>JAEYLX010000058.1 GCA_023407575.1 Bacillota bacterium
GTGCTACCTCCTTATTACCGAAAAAATTTGCATCAACTGACTAAAGAATACTGTCCGTCTATAAAAAGCGCAATCATTTCACTTAAAGTCTGGAATATTCCGAAATAGATTTGGCCGATTGCAAAAAAATCACGCCACGGCAGCCGTGGCGTGATTTTAGATCAGATAATATTCTTTTTATTAGTTGCCCAGTTGGCGTCGGAACTCGTTGGGAGTGATGCCTGTTCTCTGGTGAAATGCGGCAGAAAAGCTGCTTTGCCTCTCATATCCAACCAGCGTTGCAATCTCGCTGATCTTTTTTTCTTGGTCGGCAAGCAGTTCTTTTGCCCGGTCGATCCGGCAAGCCAAAACGAACTCATAAATCGTGGTGCCGTAGAGCATACGGAACAGATAGGTTAGTTTCGATTTGCTCATATAGCACATCTGAGCCAAACGGGGAAGATCCACTTGGGCAGAGTAATTTTGACGGAGGAAGTGTTTGAGACTTTGCAAAGCCTCTTGGTCCTTTGCAGAAATACAGGCGACGGCTGGAGTAGATAAAGTCAGATCGTTCCACTCCAGAAGGGCAGATAGCAGATCGAATATCTTTGCCTCATAGCGAAGCCCCGCCGTTCCCGACTGCGGCATATAGGCTCCCATTTGGCGGAGCAGACTCTCAACTTCCGGGAGTGAAACGGAACCGTCCAGCGAACAGGCAGCCTTTCGCACTTGCGTAGCCCCCTGTCCCATCAGCGCGGGAAGCTGCTGTTCGTAGAACTCCGGCATTAGGCTGATCCCAATACTCCGCACCGGAGTGTTTTTAGGAATCGTATGACCAAAGGTTCCTTCTTCCAAAAAGTAACCTACCAAATTTTCCGGATTGGTGCAGGGCTTTGTTACCGCAGGCTCGGCGCTGCCCGGAGAACTGACTGCAACCATCAGCGCAGCAGGGTGGTGATAACAAAAGGACATATCCCGATGGAACACCACGTCATAAACAGTCAATGAGCATGTGGTGTTGATAGGATAAGTCCACAGATAGCCGTCACCAACTTCCGGCTCCGGGACAAAAGTAAAACCCACTCCGTTTTTTTCTTCCTGCCCCTTCTGGGCTGGCTTGAGTCCTAATTGCGGCAAGTGAGAAAGGCATAGTTGCTCAAATCCTGTACGCACCGGACATCACCTCCTTTTTTGCTATCGGCCAAATGTTTTTCGCAATCGACCAAATGAGTAGGGAATCTCTTGTTTTCACGGGTAGAGTGACTATAATTTAGGGTGCGGTTAGCTGACTCTAACCGATAATAGCACAAAAACAAAGAAAAAGCAAGGGAGGGCAACATGCGTTGAAAAGACTGATTCATTCCTTCACAGTAAGAAAAGTCATGGAACTTCTGCTGACCTTGCTGATTGTGACCTTTCTCTCATTTCTGTTGGTAAAGCTCTCTCCGGTGGATGCGGCGGAAGCCTATGCCCGGAGAACTTTTATGTTATACACGCCAGAGCAGCTTGACGCATTACGGGAGAAAATGGGGCTCAACCAGCCATTGTTGGTTCAGTACGGAACGTGGATCAGAAATGCGCTCCATCTTGATTTCGGGACTTCTCTGGTTAACGGACGGTCTGTTTTTGGAGAAGTGTCCCGCGCAATGGGTGTCACGCTGAGCATTGTACTGATAGCCGCAGCTATTGAAGTGGTTGGCATCCTCTTAGTTGGAAGTCTGTGCTATTGGTGCAGGCGTAAATGGATACACCTGCTGTTGGTATTCGTGTGTATCGTGGGAGTATCCATCCCGCCGTTTTTCCTTGCCAGCTCTTTTCTTGATGTGTTTGCGGTTCGCTTTGGGTGGATTTCCGTGGCCTCCAGTACGGGCTTGATGCGGTACCTGCCTGCGGCTATCTGTTTGGCCTTGGGAGGAATCGCCCTCTATTCTCAGCTTCTCTCCCAAAATATCGAACGAGAGATGAATGAGGATTATGCAATGTACGCCCGCTGCCGAGGATTATCCGATATGAGGATTCTGTGGACTCATGCGCTGCCCCATGCGCTGGCTGGTCTGGCTCCCAGCTTCTTGCAGATGGTTGGTATTTCTCTGGCAGGTTCCGCTATCGTGGAGAAAATATTTTCTCTGCCCGGACTCGGATATTCCATCGTGGATAGTGTGCTATACCGGGACACGCCCATGATCCATGCTACGATTTTGTTTTTAGCTTTCTTCCTGGTAATCTGCAACACAGTCTCCGATATTCTTCAGCGGATATTCCAGCGCGGTCACGCTGAGGGGGTAGCCCAATGAAAAAGTTACATATTCTCTTTTTAAGCATTTTACCAGCTTTGGTGATTCTGTTCTGCTTTTTGGGCTTTCTGGTTGCCCCGAATGACCCGGAGAAAGTCGTTATCACGCAGTCCTTTTTGGCTCCCTGCGCAGAATATCCGCTGGGAACAGATCAATACGGGCGGTGTGTGTTCTCACGCATCCTGTATGGCGGCTATACCACGCTTGGCATCGTTTTGATGGGTTCCGCCATCGTTATGACAGTTGGTATCCTGCTCGGCCTTCTGCTGGGTCAGGGAAAAGCAGGACGCAATGTGCTGTTTGAAAGTATTCTAAATGCAGTTACTGCCATTCCTCCCATTGCTTATCTTATTATCTTTATCAGCACCTGGGGCAATAGTGTATCCACCATGGTTGTGGCTCTCACAGTTTCCCTTATCCTGCGGATGATTAAGCTGGTAAAGACGAAAACGGAGCTGGAATATAGCAAAGCGTATGTCCTTTGCGCTGTGGCCTCTGGCGCTTCTCATTTTCGCATCCTGCTGGTTCATATTTTGCCGAATCTTGTTCGGGATGCTTTTCGCTTCTCCTGCCTTTCCGCTGGAGAAATGATCCTTTCCATTTCAGGCTTCTCCTTTGTTGGTCTGAGCTTGGGCGAAGGGGTCATCGACTGGGGCAGCATGGTTTCTGAGGGACGGACTTCGTTTGGGTTGGCACCGGGCCTGGTCCTTTATCCTATGTTGGTTATCTTTCTGTGCGTCCTGTCATTTAACCTTCTGGGTCGCCAGTTGGAGTCAGGAGGGCAGATCGATGCTTGAAGTAAAGCATTTAACGATTCGATCCAAAGAGAATCAACCGCTTGTGCAAGATATTTCCTTCTCCCTGATTCCAGGGCAGCCGCTGGGTTTGACCGGAGCCAGCGGGTCGGGCAAGACCACGATTATCAAAGCTGTCATGGGGATTCTGCCCTATGGCTGCGTCATTGAAGAAGGAGAAATCCTGCTGGATGGAAAGTCTCTGGAACGGCTGCCTGCCCAAAAGCGCCGGGAATACTGTGGGACGGTACTGGGATTCATCCCACAAAGCCCAATGACCGCATTTGATCCCCACATGAAAATAGGCGCACAGATGGTGCAAACTTTCTGCCTTCGCCTGAATTTGCCGAGAAACAAGGCACAGGCGTTGGCGCGTGAACAGTTGCAGGCCGTCAATCTGGAGGATACCGAACGGATTTTAAGCGCTTTTCCCAACCAACTCTCCGGCGGGATGCTTCAACGGGTATCCATGGCCTGTTTGGGAGGACTTGCCCCTCGCTATATCCTTGCAGACGAGCCTACTTCGGCCTTGGATGAAGAAAACCGCAATCTTCTGCTCACGCTATTGCAGGAAAAATACCACTCTGCCGGTATCCTGTTTGTATCGCATGATGTGTCCGCCTTGAAAATGCTCTGCCGGGAGACAATGATTTTGGAACAGGGCACTATGATTGAACGACAGAATACCGAGATGTTGTTTGCCCATCCGCAGCAAGCATGGACACAGGCATTTGTTCATGCCGCAGAGACCCGGAAAGGAGGCGAGTGGACATGGAAGGCTTTGTAGTGGATCGTGTATCCAAAACTTATATAGACGAAACGCAGAGGCCATTCCAGGTGCTCCATGAAGTGTCCTTCTCCTGGTCAGCAGGAGAGAACATCGCCATTCTCGGAGAAAGCGGCAGCGGAAAAAGCACCTTGGCACGGCTCCTGATTGGCATTGAAAAGCCGACCAGCGGTATTATCACATGGAATGGAGAAGATATTAGCCGTTGGAAAGCATCTGCGTGGCGAGAAAAACGCAAGCACATTCAGGCTGTTTTTCAAGATGCCTCCGGGACACTCAATCCCGCCCGTTCTGTTTACAGTAATGTTGAAGAAGCTCTCCGCAACCTGACAAAACTGGACAAGCAGCAGCGCCGAGGCCGGATTGGTGAATTGATGGAGCTGACGCACATGGACTCCCATCTTCTCCGTGTCCCTGTCCGCCAGCTTTCTGGCGGCGAACAGCGCCGACTATCTCTGCTCCGAGCACTTTCCATTCATCCGCAATTTTTGGTGCTGGATGAAGTTACCAGCGGTCTGGACCTTCTTTCCGCAGATGCGGTGTTGCAAGTTCTGGAGCGATACCACGAGGAATTTGGCTGTGCCTATTTGCTGATTACCCATGATCGGCAGATGGCGTATCGCATATCCAGCCGGATTCTCGAATTAAACCACGGGGTATTCGTGCGAGAAGCTATTCGTACTGAATCCATATAATATCCAAAGAAAGGAATATCAACCATGAAAAAGAAACTGATTTCTCTGCTTTCAGCGGTGCTCTGCCTCTGCATGGTGTTGAGTGCCTGCGGCGGGCCTACCAATAGCGATCCGTCAAACTCTGCATCTGGAAGCCAAGATGGAGCAAAAACCCTTACTATTGCGACTATGACCGAGACAACCACTCTGTCTCCGCTTTATATGGGTGTTTATAATTACTCCATGGGCACCATGCTTTACGAAACCCTTCTGAAATATGAGGATGGAGAGGTCAAGGGAAATCTGGCCGAATCCTACTCCTTCAATGAAGAAGGGACAGTAATGACTCTGAAACTTCGCCAGGGTGTCACGTTCCATGACGGAATTCCCTTTAACTCTGAGGCCGTAAAAAAGAATCTGGACTTCATGCACAGCAATCCTCAGTTTATGGCTTGCCCCGGTATTTACGATATTGATAGCGTAGAGGCCACCGACGAATATACCGTCACCATTACTTATCCGCATCCTTACTATGCTTATGCCTATGACTTCTGCTGGCCGGATGTGGGCGGAATGCAGTCGCCTAATCAAATCGTGGAAGGTGACTTCCAGACGGTCCAGGGCTATGCTGGCACCGGCCCCTATATCTATGACGAGTATGTACCGGGTGAATACACCCGCTTTATCCGCAATGAGAATTATTGGGGTGAGGCTCCTTACTTTGATGAGATCATCGCACGGTATATTCCTGATTCCACTTCCCGGCTGCAAGCGCTCCAGACCGGCGAGATCGACCTGGTTTATGGCAGCTCTATGATTTCCTACCAGGACTACCAGCAGGCTACTGCGCTGAATGGTATTGCGGGGCTGATTGCAGAAAAGGATACCCGCGCCCGTGATATTACGCTCAATGCGTCCAGCGGTCCTTTGGTGGATGCTAAAGTTCGTCAGGCTGTGTCTTATGCTATCAACAAGCAGGAATTTTCGGATGGCTTGACCTACGGCTATGAACGGATTGCAGAGATGCCTTTCCCGGAGGGAACACCCTATACGGATATTGAACTGGCAGAAACCTTCTCCTATGATCCCGAAAAAGCAGCTACCCTTCTGGACGAAGCTGGTTGGGTGATGAATGAAAAGACTGGTATCCGAGAAAAGAATGGTGAAGCACTCAACTTGACCTATATCTATGACACAGCACAGGACGCTTTGGCATCCTCTTACGCCACGTTGCTCAAGAGTCAGTTGGAGAAAGTCGGTATCGGTCTCGAACTCAAGGGCAGCGAAAAGATGGAGTGGTATGCCGGAATTATGGCCGGAAGTTTCGATATCACCTATTGGATCGGTGAATATGAGTTCTCCTCCCCGCATTGCTTCTTTGGTGCCATGGCCTCTATGACTCCGCATACCTTCTCTCTGAGCCAGGTGAACGGCTCCCAGGAGTTTTTTGATGCTATTTCCACCGTCAAGCAGACGGCTGATCCTACCGAGGTACAGAATCTTTACAACTATCTCATCAATTATGACTTGGGTAATGTGATCGATATCCCTCTGACCTACTACAAAGACATGATTCTCTATAATACCAACAAGATTGCTGGCTACGAATTTAGCGGCGTGCCTACCTTCTTTGATGTAAAAGGATTGCAGCCGGTTGCTTAAAACAAATTAGCTTTTTGATAAAAGCAAGGCCCAATGCAGATTGAGAGTCTACATTGGGCCTTTGCTATTTAGCAGGATTTGTTGCTGAAAATGGCAAGCAATGCAAAGCGGTACCCACTTTGCGAAAACAGGCAGATTCCGTTCACACGGAACCCGCCTGTTTCATGCTTGTTGGGGCGCTGCCCCAATCCCCGCAGAACACAAGTTTTGTGTTCTGGAACGATGGATAAATCCATCGGCTGCGCGATTTTGCAAATCGCTTGTGGGCGGGCAGCTCAGCGCTGCTCCGCCTCTTTTTCCCGTCGTTCATTCGCTTCCTCCTGCTCCTTGTCCAGCTCCAGAATACGGTCGATATTGGCCTTGGCCGTCAGCAGC
>JAEYLX010000062.1 GCA_023407575.1 Bacillota bacterium
TCAACGGCTCGTTCGACGGAAAGAAATCAGACTTCCGCTCTACGGAGAATAAGATCACCGTAATGTTCACCCCCAGCGCCACCCTCCTGAAGGCGCTAGAAAACATCTACGTGAACGCCGACGTAGCTACCGTGGGCCCGATGATCGAGAGCCTCACGGATTCTACCACGAACGAGAAGAACCTCCATATCACCCCGAACGCCCCGGCTATCATCTTCGGCAGCACGCTGCTTATCAAGGGGGATCATCCATCAGTAGGCGTCTACTTCACCAAGGACGAGGAGGGCGCCACGCCAACGAAAGTCTCCCTTATCGTACGTAACACCAAGAGCGAGATCATCATCCAAATCCCGCAACTCGCCGAGGGGCAGTACTGGTTGAGCGTCACCACGCAGGCAGGTGCGGGCTATTCTCTCGTAAAAGATCCACGCACCTACAAATTTCCCATACTCCTGACAGTTGGCGCGGGAGGAGGAGGCGACAGCGAAAGCCCGGACGAGATCTAGGCGCATAGCGGGATGGGAGAGCCTCTATGCTTAGGGTAGGGAACACTGTTGCTCCCAGCCATGGGAACCGAGGCTTTCCCATGCCTATCAACCGGGGCTTTCCCACCCGTGGGAACACCGTTGTTCCTATACTCCTTACTAACGAATGTTAAATCATTTATTCATTAAATTATAGCTCATGAGAAAACAACTTTTACTAATGCTGATCCTTTGCCTGTCGGCCACGATGGTCTGGGCGGAAAGGATAGATGTGTCTACGGCCCGTAAGGTGGCGGAAAACGTGGCTAATGCGGGTTCGGGCTTGCGCTCGGCTGGAGACTTGTCACTGGTTTATGCGGCTGCACCGGGGAAATCCGGTTCAGCCTTACGTAGCGGGACAGTGGATGGAGCCGCCGACTATTTCGTGTTCAATGTATCGGGAAACAAGGGATTTGTGATCGTCTCTGGAGAGGACCGGGCACTCCCTGTGTTTGGTTATTCGGACGAGGGTGCTTTTGATCCGGACAACCTACCGGACAACCTCCGCTACATGTTAGCTTACTACCAGAACCAAATTACCTGGTTGGAGCGTTCTGGCATAGAGGTTACCGCGGATATACAAGCCGAGTGGAGTCATTACCTAAACGGAACCAACTTTAGGTCTACCGCTCAAGAGGTAGTGCTGGAGACGGCAGAGTGGGATCAAGGGAAACCTTATAACGGGATGACTCCTCTGATCAGTGGCGAACATGCGCTTACCGGTTGCGTAGCTACAGCGCAAGCTATCATCATGCGCTATCACCAATATCCGGTGCGTGCGATTGGGGGCGTGTCCTCCTACGATGGTGTTTCCACTACCTATGATGATTATGATTGGGCGAATATGCCGCTTACTTATCCGAGGGATGGCTATGGTGATGCCCGAGACAATGCGGTGGCCAAGTTGATGTGGCATTGTGGGGCAAACGTGGAGATGAGTTATGGACTGTCGGCGAGTGGTGCAAGTATGAAACTTCCAGCCAAGTCTTATGTTGAGGTATTTGGCTATAGTCCGGCCATTCGTTATTTAAAAAAGGAAACTTATCGCTGGGAAGAATGGAAAGAGATGATTCGGGAAGAGTTAGACGCCGGGTATCCCTTGAGTTATGGCGGGCAAAGTTCGGGTGGAGGCCATGCCTTCGTATGTGATGGCTATGATGCACAGGGCTTCTTCCATATCAATTGGGGCTGGGGAGGTTATAGTAATGGCTTTTTTGCCTTGTCTGTGCTTGATTCGAACTATGGTAATGATGGTTATAGTGATAGCCAGGAGATGATCCTTAACATCCGTCCATCACAAACCGGTGACAAAAAATATGTTTATAAGCCGGTCGTGACGGACATATCATATTCAGGTTCGCTACCTTTAACTGGTAATGTCGGGATGTCTATCGGTTTACGTTATACCGCTTTCGATAATCTAGATTACTATGTGGGTTTGGCAGTTGTGGACGTATCGGGAAGGATCATCCAACAGCCATCCGATCCAAAATCCATGAATTTTGAGGCTTATGTTCCTGGATGGCGGAATTATTCGACCTATCGCAACATAACCTTGAGCACTTCTCTTGGCGAGGGACAAAGAATCGCTGTTGTCGGTTCTTCAGATGGACATGATTGGGAAGTGATACGCTGCCTTACGACATCACCTACAGGATTGGATAATGACGGCTTGATTGGTGCTCCGGCTGACAATCCAGACGAGCCGGCCGTTAACCCCGTGAATGTGAGTATTTACTGGAATCAGTTTGACGATGTTTTCATGGCTGTATCGGGATTGGACAATAACCAATATAACGGGCAAAACACACAAGGTATTTCCTATAAGTTGACCAATGTAACGGAGAATGTCATCTTACGTTATACCCTGAAAAACTATGCTGCTTGGAAAGGGCAGTTGGATGTTTATTATGGTGATAATAACTCTATTTATCAACCAAGTCAAGGAACGAAGGCCGTGATTGGCGAGGACGGGTCTTTCAGCGTGCCGGTCAGTCTGGCGCAGATATCCGAGGGAGCATACGTGAATTATCTAAAGGTCTTATCAGCCAAGCAGGGCGAGTTGTCTTACGATATTCAAGTATATCTTGAATCCGACCAAGCTAACCCCATATTCGAGGAGAATGATAAGCCGATGAGATTCATGGAAGCCCTTACCGGCTCGATCGCTCCGCATCCGATTATGGGGGCGAAGAACTCTAGAATCCCGTTCACCTATACGATCGAGAAGACAAATCAGTGGCTCGACGGGAAGCCATTAGGAGTGAGTGCCTCAATCTCTAATCTCAAGGCAGATCAAATAAAATTGTATTACGTAAGCGATGGGCAGGAGAAGGAGATCCCGTTGAAGTCGGGCGGGAATGATTATGTTTATTGTTATACGGAAGAAGATTTTGCCATAGGTACGTTGAGCGGCGGTGCTTCATACACCTTCAAGGTTGAGGTCAATGTGTTGATCGATAATGCTTCTATCTCTCTTGTGCCAAAGGTAAAGGATATCTATCATCCTGCCGGATCTGCTTATGCGGGCCTCCAAATAACGGATGCCCCGGTCGTAACCCATGCGATTACGACTGTCTTGACGAACTTGATTCCTCGGGAAGGTCTGCCTACTGTTATCGAGACCGGGAAAAACTTGTACTACAAACTGGAATGCAACAAGGAGGGCTATACGCTTCCAGATATGATTCAGGTGGAAATGGGGACAAAGGAGTTGAACGTGATTACACGACCCGACGAACTGAATGCGGAATGTACGTATAATCCGGAAACCGGGGAGATAATGGTTTATGCGGTAAACGGCGATGTGGTTATCACCGCTACCGCGGTTCCCGTACAGATCGTTACCTATTCCGTTAAGGCGACCTTGACAAATCTATTCTCTTCCCCTGCCATCGTAGACGCTACGACCGTGAAAGAAGGAGAGACATTCTCGTTTACCTTATCGGCGAATAACGGTTACATGCTTCCGGCATCCATTACGATAAAGATGTCCGGTTCCACTTTGGAGGCAGGAAAGGGATATACCTACGATGCCAAGACAGGCAAAGTAGAGATATTGAATGTGAGAGGTGAGGTAGCCATTACCGCCGAAGGAGTGTCTGAGCCATCCGTTTATAAGATAACGGCAGACCTAAAGAACCTAACCTCCACGCCGGCCATTACCTCGGCTACGACCGTGAAGGAAGGCGAATCGTTCACTTTCACCTTGAAAGCCGCTACGAACTACAAGCTTCCGGATGCGATCAGTATCTTGAAGGGCAATGACGCATTGACAGCGGAAGAGTTCACCTACGACGCTAAAACGGGTAAAGTCGTGATCAAGGCAGTTTCCGGTGACTTGACCGTGAAAGCTTCCGGTATTGATGATCGCCATTATGAGGTGATACTCAATTTGGCTGGAGTTACTTCCGAACCTGCTTCT
This sequence comes from Bacillota bacterium, assembly GCA_023407575.1. Taxonomy (GTDB): domain Bacteria; phylum Bacillota; class Clostridia; order Lachnospirales; family Lachnospiraceae; genus Mobilitalea. The sequence goes on from JAEYLX010000062.1 coordinate 3,949, forward strand.
TTTGATCCGGTATTAGTTAATGGCAAAGTTGAATTGACCTTGAAGGCGGCTGAAGGTCATATACTTCCAACCACGATCACGGTGAAGATGGGTGATAAGACCTTGGTTGCCGGTACGGATTATACCTATAACACTTCCACAGGAGCTTTCTCTTTGGCGAAGATTACAGGGAAGCTCTCCATTACCGCACAAGGTGTGAAAAAGAGCTATTCAGTTACCGCTACATTGGCAAATATAACTTCCGATATCAAGTCGGACACTAAAGTTCAATTTGGTGAAGCCTTCGCTTGTGTACTTTCCGCAAATGAGGGTTATACACTTCCAACTGAGATCACGGTAACGATGGGTGGTAAAACATTGGTAGACGTAACTGATTATACCTATGATGCCGCTACGGGAAAAATCTCTTTGAAGAAAGTAACCGGTGAGTTAGCGATCACGGCGCAAGGCGTACAGAAGAGCTATGCGGTAGCCCTTACGTTAAAAGACTTGACTT
>JAEYLX010000046.1 GCA_023407575.1 Bacillota bacterium
TGCAAAAAGCCTTGCGAGCACCATCACAAAATGGGGAAACATTTCTTGGGGTTATATTTAACCTTTGTGTAACTTTTAAGAAATGAAGTGATTCAGTATTTCACTTTAAGTGGTAAATAATCGAATCATAAAGGTGATGACGTGACGCAAGAACAACGCTTTGAGCAGCGCATAGCGCAGGAGACGGCGATTGAGCCTCAGGACTGGATGCCTGATGCCTATCGTAAGACGTTGATCCGCCAGATTGGTCAGCACGCGCACTCCGAAATTGTCGGCATGTTGCCGGAAGGAAACTGGATCACCCGCGCGCCGACGCTGCGCCGCAAAGCGATCCTGCTGGCAAAAGTGCAGGACGAAGCCGGGCACGGTTTGTACCTCTACAGCGCGGCCGAGACGCTGGGCTGCGCGCGGGAAGACATCTACCAGAAGATGCTCGACGGCCAGATGAAATACTCCTCCATCTTCAACTACCCGACCCTGAGCTGGGCGGATATCGGGGTGATCGGCTGGCTGGTGGACGGTGCGGCGATTGTCAACCAGGTGGCGCTGTGCCGTACCTCATATGGCCCCTATGCCCGCGCGATGGTGAAAATCTGTAAAGAAGAGAGTTTCCATCAGCGTCAGGGCTTTGAAGCCTGTATGGCGCTTGCGCAGGGGAGTGACGCCCAACGCCAGATGCTGCAGGACGCCATTAACCGCTTCTGGTGGCCCGCTCTGATGATGTTCGGCCCAAACGATGACAACTCGCCGAACAGCGCCCGCAGCCTCGCCTGGAAAATCAAACGCTTCGGCAATGACGAACTTCGCCAGCGCTTTGTCGACAACACGGTTCCGCAGGTAGAAATGCTGGGCATGACGGTTCCGGATCCTGACCTGCGTTTTGACGAAGAGAGCGGTCACTACCGCTTTGGCGAGATTGACTGGCACGAGTTTGATGAGGTCATTAACGGGCGCGGTATCTGTAACCACGAACGTCTGGCTGCCAAACGTAAAGCCTGGGAAGACGGGGCGTGGGTGCGTGAAGCCGCACTGGCGCACGCGGAAAAACAACACGCCCGCAAAGTGGCTTAAGAGGAAACACGATGAGCAATGTCTACTGGCCGCTGTACGAAGTGTTCGTACGCAGCAAACAAGGGTTGTCCCACCGTCATGTGGGAAGTCTGCATGCCGCCGACGATCGCATGGCGCTGGAAAATGCGCGTGATGCCTATACCCGTCGCAGTGAAGGCTGCTCTATCTGGGTGGTGAAGGCGAGCGAGATTGTCGCCTCTCAGCCGGAAGAGAGCGGCGAGTTCTTCGACCCGGCGGAAAGTAAGGTTTACCGCCATCCTACGTTTTACACCATCCCTGATGGCATCGAGCACATGTGAGGTCAGGGATGAAAACATTATCCGCATATGCCCTGCGTCTGGGCGACAACGGTCTGGTGCTCTCCCAGCGTCTGGGCGCCTGGTGTGGTCACGCGCCGGAGCTGGAAATCGATCTCGCGCTCGCCAACATCGGTCTCGACTTGCTGGGGCAGGCGCGCAATTTCCTGACCTATGCCGCAGAGCTGGAAGATCAGGGCGATGAAGACACCCTGGCGTTTGGGCGTGATGAACGCCAGTTTCACAACGTGTTGCTGGTGGAACAGCCTAACGGCAGTTTCGCCGACACGCTTGCGCGCCAGTACTTTATGGATGCCTGGAACGTAGCGCTGTATGAACGCCTGACCCACAGCAGCGACAGCCAGCTTGCCGCCATCGCCGCGAAAGCCATTAAAGAGGTGCGCTACCACCTGCGCTTCAGTCGTGGCTGGCTGGTGCGTCTGGGTGACGGAACGGAAACATCTTCACAGCGTATGCAGCAGGCGGTCGACACCCTGTGGCGGTTTACGGCCGAGCTGTTTGAAGCCGATGACGTCGAGCTGGCGTTGATTGCCTCCGGCGTCGCGGTTGATCCGCGCGAGCTTCGTCAGCCGTGGGAGCAGGAAGTGTTTTCCGGTTTGCAGGAGGCCACCCTGAGCGTGCCGTCGGAAGTGGCGTATCGCACGGGGGGCAAGCGCGGGCTGCATACCGAACATCTCGGCCCAATGCTCGCAGAAATGCAGTATCTCCAGCGCGCCCATCCGGGTCAGCAGTGGTAAGTACGGAGGTGAAGATGCAGCGTTTTGCCGGGATTGCACCCGCGGAGATCCCTCAAATCTGGTCGCTGTTAAGCCAGATCCCGGACCCGGAAGTGCCGGTGTTAACCATCACCGATTTAGGCATGGTGCGTAGCGTATCGCCGCAGGGCGAAGGCTGGGTCATTGGTTTTACGCCAACCTATTCAGGCTGCCCAGCGACGGAACATTTGCTTGGCGCGATTCGCGAGGCGATGACCGCACACGGCTTTACGCCAGTGCATATTGTGCTTCAGCTCGAACCGGCCTGGACCACCGACTGGATGACGGCGGATGCGCGTGAACGCCTTCGCGCATATGGCATCAGCCCACCGGTGGGCCACAGCTGCCACGCGCATGCCCCGGCCGAGGTGAGTTGCCCACGCTGTGCCAGCACACATACCTCGCTTATCAGTGAATTTGGTTCGACGGCCTGCAAAGCGCTTTATCGCTGCAACGACTGCCGTGAGCCTTTCGACTATTTCAAATGTATTTGAGGTTGCCATGACAACGTTTCATTCATTAACAGTGGCAAAAGTGGAACCCGAAACCCGCGATGCGGTGACCATCACTTTCGCGGTACCGCAGGCGTTGCAGGACGCCTATCGCTTCCGTCCCGGACAACACCTGACCCTGAAAGCGAAGCTGGGAGAGGATGAGCTGCGCCGCTGTTACTCCATCTGCCGCAGTACCGCGCCGGGTGAGATCAGCGTAGCGGTGAAAGCCATCGAGGGCGGACGTTTTTCCCGCTATGCCCGGGATGAGATCAAACAGGGCATGGCGCTGGAGGTCATGGTGCCGCAGGGCCAGTTTGGTTACCAGCCGCGCGCCGACCGGGAAGGGCACTATCTGGCCATTGCCGCGGGTTCAGGCATTACCCCAATGCTGGCCATCTTGTCCGCCACGCTCGCCACCGAGCCGAACAGTCATTTCACCCTGATCTACGGCAACCGCAGCAGCCAGAGCATGATGTTTCGCGAGGCGCTTGCCGATCTGAAAGACAAATACCCGCAGCGTCTGCAGCTGGTCGCCATCTTCAGCCAGGAGGTGCTCGACAGCGATCTGCTGCATGGACGTATCGACGGTGAGAAGCTGCAGGCGCTGGCGAAAACCCTGATCAACTTCCGCCAGTACGACGAAGCCTTTATTTGTGGCCCGTCCGCCATGATGGACGACGCGGAAGCGGCGCTGAAAGCGCTGGGGATGCCAGAGAAATCGATCCACCTTGAGCGTTTTAATACGCCAGGCTCGACCGTCAAACGCACGGTCAGCGTGCAGGCTGAAGGGCAGAAAGTCACCGTGCGTCAGGACGGTCGCGACCGGGAAATTACCCTCACGGCAAACGATGAAAGCATTCTTGATGCCGCCCTGCGTCAGGGCGCCGACCTGCCGTATGCCTGCAAGGGCGGCGTATGCGCGACCTGCAAATGCAAAGTGCTGCGTGGCAAAGTTGATATGGCGACGAACTACAGCCTCGAGCCGGACGAACTGGCGGCCGGGTATGTGCTGAGCTGTCAGTCGCTGCCGTTAACCGCTGACGTGATCGTCGATTTTGACTCCAGGGGGATGGCATGAGCGAACTGATGGTCACCCGTCATGGTCGTGTCCTGCAGCTGACGCTTAACCGTCCGGCGGCACGCAACGCGCTGAATAACGCCCTGTTAGAGCAGATTGCTGACGCGCTCGACGCCGCTGCGGCCGATCGCGATCTCTCCGTTTGCGTGATTTACGGCAACGCACGCTGCTTTGCTGCCGGCGCAGATCTCAACGAAATGGCGGAGAAAGACCTGCCTGCCACCCTGAACGATATCCGTCCCCAGCTGTGGGCCCGGATCAACGCCTTCAATAAACCCCTGATTGCCGCCGTCAACGGCTTCGCGCTGGGCGCGGGCTGCGAGCTTGCGCTGCTGTGCGACGTGGTGATTGCCGGGGATAACGCCCGTTTTGGTCTGCCGGAAATTACGCTCGGCATCATGCCCGGGGCGGGCGGTACGCAGCGCCTGATTCGTAGCGTGGGCAAATCGCTGGCCAGCAAAATGGTGCTGACCGGGGAGAGCATTACCGCGCAGCAGGCGCAGCGCGCCGGGCTGGTCAGCGATGTGTTCCCGGCTTCATTGACGCTGGAATATGCCCTGAAACAGGCGGCGCTGATGGCTCGACACTCACCGCTGGCGCTCCAGGCGGCAAAGCAGGCGCTGCGCCAGTCTCAGGAGGTTTCCCTGCAGGCCGGACTGGTCCAGGAGCGACAGCTGTTTACGCTGCTTTCAGCGACCGAAGACCGGCGAGAAGGCATCGACGCATTCTTACAGAAACGTACCCCCGACTTTAAAGGACGCTAATCGTGGAATTTATTCTCAGTCATGTAGAACAAGGCGTGATGACCCTGACGCTGAACCGTCCGGAGCGTCTGAACAGCTTTAACGACGTGATGCATCAGCAACTCGCTGAGTGCCTGAAGCAGGCCGAGCGCGATGACACCATCCGCTGTCTGCTTATTACCGGGGCGGGGCGCGGCTTCTGCGCGGGTCAGGATCTTAATGACCGCAACGTCGACCCTAACGGTCCGGCGCCGGATCTGGGAATGTCCGTGGAGACGTTCTACAACCCGCTGGTTCGCCGTCTTGCGACGTTGCCGAAACCGGTGATTTGCGCGGTCAACGGCGTGGCCGCCGGGGCCGGGGCCACGCTGGCACTGGGGTGTGACATGGTCATTGCCGCCCGTTCTGCCACCTTTGTGATGGCCTTCAGCAAGCTCGGATTAGTGCCGGACTGCGGGGGAACATGGTTCCTGCCGCGCGTCGCCGGGCGCGCCCGCGCAATGGGGCTGGCGCTGCTCGGAGACAAACTCAGCGCCGAACAGGCACACGCCTGGGGGATGATCTGGCAGGTGGTGGATGACGAACACCTCTCCGCCACGGCCCAGCAGATGGCGCTGCACTTTGCTTCTCAGCCCACCTTTGGTCTGGGGCTGATTAAGCAGGCGATTAACGCGGCAGAGACCAACACCCTCGACGCCCAGCTTGACCTGGAGCGCGATTATCAACGTCTGGCCGGTCGCAGCGACGACTACCGGGAAGGGGTCAGCGCCTTCCTTGCCAAACGCGCACCGACATTCACGGGGAAATAAGATGGCGATCACGGTTCGTACTGTTGCCGTCATTGGAAGCGGCACGATGGGCGCGGGAATTGCGGAGGTCGCGGCGAGTCATGGGCATCAGGTTCTGATGTATGACATTGCTTCAGACGCGATTTCACGCGCGATTGACGGGATCCGCCAGCGTCTCGCCTCCCGGGTGACTCGCGGAAAACTTTCCGCCGATGCTGGCAGCCAGATTCTTGCCAGGCTGTTGCCGGTAACGGATATCGAAGCGCTCGCCGCGGCAGATCTGGTGATTGAAGCCGCGTCTGAGCGTATCGACGTCAAAAAAGCGCTGTTTGCGCAACTGGCTCAGATTTGCCCGCCGCAGACCTTGCTGACCAGCAATACCTCCTCCATTTCTGTTACGGCGATTGCGGCGGATGTTCACCATCCGGAGCGCGTCGCGGGGCTGCATTTCTTTAATCCTGCACCGGTCATGAAGCTGGTCGAGGTGGTGAGCGGGCTGGCGACATCGCCCGAAGTGGCCGATGCGCTGTGCGAGCTGGCGCTGAACTGGGGGAAACAGCCCGTTCGCTGTCAGTCAACGCCAGGGTTCATCGTCAACCGCGTTGCGCGTCCGTTCTATTCTGAAGCCTGGCGCGCCCTGGAAGAGCAGGTCGCCTCGCCAGAAGTGATTGATGCCGCCCTGCGCGACGGCGGCGGTTTCCCGATGGGACCGCTGGAGCTGACCGACATGATTGGTCAGGACGTCAACTTTGCGGTGACCTGTTCCGTATTCAATGCCTTCTGGCAGGAACGTCGTTTCCTGCCGTCGCTGGTGCAGCAGGAACTGGTGCTGGCGGGGCGGCTGGGCAAAAAAAGCGGGAAGGGCGTTTACGACTGGCACGGTGAGATACCGGCTGTGCCGTGGCTTGATGCAGTAAACGACAGCTTTACCCCCATGCGTGTGCAGCGAAGAGGTGACGGTGTCACGGAAATAGATGAGCTCCTGTTGATTGAAACCCAGGGGGAGACCGCTCAGGCGCTGGCCCGGCGTATTCACTGTCCGGTCGTGGTGATTGACCGCATCGAACGCGACGTGGCGGTGATCGCAGCCGCATCGGATAACCCGCATACCGCCACGCAAAAAGCCGTCTGGTACCTGCAGCAGCAGGGACACCGGGTACTGCGCATTGCCGATTACCCTGGCCTGCTGGTCTGGCGGACGGTGGCGATGATCGCCAACGAAGCGCTGGATGCGCTGCAAAAAGGGGTGGCCAGCGAGAAGGATATCGACACTGCCATGCGCCTCGGCGTGAATTACCCGAACGGGCCCATTGCCTGGGGTGAGCGTCTGGGCTGGCAACGGCTGTTAACGCTGCTTGAAAATTTGCAACGCCATTACGGCGAAGAACGCTATCGCCCTTGTTCACTGCTGCGCCAGCGTGCGCTTCTGGAGAGTAGCTATGAGTCATAACGCCTGGCATAACGCCCGCACCATGTATGAACAGGACGCCTGCGCCCAGGCGCTGGGGATCGACATCATCGACATGGACGATGGCTACGCGGTAGTGACGATGACCATCACCCCGCAGATGCTCAACGGCCACAAAACCTGCCACGGAGGACAGCTGTTTTCACTGGCCGATACCGCTTTTGCCTACGCCTGCAACAGCCAGGGGCTGGCGGCAGTGGCGTCAGGCTGTTCAATCGATTTTCTGCGCCCGGGGTTTGCCGGCGACACGCTGACCGCCACCGCGCGGGTTAAGCATCAGGGCAAACTGACCGGCGTGTATGACATTGAAATTCAGAACCAACAACAGAAAACCGTTGCCCTGTTTCGCGGAAAATCTCACCGCATCGGCGGCAGTGTGACAGGAGAAGCCTGATGCGTGACGCTTTTATTTGTGATGGCGTTCGAACCCCGGTGGGGCGCTATGGCGGGGCGCTGGCCAGCGTTCGCGCCGACGATCTCGGCGCGGTGCCGCTGCGTGCGCTGCTGGCCCGTTATCCGCAGCTCGACCTCGAGCGGATTGATGATGTGATCTTCGGCTGCGCCAACCAGGCGGGGGAAGATAACCGCAACGTGGCGCGTATGTCGCTGCTGCTGGCCGGACTGCCTCAGACGGTCTCCGGCACCACGCTGAACCGCCTGTGCGGTTCGGGTCTGGACGCGATTGGCTTTGCCGCACGGGCGATCAGGGCGGGCGATGGCGACATGCTGCTTGCAGGCGGCGTCGAGTCAATGTCCCGGGCGCCGTTTGTAATGGGTAAAGCCACGGCGGCGTTCCAGCGTCAGGCGGAGATTTTCGACACCACCCTCGGCTGGCGATTTGTGAATCCGCTCATGCATCAGCAATTCGGAACTGACAGTATGCCGGAAACGGCAGAGAATGTAGCTGAATTGTTAAATATCAGCCGTGCCGATCAGGATGCGTTCGCGCTGCGCAGCCAGCAGCGTACCGCCCGGGCGCAGCAAAATGGCGTTCTGGCGCAGGAGATCGTGCCGGTGCTGGTGCCGGGGAAAAAAGGGGCCGTTACGGAGGTCTCTGTTGATGAGCACCCGCGCGCCGACACCACGCTGGCGCAACTTGCCGCCCTGAAAGCGCCGTTTCGCAAAAATGGCGTCGTTACCGCAGGTAACGCCTCTGGGGTGAACGATGGCGCCGCTGCGCTGATTATCGCCAGCGAGCAGATGGCGCTCGCACAGGGGCTTGTGCCGCGCACGCGGATTGTGGCCATGGCCACCGCAGGCGTGGAGCCACGTCTGATGGGGCTAGGGCCGGTGCCCGCCACCCGTAAAGTGCTGGAGCGAGCGGGGCTCAGTATTAACGAGATGGATGTGATTGAGCTGAACGAAGCCTTCGCCTCGCAGGCGCTGGGCGTGCTGCGTCAGCTGGGTTTGCCGGACGATGCCGCACACGTCAATCCGAACGGAGGGGCCATTGCGTTAGGCCATCCGCTGGGAATGAGCGGTGCCAGGCTGGTGCTGGCCGCGAGCAATGAATTGCATCGACGCCACGGGCGCTACGCGCTGTGTACGATGTGCATCGGTGTGGGTCAGGGCATTGCCATGATCCTTGAACGTGTTTGAGCGAACAATAATGTGAGTACCCTGCGATGATAAATACAACAAAGCTTGATCCGATCGAAACCGCGTCCATTGACGAATTACAGGCGTTGCAGACCCAACGTCTGAAATGGACGCTGAACCACGCCTATAACAACGTGCCGATGTACAAACGTAAGTTTGATGCCGCGGGCGTTCACCCTGACGATTTCCGCGAACTGGCCGATATTCGCAAGTTCCCGTGCACCACCAAGCAGGATCTGCGCGATAACTATCCGTTCGATACCTTCGCCGTACCGATGGAGCAGGTGGTGCGTATTCACGCTTCCTCCGGCACAACCGGGAAACCGACCGTCGTGGGCTATACCCAGGGGGACATTGACAACTGGGCCAATCTGGTGGCCCGCTCCCTGCGTGCCGCCGGGGGCAGCGCGAAGGACAAAATCCATGTGGCCTATGGTTATGGTCTGTTTACCGGCGGGCTGGGCGCTCACTACGGTGCCGAGCGTTTAGGGGCCACGGTGATCCCGATGTCCGGCGGCCAGACCGAGAAGCAGGCGCAGCTGATCCGCGATTTTAAGCCGGATATGATCATGGTGACGCCTTCCTACTGCCTCAACCTGATTGAAGAGCTGGAGCGCCAGATGGGCGGCGATGCCAGCGCCTGCTCCCTGCGCGTGGGCGTGTTCGGTGCCGAGCCGTGGACCCAGGCGATGCGTCATGAGATCGAAAAACGGTTAGGCATTACGGCGCTGGATATCTACGGCCTTTCGGAAGTGATGGGGCCGGGCGTGGCGATGGAGTGTCTCGAAACCGCCGACGGCCCGACCATCTGGGAAGATCACTTCTACCCGGAGATCGTCAATCCGAATGACGGCACCCCGCTTAATGACGGCGAGCAGGGCGAACTGCTGTTCACCACGCTGACTAAAGAGGCGCTGCCGGTGATCCGCTATCGCACCCGCGACCTGACCCGTCTGCTGCCGGGTACCGCCCGCACCATGCGCCGCATGGACAGGATCAGCGGTCGCAGCGATGACATGCTCATTATCCGCGGTGTGAACGTCTTCCCGTCGCAGCTGGAAGAGGAGATTGTGAAGTTTGAGCATCTCTCTCCGCATTACCAGCTGGAGGTAAACCGTCGGGGGCATCTTGATTCACTTTCTGTAAAAGTGGAGCTGAAAGAGAGCAGTCTTTCGCTGACCCACGAACAGCGCTGTCAGGTCTGCCATCAGCTGCGTCATCGCATAAAATCGATGGTCGGGATTTCCACGGACGTCATGATCGTTAACTGCGGCAGCATCCCGCGCTCGGAGGGGAAAGCCTGCCGGGTGTTTGACCTGCGTAAAGTGGCGGCCAACGGTTGAATTATCCTCATTCTACGTTCCCTCTCCCTTTGGGCTGAGGGATCCCCAGTAATTTTTTACCGAAAGCGACGAATGTTGCTTCAGGAAAATGAATGACTTATAGCGACGCCCTGGTCCGGCTGTAAATCGCTGAGGCGTTTCCTGCAGGCCGGGGCGAGGCGCAGGGATGCGCCGAGAGGGCGGCTTTACAGGGACGTTACATCCGCCCGTCCCCGATAAGCCGGAAGGAATAAGCCGAAGGCACCGCGAAGCGGCGATTTACCGCCGGGAGCCCGGGTCGCCACGGCGGCGGCGATTGAGCCGCCCTGGCACGTTCACGGGTCATGTTGTTACAGAGTAGCAAGGAACATAAAGTGAACGGAATGACCTCCACAGCCGTATGTTCCCCCTCACCCCAACCCTCTCCCTCAAGGGAGAGGGGGGGCCTCCGTGCAGGCATTATTGTATGGGGAACCCTCAGCCCGCCGGGAGAGGGAGACATCGTTTCGCAATTCCTGCTCTTTCGCCTCGCGTTTCTTGATACTTACCCTGATAACTATTATCTTGACGACGTGTTTAGAGAGGTTCCCCCCATGAGTGAAGAGCAACTGTTTTGCCGCAGGCCGATGGGCATGCGGATGGCGATGATTGTGCGCCAGTGGCGCGCCGTTATTGACGACGCCATTCTCGATACCGGGTTAACCCAGTCGAGCTGGACGGTAATGATGCAGC
>JAEYLX010000042.1 GCA_023407575.1 Bacillota bacterium
GACCAGGGAACGCACTTTCTCCATACTCTTCGTATTCACGAATCCAGCGATATAAACTATTATAATGAATGTCCAGTTGCTTAGCTACTTCAGAAACAGGCATCTCATCATGAACAACAAGCTTTACGGCTGCTAATTTAAAATTCCTATCAAACTTTCTTCTTGCCATAAACTATTCACCTTTCACAGAATTCTCTTATCTAAGTGTCTAGTTTATTATACCATACCCAATAATTTAGATATTTAAACTGTCCACTTGACAGGGGGCATATCATTTAGGGGTGGTGCTGATTTGTTATTATTAACAGAATACTAAATAATAGTCTATGTAAGTAACCCTTTAATTAGATAGTTATATTTTTCCTTTATTTTTTTGTAGAAATATGTTAAAATATGCCAGAAGCTAGTAGTTAATATGATGGCATTGTTATGTTTGGAGGAAGATATGGATGCTTACCTAAAATTAAGTAAATAAAATCACGGGATATAATAATTAGAACGGATTGTGAAAGAGAAAATAAATGCATTTGTATTTATAGTGGTTGAAGAACGCTACTACAATAGAATTATTATTAAATGTACATAGATAGGAGATGATAGAATGAGCGTGATTTTGGGGTATCAAGCTAAAAATATGATTATCATGGCAGAAGATAATAGGTTGTCAAAACTCGATAATATTTTGGTATCTGATGAATCCCATAAAATTATTATTATAAATGAACATTTGGCGATTTTTTTTCCCGGAAATAAAGCAGTACAAACTATGTTCCAGAATTATGTCAATCAGTTGGGTAATAAAGAAAGTTATTGAAGATGTATTACTGAACATTGAAACCCTATTTATGTCATTGAAACTTAAGAATGAGGAATATGCACGTAATATTTTATCATCATCCTCATGTTTTATTGTTGCAGGGAAAAACAAACAGCGACAAAATATTATGTATGCAGTATCCTACATAGATGAGAAATTAAGTAACAGCAAAACAGAGATTATTTTATTTCCACCAAATGATTTAGATATGAAAACATGTAGTGACTTATATGTAAAATATATACACACTGATTTTGAGCACTGCATGGAAAAAACGATAAGAGAAATTTCAAAAAACAGTAAAGTAGTGAGCGCTACTGGAGATGTTTGGTGTTATAATCTAGTATCTGGAAGTAGTGATGTTAAGCATTTTTAATTTGGTAGTAAAAGTATCTAAGGATAAATGTAATCTTAAGATTATAATGGGACTATAGGGTATAATTTCACATTGAAATTCATCTAGATATAAATCATTAAACAATGATTTGTTTGTATGAACTTGGAAACGATTCTTCGCGAAAATAATAATCTAGCGAATAGAATGATTAAAGATAAATATGTGAACATTCTGGGAGAACTATTATTGTTAATTACGGAAACTGATCCTTATTTGGTTTTAATTAAATAGATTGACATATGTATTACTAGAATATAATAATACGACTTGAAGAATGATAAATAGTAGAATGGGGGATTTTTATGCGCATTAGTAAGTTTTACGACGAAATAGTATTAAATCCATTTAGGAATTTTTTATTTACATATTTTCCTGTAATTGGAATTGCATTTTTAGAGTTTTTCAAGTTACAGAACACATTCTGCAAAATTCTGGCAATTATACTATTTGTAGTTCAGATTGTAATCGGTGTAATTCAAGTATATCATACCAAGATAAAAAGATTACAATTACAAAATGAAAATACTGATATTAAGATAAAACTTGAAAATGAAAATAATGATTTGAAACGAAAACTAGAAAATGAGAAGTTCTTATCAAGACAATTGAATGAGATAAGTAGGATATTAAATGATAACATAACAAAGTTTATAATTGAAAATTTTCAATATGTTGGTGACGAAAGATTAAAACATAAAGTCAGAAAGGAATCAGATCTAGCAAAGGTAATAAATCTGAATATTGATTTGATTAGGCAAATTAATACACGGTTAGAGGATTTAATAAAAAAGAGACTAGGACTAGAAAACGACATTACAAAGGATGTTACTGTCTCGATATATCATAAATTTGATTATTCTGTTAATGGAGAATGGAGAATGGATTTTGTAAATATTAATAAAAATAAGAAGAAAAGAAAAACTGCCGAATTTTCTGATCCAGAATCCGCAACTTCAAAATTTTTAGCTAATTCTAAGTTGTCATATATTTATGTTTATGACAAAAAAATTGCATCTCAATTAGGGAGATATCACCTGAGTGCTACAGATACTGAGCATGGTAATGTGGGATCAATGTATCTTTATAAAGTTGATTTTTCTGATGAGAATGATTTCATTACTGGGTTTTTAAGTATATCAACGTATGGATTTACTTTATGTAATCAAGACGGTTGTTGTAAAGGTGATAATAACAATATTAAAAATTATTATTGTACTTCAGATAACTGTAAAAATCTTATGTCAATTACTAATGAAATATTAGGACCATTTCTAGAAATTATACATGAAGAATTAAAAGAGCATTACATTGTTTGCATGCCAGTATCTGATGAGGACAAAAATTAAAACGGTGCTTCAACAAGTCAAATGGAGGAATAATATGCCGAAAAATATTGAAATTGAAAAAAAGTATGCGTTGTTGAATTATGATCATGTTTTGAAAGAACTGAATTCTTATCCTAAAGTAATAATAAATGAAATGCAAGAGGATATATATTATCATCCTCAACATAATGATTATACAAATAAGGAGATTGTATCTGAATGGTTTAGACTGAGAAAAACAGTAAATAATAATACTCTCACATTCAAACGCTGGCTACCAATTGGAGAAAAAATACAAACACATTGCAATGAATATGAAGTTGATATAAGTGATTTTGAAAATATGCAAAATATAATAAATTGCATAGATATGGTCGAATTGGTAAGAGTTGTTAAATGTAGGAACTCTTGGTTAATAGATGATATCGAAGTATCTATTGACAGAGTTGAGAAACTAGGTGACTATATTGAATTTGAGAGTAAATCAAAAGACTCAAATGTTGAAAACATGTTATATAAGATCGATGTATTAGCAAATAACATGGGATTTGAACTAGGAGAACAAGATAGAAGAGGATATCCTTATCGTCTTCTTGAATTGCGAAAGAGGGGTTGATGTGAATAAACAATTGGAGATTTTAAGCATGGATGAGGTATTTGCTGAGTATTTTAAAAATGTTCAACAAGTATTTCTTTATATAAATGATGAATGTAATATTTATTGCAAACACTGTATATATAAGCCCAACATTACATTTAATCTTGTTCGGACTGAGATACCTCTTGAAGAGGTTTACGTCCTACTTAATACTTTTTACTCTCTTGGGGCATCAAAATTATCTATTCTAGGCGGTGAACCCACATTGTATGGGGCAAAAAACTATGGGGTCTCAATGTTGCCTGATGTTATTGAATATGCTAAAAAATTAGGATATTCATATGTGAGAATAGATACAAACGGACAATTTGATAAATCGTTATTACAAAACAATAAATTTCGGATGTTAGATGAAATTTCGTATAGCCTAGATGGATATAACGAGAAAACTAATGACGACGTTAGAGGGAATGGTGTGTTTAAGAAAGCAATTTCCTCAATAAATGAGGCTGTAAAACTTGGATATAATGTTAACGTGACTACATGTTTATACCAGGAGCTGATGGAAAAAAACGAAAATGGGGATTATTGTTTTGAACAATTGATTTATTTGTTGTCATCTTTAGGGGTGTGTCGAGTTAACTTTCACGCTTTGATAAAGGATGGAACACCTATTGATACTTGGTCGGAAAACCTATATGTTGACCCTTATTTATGGTTATCGATTTATGAAAAAATATCTCAAAATATAAATAATAATAAATATAGTATACCAGTCAGGATTCCAAAATCTTTTATTACTACTGAAGAATTCGAAAAAAATAAACAGTATTATGGGTATTGTCCTGTAAAGCTAGGAGAAAGAATATTAATCCATCCAAACGGTCAACTGCGGATATGTTCAGCCTTGCTATGTACTCCTTATTGTATTGCTTTTTATAATAATAAACACATTACATGGAATAGCAATATGACAAATGAATCAGCGTCTCATAAAATAGATCAAGATACAGTTTGTACAAACCGAGGAAAAAAAGATTATAATGGCTTGTTACCATTGTGTTTTTCTTTTAAGCCGAATCAAAATGAGTATATTTGGGAAAGTAAACTAATGTGGGAAAACAGAAAATATGTAGATTAATATATTTAATTAGGTGAATAAATATGATTAAAATGAATAAATATATAGGCCTGTTGACATTGAAGGAATATAGATTTCCAACAATTAATTGGAAATGTTTTAATCAAGATACATTGCTTGATGCATCCTTTCTATGGACAATTCGATTGGCTGCATATTATGATAGTAATGATTTTGGATTACCTTGTTATTTGGGAATGAAATCTGACGATGCAATATGTAAAGGATTGGATTTATATAGATCATATGACATGTCGGAGTATATTATTATGTGTTATCCTTATTTTGTTGCTATTAAAAGCGGAACAATTGATTTACGTCAGGATTATGATGTCATTGAAGTGGTCTTTGGAAATTGTACAGAATTAACACGTAATAATAATGTTGATTTAACAATGATTTTCAAAGACAATGGCTATAATACTATTGGAGACGATACAATATTGGATGAAGATGAAATAAACTTACTATACAGGTATATGAAGTTGGCTAAATATAGATTTAGAGATGAGTCACTAAATGGATGTATAATAATACTTGAATGGAGTTTTGGCTATGATGTGGATGCGAATGGCATAAGAAAAAGTGAGAATTTTCTTATATTTAATGAAATGCGTGTTATTTAGTGGAAGGTAATCTGATGAAAATATTATCATGGAATGTTAACGGATTAAGATCGATTATTAATAATGGTGGATTTAAAGTAATTCTGGAAATGAACTATGATTTGATATGCCTGCAGGAAGTGAAGATTAACGATGATTTTGATTTAAGAAGTATTGTACCATTAGAATATTTTATTGTAACCAATTATTCTCAGGCAAAAGGCAGAAATGGAGTTGTTGTATTAACTAAATTGAAACCAGTTGATGTATTTTATTGTATCAATCATATAAGATTAGATAATGAAGGTCGGTTTCTTTACATAGAATTTGATAATTTTAATTTAATTAATTTATATATGCCTCATGGAAAACGTGATAAAAGTGATATTTCGTATAAACTGGAAGTAAGTAAGTACTTATTGGGATTTTGTGAAGCAAATAAAAAAGATCTTATTATTACAACCGATTTTAATATTGCTCATACTGAAATAGATGTAGATAGATATAAGGATAATTTTGAAAATACAATGTTTTCTATAAAGGAACGTGCAGTTGTAGATGAGATGCTTAAGATTAATATGATTGATTCATACAGATATTTCAATAGTTCTCAAAGAAAATATTCATGGTGGACATATGCTTTTAATGCTAGAGAAAGAAATATGGGCTGGAGGATAGATTATATTTTTGTATCAAGTGATTTATTGAAATATATTATACGAGCAGAGTTGTTAAATGATATTTATGGATCTGATCATTGCCCAACTGAATTAGTGATTAATATATAGTCTTTATATGTTCTGTGATTTATCATAAGTTGAGCAAAAAGGGCTATTCTTAAGGTGGGATATCTGTAAATTGTTCTTAGTCTTAATATAAATCAAAAAGACAGGATAATATTTCGTTTGCACATTATAGTGCTCGAATTGGCCACTATGCAAGGCGCGTAAACATATTTGCGAGAAATTCTATTGGCGTGGTAATTGACATAACATTAAAAATGAAAAATGTTCAGAACCATAATTTACACATGTTAATTGATAAAAAGATTAGGGTGTTATGAAAATAAACTATATCATGTAGTTGTATTTCAGGGAACTATAGTTTTAATAAAATCAATCCAATCCTTTCAGCGGCTATATTTTATCTATGATCAATCCAATCGAAACAAGACTGCCCTCTTAGATAAGATGAGATAATTTTGTCAAAGAATAAGTCTTGATAGTAAATGTGGATACCCACCTGGGGCAAGGTGTCACAAGACACTTTGACGTCATCTAAGTTAATAAATAATATCCGACGAGATATACAAAAACCGTTTTGTCACCTTAATCGAGCCTCTAACCGATGATTAAAGAAGGGATTCCGAAGTTCTCTCCGTATTCAAGTCCCCTCGACTGCATATAGCGAGAAGAACGCTCGCATCAGTAAAAACAAGGGTTTCAAAGTTTGAATAAACTTTGAAACCCTTGTTTTTTGTACTTGGAATAAAATTGAAATGCAACCGGAATGTAACTTATAGTATTCAGATAACAGTGGATGTTGATTATTACATATTTTGAATGGAACAGTTTATGCTTTAAATGCATACCTTCTTTTTTGCCTATCGCCCTATTATAAGAACATCATTATAACGTTTTGAATAACAATAATGTAAAGAATAAAAGGATAGATTTATGCAAGATTATCAGCATCAACACGAGAAAGAATTATCATTATTACCAACAGATTATACATTTCAGATGGCTCTTAATAATGATGATGTTATTGCATTAGGTGCTCAACCATATAATCTTATAAGAATGCAACAATTTTTAAATCATGTAGAAAATGGAGTACCAGATAAAATAAGAATAACTATATTTAATGTTGATGGTTATCCAACAATTAGTACCTTACAATATGATGGATATAACATTATTTTTACAAGACGGTATTTTGTAAAAGATGATATTAATTATATAACATATTATGGTGGCAAAATACTTGTGAAATTCAGAGAAGATAGTTATGATAGGATAAAAGATTACATACTAGTTACTTATGATAACGACGATGTATATATATTTTATGAAGTCGTGCCAAATTTTTAATCAAGATGTAAATTATATTAATAACAAATGAGAAATTATCTGCAAAAGGATTATCTGTTGAAATTGGAATCTCACAGCGACAAGTTGAGAGGATTTTGAATAATCTAAAAAAATCAGGAAAAATAATAAGGGTTGGAGCTAATAAAGGTGGTTATTGGAAAGTTATATAGTAAGCATGTCGGAATAAAAGAATTAACTTTTTTATTTTATTCAACTGAAGATCTTAAATGCTACCTTACTTTACTATTTACGATAAAGACTTTTAGGGTATAGAAATACAAACAATAGAAAGTCAAAGAATTAAAAGATACTTACAGGAGGAATCTATGGACCGAAGTGAACGGGCAATATTTACAAATATGTGTATGATTTATGATAATGATGGAAATGTTCTGGTTCAGGAAAGGAAAGATCAAGATTGGGGAGGAATCACTTTTCCGGGCGGACATATTGAGAAAGAGGAATCCTTTGTAGATTCTGTAATTAGAGAAGTATATGAAGAAACAGGGTTACATATCTCCAGTCCACAATTATGCGGCACAAAGCAATGGATTCAACAGGATGATTCAAGGTATGTTGTTTTATTCTATAAGACAAATAAATTCACAGGTGAAATAACTTCTTCAGAGGAAGGGGAAGTTTACTGGGTAAAATTAAATACACTTAATCAAATGAAATTAGCAAAAGGGATGGATAGAATGCTGCGCGTCTTTTTAGAAGATGATATTAGTGAGCATTATTTTTATAAAGACAATGGTGAATGGAAAGATGATTTAAAATAATACATTTATATTTAACATAACAGGGGTGCGTTGCAATGATATTAAGTGTGAGTAGAAGAACCGATATTCCGAATTATTATTCTGAGTGGTTTCTTAACAGGATACAGGAAGGATTTTTATATGTACGTAATCCCATGAATTATCATCAGATTAGTAGAATTAACCTCTCACCGGAAGTCGTAGATTGTATCGTATTCTGGACTAAAAATCCGCTTCCAATGATGGATCGACTTGATGAATTAAAAAATTATAAATACTATTTTCAATTTACCTTAACTAGCTATGGAAGAGAGATGGAAAAAAATATTCCAAATAAAAGAAAAGATATGATGGAAGCTTTTCAAAAATTATCGATTAAGATAGGGAAAGAAAGAGTAATCTGGAGATACGATCCTATCATAATAACAAGCACTTATAGTATGGAATATCATATAAAAGCCTTCAAAGAAATGGCGGAGAGCTTGTGTGGATATACGGATAGGGTTGTAATAAGCTTTGTGGATATGTACAATAAAATAAAGCACAACATGAATACGTTAAAAATAGTTCCCTTTGATAATGAGATGAAGAGAGAAATTGCATCGGCGATTGCTAAGCTGGCACATGCGAATCATATGTCGATAGAAACCTGTGCTGAGAATATTGATTTAACAGATTTAGATATTGAGCAAGGACATTGTATTGATAGAAAGTTAATTGAGCAACTAATAGGGTATCCTATTAAAACTGGTAAAGATAAAGGTCAAAGAAAAGAATGTGGCTGCATGGAAAGTACAGAGATTGGAACCTATAATACTTGTTTTAACGGTTGCCAGTATTGTTATGCCAATTTTAATGAACAGAAAGTGTTGGAGAACAAAGAACTATATGACACTAGTTCACCTCTGCTTTGCGGGATGCTCTCCAGTAAGGATAAGATTACTGAGCGAAAAGATAAATCCATAATAATTAAGAATGAACAGTTGAAGCTCTGGGATTAAAATAATAAGAAATGTAGATATGGAGCATGTTAAGAATGGAACAAGAAATCGATGAAATAAATAAAATAATTCATATTAAATGCACCGAAGAAGAAAAAAAGAAACTAACGGCGGAACTAACGCCATATCTGTATGATTATATATTGAACTTTATTCCGATAGACGAAGTGGCAAATGGTAGTGAATAAGTCACAAGTAATTATCTTATGGAAGGAACAGAAAATATGGGCTTATTAACGAAAGAAAATGCACAGAAGATAGCAGATAAGATAATGGAAATTGTTCCATATAACATTAATATCATGGACAAGAACGGGAGCATTATTGCTAGTGGGGACAAGACCCGCCTCAATACAGTACACAAAGGAGCTATTAAGGCTCTGGAGATGAAGGAAGCTTATAATGTATATGAGGACACCAATACTGAGCGTAAGGGCATTAATCTGCCCATTTTTTATAATTACGAAATAGAAGGGGTCATTGGAATTAGCGGCGATGTCGACGAGGTCATGCAAATTGGACAAATCGTGGTAACGATTGCGCAGCTTATGATAGAAAATACAGTTTATAATGATATCAGCGCAATTCGTGAAAGTCGATTAAATGATTTTTTTTACGAATGGAGCCAACGGCGAAGGGAAGATTATACAGAGAAATTCCTTAGCCAGGCAGAGTATTTTCATATTGATTTAAAGAAAAACCGTGTAGCTGTCTATATCTATGTGAAACGAGTCCGCTATAGTGTTATTGAGCAATTAAAGATGATGCTGGGAGAGGAGGATTATATTATTCGACAGAGTCTGGATGGAATTATGATTTTGTTTCCTGCGGAGAAGAGGCTGGATAAAAAGATTACTGCGATTATGGACATCAGCACGGACCTGGATAAGTGTTATATCGGAGAACCTTATGATATTGCCTCCAAGACCGTGCAAACGGCGGAGAAGACAAGAAGGATGGCAGAAATGCTGCAAAAGAAGGAAAGAATTATACGTTATACGGACCTTCAGCTGGAATGTCTTCTTAGTGACATTGAAATCAACCATACCTTGGAAGAAATCATGAAAAATCTTCAACTAAAGGATGGGGATGATAATCTCAAGAATACAATCCTCGTCTATGCCCAGATGAATAATGAAAGTAAAGCTGTGTGTGAGGCGCTTTTTATTCATCGAAACACCTTGAATTATCGTTTGGAGAAGATTTGGGATATAACAGGGCTTAATCCGAGAAATGGAAAGGACCTCATGCTGCTGTATATTTTAGCGCTGAAATGGAAAAATAAGAGTGAACAGATAGATAGATAAGAAGAGCAATGGGCTTTTATCAGAATATGATAAAAGCCCATTGTTTGTTTGCACAATAAAACGGCTTTTAATTGAGCCCCAATACATTGTCTGTTGTTCAAATAGATGATAGGATGATCTTGCCCTATTAAATTTCAATATCAAAGGAGAGAGGAATATGAAAAAGTATTTGGCTTTATTTTTAAGTATTATTATGGTCATATCCATTTTTGCAGGTTGTGGGAACTCAAAAAATGGGACCAGCACAGAACCTACGAAGGGAGCTGGTGAGGAGGCCACACAAGGGCCAACTCAGGCTGGTGAGGATGAAATTACCTCCACTAAATTAAATATTGTATATAGCGGAACACCGGAAGTGCATGAAAAAGAATACCTGATGAATGAATACTTCAAAGGGTTTGAAGATGAGTATGACGTAGAGATTAGTATTGACTTTGTGGCACAAGCTGACGCTATCACTAAAATTCAGACTGAGCAGGAATCAGGAAATATCGTAACAGACGTTATTTATGCTGACACAGCTAATATGGCACCCTATGTAAATGGCGGATGGATGCAGGATATCACTGATGTTGTGAATGAAACCGGTTCTACTTATACAAGTATGTTTGATGGTACAACCAATAAAGATGGTGTTCGTTATTTTGTACCGAACTCCTTTGACGTGTATATCGTAATTGCCAATGTAAAGGCGCTTGCCTATCTGCCAGATGGACTGACACAAGAAGATGTAGAAAATGGTATTACCTGGGAACAGTATGCAGACTGGGCGGTAGCTATTGCTGAAGGTGAAGGAGAAGGTAAGACCATGATGCCTGCCAACATGACAGGCTCCCAGCTTCTTTATCCAATGGGTGGAATGAGCCTCGCTTACGGCGGTGGTTTCCCGGAATTCACCTCAGACGGCTTCAAAGGCGCACTGGGAATCATAGCTGAAATTGCAGCAGCCGATGGCTTTTATGCAGAACAAGACCAATATACGGCTGTTACCGAGCCTATGGACAGTGGTGATGTTTGGCTGGCCTTTTCCCATATGGCACCGGCAGGAGCCAGCTATAATGCGGCACCAAATAATTTTGTTATAGGAGCAGCACCTAGTGGCAGCACAGGAGTAGGATCTACATCAGGTGCATGGTGCTACGGAATACAGGAAGGAGCTCCTCATACTGACCTTGCACAGGCATTTATTGAATATATTGCAAGACCTGAAGTGAATTATGATTTCTGTTCTAATTATGGCGGAGCTTTGAGCCCGATTGAAGAAGTAGGCGATATCTTAACGGATGAGGACGTTGTTATGAAAGCGGGAATTGCAATTCTGCAGACTGCTACCGTAACAGGTGTACCTTCCACACAATACACAGACTGGAATGCTGTAAAGTTACTGTTTGGAGATATCTTTAATGAGATTCTTACCACCAAAGCAGTACCGAGCGATAATTTCTTAAGCGAGAAGCAGACAGCACTGGAAGCTTTGAAAGTGGCCCAGTAAGCAGAACCACACTGGGAAAGGCACCCTTTGGGTGCCTTTCCCTAATTAAAAAAGAAATGTACGAAAGGAGACACCGATAGTGCATAACAGAATAAAAAAATTCAAACATGCGACGCCCTATTTTTTATTACTCCCGATTTTTATATATTATGCAGTTTTCTGGCTGGTACCGGTTGTCTCGGGAATAAAAGAAGTATTTATTGGAATGGATGGTTCTTTTACGCTGGCTGACAATTTTAAATTAATGTTTCAATCAGATTTATTTACGAAATCTGTAGTAAATACAGCAACCTTTGCTGCGGTATCAGTAATAATTCAGTATGTGATAGCACTGGCCCTAGCCGTGATTTTAACGAGAAAATTCTTGGGCTCCAAGTTATTTATGTTTTTAGCAATGGTTCCGATGGCAATTACGCCCACAGCCACTGCGATTCTCTGGAAGACAGGATTGGTCAGAGATGGCTGGATAAACTCCTTACTTATGAACTTGAACATTATTGATTCGCCAATTGTTTTTATGAACGCGGAAGGAATGAATGCAATCTTTTTACTGATTGCCATTGATACCTGGACGGTCACTCCTTCGGTTATGATTATCCTGATTGCCGGGTTACAGGGCATGCAGAGAGAATTGAAAGAAGCGGCCTACAGCTTTGGTGCAAGCAAATGGCAAATATTTAAAGATATTACATTACCGATTTTAAAACCCTCCATTACAACCTCTATTATTATGAGAATGATAGCAGCTATACAGATCTGGTCAATTGCTGTAATGGTTCTTGGGTATTCCAAAGCGCCATTCCTGGTAGAACGAATTGCCTTCTACGTTGATGCAATACCAGGCGTGGATACCAGTACAAAACTGGCATATACTTATTCCTTTATGACAACGATAGTGGTTTTAATTGCCACTGTAATTTATTTGAAGGCGGCGAACCAGAATAAAAAGGGAGGTGACGAAGTATGATGGATAAATTAAATCTTGTACAGAAGACTGTAATAGGTGTTTTTCTGGCTGGACTTGCTATGCTTATTCTTATTCCATTACTGTTCTTTGTTACAGTATCATTCTCCAATGCAACGGAGATGTCACAATTCCCTAAAAATCTATTTCCTACTTCGACGGTCACAGTGTATGTTGAGCCGACAGACGACCAAAAGTATGAGATATTTTATGATAGCCAGGATGGAAGCGGATATACCTCAATTATTACAACGGACTCCGCCTCCAAGTTGAAAAAGCATTTTTCAAGGCAGTATGGAGTGAATGTATCCGGTGAACAGTTACTGGAGGACTTCAGTAAGACACTGACGGAAGGCGGCAGAGAATTCACTTATAAAAAGGATATGTTTTATAACTTTAAACAATTCTTTAAAATCATACCGAATGCAGGAGCTGCTTTGAAAAACAGTATTGTAGTTTCGATCTATACGATTTTGATTTCCCTTACTCTTGGTAGTATCGCGGGTTATAGCATTGCAAGGTTCCGCTTTAAGGGGAGAGAACAAATCAATATTGCTCTGTTAATTGTAAGAATGTTTCCAACAGTGGGAATCAGTATTCCAATGGCGGTACTTTTGATTAAAATGGGCTTATATGACACGATGCTTGGTCTGGCGCTGTTATATTCAATACCGAATATAGCGCTAACTTCTTGGATTACCAGCAGTATTTTTATAGGAATTAATAAAGAACTGGAGGAAGCCTCCCATGTGTTTGGTGGAAACGGTTTTCAAACTTTTATTAAAATTACATTGCCGCTTGCTTTTCCGGCGATGGCAGCAAGCTCTATGTATTCCTTTTTGACGGCGTGGAATGATACCATTTCGGCACTAATTCTGACCAATGAGAATCAGACACTGGCCCTGGTGGTATATAAAGCAATTGGAACCACCTCCAGCGGTATCCAATATGCGGCCGCGGGAAGTATTGTATTAATCCTGCCTGCACTGGTATTTACCTTTATTATCCGTAAATACATCGGACAAATGTGGGGCGGAGTTGAATTATAGAAGGAGGCAATTATGAGCTATCTTGAAATTAAAAATTTACAGAAAAAATATACGGAAAATGGCGCTTTAATTGTAGATAATATGAATTTATCTATTGAAAAAGGAGAATTCATTGTATTTTTAGGACCCTCTGGATGCGGTAAAACCACAACAATTCGTATGATATCTGGCTTAGAGGAAGTAACCGGCGGAGATATTCTCGTTGACGGTGAGAGCATCATTCATAAGAAACCAAGAGACAGAGGGGTTTCGATGATTTTTCAAAGTTATGCAATCTGGCCCCATATGACAGTATTTGATAATATTGCGTATCCGTTAAAATTACAAAAGGTACCGAAGGCAGAAATCAAAAGAAGAGTGGAAAAGGCGGCGGAGGCCACCGAAATCCAGAGACTGCTAAACCGGTATCCGGCTCAGATGTCAGGAGGACAGAGACAACGTGTAGCGGTGTCCAGAGCCATTGTGGTAGAACCCAAGTTGTTTTTAATGGATGAACCGTTATCTAATTTAGATGCCAAGCTTCGTGTAACGATGAGGACCGAATTAAAGAAAATTCACAATGATCAGGGATCAACCAGTATTTTTGTTACCCATGATCAATCGGAAGCCATGAGTATGGCAGACCGTATTATTGTTATGTACAACGGAAAGGTAGAGCAGATTGGTACTCCAATGGAGGTATATAGGGATAGCGCTACTAAATTTGTAGCTGAGTTTATCGGGACACCTCCTACGAATTTCTTTGATGCAGTGATTAAGCAAAAAGACAATAAATTGTATGCAGAAGGAGATGGATTTTGCTATCAGGTGCCATTGAAGTTAAATGAAGCTTTGAATCCTTATATTGGGAAGCAAGTAGATATGGGTATTCGTCCTGAATATATGGAGCTATCTCCGGAGTTAGAGCATATGGAGGGCTATTTGGGTGAAGCTGTAATTAATTTTATGGAGCCTCAGGGGTCACATTCCATTTTGATTACGAATATTGGAAAAGCGAATCTGAAGATTCATACAGTGAAACATATGGATATTAAACCGGGGACAAAGATCTCTATTTCTGTAAAAAATGAAATGGTCATGTTCTTTGACTGTGATACTTCATTGAGAATCAAATAGTAGGTTAGAAATGGGGAGATAAATATGCGATTTTTAATTACACCGGATTCCTATAAAGAGAGTCTTTCTGCTGTGGAAGCAGCAGAAATCATACAACAGGCGATACATAACGTACTACCTGAGGCAGAATGTGAGTTGGCTCCCATGGCAGATGGTGGTGAAGGAACCGCAGAATGCCTGCGTCTGGCCGAGCAGGGAGAGGCAATCAAATGTCAGGTTTTGAATCCACTGGGGGAAGTCATAGAGACAGATTTTGTATGGATCTCCCGCCAAAAAAAAGCGATAATCGAGGTGGCAAAGGCTTGCGGGCTGATGTTGATACCCTCGGAAAAAAGGAATCCAATGTTAACAACAACTTACGGTGTAGGGCAGCTGATAAAGCAGGCTATAGATATGGGCTGCAGGGAGTTGGTGCTTACACTTGGAGGAACGGGTACCAATGATGGCGGCTGTGGAATGCTAAGTGCTTTAGGTGCAGAAATCCTGGATCAGAAGGGTGAGCCGGCCGCACTTGGAGGGAGAGGGCTTTCCAGCATCAGGGAAATAAATTTGGAAAAGCCTATTGAACTATTGAAAGATATTAAGGTTACGGTTCTATGTGATGTGAAAAGTCCCTTACTTGGAGAAAAGGGAGCAACCTATGTATTTGGAAAGCAAAAGGGAGCCTCAAAGGACGATTTGGAGAAGCTGGAGCAGGGAATGAGCAATTATGCAGCTGTAATCAATCGTAAACTTGGAAGAAGTATCGAAGAGTTGCCCGGATCAGGTGCCGCAGGAGGACTTGGCTGTGCTCTTTACGCCATCTGTGAAGCAGATTATGTAAGCGGGTCCAAGTATGTGATGGAGGCTTTGCGGGTAGAAGAAAAAATTCAAAGGTGTGATTATGTAATAACCGGAGAAGGTTCCATTGATGCGCAGAGCTTGGAGGGTAAAGTACCAATCAGTATTGCCCAAATCGCCAGTAGATATCAGAAGCCTGTCATCGTATTTGTTGGTATGGCCAGAGGAGATAATCACGCATATTATGCGAAAGGAATTACTTCTATTTTCTGTATTTTAAAAAAGCTGGACTCCATGCAGAATATTCTGGATCAAGCAGGGAAAAATCTACTGTTCTCGGTGGAGAACTTTGCCAGAGTTTTAAAGAGCTGTGGAAAATAATGCGTGGCTAATAGAAAAGGAGTGGACATATGGAACGCGACTATTCATTTCTGGATCAAATAGAAAGAGGAATGTATTTCGATAAAAAAGAATATCAAGACAGGGAATTACCCTTGTTTGAAGAGGTTAAGGAAAAACTTCCAGCGCCTTATATAGAAGCCAGACCGGAGTGGAGTAACTGCTATTGGTATGCAGCTAAAGTTTTGTTGCGCAATACCCATAAGCCGACGACGGAGAGCGGGTATGTGAGTAATTTTGTAGATGCGGCCTTTAATAAGGATATTTTTCTATGGGATACCTGTTTTATGACTTTATTTTGTAACCTGTTTCATCCCTACATTCCCGGTATAAGGTCCCTGGATAACTTTTACTGCAAACAGTTTGAGGATGGAGAGATACCACGGGAAATGGTACGTGATACAGGAAAAGATTTTCTGCCATGGGTAAATGCTTATGATAAGCCCCTCTACTCTTATTTTCATAACCACTATGGATTTCGTGGTTTAGGTCAGATGATGAATCTGAATTATGAGGACATGTATAAACCGGATTTGGGCAGGAGTGTGGAGAAAAACCCATATTTAACACTGGATAATCTGAACCACCCAATTTTAGCTATGGCTGAATGGCAAAGTTATTGCCATACCGGAGATATTGAAAGACTTTCCCTGGTGTTTGAACCACTATACCACTATTACCAGGCATTTCGTTATCATGTCCGTCATGCCAATGGAATGTATGTTACGGATTGGGCTTCAATGGATAACTCACCAAGAAATAAGTTCCTGGGATTTGGTGTAGACCCAACTTGTGAAATGGTACTTTTTGCAGGAAATTTATTAGACATTCTGGACGAGCTGGATAAAAATAATCGACAGGCAGCAGAGGCAGAGAACATAAGAGCATTTCTACAAAAGGACAGACAAGAGACAATAGATGTAATTCAAAAATATATGTGGAATGAAGAGGATGGTTTCTTCTATGATGTGACCCCCGAGGGTAAGCAAAGCAAGATGAAGACAGCTGCTGCTTTCTGGGCTCTGATTTCCGGTGTGGCGGAGGAAAGTCAGCAGAAACGTCTTGCCGCTTGGTTGGAGGATACAAAAACCTTTAACCGTCCTCATCGTGTGCCGGTGCTGGCAGCGGATGAAAAAGAGTACAATCCAATGGGAGGATATTGGAGTGGTTCCGTGTGGGCGCCAATGAATGCAATGATTGTATTGGGCCTGGAGAAATGCGGATATCATAAATTGGCCAAGGACATAGCCATGAATCATCTGGAGGTGCTAAACCAAGTATTCCAGCAAACAGGAAGCGTCTGGGAGAATTACCCACCGGAATATATCAGTAAGGGTAACTCCGACCATCCAGATATGATTGGGTGGTCAGGTATCGCACCTATTTTATATCTGATTCAATACGGAATCGGTCTGTCCGTGCCGGAAGGTAAGAACTATCTGATGTGGGAATTACCCGAGGAATTTCTTGCGGAAGGCTGCGTTGGCTGCGATAAGTATTGGTTTCAAGGCAAGGAAGCAGGGTTGCGGGCACAAAGTACAAAGAATGGAATATCCGTGACTATTAAGACAAAGGACAGTTTTACTCTGCTGCTTCGATATCAGGACCGGGAAAAGCGGATAGAAGTAGACAAGGATACTGTGGTTGAAATATAAAACATAAGATCTATACGCCTGCACAAAAACCATGCAAGGGCAGAAGGGAGATTTTTATGGATAGCATGATTATTTACGGGGACAGTATATCTACCGGAACGCATGGCGAAGGGGCTTATCTGGATGCTCTTAAGAAATGTCTTAAAGTAAAACATATCCAAAACTATGCAATCGGGTCTAGCGGTCTTTCTGCCAAAACCCCTAATAGTATGCTGAAGGTTTTGGAGGAACAGGAAGAGAATAAGGAAAGCCGGGATGTCGATTTAATCCTGGTGTGGCATGGGACGAATGACTGGTATTGGGGGGCTGAGATAGGTTCTATTGACCAGGAGGAAGATGATACCTTCTACGGAGCTATCAAAAAAGCTGTGAGAGTTATTCGGAAGAGAAATCCCGAAGGTTTATTGGTGTGGTTAACTCCGATATTTCGCTATGAGAAGCCGGATAAAGGGGACGCTCCCGGTAATGCTTATTTTACAAAAAATCAGGCTGGGCATACCTTGGACGAATACACACAGGCCATTTACCTAATGGGAAGAAAGCTTGGATTCCCGGTTGTTGAGATGGGGATGTCGGTAGGAATTTATGAAGAAAATGAGATGAGTTACATGGAAGATCATGTTCATCCTAATGTGTTTGGTTATAGAAAAATAGAAAGAATACTGGAAAAAGAGATTATAAAGTATTGGTATTACCATACGGGAGAAAAACAGGGCTATGACGATTTGGATCGATGATTATGTGAAGGATAGGAGGAATGCCTCCGAAGGGATTGGGCTTGCAATCCGGGAAGCAGTGAAGCAGGAAGCAGACTTGCTCCGGTTCGGAGTCGGGGAATATCAACTAACGGAGGCTGTTACGATAAATACAAAATCAATTGCGCATGATGATGGCTGTGGTGATATTAAGGAGAAAGACTGTCATATTCTGCTGCAGAATATGCATGGAATTACTCTTTGCGGAGTAGAGGATGCGAAAACAATTCTTATCGGTTATAATTCCGGAAGAATTGGAGAGCTGCTTCCTTCCTTGTTGTGGGCCGATAACTGTACTAATCTTACCATAAAGAACCTGTGTTTTTCTCGCAGACCGGAGACAGCATACAGCGGGTTAGTGGAAGATGTTGAGGAAGATGTGGTTCGTATAAAACTCCTCCAAGGAGAGGAAGCACCGGACGAACTAGGGGCATATTGCATGAACCGCTATGACATAAAGGAACGAAAATTATTAGGTGAAAGCCTAACTTTCGGATTTGGTTATGAAAAACGTTTTCAAAGAATAAAAGAACGATACTATCAGCTAAGAGATGCGGAAATAGCAAGGAAGGTGCAGATAGGGGAAGGCTTGTCCTTTCATCAGTCAGGAAAAACTGATTTTCTATTATTTTTTGGAGGCTGCGATAACTTAAAGCTTGAGAATATTTGGATTCAAAATACCAATGGCTTTGCCATATTAACAGAAAATTGCCGAGGAATTACCGGAGAGAAGGTGAAAATAGCACCGCCTTCGACACAGTTTTTTACTGGACCAAGGGATGGCTGGAAGATATATCGCTGCTCCGGTAAAATCAGAATTAATCATTGTCATTTTGAAGGAGTACGGATGGACGGCCAGAATGTTCAAAGTAATTACCTGACCGTAGAGGAAATACTAGATGAACGGACGTTGCTATGCAGATGCAAGTATGCGCCTCTACCTCTTCGAGAGAATTCGGATCTGTATTTAAGAAAGGAAGCTCTGGAACATAGAATGGTTATTACAGATTGGCAGCTGGTAAAGGGACGAATGGAAGAAGCAAAACAGGCTGCAGAGGCTTCGGCAGGAGCGATAGTTACCGGCAGCAGAAATCACATAAGCCTTTATCGCATTGAAGTGGCTGAAAAGCTGCCAGACGAGGTAGTGGAAGAGAGTCTTCTGACGGCTGGATGCTGGGAACCGGAAGAATATATTTGTACGAATTCGGTTTTTCGTAACATAGCGGGAGCAGCGCATCTGATACGGTGCCGAAATGTGGTGCTGCAGCATAATCTTTATGAAAATATTATGTGTGCAGGCATTATGCTGGGAGCGGAGCTGGATACTCATAGTGAAAGTGACCATGTTGCTGATGTTCTCATACAAAACAACCATTTTCGTAACATTGGAACAAAGCCAAGGTATGGAAGTTATGGTTGTGCCTGCATCGGGATAAAGTCCCAAGGTTTTCGGGGACCATGGAATAAGAGAATTCGTATAGAAAATAATCTATTTGAAGACAGTGGCAGAGGAATTGAACTATGTGATGCAAGCGAGGTTGTGATAAAAAACAATCTTTATAACAATATAAAAGAAGAAGTTTTTATGGAAGAGGAGACTTTAATGCATATCCTAAGAGAAGATGCAGCCGTCTCTATCCAAGGAAAGGAGGATAAGCAATGCTTAGAAAGCAGGAGTGGTTAAAGCATTTATACAAGCTTTATGAGAAAGATGAAGCCGTATTGCTGGCAGATAGGATGGAGGAACGCTTTTGTAAGTTTGCACAGAGGCAGGAAGATGGTTTGTGGCTTAATGAAAAGGATTCCATGCTGATAACTTATGGAGATAGCTCGGTTAAAGAGGATGAAGCTGGGATTTTGACTCTGCACCGATTTATGAAACATCACGTAAAGGATGCCATCAACACAATTCATATTCTTCCGATGTTTCCCTATACCTCGGATGATGGGTTTTCTGTGGTGGACTATAAAGAAATCAATCCGCCATTAGGAGATTGGAAGGATATCGGAGAGCTTTCCAAGGACTATAATCTAATGTTTGATGCTGTGGTGAATCATATCTCCCAAAGCAGTGAATGGTTTCAGAAATATTTAAAAGGCGAGGAGCCATATCGTAATTTTTTCATTACCTCGGACCCAAACGCAGATTACAGTAAGGTAACAAGACCGAGGGCACTTCCGCTATTGACTGAATTTGAAACTGCAGAGGGAAAGAAATTCGTGTGGACTACCTTCAGCGAAGATCAGATTGATTTGAACTTTTCCTGCCCCGAGGTATTGTTGGAAATGCTGGATGTACTACTTACCTACGCAGAAAACGGTGCAAGGTTTATTCGACTGGATGCTATTGGCTTTCTGTGGAAGGAGATGGGGACAAGCTGTATGCACCTGCCTCAGGCTCATGAAGTAATAAAGCTGATGCGAAAGGTGCTGGAAGACTATATGCCCGGTACACTGTTGATTACGGAAACCAACGTACCCTACAGAGACAATATGAGCTATTTTGGTGAAGGTGATGAGGCACATTTGATTTATCAGTTTCCGCTCCCTCCGTTAACAATGTTTTCCCTGTTAAAGGGCGATGCCTCTAAGCTGACCACATGGGCTCAAAGTTTGGATGTACCCAGAAAGGGAACTACTTATTTCAACTTCTTAAGCTCCCATGATGGTATTGGCGTAAGACCTACGGAAGGTATTCTTACCAAGGAGGAACAGCAGTATCTGGTAGATGCAACCTTAAGAAATGGCGGCGATGTTTCCTATAAAAACAATGGGGATGGAACCCAGAGCCCCTATGAACTGAATATTAATTATCAGGATGCTCTTGCGGGTCCCGAGTATAGTGACAAGGTACGAATAAAACGCTTTCTGGCAGCAGAAACAATTCTTCTTTCTCTGCAAGGGTTACCGGGTATCTATATTCACAGCCTGTTAGGATCTAGAAATGATTACTATGGAAAGTCAGTATCCGGTATTCCACGAAGAATAAACCGAGAGAAGTTATCGGTGGAGGTACTGGAGGAGAGACTGACCACAGGAACAAACCAGCAGATTATATTTGAGGAATTGATCCGTCGATTAAATATTCGAAAGCAGCACAGGGCATTTGCACCGGAGGCTGCCCAGAAGATACTAAATCTGGATCACCGGGTGTTTGCCTTGGAAAGACAGGATGAGAACTCGGGTGAGCGTATAACAATTTTAATCAATGTCTCGGGAGAGACCGTACCTTTAGACTTGGAGCATTTTAACGGAACTGATGTGCTTGGGGAAGATAAAATAAGAGAGAAAGCAGAATTAAACCCCTATGAGGCATGTTGGATTGTAAAGCCTGTGTAGTTAATTCACTGGAAGAGAAAGGATGGTATAAGAGTGAAGAAGTTAGTTGCAACAGCACCAAGAACGGCAGAATTAAAGGAATACGAAGATAGAGAGATTTTGGCGAATGAGGTTAAGGTAAAAGTGGAGTTTGCCTCGCCGAAGCATGGAACTGAAATTGCGGATTTTCGCGGAACAACGCCTTTCATCAATGGAAAGTTTGATAATGAATGGAAGGTATTTACCGAGCGAGATGCAGATGAGCCACGAGGAATTGAGTTTGGTGACCTTTCTTTGGGTAATATGTTTGTTGGCAGGATTGTGGAAGTGGGTAGCGAGGTAACGGAGTATTGCGTCGGAGATCGGGTATGTTCCTATGGACCGATCAAGGAAACACAGATTGTGAACGCAGTAAATAACTATAAGCTAAGAAAAATGAGTGCTGAGGCATCTGCAAAAAATGCAGTCTGTTATGACCCTGCACAGTTTGCACTGGGTGCTATCCGTGACGGCAATGTTCGCCCCGGGGATAATGTAGCGGTAATTGGTCTGGGAGCCATTGGTCAGCTTGCCGTTCAAATGGCAGCTAAACTGGGTGCAAGCACTGTAATTGCGATTGACCCCATTGAGCACAGAAGAGAGATTGCTTTACAGAACGGAGCTCATTATGCTCTTGATTCCATGTCCTGTGATGCTGGTTATGAGATGAAAAGGCTGACAGATAAAATAGGAGTAGATGTCATAATAGAAACCAGTGGAAATGTTCATGCTCTTCAGTCCTCCTTTAAAGGGCTGGCGTACGGAGGGATTATTGCCTATGTGGCATTTCCGAAGCCCTTTCCGGAAGGGTTATGGCTCGGACAGGAAGCGCATTACAATTATGGCAGAGTGGTTTTCTCAAGGGCGTGCAGCGAGCCAAATCCCGAGTATCCAAGATGGTCCAGAAAGCGAATTGAGGATGTGGTATGGGATATGTTAATGAACGGATACTTAAACTGTGAAGAGATTATTTATCCAGTGGTGCCTTTTGAAGAGGCCGCGGAAGGTTTCTGCGAGTATGTAGACAGAAGTTCTGAGAAAAGTATCAAGATGGGCGTAACATTCGGAGGTGATAGGTAATGCTGTTAGGAACCCAGGATAAGGATTTCTTTCCTAAAGATTTAAAAGAAAAGTTTATGTTTATAAAGGAAATTGGTTTTGAATGCTTCGAAATTGATGGTAAGGTTCTGGTGGAGCATGTCGAAGAGGTTAAGGAGGCTATCGCAGCAAGTGGACTTCGAGTATCCAGTGCATGTGGCGGATATAGAGGTTGGATTGGTGATTTTATTGAAGAAAAAAGGTTGAACGCGGTAGAGGATTTAAAGCAGATATTAAAGGCTCTTAGTGAAGTGGGCGGAACCGGTGTTGTGGTTCCGGCAGCCTGGGGAATGTTTACCTTCCGACTTCCACCAATGGTTTCTCCCAGAAGCAGCCAGGGAGACGAGCAGGCAATTCTAAACTCTTTAAAGGAACTGGACCCGGTGGCAAAGGAATATGGTGTTTATCTGTATTTGGAGCCACTCAACCGTTATCAGGACCATATGTTAAACACAATTCAGGACGGCGTAAGCATCATCCAAAAGGGTGGATTTGAGCGGGTAAAGATCACAGGAGACTTTTATCATATGTCAATTGAAGAGGACGACATATCAGAGTCATTAAAAAAATATCAGAATTATTATGGACATATTCATATTGCGGAAAATCATAGATATCAGCCTGGCAGCGGCTCTATAGATTTCAAGCGCCATATACAGACCTTAAAGGAAATTGACTATGACGGAGCAGTGGTGAATGAGGGAAGAATTAGGGGAGACAATCCTCTGGAAGCATATAAGGAATCTATTTCCTATGTAAAGCAGTTCATGTAGGGCAAGGCAGATAAGAAAGGAAGCGGATGTTATGGGTAAGATGAAAGTAGCGCTGATTGGTGCAGGGCAGGTAGCAAGAGTGACCCACATTCCTAATTACCTGGGAATGGAGGGGGTGGAAGTGGTTGCTGTCTGCGATACAAACTTAGAATCTGCAAAAAATCTGGCAACACAGTTTGGAATTCCTCATTACTATAATGACCACAGGGCGATGCTCGCTGAGTTAAAGCCTGACATTACAGGAGTTTGCGTACCGAATAAATTTCATGCCGCTATTACTGTAGATGCGCTAGAGGCAGGGAGCCATGTGCTCTGCGAGAAGCCGCCGGCTATATCCTTTGAGGAAGCAAAGCAAATGGAAAGAGCAGCAGAGGAAAATAACCGGTTACTTTCCTATGGCTTTCATCTGCGCCATGATTCCAGAGTATCTCTTTTGAAAGAAAAAATAAAACAGGGTGATTTTGGCGAGGTATATGCTGCAAAAGCCTCCTGGCTTAGGCGAAGAGGTATTCCGGGATGGGGAAGCTTTACTAATAAAGCAGTTCAAGGAGGAGGGCCTCTGATTGATATTGGGGTCCATGTACTTGATATCGCGTTATATCTTCTGGATTACCCCCCAATCTCCTATGTGTGCGCTGACTTTTATAACAAGATAGGAACAAAAGGAGGCACGGGTCTGTTTGGAGCTTGGGATGGAAATACCTATAGTGTGGAAGACAGTCTCTTTGGCTACATACACTTCCAAAATGGCGGCAGTCTTCGTGTGGAAACCTCCTTTGCACTTCATATGAAAGAAAAGGATGTCAGGAGTGTTCAGCTCTTTGGCGATAAACTGGGAGCAGAGGTATTTCCGTTGGAGATTTACGGTGTTGACGGTAGCCGTCTGACGAATCAGGAATATCCGTTTATGTTAGAGGAGGATTTGCATAAGAAGGAGCTGGAGCATTTTGTAAGGGCTTGCCAGGGACATGAAACCTTGCTGGTAAAGGCAAAGGAAGGTACCTATTTACAGATGATAATAGAAGCATTATACAAATCAGCAGAAAAAAAGCAGCCAGTTATTATGGATACATCACTAGAATAAATTTTACAGAGGAATTACCCTTAGCGGTACTTCCTTTTTTCTTAAGGAGAGTCAAGAATTAGAATCCTTTATAATTAGATTATAATAAGTAGACAACAGAGAAAGGGGATTGGTACATGTACTCAATTGGAATAGATATCGGTGGTATGTCGGTGAAAATCGGTATTGTAGAAAAGGGCAGGATACTTGCAATTCGTACCATACCAACCAGTAGTTCA
>JAEYLX010000055.1 GCA_023407575.1 Bacillota bacterium
GCCCAGTGACGGTCACCCATCCCGATATTATCCGTTACTTCATGACCATCCCGGAGGCTTGTCGTCTGGTATTAGAGGCCGGTACGATGGGTAAGGGCGGTGAGATCTTTATCTTCGACATGGGAGAGCCGGTGAAGATAGCGGATTTGGCGAAGCGTATGATCGAGCTGTCCGGATTACAGGTAGACAAAGACATCGAGATCAAGTACACTGGTCTCCGCCCCGGCGAGAAACTATATGAGGAGCTATTGAACAACAAGGAGAATACGAAAGAGACTCCTCACGAAAAGATCCGGGTAGCGGCGGTTCGTGAGTATGACTATAAGGATGTAGTAGAACATATTAATAGATTAACCGAATTATCTCTCCGTGTCCAGATCCTCTCGATGGTGAGGGAGATGAAAGCCTTCGTGCCTGAGTTCAAGAGCCAGAACTCTCGGTTTGAGGAGTTAGATTGAGAGAGTGGAAATCGTTCAGGCGAAATGTTTGCGGCAAAAATCTTTAACACCATTGTGCAGACATACCGAATGATGAAAATCTGTGTATTAAAATATCTCGGCTCTACCTTCATTGAACATTTCAAAGAAGGTAGAGCCGAGATTTTAACAAAGTGCTGCTAGGTTAACTGGAATTAAAATATAAAATTTTAAAGCTTAGTGTACAATCCTTGAAATGGGCGTTCACGAGTGCCTGTCTTTTAGGGAATTGCACTAAATTTGATGTTTACTATATATCCAATATATTTCCATGAGTTTCTATCTCCTATATATCTTTATCCCTGTTATTATTTTTTTTCTTAATCCTACAAAAAAGAATAATATACTTATTATATATTGGTTTATTATATGTATTATTTCATATGATAATGTTTCTGATTATAGGTCATATTATATCTTGTTTTCACGGTTTAAAAATGGTTTTGGTTTGATGGCCAATGACGCAGATAAAGAGATAGAATTTGCTTGGAATTATGTCTTTTATTTGTTTTCTTTTACTAAGTATGGCAATGTTTTAATTCATTCAATTGTATTATCAATAACATCTTTTACCTTTTATAAATACTCAAAGAAATACAATATTTTAAATTTTGCTATTTTAATGTATTTCTTAATGGCGTTAGTCGTTTTACATGATAACATTATGCGTCAAGATATTGCAATCTGTTTAGCTTATCCTGCTTATTATTTGATATTAGATGATGAATTAAAGATTAGAAATAAAGTTCTAAAAATTATTATTCTAACTATAATTGCATTTT
This sequence comes from Bacillota bacterium, assembly GCA_023407575.1. Taxonomy (GTDB): domain Bacteria; phylum Bacillota; class Clostridia; order Lachnospirales; family Lachnospiraceae; genus Mobilitalea. Next base: position 1,259 of record JAEYLX010000055.1, read on the forward strand.
TCTTTCATTACTCTGCTGTTTTTCTTTTACCATTTTATTTTTTGATTAGACCGTTATCAAAATTAAAACTAAATTATGTTTATGTTTTATTTGCTGTTTTAGTCGTTGGTATAGTATTCGCTCAAGGTGTTGTTATGCGTATATTATTGTCTTTATCTGTAGCTCTATCTGGATCTGGTATCGCTAATCTTAGTGATTTTTCTCTGGCAATGGATAAATATTTAGTTGATAATTTTGACTTTATGAGAATAGTAACTGCTGTTTTTTTCTGTTTTCCATTAATATATTTTAGAACTGTTTCAAAATGTGTATATGAGCAAGATAGGCATTTACGATTATGTGTTAATATGTCATGTTTTGTTATGGTTTGGAAATGTTACTTTGGACCTTATGGGATAACGATTTTTACGCGTCCAGTTGATTATTTAATCTGGTTTGCTGTTTGGGGGAATTCTTACATGTTAAGAGATATTTATTTAAATAAGCGTAGAACAATTCTTCCATTATTATCATCGCTTTATATAATATTCTACATGTATGTCAGAGTTCAGTCGTATAGTTTATACTTTGGTGATAACAATTATATGACAATATTCTCCCAAGAGTGTATTGATCAAAAATATTATATCCGTGACCTTGAAGATGCTTCTAAAAGAATTCGATAAATTAGAAATTTTTAATTAAAAAATGATATATATTTATTTAAGAAACAAAGTCCGATTTGTTTATTTAAAAATTATTAGACTTAGAGAGTTGTTTTTTCCTTCAATAGAAAAATATATACCTCTTGGTGACTTGCATGCTACTCATATTTCAGCATTCTGTTATGGAAATGCAGGAGATACACTATTGCCAGTAGTTTTGAGAGATTTATTTAATAAAACACTAGGTGTGAGTAAATGGAGAGGAAAAAATGTAGATCATCTCGTTGATAATCATGATGTCGAACAGTTTAATTCTGATGATTTTCTTGTAATTGGTGGAGGTGGTCTTTTTTTAGCAGATACATCACCTAATGACATTAGCGGATGGCAATGGAATTGTAGCGTAGAACAGCTGGAAAAAATTTCAAAACCAATGATCGGTTTTGCTATTGGATATAACAGATTCAGGGGACAACAGGATTTTAAACCCATTTTTCGTAAACATCTTAATCTTTTTGTTGCAAAATGTGCTTTTATTGGTCTTAGAAATCATGGAAGTATTGAAAAGGTAAAAGAATATTTAGATTCTGATGAATTGAGACAGAAGCTAGTCTTTCAACCATGCATGACTACTCTTATATCGAGAATTTATCCTAATTATACTGATTATAGTAAAAAGGAGGATTTTATAGCTTTCAATTGCGCCTTTGATAGGGAAGAAATGAGGTCCCTAAAAGATAGTATTTTATATGAAATTAGTAATGTAGCTAAACGATTATCAGAGATAACTACAATAAAATATTATGTTCATTCTAAAACAGATAAAAAAATTTTAAAATTATGGGATGAATTAAATATTAGATATGAAATTATTACCTTGGATAAGGCTGTACAAATTGTTCATGAGTATTCTAAACCTCGTTTAGTTATTGGTATGAGAGGACATGCTCAATTGATACCATTTGGCTGTAATACCCCGATTTTATCAATTATTTCTCACGATAAAATGCAGTATTTCTTGGATGATATACATCATCCTGAATGGGGTGTAGATGTAAAAGATGAAAAATTCGGTACTAAATTATATAATAAAGCAGTTGATTATTATTCAAATTATCAAGATAATATTGATGAAATATTAAAAGAACAGGATTATTTATTAAAAGTTACAACTAAAAATATGGGCTTTATTAAAAATATATTAAAATAATGAAAATGCCAAAAATAATAGCCGAAATCGGTTGCAACCACAAGGGCGATATGAACATCGCTCGAGAGATGATTATGACAGCAGCAACATATTGTAAGGTTGATGTTGTTAAGTTTCAGAAGAGATATAATACTGAGCTTCTTACTCCTGAAGAGTATAATGCTCCACACCCTCATCCAGAGAATTCTTATGGTCCCACATATGGAGCTCATCGTGAGTTTCTAGAGTTTGACCTAGATCAGCATAAACAACTACAAGCATGGTGTAATGAATTCGGAATTGAATATTCAACATCTGTTTGGGACGTTACATCTGCTAAAGAAATTACAACACTTCAACCTAGTTTAATAAAGATTCCTTCTGCATGTAATTTGAATAAGCCTATGTTACAGTTTCTGTGTGACAACTTTGATGGTGAAATACACATGTCATTTGGAATGACAACTAAGGACGAAGAAGAAGAAATCGTTTCTTTCTTTGAGCATAATAATCGTGCAAAAGATCTTGTCCTTTACAACTGTACTTCCGGATACCCTGTTCCTTTCGAAGATATTTGTTTACTTGAGCTAACACGTATGCGTAAGGAATACGCTGATCGAGTTAAGGCTATCGGATTCTCTGGTCATCACCTCGGTATTGCTGTTGATTCTGCTGCTGTTGCTCTTGGTGCAGAGTGGATAGAAAGGCATTATACTCTTGATCGTACTTGGAAGGGAACTGATCATGCAGCTTCTCTTGAGCCAGATGGAGTTCGTAAGTTGGCACGTGATTGTCGTGCAGTTGCTAAGGCTTTGACATATAAGGATAAGGATATTCTTGATATTGAGATGGTTCAGCGTAATAAGCTGAAGAAAAATCAAATTAAAGGTTTTTAATATAGAGTATCTAGATGCACAGGTGGAAGTGGAACTTAAGTTTGTGGTTCGATACCACCATCCAGAGCAAAAATTATGAAGATAAATAATGAAAACAATAGCATTTATTCCCGTTAGAGGAGGAAGTAAGTCAATACCTCTAAAGAATATCAAACCATTTTGTGGTAAGCCATTAGTGTGTTGGAACATTGAGGCACTTGAAAATTGCAAAGACGTTGATGAGGTTATTGTTGCAACTGATTCTGAAGATATTTGGAATACTGTTGAAAAGCAAAATTACAGAAAGACTAGGTTGTATCGTCGGTCAGCAGAAAATGCTTGTGATACATCATCTACTGAAAGCGTAATGCTTGAGTATATTCATAATTCAAAACTTGCTGATGATATTATATTTATGCTGGTACAGGCAACTTCCCCGCTTACAGAGTCATTGCATTTTTTGGAGGCTCTTCAAATGTATGCGAAGGGAGAGTATGATAGTATAATTACATGTGTTCGAAATTATCGTTTTTTTTGGAATGAAAATGGTACAAGTATGAACTATGATTATATGAATCGTCCTCGTCGACAAAACTTTAGCGGAATGTTAATGGAGAATGGCGCTTTTTATATAAATACTGTTAGTAATATAAAAAAAACTGGTAATCGACTTAGTGGCAAAATTGGTATTTATGAAATGCCTGATTATACAGCTTTTGAAATTGACGAACCTGATGATTGGTTGATTCTTGAGAATCTAATGCATAAGCATATTCTTTCAAGAATAGATAAGTTTGACGGTAATATCAAACTGTTTCTTTCTGATGTTGATGGTACTCTTACAGATGGTGGTATGTATTATACTGAGTTCGGAGATGAAATTAAGAAGTTCAATACACGTGATGGAATGGGGATTGCCAAACTTCGTGATAGAGGTGTTAAAGTTGGAATTATCACAAGTGAAGATCAACATCTTAATGAGAGAAGAGCTAAAAAACTGCATTTAGATTATTTATTTCAAGGGAAAAGAAATTGTAGTAAGCTTGAGACGGTAAAAAGTATTTGTGGTAATTTAGGAATATCAATAAATGAAGTTGCTTATATTGGTGATGATATAAATTGTATAGATCTTTTAAGGGAAGTCGGTTTGGCTGCATGTCCATCCGATGCTTGTTCTGAAGTTATGAAATTACCAAAGATTAATGTTATGAAGCATGCTGGTGGTGATGGATGTGTTCGTGAATTTATCGATACTATAATACTACAATATGTTAGATAAAATAATCATAATTTCTTGGAGTAATTATGACCAAAGAATAGGTGATCAGTTTGATGTTCTATATTTAATAAATAATGGGTATGTCGTTGAGTATTGGGATGTATCAAATATTACTATCCCAGGTTATTCCGTTAAAAACTGTATTCCACCAGAAGGGCTAGTTAATGTTAAATTTGAAAATAAAAAAGAATTTATTGGACGAGTAAATAAAGAAAGACATTCCTATTTTATTGTCTATATGAACTGTTGCCCTAAGAGTTTCTTTTGCTATAGAATTCTTAGTAAATTTAATTGTTTTCAAATATATTGTGTAAATGGTGTTTTACCTGCTGTATCAAAAATAACAAGATATAGTCAATATATTCGGATTTTATCTTTGGATAATATTTTGCAAATCTTTCAAAAAATTATTTTTTCTTTATTATTAAATACAAAATTAATTAGACCTGTTAATATACTGCTGAAAACATGTGATATTGCTAGTAACAAAGGTGGATGTAAGATAAATGATAAAACAAAAGTCTTCCCTTTTAATACACTTGATTTTCAACAAACACTATTACAAAACAATGTAGATCCGTTCCCAAATGAAAGATATATTGTTTTTTTAGATCAATATTTACCTTTTCATCCTGATAATAAGATGAGGGGGATTAACTATGATCCTTCTGATTATTTTATGCAGATGAATCATTTTTTTAATAGGATCGAAGAGAAACTTTCATGTAAGGTAATAATTGCAGGACATCCTGCTGTGGAGGATAGACAATCTTATTGTACTTATTTTAATGGTCGGAAGGTTGTGTATGATAATACAATGGTTCTAATAAAAAATTCTATTGCAACCATTGCTCATTTTTCAACTGCAGTTTCTTATTCTGTAATTTTTAAAAAGAAGATATTTTTTGTTTTTTCTGAAGATATGAAGAATACATCTCCTTTGCAATATAGTATGGGTAATAATATAAGTAGCATGTTAAAAAGTAGAATAATTGAACTCAATAATAAATCAAATTTTGATATTGATTTTGATTTGGATATTAATTTGGCTGCTTATGATAATTACAAACATCTGTATTTAGTTAATAGAGATTCTCAGAATGAACAAAATGGCAAATTATTAATAGACTCAATTTCTTAAGTATGATCATAAAATCATTGATAACACTGGATAATCCATTTAATTCTACTGAAGAAATACGTCAATGGATTGAACGACGCAATCAGGAAGTCGAAGTAAAGGTTGATAGAATACCGCTTTCAGAAATGAAAATGTGGCATACAAAAAATGACGGTTCTATTCATCATAATTCTGGTCGTTTTTTTTCTATTGTTGGTATTGATGTCAAAACTGATTATGGGAATAATCATCACTGGCGTCAACCCATCATTCTTCAGCCTGAAGTAGGTTATCTTGGAATTTTAACTAAAGAGATTGACGGAGTACTATATTGTCTTATGCAGGCAAAGATAGAACCTGGAAATGTAAACTGTGTTCAGATTTCACCAACACTTCAGGCAACTAAGAGTAATTATTCTCGAGTTCATTCTGGTAAGTCTCCTAATTATCTAGAGTACTTCGTTAATGCTAAACCTGAAAATATCATATTAGATCAGCTTCAGTCAGAACAAGGTGCTCGTTTCATGCGGAAGCGCAATCGAAACATTATTATTAAAGTGAATGAGGATTTGCCGGTTTTGGATGATTTTAAATGGATGACTTTAGGACAGATCAAAGAACTAATGTGCTATGATAACATGGTAAACATGGATACACGCACCGTATTATCTGGATTGAAAATATCGGATTATATCACACCATTAGATGGCTTAAGAGGAATGTCTCAGTTTGGCAAAGATATGATACTTTCTTCAGAAACTAATCATGCCTTTATTAGCACTCGCGATCATTTGTCATGGCTTACTGGTTTAAAGGCTAAGTATGATCTATTTGTAGACTTCTGCCCTGTAACTGATATGCCTGGATGGTCCACAAAAGAATATGAGATAGTAAGAGAGGATGAGAAGTATTTCAAGATTATAGGTGTTAATGTTACAATATCGAATAGAGAAGTGGCATCCTGGTGTCAGCCTTTGGTAGAGCCAATGCAGCAAGGACTTTATGGTTTTATTATAAAAAAGATAAATGGTGTTTATCATTTCCTTGTTCAAGCAAAATTAGAATGTGGAAATTTTGATGTTATGGAATTGGCACCTACTGTACAATGCCTTACAGGGAAAATTGCAGAAGAAGGTGACATGAAGCCTCCATTTATCGATCAAATATTACATACCTCAAAAGAATCTGTAATTTTTGATACTCTTCAGTCTGAAGAAGGCGGCAGATTCTATAAGGAACAAAATCGAAATATTATGGTTGAGGTCGGTGATGAATTTCCTTTGGAATTACCAGAGCGTTACACTTGGATGACTCTTCGTCAAATATATAAATTCCTTAGATTTAATAATTATCTTAATATTCAGGCTCGTAGCTTGATTTCGGCAATAAATTACAAATAATGCAATATAATATAAAAATTCCATTTAACAAAACTTACCTCACTGGTGATGAGGAAAAGTATATTCACGAGGCCCTTCTTTCAGGACACGTCTGTGGTAACAATGAGTTCTGCAAGAAAATCCTTGCAATGATGAACGAAAAATATGGTTACAATAGTGCATTCCTTGTACCTTCAGGTACAGCAGCTCTCGAGATGGGCGTTGTCCTTGCAGATCTTCAACCTGGTGATGAAGTTATTGTACCTTCATATACATTCTCTTCAACAGTAAACGCAATTGTTCTTTTTGGTGGTTTTCCAGTTTTCTGTGATGTTGATCCAAAGACAATGAATATCGACTATACAAAGATTGAAGCATTGATCACTCCAAAGACCAAGATGATTATGCCTATCGATTATGCAGGTGTTCCATGCGATATCGATGAGATTATGGAAATTGCTAATCGTCACCACCTTATTGTATTTCAAGATTGTGCACAGTCTTATGGATCTTATTACAAGGATGTCCCATCAGGAAAGAAAGCTCACATTGCAGCCTTCTCTTTCCATGAAACAAAGAACTATAGTGCTGGTGAAGGAGGATTACTGATTAATAATGTTCCTGAATGGCATCAGCGTGCTACATTCCTTCAAGAAAAGGGTACCGACCGTTCTCTTGTTATCAATGGCCAGAAAAACAAGTATTCTTGGGTTGATAAGGGCTCAAGCTATCTGCTTTCAGATCTTCTTGCTGCTGTTCTTTATGCACAACTGCAGCATGAAGAAGAAATTAAGGTAAAACGTGCTAAGTTAACAGAAGCTTATATTGAATTGTTTAAGCCTTATGCAGAGAAGGGTATTATTTCGATATTCCAACCTAAGGAATATGTTCAACTTAATCATCATGCGTTTTGGGCAATCTTTCCAACGCTTGAGGAAAAAATTACTTTTATGAATAAGTTGAAAGAGAAGGATATCTATGTATATATTGGTTATATGCCTTTGCATTCAGCTCCTTATGGTCAAAAATTAGGTTATAAGCCAGAAGATGTACCTTTGACAGAGGATCTTGGAAACCGTATAGCTCGTTTACCTTTTTATACTAGTCTAGCTGATGAAGGATTGGACTATGCTATTGATAATATGAAGAGAGTACTTGTTGATATGTATGGTTTTTAATTATTACGAATGATAAGAATTGGTATTATTTGTCCTTCAGAAATTGCTTTTCGCCGTTTTTTACCATCATTACGAAAGGCTAAAGGATTTAAGTATGTTGGTGTTGCAATTGCAACACCAGAAGAATGGTTTGGAGATCGATTACCTAGCGTAAATCAAAATGCAATCAATCAAGTGCAGATTTCTGAAAATGAAAAAGCACAGAAGTTTGTTGATGAATATGGGGGAAAGGTATTTGATGGCTATAGTACTCTAATTTGTTCAGATGAAATTGATGCTATATATTTACCATTGCCACCTGCTCTTCATTATAAATGGGCGAAGATGGCCCTTCTTAATGATAAACATGTATTAGTGGAGAAACCAACTACTACTTGTTTAGTTGATACTCAGGAACTCTTGAATATTGCAAAGATGCGTAAGCTTGCTCTCCATGAAGATTATATGTTTATTTATCATGATCAATTAAAGATGATCAATGATGTAGTAAGAAGTGGTGAGATTGGTGAGGTACGACTTTATCGTATTACATTTGGCTTTCCCCGTCGAGACGCACAGGACTTCCGTTATATGAAGGCTTTGGGTGGTGGTGCTTTGCTCGACGCTGGAGGATACACAATGAAGTATTCCTCTTTCTTATTAGGAAGTAGTGGACGGCTAGTAACTGCAACGGCCAACTATTTACCATCTTTTGAAGTAGATATGTATGGATCTGCTACAATGGTTAATGATGAAGGTATGGTTGCTCAATTAGCTTTCGGTATGGATAATGACTATAAGTGTGATCTTGAAATATGGGGCAGTCTGGGTACAATTACTTCGAATCGTATTTTGACGGCACCTGTAGGATTTGTACCTTCTTATACAATAAAAAAGAATCAAAGTTATGAAAAAAGAGAACTTTTAGCTGATGATTCGTTTTATAAATCGATTATGCATTTCGAATTGTGTATTAAAGATGAGGTAAGTCGTATAGTTAATTATAAAGCAATTGAACAACAACAGAAACTAGTTGAAGATTATCGAGAATTAAGTAGAATGGTGTGATAATGAATACGAGTTTTTCAATCAAGGACTGCCGATTAATTGATATCCCAACATTTGCTGATGAACGTGGAGTGATAAGTGTTCTCGATAAGGAATTACCCTTTGAAGTGAAACGCATTTTTTGGTTACATCATATTTATCCTAATAAGGATAGAGGTGCGCATGCGCTTTTATATGGTACAGAAATAATGATTGCGTTACATGGTTCATTTGTTGTCGATTTGGATGATACAAATGAAAAAACTTCGATATTACTTAATGATCCGACTAAAGGTCTAATTATTATGCCTGGTATTTGGTTTCGCACTCATAGCTATGTTGATGAAGGAGTATCCCTAGTTCTTGCAGATCAAGAATACCAAAGAGGTAGATATACATACGATTATAAAGAGTATCAATATTTCCGTAAAATTTAATTTTTATTAACTAATAAAAAGAATACTATGAAAAAAAAATTATTAATCTTTTCGGATTGTTTTACCTTTGGGGGTAGTGAGTATGTTGTTGTTAATATTCTTAAAAGTAAAAATATCCAAGCATATTTTGATTTAATATTTGCTTATAGAGAACACCGAGAATATAACTTTTATGTAAACAGATTATTAAGTGAAGAACGGAATGTATCTCTAGTGCCAATTAAAATATGGAGTAATGCTACTTTTTTTCATAATATAAATAAAAAGATAAAGAACAAGTATTTACGTTACCTAATAAAATTACCTATGTGGTTACTTTCTCAGATTGGGCCATATGAGTGGAATAATAATAGGTTATTTAGAAAGCTATTAAGAGAAATAAAACCAGATTTAATTCATGTAAATAATGGTGGATATCCTGCTTCTGAATCATGCTTATATTTAACAATTTGTGCAAAAAAAAATGGAATAAAAAATATTCTCCAAATAAATAATTGCGCTTTACCTATTAGCTTTAAAAGTAGAAGAGATAAAAAGGTAGAGAAAAGCACTGATGCATTTATTACAGCAACAGAATATGCTCGTAAAGAATTAGCTCAAAATAGGCATTTTGACATAAATAAGATAATCACATTATTTAATGCTGTAGATCTACCTCACCCCCAAAAGAAGCGTGATCTAGTTTGCAAGGAGTTAGGCATTAACCCTGATAATTTTATTATTACAGAGGTCGCATTATTAGAACAGAGGAAAGGGCAAATACCATTCCTGAAATCCTTGTTAGAACTTGAAAAAATTGATAAAGTTCTTTATGATAAGACAATAATTTTATTAGTGGGAAATGGGGAAGATGAGAGTGCTATTAGAAATTTTATTTCCTTGCAAAAGTTAGAAAGTAAAGTTCTTCTTCTTGGGTATAGAATGGATTATATAGATATTGTTAATGCTTCAGATGTATTCGCTTTACCTTCATTATATAATGAAGATATGCCTTTATCAATATTATCTGCAATGGCACTATCAAAGCCGATATTATCATCAAATATTGCAGGGATACCGGAAGAAGTGAAGGATGGTATTAATGGGTATCTAGTAGATCCGTTAAGTACTTCGTTTGAGTATGATATTGCAATATGTATAATTCGAATTTTCAATAATTTGGAAACTTTTGGAAATGCATCATTTGTTCTATATTCTAATAATTTCAATCGAAAAATTTATGAAACCCAATTATTGCATATATACAATTCAATAATACAATCTAATAATGACATATTTCAAAGTTGAAGACACCCCTTTGGTAAGTGTAATTCTAATTACTTATAATAGAGAGTGCTTCTTAAAGGAAACTATTGATTCTATACTCGCTCAGACGTATAGAAATTTTGAGCTAATTATTATTGATAATTTCTCTGACTATGATTTTAATGCTTTGGTTAATTCTTACCATTCCAATAAGATAAGAGCATTTCAAAATCAAAATAATGGAATCATCGCAATCAATCGTAATTTTGGTATAGAAAGGGCAAGGGGGAATTATTTAGCTTTTTGTGATGATGATGATATCTGGTATCCAAATAAATTGGAGATTCAGGTGGAATATATACAGAGTCACAATATTGATTTATATAGTTCTGCATTGATGCTATTTGGAGATGGAGTTGAAAGTGAAAAAAAATTTTTTCATAAATATACGAATCGATATCAAATTTATCAGCGAAATTTTATCACTCCATCTACCGTTTTAGTCAGAAATACGCTTGATGTGCGATTCGATGAAGCACCTGATTTTAATTGTTCTGAAGATTGGGCTTTATGGACTAAACTTATAACTTTAGGATTCCGATTGTATCAATATCCAGAACCACTGATTAAGTATAGGGTCTTTGCTTCTAATCTTACTAAACAAAATAGAATACAGCCAGATTTAAAGGCTATAAGAATATTAAAAAAATTAAAAAGAGAGTGTCCTAAAGAGTTTAAAAACAGATATTTTCTTACAGCTATTATTTATCATCTATTGAAATGTGGTGTTAGAGAATTTTTTAAACTCATTATTAAAACAAAATGAAAGTAGTTTTACTTGCTGGTGGCTTTGGTTCACGTATTAGTGAAGAAAGCCAATTTAAGCCCAAACCAATGATAGAAATTGGTGGTATGCCAATACTTTGGCATATTATGCAGGAGTATGCCTATTTTGGCCATACCGAGTTTATTATTTGTGCTGGCTATAAACAAGAATATATAAAGGAGTGGTTTGCCAATTATTTCCTTCACAATTCAGATATAAGCTTTGATTTTCGCAATGGTAAGAATGAGATGACAGTTCATAATTCTAATCTGGAGCCATGGAAGGTGACAGTAGTTGATACTGGCTATAATACGATGACAGGTGGTCGCATCAAGCGCATTCAACAGTATGTGGGTAATGAACCTTTCTTCATGACTTATGGTGATGGTGTTTGTGATGTGGATATCAATGAGCTCCTTGAATTCCATAAGTCTCATGGGAAAAAAGCAACCCTTACTGCAGTGAAGATGAAGCAGGAGAAGGGTGTCCTCGATATCACAAAGGATATGGCTGTACGCTCGTTCCGTGAGAAGAATGCTTTGGATGGTGCTCCTATTAATGCTGGATATATGGTGCTCGAGCCATCTGTATTTGATTATATTGATGGAGATTCACAACCATTCGAGCGTGAACCATTAGAGAAATTGGCTAAAGAGGGCGAATTGATGTCCTATGTTCATGAAGGCTTCTGGCAGTGTATGGATAATGTGCGTGAGAAGGCTATGCTCGATAAGTTGCTAGCAGAAAACAAGGCTCCTTGGAAACGTTGGGATCGTCAGACACCTGAAATTCCTGATTACGCAAAATAAAAGTTCCTATGTTTAAAATCGGAAGTGACGGATAACATAGGATAGCACTGAAAAAGCTATACCATTATAGTTAACTTTGTGTGTAACGAAAACAATATTAACTCATAACGATATAGCTTATGAAACGTGTACAAAGTAACCTGAAACGATTCAGCCAAAGTCCCGTTCCGGACGTATTGCACAAGTATCTTGTCAGCAATTATTCGGGAGCCAATTACTTCTCTGTTTATGAAGCCGGCTTCTGCGGCATTTGGATACATGAGAAGCTGATGGATTTAGGAATAACCAACATTGTGGTCAATCCTGCTGATGTGCCGACCATGAGTAAGGAAAAACTTCGTAAGACAGATGCCGTGGACTGTAACAAGCTCGCCCGTGAATTACGTTCCTGTTCGCTGGAAGGGATATACGTTCCCGGGGCAGATGTCCTCGAAATACGCTCTTTGATAAGGATGAGAAACCTGATTGTAAAAGACAGCATTCGTGCCAAGAACCGTATCAAGTCTCTTCTTCGTTTTCATGGTGTAGAGATACCTGAAGAGTTTACCCGATGTTCGATAGGCTGTTGGTCAAAACGTTTCCTGACCTGGCTGCATTCTCTCGAACTCTCAACGGAATATGGCAAAAAAACTTTGGAACTGCACCTGGAACAGTTCGTGTGTTTGCGTAAAATGCTTCTTCAGGAGGCACGTGCCATCCGTGAGATATCACGTAAAAGCACCTTTTGAGAAGCCAATACGTCTTCTGACTTCTGTTCCCGGAATAGGCGTTACTACAGCCGTCACCCTGATGGTTGAACTTGACGATATTGTCTGTTTCAGGAATGCAGACCATCTGGCTTCTTTCATCGGTCTGGTACCCATGTGCCATTCGAGCGGTGAAAGTAACGGCACAGGAGATATAACGGTACGCCGGCATTTCATGCTCCGCTCCCTTCTGGTGGAAGCTGCGTGGGTTACAATCCGTAAGGATCCAGCAATGACAGTAGCCTATACGGAATACCGTAAACGTATGAATCCCCAGAAGTCGATCATAAAGATTGCCAGACGGCTTGTAAACAGAATATATTATGTACTCAAACATGAAAAGGAATATATACCGTGTGTTGTCAAATGATACGGAATCCTATAAGGTAAAACAGCTTTCTTTTGAGGGAAATGCTATCATATTTATGCGGCTTTGAAGTCCGCTCAAAAAAGTTTGTAACCCTCATTAATGGTTTGACTGATAAAGGAACTTGCAGCCCCCTATGCGGTGTCTGCTGTGGAAAGTTTGTTTTACTATAGGATTTTGGCTTAGGTTTTCTTAGCCATATCAGACAGTATCAGTAATACAAAAAGAGAGGCGTGTGACCGCCTCCCCAAGTAGCATTACTGCGTACCGTCAGGATGCTTATTGCTGGTAGGTTGCTCCTCTGCAGAGCCTACTTCCTCTTAACATCCTGATACAAAGATATAAAAATAAAGTTAATTAATAATGAATTACTGAAGTTTCGCATGAAAGAAATCCCATGCATATATTAACGTGAATTTGGAATAAAAAAGGCCTCGAAGTTTGTTTATTTCATTGAAAACGAATAGCAATTTATAATTGCTAAAGAATAAAGTTCAAACTTAGAAGCCGTGAACAAAAATACAACAATTCTATCAGATCTGAGAGATTTCTTCTCAGAAAATGAAAACAATCGTGCAATCAACAGCATTATGAGAGTGATGGACCATATAAACATACGCCCCCAAGGCAGGTAAGCATACCGAACTGATCGGCCGTGTATGATCTCATGTTCAGCAACGAAGCATCCTTGACTTCAAGTGTCTTACACTTCTTCTCTCTGATGGTACCAGCCAGTTGATGCTCGACTTCTCTCTTCATGGCGAGAAGGGAAAGAAGGAAGATAAAATCCAAGGTCTTACCCCTAAAGAGCGTAAGGTTCGCTTTAGTGAGAATCACACGGGGCAGGCTGTTGAGGAACGCATCAAGGAGTATGATATGAAGAAGACCGATAAGGCTATCGAGATGGTCAAATACGCTATCAAGTGTGGTGTCCGATTCGATTATCTACTGATTGACAGCTGGTTTACCAACGCTGCTTTTGTAAAGCGGATCACCTCTCGTCATATCAAATGCAATCCGGTTGGCATGATCAAGCTTGGCAAGACCAGATATCAAACTCCATATGGAGAACTAACCGCCAAGGAGATTATCAGGAAACTCCATAAACTGGGTCTCTGCAAGCATAATGCGACACTCAAATGTACCTATTGTACCATAGACGTAAAGTATGCTGTAACAACTGTAAGATTGTTCTTCTGCAAGCGAGGACGTAATGGTCAATGGAATGGATTGCTCACTACAGATATGAAACTCAGCTTCCTTAAGGCCTACAAAGTTTATTCTATGCGTTGGGCTACCGAGTGTGCATATTGCGATTGCAAGACTCTTCTGAACCTTGGCAGATGCCAGTCGGTCCATTTCTCTGCACAGATTGCAAGTTTTACGCTGACCTTGATGCAATATAACATACTCTGCACAGTAAAGCGGTTTGAATCGTATGAAACCATCGGGGCACTCTTTGCTGATGCTACTGATGAATCTCTCGAGTTGTCTGTTACGGACAAGATATGGGAACTTATACTGGATACCATCCTGGAAATAGCAGCACTCGTATCTGCTGATGCCAGTGAGTTGCTTAGAGCACTTGTTGATGATAATCCAAAGTTCCATAAACTGTATAGAATGTATAATTTAAACGTCGCTTAATGAATGAAAATTCACTTGCGAAAGTTTAGTGAATTATCCAACTTTGTTTGGATTTTAAATGGAAAGTAAATATGATCGATATTTTTGGAAACTTTTATAAAGGAAAGAAAGTCTTAATAACTGGCCATACCGGTTTCAAGGGTTCTTGGCTTTCTATATGGTTTCAAGAATTAGGAGCAGAGGTTGTGGGTGTTGGTCTTGCACCATATTCAGAGAAGGACAACTTTGTGCTTTCTGGTATAGGAAAACGAATCAAGGCTGACATTCGTGCTGATATCCGTGATGGCGAGAAGATGAAGCAGATCTTTGCTGAATATCAGCCAGAGATCGTTTTCCATCTAGCTGCACAGCCACTCGTACGCTTGAGTTACGAACAGCCAGTTGAAACCTATCAGACAAATGTGATGGGTACCATCAATATCATGGAGGCTATTCATGCAACAAAGAGTGTGAAGGTGGGCGTAATGATCACCACAGACAAGTGCTATGATAACAAGGAACAATTGAAGGGATATGTAGAAACCGACCCTTTTGGAGGTTACGATCCATACTCTTCATCAAAAGGAGCTTGTGAGATTGCCATCCAAAGTTGGAGAAGAAGTTTCTTCAACCCTGAGGATTATGGAAAGAAGCATACTGTTTCTATTGCCTCTGTTCGCGCAGGTAACGTGATTGGTGGTGGCGATTGGGCAAAGGATCGTATCATTCCAGATTGCATTCGTGCTCTTGAGACAACCAAGGTGATTGATATTCGTTCTCCAAAGGCAGTGCGTCCTTGGGAGCATGTACTTGAACCTCTTTCTGGTTATATGCTTCTTGCACAGAAAATGTGGGAAAAACCTACGGAATATTGTGAAGGCTGGAATTTTGGTCCTGAAGCTGAAAGCGTACTTACAGTATGGGAAGTTGCATCTGCAATCATAGAGAGCTTTGGTTTTGGAGAGTTAAAGGATGTTTCTGATCCTAATGCTTTTCATGAAGCAAACCTCTTGATGTTGAATATAGAGAAGGCTAAGATACGATTAGGATGGAAGCCAAGATTGAATGCTAAAGAGTGTGCTGTACTCACATCTGATTGGTACAAGAGATATAAGACAGAAAATGTGTATGAAATTTGTCTAGATGAAATTAATAAATTTATTGGATAAATGAAAAATGTCATAATAACAGGAGCTGATGGTTTTGTTGGCTCTTACACAGTTGAGAGATTTCTTAAAGAAGGTTGTAAAGTACTTGCTTTAGATATGGGGAAAGAGCCTCGAAGGCTTAAAGGACATGAGAATCTTATCTATATGCAGTGCGATATTTCAAATACCAGAGCGATGGTAGATACTATTAGCCATGGTATTTATGACACATTTGTTCATTTTGCTTGGGCAGGTTCTTCTGGTGTGTCTCGTATTGATTATAACCTTCAGATGCAAAATGCACTTAATACAGTTGAATGTCTGAAAGCTGCTAAAGAACTTGGATGTACACGTTTTGTTTGTGCAGGTTCTATTATGGAGTATGAAGTAGAGGCAGCTATTCATTCTCAAGGTTCAAAGCCAGGAATGGGTTACATCTATGGAATGGGCAAACATATTGCACATTGCATGTGTAAATCGGTTGCTGCTAACATAGGAATAGATCTTCTTTGGCCAATGATTACAAATGCTTATGGCATTGGTGAATTCTCTCCTCGATTTGTGAACACCACTCTTCGTAAAATCATCAAAGGCGAACCGCTGCAATTTACAGCTGGCACTCAGAACTATGATTTCGTTTACGTTAGTGATGTGGCACAAGCCTTTTATAAAGTTGCTCTTAATGGTAAGCCATTTCATGAATATATGATAGGCTCTGGTGATGCTAAACCGCTTCGCCAATTCATACTTGAAATGGTTAAGGCGTGCGGCCCAGATTCTTCTCCTCTTTTTGGAGATGTTCCTTTTACAGGTACCAATATGCTTTTGTCTACATTTGCTATTGAGAATATAAAGAACGATTGTGGTTTCGTACCGGAAGTTTCTTTTGCACAGGGAACAAGAATTACTATGGATTGGCTTAAAACTATAGAAAAGTAAGAATGATACAGAAATTTGGATTCAAACAGACATCCTTGAAGGGGGCTTACGAGATAACTCCATTTTATGCAACTGATGAACGTGGTGGCTTCGTGAAGGACTACAATATCGATATGTTCAAGCAGAATGGTATCGATCATGAGTTGAAGGAAGTGTTCTATACCATAAGCAAGAAGGGTGTAATTCGTGCTACTCACTTTCAATTGGTCAAGCAGCAGGCTAAATTAGTCCGTTGTATCAGTGGTCATGTTTATGATGTAATTGTTGACCTTCGTCCAGAATCACCTACTTTTGGAAAATGGCAGGGATTTGATCTTACGTGCGATAACCAGAAGACTCTCTATGTCCCTAAGTTCTTTGGTCACGGCTATTTAGTCC
Source organism: Bacillota bacterium (assembly GCA_023407575.1). Lineage (GTDB taxonomy): Bacteria > Bacillota > Clostridia > Lachnospirales > Lachnospiraceae > Mobilitalea. Next base: position 18,470 of record JAEYLX010000055.1, read on the forward strand.
TTGAGGATTCGGTCGTGAGCTACAAATGCGGAGAAGTATTCTATGGTGAAGGCGATAGCGGTATTATGTACAATGACCCAGAAATAAATATTGAATGGCCGTATGAAAAAATTGGCGGTATAAAGAATTTGATTATTTCAGAAAAGGATAAGCATTTGATGAGTTTCTTCGATTATAAAAAGTTATTCTAATGGTCGCAAAATCAGATTATTCTTTCAATTATTTAAAAAACTCATTTTTTCAGATATTAGCAACTGGTATTGGATTTTTATCTTTATTTATTGTTGTACCTTTTTTATCTGAAAATAAAGTTTTATATGGTATTTATTCTGTTTGTATATCATTAACTATTTTCTTTAATTATGCTGATTTTGGTTTTATAACTGTATGCCAGAAATATGTAGGGGAGTATTATGCAAAAAATGACTTGAGGGAAGAGATTAAAATTGTTGGATTTACATCATTCCTATTGATTTTATTTGTTGTCATAGTAGGTTTTTTTTTGCTACCAATTGCGATTTCACCACGTATACTAATAGAGGGCATAAGACAGAGTGATGAGGGTATAGCATCCATGTTGATATTTATTTTAATATTTTCGGCTCCTTTTATTGCCGTAAAAAGAATCTGTAATGTGATCTTTTCAAGTAGAATTGAACAATATAAGTTTCAATCATTTTCATTTATTGGACACGTAATAAAATTACTCTCTATACTAGTTTTTTTTACTAATAGTCATTATATGCTTGTGGAGTATTTCCTATTTATACAAATAGTTGATATTTTAACTACAGTTTTGTTGATTGTTTACATATTCCAAAATTATCATTATGAAAAGGAATTACTCATTAATTCCTTTCATTTTGACATTGCTATTTGGAGGCTTGTACGTGGACTAGTTGGTGCATCTATCTTTACAACAATTTCATGGATTTTGTATTATGAACTTGATCTGATTGTTTTAGCTAAAATTTCATCGCCTGAGCAACTTGCAATTTATTCGGCAGCATTTACTTTTTTAACGCTTGTGAGAAATTATTTCTCAGTAATTTATTCCAGTTTCTCCCCAAGGTTCAATCATTATGTTGGTCTAAATGATAAGAATGGAATAAAACTCTTTTATGTAAAAAATATAAAAGTATTATTACCGATAGTTTTTTTCCCCCTTTTATTATTTGTTTTGTTAGGATATCCATTAATGTTATCATGGATTGGTAATGACTATGAAGAGTCTGTATTACTTGCGAAAGTTTTAGTATGCGGAAATTTATTAGCTTTTATTTCTTATCCATCAACACAATATATAATTGCGACTAATAGAATTAAGGATCTAATGATATCATCTGCATTATTGCCGATTGTTTTTTATGGAGGTATTGCATGTACATTTGGGAGTTGGGGTATAATTTCTTTCGCAATATTTAAATCAATAGGTCAGATACTTACAGCTGTATATCGTTTTATTATTTGTTTAAATAAAATGAATATTAGTTGTCTTAGTATAGTCATTGATTTGTGTAAGAATTATTATATACCGATAGTGTTCATATGTGTTTTTTCTTTTATTGTTTTGAAATTTATGATAGTTCAAAAGAGTACAGAATATCTGGCTTGGAATGTAACGTTATTATGTATATTCTTTTTTATAGTTGTAGGGATAACCATAATAGCTTCTACGTCATTTAGATTATTTGCGGTGTCTTTATTATATAAGTTTAGGAAAAATAATTAGTCATCCCTCAAGAACTTGGTTCAGTTCAGTTGTGCGCTCAAAAGACAAACTTGAGCGCCTTCGATTCTGAAATAAAGTGATTTCATCAGCATTTCGAAAAGGGACAAAAGAGCTCTCATGGCCCTTTTGAAGTTAAATGCGGCAGCAGCAAGCATGACGTTTATAGAGTCTCCGAAGAGACCCTTATAAAAGTTTCTGTTTAAGCGATGGTCACTCTTGCAATGACCGATAACAGGTTCAATGCCTGCTCTCTTGCGGAAGAGTTTGTGTTTCGTAGACTTAGCGTATGCAGAATCAGTCGCCTTCGGTACGCCTGGAATCACCACTGTTGTATCTCCGCATTTATCCTGGCCTCGATAGCCTCTGTCTCCAGCCAAGGTTTTGATAGACCTACCATATATGCGTTTAACCTGTTCCATGGACTTGTCTATCGTATGTCCGTCATATTCATTCCTGAAGGATAGAGCACCTATGATAAGACCGTTCCATGTTCTGACAATGGATACCTTGTTGCCGAACTCATACTTCTTATAGTCCTTGCCTTTGCTGATGCATAGGGTAAGCACTCAAAAAAAGGCTATTGATTGAATAGTCTATCTTCGCAGCGAATAAAATTTTTATAGTTATGTATAGCAGTGAAGATTTTGAAAGATTTTACTTTCAGTACCAGACCGAGGCTTTGCCTCACGGAGAGTCCCTCCAATCATTTTGTGTCAAGAATAAGGTACCTTATAACATTTTTCAGAAATGGTTTAAGGACACTCGTAGAAAAGTAGTTGAAGTTCAGGTCGACGGAGTTCCGGTTGGTGACAATGGAGATAAATCCAAGACAAGTAGCCACTCTCAGGCTGTATCAAAAAACAGTAGTGACAATTCTGTCCGTATCTGGATTGAAGTTCGTATGAGTAACGGTTTGCATTTATCCCAAAAGAATCTTAGCTATCAGGATTTGGTTCGAATGGTAGAGAAACTGGAGGGATTATGCTGAGTGTTACCGGTCTTAATCATTTCTATTATGTCCGTGACTTTACCGATATGCGTTGTAAGCACAGCCGTGTGTTGTCTATCATTCGTGAGCGGCTTCACCGGGAGCCCGGTGACGGTGATGTCTTTATTGTCATGTGTCGAAATCGAAGAATAGTCCGTATGTTTTCATTTAATAACCGTTCATACAGTCTTTTCGAGAAGAAGTTTGTTGCAGGCTATCAGTTCATGAAAGTAGAGCGGAATGGAGCGGATACCGTCTATCGGATTGACTGGAAAGACGTGGTTTTGATTCTTGAGAGTCTCGTAGTTAAAGTATTAAAAATCAGATAATTAAATAGTTTCCCCGCTTGAAGTTTTGCAATTATTTTACTACCTTTAATGCTGTAAATCAAAGGTTTAAGTATGATCGAACTGCAACATATCATAGAAACAAAAAGGGAATTGTTGAGTAGGGAAACTTACTCACGGCACCCTATAAATTATAGTGAAGGTATGGCAGAGGATCAAAAAGACCGGTATATCCAATATCTTGCTGAACAGCATAAGGAAGACCTCCTGACGCAGAAAGCCATGCAGCTTGTCCTGGAGGATTTCATGGCTAGGCAGAAGGAGCTTGATGAACGTATGGCTGCCGTCATGTCCGAACAGGCAGAGCTGAAGAAAGAACTGGCCGAGGAACGTCAGCTGCGCAAATCCCTGGAGCGTAAGGCTGAATCTTTTAAGGAGAAACTTGACTTTGCAAACTAGGAACGTTTCGGTGACAGACGGCAGAAAGTCAGGAAGAAGACAGGTTCAGGTACTCCTGAGAAGACTGAGCCTGACCGTCGCAAAGAGAAGGACGATTTTGACGGGACTGAAGACACTCTCTGTATGGATTCGGTTGACGACAACCGGTCCGGTTCTGTTCCGGAGAATGCCGGGAAAGAAAGGGACCTGACCAATCGTCCTGACAAATATAAGACAATGGGAGTGACCAGTGAACCCGTTTTCCACCCATCGGATCTGTCGAAGATTCCCGGACGCATCATCGAAAAGCGTTCCGTTCCGGTATTCAGCCTGAAGACCGTTCTGGTGGAGGAGCGCTTTGAAATGGTGCATTATGTGGAACCCGGCCGCAAACTGAAATGGGGCTATTTCCCGAGTGAGGGTCATCCCGAGATTGTTCCCCGTTTTGAAGGGACGACGGCCACTCCGGAGTTCCTGCAGGCCATCGCTTATGAGGTTTATGTAAAGAATGTGACTTTCGGCCTTCTGCATCAATGGCTGACGGATATGGGGATGACCATATCCGCCAACACCTTGCACAATTGGCTGAGGAAAGGCAAGAAATACCTGGACGAGCAGGTTTGCGTCTTGAAGGACCTTGCATTGGAAAAGGATTCCATTGTCCATTGTGACGAGACTTGGTGTAAGGTCCGGAAGTATGGCCACTACAAGAAATGCTATATCTGGGTACTTGTGAACAAGGCTCAGAAAGTGGCCATTTTCTTCTATGAAAACGGTTCGAGAGTCCGTGAGGTGCTCACGGACTTTTTGGGGGATGCAGAACTAAAGAGCATCATCTCCGACGGGTATGTTGCTTATGTATTTATAGGTGATGAATTGAAATCGGCACAGTTCAAGGATACCATCCATCAGGTTTGTTTCTCTCATCTCAACAACAAGTTTGTCAAGGCAGTTAATCAAGGGGGCGAACCTGTCGCTGAGCTTTTCCACAATGATTTTCAAGCGCTTTTTGGCAGAGAGCATCGGTACGAAGAAGCTGGTCTCACTCCTTAAGAAAGGCTTCGGGAAAGACAAGGCTTGGAAACCAAGGAAATTGTGATAAGGATACGCAGCAGGCTGGAGAGTGAACTGGCAAAGAAGACTGAGTTCCGAAGTCCGTACTATACGGAAGCTCTCAATTATCTGAATAAATTTTGGAAAGAGCTGTTTGCCTTCCTAGATGATGGAGAATTACCGATAGATAATAATCTGGCTGGTGTGTCACGAGGGCATTATAACATGATGCTATTGGCTGGTATTATGGATGTTTTGTCCGCAACTATCAAAGAGATGAGGGTAGGTCCCTCGCAATCGGTTTACAGGAACTGGTCGCAAACCATCACAAGCTGCGTTTTGAGCAATCAAGAAGTGGTGAGCGTTGTGTGTAATAAGTCAGGAATTATGGTAAGGTATGTGTAATGGAGTTGAATGTGAATGAACCGTTGATGAAGCATCGTTATTGTTATCAGGTTACATCAGAAATAGGGCTTCGGCTACGCTCTATGAAAAGAAGGGAAGCTTCCTGTTTACTGACCCTTTGGTGTACGGTGTGTAGGCGGCAAGAACATTATATAGGCTCTTTGATAGAACGTGAGAAGCAGACTGAGAATGTCAAGAGAAAATGTCAAAGACGCATGACACGTAAGGCAGAAAGTATCAATGTCTCAATCAGTGGCGGATTTCTCCGTAGTAGTGTTGAAATTCTTGTAATGAGGATGGAGCGAAGGGGGAAACGTATTCAGCGGACTGCACTGTGCAACTTGATAAACTAAGGAGGACGCAATGCAAGAAGCAAAACCATTTCAAATAGACAAAAGAATAATCTTTGAAGCCTTTAAGAAAGTGAAGTCAAATGGAGGTAGTCCAGGCATTGACGGTATAGAAATGAGCGCTTATGAGCAAAACTTGGGTTCCAACTTTTATCGTCTATGGAATCGCATGAGCTCCGGCAGTTATATGCCCAAAGCGGTAAAACTTGTGGAAATTCTGAAATCAAATGGTGGTAAAAGACCTTTAGGGATTCCCTCTGTTGAAGATCGTATAGCGCAAATGGCTGTTGTAAACGTTATTGAGCCTCTCGTAGAACCCTATTTTCATAAAGATTCATTTGGTTATCGTCCGCATCGTTCAGCTCATGATGCCATAGCCAAGGCAGAAAGACGGTGTTGGAAGTACGCATGGGTTTTAGATATAGATATATCCAAATTCTTTGATACGATCGACCATGGCCTATTGATGAAAGCGGTGGAGAAGCATATCAAGACAAAGTGGATACTTCTCTATATAAAACGTTGGTTGACCGTTCCTTATCAGGGGAATGACGGGGCAATAGTGAAGAGACACATGGGAGTACCGCAAGGTTCAGTCATAGGCCCAATCTTAGCAAACCAGTTTCTGCACTATACCTTTGATAAATGGATGTCTTATAAATATCCTCACGTACCTTTTGAGAGATACGCAGATGATTGTGTTTGTCATTGCGGTACATTGGCTCAAGCTGAATACATAAAGGACAGGCTTGGAGAACGTTTTGCTGAATGTAAATTGACATTTAATGAGGAAAAGACGAAAATAGTATTCTGCAAAACGAGCAATCGTTCATCAGAGCACTATCATTGTACTTCTTTTGATTATTTAGGTTTTACTTTCAGACCGAGAGCGGCAAAAGATAAACGCAAGAATGTCTTATTCACAAGTTATTTGCCTGCAATAAGCAATAAATCGGAAAGTAGAATACATGAGACAATAAAATCATGGAATCTCAAACGTCTTCATAATAGAAGCCTACGATTCGTAGCGGCATATATCAATGATGTCGTAAGAGGATGGATAAGCTATTATGGGAAATTTGGTAAAACAGAATTTTGGAAAGTTATGTGTCACCTGAATCGCTCTATTGCCTATTGGGCAAAGACAAAATATAAAAGACTTCGACGTCGTGGTGTCATATCTGCCCATTACTGGCTGGCTTATATAGCTCAGAAAGAACCCAACCTGTTTTATCATTGGCAAGTAGGATATATACCCTATGCACGTCAAAAGAAATGATTCGAATACGAAGAACCGTATGAAGGGAGACTTTCACGTACGGTTCCGTGAGAGGCTGAGGGTGAAATTCCCTTGGTCTACTCGACAGCGGACTATCCGTCCTTTGACGAATAACCGAAAGAACAGCCTGTTCTACGGTAGCGAGCGTGGAGTGGAGATGGCCGTTTGGTTCCACTCATGGGTGGGATCGGCAAGGCTCGTGGCTTGAACTTGAAGAACTGGATGGTCAGTCTCGTTCGTGAGTTGATGAGAGGCAATAAAGACTACGAAGGCCTCCTTCAAGGTGCCTATATTTAGGCTATAAGAAGAAAAATCAATTTTAAGTGAGAAATTTCAATCTGCTATCTTGTTGAAAACAAGAGAAGTGGAAGTGATTGAGTATTTACCTAATAATGCGACAAAAATAAATTTCAGTTATGAGTAAGGAAAAAGTTTTAGTTGTCGCTTCTGTTGCGTCAATGATAGACCAATTTAATATCCCATTTATTAAATTAATGATTGACATGGGATACCATGTTGATGTTGCATGTAATTTTGAGAAAGGTAGTACATGTACCAACGAGAAAATTGCCCAACTGAAGAAAACCCTTAAAGCGATGGGGGTAGATTGTTTTCAAATAGATTTTGCAAGAAATGTACTTAATATTAAGGATAATCTCAAAGCTTTTTCACAGGTCGAGAAATTGATGAAATGCAATGACTACGTTTTTGCTCATTGTCATTCACCAATAGGCGGCATGATAACTAGAATTGCCGGAAAGATTACAAAAACAAAGATAATATATACTGCGCATGGCTTCCATTTTTATAAAGGAGCTCCTTTACTAAATTGGATGGTATATTATCCGATTGAATTATTGTGCGGGTATTGGACTGATATTCTAATAACAATCAATAATGAGGACTATGAGTTAGCCCAAAAACACATTAAAGCGAAAGAGATTGTTTATGTACCGGGTATTGGAGTTGATTTAAACAAATTTGGCAATATCGATGTAGACCGCAATAAGGTTAGAGAGTCACTATGTGTACCTGCAGACAAAATTTGGATTTTATCTGTAGGAGAACTTATAAAAAGAAAAAATCAAGAAAGATTGATTAGAGCTATAGCCCAAATACCAAATGTTTATCTTACTATAGCAGGTAGAGGGGAATTACAACCCGAATTTGAGAATCTAATTAAGGAGTTAAAAATAGAGGATAGGGTAAAACTACTCGGATTTAGGACAGATATTTCTGCGTTGTGCGCTTCTGCTGATGTCTTTGCATTCCCATCATTTCAAGAGGGATTGTCTGTTACATTAATGGAGGCTATGGCATGGGGTAAACCATGTGTAGTTAGTGCTATAAGAGGCAATACAGATTTGATAGACGAGAATGGAGGTGTCCTTTTTGACCCTCACAATATAGAATATATTACCAGAGCTGTTAACAAGATTATTGATAGTAATTGGCAGGAGATGTCAATATACAACAAAAAGAAAATTCGACAATTCGATTTACCAACTGTAATCAATAATGTTCAGGAACTCTACAATGAATTTTTATCCAGGGAGTATCTTGCTGTAAGTCAAATAATTAAAAGGCAAAATGCAAGAAGAAGCCTTGGGCTAAACAATAGTGATGTCCTTTTACTTTCAATAGGTGAACTTAATAATAATAAAAATCATGCATCAGTAATTAGAGCCATTAACAATCTGAATGTTAAGTATATGATAGCAGGTAAAGGTCCCCTGAAATATGAATTAATTAATTTAATAGACAGTCTGGGAATGCGAGAACAAGTAAAACTGCTAGGTTTTAGAAATGACATAAATGACTTACTTTCCGCGGCAGATATTTATGTATTCCCATCGCATAGGGAAGGACTTTCTGTCGCTTTGATGGAAGCGATGGCTTCAGGGTTACCTTGTGCTGTGAGTAAGATCCGTGGCAATATTGATCTTATTGACCACAATGGAGGTAGATTATTTAATCCCCAAAATGTGAATGATATTAAATCTGCTATTGTGGATATGCTTTCAATAGATAGGTTCTCTATGCAAGAATATAATAAGCTAAAAATTCAGAGATATTCATTAAACAATATAATTAAACAAGTCGCTGATATCTATCGCTCTATAAATAACTAGGTAAAATATGAAAATACTTATTACAGGTATCCATGGTTTCGTGGGCTCCAATTTGGTCGTGTATCTTAAGGGTAAACACAAGATATACGGTCTTGATGTTGTTACTCCTGAAAAAGACGGTGTTATAAAAACATTTTTGTGGGATGATTTAGACTCCGGGAAACTGCCTGGATTTGATGCGATAATCCACCTTGCAGGTAAGGCGCACGACACAAAAAACAAGTCGGCTGCAGATCTCTATTTTAAGGTAAATACAGGGCTGACGCAGAAGATTTATGATTATTATTTAAAGTCTTCCGCTAAGAAGTTCGTATTTTTCAGTACGGCAAAAGCTGCGGCAGACAAGGTTGAGGGTATTTTGAAAGAAGATGTAATACCTACTCCTGTCGGTCCTTACGGCGAAAGTAAAATTAAGGCTGAAGAATATATTTTAAATAACATAGTGGATGGTAAGGATTTCTATATTCTACGTCCGTGTATGATTCATGGTCCGGGAAACAAGGGTAACTTGAATCTGTTGTATGGTGTTGTCTCAAAGGGTATTCCTTGGCCGCTAGGAGCATTTGACAACCTAAGAACGCTGACATCAATTGAAAATGTTTGCTTTACGGTTGAAGGACTGCTGACAAAGAGTGTTGAGAGTGGCATATACAATATGGGGGATGATGAGCCAATGTCTACTAATGAACTTATAGCGACTATTTGTTCTATGTTGGGCAAAAAAGCTCATATATGGCATATGAACAAAGGGATGATGACGACGTTTGCTAAAGTCGGTGATATGCTTCATCTTCCTCTGAACACAGAACGTCTGCAAAAGTTGACGGAAAATTACGTTTCATCTAACGATAAAATCAAAAAAGCTTTAGGCGTATCCGAAATGCCTGTCTGTGCTAAAGACGGACTTATTCGTACAATAGAGAGTTTTAGGAAATAGATGTCTCTATCTTCAAATAATTTCATTATGCTAATTTACTTTGTAATATTAGTTCTGCTCATAGTCGCAGAGTTAGTATATTTTCGTATTGCCGATAAGTTCAATATTATCGACAAACCTAACAATCGATCATCTCACTCAAAAGTAGTTTTGCGCGGGGGAGGTATAATTTTTACCCTTGGGGCTATCCTATGGTTTGTAATTATATCACTAGCTTCGGTTATCCCGGATTTATCGCAGTTTGCTACAATCTCTGTAACGCAATATACACCCTTTTTCATTGGCTTGATACTTGTTTCTGGGGTTAGTTTCGTAGATGATATCCATCCATTACCGGACTCGCTTCGTCTTGTTGTGCAGTTCAGTGCGATGTTCTTGATGTTTTGGAGTTTGAATATTCTGCATTGGAATATGTGGTGGGTCGTGATTCTTGCGCTTATTGTTTGTGTTGGCATCACTAATGTCTACAACTTTATGGACGGGATTAATGGCATTACAGGTGGATACAGCCTTGCGGTTCTATTCCCGTTGCTATTGCTTCAATGGCAAAACCCACAAGACTCATCGCTCGTTATTACTACGATATTGGCAGACTTGGTATTCTGTTTTTTTAACTTTCGTCCCAAAAATAAGGCGAAATGCTTTGCTGGAGATGTCGGCTCGATAAGCGTTGCATTTATCATCCTTTTTGTCATAGGCAAGATAATTGTCTCAAATGGAGATATAACATGGCTAATATTGTTAATGGTTTATGGGGTTGATGCTTGCTTGACTATTGTTCATCGAATCATGTTGCACGAGAATCTTGGTCAGGCACACCGAAAACATGGTTATCAATTAATGGCAAATGAATTAAATATATCACATGTAGTAGTCTCTTTGATATATCTTGGATTACAACTTGTTATATCACTTGGTTTTATATATTTAATTCCTAACACAGTAGTTGCACATTGGATATATCTTATAATTGTATTAGTTCTCTTAACAATTACATATGTTATTTTTATGAGAAAATATTATCCTCTACATGAGAAATATCTAAATAGTCTTCATTGTTAATAATTTAATAAATGAGTAATATGATTATTGATGACATTTTTTTGGATAGTCTTTTAGAAAAGGCTACTGAGAGCGAACGCAGAAGAGTAAATTACGACTTACGTACAACAGCAGATGACCAATCTCAACGTATACTTAACGTCTTGCTTCCTGGTACACAAGTCCCCATTCATCGTCATCAGGACAGCACCGAGACAATCTTTGTTGTAAGTGGCCGTCTCACCGAAATCTTCTACAATGAAAAAGGCGTGGAGTGTGCGAGACATGATCTTTGTCCTGCTGAAGGGCGTTTTGGCTTGCAAATTCCAACGGGCATGTGGCATACCGTTATTGTAAAAGAGCCTTGTGTAATATTCGAGGCCAAAGATGGTGCCTACAAGCCTCTGACTTCTGCTGATGTTTGGAATTATGAATAAGACTTTTATTATGAGGAAGTTTTTATAAGGCGTTGGGCAGTTCTTGTCATATATCTGCGTGCCACAGTGGTGTATAAAAAAGAATAATGTCAAAAATGATTAAGCTATGTATCTCTTAAACTACAGAGACGAAATTATTGAGAAGAGGACGAAGACTATTCCTCTGACTGACCTTGATAGAGCGAAAGAGTTGTTAAAGGAGATGAAAGATGTTTTTATCGAGGAGTGCGACTTTATGGATTGTGTTGAAGTGGAGAAAGATACTCCCTCTCACTATGAAGCAACCGATGGTGAAGACTGGATTACCATCCAGATAACTCAGACTCTTGATTAATGAATATTTTTTAGAAAATAGTGAATTATGGGGCAAATCTATACTGACTGGCGTAACAGCTTGAAAAAAACTGACGATAGTGTTTTCTACTATCACCGTTCGTAGGAGTGGATAGTGTTGGGACTTTCGATGTATGAGATAGCATCACGCTCATCATAAGCATACGTGTGATTTATACCGGGAACTGTTGAAGGATATGAAAGGGATCACCTTGCATGAGAATCCTTCCGGTCGTTTTGATAGTAATTATTGGTTGAATACGATTGTCTTGGATCCTTTATTGAGGGTGAAAGGGCAGGAGAATGCTTATCAAGCAATGGTACAAGGTGCTGTTG
>JAEYLX010000072.1 GCA_023407575.1 Bacillota bacterium
CGTTCAACCGTACCGGTGAGTGGACCGATGGTCACCAGGTCGCCGGTGTTCATGCCATTTTCAAACTGAATAAAAATCCCGGTAATAATATCTTTTACCAGCGTTTGCGAGCCGAAAGAGATAGCCAACCCCAGCGCCCCGGCCCCGGCCAGCAATGGGGCGATATTAACGCCAATTTCCGACAGCACAATCATGATGGTTATCGTGCTGATGATCACCGCCAGCGCGTTGCGAAACAGCGTCAACAGGGTTCGGGTACGAGCGCTGGGTAGCGGGCGTCCGTGAATATCGGAAGCCAGACGATTTTCAATCAGGCTGGCAAGGATCGTCCAGCCGATGGCGGAGAAGAATAAAATCAGCGCGATACGGATCAGAATATCCACCGTTTTTTCTCCTGCGCCGTAATGCAGCCAGTTCCAGAAGTCGAACAATCCCCAGGCATTCAATAGCAGCATCACCGCAACGCACACCGTCAGGATCCTGGCCACGCTTAACGCCGTCGACAGCCAGCCATTCAGTCGTTTTTGTAATTCCGGATAGCTGCGCTGGGTGTGTGGCGAAAGGGTAATAGTTTTGGCTATCCAGCGGGAAAACATGCCGGAAACAAAGGCGGCAATTCCAATGATTACCAGGCTGCGCAGCGTAGCGCCCATCATGAATTTCAGGCTGTTGCCCGGATCAAACAGCGAAAAGAAAAACAGCACAATGAAGTAGGCGCTGGCCAGCCAGTGCCATACCAACGCAAAGGCACGGATAAACAGGCTGAAAAAAGCTAACGATCTTTCTGCCAGATTCTGTAAATGCAGCGTTATCTCTTTCTTGTTTCTGAAAATCAGGTACAGCGCCCATAGCGTGATACACAGCATGATGATGACGTTGGCCATCGCGCCGACCTGCACATTGACCTGATTGGAGATAATGGGAACGGCAACTATAAGCCCGTAACCAATCAAACTGCTTAATGAACTCAAACGCCGATTCCAGTAGCGCGCACCTGCATCCTGAATGTTAAACGGGCGTAGTTCAGCCACCGTTGGGCAAAATATCAGACGCAAAATGGCTTTGAAGAACTCAATCAGGGCAAAGGCATTGAGAAACAGGCTTTGCTGAAAGGCGATGGTGCGACTGCCGGCATTCATTCTGTCGCTCAGTATCTGCCCGACAAACAATGTCAGCGCCAGCAGAAGCAAATCAATAATGAATGCGCCAACGATCATCGCCGGAAGCTGCAGCCAGTTGCTGCGTTCGCGGTTTTTCCGCCGTGCCCATTGCCCCATTTTGCGATACAGAGGCAGCGCGCACAGGCGGATCAGCCAGTAAAACCCGAACACTGACGCCGCCAGCATTAAAAAATGAGTCAGGGCATTGGTGAACGTTTGCGAGTTAAAGGTCTTGTGCGGTGCATCGGTAATATTGCGATAAAGCTGGGCAAAGCGGCTGGAGAGCGCCTCACCGTAGTGCCGGGTGACATCCGTGACGTTTTCCAGTACCGTTTTTTCTTCCGTTAACGTGGGTGGGACAATGGTTGGCACCGGCTCAGCAGGGGGCGCAGTTGCCACTTTGCGTAATTGATCGATCAGTTCCTTCCGAGAGGTGTCATTTTCCAGCACATCAGCCAGTGCGCCGTAAGCCGCTTTCTTCTGTTCAACATCTGGCTCCTTTGCCGGGGCGGTTTGTGCGTTGGTTGACGTTGGCGTGGTGACGCCAGGTATCGTCACTGCTTGTGCCGGAAGACTCAACAGACAAACAAAGATGAACAGGATCCAGCGCATGACTCCTCCCATGAGAAAATAAATTCAAAAGGATAAGTATAGATGTCAGGGCGGGAGGGAATTGAAATGAGAGGATTCTGGTGAAAAACCTCCCTTCGGGCGAAGGGAGGTTGAGCTATCAGGAAACGTGCTGCAAGAATTCCTGTAAGCGTTGGCTGGGTGGATTTTCAATCAGGGCCTGCGGATTACCGTCTTCGGCAATTCGTCCCTTATCAATGAAAATCAGGCGTGAAGCCACTTTTTCGGCAAAGCCAATTTCGTGGGTCACAATCACCATGGTCATCCCTTCTTCCGCCAGGTCCTGCATAACTTTCAGAACTTCATGGCGCAGTTCCGGGTCGAGTGCTGAGGTTGGCTCATCAAACAGCATCATTTTCGGTTTTACCGCCAGCGCACGGGCGATAGCCACACGCTGTTGTTGACCGCCGGACAGTTCAGAAGGGTAGTGATGTGCACGTTCGGCCAGACCCACTTTTGCCAGCAGCTCTTTCGCCAGTTTCTCGGCCTGTTCTTTATTCGCCCCGCGTACGCGCTGCGGTCCAAACATGACGTTTTCCAGCGCCGTCAGATGTGGGAACAGGTAAAACTGCTGAAATACCATTCCGGCTTCCTGACGGATTAAGCGCTCGTCTACCTTCGGATCGTTTACTTTCAGACCGTCGACGATCAGATCGCCGGAGGTTATCTCTTCCAGCTTGTTAATGCAGCGCAGCAGGGTAGATTTACCGGATCCTGACGGCCCGATAATCACCACGACTTCACCCTGCTGAATGTTCAGGTCAATATTGTGCAGCACCTGGGTTGGACCAAAGTGCTTAGAAACGTTTTTAAATTCAATCACAGGATTTTCATCCTTCTTTCCAGACGACGCAGAATGAAGCTCAGCACCAGCGT
>JAEYLX010000016.1 GCA_023407575.1 Bacillota bacterium
CTCAGCCATCCTGAACACCTGACGCGTGAACAGCAGTACCATCTGGTTCAGTTACAAAGCCAGGAACACAGACCTTTTCGCCTGATTGGTATTGGAGACACCTCGCTGGTCGAGCTGGCCGCCAGCACCCATATCATCGCGGAGCTCTATTACTGCTTTGCAATGACACAAATCGCTTGCCTGCCATTAACTCAACGCCCCGATGATATTGAACCACTGTTTCGCCATTACCTTTGTAAAGCATGTCAACGGCTTAACCATCCTGTTCCGGAAGTGGGAAAAGAGATGCTCAAAGAGATGATGCGCCGCATGTGGCCAAATAATGTGCGAGAGCTGGCCAATGCAGCAGAACTATTTACTGTAGGAGTATTACCGCTGGCAGAAACAGCAAATCCGTTGATGCACGTCGGAACCCCGACACCGCTTGACAGACGAGTGGAGGACGCTGAGCGACAGATAATCACAGAGGCACTTAATATCCATCAGGGGCGTATCAATGAGGTTGCTGAATATTTACAAATCCCACGGAAAAAACTCTATCTCAGAATGAAAAAATATGGTCTTAGTAAGGAGCATTATAAAATTTAACCATCAGACTTGTGAGCTTGTTCATAATGTTATGTCATTGCCTGATGTTGATAAAAAGACGGACGCTCCCCCTGTAAAACAGGGGGCTATAACGTACCTGGAGGCATAAACCCATGCTGTTCAAGTATACCTCTGGCAACAGGTGAAACTAAAAAGTCGGCAAGTGGCAGGGCCTTATCGGTCAGACAGGCAAATCCATAGATAGCAATCGGATTATAAGGTTCCGGTATTTCTATAACTTTTACTGAATCAATTGATTGCAAGCCAGGAACATAATTGGCATAACCGATGAACAGATCAGTATAATCATTTTCAATTAACCACTGCGCTGCTATCGCATTTCCTGGAAGAGGCAACGAATGCCTCCCCCCAACTAATGCTACAGCCCGTTGTCTTATTTTTTCACCGACACTGCCCATATTTTCAAACAGTTCCTGAGTGTAATCACCAGATGGATCACATCCCGCCGTTGATGTTCCGATTCGCAATGTTTCCCGATTTAATAAAGAATACCAGTCGTCATTCTCATTGAATTTATTCGCCCGAACATACAAACACAAACGATTGCTGGCAAAAGGTTTAATACACAATGCTCGTCCTGCGGACATTAATATCTGTGGGTGAGTCATATTGGCTGATGCAAAAAAATCGCATGCCTCACCCGCCTCAATACGCTCCCTTAATATACCCGCTGGTCCAAAATCACACTGTATATTATCGGCCTGATACTCTGACACAAGTGATTTCCATACCCGGCGTAAACTGCCCGCAGCAAGCACTCGCATTAGTCTTCACCCTGATAATCAGTACGGTAAAACGTTCTATACCAGCCATTGACTATTTTATGCATATCAACATCATTGAATTTTTCTGGATACAGCTTTTTCGCCATCCACAATTCCCCAATCCCCATAGCCTCGGGCATCGGATAGCCCCATGCTTTGGCATACTCTGGCATCAAATAAACACAATGATTTTTGACAGCATCTATTACCTGCCACTGTGGGCTTGACTGTATTTCATTCACTACTGCAGGATAACGATTCTGCACAAAAATTACCTGAGGATTCCATTCAATGACTTGCTCTATCGAGACCTGTTTGAAACCTTTAATGGTGGAAGCGGCGACGTTTACTGCGCCAGCATGTTTCATCATTAATCCTGTATATTTTCCGGAACCATAAGTGGTCAATTCAGGATTCGCCATATAGGCACGAACACGCTGCTCTTCGGGTAGAAGTTGCAGGCGGTTACTCACCATTCTGCGGCCATTTTCAGTTGCCTTGATTAACGCTTTAGCTTCTTCAGGCTTATTGATTATATTACCAATCAGCATAATCCCTTCATATAACCCTTTTACGTAAGCCTGTTCTTCATCTGCCATGACTGGGTTAAGTTTATTTCTCTCCCCATCATCGTCATGCCGCAAAGAAATCGCTACTGCCGGAATTCCCAGACTACTGATTTTATCTATCATTTCCTGCGGAGCATAATTGGTGACAAAAACGACTTGCGGATGCAAAGCCACCAATTTTTCGGCATCAACATGGGTTAAATCGCCTAATGACGCCTTGTTGCTCAGTTCTGGCGCAAGACGTGCATAATTACTGCCAAGCTGTTGTTTCCAGTTTGACATAACACCAACGATTTTATCAGTTGCATTCATCTGCACTAAAAGATTCAACGTTTGATGCTGGAGCACCACGATACGATCAACTTTGTCGGGTACTTTCACCTCCCGACCAATCTGATCGGTGAAAGTTCGTTCAGCTTGCGTAGTAAATGATAAAGAAAGCAAAAAAATCAGTAATAAAAACAACTTATTATTTATTTTCATATTCCATCACACTACAAATCGGTATATAAATAACTATATATCGAAATGGTAGCACCAGTCAGGCTGTGGGAAAAGCGATTCCGGTATATTTTTGATGTGACCGTATGCAGAGAATGTGACGTTTATGTGTTCAGCAGAGGTTTTCAATTCCGTTATCTGTAACCCTGAATACGCATGATCATAATAGCAAAGACAAAGGAGTCGTTACGTTGCCGCACCCTATCCATTCACCATCGCCTGAGACGATAAAATATCAGTACCATCAGCTTGTACATAAACGGATTATACTGATTTCAATAATAACGCTGGCGATGCTCTCCTCACTATTTCTGGACATCATACTGGGCTCTTCCAATTTGCCAGTCAGTGAGCTATGGCATGCTTTAGCTCATCCGTTTAGTCGTGATACCAGCGTCCATGTCATTGTCTGGGAAATACGATTACCCTACGCCTTAATGGCTTTATTGGTTGGCATGACGCTAGGACTCGCGGGGGCAGAAATGCAAACTATCCTCAACAATCCATTGGCAAGTCCCTTTACACTTGGAGTCTCTTCTGCGGCAGCATTTGGTGCAGCTCTGGCGATTGTATTAGGAATTGGTATTCCTGGTATATCGGCAGCATGGTTTGTTCCTGCAAACGCGTTTATATTTGCTCTTCTGTCATCGTTATTACTTGATAGCATGTCTCGTTGGCTAAGAATAGCAAGCTCAGGCATGATTCTGCTGGGTATAGCATTGGTATTCACGTTTAATGCTCTTGTGGCAATAATGCAGTTTATTGCGGATGAGGATACACTCCAGGGGCTGGTATTCTGGACAATGGGAAGCCTGGCTCGTGCATCCTGGAACAGACTGGGTATTTTATCAGGCGTATTTATCATTGTTTTTTTATGGTCATTTTCCCGCTCATGGCAACTTACGGCATTACGCATGGGAGAAGAAAGAGCGTTAAGTTTTGGTATCAATGCACAGCAACTGCGTCTTTCCTCCCTGTTACGTATAAGTTTGCTTGCAGCATTATCGGTAGCCTTTGTTGGGCCGATTGGTTTTATTGGTCTTGTCTCTCCACATATTTCCCGGATGCTATTTGGTGAGGAACATCGTTTCTATCTAACAGGAAGTGTATTAACCGGAGGTCTGGTTCTTTCACTGGCTTCAATTGCCTCGAAAAACATTATTTCGGGTGTCATTATTCCAATAGGCATCGTCACCTCGCTTGTGGGTGTTCCATTATTTATTAGTATTATTCTGCGCTATCGCAGGAGTTTGTTATGAAAGGTCTTTCACTGCATAAATTAAATGCAGGTTATCAGAAAAAAAACGTAATATGTGATCTCAGTTTACCTGAACTGCAACGAGGAAAAATAACAATCATTCTGGGACCAAATGGTTGCGGTAAATCGACATTGTTACGTGCACTGGCGGGACTGAATAAGGCCAACGGTAAGGTATTTCTTGATGGTGTCAACCTAATGCAAATGCCATTTTCTGCGCGTGCCGACAGTACAATATTTTTGCCACAGTTTTTACCACATGATGTGCATCTGAATGTGTTGGAATCTATTCTGGTTTCCCTACGCGCGTCAAAGATGGGCGGGAAACATGAAAAAACACAATCAATAGCTATTCTCAAACAACTGGGGATAGAACATCTGGCCTTTTGTTATCTGGATCAACTATCCGGAGGACAAAGACAACTCGTCGGTTTGGCACAATCATTGGTCCGTAATCCATCGATATTACTACTGGATGAGCCACTAAGTGCATTAGATTTAAACCATCAGTTCCATGTTATGGATTTAGTAAAAAGTGAGACACGTAATCGCAATATAGTCACCATTATGGTAGTTCACGACTTAAATATTGCACTACGATATGGTGATTATGTCGTTATGTTAAAAAAAGGCAAACTTATTGCCAGTGGAAAACCCAAAGAGGTCATTACGCCAGAGAATCTGGCTAATGTTTATCGCATCCGTGGACGAATAGAGCATTGTTCTCATGGCTTGTTACAACTTATCGTTGATGGTGTCATTCCGGATTAACAAAATGGATGGAAGATTTCTCTCCCGGAACTTCTCATCACTTTTTGACACCATCATCAACGATGATTAACTAAAACAGTGTTCCCTTTGATGATGAGTTTGTTTATATGCAGCATGAGGATTAGCTCGTGCTTTATATCAGAACTCACCTCATATAAAAACGAGTAATTTTCAACTTTTCAAGGTCCAATGCAAGGTCAATTTACAATGAATGCCCTGTTGGCCTAAAATACACCCATCAAATACTATTTTTGATCACTTGTATAACGGTTTCGATACGCTCTTTTATTTCCTCTAGTTGCTGCTGACGACCTTCAGGTGTTAATGTCTGATCTTCGTTCAGATCCAAAACCCATCGACGTGGAATCAATGCACCAAAAACAATATCCATTAACATCCCCACACAATTCCCCGTATTTTTAACAGTAATGCGTCCTTGAGCTTGCTGAATATCCAACCACTCAATTAACAGTTCTCTTGAGCGAAGTGTTTTAGTTGTATATAAATAGTCTGAAAGATCTGGAAAGAGAATAGACTCACGCGTCATTAATTTTAATAACGCTTCTCTCTCTTTAGCGTCTTCCTGACTTATATCTAATCGGAATATGCGAAACAGTGCTTCATTAAGAGGGAGCTCTTCATTTTCCGGTCTCGGAAGATCGAGAAACAGTGCTTTATATTCCTTAATAACTTCAGAGAAAATTTCTTTTTTATTGCTGAACACTTCATAAATCGTTCTTTTTGATACTTTTGCCCGGCGGGCAATTTCTGTGGTTGAGGTTTGAGCAAAACCAAGCTCAATGAAGGCACTGTACGCCCCAATAACTATTGCTTTTTTACGCTCACTGGCCATCGATGGTGTGTTCTGGCGCACACCGGATACATCAGAGAACGATGCAGCCTTCCCCCGCCAGACACATGCCGGGAACCCGGCGCTCTACCCGCAGGTCAAAATGGTCTGCCAGATGGAACTGACCAGCCATCTGCTGACGGCTGCAGCCTTCGGCACGAT
>JAEYLX010000024.1 GCA_023407575.1 Bacillota bacterium
TCTCCTCTTACAACTTTATTATCAAATATATAATTTGTTTTACTACTCCATCCTTGATTTTTTAAATCTAATTCTCCATTATTTCTAACTAAATTATAAAATACATATAATTGAGCCGGAGTAGAAAACTAAATTAAATTAAATACAAAAGCCGACTAGCTACTAGTCGGCTAACAGGAGAAATGTTTTACATTTCGGCGGGTTACGCTTGACCTTTAGGTCAACAGAGAAAAATAACCTTGATTACGTTGAACTCACAAGGCAACAGCAATATATGTTATGAAGCTGATTGCAATAAACCACTTGCAAGATGCTTGTCATAGTTTTATAGCTTTTAGTGAAGAAATAAGTAGTTGAAGTATTATACATTATGAGGAATAAATAACCTAACCAAAATATAGAACAAAATTGTGTTTCATTATATAGCTAAATGCACTATAAACTACTAGTGAAGCTAGAATGCTATATGATGAATAAGCAATGCGTTAGCAATCACCCACCAATGCATTATGATTAGGACATAATATATATATTAGGGTGATTTGAGCTGCACTAAAATAAATGATATGATATATTAAAATAAAGATATAGGAAGGTAATTATAATACAATGATAAGATATTATAGAATATATTATAGAAAGAATTTAGTGGGAACAGTAATAGCAATAAATCATGCTATAGATAAAGATGTTACTGATGAAACATATACTATAACGTTACTAGATGATAAAAAGCATATTATAGCATTATTTGACTCAAGTTATAAACCAAAAGTACAGAGAATAGATGATGTAAATGTTAAAGATACATTTAATGTTTATATAGATTAATAGATGGTGTCGTGAAATATGATACCTTTTTTATGTGGTGCTGGTGAAAAATAAATATAATAAGTATAATAAAATAAGGAGTAAAGTAAATCATGAAACTAACTAAAGAAATTATCAACTCATTATCTAAAGAGGAACTATTGGAGCTTCTACGTTTATTCTCAAAAGAAGAATTAATTGAAATGATAGTAAAATGTAATAAAGATATTAATGTTACTTTTGAAGTAAAACCTAAACCAAGAGGTATAGTAGACGATAATTTATTTAAGTTTTAGATATCATAATTTGTAATTACATATTGTAATGACGTAACGTTCTAATGTATAATAATTATATAAATAGACACAATAGAAAAAGGAATTACAATCTATTAGCATAGAATGTGATTTCTATAATAAACTTAGATTAAAATTTATTTGTTTAAATCACTCTTATTGCCCGTAAGAGTGATTTTTATTTTATCATAAATAAATGCTCCTATTATACTAATAAATATAGCATCAGAGTTATTTAATAATAATTTTAATATTTCCATACTTCTACACCTCCTTCCTTTGCAGAAGTTAGTGTTTTTTCATTTGTATAGAAATCATCACTCTTAGATTGTAATTCCTTTTGTAGATTATATCATAAATATTGATTAGGGTGTAGAGAGAGTGATCTAAAAATGAGAATAGAAATAAATGTAGAAAATAACCTACTCACTATCAATTTCTGAGTTGATTTTTAATCCGACTCGACTAGCTTCTCGACTAAGATTTCATATGAAGAAAACCTAGTAAAATCAACAAAAACTAAGTAATTCAATTTTAGCTTCAATTATACAAAATTATGAAATATCGTTGAAAAATAAGGCATTTCACGACAAGGCTATCGACCTCGATTTAATTTGGCTTGATATATGCCGTTTAGAGAGGAGATAATTCATTCATTGATATAAAGTATACCTATGTAGAGAAGGAGTTGAGGATGCACTTATTCAATTATACACTTATACAATGATACAAGGGGATGAATGTATGAAGAAAAACTTTACTATATCAATTGAAGAATCTTTAATAAAAAGTATTAAATGTTGTGCTGTATCAAATGAAACCACATCTAGTAATCTAATATCTGAGTATATTAAAGCTATTAAAAAAACTAATGGATCAATTATTAGGGCTATAGATGATATAAATAAGAAATAAATGGTATATAAATCTTGTACTTAGTCTATAAACTAAATACCTTAAAATATTTAATTTTTATATTATTGTTGAGCCATCTATATTATTTAGGTGGCTTTTGTTATGTATAAGTATCAATTTAATACAAAAGTGTCAAAATAACTATATTAAAAAATATTTTGATAAAAAGTGTCAAAATATATTGACTTAATGTTAAAATGATAGTAATATATAAGTATCAAATAAACGTTAGTTAAAATGACACAAAGAAGGAAGGTAATTAAATATGGCAACATACTTTTATATGAGAATAAGTACAAAGGAAAGCAACGACAAGCAATCATTTCAAAGACAAGATAAAGCATTAAATAAATATGCTACTGATAATGGATTAGATTATAACAATAGAACAGTATACCAAGATGATATAAGTGGTAGTACATTTGATAGAGATGATTGGAAAGCACTAGAAGGAATACTACAAGCTAATGATACAATAGTATTTAAAGAGATATCGAGATTTACTAGACAAGCTGAAGAAGGATATAACAAATATATGGAATTGTTAGATAAAGGAGTTAATCTTGTATTCCTAGATAATCCAACTGTATCATCTGATTATATAAAACAATTAACTAATATAGCAAATACACAACAATTAGTAACTAAAACGGCACTTGAAGGAACTATCAAATTATTATTAATAGTAGAACTTGATAGAGTACAACAAGAACGAGAAATATTAGTAAAACGTATTAAACAAGGTATAGAAGCTAGTGATAAGAAAAGTGGTAGAAAAGTTGGTCAACTAGATAAGATGTCTGATGAATTAAAAGCAGATATAAAAGCTTTTATAAGTGATAGAAGTATAAAACAAATAGATTTAATGAATAAACATAACATAAGTAGAAATACATTAAAGAAATACATAGAAGTAGTTAAGAGAGAACAACAATAATATACAAATATATGCACTGTCAGAAGTCAGAGATCAGCTTCTAAGGTGCTACAATAGAGATATAATACATAAGATAAGGAGTAAGCAAATGCTAAGATATGAACAAATAATCAAAGATAAATTAGAAAATGATAATATAAAGTTATTAGGTATAGAGAATGACGGAAGAATTTTAGTTGAACAAGAAGGAGATCAAAAAATATTTAAAGCAACTTTATTTGAAGATAGATTAATTATAAAGAATGTATATAGTGAAATAGAATATACAATAAAGCTAAAGTAAATGAATAAGAGAGATACATATATGAAATTAGAATTTGAGATATACAATAAAAAAAACAATAATGAATTGATTTTAATGGCTATATGCAAAGGAGATAAATTTGAAATAGTCGAAAATAACAATAAGAAAGTTTTACATATAATAGATGACAATAATAATTTACTTTTAAAAATACTTATAAAAACGATAGAAATCAACGAAATAGAAGAAAATCTATATAAAATAACTGTTTAAAAGCTAAAGTAAGGCACTCAAATAAGGGTGTCTTTTATTATGCTTATGAAATACCCCGGGGTACTTTAACATTGTTTACTTGTAAACCTATATTAGAAAAACATTAACCACGAAATAATATTTTATTCAGACTTAAATTCTATCAACCTTCGATATCAGCACCAGAAGAGGGGACTCTTGAATTACTTTTAGTACATATAATTAATTAAATTTTAGCTATTTTAGAATTTAATAAAAGTCTGATTTTAACAGAAATATATTTACAGAAAAGGTTACAATTTTGTAACTATTTTATACAAATACATCAATTAGCCTTGAAAAATAAGGGAAAAAGCAATATAATATAAAGTTTAGCAAAATTTGACTCCTGTCGAAAAATGTCGTATAATAGAAGTATAGTAAGTTAGTTGATAATCAATGTTTTTTTACTCACTTGATTTGAATTGATTATAGCTAACTTGCTACAATCTCTTTCTTTTTATTATTGTAATTTAAAATTTACTCAATCAATCTGCCTTGTAAGGAACGGTTAAAGCTACGAGGCAAAACTCCTTTTAATTTAATTTGTTTGGCATTAAGAGAGTAGAGTTAGCAAAAATGAAATAGAAGCATTGCTAGAATTAAAAAATATGTCATTTAATAATACATCTGAATCAAAAGAAAGAGGTATTGCGACTACTACTATAAAAGTAGCTGCAAAATGGATGAAAAAAAATTCATCTAAAATAGCAAACGTATTAAAAAAATATTTAAAAATAAATATAAGTAGCAAATCAATAACAACAGCAATAGATGTTATTCTTGATATAAGTGGAACTATAGATGAATTAACATATAATTTTGTAGATTATATTTGTGACACTTTTAGAATAAGATGTCCAGAGAAAAATAAGAAAATAATTGCTAGAGCATTAAGATTAATAATGCCAATTTAGAATTTAGGAGAAAAATATTTGAATGTATAATGAAGATAAAATAAGAAACGATAAAGATTACTATAAATCGGTATTGATTAATCATTTTTTATTATATTATATACCATTATCACGTATAGCATATAATAATTGGAAAATAGAAATATTAGATTTTAATATGGGATTTACAATAATGATAAGTATTTCTTTAGTTATTGTATTAAGAGCTAGATATAAAAAACTTTATAGAAAAAAATAAGGCTTAATTTAAGCCTTATTTTTCATTTTTTTAATCACATGATTTATATTTTTTACTAATATTTATGTACACATTTATTATATAATTTTCCACAATTTTAATAACACAATAAAAAATATAACAAAAATTAATATTTGAAAAAATGAATCAGATAATTTTTCTATAAATGACATTTCTTTATCAAACCAAATTTCTTTCAAATCTATAATCATGTCACATACATAAATAAAAACTAGAACTATTTTATCCATTTTAAGATAAGTTTATAAGATATAACATACTAAGAAAATAGATTATATACCCTAATAATATTAAAAATTTTTTATTTTCAATAAACAATCTGTATATATATTTAGATTGATCATTAAATATGTTGTAAAATAATATTAAATATAAAAATATATTTAATATTATTTTATTATTAGGTGTCATTAATAGATTAACTAATAATGTTATATTTATTAATAAACTTAATATTTTATATTTTTTCATTTTATTCTATAACCCCGGTATAAAGAAACTTAATATCATCATAGTGAAATTAGTTGCAGTTTGTGCTACTGATGGTGGAAATAATAATCTCCAAAATTTATATACAGCACCTTCTACACCAGCTTCCCAAGCATCTAAAATTTTTATAAATTTACCTAAATTGGCATTAAAGAAATCAGCCATTTTATTCCCAATACCAGGTATCTTTCTAAGCCAACCAACAATTTTTCTTTTATTATTTATTAAAAAATCTTTTACTAATCTATTTAAATATTTATTTCTAGCTTCAATTTCTCTAGGTATTTTTTCTTCTCCTATAATAGGCATAATAATATCTGATTTATCTTTTTCTAATTCACGTAATAAATTATTTTTAAAATCAGTACTTATTTCTATATTGTTAGTTATAACTTCTTTTTTTTCCATAGCTGATACATTACTCAAAAACGGTGTACTAAGAGTTATACCCACTAATGCAATAGCAATACTTTTATTTGCTCTCTTTTTTAAACTCATATATATTCTCCTCCTCTTGGTAGCTAGCATAGATACAATAATATCCTTAGCCCCTATAGCTTTCTGTCCTTCAATTTATCAAAGTTTAGCTTTTCATATTTAGAAAATTGTGAACATTTTTATAATAAATGGAAAATATTGCAAAAAAAAAGTCTTTAATTATCAGAATATTTATGATATTCTTTGTATAAGTGTAAATTTGTTCTCTCATTAATAATATAAATAAAAAGCAACTAGTCTTTAAATTTCACTTTACAGTATTGTTATAGATTAGAAAATATTCTAAAAATATGCTAAAATATGTATAAAATTAGATGTTTGGGGTGATTAGTATAATTTACACTGATAAGATTAAAGTAAAACACGTATATTTTGTAGATTTCAATCCTAAAAAATTTAATTAGTAAAAAGAGAGTGAAATAAATCTCAATAATTATAATTTAGGAATGAAATAAATCCTACGGACTAAAAACACTGTCTATTAGATAGTGTTTTTTATAATTTACGGTTATTATTTAAATAAAAATAAACAAGCAAAGTAAAATTTAAGGACTAGTAGTTATGTATTTGAGATAAAGTTAAAGCCATTAGAATCCAAATAAATGGATTTTAATGGCTTTTTTACCAAATAAAATTTAAATAAGTTTTTAGTAACTATTTAAATTTTATTTTCGTCTATAAATAGCGGTATTACTGCTATCTTTACCTACAAACTCTGCTATTTTACTTAATTCAGTATCATTATATTTATCTACATAGTTATATACAGTTCTTCCCACACTTAATCTAGATCTCTTTGAAAAATCTTTCCAATCGTTATAAGAATAAAGACTACGAATAGTAAATTCTTTCCCTTCAGGTAATTTTTTTATTTCAGACATTACAGATGCAACAGTAAGATCCTGTTCTTTATTTATAACCTCACATTTAGTAAGAATAAACTCTGTCATTGTGACTCCCTCTTTAGAAGATTGTTCTAAAATTTTATAGTATTGTTCTTCAGTTACTCTTATACTTATATTTTTCATAATTTATTAATTCCACCTTTTAAATTTAAACTAGTATTTTATATTCTTTATAATAAATTATATAAATTTCCTTCGTATTGTCAATACAGAATATAAAATAAAATTCCTATTTTTATTTAGGTGTTACTATTTTAAGTATAAACCTTTATAATTCCAACAAGTCTTTAAATGCAAATTTAAAGACTTGTTGCTTTTTATTTATATTATTAATGAGAGAACAAATTTACACTTATACAAAGAATATCATAAATATTCTGACAATTAAAGACTTTTTTTCACAATATTTTCCATTTATTATAAAAATGTTCACAATTTTCTAAATATGAAAAGCTAAACTTTGATAAATTGAAGGACAGAAAGCTATAATGGCTAAGGATATGTTTATATCTATGCTAGCCAGTTACCAAGAGGAGGAGAAGATATGACTTTAAAAAAGAGAGCAAGTAAAAGTATAGCATTAGCTTTAGCTGGAGTAACGATTGTTACACCTGTATTGAAATCTGTTTCAGCAATGGAGATAGGAAATAGTAACTATAAATTAGAATCAAACTTTCAACAAGAAGAAATAAATTTTGATGAAATTAAACAAATGTTTAGCAACATGTCTGGTAAAACAAGAAGCAATATAGTTGAAATTAATGAAGATAATTATAAGGCAATAATAAATACAAATACAGGAGATATAACACATACATATTATAAGAGTGATGGTAGTATATTAGAAACATATAGTACAAACTTTTATGAAAATTTAGATCGATTTAAAGAGCAACTAGAACAACAAAATAGTAAATTAGCACGTTTGAGTGGACCTGTTATTTATAGTAATAAAACAAGTTTTTCACCTGATATGTTACAATTACAAATAAAACAAGTAAAAAAAGATGGTAAAACAGTTCATCAATGTGATATGTGGAATAGTAAGAATAAATATAAGCAAGAATTTAGAACAAAATATACAAGTAGTGCATCAGTTATGGATTTTGATAAAGCGATAAATGATGCATCTAATAAATGGAATCTATTAGTATCTGTAGTAGGAACATCAGCTGCTTTAGCAATAGCATCTTTTTTTGTGCCAGGATCAAAGGTAACACTAACAGCATTGAAAAATGGACTAAAAGCTCTTGGGTTTACGAATCTTTTAGCAAAGGCGGATACAATTGTTACTAGATGGAATAATTATTCTAATGCTGTAAAGAATGGCGACAATAAATATAATGTAGCGTAATTAAAAAATAGGAGAGATATTAATATGGGTGATATGTTGATTTTATCAGTTGGAATACTTTTTGGTTGTGTAGTATTATATGAAGGTTGTAAAGAAATAAAAAAAGGATTAGTTGGATTAGGGAAAGAAATTAAAGAAGGGTTAATAGAATCAAGTAATAGAAAATAATATAGGTTAATATAAAATGGGCGTCAGTATTGGCGCTTTTTTGTTGTTTATAAAGAAAAAGTTAAATAAATACAAATTATGATATAATATTGATATTATCTACAAATAAGGGGGTGAGATGATGAGAAATGTAGTCAAAAAAACTGTCTGAAAGTTTGAGAATGTCTATAGATTTGTGTAAATAAGATTTTTTATAATTTATATTACTGGAAATTTCAAATTCCAGTAATATTTTTTTATTTTTGAGAAATACTAATACTGGAATTCTTTACACAATTATTAT
>JAEYLX010000034.1 GCA_023407575.1 Bacillota bacterium
CTCCTCGTTCTCCGCAGACTATGCCAGGCACTGGCGCTACTCCTATTTCTCCTCGTACTCCGCAGACTATGCCTGGCACTGGTGGTACTCCTATTACTCCTCGTTCTCCGCAGACTATGCCTGGCACTGGCGCTACTCCTATGACTCCTGCTGCTCCACAGACTATGCCTGGTACTGGTGCCACTCCTATTGCCCCTCGTACTCCGCAGACTATGCCCGGCACTGGTGTTACTCCTATGACTCCTCGTTCTCCACAGACTATGCCCGGCACTGGTGCCTCTCCTACAGCCCCTCGTACTCCACAGATAATACCTGGTACCGGCCCAACCAACGGTCTTTTCCCTGGCTCTAACTTACAGACACCTCCATCTGGAATGACCACTCCTACTACTCCCAGTCAAAATCAGCCTGGTTCACAAGGTGGTTTAAATAGTAATTTGTATCCTTCTGGCCAACTACGAACACCTCCCAGCAATGAAATAACAAGTCCAATGCCGCCACTGATTGCACCAATGGAACCTACTCTGGATTCGTTGTCCTTAACTTCACGGGAGGTATCCCAATCCTTTAGTTATGATACGGAACTCTTTGCAAATCCGTTTATTAACCTAAACAATCAACCACCTTACCAAATGCCTAATTCGTATTATCCTGCATATCCAAATAACGCTAATATGTATATGCCTAATGTAAATAATTCAACTATGGGTGTACCTATGTTCCCGCTTTATGGGTATGATAATTGCGAAGAACTAGATAAGGATGCTACCTATATGAAGCAACTCTACCCTGCTACTGCAAGAATAATTCAGAAAGAAGTTGATAATGAATGTGATCAACTGGAGTATGATGGCAGTGTAATGTTCGACGAATACCCTGATCGAATTTTAATAGAAAAAATTGTTGATCGAATTTATGAAAAAATCAGGGATAACGATGAAGATCCAAGACTTCAAGCGAATAGTCTTTATTTCTTCCCGGAACATCATCACAGAAACCCCCTACGCGATGTTGTCAACTTAATACTTTTAAATGAATTTTTCCATCGCAGAAGACGCCATCGCGGTAGGAAACGCTGGTTCTAAATTATTATTAGAACGTATTACAGATGTCTTTCACTTTAATCTTTGTATATACGAAGAAGAACCGGGAATTTAATGTTTTCCCGGTTCTTTGCATTTAAAGTATATTTTAGTTTACCAGCTATCGTTATTAATGGGAGTTGCCAGTGATATTTTAGTTTTTCCGGTTAGCTCATTAAAGGTTATAGCAATTTGAACATTAATTTTATTACCCATTGACATTACATATTCATTCAGCATACCGGTATATCCATAAACTGTGTAAAGATCGCCTTCGTCGTATTCTATTGCCATTTCACCCTGCAATGCATCAATTAACGTCTTAGCAATTTCTTTTTTTTGATCTACCGTAAGATCCCCTTCCTTCATACCCTCATATTTTAAGGTAATCTGTTTCCTTTCTACTCCAAGTTCAGTCAATTTATTCTCTAAGATTTTCTTATAGCGATCAATACTTTCAATTCCCTGCAATATATTTAACTGCACCACAATATAATGCTTAAGAGTTTTCACGTTACTTTCTTCTTGTTCAACGCTTACTATTTTTATTTCAGTACTTGCTTGTTTTGCTTGCTTGAATATAAAGCTTTCACTCCTGGTGCCTTCCTCCCAAACAGTGATGTCCTCATTCACAATTAATCCAATGGAATCTGCAATTGTATAGATAAGGCCTTCTTTTTCCTCTTCACTTAAATACCCAGTTCCATATTCTCCAAGGACTGCCAGACTGCTTTGCATTTCATGTGTTTCCGACTTTATAAATGCTTCTGTTATCTGTGCTTCTTCACGAAACATCCGATTAACAAGTATTTGTGCGGCAACAGCTACCCATAGCACTGCAACCATATATAAAGTTATTTTGGTACGTTTTTTTGAAAATATATTCCGAAACTTATAAACAAAATTAAATTCCTTATGTTCCATTCTATTAAGACCTCCAATATGGGAAACTTTGTTAATCCATCTAGTAGTTTCCCCGTTATTCGGAGTTTTATTCTTCAATTACACTATACCGTTCTATAAAAACATGGTATAATACCCACAACCATCAACATTTACAGCAAGAATAAAAGTGTGCTATGCCTGCTCTCGCTTTCAAATACTTTTAAAATACAGCTTTTGTTCCGCGCGCACATAGCTGCGCTTCATTAGCCTATGGGCTTTTATATACCGCGAATTGTGAAGTAATATAGAATTTATACAGCTGGTTTTATGCTAAAAGGAGGTTTTCATATGGATACACCAACACTGTATCGTAGACGCTTTATACCAAATGAAACAGTTCATTTAAAGGATGATATTATCCTTAATATAACGGAGGATTTTATTCTAACGAAATGGGTTGCACTGCATCCCCGCAGTGATATTGCAGCAGGAATTTCTGCCTATTACTTGGATCAGGGAATAAAGGTGAGCAAAATCTTAGATAAAAACAATAATTTAGTATATTGGTACTGCGATATTATTCAATCGAAGCAGGATGCAATAAAAAATACCATCATTTTCGAAGACCTCTTAATCGATGTCATTCTGCTTAACGATGGTACTGTACGGATTGTAGATATTGATGAGCTCGCTGACGCTCTGGATCAGAATTTAATTACTCAAAGTGAAGCTACCTATGCGCTGCGCAGACTAGATAACCTGCTTCGTATTATAAGAGATGGTAACTTTCCCACTTTACAGGCACCCATCCTACAACTGGAATAAACCTTATTCCATCATATCAATTCGTCTAATATGTCTCTCTTCATTGGAGAATTTAGTATCTATAAAGGTCTCTACAATCTTAAGCGCATGACCTATTCCTATCACTCTCGCGCCCATTGCAAGTACATTGGCATTATTATGCAGTCTTGTGGCCTCAGCACTAAAGCAGTCATGGCAGAGTGCTGCACGAATGCCCTTCATTTTATTTGCTGTTATCGATATGCCAATTCCTGTACCACAAATGATTATTCCCAGATCGCATTCTTTGCTTTGGATCGCTCTTCCAACAAGCTTTGCATATTCCGGATAATCACTTGCGGTAACATCACCACAACCAAAATCCTTATATTCAATTCCTCTCGTATCCAAGTAATCCATAACTGCTTTCTTCATTTCATATCCAGTGTGGTCATTTCCAAGTGCTATCATAATTTCCTCCTAATTGCTAATTATCCTCGTTTAATTTATAAACTGTCTTTTTCACCAATCGTCCCAATTCTATGTAGCATTCTTCATATTCCATTAAAGAACCTCCATAGGGATCTACAACATCTCCGATTTCTCCTGCATATTCCTTCAGAGTGTAAACATCTTTTACCTCAGGATATAATTCCATAATCTTTTTCTTCTGACTAGCTGTCATCGCGAGAATAATCGTATTTTCTTCAATATCAGTGGACTTTAATCCCTTTGCTATATGGTTGTTAAGCTCTAGGTCATGTTTTTTCAATACAATCTCTGCCTTGGGATTTAAAGGTTCCGAGAACAGAACAACAAGACCTCTGGAACACACCTTACGATTACTTACTTTTTCAAGATTTTTATAGATAGCCTCTGCCATAGGACTTCGACAAGTATTACCAGTACATACAAATATCAGTTTTTGATAGTCCCCCATTGTTACCTCCATTACAATACTCTCACTAGAGTTTGTCATATAGAACGATTCATCCCTAGACACTTATTACTCGATAACCTGCCGCTTTTAATAATCTATTCATAATCGCTTGTCCTAGACAATCATCCGTAAAGCTTTCCGAATAAATATACTGGGTATGAAGCTCATCAAATTCTCTTAATATTCCGTAAAGACCAGCTGCAATTGAGGCTTCATTATTGCGTGAACCTACAATTTTAACTAATCCATGATGATAGAAATCTTTTGTCTCCTGTGTTGCGATAACTCCTACGCTGTAACCATCAAGCAGCCTGTTTTTTGCATTTTCATTAATAGTGTAGATAACTTTATCTATATTACCCTCATATATGGTTAACTCACCTTCGGGTGCATAATGACGGTACTTCATTCCCGGAGCTCTGGGAACAAGCTCTAAATCGGGTTCCATTTTTAATATTGCCGGATCATAATTAATCTCACCGATTACATTCTCCAGCATCGTCTTTGTTATACTGCCCGGTCGTAATATCATAGGGTATTCACCAGTTAAATCAACGATTGTAGATTCTAGTCCCAAGGTTGCATTTCCACCATCAAGAATCATATCAATTCTTCCACTTAAATCCTGAATCACATGCGCTGCTGTGGTTGGGCTTGGTTTACCGCTTAAGTTTGCACTTGGAGCTGCGACAAAAACACCTGATAACTCAATTAGTTTTCTTGCAATTTGATTTGCTGGAAGTCGAATTGCTACTGTATTCAGCCCTCCTGTTGTATGGTAGGGCACAATATCTTTCTTATTTAATATTATTGTTAAAGGCCCTGGCCAGAACACTTCTGCTAACTGAAAAGCTATATCCGGTATCTCCTTGGCAAGTAGCTCCAAATCATTAGTTTTTGCAATATGGACAATCAGAGGATTGTCAGAAGGCCTTCCTTTTGCCTGATATATCTGTTTAGCTGCACTTTCATCTAATGCATTTGCTCCAAGTCCATATACCGTCTCTGTAGGAAAGGCGACCAACCCGCCTTTTCTAAGTCTCTGAGCTGCTTCCTCTAACATCTCCAGGTCAATATTATCAATATCCAGACTAACAACTTTTGTATCCATATTGCTCCTTGTACTCTATCATCATTAACTCTAATCTATAAGGTCAATGATACCTCTATTTTGTGTTCTTTTTATGTTTATTAATTCTCGCATACATAGTATGTTGCATCCATTGTATATTGCATATTTCTTATGCCGATATATTATAGCATAATCTTTAAGCAAAATCAAATTACGGTTGCGTTGGAGTCACAGTAGCACCCTTTACACCTTCAAGCCCGCCTTCCTTGATAAACTGCATTACAGCAAGATGAATACCCCAAGCCAATTTCTCCTGATAATCATCCTCTAATAGTAAAATGGCTTCCTGCCCATTGGATAAGTAGCCACACTCCACTATTACTAATGGGCATGTTGTACGCGTAATCATATAATAGCTGGTATTGGATTTTGCTTTCCGCTTATTTCCATCACCCATGGTATCAATTAATTGGGCTTGGATAATCTCAGCCAGTCGCTTTCCCTGTGGTGAGGCCTGGTAATAAAATACTTGAGCCCCTTTTACTGACTCCTGAGTAAAACTATTCTGATGTATGCTTAATGCCAGGTCAACATTATTCGTATTGATGAGGTCGACACGATTCCTCATATCAGCTCTTTTTTTATTGGAATCTGTTTCTGAATATAAACCGACATCCTCTTCTCTAGTCATAATTACTTTAATATCATTTAACTCTAACAAATTCTTTAATTTTAAAGCAATACTTAAGTTTATATCCTTTTCCAAAGCATTATTGACGCCAACTTTACCAGGATCTCTGCCACCATGTCCCGGATCAATTACTATTGTTATTTGCTTTTTCTCTGTTGAGTCCGTATCATTTGTGAAAAAAATATTCTTCATAACCCTTATTGATGGGTCAGTGGTTAATATGCTAGCAATTAGTATCAAGAATAGAAAAATTAAACTAAAATATTTTTTCATACTTCACTACACTCTTGGATTTAATTCCTTACATTGTATGAAAAGATGATTTGTCCTATTCTTTTTCCTTTAAGCCTGTTTAATTAATGTAGCGAATCATAACATCCCAAATACTTTGTTTTTCTAAACCCAACTTCCAAGCAGCTACTCCAGCAAGATCTGCTTCATAAATAGCCTTCATCTTCTCTTCAATTGAGGTGTCTTCCTCCTGCCACATACGATAAGTCGCACCATCCTTGGTATATTCTACATAGTAGCAGCCACTGGCTTCATCCCATACAGCTTCTGTACCATTATCGGTAATTATATTTGCTGCTGGTGTCATGGAATAGTACTCAGATGTTATTTCTCCTTCGGCAGTCTCCTTCCAAAGTCTGGTATAGAAAGGAATTGCAATAATTGTCTTCTCCTTAGGTACCGTCTTTAAAATATTTGTGATTGCTTCTTTTACAAACCCAATGGAGGAAACTGGTCCTGGAACCTCTGAATTCGCATGATATTCATTGTAAGCCATCACTACGACATAATCAGCAATAATGCCCTGTTCTTCCCTGTCATAATATTCACTATACGCACTTGGAACATAGCTATCCACAGAAAGTACAATTCCATTATTTCTACATTTCACAGATAACTCTCTTAAGAACTGAACATAATGTATCCCTGCTTCTGAATAAATACGTTCAAAATCTATATTGATACCATTCAGCTTATACTGTAAAGCCATTTCAATCAGCGAATTAGCTAAGGCTTCTCGTCTTGAAGTATGGGATAGAAGTTCTGTCATATTCACTTCTGCGTTTGCATTAAAATCATCAACCGCTGCCCAAACCTCGAGTCCCAACTCCCCAGCAGCCTTTACATACTGTTCGGTTGCCAAAGAGGTTAATGTACCCATTTCATCACTAACGCTAAACCAGGTAGGCGAGATTACATTGACTCCTTTTGTTTCTTGAATCAACTTCTTCATATTGTCTGTCGCATCCAGGTTAAACACCTGATGAAAGACCATATTAATCTTTCCTGCTCTGGTCTGAGCCGTATAATTGGGCGCTTGAAAATCAGATTTAAGGGTTTCGTAATAGGACTTTTTCGTTGTTTTATCCTTTACATAACCTTTCACTCCATCTTCTGTCATTACTTTTACAAAACCCTTTTTAGGTGCCTCTTCCGCATCCACAAACATCAATTTTGTTCCTACGGTCAACTCCATTAATATAGGGCTCTTTATACTCGGCTCCACACGAAGCTGTGTTGCCTTCACGACATCTGTATATAAGTAGTCACCCCACATATATTGTATAACAACCCGATTTGGATCTTTATAATATTGGTAAGTAAGGTCCGAATACTGCTCAACGAATTCAAGGGATAAATACACTTTATCTGCAAACACTTCAACAATAGAGTGGTCCGAAGCTACTGAAGTCTCTATAGTACTTTTTGTTACGGTATATCCCTCTTTTCCAGCCTCTGCTTTAATAATCTCCTCCGGAGTGGTATAGGTTAGAATATTTTCATTGTAATCCCAATAAAATCTATGGTTGAAATACTCAATTACAGTATCATAATCAACATAAACCTTTTCGTTAATCAATAACCCTTTATTCTCGTATATCTCATTTTGAAGAATGATAAGTACCTCTGAAGCTTCCAATGGATAATATTCTGTCAGTGGCATCTCCTCTTTACTCGGTGTCATATATTTTATAATTGCCGATACCACGATTATGGCTATAATTATCAATGCCGTAACTGATCCAATTACTGCAAGTTTCACTTTCCGTTCCATAATTACCCTCCATTAGTATATTCCCTATCTAAAACTTCCTTTGTTTAACCTAAGACCCAACTTCCTTGATTATATCCAATAATCCTTTTCTATTTCAACATTATAGCATTTATTTAATATACCGTCATTACTAAATTCGACTTTTTAGAAGGAAATACTTTAAGAGATAATCATTAATTTGTTCCCCAACTTAATTTATTAAATATTAACCTTAGTAAAATAGCTAGTACATTGGCGTTATAGTCCTTGTTCCCTCTATAGGTGCAAAAAAGCTGCATACGCAGTATTGATTAGCCTTTTTCAACCAATTTGCCTATGCAGCCTATTGCTCCATCCCTTTTAAATAACCTAAAAAGTAACCACAATATAATTTTGACTTTAAAGTATAGAGGGCTTTTAAGTTCTGTGATTAAGTACCTGTGGTATACTTTTTATCTTTTCATAAATTATCAAACCTAGTTTCTTTAATTATATATAATTGTCCGTTTATGGATGCATCGCATTCTCATTTTATTACTTTCGTTGCTTCGGATAAGAAGGCATTTGTGATATGTTATACTTATCCCTTTGACATAACCATGTAACTGACTAATTAAATAATTTATTAAAAAAATAGTATGACTTTTCATTAATTCTGGTTGGCTCATAATTAACTGGAACCGTCCAGATTATTCTTTTTAAATTGCTGCTAATTGATGTAATTGTTTTATTATCTGTCTGGGGAATAAAATAGAGGCAAGATTCTCCTATTCCCAAATCATCATGCTCCTTTGTAAGCTGCTCAAGCTTTGCCAAATCCCACGCAGAACGTCCACCTATTACAATTCTTTTTGTGCAGCGCAAAAATTCCCGCTGGTTCCAGTCAGAAACAGTACCGAAATCAATAACAATACAATCATAATCCTTGGCAAGAATATCAAGAAGTTCTGCTTTCTCAACCCCTTCATAACAAGTTATATTTTGAAAATAGAATTGTCCTTTCTCGTTAATTTTCCATTCATATGCCTCTCGAATTAATTTCATGTCCTGATGCGTGTTGCATTCCAGTACAGCTGTATTTCTTCCAAGCTCTCCGCCAAAGTAAAAGGCAAGCATGAAAGCAGTGTGAGTCACTCCAACACCATGATGTGTACCAACAATTCCAATTACCTCCTGTCTTTTTGGGTAACTGTTCTTGCTAAGTTTCTTAAAAAGCATTGACTTTTGCTTCATCTATAGATTGCTCCTTATGCTCTTCCCGGACAATTATAACATGACTTAATATACACGGCTTAAGATCTCACTAAATAGCTCCTGCTCACTTTTACTAATTTTTTTCTGAAATGCATCTGATTCAAACGGAATACGGTAACAATTCTTTCTCTTCATATTTTTAACTTTAGCTTGGAAACCTTTACCATCAAGAAAGTTAAACATGTACAACACCTTTCTGTCTTTCATAACCAGCGTTAAGACTTTTTCCGATTGTCCCAACTCCCATTCTTTTGCACCAAGTATAAGAATTTTAAGATCAGATGCCTGAAACAGATTAAGATTTTCGTCCGTTAGCACTCCCATATCTTTTACCACCACTTGAAATGTCGAAGAATCCTGTCGCCTGTTTGGATTACTGGCCTCCATTGTAATTCCTTGATAAATTATTCTTCCTTCCTCATTACGAGGTATATTCCAGCGATTTTTAAGCAATGCTATACACTTACTGTCATTTTCCTCTTGATATAAGCACCGAAACCTATGACGATGAAGATAGTTACAAAAACGAAAGGTAAAGTGAGTCGTACCAATTCTACTTTGGCTGCCTGCAATTGCAATATTGAGCGTAGTGTTATCCTTCATTAGTTGATTCTTTGCAAATTGATTCTTTTGAGTTATAGCTGATAATTTTTTATGCAGTACTTCAATGGAGGCAGGTCGACGGGAAGGCTGATACTTCAAGCATTGATTTATGATAGCTTTTAATTGCTTTGAACAATTTCCAGCCTGATCAATGTGAAGAATATCTTCATCCTGCTTTTTTATAAGGATTCCAGTTGTCATATAATATAATAACATACCCACACCGTAGATATCACAACGTCCATCAATCCTTCCTTTGTGATACAGCTCTGGGGCTGCATATCCTCTGGTTGCAAAATATGCTTGACCTTCTTTCAGCTCATCACAAAAGATTGCACTCCCAAAGTCAACGAGCTTTAGAATCCCATCATGAATAATGATATTACTTGGTTTTAAATCCAGATAAAAAATTGGTCGTTCAATAAAATGTAAATATTGGATTAAATCACAGAGTTGTATTCCATAATTAAGTGTTATATTTTCTTGTAAAGGTCCAAATTTAGTAACATGGTCTTCCAGAGTCTCACCTTCAAGATATTGTTCGACAATATAGGAACCTTCTTCATTTTCTTCAATATCATAAATTATAGGAATGCAAGAGTGTTTCAGATTTTTTAGTACAAATGCTTCATTACGAAGATTTAGATAAAAGGGATGGTATTTAGAAATAACTTTGATTACTCGATAAGAATTTAGTATGATATGTTCTGCCAGATATACTTTAGCAGTGCCTCCCCTGCCAAGTAAGCCTAAGATTTTATATTTATGAAACCATATTTCCTGCTGCATTCTCTCCTTTCCTACCAGTGTTACACATAGAATCAATTCCTTTTTATTATATACAAATTCTGGAATTGTTACAATGATTATTTATTTGCTTTAATTCACAAATATTTTTAATTATTTTGTTGATTTTTCTTGGTACGAATGGAACTGTAATTAATAAGAGGTTGACGAAACCTCCCGAATTCAGGCACCTATTCCTATAAATTTCATATCTATGTGTATTGACTTTGCTTATTATTTAAATTATACTTTTTTTACACCATTGGGCGATACACGCTGGTCGTGTATTCATTCCTCTTTAGTATAGAAAGGGGTGTATTGTATGAAGATAGAAAAAATCAGTGATAATCAGATTAGATGTACTTTGAACAAAAGTGATTTGATAGACCGAGAGATAAAAATAAGTGAACTTGCTTATGGCACCGAGAAAGCAAAGGCCTTGTTTCGTGATATGATACAACAGGCTTTTTATGAATTTGGTTTTGAAGTAGATGATATTCCTTTGATGATAGAAGCCATTCCGGTATCGACAGAATGCCTTATTTTAGTTATAACCAAGGTAGAAGATCCCGATGAATTAGATACCCGTTTCTCTAAATTTTCATCCTTTAACATTAACGGTAATGATAAAGAGGATGCGGATGAGGACTCTTATGCTGATGAAATTATAAGCAGTTTTGATCAAATGGACGATATTACCGATGAGGAAGAGGATACTCTAAAAGAGGACACAACCGAAGATTCTGAAGTTAGTAAAGCTTCACTGCCTAACCCTGGAACGCCTTCCACAACTGGTGCACAGATTCCAGTAAAATTAACTAAGGTATATTCCTTCCGTTCTTTGAAAGAGGTAATTGAATTAGCTAATATTATGTTAGGTACTTATCATGGTCATAATACTCTTTATAAAAATCCAGTTACATCAACGTACTATTTAGTAATTAGTATCAGCGATCATACTCCAGAAGAATTTAATAAAATCTGCAACATAATTTCCGAATATGGCAGGGTTGAGAAAGCTTCTTATGCCAGCTCCTCTTATTATGAAGAACACTATGAAGTCATTGTTAAAAATCATGCGTTGCAAATTCTATGTGTTATGTAGAACAACAGCTTTATTGCTCACTATTAAATCATCGATTAACAATTATCTAATTGCAATATGGGGAGAAACACGCCATGCGAGTTTCTCCCTTTTTTGTGTTCACTTTTTTGTGTTTACCGTTTTGTTCCGTTTATAAAAATATTGATATGAAGAAAAACTCAATGTATAACCTTACCCTTATTCAGGTCATTATCATTCCATAGGGAACCATTTGGGGAAAATCGGCAAGTTTATCAAAAACAAATAGATTACTAACAAAACAAAGTATAAGGGCATAGTGTAATCACTATGCCCTTGAGATTTCTTAATTATTCACCGATCTGATCTTGAATTCTATCCATTAATTCATCTGGATCTAATCCATGAACCATAGCAGCTTCTTCTAATGTTTCAGCCTGTGCGGATGGACATCCAAGACAGTGCATACCGATATCTAAAAGTACCGGAATAATATTCTGATCAACAGAAATCGCTTGAGCGATTGTCATATCTCTTGTTATAGTAGCCATATGATATTCCTCCTTATCAAATATGTCCCTTAGATCAGTAAGATCTGGGACAATTTTTCCTATGATTAAACCTGATTGTAATTCTTACTTAGCATAGTTTATTATATTCTAAGACCGTGACATCGTCAAGCATCTGAAAAGCATTTGTATAAATTTCTTCAAAACAATAATTGCCTAATTGTACTTGCATTATCCCTGTCCATGTATTAAAATGTAAGTGATTGTTGAAAGGAGGTAATTTATTATGGCATATACTATCAATGAAGAATGTATCAGCTGTGGCGCTTGCGCTGGTGAATGCCCTACAGGAGCTATTTCTGAAGGAGCAAGTCAGTATGTTATCGATGCTAATACTTGCATCGATTGTGGTGCATGTGAAGATACATGTCCTACAGGAGCTATTTCTCAATAATTGAAGGCTCACGTACATAAAAGGAGCATTTGCATGCTAGCTATTAAGCTGGTAAGCAAATGCTCCTTTTTAATTCATGACAAGTGAAACGCTTTATCGTTTCATCTTGTTCAACTTGTCCAAATAATCCTAGATATATATTCTATTTTTTTTAGCAAACTTAGATCTTTTTTTCTTCTTATCAATTGTGGCTGCAGCCATCATTCTACTCTTTTGGAATTCTCTGATCGAGGCGTCAAACTTACGAAATCTTTCCTCTTCCTTCTCTTCTTGTACCTTCATAAGATAACTCATCCGGCTAACAACACCGTTGGTGACATCAACTCCAATGTCCTCCACCAGACTTGCGTTATTTTCTTTGAGTGCAGACATTATTATATGCTTCATTAGCGCTTGAAACTGTCCCATTTTAGATTCAGACTCTTCTGTAATCGTGGTATCTTCTTCTGTAATCAGGCTTGTCGCTTCTTGCTCATCCTCCAAATCATCCCCTGGATCGTTCTCTAGCTTGTCCTCTAGTTTGTCCCCTAGCTCGTCCTCTTGAATTAGATTAGTCATCTTATTGTCCTCCTTCTGCTGCAAAATAGCTTCAAGATCAAGTGAATACGGCGAATCCAAGGTGCTTAACACCATTTTAATTGCCTTTAGTTGAAATCCATATTCTCTTAGTTCCTTCAACTTTTTAAGAAGCTCAATATCTGCAGGCTTATAGTAACGCTGATCCATTTCATTACGGGATATCGGTAGTGCAAGCTCTTTCTGCCAATTTCTAAGAACATGGGCTTCCACATCAATTAGATTTGCAGCTTCTGAAATCATATATCTAACTTCTTCCACTCTTACGCCTCCCTTTTTATGTAATTATTTTCCACTTTTTACATTATAACATAGCAAACATCAATTGCAATACGGTTTCACCATTTTCAAAGATAACTTATCGACATAAAAAGGGGAAACCCCAAAGAAGTTTCCCCTTTTCTACAGCAAATATTATCGCTCTAAATTTGCAAATTTGGTATACTGCGACTGCCAAGCAAGCTTAACTGTTCCAACCGGACCATTTCTCTGCTTACCTATAATAATTTCAGATACACCCGGTTCCTCTGTATCACGATTATAATAATCATCTCTATAAATAAACATTACAACGTCCGCATCCTGCTCAATTGCTCCTGACTCTCTTAAGTCAGATAACATAGGTCTCTTATCCGGTCGCTGTTCCACGGCACGGCTAAGCTGTGAAAGTGCAACTACCGGAACATTAATTTCTCTGGCAAGAGATTTTAAAGATCTTGAGATCTCTGATATTTCCTGTTGTCTGGATTCAGATTTTTTGCTGCTGCCTGACATTAACTGCAAGTAATCTATGATTACCATTCCAAGATTTTTCTCTAACTTTAGCTTTCTGCACTTAGAGCGCAATTCTGTAATGGAAATTGCTGAAGTATCATCAATAACCAGATTAGAACCACCGACCAACCTTGCACTTTCCATTAAGCTTGCCCAATCATCACCCGATAAATTACCGGTACGTATGGATTGAGAATCCACTCTGGAATTCATTGCCAGGATTCTTTTAACCAACTGGTCCTGTGACATTTCCAAGCTGAATATAGCAGTGGTAACATTCGATTTTAAAGCAACATATTCCGCTATATTAAGTACAAAGGCGGTCTTACCCATGGAAGGTCTGGCAGCAATTAGAATTAAGTCTGAAGGCTGGAAGCCTGCTGTTTTATAATCTAAATCATAGAACCCAGTTGCTACACCAGTTACACTACCTTGGTTACGCGCTGCAGATTCTATACTATCAATTGTTCTAAGAACTACTTCTCTAATATCAGTAAATTCCTTCGTACCTCTATTTTGAACAATATTAAAAACCTGTTTTTCTGTCTTCTCCAGGATAACATCCAACTTCTCCTTGTCCAGGTAACAATCGTTGGCTGTCTCTTCTGAAACCTTAATAAGTCGTCTAAGTATTGCCTTATCTCTTACAATCTGCGCATAATAACGGATATTCGCTGAGGTTGGAACCGAGGTTACAAGGTCTCTGATGAACTCCAGACTGCACACCTGTGCCGGAACATCCTTCTCTTTTAATCTATCCTGCAAGGTGACAAGATCTACTGGCTTTCCTTCATTATGGAGTTCCTGCATGGTCTCAAATAAGATACTATACTGGTTCTCATAAAAATCAGTGGCAGTTATTAACTCAGAGGCGGCAACTATGGCGTCTCGGTCCATAATCATGGAACCAATGACCGATTGCTCAGCTTCTGCACTATGCGGAAGTATTCTTTTTATAAAAGCTTCATCCATTGGTAAGCCTCCTATTAACATGTGATACTATTTCTATCCTGACAGAAACAATCTAAATTACGCAAAATTACAGGCATGTCAATATCATGCCTGTTAAGTTGATGTACATTCAATTATTTCGCTTCTACTTCAACCTTTAACTGGGCAGTTACCTGTGGATGCAATTTAGCTGGTACAGTATAAGTTCCCGCATGCTTAATGGCATCGTTTAACTGAAGCTTCTTTTTATCAATATCCTGTCCAAATTGTTCCTTTAAAGCAGCAGCTATTTCCTTGGAGGAAACAGATCCAAAGGTTTTACCACCCTCACCTGCTTTAATCGCAAGCTTTACGGTAAGCTCTTCCAACTTCTTAGCTTGATTTTTAGCTTCATCCAGAAGTTCTTGTTCTTTCTTTGCTTGTGCTGCCTTCTGCATATTTAAATCATATAAATTCTGCTTAGTTGCCTCTAATCCAAGCTTTTTTGGTAAAATAAAGTTTCTGGCATAACCATCACTCACTTTAACAGTTTCACCCTTCTTACCAAGAGCTTTTACATCCTGTAATAAAATAATATCCATTGTTACCTCCAGTTCGCCGCATCAAAACGGCATTCATATTAATTATAGATCCCCTTCTGCTTGCATGCTGCTTAGAGTGACCTTAATTTTCACCATTGCATCCTGTATTGTTATATTCTCCAGTTGGGTACCTGCAACACTTAAATGTCCGCCACCACCTAGTTTTTCCATGATAATCTGCACATTAGCTTCATCAATTGATCTCGCACTAACATATATTTTATCGTTATATTCCGTAAGAACAAAGGTTGCTTTAATATCTGTAATGTTTAATAACTCATTTGCCACCTGTGCACCTAAAA
Source organism: Bacillota bacterium (assembly GCA_023407575.1). Lineage (GTDB taxonomy): Bacteria > Bacillota > Clostridia > Lachnospirales > Lachnospiraceae > Mobilitalea. Next base: position 15,351 of record JAEYLX010000034.1, read on the forward strand.
TCATAGGACTATCCACTGATGAGCTGGCGCATACCGCAAGGGCATAGTGTTTTAAATAAATTTCCGTACTGCTGATTGCATCTGCTTTAATTTTAAACTCAGACATTTCACTTCGGAAGCCTTTGCGTATTCTAGTAACATCGGCACCACTTCTGCGTAGATAAGCCGCAGCTTCAAAGGTTCTAACTCCAGCCTTTGTCAGGAAATTATTCGTATCTATCATAATACCAGCATACAGTGCATCTGCTTCTACCGGTCTAAGCTTAAGATTACCGCCGATGTATTGCATAATCTCCGCTATCATTTCACTGGTTGAGGACGCATATGGCTCTACATACGAGAGCACTGCCGTATCAATAGCTTCATTGGTCTGTCTATGATGATCAAAGATAACCACCGTTTTAGAATAGTTTAATAGTTCTGCACACTCCAAATAAGAAGGACGATTTACATCCACAATAACCAGCAAGGTATTCGCATCTGCTACTTCTTTTGCCTGCTCATTTTTTAAGAACATATCCTCTTCATACTCTGGATTTCCTACAAACTTACTCATTAAAGGTCTTAGTGAAGAAGTCACTTCATTTATTACAATATGAGTCTTCTTATTAAAGGCTTTGGCAATACGATAAACTCCAATGGCAGAGCCAAAGGAATCCACATCACCAATCTTATGTCCCATGATAATAACCTTATCCTTTGCCTCAATAAATTCACGAAAGGCATGTGCTTTGACACGGGCTTTAACACGGGTACTCTTCTCAACAGAAATACTTTTTCCGCCATAATAGCTTATCTTTTCTCTGTCCTTAATTACCGCCTGATCTCCGCCTCTGCCAAGGGCTAAATCAATTGCCGCTCTGGCATATTCGTAACCAGCACTATAGGTATCAGCATTAACACCCAGACCCATACTAATGGTCACTGACATGTCATTGCCGATATTTACTGCTCTTACTTCCTCTAAAATTGAGAATTTTCCCGTTTGAAGTGCAGAAAGATATTTTTGCTGAAAAACAAAAAGATATTTATCCTTTTCCAGCTTCTTTATAATTGCATCAATACCCTGCATATACTTATTTATCTTTCTATCCACGAGGGCTGTCAGAAGAGAACGTCTTACTTCGTCGATAGTCTCCAGAGCTTCTTCATAATTATCTATATACAACAACCCAGTAACTAATTTCTGTTCTTTGTTTGCTTTATGCAGCACTGTTATCTCTGTCTCATCATACAAATATAGAGCAATTAGGGCATTACGATCTTCCCAGATATGTTCTCCTTCTTGAAGATTCCATACACTTTCATCATCAAAATCCGGTGCAATCACTTTTCGAAGTAATACCTTATAATTACGCCCGTGAAGGACAATGTGTAAGATCTCATCCTTTTCTTTCGTAGGAAGTACCTCGTCTGTAATCTCCGGGATTACATTTGAAATAGAACGCCTTGCCGCGCTTTTTTCTTGAATGATATCCATAAATTCATCATTACCCCATTGCAATCTTCCATCGATATCAAGAATTGCATAAGGTAAATGTAACTCTTTTAGTAAACGTTTCTGAACCTGTCCAAAATCCATGGCATAGCGCACCAATTCAACAGCCAATTTATTACGCTTAGCGAAATAGACTGCACAGGCAATAAAAAAGTATACAAAAGTAAAGCCAGTCATAATCACTCCGGCTTTACGATTAATGATATAGATAAACAAATTCATGCCCAGTAAAAGCAAGGTCATAAGAACGGGCCAAAACAAATACGCTCTTAATGCACCTCTAAGCCTTAATTTTCTATTCATAGAAGGCGTCTCCTTATGGATTTCATGATGCTATACAATTAATTTTCTGTAAATTATAATTTACAAAAGTATAAACTATAGTATAACATTAAAATTTAAATATTAAAAGCAAAAATTGGCGGTATCGATATTCGCTCTTAATATTATGGTATATTTCATTTTAATTTCTAAATATTCAATTATGCTTTTCCAGACCTGGAAGTAGGGTCCAATGCATCTCTCAATGCATCTCCTATAAAACTGATGGAGATAACTAAAATTATAATTAATGCACCTGCAGGCATCCATAGCCAGGGTTTTGAAGTTAAAACTGTTAGAGACTGTGCTCCGTTAAGCATATTTCCTAAACTTGCCGTGGGTGGCTGAACTCCCATTCCCAGAAAGCTAAGCGCTGCCTCATCTAGCATTGATAAGGCAACCACAGAGGTTGCGTACACTAATATCGGAGCAATGGTATTGGGTAGAATTTCAGAAAAAAGTATGTGCCTCTTTGGCATTCCTGCCACGATATTACCCTTTACAAAATTCGTCTCACGCAGACTCAACACATTGCCCCTTACCAGTCTTGCAATACCAGGCCAATCCACAAATCCAAGGATTAGAATAATGTTCCATAATCCCGGTTCAAAGATTGCTGCTGCCACAAGTACCAGCAAGATATACGGAAATGACATAACCATGTCTGTAAAGCGCATGATTACCATATCAATTACACCACCGAAATATCCGGATACCAAACCTAGAATTACACCGATTACCGTAGAAATAACCGTAGATAATATACCTACCAGCAGTGAAATTCTAGTTGCATATAAAAGTCTGGTCAAAACATCTCTACCAATCTGGTCCGTCCCCAAAATAAATTTCTTGCTTGGTGCCCCGCTGAAGGGTCCAACTATTTCCGTCGGACTGTAGGGTGCTATGAAAGGTGCCAATAAGGCTGCAGCTACTATAACAGCAAGTACAATCGTGCTAAAGAACGCTAATCGATGGCGTCGGAAACGCCGCCAGACAGTTCGAAGATATGTTTCACTTTCTAAATTATATTTCCTAGGCATATAGGTTCCCCTTGTCTTTTCTATCAACTAATCACAAACGTATTTTTATGTTTGCTTTATAAGCTTAGTACTCCCTGTCTTATCCAATACTTCTATACATACATCTTATCATCCTGAATTCATTATTTATACTGAATGGTAGGATCAACTACTGCATATAGAATATCCGTAATTAAATTAGCCAGCAGCACCACAATTGCAGATAATAAGCAAACTCCCATAATAACTGGATAATCACGATTAATAATTGCACTCATTGTCATTAAACCAAGACCAGGCCAGGAAAACACCTGTTCAATAATGACCGCTCCACCAAAGAGCAAGGGAATCTGCATGCCTACTACAGTAACAATTGAGATCAGAGCATTACGAACCGCATGTTTATAAATAACAAGGAAATTACCAATTCCCTTTGCACGAGCCGTACGAAGATAATCCTGTTGTAATATCTCAAGCATTGCACTTCTAATATAACGTATATTTGTTCCAGCCATAGAAGTGGCTAGAACAATTACCGGCATCACCATATGTTTTGCCACATCAGCGATACCTCCACCCGTTCCAAGTGAGGTCATTCCACTGGAGGGCAGCCAACCAAGCTTTATAGTAAACAGATAGATTAATAAAAGTGAGAGAAAGAAACCTGGAATACTTGTGCCGATAAAGGACAGAGTAACCACGGAATAGTCTCTCTTTGAGTATTGATGGGTTGCACTAAAAATTCCTGCGGGTACTGCAATCACCAAACTAACAATTAATGACACCCCCATTAGCAGCAAGGTCGGCCCAATATGGGAGCCAATCATTTCAGCAACAGATTGAAAACTCTTAATGGAATAACCCAGATTCCCTTGCAATAGCTGCTTCAGCCAGACAAAATATTGTACATAGATGGGCTGGTCTAATCCAAGCGCAATTGCCTTGGCTTCTAATGCGGCTTCTGATACTCTTGGTCCCTGAAGCATGGCGAGAGGACTTCCTGCCATACACATGATGGCGTAATCGATAATCGTAATACCTATTAATACTGGCACAGCAATGATCAAGCGTTTTATGATATATTTTATCATTCTCTGTGCTCTCCTTTCAAAAACGGCATGATGTCACAAGCAACCAGATGGGAGCTTCCTTCCGTCCTTGGTATTAACATGGGTTCCACCTGCGTACAGCGCTCGGTAGCATATTTACATCTTGTATGAAAACGACAACCCGAAGGAGGATTTATATTAGAACCGATCTCACCTTGTAAAATATCATTCTCTTTTTGACTTCTAAGGGGATCTGGAACCGGTGCAGCATTACAAATCGCCTCAGTGTAAGGGTGCTGTGGATTCTTAAATAGCTCCTCGGCATCTGCTATTTCAACAATCTTTCCAAGATACATTACAGCAATTCGATCACTCACATAATTGACAGCCCCCAAACCATGACCAATAAAGAGACAGGTCAGTTTAAGCTCTTTTTGCAGTTCTCGAAGTAAATTAAGAATTTGCGCCTGTATGGATACATCCAGAGCACTTACTGGCTCATCGCAAACAATTAGCTCGGGATTTAAGGACAATGCCTTTGCAATGCTGATACGTTGACGTTGACCACCGGAAAATTCGTGCGGATATCTTCCCTTACTGTTCTGCGGAAGTCCTACCAGGTCCAGTAATCGATTGACTGCTTTGTCAACCTCGCGTTTTGTGACAATCCCATGATACAGCATTGGAGCTGACAGTATTTCATAAATATGTTTTCTGGGATTAAGTGAGGAATAGGAATCTTGAAATACCATTTGAAGTTCTGTACGCATACTTTTCATTTGTGCTTCCGTGGCTGACACCAGTTCCTGCCCTTTGTACCGAATTGACCCTTCCGTTGGTTTCTCCAGAGATACCAGTAACTTGCCTATGGTTGACTTTCCACAACCGGATTCCCCCACAAGACCTAGAGTTTCTCCCTGGTATAAGGTAAAGCTCACATCATCGACTGCTCTGATATCAGCAATATTACGCTTAATAAAACCACCCTTTACAGGGTAATATTTTTTCAGATTATTTACTTCAAGGAGTGGGTATTGTGTATTTGCTGAATTGTTCAATGCCTATTCCTCCTTTGTACTATTCTTCTGAATTACAAATTCTGCTCTATGACACCTTGCTAAATGTTCTTTCGATGTTGCTACCATGTTCTGGGGTAAATCACAGGCTTCTACCCTATAAGTACAACGACTCGCAAAGCGGCACCCACTAATCTCTTGATAATAATCAGGCACAGTTCCTGGTATAGAGGTAAGCTTTCGTTCTGCACTATCATAAATTCCAGGTACAGTGTCAAGCAGAGCCTTTGTATACGGGTGTGCCGGATTACGAAATAGCTCCACTACCTCTGCTTGCTCAACAATTTGTCCTGCATACATGACAATAACCCTATCTGCCATTTCTGCAACCAGACCGATGTCATGTGTAATCAACATTACAGACATCTGGTATTCTTTTTGCAGTTCCTTAAGCAGCCTCATAATCTGCGCCTGTATTGTTACATCCAAAGCCGTTGTTGGTTCATCTGCTATAAGCAGCTTAGGATTACAGGATAACGCCATGGCAATCATTACTCTTTGGCGCATTCCGCCAGACAAGGTAAAGGAATATTTCTTCATAATTCTTTCTGGTTCTGATAATCCCACTCTAAGTAATAGTTCTGCTGCTCGCAGCTTTGCTTCCTTTTTATCTATATTCAAATGTGAGCGTATGCTTTCAGTTAACTGATTTCCTATTGTAAGCACAGGATTTAGTGAACTTAAGGCATCCTGAAAAATCATGGTAAGTTTATTACCACGAATTTGATCCAGTTCTTTTTCAGATAATTCCAAAAGATTCTTACCTTCAAATAGAACTTTACCCTTTACTACTTTTCCTCCTCGGCTAAGTAGTCCCATAATTGACAGAGAAGTCACGCTTTTCCCACATCCTGATTCTCCTACGATACACAGAGTCTCACCTTCTTTTACAATAAAACTGACACCATCGACTCCTATCGTTTCGCCAAAATCACTCTCAAATACAGTTTTTAAGTCTGCTACCTCAAGTAAATGTGACATTTGCCTTCATTTCTCCAATCTTTTCATTGTAAAAATGCAAAATGATGCGGCGAAACGTTACCTCATCATTTTGCATTCTATAGTATCGTATGCTTACGATTATTTTACTCTGTTACATCCCATTTTTCAATATGATTAAATGAGCCATATACACTTGGTGTCGCATTTATCAGTCTGTTATTTACAGCACCCAATGCACTAATAACATAGGCAGAGAACATCGGAACCTCCTGCTGCACCTTCTGATCGATGGTCAGATATAAGCCTCTAATCTCATCAATATTACTGGTAAGCTGGGTATTTGCCAGAGCTTCTGTTACAGCTGTATCCGCATATCCGGTCCAGCTATCTGCGCCGCTAAGCAGCCAATTCACATCTGGATAAGGATCTACCGGAGCATACGTATATTGTACCGCCAGCAAATCATAGTCCTTTGTTCCGGCTACTGTCATTAGAGCCGAAAAATCAACTGTTTTAATTTCAACCTTAATACCCACCTCTTGCAGCTGTGCGGCAATAACACTGGCACCATTTACAAAAGTCGCATCACCTGAATTTACATAAAACTGCAAGGTCTTGCTGCCATCCCAACCGGCTTCCTCAAGTAATTGCTTTGCTTTCTCAGGATTATATTCCAGTGGAGTTAAAGAAGCATCATAGAAAGGACTTGCAGAGGATAAGAAGCCATCTACTACCTCACCATTCCCATTTAACAAACCACTTACTAACTGTTCTCTGTTAATCGCATATACAATTGCCTGCCTTACCCTAGGATCGGATACCGCTTCATTCTGTGTCTGAATAAATACGGACTGGTTTGTTACCGGAGCTCCGTATACACTTTTTACGTTTTCAAGGGCCTCAACACTTGTATAATCTTCCTGGGGAATTACACCCATGGTCTGCTGGATAAAGTCAATTTCGCCTGACTGCAAGCCTGCATAAAGCTGACTGCCAGTTACAATCTTAATATTCAACTTATCAATGTTTACATCACCTCTCCAGTAATTATCATTCTTAGTATAGGAGATATAATGATTTACATCATAATCAGTCACAATATAGGGTCCGCTTACTACATCCGGTTTATTAAACCATTCGTTAGTAGACAGCTCTGCTTCTGGAATGCTTTCTATTTTATGCTTCGGCAGGGTCAAAAGATAACGTGCATAGGTATTCTCAAAGGTAGTTAACGCCATCGGATACTTTGTAGTAAATTGTACTGTCTTTTCATCCATCGCTACAATACCAGAAATACTGGTTGCACCTTCTTCCACAAAGCCATCCTCACCAACACCTTCAAAAGCATAATACATCATAGAAGGGTTTGCTACCACAGGACTGGCTATACGAAGAGCCGTGAAAACAACGTCCTCCGCTGTAACTGGTGTTCCATCAGACCAGTTTGCGGCATCATCAATATGTACCACAAAATTCAAATTATCCTCCGTTGTGATAGAATCCGCCAGCATTGGCTCAAAACTCAAATCCGGACCTAAGTCAACCAGTGGTAAAAACATCATACCAGTCGCATATTTGTTAATCTCTCCTCCATTTAATAAAATTGGATTTAGAGATTGCAGAGTATCAGTTACACCAATATTAACAATCTTCTCACGGGTACTTGCACCTGTGGTTGGTGTAGCTGGCGTATCCGTAACTGTCTCATTATTCTTATCGCCCGACTTACTACAACCGATGAGAGAAACCCCAATCACTAGTATAAGTAAAAGGCTAAATAATTTTACAATCTTATTCCTTGTTGTTAACATAACATCCTCCATTCTTTTGAAAGCAAAGTAAAAACATACTTTCCATGCCGCGGAACGTTCTTTCAATATATTACGGGAATACAACCCGATATGTTCCATCGTTCCGTTTTATTTCATACCTTTTTTATATGCAAAGTATACATTTAGTTTTTTTAACTGTCAACAGTTTATTGCAAAAGTTAAAATTAGTTATTTTATAATTCATTTTCTAATTAATGACCTATAATGATAACAATTACTATTATTTAACTATGCCTTCACTATAACTAAAAACTTTTATAAGTCAGCCGAGCTACTTCTGTATGCAAGATGAAATGACCCGTAGTTTCACCTATACCTTTCATAAATTTTAAGGGATATTCCTAAAAGTGCTTTACTAACATACACCAGAAAGATTATCCCTCTATGTTATTCTTTATAATTTATAAATCACTGTGAAATAACATTTATCCTTCGATACCTATTGAATTGGAGATCCACAATATTCACAATCGGTTGTAACTCCTTTTTGTATCTTAAGTGTTGCTCCACAATTGTTGCATTTTGAAGTGGTGAATTCCACAGCTTTCATTGTGTTAATAACATTCGGATTGGGATTTGTATTTGGTACAGGATTCGTATATTTGTAGCCATAGCTATGTAAACTTCTAATTGTCTTTGTATTTAAGTCAATATAGCCATTGATATATTTCTTTTTTATCATTAATTCAAGATTTCTTTGAACTGAATTTGCTGGTGCCTTAAGGAAATCTGCCAGTTGTGCTATAGAATGAGAATCGCTTTGATTTAACAACATCATGTAACTTGCACACATATCCGTTATAATAAGTCTTCGTATTCCTCGTATGAAAGGATAAATCGATAGTAAAAGGAAGACCAGAACGAAAATAACAACTCCAATTGTTAATGTGCCTTCCGGATCAAACAAATCCGCAAAACACACTATAAAAGATAACCCAAACATCAATGTAAAAACTCCACCAAGTACAATTTGAACTAAACCTATACTCCGGCTTCTAGTAATCGCTTTTTTTGAATTAATATCTTGAAACACTCTATACTCCTCCTACCTTAAGCAGCTTTACTTCCTGTGATCTTTGCTTAACCAGCAACATAATATCCTGAATTAATTTTTTAGTTGCTTCTAGCTGTGCTTCGCTATTCACCTCTATCATTGAATGGAGCTCTACAAGCCTGTCCCCTATGGTTTCATCTATAGCAACAGTTGTAGATACATCACAAAAACGCACCGCATCGCTTAATTGATTCAACGCTAATTTTAATTTTCCGTTACCGTGAACACTTTGAATCAGCTCTACTTTATTTAGAAGTGCATTCATTTTACTAATGGATTGTTTTGTTGAAGAATTCATATTACCTATGTACAAGGAACTGTGATATACCACAACCATTATTATAGCAAAGATTGCTATTAAAATAAGCTGAATTGCAAATAAATAGCGCAATGCATCACGGAACAAAACTTGAAATAGTATAGAGGTTAAAATAGATGCACCTGTAAAGCCCCCTATAACGATATACATCCCTGTTCGAAACATGATAGCATTTCTAACTACCAATTTTTTTTCAATATATAAAACTGCAGTTATCATAATTAATTCCGCAAGTAAGATCAGACCAATACATATCCAGTCAATTAATTCTTTTTTATTTGTTAAAAGAAAGAATTGAGCAATTGTTACCACTATCAGTACAAGACCAATAATTTCGGTAGCCTTTACTATTCTATTTTTCATCTTTTATCCTCCTATTTTATAGTTTTTCACCACATTCTGGACAGAATTTAGGGCTGCCTGCCACTGCATTGTCGCATTTAGGGCATTTTTTAAGCAATGATGTACCGCATTCGGTACAAAACTTCAAATTCTTACCTTCAATAGGATTTCCACATTGTGGGCAAGGAACAGGTAATTCATAACCACATTCCGTACATACCTCTGCTCCATTCGGTAGATCTGCATCGCATTTCGGACAAGGAGAATATTTATCCCCACACTCAGGACAAAACTTAATCTTTTTTGAATAGGACTTGCCACAGCTACTACATTTAACCGTATCATTTTTTTCCGTGTTCTGTTCGGTTGTATCTAATCCACAGGAAGAACAAAAACGAGAGTTAATATCCATAACATCATGACATTTTGGACACTCTTTGGTTCTTTTCGCTGTTGTATCTAATTCTTTTGTAATACCGGCGAATTGATTGCCAATTGAGTTGCCTAAGTTGACACCCATACCCAAGCCCAAGCCAGCTCCCATTATACCGGAAGATAATGCACCTTGATTGTTTGCAGCTCCTTCCAAAGTGTCAAAGGAACGTTCCTGTTGATAGTCATATCCAATAATATTCATTTCAGCTCGTTTTGCCAAAGCATCCTTTAATTTTCTTACTGCCGGATCCTCTTCTGGCACACTGACATCATTCACATAAAAATTAACCAAACTGATGCCATACTCCTCCATTACAGGCTCGATACGCTCTTTCATAAAGGTTGACATTTCGTCCAGATATGCATTGATCTCAAGTATACTTATTTGTTTATGTACAAGATAAGAGGAAATAGTATCCTTTGTCTTTGTTAGATATAATCCTCTAAAATATTTTAAAATATTGCTTTCATCAAATATAGTAAGCGTTCCAACAAGCTTGACAAGAAACTTTTTAGAGTCTGTAACGCGAATACCAAATTGTCCATAAGAACGCACCGGGACAAACACACCGTATTTGGGATCCTGTAGCTGAATTGGAGTTGCTGTTCCCCATTTAATATCCAGAGAATAAATCTTATTAATATACCATACTTCTGCCGTAAATGGAGACTTCCCTCCAAACGGGAGATTAATAATATGATTAAGTACAGGTATATTAGCGGTTTCCAAAGTATGTCTTCCGCTGCCGAAAACATCCAATGCTTTACCACCTTTAAATAGAACCGCCTCCTGTGATTCATTAACAATCAGCTGTGTCCAGGTTCCTAATTCACTATTGGGATATTTCCAGGCAAACACATTAGGGGTCCCTTCGTACTTTATTACCTCAGCAATAGCCATAGATTCTTCCTCCGTACCTTAATTATATTTCAAAGTTATAATGTCATTATTATTTAAACGACATTATATTCTATTTTTTTCTAATTATATCATCAACTTCCTTTTATAACAATATTTACCCATGTGTTTTATCGTTAAATAAATGTCTATTAAATGAAGTTTTTAATACTTCTATTAAAAACACTATAAAATAGTTAAAATTAATTTAATAATAGTAACCTTTACTAATTTTTTACCAAATTTTATTTTGCTAATTGTAATCTGAAAAGATTCATAATATAATAGAAGAAAGTTGTCGAAATAATGAATTTTGTGTAAATTTCTGGTAACTAGCAAGTAATATTGCATAATGTAAATATATTTTAGGAGGAAGTACCATTTATGAAATTGCCAAAGGGCATGAATACGTTATTTACAAGAAAGTCGTTAAAAAGTACAGGTTTAAAAACAAAGTTAATTCTATTTTCCATGTTATTTTTATTAATTCCTTCCACCTTTATTGGAATCAGCAGCTACCTGGTAGCAAAAAATCAATTGGATGTTCAAGGCGAAAACATGCTAATTAATAATGTAAATGCTACTTTACAGCTGATTAGCCTTAAAAATGAAGCTGTTGAAGCCGGGAAACTCACCTTGGAAGAAGCTCAAGAGCAAGTAAAAGAATATATGCTCGGCAAGAAACAGGCGGATGGTACCAGACCAATCAGTGATAAAATGAGGTTCGGTGAAAATGGCTATCTTGTAGCTTATGGGGATGATGGTCTCGAAATTGCACATCCTTCCATTGAGGGACAGAACGTATGGGATTTGGTAGATAAAAAAGGTAACCACTTTGTTCAAGATATCATTAAAAAAGGTCAGGAAGGAGGAGGTTTTGTCTATTACGATTGGACCTTACCTAATTCCGAAATTGTAAAGGAAAAGATTTCTTATTCCAAAGTTGACGAAAATTGGGGTTGGATTATTAGTGCCAGTGCTTATATGATGGAATTTAACGAAGGTGCCGACGCAATCTTAGTAAGGCTTGCGATATCCTTAGCAATTGCAGCCGCTATTGGCATAGCAATTACAATTCCTTACTCCAGGTACTTAGTGAAACCTATTTTACTTATTACAGAAGGAATGAAAAATTTAAGTAATGGTAATCTTGGCGTAGAACGTCATAAAATTAAGGCATCTGGTGAAATTAAAGTATTGGATGAAACCTATAATTATATGGTGGACGAGCTTAGAACCTTAGTTGAAATGATTAATGAGACTGCAGACATTGCAGGTGGCAATGCTAAGAAAATTGCAGTACTCTCCGACAGCACTGCCAGAGTATTTGCCGATATGGCTTCCGGTGTACAAGATATTGCTAACAGTACCTCTTCACAAGCGGAAGATACAAATAGTACTGCTACGAATGTTGAAAGCTTAAGTAAGCAAATTAGTGAAATTACCATAGAAATTGAGCAAATGAACCACCTCTTCCTGCAAACTCAGGAAATTGTAACGAATGCCCTCACTACAATAGACAAACTGGTAGAAAGCAATAAAGTCACTTTAAAATCCAGTGAAAACGCTAACAACAAGGTAATTGCCATTAATCAAAGCACAGATAGTATTGTTACCATAACGGATGTAATCAAAGGTATTGCAGCTCAAACTAACTTATTGGCTTTAAATGCTTCCATTGAAGCTGCCAGAGCTGGTGAACATGGCAAAGGCTTTCAGGTTGTTGCCGAAGAAGTACGTAAGTTATCGGTTGAGTCTAATAAATCCGTAGTTAAGATAAGAGATATGGTTGACCTAATCAAGGCACAGGCAGAGGAGACGGTAGAAGAGGTTTATTCCGTAGGACAGACCATTTCCAAACAAGATGCTATCGTAATGGAGACCTCTGATACCTTTAAAAACATATTTGAAAATGTAAAAATAGCATTGGATAAGGTGGTCAATGTTACAAATAGTATTGAACGTATTAATCAGGATAAGAATCAGATAATTGATAACATAACCAATTTATCTGCAATTTCTGAAGAAAATGCGTCCTCTACAGAAGAGATTTCTGCCTCCATTGAAGAAGTTGCTTCCAGTACAGAAGAGTTCTCAAATAGTGTTGCTAACTTAAATGAGGCTTTTGAGATTCTGAAAAATCAAATCAATAAATTCCAGCTGTAATTAAATAAGTTTTATATACTTATTTTAAGGGCTGCCGTTAAATGGCAGCCCTTTTAAATAGTATTATTAATCACACTAATCTTCTATTCTGGTTTTACATATGAACTTATGCCGTTTCGTAAATATTCAACTTTAATACTTGTTAGCCTTTGTATCCTATAGTAAAATTGAAGTATTAAACAGTTAAGATTGGAGGGTGCTATGGTATATTTGAAAAGCTTCACGTTCCCGAATGCTGATAAAGAATTTGATTTTATACTTGGAATCAAAAGAACCTGCTATGATTCCTATTATCCCTTTAAAATACTATCTGGTCACGATCTTGACCGGCTTGATTTTGATACTGTAACTGTTTTATATGGCGGTAATGGTTCCGGTAAATCAACAGCATTGAATGTAATAGCAGAAAAGACTGGTGTAAATCGTGACTCCATTTATAACAAGTCTAATTTTTTCCCCGACTATGTGAAACTGTGTGCTTCAAACCTAGAAGAAGACATTAGTAAAAACAGTAGAATCATTACCAGTGATGACGTGTTTGACTATATGTTAACTATTCGTAATATGAACGAAGGAATCGATATAAAGCGAGAAAGACTTTATGATGAATATCTGGAGACGAAATATTCCCAGTTTCAGATGAAATCCATGGCTGATTATGAGCAACTAAGAAGAGTTAATAAAAGTAGAAGTAAAACCCAATCTCGATTTGTAAGAAGCGAATTAATGGATAATATCAGGGAATATTCCAACGGGGAAAGTGCATTTATATATTTCACTGAAAAAATAGGAGAAAATGGGCTTTATTTATTGGACGAGCCGGAAAACAGTCTTTCTCCCAAACGCCAAATAGAATTAGTAAGTTTCCTGGAGGAGTCAGCTCGATTCTTTGGATGCCAATTCATTATATCAACCCACTCACCCTTTCTTTTATCTATGCGAGGAGCCAAAATATATAACCTTGATAACAATCCCGTTAGCGTGGAACGGTGGACAGACCTGGAAAATGTACGCACCTATTATGAGTTCTTTAAGGCACATGATAAAGAGTTTCTATAGGACGTATTACTAATTGTCTCTAATTACAATACAACTTATATTTCCTATTATTCAATAAAACAAGCCTCTATATGACCTGATTTTAACTATTGGTCCAATTGAGGCTTATTTATTACTTTCATACTATCTATTTATAATAATCATTGTATATTGCCCTAAGATAATAAACACCTCACCAATGCTTTAAGCTTCTAATCTATCACGTTAAGAAATTCTATATAGACATGCTTGCAATAGGGACATACCGGATAATCACAATCATGCTCCTTGCTGCAGGTTGGACAGATTCTTTTATCAATTTCATCTGCTATGACATCTTCAGGAATTATCTTATATTTGATTTTTCGTTTATTTACGTATTGAATGCACCATATGGCAGCAATAACTGCCAACACGTTCAAAACTATAAAGATTGGCATTGAGAGCTGTAAAGATATCGGCACTAACTTATCCCCTTGCTCAAAGAACTCATTTATAATAATAGCAGCTATAATAATCATAGCTATATTTGTTATTTTTGATAATATAAAATTATTAAAAAGAATATTTGCCAGAATTCTTTTGAATACATAGATAAGAGCAACAATACCTGCAAACAGTAAAACACTGCCCTTCAGCGTAATAGTATGAATGCTGTACCAGGCCACCTTACTATCCGATAAAACAAATGTAAATAAGAAAATTAAAATTGAATAAGTCAAAACGCTAATAGGTATAATCTGCAGCCAGTAAACAATCCCATAGGAGGCACGCTCTGCCTCTGCTTTTATTATTCTATTACAAAAACTTCTTAAATTGGAACCTGTTATTTTATATAACGGTTTCTCTTCCTTTTGTGCTGTGAGAAAGTCGTCCATAACTTGTAGCAGACAGTTTTCTTCCAACTCCAAACCATACACATTAACCGTATGAATATAGGTTGCTGCCTTTTTATAGGCAATGGCATACTCATCTTTTAACTGATTTAAACCAACTCTATATTCCTTCGTTTCATAATAGAGGCCCATAGCTTTTATTCTCCCTTCCTGTTTAGCTCTTCGTAATTATCCTTATAGATAACGGAATTGGTTACCTTGATTATATTCTCATAGGATAAGATAAATTGTCTTAATTGTTCCTCTCCTTCTTGGGTTATGGAATAGTACTTTCGCTTAGGACCATAAGGAGATACACCAATCCGGCATTGAATTGCTTTTTTCTTTTCAAGTCGCACCAAAACAGGGTATAGGGTTCCCTCCTGAAGATTGCGAAAGCCATGATTTTCTAATACAGAGAGAATATCATAACCATAGGTTTCACCCCTGGCTATTACCGATAAAATACAACCTTCAAGAATACCTTTTAATAATTGAGAGTCTTCCATCCTACCTCCTGCAGCGTATTTCATTTTATTACAGTTTAGAAATTATAATCCATACTACTTTGCATAGTCGAGTAGTTAATTGAAAGTATAATTGTACTACTATGTATTGTCAAGTAGCTATTTATAAATAATACCTAACTAATTTTTAGTTAGGTATTATTGGGTCTATTATTAGTTAATTATAAGGAATGGAACATTGTCAACCTAAGTTAATAACAATTATTACCTACCACTGGTAAGAAAATAAATCCTTATAGTATTTCACGATATCAATGAATTCGCTTCGGTATCCACCTTGATCCTCACCCAAACCTTGTTCTGCCAGTTCAAGTATGGTCTCAGTGGTTGTATTGCCCATGTACTCGGAACCTCGTAACAGCATTCCAAATTCAGCGACTGCTGCCGAAAAATAGAAGTCCTTCGATAGGTTTATCCGGTCTAACAAAACGTTACTTAGGTATACCACCTGTTTAATCTCTTTACTTGTGTCTCCATCTGGTTTTTTATAACGTAGTCTTATTTCAGTTATTTCATCCTTATATTCATCCTTAATTACTACTTCCTGAGATTGATACTTTAACTCTTTCTGCTCTTGTTCAGAAATTGCAACTCTACTAGGTACAATTTCATAAATTGCAGTAACACTATGACCCGCGCCTAATTCCCCTGCATCTACTGCATCATTTTCAAAATCCTCATCCTTTAGAGCACGGTTTTCATAACCAATCAAGCGATAAGAATCTACATAGTATGGATTGAACTCCAATTGTATTTTTACATCCTTTGCAATGGTAAGAAGAGTACCTGACATTTCATCCACAAGAACCTTCTTTGCTTCCTTGGGGGAATCGATATAAGAATAATTACCGTTGCCCTTATCCGCAAGAGTCTCCATACGATTATCTTTTAAATTACCGGAGCCAAATCCAATCACACTTAAATAGATTCCACTTTCTCTCTTCTCTTCTATTAATACTTCCAATTCTTCCGGTGAGGATGGTCCGACATTAAAATCGCCATCGGTCGCAAGAATTACACGATTATTCCCGCCTTGAATATAGTTTTTCTCTGCCAGTTGGTAGGCACGTTCAATTCCCTCTGCGCCACCAGTCGAGCCGCCTGCACTAAGAGAGCCTATAGCATCTAAGATTATTCTTTTCTCATTTCCCGAAACCGAGTTTAATACTACTCCTGAATTGCCTGCATACACCACAATCGATACTCTATCATTCTCACCAAGGTTTTGTACCAGCTGTGAAAATGCATTTTGTAATAAGGGTAATTTATCTGCTTCATCCATGGAACCCGATACATCAATTAGAAACACTAGATTACTTTTAGGAAGGGACTCCATATCCACATTCTTACCTTGAATTCCTACCTTCAGAAGATAGCTTTCTTCATTCCAGGGACATCTGCCTATTTCTGTATTAATTGAGAAGGGAATGTCTCCAGTCGGTTCTTTGTATTCATAGGAGAAGTAATTGAGCATTTCCTCAATTCGAACTGCGTCCTTTTCCGGTAACAATCCGTAATTAATGTTTTTCCTTAGATTTGCATAGGATGCGGTATCCACATCAATGGAAAAAGTGGAAAGAGGATTTTGTGTTGTGTTTAAAAACCCTGCCTCATCAATCTTGGCATATTCCTCAGATGTAGGAGGCAGTGGCTCCTCCCAGCCATATTCTATACTTCCGTTAATCGACATATCCGTATCCTGAGTCACCGCCATTCCGCCATCCATATCAAAAATACTTGTTGAATTATTCTCTAGCGTATCTTGCGTGTTCTCCGCAGCCTTAAGTTCTTGCTCCTCTTGCACTTCTGTTCCTTGTGACTGTTGCACATCTTGTACACTCTGTGTTTCGTTCGATTTATTGTTCTGACTGTTTATGTTTTCACCAGCTTTATCTACTAATCCATTCTCTTTTTTTGAACATCCGGTAAGAATACAAGTCATAATAAGCATAAGACATAAAATTACTACTAATATTTTTTTCATAACTATCCTCCTCAAGATTTATGCTTTAACCACCTGTAATTTCAAAGATACCGGCCGTTATCTTTGCTTTACAAGAATTAGACAGCATAATAAGGAAAACAGTTCCATTTTATTTCATTGTTTTGTAACTGTTTAGTACCAAGGAGCATAGTTTCATTTTTTATTACTTGATTTTCATACCATCATATTTTTAAGATACTTACCAGTATATGACTCCTTTACCCTAGCTACTTGTTCCGGTGTGCCTTCTGCAACCACATATCCACCCTGCGCACCGCCTTCAGGACCCATATCAATAATGTAGTCGGCTGACTTAATCACATCCAGATGGTGCTCGATTACAATCACCGAATGCCCTTGATCAACTAATTTATTCAAACTAATTAAAAGCTTTGCAATATCTGACATATGAAGCCCAGTCGTTGGTTCATCTAAGATATATAAATTATGCGCACCTCGCTTAATCTTTGATAATTCATAGGCAAGCTTAACTCTTTGCGCTTCACCACCGGATAGAGTGGTTGAGCTTTGGCCAAGACAGAGATATCCCAGCCCAAGCTCTTGCATAATCCTTAATTTGTGTTTAAGATACGTATTCTCTTTAAAGAAATCCAGTGCTTCTTCTACTGTCATGTTGAGAACATCAGCGATACTCCTGCCACGATATTTTACTTCTACACCTTCTTCACTGTAGCGCATTCCCTTGCACATTGGGCAGATTGTTTCTATATCCGCCATAAACTGCAGGTTTGTGACAATGATTCCATCTCCTGAGCAGTGTTCACATCTAGTTCCATTGGCATGTGTCAAACTAAAATCCAGTGCTGTGTAACCTCGTTCTATAGCTGCTGGTTGGTTGGCAAACAAATCACGAATCTTATCAAAGATTCCGATGTAAGTTGCAGGATTTGACTTACTGTTTCTACCAATAGGAGTTTGATCAATATTAATGACATTATTAATCAGGTCGGAACCAAACAGGAAATCATGTTTACCAGGCATAATTCGAGCACCTGTCTTATCAATTTTTAACTGCTTATATAGAATCTCATTAATCAGCGAGCTCTTGCCGGACCCTGAAACTCCAGTCACGCATAGAAATACTCCCAGCGGAACATCAAGATCCACTTCTTTTAAGTTGTTTTCTCTAGCTCCTTGAATGGATAAAAAATTATCACCAAGGTTTCTTCTCTGCTTGGGTACTTCGATATTTGCATCACCTGATAGGTATTGCCCTGTTGCAGAACTTTTTTCCTTCATAATATCCTCAAGGGTACCGCTTGCAACCACGTTACCACCATGAATACCTGGACCTGGGCCAATCTCAATAATATGATCTGCATTTCTTATGGTATCTAAATCATGTTCCACCACGATGACTGTATTTCCAATATCACGAAGCTTCTTCATAGTCTCGATAACCTTGTCAGAATCCCTAGGATGTAACCCAATACTAGGTTCATCCATGACATAGAGCATGCCCATCAGTTCACTGCTAATCTGTGTGGACATCTTAATTCTCTGCATCTCTCCGCCAGACATACTATCACTTCTTCTGCCTAAGTTAATGTAGTGTAACCCGATATCTATCAATAAACCAATGCGATTGAGAATCTCACGAATGATGGTTTCTGCCACATCTCTGATTTCAATTGGAAATGTAAGAGTTTTTAAGAACTCATGAATCTCCGGCAACTGCATTCTACTAAGATCATCCACATTTTTACCGCCGATTGTAACTTGAAGACGCTGTTTTTTAAGTCTTGCGCCATTGCATTCCGGGCAGACCTTTTCAATCATACAATCCTTAAGAAATGAGGGTTCAAAAGCCTCTGCAGTGGAGCTTTTTCTAATATACTGACGATACCAGTGCTCCATCTCATGAACATAACCCCAGAAAGGCATTTCTCTGCCAACAATCCAATTTTTCTTTTTCGCCTCTGGTGGTTGTTGCATCAATACAGTTTCTCCCTTGGTTCCATAGAAAAGCAGGTCAATGATTTCATTCGGTAGTTCATTAAAGGGGGTATCCAAGCTGAACTCATATTGCTGTGATAAGCTGTAAAGCATAATTCCTCGATAGCTGTCTTTTCCATTGATGTTATACACCGTACTCTTTAATGCACCCTTATTCAGGCTCTTTTCTGCTGCCACCACCAGAAAGCGAGGCTCCACCACATAGGACATCCCAACCCCCATACAGGTATGGCAGGCACTAACCGGTGAATTAAAGGAGAAATGAAAAGGCTGCATATCACAAAGGAACATATGATGTTCCGGGCAGGCAAAACCTTCATAAAAGTCTGGAACCTGTTCCCCAGGAATCTCCACCTTAATCATAATTTCTTCTTCCAGAGAAAGCATAGCCGCCTCAATCGCTTTGGTAATCTGAATATACGAATCCTTCTTAAGTGTAAAGCGATCAATGATGAGTTCCATAGAATATGTTTTTGTTTCGTCAAGTTCCTCCTTATCTGCAAGCGAAAAAGGAGTACCATTTACCATTAAGTTTTTGTAACCCTTTTCCCTATATTGCTGAAAGGTATAGTTATAGTCCTCTCCGTAAATTTTATAAATGGGTGCTCGTAGCTCAATGACCGTTCCTAGGGGCAAGGAAGTAATACGTTCTGCTATCTGTGCTGCTGATAATTGCTTTAAAGGTTGACCGCATTCCGGACACTCCCCCACGCCTGCAGTCGCATACAAAAGCCTTAAGTAATCGTTAATGTCTGTCACTGTGCCCACGGTGGAACGGGGATTGTTATTCCCTTTCTTCTGCTCAATAGCGATGACTGGCGACAAACCTCTCACATAATCTACCTTTGCTTTTTTGAGCTGACTAATGCGACTCTTTGCAAAATTAGAAATTGAATCAAGGAATCGCCTCTGTCCCTCTCCATAAATAACATCAAATGCCAGAGATGATTTCCCCGACCCCGATACCCCTGTGATTACGGTTAGTTTATCTCTGGGAATCTCAACTGAGATATCCTTTAAGTTATTTTGCTTTGCTCCTGATATTTCAATTGTTGAACGCACTGACATATATGTGCTCCTTTCGTATTGACCTTTCCAGTAGTTTTCTATCCTATATATTGATAAGCAATTTCTTCCACTGCAAGTTTGCTCTTTGGAGTTACTTTAATCGTCTGAGACACCTTTACAATTACACCCTTATCTGCCAGATACTCCAGGATACCAATGATCATATGACCATCTGTCTTAAAGTATTTTGTAATCATGGTAACGGTCTTCATTTCGCCATCGGACATATACTTGACGATTGGTTTTTTAATGATATCAAGATGCTGCTCCATATACTGGTTCATCTTCTCTATGGCTGCAAATATCTCTGGTATACTGTAATGATGTGACATGGCATTGGTATAGTATATCGACATTAATTCCGGATTAATGAAAGAAGCTTTTACAATTGCTTCTCTTGTTGGTATCTCTCCAGCCAGGCAAATTTCAATTCTTGATATGCTTTCCGCCGCCTTTAATAAATAATATTGTGCATATAGAGGATCTTCCTTCACCTTTAGCCATTTCAGACATTTCTCATAATAATTAACCAATTCACAAGCCAGGAAAAATACATTCTCCTCCAAGTCATCCTTGCCAAACCTTTTAAATTCTTCAAAATACTCGTAAAGACTTTCCTCTGTAGAATACACTATGTTCCCTTTTGCATAAAAGGAATGTAAAAAAGAGCCTCCCCCAAGACTTTCAAGGAATCGTTTAAAACTACTCCTGGTGCATACATATAAATTAATTGTAATATCATCCTCTACAACACAGAAGCTATCGTTCTTTAATACCTGGTCTCTTACAATAATGGTAGCATCAATATCACTTTTCTCCCAGACCTGATCGTAAGCCAAACTTCCTCCGATAATAACCGCTACTACATTGACATCCTTCTTTATCTTCTCAACAAAGCTGTCAGCCGCTGCACGATAACGTAGCGTTAATTCATTTTTTAGATTCTGATCCATACCCTTCCATCCTCCATTCAACGTTTGTCTGTTGACACAAGAGCCGTTCCCATCCCACTGTGAATCTCTCGTTATATCTGGTATCATTATACAATTCTATAAAACTATTACATGACAAAAATTGCGGTGTTAGTTCTGAAACTGGACAAAAATTGCGGAGTTTATTTTTCGTTGACCCCTTTCTATCCATTAATATTTTGCTGTGCTATAATTATTGCAAGCTTACTATCGCATAACAATTGTAGCAACATGAACATAAGCTTTACTATATCATTGATTAGGTGGGTGGGTGTTCTGTGAAGGAATGCAAACCCTCATTTACAGAGCTTGGAGGCATATTATGGACAATAATTTGTTGACCATTATTAAGGATACAACTGAATACATTGAGAATCACCTTCTTGAAGATATTAATTTAGATACCATTTCAGAGAATGTGAATATGTCAAAATTCCACCTGCTTCGTGTCTGGAAGGGTGCAACCTCAACTGGCCTCATGGAATATGTAAGAAGACGCAGGATTGCCCAATCTTTAGGTGATTTAATGAATGCAAAGAGCAGTATAGAGTACATTTCCTGTAAATACTCCTTTGGTTGTGAACGTACTTATAACCGCGTGTTCAAAGAGGAGTATAATACCACTCCTGCCAAGTGGAGACGTCATCCCTCTCCTCTTAAGATATTGGACCGTTTTAATGCTGACTTTATAAACTGCGCAGGAGAAGGATTAATCTTTTTTCGCTCCATTTCTGTTTTACCAGTATTATCAATTGCAGGAATTGAGTATAAAATAAATGTTATGGATAATCTACTAAATCAAACCGCAAACAAAGTTGGTGTAGATTTCTTCTATCATCACCGCCCTGAGGTCATAAATCCTGTAGATAAGGATATTTACGTTGGTTATACCTCCATTCCGAAAGATTTCACGGATTTTACATATTACCAACCCTCGGTTCAAGTTAACCATAACAGTATCCTTGCCCCTGACATGAAACAAAAGAATATTAGTCCGCATAAATATGGTGTTTTTACATATATGGGTCCACATCGGCCTGAAGATATTTCATCAAAAACCTTAAGGTCCATCTGGAGATATGTAGAGGAAGTGTGGAGGCCAACCATTCAGTTTGACTTAAAAGAACAGTTTCACTTTGAATGGATTAATTATGCCAAGTGTAATAAGCAATACTGTGAATGTGATTTGTATTATCCAATCTCCGGGTTATAAATAACCTTCGAGTTCGCTATTTCTTAATAAGTGGCCTATGTATAAATCTATATCTTATATGGTGTTGCTACTTTTAATGGAACAATGAAAGGAAAAGTAATAAAAGGAATCCCACAGAGTATCGATGATGATTGTATTCTAGTTGTATACCATGGGCATGCTTCTGATATAACTCATTTATTAAGTCGCGTAAAAGGACTAATCTTCGAAAATGGATCTCCTTTCGATCATCTGGGAATTGTTTCAAGGGAAATGAATATACCAGAAATCTATTATGTAAGGAATGTTCTAACTCTTTTAAATGATGGAGACTTTGTTGAAATAGATGGTACCCGAGGTATCGTAAATTTTATTTAAATTCCACTTTAGACTTTGTACCAGCTGTCATAATATAGAAACCCAATTTAATTGCTTAGGTGAAAAAGCCGTTACACGTCCAACAACGTATAACGGCTTTTACTGCTTAAAAAAACCATATAAAAATTAAAGCTCCAGTAAAATTTGCAACAAAATGTGATAACGTACTGGCAAAAGCATTCTTTGTCTTATCATACACAAGACCATAAAAAATACCATTGAGAAATACAAAAAACACATCATAAGTTACAATTATCGGATCTCCTTTAGTTACATGTCCGATAGCGAAAAATATTGAGGTAATAATAATCGAAACTGTAGGATTTGTATAAAGACCTAAATGCTTCTGCAGAAACCCCCTCCAGGAGATTTCCTCGAGAAAAGCAAAAATAATAAATTCAATTACCATCAATATAATTATTTCAAAGGAAATTAAGCTATCCGTACGCCCTAATACATGCTCAATATAATCTGGCAGTAAAAGACTTGAAATAACAATACAGATTACATTAATTATACTTGGCATAATAATAAATAGCCAACTTGATTTAATATCGTTTAATAAACTTTTTCTACTTATACCAATTGAAATGCCCTGCCGTTTGTTTCTTTTAATCAATACAAAAAACAGTACTGCGCCAAATATTGTTGACATCCCAGCAATTGATAAATCTCCCCTCTTGATATTCAGCAATGAAGTAAGTGAGATTAATACCATAATGGTCATCAATATCACATCTATTCGTATATATCTTCTTGGCTGTTCCATTCTTTTTTCTCCTTTTTTAAAAATGCGATATATGCTTCCTTCAACATTGTCTCAATTTGATTATCTGATAACCGGATATTATTCATGGATAGCATGGATGCAATTCCATGGGTATAAAGCCAGACATTAAGATATAACTCCTTTGCTCTGTCTTCATCCAACCCTGATGATGAAGATATTACTCGAATGATCTCACGATTATCTTCCTGATTAATCAAATCTAATAAATCATCTAGCTCAAAATTATGACTCATAAAAATCATATGAAACAAATTACTTTCTAACTTGGCAAACTGAACATATGCCAATCCAATACTAAGAAATATATCACTCCCCGACATTCGACTCTCGATAAATTGATTATAAAAATTTTCAATATAAGCAAATAAATCTTTTTTTAATTCAGACATATTTAAATATGCCCGAAAGATTGGATGAGTGGAACATCCCAGTTTCTTTGCTATCACTCTGGCATTCACAGCCTGAAATCCTTGTTCTCTAGTCAGCTGAAAAGCAGTCTCTAAAATGGCTTCTTTCGAAACAATTGTTTGTGGCGGCATTATTTTCCCCTTTCGCACCAAATGTTACGTAACAATTGTTACTATACATTATATTTTATATTATGTAAATATATTCCATTGTAAATCTATTTATATTCCCAGCTGAAGGCACCTGCCATATATGCTCTCTTAGACAATGTACTTTTTATTTTAAGTGGCGAAAACTCTATTAAGTTTGATATGAGTGGTATATTAATTAAGATAGCCGTTACACACCCTATACTGTGTAACGGCTATCTTAACTAATATACCACTCTACTTACCTTTCAAATTCTAATTTTCCCTCTGATAACCGGTAAACTCTATCCATCCCTACTAAGTTCTCATACCTATGTGTTATCATGATTACAGTTTTTCCGATCAGCTGATTCAATATAATATCATGCAGGTAGGAATCAGATTCAACATCATATCCGGAGGTAGCTTCATCAAGTATTACAATTGGTGAATCCTTCACTATTGCCCTTGCTACTGCCAGTTTTTGCTTTTCTCCGCCAGAAAGCTTCGCTCCATTTTGCCCTACTATAGCATTCTCCTTCTCAGGTAATTTATTGATAAACTCGCTGGCTCCGCTTTGCAGACACGCTTTCTCAACCATATCCTCTCTTCCTGATTCATCCAGATTAATATTATTTTGAATAGTATCATAAAATAGATAGGGTTCCTGACTCACTACCGCAAATAAAGAACGGTATTGTTCTAAGCTAATTCGGTTTATATTTTCATTACAAATTTCTATTTCACCGCTTGCTGGCTCGATGAAGCGCAATAATAAATTTACTAAAGTTGTTTTTCCACTGCCATTTGACCCGATAATAGCAACCTTCTCACCCTTTGAAACCGAAAAGTTGATGTCTTTTAAAACTTCTCCCTTTTCCGTATAGGTAAATGCTACGTTCTTAAACTGAATTTCAAGGCTTTCTTTGTTTATCTCAATTGTATTTTCCGGAGTATACTCATTTTCTAAATCAAGAAATTTAAAAAGTCTTTCACCTGACGGATAAATTCGAGATAAGAAATATTTCAAATTTATGATAGAAGAAATTGGCCCAGTAACATAATTACTATAGGTAATAAACGATAAAACCCCTCCGATTGTAAGAGAACCGTTAACAACAAGAATCCCCCCAAGAATATAAAGTATGCCCGTAACCACCCACCCTAGTATGATCTCACTGCACATATTATAGGTGTCCAACATCGTATTCGCTTTCTCACTATTTATAATACTCTTTAACTTCTTTTCAAAAAATATGTAACGCTGATTATAGAGATTCCAAAGTTTAATATCTTTGACACCTTCTATATTGTCCCCCAGCCAGGAAGAAAAATCACAATAATGTTCAATCAGTCTCTCCATTTTATCTTTCTTATGTTTAGATATAGCTTGCACGGTCAGATACTTTATGGGTACCATTACAAGAACTATTAAAGTAAGTTTCCAGCTAATGAAAAGCAGTCCGGCAACACCACTTATTACTCGGAATAAAAAGCTGATATTTAATATCATAAAACGATCCATTATGGAGGAAACATTATCAACATCAGTTTGTAAGCAGTTAATAATTTGAGAATTATTTTTATCAGTAAAATATTCTGTTTTGAGATGTAATATTTTATTGAAGGCTTGATTCCAGATTGTAAATTTAAATTTATTATGAATATCAGTAAAAACTTTTGTTTGAAAAACCTCCAGAAGCTGGTTAAATAAAATTAACCCTAACAGTAAAATAACGGACGTTATGATTACCTGCAAATTCTTCTGAAGCAAGCCATTATCAGTTATACGCCGCAGTATAAGGGGTTGAAAAAAACCTAATACGGATGATAGAACAAGGCAGACTGTAATAATCCATATTTTATTTTTAAAAGGCCCTAAATAACTTAAGATTCTTTTTAAAAACCATAAATGGGGGCTTCTTTTTAACATTAGCTCTTTCACTCTGCCTCTCGTTTGATATTTGCATTATTTATATGTATCAAAATATTGAGTTATCTAAATGTTTCTTCAATTATGTTAAAAATATATTGGGCTGAAATATTATACTTTTCTGTATTCTCGCAAATATAATTTAACTTTTCTTCTTCCCAATAAACAAATTTACTGCCTTCACATTGTATGATTAAGTCCATAAATCTAACTCTTTGCTTATACAGGACAGAACTAGGCAAATGCAGCAAAATGATATCTGAAGAAGTTATACCTATATATTTGATAAGGTCTGATTCCATTTTATTTTCGTCTATATGGAACACATTATTTTCTATATCACGATCTATAGTAGTACTAAATAAGACCCCATTATAATCATTCTTACACAAAATATTATGTAAAGATATCGACAGCTCCATCATAGCATTGATTTGGTCCTTATCGTAAATCAAACCAATAATCGGAATTTCAATGTTTTCTAACATTAATAAGTCTTCCCTTAGAACTGCTGAAAAGTTATCCTTAACTTCTTTAATATTTGCATTTACGTACACTCCAAACGCTTGCTTTAAATGCTCTAATGAAGTGTAATTTTTATTCTCTTTTATAATTAACTTAATTATTTTTGATGTTACATAAGGTGTAACAATACTATTTGTAATTGGCGGTACAAAGTTGTAAGTCTCCTCTAATTCTATAAGAATCCTTGCTTGGGGCATATCTGCTTCAATATCAATGCCATCGAGTGGATTTTTTATTACTGACATACCTTCATCGTGTTCCTTATACCTTACTCCAATCACTATTGGCAGAGCCGCCGGATAAGTAATAATATCATTATTAGAGCCTGCAGCAATTATAGTAATACCCTTTGAGGCAAGCACATAAAATAAAGGTATTAGCCTCTTAATTTCGACCAGTCGTGATATGCCAATACTCATGCAAATTACATTAACCTGATGATTCATACACCAAATCAATGCAGTTTCTAGGTTTGCAACAGGCAAATCCCCTCGCTCCTTTAGAGAGATACTTAGCAGTTCAGCATCACTGGCAAATTCGGTTAAAAGAGCTGCACATACCGTCCCATGATTTATACCATATAGAGAGGTATCTCCCTCCTCTAAAACACAAAGCCCGTCCTTTATTTGATAGGCTTTAATCTGTCTTGTCGTAAGCTCATGAAATAATCCTTGATTTAAGCCATTATCAATAATAGCTACCTTTATATTATTATCCTGCATTGGTCACTAAAAGCTTGCCTAGAGCATCTGCCATATTATTTATTGTATATTCCTCAATACTATGTATAAATCTATTTAGATTTATGTTATATCTTTTCTCAATTTCCATACAGACATCCAGCATATCCCCAGATGTAAAATCATAATAACGTCCGAATAAGTCCTTATCCAAATCATCTATTTCACAATCTTTAACTTCCTTTAAAATTACAATCAAATCAGCTATTCTTTCATCTCTTTTATCCATATTTCATCTCCATTATGGCGCAAGGCGCTATCTCAAAATGTGAGGAAAGAGACTGCAAAGCAGGCTCTTTCCAAGGGAAAGTGATTTTTCACTCTTATTCTCTATCTATAGATTCTCCTCAAGTTCACTCAATATTTTATTACAGGCTTCTCTCATACTTTTATCATCTAAGGCATTAAACAAAAAAGCATCTTCATAATCCAGAGTCTTTATTATATTATTCATAATATGTCCCGATGGAACTGTGGTATATTGACACTCTTTTTCCTCCGGTAAAATAAGCAGATCCGTGTTTGCTATGTTTATGTAGTCCACTTGAAAATTCAACTTATACCTGCATAGTTTAATCAGATGATCCAGAAAATTCTGATTCAATTCCTGGCTATATAGACTTAAAATACTTAAATCACTTTTTACTGCATTACTGATTATAAATGCCAACTCACCAAATTCGCTAAATTCATATGCATTAACCTGCATAATACCACCAGGTACTCCAATAATAACAACTTCCGGATTTTCCTCCATGACTCTGTTATATAAATAAGAATTAAACTGCCTTATTTTCATGCCATTATCCATGGTTTCAAATAAGAATCGGGGCAGTGCCTCTATGCCAAAGAGCTTACTAAAATCCTTCGTTCCCCAATTTAAAACACGATAACCCTGTTCTGAAAAAAAGTTTCCCAATTTCACCTGAATACTGAATTTATCACACCTTTCTCCAATCCCGGCAATTACTATAACCGGAACAGGAATTGACAACAGCTTTGAAGAAAGCTCCTGCTCTTGTGTACAATTCGTATAATCAATAAGTTCCACCGGTCGCAGCTCCTCGACATCACCAAGAAACTCCATTAGCTCTTTCGTAACAAGTACTCTTTTCTTTAACTCAATTGCTTTTCTTATTTTCTCTTTATAGCTTTCAGAAGATATATTTGCTTCAATGTATCCAAAGAAAGCCGCATCCGCTTGGATTATATTTAAATTGTAATCGCTTGATATCTTAATATTTAGGGGATTACCTCCATCACAAATACTTACATCTTCTCCTTCCATCCCAAACCCTTTAGGAGCAATTGGTATAACTATATCAAATTCTTTTAATGCTTCCCTGCATCTGGCAAATTCACTGAACTTTCTACAAAATGGATATATTAATATACTACTCATATAAATAACCATACCTTTCTCAAAGGCTGCAAACTTGGGCTGCAGGCAAAATTTGCAGAGCAAAATTAAATATTATGTATAAGCCTTGTTAATCATTATTTGATAGCAGTTTCAAATCGATATCCGTATTCTTGAAGTCGCACTATGTTCTTGAGATATTCCAGTGTGTTCCTTCTCACTCCATTACATTTACTCAGCCTTTTTTCTGCCGAAACACCCTCTTCATCAATTGAAGCAACTACACAGGAAGTGCAGAAAATAAAAGCCCAACAATTCTGGCATTGCTTTTCCGTAATGCGCGCAATATTCATCATGTCTTTTGCCTTTTCTAAAGATATTCCAGTATTAATGTTTCCAAGTGTCATAGCTTTACATTCGGGTACCTTTTCACAAGGATAAATATTACCGTCAATGTCTACGAAAGTTTTCTTCCCACCTGCGATACACGGCCCGCTCGGATGTCCCTTCTTTGCATGCAATCCTCCCATATGCAACGAAATGTATTTACGATGAATTTCATGACCATAATCACCAAAAAGTGAATTTCTTGGAATATTATCAAGTGCTCCCAGCATAAATAGCATTTGCTTTAATTCATCTTTTTGCTGTTCCATAAATACAGTATCCTCATAAACAATAGCTCGATTCGTTGACGCATCACTAATGAATGAGACTTTTGAATTCAAACTATCCATTACATCATCTTCCATAAAAAACTTTTGAATACAATCATATTCCTGTTTGGGACTTATCACAGTATTAGTACTGCAATTTCTATAATAGTCGGGATATCTTTCTTTCATCCTTGATAAATTTTTTATAATAATATCATATGAACCCATGCCATTTTCAAAACATCGGTTTAAATCATGTATGCTTTTCGGTCCATCAATACTTATCGTTAACCATATATTCTTTTCTACCAGATAATCAACAATCTCGTCCGTAAGCAGCGTAGCATTTGTTGTCATCGCATAAGTAAATTCTTTTCCCTCATAATTAGATTCAATATAAGATATTATTTTTTTTATAAGATTGATTTCTAATAATGGTTCACCACCATAAAACCCTATTATGCTTTTTTTTGTACCTCTGGAATGTTTAATGAGAAAATCAACTACTTTACATGCTGTTTCAAAGCTCATTTTATTTTTTGAATGTGTACGATTAACGTATTTCCCTGAATAAGCGCAATAATCACACCGAAGATTGCAATTTTGAGTTACTTGTAAGGTAATTTGTTCCATACCTTCATTTAGATAAAATTCTAAGCTTGCTGTATTCGGATGTTCGATTTCAACTAATTCATTTTCCTTACATAATCCATAGGTTTTATATTTATTTATTACTTTTTCGCCTTCTTCTGTTATACTTCCTCTTTCTAATTCACAAAAGCATTGATAATCCGCTTCATCAATCTTTACAATGCGATTTTCTTGACGATCATATAAATATGAATTTCTATTTGCCTTAAATGCCTTATAAATCATACTAATAACCATGCCTTTCGTGGTAATTTCCCTATAGGTTTATTTCTTGAGATATATTGCTTTTCTATTATGATTAACTATGAGAACATTTGATTGTATAACAAAACAGTCAAATGTTCTCATAGTTAATCACATCATGATGTGTGAATACCCAAATTACTTCTGTAGTTAGTCTCAAAAGCCGACGTAGTACTACCATAATTTAACCCTGCTACACATCCAGCACAAGTGCACAAACCGCAGCCACAACTACTATTTAGATCATAAAATGTACTGAGCATATTTGCATTATGTGACTTATTTAAAACCTTTCTACCTTTTTCCATACTATTCACCCCCTTTTCGTTGATTATATAGTTACATCACTCCTAATTTTAGACATAGGATATGAAGAAACTCGAAATATGTAAATTTTTTCCTTATCATATTATGTTTGAATTTTAACACATTTGTAATATTTTGTAAATATATTGCTGTAAATATTTTAATACGGTTGCCCTATTATTTTTTCTTGGAGCTTTTTAATACTACTTTTGTCCATTTCCATGCATTAAAAAAGCCGTTACACAACCTAGGTCATGTAACGGCTACTTATATTACTTATTAATCTACTGTATAAGGCATAAGTGCGATGTGTCTTGCTCTCTTAACAGATACAGTTAATGCTCTCTGATGCTTAGCGCAGTTTCCGGTAATTCT
Source organism: Bacillota bacterium (assembly GCA_023407575.1). GTDB lineage: Bacteria > Bacillota > Clostridia > Lachnospirales > Lachnospiraceae > Mobilitalea. Next base: position 46,427 of record JAEYLX010000034.1, read on the forward strand.
TCTAGGAAGAATTTTACCTCTCTCAGATACATATCTTTTTAATTTGTTTACATCTTTATAATCAATACCTGTGTGATTTTTGTCAGCACAGAAAACGCAAACTTTCTTTCTTCTACGTCCGAAGGATTTTCTCTTCATTGGAGAATCGCCTCTATCTTCATTTCTCTTGAATGGCATATCATGACCTCCTTATCCGATTTAATTTTGCAAGTAAACCGTGAGGTTCACTTGTATATTAATATGATTATTTTTTAGTTAAATGGTAATTCTTCGTCAATACCGTCAGGGATATTCATAAATCCATCCCCCATCGCTGAGCTTGGTTCAGGTCTGAACTCTTTCTGATATCCACCCTGGGAATATCCTGAGTTATCACTGTTTCCTTTGCTTTCAGCAAATTCTATATCTTCTGCTACGATATCAGTTGTATAAACCTTCTGACCATCTTTATTCGTGTAGCTGCCTGTCTGAATTCTTCCAGATAGAACCATTTTCATGCCCTGCTTGAAATATCTTTCCACAAATTCTGCTTGCTTGCCAAAAGCAACACAACCAATGAAATCTGCTTCTGATGTCTCGCCAGCTCTTTTAAATCTGCGATCCACCGCTAATGTAAATCTTGCAATTGCAGTTGAATTCTCCCCCTGTGAATATCTCACTTCAGGATCTCTGGTCAAACGGCCAATTAATATAGCTTTATTCATAAGTTAAATACCTCCCTTTCAATTCTGCCTTAGGGTAGTATGTCAACAAGTCGATTAGAAATCCAATCACTTGCTATCTACAAACGTCTTTGTACTCAAATCCGGTTGTTAGGCATTAAGCATCTTTTCTGATGCAAAGATATCTGATTACATTTTCCATAATACGAACTCTCTGCTCGATTTCGTTTGGAACTGTAGAATCAGCGTCGAAATGGATGAAATAGTAATAGCCTTCTTTCATTTTCTGAATTTCATAAGCTAATCTTTTCTTTCCCCAGTCATCAACATTAGTAACTGTTCCACCGAATCTGGTAACAAGTTCTTTTGTTGCTTCTAATGTAGCTAATCTGGTTTCATCCTCGATTTTTGCATTTACAACTAAGGCTAATTCATATTGATTCATAGTTGCGTGCACCTCCTTCTGGTCTCTGGCCCTTTTCTCCTGTTGTTTGATTGACGAAGAATCAAACTATCATTTAAAAGAGCAAGGAATTTTTAGTATAACATATCACAATTAGTTATGATATCATAAGTAAACTATTTATACAACCTATTTTTTTACTAAATATTATTCGAATATATGGCAATATCCATAAACCCATATATTTTTAGAGAATTTTTATAATAAGTAAACATGCCTAGTATTCTCACAGCATTTAAATTACTGTTAGATCACTTGGCATGTTATTGATGTCTGTATATCAATTGTTGTAACTTTCTGCAATGTACGATATCTTATTCGGGATATTATTATAAACGATTGTAATCAGATAATCGTTTTTGAAGCATTGTTAATATATCAACTGGAACCATATCCTTTGCCATATCCACATTAATTGTAACCGGAGGTAGATTAAGACCTATATTACGTCTCATTTGCCTGCGTTTTACCAATGTAAATTTTGAAAGAAATTTATCAATATTCCTTGGAATTACTGCGATAGCGTCTTTATCGTTCACTGTTATTATCAGGAATTCTTTAATATCATCATAGGGTATAAATCCGACACCCACACTGGAAGAATGATCAATGATACCATGGGTGCATATCGTTATGAGCTTCTTTACCTTTAAAGCATCCTTTAAAGAAATAATAAAAAACACAAACATTACTAGTACACTTAGGGTCCCTGGAACGCTTAAGCTTAATCGATGAATCGTCATACCATAACCAGTTACAATTCCAGCTACTAATAATAATATTAATGAAATAAATACAGATATAAAGGCCTTATAGTTCATTTCTTCTATTATAATTTCTCCCATAGCGGCCCCCTTCAAACATAATGTAAGATTATACCAAGATTGTAGCTGTTTGTTATTTTTTTTGCAAGCTTTAAATGCTTCGTACCTATTATATATTAATAGAAAGAGATGTAAAACTGCAATCTTTTAATTAAATATATTTAGAAACATATAAAACTTCTGGTATCCTTGCTTTTCAGAATACCAGAAGCTTTATAATAACGTATTATTAACTATTAAATTAACTTAATCATGAGCTTTTATATTTTGGTTTTAATTCATTAATTTTGCTATCTTGTAACAAAAGTAAGTGCCAGGCTTTATAGAGTCATCATCATAATAGAGTAATCCCAATTTATCAAAATGTAATACACGTTTATAATTCTGCTTTCTTAATACCTGATAAGCCTTCTCATAATTCTCATAGGAAGCCCCACCAATAGCAATTGTCATATGAAAAACATAATCCCCATCATGTTCAGCAGGGCAAGGACCTAAGGTTGCTTCCAAACATTCAAATAATCTTTGCTGCATTGTATTTAGCTGTGGAGTGGCTGCTGTCCGAATAGACATACCTCCTGAGTCATAGCCAAATACATTGGTTGGAAAGCATTCCAGCTCAAGCAGAGGAACTGATACTGCAATAAAATCTCTTGCAAGTTCATCAAAGATACTCTCTATCGTTTCTAAATCCGGTATCTTAAAAGGCTGCTTTAAGGAAATATGCTGCGGGAGTCGTGCCATCTCAAATCCGATATTTCCAGCTTGATTTGCTTCCAGCATGCATTTCCTACCGTAATTTTCAGCTTCGATATCAGCAAGTAGCACAATTGTGGCTTTCATTTTGAACCCTCCTTATCAACTCTTCTACAGACATGTTCCCAAGTTCACCTTCATCTCTTCCTCGAACCGCAACTACTTCCTGTTCTTGTTCATTCCTTCCGATTACAAGCATATAGGGAACCTTATCCAACCTAGCTTCCCGTATTTTATAACCTAACTTCTCATCTCTGGTATCAAGCTCACATCTAACTCCAGCTGCCTTTAACTTATCAAACACGGATGTAGCATAGGACAGAAAATTACTGGAAATAGGAAGAATTTTAACCTGCACAGGCGAAAGCCACACTGGGAATTTACCTGCATAATGCTCAATTAAAATTCCTATAAACCGTTCAATGGACCCAAAGACCACTCGATGAATCATAATGGGCTGATGCTTTTCTCCATCTGCACCAATGTACTCTGCCTGAAAGCGTTGCGGTAATTGAAAATCTAACTGAATTGTACCACATTGCCAAGTCCTGCCTATGGAATCTTCCAAATGAAAATCAATCTTTGGTCCATAAAAGGCTCCGTCACCTTCATTGATTACATACGGCAGCTTCATCTCCTCAAGTGCCAACTTCAATGCTTCAATTGCCTCGTTCCAATCTTCGTCACTTCCAATGCTTTTCTCTGGCCTTGTAGACAGCTCTACGTGATATTTAAAGCCAAATTTCTGATAAAACTCATCTATTAATCTTACAACACCCTTAATTTCCTCTGTTACTTGTTCTCGCATCATAAATATATGAGCATCATCCTGTGTAAAACAACGCACTCTCATCAATCCATGAAGTGTACCCGATTTTTCATGTCGGTGTACCAGACCAAGCTCCCCCATTCGAATTGGCAATTCCTTATAAGAATGAGGCTGCATTTTGAATACCAACATTCCTCCCGGACAATTCATAGGCTTTACTGCAAAGTCCACATCATCAATTTCTGTCGTATACATACTTTCACGGTAGTTTGCCCAGTGACCGGATACCTCCCACAGTTCACGTCGAAGCATTATTGGTGAGGATATTTCCACATATCCCTCGCGTTCATGCACTTGTCTCCAATAATTAAGCAGTAAGTTCTTTAATACCATTCCCTTTGGTAAAAAGAATGGAAAACCTGGTCCTTCTTCCATCAATGTAAATAAACCAAGTTCCTTGCCTATCCTTCGGTGATCTCTAGCCTTTGCCTCCTCTAGCTTTTCCAAGTACTCATCCAGCTCGCTCTGCTTTGGGAATGCTGTACCATAAATCCTGGTTAACATGCGGTTCTTCTCATCACCCTTCCAGTATGCACCTGCAAGAGAGGTCAGCTTAATGGCTTTCACAAGGCTAGTATTTAACACGTGCTGTCCAGCACACATCTCCACATAGTCACCTTGCTTAAAGAAACTGACTTGTGCTTCTTCTGGCAACTCTTTAAGTAACTCCAGCTTATAAAGTTCCTGTTTTTCATTCATAACTCTTATCGCGTCTGCTCGTGCTACAACATAACGCTCCATTGGCAACGCTTCCTTCACAATCCGTTTCATTTCATTTTCTATTTCTGGCAGTTGCTCTGAAGTAAACTCAAAGCCAAATTCAAAATCATAATAGAAGCCATTTTCTATTGCTGGCCCTATGGCACACTTTGTTTCTGGATACAATCGTTTCACTGCTTGTGCAAGAATATGCGCGGCAGTATGACGAAATGCATTTCGTCCCACCTCCTCTCCAAATAAACTTTCGATAACCTCTCCATTCTTCATTATCACTTTCATTCCTTTTGTCTCCTTTTGGTAATAAAATTGATAACATAAGAAAAGATTTTTGTACAAAAAAGCACCCAAAGACAAACTTACAGTTGTCTAAGGGTGCATAAATGCACGGTTCCACCTTAACTTTTTACTTCGGATTCCATCAAATCCTAACCTTTAACGCAGGTATACGATAACACATACTATGGTTCTGTGTTATAGCTCAGGAAGGGTTTTCGGCCAATTTTCACACAAGGAACTTCCACCTAATGTTCCTCTCTCTGTCTGTTACCTAATGACTTACTTTTTTCCGTCTACGCTTTTCTTATGTTATTAAATATTATTATAAACTATCAAGTTATTAAGTCAAGGAAAAATTTGTTTCCAGTTAATAGATCAAATCATTTCCTCTCAAAGCTTAAATCGATTACTAAGCCCCATTGTTTCTGTATCAGCAACCATTCAATTTTCAATAGAGATAGAAAGTGTATGGGATACTAATTATTACTTAGTTTTCATTTTGATCAATATGTAAAATCTTTTTTATCCTATTAATTTGTGAATCTCCAAATAAAAATGTCTTATTGCCCTCCCAGATAAGTCCACAGCCAAAAGCATATCCTTTTATTTCATTACCGTCCTTATCCTTAAAACATATCCACTCTGTAGCACCTTTATTTTGTATTAAAATTCTTGGCAGCCATAATGAATTAAAATATTTAATAACACTAGATATTTCCTCTTCATTGAATGTTTTCCCTTCTATATCGTTGTTACCATGATAACCGTCAAATCTGTACTCTATACAATATACATACGCATTATTTAAATTAAATTTTAGACTAGTAGCATAGTAGATTATGAATAACATAAATAAAGCTAAAATTACAATCATAAGTTTACTAATCTTTTTCCTCATTTTTCTCCTCAATAATTATATCTCATTATAATTAACAGCAAAAATCAATATATTATAAAACATCTTTAACAGTATGAAGAAACGTAGCAGAAGATAACCGCATATAGTGTTTATGCCAAAGAATTGAACCTATTCATTGCCTTTTTCATATCATCTATGGCTTCTTCTTTTCTTCTTTTCATGTCTTTCCATCCGGAGTATTCTGTGTGGTCATTATCAGTGTCTGTACACTCAAAATCCAACATTTTTGTACAATAGAAAAATCCTTGTTTTATTAAGCTGTCTTTGCCCGATAAAAAATGGAAGCCCCCATCATGTAAATCCGACGCACGTCCAGCCATATTCTCTGCTATAAGAATAGCTGATTTTTTGGATACCCCTTCAGCAAGTTTTTCCATTATCCTAATTAGATTTTCTGCGTTTTCTTCTTTCTTACTGGTAGTACTATTTAATAAATCAACAATTCTCGAATGAATAATCCATACATCATCACTAGGTCGTTCTAGCTGTTCAAAATATTTCAATAATTCTTCCTGTTTCCAGATTTCAAGAATATCAGGATTTATTTTAAGTGCCTTAAACTTTTCATAAGTATTTGGGTTTTCTCGACACATATGAAATCCACTACATCCCATCGATATATAAAATGCTTTTGCTTCTTCAAATGTCATTATCTTAGACTCCTTAATAATCTTCATAAATCTTCTTTTTTTGAAATAACTATAACTTCAGCCCCATCCAAAATCATTTCATCCTCCTGCGAAAAGAACAAAGCTTACTTTTCAAATCATCAATATTTCTTACAAGCAAATTTTCCAAGTCATTCTTATAGGTAGGATTGTTTTGCCAAAAATCCATATCTACTCGTAATACTGCATTCAAAAGGTCACCATAATAAAAATCATCTTCGGAGAAAATATTGTCTTCGAGCTATGATGTTCTAATGTATATAATGCTGATACTAAGTTTAATGCTTCCGCATCTGATAAATTATCTTTATTACATAATATATTATCTAGCCTATCTTCTGTAATTTCTCCTAACCATTCTAATCTTGCAAGAGTTTTATGATAATAACATATTTTATTCAGAGGTACAGAGTGTTCAACATGAGGATAAAGATAATTATGCTTATTTAAATCCTCTTTTTGGCAAATTGAAAAGATTTAAATGAAACTGAAGTTTGACAAAATAGTTATAATGCTTCATAAAAACAGCAATAGGAGATGAAAGGTTTCCATTCTTGTAATTAAAATCACTAACATTTTTAAAGCAATTCACATTTGCCATCCGTTTAAGCCAACTCAGAAAAAATTCATCATCTGCCATTGAAACAACCTTATATAAAGAATTGGAAACGTTACATCCTACCTATTCAAATATATTAATTTGATTTTATTATAGTAGCGCTAAATAATCAAATTATATTCGACAAGGATGCATAAGTTTATGTAAAAATCAACATTTCAAATATGTTACATAAGATTTGCTGACTACTGTTTATGCGCATGAATTGTAGCGTTTAAAATGCTATTGCAAATATTCACAAAGATTTAAAAAAAATTTACTAAATTTCAAAAAACTACTTTACCTGTCGTAGTAGTTGTGGTATATTGTAATTACTACGACAGACATAGTACGTCAGATGGAGTAAAATATGTAAGGAGGATGCAACTTGATAAGCAGTGATGTAATACGCGGATATAACGATATTATTATCCTGTATCTGTTATTAGATGGTGAAAGCTATGGATATGAAATATCAAAAAATATCAAGGAATTGTCCGAAGAGAAATACATTATGAAGGAAACAACCCTCTACTCTGCATTCAGCAGGCTGGAGAACAACGGCTATATTGAATCCTTTTACGGGGAAGAGAGCTTAGGTAAACGTAGAACTTACTATAAAATAACACCAAGCGGTCTTGCCTTCTATAAAGAAAAGTGTATTGAGTGGGAACTAACCAAAGATGTAATTAATCGATTTATAAAGGAGTGAAGAGGATATGGAAACAATTAAAAATTACTTAGACAATATGTTTGCAAGCTTACCAAAGACCTCAAGAGTCTTAGATTTAAAAAGTAACCTCTTAAATAATATGGAGGAAAAGTACAACGAATTAAAAAGACAAGGAAAGTCGGAGAACGAAGCCATTGGCATTGTTATATCTGAGTTTGGTAATATTGATGAATTAGCAAATGAACTGGGCATACGTCCCGAAGAAGCAGATACAACCCCACTTATAACCAAAGAGGAAGTTGAAGGTTATCTTAATGTAAAGAGTATTACTGGAAGACTTATTGGTATAGGAGTAATGCTTTGTATTCTAGGTGCTGTTTGCTTAATAATTTTAACGACTATATTTGAAAATCAGATTATACCAAATGATTTCGCTACTGATGCCTCCAGTATTATTGGTGTGATTGTTCTCCTCCTCTTTGTGGCTATTGCTGTTGGTCTCTTCATTTATTCCGGCTGGCTTATGGAGAAATATCAATATATGGAAAAGGGAGTGCAGCTACCAATAGGTTTAGAAGCAGAACTAAAGCAAGCCAGTGAAAAATATCAGCCAACCTTTTATCTGCAATTAATCATTGGTGTATGTCTTCTCGTAATCTCTCCAATCACTGTAATCGCTACCAGCTTAATGGCTGATACTTATCAGGTCTATGGAGTAGCAACACTTTTAGTAATCGTTTCCATCTCAGTTTATTTATTTATTTCCTCTGGCACTAAAAAAGAGAGCTATGATCGTTTATTAAAAACTGGTGACTATGCTGTGAAGCAAAACAAAAAAGAAGACAAAGTAATTGGTGCAGTTGCCTCAATCGTTTGGCCACTTGCTACTGTCATATTCTTATTTACTGGTTTTGTATATGACTTATGGAGCAAATCATGGATTATATTCCCAATTACTGGTGTTCTATTTGGTATGTTTTGTGCAGCTTACAGCATAATTACGCAAAAAGAGGAATAGTACTTCTATGAATCAATCAGCTCTATGAAACTTAATAAAAGTAACCTAACTATAAAAACCGAGTAATCGTGTCCTTCCACTTTGTAGTCCAGATATTTCTTCTGTCCTTCCTGTGTATCGAAACGTTACTCGGTTTATTTTGTCTATATTTTAAATCTTAAATTTTGCGATAGCTTCTTCTAGCTCCTTCGCCTTTTCTTTCATTTCTTCTGCCTGTTGATTCAACGTTTCAATTGCTGTTATCTGATTACTAACGTTAGTATCAACTACTTCTGAGGATGCCAAGGTTTCTTCCGTTACTGCGGCAATATTTTTAATTGCATCCAGTACCTCATCCTTTGAAACCGTAATGGTACCCATATTGTTTGTGATATGATTCATCTTCTCAAGGAGCTCAATCATATGTCCATCTACATCCTGGAATACCTTAACTGTACTATTTAATGCTTCTGTCTGTGATACCAGCAATTGCTCTGCACGATTAGCTGAAGCAACTGTAACTTGTGTTTTTTGTTGAATGTTTTGAATTATCTTTTCAATACTCTTAACAGACTCTACTGATTGCTCTGCCAGATTTCGAATCTGATCTGCTACAACTGCAAAGCCTCTACCAGCATCTCCTGCTCTTGCGGCTTCGATGGAAGCATTTAAGGAAAGTAGATTCGTAGTTGAAGCAATATCATTGATTGTTCCTACCACGCTTCCAATGCTCTTAGAGTGTCTCTCCAGTTCTTCAATATCTTTAATAATGACATTGGTGATCTCGGAGGTTGCTGTTACCTGATCAATCAGATTATCAACAATATTTTTACCATTACTAATGATTTGCTGAGTGTTATTTGCAACATTTCCTACATTGGTTGTATCTGTATAGGCTTCCCCAATCTGTGCAGCAAAATCTGTCATCTGCAGGAAGCTCTTTTCTGTATCCTTTGCCTGTTCCCCAACTCCCTGACTCATTACATTTACTGTGCTTGAAACTTCGTTGATGGAGGATAGAATATCTGTGGAAGCATCCGAAACTTTATATGCAGAAGCTGACACATTATGTCCGAAGGTCGCCATTTCAGCAATCAAATTTTTAATTGTAGTCATCGTATTATCCATATCCTGTGCCAGTGCACCAAATTCATCTTTGCGCTTGGACTTCATCAGGGTAGTAAAATCACCTGCCGAGATATGTTTAAAAGCTACAGAAAAGCGATTAATCGCTCTTGCAATATCAGTGGATAAAAAGAGACCGATAAAAATAGCTATTATGAAGGAAATAACTACAAATATTGCTGTTGCGATTCGTATTGTATTTAACTGGCTCAAAATGTCACTTCTAGGAATTAGCGTACACACCATCGCTCCGGTTTCGCCAACCTTGGAATACACAAATAAATTAGACTTCTTATTAATGGTTACATATTTCATCCCACTTACTTTGTCGCCTTCGAGAGCCTTTTTATAAAAGCTACTATTAGCAAAAACTGCTTCTCCTTGTTCTATTCCAGCCAATGCACTTTTCTTTCCTGTTACAAGAGTTTCTCTTCCGTCCGGTGTAACAAAAGCGACAATACTTTTTTCACTACTTATGGAATTGTCCAGTACGGTATTAATTTCAGACGTCATAAGGTCAAATACTATGTATCCTTCGCCACGATAGAACTTTCTAATATAACTTGCCGCATATTGATCTGGCTGTGTGGAAAGTCCTTTATCAATGACTGGGTGATTACCTAGCCAAGCCGAAGTAGCACCACCAATCGTCTTTGACTTCTCCCTCCACTTAGCTGCTTCTTCTGATGCCTCAAAATCTGCATACAAGGTACTTGAGGGATTAGCAGATAGTGTCGACATAGCATTTCCCATACTTCCGAAGGCGTACGCTCCATAGATTCCTACGGAACTGGATACGAAGGTAGAAAGTGTTGTTCTTGCACTTGTAAATAGTGTGTTTGAATCAATTACACTGTTTTCATTAAACTTTGTATAATAGAAATAAAAATCTTCAAGTCCAGCCATCTGTGATGCCTTAGTCTCTATATCCTTCATTAATAAGGAGATATAAAGTGCACTATTTTCAATATTACCTGCCGAGGACTTCTCATAATTTGCAATTACTGTTCCTTGAGATCTGTAATAAGAAAATAATCCCAATGCAATAATTAATAGTGCTGGAATAAAGAATGCTATTACTAACTTAAAGCGCATCTGCCTTCTAAGCGGAAGAGTTTGCTCTCCTACATATATCAGCATATCCTTAAGTTTTTCACTAATTACACTTAGTTTACCGCTTTTTTTTGTAACTTTCTCTGAATTGTTCTTTTCTTTCTTTTTATTACGTTTTTTACCCTTGTGATTTCCTGCCTCTTCTACCTTGTTATTGTTTATGTCGACTGGTTGCTCCTCCTTTGAAGCACCTGTGCTGTCACTAAAAGTATCTTTGCTATTCTCCATTTCCACTTCTTGCTGTAACTTGATTTCTTGTGTTTCTTGCTCATTATTATTCATGTATCCCATACAACCTCCCCTTTGCATTATAATAAATTATAAAAGGACACTATCACTTATAATATAGCAAAAAGCAGGTTATTTCTCAGTGTAATAATTACTGCAAAAAATTGTTATTTTTAGTGAATCTGTTATTATTTACATTAACCCTATCATACTTTTGCCATGATTTAAGAGTATAGTTGCAATACTAGAAATTTACGGAGGTGATTTTTTGACATTAAAAAGATTAAAATACCTATTATCCATATTCATTCTAATTGTATCAGCCTTGATATTTAATCATTTTGTTGCAAAAGCCGATACTGCACCAACTGCTGTGCTTAGAATTCTTGCAACCAGTGATTTACACGGACAGGTAACCTCTTACGATTATGAAACTAATCTTTCGCTTCCATATAGCGGTCTTAGTAAAGTTGCTACACTTGTTAATTCAAAAAGAGGTGAGGTCGGCACAAACAATACTTTGTTGGTTGACAATGGGGATTTTTTGTACGATTATACTACAAACTATTTTTATGAAAAGGACAGAAATAGTGTCCAACCGATTTTAAAAGCAATGAAGTTAATGAATTATGATTATCTGACACTCGGCAATCATGAATTTGATTATCCCTGGGATTATTTAAAGAAGCAGCTTACCGATTCCGGTCTGTCTGACCGCATTGTTGTAAGTAATGTAATCTGGCATGACAGCGGGAAGACGGTCTTTGCACCTTCTGCAATCAAAGAGATGCAGCTGGTTTCTTCTGAGGGTACTATGATACCCGTGAGAGTCGGAATTATAGGTTCCTCCACCAATAGCATTTCGACTCGAAGAGGGGATTATGTAAATGAAATTGACGCAGCGAATAATTACACCAGCATTGTAGCTGAGGCAAACCGTCTGAAACAGGAAGAAAACGTGTCACTTGTTCTTGTGCTTATTCATGGTGGAATTGGTTCCGAGAAACTCTCTAGCACCAGCGATAATATCGGATATGCTCTTTCAAAGGTATCCTCCATTGATGCAATTATTACCGGTCATTCACACGAAACTTTTCCAGCAGCGGATAGCAAGTACAACACCTATCAAAATGTGGATGCAAAACTTGGCTTAATGAATGGCAAGCCTGTCATAACCCCTTCCAGCCATGCGAGAGCATTAGGTATGATTGATTTGAATATTCAACAGAACCTAGATGGGACAGTTTCTATTTCCTCAGCAAAGTCAGCTGTGGAAGTAGTTCCAAGCACGACTAAGCAAAATACCGCCATTACAGGTATGTTTAAAAGCTATGCTGACAAATTAAAGTCTGGCTCTGATACCACTTCCTATCCAATTGCAAGTGGTGTTACCTATCATAATTACGATTCAGTGGTACAAGATAGCAATTTATATCAGTTATTTAATAATGCCAAGATTGCATATGGTATGGCATATATTTCGGAATATCTTCCAACCTATAAAAACCTGCCAGTAATAGCCAGCACGCGTAATTTACTGGATTCCGGTGAGTTATCTATTAGAATTAAGGACAGCTTTACTGCTGCAAAAGTTGCGCAGCTTTTGTCTGAGTCCTCCACTGCAAGGCCTTCTGGCTATCTGCAGCTTTATGTGATTAATGGTAAATCCTTACGAGAATGGTTGGAATATAACGCCAGCATGTATGCCACCTCTGGAACCTTATTAAAAAATACCTTGCAATCATATGTACTTAAAAATAAATCTGTTTCCACCTTATTACAGGAAAGCTATCTCTATAATTGGAATTCTCAATACATATTTGATGGCTTTTCCTATCAGATTGATTTGTCCGTTCCTGCCCGTTATACATCAAAAGGCACTTTACAAAACTCGAAATATAATCGTATTAAAAATTTATCTTATAACGGAAAAGCCATTACAGATACGCAAAAATTTATTCTTGTTACTGATACCGGAATTCCTGCATTATCCTTTTTACCGGTGGAAAGCGAAAGCAGTATAAAACCTGTTAAGGATGATGTGACGGGTAAAACTGCTACGTTAAACTATATTAAAAGCCTTAGTAGCTTTGGCAATATATCCGTAAAAGCAGATTCTAATTGGTCTTTAACTGCCAGCAAAAACTACTCCTTCCTCCTGGGTATTAACAAAAAAAACATTAGTAGCCAGGTCTCATTCCCTTGGAAAACCGGACTAGCTGTTGAGACTCTTTCCTATAATTTTTATAAGGGAATACTACCAAAAAACACTCAGGATATTAATATTGTTGTGACTCAAGGCAGAAGCAGCGGAACAAACGAGCCTGTCCCTGTTGTTATCTCTGCAACCTCTGCTTATGGGATTAAGCAAATGAAATATTTGTCGGGAAGCATTACAAAGACAACGGACTCTAAATGGAAAACAGCGACCATCATAAGTAATAATCGTTTTACTGTCTCAAAAAATGGCACTTATTCAATCTTAGTGTCGGACTCAAATAGTAAAAGTGCTATTGCCTATATTAAAATAGACCGCTATAATAATAAAGTAATAGTAAGTCCAACCGCAGATAAACTTACAAATCGTAATACTGTATTTACAGGGAAATCCATAGCAAATTCCTCAGTCTACGTGACCATTGGCAAAGATACCTATACAGCAAAGACCAAGAGCGATGGAACCTTTAAAATTGATATTAAACCACCTGCTGCTTTTGCGACCATTAAGCTTTATGCAGAATATAATGGGCTGAGAAGTGCTACAGTAACCGCTGCGGTACGAAAGACCGGTCCCGATGCTGTTACAATTAATTCATTATCAGTTGGTAATACCCATATTACAGGTAACACAAGTCCAAATTGCATGGTTTACGCGTTGATCTGGAAGACTGTCTATGTCGGAAGAAATCAAGCGCAAGAATATAAAAATTCTGAGTTTTACAACAAAGACTATATAATTGTAGAGACTGACATTTCGATTGATCTGGCAACGGGTACCTATGATATCTTAGTGCCAGCAGTTAAGAGTAATATGAAGGTATTTGTATTCTCTATGGATCGTTTTGGTGTTACCAGCAAATCTACCATGTTTATGGTTCCATAAAAATCAACCCGCTTTAGGGCGGTAATGGAGGTTATTTTATGTACAATGCTAGTCCAGAACGTTATGAAACAATGAAATATAACCGCTGTGGTCATAGTGGTTTAAAGCTCCCCGCTGTATCCTTAGGACTATGGCACAATTTTGGCTCGAATGCAAGTTATGATAATATGACTGCCATGTGCCACACTGCCTTTGATTTAGGAATTACTCATTTTGATCTTGCCAATAACTATGGTCCCGAACCTGGCAGCGCCGAAACAAACTTTGGTCGTATTTTAAAGGATAGTCTTGGCAAATATAGAGATGAGCTTGTAATTTCCACAAAAGCAGGCTATGATATGTGGACTGGTCCTTATGGTAATTTTGGTTCCAGAAAATATTTAATTGCAAGCTTAGATCAGAGTCTTTCACGTATGGGCCTTGACTATGTTGATATCTATTATCATCACCGTCCAGATCCTGAAACTCCATTGGAGGAGACCATGCTTGCACTGGATTCCATCGTTCGAAGCGGTAAAGCACTTTATGTTGGTATTTCCAACTATAATAAGGAACAGACCAGAGCAGCAATGAAGATTTTAAGTGAATTAAAAACACCTTTTATTATCAATCAAAGATGTTATTCCATGTTTAACCGGGATATTGAAGAGGATGGTTTAAAATCCTACGCAGCAAAATATGGTATTGGCATCATTGCTTTTTCACCGCTTGCTCAAGGTCTTTTAAGTGATCGTTATCTTGGTGGAATTCCTGCCGATAGTCGAATCCACACCGATGGTCGTTTCTTAAAAGAAGGCCATATTACGGAGGAAAAGCTACACAAAATACAAGCTCTGAACGCAATTGCGCAAAACAGAGGACAGTCTCTTGCACAGATGGCCCTTTCTTGGGTACTACGTGATGAGGAAGTTACCAGTGTTTTAATTGGTGCTTCAAGACCAGAACAAATTATTCAAAATGCAGCCATTGTACATGCAGCAGCTTTTACAGAGCATGAGCTGGAAGCAATAGAAGCAATTCTATAATAGAAAACAAAAACCAGTTAGAAAGTTCCCATTTCGGTAAATCTGAAGGAAGCTACTAACTGGTTTTTTAATGTTTATTCTTTCTTGACTTTTTATTCGTTACTTAATATTATTGGTAAGATATAAATTAAACAGCGAAAAATAAGAGAGAAAGTTGACAATATAATGAATCCCAGAAAACTAAAGATAAAGACAGCCCTCCAAGTATTATTAATTATAATCCTGCTTCTTGCATTCACTGGCTGTACAAATGCATCAATAACTACGGATAGCAATAGTGGTTCCATTGGGAAAACTTCGGACCTGCAGGTACATTTCATCGATGTAGGTCAAGGAGATTGTACACTAATCACCAGCGATGGGAAAGCAATGTTAATTGATGCTGGCAATAATGATAAAGGAACCTTAGTACAATCCTATCTGCAAAACCAAGGTATATCAACATTAGATGTGGTCATCTGTACTCATGGGGATAGTGATCATAGTGGTGGAATCGATGTTATTCTAACTAAGTTTGATTGTAAAACAGTCATTATGCCTGATACCGATAAGGTAATGAGTAATACCAAGACCTTTCGCGATGTGTTATCTGCTATGAAGTCAAAAGGCTATAAGAATACACCTCCAGTTGTGGGTGATACCTTTCCATTAGGAAATGCTACTGTTACAATTGTCGCACCAAATTCCTATGAATATGGTGATAATCCAAATGACTACTCTGTGGGGATTTTAGTTCAAAATGGAGACAATCGATTCTTATTTACAGGGGATGCTGAAGAGGCAGCCGAAGCTGATATTCTTAATAACGGAATTGATATCTCTGCTGATGTATTTAAAGTTGCACATCACGGTGCAAATACTGCAAATACAGATGAATTCCTGGAAGCAATTAGTCCAGCCTATGCTGTAATTAGTTGTGGTGAAGGTAATTCCTATGGTCATCCCAGGGCAGAAGTCTTAAATAAGTTAAGGTCTGGGGATACGAAGGTCTTTCGAACCGATGAGCAGGGAACCATTGTTGCAACGTCAGATGGTACTGATATTACCTGGAATTGTTCCCCTTCTGATACCTGGCAAGCAGGTGAACCTACTGGGAATTCTTCTGACAATAAAACTGAAACAGAGGATGCTTATAATGCAGGAACAAGTAATAACTCTGATATAGACAATTCTATAGATATAAAAGAATTAAAGGTTTATGTAACAGATTCTGGTAGCAAGTACCATTTGGCAGGCTGCTCTTACTTATCCGAGAGTTCGAATGAACTCTCTCTGGAAGAAGCCAAAAAAGAAGGCTATATGCCTTGCTCAAAATGTAATCCTCCAGAATAACTAGACGTAATTATTTAACAAATACTGATTTTACTTATTACATACATATACTGTTAACATTATATATTAACTATGGGGCAAAGTACGATAGCGACTGTACTTTGCCCCATAAGTGTATTTTACTGCTTATTATTCCTATGCCTGTCTTCTCATTATAATCGCTCTTGGCTGAAAGCCAAGACTTTCCCAGAAGCCCTTCCCACGTTCATTCCAACAAAGTACATCCAGATCTATTTCTTCCGTTCCCAGTTCATTTAAGAGAGTATGAAAAGCCGTGGTTCCTCTTCCGCCTCTGCGATACGGTCTGCATATAAAGAAGTCTACAAGATAATAAGGCTTTCTACTCTTATTTACTAAAGCATACCCTACAATCTCATCCTCCAAAAACAGATAGGCTTGACTTCCCATATCTATGTACTTTAATAATCTATCCTGAAATTCTTGTTCTGTTAGCTTTGTATCACTCGGTTCATCTTCAAATAATTGACGTGCCATGTCAGCGACTAACAGGTACTCCTCTTGGTTTGCTACACGTATGTTCATACTTTGACCTCCTGTTGATGAATATAATTCATGTATGTTTTTAATAACCTATTATACCTTTCTTTATGATTAATTCAAGAAGAATTCGTAAATGCTAATGTTAATGTTAGCCAAATTGTTATTTATAATAATATGTTTACTACTAAGATTTAGTAAAGTTAAAATTACAGTATTAAATAATTACATTTTTCTTGACATGCAACCTAATGGTTGCTAATATTGTTTTATGGATAAAATATTTAATGCTTTAGGTGATAAGTCACGAAGATATCTTTTAGATTTATTGTATGAGAGAAATGGCCAATCTCTTACGGAATTAAGTTCAAAATTAGATATGTCTAGACAGGCTGTAACAAAGCATTTGAAGATTTTAGAAAGTGCTAATTTAGTAATACCTGTTTGGAAGGGTAAGGAGAAGCTACACTATCTTAATCCTGTTCCCTTAATGCAGATTTACTCTAGGTGGATCAGTAAATTTGATGAAAATCGAATACAAGGTCTTTATGAATTAAAATATGATTTGGAACATCCTAAGGAGGTTAAAATGAACGGTTTTGTTTATCAAATAGTTATAGCTTCAAGTGCAGATAAAGTGTGGGCGTCACTTACTAAGCCCGAATTTACTGAAAAATTCTGGTTCGGACGCAAAATAAATTCTGACTGGACCGTTGGTTCCCCAGTGTCTGTTATCACACCCGATGGTAGCGCTGAAGTAACAGGAAAGGTACTGGAATATAGTCCTAACCAACGTCTCTCTTACACCTGGCAGACACCTGAAGAAACAGCAGAGCAAGCAACTACTGTTGTTTTTGAATTGCAAGAAATGGGTCCGCTTGTTAAATTAACTATTCTGCATGATATTGATGTATCTGCTGCCAAGTTCCAACAGGCTGCTGCGGGCTGGACCTTTATCCTGAATGGACTTAAAACTTATCTGGAAACAGGTGCTCCAATGCCAGCACTACCTTGGGGTAAATAATCAACTTACAGGAGTGTCATGACTCATCAAGTTTATGTACAAACTAACATATGGGATTAATGAAAAGCTTTTGATGCTCTTAATAAGATTAACTTTTCTACTAATCAGTCTAACACTCTACTAATGTAATAAAAAGAAGAATGACAGCTTACTGATAGCTGTCATTCTTCTTTTTATCCTATTTTAACGGCTGGAACCGTATTATTTGCCTTGAATACCTAGTACTTCATATACATCTTTTAATGTTGCTTGTTCACATGCACGATCAGCCATTAGCTTTGTTTCTTCATAGCTGGAATTTCGTATAATCGCCTTTACATTCCACAGCTCCGAGGCAGACATACTAAATTCATCCAGTCCAAGCCCTAATAAAAGCTTAGCTGCCTTTTCGTCGCTGGCAAATTCACCACACATACCTACTTTTATATTATTCCTATGACCCGCTTCAATAACTCTCTTAATACTTCTAAGAACAGCTGGATGGAAAGAGTTATACAGATTTGAAATTTTCTTATTTCCACGATCCACTGCTAAAAGATATTGTGTTAAGTCATTAGTACCAATACTGATAAAGTCGACTTCCTTGGCAAGATCATCAATTAGAATTATGGATGCTGGTGTTTCAACCATGATTCCAACTTTAATATTCTCATTATAAGCAATTCCCTGCTCTGTCAATTCTTTCTTACATTCCTCTAAAACCACCTTAGCCTCACGTAACTCTTCCACAGAGATAATCATTGGAAACATGATTTTAGCCGCTCCGAAGGCACTGGCACGTAATATTGCCCTTAGCTGTGCTTTGAAGATATCATTAAGTTCTAAGGAAATACGAATTGCGCGCCACCCAAGGAAAGGATTTTCTTCTTTTTCAAACTCATAATACGGCAGTGACTTATCTCCGCCTATATCCAGAGTTCGTATTATAACTTCCTTGGTGCACAGCTGAACTGCTTCTTTATATACTTGAAACTGTTCTTCTTCCGTAGGAAAATGGGTATTGTCCATATATAAGAATTCACTGCGGAATAATCCCACTCCATCCATTTGAAAGGTAAGAGCTTTTCTAATATCTCCAAGCCCCCCTACGTTTACGCATAGGTGAACTTTCTTGCCGTCAAGTGTCACTGTTGGAAGCTGATCTATTTGCTCCAGTTCTTCTTGTTTCTTTCTATACTCTTCTCTTAAAAGCTGATATCTATGAAGGGTCTCTTCATTTGGGTTGATTATGACTTCACCTTTGCCAGCATCCATAACAAGAATATCATCATTTTTTACTTTGGTAAGAATGTCTTCAACTCCCACTAAAGCTGGGATACCCAATCCTTTTGCCATTATTGATACATGGCTGGTAACTCCACCTTCCATTGTAACAAACCCTAGGATATATGATAAATTCAATGCCGCTGTATCAGATGGAGCTAAATCCTTTGCAACTAAAATCACTTCTTCTTTAATAGCTTCCAGGTGATTTTCCTGCACGCCACTTAAGGCCCGCATCAAGCGGTTTCTAATATCCTTTATATCCGCTGCCCTCTCACGCATATATTCATCGTCCATACTCTCAAAAATCATAAGGAATTCCGATATAACGGCTTCAAGTGCGGCTTCCACTGTAATTCGTTCCTCACGAATTTTTGTAACAACGCCTTCCTGCAGCGTAATGTCTTTCACCATTTCTAAATGAGCTTCAAAGATACTATTCGTATCTGCTAACTTCTCCAATTCGGCTACGGCAGTGGATACAGCACCTTCAAAACGCCCCAGTTCTTGCTGTGGATTTATTTCCTCTATGGAATGGTTTGTTGTATTATATTCTGGTTGTTCCAATATAAATGCTTTACCAATTACAATGCCCCTAGAAGCAGTTTTCTCAACATGAATAGTAATCATATTTAACCTCCATTATGGTGCTATGTGTCTTTACTATATTATTCTCCTAATCCACTTGCAATTGCTTGAATAATGATGTCCAATTCCTCAGCTTCTTTTTCCCCGTTACATTCTACTTCAATTTCTGTACCGCAACGAATTGCAGCGCTCATAAGTATTAGAATACTCTTAGGGTTTATTCTTTTTTCACCAACAATAATGGCTACATCTGAGGTACATTTGGAGCATATTTTTGCCAATTCCCCTGCCGGTCTAGCGTGAAGACCTGAGGCATTGACTACTGTGATCTTTTGACTTACCATAAGAAATCCTCCTTGCGATTATACACCAAAATGGTCAAATAATATTTTCTCTGCTTCACTGTTCCATAATCCCTTGTGACTCTTACAGGAGTCGGAAAGCTTCTTAAATAAAGGATCAGTTTTACCTAACTCTTCAAAATCATCAATGGCAGTGAGTGGCATATCAAAATGAAGATAATTTAATTTCTTACCTCCTGGAATATTAGGAAGATTTAAAGTAGCTTCTGCAATACTGTCAATTCCGCCAACATGTGTAACCATAACAGCTGGCTCGATTAATTTCTTGGAAGCGAGGTCAATTGCCTCTATTAAATCATCAGTATTACCACCGGTGGTACCAATGATATGTGTACTGGTGTAATGTACATTATACAAGTTGATTTCAGCTTTGAACTGATTATCCGTTGGGCCTGCAAAGAAGTTCATACAACCATCAAAAGCTAAAAGAGTATCCCCCATCTCGGCAACTGGCTTAATTGGTACGTATACAAATACATCATCGTATCCTTTACCTTCTGAAATAGCCATTAACTCTTCATATGGATTACTCATGGTCTGTGTATTCACATAGATTAATTCCACACCTTGTTGCGCTGCTGTCTCTTCTGATATTACCTCGCGAGCTCTATTAATTCTATCATCGCTAATATCTGTAACAACTAATCTCTTTGGCTTATTTTCAATGCAAAGCCCATAGCTTACAGCTCCAAGGCCCATCGGACCACAACCGCCCATAACTAAGAGGTTTCCACCCTTTTTAACACCCATTTCGTGATTGTAATTCACCTTGTTGGTATGGTAGTTTGCATGATATCCACCGATGATACAGCTCATTGGTTCTCCCAAGGAAGCTTCAAAATAGCTTTCACCATCATAATTTAACAGACATCCCAACTCCATTACCTCTTGTGGGATAATGCAATAGGTACAAGCACCTCCAAAGAATTCATAGGAGTAACCAGGGGATGCTAAGCTTCCCTTATAGTTAAGTGCTGGCTGCAGAGCAAATTTTTGACCCGGCCTAAATTGATCTGCCCACTTTGATCCAACCTTTACAATATCACCTGCAAATTCATGTCCGATAATGATTGGGTTTGTATCGATATTCTGTGGTGCACGTTTATGTTTTTTGCCTTGCTTTGCTAATTTATAGGTGGACATACAAATACTATCACTAATTACCTTAACAAGTATCTCATCCTCTTTGATTTCTGGCAGTTCAAATTCTTCTAATCTAAGGTCATCACTACCATACATTCTAACTGCTTTTGTTTTCATATGCGCTGCTCCATTCTTTTTAATTGCTAATTTACGTTTACACTCCAAACCATGTTATATATGAGCATAATGTAACTACAAAGTTCCTTCCCCTGAATATGTTCCATAGGTCTAATACAGACTTTAAATTCTCTATTGTCAATCTGTTTACAGGTTAATAACTTCTACCTTCTTTAATAACTCTTCTACATATTCCTTCTTGGGAGGTTTCGTACCTCGTGTGGTTACTGCACCTGCTGAGGTGGCTACACTTAACTTTGCACATTCCTCCATAGAAAGTCCTTTATCTAAACCATAGGATAAGGCTGCAACCATAGCATCACCAGCTCCAACAGTTGAATGAGCCTCTACTTTTAACCCGGGGCATCTAAGCACCTTGTCTTTCGTCAGAAATAGTGCCCCCATCTGTCCAAGGGAAACGGCAATCATTCCTATCCCTTTGTTAAAAAGCTCCTGTGACATCAATACCAATTCTGCTTCATCCACGCGATAATCCTTATGAAAATACTCTTCTAATTCATGACGATTTGGCTTAATGATATCCGGTGACGCTTCCAGAGCATGAACAAACAGCTCTCCATCCGCATCCACGAATACCTTGGCACCCTTTTCTCTTAATTTAAAGGTAAGGCTTTGATATATGGACTTACTTATACCATTGGGAATGCTACCTGCAAGCACAAAAAGAGCATCCTGATTCGCATATCCCATTAATTTATCAATTAATTGCTGAAGTTCTTCGTCGGTTACTAATGGTCCCGGCTCATTAAATTCGGTTACATTTCCATCCTCTTCAACAACCTTTAAATTTGTTCTGGTATCACTCTTTATCTCCACAAAATCTGAAGTAATATTTTGTTCTTCTAATACCTTTTTGATAAGAATACCACCAACACCACCGATAAAGCCAGTTGCAACTGTCTCTCCACCTAATTCTTTTATCGTTTTAGATACATTAATACCTTTTCCACCTGCATCCATAATTACATTGCTGACGCGATTTAACCCTCCATGTACCATATGGCCTAAGTCTACGGTCTTATCAATTGCTGGATTCATTGTCACTGTGATAATCATTGTATCCTCCATTTGGTCAATAAGCTAACCCTTTTATTTTGTACTTATTTACTGTATACAGTCCACAATCCTACGAGAACTCGTATCTAACAAAGCAGACTTTGACTGATGTCTTTTTTATCCTCGCGTAAATAATGCATGGATTTGATCCTGGCTGCTATGAATTAATTCTTCCACTGCTGCTTCTGTACATAAGGTCTGTGCGATATTTGACAGAATATCCAAATGCTCATCACCAAGACCGGCAATGCCAATTACCACTTTAACCATACTATCATTCCACATAACGCCTTCTGGAAAAACCATAATTGCTATCCCAGATTTCTTAATACTCTTTTTTGCTGCTTCAACTCCATGAGGAATTGCAATTCCATTACCTATATTTGTTGAAAATGTATGTTCTCTTTGAAGCATACCTTCAATATAACTTTCTTCAACGTAACCACTTTCACAGAGAATTCTGCCAACTTCACGTATTACTTCTTCTTTTACTTTTGCTTTACAGTTTAACAAGATATTACTTTTTTTAAGCAGTTCCATTATCTGATCCTCACTTTTTGGGTAAAAATTCTACAGTCATTTAGGTACTACAGCACAGCCCTAATATTCTTCTCGCCAACTTTTTCTACACCTTAATTATAAGCTCTCGCTTTCTATAATATCAACTCAATTAAACATGAGTTTGACGTCATCCAATAGCGACATTTCTTAAGACATTTATACGCGTTCTAAATATTGGTTGAAATATTTTTTTAGCTCAATCAACATAAACTCTCGAATCGTTTCTTTATCTCCCGTAAAAATTGTATTTAAGAATTCCTTATCCTCCACCAGTTTGCTACTTAAATATCCCATAACAGAAGAATACTCCTCCATATGTTCATCCTCTGGAATAAGCATAATAATAACCGCGCGAATATTCTTAAAGAAGGGGTCACGAAAGCTTCCTAAATCCTTGGTCAAACAAACTGAAAAACAAGGACGGAGAACTCCCTTGGTCCTAGAGTGGAGTAGCGCAAACTCAAATTCCGGAATAATTTGAGATGCTATTTTCTCTCTCCTTTTAATTGCCTCTTGTATTTGCAAGCGTTTTTCGTTGTGTGGTGAAATGCGCTCGGAGATTGCAACCAATAACTCTTCAAAAGAGATGGAGCTGCTAACCTTCATACATTGAAATTCTTTGATAATGTTTTTAATCTGAGTCACAATAAAATGAACTTTCTCTAGTTCAATGGAGAAATCATCATATCTCTTTTCCTTCTTTTCACTCTTGGCATAGATTCGCACCTTTGTTTCAATGCGCTCTAAATCACTATCCAAAAGCAAAGGACTAACCCGAATAATGTCTGCATCAACTTCATTTAAATCAATGCTAGATACCAAAAAATCCAGCTTCTTAAGTTGTGCCGGTGTTAAATCCTCTTTCCCATACGTAACAATTTCTGCTCTGTCCTTTAAGAATTGCTTTAGCTTAGAATGCATGAGTCTGGAAATTCCAATACCGCTCGCACATACAATTCCGATGTCCACCTTACGCTTACTTTCCTTGTGATTTTCCAGACGTACACAGGCAGCGCCAAAATGCATCGCCAAATACCCAATTTCCTCTTCGGGAACTTTTAAGCCATAATGTTTCTCAATCAATGCCCCAACCTTTCGGCTGCGTGCATAAATGTCAGCGTAAGTTTCTTTTATTTGTTGGAGTAAAGGATTCGATATGTTCATCCCATTTCTTAAACGCACAAAGGTTGGCAGTAAATGCGCCAAAAGACCGGAGATAAACTCTTCATCCAACTTCAAATTATAAGCAATATCTTCATCATAGACATCAATCATGTCATTGATAAACGCTAAGATTTCATATTTTTCTCTTTCATTCTCTGTTTCCACCTCATCTTGGTCAATATACTGAACCTTTGATCCAAGAATGTGCAGAAGAATATATGCAATTTCTATATCTGGAATATCAATTTGAAACTCTTCTTCTAAGGAACTAGCAATACGAGTTGCCAATTGATAATCATCATTCTTATTTAAATTATTTAATAGCTCTTCATTTGGCTCAATTAATTCCTTTTGAAGAATTCTATTCACAGCAATGGTAACATGCAAAATTAGTCCAATATAAGAATTTTCCGTAAGCTTTGTAAGCCTCTTATCTCTTATACTTCGAAAACAAATCACCACTCTATTTAAAATATCATTATCCAACAGTGTGTAGATATTAGATTCTTTACGATTTCGTATAGCATCTATAAAATTATGTTCTCTCTCTTCATAAATCTTTATATTCTTATTATCTGTGTTTTCATCAATAAATCGGCGCACTGCCAGACGGTAGTTCTTTTCGCTACCCTCTAACGCAACACCATAGCCCTGTCTTCTTATGATACTTAAGCTGAACTGATGAAACCAGCCCTCAACAGCTTCCATATCATTGCTAATTGTTGCTTCGCTTACATCAAAAATATTTGCATAGTAATATAGTTTTTTTGGTTCCAGGTCTCTTAAAATTTCTAATATCAAACGTTTTCTTCGGTTTTCTTTATCACCAGAGTCAGCCGTGTCTTCCTGCCTTAATAATGTCAATAATTTGTTTTTATCAGCTTCTTCCCCGGTAATCCAAATACCTATCCCTGTTTTGGTCTGCAGGGAAACATTATGCTGATTAAGGGAGGAACCCACATATTCCAGCTCTCTTTGAATGGTACGTTTACTGATTTTCATATCGTCCGCAAGTTTTTTAACGGAAATAATCTGATTTTCCTGTAACAGTATCATTAGAATCTGTCGAAGTCGTGGTGTAAATTGCATCGTTTCACTCTCCTCATCATTTTTTGTAACAGTTCATAACCATGCTGAATAGTTACATTTATTTTCTAAACATCTTAAGCGCATGAATGAAATTGTAAAAATTCCATTCATGCGCATTATAATATAGTTTATACCTTTTTTATAATAACATCCTAGCTACATACAATTCCAGATATTATCTAGATGCTTTTATTTCTTCCACAAGAACGTCATATTCTGGTGCTGCAAGGAAGTTAGTGATTGTAACTAACTTAGCATTCGGATTGCTCTTCGCTGCTCTTTCCTTTAATGAATTATGTGTAACAATAACTTCTACATCCTTTGGTATTGAAGAAACTGGTGCATGAACAACCTTAATATCATTAAGACCTGCTTCTGTAAGTTTCTTCTTTAAAACAGTTGCACCCATAGCGCTTGAACCCATACCAGCATCACAAGCAAATACAATAGTTTTAACTGCACTTAAAGTAAGTTCTGCTGTAGCAGCAGTAGCAAGACCCTTAGATTCACTCTTCATATCCTGAACCTTTTGTTTTGCTGCATCAAGGCTGTCTTCCTTACCAAATATCTTTAATAGTGGAACAGCAACTACACAGGATACAGCAGTGGAGATTAATACGCTTAAGATTACAGGAATATAGCCACCTCTAGGAATCATCGCAAGAACTGCAAGGATACTTCCAGGAGCTGCAGGACCAACTAATCCGCCGCCTAATAAAACGTTAGTAAATACGCCACTGATACCACCAGCGATTGCAGCAATAATTAATACTGGGTTCATTAAGATATATGGGAAATAAATCTCATGGATACCACCTAGGAAATGAATAATGATAGCACCTGGTGCTGAACTCTTAACCATTCCTTTACCAGCAATCAAGCATGCAAGAAGGATACCAAGTCCTGGACCTGGGTTAGCTTCTAATAAGAAGAAGATGGATTTACCAGCTTCAGCTGCCTGTTCCATACCCATAGGAGTTAAGATACCATGGTTTAATGCATTGTTTAAGAATAATACTTTAGCTGGCTCAATAAAAATACTTGCTAAAGGAAGTAAATGATTATCAACGAAGAAGCCTACACCAGCTTCCATAACTGTGTTTAATGCTGTAACTAAAGGACTAATGAGTTTTAATGCAAGTAGTGACAGTGCACCACCGATGATACCAAGGGAAAAGTTATTAACCAGCATTTCGAAGCCGGCTTTAATTTTTCCTTCCACTAGCTTATCAAATTTCTTAATTACCCAACCACTGAATGGACCCATTAACATAGCACCTAAGAACATTGGAACGGAGGAACCAACAATGAGACCCATTGTTGCAAGTGCACCAATTACACCACCTCTATGTCCTGCAACCACTTGACCACCCGTGTATGCTATTAAAAGCGGGAGAAGCATCTTAGCCATTGGATCAACTAGTGCAGCAAAACTTTCATTTGGAAGCCAACCCACAGGTATAAACAGTGCTGTGATTAAGCCCCATGCAATAAATGCACCAATGTTGGGTATTACCATACCACTAAAAAATCTACCAAATACCTGAACCTTTTCTTTCATACATTACCTACCCTCTCACTTGAAAATTCATTGTTAGTAATATTTCTGAAGAACTGATTGGCCAATCATCCTCTTAAGATAATTTAATTATAATGGTAGTATACGCATGTTTCAATTTGAACAAATATTATTTTGTCGCTATTTAATAATGACACGATTAAATAGTAATGTTTTTTAGTGAAATTAAACAGAAGAGGCCGATTACAATCTGCATACTATGCATTCTTGTAACAGCCTCTTAATTACAAACAAATCACGTATCACTTATAATATTTGAATTAACTAGTATATTTAAGCTATTAACATTAAATGTAAATAACTTAATTTTACACCATACAAATATTAATATAATTATTACTATCATTACTTTTTTAACTTAGGGTATGCGATAATATAATATGTAAATATTATTAAACTGTATACAGCTTTAGTAATAATATTATTCCATAAAAATATTATTATAGGTGATATTATTACAATAGTTAGAGTAATAATGTTGAAAATATTGCTTTTAAATTTCTTATATACTATTAAGCTAATAACCAGACCAATTAAAATGAAATATAAAATAACAACAAAAATTCCAATCATAATTACGACTTGGTTAAGTAAACTTTCATCATTTAACGTTATTAAGAAATCAAAGCTAAAAATTAGTAATACAAGTGTTATAAATGTATAAAATGTAGATATTATTATATTCAACAGTCCACTATTTTTTAAGATAAACTTGTAAAAACTAATAGCACTAGATGTATTCTTTTTACATATTGCATTTTGATTTCTTTTATAATATTCAAACTCTCCTATTATTTTTTCCTTTAATTCTTTCATTCTTACATTATTGTTTATATCAAAACTAAGAATATCTTCTTTTAGACTATCCGAACAAATAGCTAATAAATTTAATATCTCGTAATAAAAATCTTCGTTACTTAATTTATGATTATCATGCTTTTTAATAAATAGTATTGTCTCATTAAATCTTACTAATATATTATTTATTTCTTCATTTTCCTTTTTTTTATAACTATCTACATTGATATAGAAATGTTTAAACAGAATAATTGCAATAAGACAACACACCGCCCATAAAATTCCCTCTACTCCATTAATATTAAGTATAACCAATATCTCATTGATAAAATCAATAAAATCCAATTATGTTTCTCCTATATTCTTATAATTTAGTTCTCGTTTACTCTTTTATGATCTTTTAATATACTAAAAAATATTATAACAGCCAAAACAATAAAAATTATTGAAATATACTGTGAGGTAGTCAAATCATAATACTTGCCCCTTATAGCGTCACCTCGTATATATTCAATAAAAAACCTCCATATTCCATAGAAGAACAGATAAATCATACAACAAACACCAAGTCTTTTGCTTCTAATAAATACTATTAAATTAATAATAAATAAGATGGTCAAGAAGCCAGCTTCCAGCAACGGAACATTCCATACTGGTGTACCCACGGGAGCAGTAATACCCTGAAACCCTTCTATAGGATATGTAGGATATATAACCGCTAGGGGATTTGACTTTGTAGTAGCACTTCCCCAACAACAACCTCCAAAAAGACACCCAATTCTTCCAATCGCATGTGCCATTGGAATTGCAACGGCTCCAATATCAAGAAGCGGTAATAAAGGTGTTTTGAACATTCGGCAATATAAAATCAAACCTGATATTCCACCAATTAGCCCACCATAGAATACGATCTCTCCAAAGATAAATCCTAATACACTTTCAAATGCCATTCCTTTATAAGCTTCATAGTGAGTAGCTACAGTTATAATATTTATCAATGGTTTTAATAGTACTGCACCTAATATGGCAAACGCTAAAGAAAAGAGATACGCTAGAATAAGGTCGCTCTTTTCTCTGCCATATCGCACTTTTATACAATAAGAAATGATAACATATGCTATTATACTGCCTAATACAATAAATAAGCCATAGGTGCCAATATGGCTACCAAATATATGAATAATCGGATACATAATAAACCTCAAAAGGCGGCAGCCTAAGCTACCGCCCTAGTAATCAATGTTGTTAATTTAGTATGTTGCAGTTGTTGCTAAAGAAGCCAGTAAGCCTCCGCAAAGAACCATTAATAAAACAGCTCCTACAAGACCGATAATTGATAAAACGATACCTGCAGTTGCCATACCAGTTGGCTCGCCTATACTTTTTGATCTGTTTTTTCCTACAACGCCTAATATTAATCCAATGAGAGCACATAAGAAACCAACATAAGGAACCACTAAACCACAAATTCCCAAAACTAAAGATGCTACTGACAAGCCTTTTCCTGAACCTGTATTGCCCATATAAATATCCTCCCTATTATGTAATAAAATAATGCTAATAAATGTATTTTATAAATATAATATAAATATTTTATAAATTTTTGTCAAGAAATATTCCATATAATCTCATATATTGCTGTAATATGCTATTATTCACCTTTATATAACAAAAAACTACGAAACTATGGTATTAGTTAGTAATTCCAGTTAAAACAATCGGAAAAAAGCAAGTAATATTAAGATGATACCGCTTAACCAGGATAGACGAAAAGGAACCTTATCACTTAGCTTCATTCCGATTAACTCACCTGATTTTACTGCCAGTGCGCTAAATAATACAGACGATATTAATATTGCCAAAATGCTTACATTTACTAGTGCTGCACCTGCCCCTGCTACCAAACTATCAATGGATAAGGCCGTAGCAATGGATAAGGCCTCTTTGGGTGAAAGAACTTTGGAATCATCCACATCGGCTTCATTGGGGTTCGCATAGATATTTAGAATAAAATTAAGATTTAACATACTAAATTCAATCTGCTTATTTATTGTGGTATGCTTGTTAATAATTGATTTTATAAGGTTATCTAGAAGTTTAAAAACACCTAAAAGAAATAATATGCCAAAAGAGATTACATGTAAGATACTACTAGGTAAAAATGGCTTTAAAAAAGTACCAAGCACTAGAGAAAGCCCCAATACAGCTGTACACACAAAGGAGACAACTGCTACGGAGCTTACCGGAATTTTTATTTTATTGCTGCCATAAGCAATACTAGCAATTAATGCATCGGTAGATAATGCAATTACAAATACAACTGACTCCACAATTTTATATATAACATCATTCATAAAAAAACAACCTTAGTTATATCGTCGAGATTATCTTATGAGGGATAGTTGTACCAAGTTACCGATAAATAACTTTTAGGTTTCTTAACATTAATGGCGTAATATTTTATTGAATATATTTCCTGAAGTTGCAGCATTAAATCTAACATATGCAATACTTATCATTCCATAGCTGAACTTCAATATAATGATGCTTTTCGACAATTTCGTTCATAAATTCATCAATTGTACCTATATATTCCCTAATAGTCTTATAAAGCGTTTCTTTAGTAATCATTGTAACTGAACCCGTTCTTTGGAATACTGATCCACTGTCTCCCAATGTAAAACTAATAAATTCGTCCGGTATATTCTTAAGATAAATCTTAGTAATAGTTCCCCCATCAAACCACTTATTCAGGTATTCACTACCTTGTAAAACAAATGAAAGTGGATGTGTTTCTTTCGGGTTCCCTCCCATTGAAATAAACAGCTTATAAAGATATGTATCTTGTTTCATTCTTAAATTATAATAGTTAATGAAGTCCGCAAAACGATAAAATGAAGTAGTATTTGGATTATCCATAGCCAATTTATCTGCTAATAAAAATGCCTCTTTTTTAGGTAACCTCACAATATTCTTAAAAGGTTCACAATTTGGATGACAGTAGTTTACTATTTGTAATTCATTAATATCTATCGGCATATATTTCCTTCCTGATATGTTATTTTTAAGGAAATCTTTATTCTCAACTTCCATTATATTCCTGGCTTATAAATTTTACAATTTTATTTGACGTACTAAAAAACCAGCCTAATAATTCGACTGGTTTCCTTTTATTATCTTTATATTCTTCTTCGAGTGGATTCCCTTACAATCAGATTTGGAAGTGTTGTATAAGACTGTACTTGAAGATTAGGTTTCTTTATTTTATTTAATATTAATTTTCCTGCCTGAACACCCACATCATATACATCAATATTTACTACCGTAAGCATTGGGTCTGTAATTTGGGAGAAGGGATAATCATCAAAGGTTATTATACCCATTTGTTTTGGTATTGCTATCGCATGTCCTGTGATTGATTTTACAACTCCGAGCGCAATGTGATTATTGGCACAGATCACTGCATCCGGAATTGTTTCTCCTGCAAATAGCTGTTCCATCATTCGATTTCCATCCAGCCTTGTGGATTTTCCTCTTTTGATAAAGGCTTCCTCTAATTTAAGCTTTCGGTCTGATAATGCAGTGATGGCACCCTGGAGTCTTCTGGTACTAATCATGTCACTATCCACACCACCAATAAAAGCTATCTTGCGATACCCCTGATCCAGCAGATGTGTGGCAGCAATTTCACCGGACAGGTAATTATTATTATCAATCCAGCAGAGCTGACTTTCAAAGCTCGGATAGCCAATCACTATGTGAGGAAAGCCCGCCTTTAAAATACGCAAAGAGATCTCCTTTGTAATCACAGATGCATGAATAACAATTCCATCTGCACTATTCTGGGAAAGGATACGGTCAATGACCTCCAACTGGTTCTCCTGATTGATACTAAGAACACTTAAAGTATAATTCTTACTGCTTAAGATGCTCTGAAGTCCCGACATAATCTCGAACATATGCGGATTAACAAAGGCTGTATTGCGCTCCAGATTAGTTATAAAGATGATGTTACGGGTGGACCTCCTGGCAAAATTCTGTGCTCGAAGATTGGGGTGATAGTTTAACTCCTTCATCACCTGTTTTACCCGTTCCACTGTAGCTTCGGATATCGATGGTACATGATTGATTACCTTTGACACCGTTGCGGTAGAAACTTCCGCCTTCTTCGCCACATCCTTAATTGTAACTGCCATAACCACCCTCCTGTTACACTTCACCTATAAATCTTACTTATTATAATCCAAAGTCTTCCTTTTTGCAATGAGGTACCCATAGCCTGATAAACTGCCAGCATTATAACCGGATTGCATTAAAATCTCATATTCGGTCTCCGACAGTTCAAAACCAACTTCCTTGCTACCGGCATTCAGAGCAATGATCAAGCTTTCCTTATCCGTATATCGTTCAAAGGCATATATTTTTTTACTCTCTGGAGCATAAATAGTACGATACTCCCCTCTTCTTAACGCTGCCTGCTCTTTTCGAAGGGCAATTGCCTGCTGATAAAAAAGAAACATCTCATCTTCTTCGTCCCAACGCATTGGACTACGATATTCCTCCTCTAAAAGTCCTGCAATTTGCTGCTCATCCCCATAGAAGACCGAAGGTGGTCCGATAAAGGTCATCTGAAAAAGTATTGCCAATCGAAATCTGGACAAATCCTTCTCACACAGGGACAGGAATCTCGATACATCATGACTGTCCAGAAGATTCAGTTGTCCGTAAAGCATGTTCTTGTTATATCTCATTCTCATATGAGTAACCCTCGCATCAAATTCCTCGGCATCCATGGTCTGGCAGGCAAAGAATTCCTTGCAATTCTTGCGAAAATCATAATTCATGGAGGAATCAAACTGGTCTCCCTGCAGCCAATGCTGCGCCGTCTCCCAAACCTCCCCTATTAGGAAACTGTCGGGTTTTACGCTCTTTGCAGTTTTTCGAAACGCACGCCAAAAGTCATCATTCACCTCACTGGCAACATCCAGTCTCCAGCCGTCAACATCAAATTCCTGCAGCCAATGAGCACAAACCTTGCAGAAATATTCTAATACCTCAGGGTGAGAGGTATTCATCTTTGGCATTAAACGTTCATACCCAAAGCAATCGTAGTTTGGAATATCCTCCATATTGTCAGGCTTAATCACTGGATAGCTTAGTCGGTAAAACCAGTCCTTATAGCGACTGTCCTCTCCCTTTTCCACTACATCCAGAAATGCAAAGAAATTCCAGCCACAGTGGTTGAACACACCATCGATGATTACCTTAATTCCATGTCTGTGATAGGTTTGCACCAGGTTCTTAAATTCCTCATCCGACCCAAAGCAGGGGTCAACATGAAAATAATCAATTAAATCGTATTTATGATACTCACCAGCCACAAAGAAAGGATTAATATAGATACAGTTAAAGCCTAGCTTTTGAATATAATCCACATTTTCCGTAATTCCATGGATGCTGCCTCCGAGCTTTCCTCTGGTGGGTATTCCCTGATAATCTACTTCCCTGGCTTCTAAACTAATGCTGCGACGGGAGGTGGCAAAGCTGTCCGGAAATATATTATAAATCACGGCATCCTTTGCCCATTCCGGAGTTTCCGCAATATCCTCCCGTCGATTAAAAGGAAACTGGTAGTAGTCTGATCTGCTGTCTACTGTGTGGGTATGGAACAAATCCGAATAATATAGTAAGGTTTCTTTTTCATCACTTACCTCAAAATAATAACATATTCTGGTGTAAGGACTTTGCAGTACAACTTCGAAATAATCAAATAGCTGATCCTGTGCCACCAGCTCCATATCGGTGTAAGAAAATATCACAGGAGTTACCCGGCAGGATCTGTCACCATAAAATAACCGACAGCTTTTTAAGTCTCCTCTTGCTGCTCTTAAGCGAAATACCACATGAGTTTCATCTACACCATGGGCATAGTTTGACATCGGAATATGTAATATAGCTTCTCGTTTCATCAGTGTCTCCATTCCGCTGCTTCTGGCAGCTGTTTTTCAAAACTTAACCCTTCACGCCTCCGACCGTAAGACCGGATACCATATATTTTTGGAATTTAAAAAATATAATTAGAATTGGCAAGGATATTAATAAGGAAGCTGCAGAGAATATCGGCCAGTTTCCTGACATTTCTGTGGCTTGCAAGGAATATAAGCCTCCTGCCAAAGTATAATTTTCTGTTCCCGTCATAAAGGTAATGGCAAAGATATATTCATTCCATACAAAAATCAGAATCATCACCATAACAACAATGATGGAGGGTCTTGCCAGCGGAAGAATAATTCTTGTAACTAACTGCAAATCAGTGGCACCGTCCATCTTACCTGCTTCTTCAATTTCATTGGGTATCGTATCAAAATACCCTTTCAAATTCCACAATCCAAAAATACACATAGTTCCGGTATAAATAATAATCAGTCCCAACTTTGAATCCATTAACCCCATCGTACTGATTAACTTATATATTGCCAGCATGGATAGTATGGAGGGAAAGGCATTTAGGATTAATAAAAGGTATAAGATTGTTTTCTTACCCGGAAAGCGGAACCTAGAAAAGGCATAGGCCGAAGGGATTGCAAAGGTCAGGGATAGTATGACAGTGGATACCGCCAAGAGTAAGCTGTTCTTCAGCCACAAAAGCACCGGCTCCTCAAAAAGTACAGCTCTATAATTCTTTAACGTCAGTGCCTTGGGAAGAAAGCTGAATTCCTTGCTTAGCAGGCTATTCTGGGCACTTAAAGATACCGAAAGGGCATACAAGATCGGTACCATACTGATAAAGCACACAAGAATTAATACGATATGAACAACGGATAATTGAATTCGCTCTTTTTTCTTTTTGCTCATGCTCCCTTCAGCTCCTTTCTGGTAAACAGTGTAAACAAGATTAATATTGCAAAAATCAGTACCGATATAGCTGAACTATATCCATAATTATTAGTGACAAACGCATTCTCGTGGGCATAAGTCAGAATGGTATGAATATTTGCTCCGGTCTTGGCACCTGATTGTTGTGTCAACAAATAGATAATGTCAAATTGCTTAAAGGTTGTAAAAATCGTAATTATGATAGCGGGTGCCACAACCGGACGAATTGAGGGTATTGTAATATAACCTGCCTTTTTCAGCCACCCTGCTCCATCCAGCTCCGCACTTTCATAATAGGAACGATCCACACTTTGCAAAGCACCATCAATTATCATAATCATGAAAGGCAATGCCAACCACAGATTAACCGCGGTACAGGATAGAAATGCGGTCACATCATTGTTCAACCACCGTACGGGTTCGATTCCCAATCGCTCCAGCCATTGATTTAATAATCCGAACTTGGAATTGAACATCCCCGTCTTCCATAATAAGATTGATACATATCCAGGCATTGCCCAGGGAAACATTAAGATAGTCTTATACACATTCCGACATCTGAGCTTATTGGTATTTAGTAATAATGCCAATGCAAAAGCAATTACCATCTGCAATACCATATTAACGCCTGTCCACACCACTGTCATAATTAATGCCCGAAGGAAGCCGGAGTCGGCTACCAACAGAGCCTTCTTATAATTTTGCAGTCCTTGTACGGTATAGTCAAACCAGTGATATACATTCATATTGGTCAGTGAGATATATCCGGTATAAAGAATGGGAAATACCACAACAATTACTATAATACTTAAGGCTGGAAGAGCATATAAATAAGGTTTCCAGTTATGTTTTTTCTTTTTCACGTCACACGCTTACCTTTCCTACTACTTCATTGCAGCAATCAAATCTTCCGCTTCCTTCTGGGCTTTCCTGGCTTCCTCACTGGGGTCTCCTCCGCTCATGTTAATGGAAGCCAGCATGTTACTGGTCACCGACCACATTACATCCATCTCTGGTAAATTGGGCATGGAAACAGCTTTCTCTGCAGTATCTTTCATCATCATTACCATTTCATCCTGTTTCACGGTCTCATCTTCATAACAAAGCTTATTGGCAGGTGCACAACCGCTGGCATTGGCCATTGCGATTCCAATATCAGTATTGGTTAAAAGATTTAATACTTCGGTTATAGCAGCTTTCTTTTTCTCTGCTGCCACCTTCAGTACATGGATACCCTGGGTTCCTGAATATGGAGCCAAAGGCAGACCGGTTTCATCTACGACAGGCATGGAAGCAAAGCCCAAATCAATCCCTCTGCTTCGGATACTTGGTACCAGCCAGGGTCCGCCAATAATGGAATCTGCCATTCCTTCCAGGAACAGAATATTTACCGTATTATAGTCGCTTTCCCCCGGCATATAATCCACGAATTTCTTATGGTAAGTTAAAGCCTGAACAGACTGAGCAGAGTTAAGTTCCGGGATTCCCTGTTCATCAATTACTGTACCTCCAAAACCATGAATCCATGGGATACTGTAGTAAGCGGTACTATGCTGCTCTACAAAGCCATATCTGTCACCGGTGGTGTTCTCTTTCATATAGGTATATAATCCTTCCGTCGTTGTGGGTACCTCATCCTCACTCATATACTCCTTGTTATACATAAAAAGGAGGGTCTCATAATACAACGGTAACTGGTAAATTTCATCTTTATACTTAGCTGCGGATACTGTTACATCCATGTAATTCTTATATACATCTTCTGAAATAAAATCCGTAATTGGAGCCAGTATACCCATCTCCGCATAAACTCCGATTTTATCATGAGCAAAAAAATACATATCCGGTGCTGATTTTGGATCGTTGCCCACTAATTTTAGTGCATCCGTCAGCCCTTCCTTCTTAATAAGTGTTACAACAATTTGTGGCGCCAGTTTATCAAGCTCCGCCTGTAACACAGAAGCAACCGCCTCTTCCTTATCATGCCAGATGGTCAGTTCCACCGGCTCGGATGAAGTGTTATCTGCCTCGCTGCCGGAAGTATTCTCTTGATTATCTGTATTTGCCTTTGAACCACTCCCGGTTTCCTGTTGCTTGGCATCAGAACTTCCCTGCTGTTCATTTCCTTTACAACCCGCCAAGACAACTACCATTGAAATTAATAGTAATAGATATAATAGCAATTTTCTCATATCTCTCTCCATTTCCGCACACATGCTCTGCTCATATTCCCAATCTTAAGAAAATGAGGAACGCTAAATGCTACGTTCCTCATTCTTCAATATTGTCAGCAGCAGTTCCCAGTTAATTGGCCAAACAACAATGGGGGATTGCTCTTTGGTATCTCTTTATCTGATTTTTTTACTTTTTGCTTTCATTGCACCAATACCGGATAATGCTGCAGCACCAAGCCAAATTCCTGCTACGGGTACAACACCTGTCTTTGGAACATCTGCAGCTGCTGTTGTTTCAGAAGCTGTTTCTTCTGCTGCAAATCCTTCCGGAGCTTCATATGTAACTGTAGTGGAAAAATCATCTGCAACTGTAATCCAGAGTTCTTTTGCTTCAATACTTACATCGGAAGTTTGTCCGCCTCCATCTACACCTTCGTTAATAATAATTGAATTAACCCAACTCGGAAGTTCGTAAGAATACCACCCATCATTTGCATCATCCTTTACCAGTTTCTCACCTGGCCAAGCTTCGAATGCATTCGTTCCATCTGGTGCAGACCAAGCCCATAAACCGGGTTCTGTCCAGGCAGAAGGTGCTTTTGCATGAATTGTAAACTTCTCTGCTGCAAATGCAGAACCTGTAATAGATAAACTCATAAGTAAAGATAACACCATAACACCAATCACTAATTTTTTTGCTTTTTTCATACCTATTCTCCTTTCAGACTCTCCTATAACAAAGATATTAACATGAAACCATCCATTTCTTGTACCTGCATCGAAAGATGTCCTGTACTATGAATGCACTGAACAGTTACCTGTTTTGTAAGATTATAATATCATCTGACATTGGGAAAATCAATGCCAAAATGAGTAACCGTTTACCTATACAAAACCCCATATTTTTAACGGTTTATTCAAATTTGGATATTCGTTATATTAATATATTTAGGTAACCGTTTACCTAAATCAAAAGTATTAATTTATATGTTTTAATAATGTTTTTTCACAATTATTGCCAAGTTTTACCTATCTTTTGTTTCCTTATAATGATTATATTTCTATCTCCGATTAAATCATCGCTACTTCCTTAATTTGTACTAATTAATTTTGGTGAATATTCTATTTACAGATAAAGAAAATAGTACTAAATTATCATATGGAAACTATAATACAGTATTCTATATCTTTTACGGAAAGGAATCCTTACCTTCCAGCTTTTTGTAAGGATGGCTAAACTTATATGAAAATCATATCTTTAAAGAACCATAATCCCAGGCTCGACTTTTTTAAATATATTGGTCCCGGTCTATTAGTAACTGTTGGTTTTATTGACCCCGGCAATTGGGCCTCCAATGTTGCTGCAGGCTCTGATTACGGTTATAAACTTCTGTGGATGGTCACACTTTCCACAATTATGTTGATTATATTACAGCACAATGCTGCACATCTGGGTATTGTTACGGGTAACTGTTTGTCCGAATCTTCCGCAAAGCACCTAAAACCTGCAGTTAGTAATACCGTATTGGGAACTGCCATGCTTGCCGCCGTTTCAACCGGTTTAGCAGAATTATTGGGTGGCGGAATTGCTTTAAATATGCTTTTTGGCATTCCTATAAAGCTTGGTTCTCTCCTGGTTCTAGTGTTGGTTTTATACCTGCTGTTTAGTAACTCTTATCAAAAACTGGAGAAAATAATTATGGGCTTTGTATCTATAATTGGAATCTCTTTTATTATTGAACTCTGTATGGTACATGTGGAATGGGGAACCGCATTGACTAGCTGGGTTACTCCTTCCTTCCCTGCTGGTTCCATTCCTGTCATTATGAGTGTCCTTGGTGCTGTCGTTATGCCTCACAATCTTTTCTTACACTCTGAGGTCATTCAAAGCCGCCAGTGGAACTTAATGGACGAGTCTATCATTCGTAAACAGCTTAAATATGAATTCCTTGATACTTTGTTTTCCATGATAATTGGTTGGGGGATTAATAGTGCAATGATTTTGGTAGCTGCTGCCACCTTCTTTACCCAAGGTTTGCATGTGAGTGAATTAAGTCAGGCAGCGCAAATGCTAAAACCCTTGTTAGGCAATACTGCTTCCATTGTATTTGCTGTAGCTCTCCTATTCTCCGGTATTTCCTCATCTATAACTGCCGGTATGGCAGGAGGAAGTATTTTTGCTGGAATCTATAAAGAACCTTATGATATTAAAGATGACCACACCAAAATTGGTGTAGCCATTACCCTTATTCTTTCAGCAATTGTTATTCTTTTTATTCGTAATCCGTTTCAAGGTTTGATTTATTCTCAAATGTTTTTAAGCATACAGCTACCAATTTCTATTTTCTTGCAGATATATCTTACTTCCTCCAAGAAGGTAATGGGACAGTATGCGAATTCCCGTCGTAATAGCATTGCATTATGGTTGGTTGGATTAATTGTGACTTTCTTAAATATTGCTTTGTTAATTAGTTTCTTAGCATAAGATTTTAAAAGAAAAAATAATTGAAA
The DNA here is from genome assembly GCA_023407575.1 of Bacillota bacterium. Lineage (GTDB taxonomy): Bacteria > Bacillota > Clostridia > Lachnospirales > Lachnospiraceae > Mobilitalea. The sequence goes on from JAEYLX010000034.1 coordinate 85,562, forward strand.
TAAGATGAGATGGTAAGCTGTTTTACTGTCATGAATAAAAAATCTCCAACAGAGTTGTTTCTTGATATGCGTTTTAATAGAAAGTGTCTCATGACTTCTACTTCATAGCATATTAATATACTTACTTGTGCTGGAGTTTTTTCTTAAAATATTAGTTTGAGAACATATGAATTACTTGAATTATTTTCGCAAAATGACAATCTTTGCTAAAGTAAATTAATAAGCAAAACTTCGATTCCTTGCTTAACTCAATATTTCTTATGATATCTAATGGATTAACATCCTCATTGTATAGATCAGAAAGATAATCTTCAGCCCCATAAATCTCAAACTTATACAACCCAAGGATTTTACTATAATTAAAACTAACTGCAGTTTCTTTGGATAAGCATATTTCGAACCATATATTATCCATGTCAATACCAATATCACCTATATTACTAATCGATATAACCGGGATAGGATAATATTCTGTCACAAATGATTTATTCATTTTAATTGAATGGTTGTTAAAAAATCCATAAGTGCAATCATAGCCTTCTGATTTTATGCTTTTTCGTATAGTATCCGCTTTTGCACAGAGTTCCTTGTATAGATTATTGATACTGTTAAATTGCTCTATATTCATAAACACCCCCAAATAATCTAATAATTCTTAATCGTGAAAGTAACCTTTGTCTGATTACCAGCTTTATCAGTTATAGTAACTACATAGGTACCCTTTGCTGTGAAAAGTCCGCCCTTGGGATATTTTATACTCTTCTTATTCTTTGTTACTGTGATTGATTTAAAGTTATCTTCCTTATAAGACAACTGAAAGCTCTTATTGGTAATAGCACCACTTTTAAGTGCATTATTGCTGCTGTCTCTTAGCTCAATCACTGGAGCAGTAGTATCAATTACAAATGAAACTGTTGTTATAACCTTGAAACCATTATCAACTACAAGCTTATAGGAACCATCGTTATATAGGTATCTTCCATTATTAATTGCTTTTCCATTTAGTGTCGCTGTACCATAATTAAATATTATTTCAACTTCAGAACTATAATATTTATTATTTGAAACCCCTTTAACGGTAGGTGCTATTTCCGGATCCACAAAGGTAATGCCATACTTTTTTGCATAAGATTGGGCATAAGAACCGGATTTTCCATAGAGGATAATGTCTTCATCAGCATGGCTAAATGCATTCTTTCCTATTTTTACAACACTATCTGGAATTGTAACACTTCTTAAATTAGAAGTATCAAAAAAAGCCCAATTAGTAATTTCAGTAATACCCTCCGGTATAATAACCTTGTCCTTATTTCCTAAATACTGCTCAAAGACCCCATTTCTTATGACAAAGTCTGGGTTTGCAGGTATTGAACTAATAATCTTACTGCTTGGATTCAAGGTATAAAGAAGAACCGTATTCATCCCTTGGTTAACAGCCCAATGTACATTACCGGTTTTAGGATTATATTGCAACATATCCATTGCATTAAGTACGGCATGGGGCAGCTCTTTAATAGAATCTAGTATTTTTCCATTCTTATCAATGGTTGCCATATAAGCTGTCTGTAACTCGGTGTTTGTATTATACTTCTCCCATAATAATAAATACTTGTTATCACCGATTTGTACAATCTTTGGATGCACAGCTGTTTCGGTATCTGTATCCGTATAGTTGGTTAAATAGATTGGCTTAGTTACGGTGGTTAAGTTTTCATCCATGGTGACAATAAATAAATTACGAGATCCATTTACCTCAGCACTTCCGTCTTTTGTTGTATTTTCATATGTTCCGGCAAGTATATATCCTTCGGTTGTTTTTGCCAAACCACCTAAATCGGAATATGTAAACTGATATATGTATGACTGCTTAAAATCAAAGGCTAATAATCTAGCATTATCACTACCTTTCACAACTTTTTCAACTACAAAGGAACGTGGGTTATAATCACCTTGATCTACAAAAACAAAACCATCATCAACTGGTAAAATAAATTGATTATAGGAATGGCTTGCAGAAGGCATTATCATATCCCCAGCAGATCTACTTGATAGACGAGCAAATGTATTTTTATTTAATATAAATCCGTAAGAAGCTTGATGATTGTATCCATCCGGGGCTACAAATCCGCTCTTACCAAAATATACTGCTATCCTATCACCGGATATTTCCAGCCGACATGCTCCACAAACAAAAGGTTGCATTACCCCTGAATATCCTTTTGCCCACTTTTCATCATAAGTCTGCGCTTGCATTAAATATTTATTTAATTTCTTACCATCCTTATCATACTTCACGATGGCTATACTAATGTCCGTAAATGCACCTTCTGGTACATCCTTTCCAAAGGCAATGTAATAATTACCCTCTGTATCTTTTGTAAATCCTCCCACTTCGGATAATTCCGCTTCCAGCTTAAGAGTTCTTACGTATTTTGCATTCTGGTCATACTCATAAATGCTAGCCATACCATTTACAATAGTCCAATTTAAGACACTAATTGTTCCATCTGGATTGACTTCGGTTTGAAGTGCGGACACCCGCGATGGCCATCCTTCCAGGTAGCAACCACCTGTTTCATAGGTTTTTTCCTTTACATCTAATGATGTAAAGGAAGGATTGCTTGCAGAGTTATCTGCAGATACAGGTACTGCTTTGTATGTAAGTATTATGGAAATAAAGCACAGTATAACATAAGCACATAATTGTGATTTCTTCATAAGTAGTCACCTTTCTATTTAAATACGCTATTCTCTAAAATATACCATATTTATAATAGGATGAAAACAACTTAATTTCATACAAAAAGAACCGCATGGACTATTCAGTCTAATACGGTTCTAGCATATTCATTAATACATTTTTAAACGTGTAAGAATTATTTGTATACTACAACTTAGATGCCTTAATAGTATTATGTAAAGAGTTGAATAATTCATTATAGTTTATACTACTCCCATTATATTGAGTAACCGCAGAATAAAGGTTTAATGGAATTTCTTTATCCTCATATACAAATGTTTGACCATTCATTTTTAATATACTATCAGCAATATTTAAAGCATATGCCATGTCTTTGTTATTCGTCAGTAGAACAAATTCATCCCCACCAATACGAAAAATAATATCGTCCTCTCCTGCTGCCTTTTCCATCCGTCTTAGCACTTCTAAAAGCGCTAAGTCTCCTGCTTTGCGTGATATTTCATTAATAGAAATAAAGTAACTAATATCGCAACAGACAAAATAGCATTCTTTCCTTTCAACAAATAAATCATATAGATTTGTAATATCTACCTGTGTTCTTCCATTCATCCTGATATCTCCATTCTCAACCAGCAACATTTGCTTGGGGCAAAGTTCAGTAAATTTAGCTTCTTTCCGAAAAACCGAGGGTTTACACTGCCACACCTGCTCAAAAGCTCTTGTAAATGCCTCGGGCGAACTATAACAGTATTTTAGCGCAATATCTAATATGCTTTCATTGGTGTTGTACACCAAATCTCTAGCCGCTTTGGTTATTCTACGTTTTATGATATACTCTTTGATACTATAATCATTCACATATTTAAAGATTTTTTGAAGATGAGATTTTGAACAATAACAGGCATTTGCAACACCTTCCGGTGTTATATTTTCATTAATATTATTTTCAATATACTCCAATGCATTTGATAATAGCTCTATATTGTTCATTTCCACCCTCCTTTGCTTCGTTCGGTTGCTCCAATCGGCATTTACAAGCAGGCTTGCAAATACCTCCTTCTGCTTTTATTATATCAAAGCGAAATTTTTTCTTCTTGATATTTTGACTTTATTTAAAAAATCTCTAAACCTTACTTTCATACGGTTTAGAGATTAATTATCGGCAAATCTAGCTCCAATGCAACTTAGAAATATCTTCAAAAGGTATTACTGTATCAACAATCACCAATTTCCTATTAATATCGTCAACTTGTGATACTATCCCAGTCAATTGTATATATTCTATATTCTTAAAAAACTCTATTGTAATAACATCTTTTTTTCTAATTTGACTTAACTTCTGACTTATTTCTTCCTTTTGTTCTTCCGACAAGTCATGTTTAGGAACAATAATCCGCTCTTTCTCTGCCAGAGCTTCACGTAATCCTTTTAATGCATCAAAAGGCATAAATTGCTTGGCACGGTTCTCCCTGTCCATTTTTGCACGCTTACTCTCCACTTTTATGACCCCCAATTTGCCTATTTCGCTCCATCGTGGTGCCAGCCTCCTGTAAATCCATTCCTCGGACTATTGCATTTTTGCCAAACTTATTTTTGATGTCTAAAGCTGCCCTTTGTAACTTCCTGTCCTTCTCCATTTCTGTCGGATCAGTAAATAAATCATACTGCTCATAAGCTTCATCGATAATATTATTACAGGATAATCCTAACCGTCGTATTGGCTTACCCTTATCCACAATCCGCTCATACAGCTTCATTATATAAGGTATAATTGTTCGATAAGAATTGGTGGTGACAGTCATAGCTGCAGTGCCCGAAGCATGTTTTAATTCTAACTCATTGGAATATCCAATCATTAAGGACATAGAATTTGTAACCATACCTTTGTCTACCATATCCAGACATAAGGCATCCGCCATCTCCTTAACAATTATTCTGCACTCCTCAAAACTATAATCTCTTGGAAGCACTTGTGCACTTGACATGGAATTACTCTTTGCCTTATAGGCTTTTATATCCGCCATGGTAGTGGTTTCTCTTCCCCAGGCATGGTCGATTAAAAGTTCCGCATCAATTCCAAAAACTCTGTATAGCAAGTCCTCATTTGCATAAGCAAGGTCACCCATAGTAAAAACACCAATACCAGCAAGTCTATTTACCGTACCACGTCCTATCCTCCAGAAGTCATTCAGGGGTTGATGTTTCCACAAAAGTTTCTGATAGAGTTCCTCATTCAAAAATCCTATATTGTCTTTCGCATGCTTTGCCGTGATATCCAAGGCTACTTTTGCCAGATAAAGATTTGTTCCAATACCTGCTGTGGCAGTAACCTCGGTTGCAATTTTTATATCCTCCATAATCTGTACAGCTAACTCCCTTGCACTCATATGATATAGGGCAAGGTATCTGGTAACGTCCAGAAAAACCTCGTCTATGGAATAAACATGAATATCTTCTTTTGCAATGTATTTCAGATAGATAGCATAAATATTAGCAGAATACTCAATGTAAAGTTTCATTCTAGGTTGTGCCATGATGTACTGTACGCCTTTGGGTATCTCAAATACTCTACACCTATTTTTAATTCCTAAGGCTTTCATGGAGGGAGAAATAGCCAGGCAAATTGTTTTTTCACTTCTCTCTGGGTCAGCAACTACGAGGTTCGTGGTAAGGGAGTCAAGTTTACGCTCTACGCATTCCACAGAAGCATAAAATGACTTTAAATCAATGCACAAATAAACTCGCTCTTCCATCCAAATAACACCTCCCAGCTTGCACTCCCTCATTCCGCTTTCATTATACCATGAACAAAAATCGTGTTCCTGGTCTTGTTGCTCCAATCGTCATCTGCAAGCAAGCTTGCAAATACCTCATTCCGCTTTCATTATACCATGAACAAAAATCGTGTTCCTGGTCTTGTTGCTCCAATCGTCATTTGCAAGCAAGCTTGCAAATACCTCATTCCGCTTTCATTATATCACCAGAACATTTGTTTGTATATATGCATTTACTGTCATTTTACTTATTTATGCATTTTTCATAGCATCTACCGTTGCTTTTCTTAAATATAGTATTTCCTTTCCCATTCCATTAATACCTCCCTTCATTTATAGGTGAATGATAGAAATTAAGCTGTCGAAAGCATAGACTTTTTCTTCGGATTTTTTAGGATAAGCTTGTTGGTAGGAAAAATATATTTTTAAGTTTATGTTTATTAAATAACCGTTAATTAACAAATATACATACAAAAACAGGACTAAATTAGCAAAGGGTTTATATTCTTTGTTTGCTAATTTAGCCCTACTTTAATATCAATGATATTTTTATGATTGAATACAAAAATTACATCAGCATATTCTTTAATATTACTTATTTATATTGTTCCTCCAATTTAACTCTTAATAACTTGTTCTTAACTTTTGATGCAAATTTAAGTTCATATGATGAAATCCCTTTTTTTATTGCCTGTGCAATTTCATTTATTTCACTTTTTATCTTTTCCTCACTTTCATACCAGCCAAGTAACACTGATGTTTCTCCCCAAATCGTCCCATTGTTAACACCTATTAAGCAATATTGGGGTTCGTCTCTCTTTGCTTTAAACATTACTTGTGATGCCAGGACTTTATAGCAATTTACAACTGATTTTCCATCAAAGGATTTAATAGTTATCTTTCCAGTCGGTATGATTATGTTGGCTGATAATACCTTATTATCTTCCATATTACCTGCCTCACCCAACATTAAGTAATCCAAGGACACATTAAGCTCTTGTGATAGCACGAGTAATTTTTCCGTCTCTGGGTAACCACTTCCTTGCTCCCACTTAGAAACAGCTTGCCGGCTTACTCCTATTTTTTCAGCTAAATCCTCCTGTGAAAGTTGTCTTTCTTTCCTGATTGATTGTAAATTATCCGCAAAGCTCATATACTTCTACCTCTTTTCTTTTATTATTCTGAGTAAATTATAATAAGATTTACGTTTCCTACTACCAATCTGAATTTGCATTTACGCAACCTGAGTTTGCACTTAACTAGAACAAGAATATTATGTAAGAATACCTAAGTCAAATATATTTTATATTATTCATTAACAAGATTGTACTTGTTCATCTTTGACCACATATAATAACCATAGACTGCATTTAACAGATATACCGACCACATTGTTATCATTATTAAGTCACCCGCTATGATCCACATAACAACGGTAATGACATCAACTATAATCCATAACATCCATTGTTCTCTGAACCTAAACACCATTAACGCATTTGCTACGATAGAAACCATAAAGGTCATACTATCCAGCCAGGTTTCTCGTCCACCAAGATGCTCCAGTAATAATTGATAAAAGACTATACTAATTGTTATAGCAATAAAGAAAAGTACAATTTGCTTCATGCTCATCCTTTTACTTTTTTACTTCAGCCTTTTCTTTATTCATATGACGATTCCAAATATACAAACCAATGAACTGGGAGGGCAGATAATATAAAGCATTCAGCATAACCTGACCATAATATTTGCTGCTCATAGCAATAATAATATAGGCTGCTATATTGACAAACCCCCAATAATACTGCGATTTTTTACCTGTAGCGCACAAAACCACGCAGAATATCCCGCATATAGACGCTACAGAGTCGACAATAAGGTACCAAGTCGAGCTTTCTTTATCTGAAAGAGCAAAATATAATGTAAATCCAATTACTATTAAGACCTCAAACCACTGAAACGGAGTCATATAATTCTTTAATTTCTTAATTATTTTCATCATCATGTCCCTCTAATAATGAATTAACAAGATTGATAGCCTTTAAGAATCGCTCCTGATAGCTTCCTGTTATTATTTCAAAATGTATCCCTTTTTCAGAATAAATATCTTTTATTTTACTACTATACTTTAATCGGTTATGCTCAATCACCTTGCTTCTACCACCGTCCTGCACAAATTTTACATCAGGTTCTAAAAACAATACCAGATCATATCGGTTTAAATCCGAAATGGCATCTGCCAGTGTCTCGTTAATCTTCTTATCGACTCCATTCAGAAAGCCAATATAGAACTTTGTAATAAGACAATCAGTATCTTCAAATAAAACCTTATTACTAGTCAAAACCAATTCTTTTTCCTTCATTTTATGGGTTAGAAGAATATCCGTAAAATCCTCTGGCAACATCATCAAATCAGTTCCAGAACGCTCGGACATATAACGTCCCACCTCATCCATGTAATTTGTATTATAGTAGTTAGCCAGATTAATAACTAAGGTAGATTTTCCGGTGCTTTCCCCTCCAATAACTAAAACCTTTTTAACAAAGTGCGGTTTAACAACGTTTGGTAGCCAATCCCAGTAAAGCATTGGATTATTTCTAATTTGTGATGATGACATTTGGTTTCTTGGGAAAAAAATAATTTCTGCATCGGGATAACACTTTGCCCAAAAACTATTTCTATCATAATCATTTCCGCAGAAGACCGCATCGATTTTCTTCCCGGCAAAGTCTTTTACTTTTTTGGTATCAGCCTCCCACATATCTTCCGCATAGCCATTTTTAGTCTCTGCTTCATCCGTAAGAATAAAAATACGGACATTACTCAAGTGCTTTGTTAACTGGTATATCCACCTATAACGTACCCTAATATCTATTTCATTTCGATTGATACCTTCACTTATAACAACAATTAATTGTTCACATTGGTTTGCCGCTTCTATCATGCATCGCACATGCCCCAGATGCAAGGGATTAAAAGACCCTCCATACATTCCGCATATGTATTTCATATTCGTCTCCTCCTATTGGTAAAAATGGCCGAACATTATTCTTTGTGCTAATATAGCTTCCATTATACTTGCTAATATTATACATTACGCAACTTAAATATCAATCCTTTTAACTTTGTAAATATATCTGGTTAATACTATAAAACAGCTATTACTCGTTTGTCCTATGGTTTGTCATAAATTCGTAAGATTTTACAATTAGAAATGTAAGATTTTCATATTAAATAAAGACAACATTAAAAACCTCATTTTGATACGATTATTGTATTAAAACGAGGTTTTTACAATATCTCAAGTGCGCGGGGTAGTCAAGATGAACGATATGAATAAAATACAGCCAACAAATAATAACTCGTATAAGACGCGGCCAATGAGTCAAATAGAAAAGAGGCAGCTTTTAGAACAAAGAAGGCAAAAAGCAAAAAGAAGACGGATACGTAAAATACGAAGAATTTTCTTCTTTGCCAGCGTAGTACTTATTGTCACTATTTCTGTTACATTATGGAATAAGATTCGGTCTGTTTCTGAAAATGAGTTATATTCTCTAACCAGCAAAACAACAGACAGTACGGTCAATGCACCACAGATATTAGAGCGTGAAGAAGTTAATATAAAGTTGGAAAAGCTGGCAGATACTAATCCAGAATTTCAGGATATCTATAATCATGCAAATGAATATCCACAAGAGTTATTACAGGCTTTATGTAACAATCCTGAAATGATCTCCTATGTCAGCGGATATTTGACAGCAGATGGAACGCCAAAGGGTGGAATAACAGAGGACGATTTATCGGCACCCGTACCTTTATTACTACAATGGGATACTAGATGGGGTTATGTACCTTATGGAGATAGCGATGTAGGACAGTCCGGTTGCGCACCAACCTGTCTATCCATGGTTATTGTAGCTCTTACGGGTGATACAGAAGCTACTCCAAATGCGGTTGCTGCTTATTCAGAGGAGAATGGTTACTATGTGGAGGGAACAGGAACCTCCTGGAGCCTAATGACCGATGGCAGTTCATCCTTTGATATTTCCGGCAGGGAACTCCCCCTATCAAAATCAGTTATATTCTCTGAACTTGAGTCAGGGCATCCGATTATCTGTTCCTTACGCCCGGGTGACTTTACAACAACAGGACACTTTATTGTCTTAACAGAAGTCGTTGATGGAGAAATACGGGTAAATGATCCCAATAGCAAAGCAAGGAGTTCCAAACTATGGAGTTATGAAGCCTTAGAGGGTCAAATTAAGAACTTATGGGGTTTTGAACATTAAAGCTTCTTTTCCATAAGATAGAATTCTCCCTTTCTCCACTGTGCAAATCCAACTTTGCTGTACTCTAATCTTTCATACATTTTTATGGCATATGGATTTAACGTGTAAGCATCTAATCTTATCGTGTCAATCCCCTTATTCCTTAGCTCATTCTCTATGTGTGTCAGCGTTAACGTTCCAATTCTCTGATTTTGAAATAAGGGGTTTACACATAATCTATGAATTACATAAAAAGATGCATTTGGGTATTTCCAAGCACCATTAGCATATTGCTCATCATATTCTTGATTTAGTACATATGCGGATACGATTGAATCTCCTAACATGCCTATAAACAATTGCTTATTATCAATATCATCTTCTAATGTATCTTTATCCGGATATAGGCTATCCCATTGCTCTATACCCTCTCTGCTCATTTCTGAAATTGCTGCTGAAAACATATCCATTACGCTATCTAGATCTTCTTTTTTTGCTAACCTGAACTCTAATTCAATCATCCTTTTAGCTCTCCTATTTGTCCACAAGTATAAATTAACTGTTTCTATTTTACGATTTGGATTTATATAACCGAGAGTATAACACAGCTTACCCAAGCTTACAATATTACTACAGCCTTTATATCTGAAATAATCTGCAATATATTGAGCTTAGCGACTTAACTCTACATCTCTTCCGGGCAGCTTATTCCTAATAAACTCATTGCTTCTTTGATTATTTTCTGTGTCAAGAAAACTAATACAAGCCGTGCTTCTTTCCTGTCTTTTTCTGCATTTAAAATGTTACACTCATGGTAAAACTTATTAAATGATGTTGCTAATCCCCATACATAGCGCGCAATAACAGATGGTTCATATCTTAACGCTGCTTCTTCAATCTTCTCTGTATATTTACTTAATTCTTTGACTAGTTCATAGCTAACTTCATCCGTTAACAAATTCACATCAATAGACCTATTAACTTTGTTAATGTTCCCTTTTCGCAAAATGCTTTTTGCACGTGCATAAGTATATTGAACATATGGACCTGTTGCACCTTCGAAATTTAATACCTCCTCCCAGGAAAAGTTCACATTTTTAATGCGTTGGTTAAATAAATCATGAAATATAATTGCTCCAACTCCTACAATTTCGGCTATTTGCTTCTTGTTATTCAAGTTAGAATTTTTCTTAGCTATTAGTTCAAATGAACGATTTATCGCCTCCTGGAGTATATCTTCTGCATAGATGATATTGCCAGTTCTTGTTGAAAGCTTTTCACCCTTAAGACTTACGAGACCATATGGTACATGAACCAGTTCATTTGCCCAGTCATATCCCATTACTTCTATTGCCTTAAAAACCTGCGCAAAATGTAAACTTTGCTCTAGCCCCGTAATGTATAGACACTTATTAAAATTATATTCCTTTTTGCGGTGCATAGCAGCTGCTATATCACGGGAGTGATAAATAGAACTACCGTCGCTTTTTGTAATTAAGCAAGGTGGCATATTGTATTTTTCAAGGCTGACGATATTTGCTCCCTGACTTTCTTCTAAAAGTCCTTTTGCCAGTAGTTCACTAACCAATGCCGGAACCTTATCCATATAAAAGCTTTCACCCGAATAATAGTCAAATTCAACATTTAACAATTTGTATACCTGTTCGTATTCTTTCAGGCTAATTTCTTTAAACCACTTCCAGATGGAAAGTGCCTCCTCATCTCCTTGTTCCATTTTTGAAAACCATCTCCGTGCTTCATCCTTCAGAATAGGATTCGCATTAGCCTCCGTATTAAAAAGCACATATATCCTTAATAACTCTTCTATACCATACTTCTCAACTCTATCCTTTGTACTCCAGTTCTTATATGCAACAATTAACTTTCCAAACTGTGTACCCCAATCACCTAAATAATTAATTCGAATAACATTATATCCAAGTTTTCTATATATTTTAAAAAGTGAATTACCTATTACAGTTGTACGAAGATGACCAACATGAAAATTCTTGGCTATATTAGGGGAGGAATAATCCATACATATAACCTTTTCCTTTTCAATACTGAAACCGATTTTATGCTCAAAGGTGTTTTCTAATACAAATTTGACAAAGTTGTTTTTATTAAGATATATATTTAGATATCCCTTCATGCATTGAAGTTCCGATACTACTGACTTATCCAAATCATTTTCTAAAGCAATCTTTAGTTGATTCGCTATAACAATGGGTGATATTTTTAACTTCTTAGATAACGAGAAGCACGGTAGAGAATAATCTCCCATTTTTAACTCTGGCGGGATTTCCAGTAGTTGTTCTATTTCACTTTCTGAAAAACCGTTTAGATATTTTGTAATCATTTTACTTAATACTTTTTTCATATCAATAATCATCCTTTCTAATTACCTGCAGTCTTTGTGTTGCTTAAACAAGATGAAACGACAAAGTCGTTTCACTTGTCATGAACTAAAAAAGAACCGCATAGATTTAATAAAAATCTAATACGGTTCTGTATCTCTGATATTAACCAGCACCGCATAGAAACAAGACGTTCATCCCTTGTAACTATGCGTATAAATTCACATAATCACAAAAGTCTACGTCTGAATCTACGTCTTAAGCTGATGTTATTTAATGCTTTCATAATATCATCCCTTCAAAATATTGTTAGTAGCTTAGCACAACGTTACTATTTAGTCAATCTATAATTTGGAAATCATTTTTACCAGCCTTATGTCCAGTTTAGGCAAGTCTTCAAAATTGGTTTACCTTTTCACTTAAATAGTTTTTTAACTCGTTCACATCAACCGTAATTTGCTGCATCGTATCACGATCTCTTATTGTTACAGTATCACTTTCAAGTGTATTATTATCAATCGTTATCGCAAAAGGTATTCCTATCGCATCTCCTCTGCGGTAACGCTTTCCGATATTTCCAGCATCATCATAAGATACCATAAAACATTTTTTTAGTTCATTATATATTTCCATCGCTTTCGCTGAATGACTTTTCTTTATTAACGGCAGAATATTTACTTTAATAGGAGCAAGATACGGTTTTATTTTTAATACCTGTCTCGTGTCTCCGCCATCTAACTCTTCTATTATAAGAGATTCAAATAATATTGCTAAAAATATACGGTCAAGTCCGTATGTAGACTCTATTACATACGGAATATATTTTTCATTTGAATTTGCATCAAAGTATTCCATACTTCTTTTTGAATATTCTTGATGCCTCTGCAGGTCAAAATCTGTTCTATTATGGGTACCATTGATTTCACCCCAGCCAAAGGGGAACAGGTACTCAATATCACAGGCTGCTTTTGCATAATGAGCTAATTTATCGTGATCATGGAATCGTAGATGTTCCTTACTTAAACCAAGGAATTGAAAATATTCAATCCCGTAATGTTTATAATACTCGTACCTGTCATCATCTTCACCCTTCTTGCAGAAGGTCTGATATTCCATCTGCTCAAACTCAATTGTTCGAAACGTAAAATTACCAGGTGTAATTTCATTTCGAAAGGCCTTACCAATTTGCCCAATACTAAACGGGAGCTTTGTTCTCATGGTTCGTAATACATTGTTGAAGTTAACATATTCCCCCTGTGCATTTTCAGGTCGTAAAAAAATGGTGTTAGAGGCATCTTGTGTTACTCCACGTTGTGTAGCAAACATTAGATTAAATTGCCGAATATCTGTAAAATTTGATTTACCACATTTTGGACAAGGAACCTTTTTTAATTGAATAAACTCTAGCATTTCTTCTTGTGACATTGCATCAGCACTGACAGAAGCATCAAAATTATGAATCAAGTTATCTGCTCGGTGCCTTGTTTTACACTCTTTACAATCCAGAAGCGGGTCGGTGAAGCTATCTAAGTGCCCACTTGCTTTCCATACGGTAGGATTCATTAAGATATCTGAATCTAATTCAAAGCTGTTATCCCTCATTTGAATAAAATAATAACGCCATGCATCTTTAATATTATTTTTCAATCTCGTTCCAAGTGGACCATAATCCCACGTATTTGCTAACCCACCATAGATCTCACTACCTTGAAAAATAAATCCATACTGATTACAATATCCCGCCATTTCTTCCATTGTTAAGTTACCCATTTAAACTACCTCCTATATAATAATTTTGATAACAAAAAAAGCCCGCTCTAAGCTTTACGCTTAGGGCGAACTTAAATTTTTAGTCCGTGGTGCCACCTAAATTCAGCAAGAATATAAACTATTCTTCATCTGCTCTCTGTCAGCACGAGATTGCTCCTTATGCTGCTTCCTTGATAACGGGGGAAAGCCCGGTGTAATCTACTAAGATATTATCCGTTCAATTAACAGCTCAAAGGTGCCTTTTATATTTTCGTCATAAAGATTTTCACCAGCCATCTTCTCTCTGTAATAACGTTAATAGATACTATTCCTTCTCATTGCCTTTATCTTATTTTTAAATACATTAACCTATTTGATTATTTTTGTCAACTGAATATAATTTTGCAAGGCTTATAACAATTTGGAAAATCTTTTTATATATTCAAAAATATTCTATTGACATTGACCTTGCGTCAACTTGTATAATAGTGGAAAAGAGGTGATATTCTTGGAGCTGATAAGAATAAACGAAGTTGTAGACAATTTCGGTATATCAAGTAGAACACTAAGATATTATGAGGAAATGGGCCTATTATTGAGCAGCCATCCTAATAATAAATCCCAGCGTTATTATGATGCCGCCGCACTTGAGCGGTTAAAACAGATTATTATATTACGTAAATTGCAAATCCCAGTTAAAGATCTGGTCGTTATCTTTAAAAGTGAAAACACAGCAGCGTTAATTCAAGCATTTGTGGACAAGCTTGAATCACTTGATACAGAAATTTCAGCCTTATCAGAACTAAGACATCTTGTAGATGATTTTCTTCATAAAATGCTCCTAAGTGGTATTAAGAAAATATCGGGCATAACTCTGCTTTATGAAGAAACCGAAAAAAGGCTTGCCACAGTAGAGAAAAAGGACATGGTCACATTTGAAAAGTTATCTGAAATCAGTCGCGAAGCATTAAGATTGCATGATGTTCGGATTAATCGATTACCATCCATGCGCTTTCTTACTTCAAGATTGAAAACGGGAGAAACAGATAATTTAGATGGCAAAATGGAAAGCCTGTTTGTGAAATTTGGGTTCATACCAAACCCTGGACTACGTAATTGCTTTTACCGCAAAGAGCCAAATGGTGAGTGGATTATGCTTATGAAAATTCCATACGATTATGAAAATACAACGGAATACGCAGATGAAAAGCTTACAAGTGGGTTGTTCGCCATAACCAGTTCCTTCATGGAAGATATGGATGATACTATAATTTTGTTAAAAGACTGGATAAATAAGAGCGAACACTATGAGCTTGACACTATTACGGATGGGAAATTACACCGCTACGAAATGATTGAAGAAATTTTGCCGTGGGATATAGCAAACAAATTCAACCGATATCAACAAGATATCTTTATTCCAATACAAATAAAAAAAGAGAAGGAGCAAAAAGAAAATGGCTGAACTACCTGAAATTGCTAAACTCACGGGACAGATGAAAGACACCCTGTGCGGAAGGACCCTACAAACTCTTACCCTGGTGCAAGAAAAATGCGCCAACATCCAATCGGATGAGTTTCAAAAACGAACCACTGGTGCAAGAATTAACGATATCCAAAATAAAGGAAAATGGATTATCACTAAGCTCTCCAACGGTGAAAATATCCTTCTGTCTCTTGGAATGGGTGCAGATATTTTGTTCTTTGATAATGAGAAGCATCAGGCTGAAAAGTACCAAGTAAAGGTTCTTTTTAGTGATGGCAGCGGTTACACCGCCCGCTTTTGGTGGTTTGGAAAATTCTTACTCGTTTCGGATGGTGAACTTGCCTCGGAGCCGAACACAAAAGATATTGCGATTGACCCCTATGACGACAAATTTACACTGGACTATTTTTCATCTCTCCTGAAGGGAAAAAAGACACAAATTAAAGCTTTTTTAATGAATCAAAAGAATGTCGGCGGCATTGGGAATATGTATATGCACGACATTTTATTCAAGGCTCGTCTGCATCCCCAAAAGAAAATATCGGACATGACCATAGATGAGATCAGACTTCTTTATTACAGCATAACAGAATTTTTGAACCTTTCACGGGAAAAGGGCTCCTTTTCCTTTGAAAGTGATTTCTTTGGGCAAAAAGGAGGCTTCACAATGGATTATTTTCCTATCGGGTATAAAGAAAATCAACCCTGCCCGGTCTGTGGTGGCACAATAGTTTCAATAAAGACAGGTAGTACCTCTACTTTTATATGTCCAGCCTGCCAAAAAGAATAATGCAAAAATACACCAACCACTTTTCACACTTTTAGGTTAATGAAGGATGCCCTTAATAGGCCGTAGGAGAATGTAATCATGAACGATAAAATAGAACTGAAAAAGGTAAGCGAGGAAACCATGCGCTTTCTTCGAGGAAAGTATGCTTTGGATGAAGAGGGCAATGGTAAAGATGAATTAAAGCTCCGCAGAGGTGGTAAAACGGTGTTGACTATTTATATATGTGAAGACCATTATGATTTTCTCGTTATTTTCGGGAAAGCAGAACGTGAAATATTTGAGGAGCGGCGCAATGAATTTCCACAGAAGATACAAGAAATTTACGATAACAGCAAAACATATCATGACGGCAAATGGATGTTTATTACTGTTACCGATTTACAAATGCTTGAAGCTGTCAAACAGCTTGTCTTGATTAAGAAAAAGCCCAATCGAAAGCCGTTTCCGAAGGAGCAGGCGGTCTACGCCAGCTGCGGCCAACGCTGCGATTTGTGTGTGCATTATAACGGCGGTACTATCAGCGAGGAGCTCCGAGCGGATTTGAAGGAGCGGCTGATACGGGTATATGCAGGCGGTGCAGACGACGGAGGGTATTGGGGTGATGATATGAAGTTGTGTGATGGCTGTCATGCAGGTGGATTAGATAGAGATTTTAACTGTGATTCTTTGAAATGCGCGGCGGAAAACGGAGTTGATAAATGCCAGAATTGTCATAAAAATCCTTGCGCTAAGGCTCATCATTTATATCAAGGGCTTAAACCTGAAATCCATACAAACACCATTACTGCCGACGATGTTACATGGGTAATTCTTCCTTATGTGCATGAGCAATACGGAAATTAAGAAAGCATTGTTTGAATAGAAAGAGCTGGTCACTAACTTTAAAATAGTAACCAGCTTTTCCTCATATATCATAGCTTATTTATACCTCTTTTCATCCATTAACAATTTTCACATCCACGTTGATGTTATTAATGTCGCTTAGCTTCTGGCTTACCCATTCGTTCAAAATCTCTAATGAAAAATCTTCCTTACCAAATATTGAAGTATCTGGCTTCAGAATTATCTCTGTACCGGAAGGACCTTCTAGACCTCTAATATAAAGCTCGTGTTGAGCAATGCCACGAATATAATCTTGCTGAAAAGTTTTACCGTCCCTTTTTACAGTGATTTGCAGAGCTTCGCATAAAGAATTAACGGTCTGTAAGCCAGCTTGTATCAGATCACCCATTTGGCTGTATTCTGCGTTAGTTATTGGGTTTCCAGCTAATATTTTATCTAATACCGCTTTACTTGCATGTAAGTCTTCTGATAAGGGTAACCCTCTTCCGTTATCACTAATTTTTATCTTAGACTCTGACAAAGGTGTAATTTCAATATTAGTACAGAACCCTGCCTTAGCTTCTTCAAATGATTGTTCTAGAAACTCAAAAACAAGCTGGTGCATATTGTGTTGTAACGAACTTATTGTTTCCATATTTAACCTCCTGTTAATATTTTCTGGTACAACATACATAGGAACCGTATATGATGTGAGATACTTCCTAACCGTACTTGGTGTTGAACCAAAAAGTTGTGTAAAGGCACGTGTAAATCCTTCGTGAGAGTCAAATGCATACAATACTGCGACCTCGAGAACCTTACGCCCTTCCAGTAGTGAAACAATGGCATATTGTAATTTTCGAATTCGAATATAGCCTGTAACTGGCATTCCCATTGCATCAGAAAATAGTTTGCTAAAATAGAAAGGACTATAACCTGCTAAATCAGCTAAAACACATAAGTTTATTTTTTCATATATGTGTTCCTCTATATAGACTAGTACGTTTTTCAACATGTCGCTATTCATATCCATTCACCTCCCAATCGTATCAAGTTGCTGCCGGCAACAAAATAATTATATCAATTATTTAAGCAATATTCTTGACTTCATATATTATAAGTTACATTTTAGAGCCTTTGAAAGTTATCATATTCCGATATAAAAATGTCTTGTTCGTTCCTGCACTATTAGGTTAGTAATAAGATGAAACGAAAATTCGTTTCACTTGTTACGAATCAAAAATCTCTAAACCTATATTTTTTTGGAGGTTTAGAGATTTTTTAAAGGCAAAAACAACGTTTAATCTTGTAGGATATTCTCCACTGAATTACCAGTTCTCTCTTCATTGATTACAGCAATACTTCCGTTATGTATTACCATATATACGGATTCCAAAGCCTTAAGATCTTTTAATGGATCTTCCCTCACCACAATTATATCCGCAATCTTGCCGACTTCCAGGGTGCCAATCTGTGTTTCCATTCCACATACTACGGAAGCATTCCTGGTTGCTGCTATAATAATATCCATATTGGACATTCCAGCCTCTTTCATCAGTTCAATCTCTGTTACCGGCATGCCTCCATCAAATTCCATGCTAAATCCGTTATAGTCAGTGCCAAGGGCAATAAGCCCTCCCGCTTCATAAAAAAGAGACAAATTAGATATGGCATTCTTCTCCCAGTCCCCTCCATAACGGCTACTGATTCCTTTCCACAGTTCCAGTGTGGGTACCCAGTAAATGCCCTTGTTCACGATATCATCTACTATTTCCTGACTTACGGGTTCCACTACCATATGGGAAATCTCATCCACGCCACCCTTAAGTGCCAAAGGTAAATTTCTTGCATGTGATATATGGGCAGCTACCCGTTTTCCGCCTGCATGAGCAGTCTCTGTTATACTTTTAATCTCTTCTTCGGTTAACATATTCCAGGTCTTGCCCTGCAGGTCATCTTCGATTGCAATTTTAATAACATCCGGATTCATATCCAGATATTCCTGTGTCTTTTCTGCTGCCTCTTCCTTTGAAGCAACTGCTACTCCAAGAGGTGGTATATATCCTCCGGGTACGGTTAAAGGCGGTGTTGAAGTAACAATTCTTGCAATTTTGTTATTTTTGTTCAGACGATCTCTGTCACCAATAAAATCTGTCCCGTCTCTGGCTGCCATTTCCCGTACTGTAGTAACCCCATGGATAAGCCAAGTTTTAAGGGCATCTTCTGAAAACATACAATGTACATGGGTGTTGATAAACCCCGGTAATATTACTGCTCCATCTAAGTCAATCTGCTGATAACCCTCTGGAATATCCGAATCCTCTTCCGTAACGATTTTTTCAATAATGCCATCCTTTATGTAGATGTTTTTGCCCTCAACAGGTTCAGCCCCAGTCCCATCTATTATAGTACAGTTAGAAAGTACAATTTTGCCTTCCTCCGTACCGACAGGTGCAGCCACCTTTTTACTGCAGGAACCTACAAGTAACAATATAACCATAATCGCAAGTATTCTTTTAAGCTTTACCATTTCACCCTCCCTTAGGAACGTTCCAGCTTTTTTATTTACCACTTATGATCCAAGCTTCTTATTTAGCCTTTCCAGACATTCCTGACACCAGTCAATTTTCATCTGTATCATCCTCTGCCCATGCGTTACTGCAATCATTGAATAGTCATACTGAGGATCGTCTGACATCTGTACTTCTACGTCTTTTTCGGTGAGATTTGTATTATGTAAATAGCCCATTAATACATTTCTGAACTCCTTTAGCCTGCGGATATTTTCTTCTACTGGCAAAAATCTGCCGAAAAACAGCTTAACCAATAACTCATTTCCCTTTGGGTTGTTGTAATTAACTGGCAGCCACAGCCATTCCAGAAATTCTTCCTCTCCTTGCTTGGTAATTTCATATACCTTGCGGTCATGCTTAGAGTTATCTTCATCAGGAAGCAAAACTGCATATCCTTCCTCCACCATGATTTTTAACATAGGATAAATCTGACCGTAATTAATGCTAAAAAATTCACCGGTAGACCTTTCGATTCTTTTTTTGATATCATAACCAGATTTAGTACCTAAGCTTAAGGTGCCAAGTATAATATAAAAGGTATTGCTTGCTTTTATCATAAAAACTCCTTTGTCTTTTTTCTGTATTTTGTCATTTCATTTATGCCCGTCAAGGTAGTTGTAAAGTTGTAAGAGTATTAAACTTGAGAGAGCATATTTTACAATTTAAATTTTGCAGCCGTTCCTTGTATATATTATATATTAATCTAATATATATCAGTTTAATATATTCTATTCTTATATTTTAAAAATGTCAACAAATTTTTCCATATGGACCACAACATTAGACCATTCTATTTTATTCAATATAAAATCCCCAAAACCTTATTTTTCTAAGGTTTTGGGGATTTCATTGTGAGGGACGACAACCAGATTTGAATTATT
The DNA here is from genome assembly GCA_023407575.1 of Bacillota bacterium. Lineage (GTDB taxonomy): Bacteria > Bacillota > Clostridia > Lachnospirales > Lachnospiraceae > Mobilitalea. The sequence goes on from JAEYLX010000034.1 coordinate 105,967, forward strand.
TAAACCGTTTTAGAATCCTCTTAGAAAGAGGGGCTTCATTCTATGATGATTGTTGTACCTGATTATTACTTAATAAGAAGTAGTCGAAATGCTAGTACCTTTATGATATTATATTAATTAGCGCTTCCCTCGCTCCAGATTATTGCATCCGATGTAACCCAGATCTTATTCTCATAAGTAATTGTCCATCCACTTGCCTGGCCTATCTCCTCCTTCTCAGTATAACTCCACAGGAAGGTGCTATCATCCTTCCCATCTGTCTGAGTCCAGGTATCTCCTCCATCATGGGTAACATACACCAGCTGCTTTGGTACGTCATCAAATGCATAGGATAATAATAATCCGTCATGAGCAGTAAAGAATACCGGTGGATAGGTGGTAAACTGGCTTGTGGAATATTCCTCCGGAATCGTCAACTCCTGTTGTTGCCAAGTCACTCCTCCATCTGTGGTCCGAAATAAACCAATATATCCATCCCTCGGAATCAGAGTGGTAATCCACCCATCGTTACTGTCATTAAAGATTATTCCTGTTTTTGATTCCAGTGGAATGGTGGCATTCTCATCCTCCGTGCCGGTAAGCTTATCCCAGTTCTTTCCACTATCTTCTGTTTTATATAGGATTATGCTCTCTTTGAACATACCCTCCGCATTACGTTCTGCTTTCCATCCTTCTGTGGGTGTAATGTAGATATATTCCAGACTATTCTCTTCTTCCATTCCTTGGTATATGGTTGCACCAAGGGGAGTGCTTCCAGTTAATTCTGCCCCGTCTGCCGACTGTACAGGTACAGGCGTATTATCCGGTGCCACTGTAACCGTTGGCAAAGTAGTGACAACAGGTGTCGGTACATTGGTAACCTCAGGATTATTATTGGTATCTTCTTGTTTCTTCGAGCATCCTGCCAGCAACGTTCCAATTAGAAGTGCTAAAATTATTAAGCATCTTTTTTTCATCATAATGCCTCCAAATTAAAAAACTAATTATGTTGATTGAACTATAGTTCTGTTTTTCCTTTTCTAAATTTATAAAAAATTATTGATCTAATGAATACCCATTTAATCCCAGCCATCTTATCCTACTTTCATAATCAATATATGAAATATCCAGATCAACATCTCCCGAAATTCCACTAACGGAACCTGTGGCACTATACTGCCACATTCCAAGCTCACCAGTATACGTCAGCGCATCAGACCATTGGGCTACCCAGCGATCGAATACATCCAGTCTTTCTTCATAGAGCTTTCCTACAAACCAGCTTTTACTGCTGTATAGCATAGGATAATATCCTGCCTCTGTAAGAGCATCAAAGTAAACAAGTGCAATATCTGCAATAATTTTCTTATCAATGTCTAACTGTGCCTTATCCTCAAGATCCAGGCAAATTGGATATTCAAATTGCTTCCCTTCCAATGTCTTAATCAGAAAATCCACTTCTATTTTGGCCATTGCAACGGTAGTAGCATGGCTGTAATGATAAGCCCCCACAGCAATACCACTGTCCTTTGCTCCCTGATAGTTGGCTTCAAACTTCGGATCCAGATTGCTGCTGCCATAAGAAGATCGGATCATAGCAAACTCAACTCCAGCATTTTTCACCTTGCTCCAATCAATGACCCCTTGCCACTTCGATACATCAATTCCCTTGATATAAGCTTTCTCAACGGTGATGTTGCATTCTGCCTGCTCACCACTTTCATTAACAATAACAGTAATGGTCGCAGTTCCTTCGCCCATGGCTGATACAGTACCCATTTCATCCACTACAACCACATCTTCGTTGGAACTTATCCACGTTAGTTCTTGATTCACAACGTTCTGGGGAGATATAGTCGCAATTAGTTGATCCGTACCTCCCACTACCAACCAAATATCGCTTTGATCTAAGGATACTAATGTTAAATTAGGATCAGGAACATATCCTCCTGCAATCGTAGAATATTGACTATATACTTTTATCTTATCCACCAACCGATAAGCTCTTATTTTATAATAATATGTACTACCTAAATCTAATCCGGTGTCCGTATAACCAGCTTCTGACACTGTGGTCAACAACTGATAGGTTCCACTTTTACTTGAAGCTTGGTACACCTCGTAACCATCCGATCCCTCCGACTGACCCCAACTGATATCGATAGTACCTTCCGTTGCTCCTGATGCTGCTGCTAAGGAGTCCGGTACCGACAATATCGGTTTTACTGTAATCACCGAGGAATATCCCCCGAATACTTTACTGTCACCGTTTAACATATATCCACGAACCTTAAAGTAATAGGTTTTCCCCGGTTCCAGACCGCTCACTTTATAGGATTTATTTTCTGTTTGTTTAATAAGAGCGTATTTACCAGAACTGGAAGTAGCCATATATACCCGATATCCACTTACATATTTCAACTTTCCCCAAGTTAGGGTTGCACCCTCATAGGATGTTAATTTGCCTTTAAAATTGCTCACTGCATCTGGCGTAATCTTTCCACTGATGACCTTGGAGTAGGACCCATAAGTTTTTGATTTTCCAGAGGTCTTATACGCGCGTACTTTATAATAGTAAGTTTTGCCCGGAGTCAATCTTTCGTTAAGATAGCTATACTTCCCTGCGGTAATCGTCTTAACCAATTTATAGGTGCCTTTTGCAGAGGTGGCCTGATAAATCTGATATCCACTTGCTCCCGCTACCTTACTCCAGCCAATCTTAATGCTACTGCCTGAAGCAATTGCCATCTTTACCGTTTTGGGTGCGGTTAATTTTGTTGCTGCCTGAACCGTTTGTGGTACTCCTAAAAAACACATAACCACAACCATAATAACCATTCTGTGTAACACTTTACATAATCTTTCTTTGTTTCTTTTCATGTTAGCCTCCCTAACTCTGCATAACAATAAAGTTTCTCGTTGCAATCCAAAGCTAGAGTATTTTATATTTGTGTTATTACCATGGCATATTATAGGTATTTTTACATTATTTTATTAAATGGGGACGAAAGCCTTGCTATATTACTACATGACCAGACAATGAGAGATTAGTGATTACTTTGCTGTTTTTAACGCCTATACTTCAGAATAACATACACCTAAGGTTCCCGGTCCGCAATACACTCCCACAATGGCACTAATCTGACCAATCAGATACACATTCTTAATGTTGGGGTTCCTGTGCAGCTTGTCACACATTTTATGCGCTTCCTCTTCTACATTTCCGTGGATGACATATGCATCGCACATACTCCCAGGGGTAAACTTCTCGCCAAATTCTATTAAACGGTTAATGGACTTCATTCTACCTCGGACTTTTTCACAGGTATAACATTGCCCGAATTCATCATCAAAGCTTACAATGGGTTTGATATTAAGAACATCGCCAATGGTACCAGGTATTTTACCTATTCTTCCTCCCTTTATGGCATATTCCAAGGTTCCGAACACAAAATACAAGTGAATTTTCATTTTCATCTCAGGAATTGCCTTAATAATCTTTTCAAAGCTCATTCCCTTTTCTATCATTTCTCCGCACTTCTTAACCAGGATACCTTGGCATACAGATGTTGATTTCGTATCATATAGGAAGGTTTCTATAGAAGAAAATTGCTTACTGATTAATTCTACTCCATTGACCGTCCCTGAAATTCCGCTGGAAATATTGATGGAAATAACATGGGTATAGTTCTCACTCTCCAACTTCAGATACAGCTTCTCAATATCCTCCATCGACGGCTGAGAGGACTTCGGAATCTCCGTTTTCATATTCATATAAATTTCCAGAGGCGTGATATCAACACCGTCAGTAAACTCGCGGTCCTTGTAAATAATTCTAAAGGGCAGAACATGGATATTGTATTTTCTTATGGTTTCGTCGTCTATATCACAAGCCGAATCTGTAATTAATGCAATCCTTTCCATATGACCATCTCCTTTTGACAAATATCTCCGATACTAATTTAGATAACCTACGTTGTATTATTAATATCACCACATATGGTTATTATAACCAAATTATCACTTTTAGCACATCAAATCAATATGCTCTTTTAATTTAAATTTTAAACGATTTAATTACTAAAAAATAAATTTAAAAACCTTTCCTCTTAAAGCCTTAGCGACTATTTTTGCTAATTATTATAAGAAGAATGTAACTATATGTGTACAAAAATCAATGCTATATTTTTATCCATGCTTATGATATTCTTAAATAAATTCGTGTTCGACGGGGTAAATAAAATGAAAGTTTTAGTAATGAACTGCAGTCCTGTAAGAAATGGAGCAACGGCACCAGCCACACTCAGCATTAAGTAGTGGCAAGAAAGGGTACTCAATAGCTTTAAGAACAAGTCCAAGTATGAGAGAATGTAATCGAATTATTGAACGTATCGAACATTTCTATGGACATCTGGATATCGAGTGTTGCGATCGGTTGGGTTTATGTTCAGTGGAATATAAAGAAGTTGTGGACGAACGAAAAAATGAAATAGTAGATTTTTGCAATAAGATACATACAGATTCCAATTTAGTAACTTAAATTTACTGAAGCTCACTATTACTACTTATGGTGGGCTTTTATCTTTCTAATTTATGAGGCCTTGCGTACTATAAGTTGCACCTCACAAATTCTGTCTCTGTCTTTATGACTCCTAGCTTCAGCCGAAGTAGATTTGGGTTATTACACCTGAATATAAAAAGTCCTCAACCCCTTATATTTCAAGGTTTTGAGGACTTTTTAAAAGAGAGGCGACAACCAGATTTGAACTGGTGATGACGGTGTTGCAGACCGGAGCCTTACCACTTGGCTATGTCGCCGTATTTAACAGAGCTTTTATATTATAGCAATCTAGTTCTCTTTCGTCAAGATACATTTTGCATTTTCTATATAAATTTTATTATTTTATTATTTACAAAAAGCTCCCTTACTAATTCATAGATTATTATCTTAATCAGTATTTCACTGAATTAATGTATTAAAATATAGTAAATAGATATACATTATATGTAAATAGTTGTTGACATTTCTCACTTAACTGCATATAATAGCATATAATTCCATATTAATAATGTATGTTATATATGTTTTATAAAGGAGGTCATGAAATGGCAGATATCGCATCAAAGCTGACGCAGCTAATTGGTAACACACCACTGCTGGAGTTAACGGATTATAACAAGAACAATTATGTTAAAGGAAGACTTGTGGCAAAGCTTGAATACTTTAATCCCTTAAGTAGTGTAAAAGACCGCATTGCCTATGCCATGATTCAAGATGCAGAAGATGGAGGGTTAATTAACAAGGAAACCGTCCTGATTGAGCCTACCAGCGGAAATACTGGTATAGGATTAGCATTTGTAGCGGCGTCAAAGGGTTATCGACTAATTCTCACCATGCCAGAGACCATGAGTATCGAGCGAAGAAACCTGTTAAAAGCTTTAGGTGCAGAATTAGTATTAACGCCAGGAAAGGATGGAATGCGAGGTGCAATACGAAAAGCAGAAGAGTTATTAGCTCAGATTCCCAATTCTTTTCTACCACAGCAATTTAATAATCCCGCTAACCCAAAAATTCATCGTGAAACAACGGCCGAAGAAATCTGGAGAGATACGGGCGGAGAGGTTGCTGCATTTATTGCAGGAGTTGGTACCGGGGGAACGATTACCGGTGTTGGCGAAGCACTAAAAGCCAAAAATCCTGATATTAAAATTATAGCTGTGGAACCTTATGATTCTGCTGTTCTATCTGGATCTGCCCCAGGTTCTCATCAAATTCAGGGCATCGGTGCTGGGTTTATACCTTCCGTACTTAATTTAGACATCGTAGATGAAATCTATAAGGTCAGAAATAACGAAGCCTATACTACGTCCCAGGAACTTGCCAGAACCGAAGGTCTTCTTGTAGGTATCTCTTCTGGAGCTGCTGCTTTTGCTGCTACACAGATTGCAAAACGCCCTGAATACAAGGATAAAATAGTAGTAGTACTACTACCAGATACTGGTGAACGCTATTTATCAACTCCTTTGTTTCACAATCCAGATTAGTGTGGCTTTCAATATTCTTAACTTTCACTAATCTCAAATATGATACCATTGACAACATGTTCAGTAAGCAACTACCTAATACGTAATAGATTGGAGGGAATTCGTATGGCCTGCTACCAACCCAATAACAACCCACAGTTAGATAAAATATCTAACTTACATCCTTGCTTTAGTCATGGAGCTCATATGACGAAAGGAAGGCTTCACCTTCCTGTAAGTCCCACTTGTAACATAGCCTGTCGCTTTTGTAAACGCAGCTTTAATAAATCTGAGCAGCGCCCTGGAGTAACAAATCATTTGTTAAAGCCCAGTGATGCAGTACAACTAGTGGATAAAGCACTTAAGTTATGTCCGGAGATAAGTGTTATTGGAATTGCTGGTCCGGGTGATACCTTAGATACACCCTATGCCATTGAAACCTTTCGTCTTATCCACCAGGCTTACCCAGAACTTATTAATTGTTTGAGTACAAATGGTCTTTTACTGGAGCGAAAAGCAAATGAATTATGGGAGGCAGGTGTAAGAACTGTAACTGTTACTGTAAATGCAGTTGACCCAGAGATTCTTCAGAATATCTGTTCACGAATTATACTTGATGGTAAACGTTATATTGGTCTTGAGGCTGCTACCCTTTTAATTGATGCACAAAAACGAGGTATTAAAAAATTAGCTGCACTGGGAGCAATAATTAAAATTAATATTGTACTTATACCTGGAATCAATGATAACCACATAGCAGATATAGCTCGTACCGTAAAATCCCTAGGTGCCTCGATTATTAACATTATACCTCTAATTCCACAGCATGAATTATCTTCTTTTAATGCTCCAAATTGTCATGAAATTAACAAATCTCGTGAGGATGCAGAAGAATACCTCCCGGTTTTTCGTCATTGTCAACATTGCAGGGCTGATGCCTGCGGTATACCTGGGGGTGAAGATTTATCCCAGCTGTTATATGAGCATGGAGAAATGGAACAGACGTTTTCTCATGGCTAATTGATCGTTTTTATTATAAATGTTCTGCAATAAACTATGTAAACTATTAGATCCTATGGAGGAACTTACATGAGTAAATTTGTTGACAGACCACGATATACCTGTGCACTCGGCGGTGCACTTGCAACACTTCGTGCAATCCCCCGCGCCATTCCAATTCTTCACGCCTCCACTGGTTGCGGTCATAACTTGCACAATGCCAATAATCCTGGTGGTGGATATCTTGGTGGTGGCTACTGCGGAGGACTTTCTCTTCCCAGCAGTAATGTAGTAGAAAGAGATATTGTATTTGGTGGTGAAGACAGACTTCGTGAGCAGATAAGCACAACACTGGAAATTATGGATGGCGATATCTACCTGGTACTAACCGGTTGCATGGTTGAAATGATTGGTGATGATATTGATTCCATTGTAACAGAATTTGCAGACCAGGATAAGCCTGTCATTGCAATCCACACTCCAAGCTTTCGAGGCAATTCTTATACTGGCTATGAATTAGTATTAAGTACATTAATAAAGAAATACATAAAGAAACAGGAGAAAAAACCAAATACCGTTAATGTCCTAGGCATTGTTCCTGCACAGGATGCTTTCTGGGAAGGAAATCTCCGTGAAATAAAACGGCTTTTACAAAAGCTGGGGCTTACGGTAAATACCTTTTTTGGAGAAGGAGAATCTCTTGCAGACATCTCTAATTCAGGAAATGCCAGCCTCAATATTGTTGTATCCGATGTGTATGGTATAGCAACAGCTAAAGTATTTGAAGAAGTTCATGATATTCCCTATATAAGTACTGCCTTTCCTATTGGTGCAGACGCTACGAAACAATTTTTGCAGGCTGTTTCAGAAGCCCTTCAATTAGATGTGTCTATTGCAGAAGACGCATGGGCAGAGGAGCAACGAATTTATTATAACTATTTAGAACGCCTTGCAGATATTTATAATGATATTGATTTACAACGTTATGCAATTGTTGTAGGAGATAGCAATTATGCTCCTGCTATCACTCGTTTTCTAGCGGATGAACTTGGGTGGTTACCCGAATTAACGGTTATCACTGATTTTCTGGAGGATCAGGAAAAGGAGGTGCTGCTGTCTCGTTTTGAGCAATATGAATCCGGCATAAAACCCATAGTTAAATTTAACACGGATACCTCCTCTGTTAAGAAATATGTCACACAAATATGGCCCAGAAATCATAACCATCGATATTATGATGCTTTTACTCCCACCGTGGTAGTGGGAAGTGTCTTCGAAAGAGATATTGCCAACGAATTTGGATTTCCTTTACTAACTGTAGGTTATCCGGTCACTAACCGGATTGTCCTTAACCGAGCATATTCAGGTACCACCGGAGCTCTAAGCTTAGTCGAAGACCTCCTGGGTATTCTGGTGGCTGGAAGATAGGAGGTATGCATGGATTATTTAAAAGCAAAGTCTGCTCCTGCCAGAGAAGATCGTTTAAAAACTAATATCGCTTTTGGCGGAACCTGTGGAGAGTTAAAGGGTTGTGCTAAGGGTGGCTGCTTTTCCAGCAATGGCTGTCTCAATCTAGCTGGAAGGCGTTTTTCACAAACGCAGGGCTGCCAGTTTACCTTAAGCTTAGCAATTCTAAGTACCCTTCGAAATGCTGTTATCGTTATGCATTCTCCAATTGGCTGCGGTGCTTGCAGTATCAGTAGTGTGGGAGTTAATAAGTCCTTTAAACAATTACGTGAACCTGGAGCCGAAGGCGTTATATGGTTAAGTACCAATCTCGATGAATCAGATGTTATTGGTGGTGGAGAACGTAAACTAAGAGAGGCCATTCTATATGCCGATAAGGAATTTCGACCAGAAACCATAATTATTGCAAATGGTTGTGTACCTGCCTTAATCGGTGACGACATTGACAGCCTCTTATCGGAACTTCAAGAGCAGACAGCTGCTCTCCTTATGCCCATTCACTGTGAAGGCTTTAAAACCAAGGTAATGGCAACTGCTTATGATGCGGTTTATCATGGTATTTTAAAGAATTATATAAGAAAGCCAGAACATAGATTGCGTCTTGTAGAAACAGAGCTTGAGGACAAAATTGAACAATATCGTATCAGTCGTAACGTTAATGTATTAAATGTATCCTCCATGAGTAGGGCAGATGAACTGGAACTGCAACGATTATTAAATGCAATTGGTCTTACGGTTACCTTTATCCCCTGTTATGCAAAGCCAGAGGATTTCTCCTACTCACTGGAAACCTCCTTAAACATCAGCATTTGCGGAACTCATGATGATTACTTTGTAGAACATTTAAAACAAAAATATGACATACCATTTTTGATTGATACCATTCCTATTGGTAGAAAGAATACGGATCGATGGTTATTAAATATTGCGCGCTACTTTGGCCTTGAAGCAGAAGCACAAAGGCTAATTACTTTAGAAAATGAAATTCTGTCAGAAAGCCTTGTTCCTTACCGGGAACTCTTTAACGGAAAAAGTGCCTTTCTCTCTGGCGGTGAAGTTCGTATTGTTGCTACAGCAGAAATTCTACAAGATCTAGGTTTTAAAATCGTTGGCTTTAAAGCATATCATTTTGACCAATTCATTGAGCCAGTTTTTGAAGCCTTAGACGATATTGATGATGTAGTAATTAACGTAGCGACCAATCAACCTTTTGAGCAGGCGAATTTAATTAATCGCATAAAGCCTGATCTCTTTGTCACACATACAGGAGGAAACAATATCTCTGCGAAACATGGCTTACCCATTCTTCCTCTCTTTGGCCCCAGTTATAATTATCTTGGGTATTCAGGTACTTTTGAAGTAGCAAGAAGAATCGGAAGAATACTTCGTAATTCCCAGTTCAATAAAAGGCTTTCCCTTCATACGAAGCTACCCTTTAAAAAGGATTGGTATGCGAAAGATCCTTTTAGTTATATTAAGAACCAAGACGTGGTTTAATTAATAACTATATTAGTTTTTATTATTGAACTCAATCAATAAAGCACTGATGTAACCTGTTATGAAGCATCTCCTTAGCTACAGGTTATTGATACATAAAAGAACTAGAGGTGAACGATGAATAATTATTGGCGGATAGCAATTGCTAGTACGGATGGAAAAGTAGTAAATGAACATTTTGGTAGAGCTAAATCATTTATAATTGTAGATATCTTTAATGATGGTACTTTTAAGTTGATTGAAACAAGATCTGTTATTCCTCTTTGCAATAATGGAGAGCATTCAGACGAGTCAATGTTCTATTCTGTTATGGCTTTAAAAGATTGCATTGCAGTGGTAGTGGCACGGATTGGTATGACTGCTAAAAAGGCTTTGGAAGTTAATAAGATAAGCGTATTTGAAATAACTGATTATATCGAGAATGTTATTAATAAATTATTCGAATATTTTAGAAAGACTAATTATAGTAAGACGGAGGATATCTGATTATGGCTAAAAAATTAAAGCAAATTGCCATTTACGGTAAAGGTGGAATTGGTAAATCTACAACCACCTCCAATTTAACGGCCGCTCTGGCAAAGCAGGGCTATAAGGTTATGCAGTTTGGGTGCGATCCAAAAAGTGACTCCACAAATACCCTGCGCGGTGGAACCTATATTCCTACTGTTCTTGATACTCTTCGTGAAAAAAGTACCGTAAATGCTCATGATGTTATTTATAAAGGCTTCCACGGTGTATATTGCGTGGAAGCAGGTGGCCCTGCTCCTGGTGTAGGTTGCGCTGGCAGAGGAATTATTACTGCTGTTGAGTTATTTAAGCAGCAGCGTATTTTTGATGAGTTAGATCTTGATTTTGTCATCTACGATGTACTTGGTGATGTTGTGTGCGGCGGCTTTGCTGTACCAATTAGGGAAGGAATAGCAGAGCATGTCTTTACTGTATCTTCCGCTGACTTCATGGCAGTATATGCAGCCAACAACTTATTTAAAGGCATTAAAAAATATTCTACTTCTGGTGGTGCTTTACTAGGTGGTGTCATCGCTAATTCCATCAATGCTCCTTATGCCAAAGAAATTATTGATGATTTCGTAAGTCAGACAAATACCCAAGTAGTTGAGTACATTCCTCGTTCTGTAACAGTGACTCAATGTGAGCTGCAAGGGAGAACAACCATTGAAGCTGCCCCTAATTCCGAACAGGCTAAAGTATATAATCGTCTTGCAGAGAAAATTGCCAATCATACTGAATCAAAAATACCTGCTCCCCTTGAGGTTAGTGATTTACGTACCTGGGCAGCCAAATGGGCAGATTACCTTCTTGCACTGGAAACCGGAACCATTCGCCCTGAACTATCAGCTAATTTATAATTTATATATATAAAAAAGCAACTGTAACGAAACAGTTGCTTTTTATTAGCTCCCCGAGTAGGGCTCGAACCTACAACCCCACGGTTAACAGCCGTGTGCTCTACCATTGAGCTATCGAGGAATACCTTAATATTATAAAAAACAGAAAACCTACATAAGTTTTTCTGTTTTATAATTGACTAAATACTACACATGAAAATTCCATCCAGAATATTAAGCTAAGCTTAATACCTTATTAACTGCAAACCTTATTAGGTCAAGCCCTCGACCTATTAGTAACAATCAGCTGCATGTGTTACCACACTTCCACCTTTGTCCTATCTACCTTGTCGTCTTCAAGGGGTCTTACTAGCTTATGCTATGGGATAT
>JAEYLX010000048.1 GCA_023407575.1 Bacillota bacterium
CATCGGCATCGCGGTAAAGGACGAGAAGGCGCTGTCCGCCTCCACCCGCCGCTTTGTGGAGTACGTCCGTGGCTGGGTAGCGGAAAACGGCGGCAAGTAAAACAGCATGACGAAAAGGCCCTCCGGCTGTGCCGGAGGGCCTTTTGCATCGTTTTTCAGTTGTTACAGCCGTTGACCGCCCAGATAGACGGCGCGGCGGGAGAGGTCTTCGCCGCACACCACAAAGTCCGCCGGCAGACCATCGGCGATCACGCCAAGCTCCCCCTGCCGCCCAAGCTCCCGGGCGGGGACGGCGGTGGCAGACAGCCCCGCCTGCTCCACCGGAATACCGAAGGACACGGCGCGGCACATACAGTCGTACAGGTTGGCGGCGCTGCCGGCGATGGTGCCGTCGGCCAGGCGCGCCACACCGCCGGACAGGAACACCTCCTGCCCGCCCAGCGTGTATTGGCCGTCTGGCATACCGCAGCAGCGCAGCGCGTCGGAGATCAGACAGATACGGTGGGGAAACAGCTTGAAGCCCATTCGGACGGCGCTGGGGTGGACATGGTGTCCGTCGCAGATCAGCTCCGCCGTCACGTTCTCCCGCTCCGAGGCCGCACCGATGGGGCCGGGATGCCGGTGGTGGATGGCGGGCATGGCGTCGTAGAGATGGGTCAGGTGGACGGCGCCCGCGTCAAACACAGCGGCAGCCTCCTCATAGGCGGCGTCGGTGTGCGCCACGGAGACGGTACACCGCGCCGCCGCACGGCGGGTAAAGTCCACCGCGCCCTCCAGCTCCGGCGCGACGTCCACGATGCGCAGCAGCCCCTCCGATGCGTCGTACAGCCGCGAAAAGGCCTCATAGTCCGGCAGGCGGAGATAGGCGGCATTCTGTGCGCCCTTCCGCTTCTCGGAGAAAAACGGCCCCTCCATGTGGATGCCTGCCAGCCGGGCGCAGCCCTCCGGCGAGGTGCGGTGCAGCCGTACCGCTGTGCGGAACGCCGTCTCCAGCACGTCATAGGGCAGCGTCATGGAGGCGGGCGCAAAGGATGTGACGCCGTTTCGGGCGAGGTAGGCGGCCATCTGCACAAGGCCGTCGTAATCGCCGTCGGAGAAGTCCGCACCGGAGTTGCCGTGGGTGTGGATGTCCACCAAACCGGGGATGACATACGCGCCGCCCAAGTCGACGGACGGCGCTTCCGCCGCCTCCCCCAGCACGCGGGCGAAGCGCCCGTCCTCCACGGAGAAGCCGCCGGGAACAAAGCGCCCGTCCACAAAAATATGGCCATTTACAAATTGCATCTCACACCTCCGGCAGACTGGCTGCCGCCATGGACTGTCCCACCCGGCGGAACTGCTCATCCGGCAACGTAACGGATACCGCCAGCGCCGGGTACTCCTCCGCCAGCACGCGGCGGCACGCCGCCGCGAGCTGCTCGCCGCCGACGCCGGAGGCCACGCGCCCCAGCACCAGCAGGTGCTTCAGGTCGTACACCGAGGCGTACAGCGGCAGGGTGTGTCCCAGATACACGCCGATATCCCGGAAGATGGCAAGCGCCCGGCCGTCGCCCTGCTCCGCCAGCCGCTGCACCGCCGCCAGCATTTCCGCCGGGGTCAGGGCGTCGTCCAGCGGGATGCCGGCGGCGGGTGCCAGCTTGCTCACCGCATCCTGCGAAAAATACTTGCAGCCCACGCCTACGTCGCCGGACCACTCATCCTGCGCCGCGTGGGGATTCAGGTCGACGGGGGCGAAGGCCAGCTCGTTGAACCAGCCCAGAATGTTGCCCTCGCGGTTTACATAACCTGCCGCCTCGCTGGTACCCATGGCAAGCCCCATCACGCCGGTGTCCCGGAGGCTCATAGCGCCGGCCAGTGCCGTCACATCGCCGTCGTTGGCCACCGCGACGGGAACATCGCCGATGGCGGCGGCCGCCCGGTCGTAGATGGTGTGGATGGGGCCGCGTGCCTCCGGAGGTACGCTGATAAACAGGGAGGACACCATGGGCGCGTTGCCGATGAACACACCGGCGGAGGACACGCCGATGCCGTCCACGCGGGGCAGCCTGGACGCTGCCGTGCGGAGGGCGGATACGATCTCCGCATAGTGATAGGCGGGGTCGGTCTGGGTCTTGGGATGCCAGACCACCTCCTCGGAATAGACGGTCTCTCCGTCGATGACGGCGGAGACCTTCCGGTCAGAGCCGCCGGCGTCAAAGCCGATGCGGCAGCCGTTGAGGTGGCCGCCGATCCGCCGCGCACCGCTGCGGGGAACGGGGAAATCCGCCTCGGATACGGCCTCCAGCACAAAGGGGCGTTGGAACACCGTCTCCATGAAGTCCGCGTCGAACGCCCGGTCGCCGCCCCGGCAGTAGATGTGCCGCAGCGCCTCCGTCAGCTCGTCGCAGCCGCAGATGCGGACACGCCAGCCGCCTACGCTCCACAGCAGCAGCTTGACGGTGCGCTCCAGAAACCGCAGGTTGGCGGCGTGGTACGAGGCATCCCGCAGGCGGGTGTCAAACACCGCCGTCTGCCCGTCCTGCCGCTCCACGGCGATGCGGACGGGGCGGTGAGCCTCCGACAGATAGGCGCTGCGCCACGGGGCGAAGGGGATAAAGCCGCTGTCCAGCGCGGGCCTGCTTTTGATGCCATAGGAAATACCCAGATAGTCCATAGGCGGCCTCCCCTTTCAGCGTCCGACGCCGTCCCACGCGGCGCGGTCCCAGATCAGCGTCACATCGGGGTGGAACTGCAAAATGGACGCGGGGACCCACGGCGTCACCGGGCCGAAGAACGCCTTGTGGAGAATGTCCGATTTGTCCGCGCCGGTGACGATCATCAGGATCCTTCGGGCGGCCATCACCGTCCCCACGCCCATGGTATAGGCGGCGGTGGGTACCTCCGCTTCGCTGGCAAAGAAGCGGGCGTTGGCCTGCCGGGTGATCTCCGCCAGCGCCGTCTCGTGGGTGCGGGTGGGAAAATGGTCGCTGGGCTCGTTAAAGCCGATGTGTCCGTCGTGTCCCAGTCCCAGCAGCTGCAAGTCCACGCCGCCCAAGTCCTCGATGGTGCGCTCGTAGGCGCTGCACATGGCGTCCACATCCGTGGCCAGACCGTCCGGCACATAGGTGTTCTCCGGACGGATGGAGATGTGGTCGAACAGGTTCTCCTGCATGAAGCGGCGGTAGCTCTGGGGGTGGTCGGGAGCGATCCCCTTGTACTCGTCCAGATTCACGGAACGCACGCGGGAGAAGTCGATGCGCCCCGCCTGCTCCCGGGCGATCAGCTCCCGGTACAGGGGGATGGGGGTGGAGCCGGTGGCCAGACCCAGCACGCAGGCGGGCTTGGTGCAGAGCAGCTCCTGAAAACGGTCCGCCGCCAGACGGGCCGCCGCCTCCACCGTCTCCACCTTACAGATGTTCAGATGCAGCATAGCTATTCTCCTTTGTTGTCAAAAATGCCCGCCGGTCGACCGGTGCGGCGTGTGTATTTGTCGATAGCATACACCATTTTCAGGGAGGAATGCAAGGGGACTTTCGCGTTCGGCGCGGCCGCCTGCGCCGCCCATCGCCGTACAGCGCGCAGCAAAAGGCTCCCCGCACCCGCTGCGCAGCGGGTACGGGGAGCCTTCCGATCAGTATCCAGTGCCTTCGGGCTGCCGCCCTACGCGGTCTGCTCCAGGCAGTTCTCATCAAACGCCACCTCCGCACCGCAGAGGTTGTCCAGCAGCGTATCGTTGTCGTAGAAGGCGCTCTCATGGACCCGCAGAGTCATCCAGTCGCCCGGCATCTCCGCCAGCCGGATGGCGGTGCCGTTGCGGATAAAGCGGCCGCCGTAGATATTGCTGCTCCAGGAGCTGCTGCCATTGGTGTCAATGCACAGCGCCACGCCGTTACGGCTGAAATCGGAGCGCTGCACCCAGATCC
>JAEYLX010000037.1 GCA_023407575.1 Bacillota bacterium
TTAATTAGTAAAGAAAAAATAGTCAGAAAGAATTAGGCAAGAAGAAATCAGTAAATCAATGTAGTAATAATCTGTAATAAGAAATCATAAAAGAATATGTGGTAAAGAAATGGATAAAAAGACCAAAAAAGGAAGTAATAAAGGTACTAAAAAAAGAATCTAAAAAAGAATCTAAAAAAGGAAACTTGAAACTATAAAAAGAAATTATAAAAAGAAATTATAAAATGAAACTAGAAAATGAAACTAGAAAATGAAACTAGAAACTATAAACTATAGAAAGAGATTATAAAAAAAACTATAAAATGAAACTAGAAACTAGAATAAGAAATTAAAGAAAGAAATTAAAGAATATAACTAAAGAAAGAAACTAATAAAAAGAGAACTGTTAAAAGAATAGTTATTATTAAGAAAAAAATGATTGGATGAGGAGATAAGAGTATGAGTAAGAATGCACCTTTTAGATTTGACATTGTGGGAAGTTTTTTGAGACCTGAATATTTAAAGCAGGCAAGAAGTGAATTTGCAGAGGGTAAAATAACCAGGGAAGAACTAAAAGCAGTAGAGGATAAAGCAATTACAGATTTAATCTCGAAGCAAAAAGCAGCGGGCCTTAGTGTAATCACGGATGGAGAGTTTAGACGGAGCTCCTGGCATTTGGATTTTATGTGGGCGTTTAATGGTGTTGGGCATGAAAAAACAAAGGAAGGAATTCCATTTCATGGTGAGCCGGCGTTAATAGATGATACCTTCTTAACAGGTAAAGTATCTGTTGCTGATCATCCGTTCGTAGAGCACTTTAAGTTCGTAAAGCAATTTGAGGATGAGAATACAGTGGCTCGACAGACGATTCCATCTCCCGCACAGTTTTTATTTCAGATGATTACTCCCGCTAATTTGGCAAGTACCAATGCTATTTATCCAAAGGAGGAGGAGCTGCATCAGGATATCGCGAATGGTTATAAAAAAGTTATCAAAGAGCTATATGCTGCTGGTTGCAGAAATATTCAGTTTGACGATTGTACCTGGGGTGTATGTGTGGATGATCATGCATGCTTTATCTTAGGAACCGACGAGGAAGGGCTACAATTAATTATCGAGAAATTAATCCATATAAATAATTTAGCGCTAGAAGACAAACCAGAAGATCTAGTGGTAAACACACATATTTGCCGTGGTAACTTTCATTCTACTTGGGCATGTGAAGGAAGCTATGAACGTGTTGCAAAAGATCTCTTTGCAAAGGAGAATGTAAACGCATTCTATTTGGAATTTGACGATGATCGGTCCGGTGATTTTGAACCTTTAAAACATATGAGTGAAGATAAGAAAGTAGTATTAGGACTCGTCACCACAAAATCACCTACCTTGGAAGAGAAAGAAAATATAATAAAAAGAATCCATGAAGCAGAGCAATACATACCTCTTGACAGATTGTATCTTAGTCCACAATGTGGTTTTGCATCAACAGAGGAAGGTAATATACTTACTGAAGATGAGCAATGGGCTAAACTAAAGCTAGTCAGAGAAATATCAGAAGAGATATGGAAGTAAGTAGATTATAAAATTACAGAAATAACCTAGAAAGGTACGATTATAATATAGAGTGTAAAAAGTGGTTTAGCGTTTGCTATACCACTTTTTCTATGATAAGATAAGAATTGTGCGCAATTCATAGATGCCGGTCTGCGCCATTTGGATATACATCAGTCAATTTATACCTTTCAATTTAGGCTTTTGACACATAATCATATTTATCAAATAAAACAACTTAAATACGGAATGGAAATTGTAAATAATTAATACATAGGTCAAAAAGGTAATTAGACGGAAGAAAAACTCGGAGGATAATGACATGAAGGAAATGATTAAAAAACTATTATGGATTGCATTTGGGCAGTTTATTGCAACCTTTGCTTTTAGCAGAATATTGGTGGCTAATGACCTGGTTGCTGCCGGATTTGGCGGATTGGTAACGGTACTTCATAACCTGACGGGCATGAACACTCAAGTTATGCTGTTTCTAATGGCTCTGCCAGTTTTTATATGGTCTTTCTTTCGATATGATAAAATACAAATCTTTTTTGCAGCCTTTAGCTTCTATATTTTTACCTTTTATTTGGGAATTATGGATAAACTGGTCCCCCCCTTTGAAACGGACCCAATCATTGCTGCAGTGGCAGGCGGAATCATATTGGGAGCTGCGGTAGGTATTATCATGAGACAGCGTATGTCCAATGGACCGGAAGCCATCATTGGAATGTATCTAAAAGAAAAACGAGGAATTACCATTGGTACCTATTTTCTCGTGTTGAATTCAGCAATTATTTTTTCTTCAATTTTATATGGCAATTTAACATTAATCATCTATTCTTTTATAAGTAACTATATTCAAAGCTATGTCACAGACTATGTTATGATTGGCGGAAAGAAGTACTATAATGTAAGTATCATGTCCGATCAGTATTTGGACATCACCCAGTATATTAGAAATGATTTAAAACGCGGAGTTACCTTTATTCAAGGTATGGATACTTCAAATGTTAAGAAAAAAATGCTGATTCAAACCGTTGTGAACAAACAAGAATTAGTATTAGTAAAGGATTATGTTAAGAACCTGCAAGATGATAGTTTTGTTTATGCAACCCAAAGTGCATCGCTTTTAGGCAGGGGCTTTGAACTTGATTAAAAAGTGGGCTTAAGTATTGTTAATAAAGAAGTGTTAGTGTAAAATTTTATAAATAAAGATATAAATTAATTTATCACAAAGTCAAGATACCCAATATGATTGTAAGGAGGCTATTCATGCATTATAACTGTCTAATTGTAGATGACGAAATGGACTTATCTAAAATGACCTGTGAATATTTTGAAATGTTTGATGTATCCTGTGCGTATGTAGCGACAGCCTCAGAATGTGAGAGGTTCCTGAAAGAAAACAAAGTAGATGTATTATTAATGGACATTAATCTTGGTGATGAGAGTGGCTTTACTATCTGTAAGAAAATACGCCAGGAGTCTGAAATTCCAATCTTATTTATCAGTGCAAGACAGAGTGATGACGATGTATTAATCGCCTTAAATATAGGCGGAGATGATTATATTAAAAAGCCTTATTCGTTAAGTGTTTTACTTGCAAAGGTTAAAGTTATTATTAAACGTATGGTCAATGACAAAATATCAAGTGTGAATTTAAATATAATCGAAAAGGGAAAGTGTTTCCTCGATGCAGGTACCATGAGAATTCATATTGATAATCGTGAGATACAACTAAAAGCAAAAGAGTTCAAGTTGTTCCAGTATCTCTTTGAGAATAAGAATACCATTGTCACAAAGGAACAGTTATTTCAAAAAGTTTGGGGAGATTCCTTTTTCAGTGATGGTACATTAAATGTACATATTCGTAAATTGAGAGAAAAGATAGAGGAGAATCCGAATGAGCCCCAATTAATCAAAACCATTTGGGGTACTGGATATATGCTGGAACTATGAAAATTAGATACCTTACAATTACTTTCACAATATTAATAGCAATCTTTATCGGCATAATTATTTTACAAATTCGGTATGAAGGAAATCAAACAGATGAAATCACAACCTTGAATGCTGAGAATAAGCAGATTATGGAAGGGCTTAAGCAAGGAGAAGCCAGAGACAGTCTGGAAAAAGTATTTGGCTGCCAAATTATTTTAAAGTCAGATGCAGATTATGCCAGCAGGTTAAATGAAGCAGTGAAGGATCATAAAACCTTGATGGACTATGAAGCAGAGGAGCAACTAATAGGGAAGATTATTTTTGATGGACAAATGGATGTCATTAATGCGCTTTGGAGCTCCTTACAAAACAAAATGATTATTGCAAGCATAGGCATTTTATTCATAGGATATTTTATCCTTGGACTTTTTTATTATTTCTACGTTCGACCTTTTCATAAGCTGCAACAGTTTGCTGTAAATGTGGCCAAGGGTAATTTGGATGCACCCATATTTATGCAAAAAGGAAATTACTTTGGTGCATTCACGGAAAGCTTTGATCTGATGCGTGAAGAATTAAAACGAGCCAGAGAAAATGAATATAAAGCAAATATAAGTAAAAAAGAGCTTGTAGCAGAATTGTCCCATGATATGAAAACTCCGATTGCAACCATAAAAGCCACCTGTGAAGTGTTAAAAATGAAGACACAGAGAAATGGAAATACAGCTGATAGCAAAGATTTACTTGATAAGATAGGGATTATCGAGCAGAGATCGGATATGATTGATCAATTAATCGGCAATATGTTTCATGCGACTCTGGAAGAGTTGGAAAACCTAAAGGTAGAAGCAGTGGAGGAGGCATCTACTGGAATCCTTTCCATGTTTGAGGACCTGCAATATTATGAGAATCTGCAGATTAAAAATACAATCCCGGAATACCTGGTTTATTTGGACAAATTACGTCTGAAACAGGTAATTGACAACATTGTTCATAATTCTTTTAAGTACGCCGGCACTGTAATTGAGGTATCCTTTGAAGACGTTCCTGCCGGTATTAAGATTGAAATTAGGGATTATGGAAATGGTGTTGCGGAGGAAGAATTACCACTGATAACGGAAAAATATTATAGAGGTGCCAATGGAAAAGGCAAGAATGGAGCCGGACTTGGATTATTCTTAGCCAATTACTTTATGAACCATATGAAAGGCAGTCTCGAATGCTATAATGACCATGGCTTTGTAGTGAACTTGTTTATAAGTAAAGTATAAGGACAAGAGCTATTTCTGCACTTGGCCTACTTGATTAGATACTTAACGATATCTTCACTTAATTTATATAAAAACCATTGATGCTTTAAATATTTAAGAATTAGTTAAGGATTAGACTGGATTTGGGTTAAGACTTTTAATTTAATATTGACTATAATGAAAGCCATGAAGAATAATCATGGCTTTCATTCATGGTGAGTAAAAGGATTTGTCGTTGCATCTTATTTATTTGTCCAGAACAGCTTAACTCGGAAAGGGAATATAGTATGAAGAACTTACTGCAAGCAAAGGATTTATGTAAAACATTTTCTAATGAAAGTGTTCAGCAACATGTATTGAAAAACTTAAATATAACAATTGATTCCGGAGATTTTATTGTCATTATGGGGAATTCGGGCTCTGGTAAAAGCACACTGTTATATGCCCTATCTGGTATGGACCGGCCTTCCCTCGGTACGATTAGTTTTGAAGGAGAGGAAATCTCCAAGTACTCCAATGATAAACTGGCAGTTTTTCGGAGAAAGAACTGTGGTTTTGTATTTCAGCAGAATTTCTTAAATGACACCATGAGCGTTATGGATAACATAATGGTCAGTGGTTTGCTAATGAGTAAAAATAGAAAGGCCATTGCAAATAAGGCAAAGGAACTGTTAACCAAGACTGGGCTGACAAAAGAACTTTATCATAAATATCCCTCACAGCTCTCTGGTGGAGAAGCGCAAAGAGTGGCATTGGTAAGAAGCATTATCAATAATCCTACCATTCTCTTTGCAGATGAGCCAACAGGAGCATTAAATTCCACTAACTCTGACCTTGTATTAGATCTGCTTACGATGCTTAACGAAACAGGGCAGACAATTATTATGGTTACTCATGATTTAAAAGCTGCCAGAAGAGGAAATCGTGTCCTGTATTTAAAGGATGGAGTAATTCTGGATGAAATCGGGTTGGGCAGCTATGCTTCTGGAGATGCAGTCAGAGAGGATAATCTTCGCAAATTCTTAGAAGAAATAGGATGGTAGTTTCGCAGAGCTTGCGGCAGAATGGAGGATTAAAATGGGACTTTTATTAATTGCCCTGGATAATATTAAAAAGAAAAAAGGAAATGCATTTATACTATTTTTTCTTATCACATTAGCAGTAATGCTACTTTATGTTGGGATTTCTTCGCTTACTAATATGAGTAAAGTTATTGATAAACGAAATGAACTGGTGAAGGGTGCGGATTATTTCTTATTTACCACCAGTAATTATACAGAGGAAATCGAAACTCAAATGCTGCAGCAGAAGGATGTAGAGTATCTGGAAAGTGAGAATGCTTATCTTATACCTAGTGTAAAATATTACAAGGAAACGGAATCAATGGATGAAGCAAATCAGCTGGATTTCTTTCTTCTAAGTAAAGATTCGAATAGAAATTTGTCAAAGATAAATTTAATAGACGAAGGAGTGGAATGGAAAAAAGATTCCATTATTGTACCCTATTATTTAAAGGCAGGCGAAGGGTATAAGACTGGGGATCATATTAATCTTGTATATAATGATTCTACCTATACCTTTGAACTATATGGTTTTACAGAAGATGTAATGTTCTCAACACCTACCAACATGTCAGCTCAAAAATGCTTTATATCTGCAGAGGCATTTAACGAAATATCAGAGCAAGCAGCATATTCGGGACAATTTTATCGTTTGGATTTAACCACAGGCAGTGATACGGAGGAATTCGAAAATAGCATGAACCAGGTCCTGGGTAACGAAATTCCGGATTTTGAACATGCAGTGAATTGGGCAACAAATTATGCTGTAATGAAGTATGGTGCAGGTATAACGGCAGGTATTATTATGGGTATTTTAACGGTATTTTCAAGCTTATTAATTATAATATCCCTCATTATTGTTCACTTTAATATTAGTAATTCCATAGAAATGAATATGAAGAACATAGGTATGTTAAAAGCTTCCGGGTATACTAGCTCTCAAATGACGATAGCAACGATACTAGAGTTTATGATTATCAGTATATTTGCAGTTTGTGCAGGTCTAATCTGTGCCATCAGCGCATCCAATGTGGTTGGTAATATCTTATCCTCCTCCATTGGTTTACTGTGGAAGATGAATTTCGATGTAATTAGTGCACTTGTCAGTATTTTTGTTATTATGCTGTTAGTTCTTTTGGCGGTGCTGCTTTGCTCTTTTAGATTCAAACGAATTACACCACTGGATGCCTTGCGCAATGGTATAAATGCTCATAATTTTAAGAAAAATCGAATTCAGCTGGCTAAAATTGCTTTACCGATTAATGCTGCCATTGGAATGAAAAGTATTTTTTTTCATAAAAAGAAAAACCTTATTATCTGTTTTATCATTATTATTCTATCTTTTTGTGCAAATGAAGCAATGTGTGTTTATCAGAACTTTGCGGTAAAGTCAGATAAACTAGTTGCAATCGCAGGGGTTGAACAACCTGATATTCTTATTAAAATGAAAGATAATGAAAGCAGTAGTTATATAGATAACTTTGAAAGAACAAAAGAAAAGGTATTATCGAATAAGGGTGTCCAATATGTGATTGAATGCAATTCTGTCAATATGATATGTAAAGCAAACGGCGAAGAAGTTTCTATCAATTTAGACGTCTATGATCGAACTGATAAACTAAGAACGGATAATATTGTGCGTGGAAGAAGACCAGCCTATGATAATGAGATAATGTTAACTTCAATCATGGCGAAACATCTGGGCGTATCAATCGGCGACGTGGTATATTTAGAATTGAATGGGGAAAGCACAGATTACCTGTTGGTTGGAGAAAGCCAAGGCTTAAATCAGCTGGGAAGAACAGGAATGATAACGAAGGATGGACTAACACGAACAAATCCGGATAGCAGACCCTTTGGACTATATATTTATGCGGTTGAAAACAGTAATTTAAACAATCTGTTGCAAGAATTAAAAAATTCTTTAACAGAAGAACAAGTTGATATTGCCAACTATGTTAATTATATAGCAACCTCCTTAGGATCTATTTCGACTGCAATGAAGTTATTATGTGGAGTAATGATTGGAGTTGTGATATTGACAATTGCTTTAATATTAGTATTGATAATTAAGATTCAATTGGTAAGAGACCAGAAACAGTTAGGAATTTATAAGGCTTTGGGTTATACCACCAGCCAATTAATGCTCCAAACTATAATGAGCTATATCCCAATTGTTTTCCTTGGTAGTATCGTAGGGAGTATATTAGCATGGTTTGGTGTAGAACCATCCTTTGTCCTGTGTCTTTCGGCCTTTGGTATTGAGAAAAGTGGTATGGAGGTAAGTTTTACAGCAATGATTGGGGTGGTAATCATAATCGTAATATGGGCAACACTGATTGCAGGTCTGTGTTCGATTAGAATTAAGAGAATAGTGCCCTGGAAGATGATGCAGGAGGTATAAATATATTTATTTTTTAGTTTCATAAGCTAGAAAATGTCAGCCGGAATTAATATTTCATAACAGAATATAGTTGGGTAAACAAGCATGAAGTGTTTTCTATAAGGTAGAAAACTCTCATGCTTGTTTGCGTAAATTATATTAGTATGCTAAAATTAGGTAATTAAAAACAAGAGATATCCGGGAGGGTGTTGCATGACTTATAGAATCGCAACTTTGAATGAAATTGATGAGTTAGTAGAACTTAGAAAAAAGCAATTAATTGATGAAGGAATTTCTCCCACAGAAGATACTACAGAAGAAATGCATAAGTTCTTTGAAAAGAAAATGAGCGATGGAACGATGGTGGAATGGGTGGTTGAAGAAAATAATAAAATTATTGCAACCAGCGCAATTGTATTCTATGAATTCCCTCCTTCCTTCACCAATAAGAGTGGTATCAAAGGTTATATTACAAATATGTATACCGTACCGGAATACCGTGGCCGGGGTATCGCATCATCCTTACTGAATAAACTAACTGACGAAGCAAAAGCAAGAAACGTACATAAACTTTGGCTGGGAGCTTCTAAGATGGGACGTCCTGTTTATTTAAAATACGGATTTGAGGAAAAGAATATTTGGTTGGATCTACATATATAATGAGGTGGAGCGTATGATTTTATATTTCACAGGTACTTGTTCAAGCAAAAGGATTTCATTTTACAAATAAATGTATTAGTTGTGAGCAATGCAGTCGATTATGCCCCTTAAATAATATTTCAATGAAAGAAGGAAAACCCTACTGGGGAGATAATTGTACTCACTGCATGGCTTGTATCAGCGGTTGCCCTAAAATTGCAATTGAGTATAAGAATAAGACGCAGGGGAAGCAAAGATATTATTTACCGGAAAATATAAGTGAATTTAAAGAAATTCAATAAAAACTACAGTAGTAGAATTGAGGTATTATCAAAATATCTGGAATGTTTATTGTAATATTACAAATAATAAGTCTACACTTACAATGTTTACGATAAATTATGAAAGAGGGAAGCGTATGAGCAATAAAAAATATAGCAAGAAATCAAAAGAGGAATTAGAGAAAACACTTACTAAACTTCAATACGAAGTAACGCAAAATAATGCCACTGAGAGGCCCTTTCAAAATGAATATAATGATGAGTTTCGCAAGGGTATCTATGTGGATATAACCACAGGAGAGCCTTTATTTATCTCCAGTGATAAATTTGAATCCGGTTGCGGATGGCCAAGCTTTTCCAAACCAATTGACAAAGCTTCTATTCATAATATTGTAGACTATACACACGGAATGATTCGAACTGAAGTTAGGAGCAAAACCGGTGATGCACATTTGGGACATGTTTTTGAAGATGGACCTAATGAGCTTGGTGGGTTAAGATACTGTATTAACAGTGCATCACTGAGATTCATTCCGCTCGAAGAAATGGAGCAGGAGGGCTACGGTGATTTGGTAGTACTTCTTCGAAATGTCTAACTTAGCACTATAACATTACCATTATTTACATCATGATATTTTAGGAGATACGGAGTATAATGACTTTGTAATAAAGTTAATAATTTCGTAATAAACACCTAGGAGGTCACGGATGAAAATACTTAAGATAGCCTCATATACATTAATTGGGGCACTTGCATTTGCTGGAAAGGCGGTAAGCGCGGAAGCTTCCGAGGAACCAGTAGCAGGAATCACACTAGCATTAGACGAGTTCTATACAACTGCAGATGCATCAAACTTAAATACAGTTCAGTCGATACTGGATGAAATAAAAGTACATAATCAGCTTGCTTTTGCAAAAGTGTCCAGCTATGTTAACATAAGAAGTAAAGCAAGTGAAGAAGGAGAAATCTTAGGTAAGCTTTACGACGATGCTGCAGCAACCATTATAAAAGAAACGGATGGTTGGTATCAGATTAAGTCCGGATCAGTCAAAGGGTACATAAAAGCAGAATTCCTTGTAACAGGTGATAAAGCTGTAGAGGTTGCTAAATCAACAGGTACAAGAACAGCGGTGGTAAATACCACTACTTTAAAGGTAAGAAAGAAAGCTTCATTAGAATCAGAGGTAATAACGTTAATTCCCATTGGTGATGAATATAATGTCGAAAGTGAGAAAGAGGGCTGGGCTAAGATCGCTCTTGACGATAATAAGTACGGTTATGTTTCCACTGATTATGTGAAGCTTGCAACCGTTTATGAAGAGGCAATCTCAATTGAAGAAGAGCAGGAACGATTGGAAGAAGAAGCTGCTGCGCAAAATGCATCCACAGGTTCAAATGGATCCTCCAATTCGTCCTCTAATTCGTCCTCAAACAATAATCAAAGTAGTAATACTAATCCAGGAACATCAAGTGGTTCCTCTTTAGGTAGTAAAATAGCATCTTATGCAGTTCAATTTGAAGGAAATCCTTATGTATGGGGAGGCACCAGCTTAACCAATGGTGCGGATTGTTCTGGTTTTGCAAAATCCGTATTTGCTCATTTTGGTATTAGCATACCACGAACCTCTAGAGCGCAAGCAAACTCTGGAGATCGTGTTTCAATGGGTCAGTTACAACCAGGTGACTTAGTGTTCTATTCAAGAAATGGTACCATTAATCATGTTGCGATTTACATAGGAAACGGAAAGGTTATCAGTGCCAGCAGTCCATCAACCGGTATTCGAATATCAAATTACAATTATAGAACACCAGTAAAGGCAGTTCGATATAATTAAGAAAACAGTACAGTTCCTGCATAGAGCAATTTTATAAACGGTTCTGCTAATACGAATTTGATAAAAAGATTATTATTACCAAACTTGATTTATGTCAAAAGTATAAAGATACATCTATATAAATCTCTTAAATTGTTTCGCACATTGGAATGTAAAGAGGTGGTTATAGATGTATTTTTTTATGATAATTGGTGTAACGCACATAATGTTTCATACATTTTAAAAGTTTACTATCCCTAAAGGATAGTCTGTAACAAATAGTATTAATTAACATAATATAATAATGTAAACCGTTTAATATTTTCTTAGAAATCAGGTGATTAGGTGAGACACAAAAAGAAAAGCAATTATACAAAAATAATACTTGCTGGTATGTTTATCTATTTAATTCTCTTTACCTGTGCTTGCTTATATATAACCTATAAGACAAGTGTTGAACCGAGTACATTAATTCTTAGTGTATTTGCTTTCTGCGGGATTGAAGGAGGCTTATCCGCATGGATTAAAATCACAAAGGTAAAGAATTGTGACAATGAGAATACAAAGGAAACATTATAAATTTGGGCATCAAGAAGTAAATTAGCTGGCAATCTATCCGTGGGGATGGATATAATGAAAGAAGGTTGTTCTAAGATAATAGTAGGTATATAGCCTACTGTTCAAACGAAGGATCTTGGGAAAACTTCCGTGACTAAAAATGCATCAGCTAACCTTCGAAATAAAATCGTTATTTATGCAAGAAATTTGAGGGAAATCCTTATGTATATGGTGGGACTAGTTTGACGAAAGGGCTTTAACCAGGCTATGGATTATATACAGCTTAATCAGGATGACAATTGTTGTTTAAATTGTAATTATAGAAGAGAACTGTTATTATTAGATTGAATAAATAAATTTTGGACAAAGAGACAGCTTTTCAGTTGTTGCTATAGAGGATTAACATAGAATATGAAGAAATTAACCATTGGAATATTAGCTCATGTGGATGCAGGCAAAACAACCTTATCAGAAGGTATTCTATATCAGTGCGGGAAAATAGGAAAGTTAGGAAGAGTAGATAATAAAGATGCCTATTTAGATACTTTTGAACTGGAACGAGCACGAGGAATTACTATTTTTTCAAAGCAGGCAATATTTGAATTTGGTGACCTACAGATTACCTTACTTGATACGCCTGGCCATGTTGATTTCTCCGCAGAAATGGAGAGAACGCTTCAAGTACTGGATTATGCTATCTTAGTGATTAGCGGAGCGGACAAGGTACAAGCGCATACATTAACCTTATGGAGATTGCTGGAGCTATACCAAATACCAGTATTTCTCTTTGTAAATAAAATGGATCAAATGAGAACAGATAAAGATATGATTATGGTAGATTTAAAAAAACAGTTGGAAGATAGCTGTATTGAGTTTACTGTTGAAAAAAAAGATGATTTTTATGAACAAATAGCCATGTGCGATGAAACATTGCTGGTAGAATTTTTAGAACGAGGTAATATATCAACTTCACATATTCAAAAAGCAGTTAGTGAACGTAAGGTATTCCCCACATATTTCGGTTCAGCACTCAAATTGGAAGGCATTGAACATTTATTAGCAGGAATTCAGGCATTCTCAATCATACCATCCTACCCACAGGAATTTGGTGCAAAAGTATTCAAAATCACCAGAGATGAACAGGGGAATCGATTAACGCATCTCAAACTAACAGGTGGAGTACTAAAGGTTAAGGATAGCTTTAAAGGTACGTACTGGGAAGAAAAGGTTAATCAAATACGTTTGTATTCAGGACAAAAATTTGATGCAGCATCGGAATTAGAAGCAGGTTCCATTTGTGCGGTAACAGGTCTTACACAGACTTTACCCGGTGAAGGGTTTGGTATTGAAGAAGCGACCCAAGCACCAATTTTAGAACCAGTACTAACCTATCGTATACTACTTCCAGAAGGTTGTGATCCTAAAATGATGTTACCAAAGTTTCGACAGCTGGAAGAAGAGGAGCCCGAGCTTCATATAGTCTGGGATGAAGTTCTGCAGGAAATACAAGCGGGGTTAATGGGTGAAGTTCAGATGGAAATTCTCCAAAGCAGGATTCTTAGTCGATTTGGAATTAAAATTGAATTTGATGCAGGAAGGGTTGTATATAAAGAAACCATTGCAAATACAGTTGAAGGTGTCGGACATTTTGAGCCATTACGTCATTATGCAGAGGTTCATTTGTTATTGGAACCAGGCGAATTAGGGAGTGGTCTACAATTTGAACTTAATTGCAGTGAGGATATCTTGAGCAAAAGCTGGCAGAGATTAGTGTTGACTCATCTAGAGGAAAAGATTCATAAGGGAGTACTCACAGGTTCAGCAATTACAGATATGAAAATCTCCTTAGTATCTGGCAGAGCACATAATAAGCATACCGAAGGCGGAGATTTTAGAGAAGCAACATATCGCGCAGTGCGACAGGGATTAATGGAAGCAAAATCTGTCTTACTAGAGCCATATTATTCTTTTCGTCTTGAGCTGCCGGAGAAAATGGTAGGAAGAGCTATGATGGACGTTGAAAAGATGTCTGGTATTAGTGAAATCACCCATACAGATGGTGAAAACGCAGTACTTACCGGAAGTGCACCGGTCATCACCATGAGAAATTATCAGAAGGAAGTTATTGCTTATACCAAAGGCCTCGGGAGATTAGTATGTACTATAAAAGGGTATGAACCCTGTCATAATGCCACGGAGATAATTGAAAACAGCGGTTATTATCCGGAACACGACATGGGGAATCCGACGAGCTCTGTCTTTTGTACTCATGGTGCTGGATTTTTGGTTCCTTGGAATGAGGTCAAAAATTATATGCACTTGGAGGGATATCTTAAAATAAAAGAGAATCCACCGCAAGAAATTGCAATTATTAAACCTATTGAAGTTGAAGAGAGCTGGATTAGTCTAGAAGAAATTGATCAAATAATCAATAGTACTGCCTATGCAAATCAAGGCAAGAAATCCATATGGAAGAAAACTCGTACAGCTCATGAAAGCTACTATACGTCAGGACCCACAACCATCCAACCAAAGGAAACAAAGGAAGAATATCTTTTAGTTGATGGATATAACATCATTTTTGCCTGGCCCGAGCTGGCAGAACTTGCTGAGAAGAATATGGATGCAGCTAAAATAAGCTTACTGGAGACCCTAAGTAATTATCAGGGTATTCGTAAATGTCATATTATTGTTGTATTTGATGCTTATCGAGTTCAGGGTCATGCAGAAGAAGTAATCAATTATCAGAATATTCATATGGTTTATACAAGGGAAGCACAAACTGCTGATCAGTATATTGAGAAGTTTGCACACGACAATAAGAAAAAATATAATATTACAGTTGCCACCTCGGATGGTTTACAGCAGATCATCATTCGAGGGACAGGCAGTTACATCATGTCGGCTAAGGATTTAAAGATAGATATTGAGAATGCAAAAGAAAGAATTAAGCAACAATATGAAGCGATGCAAGGTAAAAACCGTAATTATCTGTTGGATTCATTATCTGCGGAAGAAAAAGAGAAGTTGAAGGAGTTGCTGGACAAAGAAGACGAGTAATAATAAATCATGTTAAAAAGAAGACCTACTTAGCGAGGAGACAAAATTCGGATTGTAAAAGATTGAATCTATAACAATAAGTTTCTGAAATTATTAACTTGACTTATGAATTGATATTATATACAGTCTTACTGTATACATTTTTTACCTTTTGAAGGAGAGTACTTATGAAGAAGGCAATAATTTTTATCCTTTTCATGTTCATATTAGCTGGGTGTTCTAATAAAATACTTATGAAATCAGACATAAGTATCGCATCAGCTATTCAAACACCTATAAAACAAGATCAAATAACATCTGCACAGAAACCTTCCATACAGCCATCAGAAGTAGAGGAATTTCAGCAGGCAATGGTTTATATTAAGGAAAAACATTATCCTCAAGCAATGGGGATATTAAGAAGATTAGGCGATTATAAGAATTCAAAGAGTTTGTTGGAGCAAATACGGTATTTGATAAATGGTTCGTATATCTGTAATGGAAACTGGCTGGCAGCTGCAATTACATCAGATGGTAGTGTCCAAATGTCTTATAGCGGTGATATTAGAGATTATTCAAGGCTAAAGGATTGGAAAGATGTGAAATCTATCTGCAGTGGCGGAGATTCTATAGAAGGCTTGACAAAAGAAGGGACAATACTTACGACCAGCACTGAAACCAAAGAAGATTTCTTAAATTCCGCTAATTTACCAACATATGCAATGGCAAACGTTGTTGAATCAGTTTCGATTTGGAAGGATATTATATCCTTTGATGAATTTTACCCGCAAACAGCAATTGCTCTTACTGGAGATGGAAGCGTATATGCAGCATATCCGGGTTATGAAGATGGTACTGTGAAGCTAAATGGGTGGAATGATATAGTCGATGTAAAGGATGGACGGGCATATGCAATTGGGATTAAGTCGGATGGGACGGTCATTAGTAATAATTTCGACTATATTGGTACTATAGATACCTCAAATTGGACCGATATCGTTGCCATATCTGCGGATTTGGCAATTATAGGATTAAAAGAGGATGGAACTGTAATTTCAACAGGCGTAAGCGTGGGTAATGTATCAGATTGGAAAGACATCATTGCTATTTCTACCTCCCGCTATTGTACCATTGGTCTAAAAAGCGATGGCACAGTAGTCGCATCTGGTCAGAATATCTATGGACAGATGAATATACAAGATTGGAAGGATATTGTTGCTATTGCTGCAGGAGAATATTTTACTATTGGATTAAAATCAGATGGTACTATGGTCATTGCTGGTGACAGCACAATAGTGGTGTTAAAATGCCGGATGTAACTGATATGAAAGATTTATATGTACCTCAAATTGATTTAAACAATTAAAATGATATAGAATATACTTGATAACGAGTAGTTTGGTAATATAGTTAAAGAAGTGCTG
Source organism: Bacillota bacterium (assembly GCA_023407575.1). Taxonomy (GTDB): domain Bacteria; phylum Bacillota; class Clostridia; order Lachnospirales; family Lachnospiraceae; genus Mobilitalea. The sequence continues at coordinate 15,922 of JAEYLX010000037.1, forward strand.
ATACAGTTTGTAAATGGAAAGCTTAGAGCTGGCGATGATGAGTGATTTCATAAATACCGCTATAAAAAATAAGGCGTATTGTTAAACTAACCTTTAAGTTGGTTTTCAACATGCCTTATTTTCATAACCTGTGAAACAACTTATTGTTTCATCTTGTTTTACTCTACTGATTTTAATGCCTGAATCATATCTATAGTTTTTAATTTGTAATAGGTTACGACTTGCATTAGACTGGAGAATACAATGGTCATAATTGCTGAGAGTATAAAGCTAATTACGTGTATTTTCCTCATCAATACCATGGCATCTCGTTCAATTGCTCCTATAACGAACCCATGGAGGACGATGCCTAGAACCAAGCCGAACGCAATACTAATTAAGGTTAGAATAAAGGCTTCTCGATAAATATAACCGTTTGTTTCATTATCTCGAAAGCCTAAAACCTTAAGTGTTGCAATTTCACGAGTACGCTCACTAATATTAATAGATGTAAGATTATAAAGGACAATGATAGCAAGCAGTGATGCTACAACAACAAGTAGTGTAATAATCCCATTCAAACTTTTATTATTGTCTAAAGCAGTCTGCATAATGTCTGAGGTTAAGATAACATTTACAATTTGGTCGCTGTCAATTAATCGTTTAGCCATCGCAGTTTCATCACCGCTATAACTGGATACAATTGTATTATAAAGTGGCTCCTCTTCAAAAATAGTACGATATTGGTCACTGTTGATATAAACATAGTTTGAGAGATAATTCTCTGATATAGCAGTGACAGGCAGTGTGTATAGATTATTGTCGCTGTCTTTCAAGGTAAAGTCATCACCAATATTAAGTCTAAGCTTATCAGCGATTTTCTGTGAAATTACTACACCTTCTGTTATGAAGACAGCTGTAGAATTATCTGCTTTATATAAATGAAAGTGTTTCTCAAAGGTCTCAATGTTTTCTGGTACAATCAAAAATGCGTCAATCGAATTGGATTTTACTTCACATTTAATTGCTGACTGCTTTAATAATAATGGATTAATCAAAACTTCTTTCATCAAAAGACTTTCAACTTCATTCTTCAGTTGTTTCGTTTCATTCTTCAGTACAATCATGTTGTCATATTCAAAGATTTCATTGTATTGTCTTTCTGCAATTCCATTCATACTATCTCGTATACCAAAGCCTACCAATAGAAGAGCAGAGCAACCGGCAACACCAACGATGGTCATCAAAGCCCTCTTTTTATATCGGAACATATTACGGAAGGTAACCTTCCAGGTAAAGGATAGATGCTTCCAGATAAATCCGATTCGTTCAAGTAATATTTTTTGACCGTTTTTCGGAGGAATAGGACGCATTAATACCGAAGGATGGTGACGAAGCTCTCGATTACAGGCAACAAGTGTAACTATAGTCATTAAAGTCAGAGCAGTAACCAGAATAAAGATAAATACAGTTACATCATATTGTAGAATAAGCTCTGGTAGTATAAATTGGAAATTAGAATAAATAAGGGGAGGGATAATAATGCACCCCGCAAAAAATCCAATTACTGTACCAAGGGTTGTAGCGGAAAGTACATAGAATAGGTAGGTACCTATGATACTTTCGTCCTTATAACCTAGAGAAGTTAAAGTGCCAAGCTCACCACGTTCTTCAGCAATCATTCTTGCCATGGAATTGGAAGTCATTAATATTACAATAGCTATAAATAAAAACGGGAAGACTACTGCAACAGAACTTACAACATCGATACTATTCTTTAAATCTGTATAACCAACAGCAGCATCACGATTGTTGATATACCAGGTAGGATGTTCGATTTCTGATAACTTTTGCTTGGCATCGGATAATTTTCCTTCTGCCTCTGCAATCTCATCATTAAATTTTGCGAGATTTTCATTATACTCCTTATAACCGTCGGAAAGCTTTGCTTCATTATCTGCTAATTCTATTTTTGCCTTTTCAATTTCATTCTTTGCCTTTGTAATTTCACTTTCAAAGGTATTGATTCCTTGATTAAGTTCTGATTCCTGTGCTTTTAAGGTTTTAATGGATTCTTTGAGTTGAAATAAACCTTCTCTTGCAATCACTTGTTGTTCCAGAGTGGCTTGCAACTGTGAATACTCCGAACTTTCAACAGGTAATTGGCTTAGTTGGGTTTCCATGGTCGCAATGCCTGTGTCCAATTGGGAAAGGATAGTATCAAGCTCGGACTGTTTGATACCCTGTTGTGCAAGGGCGGCATCTATCTTTTGCCAACCATCAGCAATTTGTTCTTTTGCATCTTTAAACTCTGCATTTTGCTTTTCTTCGGTATCATTTAACTCGGCTTCATTTTCTAAAAGCTCAGCTTTACCGTCTTTTAATTTTTTTGCATTGTCATCCAGTTCTAACTTTGCATCAGCAAGGGCTTGTTCGCCATCTGATTTTTCTGCGATAAATTTATCTTCATTTTCTGTAATTTCATTATTCGCGGTATCATAAATCTCTTGATAGCGGGCATCTTCTCTAACTGCCTTTATATTAATAATTGCATCATTTATAGATTGAGAGATAGTTTCATATTCTTTTGAATAGGCAAGGACATCCGATGGTACCTTTGCTTGAAGATAGATTTCGGTATAGGCATCTAAAAGAAAAGCATTTTTGTTTATGAATACATAGGAGGAGAGCTTGCCATCTCCAATTGTTGTGCTGCCATAATCCTTAGAAAGAAATAAAGCTGATTCAACTGTACCAACAACAGTGTACTCTGAAAATTCCAGCTTGTCCGATGTATCTTCGGTGAGCTGTATTACATCTCCCACCTTATAACTTCTATCATCTGCAAGACATTCCTGAATGGAAGAAGGCATCCTTCCAGTGATCAATTTAACGATATTTACTGTATCCTCCAAGGAGATAACGCGAAGTGCATTTTCGTTGCTTAATAAATCCAGGGAGTAGCTTGGAATCACCTTGGAAACTCCGGGTAGAGAGGAAAGAGCTGTTACATCATCTTTTGTTAATCCCATTGTACTGATTATCTTATAATCCATCAGGCGCTGGTCAGAGTAATATTCATCAGCAACAGCAAGCATATCAGGTGTGCTAGCTTGGATACCGGCATAAAAACCTACTCCAATCATTACAATAATTAAGATGGAAATATATCGCCCAAAGGATTTTCTTATCTTCTTTAACGTATTTTTATATAGCATATCAATCACCACACAATCTCACTGGCACTTTTTGGGTGCTCATTGAGTAGAACTTCTTCCACCGTACCATTTTTTATTTTAATAACTTTATCGGCGATTTCTGCTATAACTGCATTATGAGTGATTAGAACGGTAGTCATTCCCATGTTTTTGCAGTTGGTCTGTAAAAGTTCTATGATACGTTGTCCGGTAAGACTATCAAGAGCTCCAGTAGGTTCATCACATAATAGAAGTTTGGGGTTTTTGGCAATTGCTCTGGCAATGGCAACTCGTTGTTGCTCACCACCGGATAATTGAGAAGGAAAGTTATTCATACGTTCACTAAGTCCGACTTGTTCCAGTATTTTAGCAGGTTCTAAGGAATCAGGACAGATTTGGCAAGCCAGCTCAACATTTTCGAGAGCAGTTAGATTGCCAACTAGGTTATAAAACTGAAATACAAATCCAATGTCTTTTCGTCGATAATCAACAAGCTCTTTCTTTTTAAATTTGTGTACTTCGTTCCCATCCACTACAATACTTCCGTCGCTTGGCTTATCCATACCGCCAAGCAGATTTAATACTGTAGTTTTACCTGCACCGGATGGACCAAGAATAACTACAAATTCGCTTTTATTAATAGAAAAACTACAGTTATCCACCGCAGTAATTTTCATATCTCCAATATTATATTCTTTTTTTATATCCTGAAATTCAATTAATGGCATAGCATCCTCCAGTTATTATACATCGTGTTGAATAATTTGCATTTTAATAGTATACTTACATAATGAAACAAATACAATAATCAGATTAAATTGAAACGAAAGTTATCCAACACAAGATAAAAATCTGTTGGATACTTTAGAAATATTTAATTAAATAATATTTAATTGTTCCAGCTTAGTAAGAGCCAAACAGTTAGAAAACAGAGGTTTTTAAACTTGGTTTTCAATAGTTACAATCGGTTGTGTCAGATAGGAGGATTAATGTGGAAAAGAAAATTGATGGCAGAGTTAGATATACGAAGATGGTAATAAGAAATAGTTTTGTGAGTTTGTTAAAACAGAAGCCCCTATCTAAAATAACAATTAAGGAAATCTGTGAAGGAGCTGATATAAACCGTGCTACATTTTATGCTCATTATACGGATCAATATGATCTCTTAAAACAGTTAGAGAATGAAATATTAAACGATATTAATCAATATCTGAACAATTTTGATTACAATAATAAAGAAAGTACTCATATCGAAATGATTGATAATATCATTATTTACATTGCTCAGAATGCAGAAATATTTGACTTGTTTTTGAACTCCATGGGAGATATTGAATTTCAACAGGAGCTAATTTATATCATAGGGAATCAGCACTTTACAACCTTACCGGGCACTAAGACACTAAGTAAGGAAGATATGGACTTTATGTTTTGCTTTTTAGCAAGTGGTGCAGTAGGAGTAATTAAAAGATGGTTAAAAAATGATAGGAAGAAATCCACAAAGGACTTGGCGGAATTAATATTAAAAATAGCTATGACCGGGCAGCAATCCTTTGCGTAACCTATTTCCAGCAATATAAAGTTTCACTATGTTTCCAGTATTTAATTTCAATTACTTTAACAGGTTTAATAATAAATAATTCCCAATATGTTGATGAGTCAACTTCAAATGTTATTTCCTTTCCCTCTAATGTAGTACCGATAAGATAGTATTTAGAATTTCTTAGTCTATCTGTATGTACATTTGATTTATCTGAGATTTCGAAAGAAGTGGTCACTGTTCCTTCAATGATATCTTTTGATATGTCAGGTATATTTCTCCCAACTTTATGAAAAGAGAAAATAGAAATTGTGATAAGAATAATTATTACAAAGAAACTAATTATGGGTTTTTCTTCGGCATAAATCATCAATCTAATGTTTTTTACTATTACAAAGAATAAAAGTATTTCGAAAATAATAAATAAAAATACGTCAAATTCCTTGGCAAATAAAGCGTACTTGCCATCAAATTCATCTATAAATTTTGATACAACATATATAATTACTGATACTATAAATAGAAAAATTTTTAAAGCATATTTCTTATTTAAATACTTTCTCAAATTATGCGTCTCCTTGAATGTGATTTCGAATGACTTGATAATATTATATAGTTAAAATACTGCGATATCAATCATCTTTTCTCATTAAATTATAGGAAAGGTGATTGATAAAAGGTTAATTTAGACTGATTGAATTATCTTTACAATAGAGGTATACTAGGACGTAAATACTTAGATTTAAGAAGCTATTCAGAACCAAGTTCGTAAAACATTAGCATCCTCGCTGGCTGTCGCCAAAAAGAAATAATTAACATGAAAAGCAACTTGTCGTTATAGCTTGAATTATAAATTTATCCTTAGAAAGGTATTATATATGGATATAAAGCAATATGTGACATTTATTGAAGAAGCAGAAAAGCTAAAATCAGTGGTACGAACAGCTTGGACCAGTACTGGGAGGCGAGAAAGTACGGCTGAGCATTCCTGGAGACTGGCATTGTTTGCAGGAGTTTTGTCAGCTAAAAGCCCAGAAATTGACTTGACTAAGGTGTTATTAATGTGTCTTATTCACGATATTGGTGAGATTTATGAGGGAGATATCTCCGCAGCTCTTAGACCGGACAAAGAGGACAAGTACCAGGCAGAATATGAAGCAGCAAAGAACGTTTTTTCCCTTTTACCAGAAGAGCAGGCGAACAGTATGATGAATATTTGGTTAGAGTACAATGAAAATATGACTCCAGAAGCAAAGCTGGTGAAAGCACTGGATAAGGCAGAAACCATTATTCAGCATAATCAAGGAGAAAACCCTTTTGATTTTGACTATAAATTTAATCTTGAATATGGGAAAGAGTACTTTGATCAGAGTGAACCATTAAAAACATTAAGAACACTGATTGATGAAAAAACAAAAGAAAAATTGCTGAATGAAATAAAGGAGTGACCTAGAATGCAAAAGGATTTTATAGTGATAGATCAGGTATCCTTTTCTTATAAAGAGAAAGAAGTGCTTAATAAGGTCCACTTAAAACTTAAGCAGGGCAGTTCCTATGCCCTGATAGGTAAATCCGGTTCGGGTAAGACTACCTTGCTTAATTTGATTGCCGGATTTCTTACTCCTCAAAGTGGAAGGATTTTAATTGAGGAACAAACAATAGAGAAACCAAGAAAAAAGACCGCATTTCTGTTTCAAGAGCTTGGACTTTTTCAATGGCAGACGGTAAGGGAAGCAGTCTCAATGCCACTAAAACTACAGGGTCAAAAGAAAAGACAGGAAGAGGTTGCTGGTTTGCTTAAGGACATGGGGATTTTAGAATTAGAAGATAAATATCCGCATGAATTAAGCGGGGGTGAAAGACAACGTGTTGCGCTGGCAAGAACTTTAATAAGTGCACCAGATCTGCTACTAATGGATGAACCTACCTCTGCCTTAGATGCAATGACAAAGGAAGAGTTACAAACTTTAATACTGCGTGAACAGCACAGAAGAAGCTCGACGATGGTGTTTGTAACCCATGATGTGGAAGAAGCTCTTACGCTTGGGTCTAATATTTTAATATTGGAAGATAATGGAACAGTTTCACAATGGGATAACCCTTATTATTCAGTTGAAAACCCAAGAGAACAACTTGACTTTTATCAGGAATGTATTAGGTTCAGAAAGTTGTTAAAGGTGGGTACAGAAGAATGAAAGCACAAAAGCGCATCAATCTAGGTCAGAGTCAACTGTTAGGATTTTTAAGCTTTCTCCTGGTATGGCAAGCTTGCCATTTAATATTAAAAACCAATACCATCCCTTCACCCCTTGAGACAATGGAACAGGTTATTAAAACACCTGCTAAGCTATTACAGCATTGCGGTGCAAGTATTCTTCGTGTAGTTGCAGCAATTATAATTGCATTAATTCCGGCTGTTCCAATTGGAATCTTATTAGGGGTAAATAACACCTGTAAGAAATTATTCTCACCCTTACTATATTTCATATATCCTATTCCCAAAGTAGCCTTTTTACCAGTTTTCATGATTTTATTTGGGCTGGGAAATACTTCAAAGATTACCTTGGTCACCTGGATTATAATCTTTCAGATTATTTTATCAGTGCGCGATGGGGTTGAACGGATAGATGCTGTTAACTTTAATGTAATGAATAGTTTTTGTGCTTCCGCCCTTCAAAAATATCGTTTTTTAATTCTTCCTGCAATTCTTCCACAGATATTCTCCGGACTTAGAATTAGCATTGGTATTTCCTTAGCGTCTTTATTTTACGCAGAGAATTATGCTACAAAATACGGTATTGGATATTATATCATCAGTGCATGGACCCGTATGGATTATGTTGAAATGTTTGCTGGCATCATGATGTTAGGTTTTGTTGGTATCTTACTGTTTAAAATAATTGATTTACTAGAATTATTATGTACTCCATGGATTAAAAAGAGGTAAGATAGAAATTAGTATATAGAAATTGGTATATAGAAATTAGTATATAGAAATTAGTATATAAAAATTAGCATATAAAATTTGGTATATAATAATATAATAGATATTCTATAATAATAAATATTATGTAACTATAAAATCCTCCGAACAGCTTAATTATTTCTGCAGAATCACGCAGAAACAAGTTTTAAGCGGCAGGAGGATTTATTAATTCATTGATTGTATATACAAGAAATAATTAAATTGTTGATATCCAATCAGCAGTTTATTGCAGATAGGAGAAGTCAGTTAATTCTTCATAAGTATAGATTTTTTCAATCAGCCCTTTTTCTTTTGTCCATGAGATAATGTTGTCAAACTGATCAACACTGATGGTACCGGCATACTTGAAATCACCTGTCATTGTGGTGAGGTATGCGCTGATTGCTTCTGGAAATTGATAATTAGTTAAGATCTCGCTATATTCTGTTACATCAGTTTCATTCATATAATCCACAGCATTATTATAAGCTTGATAGAAGGCCTTGATATCTCCTTGGCGGGAGGTAAGCATTTCGTCCATAAACATTAAAGTACCACCTTTAATACCAGCTTCCTTGGAGCTGCCTAGAAGATGTGCGCCTTGTTGCACTAACATGCCTGCTTGAGGTTCTGTAAATACAACACCATCCACTTGGTTGTTCAATAGAGCTTGTGCTCTATCGGCAAACGATGGAATTTCTACGATTTCATAAGTAAAACCATTTTCTTTTGCAAATTCGTCCATGATATATTCTAAAATAAAGTTAGGTACAAGAGAAATCTGTTTACCACTTAATTGTTCCATACTTTCAATACCGGAATCAGGAGAGGATAAGATTTTGAAATCCTCGCTAATATCAGAAGTTATTTTCATAGGAATTCCTTTATCTACAAAAGCGGCACCTGTCATAACATCGCCAATGGTAGCATCAAGTTCTCCAGCTTGTACTGCAATGTTACGATCATTAGGAGAAGCGAAGGCTTTGATGGATACTTTTAATCCGACCTCATCAAAAAATCCTTTTTCCTTTGCTAAAATAATAGGAATTGCAGATTCAGCAGGAAGTATTCCAATTGTAACTTCTTCACCACTAGGAGTTAAATCAGTTACAGCTTCAGTTGGAGCTGTTGTAGCAGCGATAGTAGGTGTTGCACTTTCAGTTGGAGTTTGCACACCTGCAGTTGGTTCAGCTTTCGTGTCATTTGTAGATTTAGAACAAGCAGCCAGTGATATTGCTACGGTTAATAACAGTAGAAAAGAAATCATTTTTTTCATTTTTAAATCTCCTTTGAATAAATATTAATAGTCAATTACAATTCTAATATTGTAATTAAATTATCTATTTAACGACCTCTTGAAAGGCGGCTAAATCCATAAAGTAAGGGACTACATTGCGATGGAGCAAAAGCGGATTACTGGTTTGATCATTTTTGCCGTTTTGAGTAGTAAAGGCAAGACGAAAGCCTTTTTCACGCAGAAAAGAAACATTGTGGTCAGTATACAGACCAAAGGGATAGGCAAAAACATTCTTTGCACTAACAACAGCGTAACTATTGCAATGATCTAAATCTAACGAAACTTCCTCATCACTGGCTACCATCATACGGCTTGTCGTTTGATTTACACGAGTGTGAAAAAGATCACTGTGATTTGCATATTCGAAGACATCCGTCATATTTTCCAAATCAGAAGCGGACAAACAAATAGATTTATCGGGCTGAAAAGGTTGATGTTCATCATTTAACCATCCGGATACAACAAATGCTACAGCATTCATTTTGTACTTCTTTAAACAAGGATATGCGTAGAGAGCTAAGGATTGGTAACAATCATCAAAGGATAGTAATACGGATTTCTCTGGGAGTTCTGACCCTTGATAATAATAATTCATAATTTCTGCAAGAGTTAACGTATGATAATTGTTTTCATGCAGATATTCCATCTGCAAAGTAAAATTTTCAAGCGTAACAAATAGAGGTGGTGGTAGCTTATCGTCATAAGATTGTTTTACCTCTATGGGGGAGAGGTGATTAGGAAAATGATCTTTACTTTCTCTAATCTCATGGTACATTAGGGTGCTAAATGACATAGTATTCTGCCTTTCAGGTAATAATAAGTTCTATTTTTAATACCAATTACAGAGTATAGCACAAACAGTACCGAAAGAATAGTAGAATTTTTAACAATATATATTTGACATTAAATCTTGTGATTGACAGTATTATAAATTAGAATTAGGATACTTAATATGATTTATAAAAAGGAATCTTGTTGTAGAATAATGAGAATGAAGTGTATCAATGGAAGTTATATTTTAAACTGACATATGTAGCAGACCTGCTTATATTCATAATAGATACCTAACGACAGAATAGGAGGACAATATGAAAAATGCACAAATTAGTAAAAATAAACACAACAGACTAAATACATACTGTTTACACATATTTATGCTTTTCTTAGTACTATGTCTTACTGGTTGCAAGAAAGAACAAAAATATTCGGCACCAGAACCAATAAAGACAGGTGAGGAACTTACAATGTTTGTTGCTACAGATGTTCATTACCTGGCAAATGAATTACATGATGATGGAGAAGCGTATGAAAAATACCTTAACTCAGGTGATGGAAGATTGCTTTATTATATTGATGAAATTACAGATGCATTTATTGATGATATGAATATAGAGAAGCCAGATGTACTAATCCTTAGCGGAGATTTAACAAATAATGGAGAGAAAGAAAGTCATACGGAATTAGCTAACAAATTAAATAAGCTTGAAGCAACAGCAGGAACACGTGTCTACGTTATTCCAGGAAATCATGATATTCAAAATCCCTGGGCCAGAAGTTTATTTGGTGATAAACAGAATAAGATTGATAGTATTGAAAGTGATGAATTTGATCAAATATATGGGGATTTAGGTTATGATGAAGCGATATCCAGGGATGAAAATTCCTTAAGTTATCTTGCTGCTCCATCCGAGGATTTATGGTTACTTATGTTAGATACCAATATCTATGATACAAATTATCAATACGGAGTTCCTGCAACAAATGGAATTATAAAAGAAGAAACCTTCAATTGGATTAGAGAATGCAGTGCATTAGCGAAAGAAAAGAATGCACAAATTGTAACTGTCATGCATCATAACCTTTTAAGGCATACCTTAGTTATGAATTATGGGTTTACACTAGATAATAGTGAAGAAGCAATTAAGGTATTTGAAGAAAGTGATTTGAAGTTAGTTCTTAGTGGACATATACATATTCAGGATATTAATTCAACGAAAAAAGAAGAAAATCCAATTTATGATGTGGTTACAAGTGCACTTATTGCTTATCCAGTACAATATGGTGTCATTAAATTTCAAAAGGATCAGGGATATGAATACCAAACGAAAAAGGTAGATGTTGACCGCTGGGCTAAGTCCACGAACCAGCAGGATGAAAATCTACTTAATTTTAAGCAATATGCCAGAGATCATTATGCATCAAGATCTTATGATAGAGCTTATAATTCACTCGTTAGTACGGGCTTATACTCGGATGAGGATATATTACTGATGTCCTCCACCATGAGCTTACTTAACGTAAATTATTTTGGTGGTTCAGTGGACACAGTGAGGGAAGAAATCTTGAATTCAAAGGGGTATCAACTTTGGAGAAAAGCAGAGGAACCGGAAAGAATCGTAAGCTATATTAAGAACATGCTATATGATGATAAAATAGAGAACAATCATTTGTTGCTGCCAAATTAATAATGTTCCTTTGAATAAAATCAAGTAAATCCTTTCATTTTAGACAAATGTATTTAAAATTTGGGAAATAAATACTATAATAACGGTGTTATAAATATACTCCGTTTAAAAGAGGTGAGCAAAGTTTGGCCAGAGAAGAGCAAAAGATGCGCAGCGATGGAGTACGTCAGGCGATTTTAGATACAGCCTTACAAATGGGGTTGGCAGAAGGTTTTGAGGAAGTTTCAGTTCGAAAGATTATTAAGAAGATGAAGTATTCCACCGGAGTGATTTACTATCATTTCAGAGATAAACAGGAAATAATAGATGCAATCATTGAAAATGAAACAAAATGGCTCCATACTCAAATAAGGGAATTACTAGATGACTCAAAAGATACAGTAAGTAACCTGTTGTGTGCTTTTAACAGAGTAATGAGATTAGCTTTTGAGGAACCCGAAAAATATAATTTGATTGTCCTACATAAGTACAGCAGACAATCACCGGAAAGGCCACAGTGGATTTCCTATTTAAGTGAAAATTTTAAAAAGGATGTACAAAATGGTATTATCAAAGATTTGGATACTGAAAAAGTAGCATTTTCCATTTGGAGTTCCTTTTTAGGTTTTAATTTAATGATTTCAAGACAACGTGACTTAAACTTACAACAAGCTGAGGAACTGTTTCAAGTACAATGTGAAATTATTTTAAAGGGGGTTCTTAAACATGAGTAAAATAGGAGTTGTTTATTTTTCAAAAACTGGACATTCTACCAAAATTGCAAATGCAGTTGCAGAAGCAAAGGGACTAAAAGCAGTTAGTGTAACAGAGCAGGCAGCAAAGGATGCAGAATTAATTTACCTGGTAAGTGGTATTTATGCAGGACAATGTGCTCCAGAACTACTAAAATTTGTCGAAGCTTTAGATGTAACAAAAACAAAACAGGTTGCCCTCATTACTTCGTGTGCAAGTATGAAACAAGGACAGGATGCAGTACGTAAAGCTCTTGAAGAAAAGGGGATTAAGGTCGTTGATGAGCATTTAGTTCCTGGTGGTTTTCTGGTTTTGAAAATGGGGCATCCCAATAAAGCAGATATAGCTGATGCGGTTGAATTTTCAAAACGTATATATGATTAAAGTGTCAAAAGTCTGCATATCCACATAGATGAATATTTGTATATACATATTCATCAAATACGGTAATAAGGACTTTTGACACTCTAATCATATTTTGAAATAATATAATTTAAATGCCATAATGTTTTAGTAAGTAAAAATTATGTATTTCCATGGTAAATAGAATTGTAAAAAAGAAGATACGCAGTATAACATCCCTAAAGACACTGTTTAACTGAAAGATGTGAGTTATTCTGTGTGTGAGGGAAGTTATACTGCGTACTTTCTTTTTTAGATTGCTCTTTTTTTCTACCACTGGTTTCTTGCATGTTCAAAGAAACCATACATGTCTGCAACAGAATGAGCAATGCCAGCTTCATCAAGTAACGTTCCTGTAAAGACACCAAAAACCTGGTCACAATGATTATCAATCCATATAACCCTATTCTCTGTAATTCTATTATAAAGAAGTTTGAAACTTAAGTTAAGCCGTCCCGTTCCTTCCATAAAATGCCATTCCTTCGCATCAAGGTCAAAATGGTCAAGATAAACCTGACCTAATTTATGAGGAATTCCATCTAGAAAAAATATATTTTCTGATGCGGCACTGGTATCTCCAAAGCCCCAGCCGATATTTAAAGCAAGATTTTTACCTGCCTTACGAGTGCAAGCCGCACCCCAATACCATTCGTGCTTAAACGGCCAAACCCCGCGACCCCAATCCAGAAGCCCAAAGGAGCGTTCATCTAAGAAGTCAATCTCTAATTCATCGAAACGCACCTGTCCTTTTGCATTCATACCACCAATTTTATGATTAAAGTAAAACTCATTCGTTTCATAAAAAGGTGTTGAGATAATTAACGAATTTTGTGGCTCGCTTAAAATCAAATCAACTTCAAAATTATATTTGGATGAGGTGGAACGTGCTACAAGATGCCTACTACCATTTTGGTGTTGAAAAGCCACTTCAAAATCTTTGCAAGTATAGGTTACATCCCCCTGTTCTGCAGAAGGTGGCATATGTAAACGATGAAAAGGCAGAGGAATTAATTGTTCAGCTACTATTTTCTTACTTCCATCCAGGGCAAATAGCATAAGGCTGACAGAGCCTACATAACTTACATGGCCAATGGTTAATTGGAGACAATAACTTTCATTTTGTATCTGGTAAAAATCCCATTCCTTTATCCGCAACCTTGTTTTAATCGCATTACGGTTGAATATCAGGGTGTTTTCCCCTGTGGTATATCCGGTGACAGCAAGAGTTCCATCCGGGTTTAAAATCCTAGCTCCATCAGATAATTGTTTTTGCTCCTCTTCATAATCCCTTATTGGAGGAAGAATACGCGAGGCATAATATCGTTTTGCTGCAAAGTGTAACGGTAAGAAGGTGGTAAGCGCAACTAAAGCTGCGACAAGAAACAGTTCTGAAGAAGGGGAATGTCCTATTTGGCTGCCATAATCATATTGAATTACACGCTCAGCTCCAAAAGCTTCTACCAAATGTGAACCAATTCCAGGTCCTATAATCATTGGAATTAAAACGGAGGCGATAATGCGTAATCCTTCCGATTGTCCTCGCTGTTCTTTGGGATATAGGTTTTTCATCCAGGCTGTCATGCACTGCATTACAATAATATAGCCAATTCCTACAAACAGGATGCCTGTTAGCAGAGCAAACATACCCTGTAGTTGTAACGTTAATAATCCGATTACATTAGAAAGAATGGCAAAGCCAAATACTTTTGGAATACGTCCATGGTTAATAAATCTGGAACAGCCGAAGGCAACAAGGACCGCAAGCAAAAGTGGAGCGGCCATTAAAATTCCTGCTATAGAGAGAGAAAAACCGAGTGTATATTGAAAATAAATCATCATATAAGGGAAATAAATATTAAAGCTGATAAAAAATAAGGTAAAGGAGGCAATGACAAACAGCAATTCACGGTTTTGTAATAGAGAATCCCTCTGAAATAGAGATTTAATAAAAAATAATAAGCCACTGTTATCTCTGTTTGGTACAACATCTTCCTGATCCTTCAGAGTGAAGATAGAGAAGATTCCAACCAAAGATACCATTGCTCCAAAAACGACAAAGAATGCAAAATAGTCAAAGAGTTCAATCATAGCGGCACAGCCTATTGTTCCGAGGATTATAGCCAGAACAGGCTGAGCAGCAACAACGGCACCAAGCTGACCCCGGTTATGTTCATTTGAAATATCAGTAGTCCAGGTCATAAAGCCACTATCATTTGCCATAGAGCCAAAGAAGCTCATAATTGCATCCATTGCAATAACTGCAATTGCAGCCAGCAATAAAGGATTTTTGGGTACAAACTCCGTAGCACCAAAAGCCACGGTTAGAAAACCCCAAAGAATGTATCCAATGCTGATAAAGGGTTTTCTGCGGCCAAGACGGTCACTGATGGAACCAATCCAAAAGGTGGAGATTGTAGTAACAGCAGCACTTATCCCAACCATCCAGGCAACAATGGAAGGCGCAGGTGCAATTTTAGTATAGACAAAAGTATTAAATAGTTGATTTTCTACATTCCAGCATAGTTGTCCGGTAAGTCCGACAATCCAGATCAAAGCCCAGTTGCGACGACTAATACTATGGTTCAATGCTTGCACTTCCTTTCATAATTTGATATATTTTAACTATTCAGATATATTTACTTTAGCATAATGTAACAGCTTTTACAATATTAGGGTCAACACACGAAATAATAATTACGGAGGATTTCATTTGAAATTAATTGATAAACCAGAAATTAAGTTGATGGAAAAGTTAGATCAAAAGACATATGATTTAATTGATGAGTTGCAGAAAGAATGTCTTAGCTTTGATGGAGTTGCACTAAAATTAGAACTTGATTACAAACTTGCAGCTGCAATAGAAGCGGAAGGGAAAGAAGAAAGAAATGTAATTGATGAATTCCTTTATTTTAATGGTGAAGAGCTAGTTGGATATATTGGAATTTGTGGCTTTGGAGGAGTAGGTGAGCAGCTTGAAATTACTGGAATGGTTCGTCCAGGGCACCGTAGACAAGGAATATTTACATTGTTATACCAGGAAGTATTAAAAGAATGTAGGCGTAGAAAGGTAAGCAATTTCCTTTTACTATGTGATAAAGCATCCTTACCTGGACAGAGCTTTCTACGAAAAATAAGCGCTGCCTTTAAAAATTCTGAATTTGAAATGTACCTGAAAAAAGAATATGCATTTAATGAAGATTTACTCTGTGGTATTACTTTTCAAAAGGCAACAAATGAGGATGCAATTGAAGTAGAAAAGCAAAATAGAATTTATTTTTCTGATCATACGAGCTTTTTGGAAGCAGAAGGAACAGAGGCTGCTACGAATTGTGAGAATATGCAGGAGGAGTTACTTCTTCCTGAAGAGGAAGAGAAAAGAGGCTTGTTGATATATCTTGCCAAAAAAGAGGATAAAATAATTGGAAAGGTACATCTACAGGTAAATACACTGGTTGGCGGAATCTATGGAGTGGGTGTGTATCCAGAGTATCGTGGTAAGGGGTACGGCAGAGCTGTCCTTCTATTTGCAGTTCAGGAATTTAAAAGAAGGAATGTAGAGCAAGTGATGCTGCAGGTATCAGCAGTTAATCCCACAGCACTTGGACTCTATCAATCCTGTGGTTTTTGCATAACTTCAACAATGGATTATTATACAATAAAGGTAGAATAAATGAGAATTATCATATCACCGGCAAAAAAAATGAAGGACAGCTCCGACATTTTTGAGTATTCAAGATTACCTGAATTCATTAACAAAACAGATAAATTACTAAAACGACTGCGTAAATTAGATTATGATAAAATAAAAGCTGTTTGGAATTGTAATGATGACATAGCAGACTTAAATTATAAGCGTATTCGTAAGATGGACCTCTTTAATAGATTGTCACCAGCTATTTTTTCTTACGAGGGAATTCAGTATCAATACATGGCTCCAAGTGTTTTTGAATCAAAGGAGCTACAATATATTGAAGAACATCTTAGAATTCTCTCTGGCTTTTATGGGATGTTAAGGCCCTTTGATGGTGTAACGCCTTATCGACTTGAAATGCAGGCGAAACTGGAAGGGCCAAAGTTCAAGAATTTATATGAATTCTGGGGAAATCGGCTGGCGAAGCAATTATTCACAGAAAGTAAATGTATCATTAATCTTGCTTCCAAAGAGTATAGTAAATGCATAGAGCCGTATTTGAATAAGAATATTCGTTTTATTACGTGTATCTTTGGCGAATGGAAAGACGGTAAGATAATAGAAAAAGGTACTCAAGTGAAAATTGCAAGGGGTGAAATGGTACGATATATGGCAGAAAATCAAATCATGGAACCAGAGAGGTTGAAAGGATTTGATCGTTTAGAGTATCAGTTTTCAGAAGCTCTTTCAAATGATAACATTTATATATTTATGAAAGAGAAATTAATAAGTTAGTAACAGTTAAGCTTTAAGTTCAATTTACTTATGCTAAACTGTTACTATAATGGTAAAACCTTGTAAAAATTCTATTGACATTTTTATCGTGTCATGATAATCTTGGTTCATGAGTTAGATGTGTCTAACTGCTAGTTTTCAAGTATTAAAGTTGCTGCTTATTGATCTATTTAGAAGTATCGTTTTGTTTTAACTTTTATAAGTTTTTAACATGCATATTCAAAGGATAACTTGATATACTGATATAAATAACAATTATGAAATCTCCAGAGTCAATGGAGATTTTATTGACACTAAATGTTAGTAATATCTAACATATAGAGCTTGTACAAATAATTATATCCCAGTATGTCGATAGAATGGAGATTTATATGGAATATGTAAATACAAATGTTGCAATTCTTCAAGCTGAGTTTTTAAAAAAAATTCGATGCCTTAGATGTGAGGAGTATTTACGAAGATATTTTTTATACAATGCTTCTCCGATTATACAGAAAGTTAAGCCATCGATTTTATTAAACATGAAACGAGAATGTAAATCTAAATGGCAGGAGATTGCAAGTGAATTGTGCCATTATACAAGTCTTTGCAGCTATGAACTCAACTATCTTGAAGATAATGTTTTAATATTGCTATTTGATCAAACGGAACTGGCAAAAGTATTTCAAAATGAGCTCGCACAAAGTATCTTAAATCAGTTTGGTTACTCGTCCTCCTGGGATATAAAGGATAAACTTTTATATTTAGCAAAGAGATTTGAAGCCGCGGATGATTTCCCTCATGAAGTGGGAGTTTTTCTCGGTTATCCTCCTATGGATGTGAAAGCTTATATTGAAAATAATGGACAAAATCAATGTGGTACTTACTACTGGAAGGTTTATCATGATGAGGAAAATGCCAGAGAAGCATTTCAGAGAATTGATGATGCAAAGATTAAAGCAATCAACATTCTAACAAGGCAAGTAACGTGGTTGCAAGCAGCAAATTTGTTAAAACAGCCTATGGCTGTTACACATGCTTAGAAGGGAGATTTTTATTATGAAGATTAGTATTATCTACTGGAGTAGTACAGGAAACACACAGAGTATGGCAAAATACATCAAAGAGGGGGCAGTTGAGGCAGGTGCTGAAGTTAGTCTGAAAGAAGTTTCCAGCGCAAGTCCTGCGGATATTGATAGTGATGTTGTAGTGTTAGGATGTCCTTCGATGGGGGATGAGGAGTTAGAGGATGGCGAATTTGCTCCATTTCTTGATTCAATTGAAGCTTCATTGGCTGGTAAAAAGGTTGCACTTTTTGGTTCCTATGACTGGGGCGATGGCCAGTGGATGAGAGACTGGGATAAGCGAATGATTGCTGTAGGTGTTACATTGGTTACAGAGAGTTTAATTGTTAATTTGACTCCAGAAGGTGATGAGTGCAGAGAATTTGGTAAAGCATTGGTTCAATAAACAGGTACATAGGAACATAATAATTATATAAGAGATAACTTGGGCAAGCCAGTGAGTAAACTTACAGCCATAACATAGACAAAAATCTATTTGATGGGAACAGTTCACTCATTGCCTTGCCTTTTCTATATAAAAGTATAGCCCTCATTCTTTTCATTACTTGTACATAATCTTATCACAAAGAATACACACAATAGGTGTAAGATTCTGCCAAGGGTATTTACTACTTATTAAGGAGATTACGTAATGAAGAGAAAAATTAATTTAATTGTGGTTTTTTTGCTGGTGCTATCCATGGTAACAACTGCTTGTAGTTCAAAATCAAAGGGAGATTCCACCGATAAGGATACCGAGGAATCTATTATTAATGGAGAGCAAAGCAGTACACCAACAACGGAATATGCGAGTCAAATAGATAAGACTACAATTATGAGCTTTGCGATTAGTGTTGATGAAGAAGAGTGGCAGGGAATGCTAGACAATGCCACAGCAGAGGAGTATATACCTGCAGATGTAACTATTAATGGAACCACAATTAAAAATGTTGGTATTCGTCCAAAAGGAAACTCTAGTCTTAGCTCCATTGCTCGTGATGATACAACAGATCGTTATAGCTTTAAAATAAAATTTGATAAGTATGTGGATGGACAAACCTGGCTAGGACTGGATAAAATTGTGTTAAACAATAACTATTCCGATGCAACCTCCATGAAAGAATATTTGAGCTACGATATTATGTCCTATATCGGTGTGGATGCACCGCTTTTTGCTTATGCAGATATCACGGTGAATGGATCAGCCTGGGGCTTCTATCTGGCGGTTGAGGATATCGATAGCGGCTATTTAGCACGTGTTAAGAATGATGAAGGTGAACTTTATAAACCAGATAGTATGGATATGGGTGGTATGCAATTTAATATTAATGGTCAAGAAGGTGCATCAGATGGCACAACAGATAGTACAATGACGCCACCTACAATTACTGATGGTGATTTTAACGGGACTTTCTCACCTGACAGGTCTTTTTATGGCAATGATAATTCAATAGGTGCAGCACCAGGAGCACCTACTTTGGATTCAACAGGAACAGATAATCAACAGCCAGCTGATAATCAATCACAATTGAATGAGGGACAGCAAGAGAATGATAATCAGCAAGGGATTGGATTTGGAAATCAAAAAGGCAATAGAACAATGGGTTCAGATGATGGTGTTGCTTTAATTTATTCGGATGATAATCTGGATAGCTACTCCTCCATCTTTGATAATTCAGAAACCAAGACAGAGGAAGAAGACCAAAAAAGAGTAGTAGAGGCTATTAAGAATTTAAATCAGGGTACGGATTTAGAAACTTATGTGGATGTGGATTCAGTGTTACGTTATCTGGCAGCACACACTGTAGTTGTAAACCTTGATAGTTATTCCAGTAATATGGGACACAACTATTATCTTTACGAAAATGAAGGTAAAATAAGTATTCTTCCCTGGGATTATAATATGGCCTTTGGTGGATTTCAATCTGGAGAAGCTTCCGACGTTGTAAACTTTCCAATTGATACGCCAGTTTCTGGCGTTGATTTAGAAGATCGTCCGTTAATAGCAAAATTACTTGAAGTTCCGGAATATTTAGAACAGTATCATTCATATCTGCAAGAAATTATGGATGGATATTTTAGTGACGGTAAGTTTGAGCAAAAGGTTGAGGAATTGAATGCGTTAATCGCTGGACATATAGAAAGCGATACTTCTGGTTTCTTTACTTTTGATGAGTATAATGCTGCGATTACACAATTAAAAGTACTTGGTACACTTCGTGGTGAAAGTATTCAAGGTCAGTTGGAGGGCACCATTGGTTCAACAACACAGGAACAACAAGCCGAACCAGATAAATTGATCGATGCCTCAACACTTGACATGTCTGCACTTGGTGACGGAGGTGGCATGGGTAATTGGAGCAATAGTTATGGTGGAGGTATGGGAAACTGGAATAACGGCATGGGTGGTGGCTTTGGTAATCTTCCAGAGGGTATGGATATGGATACTATTCAAAAGGCCATGGAAATATTACAAGCAGCTGGAGATAATGCATTAACAGAAGAACAGTTATCAGAGCTTCATTCTCTCGGGCTTACGGATGACCAAATCGAGGAGTTTAAAAACATGCCCACCCAAGGAAGAGATTTTCAGCGTAGATAAATATATTTAAAATAATACAAAATCTAAAATGATTATTCATAGCAGGAGTGAACAAACCAACATATATTGTAGTAAGTATAAAAATCGACATATTAATACTTTACAATGATGGAGGTGTTGTTAATGAATGAATATTTACAAGGGTTAACAGGGCGTATCGTTACGCCCTTTAACCCTATTTATAAGGAAGCAAGAAATGGGTTTAACAGAGCAATCTCGAGGTATCCACTGCTTATTGTCTATTGTCAAGATAAACGCGATGTGTCAAATGCAATTCTATGGGCAAGAAGAAATAACGTTGCCATACGAATTCGTAATGGTAAACATAATTATGAAGGATATTCGAATGGAGACTCTACCTTAGTTATTGATGTAAGTGAAATGAATGGTATAATATTTGACTCTTCTTCTAAACTGCTATATTTGGAAGGAGGAGTTACAAATCAGCAGGTATATAATTTTATATCTTCCAGACAATACCCATTTCCAGGAGGTACCTGTCCAACTGTTGGAGTTAGTGGTTATGTTTTGGGTGGTGGTTGGGGGCTTTCTTGTAGATTATTGGGATTAGGCTGTGATAGTCTGATAGAAATTGAATTGATAGACTATGAAGGTACAACAATAGTAGCAAATCGCAATCAATTCAGTGATCTTTTCTGGGCTTGTAGCGGTGCTGGCGGAGGGAATTTTGGTGTAATTGTCTCCATGACGTTTACGTTACCTCCTCAGATTGACCAAGTAACCTTAATTGAAATTGACTATTTAAATGTTAGGTCTAGTGAACAAACAGAATTCCTTAATCTTTGGCAAAATTGGCTGGAAGGTGCTGATCCAAGAATAACCCTGATATCCAGAATTTATTATACCGTAGAAGATGGTTTGTCTATTTTGGTTCGAGGCATCTTTTATGGTGAACTAGAGGAAGCAAAAGAAATCATGGAAGGGTTTATTTCGCTAGATTCGGCACAATACAATATTGAAGCTATGAGTTTTCTTGAGGCAGTAACCATTATTGGGAGTGTTTATCCTGCCTATGAAAAATTTAAATCTGTAAGTCGATTTGTTTTACGTACTTTAACAATAAATGAAATTGAGCAATTAACAAGTATATTAAGAGAATTACCCAATGGATCCGTGTTTGCAGGTTTATCCATGTATGCGCTCGGTGGAAGAGTAAGTGAAGTTCCAAGAGATGCTACAGCCTTTTATTACAGGAAGGCAAGATATATTATATGGTTAGAAACCATCTGGGAAGAAAATCAATTTGCAGAAGACAATAATCTATGGATTGCTGAGAATTTTCCATATATACAAAGTATTACAACTGGCTCTTATGTTAATTTTCCATATGGTGAGCTACCAGATTATCAAAGTGAATACTTTGGTGACCATGTAAAAAATCTCATTCGTATTAAACTAAAGTACGATCCTCAAAATGTTTTCTCCTATCCCCAAGGTATTTTACCGGATTGCTATCAAAATGATTATGGAACTATACCACCTTTTGAACAGAATATATTCAAAGAAAGAAATAATAATAGTGAAGATGAAGGAGAACAGGAAAGGAAAGAGGAAAACTTACCTAACAAGCAAGTATACTATCGTGGTTTTCGATATGTTAATAAAAAAAGTGAATAAATTTTACTATCTCCTTCTGGTTTTAAATTGCTTAATTAGAGTATAGGAACTGGAAGGAGTTTTTATTAAGTAAAATTGCAACATGAAATCATTGCCCAATATACTATGAAAGATATTATACTGGTATAGATAAAATTATAGTTTCTAAAATAGGAAAAATACAAATACAGCACACTTTCTTTGCAAGGAAGAGTGCTGTATTTGCAGGAAGAGAAATACTAAGATTAATTATTGTAGAAATTTTAACAATAAATAAAAGATTGTATTGTAAATATTTACGAAACAGTATAATTATTCAATACGTCACTTTGACTAAAAACACAAAAATAATAGTAAATATATTTAAATAATATACAATATTTACTAAATACTACTTGATTTCCATAAACTGGGATGATAAAATGAGCTTACAACAACGGAGAAGTATTAGTAAGACTAGGGTTATATAGTTTAACGTTAAACTATAATTGCGAATTACAAATTTTACATAGATGAATAATAGGGAATTCCATATTTTATTATTGCAAGCGCTGCAGTAGAGAAGGAGGGATAAAGAGGGAGTGCTTTCCAGGTATCGTAATGACGGAGGAAAGCAAAAGGAAAAGTGGCATTGCAACCGGGGCATGTTATTTTTCCTTAGGAAACCAGTAAATCAAAAAATTGAAATGGAGGGTAATTATGAAACAAAATCAAAGAAAACTGTTATCAGTTTTAATCGTATTTGCATTGGTAATTAGCCAGCTCTTTGTATATGCTCCTGAAACCTATGTAAAAGCAGCAGATACCGCTAACCTTGCCTTAGGCAAAACTGTAACAGCCAATAACTATAATCAAACTTATGTAGCTTCCAATGCAAATGACGGGAATGTAAATACCTATTGGGAAGGGGCTTCAAATTCCTTTCCTAATACATTAACTGCAGATTTAGGAAGCAGTCAATCTGTTTATAAGATTGTATTAAAATTAAATGCTTCCTGGGAACAAAGATCACAGACAATAGGTGTTTTAACCAGTACGGATAATTCCAATTATACTACAGCTGTTGCAGCAACAGCATATACCTTTAATCCTTCAAGCTCCAATACAGTTACAATTACTTTTAATCAAGTAAATGCTCGTTACATAAGACTTCAATTTACTGCGAACAACAAAGCTGTTGGCGGACAAGCAGCTGAATTTGAAATCTATGGTACAGCAGGAACTGGAACAGGTACACCGGATTTAATCGTTACTGATATTAGTTGGTCTCCTGCAAATCCTTCTGCAGGCAATAGCGTACTATTTTCCGCAACAATAAAAAATCAGGGTACCGGTGCAACACAGGCAGGGGTTGTTAATGGCGTAAGCTTTTCTGTGGATGGAACACAGGTGAGCTGGTCAGATAATAATACTTCATCAATTGCAGCTGGAGCATCTGTTACAGTTACAGTAACCAGTGGTCCAAGCGGTACAGCTTCCTGGACTGCAACTGCTGGTACACATACGGTAAATGCCTGGGTGGATGATGTTAATAGAATTAGCGAATCCAATGAAAGCAACAACCAATATAGTGAAAGTATTACTGTATCTGGCAGCACAGGCGGCGGTGGAACACCTGATCTGATTGTAACCGATATAACCTCTTCACCTGCTTCACCACTGACTGGCAATGCAACCACTTTTTCTGCTGTAGTAAAAAATCAAGGAACAGGTGCAACAGCAGCAGGTACTATTATTGGCGTAAGTTTTTATATTAATGATACACAGGTAAGTTGGTCGGATAATACCACTTCTTCTTTAGCTGCAGGAGCATCTGTAACACTTACAGCCAATGGTGGACCTTCCGGTAGTGCAACCTGGGCAGCTACAACTGGGAATCATACAGTAAAAGCTTATGTAGATGATGTAAATAGAATTACCGAAACAGATGAAAATAATAACCAGTATTCAGAGAGTTTATCTGTAACAACCTCTCCAATGCCTGACCTGGTAGTAACAGGTTTAACGTTAACCCCTTCTACACCAACCGCAGGGGATAGCTTAAGTTTTAGCGCAGTAGTTAAGAACCAAGGAAATGCTGCTGGCGCACCAGGTGTATTAGCAATAGGTGTTGATGGAACTACGGTTTATACCTCCACAAATAATACGACTTCTTTAAGTGCCGGAGCTACAACTACCGTAACTGGTACCATTGCAGGTCTTATAGCAGGAAGTCATACAATTACAGCAACCGTTGATAATTCAGGTACAACAACGGAAAGCAATGAGACCAATAATACCTATAGTACTAACCTTACAGTTAATCCTAAGGCAGGTATAGATTTTGTAATTACTTCTGTTAGTTATTCGCCTTCCTATGTTACAGTGGGTAATGCAGTTACCTTTAATGCTGTTGTAAAGAATCAGGGAACAGTGGCTGGAGCTGTTGGGACTGTGGCATTCTTGGTAGACGGAGTTCAGGTAGCAGCATCAGCGAACAGTGCTTCATCAATAGCTGCAGGCGGCACTCTAACCGTTACAGCTACTTCAAACTGGACCGCAACCACAGGAACCCATGTGATTTCTGCCAAAGCGGATAGTCTTAATGCGGTTAGTGAGACAGATGAGACGAATAATACTTTAAATGCAAACCTAACAGTTGGTAGCGGCGGAAGAGGAGCAACAGTTCCTTATACCAGATATGAATCAGAAGATGCTCAGACAGGCGGTGGAGCTGTTCTTCGTACTGCACCTGATTATAACTATGCATTAATTGCGTCAGAAGCTTCTAATCAAGCTTATGTAGCACTTCCTTCCAATGGGTCTTATGTTGAATGGACAATTAACCAGGGCGGAGCAGGTGTAAATATGAGGTTTACTTTGCCTGATACCTCCAATGGTATGGGGCAAACTGGTTCTTTAGACTGTTATGTAAATGGAACAAAAGTATCAACCATCAGTTTGACTTCTTATTATGCATGGCAGTATTTTATTGGTGACCAACCAGGAGATGCTCCAAATGGTGGTCAGGCAGCATTTCGTTTTGATGAAGTACACTGGAAGCTTACAACAGCTTTAAAAGCAGGAGATAAACTTCGAATTCAAAAGACAAATGGAGACAGCCTGGAATACGGTGTTGACTTTGTTGAAGTAGAGCCAGTGCCTTCCGCAATTGCACAACCTGCTAATTCCCTTTCTGTAACTGCTTATGGCGCTATCGCTAATGACAGTGGAGATGATTTAAATGCCTTCAATGCATGTGTAAGTGCAGCAGTTTCCCAAGGAAAGTCTGTTTATATACCGGCAGGTAACTTTAATCTTGGTGGCATGTGGACGATATCAGCAAATAATATTACCATAACCGGAGCCGGTATATGGTACACCAACATTCAGTTTACTTCACCGAATGCAGCCAGTGGCGGTATTTCCTTTAGAATTACAGGTACTGTTGATTTTGGACATATGTATATTAATTCTATGTTAAGAACCAGATACAACCAGAATGCAATCTATAAATGTTTTATGGATAACTTTGGAACCAACTCCAGAGTCCATGATTTCTGGGAAGAACATTTTGAATGTGGTTTCTGGGTAGGTGATTATGCTCACACACCTGTAGTAGTAGCAGATAATCTTTTAATAGAAAATGGTAGAATTAGAAATAACCTGGCTGACGGCGTTAACTTCTGTCAAGGTACTAAGAACTCTACAGTTCGTAACTGTAACGTTAGAAATAACGGTGATGATGGTCTTGCAATGTGGCCGGATAGTACCATGGGTGCACCAATGGAGGTTAATAACTCATTCCTTTATAATACCATAGAGAACAACTGGAGAGCGGCAGCTATCGCAATCTTTGGAGGTTCTGGTCATAAAGCGCAATTCAATTATATCAAAGACTGCTTTATGGGTTCCGGTATCCGTTTAAATACGGTCTTCCCAGGATATCATTTTGAAAATAATACGGGTATCTTATTCTCGGATACAACAATTATCAATAGTGGTACCAGTAAAGATTGTTATAATGGAGAAAGAGGAGCGATTGATCTGGAAGCTTCCAATACCAGTATCAAGAATATAACCTTTGAAAATATTGATATTATAAATAGCCAGAGAGATGCCATTCAATTCGGTTATGGCGGAGGCTTCAGCAACATTGTATTTAAGAATATCAATATTAATGGTACTGGAAAGGATGCAATTACAACCTCAAGATTCTCGGCACCTCATCTTGGAGAAGCGATTTATACCTATACCAACAACGGTTCTGCCACCTTTATTAATCTAACTACCAGCAATATTGAGGCTCCAGAGAAATATTTGATTATGAATGGATTTAATATAACTTTCCAATAATTTGATTTAAAGAGTAGAACTTTTTAGCAATCTTTTAGGTATATAAGGAAAAGTATAATTAGTACTTTTCGGTAGCACTCCTATCGGATGATTACAAAGGAGCCTGATTTCATTTCTGAAATCAGGCTCTATATGATATTTGAGTCAAACATTTCGGTGTTAACTCGTATTTGTTATAGCTAGTGATTTATTCGTCACCCATTGCGACAGTTTGACGTTATCCTGCTTTTATGATTTATCTTAGTTTTGTGTATTTGACAGGTAAATTAGTCTATTTATCAGTCTTTGAATTCTAATCCAGGAACTGGGATTTTCCATTTGGAGTCAAGGGAAGCCATTTTCTTGCCGCCATCATGACCATGCATTCCAGGAAGGCAAATCTGTTGATTCTGTAATAATTTAATGCAAAGGTAAACTACAGACTTATCAGTATAATCTTGGAATTCTTCCTCGTTCTTAAAGCCTTCGATAGGTGTGCCACAGTCATCAATATTTGCATCAAATACTGCAGACCATTCAAGTTCACAATAAACTGGTTCATTAAAGATTTCAATATTGGATCTGTCAGCTTCTCTGAAATTCTTACCCATAATCTTAGGATCAAAATACCTAGCAACCTGAGCAGCTGGATTAGGGGAAATTTTAGGGCGATTATCACAAAAATCAACCTTGGTGTATGCTTTAAAAGGAATATGAACGGTGGTATCTTTAATAGATCCAGCAATAGCGTTGCCTTTTGAACAACTTCTTGTTGCATATTCAATATTTGCTCTAATATAACCTTCAATAAATACTTTATCTGTCGGAGGTATATATCTACACTGTGTTAAGAAGATCTGTTTCTCAACTCTCTTTATCTCGTAAGAACGTTCGTTCAATCTAATTCTAGATTCTGTATCAAGCTGTACAATGAATTCGGCAAGAACCTTAGGAACTTTTACGTCTCCTCCAGCCCATGGGTAATTTTCTGCGCCAGACAAGGTATCGGATTTTACAACAGCAGCATTACAACTATTACCATTACCATTACAATCGCCACCAACAATACTTGTAGATTTTACAACAGCAGAATCATGATGTTTATCCATATATAACTCTCCTTTAATTTAGATGTTGTGGATATTTGTTATCCTAATATAATCTATTCGTATGTAAAAAAAAGGTGTATATTCTTGTAGAAAAAAATAAAATAAAAAGCAGAAAGAGTGAATTTGAGCGAAAATAATATATTTATGGCAATAATAAGACGAAAAAACGACATGAAATTTTTTCTTACTAATAAAATATATGGTTTTATCACATATAAAATTAAATAAATTTCCACAATATTTAAATAATAAGATAAAAGTATTAAGAGAAAAGGCTTGTGCAATCCATGGTTTTTGATATAATTAAGCTATTAATTGTAAAAATATTTCTATACGTAATTTTTATAATAATACTCAATATATGTTACATTTATTTTAACTAGGATAAGATAATAACCTTATCCTGTCACTTTAAAGATAAGGTTGCCTGATATAGGGAGGTTATTATGTCAGAAATTCGAGGAATTACAGGTTTAAATAGTAACTCAATTATTAATAATACAACTAAAAAAACGGAAATTAAGGATTTTTCCTCTTATTTAGGTGAATCTAAAAGTATGGATGAGATATTTCAAGAAGCATCCGAGGAATATAATGTACCAATTGAGCTACTAAAGGCAGTCGGTAAAGCAGAATCTAATTTTAATGCAAAGGCTGTATCTAAAGCTGGTGCTCAAGGTGTTATGCAGTTAATGCCTGCGACGGCAAGAGAATTAGGAGTTTCAGATTCATTTGATGCTGAGCAAAACATTATGGGAGGGGCAAAATATTTATCCAGGCTACTTAAAAAATATGATAATAATCCTAGTCTGGCTTTGGCTGCCTATAATGCCGGAAGTGGAAATGTAGCAAAATATGATGGGATTCCCCCCTTTAAGGAAACACAGAATTATGTAAAAAAGGTGTTAAATTATATGGGTGATTCAAATCTTGAGGTACTTGAAACAACTTCCAAAAATAGTACAAAAACATCTGCAGCAGCCAATGATACTGGGGTACAGCAATATTTTTCCTATACACCTTTGGATGTTACTGCTTCTGCAGACCCACTGGAGATACTTTCTAATTTGTTCACCTATGATGACTATATGCGATTCCTGGATTTGTTTTTTGAAGATACCGAACAGGAAGATAAAACTACAAATAACTTAGAGGAAGAAAAGAGCTCATCACTTACAAATAATATACAATATAATGCAACTGCACTTAATCTACTAAGAAATCAAAATAGACTATAAACAATCCACTTAATGTCAAATTACATT
This sequence comes from Bacillota bacterium, assembly GCA_023407575.1. Taxonomy (GTDB): domain Bacteria; phylum Bacillota; class Clostridia; order Lachnospirales; family Lachnospiraceae; genus Mobilitalea. The sequence continues at coordinate 44,875 of JAEYLX010000037.1, forward strand.
CATTACCTAAGACTCTAGTGGCTATACATGTCCAATGGCATCGAAGGTGATTATGGAGAAGCCCTATGAAACAGACCTTTGAAGCAGTGATTACCCAGCATGAAAATATGAATGCAGCTTATATTGAACCTCCCTTTTCTGTACCGGAAGTTTTTGGTGCCAAAAGAGTAAAGGTAATCGCAACCTTTGATGGAGTGGAGTATCGTGGATCACTGGTGTTTATGAGTGGACGTTATTGCATTGGTATGACCCAAGAAATTCGAAATAAAATAGGAAAAACCTTTGGAGATAAAGTCCTGGTAACATTAGAAAAAGATGAAGCGGAAAGAATAGTCGAAATACCCGAAGATTTACAGCAAGCATTCAGTACTAATCCAATTGCATCGAAAGCCTACGAGGAATTATCCTATACTAAGAAGAAAGAGATTGTTACTGGAATACTACAAGCAAAAAAAGATGAAACGAGAAGAAGTAGAATTACAGCAGCAATAAGCAAACTGAAGGGAGAGTAAATACTCTTTTGAGGATTGAAAGTATTTTATTATAGGCAAAGAAGGGGCGAGATAATAATGAATGATAAGAAACTAGCTATTGTAACTGGAGCTAACTCCGGAATGGGTAAAGCTACTGTGGCAGCATTGGCGGACCAAGGATTTCAGGTTGTAATGTTATGTCGGAACAGGCAACGAGGAGAAAAAGCATTACAAGAACTTCTGGAATATGAGAATCGTGATATAAGCCTGATGACTTGTGATCTTGGAGACCTGCAAAATATTCGAGATTTTACAGATGAGTTTAGAAAAGAGTATAAGAAGGTAGATGTATTAATTAATAATGCAGGTGTGATATCTATAGACAGAAGAGAAACTGTGGATGGACTAGAGGAGCAGTTCGGTGTAAATCATATTGGGCATTTTTTATTAACCTTACGACTACTGGATTTAATGGATAAAGGCAGTCGAATTATCGTTGTAGCTTCTGGTGCACATAAAGTAGGAAAAATTCACTTTGATGACATTAATTTAATAAAGGGTTGTAAAATAAGTCATGTAATTAAAGCATATAGTCAATCAAAGCTTGCCAATATATTGTTTGCACGTGAACTTGCCAGTCGTGTAAAGCATCGAGGTATCGTAGTTAATTCCTGCCATCCGGGTGCAGTAGCAACTTCAATGGGAATTGATCGTAATACAGGATTTGGCAAGTCCATTACCAACATTTTAAAGCCGTTTTTCCTAACTCCTGAAGCTGGTGCGAAATCAGCCATTTATCTTGCTAACTCAGAAGAAGGTGGGAGAGTGAGTGGGAAATACTATTATCTTAATAAAATGGCCAAAACCTCAAAAGCTGCAAAAAGTAAGGTAGCTGCTAAACGATTATTTGAATTAAGTGAAGCAATTACCGGGGAAAAATTTACAACAGAATAATAAATAACTTCATCAAAGTAAGGCTGGCTTAGAAAATGTTCCTAATCCAGCCTTTGTCAATGCTACAATTATGTTATAAATAGTAAGTCGCTATAATAGTAGAAAAATATAGCTTAATAAGTAAATTCTACTGTTACGGATGCTTCAATATCATTTTGACCTGGCTCAATTGGTGTGGTAGCAATTTCACCCCTCATTGCTAAAGAACGAGTATAAGGAATTGGTGCTAAACTATTTTCTGTAATTAATACTGGAATTGGTTCATTGGGGATTTTTAAACTAGAACCTATCCCCTTAGCTTTGTTAATGGCATTTCTGACAGCAAGATTAAGAGCTTGTTGATAATAAAGTTCTGGCTTAGATATGTCAAAACGGATTGACTCAACAATATTAGCTCCATTTTTTACTGCAGTATCAATGACTGTACCAACACGAGCAATATCACCAATTGTCACTTCAAATACATTTCGCACCTGATAACCTTGATTAATTCGCTGACCATTTTGGAAATCTACCAATTGATCAATTTGATATTGTACTGTTTGGATATCTGTAATTCCAAGTTGCTTTAGGCCCTGTAATACTTGCTGACTTATTCTTGCATTTTCCATTTGAGCTGCAGTAACGGATTCTCCACTAGTTAAAACACCAAGCCGTAAGCTTGCAAAATCAGGGGACACCGATACTTGACCCTTACCGTTAAGTACCATTTTCCTTTGAAAGCTGTGTGTATCATCTTTGTATGCTGGCATAGGACGATTCTCCTTAAGGTTCTATCATAGTATATGTGTAAAGTTGCCTTATTGCTTCACTCATGGAAGAAGTATTTTTTAGTTCAGTATGGAATTGCATTATAATTTAGAAAAGGAGTAGCCACATGCAGCAAATTGAGTCAATTATAACAAAGCAGAGAAATTTTTTTAAGCAAGGAAATACAAAAGAAGTTGCTTTTCGTATTAAATATCTCAAACGGTTGGAAGAGGTAATCCGGTTGAATGAGAAAGATATATTAGAAGCTTTAAAAAAAGATTTGAATAAAGCTCCCTTTGAAGCATATGCAACAGAAATTGGGATTGTATTAGAAGAATTACGCTTTACAATTAAGCATTTACGAGGCTGGGCTACTCCTAGAAGGGTCAGAACCTCACTGGTCAACTTTATATCCACAAGTAGAGTTTATCCAGAGCCCTATGGGATTGCTTTAATTATTTCTCCCTGGAATTATCCCTTTCAACTAACTTTGGCTCCTTTAATTGGAGCTATTGCTGCCGGCAACTGTGCTGTTATCAAGCCTTCCAATGAATCCGTGAATACTTCAAGGGTAATCGAAAAACTACTTAAGCAGGTCTTTGATCAGGAGTATGTTGCAGTTGTTCAAGGCGGCAGAGAGGCGAATCAGTCACTTCTTAGCCAAAAGTTTGATTATATCTTTTTTACAGGAAGTGTAGCAGTAGGTAAAGTTGTAATGGGTGCTGCTGCTAATAATTTAACCCCAGTAACCTTAGAGCTTGGTGGGAAAAGTCCCTGTATCGTTGATGAAACAGCTGATCTTGATATTGCAGCAAGGCGTATTGTTTGGGGAAAGTATGTGAATGCCGGGCAGACCTGTGTAGCTCCTGATTATTTATTAGTTCAACGCAGTGTTAAAGCTGCCTTGCTGGAAAAGATGAAACAGTATATCCCTCGCTTTTACGAAGGTAGTGGTAACTATAATGAGTTCCCAAGAATTATTAACGAGAAGCATTTTAAAAGACTGGAAGGACTAATTGAAGGAGAAAAGATAATTATTGGAGGTGAACGGAATCTCGAAAGTAAACTCTTTACTCCGACCATTTTAGATCAGATTACTTGGGAGAGTAGGATTATGCAGGAAGAGATATTTGGTCCAATTCTTCCAGTCATTGAATTTCAATCATTGCAAGAGGTCGTTAATAAATTTAACACACTTCCTAAGCCATTGGCCTTTTATTATTTTACAAAATCAAAAAGCCGAGAGAAGGCAATGCTAAAAAACGCCTCCTTTGGTGGCGGTTGTATCAATGACACAATTATGCACCTCGTTAGCATGTATTCACCCTTTGGTGGTGTTGGTGATAGCGGAATGGGGGGTTACCATGGTAAAGCAAGCTTTGACACCTTCTCCCATCATAAGAGTGTTTTAAAAAAATCAATCCATTTTGATATGCCTTTGAGATACCCTCCTTATAAAAATCATTTAAAATATGTAAAGATGTTTTTAAAATAAGGAATATAATTACTTAGTTTTACTTTCGCTATATTTTTAGATGACACTAAGCGCCTTATAGGAGATGAATAATGAAAAAACTAATTCTTGTAACTTCTCCGCCAGCTAGCGGAAAAACCTATATTTCAAAGCAATTATCTAAGACATTAAAGCATGTGGTATATCTCGATAAAGATACTCTTATTGTGCTATCCAAGCAAATTTTTAAAGTGGCAAATCAGACTTATGACCGAAGCTCTAGCTTTTTTGAAGAGAACATTCGTGATTTTGAATATGAGGCAGTGGTGGCTCTGGCGCTGGAGGCACTGGACTATGATGATATAGTTTTAATCAATGCACCATTTACAGAGGAGATAAGAGATATCAATTACATTCAGCAGTTGAAGGATAAATTAAAGGAAAAGAATGCTAGACTTGTAGTGGTATGGGTAGATACATCAATAGAAGTATGTAGACAACGTATGATCGCACGGAATTCTGACAGAGATACCTGGAAACTATCTCACTGGGAGGAGTATATTGCAGACTGTAATTTTAGTCCGCCAAGCACCCTGGATGATCCAATGGTCATTGATGATCTATTAATTTTTAAAAATTCTTCTGAAGAAGAATATCAAGAGTCACTTAAAAGGATAGTAGGAATATTGGAAACACCTTAGAAATCAAGACCACCGGCTTAGCCGGTGGTTTGCTCTGCCCCTATAAGGGGCTTTTACCTGCCAGCGCCCGGAAGGCGCCCTGAGGGATTTGCCAACCGCACTGCTTCCTCAGGCCTGCCCTAAAGGG
>JAEYLX010000066.1 GCA_023407575.1 Bacillota bacterium
GTTGAAACTTGCTATATACCTAAGTTTAGGGATAATGTGGTAACACTAGCTAGAAGAATTTCAGAGGTGTTCTCACAAGAGTTAAAAGAGTATGGAGCAGAAAAGCAGAACCTAGAAAGTTATTTTAGAATACCAGGAAGTATTAACACTAAGAATGGAGCAGAGATTAAAGTATTTTCTTATGATGATTCAGTAAGATATACTCTAAACGAATTACAAGAGCTATGGCTTGATGAATTACCTAAGTGGTATAAGAAACGTAAAGGGCGTGTAAAAGCTCCTAAAAAGGTTGTGAAGCTACATAATGTTTATTCTTTAAACTGTAATAGGTTAATGGATTTTGAGAAGATACAGAGCCATTTAAACAGTATTGGAGTAACAGAGCTTAGGTCAAGGTTATGTTTCTTGTATAGAAATTATATTTTAATAAAAAATAAATATCAAAATGGAGAGCTTAAATCGGAAGATTATGAGTTAGCCAAAGAGGAAATGTTGAAGTTTAATAATAACTTTAATGAACCACTAAGAGGACACATAATAGAGAGTGCTACAAGGGTTGTAAACTATCGTCAGTATCTTTATAAGAATGAAACTCTTATAGACTTCCTAGAGCTTGATTATGAGCTTTGTGATAGATTAGGATTACAGAGTATATATAAAACTAAGACACAAGAGGAATGGAACAAAGATTACTATAAAAGGAATAGTGAAAATAGAAAAGAAGCTGAAAAGAAAAAGTATCAAGAAAAGCTAAGAGCTGATGGAAAAGTATCTAAAAAGCAAGAAATAGAAAAAAGAAGGAAAAAAATTAAAGCCTTGTTGGAGCAAGACTTTAAGAGAAAAGATATATGTTCACAACTTGATATATCTATTAAAACATACAAACGTGATATTAGTTTTTTAAAAGAGCAAGGTTTAATATAGCCTTGTTCTTTTTGTATTATAAAGCATTTTAGGAGCTAATTCAATACTATAATTTTGCAAGTATTATAAAAAAAAGGGGGTCATTTTTTCTTAAGAGCTATATGGAGGAGCTTATCCCTTAGGGTCATTTTCGTGCATAAATATACCTTTCAGACTATTGCAAGTTTAAATTTACCTAGGTATCAAATTTTTAGCCCTTGTATTATAGGGTACTTATTACCTGTTCTAGGATTAGACAAGATTTTTATTATGTTTATGGTATGGTGATAACAAGGGATTAAATTAATTTATAGGGGTGGGAACAATGGCTATAAAAGATGATTATATAAAGATTAGAGTAAGTAAGGAGCAAAAAGCATTATTTAAAGATATAGCAAAAAAGAAAAATATCAGTATGAGTAAGTTTATTATTGTATCAACAGAGGAAAGAGCTTTGAGAGAGAAAGAAAAATTTGAGGGTACAAATAGCTTGGAGCTTAGAGTTAGTGAGCTTGAGAAGAAATTACAAGAGATTAAATTTAAAATGGAGAGCCAAAAAGCCGAGAAAAAAAGTTTTTTTAAAATTTTAAGAAATAGGCTTACAAATTGAAAGTTAAAATACTATTTATATTTTAGTGGGATTATTTATTTATGGAGCAGTGGATCCATTTTTTTTATAAAAAAATAGTTTGAGATTAAAAAAATGTGTGATAAAATTAAGAAAATAACTGCTGACAAAGTATCGTATTATATACGGTTTTAATACGGTTTTTGTGTGGCAAAGTGGGACATTTGGAAATTTTTTTGTACCCAAGAAAATGCTAGGCTTTGCCTAGCCCCACAAAATTTTTGGGGGCAGTTTCTCTTTATGCTCTTATAAAATATCTACAGGTATAATTTCCAGTTAAGATATTTTATAATTCATATTTGGATTTGATTAAACTTTTTTTAAGTTTATGGGTGAGCATAGCGAGGGCAAAGCCCTTAATAAAAAAGTAAAAGGAGTTAAATTTAAGATGGCAAGAATAAGAAAAGAATATAAAATGACAGAAAAAAATGTAGAGTACATAGAAGAAGTTAAAGAGAAAAATAATTTAAAGTATAGTAGTGAAGCATTAGATTTAATAATTAGAGAGCATAGACAAAATTCAGATATTACAACAGAAGCTATGATTAAAATAATAGCAAAAGAAGTAGCAGAACAAATCAAATTTGATATGAAAGAAATAAAAAAATCTAGTAATGATACTGAAAGAAATACTCAAATACTTTTAGAATTAATTAATGGATTTTTTGTAATTTCTGAGTATGGAAGGTTAGCAACAACAGAGGATATTATAGCACCAGCATTACCTAGGGCAATAGATCTTGTAGATAAGAGAAGAGAAAATAGTATGAGGTTTAGATAAGAAATATTAAAGTAAAAAAACTTAAGGATTTAGATAGAGAGTATTAATTATATTTTTTTGATGACCAACTGGAGTATTAAGTAACGGAGTGGAGAGTAGCGTAATGAGTAAGTTAATACGTAAGGCGGTAGAATGTATTTAAGACTAAATAATTTTTAAATTAAATTTTATTTAGATTAACAGTTGTTTGGAGTAGGATTTTTCTATTAAACTTTTTAAAAGTTTAATAGAATGTTATTTATAAAAATGATATACTTATATAAGTTTTAGTTTGCAAATTTTCCATAGAAGATTTGCTCCGTAAAGGACATCTTTAAAGGTGTCCTTTTATG
>JAEYLX010000041.1 GCA_023407575.1 Bacillota bacterium
TCCGCAACTGGCTGAACGATACGTTTTACAACAGTACTTTCAATTCTGAAGAACGATCGAAGATATTCACGACAACAGTTGAAAATCCGGATAATCCGGATTCCGGGGTGGATGGCGGAAATAATACCGAAGATCGGTTGTTCCTGTTGAGCGTGTATGAGGTGGAAGAGTATTACGAACGTGAGGCTTTTCGAGAGGCTTGGCTATCGTCAAAGGCACATAGCTCTGCACAAGAATATAATCCCGATGGGTATATTAGCGGTTTGAGTAGTAGCTGGTGGACACGTACACCCGGAGATGACGGACTCAGCTTTATCTGCGTTGACAGTCACGGCGAGTTTGAAACGCGTCCCACCGGTCTTGCTTCGGATTTGTACACGAGCGGTATCGTCGTGGCTGATGACAAAAAAGGCGCAGGCGTCCGTCCGGCTATGTGGATTCAGCGGTAATTATTTTGCAGCTTAATCAATTCGTTTTTCGCTACATGGTCAATTTCTTCGTTTTCTTAAAACATCCAGCTTCGGCTGGGGGTTTTTGGCGCTGATCCTCGGCAAAATCGCAATTCCTACCCTTTTGTGTGGGGCGGATTTAGCCTTTCATGTTATAATATCTTTATCGTGCTCTAACTGCATCAATCAGTTAGGATCATCTTTTTGTAAGGGGGGATAGAATGGGCGAGCGCAAAAAATCCGTTTTCCATCTTTTGGCGGCAGCAGTATTGTTGTTTGCAGTTTCCGCATACCGCCAGCTCAGCATGCGGTATTGGCCGGAGGATTTTCTGCGGCCATATCTTGTCTGGGCGGTCTATATGCTACTCCTCTTTGGCTGGCAACATACCATTACAACAAAAATCATGCAGAAATCCATGCGCGGCCACCTGACTGCACAAAATATCGCCAGTATCCTGTATTTAACGGTCCGCTTCGTTCAGGATGCTTTCCTCTATGTCAATATTCCATGGATGCGCTTTACCGGATACTTTATCAATATCGCGGCTGTCTTCATACCACTGTTCGGGTTTTACAGCGCATTCTATCTCGGCAAGCCGGAGGATTACCAGATCAGCAAAAAGTGGTATCTGCTCCTAATCCCGGCATGTTTTCTGAGCATGCTGGCACTAACCAACGATTTGCATCATTTTCTATATTACATTGTGCCGGAGGAACCCCAGCCAAATTTGTATTTTCATCCATACATCGGCACATATATCATCTATCTGTGGGGATTGTGGATGATCGGGCATCAGGTATATGTGATTTATCAGCGAAATGGTACGACAAAGTCAGACCCGCTTTACCGAAAGTTGATTCCCTTCTACGAGCCGATCCTACTGTTTCTATTTAGTATTCCTTATGCTGCTACGGCCTACGTGGTGCGGTTTGAGCTTGTAGAATATTCGGCGGGACTGATTTTTATTCTTGTGCTTTGCTGGCAGCTCTATATCCTGGTCGGACTGATTCCGGTAAACACCCAGTACGAGGAAGTATTCCGGCGGTCTACGGTGGCAATGCAAATTCTTTCACCGAACGATGAGCGGATTGCAGTATCGGAAAATGCGGCGGAAATCACGCCTGCTATGCTGGAAGCTCTAAAGCAAAATCAGCATTTTTCTGCTACGGAAGATATTACCATGAACCTGCACCAAATCCCGGGCGGGTATATGGTCTGGCAAACCGCCCTCTCGCAGATTAATCAGGCTTTACGAGAGCTTCAGAGACTGAATGCGGAATTGGAAGAAGAACAAGATCTGCTGGCACAGGAAATTCGAATTCAATCGGATGAGACAAGTATTCAGGCACGCAATGATATTTACGACAGCTTATCCTCGGAGGTGGCCGGGCAGCTTATTCTGCTGACAGCGCTTTTATCGGAATCCTTTTCGACGGACGACTGGAACCGCATCTGTCTGATTGGCACCTATATCAAGCGGTTCTGTAACTTGCGGCTCACTTATCAGGAGCAACAGACGATTCCGATGGGTGATTTAGCCATCAGCTTGCAGGATATTGCGAAATGTATGAAGAATCTTGGAATCAGGACAAGCTTGGATTTTTGTCCCACATCTAATTTAGAGCCAGAGCTGATTCTTCTCATTATGAAAGCCTTGGAAGCGCTTCTTGAGGAGGTAGATTTTCGTCTAGCCTCCATGACAATCCGAATCAGCGATACGGTTTGCTTTGAGATTACCGGTACAGATCGCGAGTTTGTTCCTCGCTTTTTAGAGGGAGGATATCGTCTTCAGGCAGTAAAGGTTCCGACAGGTTATCGGCTTTTGCTCTTGCAGGAGGGAGAGGTGATGCAGTCATGAAAAAGAATACATCAGCTAAAATGATTAAAAAAGCCATCGACTCTTACCCCGGCGGAATCTGCTTCTCCGCATTGGATGGGCGGGTCATTCTCGTTAATGAGAAGATGAACAAGCTGATGCTGGAGCTGACCGGACATACAATTCTGAACGCAAAGGCGGCATGGGAGAAACTCACAAACTTTGCTAATAACGGCAAGGCGGAAAAGCTAACCCAATCCTGGTTGCCAAAAGATACGAACAATGAAAATGAAAGCACCCACCAACAGTTGTTCTTCCGCTTCTCCGACAACTCGGTCTGGCGTTTTGAGCTGAGGTTTCTTGATTCCAATACCGTTCAGGTTGAGGCGGCGGAAATTACAGAACTCTACCGGCTCAGCGAGGAACTGTACGAGAACACTATCCGGCTGCAGGAGATTCAAAAGCGGCAGAAAGCCTTGCTGGACAGTATCGTGGAAATCAATTTGAATAAAGAGATTCTTGCCGCGAAAATGCATATCCATGATGAGCTGGGGCATTGTTTGCTGGCCACCACTAAGGCGATTACGGAAGACCGTCTGGCTGAGAATGCCGACACACTGCGGAAAAGCTGGAACAGTACCATTCAGGATTTTTCCAATATTTCTACCGTGTGGACGGTTCCCGATTCCTCTCTGCAGTCTGAACTGATGCAGGTTGCGGAGCTGATTGGCTGTAAGGTTACCTTCCTTGGAGAACAGCCCAAAAGCCGCAAGGCATTGCAATTACTATATGCCGCCGTTCGAGAGGCACTCACCAATGCGGTACGCCATGCGGATGCTACGGAACTGACGGTAAAGATAAAACAAGACAAGCAAAGGTATCATATAGAGATATCCGACAACGGCGGCGTATCTGTTTCAAGTATTACCGAGGGTAATGGCCTCAGCGCATTGCGTCAGCGGCTGGAGCAGGAAGGAGCTACCCTGAAGGTACTCTGCGACAACAGTGTTTCCCTGCTTGTGGATATTCCCTTTGATTTTGACGAAGCTCAGAAAGGAGGACGAAAATGATACAGGTTTTAGTAGTAGAAGATTCCAGGATTACCCGGGACGCCATCGAGAGCCAGATTGCCAAATCAGAAAGATATGTCCTGTACGCCTCCATAGAAAATGCAGCCAATGCAGAAATTGCCTGTCTGCGTGGAAGTGTCGATTTAATCTTGATGGATGTATGTACGGCTGACGAAGAATCCGGCCTGAAAGCTGCGGCAAAGATCAAGCAGTATAATCCAAAAATCAAGATTATCATTATGACCTCCATGCCGGAACATTCCTTTATTCAAAAGGCAAAGACATGCGGCTGTAATGGCTTTTGGTATAAGGAATATGGCAGCACTGCCTTGATGGAGGTTTGCGACCGGGTGATGAACGGCGAATATGTTTATCCCGAGAACACACCGATGATTCGCATTGGATACAGCAACAGCGCTGAGTTTACCAGTCGGGAATTTGATATTATTCGGGAGCTGGCGCAAGGCAGAAAATACGAAGAGATCGCAGCGGATCTGGATATTACGCCAAATACCGTCAAGTATCACATCAAGAATATTTTACAGAAAACGGGCTACCAGAATACCTTGCAGCTTGTGGCTGAGGTGGTAGAAAAGCGGCTGATTTTGCCGAAATATTAATTAAGAATCCGCTGGACTTCCTGCCAAATATGCCGTAAGCTATACTTCTAAAAA
>JAEYLX010000019.1 GCA_023407575.1 Bacillota bacterium
GTTCCATGGATACTCCACCCTTTGCACGGTCTGTGGTATCTTTGATGGTCTGGATATAGATATCAGGTCCGTTGGAGTCAGTCATAGAGGTAGTAATCTTCGTGAAGTAATCCCAGAAGGAAATACCGGTATACTCCACTTTTACACCCTGATGTGCTTCTTCAAATCTTTTAATCACTGAGAGTGTCCACTCATAGTTAGGATCACCTTCCGGATAGATTGACCAGAACTTAAGTGTAACATCTCCTCCATCTTTATCCGATGAGGAGCAGCCGGTCAAAAACACTGTGGCGAGCATTGTAATTGCTACTAAACAACTTAATAATTTCATTCCCATACGTTTCATATCTTTTTCCTCCATTTTTCATGCATTCTATTAAGATAATATTGTTGATTAAAGTGTCAAAAGTCATAAGTATACTTTAATGATGAATATGTGTGTATATACATTCATCCTTACAGCCGAATCAGACTTTTGACTCTTTCATCACGGTTTATTGTAATTATCCCTTTACCGCACCGGATTTAACGCCTTCCAGAAAATATCTTTGACAAAATACAAAGATAATTATATTGGGAATCATAGAAATCAAGGACCCTGCCATTAAAAGACTCCAGTTCGTACTTAATTGCGAGAAGAAAGCTCTAAGACCAAGTGCCACTGTGGTAAGTGCCGTATCATTAATATAAATCATTGGTCCCATGTAATCATTCCAGGAGAACAGGAAGGCAAAAATGGCTACCGTAGCAATTACCGGTTTTGAAAGCGGAAGCATAATTCTCCACCAGATGCCCATTTCTCCCGAACCATCAATCTTCGCCGCTTCAAAGATTTCCTTAGGAACTGTTTTAAAGAACTGTTGTATCAATATAACATTTCCGGCTCCGCCTCCGAGAAAGGCCGGAAGCACGAGGGGCCACCAGGAATTTGTCAGTCCCATTGAGCTATACATCTTATATGTAGGAATCATTAAGACCGATCCAGGTATCATCATGGTCACTAACATAACAGAATAAACAAGATCTCTTCCGGGCCATCGAAGCTTTGCAAAGGAGTAGGCGACCAAGCTGGCAGAAACCGTTGTACCCAGAACTGTAAGCCCGGTAACAATACCACTGTTCATGAAATATCTTGCAAAGGGGATTTGCTTAAACACATCAACAAAGTTCTGCCACCGCCAGGAATCTGGAATTAACATGTCACGAAAGCCCACCGCTGTCATCAGCTCTGATTCCGTTTGAAGAGAAATTGATATCATATAGACAAACGGAAATAAGAAATATACTGTAAATATAATCAGTGACAACATTACCGACGTTACATATAAGGCTCTTTTTAATTTTCTTATTGTTTTAAGCTTGTTATTCCTTTTCATAGCTGTCTCTAATTCAATGTTGTTCATTTGAAACCCTCATTTACTAATTAGTTTAATAGGTAGTTGATAAATCATTATAACAACCTGCAATATTTTGCAACTTGATATTATCAAGTTGAATTTAATATACAAGTTTAAATACTGTAACCAAATAATATCATCAATTTCCTTAGTATGTCAACATTTTTGACAATAAAATATACTTTAAGCCTCATAAACTTGATAAATATGATATATATTTCAGGTTATGTACACTCCAACAACTAAAAAGATATAAGTTTTATTGCATTTTTTATATTTACTATCTTTATTGCTATATAATATACGATTTTTCTATATTTTATTTATGCATATTGCACTTTATTTTATCATAATACTTTTAATTGTAAAATTTTCGTTGACATATTGGCAGCTAAATCTTTATAATCATATTAGGATATCAACTTGTATAACTTGTATACATTATATAAGATTTGTATATAATGTAATTTAATACATTTTCATTTTATAATTAGTTACATCATAAAGCAGAGTATCATTAGGAGAGTATCAATAGGGGGTACATATGAGCAATTTCCTTTATAAACAAATCAAAGAATATTTATTGCAGTTAATCGAAACAAATAAACAGGTCTCACACTATAAACTTCCCTCGGAAAACCAAATTGCCCTGAAGTTTAACACCTCCAGAATAACTGCCAAGCGGGCATTAATGGAACTTCAGGAGGAAGGCTATATCTACCGCTATCAAGGAAAAGGCAGCTATATTAATACAGAGAAAGAGGAGTCTCCGTCCAAGAGTTCCTCGAATTTCATCTGCATGTTATTACCCAATATAGGAAGCAGCTTTATATCCAATATTGTTGCAGGGGCAAGAAACGTGCTCAAACAGCAAGGATATCATCTTCTTCTAATGAGCGAGCGCGAGAATGAACTTGTACAAGAGAATCTGGTCAGCAATCTTGTAGATTTGGGAGTGAAAGGCATTATTGTTTTTCCCAATAACTCTGCAAAATATAACAAGGACTTGCTTTTACTGGCCTTTAATAAGTTTCCTGTTGTTTTTGTCGATCGTACACTAAGTAACATTGATGTCAGCTCTGTCAGCAGCGACCATACCGAAATGAGCAAAAAGGCAGTCCAGCATCTTATTGACAAAGGTTGCAAAAATATCGGTTTAATCACCGTTCCGGCAGACTACGGCAGCAGCACCGCACGCAGAATTTCCGGCTATGAACGTGCCCACATGGAAAATAATCTTCTAATTAAATCCAGCAATATATTAGTCGTTACAAAGGATATGCTCGACCAAAAAGAGCTTATCAGCAACTTTTTAAGAGACAATCCAGAGCTGGATGGTCTTTTATCCTACGGCGACACCATAGGCATCAATGTGTATCATGCCATAAGCGAATGCGGTATTCAGGTTCCAAAGGATCTTAAAGTTGTATTTTTCGATAATGAATACTCAAATTATCAGGATATCCTGCCGTTTGCTTCCACCTGTATATCCCAAAGAAGCACAGAAATCGGAGAGACAGCAGCTAATCTTTTGATCAAATATATGAAAAACCATTCTGTTGGTAATGATAAGATTTTAATAGAATGCGATATTATAGAAAAAGAGTCAACAAGAGCGGAATAACCGAAGCAGCAGAAAGGTTGAAAGGAAATCCTTTCAACCTTTCTTAAAAATGGAGGTATCTATGAATATAGAGAAGATATATTATTTTGCAGCAACACATTGGGATAGAGAATGGTATAAAACAGTGGATGAATATCGCTTCAGACTTATTCCGGTCATGGATAAAATTATAAGAACCTTGAAAGCAAATCCCAATTTTGAGATATTTACCTTAGACGGTCAAACCAGTATTTTGGAAGATTATCTGGTAATACAAGGTGAGACCTCCTATGATAACGCCTTAAAGTCATTGATTAAAGACGGGCGTCTTCTTATTGGCCCCTGGTATACCATGCCGGATGAATTTCTAATCTCCGGAGAAAGTATGATCCAAAATCTAATCCTTGGTCATTCTATTTGCGAAAAATACGAAACTACAGCACTCAAGGCAGGTTATGTCTGTGATACTTTTGGCCATATTGCAAATCTCCCTCAGATATTAACTGGTTTCAATATTAAAAACGCTGTAATCAGCAGAGGAACGAACGATCATGACCTGGATTGCTTTTTTCACTGGTCTTCCCCTGATGGTTCAAAGCTTCTAACCTTTAAAACACCTGAAATCTGCGGTTATGGCTCCTTCTTCTATGAAGTCATAAGCGAATTCTACCCTGACTATCACCTGCATCTGGACGAAATCACCGAGAAAGCTATTAAATATGTGGAACGCGAGCTCACACGAACTTCTCTTCCCTACGTTATCCTTATCGATGGTATGGATCACGAAACTATACACGAATTTATGCCTGAAATTCTTAGCCGTCTGGCAGTACATTTTGATTGTCCGGTGGTTCAAGAGCGCTTGGATGATGTATTTGAACAGCTGAACGAAAGCATGGAACGGAGCACAACAACCTCGACTATAAACAATGCTAATATTTATCACAAGGATTTAGCTACTGTAGTTACTGCGGAAAGAAAACCAAATTACAAGCATGGCGAACTCACCGAACTTGCTAAGGCTTACGAAATGCACATCAAGCTCATTCCCCACACGCTTTCTTCCCGGTACGACTTAAAAAGTATAAATGATGAGTGCCAGAATCTTTTAGAGCATTACGCCATGCCTTCTTCTGCAATTGATGAAATGAATGGTTCGGATTATCTTTACTCCTATATCAAGTATGCTTACACCCAGTTGCTGCAAAATCATGCTCACGACAGCATTTGCGGCTGCTCCATTGATGCCGTTCACAGAGAAATGCTCACTCGTTTTTCTAAAACCTATCATACTGCTGCTGAATATTTCTTTCAGTTTTGTTCCAAGGAGTATTTCCGCTCGGTCAATGCGCTGACTAATAAAACAATTGCTAATGCTGATAGCTCCGAAGCCGGCTGCTTCATCAAAGTATTTAATCCTCTCCCCTATGAATATCAGGGAGCCCTTGAGGTTGACATTGATTTTGATCCTGACTTTGAGGTAAAGTCCCTGCCCTTTATGAAATATGAACAGCGTAATTCCTTCCTTATACTGGATGAAGACAATTGTGAGTTAAAATATAATATTATTCACGCCTCACGAGCAAAGAACGTGAAACAATTCGGCGGAAATAAGCGTCTTGCTGATACTCATCGGGTAGCCTTCATATCAAAGCTTCGGCCACTCGGATATACCACCTTTACCATTAAACCGTTACACCTTCCCTATCGCATCACAGAACGCTTCTCTGACTCGGCAGTTTCCTGTCAGAATGAATTAATACGTTTTGAGATTGCACCGAATGGAACCATATCAATTACAGACAAAAAAACCGGACGGGTCTATTCCGGTCTGCACTCCTTCCTCGATTGCGGAGAAATGGGCGACGGCTGGTTCCACATCAGACCGCTGGAAGACCGCTCTATCTCTTCTCTCGGCTGCCAGGTAAGCATTGAAAAGACCTTTGACGGTTACGCAGAATGCAAATTCATAATTCGTTACGAGTTCTCACTTCCAAAGGAAAAGGTCCACAACTTTCAATTCGTCCAACGAAGTAATCTCTATGAAACCTGCATTATTCGATCGGAGTTTACCATCGCAAGGGATTCCGCTTTGGTATCCGTTCATACCGAAGTTGACAATAACATTTGTGACCACCGCCTTCAACTGCATTTACCGACCAATGTAGTCACAGATCGGTATCAGGTAAACCAGTGCGATCTAATACTCACCAGGTCAACTGGTCAAGACCACAGTCATCACACCTGGAAAGAAACCGATATAACAGAAAAATCCTTTGAAAATATGGTTTTTGTTCGTTCTGAAGACGAAACAAATCCACATGGCCTTTTATTCCTATCAAAGGGTGGTCTGCATGAAGTATCTTGCTCCGGAGACAGGGAAAACAGTATCGACATCACCTTACTGCGCTGTTTCACCAAGACAGTTAATACAGACGGCGAACCAGACGGACAATTGCAGGGAAGGCATGTATTTGAATATGCTATTATGCCTATTGCAGCCCAAACAGATTGCGAGCTTGTTCTAATAAAGGACCGGTTTGTTTGCGGTTATAAAGCTTTCACAATTCCTTCCGGTCTTAAGCTTCCGGAGGAAAGCGCCTTTACTTTTTCCTCTGATGCCTGCACTTACCTTACCTGCCTGCCCTCAAAAAATGCAAAATCCAGCATCATGATACGTGCTGTGAACAACTCCGCTTTGCCCTCCCCCTGCAAAATAAGCTTTGCAAAGAAAATAGACAAAGCCTGCATCTGTAACTTTCTTGAGGAAGAAACAGATATTGTTGATACAAATTTAAACGAGTTGGATGCAATTGTTCCACCTTATAAAATTATAAATCTAAAAGTTAATTTCTAACATTTTTCAGCAGTTGAACATTAGAAAGATCCAGCTATCGATATATCGATAGCTGGATCTTTCTTTTCTTCTATTCACTTTTCATCAGCCATTGCATTCCCGTCAAAACATTCCTATCGGTCTGTCTTTATTAGAGCAAAGCACCTTTATACTCCCATTCGGATGTCATGTTAACCTTATCAATTACTCCATTGTCGATATTCATCCTATCGATACATAGGTTTCTATGCCCCGAAACCGTATCACCCACAATTCTTCTATGGTACACCATAAGCCATTCTTTCGTTTGTTCAAAATATAAATAACCATGATGTCCAGGTCCTTCCGCTAATGGTCTTTGGGATTCCAGGATGGTTGCCGCCTTATTGAAGAGACCTACGGGTGAATCGGCAGAACAATATTGCACACAATAGGTTCCGTCTCCCCAACTGCCTGTTGACCACATAAAATAATAAATATTATCTTTCTTTAGCATGCAAGGACCTTCCACATAGTTTGGAGGCGTAACTTCTTTAAATATCTCACCGTCAGCATGTGGTACAAATCCTGTCATATCCTCATTCATTACAGCTACATTACAATGTCCCCAACCGCCATAATATAAATATATCGTCCCATCATCATCTTTAAAAAGATGAGCATCAATGGGCTGTGCCTGATTAATAAAACGGGCAATTAAAGGCCTGTCCAAAATTTTTCTAAAAGGTCCTCCAGGAGCATCTGCAACAGCAATCTCCAAACCGCCAATCTCCTCATCAGATTGAATATCATTGGAAGCAAAAATTAAGTAGTACCTGTCATTTTTCTCAATAATTGTAGGAGCCCATACCGCCCTCCATATGTGAGGAAAATCCTCTATATCAATAATTGCTTCTTCCTTCTTCCAATTCACCAAATCCCTTGAATGAAACGCATCGAGATTTAATTGATCTTCATAACGAGAAAATGATCTCGTAACATAAATCCAGTATTCTCCCTCATAATAACGAGCTTCGGGATCTGCATACCATCCATCGACTATTGGATTTTTCACTTCCATCCTAACACACTCCCTGTTCCATAAATTTTAAAATTATATTTATAAGTCAATCCTAATTTTGGTAATCCAAACTTCATACTTTCTTGTCCCCTGATATGCTGATTTTATCAAGCATAGAAACAAATCATTATATGCAAAGTTTGAGTCAGTAAATCAATAAACCCAATCAGCAAAATAACCGATTGGGTTTATTTTTTCAGACTAATATCACTGACATTTTATCACTTTGCCTATTTGCTATTACGTTTTTTCTTCTGAAGGATTACTACCGCTGCAGCACATACCACAACCACTACCACAATTACTATAATTATAGCCGGAAGCGAACTATTCTCATCAGTGTCTGCACCAGTGTTATCTACAGGTGTCACTCCCTGTTCATCATCGGCAGGTGCCAGTGTAGGGGCTGTAGTAGGTACGGGTGTTGGAGTTGCTATTTTAGTTGCATCCACATAGGTACCGGCTACCTCAAAATGTCTGTTAGGGAAGGCAGCATATGCTTGAAGATTCATTTCCTGTGAATTATCATCCACTGTCACGTAGAATAAATCAGTGTCCGCTAACCCATCTGCAGCTTCGCTGCCGCTATATGCATTGGCATCATCATGAACATAAGTTTCTAAAGCCAACACAACTTCCTCAAGTGCTTTATTTCGATAGGAAAAGGTTGTTGTACCATCTGCATTGGGAATAAATTCACCAAATCCCTTGGTTGTAGCAATTTCACCGTTATTTGATAAGGTAACCATTTTCGCATTTAAATCTTCTAAGGAGTCAAAACTGAACTTAATGTTAATTACATCTGCTTCATGGTCTTCGGTCAGTTCATCTTCCTCGTTATCATCCCATTTTTGTACTGTTTCCTTACGGGTTGCTAATTCAAATTCAATCGCTTTTGATTCTCCAAACGCCTTAATCGATTGTACAACTCCATCAATTCCGTTTGCCAACTGTGTGTTGGTATCATCATCAGCACGAATAAATAAATCAAAAGCAAATTCACCGGCACCTGTTTCTGTGGAAATATTTAAATAAGCCGATACTTTACCTTTTGCACATCCGGCTAAGGTCAGACAAACCATCAATAATAACAAAATAACAATTATTTTTTTAAATTTTCTCATATACCCTCCATTAGGACTATATTAATTCTTTAGAGAATGTGCGCCAATTATTGATGGTCAGCAATTACGTATTTTGGCAAATCATGAACAACACCTTTTAAAGCCTCAACTTCACTCTGATAGAACTCATTCGCCTTAGCAGTCAATTCATCCGCAATATCTGCTGCAGATAATTCCGGTGCAGACCAGTTTAATATTTGACCCATATACCCTTGCTCAGTTAACCAATTTGTAAATGTCTTATAACCTGGATAAGAATCCGAAACATCATATCCATTTTCAATGGAATTCATGATTGCATCAATACCATCTTTGTTCTTATATGCAATATAGAATTTTTCTTTTGTCTCTTGAGGAATTTCAACATTAGGTAATTTATCCGGAATTGTATCATTATCAATATAAGCCTGAACCTTTACATCCCAGCCTTCCGGACTAAAGGTTAACCATTTTGCTAATTCGTAAGCTTCACGAGGATATTGTGTTTGAGCACTAATACCAACTACGTCAGAACTTACTGGCACCTTACCATTTGCAGTCGTAGGGAAGGGATATGGTATCATATTAGAACCTGAAGTCATTAACTCGTCATAAGACCAGAAATAATCAAGGTTAATTGCAGTATAACCAGCTTGAGCCATCCATGTATCACTTGCGCCAAGAGCAGCTTCTTTTTCTTCTGGTGTTGCCACATCATACACCCCTTGTACATGCAGCTTATTCCTTAACTCAACCATGTCGATCCAGTCCTGGGAGAACAGATAACCTTCTCCTTCTTTGTAACCGAACTGACCTCTCTGACCATTCTTAATGATATCCGCAAAATCAGGAAGTACATCTACGTTAAACATGGTTGCCTTACCAAGACCGTAACGCATTTCCTCCGGATGTGTAATTCTTTCAGCAATTTCCATTGCCTTGTCAAAGTTCCACTCCTCATAGGTTGGAAGCGGTTCATTGTACATATCAAAATAATCCTTATTGAGCATTGCAATATTAGGTAAGGAATTTGTTGCAAACATTGTTCTTACCCCATCAGTTACACCCAGGTTTTTAATATAATCAAAAACCAAATCAGTCTCCGGATCATTATCATACAATTCAGTAATATCCATTAACCATCCATTTAAAGTCCAGCCAACCTCATCCATAACCATGAAACAATCAGGGAGCATACCACTTTGCGCCATTACATAAAAATCATCCTGATAGGTAAACGCATTCATGTTAACCATATAAACTGTAATATTAGGGTACTTCTCCATAAAAGCATCCGCCATAGCAGTTGCAACATTCGGATCATCACCCCAGTTCGCATAGGTTAACTCAATCTCATCCGTGGTCATCGGAGGCAATCCCTGTGGTTCCGGTGTAACTTCCACGTCTCCTCCATCGTTATTCTGATCCACTGCTTGAGTCGGTTGTTTTGAATCATCATTTGTCTTATTGCTGTTACTACAAGCGGTAGACATTATAATCATAGCCACCACTAACAGCAAAGATAATCCCCTCTTGATTAGTCCTTTCCTCATAAAACCATTCTCCTTTCAATTCAACAAGTTAATATATTATAAAGTTTCCTTTATAAACGTAAGAAACAGATCACTCGTAACAGTTCAGCCTTGGAACATCACGAGGTTTTTATGTAACAATTACTCACCTGTAATACCGGTCTTCTCAACACCCTGTACAAAATATTTCTGCATAATAAAGTACAGGATTAAAATAGGTACAATGGTTATTAGCACTGCTGCTGCCTTAATTCCTTCATTAACAACGTTATAAGCTCCGCCTGCCATAGATCCGGACTGCCCATAAAGTTGATCAAAATTAAAGGCAAAGTTTCTTAACTCCAGCAGCAAAGTAGTAATTGTCTTTGCTGACTTGGTTGCATTTCCCATATAAATACTAGTTAAATAAGTCTCATTCCAATACCATACGACAGAGAGCAGAAACGCTACGATATAAGCCGGTGCTGCTGCGCGTATCCCAATTTTATAGAATATTCTGATATATCCGGCACCATCAAGCTGCGCCGCCTCATCCAGCACCTTAGGTATTGTTTTGAAAAACTGGTAGAAGATCAACACTAAGATTGCACTTTTCAATCCCTGTCCCAAAAACGCCGGAACAACAAACGCAGCCATTGAGCCTATATAGCCATATTTAAGCAGCAGCTGATACGTAGATGGCATCAATACTTGCTGCGGCAAAATAAAAGTGATAATCAAGACCGCAAAGATAATCTTCTTTCCAGGAAACTGAAATCTTTGCAAAGCATATCCTGTAAGTGAACAGGTTATAATCTGCCCGATGGATGGTATTAAAGCCAACAATATACTATCCTTCATAACCTTAAATACATGCAGAGAGTTAAAGGCCTGACTATAATTTGATAAAGAAAACTCTTTTGGAATCCAGTTAACTGTCGTATCTACCAAATCATTGAGTGATTTAAAGCTGGTTGCAAGCATATAAAGTATGGGGTATAAATAAATGAAACTGAAGATACATAATAATCCATAGGTAAGAAGGCTTTTTACAAACCCCATCCTTCCACCGTATCCAAAGAGAAAGCTTCTTAATCTGAGTCGTATTTCATCGTAACTGATTTTTCCGTCTTTATTACGAATTCTTTTAAAATAAACCTTACTCATGAATCAGCCTCCTTCTTCTTTGTTTGCGTAGCAATCGTCTTCTCTGTTTTTCCAGTTTTTTAAACTTTTTACGTTCTGTCTCTTCCGAATGCTTATCAACAAATAGCAGCAGAATGAGTAAAAGTAATAGAAGGATAACCGCCGCATAAATCCACGCCATGGCACTGGCTATACCGTATCCTCCATTAATTGCATCGAACATCTTGGTCCTTATATATCCAACAATTTCATTGTTATCAAAGGTAGCCAGTGCAACTAAAGTATAAATCGTTGTAACAAAAGTAATATTCTTTAAGGAAGGCAGTGTTATCTTCCAAAAGCTTTCCCAGGCAGAAGCACCATCAATGGAGGCAGCTTCATATATGTTGGGATCTACTTTTTGAAGTCCAGCTAAAAATATCAGGATCTGAACTCCCGAGAACCATAGAATCAGTATAATTTCACCAAAAATAGACACAATCGGCTGGGCAAGATACCGCGGAAGAATACTCCTTAGAATATTCTCAAGTCCTATCTCCTGCAGCATCGGTACAGTTGCCATCTGCTGATTGGTAAATTCGGACATTACCGGTCCGCTTGAGATAACTACCGGAAGAAAAAATAAAACTCGAAACAATCCTTTTACCTTAATCTTTGTATTCAGCATTATTGCTACCATCATGGAAAACACGATAATTACAGGTAAGCTGAACGCAGTTTTAACAGCAAAGTTAATTATATTTTCGATGAACCAGGTATCACTTAATGCAACTTTAAAATTCTCTATCCCATAAGGGGAAAGCACTAACCCCTGCAAGGTCACCTTTACTTTACTGGTAGAAAAATGAAGACTGCTTGCTAATGGAAAACATACAAATATGATTAGACCAACTAGCCAAGGTAACAGAAATAGATACGCAATTAACTGATGTCTTTTTATAAATCTTTTCACTTTATATCACCTCCGTATTCACGTTCCAATCATTCCACCACTTTGTATGATTTAGCAGCAACTTCAACGTTGTCAGCCACTTTTGACTTTGAAGAGTAATTCACATAAACCCGAACTCCATTATCATAGGTGACACGAACGAAATCCTTTTCCAGAATTTGATGCTCAACAATTACTGCATTACTCACTTTTTCATTTAAAGACTTCAGATTGCCATAGGATTCCACCATTCTATCTTTGAAATCATCAAATTTGGACGTAAATATATAATCCAGAGAAGTATTCATAAGCTGGGTATTGTCTTCCTTTGTAATAATATAATTCGGAAATACACCCGACTCTGCCAATTTAAGTTCATAGTCCGTCGGAGCGGCATTCAAGTTACAATACTCGGAATACATTGGGATGTAACCTTTTAACACTATGGACAAAAAAGGAATTTCTGCTTCCGTATAGGAATAATTCGATCCGGATAAAGGCAGATTATAGATTCCCTTTGCATATTTCCAAAGATAATCATAAGGTGCATCCATGTATAATTGCAGTTCCTCACTAACACTCTTCAGCACCTGCATTTGCTCTAATTTTGTCTGCTCACGACCCACTACCTTATCATTCGATAAGTAAGTATAGAGATTATTTGTAATACCGGATATCGCCAATGAGTTTAAATTAAGGTCCTTATATTCAGGAATTACATCCGCTGATAATTCTAACAACTTTATCGGAGTCAAAAAGTAACTGCCGTCATCATAAATCAGCTTATCAATTCTCTTGACAATATCTCTGCCGGTATCATAAATCTTGCTTTTCGAAGCAGTCCCAAAGTCATCATATAAGGATAATTCAACATTGCTCATATCACTAACTTTTTTAATTAAAGTCTCTAACCCTTGCTTTCCGCCTAATTTACGTTCCATCTCGACATCAGAAATCGGAAAGCTATCATCATATCCGCCTTTCTGCCAGCCACGATAGATTAAGTTAATACCCTCTACACCATTGTTCTTCAAGTAATCCAACATATCCACCGTATCCTCGAAGGTGGTCATTGCAAAGGTTCGATCCGATATAATCCCATCCTGATTTTCTGCACCGATCACATCCAGTCCGATTTTATAGGCATTCTCTTGTCTTACTAATACACCATCTTCAATTAGGTAATCTCTATAAATCTGTGCCATTTGATTATAGGATGCACCCTCTGACATATAGTAATAGGAAACATAAATATCACTGCCCTTTAAATTCTTCTCATATGCCGCAATACCTTCCGACCCATTCTTACTGGTCTGGTGTATATAGGAATCTCTTAAGTAGAATTGAGAACTAATCCAGTTATAACTCGTCGATACGCCATTAGGGTAGGCAATGATATTCGCATTCTCCTGCCCTCGTTTAATCAATCCCATAAAACCCGTTTGATCCTCCGAATAAACCATCCCATATAGCGGTATATAAATTGGTTCCGCATCTACCGGATCGGGATATCCTGCATCATATTTTTTAGAAACAGCATCAATTCCTTTATCTTTTCCATAGACTCTGGCTGAATAAGGCGTAGTAAACCGTCCATTATTATCTTCCAAAGATACAATCACACCCGAACCATCCGGAATAAACATATACCCTTCTTTTTCATCCAGATTTGTGGAACCTAAGAACGGATAGATAAAAACGGATGACAGCTTATCAATCTGATCTCCGACGGTATCCTGTATGCTGTTACTTGGAATATAGACATCAATACCATCGTTGGTCAGAAACACCTCCATTTGGAGCTTTACCTGCTGCTCTTCTTTCTTAACTCCGACAACACTCATATCCACATCCACCGAAAACCCATCTTCAAAATATGTAATAGCTTTATTAACATTATCCGAATACATGGTATAGCGCACCGTTTGTCTTGTTCCGCTCTTTAACATCTCAATTGATAAACCAGAAGCCATAAAATCTTCCCAGGCTTTCAGGTTTTTATCATTACCCTTGACCGTCTGCGCGGTTCTTAGGACTTTTCCTGTCTCTTTGTCCATAAGGATTATGCTTAATCCCTCTTCTTCAAAATACATTTTGTATTTATCATTTTGAGCAATCAGGAAATGTTCTTCGAATTTATCCTTATAATCCGGTTCTGCCTCCAACCGATTATTTAATTCCAGGACACTCTTTTCCACCTCAAGTACCACTTCTGTTTTTAACGCTTTATGTACAATCACAACAATTACCAAAACAACGAATACCAACAGCAATGCTCCGAGTATTAATTTCTTTCTGTTCTTAATAACCGACACGATACATCACCTCTTTCACTAACGAATACACGAAGTCCAGTAACTGATTTAACATAAGATAAATAATAAAGATAATGACAGCCATAACCAGTGCGGTAACCAGAGTAATCAATATATTCTTAACAACGCCCGAGAACGAATAATTATGAATTTCTGCAATCATCAGGAAAATCAGTAGAAAGGTCCAGATATTAATTACCGAACTACCTATATTCAAAATAACTACTTCGTTCAAGGTCAATACATGTGTTAATACAAAGAGAATGGGTTTGATTAAGATATAGGGCATAAAAGTATATGCAACCGACATATACACCACCTTTAAGGATCCCTCTCCCTCTCTGATTGTGCTGACCAGATAATTACAAACTACCAAAAACAGTACCAATCCACCTACGGAGAACAAATCAAACAACACATTGAAATATCCCTCTTCCGTTACTTTAAAAATGTAACCGGCATAATATCTGTTAACGATAAAAATGATAAATGCTGCGATATAAACCATTGTAGCGGAAATCAATGACGTCTTCTGCTGAAAACGAATTCCATAATAACTGTCAATGGGATGCCTTACAAAAGCCCCCAAGTATCTTAGTTCCCTGCAAAGCTTAATGTTTTTAATTTCTTCAATTACTTGATCAACTTTTTTGAAATATCCATACTTCTTTTTAAGAAATCTCAAAACCTTGTTGATGATATAGATAAGCAGCAGTAAAAACACACAAGTAATAATATTTTTATTTAACCATTGATTACGTATCTGCCAGAAAGAATCCGAATATCCCGCTTTGTAGCCGCCAAGATAATAAGCATCCATGGCCGCACTATAATTTCCCAGCTTATATTCCGCTTCACCAAGTCCCCGGTAAGCATATTGGAATACTCTATTCTGCTTCAAGACCTGTACCCAGGGTTCTCGGCTCTCAGCATAATGTCCGTTATAGTACAAATCAAAAGCAGGTATAAAACTCAGCTTAAAATCAGAAGGTTTGAAAACCTGAATTTCATTCTTGCTTGAATCCAGCACATACAACTTTTCATTTTCGTCAAAGGTAATGCCGGTTGCGTTGGTAAATAAACCAACTCTGGAAGTTCCATCATCTTTTCCTCCGAAGACAAATAACATACCTCCGTCTTTGGAGTATTCAATAATAAATCCATCCTGTGATATCACATAGATACTTCCGTTGTTGCTGACAGTCACATCCGTAGCAATTGAATCAGCGTGATTATTTAAGATTACGGAGCCTGCCATATTTAACTTCTTTAAACCATCCTCATTACCGGACTGCCCTTGGGTGATTGTATAGATCAGCCCATCCCGATCCGAACCCAGGTTTGTCGGAGTTTTGGGATGATTCTTTATTTCATTTGCCAATTGTTCTTTTGAGTAAAACTTTTTACGTATCATATCCAGTAAAGTTGTTTTCGTCTTATTTGCACCGAAATACCCTAAGAAATATCCATCATTGCTTAACTGAATAATGCCGTTAGTGTTACCATTTGAGACAACATAAAGATTTTCAGCAATATCAACCGCTACTTTTACCGGCTGAAATTTTGAATTCTTACCAAATAACGGCTCCCTCGGAATAGAGTATTCTTGAAGCAATTCACCTTCATAATTGAATTTAAACACCTTCTCTGCCACTCGGTCCGCCACATACAAGGACTTACTTTCCTGTCCCAGGCAGATTCCCTGAGGTGCTTGTAAGGTTCCCTCTCCAATGATACGAATTAAATTACCTTCATAATCAGATACAACAATTCTTTTATTATCCGTATCTGCAATGTATAAATGTTTATTATCGGTGTCCGTTGCAAGGTCTTGCGGATTCTTCAGTACCTCATCCCCCACCTTTGTAATCGTGTACTCAGGAAGATAGGGTAATTGAGAATCCACAAGTCCCTCCGGTGACATTGTTTTTGCATGATAGGTTGACTTAGTAGATGCCTGTACCGTAGCCGGGAGCATCAGCATAAGTATTATTACAATGCAAACAACTCTACTTATTGATCTAATTTTCTTCATCGTTCGCTCCTCTTCTACTTTAATCCAGAGTGTGCCATCGTGTTCATAACGTTACTCTGCATTAAGATAAAGATCACTAGATTCGGTATAAACATAATCAGAGCAGAAGCTGCTGCCATACCCTGACCGGCAACCGCATTGGCATTACTTGACAAGGTTCCCATATAGAACCCAAAGGTTCGGAGGCTTTCATCATCCACGTATAGAGTGGAAGTAGCCATATTGTTCCACACACTTTGAAAGGATAATATAATTACCGTTACGATTGCCGGTTTAATCATTGGAAGAATTATTTTATGATAAATTCTAAAGTGGCTTGCTCCATCCACTACACCAGCCTCAATTAATTCATCCGGTACCTGTCCAATAAACTGGGTAACCAGGAACAGTCCCACCGGCATTGCTATAATCGGTAAAATATGAGCCCAATAGGTATTTAAAATATGTAACTCATTTATAATCAAAAAACTTGGAATAGCAACCGCACCACTAACAAACATAAGCGCTGCAGTATTTATGTTCATAAACATTTTCTTTCCCTTAAACTTCAACTTCGCCAAGGCAAAGCCAGCTGCCGTGCTAAAGATAACCGAGCAGAAAACAACTCCTGTGGTGACAAGTATGCTGTTAAACAAATAGCGTGTCCACGGAATAGCAGAACCGCTTGACATTTGCAAAAGATTTCTGAAGTTATTCAACGTGGGGTTCTTAACAAAAAACCTGGGTGGATAGGCAAATAATTCATCCATAGGCTTAAAGGCATGGCAAAATATGTATACAATTGGAATACCCATAATAATTGCAGTTGGAATTAAATAAATATAGAATTTCCATTCTCCCTTTTTCATCTGAAAACTGCGCACTGATTTTTCCCTCCTAGTCCTTTTCAATAAATAGTTTCCGTGCCACGATAGAAAATGCATAAATCAATAATAAAAGCAGTACGGAGCCCGCAGCTGCGTATCCCATTTCATATCGAATAAAGCCATAATCATCAATATGTGTTACAAATACGGATCCTGCATATAACGGAGTAGGATTAGAACCACTTAAGGTCACACCAATGTTTCCCAATTGGAAGGAACCTACAATCTGCATAACGGCACCAAACATTAACTGTGGCTTCATATTTGGCAGCGTTACATAGATAATTTCTTGAAAACGATTTTTTACACCATCAATTCTTGCTGCTTCATATTGAGATTGATCAATATTCATGATACCCGCCAACATAGCCAGGAAACCGATACCCATACTGCTCCATAACGTAACAAGAATCATAATGGGCATTAACCATACAGCGCTTTGAAGAAAGTTGATCGGAGTATCAATTAAACCAAATTCTAATAATTTTGAATTAATATACCCATATCTGTCACCGCTAAAGAGAACCTTCCATACTACCTGCATGGCAATACCGCTGGTCATTGACGGAGAGTATATGATAAGGGCTAATATTGTCCTCATCCCTTTGGAAACCTGCGAAAGAGACCAGGCAAGAAAGAAGGAAAGCATATATCCGATCGGCCCCGTGATTACCGCAAATACTATGGTATTGGGTAATATAACCTGCATAAATGTTGAATCATTCGTCAACCATCCAATATAATTTCGAAAACCAACAAAATCCGGCAACTCCAGGGTATTAAAGTTCGTAAACGAAAGACCAATAGCAGCCAAAACTGGCAGCAAAATAAATATTAAGAATAAAATTACATAGGGAAACATAAATACATAAGGCGTATTTTTGCCATGAAATATTTTATTTTTTAATTGCTTCATGTTAATTTTCTCCTGTTATCCACTCACTCACCCTTAAGCCACTTTTCTAATGTTTCTTCCGTAATGATTGGGTACTCTTTCACTATCTTGCCATCCTTCATATAGCCAAATTCTTCTGCCTTTTTTCGAACCTCATTATCAATATTTCTAATAGCCTCTGTTATGGTACCTCTTGAGTTTTTACCGCTTAGAATTATATTGTTAAAGGTATTACTAAGCTCACGTTCAATCATATAGGTGCCTGGTATTCTTTGAGTTTCTTTAATCCAGGACATCATCTCAAGAATTGTGTCTTTATGTTCCCTTTTAATTGGCAGCTCCTTAAAAGCTTCAATATTGGCAGTCATCCATAAATATTCTTTTCCGTAGGCAGCCTGAAGAGAATAAGAGAAATCCACCTGCACCTCTTTACGAGTCCACCACTCTACATATTTGAGCGCTTCTTCCTTCATATCCGAGGATTCAAATATCGCTAACCCTTCTGCCGCTCCATTCACATAACGAACTACCTCATTTTTCTCCTGATCATAAACACCAGGATATAAGGAAACATTCCAGCTATCCGCTATTTCAGGTGCTGCATATAAAAGCTGAATATAAGTACTTGCTCCCGATATACCGATTGGAACAGAACCATCTCTAAAATGTTGAAAGAAGCTGGCCACTTCATATGGTGCATTATAGACAGTAAATAATTTAACCGCTTCATCAAGGCCCTTCAACGACTTCTGACTGTCTAATTGTATATCTGCGATGGAATTACCAAAGACCTCTCCGCCATACTGATATATGTAAGGCAAGGTTGTCGATAAGGGCTTAATACCAAACGTAAACTGTGAAATGTGGGTAGCATAGTTCATTCCGTTTCTTTGCAGGTTTGGTAACATCTTGTAAACATCCTCCCAGGTATCCGGAGGCTGGAGGGAATTGGCTTCCAGAATATCGGATCTATAGTAGGTAACCAGGAAATCAAAGGTTTCCGGTACCGCATAAATGCCATCTTCCACTACACTTGGCATAAACAGAGACGGTTGAAAACGTCCTGCCATCTCACTAAAATTCTCTGTGGTCCGAAAATCCATCAAGGCTCCTCGAATAGCCAAATCATATACGGATGACATACTGATAGAAGCTGCCACATCCGGGGCGGTTCCTGCTGCTTTTGCCAGAACCAATTTATTTTGATCCGGCATCAAAGAAAGCTTCACCTTTATTCCCGTTTCCGGTGTAAAGGATTCATCCACCATCTTCTGCATAATCTCCACATATTGCCTGGAGCGATTCACCCAAACATTTAGTACCCCTTCCTCTTGCTTAGCGGACTTGGCATAATCCTTGCTAAAGAAGGAAAGAAAAAATCTCTTAATACCAGAGAATAGTTTCGAGAAAAATCCCGGCTCTTTACCAAGATCTGCACCTTCCTGATAAATATATATTTTGTCCAGATCCAGTTCGCTTTTGTACATATTCATAATTGCACTTGCAAGCATTCCTCTGGCTGAAGTAGTGTCATCATTTAATATTTCAATATTCGCCGGTATATCATTTGGTTCTTTTGCTAATTTTCTCAGGCTTTTTTCGGCTGTTAAGAAAGAGGTATATTCCCCAATCTCATCTTTCTTGTTTATCTTGCACAGGTTCTCCCATTCTGCATGGATTTCATCTGCCCAACCGGTTAATCGTTCCTCAATATCAGGTATGTATTCCTCAATCTCAAAATCTCTATATTTATCTTCTTCGCCTCCACCGGTCAGCTTTTTTACCTGCAGTGACAAATCATTGATTTCTTTTACAATTCTTTCAAAGGTATAAATTGCATCCGATACGGTTGTAAGCGAAACAACCAGACTAATCTCGTGGGTTCCTTTTTCAAGATAAACTGCAATCTTGTTACCATCCGCTCCCTTTATAGATGTTTTGGCAAACTTCGTACTATATTTGAAGGGCACCGCCTCCATCTCACTGTATAATATTTCATTGTCCACATAGACATCTCGGTATAAGTTAGCACTTATTTTATTGGATTGGCGATAGTGAAAGCCTATGTAATAATATCCCGCTTCCTTTACTTCAAAATCATAATTTAATTGCTGCCCGCCTTCTTTAAAGGAGCCCGCATCAATCATATTTAATACAATCTTACTGTCTTTATAGGGAGTGACCGCTTTGTTGAACTCGCCCTTTGCTCGTATGGAAGGATCGTTTTTGCTCGTGGGACGCTCTGCTTCTATGGTAATCACTTCATCACCTTCAGCAATTGTGTCAGCCTGATAGGACTGATATTCTTTCGCACCATACAGCGTTAGCTTTCCTAATAACAACGAACGTTCATAGTTCATTAAGGTTATTTGATTCTCGCCTGCTTTTAAATACACACCAAGCGGACGAGTAATTCGAAAGGAAGTATCATAAATATAGGAATTTAGCCAACCCTGATATTTATCCGCTTTCTTGATAATTTCATTACCGTAACGATCATATGCAAGCTCTGAATAATCGGTGACCCAATTATCTTTTAATACAAAGGACCTAAGCTCATAATACGGATATTCTCCATTTATCTGCATAGACAACTCTGCGGGCAGCATACTATCTGTCAATGTATAGTAATCAAAATTAAAATAATATAATCCTTCCTGCGGTACGTTGATTTGAAACTCCAGGGTTTTATCTACATCAAGAAGTACTGCATCACCTTCATAGCCCTTGTTATCTGCCACAAGCAGATTACCTAATTCTGATGTCTGAGCCAGATTATATTCCAAAGGATCTCCCTTATATTCCTTTCCTTTATATTGATCAGAAACATAGTAATAGCTGGAATCTTCAATATTTCCAGATAAATAATCCGTATTATCCGCATTTTCTTCTTTCTTAACTTCTGTAGCTTGTGCTAATGACGGCGTGTTGACGCTGCATAATATTAAAGCGAATATCAATACAAAGCTAAGTAAGCTTTTTGTCTTACTACACATTTCCATACTCCTTTCAAGAAGCTGCGTGCTGTTATCTACTCCACTGTATATAACCGTAAAAAGGTTGGATGAGAGTACTCTATTGTTGTTGATGTAAATCCAAAATCATTAATGGAAGGTAGCTTTGAGGCAGAAAAATGATAGGTGATAAGCAATTCTCCTTTTCTCGATATCGCAGGCTGTGCTTTCGCATTATAATTCCATTCCTCAAACATAACGTTATTATCATAGTCATAGCCCTTGTATTCCTTCTGCGATAATTTATATTTTTCCACCGCATAGTAAAGGTTTATCGGCGTATCAAACCCCTCGGTCAAATCCTCTGAAAGTGCCATTTGAACTTCTCCATCAATGCTATTTCTGGTAAATACATTGATATATTTTCCTTCAAAGGGAGCAGAGTTAAGGTAGGAGACACTAAATTCATTGCCCGGGCGATACATCGTCAGTTCCGCTTCCTTACTTAGAATTACATTGATATCCTCTGACCAGTCACTGCCAGTCCAATAGAAGACCTTATCATATTGGGGAAAATCGGCTTTCTCAATCTTTGCCATGACCATGTGACCATTTACAGCTCTGGCAAAGGTATAAATCCAATCTTTATCTTCACCAGTTCCCTCTAATAAGGTATCAAAATTAATTTCGATATCATTGATAACCTGGTAGTTTTTATTGTATTCTTTCACCACAGCTGGATATCTGTTTTGAAAATCTGGAAAACCAGTCTCCGGGTTAATTATTGACTCCAGCAAGTCTGCTCCAAGTATGGACAGACCCGAAAAATGATTGCCCAAGGTATATAAGGAATCTCCAATTACCGTGGAATCTGCCAGCCAATATGCCCCCGGAACCAAATCTCCGCTTTGATTCTCATCATCGGCATACCCATTAAGTGCAAATTGAGACTTTGTGGGATCTGGGTTTGTTCCTGAAATCATTAAAAACGATTCATTAATCATTCCACGATGATTCATATCGTAACCAAAGTTCGGTGTAAAGTTAGCATAGTTTTTCATATTCCCCTGCATGGTATCCTGGAACGTAATGAAGGTTTTACTATCCGGTGCTGCAGAACCCTGGGACTGACTATTCTCTTTAGTTCCAATATTAATTGCATGAATTCCATCTGCTGCCAGCCAGCCATACGGGCTATAGGAATCAAAATTGGCATTCTGATAAGGAAACAACCCCGAAGAAGAAAGCAATCCGCTCCAGTTTCTTTCGGGTTCTATTGCCCATCCCTCTCCTAAGGAAAGACGAACCTCTGACAGGCCATATCCAATTTCCTCTCCTGCAAAATTACTTTTAACCTTTATTTTCAGGTGCTGTGCATGGAGATTCTTAAGATCAATTGTTAAGGTTGCTGGAATTTCACCTTCACCAGAAGCCATCTCCATGGTATAACTTCCAAACCTTTTCCATTCACCGCCATTAAAATTAACGCCTTGTTTTGCACTGATGGTACATGGATCACCGGTAGTATAATAAAGCGTGAACTCTTTCACCCCGTGTTTCAGATTATCCGGATTGTTATAATTCCATATTTTCATTTCTTTCAAAGGATAATTGCCATCCAGATTGATTATTATCATTGAATCCTTATCGTCGGCATCGGAATACCACATATCTTCTGGATTATTATTATGTGTACTCTCCAGCTCCTCCAGACTTCTCATCCCTAAGTTGTTAAAAGCATTCTCAACCTGATCCGCATCATTTCTAGGAGTAAATGCATCTACAGTTAAAAGGTCACCGCTGGAGCTGCTAACCTTATTACGAAAGGCTCTAATTTCTGATAGTCCATACCCATCTCCGCCCCAGTTAGAGACCGGTATGATTTTAATATATCGAGCAGGAATACCAGCAAAATCTATAGAGAATGCATCCTCATTTATCGTCGACGGCAAATTTCCCTTGTTAGCCTTATTTTCCTCTTCCCTGCATCTCGACAGCTCAAAGCTTTTTGTCCCCAGCCGATTCCACTTGATGTTATCTTTGGAATAATAAATATCCAGTTCCTTTACTCCAGAGTCTAAATCGCTCTTTGCATTATAATTCCACAGGTACATCTTTCCGAGTGCCTCTATCTTTCCAGTATCGAAAACAAATGCACCTTCTTCACCAGACTTATCGGTAAGATACATGTTCATTGCTGCATCATTATGCAGATGATTTGCCGCCCACAAACCGCTCATGCCGCTATTATTCACCAATTGCTCCGCGCCTTCATTTAGTGCTTTTAGTATAAGTGCTTCCCCAAGAACCACTCTGAATTGATCTTCCGCCTTTACAGAGGATAAACCGCCCACCTCATACTTTCCATACTGACTATCACTAGGATTGCTTTCTCTCTTACTGCAGGCAGTGAACGCAAAGCATAAAAGGCTTATTATAATAAAGATTGTTAAACATTTTCTATGTTTTTTAATCATATATCTCCCCACAAGTAATTTAATTAATAACTACTTTAATTAACGCATATAAACTTTATATGTTAAATTATATTATACTTTATATGTTTTTAATATAGATTATATTATACATTATAGTATGTGATTAATCAATATAGTTTTTCTTATTTATATACTTTTTTACTAATTATCTTACGTTTATAATTATATATTTAATCGTTATTTACAAACATTTTTGATTATTAATGTATTAATGTATATTTTATATATTATTAAACATACTTTATTGCGAGAACACTAAGTTTGTATTATTTTTCTTAATAACACAAACTTAGTGAACTATCTATTCTACAACTAATTAAATAATCATTTTAAACGTCTTTACTTCAAATGGTTTCATCACAATCGACAGTTTATCCACTCCCTGCACAAATAACACTTCATCTCGCTCAATCATATTACACTCGTAAATGTCCTTGAAGGTTTTCACCAAATCAACAGTAACCAAGCCGCTTCTGCCTTTCTTCTCTGAAACTCTAAGTATGTATCCTTTACCATCTTCTGATTTTTTTAACGCCTCAAGTACAATATTATCCGCATCTACAGCCACAAAACTCATTTCTGATAATTCCTTATCAGCAGGAACAAACGAAATCGCATATAGCGGCTGATTTAACTGAAGACCTCTCATCAACGTTTCTGCACGTTTCCAATTCTCCTTGTGAGGATAAATGGAATAGGTGAAGTAATGTTCTCCCAGATCAGATTCCGGGTCTGGATTCATTGGTCCCTTCAATAAGGTAAGCATCATTGTATTACCGTTAACTTCATGACCGTATTTGCAGTCATTTAGTATACTTACTCCATAATCATCATCCGATAAATCAATAAAGTTATGAGCAGATGCCTCGAATTTTGCTTTGTCAACTTTATTGTAGCGGCAGTTTGATCGTTCTATCGTTGCATAGGCAATATCACTGGTATAATTCTTAGCATAGATATCTACATTAAATTCTACTTTTAATAGCTTTCTTCGTTCCGTCCAATTGATATAGGTCTCAAAGTCAATACGATCCAATTCATGATACAATACAATTCTCTGTCGTATTTCCGAGGAGAGTATCTGTTTTGATATCTCTATTTCAACACATACATCGCCTTCCTTAATTCCTACAATCTTACCACCGGCAACATCAATTTCCTGATCAACATAAGTTGCAACAATATCCCAGGCTTCATACTTACCAGGTCTATCCTCAAACAATCGAAACTTATTAGCAAGCTGCCCCGGCCTGATTACTTCTCGCTGATTGACCTTATCATACAAGGAAGTAATTTCTGCATTCTCATTGAAGGCGACGAAATATCTCTTTGTTTCAATCGTGTTAGTCACAGGAAGCGCTTTGCCCTTATCAGCAGCTTTGCCTTCTACCGCATAATACACATCGTACCCTGCTGCAGGTACCTCTTCCGCAACAAATATTGTACCAACCTTGCCCTCCAGACTGGTTACTGTCTGACTTTTAAGTTCAATACCGGCCTTGTTCTTCACCGTTACATCCTGATCAATCGTTACAATCGAGGTTGATGTCTGTGCAATTGGATTGAACACAGCCAATGCATTACCCTTTCCAATCTCTGTACTTATACTATGTAATAACGCTTCGGTTATCTCTTTCTTAACTTCTGCTCCTATTTTTAAAATCTCCTCGTAGATTTTGAGCAAGTCATAATAAACACTATTGATGTGAGAGCCCGGCAAGCTATCATGGAATTGGTTCGTCAGTATCTTAAGCCAGCCTTCTTTTATTTTATCTGCAGGATATTGATATCCATACATCAACTCAGCAATTGCACCAAACAGCTCAATTTCCCGATATAGATTTTCCGAATAACGATTTAATTTCTTCAGAATTGCTTTGGTCGTATAAACTCCTCTATGCGCTTCCAAATAGAGCTCATCCTTATAGACAGGGAGATCCGTTGCATTTTCCATCATTCGCCCAAGAGAATCTTCCGCCTTGGATACCTGTGTACTTGGTAATCCGGGGAAGGATTTATACCTCTTAACATATTCAAGCATCTCAGTATCCACACCGCCACCGCCATCACCCCAGCCATAGCAGTACAATACTTCTTTCACATTATATTTATCTGTGTAGCGATCCCAACACGTCTTAAGACTATCCGCCTCCATCGTTCCAATAAAATGAGTCGGAGGTACCACACCAAATACCCTGCTGCCATCCGGTCCTTCCCACCAAAAAGTATTATAGGGCCAAGGATTTGTATCGTTCCAAATATTCATTTTGTGGGTAACAAAATACTCCACACCGGATTTCTTAAGTATCTGCGGCATCGCATAACTATTCCCGAACACATCCGGCAGCCAGCAGGTTTTAGGTGTTACCCCAAAATGTTCTTCATAATATAAGGTACCGTGGAGGATCTGTCGAACGAAGGATTCCCCGGAGATCAGATTACAATCCGGTTCACACCACATGGCCCCGATTGCTTCCCAACGTCCTTCCCTGATACGCTCCTTAATTTGTTCAAAAAGTTCCGGAAAGTTCTTTCTAATCTCTTCATACATCACCGGTT
This sequence comes from Bacillota bacterium, assembly GCA_023407575.1. GTDB lineage: Bacteria > Bacillota > Clostridia > Lachnospirales > Lachnospiraceae > Mobilitalea. The sequence continues at coordinate 25,710 of JAEYLX010000019.1, forward strand.
GACTCTGGGAGAAAATAAATTCCGGATATTGTTCCATCAATCGAAGCATAGTTGCATGTGTTCTGCCTGCTTTACGGACAAATTCAGCATAATCCCATAGAAAAACCAGATCCAAATGTGAATTTCCAATTAAACTTAACCTTCCATTTTGACGATTACTTGTGTTATCATAGATTTTTTCTTTCAGCATCCTCTGACCTTTTCTTAAGTTTTCCTTAAATACATCAACATTCTCTTCCTCAACATTGATATAAGCCACAGCTTCCTTTAAAACTCCCTTTATTTCATTTAACAAAACTCCATCCGTCTGCGGCATGGACAATGCATTAAAGACAGATTTATAATCCCAGAAGATTTCTTCAATTTCAGGGTCAAGAACCGCTATATAGGAACATTCCACTTTTTTGATTTCCGGTTCCCCTGCATGCCACATATAATAGGATTCAACTTCAACATCATATTCTTCGCCTCCCTCGGCACACTCCGTCAAAACCACAATATTACGGAACGGATCCAGCCCCTGATATGGCACTCCATTAATTGTAACTAACGAGTCCCCACCCAAATAAAGCTGCAATTCTACCTTTTCACCTTTCAGGTCACCAGGTATCACTACTTTATTTCGAAAGAAAGCACTTAACCCTTCCCCGCCCCAGGTGTCTCCAACATCAATCCATCTCCATTCCTCGTCAACAAATTCATACTCTCCAACATTCTTGTAATAGCATTCTTTGATTTGCCAGGGAGAAATCGGTCTTACAACCGGATAGATACACTCTTTTAACTCTTGTAACTTTAACTTAGTTAACTCTTCAAAGGAGAATATCCCCCTTTTTTTACCTTTAATATCTTCTCTCCATCTACCTAAGGTTTCTTCAATCCCCTCCGTAGATACAACTTGTTTCTTTATCATAATTACCTCTATTCTTGCGGTGTTTTTGTGTATAAGTTTTATGCCAAGGATTCGCCAGCACAAAACTTTAACCTCTAATTTGTCATCATATCAATGTAATTACTTCTGAAGCCTTTGCAAAAGCATTATCCTCGCCGGATAGACATCCGTGCAAATCCGCCTTTTCTCCATGAAATCCAGGGATCTTCTGGGTATAAGCCAATTCCTTCTCTGTTTTACTATGATTAAATACACGTACTGCAAATCCTTCTTTCGCTTTTAACATAGCAACCACTTCCAAGGATGGATCTTCAAAACAAAGAACACTCGAACTCATCTCTTTCGGTTTTGCTATCATCGGCTGTACTATAAACGGTTCCTTATTTCTCTCATTATAGAAAGGAAGGCCACCAACTTCATAATCCCCTTTATGCGTTACAAGGGAATATGCAATCTGGGTTTTGCCCTTAAGCGGTTGGTACCCCCACCAAAAACCGGCGTGGTATCCAAATGCCTGCGTAAGAGAGAACTGCTTCTCCACCAGGGAGTATCCATTGATATGATCACAAAGAATTCCAATACCGCAATTCTCTTTCGAATCATAAAAATCAATATATTGATAAATTATGTTGTTTTTTATCTCATCCCAGCCATCGAATCTGGTATCATATATTTCACTCTTGTAATTTTCGTAAGGAGCATGCTTTGTGATGGTAAATTCCTCCATCGGCAAAGGAATACGAATCCCCAACTTGTAGTCCTCCCTGCAGCTGGAACGCTTGGTCCCATGGAATTCCTCACCCTTTTTCGGCTTACCGGGATATCCTATCTCCGTTTTCTCATGAAACGTCACTGTGCTGGTAAAGTCTATTTTCTTATTTCCTTCTCTAATTTCGGCAATAGTTTCAAAATTGATACCATTGAATTCACCGTTAAATTTAATTTTGGCATAAATCGGTCCATTGATTAATATTTCATGTTTTACAACACTGGTGTCATTTGAAACAAAAGCATCTTCATCAACCTTAAAGCCCTTTAGAATACCTATAGTTCCTTCCTTTGCAACAAAATCTTTGCCAAGCTCCTTATCCAATAATTTTACAAGGGAACCCCCTCTGGTTACGTCAAAAACCACAGATAAAAGAGAGGTCTCCACCGCAATTGTATTTTGTATGGTCGTCTTTGCAAGATTGATTTGCTGAGCCAGATTATTCTTTAATCGCTTTACACAATAGGTGTGGTACCCCACCCCTTCCACGGTTACCAGGAATAAAAGTTTTGCCGCTGCAATACTCTTATCCTCATACGATCTCATAACCTGAAATTGAGATGCAGTTTTTACACCCTTGTCGTCATATACTTCCAAATCAAAATAACCCTTAGGCAAAGCAATCACTATTTCAGCCAAATCGGTTCTTCTTGCTCCCAGCGTATTATATACCCTCACATAACCTTCGGAGTTATTGCAGCTCTCTGCATCATCCGTTTGCATAGAATCAAAGACACTATTTTGTACTTCTGTCAGTAGCTTCTGACCTTGTGTTGTAAGATAGTCTGCACGGAAAGCCCAACTCCCTAACGGACTGCCGGGTGTAGTCGCACAGATAAAACCATCATGATGCTGGGATAACAGCAGCAGCTCCCAAGCTTCCTTTAACTTATCCTTTGCAGCCTGTAATTTCATACCATGAATTTCAGCCAAGGTTAATAATTTTTCTATTTGCAGTGTGCGGTTTTCGAGCGCACTAACCTTTCTGCACATTTGTTGAAGCGTGATATTCCCCCACGGCAGGGTGCAAAGCACTGACTCTTGCGAGAATTTCACCTCACCTTCCAGGTCTTCCTTAAATCGATCGAAATACTCTCTCCATGTTACATATTCTACCGGTATATCATTAATCAGAGGATGAGAACTCCAGCCCAAATCCTGTAAGCACATTCCAACCGGATGTTTAATTCCATTCTTCACGCACTTGTCGGCAAAATCTCTGATGACAGAGTATTCATACCCTGCAGCCTCGGTTGCGCTACAGCTTACCAGTTCCTCACATTCGTATCTCACCACGGCAGGAAGGCTTGAGCCATCCGCAGAAGTCAGGTGGACCATACCACCCTTCATCTTACCCATGTAGCCACCCCAGGCAGTAGGATTTTTCAGACTAATACGCTTATAACCCAATTTCTTGCAAATCTGTGGCAAAATAGAAGTAAAGCAAGGCTCCTGCACCGCATAGGTATCTACAATCACATTTTTAAAATGCTTTTGCAGTAATTCAGTACCACGAATTAATTGTCTGACGTTACTTTCTCCGCCGATAGCCCAGCAAAAAGGCTGACCATAGCTCCCGCTAATAAATTCCACTCTGTTCGCTGTTTCCTCATTAGACACATAATTTTGTAACCTTTTATATACATCAAAATCCTGCAGCCTTAAATAATCCCAGCTCTCCGGTTCAATTTCCAGGCTTATCTTCCACTCCGGATGCCGTTCCATAGCATCTAATATATCTTCCCAGGAACCTTCCGGCATATGTCCTTCAATACCACCATGGTAGCCATCCACAAAATACAATTTTTCAGCCATACGTACTCTCCCATCTATCAATCAGTCCGAATGCCTGCAATATCCTTTAAAATACTGCCAGCATTCAAACATTGTCACTATTCGTAAGTGTGATACAAGCTTCTTACTTTAATCTGCTTCTTTAATTCCTCTAAAGTCATCTCGCAAGACAAACTATCCTTCGGCAGTCTTACTTCTTTCACTTTACCCGCTGTCAGATCAAAGATATTATCATCAAATATTGCATCCGCCTCTTCCAAATCAAGTTCTACATATTTCGCAAAGGACTTACTTCTTAATTCAATTGCAAAAGCGTCCTTTGTCTCTGCTATGTCAATCACAATGTCCGGATTCTCATATTCAAAATGCTTTGACTTCACAAATATTGCGGTTCCTCCGCTAATCTCGCTTCCATCCACCATTAGTCCATAAGCAAAATAGAGATTCTTTTTGTTATTTTCATCAATCACATCTGCAAAATCCAAATCAGCAAACATTTGTGTCGAAAGTTTTTCCAAAGAAACCGATATACTTCCCTCTCGTACAACATCGGAATTACGTTGCAGGAGCTTCCAAACAAGCACGCCCTCTACCTTACCCAAAGTGTCATTGGATACATGCACCTCTACCTTCGTTCCTTCTTCGCATACAGAAGCAAGTACCGGAGCATAAAATCTTCTCGCCAGATATTGTGTCGCTTTCCAGCGATTAAAATAGTCAATACAAGCCCAGGACGCCACTTGCCAACAGTCATTGAGCTGCCATATCAGGGAACCCATACATCTGCCGCGGTTTCTTCTCCAGTGTTCTACGCCATAACGCATTCCTTCTGCCTGTGCTAATTGGGAAGCAAACAGCACCGAATCAAAATCCTTGGGATACCTGAAATTATCACCTACATAGTGGAGTATCTTTTCATTTCCCGTTCCATCCTTTTGATGAGACTCCATAACGCTCGAGAAGATATTGCAATCTTCCGGCAGCGTAAAGGATTTTACCGTTTTGAGACCGGGAAAGGATTGAATTCCAAATTCCGAATTAAACCTTGGATGAATCTTTCTATAATGAGTCAAGGGTTCTCTTCCATGCCATACTCCCCAATAATGAATATCACCAAAGTTTTGATTGTCCGGATCAATCAGATGTCCAAAGGAGGAAGGAGAAGCCGACCAGTAGAAGGTTTTTGGATCAAGGCTTTTCGTCAGCTCCGGCAAAAACACCTCAAACTGGTGTAAGTAATCATTTTTCATTTTAATACCATAGCGGCCTTCCCAGCCCCAATTCGCCCAAAGCATTTCCATCTCATTATTACCGCACCACAGACCAATACTTGCGTGATTGCGTATTCTTTTCACATTATCAATTGTTTCCTGTTTAATATTCTCCTTAAAAGCATCATTGAATTCGTAAGCTTTGCAGGCATACATGTGATCTTGCCAAACAATAATTCCATATTCATCGCATAAATCAAAGAAATAGTCCTCCGGATAGTGGCCGCCGCCCCAGACACGAATCATGTTGTAATTTGCTTTTACACAGCTGACAATTAATTGTTTCGTTCTTTCATAGGAACAATTACCAAGTATTGCATCTTCCGGGATATAATCTGCACCCATAGCAAAAATACTTTCTCCGTTCACCGCAAAAGCAAAGCTCTGCCCCCACTGATCCCGCTCCTGCTTCACAGTTATTGTACGCAGACCAATTCTAAAGTCAGTTTCATCAATTTTCTTCTTGTGACATAATAATTCCACTTCCACCTGATACAAGGGATGTTTGCCAAGGTTATTCGGCCACCAGAGCTTTGGATTTTCTATTACAAAATCTACATGGGTTTCTTTGCCATCCAGTGGCACACTCTTCTCGAACACCTCACCATCCGGCGCTTCCACTTTTACACCTACTGTAAAATCACCTGCGCCCCATCTATCTACGCCAACTCTTATATCAAGTTCCACTTTGTCATTTTGATGATTTTGATCCACATAGACATCATCAATTCTAGCCTCATCATAGCCAGTAAGAGTTATCTTACGCCATATTCCCATATCTCCAAGCTTTGGACCCCAATCCCAGCCATAGGCATAGACTGCCTTACGAAGATGTGTGATGCCAGGTTTATCATCCGGTATTTTCGGATTGAATAATTCTTTATTTTTTTCATCAATATAATTAGTTGCTGATTTAATCAGGATATAAATACGGTTTTCCCCAGGCTGCAGCTCCTTATTTATATCCACTTCATAGGTCCTGTGCATATTCTCCGCACTTAGCACTTTAACAGCATTAACAAAAACATCACATAGAGTATCAAGGCCTTCACATCGAAGAAGCACCTTATCATGCTTCAAATCTTCTTCTTTTACATAAAAGTTTCTTTTATATTCATAATCAAACTTAGAAAGCTCGTAGGTTTTATGTTCGTTCTCGCGATAATAAGGATCCTCTATCTTCCCATTCTGAAACAAATCTCTAAAAATCGAACCCGGCACCGCAGCTTCCATCCATTCATTTTCATCAACTCTTTTCATTTGCCACTTACCATTTAAGTCTAGTAACTGCATCTTTTCCTCTCCTTATGTAATAATCTTATAGTTATAAAAGGTACTTTTAATTATTTCTTAGGTTGTTTACAATTAAGTATGTATTAAAATATGTTTTATTATCAATATAATACATATAATATCATACTGTAATTATCTCGTCAATATATGTTATTTAGTAATTTTCTATAATATTTTTCCACGAAGCAGGCGCATATTTTGCATTGTGTCACTATTTAATTAAGCAAAATAAACATTCCAAACATATCCATATTTATATTTGTTGTATTAAAGTATGTTTTATTTTATTTTTATTATAAAAAATAACATTCTTTTAAGTTATATATTTAAGAGAAAAAGGAATAATTTTACTACAAAAAAGACAGAGCAGATACGCAGCCTTTCATCGGCTTCGTTCGACTCTGTCTTCTTATCAAAATACTTTCCATTACCTTATATTAAAAGCTCATTTCTCAACAATCGGACCATGTTTTTCAAAGGGATACGGAATTACAATTCGCCCTTCCTGGCAATCACCAATTCCACTATAGAGATCAGCCATGCCATCCGGGCGCATTACAATACCGGAGGTAAATGCGCAGTCAGTCAGATTAGACCTTTTTGCTGGTCCTTCTGGATAGCACTTCCTTGTACCAATAATTTTGAAATCTTCCACTCGTCTTGTTTTGGGGTCCAGAACAAAGGACATATTTGTATAAGAAGATACCTCATGACCATCCACTTGTTCAAGGTAACTAATATGTCCAATTACACCTATATTGCTATCCTCCAGTAAATATGCTTGATTACAGCCTCCCCATTCACCCGGTCCAAACAAACCTTCCACATAAGGCGCATGTTCAATCACATTCTCCGTTAACTCCTCCAAAGAATCAATCACCGCAAACCCCACCATGGATTCACATCCATACAACCTCATAATTTCTTCATTCCTAGGTCTTGAAAAAACACCTATCTTACTGTTAGCCAGCTCCACAAGGCGAATATCTTTCATATAATCCGGTCCTGTTGTAAAATAATACAGATCCTTAAGGTTAGTACCCTTATAAAAATAACCATAATAAGTATCCAATTGGCCGGATTTCACCTTAACATGGGTCCCGCCCAGAATAAATTGCTTCTGCACCTTACTGATATAAGGATCCTCCAACTGGTAGATCATAGAATCCGGAACAAGTTTCCACTCGTCCTTTCCAACTTCCTCAAAAAGACGTACCCAGGAACGCATCCATTCATCTCTGCGTTCCACCCTTCCAAAAATATAACGTTTATCTTCCCAATTAAATGGGATGGAGCAGTTATAAACATCATATCCGTCAACACCACGAAACTTAAGTATTACCGCTTCCTTACTTTCATAATGTTCATCAAATCTTTTTCTTTCTTCCCTGACATTCATCTATCCTACCTCTTTATCCTTCTCCCTAAAGTTAACATACTTTAATATGGCTGTACCACTCTTTGAAACTGCTGTTATGAACCACTTCACAACAGCAGTATTTCAACTCCTAATCTTCCAGAGAAATTGTAATAATTTCAAACGGCTTAAATTCAAGCACTGCCTTAGAGCCTTTACATTCCAGAGCCTTTTCCTTTTGTTCCATGAGATTACACCTTGTTACTCTCTGAACATCAGCAGGAAGATCAAGAATGCAGCTTGTGCGAATACCATTTGTTTCATACATTCTCACAATTATATCCTCGCTATCCTCAGCACGTTTCACAGAAACAATCTCTATATTGGCACAATCTACGGACAGATAGCTTACCGGCATTACATTATCTGCACCGCCCTCATAAATAGCCACAGGATGATTGAAAGCTAAGGCAACTTGCTCTACCTTTGCAGCTTTTTCATTCCCTGCATGAGGATAAAGAGCATAACGGAATTCATGTTCTCCTTGATCCGCTTCTTTTCCAGGGCTTACACTGCTTCGCAGCAGCGCCATATCCATTACATTATCAAAAACTTTATGCCCATACTTACAGTCATTCATTAATGCCACGCCATAATCATCTCTGGATAAATCAATCCACTTATGCGCACATTTTTCAAACTGTGTTTTATCCCAGGTAGTATTCTTATGGGTAGGGCGTTTTAAGTTTCCAAATTGAATATCACAGGTAACTTCATCCACATATACGTCTACAGGGAAGGCTGTTCGCAGCATAACCTTTTCTTCCTGCCAATCAACCCGCGTATCAAATTCCACATATCCGCTGCCTTGTCTGATACGTACTTTTTGTGTAAGTGTTGAATTACCATATTTATATTCCTGAAGCATGATAGCATCCACACCCTCCAGGAAAGAACTCTGACTGATAAGCCTGAATTCTCTTGGCTTTTGCTCGTCATAGTAGACCTCAATGTTCCAGGCATCTCCGTCTTCATCATTGTATATATTCAATTTATTCGCAACACTTCCTTCAGGAAGCACCTCTTTGTTATTGCTCTTGTCATATATCGACGAGATGGAACCATCCTCTAAAAAGGTCACTTTCAGCTGCTCATTCTCTATCGTATTACCGGTTACAGCTAATGCAGGGCTAATTATCGCCTCGTCACCAAGTACCGCATAACCCATCGAAGGAATTGTAACCTGATACCATTTATCCGCCTTCTTTACATACTCATTTCTTATAAAAGAAAGAGAATTCACCGCTACCACATCTTTTAATAAAGATTGATAAATTTCCTTGGTCAACTCACACACTCTTTGATACATAATCTCATATCGCGGAATGCACTCATCATAAACACGCTTAATCGACGAACCCGGGATGATATCATGGAATTGATAGAGAAGAACTTCCTTCCAGATTACATCAAGTTCATCTTTCGGATAATCAAACTTAGCATACTTTAGTGCAAGTACCGATGCAAATTCCAATTCTCTTAAAGCTTGCTCCATAAGTCGGTTGTACTTCTTATTTCTTGCATGAGTTGTATAGGTACCGCGATGATTTTCAAAATACAGCTCACCACTCCACATCGGATATTCTTCGGTATTATGATCTAAATCATGAAAAAACTCCGAAGCAAAACGTTGTACCGCAGGAGAAAAATCAGCAAAATTCTTAAGTCTTGCTAACTTCTCCAGATGATATGGTCCAGGTCCGCCACCACCGTCACCGATACCAAAAAGCACCAAAGCCTGATCCGAGACGCCCTTTTCATGATAGTTCCTCTCAACAGTACGAATGGTCGTCGGAGATGCCTGACTATTATAGGTCTCCTCCGGAAGCATATGGGTTAATACTGCAGAACCATCAATTCCCTTCCATCGAAACGTATGATAAGGGAAGTTGTTATGTTCGTTCCAGGATAACTTTTGGGTCATAAAGTATTTTAAACCACTTTTCTGCATAATCTGGGGCAGTGCCCCGGTATAACCAAAAACATCCGGGAGCCATACATTATCCACCTCAACTCCAAATTCCTCTTTCCAGAAACGAGTTCCATAGAGAATTTGTCTAACCAATGCTTCACCGCCAGACAAATTGGTATCAGCTTCAACCCACATACCACCCTGTAATTCAAATCTCCCCTCTTTCACTCGATGCTTAATCGTCTCAAACAATTGAGGATAATACTCCTTCATCCATTGTAGCAGTTGTGGTTGACTGGCACCAAATCTGTAATCCTCATACCGATCCATCATATGGTTTACCGTAGCAAAAGTACGGGCACCCTTTCGAATTGTCTCTCGAATCGGCCATAACCACGCCAGGTCTATATGGGAATGCCCAATACAATTAACGGTTAGAGAAGGAGTTCCCCCAACCTTATCCAACTCCTTCTTCAATATCGCCCGCGCTGTTATCGCTTCTTCTTCCGTATAATCATAAATTACATTTATCGCATCATTTAACGCTTTAATAATGCAGGAACGTCTTGGCCCTTCATTTAAATTCGCAAGTGCATCCTTCAGCACATAGAAATCATAATAGAAAGCCCGGAGTTCCGGGTACAGCAGTGCAATATGCGCCTCTTTCAACTCACCGCTGTCAATATACTTACCAAACAGGTCATTACAACCCGCATCCACCCAAAGATCGATCATACCTTCATTTACCGTTAACAGGTTTAAAGGTACTGTGTGCTTGCGTACGGAACCGAATTCCCACGCTACACTTCCATGGGTAATACCGGTTACAGCACCACGTTTTTCATCAAAACACAAACCTTCTCCGCTCACGTCTATCAACAGCACTAATTCTTCCGCCTTATAACCTTCCGGTACTTTTCCAGTGAAATGAAACCACGCGCAATCAAACAAGTCACCCCAGTGATCCCCAATCTTAATTTCTTTCTTATCTCCGGAAAATCGTTCCGAAAAAGGCACCGGTTCTCTGGTTATATACGCCGTACACGTTAAATCATTAAGAATTTTATGATATTTATGTACTAATCTTTCAAAAAAGTTATCAATTCGTTTTAGTGTATTTTTTTCAAATGAATACATTAAAATCTCCCTTCTCTATCAGCCATGATGCACCACACAGCATCTATGCTTTCTTTTGATTCATCAATTCATTATATGTAATTACAGAACCATTCCTATTTTTATTAATAACAATGTCACCCTTTACAGAATGTATTGTCGCCCTCTCCACTAAAGGCTTATTTTTAATATACTCTTCCTTTCCGGGACATACCGAGTACAGACCCAGCGTAGCCAGGATATACCAAGAAGACAGGCTTCCATTATCTTCGTCACCGGGATATCCATTTTCATCACTGGAGAATGCTTCTTTCGCTATCTTTGCAACCCAGTAGTCCGTCTTTTCCTGATCACCAGCCATAGCAAACAACCAAGGCAGATGAAAGCTGGGTTGATTGGAGATTGCGCACTGTCCAAAATCATAACATGCCATTTCCGTCATTTCATGAATCTCACTGCGGTACTTTCCAACATCATATGTTCTCGGACCGTTGAATAATTCCTCCAGTTTTTCAAGAAGTGCCTGCTTGCCGCCGTACAACTCCATTAATCCATCAATATCATGATACACACCAAAGGAATTTTGCCAAGGACCGCCCTCGCAGTAATCCCCTCCCCAGGCATATTGATTGAAGTCTTCCGCCATCCTGCCATAAGTATCCTTCCCTCTCATAAAACCAGTAACAGGATCAAACAAATTCTTATAGTATTTTGATGTTTCATAGTACTTTTCTGCCACATCAGCCCTACCAAGCAGTTTAGCAACCTGCGCGATGCAAAAGTCTCCATAGGCATAATCCAGAGTATGATTTACACTTTCTCCATATTTATTTCTTGGTATATAGCCATAGGTATGATAATCACTTACACCTTTTCTTCCATTTGGAATATCAACAGCATCCTGTTCTGCATGTTTGAGCATACCTTCAAAAGCATCTTCAAGGATTTTGCCCTTTATAATTCCCTTCACCGCCGCATCTGCTATTACTCCATCAATCAGCGTTCCAGGCATCGCTCCGATTTCACCCGGGCATGGCCACTTCGGCAGCCAGCCGCAATCCTTGTAAAAATTCACATATCCCTGCATTATTTCTGCATATTTGTCTGGAAATACAATTGCATACAACGGATACACCGTCCGAAAGGTATCCCAAAAGCCATTATCTGTATACAGGAGTCCTTCCCTTACCTTACCGTCGTGGGTACAATAGTGAATGGGCTGATTCTTACTATCAAACTCATGAAACATATGCGGAAAAATACATGCCCTATATAGACAGGAATAAAAAATCTTCCTCTGCTCTTCATCAGCAGCTTCAATCTCTATTTTTCCAAGCAGCTCCTCCCACTCCTGGCTGCCTTCTTGTTGTATCTGTTCAAAGGTTTTGTTCGATAATTCCTGTTCCAGATTAAGCATCGCCTGTTCCGGGCTGATATAAGAGATTGCCAATTGTATTGCAGCTTCCTCTTTACAGTTTAAAGCGATATTCGCTCCCTCTTCTCCATTGACACTTTCCTCTAATAAAAAATCACAGTCAAACTTCATAACAAAGTACATGGCGTAATTATTTGCATGGCGATAATTAATTGCCGTTGTACACCCCCGAACAATACGATTAACTTGATCTACCTCGCAAGCAAATTTATCTTGTACCGGAAACAATCCCAGTCTTGGTTGTTCTTCTGTGGCAAATTTCAATTTAATACTTGCACCTCTATAAGTAGGTGTAAGTTCCAGGCTGGTTCCGTATCGCAAAAATTCAATAAACATATAGTCCGGTCTTAAGATAGTCTTTTCAGGCATATAACCCGACCACCTATCCCCAGGCGTCATAAAAGGCTTGCCGCTCTGCGGCATTAATACAAGATTTCCATAATCCCTAATCCACGGACTCGGCTGATGAGTCAGGCGCACCCCTTCAATGCTTCGATCATCAGGATAATAATACCAGGGGCCACGCTCACTGGAGGTTTGAGGCGCAAATCCTGCCATTGCCCAAGGTCTTTGTGTAAAAGGAAGGGTATTCCCATTGGAATATCTGGGCGTGGATCTGGTACCCATTTTAACATTAACGAGATCTATCTTTTTCATAATCAATCAACACCAATCTATTAAGCTTTTTATTTAAGTTACTTAGGATGGATCTATATAACAAATGCATCTTAACACCAGGTTGCAATCGTTGGTCTTTTTAACAAAGGCCAATTTGTTTTTTCAGAGATAAACGCGGCAAGTTCGGCACCCATTCGAAAATGCGTCTGCGTACTTGGATGGAAGCCACCGCCCCAACCTTCAACCTCCGGATGAATCAATCCCAAATCAACACAATAAATCTTATCGTTACCTTTTTTTACAAACTCCGATACCACTCTTTCCACGCTTGCAATATAGTTATTATTCATCGTTCCAACACAGCAAAATATGTAAGTATCAGGATACTTCTTTAAAATCTCATTTAAAAAATCAATATAAGCAGCTATGTATTTTTCATCGTCAATCGGATTTGAATAATCATTTTGACCTAAATTAATAACAACTCCGTTCGCTATATACTTCGAAAAATCCCAGGGAACAGAACCTTTTCCAAGAGTATCATAAAAATGAGGCGGTAATCCATTGATATTACCCATAGCATCCTGGAGCATTCCAATTCCAGATATAGCCAAGGTGTGATATTCAGCATTAAGTAATCGGGCACTAATTCCCACATAGGACATATATCCATCGTCCAGATGTGGTGCATCTCTTAACACATGTGGATGCCCGTTGCCGCAGCCATTCGTGATAGAATCTCCATAGTATTCTAACTTTAACTCTTTTGGTGCAGGAGCAGACAGAAATTCCCCTCCCTTTGGAAGAGTGAAGCCATGAAATTTAATATCTCCATATAAAATTTCCGTACGTTTATGTATTTCCAAAGTATGTATCCCATCGTCCACTCCATCGTCAATTACATATTCGTGAATACCTTTATGAAGCGGTATCCAGTTGCGGGCTATCCCATCCAGTACGATTTCAACATGACCATTGCCGTCGGAATCTTCTGCAATCATATTAATTTGATTTCCCCTAAACCGTATAAATACCGCGCTATTCACCCAACCACATTTTGGCACAGATGGATCACTTAAATCAAAGCGTCCCATAAACCTTGCATGTTTTACAAAGTCAAAACTCATCAAAGTATCCCCCTTTATATCATTATTAACGCATATATATTAGTTCTTAATTAATTATAATATATTTTTATTATATTATTAGTATACTTTTTTATATATAACACCATACAACGATCTTTGTCAACACTTATATTAATTGTAAAATTCATTACTTATTTTGTAATACATTACCTGTGTCATCCATATGATGTTAAAATTACCTCGCAACATCATAATTAAAATTCATTATTATAAAGTTTTTATGAAACAAAAAAAATTATCTTGATTTTCATAAAAATTAATGTATACTTTAATTATTACTGCTGTTTTTGATATAATTAGTAAGATGGCAAGATTACATAAAACATTTTATTCCATTAAAATCAAAGCAATTATCTTTTAAATGATATTAATATAAATGCATTATTTTTGTTTTAAATAGTAGATAAAAGGAGATTATGAATGAGTAAAAGCCTAAAATACTCGGTTGTTAAGCAATCAATTATGGATAAAATCCAGAGTGGTGAACTGAAGCCAAACGATAAGCTACCAAGCGAAGAAGAGTATTCCGAGATGTTTCATGTAAGTGGAATAACAATTCGTAAAGCCTTGTCTGAATTAGCAAATGAAGGTTATATTAAACGAACCAAAAGAAAAGGTACTTTCGTAAACGACCCCGTTTCAGAAGAATCCGCAAGCAAATTATTTGCTCTGGTGCTCTCTGCAGAAGACTACTTTGATGTATCCTATATGAAAATAATAAAGGGTGCACAAAGCATGGCTGCGGAATATAACTATTCTCTCATCGTTGAATGGACAAGCAATAATTTAACCCAGGAAGCCGAGACAATTAAAAAGATGTTGGACAGAAACATCGACGGGTTTATTATTTATCCCTATGACCCGATAAAAAGCAAAAGCAATTACATGTTAATTGAACAAAAGAATATCCCCTATGTTTTGCTGGATCGTTATAACGTCAATCACCCTTGTTATTTTGCAGGCTGTTGCAATTATGATGGCGCCGTTCTGGCAACTAACGAGTTGCTGCAATTAAAACACACTAAAATAAAATTTGCCGGATATCACTTTTTTCTTAATTCAGAACAAGAACGTTATGATGGTTATTGCAGTGCAATGAGACAAGCAGGACTTGAAGTAACTAAGGATAATTTCTTAGTTAATATTGACTACGATTTACTAAAAAAACAAATACTCGACCGTGATATCACTGCTCTCTTCTGTTGTAACGACAGGTTAGCAATTAAAATAATCCAAAACCTAACTGAACGCAGCGTTCGTATCCCACAAGATGTTTCCATTATCGGTTTTGATGATTGGGATTCAGCACACAATACCTCTATTGGTTTAACCACTGTAAGGCAGAATTTTAATGAAATCGGAGCGAATGCAACCCATTTATTAATGAGCGCAATTCAAGGGAAAGTTCAAGGCAATAATACCAAGCTTCTATCCGGTGTATCACTAATCATTCGTGACTCCATTGGTACTAATCCTTATGCATAGCCATGTATTCCAAGAGAACGCAGCGGTATAACTAGTTAAATTAAACTACATTCACTTTTTATAAAAAACCTAGGAGATAAGTTGATTTTACAACTTATCTCCTAGGTTTTTCAGTTCATGACAAGCGAAACAGCTTGTCGTTTCATTTTATTTTACACATTCCATTCCACTTACGACTGCAAAACCTTCATTCGGTAAAACTCACCCTTTAGGGCCATCAACTCTTCGTAGGTACCAAATTCTGTGCACATACCATCACGGACTACACATATTTTATCCGCTTTTCGAATGGTAGAAAGGCGATGCGCTACAATAAAAGTCGTCCTGCCCTTGATTAGATTATCCAGGGCATCCAGTATCAGCTTTTCAGAAACACTATCCAAAGCAGAGGTAGCTTCATCAAAAATAATAACTTTAGGATCACGTATGATTGCTCGAGCAATAGAAATCCTCTGCCTTTGTCCACCGGACAATTTATTACCATGCTCACCAATCAACGTATCCAAACCGTCTGGCAGGCTGGTAATCAAATCGGTTAAGTTAGCCGCTTTAACTGCTTCTGCCAATTGCGTATGGTCAACGGTTGGCAGTCCATATGTTATGTTATCACGAATAGAGCCCGAGAATAGGATTGTATTTTGTGGTACCACCGCTATATGTTTTCGATAACTTCTAAGGTTAATTTCCTTTAGATCCAATCCATCAACCAATAAAACTCCTTGTGTTGGCTCGATAAATCCTATTAGCAGATTTAATGCCGTAGATTTTCCAGCACCGGATTCACCAACTAATGCAATGGTTTCACCAGCTTTCACTTTTAAATCCAGACCATCTAACACTTTATTCACAGAATTATTATACTGAAACTCAACACCTTTAAATTCAAAATTACCCTCTAAATTTTCTATCTTTCGTTTCCCCCGATTATCCTCCACATCATGCGCATTTAAAACCTCTCCTATACTGGAAACAGACTCCAGCCCCTTTGCCATAGTAGGCATTAACGTAATCAAGGACGACACCTGGGCAATAATTGTTGTAAAATAACTCTGGTAAAGAACGATATCTCCTGCCTGTATATTACTCTTCATAGCCAATATGCCAGTAAACACTAAACATCCTACCTGAAATGCCTGAAAAACTGCCCAGCTTACAGATCCGAAATTTGCCTGTATAATATCTAAGCGATACCCTTCTTCTGCCACATTTCTCACTTGGGCTTGCATTCTCTGTACTTCTAATTTTTCCAGGGCATGGGCTCTGGTAACCGGTATCATCTCCTCCATCTCCATAATTTTGGCAGAGGTTGCCTCTACTTCTTTTCTAAATCGATGGTTTTGATTTTTGATTTTATTCCGAAACATAACAATGGTTAAAGCTGCTACCGGTATCGTAAGCAGAAAAAACACAAATACAACCTTGTTCTTGAAAGCAGTTATCCCCAGAGCTACCACTATGTTAATCAGTACATTTAACAATCCAACAAACAACTGGGAAGACAAAGCTTCTACCGCTTCCACATCGCGCATTACCTTTGACTGAATGCGGCCCGACTGCACATCCTTGTGATAAGATATGGAAAGCTGCTGTAACTTTCTAACCAAGGCGCTTCGCAGTCCCGCTTCTACAAATCGTATTACCCTGCTCCCGAAACGAACATGCAAATAATTCATAGGTACATTGAGTAACAACAACGTCATGATTACTGCCGAATTCAAGAAGATAGTATTTAAAGCGTTTCTCTCTTGATATGTAATACAATTTATAATGTTGGCAACTATAATAGGCATAACCCAGGAAGGACTATGTTTAATTACATAAAAAAAGGCTGACATTATAAACTTAAAATAATTTCCTTTATACATCGCAAATAAGGTTTTTAATGGACGATCTTTATTACTCTCATAACTATCTAATATTACATCCTCTGTTTGTAGTGGTTTCATTGTTATTCCCCTATCCCTTTCCTGCTCTTCCATTTTCATTATAGGACATTATAATTGCACATATTAATATCTTAATAATTTAATGTATGTTTTTTATTTTATATTAGTATATTTTTACTCGCCTATTTTATTTTATTTGTAATGACCTGTCAATAACCAGTTACAGCTAAAATTTTAAAACTATAATAGCATAAAATCAGCTTAACAAGCCTATTGCAATTATATTTTCTAATTTTTCCTCCGAACTTTTATCGACTTTAAATTTTTTGTCCTATAAACTTTTCATTTCATTTTAAAATATTATCTTAATTTATTATTTTTATGTTGCAATTTTATTTACGTAATTTTATAATACAATATATTATTACATTATTTATTTCGAATTTTATTATATTATATTGTATACTTTATTTATCATCAACTTTACATCAGATACTTGCCAGAAATCACAATCCTAACTTAAACTGCATAATACCAAAGTCTGGTTACAAGAACCAGCTAACTACAAATTATAACCCTGATAAAGGAGGTTCCTATGATAATCGGAGCTTTAGAAGCCGGTGGAACTAAAATGATCTGTGCCATCGGTGATGAGAACGGAACTATTTACGAGAGACAGTCCATCCCTACAGATAGCCCGGCAATTACTATCCCTAAGATTATTGACTATTTTAAGGACAGAAAAATTAACGCCTTAGGAATTGGATGCTTTGGTCCAATTGATGTTAATCTGAATTCTTCAACGTATGGACATATCACCACGACCCCCAAAATTGCATGGCGGGATTATGATATTGTCGGCAATATAAAGAAAGCATTAGAGATACCAATCGGCTTCGACACGGACGTAAATGGTTCCGTACTAGGCGAAGTAACCTTCGGTTGTGCGAAAGGATTGGAGTCGGCTGTCTATATAACGATTGGAACTGGTGTCGGAGTTGGTGTATATCTAAATGGCGAATTATTACATGGAATGCTGCATCCCGAAGCAGGCCATATCCTACTACGAGTTCATGAGAACGATACCTACACAGGAAAATGCCCTTATCATCATAATTGTCTGGAAGGATTAGCTGCTGGTCCTGCGATCGAGGCGCGATGGGGTGCCCCGGCTAATTCACTAAAGTACAGTCATCAGGTCTGGGAATTAGAGGCATATTATATCGCTCAGGCTATTACGAATTATATCTATACCTATTCTCCTCAAAAAATTATATTAGGCGGAGGAGTAATGCATCAAGAGCAGCTATTTCCGCTGATACGAAATTCTGTAAAAGAATTAAATGCAAATTACATCCATACAAAAGAGTTACAAGCACTTGATACCTACATTGTCCCTGCCAGTCTTGAGGACAATCAAGGGATTATTGGAGCTTTAGAACTTGGTAAAAGAGCTTTTTTATCTCATAATTAATTATTTTATTAAATAGGAGGATTTATAAATTTGAACAATATTATTTTCTTGGAGCCCGTGTTCAAATCAATGATCTGGGGTGGCAGCAAACTAAAAACAGAATTTGGATATGAGCTAACCAATGACCATATCGGAGAATGCTGGGTCATCAGTGCTCATAAAAACGGTGACAACAGAATAAAATACGGCAAATATCAAGGAAAAACTCTAAGCTGGTTATGGGACAATCATAGAGAACTCTTTGGCATGGCCAGTGGTGAGATATTCCCTCTCCTAACCAAAATAATTGATGCAAAAGCAGACTTAAGCATTCAAGTTCACCCTGACAACTCCTATGCCAAAGTAAATGAAAATGGGTCCATGGGAAAAACCGAGTGCTGGTACATATTAGATTGTAATCCCAATGGAGAAATCGTAATCGGACATAACGCAAGGGACAAAAAAGAGTTAAGTGAAATGATTCATAACCATCGTTTCAAGGAACTTATTCATACCCAAGCTATTAAAAAAGGTGATTTTTTTCAAATAGAGCCGGGAACAGTGCATGCAATTAAAGCCGGAACATTAATCTTAGAGATACAACAAAACAGTGATGTTACCTATCGTTTGTATGATTACGACAGATTGGAAAATGGCAGGCCCAGACAACTTCATATAGATAAAAGTATCGATGTGATACGATGTCCGAATACCGAATTTAAGGTTGATCGTGTATATTCTAATTATGCTGAGTATGATACCGAACTATTGATTCACAGTGATTTATACACCGTCCAGAGAGTTGCGCTTCACGGACAACAGGATTTTATACAGACTCATAAGTTTTTAAATTGCACTGTAATAAAAGGTAGTGGAGAAATTGACGGCATTCCAATAAAGAAGGGTGATAATTTTATTCTTCCATATGACTATGGTACGTATCAATTAAAAGGAAATATGGAACTTGTTACTTCTTATATATAATTTTATTTAAAATCTAAATTATTTGCATTAAATTATTTGCACTAAATTTCTTGCATTAAATTACTTGCACTAAATTTCTTGCACTAAATTTCTTGCACTAAATTACTTGCACTAAATTATTTGCACTAAATTACTTGCACTAAATTTCTTGCACTAAATTACTTGCACTAAATTACTTGCATTAAATTACTTGCATTAAATTACTATGCATTAAATTACTATGCAAAATTATTTATAACCTTTTTTGACACATGTATGAAATGAACTCCATAGCAAAAACATATTTTGAAAGGGCGATATTATTATGAAACATAGCACAATATTAAAGACTTTAACTTTTTTTATGGCAACCACATCACTTCTGGGTATTTTTAGCGGTTGCAGTAAGAGCGGGGACTTCGAGACAATTGCACCAGACTTAAAAAACGGAAACTATTCTGTAAACAAAAACAATGTAAGATTGCTAGGCAGATTTTTTGAAAATAAAAATACAGGCACTGTACAGTTCAGCTGGTCAAATTCCGGGTTTACCTTTTGTTTCTACGGTACAGGTATTGAAGCTCTGCTGACTCTTAATACACCTCCTGTAACCCTGAACATGAACGAAGGTACTGCATTTATATCAGTCTTCGTAGATGATAAAACAGAACCGGAGGATGCACATGTTATTAAACTGGACAAACCCAAAGAATGGTATACCCTTATTGATGGATTGGAAGAAGGGTATCACACTATAACGGTACGCAAGCGCGACCGCGGCTACTTTGGCACTTTGACAGGCGTAGCCTTTGGCGCCAGTGAATTAAAGGTATTAGCAAATAACACTTCCAAGGCCAGGCTGGCAACTATTCCCGAGCCTAAGGATTTTAAGATTGAAGTTATTGGTGATTCCATTTCAGCAGGTGACGGCATCTATACTGCGGAAGCTTATCAGGGTCTGATGTCGGACGGCTGGTCCACCTATGCCGCCGAAACTGCTCGCCTCTTGGATGCAGACCTGAACACTATTGCAATTTCGGGTAACGGCTTAATCTCCAGCCTTTTTGGTGATCACTTACTTGACCTTCCAACTCAATGGCCTTATGTTGATCCTCAAATTTATTCTCAAAAGGGCAAGCCGGTGGAATGGGATTTTTCCGAATATCAGGCAGATGTAGTTATTATTAATCTTGGAACCAACGACCGCGCCGGTGTTGGTCCGGGAAAGAAATTTAGCTACGAAGAATTCGAAAACGAATACGTCCGCTTTGCCGAAGAAATAAAGAGCAACTATCCAGACTGTATCATTATTGCTTGCTTAGGCGCTATGGGAAGCGAATTAAAACCTCAGATTGAAAATGTTATTGATCGTGTTAACTCCAATTCCACTACCCCATACATGTACAGCGAGTGGTTTACACCGGACCCTAAGGATGGTTTAAGTGCTGATAACCAACATCCAAGCCTTAAGGCACACCGCCGCTACGGCAGACAACTTGCAGAAAGAATTCAAGAATTGACCAGTAGAAAGATCGTCAATGACAAAGAATAGCCCTATCAAATGCACTGCCTTCCATTGTTAATGAACAAAAACAAATTAATATATATTTGAGTAAAAATGGCAGCCTGGAAGCAGGCTGCCATTTTTACTATTTATTTCATTAAGCATTTAGCGTGTTTTCGTCCATTGGATTGAGTATTGCATAAACAAAGGTATCCCAATAGATTGGATTCCCCTTTTCATCCTGTCTGAAGGAAACATTTTTTCTAAAGTACGCTTCCCGCCTCATTCCTATCTTCTCCATCAGCTTCCAGGAGGAAGTATTTTGTGGCGCACATTCTGCATAAATTCGATGTATCCCTTGGCTAAAAAAATAATCAATTACCGCTTTGCTGGCAGCACTCCCGTAACCTCTCTGATGATAGTTCTCATTTAACACATAACCTAGCTCTCTTGTATTGAAATTTCTATTTCCCAGATAGATGTTACCGATAACCTTATGTTCTTCCTTTAACTCTATTGCATAGAACTCATCACTATGTACTCTAAACTCTATCGTTTCTTTTGCTTTAAGAGCAGTAAAATCCGGGTACGCCTCAAATTCAGCATTTATGCGCTGCAACATATATTCACAAAGGTCATTTTCATCCCTTAATTCAAAATTACGTATAATTAATTCTTCTGTTTCAATTCTCATTACTATTTACCTCTCTATTTTTCACTCTTCCTTTACAATACTACCTGGCATTGTAAAAGGCCAATTCTTATTATTTAGTTTCTCTTAGCCAAAATTTTTGCATTCTAGTTTAACTCTTTTGGTTATTTTCTTCCAGCTAATTTTCTCTATTTAGATTTTGTAGTTACGCTTCTCTTTTTTCAATATTCTCTGTACTGCGAACTTTCCAGCTGCTGCTGCCACAGGGAGTCCTCCTGGTGCCATAATCCACTGACTAGCGATAAACACATTTGTTAAACCTTCTACTATTCCCTTCTCTTGAAAGGATTTTACATCCTTTTTAATTATAAAACTCATAAATGCTCCATGGTAGGAATTACAATATCTTTCATAAGTAAGTGGCGTCCAGCAATCCAGTATTTCTATATGGCCAGAAAGTTCAGGAAACCGTTCCACAATTCTATCCTTTATTATTTCTGCCAGTTCCTGTTTCTTATGTTTATACTCCTCTTTGGTTAATCCCTTCCAGTATCTATAATCCTCATCATATTGTATCACATTTGTTTGTAATACTGTTTTTCCTTCCGGAGCAAATTCCTTCTCATTTTGAAATGATTTTAAAGACATTCGATTAAACTTATTCTTATTTATCTCAAACGGATTACAATCCACGATTATTGTACCTTTATATAGATAAAAATCTTGATCAATCGAAAAGGCGACCTGAAATCCACTGCTCAAAGGATAACTTTGCTCGTCTTTATAGCAAGCTGACCATGTTTTGTTCATATAATTTTGACCTAATAACTTATCAAACATCTCCATAGTATCTGTGGCACTTATCACATAATCCGCAGTTACAGTTTCAGCATTTTTTAACTCAATACCGACTGCCTTGTTATTTTCAATTAATATCTTTTTCACAGCGCTATTACAATATAACCTTCCACCAAGATTAAGAAATTTATCTTTCATTCGATTTGCCATAGCCAAAGAACCGCCCACCGGTATCTCTCCATTACCGCTGCTCACAGAAGCATAGGAAATAAGAAATGCTGAAGCTTGATATTCCTTTGGCATATAGTCCGTAAGTAATATCTTTAATAAAGGATGTCTAAATCGATCTGCCAAATCTACCATATTTATTTTTCCATATTCTTTTAATACCTTGGGCATATTCCTCATTGATTTTCCCAATTTAATATAGTCGATAACATTCATCATATCCATAGGTTTTTCCACAGGCATTTGGCAACAGGCAGCATATTCTACGTGATCCAAAAGCTTGTTTATTTCATGTTCATCCTCCGGTGACAGCTGAAGCAGTTCTTTTCTAGTTTTGTCAATATCTCTCCAAAGAGTCAAACATTTTCCACCAATAATACTTGTATAGAATTTATCGTTCTCTACAAATTGTGTATCAGAAGTTAGCGCTCCAATATCTTCCCATAATTTTCGTAGGGTAGAATTTTTATGAGTTCCTGTTAACCATTGAATGCAATTGTCAATATGATGCTGCTTCCGATCCCACCCCATACATTGTCCACCCGCAATAGGATTTTTTTCATAGATTTCCACATCATATCCTGATTTCCTGGCATATATCCCCGCACTTAAGCCTGCAATACCACCACCGATTATTACTATCTTTTTCATAACTTCCTTTCTCCTCTCACTATATCGACAATCCACTCTGGTTCAGGAAGAGTCATATCGGGCTGCATCGCATATAATTCTGCAATCCCCTGAATACTGCACCAAAACGCAACGGATAATGTTCTCGCATCACCTGCTCGTATCGAACCCTCTTTTTGTCCTTGTTCTACAATTGGAATAAATCTCTCTATGGTATCTACCTGCAAGGCTATTTCACGTATTTCCTTCGGAGTACCTTCGCTGCGCTGTGCCTGTGCCATTAATACAAACATTTTCGCAATGTAGGGCTGCACTTGCATCATCGTAAATAACTGTTCTGTAAATTGCTCAAAATACATAATAGCTGATTCATATGCTTGCTGTGTTGGATATTTCGTACCTTCCAGTCCCATCATTACTAATTCCATATATAGTTTTTCTTTTGATTCAAAATAGTGGAATAGAAGCCCCGTACTCATAGAAACCTTCTTAGCTATATCAGAAATCTTAGTTTCCATATATCCTTTTATAACAAATAACTCCAATCCTGCATTCAATATTTCCATTCTTCTTTGCTCTTTTTGCTCTTCTCTAACTCCCATTTTATATCCTTTATATTTTATTTGATTTATTAACTCAGCTTCGTTGATTTTAAATTCATTGAATTTATATTCAATATATTTTTACCATAAAATAAACCAATTGTAAAGCTGTTATTTCAAAATTCTATATAAAACGGACCAGCCAGCCAATTGTCCGCTAAACTACGAGCAGGTAACACATATATGAGAATGCGTTATAACTGCTACAACATAAGAAATAGGAGTACGACTGGCCATTAGGACAATCATACTCCTATTTTTTAACATTTTAATGAATCTTTTTTAACAAATTAATAAGTTTATGATATCTCTTAGAACAAACTTTTAATCAGGCTTGTACCAGCGATAAAGGTACCAATGGACGCCCCCAAATTAGCCATAAACATAACTAAAACTGTTTTTAGCAAACGGTTTGTGAAAAACCCTTTAATCGTGAAGATATCCGTCTGAATATTTTCAACATCTTTTACGGTAGGTTTCTTAATAAAGGCCTCAACAATTCCTGTAAACCAACCACAAGCAAGTAACGGGTGTAATGTTGTTAATGGCGCTGCCACAAAGGAAGTGAGTATACTAAGCGGATGTGCCAGAGACACCGCAGTGAAAGCTGCTGCAAGTAAACCTGTCCACAAAATCCATGCAGATAGTTGTTGTAAGCCTGTTTGAAAATTCATAACAAAGGAATACACCAGTAGGCCTGTTATAATTGCAGGAATAATCCATCCTGCAATCTTTGAAAAAGAACTTTTTGGTGGAACCACCGAAATAGCTTCAATATCCTGCTCTTTGAATATTTCCTGCTTAATTCCAGGCACATGTCCGCCACCTAGAACTGCAACTATCTTCTTACCCGGTGCTTCCTTTATCTTTGCTGCCAGGTATTGGTCTCTCTCACTGATAAGAATTTCTCCAACCTTGGGAAATTCCTTTTTTAAGCCAGACATTGCTGCCTCTATCATATCTTCCTCTAAAAGTTTGCTTAAATCATCACTAGTAATATCAGTATCATCGTCTGATGTAAACAATAGGCTACCAATTAATTTTGATTTATCCCAGAAATTCAGCTTTCTCCAAATGCGTAGAAATGTTGTTTGAATCTTTCGGTCTGCTAACACTAAGGTTGCACCAACCTCCTTAGCACTTTCCATTCCCTGAATCATTTCTCCACCAACAGGATTTCCCAGTTTTTCAGCCATCTTCTTTTGATAGGAGCCCAGGAAAAGATTAGCCACCATAAACCCTACTTTTTTCGATTTAATAACTTTAATTAAGTCTGTATTTTCCCAAGATTTCGGCTTTATAATATTCTGATATCTGTCATCATCAAGCTCTATACACACACTATCCGGACGTTCCTCTTCTATCACTTTTTTTACAAGCTCAGCACTTTCTTTTGAAACATGTGCAGTTGCTATCAGAATGATTTCTTTATCCTTATACTCTATTCTGCTTACATTATCTTCGCCCATAAAGTCTCCTCCATAAAATGAATACTGCTTTTTCTATGTATAAATCTATTATTATCACATCTAGAAAAATAAACACCACTTTAGTATACATTTCGAGGTTCATTAAGTCAAGTAAACGAAGATTATGATAATTTGTAACTGTTCAGAACCCAGCAGAGTAATAGAAAATCAGCTTTGAAAGCTTGCTTTCTAAAGATAATTTTCTATTATTTTTGTTTGTCGAGAGCCAAACAGAGAGGAAACCACAGGCTTTCAGTTTAATGCTCAGTGAATAAACTTTAGTCTTGCCCCCATTTTGCTCATCCATTCATTCGTTATAGTTTCAGAAGAATCCGCTACCTGGGCAGCAAGTAACTCCTCATTTCCATCTCTTCCAATCAATGTTACTATATCTCCTACAGCTACCTCTTGTATATCAGTAACATCTACAGCGATTTGATCCATACATACTCTTCCCACGATAGGTACTCTATTGCCGTGAATTAATACCTCACCATTACCACAGGATAGTTTTCTTGACAGTCCATCTGCATAGCCAATAGAAAGTATTGCAATTTGACTGTCTCTATCTGCTATAAATGCCCGTCCATATCCCAAACTATCTCCTGCTTGTAGCTTCCTGATAAGTACAATTTGAGATTTTAATGACAAGACTGGTCGTAAATCAAGGTCCAGTCTTGTTTTATCCCCGGGAGAACTTAACACTCCATATAACGCGACCCCTGCTCTAACATAATCGCAATTTAATTCTGGATAGTTTAATAACCCATAGCTACTTTGTATATGAGTTTT
This sequence comes from Bacillota bacterium, assembly GCA_023407575.1. GTDB lineage: Bacteria > Bacillota > Clostridia > Lachnospirales > Lachnospiraceae > Mobilitalea. The sequence goes on from JAEYLX010000019.1 coordinate 51,837, forward strand.
GGGAAGTGTTGTTCCCTTCTCCTTGAGTACTGACAGAACCTCATAAAAACGATCAATTTGACCATGTGTAAAGTCTATATCCTCCGTGAGCATACTGTCTGAAACACATAAATGTGTGTAGATACCGGCTATATTGAAGTTCTTGAATGTAAAAATCTCTTGAATTTTTGCTGTGTCCTTTGAATCAAAACCAAGCCGGTGCATTCCGGTATCAATTTTTATATGTACCTTAAGTAGATACCCCTGTTGGTTCAGCTCTATCGAATAATCATAATCAATTAACGTCTGGGTCAGATTAAATTTATGAAGCTCCTTAGCCCTTATAGGTTTTGTATAACCAAGTATTAGTATTTCTCCCTGTATGCCATAATGGCGTAATTCAATTCCTTCATCTATTGTTGCCACCGCAAAGGCTTTTACTCCCATTCGATTTACACAGGTAGATATTTCGAAGGTACCATGACCATAGGCTTTTGCTTTTACAACTGCCATTAGTTCACAGTTCTCTGGCATAGCTTGTTTTAAGGTTTTTACATTATGCCTTAAATTATCCAAATCAATTTCAACCCAGGCACGGTCCATATTTGTGTCTAGTCTGCTTACCTCCTTTTTCCAATGCATTATAGTATAAAAAATATAACTGCCGAATATGGATACTGCAACAGATAATATACTTACAACTAAATATTGAACAAAGTTATCCTCCACAAAAAGTTTTTGCAAATTTACCATTTTAGCTAACATCCGCACAAGTACAATCATCATGGGATGAATGATATAGATAAGGAGTGCTGATGTTCGAAAAAGAGATATCCGATATCCCCTCCAATGGGTTAGTGCACTAAACAAGAAATACATACATGGTATAAGCATGATATACATACTATCATGCCTTTGCAACTCGTAGTTATGCAGTACCATTCCTTCTACAAGAAATAAAGCAGAGGATACTAATAAACCAACTATTGATTTACCAATGGAAACTGGAGCTGCTCTATCGGCGATAATCCCCCCCATTACAATAAACACTGGTGCATAAAAGACGCCATTACGGGTATACTCTGAAATTTCAAAAAGGTAACCATACGCACTTTTAAGAAGTGGAAGCTTCTCTGTTATTCCATAGTAGCTATCTCCGAACATACCAATGACATATAGAGTTAATGCAATAATAAAGGCTTTTTGAAACCCGAATCGTTTTACGGAAAACCATGCTATTGCTGCTCCCATCATGGAAGCAGGAAGATACCATAAGTGGTACATAGTTCCATCGAAGACGATATCCTTTATCATTTTAGGTAGAAGGTTTTCTTGTGCAAAATAACCACTATAAATATTCAACGGAATATATAGTAATATGGCAATCCCATAGATAATCGCTGTCTTTTTTATAAAAATTTTTAACTTATCATTGTTATAATTATATCTCGAAATCAAGAAAAAACCTGATGTCATAAAGAAAAATGGTACAGCCACACGCGCAATTATACGTGTAAAGATGAAATCTCCGGTCTCACTATAAGCAGACAATGGAGATATATGAATTGCCACTACCAACAATGCCGCAACAAATCTAAAGTAGTCAATGCCTGTATAAGCTTTATTCTTAGTCATCCTTATTCCTCCACAGCGTCACAATAAACCCATCCGTATTATTACCTGACACCTGACAAACCGACTGCTCAGCTACCGATATTGTTGTACCTTCCCCCTCATAAGGTACATAGAACACTTCCATTTGCTTCCCGTCATTTTCAATTTTCAAAGGTTGCTTCCCGTATTGGAAGTCCTTAATAAATTCACTGTACTCTTCCAAAGAAAGTCCCTTATTACTCATAATTTCAGAATGCGGATATCCAACATAACGAAAATGCCAGGGTTCATGTGCAATTCCTGTTATCTGTTCCTTCCTGCTCTGATAACGTTCTATAAATCCATATCGTACTGCTGCCTTTCGAAATTCCTGACAAATGCCTTCATAAGGAAAGTCAGGTCGAATAAAATCAATTTCTTCTTTCCTAATGCCTAGATCAATTGCAAGCCCTGTTTGATGCTCACTATGATTAGGAAGTGCAACATATTTTTTAGTGAAACTTTCTCCGTTATCATGCATGGAGTCCGTATATATTTTTCTTTGCTCTTTCACCGTGCGGTACCCACTTACTGGAACAATCTCGTCATAGCAACTAATTTTCTTTAAAATAAACTGCAGTAGATTAGCCGCTTCACTTTTTATACGAATACCTGGAAACCTCATGTCAGCTGGTATTAATCCTTCTTCCTGAAAAGAGCGTAATGGAAAGTTTGCGTTTACTAAAATCAAATTACCCCTATATATTTTTTCTCTTTCCAACGTAATAGTCTTCATTCTTCTATATATAACCCTATCAGCTTAACCAATAAATCTTTAAAGGATAAACCGATGCCTTTCATCATATTGGGATAACGACTATGTGACGTAAATCCAGGTATGGTATTAACTTCATTAAACACGATTTCTCCAGATGGAGTTAAAAACATATCAACTCTTGCAAAACCAGAACATCCAAGGGCTTTGTAAATTACTTGGGCTGTTTCTTGTACTCTTTTTTCGCAGGAAGCATCAATTCTTGCAGGCATATGAATCTTTGAACTTTTTAAGGTGTATTTTTCAGTAAAATCAAAAAATCCATCGGTCAATTCTATCTCATCCACTCTTCCAATAATAAAATCTCGATTGCCTAAGATAGCACACCCCACCTCAAACCCTTCTATGTTTTCTTCAATAATAACCTCACGATCATATTCAAACGCCACCTCGATAGCTTTTATCAGCTCTTCTTTACCCTCAATTTTTGTTATTCCAAAGGAAGATCCAGCTCGTAGAGGTTTAATAAATAAGGGATACTTTAATTCTTGAACAGCAGTATATAGTTTAGCTTTACTTATCGGTTTCTGAATAACTATGGACTTAGGAACAGAAATTCCTGTACTGTTAACAACCTTATGTGCTCGATCCTTGTCCATGCATAGAGCGGAAGAAAGCGTGTCACAGCCAATAAAAGGTATACCCGCCAGCTCCAGCAATCCTTGAACTGTACCATCTTCACCATTCTTCCCATGCAAGACGGGGAAAGCTACATCAAGCTTTATGATTTTATTGCCCTTAGAACTAAATTCAATGATTCCCCTAACACTTCGATTCTGTGAAACAACTACATTCGTTAGATTAATTGTATCTTCCAGCCAGATATCATTTTTTATATTCTCATATTCGCCAACATATCGAAACCAATCGCCTTCTTTGCTGATGCCAATTGCAACAATTTCATATTTTACATTATTTAAATTCGTCAGCACTGCGTAAGCAGATTGTAGTGAGACGGAATATTCTGAAGAATTTCCTCCGAAGATTACTGCAATTTTTTTCTTATCCATTTAAATTCTCCTCATCCTACTTGTTATTTAATACAATTTTGAATCACTTGAAGATACACCCACGCTATGAGCAAATAAAAAAAGCATTCGTACTTCGATATACCAATCATATCGAAAGTAGAAATGCTCTTTCTTCGTTTTCCTATCTTTGATTCTTACTTTTTAATATTGAATTTCTTACAAATTTCCTACAAAACAGGCAGTGATAGTTCAAATACGATTAATTCGTCTTCACTTCTAGCAGAAATTGTACCACCGTGCAATTCAATAATTTCCTTTGCTATGGCAAGTCCCAGCCCTGCACCGCCGCTCTTTGTGGCACGTGCACTGTCCAGCCTGTAAAATTGCTCAAAAATTCGCTGCAGCTTTTCCTGTGGGATGGTATTCCCATGATTTCGAAACGTAACTTTAACTTCTCTTTCTCTTTGCGTTACAGCAATATCTATCGTACTATTCTCGAAACTATAATTAACCGCATTCCTCAATAAATTATCAAAAACACGTTGTATTTTATCAACATCACATTTTAGTACTATATCCGGCGATGCGTTTAAGGTACAGTGAAGTCCCTTTTCCTCAAGCATTGGCTGAAATTCAAACGTAATCTGTTCCAGCATTCTAGTTAAATTAACCTGACTTTTATCAAGGGTAATATTAGATAGATTGAATCTGGTTATCTCAAAGAATTCATTAATCAAATCCTCCAAGCGTTCTGCTTTACTTAAAGAGATTGACAAATACTTTTCTCTTAGCTCCTCCGATATTTTACCTTCATCTCTTAGCAAGGATAGGTATCCAATTACAGAGGTCAGTGGTGTTTTTAAATCATGTGCCAGATAAACCACCAAATCATTTTTTCTTTGCTCTGCGTCTTTCGCAATCCGTTCATTCTCTTGGATATTCATTTTAGTCTGATTCATTTTAGATTCTATTTCTTTTAATTGGTCTGACAATTCTATAAGCTTATTATCACTTTGATAGATCTGATCAACAGCACCAATCACCTCTTGAATGTAGGAAAATGGCTTTCTCCAGAAATACAAAAAGATTACAATATACCCAAAAACAATGTATGCAAAAGCTAATACATCAAGTCTCATGCCAAACCATTGGGCTACTATATAAAACAACTCCTGCCCAAACCACACCCTGGAACTATAAAAGTTAATAGCAAACGTATATATAAAAACACCTAAAAGTGTATATAGTACAAGTGATATTACTAATCTTAGAAGCAAGGAGTTCCTTAATCTTTTAGCAAGACTTTTTTTCTTATTCTTCAATTTTATAGCCTACCCCCCATACTGTTTTTATAAATTTAGGATTTTTAGATGGTTCATGAAGTTTTTCCCTTAATCGTCCGATATGCGCCATTACAGTATTGTTATTGTCTAAGTATTTATCACCCCAAACTGCTTCAAATAATTCTTCCGAGGATACTACCTTACCTCTATGCTCGCACAAATACCAAAGAATTGAAAACTCAAGGGGCGTAAGTGTTACATCCTTTCCAAATAAAGTACATCTATGGGTCGTCTTATTAATAATCAAGCCTTTTACATCATACTCATTTATATCCGATACGCTTTTATCATTTACGGTATTGTAAATCATGTAACGACGTAATTGGGTCTTTACCCTCGCTACAACCTCCAAGGGATTAAAAGGTTTCGTTATATAATCATCCGCCCCCATGGTAAGTCCCATAATTTTATCCGTGTCTTCTACCTTTGCCGTCAGCATAATAATTGGAAAAAAGGATTTTTCTCTGATTTTTTGGCAGATATGAAACCCACTAATATCCGGGAGCATTACGTCTAAAATCGCAATATCCAGTTTTGTGGTTCCAATGCATTGTAAGGCATCCATACCCGTATAAAACTTATACACTGTATACCCGTCATTTTTCAAATAGACTTCAATTAGATCAGCGATTTCCTTTTCATCGTCTACGATCAATATGCTTTCGTTCATAGTAGTATTTCCCTCTCCCTCTATACATTAAGTTTTTGATATCAAAAAACCTACACTCTTATTTTAAACAAAATCTAAAAACATTATATATTATATTTCCCCAAAATCCAATAACAGGTATTCAGCTCTAAATAGAACGAAATAATTTCTTTATAAAATAGTATTTATGTTACTATTTTACACCTTATCTAATTGCAGTAAAAAAGTAGCATTTTCTATAAAATTGTATTCATGTTACTATTTTACATTTACAAAATAATAATTACACATTCCACTACTGGCATACTTAGGATTAGATATTATTAGGAAGGACAATGTGTAGTATTACATGAAAAATCCGCCACAAAGGTCTATATCTTTGTGACGGATTTTCATAAACTCAATTAGCTGCTTAACTCAAGCTTTGCAGTATAAGTCTTGCAGTATAAACCTTGCAGAACAAGTCTTGCTAAAAATTATTAACTGCGAAGTTTGGGCTACTTAACTTTAATGGTTGTTTTTACAACCTTCTTCTTACCACTATAGAGCGTTATTGTGGTTGTAATTATTGCTGTTCCCTTACCAACTGCTGTAATCTTACCATTTTTATCGACGGTAGCTACCGTTTTATCAGAAGACAAATAGGTTACAGTTGCTCTACCCAATGCACTCTGTGAGGCTGGATCTGTAATTTTTTTAACTATTTCTAAAGAAAGTGGCAGTTCAATCTTTATTTGGGTTGACTTCTTCTTACTTGTTGTCAGAGATAAAGTAGTTGTTGCAGGTGCTACCGTAATCTGATTCACAAGACTTGTCGTATATTTTGCAGCTGCACTATCAAGCAAAATTACATAGTCAGAACCGTATAACGCATTAATTGTAATATAACCCTGGTCGTCTACTACATATTTTGTATTAAAAGGAAGAGTTTCAAGTTTGCCAGTTTCTTCATTGTAACTGTAGAGCACTACCTTAGTTGTTCCTGTTGTTTTTATAAGGTCACCTACATACACTTTAACACCTGACTGTGCTGGTAGTAATCCCTCATGATTAAGATGAATGACAACGCCTTCTCCTAAGCTGCCTTTGCTATTTATTACTTTTAACAACTCTGCATCCTTTAGATTCACTCGCTCCAAACTAATACTAACATCAGCAAGTTTTTGTTTAGCGGAAGCAAGCAATTTAGCATCAAAGGTCCAGCTATAGATTATCTTTCCAGATTTATCATTGATGTTAATGATCAAATCTTTACCAGATTCTTTTATAGCTTGAAGCACCTCAAGGCTCAAAGTAACATTTGGAGTTTTATCCTCCGACCCTGAAGTAGTTTCTGGTATGGTAACCGATATTGTAATCTTGGAGACTTCCTTATCAGCTATCTCCTTTTCTAAATCCTTTGTAGATACTGGTAATTCAATTGAGTTATCCGCTTCGTTGATATCCTCTAAGGAGAATTCCACCCGTATCTCACCCTTCACTTTTGGTGTTGGTGTAGGGGTTGCCGTAGGTGCAGGTGTTGGAGGGTTAGTAGGAACACTATAAACCGTGATTACCTTTGTACCAACTATACCGGAACCATCCTGTGCTGTTGCTTTAACCGTAACAGTCCCTACCTGGGTTGCCGTTAATAACCCACTTGTACTGATGGTTGCTGTTCCTGTACCATTCTCCACACTCCATACTACCAATGCATTGGTTGCATTGTTTGGTAATACTGCTGCATTCATCTGTAAACTATAGCCCTTCTCAACATTGGATGAATTGCTATTCACTGTGATTGATGTCACTTTAATCTCTTCCGGAGCTGCAGCATCAATCTTAAAGGAAGCTGCAGACAGGGACTTACCCTGATAGGTTACTGATACTACAACACTCTGTTCAAAGGACTTCTGTTCCAACGCAGTAAAATCAATAACTACTGTCCTGGTTGCTTCATTCCAACTGTAATTGCTAGCTGAAAGTAGCTCTGCAAGCCCGTCATTAACCGCTAAGGTCAAAGCAAAATCGGATACTACAGGTGCTGTTGTCGGAACCTTATCCAGTAAAATGTTAATTACTCCGTTGGCTGCAGTTACACTTTCTAACACCGCAAGGATTTCTTCTCCTTCAATGGTCACTCCTGCAGTAACATTACTGAAAGCACTATCCTTATATAGCTGGCTTCCAGGTTCAGCAATTGCTTTTACTTGATAATAATAGGTTCCTGCTACTAATCCATTATCTGTATAAGCATTAGTTTCAGTTGTTCCAAGGAAAGTGAAAACACTATCCGCTCCCTCTGAACGATACACATTATATTTTACTGCATTGGTAACCCTATCCCATATTAGTTTTACAGAACCAGTCTCTTCCTGCAGTGTTGCACTTACATTCTGTGGTGTATCCAGCACAATCAATACTGGTTCATTTACCACTTCCTTGAACTGTATGTTCGTAATATTTAACGTATGTGGCTTCACATTAAATTCTGCACCACCAGCCAGGAATAAAACATAAAAATCTGACTTTGCTCCAGGTGAAACTACTATTTCATAGCTATGATTTCCAGGCGTAATCGTTAGTGTCTGCTGCGAAGGTTGTGTACTCATTTCTACCACAAGACCACGATTATCTGTTACTGATGGTTCCTCATAGATAAGTTCTGCATCAAAAGACAGTTTATACTCTTTACCTGCAAAGGTACTTATTCCGGATTTCTTTGCCTGCATGGACCAAAATTCAGGTCCTCCCCACTGTGAGGTTATCGTAGCTACAAAATCTACGGTAAAGCTATTATCAATACAGGTTACGTTACCTTGGTCTCCATCTCCAACCCAGGTAAACCATTCCCCTGTGAAGAGGTTTTCACCGGCTGAGCCTAATATCTTAACCGGAATAGTAATTGCTTTATATCCATCTGCTTTAATTGCAAAATTATAAGTGCCCGCCTGCGTTACTGCATTTTTATCAATGGTGATGGTATTCTCTGATTTGTTCATAACAACAAATGGATTCACATTTTCACCGTTCATTGTTACCGTAATAGACTTCGCTTCCCAAACACTGTTTTCTGTATAATTTAATACAATATCACTTCCTAAAATCACTGCTTGGGATAATGAAATCGTAGGAATTTGTATTGCTTCAACCTGTTCCGGTGTAGCAGCATATAACTTTACATTATCAAAGTAAATGCTATGTGGGCCAACATTCGGGAAGTCCTCCAGACATCCATTTACGTTACCCATCATGAATAGTATGGAGGCCGCTTTTGAAGCTGCAACACCTCTAAAAGTAATATAATAGGTATCTGTATCATTGGTTAAATCAACAATAGTTTGGGACGGCGTTCCTAAGTTGCCAAACTCTAATTGAATAGGACGATTAATGGACGAAGAAGCATCAAATTGAAGAATATAATATTCATTTGCTTCAATCTCAATATTGGATTGCTTAAATTGACTATCCCAATTATTTTTTTCGGTACTAACTATATTAATAACTGCTTTGCCATTTTCCGCTGCTGCCGTACCATTTACAACATTCCAATCTGCGAACCAAGTAGTCCATCCATCCAGATTTGCCTCAAAGGTTCCATTTGTAATAAGATTGCCTGAAGCTTCTAAAATGGTCTGTGTAATTGCCTTGGTCGTTGCATAACCTTCTGCAGCAAATTTGATGGAGTAGTTACCTGCAGCAGGCATAGCACTGCTTGCAATTGTTAATGTATTATTACCATTAACCGTTACATCGCTGCTATTAATAGCAGTACCATTCACATAAGTAGTTGTAAGCTTAGATGCCCAATTTTCATCATTGTATTTAATTACAACTGGTGTTCCTTCTTTCACGTTACCCGCTGATGTTACACCTGCTGGTTTAGCATGCCCTTCCGGAATTTCAATCTTGGAACCATCCACTTCCACATCAATACTGTCAATAGAGAAATCGTATGCACCTTCACCAATACCGAAGTACATGGATAATTTCCCTGTTTTGTCACCACTTGGTTTATACTCTATACTTACTGTATTGCCACCAGCTTTAAATTCATAATCTTTCTGTACCCCATCCGGTGTCTCAATTTTAATTGTCTTATTCTTACTGCCATTTAAATGCACTGTAACCTTATACGGAACTCCTCCAACAAAGGACATGGAAGAACTCTGCACGCCCACACAATAGAAGGTAGGATTAGCTCCTATCACAGAATGTACAGTAAGAACACCATTTGTGACGTTGTGGTCTTGATATCCAGCATTCTCTGACCAGATATTCCAACCGTCAGCACCGTTGTAGAAATCTCCATTATATAATGGCCAGAAGTCTACCTTGGACCAATCCATATTGTTGTTACTGGTTCTAACCATGGACACATTATCCAGATACACGGTATTATTACCTGTTACTATTTCTAAAACACCTTCTGCATCTGTAACCTCTGCTGCCATTGAAAAATCAAAGGAATATGGTATTGATTTATAATTAGTATCCAAAGCAATTGTTTCAGTTGCATATTCTGTAACTCTGTCTTTACTTAACACTCTAACTTTTATATCCCCTGGCACTACTGACTTAGCATCCAGTGAAATTTTATATGAGTCTCCACTTAATAAGTTCATACCTTTTTGTAAGACTTTAGATCCCTCTGCAGAACCAACTACCTTTAACTCGCGTGTTTGCTTTTCTACACTAATGGTTGCATCAGAAGCATGCCAGAAATAATATCTATTCTTGCCTTGATCAAAGGTACCATTATACACATGATTGCCATTTCCAAGAGGTACCTTAGCACTGTCTTCTTCCATAGTAGGGGTTAATCCCGTACAAACAACCGAGAAATTCTTGAAATAGCAAGCTCCAATCGTTTGTCCCAGATTAAATTCAATTCTACCTGTTGCATCTGTCTTTGTAGCCATATCAAATACATAGGTATAACTCTTCCAGTCCGGCGTTAAATCCACCGAGTACGTATCAGAATAGGCAGGATATCCACCAATATTACCATACTTCGCTGCCAAAGACTTGGATACATCCGCTTTCGCATTAAAGGTCAATACATAACGATATCCCTTTGTTAATGGTACATTATGAATTAATTGAACACTGTAATTCTGGTCTCCTCCAGCTGATACATCCACCTTTAGGGTATCGTCAGTTACACTTTTTGCTGCTGCCCCATTAAGCATTGTAGATAGATACCAAGCTTTAGCTGGTTCTGATGGATAGTTTGAGGTTGTTTTTATTTCAGCTAATGCAGAGTCAACAAAATTTGTCTCATTAATTACACCGGATATAAGATGATCATCTGCTTCATCCACTGGCTTTACTACTTGATTTTCCATTAATGTATAATCTGCTATTTCTCCTGTGGCAGAGTCCACCAGATCATACACTCTGACATAATCCACATCCATCCAGGCATTGTTCCAGGATTGACTTAAATTTCCTCCATCAAAATTGCCGCCTACTGCAAGGTTTAACAATAGATAGAAATTCTCATCAAAGGGTGCTGGGTATGTAAAATCTGTGGCATTATTTGCTGCGGTAGAATACCAGTTACTGGTAGTGTGGAATAATTGATCATCCATATACCAACGCATTTCTCCTGGTAACCATTCAAGAGCATAAGTATGATATTCCATTACAGTAAAGTTTTCATCGTAATCTATTGCTTCGTTTGCTGAATTATAAGCGCCTCCACTGGACTTATTGTTGGGCCATTGGCTTCCGAAATGAAGATTACCCTCCATTACATTCGGTGTTCTTCCACGGATCTCCATAATATCAACTTCACCAGAAGCTGCCCAGGTACCATAGACATCTTCCGAAGGCATCATCCAAAATGCAGGCCATAAACCAGTGCTATTACCATCTGTCGCATCACTGCCAATTTTTATTCTGGCTTCAATACGTCCATAGGTCTTCGCAAATTTTGTAGTCTTTTCACCACCTGGATTAGGGGAATCATCCATGGTCCACAATCTGGTTGAGGTGTAACTTTTTCCGCCATAAAGCGGCTTTTCACTATCCGTAAGTTTTCTTGCTGTTATTTTTAAGATACCATCCGATACCTTTGCATTTTCTCCATTTGTATAATATTCCAGTTCATTGTTACCCCAACCGTCGCCAGAATACTCGGCACCGGTACCAATCAAATAGCTCCATTTTGATTGATCCAGAGAGGTTCCATTAAACTCATCGCTCCAGGCGATTTCCCAGGTCCTTTCATCCTCTGCTGCACCCGATGTTATTTCTCTTGCATCAACTGGGGTTGCTGAGTAATCCGAATCATCCACAGCAGCAGAAACAGTTTTTGGTGTAACCTCCGGCAGCATTGTCACCGTTAAAGCCACTGACATTGCTACTGCCCAAAATTTAGACCATTTTCTTTCCTTCACAAAAACACCTCCATCTTACATTTTAGGAATCATAATTTGCATGGTTTAAAACGCTTAATTATGACCCTCTTTATTATCATAATAATTTCCAAATATTGTAAGGTGTTTAATTTTAAAAAGGTATCATTATTTACATTATGATTGTGAAGAATTTCTCCTTGTTAAGTAAAAAGCGTGCAATTATTGTCAATAGGATGCCAGGATGTAGACAAATCCAATTATGAAAAGAATCCTATAAATATAAGTGTATAAAGAATCAACACTATATTTTTATTCTTGCTTATGGTATTCTTTAGTAAATCAGAAGTTGCAGGGGGATTGAAAATGATTGAAATCAGACGAATTACGGAAGCTACTAAGAATGATATTAATATACCTAATGAACCTTTTACCTTGTGGGGAAAAATGGTCCCTACTTACGATGGTAACAAATGGGCTTACACAACCGTGGAATTTGAAGAAAGTAAAATCAGCGAGATGATATTTCCCGATGAAAACTATGATTTTGATGCACTAAAAAAAGATTGCTTTTTTGTTGGAGCCTATAATGCGAACAGAAAGTGTGTTGGACTTGCGATTTATAGGCACGATTTCTTTAAATACTTGTATCTTGATGATTTAAAAGTGTGTAAGGAATATCGAGGTCACGGAATAGGAAAGCACTTACTGGATGAGGGTAAGAAAATTGCTGCCCAAAATGGTTATCGCGGAATTTATACAATCGGTCAAGATAACAATCTTTCTGCATGTTTATTCTACCTAAAATCAGGATTTGTAATAGGCGGATTTAACACACATGAATATGGAGGAACCATTCAAGCCGATAAGAGCAATGTTTATTTTTACTTAGATGTCTAAATTTCGAATTACTTTGTCTACAGTCTGATCATCCTATTATTACCAATAGGATGCCATTTACTATATTTATTAAAACTATTTATTTCTACTCCACTGTTCTGAAACAAACAAGGTTGGTGAGCATCCACAGAGTTTCTTAAAACATCTGGAGAAATGATAAATGTCATTAAACCCACATAATCGTGCAATCTGACCAATCTGTAACGTTCCATTTACTAAAAGGTATTTCGCCTTATCAATTCTGGCATTAATTAATTCTACTTTTGGAGTTGTATGAAAGAACTTATGATAGTAAGCATAAACCTGGCTCTTCTCCAAATTAAGCGACTGACATAATCTTTCTATAGCCCAATCCTCTTCACAGTAGGTGAGCATCTGCAAGCGCAGAGACTGAAACTCTGATAATAGTGTTGTATTCGCGGGAATGTCTTGTATCCTTGTCAGACAATTACGATCCAGATGAATTAGAAGCTGTATGATAAGTGTCTCAATCTGTAATTCATAATGCAGTGGTTTCGTTAAATATTCTATCTGCATATTTTTTATATACCAATTGATATCATCTATCCCCTCCGGATAAAAGATAGTATTCAATGGTAATTTAAACTGATCCTCCAACCTCACCTCAGAAAAGAAATGCAAATAACTATTATAAAATTCACTAACCGCCTCATATCTTTGTGCAAATCCAGGGGTATATATAATACATGCTCCCGGTTTTGCAACTATTACTTCTCCTTTTATCTCAAAAGTCATCGGTGCTAATATAAGTAGAAACAAATAACTTATACTTCCATTTGGCCTATTAATTATATCGTTATCTGGGTTGTGAACGTTATAGCCACAATACTCTATACTATACATCAGCACATATTCTCCTATCATTACTCGCTATTTCATTATCATAATTTATCTATATCTTTACTTCTATTAATATCTAATCTTTTCTTTTATCTCTATTTCTTTTCTATTTCTATCTCTATTTCTATCTCTATTTCTATCTCTATCTCTATCTCTATCTCTATCTCTATCTCTATCTCTATATCTATCTCTATCTCTATCTCTATCTCTATCTCTATCTCTATCTCTATCTCTATCTCTATCTCTATCTCTAATATAAGTATAATAAAAATTCGGATAAAATGTCAAATATAGCGGAAGAAAAATCATTTATATAACGTACTATAAAATGCTAAAATATCTATAAACACAATAAGAAAGGAATATTTATTTAACTATGTTAAAAGCAAGTATCCACATTGATAAGAATTTTATAATCGGAGAAGTTGACAAACGTATTTTTGGTTCTTTTATCGAACATCTTGGTCGTGCTGTATACAATGGAATCTATCAGCCTTCCAGTCCCCTTTCGGATGAACAGGGCTTTCGTACCGACGTACTTCAGCTAATCAGAGACATCTCTGTTCCCCTGGTTCGTTATCCCGGCGGAAACTTTGTATCCGGTTATCATTGGGAGGATGGCATTGGTCCAAAGCCTGACCGAAAACCAAAGCTTGATTTGGCATGGTCAGTAATCGAGAGCAATCAATTTGGTCTGAATGAATTTATGGATTGGACAAAAAAAGCCGGGACTGATCCCATGATGGCTGTGAATCTTGGAACTAGAGGAATTGAAGATGCTAAAAACATCCTTGAATATTGTAATATAGAAAAAGGCTCCTATTACAGTGACCTTCGCAGAAAGCATGGATATGAGGAACCGTATAACATCAAGCTATGGTGTCTTGGCAATGAAATGGATGGCCCTTGGCAAATGGGGCACAAGACAGCCGAGGAATACGGGCGTATTGCTTCTGAAGCTGGACGAATCATGAAAATGGTTGACCCTTCTATAGAACTAGTCGCTTGTGGAAGTTCATTTCTGCAGATTCCTACTTTTGCGAGCTGGGAAGCAACCACTCTTGAGCATTGCTATGACCAGGTAGATTACCTCTCTCTTCATCAGTATTATGGAAATCACGAGGATGATACCCCTAATTTCCTTGCCAGTTCCGTAGCCATGGACGACTTCATCAATTCTGTCATCTCCATCTGCGATTATGTCAAAGCAAAGAAACGAAGCAAAAAGAGTATTCATTTATCCTTTGATGAGTGGAATGTCTGGTACCACTCCAACGAACAGGATAAGAAACTGGAACGCTGGACCAGCGCACCTCATCAATTGGAGGATGTGTATAATTTTGAAGATGCTCTGCTGGTTGGAAGTATGTTAATCACACTCTTAAAGCATGCTGACCGAGTTAAGATTGCTTGTCTAGCACAGCTGGTGAATGTTATTGCTCCGATAATGACTTCCGATACTGGTGCGTGGAAACAGACCATTTACTATCCCTACCTTCATGCTAGCTTATATGGTCGCGGCACTGTTTTACATACCATTACCAAGTCCCCTGTCTACGACAGCAAACACGGGGATGCTCCTTATTTGGATGCTGTACTTCTAATGGATGAGGAATCAGAAACTCTTACTGTTTTCGCCGTGAACAAGAGTTTGTCAGATAATATGGAGATAAGCTGCGACCTACGACAGTTCGCTAATTATCAAATTATTAATCATATGGTGTTGGCACATGACAATCTGAAAGCAGAAAACACCGAGAACAATCCCAACAACGTCGCTCCAAAAGCCGGTAACAATGCTTCCCTTGATAAAGGCCATTTGAAGGTTATAGTAGAAAAGCAAAGCTGGAATGTATTACAGCTTAGTCACAAAAAGTAATTAATAATTTTTACCCTTATTAAAATCCAGTATTCAAAAGTGTATAAACACATTTGAATACTGGATTTTTCATTTTATCTCCACATAAGTTAAAAACAAGAAGGATATTATCCTCCTTGTTCCTGCCTTACTATTCTATTACAACAGTCTCTCTTGGGGGAGATTCTATATTTTAAAGCTTCTGCTTGTAGTCACTAACTTTACCTATAAACATACGCAGTTACTTCATATTCATAATTTATAGCTGTTTTGTATTTTCAAACTTACCTTAATTTTTCATACCAGTCAAAACAATTCCTTCCACAAAGCTCTTTTGACCAATAATATAGATACCGATACCTGGTAAGATGGTCATAAAGGTTGCTGCCAAAGCAACAGGCCAATTTGTACCAAAGGAACCTGTAAAGTTGGTTAAGGCTACGGCAAAGGTGAATTTCGTCATGCTATTTATGTAGATAATCTGCTGAAGCATATCATTCCAAATCTGGATAAACAGCATCATAGAAACTACAACTACAGCTGGTCGAATGGAGGGAACTAAAATCGTCCAAAGGATGCGCATTCTTCCTGCCCCATCAATAGAGGCTGCCTCATCCAGTTCCATTGGAATTGTCATTAAAAATTGCTTAATTAAAAAGATATTGAAGAAACCACCACCTGTTAAGAACGGCAATATCAGTGGCCAGTAGCTATCTCCTAACCCTAGTCCCTTTGTCCAGAATACATAGAGAGGAATCAGAGTAACCATTCCTGGCAGAAGAATTGTTCCAACACAGATATTAAATATGAGCTTTTTTCCTCTAAAACGTAATCTGGCAAAAGCATAACCACAAAAAATCGCAGTTACTGTGCCAAAAAACACAGCTGGTATTATAATGGAAAAGGTATTAATAAAATATCTCCAATACTCAAAGGTCTCTAAAGCTTTCGAATAGTTTGACCATAACCACTCATGCGGAAGAAAGGAAGGCGGATATTCATTTAATGCCCCGGTACTCATCAAAGACGATCTGAAGTTCCACCAGATTGGCAGCAGCACCAGCATAGATACAATAAATACAATAAGTGTTACCGCAATATTTAAAACTATTTCTTTCTTTTTCCTACTTTTCAATACTCCATTTGCCAACATTTACTCCTCCCCTCCAAAGATCTGTGCTTTCTGTGTCTTAAATAAGATTATCGTAAATATACCAACCAACACAAAGAATATTACTGCATATGCTGCCGCATATCCCATTTTATTCTTTTGGAAGCCATATAAATAGATTACATAAGACATAAACATAGATTTTTTGCTGGGTCCACCATCCGTAAGTGCAAGCGCTGGGTTTATAACCTGTAAATGAGTGATTAGAGCTGTTAGAACATTATAGAAAATAATTGGTGAAATACTAGGAATTGTAACATGCCAGAAGCGTTGCCAAGCATTGGCACCATCAATTTTTGACGCTTCCACATAAACTCCTGGTACATTTTGAAGTCCTGCAAGAAAAATAACAATCAGATTACCACTGATCCAAATCGCTATAAGAACCAAGGAAGGAAGCACCTGTTCTGTACTATTTAAAAATCTTTGCGGGGGAAGTCCCATCATACGTAAAAGGTAATTAAATAGCCCAAAATTACCTTCATACAGCCATTCCCACCCTTTAAATACACCGATGGCAGGGAGTAAATAGGGTACAAAGAAAATGGAACGGAACAATGTTCTTCCTTTAATCTTCATATTTAGCATCAATGCAACCACCAGCGAATAAAGAATACCACCAACCACAGCCATCAGGGCATATAGAATTGTAGCTTTCACAGAATCAAAGAAATAGATATCCTTGGTAAAGATACGTATAAAATTGTCCAAGCCCACGAATTCCGGAGTTTTCAGCCCATTCCAATCAAATAAACTTAACACGAACACCGCCAGAGTTGGCAAATAGCTCATGAAGGTTACACCCAGGAACGCTGGTATCAAACATAGATATGCGGTTAGTTCTTCCTTTTTGCCAGCTCTTGATGTAATTTTTAATTTAGTTTTATTTTTCATACCAGCACCTCGTAATCATCAGGTGGCCTACAAAATGCATCCTGTCGACCACCTGATTACACTTATTTCAATTTTATTGTGGATTACTTTCTTCAAAAATGCTATATAATTCTTCTTTATTTTCGTCAATTGCTTCTTTCATCGTCTGATCACCCGTCCATACACCGGAGAAAACTGTACTCAGTGTAGAATTGAACTCTTCAGCACCATTTACATAATACCAAGCTGTAGATACCATATTATTCTTTGCATAGTCAACAACTGCACTCTTATACATTTCTTTTGCAGGGAAGTTAGGGTTACCAATCCATTTGTCGATTTTTTCAGCCTCTGTATACCAGGAGTCCAGGATTGGCATCCAGGTTCCAGCTTCAATTAATGACCAGGAGTTTTCTTCCTTCGAATACCACTTCAACCACTCCATTGCTTCTGCCGGATGCTCTGTTGTAGCAAATACTACATTAGGTCCGCCAGTGCAGATAGTAACCTTATCTTTCATATAAGGAAGAACGCCTACACCATATTCAAAATCTGCATTTGGTCCAAGGAAGGTTCCTACATTCCATTGTCCATCCGTAGCCATAACTACTTTCTTGCTTCCTAGAGAAGATTCTAGAGCATTTGCAGCACTTGTTACTGGAGGAGCACAATGATATTTGCTGGATAAATCCGCTATTTTCTGAAGTGCATCCACCGTTGCTTCACTATCAATGGTACAAGCCGTTCCATCTTTGCTGTAGTAACCGCCACCATTGGATAAGGTCCATACTTCAAGCTGCCAAGGAAGTGTGTTCACTGTACAGCCATAAACATCAATGTTATTAGGATCAAAGTCAGGATCTAAAGCATTTTTACCGTTAATATCAATGGTAAGTGTCTGCGCCATTTTAACAAAGGTATCCCAGTCCCAAGCAGCATCTGCTGTTGCAGGCGGTGTAAATTCTGCTGGATCTAATCCTTGCTTTTTACAAATTTCATTTAATAAATCAATGTTGTACCACAGATTTAATACTTCATTTGCCGCTGAATAAGCCACGGGCTTATCTTCATAGCGGAAGGTTAAAGCATCCAAAGGCTTTGCATCGCCTTCGCCATACATTTTACTGATATCTGCCAGCAATCCATTTTCAGCAAATTTTAGAACACCCGCTTCACTCATGATACCGGTATCTGGTAATTCATCTGCTGTTGCCATTGCATTTAATTTTGTAACATAAGTATCATGATCGATTTTAACAACTTCCACTGTAATTCGATCTTGTTCGCTGTTAAACTTATCCGCAACCTTCTGAGTTGCAGCTGTTTCCACTTCATTTCCCCATTGTGCATAAGTAATCTTAATTCTTTCACCACCGCTCTTGTCCTCATCCTTGGTAGTTTCACCATCTTTTTCGGTATTGACATTTGCATCTGGATTTGATGCATTCTGCTCGCCACCCTTAGAGCATCCTGCCAACGCCATTGTCGATACCATTACTGCTACTAACAACCCACTCAATACATTTTTCTTCACTTTTTTCTCTCCTTTACTCTTATTTTATTTTAACGACGCATGCTTGTCGTATAAATAGGATTAATATCTACTTCTCTTTTTCCCATAACCTTCTATAATATTATTTCAATTGGAATATCAAATTCTACTAATTATTTAGCTTCATCAATTATCACTTTTAAAAATTATCACACATAATTCAATTGTTAAAAGTCGTATTAATCATACTGCAATGAATATGTGTGTGTATATATTCAGATGGCGCAGACCGGCAACTTGTAATTACCTGCATTTGGTAAGTACAAGTTGGTAAGGCAAGTCCAGATGAATATATACACCTACATATTCATCTCAATACATAAATCTGACTTTTGACACTTAAATCACATTTCAAAGTTTAATATAATTCTTTAACCCATACAAGCATTTCACCTGTCTTACGATTTCCCCAGTAAGGGTAAGGTACAAAGGTCAATTCTTTTTCTTCAAATATTGGTCTCTGTTCTGTATAAAGAGCCTCAGTTTCCCATCCATCTGCCTTTATTTTCTTTCCTTTACAATTTATTACATTTGTTCCTCCAAGGAGTGCAACATCAAAATGTTCATTTAATCCTGCTCCTGTATCAAGAAAATACGCCGGAAGATTGGATTCATTATCCAGCTCCTCCATACAATAAACAAGCGGTCCTTTCATGATTGACACCTTTCCAACATTCTCTTTCACAAGTGGATTAGCACGGACAATTCTGGGCTCTAATTTAAAGTTCAACGATATGACTTTTTGAGACATCTCCATCTCAAGTTCATAATATCCATTCTTACTTACCCTAGCGTCCAACGCTTCACCATTTACACATACCTTATACTCTTTTACATACTCCGGTATTCTTATGTATATCTTACCTCTAACCCCAACTGGTCCATTTACATTAACTGTTATCTGTCCATCATTTGGAAACCTTGTATTCATCTCAAGTTCAACTTCCTGCCCTTGCATCATCGTCTTTACTTTGCTTGAAATGAATAAATTAATCCAGATGGCATCCTTCTCAGCCAGATAAATATACTCACCTAAGGAAGCCAGAGTTCTGGCAATATTGGGTGGACAGCAGGCTACACCAAACCATTTTTGTCTTACTGGTTTCACATGCTCCTTGGAGGTTCTTGGAATACAGTTATCAGGCCACACTTCCAAAGGATTAACGTAGAAGAAGCTTCGTCCATCTTGAGCAATACCAGAAAGCACTGTATTATAAAGAGCTTTTTCAACAACATCATAATATTTCGACTTTTTCGTAATTTGCGCCATTCTTCGCCCAAAAAGTGCAAGCGCAATGGAGGCACAGGTTTCTGAATAGTTACTGTTATTCGGCAAATCATAATCCGTTGTAAATCGTTCTAATATTCCAGAGCTTCCTATGCTTCCGGTAATATACATCCTCTTATTCACCATATTGTTCCATAATATCTCACAAGCATCTAACAGCTCATGGTCATCATATGCTGCAGCAATGTCTGCCATGGCATTATACATATATCCAGCTCTTACAGCATGACCTTCTGCCGTTTTCTGTTTTCTAATGGGAAGATGGGACTGGGAATAAACAACATCATATTTCTTAAATTCATCAAAGAGATGTGTAAAATCCGGTCTTTTTTTCTCTTCCAGGAAGTAGTTTGGCTCTTCACCCCTGCGGTCTAAAAACATTTTTGCTTGTTCTAAGTAGCGGGCTTCTCCTGTTATTTCAGATAATTTATAAAGGCCAATTTCCACCTCTTGGTGTCCGGGATAACCTTTTGAATTTTTATGTATCGAGAATTCCTCACAAATTAAATCTGCAAATTTTCTCATAATGCGAACTAACTTATCTTTACCCGTTGCCTTGTAATATGCTACTGCAGCCTCCATGAAATGACCAGCGCAGTACAGCTCATGACCCTCCATTAGATTTTGAAAGCGTTTTCCAGGTTCCTTAATCGTATAATAGGTATTAATGTATCCATCTTCCTGTTGCGCTTTCGCGATTAGATCAATCACTTCATCTACCCTATTCTCTAATTCCTCATCGGGAAAGGATGCCAAGGAAAAAGCAACTGCTTCAATCCATTTCGCCAGATCAGAATCCTGAAAAACAGCACCGTAAAACTCTCCTTCTTCCTGTTTTGCAGCAATCTTAAAATTCTGTATACAATGACTTGTTTCAATGCCCTCGATCTTATCATTTAATATGTCCCATTGATAAGGGATAATCGCTTCCCTAACAAGACCAATATATCTATCCCAAAAGTCATCTTGTATTTTAATCTTATTTAATGGAATAATAGTCAATTTATTCATCTGCGCGTTTTTCCTTTATTTTTATGATTAAACGTTTTATCTTATAAGCAAAATCATACAACATATTATAATTAATTTCAATACTTATTATATATTTTTTCTATTTACAGATTTATATTTTTATATTATAGTATCAAATAATACCTTTAGTCTTTATATTTACTAGTTCTATTGTGCTAATCTATTATTTTATCCATATGATATAACGTTTTATCAATACATTTTATACAATCAACTCATAATTAGTCTTATCCTACTTAAATGCTGACAAAAAAGGTGATTGCAGCAGTATCACTACAATCACCTTTCATTATAAGGTTTATTTTAAGTCACCGTTCTTCTATTGATAAAATTATTGTAACTATTTATCCTGACAACCTTCTATATTATTGACTGAATCACGTTTTATAAGGGTACATTTCACATAATTTTGATGTCCATCATGGAGTCCTTGTTCATCCAAATTATCAACAATTAACTCTGCTGCCTTGCGTCCAATCTCAGTTAAGGGTATCGCCATAGTCGTAAGAGCAGGTAAAAATGCCGTACAGATTTCACGGTTATCAAAGCCTACCAGCGCTAATTCCTTGCCAATCACCCGATTAGTTTCATGAGCATAATCATATACACCTGCAGCCATTTCATCATTCATAGAAAAAATAGCAGAAACTCCTTTTTTAATTAAGTCTTCGGCAGCATCTCGACCTTTTTCTCTAGACCAATCTCCCTCATATATATAACCAGGATTGAACAAAATACTATTGTCATATAGCGCCCTCTGATACCCCTTCAGACGAGCATTCGTATGCATACTTAACTTATCACCCATGATTAAACCTATTTCATGATGTCCGTTACGAATCATTTCATTTGTTATATCATAAGCCGCTTGTTCATCATCGTATATTATAGAAGAAACTCTTTTATTTTTAGCAAACCCATAGGCAATAGCTACCGGCACTTGATCCATCTCAGGAAGGAACTTAATTTCACGGCAATGAGCACACACATAGATTACACCTGCAACCTGTGCACTTTTCATAATATTGAATTCCTCTTGTACTTGTTGATGGTATTCTTCTTTATGATAGAAGTCATTGTTATACTTTTTATATAATCTTAGGTTCCCCAGTAGAAAGGAATATCCTTGCTCTTCCAGATATTCATGAATACCATCTACGATTCCCACACTATTAAATACTGTGAGATCTTCTGTGATGATACCAATGACATTGGATCTTCGCTGCTTTAAATTCTTTGCCATAATATTAGGAACATAATTCATTTCTTTTGCAATTCTTATGATTCTCTCTTTGGTCTCTTCGCTTACACGACCTTTACCATTAAAAATATTCGAAACCGTCGCTATCGACACTTCACAGGCTTCAGCGACCTCTTTTATGTTTGCCATGTATTCACCTCAGTTAATGTATGCTGTTCCCAATTTCTAAGAATTCAGTAACGAAAACCTATGTGAATATTATTATACATATTTCCTTTGGATGCAACTAGATTTTCTCAAAAACTAATGGACAACCAGGTTGAGACTCCCTATATATTTTCTCACCCTGACTTAATACCATTTCACCTGCGAATTTCCAACTTCCTTTTGGCAAATATACCTCTCTTCCCGTACAATTCTTTTGGTAAATCGGAGCTACCAAAAGGTCATCCCCAAGCATAAACTGATCGATAATCCTTTCCACTGGTTCCTCTGGGAATTGATAACTCATATACCTTATCACCGGTTCACCTGTTTCCGCTGCCAAGTCTATGTAATGCAAAATCGTATCAAGATACTTATCTCTAACCCTAAGGCTTCTCTTTATTGCTTTGAAATTCTCTTCACTAAGTACCCGGTAAGGTGCTGCAGAAAATTGTATTGCCGGCATCAGGCAAGCTATTTCACAATGTCTGACAAACAACTCCTCATCTAGATTTGACTCTTCCATTTCCTGAAAGTTCAAATACTCACCACCGCCGATCATGTCCGGACAGCTATAAGGGTGTCCAGTCACCCCCTGCAGCAAAGTATCAGGTATTAACGAGTTAATTCCATCATTGCCCCAGGAATGCTCCTTGTCACACAATCTTTGAAGGAGACCATAGCCTCCTGCACGATAACCAGACCGATATTCGTTATATTCAAACTGCTCTCCAAAACCAGCCCACAAATTGCAATGCTCATCAGGACTAATACTTAGTGCAGTAACATTATCTTCTCTAAAATGCAAGCTATCTCCACCATCAAATTTAAAGCCATCTACTCCCAAGACCTGTAATTCTTTTAATTGCTCGCTCAACCATTCTTGTGCTTTTTGGTTCGATATATCTAAAACAGCAGAATATCCATTCCACCATTTCACTATGTAGGTATCTCCATCTTCATCTTTTACCAAAATATCTTGTTTTAAAGCCTCACGATAAGCCACTGTGTCTGCTGTAATATAAGGGCACATCCAAAGCATGACCTCAAATCCCATGTCATGCAGTCTTGCAATCATTTCTTTTGCATCAGGAAACTTTCCGCTATGAAATCTCCAATCGCCATAATTTTCAGACCAACCATCATCAATTATGATTACACCCGCTGGCATTCCATGATCAAGAATACTTTGAGCATATTTTATAACATCCTTTTGATTTTGATAAAAGGTCAATTCAATCCAGGTGCAGTAGATATTTTTACGAAATAAATTTTTTGAAGGAGTTTTCTTATGAAATGGAAAATGCTGCTGCATTCCAGCTAGATATGCACCTTTTAGATTGCTATACCCTGTTTCCAAAAGAACATCATCTGGAAACTCCATTCCACCATTATGAAATTTAATCTTAAAGCCAGCCTCCCTCCAGAGGTATCTACCCCTACTGGATACTAGAAATGGCATCGCCTGATTTGGTGTGTGATTACTGCTAAAATCCAGTTCACACTCACTTTTTTCATGAAGTGGCATATCCAATCCATATTTTACACAAGCTCCATACCAGTATTCATTTTCTAAAATTCGCTCTTTCATTGGTTACTCCTTGTTACTGATTATTTTCTGTTTAATTTACTGTCATTTTGATATACCTTTATTTCTTGATATAGCAAGACCACCATAATATAAAACAGTTAACCTTACTTTAGTTTTACATTAGGTGGTCCGGTTATATTCATATTAATTATATTTATTTACTTGTTTTATTTACGATCTTCGCAGTACGATGTCTTATTTACTTGCTTTTATTTGCTATAAATTCATCGAACTGTCTCTGAACTTCTGCAATGTATTCGTCCATACCTGCGTCTTTTAACTTCTTAATCGCAGCATCATAGTTCGCATCAAAATCCACGAAACCATTTCTAATTGGAGCTAAATCCTTGGAACATACTTCAAATACAGCTGTTTCGATTTCTTTTACATTTTCATTGTTAAATACAAAACCAATTGCACTTGATAACTTCGCATCATCATCCCAGTGCTGATACTGCTCAATGTAGGCATCATCCACATTTGGTGTAAATACCGTGTAGTTTTTATTACGGAACATCCACTCATAGAAGAAGTCATTGGTTACCAATCTGTTGATTCTTCCATCCACCATTTCATAATCGGTTCCTTCTACACCATAGATTGCAAATAAATAGTTCTCCTGGGAAGAATATAACCAATTAAGGAATTTCATAGCACCCTCTGGATTCGGAGCTGTGTAAGGAATACAAAGAACTTCACCACCGGTAGCTGTGATATAACGTGGCTTATCGTCTGCTAAAATATAGTTCTTTAATACAGAAGTAGGTGCATTTGCTTTTACTGCATCAGAAATTTCAGTGTCTTTACCAAAAGAGCCTTCCGTCCATATGTATAAACCAGTCTGCATACGGTTGGTTCTTTCGTTATAGTTCGTGGATAATTCGTCTGCATATAATCCTGAAGCAAACATATCTCTATTGAATTTTGCAACTTCTTTGAAAGCATCTGTTTCATAATAGCTATATACTTTACCAGTGTCCTCACCATAAACAGCCATTTCTTCTTTTGCTACAAAGGTATACTGCTCTGGTTGGAAAAATCTTGTCAAAGGTTTAAAGATGATATCTCCAGGTCCTTTTAACTCTGGATACTTTTCTTCCACCTTAGCAGCATAGGTCTTTAAATCATCCGGAGTATTTAAATCTGTCATACCCACTTCATCCATTAAATCCTGACGTACTGTAACGAATTGATACATACCGGAAGAAGATGCGTAAGAGGTTGGAATACCGTAAATCTCGCCATTTACTGTTGCACCTTGTACATGGCTCATAGGAATAACCTTAAGTAAATCCTGTCCATACTCTGCGAGTAAATCGTCTAAAGGCCTTGCCTGTTTTTCATTAACCATCTGGGAAAGGTTTGGCAAACCATCCCAATATAAATCAATTGGTTCATTTGCTGCTAACATAATGTCTTTTTGTTCCCAATAGGAATCCCAGGGAACGAAAATCATTTCGACTTTAAGATTAAGTTCTGCTGCCATCTTTTCATTAAATTCCTTCTCAATGAACTGTGACATACGATCAGATTCATCTCCAGGATATAAAATTGTTAAGGTCTCAATCTTTCCGGAAGCCCCATCATCCTTTTTTGTATCTGTATCCCCTGTTTGATTTGTCTTATCGCCTGTTTCCTTGCCATCGTTCTTTTGACTGCAACCACCCAATAATCCCAAAAGCATGGAGATTACTAATACAATAACTAATAGTTTTTGTTTTTTCATAAAACCCTCCTGTTAAAATTAATTTGTATGTTAAGCAATTTTGCTCCACATCTTAAACTACTACTTCTTAATTTGTAACTATTTCTTAATTCATAACTACTTCTTAATTCATAACTACTTCTTACATTCATAACTACTTCTTACATTCAAAACTACTTCTTACATAAATAACAATTTCATCCATCCTAGTTTTCAAGGTAGATTGCTAGCTACTTTGTAAAGCAGCCCTACTCTTTTACAGCTCCTGTCATAATACCGTTGATAAAGAATCTTTGAACAAATGGATATAAGAATATAATTGGTCCAATGGTAATAACCGTTACTGCCATTTTTACCGTTTCCGCCGGCAGTGTAATATTTGCTGCAGCACCGGATGGAATCACACCCGAGCTAATTGCATTCACATTGGATAAGATGTTGTATAAATAATATTGCAGTGTATAGAGCGCCTTTTCATTGATAAACATTAGTGAGTTCCACCAGTCATTCCAGTATTGCAGTGCATACATAAGACCAACGGTTAATATACCTGTTTTACACAAGGGCAAAGCTATTTTATAATAAATTTTAAAATAATTTGCTCCATCTATCTTGGCTGCCTCATATAGAGATTGCGGAATGTGCGAGAAATAAGTTCGAAGCAGGAACATGTTCCATACACTGAAGATAGAGGGAATTATCAATGCCAGCACACTGTTTCTTAAGCCGTAATACTTTACGCATACGATATACCAGGGTATTAAACCCGCGGAAAAGATGATAGTAAAGTTACATAAAAATGCAATCACATTTCTGTAGCGTAACGTCTTAATTGATATTGCAAAGGACATCATGGTTGTAATAAGTAAAGCTCCAAGAGTACCGACCACTGTTACAAAGATGGTTAATCCATAGGATTTTAATATTTTTGCTCCGCTATGTGCAAAAATGTAAATGTAAGTATTAAAGGTAAAGTCCCGTGGTATGATAGAATATCCCTTTAATGCCACCTCTCTTTCCGAGGACAGGGATACACTTAGTGTAAGAATTAACGGATAGAGGCAGATTATCGCAAATAAACCCATGAACAGGTATGCTACTGTTTTTAGTACTCTATCGCTTAAGGACATTTTTATTTTCATATTAGAATAACCCCTCTCCATCGTTTATTTTCTTGGCAAACTTGTTCGCTAAGGTTACCAGTATTAATCCCATAATGGACTGATATAAACCAATTGCGGTTGAATAGGAGAAGCCTAATATTCTCATAGAGGAGTATACATAGGTATCAATAACCGAAACTGCATCTGATAAGCTCGGGTTGTTGCCCACGATACCGTAAATCATTCCAAAATCTCCATAGAAGATACGTCCTACACTTAACAGCACTAAAACTACTGCTGTTGACTTTAACATTGGTAAGGTCAGATACCAGATTCTTTGTATTTTATTAGCGCCGTCAATTTCTGCTGCTTCAAATAAGGAAGGATCAAAACCGGACATGGCTGCCATATAAATAATGGAACTATACCCACTCCATTTCCAAACATTTGCAAAGATGATAATAGCT
This sequence comes from Bacillota bacterium, assembly GCA_023407575.1. Taxonomy (GTDB): domain Bacteria; phylum Bacillota; class Clostridia; order Lachnospirales; family Lachnospiraceae; genus Mobilitalea. The sequence goes on from JAEYLX010000019.1 coordinate 79,354, forward strand.
TTCCAGTATTTTGGTTCCGCATACCAGCTAATCGCATCTAAACCAAGCATTTCACGAACACCGTTGACAAGGCCGACATCTCTGGCAAAAAAACCGTATATAATTGCTCCAACTACTACCCAGGATAGAAAGTATGGAAAGAACATTGCACTCTGTGTAAGCTTTTTAAAGATTTTACCTCTAATCTCATTAAAGAAGATTGCGATACTGATTGGCACGATTAAACCAAAGATAATGCAAAAGAAGTTAATAACTAAGGTGTTAATGGTAACCTTCCAGGCTGTGCTGTTGCCATCAAAGAAATATTTAAAATTATCAAAGCCTACAAACTTACTTCCGAAAATACCATCCACAACATTAAAATCAGTGAATGCCATCCAGATACCGGTAAAGGGAATATAGCAAAAAGCAATTAATACCGCTAATGCCGGTAAACACATCAGATATAAAATTCGGTTTTGCTTTATTTCCTTTAGAAAGCCGTCCTTTTTTCGTACATTATTCTTGTTTACTCTCATTTACTGTCACCACACTCTTCGCATTCTTTCTTGATTCGGCTTTTCATTTCTGACTTTAAATTCTCAACATCAATAATTTGCCCGTTAATTCTGGATTGCTCTGCTGCATATGCCATCATATGGCTTTCCACGGATTTCGTAATGGACGACCTGCTGGAACCACTGTTTGTTCTTAATAGCTCTATAAAATCTGTAGTTAACCCAAGATCTCCGCCACCATGTCCGCCGCTGACGGTTCCAGGATAAATCGTTCTCTTTTCATAGGTTTCCACTGCATTGGGAGAAAAATGTGTTATCTCGATGGTATTCAGAGAATCATCTCCTTTTATCTCTCCATGCTCACACATAATTTTAATGGTTCGACTGATTTTATTAGTAAAAGCGCTTAAATTAAAGCTTGCCGTAGCACCATTTTGAAATTCAATTAAGGTTACCTGATTGTCACAGACATCGTTATCACAACGATATACACAGCGACCATATGGACCATTTTCTATGGCTTTTAAAAGTCCTTCTTCTGTCTGTAACGTTGAGAGTTGTGTTGCCGGCCATTCACCAAGAATTGGCAGATATACCTTTCTGGCATCAAACCTACACTCATCGGCAGCCTCACAATGCAAGCATCTCGTACCACTATTTTCTGGTGCATTCGCCTCTTTAAAATAGGTCAAATTCCCAAAAGAGGAAATTCTTTTTGCATCACTTCCCACTAACCAAGCTAAAATATCCATATCGTGACAGGATTTTTGCATGATTAAAGGGCTTGATAAATCTGATCTTCTCCAATTACCTCTTACGAAGGAATGTGCCATATGGAAGTTCCCGATATTTTCACTATGCTCAATCGTTATCACATTGCCTAATTCCTTGCTGTCAAGAACTGATTTAATAGTGGTGAAAAAGTTAGTGTATCTTAGTACATGGCAAACGATTACATTAAGACCTTTGGCATTGGCACATTCCATGATCTCCATACATTCTTTGGGATTAGGGGATATGGGTTTTTCCAGAAGTATATGATATCCGCATTCCAGTGCCTTCATTGTCTGCTTATAATGGTCCCGATCCATAGACGCGATAATTACTGCATCTGCTAGCTTTCCTCGTTGAAAGAAACTATCTACATTATCAAACAGCATCTCCTTTGATAGGTTTAATCGCTCTGCTGCATAACTTCTTCTTTCCTTCGATGGATCGACAATCGCATTTATTTCCACATCGGAATATGTATTCGCATACTCTGCATATATCATTCCTCTCTGTCCTGCTCCAATTACAGCTATCTTCATGTTATTCCCATGCCTTTCTTTTTTTGAGGACCATAATACAATAAATTTTTATATTCCTGTAAAATTTGTTGTCATGAATTGAATGGGTCACAACTGGAAGAAACACGCTGTGCGAGTTTCTCCAGTTATCGCGGGTATGTTCGTATCTAACAATACAAATCCTTGTTGGTACTTCACTTTACCTTGGCGTAAATTAAAAGTTAAAATGTTTTCTTCAGCCTTATATCCCATTTAATCTTTTCTGTTCCTACTAGTGCCTGTTACTTTATGTTTACGTTCTATAGGATTACTTTGCTGTTCCTGTTATATATTGGTGATTCTTTTCTTAAATTTATAGAGAATAATACTTCCCATAGCAATGACTGCTAACATAATTAAGGAAAGGAATGCGATTAAGTTGCCTTCTCCTGTTTTAGGAACCTCAGTGGAATTACTTTCTGCATTTCCAGTTGCATCAGAGGTTGACGTATTCTCCACCGTAACATTTCCTAATTCCAACCATCCATCTGCTCTTTGGTTTGCATTTGCAAAACCAAGTACATTACCATTCTCCAGAGGATTGATTACTTTAATACCCAAGGTATAGGAACCATCCGCCAAATCCGTACCCTCTATTGTATAGCCAAAAGAATTGACAGTAGCATCTGCCGGTAGCGTATTTAAATCCCAGGTTGTATTCCAGCTTTTCACTAATTCTCCATCCTTTAGCACACCGATTGCTACTGGCCATAGGGTGTGATCATAATAGAAAGGTGCAATACCGATATTCTTTATATCAATTTTTAAATATAGAGAATCGTCATCTAATCTATTTTTGAAATAAGCCTTCTCTACCTGGAAATCGTAACCCATTTGATTGGAGGCAATTTTTGCTGCTGCTAAATCCTCTCCGGTATAGGTTTTTATTTTCTCATTAATTAACCAGGTTACGTGGGTTTGGTCTAGGCAAGCTGTCCAGCTTTGACCGGAATCCCCTTCCCATTTTTCTTCTGTGAAAAGTGTTGCCTGGCTGGGAGGGTATACTTCTCCGCCGATTACATTTGTTTGCCATTTATCTTGAACCTTAAGGTCGAATAACTTCTGCATAAAGCTCCAGGTTTGACCGCCCGCATCAGCTGTCAAGGTTGCATAAGCAAAGGAATCATCATGAAAGCCAATATCGGGTGTCTCGTTATCAACTCCCCATTTTGGTTCTCTTACAACCAAAAGCGTCGTGTCAAAGGCTGCATCGAAAGCCTCCAGAACTTTGGTATAAAGTTCAGAGGTAATGCTCCAATTGGGTTTGCCATCCGAGGTATCTTCGTCGTAAGGCCAGTTATGCCACTCACCCCAAAAACCTAACAACCCAAGGGTAATACATGCTATTCTAGGATCTCCATCGTATTTCTCACCAAAAGCATGAATTAAATTCATCATAGAAGTTTGAAATTCTTCATTATTATAATCAGGACTATATCCGTCACCGCCTAGATTATCCGGCTCATCATAATATCTAAGTTCAAGCCCTGCATCAATCAAAAACTGTGGTACACCTGACTCCACAGCAGGATAGTCATAATAAAGTCTGAATACCGCCTGATGCCCTCTTGCGGCAACTGCGTCTAAACGTTCTTCCAGTGCCGTCCAATCAAAGCTATCCATTCCTGTTTGCACATCTTTTACTGGAACATAAAACCACTCCATGCTGTGTGGGAAATCTGTTGTAACTCCTGTCGTAATCTCATCGTAGGGAACAAACCCCTTCAACGGGTTACCCTCAAAGGACTCTCCTGCCTCAATCACGTGTTCTGTATAATCCGTATCACCTGCTTCTTCTGCGGAAGCAACATCTTTTGAAGAAAGTACTGTGCCTAAACCCAACAATGCAATTAGACAGATTGAAATTGCCTTTCGTTTCATAAAACTCCTCCATTCTTACGGAAAACTATTAATTTGGTTATATCTAGAACAACATATTAACTGTTTACAGACAGATTATAGCACAGGGGGATTCTCATTTATATGAAGTATTGTTGGGCAAATAAGACGATTTGTTGTATCATTTCACCATATATAAATAAATTACAACAATTAATATGTGCACTTTATGTATTCACCATACTTTTTCTATATTCCAGTGTCTTTTTTCTCACACAACAAATGAACTATTTTAGAACCATACTCGATATTATGCATCTCCCACTCGAATTCATCAATCATAATACCAATTTTTATTAATTCATCCCCATAGGATATCTGTCTTCCCCGATCCACAAGATAGAGCTTGTTCGGATCTAAGCCAGCAAGTTTTAAATATTTCCACCCGCTATTAACTGATAAGTTCAAACGGTAATAACCGACTAATGCTTCGTTTTTATCCTCTGAAACAACCATCCATGAGCCAGTATCATTGTTAAACGGGTTATCTAACCTATAAAAAGTACCTTTGTGCAGCAGTTCTTGATACCTTTTGTAAAATGCAACTTGTTCTTTTACTTGAACTGATTCTTCCACACTTAATTCAGTCAAATCCATTTCGTATCCAAAAGCACCGAAGTAGGCGACATTTGCTCTGGTCGATAAGGGTGTAGTTCTACCGTTCTGAAGATTCGGAACATGGGATACATGTGCTCCTATACTTGAAAGGGGATACACATAAGAGGTTCCGTATTGAATTTTAACGCGGTCAACGGCATCTGAATTGTCACTTGCCCAAGCTTGCGGGGCATAATATAACATACCGGGATCAAACCTCGCTCCTCCACTGCTGCAGGACTCAAACAATATATGGGAATATTTGCTAGTTAAACGTTCATATAAATCATAAACACCCAGAACATATTGATGAAATACCTTACCCTGATACCTCGGCAGCTGTGTTACGGAATAGCATTCTGTGATATATCGGTTCATATCCCATTTTACATAGGATATCTTTGCTTTTGACAGGCATTGGTCCATAAGCCTATAAATATAATCCACCACTTCTGCCCTGCTAAAGTCCAGAACATGCTGGAACCTTCCTGGTGATTGAAATCTTCCTGGTGTATGTATCATCCAGTCCGGATGCTCCCTGAATAAATCACTATCCTTATTCACCATCTCCGGCTCGAACCACAAGCCAAATTTCATACCAAGACCTTCAATTTTATCAGCCAAGCCCTCAATTCCGTCGGGCAATTTCTTATTATTCTTAACATACCAGTCACCCAAGCCTGACTTTTCACCGTCACGATCCCCGAACCAGCCGTCATCCAGCACCAGCAACTCAATGCCTAATTCCTTTGCTTTTTCTGCCAGCTGCAGGATTTTCTCTTCGGTAAAATCCGTCTGAGTTGCTTCCCAGTTATTCACCAGTACCGGTCTGGCTTTATCTCTCCAATAGCCTCTTACTAACCTCGTGCGAAATAATTGATGATAGGTCTGACTCATCCCATTCAGCCCTTTATCCGAATAGACCATAACAGCCTCGGGGGTCTGGAACATTTCTCCCTCTGCCAGTTCCCATTGAAAGGTATCCGGATGCACCCCCATTAAGACACGGGTCATATTATTATGGTCCACCTCCACCTGCTCCAGATGATTGCCGCTATATACTAAGGCAAATCCATAGACCTCACCACTATATTGTGTGGTATTCTTTCTCCTTAGAGCCAGAAAGGGATTATGCTCTGCGCTGCTGGAGCCACGCATGCTGTAGATGCTCTGAATACCTTCATCCAGTTCTCTTTCTTTCACATAGTGCTCTCTTCCCCAAGCACCCACCAAATGTACCATCGAGTAATCATCGTCAGGTAAATCAATACAAGCGCTCATAGCTCTATCCAAACAGATGGCTTCTGCTCCATGATTTATAAATTTTACACTCCGTGTTATAACTGGCAGTGTTTCATAGATGGTATAGCTTAAAACAAGTTCCGTATGAATTAATTCATCCATCAGTGAAATTTCTAAGGTAGTTGCTTCCTCGTCACTCTCCACGTAAGTTGCAGGAAGTCCATGCAGTTTCTTCTTACCGGGTATTATTTTATGGTCTTTATAGGTAAAGTTGGTGATACTGCTGCCATTGGTTTGCTTGATACAAAAAGCGGGATAACGAAAGTCCGAGGTTCCGAAAGAAGGATATTCCTGTTGAATATATTGCAGAGAAAGTTTAAGCTCCTCATCCTCGGAGGTATATGCAGCTTGTGAACAGTATTTTGTCCTCACAAGATATCCGAAATTCTCACGGTCTCTGATACGACTTCCATAATATAAATTTGCCATTTGGTCATTGTTCATTATTTGCATTAAGTAGCTGATCTCGTTATTATATAAGTGAATTTCTCTAGCTTCTTCATGATAAACTATGGGCATAATATTTCCTTCCTCATCAAATTTAAGATGTTCTATTATTGACTAGAGGGCAATAATCCTTGTAATGCTTATAGAGTTAAATAGGCTTTTGACACTCTAATCATTATTACTATTTTAAATTACTTTTGTATTTGCTTTGTTAAAGCTTGATAATTTTGTGTTTAATAAAATAGGTCCCTGTAAGCGACTTTTAGTTATTTTGTTCTTATATTTTTTATGTTTTTATATTTTTTATGTTCTTATATTTTTATGTTCTTATATTTTTTATGTTTTTATATTTTTTACTTTCTTATATTTCTTACTTTCTTATATTTCTTATATTTCTTATATTTAATTTCTTATATTTGGTACCCTCTGGGATTCTCACTCTGCCATCTCCAGGCATCCTCGCACATTTCCACAAGCCCGCATTCCGCTTTCCAATTCAGCTCTTTCTCTGCAAGAGCAGGGTCAGCATAGCAGGTCGCAATATCTCCTTTGCGTCTTGGATGTATTTGATAGGGAATTTCCTTACCGCATACCTTTGAAAATGCCTGAATCATTTCCAGAACGGAATATCCATTTCCAGTCCCCAAATTGTAGGTCTTGAGTCCAGGGGAAAGCTTTAATTTTTCAATTGCCTTTACATGACCCCTTGCTAAATCCACTACATGAATATAATCACGAACCCCTGAACCATCGGGAGTGTCATAATCAGCGCCAAATACAGCGACATACTCCAATCTGCCAACTGCCACTTGAGTAATATAGGGTACGAGATTATTGGGGATGCCAAGAGGGTTTTCGCCAATCCTGCCACTCTTGTGTGCACCAATTGGATTAAAATAACGAAGAACAATGATATTCCAGAAACCATCGGCTGTATAAATGTCCTTTAGGATTTCCTCTAGCATCAACTTCGTTCTTCCATAGGGATTCGTAACAAATAGAGGAAAATTTTCTGTTATTGGTACCGTAGCCGGGTTACCATACACAGTTGCAGAAGAACTAAATACCAGATTTTTTACTCCTGCTATTTTCATTACCTCACAAAGATTTAAAGTACCAACAATATTATTACGATAATACTCCATCGGTTTTTCTACTGATTCACCTACCGCTTTTAATCCCGCAAAATGGATTACCACTTCTGGCTTTTCCAGTTCAAAGATTTCTGTCAGACGTTCTTTATTTAGTAAATCTACGTTATAGAACTTAATTTCCTTATTGGTAAGCTGTTTTACTCTATTTAAGGCTTCTTCGCAGGAGTTTATTAAATTATCAACAACTATAACTTCATACCCTTGATTTAATAACTCCAAACAGGTATGACTTCCGATATATCCTGCTCCGCCAGTAACTAATATGGACACTGTACGCCCTCCATCCCAATATATTTTTTAGTCGTTTCCTTATACTTTTGTGTAATTGCAAATAAATACCTCGTTATTACTTCAAAACTTCTCACAGTTACTTATGTCTGAACTACATCACTTGCCTATTTATATTTCTTCACAATAGCTACCATCTCATCCCAGCTCTTTTCCATCTCTGCAACTAGCTTTAATTGCGTCCTAGCTCGATCCAGATTGTGGCCTTCTCTATGAATTTTAAAGTAGGTATCCCCCTGTAAATAATCCGTCAAAAAACGGATACCGCATTCTAAAGTCATCATCTTAGCTCCAACTGGCAGCATTGCTATCTCTGTTTCACTTAAGCTGCCATTACACCCTTCCAGATAACCTTTGGTATATAATTCAAAAAGATCAAGTCGAAAATTAACCTTATCCAAATCTTTCTCGTCCTCTGGAGCTGTTGTTGCTCCAAAACGTATGGCATCACCAAAATCAGTTACTGAAAATCCAGGCATCACAGTATCCAGGTCAATGACACAGATTGCTTTACCGGTCTCATCATCTATCATAATATTATTTAATTTGGTATCATTGTGGGTAACTTTTAGGGGAAGCTTTTTCTCCTGATATAAATCCATTAATGTATGGGAAAAGCTCTCCTGTTTATAAATAAAATCAAGTTCTTGGGTAACTTCAATCACTCTTTCAAAAGAGTCTTCTTCAACTGCTCTCTTTAAGGTCTTTAAACGCACTGGAGTATTATGAAAGTCCTTAATGGTTTCGTAAAGTGCCTCTGCCGGATAATCCGCCAGCAGATTTTGAAAGTGACCAAAAGCTACCGCACTCTGATAAAAATCCTCTGGTTTTTCTACAGCATCATAAGAGGTAGCTTTCTCAATGAATAGATAAGCTCTCCAATAAGCTCCTATACTGTCCCTGTAATAATCTTTCCCCAACTTTGTTCTGACAACATTTAAGGTTTCTCTCTTTACATCGCCCTTCACTTGAAGAATTTTATTTTTTAAAAAATTAGTCACTCCAGCTATGTTTTTCATCAGCTGTTCTGGCTGTTGAAAGATCTGATGATTGATTCTTTGCAGAATGTAGCGAATTTCGTTTCCAGACTCCTGCTTGGCATATACAACAAACGTATCGTTGATATGACCATTTCCATAGCGTTCGTAATGTGTACAGTCACCTTGAAAATCCATGTTACTTATGACTTCTTCTATTCTTGAGCAATATTCCTCTCTTGTCATATAATCCATTCCTTTCGCTCAGCTCTTATCCATATTTAAATATTAGGATTACTTTCGTCCTATATCAATTTCTCAATTTCTTTAACAATGACATAGTTATCTTCTTTATCAGTAACTCAATACCATTTATCCACAAGGTTTGCTTTATTTTAGATGACTATCAACAACTGCTTTATATTTTTCAACATCACTTTCTGAAAAATAAGGACAATCCTCCAGCAGTGCAACCTCTTCCTTTAGAACAAACATACTAGTAGTATTAAAACGCGCACCTGTTTTCATATAATTGATAATTGCTGTCTGCAAGGAGCTGTTACTGTTTACCTTAGATAAGTCGACGTCTTTATCACCAAATACCCGTTCCAATATCATCGTGTCACTGGTTTTAATGGGATAACGATAGAATAGTCTTTGGACCTGCACAATATTACTCTTCTCAAAATCCATGACCAAAGACAGCCTGGAATCATATAACCAGCTTTCACTCCAAAATCCTTTTATATTTAATTCACTAAAATACTTCGCGTAGAATTCTAATGCCAATTCCATACAGATTCTAACTTTTTGAGGAGTATAACCAGGACCATCCGGGATATGGAAAGCCAGTAGTAAATCCCCTTTTGTTATTGCTAACTTCCAATCCGACTTCTGTAATACTACCGGGTTCATTTCCACATATCCCATCGGATTAATTGCATTTGCTTGTATTGTCAACTCATCTTCTACCCACTGAGACTGGAATTTACCCAATTCATCATAGATATCATTTGTTCCACTAAACTGACCATCCCTGCGAAACGCAAAGTTTGCGTGTTGTAGTGCTATTACTCGATTGTCCTTACAGTTTCGATATACACTGATTTCTTCTTCCAGTTTGCAAGGAATGAAGTAAAATCTGTCCATGAGAAATATGGAGCAAGTGTAAAAATTAATATCCCAGGGGAAGTCACTCACTGTGATATCCTCCTTCGCTATCCATTTTTCAAACTGCCTTTTCATCATGGTATGTGGTATCTCTTCATAGTATTTTATGGGAACACCTTGTCTCTCGAGCATTTGCATAGAAGGCTTTACACATGCCAGTAACAGAAGAAAGGAGTAGTAATTCTGATAATTATGTAAACATGTTGGTATTAAGTTCGTATAATAATTATCCTCGAACCGTTTCATTGCCCGGCACATATCCCAAATTAAAAATCTAGTAAAGTAACTTAAAACAGGATCATTTTCAATTTCCACCAAAGCCTTCTCCATCTGTTGGATTTTGTCTTCTGGTAATCTATACTTTTGAAAACAATCTTGTAAAAAACTCTTATCAATTATCTCACTCTTGACATCTTCCTCATATAAATCGAAGAAGCGTTCCACCTCGGGTAAATTCTGAAAACCACAATGTGTTACGCATTCTGAAAATTTGTATCTTTTTTCTCCCATAAAAACCTTCCCTTTCTTAGTGTACATATGCCTATACTATTAGACATTAAACATAATACCATCTACCCTTCCCATGGGTAAGACGGATTTTGATACTTTTTATTGTCTTTTTGTGTGTATTCAGATGTTAACCTGCTTTTGATTAGAATAGCTTTTAGAGGACACTCCTGTAGGGTTAGGTTGATATTCCTAGATCATCCATGCTATAATATTAAGGACATTAAGAAAAGTACTAAAAGGGAAGGTGTTATCTATGAGAGTAAAACATTGTGAGCTTTTATCCGATGATGGTAAAACGGTAAGTAATCTTAATTCGTATTTGAAGGAAATCTATACGGATGACACTATGAAGGAATTACATTTTAATGATAATACCAACTCTTCCGAACTATATATGTATTACTGCGGTATCTCCTCTTGTCTTCCGGGACATACCTGGGGTCCTGCAATCAGAGAACATTATGTAATTCACTATGTTTTGTCTGGCGAAGGTACTTTAAGAGTGAAGGATAAAGTATATCACTTAAAAGAAAACGAAGGATTTTTATTAAGTCCAAATGAAGTTACCATCTATTCAGCAAGTGTTGAAAATCCCTGGGAATATGTGTGGGTAGGATTTCATGGCTTAAATGCATATAACTATCTTCGTTTATCTGAAATAACCCAAGAAGAGCCGATCTTTAAATTTACCAGAGGTGATCAGCTAAAGAATTGTATGTTAGAAATGGTTAAGGTAAACAACGAATATACTCATAGTACGAATTTGCGCATTCAATCCCTGCTCTATTCCTTATTTGCAGAATTAGTTGAAAACGCACAACAAAGTAATTCCGTAAATCCGCATACCACCAAAAGCCAATACATTCGTAAAGCAATCGACTATATTCACACGAATTATATGGAACACATTACTGTAGGGGACCTTGCCAATTATGTAGGTTTAGACCGCAGCTATTTTACAACGATTTTTAAAGAGTGTTTAAATACACCTCCGCAGAAATACCTAACACAATATAAGATAAATAAAGCTTGCAGTCTTCTAAAAGACAATACATTTTCCATAGCAGAGATAGCCACAATCTCCGGCTATAATGATCCGGTAGTCTTTCAGAAAGCCTTTAAAAACACCATTGGTATCTCACCTTCAAAATATAGATCCAGTCATTTGATTAATATAACCTGATAAGAACACTTATAATGCTTTCAATAAGATTATTGTACTTTTGCAAATCGTTATTGTAGCCATACTATTTGACAAATAAAGACCAATCAGTTAACTACAGTATTTGAATTTCATACTAGAGTTAATTGGTTGGTCTTTCTATCATATAGATTATTTAATTTAGGGTATTGCTTCTGCGCTATGTCTATCTTAGTTTTAAAACGGATACAATCTCATCTCCGCAGATCTCACCGGTTTCCTGGAACCCTCCCCAGGTATAAAGTTTCTTTGCAACTTCATTCTCTGGTTCATAGGATAGCCAGCAATAATCAGCTTCACCACAGGGCATTGTTTTAATATAATCTATGGCAGCTAACAATGCTTTTCTACCAATACCCTTATTTTGATATTCCTTGTCAATCATAAAACGCCAGATGCAATAACTATTATCAGCAACCTTCGGTAAATCATCTTCTCCATTGGTTCCGTAGGCAAACATAACAAATCCAACGAGACTATCGTCCTCATACATACCAAAGGGTAATGCGATACCACCTGAAGTAATCGTAGTATAAGCCTGTAAAATGCTCTGGGTATTCGTTGCTACAAAATCCTCCTGTTCTGCATTCACAGACAGTTTAATTATTTTCCATATATTTTTATCGTCAACCTTACGTAGTTCTATCATATTTTTTTCTCTTTACTTTCTTTTTATTTTCTTTCACTTTACAATTAAAAATTATGTATATGGGATTACTTTCTTTATTATATGCCCCTCATTTCTTGCACTATATTTCTTTCTCTTTATTTCTTGTTCTTTATTTATTCCTCTTATTTATTACTCTTATTTATCGCTCTTATTTATCGCTCTTATTTATCGCTCTTATCTATCGCTCTTATCTATCGCTCTTTATTTCTTGCTCTTTATTTCTTGCTCTTTGTCTCTTCCACCTTCGCCATATCACTCACCAGTCTGAACTCATAGTCTTCCTTTTCAAGTTGAGTCAGCATAGCATCCAAATTATCCGCTACCATAGGTGAAACACCATGAAGTAAAACAATTGCTCCTCTGTGATGTTGATTTTTAAATAAATCCAGCGTGGTCTTTTTAGACGGTTGATTTTTCAAATTCCAATCATTTGGTAATGCAATACTCCAGAAGATAGATGTATAGCCCAGTTCCTGGGTATATGCAAGTGCCCTTTCGCTATAGCCACCTTCTGGCGGTCTAACGAATTTAGCCATCTTCTCTCCAGTTACCTTTTCATATGCCTTTTCAACACCTTCCAGCTCTTCTTTTAGTGAGCTCTTGGACTGCTTATAAAAGGGAATATGCTTAACGGTATGATTTGCTACAATATGTCCTTCTTTTACCATACGTTTAATTGCTTTTGGATTAGCGGTAATTGCCGCTTTACATACAAAGAAGGTTGCCTTTATGTCATGGTCTTTTAAAACGTCAAGGATTTGGTTGGTATAGCCATTATCATAACCCAGGTCAAAGGTAAGATAAATATATTTTTTCTTTGTATTATAAACATAATACCCATCATATTTTTCAAGTAACCCTTTTGTAGTCGCTGAAACAGCAGGTGCTTTATGGCTTTTGCTTTTTGTGTACCCCCAATTAAGTGCCTTATTGCTTAAAGAAGCTGCATAAACCTCCGTAGGTGCATTTGTAAATACCATAACAAATGCCAATATAATTGCTAGTAATACATTCGTTTTCTTCAATTTGGTCACCTTTTTCTTTTGTAGTATTTTATCCATGTTCCAATAAGGAAAGCGGTAATTATCACACTTTATTATTGTATTATATTGCTTCTAATTACTCAACCCATATGTATAATATATCTGAAATTCTACTTTATAAATGTTAACTAAAAAAACACCCTACCGATTAATATAGTAGGGTATTTTGAACTATTTCATCTAAAATCTTGATTTCTCATAATTATATGAAATGCTGGTTCCAACCACGACATCTTCAATCTTCTCAATAATTAACCAATCATCCATATTTCCTTGATGTTCGAAATCCATAGGTGTTATTGACTTTACGTCTTTAAATTCAATTAAGCACAAGCATTTTTTATGCCAACGCTCCCTCTGCTTTGCTGAAAGGTTAAGTTTACTTTGATTCTCTGCCAGAATCTCAGTAATTTCCTCCTCCGTGAGTTTTATATAATTTTCTACCTTACAAACAGTAGCTGAAGCAGATATTTTACTTGTTCCCTTTTGCATAAAATATAGAACTTCACCTTCAAACACCCTGCTATGTGGTATCTTTCTGCCAGCTGCACCACGCACCACCATAGTTTTTGTTCCAGCTAGAATCTTATCAAGAACCTTTTCTCCACGCTTTCCTTCATTGTCACAGTATACTAAATGAACCATCCTTAGTCCTCCTTTTTCACGACAGGAATCCACACCTCATACTTTGCCTTTTCAGGGTCTGCGCTTAAGTACACTTCAATATCTGGTGCATCCCCATATTCATACCCCGAAGTTGGCAGCCATTCTGTTACAATTCTTTTTTCTAACTCTTGTATTGATTGATTACTACCTTCTCCAGTAAATACAGCCCAGGTTGCTTTCGGTACAGTTAACGCTTCCAGTTCATCCTTTAGTGGCTGGCTGCTCTCCACTCCTATGTAATACCTCCAATTATCTGCTTTATTACAGGAACTAACACCTAAGAGTCCCAGCAACGTCCCATCCATTTTACTTGCGAGCTTTGATATCAATCCATTCCTTGCAGCTTTTCCCCACATATGAGGTACGGTTGCAAAATTCTTCTCAAGCTCTTGTGCTAGTGGTTCAGAAATACCTACAATTCGAAATGACTCTCTTTTTTCAATTCTGTAGTTCATTACACTTACTCCCTTTATAGTAATTTGGAAGCTGATAGGCGGATAGGCAATTAAGTTTGTACCATTTTCCTTTGCCTGTGAAGGTGATATCCCATGTATATTTTTAAATGCTCTATGGAAGGCTGTCGGTGATTCATAACCATATTTCAAAGATATATCAATCACTTTATTTTTTCCATCTTGCAAATCAACAGCCGCCAGGGACATTCGCCTACGACGTATATATTCTGATAACGGTACATCTGCCATATAGGCAAACATTCTTTGAAAATGATAGGTGGAGCAGCAGGCAAGCTTTGCCACCTTATCCATATCGATATTGTCACTTATATTTTCTTCTATATAATTAATTGCGCTATTTAATCTTTCAATCCATTCCATCTATTCATCTCCTAAATAAGCATACTATTTATTTACTATTATAACCTCTCCTTTGACGTCAGATAATGCGAGATTATTTCATTCGTATTAAGAAGATTCTACGATAATTTAAGCCAATTTACAACAAAAAAGCACCCCATCATTTTACATGACAGGGTACTCTGTATTTATTAATCAAGTAAATTCTGCATACTTTTCAAGCTTATTCCGATGGTAGAGGTATTGTGAAGCCAAGCCAACATAGCAGGGGAAACGATTCCACCAATACCCAAAAGTATCAGTCCCGAATTAAAACCTACGATTAATCTATAATTTCCATTGATACGTTTCATCAGTCCGGTACTAATCAGCCTTAGTGTCACTATTTCAACTAAGTCATCCGCTGCAATTGTAATATCCGCTATTTCCCTGGCAATTGCCGCACCGTCACTAATTGCAATGCCTACATCTGCTGCCGATAAGGCTGGTGAATCATTAATTCCATCCCCAACCATAATGACTTTTCTTCCCTTGGCTTTTTCTTTTTCAATAAATCTTGCTTTATCTTCCGGTAAAACTTCAGAATAGTATTCATCAACACCTACTCTTTTTGCAATTGTGCTTGCCGTTCTTTCACTGTCTCCAGTCATCATAACTACCTTCTGAATTCCGACTTTTCTTAGGCTCATCACCACAGCTTCCGCTTCATCTCTTAGGGGGTCCGCAATACTGATTACTGCCGCTAATTCATTCTCGATTGACATGTATAAAAGAGAATGTTCCGCTGGTAGCAGTTCAAATTGCTGCTGATATTCTTCTTTCACTTTACAAGCCTCATCTTCAAAAATAAAATGATAGCTGCCAATTAGAACCTTCCTATCCTCAATATAGGATGAGATGCCATGTGCCACAATATAATCAACTCTGGAATGCATTTCTTCATGCTCCAGGTTCTTATCAATGGCAGCTTTAACCACAGCCTTCGCCATTGAGTGAGGAAAATGTTCTTCTAAACATGCCGCTATTCTTAATAATTCATCCGGTTCCTGTTCGCAGAAGGAAATAACCTTGTCAACAGTTGGACTTGCTTTTGTCAAAGTCCCAGTTTTGTCAAATACTATAGTTGTAGCATCTGCAACAGCTTCTAAATATTTGCCACCCTTTACTTGAATATCATGGTTACTGGCTTCTCTGATTGCGGACAACACAGCAATTGGCATTGCAAGCTTTAAAGCACAGGAGAAATCCACTAACAAAACTGACAGCGCTTTCATTGAATTTCTTGTGAGCAAATAAGTAGCTCCTGCACCAAGGAAGGTATAAGGTACCAATCGATCGGCCAAATGCTCTGCTTTTCCTTCCACAGATGATTTTAGCTTTTCTGATTCCTCAATCATTGTAACAATCTTCTCAAAGCGAGTTGACCCGCTGGTTTCTTTTACTTCAATTGCTAATTCGCCTTCCTCAACAACGGTTCCAGCATATACATATCCTCCTATGCCTTTTCGAATTGGTATAGACTCACCAGTAAGAGAGGACTGGTTAATCAATCCTTCTCCCTGTTTTACTATTCCGTCAAAGGGAATTATGTTTCCAACACGCACAACAACAATATCTCCACATATAATCTCTGTGGCAGGTACAAGTACCTCCTGATCCTCTTTACGTAACCATACCTTTCCAATATTTAATGTCATACTTCTTGCCAAATCGTCCACAGATTTCTTATGTGTCCACTCTTCCAATAATTCACCTAGTCCAAGTAAATACATGATAGAACTTGCTGTTTCAATATCGTTACGAACTAAAGATACTCCAATCGCTACCGCGTCGAGTACTGGCACTTCCAGTGTTCTTGACAAGAAACAATATAGTCCCTTGTAAATATATCGCATACCCTTAATCCAAGTATAAATGGCTCTGATTGGGAATGGAATATATAGCTTTCCTGCATAACGCAACATCGTCTTAATTATTAGGCGTTCCCGATATATTGCATTAAGTTCTCTGCCGGATGTTTCGTTAATAACTTCCGGTATATCAATCGTTTCATAGTTGAATGAATGTATCGCTGTTATAATTGTAATTCTATCACCCAAAAATTCAATTGCCGCATTGGCTGACCTTTCATACACTTTTACAAGCTTTACAGTCTTTATATTGCGCAAATAATAATAAAACGTATTTGCTTCCTTAAAAGACATTGTTTTTTGTAAAAGATGTATTCTTATACGACCTTCAATTTCATGCTTAATTATAAAATCCACACGCTTCCTCCATTCTGCCGTAATTCTACGAATTTATTTGACCGCTTCCAAAAGGGACTATCGCATGAAAACCCTCCCATTAAGAATGAATTTTATGCAATAGTCCCTGCTCTTTAACTATATCTCAAACTCTCCTGTTTCACTGTACGGCTGATTCTGTTCCGTACGCTTTTCATTCATATGCTTTGCTTCCGCCATAATATCTTCCGCATTCTCCTGCACGGTAGTCGCAGTATCCATAATGCATTCTTTTGCTCGCAAAACTGCGGCTGTTATATGCGTATATACCTTCTTAGCATCTCTACTGAAAAGAATTTTTATGCCTGCGGTTCCAAATATTACTCCTGCTATAAACAATCCTGTCTTTTTCCAATCTCTGTCTTTTAAATAACGATACTTATACATAATTTACCTCCAACTGTTATTTGTGCTTATGCCCGGTATAGAAAACCATTATCATACAAAACAGCATTGCACATGCCCAAAACCTATGCTTTTTCATATTTACTCTCCATTATGGCGCGATACGCACCATCTCAAAATATAGTGAAGTTGCTATTCTTTCACTACAAATATAGGGTCCACGTTCGAACTGCTACTTGCAATTCTTCCCTAATTTATATATTTCATTCCACAATGTAATCAAAAATATTGACAAGCTGAAATAACTACTTGTTATCCCTTATCTTGAAAAACTACTCCTACTATTGTTGTTCTATATGAAACTTTGATATAATGAAAGCGAACTGAGGTATTGTGAGCTTGCTTACAATTACAGGTTGAAGCAACAAGAGGATAAACACGATTTTCGTCCATCGTATAATGCTAAGAAAACAGGTAATGTCAAAGAACTTTTACACTCATTTTTTGCTTATGTAAAAGTGACTTGATAGTACTTTTAACATTTTCATTTAATATTCACAAGAGGAGACAGAAAAATGGAACTAGGAAAGCAGATAAAATTTTATAGACAGTGTAATGGATTGTCTCAGGAAAAGCTTGCAGAGAAAATATACGTATTATAATGTCAATCTCGGCTTTACAGGCAGAGAGATTAAAAAAAAACAATATTCAACTTACTCTGAGATTCTAGCTTATATGGAAAACAAAGAGACGGATAAAGAAAAAGTAAAAATAAAAAAAGAGAATGTAGTAAAATATAATATTCTTAAGGTACTCTTAAGTGCAGGTTTTACTCTACTTTTAATAGGTGTAGGTTCTATTGTGTTTTTATTTAAATGAATCCATTAAGATCTACTGGTAACCACAAATTACGAAAGGCATGGAAATAAAACCATGCCTTATTTTTATAACATATAAAATTCCTCCGCATGTCCTATGTTATAAAAGTCCGATGATACACAGCTTACTTACGGTCTGTAATTATATTCGAAGGATATATTTTGACCTTCATACATTCCTTATAGTTCTCAACTAAAATTCTAACTTTCAACTGGGTTTGTTCCTTCTCTAACCATTTGGGAACATGGTCGCATATAATTTCTAACTGGGTGAATTTTTGTTGCTTTAAAAACGGCAGCAAAATCTGCTTTGAACTATAGGAAGTGTTACCCTTCATGACTTCTCGCAGATCGGTATGATAAATGCCCTGTCGTAGTTTAAAGATTGTGTTATGCTCCAGGGGTATCTCCTGCCCAGTCCTTTGGTGCTGCACACATTCCTGTATATCATCAAGAAAGTCGATAGGAATCCCCTTTATTTCCAGCATGGAAATCTGTTTTTCTTCAAAAGCAATGTAATATACTCCACGAATACGGTTTACAACTAAAATCTTGCAGTTTTCCAACCAGAGACATATTTCCTTAACCTTATAATGCAAGGCAGCTGCATCCACCATATTCTTAGTACTATATTCCATCTCTCTAAGGATTCTCCATTCACAATTTGCTTTTGAATAAACACGAATGATACCATCCTTTTCAAATCCAGTTGTATTTCCCTCGGAATTTACCAGAACAGCTATCTCCATAACCCCCTCCTTTCTTCAACTCATATACAAATAACAAAGCCTATCCTATTAGATTAAAATACTTATTTATTAAGCTTAGCTAAAAACTATAAATTACGAAGTTTAATTTACATACAGGATGCACCGCATCCTGAACAATCACTGCCGGGACTACATTTATTTTCTCGATAGCTACCATCATAAAGGAATAGAAATTTTGAGTCCGAAATGGAAAACACTTGTTTTTCCGCACCATTATCAATTTCCACCCGATCCTCTCCAAAGGAAATAATTACCGGGAGCTTTACCATTTCATTACTTAACATATCTAATCTCAGCTGTTGATATATAATTGTTCTTTGAGCATTTGATATTTGATTTATTACGATATCACTGTTTGTACATAGCGCCTTTAATCTTCCATCAGGATAAAATCTTATAGAATTAAAATCAGCATCCATTCCAAGTGCATTCTGATCAAAGGCCATAATTGCTCCAATCTCAGTCTTTATTAAAATAGGAACCGCTGGTTCAAAGGATTCCAGGCTCCCGTCTTCATAAAGGCGAAATCCCACTCGGACCGGATATCTCCCTATTGGTGTGTCTATTTCAATTCGCTTTCCACTCCACAAGATTAGGCTTTTCAGTGCTCCGCTGTTGTAAAATCTAGCACCAATTATCTTTGTCGTAAAGCTAGCGCAGGGTAAATCAAACTGCATTTCCTCCAGAAGTTTTTCTTCCTCCTCTTCAGACCATCCAAAGCTTATCTGACCATTTAACGGAAATAAGCTCTTCACCGCTCCATCTTCATAAAAGGTTAGAAGTTCCACTGGAATTGAACCGATACTTGTTGTAATCACTGTGCGTTCTTCTAGTGCTATACTCTTTACATTTCCACTTTCATAAAATGCCAGCGCTTTATTATCCTTTCTTCGTTCATCTGGACCCGAATATCTTGGAATGAAATCTTGGTTTCCTACCCGAAGGATATTATGCTCATTTAGCTTGCATTCCTTTATTTCTCCCGACTCATAGGTCGTATAGCTCGATATTCCCAGCAATTTATATTTTTCTGTGCTCATCATTACTGTAACCTCCTTCCCATAACTAACAAAATGTGCTATTTTATATTTCCTTAAAAATACTATCTTCTGCTACTACATTTTCCTTGGCTGTTCTTTCAAGCGGAATTATTTTATATACAGCAACTCCTTTGTTATCATGTTTGGACCGGTACTTTTCAGCCATATCCGAGGATATCTTGCTTTTATAAAATCCAGGCATGAATTTATCTATAATTGCTTGAAGTACTTCTGCACTTTCTTTGAAGTCGTTCACCTTTTCAATTAATCCAAAAATCATAACACTTAGATAGGAGGTATCTGCATGGCAGGGCACTTTATCCTTAACTGTTCCAAATTCTTCGTACACTGTAAAGCTAACCTTTGGATTTTCCTCCAGTAATTCTATTTTTTTACCCGAGCCAAGTCCATGAAAATAAATGGCATCATTTTCCCATACATAGTTTACAGGTACACAATAAGGATAATCGCCACCAAAAATGCCAATTACCCCAGTTCTTGTTTTTGTTAAAAACTCTTCTATTTTGGTGTTATCCGTACAGATTCTCTGTTTGTATCTGATTTGCTCCATTCTTCACCTCATTCTTCCAGACTCGATAAGAACAACGTCATCCACTCATTATCCTGCTCCATATATCTGCTGCCGCTCAAGATTTCCTCTGCTGATTGCACATAAGGTCCAGGCGTCATATCCACGGAACAGTTCTTAATCAGGTCACTAACTATGGAATACGTATTCTCTAAATGAAATTGGAAAGCAAATACCCTGTCTTTATAAACAAAAGCCTGATTCTTACAAGCTTCGTTCTCTGCCAGCAATACAGCTTCCTCTGGTAAATCTATAAAAGTATCTCCATGCCATTCAAAGACAATTGGATTATCAGGCAAAAAAGAAAATTGGGGCATTGTATGAGCTTTCTCTGTAAGTGTCACAGGAAACCATCCAATTTCCTTATATTTATTTTGTATCACTCTTCCGCCTATTACATCTGCAATCAGCTGTGCACCAAGGCACAATCCAATTAAAACCTTATTATTCTCTATGGCTTCCCTAATAAATTTCTTTTCCTGCACAAGCCAGGGATAATCTTCTTCCTCATATATGTTCATAGGCCCACCCATAACAACCAGCCAATCAAATTGTGATTGCTCCGGAAACTGACTATTCTCATAAAGCTTAGTACAGGTGAATGGATATTCCCTTTCTTTCGCCCATTCCAATATAGTTCCGGGATTTTCAAAAGGTACATGTTGCAAATAATGAATTCTCATATATAAAATCACTCCTTCCTAGTGAGCATAAAAAAATAATACTCAAACTAATGCACCTACCGACTTACGTGTCAGTTTCACTATACCCCCTTAGGATGACCGGAATATATTCTATTCACTGCTTCTCTTATACTTTCTTCTATTAAATGATAGGTGGTATATACTTCAATATTCTTTTCTTTCAAGGCATCCGAAGGACAAATTCCTATTCTCATACAAATAACGCAATTACAATCCTCTATGGATTTAATTAGCCTGTAAATCCTTCCTGTTGCCTTATCTTGCTTAGTTCCAATTGAGTATTGATCAATGGTTCTGGTTTCCAGAAAGTTAATTTCTCCATTATTGTAGTCATAAATATAAAATTTGTTCGCATGCCCAAAATGCTGATCTATCAACGTTCCATGCTTAGAACACACTGCAAAGCGAAGCTTTGAATTATAAGGTTTCGGCTCCACTGTAACTATATCCGTATACTCCTCATAATCTACGGAAAGTATGGTTCCCATAGTCTCAACAGATGCCGCTCTGCAAGGTTTGCAAAAATAAGATTGAGGTAGGATATTGTTACAGGCTTTTCTCACTTCACTCAATCCCAACTTTGCATATTCCTCCAGTCCGTTCGCATCATAACTCATACTATTATTTGCTGGGAGAATATTCGTTAGGCTGCAACCACATTCCTTTGCCATTTCAACAAGATCAGTAATTTCATCATCATTAATACCTGGGATAACTCTTAGGTTTACTCTGACAGAGGCTCCTCTGGAAGTCAAGTAGCTAATTCCAGAAATTTGGTTCTGAATCAGTATATTTGCCCCTTCCTCTCCCCTATATCTTCTCCCCAGATAGGTAATATCCTGGTATATCTTAGCTCCAGTCTCTGGATAAATTGTATTCACATTCACTGTAACAAAATTTACCCCTAAGGAGATAAGATGGCTGGCATAGACTGGGAGCATTAAGCCATTGGTTGACAGACATAAGGAAATATCGGGTGTCATTTGTCGCAGCGCTATAAAAGTTTCCTTGAGTGTATCAAAATCAGCCAGCACTTCTCCCGGTCCGGAGATTGCTGCTACCGTAAGGTTAGGGATACTTTTCTTTGCCTCAAGGTAGCGCTCCAATGCTTCCTTTGCAGAAATCACTTTATCCAAGACTATCTCACAGGCTGCACCCAAGCAATTGTTTCTCATGATATCATCTACATAATTGATATTCTGCTTTGGTGCTACAGGCAGGTGAATAATTGCATCATGGAAATCATAGTTATTAAAACAGGGATGCCTGCTAACGGGTTTTCCATTATAATTTGAATGCAAAACTTCACCACCTTACTAAGATCTATGTTAATTTTTACCACATATTTAAAATTGGTTCTCTGTTACGCTTATATTCCATATCCGCAAACCAAGCATTGGCAATTTCTTCAGCCAATAGCATTGCACCACGATAACCAACAACTGGGTGTCTGTACTTACCAGCTCTGTCATACACAGGAAAACCAACTCGAACCATTGGTATGTTATAATCAATGGCAATGTACCTTCCCTTGGAATGGCCCAGGATTAAATCCAGTTCCAGGCCCTCATTTTTAATACGGTTTTCCAATTCCCACAGATCTGCATTTACGATTACTTCCATCTTATAATCCAATTTTTCTTGGAATTCCTTAATACGAGGGTCATTCTTATACTTCGTGTTATCATCACCTAAAAGCAACAATACCGGCTTCATTTCCATATCCAGGCAAAACTGTGCTAGACCAATTACTAAATCCGGACTTCCATAAATCGCCACTTTTTTATCCGCCAAAAACATATGTGTCACATCGGTGATTGCATCCAAAGCAATTCCACGTTCAATAACTAATGATTGCGGAATCGGCTTTCCAGTGACCTCACTTAGATTCTTTAAAAAGGCATCTGTATTGCGTATGCCAATGGGCGTAGGTCCAATAATTGCCGGAACCTCAAATTCCTCCTCCAAATATTGTGCCGCCTTACCACCTTCGTATCGGTTAAGTGTAAAGGATGCCTTTGCATTTGCAGTATTTCTTAAATCATCAATGGTAGTATCTCCGTGAGATATATGATTTCCACTAGGCATCATCGGGGAATCAAAGGCTTCAATTTCAAACAAAACATTAGCTTCTATCTCCATTACCTTAAGCAAATGCTTTAATTCCGTAACATCTCCTGGATTAACCCACCCGGTAATTAAATTAATCTTTTCAGATGGTGTCGTTTTCTTTGCAAAATAAGAAACAAATTCTTTTACTGCAATATCATATCCCGTGATCATACTTCCTACAAAGCTTGGCGAATGAATGGGTATTAAATGTACCTCTCTTCCTGCGAATTTTTCCTTCAGCAGGGTTCTATTCAGTTTACTTACAACACCATCAATATCATCACCGATTACTTCTGTTGAACAAGTTGATATAATTGGCACTACTTTAACCTCAGGATATCTCATTAGCAGAACATCCACTGCTTCTTCAACACGGTTCAATGCTCCAAATACTGCGCCATCCTCGTGCAGAGAGGAGGAGGCAAGCTCAAAGCTTTCTTTGTAATGCTGGGAGAATAGTAACCGAACGAACATTACGCAACCCTGCCCGCCATGAACGATACCGATACAATCCTTAATTCCGATACTGGCAAACTGAACACCTGCCGGTTGACAAGTAAAGATCGGATTAATTACTCCCGCACGCTCTTTATTTCTCACATCACAGTTCATAATCGTCTCCATTCCGCCGCCTCTGGCGGCACAAAATTAGTAAAGCGGGTCGGTCAATTCCTTATTTAGAGAACCCGTAATCAACAGATAGTCAAGTTGCTCCTTTACTCCCTGAATTACTTTTTTCAGCTCCGGCTTATCAATCTCTAATACCCAGGGAAATTTGAGCTTATAGCTATCCGCTAAAAATACTGCATCCACATAATAGCATCGCTCCTCCGGGGTATCCTTGTTCACTGGTTCCTCACATAACAACTGCATTGTCTTTTCCATAATATTGGCGTTCTGCCGTTCACGATCCCAGGCACGGGAGTGAAATTGCCATAAGCATTTCTTCATTATAAAATCAAGCAAAACTTCTATTCTTTCCTTTAATAATATGTCCTCCAATCAATTCACCCCCTAAATTGCCGAAGCTTTTTGAATCGCATCACTATTTCTCGGAAATTCCGGATAAACACGTTCTTTAATCCGCTTCAAAGCATCATAATTGCCGGTATACTCCCTTAGAACCGTTGAATTCTTTATGTCCTCACTCAGATTAACATCTGAAATCAGACGCTGTGTCATAAATCCTTTATCTGTTGGGATTTCATCCTTACTTATATCCAATAGGGATAAAGCACGAATAGGCGAATAAATTCCATTGTAAATATCTCTGGCAAATCTAACCCAGCCTTCATAGCCCTTCCAGGGACCATTATGATAGGCATGAGCATTTAAATATGGGACCCTAATTTTCTTAGCAACCTCTCCGGGTCTTTTTCCTGTGAAAATAATATCCGGCTCCAGTTCTTCCATAGCTTCCAGTCCCTCCAGTTCATTTGGATCATCAATTGCAAGGGCTCCTTCCTCACATCTGGAGATACCCTTTTCCATATCTCCCTGATGTCCGAACTTAGTGTATACCGAAACTACCTCAACACCCATCTCTTCATGAATACAATTAGCCCAATGCCACAGCTTGGAGCCTCCGGGCCACAGACACACCTTCTTACCTCTTAGTCTCTCCTTATACCACTCAAGTTCTGGCTTCCACCTTTCTACCTCTTCCTTAATAATCGCTTCCGCTCTATCCTCGATACCAAAGAACATAGCTACCTTGCGGAGGGAAGAGGAAAGGGGTTCAAATCCAAAGCCGTCAATATCAAGACGAGGAATACCATAACGAACCCTTAATTCATTGCAGATATATTCTGCCGATCTGGCACATTCCAGCACATTCAACTGTGCCCGATGCATAGCACGTAATCCATCATAACTGCCATTACCAGTAAAGGTGGAGAGCACCTGTATTCCCATTCGTTTAAAGAAATCCTGCATTACCTCCTGGTCGCCTTGAATATTATACTCGCCCACATAATTAATTACATAATCACTGGTTATCTCCGGTTCCACTGTACCAACCTTTTGATTAATCCAGGCAATATTGATTTTGTGATGTCCACCTGATTGACTGGGACCTCCAAACCCCGGTGAGTTACAGACAAAGATATCTACCCCGGGCAATTCTTCCATAACCTCTGCAGCAATCGCGTTAATATCATCACCAATTAATGCTGAAGCACAAGTTTGATAAATGGTCATTCGATTAATCTCTGGAAATGCTTTAAAGGCTTCGATTATGTTCTTCTTTAGAATTTTTTCAGCACCGAATACAATATGTGATTCCTTCATATCCGTAGCAAAAGTATACTTTAACTGAAAATTATCGTTGTCACTAATATATCTCTTCGTTTGCCAGGTATCGTAGGTACACCCTACTGGTCCATGACTCATGTGGATAACGTCTTTCATGGGTGTTCCAATTACATGCTTCGCTCCGCAATAAGCGCACCCTCTTTCCGAAATACTTCCGGGTATTGTGTTTAAATATCCCAGGGGAAGTGCATCTGCCAGGGTTTCTCCCTTCCCTTTTATAACTGCATGCTTTTCTCGTTCAGGTATACATTCACTGCATTTAAACAAATGATATGGCATAGGATACCTCCTTTACTAGATAGAATTAATTAATTGCATCGTCTCCGTATTCGTCCGTTCTGATTCTAAAAGCATCTTCTATGGGACAAATAAAGATTTTACCGTCGCCTATTTGGCCGGTCTGGTTAATCTTAATAATTGCTGACGTTACCTCCTCAACTTTATCGTCACTGACTACAATAGAAAGATAGCGTTTTGGAATATATTTCATACCGCCATTTTTGTTCTGTTCAAGAATTCCAGCCCGGTACTCAATATTTACTTCTGACTCAATTCCTCTTTGCTTTCCTCTGCCTAGTACTGGAATTGCTGTCATACTTGGGAGTCCTAAACTAACCAGAGCTTCCTTGGTGGCACTAACCTTTTTGGGTCGTAGGATTGTAATGATTTCCTTCATAATATAACCATGCCTTTCTTGGTACTTGTAAACGTTGGACCATCCATTTTCCTGTCACAACGTCGACTCCCCAGTTCTTACTGTCATAACTCTCTCAACAGAAGTAATAAAAACTTTACCATCACCGAAATTACCAGTGTAGGCTTTATATTTAATTATTGTTAATACTTCTTCCACCAGTTCATCCTCAACAACCAACATAAGAATTGTTTTTGGTAATTCATCATATCGAATGGAGCCAATTACAATACCGTTTTGCTTACCTCTTCCGAAGGCATTGATTTTCGTCATTGAAGTGAATCCCGCTTCTGCAAGTGCATCGGAGACAGCGTCTGCGATCTCCGGACGAACAATTGCTTTTAACATTTTCATAAGAGCGACCCCTTTCCCACTAATCCGCTATTCCGTATTTCACAACCATTGCTTCCAGTTCATCCATAGTCAAAGGTTTCGGAATAACAAAATTCTTATTTTCAATAATTTTTCGTGCTAATTCTCCATACTCATGCGCCTGATTTTCCTCCGCATTAAATTCCACTACGGTCTTTTTATTAAATTCTGCTTTCTGAACTATGTTATCTCTGGGTACAAAATGAATCATCTGTGTACCAATGGATGCTGTGAATTCTTCCAAAAACTCTTTTTCTCGATCAACCTTTCGGCTGTTGCAAATGATCCCACCTAAACGAACACCACTTTGTTTTGCATATTTTAATAAACCCTTACAAATGTTGTTTGCCGCATAGATTGCCATCATCTCACCAGAAGCAACAATATAAACCTCCTGCGCCTTACCATCACGAATTGGCATTGCAAAACCACCGCACACAACGTCACCAAGTACATCATAGAATACAAAATCCAAATCATTGGTGTAAGCTCCATTGGTTTCCATAAGGTCTATAGCCGTAATAACACCTCTGCCTGCACAGCCGACGCCTGGCTCCGGACCACCTGATTCAACACATCGTATATCACGGAAACCAGTCTTAATAACCTTTTCATTGGTTACCTTCTCTGCTCCTTCTTCTCTTAGTACATCCATAAGAGTTTCCTGTGGTTTCCCTCCGAGAATGAGACGGGTCGAATCCGCCTTGGGGTCACATCCATGAATAAATATTTTCTGATCATAAAAATGTGCCATAGCTGCTGCTGTATTCTGTTGTGTTGTGGACTTACCAATACCACCTTTGCCATAAAATGCAATCTTTCTCATTGAATTTTCCTCCTTAAATAATGATTTGGGGTAACAAAAAAAGGTCATACATTCGCGTGAACGAATATAATAACCTCTTTGTTATTCGTGCCTATAGAAGTTGCTAGCCCGACCTCTATAACAGAATATGTAGTTGAAGAGTTTCAGTATCTAATCTTATGTAGGACTCATTTGTAGAATTTCTGTCGATGTACACAAAATTGATAAAATACATTTGTTTTGGCACTGTAATACTCGAATCCACAATGTGATTTTCGAGGTTCCGAATAATTACGATAATGATACTATATTCTTAGACCCTTCTTTGGTCAATATATAGTACTCCCAAACATTTTCCATTAATTAACTTGTTTCTATAACATATCTACTATTCCATTTCCCGTTTGTCACATTTAGTTATGTTTGTCACAATATACTGACGATTCCTATTCATATGAATCTACAATATATCTCCTTTATCCCCAGATAATCTTTCCTGTCTCGGTGGTATCATAGCAGCCAATTGCCTGTAAATCCCTTTGATACTCCTGTGAAGTAAGAATCTCCATAATTTGTTTGTAGGGCTGCTTATCTGCATCCGCCAGCCGCATGACCAAATCATAGCATTCTGTTTGTAACGGAATAAAATCCACTCCATTTACATTCATGAGTCCAGTTTCACTTCCAATTCCTATGTCTGCCTCACCATGGGAAATTAAGCTTGCAACTGCGAGATGAGACTTACATTCATGCTGATATCCTTCTATATATTCACCAATCATTCCCATCATCCTCAATTTTTCATCTAATAGAACACGAATTCCACTTCCTTTTTCCCTATTTACAATGGTGATATCCGATCTTTTCAAATCCTCCCAGCCCTTAACTTTCTTTGGATTATTCTTTTGTATGTAAAAGCCGCTTCTTCGTTTTCCTATTCTAATCATGAAAGCCGGAATACCTGGCATCATCTTCTTAACAAAGGAAATATTATAGTCGTCCAAATCACCATCCCAAAGGTGTGCCGTAGCAATATTCACTCTTCCTTGATATAGTGCAAATATTCCGTTATAACTACTTAAATAGGAGCGATATAACTGTATA
This sequence comes from Bacillota bacterium, assembly GCA_023407575.1. Classification (GTDB taxonomy): domain Bacteria; phylum Bacillota; class Clostridia; order Lachnospirales; family Lachnospiraceae; genus Mobilitalea. Next base: position 107,929 of record JAEYLX010000019.1, read on the forward strand.
TCTTCTGAATACATTCTAAGGTGATTGACTAGTAAATCAAGTGAGACATCCTGCCCGCAGATAATGAATTCATTTCCTCTGATATTCTCATCTATAGCCTGAACCGAATATTGCTTTCTATTTGTCTTTGAGGCAGTCATAGCATCATTTGGTTTGGAAGATATATTACGAGGTATACCTGCCAAATAAGCATCAACGTCCTTTTGGGTTACTCTTACCTGCTTACCAACCTTTGAAGATGGCAGTTCCCCTCTCTTAATCAGTTCGTATACCGTATTCCTAGATATCTTGAGGAGTTCTGCTACTTCCTGTGCGTTAAGAAGATTGTTTTCCATTATAGTCATACCTTTCTTGGTATCTCCAACTTTGGATACCTATTCATATGCAAATTATCTAACAATTCACCACATTTTCTGATAATTACAATTTATGAATAACATACTAGCACAGGATTATGAAGTTTACAATACTTTCCTAAAGCTCACTGCCACTGTCCAAATAACGGATTAAGCATAAGATAGCGTAAATGATAAAAGTGAGCTATTGCTCAACTAATTTTTATTAGTTTTACAACAGCCCACCTCATATATTTACGTAATAATATTATACGTTCAATGCTTCCTTCACAATATTTAACATTCCTCTTATCTCGTCTAAATTATCATTAATACGTCTATTTTCTAATGAATCATACTCACTTAATACTTCCGTCGTCTTGTTATTTTTAGTATCCTCTCTGTACTGGGCTGCTACACAATTACATTCCTCAATAAGTTCAACCATCCGAACAATTATTGCCTGTCGATCCTTCTCATCAATAGGATACTTGGAATTGGTAATAATATAAGCTGTATCATAAATAAGATGTGATATATTTCTCAAAGCGATTAGCACCTCTTGAAATGTGGCATTCCTCTGTTCGTCCTTACTAAAAAATAATATTTTATGCTTTATTTTTGCTTCCTTTTCTTTATCCCTTACTAAAGCAACTAACCAGTCGATACCTTTAAAAGTATCCTGTATAGCTTCCTTCATCTGTTCCACTTGCGCCATAGAGGATAATTCCAAGCTTTTTTTAATTATTTTAAGGTACCCGGTTAGGGTTGTTAGTATATGGGCAATTCTTTTTCTTTCCATTCTTTTATAAAAGAATAAGGAAAACAAAAAATTAAAGAGAACTGCCATCAAAATTCCTATACCCAATGCCAGTACTCTTAAGACGAAGGTTCTTGGAATACTTGGTTCTCCATCCACTGTATACTGAATGAAATTCGTCATATAGATGGAAGTAAAAATGGCTACTGGAGATACTTCTCTCCAATTTATTTTTAGGCATACAAATAAAGTTGCTGAGATAGAAATGGCTGACGTCCATATACTAATTCCAAAGACAAATATTATAATTGCTGTAACGATAGCGCCTGTAAGTGTTGCAACTATTTGCCTTAGTCCACTACGAATTCCAGTTACTGTAACCGGCTCCAAGGTCATCATTAACCCAAATAAAACGGAAATTAAGTCCTTATTGACCAGCGGAAGCTGTTGAACCACTAAATAAGTAGCCATAACTGCTACCATGGCTTTTATTATATATAATCTAGAATCATATAAATACGCTTCCTTATCCAAAGTAAAAAAGCCGATTAATTTTTTCATCTTAAGCACCTCTGTAATTTGTGTAAAAGTAATTATTACATTCTCATTGTTATTATACCACCTTGTACAACATAATAACTACATTCATTTTATTATTTACATTTCCTATAACATAAATAATGACATAAACCCCCTAACCAACTATCAAAATAAGGTTTATTGCTTAAAACAATTCGCAAGCCTTAAGACCATTCTTGTTGCCTTAGCTTCATTCACTTCGTTAATGCAGCCTGTAATATATACTTTATATTTGGGTACATAATAGCATAAAACACCAGTTGAACCAGAGTGTCCTATTATCTCTGGAGCTCCAAATGCGGCAAATTTCATATGTCCTAATCCATATTGCATTGGAAAGAATTGAATATAATTATGCTGCTTCATCTCTTCAAAATGAATCTGATTAAACAACTTTCCTCCCCAAAAAGCTTTCAGAAATACAGCCATATCTGTTTTTGTAGAAATCATACTTCCTGACGTTGGCCAACCAGATAATAGGTTTGGAACTCTATATATCTTGTTCCTCATCCAAAATCCAGGGAAATCATAGGGCATACCTTTCTTAAACAAATAAGTATCTTTTAATTGCAATGGTGTAAAAATGTATTTATCATAATTCTCTTCCACTGTCAGATTAGTTATACTTTCAATTATTGGTTGCAACAAATCAAAATTCATATCTGAATAATATGCTTTTCCTTTTGTATCCGGTGCAAAACGAGTTTTAAGACGTTTGTTAATAGACAGGCAATCCTCAAAAGAAAGCTCTGGGTCACTATCAAATTGCTCTACAACAGAAGCTCCTCCTTTTAGCCCCACGCTAAAATAATCCGGCAATCCACTAGTTTGGGAAATTAACTGTCGTACTGTCAATTCAAAAGAGTATTCCTTGCCTTTATATATATGTAATCCCTCAACTACTTTACGAGGCAGATACATTGCTATTTTATCCTCAAGAGAAATCTTTCCTTCATCTACTAAATTTAGAATAACAGTTGTTGCATATAATTTTGTTACACTGGCAATTGTAAACTTGTGATTGTTCTTTAGACTACCTGTTTCTCCCTGCCAACTAAACTCACCTGTCTCATCCTCTACCAGAAATGACATCCCTTCTGATTTCATCTTCTTTTCGAATTTGTGATACACTTTCTCTAACTTTTCTTTTGCTGTACTCTGTTTCATCTTAATCCCTCCTTTTCTTCAAGTTTTAGAACCTTTTGATAATAGTCAATATCATATTGTACTCTTTCCAATCCATACTCTAAGCAGTAAATCTGATATCTATAAATATTTAATATTACCAACTCCAACTTTTCTTCACCAGTAACCTTAAGTAAATGCTTATGTAAATTTTCATCCATACTAATACGTTCTACATTACTTCCTATTACATTTTCTTTTGTAGCTTCAATGAAGGTTTGAATTTGTATTAACTTTTGTTGTTCGAGTTTTAAATTCTCAATATAACTCCGAAGTGCTTGTATTCTTGTTTCTACTGGAGCCATTCCTAAGAAAAAGAACTTACTTTCTTCTATGTTTTTTACTTTTTGAAAGTTCATGGGTACCTCGATCCACTTCATAAACTTTTCCAGACCAACCTCCGTAATACTATACTCTTTCTTATTTAATCCCTTCTCTGTAAATTCTCTATAACTAATTTCATTATTATGTAATAGCTTTTTAATTGCTGCTTGAATACTCCCTAAGCTATCACTACATATCGATGTTAAATTCTGTGAGATAAACGTTCTCAGCTCATAGATGGTCATATTTTTTAGTAATAACAAGCTTAAAACTATATGTTCCATTTAATTCTCCTCTCTATTACTAATAGTAATATTGCTATTAGTAATACTACACTAATGAAAATATTTTTTCAACCCTTATGTAATATAAGTTCTTCTTTCTAATAGAGATAAGTTACTGTGTGTAGTTAAACCAAACTTATTGTAGAAAAAAGCACCCTATCATATGATAGGGTGCTCTGGAACTCATAATTAATTTTCAAATCTAAATACTAACTTAGGCATCTCCTCGACAATCTCTTCTATAGCTGTATAATTATTTTTCGTATAGTTACCAATTGTTTTATGCCAAAAAGCTTTCGCACGGGAATTATTCTCTGTTGAATGAGTAAATAACATCCATCTACCATGATGTTTTTCAAAGACTTGCATTACCGCCTGATAGGAGACAGCCTTTCCCCTATATGGTCGTAATAGAAACATCTCATTTACATAATAATCTATTTCTTTTGGTACATAGTTACCACTTGCAATAAGACAGAAGCCCGCAGGTAGGTCATCAACCATAATTAAATATGGGAATAACACATCAGGATGTTCGAACCAGGTCTGCTGTATGTCATATTGCTCACTAAGAGTTTTTATTGGCTCATCCTCAAATATTCCAAACTCATTAGGGAGTATACCATGTATTTCTGCTAAGTCATGTAAGTATAACGGATATATATTTTTAATAATAAAACCATTTGTATTATCTGCTAATATTATTTCAATCTTCATTTCGAATTGCTCCTTTAATTTTTATAATATAATCAAAAGCAATTCTTCAATATACGATTATTCTATTTATGATAACGCTCCATACCTTCAAATAATTAAACTAAAGAATTGCATGGAGCTTACGACTAAACCTTTTCACCAATAATACTGTAGTATACATTGATATCTACCTTTCTTCTTACTCATATATATAATCTTATTTTACCATATCCTGCTGTTCATGACAATTCATAGAATTATTCATCACTTTATCCATCAAGAACTTATAACTCAGTTCATCTATTCTTTATTTATATTAATGGTTCTGTTTGGGGCAAACGAATAAGCGCACAATCATCTTCATACCTTACACCAGTATCATAAAAACCAAAGGACTCATATAATTTAATCGCACTTGAATTATGAATTTTCACTTCAAGTGATATGGGTAACGTTGCGCCTTCTGGATATTCTTTTACTTTCTCTAAAGCAAGTTGAAATGCTTTTCTGCCAATTCCCTTATGCTGATATTTATGATCAACAAAAAATCCCATTAATCTATAAGCATGTTGGTATTGTTTGAGTGCTTCCGGTTCCTGATCCGTTACAATACTTCTTCCAAAAAGTATTATTCCAACTGGCTCATCCTCATAATAAATAACACTGCATTCACCAGGACATTCCTCGTTTATTCCCGCATATGCTAATGCGATGGTAGTGGATACATCTTCAACATATTTCCTTTGGCTTTCCTCAGGTTTTAGCTGTAGCACTTTATGAACATTCTCAAAGGTTACTTTCTTTAATTGGACCATTTTCCCTCTCACCTTTTCTTTCCATTATCTTTCTGACGGTATCGGTATAAATATCTGCAACATAAAGATATCTTCCACTACCTTTATTGTGATTGTACCATTATATTTCTCCGCTGTATGCCTAATACTCTTCATTCCAAAGCCATGAATGTTCTTATTCTTCTTTGTTGTCTTTGGTAAATCATCCTCAAATTTAAGTTGCTTCGAAAAATAATTCTGAATCTGAATGGTAAACATTTGATTCTGTCTAATCATTTTAGCACCGATTACTCTCTTCTCGGGCTCTTCTAAGTCCATAACCGCAGTAATTGCATTATCGAAGGCATTACCGAAGATCGCATAAATATCCTCATTTTTCATAAAGTCTAACTTATGGCCATCTGCCAGACAGGACCACTGAATATTATGATTGTTGCAGAACAATCCCTTTTCCATTAGAACGATATCTAAGGCTTTATTGCCTGTATTTAGAGCGGTATCATAAATCATGATATCGCTTTCCAATTCGTTAAGGAATTCCTCCATCTCCCGCTTGTCCGTCATATGTCTTAGAGCCTGAATTTGATGCTTTAAATCATGGCATTTACAATTGATACTTTCTATGGTTTCACTGGTTATCTCATATTGCTTTTTCTGCTGTCTCCAGATAGAATATACCTCATCCAGATCGTGCTGTAAACGAATATTCTTCTTCTGACTCACTTGCACCCATAGCACATAGGCACAGCAAAGGGCATCAATGATTCGATAGATTACCCGGTGTCCAGCTCCTGCGGCAAATATAGTAATGGTGGAGTCCTCCACAATACTTAAGATCCAAACCAAAGAGATGATTGTTATAATTGGAAACAAAGTATTCATATTAAAGGTAAATGTACCATTATCCAGAAGATTTCTGGCAAATAGAAAGTAAAAAGAAATATAAATTACCATATAAATCAAGAGATAGATGATATAGCTATCTCCACCTAATATTTTAAAACTAAGATATAAGTCGAAAGCAATGTGCTGTGTGGCGATGGCACAGGCTGCACAATAAGCCGCTTGCTTCCAGGACCCTCCAAGCACAACATATACCGCCAGAAAGCAAACAATAATATAATAACCCCAATATGCCAACGACAACATATTTACAGTGTCTACAGAAAAGAATTCATTCAAAATGTAAGTAAGTACAATGGCCCCAAATGCAGCCCCACCACTTCTTATCCAAAATCCCTTCTTTTTTCTAACCGGTAGTAAAAATATAAGGCAGGCTGCCAGGAGCTGAACAATGTAAGCAATCTTATACCAGGCTTCCAGTATCATAATTCAATCCCTCCCATGTAATTTGCTAACGCCTGCAAGAATTCTTTCTTTCGAAGTCTACTGATTTTCAACCATGTACCTGCAATTTTCACATCATCCTTATAGACGGCATCCACATATTTTAAATTTACCAGATAGCAATTATTACATCGTTTAAATGAAAGTCCTTCTAATTTATTCTCCAGCTCTGTTAACGAAGCTTTCTGCCGAAAGGTTCCATCGTCAGTATAATAAGTGATATAATGTCTCTCCACCTCTGCATAATATAAGTTGTTTGAGGATATCCTCCGCCAACCATCCGAAGTATTTAGTACAATGTTACGACTTTTCTTATTATTAATGACATTGATAATATTACGCATTTTAAGCGCAAATGGATAATAACTGACGGGCTTGACAAGAAAATCCATTGCCTGAACCTCGTAGCCTTTAATCGCCATTTGCGCCATTCTGGTAACAAATATTAAGATAACCTGCTCATCCACTAACCGGAGTTTTTTTGCAATACTAATCCCATCCTGGCCTTTCATCTGTATATCAAGACAGATTAAATCCCAGGAATAGTCATACCCTTCTAATAGGGCTTCTCCTGAATCGAATGGATGAACAATAATTTCATCCTGTAATTCCGTTGACAGATTACTATAGAATTTCATCAATAGCTTCTGCTCTTTTTCTTCATCATCTACAACTGCAATCTTAATCACATAATCACCATTTCAGATTTATTTTTTCGCTGACTCTCTAGGAAATATGATTTTAAATGCAAAGAAATAAATAAACATAGAAACCCCACCTGTTATAAAGGTTACTAATAAATTATAAATGGCAGGCGTAAAATGAACTTGTGCAATGGGTAACCACAAACCATTAATTCCGTTACAGAATAATGAAATCAAAATCCAGGCAACAAAATACCCAGACATTTGAAACCGTATATTCCCTTGACTCTTAAAGGTAATGTTCCTCTGCAAAGGGAAATTAATGCATTGCGCTAAAAATGAACCAACTTCATAGCTGATAAAATATCCAAGTCCACCGCCAATCATAACTTCGCCAACTGAATTTCTTGCCACATCATATCCAAGAATATTCCATTTATAATCTAGGCCTGCAAAATGAATTGGGATCTGGGGCCACATAAATTCCGTTCCTGCAAGCTTATTACCAAGTAGGTAGGGAAGAAAGGTAAAAGCTAAATACTGAAAGATTGTAACTCCCATGCTAAATACCCAGAAGTAAAAAATCTGATAAATCCATTTTGCTGCCTTTGGATGGTTTTCATTGAAATCCTTCCATGCTTTCATTAGTATACCACCTTAATGTTTACTTCGCAATTTCCAAACAAACTGGTTCCACTAACTTTCATCTCACCCACAGCCGTTGGTTTGATAATTGCTAAGGCTTCTCCATAGTAAGTATCCGTGCTCTCACCTAAATATCCCATTGGATAATAAGGACAGGCACTTCCTAGCCCAAGCAATTCGCCGCCTTCTACTTGAAGCTTAATCTCACTTCTTATTAAGGGTTTTACAAGACCATTTTCATCCGTGTACTTTAATCGTATATAACTAAGCTCGTTGTTCAAGCTTATGGTTTTCGCCTCTGGCTCTAGCGTTAATCGCGTGCTCTCCTCTGCAGTTTTTAAGAAAGTCTCTGCTATCTTCTTTCCATTGGCATCAAAACCGACTGCCTTCACTTCACCCTTCTGATACTTTGTTAAAAAGGTTACCTTACAATCATTTTTCGTCTTCTTGGTTCCAACACACACTTGATTCACATAGAGTGAGACAGTATGAGCACGGCAATATACTTCTACTTTAGCCTCCATACCATCATAGCCATTCCAGGACCAGCTTTCCACTGCATTCGTCATTTTCCAGGCAGACGGAGAGTGTTTTTGCTTAGTATATGGGACAGGTATAACACCAATGGCAATATCTCTCTGTTCAAAGGCAACTTGAGTATAATTCATTTCTGATAAAGCTTTTCCGGTAAGATCAATTCTTCCGGAACCAGCCGATACCCAGCCCGGCCCTTTATCAAAGCTAGGAGCATAGGTTTCATATTCCCAGGAGCCAATCCCTACCTCTCCAAGATAGTCCATTCCTGCCCAGACAAAGTCACCAACAATTCTCTTATTTTCTTTGGCAACTTCCCAGAATTTATAAGCATCGTTGCAAAAGGTCTCGCTGCCAAGAATTAATCGGTCGGGATACTTCTTCAAATCATGTTCGTAACGATAAATACCATAGTTGTAACCTGCAACGTCCATTTGTGCAAAGGAATCTCTGGTCTTGATATCACAAGGATATAACGTGGCACCACGCTTCATAAATTCATCTCCAAGAATTCCAGCCAGATTATTGAAGAATTCACTTCCCACAGCTTTTTTCTTCTTGGCATTTTTTGCGGCAGTGTCTGCTTTATGATCACTGTAAACTCCAAAACCAACAGAGCTCAAGAAATTAAAGAAGATATTAACTCCACAGGTCACTGGCCTAGATGGATCCAGCTCATGTAAGCGCTTGGTCAAGTTGCCGCATAATTCAATTCCTTTTTTATAGGCAGTCTCAGAAACCTCATTACCTGTAGAATACATGATAACAGAAGGATGGTTATAATCCTTTGATACAATTGCAGCTAAATCTTCTCTATAATTCGCCTCTACTTCCGTAGCATAGTCGTACTTTGTCTTATGGATATACCAGACATCTACATATTCATCCACCATTAGCATTCCCAGTTCATCACAGGCTCTTAACATTGCTTTTGAACATGGATTATGGGCGGAACGAACCGCATTGTAACCGTTCTCCTGAAGAATACGGATTTTTCTCTTTTCTGAATAATCATATGCTCGTGCGCCTAAAAGTCCATTGTCGTGGTGAATACAAGCTCCTCTAAGGATAACTCGTTTCCCATTGATACAAAAACCTTCTTCTGGAGTACAGGTTATTGTTCGAATACCAAAGCGCTCTTCCTGAACATCCTCCAAAAAAGTAACACGGCAGTTATATAAATAAGGGGACGCCTCATTCCAAAGCTTCGCTTTTGGTAAATGGATTTCCTTTGAAAAGGTTCCGTCGGATATACCTTCAACCTCAGCAATTACTTTTTCTCCATCCAATACTTCAATCTTTATTATTCCCTCACCAGTAGTCGTTGCATCAACCTTAATCTTGGGGTTTTTATAATCTATAGTAGATACACGGATGCCCTCCAACTTAATATGCTTTTCAGGAAGTACATACATCCACACCGGTCTGTATATCCCTGTTCCTGAATACCAACGGCTGTTTGGCTGGTCATGATTAATGACCTCTACCCGTATTATATTTTCTTTTTCATATACTAAGGCATCCTTTGCCTCAACAAAAAAACCGGTATACCCGTAAGTATGGCTGGCTACCAGCTTCTCATTAATAAAAATAGTTGTTTTCCTGTACACACCTTCAAATTCAAATATTATGTTTTGATTGCGATATTCCTTTGGTAAAAAGAAGCTCTTTTCATATGTATAATCATTTGCTTCGTACCAACCAGTATTGCCCCCGCCTGCACTGTATTCACTTTTTTCGTCTAACTGCATTGCATCATGTGGAAGTGTTACGATAAATTTATTTTTCTCATTTCCTGTTTTGTAACAGTTCCAATTATCATTAAAAGAATATTTTTTCATCTTTTTTACTCCAAATCTTATTATCAGGGCCAGCTAATAGACCAATTTTAAGGATAGACTAGCACAAAGCACAAATTAGTAGGTTCTTTAACAGCTTAACTTAATGCATAAAAGACGGATATTAGCTTCCTATATGTAAGGAAGCTAATATTCGTACTTTTCTAAGTAACTCAAACTTTTCAGCTTATATATTATATTTTTGTGAATGAATTTAGCATTACTAGCTGTTTTACCAAGCAACACTTAATACTTATTACTTCACTGTTTTGGTTAATTGCTTATTTGCTTCTTATTTTGCTACAAAAGGCCACAACAATCATAGCAATAATTGATATTAAATAGAATGCAACACCAACAACTGAAATGTTAAGTGCAATCTCTTCAGCCTGTGGATAGTTAACCGGGATAAAGTATACATCTGCTGCCAGACTAACTCTTCCAAGGGTAAATAGCGCAAAACTAAAGATAAGCAGTACCGTAGAAGCAACTACAAACAGATCAGTTAAAAGTGGCTGCAGTTTGTCAGTTACCACAACAAGGGCACAGGCCAATATAAGAGCTACAACCGTCATAAGGATCGGTGCAGGTTTTAATGCAGACCCAGCAAGATAACCAGTTGTAGATGTAATGATATATAATATCATTCCTACAAGGGCTGTTAATATAGCTACAAATAACAGCCATCCAGATTTCGTCAATCCTTTCATTATCTTTGTTCCCTCCCATTCATCACTTTTTTCCTTCTAATTTGTGCTACGGCATAACCAATAGCACTTCCTGCTGTTCCAGCCGCAAACACAGCAGTCAATACGGTATAAAGCATTCTCCACCAAGTCATAACATCCTCAGAGTGAGTTGTGGAATTAACACCATTCATAGCTGCACTATTAGCAAGTGCATATAAAAGGTAATGAGTATTCTCCTTAACTGCTAGCTGGATATCTCTATCACCGCTTAAACCTTCTGCGCTCCAATACTCAATACCGCTGTTACCAAAACCACAGAAAGCAGTAGTTCCAGCAAGAATTGATTCCTTTGGTGCTGCTTTCAAGGAAATTCCGGTGAAGTCCGTTACATTGTAGCCATTAAAGTCCCATTCCTCACGCATGATTTGTACCATCACACCAACATTTGCGCTGGAAGCAACTGCACCAATACGATTATAGGAACTCATTACTCCAAGTGCACCTTCTGTGTAGGTATCTGCTTTTGTCTCATCACTAACAAAGGATGCAGGCTTTCCATTACCTTCAAAAGCCTGTTGAAGGTTTCGAAGCTCAAGCTCTCTTGCCTTTTGCTCTGTCATAAATACGGCTATACCGGAACGGTTGATTTCCTGGTCATTGAAAGCTGCATGTTTAATATTAACCAGTGTACCTTTGGACTGCGCACCTTGTACTACTGCACTGCCAATATAACCGGAAAGAATTGGATCTTCGGAATAGTACTCTACACCACGGCTGTTATAGGCATGGCGATGGATATTCATACCAGGTCCAATCATGATTGGAAGATTTAAAACAAGGGTGCTTTCCCCTAAAATAATCTCACCATTCTCATAAGCAAGCTCTTTGTTCCAGCTATAAGATAGATTCATTGGAGATGGAGCTACGCGAGTACCATAGTCATAATCAGACGCATCCGCATATGGAGTACCCTGATAACTACCTTCTGTAAGGTAATGGGAGTCAGAACCGCCAGGGCCATCATCTGCTGCATATTGTGGTAAACTTACTGATTCAATTGCTGCAATGTTATGGAACGCATTTTCTGCAAAGGATAGGAACTCACCTATGGTCACCTTGTTAATTAATTCCACCCAACGGGGATCATCAAAAGCAGCACCTTTTAAGTCATTAATCGTAAGCTTGCTGGTGGTATCGCCAAATACTAAGTCAGAAACATCTTCCTCCTTACTAAGAGGGATAATGTCATTGCCAAGAAGAACTGACAATCTTTCATTTGCTGCTATACCAGAATAAGTCTTAGGGAAGGTACCATTCCAATCGCTTCTGGACATATAGGTAACTGTACCAGGAAGAAAGGCATTGATATCCATGGCATAATCGCCTTCAGAAAGTGCATTTGTAATATTTACACCTGCCTTACTAACAGAGAAGGTCTCGGCATCTACTTCACCTGTCCAAGTCCATTGATAGGTGTTAGCAGCATTACCGTCAGCCGTCATACCATCATTGGTAGTTTTACCCTGAGCTGCTAAAATGTTATTTAATGCATCATGTGCATCACTACCAATTGTAAAGTAGTAATTACCCGGATCAACGATATAGGTCTTTGCATTTTCAGAATCATAGCTTGCAAGATTGGAAAGGTCAATTTCCATAGTAATGGTTTGAGACTCACCAGGTTGTAAAGTATTTGTCTTTTCAAAATCCATTAATTGAACTGCAGATTTTTCAATATGATATTGCTTGTCGTAATCTGTATAAGGTACTTGAGCATAAACCTGCACCACTGACTTTCCTGCTGTCTCGCCAGTATTCTTAACTGTTACAGTAACTGATGCTGTTTCCTTGGTGCCAAGAATACTTACCTCATCTAGAGTTTGCTCAAAGGAAGTATAGGATAGACCATATCCAAAAGGATAAATAACTTCGTTTGAATAATCCCAGGTACCATCAATTGTTGCAATTGATCCATCTGCATTCGCATAGGTACCAGCAGATGCTGTTTCACCACCATTACCTAATACAATATCTGCATAACGTGTTTCATAATAACGATAGCCTGTATAGATATCCTCAGCTTGAATTAAGTAAGAGTTCACACTTGCTTCTTCAGAAAAATCAGAAGCATTTGCCCATGGTATGTTGCCATAGTTCTGCATAGCAGGTGCAAGAGCACTGTTCTTCGCATAGATATCTCCCAGATGAGCGGATGGAGAAACTGTACCATTTAACACATCAGCAACACCATAGAAACCATAAGCACCAGGGAAACCAATCCATGCAATTGCATCGATGTCAGGATCTTCCTGAAGGTTAGCAATTTCCATTTGATTAACAGAATTAACAAGTACGATAACGGTATCAAAGTTTGCCTTCGCTTCATTGATTAATTCCATTTCTTTCTCACTTAGGCTTAAAATGTTGTCAGTAACAGTTGATACTCCCTCAGCAAGACCTGCTGCCCCCGGATAATAACCATCCCCATTTTCTCCGGCTGGACGTCCCACTACTACGATAGCTGCATCGTTATAGGAGGCATAATCCTTATTAAAATCAGGATTTATAGCTCTAAGCTCTTCTAAAGACAACTCACGGGGATCATTGTAAGCGGTGATTTCTGCATATTCAGGGATGATACCACCACCAAATCGAGGTACCGTCCATTCTTTATCTGAAAAATATGCTTCATAAGTAGAAAGCATAGAAGGATTAAGCTGAAATCCTCTTTCTGTAAATGCATCGAAAATCTCTACAGTGGACTTACCATCTGTAATACTTCCGCCGTTACTTCCGTAAACCGGAGCATAACTGCGTACACCAAACATTGTTATTTTTGCAGTGTTGGAAATAGGAAGTGTGTTGCTCTCATTTTTCAAAAGGGCAACTGTCTCCTGGGATTCCTTAATTGCAAATTCTTTTAATCCCTCATAGGCATCTTGGGCACTTGTAAAGATAGACTTATAGGTCCAGGTGTCTTCCTCATTTTCAGATACTTCCGTAACAATTTTGCTACTGGTAGTTCCAAAGAATGCATCGACTGATGCGCGATAGGTTTCTAAGATTGTCCCCGCCATTATAGACACTACAAGAAACAGCGTACACACCAAAGCCAATCCTCGCCACACTTTGGATTGTTTAAACATATTCATCCTCCTCTAATAAATATATAGTTTTCCGGAAGCCCCGCCCTTTAATAAATAGTTAAGTACTTCCATTTATAAAATCCCCCATTTCTTTCAAAAGGATTGAATAAAGGCATAAAAAAAGAATGACTCCTTACGCCATTTATGATTATGTATCCTTTTGAATGAGGGTGATTTTCTTTTTGGAACTCAATAAAAATAATCAACAAAAACTATATGCTTATTTTACACTTAATCGTCAGTTTCACAATGGGTTGTGCCTACTCTGTAAGAACCAGGAGCATATCTTGCAGGCAATAATCACCTTCCTTAAATAAAGGCTAATTCCTCTACCAATAAAAGCCAATTTTAGTGCATTTTATCTAATAATTTTGCAAATCATCAATAATTAATTTTCCTTATTATAGTTCCATATCTTCTCATAAAAAACCAGAGACATGAAAGCATGCTCTGGAATTTTCATTACACATTATTTATTTTTCAATATCTCTAACTAATGTATAGGTATAATTTTTGAAGTATTTATCCCAGAAACCTCTTGCGTTGGGATTGGCGGTACCATGCTCTACTCCAATACCTTACTTCCAAAATACTGAAACATAAACGACATGATGACATTTTCCAATATTTACATATATGGAAATAATTATAAAACATTGCGTTTCATATGTAACATATTCAGTAAGCTTTGATAATCAATCTATCCGGAATATTATGAACTAAATCTTCCTTGAAGACTTCATGAAAAACTAGAATAGGAATTTCAATATTTGAAATAATAAAAGAGCAAAGAGTTGAAAGGAGGAATTAATATGACAAATTTAAATCAGATGGAGTTACAAAATTTAAGACATTTAATTGGTTCACATGGAACCATAGCAAATAAATTAGATGCTATGGCACAGCAATGTCAGGATCCTCAGATTTGCCAAATGCTGAAAACAGATGCAGATGCAGCAAGACAAAGCAAACAAAAATTAATGACATTTTTACAGTAAGGAGGTAATCTAATTATGAATGAAAAAGATATTATGAATGACTATTTGTCAATGATGAAGGGAAGTCTTACCGGATATGCGGCAATCATTTCTGAAACTGATAATGTTCAATTGCGTCAAACCTTCCAGGATCTAAGAAATCAGGATGAACAACGCCAGTATAAAGTATATCAGGCTGCCAAGCAAAAAGGCTATTATCAACCTGCTTCGCAAGTTACCGAAAACGAGATAACCTCCATCAAGAATCAATTATCACAGGGTTAATCTAAAAAACACGTTATGCGTGTTTCTCGTGGTTGCTACAGCCACTGGTATCGAGGATGCGTTCTATAAAAAGACGACAAGTCGTTGTATAAAAAAATTGCCTCTAGACTACTGAGGCAATTTTTTATCTTATTGATTTTTATTATCTTAAACTTCTGCTATCAACTTACCAAATTCTATTGCTGCTTTTTGACTTTCCTCGTCTGGATTCCATAGATTTTTATATCCCTCATTTAAGATTTGAAAACCAGCACCTTCCATTAATTCATTTATTACCTTTACGGATTCACCACTCCAACCATAACAACCAAATGCAGCAGCTTTTTTACCCTTAAACTTGAGTTCCTTCATAAGGTGAATAAATCCTGCGACTGAATGTAATATGTTATTCATTATCGTAGGTGAGCCAATCACGACTGTTTTCGATTTGAATACTTCCGTAATCAGGTCATTATCATCACTTTTAGCAAGATTATGAATTTTAACAACTACATCGGAATCAGCGGATGCAATCCCCTCCGCTATTCTTTCAGCCAGTAATTTTGTGCTGTTCCACATAGTGTCATAGATAATGGTAATTTGATTTTCCTGATAGTCTCTTGCCCATTGTATATATTTTTCAACAATCTGCATTGGATTGTCTCTCCAAATAACCCCATGACTTGTTGCAATTATCTCTATCGGAAGATTTAACGCAATTATTTCATCCAGTTTCTTTCTTAAGATAGCACTGAAGGGAGTCAAAATATTTGCATAATACTTGATTGCCTCTGCAAACAAATCACATTGGTTTACTTGATCATTAAATAACTTTTCTGACGCCAAATGTTGGCCAAAAGCATCGTTACTAAACAGTATATTATCCCCGGACAAGTAAGTTGCCATGCTATCCGGCCAATGGAGCATAGCCATTTCAACAAATATAAGTTCTTTACCATTTCCGATATCAATTTTATCTCCCGTCTTAACGACTTGAAAATTCCACTCCTGATGGTATTGGCCTTTTAAGGACTTGACAGCGTTTGCAGTACAATAAATCGGCACCTCTGGGATGTGTTTCATTAAGGCAGGCAGGGCACCACTGTGGTCAACTTCACCGTGATTAATGATAATTAAATCTATTTTATTTAAGTCCATTTCCTTTGACAAGTTATCGACAAATTCCTCTGCAAAAGGAGCCCAAACCGTATCAATCAATACATTTTTTTGTTCCTGTATTAAGTAAGAATTATATGCTGATCCTTTATGAGTTGAATATTCATCACCATGGAACTTTTGAAGTTCCCAATCTACTTTACCCAGCCAGTAAACATTGTTTTTAACCTGCTTTTTCATTTTAATATATCCTTTCTTTTGTTATCAAAGATTTCATTTCCCTTTCCTATTATATCCATATAATCTTTACTAAATGCAAAATGAACATTTGCATTTAGTTTTATTTTCAACCTATATCATATTGGTTCTCCCTCCCTTTTAATTTGTGTAATATATTCTTCTAAATTATCACGATTCGAAGCTTTAGAACTTGGACTAGATATGTCTTAATTGTTATTTGAATTGACATCTGTGAATTGTGTGTGTATATTCTGTGAATTTGGTTAATTTACCAGAAGTTGCGCCGATATGATAGTTAGATGCCAAGAAATATACTTTTTAAGTGTGTTTCAAGCCTCATAGTTCTATATCATGGAGGAGATAGAATGGTAATACACCGGACTTTACTTATAAGTCCTACTGGATGATACACAAAATACATTAAAAAAGGAGTATTACAATGATTAGTTCAGTCAATTCCTATTCAAGTAATTTGTATCTGCAAGCTAGCACCAGCCTGTTGAACAAATTAGCAGGTGCCGAAGCAAGTAAAGCGTCGACTTCTTACAAAACGCTTTCGAGTGAAGCTACCGAATCTTCTACTTCATCTACAGATAGAAGTTCATTAACTTTAGAAGAACTCGTAGAAAGAATGCAACAAACCCCCTTAAAGCCAGTATCAAATGTATCCGAAATCAACTCTGATACCTCCAGTATTGATGCTGATGGTGATGGTATGCTCTCAGCAGATGAATATGATACGCTAATGACACAGATGGGTATTAAAGATGCCTCCAGTGCAGAGGATTTCTTCCAACAGTATGATACTGATGCAGACGGAGAAATTACTTTGGCTGAAATGGAGGCAAGCCGACCTATGAAACCAATGCGCCCAATGGGACCTCCTCCGGAAGAAACACAAAACACCTCCTCCCTTGATACTGATGGTGATGGAACTGTTTCAACAGAGGAATACCAGGCTGCAGTATCCGCTCTTGGTATTGAGGACACCGATGCAACAGATGCATTATTTGCTAAGTATGATACAGATTCAGATGGCAATATTACAACTAAGGAGATTTTGGCACAACAAAGTACTATTGTAAGTTCTACAAATAATACTTCCTCACTTAGCACCTCCGAGGAATTTAAAAGAGTTGCCTCACGTATACTGGCTTCCTATGAAGCTAATTTCCAGTACATTTATGAGCCTAGTAACTCTACTGCAAGTAGTATTGCATAAGTAAAAAAGCAAACCTATCCGTAGCATCAAAAAAGAATCCAAAGGTACTGTAATTAATACAGTACCTTTGGATTCTTTTATTAATTCGAAAGTACAATAAACTGCTAAATCTTTATCCAATGTTATACCTAATATTGAGCTTTTCCTACTTTTGTTCTTTATTATCAAAAGTTCACAGTTATGCCGCTTCAAACTGACTGTTATACAACTCTGCATAAAAGCCACCCTCTGTAAGTAATTCATCATGACTGCCACTCTCAATGATATCTCCATCCTTCATAACTAAGATAAGATCCGCATTTTTAATGGTAGAAAGACGGTGTGCAATTACAAAGGAAGTCCTTCCGACGGTCAATTGATCCATTGCCGCCTGTACAATACGTTCTGTACGTGTATCTACTGAGCTAGTAGCTTCATCAAGAATTAACAATGGAGCATTCTGAATCATCGCTCTTGCTATGGTAATCAGCTGCTTCTGGCCTTCGGATAAACTTGCCTTGTCGTTTAACACGGTATCATACTTTAGTGGCAATGCCTTAATAAAATGATGTAATCCTACGGTCTTGCAGGCAGCTTTCACTTCTTCGTCAGTGACTCCTGGTTTACTGTAAATGATATTCTCTTTAATGGTTCCTTCAAAGAGCCAGGTGTCCTGTAGAACCATACCAAACTGTTCGTGTACATTTTCTCGCGGAATTTTTTGAATTGGAACCCCATCAATGAGGATTTCTCCGCCGTCCAACTCATAAAATCTCATAAGTAAATTAACCATGGTGGTTTTTCCTGCTCCGGTTGGTCCAACAATAGCTACCTTTTGACCTGCTTTAATTTTTGTTGAGAAGTTATGAATTACCGGTTTTTCTGGGGAATATCCGAATTTTACATTCTTAAACTCTACTTCACCTTTTACCTGCTGAAGCTCTTTGCTCTTCCCTGTCTCATCTTCCAGTTCTTGTTCCTCCAGGAATTCAAATACTCTCTCACTGGCTGCTGCGGTTCTTTGCAGGTTATTCATTGCCTGCGCTATTTGTGATAGTGGCTGTGTAAATAATCGAATATAAATCATAAATGCTACAATTACACCAAAAGTTATTGTTCCATTCATAGCAAGGGCTGCACCAACCACACAAACAGCCACATAGCCAAAGTTACCGATAAATCCCATGAGTGGCATCATCAGACCCGATAAAAATTGTGATTTCCATCCACTCTTATACAAATTATTATTGATGGTTTCAAATTCATGCTTTGCTTCTTTACTTCCATTGTATACCTTAACAACATTGTGACCGGAATAGATCTCCTCAATATGGCCATTGATTCGCCCTAATTCCTGCTGCTGCGCCTTAAAGTAATTCTGTGATTTTGCCATAATAACCATCATAAGCACAAATCCCACGATACTGGACGCTACTGCGGTTAATGCCAAAATCCAATTGTTGTAGAACATCATGATGAGAGCACCAAAGAACATTGTAATAGAAGTTATTAAAGTCGCTATACTTTGATTTAAAGTTTGTCCAATGGTATCGACATCATTTGTTACACGACTTAACACGTCACCGTAACTGGTCGAGTCAAAATATTTTAGTGGTAATCGATTTACCTTTTGAGAGATATCCGTCCTCATCTTTTTTGAAATAACCTGAGTTACGGTAGCCATAATATAGCTCTGTACATAATTCAGTATAAATGCAGTTGCATAGAAGAACACCAAAACCCAAGCAATATTTGCTACTGCTGTCATATCTATATTGCCAATGACCGGGGTGTTATTTACCAGTGCAGGTAGACCTTTCATTACCTCATTGGTTAATTCCTTGAGTTTATCCGGTCCAATAATTTGAAGAATGGTTCCTGCTGCCGCTGCCACCAAGGCAATTATGATAGGTATCATGTAACTTTTACAATATAACAACAGTTTTGTCATCGTTGCCTTAAAGTTCTTTGGCTTCTCAACTACACCTCCCATGGGACCTCCTCCCATTGGGCCTCTTGCTGTATTTTGTTTTCTGCTGGTTTCACTCATGCTAACAATTCCTCCTCACTTAACTGGGACATGGCTATTTCTCTATAAACATCGCAGGTATTTAGCAGTTCTTTATGCGAACCTTTTCCTACTATTCTTCCTTCCTCTAAAACAATAATTTGATCTGCGTCCATAATCGTCCCTATACGTTGAGCAACAATCAGGCTGGTTACACCTGCAGCTTCTTTTTTTAGCACGGAGCGTAGAACTCGATCTGTCTTGTAATCGAGGGCTGAGAAGCTGTCATCAAAGATATAAATCTCCGGCTTACGGCTGATAGCACGAGCAATAGCAAGACGCTGTTTCTGTCCACCGGATACGTTGGTTCCACCTTGTGCAATCTCCGCCTCATATTGTCCTTCCATATTTTCAACAAATTCTGTTCCCTGTGCGATTCTTATGGCTGTTTTAATATCGTTACTATCTGATTTTGCTTTACCATTGTCTCCATAACCAACATTACTTCCAACAGTACCACGAAACATTACTGCCTTCTGTGGAACATATCCTATTTTATTATGCAGTGCATCTTGTACGTATTTTTTTACATCAACACCATCAATAGAAATACTGCCTTCTGTTGCATCATAAAATCTTGGTATCAGATTGATCAGAGTACTCTTACCGCTGCCGGTGGAACCGATAAAGGCGACGGTTTCACCCTGCTTTGCAGTAAAGCTAATGTCCTGCAGTACATAATCCGAACCACCTGGATATTTAAAGCTTACTTGATTAAATGTAATTTCGCCTTTCATGCCAGCTAAACCGTCGGTTACGTTTCCATCCACTATGGTAGGTTTCGTTTCCAATACTTCATTGATACGTTTCGCAGAAACCGTTGCTCTTGGCAGCATTACAAAAATCATTACCAGCATCATAAAGGACATGATTACCTGTACGGAATAGGAGGAGAATACCACCATATTTGAAAATAAGGATAGGCGATCCATAGCTGCTGCCCCATCAATTAAGTATGCTCCAATCCAGTAGATAGCCAAGGACATTCCGCTCATGATGGAAGACATTACCGGCATCATAATCGCCATACCACGGTTCGTAAATAATTGTGTTTCCGTCAGCTCCTCGTTGGCAGCTTCAAATTTATCTTCCTGATATTTTTCTGCATTATAGGCACGAATAACACGTAACCCCGTAAGATTTTCTCTTGTTACACGATTGAGATTATCTGTCAAAACCTGCATCTTCTTAAACTTTGGCATTACAAAAATCATGATAAAAATGATTACTACAATTAGAACACCAACTGCTACTCCCGTAGCAATTGACCACTCAAGTCCTTTTCCAGTTATTTTAGTAAGTGCCCATACCGCCATAATTGGAGCCTTAATCATCATTTGAAGACCAAGGGTAATTAACATCTGCACCTGTGTGATATCATTTGTTGAACGAGTAATCAAACTTGCAGTTGAAAAACGATTGATTTCCTCCATGGAAAAGGAATCGACTTTTGAAAACAGCTGGCTACGCAGTCTCTGTGAAAAGGATGCAGCGATTCGTGCTGCAAAGAAACCAACAATAATTGCTGCCACTAGACTTCCCAGTGCACAAAGCAGCATTTTCCCGCCAGCCAACCAAATATCTGACATTTCACTTCCAGGTGTTTGCGTCAACGTTGTAATCTCAGACATATAATCTGGAAGTTTCAAGTCTAACCATACCTGGGAGACAATGAATACCAGACTCACAAGTGCTTGCAACCATTCTGCTGCCTTTAAGCGCTTTAATATTTTAAACATATTCTGTACTCTCCTTTTTACTAAAGCCTTTATTATCTAACTCTATTATTATTTAACCCCGAATATATCTAACACTATTAGGTATTCGTATTAATATATGCAGTCACAAATTTCGCGACTGCATATTAAGGACAATGTTCGGGATTTCTCTCCGCTAACCTCTTCATGATACGAACATACTCTTTCGCATCCTCCTCACCTAAATAACTGAGCATATTTATCGTAAACTTCATAATCATCTTAAAATGCTCCTCAATTAGTTCCTTCCCAGAAGTTGTTATCTCCACCAAAATTCTCCTGCGATCGTTTACATCAATCTTACGAGTAATCATACCCTTCTTCTCTAAACTGTTCAGGGTTGCTGCAACCCGTGCCGTACTGATTCCAACCTCATTGCTGATCTCGCTCGGTATTACGTTGTCTTCATGCTGGGAAATGTAAAGAAGTACAAAGATCTCCCCATGCATGGAATCATTAATCGGCTTATGCATATTATGCTTTCGCATCTGACCCATAATCCCCATAAATTCCTGAGCCAAATTTGTATAATCCATTCTATCACCTTCTTGCTCCATTAATTATCTAACACTATTAATAATATTCCCTGTTAGTAATTTTGTCAATAGCTTAAATGTAAATACTTAATAAAATTCAAAAAAGGATTTTTTCATTTGTCTCTGTAAATAGAACCTTCATTATTCACTATCTGCTCCAGCTTTTCGAAGAGATTTTTCAAATCCTTATTACCCGCTACTTCACACTTCGAAATTTCTTTAGATCTGAATTAGTCCCCATAATTGTTATAATAGCTCCATCTTCAATTACGGTATTGGCATCCGGATTAATGTTGGTATCCTCAGCATGCTTAATGGCGAGAATGTTAATTCCGTATTTTGACCTTACGGCGAGATTTCCGAGATTCTTTCCAACCCATGAGCTTGGCGGAGCTATACTAACAATACTATAATCTGGTGAAATCTCAATGATATCATAAAAATTATGTGTGACTAAATTATTTGCTACTTTGACGCCCATATCCTTCTCAGGCAAAATAACCTTATCTGCTCCCAGTTTATAAAGAATTTTTTCTTCAAACTCATCCTGTGTTTTTACAAGGATATATCTTACTCCCAGCTCCTTAAGCAGTACTGTTGTCATAATGCTTGTCTGCATATTTGTACCAACAGCAACAATAACTGCATCAAATTTATTAATATCAATGGATTTCAAAAAAGTCTCACTGGTGATATCCGCCTGAACTGTATGCGTGATAATTCCAGCAAATTCATTTACAATATTCTCGTCCTTGTCTACTCCCAGTACCTCATAATCCATATCGTACAATGTCTTTGCAATACTTTTTCCAAACATACCAAGTCCTAAGACAATAAATGATTTCATAAATAGCTTCTCCTATCCAACTGTTATTTTTCCTTCCGGGTATCGATATCCCCTATTATCCTTTCCACTTCTCGTGTTAAATGCAGCAAAGGTTGTTATTAGCCCTACTCTTCCGAGGAACATAGTAATAATTAACTGGTACTTGCTGGAATCCTTTAAATACGGTGTTATTTCTGTGGAGGCACCTGCAGTACTAAATGCAGATACAGCTTCAAAAAGAACCTGTACAAGACTCCCCTCCTTGTTTATAAGTAAAACTATCGTTGTCAGAATTACAAGTGTTAAACTCAACAGAAAGATAGAAATCGATCTCATAATAATATCAGCAGTAATCCTTCTCTTAAGTATTTGAACCTCTGAATTCCCCTTAAGAAAAGAAACAACGGTAGCGATTAACACAAACATTGTAGTAACCTTTATTCCCCCGGCTGTTGAACCCGGTGCACCACCAACAAACATAAGCAGCATTGTAATTAAGATTGAGAGCGTACTCATTTCATGTATTGGAAAGGTACCAAAACCAGCTGTCCTTGCTGAAACAGAATGAAAAAAAGCATTAAGTAATTTGATATGGACAGGTAATTCTCTCATTGTATTGTCCTTCTCAAAAACCATAATTAATATTGTTCCTGAAACAATCAGGAATACCGTCATAATCAAAACTATTTTCGTATGCAAAGTAAATCGCGAAAATCGTTTGACCTTTGTAACATCTTCCCATACAATAAATCCCAATCCACCAGCAATTATTAAAACTGACGTCGTCAAAATAAATAACACGTTACTATTATAATTTGTCAGTCCAATGAATTTCTCCGAATCTGTACCAAATACATCAAATCCAGCATTACAGAAGGAAGCAATAGAATGAAAAATACTCCTACCAATTCCCTCTATGACTCCATACACCGGAATTAAATCAAGGGAGGTCAGTACAGCACCTGCCCCTTCAATGATAATCATCATCTTTAATATTTTTTTAAATATAATAGCTATATTTTCCAAGGAAAAGTTGCTGATGGATTCCTTAATCGCCATCCGCTGGCTTAAGTCAAGGTTCTTCCTTGTAATTACAGCAAAAAGAGTAACAACTGACATAATTCCAAGTGCACCTATTTGGACTAAAAGGAGGATAATTATTTTCCCGAATAAGGACCAATAGGTATTCGTATCTACAACAACCATACCGGTTACGCAAACAGAGGAAGTCGCTGTAAATAAAGCGGTAATAAAACTGGTGGAATTACCATCCCTTGTACTAACAGGCAGCGAAAGTAAAATTGTTCCTATCAGAATAAGCAGAGCAAACCCACAAAATATCATTCTTGCAGGTGATTTTCTTATTAACCGATCTATGTTTTTCACAGTTTTACTTAGTCTAAAAACGCTCATAACACTCCTCGTTTCATCTGGGTTATAATATGTTAACAATCAACTAACTGTTTAAAGGATATTGTACCGTATCAAAAAACTGATTTCAACTAAATTTACCAACGACTAACTTTTAACTTGGTGTATAACATCAGTAAATAAGAAAGGCAGCCCTTCCTGGCCGCCTTTTATTACTTATATTCTATAGCATGTAGCCCTGCTTCTTAAACCTGTAAATTACCTTCAATACCTTCAAATTCTATGACCTTATGCCGGCCATCTTTCATAGTAATTCTAATCGGTCCATAACCACCACATTTCTCATGGTCAGAATACTCAATATTTTGAATAGGGAAAATATCTTCCTCCTCAAAATCCTCCAGACTTTCCTTTGTAATTATTTGAGAGATCATAACATAGGGTTCATAGCCATACTGGATTTTTCTGGTTAGCTTTGAATAAATTATGATGGATTTTTCAGAATCCGGATTCGTTCCTCTGCTGCCTTGTACAAAAAGCTCCTCCCAGCCATCGTATATGGTCATAGCCAGCTGTTTCTCTTTCCCCGTAAAATCATGTCCTTTTAAGATAATGGCTTTGGCATTATCCTTTTCTATGTTTCTTATCTCTGTCCCATTATCCGGGAATCCATAAGCGCCAAGGGTTAACGAAATCGGTCTTCGATACAGCCTCACCTTATCTACTCTAATAACCCCGTAAGGCACTATGAAATCTGCCAAATTCATCGCCTGTTTCCAGTGGCACTCTCCAGCCAAATCATAATTAAAGAACTGTCTTCGAAACAGGACCCCTTCTTTCTCTCCATGCCAGAAAGTTACATTACACCTTTCATAATTACCCGAAGTCAAATCTTTCAATACATATTGCTGCGATTCTACCTCTGTTGAAGGTGCTGATTCCCAGGGATACTTACTGTTAAAACACAGCTTAGAATAATTCCACATACCATGAATATCCCCTATATTCTTAACCACCTTACCGGTACGAAGGATCGTCTCACCGTTTGCTTCGTGATTAGAGAAGCAAAGGGCGGGACTATTTAAGGTTGTTACCTTTGTTTCCTTTGCTCCAAGCTTTTCCCAGCTTCCATTGTTCTCAGTCTCTGTCCAGAAGGGATGGGTTTCCGGCAGGTGCAAACAAAGAAATGCCTTACCTAACCAGAAGGGAGATTCCGCGCAGGAATACCCTTGTACCAATGGCGTAAATTGTCCGTAAAATCCTAAAGTCGGTACACCTTTATGCAGGAGATCTTCTCTGGATAAAAACTGCAGCAAAGACCCGGAAGAGATTCTTCTTGACAACCCCGGATCTGCAGCTGTATTTTGCAGAATAAAGTTACCATCAAAGGAACTGGTCGCTGCATTTCTATAAATATTGCTTCTCCCCCACATCATCGTAAATCCATCTTTATCAAAAAAATCTGCGTAGGTTTCCATTAATTTATTTGAATTTTCTTCAAATTTTCTTGCAAGATAAGGTTCATTTTCATAACCATACCATCTGTTCCAGAGAGGAGCATAGACATTAAATGCCCAACAGGAATAATAATCAAAAGCGTGACCATCCCGATACCAGCCATCTCCTGCATAGTAATTCAAAATTGTCTGGGCATGATCTCTCATTATATTTCGATCAATGGGATACCCCTCCTGATGGAGAAACGCCAAATCCAGCATATTGAATAAGCGCCAGTTCTGAGGTACCGTATTGCCATGAGCAAATTCTGTTAGAAATTCTGCGATAATATCTTTCTCTGCTTTTGTATAGGTATCCCAGATTTCTTCTTTACAGTTTTGCAGACAGACTACCAGCGCACAGGTTTCTACGGTCTGCTGGAAAGCACGGAAGGGATCTTCATCACCTGTCCATTGCATAAGCTCCCCGTAACTTCCAACACTATTGGAATCTCCCTTTGTACAAGCCCTTAAAACCTGTGTCTTATAGTAATCCCTGATTTTATAATTACAGATAATAAGTTCAGGATTAATATGAATTAACGGTGCAGCAATAAAAAAGGATCTTGCCAACCCTTCAAAGATTTCAGCCCTTACCTGTACCTCTGAACTATCTTCCCTGGGGTAGGAAATTTTCGTTTCCTTTCTAGGCATCACTACAGGGTCATTCATTGATTTGATATTTTGAAAAATACCTGATAACAGATACTCCCCGGCTTCTATCCAGCTTTCTCTGGTTAATCCGGTATAGGGACTTAATGTAAAGTCCAATGTTTTAGGTTGAAATACCATATCCTCTACCCATCCTCTCTTATCCCTTTTACCAAATAAACAGTTCCTGACCTGTAAGCTTCCATATTGCTTCAATAAAGAAATAATCCCCGTAGATAAGTGCAAATTCATGCTTTTCGTCATGATAAGCGGCAGTACATTTTTCTATAATATTATCTGTATTAACCTCCCAGTTACATCTATTAATTTCCAAAGCCTTTAGCAGTTTCATCGCATTATTCCAGTAAATATGCTTCTCCTGCTCCGTAACGTATTTTTCAATTTCCAGCATACCGCAGGCTGCAATTGCTGCTGCGGAAGAATCTTCAATTAAAGGAGCTTTGGGCTGCCTAAAATCCACAGGAATTAATCCATCCTCCGGTATATTCGCAATAAAATAATTAGCTATCCTTTTCGCAGCATGAAGATACTTTTCATTCTGAGTATGAATATAGCTTAAGATAAAACCATACAAAGCCCAAGCTTGCCCTCTGGTCCACGAGGAGCCCTCTTCAAAGCCCTGTCCTCCAAAGGTCTTAACCCTCTCACCAGTTGAAGGATCAAATTCCACTATATGATTTACCGAGCCATCACCACGAACGAAATATTTCTCTGCAGTATCCGCATGCATCGTTGCGATATGAAGATATCTGGGATCCTTCGTCTCTTCATAAGCCCAGTAAAGAAGCGGTAAATTCATCATACAGTCAATAATAGCCCAGCCTGCAAGCTTACCGGACCCATCATCGTTCCATGCACGAAGGAAACGACCAACCGGATTAAAACGACCTGCCAAATCATTTGCCGCCAATAAACCTCGGTTGCGAGATTCCTGGCTACCGGTAAGACGATAATGAGCAATGGCAGTAGTAAGCCATTTAAAGCCGCTGTCATGGTCCATTCCTATATAATTCATCAAATTCTTATCCAGCTTAATCTCATTATCCAGAGCAATCTCCCGATACTTATCTATTTTTGTAGCGTGATATAACTGCCACATTAAACCTCCCCAGAACCCATTGGTCCACCAACAGATATTTTCAACGGACATATCGTTATAGGAACCCTCCACTGTAGTATAGGGTATTTTGTTTCGGTTCCTATCTGCTACAATGCTAACCTTTTCCCTTATCTTCCTTGATACCTCTTCTGCCCAGCTAAGATCTTTTAATTTATCCATCACATTTCCCCCTAATCACAAATGGTTGCATCAAAATGATATAAAGTCCCCGTACTGTGTGCGTTACAAATACTACAATACTTTATAACCATTATAAGTAATTGAAATACTCAAGTTAATGACTTATAATGTTATATACTAACCTATTCTGCTATGTAATAATGGAGGTTCTAATGTTTACTGTGTTAAACGGAGGTTGTAATGCCAGGCATCCCAGTTCATTTTTTATGTCACGTCCAAAAGGCTTACATCATTATGTACTGCTCATTATAAAGTCACCCGCCAATTTTAATATACATGGTAAAAGCTTCGTTACTAAACCAGGTAGTGCAGTTTTGATTGATCGCAATACGCCATACCAATACCATAATCCTGATGGAGATTATACCGATGACTGGCTGCATCTGGACTGTATTGATGACGAACCCTTTAGAAATTCCGGTATTATCTTTAATGAAATTATCACCTTACGTAACCCGGCAAAATTCACCTTGTATCTGCAACAACTATTATGGGAAAGGAATTATACCTCTGAACTATTTAGAGATGATAATGTTAATATGCTTCTACAGCTATTAATGAATAACTTAATTCTTGCTTGCAAGGAAAAAGATATGTTACCGTCTTACAGCCCTTATTACACAAAGCTGCAGAATATACGATTATCCCTGCAAGCTACACCTTACACAAAATATTCTGCCGAAGGTATTTCAGAATTATTGGGGATAAGTGCTTCCTATTTTCAGCACCTATATACTGTTTTCTTCGGCATTTCCTTTCAAGCAGACTTAATTAATATGCGAGTGGAATATGCAAAGAATTTAATAATCTCCTCCAATCTGACCATAGATCAAATCTCCCAAATGTGTGGTTATTCCAATGAGATTCACTTTTATCGTCAATTCCGCAAAAAAACGGGTATGACTCCTTTGGAATATAGAAAAAGTCAAATGTAGCTGCAATTTTTCTCACATATTAAAAAAGCATGACCAAAATGGTCATGCTATAAAACTAATATTTTAACAATTATTTATGTATTCTTAAAAAGCGAACATGAGAAATAAGATCGGTAATGTCTTTCTAATATCTCTGTTTACAAGCAAATATACGATACCAAAGGTAAAACCACCAAGTGCCGCCATTAATCCAACTGTAATACTTCCCTTAGTAAAAATATGTGCAAGTCCCCAGGTTACTGCTAATATTATACCTCCGTATGGTATATTTTTTCTCTTAAACCATACTTCAAATGCTTTTTGCGCATAGACTAAAATCATTGTGAATAGAGCGGTTTCGAAGATATAATAAATATATTGAAAAATAAACTTTAATAACCCCTTTTTCTCGAACTCTTTTACCACTTTAAAGCCGTCCCAATCCATATAAGAAACGGAAATCGAGAAGACGATACATAGCGCTACACCTAACCACTGCCATATTTTCATTTTATTTTCTCTTACAAAAATATCAAAGCCATATTTTTGTTTAGAATATCTTATAATCAACCAGGTAATAATTCCCCAGGTAATACAAGTAACAACCCAATGGATAATGTTTTGACCAACAGTCCAATCTGCCATTTGATTTCCGTAAATCATTGGTTCTAGCAAAAAAGCATAGATTGCTTCTATTCCCAAACCTCCAAAGGCATATAATGCTAAAGACAAATAGTCAATACCTTTGACCTCTACTTTTTTAGTTTCACTCATACTGATACCTCCCAATTTTAATTTTGCGAAAACTTATATCTACATCCCACTATCTTCAATTGTAAATCTAGCTTAACAATTATCTCATTATACATGAAAACAATTTAATTGGCAAATATTCATTGATAAATATTTCACAATACAGAGTCACAAGTCGTTCCTTTGCCTAGAATTTTAAAAACAGCTTGCCATTATAATAAGGCAAGCCGTTTTTCGATTTAACTAAAATCTAATATCAAATTAAACTTAAAATCTCATCTAGTTTATACTTTATTAATACATCTTTATTCTTAGTATCTAGATTTATACAGATCCATAGCTAAATTTATTTAGCTGGCCCATAATTAAATGTAATGGAAAGAGTCTTAAGCTCACTGAAATCCTCTGGATTTACGACTGTAGCAGAGACATCTGAGACATTACCATCTGCGGTACGTGCCTCTTCTGGAATAGCATTTACCCAACCATTGTAAATATTTACACGTGTAGCCTTGCCATCATCGGAGGTTGTGTAAGGTCTTCCTGTCAATGCATAGGGCTCTCCATTTACCAGAAGTTCCGTAATATCAATAATATAACCAGGAAATAGAGTTTCACCATTTGCAATTCCAAGAGCACAGAAAGTATTTCCATTAGCAAAGCCACCACTAGTACCTGTAAAGTCAATCGTTGCAGTATAGGTACCTTCCCCTGTAATTTCAGGTTCCGTTACCACAATACCCCCTGTTCGGTTATTAGCATCGTATACGTCTGCAGCTATATTGGTAACAGCCCAGTCGCCGCTGGTGAACATGATCCAGGCTAAGGATTTATCCTCTGGAACACCGGCAGCTGCAACTGCATTAGCTAAAGCTTCCTTCATAACGGTGTTTGCTTGTGCTATAATCTCATCCTTTGTCATAGCAGATTGAGAAGTATAACTATGGTCCAGGTAAAGCGCTGCTATATCTTCATCAATTATTTTTTTACTTTCTCTATTAAAGAGGAAGTTGCAATCCCAAAGCATTGGAACATAACCATATTTATCGCAGTTGCTTAAGAAATTGATATAATACTCCAAAGTATCATCTTTTAATTGTTTCTTATCATTCTCCAAAACACCATACTCTCCAATAACGATACCAATTCCCTGCTTAGTAAACTTGGTCATCTTAGAAAGCATATCATTCATATCATTGTAGTCCTTCGATGTACCCCAACTGGTGAGACTGGTGAAAATAGCATAAGGACTTGGATCATAGTAATGAACGGATAAAAGCAATTTATCTTTTGCTGTATCGGTAGGCATTACAAAACGGTCATCTGTAGTTTTTGTAATATTTGTATCATATCCAGCAATTAAGAGAAAGCGATTTGCATTATTTCCGCCAGCTTTTCTAAAGATATCGACAAATGTCTGATTAATTTTATTAGTCATTTCAAAACACTCGTCCTCGGAAAGTGCACCTGAATCTGGAGCATAATCCTTATCATTAAGTCTGTTACCAAGCTCTTCATTAGCAGATTCAAAGATCAGTTTATTGGAGTAATCTTTAAATCTATCTGCTATCTGTGTCCACATAGAAATATATAGATTCATGGCTTTATCACGTGTTTCCTGTGTAGCAGAGCCAAACATACCCCACCAACCGCCATCCCAGTGGTCATTAACAATGACATACATATCGTTATCCAGAGCATAGTTCACAATTTCTTCCACACGGTTAAGATAAGCTTCTGCAATGGTATAATCTCCATTCTCGAAGTCCATCATATTGGTCCACGCTACTGGTACTCTTAAAGTATCAAATCCGGCTGCTTTCATTCCATCGATCATTTCCTTTGTGGTTACAGGCATACCCCAGGTAGTCTCATAAGAAGATACATCAGCATCTATTCCTAATTCTTTGCGACCATAGGCTTCCATGGTGTTACCTAGATTGATACCATTACCCATGAGCTCTACCACTTCAAGAGAAGTTAAATCACTGCTTTCATCTGTTGGCGCTGGAGCTTCTGTAGGTGTTGTTGGTTCCACAGTTACCACTGGTGTAACCGTTTCATCTTTGTTATCAGTATCTTTGTTCTTGTCCTTACAGCCTGCAAGTGCAAATACCATCGTTACAAGCAAAAAGAGATAAGCTAGCCTTCCGAAATTACTTTTTTTCATATTGTAGTTCCTCCCTAATAATAGATGGTATTAGTATAGCGTATAAACTAAGCAAGAACTATAGTTTAAATTATAGGTCTTTACTGATATTTCTTGTCATTTGACTATGAAACAAAGATGATACCATAATACTCAAAACACCTCGATCCCAATGGCTGTTAAAACTTTACTCTATTTTCCAAGTAACTGTTTCGTAGTGAATCAGTATTCTCGGATATCTAATATACATATCTTTTTAGGATTAAAGATAGTTATCAATATGAAATCAAAAGCTGACTCCTGTAAACACAGAAGTCAGCTTTTATTGTTAAAATTCCTTTCTATAATAATTATTTTTTATATCCACAATCCAAACAATATCCACCACTATAATTATGTGTCGAATCGGATGTAGGTACCTGTCCTGTATTATATCCGCACACTGAACATTTTACTTCAACACGTCTGCACATACTGCTCGTTCCTACAACAACCCAAACACCAGATAAGGTATGAGTTGTAGTCCGAGTATACCAACATATATTACAGGAGGTATCGCAAGCATTGCTGTATGAGTGAGTCACAGACCGGGTAGCTTCACATATATTACAGATGGTATCACAGGAATTACTGTATGAATGCGATACAGATCGGGTGGCCTGACATATATTACAGCTGGTATCGCAAGCATTGCTATATGTATGAGTTGTAGATCGGGTGGCTTGACATACATTACAGCTGGTATCACAGGCATTATCGTATGTATGTGAACAACGATAGCCACAATCTACACAACTTGTACCACTAAAATTATGCGATGAATCGGATGTTGGTACCTGTCCTGTGTTATAACCGCATACGGAGCATTTTACTTCAACACGTTTGCACATACTGCTTGTTCCTACGACAACCCAAACACCTGATAAAGTATGAGTTACAGTCCGAGTGTACCAACATAAATTACAAGAGGTATCGCAGTCATTACTGTATGAATGTGTTACAGACCGTGTAGCTTCACATATATTACAGGTGGTATCACAGGAATTACTGTATGAATGAGTTATAGATCGGGTGGCTTTACATACATTACAGGTGGTATCACAGGCATTATCATATGTATGTGTTATAGACCGGGTAGCTTGACATACATTACAGGTGGTATCACAAGCATTATCGTATGTATGTGTAATTGACCGGGAAGTTTGACATACATTACAGGTGGTATCACAAGCATTATCGTATGTATGTGGACAATGATAGCCGCAATCGATACAATTTGCACCACTAAAATTATGCGACGAATCGGATGTCGGTACCTGTCCTGTATTATAACCGCATACTGTACATTTTACTTCAACACGTTTGCACATACTGCTCGTTCCTACGACAACCCAAACACCAGATAGGGTATGAGATGTGGTCCGGGTATACCAACATATATTACAGGTGGTATCACAGTCATCACTATATGAATGAGTTACAGACCGGGTAGCCCCACATATATTACAGCTAGTATCGCAGGAATTACTGTATGAATGTGCTACAGATCGGGTGGCTTTACATATATTACAGATTGTATCACAAACATTATCGTATGTATGACTTCCAAACGCTGGTTTATTCTCACTCTTTAAATAATCACATGTACTACATTCTGTTATTAAAATTCCACCTTGCGTACAAGATTGAGCTATACCATCATACCAATAGCTAGATTTTGTATGACTTCTATAAATTTTTGAACTATCTGCAACACAGTTAAAACATACATTGTATTCATTATCAGCAGCTGGATTATTCCACCATAAACTCTCATTGTATAGATGCTTACGTGAATAGTCTGCCTTGCCACAAACATTACATATAGGATCACAAGAATTATCGTATGTATGTGAAGATTGTGCCGCTCCTCCACAAATACTACATGGGTTAGTACAGCCATCAGGATAGGTATGATTCGGATTATGTATATCATTATAATAATGACCTATAGCATAAAATATCAAATCATCATAAGTACCGGTATAACCACCATTAAAAGATTTTTCTTCTAACAATATTACACCTGTATATTCATTATGTATTTTCCAATAGGTTGTACTTTTCCAATTTTCAATCATTACTGTATCATTAACAACGCCTTTATAATGGTCAATATAAGTATACGTAGCCGCATACCCCTCTTGATAATAATCTATCACATTATCACCAGCCCAAACCACTACACTTATAATTAATCCTGGTAAAGTTGGTATCCCTTCGCATAATAAAGTTAATATCGCTCCAGCTTGTGAAAGGGAAGTACCTGCATCTAACTTCCAATGTTTTGTAATTCCTTCATCAATAATCTCTAGTTTATGATATAAATGACCGGTAAGTTTAGGTGCATAGGGACAATTATTACTACTTTGCAGTAAAGTATATCCACTATTATCTACACTTAAATTTTTTATCTGCTTTATACTTTGACTTGAGCTACTAATAGTACCTTCATCATTACTACTTGAATTATCATTATAATATATTAATGAATCCTGATTTTCTAAAATAATTTCATTAGTATTAAGTTTTTGTGAAAGTTTTGTTTTATGTATGTCAGTACATTCAAATCCATATGAAGTGTATTTATCTATATTCAAAGAACTTATTTTATTATTACCGGCTATATCTTGATCATATATTTCTGTATATATAGTCTTACCTTTAGTATCTAAAATTGATTTTTGTATTAAGATATCATTTTTATATGCACTAGATATAATACTATCATCAATTATATTTACAATAATACAAATATCATCATTTAGGTTATAGAAATAACTTTTTGAATTCTCTGTACTCAGATCAATAAAAAAAGGTGAATCACTATCAATTTTATTATCTACATCTAAATGTTCTTCCGAATGTTCTCCAGATTCCATCGAGCTGGAATATTCATTTGCCAATATTGTTTGCGAAAAATTAATTGTGATTATAAAGATTATTAGTAAAAAAGCAATTATTTTTTTCATATTCTACCCCCATATTCAACCCCATTGTATTTTAAAATAACTTTTTAATATTTACCAAAACTTAACATTATAAGAGATACTAAAAATTTAAAATCCAATAATAATTCCATACGTTAACTTATTAATTCCAACAGGAATATAATTAATATTTTAATTACTTCAGCTCCAATTATAATTCCATATATAAGTTTGGCACTTTTTAAATTTTTCTTAATAAAAACCCGGACTAATTCATAAACAGTCAATACAGTAAAAGCGATTATACCTTCTATATAGAAATAAATAATTATATCACTACCGCTATCAATGTATTTTAAGAAATTCTTTAGACAATTACCTAACAGCATTAAAGAAACTGCCAAAGTAACATAGGGCTGCTTATAATAGCTATCGTTTATTTCTTTATCTCGCCTACTATATATAGTAAAAACTAAAGCCGCTATTAGTATTACTATAGCAAATAGATAAAATATAGACATTATCCTTTCACTTTTTATATTCTCTATCAGCATATAAAAATAAACTACTATTAAAAGAATACCAACTTTTTTATTTAAAATAATACACCCCTTTCACAAATTTGCTTTAATTATTCCTTCCTACAAAAATCACTTTTAATTTTAAACTTTCTATGCCCCCTTCCATATTCCAATAATCAGCAACAATATACATTTTTTTCTTTTACATATTGTACCATTTACTATACTGTATTTGGTTAAGCAGATATACCATTTAAATTATAGCTTTTTACCGAAATATCTTGTCATTTTTGCTAAATGTTATATTATAACCAACTTATACTAGTAATAATACTGATATATATCATAAGCTTCATAAAGATATATTTTAAACTTAATGCTAAAATATAATTAGAAAATAATAATGTGAATAGAACTCCAATGTGACAAGGCAAGTAAGGAAGAATAGTTATAAAAGGTGAGACGACAATACATGCATATTGAAATTTTTTGGAATAACTGGATAGATGCTGATAAATTCTCCGGTGCATTTTTAGTTAGCAACAAGCAAAGGCATTATGCAACAAATATCCTGTTTACCTATGGGAGAAGCGTGAATATTACTTACAAATGATTACACTACTACCTCAGAAATCACTGAAATGACCCCTGTCAGTAGACAGAGGTCATTTCATGTGAAGGGTTGCTTTTGTACTATATAAAGAAAGTTACCGATTATGGTTCATTTCCCCATATCAAGGTATTTGAGATATATCCAGAAATACTATTCCAGTCTACATAACTTGTAGCTGTTGAATTGAACGAAAAGTCATTTGATTGTGTAAAGTTGGACCAGTCATTCTTCCATACTCTTCCCTTTACTTCAGTACTTGCACCAGGAGCAATGGATCCTGCCGAACTTGAAAAACCAATCTCAAGGTACCGGTCAGCGTTGGTCTTTGATATTGTGGTAAAAGAGCTTGTGATATTCCCATTACCGGCTGACGACCAATCACAGTTATAGTTGTTTGCACTTGTACCGTCATTTGTAAAGTAGTATCTAATCTTTACATTCGAAAGGTTGATGTCTGATGTTCCGTTATTGATAATCTTAAAGTTGGGATATAGGGTATTCGTGGAGTTTGATGTGTTGGCATTGACTAGCTGCACTTTGATGCTGGCACCTGGAACTCCTGTTGGAGTAGGGGTAACTGTCGGCGTTGGTGTCGGCGTTACTGTTATGGTTGGTGTTGGTGTCGGCGTTACCGTTACGACTGGCGTTGGTGTCGGTGTTACGGTTACGACTGGCGTAGGTGTCGGTGTTACAGGGTTTGATCCTGATGGTTCCGTTCCATATACCAAAAGCCCATTAACGTAAGCTGTGATATGCAAGTTATTACCATAATCGCTCATACTTGAATTAAAAGAATAGTCATTAGTTTGAGTGTAATTAGAATTATCATATTTACTCAAGGTAATTTGTATCTCACCGCTATTAGCACCGGGATTTAAGCTGCCAGCACTACTAGTAAAGCCAACCTCCGAATAAAAATCTGCCGTGCTAAATGCTGAAGATAGTGGTAATCTGACCATATTCCCAGTTACATTCCCA
Organism: Bacillota bacterium; assembly: GCA_023407575.1. Taxonomy (GTDB): domain Bacteria; phylum Bacillota; class Clostridia; order Lachnospirales; family Lachnospiraceae; genus Mobilitalea. The sequence continues at coordinate 144,450 of JAEYLX010000019.1, forward strand.
GAACCAATTACTGCGTAATAGCAATTGAAGGATTGCCATTTACCATCATCACGGGTATACCAGTAACGAATTTTAACATTAGATAGTGCCACTGGCACAGTGTCCTCATTTTTTACCTGTAAACTGAACCGTATCCCGCCCGTTGTTGCACTAGTAGTAGAAGTTTTATACTGGACGGATACTTTTGCTCCAGGACCTGCTGGAGTTGGTGTCGGCGTTGGTGATACAGGAGGTGTAACAGATGAGTTTATTCCGCTTATAATCGCTGTAACGATTGGCTGATTTACTACGGCATAAGTTCTTCTATCAATTAACACAGACCCCCCTGGACCGTGAGCTCCTATATCCCAATAAACAGGAATTGCTCCGTATTTCTTGCAATTCTTGGATAAGACATTACAAAAATAAGAACGATAGGTATTGCTAGCTGGATCTTTGTCTGTTTTATCCGTAGCACAATATTCACCAATAACTACCGGATAGCCCTGTACTACAAATTTATAGTACATCTGGGCAAACTGCGACTCCATATAATCTTCTTGCCCCCAGTTTGATTTTTTTGAGGAATCAGTCGCTATAGAACCCCATTGGGTTATTTGACTGGAGTTATCCAGAGTAAATTCATAAGGAGAGTAATAATGAGCTGATATCATTATCCTCTTTTCACTGCTAGGTATAGAAGAGGATCTGTAGTTATCCGTTGGAATAACAAAACCAAAGTCTAAGGTCATATGATCAATGTTAGTATTCCATCCTGGCACCAACAACCACCGTGCAGCATTATTTCCTCCTGTTTGTCTAATGGTATCTACAAAGATTTGATTGTAGGCATTCAGGTTTTGGTATAATACTGGATCAGGATCATAATAATTACCATCAAATACTTCATTCATAGATTCAAAGATTAAGCGTTCATCGTAATCTTTAAATAGATTAGCATACTGCTGCCATACTTTCTGGTACTTTGTCCTAATAGTTGCCTGATCACTTGAGGTTACAAGAAGCCACGCACCGTTAATCGTATGATAGCCATCCCCATGCACACCATCAAGAATTACATACATACCCTTACTGTAGGCATAATCAACAACTTCTTTTATTCTTGCTAATCTTACGGGATCAATTGCGTAATTTGGAGCTGGACCTATTGCTGTTAATAGAGTAACTGGAATGCGCACCGTATTAAAACCTGCATTCTTTACTGCCGTAAATAGTTCTGACGTAACTTTGGGATTTCCCCAGGCTTCTTCATTCGGACCATAGTCATTAAAAGCTTCCATCGTATTTCCCAGATTCCAACCTGCGCCCATTGCTGCTACAATTTGTGATTGATTAAGTTGGTTGAAATCAGTTGTTACCTCTGCAAATGCTCCTTGCATTGGTATAAAAGTAGCAGTTATCATTGCTACAATGAGAAGAACAACAAAGAAAGAATTTCTAAACGACTTAACTTTTACCACCTTAAACTACCTCCTTTTTGATTAATAATACTTTTATATTCTGCATGTCCTTAGATGAATTAGATTTGTCTATTGGTAATTAATTACATATTTCAGTATAGCAAATAACAAATCCTTATCCTATAACAATACAGACATCAAATAGCACAATTAGGACATTTTTACACAAATTTACAAACGGTATTTATAAAAGCAGAAATTTGATGTTTTTAACACAAAAAGGCAACCTAACAGGCTGCCTCTTTTCGCATATAATAGTCTTCACTTTTCAAGCAAAATCCAAAGGATTATATAATAATTATTCCTTGAAATAAGTTATCTAGTTAACAATCCTGCATCTAATACATACTGACTTCCAGTAATATATCTTGCCCTATCACTTGCCAGGAACAGTACGGACGCAGCTATGTCTTCTACCTCCACCCAGGGCACTGATAAAAGATTTCCAGCTGACCGCTCTGCTATCTCTATTGCTGTAGTTCCTTCCATTTCAGCCAATCCGTCATTCATCGGCGTATTTACTCCAGTTGGATGAATCGTTAATACTCGAACTCCATAGGGTGCCAATTCAATTGCTTGGGACTTGGCGAGTCCTACCAATGCGTGCTTCGATGCTGCATAATGTGAAATACGATTCATCCCTCTTAATCCAGCTACCGACGAGTTATATATAATAACTCCGCTTTTTTGTTGAATGAGATAAGGTATCACATATTTTGAAACTAACCATCCTCCTTTGAGATTAATATCAATCATTGCATCCCATTCATTTTCTGATAATTCATGGGATAATCCATATGCGCAGATACCCGCATTGTTGAATAGAATGTCTATGGTACCAAATGCTTTTGTTCCATTTTCCACTGCATGAGCTATATCACTTGCATTTCTCACATCTCCAGCAAAGATTACTATCTTACCTCCAAGTGTAATTACTTCTTCTTTTAGCTTCTCTAACTCTTCATTGGAGGAACGATTGTAGGTAGGGTACTCAATTCTATGTCCAAGATCAAAAGCTATGACATTAGCGCCTTCTTTGGCAAAGGCTAAAGCGACTCCTCTTCCCTGTCCCTTGGCTGCTCCTGTGATAAATACTGTTTTATTCTCAAATTCTCTTGCCATATCATTATCCTCTCTTTGTATAAGGAATAAGAATATCATCCAAATCAACCTGTAAAGCTGTATTAATCAAATTCGTTGCTATCATTAAACTTCCAAATGCGGTTAATGCTACAATTTGCTCTTCTGTATATCTCTCTTTTAATTTTGCAAACAATTCAACAGGAATATTATTGGCATCACTTACTAAATATTTACCGTACTCTATGATATCCTTTTCTTCTTCAGTAAAAGAAAAGTTATCAAAATCAATTTCTAAATCCACTAATATTTTGCGAAAGAAGGTGGAGCAGATCAAACAACTATTTTGGGTTGAAATGGAATAACAATAAAAATTAACCGCTCTTTCTCCTAAGAACTTTTCAACTTCTCTTTCCAGGGGGTACCACTCCATTAATGCATGGAAGGATGGTAAAGAATGTAGCAACGTTTTTTTCATATTCGTAACTCTGCCATTTTTTTGTATTAAGTCGTCAAATTGAGCTTTTACCTCAATCGAGGCGTTTTCGTATTCCACTTCAGAAATATATGCCATAACTGCCCTCTCCTTTATTTCATATAATTATTATATGTATAATATGTTTTATATTATAGTTCTCTATAATTTCTTTGTCAACCTACTATTTCCACAATATACAACTTACTCTCAATCTAATGTATTTCATACTGCACACCAAAAAAGCTCCATACCAACTATAATTCTATAGCTAATATGGAACTTATTATACGATCCTGGATAATAGTTCAAAGTTGAATACAACATCAAAGCTGACCCTTGAACAAATCTCTCAAATGTTGTAATGAGAGCAATTCCTTCTCCTGATTTTTATTCTACCCCAAAGAAGTTTAGGCACCGTTCTATGGTAAATGTCTTGTATAACGGTTGTAATTGTACTGCTTATTTCCTCCTCAGTAAGGCATTCACTCCAAAACATAACACACATATCAACACCGAACAGAGTATACTCGATATCATTAAGTATAATAAATCCAGCTTTTTCATAAAACCTTACACGCGCCTTCTTTTCATTATCAGTAGGCGGTTCAACCTCTACGATAATCGCTTTTTTATTGGCATACTTCTTTTTTAACTCTTCCAGCAAAATTGTTCCTATCCCTTGCCCTCTACGTTCTTTTGATGTGGCCAAGTAATTAATAAGTTGATAATTACCATCTGTAGAAGATGTATTAATGCAGTATGCTGTATCCATATTCCCTTCGGTCAGCAGGAAACCTTCAAAGATTTTACGTTTGAGATTTACTCGTATGCTATTAAATGGAGCACGTTCTTTCGCAGGAAAATCCTCCTTCATCTTCGAAAAAACTACATCCAAGTCACTTAGCTCCATATTTTTAAGTTTATATTCCATTGTCACTCCTTCTCTTTGAAACCGCCTAATCTTTATGTTTAGAATTCAGGAAACGCAACAAATTCTTTCCCTGAAATACTAATAAGAGTAAAAATTGAAATACCTCAAAAGCAGGAATTCCACAGGACTTTGCGATATTAGAATTGCGTAACAGTTTTCCGATACAGAGTTCTTTAATTGCATTAGAAAACTGATTCTGGGTATTTTCAATTGAGTTATTATGATATCATAAGATTAGCACCTTTCTTTGTGTTTGGTATAGGTTGTGGTGATCTTATTATACCAAAGTTTGGTGCTATTTTTATGTCAATATACCAATTTATGAAGAAATATCACTTGAGTTTTCAAACGTTACGCCCACTTTTACTAGTGGGAAAGTTGAGTATATTATATTTTTACTTGAATATATAATTTATAGGGTTCCAGTCGATAGATTAAAGCGATTTATTTCACATATTTACTTCGATATTCCGTAACCGTCATTCCAACATACTTTTTAAATATCTTGCTAAAGTACTGGGAGTCATTGAAACCGACCTCATAAAACATATCATTAATGGTGATTTGGCTATTCTTTAATAGCTGTTTTGCTTTCTCAATACGAACAGTGTTTAAATAATTCGAGAACGTAATATCCTTTTCTTTTTTAAACAGAACCGAAAAATAATACTTTGATATTCCTACATAGCTTGCAATATCTTCAAGAGATATCTTCTTATCATAATTATCATTGATATACTGCACTGCTTTTTTGATTAAAAGTTCCGAGTTATCAACCCGGTTGGTGACAAACTCATCAATCAGATTTATAACAAATTCCCTTATTATATCAATAACTTCCTTTAATTCCTCCGCATTGATGACTTTCTTTTGAAAAACAAAAACATCGTTATCTTCTTGAAAAAATGCATCAAACCTTTTCAAAATATCATTAATCATATGCGATAATTCCAGCTTAACTTCCAGGGAATTTCCACGCAGCTGGTCCAGCTGCTTTTCTAATTCATCTATTTTCTTATAGATTCCTTCACTATCGCCATCCTCGATGAGCTTACTAAACTCCTTTACCATGGCTGCATCGGATATAAATTGTCCCTCGGAATTCTTCTTCATGGTTTCTTTGGTCAAATGCTCACCATCGGATATATAAAATAAATAATCGGATACCTGAAACATCCATTGTAAATGCTTTCTCGTACCTTCAATTGTATCAGTGATTGGAGAATTAGCACTTTTAAACCCTATATTAAAATATTGTTTAATGGAGCCTTGTAAATTATCAATGCACTTTTGAAGCTTTAGCTCATTCAGATTCTGTGCCATTAAGAAGCAGGTGACAGATTTTCCAAATTGCTTTGAGAATATCTCAACATCTTCATCCTGAAATTTATTTATGATCAATTCCATACAAGCAGAGATAATATTTGCTGTATGATAATTTACTTCCTTATCATTCTTTAAACCAGTGCGAAAATCAAATTGAATAAATGCGTAATGTTTGGTATTCCATTCCACATTTGCTTTCTCAAATTCTACTCGAACCAGTTCATTACTTCGATTATCACTAAGTAACAACCCTAACAAATGCTCCTGCTGTTTGCGAAGCAGTAGTTTACTGTTTTCATTGCCACCTGATAGTTCTCCCAATGCATCCAGCTTACTCTTCTTATCCAATAAGATTTTTCGAAGCTCTTCCTCTTCCATTTCCGCTTTAATAATATAATTGGAAACCTTTAATTTAATCGCTTCTTTCGCATAGGAGAAATCATCATAACAGGTCAGGAATATGATTTCCGTATTTGGATTGTCTTCTTTAATCTTTTTTGCAAGCCATAAGCCATCCTGTTTTGGCATCTTAATATCCGTTATTACAATATCAGGTTTTAAAGCAACATATTTTTCATAAGCAGATTGCCCATTACTCGCTTCCGCTACAATTTCAAACCCTAACTCCTGCCAATTGATCAATGATTTTACACCGATTCGAACCAGCATTTCGTCATCTACAATCATAATTTTATACATAACTACTCTTCTCCTTTATAAGGCGTTATTTGGCACACTGATAATAACTGTTGTTCCAACTCCCACCTTAGAAACTATTCTTAAGCCATATTCCTCACCCAGATATAATTTCAATCGTTGATTAACATTATTTAAACCGACTTTACTAAAGCGGTTAATATTTTGATCTTGTTTAAAAATATTATCCAATACTTCTTTTTCAATGCCGCTGCCGTTATCCTCCACAATAATTTCTATACCATCTTCATTTTCTCTGGTATAGATATGAATGATAATCGGCTCTTCCCTTTTCTCCGCTTCATCGATCCCATATATCAATGAATTTTCTACGATCGGCTGCAATATTAGCTTGGGAATATTCAGTCCTTTGTGCTCCTCTTTAATATCATAATGAATTTCAAATAACTGATTAAACCGTAATCTCTGAATTAAAATATAATTTTCTATATACTGGATTTCTTCCTGTAACATAATCATATTGTTGCCAAAACTAATACTTACTCTTAACAGCTTTACCAAGGCAACCAAGGCATCGGATATGCTGTCCTCTCCCTTTATTTTGGCCATCCATCTAATTGTATTTAAGGTATTATACAAAAAGTGAGGATTGATTTGGGCATGCAGAACCTCTAATTCCAGTTCATTCTTATTATGCTCTACCGCAACAATATCCTCCATCAAGCACTTAATTTGATTTACCATCTGATTAAAGGATTCACTTAAATCATCCAATTCGTTATCTACATTGGTTGTTACTCTTACATTCAGATTACCTGCTTCCACCTTTTTCATTTGGTGCATCATTATCTCAATGGGCTTTGTTATCTTCTTTGTGTACATGATGGTTGCATTGACCATAATGACCAGAGTGACTAACACAATCATGATGGTATAGAATTGCATCCTTTTTAAATCAGAGTACAAAACAGCTTCCGATACTGTCTTTACAACATACCATTTACCATAGTTAAAGGAGGTATAGATAGCAACATACTTTTTACCGTGATCCAGATAGCTGAAATAATTGGGTCCCTCCTCATCCTGAATCATTGTTTCAAAATAACTGGAGGTGCTTTTATCTATCGTTGTGAAATCATCCTCGGTGCTGGCAATAATATTACCTGTGGTATCACAGATAAAGATTCGGCTTCCATCCTCCTGCAAATCAGGAAATGCTCCTGTAAGTACATTCTCATCCACTTCAATATTGATGTATCCCAGTTCTTTTAATGAAGAGATATCAATTATCTTCCTTCCCATGGAAAAATACCGTTTTGTCATTGTACCAGAGAGTATCTTTACGTTTTTTTCCGTGGTGGGAAACCATACAATTTCACCGGTCGTCTGATCCAATTCAGATCTTGGAAAACTCTTTACTCCATCCTTCAATTCTGCTCCTACCTGATGATATCCGCTTGGAGTAATTACATAGATTCCGTCGATATTCTTACTGGAGATATAAAAGCTGTATAACTTATCAATAAGGTAATCATTTTCTCCTATTTTTAGACTGCTTAAAAGTTCCTGATTGGATATAATTGAATTTGACAGATTCTCAACTTCATTTAAGATAAAGTCTGCATTATTTCCAATTAATTCCACGGATTGCATTTCAGATTCCCCATACTGTCTGCGCAGAGTATTCCTGAAATTTTGGAACATTACAATGAATATGATTAAAAATACTATAATCAGGAAGATAGTTGCTTTTAAGAACTGTTTTCTAAAACTATGCCTTTCTTTGATACTCCTCATGCTTTCTCTCCCTTTACTATGCAAAGCTTAATGCTGTTCCGTCCATTGACTTTTTATATTAATAGAAGCTTTTCTGGCATCAATCTGTCCTGTGACCATATCATAAAGATTAGTAATCATAATATCTTCGAATTCATATCCATTCTTCAGCTTAGGTCTATAATAGGCATATTCTGCTTTTTGCGACATAATCATGGCTTTTACCTGAGGCTGGTCTTTGGAATAATTCTGATTGATTTCTTCAATAAGAGCAGTCCTGGTAGGAAGCGTACCTCCGTCTTTCTCTAAAAAAGTCTTCATCTGGACCTGTGGAGAAGTGGACCATACTACAAATAACCAAGCCGCCAGTTTTTTCTTACTGTTTGCATAACTATTAATTCCAATCCCAGAACCGCCATAAATATTAGCGCTTCGTACTGAGCCTTTTGGTAATATACTATATCCTACTTTGCCTGCCATCTGGGAATTCTCAACCGCCGATATGTTCTCATCCCAATTAATCATCATGGCAGTTTCGCCTGCTGTAAATGCATTCGCTACTGCATCCCACGTATATCCTTCTTCCTTGTCTGGATTCAAATCGACAATCTCTTTAAACTTTTGCAATGCGGTAGTAAATTCCTCAGTTCTTGATAGAATTTCATAGCTTGTACCAGTACCAAGGCTCATTACTTTCCTGTTGGTAAAATAATCTCCTCCATAGGAACTTAGAATGGTCGAAAATGCTGTGTAAATGGAATTATGCTTTGCAGACATGGTTAAGCTTCCGCTTTTTAAATTATTAATCTTTCCGTTTTCTATATGAGCATTTATCCATTTTGACACTTCGATGAAGCGGTCCCAGGTAAATTCAGAATTGTCTGGATCTGGATCATATCCCAGGTCCTGTGTCATTTGACTTCTATATTGCTCAAAAATGTCTTTCCTGTAAAATAAAATCATAGTTGTGGAATCAAAAGGAATGCCATATACCTTGTCCGTATTCTCAAAATAAGAACATACCTGAAGTTGTTCCTTTGAAAAGCTATCTAACCCTCCCACAATATGTGGCAGGGTTTCATCATTTTCATATTTATTTAAATCCTCCAAACCATTGTAGAACCTGTTTAGAGTCTTATAAGGATCCACATAGATCAAATCGTATTGCGCTGTTTTTGAGATAAATTCCATGTTGATCTTTTCTTCCAGGCTGTTGAAATCCATTCTTTTTATATTAACTTTGATTCCGGTGACCTTCGTAAATTTCTCAACTTCTTTTGATAGTATATTTGCATTGATATTATCTTCGCATATGAAATTGAGTTTAACACCCTCACATTGTTTCCAATCAAAGTTAAAGGGTGCTTCGATATTGCCGTATTCATTTTCCGGTTCGCCAAAGAGCTCTATACGATTACCCGATTGCTCTTCTGGTTTTGCACATCCCGTTAATAATAAAAGAAGGATAATCACTACTAAGAAACAGCTAATTACTTTGTAATTATGAATTCGCATGAGATTCTCCTCAAATTTCCATAAAATACAGTATATAATAGTTCTATTTATTACTTATTTTAAAACAAGGGATATCATATTTCAATGATTATTATACCCAACAACCACTTTGCATTATTAAACTCGTGCACTAATATCATAGTAAATATAACAGTAACTGATAAATACAAAATGCGTTCCTGCTCTTGTTGCTCCAATTGGCATTTACAAGCTGGCTTACAAACACCTCATTTCGCTTTCATTATATCAGAAAATCGCCCCCTTCGGAGCGTTTTCTGATATAATTTAAATTCATGATAAGTGAAAGGACTTGTCGTTTTATTCTATTTGATGTTCTTATCTTATTTGATGTTCTTATCTTAATTAATGTTTTATCTTAATTAATGTTCTTATCTTATTTGATGCTCTTATCCTATTTTAATAACTGCCTTAACAACATCATTCTTATTATTGATTACAAAATCAAAGGCTTTTGCTGTATCAGTAAAATCAAATTCATGAGTAACAATACCGGACACATCAATTATACCCTTTGCAATTGCATTGATTGCTTTTGGATAGATATTTCTGTAACGGAATACAGAGGTGATTGTAGCTTCCTTTGCCATAATCTTTGCAAAATTATATTCAATAATATCTTCTGGAGCCATACCTACAAGTACTACGGTTCCTCCACGTTTTACAAGGTATGCGGTCTGCTTAATTGTAATCTTGCTGCCTGCTGTTTCGATTACAACATCAACGCCCTTACCTCCGGTTATTTCATCAATTTTCGCAACTGCATCTTCCTCTTTCGCATTGATTACTCTGGTAGCACCTAATTTCATAGCATATTCCAGTCTCTTTGGCATTACATCCACTACTGTAATGTCAGTCGCACCATAGGCTTTGCAAGCCAGTAAGGTTACAAGACCTATACAGCCTGATCCAAGAATTACTACGGAGTCACCTAATTTCACATTACCCTGAGCTGCTGCATGCATACCTACCGCCAGGGGTTCCACTAATGCACCTTCCTTGGTGGTAATGTTGCTTGGTAATTTAAAGCACATATTGGCAGGGAAAGCAATATAATTCTCAAGGCAGCCATGATAAGGAGGGGTTGCAAGGAATTCTACATCCGGACAAAGATTGTATTTGCCTGATTTACAGAATTCGCACTGACCACAGGTTGCACCTGGCTCTAATGCCACTTTATCTCCAACCGTTAAATCTGTTACCTTGCTTCCTATTTCAACGATTTCACCTGCACATTCGTGACCCAGTATAAAGTCACCGTTTACTATGAAGTCACCGATTGACCCATGCTCCAGATAATGTACGTCAGAGCCACAAATTCCAACATATTCCAGTTTGATTAATACCTGATCTTCTTTGATCTTCGGCATTTCAACATCTCTCATTTCCATCTTGTTCAATCCGGTCATATACACTGCTTTATTAGTCATATTATCTTCTCCTTTTATATTTTATATTAACTATCTACTTTTTAACTTATTTCGTTTAACGTATTTCTTCTTACTTTATTTCGTTTAATTTATTTCGTTTTAACATATCTTACCTAAACGCATTTCGTCTTAACGTATTTTGTCTTAACGCATTTCGTCTTAACGTATTTCGTTTTAACCTATTTCGTCTTAGCTTATCTCATCTTAACTTATCTCGTCTTAACTTATCTCGTCTTCATTTACCTCTTATACAAACTTACATCTAAGAACTTATTTATTAACATCCCTTATATCTTGAAAGATATCATTTGCTTTATTTCACTGCTGGTTTCTCTTCTACAAGAATAACCTTTCTGGTTTTCTTGGATTTGGATCTGATATCCCAGATAACCGCCAATGCAATGATTGCACCTTTTACAATCTGCTGGATATAGGAGTCTACACCCACTAAGTTCATAATGTTATTGAGCATACCGATAATGAATGCACCAGCCAGGGTACCCATGGTTGAACCAACACCACCGGAGAAGCTTGTTCCACCGACGATTGCTGCTGTTAAACCTTCCATTTCATATCCAACAGCACCGTTTGGTAAACCTGCATTAACACGGGACATAAATAAGATACCTGCTATACCAACCAAAACACCATTGATAATAAATACGATGTATTTGTTCTTCTTTACGTTGATACCTGCTGCAATAGCAGCCTCTTGATTACCACCGATTGCATACAAGGAACGACCAAGCTTTGTGTGCCGTAAGATGTACCACACAATAATTGTTATAACGATGGTAATAATAATGGAGATTGGGATTGGTCCAATGGTTCCCTGACCAAAGATAACATAATCCTTTAACTGATTTAAGTTCTGACCCTTTGTGAACAGCAAGGCGATACCTCTTGCTATTTGCATCATTGCCAGAGTTGCAATGAACGGAGGAGCATTTAAATTCGTAATCATTACAGCATTTACAAGGTTACAGGCAACAGCTACAGTAATTCCGACCACTACAGCTATTGCTAAGGATCCAGTAGCCTGATATGCGCTAATGGATAGTACGCCGGATAAAGCAAGTACTGCACCGGAGGATAAGTCCAACATACCGCTGATAATTAATAGCATTTCACCATATGCCAGAATTGTACTAACCGCCAGCTGTTTCATAATGTTGGATAAATTAACTGCTGATAAAAAGTTCTTGTTCATTATGCTGCATAAGAAAATCATGACAAACAACACAATAAATATGGAATACTTCTCCTTTGCAGGAGTGTTCTTGAATTTACTTAACATTTCCTCTTCCTCCTATACACTAGTCGCATGTTTCATAATGGCTTCCTGGCTGAAATCTTCCTTGCAAAGTTCCCCGGTGATCTTGCCCTGATTCATAACATAGATTCGATCACACATACCGATTAATTCCGGTAATTCTGAGGAGACCATAATCACTGCTTTCCCCTGCTTAGCCATTTCTACGGTAAGCTTATATATTTCAAACTTTGCTCCAACATCAATTCCTCTGGTTGGCTCATCAAGAATTAAGATTTCCGGTTCTCTTAACATCCATTTTGCAAACAATACCTTTTGCTGATTACCACCACTTAAAGCCTGGATTGGAGTATCCAAAGAAGGAGTCTTTACATTCATCTTTTTAAAATATTCTCCGACAATCTTGCGTTCTTCTTTTTCATGGGCATAACCCTTATAGATTACCTTTTCAAGGCTTGATATGCTGGCATTCTCCATTACACTTCGTATTGGAATGATACCGTATCTTCTTCGGTCTTCTGAAAGCATGACCATCTTGTGATTGATACTGTCCGATACTTTTTTAATGGATACCTTTTTATCATTGATTAAAACTTCTCCGCCAGTTAGGGAATCTAGTCCAAACAGTGCTCTCATTACTTCCGTTCTTCCTGCTCCTACCAGACCTGCAAATCCTATAATTTCACCTGCTTTCACATGAAAGTTAATGTCCTTAAAGATTCCATCACTATGGAGATTTCTTGCTTCCAGTAGTTTTTCACCGATATCAACTGTTTCCTTTGGATAAATATTTTCCATCTTACGTCCAACCATAAGAGATATTACCTGATCCATGGTCATCTCACTGGCAGGATGACTTTCTACCACTGCTCCGTCTCGGAATATGGTAATGTCATCTGCTATTTGGAATACCTCATCCAACTTGTGAGAGATGTATACAATACTTACTCCTTGCTTCTTTAACTCTTCAATCTTCTTGAACAGCATCTCCACTTCACGCTGTGTGATGGAAGAGGTGGGTTCATCCATAACTATAATCTCAGCATTATTGGAAATGGCTTTGATGATTTCCAGCATCTGAATATCGGACACAGTCAGGGTTTTCATTTTTTGAGAAGGTTTGTAAGGTAGTTTTTCCTCCTTCAAAAACTCTTCCGTTTTTCTTTTGAGCTGCTTCCAGTCTACATTCCCTAGCTTCTTAACCGGTAATCTTCCTAAGAAAAGATTTTCTTCAATTGACATCTCCGGTACATAGTTCAGCTCTTGTGCAATCATAGCAATACCATGCTGTCTGGCATGAATGGGGCTTTGTATTTTAACGGGTTTTTCGTCTATAAATATCTGACCAGCGTCTGGCTTATAAATGCCGTTGATGATTTTCATCAACGTGGATTTTCCAGCACCATTTTCCCCACATAATGCATGTACCGTACCCCGCCTAACTTCAAAATCAATTTTGTCCAAGGCTTTTACACCGGGAAAGGATTTTTCTATCTGCGAGACCCTTAGTTTGATATCATGTTCCATTTTTGTCCTCCCAATCTTTTTATATCTATTAGGGCTTCCTCTTGCTTCTGAATAAACTATAGCATCTATCCAAAAGTTCCAGAAGAAACAGAATTTCTGTGTTGAAGTGTTTTATTAATAAATAATTTGTTAAATACTTAACTGACGTATTATATTGCGATGGGCATGCAATATATTGTGAAAGGACAACAAAAAAAGCCGTGCTCTCTATAATAACTGGAGAAACACGTTATGCAAGTTTCTCCAGTTATCGCGAGTACGTTCGTATCAGTAGTTTAGCTTTGTTGATACTTCACATTACCTTCGCGTAAATATAGGTCATTCGGCTTTCGTTCTAATTGTAATTATTCTGCACTTACTATGACAAACTGTTTTACCTGTTCTTGCATTTCTCCGGTTCTGTCATTCAAAATTCTGGCTGATGAGGTTATATCCTCCATAGACGCACTCATTTCCTGCGCAGTGGCTGCGATCTCTTGGGTTGAAGCAGATACCTCTTCTGCTATGGATGCTACTCCTTCGATATTCTGAATTATCTGATTTTTTTCATCGTCTAACTCGTATACAGAAGTATTCACTATATCTATTTCTGGAGCAATTCTTTGGAAGGCCTCAATCATATTCTCAAAGGAAAGAATAGAGGTATTCAAAACTTCAATCTGCTGATTTAATTCTTTACCCAAGGAATATGCAGTGTTCTTCATTTGCTCTGTCTCTTTGGTGACACCACTAATAATGGAATTAATATTAACGGATAAAACTCTGTTCTGCTCTGCAAAATTCCTGATACTGTCAGCAACAACTGCAAAGCCGCGACCAGCTTCCCCAGCTCTTGCTGCTTCAATCGTTGCATTTAACGAAAGAAGATTCGTCTGTTCTGCGATGGAATTAATGAAGTTAGCGATTTCGTTGACCTTCTTCACACTATCTCCCAGATTTGTTATCTTTGACTTAAAATCTTCAAAAGAAATCTGAATAACACCTGAGGACTTCACCAGAGATTTCATATTGTAATTACTATCCTCTGCCATTGTGCTGATGTTATTCGTTTTCTGTCCAATGACATCTAATAAGTGAACGACCTTTCCCAGTTCCTGTGAAAAATGATCCAGACTGCCTAACATCCTGCTTAACTCGTCCGCTTGCTCGCCTGCACCTTTTGCAATGTCCTGTATTGCCGTGGTCACATGATCTGTGGCAACGGTCATCGCTCCTGAGATAGTAAACAGATTTTCTGATTGATCATCAATGGTGGCAGAGCTGCTCTTTATACTATGAATCATCTTTCCGGTAACATCCTTCATTTGAGCTAAGGATGCAGCTAATACACCAATTTCATCCTTTTTCTTAGTTAGTATGGTAGGAATTGGCTGCGCTAAATCTCCTTTTGCCATAGTTGTAATATGATTTACAATAGTTCGCAAGCCATTGGTAAGGCTCCTTGTCACAAAGAATACCGCGATTACACCTAAGTTCACAAACAGCAGCGTAAAAATCACAGAGCTACTCCCTAACTTTTTAAGACCAGACAGCATATCACTGCTCTCACCGGACAAAACGATTGACCATCCCGTAGTACCAACCGGAGCGTATCCGGCATACTTCTTAACTCCATTATATATATAATCGCCGGAACCACCCTTACCATCTTTCATAATAGTAAGCAGATCAGCCAATTTACGGAACGATTTATCTTGTTCTGCTACAGAAATATAATTAACCTTATCATATACCAGCGATAAATTCTCATGAGCAATCATATCACCTTTTTCATTGACCATAAATGCCTTGCCTGTTTTACCAAAAGATATATCATTCACTAAAGTACTAAATTCATTACCGGACCTTACCGCAATCAAAACACTGTCTATCTTACCCCCAACCTTTATTGGCAAAGCATAGACAACAATTAAGGAGTCTGTGGATATTCCCGAGATTCCAATCATATCCAGACTTGGCTCACTCACTGAGCGTTCTCCATTTAAAGCATTTTTATAAACAGCCAAGTCTTTAATATTAGTGACCTTATTACCTGACATCATCAGATTTCCCTTAGTATCAGCAATCCCCAGCAGCAAATATCTACCCTTCGTCTCCTGTATTTTTAACTTAGTAACTATCTGTTCCTGTGTCAGCTTTCCGTCTTTTAAGTTATAAACTATTGCATCCAGTAAATCGAGGTTACTTTCAATGTTATTCTCTATCAATAAAGCAGATTCCTTTGCCATCTCAGGCAATATTTGATTTAAATTCTCGATTAATGCATTTGAGGAAATATAATATGACATATATCCCATACCAACATTAACCACTAATATGATTATACTTAATAAAAGAATTATTTTTACTTTAATACTATGGAATTTTGTAAGTATCTTCATATAATTCGCACCATATGACAGTATCTACCTCATCCATCTACACAGGGTTCAGGTAAATAAGCTGTCTATTTATCCTTCGCGGAATATAGTTATTAATGGAATAAAAAATAATCTATATAATTTATCCGACAGGTGATAACACTTCCTGCCGGATAAATTGGGGTCATATATTTTATTATTGATTAGATTGATTATTCTTTAATTAATCCTCTTTCTTTGTACATAGATACAAACTCACCAGCATTGTCCTTTGTAATTAAAACTTCTGCAATATCTGTATCAATTTGCTTCTCTTCACCGGTTAATAACTTATGTACGGTTTCGAGATTTAATGCTGCTAAGTCAATTGCAGATTGTAAACAGGTTGAAGTCATCTTACCGTCTTGAATTAACAGGGCTGCTTCCGCTGTACCATCAACACCGTAGGATAATATCTTAGATGGATCAGCAACAACTTCTAATGCACCAGCTGCCATATTATCATTCATAGAAATGATTGCATCAATCTGTCCGTTAGCTGTCTGCCAGTCTTCCATAAATGCCATAGCTTCATCTTTGTTCCAGTTAGCAATATCTTCTGCAATGATTGTTACGTCAGGTCTCTTATCAAAGAACTCTGCCTTCCATGCTTTTCTTCTTTCATCTGCATGGAAATTACCGGAAGGTCCATTAAGTACTACAACTTTACCATCTTGAGGAATCTGCTCTAAAGCAAGTGCTGCATTAACTGCTGCTTGTTTGTAAGGATCCGCATCTACAGAAGATGCACCTTCAATACCTGAAATACGTGCGTTGGTTGTGATTGCAATGATACCTGCTTTCACAATTTTCTCAACGTAAGGTCTCTGTGCTTCACCGTTGTTAGGTTGAACGATGATTGCGTCATATCCGTTAGTGATTGCATTTTCAATGGCTGCATTTTCTTTCTCGTCATCTGCCTGACCATCAAATACATCAAGTGTAATATCATCATATTCTTTTGCTGCTGCCTTCATCTCATTTGCAAGCCATGCTGCAAAGGAGTCAGACTGTGTTCTTGCAATGTAAGCAACACGAAACTGCTTTTTGTCAGTGTCAGTTGCACTTTTGGTTGGCTCATTACCGTTACTTGGTGTCTTCGTATCATCATTCTTTGCACTGCATCCCACCAATAAAGTTCCTACTAATACTACACCCATAATTAAACTAATAATTCTCTTCATAAACCCTCTACCTTCCTTTTCTTTTTATAATACGGTTACGTATTACCTTGGTTAATAGATACCCTTTTCCCTTTATAAACTTCATCCTGTTCCTCTTTGATTCGTCTCTTATCTTTTAGTAAATGTAGGATTTGTCTATGGGTAAACTATAACAGCTTAAAAAGGTTTTCAGAAGAAACGGTATTTCTTAAATTGTGTATTTTATTGTTATTATTTTTGTTAATTGCTTAACTATGTAATATATTGTGATTTATGTGTAAACTATTGCACTTAGTCAAAAGAGGGGTTGTTGTAAAACCAATAATAAGTTAGTTTTACAACAACCCCAAAATATTTTTCAAAACTGTGCCACTAGGTTTCTATTTCAGTGACACATCAATCCAAAATCCACTGTTTTCTTCATCAAGATTATCGAATAATAATTGCTTTTCTATTATGCTTCCATCTTTCATTTTTATCTCCATTGTAACAATCATCGATTCAATGGCATCATTTAATACATCACGATAAAATTGAAATGTTGCATCACTACCCTGCTCACTAAGATTTTTTAGATACTCCTCATCATATCCGTAATCCTCGAAAATTGCGTTAATATTAACAGCGTAATAATTATCTATTTCTTTCTGTTCCTCATAGGATAGGCTATACTTATTTCCATAGAGTTTCCTTGCATCCACATCGTTTCTTGGCCAGTAGCAAAACTCTCCCTTATTTAAGGTATAGGTTAGTGATTCAATGTTATCCCCTTCTACTGTTAAATAGTAATTTAAGGTAGTTCCCGCATATTCACCGTTTGATTCCCAACCGAACGGATCATCATTTTGTAGCTTAATGTTGATTCCGTTCTCAGCATCAGTATAAAGCTTTTCCTTCAGAAATTCAGATATAGCTTTCTCTGTCATGCCTCCTTGAGCATTACTATCTTCAGTAGTTTCACTTTGAGAATTCCATTCATCCTCCAGTTGTTTTATATATGCCTCTGCCTTTTCGCTATCTGCCTTTGAAGAATCTAAATCCATATTAAATAAAATATTAGTCCCTCCATAAGTTTCCTTAGGTGTCAGCAAGCCTGTTTCTTCGTCATAATCATAAGCCTCAACACTGTAAAATGGTGTATCAGAAACTACCAGATATAATTTTTTATCAGAAAATATTTCAATAGTGTCACATTCTATGATTCGATAAAGAACACCCTCAATAATTTTAGATACATAGCCACCATTCATCGATGCTATATTATACAGCCAAGGCTTTAACCCTTGAATAATCGGGGACACGAACAGATTATCCATATATGATATGTCTTCCCCATCTATTCTTTCTATAGCAGTCGCAACATAAGTTCTATCTGGATTGAGCTCCCAAGCAGACCCTGTCCTATCGCTCATAGTCTTTCCATTTACATACCCTAGATAAGTAACCGTATAAATACCATCTGTTTCTGTCTGATATGTTTCTATGCCTTCCTCTTCAAAGGCTTCGCTTAATTTATTGTCGCCCACTTCACTCGCAACTTCTTTTGGTGATAATAATCTTTGCGCTGCATAGATCGTAGTAGGTACAATAAGAATGCATATAATAGCGCATGCTGCAATCCATTTCGTCTTTGACCATTTCATTGAATGCGGTTCCTCCATTTTCATTAATATTCTGTGATTTAATACATCCGGGGGAGTTTCCATTGGAGAAAGGGCTGATTTTAAGATTTTATCTATCTCTTTATGATCCATAATAATGCACCTCCAATAATTCTTTCAATAATATCCTTCCTTTATAAAGTCTGCTTTTTACAGTTCCATTTGGAATATGTAACGCTCTCCCTATGTCTTCCACAGACATTTCAGCGGTATAATACATATAAATAATAATTTGCAGTTTCTCTGGCAGTCGTTTTACCTCCCTGCGAACGGTAATAATTGTTTCATCAAGAATTACTTTTTCTTCTGGTTGCTGACTCGTACCATCCTCATACTGTACAAAATTCTCGTTAAGTTCCTCCAACTGTACTATCTTTTGTCTAACTGCATATTTCTTTTTATGGTTTTGCCATATCTTAACTGCTATACCCATTAAAAAGCTCTTCGGATTGCCACTGCTGTCAAGTTTGTGGCGTAACTCAACAGCTTTTAAGAGGGTATCCTGATACAGATCTTCTGCTTCTGACTTGTTTCCTGAAAGGTTACAGCAAAAACTAAATAAATGCTTTCCGTAAGCTATTATTAATAAATTCAACTCTTCTTCCGTCATATTTGCTGTCCTTCCTTTTAACTAATCAGTCTGTATCTTATCTCTTACTGTTTATTGTAATAAAAATGAAATCGGTTCATTTTTTGCAATGTTTTTTTATATTAATTCTTGCTAATCTTAATTTCAACACTATTTATACTTATAAAACAGATCTGAAAATAATAACGTGCTTTATAACACTTCGTACTATTATCATAATACGATGAGCAACTTATATCGATAAGTATTAGAAAATGCAATAGTTTGTGGCAATTAGAAAAAGTTCGCAAAGTATATTTTATAATAAAAAAAGTCCGATATTAACTAATCGCTTAATTAATATCGAACTCCTTATTAGATTCCTTATCATATCTATACCTACAGCCCATTAACTATACATAATAAAGTACCTATTATAGTTTTTTACAGCCATTTATATAAATCTATAAATCACCCATACGAGGCTCGCGTTTTTCTTTATAAGGAAATAGTGCTTCAAAATCCTCTAATTCAGAATCAGTGGGATCAAATTTTGTATCAAAACTATAGACACCTGAATGCTTTAACAAAAATCCTTCTTCAAGCTCTTTCGCCATAAAAAAAGATGCTTCATCCTCAATTGGAATATTAGTAAGATGAATTTGATACTTACTTGCAGAAATAAAACCAAATCTTCTGTAATATTCCGGATTACCAGTGATTAAAACAGCTTTATATCCGAGTTCTTTGGCTTTTTTAAAAGTTTCGGTTATAAGAAGCGTACCAATACCTTGATTTTGAAACTCTGGAAGAATAGATATCGGTCCAAATGCAATTATATCGTTGCATATCATCCCTTCTTTTATCATTCTTGTATATATTATATTTCCAATAATTCTGCCATTTTCCTCCGCAACATAATCTAGTTCCTTAATAAAGGTCCAAGAGTTTCGAAGATTGTGAAGAACCAGATGTTCATTACATCCAGGTCTATATACATTCCAAAATGCCTCTCGAGTAACATTTTCGTTTTCTTTATAATCACCCATTAATTCAAGTCTAAGCTTCACTATTTTTCCTCCCCATTCAATGTATAAAGCGATATAAACTTATATTAATATTTTTGCGCTATGTATAACGAATAATCAAATTCTTCATCAACATACCCACCATAGCTATTTATAATATCTTCAATTTCATTATCCATTTTTCTAATTATATTATCTTCTAGCCCATCACGTATTGATGCAAACGCCGGGACTGATTTCATAGCCTTTAAGTATTGACTTGGATCATTTTTTATTTTATGAGTATAATCTAGTTCACAAACGATATGGAATAGACCCGATTCCTCTATTTCTGTTTTTCTTTCATCATTGTTTGATACTCCACTATGTACTGACCTTTCAGGCTTTGCATTATTTTCTTTATATTTTGCAGTGTATTTGGCAACTACTCTATTTACTTGTTCATCTATTTCAATTGTCACAGGGAATTTATAACCGGATGGCTTATACCAAAATAATACTAAGAATCCATTATCCTGTAATAATTCGTAGCATTTTTTATACTTTGTTTCTTTGTTTATCCAGTGAAATGCTTGAGCCGAATAAATCATGTCATATTTTTGATTATCAGTACGAATCCAATCTTCAAATGATGCGACATCAATTGTAACATTAGAATAATTCGAGCACTTATCTCTTAAGATTTCTGCCATGTCTTCACCTATCTCAACTGCTCGAATTTGATATCCCTTTTTTGCAAATTGAATAGTGGCTTTTCCTGTTCCTGCACCAATTTCAAGTAGCCTGTTCTCTGATTTTAAATTTGTAACAGTGATGATATCATGAATTAATTCTTCTGGATAGGTTGGACGGATCTCTTCATAAATACCTGCTATCCCCTTATATGGTTCTATATAATTCATCATAAAACCCTCCACTATAATAGTTGTTTTAGATTTCTAATCTCTAATAATCAAACCATTTCGGTGCTTCTCCATAAATATTATCCATTTCTTTGATTACTGTATTTTCTAGGTATTCGATTATATATAAACAGTTCGTCACTACGGTGCTTAATGTTGCGTCACTGTCAATAGGATATGATATTTGTATTCCATTCTCTTCTGCTATTGGCAAATCCATATTGTATTCACGAAAAGGAGACTTATATGTCAGCCTACAGGCAATTTCTCTTCCCCTACCCCAGTAATCAAATAATACTTCCATTCGATTATTGCGGTTTGTCTTTTTCACTAAAACATACCTCCCTAATGCGGCGTAGCTGGGGATATTTTTATATTCATAGCCTTTTGAAGTAAAGATTTTTGTAATTATCTTCTTAGGAGATTTTATTTCTTTTAACTCATCTGAAAAATTTGAGTATCCACCTGTCAAATAATCTTTTCTTAGGATTTCTCTCATTTCTTTTCTTTGTGATTTATACGCTAAAACAACTTCTTTCATATTACAATCGGGAACATTGTCACATATAAAATAATAGAGATTATCTGTATATTCCTTCCATAGGCTATCAGCTTTCGTTATTGATGAATGATATAGCAGCATCTCGTCCTGAGTCAGTGCAGCTTTATGGTTCACGATTTGAATAGTTCCCAGTGTTTCTAGTAAACCTTGTAATTTAGAATCCATAGGATCTATACTATAATTGAAATCTGGAGTTATGAGTTCCATCGTCACACAAAGACGATTATCTCTTCCATGCGAATCCCAATCACTAAGAATAGTGATGGAGGAGGATAGATATTCACCCAACCTTCTGGGGTGAGGATGCTTGGCGGTTATAACAGGTTCAGTATTAACTATTCCCGTACCGAACCAGTCTATATGATCAAAAATTAACACTGTATAATTAAAAGGATATGATTTCGGGATTCCTCTAGCAATCCCATCCATAACATCATAAGGGATACTATTCGTCCTGATACAAGGTTCTTCAACATCCCAATAGCCATCAAGATTTGAGATAGTATCAGGATAATTCTTTTCAGAATAAAACTCTCGTAAAGCAGGAAATTTTTTGATTGCACGTTGAACATATGAAATTCCAGAGGCATGATTCTCTAAGTAGAGTTTTGATGAGATATTAGTACAGTTCAATTCCGAAAGAACGAATTTCACCCTATCAATCAAAATAAACGGTGTTTCATTTTTAGCTAATTTGTATATTACTTGCTTAAATAGCCTCATCGTGTACCTCTCTTAATCTTGTTGTACTTATATGAAATAATTCAATTACTTTTCAAACGTAAACTATTGCGAACCATTCGTATGGTAATATTATACATTAAATATTTGCTTAATATCAATATCTTTGTATAACCGAGCTTATAAATAAAATAACGCATTACATGAAATCGCTCGCTGATATAGTCTTGTCTTTAAATAACTTTGAGGTACAATACTTGTTTTGCAAATGAGATATGATAATATATGCTTTAATAGGCTTTAAATTCAGTACACGAAAATGACTCGTCAAAATCAATCTCAGATATTCCACAATAAGGTATAACTGGGTCATAAACAAATCGGCGTATCACTAGGCCATGTGTCACTACAATAATTTTTTTGTATTCGCTATAACGTAAGAGTGCCCTTTTTGCACGGTTGAATACATCCTCAAGGTTTTCAAATTTTATCTCGGTATCATTTGGACGAACTCCTTTATATTCAAAACATAACTCCCTTGCTTTTGAAGCTTCTTTGTGAGATGAATATTGAAAAGACAAATCTGGCATCCACTCATGTAAATCTAATTCTATTTTTATGTTTAACTTTCTATTTTTAGATATAATTGCTGCCGTCTGCAAAGCACGTGTATACGGAGAAGAAACAATTATTTCAGCATTATCCAACCTACTATCAAAGGAAGCATTCTCAGCAATTTGAATGCCATCTTCAGTTAAATGGGCTAAGTCTAAACCATGTCCAATATATTTTCTTTCTTCAACAAAGGAATAATCAGGTTCACTATGTCTCATAAAGACTATCTTTTGCATACTACATACACCTCCACGAATCTCCCCTTTTTCAGTTGCTATCCCTTTTTACAAGCTTGAGTTATTGGACATTTAACATTTTATAAGAATTCTTAAAATCCGAAGTATCCTATCGTTTTTACGATAATTCGCCTTAGACCAGGTTTTAGAGTAATGTCCAAATAAAGGAATTGTATTGGGTAATATAACATCATGATAAATCAGTCTGTGAATCTCATTTAATAAATGCTCGGTTGTTCTTTTACTCATAAATTCAGGAAACAAAGAAAAATCACTTAATTCCTCCAACCCAGAAAGCCATGTTAGAAAATTTTTGGATTCTAAATACTCAATGTCTGAGGATGGGTTATTGGTACGATAATAAATTCCTTCCTTTCTATACCAGATATACTCTAAGAAAACTCTTTGTTTTGCCTCATCTAAGAATACATTGTCCTGTAAAAGCCAGATAATATATACCATAAATGGCTTTAATAAGATTTCATTGCTTTTTCTATTTTTCTGTTCCCAAATCTCCTCTTTAAATGAGCCACCAATACATGCTTTGGAAAAATTATAAGCACATATTTTTTTCCTTTTTTGCACTAAAGGATGTTGTGGGTCAAATAAAGATAGATTTGCGGCAACTAAAGTTCTAAATGCGATTTGAAAACCATAATGATGTTCATTCGTATCCAACCACTCTTCCTGTCCCTGAATATACCTTTCCATAAGTTGAAGAGCTTTATAAATTAGTTCATCACTTTTATCCAATGCTAATTCTCGGGCACGTCTTAGAGCTGATTCTGTAGTAGTAAACTTTTGCTTTATCAGTGACTTCGTATCCTGAGTATGAAATCTACCCCAGGAGCCATTTTCCCATTGTTCTGCCTCTAGTTGTTGATACCACTTTGATTCTCTAAGCTTATTATATTCAGATTCATTGTGTAAACTATGTATTATTTCTTTTTTTAATATGTATTGAGGAACAGGGTCATGCATATTCTCCTTAAGATAATCAAATGCTGCTTGCAGATCCTTAAGCAATATAACACCCCCTTACTCGTATAGTAGAATAGTCATTCAATCTTCCCAACTTATAATTATATATCACTTTCCTATTACTTACATATTCTCGTGTTCCAAATTATCTTTAACTAAATGATTTTTCCACTCGCCACATCCGCCAATTCTACTTCCAATTGAAAAATAATTATAAGGTGCATATACTACAGGATTCAACATTTTCAAATCAATCATTTTAAGGTCCATTCCTTCAAACCTTGTATCTATCTGAATATTTTTTATGTCAGCTAAGAAGAGGTGACTTCCCTCTAATTCTATTATTTCAGTTACTTCACATTCATAAACCCAATTACTCTGCTCTAAAATGGGTACTTTTAAATAATTCCCCCATTTATAATCAATCTGTATATCATTCTTAAGTTTTTCTTCACCATTTGTAGTTCCAAAATAGTCTGCAAGCCATATAATATCCTCACTAATTAGGTTTGCTGAAAACATTTTATTGCGCAAAATATTCGTTTTCGTTTGCTTGTTACCGCCTATTGTCATCATTAAATGTGGTGTCTTGTCAAACGAAAAACCAATCCAGGTTATAATACAAAAATTTGGTACATCATCTTCATTTTTTTTGCCTATGATATACATGGGTTGAGGACTGAATACCCAATCAGGTTTAATATCCATCTTATGCATAAATCGATCTCTCCTTATATAAGAATCTTCCATATATTGATAACTTTAGTTATACTATTAAACGAAACAACCACTAACATGACCAATATCTCTTAGCTATAGCCCGATTACTTGATAAGACTTCCTTTATAAATACTTATATTATTATTTATCCATTATTATACAGCTTATTACAAAACTCTACAAGCATGTTAGGAGAACAAAATAATCCATATTAGCCCAACCTTATTATATTTAGATTCTAAAATGGAAGCTTACTTAACCACAACGATTGGTATAAATCCTTGTATCTGGCAACCCTATCATTGCAACTTAATTCATAAACATAGTAATAAATATGTAATTGTGAGCAGAATACATTGTCAATAATACTATTAAAAATATAAATCATTAATTAATTCATATACACTCAAATACTTTTCTGCATGTGAAAAGGTAAATCCAGTTTTTTCAAGAACTCTGCGAGACGACCAGTTTTCATGTTCAACCTTCCCAACTATTTTGAGTTCAGCATTGCATTCCTTTAATCTAGAAAATCCCCATCCTACTGCTGCCCTAACTGCTTCAGTAGCATATCCTTTGTTCTGAAAAGCTTCTCCAATTTCGTATCCTATTTCAACATCATTACAACGACATTTGCCTAAGCCTATAAATCCAATTAATTCATCAGTTTCTTTCAACACAATTGCCAGCCCCGCTTCTTCTTTGAGAATGTCAATTTTATGAGACCACAATAAAATATTATCTTCAATACTCTTAATTCCAAAATGTTCCGTTAAAACATCTGGTTCTTGAAAATAAAACCATCTTCTACGCGATTTTTCATTTCTTAGTTTTACTAAAGTAGGTAAGTCCTCCATTCGATAAGGTCGAAATTCTAGCCGTTCACTTTTAAAATATTCGTTCATCTATAAGCCCCTCAATGTACATGATAAATATTCATTTTTATTAAAACATCTTTCCTAATGCACTTATTATCCAATTATTTATTTAAGACAGGAATCCAAATTTCACATTTATAATTCTTTGGTTCCGCTTCACCAGGGATACTAAATACCTCTAGATATGGAATAGTTTCATTTCTTTTATAATTGCTAAGTGGGAGCCACTCAGATAATACTTTAGCATAAGTCTTACCAGTTGCATCATTATGTGGTTCGTATTCAACTGCAAAAACCGCCCAGGTAGTTGCTAGGAATTCTTCTACCTCCATTCCGTTTAGTATAGGCTCATCTGTAAGTTCCGCACCAATTATGCATTGATAATCATTTTGGGGAGCATCTAATATACTTGCATCATTTGGTGGTGGAATGAACATATAAGCTCCAACTTGCCAAAAAGGTGCCTTATAATAACTTTTGTTCAAGTTATTGTTTCGCAGCCGGTGATCATAATTATTATTAAAATTTACCCAGTCGTTCCATTCACCGTTGCATTTATACCCAATTATCTTGAAACTTTCTTTACTTTCAATTCTAAAATCCATTTCAGTCACACCTTTTATAATGAACTTGAAGGTAATTTTAGGATATGTCTTTAAGGAAATACCTTTTTTACGAGCAACTGCCGGTGTATGTCCATGTAATTCTTTAAAAGCACGAGTAAATGCAGATTGTGATTCATAACAGTATTTTAGAGCTATATCAACAATACCTTCTTTCGCGTTTTGTATATCAAAAACTGCTTGAGACAATCTTCTCCGTCTGATATACTCTGAAACAGACATTCCAGCTACGAATGAAAAGATTCGTGAGAATTCATATACAGAACAACCTACTAATTTTGCCATTGATTCCATCTCTATATCGCTAGTTAAATTATCTTCAATATAATCAACTACTTTGTTCATACTTTGAATCCAATCCATATAACCCGCCTTTCTTATATTATTATAAATGTCTTATAAATAGATTTCTTTACATTTATTGCAATGTTTTGTATATTGTATCATTCAAAACCATATTTTTTTAAATATTCAACGTATAGATAATATTATACCATATTGTGAGATTTGAACTAATTAAAGCATAAAATAATCATATTCACACACTTAATGGATAGGAATGTATTTTGATAGATGTAACCAGCGTCTACTACCTGATAACGAAAAGCACCCTATCATTATGATATGATAAGATGCCTTTTAAAGTATTAACAATTCTTCTTCCTTCTTTTAATCTGGAATGACTTCTATCACCCTTTAAAAATCCTCTTTTAATAGGTACACCGCATACGCCTTACCTGTTTCTGCATCATAATTCACGGATATAAATATATCTCCAGTTTTAAAATGTGCCTCGCCATTGCTCTCCTTCGTGGGATCACCGAACTTCTCCTTAAAGGTTTGTATATCATCGCCTACCTTTAACCCATTAAAATCAATCTCTGTACTTACCGTAAAAATTTGATTTACCTTACCCTTATCATCAAACCAAACCCTGATTTCAGGCTGAGTAAATTCTATTCCACCTTCGTCAACCGTTGTATGGTCCGAATTCACATTTGCGATCAGCTCATCTTTGGATAATCCTATTAGAGCAACCAACTGGGTCATATTCTTATACTGACTCGCTTCTCCAGTAGCCATGCCTTGATCTGAATCAGAATCTTGATTATCCATCACTGGCTCTTGTGAGGATTCAGCTGAAGGTTCTTCTGTTGGCTCTACTGCTGGCTCTAGCGTTGGCTTTACAGTAGCCTCTAGCGTTGGTTCCTGTTCCTGAACTTGTTCCGGCTTCTGACTCATGGTTCCCTCTTCTTTCGCATTGCAGGCAGTCAGGCCTACCAAACAAAATATTGAAATAAGAATGATAGCAGCTTTCTTCACTAATTGATTATTCACAAAATTATTCTTCATATGTTTTCTCCTATTATTTATATTAATTTAGTCATTGATAAAGATTAATAATTAGTAATTACGAAATGATATCATATATTAATTGCAGATATAAAACAGAAATATAATTTCTAATTTATATCTGTGTAGGCCCTCCTTATTTATCATCTATTGGCAACAATATGATAACGGATGTCCCTTTCTCGTATTCACTTTCAATTTGAATAGAGCCTTGGTGCAATTCAATAATATTCTTAGAGATTGCTAATCCGAGTCCTGCTCCAAGGGATTTGGAATCTATTTTATAAAAGGATTCCATGATATGTTTCTGATTTTCTTTCGTTATTCCTATCCCATTATCCTTAAACTCTATTCGTAACTCATTTTGAAAGGTTGTTTGTATTATATGGATTTTCTCGCCTTTATTCGAGAATTTCACTGAATTATCCAGGATATTTAGCAACACCTGCTTTAATTTATCCCTATCTACTATAATAGTAACTGGAGAAGTTTCGACAATCAATTGAAGTTCTTTCTTCTCTATTTTCTTATTTAGTTGAAAAGTCACCTCTTGAATCAATTGATCTACCTGAACTTTTGTTTTAATCAAATCCATTCGATTAGATTGGTATCTGGAAAAATCAAGCAGGTCTTCTACTAACCCGATTAAACGCTCAGTTTCACTATTTATTATATTTAAACCAAATTGAAATTCTTCCTGGGTTAATGCATCGGCGTCCTGTATTGTCTCAATCCAACCTTTGATACCAGTAAGAGGTGTTCTAAGTTCATGCGTAATCGATGAGATAAAATCGTTTTTCAAGCGATCCGTTTTTATAATCTCATCCCCCATAAAGTTAAGCATATCAGCCAATTCCCCCAATTCATGGGGATAGGTCTTTTCAATCTTATTTTTATACTGCCCCTTCGCCATCTTCTGGGTATAATGAATAATATCTTTTAAAGGTTTCACAATGGAGTTACCCAAGCGAAGGCTAATAAGAAAAACCAGGAAAGCTACTGCAATACAGATACCCACTACATAAATGGTTAATGTATTAATCAGATTGTCTACATTTTTTAAGGTGGTAATATATCGTAGTACTCCTACAACCTGCCCACGATAAATCAAAGGCGTATAAAAAGCTAAGATTTTTTCCTTTGTAACCTTCATACTCTCAATTTTATAAATAGTCTTACCTTCCAAAACCTTGGGATCTATGTCTAAACGAACAGTTTCATAAAAGCCTGAAGATGATTGTATAAGTTCCCCTTCCCTACTAAGTAATTGGACTTCACCTTCTTTGTACTGATATGTTTTTATTATTTGCTCACTATAACCTATTAGTCTTTCGAAGGATAAATACACTTCATTGCTCCAATTAAAATTAACACCTTCGGCGTGGGTCTGAAATGTATTTGCGACGGATTGCTGATAAAAATGTTTTAGTGCAAAATTAAATCCTAGCGTAACAAGGCTTAATGTAAGGAAGATTATAATCATAAAATAAAGTATTATTTTTCGTTTCATTGTTTATTCTTTCCACATGTATCCATGTCCCCAAACAGTTATTAAATATTTCGGATTTGATGGGTCAATTTCAATTTTAGACCGAATGCGCCTTATATTTACATCTATAACTTTCATATCTCCAACATAATTCACTCCCCATATTTCATCCAAAAGATCATTTCGTGTATACACCTGTTCTTTATTGGTAATCAGAAATTGCAGTAAACAATATTCCGTTGGAGTTAATTTAATTTCTTTTCCCAGCATAGACATATTTTTATTGGTTAAATCCAGTTGAAACGGACCAGAATTTAATACTGATATATTTCTTGTACTACTATAGTAATTCATCCTGCGTAACAGGGAAATAATTCGAACCTCTAGTTCCGCCAGGCTAAAAGGCTTCGTAAGATAATCATCCGCTCCTTGCGCCAATCCCTTTATCTTATCTTCCTCTTGTGATCTTGCAGTAAGCATAATAATACCTGTGGATAAACCCAGACTTCTAATCTCCTGGCATACCTGATAACCATCGATACCCGGAAGAGAAATATCAAGTAATACGATATCAATCTTATTGCTTTTGATTAATCTTAACGCTTCTTCTCCGTTTTCTGCTTCGATAACTTGATAATTCTTCTTTCGTAAATTAAGACTCACAAAAGTTCGTATTGATAATTCATCTTCAATAACAAGGATTGTATTCATTCTTTTCTCCACCAGTTCTCTTTTATCCAATCAGTATTATTATACATTAATCAAAATCATTTTCAATTAAATGAAAATTATCTACTGAAATAAGAGTATCATCTGTAAGCTCCGTATAAAAAATAAAATTCTTTGTTTCTCCTAATTTAGTGCTATCACCCTTATAAGAAGACAACTCACTCCACTTCACTTCAAATAATGTTTTCTGATCTTCATCAGAAATCAACCTAACACCATTATCAAGCTTTTCTATGGTAACTTTATTATACCAAACCAATGGAATCGTTATATAGAAACCATGCATATCATCACTAAAACGTTGCTCGATTATTTCTTTGGTACCATCGATACTATAATCATTATAAGTATAGATGAAGGGTATTTCAGCAAAGGCCGCATCTTCATATCCTTTCGGTATATACATGCCTCCTACGTCTATAATTCCGTCTTCATTAATATCAGTAGAATATAGTGGATACTCCTTTAATAAAGTACCATCATAATCATCCCCAACTTTGACTAGTTTCCTTTTATCAATTGCTATAATCTCGGTCAGCATGGAATGTGCTCCAATACCGCTATCAATAAAAATCGCCTTGTTTCCATCCACTAGATTTCCACTAATGATATTTTCATGATAAGCATCCGGGTTTAATTCTATCGATGACAGTAACTTCAATTCTTGATTTTCATAACTATATAAGTCTGCGGTCTGTTTTAATGTAGCATCGCCTTTTAACAGAACTATGTCAGATATATTATCAGCGTTATCATCTTCTATTTGAACCCATTCATAATCCGTATTTACCACATTATACAAGCCAGTGCCTTGCAACTTATAGATAAGAAGCTGATTCTTTTTTACTTCATCTTTAAACCCTACGCCAACGATTACTTCTTTGATACCATTTCCATCGAGATCTTCCAATTTAAAATAGTCAAGATAATTATAATTTGTATTTGTATCTGCGATTTTATTCCAGTTTCCATCAACCTCTTTCAATACGAGCAGATGAATCGAATTATTTTGCTTCGTATCATAGTACAAGGCATAAACCTCTTGTATTCCATCATTGTCTATGTCTTCCATAAAAACTGACTGTTTCGGAATCGAATTAGCTGCAGTTGCATATTCTGCGTCTTCCGGTAATAGTTTTTCAAGGACATCTTTGATATCCTCCTGTTTTTCGTCGGCTAATTTAGGTTTATCAATCAGTGTTACACTATCTCCAACTGCCTGGCAGCCAGATAATATCATCACTATGCTAGCGATTACACTTATTCCTAAACTTTTTTTATACTTCATACTTCTCATCCTCCTGTTATTCCTGCTGATGTTATAACTTAATTATAAATGTATTTAAGAAAAGAGGGTTACAAAGTAATTACAGATTATATATATCTTGCTCTTTCTTGTAAAATAATTGAGCAATTCTCTCATTGCTCATGACTATCGTTCCACTTTATCTGTGCCATAAAAACCTCACAAAATATTTTTTTTATCTTCTGTTTTACCATAATATACTTCAGGTTTTACTTCTCGGTTTTCAAATATATCAAAAAAGACCCTCATATCAACTTTTATAGTTAATATAAAGATCTCTCAATTTATTCTCATGAAGAACTACGATTCTATCTTTAAGAAAAGTTCATCTTTATTAATTTTAAAAACCTGCGTTACCCTCAAAGAAAACATAACTATCAATGATTGCTGAAAATAATAGATTAGCCTGGTCCTATGAAAGTTTATCAGCAACAAATAGAGCCATATCATAGCTAGTAGGGTTTGCTTTTAAAGTTGAGTGACATTCAATAGAAGATAATATTCTTTCATCTTCTACATTAAAAAATGTGTTTGCTAATAACCTTGAAATTTTTTGATGCAAAATAAATGGATATTTCAATTCAGCTTCATCAATATATAAATTATTCTCTCTCATGTAGTTTAACATATCCTTTGGTTGAATTACTGCACTGATATCATGTAAATAACCACTTATAATACATACGTTTTTTGTCTAAACCGAATTTTTCTGCTATTTCACTATTTTTTTAGCTACAGCCATAACATGTTTTAATGTTTTATTCCTATTGTTTTTTATTAGGAAATTAGTTACATCAATTTCTATGTTCCCAGTAACTATAATCTGGTTAACATATTTATAGTTATTTATATCCATTATCACCTCTCAATAGACATGCATGCAAAAGTCTTTCTTTACCATTTAAAACAATAACTCTCAATTAATATTGTATACTAACGGCACACTTTTCTCAACTTTTATTAATGTCTTGGCTCATTGCCAAAGCAATTATTATTGATTTATTACCTTTTGAGCTTTCCCTAATTCTCTAAAATATGTAATTGGAAATTTTTCAGTTATTATACCTAATATTTTTCTATTATGATATATCATATATGTTCTACTAAAAAAAGGTGTGTCGGGAGGCACTGTAAAATGATTTATAATATTACTACATTTTTCTATTTTTATTTCTATTATCTCTCTGAAGATATCCAGCTTTTCTTCTTTCCATATAATTCCGATTGGAATATCTGTTTCCATCAACTTAATCTTCATTTCTGTTGACATAATAGATAAATTAAATAAAGAATCTGCATAGATATAATTCTCTCCCCTGGTACCGAGTAATATTTCACGTTTTAGCAACTGCGTTTCATGTTCACATAAGTTGCTTTCCTCAGTACCACTCACTTTAATTAACTGCATAAGTTTCTTGACAGTAATCCTTTTTCTTGTATACAATCTAAGTAAATCACTTATCGTACCATCTGTTACAAGCATTACCTTTTGAAACATGCTTATTGAATCATCATCTGAATAAAGTTCATTCAATGATATTATTTTAATTACTTCATTATTAAATATATTCTTATCATTCATTCTATTTACCTGTATAATGTATTTACTATATTACACTTCTCTCCTTTTTTATTAGTAAAACTTTAACAAGATATGTATTTCTCTTACCTTTTAATGAGCGTCATTATGGCAAACATAAATTTTCTAGTACTCATCTTAATTCTAATACATTATGAGTCATTAGTTTATGCGTCACTTCAAATCTGATTATTTTAAACTCATTATAGATTGTCACATATGGTGAATTATCAAAAGTATTAACAAATCGAGCAATCTCTTCATTGGTCTTTCCAGATTCGGCCATATCAAAAAGTTCTGTAATGTATACAAAGTTCAGTTTAGCCAACCTCCTGAAAATCTCTTCTTTACTTTCCTTGATCTTAAGATAATAGGATTCATCAATTTTATTCCAACTAACAAGGAAAAACAATTTCTGTAATAAATAATTAAGCTCAAAATGTATCACATCACAGATTATGAAACTATCATTATCACTTGCATGTTTTGGAAGGTATCTAATCATGTTCTCAATCCTAGGATCCTGATATCCATAATTTAATGTATCACCAGAAAACGTTTTTGGAGAGAGACTATCTTTTAAGATTTTATTATATAAATCTGTATGCGGCGTCAGTTCTAGCTGCGTGAACAGATTCTTCTTTATATGTCCTAAGTTATGATCAAACAGAAATTTGATATTTGTCCGCAATTCCTCAAAGGTATTATATGGATGAAACATAATAAATCCTACATCTATAATAATATGTAGCTCTTCAAGCAGATTTATTATTCGTATATTATCTTCAATTGTAGCTCTTTTATTGTAAAGCTGTAATGTTTCATCATTTCCTGATTCGATTCCGACTTGGACTGCAAATAAACCAGCTTCCACCAATCGCTGTAAAATATATTTGTTATCTTCGTTCCAGTTCTCTGCTCTAACACAGATTGAAAACTCTGCCTTTATACCTCTATGGATGATTTCTTCGGCGATTTCTAGAATTCTATTCATTCCCAGCTTTCCGGGGTCCTCAAATGTCCGATCTTGAAAATGAACTCTTTTAATTTGTAACTCGTCTACCAGGTACTGTAGCTCGTCCACAACACGAGCGACTGATTTACCTCTCCAAATTGCACCTCTCTGTTGTCTAGAAACATAGTTGTCACAAAAGCTGCAATCAGCGCAACATCCTCGTGCAGTCTCAAGCATAGCACTGCCTAAATATCCCATCATTTTATCCTTGTTTTCAATCAGTACATCTCTAGCAGGAAAAGCAAGGGCATCTAGATCAACAATCAAATCTCTTGGCTTCTCTATGATAATCTGTCCATCTTTACGATATGCGATACCATCACATCCCTCTACACTCTCCCCCTTCCTTACTCTCTCTATCAGTTCATAAACTGATATTTCTCCTTCACCATAGACCACATAATCAACCACAGGATAAAACAACAAAACCTCTTTTATATTACCCGAAGCACCTACACCGCCAAAAAACACACATGAATCATCGAGCTTGTCTCTCATTTTTTTTGCCAGTCCAGCCATATGAGATAAATTGATAGTAACCGTGTTGAAGCCAATATAATCTGGTTTATATTCAATGACAGCGTCTATGATATTATCATAGGCCTCGAGGCAAAATATTTTTACATCATATCCATTTCGTCTCATATAAGCCCCGATAGACCCGATTCCTATCTGCTCCATTATCGTGCCGAATGGCACTCCATATACTAATGCTAGTTTATGTTTCATTTATGCTTACATTCCTCTCGTGTGATAGAATCTGTATTCATTGGGTGAATATTTATGCATCCTCATCAAGAATTAACTCTCTTGCCTTTTCTGGTCCAACATTCATTAACAAATCTAACGTTGAAAGATATGGAATAAATTCTTTTCTTCCTATTTGTGGATATTCTCTCGGGACATATTGATTATAAATTACATCAATATCATTCTTGGCAAATAGATCCATATCTATATATTCTTTCGCCCCCATTCCAGAGATATAGACATCCGTATGTATCTTCTTACATATATCAACCAGAAGAGCCGACTTTTTACCGCATACCATCAAATCAGAAGCCCGTATGAACTCAGGGTGTATGCCTAACTCTGATGCCCAGGTAAAAATGACCTGTATATTAAAATCATATAACGAATTTATATCGCTCTGAACCAATCCCTCGATGAAAGGATAATAACGATTGAAATATGGATGCTTACTATAATGATATCTTATAGTAGCTAAAAATTTCCGCTTCCACACGTATTTTGAATTATCTTGAATTTTGATATCTTTAAATGTCTTCTCTAAGAATCCTTTTCTTTCAATCGGCATAATCAAAAACTGTGGCGTTTCGGTGCCTACAATTCGATTTCTGTTTTGGAAATTACTGATTTCATACTGAACGTTATCCAACAGGACGAACTTGTCAGCTTTCGCCATCTTATTAAAGAATCCAACCCAAGGAAAAAACTCCGGTTGATGTATTGCTGTTTTCATATACCTCAACATTCCTTTCGTTTGCTCAAGGCGCAAACATTATCTCGAAAATGTTATAGCCCTCCATTCTTTATTTTATATATCAGCTTATACTTAAATACCTACTGAAATTCTTTATTCTTTACATATATGCCTTTTAAATCCACAATGATTCTATGCATACCTTCTTTTGTCCGAAACATATTCTCTAAATTGTCGATGAAATACCTTCCCTCCAGTACCGATACAATGTCCACCGGCAAATCCTGGTATGAATCTAAGTGCATTCCATTTTGTATTTATAAGTGAAAGCAATAAAAAGCTGAAAATACAGTAGCTATGCTGCGCTACGCATCGTAAACGAATTATGATGAATAATTCAGTATTAATATATTGTAATTCAATTATCAGAGCTTGAATTCCCAAATAATATGTCGAGACCCAAAACATCATTGCTATAGCCTAGTCTTTTTGCGTGCATAAAGAATTTCAACTTATAATTTTGAACTTCTTTATATTTACTTTCATAATTAAAAGAATATTGCCTACGATAATTACGAAGCGCATCAATATCGGCATTATTTTCTGCTAATTGTATTAGTCCACGAAATACTCTAGCATTGTTTTCATTCATCTCTAATAATACCTCATCACAATATTTCTGCATTTGTTGAACTTTATCGTATAAATCCATGTAACCAGCAAGAAATTTGTGATTCCATGCACAAAGATTGCTTAATTCGGTATAAATAAGTTCAGAATAAATCCCATCACTATAGTCAAAAAACTCATCCTCAACTGACTCAGACAGGTTTTGTATTCTAGTATCAATAAAATTATATGGTATATTTTCACCAGTACGGCGGTTATATGTTTTAAATAAATTATCTGTATTAATCCTGTTGTATAATTCTGTTTTAGGAGTTGGAAGTAATTTTGAATACAATAAACGATTAATACTCGCAAATTTTGTCTCTTCAAGAAAATCGATGTTTTTACGTAGCTCTTGGAAAGTATTATATGGATGAAACATAATAAACCCAGGAATCACAGATACATGTTGTTGTTTGAATAATCGCACCGTTTCGTAATTATCACTCAATGAAGCTCGCTTATTAAATACTTCCAGCCCATATTCACTTCCAGATTCTAGTCCAATATAAACAGTAAGAAGTCCTGCCTTTTTCAGTAATTCAATTAACGGTAAATGTTCCTGCTTCCATGTTTCCGCTCGTATATATATAGAAAACGCTATATGAAGATTCCTGTCAATTATTCCTTGTGCTATATCGCGCATACGTCTATATCCAATCATACCCGGATCTTCAAAAGACCGATCTTGAAAATGAAAAATATTATATTTCCCTTTATGATAAATTAATTCGATTTCCTCCACAACCTTTTGAGCTGACCGTCCTCTCCATATCTTTCCCGGTTGATCCCTAATCATAAATGTATCACAAAAACTGCAGTTCGCTATACAACCACGAGATGTTGATAGAAAAACTGCGCTCCATTGTTTTGTCATTTTCCCAGAGTGTTGAAATAAAATATCACGAGCGGGAAAAGGCAAACTATCCATATCTTCTATCAATTCTCTAGGGGGTTCCTTAACAATCTTTCCATTTTTTTTATAAACAATGCCTTTACAACCTTTTATATCACTTCCATTCACTAAACGATTGGATAATTCTAAAAATGTAAGTTCTCCCTCACCATAAACAATAACATCTACTATATCATAGTCATCAATGATTTCTAATCCTTCCGCAGATGCACCTACCCCGCCAAAAACACAATGTACAGAAATATGTTTTTTTACTATTTGAATGATTTCAATCATTTTCAGTATATTACTAGACACAACATTAAAGCCAATTATCGCTGGATGATAATCAATTATTGATTGTAAAGCATTCTGTTCCGCTTCCAAACATATTATTTTTACTTCCCACCCATTTTTGCGCATAAAAGAGGCAATATATGCTATTCCCATTTGTTCATAAACTTCGCCCATAGGGACACTATAAACTAAAGCAATTTTTTTCATCTAGGACCTCTCATTTAACATGATTTGAATAAATCGACATCTATTAGACTTAAGCAGAAGAGACCTTGCACTGAATCTATATAACCTTATACCTAAATCTCTTCTGAAATTCTTTATTTTTTACATATATGCCTTTTAGATCAACAATGATTTTATCCTTACCTTCTTTTGTCCGAAACATATTCTCTAAATCGCCGATGGAAAACCTTCCCTCCACTTGATTTGTAACAGCAAATACAAGAACATCAATATTATGTAGTTCATTAAGATCACATAAGTTGATTTGATACATGTCTTTGACCGTATCCTTATTGGCACATTCATCATATATGGATACGTGCATCCCTACACTACTTAAGTACTTATAAAGATCAACGATCTTTGAATTCCTTATATCCATACAATTATCTTTAAAAGTGATTCCTAAAATTCCAACATTACATTCATCCAGCTTCCTATTATTTGTTTGTACCTCTGCCACGATCAAGTTAGAAACATACCGAATCATTTCTTCATTTTCCTGCCTTGAAATCTGTAACACTGGTGCTTCAATTCCAATTTGATGCAGTTTGTGTAATAGATAATAAGAGTCGACACCGATACAATGTCCACCGACCAATCCTGGTGTGAATCCAAGTGCATTCCATTTTGTATTCATCGCCTCAATGATCTCATAGATATTTAGACCCATATACTCCATAAGGCGAGACATCTCATTAATAAATGCTATATTAACATCCCGTTGGCTATTCTCAATTACTTTTGCCGCTTCTGCTACTTTGATACTGCTCGCACGAAAAATTCCAACTTTATTAATTGCTCCATATATCTTCGATATTGTAACCAATGCAGCCTCATCCCTTGCCGACACTATTTTTGTAATGCTTTCTACAGTATGAATGCGATCGCCACAATTGATTCGTTCTGGCGAATAACCGATATTGAAATCTTCTCCCTCTTTCAATCCTGATCTCTCTTCTAGTATCTTTAGGCAGATATCCTCTGTGACACCTGGATATACTGTAGATTCATAAACAATGATGGAACCTCTTTTTAAATTATTTCCTACAAACTCTGTAGCACTGATTAAAGGACCCAAATCCGGTTGATGCAGATGATCGACGGCTGTAGGCACTGTGATTACAAAGAAAGAAGCATCCGCCAAACGATGGCTGTCCGTAGTAAACTCTAAAGTAGTATATTCCATATCATATGAATCCACCTCATTTGTGATATCAATTCCTTTTCTGCATTGCTCAATCTTATATGTATCTATATCAAAACCTATGACTGAAAAATGTTTTGCTAACGAAATAGCTAATGGTAATCCCACATACCCTAATCCTACTATAGCTATCCTGCAATCTCTGCGTTCCAATTTACTCAATAAAGAATCATCTTTCTTTGTAATGATGTTACTCTTTTCTATGATCTCACACTCTATGATTTCTCTTATAATGTCCTCTAAACTCGTGAACTCCATCGGCCCAATTCGTTCAAGCAAACGCTTGTTATCTGGAATCCGTCTTCTGCAATCCTCGAAGTTAGAACCATAAGTATCTTTATACGGAATATATTTCTTCTGGGACTTACTTCCTGATACTCGCAGAACCAGATCAGCTAACTCATTTATGCTAGTTTTTTCATTAACCCCTGCATTAAAATACTGATTCGATGCCTTTTCTGTGTGTGACAATCGATAGCATAGCTCTACAACATCATTCACATACGTAAAGCATCTAATCTGTTCTCCATCACCATGTATCGTGATGTCTTCATTACGAATCGCTTGCTTCACAAACGTTGGTATAACCATGCCATAATTGGACAGCTGATTAGCTCCTACTATGTTAAAGAATCGAACGATATCATAATTCAATCCCTTTTCTTCAAAGGCAGTCGCATAGTACTCGCCTACTGTCTTTCCTACTGAATAGCTCCACCTAAAAATATTAGAAGGTCCTATCAACTTATCATCTTCTTCAGAATATATCTCCTTCTCACTTTTACCATACACTTCCGAGCTAGAGGCATATAACACTCGTTTCCCATATATCGCACATAACTCAAAAACATTTCTCGTACCTAATATGATTGTATCCAATGACTTTAGCTTATGATTTAAAATAAACTTCACTCCTACCGAAGATGCCAGATGATAGACTATATCACATGATTTAATCAGTTTTTCCAATATTACATAGTTCATTATCGAATCTTGTATGAAGCTAAATCTATCATCATTTAAAAAGGATTGAATATTTTCTATTCTTCCTGTCGACAAATTATCCAAGACAACTACCTCTACATCATTTTCTCGAAGTAAACGCTTTACTAAATTCGAACCAATAAATCCAGCTCCACCAGTAACTAAGTATCTCATTTCATCGCTTGTATGATACATTTAGAACTAATGTATCTACTTTTCCTCTCTTAATGATTAAAAAATCATTTTGATGACTCAAAATGATATATTTGATAATATTTTCCAAATTGTGCTCTTCATAGCAAACGGATTATTCTTGATTCGCAAGAATTT
Organism: Bacillota bacterium; assembly: GCA_023407575.1. GTDB lineage: Bacteria > Bacillota > Clostridia > Lachnospirales > Lachnospiraceae > Mobilitalea. Next base: position 184,460 of record JAEYLX010000019.1, read on the forward strand.
TTCCCATCTCACTTCGTTTCAATTCTTTTACTATTCTTATCTCTCTCGGTATCTTGTAATTCTCAATATAACTTGTTAACGACTTTCTGATATCATTAACATTCTCATTATTCTTTACGACTACAAAAGCTTTTGTAGACTCTCTTCCATCCCCTATATAACATTTCTGCACCTTATATTCATTCACATAATCCAGATTGCTCAATGCTTTCTCGATCTCACTCAACATGACTTTCTCACCATTGATATTGATCGTGCCATCACATCTGGCATATATGTATATATTTCCTTTTGTATCTCTGTATGCTATATCATTCAGCATAAAGAAGTCATCTCCAAGTTCTTTGCGTGTTTCGCCATCCTTCACCCATAAAGCATGAAAAGGTGTCTTCACTTTTACCCTTCCATTCATCTCTTTTATCTGTGAATCTGCATAGTCTGTATCAAATTCGATCATAACTCCTGGCATTTCATGCCCCACACTAGCGCTATCCTCAGAATCTAGAAATAGCTGAATTGCCATTGCACCTGTCTCAGTGGTTCCGTAAACATTATTGATACGAACACCGTATTCCAAAACTTCATTACTTAATTTCCCTCCTGCAGATAGTTTATATTTTAAGGATGGATAGACTTCTAAATGTTTGTAAATCGATTTGTAATATGCCGGTGTAGATATCAAGATTGTATATTCATCTTTCCCTAGCTCACTCAATATATGCGACGGCAATACAAAAGGCTGCATATACCTAACTTTCGCGCCAGCTATAGCAGCTGCATAACATCCAAATGCTTGCCCAAACGAATGAAATGCAGGAGCATTGCATAAAATTTTATCCTTATCTGTCAGATGAAGTAAACGAATGATTCTCATTGCTTCTGCAACCAATATAGCATTATCTTTGACTACTTCACTGCTTTTTCCTGTCACACCGCTTGTATAAAATGAGAGTAATGCTCTGCCAAATGTGATACCTTCCTTCCCTCCACGGATAAGAAAAATACTGTCTTCGAAGAATGTAACTTCTTCACAGGAGATGTCTTTGTCTATTTGATCCATGATAACAAAATCGACTTCTGAGAACGACATCCTCTTCTTTTCTTCATAAGTGTTCTTGTTATATACAAAGACACTGCATCCTATCTTATCTAATACTATGACTAAAGGCATAAACAAAGAAGTGCGCTCACAATATAATCCTATCGAGCTTTCTTCATCTATTCCATGTAGCTTAAAGGTATCAGGCAATACTGATACCAGCTTGTCTGGCAGCATTGAATAGTCGATAAATCCATCGTAATAAAGTCGATCATTGTTTATGTATCGCAATAATTCAAACATCTACTTTTCTCCTAATCGGCTATTGTAATTTCTTATAATTTTTGCTTTAACTTCTTTTCTCGCCAGTACCATAAGCTCTTCCATCTCTTCCTTTGTCAGTCCATTTGGAACAAAAATCACTTCAACATTCGTATATCTATTATAATCATCGGTTAATACAGTCCCATTGGTCATAGCCATTTGATAGAATTTAGAATTCGGAAGCGGGCAGGCAAACGAAAACCAATCTTTATAAGTGGGCAGACTCTTCATAAGCTCTATCGTCTTAATTATTGTTTCTTTTGTCTCTCCAATATTCCCCATCATATACAAGCCTTCCACTTTCAATCCACAATCCTTGATAAGGTTGACTGTCTTGCGTATCTGGCTGACTGTGGTTCCTTTTCCAATGATGTGAAGGATTTCATCATTACCTGATTCCACTCCAACCTGTATTGATTTGAATCCTGCACCTGCCATTGCTGTAAATATCTCTGGATCCTGCACAGAGATATGAGAGAAGCATTCTACCACTTCAATATCCAATCTTCTCGTTTTTAATAACCTGCAGAATTCTAACACTCGTTTTTTGTTCAACGTAAATACGTCATCCATAAAACGGAATTTATTGATTCCATATGTATTCATGATGAACTCTAGATATGAGATGATGTATTCAGCAGAATGATACCTGACCCTTGAACAGGAATTGTTCGTAGCCGAACAAAAGATACAGTTGAATGGACACCCTCTGCTTGTTTTGATTGCAAATACCCTTTTGTCCCAGGCGACTGAATCTAGAATCCGTTTTGTAGGAATCGGTATCTCATCGATATCTGGCAGTTTCTCTGTCACATAGATTCCATTTTCTTTCTCAGCATCAAGAAGTTCTTTTAAAAAGATCTCTCCATCACCGCAGGAGATATAATCTACTTGCGATTTATACTGTTTGCGATATTCAACAAAATAATCCCCACCGACCAGTATCTTTCCTTTATGGTGCGCCTTTACTAACCCTAGCAGTACATTTGCATCGTCTTTTTGAATGAACATCGAACTTATTCCAATATATTGATATTGAGTCTCATCCAACAACTGGATTAGCTTCTCGACTGTATTATCTGGAAGATTCCTATCATACAGATCCACCTGATAACCATACTTCTCAACATAACTAGCTATACAGACAAGACCAAATGGAGGATATCTCAACTCCTTTTTACCATTGTATATTTCTGGAAATATCAATAATAAATTTTTCATCTATAGATTCCCTTCTTCATCATGTAAGCCTCTGCATAGTCAACTGTGATTTCCTTGCCACGAAAAGCAGCTAGACATCTGACACCTTCGCTGCTAATTGCATATTGAGCGCACTTGTTCTGCGATTTATATATCTCAAATCCATCCATCTTTTTAGCAATTTCATCACTTATATCTATATATACATTTGGTTGGAATACCAATTGTCCTCCACCCCAACCCGCTTGTGGATATTCATACACCAGCGTGATATCAGGAACATGTCTAGCCTGACTTCCACTGCTACGCAATGCTGATATTGCAGTCTCATAAACAATAGCATGATCTTGGTTGAATGAAGGGAAAGGAATTGCGATTATATTCGGTCCATACTGATTTATCACTTTTTCAATTTGTTGAATAATATCATATTTCAACAACTTATCCAGTTTTAGATGATAAACATTAGAATACAGGCATTCCATGTTGTCTATCTCATAGAACTCTTGTATCATTCTTGTTTCTTCTTCCCTTATCTTTTCACCTTCTGGTTGATCCCCATATGTAAAATATACCACATCGACAATCCCTCTTTTTCTTTTTACTTTTGCTATCAAGCCCCCACATCCTAAGATCTCGTCATCTGGATGAGGGGACAATATCAATAAACGTGTGTTTTCATCAATCAAAGTTTGTCCCATTCCTCTCTCACGTATCAACTAATAGGAAATCAAGTAGTAAACAAACCATCCTCATAAAACAATGCTACGTACTACAAGTTTATTCTGACACCTAAATTGTCATGATCTATGACAAATGTCTCATCTACTCTTTGCTTAGAATAGTACTTTTCGAATTGATTCACCCATTCTGGATGGGCTATATACCATTCTATTGTAGATCTAAGACTTTCTTTGAAATCACATTGATGGGGGTATATTGTATTTATTTTCTTATTCTCGATCAACAAGTATCTCCCCCTTGTCTCTTTCAAAAAATCTCTATTATTCTCTTCAATATCCTTGTTCTTAAAGCAGGATAAAATCTCTTTGATCGCTTCCTGCATGGAATATGCTTTTCCTGTAGATAGGTTATACACTTCTCCTTTCTTATCGTGGGTCAGCAAACTATTAATCATACCACAAGCATCTTCAACATATAGAAAATCTCGATAGAAATTCTGCGTCAAATCAACAGAGTGATTCCCGATAAGCCGACAAATATTCCGTGGTATGACTCGATCTGGTAATTGCAATGGCCCATATAGATTCGTTAATCGTACTATGGTACTTCGAACCTTGTACTTATTTATGTAATATCTCACCATCTCTTCGCCAGCCTGCTTCGTATATCCATAAACTGACAGTGGCTGTAAATCATCTTTTTCAGAATATGTCTGGTTATTAGATCCTCCATAAATCTCAACAGATGATGTAAATATAAATTCCGAATCATTTGCAACAACGTAATTCAGTATATTCATCAAAGCCATCATATTATTGTATAATGTCTTTTGCGGAAAGAATCTTGAATAGTCAACATGCGGTAGCGCTGCCAGATGAATTACATAATCAATGTCTTTTGGCATATGATCACTTAGATCCTTGTTAAGCAGATTAGCATAAATGAAAGAAACGTTATCTCGATATATCACGTTTATATAATTTTCTCGTCCAAAGAAATCCTCATAATCGACACAGAAAACATAATATCCGTTCTCTAGCAAATAGTTCGCCAAGTTAATTCCAAGAAAACCTGTTCCTCCAGTAATCAGAACTTTTTCCACAATGCATCACCCTTCATTTATGACATATTTCTTGCTTTGTATCTTGTATAATCTTGCATAACGGCCGTTTAATCTCATAAGTTCTCCATGTGATCCACTCTCTACGATTCGTCCATCGGCTATCATAAAAATACGATCTACCAATTTTGTAGCAATAAATCTATGAGAGACAAATATGACAGTTCGATCATTAAATTCAGACATTAACAATTTGTTGAAATTACTTTCACTAATCGGATCTAACATACTAGATGGCTCATCTAAGAATATAATTTTTGATTTATCTGCTATAATCCGTGCCATGGCGACTTTATGCATCTCTCCACCAGACAAATCACATCCTTCCGGATCATACTCTTTAGAAATTATCTGATTCAGTCCATTCTTCATTTCCTTCAGCCTATCGTAAAATCCAACTCGTTTCAGAGATAAGACAACACTCTCATGATTTTTTTCCGAAGCCAGATCCATCATTACATTATTTTCTATCGTAGTTGCATATATATTGTAATCCTGAAACAGGACCCCGTAGTAGTCTAGTAAAGTACCTTTATCCAACTGTAGAATATCCTTATCACAAATTGTTACCTTTCCCTGATAATCGTGGTACATACCAAGCATAATATTGATCAAGGTAGACTTACCCGCTCCATTTTCACCAACTATCGCTATCTTCTCTCTTGGCTTGATTTCTAACGATATATCATGAAGCACTTCATTTTTTCCATCATATGTAAATGAAACATTTGACACCCGAAGCGTCTCTGGATGAGCTGAAATTTCTTTAAGGTCATTATCACGATTATGATCCTTTATCATATTGAATTCATTTAAAGCATCAAAGTATAGCGAACTTTCATATAAACTGCCCATTGCATCAACTATGTTATTCAGTCTCTCCGTCAACGCCCAGATTGAGTTGATGACAGCGGAAAACGCTCCAATCGTTATGGTCTTTTGAATAAGGAGTTTATAAAATAAGATGAAATATATACTATAACTTGTTAAAATGGATTCAATGAAGCCTTTGACGACTGATAGTCTCATCAAACTTCTTCCGTACTTCGTGTTGATTTTCATAGCTTCCGTGGATGCTTGATCATATTCATCAAAAATGAAATCATTCTTCGTCAATGACTTCAACTCAACCAGGTAATCCTTCAGATAATACACTCTTTGTATATATTCTTTTCTTCTATTGTTGCTCACATTTTTAATATTTCTTTCAGCTTTCAGTTTGCCAAGTCTCGCATTGAATAAAAAGCTAATGCAGACTGATGCTATCACTAAAAAAATTGATAAAAAATCAATTGTGATAATTATAGAGATAATAGTAATGATCCCTACCACATTGCTTACTATCTCTCCTACGTTGTTCAATGTCTGAATGACCCTTTCATCTGCTTGATTCAAAGACAATATGTACTTATCGTAAAACTTAGGGTCATCATAGTATGATAAATCGATTATTTTCGCTTTATCGAATATTTTCTTTTGGACTATTTTCTTGATTCTTAAATCGCATTTTGGTTTATAGATATTGTTGAACCAAGCATTAAAGCAAAATAATACTGTGTTGATAAGAAAAACCAAAATGATTATTTGTGCAAGCTCTGGAAATCTATTTCTATTTACAAATGTATCAAATGCGATTTTCAATATATATATACTGTTTATAGCATAGATGACTGCCGATAGAACGATTTTTGTAAAAAATAACGACAGATAAATTTTTGCATGTTCCAGATAGATACTCATATAAAAATTGATACTTTTTATCCTTTTTTTCATTCAGAAACCCCATTTCTACCACAAGAGAAATTAGCAGCTTGTAATTTATATAAGGCACTATATTGTCCGTTTAAATCAACTAACTCTGAATGAGCCCCCATCTCCGTGATTATACCATCAGAAAGAAAGATAATGTTATCAGCAAATAAAGCTGCTGAATAATTATGTGAAATGTATGTCACAATCATATTTCCAAAATTATTCTCCATCATATGATAAAAATCTGCTTCAGCTATAGGATCTAATGCGCTCGTCGGTTCATCAAATATCAACAAATCCGATTTTTTTGCAATTGCTCTAGCAATTGCTATCTTCTGCATCTCACCACCCGATAGTACAGCCCCTTCCTCATCATATTCTTTCGTAATGTTCGTCTTACTTCCTTTTGGCAATTTGCCCAATTTAAATACAAAACCACTCTTTTCAATGGCGTCTGTAAAAATGCCCACATCCTCTTTATTCTCTATATTCTTTCCGATTACATTCTTCTCAATATTGGTTGCAAATATCTTAAAATTTTGAAGAACTGTCGAGATTTTTTTCTGATATGTATCTAAATTCATTTCTTTTCGGCAGATGCCATTGATCAAAATCTCACCGGAATCCGGTTCATACAACCCAATAAGCAACTTGACCAAAGTTGTCTTTCCCACACCATTTATGCCTAATATCGCTGTTTTCTGCCCCTTAACTAATTTAAAGCTGATATTTTTTAACACGTCAATTTTTTTATCATAAGAAAAAGAAACATCTCTGAATTCTATTGTTTCGATTTTATCTATATTAATGGATTTCTTCGATTGGTCTAATGAATCCAGACGTACGAATTCCAGCAATTCCTTTATGTAAAATGATTGACTATAACCTTCTGCAACAAGGTCGACAATATTCTTAATTGAGTATACAATCTGATTATAAGTCGTGATTATGATTATCCCATTGCTTAATTCTATCGTGTTCCGGTAAACCGCAAATGAAATATAGGCAATGACAGCAAAAAAGGTCAATACTTGATATGAGTATTCAATCAATAATTGTCGAATGGCTATCTTAACCCCATACTCCTCGATCAATCTTTTTGTGTTTTCAAAGTAGCCTTTATATTGTTCCCATATAACATTCCAGATACGAGTCATTCTAATCTCTTTTGCATAATCGCGCAGATACATGACTCGTTTCGTATAATCCGCTCTTCGTAACTGCTCTTTCTTTTCAACGTCATATTGATAGATTATTTTTTTTAGCGAAGGCACAACCAGGACCTCACATATCACAGGAAATATGACAAAGACGAATAATATTGGGTCTGTATCTGCAATGATAAACGCTAATGTTATAATCATGATAAAAGAGCTAGTAGCATTGGATATATAATTAATAAAGCTGCTTATTCTTGAATCACAATCATTAGTAATGAAATAATATTTCTCATAAAAAGATGTGTTTTCGATTTCTTGTAATTGCAATGAATTCATCTTTCTAAAAATCAGCTTATATAAACTATTGCTGATTCTAATATTAGAATTGACAGAATACCATTCAGAATAGTAACTTTCTACTATCCATGTCACTACTTGAAAAACTAACAGACAGATCATGATGAATAGAAATTTCTCAAAAGGTATTCCTTTTTCGTAACCCTGTATGATGTATTTTAGTATAAATACATTAAAAAAAAGATCAGACAAAGGAAGTAAAATGAATAATAAAATTGTAATCAGAATACGTTTCTTATCGATACTATTTATGATTTTTCCAAATAAATACAGATTCTTAATCATAATATTATTGTATAATATATTTTGAATTATATTATTACTTCTCCTTGAATCATATAGTAGTAGTGTTTACAGTCCCTCTCCAAGGACAATGCTTCCATCCCAAACGTTGAACAAGAAATTACATTTCAGTAATAACTTTTAGATTGATTCACCATCATCATATCTTTTACTTTCTCGTTATATTCACACACATCAATCTTGTTCTCCATAAACTCTCGATAAAGCATCACTTCCTGTCTACCATACTTTTCACAAAAGAGGCGGAAATTCACCTCTCGTTGTTCAAGCAAAGAATTTGAATGTGTATGATATATATGTATGGATCCCATCTCATCATCCCATGAAAACTCAAATCCTGAGATATACGCACGGTAAGCAAGCTCTAAATCTTCAAATCCCCATCCAGTAAATCTCTCTTCGAACAACCCTATGTTCTCGAATACAGCTTTTTTTATAAGTGTATTTGAAAATGTGCATCCCACCCAAGGAATATATGTCTTGATAGATGCTAACGGGAGCGTCTTATTGTAATATCTCTCCATTCTGATTTTCTTCTGCTCATCTGCGAAATCATTGAACATGGCTTTTTTGAACCCTTCCTCATTCACTTGGAAGCTACTATAATATATCTCCCTTCTTCGTCCTATCGTTACATCCGAGATACGTTTGACATCAATATTCATCAGATATTCTTTCTCCAATACTCTGTCATCATCCAGAAACAAGATACTCTCTGCTGAAGCATTCTTAATTCCATTATTTCTAGCAGATGAAAGTCCCTGTTTCTTTTGATATAAGTACTTAAGCTGAATATGTTTTTCATGATGCGTCACCACTTGTTTCGTATCATCGGTACTTCCATCATCAACAACAAGTATCTCTATATCATCGATACCTATATTTTTCTTTATTGAGAACAAGACCATATTAAGATATCTAGCTTTATTGAATGTAGGTATAATAATGCTTAAATCCATACTTATCCCCTATCAGATTATCTATTTATTCTCATGCGTTCATTCGTACAAACATCACTCATTTCCTAACATATTTTTTATTTGCTTATCTAAATTCTCTGCATATATCTCATTCACAAAACACTTTTTCACTCTTTCTTTCGCATTTGCAGCAAATACCCTTGCTTGGCTTTCATTTTCTAACATATCGATCATTTTCTTCGCTAATAGTTCAATATTTACACTACGTACTCCATTCCTTTCAATTACAGGGATGATATAGCCTGTCTCATTATCTACCATCAACTCATTTAATGAATCCACTCCATTGACAATCAATGGCTTTTCTAGCGCCATGAATTCAGCTACCACATAGCAAAAAGATTCCCATAATGATGGTACTACTGCATAATCGCATGCTCTCATATGTAAAACCATTTTTTCTCTATCTGATTCATAGAAAATTTTCACTTTCCCTTGCAGACCTAATTCATCGACCAATCCTTCAAGAAATGGCACTTCTGGACCTGTCCCCATTAAATGCAATATGGTATCCTCACAATAATCATTTACAATTTTAAATGCTTTGATTAATGAGTCAAAACCTTTGATTGGAACCATCCTTCCGACTGAGCAGAAAGTCTTTTTTGAACGATCATATAATCCAATGATCGAATCATCCACTGGTTCATCATCTAGAAACAGTTCCTTACGGTCGACCCCAAGATAGATAATCTCACACTTTTTAGTATCAAGGGAATAGTGCTCTATGATACTATCTGCTAACGCATGGCTAATAAATACATTCATATCGCTGCTGACAACTGATCGCTCTTCTACCCGCAGTAAATCTACTTCATTCGCATATGCATTGTTTGTTACCATATGGCTTCCCATCTTGTCATATATCATCATTTTAGAAAAGTCTTGTAGTAGGATATTGATCAACTTTATTTTGTACCTTTTAGCAACTATCAATGCTTCAGGGAAGCTGAACAGATCCGGCACAATCACCATATCGGGTTTCTCCTGGAGCCGTTTCAAAGTCACATCAACAATATGTTTATGACTACGAAGAACTTGCGATTCTAAATTTGAATGATCTAGATAAATCGCTTCCGAAGCCACAAAAATAACATCAACACCGTTAATCTTCATGTATTTCGTCTCTTTACCAACATATCTAGAGACTACTGTGACATGATAATTCCGCTTTACTAAACCTTCCGCCGTGGATCGTGCTACGATTGCTGTCCCTCCAACTATATTTGGCGGATACTCTCTAGAAAAAATCAAAATATTCGTCATTTGATTATCCATTGCTTTCTCCGTTGATCTATTCATGTATTTTATAATTCTCATTAATCAGTTTCTGATATAAAACTGCATAATCAGCAGCCATTCGTTTAGCTGTAAATAATTCGTCCACTGTCTTTTCAGCTTTTGCTATAATCATTTCTCGTAAGTTTTGATCATCTGCGATCAGATTTATATAATCATTAATTTCACTAACATTCTCAAACAAAAAACCATTAACGTTGTGTTGGATAATCTCACTTAATGCTCCTCTATTCTGTGCAATCACAGGCACTCCGCAAGCCATGGCCTCGATAATCACCAATCCAAAGGATTCCGATTCTCCTTCAGGCAACCAATATACAAAGCTATCCATCCACTTGAATTTGTTTGAGACATCGCTATCATCATCTATAACGATGTCGCAATCAGGATATCTGCGTTTTTCTTCATTCAACTCCTTAATCAATTCATTATCCCCAGCACCGCATATTATAAATTTCAACTTACAACCATCTACCTGAATCGCGCTATATACTTCGAGTAGATTCGTTGGAATTTTCGTTCTGATTATTGTACTGATTCGTCCTATCACCATCTCTGATCTATCCGCCATTGGGATATTTTCACGATGTTCGATCGAGTCAGGATCGATACCGAGACAGATTACTTCTTTTCTTTGTCGCGGCACTTTATCCAGATAACGGAAGTTATCTTGGCTTCCCGCCACATAATAGAAGTCATGCAGAGGTGGTCTGCATTGTTCTTGCAATGTCAAAACAACTGGGATTCTACATTGTTTGAAAAAATTCTCGAACAACTGCATTCCTGGCCACCAATGGTAGTTCACAATATCATAGTTCAGTTTCATTGTCTCTCTTTTATAATCCAGCAAAGATTTCATCGTAATGACTTCAACATTGTCGAGCTCTGTGAAAAAAGATTTATATATATCGCTGTACAAATAGGTCAATATGTAATGCTGAATATTTTTATTATACTTAACTATATTATATAATGTTCGTTGCCCTCCACCTGGCACTAATTTCTGTATGATGTGTAATACTTTCATCTCAATCTGTCACCTCCCTTTGAAATATCAATTCATAACAATACCCATGAAATATGATTGTACTACATGGCTTCTAGGCATTCTTTAAAAACAAGGATAATTTCGTCAATCTCAGCTTTCGTTATGCTTAAGTATGGGTGCAGAAGTATGACTGAAGAATATGCAGGATTATTAATTATTATATTTCTTGTCCTTACTTTGTTTGCAAAATGCAATGCTTTGAGCTTGCTTGGCATTCCGCTCAATTGTTGAATAAATTCAATAGCAAACAACATTCCATTGTTTCTTACGTCTCCTACTACTTCAAAGCATTTAAGTTCCTGCAATCTGGCAGCAAAATACTTCGCTGCATCCATACAGAAATCAGGTTGTCTGTGTAATCTATCCAAAGTATAGTTGGCCATATTCAATGATAGTTCAAACCCAGCAAAGGTGGTTTCGAGCATAAAATGGAAGCTTTTCCTGAATGAATCGGATAATTGATTACCATCATATATAGTCAGAGCTAATGGTAATCCACATGCTATGCTCTTACTAAGGCATAAAACATCTGGTATCACATTATATTTCATAAAACCAAACTCATATCCAAGTCTGCCAAAGCCGGTTCTGACCTCATCAAAAATGATTAATATGTTCCTCTTCTTGCACTCTTCGCTTATTCTCTTATAATAAATATCTTCTACATCCAGAAGTATGTTTCCGAAGCTAGGATCGATGATGAAGCCAGCAAATTCATTGTCTTCTGGTATGTTAATAAAAATATCTTGAATACAATCATGGCCACTACATGCCCGACTGCAACGATAACAATAAGGCGGGCTTACCTCAACAAATTCAAAATGATTGAGTCGAGAGTATTTCTCGTGATAGGTGACATTCAACAAAGTAGTGCTGCTTCCATGGTATCCTCCAGTGAAAAATAAAAACTTATGTTTTCCAGTCATATGTTCAACAATCATCAGCGCATGTTCAATTGCCTCGCTTCCAGAAACACCATAACAAAAAGTATTCAGTTCCAGAGGGAAAAATTTCACATAATTTGTCTCAAACTTCAATCGGGATTCCAGAAATTTATCGTTATAGATTACACCACCCTGAATGAAGTCACACATTATTTTACGAAATTCTCTATCCTCTTCTCCAAACGGGTATACCCAGGTTACTAAATTATACATCGACTCACCTATTATTAAGATTATAGTTTGCTATTAAATTATTTAGGCTTTCAAGATTGTCCACTTCATATCCAATTCTCTTATATTTTCCTGTCTTCTTATACCAAGCTGCTAATATAAAGATTACACTTGCATCTTTTAAATGAATGTATTCTTTCTCATCATCGGTTATGTAAAATCCGTTATGAAAGATACCTTGTCTCTGCCGGATTTCTTTGTTTTTATCAGAATCAGCTCCCACTACACAATGTATCTCTGTAAAACAGCCTCTTATATTAAAATGATCTAAAATATATGCACTTGTCTGTTCATCCCTTCCAGTGAATATTACATTCTCGTATTCTAGATGCTTATGGATGAACTCAACCATATAAATCGAATCACAAATAGTCTCATGTTCGATTTCCTCTAGAAAATATCTCTTATAAAGCATTTGTGCCTCATGAAAACAATCATTTCCAAACGAATAAGACAACGTCCTGTCTATCGTATTAGCCTGATTATGCATAATCTTTAAAAGAGACGATTTTCTACCTTTTAGACATTTTTCTACCTTTCTTAGGGCTGATACATGCGCATCCCATGTATTAAATAACGTGCCATCCAAATCCCATATAATCTTCATCGCTTATTCATTCACCAACTTATATGCCATCTTATAGATTGGTAGAGCGATTGCTGCTCCTGTCGCCAGTCCATATTTCATACCGAAATCAATAATTGGCTCAATGCCGATTTCTTTCATGATATGCTTATGACCTTTTTCAGCGGAAAGATGCGATGCATAAATGTAATTTTTAACATTTGGCTGTAAACGATATGCGGCCAATGCGGCCACACCTGTTATATATCCATCTATCACGACAGGTATCCTATAGTAGGAACACCCTAATATAAAACCTATATCTCCGCAGATTTCATAACCAGCTACTTTACCCAATAACCCGAAGATATCCAATGAATGTTGCCTATTGTTTACAATCATCCTTTTGATATACTCTTGCTTTTGTTGCAGCTTTAAACCCATGACCCCTGTTCCCCTATCGGTAACATCCTCCTCGTTTAAGCCACATAATATAGCTGTCAGCACAGAGGTCGAAATCGTATTGCAAATGCCTACCTCTCCTAATGCAGCAATCCTCACCCCATCTTCAAAGCATTTTTTTGCCACATCAATTCCTCTTTTAATAGCTAAACTGACATTTTCCTTTTCAATTGCATCAATGTGTAACATATTTTTCGTTCCATTGCTGATCTTTAAATCATGTACAACATCATTATACTCAACCTTACCATCGATACCTATATCATAGCAATGTAAAGGTATATTATATGTATCCGCTATTTTGTTTATTGGTAGTTTATGCGTATGCAAGAGATTCACAACTTTCTTGGTATGATCTTTTGGAAACACAGACAGGTCTAATTCAGCTATCCCATGATCTCCCGCAAAAACAATAATTACTGATTGTATTTCCTTCTTCCCTATGCCGATTATCTCAGTAAGTTTATACCCCACTTCCTCTAATTTACCAAAACTTTTAAAAGGTTTATTGGTATTCTTTTGATTCAAAAGTACTTCATTTCTTTTATTTCTAGGTATCTCTGAAATCCCAAATATATACTTTTCTAAATCCACTCAGTATACCTCCTAGTTTGTGCGGTAAACTACGAGAACCTCTCGCCTTCATTCACTTAATTTTCTTTCAACATACTCCAATAACGTTTTAGGAGTCTCTAACAACGCAATATCCAATTCATCATCATTAATGACAATATTCAATCTCTCTTCGACAGACACCAAAATTTCAATTGCCATCAGCGAATCCAAAGCACAGTCTTGAATTAATTTTGTATCATCACTGACCTCGATACTAATATTATTTGTATTCAATACTTCCTTAATGATTTCATTTATTACTGCTAATGTGTTCATTTTATCCTTGTATGATGTATTTGCATCAAATACATCATACTCTCCTTTCCAACTCAACTTTGTTATAATCAATAGTAATACTGTGGACTTTTTATTTTTTTCCTATAGCTTTGAATATTTTAAGGAATGTATTTCCACAGTTTTAACTAAATCATTTACTGAAATATTTAGATTCCTATTCTAAAAATGAACATTACATTGGTATGGAATCTACTGCTCATTATGCAGAAACCCATACTCGTTTCCTTTTCACAAGGGGAATTCAGACTTGTATTATTAATCCCATCCAGACTTCCTCTCTTAGAAAATCTAACATCCGTATAACCAAAACAGATACCTTAGAACGTGATTTTAATTCTTTGCAATTAAAAAACCTCTGCCGCTTCCGTCATAAACTGATGAAGGCAAGGACAAAGGTTAAAATTCAACTTGTGACTTATGTGGATTTACTATTCCCTGAACTCCTGTATTTCTTTAAATCCGGCATTCACGGAAAAGCTTGTTATGCTCTATTAAAAGAACAATAAAATCCCAACAGAATTGCTAAAATGCATCTCACAAGGTTTACCAACCTTTTATCAAAGTCCTCACACGGACACTTTAAACAGTCTACATCTGTACATCTAAAAGAGCTTACATCACAATTTGTCGGTATAATAAATAATACCTTATCTCTACAGATTTTTATAATCTATAAATCAGGTCGAACTGTACACGGAACAGCTTGCAGAAGTAGATCAATCAATTCATGAAATCATGGATGAGATGGATTCTGTTATAAAAACAATCCCTGGTATAGGAACTCTTAATGGTGCCATGATTATTGTTGAGATTGAAGATCTTTCTCGGTTTAAAAAATCTTGTCAACTACTAGCATTAACTTCAAGGTAAATGGCTTCTATCATTTTCCCAGAAAGCTTATGGCTTTTTTAATACATCAAGAGCATCTGTGTATCACGTAGCTCACGCTTCAGACGAGTAATTTCTTTCGCATTCTTAGAAGAATAATTCCTAGATTCGTTACACAACCAACAAGACCTAATTCCTTGTGATTTTGAAAATATTGAACTGAATCAAGTCTAAACTGTTTGTCAAAATGTTTTGGTATAATGTAATCCTCCTTTAGTTCGATACCTTATTGTATGATATTTTTCTATTTAGGATTTTCTCATTTTGACTTGTACTATTTAGATTCTTGCACCAAATACCTTTTATTTTCACTATATATATAATAGGCAGTTTTTTCAAACTTCTCTAAGGTTTCCCGTTCTTTAAAATACAATTTTAGAAGATAATTTTCAACCCTAACAACTATATCAATATCATTTGTAATTCCTGCCTTTGTAACTAAAGCCCATATTTTTTTCATTTCTTTATAACAAACATAATATTCATTCTTGGCCTCGATCAAATCTTCATTATCAGTTTGAAGATTAATAATAACCCATTCCATAGAATTAAAAATTATATTTCTATGTTCTAACAATTTACGAAATTCTTTAGCAATGCCTTTAAGTTTTTCATGAAAATTTCCTATTTGATCATTAAAATTATTTTCTAACGCTTTCTTCATGCCCAATAAACATGCTGTTCCAGTATAATAACTATCAAAAATAAAATCATTTCCACTATTATCAAAAATATTTCTTAATACTAAACTTCCATCAATTTCTCTTTTAAGTTTTTGTAACATATTGAATATGCAATTATCCTCACTATAAGTATTTTTTAATGAAACTCTTGTTATGATGTAAAAAGAATTTCTACGATCAATTGCATGGGTAGGTTTTCTATTATAGTAGTTGAGAATTTTCTCATAAGATTTTTCAATGTCTTTATATGATATTTCAACTTCTCTAAATTTTCCTTCATTTAAAAGCAATGAAAATATTATTCCTTTATGGTCATCATAGCCATAAAATAGAGTTTCATGTAAAAAAAACTCATCATCACCCCATTGTTGTAAAATTGAAAAATCACAGTCCATAATAATATAATTGTTCTTATTAATCTCATTTATTAACATTTTAATAATATTATTACTCACTGCTTTTAAATCGATTTCTTCAAAATTAAGTATATCATTAAAATTATCTAGGTTATATATTCTTCCATCTGAACCAAATAAAACACTTATGCAATGTTCAACAAAGAAAACTTCCATATTTGCTGCCAACCAAGCTGAACTATGGTTTGATGTTTGAATTATAGCCATCTTATAATAAGTCCAACATTCACTATCAATAATTGCATTTACATAAACTGGTAGCTTTTTTATCACCTCAACCCCTTTACTAATAATCGTTAATTTAGTTTCAGAATGAATTTATTCGAATATTTTCGAATATTACATTATTTTATACCATTTTTATCCATATGTCAACACTTTTTGTATTTTCTTACCATATGTTTCCATGAATATTAACGTCATAACTCTGTTTTGCTGCTACTTCACTCTTTGTGAAAATCAGCACGTCATCTGCATATCTCACGTATGCATATCCCCCTCTAGATATAACACAAATAAGCACCCTGCCATTTTTACATGATAGGGTGCCTATATATTTCTTATTCGTCATTTAATGCCGTCTAACCTAAGTCATACCGCTAAAAACGTTGAAATTTCAATTATTTGTTGTTCAATACTGCCTGAGCTGCTGCTAATCTAGCGATTGGCACACGGAAAGGAGAACAGGATACATAGTTCAAACCTACCTTATGGCAGAATTCAACGGAGGAAGGATCTCCACCGTGCTCACCACAGATACCAAGCTTGATATTAGGTCTAGCTGCGCGGCCTTTTTCGGAAGCCATCTTAACTAACTGGCCAACACCTTCTTGATCAAGTCTTGCAAATGGATCTGACTCGAAGATTTTGGTCTTGTAGTAAGCATCTAAGAACTTACCAGCGTCATCACGGGAGAAACCGAAGGTCATCTGTGTTAAGTCGTTAGTACCGAAGGAGAAGAACTCTGCTTCTTCAGCGATTTCGTCAGCAAGTAATGCTGCACGAGGAATTTCGATCATTGTACCAATATGATACTCGATATCGGAATTTAACTCTTTCTTCACTGCTTCTGCTGTTTCAACAACGATATTCTTAACGAATTTTAACTCTCTTAATTCGCCTACAAGAGGAATCATGATCTCTGGAACGATGTTAAAGCCTTTTTCATTCTTAACTTCGATTGCTGCTTCCATAACTGCTCTGGTTTGCATTTTAGCAATTTCAGGGTAAGTTACAGCAAGACGACAACCTCTGTGACCCATCATAGGGTTGAACTCGTGTAAGGAATCACATACAGCTTTAACTTCTGCTACAGTAAGATCCATATCTTTAGCTAATGCTGCGATATCGTCTTCGTTTGTAGGTACGAACTCATGTAGAGGAGGATCCAGGAATCTGATCGTAACTGGTCTACCTTCCATTACTTCGTAAAGACCCTTAAAGTCACCCTTCTG
Source organism: Bacillota bacterium (assembly GCA_023407575.1). GTDB lineage: Bacteria > Bacillota > Clostridia > Lachnospirales > Lachnospiraceae > Mobilitalea. The sequence goes on from JAEYLX010000019.1 coordinate 202,281, forward strand.
GAAAGGAATTAACTCGCTAAGAGCTTCTTCTCTAGCTTCAACAGTCTTAGAAAGAATCATCTTTCTAATCTTGTGGATTCTGTCACCTTCAAAGAACATATGCTCTGTACGGCAAAGGCCGATACCTTCTGCACCAAACTTAATAGCGTTAGCTGCGTCAGCAGGTGTATCTGCATTTGTTCTTACTTTTAATGTTCTGATTTCATCAGCCCATGTCATAATTCTATCAAAGTTACCACTGATGGATGCTTCTACAGTAGGGATATCTCCAACATAGATGTTACCTGTGGAACCGTCTAAAGAGATGTAATCTCCTTCTTTCACTGTGTTACCAGCTAAGGTGAAGAATTTCTCTTCTTCGTTGATGTTGATCTCGCCACAACCAGATACACAAGCAGTTCCCATACCACGAGCAACAACTGCTGCATGAGATGTCATACCACCACGAACGGTTAAGATACCTTCAGCTGCATGCATACCTTCGATATCTTCTGGAGAGGTTTCAAGACGAACAAGGATAACTCTTTCGCCTTTTTCATGATTATTCTTAGCATCTTCAGCTGTAAAGTATACCTTACCAGCTGCTGCGCCAGGAGATGCAGGAAGTGCATTACCAGCTGGCTTAGCTTCTGCTAATTTCTTAGGATCGAAGGTAGGATGTAATAACTGATCTAAAGATTTTGCTTCAATTCTCTTGATTGCATCTTCCTTGGTGATCTTTCCTTCATCAACTAAATCGCAAGCGATTTGAAGAGCAGCAGGAGCTGTTCTCTTACCGTTACGTGTCTGTAAGAAGTAAAGCTTCTTATCTTCAATTGTGAATTCCATGTCCTGCATATCTCTGTAGTGATTCTCTAACAGAGTAGCAATTCTCATGAACTCAGCATATGCTTCTGGCATGTCCTGCTCAAGTCTGGAGATAGGAAGTGGAGTTCTGATACCTGCAACAACGTCTTCGCCCTGAGCATTGATCAGGTATTCACCGTAGATCTTAGCTTCACCAGTGGAAGGGTTACGAGTAAATGCTACACCAGTACCTGATGTATCACCCATGTTACCAAATACCATTGCCTGAATGTTAACTGCAGTACCCCAATCGCCAGGGATATCATTCATTCTTCTATAGTAAATAGCACGAGGATTGTCCCAGGAACGGAATACAGCTGTAATCGCTTCGATTAACTGATCTGCAGGGTTCTGAGGGAAATCTGTACCTTTTTCAGCTTTGTATAAAGCTTTGAAACCAGCGATAACTTCTTTTAAATCATCAGCTGTAAGATCGGTATCATAATGAACACCTTTCTTCTCTTTGATTTCATCTAATACTCTTTCGAATTTAGATTTGCTAACTTCCATAACAACGTCAGAGAACATTTGGATAAATCTTCTGTAAGAGTCATATGCGAATCTAGCATTGCCAGCTTTCTTAGCAAAACCTTCAACAGCTGCATCAGTTAAACCTAAGTTAAGAATTGTATCCATCATACCAGGCATGGAAGCTCTAGCACCGGAACGTACAGATACAAGTAAAGGATTCTCTGTATCACCGAATTTTTTACCCTGCTCTTCTTCAAGAATTGCTAAAGATGCAAAAATCTGGCTTCTGATTTCGTCTGTGATCTTCTTACCGCTATTGTAGTAGTCTGTACATGCTTCTGTCGTTACTATAAAACCTTGAGGAATCGGAAGACCTAAGTTAGTCATTTCTGCTAAGTTAGCGCCTTTACCGCCGAGAAGGTTCTTCATATCTGCCTTACCTTCTTTGAACAAATATACCCATTTTGCCATTTTGTAAGTGCCCTCCTAAAATAATTTATATTTTACAATTTGTAATAGCTTCATCCTTAATTTGAATGTCGAAAGTATTCTGTGACTCCACAAGACACTTTCGGCATCCAAATCATGACAATATACTACGCAAACATAACGAAATTACTTCATTATGTTTGCGCACTTTTTTATCATTCAAAGGATAAAGTTCATATACAAATTATAACTCGTTTTAGGCTTTTCTAATCGCTAAAAGCCAATGGTAATATTAAGCGAATGTACTCGAAAATCCTCTAAAATTTAGTACTTGAAGAGATTTCTGGAGGAATCCGCTTACCGTGCACATTATATCATAGATACTAAGGAATAGGAAAGTGTTTTTTTCTAAAATTTTAATTTATTCTCAAAATATGCCTTGAGATCTTCAATTTTAATTCTTTCCTGCAGCATTGTATCTCTATCACGCACAGTTACTGCGCCATCTGTCTCAGACTCAAAATCATAAGTAATACAGAATGGTGTACCAATCTCGTCCTGTCTACGATAACGCTTACCAATGTTACCTCTATCATCAAATTCACAGTTATAAGTTTTGCAAAGTTCTGTAAAGATTTTCTCTGCAGGCTCGGATAATTTCTTGGATAAAGGAAGGACACCAACCTTTACTGGTGCTAATGCTGGATGGAAACGAAGTACGGTACGTACATCTCCTTCTTCAATCTGCTCTTCATCATAAGCTGCACAGAGGAATGCAAGTGCAACACGGTCAGCACCAAGAGATGGCTCTATTACATAAGGAATGTATCTTTCCTTTTTTTCATCATCAAAATAGCTCATATCTTCTTTGGATACGGTCTGATGCTGTGTTAAATCATAGTTGGTACGATCTGCAATACCCCAAAGTTCGCCCCAGCCAAAGGGGAACAAGAACTCAATATCAGTGGTTGCTTTACTATAGAAAGAAAGTTCTTCTGCATCATGATCTCTAACTCTCATCTCTTCCTCTTTCATGCCAAGAGCCTTTAACCAATCAATACAGAACTGTCTCCAGTATGCGAACCATTCTAAATCAGTATCAGGCTCACAGAAGAATTCTAATTCCATCTGCTCAAATTCTCTGGTACGGAAAGTAAAATTACCTGGTGTAATCTCATTACGGAAGGACTTACCAATCTGACCAATACCAAATGGAATCTTCTTACGGGAAGTTCTTTGTACATTTTTAAAGTTAACAAAGATGCCCTGTGCTGTCTCTGGTCTAAGATAAACCACGTTCTTTGCATCCTCAGTAACACCTTGGAAGGTCTTAAACATAAGGTTAAACTGGCGAATATCTGTAAAGTTATGTTTACCACAGGTAGGACAGTTAATGCTATGTTCTTCAATGTATTTTTTCATGTCTTCATGGGACCAGGCATCTACAGAACCTTCTACGGTAATACCCTTCTCCATGTTATAATCTTCAATAATCTTATCAGCACGGAAACGCTCATGGCATTCCTTACAATCCATTAAAGGATCGGAGAAACCACCAAGATGACCGGAAGCCACCCAAGTCTGTGGGTTCATAAGAATTGCACAGTCAACGCCAACATTATAAGGATTCTCCTGTATGAATTTGGACCACCAAGCCTTTTTTACATTATTCTTAAGCTCAACACCAAGATTACCATAATCCCAGGTATTAGCTAGTCCACCATAAATCTCTGAGCCTGGATACACAAATCCTCGTGCTTTTGCCAGTGCAACAATTTTCTCCATCGTCTTTTCCATACATTCATCCTCGCATTTAAATTTAATATTATAAATAGGATTTGAAACCAATCCTACTTGCTGCTATTTAAAAACAATAATTGTTAATCCTTCGGCTGCTGCCTGCACTCTGTTATCTTTAAGTAAAGTAGCTCCACTGGAATAATACTTTACCTTTCCTTCTACTACGATTTCATATGGCTCATACAATATAAGAATTTTATAGTCTTCATTAAGAATAACTTCTTCGGTACTTGCGAGATCTTCGTTCTTTGCACTAATAAGTGTTGTTGGCAATTCTAATGCCACATCCTTTAACCCACCATTAAAATAAGCCGCTGGAACTTCATTGAAGGTTGAGTATGCACGCATACCATTATAGGACAATAACATTGCTGCTTTCGACTCATTAACTACAATTTCATCTATAGCGACTTTATCATCACTATTCTTTGCGTTATATTCCTCTGTCTCCGTTTTCACGAAAGCCGCCAGCTCGTCCTTCTGGTAATAAGCTTTGTCAAAGGTCTCAACAGTCGCAACTTTCAATTCACCATTTTTCATTGCTAAAAATGTATTTTGAGATATCTCATTCACATCGATATTCAGGTCATCCTTCGTGCATCCGGCCATTCCTAATATTAGAAATAGGACAAGTGCAACTAGACTAATTTTTTTCATCCCAATCCTCCATCAACCGCTTTGCGGCGGTAATTTTGTGTTGCAAAGACGTTCATATCATTTTACCCTTAAAATCCAATAATTTCAATCACTTTTTTACAACAGTTTAGCCATGCAAGTATTTACTGCACTGTATATTCGAAAGCGAGCTTTCGAATATACAGTGCAGCAAATATTTGTAGGGCGCTCTGCCTAAGCGAGATGAGCAACGCGAAATCGAGCTTATGGCTAAACTGCTACAAAACATAATACTATAGACAAAAGTTCCCTTTCGAACACATCGTTTATCAATAGCTTGTAAGTTTAACCTGTTACAATATTAAGCATGTCCAGTGATTTGAAGTTATGCTCAATATGGCTATCTAAATAACCTTTTACTACATATTTCAGCTCTTCCAAAACCTCGTCTGTTACCTGGAAAGAATATAGTTTTTCAATTTCCTGCGATATTATGTATTGCATGGCATAAAGCGTTGAGGTATTAATAAGCCTCGCATTCTTATCTTGTATTTTGCATGCATCACATAATATTCCTGAATCTCTTATGCTAAAGTAATAACGTTTGGTTTGCTGCAATTGTACCTCTTCATTGATGCTTTTGTTCTTTTCGCATTTCATACAGCCAAATACCTGCGGTGCCTCACCGTTAAGTGCCATAATTTTAAGTTCATAGACAGCTCGTATTAACTCTTTTGATATCTTGTTTCTTGTTAAGACCCGCAGAGTCTGGTATAAAAGCCTAAGAATTTGCTTTTCGTCGTTATTTTCCTTGGTCATATAATCTGCAAATTCACAAAAATAAAATCCATAGCATAAACCTTCAAAATCATCTCTAAGTTCACTAAAGTAATTTGAGATTTCAGAGGTAGCAATACTATAGGAAGATCTTCCACCATAAATAGCAAATTCACCAAAAGCAAACGGCTGGCTGCACGCCAATAAGGCGCTGTTAGGTTTCTTAGCGCCTTTTGCGAATGCTGTTATTTTACCCATTTCTTTCGTTAGCAAAACCAATCGTTTGTCGTAATCACCAACAGGCATGGCCGATAGAACCATCCCCGTCACGGTAGTTGATACCGGCACTAACTCCACCTTCTTTTTCTAGGTCCAAATGCTGCATTGCACTTTCTATGCCCGGCAGGAAGCCATCCATAGCTTCTTCCTGCGTACAGGCAATGTAATGTAAGTAGTCGTCAATTTTTCCAGTTTTGACAAATTTGTTCCAAAAATCATAATTCTTCATAATGAGCCCCCTAACCATGATCAAGATGAGCTTAACAATAACTTCTCGCATATTGTTATAAAAAGCTCTCTGAACGTTGTTAATATGTCCTGATAATCTGTTGTACTTTTTTCCTTATCAGTTATATCTTTAGGTTTCCCATTTTAAAGCTAATTAAACTGGTTAGAATAACCAATTGTATTTTATTAGAAAAAATTATTGTAACTATTATAATTTAATCTATTCGTCTCTGCCATACCCATAATTCTTCATTAAGAAATCACTGTCTCTCCAGTCCTTCTTAACTTTAACCCAGAGTTGCAGATTAACTCTACAATCTAATAGGTTCTCTATTTCTCTTCTTGCCTGAGTACCAATCTGCTTTAACATAGCACCTGCTTTGCCAATAATGATGCCTTTATGAGAATCTCTCTCACAAACAATTGTTGCTTCAATATCAATCATCGGCGGGTTGCCATGTGTCTGCGGACGTTCCTTCATACGTTCAATACTTACTGCTACTCCGTGTGGGATTTCATCATCCAGAAGACGGAGAGCTTTCTCACGTACCAGCTCCGCAACAATCTGACGCTCTGGTTGATCTGTTACCGTATCCTCATCATAATACTGTGGTCCTTCCGGGAGATAGTGATAGAGTTCTTCCATTAATACCTTTGTATTCTCACCTTTAAGTGCGGATACCGGAATGATTTCGGCAAACTTGCAGATATCTTTGTAGGCAGCGATAAAAGTTAGAATTTCTTCTTTTTTCACTGTATCAATTTTATTTATAACCAGAAATACCGGCGTCTTAACCTTGCCCAGCTGTTCTGCTATTTTCTGTTCCCCTGCACCAATGAAGGTGGAGGGTTCTACCAACCAGAGAACTACATCTACCTCACTCATGGTTCTCTGTGCCACGTTAACCATATATTCGCCTAATTTATTCTTTGCTTTATGAATTCCAGGGGTATCCAGGAAAATGACCTGACCCCTTTCATCCGTATAAACAGTCTGAATACGATTTCTAGTTGTCTGGGGTTTATCAGAGGTAATCGCTATCTTCTGACCAATCAACTGATTCATCAGTGTTGACTTACCTACGTTTGGGCGGCCGATTAGTGTGACAAACCCTGATTTGTACTTTGTTTCTTTCATCCTTATTCCTTAACCTTTCCACGCTTAATTGGACTTCATTAAGCTCTTTACTTCCTTAAACATATCTTTGTTCGCATTGATCTTATCTTCACTACCAATAACACAGATGTTACCTGCATCCACTACTGCTTTTACAGCACTGTGCAGTTTCCTGATATCCTCTACTGTAGCGTTTCGAACTTCATCTCGCTCTTTCTGCAGTTCCTCTTCAGATATACCCGCAACATACATACTAAGGGAACGTTTCCCCTTTGCCTGTGGAGTTAAAGGTGTATCCAGTGAACTGAAAGTACCGATGATATACTTTGTAATATCTCTTTCCTCTGCGGAGAAATTCTTAATATATTCTACTGCATTTTCATACACCAAATTGGTTTCCTTCAGGTTAGGATCACGGTAAGAGGTAAAATACGCATCTCCATCCACTCCTGAGAAGCCACACATACAACCGTAAGCTCCACCTTTTACTCTGACATTTACCCAGAGATAGTCATAGCTAAGGATGGTCTTTAATACTCTCATTGCTCCGGTATATTCAAAACCTTCCTGTAAGAAATTACCCACTCTTGCCACATACTGAACCTGCATTGCAGTCTTAAAGCCTTCGTTGAGACATTGTGGCTTTAATTCAGAAGTATCATAAGCTTCAAACAGCTTAGCATCTGCACTTACAGGCAAATGATTACAGAAGGTATGGAATCTATCTTTAAAAATACCCAGTCCTTCTTCATCTGCAGTTAAGCTGACCATAAGATTTTCCTTTGTGAAAATCATCTGCATTAACTCTTTCATTTTAGCGATAGCGATTGGAGCCTTTGTAGTAAAATTATCGGATAAATCCTCAATAAATTTATATAAGGCAATTCCGGTGGTAATTTCTTTAAATAATCCATGAGCAGAATAATAAGACATTGCACGGTCAACTGCAACGGTATGACCGGAGGAATTGAAATTCATTTGAAGCTTAGATTTCATTTCTCCAATAATTTCTTTTAATCGCTTGGTATCCTCAAGCTTTGTACCAAATACTACCTCTTCCATCAGTCGAAAAACTTCTGCTAGCTTATCATAAAGTACCTTTGTTGTAAACTCAAATACTGGATAATACTGTTCCTGGCTTCCTTTGATAGAGAAACTTCTTACATTGGTGGACAATCCACCTGTATGAATGTTTACTTCATTAGAAAGCTCCAAATAGGAATAATTTTTAGTGTCCACATAACCTAGAACAAAGGATAATAAAGAAGCATAAGGTAATAATTCCTTTGGTAATCCCTTAATATTATAGAGGAAGCGAAGGTACGCTATTTTATTTGTATGGACATCATGATGAATGACCTTTACATCCTCAAGTTTTAATTCCTGGTTAAACAGAGGTTCTATTTCCTTACCAATATCCTCTCTCGTAAGCAATGGGATTTGTTCTAATTCTTCCTTGGTAGAGGGTTGTTCCTGGAACTTTCGAAGTTCAACCGTTTCTTGCATAATTTTTTGAAGTTCTTCTTTTGATAAGGATGCCTTATAGTCTGCAAGTGTCTTTCTAATTGCTGATTCCTTTTCATTATTTAAGCCTTTTTTTGGCTTAAGTGTTACAAGAGAGGAATGTTTATTATCTAACAAATAGTCTTTAATAACCTTCTCATAGTAACCAGTTCCAATCTTTTCTTTTAAGAACTCATAACCTGTGGAATCCTTAAGGTGAAGAAATGGCTTCTTATCATCATACAACCAGCTGCTCATGGCTCTTAGCCCATACAATAATCCCTTAGGAAACTGGCCGTAATCTGCTTCTCTGTATTTAAACTCATAGTAATTAATTGCTGCACGAAGGGATTTTTCATCTATCCCCTTTGCTATAAGGCTAGACAGAACATCCCGAACAATACCAATTAACTGATCCTTTTTCTCTGCCTCAGAGTTCTTCGCTATAATTAAGAAGGTAGGCTGCATAATCTCATCTTCCAGACCACCCATAATATCACTACCAACTCCCGCATCCAAAAGTGCTTGTTTAATTGGTGCACCTGGTGCCTGTAATAATACGTAATCAAGAATCTGGAAGGTTAACATAAGTTCTTTTTCCAGTGTATTTCCTACGACACAGTTTAAGCTTAGGTAAGTGTTATCCGCATCTAATTCCTCTTCGCTCAAAGAATAATATGCCTCTACTTCTCGTAGTGCTGTAAAGCCCTTTTGTGGCTTAACCTCTGAATCTACTGACAATCTATCATATTGGTTAAGGTATTCTTTATCCAGCCAATTTAAGCGCTCTTCGAAGTCCATATCTCCATATAAATAAATATAACTGTTGGAAGGATGATAGTACGTTCTATGGAATTCTAAAAATTCCTCATAGGAAAGCTCTGGAATATAGTCTGGATCACCACCGGATTCCACACCATAAGTTGTATCTGGGAATAAGGAGTTTTGAATAAAACGAAATAGCCTTGATTCAGGGGAAGAAAAGGCTCCTTTCATTTCATTATAAACAACACCGTTATAAATCAGGTCGGCCTCCTCATTTTCCAGTTCATAGTGCCAGCCTTCCTGCATAAAGATTTCTTTTTTCTGATAAATATTAGGATGTAATACAGCATCCATATAAACATGCATTAAGTTTTTAAAATCCTGATCATTCATACTTGCAACTGGATATACCGTTTTATCCGGATATGTCATTGCATTTAAAAACGTATTAAGTGAACCTTTCGCCAACTCTACAAAAGGGTCCTTAGCGGGGAAATTCTTAGAACCGCATAATACCGAATGCTCAATAATATGTGCAACACCGGTGCTGTTAACAGGCGGTGTACGAAAGCCTATAGAAAATACTTTATTGTTATCATCATTTTCAATTAAAACAACTCTGGCACCTGTCTTTTTGTGTGACAGAACCTTTCCTACTCCGTTCATGTCTTCAAGTTTTTCCTCAAATATGAATTCATATGAGGAGGGTATTTCATATTTCATGTAGTCAACCTCCATATTTCTTGTATTAAATAAATATTGCTGCATTCTTATCATTTATTTGTAACTGTTCAGAACCAAGCAGAATATTTAAGAATTAGCTGTGAAAGCTTGCTTTCTAAATATAATTTTTATGCAAGATGAAACGACAAGTCGTTTTACTTGTTATGAATATTCCTGTTTGGCGAGAGCCAAATAGCGAGGAAACCTCAGGTTTTCGAGCAAGGTGCTGAATAGTTACTTTTTTATATATGTATCAGTATGGTAATTTATAGTATGTGCTTATTCATAATAACATAGAAATATTAATTTGTCATTTCCTACCTGTGTATTCTTTTCCATCAAAATGCGTGTTTTTATTTAAATTGCAGTAACAGTTTAGCTATATAAACGTTCTTCTTGCCTACTGATTGTATCAATAGTTAACTTCAAGCTCAATTCCGCTTCGCTTCATCTTGCTTGGACAGAGCACTTTGTAAGTTTATAATACGAAGAAAGTTAAAAACAAGCTTTCATACATCTACCTTAATTGTAGTAACAGTTTAGCATCAAGCTCGATTCCGCTTCGCTCCATCTCACTTGGGCAGAGCGCCCTGCAAGTTTAAGATACAATATGTATTTGAAAGCAAGCTTTCATACATATTGCACCTTAAACTTGCAGGTCTAAACTGTTACTACAATATTACAAAATATAACAATAATGTTTGACATTTTTATACTCATATGTTAAATTTATACTATCATTACTAATAGGAGTAATGCAATCTTATTATGTTTTTAGGAGGCTTTTATGAAGACGGGAACAGTTAAATGGTTTAACGCTAAAAAAGGTTTTGGTTTTATTTCCGATGAAGAAGGCAATGACGTTTTCGTACATTTCTCAGCGCTTAAAATGGACGGCTTCAAGGTTCTTGAAGAAGGCGAGAAAGTATCATTTGAAGTAGTTAAGGGTGATAAAGGCCCTCAGGCTGCTAATGTAACAAGGTTATAATCCAAACAACCGAGAGTAATTTTTAATATATATGTATACATATCTAGTTATCTTGCAATAAGCAGTAGCAATCCGCATGAATTGTAGGTTAAGAAACCATACGTCTTATGTTTAGCAACGATTGTATAAGCATCATATTTTAAAAGTTATTGATAAGGACAGATTGTAGCGGAAAATAGGGATGAGGTCGTAAGACTCTCATCCCTTTTATAATAATTTTATTTCCCAGCAAAATTAATGTTTCTTATAACTCAACGATAAACAGATAAGTTAAGGTGGATATACGTTAGTAAAACTCTGGAATTATCTATATGCAATTCGAAACATTCCAACAATATTGAAAACCAGGCTGGAGACCTTGTGGGATTCTAAAATGTGTTTCGTCAGAACAGACAGAATGTCCTTTGTTGGTATCTGATCAGACATAATAATTCACAATGTCTGCCTGATACCAACAAAGGACATTCTGTCTGGGCGTCGAAACACATTAGAACCTACAAGGTCTCTAGCCGTGCCTTTGTTAATGTTTAAAATGTCTCATTCCCGTAAATACCATGGCTATTCCATATTCATTACACTTTTTAATGGAATCCTCATCTCTATTGGAACCACCCGGTTGAATAATTGCTGTAATTCCAGCCTGATGTGCGGCTTCTACACAATCGTCAAATGGGAAAAATGCATCAGAAGCAAGTACTGCACCTTGGGTTGCTCCTTCTCCAATGAGTTCTTGTGCATGTTCTATAGATTGCTTTGTTGCCCAGATTCTATTTACCTGTCCCGGCCCGATACCAACCGACTGCAAATCTTTTGCTAACGCAATTCCATTAGACTTAACAAATTTAACTACACGCCAAGCGAATAATAAATCCTGCATTTCTTTTTCGGATGGGGTTCGATCAGTTACTACCTTTAACTCTTCCTCATTTAACAATTTACTATCTACCGTCTGAACAATTAGTCCACCGTTTACCTTTTTCAAATCATAACAGGTCTCATCCTGTGGTACTTCAATAGCCTTAAGCTCTAAAACTCTGATATTCTTTTTTAATGTGAGAACTTCAAGTGCTTCTTTCTCATAGGATGGTGCTACTACAACTTCCAGGAAGATCAGCTTCATATCATTTGCCATCTCAAGGGTTACTTCTCTGTTGCATACTACAATCCCACCAAAGATGGAGGTCTTATCTGCTTCATAGGCTTTCTTCCATGCCTTAGTAATATCCTCCGCGCTACCAACTCCACAAGGATTGCCGTGCTTACAAGCAACTACTGTTGGTTCTGTGAATTCCTTTAATAATTCCAGTGCCCCGTTGGTGTCATTGATGTTATTAAAGGATAGTTCTTTACCATTCAATTGAACAGCATCTGTAATTGAACCCTTCTTCTTACCAATTTCACGGTAAAAGGCTGCTGCCTGATGAGGATTTTCACCGTATCTCATATCCTGAACCTTTTCAAAGGTCATGGTCAAAGTTTCGGGTAACTCCTTATCATTTCTTTCCTTTTTTAGATAATCAGCAATCATCGTATCATAGGAAGAGGTATGCATAAATACCTTCTGCATCAGGTAAAACTTTGTATCTAGAGATACCTCTTTCTTCTCTTTTAATTCCGTTAACACAGTTTCATAGTCACGAGGATCTACCACAACTGCAACATCCTGATAATTCTTAGCGGCAGAACGCAGCATGGTCGGTCCACCAATATCTATATTCTCAACTGCTTCGTGTCTTTCTACCTTTTCTTTAAGAATTGTTGCTTTAAATGGATATAAGTTTACAACAACAAGGTCTATTGTCTCCACCTTCAAATCAGCTAATTGCTGCATATGTGCAGGATTACTTCTCATTGCAAGCAAACCAGCATGTACCATAGGATGCAAGGTTTTTACTCGTCCATCCAGACATTCTGGAAACCCGGTTAATTCAGAGATTTCCATAGCGGCAATACCAGCTTCCTTTAATTTGGCATAGGTACCTCCAGTGGATATAATGTCAATTCCCAGAGCTACCAACTCCTTTGAAAACTCAACAATTCCTGTCTTGTCCGAAACACTGATCAATGCTCTCATGGCTTGTCTCCTTCATATTTGTATCTATATTTGAAGTGCAAATACTCTTTTTACTATACGAAAAATATTACATCATTCTATTTGTTATTACAATTCATAAATACTTATGTATCTTATTGCAAATTCTAATATATATAAGTTTCGTTTCTTGTTTATTATATATCAAAAATAAAGTACTTATATGTGAAAATTTACTAAAATGCAATATTGCAATCACTTGCAAATTATACTATAATTCGTTTGAGACTTAATTATAGTGCATAGCTATGCCATAAAATATTTGGTCCAAAGTACAGTTACCCAGAAAGGCGTGATTATTAGTATGAAACGTTTTAAGATTACGGATATAGTAATAGGAATTGTATTTACACTTTTGTTTATCTCTATAAGTGTTGTATTCACAATTAACTTTAGACCACTTTATTATATGGATGTTGGTTTATTGAATATTGAAGCAGCCTCCGGACTACCTAAGTCCGAAATACTGCAAAATTATAATGCTTTAATTGATTATTCTTCTCCCTTTTTCAAAGGAGCTCTTGAATTTCCAACTCTGGCAGCTTCCCAAAGCGGACTGCAGCATTTTGAAGAGGTGAAAAATATTTTTACTGCATTTTATTACCTTGCAGCCTTAACCTTGATTATTGCTGTCATTATTATTGTGTATAAGAAAAAGAAAGGTGACTTTAGCTACTTACTAATCTCTTCCATAACCGCAGTTGTATTACCTTTATTAATTGCATTTTTTATGGCTTTGGATTTTGACCGTGCCTTCCTTTTGTTTCATAAATTGTTTTTTAAAAATGACTACTGGCTTTTTGATCCAGCAACAGATCCAGTTATTACGATGCTTCCAGACAGTTTTTTTCTTCACTGTGCCGTGCTTATTATCGTAATCGTATTACTATTTAGTGCAGCCTTTGGTGCTCTTTATATCTGGAAACGTACTCATTCCAGTATAAAATATCGTCATAACAGCAAATTACATTTTTAACTCAATCTGATTTACATTTTAATTTACTCTGATTGCAGCGGTTTGAAGGAACCGATGAATATAATATCAATTATGCCCCGCCTCATTTACTAAAGCTGTCATTAACAGCAGAATGGAGATTTATATGAGAAAAACGAAAATTATATGTACCCTTGGTCCAGCTACAGATGACGACAATGTGTTAAGAGAGTTAGTTCTATCCGGCATGGATGTTGCACGTTTTAACTTTTCCCATGCAGACCATAGCGAGCACATGGCTAGACTTAAAAAAATCGAAAAACTACGCGATGAACTTGGAATTCCTGTTGCAACCCTGCTTGATACGAAAGGTCCGGAAATTCGCGTTTGCACCTTTAAAGAAGATAAAAAAGTTCAACTCAAAGAAGGTCAGACTTTTATTCTTACCTCCAGAGAAGTGGAAGGCGATGAGACTCAGGTTTCCATCAGCTATCCTAACTTAATTTATGATGTAGAAATTGGAACAACTGTATTAATTGATGATGGTTTGATTGAGATGGAAGTTATTGATATTAATGCAACTGATATCACCTGCCTAGTAAAAAACAGCGGATTAATTTCCAACAAAAAGGGTGTTAATGTACCCGGCGTACATCTATCCATGCCTTTTATCAGCGACAAAGACCGCGAAGACATTCTCTTTGCAATCAGAAACAAAATCGACTTTATCGCTGCTTCCTTTGTCAGCACAGCTGATGATGTAAAAGAAATTCGTAAGATGTTAAATAAACATAATTCACAAACAAAGATTATTGCTAAAATTGAAAATTACCATGGTGTTGAGCATATTGATGAAATCATTGAAGCTTCTGACGGTATCATGATTGCCCGTGGTGATATGGGTGTTGAAATCCCTTACGAGGAAGTACCAATCATTCAAAAAATGATTATTAAGAAAGTTTATAACAGTGCGAAGCAGGTTATCACAGCTACACAAATGCTTGACTCTATGATTAAAAATCCTAGACCTACCCGTGCAGAAACCACTGACGTGGCTAATGCAATTTATGATGGTACCAGTGCGATTATGTTATCCGGGGAAACTGCAGCTGGAGCTTATCCAATTGAGTCTTTAAAGACTATGGTTAAAATTGCAATGCGTGCAGAAGAAGATATTGACTATAAAAAGCGTTTTAATATTCAAGATGTAATTAAAAACCCCAACATTTCCGATGCTATTTCCCGTGCCACTGTTACTACTGCGCATGATTTAAATGCAAAAATGATTATTACCGTAACCACCTCCGGTATTACTGCTAGAATGATCTCCAGATATCGTCCGGAATGTATGATTCTTGGTTGTACCACAGATCCAGTTGTTTGCAGACAGCTTAATATGGCTTGGGGCGTCACCCCTCTTCTTATGGCAGTAGAGCATGATACCTTTGAGTTGTTCGACCATGCAATTCAGGCTGTAGAAGATGCCGGCTATTTAGTGGATGGTGAACTAGCCGTATTAACTGCTGGTGTTCCATTAGCTACTTCAGGTACAACTAATTTGATAAAAGTTCAAATTGCTGGCAGCAAGTATTAATTTACAAGGTACTGCTTCTATGTTAAGATACTTTTAATGGTAAATTACGGATTAGAAAGGATTTAACATATGAAGAAGCAGGATTATTTGAAATGGGATGAATATTTTATGGGTATTGCTCTTCTATCCACCGAACGCAGCAAAGATCCCAGTACCAGTGTCGGTGCTTGTATTGTAAGTGAAGATAACAAAATTCTCTCAGTAGGCTACAATGGAATGCCAATGGGATGTTCCGATGACGAGTTCCCTTGGGAACGTGAGGGTTCCAATCTGGACACCAAGTATTTCTATGTTTGTCATGCTGAATTTAATGCCATTTTAAACTATACTGGCACTCATATGAAAGGTGCCAAAGTATATACCACCTTATTCCCTTGTAATGAATGTACCAAGGCAATTATACAAAAAGGCATCAAAGAGATTATTTACAAGAGTGATAAATATGCAACCTCCGATTCTGTGGTTGCGGCCAAACGAATGCTAGATGCTTCCGGTGTTAACTACCGACAATACGAACCACTTGGTAAAGAAATTAAAATAAATCTATAAAATATATTGATAAGTCATACTATGGCTGTCGCATGTTATAAGCTTTTGATAAGCCTGCATACGACAGCCTTTTTTATTGTATACTATTCCTACACCTTGTTTAAACATAAAATCAAAGAATGCTATTGTATCTACGTAATTACTTTTTAATTTATTTAGATGAAAGGGTGAATTCTATTGGTACCAGAAAAGAAATCAAGCCGTTGGTGGATTGTATGTATTTTATATTTTATTGTTATTTTTGCAGCATTAATCGGATCAAGATTACTTATTACAAATGATTATATCCTGGGTAGTATCCCCGGTATCCTTGTTTTGTCGATTTGTTCCGCTCTACCTCCAAGTATTGCAGGATATTTTAAGAAAAAGGTCTTTTTCGTAATATTCTCTATCTCTATCCTCATAGGTCTTATCTATGCGTTTTATGTTGCCCTTGGAGATATTGCCCCTGGATGGGGAACATTAACAAGTATCATTGGATATCTCTTCTTCGTAGGAATTGGATTAATTATTGCTTTGATAGTCGAAACACTGTTAACCTTAATAAACTATTCTAAAAATAAATAAGAGCATAAAATAAGCCAAAGTAACACGCAATGATATGCTTCCCCTTAAGTAGATTTAATTATTTATCTTGTCTGCTTAAGGGAATCATATCACAATGTGTTTCTCCGGCTTATTATTATACTAGATAGTACATCTTTAGAAATATTGTTTGTAAGAAGGCTTTCAAAGATAATTAATATTAAACATGGCTCTGAACAGTTCCTATGATTTCGTTTTTAGTTCCGTTATGGCACTAGCTACATCCATCCTATACCTGTCCCAGGCATCTTCATGTTCTACATAATAAAGTGGACATAGTTTACCGGTAACATCATAATGCCTCATGACATCCTCTGCTTCCAAATTAAATTCCACACATAGCGCTGCCGTTAGAGAAACTAAGGATTCATAAGTGTCCCGATTAAATTCTCCCGTAAGGTCAGAATGACAACATTCAATTGAAATGGTATCCTTATTTCTATCGTTGGAAGCATAGGACATCTCATTCAAAGGCAGGCACTGTACTATTTCTCCTTCTAGCCCAATGATATAGTGACTACTTGCGTAGGTAGTTCCTTTGACCCCTAAACCTTCAAAATAATTCCGATTATTATCCGCTGTAGTTCCTGGATTTGCGGTATAATGTACAACAATTCCTTTTACTCTTTCTAATTCTGTCTGTGGTCTTGAATACTTATTTGGTGTCAAATAATCTATTACAATATCTTCGCCATTTTGCAAGCTGACTGATAATTTTTCCGTTTCATTCTTAGTAAAACCCATTCCCTGCAAATAATTTCCCTTATAGAAATATATCGTAAGGACAATACAAGCCATCACTACGCTAACAATAAATAACCCCATAATATTTCTGCGTTTTCTTCTTCTTTTACGCCATTCCTCTTTTGATAATGTTCTGTTCATTTTTATAGTTTCTACCTCCCCTATATAATAAACTACTTGTCTACAACGCTTTTACTACATTATAAGATTATAAACGATAAAAAGGCTAGGATATTTTCATTTTTTGAAA
This sequence comes from Bacillota bacterium, assembly GCA_023407575.1. Classification (GTDB taxonomy): domain Bacteria; phylum Bacillota; class Clostridia; order Lachnospirales; family Lachnospiraceae; genus Mobilitalea. Next base: position 219,570 of record JAEYLX010000019.1, read on the forward strand.
ATTCCTGCCTTTTTATCCGTATTTTTGTCTTCTATTAATATTTAATTGCAAATTGAAGTCAGTATGAAAATATTACAAAACACTTTCATCTTCACCTAATGTACTTGATTATGAAACAAAGCAGATTATTAACGGTGAAGTTTGAGTACTTATTCTTCTACACTATAATTCGGTGCTTCCTTTGTAATATGAATGTCATGAGGATGACTTTCCTTTAAAGAAGCTGCAGAAATCTTAACAAATTTACCATTCTCCTGAAGACTGGTAATATTCTTTGCACCACAGTACCCCATACCAGAACGGAGGCCACCGATTAACTGGAATACAGTATCTTCTACGGTTCCTTTATAGGCAACACGTCCTTCAACACCTTCGGGTACTAACTTTTTAGCATCTGACTGGAAGTAACGATCCTTGCTTCCCTTTTCCATCGCCGCAATAGATCCCATTCCGCGATAAACCTTATATTTTCTACCCTGGAATAATTCAAAGGTACCTGGGCTTTCGTCACAACCTGCAAAGATACTTCCCATCATGCATACATTAGCACCTGCTGCCAACGCTTTGGTTATATCTCCAGAGTATTTAATACCACCATCACCGATGATCGGAATACCATGCTTTTTAGCAACTTCATAGGAATTCATAATTGCAGTAATCTGTGGCACACCAATACCAGCAACAACTCTTGTTGTACAGATGGAACCGGGACCGATTCCAACCTTAACTGCATCTACACCAGCTTTGATAAGGTCTAAGGTCGCTTCACCTGTGGCAACGTTACCTGCGATAATTTGAACTTGTTTATATGCATCACGAACCATACGTACCGTTTTTAATACATTAGCAGAATGTCCATGGGCCGTATCAATAACGATGGCATCTACTCTTGCCTTAACCAGAGCATCCACACGTTCCATAATATTATTTGTAATACCTACTCCGGCACCACATAAAAGACGCCCTTGTGAATCCTTTGCTGATAAAGGATATTTAATTTGCTTTTCGATATCTTTAATTGTAATAAGACCCTTTAGGTTACCCTCATCATCCACAAGTGGTAACTTCTCTTTGCGAGCGGATGCGAGAATTTTCTTAGCTTCCTCAAGGGTAATACCTTCTTTTGCGGTAACTAAACCTTCTGTGGTCATGGACTCTTTTATTTTTTTTGAAAAATCTGTCTCAAATTTTAAATCACGATTTGTAATAATACCAACTAATTTCTTACCATTTACGGTAATCGGTACACCTGAAATTCTGTATTTAGCCATAAGCTCATTAGCATCTTCCAGTGTGTGCTCCGGAGATAAATAGAAAGGATCGGTTATGACACCATTTTCTGACCTTTTTACCTTGTCAACCTCTTCTGCTTGCTCCTCGATTGACATGTTTTTATGAATAACACCAATCCCCCCCTGTCTCGCCATAGCAATTGCCATACGATTCTCAGTTACAGTATCCATACCAGCACTCATTAATGGAATATTTAACTTAATTGATTGGGTAAGATTGGTTGCCAGATCCACTTGATTCGGTATAACCTCAGAATATGCAGGTACTAATAATACGTCATCAAATGTAATTCCATCACCGATAATTTGTCCCATTCTGTAATCTCCTCACTTTCTGTTGTAGGATAGGCTCGTAAGTGTAAATAACAGAACGCATTCATCTCATGATGAATTAAGCTATCCTCTTCGATACCTATAGTTGATTATAAATTCATTGCCCCATATTTGTATGAGGCAATTTTTAATAGATTTTTAAAAGTATAACTAATTCATAGACTATTGTCAACAAAATCTGCTATTCAATTTCGGTAATATGCTCAAACTTAGCAGCAAAATATTAACTGTGAAGTTTGAGTAATTCATATTTAAATATTTAATATAAAACAACGGGTCACTTCACCCGTTGTTTTTATATATCATTATGAAATTTTAGTATTGTACTAACTTTCTAGGATTCTTTTGCCTAATCATAGCCAGCATTTCCTCAGTAGGCTCAAATCTAACATAATATCTCTTATCGTCTTTACTAGCTATAATGACAAAAGCCTTCTTCGCCTTATCTCCGGAGGTGAAATCTCTTTTGTCAAATTGCTGTTGCTTATAGCTATCCAGTGCATGAGAACTCTCTTGAGCTACTATTTCCACCTGTTCCATATCAATTCGAAGGGCAGTCTTTCTTTTAGAACCAGCTACAATACGATCAAAATCAATCTGTCCATCAACAAAAACATACTCAAACTCAACCTTCAGCCTTGGCATTAAAAATACCAATGCTGCAACGATAATCACTCCCACAATTGCAAAGTAACTACCCAATAGAAGCATAAACGCTCCCAAAACAATTCCGATTATCATGAATGTACGTAACATCATAGTAGTCGAATTTTCTTTTCTCTTTACCCCAACCTCAGTATATAACTGATTCATCAGTTACCTCCTTAAACTTCAACAATCCAATTATGATTATCTTGTATTTTTCCTAACTGTATTCCTGTAACCGTATCATATAGTTTCTGACTTACTGGTCCAATACCACCATCTTTAATTTGCATTACGTTATTTCCAAATCGAAGCTGCCCAACTGGTGAAATTACCGCAGCTGTACCTGTGCCCCATACTTCCTCCAAGGTACCAGCCTTTGCCGCCTCGTATATTTCATCAATTGAAACTCTACGCTCAACCGTTGGTAAGCCCCATTCTTTACAAAGAGTGATTACAGAGTCTCTGGTAACCCCTGGAAGAATACTTCCGTTCAAGGCTGGAGTGACTACTGTTCCATTAATTTTAAAGAATATGTTCATCGCACCAACTTCTTCAATATACTTACGTTCCACACCATCCAGCCATAATACCTGTGAATAGCCCTCTTCGTGAGCCTTTACCTGTGCTTTCATGGATGCAACATAATTTGCTCCCGCTTTGGCTTCTCCAATCCCACCAACAACCGCTCTTACATATTCATCTTCTATCCAGATTTTCACTGGGTTTAAACCTTCCGGATAATATGCTCCTACCGGTGATAAGATAATCATAAATAAGTAGCTTTCGGAAGGTCTTACTCCTAAAACTGGGTCAGTCGCTATAATAAATGGTCTGATATAGAGAGAGGTTCCTGGTCTGGTTGGTATCCACGCATCATCAACCTCCACGACTGTCTTAATTGCCTGTAAGAAATCCTCTTCGTCTATTTCTGGAATACAAATTCTATTGTTGGTTTTATTGGCTCTTTCAATATTCTTATTTGGTCTAAATAATAAAGTTCTGCCATCCTCTGACTTATATGCCTTTAATCCTTCAAACATTTCCTGTCCATAATGGAAGACCATAGCAGATGGCTCCAAATTCAGAGGCTGATAGGGAATCACTCGTGGATCAAACCAACCTTTTCCCACCTCATAGTTCATAATAAACATATGATCGGTAAAAATTGTTCCAAATTTTAATGGATTATTGGCTTCTGGTAATGCCTTTGGGCTGTTGGTTTTCTCAATTTTGATATTAAGCATCTTATCATCCTTCCTTATGAAACTGGTATGTTTAATTGCTATAAACTGGTTTCTTCCTAGCTTTATCAGCTTTTCATATACCCTTTATAGTAGTATTACCAATGAAATATTTCAAGTCTTTTCTTAGATGTTTTATAATGATTTCATATTTCTAATATAACTTTGGTTTATGAAAGGACTATAAGCTTCGCTTAAGTTTTAACTCTTCTTTTTCTCGTATCTACAAAAGGTGTAACACAGATCATAGTAAGTATGCTCATCTGTTTCTTCTGCTAATACCCAGTCTTCCATTTCATCAAGATTTGGAAAATAAGTATCCGCCAAATAAGAATAATCAATTTTAGTTACATGAGCAACCGTACAATAAGGTAGAAGCTGCCTGTAAACACTGGCTCCTCCAATAATATAGATATCTTCTGGCTTATACCCCTTAACTGCCTCAAGTACTTCCTCAATGCTATGTACCACAATAGCATCCTTTACTTTATAATCTTGCTTTGTAGAAATAATAATGTTTGTCCTATTCTTTAAAGGAAGACCTCCTGGAAAGGTACTAAGTGTATTCCTTCCTGTAATAACAACTTTATTCGTGGTTACATCCCTAAAAAATCGTTGATCCGCTGGTATCTTAACTAATAAATCATTCTGATATCCAATCGCCCAATTTTTATCAACTGCAACAATAAGATTCATGTTTTCTCCTTCCCCCAAGCACTAAACTGCGACAGGTATATTCTCAACCTTGGGGCCATACTGGTAGTTATTAAGTGCAAAGTCCTCCACCGTAAATTGGTAGAAATCCTTAATCTCCGGATTCATCCAAAAGGTAGGGGCATCATAGGTAGGTCGTTCAATTAACTCTTTGATAATCGGTATATGCCTGTCATATATATGTGCATCCGCAATTACATGAACCAGCTCTCCAACCTCTAAATCGCAAACCTGTGCAAACATATGAACTAATACTGCATATTGACATACATTCATCGTATTAGCCGCTAATATATCATTAGAGCGTTGATTTAGAATTGCATTCAATACCAGCTTATTGCTATCTGGTCTCTTTGTTACATTAAAGGTCATGCTATAGGCACAGGGATATAAATTCATCTCGCTCAAGTCTTCATGTACATAAATATTAGTCATAATTCTTCTGCTATAAGGATTGTTCTTTAGATCAAAAATAACCCGATCCACCTGATCCATATCACCTTCCTTATATTTATGTTTTACACCGAGCTGATACCCATATGCTTTTCCGATGGAGCCGTTCTCATCTGCCCAGGAATCCCAGATATGACTGTTAAGTTCGTTTACATTATTTGATTTCTTTTGCCATATCCAAAGGATCTCATCTATACAAGTTTTAAAAGCGGTCCTTCTTAAAGTCAGTGCCGGAAATTCCTTTGATAAGTCATAACGATTTACTACACCGAACTTCTTAATGGTATAGGCGGAGGTTCCATCCTCCCATTTTGGTCTGACCTTCTCCCCTTCTGTGCTGAACCCATTCTCTAAAATGTCTTTGCACATGTCAATGAAAATATGATCTGCTGCACTCATGAATGCTCCTTTCCAAACTCTCTTAAAACATTTTACCTTACTGGGCATTTTAAGGCAAGAAAAAAACATTCGTATCAGCCAGTCATTGTTTGGGGGAACAACTGGCCTGATACGAATATCTATGTCAATTATCTTGTAAGCTGAAATATTGATTTACAACTTTACCATCTGTTCCTGGGCAAAGAGTTTTATATTAGAGGCATTTACATGTTTCTTAATCAATCCATCTCTAATCTCAACCAGCGTGGGGGCTTGCATTATGCTAAAGCTACGTGCTAAATCTGAATTTTCTTCCGCATCAACGATAGCATAAGTGATACCACTAAGCGCTTCTTTTGCAATATGACAGTTTGGACAGGTCTTGGTAGTAAAGAGATATAGGCCGTCTTGAATTTCGCCCTCCTCTTTTGCTGCAGCTATCTGAGCTCTACTTTCTGCGCTCTCTGTAGCACTGATATTCTCTGTGTCATAAAGCCTGCGATTTTCATATTCCTGTGCTTTCCCAGGATTCCAATTCTGCACCGGTCTATAATAACCAGTAATTCTACTGTAAACCTCAGCAACTTCACCACAGTGAGGACAGTTAAACTGCTCCCCAACTAGATATCCATGAGTCTTACATACAGAATAGGTAGGTGACATCGTATAATAAGGCAGTTTATAATTGCTTGCGATTGCTCTTACCAGCTTAGCAGCTGCCTGCCAATCTGGAAGTTTCTCTCCCAAAAAGGCATGGAACACAGTACCTGAAGTATAAAGTGTCTGTAATTCATCTTGAATATCCAAGGCTTCAAATACATCTTCTGTATAGCCAACTGGCAAATGTGAGCTATTGGTATAGTAAGGGGTATCTCCTTCTTTACCAGCAGTTTTAATATCCGGCCAACGCTTACGGTCAAACTTCGCCAGACGATAGGTAGTTGATTCTGCAGGCGTAGCTTCCAGATTATATAAATCTCCATACTGCTCCTGATAATCGGATAAGCGTTCTCTCATATAGTTTAACGTCTTAATTGCAAACTCTTTGGTCTTATTATGAGTCATATCTTCTCCAAGCCAGTTTGCATTCAACCCAACTTCGTTCATACCAATCAGTCCGATCGTTGAAAAATGACTATCAAAGGAACCCAAATAACGCTTGGTGTATGGATATAGCCCCTCCTGTAAAAGCTTGCTGATAACTCCTCTTTTCACCCTTAAGGAGCGGGTCGAAATTTCTAACATACGGTCGAGACGTTGGAAAAAGTCCTTTTCATCCGCTGCCAAATATGCAATACGAGGCATGTTGATTGTAACAACGCCAACAGAACCTGTACTCTCACCAGAACCAAAGAATCCGCCTGTCTTTTTACGCAGCTCTCTTAGGTCCAGTCTTAGCCTGCAGCACATGGAGCGAACGTCACTGGGCTCCATATCACTGTTAATATAATTGGAGAAATAAGGTGTGCCATATTTTGCAGTCATCTCAAATAAAAGACGATTGTTCTCGGTATCTGACCAATCAAAATCACTGGTAATGGAATAGGTAGGAATTGGATACTGGAATCCTCTTCCGTTCGCATCACCCTCAATCATAATTTCGATAAAGGCTTTATTCACCAGGTCCATTTCTTTCTTACAGTCCTTGTATTTAAAATCCACTTCCTTGCCACCGATGATACAGGGTAATTCAGCCAAATCGCTTGGAACTGTCCAGTCCAAAGTAATATTAGAGAACGGAGCCTGTGTTCCCCAACGGCTAGGTGTATTAACTCCATAGACAAAAGACTGAATACACTGCTTTACTTCTTTATAGCTTAAATTATCAGCCTTTACAAACGGTGCTAAATAAGTATCAAAGGACGAAAATGCCTGCGCACCTGCCCATTCATTCTGCATAATACCTAAGAAATTCACCATCTGATTACATAGGGTAGATAAATGACTTGCTGGCGAAGAAGTAATCTTACCAGGTATTCCACCCAGTCCCTCTTTAATCAGCTGCTTCAGCGACCACCCTGCACAATAACCTGTTAACATGGATAAATCATGTAAATGGATATCTGCATTACGGTGTGCTGCAGCAATCTCTTCATCATATATTTCGGAGAGCCAGTAGTTAGCGGTAATGGCTCCAGAATTATGTAAAATCAGTCCACCTACAGAATAGGTAACTGTTGAATTCTCCTTTACTCTCCAATCCTCTTCGTTAACATAGCTGTTAACAATCTCCTTGTAATCAAGAATTGTTGATTTCATATTTCGCATTTTTTCTCTATTTTTACGGTAAAGAATGTACGCTTTTGCAACCTCTGTATATCCGGTTTGCTCCAATACTTTCTCCACACTGTCTTGTACATCTTCAACATGAATTGTTTCATCATTAATCTTTGTTTGGAAATCTGATGTTACTCGAAGTGCTAATAAACTGATAATCTCGTCGGTGTAAAATTTTTCTGTCGCCTTAAATGCTTTTGTAATAGCTTCACTAATCTTCCCCAGGTTGAATTCTGCTATTTGTCCATCTCTTTTTATTACATTAATCATATGTAACTGGCTCCTTCCCCTTTTTTAACTTAAGAAATATCACGAACTCCAATGCTTTAATATTACCAGATATCACCATGTTCGTCAATATAAAAAATACCAGATATATGTTTATTTTTCATCATAAACACAACATCTAGTATTCAATATAGTATCAATTACCTATTATTTTTTCTAATAAAATACCGATAAATTTTTAATAGTTCAACCCTGTGAATTATTAATGCTGTAGAAAGAAAAATCTCACTTTTACTTGCATATTGCATGCAAAGCTTATAGAGACTTCTTTTACAATCCTTGATAAACATCCTTAGGGACATATGCCTTAACAAAAATACCGTCCTGAACATATTCCTCTTCTAATAACTGTCCATATTTTCGTATCATCTGTATCTTACCTGCATCCTGATAGGAAAACAATTTCTCGATTAGAACCTTCTGCTCGTTTAAGATCTTTTCAATCTGCTCTAATAACTTATTGACGTCTGCTCCAGTTTTGGCTGATATTTTAACCGTATAGTCCGCCTTGTGATCCTTAATAATCTGAGAAGCTTCCAGTTTATCCTGTTTATTAAAAGCAGTTATAATTACCTTGTCCTGAATTCCAAGTTTATTAAGAGTTTCATAGACAATATGCATCTGTCGATCTACATCCGGATTGGAACTATCAACCACATGTAAAATGATATCCGAATATTTTGCTTCCTCAAGAGTACTTCGAAATGCTTCTATCAAATGGTGTGGAAGCTTACGAACAAATCCGACGGTATCTGTAAAAAGTACCTGTTGTCCATTCTCAAACTCATATGTTCTGGTTGTTGGGTCAAGTGTAGCAAACAACTTATCCTCCTCCAGTACCCCTGCATGAGTCAAATGGTTAAGTAACGTCGATTTACCAGCATTGGTATAACCAACAATCGCAATAACAGGAACTCTGTTCTTACTTCTTAAGCTTCTTGAGGTTTCTCTGTTCTGTTTAATTTCTTCCAACTCATGCTTAAGCTGCGAAATTCGATCATTGATTAATCGACGATCCATCTCCAGCTTTTTCTCTCCGGGTCCCTTGGTACCGATTCCTCCACCCAGTCTTGAAAGAGAATTACGCAGACCAATCAAACGACTTGATCGATATTTTAACTGTGCTAGTTCTACTTGAATTTTACCTTCTCTAGTAGAAGCTCGATTGGCAAATATATCGAGTATAATTACCGTACGATCTAAAACCTTCATCTGAAGTGCATTTTCAAGATTTCTAAGCTGCGCTGGTGACAACTCATCGTCACAAACGATGCCTGTGGCATTCATTTCTACTGCCAGCGCCTTTACTTCCTCTATTTTACCTTTTCCAATATATGTGCCCGGATGAACTCTTTCACGATTTTGAATCATCTTCCCTACTGTAACAGCACCGGCTGTTGCAGCAAGCTCTTCCAGTTCATCTAGGGACTCAGCGGTATCATCACTGTCTGCGGAGGCAACTCCCACTAAGACAAACCTCTCAATCTCATCCTTAATATCATACATTTGCGCCATATGTGCCTCCATTCTGCTGCTAAAACTTTTGTTACCCAAACCATATTATTCCATACTGATCTGATCGACCGTAGTTATTAGTCTGCTGTCAATAAATAATGCTTCCCTTATCGCTTCCTTATCATCGGGGTAGTTTACTTGATATTTCGCCAATCGAATATCTGCTTCTTCAAACTTACCAAGGTTCTCATAGGCTACAATTTCATTTCTTTGAAGCACCTGTATCGTTGGTGCTTCGTTAAGAGCAAGTCCCTTTTCTATGAATTCAAGTGCTTCTGTGGCATTATTCTGCTTCAATTTACAAATTGCCATCTGATTATATACTTTTGCCGTAATAACCTCTCCGCTTTTTAAGTATAAATCATAATAATAAATTGCTTTTGTATAATCTTTTTCAAGTCGATAGCTTTCACCAATATAATAATATGCCTCTAAAAACCCATTACCATACGCTTCTTCTAATTCTGTACGGGCATCCTTATAATTTCCCTGAAGAAAATGAAATTTAGCAACATTGTAGTTATCCTCAGTAGTAGTTGCTGTAATTTCGAGAGTTTCTTCTATTGCTTCTACTGCTCCTTTTTCATCACCATAATCGGATAATAGGTAGTATTTTCCGAAGTGATACTCATAATTCTTTGAATCTAAAGAAATTGCTTTATTATAATCCTCCAGGCCTTTATTATCTTCTTTCAGTTCTTTATAACAAATTGCTCTTTTTGCATATGCCTGTGCTGGTTTTTTCTCATTCTCAATAATCGTTGTATAGGCAGCTACTGCCTCCTCATATTGCCCAACTCTATACATCGCATCAGCCATATAATACAAGATATCCATGTCCAGACTCTTTCGTTCTTTTATCTTCAGCGCCTTGTTAAATTCTTCAATTGCCTTTTCATTCTGCTGCATCAAATAATAAGCAATACCTTTCGCTCTAAAGAGCTTTTTATTGTTTTCCCGAATTATCAGCATATCTTTTTCTGAATAAGCCAGTTCTAATTGTGAGAGAGCCTCCTCGTATTTTCCTTGTGCAATTAGTGCCAAACTATAATCAATATGGTAGTCTGCTCTATTTGGATTCTGTTCAATTGCAGCTGCAAAGTTTTCTGTAGCCTTTTCCAGGTCCCCCTTCTCAAAGCTTTTCTTTCCATCCTGATAATAACTGTCTGCCGAGCTACAGCCAGCCATCATGACTATGATAATTAGTATTCCTATAGAAAGAAGTCTTTTCTTCATCTCCATTTCCTCCGTGGTAAAACCGTATCAATCCGCAATATCTTGTATTTCTGTATAATTATACTACATAATCCATGATTTTACAACAGTTTAACCCTGCTAATTTATGTTAGAAAGTAAAGAAGAAACCTTGCTTCCAAATGTATATTCAAATTATAAAAGATGGGAACCAGCATATGAAGTATGTTGATTCCCATTTTTTTAAATTATCTTGTGTAAACACTTAATTCAATTATAAACAATTATTACAATTAACCAAAAAGCGAGAAGGACAGAAAGATTGTTGCTGTTAGAGAAGCAACCAAGGTAACCACAGTGATCTGTGTATTGATGGATGGACCAGCTGTATCCTTAAATGGATCACCTACGGTATCTCCAACGACACCAGCCTTATGTGCATCTGAGTTCTTACCACCATTATGACCAGCTTCAATGTATTTTTTGGTATTATCCCAAAGCCCACCTGAATTGGACATAAATAGCGCAAACAGTAATCCACTCACAATATTGCCAGTAATAAAACCACCAATAGCTTGAACACCACCGACAAAACCAACCAACAATGTGGTTACAATAACGATAACACCTGCAGGTATCAGCTCCGCAATTGCACCTTTCGTCGCTATTTCAATGCATTTATCGTATTCTGGAACAACTCCTTCTTTCCCTTCCTTTAGTCCAGGAATTTCTTTAAACTGACGGTGAATCTCTGCAACCATTCTCTGTGCATTCCTGTCTACACCAAGCATTAACATTGCTGAGAATAGTGCTGGAATTGCAGCACCAATTAATAAGCCAAAGAAAACTACTGGGTTAATAATATCAAAACCAGTGATATACTCCGTCGATGCATCAGCACCGTTGGCAATTAATTCATCAATACCTGTATTAACCTCACTCATAAATGCACCCAGAAGTGCAATTACAGTTAATCCTGCTGCACCAATAGCAAACCCCTTAGTTACTGCCTTTACGGTATTACCTGCACTATCTAAAGTATCTGTTATTTCTAATGCTTTGTCTCCAAGGTTACCCATTTCAACCAGACCACGTGCATTGTCAACAATTGGACCATAAGCATCATTACTAATAATCATACCTACAATCGAGAGCATACCAACTGCTGCCATAGAAATGCCGAACATTCCATAAGTCATCGTTCCATTTCCGCCAAGGCTCTCACCAAGCGGTGCACAAATATTATAAGCAGCGAGTGCCGAGATACCAATACCAACCATGGATGGAAGTGCACTCATAAGTCCATAGGAAATTCCTGATAATATTGTAAAAGCTGGTCCAGACTCACAAGCCTTTGCTACTGCTCGTACTGGAGGTTTATTGTCATTCGTAAAGTAATCGCTAGCTAAGCCAATGATTACGCCTACAGCAAGACCAATTGCACTGGCGCCCCAGATCCTCCATTCAAAATCAAAGGCCCAGGTAGCTACTGCTGTTAAAATACCAAATATAATTGTTGTAACGTATGTATTACTATTTAGAGCTCTAGTTGGGTCTCCGCCTTCTTTCATTCTCGCTGTTAAAACACCAATGATTGAAGCAAATAACCCAATTGCCGCATAACAAAATACCATAGCTGCATTATTGCTTCCCCCAAGTACTTTATCAAGTGAGGCTGCCATAACTAAAGCTGCCGCCATGGAAGCGACATTCGAATCGAATAAATCCGCTCCCATACCTGCTACGTCACCAACATTATCACCAACGTTATCTGCAATAACCGCAGGATTTCTTGGGTCATCTTCGGGAATACCAAGTTCTACTTTGCCGCATAAATCCGCACTGATATCTGCTGTCTTTGTAAAGATACCACCACCTGCTTTTGCGAATAATGCCATTGAACTTGCACCAAAGCTAAAGCCTAGTAAAGCCGTTGTATTATCTGTCAGTAACAAAACCAAGGTTACACCGAGAAGGCTTGATCCTACTACTGCCATACCCATTACTGCTCCTCCTCGAAAACCTGACATAAAGGAAGGCTTGATACCCTTTGTGGCTGTTTCTGCAGCCTTTACATTTGCTATTGTTGCTATCGTTATACCTATCTTACCTGCAATACCAGAGAATACGGTACCGAATATGTAAGATACAGCCATTAAAACATTTTCCAATATATCACCTTTCCAAATCGGGGACGGTAAAAATATCAGAATTACAATTGCTGCTACTGCACAAAACTTGGCCAGAGTTTTGTACTCCTTTGCTAAAAATGTGTTTGCGCCATTACGGATCAAGGTGCTTACCTCTGCAATCCTCTGATTTGAGGAGGGCTGTTTTACCACCCACTTGTATAACCAGAAAGCTGCTGCAAATGCCAGTACTGATATTACAATGGATGCAATTTGAAATGCTAATAAATCCAAAATGCTCATCTCCCTTCATTTTTTAAGCAAAAAACACGCTTTGGGAAAAATTGTATCATCTTTATATAAATTGTGCAATACACATTCTCTACAATTATAATATTGGGTAATTATATACAATTATAATTATACATATTGCTGTATATTACTGTTCAAATGTTATATTTCAACAATAATCATTTATATTTATAATGCATTCTGTCGTTTAGGAGTATTCTGTGTTTTATTTCTGCTTCTTTTGTAGTAAAGCACTAGGTTAATTTACACAAAGTCTTAAAAAAGCATCCTAGATATATGCTTTTAGACTAAAAAATTTTGAAATTGATTGACACAACTTATTTAAATAAGCTACAATAGAACCAATTTCATGTATTTGTCCTTTTAAAATTTTAATGAAATTTTATGTGAAATTATCTGCACTTTACGGGTAATTTTAATTAATTTTATTTACATAATTTTAAAGTAGACATTAACACCCTAAGGAGGACTATTTTTATGGATTTCTTATTGACAGGCATTATGGCCATTACACCTCAGCAATGTGTCATGTATGTCATAGGTGCTTTACTGATTTATTTAGCAATTGAAAAGGGCTTTGAACCAGCATTGCTTTTACCCATGGGATTTGGAGCTATTCTTGTTAATATCCCTTTTTCCGGAGTAATTGATCAATATGTTCAAGGTGTTGGCAATACTCATGGTATTATCCAATGGCTTTTTGAAACAGGAATAGAAGCCTCCGAAGCTCTGCCCATCCTGTTGTTTATTGGTATTGGTGCTATGATTGATTTCGGGCCATTGCTATCCAACCCTAAGATGTTCTTATTTGGTGCTGCTGCCCAATTTGGTATCTTTATCACCATTGCATTTGCAGTATTATTAAACTTTGATTTGAAAGACGCCGCTTCCATTGGTATCATTGGTGCAGCAGACGGTCCAACTTCCTTACTTGTATCACAGATGTTAGACTCAAAATATATTGGTGCTATCGCCGTAGCCGCCTATTCCTATATGGCTTTAGTTCCTATTGTACAACCTCTTGCCATTAGAGCTGTAACAACAAAAAAAGAACGATTAATTCGTATGGACTATAATCCAAAGTCAGTAACCAAGTTAACCAGAATTCTCTTCCCAATTATCGTTACCTTAATTGCTGGTTTAATTGCACCGCAGTCTGTTGCTCTTGTAGGTTTCTTAATGTTTGGTAACTTAATCAGAGAATGTGGTGTCCTGGGCTCCTTATCTGATGCTGCACAGAATAATTTGGCTAATTTAATTACTCTGCTTCTTGGTATTACCATTTCTTTCAGTATGCAAGCGGAGGCTTTTGTAAACGTTAATACTTTATTGATCATGTGTTTAGGTCTTGTAGCCTTTGTCTTCGATACTATTGGCGGTGTACTATTTGCAAAATTCCTAAATCTTTTCTTAAAGAAAAAGATCAATCCAATGGTTGGTGCAGCCGGAATATCTGCCTTTCCTATGTCAGCCAGAGTTGTTCAAAAAATGGGTCTGAAAGAAGATCCTTCCAATCACCTTCTGATGCATGCCATCAGTGCTAACGTATCCGGTCAGATTGGTTCTGTTATTGCAGGCGGTGTTGTAATTAAACTTGTAAGTGATATTTTAAATACAATAGGGTAAAGGAGGAAAAATATGAATACAGAAAATTTGGGTTATGCATTAGAGATTATGGGAAAAGGTATGGCTTCCATCTTCCTTGTTATTATTATCCTAACCTTAATTGTAGTAATACTTGGTAAGGTTACAAATATCAAATTTAAAAGAAATAAAAAAGCAGAATAATACTAATATAAAGACAAAAGAGAACGGCTTCCCTGCTTATGGGGAAGCCGTTCTTTAATTATCTTTATAACTCTCATTCGTTAATTAATGACTTTTAGTTATTTAACCTAATGCTACGTCTAACAGCATCATTACTGCAAAGCCTGCCATACATCCAAGGGTCGCAATATTTGAGTGATGTCTTTCCAGTTGCGCCTCTGGGATTAGTTCTTCAACAACTACATAAATCATGGCACCTGCAGCAAAGGATAGTGCATAAGGCAATAAGGGCTTCATTGCAATAACTGCAAAGGCACCAATAACACCAGCAATTGGTTCAACTATTCCAGATGCCTGCCCATAGAAAAAGCTTTTCTTTCTGGATAGGCCTTCTCTTCTTAATGGAACTGATACCGCTGCTCCTTCCGGAAAGTTCTGAAGTCCAATACCTAAGGCAAGTGCAATTGCACCAGCTAAAGATGCAACTGGAGAATTTGCTGCTGCTCCAAAGGCTACACCGACAGCTAATCCTTCTGGAATATTATGAAGGGTAATTGCCAGCACAAGTAAGATACTGCGCTTCCATCCCGTCTTAACACCTTCCGGTTCTTCATTTGGACCAAAATGAAGATGAGGCATAATAATGTCAACCAACCATAAAAAGATACCACCTGCTAAAAACCCTACAACTGCTGGTACCCAAGCTATCATTCCAGCTTCCTCTGCCATTTCGATTGCCGGGTTAAGTAGTGACCAGAAACTCGCAGCAATCATAACACCTGCTGCAAAACCTAACATACCATTTAATACATTTTTCTTAATTGTTTTAAATATAAATACCGTTGCTGCCCCAAGCGCTGTTACAAACCAGGTAAATAGAGTTGCTATCAATGCTTGAAGAACGGGATCTAAAGATTGAAACCATTCCATACTATATTCTCCTAACTTTTCATTTCATATATATAATTAAAATAAATATGAGTAATTAAATTATATACATTAATCTTAATCATATCACTTACTTTTGTCTAGAGCAAAATATAACAGTAATGATTCCTAATATTGAGCACTTTTTGTATTCTATGAATAAACCGTCTCATATAAATATTTCGCATATAAACCTGCAACATTCATACCAGTTGTCGCTTCCATTGCTCCAAAGAATGCATTAGAATTCACCTCACAAACGACTGGTTCACCTATTTCATCGATTAAAAGATCAATACCACAGTAATCCAGCTTCAGTATATCTGCCACCTTCTCTGCTAAATCCTTAAAATTCTGTGGCAATTCATAGGGATGCGCTTTTCCACCCAGTTCTATATTCGATCGAAAATCCGTTTCAGATGTTCTCATCATACATGCTACTGCTTTGCCACCTATTACAATTACCCTTACATCTCTTCCTTTTCCATTCCCTATCATTTTCTGAAATAAATGCTCTTTACACTTCACTTTTTCCATACATAGTAAGAGTTCTTCTCTATTTCTCACCTTGTATACCCCTGTACCAAGAGATCCGTAGCATTCCTTTATTACACAGGGGTAACCCAATATTTTCTCCACCTGGTCCACCCGCTCTAAAGCCAATTCCAATGAAGCATCCTGATAATAACACAATAAACCCGGAATGGTATCCGGCATAGGAATCCCCTGGTTAGCAAGCTTAATATGCGTCTCCATTTTATCATCACATACCACAATTGACTCATGACGGTTAAATACCCGTATGCCCGTTTTTTCTAATAAAGCGGAACTATACTTATCTTTATCCAGGTAGACTATAAAGTCATAATCTTTTACATACGACTCAATTTTACCAGCTTTAATTATTGCTGTATCCATACTATTAGGCCTAATATCCACCTCTATATCCAGCTTATTTAGTTCCTCTTTCAGTCTATTGGGTTGATGTTTATGAGATTCTAGTTTGCTAAAAGTATTTACTAGAATGAGTGCTTTTTTCATTTATGTCACCTTTTTCCTTGTCAGTTCTATGGTGTATCAAATATCGTTTCAACTTAAAAAAGATTCGAACTTCCTTGGAATGAAATTCAAATCCTTTCCCACATTTAAATTTATCCTTATAATTTTTGGCCACAAGAGGTACAGAACAAGGCGTCATCATTAACGGAAGTTCTACACTGAGGACAGATTTTTTCAATATTTACTGTAGTTTCAACTGATACAACTACTGCCGCACTGACTTTAGTTCCACAGCTGGAACAAAAAATGCTGCCAGACGCCATTTCTGCTCCGCAGGTTGTGCAATTCGTTACACCTTTGATGGTATTTACTTCAGCCTTTAATTGTTGCCTTCGTTCCAACGCTGCTTTTACTATATTCATTTGAGCCGCATGAACATCATCAGTTATATCTTTATGTTCTTCATAATAGGTACGCCCAAGTTCAATAAAAGTTTTATTAACTATTTCTTCCTGTGTATTGATCTGACTGTTCAGGCTTGATATTTCTGCAAGATCCTTTGCCTTTTTTACTACATCCTTACTCTTAGTTGAGATAGTTTCTCCAACTTTATCAAAAAATGCCATGTATTTGCCCTCCTACTCAATATTAAAACGTTTACCCACGATACTACACCTATGAGAGCCAAGCAGCGAGGAAACCTCAGGTTTTCGAGCTTGGTTCTGGTTAGTTACATTTATTTTTATATTATATTATTCTTACAATTTCTTCAAGATTATATTGGTTGAATCTTCTAATTTTATAGAAATATAATCAAAAAAATGCAAAATGAAGCATCTCGTAGGATATATGTATCCCATTGAGATGCTTCAATAGTTATTTTTTATTACCAGTGTTTCATCCTTGTATCCTTATACGCTTCTAATGTCAATTACTTCTGTTCGTGTATAAGTTACATTTTCAGGTACCTGATTGGCTACAAGATAATTGTAGAGATAAATGATAGGATCGTGACCTTGACCAAATGGATCTTGTCCCATAGCCTTGTAAACCACGCCTTTTCTAATTAATTCTATAATCTCATCATCATAATCAAAGCAGAAAATCTTTACTTTACCAACCATATGTAGTTCTTCAATTGCCCTTGCTGCACCTGGCACACCAGTACCAACGATGATAATACCGTTCGTGTTTGGCTGCTCATATAAAATTTCTTTTAGCTTTTTATTAACAAGTCCATTGATAGTGACATCTGATACTTCAGCCACAATACTAATATCCTTGAATTTTGCTAAAGCTTTCTTTGCATGCTCGCTTCGGATTTGGTTAATTGACGAGGTTGTATCACCCTTGAAAATGATTACACGACCTTCTTCTTCAATACCTCTAGCCAACATTTCTCCTGCCAGAGAACCAACTTTCTTTATATCCGGACCAAAATAAGAAAGTCTCTTAATACCTTCTGCAAAATCACAATTATATGCCATAACTGGTATATTTCTCGTATTTGCTCGGTCTACCAGCACCTTTACATCCTTAATAAAGCCCGGAAGAATAAGCCCGTCACAACTGTTATCTATCTTTTCTAATATACTTTGAACAAATTCATTGTCTTCTTTCTCAAAGGTAATCAACTCAATATCTACATTCTTACCCTTTAGTTCTGTCTGTGCATAAAATGCACCTTGTCGAACAGCTTCCCAGAAGGAATTACTAGAAGGACTTACCATAACAATCTTAAGTGGTCTGGAGCTTGCTGCTGCTACCGGATCAACTGATGTTTTGTATCTCTTCAACAGAACTTCAATACTGGATAGCATCTTCTTTAAGGACTGTGCTTGATTACTAATTTCTTCATTTTCAGCAAGCTCTTCCTGCGTTACTGCTGCCACATCCTCTGTGATACTTGAGATTTCATTTGAAACATCATATAAAATTGAACTCTGTCTACTAATACCAATGGTATTCTCACTAATCATTCTGGATTCTTCATATACAGTCTTAACATCAGAATTCAGGATATTTGCATTCTTATTGATGATATCAAAGGATTCATTTACAGAAGCAAAGATGGTCTTACTTATATTAAAACTGGTATTTACATTGTTAAGGGACTCACTTACTTTTGCATTACTCTTCATTACATTTTCCAACAGTTTGTTAATCTGTGTAACACTGTCTCTCGTCTGGTCAGATAACTTGTTCATTTCCTGTGCAACAACACGGAAGCCTCTACCTGCATCTCCTGCTCTTGCAGCCTCAACCTGTGAGTTAAGGGATAGGAGACGTAGTTGCTCAGTAATATTGATAATGAGAGAGCCAAATTGATTAATATCGGAAAGATATGATTTTAAGTTAGCAATAAATGAAGTTGTATCTGCGAGGTTTGTTGAAATCACTTCCATCTGCTCATTATATTTACCAAGATGGGCAGTTCCATCAGAAGTTAATTTTACCGTATTTTCAACGAAACTATCCAGGCTAGCCAAAGTGGTGGTAATTTTTGAAGCACCTTTACTTACTGCTTCAATGCCTTCGAGTGATTCCTTCGCATTCTTTAACTGCTCCTGTGCTTTTTCAGCAACGGAGGTCATATTTGCCACTATTTGTTCATTTCCTTTATAACTCATATCGATGCTCTTGGTTACTTTATCAACTGCATCGGACAAAATAATTACATTACTTTTGGTGGACTCGATATAACTAAGAAGATTACGTTTCATATCGTCAACTGCAGACGTAAGAACCTCAAGTCCTTTGGTTTTACCTGATGTAATATCATTAATATTCAGATTACCTTGTGACAACATTACTGCACTTTCGTCGATAATATCAATCGAACGGAAAAATCGGATAAACAGAAACAATAAATATCCTATAGAAACCATCATAATAATCAGGCCAATCGGAAGCAGAACCGATGCAACATCAGCGCTAATAAATCGTATTACAAGCAATAGCAGGGATAAACCAAGATTTAAAGCAATAATAAGCAGCATCTGAGATCTTGTACTTTTTAATAAGCGGTTAATCATTTGTTTCATTAAGAGTTATTCCTCCCTTTAAGATAGTTTCTTAAACCTTTACGTTATAAATAATTATAACCTTTGCCCCCACACGCTCTTCCGTAAAACTTACGAAAGTACGCAAAAAATTTCCCTCTCCAAACTGAATTATATTAATTAATTGTTTCATTGGATGAGAGATTTGTTAAAATACCATTCTACTTTGTCACAAAATACTACATTTTATCAAAATATAGGTATTTCTACTTACACTTTAATCTTATATACGAAATTTGTCAAGAGCTTTACTTGTTCTAATTGAACAAAAATAATTGTATTATTATGATAATTGCATCATTGTGCACAAAAAATCACCTCTTTTATATGCACTTAATACAATCATGTTAATTAAACCACTCAACTAACTATTTTATCTATGCATAAAAGCATTTTTATCCTCTATAAAATGTATATTTATACCATCTATCTATTCAGCAGATAAATAGCTAAATTCAAATACCCAGCAAAGGTTACCCATAGCAAATATGGAATTTGTAAGTATGCAGCTAAAGGATTAATCTCTCGAAATGTTTTAATCATGTAAATAATAAGTACCCATAGTGCTACTAAGATATGAAACGCCAATATGTAGTTCTGCTTGTTAAAGAATACCAATGACCAGCAAAAATTAACTACTAATTGAAGTGCGTAGATACTTAAAGCTTTATCCTTATCTTTTGAATCAGAGGTATAAATCAGATATGCTGAAATCCCCATTAGAACATAAAGAATTGTCCATACAACAGGAAACACCCACCCTGGCGGTGACAGTGGTGGCTTAACCAATTCCTGATATATGGACATACTATTTCTTGTTAAAAAACCTGATAGAGCACCAACTCCTAAGCTGATTGCAATACTAACGAGTAATTCTTTCCATTGCATTTTCATAATACACCTTATACTTTTTGTATAATTTATGTGAGGTGTAGCGGGTTTATTCTAGATTATATATACATATTAAAAAAAGCATTAACTACATTCAATGGACTTCAATCAATGCATCTATAGAGGATGTGCCCCATCTCTCTTTGCTTTTCGGTTATAGCATCATATTTCAATCCACACATCCATAAAGGATGTGACTATGCATGTTACTGATAAAGGCGAAATGATAAAGATTTCAATCCACACATCTATAAAGGATGTGACTATAACGAAGCATATAACCTTTTCTGTCAAGGCAAATTTCAATCCACACATCCATAAAGGATGTGACAAAAATATGTGTCTATAATAATAAGTCTACTGGGATTTCAATCCACACATCCATAAAGGATGTGACGAGCGTTGAAGAGGTAGCCGCAAGAGTAACAGAAATATTTCAATCCACACATCCATAAAGGATGTGACTATATCAAAAGGGACTACAATTTTTAACGTTGCCGATTTCAATCCACACATCCATAAAGGATGTGACTACGGCAAGGTTTTATCTCCCGACCTGGACAAAAATTTCAATCCACACATCCATAAAGGATGTGACTATATTTAGGGATTAATTACAGAGGAGGTTTTTTATATATTTCAATCCACACATCCATAAAGGATGTGACTTGTAGCAGAGCGATTGGTCAAATTATATGCAATATTTCAATCCACACATCCATAAAGGATGTGACATCAGGCTAGATATAAGATTAGCATTTCCGAAAATGATTTCAATCCACACATCCATAAAGGATGTGACCCAAAGAATTTTTAAATAGATCAACTACTCCATCCATTTCAATCCACACATCCATAAAGGATGTGACTGATTTCCTCGACTTTCTGTGCTATATTGCACTTAATTTCAATCCACACATCCATAAAGGATGTGACGTGTGAGCGTTGCACTAAAAAATTAAGAGCTCAATGATTTCAATCCACACATCCATAAAGGATGTGACGTTGCGGCTCCCGTGATTGCTTTTTGCGCCACCTTTATTTCAATCCACACATCCATAAAGGATGTGACTAGTATAAATTGGTAGATTATTCAAGATAATCGATTTCAATCCACACATCCATAAAGGATGTGACCTGGTTTACCATTGACAAAGAAAAATATACAGATATTTCAATCCACACATCCATAAAGGATGTGACGGATAAAGCTTTGTTAATATCTTTACCGTTGCAAATTTCAATCCACACATCCATAAAGGATGTGACAGAGGCAGAGCAGGAGAAGATTGCCTTGCTTAAGTATTTCAATCCACACATCCATAAAGGATGTGACCTATTCTATCCCAATCAATAATAAATACAACATCAATTTCAATCCACACATCCATAAAGGATGTGACCTCAAAAATGTACTTGGGTATCACAGTTTATAATGATTTCAATCCACACATCCATAAAGGATGTGACATCATGACCCTGATGCAATTTTAATGCACAAAATATTTCAATCCACACATCCATAAAGGATGTGACTGACACAGGAAGAAAAGGAAGTTATAAACAGCTTTATTTCAATCCACACATCCATAAAGGATGTGACACGAAATAGTAGGCGATAACATCTACAAACTTTGTATTTCAATCCACACATCCATAAAGGATGTGACAGGGGGTATACACAAATGATAAGCAAAGATTACAAATTTCAATCCACACATCCATAAAGGATGTGACTTTGTATTTTGCAATCAGAAGTATTTGTAAATTAAATTTCAATCCACACATCCATAAAGGATGTGACGATTCTAACGGCACGAATTGCTGGAGGAAGAGCAGAGAATTTCAATCCACACATCCATAAAGGATGTGACTGCTCTTGAACTTATATTTGAATCTGCAACAGATATTTCAATCCACACATCCATAAAGGATGTGACAGGTTCTGATGAGGCTTATCATTACTTGTTAAAAATTTCAATCCACACATCCATAAAGGATGTGACGGTAATCTCAGCCGTAGCTGCTGATTCCATATCTTATTTCAATCCACACATCCATAAAGGATGTGACTTTTCAATAAGCTATTGGTTTTTATTTTTTTCATTTAATTTCAATCCACACATCCATAAAGGATGTGACCACGCAGAAAGGGCAATGTATGGAATTAAAAATATTCATTTCAATCCACACATCCATAAAGGATGTGACTAGATCCATACCGAAAAAGGTTGATCCCAAGGAAATTTCAATCCACACATCCATAAAGGATGTGACGAAAACGTTCAGGAATCCTAGATTTTTTATTTATATTTCAATCCACACATCCATAAAGGATGTGACATCTAATCGATTTGTCATATATTGACCATGAAGGATTTCAATCCACACATCCATAAAGGATGTGACAATAATATCTCAATCGCTGGTGGTACTGCAACTGATTTCAATCCACACATCCATAAAGGATGTGACCCTCGGTGTAATCGATATGTAGGTCTGATATGTTAGATTTCAATCCACACATCCATAAAGGATGTGACGTAAAAGGAGTGTGATAAACATACAAAATAATTTTATTTCAATCCACACATCCATAAAGGATGTGACATAATAAGATTTTTATATCACCGGAAACATCCTTGATTTCAATCCACACATCCATAAAGGATGTGACTAGGAGGTATAACTGTTCCTGTAGCAAGCTTAGATTTCAATCCACACATCCATAAAGGATGTGACTAAAAAGACCCTCACCAATTTCGTTAAAGTATCCAAGATTTCAATCCACACATCCATAAAGGATGTGACAGGTGTTTCGATATCATGGTTAGTTGGAGAAAAAATTTCAATCCACACATCCATAAAGGATGTGACTGGCAATTAGGGCTGCGTTAATCCCATGAGTATAAAATTTCAATCCACACATCCATAAAGGATGTGACTGCTACGCTGTGGTATTACATCAACCGCCTTTCGAATTTCAATCCACACATCCATAAAGGATGTGACGCTTGTGTTTGGTTTGATTGCTGTGATATCCACATATTTCAATCCACACATCCATAAAGGATGTGACTATGTAATCATCGAAGAAAACGAAAACCCTCTTATTTCAATCCACACATCCATAAAGGATGTGACGCTTGCTTGCCAAAGTTAACTAATGCAACGATAATTTCAATCCACACATCCATAAAGGATGTGACGATTGTGTAGAAGGGTATAAGCAGTCAACCAATAAAGATTTCAATCCACACATCCATAAAGGATGTGACATTCGAAGACTAGAACTAAAGTCGAAATTATAAATATTTCAATCCACACATCCATAAAGGATGTGACGGATATCACACGGTAGATTAATAGAATATAAGAAAATTTCAATCCACACATCCATAAAGGATGTGACAGTTTCGATGTTCAGTAGCCTCTTGCGGAGATGAATTTCAATCCACACATCCATAAAGGATGTGACAGCTATATATTGTGTTTTTACTCACAACATATAACCATATATTACTCTTAAACATTTACTACAATATAAAATTAACTTTTATTAGCCATATTGGTTCAATTTAAAGTGCGAACACCCCTATATTTCTATGAGAGCTTTAGGTTCGCATTGATCATAAAATCAATGCATCATCAAATTTATAGGTATTCTTAGCACCTACATGTTGAACTTTTTTATCATAATTATCACCCAAGCGATAAATTCGAAGACTATCTGTTTCTGTATCAATAATGTCTATCAGCAGATTTTTTAACTTTAATAATTCAGCCTCATTTACTTTGCATTCAAAAACTGAATTTTGAACCCTCTGCCCATAGTTGACACATGTTTTTGCCACCTTACGTAATCTGCTTTGTCCCTTGGGTGAGGTTACATTAATGTCATATGTAATCAAGACATACATAACGTTCTCCTATTTCCAGAAAAATGGTGGATATTGTTCGAGGTCACCTCTTAAATGTCTGGCTAACAATATAGCTTGTGCATATGGAACTAACCCCCAGGATATTTTTTCACCTAAAAATGGATGTGTAAGTTCCTCCTGCTTATTCTTTTGCCATTCACTTATAAAAATTCTTCTAGCTGAATCCTTTATATATACCGAGTTATTTTCGTTAATCTCAAAATCATCTGCTTGCAATTGTTTCCGATTAATTAACGATAAGACAAATCGATCCGCTACTGGTGCCCTTAATTCTTCAATTAAATCATTAGCCAATGATGCTCTTCCCGGTCTGTCTTGATGCATAAATCCAACATAAGGATCAAGTCCAACCGTTTCCAAAGCTGCAGTAATATCGTTTGCTAGAAGGGTATATGCAAATGATAATAAACTATTTACACGATCCTCAGGCGGACGTTTACTTCTCTCATGAAAATAGAATTCATCCTTTTGATTTAGTATCATATGATCAAATCCACTGAAATAAGCTACCTGTGCACTACCTTCATAACCACGTAATTGGTCCAGGCTATCACTTCTCTGAACTTCCATCATAAAATTGCTAAGACTTAAAGAAGCTTCTTCCATCTCTTCTAATGGTATCCTTAAGGGATATTGCCTAATGTATCGTTCTAACTGCCATTTTTCGTTATATATTTTTCCAAGAATAAAATTCCGGGCAATCGAAAGACTCTCATCTCCATTGTCTGCAACTCGATATTGCTTCTTTCGAAGTAACACATTTCCTCTGGTCTCACCGATTACTCTAGCTCTAAATCTACCTGTTGGTGTTAGGAAGCAAATAGATATATTTTGCTCGACGCATTTCTCCATAAGAGCAGGACTTAGCCCCATGTTAGAAAAGCTTACAACACCTTCCAGATTATGTAATGGATACCTGGCTATTACGCTATCGTTCTCACGGACGGTAATATTTTCGTCACTCAAGCCCAAATAAACTTCAGGTTTAGTTATAAATAAAACATTTAAAAGCTGTCTCATTCTGATATCCTCCCCTGAATATATTTGCTAACTGCTTTATTTTTATTGAGTTCTGGTAGACAGATATTTTTTAAGGAACAGGTTTTGCACTTAGTACCTGTCCTTACTTTAGGTGTATGACCTCGATTCATATAGGTATGCATTTCATCAAATACATCTTTCATCTGCTTATGTAACTTCTCTGTAAAATAAACTTCTTCTCTTCTTCGGGTTTCAAAGTAGAACAGATAGCCTTTCTCAATTTGAGTTTCCAGCATCTCTTCCAAGCAATAAGCTTCTGCCAGCAATTGAAGCTTATCGCAGTTATCTTCCTTTGGTTTTCCTCTCTTGTATTCAATCGGTGCTACAGTAAAATGTCCGTTATATTGTGGAATATAAATTCCTGTCTCCTCTTTCTTAAATTCCACAACATCACATTTTCCTGTTATACCCAATGACCTGGATTTTACTTGCAGGGCACGCACCGTTATCGTATCTTTTCTCTTCTCACGATATTCCGGATTATCCGCTCTTTCATGTTTTAATTCTCCGTCCACAGTAAAATAATTCTCTTCCCATTGCTGTTCCACATGGATCAAAGCCCACTGTCTTCGGCAAAACATAAAATGCTGGATTCCGGAAATCATGAGATAGTCCTCTTCTTTATAATCCTTCAATTCTCTCAACTTGCAACCCTTTATCTTCTAATGCTACAAGCTTCTCCTTTTTTAATCCTATTTTATAATCTTCATATTTCGCTGGCTTTTTACTATCATCTATCAGCTTTACTTCTACTAAATCATGTATTTTCGCACTGGAGGCTACCCCTGTCTTTGATGGGTGCGTAAACCAGTAAAGTTCCTTTACTTCCATACTTCCTTCCGGTCTCGCGGAAGAAGAATCATTCACGAACAGCGTTTTTAATGCCTCCTGTATTACTTCTGCATCCTCTGAAGTAAATCCTGTCTTTTCTGCAAAATAACAATTGATGCTTCCCTTTACCTGATATACTCCAAATTCGATAAAATGCTTAGTTCCCATTGTATCAGAAGAACGTTCTTTCCCTTCCTTGGCTTTCATACCATTGGTACTGCGGGTAATCTGCATACTGATAACATCGATTGGGCTTAAACTCTTAGCTAATGTGATGGAAACAGGTCCTCTGATTCCAACAGAACGTCCCAGGAAAGTCATTACCTGTCCAAAACTACGCACATCCAGCCATTTCTCACAGGACACCTGATGTATTTTGTTATCCGGATCTTTTTTCGTATCCCTGCTAAAGAACACTTCAAACCTATCCTCCAAAGACTTCAGGCCATCATCAATTCGATCATTAGTTTGTACAAATATTGCCTTCTCCATATCCTGCATACGGTTTCTAATTTTGCGTTTAATACATACATCACTAATTTCACCAAATCCCTCATAATCTGTTCTTGGCATATTTTCGTTCAATGGATCTCCATTGGGATTTGCTCCATTCACTGTAAAAAACATTACAAAATCAATTTTCTTATCAATTGCTGTCATTGCTCATTACCTCCTCTTTGTTATTATCAGTTTCCTTATTCTCTTTACTACTTTTCTTATAAAACTCCTGTTTTTGTGCATAATATCCGAAGATAAAATTCTCGTCCAAAGCTTTGTTCTTCATGCAGTTAAACTCTTCTGTCTCAACCAATTTATTCATAACATGAGTAACTAATTTGTCATGACTAATGGCTAATCCTGGATTTTTCTTTGTTAGCCTGTCCATATAAGGACGAATTTTCCCAGCAAGAGTTATTAGAGTACTAGCAGGCCTTTTTGAGTAGGCTGTCCAAAGTCGTTCTGCATTCGTAGCACGCTTATCGTCATTTGCATTTCGCTTCTCATCCCCTGTCACCACTGTGCTTTTTAGTGAATCCAGTTCCATTTTTTCGTATATTGCCAATAACCTGCCATACAAATAGCTTCTGTCCTTGTTATTTTCATCCAGCATTTCACTCACCTCTCCTTTATGCTTATAATCTATCTGATATTTTTTAAACACGGAGCACCCAATTGCAATTGCCTGGTTCCAAGCTTTATCATAGGAGTTCCTATGGCATAAGTTTTCCAGCATTCTGCTTTTGATATCTAATGGAAGTCTTCTCTGTTCTATGATGCAGGGAAGCACTCGTTCCATTGTCTTCGTCCTAAGCTTTTTATTCCGACATTCCATAAATCCCTTCTCATTTTCAAGTCCAAAAACAGCATCAATATAACGAAACAAGGGTGGTGTCTGCTTAGTTACTTTACTTACTGTTGCATTATAAAACGACCAACTGGTACTAAGATACCATTGCTCAACTCGATTAAATAAATCTGATTTTGGAAGCTCTCTAAAATACTTTACAGATATACGTCCGTTGGAACTCTTATCTAATATCATCAGATAGAATCTACTGTCCGGTGAAATCTTTTTTTGTGTTCCTGTAAGATAATCATTTATTTCAGAAGCTACACCTCCACCCAAGGAACTTAGATGCGTGTTATCTGCATCTTCTTCCGTCATATCGTCAAATGGTGCACAAGCATCCAGTACATTAATTGCACTCTCATTGCCGATATCATTCGAGAACCAGTTGACAATAAAACAGGACTCTCCAATCTGTCGTCTGTTCTGCTCATTTTCCAATAAATACTTCAACATGAGGTGTATCTTTTGTGATACTTCGTAACCAATGTGTATAATTTCTTCTCCCGTAATAAATCGTCCGTAATACGTCTCGTTATGATTACTGATGGAGATTAATTTAGCATTGCCCATAAGCCCTCTGTGTCTTGACACACAATAAGTGCTTTCCCCTGATATATCACATTGTTCCTGTGGTTGTTCCTTATTCATGAACCTCACAAATTCAATGTAATGCTGATGCAATTTCTGATTAGACGTAACCGAAAGATTTGCCTGCGTGGACATTGTTGTTTCAACCTGAAAAGTCACAAAGGTCTTGTCCAGTTTAAGTATCTTTTCTGATTTGTCCCCCTGGTTTATAATTACCGAGTTGCCCTCTCCCCACTGATACTGTGTATTAGCAAGGAGTGAACTAACACAATCCTTCAGCACGTCACCTTGTAATATGTAACCTGAGACTATCTCCAGCAAGCCATTGGTATTGCCATCTTTTGAATAGGAAAGCCAGTTCTTTAATACCCTTTCATATTCCTTATGTTTTTCTTGGTCAATCTCCTTTGAAAGATAGGATAGCTCATCGCACAGTGGATGCGGTGCAATTACTTTACCCGCCCGGATGATCGAACTTTCTGTTACAGGAAAGATGGCTATTTTATCCTTGGGTATCCATTCCGCTTTAATAAAGCTGCCCGCTTCCGAAAGCAGAATTTCAATCATGTCATTTGACCCGGTAGACTTCTTACTAGAGTGGTAGACTGGTAATAAGACTGTTTGCTGTTCCAGGTTGTCTGTCCTGTCTACCAGCTTGTTTTCCAAGGCCTTATTATAGGTTTGATACAGTGCGCTCAGAACACTCAATTACTCCACCTCCTCTGGAAGAAGCTTGCATTCCTCCTCCGCAAATGTTACATTATCTTTTGTAAAGGTCTTAAAATTATAATTCTTAAGTGAATGATGGATCTGGCATTCTTCCGGTCTTATAAAAGTAATGCATCCTTCATCCATGGCAGTATTGCTAAAATTTGAAATTAACACATTCTTACTGCTATCTAAGTTTTCATCCGGATATTGAAAGGAGTGAAACATAATTCCAAAGGACAACTTTTCCTCTTTATAAGGGGAAACTGCATGTTGAAATTGTTCTGCTCTTAATCGTTCCACATAAGCTACACATTCTCTAGTTCCCAGGAATATATCTCTTCTTCCTCCTTTTGACAATGATCGCAGAATTAATTGCTCATGTTTTATTTCATTGCGATCTTCAGCAAGCTCCGTCCGGCTTTCATTCCATTCGAAATGGAACTGAACCAAATATTCCACGTCTCTTAAATAGGTGTAGTAGTTAAGGTCATTACTTCCATCCTTTAAGGGCGCTCGTATGCCCTTAGTCTCTGTCGTAATTCGCTTCATAACCTTTACAGCATCGATGTAATAAATAATCGTCGGTTTCCAATATATCTGCTCAGTTATTCCCTTTAATGCCTGGTATGTGGGCACTTGATAGGTATATTTTTCCCCACCGCCTTTTGTAACCGGATCTGTAAAAAGCGCGTAATCCCCAATCACTCGATAATAAAAGGGATTTGATTTAAATTTATTTTCCATAGAACCTCCTTCTTATATAATTAAGTTTGCCAACTCTATTGTTGTAACACCTCTTTTTCCATTATAATACTCTTTTCCCAAGAAATATACATTATATTCCTTGTTTTCACAAATAAATGGTTGTAATTTGTCAGATAAATGTATGTTTATGGTGTATCTTTGTAACTTGTGTAATAATACTTTTATCTCAGCATAATTTTTCCTTCCCATTGCCAGCTCCAGCTTATCTAACAGCTCTTGATTTTGATAGGTTACAATTACTCCCGTGGTCCCCTGCTGAATAACTTCAAAATTCTCTGCTGCTGTTTTAAAGGATTGGAACAGCCTGGGCATTCTTTCTTTTGACCTTACCATATGAAAATCCGCCCTTACTAACTGGTTTAATCCAAGCTCATCCACCATATTACTTTTTCTTTTTACATTAATATAGTCCATAAATTTTTGGTTATTGACATAATACTTATCATAATAAGAAGCTTGCAGATCTTCTAGCTTTAGTTTGTTTGTTTCTCGAAGCACCTCCTGTCCCAGAGATCGAAGAGCTGCTTCTGTAGCATTCGATGAAGCTTTTATTTCCGGTAGATTAGATAAGTTTTCTTCTACATATTGTATAATGTATAGCTTACCTTTCGCATTTCTCCCATTGATTTGAAGTTTTCCTTCTCTGTTACACCTTCCAGCACACTGGACCAGACTATCAACTCCTGCAACAGAGCGGAAAACGACATCAAAATCCACATCTACACCAGCTTCAATAAGCTGTGTACTAACACAAACTATTTTTTGATTAGCTTTGCCTTTCCGGCTCTGAACCAGCTTCGCCTTCATTTTAGATATTAGCTCCAGGCGATGTGCTGCACAAAGATTTGTTGTGAGATATATGATTTCACAATCAAGTAAAGTCTTTTCCAACTCATCACATAGCTTTGTCACTGCAGATTTTGTATTCAGTACCACCAGACAACTTTGAAATGTCTCAAGTTCCTTTTGAATTCGATTCGTAAGTTCCTTTGTTGTGATAAACGTTCGTGCGTCATCTCCTGTCAGATTATAAAAATCTACTCGTTGAAATACTTGCATCTCCTTTGTTGACAAGGTAATTATCTCTGCCAACCTATCCTCTTCATTCCCGTAGCGTATCGGATAACGCATTGCTGAATTGTCCAGTACTGGTTGGGTTGCGGTACAGTGTACAATATTGCAGTGCATAATTTCCTTCATAAAATTCATCATAAGGTTGAAATTAGACAATATCTTAAGAGGTAAACTTTGAACCTCGTCAATCACTATAACGGAATTAATTAACTTACAAAATCTTCTTATATTACTGGACTTTTCTTTAAAGAGCGTATTAAGAAATTGTACCATTGTAGTCAAAATAATCAGTTGTTCCCAACTTTCCTTTAGGTAAGTCTGGTGCCTATATTCATCATCCTCTTTCTCTTCTAATTCGTCCTTTCTATCCTCTACTATATTGCTGTGATGTTCCAGTATCACCTCATCATTTTTTACAATCCCCCTAATCTCAGCTGCGTTCTGCTCTAACACAGACAGAAATGCTGTTATGTAAAAAATCTGATTACGGTGAAACTCTTTGGCATTGGCTAGTGCATATCGAAGTCCCGCCTTCGTCTTCCCTGCTCCAGTAGGTAATTCTAACTTAAAGATGCCATCCCTGTTTCTTAATGCTGCTTCCTTCGATAAGGCTGCTAATCGATTCCTTGTTTCATTTAATCTCGAGGAATTTGACTCCATTTCATATTTAAGGTACATTTCTTCTATTTTCTCAACAGACTCTTCCCAAACTTTATTTCGTCCCTCTTCCATCCAGATATGTTGTTTTGGCACATGAAAGGCATTGGCGGAATCATAAATATCTGCTTCCTTTAAAATTGAAAGACATAACCTCATGAGACAGGAAATGTAATATTCCTTTTCGTCCTTTTTGTTTTCACCGTTGTTGTTCTTATTTGCCAGAACATCTAATTTATCATAGATAATTATAAACTCCTGATATGCATCTCGAATAAATATCAAAATCGACTTTTTACCCAGCTCCTGCAACCCCCGGTCCATCGCTTGGACAAAAGGAACTACGTCTTCTAAGTAATGATAGTCACCTTCTTCATCATAGCGAAGCCTTCGATGGGAATTAGATTCCATTCCATCCCTATTAATACTATCAAATAATCCATGGTGACCTAGAATGATATAACTTAACACTTCAAGAAAATAGTTGAACTTTCCTTTTCTGTTTTTGAACTCTCTTAATTCTTCGTCAGCCTCAATGTAATCATACAGTACTTTTGCACCTGCGGAAGAATGATTGATATGCTGCTTTTTGCTTCCTTGAATATAATGTTGGAAGTTACGATCTGACTTCCCCACGTCGTGCAGGTAAGCCGCAAGAGTCATGAAAGACTCAAGCCCAATACTTTGTCCAATTTCACCCGCCATTTTGCCTGTTGCATATAAATGGTCTTCTAAGGATTGTTCTGAAATACTCCCATTTAAATCTTCTTCTCTGTGAGCTAGTAACATATCTCAAACCCTTTCCATTCAGTTTAATTTTGTATGGTAAATCAATTTATAAATATATAATAATACTAATAGAAATAATTGTCAACTGCATTAATGGGAATTTTTATATTATTTTGTAAATAACCTCTTGTGTACAAAGCTGTATTTTTCTATTTATTTATGCTATAATGCTCTTTGTCATCATATTTATCTAATTGATGTGGATTTAAGTAGTTTTATTTTATATGGTAAAAAACCATCCCCCTAAAGATATAATCTTTAGGGGGATGGTTTTTAATATGTGATAATCTTATAAATTAATATTTATAAGCATTTAAAATGTCTGATTAATTACCTGCCTCAATAATCTATCGGAATTGGCTTTGTTTAAATAACTAACTCCAACCCTTCCATACCTCCGGCTGATACCCTATGGTTGCCTGCTTTCCATTTCTCACAATGGGCGTCTTTAGAACTTGTTGATTTTCCAACACTTTCTCATCCTTGTCCTCCTCCGAAAGATATTTCATCAGAACCAATGTATTCTTATCCTTACCTTTTTCCTCAAGCATTAAATTTAGTCCACCTACTGCTTGCTTAACACTTATATATTCACCCTTACTTAAACCTTTTTCCTTTATATCTATCATCTGATATTTTACATTACGTTCTTTAAAATATCGTTCTGCCTTCTTAGTATCAAAGCATTTTTTCGTACCAAATATTTGTATGTTCATATCTTACCTCTCCTTGTAGAAATCATCCTAATCACAAAATGTATTTCACACTTGATTAATTTTATCCTAAGTCAGCCCACTATTCAACAGGGTTGTACAATACTATGAACAAGTGGTTACACTAACGCTTTATATTTATATAAACAAAATAAAATGATAAATTGTTTCCCTTATCACGATTAAAAGCTCTACATCCGGTAATGAACGAAATACAAAAATTTCTTCCTTACCGTCTATAGAGCCATTAAATACATGTTGATTTTTTCTGCATTAAACTCTCAATACATATTTTATAGCAAAACCATCTATTTCCTGCTAAAGTGACTTGTTACAAAATTATATCGCTTCCTTAATGATTCGGCAGGTTGTCATTTGCTATCTTAAATTTATCAATTAAGCCCTTCAATTCAATTACAAGATCATTAACCTCCATACCGATCTGGTTTATGTTCGTCATGGCAGCTAGAACCTCTTCCGTGGTTGCAGAGGTTTCCTCCGTACTTGCAGCGGATTCTTCCGATATTGCAGATACGTTTGAGCCAACGTCTGCTACAACAGCTCGGCTTTGCTCCATACCCTTTGATATAACGTCCAGGTTGATAATCTCCTCATTAATGTTGTCAAGAGCGCTGACTATGGATAAATAACTATCCTTCGTTTCATCTACGCTAACCGCCTGAATCTTGACCGCATTTTTCACCAAATTACTTTGCAAATTAGCTTTATAAATGCCCTCGGTTAATTCTTGTAGCATTTTATCAATTACCAGGGTTGCATTCTTTGACTGTTCCGACAGCTTCGTTATCTCTTCTGCAACAACTGCAAACCCTTTGCCTGATTCTCCCGCTCTTGCAGCTTCGATAGATGCATTCAGTGCAAGTAGCTTTGTTTTCTTTGTGATATCCGATATCATTGCACTTGCTTCACCAATTTTTCCTGCGTTATTGTTTGTAATATCAATTGCTAAAAAGATGGATTCGAAAGACTCTTGATTTTTTATCGTGATTTCTTCTAACTTATTAACCTTATCTAAGCCTTCCTTACTTGCGACCATAATCCTTTCGCTGGCATTGGACAATTCCCTGGTACTTTTGGCGCTTTTCGTTACTGCCTCACCTAAATTAGAAATCTCATGAACAAGATTTTGTGCGTCCTCTGCTTGATTGGAAGCGCCTTCAGCAATTTCGCCAATTGTCTTTGCAATCTCATTCATGGATGTGGTTACTTCATCTGAATTTACTCTCATGGAGCTCGATGCTACTGATAATGAGTCAGAAGTTTTTACTAACTGTGTGATAATTCCACGTAGTGAACCAATTAATGTTCCAATGGAATTTGCTAGAACTCCAAGCTCATCCTTGCTATTTGTATTATGTGCATCAAAGGTCAAGTCATTTTGTGCCAAGGCATTCATATTCTGAGTTAATTTTACAAGGTTATTACGAATAAATCGGACGATATATAGACAGATAACAGTAACCAGCGCCACAGCAATACCAATGATAATAATGATTGTTATCAGGCTTGTATACCGCTCTTTCTCCATTCTCTCCTTTTCAGAATTACCATATGCATCTAACAACTCTGTCATCGTATTCAGTTCATCCCTGGCATTCTCAAATATCGCATTTTTTGCTGCCTCATCACCTATTCCGGTAGCTGGGTCATATGTCGTTTGCCATTCAGAAAATTCAGCAAAAAAATTATCAAATAATTCCGGCATCGTAAGTGATCCCTCTATAGAAAATGAGTTTAAATCCTTCTTTTTCATTACATCTTTCTGAAACTCACCAACCCTCTCTAATACTTGATTACAGTTTTCGTTATAGTCATTAATTAGATTGTCTTTATCCTCCTGATTTAATGTGTCACCAGATAATACCAGCGTTCTTTCCGCTAACTGTGCCTGATAATAATCACGGTCTGCATTAATTATAAGCTGGGCATTTTGATATACTGTATCATAGTATATCTCTCTAGAATCCGCACTTATTTTATTTGTTTGATAGAAGAACTCAATTAAAACAAATATTGCGGTTAAACCAATGGGTAATATCATCAACCATAATTTAAATGCTATCTTTCGGTTTCTTAAAAGTGCCATATTTATCCTCCCAAGTATAATTCAATTAAATCTATATCTTACTAGAAAGTAGCTATAATTCTTTTATCTATGATTATTTTTATGTCAACTATTTTTACTAAATTAACTCCCCCACACACAAATGAGAGCGAACATATAACAGCATCAATAATAACTTACTCATATAAATCCTGGATAGCTTCTATCAAAGCAGGAACAACTTGTTTTTTTCTGGACATAATTCCTTTTAAATACATGGAATACTCATCCCCTTCCACTTCAAATGCATCTTGAGCTATCTCCCTTGCCTTTTCTCCATAATAAATCAGCTTTGTCGACTCCTCCAGGATACTGGTTAGCATAAAATACGCAATTTCTGTTTCAGATTCTGTATATTTAGCTTTCATATACTCGGTTATTTTAAGCTTAATGTTTTCTAATTCATCGTTATTGATAGTATTAATCTGTCCGATAAACAGATGTTTATCATCAACATTAAACACTTTAAAATCCTGATGAAAGATTTCCTCACCTGTTTTTTCCTTCAAATCACTTCCCGCCTTAAACATCTCTTTCGCATATTCCTTACTATCTATGTTTGCAATTTTAGCTAGGTTCTCTGCTGCTGTTCTGTCTATATCTGTACAGGTTACAGAAGAATAAAGTAAGGTGTCGGATATAATAGCTGAACATAATAAGCCTGCAATGTTTCCGGGAATCTCGATTCCCTTTTCGCAAAACATCTGATATATGATAGTAGCGGTACATCCTAAAGGTTGGTTCCGGAAATAGACTGGATTGATGGTTTCAATCGTGCCCAGTCTATGGTGATCAATAATCTCCAGAATTTCAGCTCCCATAATTCCATCCGGAGCTTGACCTTTTTCATTATGATCAACAAGTATTATTTTTTTCTTAGATACATTTAATAAATTTCTTCTGGAAATCACGCCCAAATAGTTTTTGTAATTATCCAACACCGGAAAGTATCTGTGCCTAAACTTAGCCATAACATTTTTTATATCTTCTATATAATCCTCTGTTTGAAATGAAATTAAATTCTTTGTACACATAAAATACTTGATAGGCATACTTTGATTAATTAGTCTTGCCACCGTATAGGTATCATGTGGGGAGCTGATGATTGTACATTTATGTTCTTTTGCAATTTTTTTAATGGTCATAGAAACAGGTGCGCCTTCACACACCACAATACATGACGCTTCCATTTCTATAGCACATAGCTGTGACTCATAGCGATTTCCAAGTATGACCATATCTCCCTTATCGATTAAGTTTTCCATAAGGTCAGGGTTTGCTGCTGCGATTAGGACTTTTCCTTGACTAAAGTGTATATCGTCACTGCCCACGACCAATTCCCCGTCAAGTGTTTCTATAATATTCTTATAATGTGTATCCGCTGTTGACAGAATTCTACTGTCATAGATATCCATATAGGACTGGGCAATATCTTCCGTAGTAATCAATCCAATCAGCTTTTTTTCTTGAGTGATAGGAAGTGTTGTCACATTTAATTCCTTCATTAATGACCAGGCCTTTTTTAATGAGATACCCTGATCAACACCTTCTACCTTTCTTATTTCCATATCTATTACCTGAGTTCCCGCTTCTTTCATAAGTTCCGGTTCTTCCATCGAAAATCGGTTTAATACGAACCTTGTCTCATCACTTAACTTACCGGATCTCATTGGAATGTATTCAAAATCATCTGTTTTATTCTTTAGATAGGCATATGATATAGCTGAGCATATTGAATCTGTATCCGGATTTTTATGCCCTATAACAAAAACCTTTTGTTTTTTCATCATTAAAGCCCCCTACTCGTTTGCTAACGACATTATAAATCTTTAGAAAATCTTTATATTGTTGTTTGTTATATAATATCCTTCTGATTTGTATTGTTCCATCCTTAACTACAAAGAATACGATATAATTGACTATTATAAGGTAACGATATCCCTTTCGTCTAAGCACATCTTCTCTGACAAGTGAACACCTCTTTGGATTGCTTGATAGCTTAGATATTTCAAATATAATAAGATCATAGTACTTTATTGCAGTTTCAATATGGAACTGATTTAAATACGCAACAAACTCCTCAAGATCACCCTGTGCTTTCCTGTAAATTTTTATCTTATATTGTTCCATTGACTTTACCTCGTAACTCCTTGGCAAATTCAAAAAAGTCCACACCCTCGTCATTATCCAGGATGTCTTCTTCTGCTTCTGTTAATTTTGAATATAGCGATAATTTAGTAACCATCTGTTCATAATCTTCAATAGAAAGAACTGCAAGCTCTCCAACACCATTTTTAGTTATAAATACAGGTTCATGATTCATCTTACAATATTCAGCAATTTCGTTTGAATTATTACGTAAATCCGATATAGGCCTAATGTTTGGCATAGTGTCTCTCCTCTCAAAATTATTACCCTGATAATATCATAATCTTGATATTTAGTAAACAAATTAAAATTAACCATTCAGCTATTACAATCCGCTTACTTGGATTTAAGTGATATAAAAAGTGGAGTGCATCACTTACCGACACACTCTACTAATTTCATATATTCATATACCGAAACGTATTTTCCAAACATAATGCACCATATCCCAATGTCCGGTTGGGATAAATACTTTCAATCCTTAATTGCCTTGCTCCATTAATTAAATAAGCCTTCATCTTTTCACCATAAAGATATGCATCATTACCTTCCACAATTCCCCACTGCATCAATAATGCTGCACTTCCAGTAACAAAGGGTGTTGCCATAGAAGTTCCCGAGCGAACAGAATACCCTCCACCTGGTGCACAGGAATTAATATCAACACCCGGTGCAACTAGGTCCGGCTTGATCATCAGATTACGAGTAAAGCCTCTACCGGAGAAAGGCGCATAGCTATCTGTGTGAGCATCATAAGCTCCCACACTAATTGCTCCAAAAGCTGTGGAGGGAACTGTTAGAGTTGTATATTCGCTGGAGGTCAAAAATCTAGTATCAGGATTCTTCATTCCCCCTGCCGGAAGCCACATATCATAGTTTCCTGTGACAATACGCCTTGGCACCAGCTCAATTCGCCATACGCCCGAATTAATATAACGATTTGTTGGAATTAACTCAATATATATTTCCTGCTGTTGATTATATGGTGTAGGCTCTCCATAATATAAGAATATCTTCGTCTGCCCAACTGTAAACTGTTGTGTTCCTAATATTCTTGGAATCGGACCAACTCTTGTACCGTTAGGTGCTGTTATTATGATATCAAAATGATCAAAATAGTTCTTCCAAATCTGAATATTCAACGAAAACTCGTATTCACTGACTGCTAACTCCACAATGGAGTTTTGACTCATAGTCAGTATCCCTTGGGTATGGTTTCCCGAAGCTCCTTCATTACCCGTACCAATAACAATACTATTTTTATAGGTTAGTGCCATTGCATCGATATAACTTTCTAGTAGCGACGCACCTGTATGGGAACCATAGTTATTCCCAAAACTTATGTTAATTGCTACTGGCATATTGACCTCTATGGCATAGCGAACAGTAAAGTCAATTGCCATCATTAACTGGCTTGTTTTTGGAAAGGACTCTCCTACTGATAATCCAAGTTTTACGATAAGTAAATCGCTTTGTGATGCTACACCCCGGTAAAGTCCATTACTGGCTCTTCCATTACCAGCTGCAATTCCTGTTACATGTGTACCGTGTCCGGTAAGGTCCGTACTAGGTACTATCTCCATACGTTCTGGCATAGGTGTGACCAGAGCTTCATTAATTCTTTCTCTCGTATAAAGAGTTCCGATATCATACCCCAAAGGTGGACTACCGGGAATTGTCTGATCCCATAACGCAGCTATTCTTGTCGTTCCATCTGGATTGCGAAAATCAGGATGTGCATA
This sequence comes from Bacillota bacterium, assembly GCA_023407575.1. Classification (GTDB taxonomy): domain Bacteria; phylum Bacillota; class Clostridia; order Lachnospirales; family Lachnospiraceae; genus Mobilitalea. The sequence continues at coordinate 258,466 of JAEYLX010000019.1, forward strand.
ATCAATTCCAGAATCAATTACTGCCACAAGTACCCCTACACCAAATAAATTATATGTACTTGTTTGTAATGGATTAATACAGGACGCAGTTCTTCCTTCATTGACTTCATAAAACAATCGCTTTGGTTTTTCTATAAATTCAATCTGCTCAAAGTCTGATAAACGTTCAATCAAATACTCCGGTATCGTAATTATTGCATAACCATTCATTAATTCCACTACTGATATGTTAAGCTGTTCCCGTATTGGTTCCAAACTGCCATTATATTTTACAATTAGCTCCCACATATCTGTATCGGGTGTATACCCTACATCTAAATTTGTTGCTTTTTCACGTTCTGCCGGATTCACATCCAATGCCAAGCTTAACTCATTATCTACCTTGTTGTTCGGCATATATACCCCACGCAGTTTAATTAATTTATTATATGCAACTACATAGGTTAAAATATCTGGCACATTAATTAGTTTGTCTGATTCTGTTTTAGATTAAATTATTTTGCTTTCGTCGATGATAGGAATGAGGTGGTATTGTAATCCAAAGAATAATTCCTATTCATGTAGGAGTAGAGTACTAGGTCCTAGCGGTTTTTTGCATTTTCTTTATAAGTTTTTATTATTAATAGGACTGCCTTACTTATATTCTGGCAAGTAAATTATTCGCATATTTTAATGCCTTCAAATATCCTTCTGCCAACCTCTTTTCATCAAACTCAATGATATTTGATATTTTCCTAGCATTTTCCCAATCTCCAACTTCATAACATCGAATTAATTTCCATATAGGACTTAACTCTCCTTGATCTTGAATAAGAGCATTTTTAATATTTTCTGATACAGCAATTTCTGATAGGGCCTCCTTCATGGGCATATCCAACATGGCATCCAAGGTACTAAATAGGCACATCATTGATACTTCCGCTTTTTTTCTTTTATAAATACTATTTGTTGCTATATACTCCCCGAAATTAGTACGTACTAAGGATAGCTTTAACAATTCGACCGGTTTTTCGTTGGAGAGCTCTCGTAACATTAAAATGTTAATCCATCGCTCAATTTCTTTAAAACCCATATATACCAAAGCTTTTTTAATTGAATCCATCAATTCTTCACTATGCTTAGTGCTTATAATTTTCATTAGGCGATAAGCTAAGTTTACATCCGTTTTTATTACTTCAGCTAAAACCTGATAGGAGGGTTCCTCCTTCTTTACTTCATCAATTAATCTGGCATAACTTGCTTGAGTTGATTTCTTATTATTTGCTTTACTAATAATACTGGGCTTACTAAAAAAATAACCTTGAAACAGATGAAAGCCCATTTGCTTTGCCTTTAGAAATTCTTCTTCCGTTTCTATTTTCTCAGCTAATATAATCTTTTTTTGTTCACGCGCTTTCTTGATTTCGATACCAATGGTATCCAGCGGTGTTACTATGATATCGTATTTGATAATATCTGCAATTGACACTAATTGGTAATCATCATAATCTTCTGCAAAATCATCAAGTGCAATTCTATATCCGAGTTCTTTTAATTTTTTTAATCTTTCGTACAACATATTATCAACAATTACATTTTCTAGTACCTCAATTACTAAAGAATTGGGGTCGATTAGTTCAATTGTGTCAGACAATATAAAGTCATAATCAAAATTTATAAATGCCTTTGTCCCATCAACAATTTGATCAATGCCAGTTTCAAACAAGTCACTCAAAATCGTTGCAGTTGCATTCGTAGGATTAGCTTCGCCAAAGGAGCTTGCATTAAAGTTTGACCTATAAAGCAATTCATAACCATAGATATCCATTTCTTTATTGAAAATTGGTTGCCTTGCAATATACATCTTAATACCTCCATCTTTGGGGTTTCTAAAATTGTGTTCCTTTGTGCTATATGTACGATTAATTATTAAAATTTGTACTTCTTTGTATGCTCCTTTAATTGTTCAGACATTTCACTTAACAAGCTACTTAAGCTTGCAATCTGACCAAGATATTCCGATTGTTCATGTACAGACGCTGAAACTTCTTCCGTACCGGATGCATTTTCTTCTGAGGTTGCAGATAAATCCGTCATTATTTTAACTACTTCATTCTTCTCATTGCTCATCTCATTGATGGAGATATTTAATGTGTCTATATTTGTTCTGGTCACTTCAATTGCTTCCGCAATTCCTTTGAATTTCGCCTGGGTCAATTCCACACTATGAGCCTGTTGTGCTGTAGTTCCTTCGATCTGCACCATTTTTCGAATAGAGGAGGTTGACTTAATACTAAGTTCATCCACTATTTCATTGATTTCACTGGAAAGCTTATTTGTTTGCTCTGTTAAAGACTCCACTTCTTTTGCTACAATTGCGAATCCTTTACCACTTTCACCTGCTCTTGCAGCTTCAATGGAGGCATTCAGTGCCAGGAGTTTTGTCTGTTTCGTTATGTTGCCAATCTTAAGGCTGATGTCTGAAATTTTAGCTGCACTCTTATTGGTCTCTGCAAATTCCTCATTAATTTCTTTTGTGAGTTTGCCACTTGCTGCTGTTTTTTTCACCAAATCCTCCAGTATGACGAAGCCTTCCTCTTTTAACTGTTCCACCTTATCCGAGGAATTGTGCAGACCAAGCATATTTGATTGCCCTTGTTCAATTAACTTCTCCATTTCACTCATCCGATAAGCACCACGCTGTGTATTTTCAGCCTGTTCTAGATTACCATTGGCAATTTGGTCTACTGCTAACGATATTTCTTTCATCATTTTGGTAAACTGTTGTATCATGTAGTCCAACTTTTGTGAGGAGTCCGATATCTGCTTTGAGATATCCACATTATTTTGAAGCAATATTTTTGTAGCATCTGTAATTGCATGAAATGCTAACGCAAGCCGTCCCATTTCATCTTTTCTTCTTGTGTATTTTACTTCAGGCTCAACAGAATAATCACCGTTAGACATTTGATAACTAATATTTGTTAAATGTTCAATTGGTGCTGACATTTGTCTTGCCACCATATATACAATAATTAATGCAACACAAAAGAATATGCCACCTATGATAGCGAAATTCTTTGTTAATTCATCTATTCCACTTAAGGCTTCATCCTTATTAATTTCAAGACCAATGGACCACCCGAGACTTTCAATTGGCGCATAGCCCAATATCTTACTGGTTCCTTCATATTCGTATTCGCCATACCCGGCTTTTCCTTCAGCCATGGCTAACTGTAGGTTCCCAAAATTAGAATATCCCAATAAATTCTGTCCCTCTGCACTAGAACTAACTTCTGGATCTTTAGAAATATCTTTTTGCTCTGTAGATTCTTTCGGTGTTGTGGCTGAGGATACAGAATCCACACTTCCTTCTTGGGATTGTTGCGCATTAATAGAAAGTGAATTTAATAAGTTCTGCATCATATCCTTATTAGAGTGTGCAATTGTATTTCCACTGGAATTAATAACAAATGCACTTCCTGTCTTCCCATCAGCTGCTTCACCTGCCAGGTTGCCTAGTTCAAATCCATCTCTCACACCAACCAGAACACCTATTACTTGATTATCGTTCTTTACCGGTACCGCGTAGATCATCACCAATTCATTACTTGCAGAAAACCTTGGTGCCGTTACAACCCTTATCCCCGATAGTGCTTGTTTAAAATAATCCGCTTCTTTTATTTCTGCATAACTGCCGTCTTCATATAAAGCATTTCCATCTTTACCAGCAAACGCCATCTCTTTATATTCACCTAAAGCTACTTCCTTTTTTAAGAAATCGGTAATATTTTTTTCATAACCTTCTGAATCTTGAGAATCCAGGAATAACTCATTATACGTTAGTGCTTCCATGATATTTAGATAATTTGATAATCTAGCATCTACTGATTTCGCTGCTTGATAGGATAAAGATTTGATAGAATTCTTTGTTTTATCAATTAATGCATTTTCAGCTGTAATAAACGAAGATGCCGCCAACCCTACGCATATTACCGTCATTAAAACTCCAAAAAGCAAGGTCATTTTCATTTTAACTGTCTTCATAGTAATCTTGATTAATGCATTATTAAGATACATTAATCCCTCCTTATGTTCATATTCAAGTATTTAACACGTCTTTTATCTCTTTCGTATATGACTCTAACTCTTTCATCTTTAGTAGAAATAAATGCTGTCTGCCTTCCCAATAGCTAAATGTTATTTACTCTGGTATACAGTGTGGTACTCTAAAAATAAATGTAGTACCAGCCTCAGCATTACTTTCAAACCATATCTTCCCCTTTAATGACCCCTCACCAATTAATTTCATTCCATAGGTTCCAATTCCACGTCCACTCCCCTTAGTGGAAAAGAATTTTTTAAATACCTGGAGTTGAACTTCCTTTGCCATATATCCCTCATTATGTACTGAAATATCTACATACGTATCATAACCAGTTACAGCGATGGTAATTGTTTTACTACTTGCTTCCACTGCATTCTTCACCATATTGGTTACCACTCGTGTTATTAATACCCCATCACTAATAACAATTGCATCTTGGCTCTTAAATACAATTTCACATTCATAGTCTTCGTAGTGTCTTATTATAGAATTAATCACATTACTTAGGGAAACTTCTGCTACCTCTAGCTGCACTTCATTTTTTTCTGCCGATAATAATAGCCTCTGGGACATTATTTCATCAATCATATAATCTGTGGACTCATTAATGTGGCTCACATATCGTTGCATTTCATTAATCTCATCTGCTTTTTCAGCACACTCAGCCATACATTTGATCGAACCTGAGGTATTAAGCAGGTCATGGAAAAATATTCGCTCCATGTTGGTTTTAAATTTTTCGCTGCTTATATCTTTTACAATGAAAATTGTTGCGCCTTCCAGGATATGATCGGCTGGTGTTACTGAAATCAGTAATTCTCTGCTGATGACAACATCTCCATCCTTATAGTTCATCAAACATTCTCTTTGTGTTGCTTTCTTGGTTTTCTGTGTTTGAATAATTGCTTGAACTGAGCCGCATAAACTGCAACATTCCATGGTCCCACAACCATTGGTATCTTTATAGGCATGAATGCAGTTGAGTATTTCACCCGGACGCAGTCCAATTGGGGCTTCATTATTAACTGCTATCATTTCAAGAAAATAAGAATTTGAATATATGATTTGTCTTTCGTTATTCAGGATAAGTACAGTATTAGGGATTATGTTAAACAAATCTGTTAACGTCTTATTTCGGTGTATTAATTCTGCTTGCTGATAAATTGTTTCATCTGCCAATTTTTCAGCAGAGGCATACTTCGTCTTATTGTTTTCTTTTAAGTCTAATACCTTTTGAAGAAAACCCTCGTGGCTAAGATTATCCAACTTACCATTAATATCAGCAATACACTTTTTAAAACGCTCCACGGAAAGAGGCTTTCTTATGTATGCAATAACCCCATTATCTAAACACTCTATCGCATTATTAGCCGTACCAAAGGCTGTGACAACAGCTACTGGTATATCAATTAACTTTTCCTTCATACGTTTTAATATCTGCATACCACTCATGCTGGGCAATCTCATATCCATAAATACAATGTCAAAAGTCTGTTTCTCCATTAACTTTAAAGCATCAGCACCGTTATAAGTAGATACAACAGAAAAACCTTCTTCCTGAAGACACTTTTCCATAAATATTCTATTTGCCTTGATATCATCAATAACTAATGCCGTTCTCATTAATGCTTCCTTTCAGTAACAACTACTACTTTTTTATTTCTAATTACTTATGGTAATATAGACTTATATACATAAAAATATTTTAAATATTATAATATTATAATATGAAGCTTTTTATTTAGCATCTTAACCATATCTGATTCATAAGTTGATTATCGTCTAAAAAGCACTGTTTTTATTCTATTTACTCACTTTTCCATACTTATTCTCATATTTTCTCCTATTTTACATATATTGGTATTCATTTCACTAAAACGTTTTATTTTTAACACAATTATGGTAATAATAATTACTATTATTGTAATATCTTATAAGTCTTTGCAGTTCAACAAGATATAAGGATAATCCATTCCACTTGTCATAAACCAGAAGGATATACTATGTGTTTAAAACAAAAGCCTCCTTCGCAGGAGGCCTTTGTTTTATTTTACTTTATTTGTTATTCCAGTACATGAAAGCAAGCTTTAGTTCATTCTCAGAGTTCTTTTTAATTATTGAAAGCAATCTCTATAGACTGGCATTTCACTACGCCAATGTTCAGAATAAGGCTCTTCCACCTGAACTTTGTGATTACTCCAGAGGGTCTTTGTCAGGTAATATCTCTTAATATTACCGAGGCATGCATTCCAATAGGCGTCTATATAGTACCATTCGCCTTCTAATTTCACTTTATTCCAGGAGTGACCACCAAATCCAGTTCCATCTCCATTATTTGCTGTTCCTCTTACATAGTACACTTCTATTCCGATACATTCCAAAAGAAAGCACATGGTATCTGTGTAAGCTGAACACACTCCAATTCCTGCTAAAAATACACTGGAGATAGTACCTTTATACACTTCATCTCGGTACCCTTCTACATATGTATTAATGAGATAATCTTGTATTATTCTAATTTTCTCTCTATCCGTCAAGGAAGTGGACATAAGATTATTGTCATCAATAAATTTCCTTATGGCTGTAAGCGCAATTAGAGGTTCTCCTGTATATCCACTTAAGTCATTCTGTTTGATGGCATCCAATGGATCAAGCCTCTTTAATCCATCCCCAATGATTACCTTTAACGTTCTTGTAACTCCTGAAACCGTTACTGATACCGTACAGGTACCATCAATCCCACCATATAAATAAATTCCATTATAACGATCCACATCACTATATAAAGTATAAACATTACTTAATTCTAATGTTGCCATTGTGCCATCTGATACAGATATCTTTACCTCTTCTACTCTGGGTTCTAATCCTCCTGCAAACCCTACAAATCTCCAGTCCTCGGTGCTATAAGGATTCACTTGAAATTCTGTTACCGTAAAGCCATCAAATGTAGCAGCTTTCATAGATATCGTTTTAATCTTTTTCCCATGAAAAGAGGCTTCTACCTTGAAGGCACCTGCTTTCGTAGCCGTAACTTTGCCTGTAGTGCTGATTTTTACTCCGGAGTTTCCTGTGACCTTATAGGTAAGTCCCATTTTTTTAATTTCTGTTGCACTATAGATATCCGACACATAGTTTAAGGCAATACTATTACCACCTACAATTACGGTTGTATCATATGGTTCAAAAGTGATTTCTGTTGGATCAACGACTACTACCTTACAGGTGTAGGTTTGATTGTTTACCTTTGCTTTAATGGATGTTGTACCGTATCCAACTGCAGTGACCTTACCTGAACTTGATACTGTTGCAACCGTCTTATTTATTGTGGACCAGGTAGCTTTTTTGGAAGTGCCAGATATATGAAGGGTTGTAGTTTCCCCTTTGACCAGATAGCTTTCTTTTGAATTCAGTTTAATCGTAGTCTTTGTTGCAGCTGAAGCTAAATAAGGTTCACTCATGTAAACCGAACTAGCTAAAAGAATAAGAAAGGATAGTAGTGAAATGATTAGAACCTGTAATCTTTTGTTCATTTATAATTCTCCCCTTGTTATTTATTTAACTGTAGCAAATTCATTAAATTACATTTTTAGTCTTTAATCTTATATTTAAACATATTATGACAATCTAGTAAATAGTACCAGTTATTTCTTTGGGAAGTACATTTCCTTCAAATAAAGTTCATTAAACTCCTCATCGTTGGATAAATGAATTTCATCCGTAATCTGCTTCATTAAATTCAGACGATTATCTGCAGCTTCCTCCAGGAGATATTTGACCGCACCAGCAAGGGCGCTGTTGCCAATTGCCTTCATTCTACCATGAAGTTCCTCCGGTATTAATCCTATTCGCATCGCTTTCTCCAGGTTTAGTTGATAGCCAAAACCACCTGCCAGGTATAAACATTCTATGTCCTCGTACCTACAGCTATATCTGCGCATTAGGATTTCAATACCGGCGCGAATTGCTGCCTTTGCCAATTGTATCTCACGTATATCTTTTTGAGTAAAGATAATTGGTTTCCTCTGCACGTCTCTTGAGAGTTCATAACCCTCCTCGAAATATGAATTCGCTAGAAGTCCTGTTTCATCGATTAATCTAGTACGGAGTAGTTCCGCAGTTATCTCTACCACGCCAGTACCACAGATACCAACGGGTGGCTTCCCACCAATAGTTTCAAGTTCGGGGATAGACCCACGAAGCTCAACCTTGCAAATTGCTCCAGCAACACTTCCCACCCCACAAAGAATATTCCCGCCTTCAAAGGCTGGTCCTGCTGCCGTGGAACTTACCAAAATCCTTTCTTTGTTACCAATTGCCATCTCCCCATTCGTTCCAAGGTCAATAAAAAGATTGATTTTTTGCTTCTTATCTAAATTACAAGCATATAACCCCGCAATAATATCACTGCCTACAAAGGCAGAGATACCTGGGAGAATTATTATTTCTGCCTGACTATCATCAGAATTAAACACTTCTCGAAAAGTACTATGAAAGATATCTGTTTGAACTGGCTTAAATGGAAAAATTCCAAGACCCTCACACGAGTATCCCAGAAGCAGGTGTACCATGGTTGTGTTTGCTGCAATCACAACTCTTTTCAACCCTGTATACTCTATCTCTGCCTGTTCCAGCAAGGTTTGTAGACCTGCTAATAAATCCTTTTGAATGCTTTCTCTTAATTCCTTTCCCTTTCCCTCATTAGAAGCTTTAATTCTCGATACCACGTCTGCACCGTAAGCTCTTTGTTTATTAATACTTGAGAAGGTATTTTGCACATTTTTATTGGAAAGGCTAATCAACGACATTGCAATTGTTGTGGTACCGATATCAATTGCTACTGCATAACCCTCTTCCTTATCTATACTTTTCCTTGTCTGATATACTGTATTGTCTGTGATTATTTCAAATTCAGCATCTGTTTCTCCAGCAATACGTATAGTACAATTCTCTTTGGGATAGGCTTTGCATGCAAGGCGATAGCCCTGACTTAATTCCTGTTTTGTAAATTTCTTTTGATCTGCGTCACTTATGCTTAATTCACCTTCTACTAACTGAACCTTACATTTTCCACAGGTACCCCTTTGACCGCAGGTGGCAGCCAGATAGACTCCATGCTTACCAATTGCCTCCAGTAGACTCATATCTGACGTATAATGAAACTCTATGTTCTTATCACCATCTACCAAAACAACTTTAACTTTCTTATTCTCCTCTTGCTGCATCTGATCTACCTTTCTGTATAACTGCATCAGCATCACCTGCATACTAAAAGTATCAATACTTTCTTATATCTTTCTTATATCTTTCTTAATGTCCTTACAATTACTATAAGCTATTCATTTCCTTCTTTCAATAGGGTTTCTTGAAGCGCACTTTCCTATTACAGGCTACTTACATTAATTACGGTAAAAATAATACATCTTAAATCCCATCATAGCTAATTTACTACATTGTATAGAAGTTTATGGATATGCTATACTACAAGCAGTAGGCAGTTTCAACCATATTGGTAGTGACAAGTTGAATGGAAAACAGCCTTATATTATTAGGAGGATTACGAGATGAGTGATCAATTAAAAGCCTTTCACTTAACCATGGGTCCGGCAAAATGTGCCGTAGATCTTAGTGTTGGCAGTGAAAGAGGCAGTTATGTTAATCAAGATTATATACTTCATAAGCTAGGCAGACCACATAGATCTATTAACTTAATGTATTGCTACTATCCATTGGATAAAGGATGGCCAGGACGTGCAAGCGTGGTACATGCCAGTGACAGTGTATCCTTTGCCTGGGATTATCCTTATGACGACTATTTTACCTATAAGGGTGGTTTAAATGGAAATCTTCAGGACGAACCCTTTACCTGTATGAGAGATGTCAGACGTCATGGTCAGGACGTGCTTCTTACCATTACCGTTGACCCACATGTAAGTGATGAGCATTTGATTGCTATCGCTAAGGATTTGACGACCTTTGGCCGTATGTACCTTCGCATTAACCATGAAGCTACTGGTAACTGGTTCTCCTTTAACAAACGTTGTACTTATCAAGAGGTTGCAGACTTCTTTATTCGTTTCCACAAGATTATTAAGGAATATGCTCCTAATGTTCAGACCATTCTTTGTATCGGCGGTATTGAAGATCTCGAAAAAGAAGAGATGGAGAAGGAAGCAGAATTTGCAGAGGCAGTTCGTCACACTGACATCTGGTCTGTAGACAAATACATGGCGCTTCACTGGGGTTGGCCTTATGATGTTGCAGAACGTGGCGGCACTACCTTCAAAAGAGATACAGTAGAGAAAACCTATGAACTAACCAAACGCAGTTATGAGCGTTTTAGCTACTTAAGTGATGGAGCTAAGAAACCTATGGTGATGTCAGAGTTTAACTCAGATGGTGATGTTACCGGCCCTTATGATCAGGTTAAAATGATTCAGGAATTCTGTAAGATGCTAAAGGATGAACCTGCTGATTGGTTCTCCGGCTTCACCTTCTATCAGTTTAGAGATGACGGACGCTTGGGTCTTGAGATTACTGATCCTAACAACAAAGAAGTGGGTATTGAGCAACCAGCTCTTAAAGCTTATAAAGAAATTATTCAAGATGAGTATTTCTATCCAAGTATGACACAATCCGAGGAAACCACCTTCCCTGTTACTTTAAGATGGGGTAGTTTTGAAGATTCAACAGGACTTTCCATTCCTCTACATTTTGATAATAATCCTTCCTTTGCAGAGGTCAATTTTGACGATGAGCTAAAGCACTTAAACTTAATGATGGAGTTAAACGGACGTTGGTTCTATAAGGCTCCCGGTGTAAAGACAATAGACTTTATGCCAGCCTTTTTTGAGAAGCCGCTTACAGGTGCTTGTGACCTTACCTTAAAGCTCTTTGCTCCTCCTGCTTCCGGTGAGAACGATCCCTCCCAGGGCGAAGATTGGGCAACCAATTACTACACTGCTCTTCCTAAATTACCAGAGTTCCGTTTGAGATTTGAACCAATTATTTTATAAACAAAAGATTCACGTATAATAATTAATTTAACTAAAGAAACAGATCGTAGCTTACGCTCATTAAGCGGAATTACGATCTGTTTTTTGTATGATACGTAAATGACTTTTTGTTTTATGTGCTCACAGTACAATGTTTGCTCGATAAAATCAGCTCTAAAACTTTGTTATCGATTAAACTTCTGATTTTATCAAGTATACTATTCTTCTAGCCTTTTATTCCAGTATGCGCAACACCTTCAATAAACTGTTTCTGAAAAATTGCGAAAATCACAATAATTGGAACCACTGACATGATAGCGCCTGCCATAACCCCAGGATAATCAGTTACATATTGTCCTTGTAAGTAAGATAATGCCGCAGACAAAGTCATCTTATCAGTGGAGGTATTAACAATAAGAGGCCACATCAAATCATTCCAGGCAAATTTAAAGGTTAAAATACCCAGTGATACCAGACCCGGTTTTATAAGCGGAAGCATAATACTGATAAATACTCTACCTCGATTACATCCATCAATGTAAGCTGCATCTTCTAATTCCTGTGGTAAGGAAAGAAAGAATTGTCTAAGCAGGAAGGTTCCCATAGCACTGAATAAGTTAGGTAAAAACAGAGCTGGGATTGTATTAAGGAGTCCCATGCTATACATCATTCTATATTGTGGCAGGATAAAAAATGTACCTGGTACCATTAATACCGCTAACATCGTGATAAAAATGATATTTCTGCCTGGGAATTGTATTCTTGCAAAGGCATATGCTGCCATGGAACAAAAAACAAGCTGTGCTGTAACAGTAACCACCGCAGAAATAATTGTATTGAAATATATCTTAAAAAACGGAAGCTTCGTAGTTATTAACGTATAATTATCAATTCTTATCTTCTTAGGAAATATAGTTGGCGGTATAATCATAGCTTCACTTGTCGATTTGATGGAGGTGAGAAGCATCCATATAAAAGGAAAGAGTGCTATGAAGGCCCCAACAATCAACACTATGTATATTAAAGTTTTACTAAACCAAGTTTTCTTTTTAATAGGCATTTTCATACTCCTTATTCGTAATTAACCCATTTTTTCTGCATCTTCATTTGAAAAATAGTAATACACATGATAATAAGGAACAACATAACCGCTATTGCCGAGGCATATCCCTTATTCGAATGCTCAAATGCAGTACGATAGAAGTACATAACTACTGACTGCGTGTGCTTAATCGCATTACTCTTTGTTGATATCATTAAATAGATACCATCAAAGGTTTGGAAGGTAGAAATGATAATCATTATAACAACATAGAACAACGTTGGTGAAAGCAGCGGCAAGGTTATCTTTTTGAATTTTTGAAAACCAGTTGCCCCATCAATTTCAGCTGCTTCGTAATAGCCACGAGAGATGCCTTGGATACCCGCAAGAAGGATTATCATATAGTAGCCAGTATTTGACCAGATGGCTACACAGCAAATACAAAAAAGAGCCGTTTGTTTGCTGTTTAACCATTGGACCGGATCTAGTCCAAATGTGCCGATCAGTCCATTCAGAATTCCATAATCGCCATTAAAAATCCATCGCCAAACCATAGAAATAGCTGCCGCCATTGTAATTGCAGGGAGAAAATATACTACTCTAAAGATGGATAACCCTTTGACTTTTTTATTGAGCAAAACAGCAATAAGCATGGAAAATACTACTGTAAGGGGAACAATAATAATTACATATTGAAAGGTATTCATTAATGTTTGCCACATCTCTTTGTCTGCCAGCATTTTCGTATAATTGTCTATACCTACAAATCCAAGCCGTCTATCAAAGGAACCTATCTTATAGAAGCTGTCAAAAATCACTTGAAAAAATGGGTAGAAATAAAAGGCAATCAGGCCCAGTGTTACCGGAGCTATCATTGCATACCCCCATAGATATTCATTTCTTTTTTTTCTGTTAATCCGCATTTATCTAACCTCTCTACCTTACATTCTTGTCGCTAATCCTATTTTTAAAAGCTAGTCTATAGGGTTCAATCGAGTAGTCCCTGTAAAGAACTACTCGATTAAAAACTATTTAAGGTATAAACCTCTATTATTGTGCTGCAAGAATATCATTCATTTGTTTTGCTATATTATCACAAGCTTCCTCTACAGATACCTCTAAGGAATAGGCAGGTACTAACTCATTCCAAACCACATCCGCCCATTCTGTAAACCCTTTGCTGGTTGGATATTCATAAGCACATTCCTGTGCTTCCTTTGAGAATATGCTCATATTATACTGTGGATATTGTTCAAAGAAAAGGTTGGAGTAATCTGCATGAGCAGGAATTGCTGCCCCGGACTTTCCAAGTATTTCATTGGCTTCTGTACCTGCTAAATAATTAACCCATGCCCAAGCTGCGTCTGCATTTTTTGTATCAGCTGAAATACAATTTGCTTTACCATGGATAACGGATGCTCTGTTCCCATTAATCGTTGGAAGTAATGCAACATCACATTTATCAGCAAAATCTGCTGCAGGATCAGCGAAGATGGATGCAAACCAGTCTCCTGCGTAAACCATTGCTACTTTACCAGACATAAACTGTATATAATCAGCATTTTCAGATAAAGAAGCCTGTGAAGGAGAATATCCTGCCTCCATTAGGTCAATCCAGCACTGGATACCCTGCTTGGTTGCGTCCTGATCAAAACCTGATTTTGTCTTATCATCATTTAATATGTAGCCACCTGCTGCAAATACTGTATTGTAGAAACCACCCTGATCTGCATATCCTGCTGAGATACCATAAACACCGTTGTCTTTATCCGTAAGTTTTTCAGCAGCTGCTTTTAAATCCTCCCAAGTCCAGGAATCTGTTGGATATTCTACTTGTGCTTTATCAAATAATTCCTTGTTGTACCATAGACCAATGGTATCATAATCAATTGGAACACCGTACTGCGCTCCTTCTATGTTATATAAGCTATTCATTGCCTCTGGATATTTGCTCATATCAAGCCCTGAAGCTTTAATATAATCGTCCATGGAAAGAATGATACCTGCATCTGCATACTTATTAATGTTCGGTCCATTCATTTGAAATACATCTGCCACACTACCGCCAGTTGCAGCTGTTTCTAATTTAGTCCAATATTCTGTCCATGTTGTAGGTTCTAGAACAATTGTAATATTTGGATTTTGATCTTCAAACTTTGCTTTGCACTCTTCAAGATAGGTTCCCAGGCTATCCTGCCAATAAGCATAATGAATTTCTGCCGGTTCTCCGGTATAACCCGTGGTATTTTCACCAACTGGTGCTTCTGTAACTTTGTTTCCAGTATTTGATTCATTCTTGTTGGTGTCAGTTGTTTCCTTCTTATTGCTGCAACCCGCCAGTACTGTTACTGCCAAGCTCACGCAAAGGATTGATGCCAGGATTTTCTTAAATTTCATTTTGTTCCTCCTCTTTTTGTTTTTATTATTAGCCAGGCAGCGGCCCGGTTAATTAACCTATTCTCTATTAATACCAGAAGGTTCGAAGGTGTCAGTAAAACTAACACTTTTTATGTATATTAATTTAGTAATCTATTCTTTAATTCCTCGATATCTATCACCTGGTTTGCTAATCTTGCTTCTTCTGCGGCATAAGCCATAATATGACTTTCAATAGAATCATCAATGGAAGACCTGCTTTCATTCTTCTCCTTTATCATTTCCTGAATAAAATCATTCATTAAGCCATAATCGCCACCGCCATGGAATCCTTCCGCAGACTCTACATTGATAATTCTTTCTTCTCCAGTATACTTAGAGTTAGAGGAGTATCTCGTTACCTTTATGATGTTATTACTATCATCTCCATAGATATCTCCATTTTCACACATAACTTTTATAGAACGATGCATTTTATTGGATAAACCACTTAGATGGAAGGTAGCAGTTACCCCGTTCTTGAACACAATGTTAGTAACCTGATTATCGCAAACGTTATTATCACACTTGTAGACGCATCTTCCATATGGGCTGGTCTTCAGGCTTTTTAACAAGCCTTCTTCAGTCTGATCTTCGCTTACAACTGTTGCCGGCCATTCCCCTGCCATTGGCAGATATGCTTTTCTTACATCAAACCGACATTCCGGTGCATATTTACATTCCAGACAACGCTCTGCACTACCTTCTGGAGCATTTTCCCGACAGAAATATTGCAAATTTCCAAAGGATGATATTTTTTCCGCACCACTTCCAACCAGCCATACCAGAATATCCAAATCATGACAGGATTTCTGCATTATGATAGGACTTGATTCTTCACTGTTTCTCCAATTTCCTCTGACAAACGAGTGCGCCATATGAAAGTTACCTACGTTTTCGGCATGCTGAATTGTAATTACCTTACCTAACTCCCCCGAATCTATAATTTGCTTAATGGTTGCAAAAAAATTGGTGTAACGCAGTACATGACACACGACAACATTTCTTTTACACTCATGTGCCTTCTGCTGTATTAATAAACACTCCTTGGGATCCGGGGAAATTGGTTTTTCCAAAAGTATATTGTAACCCAGCTCCAAGGCTTTTATTGTCTGTTCATAATGATCTCTATCCATTGAGGCAATTATAACTGCGTCTGCTAATTTACCAGCAGCAAAAAATAAATCAACATTATCAAATACCATTTCCGGTGCTAATTGAAATACCTTAGCAGCAACTTTTCTTTTTTCTTCCTTCGGATCAACTATTGCAACTACCTCTATCTTCATCCTCTCAAAGGCATATTTAGCATAAATCATACCGCGTTGTCCCGCACCTATCAGTGCAATTTTCAACCTTACCACTCCTCTTTTTGTTTCATTGTTTGTTGCGTAGCTATTTTCGTTGTTTATGTGTTTATGTTTAGTAAACTTTATTAAAATAATATCATCGTTTTTACACTTTGAATATAGATTTTTTGCACAATTATTATTAATATTTTTGTGTTATTTGCTAATTAACTAAGCGATTATTTTGTTTTAATAGTAATTCTCAGAACGTTACGTAATATATTTCCATTTTTATTTTACTAAACATCAGTCTAAATACGTTGATATAACACTGATGATTTATAAACTTTTATTATTATCGATATCCATTTGGGTTGTTTTCTTGCCAACGATGGGCATCTTCACACATTTCCTCCAGGTTGCGCTCTGCCACAAACCCTAACTCTTCTTTTGCATAGGTGGGGTCTGCATAACAGGCTGCTATGTCTCCAGGTCGTCTGTCCTTTATGATATAAGGTATCTTCTTCTTACAAGCTTTTTCATAAGCGGCTATCATCTCCAGCACGCTATACCCTTTGCCGGTGCCCAGGTTATAATTTTTTACTCCCGTTATTGTCGGAAGCTTCTCAATGGCTTTTACATGACCTACCGCCAAATCTGAAACATGGATGAAATCTCTAACCCCACTGCCGTCCGGTGTATTATAATCTCTTCCGAATACATTGAGCACAGAAAGCTTCCCCACTGCAACCTGGCTGATATAAGGCACCAGATTATTGGGTATTCCCTGTGGGTCTTCTCCAATGAGTCCACTTTTGTGTGCACCAATTGGATTAAAATAGCGAAGTATAATTATTTTCCATTTCTTATCTGCAATTACTAAATCTCGAAGCATTTCTTCCTGCATTAATTTCGTTCTTCCATATGGATTTGTAACTGATAACGAAAAGTCCTCTTTAATCGGAACCCTAACCGGATCTCCATAAACCGTAGCCGAGGAGCTAAATACCAATTTCTTTACGTCAAACCTTTCCATTACACTGCATAAAGTCAAAGTGGATTCTAAGTTATTTGAATAGTATTCCAGTGGTTTTTGTACAGATTCGCCTACCGCCTTTAAACCAGCAAAGTGTATAACTGCATCAATGCGTTCCTTTTCAAAAACCTCACGAAGTTTCTCTTTGTCACGTACATCAAACTCATAAAACCTGACCTGCTTATTAGTAATCTGTTTTACTCTTTCTAAGGATTCCCGATTTGAATTACATAGATTATCGATTACCACTACCTCATACCCCTGATTTAGTAACTCCACGCAGGTATGACTTCCAATATATCCGGCTCCACCGGTAACTAAGATTGACATGTTCACTCCCCCTAACAGTATTTAGATACGATAAACTTCATATTATCCCATTTTGCTTCCATATCCTTTACCAACGCAAACTGTGTTCTGCATCGATCCAAATTATGATCTTCTCTATGTATTCTAAAATACTGATCTCCCTGCAGATAATCCGTAAGAAATCTCATTCCGCATTCCAAAGTAACCGTTTTTGCGCCATTCGGTAACATAGCCACTTCCTGAGCTGTTAAGCTTCCACCGCAGCCCAGTAAAAATCCTTTCACGTACAATTCAAACAGATCCAGACTTAACGACACCTTAGAAAGGTCAGTCTCATCCTCCACTGCTGTATTTGCTCCAAAACGAATCGAATCGCCAAAGTCAAAGATAGATAACCCCGGCATAACCGTATCCAAATCAATCACACAAATTCCTTTACCTGTTTGGTTATCAATCATAATATTGTTAAGTTTGGTGTCATTATGTGTAACACGCAAGGGAAGTTTCCCCTCATCCAGTTTTCTTTGGCAAATCTCGACATCCTCTTTATGTGACAGCACGAAATCTATTTCATCCTTAACATTCTTTACACGATCACATACATCTTCTTTCACTGCCTTAAGAAATGCACTATAACGAACAGGTGTATTATGAAAATCAGGAATCGTTTCCTGCAAAGCAGACGCATCAAAGGTAGACAAAAGACTTTGGAATCTTCCAAAAGCAACCGCGCTCTCATAAAAATCCTCTTTCTTCTCTACTTGATCATAGGAGGTGGCACCTTCAATAAACAGATACATTCTCCAGTAGGAACCAATACTATCCTGATAAAAGTTCTCACCTTGCTTTGTTTTAACCAGATTCAGTGTCTCTCTGTCTGCTTGCCCACCTGACTCACTAATTTTCTTTTTTAAAAACTCGGTAACCAAATGAATATTAGAGATCAATTGTTTTGGTTGGGTAAAAATCTCATGATTCATACGTTGCAGAATATATCTCCTGCTTTTATGTTCTATATGGCAAACCACCACAAAGGTATCGTTAATATGCCCGTTGCCATATCTTTCATAGGATTGTACATGCCCATCTATATCAAATACCATTAATGCTTCTTCAATTTTTTCACAATACTGTTCTCTCGTCATACGAATACCATGCCTTTCAAATAACCATGTCTTTCTAAAAAAGCTGCAAACCTCTAGTTACAAACTCTCTCTTATTGCTGCCACAAATATTGTGGATAGACCTTCAGCCTTTTCAATTCCCTGATTGCCTCTACTACTTTATCTTTATCTTCTTTATACGTAACGCCAAACCATTTATCTTGTGACTTATGTACTTGAACCCCAGCCTTACCCTGTTCCAGAAGCTGTTGTACTACAGTTGGAAGGAAAAACTCACTTTTTTGAGGATTTGGTGTAACTTCCTCATCCAAAAATCGAACAAAAGCTGTCTCCAGCTCTCCCATGATGGATGGATTAAAACCCCATAGATTCATGGAAACTATGCTATCTGCCGCAAGTTTCTCCCAGGTGCTACCGCCATCCAAAGAATAAGCTGCTTCCTCTCCTCGTTTCTCTATTTTTGTTCTTTCTACTATCCCCATTAATTTTCCGTCGGCACTAACGTCACATACACCTCTTGATACTGATCCGTGTTCTGTAAGGGTGTTCTCCAATACATAACCAACCATATGATAGCTATATGAGTCACTCTCTCTCTGCTCCAGTGCTTGATAAATCATAGAGAAAGCACGGCTGCCATAATAATCATCTGCATTAATTACAGCAAAAGGTTCCTGTATCTTTTCTCTGCAGCACCAAATTGCATGTCCTGTCCCCCAGGGCTTATTTCTTTCCTCAGGTACTTGATATCCTGCCGGCAGTTCCCAGGTTTCCTGATATACATACTCTACTTCAACAATCTTAGATATCCTATCTCCAATGGTTTCTTTAAAATCTTGTTCTATTTCTTTCTTAATTATAAAAACAATTTTTTCAAATCCCGCACGAATTGCATCATAGATAGAAAAATCTATAATAATATGTCCTTCTTCGTCTACAGAATCAATCTGCTTCAATCCTCCGTACCTGCTCCCCATTCCAGCTGCCATTATTATTAAACAAGGCTTCTTCATATAAAATCTCTCCTTTTTTATTATCATTCTGGTCCTGCTATAGATAAAATTATCATTAGATTGCTTAGTCAGATAATTTCTTTCCCTATGTATAAATACTTTCCTTAGCTTGTTGATACTCTTTGACTATATTTAATATGCTAATTCTAATAATTCACCATTCGATTTACATTATTTTACGCAACTAATCGCATTGTTACGTTCTGTTAATCTGTTGTTACATTGCAATATTAGCACCATTTATTTTAGTTGTAAATATAATTTTGCAATAAATTTTAAGTTTTAACTGAATTTTTGGGCATTTTTTACCTAAAAATAATTTGACTTTTATAGCAAAATATTCTATAGTACAGTTATATCGTTTACTAAACAATAAGTGCAAAGGAGTTCTTATGAGTACAATTCGCGATGTTGCCAGATTAGCAAATGTATCGACCGCTACCGTATCCCGCATATTAAATAATGATTCTAAATATAAAATGACTGAAGAAACCAAAAAGCGTGTCCTTGATGCAGTAGCTACTTTGCAGTATGAAATCCAACCGAAAGTATCTAAAAAAAATACATCCGTATCTAATAATCATATTAAAATAGGGTGTATTCTTAGCGTAACCAAAAAAAAATATAATGACCCTTATTTTATGGCAATTCTTTCCGGTGTTGAAAAACAGTTACACTCCAAGGGATATGAGATTTCTTTTATTAAAACGGGTCCAGAACTAGAGGAAAAAAACACTTTGGTTTCCACTTTTCAGGACCAGGTTTCCGGTCTTATTCTAATGGAGCCTCTCAATAGTGAGATTTATAATTATATACGTAAGAACGTTCCTCATATTGTTGGGATCGATACTCAGCGGAATGATATCGACAATGTCTGCTATGATCATTACGAGATAGCAACTGTAGCAACCCGATACCTGATTAGTAAAGGGCATACCAAAATTGGTTTTATCGGCGGACACGGGGAATCTAAACAAATCACTGACAGTCAGCGTTATCAGGGCTATTATCTTGCCATGCATTCCGCTGGTCTTGAAATTAACAAAGAATGGGTCATCGACAGTGGATGGGATGAAGATATTTGCTCTTCAAAGGTAGATGCTGTATGTAAATCTAATAATTATCCTACTGCTTTTTTTGCTGCCAGCGATTTAATGGCTATGGCTGCTTTAAACAGTTTTTACAACAATCATATCTCGGTTCCTTCCGACGTTGCCGTTATTGGTATGTCCGATATTGAGATGTCCAAATTCTCTAATCCCCCACTTACTACTATTCGTGTACCAATGGAGGAAATTGGAGTAGTTGCTGCTGATCTGCTTTTAGCAAGAATTCATGGTTACAATTTATTACCACAGAAGATTATTCTTCCAACCTCATTAATAACTCGAAGTTCCACTTGATTTTATTTCCTCAATTTACATTAAATGATTTTGAGTAACATCCGGACACTAACTTTTTAACACTAAGGAGCTACATGCTATGAGAATATACGAAACAATGGACTATCCAGATATGAGCCGCAAGGCTGCCAATATCATTTCTGCACAAATTATCGCACACCCCTCCAGCGTACTGGGCCTGGCTACTGGGTCCTCCCCTATCGGGACATATCTTCAACTGGTGGAATGGTACAAAAAGGGTGACTTGGATTTTTCGGAAGTACGCACAGTGAATTTGGATGAATATAAGGGCTTATCTTCAGACGATGAGAATAGCTATCGTTACTTTATGAAGAAAAACCTATTTGATCAGATTAACATTTCTACTAATCTTACTAATTTTCCAAATGGACTGGCAAAGAACGAAGAAGAGGAGTGTACCAGATATGACGAAGTTATTCAGTCGTTAGGCGGGATAGATTTACAACTTCTTGGTATCGGGCATAACGGACATATTGGTTTTAATGAGCCTGGTGCTTCTTTTGAGAAATCAACCCATGTTGTAGCTTTAACTGAAAGTACAATTCAGGCCAATTCCAGACTTTTTGAGTCAGCCGAACAGGTTCCTACCCATGCCTATACTATGGGTATAAAAAGCATTATGCAATCCAAAAAAATTCTTTTGATTGTCAGTGGAGCAGATAAAGCCGAAATTATCAGAGCTGCCTTTAAGGGTCCAATAACTCCAGCACTTCCAGCATCTATTTTGCAATTGCATAACGATGTTACATTGGTTGGCGATAAAGCCTCCCTTGCACTTCTTACTTTGGACGGTCGTTAATTAATAGTATTACGCTTTTGTTAGGAGGATTGAAAATGATAATAAAAAATGGATATGTTTATGATAATGACTCCTTTGTATATAGGGATTTATATGTAACGGAAGGTCTTTTTTCTACTAAAAATGAAGATATTGAAACAATTGATGCTAGCGGTTGCTATGTCATACCCGGATTGACCGATTTACACTTTCACGGTTGTATGGGTCACGATTTTTGCGAAGCTTCAACAGAAAGCTTGGACACAATCTGCCAGTACGAAGCAAGTGTAGGCGTCACTACCATCTGTCCTGCTACTATGACTTTGCCTGTAGATCAGTTAGATAAGATATGCGATGAATTCATGCATTATAAAAATGACAACGGTGCTCTTCTGTGTGGAATCCATCTGGAAGGACCCTTTTTATCTAAGGAAAAAAAGGGAGCTCAAAACCCTGCTTACCTTAAGAAAGCTGATTTGTCTCTGTTTCAGAAATTGCAAAAATCCAGTGGTAACCTTGTAAAACTGATTACTGTAGCTCCTGAATTCCCAGAGAACATGGACTTTATACAACAAGTTAAGGACGAGGTTCGAATTTCCCTTGGTCATACAACTGCTTCCTATGAGGTTGCTCTACGAGCATTTCAACAAGGAGCCAGCCATGTAACTCATTTATTTAATGCAATGCCTCCCTTTCATCATCGTGACCCCGGTGTAATTGGTGCTGCCTTTGACTCCCCTGATACTACCGTCGAAATCATTTGTGATGGAATTCATCTTCATCCGAGTATGATTCGAACAGTCTTCTCTATGTTTACAAAAGAGCGTATTATCTTAATTAGTGATAGTATGGAAGCAACCGGAATGCCCAATGGTACCTACTCACTCGGTGGTCAAGAAGTAACTGTCTCTGGTAATTCTGCTACTTTGTCCGATGGTACCTTAGCAGGTTCTGTAACGAATCTAATGGACTGTGTTCGATTTCTGGTAAAACAGGTTAATATCCCACTGACAACAGCCATCCAGTGTGCAGCAGTTAATCCCGCTAAAGCAATTGGTATCTATGATAAGTACGGAAGTTTGGACACAGGAAAAGCAGCAAACTTTGTTTTGCTCAAAGAGAACCTGGACCTCCATAGTGTATACATAAGAGGGAAAAAGTGTTCTAATAATTCATTATAATTACACACTTTTATCGTTGCTCAAACGATAAGGACTAGTTCATAGTGAGGTACGTTAATTCATAAGTTTTGTTTTATTAAAAAAGAACGATATCAGCTTTGGGTATTTATATCTTCCCTAATATAAACTGATTTCGTTCTTTTCTATCTTTTAATACTCTATCTTTACTTTATTGCTCTATCTTTACTTTATTGCTCTATCTCTACTTTATCGTTCTATCTTTACTTTATCGTTCTATCTTTATTTTATCGTTCTATCCTAATTGCTTCGCTCGTTCCAGTGCCTTATCAATATTCGCGCAGAAGTTTTCAGCCCCTACTTCCTTGTCAAAACCTGCTTTTTGCATCATGCGGTATGGCTGTTCCTGAACATGAGAAAGTACTAAGGTAACATTCTTCTTTTGGCAAGACTTTAAAACCTTTTGAAGTGCATTTAGAGCATTAATATCCATTGCTGTTACACTTCTCATTCGAAGAATTACCGTATGTATCTGCGGATCTGCTATAGAAATCTTCAGAAACTTATCTGCTGCCCCAAAGAACATTGGTCCATTTATTTCATATACAATGGTATGCTTTGGTATTGCCTTTAACTCGGTTTCACTACCTTCGTCGTCTAGACCCTCTGGTAGATCCTCCTTCCATCTCTGAACATCAGTTACATCGGACATTCTCTTTACAAATAAGATTGCTGCCATCAAAAGTCCAATCTCAATCGCTACCACCAAATCAAATAAAACCGTCAGTAAAAAGGTAGCCAAGAGCACCATAATATCACTCTTCGGTGATTTCTTAATCAGCTCTACAAACCCTTTCCACTCGCTCATATGATATGCGACTATGAATAGAATTGCGGCAATCGTTGGCATAGGTATTAAGGAAGCATAAGGCATGCATACCACCAGGATAATAAGCAGTGTAATTGAATGAACCATACCCGAAATCGGTGTACGTCCTCCATTCTTCACATTTGCTGCTGTTCTCGCAATAGCACCTGTTGCCGGAATTCCACCAAATAAGCTGGAGAAGATATTACCGGTTCCCTGTGCCACAAGTTCTATATTAGAACGATGTCTGCTGCCAATCATCCCATCTGCAACCACGCAAGATAGCAGAGATTCCACACCAGCTAAAATTGCAATGGAGATAGCATCTGGTACTAGACGGTTAATCATCGTCAGGTTAATGTTTGGAAAATGAAAGACAGGGAGTTTGGAGGATATCTCATATAAACTACCAATGGTATTAATCTCCATATCGAATATCTTGACTAGAAGAGCGGTTACCAGAATAGCAATCAGAGAACCTGGTACTTTCGTTGTTATCTTAGGCCATACAATCAGAATAAGTAAAGCAATTGCTCCGATTAAAAGTGCCGAGAAATTAATACTGGAGATGCTTTTTACACAAGCAACCACTTTCTCCATGGTTTCTATTGGTGTGGACTTAAAAGTAAGTCCAAGAAAATCTTTGATTTGACCGATAAAAATTGTAACTGCAATTCCCAGTGTAAAGCCAGTCGTTATCGTGTATGGAATAAAACGTAGCAGGGTGCCAAATCTTAATAATCCCATGATGATTAGTAAAATACCAGCCATAATAGTTGCAACTGCAAGACCTTCCATCCCATTACGTGCCACAATACCAGCTACAATGGAGGCAAAGGCAGCTGTTGGTCCGGAAATCTGTACCCTGCTTCCTCCCAGAAAAGATATTACGAAGCCAGCTACAATAGCCGTATACAAGCCTCGCTCCGGTGTAACTCCTGAAGCTAGCGCCAATGCAATACTAAGCGGCAATGCTATAATTGCAACTATGATACCCGCAATTACATCCTTTCCAAATTGTTGTTTCGAATATGTCTTCATCACAGAAAATAACTTTGGTTTTAACTTCTCCACTTTTTCTTCCTCACCTTTGTATGTTAATAAAAAATTTCTATCTTATTAATACTTTTTTTATATTTCCCAATAGATTATATTAATTACATTTGGTGCTATTTTCAAGTGTTTTATTTTAATTATTTAAACTTTATAGATATCGTACATTTTCATTCACTTAAAATCCTTTTCTATTCACTGAAAATACTGCTTTTCTAATCGCAGCTTCTTACCCCTATCACCCACTTACCAGTAATTTAATATATCTTTCTATTTCGTATGTGCTAAAATAAGAAAGAAGCATATGTAATTATTTTACTCAAAATGGGGGCATTTGTATGAAACGCAATTTAATTATTGCTTTTACTGGTCTGCTACTTATTGTCGCAGGCATTCTTGCATATCAATACTTCAAGGCCGATACAGCCGAGATGTCCTACCCCTCCTTTTTAAAGGCTGTGGAGGATAAGCAGGTCTCTGAAGTAATTTTGTCGGAGGGGAAGAATGATTTTCAAGTAGTACTTACGGATTCTCAAAATACCACTTATGTTGTACCGAATCCAAAGACAGAGAATTTTACAGAATTCCTTTTACTGAATGATATTAAAATTGAATATGGCAGTATGAATGGTGTATCAACAATATTAAAAGTCGTTGTAGTCGGCATTGTTATCGTTGGTATATACTACGTAGTAAGAAATGGCGGAAATGCCAATAACCTGATACAGGATGCCAATCGAAAGAAGAAGACAAATACGGCTCCAATAAAATTAGCACAGGTTGCCGGAAATACCGAGGCAAAATCTATGGTGGAGGATATCATCTCTTTCATCAAAGATCCAGACAAATACTCCAGTGTAGGAGCAAGAATGCCGAAGGGTCTTCTATTATATGGTCCTCCCGGAACTGGTAAGACTTTAATGGCAAAAGCAATTGCAGGGGAAGCAAATGTTCCCTTCTATGCCATGAGTGGTTCCGACTTCGTGCAAATGTATGTTGGAGTAGGTGCCAGCAGAATCAGAAATCTGTTTAATAAGGCGAAAAAGAGTGAAAAGGCAGTTATCTTCATAGATGAGATTGATGCAATTGGTAAGAAAAGAGCTCGTAATACTTCAGCAAGTAATGACGAACGAGATCAGACGTTAAATGCATTGTTAACCGAAATGTCAGGTTTCCATGACAATCAAGGTATCATCGTTATTGGTGCCACCAACCGGTTGGACACTTTAGATGAAGCGCTTCTACGTCCCGGTCGTTTTGATCGACATATTGAAATCGGCTTACCCGATGTAAATGCACGTAAGCATATTCTTTCTCTTTATGCTAACAAAAAACCAATAGCAGATGATGTTGACTTAGACGATCTCGCAAAATCCACCGTATATTTTAGCGGTGCAATGCTAGAGAACTTAATTAACGAAGCTGCCATCAATGCCGGCAATGAGCAAAAGTCTGCAATTACAAAGGATCATATTGATAAGGCGTTCTACACAGTAATTGCTGGTGCACCGAAGCAGGATCGCAGTTACATTTCAGAACTAGACCGAAAAATCACCGCTTATCATGAAGCAGGACATGCTCTAGTGACAAACTTACTATTACCCGAGCATTTTATCTCAAAGGTTACGATTATACCAAGCGTGAAAGGTGCCGGTGGTTTTAATCTAAGTATACCAAAGGATACGATGTTCCAGACTCAGAAGCAAATTAGAGCTAATATCCAAGTTTTACTGGCTGGTAGAATTGCGGAAGAATTAATCTTTGGTGCCAACGAAGTTACGACTGGAGCTAGCAATGATATTCAAAAAGCTTCACAGATGCTTTTTGATTATATGAACAAGTATGGTATGGATAAAGAATTCGGATTATTCAGTTTGGAAGCCTTTAGCGAGGGTTACGATGAAAAGCTTATTGCTAAGTGCAGAACTCAAATGAATGAACTTTATGAGGAAACCAAAGAATTACTGCAAGAAAGAATATCCTTTTTAAAAGATATTGCAGAAGAATTGCTTGAGAAAGAGTCCTTGAATGGGCAGGACATTGAACGAATCTGTGCCTAACTGATAATAAAAATTATGAAGTCGGAGATACCCTTCTGTGCTATAGCACGAAAGGATGTCTCCGACCTTTATCAATCCCAAATAGTAATCTTCCACCCTTTATTTGTATGGGTAATTGTCCCTTTCCTATCTGCTTTATTTTTACTGTGCTCACGATTATTGTACATTTCATCCATATCTGAAAAATGACCTATCGCATAGAAATTTATACATATTAACTTACTATCTCTAATTATATTTGAAAAGTCTATTAACATTCCCTTTTGGGTTAATTTTAATAACTCAGTTTTTATCTCTTCATCCATCGGATAAATTTTTCTTTTTTTATTAGTAGAAAAACTTTCAATTATTTTATTTGCTATGATATCCTTGAAAATAGACATGTCCTTGCAATATAACTTACAACACCATCCATCATCATGAGAAAGATATACGAAATCATTATTAATTCTGCTAAAAAATGGAGTTCCTAAAGGCTTGCAAAAATGTGATAAATATAAAACCTCTGACATTTCAACAGGAGTACATTTATTAATATCTTCTTCATTCTTGTAATCAATCCAATGAAAATTACCTATATTGTAAATATTTTCCTCTGACAGCTCTAAAATATCGTCGCTGCCTTTTGCAGTCTCTAAGCACCAATTTCTATTATAATGATTTGTAAGATTAACACCATCCGTAATTAAAATATTTTCCAATGGAACTGGATTATACCTTATAAATTCATTAAATTCCATTCCGTAATACCTAAAATATTGTTCCTCAAAGTTTGCACTAACATAAAATATATCTCTTAATCTTCTCATTGATTTCATACTCCAAAAAATTAATATAATGATATAATTACTTATGGCTCATCAAATAGTATAATAATATCAACTCTTCGATTTTTACTCCTTCCAGAATTGGTATCATTAGATTCTACCGGGCGATACTCACCATATCCTACTGCTGACATACGAACACCATCTACTAATCCCTTTTCCGCTAAGTACTGCGCTACATTCGCTGCCCGGGCTGCGGACAGCTGCCAATTGGATGAAAATTTTGAGCCTAAACCTATCGGAACATTATCCGTATGACCTTCGATTACAATACTATTATCCACCTTATTGAGAAGTCTTGCTATCTTTTCCAAGCTGCTCTTCATATCTTCCGTAAGGGTATCCTTACCGCTATCAAAAAATACATCATTCTTAAAGGTGATAATTAACCCTCTCTCTTCCATTGAGGTACCAACGGATACCCCCATATTCATTTCATCCAGAATTTCATCAATAAATTCCTGAAAAGCCTTCATGTCTTCCGCAGTTACTAAGCTCCTGGGAATACCATCCGCTGCACCCATCGTAGGTACTGGAGTAGTTAATGATCCTATGGCTGAAGAATCATCGCCTCCATCACCGGAATCCATTCCTTTATTGATACCTAGATCAACCGTATTACCACCATCACCCGGAAGTACAGAATCACCGCCTTTTAGTACATTATTTTCTCCTAAGGCTTGATTTAAGGAATCCGAGAGTTGCTCATATTTTTGCTGATCGACATTACTTATTGCATATAGCAGAACAAATAAAATCATCAACAAGGTAATCAGATCCGAATATGTGAGGAGCCATCTTTCATTGTTCTCCTTCTTCGGTTTTTCCTTCATCTTCATCTTCTAAGTATCCTTTCAATTGTTCTCTCATAAAGGTCGGGTTAGAACCTGTACGGAGTAATTGGATTGCTTCAATAATCATATTACAGGCTAATACTTCATCACTGTTTAGTTCTTTCAGCTTGTTAGCAATTGGAATAAAAAGAAGATTTGCAGATGCTACGCCATACAGAGTTGCAATAAATGCAACTGCAATCTTTCCTCCTAAAGCAGAAGGATCACTTAAATCTGATAATACATGTACAAGACCCATTACCGTACCAAGTACACCCATGGTTGGCGCAAAGCCACCAGCAGCCTCAAAGATGGCTATTCCTTTTTCGTGACGGTGCACCATATTAATGACTCTTGTTTCTAAAATCTGTTTTAAGACATCTTCGTCTGCACCATCTACCACCAGGCGCAACCCCGTCTTTGTTAAATCATCCAACTCTCTTACTTCAAGTTCATGTTCCAAAGCAAGAAGACCATCTCTTCTTGCTGTAGTGGACAACGCCATGAAAGTATCAAGTATTTCAGCACGGTCCTTCTTTTTATTAGAAAATGCTTTTCGTATAATTCTTGGTATGTTCTTTAAGTTTCGTCCAGGAAACGACATTGCAACTGCACCAAAGGTGCCACCGAATACAATTACGGCTGCTGTAACTTCAAATAATGCCTTTAGATGTCCGCCTTCCATAATAAATGCAAATATTAAAGCCCCAAATGCCAAGATTAAACTTATCAGTGTGACAAAATCCATCTTAACAACCCTCACTTTACTTAATTTTTCTTTGGTTCAACTCTAACTAATTGATACCTATTCAGGATAAAAATATTTTTTTAATTGGTCTTTCTTATCAAGTGCATTATTATAGCCGACAATTTTGTAGTCAGAAATCAGTTCAGAATCACTTGTCTTATCCGAAAGTCCATGAATAACACCTGATTTATCCATGTAATATAATCCATTTATCACCGGAATTTCTTCATGAAGCTTCCACAAGTAATTATTATAGTCTGTACCCGGTATCCCAGCTGTCTTTAATAAATAAGTGGATAGATAATTTGCACTGATTTTATCCACATCATCTTCTTGTATATCGTAATTTGCCCACATGATAAACGGAACCTTATACTTTAATTCCTTTTCTTCATCCGGATTAATTACACTGTTATAGAGCTCCGAATATGCAACAGGTTGATGATCCCCGAACATTAAAATTATGGTTGGCTCTTCCTGCTGTTTAAAATACTCAATGAGTTCACCGTAAGCCTCATCCGTGGCTCTAACCAGACTCAGATATTGCTCAACCACAGGATAGCTATCGTATTCTGTAAGTCTAACTGTATCCTCTTCTTTAAATATCTGTTCTGCGGAGTAGCCTCCATGATTTTGCATGGTTACATTGAAGATAAAAAGAGGTCCCTCATCCTTCTTTTCTTCATACTGTTCTATCACTTTTTGAAAGCTGGAATGATCACTGATAAAGGAGCGAATATAGGAGGGGTTTGTAAAATCTTCTTCTGATAAGAATTCGTCAAAACCTAAAAGAGGATATACCAAATCTCGCTTATAACCACTTGGTTCATATGGATGTATTGCAATGTTATAATAGCCCCGTTCTTTTAATGTCGCAGCAAGTGATGCTGACGGTTCTGTCACAAACTGCTGATATGGAACGCTATTTGCCGGCATGACCGCCATGCTGTTGCCGGTTAGAAATTCATATTCGGTATCACTGGTAGCTCCTCCAAATACGGAAACATACATGGCACCCTTTGTTGTATTGTCATTTAGCGATCGAATATAAGGTAGGTACTCCTTATTCGTCTGAAAGTCTCCCAGCATACTTAAATCCGAAAACGCTTCATTCATAATTACGATTATATTTGGCTTTAATCCATATTTATCTGTGATCGGATACAAAGTTTCTTCATCAGAGGCAGGAATCTTCTGCATTATCTCCTCCACCTTATCAACGGAATATCCCTTAGGTTCCTTCGTCTGCATTGCTTCTAAATTTGCCACAAAACCAAAGGCTGTTCCAAATGCTGCATAAGTATACTTAGGAGCAAAAAAATCAATCACCTGTATTTTGCTTTTAATTAAATCCGTTGCGAAAAAAGAATGCAAAGGTAAAGCCGTTATGAGAGAAAAAACCACCAAAACCACACTTCGATTAAGAATAGACGGTCCTTTTTCTGCACCTTCAAGTCTTTGTCCAATAACAAACAAGGAATACACAATAACAGTCGCAAGTATGAAATCTTTAGAAAAATATAGTTCATAACCTGAAGCAACACTTACACCAGTTCTCCAAGCCAGCAAGTCGCTTGGTATAATGGGATTACCCCGAAATAATAATATAAAATAATTAAGCGTAGCAGCCAGATATACCAATAGATTACCTACCATAATAGCTAATCTACTGCTTCTTATTACACTATAAATCAAAAAATAAAGAAGATAATACCATACAACATTATATCTTCCGTAATTCTTTATTAAATCCAGCTTCAAATTGCTGACCATTAGCTCTGTTACAATAAAAGAGAGAAACGGTGACAATACCAATATAATTCCATTCAACCATCTCTGGTACTTTCTCAAAAACATTGTAATAACCGTTGCTTCTACTACCGACAGGAGAGTAAGTGCAAACCACAGGAACAGCAATCCTGCAATCATATAGACCTTCGAAGGAGTAAGACCTTCTTGTTGTATTGATATAATAAGTATGAATATAAAATATGCACTAAAAACATAACTAGCAATGCTCTTTTTACTAATTAGTTGCAGCTTAATTCCAGCTTCTCTGTTTTCCATTTATGTAATCCCCATCAGTTTATAATCTATCTTTAAATTTCTAAGTCTAAAATGTAATCTTTATATCAAATATTATAGAATTATGTCAGGCTTGTCAATTGTACAATACTGGTACATTGTACCTCATTGACCCTACTTGCTTGTCTTAAAATTCATCCTATAAAACGCCAGTCTACATCTTATCATAAGACGAGAAAAGCGTTTCATCAGGTCCCATATTTTCAAAGAATCTCTAAGAGATTTGTCGGTGAAACTTTACATACTTTTCTATCATAGGTAAGTAATCCATTTACCTCATCTTCCACATCGGATAGTTGTGTAAACACAGCTGCCGATAACCCCTTTTCTGAAAAATCTTTAATCTCCTTCTCCATCAATCTAAGATACGCCTGATTTAAATCCTCTTTTGATAAATAAATGCGGTAGCCATAGATTTGATAGGAGTAGGAATGCTCCGGAATGTAACAGGCGTAGCCACCATACTCCGAAAAGACTACTGGCCGTTCCTCTGTTCGAACCTTTAGTGGATGGAAATAATTATGTATACTCTTAAAGTCCCCGCATTTTTGATCAAACCACCCGCTGGCATGGTCTACCAGGCGCGTTTGATCCAAGGATTGAACCAATTCGTAGGCTCCCTTTGCATCAAACTGTCCCCAGGCTTCATTAAATGGTACCCATACTACTATGGAAGGACAGTTATATAAGTGCGCCACTGTCTCCTCACACTCCCTTAACCAATCTCTTCTGCCTTCCTCATTACTTCTTCCAAATCGCTTATAATGTTTATCATTGATTTTATTATGGGAGGACGGAAACAGTGTGGGCAGATAACCAACAAAGAGCATATTATAATCGTCCCCGCCATTTATCATATCCTGCCACACCAGCATACCCAATCTATCACAATGATAATACCATCGCAAAGGTTCTATCTTAATATGTTTTCTAAGCATATTAAAACCAAGTTCCTTTGCTTTCTGAATATCATAAATTAACGCTTCATCACTGGGTGCCGTATACAACCCATCCGGCCAATAACCCTGATCCAATAGTCCGTTTTGGAAATACAACTCATTATTAAGGTATATTCTTGGTATATTATTCTCATCTTTCTTAATGTCAATCTTTCTCATGGCAAAATAACTGTCCACCTGATCTTCACCAGCAGTCACTACCATAGTATAAAGATGTGGATTCTCTGGGCTCCAAGCCACAAAATCCTTAATAGGTATTGTAAAGAACGGAATCCTTCCAGCGGCAGTCTGTATGACTTTCTGCCCGGCATAGACTTCTACTCGAAACATAAGATTTGCTGCCATCTCTGGTTGAAAGTCATCATTAATTAATATCTCTATTCGAACAGCACTATCTTCAAATAATGGCGTAATACGTAAATTCTTAATATAAATCTGCGGAACCCATTCCATCCAGACTGTCTGCCAAATTCCACTTTGGGCTGTATAGAACATACCTCCTCTGGCTAATTTTTGCTTGCCTCTGCTGTGATATGAGGTCTCGGTCAGGTCAACTACTCTTAAGGAGAGTAAATTCGTACCTTCTTCTAATTTGCGTGTTATGTCTATAGAAAAAGGGAGATAACCACCTCTATGCTCACCAACCTTTTGATGATTTATGTATACTTCACAATCCTGATCCACTGCACCAAAATGAAGGATGCACCGCATATTTTGGTATAACCGATCAATCTCAAGAATTCTTTCATACCATAATATTTCTTTTGGTTGTAATTGTCTGCTCACTCCCGATAACACACTTTCCGGTGAAAAAGGGACTAAGATTTCTCCATCATAACCAGGTGGCATCAAGGGATCGGAGGAGATACAGTAATTCCAATAGCCATTTAGAATTGTAAAGTTATCTCGGATCATCTGAGGCCTTGGATACTCCTTTAATATATTATCAGGATTTATATTTTCTCCCCAAGTAGTATATAGTTGATTATATCCTGTAAATTTCTCTTTAAAGAGCAAAGTACGAAGTGCATCCTTTAGCTTCATCTCATCACCATCCATCTACCTATAGACTCAATCACATTCACAACAGTATATGCATCCAAAAGTTGTACCATAACCCAGTCAGTAGGACCTCAATAAAATATCAATTACAAAGTAATATATTCCCTCTCATTTTATTTCTAATGGATATTTACGTCAAGAATTATTATAAAATGACAATCTAATTTCACAGCAAGCTTGGTTCTGAATAATTATCAAAAATCACAAAAATGCATCTCAAAAGTTAGTTTTAATCAACCAACTTAAGAGATGCACAAAATATTTACTTCCCCTGATATGTAGAGCTATACCAATCTTATTATTTTGCAGTTGCTTTTTTCTTAAGTAAAACAAAACCTGTTACGGAAAGTCCGGCAATTGCTAAGAACGTAACTGCTAGAGCAATGCTTTCACCTGTCTTAGGAACATCAGCAGCTTCCGTAACCGCTTCTTCAGCTACTACTTCCTCTGCTACAGCAACGGTTGGCCAACCTTCTTCTGCTGTGAGATATAAAACAGCTTCATTGGTAGCTGCTCCCATATCATTTGCTTCACCTGATCCACCAATTACCACCCAAACTTCTTTTGCATCAACAGCTAAGCCTTCTATATTGCTGGACTGTGGCGCACCACCTTGTGCACTGAATACTAGATTTAAAGGAACTTCTGTTTCAAAAGTGTAAGTATACCAGCCATCAGCTTCTGCTGTCATTGCTGCCCCTGGCCATACACCAGCGGTTTCACCATTATCACCCCAGTTGTATACATTGAGGCTTCCCCAGGCCTGCCCATCCTTTGCATGAATTACGACTGTACTTGTTTCCGCACTTACTACCGGAGCGTAAAATCCTACACAAATAAGAGCTACTGCTAATACTGCCATTACTTTTTTCATACCTTTTTTCATTATATAGTCCTCACTTTCTTTTATTTAATAACAAGTGATTTCTCACCTGTAATTAACTACAGTAAACCAATTTCTTGCTAGGTCATATTATCTCAAACCTAATCCCTCTTCTTATTTTGAACCTATTGCTTAGATGTAGTTGCAAATCATAAATTGCCAGATCCTCTACACAAGCTTAATATACAATGCTTCATAGGGAACTACAGTTAACTTAAGAGTACTGTTCTCAAGTTTCATGGGTTTTGCACTTAACAATTCAGTGATTTTGATATCTTCTTTACTCTCCCAGACATAGTTCTGTTCTCTATCCGTATTATTAATTAGAACCAAAATTGTTTCTTGTTCAAAACTACGCTTCATCACAAAGAGTTCTTCAGTACTGTGGAACTCTACTGTTCCATATTGCAGTGCTTTTTCTGACTTTCTGATTGCAATCAAATCCTTGTAGCTTTGATAAAGCTTTTTATCCCAATTCTCTTCGTTCCAGTCAAAGCCCCTGCGACAGCCCGGGTCATAACCTCCGGTCATACCAATTTCAGTTCCATAATATGTACACGGAATCCCCTTGTAAGCAAAGATAAATGCAGCTGCAAGGTTTAACAGCTCTTTCTTACCTCCCACAGAATACAGGAAGCGTTCCGTATCATGGCTATCTAATAAGTTTAACATCGCTTCATTTACCTGATCGGAATAACGCATCAAACAAGTTCCCAGCTGTTGTTCAAACTGCATTGCTGTAATTTCTTTTCTTGCAAAATAGTCCAGACAGAGCTTGGTTACGGAATAATTCATTACACTGTCAAATTGATCGCCCATCAACCATGGCAGAGAATCATGCCAATTCTCACCAATAATAATCGCCTCCGAATTAATATCCTTCACCAGATTTCTAAACTCTCGCCAGAAAACATGATCAATTTCATCAGAAACATCCAGTCGCCACCCATCAATTCCAAACTCCTTGGTCCAGAAGCTCACACAATGAAATAAGTATTCCTTCAGCTTTGGATTCGCCGTATTAAGCTTTGGCATATAACCCACATTGGCAAAGGTAAGATAATTAGGAGGATTTGTCGCCACCCTGTCTCCTTCAATGTAGAACCAATCGAAATACTCGGACGCTCTGCCTTTTTGTACCACATCTTCAAAGGGTGCAAAATGGTTACTGCAATGATTGAATACCGCGTCCAGGACAATTCGAATGCCCTTTTCATGTGCTTTATCCACTAATTCCTTGAATACCTTATAATCTCCAAAGAAGGGGTCAACTTCAAAATAATTAACAATATCATACTTATGATTGGAGGGTGATTGAAAGATTGGAGTCAAATAAATTGCATTAATACCTAGCTCTGTTAAATAATCCAATTTATTAATAATTCCTTGTAAGTCTCCGCCAAAAAAGCTTTTGGACTGTGGTTCTGAATCCCAGCTGCTTAAATATGAGGGCGAAATCTTTGGATCACCATTATGAAAGCGTTCTACAAAAATTTGATAGAACACTGAAGCTCCGATCCATTCCGGTTGTTTGTGTACATCAATCGGATTAATGTAAGGATATTGATAGAAATAACAGTAAGCCAAATCGTCATTAAACTCATTTACTAAGCCAGCTTCTGTATAGAATATCTTCTGCTCTGCTTCCACTAACTCGAAATAATAACCAATTCTCTTATCCTCGTCTTGAATTTCCGACTGATAGTAATCAAAATAAGTATCCGAAGCAACCTTTCTCATTTTTTGTTTGTGCTGTGTATTCTTCCAATCAAATTTATTGCCATAAATAAGATTAATCTCCTCCAAATCATTCTTTGCTGTGCGTATTCTTATATGAAGTACGTTTTCGCGATACGCATAGGCATAATTACTTTTTGGGATGTGACAAATTGCTTCTACTTTCATCTTGTGTCTTCCTTTCTATTCTGTCGTAAGTAGTGTATTCCAATCCTCAAATGCTTTTGCTCTTCCTTCCACCGGGGTCAATTGTCCATCAAAGACTGCCTGACAGGTCTGGGCTGATATGGTCCAGAAATAAGATATTCTTGATACTGAGGGCATTGGATAGGAATATGCAAATTGTTCTACAAACGGTTTAATTAACTCATCTTCGGATAACCCCTTAATCTGGCTAACATCCTTTAAGGTAGTAATCTTATTTGCTTTTTCATACATCAGTCCGGCAGCTTCTTCTGACACTAAAAACTGCGCTAACAGCTGTGCAGCAATTGGATATTTTGTAAAGGCGGAAACATGAGCATTTTGAACACCTGCAAAAGGTGTTAGCTCCTTTCCTTGATAGGTCGGAAGTGGTGCTACTCCAAAGTTTACTCCACTTTCCTTAAAAGTAGTGATATCCCAAGGTCCAGATATTTCATAGGCTACTTTGCCTTCTGTAAATTGATTTTTAAGAAAGCTTACATTTCCAAGGTCAATGGCCGAAATTGGCATTATTTCTTTTAAACTACTTACCAGCTCTAACCCTTGTTCAAATTCTTTCGTGTCAAAGCCCGGATTATCTTCATCCGTCCCATTTTCACCAAATACCTGGAACCCAAAGGCACTTAGCATCGGATAAATCTTATAACCATCACCAATGGTCATTAAGAAATAGAAAATATTATTAGTAGGATCATTATATTCTTTTGCTTTCTCTATAATTTCTTCCAAGGTTTTTGCGGGCTGTTCTCCAACAATGTCCTTATTATAGAAAAGACAACTGGTCTCTAATGAAATTGGCACACCATAAAGCTTATTGTCAGCGGCAGTTACAGTAGCAATACCTACTTCATTAATTCTCTCCTTTAAATCTGCTGCAATACGATCATCCAGTTCTAAGAATAAGCCTGAACTTACACCGTGCTGGAAGGAATCGTGCGGGCTCATAAAGATGTCTGCGCCAGTCCCTGCCGGACCACTTAAAGCGATTTTATCGATTGCGCCAAGCCCTACTTCTTCTACCGTAACAGGAACCCCGTATTCTTCCTCGAATCTAGCAGCAACAGCTTCACCAAATTCCACATCCGGTGTCCAATAAACAAGTTTTGCTCCCTCTTCGGGAACCAAGGCTTCCTCTTCAGGTACGTTAGTTACATCTTCCGCAGCGCCTTCTGCCGCAGCTTTTGTAACATCCTTTGATGCCTGTTCAGTAGGTAATGTCCCTTCCTCCGTAGGTATCTCACGTTTACAACCAGTTAACAAAAACAACATGGATAAAAGTACTATTGCTGTAAAATATCGTTTCATTATATTTACCCCTTCCTTTCTTGAATTTATTCCTTATTAGCACCGGCAGAAATTCCTTCCACCAGGTATTTTTGAAAAAACAGATACAAGATTGTGATTGGTACTGCAATTAAAACCGCACCTGATGCAAACAACGTAAAGTTATCATTTTCATTACCGGCAATCATGGTATATAGCCCCACCGCAATCGTTCTTGTCTTTTCTCCTGTAAACAAGAGATTTGGTAGGATGTAATCCATCCAGGGCATCATGAACTGTGAAACAGCGCAGTAGACGATGATAGGCTTTGATAAAGGTAAGATGATTTTTATAAATGTTGTCAGCTTGGAGCTGCCATCAATGTAAGCCGCTTCATCCATTGATAATGGAATACCATCCAGATATCCCTTGACCAGCCAAACATTATAAGGAATTGCTCCTGCGGAATATACCAGTACCAAAGATAAAACTGATTTATTCAGTCCAAAGGTAATAAACAAAGTGTAGATTGCAGTCATTGATAAAAAACTTGGGAACATGGATAACAATAACATTGCCATAAGTCCCGTCCTGCGTCCTTTAAACTGAAACCTTGATACCGTCCAGGCAGTTATCATTATTAATAGTACCGATACAAATGAATTCAGTAAGGCAATGGATAACGTATTCTTAAACCATATCACATAATCCGTTTCTTTAAATAAATTAATGTAATTATTCCAGGTTAGCGATTTGGGTATTAACGAAGAGGACATTAAGCTTCTTCCTTCATGAAAGGAGGACATTACAATCCAGCTTACCGGAACAAGTACGATGATACACATTAGTATTAATTCCAAATGGACTAAGAATGCTTTGATTCGTTTCTTCATCCTTACACCTCCTTAAAAGCTTTGGTTCGCTTAAAGTTCCAAAAGGAAACCGCTGCAATCAGTATAAATAAAATAATACACATTACTGCTGCCATATCATAAATCTGATGATTCAAGGTTAATTTATAAATCCAGGAGATTAAGATGTCGGTATCTCCGGCAAGCTGGTAATTCGGATTTACCGGTCCGCCTTCTGTCAAGAAATATATAGCTCCAAAACTGTTAAAGTTACCTGCAAAATTCATAACCAGCAAAGGCCCTGTTGCTTTTAATACCAATGGGAGGGTAATCCGTTTAAAAACCTGAAAGGAACCAGCACCATCAATTTCAGCTGCTTCATAAATTCCTTTATCCATGTTGGATAGAATACCCTGTATCATAATCATAAACATAGGAAAACCCATCCAGAGATTAACTAAGATTACTGTAATCTTAGCTAATAGTGCATCTGTGAGAAACGGGATTCTTTGGTCCGTCAGCCCTAAATCAATAAATAGCTGCCCTAGCGGACCAAATTGCCCATTCAGCAAATTCTTAAAGACCAGAAGACTGATCATCTGTGGAAATGCCCACGGAAGAATCATGATGCTGCGGTAGAGAGACTTATGTTTTACAAACTTACTATTTAATAAAATAGCTTGGAACATCCCAACAAAGTAAGTGGAAAAGGTGGTACATACCGCCCAGATCAAGGTCCATAACAGTACGGATAAAAAGGTATTGGACCAAATCGGTGCTTGAAATAGTTTTATGAAATTATCAAAGCCAACCCAGTCCACTAAGGAAGCTGGTGGCAAATGGTTTTTATTATAATTCGTAAACGCCGTCAAAACAGAAAAGAGAATTGGCATTAAAACTACAAAGATAATTAATAAAATAATTGGTGCTAACACTATGTAAGGAAAATATTTTGAATAGTTTTTTTTTGCTGACTGCCCTACTGCTAGCAACTGTCTACTCTCTTGTACCTTGCAACTAAGATAAGCATCTCTTATATTCCATACATAAACCACTATAAAGAGTAGAAGGACCAGAATTGTAATAATTCCACCAATCAATAGCATGGTTGAATGATCCCCACCTCTGGCACCCGCTTTGCTCCCCAAAGTGATAAAGCCCCAAATACCCTTTGTAAAATATCCCCCATGCAAACGAATACTAAACTTTGGCACCAACCCAAAGAAATATTCAATCCAATAGCCAGTTCTTAACTCAATGCCCAGGAGGAGTACCTGAATAAGGAAAAACAACAACCCTTTAACTCTTTGCCTGCCAATAAAAAATTGTCCTGATCCCCACAGGAATATTGACAGAAACATTGCCTTTTTTGCTTTCATAGGAGGTCCTCCAAACAGTGAACTTTATTATTTAACTTAACCGCTTAATTTAATTATAATTTAGCATCTTATCAATCATATGTCAAGTGATATTGCACAATATTTTCGTATATTTTCTGTATTTATTATGCGTTTTATACTAATTTTAACTTAACAAAGTTTTTGTTAAGTTGTTTAAAAATCTCTAGAAAGCCATTGAAATAAGACATTTTTAATGTACTTACTTTTAATGTTAAGTTGATGAAATAAATTGTACATTTTTATAGTGAATGCCTGTAATCGGGACCTATTTTTGTCCATATTGTATTTCCTCCCTGTTCTATGATAAAATGATATAATGTTTAAAGGTAATTTCTCAAAAAGGAGACTTGCTCATATGAAAAGAGAAAAGGTTACAATGAAGGACATTGCAAAGGAACTAGGTCTATCCCTAGCCACTGTTTCCTATGTTTTGAACCATTCCGATAAAGAAAAAATCAGTCATGACACCAGAATTAAGGTTATGGAAACAGCCAAAAAACTTGGCTATGTGCCTAATCAAACAGCAAAGTCTCTGGCAAAAAATCGAAGCAATCTAGTTGGCATAATTGTTAATCTAAGTAATAATGCCTCCTCCTATATGAAACAACAAGCCCTGGATCTGGCAAGTGAACTTCAGCAACAGATTTATGAAGCTGGTTATGATACCATCCTTTCCATTGCTTATGAATTGGAGGATATCCAGATTACTTATAAGCATTCTCTGGAAGCCGTCTTTATTATTGATGTTAGCGAGAAAGCGCTTCGTAAAATTACAAAGCATTATTACGTTCCCTTAATCTTTCTGGATTGTGATTTTGATGAAGGTTTATTTTATAAAATACTACCCGATTATCAAACTATATTACCAGAGGCAAAGAAGCTTCTGAACGATGATAGCCCTTATTTAATTATGGATCATATTATTAATGACAGAATAAAGGAGCAAATTACTGAACAATTCCGCAAAGAGGATGTATTTATTCATAGAAACACTTCTAACCTAAAGGAATTCCTGTCCGGTAAGACTAACCGCAAAGGTATTGTCATCGGTGATTTATTGGGTGTTCAGGTCGAGCGATATGTGGACAACAGCAATATCTTAGTAATATCCACAAATCCTGCCAATGATCTATTACTTTCAGATACCAAGCGAATAACCATCAGCAACACCCAGAAAGCTCAAGTAGCTGTTGCAATATTAAAGAAATTAATCGCACTGGATTACGACGAACATTCCAGAACGAGAATCCTCCTATTACCTGATCCACCAAAAGAACTTGTAATGTAGCTACTCTTGTTAAATGCCTTGTTATTTTCACTTGTTTTGACAAAAGATTATCAGAATTCTATCTTATTTACTGCTAATTTGTTACATTTTAAGAGAGTGGGCATATGATATATTAGGACCCTAGCTCAAATGATAGGAAATCCGTGCAGAATTTATAGGAGGAATTTAAATATGACAATGGAAGAACTTTGTAAATATATCGGTCAGACCGTTATTATTTTTACTACCAGTGGTGGTGCTTCCGGATGTGGATTTACCGGTGTTTTATTACGAGTAAATCCTTGTTTTTGTACCCTTGTAAACAGACTCGGTTCCAGCCCTTCCAATCCATTAAGTGAGACAATTTGTGGTGATAGAAGAAATGGGAACGGTAATGGAAACGGAAGAGATTGCAGAGATATCGACGACCGACCTGTATATACCGTAGGATCAGTTTGTGATATTCCATTGGATAGAATAGCTGCTTTTTGTCACAATGCTATCTAGGCTATATAAACACAGGAAACCCATACAATATTTGTTATGTGGTGAATTATTTATTTAATGTGTAAAGTAAGAATGGAGGATTTATATGTCTAGTAGAAGTAATAATGGAAGCTGTAGCCAGAGTGGCAATTGTAATCAGCGCTTAGCTAACCATATCAGTAGATTTCTTGGAGAAACTGTAACTATCTTTACCACCAGCGGTGGTGCTTCCGGTTGTGGCTTTACCGGTGTAGTTCTATCTGTAAATCAGTGTTTTTGCCGCCTTGTTACAGAACAAGGTATGGCACCATCCAATCCACTTTCAGAAAGTATTTGCGGTAATAACTTTAATAATAACGGTTTTAACAACAATAACTTTAATAACAATAATGATTTTTCAGGTGTTAGAGGCTGCAGTACTGGTAATGGAAGAGGCGGTCGTGACAATTGTCGTCAAACTGGCTCCGTATGTGATATCCCCATCGACTGTATCGCAGCTTTCTGCCATAACGCAGTTTAGAGCTTTCATCTAGATTACCTAGAGGAAAGAACGAATAACAGCTTCCCTCTCTCTGGTTGACCGACACCTTGCTTTTTATAAGCTAATCTGTCAAACAGTGTATTATGGGAAGCTGTTTTCTTTCTTTTGCAGAGGTTCTATTAACCATCAGAAATTGCAGATTAAGTCAACACATACAATATATGTTTTTTTATCATTCCCTTCATAAGAACAGGAAAGTGTTTTACAGAGACCACCCGTAGCGGTTGAAATATATTCATAGGAGGTATACCACTCTCCTTTATTACTAAGTGCTTGTCTAAAGTACTTCTTTGATCCATGATGATCCCCAGGCATGGCAGGCTTAAAGTTCTCATCCTGTTCAATGGAAAGCTCCGGATTCATAATAGTATGGCTTATCTGATATCCCTCTCCATCTATAACATAGACACACTCAAAGTCCTTATGTTCCTTTATAATCTCTTCCAAGGTTTTATCGATGGCAGTTTCATTCGAAGCGGGTTTTAATAAATCAAATAACTTTTTTTGCAGGCTCTCTTCTAATTTGTTGGTATCTATAGGTACTGCATTATTTATAGACTGATTCTTTAACCGATATCTTGACATAACCTTCTTTAAATGCGCAGAAGATTCTGCTAAATTCGTAATGCCTGCACAGTTCTCTTGTGCATAAGCAGCATTATCCTGCACTACACTGGAGATTTCAGTAATTATCTTAGAAGTATTCTTTAAGCTATCTGCCTGTACCTCTGAAACCTCTGCAATATCTGTACACAATTTAGTTACGTCATTAATTGATGTTTCGATACTACGAAAGCTTTCCGAGGTCTTATTCGCAGTAACCACACTTATTTCCGCAGTCTTAATGCTATTTTCAATTAATTGGGACGTTTGACTCACTGCATCCGTACACCTTTGCGCTAACACTCCGACTTCACTTGCAACCACACTGAACCCCCTTCCATACTCACCTGCACGAGCAGCTTCAATGGCAGCATTTAAGGCAAGAAGCTTTGTCTGACCTGCAATATCACTAATAATCGTTACAATATGTGAAATGTCATCGGAAGAGGATTTCACTTCCTGAATGGAAGTAAGCATTTGGTCCATATATTTGCTGCCGGTATTTGCAGCTTGTTGAATTAAGTTAATATTATCTGCTGCTGCTTTGGCATTTACTGCATTATTTGAAGTTTGTTCCGTAATATCATAGATTGTATTTGTCAAATCGGTAATTAGCTGCGCCTGTTCTAATGCATTTTTAGCAATCCTCGTAGAGCCTTGTTCCACCTGACTACACATTTTGTCTACCTCAGCAGTTAAATGGTTAATCTCTTCAAAGGAACTGTTAAGTGAATGCTTGATTTTATGAAGTGCATTTTTTATCGGTAGAAAATCGCCAACATAGTTAATATCTTTTGTTGAAGAAACTGCCATGTTGCCGGCAGATAGGTGGGATAGGATATGTGCAATTTCATTAATGTATCCATTAAAAGCTGTACTGATCTGATTGATGTCTGTTGCTAAATCACCAAGAAACGTATAATTTTCGTTACTAATTGAAATATCCAGGTTACCCTTAACTAATTGATGCGTACTATTGATTAATTCACTTGCTTCCAATGTTATCTTATCTAATTCCTTATTTCTCCTTAGCATATTTCCTCCCCCAGATACAGAACATCCTTATAACTACCAATATTTTTTGCTAAATCGCATCCATCTTGAATATTTATTTCAAAAAAATAAATACATATAAAAAAATAATTACATATAAAAAAAAGCAACAAGACATATCCAGCCTCGTTGCTTTTTTATACTATATATTACAACACATATCTTGTCAATAACAGAAGAAAAATGGTGCTGCTTTGTATTAGATAACTGCTATTACTTCTACTTCACAGAGCACATCCTTAGGTAACTTTGCAACAGCCACGCAGGATCTCGCAGGTTTACCAGTAAAGTACTGTGAGTAGATTTCATTGAAGGCTACAAAATCATCCATGTTTTTGAGAAAGCAAGTGGTTTTAATAACCTGTTCAAATGTTGCTCCTGCCTCTTTTAAAATTGCTTCAATATTCTTCATAACCTGCAGGGCTTGTTCCTTTATTTCTCCCTCAACAACTTGTCCATTGGCGGGATCAATTGGAATCTGTCCCGATGTAAATAAAAGATTGCCTTGCATTAATGCCTGAGAATATGGTCCGATAGCAGCTGGTGCCTTATCCGTCTGAATTACTTGAAACATAAAAACCTCCATTCTTACCGTAACTGTGAATATGCAGAAACCATATTCACCTATTACTTTGCATACTTAATTTTAATCTATTATAGAGATTAAATATGCAGAAATCAAGAACAATTACATTATTGGAAAATCACGTATTCTGCTATTGTTGTTGCCTATAAATCATCTGCTGCAATTCACTTATGTTCTTATTAAAATCAATACTTAGAACTGCCATTCCTCGGATTCTTACCCCTGAATAGGAGTTATTAACCGGAATTGATCCTTGTTCTATCTCATAATTTTTAATTGCGGGTAAAGATAATAATAAGGAAAATATGTCCCCTTCACTTAAATTAGTAGTAATTTGAGGCAAAATCTTATTCAATAAGTCTTTAAGCTCATTTAACCCCAAATTTTTCAAATTGGCATAGGTTTGTTCTAATACCCGTCTCTGTCTCGCTGTTCTCTCAAAATCTGCATTCCCAACATATCGATTCCTTGCATAACCAAGTGCTTGCTTTCCATTGAGTAACAAAAGTCCAGGCTTTTTTAATAAATCCATATTCATAGTT
This sequence comes from Bacillota bacterium, assembly GCA_023407575.1. GTDB lineage: Bacteria > Bacillota > Clostridia > Lachnospirales > Lachnospiraceae > Mobilitalea. The sequence goes on from JAEYLX010000019.1 coordinate 303,028, forward strand.
TCATTTCTCAAAAGATTTATTTCTGATACATACTCGTTAATTACAGGAATTTCTTGCTCGCTTACCTCTAATTTGACACCGCCAACAGCATCTACCATATCGATAAATGCAAAAAAATCAATAGCAACATACTTATCAACTTTAACCTTAAAATTCTGTTCAATGGTATCCATAAGAAGGTTTGCACCGCCATAAGCATAAGCAGCATTGATGCGGTTACTTTGCTTATAACCGGGGATTTTTAAATAAATATCCCTAAGAATAGAAGTCACTGCTATATGTTGATTTTTCTTATTAATTGACACCAAAATCATAGCATCGGATCTTCCGCCTTTCCCAACCTTTCTCGTATCACTTCCGATCAGCAGAATATTCAGCACATCCTTATCCTTAAGAATTTCACTCTGATTTTTTTCCATGTTGTTCTTAATTTCATCCTCAAGGCTTGCTATTTCAGTTTCTGTAGCCTCAGGTACATTCACATCGATATCCTCTTCTTCGGGAAGGATATCTGTTTCAATATCTCCTCCTGTCATTTCAGAAGCAGATACTGCGATAATATCTTGTCCCTCTACCAGATTCATTTTATGAATATAGCTCGACACATAGAGGTATGCGGAAACTGCAATAATTAGTATCACTGAAATAAGTATGGATACCGCAAGGATTATATTTTTAACCGGCTTGTTCCTTAATTTCTTCTTCATTTTTCTTCTTTCCCCTATATCCATATCCACCATTGCCATAACCATAGCCATAGCCGTAACCATATCCATAACCATGATGCTGTGATTTTGTATTGTTCAAAATACAACCTAAAATTTCAATATTACTGCTGCCGGTAATATGCTCTAAGGCATTTATTATTTGATTAACTTTTGCGTAATTCTGTCGAACTACAAATACTGCGCCAGCTACCTCCTTAGCCAAATCCGAGGTATCGGATAAGATTGCAGAAGGAGCAGTATCAAGTATTACATATTCATAAGTCTCTTCTAGTTTTTTAAGAAGAAGTTTCATTCTTTCTGAACCAATTGCCTCACTGGAATTTGCTATCGGTTCTAAGCAAGCCAATATATATATTTTTAAATCTTCATCGTAAAAAACTACATCCTCCAGCTCTGCCTCTCCTTTTAAGAGATTTTCTAAATTATTCACCTCTCCTAATTTGGAGATCATATTCAAAATAGAAGGCCTTCGTAAATCACAATCTACTAAAATAACCTTTTTCCCTTCTGCTGCCAAGGAAAGCGCCAGGTTTAATGCAACTGTACTTTTACCTTCACTGGGCATAGCACTTGTAACCAGAATAGAATTTATACCCTTCGTGTATGCCATTTTTTTTATTCTGGTTTTTATTTTATTTAGATTGTCTATGTAAGAGTAAGGCAGTTTATCATTATCAAGGGATATAACATTTGCTTTTTTCTTACCTCTTTTTTTGAATACTACGCTTGGCAGCGTACCAAGTTGTTTTATATTCGTCAGTCCTGATAGATCGTCAAACTTAAATACGGTTCTGCGTGTTAGCGCATAGATGGCAATCAATATTCCTCCCATTAATACTCCTGGCACTATACCAAACTTAATACTACTGATATAATCCAGCTCATTGTCGGGCTGCGATGGAACTCCAGAATCTTCTATCATTGTTAAATAAGTAGCTCCGACTACTGTCTCGGCAACGCGCGGATAATTTTTTATTACTGATTGCAGTACCTCATAAGCACCTTCAGCATCGTAGGAGGTAACCTGAATGGTAAATAAATTCGTTCCCTCAATATTAGTTGCTGAAATTGAATCAGATACATTCTCTACGCCTAAATCCTCTGCAATAATGTTCATCAAAATACTACTGGATAAAATATATGGGAAAGTAACCGATAACTGTGAAGCGCGCAGACTATCTTCATAAATACTGTCACTGTCATTTATATTTAAATTTACAGTAAACGTTGCAAACGCTTTATAATAGGGCTGATAACTATATTTTAACTCCAGGCAGGCAATGGTAGAGGTGATTATTGCAAGCACTAATACAAGCCACCAAAATTTTTTTATTCCACACCAAACATTATATAACACAACAGATAGGTCAATGGTTAGTTCATTGTCCTCCAGATTTTTTTCGACTGTACTCATGTTCTATCCTCCATAACTTAAATACGCTTTGTTTTATAATGTCCATAATATTTATTACTGGAATAGTGATCCTGCCCGTGGAGTGACAGCCCATAAAAGGAATTGTGAACATTATTAAAAATACATCCTAAATACTCTGATTTACAATTCGTAAGAATATCAATGGAATCATTGATGCTACTGGAGTGAGCCGTACTTTGCCGAATAACCAAAAGTGAGGCATCTACGACATCTGCTAAAACCTCGGCATCTGCCGCCACTGACATCGGCGGTGCATCAACAATAATATAGTCCATGAGGTTTTTTGTTTCCTTAATCAATTCCTGGAAAGACTCACTTGCCAATAAATCAGTGGAGTTCTTATAGGCTTCACTTCCAATTAACAGGTAAAGTCCAGTATCCGGATCAAAGCTAAAGGCTTCTTTTACATCACAGTGATTTTTAATACAATTTCCTATCTCCTGTTCCTTTTCCACCTTCTTTTCAAGAACTTTATAAATTGAAGGTTTACAAAGATCTGAATCAATTAATAATACGTTAAAGGATTTTTGTGCCAAGGCTAATGCAAGATTGGTGGCAATGGTTGATTTGCCCTCATTCTCAAGAACACTGGTTACAAGTATAACGTTACCCTCGGTCTGCCCAACCTTATATTCCAGCTTTGCGCGTATTTTCTTAATATTTTCAACAAATGGAAAGCTTACTGTTGGACTGTTAATAAGTATACTTTTTTTCTTTCTGAATAATTTGGTACGGAGTGTTTTATTTTTATTTTCATGATAAACAATTCCTAAAAGTTTGGTATCCAATTTCTTAGTTATATCTTTTTCATTCTTTATGTTATCTCTATTGATTGACAATACAATTAATAAAGCTGTCATCACAACCATTCCTAATACAAATGCCTTTTTCATTATCCCTTCCTCATCAACATAATTATCGGGATAAGTAGGGAATACAGGTGCTTCCATAACATTTAAAATTACATTCTTAAATATATTACTAGATACTGAGGTATAATTATTCATTACTGATGTAATTATCTGATAAGCCATCATCGGACTTGACGCACTCACAGTTAACCCCAGCAAATTTGTCTCTTCAATTGCATAGGCACTGACCGTGCCAGGTACTGTATCCATTCCGAGATCCAAGGCAACTTTATTAGCCAGAACATTACTTGACAAGATTGAAGTAATTGTTTCGGCTACATTGTTCGCTGCCGAGAGATTACCGTATATATCATTAGAACCTTTTGTTGTAACCACATACATTGCACTCGCTGTATATACTGGCTTGTACAATAAATTAGCTGCAACATTGGCACACATTGCAGAGGATACTCCTATTAAAATAATGAGCCAAATATCTTTTACTAAATGACGCAGGATGTCATAAATGTCAATTGTAACTTCAGCTGTATGATATACATTGTCTTTCATTGGCATGCTTGTCTCCTATTCTTCTACTACTACAAGTAATCTGGTAGTCCCCGTATAGCCGTCCTCAGATGTATAACTATAATTAATTGCATATACCCCGGGATTTTTCATGTCTATGTTAGACTCATAGGTAACCTTATTGATATCTATTTGATTCGCTGTAATGCTATTTCCTAAATTATAAGCAAAACTATACTCCTGGGTTCCTATTTTAATTTTACTTAAATAAGATTTAGGATTAACATTGTCGCCTGTCTTTCGATAGATCAAATACTCACTTAAAATTAACTCCGGTGCATTCTCTTGGTTACCATAGTCTGGGTTGTGAAACTCCACTTGCGCAGGAAGAAGAGCTGTTTCACCTGCACTATTTGTTACTTGAAACTTAACATTATAACTTCCCTGTACCTCTCCAAAAGAGTATTCCGGGATATTAAAGGATATTTTATCTGTAAGGTCTCCATCCAAACTATCGGAGGCACTCAATCTGTTTAAAATCTCATTGTTTTCTCCTACTTCAAAGCTAAGAGGTTTTGAAAGCTTAAATCGAATCGGCTCATAATCTGAATAAACCAGTTCTCGTTCCTGTGTGGTAACATTATATTTCCCATCAAAGGCAGCGTATGTAATCATTCGAGTTCCAGAAGTATTAAAGTCTGAAATATTCTCAATAATAATTGATCCTGTGACATCCTTGTCCAATTGGTCAAAAGCTACTACCCCTTCCAACAATTTATCTGTAGAATCCTTTACACTAATTGTTATACTGTCTCCTGGCAGACTAATTTCCGGTCCAATGGTATCTATTTGATTTTTTACATAAAACCGATAAGTAGTAAATGATATTGTAGAAAGCAGAAATATCAGAATACCGGTTATTCGTAGTAATTTCATAACTAACCTCCATGCCCTTTTTCTTACCTGCAAACTTTGGGCTGCAGGTATAGTCTTTATAATAAATAACTTCCTTCTGATTCTCTAAGTCTCCCCGGCTTAATTAATTCTTTATTATCAAGTACACGTCTGGGGTTTTCATTAAAAAGTACTTCTGCATACTTGTCCGTATATCTGCTTTTAATATACTGATATACTCTTGATAAGTCTGTTGTTCTTTGTGTCGCACCATGGCCATCACTAGCTACAAAGGATGCTAACTTGCACTCTAATAAATAAATGGCTGTATTCCGTGCAGAAAAGCCGAAATTGCCCATAATACTTCCCTTGTTAATTTGTATAAAGCACCCCTGTTCAATCCAATCATAAACCATATCTGGATGCTTTTGCACATAAGGATAACGCTCTGGATGTGCAATAATTGGGACATATCCCAGCTGAACTAATTCTTGTAATAAAAATTCTATAAGGAGGCTATCTTTTTGAAAACTAAACTCGATTAATAGGTATCTGGACTGATTCAGAGTTGTTATTTTCCCTTTTTTTAACAACTCCGGTACCTCTTCCGTAGCATAGACTTCCATACCCAAGTGAAGTTGTAGCGGAATATTTTCTTTTAAAATAGCTTCTTCCAGATATAAAAATCGATCAACCAGACCTTGATCATAATAATTTTCAAATACACCTTCTATATTACAGTGAGGTGTCGCTATCAAGGTATTGACGCCATTTTCATATGCAATCCTTGCCATTTTGATGGATGCGTCCATCGTCTGTGAACCATCATCAATTCCTGGTATAATATGTGTATGTATATCAATCATTGCAATCCTCCATTTCCTTGGTGTTTTGGGGAAGCTTTTGCTTTATTCGAGACAAAAGGAAGTACAAGTATAATAGGTACCTGCGAAATGGTAATAGCTTTACCCAAAGAAGTGATATAACTCTCCAGAATCCCTTTTTACAATCTATCTCTTTTCCTTTTCGATAAATCTTATTCACTACACCAAAAATTTGAGAATTGAAGACTAGTCCATCTTCCTGCAGGCAGGCATCCCCGATGGTACGATAACCGTCCTTCTCTTTTCTATAAATACGATGCAGGAGATACATATCCATCGTTTGAAACAATATAATATCTCCAACCCTCAAATTCTTATTAATTTTTCTCTCAAGAACTACCTGATCCCGATTATTTATAATAAATGGCCTCATGCTATCTCCACTTACTGTAAATATAACCCGTTGATTATTATCCAACATCCCAACAATAATTGGCATTAGTTCTCTCGTTGATACTACCATTGGTTTAGCTTTTAACATAACACTTCCTAACTATATATTTTCCACATTGTTGAATTTTTGACTTAGTGCCATTTTAAGTACATCCACCGCTTCGTAGTCCGGCTTGCATTCCAATAAGTAAATTGGTATTTCTTCAACCATATGGTTGATATGATTGAATGCATTATTTGCTAAAGTTTCTTCCCAGCCGGGTGCAAAGGTATGTTTTATCAACTCAATTGCTCCTTCTAATCTACCTGAGGCTCTGACTCTATTTACTCTTGCTTGCTCTAATATAACAAATGCATCAATTTTTACGCTTCGATTCATGTACTCATTGGAAGTACCAAACCAAGGAGCACCACAGGTATACCAGCCATCCTGCTGTTTATAGCACAGTGCACGATCCCCATTTAATATTAGAGCTTCTTCTCTTTCCTTCCACATTCTGGTGTGGGTTGTCTTCCCCACACCAGAATATGCGCTTACTATGATACCACGTCCCTGCCATTCCATAACAACACCATGGAACATGATTCCATTTTTATTTAATATGGAGTAAGGAAACAAATAGGCTAATTCAGAAAAGCTATTGTGCCAGGTACGATAGGTATTATCTTTGATTAATCTCCATTCACTCCACTCCTTAGTTATTATAAAAGCTAAGATATCTTCTCTCTCTGCATCTTGTCGAATCCATAAGTAGTCACCAGAAGATTTACGATATACCTTGTAAGGCAGTGGTCCATCCTCAAAGCTATTCACAAGCATATCCTCAGGTAAGATATTATATTCTTCCTCTTTTATAATATAATCAATGGAACTTACTCCCATATGGATATCTGAATTAATTTCAAAACAATCTACACACTGGGGAAATAATTCGTTCTTATTTTTTCTAAGAAGTTTGTTTACTTTAATTATGTATGGTCCAATTGATAGTGCCAATTGATCCTTTGAATTTAATAAGGAATTCATTGTTTTCACCTTTACTGCTTAGTATCCTACACGTGGTAACCGTAACCTTTTTATCTTGATACTCTAAATCCAATGTTAGAAACAGTAGTTGCATTTACTCTACTGTTGCTATTAATTCCAGAGGTTCTTGCCCAGGAATCATAATTTCTTCCCAATATTTTCTTTAAGTCACTGATTAAGTCACTCTTATCTACGGTACAACCATGACGGGAAGTTTCTGTTATAGCACTAATGGACTTTTCGTCACTGTCTTTCCTGCCATCTTTGTCCTTGTCATAAAAGAAATCTGTTCCTGACCAGCAATTATGAGCTATGCTCTCAAATAATTCCAAATGTTCTATCTTTATACTAGGAGCTACATATTGTTTCATTAATTTTCATCCTTCCATTTCTTATTATTTGCTTCAATTCTAGTTTTAAATTGTGATCCATTACGTCTACTAACTTGTTTTCCCTGCAAATATAGTCCGGGAAACCATTTAGTCTTCCTGTTTCCGCCAGTCGTATTGCCGGACATGCAGTACATGCAACACTGCAATCTCTGCATTGGTTGGGCATAGGAGGAATTGTTAATCCTTCGGGAAATTCATCCCAGGCTTTTTGAAAGCCTTGCTCAAATGGATTTTTCCAATGCTCTCCTAATAATTGACAGCCAATCAGTTTACCATCCCAGGAGATGCAAAAGGAATTCATACCAGCCTCACATCCATACAAGGTTTGACTTTCTTCTTCGTACACAGACTCTTTGCTTGTACTTATATCCTTATCAGGATAAGCAAGTTCAACAGGCAGTTCCTTATCCACATACTCTTTAAATGGATTGATGATATGGTTTCTTTTTCTTCTCTCCAACATAACTTTACTTTGCTCCGGCGTAAGACGGCATTCCTCTGCATTAGAAATCCCTCCCCGTACTGCCTTTGTTACAATCCGAGAAAACTCTAAATTCACTCCATATCCCAAAGCAAACATCTTCATTTGATCTAAATCATCCAAATTATCCTGAACGATAGTTGTACGAAGCGTTAACTGCGACGGAAGTTCTTTTAATTGATCAATCCCCCTTACCATATTATGATAGCCCTTTGCATCCTTTGCGACCTTCTCATAGGTTTCTGGTGAAGCCCCATAAACCGTTATTCCAAGTCTATGTGGTGGGTACTCTCGAAGCACCTTTAATATTTCTGGTGTAATCAATGTTGCATTGGTGTACAACGTGACTATAAAACCCATTTTTGCTATTTCTCTATAGATTTGGGCAAAATCCGGTCTAAGCATGGGTTCTCCTCCGGTTAGCAGTAAAGATATGGTCCCTGCTTCCTGTATCTGTTGTGCCATATTAATCCATTCCTCTGTAGTTCTTTCCCTCCCACCTAATTCGGCCATTCGTTTATGATCGATACGAATTAAGCACATTTTGCAATTAAGATTGCATCTGGCCGTCAACTCAAATGTAGCATTTAAGGGGAATCTATTTCGGTTTTTCGTATCCACACATAATCTCCTTTACTTATTCCATTACAATATTGGCTTGGTTAAGCTGTTCTATAAACTGTTCGGTATCCTTTCTTGCAATCTCTGGATTCACATCATACTCTTCTATTAAAGCATCCACTATTTGAGGCAACTCTTCCTTTAAGGTTAACCTCTTCCAAAGAAAGGCTGCGGTTTC
>JAEYLX010000010.1 GCA_023407575.1 Bacillota bacterium
TCTCAGCCCATTATTTATTGATCTTTAATTGTTTTTTTCTCATTTCATGTTGCTAATTATATCACAAGTCTAAAAAACGCAATGGCACATTGTCAGTAAATGTAAAAAATAATACTCATTACTGTGACAACTCTCTCCAGTGAAATCGCATCTATATGATTTTAATGCAGTTGATATCAATAGAAGTTTTATCTACCTCAGCAAAAAAGATAACCTTTAACAACATTATCGCTATTGACAGATAACATCTCATGGTCTATGAAAGAGTGTTTTATGTATGATAAATTGCACAAAAGTATTGTTTCAGTGACGTTGAATCACTTTAGCGTTACTGTTTAATACAGTAATTAAAATAAAAACAGCTGCCTTAAGACAACATTTCAAATGATATTAATAATACAATTAATTACTTTTTATTATAATTAAACAACAAATATCATCACCATGAATACCTCATACGGTAACGCTTAAAAAGCGTACCTGAACCCTCAGCCCACCTAATGTCTCACTACGCGTTAGCTGAGGATGCGTGCGATGCAGGCGAGCAATATCATTGACCAGCGCCAGGCCGATCCCGGCGCCTGGGACATTGCCTACGTTATCAAGACGATGAAACGGTAGCAGAGCCTGATGAACCATCTGCTCATCTATGCCCGGTCCGCTATCTTCGACCACCAGCGCCACGGCCTCTCCTTCTCGTTGCAGTCGGGCGGTCACCATCCCCTGTGACGGCGTGTATTTCAGTGCGTTATCCAGCAGATTCCCACACAGTTCACCGAGCAGCACTTCATCTCCCTCGACCCACACCGCGTCCTGTTCCCCTTCATAGCCCAGATCGATCCCTTTACTACGCGACTGCGCCAGTCGGGTAAAACAGCTGGTTTGCACCACCTCATACAGATTAACCGGCGAGAAATGCCTTTCCCCCTGCTCCTTGCGCTTCACCGCAGACAACTGCAACAGCCTCTCCGTCAGTTGAATGGTATTATCGAGCGTGCTACTCATGGCTTGTAAACTCTCATACCATTGCCGCGGTTCGGTGCTGGCGAGAGCCACCGATGCCTGAGTTTTCAGTACCGCCAACGGCGTTTTGAGCTGATGGGAAGCATCCGCGCTGAAGCGCTCCTGACGAGAGATCAGACCGCGAAGTCGGTCCAGATAACGGTTGAAAGCCACAATCAGCAGACGGGTTTCCGACCATGGCAGCAGTTCCGGTAGCGGTGTCAGCAGGCCTGGCTCACGACGCACCATCAGCGATGACAGCTGGCGCATCGGGCGCAGCACCCGGCGCAGCAGCCAGCCAACCAGCACCAGCGTCAGCAGCACCAGTAGCCCTTGCGAAACCCACGAGGAAAACAGCAGCTGTCGCGCCAGATAGCGCCGCGATTGCAGCGTTTCGGCAACATAAATCTCCGCCATGCCGACAATGCCGCCTTCGTTGACGGGCTGCAGCAGACGCGCCACACGGATTGCCTCACCGCGATATTCAGTGTGATAAAACCATGCCAGCGCCGGATAAAGCCGCGTGCGCGAGGTAGCTGGCGGCATCGCCGGTAAATCGTCATAACCAGAGATAACCTTCCCCGCCGGATCAACCACTTTGTAGTACAGTCGGTCATTCATATTCAATTCAAAGCTGTCCAGCACCACCCATGGCACGTTCACTTCCAGCTGTTTATTGCGCACCACCAGCCGCTCGGAAACGGTCCTGGCGGATGAAAGGAGCGTGCGGTCATACGCCTGGGTCGCCGCCTGTAGCGCACTGACATAGCTGTTAAATGCCGACAGCCCCCACAGCAACATTAGCGGCAAGCCCAGAAACATCAGCAGTTGCAGGTACAACGATTGGGGTTTAACCCACTTCATCGCTACACTCCAGCACATAGCCCAGACCGCGCAGCGTAGCAATACGCACATCGCTTCCCTGTAGCTTTTTGCGCAAACGATGGATATACAGCTCAATGCTTTCGGGACTAACCTCATCACTCAGGCTGAAGACCTGCTCAAACAACTGCTGACGTGAAACCGGCCGCAACCGACGGTACATCAGCACCGTCAACAGCGCCTGTTCACGTGGCGTGAGCGCCAACGGCTGCCCCTGCAACAGAAAATAGCCTTCATCGTGAAACGCCAGCTCCCCCAGTTGCTGTATGCCTTGCACCTGTCCCGCACTGCGACGCAGCAAGGCCCGCAGCCGGGCATCCAGTTCCTCGATTTCAAACGGCTTTGCCAGATAATCATCGGCTCCGACGTTCAACCCTTTCACCCTATCGGCCACCGCGCTACGCGCCGTCAGCAGCAGGACAGGAAGCGTCTGCCCGCGTTTGCGCAGCCGCTGAACGACTTCCAGACCATCCAGCCCCGGCATATTGATGTCCAGCACCGCCAGCGCATACGTTTCGCTATGTAAAAGATGGTCGGCTGCCAGGCCATCAAACACGCAGTCAACGGCAAAACCGTTTTGCACCAGCGCTTTCTCCAGCCAGTGAGCTAACTCACGGTTATCTTCCGCTAATAAGAGACGCATATCACATCCTGTAAAGTTTCTGCCGCATTGAAAGGGAATTGAAAGG
>JAEYLX010000069.1 GCA_023407575.1 Bacillota bacterium
CCTGGTACAATAGAAAAAGGATTCATGGTGCCATTAATTATTTGACTCCGCAGGCTGCTCATGAGGCTGCCTAAACGGTATCAAAAGTTAAACTTTTTGTGTCTACGTTATTGACACAAGTCCAATAAGGACACGAAAGAAATGCTTTGCAGTGAGATATTGTCCTACGAATCCTACATGGAGAAGACAAGGCTCATGGGGGAAGATATCGCAAGTGCAAATTACCAGCAAGAGCCGATTGACCTTAAGGGGAGGTTATATTCCGGATTTAAGACTTATACAGAGCTTCCGAAAGATGCTAAGGGTAATTTACTCTTTACAGCCATCAAGGCATACTGTGATACAGCAGACGAGGGTACGGACTACCTGTGCCTTATCATATACGGTGTGTACAATGCTGAAGCATATATTCTTGATATTTACTATACCGATAAGCCGATGGAAGAGACCGAGCCCGAGACAGCTAGGAAACTTCATGAGCTAAATGTGAGTCTTGCTGACATTGAGAGTAACAATGGTGGACGTGGGTTCGCACGAGCTGTAGGAAGGATTCTAAAGGAAGTGTACAAGAGCAATCGTACAAGAATACATTGGTTCCACCAAAGCAAGAACAAGATAGCACGCATCCTCTCCAATGCAACATGGGTCATGGACCATATTTATTATCCTATAAACTGGCGTGACCGCTGGCCGGAATACTACCAGGCAATGACCAAGTATCAGAGGAAAGGTAAGAATGCTCATGACGATGCTCCAGATTGCACAACAGGAGTTGCTGAAACTATTGATAAAAATGGAATTTCCGTACTTAAATAAAGGCAGGTGAGAAAGTTGGAATTAGCAGCAATAAAGAAACTGATTAAAAATTATTCTCCGCAGCATGTAGAATCGGCTATGCGGAGTAAAGTGGCAGAACGGTATTACAAGAACGAGAATGACATTTTGTTTATTACGCCAAAAGAAAAGGATACAACAGAAAGTCCGCTGCGTAATGCGGATAACCGGATCCCATCAAACTTTCATGGGCTTTTGGTAAATCAGAAAGCTTCTTACATGTTTACGGCGCCGCCTTTGTTTGATATGGGCAGTGATGAGGCTAACAAAAAAATTACAGCTATTCTTGGAGATGAATATGCTAAGACATGTAAAGACCTCTGTATTAATGCCTCAAACAGCTCTGTTGCTTGGCTACATTACTGGAAGAATGAAAATGGTGAATTTGAGTACGGAGTAGTTGATTCCAAGCAGGTAATGCCGGTGTGGTCAAAGAGCTTGAAAAAGAAGCTCATAGGAATACTTAGGATTTACAAGGACATTGATGATATGGGGGATGAATACTGTATTTATGAATATTGGACCGATACGGAATGTCAGGCCTTTCGCAGAAAATCACCAGATACAGTTGATGAGGGATTGGAAGAGTACGGCATGTTTACAACATTCATTGAGGATACACAAAGTAGTGAAGCCTCAAATACGTTTAAACATAACTTTGAGGCGGTTCCATTCATTCCTTTCTTTAACAATAATATAAATACGGACGATTTAGTAAATATAAAGAGACTGATAGATACATACGATAAGGTGTTCAGTGGGTTTGTTAATGATCTCGAGGATATTCAAGAGATCATTTTTATTTTATCTGGATATGGCGGCACAGATCTGAAGGAGTTTGTTCAGGATCTGAAGGAGTTTAAGGCAATTAAAGTGGATGCAGATGAAGGATCCGGAGTATCGGCCCTCACAATTAACATTCCAGTGGAAGCAAGAGAGAAGCTGCTGACAATTACCAGGAAGGCTATTTTTGAGCAGGGCCAAGGCGTTGATACACAGCCTGACAGCTATGGCGATAAGTCAGGGGAAGCATTGAAGTTTATGTACTCGGTACTTGAATTAAAAGCCGGTCTGATGCAGACCGAATTCGAGCTTGCTTTTGGTAATCTTGTTAAAGTTATCTGCAGGTATCTAGGCGTTAAAGGTGAGTCCATTACACAGACTTGGACAAGGACGGCTATTAAGAGTGATTCTGAACTTGCAGAGATTGCACAGAAGAGTTCCGGAATAATCTCCAGGAGAACTATCGTCAAGCACCACCCATGGGTAGAAGATCCTGAAAAGGAAATGAAGCAAATCGAAAAGGAAGAAGCTTCTACTGAGGATGATATGATCCGACAGAATGCAGCCGACTTAGAAGCAAAAAAGAAGCAGGTGAGCAAGAATGCCGAATAGTAAGCAGTATTGGCAAGAACGCCAGGAGCAAAAATACCTGGCAGGCGAGAAGAAAGTCAATGCCTATTATGCAGGGCTGAAAAAGTCGTTTGAACAAACCAAGCGAGACATAGAATATGTTATTAATGGTTATACCCTTAGATACAGTATAGCTAATAATATGTCTTACGCTGATTCTATGAGGGCTCTTAGTAAGGCTGAAATAGGTGAACTACAGGACTTCATTGATAGAGCAAGTGCTAACATGGGGAAGTATGATCTAATCCTGGAAAACATGTCAGTAAAGGCACGGATAACTCGTTACGAAGCTATGTTGCTGCAGGTTGATGCGCTACTCCAACAGCTATATGCGGTTGAATATCAACATAAGGGAGAAGAACTCCTGAAAGAAGTCTATGCTGATAGTTATTATCAGACGTGGTTTAACATCGATCAGTACAGAGGTTTTCACAATGCATTCGCGCAAATTAACCCCTCAACTATTGATGAGTTGATACAGTATCCTTTTGACGGCGCTGATTACTCCACACGTCTTTGGAAACAAAAAGGTCATATGTTACAGCAACTTAATGAGTCCATAACTACGATGCTGATCCAGGGGCGAAACCCCCAAACATTAGTAAAGGATTTTGCCAGGAAATTTGATTCCAAAGAAAAAGATGCTTACCGGCTCCTTCATACAGAAGGCTCCTTTCTGATGGAGCAAGCTACGCAGGAAGCATATAAGGAGGATGGGGTTAAAAAGTACCGCTGGTTGGCTACGCTTGACATAAACACCTGTGATGATTGTAGAGCGCTTGATAATAAACCTTTCGATGTTGACAAGGCAGTTGTAGGGGTAAATTTACCGCCTCTTCACTCTTATGACCGCTGCACAACGGTGCCAGCATATGACGACGATGATTTGACCAATGAAACCAGGATTGCACGAGATCCGATTACCGGCAAGGGATATGAGGTACCTGCTGACATGGAATATGGCCATTGGTACGAAAAGTACATTAAGAATAATCCGGAAGCTATACAAGCCGAAAAGAAATGGAAAAATCGAAAGTCTGACAAGCTTCAATATGAACGTTATAAGAATATATTGGGTGAGGATTACTTGCCGAAAACATTTGATGAATTCCAGAAATTAAAATACTCTGGAGGCATTGAATATGGCATATTGAAAGTACAGGCGAAGGGCATGAGTTATTATAATAAGGCATTAATAAATGAGCCGGGGATCACCGAGCATGTGAAGGAGGTCGCTAAATCTACTGGCATGGATATTTTAGGATTAAAATACCGCATAAAATCGAAATCCTCTTTCCATGAAAAAATTGAAAAAAATTATAACCCGGATGGTAATGAATATGAGATTAAGGATATTGTTCGATATACCTTAGGAGCTTCTCCGGACAGTTTAGCAGATAAGACGCTTCAAGCTATTGATAAGTTAGGACAGGAAGGATATAATACTGTTAGGGTTAAGAATACTTGGGGTGTTGGTAGTTCTTATAACGGTATAAATACATTTATTAAAGATCCTAACGGCCAGGTATTTGAGATGCAGTATCATACAAAAGAGAGTTTCGAATTAAAAAATGGTAAGCTGCATGAACTATATGAACGTCAGAGAAAGATTACAGACGATGAATCAGAGGAATTCCTAGAAATTGAAGATAAAATGATTGAGCTATCGAGCAAATTGACCTTCCCTAAAAATATTGAAAGGGTGATAAACAAGTGAAATACTATGTTCTAAAAGACCGTGAACACAGAGGTACCATTGTACGTTCCGAGGGCGGTAAAAGTTATAAATATGACAAGGATCGTGGTTGGGTGAGATCCGGAATAATGTCACAGTATTTCTTTCCCGATAGTCCAGTATATGAATCCTATGAAGAAATCACAGAGGAAGAGGCAAATAAGTTAATAGTAGCTATGTAAAACCATCTATCAATAACGGTAGGTGGTTTTTTGATGCTCAAAGGAGGAAATTTGTGAAAATCAATATTTTAGGCACTGATTATGATATTAGGCATGTGAGTGAAAAGGATTATCCTAAGCTTAAGACTTGCGAAGCAAATGGGTTAGCTGAACTTTACTCTAAGGAACTTATAATAAATAGCGATATGGATGATGGAAGTGGACGCTCATATGCAAAGTTTGAAGAGTATGAGAAAAAGGTCTTGAGACATGAAATTATTCATGCTTTTTTTCATGAAGCAGGATTAACAGATTATTGTGAAGATGAGATCTTAGTAGACTGGTTAGCTTTTCAGATTCCCAAAATGGTAAAGGTATTTCAAGATGCTAAATGCTAACTTAAAAAAGGGCATACGTAGAGGTACGCCCTCGTGAGACCTATTTTTCTTTGGTCACACCTTTAAACGGAGTATTACTAGAGGTTTTCTGATCGATAAACCTACCGGTGGAAGTATCTCTTTTAACATATGAATCTGTTTTAGGATTATATGTTTGAGATCTTCCGCTTACTGCACCTTGACGAAATCCGGAACCAGTATTTTTTGCCATATTATTCACTTCCTTTCTTTTGTATAATTTCAGCGCTAACTGATAAAGTGATTATATCATGTATGGTAAGTTATGGATATTGGGCTATAACCCAAGTTAAATAAATATTTTAGGAGGTGATAATTTATCTCCCTTTGAGACCTAGTGTAGGTCTTATTTTTATGTCCGAAA
Source organism: Bacillota bacterium (assembly GCA_023407575.1). Classification (GTDB taxonomy): domain Bacteria; phylum Bacillota; class Clostridia; order Lachnospirales; family Lachnospiraceae; genus Mobilitalea. Next base: position 4,924 of record JAEYLX010000069.1, read on the forward strand.
TGACGTGAAACTACAGCTACTCCGCTGGAGAATAACAGCAGAATCCCAAACCGAGAGAGTCGGAATATAAAATCTATGGAGGAATTAATATGCAATGGTTATTAGATTTAATCACAAAGCACACCAAGGACGGGGTACTTGACACAGAGGCCCTAACAAAGGAAGTTAATGCAGAGTTTCCAAAGCATGCGGTACCTAAGACTGAATTCAATGATATCAATGAGCAGCTCAAAACGGCCAATGGTACCATCACAGAATTAAAGAAAAACAATGTTGATAATGAGACTCTTCAGAAGACTATTAAGGATCATGAGAACACTATCACTGGCCTTAAGGCAGAAGGGGAGAAGACAAGAAGGGAATACGCTCTGAAGGATAAACTCCGTGAGCAAAGTGTCGCTGATCCGGATTATCTCATTTACAAGCATGGTGGTGTTGATAAGTTTAACTTTGATAAGGATGGTAATCCAATAGGCCTTGAGGATACCGTGAAACCATATAAAGAGTCGATTCCGCATATCTTTAAGACTGGTAGTCAGCAAACAAATTATACTCCTGCAGGAGGAGGTGGAGGCACAGGGAAAAATCCTTTTTCAAAGGAGTCTTACAACCTTACAGAGCAGGGGAAACTATTAAAAGACAATCCAGCGCAGGCAAGAGAATTAGCAGCTGCAGCTGGAATTACAATTTAAGAAAGGTTAAGGTAAAATAATATGCCTGGAACAAGATTAGTTGATGTAATTGTACCGGAACTGTTTAACCCATATGTGGTTAACCGTACAATGCAATTGTCCGCTTTAATTCAGAGCGGAATAGTAGTAAATAACAGTGAGTTTGATAATCTGGCATCTCAAGCTAGCCCATTAGTTAACATGCCGTTCTTTGAGGATTTGACAGGTGAATCCGAACAAGTTATTGAAGATGACGACCTTGATGATAACAAGATTACATCCAGTAAAGATGTGGCAGTAATTATCCGTAGAGCAAAAATGTGGAGTGCTTCTGACTTATCTGCAGCCTTGTCTGGCAGCGATCCGATGAAAGCTATTGGAGACTTAGTGGCAGCATTCTGGATGCGTGACATGCAGAAAGAGCTTATCGCGGTATTAAAAGGCGTATTCGGAACATTTGACGACGAAGGTTCATCGTTGACTAGATTGCTAAGCAATATCCTCGATATTTCAGGTGAGTCAGGAAATGCGGCTAAATGGAGTGGATCTGCCTTTATTGATGCCCAGCAGCGATTAGGCGATGCAAAGGACCTTCTTACAGCTGTTGCTGTACATAGTGCGACAGAGGCTTATTTAAGAAAGCAGAATCTGCTTGAAACTATTCAGCCATCCACTGGTGGCAAGATTGATCTATACCAAGGGAAGCGTGTTATTATAGATGATGGCTGCCCTGTCGAAGGATCCGGGGCAAATATGATATTTACTTCATATCTTTTCGGAGCTGGGGCAATTGCACTCGGTAACGGTTCACCAGTAGGTTTTGTACCAACAGAAACAGATAGAGCTAAGAGAAAAGGCTCTGGTGTTGATTATCTAATTAATAGAAAGACAAACATCCTTCATCCTAGAGGAGTTAAGTTCACGAATACAAATGTTGAACTTGCGGAAGGCCCTTCAAGAGAAGAGTTGAGGGATGCAGAGAACTGGCAGCCTGTGTATGAGCCAAAGCAAATCCGTATGGTTGCATTCAGACATAAGATTGGTTAAGTATTGCATTAGGCGCTGATTAGTCAGCGCCTTTCTTAAGGAGATGATATCGTGCTAACAGAGCAGTTAATATCAAAGGTCAAAGTGAATCTTAATATCACAGGTGATGAGAAAAATCTTACCATATCCGACATTATCCAGGAAGTTATGGACTACTGTTATTTAACCGAACTTCCTGATTCGCTGGAGCCGTTTATCCGGAGGAAGGTCCAGGGTGTTATTAACTATGAAGCTGAAAACGGGACCGCTTCTGTATTTGATGTTAAGAGTATTAAGGAAGGGGATTCGTCTATTACCTATAACGTGGATGAAAAGACATCTAAGGAAACAATCTACGGGTTGTCTGATAGGGATAAAAAGACGTTGCAGGCTTTTAGGAGGTTGAGGCGATGAGTGTTTATGAACGGTTATGGAAAGATCGAATGGATATCTACCGGTACGATAAGGTTAAGGTAAACAATGTCACCAAGTCAATTGAGCAGCAAATAAACACCGATGTTAAGTGCCATTACAGTGCAGGCTCTCTTGCTGACACTGGATCCGAGGTTCCTTCCCTTGTCAGTTCTCATAAACTTTTTTGCGATGCAGATAAAGTTCGAGAAGGCGATAAAGTCATTGTAACCCAACGAAATGGTATTAAAGTAACTTTGGTAGTTGGTGAAGGGTTCCCATACTCCGGGGGCATGCAACACAGTGTGAAAAGAGTTGAGAGAGCATGAGCAGTAGTAATTATCGTAGAAATAAGACAGCTATTGACCAATATCGCAAAGAGCTTAAGGCGATGACTGAAGATATTAAGGATATTGATATTAAGGTTCTTAACAGATCCGTAAATGAAGGTGTTAGGATAGCTAAAGAACTAACCAATACTGGTAAGGGTGGCGATGTAGTAGATTTCATTACGAAAGATGGCCAGCACGTTACTTTTAAAATTAGTAGTCCGCACGTTGGTGGGTTTATGAAGAAAAGTTGGCGTTCTGCACCTGCTGTAAAAGCAAAAGCCGGAGGGGTCACCAAATCCATGGTGAATTCGGCTGACTATAGCGAGTATGTTAATTATGGGCATCGTATTGTACAGGGTGGCGTAAATAAAGGTTGGGTACCTGGTCAATTTATGCTTGAAAAGGCGATATCTCATACCGAAAAAGCTATGATGCGAGAATTTAATAAAGAAGTTGAAAGGGTGAAGAGAGAGCATGATAAATGATATTATACAGGTTATTGTTGATCGGCTGGCTGAACTTTATCCTGGACAAGAAATATATACTGATGATGTACCCCAAGATTTTTCTACACCTTCATTTCTTATAGTCCTTGTATCTCATGATTACGGAAAGCGTATATACGGAAATAGAGGCGAAGCTGTGTTTGATGTAGCTTATTTTAGCGACAAGGGAACGCAGGAAATAAAAAGTGATTGTCGGACCGTACAGGAAAATCTTATGCAACAGATTGACCTGATAGGTAGCTTTAGAGCGACAGGAAAGAGTGCGCAGACAGTAGATAACGTTCTACATCTAACTTTTACTGTGAAGTACTCTGAAATCGATTTGCCAGAGGGGATTAAAATGCAACAGCAACAAACTAATACAAAATTATAGAAAGAAGGGTGAGACATGGCAGGTACATGGACCAGTCAAAACAAGATTTTACCAGGTGCTTATGTTAATTTTCTTACCAATGCTCCTTTGTCGATTACTCCAGGAGACCGGGGAACAGTGGTATTATTGCAAGAAATGAGCATAGGCACCAGCGGTAATATGTATACAATTACCGCAACCGATCCAAGTGAGTATCCGGCAGGTGTTACGGCCAGTGATAAGCTCCTTGTGAATGAAGCTTTAAAAGGTGCTAAAACAGTTATTATTTATAAGTTACCAGCAACGCATGGTGATGGGGATATTGCGGCAGCTCTAACAGCTCTTAAGACAGTTAAGTTTAATGTCTTATGTTATCCTTATCCGGCGTCAGCACATGCGGCAGATCAAGCAACAATACAGGCATGGGTTGAAGCTATGAGAGATGATGAAGGTGTTAAGATACAAGCTGTACTTGCGGATTACGTAGGCGACAGTGAAGCGGTTATTAATGTGGCACAGGGTGTTTTATTGTCCGATGGAACAACTCTTACATCCGCTCAAGCTACGGCATGGGTGGCAGGTATGACAGCCGGCGCCTATGTAAATAAGTCCAATACTGGTCAAGGTTACGTTGGTGCGGTTGATGTTGTACCACGTATGACTAAATCCGAAATGGAGGCAGCAATCACCGCTGGGAAATTCATTTTCAAGGTGAATGCAGTGCAGAACGTAACCGCTGTTTATGATATCAACTCTTTGACTACGACCACAGTAGATAAGGGAGAAGTATTTAGAAAGAACAGAGTAATTAGGACCATCGATGGTATTAACAATGATATTACGGAAATCTTTGAAAGTAATTATGTCGGCAAAGTTAATAATAATTCAGATGGTAGGTCTATCTTAAGGTCAACATTGATTACATATTTTCTTGAACTGCAAGCCTTATCAGCTATTCAGAATTTTGTAACCGAGGATGTTACTGTGTCAGAAGGCGCTAGTAGCGACTCGGTTGTAATTGATTGCCATATTCAGCCAGTAGATAGCATTGAAAAGATTTATATTACCATAAACCTATCTTAAGAAAGGAGAACAAAAAACTATGGCGGATAATTATACCAGGCTAGCTGACACCATATCCAGCAAAGAGGGGCGGGCCTATATAACTATTAAAGGATCAAACCGGTTGCTATTTGAGATTTCTTCCCTCAAGGCGCAACTGGAATTGAACGTACAAGCCCGACAAATGCTTGGGCACAGAATGACACAACACAAAGTAATCGGTGCCGAGGGAACCGGATCCATGACAATGTATTTTATGAACTCGGAAATGCTTAAATTAGCGATTGAATACATAAACAATGGAGCATATGGTGGGCTGACATTACAGGTCATTAACGAAGATAGCCAATCCACAATCGGGAAACAGGATATAACGCTTAACAACGTTCTTCTAAATACGATTCCAGTGGCTACAATTGATGATCAATCCGATGATCCGATCACAATCGATACGGATTTTACATTTGATTCAATCACCGGCAACAGTTACTTTGATAAACCCATTAATTTTAGGTAGATATGAGTAGGGAGCCTTAATTGGCTCCCATTCATTTTATATTAGGAGGAAAATTTATGAGTACATTAAATGCATTTTTACACCCAGTTCAAGTATCAAACCAGGAAGTAGTTATATCAAATAGATTTATCGAAGACGGTAAGGTAGTACCCTTTGTAATTAAGCCGATCACGCAAGAAGATAACAAACGGTTAATTAACTTGTATACTAAGAAAGACAAGAAAGGATCCGAATCCTTTAACCGTAATGAATACGTTTCTGCTCTTACCGCAAGTGCAGTTGTGTTTCCAGACCTATCAAATGCCGAGTTACAAAAAGCCTATGGAGTAATTGGCGAAACATCGTTACTACACAAGATGCTGTTAGTTGGTGAATATGCAGACTTAGCGCAGGCTGTGCAGGTGTTAAGCGGGCTTGAAAAGGATATTAATGAGGATATTGAAGAGGCAAAAAACTAATATTGCAAGGCGATGCAGAGTGTAATCTGGCTCACTTTGCCTTGCAAAAACTTCACATACTTCCCTCAACACTGGCTGCTATGGATACCCGAGAAAAAGCATTTGTATATGCTAGTATCCAGTTGAGAGCAGAGGAAGAGAAGAAACAAGCAGCTAAATTAAAACCGAAAGGAGGTAGAAGAAAGTAATGGCTACGCTTAAGGCTACATTTATATTAAACGATGGTTATTCCTCTCGTATCGATAAGGTTAATAAAAGAACCGATAATGCAGCAAAGAAGATATTGCAGGCCAGTGGAACAGCAGATAGGTTTAATTCAAAATTAAACGCCACTGGTGCAACCGCTTCTGGCACGGCGAGCAAAATTGATAAGGTCGGGAGAGCAACACAAAACCTTAATAGTAAACTATCAGCAACTGGTCCAATTGCTTCTACCGCCAGCTCTGGTCTTGGAAAGTTTATCAGTATGGCAGCCATGGTTGCCGGTGCGATAAAAGGCGCTGATATAACGGACAACTATACTAATACAAATGCCAGGTTGAAATTAATTAATGATGGTCTCCAAACTCAAGAAGAGTTACAAAATAAAATCTTCGCAGCCGCTGACAGATCAAAAGGTGCATATACGGATATAGCCGGAGCGATTTCAAAAATGGGGCTCCTCGCAGGCGATACTTTTGGGTCAAATGATGAACTTATTGGATTCACGGAATTGCTGCAGAAGTCCTTTAAAATCTCTGGTGCAAGTAATACGGAGCAATCTTCTGCGCTCCTCCAGTTAACACAGGCGATGGCCGCTGGGAAACTCCAGGGAGATGAGTTTAGGTCCATCATGGAAAATGCTCCAATGCTTGCAGATGCCATTGCAAAGTTTACCGAGAAAAGCAAGGGAGAGTTAAAGGAAATGTCTGCGGATGGAACAATTACAGCGGATATCATAAAGAAAGCCTTGTTTGCTGCCAGTGATGATATAAACGCGAAATTTGCAGAGATGCCTATGACCTTCGGCAATGTGTGGAACAAAATAAAGAATGGCGGCATAAGAGCATTTGAGAGCCTAATGAAGAGGGTTAATAAAACAATCAACACGGATACGTTTGAGGATTTTACAAATGACATAATAGCAGGTTTAAATTTAACTGCAAAAGCTGCTGGCATTGCTCTTAACGGTGCAGAACGTATTTATAAATTTATGAACTCCAATTGGGATACGGTTGTTAATTTGATATTAGCTGGTGCTGCAGCATGGGGAGTTTATAGAGCTGCTTTGATTGGTGTGACCGCTGTACAGTGGATAGCTGCATTAACTAACCCGGTCACATTGGCTATTCTATTAGTTACATTACTTGCGGCAGCATTTGTTCTCTTATGGGAAAAAAGCGATAAGTTTAGAGAGTTTTGGGTCAAGAGCTGGCTGGGAAATGCAAGGGTAATTTTAATAGCTTACAATCAAATAGCTAAAATATTCAATAGCTTTGCAGAAGAATGGAATTTGTTAATTGATTCAATGTACATGGGTGTATATGCGCTTAATAAAGGCATGAAAGTTGCCGTGTTAGTTACCGCAGAGGCTGTTAAAGGTATTATTAAGCTGTTAAGTAATTGGATCGATACCATAGGCATAGCAGTAAAAGCTTATAATGCTGTAGCAAGCTTAACCGGTGGCAAGACAATAGACTTTGAGGTGACCGCAACAGATGTAAACAAGGCCATAGATGCAGCCGCAGGTGATGCTGCAAAAAAAATTGATGGCGTTTTTGGTGGACTTAATAGCACAATAGCAGGTGCAAGAATCGACAAGTCGATGAAGATATTGGACGTAGATAAAGTAATGTCTGGTATGGAGGCTATTGGTGACAAGGTAGAAGATTTTACTATGTCTGGATGGTTGAAAAATGCCTTTGTAGAAAGCAAAAAAGCTTTAGAAGATGTACTTGGTGATGGTGATCCGTTAACCGTAGAAGGTACTGGAGCTGATGGTAAGCTTAAGGTTGACATGGCTGACGAAGATCTGAAATATTTACGAGATATTGCCGAACGTGACTATATAAACAAATTTAGTAATACAACACTTGCTCCTAATGTAAATGTCCAGTTTGGTGATGTACACGAGACAGCGGACGTCTATAAGGTAAAGGGTTTACTTGAAAAGATTCTACAAGAGGACATTGCTGTAAGTAAGGAGGGTTAGAACGTGGACTATAAGGTATGGTTCAAAAGAAACAATATAAATTACAAACTCCCTGTAAACCCAGAGGAAATAGAGGAAACATCTACCCTCGATATAGAAAAATATAAAGTTTTAAAGCTGGGTCAAATAGCAGTACCTACAGGCTTAACACTGCGAGCATATTCTTTTGAATTTGAGTTGCAAAAAAAAGCATCTCACTATACTGTCACAGCTGATGAATTTGAAGATGCGCAATTTTATCTTGATAAATTCAGAGCATGGCGAGAAAAGTTGGTTCCTGTAAGGTTTACAGCAGCTAGCACCAGCAAAATAAATGGAACCATTGTAAGCTTTAATAGCATGGTCTTAATCGAAGAGTTAACGATTACTGAAAATGCTGGTGAAGAGGGCGATTATTACGTAAAAATAAAGCTTGTTGAGTATAAGGATTATGCTAAGCAACCAGCCACCGAAATAATCCATGTATTAAGTGCGACTAAGTCTATTACAAGAAAAAAGACTACTGCACCCGCGCCAGCAGTTAACCCAAAGTGTACAGGTTCTTATGTTGTAAAACAGGGGGAAAGCCTATGGGCAATAGCTAAAAAAATGTACGGAGACGGTAGTAAGAGCAATATTATCTTTAATGCCAATAAGGATAAAATAAAAAACCCTGGATTAATTAGCGTTGGTTGGAATCTGAAAATACCATTTGAAGATGAATTTAGTAAATATTCCGCTCCTCTGCCAACCACTCGTGAAGCAACGAAAACAGTTCCAAAGAAAACAAATGCAACACAAACGGCGTTTGAACAAGCGGTAGAACAAGTCGATAAATTAATGGGTGTAGGCAGGCAGAGAGGTGTAGGCCGTAAAAATCTATATCAAGGCGGCACTACAGACAGCGGAAGGACTCATTCTTCTGGAGGTGGTAAGTTTTGAAAATCGAATTAGCTATTGAAACAGATAGCGGTACATATGAGATAGGCGAACTTGCAAGTCGTATTTCCTTCAATGACAGGCTTAACGATGGGTGCAGTAAGCTGGAATTTACCTGTTTAAATAAATCTATCAATATTGAAAATGGTAATATGGTAAGGTTTATTTATGACAAGATAAAGTTTATGGGAGCCGTGTTTAAAGTTAACAAGAATGCAAAAGGTGAATCTACAATCACTGTTTACGACCAGCTCCGCTATGCGAAAGCAAAGGATACCATTGTAAGTAAAGGGGAGACGATTACAAGCCACGTCAAAAAGATGTGTAATAATCTGGGCTTAGTAGTTGGAGAGCTGGCAAATACAGAGTATGTTTTGGCTACAGCGCCAAAGGATGATAAAACTTGGTTAGACATTATATATGAGGATATCCAGGAGACATTAGTCAACAAAGGTAAATGGTATATGCTTCGGGACGAGATGGCGAAAGTTTGTGTCCGTGATCTGGAGGATTACCGGTTGAACCTTATCATTGGTGACGAAAGTCTTTGTTATGATTACAATTACGAAAAGTCAATTGATGATACTACCTACAATGTTATTAAACTGGTAAGTGACAACGAGACCACGAGCAAGAGAGATACTTACATAACAAAGGATGCCGATTCAATGTCTAAATACGGCGTCCTACAGTATTTTGAAGTTCTTGATAAGAATACGAGTGCTGCAAAGGCAAAAGCAAAAGCGGATCTATTATTAAGCTTATATAACCGAGAGAGTGAAACTATAACACTTGAGTGCTTAGGTGACACTAATATAAGGGCTGGTTGTAGTATCCGAGGCATTATAAAGGACATAGAACTTGATAAGTGGTTAATTATACAGTCGGTAACACATAACATTCTACCAATCCACACAATGAGTATAGAGGTAAGAATATGATAAATGAAATTAAAACAATAATTCAGAATTATCTTAATAATGCAAAACTTTGTTGTTTAGCAGTTGGTATGGTAACAGAAGAAGGGATAAGGGTTAGTGACAGGCTAACCCTTCCCATGGAAGTGATTACAGGCAATCTAAAAAGCACTTTAACAACTGGCGATAAAGTTCGGTTGCTCCGGGACTATGGAGGGACAACATATTATATACTGGAGGTGGTTATAGGTGGTGACTGATTTAGAGCTTAATGAGGATATAGAAACCTCTAAGACGTATAAAATATTACCCGATAAGATACAAGGTACGCTTGATGGGACAGAAGCGGTACGACAGGCTGTATATAAGGTGTTATCCACTGAAAAAAGTGAGTATCCAATATACAGCCTTAATTATGGAATTGAATTAGAGGACTTAATTGGTCAGGAACCATCCTATGTAGAAACAGAATTACAACGAAGGTTTAGGGAATGCCTACTATCCGACAATCGAATTACAGAGGTGAAAAATTTTACTTTTAAAACATCGGGAGATAAATTAAGTTGCACCTTTGACGTAATAAGTATATTTGGTTCGATACCAATAACCAGGGAGGTGAATATCTAATGTTTGAATCCTTTACATTTGATGTATTAATGGAGGATATGCTTGATAGGGTTGGAAATGATGTTGATAAGCGAGAGGGTAGTATGATTTATGATGCGCTTGCCCCGGTTGCCTTCCACTTAGCAGAAATATATTACAATCTTGATAACTTTGTTGACTTGGTATCTGGAGATACAGCTACAGGGGAATTCCTTGACCGTATAGCAGCTGACCAAGGGTTAACAAGAAAGGAAAGTACTTATGCAGTACGTAAGATTGTAACATCTGGACCGGTTACAATTGGTACTAGGTGGGGACTTAATGATACTACCTATACAATAACTGAATTGATTGGTACTAACATTTACAGCGCTATTTGCGAGCAGATAGGCAGTATAGGGAATACATATGCCGGAGCACTCGAAAACATTGATAATGTATCTGGCATCACTGCAAATTTAACAGATGTTATTACTTCCGGGGAAGATACGGAAACCGATGATGCGTTAAGAGCGAGATTTTTCGATAAGGTAAGATCTTCCGGCACCAGTGGGAATAAATATGATTATCGAAATTGGGCTTTAGAGGTGCCAGGGTGCGGAGATGCTAAGGTTTATCCTTTATGGGATGGAGAAGGTACCGTAAAAGTGTTAGTGGTTGATGAAAACATGGAAATAGACACTGATCTTCCCACTAAAGTTTACACGTATATAGAAAAAGTAAGACCAATCGGGGCAATTGTAACCGTAGATAGTCCGGCCAGCTTAACCATTAATATAACAGCAGATATAAACCTTGATGGGACAAAATCCATAGAAGATGTAACAACAGCCTTTACGGCAACATTAAAGGATTACCTAAGGGAAACTGTTTTTGATGTTTATAGTGTAAGCTATGCAAGAATTGGCAGTATCTTGCTATCTACAGAAGGTGTTGAGGATTACAGCAACTTGCAAGCAAATGGAGCCACAAGCAATATTATCATAGGGGACACTGAAATGCCTATTTGCGGTACAGTATCATTGACGGAGGTGTAATGTATGAATTTAATAGATCATCTTCCCCCTATATACGACGGAAACGCAACAATGCAAGAGTTACAAGGCATCTTAACAACAGATATAAACAATCTGGCATCCTCATTCGACACAACATTGGATGAAAGCTTTATAAATACCGCCACTAAACTTTTGAGCCGTTACGAGGACATCTATGGATTGCAAGTGGACATAACCAAATCGGATGCGTTTAGACGCGAACGAATATTAGCTAAAATAAGAGGGACAGGTACAACAACAAAGGAAATGATTAAACAAGCTGCTGCAGCTTATTCAGGAGGAGAAGTCGAAGTTATAGAACATCCAGAGGCTAGCAGTTTTGTTATTAAGTTTGTCGGCACTCTTGGCATTCCGGGCAATATGGCAGACCTTACACTTACCATAGAAGAGATTAAACCAGCGCATCTAAGTTTTACATTTGCTTACACTTACCGCAGATGGTACGAAGTGGAAGCTCTGTTATGGAACGAAGTAGAGGATAAAACATGGGATCAATTAGCAACAGAATAGGAGGCGAGATAAATAAGTGCAGAATACAAATAACTTCGGGTTATTAAAGCCTGAAAGACTAATAGACAATATAAGTATCAATGTTATAAATGGCAATATGGACACTGTAGACGTTGCACTAGGAAATACAGCTAAGTTTGAAAAAGCTGGAGGAACGGCAACGGCTATAACATTAACAGGGATCACACTAATAGATGGACGGAGTAAAAACTTTATAGTAAAAGCAGATAACAATTCTGGCGCTACTACTATAAACGGAAAACCACTTTATAAGCCTGGAACAACCACAGCTCCAAAACTAAAAATGAATTCGGCAGTCACAGTATGGTACGACCTTACAAGTGACTGTTTTTTTATCAAGGCTAGTGCAGGAGGAGGCACCGCGTTAGCAGGTGATGTACTAGAACCTAAAACCTTCACCAACGAAGATGACAGTGAAATACAAGGTACAATGCCAAATAGAGGTGCGGTAAGCCAGTCATTGGCGATTAATGGCACCTACAACGTTCCAGAAGGATATCATAACGGTAGTGGCAGCGTGACGCAATCTATACCAACAAAAGCAGCAGCCACGTATATACCAGGAACAATAGACCAAGAGATTACATCCGGGCAGTATCTAAGTGGTAAGCAGACGATTAAGGGAGATGCAGACCTTATATCAGCAAATATACTAAAAGGTAAAGATATCTTTGGTGTAGTTGGTACGCTGGATCATGTAGATATAACAGGACAAGGAACAGCCTCTGGAATTTGCCACGAAACTATTTCTAAAGGTAATTTAGTAAGCACTCGTAGACATTTTGGATTTGATACACCACTGAAACTTACAAATCCTGCTTCGCTACCAACTGGAAACGGGCAAAGGGTAGCCTACAGCGCAGATGGAATATACTTGGCAGTTGGAAATACAACTACATCACCATTTCTACATATCTGTAAACGCAGTGGGGACACATATACAAAACTAGTCAATACATATACAGGCATAGCAAATGCAGTTTATGGTGTTGCATGGAGTCCAGATGGAACCTACTTAGCTGTGGCTGTTAGTGGTACCGCTCCATATCTCGCAATATATAAGCGTAGTGGAGATACATTCACTAAGTTAACTGACCCATCTGTGATGCCAGCTGGTGGCGCACAAGGATTAACATTTAGTAGTGATGGTGTTTATCTTGCTGTTGTACATGTTGGTGCACCATACATTACAATTTATAAACGAAGTGGAGATACGTTTACCAAACTAACTGATCCAGCTATATCACCAGTTGGAACTGGTAGGTCTGTAGCGTTTAGTAGTGATTTAACATACTTAGTAGTAGGCCATGATAGTGCACCGTACATTACTATATACAAACGAAGTGGAGATACGTTTACCAAGTTAGCTGACCCAACAGCATTACCTACTGGCATAGCAACCGGTGTTGCATGGAGTCCAGATGGAACCTACTTAGCTGTATCACAATATACTTCACCTCGGTTACACATATATAAGCGTAGTGGAGACACATTCACTAAGTTAACCAATCCGGCTACAATGCCACCCTATGATACATGGGGAGTGGCATTTAGTAGCGATGGGACATACTTAACAGTATTACATGGGTTGTCGCCGTACATTACTATATACAAACGAAGTGGAGATACGTTTACCAAGTTAGCTGATCCTGCAATTTTGCCAACTGGAACTGGTCGAGCCGCATGTTACAATCCTGTTTACCCACATTTGGCAGTTGCGCATGATACTTCTCCATTTGTAACTATTTATAAAGCGGATATAGAAGGAGATTATTTATATAAATATAATGCATTTTCTGACTTGCTATACCCTAACTATATCAACTTTGGATTTGCAAAAGAGGAGGGTGTAACAGATGATATTATAGATATAACAACAATACCAATTAAATAGAGGAGAATAAGAATGGCAGAAAAAAAGTATTGGATACAATTAGATCAAAACAACATAATCCGTGATTGTGTTGAATATGAAGTACCTGGGTACAGTGAGTATGAAACAGCTTACCCACTACCAATAGGATTTTACGGAGGATGGTTTAAGTATGTGGATGGCGAAGTAATTGAAATCCCGGAGCTTAAACCTGCAACAGCAATTGAAGAGTTAGAATTAACTATTGCTGAATTAGCAGTTGATACGGATTTTAGATTATCCATGCTAGAGCTTGGATTAGTATAAGAAGGGAGAATATAAGATGAATACATACGAAAACATGAAAAAGGTTATTGTTTTAGGTAAGAAAACCAGTGAAGAACTGCTAACAATGTGCGACGTGTTTTTTATGAATAACCGCATCACACAAGAGCAGTACACAGAGCTTATCAATCTAATCAATCAGTAGGGCATCCTTCGGGGTGCTCTTTTATTATCTAAAATTATGGGCCTTCGGGTCCCTTTTATCATGACAGAAAGGTTTGGTTTAACATGAATGGGAGAAGGAATAATAATTGCACTAATCACACTGGGTGGGAGCGGGCTGGGATCTCTGGCCGGTATTATCGTATCCAGCAGGCTTACAACGTACCGGTTGGAACAATTGGAGAAAAAAGTTGATAAGCATAACGGACTTGTGGAGCGAACTTACCGGTTAGAAGAACGCTGCACTCTTCAGGATGAAAAGATAAAAGTTGCTAATCATCGCATTGATGATTTAGAAGAAAGGGAAGGGTAAACAAAATGGATTATAACCAAATATTAATGACCATAATTACGTCGGTAGTAATACCGGCGATTTTAATTATTGGGAAAGCGGTCTATAAAGAGATCGAAGAAAATGTCCAGGACAAGAAAGTTGCAAGGTATTTATTAATTGCGACGGAATGTGTAACGGATGCAGTAGCCGGTATCGCGCAAACTTACGTCGACAAGATAAAAGACGGGGAGTGGAACAGTATTACTAAAGAAGCTGCATTTGAGATGGCGAAAGAAAAAGCGCTGCAACATCTTGGCCTTACAGGAAAGTTACTATTGCAAGAAGCCCTGGGCGATTTCGACGGATGGATAAACACCAAAATCGAGGCCGAAGTAAAAAGATTGGAGGTGCAGCATGGCTAAATTAACAGGTAGAGGACTCGCGGACCACTGCAAGGCTAAGTTAGGCACTCCTTATGTATACGGTGCTAAGGGCAGCTATGGACCACTTTCACAGTCACATCTTAACAGTTTAATTCTAGCTTATCCGGATGTATTTACTAATATGTATGTTACCAAGGCTAGGAGATTGGTGGGGAAGGTATGTACAGATTGCTCAGGGCTTATCTCCTGGTATACAGGTAAAAATATTGGGTCAGCTCAAATGTATGCGCAAGCTTATACGAGGATGCCAATTAAAGATATCGATAAATTTGCTCCTGGTGTTGTGCTTTGGAAATCCGGACACGTAGCCGTATATCTCGGAGATGGTAAATATACCGAGATAGAGGCAAAGGGTATTGATTATGGATGCGTAAAGGATGATGCACGAAATAGGGGCTTTGTTTATGGCTTGACATTTAAAGATATTGATTACACCTACGATGTTAAAGTACCAGGTACGTATAAAGGCATAAATCCGTACAAGGAGCCAACAGTAACCATTCATAAGGGCATGGCTGGAGAAGTGGTTAAATGGGTGCAGTGGGAGCTTGTGGAGGCGGGATTCAACATTGAGATTGACGGAGAGTGCGGGCCGGCTACTGATAAAGCAATTAGAGCATATCAGCAAAGCTGTAAATTAGTCGTTGACGGTAAAGTAGGATTAGTAACTCGAACAGCTTTTAAGGCAGCATAAAAACAAAACCCCGGCCGTAGAGGTCGGGGTTATAATATCTGTACCCATTGGGTAGTAAGTTTATGATATCTTATTTTAATCAGTTCCTGGAATCCGTTTCGTTCAATATAGCACCCAAATAATATAGTCGGTATGCCAGCATAGTTTTCAGGTTTAGAGTACTCTACTCGCAACGTATAAGTAATTAATTCCTTAGTCTCTGGATCTTGTAATTGTACTAACCTGGGTTTAATTTTACCTTGAGTGTTAAACACGGCATCAACATCAATTGGAATGTTACTCATTCAAGGATGCCTCCTTCATATCTTGGTTTCTTTTTTTCTTTGGAAATTCCACCACTCATATGGTAGATAGGGTGGTTTATAAAAACCGCTCTGCTAACTGCATCATCACCATATCGATCCCTTATATCATCTACAGTTTTATCGACTTTAGACAATACCTCGTATTTGCCCATATCAAACATATCGAGTTGCCGTGTTGGCGTTTCTGTAGTTACTTTGCTGGTGTGTATACCAAGATTACGTACCGGAGTACCGTTCCATGCATGGTCAAATAATTTCGCGGCTGCATTGTGGATTTCGTTAGTAATATTAGTCGGGTTAAGCAGCGTCATCTGATGAGAAAGATGGCTAAAATCATGATAGACAATACTTATCGCGACGACGCGTATCATCACATTGTCGCATCTTAACCGAGCAGAGACAGTTTCAGCAAGTGATAGTAATACAATTTTTGCAATATCCGTCCGATCAACATCAAAGGGAATAACGGAAGAGTTGCCGTATCCTTTATTTGCAGGTGCATTGTTAATAACAGGAGCTATATCCATACCGTTAGCAAAAGAGTGTAAGACCTCGCCTACTTTACCGAAATGACTACGTATGATACTCAAATCAGATTTAGCTAAATCACTAATTGTAAAAATACCGAGGTTATATAATTTGCGTTTAGTTGCGTGCCCCACAAATAGTAAATCACCTACAGGTAGTGGCCACATTTTGCGATTGATTTCATCAGGGTATAGTGTATGCACAAGGTCGGGTTTTTTAAAGTCGCCAGCCATCTTAGCGAGGAGCTTGTTAGTAGATATACCAACATTGACGGTAAACCCAAGTTCCTCCTTAATGCGATCCTTGATTAGGTGTGCTGCAGCTATAGGAGATCCAAAAAGACCAATAGTTCCAGTCATGTCACAATAGGCTTCATCCAAACTGTAAGGCTCAACGTCCGGAGAATACTCTCTTAAAATATTCATGAAGGCTTTAGAGCAGCTATCATATAAATCATAGTGAGGAGGGACGGTGACAAGATTAGGACAGAGCTTAAGAGCTTCCGAAATGGTGTCACCAGTACGGACGCCGTAGCGTTTAGCCTCCATTGATTTGGCCAAGATAATCCCGTGTCGTGTTTCGACGTTTCCTCCAACTGCAGATGGTAAGTCTCTTAAGTCCCGTTCTTCACCTAAAACGTGTACTCTGTAGCACGCCTCCCAGCTCAAAAAAGCACTGTTAACGTCAATGTGAAAAATTACTTTATCCATAAATACCTCACAAAATAGAACATCTGTTTGCAATGAGTATAACAAACATGTGTTCGTGCGTAAAGAGGGAATAATTGCCTTATTAAATAAAAACCCCGGCCTTAGTGGTCGGGGTTATAAATTCGTGTTAAGTTTCGTGTTAAGTTTTAATGAAAATCAAGTCATTTTAAAGCAAAAATAGTGCACTATGAGAAATTTATAAACACTCTCAAAACCTTTATTTATCAGCCTTATACGTATTTTAAGCATCTAAGCTATTTTCCTTGTAATGGGTTCGAATCCCGTCGCCTCGACTCTAAAAGTCTTGAGTTTTCAAGACTTTTTTATTTTTGTGTTGTATTTCAGGTTGTATGAGTTCTAAGAATTCTTTCAGCGATTCTTCATGCTCATCCTTATTGTAATACATTAACATAGCGTTATATTCACATTTTTAATGTACTATCAGGAGTATAATAGTCCAAAAATAATAATGCTTGTTATACAACATAGACGATACTATAAAATGAAAGCATTTAACATATAAATTATGATATAAAGACCAACTGCAAGGAAGGTAAGCATTATCTTATTTAGTCGGTCATCAAAAAGTATTCTTTCTCTTTCCTCATAAGATTCATATACTAATATCTTAGATTTTCCCACAACAAGCTTTCCATTTTTGTCTGTGAAACTATCAGAGTAAATAGCATAAAGGTCAAACAGCATAAAAGCAAAAAATAAAATTCTAATCCACAAAGCAGATGCAAAACCTAAATATACAAATATTGATGATGTCGAGCCCACAACTAGATATAAAATACCTGTGATATACTTGTTTACATAAAATCGATGTAAGCCAAACGATCCAAAAAACAGAAGCAATACAAGTGTAGTCATTTGACTTTTAGTACTTATTTCATTTTCATCAATGTCCATTGTTTCAATCCCCCACCCAAATATATTAGGGTTATTATATCATAAAAGGGGATATATGTATATGTTTTAGGGTGTTTATAGATCTACTATTGAAGTAACATAGTATGATGAAACGATATAATATATAGGGGTTATTATATCAAAAGGAATAGCAGATAAGGATAGTAGGTATTAATCTCTTAATATAAATGGCGTTTTACTCTGATGTAAACAACGTAGCAAATGAAAGTTGATATTAGGAAGAAAATGTAATATATTTAAAATGTATAAATGTATGTTTGACAGTACTTGTTTTGTCTCCTGTTGTTATAGCTATTTAGAATTAAAAATAAGTTAGGAGGGTACAATGAACTCTATCAAAAGGATTACAGTAATTTCAAATCTTGCTTTATTAGCGTGGTTTTTTCTTGATATGGTTGGTTTATCTTTTGGTAATAATATTTTGGTTACAAGATCATACAAGGATGATGGAATATATTTCATTATCTTTGTTGTAGCATTAATGTTATTTGTTTTTAAAGATAAGATTGGCAAATACATATTACTTATATGGCTTTCTATTTGGCTTGCAACGCAATTTTATTCCCATTGGTATATTACAATAGTCGGACCTTGGGAGAGGATGCGTACCTACTTTGCTAATACAATTAAATTAATACCTACGAATAATATTTACATACCAGATCTGTATCATGTAGTGTTACACTTGCTAATCATAGTTTCGTTTGGAAGTCTTACCGTATTTTTGACTTCGTCCGAAAAAGCATATAGATAGGTATAATAGTATTAAGAAATATTGTTCTTACAAATTATTGGTGTCAACAAGATGAAACAACATGTCGTTTCATTTGTCGTTTATAAAACAAGCAAAAAGCCTCCCTGAATGGATGAAAAAATCCAATGGGAGGCTTTTTACTTACTCTAAATATTTTTATGTATTAAGAATTGATGATAAGATAGGAGAATATTAGAATAAAGCAACTATTTTGCTAAGTTAATGACAACTCAATATAGATGGATTACTATCAACTACAGTAATTACACAAGTATATTTCGCTTTACCAACTTTTGCAGTTATAGTACATTCACCGTCTGATATAGCGGAGACTAAACCTTTCTTATCAATGAAGGCAATTGTTTTGTCGCTTGAACTCCAAGTAATCTTTGTTTTTGTATCTGTTATTTTTAATAATAAGTAAGAATCGACTTCCATAGTAGCTTTTGCCTTGCTTATTTTTACAGCTGCATATGCTTGGGTGGGTGAGATAATAGATAAAAAGAGTACAAAAATTAATAATGCGGAAAGTAATTTCTTCATAATCGTTCTCCTTAGTACAATGGCTTAAGTTATATAGAATTATATAGTATAGGGTATGGTTTGTAAACCCTGCCTATAGTCTTTTGTTGGTATCTCACAACCCTAATATTAAGTTAAAATACACTATTAATTACTCAAAAAAATCATTTTCTTCTTCAGTTGAAAACAGGACATCTCCAGTTTCCTCATCAAATACAGTAAGTACAAAAACACGATCATCTATATCGATAAGGTTATAAGCTTGAAGAGCATCAGCTAGAAAAGCTAGACCGATAGCCAGACCAAGGGCAGTATAAGAATTTTCTTCATAATTATCCTTGTTAGCATATGCTTTAACATCCTTCAGTAGGCTGTCTGTTTTTATATCTGTAAATACACCTTTATAATCTTCACTAGTTAGTATTTCCTCGAGCATTAAAGTAATATTATTATTAAATTCATTTAAGAGCGCAAGTCTCTCTGATTCATACATGGATACAATAATATGGCTATCGTCATATACTTGAACATCAATATATGTAGAATCTTCGTTATATTCCTTGGCGTATTCTTCAATAGAGTCATACATTAATGCAGTCAGGATTACTTTCGTTACCTTGTCTTTAACCGTAATGGAGCATTTATACGCTTTTTTATTATAGGTAGCGGATATGGTAGCTTTGCCTACAGATATTGCCTTTACCTTTCCCTTTGAAGAAACGGTTGCAATCTTCTTGTCACTACTTGCCCATTTTATTGAGCCAGATGCTCCAGATAGTTTTAAGGTAGAAGTCCCTCCGACATTTAATGTCAATTTGGTCTTGCTAAGCTTAACAGTGGCAGCATATGCAGTGCTGGGGGAGATTAAGGTAAAACATAAGATTAGTGATAGTAGTACAGTTATTAATTTTTTCATTGGTTCCCTCCAATATTATACTTTATTTACCATGTAATTATATTACATATTAATAATAATGTAAACCGAATTCACCATATGCTCTTGTGAAGAGATAGGTTGGTGTCAAATAGGTGTATGTGGGTTTAATAAGATAGAGCTGTATCAGATGCGATTAACATATTATATAAAAGTTGCATAAGGTAGTAATATATCGATTAGTTTTGCCTGTCGCTATATAAAGGCAATGCAAATTAATATAGATAACATTGCATTATATTATTTTTTATATGTACTATAACGTTTCAACGTATTTACTGATAACTATTAAATAATATTGAGTGTTGATATTGACATCAAAAAGGAGGATAAACCATGAAGATTAATGTAGATGCTGGTCATGGAACGAATACAATTGGAAAGCGGACACCACCCATGCCTAAGGACATTGATATTAATAAGGATGGAGTAATTGACGTCAAAAAAGGTGAGCAGTACAGGGAACATTATGCGACAGTCGGGGTGGCAAATTTCTTAATCAAAGAGCTTAAGCGTTGTGGGTTTGATACTATGCAGACTGGCTTTAACGATGCGGACGCATCTGACGATACGGATACATCCTTAACCAATCGTCAAAAGGCGATTGTAGCAGGCAAATGCGATTACAGTATATCAATTCATTTTAATGCATTTGGAGATGGCGGCAGCTTTAACACTGGCGAAGGGATTGGAATATATATTCATGATAAAAACTTTGGTCAGTCAGATAAATTAGCACCGGTGGTACTTAAGTATCTTGCGGGTGGAACAACACAAAAAAATAGAGGTGTGACAAAGTCTTCACTGGCAATGTGTAACTGCACAGCCATGAATACCAAAGCTGCAATTCTCTGTGAGCTTGCCTTCATGACCAACCTCACGGAAGCAACAACCATGATGGCAAATGAAGCCTATTGGTTGGAATGTGCCCAGGAGATATGTCAGGGTATATGTGAGTATACCAAAGTTAAATATGTACCTGAAATCTATATACCAGCGACAACAATTACACCACAATCTACGGCTAAGGATATTAATTGGGCAAAAGAGAAGTTAAATGCTGTATTACCAGAGATAAAAGGAATAACCCCTTTGACGATTGATGGAGTATATAATCCCATTATGCGTATTGCAGTATTACATTACTGGCTACAGCTTGGTTGGGCTAATCTAAAAGATGACGGAACTGCAATTGGAAAAACAACCGTTACCGCATTGAATGCTGGAAGAAAAAAGTGAAAATATAAAGGGAAATAAAAAGTTGGTAAGGAAGTCTTATACCCTATAAGGTTCTTACTAAGGTAATATACACTAAAAAATAGCTCGGTCAGAGATGACCGGGCTATTGGACCAATACCCATTGATAGGTGTTTGCATGATATTTAATTTTTATGGGCTGCATCCGATCATTGACTTGAATATAGCAACTGAACAATAGAGCGGTTGTACCAGCAAATTTCTCTACCTGCAAAAATTTAGGCTGTAATATCTTATAAGTAAAGGACTGACCTTCCGTGTCGGTTAGCTGAATATAATCGGGTCGTATCATACCTTTTCTATTAAATCTTGCACTAATATCTACTTCTATATTCACGACAATATGCCACCTCCATACTTTGGTTTTCGTTTTTCAATACTTATGCCACCAGACATATGATAAATTGGATTACCTACAAAAACGGCCCGTTTGACAGAATCCTGACCGTAACGAGTTCGGATCCCATCCACGGTACTGTCAATTTGGGATAGTTTCTCGTATTGATACATGTCAAACATATTTATTTGACGCTCTTCGAATGCAGGTGTTGCTTTACTGGTATGAATTCCAAGATTACGCACGGGTCTGCCTGACCAAAGATCATCAAATAATTTACAAGCGGTACCATATATCTCATTGGTAATATTCGTTGGGTTCATTAATGTCACCTGATGGGACTCGTGGCTAAAATCGGTATATACAATATTTACGGATACAACGCGAATCATAACATGGTCAGTGCGCAACCTGGCAGCTACAGTTTCTGCAAGAGACAGTAAAACTATTTTGGCGGCATCCGTTCGGTCAACATCAAACGGTATGACGGAAGAATTACCATAACCTTTGTTTGCAGGAGCACTATTTAGAACAGGAGCCAGGTCTATCCCATTAGCAAATGAATAGAGAACATCACCAACTTTACCAAAATGATTATGGATAATGTTTAAATCGGATTTTGCTAAATCACCAATTGTAAAGATGCCGAGATTATATAATTTACGTTTGGTGGCATGGCCCACAAACAACAAATCGCCTACCGGCAGAGGCCACATCTTACTCTCAACCTCGTTGGGATAAAGTGTATGCACAAGATCGGGCTTTTTAAAATCACCTGCCATTTTTGCTAAAAGCTTATTGGAAGACACACCAACATTAACAGTAAAACCAAGTTCATCGCGTATCCTGTCCTTAATTGTATGTGCAACAGCTAATGGAGGGCCAAACGAATCTACTGTGTGGGTCATATCCACATATGCCTCATCTAAGCTATATGGCTCCACCTCCGGCGAAAACTCTCTTAAAATATCCATAAAGGAATGAGAGCAGCGTTCATATAAATCATAGTGTGGTGGAACAGTAATAAGATTAGGGCATAGTTTTAATGCTTCTGCAATTGTGTCGCCGGTACGTACACCAAACCTTTTAGCAGAAGTGGACTTTGCAAGTATGATACCATGACGTTTTTTAACATCGCCGCCCACGGCTGATGGTATATCCCTTAAATCGTTTTTTTCACCAAGGACATGAATACGGTAAGTTGCTTCCCAGCTTAGAAATGCAGAATTAACGTCAACATGAAAAATTGTTTTATCCATAATGCTCCAATCTGTATTGCCTGTTGAGATATTTTAGAACGGTAACAGGAAAAACAAACGTTTGTTCTGTTTAAATATATTATAGTACGATTTACATAAGATGTAAAGAGGGATAAAATAGGATTCTTTTGACATTATTGTCGTATGAATTTTGTTACTAAACTTTGATTTATATGTAAAAATATTACAAAAAAGTATATAATGGTATAAATTTATAATTATATTAGTTGGAGGATATATGGAGACAGCAAAATTTAAAAAAATTAAATTAATATGTGTACTCACGCTAGTGTTATCAATGTTAGTACCACATATTGTAGATGCAAAAAGTTATACATTAGGAAACACCAGTGGAAATATTTTTAATGGAGGAGTAGCGGCTTTAAGTGGGGATTGGATTTATTATAGAAATGATGCAATGTTAGGTAATTTATATCGAATTAAAACCGATGGTACGAAGAAAAAACAACTAAATGAGGATGATGTAAGTTACATAAATATTGTGGGAGACTGGATTTATTATTTAAATAAGGAACTTAGTCCAGTTTTTTATGATATGAGGAATTACATTTATAAAATTCGTTTGGACGGGACAGGAAGAAAAAAATTATGTGATGACGCTATAGATAATATGCAGGTTCAAGGGGATTGGATTTACTACGTGCATTACACTAATTTATATAAAATGAAAACAGATGGTAGCAAGGTAACGGATTTAAAAGTAAAATGCGATGGTGTATTTGTTGAAGGAGAATGGATAGTGTACTATGATTTAGAAGGCTACATATATAAAATGAAAACAGACGGCACGCATAAAGCAAAGTTAGGAACATGTGGCTATTCAGTTAATTTCCTAAATAAATTAGTCTATTATGATGATTATAAACCAGGAATTAATCCTTTTACTTTCGAATACTATCCAGTTACTTTTAAAAAGGTGTCTGTCGATAATAGTATAAAGGATACACATATAAATTCATCGGACAAAGATAGTGGGTTCGCCATTAATATAGTTGGTAAATGGATATATTATATTAATGCGTCACAAGATGGTAACATATATAAGATTAAAACAGATGGAACTAAAAAAACATTAGTTTATTCGTGTAGTGCAGATGCCACTTTTCATGGAATATGTATTGTTGACGACTGGATATATTATTTTAATACTGATGATTTACAGCAATATCGAGTAAAAACAGATGGGAAAAATAACGAATTAGTTGAACCTTGATTTTATAGAATTCTATTGTAAATACCATCAAAAAACCACTCCTTCCAGAGTGGTTTTTATCGTCTTACAATACTTATAACCCTTGATCTATCTGGGCTTTTCATTAAGCTGGAAATGGGATTTGAACCCACGGCTTCCTCATTACGAGTGAGGTACTCTACCGACTGAGTTATTCCAGCAAAGTTGTTTATAAATAGTAATTAAATTAGACGTATTGAAAGCAAAATCGTTTACAAATAAGCTACTCAGCTATTCTATTATAAACTGCTATAAAATTCAAGATTTTTTTAGTGCTCGAAATAAGTTTTAGAAAACAAAGTTATTTATAATTCATTTATATTGTTGTAGTTATAATTTTGAAGTATAGATTTAGAATTTTACATATAAACAATAAATTTAATGCAACGGATAAAATAGAGCTTTTAAAATAAATGAGAAGGAGTACATATCCTCCTTCTCATCATCATCTTAATATACTTATCTTTTCTCGCCCATATAGCATAAACCGATTGCACCTGGACCGGAGTGTGCCCCAATACTTGGAGCTATCGTATTAATGATGAGCTCTTTCTTTGGAAGCTGCTCACGAATTAAGTTTGCCAAATATTCAGCATCTTCAGATGAATCGCCATGAACGATACCAATCGCATCATCAGATTCTTTGTATTTTCCCATGCTCTCAAGCATCTCATTGCATATAACAGAAAGGGATTTCTTACGACCTCTGGCAGTGGAAAGGGAAACTAATTCGCCTGCGGGATTAACGTAAAGAATAGGTTTAATATTAATCATGGAACCAATTATGGCTGTGGCTTTCGAAATTCTTCCGCCTCTGTGCAAATGACCTAAATCATCAACTGTGAAGCGAACACAGAATTCCTGTTTGTGTTCCTCAAGCCAAGCAACAACCTCCTCGAGTGTTTTTCCTTTTGATCTCATGGCAACAGCTTTACGAATAAACATACCTTCTGCAAGTGAGGCATTCAAGGTATCAAGTACAATGATTTTTGCTTCGGGATTTTCTTCACATATTTCCTGTGCACCAACGGAAACGTTGCTGTATCCTCCACTTAAAGCAGAAGAGAAACTGATATGTAATATATCATAACCCTGTTCAATCAGGGTTTGAAATGTTCTGTGAATTACATCGGGATTGCTTGCCATAGTTGTTGGCATTTTACCTTCTCTCATTTTATCGTAGAATTCTTTTGGAGTAAGCGTAATGTCTGATCCATAAGTGATACCTTCTAAATCATAATAATGAGGTATGATAACAATGTTATTTTCTTTTATGTAGCTCTCGGGTAAGTCAGAGTTTGAATCAGCCGTAATTATAAAATCCTTCATCTCATATTTCCTCCCAGATCTTTTGTTATTACTATTTTACTAGACGAGTTGTATTTTTACAATACAATATTATATTTTATTAATTCTTTGTTTATAAAAAATTTATAATCATTCAAGAAACTTTACCACAAATCCCTATATTAACAGCGGAAGAGAGCATTATTATGACAGCGTTGTTAGTCTCAAAGAAACCAGACAAAGACTATTTTAATGAAATAAAAGAATTACTGGGAATACAGAATAGATTAAATCATCTGCCATCAGAATTATCTGCCGACAAAAGCAAAGAGTGGCAATTGGCAGGGCATTAATAAACCGTCCAAGCATTATTCCTGCCAATGAACTAACAGGAAATCTAGATAAGAAATCTGCAGATGAGATTACTGTTAGAAGTTAATAGACGAGGAAATAATGTTTTGTTGGTTACGTTGGTTACTTCTTAAGCAAAATATAAAAGCACAACTTTAATTGACAAATAATAATAAATAATGTAACGTATTTACAATAATAAAGAAAATATTAACATTTTATTAGTTCTAGCTGGTATTATTTCGCATAATACCACAACCATAGATGATATGTAAAAATTGATAGCTAAATGTTTCATTTGCGTACGAAATGGAACATAAGCATAAGCAAAAAATAAAAAGGAGGTGAAAATAATGAAAAACGTATTTATGCAGTAGTAGCAGCTTTCGTAATAGCTGTGACCCTTATTGCAACTACAGTGTCAGCTGCTCCTTGTCCAATTAGTGTTTCGGGTAAAATGTGTGGTAAGACAATCGTAGATACTTACGAGGGTAAGTCAGATATCTATAATGCAAGTCACATTTATGGCGAAATTTTTGGCTTATTTGGAAAGACGTGTAATTACCAGTACTACATAGAATTTTATTCAAGTAAGTGTACTGCTGGGCATGTACTTGGCTCATATAATAAGAGATGGGACACAGGTCACGATTGCAAATAAATATATTGATTATTTGGGAGAGTGACGTTTGCTCTCCCAAACAGATAGATATAAGGAATTTATTCTAAGATTATTAGTTTCAAATTCTATGAACATATATTTCTGCATTTACAAAGAAAGTCTGGGGGACAAAAATGAGTTATTTTATATACATGAAACGTTCATTTCAACATAGAATTAAGAGGCATATGATGTTATATATCATATTAACTTGTGCAATTATGCTTCCACTAATTATTTCTATTTTTCGTGATAGCAAGATATACGGAAATCAATTGAGTGTTCAGCAGCAAACACATGGTCAGACATATCATATTATAAATGCAAAAATAGATTATCTTAAGTATTTCAAAAATATACAAGGGTTGTCATCTTACTATGAAGATAGTACAATATTTATTAATATAAAGTCAGACGAAGAAGCTAAAAATCCAGAGAGAGAAGTAGAATATAAAAGTGCTATATTTAGTATTATTAATGAAATAAATGATGATAAATTAATACTTATTAACATGTCCCAATTAGGAACGGATGAATCAATTGACAAGTTTCCCAATCAGTTGTTGTACGTTAATGCATTCGTAATAATATTATCTTTAGGTATTATCCAATCAGCATATAAAAATCATCTTAATAAGTTTGCTCCTGACATAGGGGTATTAGTTGCTTGTGGTGCAGAAAATAGGCAAATAAGAAAGTTGTTTTTATTTGAGTTTTTCATCACCTTTATAATATCTGCTTTGTCTGCAGTTGCTATGTCATCTGCATTAATGTATTTGTTGTTTACAAATTTTTTACAGGTTAAAAATATCGGAAACCTAGCATGGTTGATTTTTAGAGTCGATCCTATTAATGTGGTCGGACATATACTTATTTTTGGAATTTTCCTTTTATTGGTAATCATACTATGCTTAAATTATAAACTGAGACATGCTTCTATTAAGCTACTAAGTTCAAATGAAAGTGGTGAAAAGGTAAAACATTATAGAGATAAACTTAAAATCAAAAAAAATGCAGATGAAACACTGGGAAGACTATTATTCCAACGTACAAAGAGCCGATTTATTAGTTGTTTAATAGTTTCTGTTCCAATTACAATTGCAGTTTTATTTATTTTTAACTACCTAATGATAAATATTGAAACAGTCAGCCAATCACCCGAATATGAAATAACAATTTCCAAAAATACACTTATAGAAAGTGAAACTGGAATATCGATTGAAGATATAGAACTTGTAAAAGGGATGGATGGCATCCAAAGGGTTAAAGAAGAATGTAATATTTCACCTAATAAATATCTTATAAAAGATGGCCGTATGGATGGGCCTTCCTTAGTAGAAAATGAGAACGAACGGTATGCTATGACCAATATTTATTCGTATAATGAAATTAAAAAGGAATTAATAAAGAACGATTTTAATTTAGAAAAGTATAATATCGCCATAAGTAAAAATCATAAATACCTAAAATATAAGGTAGGTGATAAACTTTATCTTTACTTGAATGAGATAGGTTTGGTTGAAGAGCATGATGATAGTAAACTAGGTAATTCTAATATTCTGCATAATGACAACTCAGGTAAATTGTCCATTGTTTCGAAACCAATAGAACTAACTATTGTACAACTATTGGATGATGAGTGGACAGATCGAATGTTTTCCATTTATTTTACGGATGAATTGTATCAGGAGTTAACAAAAGGAGAACCAGTTTTAACACTGCAATTAAAGATTGATAATCCAAGTGAAAGTAAAGCGATAGAGTCTATTCTGATAAGTAAATTTATTGATGTTGAATATACAATAACAAATAATCAGGAAATGTTCGAGAAGAATAGAGAATCCGTGATTGGTGTATATCTCATGGCATTAGCCATATTTAGCATAATGCTTTCATTTATTTTAGTGATTTTGTATGTTAATTTAGCTGACTATGTAGAATCCCAAAGTAAAAATATTCATTTGTTTTATATTTTGGGAGCCACAAAATCTGATATCTATAATTCCTATATGAGATTGCCTCTAAATGTATCTATGTTTAGTATTGGTGTATCCTTTATTTTTGGATTGGGTTTGTGCGTACGATTTTTTCAAAATACAGGTTATTATTTAATAATGAATATAACAACAATTGGGGTGCATCTTATTATTGCAGCATTAATTTTAATAGCCTTCAATATTCCGGTACATTTGACTTTAAAAAATAAATTAAACCGATTCTAGAAAGTGAGGTTAACTATATGGGTATCGTTACAACAAAAGGACTCATGAAATTATATAAGCAAGGTGAGACAACGATTACTGCTGTTAATAATGTAAATATTAATATAGAAAAAGGTGATTTAGTGTCTATTGTTGGCAAATCGGGTTCAGGAAAGACCACACTGCTTAATCTAATGGGTTGTATTGATAAACCAACAGAAGGTGAGATTG
This sequence comes from Bacillota bacterium, assembly GCA_023407575.1. Taxonomy (GTDB): domain Bacteria; phylum Bacillota; class Clostridia; order Lachnospirales; family Lachnospiraceae; genus Mobilitalea. The sequence continues at coordinate 33,775 of JAEYLX010000069.1, forward strand.
AGATTGATGGAATTAAGGTTGCGAATGCTTCCAGTGATGAACTTGCCAGAATTAAACGACAAAAAATTGGTTACATATTTCAGGATTTTAATCTAATCCCCATATTAACAGCGGAAGAGAACATTATTATGCCAGCATTGTTGGACTCAAAAAAGCCAGACAAAGCCTACTTTAATGAAATTACAGAATTACTTGGAATAAAAGATAGATTAAGTCATCTGCCATCGGAGTTGTCTGGGGGACAAAAACAAAGAGTAGCAATTGCACGGGCTTTGATAAACCGCCCAAGTATTATTCTAGCTGACGAACCAACAGGGAATCTTGATAAGAAATCTGCAGATGAAATCATAGATTTGTTATTAGAAGTAAATAAACTAGGAAATACTGTTTTACTGGTTACGCATGATGAAAAATATGCAAATCTTTGTAAGATGAAATTCGTGATTGAGGATGGAGAGCTTAGACAGGAAGGATAATGCACTATCTTTTACAGAGCTATGTACGGCTACTCCATGAATGAGAGCAGCCTATGATGAAGCCAATTAGGCAAGGGGTTATCTTGAGAACTTTCTCTCGAAATAGGTTAGAAGTTTGTATAGTCCGGTTGCAACCACGCATAGTATAACAATAGACATAACCACCCAGTCAAGTTTAAATACCTGACTGCCATAGATAATGAGATAACCTAGCCCTGCTTTCGCAGCCAAAAATTCTCCAATAATTACACCCACAAGGGAAAGTCCGATATTCACTTTCATGAGACTGATGATGGGTAAAAGATTGGAAGGGAGTACAACTTTAAAAAGAACATCACGTTTATTGCCGCCAAGGGTATAAATCAATTTTATCTTATCTTCCTCTACCATTTTAAAACTGGAGTAGAGGTTTATCACGGTACCAAAGACTGCAACGGAGACGGCAGCAACGATGATAGTCTTCATGTTATTACCAAGCCACACAATAAAGACTGGTGCAAGTGCGGACTTGGGAAGACTATTTAGTACAATCAGATAGGGCTCTAATACCTTGGAAACATTTTCATTCCACCATAAAAGGATGGCAACCAGGATACCTAATACATTTACCAGAGCAAAACTGATTAACGTCTCAAGAAGCGTGATACCGACGTGATAAAAAAGCTGACCATTTGAAGCCATTGCAAGAATAGCATTGCCTACTCGGGAGGGACTGGAGAATACAAAGGAATTGAGTATTCCAAGTCTGGCTGTGATTTCCCAGGTGGCTACAAAGCTTACCAAGATAAGAATTTGATAAAAACGAACCCAGCGACGTTGTATGAGATGCTTTCTAACATATGCCTCTTGCGCAGCGGACATCTCATGGACAAGACCTTTAGTTCGTTTGCTTTGTCTGCTCATGATGCGTAAGCTCCTTCCATATTAAATTAAAATACTCTTTAAATTCGGGTGCACTTCTGGCGGAGAGGGGAGTACGGTTTTCTATGGAAAGATGGATATCGAAGATATGCTTTATTGTAGCAGGACGGGAAGAGAGCACAATAACACGATCTGCCATACTGATGGCCTCTGATATATCATGGGTTATCAATATGGCACTTTTTTTCTCCTTGCGAAGAATTCCCCAGATATCATCGGCTACTTCAAGGCGGGTTTGATAGTCCAGGGCAGAAAAGGGTTCGTCAAGAAGTAAAATATCTGGTTCCAAAAGCAGTGTTCGGATGAGCGCTGCTCTTTGCCGCATACCGCCGGACAACTCGGAAGGGTAGGAGTTTTTAAAGGTAATGAGACCATAGGTTTTTAATAATTCATTTATCTGAACATAACTGTCATCTTGCAACTTATGTTGTATCTCCAGACCGAGAGTGACATTGTTCATTGTATTTCTCCAGTCCAGCAGGTGATCCTTTTGCAGCATATATCCAATATTTTTTCCGGAGGACTTAATATCCTTTTCATTAATATATATGGAACCACTACTGGGAGAGAGTAATCCTGCAATCAAAGAAAGGAGGGTCGATTTGCCGCAACCGCTTGGTCCAACAATTGCAACGAATTCACCATCTTTAACATGAAAAGAAACATCGATGAGTGCCGGTGTTTCCCCTTCAAGGCTATGATAGGTATAACTTAGGTGTTCAATTTGAAGTAATTCGCCCATAGTTTTCCTCCAAAATTACTTATACAGTATTATATGACGGGACAAATAAGAGGTTACTTAACTTTAGAGTCTATACATAATATTCCTCATATGGTAATAATTTGTATTCTTATGCAATGGATGAAAATAATTAGGCAAAAACAAATGTAAAGTATAATAAAAATTTATCAAACTTTGGTAAATAATATACCAATCTGTTGACAGATTATAGAAAAGAATTTAGAATAAAATAGTAATTTTGTACTATATGATATATGGGATTATATTATGAATTATTTTGGAGGGAACAAAGGTCGTGTTGAAGCTAAGGGGTTTGCTATTATGCTTTTTGATTTCGTTCGTTGCCATAATTGGTGTAATTGCTTATGGCGTTTACAGGGATTCTAATAATTATGAGGTGTTTAATAATTCAGGATATATTTTGTTGTCACCGGATTCCACTTATTCCGATGATATTAATACACAGATATATTTTGAAGAGGGGACAAAGTATAAAAAAGTTTACCCAAATAAAATTATCTTCGAAGATCAGAACAAGAATAAGATAATAGTGGATAATAATTCTTTTGTACATTACAACGATGGTTCCATTAGCTCCCTAACACAGGGAGTTATGATGGATTTAAATAATCTTAATGATGCAATTACAAATTATTATGGTCTATCAACTGAATCAATAATGGAAAGCAACGGAACTGAATTTCTGCTGGATAATAGTGGAAATTCCATGAGCTTTGATGATTTTGTATGGAAAATAGATGGAAATAAATATTTATTGGTTTCTAAAAATATTAAGCTGGAATTCTCAGATAGTAATGAACGTACGTTTCAAGACTATGTAGAATTAGCGTATTATGATACTGGAATCATTAGAATTGTAAGCAAAGAAGGGACATGGCAGACAGTATCGGCTAGCTGCATTGCTACATTGGATAATGGAGTCTCCTTAAACTTATCTAATAAGACAGTAGTGGCGGATAGTATAGTGAAACTTTCCCTGGAACAGATGGTGATTGGTTCCGACGATAATATTAATATTGTCCCAGCAGAGAAGAAAGAGGAAGTACAAGCAGAGGTACAGGCAGAGAAACAGGCAGAGATACAAGCAGCGGCAGTTAAGATTCCTAAATTTGATATTCAGACAATAGATGGCACAGATGGAATTGTTGGTCTCAATGGTGAAGATGGTGAAGTCGGTGAAGATGGTGAGGAAGGAACTGAGGGTAAACAAGGCGAAGTTGGTAAAGATGGTGAAGCAGGGGATATTGGCGATGATGGTGACGATGGTCTTATTGGAGCAAATGGAACTATCGGTGACCCGGGAGAGCCAGGAGCAACAGGTACCACAGGCGTAAACGGACTAAATGGATTAAATGGAACTGCAGGAGCCAATGGTGCTGCAGGAGCCAATGGTGCCAAGGGGGAAGCAGGCAAATCTGGGGATGAGCTTTCAGGGAACCCTGGCAACGGTGGTTCAGAGAACACGGAAGGAATCCTTTTGCCTAAATTCGAGGTAAAAGAACTAGATGTAAAGACGAATAGTGTTACAGCATCTATTCAAGTTGTAGACGAAGAGAATCGGTTGGATACTACCAAAGAATTTACGGTACAGATAGTTGAAAATAGTACAGGGAAACAGGTTTATATGGAGAAAGTGGATTCCAGTAATCGTGACTTTACCATTACTTATAATGGATTAAAGCCAGATAGTGAATATCGATTGGTTTTATCCGCAGATTATATTGTTGATAATGTAAGCTTTAATCGCTTCTTTGTTAACAAGTTATTTGTAACAGATGCGTTAGGCATTCGTGTGGAAAAGAGCTATGCAACCGCAAATTCTCTTGCAATCAAAGTATCTGCAAAGGACTATACGAACATTGTAAGTGCTGATTTACAATTAACGGATTCGGCTGGGAATGCAATTCGTACAACTGAAATCCATATGGTTTTGGCAGGAGAGGATACGGGAGAAATAATTGTATTTGAGAACTTGAATTCTAATACCTTATATAAAGTCAAGGTAGTTAATATTGAACTTAACTATGATACCAATTTAGTATCGCCTCCACAGGTGAAAGACGAAGCATATTGGACCTTAAAGAAATCACCGGTTTTAGGAGCTCCAGTAGTGGTTGTAAATAAACGAAATGCATCCTTTGAGTTTAAACTGGATAGTGTAGAGGATTTGGATGGCTCCATTACAAAATTCCGCTATGAAATCTATGAAGTAGGCTATGATGGAACCGAAAGATTAGCAAAGAGATTATATAATACAACAAATGATATGATTCCATGTTATGTGGATGATGTAGAGATTAAGCACGGCTACAACTATAGAATGCGTATTGTGGCGGAGTGTTATGATAACGAGAAGGTAGTAGAGTACTCCAGTACCTATTCAGAGATGTTTAATCTCACAGGGGACAACTTCCCAATCGTGCTGTTCCTAAAGGATGAAATTCAAACCCATCATGATAAGATTACAGGTACACTTTGCATCAATACCAATGGAGCAATCCTGACAGTGAATGAGCAAAATCCACTTATCATTGAGTACAAGAATTCTAAAGGTGATACGGATACCTATCAATTAACAGAATTACCAGATTATCATTTGTTGGATCAAAAACAGATACAGTATACAATTCCATTCACAGAAGGTAATTTACTGGCAAAAGACAATTACATTATAAGTGCGTATGGTACCGTTGATTTAAATGATGGTGTAGGTGCAAGGAAACGAAGTCTTGTTGGCAGTGTAGTTGTAAAAACGGATACACCGGAGGGCTTTACAGCGAATTTTTCGCAGGATACTAACTTAACAAGCCCTATTTCCTTCCGCATTAATTTAGCAGATGCGATACCAGCGGTATCTAGCTTGTATGAGGCAAGTACCATCGAATATATTGAAATAAATCTTTACAATGGTGATGAAACAGCCGTGAATAATACAGCTCCTGTGGCTACCTATACCCTTGAGGGTACAGAAGGTGAGAATTATAACAGTACGCTGATGAGTAAGGTGTATGGAAATAATACGCTTCTTTTAACAGAAAAGGATTTTAATATCAGTGCTGCGGCAATCACCTCTTCAAAATATACCGTGGAAGTTAGTGCAGTAAGAGATTATACCAGATATGGCAATGAATTTACTGTTGCAAATAATGTGAGAACCTTTACAAAGCAGGCAACACTTCCTGATTTAAGTACCATTGATAAGGACAATGGTTTAATTGTTACGCCTATTACACTTGCTAATATTAGCCAATATGTGGCTGGCAGCGAGTTATATAAATATGAAAATTACGATGCGGATGTTGTGTTTGGTTATGAAATCAGTGCAGCGTACTTTGATAACAGCGCTGGGTTAGTACAGAGCTTTATCTACTATGCTTATGAGGAAGCTAACTATCAGACGGCAGCTACAGCGGCATCGTTCTATATGAACAATACACCTTTGGCAATGATGGAGGTTAGTGTTCCTGTGACAAATACCGTGCCCAGGGCAGTATTCTTGTTCGGACAGAATGAAGCGAGCAGTATGAGTCGAGGCAGCAGATATGTATTTACTTATCGTGCAAAATTAAAGCAAGGTGATGATCAAGGGACTACGGAATATTTCCCGGAGTGCGTGGACCCAGCGGTTGTAATTCGATCCAGAACAGCCAGGGCACCTTACCAGACACCGGTATTTTTCTTCTATCCTTGGGTATCTGATGCTAACAGTGTAACTTGGAAATACTACATGAAAGCTCTGGATACTGAGGCGATAGCAAGTAATTTCAGCACCTCCAAAGGAACCTTGGTCAGTGCTTCGCCAATCCTTAATAAATTTGATGATATTAATAGTAAGGTAGAAGTTACGATCAATGGGTTAACCAGAAGTAACACCTATAATTTAACCATACGAACCAAGCAATACAAGAATATATATAACAGTTCAGTGGAAGTAAGTTTGGTCAGCCAGTATTTTGAGTCGTTATATGCGCTTACGACGAATACGACCTCCTTAACGTATGAGCTTGAGGACCTGCCTTTACAAAATCGTTATCGACTAACATTAAATGATACCTCCACAGCAGAACATCTATCCAGAGTGGTAGCCGCTAAGGTACAGGTCTATAAGAGTAAGACGGGAACTCCTGTAAAAACAATTACAATACCACTTGATAATGTAACAGGACAGGTTGGTGTAGGATTCCTGCGATATGGCGATATAAAAGAATTCCTGGGAAGTACGTTATACTATACGGTTACTGCAGTTTATGATTCCGGTATTTCCGGTTTTATGGGTGCACAAAACTCCTACCGTGCAATTCAACTGCTGCCTACCAATGCAAAAGGTAATTATATTACGCTAAATTATACTTATAGCGGACTTAGTGAAGATGTTTCCGGTAATGCAAAGGGATCCTACTTCTATATTAGTGGCATGAATAATCAGACAAGCATGGTTACCTTTAATTTTCAAAGTGCGTTAGAGAGCACCTATAGCAGTTCCCTTAGTATGATTTGTAATCAGAGTGGTGCAAGGCTTCAAAATCTAAATGGATTGCCCAATGCTACCCTTAAAAAGTTGGATGAAGTAATCTTACCATTGGCGAACTCGGTAAACAAAGAAACCTTTTCAGAATTTACTTTTAATACAATGACGCCAACCATAAACCTTAATCGAGGAGCTGCCTATACCATTGATACAACGGTAACTTCTGCTACGGTTCACTGGAAATTAGAAGGTCAGGATGAGAAACTGAAACTGAATGAGATTAAAAATAGCACTATGTATATGGACTTATATACCATTAATAATCTTGGAATTAAGACATATACCGGGGTTACGATACCAACAGTAATAACGGAAAAGGTATATAGCTATGACACTCTAATATCCGATTTGATGAGTAATACCAAGTATGGTATTCAGATCTACTACTATGATACGGCAACGAATAATAAGATTTATCCCATCAATGCTTATCGGCCGGATGTGGAGCCTTCTACCAATGTATATACCTTTACAACCAACGAGGATATTGTAATAGCGCAGTCATCACTTTCTATGAGGTATGTGGCAAACTCTTATTTGGATAAATATCTTCAGATTGGCTATAGCCTGAATCAGACCTTAGGCTTTGATATTGATTATTCCATTGTTAAGAAAGCAGGGTCCGTTTATACGGAACTGTTAAGCACGGACGACTTAGCGAGCAGAGGGATTATTCGTTCGCCTATGGTGAAGACAGAGATAATGACGGATGAAAGATTGATGTTACAGCCCGGTAAATTGTACTGGATGGAAGATGGGCATACGGTCTACTTCCCCTTTAATAGCACGGACTACTACCTGTGTATTAAACCAGTATCTGAAACAAATGCATCAAATTTACTTGGTGAGCCGGTGTATTTACAATTAAATGTTCCTACCTTAAATACGCCATTTTATAATATCAAGACCATACCAAATCAGAATGCTGTGAAGTTCCAGATTTCCATCGTTGATCTTGGAAAAGTAATGGTATATGGACATTATAAAATCAAGATTTTAAATGGTGCAGGGGACGATATTACACCAGAAGGTTATAAGAATGTAACCTATTCAAGTGCCAGTCCAGTTAGTATTAATGTTAATAATATTCCAGATGACGACAGGGCAGTTCTAAAGATCTATACCGTTTATGATATGAAAAATGATGGGTTAGCAAGCAATGGTTCGGCTCTTACTGATATTAAGGATATTACCTATGAAGCATTAGATACTCCTGTTAACTATCTGAAAGTAAGCTATACGGGATATCCACTGGGTGAAAGTGGCTATGATTTGGGAGAAATGCAGATTGCCCAGAGCAGCAGTGAACGTGCCAGAATTTATTTCACAAATCCAGTTAACTTAAGCATTGTGAAATACGTTCGTTACGTAATTGTCAACGAAGCGGGTGTTAGCTACAGCTATAACGATCTGTTTACACCTGTAGTAGCAAACTCTACAAGTAGTTACTATGAGCTTAGTCATAAGTTCCAGACACTTGGGGTATATCAGATTCAAATTAGATTTTATGATGAGACAATGACCCAGCTAAAGGATGTTGCTTTGACCTACTTTAAAAACTATTAATGCCGGAAAAAAGATTGAAAGCAAAACTCTTTCAATCTCGAAAGTTTTGTGCCTGTGTAAGCCTTGGCACAAAACATAAAAACGTGTGCGGGAATCGAGGAGAAAATGCGTAAATTAGATAGAAAAAGCTTTATAGCCATTTATATTTTCGGGGCTGTAACGGCGGCAATTATTGGGCTGATAGTTCTTATGGTAGTAAAACAGGTGGAAGCTCAAGCAAAACCCTATTATTTAGCTGCAGATAGTGTGTTATATGATGAGAATAGCCGCCCAATCGCAATTGCAACCGAAGGCAGCATTTCAATTAAATGGGACGGCAACTATTATTTAAAACAACCAAATCAAGGAGAATATTGTCTGGGAACTCAGGCTGTAGCATATGAAACGGGAAGTGGTGTGATTAAAACCTTTGGCGGGGGTTATCAGGTGCTTGATGATGCAAGTGTAATTGAACTGCCAGAAATGTTAGAAATCAGTGATTTTAACAGTACGGGTTTTTATAAGTTAGGTGACCGTAAATATTTACTAACAGGAAACTCAATCTCATCCTCAGATGGCGCACTTAAAACCAGTAATTATGTATATATCTTAATTGATAAATCGGGAAATGCGCAATTATTAAACTTTGAAGTAAATACAAAAACCATTGAGCCGATTGTTCTGGGGTGTGATACGTTAGCCTTTGATATTGCAAGAGAGAAACTGACTTATGGTAATAATGCAGTTGATTTAAAAGCAATTAATGGCAGTACAAATGAATTTACAGAGTTAATGCAAGATTATCTACAATCCACAGAAGAAGATAAAACAGAGGAAATAGTAGAAACTACAGTAGCAGATGCAATGGAAGCTGCGGAGGTGGTTACTCAAGAAGTAAAGGAAGAAACCGAGGATGTCATCCATCTGGTAATTCGAGGAGGAAATGGAGGCCTTGGAGGAAATGGAGGCTTCGGCGGTGACGGAGGTAATGCAGGAGACGGTGGAGTCGGTGGAGTCGGAGGCGATGGTGGTCTCGGAGGCACTGGCGGTAACGGAGGTAATGCAGGAGACGGAGGCGACGGAGGAACCGGGGGCAATGGAGGTACTGGTGGAACCGGAGGTAATGGAGGTAATGGCGGTAACGGTGGCAATGGAGGCAACGGAGGTAATGGTGGAAGTGGAGGTAAAGGTGGCAATGGTGGCAAAGGAGGCAACGGTGGGGATGGAGCCACTGGCAGTGCAGCGGAGAATCCCTTACTGAATTACATAAGACTTAGAGGTGTTGCAACCTATGCCAACAGAATAACCGTAAATTATAACGTAATTGATCCCCAAGGTAACTTTGGCGAAATCTTTGTGATGGTCTCACCTAAGAATTCCACAGGATCGACTGACACTACGATTAGAAAAGTAATTGATATTAGTGACATTAGTATAGATATCTATGATCTTTTGCCCGATACCAGCTACATAGTGCAAATAGGTTACAGAGGCTATGGTGATGAGGAAGATACCGTGGTGGATTCTGTAACAGTTCGAACGGCTGCTATTTTTACACAGATTAGTATTAATTCTTATTCAGCAGCAAATAAAACCTTGGATTGTAATGTGAAACTGGACAAGAATTATGTAATTGATCAGGGGGCAACACTGGTGGTTTATACAACGGATGGACTGTATAGTTCGGAGATAGCCATTGATGTACCAGCAGCGATTACTGACAATGGCTGGAATTATATCTTTACTGGTATCCCAGCAGAGAAAGAACTGAGAATTAGATTTAATAATGTAACCTATCAGGGGACAGTGCTTAATCTACCGGATGTATTTATTGTAAAAGCAACACTGCCGGAAAGTACTGAGCAGACTTCGTTAAGTGCTCCGATTACTGTGGAGTCTGATGTAGATAATCTAAGTGTTACACCTACAGTGGTACCAAGTAATTGAGTAAAACAGTGAGAAAACAGAGAGAAAACAGAGAGAAAACAGAGAGAAAACAGTAGGACTTCAAGTTGGGTTCTAAATAGTTACGACAATCTTAAAAATAGAAATAATTAATAATGAGGAGAAAACTATGGAAGCAATTTTATCATCTACAATTTCCGCAATTGGACTTATGCTGGGGCTTGCCTTCTTAGGAATTGGAATTGGGTTAGGAATCATGGGTTCAAAGGTAGCAGAGGCAGTAGGACGTAATCCGGAGACAAAAAATGATATTGTTCGTTCAGTTATGGTAATTGCCATTGTACTTACGGTATTGTTATTAATTTTATTTTCTTTTATCTTCCTGCTGTTATATTTCAATCCCTATGTAATCAATTAACGAAGTGGAGGCTTTCCTATGAATTCAGGTTTTATTGCAGCGCTGCTGGTTATGATACTTCTTACAGCCTTTACTTTTTTTATATTGCGTATGGTTGCCGCAAGTACGGGGGACAAAATACGGGATAATGTTATAACACAGGTGAAGTCCTATGATACATTAATACAGAAAAAAGAAGCAGAACTGCAGGAAATAAGAAAGCAGATTGAACACGAAACAAATCAACTAAAAAAAGGTGAGAAATCAGGCTTAAACAACAGTCAAATAACTCCCGAAGGTGTAATTATTACTGCAGATGCACGTTATCGCAATGGTGATTTTGTCACAGATTACAAGAATATCAAAAATCAGTTTGCTTTTGATCAAGAGCGGATTATACAGGATATTTATCTTGGTTATGACGCAAAACAAGAGGAACAAGAAGGTAAACTTTTGAAGGAATTACTAAGTAAGCTTAGCCTGGATATCGTTTACAAGATATCTGCTTTTGATAGTGCAGAGCAGTTGGAAATAATGGGTGCTATTATCAATCAAGAGGAAAAGAGCTTAATGGAGGAGTTCCTTAAGCTGTATGGTAACTTTCACTGCATTACCTTCTATCACTGGCTATACATGCAGAAAAAGATTAAGTGCAATGCAATTCTAGTCAAATCCTCTAAAGCAGGGGAAGATTACAAGCATATCAGTGATTCAATTGAAGTTCAGCAGGATAATAACTTATGTGAGGGTTTTCAGATATTTGCTGGAAGCAAAATGTATGACTACGGAATTCGTAGGCTTGAGTTGATATAGCAAAGGGGATTGGAGATAACTATGAGTAAGCATATCGATGAATTGGTAGATCAGAAGATAAGTGCCATTAAACAAAGAAAAAATATCTATGAGGTAGGGCGAGTTTCTAAAGTACAAAATTATATTATTGAAGTGGAAGGGCTTGAAGATATTGGTTTCTTTGAATTAGTAAAGATTGATGAAAAGGCGGAGGGTTATGTCAGCGCTATTAATCAGAGAAATGTAGTAATCTCCATTACCAAAAAGCTGGAGAACATAAATATTGGTGATGCGGTAACTGCCACAGGAAAAGAATTTTGCGGCTTGTTCTCCAAAGATGCACTGGGTCATATCACGGATATGTTTGGAGAAGATAAGCTTACTGGCAATAAATATGATGATACAGTTGAATTACCCATTGAAACGAAACCCATACCTATTATGGAACGCAGTAAGGTGAATCGCCCAATGCTTACAGGCATTACTGGTATCGATATGATTTATCCGGTGGGTTGTGGACAAAGGCAGCTCATTATAGGAGATAAGAAGACTGGAAAGTCACAGATTATATTGGATGCATTTGTGAATCAAAAAGGGAAGAATGTTTTGTGCATTTACATAGCAATTGGTAAAACGAAAAGAGAAGTTAAAGAAGTATATTCAGAGCTTTTACGCAGAGGAGCAATGGAATATACCATTATCTTAGCAGCCTTCAATGATGAGTGTCCGCCGGTATTAGTAAATACTCCGTTGGTGGGACTGGCAATTGCAGAAAAATATATGCGGGAGGACAATAGGGATGTTTTAGTTGCAATTGATGATCTGAAACGTCATGCAGATGTATACCGTGAAATCAGTTTATTAACCGGTAAAATTCCAGGAAGAGATGCCTATCCTTCCGATATGTTCTATACTCATGCCAGAATGTTAGAAAAAGGCTGCCAGCATAAAGAGGGCGGTTCTATTACTATACTACCGATTGTTGAGACAAAGGGCGGAGATATCACGGATTATATCTCCAGTAATGTTATCTCCATCACAGATGGACAAATTGTATTATCGGCTAAGAATTTCGAGAATGGTCACAAACCAGCCATCGATTATGGACTATCTGTTTCCCGTCTGGGAGGAGCAGTACAAACAAAAGAAATTAAAAGAATTGGTGCTGTGGTCAGAAGAGAATTATTGTCCTACCTAGAAACCAGTGAAGTATATGAATTAGCGAATATGGATGAAATGAGCTCAGAGCTTAAAAATAAAATGATGAACGGAAAAGAGATCAGAGAGAGATTGAAACAATATAAGTTTACTCCAAAGTCCTTAGATGAAATGAGTACCTTGTTTGATGGATTGGTTAAATTCAATTAGTGAGAGTAGAAAGGACTGGTTTTTCATATGAATATCAAAATCACTGTCAAGGTTATGAACTTTCATTCCCTGATTCGTGTTGATGTTGCCAGGAAAAAAGCAGAGAAGTATTTACAGCTGGAAAAAGAAGCCTCTGATATTATCGATATGATAGTTAATAACCGTAATTTTATATTAGATAAAAAATTATGGGAGGTTGATTCCAAAAAACCAGCATTAAATATTTACTTTGGAAGTGACTTTGGATTCTGCGGCAACATTAACTTTCAGGTTAATCAATTATTAGATAAGGACGAAACGTCAGATAAAATATTGATTGGCAAAAAGGTTCGTAACACTGGTAAGGGAGTAATCGTAAAGCTTGCGAGGGAAGACTTTGTAGCTAAGTATGCGGAAATAGAAAGCATATTATTAAAGAGTTTACAAAGTAGAGAGCATTCCGAAATTAATCTGATTTATAACCATTTTTATAATACAAGTAACATTGAAATTATTAAGAAAAAGATATTTCCGTTTCCAATTGATGCAGAGGGAAAGGGGAAATACAAAGAAGATTATTATGTAGAAGGGGATGCCAACACAATTTTAATTAATTTGGTAACCTCTTACTTAAACTATGAAGTTAAAATTGCAGAAGTAAATAGTTATGCCTCGGAAAATATTATGAGACAGAATGCCACCTCTGAGTCCCTTAAGAAAATAGAGGAGCGTGAGGAAGAAGAATTACTGGAAAGTCGTAAAATAAAAACCCAAAAAGGACTAAGTAAAGTAATCGAGAGTTATACCAAGAGGAGAAATAAGCGTTAAGGACGTCTTTGGCGTAGAAATGGAGGGTACCATGGGTGTGGGAAAAATAATTTCAATCTCCAATATGAGAATTGAAATTTTACTGGATCATAGTGAGATTAAACTTCGTGATATTGTTAGTACTAAATTAAACGATACAACCTATCGGTTTGAGATTGCATATATAAATGGAAGTGTAGCAATGGCAATTCCCTTTGAGAATGTGATTGGACTTCGCAGAGGCATGGTGGTGGAGCTGGAAGAAGGTGGCTTATCCATGCAATATTCTGATGAGATACTGGGGAAAGTATTTGATTCTTACGGTAATCTGATTGATGGTAAGACGATTGATCAGGTGGTTAAGAAGAATGTCTATGAACGTAATATTAAGTTAAATGAAATAGACATAGAAGGTGAAATCCTATGGACGGGTATCAAAGTTCTTGACTTCTTTGCACCAATGCAAAAGGGTTTTAAGATGGGTCTGCTGGGTGGAGCAGGTGTAGGTAAAACAGTTCTAATCAAGGAATTAATTAACAATGTTTATAAGGGTCTAAGATCGAACTCTGTCTTTGTTGGTATTGGAGAACGTTCCAGAGAAGGCAAGGAACTCTACGATGAAATGCTAGAAGATGACCTTTTAGATAAAATGGCAATTACCTTTGGACAAATGGGTGAGAACTCCATGAATCGTTCCAGAGCAATCTATGGCGGCTTAACACAGGCAGAGTATCTTCGTGATGAAAAGCACCAGGATGTACTTATGTTCATTGATAATATTTACCGTTTTATACAGGCGAATGCAGAAATTACGGCAGAAATGGAACAGATGCCTATTGATAATGGTTATTCCGCTACTTTGTTATCGGATATAGCAGCAGTGGAAGAGCGTATTAACTCCACTGAGAATGGATCAATTACCTCATTCCAGACGGTATTCATTCCTGCAGATGATATGAACGATGCAGCTGTCCATGCAATTACTGCACATTTTGACGGACAGATTGTGCTGGATAGAAAGGTTGCAGAAAAAGGAATTTATCCGGCGGTGAATGTGTTCCGCACCACCAGTAAATTAATTAGCGTAGATAAAATTGGAGAGCGCCATTACAAATTGGTGCAGGAAGTTGTTCGTTATATGTCCAGGTATCAAAAGCTGGAGGAAATCGTTGCAGTACTGGGAATTGAAGAGCTATCCACCGAGGATTATAACATATTCTTCCGTTCCAGAAAGCTTCGTAATTATTTTACTCAGCCCATGTTTATTGCGGAGCAATTTACCAACATTCCAGGTAAATTTGTTAATATCGGTGATGTATTAGATGATGTGGAAGCAATCCTAGCTGGTAAATATGATACTACCGATGAAAATAGATTTTCCTACATAGGTAATCTCCATGATTATAAAGTCTCAAAACCAAATGAATAATTTGGGGTTAGGAAAGAGGATACAAGATGGCGAAGGAAGCTAGGGATATAAATAAGTCGATTGAGGTTATCATTATAAGTTTCCAAAATGGATTTCAAATTTACCATAATGTAAAGATAATACGCTTGTATAGTAAAGAGTATAACCTGCTAATGATGGTGGATTATATGCCTGTGGTGGGTGAGCTGGAGGGCAGACTGGTAGTAGTTTCAGAGGAAGAAGAAGTTACTCTGGATAATGTCAGAGGGTTCTATGTTATGAAAAATAATGTATTCAAGCTTCTGATTAAGGAGGACTCTCATGTGGAATGAGATCATCAGTAATCTAGGTTCTTATACCAATTACATATTTTTCACAGTGCTAATTATCCTTCTGCTCGGCTTTGCTGGAATAGCAGGAGTACGCTTCATTAAATGGCAATCAGTTACCTTAAGATTTTATGGAATATTCATCGGAATAAAGAGAGAAAAACTAATTGCATTGTCGCTGGTTTTAATTCGGATGCTGTTCCTTTGGTCTGTCGTTATCTTTTCAACAAAACTAGAGGTTACGCATGTCCTTTATGGGGCTTTGCTGACCATAATCCTGCATATTTTAATAGCTGATTTAAGAGTATTGTTATTTGATATTCTTTATACTGCTGCTATCTTTGGGGAGTTATATTCCAGTAGCTTAATTCGAACTTATTTAACCGGAATTCAGGTAAAAGGAATTCTGGTAGCAATGCAGATCGTAATTGTTACGTTTCTTATTGCGTCCACCTTATACTGCAGCATCATATGCATTAGGGGTATCGTGGATAACAGGGATAAAAAGCTTAAACTAAATTACAAAGGCATTGGACAGCAGGCGCTTCTGCTGTTTACAGGTGTTCTTATGACCCTGGTTCCATATTATTATTTGAATCGTGTGGATGTACAGACCATTACTCAAGATTTATATCAATATTCACAAGGTGGAAAGACAGTATATGCTGGTGAAAAAACGATCTCAAAATCAGGCTTAACCTGCATTCTGGAAAATAAAAATCAGATGTATGAACTAATGGATACACCTCTTTATTATGTAAATGAAAATAAAATCTTACTACCTACGGTTATATCCATTGTCCAGCCCACCTTATCGCTGACCAACAGAATTGCAAATATGAGTTACTTGTATGAGAAGAATGGTAAGTATTACGTAGAAGATGAAAAGACCACAGTAAAGGTTACTGACTTTTTCTTATACGACGGAAAAGATACCTATGTATTCTTCGAACCAATTACAATAACCTGGGAAGATCAAACCATGAAGTTATCTCCCTTTTCTTATATAAGGGTTAAATATAATCAATCAATTGAAGCCTATAACCGAGAAAATGACACTTACATAACGCTGGACACCAACCTATGTAATGTTATTACTACCTTGGGTTCTGGGGCTTTGATTAATCTTAGTACGGATATTATGTCTGAAAAAAATGGGCAGGAGATGATGCTGTTTTTACAGCCAAATCTCTTGGAGGACCTTAAATAATAGAGGCTTGTACGGAAGGAAGATAGAAATGTCAGTTCATAGGATACATAGATTTTTAATGAAGAACACCGTAATTTTGGTCATTCTTGCCGCAATCTTCTTTATACTCGCTGCTGTAGTCGTAGTTTCCTTTACAGAACAACGGGAGGAAAAGAACAACTCCCAAAATCAATTGGCAGGCTCTGGATTAGCAATGGTAAACAACCGGATTGCTGACTTGATGACAGGAGTAAGCACAGAAGAAGCAAGGAGCAAAGCACTTTTTGAGTTTACAGAGAGCAATAAGCTTGTTCAGGAGGGAAATGATTATTTTCTTCAGGCAGAAAAAGACCGCCAACAAATAAATAAAGAGTATCCTTTGCTCATCGATAATGGTGCTTTTTATTATTTATATCATAGTGAGTTCATCTTAATAACTGATTTGTTTGAAAAGATAGCAGCGACTCCGTACACCTATCTAAGTGAGGGAAAGGTATTTAACCAGCAAAGACATAGAGACGGTGATAAAAATATTATTCTTTTAGGCTTGCCCAATGGCTATTATATGAATAGTCAGAAAATAGAGTTCTTAAATGGAGATACCGTACAAAGTATAGAGATTAATTCAATTATCCAGTTTGGTAAAAACCAGATATCTTACTGCAATTTACATGACAATAAGCTGAAACTCTATAAAATCGAGTTGAAGGATACTATGAGTAAAGTGAAATTTAAGGATACTGATTTATCCTACAACGCCTTTTATAATCACCTTGTAGCTGATAATGCCATAAGTACACAGTATCCGGATAAAGTTACCTTGAACAGTGATATGTATCAATATTTTATTGAAACACGCTATGAGTATGTTGGTGATAAGAACTTTTATCACACGGACCAGGGTTACTTTATGGAACATGCAGACGAACGTTTTCTATTAGAAAGTGTACCAATGTACTTTGCAGAAGGGGGAAAATTGTTATTGCCTTCTGATTATGTATTAGTTCAGCCTAGCAAGTATCAGATGAACAAATTATCCGCTATGACAGAGGTGTTCTATCAAGATGAAATTGTCTACACTACGACGGGAGAAGAAAAGAGGACCTATCGTGATATTGTCTTATTTGACGGCCAGGATACATATGTGTTCTTCAATGACACAGAGCTAAGCTGGGAGGAAGAAAGTATAACTGTTACACCACTATCAAGTGTAACAGTGACAGTGGATGGGAAGTTGGAAGTCTATAATTATGCAGTGGCTGAATATATGACTTATCAGCTGGCAGGATATCAAGAAGTACTAGCAACAATTAATAACAACATTAAATTTAATCTTAGCCAGGATATTTTATATCGTCCCGATGGACAGGAACAAATATTATTTTCAGAACCGTCCTTACTAAGGAACGCTGAATAGAAAGGTGAACGTAAATGAAAAAAAACAGGATAATCATAGGGCTCCTCTATTTTCTTGTATTTACTGTATTGCTATCCAGCATTGGCATTGTTAGATTAAATCATTATACAACGTTTCTGATTATGGATAATGATGGCTATGCAATCAGTAAGAATTCCATAACGAAGAACCTTTTTACTTCAAGCATGAGTTTGGAGAATGAGGCGTATGAAGCTGTAGCTTTTAATACTTCTGATATAGTATATAAAAAGAGTAGTAGCTATTATATGGGGGAAGAAAAAACTAAAATTGAGGAAGCTTACCCTCTGTTTGTGAATGGAGGCTCAACCCTTCTAAATATTAATAGCTCGGCAAACCTTATCGCAGATGACTTTGAGAGTGTTCCCACCTATAGTGGGCTGTATATTAATAATGGAGTTAGTTTTAACCCGGATATGGAAAGGGCTTATCGCGAGGAGTTCATCCTATTAAGCCTGGAAAATGGATTATATATCAACACCATGTCCATTGATGTTGCAGGCAGCTTTTTTGTTGGAAAAAATATATCAGCAAATTCTATTATTCATTTTATGGAAAATGAAATACGTTACTACAGTCAAACAAATGGGGAATTTAAACCATACATAATAGAACCACTAAACAGTGCGTCTACCATTACGATTAACAATAAGACCTACTACTACTACGACTTCTTAGAAAAACTTGGGCTATATGATAAGGCAGAGCTGTTAGAGATTGAGCAAGATGCCGCACCAGAGGAAGTAGCAGAAACAGAAATACCTATAACAGAAATACCTGCGCCGCCAACACCAACTCCTATTATTGTTCAAGTTAATAATGCTGGTCAAAATACTAGTAAGGATACTTCTATAGAACACCAAGGGAATGAAGATGGACAGTTAGAGGAAATTGAGGTCTCACCAACGCCTACAGTAACGGTAACACCAACAGCTACTCCTACTGTTACAGAGCTGCCAGAGAAAGAAAATCAAGAGGATGAGGAGGAAGAAGAGGAGGGAATTGCTCCTACGCCTGTGGGACAGGGACAAGAGGATATCAAAGTCACTCCGAAACCTCCCGAACCTGCTGCAGTAGCAGAATTACCCGAGCTAGTACTTCCAGATGAGGTAGTAGAGCAGGTAAGTGAGGAGCCAGTTGACTTACCAGGAGGCAATGAGGAAGAAGAAAATCCAGGGAATCCCAATTGGAAAAAACCTGTTGCCAAGGTAGGCACATTTTCCACTACAGTATATTCCATCCTTTCTCGAGGTCTCGAGATTGAAAACAATGAATTCCTGTATCGTACTGGAGTTAGCTTTAGTGTATATGAGGGGACGAAGCTGGTTATGAAAAAAGCTTACGGCTCATCTGCGGATGTCAAAATTGCCCCTTTAAAACCGGATACAGATTATCATGTAGTTGTTCAAATGGATTACCTGGATAAGTATGGTAAGAAGATAACAGAAGATATTACAGAGACAAATGTTCATACAAAGCCCTTATCGGAATTAGTACCAATGAAACTGAATTGGACCAATGGTAATATCTTTTACAATAAATTGCAATTAGCTAATCTATCCATAACCAACGCTATCAGCAGTTCAAGTCAGTATACGGATAAGCTAGGTAATTTAGCTACAATTAATGAGTATATTGAGACTGTTCAGTATATGGGCCGTGTTGAGGTAATTATAACCTCAAAAACAGATTCAGAAGTGCAGTATATTCTTCCGGTTTCGGCAAAGGATTTGGCTGGTCTTAAAACCGGAGTACAGATTGTCTATGAATCTAACGGAAAAATACTCTCTAATACAGAGTATGACTATGAATTTATCTGTTATGATCGTTTTGGTAACGTACTGCCTTTAGAAGGTTCAATAAAGGGAAATAGCCATACCTGTAAACAACCTCCTAAAGCAGAAATTATAATGGTTAAAAATGAAGTAAAGAATATTGAGCTTAAAATCAACATGAAGAACGAGGATATGGCTGAAATAAGCGAGGAAAGTTTATTCTTTAGCGTATTTGATAAAAATGACAACCCAATTTTAACCACCGTTAATCTTACCGATAAAGCAGGAAATAAGCTTGCACAGAATGAAAATGGGGAATCCCATGCCATACCGCTGGAAGGGTGTTCGGTACAGTTTTTAGACTTACTTGACTATGAGGTATATAAGATACGTGTGTATTGCGATTATAACATCAATGATAATCGCGGTGTCTATCCTTGTGCCACTATTGGTGAGATGAGTTTTACCACTATGCCGATTTCTTCCTTAGGGTATGCTTTCTTTAAAGTGGAAGTTAAGTCCGTGGAGGATTCAAGTGCTGCCATTGCCATTGGAATGGATATTGCCAGAACGGACAGTCGGCTGGTGAAACTGATCAGCAACTTAGATATTTCCTTTGTGAATGCAGATGGATCAGAGGCAACTGGGGTTGATGTCACCTATCATAAATCAACAGAAGAACCAACACAGGACGTTCCGTCAGAGGCGCCGAATAACGGTATTATTTCTATGACTCCGTCAGAGTTGGAGTTAATGAAAACCAATAATGGTGATGGCAGTAATGTCACCTATGTTTTTAATATGGATAATCTGAAGAGCTTTACGGAATATAAGATAAAAATTAAGCCAAAGGTACAGATGGGACAAGTGGGAAGTGAAATCTATCGGGAGATTGAAACTTATTATACTCCGGAATCCTTCCATACCTTGAAAAAATCCCCTGTCATTGACATAGAAGCAATCTATGCTTCCTCCACCTTCATACAATTATATGGAGTGACGGTGAAAGACCCGGATACTGCAGTGATAACCTATCCGGTTACTGTTGCTGTTTATGACCAAAGTGATGTGCAGGTAGCCACCTTTGAGATAACCTCAAAGGAAAGAGTATCAATTATAGATGTACCTAAGTTAAAGAAGGATAAAACCTATACTTTTCGATTCTTTGCAAAAGAATTCAATAACGGTTATGACAGAACGACCTATCGTAAAAATTATGAATTATATTATTCCGAGCTGTTTGAAAAGAAGGAATATCTTAAGATAGCAACCAGAGAGGCAATTACTGGTGATATCAGTATTCTGCAATTGAATAAAAATAAGTTAATTAAATCAGTAGAAATTCCTGCGAAAAAGATTACCAGCTACAATACCAGAGTTACTTTGTATCAGAACTATCGCTTTGGTAGTAACGGACAAACAAAAGCAAAATTTAGCTTGGATGTAGATTTTGGTCAGGAGCAATGGAACAGCCTGCAGATTGGTTATTCCTATGTTAACAGAACAACGAATTTTAAATTTTATTTAGATGATCCGGATGTTAATAAGGCAGCCGTTCCTTTTGCTACTCAGTCTGTAACTGACTTAACCAGGGGCACAGAATATTGTCGCTGGTCGGACGTTAAATTCTTTGATGATAACCTGACCTTATCGGGTGTACGTAGGATTTATATAGTAGCCGAAACTGCTGATGGAACTGGAGGAATTAACTGTTTATGGGGAGTACGTTTTCATAAGACACAGTTAAGTGAGGATAGCCATTATTATGCCAATCTGAGTGCTATTGTAAGTGACCAACGAGGGGAACTTGGGGCAACTCCTTCTTATTTACTTAAGATTTATAAAGATGGAGCGTGGATTGATACCAGAAGACAGGAATGGATAGCCAATGGTGATGGAACCTATACGCTACGCATGTATCAGGTGGCTCCAGATAAAACGGAGACCTTAGTGGATACCAAAGTGTATAGTGGCAGTGAGCGTACCAGTGATACGGACTTTTATTATGAGGTAGAGAAGGGGTATCATACCTACCGATTTGATCTTTGGGCTGTGGTTTTCGATTATGAAATTTCATTAGATCAGGAAGAGTTTACTACGGAAAGAGAAATAATTGGTATTAAAACCGCAGATGAACTGGCAGATGTTCGATATGGGCTTGATAAAAAGTACTATGTAATAAAGGATATTGTATTCCCACTGAATTGGAATAACATAACTGCCAGTCAGACCTTTAATGGGGAACTAGATTTTAGAGGACATACACTTAAATATAACAGTACGGCTAATCTAATCTCAACGATTGGTTATTATGGAAAGCTGAAAAATCTTGTATTTACCTATGTAGAGGGTTGGGGCAGTGATGTCGAGAGAAAGACAGATCGTATCGTTACCTATAATTACGGCAAGATTAGCAATATTATGGCGCTGCGTAATAATGGGAATAAAGCTCAAACCTACAAAACAGACAGTGCCGCAATCTGTCATACGAATTATGAAAGCGGTGTAATAGAGAACTTTGTAGTTAAGACCATAGATCCTTTTATTACCACTACAAATTCAGCTGGTGTCTGTGTATATAACAGAGGTATTATCCGTAATGGTTATATTTACGGAGCCCCTATGCAAAGAACATCAAAGGAAACACTGACAGAGGATCAGTTTACTGCCAATAATAATCTGGGCGGTATTGTTGCTGTTAACCGTCAGACAGGAATTATAGAGAATGTATACTCACTCATGGATATAGAAACCAGAGAAATGAAATCAGTAAATGATTATACCTTTGGTTTGGTCGGATTAAATGACGGAACTTTAAGAAATAGTTTCTATGCTGGAGATGTATTCTATGGAGGTGAAATTTGGCAAGGTTATGGCCCTGCCTATCGTAACCGTTATGCAACCAGCTCTATTAAAGATACCTATTATTATTCAGAAAATGACTATGGAAAAACGGTAAACAAAGAAATTTCAAAATTAGTATTGTATGATGATAGCTGGTATGAACGTTTATTTAATGCGTCCAATAGTACGGTCAAAAATCAATTTAATATGGATGCAGTGGAATTAGGGTTCTATCCACAGGTAGTATGGCCAAAATTTATGCCGGAACAGGATTATAATCCACTTCCAGAGCTTACGGATGAGGACAATATTAAAATAGTTGATACCTATATTACAGAACAGGGTGAAAATTTTGCCACGGCAGTAATAACCTTTGATAATCCCGACAAGTTTGAGATTAAATCCATCGGAATACAGTGGTTAAATACTCAAATTCTTTCACAGGAAGAAGACGGGGATTTTTATCGTGTAACAGTACGTTTAACACAGGCAGCAGAAACCAAGTTCTACTCCTCCTATGATATTATAACTTTTAGCTACATGCTTGGATTTAAGAACATTATTCGAACTGTGGACTATCTGGAGGACAATAAGCCTACGGTTGCTGCAGAGTTCTATAAGCCAGTTGATACGATTGAAAAGTGGTCAGCCATGAAAGATGATTATAGTCAGAATTATCGTTTATATGCGGACTTAAGCTTCCAATTCCTTGATCCTAAGATTTTAGTAATGCCAGCAAATGTTACCTTATCAACTTCGGATGCTAATTTCAGCAAGGATGCCTTCTCTGGAAAGCTGGATGGGAATAACCATAAGATAAGCTTTGCTGATACAGGAACCTATGGGTATATCTTTGGTAAATTAAAAGGAACAATAAAGAACTTAACAGTTGAAAACCTAGATGCTACCAAAGGCAATACCCAGTTCAAGGGCTTTATAGGGCGAATGCTGGAGGGCTCCGTGGTAGACAATGTACATATTCTGGGTATGGATGCTATCAGCTATGAACACTGTGGTGCCATTGCCGGTGATGCTTACTCTGCAACCATTATGAATTCTTCGGCACATGATGTGAAGATTCAGTCTTCTGCGGATGGTAATTATGCACAGTATATTGGAGGCTTGGTGGGTAAGCACAGATTATCCGGTACGACTAGTCTCTATGCGAATTTGACTATTCTTAACTGCTATGTGGATGGAGTAGACCTTAAAGTATTAGCAGCAGGAGATTGTGGTGGTGTTGGTGGATTAATCGGATTTATCCGAGCAAGTGCCGAAATCTACCATGTCTATGTAGTAAATGGTAAAATAGATACCGTTTATAAGAATGCGGGTGGTTTAATCGGAGCAATTGACACTTATACCAATTCAGAGTCAAGCTTCTATATGTTGAAGGATTATTATGTAGATGTGGATATTACTACAATTACAAAGCGTGCTGGTGGAATTGTTGGTTTTTCCACGGTAACCAATGGTGAATTAGAGGAGACAGGACTTGTGCTGGGTAATACCGTTACAAGCTTACCAAGTGCAGAGGATGTGGGAAGATTTTATGGCTATAACAAGGTTAGCTCCGGTAAGATCTATGGCTATGAATACTCCATTTTAAATGGTGCTATCAACAACGATAGTACGTTACTCACCTATCAAAAACTCATTGATCCGACCATTTATGAAAAGGGTGGAATATTAGACTGGGATGCTGACTTTGTAAGAAACCAGGAAGAGCTTGCTAAGGGTATTTTGCCAAAGTTAAATCGTATTGATGGCACAGGGCTTCTTCCATACCAGGAGGATTATCACCTGGAGAATAGCCCAATTAAGATAAAGAGTATCTCCAGTAAGAATTACAGTACGGGTGAATTATATACAGTTCAGATTATTACAGAGCATTCACCGGAGGTTACCATTACAGGCGCGACCTTCAATGGATTGTTACCTGCAGACCTTGGTGACCCAAACGCAGAAATAAAGATTTCTAGAACAGAACTAGGAACTACTCTAGAATATGTTCTTGGTATTGAGGGTTACTATGACTGCTATTATTTAACAGGGTTTAATTATAATTTGACTGGAGATGCAGAAGGTAAAAATCAAAGTGCTTACCTTAGCGTGGGTATTGTTCCACAATATTTAAAAATTGGTTCCGTAGATGAATGGAATACCTTAATGTCCAAAGAGATGTTTGGAACTAAGAGGTATAATATCCAGATAACAGGTGATTTGAACTTTAATGATTACCATGGTAATGCAGCGAAGGATGTGGTGGTTAACCATATCATGGGTAACGAACTCGCAGCGGGCAGCTGGAAAAAAGTTAAGGGAATTAATATGGAGTCAACAGAATCCTTTATTAAGGCAGCTTATGGTAATGTCAGCTATTTGAGTTTTGAGGATATTACAATGACCAAATCCCTGGCTAAGTTCCCAGCTGCAATAAATAGTTACGGAATTATCAGTGCAGTGACTGGTGATATGCATGATGTTAGCTTTAAAGAGGTTAAACTGGATGCTTATAATAGTGCCTATGCGGGTATTGTGCCCCTGGCATATGGCATGAACTATAATATTTCTTTAACTGGTGTAACCGTATATGATACTTACGCCTCCACAGTTCCTGCAAAAAGAGCCGTGGGAGGATTGGTCGGAAGATTGTCCGGTTCCGGTGGATGCTACGACATTACAGCAACGAACTTAATCGTACAGGGAAGAGATTATGTAGGTGGTATTGTTGGTACTCAGGAAGATGGTCGTTATTTATGGAATATTAAAGTAGATAATGCAGTAGTATCCGCGGCAAATGCTTCTTATAACTATATTGGCGGTGTCGTAGGCTACGCGGATGTAACTTCCTTACAGAATGTATTTGGTAACTGTAGTATTAAGAACAGCGTTGTGGAAGGAAGTACCTATGTTGGAGGATTAGCAGGCTTAGGCAGTCTCATCGGCGACAGCCGACTTAGTAGCTTAGACAATGATAAGTACCTGGTGAAAGCAGAAAAGGTATTTGTGGTTGGTACCGGCAGTAATACGGGTGGAGTTGTTGGACAAGGTGTTGCAAACCGTGCACAAGTAAGAAATTCATATATTTATAGTATCTACAATATTGGTGGTGTCAGTGGCAATGGTTCTTCCATTTTCTCCTCGGTTACTGATTCTACCATAGGATCTGTGTACGATAGAAATGTGGGCGATACCGGCAATACGGTATTCAGAACCTCTGTCAATGATAGAATTGCTTATTATCAAGGATTACTTGCTGGAACTTCAAATACACAAGCGCAAAAGGTATATACGGAAGCCATTAAGGTGCTTGGGTATTTGACAACAACAGCAAGAACTACCTCCTGGTCAGCGGCGAGCTTCACCGGGAATAACAATACCAGAATTGGTGGAATTAGTGGAAGAAGTATAACCATTAATAATTGTATCGTAGCAAATAGCCGTATTGGTTCCTTTGGAGCAGTTTCGGTTGGAGGAATTGTAGCTCGTACCGAAGCGGCAGCTGAAAATTCTGGTGGCTATAAAATTGCCTCCAGTGGGACGCAAAACTGTGAAATCTATGGAGCAGAAGACGTTGGTGGAATTGTGGGCAGTCATTTTAGAGGTTATATAGAAAGTTGTTATAGCAATAGTAATGTAACTGCAACGACTTATAATGCAGGTGGTATTGCCGGTAAGGTAAGGGCAACGAGCTTGTATAGTATGAGTGAGACACCATATATCAATCATGTATTCTATACAGGCACAGTTACAGCACCGGATTATGTGGGTGGTATTGTCGGAAAAATGGAGCAGGATTTATACAATGTAAACCAAGGCTGGCTAATGGCTGGTGATGTAGTAGTTAAAGGTGCTTCGGGAAAAGGTAATTTCTTCTTAAATAAGCAGCTGGGTGATGCAAGAGGAATTACCAGCTCACTGGTATATGAAAATAGTAAGATAACCTTTGGTACTACCACCAGTACCTCGGTTGCCTACTATCAAGCAAACCCGATTTTATTACTTCGAGATGAAATTACATTTGTAACAACGGCTGAGATGAAGACCAAGTCAATCTATGTGGATAAACTTTTTTGGAGTTCCGACGCAGGAATTACAAGTTCTAATTATTCTGCGAGATATTGGAATTATAACGGTTTGACTAGGGGCTATATGCCATATTTAACCAATGCACCAATGAATAATTATGATATGACAAGTTCCATGAGGATTTTAAAGTTCCAGGAGGGATATGAAGCTGATCCGTTAAATGAGGGAAAGGCGAAGATAGACAGCAATGGACTGTATGTGTATCAATATGAATCCTACAATGGAGGAATTCCTGTACCGGGAAGTGGCGCAAATACTGTAAAACGAAGCCTGTTAAAGACCCAATCATTGGATATACCTAAGGCAGAGTTTTACACGGTGGATGCAGATCAATTAAATATTGAGTTCACTGAAATAAATGAAAACGCCTCCTTTAAGGTAATGGCAAATGGTAAAGCGGTCGCAGAAAGCATAATTAATCAGCGAACCTTCACACTGGAATATGATTTTAAAACCGAACTGGAAATTATAATCAACAATGGACTGGACGAACTTAGTTATACAGTTTGGCCGGAAGATATCAATCGAAACATCATGACCTGGAATGCAGATTATTATTACATAGCGACCAATAAGGTGGAAGGAAGTAATATAACGTTGCCGGGACAATATGTGAACCTGTATGCAGGACATGCTCTGGATGTATATGGAAAGGTATATGAGGTTCAAAGTGGACAAGTGCTTAGAAATATAAATGGCATCGGTCTTGCTAAGGAGGTAATTCCAATTCATGAGTTTACTTATGCAGATTACACCATTGAAACCTATAAAAACTATTCCATAATCAATCAAACGAAACGTGAAAAACTAAGATTATATGTTAAGAATGAGGAGTTATCAGCAATTTCTTCTACCTTATCGATGGTTATGGATAGCCTGATTCTGGACAATTACAATGGCAGTAAATATTGCTCCATATTATCTACGGACGGCATGATTGTTGATATGACAGACAACAAATTAAATATACCTGAGGAGTTTGAGAATTCGGATATTCAGTATATGACGAACAATATCAATAGTACGAATCATATTGTCCTTGTGCGATATTATGATGGAGCAGTGGCTGGTTTTAATTATATTACTGGTGAAATGCTGGAGATTGATAGTCCAAGAGGAACCACAACTAATTTGACCGCTGAAGACGGCTTCCTGGGTAGATCAGCCAATACGTCAATGACGAATTTTGCTACCTTATATATGGAGGCAATTGCCTTTGAGACAAATATTACTGATATTGGCTGGGCTGAAGTTAATGGTGCGAATATTGTAAATGGAGAAGCTGTTACTTCTGAAGTAGGTGTGATTAACGAGGATACCTCGATGGAAGTATATGTGGAAGATACCTTTGTACTGGATGATGGTACAATTGTAGGTGATAAAGCATTGGATAATACAACTATCTCTGCAGGAGGAACATCAACTTCAATTATAAGTCAGAATAGCAGGGATGAGATTGTTACCAATGGGGCAGTACCCCCTGATACTCAGGTAATAGCAAGTGACGGTTTGACCTTGGAGGCATTACTTCTTCAAGCAGAAGACACAAAGCTAGCATCAATTCGAGCAGCCATTGCTGTGGTTGCTAAGTATGGTGCCACAAAAGAAGAACTGGAGCAATTGGAGACTATGATTGATAAGTTGTCGGAGAAAGGGATTTCAGTTCAAGCTATTGAAGAGTTAAAATCTTCATTAGAAGAAGCAATCAAAGAAGCTGCAGAAAAGATACAGGACGTTTTACAGGCAACATCGGAGGATATAATTTCTGACGAGGGTACGTTAGAAGCAAATGATACGGACGAGAGTAACTTAGCTGGGCTTGATAATTCCAACAACTCTAACAATTCCGACAAGGATGAGAAGAACGGTAAAGCAGGTTCAAAGCATTCTGATAGCGGTAAGGAAAAGGACAGTTCTACTGGGTTAGTATCCACTGATGGAAAAAAAGCTGATGAAGACAAAGTTGCATCCAGTATACTTACAGTGCAACAAAATAGCAGTAAGGATAAAGCTAATTATATATCAGTCTACGATGAAACCACAAACCAGTATTTAATCTATGATGAGAAGGAGCTATTATCTGAATCTGATACCGAATTAACATCAGTTAATGATAAGGTGAAGAAATCTGGGCACATGATAGACTACAAAGCAAAATACAGAGCAGATATTGATCATAACGATGATGAAAATATCTATGGATTTATCTTATTAGCTGCAGCAATTTCCGGTATTGCTCTATTATTGGGTGGTTTAGTATTAAAGAAACATAAGGAGGCTTCCGAATGAAGTGGAAAAGCTTTATAGCTGTAATTTTAGGTTTTGTTATTATAGTAGCGGTAGGTCTTCTAGGTTTAAATATGGAAAGGGACACGGAGCAATTGAGTGTTAAATATGAAGACGCACAATTGCGAAATACAACCGAATTAATAACAAAAGAAATAAATATGAGTTTAACAGGATATTTGGGGACTGTAGAAACTATTTCTAAAATATTGGCGCAGGTAGATAATCAGGATATAGAGCAGAATGCTTTAGTAACGGCTTTAAAAAATCTACATACACAACTCACCTGGAAGGCAATAAATATTTGTGATATAAATGGGATTGGTTTTGATTTAGATGGAGAGGAACAGAAGGTTGCCTTCTGTTCCTATTATCAAAGAGCATTAATGGGTGAAACAGTAATATCTTTATCGAATTTTTATGAAGCAGATACAGCAGCATCCATTATTTATACCACCCCAATTTATCAAGAGGATAAAATCGTTGGTGTCCTACGAGCGTGTATGGACCTGGAAACATTGCAGGATATGATGTCAGTCAATACGTTTCGTGGTAAAGAAGAAATCTATCTAACGTTACAGGATGGAACTATATTATTGAATCAATCTGGTGATGCACTGGAAACATCAGATTTATTTAATCTACTGGATAAAGAGAATACCAATTATTCTGAATTAAAACAGATTATGAAACAGGGGAAAGCTACGTTAACTGAAGTTAAAATGCAAAACGTAAGTACTCTGCTTAGCTATTCAGGGATCAAAGATATTAGTAATGGTGGAATTTTAATTATTATTCCCAAAGATCAATTAAAAGCGTTATATGAAGAAACCCTATCTACAGCTGACAACCGAGTAATCCTAGTGTTATTTATTTTAGCGATAAGTTGTGCTCTTTTTTTGGTTTTGTTTGTTATAATGGAATGTTCCAAGAGAAATAGAGTAGAAAGTCTAGCCTATTATGATGACATTACTGGGGGTATTAACTACAATCGTTTCAAAAAGGATGCAATAGAGTTAATTGATAAATCTGGCGATCTTAACTATGCTATCATTGAGTTGGCTATTGACCGATTTGAATATATTAATGAATTCTTTGGCACCGAAGAGAGTAACCGTATCTTAAAACATATTTCAGAGACATTACATGAAAATCTTAAGGCGGATGAATTGTTTTGCAGATTAAATACCGAGTATTTTGTGCTATTATTGAAATATCATAATAAAAATGAACTATCGGACCGAATAGGCTTCCTTGATATGAAGATTGATAACTTTGAAGGTACGGAAAGTAAGAATGAGAAGTACGAAATGCGACTACATTATGGGATTTACTGTCTGGAAAACAAGGAAACAGATTTAGACCTCATGATAAACAGAGCAAATTATGCCTTGTTCATGGTTAAGGATGATAAAAACCAGATGTATGAATACTATAATGGTGTCATGCAAAACAAGATAATTGATGAAAAAGAGATAGAAGAACACCTCTATACTGCTTTGGAGGAGAAAGAATTCCTGGTTTATCTTCAACCAAAGTTTGATTTGAAAACTGGTATGCAGGTTGGTGCAGAAGCTCTGGTTCGATGGATGCATCCGGCAAAAGGATTAATGTATCCGGGCCGTTTTATTAGTGTTTTAGAGAAGAATGGATCTATAGTAAAGCTGGATATGTATATTTTAGATGAGATCTGTCATAAACTTAAGGTTTGGATTGGTAAGGGATATCGACCTATGCCGCTGTCGATTAATATCTCCAGACTTAATTTATTCGATGTAAATTTTATTGATAAAATAGAAGCTACCTTGGAGAAATACGGTATTCCAGCTAATTTAATCATACTTGAAATATCGGAAGAGGTTGTATCAGATAACCAGGAGATTCTTACCTCTTTGATGAAACGGTTAAAGGATTTTGGCTTCCTTATATCAATGGATGACTTTGGAACTGGAACAACCTCCATGAATACCTTATACCATGTTCCAATTGATGAGCTGAAACTGGACCGTAAGTTCTTATTGGGAAGTGAGAAGACCAATCGAGGGATTAATATCATACAAAGCATTATAGAAACAGCTAAAAGACTTGATATCAAAGTGGTATCCGAAGGTGTTGAGAATAAGATTCAGGCAAGTATGCTTAAGGAATTAGGCTGTGATATGATTCAGGGCTTTGTATTTTCAGATCCGCTGCCCCTTCGTGAATATGAAGATTATGCATATGGTGCGAGGGCAAAAGATAATAAGATTATTTTATAAACAACTGTTTAAGCAACGGTTAAACAAAAAAAGGGGGCTTCATCAAAAGATGAAGCCCCCTTGAACTATGTTAAAAGATTTAGAATCAGTTCGGGTTTAGTTTGCAAAGCTCTTACTAAATAAGCGGATGTAAACTTCAAGATTCTGGGTTAAATCAAAACTTCCATTTCGTTTAGCCCAGTCAGAACTATAGCCACGTAATACAATCATAAGCATGCGGGTAAGTTCAATCGGCTGAAGTGTATCATCGAACTGCTTTTTTTCAATTCCTCTGGTTATAATGTTGTGAAGAATTTGAAAAACACTGCGATCTTCATCAAGGTAATTGTGACTAAGATGCTTAAAAGGAGCAACGCTGATGCAGCGACAGGTTTCTACGCCATTGGTGATTACATAATTCCCATACTCCTTGCAATAAGTTATGAGGTTCTCTGGCTCATTATCAGTTAATTTTGAGGCCACGACACTATCAAAATAATTATCGATATCAGAAAATAAAATCCATGCTAGATCATTTTTTTCAGGAAAGTAGTGATAAAAAGTACCGGTGGAGATGCCTAAGTCATGGCAGATTCCGCGTATGGTTAAATTCGAAAACCCGTCCCTTGTTATAATATCGGTTATCTGAGAAATTAGCTCCTGTTTTCGCATATTGAATTTTTTTTCTGTATTCATAATTATTTATCCCTTCAGATAAAAGTATTTTTAGGAAACTTGAAAGCGTTTTCTAAAATATAATACCATTTATCTAAAGAAATGCAAGAGGGTTGTCACACGAAATGTACAGTGAACTTTTCACAGAAAAGGAGCCGTGCACTGGCGGTTTAAAAACCGCTTGTGCTACAGCCCCTGGAAATATATCGTTTTTAATTAATTTCTAACAAACTCTGAGGCACTGGTACCTGCGATACGACCGAAAGTAACAGTATCGGTTAATGCATTTCCACCTAAGCGGTTAGTTCCATGGATACCTCCAGTTACTTCACCTGCAGCAAAAAGACCTGAGATTACATTGCCGTCTGTATCGATAACTTGAGCATATTCGTTGATTTGAACCCCACCCATGGTATGATGTACGGTTGGTACTCGAACAGCTGCATAATAAGGAGCGTTATTAATACCATTATTTACACCGTCAGTATCGGTAAATAGGGTACGTCCAAAGGTATCAGTCTGGCCTTCCAGGTCACCGCCCTTGCAATATCTGTTATAATCCTCTACAGTTGCAACAAGATTTTCTGCAGAAACATTCATAAGTACAGCAAGCTCTTCTAAAGAATCAGCTTTTAAAGCACGCCCAGCACTAACTAAATCGGCAAGGCTTTCACCAAAGTTATTTTTTTCATCTCCTACAGGATAGGTATCGCTATCCATCACGATATACATGGTTGTTTCTGGTTGTTCAAATAACGCAAGAGTCATGTCATCACGACGACCGCCCTCGTTTACAAAACGGTTACCTTCTAAGTTAACGAAGATACGGCTTTCAACAGCGTGTTCAATGTTACCGGAGAGACTTCCTGTTTCAGGATCGCCCAAAGGAAGCAGCTGAATATTTTCCATCTGAACAAGGTTTGCGCCAATTGCTTCCGCCATGATAATACCGTCGCCTGTTATACCGCTAGTGTTTGTACTAGGTATTGTTTCATCAAGTGTAGGCCATTTTTTGTTAATATCATTGTATTTCACACGCATTTCAATATTTCTTCCAAAGCCGCCGGTAGCCAGCACAATACCATTTGTTGCTGTTACAGTAATGGTATTTCCTGTTTCACCAGTGCAAGTAACACCGGTTACAACATTATTTTCAACAATGAATTCTTTTGCAGTTGTATTATAAACCATGGTGATACCTTCGTGGGTATCCATATAGTTTTGATAAGTTTTAAAGAAGCCAGTACCTTCGGGCTCTACCGGTTTGTGTGCACGTGGCCACATACCGCCGGTAACTGTGAATACACCATCATAGAATTCCATTCCCAAACTCTTCAGCCATTCTACACCTGACCAGGCATTGTCAACTAGGGTATGCACTAAGACTGGATCTCCCTGTTGATCGCCACCGTTAAAGGTTTGGTTATAGTGATTTTCAACACTGTCATTATTAGCTAATGCAGTCTCACTGCCTTCATCTACGGCATTAAGCGCACCACCGGATAAAATAGTGTTTCCACCCATTTTACTAGCTTTTTCAATAACAATTACAGTTTTACCTGCTTGATTTGCAGTGACAGCAGCAGCCATACCAGCACCACCGGCACCTATAACAACAACATCAGCAGTCAAAGTTTGGTCTGCTTCTTGAACAGCAGTTTTTGTTATAGCCAATAATTTGGTGATGCCATCCTCACTAACACCTGCTTGCTTTAAGCATTCTGTTACACCTTTTATTACAGCATTACTGGATAGGGTAGCCCCGGATACTACATCTACGCCTAAACCTTGAAGCTCTAAAATTTCTCCAGGAAGGGACTGTACTGCTGGTTCACCAACACCTGGAGTTTCCTGGTGATCAATTTGAATATCAACTATTTCTGTTTCAGATAAGGTAACCGTTACAGTCATCTCGTGCATTCCGGTAACCGTTGAAGTATACGTACCAGGAGTAAAAGTTACTGCTTCGTTAGTGGAAGTAACACTCTGGGTTGGTACTGGGGTTGATTGGGAATTGTTACTGGTATCCGTATCCTTCTTAGCGCAGCCGGTCACTGTTGTAACCAAAAGCATTGCTGTCAACCCTAAGGCTAACATTGTTTTGCCAGTTGTTTTGATAAATTTACTTTTCATATGCCCTCCATATTATGTAAAAATAGAACATGTTTTAGAACATGTATGTTAATTTTGTAACATACTTTTGCAAATTAATCAACACATTTTTTAATAAATAATAGTAATAGAAATAATATCAAACATGGTTTCCTTTGGTTGACTTTCCAAGCTTACGATAATATAATAATACTATCATCGTAAGAAGGATTTGGGAGAGACTGAAGACTGTCAATAAAAGCCATCAGCGCCGAAGGTGAATGCGAAAACTCTCAGGCAAAAGGACCAGATCTGGACGATACTCTGGAAAGCGTAAGGACACCGAAGAAGCAATTTCTTGTAGGTTTTGATGCAAGGGAGAATCTTTCAGGTAAAAATACAGAGGCGTATTGATTATTTCAGTACGTCTTTTTTTGTGCGTAAAAAGACGTGCCCAATTAGTAATAGGAGAAGGGATGGTTATAAGTATGGAAAGAAAAACACCTCTTTACGAAGCTCATGTTCGGGCAGGTGGAAAAATAGTTCCCTTTGCAGGTTATCTGCTGCCGGTACAATATGAAACCGGTGTAATAACAGAGCATATGGCAGTAAGAACCCTGGCAGGACTGTTCGATGTATCTCATATGGGAGAAGTACTATTAAGGGGTAAGGATGCATTAGCTAACGTACAGAAGTTAGTAACCAACGACTGCAGTAAAATGTATGACGGACAGGTGAAATACAGTCCAATGTGCAATTCTTACGGCGGTGTAGTGGATGATTTGCTGGTATATCGTAAGTGCGAAGAAGAGTACCTCATTGTCATTAATGCCTCCAACCGTTTAAAGGATGTTGAGTGGATGAAACAGCATCTTTTTGGAGAGGCTGAACTAAAAGATATCTCGGATGACATTGCACAACTTGCGCTGCAGGGTCCACGTTCAAAAGAAATTTTAAGTAAGCTGGCACATTCAGAGGAATTGCCAGAAAAGTATTATAGCTTTAAGGAGCATGTATTGGTTTCTGATATCCCTTGTCTGAT
The DNA here is from genome assembly GCA_023407575.1 of Bacillota bacterium. Classification (GTDB taxonomy): domain Bacteria; phylum Bacillota; class Clostridia; order Lachnospirales; family Lachnospiraceae; genus Mobilitalea. The sequence continues at coordinate 68,659 of JAEYLX010000069.1, forward strand.
TTCCAGAACAGGGTATACAGGAGAAGATGGATATGAACTATATTGTAAACCGGAAGAAGCAATTAAGCTTTGGGATGCACTACTTGAGGCAGGCAATTATAACATACATAAAGAAGACAAAGAACAATTACTGATACCTTGTGGTCTTGGCGCGAGAGATACTCTTAGACTCGAGGCAGCAATGCCTTTATATGGTCATGAAATGGATGATAGGATATCGCCACTGGAAACCGGACTTGGTTTTGCAGTGAAATTAGAAAAAGACGACTTTATCGGCAAAGAAGGTATTATAGCAAGAGGAACTCCAAAGTTTGCAAGAGTTGGTCTTCATATCACCGGAAGGGGAATTGCAAGAGAAGAATGCCCGGTCTATCTGGGTGATAAATTACTGGGAACAACAACCTCTGGTACGCATTGTCCCTACCTTGGCAGACCAGTCGCCATGGCATTATTACAAATGGAACACAGTAAAATTGGAACTCAGGTTGAGGTAGAAGTTCGTGGTAGAAAGATTGCAGCAGAGATAGTTGCTTTACCCTTTTATAAAAGAACGGTTTAGAGGTGTTTTAAAAGAATAACAGTACCACATTATATAAACAGAATGATTATTAAGTTTATAACAGATAATAATATTCTTTGTTCTTTAGAGTTTAGAGCAAAACAAGGGGAAATGACAAGACATTTCACCCAATATAAAAATATATTAATGGAGGATTTATTAATGAACGAGAAAGAGTTTTTATATGCAAAATCCCATGAATGGGCACAGTATTTAGATGCGACAACCGTAAGGGTAGGTATATCAGAGCATGCACAAAAAGAGCTTGGAGACTTAGTTTTTATTAATCTTCCAGAGGTTGGAGATGAAGTTGTAGCTGGTGAAGAATTTGGTGATGTTGAATCTGTTAAGGCTGTTTCTGCTGTTTATAGCCCTGTAACCGGAACAGTGAAAGCGATTAATGAGGAACTATTGGATCATCCAGAACTGGTTAATTCTGATGCTTTAAATACCTGGTTTATTGAAGTTGAAGAAGTTTCTGAAACCTCGGATCTATTATCAGAAAGCGACTATTTGGCAAGCTTATAAGGGGGAGGATGCAATGGGCACCTATACACCAAATACAAAGAAAGAACAGCAGGAAATGCTGAAAGTCATTGGAGTAGCTAGTATCAAGGAGCTGTTTCAGACTATACCGGAGGAGGTACATTTGGACCGACCTCTTGCTATACCACAAGGCTTATCTGAAATGTCTGTTCGAAGGAAAATGACAGAGATTGCTGGAAAGAATAAAGTGTATCACAGCATTTTTAGAGGAGCGGGAGCTTATTATCACTATATTCCCTCCATTGTAAGTCAGATTACCTCAAAAGAGGAGTTTGTTACTGCCTATACACCTTATCAGGCGGAGATCAGCCAGGGTGTACTGCAATCCATATTTGAATATCAAACCATGATCTGTGAATTAACTGGAATGGAGGCTTCCAATGCTTCCGTATATGATGGTGCCACTGCTGCCGCGGAAGCAGTTATTATGTGTAAGGAGCGAAAACGATATAAGGCAGTGTTATCTCCTACCTTGCATCCACACACCATTGAAACCATAAGAACTTACTGTGAAGGCACTGACATGGAGGTTGTCCTTGCACCTGAAAAGGATGGTGTGACTGACCTTGCAGGGTTAGCAGAACTGATTGATGCAGATACCTCCTGTGTACTGTTACAACAACCCAACTACTATGGATTGCTTGAGGACGCTGCACAGGTAGGAGAACTTACTTCAAAAAGTGATGTAAAATTCATATTAAGTTGTAATCCAATTTCTCTTGGAATTTTAAAAACACCGGTTGAATATGGTGCTGATATTGCTGTAGGTGAGGGGCAGCCCCTGGGACTTCCCTTATCGTTTGGCGGACCTTATTTAGGATTTATGGCAACCACCGAGAAGTTAATGCGCAGGTTACCTGGCAGAATTGTTGGAGAGACGAAGGACAATCGAGGGCAGAGAGCCTTTGTTTTAACGCTTCAGGCAAGAGAACAACATATTCGCAGAGAAAAAGCAGCCAGCAACATTTGCTCGAATCAAGCTTTGTGCGCTATGACCGCAGCAGTATATATGGATGTTATGGGTAAGAAAGGTATTGCGCAAGCAGCGGAAAGTTCAATGTCCAAAGCGCATTATCTTGCAAATAGACTATGTGAAATAGATGGCTTTGAATTGGTTTATCAAGGAGAATTCTTCAACGAGTTTGTGACAACCTGCAAAGGGAATGTGGATAACTATCTATTAGCCTTAGAGCAAAGTGGAATTCTTGGTGGTCTTGCATTAGCAGGGAAGGATGAAGGTCATATTCTCTGGTGTGCAACCGAAATGAATTCAAAAGAAGACATAGATACTTTGGTTGCAATCCTTAAGGAGATTGAAGTATAAAAATACTTCAATCGGCAAATTTGTGCCTGTAACCAAAAGTTAACAGGCTCCAAGAAAGGCATGGTTATTTGTATGAATTTAATCTTTGAGAAAAGTATTACAGATAGAGGCTGTGAGATACTACCTGGCTGCGATGTTCCGGTGGTGAGTGTTTCAAACAAATTCCTTAGAGAGAAAGAACTTCATCTTCCCGAGGTAGCAGAAAATGATCTCAGCAGACATTATACTGAACTTTTAAATCGTACCTTTGGTGTGAATAACGGATTTTATCCCCTCGGTTCATGTACTATGAAGTATAATCCTAAAATTAATGATGATATTGCTAAGCTTCCGGGCTTTGCGGGTGTTCATCCACTTCAATCTATGGACAGTGCTCAAGGTTGTCTTGAAGTTATGAAGTTAGCGGAGGATTATCTTAGTGAAGTTACTGGTATGGATGCAATGGATTTCCAGCCAGCAGCAGGGGCACATGGTGAATATACAGGATTAAAGTTAATCTGGGCATATCATAAGGAACGTGGAGATTTAAAGAGAAATAAAATCATTGTACCGGATTCCGCACATGGTACCAATCCAGCGAGTGCTGCTATGGCGGGCTTTAGTGTAATTAATATTCCTTCTACCCAAGAAGGTTATGTAGATTTAGATGCTCTTCAAAAGGCAGTAGGAGAAGATACCGCGGGCTTTATGCTTACGAATCCCAATACCATTGGAATGTTTGATAAGAACATTCTGGAGATTACAAAGATTGTACATGATGCAGGTGGTCTTAATTATTATGATGGTGCAAACCTGAATGCAATTATGGGAATTGCAAGACCTGGAGATATGGGCTTTGATGTAGTGCATCTTAACCTTCATAAGACATTTTCCACCCCTCATGGAGGCGGCGGGCCAGGAAGTGGTCCAGTTGGCTGTAAGGAATTACTTATTAAATATCTTCCATCTCCGAGAATAACTCTCCAAGCAGGGACCTATGTTTATGAAGATAAGTCACCTTTAAGCATTGGAAGAGTGAAAGGCTTCTACGGCAATTTCCTTATTGTAGTCAGAGCGTTGACCTATGTACTTACTTTGGGTGGGGAAGGACTAAAAGAGGCTTCTGAAAATGCTGTATTGAATGCTAATTATATGCAAAAACTTCTGGAGAAAAGCTTTGATATCCCATTCTCCGGCTTTTGTATGCATGAGTTCGTTATCTCCCTAGAAAACTTAAAGAAAGAAAAGGGTGTATCTGCACTGGACTTTGCAAAGACCCTTTTGGATTATGGTATGCATCCTCCTACCATGTATTTCCCGCTTATCGTACACGAGGCTTTAATGGTAGAGCCAACTGAGACTCAGTCAAAAGAAACCTTAGAAGCTGCGGTAGCAGTGTATCAAAAGGTGTTAGAGCAGGCAATCGCAGAACCAGAGGTACTGCATCAAGCACCGGTTAAAACGGTAATTGGTCGACCGGATGAGGTTACAGCAGCTAGAACACCAATTGTAAGATATCATTTTGAAGCGAGGCAGGCATGATTGATAAAATACGTTTTATAATATCAACCAACACAAATCCTTATAAAAATCTTGCATTAGAAGAATATCTTCTAAAGACTGTTGAAGATAACGAATGCATTATGTATCTGTGGCAGAATGAGAAGACCGTTGTAATCGGGAAGAATCAAAATCCTTGGAAAGAATGTAAAATTGCTGATCTTGAAGCCGACGGTGGAAGTTTAGTTCGCAGACTTTCAGGAGGCGGTGCAGTATTTCATGATCTTGGAAACCTTAATTTTACCTTTCTTGCCACTAAGGACAATTATAATGTGGAACGACAGTTACAGGTTATTTTAGAAGCGGTAAAATTACGTGGCATTCCTGCTGAGAAAACAGGCAGAAATGATATCAGTGTGGAGGGCAAGAAATTCTCAGGAAATGCATTTTTCTCCGATGGAGTTCATTGTTATCATCACGGTACAATACTTGTGAATGTTGATATGAGCAAGTTATCTCTCTATTTAAATGTGTCCAGAGATAAGCTGTCTTCAAAGGGAGTGGAATCTGTTCGGTCCAGAGTAACTAATCTGACGGAATATAATCCTACCCTTTCAATAGAAATTATGAAAATGGAGCTAATGGAAGCTTTTGAAGCTGTCTATGGAATAACTCCGGAACCATTAATTTTAGAGGAGAGCAATTTGTCTGTACTAGATGAATTAGAGACCAAATTTGCTAGCCAGGATTGGATCTTTGGTAAGAAGCTGGAATTTAATTATTCCATGGATTCTAGATTTGCCTGGGGTGATATTGATATCAAGTTAGTCATTCAAGCTGGTATGATAAAAGATTGTTCTGTGTATTCAGATGCCTTAGAAATAGACCTGTTTGATTTAATAGCAAATACGCTTACCGGAGGCAGATTTGCTTCCATAGATATGTGCCAGTCACTGGGGCAGCTTAGCCTGACAGAGAAACAAAGAGAGATGATGGTTGATGTTATTGAATTAGTTCGTAAAGAAAATATTTAAGATAACAATAAATATTTCTAAGGTGAAAAGCCTTGCAAAGTAAAATTATAATTCTAGATTTTACAATTGTACAATGGCATAGGAGGTAGGATGGATAGATTTGATTTAGTGGTCATTGGTTCGGGTCCAGGTGGATATGTTGCCGCCATAAAGGCCTCGAAGCTTGGAATGAAAACAGCAATTATAGAAGCGAGGGAAATCGGTGGAACCTGCCTTAACAGAGGTTGCATTCCTACGAAGACACTTATGCATAGTTCTCATTTATATCAGGAGGCAAAGAGTTTTCAGGAGGCGGGTATCCACTTTGAAGGGTTATCCTTTCATATGGAGGAACTTCAAAAGAGAAAAGAGGAAGTTGTTCAAAAGATCAGACAGGGTATTGTGGGTCTGTTGGAAGCCAATAAGATCAGCATTTATTATGGCAGAGCTACTGTGCTAGACAACTCTCATATAAAAGTTCAGACACAGGAGTCAGACTCTGCGATAACACTTGAGGCTGGTAAAATACTCATTGCAACAGGTTCCAGTCCGGTGGTTCCAAAACTGGAAGGCATTAATTTGCCAAAAGTTGTTACAAGTGACGAGCTTTTAATGAAAGAGGAGGTATTTAAAAAACTTCTAATCATAGGCGGAGGTGTCATAGGTGTAGAATTTGCATCGATTTATTGTGACCTTGGCTGTGAAGTTGAAATTGTAGAGGCAATGGATCGGATTCTTCCCAACATGGATAAAGAAATCTCACAGAGTATCGCCATGAGTTTAAAGAAAAAAGGTGTGGTTATCCATACAAAAGCGAAGGTAACGAGGTTACTTCAAGGTGAGCAAGAGGAGCTCGTTTGCGAATATGAGGAGAAAGACACCATAAAATCAACTATCGCAGACGGAGTACTACTATCTGTTGGTAGAAGAGCTAACTTTGAAGGATTATTTGCACCGGATCTGAACATTGAACGAGATGGAAATTGCATTAAGGTAAATGCAGAATTTGAAACAAGTCTTGAGGGTGTTTATGCGATAGGAGATGTGATAGTTGGAAAGCAGTTAGCTCATGCGGCTTCAGCGCAAGGAATTACTGCAGTAGAAGGTATGTTGAAATTACCCCTCTCCATTGATTTGTCAGTAATACCCTCTTGTCTTTACACTACGCCCGAAGCGGCTGAGGTAGGGTTTACCGAGGAAGAGGCGAAAGTACAAGGCTATCAGGTTAAGACAGGTAAGTACCCTATGTTAGGTAATTGTAAGACCGTATTATCCAGAGGGGAAAGAGGGTTTATAAAGGTGGTTAGTGAAGCCGATACTGGGCGTATTCTAGGAGCACAGCTGTTATGTGACCGCGCTACGGACTTGGTGAGTGAATTTTCAACAGCTATAGCAAAAGGAATGACGACTAGTGAAGTGGCGGCTATTATCAGACCTCATCCCACCTATAGTGAAGCTATAACTGAAGCAGTGGAAGATGTGGAAGGTATGGCAATTCATTTATTGCCTAAAAGACGTTAACAAAATGTAGCCATAGCTACAGACAAGCCTTTTGCTATGTAGTAGGATGGACTTTGTATGTAAAACTACAAAAGCAGGAGGTTATCTATGAGACATTTTGATAATATGCGACGCCAACATGCATCCATACATGAAGATATTGATTTTTTAGTTAGTGAAATTAAGAAAGATAGTAATTCTATTAAGGTAACAGAAGTTGCTTTGCGCATCAGCAGATTAGCAGGCAAAATTAAAATACATATGCTCGAAGAAGATAAGTTTCTTTATCCGGAATTATTAAAGAGCACAGATGCCGAGGTAAAGTCAATGGCGCAGCAATATATTGATGAAATGGGTGATTTATCGGAAGAATATACCCGATTTAAGGCAGAGTATAACACTGCCATCAAGATACAAGCTAAACCAGAAATTTTCTTAATAGAAGCAAAAAAAGTAATCAATGCTTTAATAAAAAGAATTGATAAGGAAGATAATGAACTATACACATTCATCCTGGAGAAAAATCTATAAGGCGTTGTAAATTACGTAATTTTATAAAAGTACCTCAAGTGTTGATTGATTTATCAAAGCATTTGCAGGTGCTTTTTTATATACGTAAAAATATAGTAAAGCATCAATAAAGCTTGTTTTGGTAATATGAGGACAGCTGTTATAACTGTAGAAACTCATGTAACGTGTTTCTACAGTTACAAAACAGGATTGCTCCAAGCCAATAGGAGTGCTATAATCGAGATGTTTGTTAATGTAGAAATCAATTAATCATATGATACCATTACGATAACTATAAAAGAAAAAGGAGAAGGTTAGAAGATGAGAATTTTAGCAGAAGATACCATGGCGTTAGTTATAGATTTTCAAGAAAAACTCATGCCAGTAATGCATCAAAAAGAGGAACTCCTTCATAATACTGAAATTTTATTAAAAGGATTACAGGCATTAAGTATACCTATGCTGGTAACGCAGCAGTATACCAAGGGTATTGGTATGACGGTACCAGAGCTCTCTACACTTTTTGGTGAAGAGTTTAGTTTTGAGGATAAGGTAACCTTTAGCAGCGCTGATGATGAGAATATAGTTAACAAGGTAAAAGAGTTAGGAAAACACAATATTATTATTTGCGGTATCGAAGCGCATATTTGTGTACTACAGTCTGTAATTGATCTTATTGAGAAAGGCTATAATGTTATTGTTGTAGAAGATTGCGTAAACTCCAGAAAATACAATGATAAGAAAGTAGGTATGAAAAGAGCACGTGTAGAAGGTGCAGTTATCACAACTTATGAATCCATACTTTTTGAGTTAACCAGAATAGCAAAGGGCGATGTCTTTAAAACAATTTCAAAGCTTATTAAGTAAAGTATAACTGTGAAAGTCAAACAGCGAGAAGCCCAGGTTATTGAGCTTGGTTTTGAATAGTATTGTATAACTATTTAAAATGATATACTTAGTAATTACTGAACAACTTACTTTATAACTCATTCCGTAAGCTTATTCGTATTTGACACTCATTATTTGATTGATATTGATTGGTATACTGTAAACCCATACTATGTAATTCAGTCTCAAACCATTTTGGACAGTGGTCGCAAAGAATGTTGAGTTCTTTGAATTCTTTTTTCTTTAAGAAGGGCTTTAATAATTTTTTAGAGGATAACGCGGGATATTGAAGCAAGGCGCTCCTGAGGTTGATATGGTAATAGCCGGAATGTGCAATTTCTTCAATAAAAAGATTGGTTAAAGCGAAATCAGTCTTATTTAATATTGAAGTCTCATTAGAAGCTTTTAGAGTCCTTTCCTGGAGCTCATTCTCATAAATGGAATCGAGAAATAAAAGTGGATGGCCTTCTGCCTCATAGGAATTAAAGTGGTTTGCTTCTAGTAAATAATAAAGTTGACCGGATATTTTAGTAGCAACAAATATCTTGCAGTCTGTTAATTGCATTAGGAGCTTAGTGATAGTGTCTTTTACCGCAGAAATACCATTTGTTAATTCAAGGGAGCAAGGGAATTCCTCTAAGGAAACCCACTGCTCCTCTTTTTGCTCATACAACTTTACTAGATGACCATCTTCCAGAGTAGAAGTTATTCCCTCTGTATTGACACAGACAGCTATTCTCATATTAAATACCTTCCTTTCTCAATATTTACTGGGTTTTAAAGATAGGAATTATTCTTTTTGATTACGAATGAATGTGTATATAAATGCAAAAAAGCCACAAATAATAGCTTTCTCCGTTGAAAGAAAATCCATCATTTATGGTTTCGAAATAGATATATCTTAATAATTTGATTTATCTTACAACGAATTGCGAAGAAAGTCAATGGTGGCTGTAGTGCATTAAAATATGTTTTGTCAGTTTACTTTTAATTCTTTTTTTACCATGCGATAAACTTCATATGTTGGGTTATACTACAAAGCAAGAACAAATGTTTGAAAATAATTGACAAAGAATTTATATCTTGATATACTAAATTAAGAACATTTGTTTGGAAAGAAGGAGAACATCCATGGTAATTCAAGAAAATATGTCTGTTCAGAGAAAACTTGAAATCCTGTCAGGGGCTGCCAAGTATGATGTTGCATGTACCTCCAGCGGTGTTGATCGTAAAGGAAATGGATCAAGTCTTGGAAATAGTGTTGCCTGTGGTATTTGTCATTCGTTTTCCTCTGATGGTAGATGTATCTCGTTGTTAAAGGTATTGTTTACAAATGAATGCATCTTTGATTGTAAATATTGTGCGAATCGCTCTTCTAACGATGTTGTAAGAGCTTCTTTTACTCCACAGGAGCTAAGTGATCTTACAATAGAGTTTTATAGGAGAAATTATATAGAAGGTTTGTTCCTAAGCTCTGGTATTATTCAAAGTCCGAATCATACGATGGAATTAATCCTTGAAGCCCTTCGTCTTTTAAGAGAGGTACATCAGTTTAACGGGTACATCCATTGTAAAGCTATTCCCGGTGCGGATCCAGCTTTAATTGAGATGCTTGGTTGGTACACTGATCGTATGAGCACGAATCTAGAGCTTCCGACAGCAGAAAGCCTTAAGGAATTAGCACCTCATAAGAATAGAAAGAATATACTTAAGCCAATTCGTCAGATTCAATTAGGGAGACAGGGACACAGAGAAGCGATTGGTCTGTCAGGTAGTCAGATTATTTTGCCAGAGGGGATGCAGCATAAAAAGAGCCACATAATAAGCAGTAAGGATAAAGAAATTGATGAGGTAGTAGCTTCTAATAAAGGTGTTATTATTCCTTATAAGAGTAAGGCTATGACAAAGAGAAATTTCGTTCCGGCTGGTCAAAGCACGCAGATGATTGTAGGTGCCACCCAGGAAAGTGACTATCAGATTATGTCTGTGGCAGAGGCATTATATAATAACTTTGATTTAAAGCGTGTTTTTTATTCAGCATTTATGAATGTGAATCAAGATTCACTATTGCCCTCCACAGAGTCAGGACCACCCTTATTACGTGAGCATAGATTGTATCAGGCAGACTGGTTGCTTCGGTTTTATGGTTTTCAGTCCACGGAGCTATTAGATGAAAAGAGACCTAATTTTAATATATTGTTAGACCCCAAGTGCGATTGGGCATTAAGGCATTTAGAACTGTTCCCGGTTGAAGTAAATAAGGCAGATTACTTTACCTTGCTTCGTATTCCGGGGATTGGTGTCAATTCAGCACAGAGAATTGTGGCCGCCAGAAAGAGTGCTACGTTAGATTTTGCTGATTTAAAGAGAATGGGGATTGTATTAAAGAGAGCAATTTATTTTATTACTTGTAAAGGTAGAATGATGTATTCCATTAATGTGGAAGAAAATTTTATTACCAGACAATTAGTAGCGCTTAAGGACCAGGTTCCAATGGGTATTGATAAAAATATAACCTATCAGCAACTCTCTTTATTTGATGATGTTAATTTTAAACCAGAGCAGAGGTACTATTCTCAAATTGCGAATGCTTAATTAGTATTCATTGACAAGTGAAATGACTTTTCGTTTTATCTCTTAAATGTATCTAGTTGTTATAGTTTTAATTAGAATGGTGATAGTATGGTTAATACAAGGATTTACTTATGTGATGATAGTTTGGAAGGGATTTTTTCAGCAATCTATATTGCCTGGGGTTCAAAATATGGACATTCAAACATTAAAATAAAAGAGAAGAGTGAACATAGTAAGTACTCTAATATTGAATTATTTGCGGAATATCATGTTGCCGACACAGATCCCATACTAGCTGAGAAAGTTGCGACTTCCATTAAGAAAAAAATCTCTAATGAGGCTTATCAGATTATTTGCAGGGTGGCGTTATCAGACTATACAGATAAGTCAGATTTGATTTATCGATTTCTTATCTATGGATTTTCTTTTGGAAAAGATGTTTTAGAGCATCTAAGCAATCCAGTGGTCAACCAGATGTTTCGTATCAATAAGAATGTAAGCTATGAGGCACATCATTTTTTAGGGTTTGTACGTTTTTCTGAAAAAGAAAATGGATTATTGACATCGGTGATTCATCCCAAAAACAATGTTTTATCTATTATCATGCCTCATTTTGCAGATAGAATGCCACAAGAGAGATTCCTTATTTATGATGAAAATAGGAAGATTGCTGCACTACATGCTCCTGGTAATCCATGGATTTTGGCTCATATACCTGAACTAGATCTTGATCAATTTGAAGATATGACCAAAAAAGAAGATGAATATCGTGATTTATGGAATGCTTTTTTTAAACACATTGCTATTAAGGAAAGAGAGAACTATAAATTACAAAGGAATAATCTTCCATTACGATTTCGAAATGATATGACGGAGTTTCAGGAAAAAATTTAAACAGGTAGTCTAGGCTAATAGCAGTGCATTAATAGATAGTTATGATATGAATATAATTCCAACTATGTATAGAACTGTAAACTATAGTTCGTATAAATTATATGTCAGGTGAGATACTATGCATGTAATCTGAATGTATATAGGAGGAGAAACAATGAAAAAGAGATTGGCAATAATTATAAGTTTATGTAGTATCATGATGTTTGCGTTCATTGGCTGCGCTACCAATGACAAATATGACAATGATGTTAATGGGACAGAAGACACTCTAGACGATATGGATAATAATCTAGATAATGATGTTAATGATGTGAAAACTGACATTAACAATGGCGTGAATGATATTGATAGGGATGTCAATGATGCAATTGATAACAATAATAACACTATTACCAATGTACCAGGAACAAATGGTACTACAGGGACAAACGGTACGACAGGAACAAATGGTACGACAGGAACAACGAACGGTACTGGCCGTTAAGCAGGAACTAATTGTAAAAGGGTCTAATGCAGATGATTTTATTCATCTTTGCAAAAGACCCTTTTAATTAAGTTCTTTTTTATAACAATTCTTGCAAGTTCCGCTTATTTGAATTTGATGTTCTTTAATTATAAATCCTTCTTCCTCCATAGCATTTTCAAAATCATGAATTGGACAGCTCGGTAAATCAAATACTTTCTTACATTCATCACAAACAGCGACATGTTTATGCTCCAACTGATGCGCCTTAATCCGATAGAATACAGTCGTATCTGTTAAATGATATTTATCAATTAAGTTTTGGCTAACTAGTGAATCTATATTACGATAAATCGTTGATTTTGCAATCTTGGGAAGTTGTTCCACTATTTGAAGATAGATTTCATTGATGGAAATAGGGCGATCAGCATCCTTAAGAATGTCTAATATTAATTTTTTTTGCTTCGTATTTCTTATGCTATCCAAGTGATTGCCCCTTTCTATATTTAGTAAAACCTGCGGTAATTTTTCGATTAATTATAAGTATACAACTTTTTTATATTGCTTTCAAGACAACATTTTATCTGTTACAGGAATTCTAAATATGATATAATGAAAGCGGAATGAGGTATTTGCAAGCTTGCTTGCGAATACCGATTGGAGCAACAAGATCATGAACAAGCATTAAGTTCATGATATAATGAAAGCGGAATGAGGGAAACACAAAAATAGCGGAATTATAGTATTCCGCTAATCTCTGTTTAGAATTTTTTCAAAGAAAAGGCCTGCCAGCATCCAAGCAGGCGCATAGTCAAGGCGGACAACTCCTTTATAATTAAGTTTTGCTTTACTATAATCCCAAGGACATGCATTGTATTTTTTGAGCATTATTCCAGATAGATACTCAGCAAAATAAATTAATAAAGCGTATACACCTCCTCGTAGTAACGCATGTCTGGTCTTAAGTTTTTTGCATATGGGAGTTAAGCAGGCAGCCAACCCGTAGATAGGAAACATCCATACAGAGGTACGACAGGAGAGGGTTCTATCTTTATGTCTTAGAATCGCAATTAAGCCTGTCCAAGAGCATTCCATGCACCAGCCGCATAATCCGCAGATAAAAAAGTTTTTTAGGAAAAGTTTTTTCATACTCATATTATGTACGGATGTTGTCTGGATATTCCGACCAATAGATAATATTGGATAGAAAGAATTTACATATATGGTATATAATGGAGATAAAGAAAGGAATGGTTATTTATATGGAAATCGAAAGAAAATATCAGATTAAACAGATTCCAGAAAATTTATCACAGTATTGTTTTAAAGTAATAGAGCAAGGGTATTTATGCAACAATCCAACCATAAGGATTCGAAAAAGTAATGAGGACTATATACTTACCTATAAATCCAAAATATCTTCTAAAAATCAGGAAGGTGCGCCTAACATTAATAACGAAGTGGAACTTCCGTTAACCGAAGAAGCGTATTATAAATTAAAAGAAAAAACAGAAGGTAATATAATCCATAAAATCCGATATCTTATTCCGTTAGAAAATGGATTAACAGCTGAACTTGATGTATTTGATGATAAGCTAAAAGGTCTTATTTTTGTGGAAGTAGAATTTCCAAATGAAGAAAGGGCGTATGATTTTACTGCTCCGAATTGGTTTGGGAAAGAGCTCTCAATGGATAAAAGGTTCTCAAATTATCACTTGTCAAAACTATCTGGAATTGATGAATTATTATAATATTAGAAGTAGAGGGAGTTAAACTAAATATAAAATTTAAAAAGGGATATGATTTCACTTACCGTTTATAATATATTGTGTAAAGAAAAGTCGCAACTTTGTGTTAAGACATAAAATTTGCGGAAGCCACGAAAGGAATGGTAATTCATATGCCGAAAGATAGTCAACCTGATAACAAAAGAGCTAGGGTAAAGAAAGCAAACGGTCAAACGCCAATTACCAAAGAAAATCAGAATAAAAATAAAAATGCCAAGCATCATTCAACTGAAAACAATGACGTATGATGTAGAAGTTATATAAGTGTTTTTAATAACAATACAGTATATAATAGGAGGATGTTATGGCTAAAGCAGGTATGAAAAGACCAAATGTTACAGAACCTCATGGAACTGAGGGTAGACAAAGAATGCAGCTACAAAAGAATGATGAAGCACCGGTTCCAGAAATTCAAGGAAAAGCAAAAGCAGGACATGAAAAAGCAAATCCACAAAGAATACCAAATCATGAACCAAAGGGATGATGACTATTTTAAATCTTGAGCAATTATATGAGGAAATAACAGAACATCTATTATCTGATCAAATACCCTCAGACTTTATTAATAATTTATCGCATAGGCCAGAATATGCAATTAATCCATTGCAAATGCTGTGGAAGATGAAAACTACAGAACAATCCAAGGCACATCATCCAGAGGGAAGTGTGTGGAATCATACAATGATGGTAATAGATGAAGCTGCTAAATTACGTAATCAAAGTAAAAATCCCAAAGTTCTTATGTGGGCAGCTCTGTTACATGATATAGGGAAACCATCTACAACTCGCAATAAAAATGGTAAAATCACCTCCTATGATCATGACTCGGTAGGTGAAAGATTATGCATAAAATTTTTAGAGTATTTTACTGCTGATCAGGATTTTATAAGAAAGGTAGCTCATATGGTCAGATATCACATGCATATGTTATTTATTCTTAAAAATATGCCATTTGCGGATAAAAAGGGTTTATCGAAAAATGTAGATCCTTATGAAATTGCACTACTTTGTAAAAGTGACCGATTGGGAAGAGATGGAAGTAGTAAAAAGGAAGTAGAAGAAGAATATGAAAGGTTTTTGCAAATACTTCTAAATACGAACTAACAGATTGAGGCGCAATAAATCGTTTTACTTGACATGAATAAAATAAAAGAATTTTAGAATGGACTAATACTATTAATTATTGTATACTTATGCAAATAGCTACGACATAGGAATGCTATTTATGAAATATCACAATAATTGACAGCTTTTTAGTCCTTTCTGTTTAAGAAAGCAAAGTTTTTAATAAGGTATTCTATTAAAATATATTCAATATGACGAAAACCGACAAGGGTAGGTTATTTCACAAAAATTATGTGGATTTTTTAATACAGTTACCGTATAATTGATATGATTATCCACATGTATATTAGGTTGTAAAGACACAGAGAAAGGGTAAGTAATATGGTGGGAAACTACAAATACACAATCACAAAAAAGGTTAGGTTGTCAGATACTATCTATCTAATGGATGTAAAAGCTCCAAGAGTAGCAAAGAACTGCTACCCGGGGCAGTTTGTTATTATTAAGATGGATGAAAAAGGCGAACGAGTTCCTTTGACGATATGTGATTATGACAGGGAAGAGGAAACTGTTACCATCGTATTTCAGGCAATTGGATCTTCAACACAATTAATGGCCAAGTACGAAGAAGGGGAAGCCTTTCGTGACTTTACTGGACCATTAGGTCATAAGTCAGAATTAATTGATATGCCGCGAGAAGAGCTATCAAAAAAGAGAATTCTATTTGTGGCTGGTGGTGTAGGTACAGCTCCTGTTTATCCTCAGGTGAAGTGGATGATGGAGAACGGTTATGAGGTGGATTGTATTATAGGAGCACGTAACAAAGAACTGATTATTCTTGAAGATCAGATGAAGAATTATGTGAAAAACCTTTACATAACGACCGATGATGGCTCTTACGGATTAAAGGGAAATGTAAACGATTGTATTAAAAATCTTGTTAATAATCAAGGAATTCATTATGATCTTGTCATTGCAATAGGTCCAATGATTATGATGAAATTTGTTTGCATTTTAACAAAAGAATTAGGAATAAAAACAATTGTTAGTATGAATCCAGTAATGGTGGATGGTACTGGCATGTGTGGTGCCTGCAGACTTACTATCGGAAATGAGACTAAATTTGCATGTGTAGACGGTCCAGAATTTGATGGTCATTTGGTTAATTTTGATGAAGCAATGAAAAGAGTGCAGATGTATAAGACCAAAGAGGGTAAAGTAGTACTGCGTGAAAAAGAAGGTGCAACACACCATCATCCAGGCTGCGAATGCCACGAGGAAAGGTAAGCGATACCGATTAGGTTTTAATATCAGTATGACAGATAATTCTCGTGTGGAGGTATGGAATGGATGTTTTAAAGAAGGTTCCTGTCAGAGAACAGGATCCCGAAGTACGTGCAACTAATTTTGAAGAAGTATGTTATGGTTATAATTTAGAAGAAGCAATGCTGGAATCAACCAGATGTATTCAGTGCAAAAACCCTAAGTGCGTAGCGGGCTGCCCTGTATCCATTGATATTCCAGGTTTTATTAAAGAAATAACAAATAATAATATAGAAGATGCCTTTAAGGTAATAAGTGAATATTCTGCATTGCCAGCTGTTTGTGGAAGAGTTTGCCCACAGGAAAGCCAGTGTGAGGAGAGATGTATTCGAGGTATAAAGGGAGAACCAGTATCTATCGGTAAGCTTGAACGCTTTGTTGCAGACTGGGCAAGAGAGAATCATATCGCTCCAGAACAACCTAAAGTTAGAAATGGTAAGAAAGTAGCTGTAATTGGAGCCGGCCCTGCGGGGTTAACCTGTGCTGGGGATTTGGCTAAACTGGGTTATGATGTTACTATCTTTGAAGCACTTCATGAACCGGGAGGGGTTCTGGTGTATGGTATTCCAGAATTTCGTTTACCCAAGGAAACAGTTGTTAAAAAAGAAATTGAAAATGTAATTGCATTAGGTGTTACAATTGAAACCAATGTAATCGTAGGCAAATCAATTACAATTGATGAGCTTATGGAAGAAGAAGGTTTCCAAGCAGTATTTATTGGTTCCGGTGCCGGGCTTCCAAAGTTTATGGGTATTCCAGGTGAGAATGCAAATGGAGTATTTTCGGCAAATGAATATCTGACTCGAAGCAATTTAATGAAAGCTTTTGATGCTAGTTACGATACACCAATTATTGCAGGTAAAAAGGTTGCGGTTGTTGGCGGAGGTAATGTAGCCATGGATGCAGCAAGAACTGCACTACGATTGGGAGCAGAAGTATATATTGTTTACCGTAGAGGCGAAGCAGAGCTGCCAGCAAGAGTTGAAGAAGTGCATCATGCAAAAGAAGAAGGAATTATATTTAAATTACTTACAAATCCCAAGGAAATTCTGGTCAATGAAGATGGCTGGGTATCAGGTATGCGCTGTGTTCTAATGGAACTTGGAGAACCCGATGCATCTGGAAGAAGAAAACCAATCGAGAAGAAGGATTCAGAATTTATTCTTGAGTTAGATACAGTAATTATGTCCTTAGGAACAAGCCCTAATCCGTTGATAGCATCAACGACTGATGGACTCGAAACTAATCGACATGGCTGCATTATTGCAGAAGAACAGACAGGTATAACATCAAAAGATGGTGTATTTGCCGGTGGGGATACAGTGACAGGAGCAGCAACAGTAATTCTTGCTATGGGAGCAGGGAAAGCGGCAGCTGTAGGAATAGATCAGTATTTAAGAAATCAGGATTAAAAAGCTAACTGAATATTTAAAACTAGATCACAGAAGAGATGCGTTATGGGGAACGTATTGGAGGACTTATGGATTATGTAATGATTTATCGATCTGTTGGTATTGCTTTTATGGTAACATCGGTTATTTTACTGACGTTGCTAATTATTAGTGCTGTTCGTCTTCAAAGAAGTAAACGTTCAAATAAACAGATAAATCAGGAAAATCAAAGAATTAAAGAGCGTTTCCTTGAATTAGAGGAAAACTATAGTACCTCAATGATTTCCTTTAATGAGTTAACGGGTAAGTATGAAGAGTTAAATAAGAATAAAGAAAACATGAAAAAGCTGGCATATACGGATTATCTTACGGAACTGCCAAACAGAGCCGCCTTTACGGAAATGCTTGATAATATTATGTTGACCCTGCGTAGTGAAGAAACAATTGCAATACTGGATATTGATATTGATAACTTTAAAAACATTAATGATACCTTGGGACATTCTTATGGTGATGAACTTTTAATCGACGTAACCTATCGCTTGAAACAAGTCATGGATGAAAATGACTATTTGGCTAGAATTGGTGGAGATGAATTCATCGTTCTCACACAGAATTTAACAGATAATTTGATTTTTGAAGAAAAAATTAAAAAGATTAAAAATGTATTCAGTTATCCCTTTGTTCTTTCCACGAAAGAGTATTTTGTTACAGTGAGTATCGGTGTTGCATTTGCGCCTAAAGATGGTAAAACCTCCATGGCTTTAATTAAAAATGTTGACTCTGCGATGTATGTAGCAAAAGAGAATGGGAAGAATACACATGCATACTTTGATTACTCCTTTAATCAAAAGTTAACAGAAAAAATTGAAACCCAATCAGAACTTCGTAAAGCGCTGGAGAGAGATGAATTTGAACTGTTTTATCAGGCACAGATGAATCTTGGATCAAAGCAAGTGGTTGGTTTTGAGGCGTTAATTCGATGGAACCACCCAACGAAAGGCTTAATATCACCTGTAGACTTTATTAAAATTGCAGAAGAGACGGGACTTATTGTTCCTATTGGGAAATGGGTTTTAAGAACGGCTTGTAAGCAATTAAAAGAATGGTCTGACGAATATCCTGGGATTACAATGGCTGTTAATCTTTCAGCAAGACAATTTAAGGATATAGAATTTGTTAGACAGGTAAATGAAGTAATTGATGAAACTGGTATTGATCCAAAGAATTTGGAACTTGAGATTACAGAAACAATAGCACTTGATGACATTGAATACACAATTGCTACAATACATGAGTTAAGAAAACTCGGTGTTAACTTTTCATTAGATGATTTTGGAACTGGTTATTCTTCCATGAATTACTTAAAGAGACTTCCGGTAAGTAATTTAAAAATTGATAAAAGTTTCTTAGATACTGTAATGGATGATGTGAGTGATCAGAAAATAATTCAAACAATAATTGCTCTTGCTAGAAATCTTGATCTGCATGTTATTGCAGAGGGTGTTGAAAGCTCTGATCAAGAGGTGTTTTTAAAGGAATCCAATTGTGATATGGCTCAAGGATTTTTATATAGTAAACCTGTACCGACTGACAAAGCTGTTCAGTTTTTAAAAAAAAATAATCTGATATAGATACATAGGATTTAGCCGGCACATAATAGGTGAATAACTAAATCTATAGAAACTGGTAAAGGGGATACTCATTATGTTATATTCTAGAAAAACGAATGTGATATTTGGTATCCTGCAAGTAATATTATACCTGGCGTTTCTAGTTTTAGATCTAACAGAAATGGCTCCTGATTATTCAGTGGCAATAAAATACACAATAATAATTCTATGCTTTTGTTATGCGTTCTTTACTAAGGACGCTAGCAAAAGCATATTTTTTTGTTCAGCAAAAGTGAAACGACTTGGCCATTCATCTTACTTTAAGAGCAATGCGGTTCTTATGTATAAGATAGCATTGTTTTTTACAGTAGTATCTGATTTATTCTTGCTGGTTCTGGATGTCCAACTGCTGGGTGTACTTACCTTTATTGTTGTTCAGGTTTTTTATGGTCTTCGAATCAGCCTTGTGAAAGAACATAATATAGTAAAAGAATTCATGACTAGAATAATAATACAAGCATTACTTACGTTGTTACTTGTGGTTATTCTTATGCAGATGAAGGTTTTGATTAATCCATTATTGGTGGTTACTATCTTTTACTTTATATATATTTTGACGAATACGCTTCTGACAATTATCAGGGTTATAACAAATACGAAATATAAAACACTTAGTATGAAGCTCTTTACAAGCGGAATGGTATTATTTCTGCTCTGTGATATTAATGTCGGGCTATTTAATATGGCGTCTTTTGTATCAATGCCTAAGAATATTTATACGCTACTGTATTCACTTTCTTCTATTTTAATGTGGACCTTCTATGCACCGTCACAAGTATTACTTGCTTACAGCACCCAGGTTACAGCGAAAGAAAACACGAACAAGTCTGTGTAAAACGAAATATAGGATATATTTCGTTAATTTGTACAAAAATTATAAAAAAGTTTATGAAAATAAAAGAGATGTAAATACTTGTTAATTACTGGCTTATTTGATACAATATTTTTTAGTAATTAGCTTTTTTTGAAAATATACAATAAACATCTAGGTTTTAAATTCTTCTTTCATTCTTTATCCATGTTCGGATAGATACTCAATTTTAAAATTAAATAGGAGGACCTTGCTTATGCAGCAAATATTAAAGGAATCAGGAATTAGTTATGCCTCATTTGTTGATGATATTACCGAGATGGTAAAGTGCAGATTGGGAACGGAATACGACATTAATGTCATTAAAGTAACAAAAAATAATTCCATCGAATTGGATAGTTTGGTAATTAGGCAAAAAGGAAGGAATTTCGCACCTAATATTTATTTGTTGCCATATTACGAAGCGTATATGAATGGAGTAAGTCTGCAAGAACTGACGAATCGATTATGTGATGCAACTAATAATTATTCTGCTCCATTTCCAGAAAAGAATCTTGAATTATCAATAAAGGAAATGAAAAATAATGTAGTTATTAGACTTGTTAACTATGATAAAAATAAAAAGTTATTAGAGAGCATTCCGTATATAAAGTATCTGGACTTGGCACTCATCTTTCATTGTTTAGTTCATACGGTTGGAGAAGGTATAGGGACAATACGAATTACAAATGAACACCTGGAGCTTTGGAATATGACTGTAGAGGAGATGAAGTCCCTGGCCCTCAAGAATACAATGAAAAAATTCCCTGCAACTATTCGTTCCATGGAAGAGGTAATTGGTGAATTACTCGTGGAAGAACTAAATGAGCCTTCTTTGCCTAGTGATTTACAAGAAGAAATTAATCTTTTTAAACAAGAAACACGACATTTAAGAGAAGAAAACAGTAAAACCAATATGTATATTCTGTCTAATATCAAAGGCATTAACGGTGCCGCTTGCATCTTATATAAGAATGTTCTCAAGCAATTTGCAGAGCAACATCAGTCTGATTTTTTCATACTTCCAAGCAGTATTCACGAGGTAATCTTAATTCCCTATCATAATTCAATCTCCTATGAGCAACTCACAAAAATGGTGCAAGAGGTAAATTTAACACAGGTTGCTGGAGATGAGGTTCTATCCGATAAAGTGTATTATTACTCCAGATCAAAGAATGTTATAACGTAATAAGTGGTTAGATCGTTAGGAATGTTACTCCTTCTGGTTAAAATAGATAAGATTCAGCATAATATAACATTTATTTATAAGATTTTTATAATGTTCTTATATTTTATGTTTCAATTATTTTCACAATGTGTTATAATTATGAATTGATGAATAAAAAGATAAGAGATTCTCATCAATTTGGTTATCTATGTTGATAAAATTCTTAAGCGCATTACAATACATAAATAAGCTGCAGATGAAAACTTGTATACAAGTGTAATTGTTTTATTTACGCGAAAGTAAAGTGAAATATTTAACAAAGCGATACTTTGTTAAATATGAACACACCCGCGTTAACTGGAAGTGACACGCTGCGCGTGTTTTTTTCCAGTTTTAACAATGGCTTTTCGTTTGCTCATGTGCAAAATATCATAGAAACCAGTTAAATTTTAAGGAGGACATTTCAATGGCAAGGAAAATGAAAACAATGGATGGTAATACCGCGGCAGCTCATGTCTCTTATGCGTATACCGACGTTGCAGCGATCTACCCAATTACTCCTAGCTCTGTTATGGCTGAAGTAACCGACAAGTGGTCAGCTGACGGAAGAAATAATATCTTCGGACAACAGGTTAAAGTAGTTGAGATGCAGTCAGAAGCAGGAGCAGCAGGTACTGTTCATGGCTCTTTAGCAGCCGGTGCTTTAACAACAACTTTCACAGCATCCCAAGGTTTACTGCTGATGATCCCCAATATGTATAAGATGGCAGGTGAGTTACTTCCAGCAGTTATCAATGTATCTGCTCGTGCGGTAGCTAGCCATGCATTATCAATCTTTGGTGATCATTCCGACATCTATGCATGTCGTCAGACAGGCTTCGCATTACTCGCAAGCACCAACCCACAGGAAGTTATGGATTTAGGTGCAGTTGCGCATCTCGCAGCAATTAAAGGAAGAGTACCGTTTTTACACTTCTTTGATGGATTTAGAACTTCCCATGAAATTCAGAAAATAGAAGCTTGGGATTATGAAGATCTTAAGGAAATGGCAGACTTGGATGCAGTTGATGCATTCCGTCGTAACGCACTTAGCCCTGAGCATCCAGTACTTAGAGGTTCTGCACAGAACCCTGACGTATTCTTCCAGGCAAGAGAAGCATGTAATACATATTATGATGCGGTACCAGGCATTGTTGAAGAATACATGGACAAGGTTAATGCTAAGTTAGGAACCGATTACAAGTTATTTAACTACTATGGAGCAGCTGATGCTGATCATGTTATTGTATCTATGGGATCTGTAAATGATACAATTGAAGAAACCATTGACTTCTTAAATGCAAATGGTTCTAAGGTAGGTCTTGTAAAAGTTCGTTTATATCGTCCTTTCAGTGCAAAACACTTAGTTGATGCAATTCCTGCATCCGTTAAGAAAATCACTGTACTTGATAGAACAAAAGAACCAGGCGCTCTTGCAGAGCCTTTATATCTTGATGTTGTTGCAGCATTAAGAGATACACAGTTCCATAACACTCCAGTATTCAACGGCCGTTATGGTTTAGGTTCCAAGAATACTACTCCTGCACAGATTATTGCAGTATATAAGAATACAGAGAAGAAGACCTTCACCATCGGTATTATTGATGATGTTACTAATTTATCTCTTGATATTAATGAAAATCCTAACACTACACCAGAAGGTACAATTAGCTGTAAGTTCTGGGGACTTGGTGCGGATGGTACTGTAGGTGCGAACAAGAACTCCATTAAGATCATTGGTGATCATACAAGCATGTATGCACAGGCATATTTTGATTATGACTCCAAGAAGTCCGGTGGTGTTACCATGTCTCACTTAAGATTTGGTAAGAAACCAATTAAGTCTACCTACTTAATCACAGAAGCTAACTTTGTTGCTTGCCACAATCCTTCCTATGTTAGAAAATATAACATGGTTCAGGAATTAAAGGATGGCGGTACTTTCTTACTTAACTGTGGCTGGGATATGGAAGAAATCGAAAGACAGTTACCAGGCCAGGTTAAGCGTTATATCGCAGATCACAACATTAAGTTCTATACCATTGATGGTATCAGCATTGGTAAAGAAATCGGCTTAGGTGGTCGTATCAATACGATTCTTCAGGCGGCATTCTTCAAATTGGCTAATATTATTCCAGTTGACGAAGCTGTTAAATATATGAAAGACGCAGCTACTGCTTCTTACAGCAAGAAGGGTGAAGCTGTTGTTGCAATGAACCATGAAGCTATCGATCGTGGTTTAACAGGTATTAAGGAAATCGTTGTTCCAGAGAGCTGGAAGGGTTCTGTAGATGAAGACATTCATGCTAAGGTAAGTGGAGATAGAAAAGAAGTGGTTGATTTCGTTAACAACGTATTAACTCCTATCAATGCTCAGTTAGGTAATAACTTACCAGTATCTGCATTCCTTGCAGAAGCAAACGGAACATTACCACAAGGTTCTTCCGCATTTGAAAAACGTGGTATCGCAGTTGATTGCCCTACCTGGCAGCCAGAGAACTGTATTCAGTGTAACTTCTGTTCGTATGTATGTCCTCATGCAGTTATCCGTCCAGTAGCGATGACAGCAGAAGAGGCAGCTAATGCACCAGAGGGAATGAAGAAAGTTCCTATGACAGGTATGCCTGGAATGGAATTTGCAATTAATGTATCCGTACTTGACTGTACAGGTTGCGGTTCTTGTGCAAATGTATGCCCTGGTAAGAAGGGCAATAAAGCTCTTATTATGAATCCACTTGAATCACAGTTAGAAGAGCAGAATAACTTTGATTATGCATTCAAGTTAGAAGAAAAGCCAGAAGTAGCAGAGAAATTCAAAGATGTTACTGTTAAGGGCAGCCAGTTCAAACAACCACTCCTTGAGTTCTCCGGAGCTTGTGCAGGTTGTGGTGAGACACCTTATGCAAAATTAGTAACACAGTTGTTTGGTGATAGAATGTTCATCGCTAATGCAACTGGTTGTTCCTCTATCTGGGGTGGTTCAATGCCTTCTACACCTTACACTGTAAACAAGAAGGGACAGGGTCCTGCATGGGCTAACTCCTTGTTCGAAGATAATGCAGAGTATGGTTATGGTATGGCACTTGCTCAAAGAGCATTAAGAGATAGAGTAAAAGGTAAAGTAGAAGCTTTAGCAGCATCCACCAGCAGTGAAGATGTGAAAGAAGCAGCTGCAAGATACATTTCAACTTATGAAGTTGGTCGTGAGAATTCCGGTGCAACTAGTGCATTAGTTAGAGCATTAGAAACTGTTGATAGCAGTGAAGCTAAGGATATCTTAAAGGACAAAGATTTCTTATCCAAGAAGTCACAGTGGATCTTTGGTGGTGACGGATGGGCATACGATATCGGTTTCGGTGGTTTAGATCACGTTATCGCAAGTGGCCAGGATGTTAACATCTTAGTATTTGATACAGAAATCTATTCCAATACAGGTGGTCAGTCTTCAAAGGCTACTCCTACCGGAGCTATTGCACAGTTTGCTGCAGCTGGTAAGGAAGTTAAGAAGAAGGATTTAGCAGCGATTGCAATGAGCTATGGCTATGTATATGTGGCACAGGTTTCTATGGGTGCTGATTACAACCAGACTTTAAAAGCTCTAGTAGAAGCTGAAAGCTATAATGGTCCTTCCATCGTTATCGCTTATGCTCCTTGTATCAGCCATGGTATCAAGGGCGGTATGGGATTATCCCAGACGGAAGCTAAGAATGCTGTATTATCCGGATACTGGAACATGTTCCGTTTTGATCCACGCATTGGCAATGAAGGAAAGAATCCATTCCAGTTAGATAGCAAGGCTCCTACTGCAAGCTATCAGGATTTCATTAAGAATGAGGTTCGTTACTCTTCCTTAATCCGTCAAAATCCTGAAAGAGCAGAAGAATTATTTGCAAATGCTGAGAAGAGTGCAGCAGCTAAGTATAACCACTTGGTTAAACTTGCTTCTCTCTATGATACAGCTGAATAATAAAGTTTTCTAAATAATAACAGATATAGGCTCGGTATATAATACATATACCGAGCCTATTAAAAAGGAATGAAACAGATTAATGGTTTCATTCCTTTTTTTATAAAAATTAAATTAAATTATATATAGTTTCTGTAATAGACTTTTATTAATACAATGTGAACAACATAAACTTAACGAATAGGGAAGGTGCCAGGTGCTGGTCTGGGGAAAACAATTGGTTCTATATCAGGATCAACGTCAGGTTCAAGCTCTAATTCTTGTTCTTGATTGAGGTTCGTATCTGGTTCTTTTGCTTCTAGAAGCAGAGCTTCTTTAATACGTATTGTAGATAGAGTACTGGCAAGCTCCCCAAAAACTGCAGTTATTAAGGTCAATTCCTCAGGTGGAACTGACTTTGCGATAGTGATGGCCACAGCGGTTATCATCGATACAAGTTCACACGAATTCATAAAAATCACCTCTTTCAAAATATATGAGGATATACTTGTTTGATATCCTTAGTATTTTGGAAGAGGTGAAATAGCATACACCTGACTGGATTTGAACCGGCGGCCTTTCGCTCCGGAGGCGAACGCTCTATCCACTGAGCTACAGGTGCATAGTACAAAAAAGCGAAACACTGCTTTTTCGGACTATGTTATTATATAATATTCAATTTGTAAAGTAAAGCAACATTTGCTCTTATAAAGGTCTAAAATGTATTACTTCAAAATACGATTTGAAGATTGTTACATACGAGTAAGGATAATTAATTAATCGGATAACTTCTTATTTAGATACCTCTTTTTATATTTAATACGAGCTAAACTAGTAATCTTATTCAATATAGTATAATTTGCAACTCCACCAACAACTCCAACAATTGGGATACCTTGAATGAATTTCGTGGTAAGCATTGCCTCCGATAACACTTCAGAGGTGGCTTTCATTTGAGTTGTAAGGTCTACCTCTTTTATTAAATTATTGTCTAATAGAGTACCTAACTTCTCTACCTCTTCATCATTTTTTTTCTGCTCCTCACCCTTAGACATTGCGCTGCTAATCAAAAGAAGAATATATGTCTTTTCCTGATCAGAGGTATAATCAAAACCATAGCTAAGAGCAACTTCATAGATTGTCTTTAAGATTACGGATATAAATAATGGAATATCTGGAAGACCAACACCAAGCACACCTAGAATACCTCCTTCTAAAGCGGAAAATGAGGTGTTAACCAGTTGAGATTTAGAGGCTTGTTTATCGAGACGTTTCATGTGCCTCTTTGATGTGTGTTTATCTACAGCATAGTCATTGACATCGAAGTCAACTTGCAGCTTATCTTTGTCATAGGTTTTTTCAATATAGGGACTTCCTTTTTCAAAAACTAATTGAAAACCTTTATAAAAAGCAGTATTTAAAGTAGTACGTAGTTTATCGGGAATTTTACTTTGTATTTTTTCCAGTAAAGGATCAATAGTGTTTTTTTTCAATGAATTCTCTGGCTCTGTAAACAACTTCTGTTCTTTTGCTTTTAGATGAAGCATATGTTGTTCTAATATATTCTTCATAGGAACACGCCCTCCTTTTATATGTTTTATATTCCCATTATACATTTTTCTAATTCTTTTGTATAATTAAAATACAATGAAAAAATAGTTACCTCCAATTAAGTAATCGGCAAGCTCAACTTTTCAATGGCATAACAGGTGTTTTCTTGTAGAATTTTAGGAAATGTTACGAAATTGTTACATAGTGTTACAAAAAGATGAAATATTTAGGTTGCTTTTTTGATCAACCTTTGATAAAATAAGCATATGGATTTTTGTTATGGACACACTTTGCAAATTAACGCCTTGAGCTTAAAGTTTGCAAGATTCTAGAAAGGCATGGTTTTTTACATGAAACTTAAATATAAAAAAATAATATTATTGACAACAATGAGTACTATGGGTATTGGCTTATTAACTATTTCTCTTAGTCATGATAAGACAGCAGCAGAAGATAATTCTGGTGCGAGAGCTACAATGAAAACCGAGTCATTTGATTTGGCTGCTGATTCTGAAAGCAATGACGAGAGCGTTCAAGTTTTAGGTGTTGCTGATGCAGCAAGTGCATCGATAGCTACTCCGACACTGGAACCTACCCCCACACCTCTTCTAGTATATCCAATTGAAGAGGAAGGATATCCTAAGATTGAACAACTGGTAAAAGATTATTATACCGCTAAAAATAATCGTGATGTTGAGGCTCTTAAAGCGTTATCAAGTGATCCTTCAGCTGTAGAAACTCAGGAAGAACTTCAGCAGAAGACCGAATATATTGAGAACTATCTTGATGTTAAAGCTTATGTTCAGAAAAGCTTTAAGGAAGGCACTTATATAGTATATGCTTATCATGAAATTAAATTTACTGGCATAAACACAACTGCACCAGGTCTTTCAAAATTCCTTGTAATTACAGATGAGAATAACGAACTTAAATTCTTCTCAGGAACAATGGATGAAGAAACACAAACTTATTACAATGAGCGCAGTAATGATGAAGATGTGGTAGCATTAATGAATTTAACCAACGAGAAGAGCCAGGAAGCTATGGATAAGGATGAGGATTTGAAGAACTTCTGGAATAGTGTAGCTGAAATGGCAAATAGCAAGCAAAATCAAGAGGAAACAAAAAAAGACTAACAGAATAATTTAAAACGAACTCCTTATACTATTTAAAAAGTATAAGGAGTATTTTTATGATTGGAAATGTGGATTTAGACTTATTAGAGAAAACCTACCAAAATGCTTCCATTGGAATTACAGCACTAAAGGCAGTGATGGATAAGGTGGATAACCGGGAAATGAATAAAGAACTGCATCAACAACTTAGGGACTATCGAGAGATAGCAAGTAAAACAAAAGAGCAGCTTATCGCAAATGGAACTAAGGTGAAGGAGCAATCCTTTTATACAAAAAGTATTATGAAGGGAAATGTAAAATTAAATATACTAATGAGACCAACGGACAGCAGCATTGCACAAATGGTAATTCAAGGAAGCACAATGGGTGTAACACAGATGACAAAACTAATTCATGCAAAGAAGAATGCAGATGGAGTAAGTGCAGACATTGCTAAAGATTTTGTAAAAAAAGAAGAGAAAAATATTGAAACTATGAAAAAATACCTTTAGCTCTGGACAAAGGTAGATAATGTATATGTATTATAAAGAAGTAATAAGTGCTCTCATAAAATATACGTTTTCTTATTCTGCTGTAACGAGTTTAAATATCGCTACAGCAGTTTTTATCTGCCAAAAAGCCTAGGGTAAAAACAAGTGGACTCCCATTATAAAATCAAGTATAATGAATAATTGAAACATATGGCAAAAGGTCATATTGGTATGGAAAGGCATGGTAACCTATGGCAAAGAGAACAAAACGATTAACCTCTCAAGGGGAAGAGAAAGAGGAAATCAGAATTAATAAATTTCTAAGTGAAGCAGGGGTATGCTCAAGACGAGAAGCAGACCGCTACCTTACTGAGGGAAAAATTAAAATAGATGGAATTGTTGCACAAATGGGTTCAAAAGTAACAAAGAATAGTGTAGTAACTTTCTGTGACAAGCCTGTAAAGAAGGAAGAAAAACTGGTTCTAATTGCATTTAATAAACCAGAGGGAATTGTTTGCACTACGGACCCCAAGGAACCGAATAATATAGTTGATTTCATTAAATATGGGATGCGAATTTACCCGATTGGTCGTTTGGACAAAGACTCGGAAGGATTAATTTTGTTAACCAATGATGGTAATATTGTAAATAAGATATTAAGAGCAGAAAACAATCACGAAAAAGAGTATATCGTCAGAGTTAATAAAGAGATATCAGCTGATTTTATCAAGAGAATGTCACAGGGAGTACCAATTCTTGAAAAAGTAACTAATCCCTGTAAGGTGACTCAAATCGATCGTTTTACCTTTAATATTATATTAACCCAAGGTTTAAACAGGCAAATCAGACGAATGTGTGAGTATTTGGAATATCGAGTAGTCGCATTACAAAGAATACGAGTTATGAACATACAACTTGGTAGACTAAAGCCTGGTGATTATCGTAATGTAACGGAAAAAGAAATTGAAGAACTTAATCGTTCTTTTTGTAAGTAGACATCAAATGTCTACTTATTATGTTAAACTTCCTTCATATATCAAAATAAAAAAGGGTTTAGTGTGAATTATAAAATGAATAATTTACACGTTACTTTGTGCCTATGGCCCAAAGTCTAAAGAAACTTAGAAAGGTAGGGGTATATATGGATATCATACAGGAAATAGAGGCACTTAGAGAACAGATAAAATATCACAATGACCGCTATTACAATCAGGATGATCCGGAAATCACAGATTATGAGTATGATCAATTGTCAATTAAACTTCGTAAGCTGGAAAAAGAAAACCCACAGTATGCAGAGGAAGATTCACCAACACAGAAAGTTGGAGGAGTAGCAAAAAGAGAAGCAGGCGTACTGATTAAGCATAGAGTGCCAATGTTAAGTCTACAGGATGTATTTGATAAAGAAGAAGTTATTTCTTTTGTAGATAAAGTAAAAAGAGAACGTCCTGAAACAAGGTTTGTTGTTGAGAAAAAGATTGATGGACTGTCAGTTGCTCTTCGTTATGTGGAGGGTGAGCTTTCTGTAGCAATTACCAGAGGAGATGGAATAAGTCAAGGTGAAGATGTTACAGAAAACGTTAAGATGATTAAGGATGTTGTACTTAAACTGAAAAATCCAGTTCCTTATCTTGAAATTCGTGGTGAAGTCTATATGAAGAATGAAGACTTTGAAGCGGTGAATGAAAAGCTTGAGACAGCTGGTAAAAAGCTTTTTGCTAATCCCAGAAACTGTTCGGCGGGAACATTACGTCAACTAGATCCTCAAGTGGTGAAAGAGCGAAAGCTTTCTTTATTTGTGTTTAATGTTCAAGAAGTACAAGGGATAAACTTTGCTTCTCACTCAGAAAGCTTGGAATGGTTAAGTAAACAAGGGATCAAAGTCATTGAGAATTATAAACTATGTCATACCGCTGATGAGGTGTGGGAGGCGATTACTGAAATAGGGGAATCCAGAGGTAAACTACCTTTTGATATCGACGGCGCTGTTGCTAAGGTGGATAATTTAAATGACCGTGAATTTTTTGGGGCTACTTCAAAGGTACCTAGATGGGCAATTGCCTACAAATATCCTCCGGAAGAAAAGGAAACAGTCGTTAAGGATATTCGACTTTCTGTAGGAAGAACGGGTCGAATTACACCTACAGCTATTTTTGAACCAATTAGATTATGCGGAACAAACGTGGAACGTGCGACTCTTCATAATCAGGACCGTATTAATGAGTTAGATATACGCATTGGTGATACAGTTGTAGTACGAAAAGCAGGCGAAATAATTCCTGAAATATTATCCGTTGTGAAAGAGAAACGACCTTTGGATACAGAACCATATATTATCACTGCAACCTGTCCGAGTTGTCAGGAACCAACATCCAGGGACGAGAATTCTGCAGATACCAGATGTACGAATATTAACTGTCCAGCACAATTAGAACAGCATATTATGAACTTTGTTGGTCGAGGTGCAATGGATATTAAGGGATTTGGTGAGGCATATGTTATTTCCTTAATAAAAGAAGGTTATTTAAAAGATATATCAGATATTTATTATCTTTATAATTATCGGGATGAATTAATAGAAAAAGGCCTGATTGGAAAAGAGAAAAACACAGATAAGTTATTAAAATCAATTGAAGATAGTAAGAATAATGATATAGACAGACTAATCACTGGCTTGGGTATTAAAAATATTGGAAAACAGGCTGGAGCAGAGTTGAAAAAACAATTCAAATCCATTACACAACTTGCGGCAGCAACCTATGAAGAGCTGGTAGCAATCAAAGATGTAGGGACCATCAGCGCTTCCGCTATCGTGGAATTCTTTTCAAGCGATTCGAATAAAGCTGTATTAGATCGTTTGGAGAAAGCAGGAATGAACTTCTATTCCCAGCAACAGGAAGGAATACAGGACCAACGATTAGGGGATAAGACCTTTGTTATAACTGGTACCCTACCTAATATGGGAAGAACAGAAATGGAAGAGCTAATAAAGAGCTATGGAGGTAAGGTGTCCGGTAGTGTTTCTAAGAAAACAAACTATTTAATTGCAGGAGAAAATGCGGGTAGTAAATTAACAAAAGCTCAGGAGTTAGGGGTTCAGATACTAGCGGAAGAAGAGATTTTGGGGATGTTACAATAATAGCATTTATTCTATTATTAGATAACTGTGAATATTAATGCAATTGGGAAATAACGGGTTACGCCTGTATTACTGGTTGATTTCTTCCATAAACCATGCTAAGATGGAACAATATTCAAAAATTATAGAAAATGGTGATTGATTATGCCGATAAAAATTCAGAGTGACCTTCCGGCTAAGAAAATATTAGAAGATGAGAATATCTTCATAATGGATGAGACCAGAGCGAAGCATCAGGATATCCGACCATTGCAAATCGCTATATTAAATCTTATGCCTGTGAAAGAAGATACTGAGGTTCAGTTGCTTCGAAGCCTGTCTAATACTCCGCTTCAAGTGGATGTAACCTTTCTTACTACTGGGACCTATGTAGGGTCTCACACCCCGACCAGCCATTTGGATCAGTTTTATCAGACCTATGAGGATGTAAAATATCGTAGATTTGACGGATTAATTATTACCGGCGCACCAGTGGAGTTAATGGAATTTGAAGAGGTAACCTATTGGGATGAATTAGTCAAAATAATGGAATGGTCAAAACATAATGTAACATCGACTCTCCACATTTGCTGGGGAGGGCAAGCGGGTCTATACTATCATTTCGGGATTCAAAAGAAGACTTTAGATAGTAAAATGTTTGGAATCTTTGAACATAGAGTACGTGAACGACGAGTACCCTTTGTCAGAGGGTTTGACGATGTGTTTTATGCACCTCATTCCAGACATACAACAGTTTCCAGAGAAGATATTCTTAAATGCGAGGATCTGGTTATATTAGCTGAATCTGAAGAAGCGGGAGTATTTATTGTGATGGCAAAAAATTCTTCACAGATTTTTGTCATGGGTCATCCAGAATATGATCGAATATCTCTTGATAAGGAATATAAAAGGGATGTTGCGAAAGGTCTGGAAATAGCTTTACCACAGAATTATTACCCTGAAAATCAACCGGAGCAAAGGCCCAATCTCGTTTGGAGAGCACATGCGAATGCAATGTATACGAACTGGCTCAACTACTACGTATATCAGGTGACACCGTATGAGTTAGATGAAGGAACTTCCGAATATCAGATTTAGATTGTAGAAGAGAATAGTATGATCCAGAATCAATTACGAAAATAAGCAGAATAATGATTTGAAAAATAGCATTTAATACAAGCATTGTCAAGTGAAAAGTGGCGGTGCTTTTTTGCAATTTAAATAAAATACAACAGCAGATAAAAAGGGTCAGTTGCTTATCAAAATAAATATACATTGCAAAATAATTGATAAAACTATAGAATAGGCTTATTAATTTTACGATAACAAAAATTATTGGGGTGTTTTTATGGTTAGAATTGCTATTGTAGAGGATGAGAAGGATTTTCAGGAACAGCTGTCTGCTTATCTAAAAAAATATCAAGAAGCTTCCGGCGAAAAGTTTCAGGTAACGATTTTTGAAGATGGATTGGATATTATTGAAAATTATCAGTCTGTATGGGATATTATTTTAATGGATATTAAAATGAAGCACATGGATGGTATGGAAGCAGCTCACAAAATTCGTGCAAAGGATTCGGAAGTGATTATAATGTTCATTACTACTATGGCAAAGTACGCCATTAATGGATATGAAGTGGATGCGATGGATTTTGTCCTAAAGCCGATTCGATATGCTCAGTTTTCTACGAAAATTATCAAGGCAGTTAATATGATTCAGCGTAAGTCAAAGAAAAAATATTTGCTCCTTCCGGTGGTAGAAGGGAAAGAACGGGTATCTACCGATGAGATTTTATATGTAGAAGTTAAGAATCACAATATAGTTATCCTCACAGAAAAAAGATCTTATTCCCTGCGTGATTCTATGAAAAAGATAGAAAAAGAATTGTCAGATTCAAATTTTACAAGATGCAATCAGTCATACCTAGTTAATTTGAAACAGGTAACAGCAATTGAAAAAGATATGGTCTGTATTGGGGAACACACAGTTCCAATTAGTAGACCGAAAAGAAAAGTGTTTCTTAAGGAGCTATCCGATTATCTGGAAGCGGGGTATCGATAAAGCATGCTGGGAAATTTATCACATTTTATCTATTTTGTATTGGAATTAATGGGTGCAGTTATTGCGTATGCTTATTTATTGAAAAAAAGAAAGAATTTTTTCAAGCAGCTAGCAGGGGCAGCGTTATTGGTTTTCGTAGTTTTTAACTCGTTCTGGTTATTTGAAACAAATTTCTATGGTAATACAGCAACATGGGTGATTTTTTACGGATTTTGGTGTTTTGCACTTTTTTGTTCCATGGTAGCGGTAATAAGAATTTGTTGTCAGGTAAACTGGAACGAGGCAATCTATTGTGTAACTTGTAGTTATCTAACGGAGCATGTTGCATACTGTATCCGGATACTGGTTCATACAGCTACAGGGACTTCCATAGCCGAAGGAGGAACCATATTATATGTAGCTATTCATGTGGCAACATACATTATTTGTTATCATTTCTTTATAAAACGCATGATACGGGATCAGCATTATGAAGCTAGTTTGGTTCAGTCACTCTGGCTGATGCTTTCTGTATTATTCCTGGTTTTATTTATGAGTGTGGTTGCAGCGGTCTTGAATTTTCAATGGATTCATGCAATCTATGCAATTTTTTGTTTTATTTTCGTATTGTACAGCCAGTTGAATCAGGTAAAACAGCTGACCTTGCAGAAAGAACTTTCCTTGAAAGAACAGATTTGGATGAAGCATAATGCACAGTTTGAGCTGTCTAAGGAAAATATTGATATTATTAATCGCAAGTGCCATGATCTGAAGCATCAGGTAGCAGCACTTCGTAAGATTAATAATCAGGAACGTCAGGCAGAGATTATTGATTCAATCGAAAACTCAATTATGATTTACGATTCGATTCTGGATACGGGAAATGAGATTTTGGACACTGTTTTGACTGAGAAGAGTCTGATCTGCAATGAAAAGCATATTGCCCTGACCTGTGTCACAGATGTAAAATTGTTGGATTTTATGGACACAATTGATCTTTATACCTTATTTGGAAATGCATTAGATAATGCAATAGAAGGTGTAACTAAGATTGAAGATGAGCAGTCCAGGCATGTAAGTATTTTGGTGCATGAGAAGAAAGGACTTATCTTTATACAATTCGAAAATCCGTTTGTTGGAACTATTGGCAGGAAAGAGAACCAGATTATCTCCAGCAAACCTAAGGATGGATATCATGGGTATGGAATTCAAAGTATGATAAACGTTGCTGAAAAATATGATGGATTTGTAACCATTGAGACGGAGAATCAGATATTTCTCCTTCGAATTACAATTCCAAGAGTTGCAAATTCAAATAGAGGTAATAAAGTCTGAATATTCAATGACAAATTACGTCTCGAATATTGCAAAATATGCCTACTAAAAAATAATAAATAATAAGGAATGCTATAATAAAACCACGTTGTGCACAGCGTGGTTTTTTTACGTGAAGGTAAAGAGAAGTATCTAACAAAGCTGTACCTTGTTAGATACGAGCGCACCCGCGATAACTGGAGAAACTCGCATAGCGTGTTTCATCCAGTAATGAAAAAGATATTGGGAGGACGAGATGGAAAGAAAAAAGGAGAAGAAAGCTAAAAAACTACCAACAATGAAAGGCAAAATCATTAAAACAGTGATTTCTGGCGTTCTTGTTATTGCTATGGTTGTAGCAATAGTTGCAGCAAACACATTATTAACAGAAAATGCCAGAATAGTAAATAACATTATGGGTGGTAATCAAAAGGTTCTGGACAATTCAAAAATCGATGCCACAGAATTAGATCTTGAGTATAATAAAGCGGATTATACGGCTGAGGAAATCAGTGCAGCAGAGAACGATTTGTACAGCCGTATTTCTGAAGAAGGACTTGTTCTATTACAGAATAATAATAATATTCTTCCACTTGCACAAGATACGACCTTTAGTATATTCAGTGTTAATGCAGGAAAGGTATCCATTGGTGGAGGATTGCTCGGTGGAGGTATCTCTTTAAAAGATGTGTTCGCTAATGCAGGAGTATCCGTTAATGAGATACTTTGGAATTTTTACAGTGGAAAAACGAATAATTATGGATTAGGTGCTGGCTCCATAAGCTATGGAGACGATGAAGATTTCAGTATTAATGAAGTACCGCTTTCTGAATTAGAAAAGAAAAGTGATATTTTAGAGAGTGTTAAGGGAACAACACCCGTTTATTTTCTGAAAAGAGTTGCGGGTGAAGGACGTGATATGCCTCGTTCTATGTACAACCACACTGATGTCGTAGAAGATCAATCCAAGAGTTATCTTGAGCCTGATTCTATAGAATTAGAGGTTTTACAATATTTAAATGATAATTTTGATAATGTAGTTTTGGTGGTCAACTCTAATGCAGCACTAGAACTTGACTGGTTAGTTCAATTCCCAAGCATTCAGTCTGTTATTGTTGCTCCGGACGGGTTAACGGCTCTGCCAGGAGTACTAACAGGTGCTGTTAATCCATCTGGTCGAACGGTAGACACCTACGCTGCGGATGCTGCTTCCTCTCCGGCGGCACAGAACTTTGGTGATTATCAGTATTTCAACGAAGACGGAACACCTACTAAGTACCATTACATTAATTATGATGAAGGTATTTATGTGGGATATCGTTACTACGAGACCCGTTACGAAGATATTGTATTAGGCCAGGGAAATGCTGGTGATTACAATTACACAGAAGAGGTATGCTTTCCATTTGGATATGGACTTTCTTATACCAGCTTCCAGTGGAGCAACATGACTACAAAATGGAGTGATGATGTCTGCACGGTTACGGTGGATGTGACTAATACTGGTTCTGCATCCGGAAAAGATGTAGTGGAAATCTATGCACAAAGTCCCTATACAAAATATGATATTGAAAATAGAGTTGAAAAAGCTTCTGTTGTGTTAGTTGGATATGTTAAAACATCAGAATTAGCAGCAGGTGCAACTGAAACAGTGACTGTTACATTTACAGAGGAACAGTTAAAGGCTTATGATGCCAACAATGCAAAAACTTATATCTTAGATGCAGGCGAGTATTTTATCACAGCTGCAGCAAATTCACATGAAGCAATTAACAATATACTTTCTGCAAAAGGAAAAACAATTGCAGATGGTATGACAGCAGAAGGTAATTTGGAAATGGTAGCTTCTTATGTACCAGAAGGTACCGATACGGATACAACAAAATATGCAACAGACAGTTATAGTGGAGTTGAGATTACCAATCAGTTTGACGATGCAGCAGGTGACAATACGTATCTTACACGAAACGACTGGACAGGAACATTTCCAGTTTCTGCAGGTGAAGTGAGCGGACAAATCAGTACCTGGGGTAATGAAATAAATGGTACAGACGCAAATGGAAATGGAGCATCCTATACCTACTCAGAGACAATCAGTGCAGAGAATCTTGCTAAATTGGATTCCTTTGATTCGGGATCTATCGTTGATCCTAAATCGTTTGATGATGAAATTGTGTACGGTAAGGATAATAATTTAACCTTAGTTGAAATGCGTGGTCTGGATTATGATGACCCCTTGTGGGAGGATCTTCTGGATCAGTTAACTTATGGTGAGTATTATAATGCAATTGGTGTTTCAGGATATGGAATTGAATTCATTAAATCTGTAAATATGCCGTTTGTTAAAGATGCTGATACAGCAGCAGGATTAATCTATGGAGGTACCGGAAAAATGTTCCCGAACTCCATGACACTTGCACAAACCTGGAACCAGAAGCTTGCGTTAGAATTTGGTACCATGATTGGAAATGAAGCAATTATTGGCGGTGCCGATGGCTGGTACGCACCTTCCATGAATATTCACCGTACTCCTTTTTCTGGTAGAAATGGTGAGTATTATTCCGAGGATCCCTTCCTTTCAGGAGCGGTAGGTTCCAACGCAGTATACGGGGCAGCTTCCAAGGGTATGTATACCTATATCAAGCATTTTGCATTCAATGATCAGGAGAATCACCGTGGTGACCGTGATGGACAGTTTGGTCTGGCGACGTTTTTGAATGAGCAGTCGGCTCGTGAAATCTACTTACTGCCATTTGAAATGTCTATGAAGAATGGTGATATAGAGCTGAACTATGTAACACAGAAGGAAGATGGCACTTATGAGAATGCAACTCGTCATATTCGTGCCTCACAGGCAGTTATGACAGCCTTTAACCGTATTGGTTATACCTGGACAGGTGCTTCTTACAGCCTGTTAACAGGAATTCTCCGTAATGAATGGGCATTTGATGGATTGGTTATGACGGACAATGCCAATACCGGTGTTTTCATGGATGGATACCAAATGATTGAAGCTGGCGGAGATGTTAAGTTAACTTCTTTAAAAGATTCAGCTCGATTTGAATTCGATAAAAAGGATGTTGCAACCTATCATTATGCAAGGGAAGCAATGCATCATATGTTTTATGTCATTGCCAATTCTAAAGTTATGCTTGGAGCAATGCCTGGAAGTGAATTCGTACAGGAAATATCCTTTAACCAAAAGGTTACAGCCGGTGTAAATATCGGTTGTGGAATAGGAATTATTCTCTTAGTTTTATTTACTGTACTTCGATTTGTAAGAAAACCAAAGCAGCCAATGAATTAACAAAAGCTTAAACCAGAAATTATTTCAAAAGAGCGAACGGCTTATTCTGCCGTTCGCTCTTTTAGTATGGATATTGATTCATTCTATACACTAGTCACAAATGTTCCCAAGAGAATTAATCAATATTTGGAATAAATATTGCTGGATTTGCAGTGTGAAAATAATTGGGGGAGTAAATTGTTGTGGTAAATCACACTCTATTATGATAAAATACATTAATGATAGTAATAGGGCTTTTTTCCAGATTGACTATCCTACAGATAATAGAGGATAGAATATGGGAAAAGAATTAAATGGAAGAGATTAAGGGGAAGGAATAATACGGAAAAGCCCTATAAACCGCTTGTTTGTTCATATAGCAAATTTGCATGTTATAAGATTGGGGATAAGATGATGAAACTGATCAGCGATTTACAGAGGACTCCCACACTATTGCTGACACTTGTGATATTTCTCATAAGTATTTGTATAATTGTATTCGTTATTATATTACTTTACAGACTTGAAAGCGAAAAACGAGTGACCAGGGCGATGTTAGAGTTAAAGAAAATAACGAACAGCATTCGTGCGGGTTTAGTTCATTTTATATTTGAAGAAGACGGAAGAATTCTTTATGCAAGCAAAGGTTTTTATGATATTCTGGGCTATGATAAAACCATAGTTAAGAGTGAAAATAAGACTACTATTTTTGATTTTGTTGCCTCTGATCATAATGAATTTATAAAGAATGTTGAGCTTCAATTGAAGCAGGATACAATCAAATGTGAAGTTCAGATGCTAACAAAAGAGGGTAGCAGGCTTAACATGTTAATGAACGGTAATAGTACAATGGGTAAGGATGGAAAGCACACCTTATCCGTAGTTTTTGTTGATATAAGTGAACAAAAAGAGATGCAAAATTTGATTTTACTTGAAGGAGAACGTTATCGAGTAGCAACTGAATTGTCAAAGGATATTCTTTTCGAATACCATATTAAATTGGATCAAATGGTTTACACAGAAAAATACAGGGACATGTTCGGTGTTTCTCCAGTTATTCAAAATTATCTTACTAACTGTGAAAATCGCAGAGATATGGTACATCCTGACGATTGGGGTATTTACTTGGAAATATGCCAGGAATTACCCACTGGTTCAAGTTTAATTGAATCACAGTTTCGTATTAAGAATATTTTAGGCGAGTATATTTGGTGTCAGATCATGGGTAAAACGATTTATGACGATTATAAGAAACCAATCAGAGTCATTGGGAAAATAGTTAACGTGGATTCCCAAAAACGTGAACTGGAAGCACTGGAATACAGGGCAACCAGAGATCCTCTGACTGGCGTCTATAATAAAGAAGTTACTATAAAGAAGATTGATAAATTTATTTCAGGCAACCCTGGCGGCATACATATGCTGATGTTTGTAGATTTTGATGACTTCAAAAGTATAAATGATACTTATGGGCATCTTCGTGGAGATAGAGTTCTCATTTATGTGATTAGCCAAATCAAAGAGGTTTTCTCGGATGGTGAGATCATTGGCCGTATTGGTGGCGATGAATTCATCGTTTTTGCCGGTAATGTTAGTAACATTGACGAAGTTATAAAGAAAGCAGAAATTCTTAAAAAGGAACTAAATACAACTTATATGTTTGATGATTATGCTATAGATATATCTGGTAGTATCGGAATTGCGCTATATCCGGATACTGGTAATAATTGCGAGCAATTAATGGATCATGCAGACAAAGCATTGTATCAAGCCAAGGAACAGGGAAAAAGGGATTATAAGTTATATAGCTCTGTATCTATCTGATGTCCCTTTTTGAGATAGCCCCAGTAATCAATAATAAAATAACGCTAATGACGCATAGCAACATGCAAAAGGTGAGTAAGTAAATCACCCCGCTGATGTGCGTCATTTTTTGTATGTAATCATAACAGGCTTTCACCATGAAGGAGGATCCTGCTACGATAATTGCAGGCTTTACAAGTGAATTGATGCTATCTAAATTAAAGCGTACTAGTCGGACCACAGCCATCATATCAAGGGCAGTTACCAGTAATTGACCAATAAGCAAGGCAATAAGATAACCTGTAATTCCATGTGAGGGAATAAGGAATACTATTAGAGCAATTTTACATAAGGTTGCAACCACAGAATTAATAAAGGGTACATGGGCTTTACCCAGTCCGTTAATAATACTTGTTAATGTCGTCGCTAAATACAGGAAGGGGCATAACCAGGCTAAGATAACGAGATAAGCTCCGGCTGATTTATTATGAAAGACGGTGTAGCCCAAATCCTGACCAAAAACAATGAACAAACCAGTACTTATAATACCAATAATCAAGCTGTATTTAATTGAGATAGCAGTTGTTCGACCAATTAGCTTATCATTATTAATGGCTTGTGCTTCAGAGATTGTAGGTAACAATAACACAGATAGAGCATTGGTGATTGCTGTTGGAAACATAATAAAAGGAATGGACATTCCATTTAGTACTCCGAAGATAACTAGGGATTCTTGAGGTGTTAAGCCATATCTTCTAAGCATAGTTGGAATCATGATTGCTTCTATACTATGTAAAATACTAAGTAAAAGTCTGTTTGCAGAGAGTGGTACACTTTGACTTAACATATTACGAATAATAGTTCTTCTTCTGTTCGGCTTTGCATTAGCATCAGGGCCAAGTGGAATTAGTTCAGAAGGAGACTTCGTTAAAAACATGGAGAAAATATTATATGCGCAGGAGACTACCTCACCGATAACTAAGCCGATAACAGCATACTCACAGGTAACTCTCATATCTCCATTTCCTGCATAAAGAGCCATTACGTAAACGGCAAATACCCTTACTACCTGTTCCAACAATTGCGTAAAAGCAGGAACACCGGCACTTTTTAGACCATAATAATACCCATTAATACAAGCTGTTATACCACAGAACGGGAAAACAATGGACATAATTCGTAACGAGTCAGCACTTCTTATCTCAAGAAGAAAACGGTAGGCAATAAAATCAGCATTTAAATATACAAGAAGCGAAAGAAAGGCAGCTAAGGAGACCGAAAGGATAACTCCGACCCTAAGAATTTTTGTTACATTTTTAGGATTACGTTTTCCTATTTCTGCGGCAACTAAGCTAGAGATGGAAGTTTGTATCCCCATAGCATAAACCGTATAACATATGCCATACACAGGAAAGATTAATTGATAAATACCTAAGAGCTCGGCATCCATAGTATTTGATAAAAATATTCTATAAAAAAACCCAATAAATCTGGTGGCAAACCCTGCAAATGTTAAAATTAACGTTCCTTTAACAATGTTATTTCTTCTCATCTTTCTTGCCTGTTGTGCACTAATTACCATTTGTTCCATACAATTGATCCTTGTTTATTCTACTCTATGTATATATATTGTCTTCTTTAATAACTTATGTTAGGGAATAAAGATAGTTATATCCTAAATTAAATAGAGGATGGAAATAGTAAAAGTAGTAATATTAAGTAGAAAGTCTATTGACACTATATAGACAAAGTGCTATATTTAAATCCAAGTATTTTGATAGGAAATAAAATAGTAGGAATTAAGATATAATAAAAAGATATAGCCTTTATAAGGCGGAATGGAGGTTATTATGAAGCTATCTACCAAAGGTAGATACGGATTAAGTGCGATACTTGACCTTGCAGTCCATGAAGAAGAGGAAGCAGTAGCTTTAAGCCAAATAGCAGATCGACAGGATATTTCAATTAATTATCTAGAGCAATTAATTGCGAAATTAAAAAAAGCAGGTATTGTTCATAGTATTAGAGGTGCTCAAGGTGGATATAAGCTTGCAGTAGCGCCGGAGAAGATATCTGTTGGTGATATTCTAAGAGCGTTGGAAGGAGATTTAAGCCCAGTAGATTGTTGTGTAATTAACAATGGGGAAAGTAACTGCAGTGGCTCTGATTCCTGTGTAACAAAATATGTTTGGAAGCGTATTAGTGATAGTATAAACGGTGCTGTTGATGGTATTATGTTGTCGGATCTTGTTGCAGAAAGCAAGAAAGTTCAACCTTCCAAAATAGAAGGAGACCCGAAAGCAAAGCAGACCTGCGGAATGTAAGAGTTAGATAATAAAATTAAGCAAAGATAAGTCATAATTATAATTATAAATTAGGAGATGGCAACATGGAGAAGAAGATATATCTTGACAATGCAGCAACTACAAAAACAAGGCCAGAGGTAGTTGAAACGATGCTCCCTTACTTTACAGAGT
Organism: Bacillota bacterium; assembly: GCA_023407575.1. GTDB lineage: Bacteria > Bacillota > Clostridia > Lachnospirales > Lachnospiraceae > Mobilitalea. The sequence goes on from JAEYLX010000069.1 coordinate 110,847, forward strand.
TGTATGGTAATCCATCAAGCGTATATGAATTTGCAGCACAGAATAAAAAGGCAGTGGATGATGCGAGAACAAAAATTGCCAATGTAATAGGTGCTGATACTTCAGAAATATATTTTACTGCTGGTGGTACTGAATCTGATAACTGGGCAATTAAGGCGGTAGTCGAAGCCTATGCAGCAAAGGGAAATCATATCATAACCACAAAATTTGAGCATCATGCGATTTTGCACACTTGTGAATATATGGAGAAGCATGGTATTGATGTTACCTATGTGGATGTAGATGAATATGGCATAGTTAAGTTAGATCAGTTGGAACAGGCGATTCGCCCGACAACAATATTAATATCGGTCATGTTTGCAAATAATGAAATTGGTACAATCCAACCAATTAAAGAAATTGGTGAGATTGCAAAGAAGCATGATGTGTTGTTCCATACGGATGCAGTACAAGCTTTTGGTCAGGTACCAATTGATGTAAATGAAATGAATATTAGCATGTTAAGCGCAAGTGCTCATAAATTAAATGGTCCAAAAGGCATTGGTCTTCTCTATATAAGAAAAGGTGTAAAAATTCGCTCCTATGTTCATGGCGGTGCACAGGAGAGACAGCGAAGAGCTGGAACAGAGAATGTACCAGGTATTGTTGGATTTGGTAAAGCAGCAGAAATTGCTTTGGCAACAATGGAAGAAAGAGCAAACAAAGAGAAAAAGCTTAGAGATTTATTAATTGCTAGAATTCTTGATGAAGTTCCTTATGTACGTGTAAATGGTGACAAAGCAAGAAGATTGCCTAATAACATTAATTTTAGCTTCCAGTTCATTGAAGGTGAATCCCTATTAATCATGCTTGATATGAACAATATCTGTGCGTCCAGTGGATCTGCGTGTACCTCGGGTTCTTTAGATCCGTCCCATGTACTTCTGGCGATTGGGTTACCCCATGAAATTGCGCATGGTTCTTTGCGTCTAACGCTAAGTGATGAAAACACAGAGGAAGAAATTAATTATACGGTTGATAGAATTAAGGAAATTGTTACAAAACTGCGTAACATGTCTCCGCTTTATGAGGATTTTGTTAAGAAGAGATAGGATGCTGTGCTAAAACACTGATTGTTGATATACAGAAATATTGGAGGAAGAATTATGTATACAGAAAAAGTTATGGATCATTTTACAAACCCTAGAAATGTGGGGGAAATTGAGAACGCAAGCGGTGTTGGTACCGTTGGTAATGCAAAATGCGGCGATATCATGAGAATTTATCTTGATATAGATGAAGTAGGTATTATAAATGATGTTAAATTTAAAACCTTTGGCTGTGGAGCAGCAGTAGCGACCAGTAGTATGGCTACAGAGCTTGTAAAAGGAAAGACTGTTGAAGAAGCTTTAATGGTTACAAATAAAGCCGTTATGGAAGCACTTGACGGACTTCCACCAGTTAAGGTACATTGTTCTTTACTTGCGGAGGAAGCAATCCATGCTGCTCTCTGGGATTATGCTGAAAGAAAAGGAATTAAAATAGAGGGCTTGCAAAAGCCAAAGTCCGATATACATGAGGAAGAGGAGACAATAGAGTATTAAATTTATTGCTTCGAAGTCCGATTACCTTTGACGAATATAGAATGGATAGAATATACACATATTTTTCGAGAATACTTGATGTTGTTGTGATACTATTCATTGAAGTAATTATTCGGAAAGAGAGTGTCGTAAGTAAAGCACTTTCTTTAATTTAACAACTTAGATTATAATGGAGAAATGCATGGAAAAAGTAGTAGTGGGTATGTCTGGTGGAGTTGACTCTTCCGTAGCAGCATATCTGTTAAAAGAACAAGGATATGATGTAATCGGTATTACCATGCAGATATGGCAGGACGAGGATGTCTGTTCTATGGAAGAAAAGGGTGGATGCTGTGGTCTAAGTGCAGTTGAAGATGCAAGAAGAGTGGCGTCAGCTCTTGATATCCCTTATTATGTAATGAATTTTAAAAACGAATTTAAAGAAAATGTAATAGATTATTTTGTTGCGGAATATCTGCAAGCAAGAACACCAAATCCTTGCATTGCTTGTAATCGCTATGTGAAATGGGAATCTTTGCTTAAGAGATCCTTAGATATTGGTGCAGATTATATTGCTACCGGTCATTATTCCAGTATAGCAAAATTACCGAATGGAAGATTTGCTATTAAAAAATCAGTAACTCAAGCTAAGGATCAAACCTATGCTTTATATAATCTGACCCAGCATCAGCTTTCACATACTATAATGCCAGTAGGTGAGTACACCAAGGATAAGATTCGAGAAATTGCGCTTTCACTGAACCTTCCCATAGCAAATAAACCAGATAGTCAGGAAATCTGTTTTATTCCAGACCAGGACTATGCAGGATTTATTACCGATTACCTGAAGGAAAAGAACCAGATGCAAGACTTGTCTCTTAAGACGAGTGGTCTTGTACCAGGTAATTATTTGAACACAGCAGGAGAAATCATTGGTAAGCATCGTGGTTTAGTTCACTATACAGTTGGACAGAGAAAAGGACTTGGCATTGCAATGGGACAACCTATGTTTGTTGTGGAATTAAAACCGGAGACAAATGAGGTGGTACTTGGAAATGCAAATGAAGTGTTCTCCGATAAATTATATGCAAATAACCTGAACTTTATGGCAATTGAGGATTTGGACGGTGAGATAGAAGTTGAAGCTAAAATCAGATACAGCCATAAGGGTGCAAGGTGCAGAATTAAGAAGACTGCACAGGATGAACTGGTTTGTATTTTTGAAGAACCACAGCGTGCGATTACCCCAGGACAGGCAGTTGTTTTCTATGAGGGAGACTACGTACTTGGTGGCGGAACCATAATGAAATAGGAATGATTATTCATATATATAAAGAACAGAAAGAACGGATAAACATTTCCCCACACAGATTGAAAGACATTTTGTCTGTCAAACTGTACATTTGGGGAAACGTTTATCCGTTCTTTCTTGTGGTTCTAAAAGGTTAGAAAATAATTAATTAAATCTCATTAAATAATGAGTTACTGTTTCAGCATATGTTTCAAATCCAAACCGCTTATATAAATTTTGAGCTGGATTAGTTTTAAATACCTTTAAAAATATTGGTTTCTTTTTTTCTATGGAAAGTGCAGTTATATATTGCAAATATAAGGAGCCTATTCCCTGATGCTGGGCTATTCCAATCATTTGAATTGATATTTCATCTATTCTATCTATTCCTTCGTTATATGATAGAAAACCAACAATAACATCATTTAATATTATTTTTTTAAAACAAGAGTCTTTAATTGTCTTAGTAAATATCGCTGTATTCATATCAATTTGTGTATTCTCAACCCATCCTCCGTAATGTTCATCCACATACGTTTTGTAGCAGGTTCTTTTAACATTGATATAATATTCCAAATCATTATGATTTACATTTTGTAATAGGAATCCATGATTTTTTAGTTCATCAGTTAATAACATAAAGGCTCCTAACGCATAAAAGTATATAAATTAATATAAAAGGAAATGCTTTTAAATCTTCTCAAACACGGGCTTTCCCTGTTCAAAAGTAGCATAATATTTAAAACCGCAGCTTTTTAGTAGGTCAGGTACTACAGGAAAGTCGTAGGCGAGGTGTTCTGGTTTATGACCATCAGAGCCAACTGTGATTATCTCACCGCCCAGTTCTTTATAACGGAGAAGTAATTCTGGTTTGGGATGTGCATAGCCCAGACCATATTTAAGGCCTGCTGTGTTGATTTCAATTCCTTTTCCATAGGAAATAATTGTTTTTAAGGCTTCCTCCAATATATCAGCATAGTCAGAATAGGCATAGTCAATTTTATGTTCCTTTTGACCGGGAATATATCGAATAATATAATCCAGGTGACCATAGACATGAAAACCTTGGAACGCTTTGCAATTATCAATAATGGATTGAAAATAATCATTAATTCCCTGGGCTGTTGTACGGCTTTCCCAATAGGCAGGATAGTAGGGATCTAAACAATTTACCACATGGGAGGAACCAATAATAAAATCAAAGTTATAATTATTGATAGTATCATATAATTTGCTTCCAAGATGTGGCTGTAATCCTAATTCAACACCAGTCAGGATTTGTAGTTTTTTCTTGTAACGGTCTTTTAATTCCTCCAGTTTTTTGAAATAAGCAACTGGATCAAATACAAAGCGAAGGTCACTCTCTTTAGGATAATCGTAATCCATATGATCAGTAAAGCAAAGTTTCCTAAGCCCCAATTCTATTGCACGTTCTATCATTTGTTCCATTGGAGTTACTGAATCACTGGAGAAATCAGAGTGAACGTGGTAATCTGCAATTATCATTTATTTCTCCTTTCAGATATAAACTTTTAATCAACCTACAGCCCTTCAAGTTAAGCAATATTATATTAAAACTTTTGTCTTATTGTAGTATTATTTTATATTATTGAACTAAGGTTATACCTGTAATATCTGTAGAAGATATCATGGAGTAATTCGTATAATATACTACAAATCCAGGTTTACCCTTATTGGGCTTCTTTACATTCTTTTTTAGGGTATAATCGATTTCGACCTTAGCTGCCTCTCTGGAACTGGAATAATACGCAGCCAATTTGCCAGCTTCCTCAAAAGTATGATCAGGTAGTTCTTCTCCCTTTGACTTTACAATAACATGGGAACCGGCACTATTCTTAATGTGAAACCACCAGTCACCACCATCAGCGAATTGAAAGGTAAGTTCGTCATTTTGATAATTATTCTTTCCTACATACATATGATAACCATCGGAGGAAATAAAGTGCAAAGGCTTGCTCTTTTGATTTGATTTTTTAGGATTCACTTTCTTCTCAAGCTTTTTATTACCGCTGGTAAATTTACGTCTAACATATCCAAACTCGGTGAGCTCTTGCTTTATGGAAGCTAAGTCTTCTTCAAGTGAAGCAATTTCCAACGCAGTTCTTATGGATTCCAAATGCTTTAATTCATCTTCGGTCTCCTGCACCTGATTAGTAAGTGCATCAAAGGTACGCTTGAGCTTATTATATTTTTCAAAATAGTTTTTTGCATTTTCCATGGCCGACAGGGTTGGGTCTAGCGGAATACTGATTTCTTCGTCAGTATAATAATTTACTGTATTCAAAACCTTAGCACCTGGTTCAAGACCATAACCATAGGCAGTCAATAATTCACCATATACTTTGAACTTATCTCTTTTCTCTGTATCCTGTAATTGTTTTCTTTGTAAATCATACTTTTTACTGGTTCGATCAATTAGATTAGATACAACCTTTCTAAGATCAAAAGATTTCTGCTTCATACGAGAGGAGGCATTTTTGGAAGCGTAATATTCTTCTAATAGCGCGGAAATTGAGGCATAGGGACGAACTTCATAGCTGGCATAGCAAGTGAGAGCGACACTGGAGAATTCTATTGCATTACTGCCATCTGTTACTATGTTAGGGGTAAAGTGTCCGGACTTAACTTCATCAATAAAGCGCTCAAAATTACGAAACAGATGCAAACCTGCTTCCGAGGATAGTGCTTCTGTGGAATCCTCTGCGTCAATAGAGGCACGATAACACAATTCATTAGCCAGTAAAGGGCTAATACCTGTAAGATTAGTGTAAAGAGCCTTACCAATGGCTTGGGGTTTTGATAAGATGGCATTAGAAAATTGTTCGTAGGTCAATTCCAGAGGATTAAGCTTTTCCTGTGTGGCAGGAATAAAATAATCTCTACCCGGTAATACCTCTCGTACCGAGCTTACAAATTGATTGATTCTTTTAATACTGTCTACGATTTTCATACTTTCATCACAGAAGATGATATTGCTGTGTTTTCCCATTAATTCTATGATAAGATATTTGACACAGACATCACCCATTTCATCCAGGTGTTCCATTTTAAATTGTATAATTCGTTCCAGTCCAGGTTGTGTAATATCCAATATTTTGGCACTGTTTAAATGTTTTCTTAAAAGCATACAAAAATTAGGTGCGGTCAAAGGACTTGGTTTAGTATTTTCTGTGAGATAAATTAAAGGTAATCCTGCTCCAGCAGAAAGCAGCAGCTTGTATTGTTCTCTTGCTTGTCCTTTAATTGTTAATATCAATTCATCCTTTTCGGGTTGTGCTATTTTATTTATTCTACCGCCAAGTAGAGTATCGCGTAATTCTTTTACTACATTGGCAATTACAATTCCATCAAATGCCATAGGATCTCCTTTAAAACTAACGTATTTTTAAGTCTGTATTATTAATAATATGCAAATTCTTTGAAAGAATTATAGCACAGAAGCATTAAAATGAATACCCTTACATTCGGAAGAAGCATAGTATAGCTGTTATATTTAAATTGCAATATTATTTTCTTGCATTCATTTAGGGAAGAAATTTATAAATATAGAAATCTGATAATAAATTTATTGCCTTGATACAATGAATTCAGTATAATTATACATGCGAATTAATTATTACATTTTTTGCAAAAACTAACTAATTTTAATCAAAGGAGATTAAAAATGGGATACGTAGATGAGGTAATCGAGCTTGTGGTTAAAAAGAACCCAGCCGAGCCTGAATTTCATCAGGCAGTGAAAGAAGTTCTGGAATCCTTAAGAGCAGTTGTGGATGCTAATGAGGACAAGTTCAGAAGAGAAGCATTATTAGAAAGACTTGTGGAACCAGACAGACAAATTAAATTCAGAGTGCCGTGGGTGGACGACAACGGCAATGTACAGGTTAACACAGGTTATCGTGTACAATTCAATAATTCAATTGGACCTTATAAGGGTGGTCTACGTTTACATCCTTCTGTAAATCTTGGTATCATTAAATTCCTGGGCTTTGAGCAGATTTTCAAAAATTCATTAACAGGTCTACCTATCGGCGGAGGCAAAGGTGGCTCTGATTTTGATCCAAAGGGTAAATCAGACAGAGAAGTTTTAGCTTTCTGTACAAGCTTTATCACAGAATTATATAAATATATTGGAGCAAATGTGGATGTTCCTGCAGGGGATATTGGTACTGGCGGAAGAGAAATTGGCTATATGTATGGTCAGTATAAGAAAATAACTGGCTCATATGAAGGTGTACTTACCGGTAAGGGATTAACCTATGGTGGTTCCTTAGCAAGAACTGAGGCTACTGGCTATGGGTTATTATACTTAACTGAAGAAATGCTAAAATGTAATGGTAAGGATATCAAAGGTAAGATTGCTACAGTATCCGGTTCTGGTAATGTTGCAATTTATGCAATCCAAAAAGCTCATGAGTTGGGTGCCAAATGCGTTACCTGTAGCGATTCTAACGGCTGGATATATGATCCGGAAGGTATTGATTTAACGGCACTTCAGGAAATTAAGGAAGTAAGACGTGCAAGATTAACAGAATACAAAAAATACAGACCAAATTCTGAGTATCATGAAGGCAGAGGCGTATGGAGCGTGAAATGCGATATTGCTCTTCCCTGTGCTACACAGAATGAACTTCAGTTGGAGGACGCAAAAGCTTTAGTTGCAAATGGCTGTATTGCGGTAGCAGAAGGTGCAAATATGCCAACTACCCTTGAAGCAACAGAATATTTACTTGCTAATAAAGTATTATTTGCACCAGGAAAGGCAGCGAATGCAGGCGGAGTTGCAACTTCTGCATTAGAAATGACTCAGAACAGCGAGCGTTATAGCTGGACCTTTGAAGAAGTAGATGCAAAATTAAAGCAAATCATGGTTAATATTTTCCATAGCATGGATGATGCAGCAAAGAGATATCAGGCAGAAGGTAATTATGTTATAGGAGCCAATATTGCAGGCTTTGAAAAGGTAGCTACTGCCATGATGGCACAAGGTATTTGGTAATATAATTATAAAAACTAAATAAGATAATTTTATCTATATTAAGGGGCTGTTCGAATTTATGGTAAGTAAATTCGAACAGCCTTTTTTGATTAATAATAAGTGAAACGACTTTTCGTTTCATCTTGTTTACACTTGTGATACCAACAGCTTTATACAGTCATAAGAAATTTGCAGGGTGTGTTACTTTCAGTTAGATAGAAGATGATGTAAGTATACGAATAGGACAATCGTGTAAAAATATATTTATAGAATCTTAAGGGGGTTGCTAAAATCTTTATACAATCTTTATATCAAAGGCGATATAATAAAAAGTTGTTAGAGGATAATGTGCTTCATTTTACAGCAATGCGCACCCCATAACAAAGGTGTTATAGGGGTTAAGAAGCGGTTACAACAAGTCACCAGGGGAGAAAATATATGAATGTCAAAGAAGTAATTCTTGGAAAACCACTAAAAAATAATGAGCTAAGTCATGAGAAATTATCAAGGTTGTGGGGATTGCCAATTATGGCAAGTGATGCAGTTTCATCTGTTGCTTATGCAATTGAAGAAATATTGCTTGTATTAATTCCAGCTATAGGTTTTTATGCCTTTGATGCTCTGCCATTTATCGTATTACCCATCATACTGCTCCTATTAATATTGGTAGTTTCCTATTCACAGATTATAGATAAATATCCACAGGGCGGCGGTGCTTATGTGGTGGCTAAAGAGAATATAGGCAAGACAGCATCTCTATTGTCAGCGGCAGCATTAACCTTTGATTATATCCTAACGGTAGCAGTTAGTATATCTTCTTCCTCTGCGGCACTGTCATCAGCCTTTCCTGTTTTGCAAGATTATAAAATACCACTTTCTTTAGTTTGTGTGGCAATTATTACATTAATTAATTTACGAGGGATTAGAGAATCCTCTAAGATTTTTGGGTTACCTACTTATATCTTTATATTTTCAATGGCTATTCTTATTATTACCGGTTTTATTAAGCTATTATCCGGTAATCTGGAACCCATTGATTATACGACACCAATAATTCCAGAAGAAACGTTACAGGGCATTGGAGCCTTGGTTCTGTTAAAAGCCTTCTCTTCAGGATGTTCTGCTATGTCCGGTGTTGAGGCAGTTAGCGATTCTGTACCTAGCTTTAAAGAACCTTCTACTAGAAATGCGAAGCATATTCTATTTATGCTTGGTGCAATCATCTTATTTATTTTCGGCGGTACATCAATACTTGCTGTACATTTACAAGTTGCACCAGTGCATGGACACACGGTCTTATCACAGATATCCAACGCTGTTTTTGGTCATACCTTTATGTATTATATGATACAAGTATTTACTTCACTTATTCTTATACTTGCAGCAAATACTGCATACAATGGGTTACCACAGCTTTTGTATATTCTGGCACATGATGGATATGTACCACGCCAATTTTCATCAAGAGGTACGAAATTAAGCTTTTCCAATGGTATAATGTTCATATTTATTATGTCTTCGGTTCTTATTATTGCCTTTAGAAGTGAAACCCATTTATTAATACCACTTTATTCCGTAGGAGTTTTCATTTCCTTTACCATTGCTCAATTTGGTATTTTCAAGCAGTGGTTTAAAGATAAAGAGAAGCATTGGCAATACAAAGCTGCAATTAATGGATTTGGTGCTATTGTCACTCTTGTAGTTTCCGTTATTGTATTCTATACCAAATTCATGGACGGCGCATGGCTACTTGCAATAGCACTACCAGCTATTATGATTGCAATGTGGTCAGTACAACGTCATTATGCATCCATAAGTAAGGAGTTAAAGTTAAGTTCCTTTTATCCTTATTATGATAAAGATGTAGTATCCACTACACATTGCATCATGATGGTACATGATATTAACAAACCATTCTTAAAGGCAATTAATTATGCGAATTCAATTTCAAATAATATAACAGCTCTGCATGTTTGCCGTCATCCGGAACATGCAAGAGTTCTTAGGGAACAGTGGGAAGAGTTAAAAATACCGATCGAACTTAAAATTATTGAGACACCTTATCGTGACATTATTAAACCAATGGATGAATACCTATCCCAAAGGGAAAAAGAACTAAAGCATGGTGAGAATATTTCTGTTATTATACTGAAGTTTATAACAGAGCATTGGTACGATAATATCCTGCATAACCAGACGACTTATTTCTTAAGTCAGAACCTAAGTAAGCATAAGAACATTGCAACAATAATATTACCTTTCCACTATCACTTGGAGCATACCTATAAGTGTAAGTAATCGTTAGTTAAAATAAATAGTGTTATAATATATAAAGTAGTACTGAAAGATAAAACTTTTGGTACTGCTTTTTTAATTAATTAAAATCCTCTAATCAAATATTAATCATTCTCTATATTGACATATAATATTATACGTTGTATAGTATTATTAAATTAACAATATAACTAATTTAATAGTATTATAATTTGAAATGGAAGGAGTTGGTCATATGATATTTAATACCGGTTCAGCATTACTCGATGCTATTGTTCTCGCTGTTGTATCTAAGGAACCGGATGGAACCTACGGTTATAAAATAACCCAGGATGTTCGAATGGCAATTGAAATATCAGAGAGCACACTATATCCGGTTCTTAGGAGGCTACAGAAGGAAGAGTGCCTTGAGGTATATGATTTGGAATTTGGAGGTAGAAATCGCCGTTATTATAAAATCACAGACAAAGGAATGGCACAGTTAAGATTGTATTACGACGAATGGGAAGTATATATAAAAAAGATCAATGATATTATGGAGGGAGTGAAATAGATGACAAAGCTGGAATTTATGAAGGAACTCGAGCAACTATTGCCAGATATTCCTTCAGAAGAGCGAGAGGAAGCACTGCGTTACTATAACGGGTATTTTGAAGATGCCGGCGAAGATCGAGAAGAAGAAATTATCAAGGAACTTGGCTCACCTGTGAAAGTTGCTGCGATTATCAAGGCAGATCTAACTGCAAATCCTGACGAGCGTGAAAGCAGAGGTTACTACACGGAAAAGGGATACCAGGATACCATATATAAAGAAGAAAAGTATGAAGTTGTGGGAGCTGCATCTAAGGGACATGAAGAAAGGAAAGAAGAACAGAAAACACAGCAGTCCTATTATGAATCAAAGGAAGGTTCAAATGACCGTGGTGCTAGCAACCGTAATACAAACGGAAGCACCTCCAACCGATCGGTTATTATTATAATAGCATTACTAACCAGTCCGATTTGGTTTCCGGTATTTTTATCCATCCTTGGAGTTGCATTCGGATTAGTTTGTGCAGTGTTAGGAATATTACTTGGCTTCGGTGTGGCAGGTATTGCATTGATTGTATCGGGAGTTGCTGTATTCTTCTATGGATTAATACAATTAAGTGTTCCTCTAATTGGAATTTTGTTTTTAGGAATTAGCTTAATTCTATTTGGACTTGGAATGATACTCACTCTATTTTGTATTTTCATTTGCAGAACAGTATTACCTGCAATGTTTCGCTTCTTTATTGACATCTGTAGATTACCATTTAAGAATAGGGGGGCGATGGCATGAAAACATTTTCAAAGATATGGCTTTCTATTGGATTATTATCCTTGTTTTTTGGTATAGCGATACTAATAATTGTAGTGGCCTCGAATCCTTTTGACAATGATATTAGGATAGCAACCACTGAGGGAACCTATACTGGAGTTGAGAACATTGACTTTGAGATTGCCTATGGTAACGTAGAAATAGTTGAAGGTAATAACTTTTCAATAAATGCAATAAATTTACTAAAGGATGAACTGGAATCCTATGTATCAGAGGGAACTTGGTATATTCGTGCCAATGAGACGAATAGTATTAAATTATTTGGCACCAACTTTCACTTAAAAGGGTTATTTGGTTGGAGAGAGGAGAATATACCTCAAATAACAATCACAATGCCTAAGGATTTTGTTGCAGGAAATTTTCGATTAGATATCTCAGCAGGTATGGTAGAAGCGGATACAATTCATGCTACGACAGGAGACTTTAATGTGGATGCAGGAAGGCTATCTGTAGATGAATTAAATTTAAGCAATATTTCAAAATATAGAGTTGGAGCCGGAGAAATGGATCTAAAAAATGTTAACTTAAAAGACATTGATATGGAATGTGGAGTTGGCAGAATTGCAGTTGAAGGTACCGTAATAGGTAGAAATTCCATTGAAACTGGAGTAGGAGATGTTAGTCTATTACTTAACGGCGATAAAGACGATTATAATTATAAATTTGACGTTGGTATCGGAGATATAGAAATTGATGGATATAGTTATCATCGTTTTGATAATATTGAGAATGATGCGACTGATAACCAGTTGAACTTAGAATGTGGAATTGGTAAAATTACAGTAGATTTTAATTGATGGGAATGTAAATAATAAGAATAGAAGGAGGTAACTATATGGAACCGAAAAAATTATATCGATCAACAAGTGATAAGATGATAAGTGGTGTTTGCGGCGGCCTGGCTAATTATCTAAGTATTGATGCAACTGTAATCCGCTTATTATGGGTAATCTTAGGATTTACTGCTGGTTTTGGTATTATAGCTTATATTATTGCCGTAATTATTATACCTAGTCAACCATAAATATAGCTAATGATAAAGAATGGATAGTTTGCAGAAGAATTAAATTCATAAAAAGAAGGAACGCTAGCAGTTTGTCAGCCGTTCCTTCTTTTTATACTAAGTATTATGTTAAGATAAGCATATTATATTTAGTACGAAAAAACCAACCAACCTAACCTAAGGTCTTATTTATAATAGTAATAATCTGAGAACTTTCAAAAGGTTTCGCAAGAAACTCTGCAGCACCATATTTAATGGCATCCACCATTTTTGATTTTTGTCCAGCAGCTGTTACCATAATTACCTTTGCAGATTTGTCATACTCCATTATCTGTCTTAAGGCTTCCAGACCATCTAATATTGGCATAGTGATATCCATTGTTGTGAGTTCAGGTTTAAGCTCTTTATATTTCGCGATACCATCCTCACCGTTAACAGCTTCCCCAATGATTTCGTGACCACTCTCCTCAAGAATTCCCTTTAATATTTTTCGGGATGTTTTGGAATCATCCACTAAAAGAATTTTAGCCATATTATTTTCCCCTCCTAAGCTACACTAAGCGGTTGATTAACCGCTACAACTAAGTTAACTTGGTCACCATTGATTACAAGTGGAACTACTTGGAGTTCACCTTCTGTCGTTATCTTTTGATTGGAGTAATATAGGGGAGGAGTCATATCAATATGTATATTCTCGTGACTTAATTTTGAAGCATATAAGCCATTGGAGCAGTTTATAAACTCACACACTGAATCAAAGGAATCCTCATCCATGCTGTTAAAACTTTCTTTTGCAAAGGGGTTGGCAATCTGAAGCAATTCATTTGTTTCACTGGATAGGCCAACAAAAAACTCATGATCACCAATCATTCTTTGTGAGGCAAGCGCTCCAAAGGAATGAACAGGGACTTTATATGCACGCTTTAAGATAACGTTACTATCAATAAAACGAACCATATTACGTATTACCAGACCAATACAATCGTAAGCCAGGGAATCTTGCTTGTCCACAAAAATTGAAATGATACGATCAATATCACCCGTTTTTAAGGCATCCAATGCAGTGGAGGATAAATTATTATCCTTCTTAAAATCTTCAAGGTAGGCTTCAATTTCTGAAAGAGTTAAAATGTTATGATCTGTACAGGTTTGTACAAATTGTAGATACGGATTACCTTGTGTATTAAGTAGATAGGTAACTTCCTCTGCTAATAAATATCCTTTTTCTATCGCAATGTCACCAAAGCGACGGTCCATAGATTTTTGAATATCATTAATATCGTCCGCCTGCTTTGGTGTTAATAATTTTTCTGATACAGCAATTAACCCTAGCTTAACCCTAGTTTTACTTTGAAGCTCGATTAGCTCCTCAAACTGTGGTCGGGTAAGTTTGTTTTTTTCTACGAGATATTGACCAAAATATAGCCCGAACATGATAGTTCTCCTTCCGTTATTCATGATTATCTCCGAGCATTTCTATGACTTAAGAAAATCTGCCATGTTCCCCAACACATCCAATTGTCTCCAACTTTTTCATAGAAAGTTTCTCTATAATAATATACAATAGAATTAATAAAAAAAACAGTATCTATTTATAATTATAAGTGTATTTTCTGTTAAAATGTTTAAAAATCAAAGAAAAATTCGAAAAAAGGAAGAAAATAACAAAAAACAAACAGTTTAATTTGAATGATACAAAGGTAGAATCTAGTAAAATTAAAGTTTATATGATGACAATCCAAGGATACTATGATAAAGTAATTTTTGAATTAAGAAATGACCGCGGTAGGCGGTGGAACGGAGTTTTTATGAAGACAATAATAGAATTAATCAGTGATGAATTGAAACAAGCTTTTGCGGACAAAGGTTTTGATAGAAAATATGGTATGGTAACACTGTCAAATAGACCTGATTTATGTCAATATCAGTGTAATGGTGCCTTGGCTGCAGCGAAGGAATATAAAACAGCACCTATTAAAATTGCACAGGAAATTGTTGACGTATTAAAAGAAAGTACAACCTTTCAGGAAATAACAGCAATTATGCCAGGTTTTATAAATATTAAGGTTAGTGATGAATTTCTTGCAAATTTCTTAAATAAAATGAGAGGCACAGAACAATTTGGATGCGAAAAAGAAGCGAATCCAAAGAAGATTCTCATAGATTACGGCGGTCCCAATATTGCGAAGCCACTTCACGTTGGACATATGCGTTCTGCAGTAATAGGTGAAAGTGTAAAGCAGCTGCTTCGCTTCTGCGGTAATGAAGTAATTGGTGACGTTCATTTGGGTGATTGGGGAACACAGATGGGCTTGATTATCAATGAATTAAAGAGACGTAAACCGGAGTTAGTATATTTTGATGAGGACTTTCAAGGGGAATATCCCAAGGAAGCACCTTTTACAATATCAGAGCTGGAGGAAATCTATCCAGCAGCAAGTGAGTATTCGAAAGAAAATCCTGAATTTAGAGAAGAAGCAAAACAGATTACCTATTTATTACAGCAAGGACATAAGGGATATACGGCTATCTGGAATCATATGATGACCGTATCGGTTACCGATGTAAAACGTCTATATGATATTTTAAATGTATCCTTTGAGTTATGGAAGAAGGAAAGTGATGTTCAACCATATATTCCTGAAATGGTGCAATATTTAAAGGATAACAATTATACAAGAATTAGTGAAGGTGCTTTGGTGGTCGATGTTAAGGAAGAGACAGATACCAAAGAAGTTCCTCCTTGTATGATATTAAAAACTGACGGTGCTTCCTTATATAATACAACTGACTTAGCTACAATTGTAGAACGTATGAAGCTCTTTCAGCCTGATCATATTGTCTATGTAACAGACAAGCGACAGGAGCTCTACTTTGAGACAGTATTCCGTTGTGCAAGAAAAACCAAGTTAGTTCATGAGGACACCAAGCTTACTCATATCGGCTACGGTACTATGAATGGCAAGGATGGAAAACCATTTAAGACCAGAGAAGGTGGTGTAATGCGTCTTGAGAATTTAATCAAGGGCGTTAATGAGGAAGTATATCGCAAAATGATGGAAAATCGTGATATGGAGGAAGCTGAAGCAAGAGAAATTGCAGCACAAGTAGGTCTTGCAGCTTTAAAATACGGTGACTTGTCCAATCAGATATCAAAAGATTATGTTTTTGATATTGATCGTTTCACCTCCTTTGAAGGGGATACAGGTCCATACATCCTTTATACCATTGTAAGAATTAAGTCCATTTTATCTAAATATATGGAGTTAAACAAAAAGGTGGCGGATAATCAAACTATTTCACCTGCAAGTTCTGTTAACGAACAAGCACTTATGCTTGAAATATCAAAGTTTAATGAAGTTATCAAATCAGCTTACGAAGAGATTGCTCCTCATAGAATCTGTGCTTACATCTATGATTTGGCAAATGCTTTTAATAGCTTTTATCATGATACCAAAATTATCGCAGAAGAAGATACCAGTAAGCAGGCTTCTTGGATTTTATTAATTACTTTAGTTCAAGAACTTTTAGAGCAGTGTATCACACTCCTTGGTTTCAAAGCACCACATAGAATGTAGATAATAGTTCTGCCATACAAGTTCTGCCTTAACGAGATGAGCAAAGCAAAATTAAGCTTATGGCTGAATTGATAAGATGGTATGCTATATTATTCACATGAGAAAGAAGGTAAGTGATGTACCGTTTAATATCTCGTTTGATTATTTATAAGAATTTTGATAAGGACTGCTTGCTTCTTAACCTCGCAGATATTATGAAAGAAGTGGATCTGATAAACAAGGAAGAGAACCAAGGACTTAAGGACGGAGAGAACCAAGGACTTAAGTATGAAGAGAAGCAAGGCTTTAAGAAGGATAACCTTATAGATCGCCTTTATCAGTTCATCAACCAGTTGTTGGAACTGGCTACAAATTATGGCTTTGATAAAAACCTGTGGCATAATTATTTGGCTTATCTTTTAATATCAGCAGAGAACCCTTTTAGTATTACCTGTGAAAAAGTTGGAGCAAAAGAGGGTACAGTAAATCAATTTGCAAAGAATGATTTTAAGATATTCAAGCAGTTGTTTGATTTTGACTTTAGCTCTTTAGAACAGGAATTAGGAGTGAATTGCTTTAGTATTATAACTAATTATTGTGCTATGAAGAAAAGCAGCGATCGCTATAATCAAAGCGTAAGTGAAAAAGTGCAAATGCTTAGTAATGCAGTAAATAATTCAAAGAATGAGCAAGAGATATTTGTACATGTTACTAACTTTTATAAGGATTACGGAGTAGGAATTTTTGGACTAAACAAAGCCTTCCGCATTCAACGTAATAAAAGCGAGCTAACGATATTCCCAATTACTAATATGCAAGAAGTTCTATTAACCGACCTAGTGGGATATGAGTTGCAAAAGAAGAAGTTAATTGACAATACCAGAGCCTTTATTGAAGGGAAGAAAGCAAATAATGTGCTTCTTTTTGGAGATAGCGGAACAGGGAAGTCAACTTCGGTAAAAGCAATCTTAAATGAGTATTACAAGGATGGACTTCGAATGATTGAACTATTCAAGCATCAATTTGAAGATCTATCAACTGTTATTGCAACCATTAAAAACCGCAATTATAAATTCATTATTTATATGGATGATCTATCCTTTGAAGAGTTTGAAATAGAATATAAATATTTAAAGGCAGTGATTGAAGGTGGTCTTGAGACGAAACCTGACAATGTGCTTATTTATGCAACCTCTAATAGAAGACATTTAATTCGGGAAACCTGGTCGGATCGTTCGGATATGGAGGTTACGGAGGAATTGCATCGTTCAGACACCATGCAAGAGAAGTTATCCCTTGTAGCACGTTTTGGTATTACGATTAATTACTCTGCACCTGCCCAAAAAGAGTTTATGAATATTGTAAAAGTACTGGCTGAACGACAAGGGAGTATTAATTTGTCACAGGAAGAATTGTTTGCAATGGCGAACAGATGGGAACTATCCCATGGCGGTATGTCTGGAAGGACAGCACAGCAGTTTATTACCTATTTATCAGGACAAAGTTAAATTGACTTAAATTGTAACAGTTCAGAATAAATGCACAGGTTTTTGAGCTGGGTTCTGAATAGTTATTATAATTTAAAAAAACGTTTAGGAGGTGCGCAATGGAGAAATACAGAATTCTGGTTAAGGGAGTAGTTCAATATGAAGAAAAATACTTAACAGTTTGCAGATGGTTTGATGATCGTGTTTCGGAACCCTATCAGTGGGGGTTTATTGATGGAGCTATTGAATTTGGTGAAGAACCTGAAAAGGCAGTATTAAGATTAATAACCGAACAGACCGGATTACCAGCGACTTTAGACCGAATACTATATACCTGGTCCTTTATGACAGGTGATGTATTTAATATAGGTATTAGCTTTCTTTGCAGAGTTACTTTTGATGAAGTAGTTTTATCAGAGGAGCTTGTTGATACCAGATGGTTATATAAGGAAGAACTGGAAGGAACCATTGATCGTAGGATTCTTGATGATTTGGAAGAAGCACAATTGTAATTCATAAGGAGAGACAATGCTTACCTTAATAAAAAACGGATTTGTAATTGACCCTTTGTCACGTCGTGAGGGATTATTTGATGTACTAATTGAAAATGACAGAATTATCAAAGTATCGAAAGAAATCAAGCTTGCAGATAATGTACCGGAAACAGAGAAGGTTAAAGTTCAGATTCAGATAATTGATGCCGCTGGAAAGTATGTCATGCCTGGTTTCATTGATTTGCATGTTCATCTTAGAGAGCCGGGATACGAGTATAAAGAAACTATAGCAACTGGTGCAATGGCTGCAGCGGCTGGAGGATATACTTCAATTTGCCCTATGCCAAATACCAATCCAGCCACCGATCATGCAGACATTGTTCATATGGTATTAGAAAAAGCAAAACGGGATGCTGTTATTAATATTCTTCCAGTAGGTGCTATTACACTTGGTCAAATTGGCAATGAGCTAGTTGATATACCTAAACTTAAGGAAGCAGGTGTAATTGCTCTAAGTGAAGATGGTAAGTCAGTAATGGATACTGCTTTGTATGCAGAGGCAATGAAGCAGGCGGCGCAGTATCAGTTACCAGTATTCGCACACTGTGAAGATAAAAGTCTGGTTGGTAAAGGTGTAATTAATGCAGGGAATAAGGCAGAGGAGTTTTCGTTTCCTGGAATTAGTAATGCGGTCGAGGATATAATTACAGCGCGTGATATCCTGCTAGCGAAAGAAACTGGTGCACAATTACACCTTTGTCACATATCAACAAAAGATAGTACGAAAATGCTTGCATTAGCCAAGGCAGAAGGCCTTTCTATTACGGGAGAAGTCTGTCCTCATCATTTTGTGCTAACCGACGAAGATATCCCCTCGGATGATGCTAATTATAAAATGAATCCGCCGCTTCGTAAGGCTGATGATGTTTTGGCGTTGAAGGAAGCATTGAAAAATGGGGTAATCGATGTGATTGCCACAGACCATGCGCCTCATTCCGAGGAAGAAAAATCAAAATCCTTCTTAGGTGCTCCATTTGGAATTACAGGTTCAGAAACAGCTTTTGCACTTACGTATACAGAACTTGTTAAGAAGGGCTGGCTGACCTTAACACAGTTGGTTGAGAAAATGTCAGTTAATCCAGCAAAAGTTCTTACGTATGACCGAGGATGTATTGGTGAAGGTAAAGTAGCTGATCTTGTAATTGTTAATCTGGAGGAAGAATATATAATTGATAAGAATGTCTCTTATTCAAAGGGAAGAAATACACCGTTCCATGGGAAAAAAGTTTGTGGCCGAGTGGAATACACCTTTGTTGGAGGAAAGCAAGTTTATCAATACAAAATAAGTGAATAAGAATAAATTATTTAAGAAATTTACTTTGTTGGATAGTAGAATTGTATTAAATAAGTAAGGTCATTTATACGAAAAGATTCAAGGGAGGAACAAGATGATTAACAAACTGATTGAGAAAATAGAGCGATTAAGTGCTCCGATTGTGGTAGGATTAGATCCAATGTTAGATTATATTCCAAAACACTTAATTGCTAAGGCTTACAGTGATAAGGGTGAGAATTTAGAAGGTATAGCGGAAGCGGTATGGCAATACAACAAAGGCATCATTGATGCTACCTACGATCTTATACCAGCTGTTAAACCACAGATTGCTATGTATGAGCAGTTTGGTATTGAAGGCCTTAAGGTATTTCATAAAACAGTAGAATATTGCAAGCAGAAGGATCTTGTAGTCATTGGAGATATTAAAAGAGGTGATATCGGTTCTACCTCTACTGCTTATGCAACAGGTCATCTGGGTAAAGTTTTAATTGGTGAGAAGACCTATCGTGGTTTTGATGAAGATTTTATTACAGTAAATCCATATCTTGGCTCGGATGGAGTACTTCCCTTTGTAGATGTATGTAAGGAAGAGAAAAAAGGACTGTTCCTTTTGGTTAAGACCTCCAACCCCTCCAGTGGTGAATTTCAAGATCAGCTAATTGATGGTAAGCCTTTATATGAATTAGTGGGTAAGAAAGTAGCTGAATGGGGTGAACTCCATATGGGTAATGCCTATAGTTATATTGGAGCAGTTGTGGGTGCTACTTATCCGGAATGCGGTAAGGTATTAAGAGCTCTTATGCCAAAGACATACTTTTTGGTTCCTGCTTATGGGGCACAAGGTGGCAAAGGGGAAGATCTTGCACCTTACTTTAATAAAGATGGCTTAGGAGCCATTGTAAGTTCCTCCAGGGGGATTATAGCTGCTTATAAGTTAAAGGGTTATGAGAAGTTCGGTGAAACAGCTTATGCAGATGCTTCAAGACAAGCAGTTATAGATATGAGAGAAGATTTAGTGCAGGCTTGGAGTTCTGCTAAAAATATAGTTTAATCATAGACGGAGGAACTAAATGAAGGATAAGTCGAAACTAGTTAAAGAGATTAGAAGTTGGGTACTAATAATTCTTGGCTCATTTATTTTGGCATTTTTTATTAATTCAGAGGTTTTAGCTAAGGTGGTAGTAGAACATGGATCAATGGAAAATACATTGTTTGCAAATCAGCAGTTACTGGTGAATGAGTTCAGTTATCATTTTACACAACCGAAAAAAGGAGACATTATTATTTTCTTCCCAGAGGAGCAAAAGGGTAATGTTCTTGTAAGATTTGATCGTTATCTGGATGGAATTAAGGAGATGTTCACCAAAAAATCTGAACATGCCAGATATGTAAAACGAGTAATTGGTGTAGAAGGTGATGTTATTGATGTCAAGGATGGTTATGTCTATGTAAATGATGTAAAGATAGATGAGCCTTATACCAATGGCTTGACAGAGCCAAAAGGATATGAATTGCCCTGTACTGTGGGTAAGGATGAATTATTTGTCATGGGTGACCATAGAACGGTAAGCGAAGATAGTAGAGCATTCGGACCGATTAGTTTAGATCAGGTGATAGGAAGAGCTTTTTATCGTGTTTATCCATTTGGGGAAATGGGGAGGATTCAATAAGTAGGTTTTAACAAAGGGACGAAAGAATGGGTAACCACTTCCCCCACACACAGATTGACGGACAGACTGCTGATTTTGTTATGTCCCTATCGAACATGAATGTTCGCTATTGCCATAACAAAATCAGCAGTCTGTCCGTCAAACAGTGCATTATGGGGAAGTGATTACCCATTCTTTCTGACATCGTAGAATTTTCATAAGAACAAAAACTTATTATAAAAACTTATTATAAAAACTTATTGTAAAAACTTATTGTAAAAACTTATTGTAAAAACTTATTATAAAAACCTATTATAAAAACTTATTATAAAACTTATTGTAAAATTATTAAAAAGAAATTATTAAAAGAAAATATTTAAGAAAATAATAAAGAAAATAATAAAGAAAATAATAAAGAACATATTAAAAGAACATATTAAAAGAACTTAGTTGAAAGAACATAATTAATAGAGCTTGATCAAAGAGCTTAAGAAGATTATTAATATTTACTATAAAATAAATGAGCTATTCTTATATTTATCAATCATAGGGGATGTATTCGCTAAGGATTGAGTTTTAAGAATAGCTCATTGTTTGTTATTTATATCTTAATATTAATTAATCATTAACATTTCTCTGGTTCGCTATATTCTACACCGAAGGTATCTACGGTTAACTTCTTCATGATTTGTGGTTCTAATGGAGCATCTGAATAATCGGTTTTCATTTCAGCAATTTTATTTACGAATTCCAGGCCTTCAATTACTTTACCAAAGGAAGCGTAAGAACCATCTAAATGAGGAGAATCTTTATGCATAATAAAGAACTGGGAACCAGCGGAATCAGGACGTTGAGATCTTGCCATGGAAAGAACGCCAGCAGTATGCTTTAAAGTGTTAGGGAAATTATTATAGGAGAATTCGCCTTTAATTGAATAGCCAGGACCACCCATGCCAGTGCCCTCTGGATCACCACCTTGTATCATAAAGCCACGAATTACGCGATGAAATTTTAGACCATCATAAAACCCTTTATTTACTAAGGATATAAAATTTTTAACAGTGTTAGGGGCTAATTCAGGATATAATTCGATTTTAATGATATCACCACTTTGTAGCTCCATTGTTACGATAGGGTTAGTATTATTCATTTTCTTTCAATCCTCTCTTAATTAACATTTACCATTTAAAATTTGCTCTTACTATAATACAATGAATTGTAGTAATTAATACTAATTAATTCAGTTGTCCGTTGGTAAATATAACATAGCCATAGCGTTGTGTCAAGGTAAGCGAAATTTATTCTGGGATATCCATTCCAGATATTGCAATAATAACATAAAAATATTAGACTAAAAATGAGGGCACGCATATCACATCGTTCATAATAATAGACAGACGAAAGGAGATTATGCAGATGAGTGAGGTTTTTACTTTTGGAGTAAGGTCGGGCCATCAACGAGCAATGATTGATATTACAAAAGAGATTCAAAGCAAGGTTAAGGAAAGCGGTGTAAAAAATGGGATTTGCGTAATATTTGTTCCACATACCACTGCAGGTATCACAATTAATGAGAATACAGATCCTGATGTCGTAAAGGATTTTCTTACGGCAATATCCAAATTAGTGCCTGAGTCAGATTCCTATCATCATTTAGAGGGAATCTCATCAGCACATGTGAAATCTAGTTTGGTCAATGCATCACAGACTGTAATAATAGAAGATGGTAGGTTATTACTTGGTACGTGGCAAGGTATTTATTTTATAGATTTTGATGGGCCGCGCATACGAAAAGTTTATGTTAAAATTATAGAAGGATAATGGGTTTCCTTTAGTTGATGGTAACTTGACTCATATTTCTACTAGAAAATCGATATTTAAAAGGACTAGCTTTATAGTTTTGTTGTAGCGAAGCAAAATCGTGCTTATGGCTGAACTGTTTTACATGAAAAATACAAAAATCCCTTGTCGTATTGAAAAGTTTACGATAGAATAGCAGGAAAGATAAATTTCACAGGAGAATAACATATGTCAACTGCAACTAAGAAATTGACTGCGATTGCTGATAATATCAAGATTTCCGAAGACATCTACAGCATGTGGCTAATCGATAAAGATATGGCAGAAAGGGCTGTTCCCGGGCAATTTGTATCACTTTATTGTAAAGATGGAAGTGCTTTATTGCCAAGGCCAATTAGTATTTGTGAAATTGATTTAGAAACGGGACGGATAAGGCTTGTATATCGAGCGAATGGGAAAGGCACAAAGGAATTTGCAAAGCTAAGAGCTGGTGATGAAGTGGAAGCGATGGGACCTCTGGGCAAAGGTTATACCCTTGAGGGTAAGAAGGCAATTTTAATTGGTGGTGGAATTGGAATTCCTCCTATGTTAGAGTTAGCTAAGAGACTGAAATGTGAAACACAGATTGTTCTAGGGTATCGAGACACTACTTTTTTAGAAAAGGAGTTTGAAGCTTATGGCAAAGTGTATGTAGCTACCGAGGATGGAAGTAAAGGTACGAAGGGAAATGTAATTGATGCCATTAAAGCTAATTTTCTTGAAGCGGATATTATCTATGCATGTGGACCTACTCCAATGTTAAGAGGTGTACAAGCCTACGGGTTGGATCAGGGAATTAAGACTCAACTATCTTTAGAGGAACGAATGGCTTGTGGAATTGGTGCTTGTTTAGCATGCACCTGTAAAACAAAAGAAATTGATCATCACAGTAATGTGAACAATAAGCGGATTTGTAAGGAAGGTCCGGTATTTTATGCAGAAGAGGTGGAGCTATGAATACAAGTGTGACACTAGCAGGCATAACTTTTAATAATCCGGTAACTACAGCCTCTGGTACTTTCGGATCGGGAATGGAATATAGCGATTTTGTTGACCTGTCAAGACTTGGTGCTGTAACGACAAAAGGTGTATCAAGTGTTCCTTGGCCAGGGAATCCAACACCAAGAGTCGCAGAGACCTACGGAGGGATGTTGAATGCAATTGGATTACAAAACCCTGGTGCAGATGTTTTCATAAACAGAGATATACCGTTCTTAAGAAAATATAATACGAAAATCATTGTGAATGTTGTTGGTAAAACCACAGAAGATTATTGTGAGGTAGTAGAGCGTCTTTCTGACTGTGATATTGATATGTTAGAGATTAATATTTCTTGTCCGAATGTAAAGGAAGGTGGTATTGCCTTTGGTCAGGACGCAAGTTGTGTAGAAGCAATAACAAAAGAGATAAAAAAATATGCAAAGCAGCCTGTCATCATGAAGTTAAGTCCAAATGTTTCAAGTATTGCTGACATAGCGAAAGCAGCAGAAGCTGGCGGAGCAGATGCCCTTTCCCTGATTAATACATTGACAGGTACTAAGATAGATATCCATAAGAGAGCATTTATACTGGCGAATAAAACAGGAGGCCTTTCCGGACCAGCTATTAAACCGATTGCTGTCCGAATGGTTCATCAGGTTGCTAATGCAGTTAATCTCCCGATTATTGGAATGGGCGGAATTCAGAATGCGGAGGACGCACTTGAATTTTTGATGGCAGGAGCTACGATGGTAGCTGTTGGAACAGCTAACTTTATTAATCCTGGTGCTACCATAGGTGTCGTTGAAGGTATTGAAGAATATATGAAGCAGTATAAAGTGGAAGATATTAATGAGTTAATTGGATGTGTAAAGTAGTTACTAATTAGTTAATATCTGAAATATGGCTAGAGAATTTATTCTTAGAAAGTAGACTTGTTTAATGAAAAGAGGGAATGTATCATATGGAACAGTACAAGAGAGAATTTATTGAGTTCATGGTGGACTGCGGTGTTCTAAGATTTGGTGACTTTACAACCAAGAGCGGAAGAAAGACTCCATTTTTTATTAACACAGGATTTTATAGAACAGGAGCTCAGCTAAGAAAGCTTGGTGAGTATTATGCAAAAGCAATCAATGATAAGTTTGGTATGGGTTTTGATGTACTATTTGGACCTGCCTATAAGGGTATCCCCTTAAGTGTGGCTACAACGATAGCAATCAGCGAGTTCTACGATAAAGATATTAAATATTGTTCCAACCGTAAGGAAGTAAAGGACCATGGGGATACAGGCATTCTATTAGGCTCGCCACTAACTGACGGAGATAAGGTTATCATTATTGAAGATGTTACAACGGCAGGAACTTCCATTGGTGAAACAATGCCTATACTTGCAGCACAGGCAAAGGTAGAGGTAAAGGGACTTGTGGTATCTGTTGACCGAATGGAACGGGGTCAAGGTAGTAAGAGTGCACTTACAGAAATTCAGGAGAATTATAATATTATAACTACTGCAATTGTTACTATGGAAGAAGTAGTGGAACATCTGTATAATAAACCTTATAATGGGAAAATTGTTATTGATGATATCTTAAAAAATGCGATTGAAGCATATTATGTCCAATATGGGGTAAGCAAATAAACAAGTTCATAGATTGAAAACGAATACGCAAAAGGAGGTAGTGATATGATGGAGAAAATCTACCATACAATGAAGTCAGTGGGTGTGTGGAATCTAGTTTTGGGAATTTTGACAATCATTGCAGGAGCAGTTGCTGGTACATTATTAATCTTAAACGGTTCAAGATTACTGAAGAAAAAATCAGAATTATTATTTTAATGTTTAAGGTACATGATACAGCCCCAAGATTACCTGATATAACAGGAAGTTCTTGGGGTTTTTGTTTGTATCAATGAGGATTAAAAGCTAGTTATGAATAGATTGAATGCAAATATTGAGTAAGGGACATGGTTGGAGGATTTTTGATGAAAACACAGGATTTTTATTATGACTTACCAGAGGAGCTGATTGCGCAAGATCCACTGGAGGATCGTTCAGGATCAAGACTATTAGTGCTGGATAAAGAAACAGGTGCAATTCAACATAAAATATTTAAGAATATAACAGGCTTCTTAAAAAAAGGCGACTGTCTGGTGGTTAACAATACAAAGGTTATACCGGCAAGACTTATCGGTGAGAAACTCCATGAGAATAAGATTGATCAAGCTCAGGAAATACATGGAGCAAAAATCGAATTGTTACTGTTAAAGCGTAAAGAGAATGATATCTGGGAAACCCTCGTAAAGCCAGGTAAAAAGGCGAGAACTGGTACAAAGATCAGCTTTGGCAATGGGTTATTAATAGGAGAAATATTAGATATGCTTGAAGACGGTAACCGTCTGGTGCAATTCACTTATCAGGGTATTTTTGAAGAAATTCTTGATCAGTTAGGGGAAATGCCTTTACCACCATATATTACTCACGAGTTGCAAAATAGGGAACGCTATCAAACCGTATATGCAAAATATGATGGTTCTGCAGCTGCACCTACCGCTGGATTGCACTTTACCAAGGAATTGCTTTCAGAAATTGAAGAGATGGGGATTCCTGTGGTTGGTGTTACGCTCCATGTAGGCTTAGGAACCTTTCGCCCGGTAAAGGTGGATAATGTATTGGAACATCATATGCATTCAGAATTCTATCAAGTAACGCAGGAGGCAGCAGAAATAATTAATCAAACCAAGCGTAACGGTGGCAGAGTAATTTGTGTCGGTACCACCAGCTGCAGAACAATCGAATCTGCAGCGGACGAAAATGGGCTGCTGCAAGCTGGAAGTGAGGATACTTCAATATTTATTTATCCTGGTTATGCTTTTAAGGTAATGGATGCTTTAATTACAAATTTTCATCTTCCTGAATCAACTCTCATGATGTTAGTGTCAGCTTTAGCAGGTCGTGAAAACATTATGAATGCTTATGAGGATGCTGTAAAGGAGCGTTATCGTTTCTTTAGTTTTGGGGATGCAATGTTTATTCAATAAGATAGTTCGTATTCATTAACCAATCAACCGCTAGCTTAATAATATAGTAGTATACTATATGATAATGGAGACGGCGAAGTGGTTGATTTGGATCAGATTAGAAAGAACCTGAATTCACACAAATATACCATGATAGGGTCAGGTTCTGGTCGACTAGTTTTTGACCTAAAAAACGGATATGTAGCAAAGGTAGCAAAGAATAAGAAGGGTTTAGCTCAAAATAAGGCTGAATATAAGATAGAAGCGATGAGTGACTGCGATATGTTTGCTAAAATTACAGCGATTTCGGAAGATTGTAAAGTTTTAATCATGCAAAAAGCAGAACAGATAAAATCCATAGCAGTGATTTGGAAATATTATAACGTAAAGAGTAACCATGAGCTATTTCGACAGTCTGTCTTTGATGATTTTGGTACAAAATACAGACTATTATACGGGGATCTGTGCCGTAAGTCCAGTTGGGGTATTATTAATAATAAGCCAGTTATTATTGATTATGGTTTTACAAAGGATACCAGAAAGTATTATACCTTTATGTAGAATAAGGAAGACCACAGATTGCTGACAATAAGGTAATAAAAATGCCCTATGAATCTTTAATAGAATTCATAGGGCTGCTTTATTCGTGTACCCAGTGGGTATAGGCTGATTAAGCCATTTTTGCTAAGATACTTCTTGCTACACTGATACCATTAGCAGATGCCTGTTGTAAGCCTCTGGTAAGTCCAGCTCCATCTCCAATGGCACGAAGACCTTCCACACTGGTTTCAAAATCGGTATTAACCACAACCTTATTGGAGTAGAACTTAACTTCCACACCGTACAGAAGAGTTTCATCGCTTGCAATACCCGGTGTAACCTTATCAAGTGCGAGCAGCATTTCTTTGATATCCACCATGATACGATGAGGGAATACCAGTGATAAGTCACCAGGAATCGCATCTTTTAAAGTAGGGATTAAGTTATTTCTGCAAAGACGTTCTTCCGTAGTTCTTCTACCGCGCTGGAAATCACCGAAGGTCTGTACAAGAATTCTGCCACCACAGAGCATGTTACTAAGCTGAGCGATATGTTTACCATACTCTATTGGAGTATTAAAGGGCTTGGTAAAGTTCTTGGATACCAAAATTGCAAAGTTGGTGTTATTTGTTTTATAATCCTTGGACTTATAAGCATGTCCGTTAACAACGGCAAGATTATTCTCATAATACTCGGT
Organism: Bacillota bacterium; assembly: GCA_023407575.1. Lineage (GTDB taxonomy): Bacteria > Bacillota > Clostridia > Lachnospirales > Lachnospiraceae > Mobilitalea. The sequence continues at coordinate 138,934 of JAEYLX010000069.1, forward strand.
TGCTACCTCACCCGAAGGATTGGTACAGAAGGTACGTACCTTATCATCAAAGGTAGGGGTATAATATACAAGCTTTGCTTCGTAGAGGTTTTTATTAAGGAATTCCATAACCTCGTCACGAACCTCAACACGTACGCCAATGTCGACGGTTCCCACTTTTGTTTCAATGGAATGCTCTTTACAGATCTGACTAAACCAATCGGAACCTTCACGGCCAATTGCAGATACAATTTCATTTGCATAGAAGGTATCACCTTTCGTAGTGATAATACCTTTGGCTTTCTTGTCTTCAATAATAACATCCTTAACCATGGTGCTGAATTTCATTTCAACACCGCTTTCAAGTAAATGTTCTTGAAGGCGGGTATATATTTTATAACCTTCCTCCGTACCAAGGTGACGAATTGGGCATTCAATCAATTTTAAGTTTGCATTAATAGCACGTCTTCTAATTTCACGGATTTCTGACTCTTTATCAACACCGTATACATTAGTATCTGCACCAAATTTTAAATAGATGTCGTCTGATTCCTTAATTAATTCCATGGCTCTGTCATAACCTAAGATATCAGGAAGCGTTCCGCCGACATCAGGTGATAGGGATAACTTACCGTCGGAAAATGCTCCTGCACCTGCAAATCCTGTGGTAATTGAGCAGGGTTTACAGCCGATACATTGCTTAGTTGTTCTTTTGGGGCATAATCTCTTTTCGATTGGTCTGCCTTTTTCAACCATAAGTATCTTTAAATCCTTGTTTTCCTTAATCAACTCATAGGCACAAAAGATTCCGGATGGACCAGCACCTATAATGATTACATCATAATTTTGCATGAACAACACTCCTTTTGTATGTTAGACGGTCTAAAAATGACCTCGATAATTCTATCATAAACACTAAGGGAATGCAAGAAATTAACGGCTTTCCAGTGATTAGACATACTTATAAAACAATCATAGAATAATAATAAATAGAACAGAACTACTAGATTATTTCGAAATGTTTCAGTGCGTATTCAATTCCGTTGTCTTCCACATTCTTGGTATGGAAGGTTACAATATCAAGAACCTGCTGATCTGACACGCCCATTCCTACGCTATGTTTTACAAAGTTTAGCATGGAGAGATCATTGGTACTGTCACCAAAGGCATATGTATTCTCATGAGGAATGCCTAAATGTTTTATTAAGTACTCAATACCTGTGGCTTTTGAAAATTTTGCAGGTATAATCTCATAAAAAACTGCATCCCGCTTAATAAATTCAAAATTGTCTTTATATTTATCATAAATCAACTGGTAACGCTCTGGATCTTCACATCTGATACACATTTTGTCAAAGTCAGTTTCCACATCATGCCAACCAATCAGGGTGAATTCGAAGAGATTTTGAAAGATGTCCTTAGGCGGGAGTAAATGTTGTTCGGTTAATCGGTCATTGTAATATATATGTGTGGAACCCTCTAATAGGGCTTCAATTTGATATTCATTAAAATCACTAATAAGGTCTTTATGGAGTTCACTTGGGACCCGCTCATGCAATAGTTTTGAGCCATTGTAGTCAATGTAAGTACCGCAGCCACAAACGTAACCATCAAAACCTATTTCTTTAATTTCTGGGGTAATCCCTGCCAGTGTCCGCCCGGTATTAATAAATACGAGGTGTCCATTTGCTTTTGCTTGTCGGATTGCATTTTTCGTGTTTTCTGAAATCTCATGAGTTTCATTGCTGATAATTGTTCCGTCAATGTCAAAAAATAATATTTTAGTGTCCATGTAAGTTCTCCTAACCTTAGGCTAATCTGAGCGTAAAGCACTCAGAAGTGGTAAAGTATCTTAATTCCAATCATATTAAATTAGTTTAACACAAAAAAATCATAAGGAAAAGACCAGAAGCAAAAGGGGTATTCTGTAAATAATGTAAAAATTTTATAAAATACCTTAAGATTAATTAATTTAAACCGATATAAATAAAGAGAGACTGCATGGAACTTGATTTTTAGCAGAGTAAAGGGTCTTCTATCAATGGAGTTTAAGAAATTACGGGAGGTGAGACTGTATTTCATATTCATTATCAATGTAAAAAAATAGTTGAAGATATGAGCTTGATACATGGACGTGCTTTTTCATATCCGAAAGGAAAGAGGCATAATATGAACAAAGAAAAGTATAAGGGAACAATTACAAGGAACCAAGTGGTTAGAAATTTGTTTGGCTTTTTATCAATAGTCATTCTAGTTACATTAATTGTGATGTCGCAGAATAAAGCTAGTGCAGCAGAACCAAGCATTTCAGTAAAAGAGATTAACTATGACAACAGTACCATTACTTTGCAAGTCAATACAGGCGATACAAAGGTATATGTATCAGATGCAAATAAAAAGAAGTGGGAGATAATTCCTGGTAAAATTGTCAATGGTACAATTACTATGGATATTTCCTGGATATCAACTACAAAAAACTATACCATGACTTTTAAAGGAGATTACTCTTCCAGTATACTCTCCGTTACCTTGCCCAAACAGTTTACAACCTTTAAAGCCACCTTTAACAAGCAAAAGGGTACCGTAACCTTTAATAACACAAGTAATCGTACAATTGAATGGAGAAAGAAAAATAGCACCATCTGGAGCACGGTGAAGGAAAGTACCTTAGCAGATGAGTTAAGCAATTATTTTACAAAAGGTATTCAATTATATTTCCGTTTAGCTCCGATTAATGGATCAAGTACCAGCATTGGTGTTAGAGCTAGTAAAGAAGTAGCAGTTACAATACCCAAGAAAATTACCGCTCCAACAATTACGGTGAATGGTTCAAAATTCAGCCTGGCAGTGAAAAAGGGAATGGCATATCGTAAAGTGAATTCGGATGGAACAATGTCGGATTGGACTAATATTAGTAGTGCGACTGACCTTTTAATTAGCAGTGTAGCACCAGAGGTGTTATACACTGGAAATTCTTCCACTCAGAAGGCAGCAACACTTCAGTTTAGAGTAAATGCCAGCAGTACTGCTCAGGTATCTAACATCACTACCGTAAAGATTCCAGTTCAGAAGGGTGCACCAGATATTGATACCAGCGGTATCGTATTAAACTATACAAGTTCTACAACCTTATCTTTAACAGTGAAGGCTGCTAGTGCAACGGTACCCTATGAATACACAGTTATTCCAAAGGAGAAGGAGTTAAGCTATCAAACAGCAGTATGGAAGGCTATAACATCCTCTACGGCGGTAACAATTAATAGTACAACTGCGCCAAGTGGCAGTAAAATATATGTAAGAATGAAGAGCGTAGAAGCGTCAGATACTACAAGTTTTTCTTTGGCTTCTCTTGAAGTGAATGTTACCGGATTAAGTGGCGTTAGCTATCCATCAGCTCCTGAGGTTACACAGTTAACCACTCTTGTAACCACTGCTGGAGTTTGCCAAAGCAGCAAAACCTCAAGTTATTTAACCTTCTATTTATATACAGCAACATCTACTACTGTCTCTGCCATAGATTTCTATGATAGTTACGGTACAAAGAAAGGATCTGTTACCAGCAAGAGTACCGTAGCATTGAATACCAAAAGCACAGGTGCAAGTGACAAGTACATAGTGACAACAAATATTACCTCTACGGATGAAATTAATAGTTTTACAGAAGTAATATTGTATGCCAATATAACCTTCGCAAATCAAGAAACAATTAAAAGTAATTCCACCTCTGGAATACAGCTATACCTTTATCCAAAAACAATAGTTAAAAACCCTAGTGACTCCGAATATAGCACAGCATTTAATCGTATTTACATGTCAACAGATACTACGGACACAGCTAAATTTAAGTTTAATTTGGATTTTGGAAATGAAAAAGTGATTGATCCTACTGGTATTAATAAATTTACCAGTGAATCCACCGAGATAAGTTCCATAAAGTACAGTGGATATACGTTGAATAAAGGGACAGATTATACTGTGGTCTATGGCTCCTATAAGGATGAAGATAATGTAACAATTAGAACTGCAACGGTTACAGTGAATGTATCTAATTTTGAAAAGTCATCTGAAATAACAGCGTTTGATCAGGCTACTTCGTTGATTATTAATCTAAATAATAATGAGGTTGTGGATAAAGCAGTTACAATTAAATTAATCCGTACAGCTACCATTGACAATACGCCAATTGCCTGGTCTTTATCAGAAGGTGGTCTTACAGAGAAAACTACCTCAACAATAACAAACGAAGATGGCAGTACCACAACTGTTACACAGGATGTAGTTACCTTTTCACTAACGTTAACAATGTTCAGCGGGACCTATAGTGTCAGTGTAGCCAATGTAACTTGGGGAAATGTCTCAATCTTTGGATCAGCATCCATATCCAATGGAAAGGCAACCATCTATCTATCCAATGCTAAAATTAATAAGCTCACTACAAGTTCATCGGATACGAAGAACGTGGTTATAACCTTAAGTAATGGGTATGTGATTGACACTGGTTGTAAGCTTACCATTTTGAACGCTAATTAGGTAAGGTGGATTTATTAAGGAGATTGCGATGAAAAAATATAGATTAAAAGAATGTATTAGATTATTGTTGTGGCTGCTCCCCGTGTTTATAATTGGGTTGCAACCATCCAGCAAGGTAAGTGCCGAGACAGCTACCGCTGTTACCATCGGTGCAATTGATTATGAGGAACTAACTTTACAAGTATTTAATAATAACAATAGCATTATATATTATTCCACTGACGAAACCACGTGGACCGAGGTGGAGGGAAGCTACAGTACTGCTACCAAATCCTATGAAATGGACATATCCTGGGCTAGTATAACCAGTGATGTAACTCTTTATTTTAAAGGAGATGTAAATACAACAATTAAATCCATAACCTTGCCTTTGCAGGACAAGTCCTTCAAGGTAACCTATAACAAGGCGGATGAGGAATTTACTTTTGTAGAAGCAGACGACTACGATTATTTTGAGTGGAGAAAGACCTCGGACTATAGTTGGAATACTGTAAGTTTAAATGACGATTCGAGCTCTTATAAGCAATTTGTAAGTTCCTTGGAAGCATTCAGATTGAAGGGTGCCAAAATAATCATTCGTCTCCCACAGGTAAAGGGTTCTGGCTCTAATGCTGGCAGCAGACCAAGCAAAGAGATAACCATATCAATTACTGCCAGAGCAGAAGCACCAAAGGTAACAGTAAATTCCTCGAAATTGACTTTAAATACCACAGAGTCAATGGAATACTATGATACAAGTACTGGTGAATGGGTTGAGTGCTCAAAAACCATGACACTAGAGGAGATTGCTCCTTCTGTGTTATATAAGAATGGAGCTCATTCCGTAACATTATTGATTCGAACTGCTGCTACAGCAAGTTCCTCTTATTCTAAAACTGCCTATGTAACCATAAATGGTCAAGCAAAAGCTCCTACAATTGGTGGAAATGTTGATGATGTCAGCTATTATTTTTATAATTCTAAATTAGTTATGACTTTTAATAATGCAACGAAGACTAATCTTTTTGAATATACTATTGTAAAGGCAGGTACAGAGTTTAATGCTTCTAGTGCAAAATGGACCTCTGTCAGCTCTACAAAGCTTATTACTCTTTCTAGTACAGTTGCGCCAAAGGGTAGTAAGGTTTACATTAGACGAAAAGGAATAGACGCTAGCTCTACGAAAGGTACGGAACTTATCCTGTCCTCTGCGGTTAGTAATTTTTCCGTTAGTTATTAATTATTAAAGAACAAAGTTTGAAGCCTTAGGTATATTAGAACAAAAGTATTTGGTCTATATATCTAAGGCTTCATTAAGAAAACAACCCTTGACAATCAATGAAATGTCGATTAAGATATGAGAAAATGATAAAAACATTGAAGGTGAATGTAGTAGCATATATTTTCCCGCCAGAGAGAACGTGCCACCGGCTGCGAGCAGGTTCAGGGTCCAGATATATTGTGAAGTTCGGCACCGGAGTTGCCTTTAAGATATTCGGGTTAATACCTGTAATAAAAAAGAGGTCGGTTCAGTCCCGTTATGACTGCTAAAGGAGTCTACTATATAGACTTGAATTTGGGTGGTACCACGATGCTTTCGTCCCTGTTGGGATGGGGGCTTTTTTTGCGCAAAGGTGTAAGTAAAACGGACACTTTAATCTTGAAAATTATAATGGTAATATAGGAGGAATGAAAATGTTAGAAAATTTAGAGCGCATTAAGGCGCAGTTTACTGCAGAACTTCATGCAGCAAACTCAAAAGAGGAATTAGAGCGTATTCGAGTATCCTTTCTAGGTAAAAAAGGTCTTGTTACAGAGGAGTTAAAAAATCTTCGTAATCTGGATGCTGAAGCAAAGAAAGTAGCTGGTATGCAGGTAAACATTTTAAAGGATGAATGTGAACAGGCGATTGTAGAGTACCAAAAAACTATGGAGGAGAGAGAATATTTAAAAGAAATAGAGAACACAGAGCGGTTCGATTACTCTATTCCTTCTGATAAGGCAGTAGGAACCTTACATCCTATTACCATTGTTCAAAAACAGATAGAAGACATCTTTAAAACTATGGGCTTTATTATTGAAGATGGTTTGGAAATTCAGACAGAATTTAATAACTTTGAGGGTGTTAATATTCCAAAGAACCATCCAGCTAGAGATATGACAGATACCTATTATTTAGAGAATGGTCAATTGCTTAAGACGCATACCTCTGCTGCACAGAATACCATTATGCGCAAATATGGTGCTCCAAAATCAGGTGAGCCATTAAAGGTACTATTCCCTGGTAGATGCTTCCGCAATGAGAATATTGATGCCAGTCATGAGAATACCTTCTTCCAGTTGGAGGGTATGATGATTGGAGATGATATCTCAATTTCTAACTTAATTTATTTCATGAAGGTATTACTTTCAGAAGTATTCCAAAGAGATGTGAAGGTTCGTCTTAGACCTGGTTTCTTCCCCTTCGTAGAACCTGGCTTTGAATTAGATATTAACTGTGCAATTTGTGGCGGTTCCGGTTGTCCTACCTGTAAGCATTCCGGTTGGTTGGAATTACTTCCTTGCGGTATGATTCATCCAAATGTACTTTCTCTTGGTGGAATAGATCCTGAGAAGTATACTGGCTTTGCTTTTGGTCTTGGTCTTACCAGACTGGCAATGATGAAATATAACATCAAAGATATCCGTATGTTTAACAGCGGTAATATAAAACAATTAAAGCAGTTTACGAAATAAGAAGGTAGTGTTACTCACTCACGATCCACTTGTAAATGCTAGGTGATATTTAATAGAGACTGCCACTTTGGCAGATTGGAGGAAGAACGAATGTATATATCAATGAACTGGATTTCTGAATTCACAGATCTCTCTGGAATTAACTTAAAGGAGTTAATCGGTAGATTTACATTATCTACGGCAGAGGTAGAAGAAATTCATGAATATGGTAAGAATATAAAGGATGTTGTAGTAGGTAAAATTATTGAGATCAAGGATCATCCAAACTCAAAAAAGTTACACCTATTAAAGGTGGATATCGGAACAGAAGTAGTAGGCTGTGTATGTGGTGCACCAAATGTATTTGTTGGAGCAATTGTTCCCTTTGCAAAGCTTGGCGGACAGGTGGGAGACCTAGAAATCAAGGAAGCAACCATTGCAGGTGAAATCAGCCATGGTATGTGTTGTTCTGAGAAAGAACTAGGCATTACTGAGGATCATTCTGGTCTTATGATTTTAGATGATACTTATCCTTTAGGAACGGATATTAAAACCTTTATGCAGTTAGAGGATACAGTATTCGAGGTGGATAATAAATCCTTAACCAATCGCCCTGACCTATGGGGACATTATGGTATTGCAAGAGAAATTGCAGTATTAACAAAACGACCTTTAAAACCACTGGAGGTTGTAAATACAAGTGTTTATAAGGATTTGGCTAAAATTGATGTCAAAGTAGAAGATACCGAAAAATGCTTCCGTTATAGTTGTATCACCATCTCTAATATTAAAGAGAAAAAAGCTCCAATCAATATGAGAATTCGTTTGAAATATTGCGGAATGAGACCAATTAACTTATTAGCGGACTTAACTAATTATCTTATGATGGAACTTGGTCAACCGATGCATGCCTTTGACAATGAAAAGGTATCGCAGATTCGTGTAAAAACCTACCCGGAAACAGTTAATTTCTTGACTCTGGATGGAGTGGAGAGAAAGGTTGATACGGAGACCTTGTTAATCAGTGATGAGAAGGAACCAGTTGCCATTGCTGGTATTATGGGTGGTGAATTATCAGAAATAACAGATGAAACCAGCAGTGTACTTTTAGAATCTGCGAACTTTGATGCCGTGTCTGTTCGTAAATCTGCTACACGCCTTGGACTCCGTACGGATGCAAGCTCAAGATATGAAAAGACGATTGATCCAGAGCTGACTATCCCAGCTATAGAACGCTTTATAAAGCTCTTAAAAGATATCGATCCAGGTGTAGAAGTGACTTCCTCCCTTACGGATTGCTATGTAAAGCATTACAAAACCATTAATATTGATTTTGATAAGGCTTATGTTGATAAATACACCGGAATAGATATTTCTTCTGACCAGATTGAAGAAACCCTTACGGCACTCGGCTTTGGTGTAACCCGTAAAGAAGATGAGTTTTCTCTAGTGGTTCCTACCTGGAGAGCAACCAAGGATGTAACAATTAAGGCTGATATTATTGAAGAGATTACCCGTATCTATGGATATGATAACTTTGAAATTCAGTCCACCAAGAGCTTTTTAACACCGGTTCGTCATAGTGTAGAAAGAAGCAATGAATATCGTATGAAGGAGCTGTTGGCAGAGCGTTATGCAATGAATGAGGTACACAGTTATCTTTGGTACGAGAGTAAGTTAAATAAGGAGTTAGGTATTACGACAGAACCTAATATCCGTATAATAAATTCTATTACAGCAGAAAATGATACTATTCGTGCAACCATTATTCCAAGTCTTCTAGGCTTTGTATTAAAGAATGCGGATACAACTCCAGAGATGGGAATGTTCGAAATTGGTCGTGTAGCAGATGGTCTTAAAGCAGATGGCTTATGTGATGAGCGTAAGAGACTGGGTATCGTGATAGCTAGTAAAAAGCTTGGCGAAAAAGAATTATATTTCAAATGTAAGGAAGTTGTCGATCAGTTACTTCTTGCTGTGAAAAATATTGCGCCAAACTATAAGCTGAAAGAAGAATTAGCTAAAAATAATTACGTTCATCCGGTAAACAGTGCCTCAATTTACCTTAAGGACGAAGAGATTGGTTATTTCTCCGTAATTAATCCTAGAATAAAGAATAAGATCGATAAGAAGTTAAATGTTGCTTTTGCTGAAATTGATCTGGAGAATATGGAGAAAGTGGCAGCAGAAAGTCTTCGTTATTCCGAGGTTTCTAAATATCCAGGTGTAACTATTGACTTAAGTCTTTTGATGGAAAAAGCGGTTCGTTTTGAAAGAATTGCAGCAGCTGTTAAAGCTTACGACTGCGAATTTTTAAAGAGCTTCCACTTAGTAGATATCTTTGAAGATGAAAAACTGTTACCTGGCAAGAAGAGTGTTACGGTACGTTTTGAGTTCATCTCCAAGGAAAGAACTCTGGAAGGTCAGGAAATTCAGAAAATGGTCGATGGATTATTGGAAATCTTAGCTGCAGAGGGTATGGAGCTAAGAAAATAATATGACATAACAAAACCTGTCCCTGTATAAGTCTTATAGACGAGATGATTTATACAGGGAATAGTGAATTATTGAAAAACATAATTCACATGGTAAATTTGTGCGGTACCCAAATTTACTACCTGGTGGCGATATGGAGATGAATATGAACTTGCAGCATAAGGGGACTATGACAATCGAGACCCTCCGTCTGATGCTTCGAAAATTCAGAGCAGAGGATGCGAATGATATGTTTCATAACTGGGCGGGAGATCCGGAGGTATGTAAATACCTGTCCTGGGGACCTCATAAGGATGTTGATACTTCATTAAGAAGGATAAATAACTGGGAGAATAATTACCAGTTTCATCATTTTTATAATTGGGCAATTGTGTTGAAGGGGAAACATATGGTGATTGGTTCCATCAGTGTGGAAATTTCCAGTGAAAGCACAAAATCCTGTGAGATTGGTTATTGTTTGAGTGTACCTTTTTGGAACAGAGGCATTATGACGGAAGCTTTGAGAGCTGTAATGCACTATTTGTTCTATGAAGTTGGATATGAGACTATTCGAGCAAAGTATGATACAATGAATGTGGGTTCCGGTAAAGTGATGGAAAAAGCCGGAATGCAGTTTGTAAAAATGGAATACCGCGTTGGAATTCGAAGGGATGGCAGCAGTTATGACTGTGCTGTATATTCGAAGCAACGAGAGGATGCGTAAAGTGAGCATTTTAATTTAGTATCACAGAAAAGTTAGATTCACAGATGATATTTCTTTTCATGAGTAGGTATGAAATTTAATGCTTGCATAACTTTATGAGGAGGAATATGCATGTTAAAGGAATTTAAAAAGTTTGCCCTACGTGGCAATATGATTGATCTTGCAGTCGGTATCATTATTGGTGGTGCTTTTACCGGAATCGTAAATTCTTTAGTAAACGACCTTGTAATGCCAATTCTTAGTTTATTTACTAAGAATATAGATTTTACAAATCTCTTTATATCCTTAGATGGGAAACATTACGAAACCTTGGCAGCTGCCAAGGCAGCAGAAGCAGCAACCTTAAATTATGGAGCATTTTTATCCGGTGTCTTAAACTTTTTGATTATGGCATTTGTTGTGTTCTTATTGGTACGTTGGCTTAATAAATTAAAAAAGCCAGAACCGGTTGCAGTTCCAACCACAAAATCCTGTCCTTATTGTTATTCAGATATTAATTTGAATGCAACGAAGTGCCCGCATTGTACTTCAGAGGTTGGGGATAAATTAGATTAATTAAGTAAAGGTGTGGATATATCTATTCATTTATTACCCAACCGTGGATTGTTTTATTAAATAGACAAACAAGGGTTGTCGGTATATGTTTTTGGAATAGATATACTCGCACCTTCTTTTATATTTTGTAACGGATTGTAATGGATATAATAAACTATTTTATATACCTTCTATTAACATTAATTGGGAACTAATGAAAAGAAATATGCATATATGAATATTTCTATCCACCATTGGATAAATATAGATTTTTGCTTGTACTATAAACCTTAGCTTGTTATAATTACTAATAATTAGTCTGGATTAAGTTCGAGGAATGAGCACAGAATAATCAGGATAGAACATGGATGAAAATGCATCCGATTGATTTAAAATAAATATAAGAGGAGACTCCATATGTTTCGCAGATTTTATCCAAAACGGATAGCTGATTCTTCTTACGATATTGATTATGAGAAACTATATAAAGAAGGCTACAGAGGAATTTTATTTGATATAGATAATACCTTGGTGGCACATGGTGCAGATGCAACTCCAAGAGCCTTAGAATTATTTGCAAGGTTAAGGAAAATTGGATTTCAGACTTGTTTAATATCCAACAACAGTGATGAAAGGGTTCGTCGCTTTAATAAAGACATAAAGACGAACTATATTCATAAGGCGAATAAACCCTTTGTAAAAAATTATATTAGAGCAACTAAAATAATGGACACTAGAATTGATCAGACTATTTTTGTAGGGGATCAGTTATTTACAGACGTTTATGGGGCAAATCGAATTGGTATGATGACCTACCTTGTGAAACCAATTCATCCTAAGGAAGAGATTCAGATTGTTTTTAAACGTAAATTGGAACGTATTGTCTTATATTTTTATCGAAAGGATCTTGCTACGGGAAAGATAAAGCAAGACTAGTAACTTATGGTATCTAAAAAGCACAATATTGTATTAATTGGATTTATGGGCTCTGGTAAGACAAGCGTGGGCAGATGTTTGGCGGATTTGCTTACATATCAGTTCAGAGACACAGATCAACTCATTGAGCGTAGATTGTCCGATACGATATCTCATATCTTTGAGGTTCAAGGAGAAGAATACTTTCGTACACAAGAAACCGAACTTCTAAAGGAGCTGGTTGCAGAGCTTAACAACACTGTAGTGTCAACTGGCGGAGGTTTACCGATTAGAGAACAGAACTCTAGGTTGTTAAAGGAACTAGGTTATGTGGTTTTTTTGAAATCCTCCAAGGAGACAACCCTGGCACGATTAAAGGGAGATACCTCCAGACCCTTACTTCAGGGTGAGGATGTAGATAAAAAGGTGGAACGCATGCTAGAAGTTCGAACGCCGATTTATGAAAATGCAGCACATAAAACCATTATGACAGATAGAAGATCCATCCAGGAAGTCGCTCATTTGATTATGGAGAATTATTTAAAACAAATATAGATTAAAAATGCTTTTGCTAACAATAATCTAGATTAATTACAAAGCTATCTATTTTAATTTAGTAAGGTTAATGGAATAATCTTTTAACCATTGTGCAAAAAAACATGTGTAGATAAGGAGGAGTAAGTATGAAGATTTTAGTGCTGAATGGTCCAAATCTTAATTTTCTTGGGATTCGTGAAAGAGGAATCTACGGTACGCAGGATTACAACTATTTGCTAGAGTTATTGGAAAAGAAAGCAGTGCAGAGCGAAATTGTAATTGAAACTTTTCAAAGCAATAGTGAAGGAGAAATAATCGATCGAATTCAGAAAGCATACCAGGATGAGGTTGACGGCATTGTTATTAATCCAGGTGCTTACACTCATTACAGCTATGCGATAAGAGATGCATTAGCCTCAATAGCTGCACCTAAGATTGAAGTACATATATCTAACATCCACCAGAGAGAAGAATTTCGTCACACCTCGGTGACTGCAGCTGTATGCACAGGGCAGATAGCAGGGCTTGGATTAAAAGGATATTTACTGGCAGTAGATGCAATTATGGATATACAAAAGCAAGAATAAGAAACAGTCAATATATAAGAATTAGCATATAAAATAATTAAACAGAAGGACAGGTAGAACATGAATAACTATTTAAGAGTACAAGAATTACTAAAGAAATTGGAATTAGGCGCTCTTTTAATATCCAATGAGGATAATATTCGTTATATCAGTGGATATGCTGGAGAAGGTTATGTTTATATTTCTGAAAAGAGACATACTATCATTACAGATTTTCGTTATACCATTCAAGCAGAAAATGAGTCACCAGATTATGAAGTAATTACAATTGGTAATGGTGGTTATGAAGAAGCACTAAATGATATTCTGGTATCCGATACTGTTGATAGACTTGGCTTTGAATCAAATGATATGCTGTTTGCTAAATATACCAAGTTTAAAGAAAATCTAAAATTAAAAGAGTTAGTTCCAGTTGGTAATGATCTTACAGATATGAGAAGAATTAAAACAGCAAAGGAACTTGAATATCTTAAAAAAGCGGAATCTATTGGCGATGAGGTGTTTACTGAAATCCTTACCTTTATTAAGCCTGGTATGACAGAGCTTGAGGTTGCAGCAAGAATTGAATATTTGTTAAAGGTAAAAGGTGGTCAGGGATTAAGCTTTAAAGCAATAGTAGCATCAGGTATTAATTCTTCTATGCCACACGCAATTCCTTCCCAGAAAAAGATAGAAACTGGAGATTTCTTAACAATGGATTTTGGTTGCATCTATGAGGGATATTGCTCTGATATGACAAGAACCATTGTGATTGGTAAAGCAAGCGAAAAACAAAAGGAAGTATATAATACTGTTTTGAAGGCGCAGTTGGCTGCACTGGATTTTATTAAGGCAGGTTATAAAGGAAAAGAAATTGATAAAGTAGCAAGAGATATTATCTATGGTGCAGGTTATGAGGGCTGTTTTGGACATGGATTGGGTCATAGCGTTGGATTGCATATTCATGAGAATCCAAGGTTATCTATGTTAGAAGAGGATATTATCCTTGCTGGTATGACTGAAACAGTAGAGCCGGGTATCTATATTAAAGGCTTTGGTGGAGTTAGAATTGAGGATATGGTAGTAGTTACAGAGAAAGGACATGAGAACTTCACCTTCTCTGATAAGAGCTTAATTGAGCTATAAAAAGTAAGCTATAAGTTATGAAAATAGCTCTAAGTTGGATAACAGTTTAATTACTAAATTTGGGCTTGATCAAAAAAAACAGTTGCAAAAAATTATAGGTTATTATAGACTAAAGAGTAGTCAATTTTAAGGAGGATTTTCAGTATGGTTTCAGCAGGCGATTTCAGAAACGGCCTAACAATTGAAATGGACAATAATATATATCAGATTATTGAATTTCAACATGTAAAACCGGGTAAAGGCGCAGCATTTGTAAGAACAAAATTAAAGAATATTAAAAATGGTGGTGTGGTTGAAAGAACCTTCCGTCCAACAGAAAAATATCCACCTGCACATATCGAGAGAAGCGATATGCAGTATTTATATTCGGATGGTGATCTATTCCACTTTATGAATGTAGAGACCTATGATCAGATCGGTATGAATGAGGATTCCATCGGTGATTCTCTTAAATTTGTTAAAGAAAACGAAATGGTTAAGATGCTTTCTCATAATGGACAAGTATTTGCAATCGAACCTCCGTTGTTTGTAGATCTTCTTATTACAGAGACAGAGCCAGGTTTTAAAGGTGATACAGCGCAGGGCGCAACAAAGCCTGCAATTGTTGAAACTGGAGCTACCGTATATGTACCTTTATTCGTTGAGCAGGGTGACAGAATACAGATAGATACCAGATCCGGCGAATATATGAAGAGAGTATAATCGAATACTAAAAATTAATATGAGCGCAATCTAAGGGAAATCAAGGTTTTCCATGGGTTGCGCTTTTTTGTATGATTTGCTAAAGTAATAAGTGATAGCTTGAAAAGTTAATAACAATGTGGGTAGCGAACAGGTAGCTATTAAATAGACGATAGAAAACTAGTAGTAACATATAATTAAATAATGTAGGATAGCTACAAATGTAATTTTGGAATTCCTTTCACAATCGTTATCAATTACGAAGCAGAAAATTTATATTTTCAGTAACTAACCCGTCAATTTCTCTTAATAGAATAACGGGCAATATGAAATCTAATCTTTTATAATTGTTATCAAGGAGATGCGAAAATGGATTGGGTAGATAGAATGAATAAAGCGATTGATTATATAGAAGAACACCTGACCGAAGAAATTAGTGAAAAAGAAATAAACAACATTACAGCGTGTTCATTCTCAATGTTTCAAGGCTCTTTCACACAAATTACAGGGGTTTCTCTTTCGGAGTATTTACGTCGTCGTAAGCTGACCTGTGCCGCATATGAGTTACAGAATACAGATGAAAAAGTAATTGATATTTCGTTAAAATATGGCTATAATTCTGCTGATGCGTTTACAGTTGCTTTTAAGCGATTGCATGGTGTTACTCCAACCGAAGCAAGATTTTCAGGTGTAACTCTCACATTTTATTGTCGTATTCGCTTCTCACTTAAAATTGAAGGAGTTGATAAAATGGACTACACCACTATTGAAAGATCATCATTCAAAGTAATTGGAATAAGACGTACAACACCATATGGCGGTGGTACGTGGGCGATTGTAAAAAGTGATGGAAGCAATGAGAAAATTTTGAAGATCAGTGGAAAATTTTATGATTTAGGTCTATGCTTTGGATTTGGTGATGACGGAAGCAATGACTATATGTGCGGTATTGAATGGGATAAAGAAGATATTAAAGGCTTGGATACCTATCAATATCCGAGTGTTACTTGGCTCAAATTTGAAGCTAAGGGCTCTATTGTGGGTCAAACTCTTGGAGGTGTATGGAAACGTATTCATGAGGAGTTTCTACCACAAAGCAAGTACAAGCTATCTGGACTTCCTACTATAGAAAAATATGTCAAATGGGATGATGCTGATGATATGTGTATTGTTGAGATTTGGCTTCCTGTTGCATTAAAGTAGTTTATTCCGAATAAGCATTAGGCGAAGTTCAATTGGTTCGTTATCTTTCACAACTGTGAGCAAAACCAAACAATATAGAGCAATGAACGTAACAGATACGTAGCTAACAAAAATGTCTGAAACCTTATTAAAATAAGAACCCCGATATGAAGAGAGTATAATTGAATATTAAGAATTATTATTAGCGCAATTCATGAAAAATCAAGATTTTTCTAGGGTTGCGCTTTTTTTGTGTCGTGTAATAAATAAAGAAAAATATGGTAAGACCACTTGAAACAATAGGGGTAACGAACAAGTAATCTTAATAATTTCAAGAATTTTATGATATGAAATTAATAGCTAACGTTTATAAAATTCATACTTACCAAGGTATTAATTTGGTCTCTAAAAATAGTGGTAACTTAAAATAATTTAATGTATGATATCAATAATATGATTAAGTAATCCTAAACTCTATTGAATAAATTATTTTATAGGAGTTTTATGTCTGCCATTGATTCCTATTTATAGATTGCGTGAGTATAAAACGTGGAGGTAAAGTAATGTATTGTCCTTATTGCAAAGCAGAACTATTGAAAAATAATGGCGAGTTATATTGTAAAGTCGGAACTAGCTCTTTTTCTAAGCATATTGAGATGGTTTTTGAAGATAAAATTACTAATCTTAAAAAAGAGAAAGCACTCGTTCCTAAAGATGAAAACGAAGGACATTTCTTTTGTGTTAACTGTGGTAGCAAAATGATAAAAATTGAATCCATGCACGAGGTATGTAAAGATTGTGGTTTTGCAATAAATAAATCGATGTATTATGAAATAATTGAAAAAAACCCCCATTGTTCCTATTAGAAATATAGTACATATTAGTGCAACTATAAATTGTTTCAGATAATGTAGACTGATGAACTTATAATTAATAATGTATGATATCTATAAATGTAATTAAAGAATATTTTACACAATAATTTGCGTTTGAAAATCGTAGATAATTGATATAACCTGCTTAAATGGAGAAATCAAAATGAAAAGAAGTAGTATAATTTTAATTGTCTTATTATTGCTTATGGGATGCAGCAATCAAAATCAAGAACAGCAAGTCAATCCAACCATCCTACCCACAAAAATAGCTACAAATGTTGAAAATAATTATGTGGCGATTGAGTTTAAAAATCCGCAATTAGAAGCGAAAGTTAGAGAGCATCTCGGGATATCAACATCAGATATAACTGAAAAAGATTTGCTGAAAATAAATGAGTTGGATTTGGATAATGTGGAAATTAGTTCTATTACAGAACTAACAATATTCAAAAATTTAAAGATATTAAGATTGGGTTTCTCAAATATAAGCAATATTGAAGGAATTGAGGAGTGTACTAAGCTCGAGTCGCTCTGGCTAAGAAGAAATAATATAGACGATATAACCCCCTTAGCGTCATTAACATCATTAAAAGAATTAGATATAGCCGAAAATAACGTAAGGGATTTTACGCCCATAGCAAACTTAACCAACTTAGTAAGCTTGGGAATTGGAGACAATAACGGCACTATATCTGACTTATCCTTTGTAAAAAACCTTGCTAAACTGGAATCGCTTTATGCTCCTTGGTGTGGTAAAACAGATATCTATGCTTTATCAGATTTAACAGAGCTTAATTATTTGAATTTGATGTCGAATCGTATTACTGATATAACTCCATTAAAAAATTTAGAAAAACTCGACTATTTGCAATTGAATAACAATCAAATTGTGGATATTAGCGTACTTGAACAGTTACCTAACATTACAAGTATCTTTATTGAAGATAACCCCATTGATAATGAACAGAAGGAGAAATTTTTTGCAATAACGGAAAAAGAACTTAAGACGATACATTTTAAAGAGCAAGTATCACAAGATTTGCCTTTATTTGATTTTGATGTTCAAGGCTATCGGACAAAAGACGGCTATAACTATGTAGCGAAAAGTATATCCATATCGAACGATGGGGAACTAATACAAAAAATTGAACTTACTCAAGATGAGGTAACAGGATATCCAACCAGTTATGATGAAAATTTTGGATTTACTATCGAAGATATGAACTTTGATGGATACATGGATTTCAGGATTATTAAATATGTTCCGATTGGTCCAAATATATCATATTGTATGTGGGTTTGGAATTTAAAAACAAATCAATTTGATGAGAATTACGAGTTAGAACAAATTTTTGCACCAGTATTTGACCAAGATAAAAAATTAATCTCTTCCTTTACCCGTGGCTCTGCGACTGACCACTATGAGGACACATATCAGTATATTGATGGTAAGCTTACGCAGATAAAGTCCATTGCAACAGGTTATGTCAATGAGGAAGACCTACAGAATTCATACTATATAGAGCATCAATTAATCAATGGGAAATGGGAACTAATTAAAAAAGAAAAATATGATTTAGGTAGGGAATAAATACAGGAACTACGATTGCTATGTAAGTATTTTATGAGCCGCTGCCTTATTACCAGTTGTTAATGGATCAGTTCCCGGAATGGAGACAGGAATTGGAGATTGCCATGGAAGCTCTGGATGTTTGTGCCTCCTACGGCGGTTTTCTGTGGAGTCAGAGTTTTACTTTCGACGAAGCGGTTATGAAAAATTCAGAAGCCCTGAAGCTGGAAAAATCCTTGCAGAGGCAGGGCGTGAGGCTATGTGTAGGGACTTTGAAGAGGTAGAACAGTTTGAAAAATATTACATGGGGAACATCTAAATAACGAACAAGGATGAAACATCTACTTAAATTGAGTAACTACGCAAACTTACAATACTATGGAGCAATTCACGAAAATCAAGTTTTTTGTGAATTGCATTTTTTATAGGATTGACTTACATAGAACATCTATGTATAATATACCTAGAATGTCGATGTATGGTTAAGGAGGAAAATGAATGGGTATTGATAAAGGCTTAATCGGAGGTAGTACAATTTTATTATTATTATCCTTACTTGAAGAAACAGATATGTATGGGTATGAGATAATAAAGAAACTTGAAGATAAATCCGATAATACATTTCAATTTAAAGAGGGCACGTTGTATCCTGTATTGCATAAGCTCGAAAACAAGGGGTATGTTAAATCCTACAAATCCCAAAGCAGCGCAGGGAAAGAGCGAAAGTATTATCAAATAACTAACAATGGCAGGAAACAACTTGTGGAAGAAAAGCAAAATTGGGAGAGGTTTTCCTTGTCCGTAAATAAAGTGATTGGTGGTGGCATTCATGCTTTCACCTAAAAGTGATATTTATATAAAGGAAATACTGTCCTATGTTAAATTTAAATCTGATAGAAACGATATTCGTTCTGAGCTGGAGGATCACATAGAAGATAAAATGGAAGATTACTTAGAGCAGGGCTTTGCTGCCGATGAGGCAGAACGGTTATCCATTAGCGATATGGGCAATGCAAAAGAAATTGGTGAAGAACTCAATAAACAGCACAATCCGATTGTTGGCTGGATATGGAAAACAACAAACCTATTGCTGGTTTTAACTATATTTGCCTTTGGATATGTTTTTTACATTTTTATCAGTACATTCTTATACAGCAACTTAATTAATGAAATTCCTAAGTCAAAGATAGTTTATAAAATTAATTTGAAAGAACAAGTTCAAATTGATGACCTGGTGATACGGTTTACTAATGTTATCTATGATACGGATGGTAACATGAATATATTCTATGAGACTTATAGTAAAGCCATATGGGGAGCATATGGGGGACATGGGTACTTAGGAGAAGTAACAGACAATTTGGGCAACAAATATATGTCCAGTTCCGGTATGGCGCATAGTGGAGGATTTGCATCGAAAGGTATTTGGACAATTGTTCACTTTTCGGATGATGCAGAAATGTTAATAATAAACTATGATTTATACAACAGAAAATATAGGGTAGAGGTACCTTTAAAAGAAGGTGATAATTATGAGTAGAACTAAAAAGATAGTTCGTAATATGTGTATCATCATTATTTTATTGATATTCATAGTAACCCGGTCAGGTCTCTATTTTACTCCATTATCTGCATATGAGAGCTCGGAGAGAGGTATCCATTATGGACCGTCAGAGGTGGTACATATTGAGAATTTTAAGAATGGTAAATATATCCTTGGAAAGTATGATAAATGGGTTTCCTGCAATACTGTTAATAAAAAATGGCTATTCTTTTGGTGGGCAGCGGGTCAACCCGCAGGCTTTGAAAATGATAAGTCAAAAAAGGTTAGCTATACTTGGTCTTCCTCGTATAATGAGTATAATGATTTTAGAGCATATGGAATAGTTAATGATACAGATATTAAAAAAATAGAAGTCCTGCTTAGTAATGGAGAGGTTCTAACCCAAACTGAATTTTACGAGGATTTATTTCTACTTAAATGGAACTCAGATGAAAAAGAAAATATATATTTTAAAGGTATCAGAGGATATGACTCTAACGGTAATATAGTTTTTGAGGACGAATAATAAGTGTTTATCTTATAGGGCGGAGCGCAATTCATGAAAAATGGAAATTAAAGTTTTCAGTGGGTTGCGCTATTTTTATTGTTAGGATAGATCTGGTTATATTAATATTATTAGTTGCCCGTGTTATTTGGAAATTGGTAGTAAATATTGGTGATTTATTGTATAATGCATGTATTGCTTTACTTGAGTGAATCAGTTAGGTTTCGTTTTGCCTGTTAAGGGGATGAACATGAATCTGATTATGATTTGTTAGGAGAATTGATATGAAGAAAAGATTAATAAAAGTAATATTATTAGCGTTTTTTATCCTCTGCTTTAATAATAAGGAGGTATCAGCCGAAAGTATTACAAACAAACCAGAAGATACTATATTAAATACTACTGGAAAAAAATTAAGCGACTTTATCCCTAAGGACTGGAAATTAATAAGCAAAGTAAAAGGGGATTTAAATAAAGATAAACGAATGGATATTGCGGCTGTGATAGAATATACAGGTGAATATAGTGCGAGTGATGAAGAAGAGCTGTCAGGTAAACCAAGGATACTATTTGTGATTTTTAAGGATAAGGCAGGTACTTATAAGTTATCAGTTCAATCAGCAAATCTAATATTAAGAGCTGGACAAGGCGGAGTTTTTGGAGATCCTTTTGCAGGGATGGTGATTAGTAGAGGTTCTATTGTGGTTTCTTTGTACGGAGGAAGTTCGTGGAGATGGGGATACACCTATAGATTTAGATATCAAAATAAGGGATGGTATTTAATAGGTGAAACCGAGGAAACACATAATATAAATACTGGTGAAACTGAAATAATTGATACAAATTGCTTAACGGGTAAACAGATAACCACAACCAGTGACATTAGTGGAAAAGAAAAGGTTATAACACATAATATTGGGAAGAAGAAATTAATAAATTTACTAGACTTTTAATTTATATAGTATCGAAATTAATTAGTGATTCAATTCTTAAATTCAAAGGAGCAAGTAAAGATGGACAAACAATACTATATTCAAGTTATTGCCGAGAATTATTTGAAAAATGTAGTAGATGACCCTATATCAATGAAGGTTCATGACAAATTCCTTTATGGTCTTGATCTGGAGCAGTTTAAAGAAGGCTTTATTGCTTTGCTTTCTTTCATGCGCCAGCTTTATAGTGATGTTGCAAGTGATCCTGGAAGTTTTAACCTGCTTCTAAAAGATAATATTATCTTTGATGCAAAAAATACGGATTATACGAACAGTAATGCAAGCTTACTTCGAATACCACATTTACTTTTTATACTAGGTGCTAAAGCAGAGCTTCAGCCGGATATGACGTTACGGATTGAGGGTGGTGTTCTTTCATCAGCTGCCAAAGAATTAAAAATTACTGGACTTCCGTTCTTGCTTAATAAACTTAGTGAATATGGGTTTGAATTTATAGGGCTTGAAAAATCAATTAAAGCAGGTGAGATTATCTCTGTTTCATATCCCGATAATCGAGCTCTGCTGGTGGCATTAAAGGCTATGGCAGACGCATTACTGGAGATGAATAAGGGAGACATAAGAAAGCAAAAGAATCATTTCTACATGATGCATTATGGGATTTTGGAAAGTGAGAAGGTTAAGGAACCAAAACTTACAGTGGAATCAATTTACCATGCTCTTGACATGGTGAGACGTCAAAGTGCTTTCGTGTTACATGAAAGTGTATCTGGCGTAACAAAGCAAGCGGTGCGTATGGGTGGTTTTATGCGTAACGACTGGTCTTGTGTGTATACAAGCAATAAGAATAAAAAGGTTTTAATGAGCCTTCAGGTTAATCATGATGTACTATCTGCTAAATTAAACCTTCAGAATATTGGTCAGTATATGCCAGTGGTGGAACAACAACCAGAAAAGATACGCGAGTCAATACGTTCCAATGGATGGGATTGTGGACATTGCAACCCCGGCTGCTCTGGTGGTTTCCCGTTTGAGATGGATGGAAAAGCCTATAACAAGTGTCGATGTGGAGCGTTTCTATTTTCAGATATAACTTTGGAGGATGTAATAAGCTGTGAAAAGCTATTACGCCAGGAGCTTTTGTATTAAATAAGCAGCGAATATAACAGCCAATAAGTTGTTTAACTTACAAATATCACTTTAAATCAATTAATATTGAACAATTTCTTTTCTTAAAAATGTTTAAGGTAATTGTCGATGTGAATACATGCTATTATATAAATACTTGTTACGATATAAATAGTTTTGTACATCATCTATAAAAAATTATGATTGCAGAACAATGTGTTTCTAAAACTATTTATTTCTAAAACTATTTATTTCTATAACTGAACCAAGACATGAATTAAGTTCTCTGGATAAAATAATCTTATGGGAGAAAAACAGTATGATTTATAAAATATCCAATAAAAATATAGTGATAAAAGATTTAGAGCGGGATAAGGAATATACCATTGATATAACCAGATTTAGTGAAGTTACCTCTATTGTAGCGGACAGTTCAGGTGAGTATATAGCAATTATAGGGTCAAAAGAATCCGATAAAGATGCTTCAATATTCATTCATAAGCTAGGGAGCACAGAGTTTAATAAAATACATACCGGTAAAGTTTATGACCTGATATGGTTTAAGGATAAATCAAAGATACTTTTTCATAATGGAACAACGATTTGCATAATTCAAAGAGATGGTTCTGATTTTCAAAAATTAATTAAGATTAGTAGGGTTAATTATGCTCCAATTATGTTAGCACTTAGTCCTGATGAAACTAAAGTTTCTTATATCAAGTGGAAAAACGATAATAAAAAATTAATTCTATTTGATCTAATTAATAAAGAAGAACGTGGGTTGTCTATATCGTGTTATGATTATGACTGGGTAGACGACCAGACGATAATCTATGATATGAATAACAGTATTAAATTTTATGATCTTATCTTAAATAAATCAAAAACACAATTTAAAGATGTTAGTTCATTAAGAAAAGTTGAAGGCTATAGTAAGGTATGTAGCAGTGTAGAAATAATTCTAAAGTCAGAGCAGCCTCATAATAATGTGGGGAGGCCACGATATAGGAACAATAAGATTTACTTTGAAATCTTTGCAGCCACGGACCACAATAAGGTCATTGCAATATTATCAGTTAACAGAGACCTAACTAATTTACACTTACATTTTGTGTCAGAGCAAGGATTGATATTCGATTACGATATTATAACCGAGGAGGTTATAGCTGTTAATATTACTAGAAATGCTTTGAAGAATGAAACAATTCAAAGCGGTTTAAGGTACTATAAAAATCTTAATGAAATTAACTATAATGGTTTTTTTCCATTACCGTGTTCAAAGATACCAACGAGAATGGATCATATTATAATTAACTAGAGTTGCATTCTTGTTTTTAGACACGTAACTATTACAAATGAAGAGGGGAACGGGATTATGATTACAATCAAAGAATTATGGGATCAAGATATGTTAGAAGCAATGAGACTTAAAGCTCTTTGTTGGCCAGAGGAAGTTGCAGGGATGACGGATGAGAAATTAAATGTTGAGAGAGAGTATTCTTTTTGGACTAATTGGATGCATCAAGGACTTGAGAATAATGATGTGAGAGTATTAATTGGTGCCTTCGAAAATGGCAAAATGCTTGGAGTAGCTTTTGCAAGTTATGCGGAAACAGAAGATGCGGATACTGGAATTGAGCTAAATGGATTATGGGTTTACCCCGAAATGAGAGGGAGAGGAATCTCCTTAATGCTAATATTGAAAATTCTAAATTATTATGAAAACTTCGATCAAAAAGAGATGGTTATTTATAACTATCATAATTCGTCTTCTAATTCCTTCTATAGAAAATTAGGTGCGGAAGTGTTCAGAACAGAGTTTCAGATGAAAGAAAAAATTCCGACTGACGTTTTTAAATGTGATATTACTAAAATGAAAGAGCACATTAGTAAGACTGTGGCTAAGTATGAGACGTCAGTTAACGAATTTACAAATAGCCTATAAACAATCCATTAATGAGGATATCCCAGACCAGCTGGAATTTGAACGGTTGCAAAAAGCTATAAGTTACGGTCAAATAGAATTCTTCGTTGTTGAAGAAAAGAATATCCTGATAGCAATGTGCTCAATTAGTAAAACTTTTTCTACTTTTAATTATCGGGCAAGTGGGGTATTTGAAGATTTTTATGTCTTGCCTGAGTACAGGCATCAAGGAATAGCGAAAAGACTTGTGAAGTATGTATATGACAATAGTGAGATTACATCTTTGACAGTTGGTTGCGCCAATTGTGATATGGAGATGTATAAGGCCTTGGGTTTTCGTATACAGCTAGGGAACCTTTTGTCATATGATAATTAGTGGAAAAAATTAAAATATTAGAAAAAGAAAGAATTAGATAGTAGTAAAGAGGGTTGAGGGGTGGATAAATGTTAGAAAAAATATCGGACAGAGTTTATTATATGATGAACCAGGATGAAACTGATCGTCCAGTTTTGGGAGTTGTTGTAGGTAATAACAGTTGTCTTGTGATTGATGCAGGAAATTCACCAAAGCATGCAAGGGAGTTTCAAGAAGAGTTAAAGGCTATGGGGTTACCACCCGTTAAATATTTAGCACTAACGCATTATCATTGGGATCATACTTTGGGACTAAGTGATTGGAATGCTATATCAATTGCTAATCATAAAACAATTAGCTGCATGGAACAGTACCGTCAGATTAAATATGATAATGATTCCTTAAGGCTGGCTTTAGAAGAAGGAGTACTTAATGAATTCGCAATTAAGTGTATCAAATCAGAAATTGATGACAGGGATAAGTTCAAAATCAGAAATATAGAGGTTGGTTATACAGATGGTTTGAGGATTGATTTGGGTGAAATTACTTGTGAAATAAATCATATTATTAGCCCACATACAGATGATTCAACAATCATTTATATTCCCGAAGAAAAAACTCTCTTTCTAGGGGATTGCATCTATGGGTGTACTAAAAATGGAAGTAATTATTTTGATAAAGAAAAACTATTTCCTATGATTGATATTATCGAACAATACCAGGCTGACTACTTTTTGTGTTCACATGAATCCATGTGTACGAAAGAAGAAATGGTTTCATATTTTCAACAATTACGAACAGCTGATGATATAGCAAGTAAGTCTAAGGATTTGAGTGAGGCGAAGCTAGAGTATAAAAATCGTTTCAAGCAAGAGCTTACCGGGGATATGCTGTTCTATATAAAAAGCTTCGGATTAGATTGAAATTGCAAAATGTACATATGGTTCCTCAGGTGATCAATGATTTACATTATAGCAATACCAGTCAAGAAATTATTGTTGCTATAGGGTATTCTGTATTTATCGGAGGAAAACGAAATGAACGGAGCAGAATCAGCTTATGTAGTACAAAAAATTCAGGATTACATCGAACACAATATACTTAAGAATATCACACTGAAGCAATTATCCAATGTGGCGGGATATTCACCTTGGTATTTATCAAGAATTTTTAAAGAAGTTACAGGTAAAACACTTTATGAGTATATACGTTCAAGAAGACTGACGATGGCTGCACTGGTTTTGAGAGAAGGGAACAAAAAAGTGATAGACGTCGCACTTGATTTTGTTTTCGACAGCCAAGAGGGTTTTACAAGAGCATTTTCCAAGGAATTTGGAATTGCACCAGGCAAGTATAAGACTAAGACTCCGCCTATTAAGTTGTTTCTGCCCGAAAAAGCCTATGTTTCCTACCGATGGATTCAAAGTGTTAAACATGTGGAAGAGAGGATGAAGGATATGGCGAAAACAATCTTTGTACAAATCATTGAGAGATCGGAAAGAAAGTGTTTATTGAAAAGAGCTGTAGAGGCAGCAGACTATTTTGCATACTGTGAGGAAGTAGGTTGTGATGTTTGGAGTGTGCTAACGAGTGTGAAGGAAGCACTTTATGAGCCTATAGGAATGTGGATGCCTCCTAATTTAAAGCCAGAGAACACTTCGACCTATATTCAAGGAGTTGAGCTTCCTTTGGACTATGACAAAGCGGTTCCTGATGGTTATGAATTAGTTGTTCTCCCACCCTGTACAATGATGGTTTTTCAAGGAGAGCCTTATAATGATGAAGAGTATTCAAATGCGGTAACAGGTGTATGGGATCATATCGACAAGTTTAATCCAGAGATTTATGGGTATAAGTGGGCACCTGAACAAGGACCTCGGTTCCAATTAGCTCCTATGGGATATAGAGGTTATATTGAGGCAAGACCTGTAGTGAAATGTTAAAAGCATAAGCTGGGAGGAAAGCGGTTTTCACATGAAGTTAGAATACTTTAAGATAAGTATTCAATCGTAGGATAACCGCTTTTTTAATAGTTTTCGAATTATTTAAAAAGTTTTTCTTCGCAATATAGGTATTGCTAAATTTCTATAGATTGGTTATTAGGCAATAGTTTTTTATAGTAGGAATATCGCCAATTAAAAAACGAAATCCCTATAGAAATTAAAAAAATTGCTAACCCAAGAACCATAAAAATAAATGTCATAGTACCAAAACAATTAATCGCTATTATTAAACATAAAATAGATAAAATTTGTGTAATAATGCCTGCAACTTGTGCTCGAGTCGCTTTCATAACTTCCCCTCCTGATAAAGATACCGGACTTAATTTGAGAATTATTTCAATTTGTCCGACTTATTTCAAATCAATATTTTCCCTTATACTTAATAATCGTTTTAAATTATATTTCTCCTACAACTTTTTTGGGTTAATTTACTAAAATTATGTAAATTATTAGTTCGAGATTTAATTAATCTCATTCAGTAAGTTTCTATTATACAGTTTTAGCTCAAGTGAGAGCACAATAAAATATTTATATTAATGTGAAAAGTAGTATATTTACATTAAGTGTATAATAATGGTAAAGTTAATTTTGTAAGGAACTATAATTAATAAATAAGATTATATAATATATGGGGGAATGGATATGAGAATAAAAGAAGCGAGAAAATATGTAATTTGTCTTATCATACTTAGCATACTTATATTTGCTAGAGAATATTTTTCAAATCAATATGAGGAGTATCATTACGGTTATGTGGTTAATAAAATGTTTTATTATGAAGTTTTATGTTTATTAACGTCAGTTAGTATTGGGCTAATACTTGGTTCTAAGGTTTTTTTAAGAGAGTTTAAGTTACCTGGCAGATGGAAAGTTAATGTCCTAAAACTGCTTATATTAGGAGTACCATCGTTTTACTTCTCAATAATAATATTATTATTGAATACTCGTAACCTAGCCATATTTAAATTAATTGAAGCTCCAATAAGTTTCGCAAACTATTCCTTAGGATATGTAACTATATTTCAAATTATATTTGGTTATGTGATTGCTACGAGTTTTTATAAAGTAAGGGATACGGAAGGTACACAATAAATCTATTACATAACGTAACTTATGCGGTACTTTAAACAACAACATGCTTAGGAGGATTAAAATGAGGCCATTTATTAAGCTTCAAAGTGTAGTTTTAGACTGTAAGCAACCAGCGGAGCTTGCTAATTTTTATATGAATCTGCTGGGAGGAGAGATTACCTATGATATTGGAGTGTATGTAGCAGTAGCTATTCCAGGGGAGAAGGTTTGCATTTCTTGCCAAATGGAAGAAGACTATGTTCCACCCTTATGGCCTGACACACCTAGTGACCAGATGAAAATGGAGCACCTGGATTTTGATGTAACCAATATGGAAGAGGCTGTTCAATTTGCGTTATCTTTAGGAGCCACGAAACCGGAGATTCAATATTGGCAACCGAAATACGGCTCACAATGGGTTACACTTTTGGATCCGGCTGGACATCCTTTTTGCTTTTGCCTCCATGAGTGATTACAGTAACTTTAATTATTTGAAGAAATAGATTGTGATAAAAAAGAAATAAATATTGAAGCTGTGGTATAAAACAATTATACTTTATTCATAATTAAATAAACATTAGCCACAACGTAGAGGATTAATAAGTATGAATAAAGTTTATAAAGTTATGTGCATTGCACTTGGATTTATATCTCTATCGCTAGGAGTTATTGGTGTTGTACTTCCAATCTTACCAACGACACCGTTTTTACTACTTGCTTCCTTCTTTTTTGCCAGAGGTTCTGAGAGGTTTCATAAATGGTTCATGGGGACAAGTCTTTACAAGCGATATATTAAGGATTTTATTGAAACCAGAAGTATGACCAGAAAAAACAAGATTAAGACTTTAACGATGTCCACGTCACTGCTTATTCTGGCAATCTTTCTAGTACCTAATATCTATGCTAGGATATTCATAGGAGTAGTTATGGTTATTAAGTACTGGTATTTCTTTTTTAGAATTAAAGAGAGACCTATTGAACGAGCTCCTGATATGTCTGATCTATAAGTTGATCATCAATTGTAATGTTCAGGAAATATTCAATTGCTTGTTTTGCTTGTGCCACCAGCATCTCCAGACCAGTAACTGCTTGGATACCTAAGGATTCTGCTTGAAGGGTCAGCTTCGTTCTTCTAGGATTAAAGATGGCATCTACTACAGCTTCGCATTTTCTAAAGGTACTTAAATCCAAAGGTGAAGCATCAATATTGGGGTACATCCCAAGCGGGGTTGTATTGACAATAACTTCTGCATCTGAATGTTTGTTATAGCAGGTATGATAATCAATTGTCTCATTGTAATTCGTATTGATATCCGCAGCAAAATCAGCCAAAGCGCCACTACGGCTAACCACAAGTATTTTCTTTGCACCCATATGTTTTAAAACTGCCTGTACTGTTTGAGAGGTTCCGCCTCCGCCCAGTACCAGGCATTTTTTATTTTGTATCTCAATTTGATTATGCCTTAACATATACATAAAGCCATAGAAATCAGTATTGTATCCAATATAATGGCCGTTCTTATTTACAATGGTATTCACTGCACCAATTTCCTTTGCAAGTGGATGTAATTCGTCTAAATAAGGTATCACAGCCTTCTTATAAGGAATGGTTACATTGATTGCGGTAAATTCCTTTTTCTCCATGAAAATAGAAAACTCTTCCTTGGATAGGGGGATTAAGTCGTAGGTGTAGCTTGCTAACTTTTCATGTATTATCTTCGAATAACTATGTCCTAATTTTTCTCCAATTAATCCGTATCTCATCCTTTTCTCCAATCTGAACGGTAACACAATTTTATTAATAATCAGAATAATATAAGAGTACTTTTTTTGCAATTTATTTCTTATTTGTTTCGGAATATTTTCTGTAATAGGGAATATATTGTTCTGTAATAAGAAATAGCTGCCTTTTGGGAACAAGCATTGGCAAGTCTGGTTAGGGGGAACTCATGAGCACGAAAGACGAGCTGTTAAAAGTGTTGTCGCTCAAACTAAGGACAATCATGGGAAAGTTAACCCTTGATTATGACAAACTTCAGGAGATAAGACTTCGAATGAATGCGCCTTTACTTATCATTTATGCAAATCAAGAGTCATTCATTACAGAGGATGCTAAGATATCGGATAATCCCAGGAAAGCTATTATAATCACAAAAAATGAAATTAAAGAAACAATGGAGTACATAAGCAATTATTCCCTCTATGCCTTTGAGGATGAAATCAGACAAGGCTTTATTACAATTAATGGGGGACATCGTATTGGCATCGCAGGAAAGACCATAATGGAGGATGATGTTATTAAAGGAATGAAACATATTTCCTTTATTAATATTCGTCTGGCTCATCAAGTAAAGGGTTGTGCAAATCCAGTGCTACCTTATTTATTTAATGAACAAGCTTCAGGAATATTTCATACGCTTATTATTTCACCACCAAGATGTGGTAAGACAACCTTACTTCGGGATATTATTCGACAGCTTTCCGACGGCAGCAGTCATCATCCTGGAATGAGTATCGGTGTAGTGGATGAACGTTCTGAAATTGGAGCCTGTTATATGGGGACCCCGCAAAATGAACTGGGTATGCGCACTGATATTCTGGATTGTTGCCCAAAGGCAAAAGGGATGATGATGTTAATTCGGTCTATGTCTCCGCAGATAATTGCAGTGGACGAAATTGGGTCAAAGGAAGATATGGATGCTATCGATTATGTTATTGGATGTGGATGTAAGTTAATCGCGACAGTACATGGCAGTTCAATTGAAGACATTAAGAATAAACCCATATTAGGAGAACTTGTGAAAAAACAGCTATTTGAACGCTATATTATTCTTAGCAATATAAAAGGTGTAGGTCACCTGGAGGAGATTTACGATACGGAAGGAAGAAGGTTATATACAACAGTAAATTAATAATGAGAGAAAGGAGGACAAACTGCTATGGGTTTAATGAAAATCATTGGATGCATCATGGTGATCCTATCCTCTGCAGGAATGGGATTTTACTTAAGCAATGAAATGCGATGCAGAATTGCGGATTTAAAAGAATTGAAGAAGATTATTGGGTTACTTAAGGGAGATATTCGTTATGGTAATACACCTTTGCCCGAAGCGATCCACGCGATACAAAGGAGGCATGAAGGTAATTATAAAGTGTTCTTAAAACATGTTAGTACAAAATTAAATGAATTATCAGGACAGACTTTCACGGAAATCTGGAAAGCTGAAACGGAGACTGGTCTGGCGGATACCTCGCTATCAAAGAAGGACAAGTTGCAGCTAAGTGCTTTTGGAGAAAATCTGGGTTATCTGGATAAAGAGATGCAAATGAACACCTTTGAATTGTATTTGTCACAATTGGAAGAGACAATTCTTGATTTATCAAAAACAGTGAAAGAAAAAACCTATATGTTTAACACCTTAGGAATTATGGCTGGTATTTTTATAACGATAATAATGGTTTGAAATAGAATTACTTAAGAAGGACTTAAAACCGTTTACGACGGTAAACCGTTTTTAACGGTAGGGAGGTTAATATGGACGCTTTTATAATTTTGAAAATCGCATTACTTGGGTTAATCATTTCAATTTTAAACCAGATATTAAAGCAGTCTGGCAGGGATGAACTTGCATTTATGTCAAGCCTGGCAGGAATCGTTGTAGTTCTTTTTTGGTTGCTTCCACACATTCAGGATTTGTTTATGACCATTCAGCAATTGTTTAATATGGTCTAGCATTACGCCAAAGAAAGATGGGACGCTTGGACAGGAGAATGCCTAAGATACTTTTACCGACTATGGCGGTGGAAGGGGGATAATATGATACGAATTGCAGTAGTTGGACTAGCTACCGTTATGCTTGCCATTTTGCTGAAGAAGACAAAAGAAGAATATTCTTTATATCTTAGTATTGCAGCATGTTTTTTTATTCTGATATGGGGAATTGGGAAATTGGAGGTTATACTTGACACAATCAATCGCCTACAGAGCTACATTAAACTGAATAAGGCGTACGTAGGTATTTTAATAAAAATTATAGGTATCACTTATGTTACAGAAATTGCTTCCTCCCTATGTAAGGACTCAGGATATCATGCAATCGGTGACCAAATTGAACTGGTAGGTAAGCTTTCCATTTTAGCAATCAGTATGCCAATCCTATTAGCTATCCTTGATACCATCAACAGCTTTTTGGAGGTATAAAGTATGATAAATAGAAGAGGATGGAAGAAATATTTACATAGATTTCGATTGTTTCTCGGTGTGTTTTTATTTTTTACGATTTTTTTTCCTGTACAAAAGGTACAAGCCTCGAATGGGTTACCAGAGGACATAAACTACGATGAAATTCAAGAGGTAATAGATGATGTTTTAGGAAATGGAACAGATTTTAGTTTTAGTTCTTATATAAATAAGCTGACAAATCAGGAAGAGACATTCTCCTTTTCTGGAATTGCAAATCAGCTGTTAAATTCAGTCAAAGGAGAGATTGGTGAGAACTTATCTACACTAGGGAATCTAATAACCATATCCTTAATAGCGGCTTTGTTCACAAATTTTTCGATGGCTTTTAAGAATAATAATGTATCAGAAACAGGTTTTTATGTCACGTACTTACTTATGTTTGGATTACTGATAAGCTCCTTTGTAATAGCTTCAAGAATAGCTACCACCACAATAGCCGCTGTACTGGATTTTATGAAGGCGCTAGTCCCCACTTATTTGATGTCAGTTGCTTTCTGCACTGGGACAACGACTTCACTTGTATACTATGAAGCAGCGCTTGGATTAATCACATTGGTCGACTTTGCATTAATTAAAATAGTGATTCCAATGATAAACTTCTATCTGATTATTGTACTGGCGAATAACTTATCAAAAGAGGACATGCTCTCAAGGCTGGCAGATCTTATTCTAACGGCAATCAGTTGGATATTAAAAAGTCTTTTGGCTTTAGTGATTGGCTTTAGTGCAATTAAAGGATTAATCGTTCCAGTTGCAGATCATGTAAAGCGCACAGCTTTATATAAGGCTTCAGAAGCAATTCCAGGAATCGGAGATGCGCTGGGGGGAGTAACAGAAACACTGCTTGGAGCAGGTGTTCTTTTGAAAAATGCGATTGGCGTCACTGGTTTAATTGTAATATTAACTATTTGTGCAGTGCCTGCAATTAAATTGCTGATTATAACCGCAGTTTATAAGGTGGGAGGTGCAGCCTTACAACCTATATCCGATAAACGTTTCATTGAATGTATCGGTGCAGCTGCCAAATCAGCAGGATTATTGCTGCAAACAGTATTTGTAGGGGCAGTATTATTCTTGCTGGCGATTACAATTGTTGCGGTAACTACGGGCAGTGTAACTTAGGAAATTTTCTCCCACTAATGGCTTCTTTCATCACATTTGATTGTGATATGGTAGCAGACAGGAGGTAGTAAATGGAAGAAATATATTCATGGATTAGAAATATAGTAATTTACTTATTAATTAATACGATTATTATGAATTTACTTGGCAATAAAAGCTATAAAAAGTACGTTAGCATTGTGTCAGGTATGATTTTGGTTTTAATCGTCATGTCGCCTCTCATTAAGTTAATGAAACTTGAAGAGAATCTAGATTATTTTTTGCAAGCAAATGATTTTGCAGTAGAGACATCCGACTTTAAAAGTGACTTAAATAGAATGGAAGAGGCGCAAGTGGGTGCAATTTTTGCTGAATACAAAGAGAAAATTCTTAAACAAGTGAAAGAAATACTGCTTAAAGAAAAGGTTTATATAAAAAACTTTGATATTACTTTTGACTATGACAATGAAAGTACAACCTTTGGAGAAATTCTAAGAATGGATATTACTGCAAAACTTAAGAAGGATGAAGTGGAGGAGCAAGCGGAGATCCTTTCCATTGATGCCATTGAGATTGAGCGTATCATCTTTGGTGAAGAAAATAATTCACAGCAAGAGGAGATACCCTCACCGCTGGAAATTGAGCTTAAGACAGAGCTTTCTGACTTCTATAATATAGAACCTGGTAATATAAATATTAGTATACAGGGAGGATGACATGGAAAAGAAAAAACTTTCCCTGAAGGACATTGGTCCAAGTAAAATTATATTGCTGTTTGCAGCAGGGATTTTAATCATTTTTTTATCAGTACCGGACCTTTTTGGCACAAAAAAAGTATCGGATAGTACCACTGAGGACAAAAGTTCTAAGAATGTGCAAAATGATACGAATACGACAAGCTATGATACGAATACCTATATAACAGAAATGGAAACCAAACTGGAAAATATCTTAAAAAAAGTATCCGGTATCGGGGATGTTGAGGTGATGATAACTTTGAAAGCCTCAGGCGAGCAGGTTCCATTAAAAGATAATCCTTCTACGCAGGAGAGCTTAAACGAAGTTGATGGGGAGGGCGGAAGCAGAACAAATAATAGTTTGACTCGGGAAGAGGATACCGTTCTGGTTACGAACGAGAATGGGGATTCTGTACCTTACATAATACAAGAGTATGAACCTCAAATCCAAGGTGTTGTTGTGATAGCCGAAGGTGGTGACAATGCTGAAGTTGTAATGAACATTATTAAAGCAGCAGAGGTATTATTTGATGTACCAGCGCATAAAGTTAAAGTGATGAAGATGGGTAACGGATAAAAATTGCAGGAGGTCTAAAATGAAGAATATATTCAAAAAAAATCATATCATAATTACCGCGCTAATGATTATGATCGTAATCGCTGGATATTTAAGTTTTACACGAGAAGATACTACGGATGATTTATCAGTAGCTGGAACAGATGGAATCGTTAACGATGACCTTGCAATGGCAGATGATGATCTGGATATTGCAGCAAATACAGAAGATTTAAGTGCTGATGCCTTAGATGAAGATGCTTCCTTAGTAGGAACTGATGAAGATGCTGCTTTAGCAGAAACGGATGGAGATAAAAGTGTTGTTGCAGATACAGAAGATGCGGCTGATGTAGCTGATATTTCTGATGAAGATATCCTCGCACAGGATGATCCACAGGATGTGGCAGACAACGGTGAACTTGATCTGGAAGACGGCGTACCTGGTGAAGCAGTTCTTGCTAGTACAGTTCTTGATTCAGGCTTCTTTATTTCTAGTAAAGTAGAACGTGAACAACTAAGATCAGAGAATAAAGCAATCTATATGGAATTAATTCAAAGCCCTGATATTTCTGAAGAGTCAAAGCAAAAAGCGATTGATGGAATGCTTCAATTAACCTTAAATAAGGATAAAGAATTTGCTGCTGAAAATCTTCTTATGGCAAAAGGTATGGGTGAAAGTGTAGTAACTATTCTAAATGATAAAGTAAGCGTAGTTATAAATTCAGCACAGCCGCTAACTGACCAGGAACTTGCAATCATTGAAGATGTTGTTAAGAGTGAAACAGAAGTAGCTGTTGATAAAATAAAAATTACAACTGTTGTTATTAATGATTAATTGATGGAACGATATAGCTGTCATTAGAAAAAATTTATTAGTAATTGCAAAAACTCGGTTATTTGGTATAATACTATATAAAGAATAGAAATATAAAACATATTCAATTCAATATTACAGGGCTTGCCGAATAACAATAGGAACTTAGGAGGTAATCATTATGAATAAGGAACCTGAGATTAGAAACACATATAAAATACATGAAAATGGTAAAGTAGGAGAAGTGCAGATCGCGGATGAAGTTGTTGCAGCAATTGCTGGTTTAGCAGCGAATGAAGTGAAAGGCGTTTCGACACCAGCTGGCAACGTCACAAGTGATCTTGCCGGAAAACTGGGAAAGAAGAATTTATCCAAAGGCGTTAAGGTTCTTGTTAACCCTGATGCTGTGTCGGTTGATATGGCACTGATGTTGGATTATGGATTTGGAATTCCTGAAACAGCTAAACAAGTACAGGAAAAGGTTAAGTTAGCGATAGAGAATATGACTGGATTACAGGTCAAAGAAGTTAACATCCGTATTGCCGGAGTTAATATCGTAAAAGCGTAAACAATTCCCTAACAACCCTTAGATGTTAAGCTAAGGGTTGTTTATTCGTAACTAACTATTCAGAATCCCGAGAATCACGCAGTGGATTCGAGTATGACAGCGCCAAAATGGATGTATTTTATCCGTTTTGTGTGCATAAGGCATCGTAAGATGCCCTGTAACTGTGAAGGGACTGAACAGTTACGTTTATTCGTGTGTAGGAGGAACCGTACGGTGACAAGAAGAGAGAAAAGAGAGCACATATTCCTTATGCTGTTCCGCAAGGATTTTCATGAGGTAACTGAATTAAATGAACAAATGGAACTGTATATAGCAGAGTTGGAGCAGCCTTCACTCGAAGAGTATGCTTATCTTACCTCAAGAATTCAATCAATTGTTGAAAAGTTAGGTGAAATAGATCAGATTTTATCTGAGGCATCCAGTGGTTGGAAATTAAATCGTATGAGCAAGGTGGATCTTACTATTTTAAGATTGGCTATCTATGAGATACGTTTTGATGATGACATTCCGGTTAAAGTTGCAATCAATGAGGCGGTTGAAATTGCTAAGACCTTTGGCGGAGATGATTCTCCTGGTTTTATCAATGGAATACTTGCAAAATTAGCATAAGTTTAGACCTAAAGTTTACAGGTACCCCGAAAGGTATGGTGGTTCTATGGGACAGGCTTTTTCGGTTACAGATATCAATCAATACATTAAAAATTTATTTATTAGAGATCGGATACTGAACGGAGTATATATAAAAGGCGAAGTATCTAATTGTAAATATCATACCTCTGGGCACATTTATTTTACATTAAAGGATGCTCAGGGGCAATTAGCTTGTGTAATGTTCGCAGGCCAAAGAAGAGGACTTACCTTCCGTCTGGAGGAAGGTCAAAGTGTCATTGCACTTGGAAGTATTAATGTTTATGAGCGAGATGGGAAATATCAGTTATATGCAAATGAGATAGTTTTGGATGGGCAGGGAATTTTGTACGAAAAGTTTGAGAGACTGAAACGTACCCTTGAAGAAGAAGGTTTGTTCCATCCTGCGCATAAGAAACAGATACCCTCTTATCCTAAAAAAGTGGGAATTGTAACTGCATCCACAGGTGCGGCAATACAGGATATCATTAATATAGCAAAACGAAGAAATCCATATGTACAATTAATATTATATCCGGCACAGGTACAAGGAAATGGAGCAGCTGAAAGTGTAGTGAAGGGTATTACAGCGCTTGATAAACTTGGTGTTGATACCATCATTGTGGGTAGAGGTGGAGGTTCCATTGAAGACCTGTGGGCATTTAATGAAGAAATTGTAGCGCGAGCTATTTTTAAGTGTAAGACTCCAATTATTTCTGCGGTTGGTCATGAGACTGATATTACCATTGCAGATTTTGTTTCAGATCTTCGTGCACCAACGCCTTCTGCAGCAGCAGAGCTCGCGGTGAATGATTATCTTGCATATCAGAGCTTACTAAGAGAGTATCAGCGTAAGTTATTAAGAGAGCTGCAGCAGAAGCTGCAACGATATCAGAGTAAAGTAAAAGAATTAAAACTTCGACTCTACTATGCAAGTCCTGCTTATCAAATTAAAGAGAAGAGACAATTTTTAATAGATGCACAACAAAGGCTTCAATTACGGATGCAGCAGCGGTTAAAAGAAAGACGACATCGATTGGAACTTTACATAACAAAGCTGGAGGGACTATCCCCCTTATCTAAGTTGAGTAAGGGTTATGCACTTGTTGTTGACGAAAAGAATAAGCCAATACAGAGTGTTCATCAGGTAGAAAATAATGAATTGCTTACGTTATCCTTATTAGATGGTGATATAACAGCAAGAATTGAAACAATTAGTCCTCAAAATAGAGGTTAAAAAGTAAGGAGGTATCAGATGTCTGAAAAAGAGTTTAAATTAGAAAAAGCATTTGAAGATTTGGAACAGATTATGGATACACTGGAAAAACCGGAAATTAGCCTTGAGGCTTCTTTTGCCTTATATCAGGAAGGTATGAAACTACTAAAAGCATGTAATGATTCTATAGATAAAGTGGAAAAAGAATTAATCATTTTAAGTGATAATGGAGAAAGTAATGGACTTTAACCAAGAGCTGAAACAAAAGGCAGTTGAAATTGAGGAGATTATCAAAAACTACTCTCCTGCAGAAAAGGGATATCAAAAAACGGTAATTGAAGCTATGAATTATAGTCTTTTAGCTGGCGGTAAACGTCTGCGTCCTATTTTGATGTCTGAAACCTTTCATCTATTTCAGGGTGAGAATGATAAAGTTTTAGAGCCATTTCTTGTGGCGATTGAAATGATTCATACCTATTCCTTAGTGCATGATGATCTTCCGGCGATGGATAATGATGAATATCGCAGAGGCAGAAAGACAACACATGTGGTATATGGGGAAGCTATGGCGATCCTGGCAGGAGATGGTCTTTTAAACTATGCTTTTGAAACTGCGGCAAAGGCTTTTGATTTGGTAAAGGAAGATCAGGAAACAGGCTTCTATAAAAGAATAGCAAAAGCACTACAGGTTTTGTCTGTAAAAGCAGGTATCTATGGTATGATTGGTGGTCAGGTAATTGATATGGAAGAATATCAAGAAGCTGCCTCACGAGAGCGGTTAGATATTATGTATCAGATGAAAACAGGAGCTTTAATAGAAGCTTCAATGATGATTGGTGCGATTTTAGCTGGTGCATCGTTAGAAGAGGTTAGTAAAATAGAGACAATAGCAAGAGATATTGGTCTTGCTTTTCAGATTAAGGATGATATTCTCGATGTAACAAGCACACAGGAAGTGCTTGGAAAGCCAATTCATAGTGATGAAAAGAACGAAAAGTCAACCTATGTTACATTAATGAATTTAGAGAATGCCAATCATGAGGTGGTATTCATATCACAGAGGGCAATCGAAAATTATACTGCGCTGCCATATGAGAATGAGTTCCTGAAGGAACTAATAATGACATTAGTATATAGAGAAAAGTAGGTATGTTCCGCGAAGTAGCCACGTAATAATTGATAATGGTTAAAGAATCTAGAGGATTGGAAGCATAATCTGTTTGATATAGAGAGGTGGTAGTTAATTGCCAAAGTATTTAGATAGCATTAATCAAGCAAATGAGATTAAGAAAATAAAGTCACAGGATTATCCAAAGCTTGCAGGTGAAATCCGTGAGTTTTTAATACAGAATATAAGTAAGACAGGTGGTCATCTGGCTTCTAATTTAGGAGTTGTCGAACTCACAATGGCACTTCATATGTTCCTCAATTTCCCACAAGATAAGTTGGTTTGGGATGTTGGTCATCAGGCTTATGTGCATAAGATGCTAACAGGCAGAAAAGAGTCATTTGAAACACTTCGTCAAATAGATGGACTAAGCGGATTTCCTAAGATGGAGGAAAGTTGCTGCGATTCTTTTGATACGGGTCACAGTTCGACTTCCATATCAGCTGCCCTTGGCCTGGTTCGAGCAAGAGACTTAAGTGAAGAAAATCATAAGGTTGTTGCTGTACTGGGTGACGGTGCACTTACAGGTGGAATGTCCTTTGAAGCAATCAATAATGCCGGCAGATTAAAAACAAATTTTATCATAGTATTAAATGATAATAATATGTCTATTTCTGAAAATGTTGGAGGCTTGGCGAATTATCTAGCAAAGCTTCGTACCAGTTCGGGTTATACAGGCTTTAAAGAGAACATGGAACAGACGTTAAATCAAGTACCAGGTGTAGGTAAAGTAATTGTTGATAAATTAAAACGATCCAAGGATGCAATTAAATATTTTATGCTGCCCAGTATGTTCTTTGAAGATATGGGTCTTACTTATATTGGACCAATCGATGGACATGACATGTTACAAATGAAGACTGCCTTTGAAGCAGCTTCGCGGCTAAAAAAAGCAGTTGTGGTTCATGTGCTTACAAAGAAAGGTCAGGGGTATAAACCAGCTGAAAAATACCCCAGCCGTTATCACGGAGTAGATCCTTTTGATATTGTAAGTGGACAGCCGATTCGGAAAGAGAAGAATATCTCTTATACGAAGGTGTTTTCCGAGGCTATGGTGAAAATTGCAAAAGAAGACCCCAAGGTTCTAGCAATTACAGCTGCCATGCCATATGGAACTGGGTTAACAGAGTTCATGAATCTATATCCGGATCGATTTTTTGATGTAGGAATCGCAGAAGAGCATGCAGTTACCTTTGCAGCCGGATTAGCACTGGGTGGCTATAAACCGGTGGTGGCTATTTATTCCACCTTTTTGCAAAGAGCGTATGATCAAATCATACATGATGTATGTATTAATAACCTCCCGGTAGTATTTGCAATTGACCGCGCAGGTATTACGGGTCAGGATGGAAAGACACACCAGGGAATTTTTGATATATCCTTTTTGTCCCATATTCCAAATCTTACAGTAATGGCACCAAAGAATAAATATGAGTTTGAAGAAATGTTAAGCTATGCATTAGGTTTAAATAAACCTGTGGCAATTCGTTATCCCAAAGGAGATGCTTATCTTGGATTTGAAGAGCAGCAGGATTCACTTGAATATGGTAAAAGCGAGGTACTAATGGAGGGTTCGGAACTTGCTCTGCTGGCTGTGGGAAGCATGGTTAAGACGGCAAAAGCGATTGCGGATGTTTTAATTGCCGAGGGTAAGAAAGTAACTTTGATTAATGCTCGCTTTATCGCACCCTTTGATAAGGAGATTCTGGATTCTTTAATGCAAAGTCACAAACTTCTTGTAACCCTTGAAGAAAATGTGAAAAGCGGTGGATTTGGCCAAAAGATTGCCGATTATTTATTGGAAGCAAAAAATCAGAAGTTGAAATTGCTTAATATTGCGGTTCCAGATGTCTATATCGAACATGGAACTGTAAGTGAACTTCATGATAGATATGGATTAGACAGTGAAAGTATATTAAACAGGATTCGATCAGAACTAGTGGAATTATAGTATTATCAATACTTATATGGAACAGATAAAGTGTCAGCAAAGCTGGCACTTTATCTGACAAGAAGAAAAATAGGTTGGTTAGTATGAAACATCCTATCAGAGTATACAGGTAATGAGAAAGGCATGGTTATTCGTATGAAAGAGCGGTTAGACATATTACTGGTTAATCGAAATTTAGCTGAGTCAAGAGAAAAGGCAAAGGCAATTATTATGTCCGGTAATGTGTTTGTAGATGGACAGCGTGAAGACAAGGCAGGAAGTACTTTTGCTGAAACAGTAACAATAGAGGTAAAAGGAAATCCCTTAAAATATGTCAGTCGCGGAGGTCTAAAACTTGAGAAAGCGATGGAAAGCTATGGCATTACACTTGAGAACAAGGTATGTATGGATGTAGGATCTTCTACGGGAGGTTTTACTGATTGTATGTTACAAAATGGTGCGACAAAGGTGTATGCAGTTGATGTTGGAACCAACCAGCTTGCCTGGAAGTTAAGACAGGATGAGAGAGTTGTATCAATGGAGAAAACTAACATCAGGTATTTGACACCGGAGCAAATACAAGAGAAGGTATCCTTTGCTTCCATCGATGTTTCTTTTATATCCTTAACCAAGGTATTACCTGCGGTTCGAGAGTTATTAGTCCAGGAAGGAGAAATTGTGAGTTTGATTAAGCCACAATTTGAAGCTGGTAGAGAAAAGGTAGGTAAAAAGGGAGTAGTTAGGGATCAGAAAGTACACTTGGAGGTAATAGAGCGAATTAGTTCTTTTGCTGCTTCTATTGGGTTTACATGCATTAATCTTGACTTCTCACCAATAAAAGGACCTGAGGGAAATATAGAGTATTTGTTGTATCTTAAAAAAATAGCTGTTGCTGATCAAGGTGAAGTGGTTGCCGGAACTCCAATAAAGGCACAGCAGATCCATGAAATAGTAGCAAATGCACATAAAAATCTTGCAGAGGCATAAAGAATAAACGCATAATTATGCTGAATTGTCATATAATTTGCAAAAATATTGTATATTGCTTGAAATAAATGGAATTCTATGTTATAATCACCGCATATGTAAAAAACTGTTTGAAGGAGTGACAATCCTATGGATCGATTTTTGATCATAACGAATAAAGAGAAGGATACAGATCTTTCTGTTACAAACAAGATTGTTACTTATATTGAGAAAGCTGGTCATACAGCTTTTTTATCAAGTCTATCAGATATTCAAAGTGTGGTTAAGAAAGAGCACTTGCCAATTAATATTGATTGCGCAATTGTACTAGGTGGGGATGGCACCATTATTAAAACGTCAAATGATCTTATGACCTTTGAAATTCCAATTCTCGGAGTTAATCTGGGTACTTTGGGCTTTTTGGCTGAAATTGAAGAACAGAATGTGTATGAAGCACTGGATAGACTTTTTGATGATGATTATGAAATTGAAAACAGAATGATGATGGAAGGCGAAGCAATTCAATATGCCAAAGACCAGAAAGAGCAGTGTTGTAGCACAGATTATGTATTAAATGATGTAGTCATAACGCGAAAAGGATTTTCTCGTATCATTAATTTAGGCATTTATGTGAATGACGAATTA
The DNA here is from genome assembly GCA_023407575.1 of Bacillota bacterium. Lineage (GTDB taxonomy): Bacteria > Bacillota > Clostridia > Lachnospirales > Lachnospiraceae > Mobilitalea. The sequence goes on from JAEYLX010000069.1 coordinate 181,392, forward strand.
GTTGATAATTTTCGTGGGGATGGAGTAATTATTTCGACTCCAACAGGATCTACCGCTTACAATTTATCAGCGGGAGGACCAATTGTTATGCCCAGGACGCAGGTTATGGTCATAACACCAATATGCCCCCATTCGCTAAGTCCAAGAAGTATTGTGGTTTCAGCAGAAGATACAATTAAAATTATAGTAGGTAAGAGTAAAAAGACTCAAGAAGCAGAAGCAATAGCAACCTTTGATGGGAACAAAGTAATTGACCTAGGCACAGAGGACTGTGTAATAATTAAACGGGCGAGATATTATACAAAATTAATTAAACTTAACTATACCGATATCTATGAAGTTTTGCGGTCAAAGTTGGGTAATCATGGAGATTAAAAATTCATAGAAGAAAGGTACTGGCAAAGATGAAAATCAGTAGACAAAGCAAAATAATTGAACTAATTAATAAATATGATATAGAGACTCAAGAGGAATTGGCAGATCGTCTGATGAAAGATGGTTATAATGTTACACAGGCGACAGTTTCAAGAGATATCAGAGAATTAAAACTTACGAAGGTTGCAGTTGACGGCGGAAGACAGAAGTACATTGTTCTTCAAAAGACAGAACCGGGTATGAGTGAAAAGTATACTCGTGTTTTAAGAGACGGTTTCTTATCAATGGATATGGCACAAAATATTATGGTAGTTAAGACCGTACCAGGTATGGCTATGGCGGTTGCAGCAGCACTTGATGCACTTCAGATGAATAGTATTGTAGGCTGTATTGCAGGTGATGATACTGTTATGTGTGCAATCCGTACTTCCGAAGAAACAATATCAGTTATGGAGAAGTTGAGTAAGTTAATCAATGCGGAATAAGGCATTATGACGTTCCTTTAGCTGGCTTCTTAGTTGGGACTATAACCTATACCCAGAAAAGATATGTAGAAGCTTTTGCTATACAGCTACCTAGGGCTGAAGAGCAAAAGCTTTTTTGTTCACTATAATGGAAGAATTATACTAATGTTAAAGTGATACGATTACCGTATACTGTATAGGTAAGTATTGGGTTTTAAAGAAAGATATAAATACGAAAAAGGAGAAATTATATGTCTAATGAACGGAATGTTGATGTTAAGATAAATTACGTAAAAGCTAATTTCGCTAATTACTTCTTTATTGCCGCTGTCGTATCAGCACTTGTAGTTATAAACTACACAAAGGGTAATATACCTTCCTGTATTGCTTTACTGGGTACGCTGATAGCATCCTCGATTGTTTATTTTATAAAACCAATACCACAACTAATTAAGAGTATATTACTGCCATTGTTCCCAGCTATCGTAAATGTGTTGTTGGTGTTAGAAGAAAAGCAACTTTCCACTTTCTTTACAATTATGTTTGTATGTATGTTAATGGGAAGTCTCTATTATAAAAAAAGTATTGTAATCATACATATTATCACAGTTAATATTCTATGTCTTATACCAATGCTGGTATTAAAAACAGGTATACTTACCAGTGACATTCCAATTGGAGAAGGCATTGGAAATCTAATTCGTATGGATATGGGTGCATTTGTTCTTTATCTATTAACCAGATGGGGGTATCAATATATTTATGATGCTTCTGCTGCAAAACAAGAGTCAGAGGAACTATTATTAAAGCTCAATGATTTATTAGATTCTGCGAAAAATACAATTGATCTACTTGATGAAGGAATTATGAATACCAGCACCAGTGTGAATGAATTAGAGTTATCAAGTCAGAGTGTAATGGCTGCTACTAACCAGATGGCATCTGGAATAACGCAGCAGTCACAGTCTTCTACAGAAGCGAATCATCTGGCAGTCAAATCACTGGATAATATGGAAAAGACAAAGAAGCTTTCCACTCATGTAGTCCAAACTTCAGAGGTGATTTTAACAGATATTGATAACAATTTAGGTCAAGTAAATAACATGTATGGAGAAATGAAGAATATTCATCAGAGCATTGATACTGCTTATGAATCTGTGGTTACACTTGAGGAAAACATGGAGAATATTAATCAGCTATTGAATGATATAGCTGGTATTTCCTCACAGACAAACCTCTTAGCCTTAAATGCATCTATTGAGGCTGCAAGGGCAGGAGAACACGGAAAAGGCTTTGCAGTTGTTGCAGAAGAAGTGCGTAAATTGTCTGCACTTACAAGTACTACAGCAGCAAATATTTCTACAATCATCAATGAAATTAATTCATCGACACAAAGTACACTGAACCAGGTACGAGAGGGTAAAGCGTCCATTGATAATGGAAGTCGTATCATGGATAGCTTACATAAGAGTTTTGGAACAATGCAAAGCAGTTTCAAATCTCTCAATCAAGAGATTTATCAGGAGAATAATTATATTGATGAAATTGCAGTAAACTATGATAAAATTATGAGTTCTATTAGAAAAGTTGCAGATATTTCACTGGAACATTCAGCGACTGCAGAGGAAATAAGTGCCTCACTTGAGGACCAGAATAATCATTTATCACAGATTAATTCACAGATGCGAGCCATTAAAGAACAGTCAGCAAGCTTAAGAGAAAAAGTGAATGTATAATTTTTGCTTGCCGAACCATTTATTCGGTGATAAAATATTTAAGGTTATTGTTAGTTAGAAAAGAGCAATAGAGTTAGATAAGGAGAATAGAGATGTCCGGACATTCAAAATTTGCGAATATAAAACATAAAAAAGAAAGAAATGACGCTACTAAGGGTAAGATATTTACCAAGCTTGGTCGTGAAATTGCAGTAGCTGTAAAAGAGGGTGGTGCTGATCCAAATGCGAACAGCCGTCTTAAAGATCTTATAGCAAAAGCCAAATCCAATAATATGCCTAACGATACAATTGATAGAAGCATTAAGAAGGCTGCAGGAGATGCTAATGCAGTAAATTATGAGGCAGTTACCTATGAAGGTTATGGTCCTAACGGTATAGCCATTATTGTAGAAGCTTTGACGGATAACAAGAATAGAACAGCAGGTAATGTGAGAAACGCCTTTACCAAAGGCAATGGTAATGTTGGCTCACAGGGTTGTGTTTCCTTTATGTTTGATAGAAAAGGTCAGATTATTATTGATAAAGAAGAGTGTGATTTAAAGGCAGATGACCTTATGATGACTGCGTTAGATGCAGGAGCAGAGGATTTTGCAGAAGAAGAAGACAGCTTCGAGGTTCTGACCAATCCTGATGATTTCTCTTCCGTAAGAGAAAGCCTTGAGAAGGCGGGAATTCCAATGGCACAGGCGGATGTAACCATGATTCCACAGACCTGGGTTGAGTTAAAGAGTGATGCAGATTTAAAATCTATGCAGAAAATTCTTGACTTACTTGATGAGGATGATGATGTACAGGAGATATATCATAACTGGAGTGAGTAAGCTTGGAGCGTGAAAGCTGTTACTCATCGGTATTTGAAGCAAAATATCATGATTTACAAAACGATTTAACAGTGATTTATTGCCCAGGGATGATATACTGGTGATTTTCATAACTGTAAAAACATATACTACTAGAACCTCTGTACACCGTCACTGGCGGAAATGTATGGAGGTTTTTTTAAAGAGGATGACATGAATTCAGAAAAATATTAGAAAATAATTATAATTCTACAGAGGAAAGTTTTATATACTATCTACATGAAGAAAGTAAATTTGATAAAGTTTGTTTTTGGGAATACTATAATTGCTTACTTACGGCTTCCAGCATCAATATTCGCTTGGCATTTATTGCTCCCAATAATGGTTAGTGGTATAATATAGAAAAATTCTAAGGAGAAAAGTGTAATGAAATATATATGTGCGTATTGTAAAACAGAGGTAAAATGGGATGATATGTTTTGCCCAAAGTGTGGCAGAGACATTTACCGACGAAAAAGATTGATTACAAAGCTTGATAAATATGCACCTATAATGCTTGCTATTGGAGTAACATTGTTTATTATAGCTTTTATCATGGAAATATTTTAGTTAGATAATTACCACTACCCAATTATGAAATGAAACCTAAAGGTTGGTGGTTTTTTTGAGAAAAATCTATGATTAATAGAGTTGGCTTCATGCTCTTACAAATATTTCATAAGTTAGCTAAAGAATATAACTTGTTGTATAATCTTTTTAATGATACTACAAGCGGATAATTTGCTTGATCGTTATATAGTTGACGCTGATGGTAATTAAAGTGGGGTATTTAAAATGCGAGCAGTTATTAAGAGAATGACGTGTGAAGACAAATTTGATCGGAAATATTGTTGTTATTGGAAACGTGGCGGAAGAAAGATAAAACAATCAAATCGTAAACTATTTCGAAGAAGACTTAAAAATAGTACAAATAGAGAGTACACTGTTTTTAATAAGGAAAAGTAAATTTTGTTCCCATATGAGTAGGAGAAAAATTGTGAAGCTAATTAAAAGAAAAATAACTGTCCATGGGGGGAAAGAAGTTTTTGTTTTAACACCATATGAGATTAGTTGGAATGTAATGGCTGGACATGATAATAAAGATTTTGTTTTAGTTTGGGGCAATGGAAGTGGATATAAGCATTTAACAGAGTGTTTTTCGATAGCAGCAGAACTACATAAAAATGAAATCCTATATTTACCAGCAAGTTATAGAGCGAGTGAGGAGTTTAATAATACATTTCTAGGATGTAAATACAATTATAATATTATCTGTATGAACTACTGTGAAACTCAACTTTCATCTAAGGAAATTGAAGAAATTCTAAAAATTAAAGTATGCACAGAAGAGATTGTTAATAGAAATCCTAAGATTAATACTGAATTTATTGATAGGTGGAAAACTAATAAGCGGCTGACAGTTAAAATTCATAAAAGGAATATGTATATATCGACAAATAGTGATGGATTTAAGTCGCTATCGCATGGGGCTTATAATTTGACTGAATATGGAGACGAATATATGGAAGACTTACCTCATATGCACTATGACTGGGGTGAAAATACTGCTGCAAGCGTCGGAGTGACACTGTATTATTGGAATGATAGAGACGAAAGGAATGGTTGAAGTAAATTCATAGTTCTTGCATCAAGGTTTACATTGTGTTATCATTTGCTAAAATGATACTTAATGGATGAATTAATATATTTTGACTAAATATGAGGATATGCTATGGACTACATGGAGTATGAGGAATATATTAGAGAGTGGATTAATCAAGTGCTTAGTTCTCGAATCAAGAATACGGAGCTTACAATTAAGAATTGCAAGCTGATTTTTGATTATGCAAGGGATAATAAGGATAGTAAATTATTGGGGTTTTCTTATTATTATCTTGCAGAGTCTTATTTTATTGAAAACAAATATGAAGATTTCATTAAAAACCTTATATTAGGACTTGAATATCAACAAAAAGCAACTCTCGTTAATTTGATTTCCAAATCATACAATATGTTAGGAATTAATGCAGAAAATCAAGGCAATATATCAGCTGCAATTGATTATTTTATGATTTCATTGAGATATAGTCAAAAATATGAATTAGATCATGAAGCAGGCATTGTTTATACAAATATAGGACAAATATATATAAAACTAAAGGACTATAAATTAGCAAAAGAGTGTTTAGAAAAGGCCAATCATAGTTTTGGTAATGAGGTAGATAACGCCAATTATTCTCAAAATAATATGATTTTAGAAACCACCTTGGCAACCTGCTATATCCGACTTGAAGATATGGATTCCGCTCGAAGTTATTTTAATAAAATCCAAAAGGTACGAGATAAATATCTAGTTGATATCCATAACCAAATAATTCTCTATAGTTTTGAAGCAAACTATTATGATGCAATAAAAGATTACAATAACTTAAACCAAAGCGTTAATTATTTAATAGAGTTAATAGAGGAAATCCCGTCTCTTTTAGATATATACGATGAAGCATTCCTATTATGTGATTTACTAACAACAAATAAGCGCTTTGATGATTTACTTAAGGTAATCTCGAGAATGGAAGTATTAACAAAACAAGCTGGAATAACGAATATGCTGTTGCAAATATTAAAGCTTAAAATCAAGTACTTTGATTTGGTACAAGATAAAGCGGCATATCTTGAAGCTTGTTCAGAGTATTATGAACTATCGGATCAACTGGAATCTGAAGGTAAGACGAATGAGTTAAGAGCTATAGAACTTAGAATTGACTTAGAGCAGATTAAAGAAAAACAAGAAATAATTCAAAAAGAAAACCAAATATTATTAGAAAAGTCAGAAAGGGATTCTTTAACAAAACTTCCAAATCGAGAAAAATTAAACAGTTATTCTGAACTGGCTTTTAACAGAGCCTATGAAAATCAAACAAGTCTTGGGATTGAGGTATTTGATATTGACTATTTCAAGCAATATAATGACACTTATGGACATCAAGCAGGAGATATTTGCCTCAAAAAGATAACAAAATTATTACATAGACTTATGAATAATGGAATATTTTGTGCTCGTTATGGTGGGGATGAATTTATTATTATTTATGAGAATATGACAGATGATGAGATTATGGCTATTGCAAAGAAACTACAGCAAGATGTACTTGATTTAAACTTAAAAGTGGAAGGTCCACAAGAATACATTAATATAACCATATCACAGGGTATCCGAAATTCAGTTCCCAAAGAAGGGAATAAAATTTGGGATTATTTTTATGTGGCGGATGCAGCAATGTATCGAGTTAAAAAAGATAAAAAGAATGATATTTTACTTTTACATAAAGCGCAAGAATAGATGAAATACATATTTACCCCTCCGGTACATCTTAACTGACAGATATACTGGAGGGGTTTTATGTATAACAACTGAGGAATTAAATATTAATTATTGGTATGTTAATATGCTACCAGGTAAGATTATTATTGTATACAGATAAGTATTTGTATATAATTGATAAATAACAAATATTTACATAACAATATATACTGACAAAACCGAATTGTTAATGACAGGAAAAGAAACAGACCTAGTTATATAATGTTATTATCAATATTGGAGGGATAGGACATGCTTAAGAAACTAGAAATGGATAATAGTAATAAAGCTTCTATAAAAATGTTACAGAATATAATTGACTATATTGAGGAGAATATTCTTGAAGAACTAACACCAAATAATGTTGCAGAAAAATTTTATTCGAGCATTACCACTATGAATAATTTATTTAAGATTGTATGTAATATGACTATCATGGAATATGTTCGAAATAGAAGACTCTCATTGGCTGGACAAGAGATTATTATGTCTAACATTCGCATTATTGATCTTACATATAAGTATGGATATGAAACACCGGAGGCTTTTGCTAAGGCATTTACTAGGTTTCATGGGTATCCACCAAGTCTTATAAGAAGAACATATCCTAAAATTAAGGTATTTAATCCTTTAAATATTATCCTTGAGATACATGGTGGATGGGAATGTACAATAAAAGATGAGTTGTTACACCTGACAAAACAAAGTGATACAGAACAGGAAAGAAGCCCTTCTTATTGCTATGATAGAACTACCAAATTAAAAGGAGGTAGTCTTATGGGAACGGATAGGTATAAATATCGAATAAGAATTAGGGACATGAAACAACAAGAGGATTGGCGTACTCTACTATTGTTGGCTAAAAAGCTAGATGACGAGAGAATTAGTTTTAAAGTTGATGGAAAAACAATGATCTTTGCACATGGATTAGAATTTAAACTTGAGAAGATATGTTTAACCTTCAAATGGAATGAGGAACAGAAAGTATTAGATTTCTTTGGCAGTATTGGAAAGGCAGTAAGTAGCTTCATTGGGTTTAAATACTTTGATACTATATTTGAAGGTATGAAAATCAGGTGTATGTTTTATGGTGAATGTCAAAATGAAGACACAGATGAGTTCTTATTTCAAAATGCTGAACTTGTGGATGTGGATGGGCAGATGATATATGTTCAGACATTGGAGTTTTATATTGAAAACACCGAACCAGATAATGAATATTATGAAAGGGTAGATAAGTGGTTGAAGAAAAGGAATTAGTCTTTACTTGACATTAGTCCGAAATCAGACTATAATGAAAGTCTGATTTCGGACTAATTTTATATGTGACAAGTGAAATGACTTGTCGGTTCATCTTGTTAGAGGAGGTTTTATATGGATAGTTTAATTCGAATGCAAATCAAAGAGGTATATTCAGCGATGAGCAAAATCACAGGTTCCTATGGGATTTGGGCAAAAGAGCATGGACTAAGTTATAATGCACTTTTGGTTCTTTATACAATAGAAGAACTATCGAAATGCACGCAAAAGCAGATCTGTGACAGGTGGTTAATACCAAAACAGACAGTAAATACAATACTGGCAGACTTTAAAGAGCAAGGTTATGTGGCATTTGAGATAGATAATAATAACAAACGGGAAAAATTAATAGGATTTACGGAGTTGGGACAACAATATGCTACGGCTATCCTTACAAAACTGCATACAATAGAGGAAACAGTTATGTTTAAAATGGGCTCTAATATGTGCGAGCAATTAGTTGAGGCAAATAATGTTTATTACGATTTATTTAAAAAGGAAATTGAAAGTAAACAGAATTCTTAACTTGAGACAATATAGAACAACTTGGAGGTTATAATGCTAAAGAAATTTTTAAAATATGTCATTCCATCAATGCTAACATTTGTTGTAAACGGAATTTATGTTAGTGTAGATGGATTTTTTGTTGGTCGTACGGTAGGAGATATCGGCTTAGGGAGCATAAATCTGGCTTGGCCACTAGCTGCTGTAATTTTAGCAATCGGTACTGGTATTGGCGTTGGTGGTTCAGTAAATATGTCAAAACATTTAGGTGCTGGCAATAAAGATAAAGCAGATAGAGCCTTAGGGAATACTATTATACTTTTAATTTTATCCTCTATCATATTAAGTGTGGTCTTGATTTTCTTTGGTAAGCCGCTCCTGCAATTGATGGGTGCAACTGGTGAGGTATTAGAAATGTGCCATATTTATATTAGGGTGCTGGCGTATGGAACATTTGTACAAGTCTTAGGTACAGGAATTATTCCGTTGCTTAGAAATCAAAATAAGCCTATGACTGCGATGATACTTAGTATTACAAACTTTGCAATAGATTCAGTTTTTAGTGGTGTGTTTGTTATGCTACTTGGATTAGGTGTTAAAGGTGCTGCGATTGGTACAGTTATAGGCCAGCTGGTTATCGTTATTCCATCATTGCTCATATTATTTAAAAAGCAAAACCGTGTTGCTTCTAAATATTATAGGTTAGAGAAAGATAGTGTATGGAAGATTATAAGAGTAGGATTTCCAATTATGGGGTTAAGTTTTATACCAAATGTAACTATACTCATTACTAATTTACAAGCAATAAAGTATGGTGGTACTGTCGCTATTGCTTCCTATGCTGTTATTTCATACGTGTTATGTATAGGTCAGCTTCTTGCACAAGGTGTAGGCGAGGGAAGTCAGCCTTTAATTAGTTACTATTTTGGGGCCAAAGACAAGAAAGCTGTGGATCAATTACGTAAATGGACTTATGTTACATCAGTAGGATTAAGCATTTTTGTAATGATTGTTATAATTCTGCTTAATTCAGTCATACCTATATTTTATGGTGCTTCTGCAGAAACAGCAGAAGTTCTAGAAGTGGCACTCTTAATCACTTCATTTTCTTTGCCATTATTTGCATATTCACGATCCACAACAGAATATTTTAATGCAATAGGTGAGAGTAGATATGCTTCAATCATGGTATATGGTGAGGTTCTATTTGCTTTACCAATAACAGCAATCCTATTACCTATTATATATAATTTAAATGGTGTATGGGGAATTATTGTTGTGGTACAGTTTATAATGCTTTTAGTTGGAATATTTCTAAGAACAAAAAGTAATGTGAATCGATTATATCAATAATTTTTGCATGGTGAATTATCTTGCAGAGAAATTTTATCTATGATATACTAAATATTGCCAATATTTACTAACTCCAGTAAACAGAGTGAATTTACTGGAGTTTTTTGTTATACGAATTTATTGTGGAGAGTGCGTGAATTTATGATATCTAAAAAGCGTTATGTATTTGGTATTTTTTTATTAATAATAGCTTGTGTTTTGATGCAACTTTTTGCTAAGTCAGCAGAGCGTATTCGCCTTTTTTATTATGTTTTAGAATATTTGGGTATTTATAATGGATATAGGTTAACCTTAATAAATAAAGCTATATGGGTAATTGTTACAATCGCTATGGTAACATTAATGTCTATATCTTTTCATTTAATGTGGAATTCTTTTAGAGCATTTGCTATGAAGGACAGATATAAAGCAATACCTATTTTGATTTTAATAATAAGTTTAATTAGCTGCTTTATGTTTTTACATATACATCGATACCTACTCCATTATCAAGGAGGATTACATGGTATTATATTAGATAGACGGCAAAACGTGAGGTATCTAGAGTCAATTGATATGGAGGGAAACTTAGAATATATGGCGTTAGATATTGAATTGCAGAAATTTAGCATAGATGGAGATGAAGCGTTTGGTTTAAAGCTTGTAGATCTAAATGATAATTCAAACGAGTATATTTTTATGAATAATATGAGAATGGGAGAAGCGATACAACAATATGAAAGAGGGATTGGCAGATACACTTTTAGTGTTAGAAGCCTTGGTCTTAAAGTTGAAAATATCCCAGGTTATGATCCAAAAACTGACAACTATAAAGATTTACGTTTTAAACTCATTATCTATAATGAAAAAGAAAGCAAGACCTTTTTATTCTATTTTGATCCATCATAAATAAGGATAATTTAGTAAAAGCCAAGCTTTAGATAAAAATATATAAAAAAATATAAGTATTAGAATAGTTAGAGTAAAATGATAATTTAAAGCGTATTCTTTTGATAAGTCACTTAATAACAAATGATTGTAAAATTATTATGAACATTATTAAAAGTTCTAAAACTATTGAAATAGTACAGTAAAAATAGTACTATAGTACTATGATTAAAAAAATACCAGAGACTACTAATCCATCATTAAAAATAAGATTGATAACAGTAAAGGAAGTATAACGAAGGGGTTAGTACTTCTTTTTTTTGTTGCCAACTTTGTACAATAATAACTATATATGAAGATAAACTACAAAAGAGAAATCTAGGAGGTATAATGTACAATTTTATGATTGATATAGTTAGAAATACGGTATATGTTGAGTTGTCGGGGTATTTATCTTTTGAACAAATTATGCAATATGTTGATGATCTAAATTATTTGAAGGATAAATTTGAGCCAAGAATGTATTCGATGTTAGTAATGGCGAACCGACTTGATCCTTTAGCTCAAGAAAATTTACCGCACTTTCAAAAAGCTACAGAGCTGGCATTATCTTGGGCTAACAGAATAGCTGTAGTAAATGGCAATAGGACCCTTACCCTTTTTCAGTTGAAGAGAATAGAGTCATCAGCCAGAAAAGTAATTTGTACAGATACTAAGATAATGAGATTTAAAACGAAAAAAGATGCTTTAATATTTTTATGTACCAACTAAATTAAGATAAAATAATTATGAAACTTTAACTTATGACTTCTTTGTATATAGTTATTTTGTAATAAAATGTGAAAGTTTAATTAGTTCTTAAATAAAGGAGACTGGACAAAAACGAATATGTTAACATTGCTACTCCCCATGTTTATCTCAAGAAACAGAAATTTCTTAATCATCTGTTTGATTATTCTTGTTATTTTCCATGGTTCTATCCTCCATCGAATCAGTTCTATATGTTGTTCTACTGCTTATGTCCTTGTTATAATTTGTTTCATAGTATACTCATACAACTAGAATAGAAATATTAATTAGCGCAAATAATTTTCTTTATAACATCCTAATAACTAACCCACGCACGGAGAGAAATATATGTTTAAAAACCCAAAAAGTTATATAATTGTAACGGATAATGGTTTCCTAATAAAAAATAAAAGTTCTGAATCCAAAATTGAATTTAAAACATATGTACCAAATGTACCATTCTATCACCATTTATTTGATGATTATAGTGAGTTGAAACCTATATTTGCTCAAATAAAACAATTAAAAATGAAACATATTGTAGTATTAATACCCGATGATACTTTAGAGTTAACACTGGATAGAACTATTTTTGATAATTATTTTCTGTTGTGCAAGGCAAAGAAGGTTGACCTAGGTTGCCAATTCTTATACTTGTCACAGAACAATGAAAATTATATTGCATTATCAAAAACCGTAAGAAACTTGGTGCTTCATTTCGTGAAAGAAGGTAAAAGTCTTGCAGAGAAATTCTACGATAGAGAATTTAATGATATAAATCAAATAAAAGCTGATCTTCAAAGATTTCATATAGATTGCGAGTATGGACATACACCAATCTATATAAATAATGTAAATAACAATATGGATTACTTTCGTAACTTAGGAAGCCTGGTGTCTGAAAAAGAAATTATAAATAATGCAATGAAAGCATAAGCTACGGTGTTAAAATTAATTTAGTAAGCTCCAAATTTATAGCTAAAAACTATAAATATGGAGCTTTTGTATTATAATAAGTACATAAGGTGTAACATTACATCTTGTAATTTATGAATTAATTTGTTAAAGTATATACTATACGAATTGGAAGGATGTGGTAGTGTGTTTATTAAATCAAGCATTGTTTTTGAGGTGGCATTAGGATAAAGCCGAGGCTATCTTAAATAGTTTACGGAAGCCTACGGTTGTTGTTCTTATGCCATTACAAAGTTTGGATACTAAGAATAAAACAACTATAGGAGGTTCTACAATTGCGTAGATTTATTTTAAAAGAAAAGTATGAAGGTCTAATTAACGAATTAATTGAAGACTTTAATAAGAAGCATAATTATAACTATATAATGGGGCCAAATGCATTATGCTTGATTGAAATCTTATGTGAGAAACTAGATTTAAAACCAGGTATGCGTGTTTTGGATATGGGGTGTGGAGCTGGTTTCACTTCGATTATATTGGCAAAGGAATATGGAGTAACCGTATTTGCAAATGATTTGTGGTTTCCGGCTACTGAAAACTATGAGCGTTTTGTCAAGGTAGGAGTAGAGGATCGGGTTTTCCCATTCAATGCTGAGGCACATAATTTACCTTATGCAAGTAATTTTTTTGATGCAGCAATCAGTATTGATGCATACCATTATTTTGGTACCGATGATTGCTATTTAAGTGACTATTATGCTAAGTTGGTTAAGGAAGGTGGTCAATTTGGAATTGTAAGTCCAGGACTTACAAGAGAATTGACAGAAGGACTGCCGGAAAAATTACAGTCATTTTGGGAACCCAATATGTATGCGTGGCACAGTGCAAGATGGTGGCATAATTTATGGCAACATTCGGGTTTAGTCGAGGTTACATACGCACAGGAAATCCCTGATGGTAAGGGAATCTGGAGAATGACAGCGGATGAGGAGTTACATGAAGCAGATACAGAAAATTACCTTACCTTAATACTTATGACAGCTATTAAGAAATAAGAAAGTAAAAGACATTTATTAGTAATGCGAATTATTTAATTCAGGATCCCTCGGGTATGCGGAATAATACCCGAGGGATATTTTTATGCTTATATGATAAGTGATGACTTTAGCTTAGGAAACAATTAGAATATTTAATTAGATTAGTAATAGATTAAGCTTTGGTTTAAATTAGCAATATTAGTTGAAATAAGGATTCATAGTTAGTATACTGTGTAATGTAGGTTGTTAAATTCTAAACGGTGTTAAGGGGGAAGATATTTTGTTAACGATGTATTTGTGTTTTTTAGCTGGAGGAGTTGTTCTACCTTTTCTAAGTTTTGCCTTTGGGTTTTTATCAGACGGCATCGGTGCAGATGTAGATGCAGATATCAATACAGATTTTGGCACAGATATAGGTACAGATATTGGAATGGATGCTAGTCCCGATGTTGTAGATGTACCACAAGTAACAATAGAAAGTGGAAGCATGATATCTGTTGGTTTACTACCCACTTCCTTTCATGCATTATCAGCATTTGCCATTATCTTTGGTGCAGTAGGTGCTGTAATGACATTAAAAAGCATTCCAACAATTATAACCTTACCAGTGGGGCTGGTTTCGGGATATTTAGTTGCTGTTCTGGCACAGACGATACTACAAACTCTTAAAAAAATTCAAACGAGGAATTATGCTGTAGATGAGAATGAATTACTACTTTATGAAGGTGTTGTGGTGGATACCATTTTACCTGGTCAACTGGGTACGGTAAGTTTTTTGACCCTGGAAGAAATTAGAGTGAGCTATCCAGCGATTTGTAGTGATGAAACTTTAAAACTGGAAACAGGAAAGCAAGTTAAGGTTATTGAAAAAAGAGAAGGTGTATTTATCGTAGAACCTAAACATAAATATGAGCAGTGATGCAAAATGCATTTAAAATAAAGGAGGATAATATATGTTATTGGTAAGTCTGGATGGGGCAAACTTGACCCCAATCATTATCACAGTATTAGCTGTGGTAGCAATCATCATACTTTTTTCGGTTATCTTTAGTATGTGGAAAAAGGTTCCACAGGATAAGGCCATGGTTGTTACCGGTTGGAGAAAAAGAATTATTACAGGTGGTGGTGGTCTGGTTATTCCTGTATTGGAACGTACAGATACCATATCTCTTGGTAATATTCAGTTAAATATTAACACCTCACAAACTATGTCATCTCAGGGTGTACCGATTGACGTAGCTGGTACTGCAGTAATTAAAGTCCGTAATACCAGAGAAAGTATCTATGCGGCAATTGAGCAGTTTATTGGTAATAATGAAATGCAGATTCAGAAGTCCATTTCAGATCAGGTTACTTTAATTCTGGAAGGTAAGCTTCGTGAAATCGTTGCTTCTATGACGGTTGAGCAAATCTATAATGATAGAGAAGCATTTTCTGCAAAAGTACAGGAAGTAGTTGGTACAAAAATTGGTGAAATGGGTCTTGAGCTTAAGGACTTCTCCATTAAAGATGTAAATGATACCAATGGATACATAAGAGCTCTTGGTGCTAAACAGATTGCCGAAAAGAAAAAGGATGCAGAAATTGCACAGGCTATTGCTTTAAAGGAAGAGAACATTAAGAAATCAGAAGCGACCAAAGAAGGTGAGAAAGCTCGTCTCGAAGCACAAACGGAAGTTAGTGCAGCAATGAAAGCGAAAGAGGTTAGAGAAGCAGATTTTAGAAGTGAGCAAGAATCGGCGAAGGCAAAAGCAGATGCTGCCTATGAGATTCAAAAGAGTATCACAGATAAAGATGTTATTGCAGCCCAGATGGAAGCTGATATTTTAAAACAGATTAAGCAGAAGGAACTTCAAGAAGCACAGATGCAGGTTGAGATTGCGAGAGAGTTAAAGCAGATCGAACTGGAACAACGTCGTGCAGAGAAGACGCGACAGGAATTAAAAACTACTGTAGTTGAACCTGCTAATGCTGACAGAGAGCAGAAGATGGCAGAGGCAGATGCTGAAAAATATACCAAGATTGCAGAAGCACAAGCAAGAGCGGAAGCCAAAAAAGCGGAGGCAAATGCGGAGGCGGAAGCTATTTTAATGAAAGCTAGAGCAGAAGCAGATGCAGCAACTCTTAGCGGTGAAGCAAGAGCGAAAGCAATAGCAGCTGTAGGTTTAGCAGAGGCGGAAGCGATCAAGGCAAAAGGTATTGCTGAAGCTGAAGCAATGCAGAAGAAGGCAGAAGCATATAAGAACTATACCGGTGCAGCGATGGCAGATAAGCTTATTGATAAGTTACCGGAGCTTGCCAGAGCAGTTGCAGAACCGCTTAGCCAGATCTCCGATATCAAGATTTATGGCGGTGGAGTGGAAAGCGTAACAGACAATGTGCCAACCGTACTCGCTAAGGTTTTTGAGACAGTTCAGAGTTCTGTTGGTATTGATATGAAAAATATAGTTATGGCGGATAGCTTTGATGCAAAGACCACTAAGAATATCAATGTGACTGGTCTTGAGGGTCACCTATTAAATGAAATTGAATAAAAAGCAGAATTAACGAATCCTTCTATTAAGGTGTAAAAAGAACCTTAATAGGAGGATTTTTTTTGAAATGAGTTAGCAGACGCCTCTAGAGCTTAAGCGCCAGTAGAAGTTTACTTGAAAAAGAAGTTATAACAATTACATGAGATAATTTAATGGAAGAGTAAGATAACATAACAAATTTTAATATATATTAATATTTTTTGTTATAAATGGCACAATATAATATTGCGTCGTTTTAATACAAATGCTATTAACAGTTATCGAGAATTAATTATTTAAAGAAAAGGATTTCTTTATTATAAGGAGGAGTATAGAAATTGCTGATCATGACTCAAGGAATCAATTTTTATATTAATACACCAATCCGAATTGTTGTTTTAATTATATTACTGACGTTAATTATATGTATTCTTATTTTTTTGTATCATCGTTTTAATCATTTCACGAGAAAGGTTCGTTTTCCTATCCACTCCTTGGGTAGTGATGGAGGTCTTGGACCAAAGGACTGGGAAAAACACATGACAGAGCTTGCTTCTGAACATAAGCAGGTTAGTTTGTTTAGCTATAGCTTTGTCCTGGATGACTATAATCAGATTGCTTATAAAAAATTAAATAAAATTCGAGACAATATATCTGAAATATCAGCAGATATTATCTCCCTTATTCCCGCTGCAAGGTGGCTTTTTGATAATTTTCAGATGATGTACAGAGAAATAAAAAAGGTTAGAAGTTCGGGAAATAGTTATGAGATATTGCCCATATTAAAAGCAAAAGAATATCGTGGTTTTCCGCGTGTTTATATTGTGGCTAAGAGAATGGTGGCGCTTTCTGGCGGGCATCTTAGTGAAGAAAATATCTCTGTCATGTTATCTGCATACCAAAAGGAGATTCCACTTACTGATAAAGAGTTATGGGTGCTTCCAGAAATGCTGGGTTTCTGTCTCTTGGAAAGTATTATAGAGGTAGCTGAAGAAATTATCCAAATGGTTGATATTAAAGCAAAAGCAGAAAGCTTCATTCGTGCAAGGTTAAAACCTTCCAACGGAATTACTGATATTTCAGCTTTACTTACAGTGCTTGAGCCAGAGGTTAGAAATAATTATTCCTTTCATGCGCATGTAGTGTATCTTCTTAAAAATATGTCCTTTGATGAAGGGGCTATTCAAAGATACATGGAGTACCATTTTGATACTAAGAGCAAAATGTTCAAATCCTCCCAGCTGTTTTTGGAGGAGGGTAAAATTGAATCCATTCTTGAGACTAAGATTCGAGCCTTCATCGTCAGCCTTAGAGATATTAATGAATTTGATGAAGAACGTTTTTATTCACAATATTCTTGCTTGGAACAAATACTGTCTAAGGACCCAGAAGGTATTTATGAAAAGATGGATTCAGAAGCCAGAGGGTTATATCGTGGGGCAATTGTGAAGCTTTCCTTAAAATATCGTATGAGCGAAGAAAAATTAGCAACGGATTGCTTAGAACTAGCAATATCAGGCCATAAGGATCTGCATAGGGATCATCATGTAGGAACCTATCTGCTGGGTAGCGGTTATCCCTTATTAAAGGCAAAGGCATTGGGACGGCAGATGCCTGCAACAATTAAGAAGACAAGAAACAAAAAAGGGTTCTTTTATTTTTTATGCTTTGGGATTCTTTATCTGCTAATTAATCTATGTCTTTTTTATTTAATACAAGCAGTAGGAAATATTACAAACTATTCAACGATCATAATACTTTTAATTGCTGCATTTCCTCTACTAATGGGAATCTCCCTGGAACTGAACAACTTTTTATTTACAAGAAATATTGCAGTAAAGAAATTACCTTCCCTGGACTATGTTAATGAGATACCCAATGAGGCAAGAACTTTTATTATTATGCCTGTGATTGTCTCGTCCAAAGACCAAGGGCTAACTTATATGGAGCGCCTTCAAAAGCACTATTTGGCAAATATGCAGAATAACCTGTACTTTGCTCTATTAATTGACTTTGAAGATTCGCCGGATCAGTTTATGCCGAAAGATGAGATTATTCAAAATGCTTTAGTAACAAAAATGAAGGAGCTCAATGAGCTTTACCCTTCCGATTCCCAACGATTTTCCTTGTTCTTTCGCTATCGAAAATGGAATAAAGCAGAGAACTGCTATATGGGGTGGGAACGTAAGAGGGGTAAGCTGGAAGAGTTTAATAATCTATTAAATGGATTATCAAAGGAGCAGACAAGTTTCTCTACAATATTGACAGATGAAGCACTCCTTGAGACCTTTCAATATGTTATAACCTTAGATGCCGATACAAATCTACTAAGAGAGAATGCAGCAAAGCTGGTTGGAATTATAGATCATCCCTTAAACCGACCAATGCTTGATGTAGCAGGAAGTAAGGTAATGGAGGGTTATGTTATTATACAACCCTCCGTAAGAAATCATATTGTTTCTAAAAGCGGAAGTCGTTTTGCGGAAATTTTTGGTGGAGAATCAGGTCTTGCCAATTATTCAGCAGTAATCTCTGATATTTATCAGGACATTTTCGATCAAGGTATTTATACAGGGAAAGGAATTTATGATGTTAAAGCATTCCATAAATTACTTCATAATACCATTCCAGAAAATAGGGTGTTAAGCCATGATTTACTGGAAAGTTGTTACGCTAGAACTGCTTTCTCCAGTACAGCTAAGATAATGGATACCTTTCCAACCAGTGTTCTATCCTTTGCAAAAAGAGAGCATCGATGGATTCGAGGTGATTGGCAGCTTCTGCCTTGGCTCTTCTGGAGTCGGAAGGTGCACGGAAAAACATTATGTCCTTTAGCAAAATGGAAAATCTTTGATAACTTAAGGCGTAGTTTGGTACCGTTAAGTAAGATAGTTTTTATCCTGCTCAATTTGGCATATTTTCCTGATGTTTTTTACTTGTGGCTGCCATTAATTTTCTTTAATGATGCATTTACTTTTTTTGTGCTTTTAATCTCTATTTTAAAGCAAAAACTATTTCGTCCTAAACTTGTTTTGGTCTATAAGAGTTTTCTTATGGAGTTATGTACAATTGTTGAACGTGCATATGTTGAATTTGCCATTACACCCTATAGAGCTTATATAGCTACGGATGCTATGATAAGAACTATGTATCGTCTTTTCATAAGTAAAAAGAATTTATTACGATGGAATACAGCTGAATCGGTGGATGCGGCTATCATTAATACCAGAAGAGGGTATTTTCTTACGATGTACAGTTCCCTAATTCCAGCAGCAATCATAGTAGGATTATTGATAGTTAGGGAAGTACCTCCAATTGCAATACTAATTTACATTATAGTAACATTAGTATGGGGTATGGCGTACCACTTGGCATATAATTTAAGCCAACCAAAGAACCTGGGTGCGAACGAAGACAAAGAAGATACGGAATTATTGCTGGATACAGCAAGAAGGACCTGGCAGTTTTTTAAGACGTATTCTACAAGAAGTAATAATTGGTTGTGTCCTGATAATGTTCAGCTAGCTGCCACAGAAAAAGAAAGTGATAAGACGTCACCCACGAATATTGGCTTGCAGGTTCTATCTATTCTATCAGCCAGAGATTTTGGATTTGAGACACTTAGTTCTACAATTACCAGGTTAGAACTATTGATGGATACGATACAAAGACTGGATAAATGGAAGGGACATCTGTATAACTGGTACGATATTAGAACACTTGAGGTCCTTAACCCTGCTTATATTTCTACAGTAGACAGCGGTAATTACCTTGGGCACTTGATT
This sequence comes from Bacillota bacterium, assembly GCA_023407575.1. Classification (GTDB taxonomy): domain Bacteria; phylum Bacillota; class Clostridia; order Lachnospirales; family Lachnospiraceae; genus Mobilitalea. The sequence goes on from JAEYLX010000069.1 coordinate 201,229, forward strand.
GCATTAAAAAATGGACTTCTGGAACAAATCAAGAAACCAATAATTCCTCATAATTTGGTGGAGGAGTTACGATATGCTATTAAAGAAAGTAATAAAGAATTAGTTCGTGGAAATAAACAAAATCAATGTGATTGCCATAAGCTTCAGGATGACTATGATACTTTAGGTGAGTTTGTAGAGGATATCACAGACATCTGGGATGATTTAAGCGGTAAGGATATTAAACGCACAGAGAATAGTTGTTCCTGTAATGAGTTATTAAGTAAAGTGGAAGGTATTGTTAGTGAAATAGCAGACTTCAAGTTAAAAGAACTAAGCTTTGCGTCCTATCCCACATTAACTAAGCTTGCTGAGGATGACAATAAGTATGCAAAAACAATGGTAAATAGAATTAAAACCCTTTGCAATCGAATTGATTATATCCATGCAAATGTAGATTTCAGCTTCTTATTTAATGAGAAAAGAATGCTGTTTCATATTGGTTATCATGTATCCAACCATGTACTAGATGGAGGGTGTTATGATTTATTAGCATCCGAATCTGCTCTAACAAGCTTGCTGGCAATTGCAAGAAATGATGTTCCGTTAAAGCACTGGTTCAAGCTCGGAAGACCAATGACAATGGTGAATGGTAATCCCTGCTTTGTATCCTGGAGTGGAACTATGTTTGAATACCTGATGCCTAAACTTGTATTTAAAGAATATGAAGGTTCGGTTTACGAAGAGACAGCAAAGGCAGCAGTATTGCAGCAAATGATTTATGCAGAAGAATCTAATATTCCCTGGGGTATTTCTGAATCACAGTATTATCGCTTTGATTTAAATTCGAACTATCAGTATAAAGCGTTTGGGGTACCAAAGATAAGTTTGCAGCCAGTAAGAAAAACCTCCATGGTTGTTACACCTTATGCAACAGTTTTGGCTTTGGAATATGCCGAGGAGGAAGGTATTAAAAATCTGAAACGACTTATGGATCAAGGGGTATATGGAGACTATGGTTTCTATGAAGCAATAGATTTTAATCTACCAAATGCAGCTGAAATGACGCCTTATTGCATCGTAAGATCTTATATGGCACATCATCAGGGCATGATTCTGGTTGCAATTAATAATTTTCTTCATCACGGTATTATGCGCGAGCGTTTCCACTCCGAGGCTATCATTCGTGCAACTGAGGTTTTATTAGAAGAAAGACGACAATCCCATTTGATTTCAATTGCAAAACGTGGATATACCATAAAATCAGGTAAACCTTTATTTAAAGAAGATATGTATAGTAATCGTTATGTAAATAGTGTCACACCAGAAATTCCGGTTGCGAACTATTTAAATAACAATCGATACTCTGTAATGATTACCTCGGACGGAGATGGGTTTAGTAAGTTTGGGGATATGATGTTATATCGCTGGAGAGCCGATCTATATGCAAATACAGGTAACTATATTTATATTATGGATAAGCAAAAAGGTAAGCTCTGGAGTACGGCGTATCAACCAACAAAAACGGAACCGGATGAATATCAAGTGTTATTTACTCCCCATCAAGCGGAATTCAAACGAAGGGATGGAGACATTTCAACTCGAACAATTGTAAGTTTGGATCCGGATCATCATATTGAATTACGAAAGGTAAGTATAACCAACAACAGCAATCAGGACAGAGCCTTTGAACTTACTAGTTATCTTGAGGTTGTTGGAGATACGCACATGGCGGAGCTTAGTCATCCTGCTTTTAATAAATTATTTGTGGAAAGTGATTTTCTGACAGAGCAAGATATCTTCTTATCAAAGAGGAGAAGTAAGAAGGAAAGTAATTATCCCTATGTTCTTCAAATGATTCGTTCTGCGACGCCTTTAACCAGAAGAATAGAGTATGAAAATGATAGAAAGCGATTTATTGGTCGAAATCATACATTGCAAAATCCGGAAGCTGTTATAGGAAGTATTTCATTTTCAAACCAGGCAGGCTTTTGTAATGATCCAATTATGAGCTTGCGGGCACAAGTAGTAGTAAAAGCTGGTGAGACTTCTTGTATTACCTTTGTTACAGGTATTTGTGAAACTAAAGAAGAAGCAATAAAGATTGGTGAAGAGCTAAGTGTTGCTTACCGTATTGATGATATTTTTGAAAAATTCCGCCTTCAAAAAGATATTGAACTTAAATATCTGGAAATAACAAGAGCACAAATGAATGCCTTCCAAAACTTAATCAGCCCAATTTTTTATCCTGCGAGAAAATATCGTGGACCTGTTGAAAATTTAAGACGTAATTTCAAAAATCAAAGCTTCTTGTGGAAATTTGGAGTATCTGGAGATAATCCAATCCTATTATTAAAGGTGCAATCCATTGAAGAGGCAGGGGTAATTAAAGAGGTTCTTAAGGCATATGAGTATCTAAGAATTAATCATGTTATGGTAGATTTAATTATTCTGATTGATGCAAAACATGGCTATCTTCAGGAGGTAGACGATCTTATTAATGATATGACAAGTTCCTTACGAATACATGACAGTGTGGATGAAAAACGAAGCTTCTTCATGATACACACCTATCAGATGATACCTGCTGAAATTGATTTACTTTTCACTGTTGCAAGAATCGTATTTTCTGATAAAACAGGCATCTATTTTCGTAATTTAAAAGAGCATTTAAATGAGTTTTATGTAGAGGAATAGGAGGTGTAGGATTTGGATATTGCAGAAAAACCGTTAGAGCTTGAGAAAAATGAAGATCTTACCTCTGAATTCTTTAATGGGTTTGGAGGCTTTGTGGCTGATGGAAAAGAATATCAGATACTTTTAGAGGGCAATCAGAGGCCTCCTGCACCTTGGATTAATGTTATAGCAAATAAGAACTTTGGCTTTCAAATATCGGAATCCGGGGCAGGCTTCACCTGGTCAAACAACAGCAGAGAGAATAAAATAACTCCCTGGTCCAATGATCCGGTTTGTGATAAAGCTTCGGAAGCAATCTATATTCTGGATGAAGTAACTGGTGATATTATTACACCCATGTCTCTAGGGAGAACAGATAAGGGTAACTATATTGTAAGACATGGCTTTGGATATTCAAAATTCCTTCATGAAGAAACAGAACTGAAGCAGGAGCTTACTATTTTTACACCGTTAGAGGAATCCGTTAAGATTTGGGAGCTAAAACTAACGAATAATTCAAATCGCACCAAATACTTATGTCTATCCTACTATGTTGAATGGGTACTTGGTACACAAAGAGAACACACAAACCCCTATATACTGACGACCTATAATAATGAACATGAGTATTTAAATGCGAAGAATGTTTACACAATGAATTTTCAAAATTTAATGGCATATATGTTTTCCAGTGAAATGACAATTGGCTATACTGGAGACAGACAGGAATTCTTAGGTCCTAAGGGAGATATTTTGAATCCAAGAGGAGCAGATGCGAAATTATCCTGCCATACAGGATCAGGTTATGACTCTTGTGGGGTAATTCAGGTTTCTGTTGCAATTGCTCCTTCGGAAAGTAAAACAATTTTATTTGGACTTGGACAGGACAGTGACCGAAATGAAATACACAGGATACGGAACAAGTATAGGAATGTCAGTTTAGCTGGCATTGAGCTTGCGAAGGTGAAAGAGTATTGGAACAGTATCCTTGGCACAATTCAAGTACAAACTAAGGATAAGGCGATTGATTATCTTGTAAACGGGTGGCTTATTTATCAGACCATCTCGTGTAGAATAAATGCCAGAGCTGCATTTTATCAGTGTGGAGGAGCTTATGGTTATCGAGATCAACTTCAAGATACTCTGTCACTGGTTTTTACCAATCCGGATGCACTTAGAAAACAAATCATAATTTCTTGTAGTCGTCAATTTGAAGAGGGTGACGTTCAACACTGGTGGCATCCTCCTATGGGAATTGGAGTAAGGACAAGAATTACAGATGATTTATTATGGCTGCCGTATGCAACTGCTGCCTATATTCGAAGTACAAAGGATTCCTCAATATTAAATGAGGTGGTGCCATATATTAAGGGACCCTTATTACAGGAAGGGGAACATGATATTATGTTCACACCGGATATTTCAGAACTATCCGAAAGTGTATATGAACATTGTAAAAAGACAATTGATATAACCCGGTTAGGCAAGCATGGACTGCCGCTTATGGGTGGTGGTGACTGGAACGACGGTATGAACGAAGTTGGCAAAGATGGTCTGGGTGAAAGCGTATGGTTGGCGTGGTTTTTATATACGCTTCTTGGAGACTTTATACCAATCTGTTATCAAGTTGGAGATGAAGAATATGCGAAAGAACAAGAAATTAAAAGAGACAATCTATTAAAGAGTATTGAAGAGCATACCTGGGATGGGGACTGGTATATGAGAGCCTTTTATGATGATGGGTCCAAAATGGGTTCGAAAGAAAGTGATGAATGCAAAATAGATTCCATCAGCCAATCCTGGAGCGTAATTTCTGGTGGAGCCAGAAAAGACAGGGCAGCTACGGCGATGCAGTCAGCCTGGCGTTATCTGATTCGAGAAGAGGATTCCATCTCCTTGCTCTTGTCTCCTCCTTTTGATAAAACCAGCAGGAATCCGGGGTATATCAAAAATTATATTCCTGGTATCAGAGAAAACGGAGGACAGTATACCCATGCAGCAACCTGGCTTGCCATTGCAACCGCAATTCATGGGGATTATAATATGGCGCACCGGTTATTTACCTTATTAAATCCAATCCACATTACAGCCAACAGAAAAGATGCCTTAAGATACGAGAAAGAGCCCTATGTCATGATAGCGGATATCTCCTTAAGTCCACCCTACACAGGCAGAGGTGGTTGGAGCTGGTATACTGGCTCCTCTGGATGGATGTATCAGGGGTTAGTGAATTGGTTCCTGGGTATTCGAAAAGAGGGGGAGGAATTAATCATAGATCCTACAACCCCCCAAGCATTTGGTGATTATAACATTACCTATCAGTACAAAAACACCAAGTATGAAATCAAAATTGAGAGTAGAAGTAAAGGTAAGCTATTAACTGAGTCCTATACCTTAGACGGAGAAAAGAAATCTGGCAAAAGGTTATCTCTTATAGATGATGGAAAAGAGCATGTAATAGTGGTATAAAATGCAAGTAAGATGAAATAAACCTTCTTTCAAATATTGTTTGGAGAAGGTTTTTTCATTTTGTTCAAGACAAGTAAAATGACCCGTTTCATCCTCCTGTTTAAGAGAAGCTAAAGTGAAATATTAGCAATACCTTGGTTTGGGTGGTGGCTGAAATTACGGTAGGTTGACAAGGAGATTCGTAAGTAGTAACATCAAGATTAAGTGGGTATCTGGTAATAATAGAAGTAATCCCGGGAGGCGTTAGGTATGCTAATTCAAGTGAATGGAGTATCAAAAGCATTTAAAAAGCAGCAGGTATTAAATAAGATTGATCTACAGGTGAAGGAAAATGAAATCTTTGGATTAATTGGCCCCTCCGGGGCAGGTAAGACTACCTTAATCCGACTTATTATTGGTGCCATTGGTGCAGATAGCGGTGAAATTAAAATTATGGATTACACCATTCCAAATCTAAAAGCATTGAACATCATTGGGTATATGCCGCAAAATGATGCTCTATACAGCGATCTTTCTGGATTTGATAATCTTATGTTCTTTGGCGGGATGTATCAGATGTCCAGAATAGAGATGGAAAAGCGTGCCCATGAGGTTCTGAAATTAGTGGAGTTGGAAGAGGATGCTAAGAAAAAAGTAATGAATTATTCTGGTGGAATGAGAAAAAGATTATCGCTTGCAGTATCCCTTTTGCACAATCCGAAGGTACTGATTCTAGATGAGCCAACCGTAGGGATTGATCCAATACTTCGAAAAAAAATATGGGATGAATTTTATGAATTAAAAAAACAAGGTATCACAATTATTGTTACCACTCATGTTATGGATGAAGCAATTAAATGTGATAGACTTGGTTTGATCTATAATGGGGATATCATTGCTTGTGATACGGTAAGCAATTTGTTGGCTCAAACAGAGAATCAGACAATAGAGGAATTATTTTTAAGGAGAGGAGAGCTAAAGGGATGAAAACAAGATATATAATGAAACGAATTATTCGTCAGACAGTAAATGATAAGAGATCCCTTGGGCTCATTTTAATTGTACCTGTACTCTTATTTACGCTAATTTATTTTTTGCTCGGGGATTCGGATTATAAACCATCCATTGCTGAGAATGGGATGCCACAACAACTGGTTGAGAAAATAAAAGAACAAGAGGTTTCGGTAATCACGCTTGAGTTGAAGGAGGCTAAGGAAGCGGTTAAAGATAAGGAGCTGGATGCAGTATTGTACCTGGAGAATAACGAGATTGTTCTCTACATGGAAAGCAATGATGCTGTGAAAAGCGGAGTATTACAGAAGGCAATCTTAAATGCAATGAAGGAACTTAATCCAACTAGTGCAATGAGAACAGAGTTTTTACATGGCAGTAAGGAGGATAATCTTTTTAACAGCCTAGGATATATTATATTAGGCATTATATCCTTCTTTTTGATTTTCATTTTAGCTGGGATTTCTTTTGTTAGAGAACGTACAAATCAAACCATGGAGAGACTAATGGTTACTCCCGTGAAACGTTGGCAGGTGGTACTTGGATATACTTTGGGATTTGGAATATTTGCTATGCTGCAAAGTGTTATATTATTGTCCTATGTTAAATGGGTATTGCATATGACCATGAATGGCTCTATATTAATTGCTGGTCTTATCATGATACTATTATCCATGACTGCGGTGTGCATGGGAGCATTTTTCTCCATTTTTGCTAATAATGAATTTCAAATTATGCAATTCATTCCGGTGGTTGTAATACCACAGATTTTCTTTTCAGGATTAATTTCACTAGATACATTACCGTTTCATTTGGGGGCATTATCAAAAATTATGCCGGTTTACTATGCCTGTAATTCTTTAAAAGGGGTACTTATTAACGGGGAAGCATTTAGTGCGGAGGTCCTATCTGGAGTATATTCGTTATTGATTTTTATTGGAGTATTTTTTATACTTAATATTATGGCACTTAAGAAATATAGAAGGCTGTAAACGACTAATATTTTGACTAAATTAAAGCAGTAAAATGTTTTATGAAACACAAAATAGGGAGGTATTGCATGTTATTTGCAAGTGATTTTCGAAGAATTGCACGAGATGGACTTAGAAATCGTTGGGGGGTTGCAATTGGTACAGGTTTTGTAGCCAGTTTGTTTGCAGGGGGAAGGTATTATAATTCAAATACCCAGTGGAGAGAAAGAGGTAGCGAGTATTTTCATATTTCAAATCCACAGCTACTATTGCTAATTGCTTTCGTGGTAGGCATTTTTTTAATGGTTGCATTTACAATGCTTATAATTAAATTTTTTATTGGGGGAGCAATCTCCCTTGGGTATGCACATTTCAACAAAAAATTAGTTATGGGAATGGAGGTAAGGTTTCAGGATTTGTTTTCAAGATTTCATATATTTTGGAAGGGATTTTGTATGCAATTATTAATGGGCTTATACACCTTTCTTTGGTCCTTGTTACTTATAATACCTGGAATCATTGCGGCTTATAGTTATGCAATGACTCCATACATTCTTGAGGAATACCCCAATATGACTGCAAATGAGGCGATAGGATATTCAAAGCAAATGATGGTAGGAAATAAATGGAGATTGTTCTGTTTACAGATTAGCTTTATTGGTTGGGAAATACTTGCTTTGTTAACTGTGGGAATTGGATATTTGTGGGTTGCACCATATGCTGCTGCAGCCAAAGCAGCGTTCTATTTTGATGTAGCGAGAGACTTCCACCCATATGGAATTCCTAGGAATAATTAATGGGTTGCAAACATTTCGAGGAATAATATCAACTGAACATTTACAATTTATTTATATAAGAAGTAACAATATCTTAAGCACAGCATATCATAATTTTATAAGGTTAAGAACCTTAATCAAAGGATATGTAATGAAAATACGGATTGGATGAACCTTAAGTAACATTACTAATAAAGTAATGCAGAAAGGTGGTGCTAATCTAATCGTGCCAAGGATTCTAGTAAAAGCGCAGATGATGGTGTAACGAAAGGTGTATCGGAGGCTGATAGGTTAATCCTACAAAAGCACGAAAACCAAAGGAGACACAGGAATTTTTGAATACACGGCGTATTACATAGAACTAAATAATTGGTAGGATTATCTCGTATATTCCTCAAAATAATTATTTCATAAGGAATTAAAAAATAACTTTAAAAAACAGCTTTCTATGGTAAAATATATTCCATAAAAGCTGTTTTTTAATTAATAGAAAATTTGTTCTATTAATTTAGAAAATGCTCCGCAGGAATGTGCACTTGTGCGTTTTTAATTGTGTTGGTTTTGCCAACCGCGCTGGGCACGAGGGTTTTGTAAGTGAAACTCTTTTTTATAGCAAAAAAAAGTAACAGGAGAATGGTAATGGACTATAAACAGTTATTTAAAACCGCAATGCTGGCAGGGCAAATCATGGCACAAAGTGGAGCCGAGACCTTTCGGGTGGAAGATACTATGAATCGAATACTTAGAATTTCGGGGCTTCAATCAGTGGAAATCTATGCAACAACCACAGGTATTGTTGCGTCTTTATCCGATCCCGCCATAGAGTCAATCAGTGGTGTAAGAAGAATTAATAATAGAGCTAATAATCTAAATAATATAAATGAAGTAAATCAGATTTCTAGAAATTTATGTGATGGGCAGATAACGGTGAATGAGGCACTGCAGCTTCTGGATAAAGTGCAGACAAGCGTGACGTATAGTAAGAGAGTTGTAGCTATTGCAACAATAATATCGAATGCAGGGTTCGCAGGATTATTTGGCGGTGGCATTACAGAGTGTTTATTAGCTGCATTAAATGGTGTGTGTATTGTATTCATCAGCAGATTGTTAGATGCACGAATTGGAAGTGCCTTTATGGTGGATGCAGCCAAAAGCTTTGCGATTGCCTTCATTACAATGATATTTGCTCGTTATTTGATAAATGTTAATCAGGAGATTGTAATTATAGGTTCCATCATGCCTTTAGTGCCGGGGATTCCTATTACTAATGCAATACGCGACACTTTGCAGGGGGATTATAATTCAGGTACTGCAAGAGCGGTTGAAGCATTTGTAATTTCACTGGCCATTGCAGTAGGTGTTGGTGCAGGGATGGGGTTATTTCATTTATTAGAAAAGGTGGTTTCTTTATGATTATACAATGTATTAGTGCTTTTTTTGCAACAGCTGCCTTTGCTATTTTGTTTTACCTGCCGAAGAAATATCTGATTCAATCAGGTATGGCTGGGGTACTCTGTTGGATTGTTTATCTGTTTATTTTGAAGATCTGTGACGACAAAGTAACAGCTACCTTTTTTGCAACCCTTATTGTAGCATTGGCTTCCCATATAGAAGCCCGCGTGTATAAGACACCTGTAACCATGTTCTTGATTCCAGGTATTATCCCATTAGTCCCAGGTGCGGGTATGTACCAGATCGTTCAGAGCATACTTGATAATACGGTAGATAAAACTTCGTATTATTTCTTTCAAACACTACAAATTGCAGGAGCCATTGCGCTTGGTATCTTTGTAATTGATACCTTATTTCGTAGTACAAAGAAAAAGACGGAAAAGATAATTAAAACAAGATGAATCGACGAGTAATTTTATGTGTTATGAATTAAGATTCAACAAATACCTCTTATAATGTCGTTACATTTTAATTGACATTTTATAAGAGGTATTTTTTGTAATAATTTAAAAAAGTGAAATCGAACCTTTGGCTGAACTATTACATTTTTCTCTTAAATATAGTTGAATTATAAATTTGATAAGTAGAAGTTGCTATAATTTGTGATATAAATTAGTACATAAATGTTATATAAAAACTAAATGCTAAGATTAGATTTGTAATAGAAGTGGAGGCCAAAAATGAAAAAGACAATATTGTTAGTTCTAACAGCTTTAATATTTTTTACTGGCGGTTCTGCAAATCCAGAAAACGAAGATGAAAAAGAAAAAAGAGAATTTACATTAGAAGAATTAAAAACTTACAATGGACAAAATGGAAATCCAGCATATATTGCAGTTGACGGAATTGTTTATGACGTAACTAATTCGATATTCTGGCAGAATGGAGCCCACAGTTTTTGCAACGATAATACTTTTGCAGGTAATGATTTAACGGAATTAATTAATGATTCCCCGCACGGAAAAGAAATATTAGAACGATTGCCAGTGGTAGGTTATCTAAAAGAATGAGTCTCATCTTAAATAGTATTTCATATAATATAATAATCTTTTTATAGCAAAGAAGGTAGAACACTGAGTCAGTCGTTTTATAGTCAAAATAACAATCAGACAAGCGACAATAAAAACAATGCTACGGGGCAAACCAGTGATACTTTTAAGGTTCTTTCGAATGCGGTTATTCCAAGAACACCTGGTTTAGCATATGAATATGGTGTCGTACAGTACTTTGGAGCATTGGATGCTGAAGTAGAGGAATATCTTATCTTTGTTTTAAATAGTTATAACATACCATTAGCACAGCCTACCGCCGATATGTTGAATATTATATCCATAGCTGCCGGGTATGTATATCATAATAACTATTTATATGCCTTATCTTATTTAATGAATCCCCAAGGAGATCTTTCCATTTTACCAATGCCTTACCAAGACAACGTAAAGCTAGTAACCTTGATAGCAAATTTTTTACTTGGGTTCATAATGATGGGGTATTATTCTGAATGGTGGGGGTACGGTACCACTCGCCTGGATGAACCAAATCAACGCAAATTAGAGTATTATCCATTTAGTTGGAAACAGGTAGGATATCCTGGACCATCCTTAGGTTATCCGGCACAAAAAACCTTTACTTTCACCTAAAACACCAATGAAAAATGTTAATACTATACCTTGGGTTATAAAAAATATGAAACGATAATTCGTTTCACTTGTCATTAATTTATGCCTGCTGACTTATGTTGGCAGGCATTAAGAAGGGTAAGAACTGATATGAATAATGGATATGATACAGATGTTATTATCATAGGAGCAGGCGGCGGAGGTGCTGTTGTTGCAAAAGAACTTAGTGAAAAAGGAGTAAAGGTACTTGTACTGGATGCTGGTCCTTGGTATGGCAATAAGCAGTGGCCAAATCCTAATGCAGAACCAGGAGGAGAAAGCAGTTCCAATTATGATGACTTAAGTATTGAATTGTTAAAAGCTAGTTTCACAGATTTGGAAGATGATATGAATAATCGTGTGTATGGAAAGTTGCGCTGGGGTCCTGCAAACACAAATCAACCGCCCTGGGAACGTATTGGAGGGCAGGTTTGGCAGAACGCAGGTATTGGCGGAAGTACACTACATTATTATGCAAACTGTCCCAGAGCCTTTCCAGAAGCAATTGATAATATTTGGCCCATCTCTTATGAAGAACTAATCCCTTATTATGAGAAGGTAGAAAGTACACTTCCAATTAATCCTGCTCCGATTACAGCAAAAGAAGCAATGTTTTATTATGGTGCAAAAAAGGCGGGTTGGAATTACCTAGAAGAGAAGGAACTGACGGCTCCGGGATATCGAAACACACCCAATGCAATCTATCCTGTTAATGCTAGGCTTAGTGATCCAGACTTTAATTTAAAGAATAATAATTTACCCGGTTGTACCCTAAGAGGCCATTGTGTGAATGGTTGTCATACAGGACCAACCGTTGATAGCGTTGCCAAAAGGTCTACAATGGTAAGTTACATACCAAGGGCGTTGCGTACCGGTAATGCAGTCGTGCGGCCAAATACCTTTGTTATCAAAGTACTCACAGAAGAAAATGAGACAGAAGGAATTCATGCTGTTGGTGTAAGAACAAGGGATACCTGGACAGGTGAGATTAACGAATTCAGAGCCCGTGTGGTGGTTATGTCGGGTGGTAGTATTGAGACCCCAAGATTATGGCTGAACTCAGAACTTCCACAGAACCCATGGGTTGGAAAAGGCTTGACCAATCATTGGTTTGATAGTCTTACAGCAATATATGATGAAAAAGCAATTATGGATGCAATTGGAGTTTCCGATATTAAACCTTATGCCGGTCAGAATTCTGCGGCGAGGTTTGATTATCCAGGGTTAGGTGTTTTGATAACAGTTGGATATAGCCCGGGATTATATGCCTCTACCTTCTATGGATCAGGAGGAGAAGGGATTAGCAGCCAGCCCGTATCCCGTAATCTGCCTTGGGATTATGAAGGTTCCATTGTTGGAGAACAATTAAAAGCTTTTATGAAGGATTACCCTAGGTCCTTAAGTGTATATCTTTTTACTGATGATGAGGTGGATCAAAATAATTCAATAACCGTGGACCCAGAACGCAGGGATGAAAATGGTTTCCTGCCCGTGATAAGCTATACACCGAATGAAAATGATGCAGTGAAAAGAGATCAACTTGCGGAAATTGCTGCCAATATATTTAGGGCAGCAGGTGCAAAAATGGTATTGCGTTCCAACTGGATGCCAAATATATTTATACATATCATGAGTACAATGCGAATGGGTTATGTTACAGACACAAATTGTGAAGCAAATCAGGTGAAAAGGCTGTATATTGCAGATAATAGTGTTTTATATAATGGTATAGGCGGACCTAATCCAACACTTACAACCCAAGCACTGGCAACCCGAACCGCAGAAAAAATAATCTTGAAATATTTCAGTTAATCCGATATTGTAGGAGGTGCAATAACCCAAACCATCCTACGAGAAAAAACGAGGTATCCGTATGGAAATTGCGGATACCTCGTTTTTTAATATTGTACGACTTCTCCATAAAATCTTCATATTCAACTGATATGATAGCAACAAGTGAGATGTTAGTAATCAGAAAAATAGGAGGAAACTATGTCTTCAAATATAATTACAAAAACTCTATATATTACAAATATGACCTGCGTGAATTGTGAGAATATAATTGAAAACACGCTGTCAAAGACCCCGGGTGTAGTAAATGTTACCGCTAGTTATTCCCAGGGTACGGCTGTCGTTGTATTTGATGCGAATATAATCAGCCTGGAAAAAATAGAGAAAATTCTTGAAAAAGAAGATTATTATACCCGTAAAGAAAATGTTCCAGCTAATCAAAGTAAAAGACAGACCAAAGGGGTAGACTATTCCAACATTATGGGAGTAATTCTCATTTTTTTAGCCTTGTATATGATTGCAACTCATCTCGGTTTGACCCGTATCTTTTCATCCTTTCCCATTGCAAAAGAAGGAATGGGATACGGAATGCTATTCTTAATTGGTGTTCTAACTTCCGTCCACTGTATAGCAATGTGCGGAGGAATATGTCTTTCTCAATGTGCTCCTCAAAAGGATACATCCACGAATCGATTTGCTGCATTGCGACCAAGCCTGCTTTATAATGTTGGTCGAGTAATATCTTATACAATCATAGGTGGTATCATTGGTTTTATTGGTAAAGAAGTAAGTTTCTCCGGTACCATGAAAGGTGTTGTTCAGATTCTAGCTGGAATATTTATGGTGATTATGGGACTTAATATGTTAAATATTTTCCCATGGCTACGCAAATTCAATCCTAGAATGCCTAAGATTTTTGCAAAAAGAATTTATGCAGGAAGACAAAGCAATAGCCCACTCTATATTGGATTACTAAATGGACTAATGCCCTGTGGTCCGTTACAGGCAATGCAATTATATGCATTATCCACCAGTGATCCGATAAAAGGTGCAGTGTCTATGTTCTTATTCAGCGTTGGTACTGTTCCACTAATGTTTACCTTTGGTGCCCTTAGCTCATTTTTAACTAAGAAATTTACTTCAAAAATGATGACAGCTAGTGCAGTTTTAGTTGTATTTTTGGGAATCTTCATGTTTAATAATGGTGTCAGCGTTTCAGGATTTGATCTGCCGAATTTTACAGCAGGTAAAACAAATTCACAAAATGCAAATCAGGCTGTTATTGAGGAAGGTGTCCAAATAATAACCTCAGGATTAAGTTCTGGCAGATATGATCCAATTGTTGTCCAGAAAGGTATTCCAGTAAGATGGACCTTGCAGGCAGAACCAGGGGATTTAAATGGGTGTAATAATAGTATTATCATACAAAAGTACGGAATTCAAAAGAAACTACAAGTTGGTGATAATGTAATAGAATTTACACCGGAGGAAAGTGGTACAGTTCCTTTTAGTTGTTGGATGGGAATGATACGGAGTAAAATAACTGTTGTGGATAGTTTGGATAGTTCAGAAAGTGGAGAAGGTAATGATAATAGCTCTGCTTCAAATACCAATGCTGATGACAGTACTGCCATTGATGGACTGGATGATCTGAATAATTTGTTAGACGACATTCAAATTTCAACAGAACAGTTAGCAATTGCTGAACAAAACGAGGATGGAACGCAAACAGTAGAAATAAACTATACCAACGAGGGATTCTCACCAGCAGTAGTTGTTGTCCAAAAGGGAGTTGAAACAAGTTGGAATATTAATGCTATCGATATTGATAGCAGTAAAAGTACATTAATTTTTCCGATTTACGGGGCGATTCTTGATGTAGAGGACGGAGAAAACCCTATTAATTTCATTCCAGAGCAGGATTTTTCATTCTCCTCTTCAGATAATACAATTTATGGCTATGTTAAAGTTGTAGATGATATTAGTAACCTTGATGAAGCTTCTATAAAAAAGGAAGTCGCAGAATATCGTCCTTCAGAGGATGCCAGTCTATATGAAAACAGCGGTGGTTCCTGTTGTCAATAAGATTGAAGTTGGTTATAATTTATTTGATTTATGTAGTATCAATTAGCTGTATAATTATATAGTTTTTCAGCAGTTACAACAATTTAATATACGTTAAGGGGAGAACATCATGAAGAAAAAACAAGACATGAAAAAGCTGGCTATTATTGCAGCAGGTGCAATCGTATTAGTGGCAGCAGTATATTTTATATATCCTTCTGATAAAGCAACATCTAAGAAAAGTGGTTCTGATAATATATCAGTAGCAGTTGATTCGGATATTGTTATACAGACCCAAAATGTTACGGAGCAACCAAGCTTTTATCCTGCTAAGATTAATGGTACAGATTTAGAAGTTATTGCGGTAAAAGCAACCGATGGAACGATTCGTACAGCATTTAATACCTGTCAGGTATGCTATGGTTCAGGAAAAGGATATTATGAGGTTGAAGGCAATGAATTGGTATGCCAGAACTGTGGTAATCGTTTTGGTATGGATGTGGTAGGAGAATCAAATGGTGGTTGTAATCCTGTACCAATAACCGCTGAATATAAAACGGAAGGCAATGATACTATTACAATATCAAAAGATTTTTTAACAGAGGCAACGGTAATTTTTGATAACTGGAAGTAATTAACAGGAAAGGAAACAAACAGAAAGGTTGATTATAGATGAGTAAAGAAACGATAGTAATAAGCGGTATGACCTGTGCTGCCTGTGCCATGAGAGTGGAAAAAGCAGTTGGTAAGTTAGACGGTGTGAGAAACGCCAGTGTTAATTTTGCTACTGAAAAATTATCGGTAGAGTTTGATGAACAGTTATCCTCTATCCCAGTAATACAGGAGTCGATTGAAAGGGCTGGTTATGGTGTTGTAACTGAGAGCAATGTTAATACTGTTACAATTCCGGTTGGAGGTATGACCTGTGCTGCCTGCTCACAAAGAGTGGAGAAGGCCATTGATAAACTGGACGGTGTTACAAAAGTATCGGTTAATCTAGCTACGGAAAAGGCAACAGTAGAATATGATCCAAATGTAATAAGACTATCAGCCATAAAGCAATGTATCGAAAATGCAGGCTATAAGGCTCTTGAAATTGATAAGAATACAGTGGATGAAGATAAACTTAGGAAGGAAAAACAGATTAGAACACTTTGGATTAAGTTTACAGTAGCAGCTGTCTTTGGACTTCCATTATTATATTTTGCAATGGTTCCCATGGTATCCTGGTGGCCATTTCCAATACCAAAAGCTGTTAATCCAATGATATATCCTTTAAGATTTGCAATACTTCAAATCTCCTTAGTTACTCCAATAATCATTGCCGGATATAAGTTTTATACCATTGGCTTTAAAGCATTATTTATGAGAAGTCCAAACATGGACTCCTTAGTTGCAATCGGTACCTCGGCAGCAGTTATTTATAGTATTTTTAATACCTTCCAGATTATTAACGGTGACTTTGGTGCTGTGGATAAGCTGTATTATGAAACTGCTGGAGTTATTATTGCACTTATTTTACTTGGAAAATCCTTAGAAGCAGTATCAAAAGGCAAAACCTCTGAAGCAATTAAAAAATTAATGGGTCTTGCACCAAAGACTGCTATTGTGATTGAGAATGATAATGAAGTAGAAGTTCCAATTGATGAGGTTGAAATCGGCAATGTTATCTTAGTTAAGCCGGGTGAAAAGATTCCGGTAGATGGTATCGTTTTGGAAGGTAACACTTCAGTAGATGAAGCGATGCTTACCGGTGAAAGTATGCCGGTGGATAAGAAGGCTGGAGATAAGGTATTTGCTGCAAGTATTAATAAAAACGGTATGATTAAGTTTAAAGCGACAAAGGTTGGCAGTGATACTGCTTTAGCACAGATTATCAAGCTAGTTGAGGATGCACAAGGTTCCAAGGCTCCAATCGCGCAGATGGCAGATATCGTTTCTGGTTATTTTGTTCCTATTGTATGCGGCTTGGCAACACTTGCATTTTTAGCTTGGTTTATTTCCGGTGAACCTCTATCCTTTGCAGTTACCATTTTTATTTCGGTATTAGTTATTGCCTGCCCTTGTGCTCTGGGCCTTGCTACACCAACAGCAATCATGGTGGGTACAGGAAAAGGTGCGGAGAATGGGATTTTAATCAAAGGTGGAGAAGCCTTAGAGACAACCCATAAAATTAACACCATTGTATTTGATAAGACAGGTACTATTACAGAAGGTAAGCCTGAGGTTACAGACATTATAACAGTTCCTGGCATACAAAGAGAGCGTCTGCTTCAACTTGCTGCCTCTGGCGAAAAGGGTTCCGAGCATCCCCTTGGAGAAGCAATCGTACATGGTGCAGAGAGAGAACAGCTTGAGATTCTTAAGGTTCAGCACTTTGAGGCTATTCCAGGCCATGGTATCGAGGTTACTATCGATGAGAATCATGTGTTGATAGGAAATAAGAAATTAATGGACAGCAGGAATATTTCCCTGGCTGACCTGAAAGACAAATCAGATGTATTGGCAGCAGAAGGAAAAACTCCGATGTATGTGGCTATAGAAGGACAATTATCCGGTATTATCGCAGTTGCTGACGTTGTAAAAGAGAGTAGTGCTAAGGCGATTAAGAAGCTTCAATCTATGGGTATCGAAGTTGCTATGATTACTGGTGATAATCGTAAAACTGCGGAAGCAATTGCAAAACAGGTTGGTATTGACCGTGTACTTGCCGAAGTTTTACCACAGGATAAGTCCAATGAAGTTAAGAAATTGCAATCCGAGGGCAAGAAGGTATGTATGGTTGGCGACGGTATCAATGATGCTCCGGCGTTAGTGCAAGCAGATATTGGTATTGCAATTGGTTCCGGTACAGATGTAGCAATGGAATCAGCCGATATTGTTTTAATGCGTAGTGATTTAATGGATGTTCCTACAGCAATTAAGCTTAGTAAGAGTACCATCCGTAATATTAAACAGAATTTATTCTGGGCATTTGGTTATAACGTTGCTGGTATACCGATTGCAGCTGGTATTCTGCATTTATTCGGTGGACCTTTACTTAATCCAATTTTTGCAGCTGCTGCAATGGCATTTAGTTCGGTATCCGTGGTAACCAATGCATTAAGACTTAAGAATTTTAAACCTTATAAATAAGACAATACTCTATAATAAATAATCAATTTAAAAATGATAGGTTTATTTGATGCAAACAGTTAACAAAATAAAATGATAAAGGATGAATAAATAATGTTGAAAAAAGCACTATTAATAACACTTTCTTTTGCAGCAATTGTAAGCTTAACAGCTTGTGGTAATAAACTGGATGTTGTCGGAGATCAGTCAATAAAATCCTTTGACCTTGTAGTTACTACCCTTGGGGACAAAGTAACAGAGGATACAGAATTTGGTGGCTATGCTTTAACTTCACCAGATGGAGCTGCTAAATTTTTATGGAGTAAGGATTATAGCAAAACGACGAGCAATGATGTACAGTTGGTGATAGATGCGCAGCCATTCCTTGATGCAGGACTTGATGCAAGTAAATTACCGGACGGAATGTTAGTTGATGATAAAATTATTGTTGGAACAGAGTTAGGTGAGGA
This sequence comes from Bacillota bacterium, assembly GCA_023407575.1. GTDB lineage: Bacteria > Bacillota > Clostridia > Lachnospirales > Lachnospiraceae > Mobilitalea. The sequence goes on from JAEYLX010000069.1 coordinate 219,639, forward strand.
TTCTTTAACATACAAAGGGGAGGTATCTTCTGTTAAAGCTTATGAGCAGATTGTAGATAAGTACCGTGATAATATTAAATATCATGCTGCTCTTGATCATTATGGTGTAGCCTTATCTAATGGAAATATGTTTGAATGGGCAAAAGATATGACAACAAATGATAAGGACATCGTATTCGTATTAAATCCTGAAGTATTTATAAGTGCAGGCGTAGATACCTCAAAAGTTGAGGGATGGGTATTCGCTAAGGTTGAAACTATGGATGATAATGGTAAGAAGATAGAAGTGGATAAATTCTTAAAGCCTTTTGATCTGGATGGTAAACCTGCAAAATAATGTATAGGTTTGTTTGTAGAACAATAACTCAAGTATCGTAAATGATATTTGGGTTATTGTTAATTCATGACAAATGAAACGACTTGTCGATTCACTTGTATGTGAACTATAATAGAGAAAATTGGAGGTGGTTATGATCAACGCAAAAAAAATACTGGTTGTTGAAGATGAAGCAAAAATTGTAGAAGTTATAAAATCCTTTTTAGAAAGCAAAGGCTTTATTGTCCTGACAGCATTGAATGGCAGAAAAGCACTTGAGGTATTTGCCAGGGAAAATGTATCCTTGGTGCTACTTGATCTAATGCTTCCAGAACTGTCAGGGGAAGAGGTTTGTAAGACCATTCGCAAGCAATCCCATGTTCCGATTATAATGCTTACAGCCAAGGCAGATGAGGGAGATTTGCTGAACGGTTTAGGGATTGGTGCAGATGATTATATTACAAAGCCATTTAGTTTAAAAGCTTTAAATGCTAGGATAGAAGCAGTTATGAGAAGAGCAAATGCTGATATGATGCCAGTACTTACGAGATGTTCTTTTAACAGTGGAGATCTGGTCGTAGACTTTGACAGCTATATGGTTATGAAAGCTTCACAAGAAGTTAAGCTGACTCCGAATGAATATAAAATATTAGCAACATTAATTAAACATCCCACTAAAGTTTTTACCAGGGAAGAACTAATCACCATCGCCTTTGGTGATGATTTTGAAGGCTATGACAGGACGATAGACAGTCATGTGAAAAATCTTAGGCAAAAGATTGAAAGTGATCCTAAAAACCCGGTTTATGTTAAAACCATCCATGGTGTGGGGTATAAGTTTGGAGGTGAGTAATTGAAACAGAGCTTAAAAACACAATTATCATCAACAATACTTATTATTGTTTTATTAACCATTGCTATGATTAGCGTATTAGCTAACTTTTTTATTAATCGTCAGTTTACGGAATACTTAGCTAAGCAGCAAGCACTAAAGGCTCAAATAATAACTTCAACCATAAGCCAGCAATACAGTTCATTTACGAATCAATGGAATGAGAATTATGTACATGCAATTGGCATGTTCGCTCTCTATGAAGGCTATATTATTAAGGTTTATGATAAGCAGGGAGATATCATATGGGATGCACAATCCCATGATATGGGCTTGTGTAATCGCATTATGGATGATATCTCCAACCGTATGAAAATCGAATATCCAAAGCTGGAGGGTGATTTTTCCTCAATAGACTATCCCTTAGAAAATGACGGAGATAGGATTGGACATGTCAGTATTAGTTATTTTGGACCATTTTTCTTAAATGAGAATGATTTTAAGTTTCTTCATGCAATGAATACCATTTTATTATCAGTGGGATTGGTTTCCCTACTGGTTTCACTGGCAATAGGGCATTTAATGGCTAGAAGAATTAGTAGCCCCATTTTAAAGATGGTGGATGTAACAAAGCAAATATCGGATGGAAGATATGAAGTAAGATTAGAAGAAGGTAGTAAAACAAAAGAGCTGAACTTATTAGAAGAATCCATCAACCACCTTGCGGGTTCTCTTGAAACATTAGAAAAACTAAGAAAGCAGCTAACCGAGGATGTGGCGCATGAGCTCCGAACCCCTATTACAATACTTCAATCCTATATGGAAGCAATGGCAGACGGATTTTGGGAGGCTACTCCGGAACGATTAAATAGCTGTCATGAAGAGGTAACGAGAATAGGTAAGTTAGTTGGTGATTTGGAAAGTCTATCAAAGCTGGAAGGTGAGATGTTAAAGCTTAACAAAGAGAGTATGGATCTTCATGATTTAATAAATAAGACGGTTCAAAACTTCGTAACAGAAATAGATAATAAGAAGTTAGAGGTTACTATAGGTGGATTGCACCCTGAATTACTTGCTGATCAGGATCGTATGAAGCAGGTAATCGTTAACCTGTTAACAAATGCAATCAAATACTCCAGCGAGGGTAGTTCAATTAATATTGAATTATTTGAGACAAAGGACACCGTTGGTTTTTATATTCAGGATAGCGGAATTGGTATACCGAAAGAGGAACTGCCCTATATTTTTGAACGCTTTTATAGAGCGGATAAATCTCGTAATCGATTAACAGGTGGTACAGGAATAGGACTTACAATTGTGAAATCCATTGTGGAGGCTCATGGAGGTAAAATAACAGTAGAAAGTAACTTGAATGAGGGAAGTAGATTCTGCGTAGTGTTACCGAAGATATAAATATTGTTGATAAACTTCTGCATTATTATTTTGGTGTGGATATAAATAGCAAATAACATTTCCTTTATTTTGCATTTTATATTGAAATGGTACTGCATTATGCTATAATTAAATTGTTTAATATGCTAATATTAATAGGATCATTTAATTATAACGATTATGTATGGAGGCGTAAAAATAGTATGAAAATTTCCTACTTGCCAGTAAAATGTGTCATTTGTTTATTTATCACTTGTATGTCATCATTTTTCTTGTCCATGGTAGCTGGTTATTATCAAATATTTTTACTAATGTACTTATTCTTATTTGTAATGGCTGCCTGTCTTGTATTGAATGTGGTAATTCAACTTCATTACTTTCGATGTCCGTATTGTGCACAGCGCATACGAACAGAAACATTATTGAGTGCGAAAAGAAATGTTAGGCATTGTTCCTTCTGCGGAAAACAAATTGAATTTAAATAGGTTATTTGATTTTTTTTCGCATCTAGATTAGACAGAATGCAAAGCTGCTCCATTATAAAAATAAGTTTAATAGGAAATTCTTCTCGATAATCTTGAAATTAAATTTGCTTTAGCTATAATAGTGGGTAGTTGTATTATCTGCAATTATAGCTTTTTCTTTTTAGTAGTTATGTAACACCACAAATTTCCATGGTTAATATTAAAAAAATACTAACAATATTCAACTAGGTTGCCGATATTAATTGTAGCTAAGGGTTTAAGGGAGGTAAAAGTACATATGAAAATGAAAAAAATACTGAAATCGTTATTATATAGCTTAATACTAGCTTTAATTATATTACCATTCACTGGAACATCAGCAAAAGTATCTGCGGCGTCCGCTGCAGATTATGGTTTTGTACAATCAGGTACATCAAAGCCAGTAGGTAGTGAATATGAAATAAAGCAATCCTCGACTACCTTTAATATAACAGGAACATTAGAACCAACTGCAACCATTCAATGGTCCACGTCGCAGAAGAAGGTTGTAGATATTGATACAAGCACAAGCAATCCGAACAGTTTTGTGACACTGCTGCGTAAGGGACCAGGATATTCAACTATAACAGCAACAATAAAGCAAAGCTGGGGTACCATCAATATCAGTTTTGCCGTGAAAGTTGGACTTGCCTTTGATGCTCAAAGATCTGGCTTGACTACGATAACTACCACAGAGAATAAAGTATTATTGCTAGATTCCAATATGGATACAACAGCACCAGTAATTCAAAAAAGATTATATTTGAAATATGTTACTGAGGTAGATACAGAACCTACCACCGATGATTTGGATGATGTGGTAGAGTGGAAAAGTTCTAATATTGGTGTTGCAACGGTAGATGAAACAGGTTTGGTAACTGTTGTTGGAGCAGGTACTGCAACAATTACGGTAACCTCCAAGACCTGGTCCACCAGTGATAAAGCAATGGTGGAGACAATTCCAGTTGTTGTAAAGCCACACTTCAATCTTACAATACCTGATTCCACAGGTCAAAATGTAACTTATAATTCCACAGCGGATAAGAATCAGGCTTCTGCCATTGTTTCTGGAGTTCCTTCTAGTTTTACCATTAATTCGAGTGCTTCCCTTGGTACTAATTTAAAATGGGTGGTATATGACAATAAGGGTAATTCCATAAAAGAAGGAGATTCTACCCTGATGTCTTATAATGTTAGTGACATCAGTGGAAATGTTACCTTTAGAAATGTAAAAGCTGGTTCTTATGAAATATATGCATATTCAGATTCAAAATATATAGGGAATACCAACATACCCTATGCTTATATGAAAATAGTCGTTCCAATCGTATTTAATAATTTAAATCTTGTTATGACAGTTGGAGATACCTACAATCTGATTGCAAATTCTAACATAACCGGAGTAAATATGTTTACAGCACCGGTTTATGTTGAAGGAAGTCAAAATACAGCACTTCTTGATACCAAGGATTATGTAATAACGGCAAAGCGAAATGGTACGGTAACCATTAAGCTTTCCTATAATACAACACAGAATCAATATGGTGATGAAACCGTTGTTGCTGATATATTAATACATATTAGAGTTATTGATGGAATTGCATTGAGCACTTCCGATGCTACCATTTATACAAAGGGTACCCTGCAATTGAATGCAATTGTAACGGATAGCACCTACCCAATTGTATGGAGTTCAAGTGATCCTAAGGTAGCAACCGTAGAAAATGGTTTAGTTACAGGTCTAACCAAAGGAACAACAACGATAACAGCTCAACAAAATATTAATGGTATAGTAAAATCAGCTACCTGTAAAATTACAGTACAGCAATCGGTAACTAGTATTGTTCTTGACCCGGCAAAATTAAATCTTGCTATAGGTGAATCTGCAACCATAACAGCAACTGTTACACCGAAGGATCTTTCCAATATTAATCTTCAATGGAGATCCTCTGACACAAGTGTGGTTGTAGTTACTAATCCATATGCTTTAACTGCAGTTATTAAAGGTGTTGCTGGGGGAACAGCCGTAATCACAGCGATTAATCAGGACAATGTTGTTGTTGGCTACTGTCATGTTACAGTAAGACAACCGGTAACAAGTATTGTATTATCTGAAACCTCTGCCATTGTAAGTATGGCTTCAAAATACCTGCAGCTACGAGCTTCGGTCTATCCAACTACCGCATTGAATAAGGAGGTACTTTGGTCCTCCACCGATACAAAAAAAGCTACAGTAGATGCTAACGGTAGAGTAACGTTTATAAAGTCGGGAACGGTTACAATTATAGCAACCTCTGCGGATAACCCTGCTGTTACCGCAATATGTAATCTTACAATTGATGTTCCTGTAGTATCAATCGCTCTGGATGAAACTACCAAGACAATGTACGTGGGTGAAACAGCTAGGTTAACTTATGTACTCCTTCCAATTAATGCAGCAAATGCTGGAGTGACTTGGACCTCAACCAATACAGCTGTTGTTACTGTTGATGCATCAGGAAAGGTTACTGCTAAGAGTGTTGGAACAGCAACCATAATTTTAAGGACCTCCGATGGGGCTTATACGGCATATTGCAATATTACTGTTAGAAGTGTTGCAACTGGTGTGAAATTAGATGTATCTAATTTAAAACTAAAAGCTGGAGAATATTATGTCTTTAAAAAGACTTTGACACCAGCAAACAGTACAGACAATGAGCTTATTTGGGAATCCAGCGATACGAAGATAGCAACTGTTGATAATGAAGGTAAAGTGACTGGTAAAGGAGCCGGATTAGCAATTATTACGGTAAGAACAGTTGCCGGTGCAATAGCCCATTGTTATGTAACCGTGACGCAACCTGTTACAGGTCTCTTGTTAAACTTTTCAGAAAAGACCATCTTTGTTGGTAATAAGTTCACCCTTGAAGTATCCATTACACCAAGTAATGCAACACAGCTTGGAGTTACCTGGAAAAGCTCCAATGAAAAGGTAGCTACAGTTAACAGTAAGGGTGAAATAACCGCTATAAAAGGAGGTTCAGCAGTTATATATTGTACTACGGTAGATGGAGGCTTAAGAGATACTTGTGTCATTTTAGTTAGAGAGCCAGTTACAACAGTTAAGCTTAGTCCTACCAGCTACAGACTTGGCAAAGGTAGGTCGTTAACTCTTGCAGCAAAGATAACCACCGAATCTGCAACAAATCCTGGCTTAGTGTGGAAGTCAAGTAATCCAAGTGTTGCAACCGTTAATCAGAAAGGAAAGGTTACTGGAATTAAGAACGGTTATGCTACAATTATTGTTACAACAACCGATGGAAGTGATGTGGAAGCAACAGCTGTAATACGAGTAGTGACGCCGGTAAGCAGTCTCTCTATAAGTACAAGTTATATGACAATGTATGTTGGTGATACCAGAACGATAAAAGCAACATTAAAACCATCCAATGCAACCTTTAAGACAGCCAAGTGGACCTCTAGTAATAAATCCATAGCAATTGTCGATGAAAAAGGTGTTGTTACTGCACTAAAGGATGGGGAGGTAACAATTACGGCATCTGCTATGGATAATAGTGGGAAAAAGGCTATTTGTGTAATAACGGTTAATAAACGAGTACCAGCAACTGGAATTACGCTTCAGGATAAAAAGATAACCCTTGTAGCTAAAGAAAGTAAAATTGTTTCCGTTGTATTAGCTCCGGCTAACGCAGATAAAGATATTACCTGGAGTTCAGATAGTCCGGCAGTTGCTTCTGTGGATAAAAAAACCGGCAGAATTGTTGCAAAGTCACCAGGAACAGCCTATATTACTGCGATGACAGGATCAGGTAAGACAGCCACCATTGAGGTAGTAGTCATTGGTCTGAATATTACAAGTCTTACTTTGGAACAATATACTACAATGGAATATCCATTGGTGGTGGAAGGCGCTACCAGTACAGTGAAATGGAGTATTGATAATCCAAAGATAGCAATCGTTACAAATGGCAGAGTAAGTACTAGAGCTGTTGGAACAGCCACCATTACTGCTATGGTCAATGGCACTAAGTTAACATGCAGGTTAAAAGTTACGAAGATTAGTTGATGTAAAAGTTAGTTGATAAGATTTAACCTCAAGAATATAAAATGTATAGATTTTTAATAAAAGAAAGCTGTCTGTGATGTTTATTCATCCAAGACAGCTTTCGTCAGATAAACTTAAATGTATATGAAATAAGAGTGTATGAAATAAGAGTGTATGAAATAAGAGTGTATCAAATAAGAGTGTATGAAATAAGAGTGTATCAAATAAGAGTGTATCAAATAAAAAGTATATTAAATAAAAGTATATTAAATAAGGGACTATAAAAGGGGGAAATACCAATGTATTTAGTTAGTGCCTGCTTGGCAGGTATACAATGCAGATATGATGGAAAAGGTTCTGTTGATACCACTGTAATGGAGATAGTAAACAAGGGAGAAGCAATATTAGTGTGTCCTGAAGTAATTGCTGGATTACCAACACCAAGACCTCGATGTGAAAGAAGAGCAAACGAAGTAAATAAACAATTTAATAATAAATGTGATTTATTAGATACTAAGATAAATAAAGAGGAAGCGGTGATAGAGAAGAATCAAATTCAGATTATCTGTGAGGATGGGCGAGATCTAACCAAGGAATTTTACCAGGGAGCACAGAAGGTACTAGAGCTTGCGAAAGCAAATAATATTACAATGGCGATATTGAAGTCAAAAAGCCCTTCTTGTGGAATTGGATTCATTTATGATGGGAATTTTACTGGAACTCTTACAAAAGGAAATGGTGTAACTGCTGAGCTACTCTTACAGAATGGAATAAAGGTAGTAACAGAAAATGAGGTGCGACTTTTATAAAGCGAGAGCGAATGTTACTTGGATTTCCAATAGTTATATTGCTGTAAAATAATATAAAATATTGCTGTTTTTAACAAGAAATCATCTTTCCATTGAATTAAAAAAATCCATATGTTAAAATACATTCAGAACATATGTTTTTTAAGTATAATTTCTTCTACACCATCGAATAATCTTCGAAGAAATGAGGGATAGGTATTGTTAGTCAGTCTGCATGTTAAAAATTTTGCTATAATCAATGAAATAGAAGTATATTTTAATGATAATCTTAATATTATGACGGGCGAGACCGGAGCCGGTAAATCAATTATAATTGGATCTATTAATGCGGCTCTCGGTGCAAAGGTGAATAAGGATATTGTACGTAATGGTGCAGACTATGCTCTGGTTGAACTTATTTTTGATACAAAGGAAGATTCGGTTTTTCGTCGTATGATAGAATTAGATGTTCCTGTGGAAGGTAATCAGATTATAATTTCTCGTAAGATAATGGCAGGTCGAAGTATCTGTAAAATAAATGGTGAAAATGTGACTGCTTCTGTTTTGTCTGAAATTACAGGATTGCTGATTGACATCCATGGGCAGCATGAGCATCAGTCCTTATTACATAAGGCAAATCACTTGGAGATTGTAGATCGATTTGCAAAAGATGAGATTAGTGGATTGAAACAGCGGTTAGAACAAGCCTATAAAGAATATAGAAGACTGAAAAATGAATTAGAGCAATCCGGCATAGATGAAGAAAAAAGACTTCGAGAGATTTCATTTTTAGAGTATGAACTGGAGGAAATTACAAAGGCAAACCTGTTAGAAGGTGAAGATGAGGAATTAGCAATTAAGTATAAGAAGTTATCCAACGCTAATGCTATCTCTGTTGGGTTAGAACACATTTATCAGTTGACGGGGAATGATGCTGCCGGAGCAGGAGATCTCATAGGACGAGCTTTAAGGCAATTATTAAAACTCGCAGATTATGATGAAGTAATAAGATGTTACTTGGATCAACTCACAGAAATTGATGGTTTAGTAAATGATTTTAACCGGGATACATCAGAGTATCTATCAGACTTAGAGAAGCCCGAAGAAGAGCTTATGGAAGTAACTAAGCGATTGGATTTAATCAATCATTTAAAATCAAAATTCGGTAATTCTGTTCAAATAATAAAAAATTATGCAAAAGAATGCGAACAGAAATTAGAAAAGTATAGAGATTACGATATCTATATGGATAAGCTAAATAAGTCATTAGAAAAAGCCGAAGTTGAATTGAAGGAATTATCCGTTCAATTATCAAATATTCGTAAGAGCAAAGCGAAGGAATTAAACATTAAGATTAGTGAGGCCTTAATTTCATTGAATTTTCTAGATGTTAAATTTGAAATGACTTTTCAGCAAATGGAGCATTATACAGCAAATGGTTTTGATGATGCAGAATTTATTATTTCTACCAATCCTGGAGAAAGCATGAAACCTTTGTCAAAAGTGGCATCCGGTGGTGAATTATCCAGAATTATGTTAGGTATAAAATCTGTACTAGCGGATAAAGATGAAATTGAAACATTAATTTTTGATGAAATAGATGTTGGTATTAGTGGTAGAACAGCACAGAAGGTTTCAGAGCAATTAGCATTAATTGCTAGAAATCATCAAATTATTTGCATCACACATTTGGCACAAATAGCAGCAATGGCAGATACTCATTATATAATAGAGAAGCAAACAGATGGGTTATCTACACAAACTATAATTAATAAATTAAACTCAAAAGAAGAAATAGAGGAATTATCCAGAATTCTTGGAGGAGCTGAAATTACAGAGCGTGTGAAAGAAAGTGCGAAAGAAATGAAAGAATTAGCATTAGCTACTAAAAAATACAAGCTTTAAAAATTGAAAATTACGTATACTAAAATCATGGATATACAATACTATTGTGGGATATACAATACGGTTGTATATCCTTTTTTGATGTAAGAAAACGAGAGAGACACTGCATCAAAGAACTTCAAATTAAGTAACAACCTTTAATATATTTTTTAAGACAGCAAGCGCGTGCATGAAAAAAAGAGGTATGAGGTGAAAGGATGAGGGTAAACAAAATATATCGAAAGTTTCTAATCTGTTTGTTTATAGTAAATATTGTTGTGTTAGCATTTTTTATTTATTATTACATCGAAAAAAGTATACCAAATGAAATTAAGCTAGTGGTCGGAACAGAGCAAGACTTCGACTTTAATATGCCCATGCAAGCTAATATTGAGACAGAAGATATTGGTGTTATAAGTGTGAATGATCTTAGGGTTCCAGCGAATCAAATTGATATTGATTTAAATCAACCTTTTACATTAGAATCCTCTCAAACGGGAAAATATAATGTAAGTTTAAAGCTTTTCGGTATTTTTGATTTGAAAAATATTTCACTGGATGTAATTGAAACAAATGAATTGATTCCATGTGGTTATCCGATTGGTATTTATGTTGAAACAGACGGACTTCTTGTATTGGGTAGTGGACGAATCACAGGTGCCGACGGTCTAAATCATGAACCAATTAACAACAAATTAAAGTCTGGGGATTATATATTAGAAATAAACAATATAAAACTTACAGAAAAAAGTGAATTAATTGATGAAATACAAAAATGTGAAGGCAAAGATGTAACATTGTTGGTAAGAAGAAATGAGGAAGATTTTACGGTTAAGATTACCCCTGTAAAAACCTCAAGTGGTTCTTACAAAATAGGTGCATGGATTAGGGATAATACGCAGGGTATCGGAACACTTACGTTTATAACAACTGATGGGCAATTTGGGGCATTAGGTCATGGTATCACTGATATTGATACAGGATTATTAATGGATGTAAAACAAGGTTCTATTTATACGGCAGAGATTATGTCAATAATTAAAGGTAAAGAAGGAGCACCGGGGGAATTAATAGGTATGATTCGCCAAAATGACAGGTTTCGAATAGGTAAAATTACGAACAATACCTATCAAGGGATATTTGGTAGAATTGGAGGTAATTATGAGGATGACCCATCATTGAAACCTCTGGAGATAGGATTAAAACAAGAAGTAAAGAAGGGGAAAGCAGTCATTCGCTGTACAATTGATGACAAAATAGAAGATTTTGATATTAATATTGAGAGTGTTGATGTTAGTAACAGTAATCATAGCAAAGGTATTGTTTTACGCATTACAGACGAAAGATTATTAAATATGACAGGCGGAATTGTTCAAGGTATGAGTGGTAGCCCAATTATCCAAAATAACAAGATAATAGGTGCTGTTACGCATGTATTTATACAGGATTCAACGAAAGGTTATGGTACTTTCATAGAGAACATGGTAAATAATTTAGAATAAGGAAATGTTTTGTTATAATAAGAAGTCGACGAAATGTGCTAATAAAAATATAAATTTTATCCAATCTTACAGCATATTAATTGATTAAAATTTATTAAAATACAAAATGTTGTGGTAGACTCTTTTTCTTCGATTTATTCCCTTTTTTCACTGTCGAATGGTGCGACAATAATAGTTTGATACTTTGAATCGCAGCAGATATAATTCATTTATGGTAAAAATTTACAAGACAAATCTGGTTGAATTTGGATGTAGCTTTTTGGAATATTGTGTTGATAATTGCCTAATAGTGTAAAAGATTAATAAAAAAAGTCATAATATGTTTGATAATATTTGGTAATTATGCTATGGCGATTAAGATTGACGCTAAAATATGGAGGTTATATAATAGATTCATAACAACATGAAAACCAAAAAAGCTACACATGATTCACGAACAGTGATGTACCTAATACAGACAACCTAATGTTTATAAGGCACTAAGGGAACGAAAAAAATGGCGCGAAATTAATGATTATGGAGGTTGGAAAAGTAATATGAGTAAGATTAATGTAGCTATTGTTGATGACAATGAGAGGATGGTAAACCTTCTCGAAGATATTTTAAAGGCAGACGCAGATATTGAAGTTGTGGGGAAAGCAGAAAATGGAATTGATGCGTTGGACATGATCAAAGAGAAGAAGCCTGATGTGGTTTTACTTGATCTTATTATGCCAAAGTTGGACGGGCTAGGTGTAATGGAAAAAATCAGGAAAGATGCAGATATTAAAAAATCACCATCTTTTATAATTATCACAGCAATTGGACAAGAAGGTGTGACAGAAAGTGCTTTTGAATTAGGTGCTAATTATTATATTATGAAGCCTTTTGATAATAGTGTAGTGTTGTCAAGAATTAAGGCAATGAAGGTTGATTATCATAGCAGACTCATTGATAATCACAAAGTAAGTACATATGAGAATAAGTCAGTTTACATGGAAAGAAATTTGGAATCTGATGTAACTAATATTATTCATGAAATTGGTGTGCCAGCACATATTAAAGGCTACCAATATTTACGAGATGCGATTATGATGTCTGTCAATGACGCAGAAATGCTAAATTCTATTACAAAACTTCTTTATCCTTCCATTGCAAAACGGCATAAAACTACGCCTAGTAGAGTAGAAAGAGCTATCCGTCATGCAATTGAAGTTGCCTGGAGCAGAGGTAAAATGGAAATGATTGATGAACTATTTGGTTATACTGTTAGCAATGGTAAAGGGAAACCTACTAACTCAGAATTTGTAGCATTAATAGCTGACAAGATAAGACTAGAGTATAAATTAAGAGCATAATTTTTATTAATTTAAATATGGATAAATATGGACGTGCCATCAAATGTAATTACGTTTTGGCACGTCCATATTAACATGAAGATAATCATAGTTTAATTTCCAATGGATGAATATATTATGTGCTTTTTTGAAACAATAATTCAGCAGGATAACTTTATTATCTTAATCATTAGTCCTAAAATTCTGAATTTATTTAAAGAAATTAATTGTATACTTTTAGTAATAAATGTATAATAAAAGCAATGATAATTAATAGAAACTATAAATTTGCACAAAAGGAACATGCTTTTTTGATGAAAAATCAACATAATCATAATATTGAGAAAATAGGAAAAGAAAACCTTGAAATTTAATTCAAAATTAGGTAAAATAAATCTGGATTGAGATTTTTTTGTCAATGTAAATGTTATATTTATTTTGATTAATTACTGCCCTAAGGCAGTAAATTATATATTAAACTTTTAGGAGGAATATAATCATGGCAGTAAAAGTAGCAATTAATGGTTTTGGACGTATCGGCCGTCTTGCTTTCAGACAGATGTTCGGCGCAGAGGGTTATGAAGTAGTAGCAATCAACGATTTAACAGACGCTAAAATGTTAGCTCACTTATTAAAATACGATTCCGCACAGGGTAGATATGCGAAAGCTGATACAGTAGTAGCAAAAGAGAATTCTATCGTTGTTGATGGAAAAGAAATCCAGATCTATGCTGAGAAAAATCCTGCTGATTTACCTTGGGGCAAAATTGGCGTAGACGTAGTTCTTGAGTGTACAGGCTTCTTTGCTTCTAAAGCAAAATCACAAGCTCATATCGATGCAGGTGCAAAGAAAGTTGTTATTTCTGCTCCAGCAGGTAATGATCTTCCTACCGTTGTTTTCAGTGTTAATGAGAACATCTTAACAGCTGGCGATACTATTATTTCTGCAGCTTCCTGTACAACAAACTGCCTAGCTCCTATGGCAGATACATTAAATAAATTAGCAACAATCGAAAAAGGTTTTATGACTACAATTCATGCTTACACAGGTGATCAGATGACTCTTGATGGTCCTCACAGAAATGGTGACTTAAGAAGAGCTCGTGCTGCAGCTGTAAATATCACACCTAACTCCACAGGTGCTGCTAAAGCAATTGGTCTTGTAATTCCAGAATTAAGTGGTAAATTAGACGGTGCTGCTCAAAGAGTTCCTGTTCCAACAGGTTCTACTACAGAGTTAGTTGCAGTTGTTAACGGTAAAGTTACAGTAGATCAGGTTAACGCAGCAATGAAAGCAGCAGCTAGTGCATCCTTCGGTTACACAGAAGATGAGATCGTTTCTTCTGACGTTATCGGTATTACTTATGGTTCCTTATTTGATGGAACACAGACTAAGATTACTGATCTTGAAAATGGCAAGACTTTAGTAAAGGTTGTTTCTTGGTATGATAATGAAAACTCCTATACTAGCCAGATGGTTAGAACTATCAAATATTTCGCTGAATTAGCTTAATTAGTTCAACAAGGTTTATCTAATGATGCTTCATTGATCCATCATGGGTCCGGTCTTTTAGGACCGGACCTTTTTGTTGTTTATGTTTTACAATGCAGTTTAGATTGGATTGTATTATTTAAGACTAAAAGGAACTAAGGAAGTAAGAAATAAGTAACATAGGAAACTTTGATTAGAACATATTTTGAAAGGAGTAAGTATTATGTTAAACAAGAAGTCAGTAGATGATATTAATGTACAAGGTAAAAGAGTTTTAGTAAGATGCGATTTTAATGTTCCTTTGCAGGAAGGAAGAATTACAGATGAGGTTCGTTTGGTAGAAGCACTTCCTACAATTAAAAAACTCCTTGCTGATGGTGGCAAAGTTATTCTTTGTTCCCATCTTGGTAAGCCAAAGGGTGAACCAAAACCAGAATTATCTTTAGCACCTGTTGCAATAAGATTAGCAGAGCTTTTAGGACAGGAAGTTAAATTTGCAAAAGATGATACTGTCGTTGGAGAAAATGCAAAAGCTGCTGTTGCAGCAATGAAAGATGGCGAGGTAGTTCTTTTAGAGAATACACGTTATCGTGTAGAAGAGACTAAAAATGGTGAAGCATTCAGTAAGGAATTAGCTTCCCTTTGCGATATATTTGTTAATGATGCTTTTGGTACAGCACATAGAGCACATTGCTCCAATGTTGGCGTTACTAATTTTGTTGACACTGCAGTTGTTGGTTATTTAATGCAAAAGGAAATTGAGTTCCTTGGCAATGCAGTGAATAATCCTCAAAGACCTTTTGTAGCAATCCTTGGTGGTTCAAAAGTTTCCAGTAAAATCTCTGTAATTGAGAACTTGCTGGATAAAGTAGACACCTTGATTATCGGCGGTGGTATGGCATATACCTTTATGAAATCTTTAGGTGAAGAAGTTGGTTTATCCTTATTAGAAGCTGATTATATTGATTATGCTAAGCAGATGCTTGAAAAGGCAGAACAAAAAGGTGTTAGAATGTTAATTCCTATTGATACAGTAGTATCACAGGAATATAGCAATACTGCTCCTTTTAAAACAGTGTTACGTGGACAAATTGAACCAAGCTGGGAAGGCCTTGATATTGGTGAGAAGACACGTGAATTGTATGCTGATGCAGTAAAAGATGCAAAAACTGTAGTTTGGAATGGACCAATGGGTGTATTCGAATTATCAAACTTTGCAGCTGGTACAGTTGCAGTAGCGAAAGCACTCTCTGAAATAGAAGGAACAACCATTATTGGTGGTGGTGATTCTGCAGCCGCAGTTAATATTCTTGGCTTTGGCGATAAGATGACCCATATTTCAACAGGTGGTGGAGCTTCCTTAGAATTCCTCGAAGGAAAAGAGCTTCCTGGTATTGCAGCAGCAAACGATAAATAGTATTAATTTCATAAATACATTGCTGTGGCAAGCTTTTCTTTGAATGTAATTGATTTTTAAAGAAAAGCTTGCTACAATCAAATTGGTCATTTTAGTTATTTAACATAGTGCTATAATTTAGTAAGAAATATTTAGGATAAATATTATAAATTTTAGGAGGACAGTCATGCGTAGAAAGATTATCGCTGGAAACTGGAAAATGAATAAGACACCTGCAGAAGCAGTTGCCTTAATTAATGAATTAAAATCATTGGTAGCTACTGAGGAAGCAGATGTAGTATTTTGCGTTCCATCTATTTCTTTAACAACTGCAATTGAAGCAGCAAAAGGAACCAATATTGAGATTGGTGCACAAAATATGTATTATCAAGAGAATGGTGCATTTACTGGAGAAATCGCTCCAAATATGCTTACCAGCATTGGTGTAAAGTATGTTATTATTGGACATTCTGAAAGAAGAGAATATTTTGCAGAGACAGATGAAACCGTTAATCTTAAGGTTTTAAAGGCCTTCGAGCACGGTATCACTCCAATTATATGTTGTGGTGAATCCTTAAAGCAGAGAGAGCAAGGCATTACAATTGATTTAATTCGTCAGCAGATTAAAGTTGCATTCCTTAATGTAACAGCAGATCAGGCAAAGACTTCTGTAATTGCATATGAGCCAATCTGGGCAATTGGAACAGGCAAAGTTGCAACTACAGAACAAGCAGAAGAAGTATGTAAAGCGATTCGTGAATGTATCGCGGAAATCTATGATGATGCAACAGCGGTTGAAGTTCGTATTCAGTACGGCGGCAGTGTAACAGCAGCAAGTGCTGCAGAGTTATTCTCCCAGGCTAATATTGATGGTGGACTAGTTGGTGGAGCAAGCTTAAAGGCAGACTTCGGGAAAATTGTAAATTACAAATAATAATTTACCTCTGGTAAGGTGCATAATCTTGCCAGAGGAATCGTGGAGTATTCATCTTCACAAGTAAAGCATAGTAATATATGAAATTAAATAAATTACATTTAGTTAAATGTTAAGAAAAGCTTCCAACAATATATTTATAATGCATAGCATTCGGATATATTGCTGGTAAGTGTTAGAATGGAGGAAAAGTAATGAGTAAAAAACCTACAGTATTAATGATATTAGATGGTTATGGTTTAAATGAAAGACAGGACGCAAATGCAGTAGCAGAAGCAAATACCCCTAATATGGATCGACTTATGGCAGAGTATCCATTTGTTAAAGGTTATGCCAGTGGAATGGCGGTTGGTCTTCCAGATGGACAGATGGGTAATTCAGAAGTTGGTCATATTAATATGGGTTCTGGTAGAATCGTATATCAGGAGTTAACAAGAATTACGAAAGAGATTCAAGATGGTGTATTCTTTCAGAATGCAGCTTTACTTGCGGCAGTTGATAATTGTAAGAGACATAATTCTGACCTTCACCTGATGGGTTTACTTTCAGATGGCGGTGTACACAGTCATAACACCCACCTTTATGCATTATTAGAGCTTGCAAAGAAACAGGGTATTGAGAATGTTTATGTTCATGCTTTCTTAGATGGTCGTGACACACCTCCCGCTTCTGGCAAGGGTTTTGTAGAAGCACTTTGGGAGCAGATGAAAATTATTGGTGTTGGTAAAATAGCTACCGTATCCGGTCGTTATTATGTTATGGATAGAGATAATCGTTGGGACCGCGTAGAGAAGGCATATAGAGCAATGGCTTATGGCGAAGGCTTAACTGCTGATAACGGAGTAAATGCCGTTCAAGATTCCTATGATGCTGAGAAATATGATGAGTTTGTATTACCAACAGTTGTTATGGAAGAAGGTAGACCGGTTGCTACTGTTAAAGATAAGGATTCTGTAATCTTCTTTAACTTCAGACCTGACCGAGCTCGTGAAATTACAAGAGCATTCTGTGATGAAGAATTTACTGGATTTGAACGTACCAAAAGAATTGAGACAACTTATGTATGTTTTTCTGAATATGATATAACAATACCTAATAAGATTGTTGCTTTCCATAAGGTATCAATCAATAATACCTTTGGTCAGTTTCTTGCAAAGAATCACAAAACACAGCTTCGTCTTGCGGAAACCGAGAAATATGCACATGTTACCTTTTTCTTTAATGCTGGTGTAGAAGTACCAAACGAAGGCGAAGAGCGTATTTTAGTTAAGTCTCCTAAGGTTGCAACCTATGATTTACAGCCAGAGATGAGTGCTTATGAAGTAGCTGATAATTTAGTAGAAGCAATAAAATCACTTAAATATGATGTAATTATAGTTAATTTTGCGAATCCGGATATGGTTGGTCATACTGGTATTGAAGAAGCAGCCATTAAAGCAATTGAAACTGTGGATCAATGTGTGGGAAGAGCAGTGGAAGCATTACTATCAGTAGACGGTCAAATGTTCATTTGTGCGGATCATGGCAATGCAGAGCAATTGATAGATTACACTACCCATGAACCATTTACAGCGCATACCACCAATCCAGTTCCATTTATTCTTGTAAATTATGATAAAGATTACACTCTGGCTGAAAATGGATGCTTGGCGGATATTATTCCAACTATGATAGAGATGATGGAAATGGTTAAGCCAGATGAAATGACAGGTAAATCCTTATTATTAAAGAAATAATAGGCTGTTTTCTCTGTTTGGATAGAATAAAATGAAATCCCAAATATGTGGAATTAAATAGCTTGCATAAAATATTAGTTGAAAGTTGTCCCATTCTATGGTATAATTAAATTCAGTTTTTGGGAGGTCAGACTCCTAATATAATATTGGAGGATGATACCTCCATAATACATTGGAGGATCGAAGCAATGGAAACATTAAAGGTGATAGTTCAAATTATATACGTATTGGTTTGTATAGGGTTGACTTTCATAGTATTGAGACAGGAAGGTAAAGTTGCTGGATTATCAGGAGCACTTTCTGGAGGTAATGATACTTACTGGGCGAAGAACAAAGGTCGTTCAGCAGAAGGAACCTTAGAAAGAGTAACTAAGATTTTAGCAGCAGCATTCATCTTACTTACAGTTTTCTTAAATCTTAAGTTTTGGTAAAACAATGATGATAAACACTCTGGAAGAAATTCCAGAGTGTTTTTTTGAATTTATAAAGTGCTAATTATAATGAAGTTCATTGTTTTTTGTCTCATAGGAAAATACATTCTACCAAAGCAATCTTTGTTATAATTATTAGAAATTTAGATTTTTAAAATATTTATAAAACAAGCAATATATGGTATACTATTAAAAGCAAAATAATAAACTGTTTGTCAGGATGTAAGCCTTAAGATGGGAGATGTTCATGGAAGAAAAAGATAGATTAGAAGAAAGAATAAAAATGCTCGAGGAACTATTTAAAGATAAAGAATATAAACCTTTGAAGTTTAAGGATATAGTTGGTTTGTTACAAGTGCCAAAAGCAGCTAAAAATGACCTGAAAAATATTTTAGATCAAATGATTTCAAAAGGTAGTATTATTTTAGACAATCAGGGAAAATACCGAGCACCCTCCGATAATATGAAGGTTGGTACCTTTTCCGGTACCCAAAGAGGATTTGGATTTGTAATTATTGAAGGGGAGGAAGATATCTTTATACCAGGGGAAGCTACCAAAGGGGCACTTCATGGTGATAAGGTAACAGTAATAATAAGCGAGGAACAAACGGGGCGAAGAAAAGAAGGCGCAGTAGCCAGCATTGTTGAACGTGGAAAAAGTGAACTGGTGGGCACCTTTGAAAAGAGTAAGAATTTTGGATTTGTGGTGCCAGATAATCAAAAGTTTACAAAGGATATTTTTATTCCCAAGGAATTCACGAAGGGTGCTGTAAATGGCCATAAAGTTGTTGTAAAGATTACAAACTATGGAAGTGTTTCCACAAGCCCAGAAGGTAAAGTTGTAGAAATCCTTGGACATGTGAATGACCCAGGTGTTGATATAATGTCCGTTATAAAGGCATATGATTTACCAGTTGAATTTCCCGAGGAGGTTATGAGATCCCTGGGTAAAGTTCCAGAAGAAATCGATCCCGAGGAATTAGCCAATCGTATGGATATACGTGATCTTACAACAGTTACAATCGATGGCGAGGATGCTAAGGATTTAGATGATGCGATTACCTTAACAAAAGAAGGAGATATTTATCGTCTTGGTGTTCATATTGCAGATGTAACTCATTATGTAAAAGAAGGCACTCCGTTAGACAAGGAAGCTTTAAAGCGTGGTACCAGCGTATATCTTGTTGACCGAGTAATACCCATGCTGCCACATAAATTATCTAACGGAATATGTTCGTTAAATCCTGATGTGGATCGATTGGCTCTAAGCTGCTTTATGGACATAGATTCCAAGGGCACAGTTGTGGGTCATAAAATTGCTGAAACTGTAATTAAATCAAATCGAAGAATGACCTATACTAATGTAGCTAAGATTGTTGAAGAACAGGATGCAGAGGTTTGTAAAGAATACGAGGACTTAGTTCCTATGTTTCTTCTGATGCAGGAGCTGGCAGAGATATTAAAGGAAAAAAGAAATAAAAGAGGTTCAATTAATTTTGATTTTCCTGAAAGTAAGATTATTGTTGATAAAAAAGGCAAACCAGTAGAAATAAAACCTTATGAGCGAAATAAAGCTACCAAGATAATTGAAGAATTTATGTTAATCGCTAATGAAACAATTGCAGAAGATTATTTCTGGCAAGAGTTGCCCTTTGTCTATCGTACCCATGATAATCCTGACGATGAAAAAATTAAGAAACTAGCGATATTTATTAATAACTTTGGTTATAGCATTAAAATAGGTCAGGAGGAAATTCACCCCAAGGAGCTGCAAAAGCTTTTAATTAAGGTGGAGGATACGCCGGAAGAAGCATTAATTAGCAGACTGACATTACGATCAATGAAACAGGCGAAATACACGGTAGCAAATACAGGTCATTTTGGTCTTTCAGCAAAATATTACTGTCATTTTACCTCACCAATCCGACGTTATCCTGATCTTCAAATTCATCGAATTATAAAAGAAAATCTCAGTGGTAAGTTAAATGAAAAAAGAGTCCAACACTATGAGAAAATACTTTTTGAAGTCTCGAATCATTCCAGCCAGACGGAACGCAGAGCGGATGAGTCAGAGCGTGAAGTAGAAAAACTTAAGAAGGTAGAATATATGATGGCCCATATTGGTGAAACCTTTGAAGGAGTCATTTCGGGGATTACTAGTTGGGGTATGTATGTCGAGCTACCTAATACTGTTGAAGGTATGATTAGAGTGAGCGATATGAAGGATGACTACTATATTTATGATGAAGAACGCTATCAGATGATTGGTGAGCATACTAAAAAAATATATAAATTAGGGCAAAAGGTAATGGTTGAAGTAGTAAATGCAGATAAGGTATTAAGAACCATTGATTTTGCTTTTGTGGAGGAAGAATAATTGGGGGAAAATATTAAGTTAGTTGCCAATAATAAAAAGGCATACTTTGACTATTTCATCGAAGATAAGTATGAAGCTGGCATCGCATTGCATGGCACGGAAGTAAAATCCTTACGTATGGGTAAATGCAGCGTAAAAGAGTCATTTTTACGTATTGAACAAGGAGAAGTGTATATTTACAATATGCACATTAGTCCGTATGAAAAGGGAAATATCTTTAATAAAGATCCACTTCGTGTAAGAAAACTATTAATGCATAAATACGAAATCAATAAAATACTGGGCCAGATTGTTCAAAAGGGATATACCTTGGTTCCCTTGCAAATCTATTTTAAAGGCAGTCTAGTAAAGATGGAGATTGGTCTGGCAAGAGGTAAGAAACTTTATGATAAGCGAGAAGATATAGCTAAAAAGGATCAGAGAAGAGAAGCAGAAAAAGATTTCAAGGTAAAAAACTTATATTAGAGTTTCGGTAATAGAAAATAATTAACTTATATAAAAGACTTATTGCTAATGTAGATAGCAATAAGTCTTTTATATAGTCTAAATACATTAAGGAAGAGTTCTATAAACCTGAATATGAATGAAATAAGTAAATTGTCTAGTGATGAGTATATTCATTAATTACTTTGACATCCGTGTTAATAAAAGTTGGACCAGTGACCAGACCCTTTAAAGCCGCGATGGCTTCCGCAACACCAAGGTAACCCATAGTATATACATTTTCAGTAAGAACAGCTTTTAAATCTCCGGAATTAATAAGTGATTCAATTAAATCATTATGGTCAAATCCAACCCCAACAATTTCTTTATTACTGCTTCTGATTGCATTTCCGATGCCGATGGTGGCCTCCGTGTTGATTCCATAAAGACCAACTAAGTCTGAATATTCGTTTATAAAATAGTCAGCACCTTTTTGAAAATTTCCATAATGTGAATTTGAATAAAGAGTTGGAAGCAGATCAAACTTACCATTCTTTTCTATTGTTTCACGGAATCCCTTTTCTCGATCGGTAGTAAGAATATCGTCCTCTTTTTGACCGACAATACCAATTTTACCTGAATGAACACCAATTGCATTCAACTCATAGAGGATGGTCTCTGCTGCAGTGATGCCTGCATCAAAATGATCCGTTGCTAAAGTTACAACTGCTTCTTCATAAGCATTTGAATATAAGTATATAATTTTCACACCATGAGCTTTGGCATCTTCAATTACATTTGCGATTTGCACTGCATCATGAGAGGCAATTAAAATAGCATCAGCTCCAGAGTTAACTAATTGATTAATGACCTTAATTAATTCCTCGGATTTTGCGTTTTCCGGGGACTCCCATTTATATGACACACCCATAAGGTTTGCCATATCAGTAGCACCCTGATTAATATCCACCCATTTTTTGTTCGTCTTGTCTGTGGTAACAAGATAAACCTGATAATGCTGCATAGTTGATGATAAGGCAACATTTTGTTTAAAGGTGCTTTCATACCATACTACAAACACAGCAAAGGATACTAGAATTACAAGCACATCTAATATTATTTTGCGCTTATTCACCAATAATCATCTCACAATACCTAAAACGCTATATCAAAATATATTCTATGTTTTAATTAACTATACCATTTGACATCTGTATTTCAGTGTGTTATTGTAAAAATACAAGAAAGCGCAATCGGTTGCGCTTATGGGTTTTGCTTCGAAAAGGAGGCAATAGAATGGAGGGGTTTTATGAAAATGAAGTTAGGTTTGTGTTTCATGACAGCAATAGTAATATTTAGTTTGACGGCATGCCATAGCAACAAGAATACTACCGAGATTAACATTGATCCTACGGAAAGTGCAGATTTAGAGTTGGACCAAACGAATAAAACAGGTGGAGAAGAGAGTGACATGATGATTTATAATGCCAAGTTACCACAAAGTGTAGAAGAAGCATCTATTTATGTAGAGAAAATCAATGGAATTTCTGATGAGTTTGTACGTGGAGTTGACATATCCAGTATCCTTTCAGAGGAAGAAAGTGGAGTGGTTTATTATAACGAGGCAGGGGAAGAAGAGGATTTCTTTAAAATTCTCGCAGACGCCGGAGTCAATTATGTGAGAGTCAGGGTATGGAATGATCCTTATGATAAAAATGGTAATGGATATGGCGGAGGTAACTGTGATACAGCCAGAGCGGCGGAAATAGGGAGAAGAGCAGCACAGTATGGATTGAAAATACTGGTAGATTATCATTATTCGGATTTTTGGGCTGACCCATCAAAGCAGATGGTTCCAAAAGCCTGGGCTAATATGACCTTTGAAGAGAAAGAAGCCGCACTTTATGAATTTACCAGGGAGAGTTTAACGGAGATCATAGAAGCTGGAGCAGAGGTTGGCATGGTCCAGATTGGTAATGAAACCAATAATGGTATGTCCGGTGAAGTTAAAAAGTCCAGCATTGCAAAGCTGATGGTTCAAGGAGCAAATGCAGTAAGGGAAGTGGCTACCGCAAACAACTTAGATATTCAAATTGCAATACATTTAACCAATGTAGAAGATTTGGCAGGCATTGACTCCTATATGGCTACTTTGAAGAAGTTTAAGGTTGATTATGATGTAGTTGGCTTATCCTATTATCCTTTCTGGCATGGAACTTTGGAGAATTTAACGACCTTAATGCAGCAGATAGTTAATAATTATGATAAAAAGGTTATGGTAGCAGAAACTTCTTACTCTTACACCCTTGAAAATGGGGATGGTTTTGCCAATAGTATCTCAGATGAAAGTCAATTAAATAAAAATTATACTGCTTCTATTCAAAGCCAGGCAAATGTTGTCCGCGATGTAATGGCTACTGTTGCAGGGATAGGTGAATATGGAATAGGTGTTTTTTACTGGGAACCAGCCTGGGTGCCAGTAGGTGTTTACAATTATGAGGCAGATGACGCAGAGGCAGTATTAGCCAACAATAAATCACTGTGGGAAAAATATGGATCAGGTTGGGCTTCCAGTTATTCGTCAGTATATGATCCTAAAGATGCAGGTGCTTACTTTGGAGGTTCTTCATGGGATAACCAGGCGATGTTTGACTTTCATGGAAGGGCACTGGCGTCACTTAATGTATTTAAATATGTAAAATATGGAGCAAGCAGTGAACTTAAAGTGGATTACATAAAACCAGTTACAGTTAATATTAATGTAGGAGCGCCCTTAACCATGCCGGAAACGGTATCCGTCATTTATAATGATAGAAATAAAAACGGAGAAGTGGCAGTTACCTGGGATAAAGAGCAATTAGCAGTAATTGATACCAATGAAATTGCAGAATATAGCATAAACGGAGTTACCAAAGACGGAACAGAGATTGTTGCAGACCTCCATGTGGCACTAGTTAATTTTGTTTCTAATCCTAGTTTTGAAGAAGAAGATACCTCCATGTACACCTTCCTTTTTGATGATGTCAATCCGGCAGATTTCCAGATGAAAGAAGCAGACTCTCATACAGGAAGCTATGCGATGCATTTCTGGGACGAAGGTGAGGTTTATTTCCAAGGAGAGCAGACAATAACTGATTTAATGGATGGTGAGTATTATTTTAATCTTTGGGGACAGGGTGGAGATATGGGGAGCAACGCAACCTGCTATATTTATGCTACAAGTGGCGGTATTACTTATAAACAGGAATTCTCATTGACTGGTTACGGAAACTGGACCATGCCTGAACTTAGCAAGATACCAGTAGTAGATGGTACCGTTATAGTAGGTGTATATGTAAGTGCAGGACCAGGAGCCTGGGGTACCTTTGATGATTGGTACTTATGTAAAACCAATTAGAAATTATCCTTTTGTATAAAAATATTGACTAAACTAACACACACTGATACTATCGTTTTAGAATAATCGATTACGCAAGCTCAAACCGAGTGCACTTTGGAGGCTATAATGGAAACAGAAGAAAGAGATTCAAAAATTATTACAATTGCAGATATTGCAGATGCTTTAGGGGTATCGAAAACCACGGTATCCAGAGCAATTTCGGGCAAAGGAAGGATTGGAACTGAAACTCGGAACAATGTTCTAAGATATATTAAGGAACACGATTATAAGCCAAATGTAATTGCGCGAGGCCTTGCTCAATCGAAAACATATAATATATGCTTAACCTTGCCAAGTGATTATAATATTTCGGAGCTGCCTTATTTTCAAAAAGTTCTGTTGGGAGCATGTGACTATCTTTCCGAAATGGATTATGATGTGATTGTTACTAAGATATCCGAGGATGATATTTCTAATTTATCCAGAATTATTTATAATCGTAAAGTAGATGGGGTTATATTAACCAGAACAACGATGAATGGTAAATCAATAAAGTTTTTAAAAAGTAAAAAGATACCCTTTTTAGTGTTAGGAATCTACCCGGATGAGAGTGTATATCAAATAGATTCGAAACATATGGAAGGGTGCGCTGAATTAACCAACATTCTACTAATGAAGGGTTTAAAAAGGCTGGCTCTCTTTGAAGGCAGCAACCGGCACTATGTTACGAAAAGCAGGTACGAAGGCTTTCGGCGAGCACATGAAAAAGCAGGAGTATCCATAAGTAAAAATTTAATCTATGAAAATCTTGTTAATAACATATCCATAGAGAAATCAGTAGATGATGCTTTAAAAAACAAAGCTGACTGTATTGTTTGTATGGATGATAATATCTGTTATCAGGTACTTCGAAAGCTTAGACATGATGGTGTTAGTATTCCTGGAGATATTAGAGTTGCTTCGTTCTTTGACAGTAACCTCCTTGAGGGAAATAGTCCCCCAATAACGTGTGTTGATTTTGAAGTTAATAATGTTGGTCTTATTGCAGCTAAAACACTGTTGTCCATCATAGACAATGAAGAAAACGTACCAATGAAAATAGAGATGGGATATGAAATTGCTTTAAAGGAATCAACAAAATAGTAACAAGGATAGAATAAAATGCATTCATGCTTTCATGGAAGGAAGGTTTGAGTGCATTTTTTGTTGAATTACTATTAAATTACTGGTGAGCAACCGATTGAACATTTGAATTTATTAAATAATTATCATAAATCTTAACCTGAATTAAATTGTGAAGAATGTATAGAAAATAAGTTAATATATATGCAATTATATACATTGACAACAAATAATTACTCTGATATTATAAAAGCAAGAACAACCGATTGCGCAATGGGTAATAAAGTAGAAATGCATTGGTTGATTTGGCTAGAAATAAGTAACTATCATTCATATCTACAGGGAGGGTAAAATGAAGAGAAAATTATTAGCATTAGTATTAACTGTTACACTGGTTGCAGCAACTTTTGTAGGCTGCGGCAGTAACACTACAAAGGAACCAACCACGGAACCAACAAAAGCAACAGAGAAAGAGGAAACAAAAGCAACGGAAGCCCCAGCAGCAGTGGAAAAGGAAGATGTGTCACTTGTTATGTGGGGAGCAGAAGAAGATCAAGCGATGTTACAAGGAATGATTGATTCCTTCATTGCTACATATTCGGATAAGGCGAACTTTGATATTCAACTAGGCGTTCAGTCAGAGTCCACAGCAAAAGATACTGTTTTAACAGACGTTGAAGCAGCAGCTGATGTATATGCTTTTGCAGATGATCAGTTAAATGAACTTGTTAATGCAGGTGCTTTACAGCCAATATCAATTAACACCGATGCAATTATTGAAGCAAATGGTGGCGCAGATGCTGGTTCTGTAAAAGCTGCTACGAAAGATGGCACCTTATATGCGTATCCTATGACAGCTGATAATGGATATTTTATGTTCTATAATAAAGAATACTTCACTGACAGCGATGTACAATCTCTGGATAAAATGATGGAAATTGCAGCAGCAGCTGGTAAGAAGATAACAGTTGACTATTCCAGTGGTTGGTATTTATATTCCTTCTTCCAGGGAGCTGGATTAACCCTTGGTCTTAATGAGGATGGTGTTACTAATTTCTGTACCTGGAATGCTACCGACACCAAATATACTGGTGCACAGGTTGCAGATGCAATTATTTCAATTGCTAAAAACCCTGGATTTATCAGCGTAAGTGATGCTGAATTTGCTACTGGTATCACTGAAGGAACAATTATTGCAGGTGTAAATGGTACTTGGAATGCAGCAACCGCAGAAGCGGCTTGGGGTGAAAATTATGCAGCTACCAAATTACCTACTTTTACAGTAGCTGGTGATCAAGCTCAAATGTCATCCTTTGCAGGATATAAACTTGTTGGTGTTAATGCTTATTCTGAATATGCTGGATGGGCAATGTTACTTGCGGAATGGATTACAAACTATGATAATCAGGTTCTTCGTTTTGAAACCAGAGGTCTTGGACCATCTAACGTAGAAGCAGGAGCATCTGATGCAGTACAGGCAAGCCCTGCTATTGCTGCTTTAGCTGAACAATCCTTATATGCAACTGTTCAACGTGTAGGCGGGAAGTTCTGGGATCCAGCAACTGCATTTGGCACGATTGCTGCAGCTGGTAATGCAGATAATATTGATCTTCAAGTTCTTGTAGACACAATGGTAGAGGGAATTATTGCTCCAGTGGAATAATAACTTACGAAATATGATATAACCCACATGTGCAATGACCTTGTGTATGTGGGTTATATTTAAAAATGGAGAGAATTTTCTTCCTCAATAATCGGTTAATATGCCCGCCGAATTCAATAGATGGGAGCAAGCATGATGAAATTTTTGAGAGGTATAGGTAAACCCTTTAAAGAAGTAGGATTAGCCATTAGAGATGGTGATGTGTTCGTAAAATTATCTCTTTTACTTATGGGACTAGGGTATTTTAGAAGAAAGCAAATCATAAAAGGTATCATAGTTTCTTTTTTTCAATTTTTAGTTATATTTTTTACAGCAATAGTTGGTTTTCCTTATCTGGCTAAATTAACATCACTGGGAACCGTTCAGCGTGAAATGATCTTTAATATGGAAACAATGAAAAACGAGGTCAATGATTTTGACAATTCCTTTAAAATCCTATTATTTGGACTAATAAGTCTTGTAATTATAGTAGCCGCAGCCGTTCTTTATTTAGTTAATATAGTCAATGTAAGACATCTTCAGGTTCTAGGGGAGTCTGGAAAGCATATCAATAGTTTCGCAGAAGATATAAAAGATTTACTTAATCATAAATTTCATATTACCTTATTGTTTTTCCCTATTATGGGGGTAATTATATTTACGATCATTCCATTGCTCGTAATGATTATGGTAGCATTTACAAATTATGATTCGACACATATGCCTCCGTCAACCTTATTTACCTGGGTGGGTGTTACGAATTTCAAACAGCTATTTGCATCCTCCATTGCCATAACTTTTGGATATTCCTTTAAGAAGGTCTTATCCTGGACACTAATCTGGGCTGTTTTTGCTACCTTTACCAACTACTTCGGTGGTATTTTATTAGCAATGTATATTAATAATAAAAAGACGAAATTCCAAAGAGTATGGAGGTCGCTCTTTGTAGTAGCTATTGCGGTTCCACAGTTTGTAACATTACTTTTAATTCGCAATTTCTTTGCGGATACAGGCATTGTAAATACGATTTGTTCTAATTTTGGAATTACAGAGCTGTTTGCAAATTTAGGATTAATAAAACCCAGCTTAGGATATATCCCATTTTTAACAGATCCAGTTTGGGCAAAGATCATGATTATATTAATCAATATGTGGATTGGTATCCCTTATTTGATGTTAATTGCTACTGGTGTATTGATGAATATACCGGCAGACCTGATTGAAAGTGCAAAGATTGATGGTGCAAGTCCCTTCCAGTCCTTTAAAAAGATTACGCTACCATACATATTATTTGTAACAGGGCCTTATCTTGTTACCTCCTTTGTAGCAAATATTAATAACTTTAATGTTATCTATCTTCTAACAAATGATGTCTTCTATACGCAGGATCAGCATCTGGCTAATTCAAGTGCACAGGAAGTAGACCTTCTTGTTACTTGGCTATATCGACTGACCCAAGATGAATATAATTACAAAATGGCATCTGTTATCGGTATCGCTGTCTTTATCATCTGTGCAATATTAACACTGATAGCCTTTAATTATATGATTAAGGGAAATAAAGAGGAGGAATTCCAATCATGAGAAAAGCACTTAAATCAGGTGGAAGACATCTGTTCTTAATGATTCTGGTATTGTTTTGGTTAATTCCAATTATATGGCTGGTGCTTACTTCCTTCAGTGGATATTCAGGAATTAATATTAGTCATTTTGTACCGGAAAGTTTTTCGCTTAATAATTACAAGCAGTTACTTTGGAATGCAGATAGTGTGGCACAGTTTCCGAGATGGTTCATGAATACCTTTATCATTGCCATTTGTTCCTGTGTTATTTCCAGTATGTATGTGCTCATGGTAAGCTATGCCATAAGCTGTATGAGATTTAAAATGAGAAAGCCCTTAATGAATATTGCTATTCTTTTAAATCTGTTTCCAGGATTTTTATCGATGATTGCAGTGTATTTTATCTTAAAATCCTTTAATCTGACGAATAACCATCTGGGGTTAATTCTTGTTTATTCGGGAAGTGCGGGGTTGGGATACCTGATTGCAAAAGGTTTTTTTGATACCATTCCCATTGCTTTAAGAGAAGCGGCAAAAATGGAAGGAGCTTCGGAAGCAAAGGTCTTTACTAAAATTGTTCTTCCAATTTCCAAACCAATTATAGTATATACCGTTATTGCTTCCTTCTTAGCGCCTTGGATGGACTTTATCTTTGCGAGAATTGTATTAAACTCTGGAATATCAAAGGATTGGACGGTAGGAATCGGTCTTTACAATATGCTGGATAAAGCTTTAATCAATACCTATTTCGCAAGATTCTGCGCAGGTGGAGTGTTAGTTTCTATTCCAATCTCGATACTATTCATAATCATGCAGAAATTTTATGTAGAAGGCATCACCTCGGGTTCGGTGAAAGGGTAGCTAGTTAAAGGGTGAAGGCAAATTACCCACTACTTGGAGCGTTACGGCTTATTCATCCTTTGAATATAGCCTATTATAAGAAAGGCACGGGAAATAAAGATGGATAAATTTATTGTGAATATCATCCATAGACCGGAGATGGTTCCTGAGTATGCTCAAAAGGTAACAGGCCATGGGAAAGAAGAGGATATTGAAGACAAAGCTCTTTTGGTGGAATCCTTGGATATATTCAAAACACAGCAAGAGATAGCTCATAAAAATGGTTTAAAAACAACAATTCAAATGACGTATGCAAGTCTTTTTAATGAAGAGGCAATTGCTACAGCGAAGGAACATCATGAGATTTATGGAGATGAGATTTCCTTAACCTTACTTGGTTTACCTTGTAAAGAATTCCGTGATAAATACAAAACCAAGGATTTTTGCATTTGGATGTTTTCTCTGGAAGATAAAAAATCAATAGTGGATGATGTTTTTGGAAAATTCTATGAAACCTTTGGGTTTTACCCAAAGTCTACTGGGTCTTATTATATGGATGCAGACTTAACAAATTACATAAAGGAAAAATATCCTTCTGTCATCTGCGCGGTTGCCACTTGTTGGGAAGAGGGGCCGAAAGCCTATCATACCTGTAACAATTCCTGGTATACTTTTATGGACGGCGGTCCCTGGAATCCATGGATTCCCTCCAAACAGAATACGCATGCTCCAGCTGCAAATGAGGCTGAAGATAGCGGAATTGTAGCAATACCACATTTATCTAGAGATTTAATTGCCTGTTACGATGGAAATGGTTCTAACTTTGGAACACATCCACAAAATGTTTTGCGAGGAATGATATATCAGGATGGGGAGTATCCGTATCTATATAATGTAATAGATCAATATCGTTCCTTAGCAAAATATAATAACGGATATAGTTATAATATGATGTTTGTAGGACCGGGCTGGATGAATAAAGCGGGACGATGGGAAGCACCTTACGAATTATTAAGACAGTCGTACGAGGATGGTATGGCGTACTATGGTAATTTGAAAAAAGAGGGAAAGCTTATTGATATGACAATGGAGCAGTTTGCTCTACACTATCGTGAGAAGAAAACTTATACTGAACCAGAGTGCGCGTTATGGAAAGATATCTTATACGGCTCTGAAAAGCAATTGTTCTGGTACAGTGATCCCTACATGAGGGCTTGTGTTAATATGGATCAGGGTGGTGCAATTGTTGATCTTCGTCCTTATGTGGCTAAGCTTGAGTGGCCAGTGGGAATTGGAACCAAACATGTTCAGGATGCTTCCTATCCATTTTTAATTCAGGAAAAATATCGTTCAGGGTATTTTACTCATTATGCTGGAGAAGGAACAATCCGAAGCGCGAAACTGACCTATAAAGGGGAAGAAGTAGATATGTGTCTTTGCAGAACCAAAGCTGTTTTTTCATTGGAAGGGCACACAAGAATCTTAACGTTAGATCCGGTAGATATAGAATTTAGAGATTTAACAATAAAATTACAAACAGTTATTTCTTTTGAAGAGGGAAGCAGTAAAATAAAAATAGATAGAAAAATTCTTTCCGCAAGTAATCCACAGGAGAAAGTAGAACTTAATGAATACTTGATTGGATGCTATGGAACCACAGAATATTCAGAGGATATGACGGGTATAACATTAAAAGTGGCAGGTGATAAAGAAGAAAAAAGGATTGATTATAAGTATAAATGCAGAGAAGAGGAAGTTGTTGGTGCAATAGAAGTATCGGCAACCATTCCAGTAATTGAAACAGAGGTATCCCTTTCCACTGGCAATGAAAACGCAATCGGTTACGTCAAAGAAGGTTATGCCTTTTCCCCAATGTACACACTAGGGTTTAAGTCAACCTTAAAAGAGGGGGAGGTGCAGTCTACATGGCTCAATCTGAAAAAGGCAAACTAAATTATAGGTGTCCTTCCTGCTTCATGAGGGATTTGGACATAGATATGTTTTATGATAAAGAGAAGGATGAATATTATTGTATTCGATGCCAGTATACGGGGACTGAAAAAGATGTTCTGGAAAAAAACCAGATGGCAAGGTTTCGATATAAAAGCATGTTGAAACGGTATACGTTTGAGGAATGATTTTAATTGAATTATGGATAATATCTAAGCTAGAAAAAGGCATATGAATGCCTTTTTCTAGCTTAGTAGGAGTATAACGAAATACCAGAAGCATTTTTAGTCAGGCGTAAGATAAAAGTATACGGTATACAATCGTGCAGAACGTATGCAATGTGTTCTTTCGATTTTAAGTCAATGTAACAGATCAACCAGAAAAAGCACGGAGCACGCTTTTAGCACGTTATTGAGCTGTCTGACGGCACTATGGAGGTAACAATGAAGTCCTATATAAAAGGAATGGATATATCAACACTTTATGAAATTGAGAAATGCGGTGCGAAATATTATGATAATGGCATCGAAAAGGATTTGTTAGAAATACTGCAAAGTTATGGAGCGAATGCGATAAGACTCAGGTTATGGAATAATCCATATTCGGAAACTGGTGAAGCCTACGGTGCTGGTACAAATGATTTAGCAACGACAATCCATTTATCAAAGAGAGCAAAGGCCAAAGGGATGGATATTCTTTTAGATTTCCATTACAGTGATTTTTGGACAGATCCGGGAAAACAGATTATCCCGAAGGCGTGGAAAGATTTTTCGGTAGAGCAGTTAGAACTTGAAGTCTATAAGTACACAAAAGAAGTATTGGAGGAACTAGAAGAAAACAATGTGTTCCCGGATATAATTCAAGTTGGGAATGAATTATCCAATGGCCTTTTATGGCCTTACGGAAAAGTTCCTGAATATGATAATATTGCAAAGTTCATTAATGCAGGTATAAGAGGAATCAGGGCTGTTAACAAACAGGTTCCAATTATGCTGCATCTAGATAACGGCGGTAATAATGAATTGTATCATGAATGGTTTGACGAATTTTTAAAGCGTGGAGAAGAGTTTCAAGTTATAGGACTATCCTATTACCCCTTCTGGCATGGAAGCATGGAAGAATTAGCAACCAATATGAATGACCTAGCATTAAGATATAAAAAAGATTTAATCGTAGCAGAGGTATCCATGGGATTTACTATGGAAGACTATGCCGAGTATGAAAAGCTTTCTCCAGATGAAAGAAAGGGTATGGCAACGAAACCCCATTTGGTAGAAAAATTAAACTATGAAATGACGAAAGAAGATCAGTGTAAATTTATTGAAGATGTATTAAAAGTCATTGAAGAGGTTCCTGAACACAGAGGAAAAGGTTTTTTCTACTGGGAACCAGGATGGCTTCCCGTACCAAAGTGTGAATGGGCAAGTAAGAGCGCAAGAGACTATGTAGGTGACCAAGGTGCAGGAGGTAATGAGTGGGCGAATCAGGCATTGTTTGATTATGAAGGCAATGCATTACCAAGTTTGAAAGTGATTAAAAACTATAGGCCAAAAGAGTTGTAGTTGATATAAATGGAGTAAAACAAATACGAATACAAGTGATGCTCTAAAATATAATATAATCAGAAAACAACGTGCTGATCTATTAGCATAGAGCATATTGAAGAAGTGTTTCAGCATGTTAGTATCCACTGGTAAAGAGTCTATTAACATGCTGTTTTTTCACTATCATGAATATCTTCAAAATTAATAAACCTTGTTTTCATTAAGATACTACTGCTTATGTATTGAGATTAACTGTATTCTTCCATTTATTATACCAAAAAATATATCGTTTTAATTGTTCTTTAAAAAAGCCGTTATCTAAACCATCCCAGGAATTATTAATATTTGTTGCATCTATTAATAGTCCGATAAACCATAATTGCCTTAATGCTGCAAAAGCAGGAATGGCATTAATTTCAGCTTTTAAAAGTATGCGAACCTCATTATAACCCCTCAAATAATCTTTCCATTCTTCTGAATTAATAAACTCTTCATTTACAGAGGTCTCATCCCATAAATAGACGCATAAATCGTAAGCTCTATAGCCGATGCCCATACAATCAAAATCAAAAATTTGAGGTATACTATCATAGGAATATACATTCCCGCTATGCATATCTCCATGGCAATAGCCATAGTAGGGTGCAGTATCCGGAATTTGACTTTTAAGGTAGTTCCACATCTGCGTTGAACTTTCTACTATAAAATGTGTATCCAATTCATTCATAGAGCTAGTTTCAAGGATACTTTTAATTGGTTGTCTGATCAACTGTTCCTGTGATATGGGTTGGCGGCTAATCTTTAACATAATATCGTCGGATGCTTTATGAATTTCAGCAGCAAGTTTTCCCATATTATAGGTAGAAACAATCTTGTCATTCTTTACTTCGTCAAAAAGAATCGCATACCGTTTTCCCTCAGGAGCATTAAATTCCCTAATATATGTTTCATCCGTCTGTTTAATTGGTATACAGGTATTAATACCTCTTGCTCTTAACTGTAGAATTACGCTTAGTTCTTCCTCATAATCCTTTTTAGTAAAACGTATTGCATGTGATATTCTTAAAAAATACTTACTGGTAGCTTCTTGTAGTAAGTACACATCATTCAAACCACTGCTCCATAAACGGCATTGTAATGCATTTATTCCATAGTGTAAATTGACTTCTTTAAGTAATGCATTCGGCGATAGTATTGATGATAGGGTTGGAAAAGATTTTGAATCCATTTTTAACTCCTTTTTTTTGATATCTCAATTGTAAATCAGTGACTTTATGATGTCATTCTCGAAAATAGTTAAATTTATTAATAAGAAATCCACAATATTGAAAAGATATCAATACTGTGGATTTTCTAACTACATGATGGAATTCATTTTACTAATTATACGATAAATACTTTTCTCTGAAAGAAAAAATTTCTTTGATAACTCATAAATACTAAGTCCTTTTTGGTGTAATTCATAAATGGCCCGATCTCTCTTGTTTAATTCCTGACGATAACCATTTTTTACACCCCAAACCATTTTATTTTCATACTTAACAGGAATATATAAGCATTCTCCACTTACATACTTGTGAAGCTCCTTTATTAGTTCTGCAGGTAATACTTCTTCTGCTCTTTTATAACTCATTTTCTCTCCTTTCAATCCTTAAGGCTTATTCGGATGAGAAAAAACTAAGCAGAGATTTTTTTATAAAAAGTCGCAGATACACTATTAAAGGCAAGCCCTTCTTCTAATATAATTTTTCATTTTGCTTTGTAACTCCCTTCGCATTTCAGATGGTAAATAATGTACAATTAATTATATCGTATTTATTAATAAAGACAAGAATAAATTACAAGACAATGATCAAGTATAAGCTTATAATTACTATTAAATATATTATCTGTGCTATCTAACAAGTATTGTGGTTACTAGTATCTATAATGCAAAATTCAAATTTATAAAAAAATGGAAGTAATGGCAACAACAATTAAGAAAAACAATTTGCAAAAGATTGACATAGATCATAAAATATATTAAGATATAAATGCGTTTAAAACCGGATATTATGAATAGGCAATGCGGGACGAATTCCTAAGCAACCTATTATAATCACAATTACCTAACGGGGTTGTACTGGTTTCGACGGGGGTTTAGAAATTGTGGAAGCCATTCGCAGACTAGGACTGCGTCATCAACTTAGAATTAAAATTAAACGCAGACGAAAATTTAGCGTACGCTGCCTAGTGGCAGCTGTCGACCTTAAACAACTCGCGGTTTAAGAACTCGGCATCAAATTAGCGAGGCCCTCCCTTACCAAAGCTTTGAGGTGATGGAAGATTCATGAAGCTACCAAAACTAAGAGCCTGTCTGTCGGCGCTTAGCGGAGGGAACAGCGAACTTCGGGTTCGCATAAAAGACTGACTGTAATGGGAGAAACTGCAATGGATGGGCTTTCGGACAGGGGTTCAACTCCCCTCAGCTCCATAAAAAATCACCGCCAAATCTAAGGGATTGGCGGTTTTTTATTGCCCTAGGTTGACGAATCGGTTGACATTGAGTTTTATACAAGTCATTCCTACAATTTGTTTTGCGGAAGTATTCGAAGATGAACAGAAATTAATTAATACATACGGCTAGACTGGTATGGCCTCAAATGGCTTATATAGACAATAACATCACGATAATGAGAAATGCAATAACGCCAATAGAAACCAGTTTTTCAATTTTACTGACAGGCTCTTGTTGTGGTATAGGATAACAGCAATTTTCACAACAGCCATTCTTTACCCGAAGAAATTGTTTGCAAAAAGGACAGCGTGGACGATTAGCTGCGGACATAAGAATACCTCCTTAGTAAAATTAAATATAGATTTAATGATGCAACCGCCCGAGCACAGGATCAAATAGCTCAAAATATATAACCATAATTATAATACCTATTATAGCAATAATAATTACGGCATAATACACCTTAAGATAGGGTTCATAAGGATTTGGTGGCATAGGATAGCAGCAATTGGAGCAACATCCGTTTTTAATCCGTAAAGGCTGACCGCAAAATGGGCAACGTCTATTCATATTTCGAGCTAGATTGCTAATAATAGCACCTCCTTAGTAAATGTAAAGTAAGTATAGTATAAATTGGTAGATTATTCAAGTTGATAAGCAGCGGAAAGGATTAGAAGAGGGTAGCAAAAATATGCCGTACTTATGTAATGCAAGGTGGATTAACTTGATTATAGAGGTAGGAGTGACAGGCAAACCGCTCCTGGGACCTTGATAATTGAATATTGATAGTTGGTGATTAGTGGTATATACTGCAAATATGAAATTCTAATACGAAGGAGAAGCATATAGAATGTATACATATAAAGTTGTAAATGTAATGCCAGAATGGAGCGGTTTTACACGTATACCTGCAGATATTGAAAAATACATAAATTTCTATGCGGATCAGGGATGGAAGCTTTCTCAAGTTGTTCCAAATATGGATTATGGGTATAATGCAGGACCTAACGCAGGTCATAGCTTGATATTTGAAAGAGAAGTACAATAAATAAACTATCAATGAACCTTGCTACCAACTATCAATATTCGGTTGGTAGTTTTTTATTATAGAATGGAGGAGAGTAAGATATGACAACAAAAATTTCCTGTAAATGGTTAAATAGTTAAAATAATGATAGCGAATAATTATAATAAATGATATGCTTATTCTATTGGAGCATACCATTTATTGCATTTATTATTTATATAGATATAACCAATAAAGTGAAGTAAAATGAAACAGAATATTATTGTCATCGGGGGTAATATTAGATGACATGACGATACGATATTAAAAATAGCTAGGGTTTTAGTAAGTGAATATAGATTAAACAAGAAGTAGAAGAAGTGCTGAACAGTGGACCCCACAGCTCCATTTCAAAAGTCTTGAGTTATCAAGGCTTTTTATTTTGTGCTGCATGTAATCATCGATTTATTTAAACAAGGATAAGGATATATTATTCTAAACCGATAGAACTATTAAACACGAGAAGAAAGAATACTTGAGGAAAAAATAAAATTATCTATGTGAGGGGATACTATGTTGGATACAAGTGAAAATATTGATGCTACAATCCAGGAATTGCACGAAGCTTTTTCTGAAATTGATACATCAGGTATAGAATATGAGAATATTGATTTATCATATTTAGACGAAGAATAAGCGGCCAATATCACTCGTAGGTCTGAACCTTAAAAGGGTGATTGCCAAGGAAAATCAATTTATACGAAGGTTATACTGTTTTGGATTTTATTAATAAATTGGAGGTTTTGTATGACAATAGAAGCTCTTTGTAAAGCAATAAACTTGCAACCTGATATCACCAATGAAGTAGTATCATTTTATAGCAATTCTGATTTTAAATTAATCCTTAATCAATTAAAGGAGCTTGCGGATCGAGATTCAGTTGATAGCGCTGCAATATTACAGTTTTACGGAGTATTTTCACCGGATGAGAGGCAAATTAAAATGCTGACCTACATGTTACATAGAGCCTTAGAAGCTTATGATAAATACAAGCAGCTGGGAATTTCGGAAAATATCTATATGGCTACCATGAAATGCTTTACCCGTTTTATTGATGAAAGCTATGTGAAAAATGGTGCTTATATATTTGACAGGGGCTGGTGGACTGTAAGGCAGATTTCTGTTAAATTATTTAGAATTGGTGAGCTGGAATATGAATTAATAAACTGGAACAATGAGCCAGCAATTAGTATGCATATTCCGTCTGATTCGGATTTATCCAGTGCGAAATGTGCTGAATCATTAAAATTAGCGAGAGACTTTATGGCAAAGTATTTTCCGGACTTTTCAAACTCAAAATATATATGTGATTCCTGGCTTTTATCTCCCGCTTTAAACGAACTATTACCGAATACATCCAACATTATAGGTTTTCAGAAGATGTTTAAAATAATTGAAACCAAGCCGGATTTAATGGGGTTTGTTGAATGGGTATTCAAAAAAGATACATCTGAAATCGTAAGAACTGAGCCGGATGAAATGGGAATAACAAAAATGGTATATCAAAAGAAAGATATAAATTTTGATGAAATGCCAGAGGATACTTCTTTGCAGAAAAAGATGAAAGTATATCTAAAGGCTGGTGGCAATATCGGAGAGGCACTAGGAATTCTTAAAACTGATTAATTGTTTATGTAACTAATTAATAGTATAATACAACTCATTAAGATACACATGGGACCTTAGAAATAGGGTTCCATTTTTTTGATGTTGTATGCTGCGTTAAATTATAGTTATATTTCTTGATACATAATTTGCATGTTATGCATATAATGTACAAATAATAAGGTGGGGTTACTATGACTGCTTATACAGTTCAGCCGGGTGACACGATAGATACAATTGCTGAGAGATTTAATGTTCCAAGAATGCGATTACTGCAGCAAAATATAATTCAACCAAATAATGATTTAATTGTTGGACAAAATCTTATCATAACCCATCCAGAAAGAGTTTATTACATAGAGGAAGGTGATACACTTCAAAGCATAGCCAAAGAATTTGGTGTACCAGAAAAACAATTATTACATAATAATCCGCAGCTTACGGAGAGGGATTACTTTTATATAGGGGAAGAGATTATTGTAAGTTACTTGAAGACTGAGAAAATTGAAGTAAATGGATATGCATTTTCTTATATTGATGTGGATACCTTAAAAATCACGTTACCCTATTTGACTTACTTAACAATTCCAGGATACCAAATAACCATCACAGGAGATATCATTGCTCCAAGTGATAAGGTTGTTGTCGATGCTGCCAGAGCTTATGGGGTGGCACCACTAATGATGTGTTCAACTTTAAATATACAAGGTCAGGGAAACTATGAAATAATTCATACTATTGTCAATGATACTACTGCTCGAAAGAATTATATTACCAATGTCTTACAGACAGTAAGAGGGAATAATTTGGCGGGTGTAAATTTTGGATGTACCTTTATATTAAAGGAAGATTTACAAAATTATATCCTTCTAATGGCAGAAATAAAGGTTCTTTTACAAAAAGAAGGATATATTGTAATCATTACGTGTGATCCGATCACCTATGGTTTTAATGAGAATGGCAAGAATGATACAACTTACTTTTATCAGGTAGGACAGATAGCAGATAGGGTAATTCTTATTTCCTATCAATGGACACACACTCATTTGTCGTTGATCGCTCAAACAACAATTCCATTTCTAGAAAAATATGTGCAATATACAATAACTCAAATACCATCGGAGAAAATCCTTATTGGTATTACAAGGGTTGTTTATGATTGGGAGTTACCCTATGTGGAAGATGAGTCAAAGGTAAATTCACTTACGAACTCCGCTGCATTAGCTTTAGCGTATGAAATGGGGGTAGATATTTGGTTTGACGAAGAAACACAAACACCTTACTTTTACTATAAATCCAATGAAATAGAGCATTTTGTTTGGTTTAAAGATGCAAAGACAATAATAAGCATTTTTAATTTAGTAAAGAGATATCACCTATGTGGTGTTAGCATTTGGAGCATTATGGACTATGAGCCGCAAATATGGAGTATAATTAACGCTACATTTGATGTAATTAAGGTATGAAATAAGTATTGGATTACCAAGTAATGAAGAAGGTGATGTGATACCTTTAATAGAGGATATGTTTTTATGTTTTGAAGAAATGTTAAATATTTCCCCTTAACTAT
Organism: Bacillota bacterium; assembly: GCA_023407575.1. GTDB lineage: Bacteria > Bacillota > Clostridia > Lachnospirales > Lachnospiraceae > Mobilitalea. The sequence continues at coordinate 259,783 of JAEYLX010000069.1, forward strand.
CATATATTTATAACAACGTGCAATTTGAGGATAGTATGGAGATATATATAGTTCAACAAGGAGATAATATATATTCTATTGCAGAAAAAAACGGGGTTACTGTTGATAAATTAGTACAGGACAATGGGTTGGTTTATCCATATAACCTGGTGGTAGGTCAGGCGTTAGTAATTGCGATTCCTAAGCAAACCCATACGGTACAGCAGGGAGATACTTTGCTAGGTATTGCAGGGGCTTATCAGGTTTCTGTTATGCAATTATTGAGAAATAATCCTTTTCTCTTTGAACGGATATATATATATCCGGGAGAAACCATAGTAATTAGCTATAATACCAGAGGGAGCATTACTACGAATGGATTTGCCTATCCATTTATCAAAGAAGATGCACTTCTCAAAATATTACCTAATTTGACCTATATATCGATACTAAACTATACGGCTACAGAAACGGGAGATATTATTTCCGCACAAGATGATTCGGAGATTATAAAAAAATCAAAAGAATATAGTGTAATTCCTTTGATGGTGCTTACAACTCAATCACTCCAGGGGAAACCAAATTATGTAGTAGCATCAAGTATTTTGCTAAATGAAGCATATCAGGAGAAGCATATTGATAATGCTATTAAGCTAATGAAGGAAAAGGGATATTACGGAGTTAATTTTATCTTCAATTATTTAAATGAAGAGAATCAATCTCTATATTTAAGTTTTACAGAGAAAATATATAAGCGTACACAGAAGGAAGGCTTACTATTCTTCATGACCATTAATTACGATATTGAACAAGTTAATAATGAAGTCATCTTTGAAAAAGTGAATTATGAAGAATTTAGTAAGTATGCTGATGGTTTAATATTTTTGCAATTTGTATGGGGTACAAATTATGGACCTCCTGAACCAGTTTGTAATATGTATCATATAGAAAAATTAGTGGATTATCTAATTGAATCCCATGTTCCAAAGCAAAAAATAATATTGGGAAAGCCAATTATTGGATATGAATGGGAATTACCATATATTCCTGAAGTAACAAGTGCTAATTCACTTACACTTTATTCAGTATATAATCTAGCTTATGAAAATGATTCGGTCATAAATTTTGACGAAGTATCTCAAACACCCTATTTTTACTATACTAAGCAAATAGAAGAAAAAACAACGGAATATGTGGTTTGGTTTATAGATGCAAGATCAATTAATGCATTAGATACCCTGATTGCAGATCTTGGCCTATATGGAGGAGCAATTTGGAATATGATGATTTATTACCCGCAATTATGGATCATAATATATTCTCAATATGATATAATTAAATTTGAAATTTAAGAGAGAGTAGCATAGGACTGTTGCATTGTTTTTGCAGCAGTCTTTTTTATTTTATAGCAAAAAGTTACGTTGAAAAAACCGTATCTAATAATACGATGACAAAATATTAATAAAATTCATCGTATATTTTACATTGATGAAAATAGTAATTTAAAATACTATTACAATGAAAAAACAAAAAGAAGAATGTAGATTAGGCAGTATAAATGAAATCTACTTTATCCAATAGGTGTGATAGCGAAGAAGGAGTGGTAAGATATGTCAAATTGTGAATATTGTGATTATTATAAGAGTGTTAAAGCTTTTGACAACAGTGAAAAGAAAGAAGGGTGTTTCTGTTTATTTGTTGGAAGTAGTATTTCAAAAACTGATGCTACAATAGAAACCGAATACCTTTGTAAGGATATGAAGTATGAGGATTATATAAATAAGAATAAAGCAAAAAATGATAAATTGTTCAAGGAGTATTCCTGGAAAATATTATATGAACAACAGCCAAAACTTCCAGTAGAGAAAACAGAGGTACCTTTAGCGGTATAAAGCAGGATTTAGCAGTTGAATTCCATTAAGTAGCAATTAGGAAGTGATTGAAATGAGATTGTTTGATACGGATGTACAGGAACTTAAATATAAGATTATAAATGAAGTGGTCCGCCTTGCAATGAAAGATAGGGTGAAGGATGCCTACTATGAGGTTCCAAGAAAGATAATCCCTGGACCCAAGGCTACCATGCGCTGCTGTATCTACAAGGAAAGAGCTATTGTGGAGGAACGGTTAAACTATGTGATAGGAAGCCAGGAAGGTCAGGATAATGTGGTTCATGTTATTGATATTGCCTGTGATGAATGCCCAGTGGATCGATTCACTGTGACAGAAACCTGTAGAGGCTGTATTGCACATCGATGCTATTCCGTATGCCCAAGAGGAGCCATCAGCTTTGAAGATAGGAAAGCAAAGATTGATAAAGAAAAATGCATTGAATGTGGAAAGTGCATGAATATATGTCCCTATAAAGCGATTACGGAGAACGTTCGACCTTGTATTCGTGGTTGTAAGCCAGGGGCAATTATCATTGATGAAAATAAGAAAGCTAAAATAGATGGTAAAAAATGTATTGAGTGCGGAGCTTGTGTATATAATTGTCCTTTTGGTGCAATGGTGGATGAATCCTATGTTCTGGATGCAATAGAGATATTAAAAGGTTCGGACCAGGGAAAGAACTATAAGGTATATGCGGCTATAGCACCAGCAATTGTGAGCCAGTTTACTTATGCAAAAATAGAGCAAATTGTTGCTGGGCTTAAAATAATGGGATTTCACACGGTGGTTGAGGTAGCGCTGGGAGCGGATATAGTGGCTAATAAAGAAGCAAAGGAACTTGCAGAAAAAGGCTTTTTAACCAGTTCCTGTTGTCCATCTTTTGTTAGATACATAGAGATTAATTATCCAGAAATGGTTCCTCATATCTCTCATAACGTATCTCCAATGATAGAAATAGCTAATCTAATCAAGTTGACAGATGAAACAGCTAAGGTTATTTTTATTGGTCCGTGTATCAGTAAAAAAGCGGAGTACAAGAGACAAGGGAATTCAGGAAGTGTAGATTGTGTAATTACCTTCGAAGAGCTTCAAGCTTTACTGGATGGAATGGATATTAATGTAGAGACACTCCCAGAACAAAGCCTGGATAATGCCTCCTACTATGGACGAATCTTTGCAAGAAGCGGAGGATTATCCGAGGCGGTATGCCAGGTTATGAAAGAAGAAAATATTGATTTTGAAGTTAAGGCAGAAATTTGTGATGGAATTGAGCAGTGTAAGATGGCTTTATTAAAGGCCTCCAAAGGGAAACTAGATAAGAACTTCATCGAAGGAATGGCTTGTGAAGGTGGATGTATCAATGGAGCAGCTTGTCTGCATCATGGACCAAAGAATCGTTTGGAAGTAGATAAGTACGGCATGCAGGCGTTTGAGAAGAAGATTCAGGACTCTTTGATACTAAAACCATTAATTAACAAAGGAGATTTCTTGACAAAAAAATAACAAAGGACTACAATGTTTAATAATGTGTAAAACGGAGGGATGGTATGCTTCAAGTATATATCTGTGTGGGTAGTTCCTGTCACTTAAAGGGATCGTATCAGGTTATTAAATCCTTTGAAGAGCTGATTAAAATAAATCATTTAGAAGACCAGGTGGAATTAAAAGCCTCATTCTGCTTAGGGCATTGTTTGAAAGGTGTTTCTGTAAAAGTGGAGGAAGAGTTTATGGAAGAACTGTCCTTAACAAATGTAAAAGAATGTTTTGAAAAATATATTATAAGAAGGCTTTAGTTATGGGGATTATACAATTTAAAGAAGCAAACTGTAAAAATTGTTATAAGTGTATTAGAAGCTGTCCAGTGAAAGCGATTACTTTTCAACAAGATCAGGCTAGGATTGTGGAAGAGGATTGCATGTTGTGCGGTAACTGTTTAAAAGTCTGTCCACAAAATGCGAAAACTGTGAAAAGTGATTTGGAAATTATAAAGAAATTTATTCAGAAGAAGGAAAAGGTTTATGTAAGCCTTGCTCCTTCTTTTATTGCAGCCTTTGAACAAAATCAAGGGGAAGCATTATTTTATGCATTGAAGAAACTTGGATTTACCTACATAGAAGAAACTGCGGTTGGAGCCGCAGAGGTTTCCAAACAATATGAAAGGCTGTTGCAGGAAAAGAAGATGAAAAACATCATAACAACCTCCTGCCCATCCGTTAATTTCTTAATAGAAAAGTACTATCCGGACTTAATATGTCAAATGGCGCCGGTAGTGTCTCCAATGATAGCTCATGCTAAGATGCTTCGGGAAACTTATGGTCAGAGAATACGTGTGGTATTTATTGGACCCTGCTTATCCAAAAAAGATGAATGTAACGATATGCAAAATGAGGGAATGGTAGATGCAGTTCTCACCTTTGAAGAATTAAGTACCTGGTTAAACACAGAGGGCTTATATCATAATGGAGAGTTTGCAGAAGATATTAAAGCTTCCAAGGATATGACTGCAAGGATTTATCCAGTACCTGGAGGCATCTTAAAAACCATTAACAATAAATACAAAACCAATTATAAGTGTATTAGCATCGATGGTGTTGAACGTTGTATGAGAATATTGGATTCCCTTCAAAAGGAGGATATTGAAAATTACTTTATTGAAATGAATAGCTGCACTGACAGTTGTATCAACGGCCCATGTATGAATGAAATTCCGGGAGGATTTCTCGCTGCGAGAGAACGACTGATTGATTATGTTAGAAAAGCACCGGGAACAACCAATCAGTTACTGGACATGGGAACTAAAGTGAATTTAAAAAAGAAGTTTATTAATAGAACCAAGCAACAGAAGGAACCTTCAGAAGCATCTATTCAGGCAATTCTAAATAGCGTTGGAAAGTACTCAAAGGATAAGGAACTTAATTGTGGTACGTGTGGCTATCCTACTTGCCGAGATAAAGCAATTGCAGTTTATTATAATAAGGCACAGCTTCACATGTGTTTACCATTTATGAGAGAAAGAGCTGAATCCATTTCTAATTTGATTATTAATACAACACCAAATGCTATCTTTGCATTGGATCATGAACTTCGTATACAAGAAATTAATACCTCTGCACGGGAGAAGTTCCGATTGACAAAGGAAGAAGTCATTGGAGAATACATTTATACGCTGCTGCCCAGTGAAGATTTTATTGATGTTTTTGAAAGCGGAGAGAGTATTTATGATAATAAATATTATTATGAAAAGTATCAAATGACAGTCATTCAGTCAACAATTAGTATTCCGGAACAAAATATAATCATTGTCATTATGAAAGACATTAGTGAGGAAGAAAGCTTTCGATTGAAGATGCATCAAATACGAAAAGAGAATGTTGAGATTACCCAAAAGGTGATTGAAAAGCAAATGCGCGTAGCGCAGGAAGTAGCAAGTCTTCTTGGAGAAACTACAGCAGAAACAAAGGTTGCACTAACAAAACTTAAGAAATCAATTATGGATGAGATGAGTGATTAAAGATGAGCCTATACATAGATGTCAGCTCAGAAAGTATTAATAAATATCAAGAAGAGCTATGTGGTGATAAAGTTGAAATTATAAGAGATGAAGCTTCCGTCATTCTAGTATTATCAGACGGCTTGGGAAGCGGTGTAAAGGCAAATATTCTGGCGACTTTAACTACCAAAATAATCGGAACGATATTGGCTAACGGTCTTGAAATAGAGGAAGCCGTTGATACCATAGCGAATACCCTGCCAGTATGTAAAGAAAGAAATATTGCTTATTCTACCTTTACCATCCTGCAAATATCGGCAGCAGGAGAAGGTTATCTGGTGGAATTTGATAATCCTTCTGCATTTCGATTTCGCAAGGGCGAGCCGCTGCCAATAGAAACGAGCAGCAGGACAATCAGCGGAAAACTAATTCGAGAAGCTAGATTTAAAGTGGAGCAGGAAGATTTATTTGTAGTGGTAAGTGACGGTGCGATACATGCAGGGATTGGGCATTCTTTAAATCTTGGGTGGCAATGGGATAATATTAAGGAATATATACAGAAGACCTACAGCAGCGATATGTCAGCAAAGAGTATGACGAAGCTGTTGTTATCTGCCTGTGATAACTTATATGGTCACAAAGAAGGCGATGACACAACCGTTATTTCGGTAAAAGCAGTAAAAACAATGAATTTAAGTATAATGGTTGGTCCTCCTGTGGATCAGATACAGGATCAAAAGGTAGTACAGACATTTCTGGATAGTGAAGGGAAAAAAGTGGTTTGTGGTGGAACTACTTCTCAGATTGTGGCAAGAGAATTAGATACAGAAGTAAAAACTAGTTTCAATTATAGTAATCCAGCATTACCGCCGATTGCTGAAATAGATGGTATTGACCTAACCACGGAGGGAGTACTTACGTTACAAAAAGCACTTAGTTTGATTAAAGCCTGTATCTCACCGGACAGTACAATGCAGGATTATCTGAACCTGAATAAGAAGGATGGTGCTTCGAAATTAGCCAAGATACTATTGGAGGAGTGTACTCAGATAAGTTTTTATGTAGGGCGTGCCATGAATCCAGCACATCAAAACCCAGGGTTTCCGCTTAATTTGAGTTTGAAGTTAAAGCTTGTAGAGGAAATTGCAGAATGTATACGGAGTACTGGTAAACAGGTAAGGATTGAATATAATTAATATGAAGACAATTACTTTAAAACTCTATCAACCGAGCAAAGTTAAGCAAGAGATACTGGATGAGGCTATTTTACATTACAATCAAGCATATGATTATCTATTAGGCAGAGCACAATATGATTTGGAGAGTATCAAGAAGAACTTTATTAATAAGAATGGAACCTACCTCGGGGCTTCTATATCTAAATGGGTGGATAAGAATTTGAATAAAGAATTAAATCAGTATCAGGTTCAACCCTTTAAGGATTCCTTAAAGCTTGATCTTGGAATGACATTGGCAGGTTTTTTAAATCTAAGTTTGATGAAATCGATGGTTGCATACCCGGATAGCAATCGACCCAGACCAATCTATTTTTGCAGGTATGATAATAAAAGGAATTATTGCTTGCTCTACGATCAGCTTAAAGATAAGTATTATGTAAAACTCTATCTTATGAATTATTCCCATGCCAGACTGGCAGCAGGGAGGGGGGAGTCAAAGCTCTACTATATTCATAAGGATAATACGCCTTTGGAAAGAGAGAGAAAAAAAGAAACCTTTCTTATCTTGCCCTTGTCTTTTGGGAAATATCAAGAGCAATTTCTTAAGCAGGCTAAATCTGAGCCAAATGTACTAAAGACAGCTAAATTATTTAAAAGAGGCAAGGAATATTATTTAGCCATTAGTATTGAGAACAAAGCAAAGGAACATCTACCCACAGATACCTTCATGGGTGTAAGCCGTGGATTAACGAATAAATTAAATTATACGGTTGTGGATAAAGAGGGCCATTGTCTGGCAGCAGGGGCTGTGGTAGAGCAGGATAGCCCTAATGAACTGCACATAGCAGCAAATCATATAGTAAACATTGCAAAAAAGTACAAAGCACAGGTGATAATGCAAAATCTATCTCGCGGTAGCGATTCTATCGTATGGAGAGAGGATAGCAATGTGTCTGCACCAGCATATCAATATGGATTATACCATAAGCTAAAGATTATCTTGGAATATAAGCTTAGGGAACAGGGTTTGCCAGCACCTATTAAAGTAAGTTCTATAGATGTGTTTCAGAGATGCCCAGATTGCGGAATGAGTTCCAGACAAAACAGATTTTCAAAGGGAAGATTTCTTTGTACCAGATGTGGTTTTACTATGGAAGCGGATGCTTTGGGGAGCCTTAACCTATCGAGAAAGCTTATTCGTTATCAAAAATCCAAAATAAAAATTAAGATTTGTGAAACAGCAGAAGGTATATTATTTACGAATAAACTGATTGGACTTCATTATTTTGCTACACATTCAAAATTTGTACTGGAGGAGTTAAGAGAAGAGTTGCAAAGAATTATTGATGATGTAGATGATAATTCAATGCAGAATACAAAAGTGCTGCGCTTAAAACGAAGTATTCAATATAAACTGAAGGATAACAGAGAACTAATTGATAGCATAGAGTTTCTTTAGCAAGTGTGTAATTGCTGCCACACCATTCTTTTATAAGAAATCTTACCGAGTAAGGCACCTTTCGGGGTGTGAAAGAGCAGCTATCTAATATAAGCAGTTACAGTCACTTAAGCTACAAGATATATTACTTGTAGTTTAAGTGACTGTAACTGCTTTTTTAATGGTATCTATAATAAACATTCATTATGTTCAGTAATCGTAAACAAGAACAAATCACATATGGTAATATTATATAATTTAATGGGCCTAAAATCAATATCCTTATCTCACAAAGCTTAATTTATATGTGGGTATAGAAAACAAGAGATTTGCTATTTAACTTATATTAAGAGAGAGGTTTCTAGAATGGATTTACTAAAATTTTGACAATCAGCCGACCTCGTCTTCATATAAAATCCTACAAAATAATTGCATAATGTTTCTAAAAGGAGTAAAATTATTGAAGGAATGCATATTTATTACATTTGTTGAGGGAGTACAAATGTAGTTAGCTGCTATTCTAAAAAATATAATTAATAAGGGAGAGTTTAGTAATGAAACGAAGATTAATAGGGTTACTATTAACACTTATTCTGGTTCTATCAGGTTGCAGCGGGAGACAGTCTGATAACACGGATAAAATCAATGAGAATGCGGCGATATCTGACAAGCCAGTCATTCAAAATGAGGTAAGAAGTACTGAGGTTGAGGATATTCTTGCAAGGCTGACCTTGGATCAAAAAGCTGCACAAATGGTTCAAGGCGCAGTGTACAATGTAACAGATGCCAGTATGAAGAAATATGACTACGGCAGTATACTCTCTACCTATGGTGAAGATGCTTTGAATGCGTCGGAATGGAAGAAGTTGATTCTTCAGTTTCAGGAAGCTGCTATAAGTTCAGAAGCGGGTGTTCCCTACATATACGGGAATGATGCGGTTCATGGGGTTAATACCAGTGAAGGCACGGTTATATTTCCGCATAACATCGGTATTGGTGCTGCTAATAACAAGGAGCTCACTTATCAGATGGGGGTAGCCGTTGCAAATGAAGCAAAGTTAACAGGTATGCTGTGGAACTTTGCTCCGTGCATAGCAGCAGCACAGGACCCGAGGTGGGGACGTACCTACGAAAGTTATTCCTCGGAGCTAGATATCATAACAGAGCTGGGCACTTCATATTCTAAAGGATTAATTGATGGAGGTATTCTTCCTTGTGCAAAACATTTCTTTGCAGATGGTAATGTCTTATATGGGACAGGTGAGACACTGGATGGGGTAAATAGGCTGATTGATCGTGGTGATGCACAGCTGTCAGAGGAAGAAATCCAGGAATTATTAAAGGTATACCAAGCAACAATTGATGCTGGTGTTAAGACAATTATGATTAGCCACAGTAGTTTAAATGGCACTAAGATGCATGCCAACGAGAAATATATAATGTTATTAAAAAATGAAATGGGATTTGAGGGCTTTATCGTAAGTGATTGGGATTCAATTCATAATATACCCGGTGACAATTTAAAGGATCAGACAATTACTGCAATTAATGCAGGAATCGATATGCTGATGGAAGCGGATAATTATGAGAATTGCAGGAAATATATCGTTGAGGCAGTAGGGGAAGGAACAATCTCCATAGACCGTGTAAATGATGCGGTTCGCCGAATTCTTACGGTGAAGAAAGAGATGGGAATTCTAGATGACCCGATGATGGAGAAGATAACCACAGAGGTTAGTGGTGTAGGTTCACAGGAATACCGGGATTTAGCAAGAACGTTGGTTGAGGAAAGTCTTGTATTGCTAAAGAATGATAGCCAGATACTGCCTATTAAGAAAGGTACGAAGATATTTGTTATTGGACCTGCTGCAAATGACGTTGGGGCACAGTGTGGTGGCTGGACAACTACCTGGAACGGCAGAACAGACGCAGAAAACAATAATAAAAAATGTATACCGGAAGGAAAAACTATACTGGATGGCCTCAATGAGCTTGCTGCTGAGTTTGAACTAACAATTATCACTGACCCAGAGAAAGCAGAAGAAGCTGATATGATATTGCTCTGTCTGGGAGAAAAGACATATGCCGAATGGAACGGAGACAGTGACAATATCAGTATTAATGGTGAGCTTGGCCTTAGTGGCAATGCCAGGGCAATTGACTTGGTACAAAGCCTTGGTAAACCTATTGTAGCTTGTATAGTAGCAGGAAGGAATGTCATCATCAGTGATTATATGGACCAGTGGGAGGGTATTGTTATGTGCTATCTGCCTGGAAGTGAAGGAGACGGAGTAGCTAACGTACTTACAGGAAAGAGCAGCTTTAAAGGAACCTTACCAATGCCATATTATTCAAAGGTTGAAGATATCAGGACAGATAATGTAATGTTTCCGGTTGGGTATGGATTAAAGTATTAATAACTGTAAAAAAGCAATCTTTGCATATGAGCAAAGGTTGCTTTTTTAATTCATGACATGTAAAACGACTTGTTGCTTCCTCTTTGAGCTTTTGTAGCTTACAAACAAAAGAATTGACAAAAAAGTACTAATTGTAGTAAATTTAAAGGTTAATCGATTAATAGAAATCAGAGTAACTATTTATCTTTACTAAATTTAAATATTAAAAAAGCACTAAAATATACCTAATTCACAAAATTCTTATTGACAAAACATTTTAGACATAGTACGTTTAAATAGGTTAACCGATTAAATTCAATGTATAAGTGTTTTAAGAATCTATTAATAAAAGGAGATAGGTATGGAGAAGATTATTTTCAAAAAGAAGAGCATAGCCTCATTCTTGGCATTGGTTCTGGTTTTAACTCAAATGTTAACTTTTACACCCACTACGTTTGCAGCAGCTACAACTTATGAGGCAGAATCAGCTACACTTTCGGGGGGATGTGTAAAACAAACTGACCACACAGGATATACTGGAACTGGATTTGTAGGTGGTTATACAGATGGAAATAAAGGGAATGCTGCCACTCAGTTTACAGTAAATGCGGCAGCTGCCGGAAATTATAATGTAACTTTAAGATACGCCAATGGAAATGGAAGCACAAAAACCTTAAGTCTATATGTAAATAATACAAAAATCAAACAGATATCTTTAAATGCAACTGCTAACTGGGATTCTTGGGGAACACAGACAGAAACAGTCGCACTTAATCAAGGTAGCAATACCATTAGATATAAATTTGATTCTGCAGATTCAGGGAATGTCAATGTGGATAATATCTCTGTGGATACTGCTACAGGCAGTGGTTCACCAGATCTTATTGTAACAGATATTACCTGGTCGCCTGCCAGCCCGACGGCAGGAAGTGAAGTAGTATTTAGTGCGGTGGTAAAAAATCAAGGCACTGCAGCTACTCCGGCAGGTGTAAAACACGGTTTAAATCTTTTGGTGGATGGAGTTCAGGTGAATTGGTGTGACACATATACGACATCAATAGCAGCTGGGGCATCAGTTACACTTACTGCCAACAGTGGACCATCCGGTAAGAATTCCTGGACGGCTACAAGTGGTTCTCATACTGTGCAGGCGGTTATTGATGATACATCTCTTATTACAGAATCAAATGAAAATAATAATACCTATAATGAAGCAATTTCGATAAGCAGCAGTACTGGGACACCTGATCTTATCGTTACCGATATCACTTATTCACCAGCTTCTCCTTCCGATGGAAATGAAGTTACCTTAAGTGCGGTAGTAAAGAATCAAGGAACTGGAGCAAGTCCAGCAGGAACTATCTGCGGTGTGTTATTTACTGTGGATGGCACATCAGTTAATTGGAGTGACAATTATACAGCATCAATTCCTGCAGGTGCATCGGTTACTGTAACAGCAACAGGCGGACCAAACAGTAAGACAACCTGGAAGGCAACCGGTGGGGCGCATACCATTGCTGCACAGGTCGATGATGTGAACAGAATTACTGAGTCCAATGAATCAAACAATACCTACAGCGAGGCCTTAACAGTAGGCGGCGGAGCTACAACACCGGATTTGATTGTAACCGATATTACGTATACTCCTGCAACTCCACAGACTGGTAATGAAGTAACCTTTAAAGCTGTGGTTAAAAATCAAGGAACCGGTGCGACTCCTGCAGGAACCACCTGCGGCGTGCTTTTCTCTGTAAATGGTACAGCAGTTAACTGGAGTGATAATTACACCTCTTCCATACCGGCAGGTGGTTCTGTCACCTTGACTGCAACTGGTGGAGCTAGTGGAAAAGCAAGTTGGACGTCAACCACAGGTACACATACCTTAACTGCCTTTGTGGATGATATTAATAGAATTACAGAATCTAATGAGAACAATAATACCTATAGTGAATCTGTAACGATAAATCCAGCACCCAACCCTGATCTTATCGTAACTGATATATCCTGGTCCCCAGCGTCACCTTCGGCAGGTAATGCTGTTACCTTCAGTGCTGTGGTTAAAAACCAGGGAACAACAGCAACTCCTTCTGGTACTGCTTGTAATGTATCCTTTTATGTGGACGGTACTAAGGTTAGTTCTGTGATAAACTATACGACTTCCATAGCAGTCGGTGCCTCCGTTACACTCACACAGAACAGTGGCTCCTGGTCAGCAACAAATGGAATTCACACGATTGGAGCTGAAGTCGATGAGACCAATTTAATTGCTGAAATAAGTGATAGTAACAATTCCTATAACGAGAGTATGACGATTGGTACAATTCAGACCTATGGAGCAACAGTACCTTATGATACTTATGAGGCTGAAAATCTTACGATTAGCGGTGGAAGTGTAACTGGACCAAGTACAACCTGGTGCGTTGCGGAATCAGAAGCATCTGGAAGAAAAGCAGTAAAGCTTATGCAAGGTCAGTCTGTAGAATTGACACTTACCAATCCAGCACAGGGTATCGTTGTTCGATATTCCATGCCGGATAGCGCAACTGGAGCAGATATTTTCCAGAACTTAAGTGTTTATGTTAACTCTACTCATAATACGGATATTTCATTAACTAACCGCTATTCCCATCAATATGGACAATATGGTTCTGATGGTGGTGAAATGCAATGGTCTAATACACCTGGCACAAATCATCATAGATATTTTGATGAAAGCCGTGTGCTTTTAGGTCAGCAGTATACTGCTGGAACTAAAATTAAACTTCAGTGGGATGCAAATGACTATAATCCCAATGGTTCTACCTATGTACTTATCGATCTTATCGAAACAGAAGCAGTACCAGCTGCATTGACCAAACCTTCCGATTACGTATCCATAACAAACTATGGAGCAGTTGCTAATGACGGGGTTGATGATACAGCAGCTATGACTTCTGCAATTGCAGCAGTCAATGGAACTACCGTTAAGGGAGTATGGATACCGGAAGGTGCCTTTGATTTTAAAACAGGAACAAGAGGCACCACAAAAATCAGATTGACAAGCGGAGTTTCTATCAAAGGTGCAGGGATGTGGAGATCAACACTGCAAGGTGCTTATGCTGGTATCTATTTAGTAGGTGGAAATGTGACACTTTCCAACTTTACGATTAAAGCAGAAGAAACATATCGATCCAATGCAACAGGTATTGCTGGTATCGAAGGAAATGCATTAAATTCTACCATTACAAATCTCTGGATTCAACACACCAAGGTAGGTCTTTGGTTGAATGAAGGGACAGCAAATGCTTTGATTTCTGGATGTAGAATAAGAGACACCTGGGCAGATGGTATTAACCTGAATGGAGGAGCAAAGAATACAATTGTTGAGCAGTGTAATTTCCGTAATAACGGAGATGATGGTATGGCAATGTGGTCAAAATCCTTAAATGGTGGAACTGGAACAGTGGAAAGCTGTACTTTTAGATACAATACAATTCAGATTCCAAACCTTGCAAATGGTATCGGAATTTATGGTGGTAAAAATAATACGGTAAGTAATAATCTTATCCTGGATGTGGTAGACAATGGATCGGGTATTCAGTTTGGAACAAATCATAGCCCAACAGCCTTTACCGGAACCCTTACAGTAAGTAATAATCGACTTGTACGTTGCGGTTCCTATCATCATGACTATGGTTATCAAATTGGTGCAATCTGGGGTTACTGGGTTAATAATAACGGATTAGCAAATGGACTTACTGTGAATGTGACTTCTAATTTGATTGAAAACAGTACTTATTCGGGTGTGTTCATCGAAGAGCCAAGTTCCAGTGCGGTAGTTAATTACACATCCAATACTATTAATAATTCTGGAACTTACGGAGTTTATATCAGAGGGTCAGCGAATGGTTCTGCTGCCTTTAATACCAATACGGTAAATGTTGCGCCTTCAGGAAAGTTTAAAAATGATTCAGCAAGTTTCACGGTAACAGGAACAGGTAATAACTGGTAGATTATAACAGGATTAAATCAAGACCACCGGCTTAGCCGGTGGTTTGCTCTGCCCCTATAAGGGGCTTTTACCTGCCAGCGCCCGGAAGGCGCCCTGAGGGATTTGCCAACCGCACTGCTTCCTCAGGCCTGCCCTAAAGGG
>JAEYLX010000014.1 GCA_023407575.1 Bacillota bacterium
TAAGCTATGGGACTGGGGACGTTTAGGACTGGACGGACTGCCAAGACCGGTACATATTAATCACGGCGAACAGGTAATTCAGTGGGATCGTACTACCGAATGGGTGAAAGAGAACTTGGTAAATGCGATTACCGGGATAAGTGAGGACGAACACAATAAAATCGAAAGAACAGGTCTTCATGAACGAGAATTTATTGAGACCAGAAGATATACCATCACCACAGAGTCAATTCTGGAGAGTGAAGGCAGTGTAAGTACCTGTAACGTAGTGGACGGAGAAGGAGCTATTATCGAAAGCCTGAATGGCAGCTTTGAGCCTTACGAAGTTCATTATGCTGAGACCTTTATTGTACCGGAGAGTGTAAAGCAATTCGTTATTAGACCTCTGGGAGAAGAAGTTAAAATTCTTCGAGCCACAGTAAGATAAAAAAATATTGCTAGTGCATCGTCCTTAAATTAACTGGACTAATTATTTGCAGGACGATGTACTAGTTTAATAGATAATTGTAAATCAGCAATCGTTGTTTCTACTATTATTACAATTGTGGAGTTTCACAATTATCCAGTATAGTTTGAATATAGAAGGAGAAATTATATGTCACAGATTAAGGAAATCTGGTGCATGCATCATAGCCACCTGGATATCGGATATACACATCCGCAACCTTTATTACTGGAGCTGCAAAGTGATTACATTGATCAGGCGATTGATTTATGTGTTAAGACTGCGGATTATCCTGAGGAGTCCCGTTTTCGATGGACCTGTGAAGCAACTTATCCGCTGGTACGCTGGTTGGATACCGCCGAGGTGGATCGGATTAATTTGTTAAAGCTGTTGATTAAGGAAGGCCGCATCTGTGTGGCTGCCCTTCCTATGCATACAACACCGGGAAGTACGGCACCAGAAATGATTGCTATGTTAAGGGATTTGGAGCTGCTTCGGGAAAGCTTAGGAGCAGAGATTACAACGGCAATTAACCATGATGTAAATGGTCAGCCGTGGCCCTTATCACAAATTTTGCTGGACAGTGGAATTGATTTTTATCTTACCGGAATTAATATACATTTTGGTGGTATTCCGTTGCCAAGACCAAGTGCTTTTCGCTGGCAGACCCCGGACAACAGGGAGCTGTTAACCTTTTTGGGAGAACATTATTCGCTTTTCAGCCAATTTTTCTTTACTCAGGAAGCAGATACCAAACGTATGCAGGAAGGTATTTTGGAATATGTGCAGCGTCTGGAGAGTAACGGCTATGACAGAGACTTTGTATTCTTAACAGCGACGAATCCGCCGTTATATGATAACAATTGCCCGGATTTAGAATTGGCCAACTTAATACGTAGATACAATGAAGAAGGTTATGAGTTTAAGGTTCGGTTTGTTACACCGGAAATGTTAAGAGATAAGTTGCTGACAGAAGCGTCTCAAAGAATACCTTTGCATCGTGGGGATTGGACGGATTATTGGAATTTTGGTTGTGCAAGCACTGCTAGGGAAACCAGAGTTAATCGTCTGGCGAAACAGAATATCCAGAAAGCAGAAATGATTGAAAGTTTATGCGGTAGCCCAAACAAACACTATGACAGTGTAAAAAAGGAAAGTAGTTTAAATGCACTTATCTTTGATGAACATACCTGGGGAGCATCACAGTCAGTAACCGACCCTCATGGGGAGGAAACCTATTCCCAATATATTCATAAGATAAAGACTGCTTATCAGTCAGCAGATTTGTCTGCCTATTTAGTAAGTACACAGATGGAGCGTTTAGCCGGTAATCCCCATCAGTCTGATAAACCGGAAGGTATTGTGGTAGTGAATACCTCGGGAACCAGGCAAGTAGTGGATTTAGAAGTGCCAGCTTCCTATCGGTTAGAAGGAAGGCACTTAAGTGCACTTCGTTCCAAACAATATATTCCTTATATTGATCAGGAGGAGACCATTAACTATGGAACCATTTCGATGGAGCCATTTAGTTATAAGAAAATTCCATTCACTGTACTGGAAGCAAGAAAACAGAAACAGGAAGATTTGAAACCTGCCTATACAGTTACCGAAAATCAAATCCTCACACCTGACTATAGAATAGAATTTAATAAAGAAACCGGCAGAATTCTGCAGGTATATTCTGTTCAAACTGGTTGGAACCTGCTGAATGATAAGAGTGAATGGGGCTTTCTTGAACTGGTCAAGGAGACAATTGACCCAAGACATAATAAACAGATACGCTCCTCCTTATTTCCAAGAGATGTAGATCTGGGCAACAAAAATATAACCCAGTGGAATCATAATTGGAAAGCATACCGCAGTGGAGCAGAAAAAGTATTGAACTGGCGTCTGGAGCAGGGAGAGGATAGTGTAAGCTTTGTTTGGGAACTGGAAGTAAGCGGAATGGAAAAAGCAGAGCAAACCATTACTTTTTCTGCAAAATCACCTAGAATTAAAATGAAAGCTAAACTAAGAAAGCTGCCGGTTAGTATGCCCGAATCCATCTATTTTGCCCTGCCTTTGCAACTTAAGGAAAACTGGGAATGCAGCTTTGATACAGCAAGCGAATTTGTTCGTCTGGATAAGGACCAGCTGGGCACAGTATGCCGTGATTGGGTAACCGTTGATAAATCTGTATCCATGTATGACGGTGAAAAAGGTGTATTACTTTCTTGTCCGGATGCACCGATGGTACAGGTTGGAGATTTTAATTTTGGAAAAGAGAGCAAGGAGATAACACGTAAGGAAAATCCTCTTTTACTCGCCTGGCCACTGAATAATTACTGGGATACTAACTTTATGGCGGATCAAAGGGGTACGATGGAATTAAAATATGAATTGCAACCCTTCCAGGAGTTTGACCCAACTAAAGTTTATACAGCAAGTGTTGCAGCAGATCATCCTTGTGTCATAGGAGCAGCAGTTTCCTGTGAGAAAGAAGAGAGCGGAAGTTTAATACAGGCGGAAGGAGAGGTAATGCCGATTTATATAAAACCCTCTAACCCGGCAGAAGACGATTCGAAAGGCTTTGTTCTAGTTCTTAAAAATCTCACAAATCAGGAGCAGGAATATAGTTTTTCAACCTCCATCTATTCGTCGTATTATGCAGAAGAGGTAACAGTTCAAGAAAAACCAATCAGTCAAATAGAGGTTATCAACCAGAAAGTAACGCTTACAATGCCTCCGAAAGCCTTAAAACTAATTCGCATTACACAGACAAATTAGGAAATAACAATTAATATTTAAAACAAGCTGAAACGGTAAGTTGTTTCACTTATCATAATTGTATAACGGTTTCAGCTGATTTTGCTTAGAAGTAAAATCAGCTGATTTGCTAAATGCCAGGTTACATGCTATTATAACTAAAATAGCAACTATATAAAAAAGGAAGCAGGAGAATGAAAGATATTATTTTTATTGAACCGATTTTTAAGTCAATGGTTTGGGGCGGTAATAAACTAAGAACTGAATTTAACTATGAAATACCGGATGACCATACAGGAGAATGCTGGGCAATCAGTGCACATCGAAATGGTGACTGTGCAATAAAGAATGGGGAATATACGGGCAAGACCTTAAGCTGGCTGTGGGAGAATCACAGAGAATTATTTGGTAACCATCAAGGGGAGGTATTTCCATTACTTATAAAAATAATTGATGCGAAAAATGACCTTAGTATTCAGGTTCATCCTGACGATGAGTATGCCAAAGTCAATGAAAATGGGGCGCTTGGTAAGACCGAATGCTGGTATATTCTAGATTGTGAGCCAGAGGGTGAGATTGTAATTGGGCATAATGCAAAGGATAAACAGGAACTGAAAGATCTCATAGCTCATGAAAGCTGGGATGAGCTGATTAGAACGCAAAAAATCACCAAGGGAGATTTCTTTCAAATTGAACCAGGAACTGTCCATGCAATTAAAAAAGGTACCATGATCCTGGAAACACAACAGAACAGTGATATTACATATCGCCTGTATGATTATGGAAGGCTGGAGAATGGGAAGCCAAGGGAACTTCATCTGGAGAAAAGTATTGATGTAATAAAATGCCCACATAGGAATAGAAGTACAGAAAGTAGATTTGGTCAGGCAGAAAAGGACGTAACTAATTTAATTGAATGTAAATATTACAGTGTTCAAAAGATCAAGGTGGATGGACAAAATGTTTTTAACTACGGTTCCGATTTTTGCAATGTAAGTGTAATTGACGGAAGCGGTATAATTGATGGGAATTCTATTAAAAAGGGAGATCATTTCATTATACCGGCGGGGTATGGAACTTTTCATATAACTGGAGAATTGGATATGATTCTTTCCTATTTACCAGCAGTACAAGATGAAGAATAAGTAGAGTCTATTAAGCAAAATATCAGATGACTATGAAGAGTAAAAGACCGTATGATAGCAAAATGCATTGTCGTATGAGGTGCATTTTAGCTGTTATACGGTCTTTCTTTTAAAGCGAATAATTACGATTCCTAATATTTATTATAATTTAAACATTGATATTGATTTTTGCATGTCTTCCGCTAATTGGGATAAACTTTCACTGGATTGTGCAATCTCATTCATGGAAGCAGTTTGTTCTTCAATGGAAGCAGTTGCTTCTTCGGTACCAGCTGCATTTTCTTCAGAGATTGCTGATAAATTCTCAATGATACCAACAATTTCATCTTTCTTGCTGCCCATTTCACTACTGGACTGATTCAATGTATTAAGCAGCTGATTCAAGTTTTCAATTGCTTTTGCAATGCCTTCAAATTTATTATTAGTTGAATTAACGCTGGTTGTCTGTTCTTCTAAATTGTTTCCAACTTCCTCCATTGTTTTAACGGCATATTCACTCTTACCAATTAATTCCTCAATATCTTTAATTATTTCTCCTGTAAAACGATTGGCTTGTTCAGATAGTTTTCTTATTTCATCAGCAACCACAGAGAAACCTTTACCAGCCTCACCGGCTCTTGCTGCTTCAATGGCAGCATTGAGAGCTAATAGATTTGTTTGGCTTGCAATACTTAGTATCATTTGGCTGGATTTATCAATTTTACCTGCGCTTTCATTGGTTTCAAGGATACTTTTTTTAACGTTATTTGCTGCATGATTAGTCTGTGTTGTCTTTTCGACCAGGACATTTAAGATATCAAAGCCATCATTCTTTAATTGCTCTACTTCATTTGTAAGGCTGTTTAATTGGAGAATTAACGTTTGCTCATTGGAAATTAAGTTACCCAGTAACTCGATTTCGTTAGCACCCTTTTCGGTATCATTTGCCTGATCCCCTGCTCCAACAGCGATATCCTGTACGGCTCCCGCTACTTCATTGGCTGAAACCACTGCCTGCTGGCTCGTAGCTGTTAGTTCTTCGGAGGAAGCTGCAATATGTTCTGCTGACTGGGCTATATTTTCCACAAGGGTTCTTAGATTTCTTTGCAGCGATAGAGTTGCATTTGCCATAACACCTATTTCATCGGATTGTTTTGTATATTTTGCTACCTTACTATAGTCTGAAGATAAGTCATATTGAGAGATATTATTTAAAATTGAAACGGAGTTAGTAATCGGTTTAGAGATTGATTTTCCAAGATAAACTGCGATTCCAATGCCTGCTGCAATAAATAAGAGAGAAAATGTAATTAACAGTCCAGCCATCTTATCAACACCCTTGGTTATTTGACTCTTAGGAGCGCCTAAGCCTAGAATCCAGTCTGTACCCGGTATAGTAACCAAATAAGCAACTTTATTTATCTTATCCAGCTTATAATTAACGATACCTTGATTGCCAATTCCCAGTTTTTCTAATTGAACACCAAAATCTTTAAAATATCCATTTTCCTCTATGTCTTTTATAACATTTTTTTGATTCATGACATATTCTTTTACCCCATGAGCGTAAAAAGTTCCATCACTACCAATTACAAAGGCATTTCCATTATCACCAAAGGTCATTTGCTCAATAATTTCATTGAGGGCAGAGCCATCTCTTCTTCCGATAAGCGCGCCAGTAATACCATCCTTTGTTTTGATTGGAACAGCGTACATAATTACAGTACCATGGGTAACTTTGCTTGTTATTACGTTAGAGAAGCATTTCTCGCCATTCAAAGCCTTCTGCACATATTCACGGTCACTTAGATCTGCTTCCTCACCACCGATAGCATAGGTGGCTAATCCATTTAAATCTACTACAGCCATATCAAGATAGCCCAAACTTTCTGCTTCCTTTGCCATCACTGCCAGCTTTTTGTTTAGGGGCATTTCACTAATTCGATTTGATACTTGCTCCAAGACACTGGTGCGTATCTGTAATCTAGAATCAATATTATTTGCTCCTTGCTTCGCAGTTTCCTCCAGTCCGTTGATTGCTTCCTTATACGCAGTATTGTAGCTTAACACCAAAGAGATTGTACCCAATCCTCCTGCGACGATAAGCACTAGCACGCCCACGAATAAGGCGATTTTGTTTGATAATTTCATTTTCGTTGTCTCCTTTGACACCTTTTCTTTTCAAGTTACGTATTTCTTTTTGCACTCAACTACCTGCAAAGCTCATTCTAGATGTATATATTAAAAGTGTATATAAGTTCTGGAAGATTAGCAGCTTGCAAAAGCTTTTAAGATTTTACAATACTTTATTTTATAAATCAACTGGTGGTACCAATTTGCGTGTAAAAACATGAAATATATTTTATTCATAGGCTGAAATACCTAAATTTGATATTTAATATATACGAAATAAGTCCTAAATTAAGAACTTATGGATGGGTATCTTTACCGGGTAAATAAGATCTGTCATATTGATACTTTTTGTTCTACAGAGTATAGTAAAAATAAAATAGACTAAGGCTTATCAAAGGTTGTACATAAAATGCAAAGCAAGGAGTTCTTTGACTTGATATCATAGTAAAGTGATTGCAAGAAGCATTTCTGCAAAGGGTGGCTTGTGATTACGGAAATTATCAAAAAGAAAGGAAGACCAAGTATGAACTGTTTTGATGAAATTGAGATGGTCATTGACTATATCGAGAATAATCTTCATTGTATAGAGATCGGAAATATCTCAAAACTCACAGGAGTTCCGGGAGGATTATATCAACGGATTTTTTCTTACGTGTGCGGTATTTCAATTTCTGAATATGTGCGAAGACGTAAGCTTTCAGAGGCTGCACGGGAGGTTCTTGAAAAAGAGGATAGTATCATCAATATAGCGATGAAATACGGCTACGATAACCATTCTGCCTTCTCAAGAGCTTTTAAAGAACAGTTTGGAGTGCCTCCAACAAGTCTTGCTCGAGACATTTATCATTCAAAGGTCTATCAGCGTTATTCCTTTCAAAATGAAGATACCTATTATGTTATGAAAGGGAGAAGAATTATGGCAGATATCGTTAGAATTGAGTATGTGGAAATGGAGGAGACCTTGTTAATCGGTATTTCAAAATTAAATACCAGTCTTGCCAATCATGAACTGTGGCAAAAATATTTTGAAGAGGGTCATTCTGAACGACTAGGGGAAATGGAACAGTATGAAAGCGGAGAGATGAAAGAGGAGTATATCGGATTAGGGTATGCCGCTGAGTTCGTAGATGAGAAAAGTCTTGGCAATGAATACATTATTGGAAGATACTTTAAGCCAGGAACTGAAATTCCTCCCAATATGACAGGACGATTAATACCTAAGGGAATGGTGGTAAAAGCACAGATAAAGGGTAAAAATCTGGAGGATATAATAAATTGTGCCTACATTTTAATCAATGGCATGGCAGCAAAAAATGGATATCGTCTGGACTATCATAATTTTTACTGGTCAGAAGTTTACACCAATGAGAGATATTGCAAACCAGCAGAAAATGGTGAAAGCGAGATTGTTTTAGATTGGTATATGCCCTGTAAAAAGGTCGAGATATAGATTGATGTATTAACAATTTTTTAGGAGGTATAAGGTGAATTATAATAAATTATTTGATAACTTTCCTGTCATTGAAAATGATAACATTCTAATGAAGCAGATAGAGATAGAAGATTTAAAAGACTATATAGAAATAAATATGAATGAAGAACTTTATCGCTTTAAACCTGGTGAACCCAGGAAAACAGCTGTAGCCGTAGAAAATATCATTGGACATCATATACGAGATTTTCATAAAAGGATTATCATAAACCTTGGCATTTTTCTAAAGAACGATGCTGGTAAAATGATTGGTGTTGCTGAAATCTTTGACGTAGATCCTAGGGTAAACGCAGTTACTATTGGTTATACATTAAATCAGAATTACTGGGGGAGAGGAATTGCAGCAAACTCGACTGCGTTGCTACTCAACTATCTTTTTAAGGAAATAGAGGTAAATAGAGTTCAGGCGTTTGTAATGCCTCAAAATGGAAAGTCTAAAAATGTGCTCCTGCGTAATAAATTTATAAAAGAGGGTACCATCAGACAGGGGACCTTTTGGAAGGGTAGAGGGATTGTGGATTTGGAACTATACTCAATCTTAAAAGAGGAGTATAGTAAGGATTGTCAATAATATAAATAGAAGGAGGCTCATGATTAACTA
Organism: Bacillota bacterium; assembly: GCA_023407575.1. Classification (GTDB taxonomy): domain Bacteria; phylum Bacillota; class Clostridia; order Lachnospirales; family Lachnospiraceae; genus Mobilitalea. The sequence continues at coordinate 8,541 of JAEYLX010000014.1, forward strand.
GATATAGTTGATTTAGGGCCTTTTCATTATATGTTAGAATTATGATTAATAACAAATAGAGCTATTTTCTTCCAGATATTGATTGTGAAAAGGTGAATTTTAGTGTAAAATTAAGTCAATATGTAATTTAAATTAAGAGCTTGTTCGAGCGAATGATAGCCCAGGACACGGCAAACTTTGTATTGTACAAGCAATGGATTAAGAAAATCATCTTAATTAGAACTGATAATTTGAGAAAATCAATGGAGGCTGATATGAAAAGATATAAGAAAACTATAAGAATAGTGGCTGTTATTTTATTATTAGGCTTACTGTTTATTCATTTCATACCTGTGAGTTGGGAGGCGAAGACAAAGACAGATTATAAATCAGAACTTTATGATAAATATATTGGGGAAGTAGTATCCCTTTATGCAGACAATCATAAGGAATTTACTGGTGTTACTGCAAGTTCTGAAAGTAAATACGAAATGTTTTGGAAGGGCAGAAACCTGTACCTGAAAGTAGAACTAGACGTTATTGATAAAGACAATAACAAAAATATAATTATAGCCAACTTTAAAGGTAAACGTTATTGGACGGAACAGTATTCATGGAAAGAGGATAAATAAATGATACAATCAATAGTACACATTGCATTAGTTGTCAAAGATTATGATGAGGCGATTGAATTTTACACAAAGAAACTTCACTTTACATTAATAGAAGATACTTATCAGCCAGAACAAGATAAGCGATGGGTGGTGGTATCTCCTCCAGGGTCACAAGGAACCACAATTTTACTGGCTAAGGCATCAAAACCAGAACAACTGCCCTACATTGGTAATCAGGCAGGTGGACGTATATTCCTTTTTCTTGGAACAGACGACTTTTGGAGGGACTATAACGAAATGCTTGATATAGGAATAGAATTCGTTAGGAATCCGAAAGAACAGGATTATGGCACAGTGGCAGTATTCAAGGATTTGTATGGAAACCTATGGGATTTAGTACAGTTTAATAAGGAACACCCAATTGCGCAGCGTGTAAAATAAAAAGAATTATCTTCTTAGAAATGCAAAATTAGTGAATAAGAAATTAAATTTGAATATGTTTGTTTAAGAGGTAAATGCAAATGGATTTTGAAATTACGGACGTAATTAAAGAACATGATAGGGAAACTATTTTTCAAGGTTTGTTGGAATATAATTTAACTAGAATTGAAGATAGGAATAAGAAAGAGCTTGGGATATATGTTAATGACGAGACAGGAAAAAAGATTGCTGGATTAATTGGAGAGACACATGGCAATTGGTTATTCGTAAAATATTTATGGGTCAGCGAAGCGCTTCGGGGGCAAAAGATTGGTAGTCAGCTTTTAAAGCAGGCGGAAACAACTTCGATAGAACGTGGTTGCAAGTTTGCTTTTCTGGATACGTTTAGCTTTCAGGCGCCTTTGTTTTATAAAAAACAGGGCTACCAAGAAGTGTTTACCTTAGAGGAATATCCCTTGACTGGAAAGCGGTATTACTTTACTAAAAATATAAAAGCAGATAATACGTGATTAAGTTGACTTAGCAGTTTTATTATTCAAAAATATTTAGGAGAATATTAAGTAGGTTATAAGGAAAGGAGGTAAAATGAACAAAGTTATTCTTACTGTTATCTGCATAGTTCTATTTAGTCTGGCTTGTGCTATTTCTGTGGAAGGAACACCAGCTGCGAAACAGAAAAGTAATACGATATTTTATGTTTCAGGAGATAAAATCTATGATCAGCAAAAGGAAGAATTCCAGATTAGAGGAATCTCTTTTGGAAACAGTGTGTGGGATAATAAATCCTTACCTAGTAAAACGCATCATACGGAAGACTCCTACAAAGAAATTGCTATGCTTGGGTTTAATTCGGTTCGATTTTACCTTAATTATAAGTTTTTTGAGGATGATGAGGAACCTTATAAATACAAACAGAGTGGTTTCAAATGGCTGGATAAAAATATAGAATGGGCAAAAAAGTACAAGATTAAGCTTATTCTAAATATGCACGTTCCTCAAGGAGGTTTTCAATCTCAAGGTGAAGGAATGAAGCTATGGACTGTGAAAAGTAATCGAGAACGCTTAAGCTCATTATGGAAGGAAATTGCAAAAAGGTATGCAGATGAAGCTACAATCATTGGATTTGGATTAATAAATGAACCGATTATTCCATATGAAAGTTCTATAAAGAAAAGTATAAATATATATAGGGGATATCTCAATGACCTAGTGAAAACCATAAGAGAAGTGGACAAAAACCACATTATTTTTGTTGAAAACCCTTTATCAATAAAAAATATGAAAACTGGTGAAATGATATATAACGACCATAAGGAGTTCAATCAATTTCTGATTGATGATAAAAATATTGTTTATGAATTCCATGATTATTCGCCCTATTCCTTTACGCATCAGGATACGGAGTGGGCTAATACAAAAGGTATTGTCAAATATTATCCCTCAAGCCAAATTATAAGCTTTGATAGTGATAATGAGTGGATAGGTTGTCAGAGTGCTGATAAAACAGCAAATTCCAAAAATGGATGGGTATATTATGAAAGTAAACCAGTTACCAGAACAGATGAATATAATTTAGGGAAAATAACCTGTCAGGTTCTTAATGCTGGAAAATCCGGAATCGTTTACTTTGATGAAATTAAAGTTACGAAATATAATAAAAAAGGGATAGTTACATCACACATTTTGGTTGATCCCATTGAAAAATCAGAGTTATGGTTTTGGTCTAAAAATAAATCTGGAAGTTATGGAAGCTCGGATAAAGTGGGATTTAACGATAAGAGCTCGCTATATATTAAGGGAGTAACCGATGATGCAAACTTTGCAGGTAAAGTATTTGAGTTGGAAGAAGGTTGCAGTTATGTCATTTCAGCGTGGGTGAAGCGTGAAAAGTGCAATGCTGGAACAATTTCTAACCCTCGTATTGATTTTATTAATGCTTCAAATATTCAGTTATATAATAAAGATTATATGGAAAATAGTCTGAAAAGTTATATTAAATTTTATAAGGATAATAATGTTCCTGTCTATCTCGGGGAGTTCGGTGTCGTAAGTGGAGCGTTTCTTGGTAACAGAGGTGCTTTGCAGTGGGTGAGAGATGTAATTGACCTCTGTAAAGAGTATGAGGTTAATTTTAATTATCATACTTATCACGAGGTCTCCTTCGGACTATATATGAATTCGGACTATGAACTGCCAGATAAGCTGAATAAAAAGCTGGCAAAGCTTTTTAAAGAGCTTCTATAATTTCTTTAGTCAAATGGCTGCTTCCTGCAGTTGTATGAACTTATACAAACAGAAAATAAAGGCTGCTATAATACTTTATTATTTTAGTACAATCTAATCGGCAGACCCTAAATAAAATTTAATAAGGAGATTACTATGTTTCGATCATTATTGCAGATTTATGTAAAGGGAAGTGCAGAGGCTTATGAGTTTTATAAGACAGCCTTTAATGCTACTGATGGATATCGGGATTTGGATGAGAATGGAGCTGTTATTCATCAGGAGCTTAACATATGTGGACAAGCTATTGCTGTGGGGGAAGCACATGATACCACAAGAGCCGGTGGAGAAAGTAGAATTACAGGTAACACCATGCAGTTCTGTTTTCAATTTGGTGAAGGGCAAGAGGAAAGCGTTTTAAGAGCATATGAAATACTGAAAGAGGGTGGAACTATTATTACACCTTTATATGAAATATTCTTTAGTCCCTGTGGAGTGGAGTTGATTGATAAATATGGTGTTTGGTGGTGTCTTTTCGTATAGTAGAATAATATAACTTGAATTGAATGCTTGAAGATAGCTCTTAAGATTAAGGTCATTGATAGTAAAAGTTAAACTGGTTTAAATTGAATAATTTACCGCTCATTTTCAGATGTTTCAAAGGAAGCATTGATGGGCGGTTTTTTCTTATAAAATTGGCCTAAATAGAATTCTATATAAACTGAAATTAATAAAACTTAAACAAAGCATTAACAAAATAGAAATATTGATAAATTAATATTTGTTCATAAAAAAGAAGTTTAAAAAAGAAGAATAAAAATAAAACGAATGAGAAGTTGCCAACGAGAAAGGAAATTAACTCCTATGAAAAGACAAAATAAGAAGATAGAAAAACCTAAGAAGATAGAAAAACCTAAGAAGATAGAAAAGCCTAAGAAAATAAAAAAAAGTATCCGAAATCAGATTATCGCAACGGGTCTTTGTCCATTAATCACCATGTCAACTGCAGTTTCTATTCTTTCGTTAAATGGACATGATCCAATGATTGTTTCTTATACAATTGCTGTTATATTGCTGATTGGCACGATTCAGCTGCTTTACATTGCACAAAGTATAGTAAAGCCCATTGGAAAAGCGGAAGAATATATGAAACAAATTGCAGAAGGTAATTTAAATATAACAATTGACGAGAAATTGAGAAAAAGAGAAGACGAAATTGGCTCTATGTCCGAGGCATTGACAGTGTTAAGTGATAAATTAAAAGCTTCTATAGTTGATATTCAGCAGGTTTCGGATGAATTGATAGACTCAGATGAACTCCTGGAGACTATGGTGGAAGAAGCTAATATTGTTTCTGGACAAATAATTTCCTCGGTGCAGAGGATTTCGGAGGATGCCAAAAAGCAAAACAATGATATGAAGGAAGCCTCCAGACATATTAATGAGATTGGTAGTATGATTGGAAACATAGTTGACAGTGTGCAGCATTTGGAGGAAACTTCAGGTAAAATGAAAGAGGATGGAAACCGTTCGACAGTGATCATGAAGGAACTTGATAATTATAATGAACGAACAAATGATGCAATTGAACGCATTAATAATCAAGTGCACATGACCTATGAGGCATCAGTTCAAATTAATGACGTAATCCAAATGATTACCTACATTGCAAAGCAGACGGTATTACTCGCATTAAATGCCAGTATTGAGGCTGCAAGAGCCGGAGAACATGGGAAAGGGTTTTCTGTAGTTGCTGAAGAAATTAGTAAGCTTGCGAATCAGTCAAGTGCCTCCGCAAAAGAAATTGATTCGATTATTGGCAACTTATCAACGGAATCAGGCAAAATGCTTGTAATTATGAAAGAGGTTTTGTCGGATGTTAAAATGCAAAGAGAGAAGGTATTGGAAACACAAAAGCACTTTGAAAAAGTAAGTGTGGGGATTGAGGATTCGTTAGCAGAAATATTGGAAATAAGGGACCAAACAAAGACGTGTAATGAGGCAAAGAACATGATAACAAAACATATAGAAACCTTGAGAACCATTTCAAAAGAAAGTGTTTATTCTACGGATAGCGCACGTAAATCAGTGGACTTATTGAATCAAAATATTAGCGAAATAGAATCAACTGCGGGATTATTAAAAGGTTATTCTGAAACACTAAATAATCAAGTGAGGTATTTTTCGGTAAAACAATAGAATTGCGGTTAGGAAAAGTTGCTGTTAGTATATTCATTGGTGGCTTAACAATTTAGAAACAATTTTCAAACAAAATACAAATATAATTAGTTTAAACTTCGTGATAGGTAGCGTGAATATAAAAGCTAAATTTCATACATTGATTTTAGGTGTGTAAGCAAGTTGGGCGCATAGACACTAGTATGAAAATATAAATCAATTTCATACATGAAGTTTGTGCCCGCGTTACCATAATGTAAAGATACTCTCGGCACAAACTTACACAAAGAATAGGCAGGTTACATTTGTGTCAATAGTAGTGGAGTATAACAAATGAATGATAAAATGTTAAAAAATGAAATACATTACGAAAAAGCAGCAAAGGGACTATTAGAGGACCAATATGGAATTAAAATGAGCCGTTCACTTAAAATAACCGGGGCAGCAGCGACTGCCAGTACCTTAATTGCAATTGGCAAGCTTGCAATGGGGATTATATCATTATCGTTGTTTGCATGTGTCAATTCCTTTTATACCTTTGGTATGGTTATAGCGAAAGCAATTGCCCTACTTGGTATTCGAAAGGCAAAGGAGAAAAGTGAACAGTATCGATATTATTTGTGGTCAGGCTTTGTATTAATAGCATCCAGTCTAATATACATGATATATTCCATTCGTTTGTTTTTCAGTCCAATTTCGAATTCCTATCATATGTATGTAGCAATTGGAATTTCAACAGTAACCTTTACGGAAGTTGCGCTGAATATTCGAGGAGTTATAATAACCAGACATAAACATACCATATTAGTCCATGCCATTAAGATGATTAATCTGTCAGCTTCCCTAATTGCACTTGTATTAACGCAGACAGCAATATTATCCTTTGCTGAAAAAGATTTTGATTTAGTTGAAAGGTCTAATGCAAATGGTGTGATTGGAGTGTTAATGGGGTCACTGGCAACACTGATTGGCATTTATATGATTTATAGAGTGAAGAAGTTTAAAAGGGAAGACGAACAATTAGAAATAGATTATTAGCATATGCACAGGAAACGTGCGCGGAAGGGTGAAAGTATGATTAATATATTGGTTGTGGAAGATGATGTTGAATTGAACAGAATTATATGTACCTATTTAAGCGACAGTGGATTTCGAAGTAAAGGCTGCTTGAACGCAGAGGATGCATATGATGAAATGTATAACAATCTCTATGAGTTGATAATATCTGATATTATGATGCCTAAAATAGATGGTTTTGAGTTTGCCAGGACGGTTCGCCAACTGAATAAGACAATTCCCATCCTATTTATGTCGGCAAAGGACGATTTGCCTTCCAAGCAGAAAGGATTTCAACTTGGAATAGATGATTATATGGTAAAGCCCATTGAATTGGCGGAATTATTGCTTCGGGTTCGGGCGTTGTTACGCCGGGCCAATATTGAAATGGAACGTAAGTTGACCGTAGGAAATCTTATACTGGATGCAGATGCGGTTAGTGCTACAATAGGAGAGGAAGAGATAGCGATTACTACGAGAGAATTCAATATTATATTTAAATTACTTTCCTATCCTAAGAAAACCTTCTCGAGAGCACAACTCATGGATGAATTCTGGGGTGTAGACTCAGAAACCAGCCTTCGAGCTGTAGATGTATATGTAACAAAGCTTAGAGATAAATTTTCCGAGTGCAATGGTTTTGAAATTGTAACCGTAAGAGGAATAGGATATAAGGCAGTATTAGTGTGAATGGTCTATCAAAAACATAGGAGCCATGTGAAAAACCTGGTTTTCATAAGAATGGAGTATTCGTATGACAAAAGAAGCAAGATCAGGATTGAAGAGTAAGAGCTATATAAAGATAATATTCATTTTTATTGCAACTTTGTTCTTTTTTGGATCGATAACCACACTTCAGTTCTATATTCTTGGTAGATATATAGATTATAAAAGTATAGCAAAGATTCACGTATTCCTGATTTTGACTTTCTGGCTATTGTGCGCTACTATTTTTACTTACCTTGCCTCAAGACAAATCAATCACTGGTATGAAAAACCGATGCAGGCTTTTGCGAAAGCCACGAATCAGGTGGCAAACGGTGATTTTTCTGTCTATGTAGAGCCCTTACATTCGGCGGATAAGATGGATTATTTGGATTACATGTTTCTGGACTTTAATAAGATGGTAGAAGAGCTTGGCAGTATTGAAACCTTAAAAACAGATTTTATTTCTAACGTCTCTCATGAGATAAAGACACCAATTGCGGTGATTCAGAACTATTCAGAATACTTACAGAAGGAGTTCATTTCTGATAGTCAAAGGATTGAATATGCAAATGCAATTGAAGACAGTTCAAAACGTTTAGCGAATTTAATTTCTAATATTCTAAAACTCAATAAGCTGGAAAATCAAAAAATAAAGCCAGAGATGTTAAAATATAATGTTTGCAGACAATTAAGTGAATGCATAATTCAATTTGAAGAGTTATGGGATAAGAAGGAAATAGAAGTTGATGCAGAGTTAGAAGACAGGGCATTAATTTGTGCGGACGAAAGTCTTATGGAATTAGTCTGGAACAATCTTTTGTCCAATGCAATAAAGTTCACAGATGGCGGAGGTGCGATTACAATCAAGCAGACCTCTACAAGCGAGCATATTATTGTGTCAATCTCTGACACAGGGTGCGGAATGAGTGAAGATACTATAAAACATATTTTTGATAAATTCTATCAGGGTGATTCTTCTCATTCGAAGGAAGGGAACGGTTTAGGACTGGCTTTGACCTTACGTGTATTGCAATTGCAGGATTGTACAATAGAGGTAAATAGTAGTCAGGGAAGAGGAACTACATTTATTGTAACGATACCGGCTGCTGTTGCAGATAAAAAGTAGAATGTTAGAACTTATGGGGAGATACACTTATGAAGGATATAATAAAAGATGGACAATCATTTGTGGGTTTTGAGTATAAAGAAGTAATTACAAATGTTAATAAGCTTTCTTTTCTGATGGATAGCTATAAGAATTTCGGATGGGTTGTTGATGAAAATATAAGTCCAGGGATAACCGCTAATATACCGAATCCACATGCAAATGTTATCTTACGATTAAAGAGAGATCGAAAGATCATGAACAAAATGGAGCTTACCAGGTTACAAAGAAATTTTGAATTTTGTTTAAAAGAAATTGACCACCTGGAAAAATCAAGAACGTCAAAGGCTATGATCTATGCGCTATGTATAGGAATTGGTGGAACCATGTTTATGGCAGGTTCTGTGTTTGCAGTAACGGCAACACCTCCGATGATTCTATTATGCATTGTTCTTGCAATACCGGGGTTTGCCGGATGGATCTTACCTAATTTTATATATAAGATTATTGTTGATAAAAGCTCAGTAAGAGTAAATCAACTAATTGATGAAAAGCAGGAAGAAATTTTTACTATTATTGAAAAAGGTAATAAGCTGTTATTTTAACAGAAAATATCAAATAGGAATTAAAAAGGCATGTAACCGTAATCGGCTACATGCCTTTTTATGTAGTGAAAATGCAGCCATTAATATATACTCTTGGGAGGATGTGCAACACAGTGAATAGCGTATAAATAAAGTCGTACGAATTAATAATTTACAAACATTAATTAAACATTACATAAACAAGCGGACTATAGAATGTGAAACATAGAAAACGAAAAGGAGATTACAGATATGGCAAAATCAAAGCTCATAGCGGCAAATAAAAAAATTGAAAAAGGAATTGTTGGAGGTTATAGCAAAATTGAAAAGGGGGTTGTAAATGGATACAGCAAAATTGAAAAAGGTGCTGTGGGAGGGTTTAATAAAATAGCGGATAAATTTGTAGATAACTATCTTACAAAGGATGGAGAATCCGTACAAGAGGCAAGGGCAAGACTATTGGCTGAACAAAAAGAGCGCGAAGAAAAGAGCAAGAAAGAGATGGAAGATAGAAAACATAAGATTTAATAAAAAGAGAAAAGAGAAAAGAGAAAAGAGAAAAGAGAAGAGCAAAGAGAAAAGACATAGAGAAAAGACATAGAGATAAGACAAAGAGAAAAGACATAGAGAAAAACAAAGAGAAAAGACATAGAGATAAGACAAAGAGAAAAGACAAAAGAGAAAAGACATAGAGAAAAACAAAGAGGAAAGACATAGAGAAAAACAAAGAGAAAATCAAGAGAAAACAAAGAGAATATGCAACAAGAAAAAAGAAGTATAAAGATAGAAGCAGTGATTCATTTAAGAATGTTTTTCGACTAGGTAAAAGGTTGTCAAAAATAGTTACAGTTTAGAATTTATAATTAGAAATAAGAGCAAGTGATAAAACAGAATGAAAATTTAAATGGAGGATAATTAGATGAAGAAAAGTAGTTTTGTTGCAATGATATTAAGTACAGTTGGTGGAATTTTGCTGGCACTTGGTATGTGTATGTGTTTATTACCTGAATGGAATGCATTTAAACCTGGAGTTGTGATGGGCGGGGTTGGCCTGCTTGTGTTGCTGGTGATGGTATTTGTATGGAGAAAGATGGAGAACAAGGAGCCAATTAGTCTTTCAGGTAAAACAATAGGAGGTATATTACTGGGTATTGCGGGTTCGCTACTTTTAGGTGTTGGAATGTGCCTTACAATGGTTTGGACGAAGATGTTACTTGGAATTCTTGTGGGTATTTTAGGAATTGTTATGCTGCTAAGTCTAATTCCATATGTAAAAGGTTTGAAGTAATCGATGTGTGTGGCGTGTGGAGACAGTGAAATTATTTTGCAAAAGGAGACAAAACAATGAGGGCACAGGATAAGAATATTGTAGTAACAGGTGGAGGAAATGGTGTAGGAAGAGAGTTGGTATTTAAACTGCTCGATAGAGGTGCGACTGTCTTTGCCGCAGATATTAATGAAGAAGCGTTAAAGGAAACCGTGAGATTAACGGGGAATAATAAGAGGTTGTTTACTTATGTCGTGGATATTTCTAACAAAGAAGAAGTCTTTGAATTTGCGAATAAAGTTGTGGAAGAACATAAAAAGGTAGATGGCATTATCAATAACGCAGGAATTATCCAACCATTTATATATCTGAATGAATTACAGATGGATAGAATTGAACGGGTAATGAACATCAACTTCTATGGAACGCTATATATGGTAAAGGCATTTTTACCTTATCTGCTAAAACGACCAGAAGCGCACATTGTCAACGTATCAAGCATGGGAGGATTTTTACCAGTACCTGGTCAAAGTATTTATGGGGCATCTAAAGCAGCGGTAAAACTTTTGACAGAAGGCTTGTCATCGGAGCTGAAAGCCACCAATGTAAAGGTATCCGTTGTAATTCCAGGTGGAATAGCAACTGATATTAAAAAGAATTCAAATATCTCCTATAAGGTGTCTACAGAAAGCACCAAATCAAATATGGTTTTAACCCCAGTGAAAGCAGCAGAACTAATTATAAAGACAATGGAGAAAAAGAAACTTCGAAGCTACATTGGTAAGGATTGCAAGGCAATGAATGCACTATATAAATTGAATTCGACTTTTGCCATGAGCATGATTAACAAAGTTATGAGTGCTTCGGAGCACTAAAGGCTACATTAAAATTTCTTAGCAGGATTTAAAGAGTTGTGATATACTAGCACCTAAAGGAAATTTATGGTTGATTTACCAGGCTAATTGGAGGTGTTATTTTGAAGAAACTCAAGGTTTTAGCAATAGGAAATAGCTTTTCGCAGGATGCCACTCATTATTTGCATCAAATAGCAAAAGCAGATGGGATTGATAGCAAGATTGTTAATTTATATATAGGGGGGTGCCCGTTAGAGACTCACTGGAACAATATTGAAAAGAATAATTCAGACTATCTGTATGAAATAAATGGCGTTTCCACAGAAAAATATAGATCAATTAAGGATGCGTTGGAGGAAGAAACCTGGGATTATGTTGTTACACAGCAATCCAGCCATGATAGCGGCATTCAGGATTTGTATTATCCCTATATTAACCTTATCTTTGATTACTTAAAAGAAAAGTCGCCAAATGCTAAGCTAAGAATCCAACAGACCTGGGCTTATGAAATTGATAGCGGGCACGGGTGCTTTATGCGCTATCATAGAGATCAAAAGGAAATGTATGAAAGGTCCCGAGCTGCATATCAAAAAGCGTCTAAGGAAACTGGAGTGCCACTAATTCCTTGTGGAGATGCAGTGCAGGTAATCCGAACCCTGGAACCCTTCCAATATGAAAATGGTGGGTTGTCACTTTGTCGTGATGGTTTTCATATGAGCTATATTTATGGACGGTATTTGCTTGCGGCTACCTGGTATGAGACCTTAACTGGTAAAGATATACGTAAGAACACCTATTTTCCGGAAACACCTTTCGCTCCGGATGAGATTGTGAATAATGAGCTAATATGCTTAATTAAAGAAGTAGTTCATGAAGTGGTAAACTAATAGAACTATTTGAAACCGTTGCTTCATTGCCAATCAAAGGATAGGAAGATGAGAGTTATGGAGAATAAATTATTATTTGGAAATGCTATCTTATGGGTTGTCATTTGGTTTTATGTTGGTTTATCCGCAGGTAAGAAAAGAATAAAGCGTATCCTATAAATCAGCATAGCAGCATTTACTTTAATTTGGCAAACGACTTTTTCATTGTAACTTTATCTTCAAATAGAATAAGACAATTAGCACAAAATACTACCTTAAAATTTGTGAAAATTGATAATTACAAAACTGGTAATTATCTTTTCAATAAAATAATACAGGGTGGTATTTTTATTTTTGACAAATGAAACGATTTATCGTTTCATTTGTATGGCAATATTTACTTAAACAACCGTTGTAAAACGCAGTAAAAATCAATTAGAAGCAGAAAAAAAGAAAGTAAAATAATCACACCATAATAATAAATAGGATACTGAAAAGAAACGTACGTTTTCTTACAATAAGGATAGAGTAAAATGTGAGAGGTGTATAAGATGAAGTTTGAATATTTGAACTCCGACGGAAAATTTAAGCTAGATAAAGCGGATGAAAACAGTTATTTGTATTTTCCGATTGGGAATGACGCGGGTGTTATGGCCAATGTTACTCCTAATCTTCATGGTGATAATAAAACTGGACAGAATTCCTTTTTACTGGAACCGGTAAGTGTAGAAGGATTACATACAACAAATAATGGACGTAATATTTGGTTTAGAATTAATAAAAACATCGTATGGGCTGTGAATGGTTGTTCACCGTTGCAGGTAATGGTAAAGCATGAAGCAGATGAAACCAAGAAGGATGTCGTAAGCATTGAAGCCGGAAAGCTATGGCATAAGATGACAAGAAGCAATCCTTCTCTTGGCATATCGGTTGCTGTATTAAACTATGCACCAACGGGTTATCAAGCGGAAATGATGAAAGTTACGGTGTTTAATACCAGTAACGAGAAGCTGACTCTTGAGCCGACCATTGCAATTCCCTTGTATGGAAGAAGTGCGGATAATATTAGAGATCATAGGCATGTTACCAGTCTGTTGCATCGTACCTTTGTTAAGGAGAATGGAATAGAAGTAAAACCAACCCTATCCTTTGATGAAAGAGGGCATGTAAAGAACAAGGTTAGCTATGGAGTGTATGCTTTGGATGAAAAGGGAAGAAAACCAGTAGCTTTCTATCCGGAACTAGAGACCTTCATAGGAGAAGGTGGCAATTTAAATCATCCCAAGACAGTAATGGATACTGCTTATGGTGAATCAGTCAGCAAAGTTGATGGGGACAATATTGAAGGTTTCGAAGCAATGGGTGCCATGAAGATGGAAGAAGTAGTTCTGGCCCCAGGTGAAACCAAGGAGTATTTTATTATTTTAAGCTATAATGGCCAGGGTCAGGAGCTTCTTAATCACGAAAAGGAGAAGGAAGTCTTTGAAAAGACCGAAGAGTACTGGAAGGAACAATTGGGTATAGAAGTAAAAACAGGAAACGAAGAATTTGACCAATGGTTAAAGTGGGTTGCAATTCAACCAACCTTACGAAGAATCTATGGCTGCTCCTTTCTTCCTCATCATGATTATGGAAGAGGCGGAAGAGGATATCGTGACCTTTGGCAGGATAGTCTGGCATTATTACTTAATACCAGAGAGTCCATCCGTCATCAGCTTCTAAACTATTATGGAGGAGTTCGAATTGATGGCAGCAATGCCACAATCATAGGTAAGGAACCCGGAGAATTCATTGCAGATCGTAATCACATTGTGAGAATGTGGATGGATCATGGTGTATGGCCCTTTATGACCACGCTGTTATACATTAATCAGACAGGTGATTATGGAATCTTGTTAGAAGAGAAGACCTACTTTAAGGATGCTGTCATTCATCGTGGTGCAGAGATGGATGGCCTCTGGCAGGAAGACAGCAAAGAACTTCATACTCATACCAATGAGGTTTATAAAGGAAGTATTCTGGAACATATTTTAGTTCAAAACCTTACAGCATTTTACGATGTGGGAGAGCATGGACACATGCGTCTTTTGGGAGCTGACTGGAATGATGCTCTGGATATGGCAAAGGAAAATGGTGAAAGTGTTGCATTCAGTGCTGCTTATGCCGGCAACCTTGAAAATTTAAGTATGTTGTTAATGAATTTGTATAAAAACAAAGGTTTGACAAAAATTGAACTCTCTACGGAATTAATGGAGTTAATAGGCAAGGATAAGATTATCTACGATTCTGTTGAAAAGAAGAGAGAGGTTCTTAAAACCTATTGCTGTTCCTGTGGAAGTTATATCTCTGGCAAGAAAGAGTGGATTTCCTGCGAAGCATTAAGCAAGGATCTATTTGAAAAGGCAGAGCAGATTAGAAAGAACATTCGAAAAAAAGAGTGGATTACTGCAAAATCAGAAGAGTTAGGTGGTTGGTTCAATAGTTACTACGACAATCATAAACAACAAGTGGAAGGAATGTTTGACAGCGGAATTCGTATGATGCTTACAGGTCAGGTATTCTCAATTCTTAGTAGAACCGCAACTGACCAGCAAATTTCAATGATCGTAAAAGCGGCAGACCAATTGCTTTTTGATGAAAAGGTTGGAGGCTATCGTCTTAATACGAACTTTAATGAAGTAAAAGCGGATTTGGGAAGAATGTTCGGCTTTGCATATGGCAGTAAAGAAAATGGTTCTGTCTTCTCCCATATGACAGTAATGTATGCGAATGCCTTGTATTCCAGAGGCTTTGTAGCAGAAGGATTTAAAGCGATTCATCAGTTATTTGCACAGGCATCTAATTTTGAGACCAGTCGTATCTATCCTGGAATTCCAGAATATTTCAATCAAAAGGGTAGAGGACTTTACAATTATTTAACTGGTTCCGCCAGCTGGTATATGTTAACAGTTCTTAATGAAATGTTTGGTGTTAAGGGAAGTCTTGGAGATCTATTGATTGAGCCGAAGTTAATGGCAAGCCAGTTTGATACAAATGGGAATGCTGCTATTACCTCCTATTTTGCAGGAAAGAAGCTTACGGTAATTTATGAGAATTCCGAGATAAAAGAATTTGGTGATTATGAGGTAGAAGAAATCTTAATCAATGAGGTAAGATATGATTGGTCGGGCAATCTTCCTATAATTCTAAGAAGTCATTTAGAAGAGTTGGAGGAGGAACAGGAACATATCATCCGAGTTAAATTAGCATAAAAAGATTGCATAGATAAGAAAGAACTTAAAGTGTGAAAGAAAACTACTTTCAGTCTGAGGCTTGCGTTCTGTAACTGAATGCAAGCACTCATTCACAGAACTTGGAGGCAAAATATGATAGATAATTCTAAAAGATATGTAATTGAAAACTATGGAAGAAAGTCGACCTTCTCCAATTTCCTGCCAGGTATTGCAGGTGAGATGGGCATTCCACTATGGTGCTTTTATGTAAATCGTGGTCAAGCAATTACCAGCTTTGGTATTCAAGATAAGGACCATTCCATTATGCAATTCTATCCAGCTCATCAGGCATATCAGAACACAAAGAGACTTGGTTTTAGAACCTTTGTGAAAGCAGATGGAAAGGTTGTAGAAGCTTTTTCAAAGGAAGCTAACATGCACTCCATGGCAATTGGTATGAATGAACTTGAACTTAAGGAGGAGAATGCAGCTGGTCAGTTTGACATTAAGGTTCTTTATTACACATTGCCTACCGAAGAGGTTGCCGGATTAGTTCGTAAAGTTACGATAAAGAACACCGGCGAAAGTGCAAGGGTATTTGAGTTGGTGGATGGTATGGCTGCTATTCTTCCGTTTGGAGTTAATTTGGGTAGTATGACAGAGATGGGACAGACAGCGAAAGCCTGGATGCAGGTTCTTAATTTAGAAACGGGATGTCCAATCTTTAAAGTACGTGCCAGCATGGAAGACCATGCACAGGTGGATGAAGTAAGGGGCGGTAATTACGGTTTTGCCGTTGGTGCTGACGGTAAATCTAGAAGAGCAATTGTTAGCGCAGAAGCTTTGTTTGGTTATGATACCTCTTTCCAACAACCGATTGAATTAATGGAAAAGGACTTAGATAATATCTTTGCAAAGCGTCAGAAACAGGAAAATGATGTGCCTAGCTGCTTCTTTACAGACAAATTTGAGTTACAACCAGGTGAAGCCTATACATTATATGAGCTATATGGACAGACACAGAATGTAGATACGTTGGAGGAACTTCAAAAGAAGGTTCAAAGTCAGGAGTATTTACAAGCAAAATATGAAGAGGCAGTTGCGCTTCCTTTGGAAATTACCAAGAAGATTCATACGAAAACCGGACACGAGCTTTTTGACTTATATTCCAGACAAACGTATTTAGATAATGTATTACGTGGTGGGGAACCAATAGTAATCGGTAAAGACAAGATATTCTATCTGTATTCCAGAAAACATGGAGATATTGAACGAGATTATAACTACTTTAAGGTTATGCCAGAGTTCTTCTCTCAAGGAAATGGTAACTTTAGAGATGTTAATCAGAACCGTCGTTGTGATGTGAGATTCTCTCCTTATGTAGGAGAAGCAAGTATTCGTTTCTTCTATAATGCAATACAAATTGATGGCTATAATCCGCTGGGTATTGAACAGATTACCTATCGCTTAGAAGAAGAAAAAGCAGATAAATATCCACAACTAAAGGACTTTTTACTTAAGGTATTTACTCCGGGCAGTTTACTTAAAAAGCTGATGGAACATGGTTTAGAAGAACTGTTCCACACGATTCTAGAGGAAGCAGAGGCAATTCAGAATACAGAATTCCATGAGGGATACTGGTCCGATCACTGGACTTATAATCTTGATTTAGTAGAAGAGTATCTGGCTGTCTTCCCAGATGATGAGGAGCAGCTGTTATTCGGGGACAGAAGTTACACCTATACTTTGGGTAAGGGCTTTGTACTTCCAGCAAGAAAAAGATATGTGGAAACAGCAAAGGGATTGAGACAATATAATTTTATTGAGAAGCATACGGATTTTGTGAAAGGCTCTTTGTTAAAGGATGAAAAGGGATCAACCATCTACCATACCCTTCTGGAAAAACTGATTCTCATGAGTGCTGTTAAAGTCGGTGCCCTAGATTTGTATGGAATGGGAATTGAAATGGAAGGTGGAAAGCCAGGTTGGTATGATGCCCTGAACGGGCTTCCTGGTTTACTTGGCTCCTCCATGGCAGAGACCTATGAATTGGAGAGAATGTTAGAATTCGTAGATGAAACCTTACATAAATATGATAGCCAAGTTCAAATTCCAGTAGAATTAGATATGTTACTGTCATCCTTAGCAGAAAGTTCAAAGAAGTATCTGAAGTTAAGTGAAGAATCTACCCTTAGGTCCACTGATCGAATTGCCTTCTGGAAGGAACGTACAACTGCTCTGGAAGCTTATAGAGAAGCAATAAAGTATAAATTATCTGGAGAAGAAAAGACTCTTTCTTTCCAAAGTATTGGAGAATCTATCAAAGTATTATTAGAAGTAGTTAAACTTGGAACCTCACAGGCGTGGGAGGCTCATAAGAAAGATGGAAGTGGCGTATGCCCCACTTATTTCTACTACACTGTTACTGATTATAAAAAGACAGAGGATGGTATTGAAATTCTCGATGCAGTACAGGAGAAAACACCGGACTTCTTAGAAGGAAATGTTAGATTTTTAAAGACTAAGGTAGAGGACGCTACTAAGAAAAATCTCTATGAGGTAATTAGAAAAAGTAATCTTTATGATAAGAAATTAGATATGTATAAAGTAAATGCAGATCTGGATAAAGCGAGTTATGAACTTGGAAGAGCGAAATCCTTTACTCCTGGCTGGTTAGAGAATGAGTCAATCTGGCTTCACATGGAATATAAATATCTGCTAGAGGTATTAAAAGCAGATTTATATGAGGAGTTTGCCAAAGACTTCCATCATGCTGCAGTACCCTTCTTAAAAGAAGAGGTTTATGGAAGAAGCTTGCTTGAAAATTCCTCCTTTATCGCAAGTTCTGCAAATCCTGATGAGAAGATACATGGAAAAGGCTTTGTTGCGAGACTAAGTGGATCCACGGTTGAGTTCCTTCATATGTGGCAGATTATGATGTTTGGTAAAACACCATTCAGCTATGAAGCTGGAGCCCTCACACTTGGTTTCAAACCATTAATTCCTGATTACCTTATTGGTGAAGAAGCCATTGAAGCGACATTCCTGGGAAGCATTGCAGTTAGCTATCAATTACCTGATAAGAATACAGTTACTCCTGCTAATGTAAAGGTAGCATCCTATGAAATTACAACGGTACAAGGTGAGCTATTCACGATAGAGGATGAAGTAATTCAAGGAAAATTGGCAGAGTTAATTCGTAATAAAGAAGTAAGTAAAATAAAGGTTGTGCTAGTAAGAAGATAGAACAATTGAATATGATGAAATGACAAGGTGTTTCACCTGTCATGACCTCAAAGGTTTGATATTCTAATCAAACATTAGAGTGCTAACCCCTATAGATTTTTTGGTTATTTCAATTACATAAATCTTAATTGATAAGAAAGGATGTAAAAGGATGAAGATTAAAAAGATAGTAACAGATTTTCATAATAAAAATTATTGGGAGGAAAGCGAGCAGGATTTAAATGGTGTTAATCCAATGACTGCTCTCTGTGTATATCCAGAAAGAACTTATCAAGAAGTAAAAGGCTTTGGTGGAGCATTTACTGAGGCAGGCGCTTATAACTTATCGCTTTTGGGTGATGCCGGTCAAAATGATGTTATGAATGCTTACTTTGGAAAAGATGGACTGAAATACAATCTATGCAGAACCCATATCAATAGCTGTGATTTTGGTCTTGGCAACTATGCTTATCTGGAAGAGGAAACAGACGCTGATCTTACAGGTTACACCATTGAAAGAGATGAGAAGTACCTAATTCCAATGATAAAATGGGCAAAAGAAATATCCAGTGAGGAAATCGTACTTCTTGCATCTCCTTGGAGCCCTCCGGCATTTATGAAGAGTAATAAGGAGATGAACAATGGTGGATTCCTGTTAAAAGAATATTATTCCATGTGGACAGACTACATTGTTCGTTATATTAAGGAATATGAAAAGCAGGGCATTACCATTTCCATGTTAACAATTCAGAATGAGCCACAGGCAGTTCAAACTTGGGATTCCTGCATCTATTCAACAGAAGATGAGAAGATAATGGTAAGAGATCACCTTGGTCCGGCTCTTAAGAAAAATGGGTTGGAGCAGGTTAAGATTTTAATCTGGGATCACAACAAGGATATTATTGTTGAAAGAGCGAAAGGAGTGCTCGAGGATAAGGAAGCAAATCAGTTTGTTGATGGTGTAGCATTCCACTGGTATTCCGGAGATCATTTTGAAGCAGTAGCACTTGTGAAGGAAATGTATCCTGATAAAGAATTATACTTTACAGAAGGTTGTGTGGAATACAGCAGATTTATGGATTCTGATGAAGTAGCAAAAGCGGAAATGTATGCGCATGATATGATTGGTAATTTTAATGCGGGTATGAACGGTTATATGGATTGGAACATGTTATTGGATGAAAAAGGTGGACCTAATCATGTAAGTAATTTCTGTGCAGCACCAATTATGTGTAATCCAAAGGAAGATACTGTAGAAAAGAGACTTAGCTACTATTACATTGGTCATTTCAGCAGATATATTAAAAAGGGTGCAAAACGTTTAGCATTCTCCCGCTTTACAGATAAGCTGGATGTTACAGGTTTTCTTAATCCAGATGGAGAAAGAGTCCTTGTGGTGATGAATAAGTCCAATGAAGATGTTGCCTTTTCTTTAAAAGAGGATGAAGCTGGCGGAAGTATTACCATCCACAAACATTCTATTCAGACAATTTGTTATCAGGTGTAGAAGGAGAACAAAAAGATGAAGGTAGAAGCTAATCAGGAAAGATCAAAATTGGCAAAAGCAATTCCATATGGAATTGCTTTTCTACTGCTAATATTGATTGTGTTAGGAGCTTTATTTGGTAAGAAACTATGGAACGGATATGCAGATGGGGTGAATCTTAAGAACGATATGAAAATAACGAATTTTCACAATGAGTTGTTTGGGGAGAATGTTTATATATTCAGTCCCGAGGATAAAGCAGAAGAAGTAAATGCAGTTCTTGACGAACTGTGGTCCAAACAGGAAACCAACCAGTTTGGTGAGGATAGATATGGCGTGTTATTTATGCCTGGTAATTATGATCCATCCATCGAGGTAAAGGTTGGATATTACATGGAGGTAGCTGGTTTGGGGTTCCTGCCAACAGATACAGTAGTTGCAAAACTTAACTGTACCGCAACCTGGCTGGGGGATGCTAACAATCATAATGCTACCTGTAACTTCTGGAGAGGTGTGGGTAATCTGACAGTAGATTCTAACACCATGTGGGCAGTTTCCCAAGCCACCTTTATGAGAAGAATGAATATTAATGGTAATCTTGCCTTCCACGATAATTATGGTTGGGCAAGCGGTGGATTCTTAGCAAATTCCAGAGTGAGTGGTGTGGTGGATTCCGGTAGTCAGCAGCAATGGTTATCCAGAAATAGTGATTGGAATTTGTGGTTAGGACAGAACTGGAACATGGTATTCGTGGGAATGGCGGATAAGGATGCTCCAAATGGTACTTGGCCGGGAACCAAGTATACCTCTGTTGTTGAAACACCTGTTATAGCAGAGAAGCCTTTCCTTTATTATGATGAGAAAGACGGATATCAGGTATATGTACCTGATGTATTGGAGAATTCCAAAAGCTATTCTTGGGAGAATGATGGACATAGCATTAGTTTAAAAGAATTCTACGTAGCAAAAGCGGACGTCGATACAGCGGTAACTATAAATGAACAACTTGCTGAAGGAAAACATTTATTCTTGACGCCGGGTATTTATCATCTGGAGGAACCACTTCGTGTTACAAAAGAAAACACAGTTGTACTGGGTATGGGACTAGCTACTTTAGTGCCAGAGAACGGAACGGCATGTATGGAAGTGAGTGATGTGGATGGTGTTAGATTAGCGGGAGTTCTGTTTGATGCAGGTCCAAAGGAATCGGAGGTGTTACTGCAAGTAGGAGCCTTAGGTGAACCAATGCAGGAACGCACCAGTGAAAATCCACTTGTTTTAAGTGACTTATTCTTCCGCGTTGGAGGTCCGGCAGGTTATGAAGCTAAGGTTAAAAAATGTGTTGTGATTGCAAGTGATCATGTAATTGGTGATAATTTCTGGGTTTGGAGAGCGGATCACGGAGATGGAGTAGCCTGGGATAAGAATACAGCCCCGAACGGTATCATTGTAGATGGTGATGATGTAACGATTTATGCCCTTATGGTGGAACATTTTCAGGAATATCAGACCATTTGGAATGGCGAGAACGGTAGAGTGTATTTTTATCAAAGTGAAATCCCTTATGATGTACCGAGTCAAGAGGTTTGGATGAGTCATTCGGGAACAGTAAATGGCTTTTCTTCCTATAAGGTAGGAGAAAATGTTCAGAATCACGAAGCCTGGGGCCTTGGTATCTATTCCTTCCATAGAGATGCTAAAGTAGACCTATTTTCTGCTATGGAAGTACCTGACGTGGAAGGTGTTAAGATACATAATACCTGTGCGATTATGATAACCGGAAATCCTGGAATCTCCCATGTAATTAACGATAAAGGAGAGGCTTGCAGAGTTGCCGGAGATAGAAAAATAATCGTAGAATACCAGGCAGGAATACAAAAATAAAATAACAACACCATTTTAAAAATTGAGTCATTATATAGGACCTAAGTAATTATTATAATAAATTTATCAACAACACAAGTTGTTAGAGAAAGGGAGGATATTATTTATGAAATTTAAAAAAGTTGCAGCATTATTGTTAGCATCCGTTTTAACATTTTCATTAGTGGGATGTGGCAACACTAATTCTGGCAAAAAAGATGACACTAAACCAACAGATAAACCAGCTGTTGAACAAGGCAATGGTGAGGATACAACACCTGAAGCGGCTAAGACTTTAGAAGGTAAATTAGTAGTTTGGACACTTGCTGCTGACCTTAAACAGTTCTCTGAATATTTTATGGAGAAGAATCTAGGCGTAGAAGTTGAAACAGTAGTTATTGCACCAGCTGATTATCCTACAAAGGTTCAATCCGCACTACTTGGTGGTGAGACAGAACCTGATATCATCGTAGGAGAGCCACAGATGTTAGAGGATATGTTTGATGCAGGTTTCTTTGAAGATTTAAATCAAGCTCCTTACAATGCACAGGATTATGCAGACAAAGTAGTTGATTATGTTTGGGAAGTTGGTCAGGATAAAGATGGTATTCAGAGAGCAATCAGCTACCAGATTACACCTGCTGGTTTCTATTATAGAAGAGATATCGCACAGACCGTATTTGGGACAGAAGATCCAGCAGAAATCAGCAAATTATTTGCAGATTATCCTACAATTTTAAATACAGCTGAGAAATTAAAAGCAGCTGGTTACAAGATCTTCGCATCCGATGCTGAAACAAATTATTTCTCCGGAGACTCTGCATGGGTTGTTGATGGAACTTTAAATGTAGATCAAGCTAGATTTGATTATATGGATCTTTGTATCTCCTTATATCAGAATGATTACACCGCATTTGCTAGCCAATGGGCTGCTCCTTGGTATCAGGCGATGAAAGGACCAGTTCCTTTGTTAACAGCTGAAACACAATGGGGTAACGATGATATTAATATCTGGGATGCTGAAGCTTTTGCTGAAGCAACAAAAGACAATGAAACTGTTGAAGTATTTGCATATGGTCTTCCTGCATGGGGTGTATTAACCATGAGAGATAACGTTGCTGAAACTTCCGGTAAATGGGGCGTTGCTGCAGGTCCTTCATATGGATTTGGTGGTGGTACTTTCATCGGTGTTAGCTCAGCAAGTGAAAGAAAAGAACTTGCTTGGGAATATTTAAAATTCTGTACGTTAACAGAAGATACAATGGAGTGGTGGATTGTTAAATCCCAAGGCGATACAGTTTCTTATATACCTACTTTAGAGAAACATGCTGAAGATAAGAATGAGATCTACGGCGGACAGCAGCTTTATAAGTTCTGGCTGGAGCAGGCTAAGGGCATTGATTATTCAAAAGTTACAAAGTATGACAAAGCAATCGGCGATGCATGGGGTGCAGCTATAACCTCCATCAAGACTGGTGAAAAAGATAAAGATACAGCTATTTCAGATTTCTATGATGTTGTTGAATCAACCTATCCTGAAATTAAAGTTAATAGATAGGTAAAATATTCTATTAAGGGATGGAGGATTCGTTAGAATCCTCCCCCTTTGTTCATAACGACTTATTTATCGCAGGGCGTAAAATTTGTTGTATAGAGTTGGAGGAAGCAGATCATGATGAATGGTAGAAAACGTAGTAAACTTGGTAGAAGAAATAATATGGCATATCTATTTATAATACCTTTCGTAGTAACATTCCTGATCTTTAGTGTTTACCCGGTATTTCGTACCTTGTATTTGAGTTTCACTAACTTTAGAGGGTTTGGTACTCCGGATTTTATAGGAATGGATAATTACACCCGTGTTGTCGGAGATAAATTCTTTTGGAGAGCTTTAGGCAATACCACAAAAATTTGGGGTGTTAATATAGTATTACAGTTAGGTATCGCATTTATATTAACCGTTGTATTTAGTGATATAAAGTACAGAATGAGAGGTCTTGGTTTCTTTAGAGCTGTATTTTACTTGCCAAATATAATTGCGGCTACTTCAGTAGCCTTTTTGTTTAAGACTTTGTTCGATTGGAGATATGGTACTGTAAATCAAATGTTGGCAACCGTTGGTATCAATGAGACCAATCCAATTAACTGGTTAGGAAGCAGTGATATCGCGCCTTATTTTATAGCAGTTATTGGGGCGTGGATGTGGTTTGGTAACTCTTTCATTATGCTAATGGCTGGTGTCCAAGGTATTTCAAAAGATTACTTTGAAGCAGCTGCCATTGATGGTGCAGGAAGATGGAAAACATTCAGTAAGATTACAATTCCATTGCTTCGACCAATTTTGCTTTATGTAGGTATTACCTCTTTAATCGGTGGACTTCAGATGTTCGACTTACCGTTCTTAATGAGTGGTGGAACCATCGGAAATCCTTCTGGAAGCTTACAGACCGTTATCATGTACTTGTATAAGTTTGGATTTGAGGTAGGTACACATCAGGTTGGCTATGCTGCTGCAATTGCTTATACTTTGTTTGCTATTATCTTAGTAATATCAATCATCCAATACAGGTTGATGCGCGAGAAGGAGGACTAATATGGCTTTTAGAATCAAAAAAACTATTTTATATTTAGCATTAGCGATATTAGCATTAACCTGCTTATTGCCATTTGTTTTAATGATAGTCAATTCAACTAGAAGTGGTCTTGAGATTATGACTTCCTTTAGTTTTATCCCAGGTGATGCATTAAAAGATAATTGGGTAACCGTATCTGGATATTTTAATTTATTTCGTGGGTTTGGAAACAGCTTAATGGTAGCAATACCAGCAACTATATTGACCGCATACTTTTCAGCAATTACCGCTTATGCGTTGGCTGTTTATCACTTTAAAGGTGGTAAGATATTATTGTTAGTTATTATCGTATTCATGATGATTCCGGGACAATTAAGCTTACTTGGATTTTACAATTTAATTGCAAAATTAAAGCTTGTAGATTCATATATACCTTTAATTATACCAGCGATTGCATCTCCAGGAATCGTATTTTTCTTAAGACAGTATTTAATATCTGTTTTATCCAAATCATTGCTTGAGGCAGCAAGAATAGATGGTGCAAGTGAGATACATATTTTCCATAAGATTGTATTCCCAATTATGCTACCTGGTGTAGCAACTATGTCTATTGGTGCTTTCATTGGTAACTGGAATAGTTACTTAGTTCCATTGATCTTACTTAACACACCTAAGAAATTAACTTTACCAGTTATGATTGCTTCACTTAACTCCTCACAGGATATAACAAGTAATCAAGGTGCAATCTACCTTGCAGTAGCCATATCAGTAATTCCTATTTTAGTTGTATTCTCCTTCTGTTCAAAATACATTATTAGTAGTATTTCAGCAGGAGCGGTAAAAGAATAGGTGAATTTTTGTTAAAATTGACTATGAGTTATAACAAAAATCTGATATACTATAGTTATCGATATCGATTGATACTATTTAAATGGAAGAAGATAGTGTAATAAACTCGATATTGAAAAACTGAAAGATAGAGAGAATACTATGGCAAAGAATAAAGGTATAATTATCCTTACTATTTGGATAATGATCATGTTTACCGGTTGTTCTCCGAAAGATAAAAATGACGTAGACCAGGTAGACGATGGAACACCTGCATGGAAAAAATATTCAGAGGAACCGATTACATTTGATTGGTATATTAATTATTCTTGGTATACAACGCCTTGGGGACAGAATGCTGTCTCCAAGGCTATTACTGATGAAACAGGAGTTAATATACAATTTGTAGTTCCTTCAGGCAGTGAAGTTCAAAAACTGAATGCTATGATTGCGTCAGATACCCTTCCTGACTTTATAACTTTAGGATGGTGGGAGACCCAAGCGCAAACAATGGTGGATCAAGACATGGTATATGCGTTGAATTTATTGGCAGATCAATACGATCCATATTTTTATCAAGTAGCAGATGACCAAGTGGTTTCCTGGTATCAGAAGGAAGATGGTAATCTGTATGCTTATCCCAATTCTTCGTACACTCCAAATGATTTTGAATCTGGTATTAACATAGGAAGTAATCAGAATTTTTTGGTTCGTAAAGACATTTATGAAGCAATTGGAAGCCCAGATATGACCACCATTGAAGGGTTTAAGAATGCAGTTATGAAAGCGGAGGAAATGTTTCCTATAGTGGAGGGTGAGCCGCTAATCCCTGTTGGATCGGATGAGTTTTTTGAAGAGGGATGTAATTCCTTTGATAAATACTTGCAGAATTTCCTGGCAGTACCTTTTGAAGTTAATGGTGTATATAACAATCGTTTTGTTGATAAAGATTATCTAAGTTGGTTAAAAATGTTCCGTGAATTAAATGAGATGGGATATTTATCAAATGAAATCTTTATTGATAAGAGAGCACAATTGGAAGAAAAGATGGCAAAGGGTAGATATTTTTGTCTTCTATATCAAGGCAGTGACATACAAGCTTCACAGAAAAAATTAAATGCTACAAATCCGGAAAGTGTTTATATTGCAGTAGATGGTCCTAAGAACTCGAAAGGTGATGATCCGGTACTTCCGAGCACAGGAATTAATGGTTGGACAATTACTTTTATTTCAAAGAATTGTAAGAATCCTGAAAGAGCCATTGCGTTCATGAGTTACTTGATGAGCGAGGAAGGTCAGAAGAAGATCTTTTTAGGAGTGGAAGGCGTTACCTACGATATTGTGGATAATAAGTATATACTTAGGCCAGAAGTGGAGGAACTTCTGAATGCTGATCGGAGTGAATATGACCGCTTATATGGGGCTGATGATGCTTATTGGATGTTGCAGAATAATGTAATGCAAGATCAATGGCTGGAAGAGACAGATCCGTTGATGAAATCCTTACGGGATTGGACCATTCCATATACCCAATATACTGGTCAGTATGATGTTGTATTTGAAGCTGACAGCAGTTTTGCACAGATAGATAAGAAGGTAAAGGTAGAGTGGGGAAAAACACTTCCATTACTGCTCTTAGCTGCATCAGAGGAAGAGTTTGATACTATTCTTCAGAATTATATGACCAGAATTAAGGATATGGGGTATGAGCAACTAATTGATGAGTGCACTAAGGTTATGCAGGAATCAAAGCGTAAACTAGGTTTGGATTAGAGAGATGAAAATTAAACGATGGTTTTATAGACAAAAACTTAATATAAAGTTTACTATTCTCATTGGTATGATTATTTTTATCCCAATCTGTGGTATTTTTACGCTTATATTTCAGAATTTGAAAACAAATAATAGTAAGCAAGCCATTAGTAATACAAAATATACCATGACACAGATGTATGGGGTTGTTCAGAAAACCGTAGAATTATGTAATACATCAACACAGGTATTTCTTAATTATCAAAAACTTAGTGAATTTCTTTTGGAACTTGAGAAAAATGAGACCCTTGAGACACTGGATTTAATGGAGTTTCGTCAATATGACATTGGGATGCTTGAAAATATCGTTAATTCTAATCCATATCTATATCAGATTAGAGTATATGCAGGAACAAATGATTTCCCAGAGATGTTTCCTATTCTTTTTCAACATAATCGATTGAAGGAATTCACCTGGTACGATAAATTTGAATCTGGTAAATGGCAGTTTGATTATCCAGATGCAATGTCTTATAATTCCGTAAATACTTCAGAACATACCATGGGATTAATCACAACACTATCGGATTATGAGTATGAAGACCTTGCTGTAATAGAAGTTGCTGTGCGTATGGAAGAAGTATTCGATAACATCTTCCAGTCTACCAATGATAATTGGGGTGGCTTTATTCATGAGACTGGAACAATTTATAGTGGTTCCCAGGAAGAATGTATCTGGGAAAAGAATAAAGAAGAGTTAGTGAAGCAGATTCTTAAGGATAAGGGCAAAGAAATTGATGGAAAGCATTACTTTGAAACAGAGCAGTATTATGAAACAGAGCTGCTAGATAAGAAGGTTGTAATAGGTATCCTACCAATGAAAGAGCTGTCTGGGACTTTTGTTCGTATTGTAAGTATGGAAGACAGTATGAAGATTGTTTGGAAATACCAGTCACTCTATATGATTGCACTTGTATTTGCATTTGTATGTCTAGTATTTCTGATTAATCTTGTTGTTAAAGCATTGCTTAAGCGGTTCTATGATATTTTAAATACCATTACCCGAATTCAGGATGGTGAGTTAAATGTCAGAATTAATCGCTCGGGAAGCGATGAAATGGGACAGCTAGGGCATGAGATTGATCTTATGCTTGATACCATTGATCGATTAATGCACGAAAACTTAAGTAGAGAATTGTTAATGAAAAACTCTGAAATTAAAGCTTTGCAGAATCAGATTAATGTACACTTTATTTATAATGTTTTAGAATCCATAAAAATGATGGCAGAGATTGATGAAAAATATGCCATCTCCGATGCGGTTACCTCTCTAGGTAAATTATTGCGATACGGTATGAGATTTAGTCCAAAGAACGTTACCGTAGAGCAGGAAATTGAATATATCAGAAATTACTTAGATTTAATTAATTTAAGATTTGACTATCAGATAATTTTAGCTCTTAATATTCCTTCGGTTTTATATAAACAGGAAATTCCTAAAATGACGTTACAACCGATTGTAGAGAATGCAATTTATCATGGAATTGAGGAATTAGCCGAGGACTCAAGTATTTATATTAAGGCATTTATAGAGGATGAATATAATTTTATTATTGAAATCACTGATTCTGGACAGGGTATGAATCAGGAAACAATTGATCAAATCCATAAAAAGATTGCTGGAGAGATTGAGTCAGGCGGTGGAAGTGGTAATGGAATAGGTCTAAAGAATGTGCAGGATAGAATTCGGATTTCGTTCGGCTCACAATACGGAATTAGCCTATATTCCAGAGAAAAGTGTTATACCAAAGTAGTTGTTAAGTTACCAATTACGCATAAGGGGGACTCGGGCAATGAATAGGGTATTAATTGTAGAAGATGAAAAAATGATACGTAAGGGTATCGTAGTAATGTTAAATAGAGCTCCAGTTCCAATTGATGAGATTATTGAATGCAGAAATGGGGAAGAAGCTCTAGAAGTACTTAGAACCACAAAAATAGACATGATGATTACAGATATCCGTATGCCTAAAATGGATGGAATAACATTAGTAAAGCAAATGCAGGATTTACCCAACAAACCAGCCGTTTTGGTAGTAAGTGGATATGATGATTTTAATTATGCGGTAGAAGCACTTCGAAGTGGTGTAAAAGATTATCTGCTAAAGCCAATTGAAAGGGAAAAATTCTATAAAGTAATTGCGCATGTACAGGAAGAGCTTGAAAATAAAGAAGAAGAAACTGTAATAACGAAAAAAATCGGAAGCCAGCAATTAAAATATCTCTTGTTGAACAAGACAATTGCTAGCGAAGAAATCGCAGCTATTGATAAGCAGTTTTCCAGTATGTTTCCCGAAAATACGTACCTTATTTGTTGTATTAATAGTAGAGATCGTCATTTTAAAGAGGATGAATCCTTAATCGTACTTAAGGATGTAGAAGGTCAGAACTTATTAATTCTGGATAGTGAACAGCTGAAAATGCGTATGACAGATGAATTGAAGGAATGCAGTATGGGAATTAGCAAGCTTCATACTGGAATTGGAGAGTTAAAGGAAGGCTTCCTGGAAGCACTTCTTGCAAGAAGAGAAGCCTTTGTCAAGTGTCTACCCTTTTACCACTATGAGGAATCTTCCTTTGATTATGAAACAATACCAGAGGATTTCCCGGAGCAATTTATTCAACTATTTGGAACACAAAAAGTAGAAGACGGAATAAAGAAGTTTAACAGCATTCGTGTCAAAGCTAAAATGAATAAAATATCTGCGGAGACCTTGCTAGAGGTTACCAGAAGAATTCTTGACCAGTTAATCACCACCTATGAGCGTATGATTGAATTTGATATGGAAGCCTTTCAGGAATTACGAGAACCACTTGATTTTACCAATGCAGATACTTATTATGACTATCTGGAGAGCTGGATACGCAAAATGCAGCAGCTGATTATGGAAGAGTTCGATGATTATAAGAATAAGGAAAAGATAAATCAAGCTATTATTTATATTAAAGAGAACTTTAAGAGTGATCTGAATATGGCTGTCGTCAGTAATTGTATTTCCATGAATTATTCTTTGTTCTCCTTGAATTTTAAGCAATATACAGGAATGAATTTTGTTAATTATCTAAAGAAAATCAGAGTAGACGAAGCCAAGAGACTGCTGGAAGAAACAGATGAGAAAATTATTGATATCAGCCAGATGGTGGGCTATGAGAATGATAAGCATTTTATGAAGATATTCAAAAGCGTATGTGGTGTTTCACCAAGTGAATATAGAAAAAATAGTTGGTATCAGAAAAAAGATAAGAAGGAAGTTAAGGATAAGTAATGAAACCGGAATATATTGAAGTATCCTCCTATGAGGAAGTGGGTTATAAACCAGTGATTGATTATATGGAATGGAGAGTAGCCATTCTAAATTACATTGATGAGCTGGAAGTACAAAATATTGATAATATGCAAAAGCATAACGAAACCGATGAAGTATTTGTACTCTTAAAGGGTAACTGCAAGTTATTCACGGGAGGTAATGGTGATAGCATAGGTGAAATTGATGCTATTCAGATGGAACCATTAAAGCTTTATAATGTAAAAAGAGGAGTTTGGCATACACACACTCTGGATTTCGAGGGGAGCGTCCTGATTGTGGAGAACAGAAACACTTGTGATGATAATTCGCCGAAAATGACATTAACGCCAGAACAAACAGAAAAATTATATCACGTAATAAGATAAGCAGGATAAGGTAATAAACGTGGGGAAATGTTTAAGCCGAAACAGTTGAATAAACTAAAAATGAGATGGAATATAATGAGGGAATATAAATAGAGATAAGTAGTTGAGTTAAATAATAAGGGGATAGAGGCACCATGTTAACTAGATGGATAGTTGATGTGGTGTTTTTTTGTGTTTATTAGGTGTCTTGAAGATAATAAAAGTTATTGAAAAGCTATCAATTTATAAAAAGATTTATATTTAGATTAGGAATATTATTATAGAAAATCATTCTAGCTTATAGGTCTATTTAATGTTCATTATGTAAACTAATAATTATTTGAATAAATCAACTTTTATGTCAAAAATTGTTGTATATAGTCTAAATATACTATATAATGGAAATATCGTGTAATTATCTTTATGCATGAAAAATTAAATAGGATGGAAGGAATCATTATTAAAAATGGGGAAAAAAAGAGCAGCAAATTTTAAAAAAATGATTCGTTATTTGGTAACTGTAATTATGCTAATTTCATTTACCATGACAACAATCACAGTTGACGTTAGTGCAGAAGTTGGGCATAATCATCAGCAAGACGTAACCGATCAACACAATTACTCTACAGCTGAATTAGGAGGAGATCATTCTAATCATGGTCACGAATTAATTGACCCTGAACTTCTGGAATTTACCTTTCAGGAATATGCTGACCATAACATTTCTAATTTACAATACCGTGTGGCAGTGCTAGGGTTAAGCCAGTTTGGAAATGCATTTATTCATGAAAAAGTAGAGCAACAAGATCCACAAGTAAGTGGGTTATCGCTGTCTAATAAACCAGGAGATATTGAAACATCTTCTTATGGCAGGTTAATTACACAAAATTGGAATCCAACTTATGCAAAAGTCAATCATTTGCAAAGCAAGGGACGAGTTGGATTAGCAATAAAGATTGCTATATTTGATTCAGGCATTGATTTAAATAATAAAGATATAAAAGTTTCCGGTGGAGTATCTTTTATCGAAGGTATTAATAGCTATGGCGATGACAATGGTCATGGAACAGCTATGGCTGGAATTTTAACCACTAATATGCAGAAAAATAACTTTAGTGGAACAGCACCAGAGATAGAACTGTATTCAGTTAAAGTACTAAATAAAGATGGTATCGGAAACTACAGTAATGTAATTAAAGGAATTGATTGGGCAATAGATAATCAAATAAATATTATTACCTTAAGCTTAGGTGGATATGAATATTCACAAGTGTTAAGGGATGCGATTGACAAAGCAATTGCAAACAATATTTTAGTAATTGCAGCTGCAGGTAACGATGGCGCAGATAACATAATGTATCCAGCTGCTTACCCAGAAGTTATCAGTGTAGGTGCACTTAATTCTAATATGCAGATTGCTGACTTTTCTAACTATGGCGAAGGAATTGATCTTTTAGCACCTGGAGAAGGTATTTCTAGCGTTGGGTTAAACGGTAAACTTCTGCAGCTAGATGGTACATCATGCGCAGTGCAGCAGGTTGCAAGAGTAGCTGCATTGTTTTGGAGTTCTAATACAGACTTAACCAACAAAGATGTAGCGTCCATATTAGTTAATAATAGTAACACTATAAAAGATAAGAATAATAAAGATTATAAATTGTTGGATTCAGAGGCATCCTATCTTAACTTGGAAGAAGGGGATTACTCTGAAATTCAATCAGAAATAAAAGTTATTAATTATGATAACAAAGAGAACATAGAAGATGCAGGGATAAATGGAGTTGTATATGCGCAAGCCTGTGCACATATTGAGGTAGTAGTAAGAGATGTTGCTGCGACTTGTACAGCAGCAGGAGCATATGTGACAAGATGTAGTCGATGTGGTGTATCACCAATAACTAATATAACAAGACCCAAATTAGGTCACCTTGAAGTTGTAGTGAATGATACAAAGGCAACCTGTACAACAGCAGGAGCGTATGTTACAAGATGCAGTCGTTGTGGGGCATCACCAGTAACCAATACTACAAGACCTAAATTAGGGCACCTTGAAGTTGTAGTAGCAGACACTGCTGCAACCTGCACAGCAAATGGAGCATATGTAACAAGATGTAGTCGTTGTGGGGCGTCCCCAGTAACCAATACTACAAGACCTAAATTAGGGCACATAGAAAAAGTTATAACAGATACAGCTGCAACATGCACAGAAGATGGCCGATATTTAGTAAAATGTTCAAGAGCAATATGTGGTGGGACAGTTCTTGAGGATATTACAAGGTCTAAATTGGGACATGATGAAGTTGTTTACCAAACATTGCCTGCAAATTGTACACAAGATGGAACAAGTATAACAAGATGTATAAGATGTGAGGCAGTGCCTGTTTCAAGAATTCCGATACCAAAACTGGGACATATTACTGCTACAGATACTGTTGCTGCAACATGTACAAATAGCAAAAAAGATGTTTTATATTGCAAAAGATGTCGAGATGTACTCCAAGTAACTAATATTGGGTTACCACTAGGTCACAACTATATCCAAAATACCATACACTTAGATGATGCTCATTTTGATTATAAGGAATGTTCTAGATGTTATGATATAATCGATGGAAAATATGTATCTTATGATTTTATAACAATTGTTTGGTCACATACCTCTTCTGGGCATCTCATAGAGGCAAAATGTGGATATCCAGGATGTAATGAGATATTGGCTTCTTCTTATTATAGTTCCTCATACTCATCAACTGGTACACATACGGCAAGTGGACATAAAATCAGTAGTAGATGTAGTTACTGTGGTACAGAACAAAGTTATTACTATAAGAGTGTATCTACCTGTCTTTCTTGTACAACAGCACCTTCGGTTAGCTTTACCAACCTAAATGGTAATACGTTATTAAAGAAAGAAGATACAAACTTCCTTCCTCAAATAAAAGTAAGCGATGAGGAAAGTGATAATATAACGTGTTATTACTATATAGATACCAGTACTTCAGCAGCTGGAACTCTTTCCGTGAAGAGTACAAAAGCTGGTACAATTACCTCTTTTACAACTCCAATTAATGTTGCTAATTTAAGTGAAGGTAGTCATACGATTAAAGTGACGGCAAAGGATCCGATTGCAACTTCACTAGGAACAGTTACAACTACATTCCTCGTAGATAAGACAACACCGATCATTCAATCAGTTAACGTGGGTGCAACAAGTACTAGTGTCAAATTAATCGTATCAGCAGTAGATACAATCTCTGGCTTAGCAGAGGAAGCATATCGATTTACCATAAATGGAGTACTGAGTGACTGGCTAACAACAAGTTCCAGTAACTTTACAGAACTTCAGCCGAATAATACCTATAGCTATAGTATTGAAGTAAGAGATAAGGTGGGGTATATAACCACTAATTCGGGTACATTTATCACACAAGCTGATATACCAGTAGTTACAGCAACAGCACTTTCAGAGAATAAAGCTGAAGTAGTTATAAAGGATTCTAATCCTACTTCTACCCAGTATAAACTTCAAATGGGAGATGAATATGTTGATAACTCTGGAAATCTTACAAGTACCGAAAGCTGGATTACTTTACCCGAGGGTACCGTTACAGAAGAGAAATCTGTTGTGATTTCTGGGTTATTGCCAGATCAAATGTACACTGTAAAAGTATCAGTAAAAAATAGCGCAACTGGATCAATTGTAACTAGTAACATTGTATCTATATTAGCAGCACCTGAAGTGCCCTCTAATTTTACTACTACAGAAAATACCCATGAAAACATCAAGTTATCCTGGAAGAGTGAAACAGTAGGTGCAAAGTTTGAAATTCATCGAGAACGGTTAACAGTAGATGGCACGGTATTCGAATCGAAGGATTTTGTTGAAACTACCTTGTTAACCTGTGAAGATAATGATGTAAGTGCAAATCAGTATTATCGATATAAAATTAGAGCAATAAACTCTGCTGGACTATATAGTAGTTGGTCGGAAACAATTGAAGTTAAGACACTTCCACTTCCTGCTGGTCAAGTGAAAGCTGTTTCAGCTACTTCGGAAGGAACTCTTTTAACGATCAATTGGAACTCAATCGAAGGAGCAGTTGGATATAAGATAATTGTTCATACGGATGGAGAAACAAAAGTAATTACCTCTATGACTAATAGTGCAACGATTGAGATTGAGAAATACAATGCTCAATGCGATATTACCGTGCAGGCATTTAATGTAACTGTCGGAGGAGATCCAGCGGATAGTACCAAATGGAGAAATGGCGGAGAGTTAAGCGAACAATTCATATGTTATACACAAGCAAATCAACCTACCTTAAATAATATTGAAGGTAATTTTATTACTCCAAATTCTGTAAAAATTGAGTGGCAAACAGTAAATAATCCTGCTTCCGTAGAGTATAAGCTGGGTATATTTAAAGAGGGAATATTAATAAAAGAGGTACCCTACCTTGCGATAGAACGAGCTACTTATGAGACCACAATTAATGGGCTAGAATCGGAAACCGCCTACGGATTTAAATTAAAAGCAATTAATAGTGCAGGTATAGAAACAGCATGGTCCAATGAAGTTAGTATTGTTACATTAGTTGAATATCCTGATATCCCTGGTAGGCTTCGAGCTACTGCCAAAGCAGATAAAATAATACTTGCATGGGATAACGCAGATAAGGCACAGAGTTATCAGTTAGAGAGAGACGGTGAAGTAATTGCGACCGATATTATTGGTAATTCCTATATTGATGAAGGGCTAACACCAGAGACAGAGTATAACTATCGAGTAAAAGCAATGAACACAACTGGAAGTAGTGGTTGGGGACAACCATTGATTAAAAAAACCTTAGGCGAACTTTTATTAGCACCAGTATTTTCGTCAATTACTGCTAGTGAAACAAGTGCTGCGATTGAATGGACGGCAGTGGAAGGAGCTAATGGCTACGATTTAGAAGCGGATGGTCTTATTTATAACGTTGGTCTTGATACTAGTTTTGTACATAATAGTTTGACACCAGGAAGTTATCATACTTACCGTATTAGAACTAGAAATAATTATGGTAAGGGTGATTGGAGCACTCTCGTAACAGAACAGTTACCAGAAATTGTTCCAACAATCCCTGGCATTCCTGGTGGTCTAGTACTTACTACATCAGAAAATGAAATAAAGATAGAGTGGTCCATGATTAGTGGAGCAGATACTTACGATGTTGAAGTGGATGGTTCTGTAATCACAAATATTATTGGAAATAAATATTTATATGTAGTACCTGGTGAAAATCTATCGGGTACAGAACATAGTGTACGTGTTAGAGCAGCCAATAAAGGTGGTCTTAGTGATTGGTCGGAGAGCGCCATAGCTATCTTAACGGCACCAGGAGAGGGAACAATTATATTAGATCCAGTTCCATCCATTCCAAATGTTGTGTGTACAGCGATGGGACCCGGGATAATTAGAATTGAATGGGATTTAATTGAAGGTGCTACCGTGTATCAGCTGGAAGCAGATAATGTAGTAATTTATACGGGTTCTGATTCAAGCTATACTCATTTTGGACTGGAAGAAAATAGCCAACATAGCTACCGTGTATCAGCCGGTAACTTAAGTGGATATAGTGAATTTAGTAATCCAATTAGTGCAATAACGGGTAATTCAAAGACTACAACACCGGATAACATTACCTATTATCGTGAAAGTGACTCTCTGATCTCTGTTACATGGAATGAGGTAAATTTAGTGGATGGCTATCAAATTGAAGTGAATGGTACAGTATTGGAGGGATTAATTACTGATACAAAAACATCCATTTCAATCGAACCAGGTAAGCAATATGATATACGTATTGCTGCTGTTATATTAAAAGAAGGAGAAACTTTCCTTGATTGGTCAGAGGAAATTACCTTTAGAACTCCTGACAAGCTACCTAAAGTGCCTGAAATGAATGAATTAGAGGTTAGTTCTAATACTATACAAGTTTCCTTTGCAGAGATAAGTGGAGCAACTGGATATGAGCTAGAGGTGGATGGTCAAATCATTTACATACATAATAATGTATCCTATACAATTACAAACCTAGAAGGTTCCAGTTCGCATACAATAAGAGTTAGAGCCTACAACGAGGCAGGAACAAGTGATTGGTGCGAAGCAGTTACTGTAACTACTGATGAGGGTATTCCAGGAGTACCAATCAATATTACAGGAAAAGCATTATCAGAATTCAATTCTGACAATGGATCTGCTATTTTATTAAGCTGGAAAGGCCAGGATGGAGCAAATACCTTTGAAGTGGAAGATCAGGATGGTAATAAATATCAAACTGAAACTGAGAGCATCCGTATCGAGGGATTACAACCAGGTAAAACTTATACCTTTCGTGTGAGAGCTTTAACAGAAGCGGGAGAAGGTGCCTGGAGTAGTAAAATCAGTTTAATTCCTGTAGTTGCTAAACCTTCTCAAGTGTCTGTAACGGCGGAAGATGGAAAAGTAACAATAGCTTGGGGAAAGGTTGGAACTTGTGATGCTTATGAAATTGAAATTGATGGTATCGTTGTTGCAACCGTGAGCGGAACAAGTCTGGAGTTTGGCTACAGCACCTTCTTTACAAACAGAACGATTCGAGTAAGAGCTTGTAGTGGCGACCAAAAGAGTGAATGGTCTGAAGAAGTTGTTTTTGAACAGTCCCTGCCTGTTACTTCTGAAGTATTAGAAGGAGAGGAAATTACTATCGTATTACCAGTAAAAAATGCTGTGATTGGTAATTATAAAATGACCTTAACTTATAATACAGAGGAATTGGAGTTATTAGATGCTTGTGAAATGACACCTGATGGAGAAATAACTACAACTTATATCGAGGAATATAATCTTCATGTCATTATTGAGAAAAAGGGTACGATCGGAACGGTTACATTCTTAGTATCTTCAGAAGACATCGGTAGTTGGACGGGTACTATAAGCATGTTGAAATTTAAAAGTTTAAAAGAAGGAACGATTACCGTATCATATGGTGTAACAGAAAATAAGATTAATTAAAACAACAGTTAATGTATAGTGCAATAGAGACTCATCACAAAGTGAATACGTATAATTTACTTTGTGATGATAATGCTTACGATAAAATACAATACAATGTAAACAATGGAGGTTTATATGAAGCAAAGGGTAATGGGGACGCGTGTTATTGCCTGTTTACTTATCTTTATCTTAGTTTGTACTAACTGCTTTACTGGGAGAGTTTACGCGGCAAGTGGAAGTGGAGATAAGAGCGATAACAATAATAAAGGGAACGAAAGTGTTCAAGTAAAGTATGAAAAGAAAGCAAAAAGTAATCAAAAAACAGATATAATTGTAAAATATAAAAATGATACCGGAAAAGATACGATAATTAAAAGCGTAAAAAGTAAGTCTAAAGCAAATAAGCTGGATCAAAAGCGTTACTTTAAAAAACAAAAAATTGGTGTATATGAAGTAGATACGAAGGATGACTTAACTACAGTAATGGAAGAACTCGAAAGTGATCCGAATGTAGAATATGTACAGCCAAACTATCCATTGACCATTGAAAGTGTTCCAACGGATGATAAGTTAGGAATGCAATGGTCACTATATAATGATGGACAAGTAGTCGAAGGTAATGCAGGCCGTGCAACCGTTGATATCGATGCTATGAATGCCTGGAATATCACTATGGGAAGCTCAGATGTTATCGTCGGTGTCTTAGATACAGGTATTGATATCAATCATTTAGACCTGCAAATGAATATCTATACGAATAAAGCTGAAATAGCCGGAAATGGAATCGATGATGATGGTAATGGGTATATCGATGATATCAATGGTTGGGATTTTAATAATGACGATGCCAGTGTATTCGATAGCACTAGTGCGGATACCCATGGCACCTATTGCGCCGGTATTATTGCGGCCAGTGCAGATAATGGTGGTGTTGTTGGTGTGGCTCCAAAGGTAAAAATCTTGCCACTAAAATTCATCAATGGAACCACCGGTTATACCAGCGATGCCATAGAAGCAATAGAATACGCAAAAAATATGGGAGTTAAGATTATTAACTGTAGCTTTGGTGGGACAGATGATAATCCAGCCCTAAAGGATGCAATGCTAAACAGTGGTATATTATTTGTTTGCTCCTCAGGTAATGGTGGAAATGATACTGCAAATAAAAATATATATCCTGCTGGATTTGATATTAATAATGTTATATCGGTTACTTCTATTGATAGCAATGGTATTATTCCAAGCTATGCAAACTATGGAGCAAATGTTGACATAGCAGCACCAGGAACCAGTATTATTAGTACAACACCTGGTAATAAGAGTGAATACTATAGTGGTACCTCTGTTTCCGCTGCCGTGGTCAGTGGTATTGCTGCATTGATTAAGAGTTCAATACCAAGCAAGACGACAGATGGAATTAAGAAACAGATATTAGATTATGCAACACCAGCGAATGCATTGTCAGGTAAAGTCGTAACAGGAGCAAGAGCAGACGCCTTCGGTGCCTTATCTGGTACAAAAAAAGCAGCAGATACCTATGACGGGGTGGGAAATCTCATTGAAATTCTTCCAACAGAAGGAGATGGTGAAGCAGATACTTGGTACATCATGGATGAGCGCGCAAGCAATGCAGAACGTTTTCACTATGGAGAAGGTGGTGTAAACCCGGCTTCGGGTAATTATTCCGTTACCTGTACAGACATGAGTGTTGCTGCACCGGGATTTATGGTAAATATTGCCCGATCCTACAACTCTAGAAACCAAAAGCAGACATTACTAGGGCAAGGTTGGACATTTGGTTTTGAGGGAGGGTTAATTAACAAAGGAACTGAAGTTGAGGTTAGCTTACCAAATGGCTCTTCCCATGTCTTTCACCTGAAGAGCGGAGCTTATGTAGCAGAAGGAACTAGGGCAAGCCTAATCAAAAAGACAGATGGAAACTTTATTTTAACTACACAGGACCAATATAAGTATGGATTTGATAAGTCAACGAGCAAAATGACTTATATGGAAGATAAGAATGGTAATCAGCTTGCTTTGTACTATACCTCAGGTAAGCTTACTAAAATTACGGATACCGTTGGTAGAGAATATACGTTAAGCTATAACGCCAAAAGCTTATTAGCGAGTGTGACAGATCCGGCTGGTAGAAAAGTTGCTTACGAGTATAATGATAAGAATTTATTAACAAAAGTAATTGATCCACAAGGTGGAAGTCTTACTTACGCCTATGATAGCAGTGGATATCTGATCACCTTACTGGATCAAAATAATAAAACCTTTCAACAGTTGACATATAGCCATGATTATGGTGATGCGCAGAATAAAGTTGTAAAAAGTACGGATGCAGCAGGTGAGACCTGGAATTATAGCTATGATATGAAAAACTATAATGCTACAATCACGAACAATGCAAATAAAAAGTGGACGTATTGGTTTGATGCTGCAATGTTTACTATACGTGTTCAGGATCCGGAAGGAAAAAGTTCTTACACTGAATTTACTTATCAGGATAGCAATACCTATTATGGGGACGTACGGACTCAAATTGACCGAAATGGTAACCGTACTGAGTATGAAGTTGACTTGGCAACTGGTAATATCATAAAAATAATTAACCCAGATGGTGGGGTTAAAACGAACCGTTACGATCAATGGAATAATGTTGTTGAAGTAAATGATAATGGTTGTAAGACCTACTATATCTACGATGCAACTGGAAAGAATCTCTTAAGGGAAGTACAACCTTTAGATGGAGTACGAGCCTATGTGGAAGGAGATACATCTAATTTCGCAGTTACGACTAATGTTTACTATTCCAAAAGTGAGGCTGAAACTTTATTTAATTGTAATGTAGCAGGACTATTAAAATCAACTACAGATCCGGAAGGAAAAACCACGACCTATACCTATGACCGATATGGTAATATTGCATCCGTAGCTGTTTCAGGAACAAAGGTGACCTTTACGTATGATATTATGGGAAATAAACTCACGGAGACAACCCTGGAAGGAAATCAGAAAAAGTATGTATATGATAAGAATAATTTGTTAATCAAGGTGATTAATCCTGATGGTGGAGTGAAACGTACAGTTTACGATGTGACGGGAAAGATAGTTTTAGAAGTTGAACCAAATCAGTATGATGTGTCAAAAGATAACGAAGAAACAGGCGTATATACAGGTAGTATCGGAACAAAATACGAGTGGGAGGCAAACGGTTATCAGAAGTCTGTTACTGATGCTGAAGGAAATCGTACTTCCTATACTTGGGACAGTTTTGGAAATAAAGCAACAGAAACAAAACCAAATGGAGCAGTATATCGATATGAGTATGATTCTTTAAACCGACTTACTAAAACATACTTTAAAGAAAAAGCTTCTTCTACCGAAGTTATTTTAAGTATGATTAGCTATAATGTACTTCCAAACGGTAATACGCAGATGGCAACAACCGTATATGCTGATAATAATCAGACTTCAACGGTAATATCAGTTGCAGACTATGCTGGAAGAGAAGTCATGGTTCAATATGGAGACTATAGCAGAAGTTCTATAATTTATAATTTGAATGGTACCGTAAAGCAAAGTAGTGCAGCAAATGGAGCCATCACTTATTATAAATATGATGAACGGAAATTGCTGACGGATAAGTGGGAACCGGTATCCATCGAGAGTGGAGTTACCATGTATTCCTGGACAACGTATACCTATGATAAAGCTGGTAATCAGTTGACAGAGTCAACTGGGAAGTCTTTGGTACGACTGAATGCGACATCAGATAATAAATATGTCAATAGTTATACTTATGTTAACGGGTTACCTATGTCGCAAGTCGATTCAGAGGGTAGAAGTACTACTTACCAATATGACAAAGAGGGAAGAGTTAAACAAGAGATTCAGCAGATTGATATCTCTAAAACACAGAGCACTGAGTATACTTATAACTATCTGGGTCAGAGGACTTCTTTAAGTGTTAAGGTACGCAAAGGAGATATAGCTGGAAATAATTTTTCTGATAACAGTACTATTGATGTTGTAAAACAATATAGTTATGATTATAACGGCAACCTTATAAGTACGACGGATGCAGCGAATAATATAACTACATATACCTATAATAAAAATAATCAGCAACTAAAAACTATAAAAGAATTAAAAGATTCTTCAGGTAATTTGATAACCAATGTAATTACGAGTAAAACCTACACCTGGGATGGACAGGTTGCAACAGAAACAGATGCCAAAGGGAATGTTATAAGTTATACCTATGATTCGAAAGGAAATCAGATTAAGGTAAAAGATTCTCTTGGTAATGTAACCTATAGGGTGTTTGACCGCCTTGGCAGAAATACTGCTATAGTATCTCCTAATAACTATAAAGCAGATACTCCGCTGAATGAGATGGAGCGAACAGAGTTTGTATACGATAACATGAACCGATTAGTAAAGCAGATCGAAGTTTATCTGAAAATGTCCTTAGATGAAGAGTATAAATGGAATAAGGAATGGGTTAGTGTTACCTCAAAATCGTTACGTTATGATACGCTTGGAAATGTAACAAGTGAGACCGATGCATTGGGAAATACAACCGAATCGGATTATAATCTGGCTGGTAAGCTAGAACGAGTGAATGATCCGGAAACAAAGGAACAGGGTGGTTCCTATACAGTTAAATACACGTATAATGGTCTTGGACAGAAGGTAAAAGAAAGCTATCCTGGTTCATCCTATTCCTATATCTATGATGGCTTGGGTAATCTCTTAACTACCGTCATTGATGGAAGATTAAAATCTTCAGCAACCTATGATTATCTAGGAAGAATGACTACTAGTACAGATGGTAATGGAAATACGACTGAAATAAAGTGGAACTCAATCGGTAAACAGGCAAAGAAAATCACACCGGGTGATTCCACGATTGATGAGAATGTGACTATTTATCAGTATGACCTGCTTGGAAATTTAATCTTTTCGAAGGATAGCATTGGGAAGACAATTACGAATACCTATGATAACTTTTCTCGTATGCTAAGCCAAACAACAGGGGATAGTACCTTAACAAAGAAGATAACCACTGCTTCCAGCTATGATTTGAACGGTAATGTGGAGACAGTAACGGATGGTAGAGAAATTACAACTAGCTATACCTATGATACATTAAATCGTAAGATTACTATGACCAATGCACGTCAGCAGACAACAGAGTATAGTTATGACGCCAACAATAACCTTATAAGTGAGAAGAATTATCTTGGCAATATAATAACCAATATGTATGATGGAATTAATCGATTGGTTGAAAAGAAAGATGCGTCAAATAAGGTGGTTCAACAAATCTTATACAATGATGCTGATGCGCAGATATATTCTTATGATGCCTTACATAACAAAGTACAGTTCCTCTACGATAAAAATATGAGACAGACAGGTACCATTGATGGGGAAGGATTTGAGTCCTCAATTGCTTATGATTTAAGAGGAAACGTAAAGTCAAAAACGGATGCAAACGAAAATAAAACTACCTATACCTATGATAGTGAAAATCGACTTATTAAGGTAAAGGATGCATGTGGCAATACGACTACTTATTCCTATGATATGGTTGGTAATCTTACGGCACAAACCAATGGCAATGGGGATGCAACTACGTATCAGTATAACGCTGCCAATCTGGTCGTAGCAAAGAGTGATCCGGAAGGCAGTACAAACCCCGCAAAAACAGAACAATATACCTACTATGCAAATGGGCTTATGGAAACAAAGACCGACCGTAATGGTATACTAACTACTTATGAATATGACATCTTTGGAAGATTGCTAACCGAGAATGTAGGTGGAGAAATTCAGAGCTATTCGTATGATGCAAATGGAAATATTCTAAGGATGACGGATGCTTCCGGAACTACAGTAAGGACTTATGATGAGTTAAACAGAGTAGTAACTAAGACGGTTCCGCATATCGGTAAGAGTACTTATACCTATGATTTACCAGGTGCAGTGACAGGCGAATCTATCGAAAAAACCACTGACCCAAAAGGTAACCTCACAGAGAAAGCCTATGATGTGGTGGGAAGATTGAAGGAGGTAATTATAGGAGAAGAAACAACAACCTATAGGTATCTAGCCAATGGTACAAAAGATAAGGTGATCTATCCGGACGGTACAACAGAAACCTATGAATATGATAAGAAAAATCAGATCACTTCCCTAATCAATGCCAAAGAAGATAAAACTGTACTATCCTATTTTAACTATACGTATGATAATGCAGGAAACCAGCTAACGAAAACCCAGAAGAATGGAACGACAACCTATACGTATGATTCCTTAAATCGACTTAACAGTGTAACTGAGCCGGATGGAAAGGTAACAACCTATACCTATGACAGAGCAGGAAATCGAAAGACAGAGACGGTAACGAAAGGAGCAACCGTTTCGAAAACTACATATAACTATAATAATCAGAACCGACTCATATCAACGATAGCAACCGGAGGAGTATTTACAGATTATTTATATGACAATAATGGAAGTCTGATTAGTAAAACTTCAGGTAAAAGGGAACTAATTAATTCAAGTGACATCTTGGGTTTGGAGGATTTGCCGAATTTTGGTCTGGAAATTAAAAAGGGAAGCAGTAACGGAACAGGAACAGAGAATGTTACTCTTTATAAATATGACCACTATAATCGGTTAATCAGCACAAAATCAAAAAACACCAGTTCCTACTATAAATATAATGCTCAAGGATATCGTGTTGAGAAGACTGTGAATGGTGATACAACGAGATATCTTTATGAAACAGATAAGGTAGTTCTGGAGACGGATGAGAAGAATAACCAGAAGGCGATTCAAGTATATGGGAGTAATCTATTATATCGTAGTGTGGCAGAGGATGGCGATTTAGATGAGCAAAACTATTATTATCTCTACAATGCTCATGGTGATGTGACGGAACTGATTGACGCAAAGGGAGATGTTACAGTATCCTA
Organism: Bacillota bacterium; assembly: GCA_023407575.1. Classification (GTDB taxonomy): domain Bacteria; phylum Bacillota; class Clostridia; order Lachnospirales; family Lachnospiraceae; genus Mobilitalea. The sequence goes on from JAEYLX010000014.1 coordinate 53,080, forward strand.
TGATTATGATGCCTTCGGAACCCTGATTAGCAAAACCGGTGATGCTAATAATGCTATACGATATGGAGGATACCAATATGATGAGGAATCGGGATTATATTATCTGAATGCGAGATATTATGATAGTGTGACGGCGAGGTTTATTACGGAGGATACATACACAGGACAGAAGAATGATCCGTTAAGTTTGAATTTGTATACTTATTGTCATAATGAACCAGTTATGTATTTGGATCCTAGCGGGAATATAGAATATACATTAACACACAATGGGACAATCATAACTAGAGATCTAACTAGGGCTGAATACGCAGATTATAGGGAAGATGGATGGAAATTATATAAAGGACAAAGTCTAAACTATGAAACGGTGAATGTTTTTGGTAATGTAAACACAGTTAATGTTGGTTCTAAAACAACTACTGTAAATAATGTTGGCAATATAGGAACACTTATAACGGTAAAGAATAGTTTAGTAATAATTAATAACGGTGGTTATATAGGCTCAGTTAGTACTGGGGCAAATAGTGGTACATATATTATGAACTATGGGTATATAGGTGCATACAGTACTGGACTAAATAGTGATTCATATATTACAAACGATGGGCATATAGGCACAATAAGTACTAGTATGAAAAGCAAATTATATATTGATAATACTGGATATATAGGTCGCATTTATAATGGCAGAAACAGCTATTGTACTATTGGATATAGTAAAGAGGGCTATATAGGAGATGTAACAGGAGGAACTGTTAGAAGAGAAAAAAGCAGAACTACAACAGTTCAAAGGCATTTGTTCAATCGTATAGATTTTAATATGACACAATGGGGAACCAATCTGCAAAATCAACTTGAAAATAATTTTATTGACTATCTAGATGAACAAATCACAAATTTATATACCTTTTGTAAAACGCCAACATATGAAATTGTTATGAATACTGGTGAAAGTATTGAAGCGTGGGTTCAAAGATACAGGACGGCTGATGATTATACAAAGTTAGACATGGTAGCAGATCTTATTGCTGAGGGAATAAGAATTGAAGGTATGAATATAGCTGGTAAATCATTATTTAATAGTACAAAATTAAATACAATACTAAATGAAACCAAGGGAGCGGTTAAATCTGATATAAAAGTCGGGGAATATTTGGCTAAAAAAGCACCAAATCAAGTTACTCCAGGGACACGTATGTTAGAAGGACAATACGTTGATGATTTGGGTAGGGTACAGCCTTGGAAAGCTTATTATGATGAATACGGGAGATTAGTTGGAAGAACCGACTATAATGCAGGAAATAAGGCAGCAGGAATACCAGGCACTCATTATCATACGTATGAATGGGGGCCTGGAAAAACCCCGTATGAGTCAGGAAGTCATATTGTAGGAGAGTATAAGCAATGAAAAAATTTAGTGATTTAGTTTCTGAATTCTATCAAAAACAAAAAGATTTTGGATATTTGCAATCAATCAATTTAAGTCGCGATTTTAATGAAAATGGTTGCTCAGACTATTCTTTGAATATTGTTCTCTGTTCCTATCCTTCTTATGAGGGAAATCAAAAACTATTATTGTCATTTTTAGGTGTAAGAGATTTCAAAATTGGTGATTTAGATGGATTGGTAAAGAACTTTATAAATATTACTGATATTTCAGACCAGCAAATGGAAGGGATTAAATACAGGGTAAAAGAGGACGAAAATGGGCTGTTTTCCTTTTACTGCAAGTCGTTTGGATATGAAACTTTGATTTAATAAAATGTATTTGATTTATAGAAGGTCACACAGTTTAGGCTGATGTGACCTTTCTTCTTATCATACAAGTAGACATAAGAATGAAAAAAGTGAATCGATGTAGCACATGCTTTTTAAAACGCTTTATACCACGTTACTATGTTTATATTATGCAACACATAAAAACAGCTTATATAAAAGGTATTGCGATTTGCAACTAATGAGCAAGTGAAAAAGAGAATATTGCTGTAAAAAGAAGTAGAAAGCTGTCAGCATCTTTTAGAGGCTTTAACAGCCACCTTAAAAACCATCTTTTAAACGCCAGAAAATGCGCACTTGCAACCTATATCGACCACCTTTCCCGATACACTATCGCTCATTGCGACCACCCCTCTTTAACCAGCATCATTTCCGACCCCTAGGTTCAGCACAATTTGTTCGGAAAAGTGCCGAAACGAACAGTCGTCAAATTGCCCTCAAATTCCTTCTCAATCTGTGCATGGGTATTCGTACTCCATAGTCACTTGAAAATCGGAAACAGGGGTAGCACGTCGTCACATAGGGGCAAGAGATATGATAATTGAAAACATGCTGCACGGATCAATTCCTCCAGCCCGGTTTTTACTCAGTTCATGAGGCACAGCCCATCCCCATGGTTCATGGTGAACCATATCTTGACCGATATTTTTGCTCATGCTAAAATGGAGGCAGCTGGGGGTTTAAGGGGAGTTCCTTTTACTCTCTTTTATAAGGCATATCATAAAACAGATCCGGTGTTCAGGAGTATTTCGAACAGAAAGTCAAAGAAGGCAAGAACAAACCACAGGCGCTTTTGTGCGTGGCAAGGCGGCTTGTGAGAATCATCTACGGCATGATGAAGACCAGGACGGAATACAGGCCATTTGAGAAGATTAGTAGAAAAAATGTTTTAAAAATGAAGGTTCAGATACCTGGAAGGAATTTGTATCTTTTGATTGAGATATTGAGGTAAGCAATAAAAATGGTAATCCAACTTAGAAATAATTTATTACAAGTTCAACAGTCATATAATCAGAAGGACATAACAGCTATGATTAAACTAACTATAGAGAAACTCGAATGGTTGATTTTGACTTAAGCCAAACAACAGGGGATAGTACCTTAACAAAGAAGATAACCACTGCTTCCAGCTATGATTTGAACGGTTATGTGGAGACAGTAACGGATGGTAGAGAAATTATAACTATCTATACCTAGATACATTAAATCGTAAGATTACTATGACCAATGCACGTCAGCAGACAACAGAGTATAGTTATGACGCCAACAATAAGAGTACTTATACCTATGATTTACAGGTGCAGTGACAGGCGAATATATCGAAAAAACCACTGATCCAAAAGGCAACCTCACAGAGAAAACCTATGATGTGGTGGGAAGATTGAAGGAGGTAACTATAGGAGAAGAAACAACAACCTATAGGTATCTAGCCAATGGTACAAAAGATAAGGTGATCTATCCAGACGGTACAACAGAAACCTATAGTTATGATATGAAAAATCAGATTACTTCCCTAATCAATGCCAAAGAAGATAAAACTGTACTAAGAATAAATATGGAACCGTTAATATTCCAGGAAAAAACGGGCAAAGCATAAAACGGAAAAAGAATATAGAAATGAGCAGTAGAAAAAATAAAGGGAACAGAAATAGAAACATGCTACTCATAATCCGTAGACATATTTTCTGCAATTCGAGACAGATTTAATTATATTAATCATAATGTAAACAAGACATAATTAGTGGACCGGGGGAATTAAAAACAGTTCAAACAAATGGTATTTCATTTTTAGAGAAGATGTTACCAGATGGAAGAGGTATACGTCTTAATATGGTTGGAACATTTAAAGGATTTATTGACCAAGTTAAATAAGAAAGGTGCTTAAAGAGCTAGTGAACAATTTAGAAATCATTATAGAGAACGTGAAAAGCAATGATTTAGATAGGATTATATTTGGAGAACTATGTTTTGATAAACAAAAGATAATTTCTTCTCACTTCTATGACGAACATAATAAGCGAGATATTGAGTTTGAAATGTTAGAAAGCTTAGAGGAGTTTTATTCAAAACCAGGAACTGGGAATATATACATAAGTGAAGTCAAACTAGGACTTTGTATACACGACGTCATGACAGTAATATCATTTGATAAAGTTTTAGGGGATATTGTTATTAATTTTGAAGATAGTGAGTTAATCAAAGATAGCATTACTAGTAATGATTGTGTGCAATTTGTTAATAAATTTCAATCAATTATTAGTAAATATGATATCGGCTCTATTATTATTGGATATGAACCAGCTTCAGATAATGACATGAAATTAATTACTTTTACCAAGCAAGGAATAAAAATGCATGAAGATAATTTTCCATTAATATGGAGCGATTTCAAGAAAAATGTATTTACTTTTTAGTTTAGGAATTATTGGTTAAATTTGCTATTATTGCTAAGGTCACACAGTTTCTATTGTTGTAGCCTTTTTCTAGTGCGTCCGACGGGCGTACGTTTCAACGGGTGTGAGTCCCGAGTCCGCCAGGTAGTAGGAAGGACATAGCCAATGGCAAGGGTGTCGTGGGTGACTACGAATCTAAAGGAAGCCAGATGGAAAATCTCTGGTCTGACGCACAGAAATCATATCAGGCTAAAATCGGGGGTAAGGCTGCTTGACAAGTTGAAGCCCAATAACTACATGGAACCGATTGTGGTAAATATGGCAGAGGGATGGAGAGAAGGAATGTGCGGGTACCCGGGGAGATCTGCATGATGCGCTCTGAAAGGAGTAACTATTATCGCAAGGTAATACTGAGCATGCAGGAGTCAGCAGAGGTCGTAGTAGTCGAGAGATGAAGGACCGAATAAATAGGAGTCCCTAGTATGACCGAGGAAGGAGGAATGACTGATGAAGGCAGAAAACTCTGATAACATAGACTGTCCGCAAAGAGATAGTGCGGAACATGAAGGGTATGCGGAAGTGCGTAGGTCATTTCATTCGATATGGAAATAAAAGGACAGTGCGCAGCCAGAACTCTTGGAAAAGATACTGTATAAGGACAACCTAAACAGAGCTTATAAAAGGGTGAAGGCAAACAAGGGAGCACCGGGGATTGATGGAATACCCGTTGATGAGATAGGAGCATACCTACGGGATAATCAAGAAGTCACTATCGAGAAGATATACAAAGGGAAATATACACCCGATCCGGTAAGACGCAAAGAAATCCCAAAAGCAGACAGTGGAATGCGAAAGCTTGGTATTCCAACAGTCAAAAACCGCCATTTTTCAACAAGCCATTGCACAACAACTGATGCCAATTTACGAAACACAGTTCGCGGATGGAAGCTTCGGTTACCGCCCGGGAAGAAGCGCAAAAGAACTAAAAATACAAAGGGTGTATAATATGAGGGATTAAAACTTAGGCGAATGGACGAATATGAAATTCTAAAATTTGGAGATTTTGAGAAGGATTATGATGTTAAAAGAGATTATACAAAACCAAAAAAGTAGAGTACTTATTATTTTGATTGTGATTCTATTATTTATAGCAATTATATTTTGTGTTAATCAACGAAGGGATAAAAATGATGATTCTAATTTGAGTATCTTAGATACTGAGGAAATGTCAGCTATTACTGGCGTTTGGAAAGTAACAGAATATCTAGGCGAAAGTGTTGAATATCATGGAGCTGAGGCAACTACAGAAACTGAATTGAATGAAAATAATTTAATTATTAGGTTATCAAATCATGAACTGGGATGATTTGTTCTCAGTTTATAGACAGCCATCTGATATATGGGATGGTATACCACCATTTTTTGTATTTCATTTATCCTTAAAAATTACGATGAATCATTTGACTTAATTATAGACACAAATGATATTGCAACACTAGTAATAAATGGACTCTTCTTTCGTTTAGAGAAAACTGCTTCAGATTAAGTTTTGATACAAAATTAAATATTATTCATTAACACTAAATATCAATAAGCATTAGAGGCGAAATCACAAGTAAGTAAAGAGATTTTGATGGTATAAAACTTAAAAAGCTTTCATTACGCTAATTTATTTATAGTAGAAATTAATACATAGGAGCACCCGGCAAGCTAATAAAAAGGTAAGCCGGGTTTTTCTTTTGTAAATGCCTGATATGTGTATTACGATGTGATACAATATAGGTATAAAGAGATACTGGAGGTGCAATAATGTCTACAGAAAAGGATAGAATGCTAAGAGTAAGGCTTACACATAAGCAATCAGATGAACTAGATTCCATCATAGCTGAATTAAAAGCATAGATGCCGGATGGATGGAGCTAAGAAGAACCTCTTCGAGATATCTCCTATAGCTATAAATATAATTTTTTCAGATTCATGATTCTCTGTTTCAAATTCAATGACCTGACTATTCTTTAATAATTTCGCACTATTTTGTGCAATGTGAAAAGGTATTAAACAATCACCCTTACTATGATAAATAAATACTTTATTCGTAATTGTCTCTGCATCAAAACCCCAGTACTTATACTGTAAAGTAGTTGAATATCCAATACCATACCAATTGGGATTTACGTATTTTTCAAATACTACATCCATTGTTTCCCCGCATTCTGCATCCGTCCAGCCCTTTTTCTTTTCCTGTGCTTCCATTGCCTTTAATCCATATTTACCAATAATTCCAGCGGGAAGAAATTTGGATAGAGAGAATATGAAGCGATCTCCTCTAGAGTTCATGTGAAATATAGACTTGTTATTAACGAGTGGAATACCACTACAGATGTTAACCTTATTCACAAGGTTAGGATATGCAGCGGCTAGTGCGTAACAATAAGGAGCACCTGCGGATAATCCCAATACATCGAAGCACTTTAGTTGTAGGTCAGTAACGAAGTTCTTTAATAACATTGCATATTCGTATATGTTCTTATACTCAAGTCGGGAGGAGGAACCGTAACCAGGACGTAATATAACAATAACATATAGGTTAAGTTCAGATATCAAGTCGGAAAGCTCTTTGGAAAAGGGCATAGGGACAGAGCCGTGCATAAAGAGGACAGGATATTCAGTTTCCTTACCATATGTATAATATTCAATTTTAAAGTTACGGGTATCATTATAGATGAGTGTTTTAATTACAGGCATATATATCTCCTTCGTCAAAGCTAGGGGGTACGGTAAGAATAGTCGTTCTTTTATTTAAGAAACACAACTATGAAATAATGTTAGGAGTTTCTAACTCATAAACATCATTATAATCTACCCTTTTAAAAAAGCAAGAAGAAAAGTAGAAAAACTTTGCAACAAAGCTTACTTACTATGACTGGCAATATGTTTCTTCATTGCCTCAAAGCTTTCTTGGCTAATCACATGCTCCATTTTACAGGCATCCTCCAAGGCTATCTTCTCTTCAACGCCAAGTTGTACCAACCACGAGGAGAGCGCTTTATGTCTTTCATATATCATTTCCGCAATTATTCTGCCTTCTTCGGTTAAATGAATAAATCCAGCTTCTGTAACTGTAATATAATTTTTTTCTCTAAGGTTCTTCATTGCAACACTTACACTGGACTTTTTAAAGCCCATATCATTTGCAACGTCAACGGACCGTACAACTGGTAGGTTTTGACCCAATACAAGTATGGTTTCTAAGTAGTTTTCAACAGATTCATTCATCGTGTTAACCTTCCATTCTTAATGGTAATATATTGAGTTATGACTTCATTTATTTCTTTTAGTATAGCATAATCACATTTTGTTTTCAAATTAGTCAATTAAAAAACTTATCCGCTGATAAAGATTGGAAATATTATTCTTGACACACCTATATGGTTAGTCTAAACTAACTATTGGAGGATGATGACGATGGTATACAAAAAAGACTTTGTAGATGTATCACAGTTTGGTCTAAAGGAGAAAAACAGGTCAGAAAGTGCAGTACTTTATGAGATATCGGATGATAACGGTGTCGGTAGTATGATGGTTTGCTCTGTATTTCCAGGCGTAGATATTTACTATAATGATTATAAGACACAGCATCATTTCTCCGGAAAGTTTAAGCTTAATCGGTACTTTCAATTAAGCTATAGTCATGAGGGAGTTTATGAAGTTGAATTAAAGAATAATCACTTCTTTAGTATTGGTCAAGGTGAATTATTGGCTTTTCATAATATATACGAGTCTGTATGCTCGAGATTTCCCTTGGAGGTATTCAAAGGTTTTGGTATCACTTTTGATTTGGACGTGATTGATAAATGTAAACAAAATATTTTCAAAGATTTTTCCGTTGATATAAACTTATTAATTAGAACCCTCTGCTTTAATAATAATATTTTTGTGTTAAGAGGTGATGTTGCTATAAAAAATATATTAGAGGATATCTATCAGTCAGACCCGATGAAGGAGATGACCTTTATTAGAATAAAAGTTTTAGAACTTCTGTACCTATTGTTGGCAGATAAAAACATTGAATTTAGATATAGTAGAAGTTATTATGAAAAGAAAACCATACAGAAAATTAAAGCAATTAAGGATGAGTTGCTCGAGGATTTATCCTGTCGCATTACATTGGAGCAAATGGCAGAAAAGCATGAGATATCGCTGACAATGCTAAAAACGGGTTTTAAAAATATCTATGGAACTTCTCCCTATGAGTTCTTAAGAACTAGAAGGATGGAGTGTGCGGCATTGCTGATTAAACAAGGTAAGTATCGAATAAACGAGGTAGCTGCAATGGTGGGGTATCAGAATGCCAGTAAATTTGCAGGAGCCTTTCGTTCGGTAATTGGTATAAATCCCAAAGAGTATGCAAAATAAGAAATGCAGTAACCGTTTGGAGCGTTTTTGAACATATGGAGTAGAATTTAATACTTAAAAATAATAGAATGAGCATGAGTTAGAAAAATCTAACTTATGCTCATTCTATTATCCGAAGGAATAAGTGATAACATTGATTTAAAACATTTAAAACTTGATTAGTGTGTTTCCTTCGAATGATAAAGAAGCAATAACAAAGTTGTAACATAGTTTTTTAGAATTTTGTTACATATAGAAAGGTAGAGTGGTTATGGAAAAAAAGGCGAGGAAGCAGAAACAACCGAAAAAAGGCATGGGAAGGTTAATGGAATTGGCGGCTACAAAGAAACCGCTGATGATATCATCCGTCATTTTATCAGCACTATCCTCAATTGCATCATTTATACCCTACATAATGATGTTTTATATTATACGTGAGATTATCTTAGTGTATCCAGAGTATAGCGAGCTTGACACGACAAAAGTCATTACCTATGGATGGTTAGGGTTTGGAGGAATTATTGTTAACATTCTTTTGTATTTCGCGGCACTAATGTGCTCCCATCTAGCGGCTTTTGGTACGCTTTATGAGCTGAAGATTAATTTTGCTTCTCATCTGGCTAAGGTACCGTTAGGCTTTCATGTGATTATTGGAAGTGGCAAACTACGAAAGATTATGGATGATAATATTGAGAAGATAGAGGGCTTTATTGCACATATGCTGCCTGATTTGGTTGCATCCTTCGTGGCACCGATTGTCATGTTGATAATCTTATTATCTGTGGATTACCGCTTTGGTTTAGCCGCTATTCTGGGGATAATTATTGCATTTATCATTGAATTTATTGCATATGGAAATGATGGTGCAAAGAATATGATGAAGAACTATCAGAATTCCATGGAAGAAATGAATAATGCTTCTGTTGAATATATTCGAGGTATATCAGTTGTTAAGGCATTTAAGCAGACGGTCTATTCCTTTCGCAGGCTTCATGATACCATCACGAACTATACGAAAATAGTAATTCCTTATACTCTAAGTTGGGAAAACTATATGTCTGGCTTTATCACAGTGATTAATAATATTTACTTATTCCTGTTACCGGTGGGAATTCTCATTGGAAGTAATACAAAGGATTATAAGGAATTTTCGGTAACTTTCATGTTCTATATCCTTTTTGTTCCGTCCATAGCGTCTATTATGTTAAAGATTATGTATGTGAATACAAAGAGCATGCAGATTATCAGTGGTGTAGATCGAATGGACGAGATACTTGAGAAACCAGTATTACCACAACCGGAGATTAGTGCAAAGGTTAGCCGGTTTGATATCCAGTTTAATCAAGTATCCTTCCGTTATCAGGAGGATAGTGAGGCATTATCTGCAGTTTCCTTCCAGGCAAAGCAAGGAGAGATTACAGCGATTGTAGGTCCCTCGGGCGGAGGAAAGAGCACCATCGCTCATTTGATTCCAAGGTTCTTTGACGTTACCGAAGGAGAAATTATGATTGGCGGTGTAGACATCCGTAAAATGAGTACGGAATATCTCATGCAGCAGGTAAGCTTTGTCTTTCAGGATGTCTTCCTGTTCAAACAAAGTATTATGGAGAATATTCGAATGGGTAATCCCCTGGCTACAGACGACGAGGTCATGAAGGCAGCCAAAGCAGCACAGTGTCATGACTTTATTGTAAAATTACCGAAGGGTTACCAGACGGTAATCCAAAGTGAAGGAGTGTATCTCTCCGGTGGCGAAAAGCAGCGTATTGCAATTGCCAGAGCCATTGTAAAAGCTGCACCGATTATTATACTTGACGAGGCAACTGCCTTTGCGGATCCCGAAAATGAATATTTAATTCAGCGTGCTTTTGAGAAGTTGATTAAAGGAAAGACTGTCATTATGATTGCGCACCGTCTTTCTACAATTAAGAATGCTGACAAAATTCTAGTGATGGATAAAGGTAATCTTATTGAACAAGGAACACATAAGGAATTAGTTGAACTGCAGGGTAAATATCATAGTATGTGGGAGCTATATACTAGAGCCATAAGCTGGAAAATGGATAGAAGCGAGGTGAAAGCAAATGCGTAAATTACAATCAATGTTAATGCTGACAGACAAGGGATATCAGGATTTAAAAAAAGCAATACTTGCATGTACGATTACAAATTTATCACTGATGTTTCCCTTTGGTATCAGTATTCAGGTTTTTAGTGAAATATTAAAACCGTTTATGGGTGAAAGCATATCCTGGACCAGAATGTGGATCTACTTTGGACTTGGAATTGTAGCTGCGTTCCTCGTATTTTTGGCTAGCAAAAATGATTATAAAAAGACTTATGTTACTTCTTATATAGAAGCGGAAAATACGAGAACAAAAGTGGCGGAACATGTTCGTAAGCTGCCCATGAACTTCTTTAATTCAAAGAATTTGTCCGAAGTAACAACAAATATAATGGATGACTGTGCCAACAGTGAACATGTTATGAGTCATATTATTCCACAATTAATATCCAATGGTATCTCTGTAACCTTGATATGTGCTATGCTTGCCATCTTTGATTGGAGATTAGCGCTGGCAACCTTTTGTACAGTACCAATTTCTTTACTCATAATTATTGGTAGCAGGAGGCGACAGGAAAAGCTTAGTACCAAGCAGATTACCTCTAAACTAAAAGCTACGGATCAAATTCAGGAGTATTTGGATGGTATTAAGGTAATTAAGGCTTGTGGGCTAGAGGGATCTAAGTTTGATGTTTTAAGTAGCGCTTTAAAGAACTTGATGAAAATGGCAATCCGAATGGAGTTTGGTACAGGTGTACTTGTAACCGGAGCACAGATGATATTACAGGCTGGGACCGGACTAACGGTATTCTTAGGAACCTACTTGCTAACCAAGGGCAGTGTAGAGATTATTCCGCTCCTAATGTTCTTTCTCATTGTGGTAAGAATTTATGGACCAATTCTTACAATCCTCACTTTGCTTCCGGAGTTGTTTTATATGCAGCAGGCTACAAAACGAATGCGTACCTTATTGAATACAAAGATTATGGAGGGTGATGAAGATACCAAGTTAAAGGACTACAAGATCAAATTCAACAATGTGTCCTTCCAATATCGAGACAGTAATAATCCCGCGGATACCGTTATTAAGGACATGACCTTTTCCATACCGATAAATGGAATTACAGCTCTGGTTGGTCCATCTGGTTGCGGGAAAAGTACAATTACGAAGCTAATCGCTAGATTCTGGGATGTAAAGGAAGGTAACATTACAATCGGTGGTATAGATATTAAGACCATTGACCCGGAGCATTTAATGAGTTATATGTCCTTTGTGTTCCAGGATGTAGTTCTATTCAATGACACTGTGTATAACAACATTAGAATCGGTAATCTTAATGCAACAGAGGAAGAGGTTTTAAACGCCGCAAGAGCTGCTTGTTGTGATGAGTTTGTAAATAACTTACCACAGGGTTATCAGACAGTCCTTGGTGAAAATGGCAATACCTTATCTGGCGGTGAACGTCAGAGAATCTCCATCGCAAGAGCTTTACTTAAGGATGCACCAATTGTATTGCTGGATGAAGCAACTGCGTCATTGGACCCTGAAAATGAAGTGTTAATTCAAGAAGCGATTACTAGATTAATTAAAGGAAAAACAGTAGTCGTTATCGCTCATCGGCTTCGTACCATTGTAGGGGCAGATAAAATAGTCGTGCTTGAGGAAGGAAAATTGGTAGAAGAAGGTACCCATGGGGAGTTAATAGAGAATAAGGGATTATACGCTAAACTCTATCATATACAACAGGAAAGCCTGGGCTGGAGTGTTTAAAGACAGTAAATCTACAAGCTTAATGCTATCGTAATAACAAGATAAACCTATAGTAAATAGGATTTTAACAATTTTTTTAAAATACCAGAAATAATGAGATTACTGTAGCAACTGATTTCATTATTTCTGGTATTTTTATAAGGAAATGTGAAATACTTTTATAGGTACAAGAATATCATAGAAAAACTTGAATTATTTTCTTGACAAACTTTTTACAATGTTATATAGTGATAACAGTAATAATTACTATTATTAATATAATAAATAAAATTTGGAGGTCAAAATTATGTCATTAATCGGAACAGAAGTAAAAGAATTCACAGCGCAGGCATTTCAGAATGGAAAGTTCTTAACAGTAACACAGGAAAACTTTAAAGGTAAGTGGAGTGTGGTTTGTTTCTATCCAGCAGATTTTACCTTCGTTTGTCCTACAGAGTTAGAAGATTTGCAGAACGAATATGAAACTCTGAAATCACTTGGTGTTGAAGTATATTCTGTTTCTACAGATACTCATTTTACACATAAAGCATGGCATGACCATTCAGAAGCAATTAAGAAGATTACTTATATTATGATTGGTGATCCTTCCCATACAATTTCTCGTAACTTTGACGTACTAATTGAAGCAGATGGTCTTGCAGATCGCGGTACCTTTATTATTGATCCAGATGGTAAAATTCAATCAGCAGAAATCAATGCTGGTAATATTGGTCGTGACGCGAGTATCCTTGTTAACAAGATCAAAGCAGCACAGTATGTAAGAAATAACCCTGGCGAAGTTTGTCCTGCGAAATGGAAAGAAGGCGGCACAACTCTTAAGCCAAGCCTTGACCTTGTTGGAAAAATCTAAGGTGAAATAAAGCTGTAAGTAACTTTAGATAGAGTGAGCTTGGAGAGTTTAACTCACCTAGATTATCATAAATGTTTATTACAAAAGCTCATATAACGAAAGAGTCTGTCAACAGGCTCTTTCGTTATATGATAAAACGGCATAAGTTGCCATATTATGGAGGATTATAATGATATTGGATGCAGAGATTAAAGGACAACTTGCAAGTTATCTGGAGCTTCTGGAAAATGATATACTGATTAAAGTCAGTGTTGGTGATGACAGTGTATCAAAGGAAATGTCAGAGCTTATTGACGAAATTGTAGCAATGACTACAAAGATAAAGAGAGAGAACACAACCCTGGCAAGAACCCCTAGTTTTAGCGTAAATCGCCTGAATGAAGATACCGGAGTAACATTTGCAGGAATTCCTTTAGGACATGAATTTACTTCTTTGGTATTAGCACTTTTACAGGTGAGCGGAAGAGCACCAAAGGTAGAGGAAAAATTAATCGATCAGGTTAAGAAGGTGAAAGGGGAATACCATTTTGAAACATATATCAGTTTAAGTTGCCATAACTGCCCAGAGGTAGTACAGGCAATTAACTTAATGAGTATATTGAATTCTGGAATTACCCATACCATGATTGATGGAGCTGCTTTTAAATCAGAAGTAGAAAGTAAAAATGTTATGGCAGTACCCTCCATTTACTTAAATGGAGAGTTTTTTGGAAGTGGTCGTATGGTGTTAGAAGAGATTCTAGCGAAACTTGGAACAGCTACTGATGCAACAGAATTTGAAGAAAAAGCACCTTTTGACGTTCTTGTCATTGGGGGTGGTCCATCTGGTGCAAGTGCAGCTATTTATGCTGCGCGTAAAGGTATTCGTACTGGTATTGTTGCAGAACGTTTTGGCGGTCAGGTAAGAGATACCCTAGGAATTGAGAACTTTATCGGTACAAAGTACACCCAGGGTCCAAAACTTGCTGAAAGCTTAGAGGCACATGTAAAAGATTATGACGTGGATGTTATGAGCTTGCAAAGAGCAAAGAGTCTGGAGAAAAAGGAACTTATTGAAGTTGAACTTGAAAATGGTGCTATCTTAAAAAGCAAGACCGTTATTATTTCTACGGGTGCTCGCTGGCGTAATGTCGGTGTACCAGGGGAAGTGGAATTTAAGAATAAAGGCGTGGCTTACTGTCCTCATTGTGACGGCCCATTGTTCAAAGATAAAGATGTTGCAGTAATCGGTGGAGGCAACTCCGGAATTGAGGCAGCCATCGATCTTGCAGGAGTAGTTAAGCATGTTACTGTGCTTGAGTTCATGCCAGAGCTAAAAGCAGATGCAGTACTACAGGAAAGACTCTACAGCTTGCCTAATGTAACGGTATACAAGAATGTTCAGACAAAGGAAATCACCGGAACAGATAAAGTGAATGGTATTACTTTTGTGGACAGAGCAACGGGTGAAGAACAACATGTAGAGTTACAGGGTGTATTTGTCCAGATCGGTCTTGTGGCAAGCACAGAGTGGTTAGGTGATACGGTTGAGCGTAACCGCATGGGTGAAATTCTTGTCGACACACATAATGCAACCAGTCTTCCAGGTGTTTTTGCAGCAGGAGATTGCACTAACAGTCCTTATAAGCAGATTATTATTTCCATGGGTTCTGGTGCAACTGCAGCCTTAAGTGCTTTTGATTACTTAATAAGAAATTAAGATAAGAATGTAAGCTAGATTAGTGAATAATCCATAAACTAAGAAACAGTCTCCATTTTCTAACAAAGATATCAGTAGATAACTTTATAGAAAAAGGGAGGCTGTTTCTATCGTTTCATGGCGAGGAAATTTCTTTCGGTTTGTCACTTGCGAATGCTATTTTAAAAATATATAATAAAAGAATGACTTAAACTTGTATTTGATAAAAAGTTAATAAAAGTATAAATGACATAACAGCTTAGAGGTAATTGCAATGAAAAAGATAATGATCTACATTCAACCATATATTCCACGTATGATGTTTGGGTTTTTGATAAAGGTACTTGGTACCTTTATGGATTTGGGCTTACCTTGGGTGCTAGCTTTCATTATTGATAATATCATACCTGAGAAGAAAGTATCTTTAATTCTATGGTGGGGTCTTGTAATGCTGGGGTTATCGGTGGGAGCAAGAACCTTTAATGTTATTGCTAACAGAATGGCCTCCAAAGTAGCTAGAAATACGGTGGAGAAGTTACGCCATGACCTGTTTCAGAAGATAATTAACCTTTCCGGAAATCAATTGGATGCTTTCACAATCCCCTCATTAGAGTCCCGAATGACATCGGATACCTACAACATACACAATATGATTGGAATGATACAGAGGCTCGGTGTCAGAGCACCACTCATATTAATCGGTGGAGTTATAATTACATTTACTCTTGAACCAGTTCTCGCATTAGTATTAATTGGCATACTGCCGTGTTTGGCTATTGTTGTCTACTATGTTTCTAAAAAGGGAATTCCCCTATACAGCCAGGTTCAGAAATTAACGGATAAGATGATAAGGATAGTCAGAGAAAACATATCTGGTATCCGTGTAATAAAGGCACTTTCCAAAACTCAATATGAAAAGGAACGATTTTCAGATATTAATGGTAAGGTTTCGGAGGAAGAGCAAAAGGCTGGCAGCATTATGGCAGTTACCAATCCAATTATGAATGCGATTTTAAATCTAGGACTAACCTTAGTTGTAGTAGTTGGTGCATATCGCGTTAATATTGGAGCTTCCCAACCGGGTAAAATTGTTGCTTTCCTATCTTATTTTACGATTATGTTACAAGCTGTTATGGCAATTACCAGAATTTTTGTAGTGTTTTCTAAAGCAAGTGCTTCAGCAGAAAGAATAGCGGAAGTACTAGACGCTCAGGAGGATCTGCGGGTGGAGCAATTGAAGACTGAAAAACCCGAGTATCATATTGAGTTTGAAAATGTGTACTTCTCCTATGCAGATGAACCCTGCCTTACAAATATTACTTTTGGTATGAAAAAGGGTGAAAGTCTTGGAATTATAGGTTCTACTGGATCAGGAAAGACGACACTGGTCAATCTTTTAATGCGATTTTATGATGTGAATAGTGGTACTATCACCATAGACGGTAAGAATGTGAAAAGCTTTGATAAACAAGAGCTAAGACAGAAGTTCGGGGTTGTTTTTCAAAATGATGTACTGTTTGCAGATAAGATTTATGAAAACATAAGCATAGGCAGAAATCTTTCACAGGATGCTGTATGGGAGGCTGCGAGATATGCACAGGCAGAGGCATTTATTGAGGAGCTTGAAAGTGATATAGATTTTAAATTAGCTATAAAGGGGAGTAATTTAAGTGGCGGTCAAAAGCAGCGACTATTGGTAGCAAGAGCTTTAGCAGGTCATCCGGAAATATTAATTCTAGATGATTCTTCCAGTGCGTTGGATTATCGAACGGACTCCTTGCTTAGAAAAGCAATCAGAGAACACTATCAGGATACAACTACCATTATAATTGCACAACGAATCAGTTCCGTAATGAAATCAGATCATATCCTTGTGATAGAAGAAGGGCATATTGCTGGCTATGGGACTCATGAAGAGCTACTTGATAATTGCAACGTCTATCATGAGATTTATCAGTCGCAGTTAATGTAATTGATACTTGGTTTAACTTTGAAATGAAGGCTAGTGTACTGCAATTAATGTTAGGTATTATAAGAAACGAGGTGCTGTATGGCCGGTATAACGAATTCCACAATGGGAAAAGCAAAAATGAGTGAAAAAACGGATAAACCTAAAAATACAAAGCTAGTCTTAAAACGTTTGTGGAACTATATGTTTCATTATAAATGGATGCTGACACTGGCAGTTGTTCTTACCGTAGTAAGTAACTTGTTTGCGTTACTAGGACCCTTGCTATCGGGCTATGCAATTGATGCAATTCAACCTGGGAAGGGCCTGGTGGTATTTCAGAAAGTATTTTATTATGCTGCTTGGATGGTGGTGTTTTATGTGATTTCTTCAGCACTTTCCTATGTATTATCAATTTTAATGATACGCTTCAGTCAGAAAATTGTGCGCAAGATGAGAGAAGACTTATTTACGAAATTAGTTGACTTGCCGGTGGGATACTTTGATCGTCATCAGGCAGGGGATATCATAAGTAGGATATCCTATGATATTGACACGGTGAATACTTCACTTTCCACCGATGTGGTACAGATTGCTGCCAGTGTAATAACCATTGTGGGCTCTTTAATTATGATGATCATCATTTCACCGGTGCTTGTCCTTGTAATGCTGGTTACAATACCGCTATCTTTTCTTTACACCCGTTATATGGCTAACAAAGTACGCCCTTTATATCGGAGACGATCCGCAAAGTTGGGCGAAATGAATGGATTTGTTGAGGAAATGGTATCTGGACAGAAAACTATCAAAGCATATGCCGCAGAGGATTCCGTTATGTTACGGTTTGATAAGATTAATACGGAGACTGTGGATGCTTATTACGATACGGAATATTACGGCAGTATGACGGGACCAACGGTTAATGCAATAAACAACTTATCCTTATCCTTAATTACGGTGTTTGGTGCAATTCTGTATCTATATAACATGATGTCGCTAGGTAATATTTCATCCTTTATACAGTATTCCAGGAAATTTTCCGGTCCAATTAATGAGGCAGCAAACATTATTAGTGAACTTCAGTCGGCAGCAGCCGCAGCAGAACGAGTATTTCGATTAATGGATGAAGCGGCAGAAGTTAAGGACAGAGAAGAAGCGGTAGAGCTTAAAGCTGTTACGGGAGAGGTAATACTAGAGAATGTTTCTTTTGGTTATTTACCAGAAAAAATTATTATTAAGAACTTATTCTTACATGCAAAACCGGGCAGCCTAACTGCGATTGTTGGTCCAACTGGTGCTGGTAAAACTACGATAATTAACCTTTTAATGAGATTTTATGATGTCTGGGAGGGAGGAGTATTCATCGATGGGAAGGAAACCAGAGATTTGACCAGACAAAGCTTAAGAAAAGCCTATGCCATGGTACTCCAAGATACCTGGCTGTTTCAGGGAAGTATTTTTGATAATATTGCTTATGGTAAAGAAAATGCTACTATGGAAGAGGTTATTGAAGCAGCCAAAATGGCTGGTATTCATTCCTTTATAAAAAGGCTTCCAGATGGCTATTATACTATTGTTAATGAGGATGGCATGAATATCTCAAAGGGACAAAAGCAGTTACTTACCATAGCAAGAGCGATGCTACTGGATGCCAAAATGCTAATTCTTGATGAAGCAACCTCTAATGTGGATACCAGAACTGAAATTAATATTCAAAAAGCAATGAGAAAGCTGATGGAGAAGAAAACCTGCTTTGTCATCGCCCATCGACTATCTACCATTCAAGGAGCGGATAACATTCTTGTGGTAGATCAGGGAAATGTGGTGGAGCAAGGAAGCCATAAGGAATTGATGGAAAAGAAGGGATTTTATTATAGATTATATAATTCACAGTTTGAATAACGGATGGATATAGAATATGAATGAGACCAATCAATGGTAGGACTTATACCTATCAAAGCTGTTAGAAATTAAAGGTTCTACCACATTAGGAATTGATGTAATAGGAAGCTGATAATATGTTATTTTGCTAGATTATTGTTGTTATTTATAAGTTAATATGGAGGTAATGATATGTTTTATGATTTAGTAAAGACCAGAAGAAGCATTAGAAAATTTGAAGATAGAGAAATTGAAAAAGATCAAGTTGATATGATATTAAAAAGCGGGTTGATGGCACCAACTTCAAAGAACGTAAGGTCGTGGGAGTTTATTGCTGTAACAGATAAGGAACAATTGCAAAAGCTGATCAATAGCAGAGAGAATGGTGTGAGACAGCTTACAACTGCAAAACTTGCAATTGTTGTGGCAGCTGATCCGGAGGCAATTGATGTGTGGGTGGAGGATGTATCCATTGCTGCTATTACGATGCAGTTTACGGCTCATTCCCTTGGGATAGGTTCTTGTTGGATACAGATAAGAAATAGA
The DNA here is from genome assembly GCA_023407575.1 of Bacillota bacterium. GTDB lineage: Bacteria > Bacillota > Clostridia > Lachnospirales > Lachnospiraceae > Mobilitalea. Next base: position 72,386 of record JAEYLX010000014.1, read on the forward strand.
ATTGGAGTAAACCATATGGAATCACAGGAAACCGTAAAGAAGGCTTTAAATATACCAAATAAATATCAAGTGGGTTGTATGCTTGTATTTGGATATCCTGCTGAAGAAAAACAACCTCATGATGAGAGGAAGCTTCTTTATGATAAAGTACATTATAACAACTTTTAATAATCATACGGTACAAAATAATTAGGAATAAAGAGAGCTTGTTAAATGTTTTAAAATTACATTTAACAAGCTCTTTTATGGTCTATTTCATTTATTAAATAACTTTAGGTTAGTTTTTACTTGCAGCTTCATTTTTATCAATAAATAAATTATAGGCAAGACCCAGAAACACGATTAAACCACCAACCATTTTACTGGGAGATATCTCATGTTTTATCAGAAAATCGATTAATCCGCCTGCAAATAGCTGTGCAATAAAGATAAACAAGGTCATATAAAACGAAGATATTTTAGGGGTAAGGAAGCTGGATAAGGCTACCACAATTACTCCCAGCATACCACCAAAATACGCCCACCATGGTAAAGTGGATAACGAGGAACTACTTGGTAACAAGCTTTTTTCAAAAATTAATACCAGTCCAAAGGTTAGAACAAGGCCGACAATATAGTTAAATAAGGTACTCTGAAAAACACCTATTTTTTCGGCTAGTTTATAATTTACAATACGATTAAGTACGATAGTAATGCCAGCGAGCATTGACACAATAATGTATATCATTTTAATTCCTCCTAACTAAGAATGAAATTTCAAGAATTTGTAGGCTTAGTGATAATCTATTTCCAAAGAATCATAGTTGCAATCCCTATTAGAATGATAATTAACCCAATAACTTTTTTATTGTTAAAGGTAATTTTATTCATCCCAAACATACCAAAGCTATCCACCAGGATGGAAGCAAAAGATTGGCCTAACAACCCAAGAGCAAGAGTAAGTGATACCCCAAGCGGAGCGACCGACATATTGTTAAAAAGTACGGTTAATATTCCAATAGCACCTGCACTATAGTAATACCAAGGAATTTTATCCTTTATGACTATTTTGGATTTCGTTATTAATAATACAACTATTATGGTTACTAATCCAACTGCATGAATTATAACACTGGAAAAATAAAGCCCGGTTGCATTTGCAAGCCCACCGTTTATGGATATCATGATTGCGATAATCGCACCAGTTAGCATTGAGAGTAAATTGTACATGGAATGACTCCCCCTTTCATTTGCTTTAGGTTATCATAATTGTTATAATGTCGTATATGACATATGTCATATTGGATTAAAAATAAATTCAGTAACTAATTAGTTAATTTAAAATGATAAGCAATATTGGTGATGATAAGAATAATGGTTAGTAATCAATGATAAATGAAGACAAATGATATAGATGATAATTCTTATAGGATTTGTAATGCAGTTATACTTCGTAATTAGTTCATGGGAGGTTGTAATGAAGAAACTTGAGGATAGAGAGTTAATTCAATTATATTATGATAAGTATAAACTATCTGAGATATTCAGTAAGGATATTATACCCTATCTGGAGCTGTTTGCTTATGAGAAGAATGAGCATATCTGCACAGATAATTATAGACTTCAACACATCCTTTTCCTAGTAAAGGGAAAAGCAAAGGTATATAAGAGCCTGGCGAATGGGAAATCACTTTTGCTATGTTTCTACAGTCCGTTAAAAGTATTAGGTGATTTAGAGCTCGTCAATCCAGCTGCGGCACCTTCTAATGTTCAAGCATTAGAACAGGTTTATTGTGTAGGGATTCATTTAAAACATGTGAAAGGGCACCTGGCCAATGACCTAACCTTTTATAAATTTATTTGTACTTCCTTAGGAGAGAAGTTGGATAGATCAAGCATTAATAGTTCGATTAATCTACTGAATCAACTAGAAAACAGGTTGGCAAGCTATATTATAGCAACTGCTGAACAGGTTCAACGAAACAATATAACGATATATCTATTCAATGAAAATCTAAGTAATACAGCAGAACTTTTGGGTACAAGCTACCGACATTTGTTAAGGACATTAAGTTCAATGTGTATGAACAATGTATTAAGGAAACTGGGTAGTGGTTATGAAGTTATAAATATAGTAAGGTTGGAAGAACTTGCGTCAGATGTATATAAGTAATTATAGGAAAAACCTCCTTTGAAAATGGGATGTCAATATGACAACTTCATTCAAAGGAGGCTTTATCTTTCTTATATATAAAAATTATCTCAAAATGCTACATTATAAATTCAGAAATTATTTTTAAGTTACCATATTGACAAATAGCAATTTATAAAATACAATAGGTAACAGATGTTAGGTAACACATGGTATGAATAAATGAAAGGAAGGATTTATGCCACCAAAGATTAAGATTACACAAGAAGAAATAATGAATAGGGCAGTTCGTATTGTTAGAGAAAAAGGGATTGAAAGTTTGAATGCACGGGATTTGGCTAAAGAGTTAGGGTGTTCCGTACATCCGATTTTTAGAGTCTATACCACGATGGAGGGGCTCAAAACTTCAGTTTATAAAGAGGTAGAAAATTTATATAATAGACATATGGAAAGTGCCATGAATCAATCAGAAAATGGATTTCTTGGTATGGGGCTGGCTTATATAGATTTTGCTAAGAACGAGAAGAATCTATTTAAACTGTTATTTATGTCAGACGCCTTCCGGGAGCAAAGCCTAATGGATATAGTTGGATCTACCGAAGGAGACGATGAAGTGATTGATATGATATGTCAGGGAACCGGATTAAGCAGAGAAGCTGCAAGGGATCTTTATACAGGAGTCTGGCTCACGACACACGGCATTGCATCTATGTATGCAACAAACAACTGCAAATTTAGTGATGAAGAAAATAGAAAGATATTAAACAATTCATTTATGGGATTAATGTTTAAATTTAAATCAGAGGAGAAAAACAAATGACAAAAACTTACACACAGAGACATCCGTATTTAGCAGCATTTTTAGTGGCACTAATTTGTACCTTTATAACGGCTTTTGGGTCAGCACTTTCACAAATTCTCGAACTAGAAGAAAATCCTCAGATACTTGTAATAACGGGTTTTCTCGTAATTTCAGTTATTGTCGGTATTATAATAATGAAAAAATCCAGATTTGCAGTTTCAGAATTCGGTTTTCGTAGAAGTGAAGAAGGTTCTGCAAAAAAAGTAGGTTGGTATTTGCCTTTAGTAATAATAGAAATACTTCCTCTACTAGTTTTCGGAATTAATCCCGAGGTTATGGTAAAGCAATATATTATCTTATTACTTTTTACTGTAGCAGTTGGTTTTAACGAAGAAATCTATTTTAGAGGTTTAGCTCGTAAGTTTATGGAGGAAAAGGGTAGAAAGAAAGCCATTCTATGGAGTTCTATCGTTTTCGGTACGCTTCATCTGGTCAATATACTTAATAATAAAACGAACCTATATCTTGTTCTTCAGATGTTCTTCGCATTTTTAGTAGGCTTCGTACTTGCAGAGATTGTATTCATTACAAAAAGCCTTTGGCTCGTGATTCTTTGGCATGCAGCACATGATTACATATCCAGCATTACTGGAGATTCACTTGATACAAAGGCTTTAATAATTTTAGCATTTCAAGTAGTTGTTTTATTGATCTATGCAGTATGCATCTGGAAGAAGAGTACGGAAGATACTTTGGTTACACCTCTTGCAAATAATTAATTACACATTTGACTGTCATAGGTTTAATATTCTGATTAGATAGAATTTGAAGCTTTGGATATTCCTTTTTAAGTTCTATTATATTGAACCGTTTATGACCAATAACCTGTGATAAATCCTTCGGATTACAAAGAATTGTAATATCCGAGGGATTTTCTAGGTCTATGACTTGTGGAACGGCTTGTTGTTTCATTTGGTTTACACTTAAGCTAAGGGATGCATCAACAAAGCTTGCTGGGTTAGATGCGTTTGTGTTGGCATCCTTAAGAAAGTCCTTCATCAAATCAAGGAAATACGAACTTTCCACCAACTGCCGAAAAGCTGGATGGAAGGGGCCATAGAGGACTTCTTTTCCTTCCGCTATGAGCTCCGTGGGCTGGAGACCCATGCGAATAACAGGAATCTGTGCTTTTAAGAAGACCTGATACATATCTTTTGTCCAATCAACTGCTTGATCTAAGGATAGCGGAGTATATTTCCCCTGATTACATAGCTCTAATAATTCGGTTTCTTTAATTACTAGAGTCGGATAAATACGTATGCACTCGGGTTTTAGCAATGCAGCAAGTTTGGCGGATAATACTGCACGTTCCTTTGTATCACCTGGTAACCCGACCATTAATTGAATGCCCAAGTGAAAGTCGTAGGTTTTGATTAGGTTTACTGCTTTATATACGTCTTGAACTTGATGACCTCGATTAGACGCATCAAGAACTTCATCATGTAAGGATTGCACTCCAAGTTCAATGGTATCCACCAGATATAATTTAAGCCTATCAAGTATCTCTGTTGTGATGTAATCCGGTCTGGTGGACAGACGAATTGCATGAATTTTGCCTGACTTCTTATATTGAGCAGCAAGCTTAAGATACTTTTCTTGAAGTCTGGCATCAATTCCTGTAAAGCTTCCGCCGAAGAAGGCAAGTTCAATATATGTTTTATCATCTAGTGTAGAAGAATAGGTTTCAATCTGTTCCGATATTTCTTCCAAAGTCATGGCATTTGCTTTGGCTGTTATTTTTCTTTGATTGCAAAAGACACAGTCATTTGGACAGCCTTCATGAGAGATAAAGACAGGGATGTTGACGTGTTTGTTATAGTTGTTTTTATCATCAGAAGTTAGTATTTGATGTTGATATACCAAAATGGAGCCAATATCCGTTAAAGGAAATTCTTTGAAATGGACTACCTCTTTATCGTTAGCTTCTGCAAAGGCTACTATCTTTTCGAAGTCGGGATGCTCGCTCAAATCACCATGAAAGATTATGGTATCTTTAAAACTTCCACTGGTACCACCTAAAAATCCGTAATCATGACCCTCCAAAAGGACATAGCCGGGTTGAATTAGAAGTGTATTCATTTCATCCTTTGAAGCCTGATGAATACCTTGATCGCTGGTGATAATCGTATTGTTATTTACAACAACTGTGGAACATTTGGTATAACCTTGTTTGACAGAAATCAGCTTTTTACCTATATTCTTCGCGTGTTGTAAAACCAGAGAGTTTGTATGGTTGAGGTTATGGATTAGGCAATCCTTTGAAATTACTGCATTGTAGGCAATATCGTTGGGATAAACGGCAGTAAGCATTGAGTTTCCTAGTATATAGGGAACACCCAAGGTATCTAGTTGCTTAAATATCTCTATATTTGCATTTTCATCTACGATTAAGGTATTATCAATAATTGATATAACTAAATCGGGATGGCTATTAATTCTTGCTTCAAATCTATCATCCTTAGGAACCAGTACAACGGCTCCTTTGGTTTTCATATATTCTATTAATACTTCATTTGCTAGTTCAGATAAGAAAATTATGTTCATCGGATCAATCCTTTCGGATTAATTGTAACATCAGTAGGAGGGTTGTACAATGTCAAGTTGATTTGGTTATGATTGCTTGGTAATACTTATTAAGGCTTGTAATTAAAACATATCCAAGCACAATTTGAAAAATTGGCACGAAATTAGTTCCTAGTGTTGCATATTTTAATAACTTAGTTTGTACTAAGAGGTTATTGATACTTGCGTAGTGGTGTGTAAATGAAAAGAACAGGGAAGGTAATCCTACGATAATAATTTTTGGCAGGTTAATTTTCCAACGTCCGGGTTTTTCGAATTCTATAGTAAGATGTTCTATTCCTAAAAGAATACCTATAAGTATATTAAAAATTAGTGGTGTAGTAATTAAAAGATTGTAACTAACATCTGCTCCCCATGATGCTCTGAAAGCAAAATCTAGTTTGGAAATTACATATTCCTTTAAAAAGATTAACCCACTTAATACAAAGATATAGATGCAATATTTTACCCATAATTTTTTTCTCATTATTAATCCCCCTATTTAAATAATTTAGTTTTGATCTCCATTACATTTAACATAACAAACTACATTTTAAGAATTGATTACAATTTGTATTCATGACAAGAAAAAAACTTGTAGTTTCATCTCATTTTCATGAACAACTATAATATTAATGATTTATTCACGTTTAATGTATAATACTACATTTATTACATGGTTGTAAATGAATTACAATATTGCTTTTTAGATTTAACAGTTAGTAGCAAAGATAAAACAACAATCCAACTTTCTTGATACACCTAGCGCTACAGCGGGATATATATATGTTTGTAATAAACTTGGATTAACACTTTACAGATCCAATGTTTTGACAGAAAAAGCAATGAAGGAACCTTGGTTTCAAGAGTTAAGCGAGGAGAATAAAGCGGATGAATTAAAATATCGATACTTTGAGTCCGTTGCTGTGTGGAATTAAGGATATTATGAATTAGTAAATCTCATTTATTAAAGCTCATTTCACTTACAACCTGTGCCATAAACCTTACAACCTATGCCTTAAAATCAACAAGGCATTTCTTTTATGCTATCCTCATCCTTGTAAAAAACATTTATAAAAGTTATGGGAGGTAGCTATGAAAGAAAAGAAACGGATTTCCATTATAACAGCAGTGATTACATATATATTATGTGTGGCACTTGTTGTGGGACTAATTATCGGTAATGCCTATGCATTAAAGTATCAGAACCTAATTTCTGTATACTTTAATCAGTCCACTCAGAAGATTGTTAATTCCGAGGGTGATGCGGCTGATTACTATTCCAGTGATTATGCAACAGCAGAAGAAAGAACTGCGCATTTACAGGAACTTGGAACTAAGATTGAAGAAGAGGGTATTGTTCTTCTGAAAGATCAAAATGATGTACTTCCTTTAGGTTCCGAGGCTAAGATCAGTGTATTCGGGCAGGATAGTGTTGATCCAATCTATGGTGGCGGCGGTGCTGGTTCCGTAGATGCTACAAAGGCTGTAAATTTAAAAACAGCGTTTGAAAATGCAGGCTTTCAATTAAATAAAACCCTTTGGGATTTCTACGAAACAGGGAAAGGTTCTTCTTATAGAAAGACTACTCCTGACGTATATGGACAAGGTGCTTTTGCTGTAAATGAAGTGCCAGCAGATGAATATACCGATGAGGTAAAAGCAAGCTTTGCAGAATACAATGATGCAGCAGTGGTAGTAATCGGTCGTTCCGGTGGTGAAAGCTCTGACCTTTCTTCCGCTCCACTGGAAAGTGGTTATGCTTATTTACAACTTGATGATGCAGAAAGATCCATGCTGGAGCTTGCAACTGCTAATTTTGATAAAGTTGTGGTACTATTAAACACTCAGAACGCAATGGAACTGGGCTTCCTTAATGAGTATGATATTGATGCTTGTCTCTGGATTGGCGCCCTTGGTGAAACCGGTGCTTATGCGGTAGCAGATGTACTCAACGGTACTGTTAATCCATCTGGAGCGCTTGTTGATACTTATGCTTATGACTCTTTAAGCGCTCCTAGCATGGAGAACTTCGGCAGTTATACAATTGCAAATAGTACGGTAGATCGTGGCAATGCATACATGGTATACGGCGAAGGAATCTATGTTGGATATCTTTATTATGAAACCAGATACGAAGATGTTGTATTAGGTAATGAGGACAAAGCAAATTATGACTATGCTTCAGCAGTACAATTCCCTCTGGGATATGGTTTATCCTATACTGATTTTGAATGGTCAGATTATAGTGTGAAGGAAACAGACGATACATTTGAAGTTTCTGTTAAAGTAACAAATAAAGGTGATGTGGCAGGTAAGGACATTGTTCAGATTTATATGCAATCTCCCTACACCGATTATGATAAGGCAAATGGAATTGAAAAGGCATCTACTGAATTAGTTGGCTTTGCGAAAACTTCTTTACTTGAAGCAGGTAAGAGTGAAACTGTTACTGTATCTGTAGACAAGGAAGAGATGAAGACCTATGATGCAAAGGGATATGGTACTTATATTGTAGATGCTGGTGATTACTACTTTGCAGCAGGACTAAATGCACATGATGCGTTGAACAATATCTTAGCTGCAAAAGGAAAAACAACAACAGATGGTATGGACTATGACGGTCAGTCAGCGTTAACGAATAAGGTTACTGTTAAGGAATTAGATAATAAAACCTATGCGGTATCTAAGGCTACCGGTAACGAGATTACCAATCAGTTTGAAGAAGCGGATATGAATTACTATGACCCAGAGTTCACTTATTTAAGCAGAAGCAACTGGACAGGTACCTGGCCAACAACTTATGCAGAGGGAACATTAACTGCATCTGATAACTTGTTAAAGGATTTAGAGATTTCTTTCAGTGAAAATGACTCTATAACAGAACCTGTGACGGCTGTTACCAGTGAAGAATTCGGTAAATTAAATGCAGCTACTTTAATCGGCTTAGATTATAAAGAAGATTTATGGAATAGCTTAATTCAGCAGATGTCTGTGAAAGATTTGGATACGTTAGTACGTATCGGTGGATATTCTACCTCAAGTATTGAATCAATTCAATTACCTGCTACTGTAGATAAAGACGGCCCTGCAGGGATTTCAGGAACCTTAGTTGGTGGTGAAAGTGGTACCTCCTACCCTCCTGAAGTGGTAATTGGCTCTACCTGGAATGTGGATTTAGTAGAAGAGTTTGGTAAATGTATCGGTGAAGACAGTATTGCACTTGGTGTCGCTGTATGGTATGCACCAGCATCTAATATTCATCGTTCTCCATATAGCGGTAGAAACTTTGAGTACTACTCAGAGGATAGCTTCCTTTCTGGTAAGATGACTGCAAGTACTGTAGTTGGTGCACAGTCCAAAGGTGCTGTTGTAACCGTAAAACATTTTGCATTAAATGATCAGGAAACGAACCGCGTTGGTGGTGCAATGTTTGCTAATGAACAGTCCATTCGTGAAGTGTATTTGAAACCTTTCGAAGTATCTGTTCGTGAAGGGAATGCACTTGGTATGATGGCAAGTATGAATCGTATTGGTGCACGATGGACAGGTGGACACTATGGCTTAATGACTTCTACCCTGCGAGATGAATGGGGATTTGAAGGTATGGTTATCACCGATCAGGCATCCTTCTCTGTATTTGCTTACGAAGACCTTCGTGAAGGGTTAGAGGCAGGAACTGATTTGTGGTTAAATACGGATGCAACACTATGGGTAATACCAGAGGATCAGATGACACCTACTGTTATAACTAATATGCAAAGAGCTGCTAAAAATGTTGTCTATGCAATTACGAATAGCAATGCCATGAACGGAATTTCAAGTGACAGTAAAATCGTTGCTATCCTGCCGCTATGGAGAAAAGCTTTGGTTGCTGCTGATGTGGTTGTTGGTGCACTGGTAGCATTTGTATTGATATTCATAACAACAAGATTGATAAAGCAGAAAAAAAGAAATAATAATTAATAGATAAGTAAATATTAAAGATATTAAAAGTATAGATCTCTGCAACGATTAGTTGCAGAGGTCTTTGCTGTATAATATGATTAAAGAGTCAAAAGTCTGTTCTAGCTACTAAGATGAATATGTGTGTATGTACATTCATCTGGACTTGCCTTACCATCTTGGGACTGCCTAAAAAGAAGGCAATCCCAAGATGCCGGTCTGCGCCATCAGAATGTACATACACACATATTCATCATTAAAGTATGATTACGACTTTTGACACTTTAATCATAATATGATAGAAAGAAAAAGCAAGGAGGTCGCTATGAAGCTGGCTATTGTTGATGATGACAAGAAGACAACGGATTTACTCGAAAGTTATATCAAACGATTTGAAAATGAGAATAATATAGCCATTCAGGTATCTGTATTTCATCATCCCAATGACTTTTTGAACACTTACAACCAGGATTATGATTTGGTATTAATGGATATTGAGATGCCGGGGTTGAATGGTATTGAAACGGCGCGCGAACTTCGGAGAATGGACAAGCATGTGGTTCTTATCTTCATAACCAATATGGCTCAATATGCAATTAATGGATACGAGGTTGAAGCGTTGGATTATGTGATAAAACCTGTATCCTATGCAGACTTTATTTTAAAGATGCAAAAAGCAATGCGCTATATTAATCGAAATCAGGATAAAAGGTTAGTATTAAATACTTCCGAAGGAGTGGTCCACCTCCATGTATCAGATATTCTATTTGTTGAAGTAATTCGGCATTATCTGCTTTACCACACCATTAGTGGAAATTTTACAGTTCGAGGTGTGATGAAGGAGTTGGAAGAAAGTTTGGGGGAGTATCATTTTGTTCGTAGTAATCATTGTTATTTAATTAATTTAAAATACGTGGAAGCAATTAGTGGAAACATGGTCAAAGTTGGCGGTGATGAGTTACAGATCAGCAGGAATAAGAAAAATGATTTCCTAATGGAATTTACCAGATATGTAGGAGGTATGCAGTAATGAGCGCACTTGACATTTTTGAAGAATTACGCTTTATTATTGAACTTGTTGTTGCAGAGCAGCTTTTTGTCTGGTCCTTTGCAAAGAGGAAAAATAATTTCTGGATTAAATTCTGTCTGGGATTTCTTATACTTGTGGTATTGTCAGTTCTGTATATTAATCTACGGGATTTTGTAGGTGGATATGAAATTGAATTACTTATGAATACGGTATCAATTTCCTGGTACATTACCTTGGCTATCTTAACGATAATACATATCCTAATATGTTATGAGATAACCATAAGCGATGCATTGTTCATGGGAATTGCGGGATATTCTGTTCAGCATCTGGAATATATTATTGTGAATGAAGTGCTTGCCAGGGGTATCTGGAAGGATCTGGTGAATCATTTATGGCTTTATATTATAGTCTGCATTATAACTTGTAGTATCTGGTATTACTTAATTGCTAAGGCCTTTGCAGCAAAATTAAAAATTGCTGGTGGTGTTCTATATGAAGACCGTATTCAATCAGTTATATACTTTCTTTTAATGCTTATTGTTCTTTTTTTTACAGCATTTTTAGGTCAGGATATCTTCTTAAATGGTACCAATGACTACAGCAGTGTTAATTATCAAGGGGCGACCTTTGATTTCTTTAGCTGTACCTTGGTATTAGTGGTGCAATACAGTATTTTTAGAATTGTTAATTTAAATCGTGAAAAAGAAATTGTAAAACAGTTGCTCTACGAGCGACAAAAGCAATATAAACAATCTAAGGAAAATATAGATATCATTAATCAAAAATGCCATGACCTAAAGCATCAAATTCAGGCTTTAAAGGCTGCAAAAAGCGAGGAGCTGGGTAAATATATTGACGAAGTAGAAGATTCTATTATGTTCTATGACTCAGTAGTTAAGACCGAGAATGAGGTTTTAAATACCATTCTTACAGAAAAAAGTCTCTATTGTGAAAAACATCGCATAAAACTGTCCTGCATGGTAGATGCAAGTCAGTTGGATTTTATGAGTACCTTGGATATCTATGCACTCCTGGGAAATGCCTTGGATAATGCTATTGAAAGCGTCAGCAGGAATATGGATAAGGAAAAGAGAGTAGTCAGCCTTACTATTTCTGCAAACGGCAGTTTTCTGTGTATCCAGACCAATAATTATTATGAGGGAAAGATGCAATTTGAAGGCGGACTGCCTATTACGACAAAGAAGAATCGAGCTTATCACGGGTTTGGCATGAAGAGTATGAAGCATTTGACTGAAAAATATGGCGGATCCTTATATACCAGTTTAAATAATGACATTTTCATGCTTCAAATTGTAATACCAATACCGGCCGAATTTGTACGGTTATTAAAGGAAGCTAAGGCGGAAAAAGCAGGATTGAAGATATGGTAATAGCATCTGAGCAGATTATGCCTTATAAAAAACAGTTTGTGCCATTCGAATTCTATAATCCTACGGATATGATATTATGTAGACATTATATCATGAACATAGAACTTGCTCATGATCATGTTGCTCCAATAGGTATTGGCAAGCAAGTTAACAATACCTTATTCCGCGTTCATTATAACGTAATTATATTCTATCTGGAGGATAAGAATGTTAAAGAATCAGTCGATTATTGATAAAATGAGTTTAGAAGAAAAAGCAGCTATGATGTCAGGAAAAGATACCTGGACTACAGTTGCTTATGAAAATTACGAGGTTCCGTCCATATTTCTTTCCGATGGACCTCATGGTCTACGAAAGCAAGCAGGTGCAGCAGATCACCTTGGACTTAATGCCAGTTTACCAGCTACCTGTTTTCCAACTGCGGCTACTGTGGCAAATAGCTGGGATGAAAAACTAGGTGAGGAGCTAGGCGAGTATCTTGGGGAAGAAGCTGTTGCTTTAGGCGTGGATATGATCCTTGGGCCAGGATTAAATATTAAAAGAAGCCCTTTGTGTGGTAGAAACTTTGAGTATTTTAGCGAAGATCCGTATTTGTCAGGTAAGATGGCAGCAGCCTACATCCGAGGAATTCAAAAAAAGGGTGTTGCTGCATGCCCGAAGCATTTTGCTGCGAACAGTCAGGAGCTTCGAAGAATGACAAATGATTCTATTGTGGACGAAAGAACCTTCCGTGAAATCTATACTACCGGTTTCGAAATTGCAGTAAAAGAAGGCAAGTCCAAGGCTATTATGTCATCTTATAATCTAATAAATGGTGTTTATGCCAATGAGAGCACCCACTTGTTACAGGATATATTGGTAAAGGAATGGGGATTTGACGGCGTTGTAGTATCCGATTGGGGTGGAAGCAACGACCATGTTCTAGGAGTGCAAAACGGAAGTCATCTGGAGATGCCTTCCACAGGTAAAATGGGTGCTAAGGAACTTGTAAAGGCTGTTGAAAGCGGAAAATTGAAGGAGTCTGTTTTGAATCAAAGAGTGGATGAACTACTTTCCGTAATTCTTGATGTTAGTGATGCTGCCAAGAAACCGAAAAAGAGAGACTTTGATAAAAAATTACATCATAGCTTCGCAGAAAAAGTAGCAAAAGAGAGTATTGTTCTACTAAAAAATGAAGATAATGTCCTTCCATTACAAAAAGATTCTAAGATTACGATAATCGGTGATTTTGCAGATAAACCACGATATCAAGGTGCAGGCTCATCTATGGTAAATCCAACGAAAATAGATTCAACCCTTACAGTGATTGACGATTATGCTTTAGTTTTAACTGCATATGAGCAAGGCTATGAGCGTAATAAAAAAACAGATGTAAAGTTGTTAGAAAGAGCGAAAGAGGCGGCGAAACAATCTGAATATGTACTTATCTACGCTGGTTTGGATGAAATCAGAGAAACAGAAGGTATGGATCGAAGTGACATGAAAATGCCGCAGAATCAATTGGAGCTTATTGATGAAATTACTAAAGTCAACCATAATGTTATTGTGATTTTATCAGCTGGTTCAGTGGTAGAGATGCCTTGGATACATAAGGTTAAGGCAGTAGTTCATGGTTATTTAAGCGGGCAGGCAGGTGCAAGTGCCATGCTGGAGGTGATAACCGGTAAATACAATCCTTCCGGTAAGTTAAATGAAACCTATCCTATTGAATATGAAGATACACCCAACTATCGCTACTACCCCGGCAAAGAGCGAACCAGTGAATACCGAGAAGGGCCTTATGTTGGTTATCGCTACTATGAAACTGTGGGACAGGAGATTTTATATCCTTTTGGATATGGCTTGAGCTACACCACCTTTGCTTATTCTGACTTAAAGGTTACAAAAGACGGTGCAAGCTTCCGTATAAAGAACTCCGGTAAGGTGGATGGAGCTGAAATTTGCCAGCTCTATATTGGAAAAAGCTCCAATCAGATTTTCAGACCAATCAGAGAATTAAAAGGCTTTAAGAAAGTGTTCTTAAAAGCTGGTGAAGAGAAGGAAGTCTTTCTTCCCTTTGACGATAAGGCATTCCGTTACTACCATATTCACACAAATCAGTGGGAGGTCGAAGGAGGTACTTATACCGTGGAAATTGGTATTAACGCTACCGATATGGTACTTCAGTCTACTATTGGTATAGAAGGAACAAATGCAAAATCACCTTATATAAAAGAAAGTCTTCCTGCATATTTCACAGGTAAAGTGACAAAAGTAGATGATTATCAGTTTGAACAAATTTTAGATATACCTGTGCCGAATGGAAACTGGGATAAGTCTGGACTACTTGGAATTAATGATTCCTTTTGTCAGCTTTATTATGCAAAAAGTATACTGGCAAGGCTTGTATATAAGATACTGACTTCGATTAAAAACAGAAGTGAGAAAAAAGGTAAACCCAACCTTAATATATTATTCATCTACAATATGCCATTTCGCGGGCTTGCGAAGATGACGGGTGGTGCTATCACCCTGGAGATGTCTTATGCGCTAGTGGAAATTGTAAACGGTAAGGGCTTTAAGGGCTTCTATCATTTTATTAAGGCTTTTTTTAAGAAGTAAGAGAGGATGGAAGTACCATGGAAGTAGTAAATAAAATAAAAATATGGAAAGACAACCATCCAAATTTATATGAATTTATTCTATTTAATATCATGAGTAATGTTGCTACTATTACTAATTTCTGCGTGCTTTGGTTAGGTAATGGGGTGTTCTTTAAAGCATTTGCAGATAGGGACTTCTCCTGGTTTATCTTTGATTATTCCAAAGAGAATGGCGGACTTAGTGGGTTTTTAGCATTCTTATTAGCTTATATCTGCGCACAAGCCGTTAATTTTATTGTTCAAAGAAAAGTAGTGTTTGCAGCAACTGTAAGAATATCAAAGGTTTTACCCTGGTATCTGATAACCGTTATAGTAGCTGGAATTATATCTATTTGGCTCCCACCTTATATGATTGCAATAATGAAGCCTTATGTGGGCGGTTTCGCTGCGACCTTGGCAAACGCAATCAATATTTTCTTACAGGTAGTTATTAATTATCCAATGCTTAAACTAGTAATTATGAAAAAATAAAAAAACAGCTCCGAACCTCTATAAAAGTAAAATCGACAGAGGTATCGGAGCTGTTTTTTCAAAGAGTTTAATTGTTAAAAGAGGAATAGCTTTTTATTTATTATTTACTAATCTAACATTGTATTTACAGCAGTTCTAGGGGGTTGATATTAATTGAGGTAATTTTTAAAACTCACGTTTATTATAAAAGGATAAAGAAACCTGGAGGGATATAAGCATAATTACGAGCCAAATCATTATCCCTATAAGTATAGCTGTGAATGTATTTGCTTCTAACCAAACCAATGTATGATTCATTTGCTCCAATGAAATTTTTTCTTTTAAATAGTTCGTTAGGAGGACAACGACTAAAGGTAATCCTACAAATGGTAAATAAGAAAAAAACTTTGCTTTTGCATATCCAAGCTTAAAATAGATAGGTATTTGGATTGCTTGTATAATGCTGAAAATGGAAAATAGGGCGAGTGTGGTTACAAAGCTTTCTAAGAAATTATAATCTTTATTTAATACCATTGATACAAGATAGGTAAAGAGGTATGCTAATAATCCGGCACATGCATTTATTATAAGGGCAAATAAATATCGTCCAACAACTACAGTACTTCGCTGAATGGAAAGAGTGGTGTACAGGGCATCAATTCCGTTCTTTTCACCCACAGCAAAGGGGTAACTGACGTATAGTCCCGCAAAGACCATTAAAATTGCAATTGCAGACAGGCTGTTGTTTGAATTAAACATCATTATAACTGCAACAATTGTAAAAATGAATAGATTTTTCAAGGTCAAGTAAGGTTTAACTGTAAAATAATCCAGCCGTACAAAAGTAAGTGCTTTATTCATATAATTTTGCCCCCTTGTTCATGTAAATGATGATTTCGTCAAGCGTAATTGGTTCAAAGAGTAATGTCTTAGGTAATTTATTCCTATTTACGGTTTCTGACATTCCTTCAAATCCAGTATTATGCTCCCTAAGACCAATGATTAACCTTTTTTGTTCAGCGCTTATCTCCCGTAACCCTCCCTTTACTAATACATATTTTTCAAGGAGGTTTTCTTTCGAGCCTGTGTAAATAACTTTCCCATCTAAAATAAAGGTAATGTAATCTGCAATTTTCTCAAGATCCGAGGTAATATGTGTAGAGAATAGGATACTTCTGTTTTCATCAGTAACAAAATTACTTAACATATCACAAAGTTCATCACGTGCCACGGGGTCTAAGCCGCTGGTGGGTTCATCCAGGATAAGAAGCTTAGCATCATGGGAAAGTGCAACAGCGACCATTAACTTAACCTTCATTCCACGAGATAATTCTTTTATTTTCTTTTTCTTGTCTATCTTAAAGACACCTAATAATTCTGAATATTTACCACTATTCCAATTTCGGTAGAAGGGTGCAACAGCTTTTTCAACATCACCGGTGGTCCAGTCCTCAACATAAAAAGGGGAATCCATAACCACACCAATTTGCTCATTTATCTGATTTTTGTATTCCCTACTGTTTAAACCGAATAATTTAATTTCCTCTGCTTGATAATTTATCATATTTAAAATAGATTTAATTGTGGTGGTCTTGCCTGCACCATTCGGACCAATAAATCCCATAATATAGCCTGTGGGGATTTTAAAGGATACATCGTTTAGCGAGAAAGTATCATAGCTTTTTTTTAACCCGCGAACTTCTAAAGCATTATTCATAATTACCCTCCTTATAAAGCACTTCCAAGATATCAATAACTTCATTCTTACTAATTCCGCCATTCATGGCAGCAATTATAGCTTCTGTTAAATTTAGTTCTACTTTACGAAGTGCATTTTCCCTTGCCATTTCTTTGTTTTGAGGCAGGATATAACAGCCCTTCCCTTGTACATTGACAACAAAGCCTTCTTCTTCCAAATCGCTGTATGCCCTGGTTGTAGTTATAACACTAATTTTCAGATCCTTTGCCAGCTGGCGTATAGACGGAAGTAAATCATCCTCACGAAGTTCTCCAGAAAAAATAGCTTCTTTAATCTGCGATTTAATCTGCTCGTAGATGGGAGTCCCCGAACGGTTGGATACTATAATTTTCAATTGGTCACCACCTTTATATACACATATATACAGTATAGTCAGTAATGACATTCCTGTCAAGTACAGAAAAGGAAATAAATATATTACAAGATACAACAAAAAGTTGTTTCCCCTGCTCTGCACAAAAATACACCCAATGATTAATTTATATAATCATTGGGTGCATCCAGGTTAGGGGGAGGTTTTATTATATAAACCATCCCAATTTATCTGTTATTCAATATAATTTTATAGGTAAGTGTATCAATGTTTTTGCGAACTATTATTAAAGCTTTCTTGCTTTAATACAAAATGAAATTGGTAACATCTTGGCTTTTTTCGCTTTATCACTAACGTTTTCTACCGCTTCCATTGTCTCTTTATCCGTCTGCTCAATCATTTGCTCTACAGCAAAGCCTGCTTGTGCTAAAGCGTTAATATAGGTTGATATTTTTCGATTGCATAGTACTATTTCACTTCCATCTACAGGCATGCTAAAGTAGGATTCATCAAAGTAACTTCTATTGAAAACCAGTGAGTCATTTTCCACGATATCTTTACGTTCACTACAGGACCAGGCTACACAGTAATTTAAGGTATGATGCCAGCTGAATATAAAGATACCGTCCTTTTTTAGATAAGAAGCTATCTTATTAAAGGTGCCTTGTAAATCTGTTGTCCAGCCAATACCATATATGGAATAAACATAATCAAAGTAATTAGTTGGTATTTCTAATTCGGCTTCCATAGGTGAACAAATAAATTTAGCTGTATAACCATAGGAATTCAAATATGCATCAGCATTTTCTATTTGCTTATGAGAGATATCTACTCCCCACAATTCGGAAGCCTTCCTATCAGCGTGGTACTTTAAAGAGTGACCACTTCCACAACAAATTTCCAGCATTTTTTTCCCGGAAACATCTCCAAATAAATGCAATTCATCCTCGGTCACAAAGTACACTCCATACGTTGGAAGTGCCGTAGTTCCAAACCATAAATCTGCATGTGTATCCCAATAGGTTTTATTAGTTTTAAATATTTCAATGTCTTTCATAAAAGGTACCCTTTCAACTATATAATTTATGTTAACTTTAAAATTTTCCTAAATACTATATAACAATATATTAATTTTCTTTAAATTGCCATAAAAAAATTGAAATCTTTTAAACAATATAATTAGGCATAAACCATTAGGATGGCATATGGTTTTATGCGAACAAATACTATACAGAGTTACATTTAACAATTGCGGTTGTAACTGTTATTCACTCTGGCAAATTCAGACTTGATTTACCAGGGAGAGAATACATTGCTGTTAGAGTTAAAAAAATAAAGTCCTAGTATATTCAGGGCTTTTTG
Organism: Bacillota bacterium; assembly: GCA_023407575.1. Classification (GTDB taxonomy): domain Bacteria; phylum Bacillota; class Clostridia; order Lachnospirales; family Lachnospiraceae; genus Mobilitalea. The sequence goes on from JAEYLX010000014.1 coordinate 90,836, forward strand.
CAACTGGCTTAATGGTTGAGTCGCTAAATCTCCCTATTTTATTGACCTTCCAACGGATTTGAGTTAAAATTAATTCAAATACTTGGAGGCGAATTATGGAAGATAAGAAGAAGTTTGGCGAGTACATTATCAAGAGAAGAAAAGAACTTGGATTAACACAGAAAGAGTTGGCAAATAAATTATTTGTTACAGAATCAGCAGTCTCAAAATGGGAGAGAGGGTTGTCTTATCCTGACATCACTTTAATAAGAGATATATGTAATATTCTATCCATTAGTGAGCATGAACTATTAACTGCCGGAGAAGATAGGGAAGAAAAAAACACAAAGAAGTTAGCGAAACGATATCTAAATATAGTTAACATTCTTCGTAATGTACAGATATTTTTATATGGATTAACGTTATTGGTTTGTTTTATTTGCAACCTTGCAGTACAGCATAAGTTATCCTGGTTTTTCATTGTACTGACTTCTGTTATGGTTTCCATGTCACTGACCTTGTTACCAGTTATGGTAACAAAAAAGAAGGGTTTAACTACGCTCGGTGCATTTACTGGCTCCCTTAGTTTACTGTTAATGACTTGTAACATCTACACAGGAGGTAATTGGTTTTTTGTGGCATTTGTGGGAGTGATCCTTGGATTGTTGTTCTTGTTTTTACCCCTTGTCTTATATAGTGTAGAATTACCTCATTATTTTAAAAATAAAAAAACATTAATTTATTTTACTGTTATTTCTCTTTTATTAATCATCCTTCTCTATGTATGTAATGCTTATACAGGCGGTAACTGGTTCTTTTCCATTGCATTGCCAATTGCTATGTTCTCCATGCTTCTGTTCTGGGGGATGATGTTGATTGTTCGATATACGAAATTTAATATATGGATAAAGATTGCTGGATGCTTTGGTCTAGGAAGTGCATTCCACTATACTGTGCAGGGCTACATTGATTATCTTTTAAAAGAGGAGACATATTATATCGGGTTTAGATTTGATTTAATGAACTGGAGTGAAAAGTATGTTAGTGATAATATTAATGTAATTGTCTTTAGTGTTCTTATATTAACAGCAATTCTCTTTCTTATAGCAGGAATAGTCTTAAGCAACAAAGATAGGTTAGATAAGGAATCAGAAGTTTTATTAAAATAAACTTTAGATTATAATAGATTACAGATATCTATGGGTAGATGCAATATATAGAATATCAAGGTGAAGGGGAGTAAGTTCTTGAAAATACAAAGAAGAATTATATGGATTTTAACAACTGTATGTGCTTTGATGACAATTGGTTCATTAGCTTTTAATTATGGATTACCACTTTACATCAAAAACCTAAATGGAGTTGCATGGAAGGATGCAAGTGCTATTGGAGTAATAGGTAGAGCCGATGGACCCACATCAATACTATTATCAGATGCCAAATATTCGTTAATAACTACACTTAGCTTTTTGTTATTGACTTTAGCTGGATTTTCTTATCTGATATTCAAAAAAAGAAAAGATATATAAATAATAGACGGATAATGAGCTAAAAAAGTTTTAATATACGCATCAGACTGTAGACAAAGTCAATTTTATAGAGCAGTATTGAATAAATGATGATAAATATTCAATACTGTTCTTTTACATTTAATACAGTATATAATGAAAGCGGAATATCAAAGAAAGAAAAGGTGAAGTGGGAGATAAACTTATGATTCGTAATATCAAAAAATGTTCAAAGATAATTTTTATTTCCATTGGAATAGTTCTTCTGGCAATTTTAATAATTTCAAGTGTTCTGCTATCACCAACCTTTGTTTATAGAATTTTAAGTCGAGGGGATTCAAGTGACAAAGATTACAATTTCTTTTCGTCAACTTTGATATCCAAAAGCGAAATTCCATTTGAATATGAGTACGATCTGGATACAAGCTTGGAAAATCTACCATTAACCTACAGAACCTCAAGTAATCAAGAAGTATCAAAGACATTAAGTGATTTTGTAGTTTCGACGGGCAGTACCTCATTTATTATAATTAAGAATGATACGGTTATTTATGAACAATATGCGAATGGCGGCAGCAGAGATTCTATAAATACCTCGTTTTCAATGGCAAAATCCATGGTTTCTCTCTTGGTTGGTAAAGCTATTGAAGATGGTTATATCGATAGTGAAAATCAGGTCATATCAGATTTTATTGATGAATTTAAAGATACAGATATGGCGCACATTACCATAAAAGATTTGTTAACTATGCGCTCAGATATTCAGTATGAGGAAACAGGTTTTCTTTGGTTCCGTGACGATGCATATACATATTGGTTACCCGATCTGCGAAAGTTGGCTCTAAATCACCGGCAGCTCACGGATCAGTATCAGGGTAGATTTCACTATAATAATTACCACCCACTGCTATTGGGAATTATACTTGAGCGAAGCACCGGAAGGTCAGTATCTGAATACTTTGAACAGTCCTTTTGGTCGAAAATTGGCTCCGAATATGATGCGTCGTGGAGTTTGGATAGTGATAAAACGCAGTTTGAGAAAATGGAAAGCGGATTGAATTTCCGTTCCATTGATTATATTAAACTAGGTAGTATGCTTTTAAATGATGGTTACTGGAACCATCAGCAAATTATAAATCCAAGTTGGATACAAACGTCTGCTGTAGTTGATTTTCCAATAAATCAAGATGAATACGAAGGCTCCTTTTTGGAAGGATTGAATATCGGCTATGGATATATGTGGTATTCAAGACCATCGATATCTACGGGAATGGATTTTTGGGCGTGGGGTAAATACAATCAAATAATGTATGTTTCTCCAGAAAATGATATTGTAATTTTGAGAACAGGAAGTACAGGTGGCAATGTTCAAGATTTTTCAAAAGTACTTTTTGACATTACGGCAAATATTATGAAATAAATACAATTCCAATGAAGAAGCGTAGCCAAAAGCCGTGACCCTCAAATTGTCACGGCTTTTTGTTATCAGGCATCACAGCTTGGTGCAAGGTTAAGTTCATACTTTTCAATTGCTTTCATCATGGCATAGTTTAAAATGCTATCAATTTCGGTATCAGTCTCCAAGGCAGTGAGATTAGAAATATCACAGTGATTTTCTTGATTCATTTCAACTTCAATTTGTTTGTTATCAACTTCAGTTACATTTTTTTGAGTATTATATTTGACGCCTAACTCTATTTGATTATCTTTGTTTTCAACCATATTATCTGTAATTTCATCATATACTTTACTTTGCTCAAAGTCATTATCAGGGTTAGTTTCTACAGCTGTTTCCGTATCCGAAGGATTCTTTATCTCCGGATGAGCAATCATGTCTTCTTTCAGTTGAAGAGTAACACTTGTTGTTGAAGGCTGTAGTTTAAGCGGGATTTTACCAACCAAAACCTTATCGTCGCCAATTCGTATTCTATATTCTAGTTCACTATCCTCAAGATTACGCACTTGAGAAACTTCGCTATTGGGATTAGTTTCATTACTGTGTTTTGATAAGGTTTTCTTCCCTTTACGCCGATATCTATCCCTTTTCATTGTATAGTTACCCTGAAAAAGTTTTTCCCGAAGAAGAGAGCCACTGCAGGATAAATATTCAGAAAGAAAGTCACAAAAATCCATACCGGCATCGTCGGTATAATCTTGTGACTCTATAGAAGTTGAAAGTTTATCATCATATTTATTTTCAAAGCGATGCAAAACCCTGCCATCGCTATCTTCAATTCTTATATCAATTTCAATTATCATAACTTCACCCAACCCTCTGTAATATCTTTATCGGAAGATTAGGTAAATATATGTAGTCTTTCGTGGAATTAATTTAAGAGTAACTATTCACAACCAAGCCTGAAATCCTATGGTTTTTCTGGCTGTTTAACTCTCGAAAAACACGAACACTTATGATAAGTAAAACGACTTGTCGTTACACGTGTATAAAAATTAGCCTTTGAAAGCATGCTTTCTTAGGCTAATGAATGAAACATTCTGATTTGCTCTGAACAGTTAAAATAAGTGACAGTAGAGATTAGCCCTTATGAAACGTCGTACTATCCCGAAGAATCAAATTATAGTCAACATAAACCTGGTGACTGAAGGCTGTCTTTTGTCCAAGAATATCAATTAGTAGCTTTATAGAATACTCGCCAAACTGAAAGAAATTCTGACGAATAGTTGTTAAAGGAGGGGCAGCATAGGAGGCAAGTGGAAGATCATCAAACCCAACTACGGATAAATCCTGTGGGATTTTGCGTCCAAGTTTTTTCGCGGCACGATAAACACCCATTGCCATAACATCACTGGCACAGAATAAAGCAGTGATTTCTGGGTACCTGGTTAGTAACACCAATGATTTTTCATATGCAATTTCTTCGTTAAATTCACCGTCAATAACGTACTCATTGATAATAGGTAAGTTACCATCAAGTAAAGCCTGGCAATACCCAGCGCAGCGTTCCAGACCAACCACAGATTTCGCTTTTCCATTTACCGTACCGATGTGTTTATGGCCACTGCGAACTAAGAACTCTACTGCAGAACGAGCTGCTTCCACATTATCAATGCTAATACAGGAATTCTGCTTACCAGGAAGTGCAAAATCGATAGTTACACATGGAAGGTCACTGTTTGAGGCATCCACATAATAGGGATCATCTGTCCGTAAACCGGATAGAACGACACCTGTGATATTATTCTCTCTGCAAAATTGAGAATATGACTTTTGTTTCTGAATCTCTGAAGTAATAGGATAGAAGATAATATCATAATTGGTTTTATGAATATAGGAAAGAGCACCTTTTAATATTTGCAAGGGAGCGACATCATTGGTATCGCTTGCTTCCAGTCCGGACATAATAAATCCAATGATATTGCTGCTTTTTTGAACCAGCTTACGAGCACTTATGTTTGGAGTAAAATTGAATTCATTTACAACAGCCATTACCTTCTTACGTGTTTCTTCACCGATATCAGGATAGTTGTTTAATACTTTGGATACGGTAGAATAGGATACTCCTGATTTCTTGGCAATATCTTTAATTGTTAACATAGAAATAAATTCCCCCTCAAATTCATGACAAGTGAAACTACTTGTGGTTTCATCTTGTATATTAAAATAATCCTTATGTAATCATAATTAGATATCCCAAGGAGTGCATTAAGCGCATTATCCTAATAGCTTATTTTATTATAGCATAGGTGTTTTATAGATTGAAAGTACCCTTTCATTGGAACCATTATTTCGTTATTTATATTAGGACTTTATACAAGCAAGCTTACAATATCTCATTCCGCTTTTCATTACATCATGAACAAAAACCGTGTTCATGATCTTGTTGCTCCAATCGATATTCGTAAGCAAGCTTACAATATCTCATTCCGCTTTTCATTATATCATGAACAAAAACCGTGTTCATGATCATGTTACTCCGATCGGAATTGCAAACAAGTTTACAATTCCTCACTACGTTTTCATTATATCATAAAAAATTTATAAATCAACTACTTGATAAAACGTTTTCGTAGTGTTATAATCACATTATCAGATTAAGAAAAGGTTTTCGTAAAATTAATTAAGAAAACCTTTTAGTTAAAGCAAAGGGGATTTTAATGCTAAAATATGATAGTTTTGAAGAAGGAAAAAATAACTGGTTTGTCGATGAAGTTAAATTCGATGCTGCACTTCAAGGAAAGACCGAAGCCATCATGTCCTTAGGTAATGGATACATGGGAATTCGATCCGCAGCAGAGGAGGATTACCTTTCACAAAAGAGAGGAACCTTTATCAATGGAACCTTTAACCGCTTTAGTGAAAATGAAGTAAGTGAATTACCTAATCTTCCAGATGTAACTGCAATGAATTTCGAGCTGGACGGTCATCGCTTTTCCTTGGAACAAGGCGAAATATTGGAGTACAGAAAACGCCTGGATCTAAAACAAGCACTTCTTACAAGAAATATAGTATGGAAGAGTCCAGAGGGAAAGATCTTTACACTAAGCTTTGAAAGATTTGTTTCTCTTTCCAGAAAGCATGTGTTAGGAAGTAGTATTAATATCAGTTGCGATCAGCCTGCAACGCTTAAAATCTATTCCGGTATCAATGGACAGATTACCAACACTGGGTCACAGCATTTGAATGAAGAGGATATGCGCTTTTTTGATAAGGAATATCTTCAGTTCAATTCCTCCACGACGCAGAGTAAGGTACTTATCAGCACCAATACCGTTCATATTGTAGAAGGCGAAGCAACCAGCAACATGTCCATGGATCGTCGTAAAATTGAACAGATTTTAACGATACAGCTTGAGAAAGAGGTTACAGTTAGTAAATTATCTGTAATTTACACTTCTATTGATAAAGAAGTGGAAGGTAAGAACTGGGATGAAATCAAACAACATGCTTATCAAGAACTAGTAGAAGTTAAGAAACTTGGCTATGAGGTTCTAAAGCAAGAGAATTCAGCAAAATGGGATAGCGAAGTTTGGAATAGATATGCTATCAGCATCAAATCAGAAAATAATTTTGATGAACTGGCAACAAGATTTGCTCTTTATCATATGACGGTGATGGCTCCAGCTCATGATAATCGTATGGGAATTGCAGCGAAAGGGCTTAGCGGAGAAGGTTATAAAGGACACTCCTTCTGGGATACGGAAATATTTTTATTACCATTTTACATTTATTCTAATCCAGCAGTGGCACGTAAGTTAATGGAATATCGTTATCTTGGTCTTGCAGGTGCTCGTAAAAAGGCAAAAGAAAATGGTTTCAGAGGAGCAATGTATCCTTGGGAAGCAGCTTGGCCAAGTGATGGAGAGGTAACACCTGTTTGGGGTGCGGTAGATATCATTACAGGCGAACGTACCAAGATATGGTCAGGGTTTATAGAAATTCATATTACCTGTGATATTGCGTTGGCAGTTTGGCAGTATTACCTTGCAACCAACGACCAGGATTATATGGACCGATATGGGTATGAAATCATATTTGAAACAGCTACATTCTGGGTGGATCGATATGAATGGAAGGAAGAGAAGCAGCGCTTTGAAATCAACGATGTAGTTGGACCTGATGAGTATAAGGAGCATGTAAATAATAATGCATTTACCAACTATATGTCCGCGAATAATTTAAGGCTTGCTATCTCAAATTATGAAATAATAAAGGAAAAATCACCGGAACTGTTTGAAGAACTTAACAGTCGCCTGAATCTCGAGGATTATGTGGTTATCTGGAAGGACAGATTGGACAAGGTTTACCTGCCACAGCCAGATGAGAGATTGCTGCTAGCACAGGATGACACCTACCTGACTAAGACGGATATTGATTTAGAAAAATATAAGAAAAATAGTAAGGTTGGTAGTTTGTTTGATGATTACAACCTGGAACAGGTGAACAATTTCCAGGTATCCAAGCAGGCAGATATTATGATGTTATTCTACCAGTTAGAAGATCAGTTTGCACCAGAGGTTAAAAAGGTTAATTATGATTACTACGAACCAAGAACCCTACATGATTCCTCCTTATCACTTTCTACACACAGTATTTTGGCAAATGATTTGGGAGACTATGAGAAAGCTTATGATTTATTTCATAGAGCTTGCCAAATTGACCTTGGCCAAAATATGAAGAGCAGCAATGATGGTATCCATTCGGCAAGTATTGGTGGTGTTTGGCAGTGTGTGGTTATGGGCTTTGCAGGAATGCGTATGTATAACGGCAAGCTTAGATTTGAACCACATCTACCAAAGGAATGGAGTGAGCTATCCTTCCGTGTTTATTGGAAAGGGAAACAGCTTGATATCACGTTAAGTCCTACAACTATGTTTATTAGCAGTCCAACTTCTGAAAGCGTATACCTTACTATAAAAGGTTCTGAATATGAGATGTCGGATAAACTAGAGATAACATTATAAGGAGAACCTTCATGACAGCTTTTATTGGCTATACGGCTTCAGTATTAAGTACTATTGCATTTTTACCTCAAGCAGTTTATGTGATTCGTTCACATGATACAAAAAGTATTTCGTTGTTGACCTATATTATCTTTGTTTTATCCGTAGTTTTCTGGTTTGTATATGGCATCATACTGCGGGATATACCGATTATTGCTTCCAATTTAGTTTGTATTGTACTTGGCGGCATCATCTTAGGTTATAAGATATGGGATGTAATTCATAACAAATAAGTTTAGTTATTCGCAGGAAATGGCCTGCTTATAATACAAAAAGAAAAGGAGAATGAGTATGAAAAAATTATTAGCTTTACTTTTAGTAAGTGTTTTAGCATTTTCTTTTGTGGGGTGCGCTAAGAAAGCAGATGAGAAGAAAGAAATTATTCTGTGGAATGCAGGTGTTCAAACCAGTGATACCACAGGGGAACTGGATAAATCAGAATTACCAGTTTTTCAGTTGGTAAAAGAATTTGAGGAGTCACATCCAGATTACAAAATTACCATTGTCGACTATAGCATGGACGATTTGAACAAGGCGTTTACCGCTGCCAATATGGCAAAAGAAGGTCCTGATATGGTAGCAATCTGGGCTGGCAGCTCTACTTTAGCTTATCAGGATTATTTAGTAGATTTTAATCAGTACTTAAGCGAGGATGAGATTAAGACTTTCGATACTTCCAGCTTAACACATAAGAACAATAATTCAACAGATTCTCTGATTGGTCTTACTTATGGTCTTAACGCAACAGGCGTAATGTATTATAATAAATCCATCTTAGATCAGTACAACCTTACCGCACCAACAACCTGGGACGAGTTTGTAGCAGTTAGCCAGACACTAAAGGATAACAATGTAACTCCATTGGTACTTGGTGATAAAGATGGTTATACATCAACCTGGGTTGTTACAAGCCTTCTTGGCAACATCTTAGGACCTGATAACATTGCTAATTTAGCTAGTGGTGGCAGCTTAAAGGTAAGTGGTCCAGAATTTACACAAGCCTTAACAGTATGGAAAGATTATGTAGCCGCAGGTTATACCAATGTAGATTATTTGACCAAGTCTGACGGTGATGCAATCCAGGACTTTGTACAGGGTAAGGCAGCAATGTTAGTACATGGTAACTGGTCAGCAAGTGAATATGAAGGCATGGGAGATGCAGTAGATGTTACTAAGATTCCTGCATTAAGCTCCGGTGAGTTTGCTGATTATATGTATTCCCAGCCTAACATCAATATTGCTGTAACCAATTATTCCAAATATCCGGAAGCTGCTGTAGACTTTGCAAAAATGCTCTGTGAAAATGATTTCACCGTTCGTTCCAACGAAGCACTTTATTCCAAAGAAGTAGCTGCACGTCTTGCTACCACTGCAACAGAATTAACTTCAGCAGGTAAGAATGTAACTGGCTTTGACTCTATTATTAAAAGCGAATCTGCAAATGAATTTTATAAACTTGTACCTACCTACTTAAATGGTTCTCTCTCCCTTGAGGATTTCACTGCAAAACTTGATTCCTTAAATCAATAAGTAGGAAGGTTATGGAAGGGGAATAACTGTGAGAAAGAAAGGTTTTCGTAAACAGATAGAAGGAATGCTTTACATCCTGCCAGCAATGTTGTTATATTTCTGCTTTGTACTAATCCCAATTGTATGCATCTTTGTATACAGTGTTATGAAATGGGACGGTATGGGGGATATGACTTTTATCGGACTTGAAAATTATATAACAATATTTAAAAGCAGTGAATTTTGGATTTCTATTACGAATAATATGAAATTCTTTATTCTCGGGGTACCGTTATGGACACTGTTTCCTTTGGTGGTAGCAGTTTTACTTCAAGAAGAGGTGAAGGGCTGGAGATTTTTCCGTTCGGCTTACTTCTTTCCAACGGTTATTTCCACTTCGATTTTATCGACGCTGTTTAAAACCTTATTTCGGTATGACGGCGCTGCAAACAGTATTTTGAGTGTTTTTGGACTAGATGCGATTGAGTGGTTCGCCCATGGCAATATTGCCATTGGGCTTATCACCATCGCAATTAATTGGATGGGATTCGGTTCAGCAGTTCTAATCTTTCTTGCTGGTATGGCCAATTTCTCCAATGAGATTTTTGAAGCAGCTAACCTTGACGGTGCCAGCTGGTGGGCAAAGTTTAGATACATAACAATACCCCTGATCAAACCGACCCTGCAGTTTGTAATTATGTTGAATATCATGAGCGTATTCTCCGGGTTGTTCGGCTTTGTATTTATGATTACCGGTGGTGGTCCCGGCTATGATACTACTGTGTTGGAATATTTATTGTATGTAAAAGCCTTCAAGCTTCATGATATGGGTTATGCCGCTGCTCTATCCGTGGTTCTGTTTGCCATCGTTGTAATCGTAACCTTATTACAACGTAAAATTACCAATGCAGGAGAGGAGGCTGACGGATGAAAAAGCACATTAAATTTTCGCGTATTATCGTGTTCCTCCTGCTAAGTATTCTTGCAGCCACTACACTTTTACCCATTCTATATATGATTATGGCAACATTTTTGAGTAAGGATGAATATATGTTAAATATGTTTGCCCTACCCAAAGCACTGAATTTTCAAAATTATAAGGTGGTATTGGAAGCTTTTAATTTTATAAGAATGACCTTTAACTCTTTATTTGTTAGTGTAATTACGGTGGCTACTTCTCTTTTGGTAACCTCCTTGGCAGCCTATAGTATCAACAAGTTAAGCTGGAAGGGTAAAAAACCCGTTATGGGTCTTATCACAGTAGGTATGTTCATGCCTGGTCAGGTATTAATTATACCCGTATATCAAATCTTGATTGGTTTGAATTTGGTGAATAGCAGCTTTGGATTAATAATATTCTATGTTGCAACCTCAATTCCCTTCACTACTATGATGATGATTGCCAATATCAAAGGTATTCCAAATCAAATCCTTGAGTCGGCAACGATAGATGGAGCTGGAAGCTTTAAAATATATCTGAATGTAATACTTCCGCTGTTAAAACCAACTCTTGTAACGGCAGCAATTATTAACTTTATCTCCTATTGGAATGAGCTGCTCTATGCAATGATAATTCTTCAGGACGAACGAATCAGAACAATAACTGTAAGTATAGTTTCTTTAACTAATAAGTTCGGAAGTAATATGCCGCTGCTATATGCAGGTCTGCTCCTAAGTGCAATACCAGTTATTATCCTTTACTTAATAGCACAAAAGCAGATTATCAAAGGTGTAAGTTCAGGATCACTAAAATAATACTGTATTCATCGCAGTTAATAACAGGTTCCTTTGCTCGATAAAATCAGCAGCTTAGGTGAATATGAAATACTTTTATTGTATCATAAGAAATGATAGATGCAGACGGTAAATACGTTTATCTTACACAAGGAAATACAGATGCAACGGTAAATACTTTCATGTTTCACAAGGAAAGACAGATGCAAACGGTAAATACTTTTATGTTACACAAGGAAAGACAGATGAAAACGATAAATACTTATACTTTCATTGTTTCATAAGGAGGGATGAACTTGCCACAATATACAATTACTTATAACAAACAGACAGATTATGATAGGGGTGTGAAATTACTTAACGCCGTCATAGAAAATATGCAGGCTTCATCAATCCTAATTGAAGGTATTACTTATCCTATTACAAAGTTTATACCGGAAGGAAGTCGAATTCTTGCATTTGCGAGCAATTGGGGACGCGAGTTTTCTCCCCAGTGGTATCGGATAGAAGAGCTGAAGGAACCATTGCTGTTGAATACCCACCAGGGACGATCCAGTCATGGTTATAGTCCAATGGTTTACTTTTTTCAGGCAGACGGCAGCTGTATTAGTGTGGCTGTCTGCTGGTCGGGAAATTGGGGATTACGTATCTATCCCGAAGGAAAGATAGAATTCGTCCTCACTCACAAGGAATTCACGACGTTACTTGAGCCAAAAGAAAGTTTTAAACTTCCATCTGTAATCTGCAGTAGGAGTGATAGCTTTACCGAGCTTTGCAATAATACGGCAACTTGGTTGGAGCAGAATTGGTTTACAGAAAGCAGAATTACATCGCCAATAGTGGAATGGAATCATTGGTGGACCTACGAAGATATTGATATCAATGAAGATGTATTCCTTAAAAATGTTGACCTTGCAGCAGAACTTGGCTTTACTCTTTGTACCTTGGATGCAGGCTGGTTCGGTGAAGAAACCTCCGATGTTCACTGGTCCAAATGCAGAGGAGATTGGTACTTAATCAATAGAAAGCGGTTCCCCAATGGGCTAAGACGGATTTCTGATTATGTTCATCAAAAAGGCATGAAGTTTGGCATATGGATTGAACCCGAGGCTATGGGTAAGTTATCAACCCTAAAGCAAGTACATCCCGAGTGGGAAGCAATACATGACGGAAAAGAATATGATGACCCTTACCTATGTCTTGGTGCAGAGGGTGCAGCTGAATGGCTATTTGAGGTTATGGATCGTCTAGTTATTGAGACAAATTGCGACTGGATTAAGCTAGACTTTAATGTTGACCCGGGATATGGTTGTAATCGTTCTGATCATGGTCACCAGCCTGGGTTAGGGTTATATACACACTACCAGAAATATTATGAGGTGCTGGATCGTCTTCGCAGTAAGTACCCTCATTTAATTCTTGAGAATTGTTCTTCCGGCGGTCTTCGTTTTGACTTAGAAATGCTAAGGCACACGGATGCAACCTTCTTAAGTGATCCTGATGAACTTGCTCATAGCTTGCAATGTTTTTGGGGAGCATCCCTGACAGCGTCTCCCTCCAGATTATTGCACTGGGCATGGTCACAGACCAGAGAATATGAAGACGGTTCTCAGGTATTCCCCAGTTATGAAATAGAAGATAATACCCCCGTATACGAGGTCATAGCAACACTACGAAGTGCTATGCTGCATTTAATGGGCATCAGCCGAGATCTCACAAAACTACCCTTAAAGTTTCTTACGATATATGCACGTGAAATTAAAATATACAAAGAAAAAATCTTTCCACTCTTATTCCAAGGCAGCTTGTACCACCTGACAGGACAACCACTGCGTTATGGTGAGAGAGTGGACGATTTCAGAAGAATTAACAATCATTCTAATGAGTTAGTACGAGAAGATAGCTTTGCTGCCTTTCAGTTAATGAAAGAGGGTGAAGGAGCAATATTTGCCTTTGCGACTAAGAATTCTATTACCGAAGATATAAAATTTGAAGGATTACTGGAGAACACAGAATATTTACTAGAAAATGCAGACACAGGTGAGCGTTTTTCCTGCTTCGGTCGTGTACTGTTGGAACAGGGAATGTATGTTAACCTTGCAGCCGGATACTCTGGACTTTGGTTTATAAGTGAACTGAAATAGTTAAATAGAATGTCAAAAGTCTGTTATTGGTTATATAGATGAGTATTTGCGTATATACACAAATATTCATCTATTACATGTAGTAAGGACTTTTGGCAACTCTATTTATAGTTATTATAGTATTTAAAGGACTTAATGTGCAGTTGATACTGCAACAATATAGAAAAGAAAAAGGGACTTCTAAAAAAGTCCCTCTTTAAGATAGAAGAGGCAAAATGCCATTCATGGAGGTAAAAATATGAATTACAAAGCTTTTATATTTGATTTAGACGGAGTTATTTGTCATACGGATAAATATCACTACCAGGCTTGGAAAAGTCTTGCAGATAAATTAGCAATTCCATTTGATGAGATAAAGAATAATCGTTTAAGAGGAGTTTCTAGGATGGAAAGTCTGGATATTGTACTCGAAGGCAGTAAATTTTTATTTACACCGGAAGAAAAACAAGTTTTGGCAGAAGAGAAAAATGAGACCTACCGAGCACTTTTAATGAATATGACTACAGAAGATTTAAGTGATGAGGTGAAAAATACACTGATAAAGCTTAGAAAATTGGGATATAAGTTAGCAATTGGCTCTTCCAGTAAGAATGCTCCGCTTATACTTGATAAAATAGGATTAGGTGAGTTCTTTGATGTGATTTCAGATGGTAATAATATCTCCAAATCAAAGCCAGACCCAGAAGTATTCCTGATAGCAGCAGAGCAGCTTAAGATTGAACCCAGTGCATGTATTGTAGTGGAAGATGCTATTGCAGGACTGGAAGCTGCTAAAGCAGCAGGTATGAAGGCAGCAGCAATTGGAGATGCAGCAGGAAGTGAACTGGCGGATTGGAGTTTGGGCTCATTTCAGGATTTATTACATATCGTATAACTTAAAATTTGCAGCTAAGAATTCGTTGCTTGTTAATAAATCAGTATTTTAAGTAATTATGAAAGTATGTATTATAGTCTTTTCACACGGACTTCAATTTACAATTGAGAATACTTTTTCATACTAATTATTTAAGTTACAAGAATATTCTTTTTGTGAACTTACTAGAATGGAGACCTTCATGGGATTGAAACAGCCAATTTATAGAATAGATGATTTGAAATTAGAAAAGGATGAATTGCTTCTTAATGAGACCATATTTCATAACGCCAATGGTTACATAGGGATCAGGTCTAACTTTGAGGAAGGATATCCTGTGGGGTTTGATTCCATTCGTGGAACTTATATCAATGGCTTTTACGATATTGGAAGTATGCCCCAAGCAGAAAAATTACATGGGTTAATTGAAGAAAAGCAAACCATCTTAAATGTGGCGGATACCCAGACCATTCATTTATCTGTGGATGGTGAAGTGTTCAATCTGTTTGAAGGCACGGTAATAAAAGCCGAGAGATGGTTGGATATGGAGCAGGGCATTACTGGTAGAAAGGTTCACTGGCGATCTGTTTCTGGTAAAGAGCTTGAGCTAACGATAAAACGCATGGCATCCTTCCAGCAACTTTCCCTTTTTACTATTGAATATAGTGTGAAGGCATTGAATTTTACTGGTAACCTTAAGATAACCTCTTATCATTTGGGTGATGTAAGAAACTATAGTAATGATAAAGACCCAAGGGTAGCAGCAGAAAGCCCCAGGTATCTTCATCCAGTGAAAGCATTTCAGGAGAGCGGCATCACCTATTTGCAGTCACAAACCTCCAGTTCTGGGTTATATGTTTGCAGTGCTGTAACAAATCTGCTATCAAAGGCTGGAAGATGCCATACCACCTGCAGTGAAAGTAGTCATAGAGCAGTTACTACTATGGGGGTTCCTATAAGTGAAGGTGAGACTGTTACGCTTCAGAAATATAGCATATTTAGTGATTCCATCCGCCATGATGATTGTATCATTGATGCCAGAGAGAAGATGGCAGAGGCACTGTCTCGCCCACTGGAATATCATTATGAAAAACAAAGAGTGTACCTTAAAAAGTTCTGGGAGGGTTGCCTTTTAGAGATTGAAGGAGAGGATAGCCTTACCACAGCCTTAAACTACAACATGTATCAGCTGATTCAATCTGTAGGCAAAGATGAACACTGTAATATTGCAGCCAAGGGATTAAGTGGAGAAGGATATGAAGGGCATTATTTCTGGGATACAGAGATGTACATGGAACCTTTTTTCAATTTGACTGCACCGGAGATAACAAAAAACTTAATCAGTTTTCGATATAATACATTGCCAAGTGCTAGAGAGAATGCAAGGCTGATGGGTCATGAAAAAGGTGCCTTGTACCCCTGGAGAACTATTTCAGGGAGAGAATGTTCTGGTTATTTTCCTTCAGGAAGTGCCGCTTATCATATCGATGGTGACATTGCGTATTCCATTATATCGTATTATCTGGCTACAAAAGATTTAGAGTTTATTGCTGTGAAGGGTGGAGAAATCCTATTTGAGACAGCCAGACTATGGCTGGAAGTGGGCAACTATAGCCAAGGTACATTTCGTATTAACGAAGTAACTGGGCCAGATGAATATACATGTATGGTAAACAACAACTATTACACCAATGTATTGGCAAAATATAATTTAAAGTGGGCAGTAAAGTTTTATCATCTATTAAAAGCTGGCGACAAATCGGAAGTAATAGAGAAAATCACTTTAACACAAGAGGAGATTGAGAGTTTCGAAAGAGCAGCGGAGAGTATGTATCTGCCCTATAATGAGGAACTTAAAATTAATCCTCAGGATGATTCCTTTCTTCATAAAAAGACCTGGGATTTGGAAGCAACACCAAAGGACAAGTTTCCTCTCTTGTTACATTTTCATCCGTTACATCTCTACCGATATCAGGTGTGTAAGCAGGCAGATACTGTACTGGCACATTTTATTCTGGAGGATGAGCAGGATTTAGATACGATTAAGAACTCCTATGATTATTATGAAAAATGTACCACTCATGATTCCTCCTTGTCGACCTGTGTGTTTAGCATTATGGCAGCGAAACTGGGACGGATGGAAAAGGCATATGATTATTTCGGTGATTCCGCTCTTTTAGATTTATTTAATACTCATAAGAACACCAAGGATGGTATTCATACCGCTAACATGGGCGGAACTTATATGGCTATTATCTATGGCTTTGCAGGTCTAAGAATGAAAGAAAGAGGGATAAGTTTTGCACCGGGGATACCTGACAAATGGGACAGTTATAAGTTCCTTCTTCAATATGAAGCCAGTCGAATTCAAGTTGAAATCAATAGGGACAAGAGTACTTTTACGCTGCTGGAAGGCAGCAGTAAAGTTATAAAAGTATATGATAAGGATTATGAATTAAAGGATATGCTTGATTTACCTACTTTGACAACTTAACAATGTATTGCATTTATTATTGATGTAAATAGGACTACCAAAGATTTGCTAAAGCTTGTCTTAAATCGCAAAATAGGTTAAAATAATTGTAAATTATGGATATATTTGGAGTTTATAGAATTGGTAAAAATAATTTTAATCTGTATTAGTGAATGGAGGGTGTTATGAACAAACGTGGTTATATCCTTGCAGGGGTACTGCTAGGTGTTAGTGCATCAGCTTTTACTGCATGTGGGTAATTAAAGGTAGTAGAGGATAAAGGCATAACCAAATATAATAGGGTCGTGGGCGAAGAAGCAACAAAGGAAGATTTAAATACAGTAGAAGACCTGGAATATAAGGTTGAGTTAAGCGCAATAATAGTAAAGTTACAGCAAATATTACAGTAACAGAATAGTATAATTACCATTTTCGGATTTCATTAATGTAAAGTAGTGGTTAGGAGAAGAACTATGGCCATTTTAACAGAGGATCAGATAAAGAACCCATACTTTAGAGAAATTGGAGGCTTTCCACCGAAAAAAAGCATGATAGAACTTAAGGATTATCAAGGTGAGAAGGAATTGAGTATATTTTGTACACAACTGGATGCTTCCTACAACGAACGTGAGAAAAAGCGAATACTGGCTGAATGGATTGACTTTTTGAGTACAAATACGAAGGCGTTCAAAGCGTTACATTTTAATTCCCGAGTACCACAGAAGCTTTTTGATGCGGCATGCTGTCAGGAAGATCTGGAAGAGCTTCGATTTAAATGGGGTGCATACGAAGACTTGTCTGAACTAAAAAAAGTGGACAAGTTAAAGTATTTGTATATCGGTTCAGGTGCAAGTGTTCGAGATATCACATGTCTTGGAAGATTAGATAACCTCATAGTGCTTCATGTTGAAAATTTTAAGAAAATTGAGGATTACTCTCCCCTTGTCAGTCTTAATAAGTTGGAACAGTTAGTAATTAGTGGACCAATACTTGGAAATACACCAATAAAGGATTTAGACTTCCTATACGAAATGCAAAGTCTAATTTCACTTTGGCTTCCAAACACAACTCTTAGAAGAAAGTATAGTAAAAAGGAGTGGGAGTGGCTTCGTGCGGATTTACCAACCCTTCATATTATTTAGATCAAACGAACTACGAATTACGTATTGTATTTAACAAAATAGTGAAAAGCTGTAGTAAATCTAGTGAATTATGATTTCATTATATAGATGAACTATAAGTATAATATTTTTCTGCAAATTATAACCATTATAAAACCTCGGATTTAAATAAAGGCTGCTGCAAAGTTCATTACTATGCAATAGCCTTTTTTCCTTTACCCTTTTCTTTATCACTATTTCTTTATATTAAATCTTAATTTTGATGCCGAGCATCCATAAACCTCTTTAAACATTCGATTAAAAACCTTATAATTGCTAAAACCATGTCGTTCTTGAATCGTTGTAATAGTATCATCTGTTTCCAGTAAATCTTTATGAATATGAGTTAATCGAACCTGATTGACATATTCCAAATAGGAAAACCCCATATATTTTTTAAAAGTTCTACAAAAATATTCTGGATTTAAAGCAACTAACGCTGCTGCTTCTATAAGGCTAAGAGTCTCCATATAGTGCTCTTCCACATAGGTTATGATTGTACGCATTCGCATAAGATGCTTGGCATCTTTACTTTTTTCTACAGAATTCTGACGAACAGAATAATTGGTGAATAAAAGATGTAAAAATAAATAAAGATTACTGCTAAATAAAAATTGATACCCTTCCTGGCATTGCTCGTATAAGGCTTTCATAGTGAGGATGTGTTTGACCATTGCCTGAAAGATTTCATTTTCTTGCAGTTCATCATGTGGAAAATATTCTCTGAACTGTAGAAACTCAAATTGCTGGATAGCTTGATTTAGAAAATCGTAAGGAATCTGGAGCAATAAGACTTTTGTCTCGCCTTCACTTAACGTGTAATGGATATCACTAGCATTAACAACAAAGAGATCGTTACGTCTAAGGGTGTATTTTTCATCATTACGTGTGAGATGTAAAGTACCTTTTAATAAGAAGAGGACTTCGATATGATTATGCCAATGACTTGGCACCAATTGATTATAAGAGTCATAAATACCAAAATAAACAGGAAGCTGTGCTCTTCTGGTTATTATTTCATGAGTTGTCATTATTGTGGTAGTCCTTTCCTTATACGACATGCATAATAGTAGTCATCTATATGAAAAAGTAGCATGTAAACTAAAAAAAGTCAATATCGACTGAATAGAAAGTCATAAATACTCTTGTGTGTTATTGTCAAAAATAATAATATGAAGTCAGAAACATAAAACAAAATGTAGCAAGTCAAAAGTTACCCCAAACAACGAGGAAATCGCAGGTTTTCGAGTTTGTTTCTGAATAGCTACAATTATATATAAGAAATGGAGAAGCATATGCATAAATGGCAAAGAGTCATGTATCAACCAAATTTACCCCTAGGAGAGAATGGTGAAAAAGTCACATCCTCCAAGGCACATAGAGAATTAGCAAAGGAAGCTGCAAAGGAAGGGATGGTTCTTCTTAAGAACGAGCAGCAGATCCTGCCACTAAAGAAAGGATCAAAAGTAGCATTATTCGGTAAAGGAAGTTTTGATTATGTAAAAGGCGGCGGTGGCAGCGGGGATGTAACCGTGGAATATATGATAAATTTATACGAAGGTATGAAGATACTAAAGGAACAGGTTAGTGTTTTTGAAGAGCTATCAGATTATTATAGAGATAATGTTAAAAGTCAATATAGTACTGGTGCAGTACCAGGGATGACAGTGGAACCCGAACTTCCAGAAGAATTAGTAACAAAAGCAAGGGTATATGCAGATACAGCAATTATTACCATCAGCCGTTTCTCAGGTGAAGGATGGGATCGTAATAACGAGGTTGAATTTAAGAATGCGGATATCTTTCAGGAAGAAGCAGCATTTGCACGAAGACAGAAAGATATATATCCAGAAGGTGATTTTTGCTTAACAGCTGCAGAAACGGCCATGGTGAACAAAGTAAAGGAACAGTTTAGCAAGGTAATCGTGGTAATGAATGTTGGGGGTATGGTGGATTCCACCTGGTTTAAAGAAGATACTTCCATACAATCCGTGCTAATGGCTTGGCAGGGAGGAATGGAAGGCGGTTTAGCAGCAGCAGAATTACTATGCGGACTAAGTAACCCCTCCGGTAAATTATCAGATACCTTTGCAAGTAGTCTGGAGGATTATCCATCCACTGCTAACTTTCATGAATCCGATGACTATGTGGATTATATAGAAGATATTTATGTAGGATATCGTTATTTTGAAACAATACCTGGTGCTCTTAGTAAAGTCAATTATCCATTTGGTTTTGGATTGTCCTACACAAGCTTTGACTGGAATGTTGTTGAAATGAAAGAACAGCTGGGAGTAATTAAAACAAGAGTAAGTGTTACGAATACAGGGAAAATGGATGGTAAAGAAGTGATACAAATCTATGCAAGTGCACCAGAGGGACTTCTTGGTAAGTCATCAAAGAGTCTGGTAGCATTTGAGAAAACTCGTCAGTTAAAGGTTGGAGAGACCCAGGTACTTGAACTTGAGTTTTGCGTAGATGCTCTGGCTTCCTATGATGATTTAGGTAAAATTCAAACCTCTGCATATATCTTGGAAGCAGGCGAGTATGCATTTTATACTGGCACCTCCGTTAGGGATGTTGTTAAGGCAGACTTTGTCCATATTGAAACGCAGAACAGAATTGTAAAGCAGCTTTCTACTAAGATAGCACCTACTTCACTTTCTAAAAGAATGCTTGCAGATGGCAGTTATGAGGAACTTCCAGTGAAACAGTCGAATGACATGGATTCCTGTGCATTTGAGAAATTAGACTTTTTGGAAACAGAGCTATATACTGCACCGGTAAGAGCGATACCACCTTATCGAATCTATATAGAACCACACAAAGAAGGAAATATCCCCTTATTCGATGTTGCAGTGGGTAAAGTATCCTTGGATAAATTTATAGAACAGTTAACAGAGGAAGAAATTGCTCATTTGTTAGGAGGTCAGCCCAATACCGGGGTTGCGAATACCTTTGGTTTTGGAAATATACCTGAATATGGGGTACCAAATGTAATGACAGCAGATGGACCGGCTGGTCTTAGAATCCTGCCAAGGTGTGGAGTTAACACGACTGCTTTCCCTTGCAGTACCTTGCTTGCATGTACCTGGAACAGTGACCTTGTTTACAAGGTAGGAGAAGCTGGAGCCAAAGAAGTAAAAGAGAATAATATAGCGGTATGGTTAATGCCAGCAGTTAACATTCATAGAAGTCCACTTTGCGGACGTAATTTTGAATATTATTCCGAAGATCCTTTCTTAACAGGTAAACTGGCAGCAGCCATGGTAAAGGGAATTCAAGCTCAGCATATAGGGGCAACAGTAAAACACTTTGCGTTAAATAATAAAGAGGTTAATCGTAAAAACAGTGATTCCAGAGTATCCGAACGTGCGGCTCGTGAGATTTATCTAAAAGCCTTTGAAATAATTGTTGAGGAAGCAAATCCTTGGTGCATTATGACATCATATAATGTTATCAATGGTCATCGTGCATCCGAAAACAAAGAACTATTGGATGGAATCCTAAGAGATGAATGGGGTTGGAACGGCGTAGTTACCACAGACTGGTGGACTCGTGGTGAACATTATAAAGAAGTAAAAGCGGGAAATGACATCAAAATGGCAACTGGATATCCGGAACGATTGATGAAAGCAAAAGAATTAGGACTAATTACTCGTGAAGAGATGGTGATTAGTGCAAAGAGAGTTTTAGAACTGATATTAAAGGTAGATTAGTTTAATAATTCATAGATAGTAAAGCGGATAATAACTTCCCCAAGGAGTGTTATCCGTTTTATTATTGTAGTGTAATATAATACATTAATAAAGGATGAGAGTCCTTTATAAAATGTTTTTTATATAAGTAAAGCAAACATAACGAGACTACAAGAAACTCTTGATAATTACAAAAGCTTTGTATATTTTAATTAAAGTAAGTAATAGTGGAATAATGTTTTAGAGTGATATTATTATAATTCCTTACTATATAAGGGTGTTTCAACACTAACCAAGCTAGTACTGCTCTTAGCTATAGTATAAACTGAAAAAAGTACACTATAATTTTGCCACACAAGATTTTTTACTTTGGCAAAAGAGTATGTTTAACAGAAAGATATGCACTCATATATGATTATGACTTTATACTTGTTTATATTGTAGAATATTAAATGGATAATTGATATAATAACTATAAGAATAATATAGAAGGGAGGCAAAAAATTTTTAATTCATTATTTAGGACACCAAATTGACGAAGTTAGATAATATTAATAATGTAAAATAAAAAGCCATACAACAGTTGAATTGTAAAGCTTTTATTTATAAGGACAATAGAATTCGTACTATCTGCCTATACCAAAAACACTGTTAGAAAGAGCAGTCTCTTCTCGTATGCCGTATGTAAAGTGTAATCAAGAATACTTTACTTCTAAAAAAAATTAATTGCAACACGAATAATCTCTATGCTTAAAGCAAATGATCACCAAAATATTACATGTATTTTTTTAATAGTTCAAAAGCTGTAGAAAATGTTTTCTGTCTTTCGGAGAATTTGTAAGGTATTAAAGTGTTTACCGGAAAATATTCCTGCAATAATCTAAACATAAAATCATTTTCCAAATCATTTTTTATTTCTATATCATATTCTATAACAGTAGGAAATATGCTGATATCAAAATCCAAATTATTTTTTGTAAAATAATTATTTTGCGATATCCTGTAACAATTATGGAATTCTTCAATGATTAATTCTTTATACTTCTTTTTTTCAAATAAGTTGCAAATATTCCTATATGCTTCTTTTTCAATATACATACATTTAAATTTACCAGTTATACCTGGTCCTAAAACTTTCCCGTTTAAAGCATCGTCATAATACTCTCTACTCATTCTATTTGTTTTTATTTCTTCAAATAAAATGGGATTAGAAGTTTTTACAATTGTAATATCCATTTTCGTTTGATTTATTTTTGTACATAATACATTCACTGATTTTATACCCGCATGATATAAAAAAGCCCAATACCCGAAAGTATAGCCATCTTTTGCAAAAAGAATACGATGCATCATACCGCCCCCAGGCTTATATGAAAACCCCTTTCTCACATATTTATTAATGTTTTTTTCCATATCAAAAGTCAATAACTGTGCAATTGCATAATTATAACAGTCCTTTATAAGTTTTTCCTCACATGGGATTTCTAATAATTCTGTCCTTGATAAATTTACAGGAAGTATACCTTCTCTATCTTCGATCCTTATCTGAGGGATAGGAAAATGAAAACCATATTTTTCATGATTTCTAATATATGGACTATGAGGAATAATAATTCCATTACAAATTACATCATTTATACGCCATGAATGCTTCTCTGAATAAGTCCATAAATAATTATCATATTCATTTTGCTCTAATTTGTATAAAATAGAATCATTATTTTTTGGGGATCTAGTTATGACTTCTTCTCCATTAATCATATATTTAACTTCTGGTGAAATATCTTCATACCAATTATACCATTTTATACTAAATATATGATTATTGTCTAATTCATTTATAATACTTTCTGATATATCTATAGAAATTATTGTTCCGATTTCTGTATTTATTCTTTTAATTTCTATATTATCCTGATCTAATTGAATATTAAATTCCCAGCCTAAATCGTCATCTATAAATTTTGTTTTAACATTAGCTTTATATCCCAATAAAAAAGTAGCTAATACACCAATTCCAAACTTTCCATTTCGCGAAATTTTTGATTTTCCATTTAATTCTTTAAAATTCTTTAACCAATATTCACTTCTTCTATAGGATGCACCAGTAATTAGATAATAATTAACGATTGTATCAATTAACATACCGCTACCGTTATCTGTTATTTCAAACTTATTATTTTTAGTGTCTAAATTTATTATAATTTTTCCGGAATAGCTGCTACCTCTATCGGATTCTATACTCATTCGCTCTCGACAAGCATCAACTGCATTTTGTAGAAGTTCTCTAACACCAAAACTTGGATCATTTCCATATAGTGGTTGTATTAATAATTTTAATATCTCTGCATTAACATCAAAAAAGGCACTATTTGTATAAAACTTAGTTTTGAATTCATCTATAATTTCATTTTTTAGTAAATTCGAGTCTACTCTTCTGATATTTAATCCCATAATTGAATTATTCCCGTATTGTTCACCTAATATTGCCCAGCATAAATCTAATTCATTTTGAACATCTTTGAGCCATGTTGTTGTTTTTATAAATTGATTTACATTAAAGGGTTGAGCATGAATAGAAACTCTTTCTGCATTATTTTCCCACACAAAATCTTCATATTTTATGCATTGGTTCCATGAAAATTCCTCTCTTGAAATATCTGAAGATTTTTTACTCATTGCGTCAATATTGCTAGAAGCACGCTCTTCACCTGCATCCAAATAATCTGCCAGTCTTAATAGTATCATTAAGTAGAAAACTGCTATATTTTTTGGCCTATTTATAATACTATATTTTTTTTGTAAATATTTTTCGGTATCTCTTAATTTCATTCCGTGACTTCTAGCTATCAAACCAATTATGTCTCTTATATTTTCATCTATTTTTGTGTCCTTTAATAAATCAACGGATATATAACCATCAAATCCATCTATAATAATTTGATGTGCTAATCGAGAATGATTTTGTCTTAAAAATTCTCCATAAACTAATATATCTCTTTTTTTTAGTTCAAATGCTTCCAGAGGTAGTTGTGTTATAGCGTCTGTACTTCCAAATATTTTTAATAACTGTTTATCGGAGTATCTACGTATTTCATATGTATATATTTCCCATGTTTTTTCCCATGTTTCATTATCTAACATATATATTTTATTCTTTTTATTGGTTCCATAAATCAGTTTATGCATTGCATCAAAAGATATAAACATACCTATATCATGCAATATGGCAGCAATAATAAATATACCCAATTCTCTTGCAGAAAGAATATTTAATGTATCATCAGGAATTAAATAGTTACTAATTTCTATTAAACGTTCTTCATGAATGACACCATGATTCGTATATTCCGGAAAAAAATAAGGAGTAGTCGATAAATAATCTTGAGTATTTTTAATAACGTTATTAACATTAGCAGACCATAATTCATCTTCATGTAATTTATTTATAAATCTTTTGGGGATTTTTATATGTGGCATTTTTCCTCCTTTGTTCCGATTAAATAATAATCTTATCCATGCCAAGTGCTATCACAAAAGCTATAATCCTCTTACCGATAAAAGTAGTGTCTGGCTTATTTGTATATTATTATCTTTTGATATCAAATTCTTTCTTCTCCACAATTTTTGTAAAGTAAGACTCGATCATATAAATATTGATTTATAAACTCTTTGTACCCTTATTATCATTTAAACTCCTAAAATTATATCATTTTTGCTAAAAAAATTTCGTAATATATTGAAATAGTAATCTTATTAAAATATTTTACCATATTCTGTAGAAAATCTCAATGTTTTTACTCTATTATATTTTATTATAGTATGTCTCTCTATCCTCATGTAAACAACACAATACTTATCATTGACCTTGTACTTGATTACCGCATACAAACAATTATTAAATATTAAATAATACTTTATCAAGCAGTATTTGCTTATAGTAGTTCTTAGAAATAATCTTGGCTTATTATATATGGTTAACGAGAACCCTGTTGCAATATTATACTCATCTTTTGATAACGGAGATAAAGTTGCTTCTGATAAGATAGTAAACCTCTTATATCGAAACCTGTATAAGTCCATAAATTAGGTCCGTCCATAATTCAACCTGTATTAGATATCTTTTTACGGGTTTACATATGGGAAAAGCCCTACATCCGTTGAGTTGTAGGACTTTTCCCATTCCAAGAACAGTAGAATTTAAACATGTGATCTGCGATTTTTGAATTAATTCTTTTTTTCCCATTTCAAAAGTAACGAGGAATTAATAATGACAGCTACTGACCCTACATTGTGAACCAAAGCACCTAGAATAGGATTAAGTATTCCGGTAATGGCAAGTGCAATTGCAATAAAGTTCAATATCATTGAGGCAGCAAGATTTATTTTAATTGTCTGCATGGTTTTTTTGGAAAGCTTAAGAAGGTGAGGGAGCTCCCTAATGTCGTCGCTTACAAGGACGATATCTGCAGCATCAATGGCAATATCACTGCCGACACCACCCATAGCAATCCCCACATGAGCGGTTTTAAGTGCAGGGGCATCATTAATACCATCACCAACCATACATATAGCTTCGTTATTTGCCTGATAGGAACGGATAAGTTCCAACTTCGTTTCTGGCAGACAGTCAGCCTTTACCTCAGATATATTAGTTTCTTGGGATATGTAAGAAGCAGTTACTTTTGTATCTCCTGTTAATAGAACTGTCTTTACACCAATATCATGAATTGCTGCAACCATATGTACAGCATCAGATCGAAGGATATCGGATAGGGCAATGATGCCG
Source organism: Bacillota bacterium (assembly GCA_023407575.1). Lineage (GTDB taxonomy): Bacteria > Bacillota > Clostridia > Lachnospirales > Lachnospiraceae > Mobilitalea. The sequence goes on from JAEYLX010000014.1 coordinate 117,145, forward strand.
ATGGCAGTTTTATTTTTTGCAAGATAGATGATGGTGCAGCCGTCTTCTTTTGCTTTATTAGCAATAAAAAGCAGTTCTTTTGGAAGCTCTATTTTATGTTCCTGCATCAAGGCTTCATTCCCGGCATGAACTTCCTGACCAGAAATACGAGCAATTACACCACGGCCTGCAAGTAATGTAAACTCTTCGGGTTGCTCTGGTAGTTTATGATTCTTATTCTTATAATCTGTAACAATTGCTTTGCCCAGTGGATGTTCCGAGCGTGATTCCGCAGCTGCTGCCAGGGTAAGAAGAGAAGTTACATCAATATCAGGATCAATGCTATGTATTTGGGTTACTGCGGGCTTACCATAGGTTAAGGTACCGGTTTTATCAAAGGCGATACGCTTCACCTGTGATAAACGTTCCAAGGCATCACCTTCTCGGATGAGAATACCAAATTTCGTGGCATTACCTATCCCAGCCATAATCGCAGTAGGAGTAGCCAGTACTAATGCACAAGGGCAGAAAACAACCAAAATAGTAACAGAACGTATGATTTCACCTGTGACAAACCAGGTGATAGCAGCGGAGAGTAGGGCAATTACAACAATCCAGGTCGCCCATCTATCGGCTAAGCCAACAATCTTTGCTTTTCCAGCATCAGCAGATTCCACTAGACGAATCATTCTTTGCAGAGAACTATCTTCACCGACCTTCTGGGCAACCATATCGAAGGTTCCAAACTGATTAACAGTACCACTGAATACCTCATCCCCCTCATTTTTATCTACTGGCAGAGATTCTCCAGTCATAACTGATTGATTAATAGAGGTTTGTCCTTTTAGAATTTTACCGTCTACAGCGACTGTTTCACCTGCAAACACTCGTAAAACATCACCGATTTTAATTTGGTCTGCGGGTACAATTTCCTCATTATCTTCACATATCACGCGAGCAGTGGTAGGAGTTAAATGAACCAGCTTCTCAATGCCAGCACGAGCTTTTGCCACAGTGTGCTCTTCCAAGTAAGCACCAAGAGCCATGATGAAGGCTACTTCGCCAGCTGCAAATATCTCTCCGATGATGATGGAAGCTACGAGTGCAATGGATACAAGAACATCGGCCTTAATATCAAACTCGGTTATGAGTCCCACAATGGCACCTTTAATAATTGGAATACCACAAAGAATAATCGCTATCCAAGCTAAATCAATGGGAAGTGAACCAATGTGAAAGAAGCTGACCACTAATGCGAGAACGGATAAGATTAAAAAAAGAATAATACGCTTATTCTCATCTTTTATAAATGAAATCAAAGTTATAACTCTCCCTTCTATACCCCTGGGGGTATGGGTATAGTATACCCCCAGGGGTATGTTGTGTCAATAAATTATTTGCAAAAAGTAGAAGCTAAATTGCACACTCGAAAACAGATGAAGGGTGTAGCGGTTACTATAGTTTTCTTTAGATCTGCCATAGAAAAACATTGATAATCAACAAATATTCAAAGTATAATATTATCATATTGAGGGTTTGAAATAGTTGGCAAATACGAAGTAGAAAATTTATGTTAGAGGAGGAATAAAATATGCTCATACCTCATTTACATTTTGACGGAAGTTGCATGGAAGCGATTGACTTGTATGAAAAAGCCTTTAATACAAAAGTAGACACAGAATCAATTGATTATATGTCTGATGGTAAAATAGCTCATGCAATTATGAAAATTCATGGCACGGAGATATTTTTAAATGATGCACTGAAATTTATGAAGGATACCTTCGCTATAAATTGTGGTGCCCATTTAATAATTACTTTTAGTACACCAGATGAATTACTTTTTTGCTATGAAGTTTTAAAATCAGAGGACAAACCCTCTCCGTTTTATGAAACTTCATACAGTAAATTGGTAGGTAATTTCAAAGATAAATTCGGTGTTTTATGGGGATTTATGGTGAGCGCTTAATAAGCATTAGGCGAAGTTCAATTGCATTGTTGTCTTTCAAGATAGCGAACTAAAAAGGAGGGACTTACATCCCTCCTTCAATCATGTCCATATAGCAAAATGCATAAAATATAATTAATTTATGACATTCGTGAAAAATGTTCAATAGCCTTAGCAAAATCTGCAATAGTTTTATCCGAGTTGCCGTGCTCAATTCCTTCACGAACACAATGATTTAAATGTCCTTCTAAAACAACTTGCCCAACCTTGTGTAATGCGCTTTTTGCAGCATTTATCTGAATCAATACCTCTTCACAGGGCACATCTTCTTCCACCATTTTATCAATTGCTTTCAACTGACCCATAATTTTATTTATGCGTTTGTGAAGATTATCGCTGTCCATACACTGGCGCATGGCTCCACCTCCTTCATACCCTTAGGGGTATAATAAATATATCAGTTTTAGTACTTAACGTCAACTAAACCTCTAATTTGTTATATTGTGATGAAATGATGGCATCTTCTAGTAATGGTATTATACGTCCATTTTTTATTTGCTTTGTTGTGATAAAGGAATGGATTTTAATTATACATTCACTGTATAATATTGCTATGTATTTAATTCTTAATTACCAGTAAATACAAAAAGGGAAGTTTATAGAAAGAGGAGGGTACTATGTGTACAGTTCGTACTATTGTCGTTGTACCATATAATGAAAATTGGATTATTGAATTTAATAAAATTAAAGATGAAGTATTACCTGCTATTTGTAACGATATTATTTCTTTTGAGCACGTCGGTAGCACCTCTGTTCCAGGATTATGGGCAAAGCCGATTATTGATATAAACATTATAGTTGAAAATATTAAGTTATCATTAGTTATTGAGATGTTATGCAGCATTGGATACATACATGAAGGTAATTTGGGAATTGAAGGGCGTGAAGCATTTAGATATTCAGATAAACCACATTTAATGCAACATAATTTATATGTGAGTACAAGAAATTCAGCTGAATATAAAAGACAAATGACTTTTCGGGATTATTTAAAGGCGCATCCTTTGGATTGCATAAAATATAGTGAAATAAAATTAGAAATGTCAAAGAAATTTCCGCATGATATTGACAGTTATATAAAAGGTAAAGAACCTGTAGTAATGGAAATATATCGAAAATGTGGAATACAACCTTGGAAGTAACAATTGTGCCACCATTCAAGAACTACACTATATAACTATATACTAGTATTGGCAATAATTGCTATTGTATTGTAACTATGCTATTATCTTACATAGTAAAATAATGTTAGATAAAACTGAAAGATTTATTCCGAGATAAGCGCCATTGTTAAATCAAATGGTATTAAAAGTAAAACGGTATCTCATATCTATCCATTATGTCCGGCGTTTCCATTACATATCTATTAGGAGGATAAGGTTGAAAGCAAAACAAGCAAGGATTACAGGTATTGTAATGATGATTCTTGGCATATTATTTCTGTTAGTATCACTGAAATGTCAAGGGGTATTTATGTTTATATTTATGTTCTCTGGATTTTTTGTATTTTTAGCTTCACAAGTGGTGCTTTTTATTTATTGGCGATGCTCCTATTGCAAAAAAATACTTCCTTTTAACGGATCCATTGGAATGGAATACTGTCCATATTGTGGTACAGAACTTGAGTAATAAATTATTGATTGTAAAGAATCTTATATGTATAGTAAATGGTACATGCTATTCAGTTGATTTTTTATATTAATTTATGGTTATAGGTTTAATAAGTGGAGGTACATGATGGAAATAGAAGAAAATAACGATTGGGGCAAATCCGTAGCGGGAATCGTCATAAAAGAAAATAAAGTTTTATTAACAAGACATACCTATGGTGGTGGAAAAGGAAAACTGATCATACCCGGAGGGTATATTAAGAAAAACGAGACTCCACAAGAAGCCGTTAAACGAGAAATACATGAAGAAACAGGTATTACAGTGGAGCCAATGGATATTGTAGGGATTCGATTTAATCTGAACGATTGGTATGTTGTATTTACAGCTCAATACATAAGTGGAACAGAAACATCGGATAACTCTGAAAATAGTGAAGTAGTTTGGCTGGACATGTATGAGGTAATTACACGGGAGGATGTGCCGGATTTAACTAAGAAATTAGTGGAAGGTGTAATAAATAATAAGAATAAAGCCTTTAAGAAGGTTCCTTATAGCGGTACTGGTGAAAATGGTACTTACTCTTTGTATGGGTTGAGTTAAAAATCAGGAATAAAGTAATAAAAGCTTAAAAAGGTTCTCAGGAAGAAGGGATATAAAATGAAAAGAGTGAAACTAAGTAAGATTATTGTTACTGCTATAGTACTTTGTATAATACTTATTGGAATATACTATATTCAATTTACCAGCCTGGGTTATTTTGCAACAGTACCACTGCGAGGTTATACGCAGGTTAAGGATAATATATATCTGGATAATGACTTTAGCGGAGATAGTTCTAATGTATTATCGATTATAGAGGAGGCAAATCAAAGAGTAAAATCATTTTGGGGAGATATTAAAAGTGAACCTCGTATCATCATTAGTGATAATGAAACAAAGCTTAAAAAAATGGGTTGGACAGGAAATCCAGCATTAACTACAACGTCTGTATTCTTTGGAGCACATAGTTACGTTGTAATTTCACCCAAAGGCTTGAATGTTGATGTTGTTGCACATGAATTAACTCATGCAGAATTACATAGCAGAATACATAAAGGGAAGCTGCTGAATAAAAAACGTATTCCGGTTTGGTTTGATGAAGGTGTGGCGATGCAGAATGATTATCGCGATATATATAATTATGATGCTTGGGTTAACGTAACAGATGATGGTAAAAATATTACTGATTTATCACAATTAGAAAGTTACAGTCAATTTTATAATCCAGATAGTAATATTCGTAGGTATAACTACATAATTAGTAAACACGAAGTTAGTGAATGGCTGAAAGAACATAGTGTTGACGAGCTGATTATATTAATAGATGCTGTTAACAAAGGACAATCCTTTCATAAATTATATGCAGTAAAATGAGCAGATACTAACACGAATCAACACATGCAGTATTAATATACTTAGGGTTATTACATTAATTGAAAAGGGTAGTTCCGAATAAGATCGGAATTGTCCTTTTTTTTTATGTAGTGAAAAGCAATGTGGCAAAATTAATATATTTGTAAGTAAATGAATAACTGTGCTAAACTAAATATATTTAGAATTGTGAAGAAAGACAAAACAGAAAGACAAAACAGAGAGATGAAACAGAAAAGCGAAACAGAAAGACAAAATAGAAAGACATAAACAGAAAGACATAAACGGAAAGACATATACAGAAAAACAAAACAGAGAGACGAAACAGGAAGATATAACAGTAAGATGTAATAGAAAACATAGCAGAAAGACATAAGAGTGAATAGGAATATTATGCATAAAACCTGAGATATATGGCGGTACATTATTGTTAGGTAGCCTTCAGGTCAAAAAATAGCATTATGATTTCGGTGGGGAAAGGAAGGAATAAATGAAGAGATTTGATAACCTGTCAATACGTAAAAAACTATTCATAGGAATGCTGTCATTTTCCGTGCTTTTAGTTGTCCTTGTTACTGTTATTGCAGGGGTAATTACTTATAGGACAATGCGAAATCAGTTGATTTATAACCAGAGGATGAGTATTCGGTGGTTACAAGATAGACTTAATTCTGAAGTAGAAAGCTACTCCGATTTATTTTATAAATTTGAAATTACGAAGAAACTAAAAAATGACATTGTTTTATGGTGTGATACAGACCAGGTGACCGACTATTCTGTTAAATTAGACCTTATAACTGCCATGAATGAGACAATCAGTATGGATAAGAATTTAAATTCCATAGAAATCTACAATTACACAAAGAATGAAGTACTGGAAGCAAAACGCTCTGGCGCAAAAATGAGTGAGATTGATAATAAGCTGGATTACTGGAATCAAAGGGATAAGGAACTTCAGACTAATATTGTATTTTCTAAAAATGAGAAAGAAATAGTTGTTTCTCATGAAATCTATAATTTTAGTGATAAAACACCTATGGTTTTGATTGTCATGAAGCTGCGGCCTTATCATACAGAAGAAATTCTGGAAGATATTAAGACGACCAATGAAGAATCCATTCTTATTTTTAATGATCAGAATGAGTTGATTTTAGCAGAGTATGGAACCAATGCACAGTTTGAACAAAGTAATTTAGATGATATTACGCAGCAATTACTTGGCACAAAGGTGCAGGAAGTTTTTCAGGACGGAAGCTTTTGGTTTCTAAGGGAAGTAAATGGCGGGAAGCTTCGAATACTAATGACAGTACCAGTTAGCACAATCCTTTCGGCATTAAGCAGTACCTTGCTTGCAGGTATCGCCATTGCGGTATTTGCAGTTATTATATCTACTATTGGTTCAATCTTGTTCTCCAGAGTCTATAGTAAACCAATTATTGAACTATCGGCTACCATGCGAACGGTGACCATTGATGATTTCTCCGATGTGATTGTTAATAAAAGAAAGGATGAAGTCGGTATTTTGCATGACAGCTTCGGTGTCATGATGGAACGAAACAAGAAATTAATTGCTATGGAGTATCAAAGTAAGATAGAAAAACGTGAAGCGCAGATTAGAGCGCTACAAGCACAAATTAATCCTCATTTTATGTACAACACTCTTCAGGTTATTGGGGGAATGGCTTTGAAGAAGAGTGTACCGGAGTTATATACAATTACCACCGCCCTTGGTGATATTATGAGGTATTCGTTGAACTTCTCCAACGAGATGGTTTGTTTAAAGGAAGAGCTTGAGTATTTTAAGGCATATCTGACGATTCAGAATGAACGCTTCGGTAATCGAATAAGTCTTGAAATTAATATTCCGGAAGAGTTAATGGATTATTTAATTCCTAAGCTGATTCTCCAGCCCTTACTTGAAAATAGTCTGGAACACGGTTTGTCCAACAAATCCGGTGAGTGGCGAATTATATTAAAGGGTGAATTACACCAGGAGGAAGATTTGCTGTTATCTTTGGAGGACAATGGTATCGGTATCGAACCAGACCGATTAGTTCTTATACAGGAAAACCTAAAGAATGAGGCAGAAAAGTCCTTGAAATCCAGCTCACATATTGGACTATGTAATGTTGATGCGAGATTAAAGCTAACCTTTCCGGAGGATAAGTATGGTATCTCAATTGATAGCACCTATGGAGAAGGTACTCATGTGCAGTTACTAACGAAAGCAATTAGAAAACAGAAAGAAAAAGAAGAAGTATTAACCTAATAATGGACAAGCTAAGTAAAAAAATAAAAAGCTATTAATATAGAAAGCAATTAATAGAGCAAACGAAATTGTATAAAAGAAAATGTCAAAGAAAAGTACAAAAGAAAAGTACAAAAGAAAAGTACCAAAGTGAAATGCCAAAGAAAAATACCAAAAGAGAAATATTGAAAAAATAATGACAAAAGTATTAATGAGTGGCAAGAGGATTTGCACGAAATATAAATACGTTTACGAAATATAACGGAAGAGGTTTAATGAAACACAAACAGAATGGAGAAGGTATGGGAAATTATAAAGTTGTTATTATAGATGATGAACCTTGGACCAGAGAAGTAATCAAAACACTGGCTAATTGGGAAGCCTTAGGTTTGGAGATTGTGGGGGAAGCTTCAGACGGAGAATATGGTCTGGAGTTAATAAGGTTGATGTCCCCGGATATCATCCTTACCGATGTTAAGATGCCGCATTTGAATGGTATTGATTTAATTGATACGTTAAGAAAAGAGGATAATCATACACCTGTTATTTTCATCAGTGGTTATGATGATTATACCTATATTCGAAGTGCCTTAAAACTAGAGGCAATGGATTATTTATTAAAACCGATCAAACCAGACGAATTAAACCTGCAGCTAAGTAATTGCATTAAGCTCCTCGAGGAAAGAAAAGAAAACAATTTATATAATAAAAGCATTGAAGTAGGATTTCTTAATTCTATATGGGCTAATAAATTCTATGCATTAAGAGACAATTTATCGGATGCTCTTAAGTCCTTTGATTCTGCTGTTATTAGGTTAAAATGCGAAGAAATCTATGAGTTAGTAATCAAAAATGAAGGTGCAGAGGTTTCAAAAGAGGTAAATGTCTGTATCTACTACACACTGATGAATACCCTTGAGAACTTCATACTTAGCAGAGAATTTGAGGTCCGAGAAATCTTAAAGGTGAATGATAGTACCTTTGTTTTCAGTAAGGATTGTTCCCTGAAGGATATGATGGAGTTTATTAAGAAACTTTCCTGTACCGCGACAGAACAGATAAAGGAACATAATCGCAACCGTAATCGACTGGATATAGGCAAGATAAAGAAATACCTGGAGGAACATTATACAGAAGGGATTACGCTGGAACTTACAGCCGGGAATTATTATGTGAGCAAGGAATATTTGAGTAAAGCCTTTAAACTTTCCGTGGGAAAGGGGTTTTCAGAATATTTGACAGAGCTAAGAATGGAGCGAGCAAAGGAGCTAATTCTTGATTATAAGATACCGTTAAAGGAAGTGGGAGAATTAGTTGGTTATGTGGATCAGGCGCATTTTTATAAAACCTTCAAGAAATTCTTCGGTAAAACACCTGGAGAAATCAGAGGTTCAATAATTGACAATAAATAATACCTATAAATGAAAATGTATTTTTAGTTAAAATCGAATAAGATTAATTTACCGTATTAGAGAAGGTAATGCGGTTTGAACACTAGTAAGTGTTGACTAAAATACTTAAAGTAGGAGGGTTTACAATGAAAATGAAAAAAAGATGGGTATCTTTTATCATGGCAATCTTTATGGTATTGTCATTGGCTGCATGTGGAGGGAATGCAGAAGAAAAGCCAAGCTCTGGATCAAAGGACATAACCAAAGCTGCTGTAGGTTCACAAGATGAAACAAAGAACGTAACAGAAGCACCAGAACCAAGAGAGGCTGAACTTAACATTATGATGAGCTTCCCACAGTATATGGATCAATGGGAAACTTATACGAAGCAGTTTGAAGAGAAAATGCTTGCAGAGGAGAATATCAAGGTAAAGGTTAACCTTGAAATGCCAAGTACGGATCAATATGACAGCGTACTTCAGGCACGTCTTACCGGTGATGACGCTCCGGATCTGTATACCATCCATAGTAATAATATCAGTACATATTATGAGGCTGGCTATCTTGCTGATCTATCCGGTGAAGCGTTAGCAGCAAAGATCTTTGATAATGTGAAGAAGACAGTTACCAAAGATGATAAATTATTGGCATTGCCAATTGAAAGCACCGCTTGGGGTGTATTGTACAATAAAGATATCTTTGAGAAATGCAATCTGCAGGTACCAAATACTTTAGATGAGCTGAAGAATGTATGTCAGGTATTAAAAGACAATGGCTATACACCTTTCATGTTAGCTTATCAGGAACAGTGGGTACCGCAGCTTATGACAGCACTTTCCATCGGAGGCAAGGTTTCAGGAGAGCTGCCTGACTGGCTGGAACGAATGTATGAAGATAACGGTTCTTATTCCGAAATCGGTGACATTTTTGATTTGATTGACGTGGTTATGCAAAACGGTACCGACAGAGCTATGGAAGAAGGCAGTGAAGCAGGTAGTGCAGACTTTGCAATCGGAAAAGCTGCAATGTATATCCAAGGAACCTGGGCTTCCAATACGATTATGACAACAAATCCAGATATGAATATGGGTGTTTATGCATTACCAGTAAACAATAATAAAAATAGTACTTTGATTAATCTTTCCACATCTACAACACTTGGTGTATATCCGGAAAGTAAAAATCTTGATATCGCTATGAAGTTTGCAAACTATGTGCTGGATGATAAGGATTCAGCAGCGTTGTTCCAGGCCTGTGGTTTTAACCCTATTGCATCAATTCATGATTACGAGACCTCTTCCTGGGTAAAAGAAGCCTATGAATATGTGGAAGCTGGTCGTGCTTATCAGGATTTAGTGCTACCTAATTCAGTAACCAACGAACAGGGCTTGTTATTACAGGAGTATTATGTTGGAGCGGTTACGAAGGACGAGATTATTGAAGCGCTTGACAAAGCGTTTAAAGAAGCAAATAAATTAAGCCAATAAAACAAACTGAAACAAAGAAAATTGTGATATCGAGATAGAGAAAAGTAATTGTAGCAGTTGTAGATTAGGCATTTAAACTGTATAGATTCAGTTAGAAAAGTAGCTATAATTGACTGAAAATATAAGGCTTGAACAAGCTATAAAATTGACTTCAAAAATTTTATGTTAACAGCAAAATAAATAGGCTGGTGCAAATTGTGAGCGAAATATAGAAAGGGGTAGATATCAGATTCCCCACAGGAGGTTAAGTAACGTCCTGCTGATATCAATACTTTCTAATCGGGTTTCTTTTGCAGCAGCCTTTTTCATTCAATAATAAATAAACTCTGTGTCAAAAGAAGAAAGAGATAAGGTTATAAATCTACACTCTATTTTTAACGAAGTATGAGTTTTTGACACATTGTCTTATATAACTATAAGGAGGTAAGTGGAATGACAAGGAAAACCAGAGAGAATTTAAGCTTGTTACTGTTTGTTGCTCCCGCTTTCATTGTTTATTTTATATTTAAACTGTATCCAACCTTTTCGGGAATTTATTATTCTATGACATCTTGGAACGGACTATCTAAAAGTAAGCAATTCGCGGGAGTGGACAATTATATTGAGATTTTTTCAGATACAAACTTCTGGAAATCCATGATATTTACATCAAAGTATGTTGTGGTCATGCTGATTGTAGCAAATGTTTTGGCACTTACGCTAGCCATTGGAATTGAAAGCAGAAGCAAGGGCAGGGGATTCTTTCGTACACTGTTTTGTATGCCTAATATGGTCAGTATGATTATAGGTGGTTATATGTGGAACTTTATTTTTACAAAGGTTCTGTATTACATGGCTGATAATTGGGGGTTCAAATTTTTAGATAAGTCCTGGATTGGTGATCCCAAGTATGCTTTTATTGCAATTGTAATTGTATCCGCCTGGGGAATTGTTGGATATCTTATGATAATTTACATGGCAGCGCTTCAAGGAGTACCACAGCATTTGATGGAATCAGCAAGTTTGGATGGCGCTACTACCTGGCAAAGATTTTGGAAGATAACCTTCCCGATGATTCGGCATTCGCTTACGATTTGTATTTTCTGGACCTTGAATTCCATGTTCCAGGTATTTGATGTTATCTATTCGTTAACCGGAGGAGGGCCGGGAAGAGCGACTCAATCCGTTGCGATTAATATTTATCAGGAAGCTTTTACAGGAAATATCAGATATGGGTATGCAACTGCAAAGTCCATGGTTTTATTCCTAATCATATTGATAATAACGGCCATTCAGTTAACAGTTATGAAGAGAAAGGAGCAGGAACTATAAATGAAAAAGAAAAGACGAATCAATAACATAATTGTTTACAGTTTATTAGGAATTCTTTTGCTTTTCTGGCTCTTTCCGATTCTTATGGCGCTTATGAATTCCTTTAAAACAAATGGTGAGCTATTAACCAATGTTATGTCATTTCCTAAATCCTTTCATTTTGATAACTATGCTAGAACGTTAGACAAGATGAATTATGTAAGAAGCTTCTTTAATACAATCATTTTAACAGGCCTGGGCGTTGGTATGATGATATTATTCTCAGCTATGGCAGGTTGGAGATTATGCAGAACGAAGACCAGACTATCCACATTCCTATTCGCCCTATTTGTATTTTCAATGCTTATTCCATTTAGCTCTATTATGATTCCGTTATATAAGGTTATTCTAACCTTTCATATAAAGAATTCCTTAATTGGCTTATCCTTTGTGTATGCTGGTTTTGGGGTAAGTATGGCGATTTTTCTCTATCATGGCTTTATTAAAGGTATTCCTTTTGAACTAGAGGAGGCAGCAGCTATTGATGGGTGTGGCAAGTTACGCACATTCTTTAAAATTATTCTGCCGATGTTAAAACCAGTTACAGTGGCGATAGGAATATCCAATGTGCTTTGGGTATGGAACGACTTCTTACTTCCTCTCATTACATTGTCGGATAATAAGAAGTATAGCTTACTGCTTTCTACCAATATTTTATTCGGACAATACAGCAGTGACTGGTCTGCAATACTAAGTGCATTGATCTTATCAGCAATTCCAGTAATTATCTTCTATGCAATTTTCCAGAAGCAGATATTAAAAGGAATAGGGGATGGAGCAGTTAAGGGGTAAGTGGGGCAAGCAATACATTAGTCATTTTATAATTAAGTCGAGCGTGTCAGCAATTTTGAATATTTTTATTTAGAATATTGGTTCCATAATCACGTATAAAAGTATAATACTTACAATAATTCTATGTTATACTTAGGGAAAGACTTTAAGGGAGGAAAATCCTCCTGGTTCAAGTGGTGTAAAGTTTATAAGTTATACTAGGGAGGGAAATCCTCCTGGTTTAAGTGGTGTAAAGCTTATATGTTATTCTAGGAGGATTTAGAATGGATTATTTGAAAGCAGTTGGAAGTGATATTTACGCCGGAAGTGAACGAATTCTCCTTAGGGGATTTGGGCTTAATGGTTGGTTTTTACCGGAAGGTTACATGTGGAAGTTATTTCATAAATGTGACCGTCCACGTAAAATGGAGGTAATGATTGAAACTCTATGTGGAAAAGAATATGCGGACAAGTTTTGGACCACATTTTTGGATCACTACATAACAGAAAAGGATATCGATTTTATTGCCAAAGAAGGTTATAATTCAGTAAGACTTCCAATTAATGCGAGGCATATATATGAGAGGGATAATCAGCAATTAAAGCTAAATTTAGATATGTTTCATCGGATTGATAAATTAATTGAATGGTGCCGTAAGCATCAAATCTATGTAATTCTTGATATGCACGGAGCACCGGGAGGACAGACAGGGCAAAATATTGATGACAGTGAGGCAGATCAACCGGCCTTATTTCTTGATAAACAGAACGAAGAGGACTTAATCTTTCTATGGAAGGAGCTTGCAAAGCGTTATAAAGATGAGGTTGTTGTAGCTGGTTATGATTTGTTAAACGAGCCATTGCCAGAATTTTTTAATCAATACAACGATCAGGTGTTGCCATTATACCGTAGATTAATTAAAGAAATTCGTGAGATTGATAAAAACCATATGATTATACTGGAAGGTGTTCATTGGGCTACAGATTTTACAATCTTCGATAACTTTACAAAGGAAGAGGCGGCGGATAATATCATGCTGCAATTTCACAAGTATTGGAGCAATCCAGATGTTGAAAGTATTAGCAAGTTTATAAAATATGCAAAGGATTTAGAGGTTCCCTTATTCATGGGGGAAGGTGGAGAGAATAACTGTGATTGGTATACTACGGCATTTCCACTCTATGAGCATTTGAACATTAGTTGGTCCTTCTGGAGTTATAAAAAGATGGATTGTGATAATTCGCCAATTACCTTCGAGGTGCCAAGGGACTGGAATAAATTAATACAATGGATTGACGGGAACATCAATCTGCTTGGGAAGGAAGCAATAGCAATCTTTGACCAATTTCTTTATTGTATTAAAAACGGCAAAGTGAATGAGAAGGTTTTGCATTCTCTTACAAGAACAGTACCAGTAAGAATTCCTGGTGAAGCATATCAGGATTACTCCATTAAGTCCGAGAGAATACCGGGAGTCAATCTTAGAATGACGGATCCTGTGAGTCTTATTTTTGCGAATGGAAGTACAGGAGAGGTAGATTATAGACGGTTAGCCGGAGAACAACAGACAGAGAAGGATAAGGTGCTGGTACAATTATTTGCCGGAGATGGAGTTAATTATCTTCTCAATTCAAGTGGTTATAATATGAAAGTAATTATAGCTGCTGATGGAGAAGGTGAGATGAAAGTATCTCTGGATTCACAAGAAGTAAGTGTTACGGTTCAAGGTCAATATAATTATGAGGTAAATATGACGACAAAGCCGGATAAACCAAATTATTTGTGGATAACCTGTACGGCTGGAAGTGTCAAACTGGATAACTTATATTTGTTAAAGTGATTTAATGAACATAATAATATATATAACAAGATGAAACAAAGTCGTTTCACTTGTCAGAAATAATAATTGAGCATAGGCAATGGTTGACATGTGTAATCAATGAAAAAACAGGGCGTGTTACAAAACTATTTAATTAGTTTTGCAACACGCCCAACTCTTATCAATATATTTAATAATTTTTAGCATTATACATTCTATTATTGAATTGAATCCATCAACTCAAAGAAATACTTCGCCTCATGGGTTTTATAAAGGTTGTACCAGGAATTTAAGGTTTGGCATGAAAATATATCTAGAATTTTCAATATATGCACAGTAAATTCAAGGGGAGCTATACCGGAAGCAGTAATCAAGCCTCCATCAGTTACTGCACCTTCCTGTTTATAGTACTTTTCTCCAACATAGCTTGGACAGACCATTTTGAGATACCCCAAGTCATTGCTGGTATGATTTCGTTGATTCAATAGTCCAGCCATTGCAAGTCCTATTGTAGCGCCACAAATTGCCCCTACAACAATACCTTTCTCTAAACACGCTTCAGCCATTCTTATAATTGGAGTATGAATTGCTTCTGTCCATGTATTTCCACCAGGTAGAATCAAAGCAGCAGCCTCTTCAATACGAAACTCCTTAAGCTCAATCTCCGGCAATATTTTCAGACCGCCCATTGTAGTAATTGGTGCTTTATTAATTCCCACAGTTATCACCCTTAGTGGAGTCAATCCCTTTTTATAGTACCTTCCCGAATTAATTTCAGTACTTAAGTAACCTATTTCCCAGTCGGCCATTGTATCAAACACATAAAGATAGACTGTATTGCTCATTTTATATTCCTCCACATTCGTTTTTCTGCTATTTAGCATCGGGTGGTTTCAATCTCCACCTTGTTCAATTGTACATTATCTTCACTGACAAATTCGGTCAGTGAAGATAATGAGCCAACAAATCCTTAAGAACTGCTGCCATAGTAGCTTTAAAACTATTTGGCTCTAGCACCCTTAGTGCTTTATTATAAGAAATTAGAATATGGGGAACATAGGTATGGATTGAGTTTTCATCCATTATAAAAATTGCCTTATTTTCAGTCCGCTCTGTCAGGTGAGGCCCCAAAAACCAATGTAAACATAGGTCGTTTAATGCTTCTGACTTACCCTCAATTATTAATGTACAAAGGTCTACTTTAATTTCTCCATTTGATAATAAGCTTTTTGTAAAAAACTCACGTGCCGAAAAAGCTTTAGGGCGCTTAAACGTATTTTGGGTGCTGATAATATTAACTATTCGATCTACCCTAAAGCTACGGATTTCCTTCCTGAGATGGCAGAATGCGATAATATACCACTTATTGTTCCAATAAACAATGCCATAGGGGTCAACAACCCTATACTTAGAATGCTCTTCATGACAGGTACAGTATTCAATATCTACAGAGGATTCATTCGCCACAGCTCCCTCTAGTTCCATTAATATTGGCTTGACAGAAGGATCACTAATACGGCTTACTACTTCAAATCCTGCTAAATGACGATTGAGTATTTTTTCTTGTTCTTGATTTGAAAACATCTTTAACTTTGATGTTGCACTATTTAGTGCCTCACTAAAGGGATATCCTGCTTCCTTTGCAAAAACTGAGGCATGCAGAAGTGATTTTTGCTCTTCAATATCAAAAACCAGTGGTGCCCTTATAAAATTGTGAAGCAAACGATACCCTCCATTATGACCTGCTTCCGATATTATTGGCACCCCACTCATACATAACGCATCAATATAACGGTAAACGGACCTTATGTTTATTTCTAATCTTTCAGATATTTGCTTTGCAGTTATTTTTTCACCTAAATTCAACATCCACAAAATTGCTAACATATTATCATTTTTAGGCATAGTACAAACCTCATTTTTCCTATTTATATTTAAATATAATTTGCTAATAATGAAATACAAAGTACCTGGTACTTATATTACGATTTTAAAACTATTATTTTCTATTATTGTACTAAGAGCTTAAGATATCTTCGTAATGTAATCGATCTTGAATTAACTCTTATATAAATTATAACATTAATTAGTATTAATCAAAGAGTTAATACAAAAGGAAGGGGGTTGTGTTAAGACGATTTCATGTCACAAAGTCTGTATGTTATATTTTGTAATATCGCAAAAGTATTAATTTCTTTGCAAAATAAGTGTAATGCTATTGGAATGGAAGTAAATCCTTTTATGAATTTTGTTAGCTGTTATTTATAATGGAAAAAGAAAGCCCATAGCTAAGAGTACAAGAGAAAAACATGTGAAGGTGTTATGATTTTTTAACAAAGAATATCTGAAATGTAGTTTACTAAAAATTGATTTTTCTTCCATTATGGATGTATTAAAAAAATAGTATTTATAATTTATAACTGAATACTCTCTAATCTAGTGAATATCCGTGTTTATATTACGAAAACTTATTGGGACATCTTACCAATTTTAACTAAATATGTATTTTATTTTGTCGACATTAGTGGTAAAATATGGTTAATTGGACTTCGATCGATGAAAGAAAATTACTTAGGCAAGAGAGTTAGCTTCTGGTAATAGCAATAATGAGTAATTCAGATAGGTTAAGATTATGGCTATAATGCGAAATACATAAGTATGTTAATAAGGAGAGATTTCTATGCTAGAAAAATTAAAACCACTTGTATCAGAGAGAGATTTTATATTCTTATCTCAAATTTATCAAAATGCAAAAACTATACATTTAGATAGGATTTTGTTTCCTTATACAGACCATGGAATTAAACACTCAGATAGAATACTTCAGGACTTAATGGAACTGTTTCCAGAGCTTTTTGAAGTTAATAATACGAAAAAACTTTCGCCAACAGAAGTCTTTTGTATTGCTTCATCAATATATTTGCATGATGTTGGTATTCAATTATATAAAGACGATTCTCTTCGAAAATACTGTAATGAGAATAAAATTGATGTTGTAGAGTTAAGTGATAAAGATTTATTTGTCCGAAAACATCATCACGCTCTTTCTAAATATTGGATATTGGATTCTGTATCACGAAAACCTATGCACTCAATCTCATACGTGGGTGAAAAGGATTTGGCGCCATTTGTTGCTAATATTTGTGAAAGTCATGGCATTGATTTTGAGTTGTATGATACGTATACAGATAGTGAATCGTATAACGGAGAGAGTTTGAGAATGGGTTTATTGTGTACACTTTTATCCTTAGGCGATGCTCTGGATTGTGACAGAAGAAGAATTACGTATGAAAAACTCAAAAATGAAGATGTTCCACTAGATTCAAGAATTCATTGGATGAAACATTACTACGTCAATAGTGTTCTCGTTAAAAAAAACTATTTAAAATTGTTTTATCATTTCCCGAAATGCAGTAATTCAGCTGATGAGGCTGTATATAAATATTATTTTCAACGTCAAACCAGTTATTGGATTCAAAAATGTAAAGAAATACGCGGAAAATTTCTTCTGGATGCAAACATTAGTTATGATATTGTCCAGTCCGTAAAATTTGATAATTTCAAAGATATATTGACAGACGAGGAGTTTAAGTATGTTAAACTATGTGCAATCAGAATTATTGAAAATGAAATATACGAGCTCAATCAATTGAAACAGCAATTAAAATCAGAATCAATATAATAATATCACATATAAAAACTAAAACAGAGGATTACATTAATGAATATTTTCCAGCTGACTTGAAAAAGTAAATTCCGGTGAAAGTCTATATTGGGGGTGCGGACACTTTTTTTGGACTTAAGCAACCAGTCCTAGACTCCGTCTGTAGTTTAGCGGACTCATTCCGCCGAGTGACATTTTAATACGCTTTTCATTGTACCAGTGTATGTATTGAGTAACTAAATCAACATCCGGTTATTATACTGAACTTACGGTTTATGAATGTGAGGATTGTAGCGATTGTACTTATAGATCCAAGTGTACCAAAGCACAGGGAAACAGACGGATGAAGTTGTCTAAAGTATTTGTAAAAGAACGGTTAAAGTCATATAACAACATCATGACAGATCAAGGAATTAAGTTGCGAGTAAATCAATCAATTCAGGTTGAAGGGGCCTTTGGAGTATTGAAAAAAGATCACAACTTTAATCGCTTTTTAACATGAGGGAAGAACAACGTAAAAACTGAATTTATGCTGCTGTGTTTGGGATATAATCTAAACAAACTACATGCGAAAATTCAAAATGAAAGACTCGGAAAGCACCTTCACCAGTGAAAGAAAGGGCATAAATTCATAGAAAGTAGGACGCTTTATTAAAGTCACCCAAAAACTATAAAAACAACTACCTAATCAGGACATTCGACCAGATATGTGCTATTTTGTGTCCTATAAGAGAAAAAGCGTACAGCAAAACCAGTTATAAATAGTTTTGCAACACGCCCTTAATCTTTCTACAGCGGATAACAGGAATCGAACCCATTAGTTACTCTGTTTTTAAGGCACCCTCTAATACATCAGCAAACAATTGTACATGCGGTCCGAGGGAAGTTAACCAGTTTTGAGTGAAGTCATCATTTTTATAGTCCATTGGATTTTCTCTAATCATAACAGCCTTCTTTAAAATTTCAGGCTCCGGTGAAAGGCCAGCATCAATCGCCCATTTACCTGCAGCTGTCTTAGATATAACATCGTCAGTAGCCAGGGTATATAAACAACGGGCAATATCCAGTAACCAACCAGCAGAATATAAATGGGTATCTGTTTGAACACCATATTTTCTTATTGTGTTGTAATAACCTTCAGTTGCATTATGTATTTCAGGCAGTGACGGATATGCCAACCTTTCTCTTTTATCAATACCATAAAGTAATCTTCCGTATTTCAGTAATTCTATTGTTGAAAAGACGTCAATCTGAAAAGAGTCAACATTTCTCTGTCCACTTGTTCCCCAATATACAACTGTCCCATTCGTATGATTGGCACAGACCTCCCAGGTAGTTATAATTCCTTCAAAGGATCTAAAATATAGATTATCGGGATACTCGGTTAGTAATGTTTGTCGAAGGATAACTAGTTCATCTGCTTGAGTTTTTGTAAGGGGCTTCTCAGTTAGGCAGAGGATATCAATATCACTCCATCCAAATTTAAAATCATCCATGACAACCGACCCAAATAGATATATGGAGGGTGAATTATCAGATAAAATATTACTGAGCCTCTGGGTCATGATACGTATGCTGTTTTCCATGCTAACCTCCCGAAAGAATAATACAGATAAACATATTGTACTATATTACTTGGAGTATACAATAGGAAGATATTAATTGTAGATTTGTATAGCTGCCTTCATAGCTAGAGATAGAATCAAAGATTACACCATTCTTCTTGTTGGAAATACCATGAAGTATAAACGCAGAAGTCATTACTGCATGCTAAAAAATTGTACAATTTTGCGAAAAAAATAAAAAGAATTATACACGAGAATATGGTTTAATAAATATGGGTAATTCTGTATTCACATAGGATTTGATGAGTTCATCAAATGCGATAACATATGGAATAAGTGGGGTGTTAATTATGGAAAAGTATAAGGTATTGGTAGCAGATGATGAGTATATCATCCGAAGAGGAATTGTAAAGCTGCTGAAAAAACACGAGGAGTTAGAGGTAGTTGCAGAAGCGGAGGACGGTGAACAGGCACTGGAAATGGCGCAGAAAGACGATATCTCTATCTTCTTTGTGGATATTAACATGCCCTTTTTAAATGGATTGGCATTCATTGAGAAGCTTAGGCAGATCCGACCAAAGGCAGTTGTAAACATTATAACAGGTTATGACAAATTTGAATATGTCCGCCAAGCTTTACGAATGGGTGTATTTGAGTACATATTAAAGCCGTTAAATGAGGAAGCTTTCCATCAGACCATTCATCGAGTTCTGTCTTCTATTGGTAAAGATAAAGAGGAAGAAAACTACCTGAACTGGATGAAAACAACCTTAGAGAAAAATAAATCCAACTACATAGGTGAATTCCTGGACAAATGCCTACTGCTGCATTATAGCCCGACAAAAATAAGAGATGAAATGAATTTTCTGGGTCTGGAGTTACCCTCTGAATACATGCTTCAATTAATACACTTATCTCAAACAGAGATCTTAGACATACGTAAAAACTGGAGTGACAGCTTACTGTATTCTTCGGCAGAAAATATAGCAAGAGAGATATATCAAAGCTTAACGCCGCTCTACACTGGGAGAAATGCAAAGGGTAACCTTATTTTAATTAGTAGTGCCAAGGAAAAGCTACTAATAGAAGCAAAGAATGCGGAGTATAAAAAAGTAGTAGAAAAATATCTTCCGGTAAAAGTTATGTTACTTCAGCAAACGGGCAAAGAAGAGAACCGGATAGCTGCTATTTATCAAGAGTTAATGACGAAGCTGGAGGAAATTAAAAGCTACCCTAGTATTATTAAGGACACAAAAAGTTTTATTGAAAATAACTATTACAAAGCTGAGTTATCCTTAAATGATGCCGCTGATTATGTTAAAATATCACCCCAGCATTTGAGTAGAATCTTTAAGAAAGAAATGGATATTACCTTTATTGATTTTCTAACCAACATAAGAATTGAACGTGCGACGCAGTTACTTGAGGATGACAGTATTAAGATGTATGAGGTAGCAGAAACCGTTGGATACTCCTCACAACATTACTTTAGCAGTGTGTTTAAAAAGACACGGGGAGTATCACCAGTGGAATATCGTAATCAAATCAAAGATAATTTAAAAGAAAAAAGTAAGAGTAATCTAAGGAACTTTCTACATAATTAAGCATGCTAAATATTTGTAAATTTTGCATTGTTTATTGCAAAGACTTTTGAATGCCTTCTTCCTATAATGAAATTACCAGTTAAGATTTACTAAGTAAATAGTGTTCAGTGAAGCTGATAACAGTACTTTACTATAGTAAATATCTCTGGAAGCAGATAAGAGAAGGAGAAGAAGGTATGAAAAGAAAGTTATTGGCAATGTTTTTATGTCTGGCTTTAGTTGCTACAGCTGCTGCAGGATGTAAAAATTCAGAACAAACATCGGGGGATAATGGTAACGATAAGTTAGTTGTCGGGTTTGCACAGATTGGACAGGAGTCAGGCTGGAGAGATGCAGAGACAGCATCCATTCAATTCTATGCTGGACAGAACCTTGATACCATTGAATTAAAATTTGCTGATGCACAGCAAAAACAAGAGAATCAGATCAAAGCAATTAAATCCTTTATCGAAATGGGTGTGGATGTAATCGGTGTTGCTCCGGTTGTTGAGACAGGTTGGGATGCTGTATTTACAGAAGCCAAAGAAGCAGGAATTCCTATCGTATTAATTGATAGAATGGCGGATGTGGATGAAGACTTATATGCAACCTTTATCGGTTCTGACTTTATCTTAGAAGGTAAGAACGCAGCAATTGAAATGGCTACCTTACTTGGTAATGCAGGTAGTATTGTGGAACTGGAAGGAACCGTTGGTGCATCTGCAGCGAATGATCGTAAGAAGGGTTTTGATGATGAGATCGCAGCAAGCTATCCGGATATCAAAATTCTTGAATCACAGACTGGTGATTTCACTAGAGCTAAGGGCAAAGAAGTTATGGAATCCTTTTTAAAGACCTATGGTGATGAGATTAAAGGTGTTTACGCTCATAATGATGATATGATGCTTGGCGCAATAGAAGCCATTAAAGAAGCTGGTTATAAGCCAAGCGTTGATATTAAGACAGTATCCATCGACGGCGTAAAAGGTATCTTTGAAGCTATGGCAGCTGGAGAAGCAAATGTTACAGTTGAATGTAATCCACTCTTAGGACCGCAGTTCTTTGATGTATGTAAGCAGTTAAAAGCGGGTGAAAAGGTAGATAAATGGATTAAGTCAGAGGAAGGCATCTATCGTCAAGAGACTGCAGCAACTGATTTACCAAATCGCAAATATTAATTCGTACTTAATATCATCTATACTTTAAGGTTAATTAAAATCCGCTCCAGTCAAAAGCCAGGAGCGGATTTTAAATTAGATTAATATAAAAATGAATAGATGTGAATTGAAAATGATTTTAATGATAGAAACAAGCAATACAGCTTTGATGCCAAAATTTTGAAGCACTCATGAAGCACGGGAGTGCGGTGTGAGATTATAGATTGGTGTTATTCTTAAGAAAATAAAGGAGGTAGAAAGCGCATGCAGGGGGAACGGACATTACTTCAAATGAAGCAGATTACTAAGAAATATTCAGAAGCTGTAACTGCTTTAAAGGATGTAAGCTTTCAGTTGGGACGCGGAGAAATTCATGCGTTGCTGGGGGAAAATGGCGCAGGTAAATCAACCCTCATAAAGGTGCTGACCGGTGTTGAAGATAGAAATTCAGGAAGTATTTTATTTGAAGGAAATGAGATAAAATTGGCAAGTCCACAGGATGCACAGAAACTGGGAATCAGTACAGTATATCAAGAGGTTAATCTTTGTCCAAATCTATCGGTTGCTGAAAATATTTATATCGGTAGGGAACCAAAGAAAAGTGGACGTATTGATTGGAAGACAATTTATAAGAATGCAAAGCAATTATTGGAACGATTTGACCTGAACATTGATGTGGAGAAAACACTGGAATCCTATTCCATCGCAATTCAACAGATGGTTGCCATTGCCAGAGCAGCTGATATTTCGTCCAAGGTTCTTATCCTTGATGAACCGACTTCAAGCTTGTCAAAGAATGAGGTTGATAAGCTGTTTCAAATTATGAGGTTGCTTCGTAATGAGGGAATGGGGATTATATTTGTTACCCATTTTCTGGACCAAGTGTATGAGGTAACAGACCGAATTACAGTACTGCGTAACGGTGAATATGTGGGAAGCTATGATACCGTTAGCCTTCCTAAGATTGAATTAGTTGCAAAAATGATTGGTAAAGACTATCAGGAATTAAATAGTAAACTAATACACGACGAAGTAAATGCGACCGAAAAGGAAGCGGTAGTTTCCTTTGAAAAGGCATCAGCATTGGGTTCTATTCAAGAGCTGGATCTGTCTATTCGAGCGGGAGAAGTTATAGGATTATCCGGATTACTTGGATCTGGAAGAACCGAGATAGCCAGATTGATTTTTGGTATTGATAAGCTAGAAAAGGGGAGTTTGATACATAAAGGAAGACGATTGCATTGGAAGAGCAATTTGGAAGCAATACGAAAAGGTATTGCCTGTTGTCCGGAGGATCGAAAGACAGAGGGCATAGTAGGCGATTTATCAGTTAGAGATAATATCATTCTTGCTTTGCAGGCGAAACGAGGCATGTATCGTAAAATATCCAGACAGGAAGCACAGAAGCTGTGTGAGGAGTTTATTAAAAAGCTGGAGATTAAGACACCTTCTGGCAATCAATTAGTAAAGAATTTAAGTGGTGGTAATCAGCAGAAGGTTATACTGGCGAGGTGGTTGGCTACTAATCCGGAGCTTTTTATTCTTGATGAGCCAACCAGAGGAATTGATGTTGGTACCAAGGCTGAGATTCAAAAGATAGTCATTGACCTTGCGAAGAAAGGAATGGCAGTAGTGTTTATTTCCTCAGAGCTCGATGAAATGCTTCGTTGCTGCAGCAGAATTGCTGTCCTGCGAGATCATAGAAAAATTGCAGAAATTAAGGGGAGTAACCTTACAGAAGAAATTGTAATGCATTATATGGCAGGAGGCATAGAGAATGAAGAATAAAGCAAATATATTGAAATATCAAGCCTTTTGGCCTTTTGCTATATTAATATTGATTCTTATATTAAACGGAATTATTACTGGTGGAAGCTTCTTTGAAATTAAGATTGTAGATCATCATCTTTACGGCAGAATCATTGATATCTTACGTAATGGCAGCAAGCTGATGCTCCTCTCCATTGGTATGACGTTAGTACTTGCAACCAAAGGTACGGATATTTCCGTTGGATCTGTCATGGCGATAAGTGGTGCCATTGCCTGTAGTATTGTCAGTGGTAATATATTACCTAGTGTAGGAGGAAATGTAGCGATAGCTGTTATTCTGGCTATTTTTGCAGGTGTTCTTTGTGGTCTATGGAATGGTTTTTTGGTTTCTAAAATCCAAATTCAACCCATTGTTGCCACCATGATATTAATGGTAGCGGGCAGAGGTATCGCACAGCTGATTACCAAAGGTCAAATAGTGACAGTAAACTCAGACAGTTATTACTTCATCAATGGAGGCTATATTTTAGGGTTACCCTTTCCATTATTCATAGTCGCCTTCGGATTACTACTGTCGCTACTTTTTACCAAGAAGACCGCACTGGGACTCTTTGTAGAATCGGTTGGCTGCAACCCTGTTTCCAGCCATTTTGCAGGAATTAATGCCAGAAGAGTAAAGCTTTTCGTTTATACCATTTGCGGAGGAATGGCAGCAGTTGCAGGGTTGATAGAAAGTGCTGGAATTAAAGGTGCAGACTGTAACAATGCAGGATTAATGATTGAGTTAGATGCTATTCTTGCAGTAGCAATTGGAGGAACATCTTTGAATGGAGGAAGGTTTTCCATTCCTGCTAGTATTGCGGGAGCTTTAATCATTCAGAGCATAACCACGACTGTTTATGCAGTTGGAATTCCACCGGAAATAACACAGGTAATTAAAGCGATTCTAGTAATCATCATTTGCTTATTCCAATCACCGGAATTTAAAGCAGCTTTTGTTTCAAAACTGCGCTTAAGAAAGGTGGTACAGTAGTTATGAAAATTAAATGGCTTAAGATTAATAATATATCCCTGTTCATTACCACTGTACTATTTTTTGTGTTATTTGGATTCGGCTCCGTATCCTATGATCATTTCTTTTCCTTGTCCACCTTTTTAAATCTATTTAACGACAATGCTTATTTAATTGTTGCAGCAATTGGTGTGACCTTTGTACTTTTAACGGGTGGTATTGATATTTCTATAGCATCAACCATTGCTTTTACTTGTGTGTTCTCGGCATACTTATTAAGACTTGGAGTACCGGAATTCGTTGTGATACCTTTGGTACTTCTTATCGGGCTGGTATTTGGAGGAACGATGGGTTATATGATTCATGTATATAAGTTACAACCCTTTATTGTTACTCTTGCTGGACAATTCTTGATGAGAGGTCTGTGTTCCGTAATTAGCAAGGAAGCAATCCCCATTACCAATGAGTTCTATAAGAATATGGCTCTTAACAAAATAAGATTTGGTGGTGGAAAGATTTATTATTATGTACTAATTGCACTTGTGGTAGTAGCAGTATCCGTGTACATACTTAAGTTTACAAAGCTTGGTCGAAGTATCTACGCCATCGGTGGTAATGAGCAATCTGCTGTACTAATGGGCTTACCTGTTAAACGTGTAAAGATCGCAGTTTATGCGATTAGTAGTTTCTGCGCTGCATTGGCTGGAATTATCTTTAGTTTCTATACATTAGCCGGTTTCCCACTACAAAATATTGGTCTGGAGTTAGATGCCATATCCTCAGCAGTAATCGGTGGTACCCTTCTTACAGGTGGAGTTGGTTCTGTCATTGGCACGACAGTTGGTGTATTAATTCAGGGTGTCATTCAAACCATCGTTACCTATCAGAATTTAAATACCTGGTGGACGAAGGTAACAATTGCGGCTCTGCTGTGTGTCTTTATTATTATTCAAAGAGTGCTTTCCTTAAGAACAGAGAAAGCGAATAAATAAGGAGCATAAGCTATTGTAAAATAATTCAAGTATTTATATACTGATTATTATAAAAGCCATAAAAGCTTAAATAAATAAAATTATTTTCAGTTATGCTAAGGTGTCAAAGGCTTTCCAGATATTTTACTATGTCAATTTGTATACTTACAAACTTTATTTAAGGTGATACAAAATATAATTTGAGCAAATAGACATTAGATAATCTAAATATCTTTTGACACTATATTATAAAATAAATTTATTTCCCTGGGGTGATGCAATGAGATGGATTAAGAACAGATTTATAAATATTACGCTTCGTAGTAAATTAATCTGGACTTACTTTATCATTGCACTCATCCCTTTTGTTATGATTGCAACCTTAGTGGCATATTTCTTTGTGAAACAGTCTGGTAAAAACATTTTTGAGCATACCGATCAAATGCTGAATCAGGTTAAGACCTCAATTGATGTTTATATCAGTACCATCGAAAAGACTTCCAATTATATTATAAAAGAAGCAACCACTAGCGGATTTCTAACAATGAAGTCGGAGAATGAGAGTAAGTGGGAAGAAGTAGAGCAACAAATATCCAGAATGTTGTTTGATATAGCAGATACGCACAAAGAAGTTGCTGGTGTATTAATTGCTACCGAGAATGATATGTATATTAGCACGGGTATGACCCGAATTTCAAGGGATTCCTTTACCAGGGAAGACTGGTATCGACAGGCGGTACAAAATCCCAATGAAATTCAGATGATTAGCAATATAGCAGGTCGTAATATTATTACCAATAAAAGTTATAGTATTGATAATGTTTTCTCTTTGTCAAAGGCAATTATTGACCCCGCAACTGGTGCTATTTTAGGTGTAATCTTATTTGACCTCAAGCATGATATCATATCAGAATCCATCCAAAGTATCACCCTTGGAGAAAAGGGTTTTATATTTGTTATTGATGGCAATAAAAATATTGTATATACACCCACGAATAAGGTTATTTACAGAGTCAATACAGATTATCTTCAAGGTGAGGACAACACTCCAATTACCACCCGAATTGCTGGTGAAAAATATCAGATTAGACAGGACTATTCCAGTTATACGGGCTGGAAGATTATTGGTGTGTTTTCGCTGGATGATATCATGGGTTCTGTTAATACAATGATGTCCTTACTTATGATCAGTGTCCTGGTTACTTTAGTGGGCATCGTAATTATTTCTCTTAAAATATCACAGACCATCACAAATCCAATTACCCAATTAAAGCGTCTGATGAGACGAGCGGAAGCAGGAGATTTATCCGTAAGATTTGAGGTGCGTTCCAAGGATGAGGTAAGTGTTCTGGGTAATAACTTTAATCAGATGCTGGACCGCATTGAGAATTTAATACATATGGTTTATCAGGAACAGCAGAATAAAAGAATTGCAGAGTTAAAACTATTACAAGAACAGATTAAACCACACTTTCTGTACAACACACTTGATACGATTAACTGGATGGCCAGGGAATATGAAGCAGAAGATATTGTGCAATTGGTGGATTCTCTTACAAGCATGTACCGAATTGGATTAAGCCACGGTAAGGATTATATTAGTCTTGAAGATGAAATTAAGTACGTAAAGAATTATTTATATATTCAAAAACTACGATATGGAAGTAAGCTTAATTACGAGGTGAGTATGGATGAAAATCTCGAGACCTTAGAGGTTCCTAAACTCATTTTACAACCCTTGGTGGAGAATTCCATTTATCATGGCATTAAGGTGAAACGAGGGGAAGGTCACTTGTGGATAAGGGTCAGAGATTTAGAAGGAAACTTCTTAGAGTTGTCCGTTGAGGATGATGGTTCGGGAATGTCACCCAAACAGGTGGAGGAGTTGAATACGTTACTCAATGATGCCTCTAATCGAAATAGTAACCAAAGTTTTGGATTGTTTTATATTAAGGAGCGGCTTAAGATTCGCTACGGTAATCGCTTTTATGTTCAAGTTGAAAGCGAAAAGGAGGTTGGTACAAAAGTGACAATACGACTTCCTAAAGCAGGCAATCAGGAGGTGACAAGCGAAGGTGAATAAAGGAAGTGCTTTAAGACTAAGAAAGCTAATAGTACGAAGTAACCTGTTTCTACTGATGGTCTTTTTACTTCAGGCTGCAGGTTGCGACTATTATCAAGATAATAAAGATTACACTAAGATTGACTTTGTCATTGGTGTATCCCAAGCAAACTTATTAGAGGCCTGGAGACTTGTAGCAACAAATGAGATTAAAGAAGAGGCGGAGAAATATCAAAATAGTAGTTTGATTATTATGGATGCTACCTCTGACACAGAGAAACAAAAAAGAGATATTAATAAATTGCTGGATTACGGAATTGATCTGCTCATTGTATCACCCAATGATGTGGAGGAAATGACGCCTATCATAAGAGAGGTTTATCAGAAGATACCTGTTATTGTCATGGATCGAGCTGTGGAAGGTTTTGATTATACCTTGTACATCGGACCGGATAATGAATTGATTGGTCGGCAGGCAGGGGATAATGTCATGAGCTTATTGAAGGATAAAGAAGGTACCATCCTTGAACTATGTGGCAGTGAGGATTCTAAATCAGAAGTAGACAAGAGTAAGGGTTTTAAATCAATTGTTGTAGAATATCCTAAAACAGAAATTATTCAAAACAGAATTCTATCAGCCACCAGGGATGATACAGAGGATTTTCTCTTAAATTATGGGAATGGTTTAGCAGACATTGATATCATCTTTGCACATAATGATTATATGGCAAGAGGGGCGTATCTGGCGTTACAAGAACTAGGACTTAAGATACCAATTATAGGCATTGATGGATTTACTGGTGACAATAATGGCATCAGTATGGTTCAACAGGGAATGATTGCAGAAACCATAACCTGTCCTACGGGAGGAAAAGAGGCCATTCAGTTTGCCATGGATATTTTACAGGAAGTAAGCGGTGTACCAAAACAGATTATTTTAAGAAGCCACACCATTATGAAGAATAACGTAGACGAATATCTAGCCGGTCTTGATAAACCCTTGAAAGAAGTAACGAATATTATTGATGTAGGCTATTCACAACTTGGAACAGAGAGTGAATGGAGATTGGCTAACACTGCTTCGATTAAGGAAGCAGCCAGAGAGGCAGGAATTAACTTGATTTTTGATGATGCTGACCAGTCACAGGAAAAGCAGGTAAGAGCCGTAGAGCAGTTTATTGAAATGAAGGTTGACGTTATAGTAATTTCACCAGTTGTAGATTATGGCTGGGATGCTGTACTGAAAGAAGCAAAGGAAGCAGGAATCCCGGTTATTCTATCCGATCGAAGAATTGAAGTGGAGGATGATGATTTATTTGACACCTATATTGGTGCAGACTTCATGGAAGAAGGCAGAAGGGCAATGCGATGGGTAGTTGCAAACGTAAAAAAGGATAAAGATGATATCAATATAATGGAGTTAAAAGGTACGGTTGGTGCGTCTCCTTCCATTGAGAGAAAGAAGGGCTTTGAAGAAATAATGTCTGCTAATCCACAGTACAGAATTACCTATTCCGAAGTTGGCAATTTCACCTACCAGGGTGGAAAAACCATCATTGAGGATTATCTAAAGCAACAGGAATGGGATATTGATGTTATCTTTGCACACAATGACGATATGGCTTTGGGGGCTATGGAGGCGCTTGAGCAAAACGGTATTAAGCCTGGAAAAGATGTAAAAATAGTATCCGTAGATGGTACAAGACAAGCCTTTGAGGCAATGATAGAAGGTAAATTAAATTGTTCTGTGGAATGCAGTCCACTCCTTGGACCGCAGTTAATGAAAGCTGTTAAGGACTTAATGTCTGGTAAAGAACTTCCACTTCGCATTATAACGGAAGAAAAAATTTATACAGAAAAGGATGCAAAAAGCGTTATAAAGTCCAGAAAGTATTAAGGACATAAAGAAATGACATAAAGAAATAGTATAAAACAATAACTTTAGATATAAAATGGTTAGGTGCACTTTCCGTGTGTAACAGAAAGGTGCACCTAATTTTTTTGTATTATAATACTTATTTCTTAAAGAAAAATAAGTGTAAGATTAAAAAACCATTAAAAAAGATAATATATTAGTATAGTTATGCTATAATAAAACTGATATTAGGTTCTCTAAACTTTTTAGTGAAAGCCCTTGGGTTAATATTAACCATGAAAAGTAGGATCATGATTAGAAGTAGCAAGCATAGCTTCTAGAAGGAGGAGATGAATATGTCATTACATGGAGCAGGCGCACATATCCTGCGATTACAACATAGTTATATGGAACAATTTAATAAACTAGGTGCTGTAGATAAAGAACACGCTGTCTCATTGGATCAGATTGATCTTAAGAATATGTATGTGTTTCATCAGATGGTTAAGCATGGTGTTTTCATAAAATGTAAAAACGGCAAATATTATGTTAACAATCATAAAGG
>JAEYLX010000053.1 GCA_023407575.1 Bacillota bacterium
GCAGGTCGGCCTTGGTCAGCCCCGCCGCCTGCCGGGGCGCGTCCTCCCCCTCGAACGTGGCGCCCGCCCGGCGCAGGCACTCCACCAGCACCTCCGGCTTCATGCCCTCCACGCCCAGCTTGCCCTCTTTTCCTCCCTTTTTCTTCCGCCGCTCCTTGCCGTACACGTCGGGGACATACGCCTGCTTTATTTTATCCGGCGGCAGGCAGCTTTTCAGGCGGCTGCGTATCACAAAACCCGCTCCGTCCGGATCGGTCAGCAGGATAAGCCCCCGCTTTTCGGCCAGCGCCCGGAGGTAGGCCATCTTTTCCCGGTCGTTGAACAGGGCAAAGCCCCCCACCTCCACCACGGAGGCATCCACCGCCTGCAAAAGCGTGTTTCTGTCGTAGCGTCCCTCCACCACGATGACCTCGCGGATGCGGGGCTTCATCGCGCACCTGCCAATTCCATGAGCAGCAGCTTCAGCTCCCCCTCGCTGTCCATGTTCCGCTCACTTTTCATCCGGCGATCCAGCACCTGACAGCGCTTCACCGCCTCGCGGCACCAGTCCCGCCCCACGTTCCGCGCCGAATCCAGCAGCTTCCGCGCCGGATAGTCGGACTTCATGCGCCACAGATCCTTCAGCCATACCCGATCCTTGCCGCCGTCGATGGCCAGCCGCGCCGTGTACAGCTGCCGCAGCATTTTGCCCAGCGCCGCCAATATCCGGATGGGCTCCTCCTGCATCCGCAGCAGCTCCGCCAGCAGCTCCGCCGCCCTGTCGTATTTCCCGGCGGCCACCGCGTCGGTCATCTGGAACACCTCCGCGTCCAGCACCGGGTCGGCCACCGCGTCGATATCCGCCACGGTGATGCGCTTCCCCTTGGCGTAGGCGCCGATCTTGGCGATCTCCGGCACCAGGCCGTCCATCAGGCTGCCGCAGGTGAACAGCAGGTGCTCCACCGCGTTGTCATCGATCTCCTTATCCATGGCGGCAAAGCGGCGGCGCACCCAGCGGAACAGCTTCTGCTGCCCCTGCTGGGCGAATTCGATCTCCTGCGCGTGCTCCGCCAGCGCCGACGCCAGCTTCTTCAGCCGCGCATCCTTTTTATACGGTATCTGCCGGTACAGGAACACCAGCGTGCAGTACTCCGGGAAATCCCCCAGCAGCGCCGTCAGCGCGGTGCGCTGGGGCTCGTCCAGCTTGAAGATGTCCATATCCGTCACGGTGACGAAGGTATGCTCCGCCATCATGGGCATGGCCTCCACCGCCTCTGTCACCTCCTGCACCGTCAGCCCCTTGCCGCTGAGCCGGTGGTAGTTGAACTCCTCGAAGCCCGGAGGCACCAGCAGCGCCTGCAGCTCCGCCACCGCCTGCTGCATGAGGTACGTCTCCTCTCCCTGGAAAATATAGACATTCCCCACGCTGCCGGACTGCACCTGCCGGTGCAGCTCCTCATAGCCGGGGAGCTTTTCGTTTTTCTCTGTTGCCATGGTTATCCTCCGTTTACCGTGATGCGGATGTTCCCCTGCCGGTCGGTGCGCCAGATCTCCGCGCCCACCGCCAGCAGCCGCTGCACCGTCTCCTCCGACGGGTGGCCGTAGCTGTTATCGCCCACGCTGATGACCGCCGCCTCCGGCGTCACCGCTTTCAAAAACCGTATGTCGCTGCTGTACCGGGAGCCGTGGTGGCTGACCACCAGCACCTCCACATCCGGCAGCGGGTACGTCTCCGCCAGCTTCCGCTCGGTGGAGCCGGACATGTCGCCGGTGATCAGCAGGTCGAAGTCCCCGGACGTGGCCAGTGCCGTCAGTCCCAGCTCGTTCAGGTCGCCGCCGGACTGCACCGGCGGATAGATCGTCAGGACAGCCTGTCCCAGCGGGCACGTCACCGTGTCCGTTACCCAGACCACCTGCACATCCTTTTCCTCCGCCAGCGCGGTGAGCCGCTCCCGCACGCCGTATTCGTCCTCGATATCCGGCAGGTAGAGCTTGTCCACCGGCACCCGGCGCAGCACCTCGTACAGCCCGTTGGTGTGGTCGGCGTGATAGTGTGTCACCACCACGGCGGAGAGCCTTGTGACGCCCATGCTGTGCAGCGTGTCGGCGGCTGTCCCGCCGGGATCCTTATAGCTGTTGCTGCTGCCGCAGTCCACCAGCGCCGTCTCGTCCTGTGACCAGAGGATGACGCTCTCCCCCTGCCCCACGTCCAGTGCCAGCGCCGACAGTGCGCCGTACCGGTACGACTGCTGGTTGACCCAGATGGCCGCTATCAGCGTCACCGCCGACAGGGCGGAGGCCACCGCGTATTTCCGCCGCCCGTCCGGGGTGACAGCGCAGCCGATAAAGGCCGTGTACACAAACAGCAGCCAGTACAGCGGGTAGGGATCGGTGAAATAGATGGCGTGGTAGCGCCAGCCCATGAGCCACTCCGCCACCAGCAGGATATAGCGAACCAGCACCCACGCCAGCGCGCCCAGTATCCGCGCCAGCGGCAGCCACACAAAGCCCAGCAGCGCCGTCACAAAGGCGGTCATAAAGCTCCAGCCCGCCGCCGGGACTGCCAGCAGGCTGGACAGAGGCGCTACCAGCACGAAAATGCGGAAGTAATAGGCCGTCAGCGGTGCGGTGAACACCACGGCGCTGAGGGTCGCCGCCAGATTCGCCATCACAAAGCACAGCCCGTGGCGCAGCACGCGGTTTTTGCCCTTATACCAACCGGTCAGACCCCGGTACAGCCGGGGCGACAGCAGCACCATGCCCAGCGTGGCGGAAAAGCTCAATTGCAGGCTGACGCTGGCGGCGGCAAAGGGGTTGACCAGCAGGATCACCAGCAGCGCCGCAGCCAGACTGGTCAGCGGGGCGCTGTTCCGCCGGAACAGCGGCGCCACCAGCAGGAACATCTGCATGATGCATGCCCGCACCACGGAGGGTGACAGCCCCACCATCACCATGTAGAACAGCAGCGCCGGGATGGTCACGGCGCACAGCAGCCTGCGGCGGCGGGACACCAGCAGCGAGAGAAGCGTCACCAGAAAGGCGCAGTGCAGACCGGACACGGCGAACAGGTGCGCCAGACCCGTCTCCTGCATGGCCAGATAGTCCCC
>JAEYLX010000011.1 GCA_023407575.1 Bacillota bacterium
CAGGAACAGAGATTGTAGCGTTATCGGAAGTAAGAACGGTCTCAGCGATTACCTTACCCAAGATATTCGTGATAACTACAGACTTACCAGCTGCGCCTTGAACGGTTACGGTACCGTTACCGGCTACTACAGAGATACCTTCTACAGCATCGATTGTTTCGTTATCTGTTGCGATATCATCACCTTGCTCCACATTAAAGATCAAAGCATCGTCACCACCTGTATTCATCTCATCGAAATTAGAAGAACGATCATCAGACAGAACTAAACAACCATTCTGCATTCTCAACCAAGCCGCATATGTAGGAGCGATGTCACCCATAGCAGAATTATTGTAACCAGAAACATGTTTACTCTTCATAGACTCGAACAAGAATGCTCTATCAGCTTCTACCTCATTAGCGGCAACTTCCTTGTTTACGAAACGCATAGACCAAGTCACATACTTATGGTTATCACCAGATAAGATATATTTGTGTGAAACAAATTCATCTTCAGATACTCCAGCCTTCTTAGCCGCAGTCCAAGCATCCTCCTCAGCCTTGTTCAAATCAGCGAAGTTGATCTTCTCGTTCGGTAAGTTCTTGAACTCATCTCTCAAGATATACAAAGTATCAGCTACACGGATAGCTTCCACGAAACCTGCACGATCATATTTCTTCCACATGTAGTCAGCATCTTGCTCCCCATTTGATAATGTTGACCAACCATATTTATTAGCGAAATCATGGAAATTGATCAAATATTTACCTCTTTCAAAGCCCGGAACAGCCGGTTTTGCGTGAACGCAATGCCATTTATCTGTCGGTTTACCTTCTGCGGTAAAGTGATGGTCATCTTCCGTACAAGGTACGCCTTCAACTCCTTCGAAATCATTACGATCAATAGAGATCAAATATTGAGGCTTGATATTACCAGAACCACGGTTTACCCATGCGGTATCAACGATGAATGACAAACCATCCTCAGTCTTATCCGGAGTATAAATACCTAAGAAGTCAATACCTTCTTTCATGAAGTTCTTATTATTCTCAACCTGCAAGTATTCTTTACGGTATTTCTCGATAAAACGTAAAGTATCGGCCTTGTCACCTTCATTACCTTCAAGTTCAAGAGAACTGAAACGACGGTAAAGCGGAGTGTTGTCCGGTTCGATAGCGAAAGCAGAAGTACGAGTCTCGCCTAATACTTGATTCTTCAATGTAGCGGCACCGTCATAATCGGATACTCCAGCTTTCTGATAACCTAATACATATTTTGTAGCATTAGAATAATTATCATATGCAGCATTAACAATCGCATAATAGTGCTTTCCACTGATATGGTTGTTTTCTTTGAAGAATGCATAATAAGTCGTATAAGATTGCTGATGACCAGTAGCACTAGAACCTACATTAAACTTATCTTCCTTATTAACTTTCCATTCATTAAGTTCACCTTTACCATCTTTATAAGAAACCTCATAAGCAGTTCTCACTAGAGTCTTCAAACCTTTAATACGATTCTTAGCCACATCATCGCTAACCTTATAACCGTAAGGGATATCTACAGTCGCAAATATCTTTGAGTTATTATACCAACGCTCAGTCAATGTATCAATTACGAAAGCATCTTTTCCATCCAACACAGTCAACGTAGAGTCTGTAGATTTAGCGATGTATTTATCCGTAGCATAAGGATGCCAATAGTTAAACGTATATTTGTTAACCAACAAAGAATCTTTCTCCAACTTTCTGTAACCTAAATACGGATCAGAAATAGAAGCTGCCGGAACTTTCTCGAAGAACAAAGAATCTATACCGACAGAGCCATACTCCGCTGTAAGTTTATCTCCATATACAAACATATAAGAACCACCCTCTGCCTTTCTTAACTGAACAGTAGAATAAACAGCAGTCTTATATGACTCCATCTGGCCATCACCATCAAAATCCGCATTTATAACTTTATCTGCGAATTCACGGTTAGAGATAGTAACCGGAGACACAGCCTTCACTTTATCATTACTTGTATTTTTCTTCAATACAACCCATTGATAAGCTGGCATATGAGCAACACTCTGCTCATCCTCATTCACGGTTGTCCAACGGATAGTACCATTCTCATAGATAGGAGAAGCTAAATACTGTCCTTGTTTATTCTTGATGAAATAAACACCATCATCAACGGAAGTCTTGGAAGAACCCTTTTCCTCACATCCGCTAAGACCCAAAGAAATATGAGTGTTCTGGTCCTCCGGATCAACTGTCAAAATACAAGTTTCATCTTTAATCAAGTCTTGCAAAGAGACACGCCAGAACTCATGCTCGTTAACTGGAGTAGCCGTAACGTGCGTATTCCAATA
Organism: Bacillota bacterium; assembly: GCA_023407575.1. GTDB lineage: Bacteria > Bacillota > Clostridia > Lachnospirales > Lachnospiraceae > Mobilitalea. Next base: position 2,345 of record JAEYLX010000011.1, read on the forward strand.
CTTGCCATCATTATTCCAAGTAACTTTTTTTACATAGATGTACAAGCTATCGCCACTCGGAGAATAGATGAATTTGAACTGATGTTGAGCACGTAATTCAGAGCTAATAGAACTGTAAGCATCAGCTTTATCCTTTGCTTTCTCTGTCCAACCGTAAGCTAAGAACTTTGTACCTGTCTCATTCGTATAAGCCGTATCAACTTTCAAATAAGCGTCTTTATCCTTTTGCTTGATGAAAAGCCATTTGTTATTATCTTTATCCTCTGCGATAAACTTCTGCTCATTGAACGGATTCTTTAAGCTAGTACCTTTCACGTCCGGAGTGAAAGTCAATTGTACTCCAGCCTTGTTATCTTGAAGAAGACCCAACTTCGTATTTACTTGATCTTCGCTCAATGCGATTTGTGCTGCGCCAACCAAAGCAAAGTTAGTCACATCAGCGGCGTTTGAAGTGGCATCTATTTGATTAGCACCCCACTTGGCAACCTTAACAGCGCCGGTAGCAGGATCCGCTTTCAAACCAACAATTGAGTCCGTTGAGAAATAAGAATACAAAGGTCTCTTTTCTTCCAAATCTTTGTATGAGCGAGAGAATGCCCAACCTGCGATCTCACCACCTAAAACAGGTTTCCAAGCACCATTCATACCATTCTCAGTCTTCTCATGGCCAGCCATTGTCAAATCCAACATAGTTCCAGACAATTTATTCTGGAAGTCATAAATAGGAGCTTGACCTTGGTTATAATTAGAGACAGAAACACACCACAATGTAGCCTCTAAGTTATTCTTAGCTTCGCTTGCACTATAAACACGTAGTTCATAATCACCTGTTCCACGATTTAGCTCCATCGCAAGATAAGCAGGAGTAGTGCCATCCATGACCTTCAACTGATAAAGACCAGAATTAGCTCCCTCCTTCAAACCGCCTAAACGCCATTCTTGACCCAATACAGTTTCCGGGTCTACTCGACTTGGTGTAGTCTGTGCATTAACAGACATAACACTTAACAGCGCCATACCTGCCAAAAGAGTAGAAAACTTCTTGTTCATAAATTCAAAATTTAATATTAATAATAGTGTTAATTAAAGTCCATCCCGTCGTTTAGTACCCTTGTTTTACTCGAAAACGACTAGTCTAAACGATCGTTTAGATCTTGCGTTTTTTAGGCGCTTGAGCGGGAGGTTCGTTGAAGGAATCGCTTGTTTGGTAAATGATAACCTATCCTATTGATAAGAAAGAGGATAAGTGGAAAAAAAATAGCCCGGAAGGGTTGCAAGTATCGAAGAAACGCGTACCTTTGCAAATGACTAAAAGAATCGATCGTTTATACTAGCCGTTTCTATCTATTATATAATGTACGCATGTACATTATATATTGTATCCATCCATAACCGCATAATAAATACAAAATACAAACATTCACATGCAATCATAGCGAATACTACAAACGTATAATCCAAGGCTTGTCAAGCCATAAGCTTACGAAGCAGTAGAATCTCAATGGGGATAGGCATATCAGTTATGCCATGCGAAATAGGAAGAACTTCAGGTCAGTTGCAAATCTTACTTCTAAATATAAAAACAAGGTATCTTAAATTGATCAAAATGGGAGCCGATTACTATCCATAGTATTTTGCACTACTATTAATACTAATCGTACTTTCTATAAATAGTAAAGCTGACTACCATGAATCTGCTTTTTAAGAAATATACAATAAACAGGATGTGCGATACGAAAATAAACCTTACCTTTGGAGCAATAATCACCTAAAACCATTTAACTATGGCACAATACGTAGACATCATGACTGATGCTGGATTTAAGGCTGTCTTCCAAGACAAGCAAGTTACCATCAAGTTCCTTAACGCCGCCCTAGCCGGCGAACGGCAGATCAAGGACATCACCTACCTCGACA
>JAEYLX010000015.1 GCA_023407575.1 Bacillota bacterium
AAGCTTCGCCGCCGCCGGATCATCGGCAGTCGTGATGGTCACCGTGCGCACAGCCGTATCATAGGTGTAGCCCTTCGCGCTATCGTTTTTCTCGGAAATGGTGTACACATACTTCTTGTTCGCATCCGCCTGCGTGAACTGCATGTCCTTCCCAGCCAAAAGATCGATGAGCGCAGTCGCGCCGTCTTCGGCGGCAGGCGATGCGAACGTGTTCTCGCCTTCCGCGAAGCCCAACTTGACCGCCGATTCGGCGTCGAGAGGCGTCACCTTGAACGTGAACTGACCGTCGGCCATGGCATGGCCGGTGAGCGTCTTGCTCAGCCTGAGTCCACCTAAAGCCGTGTAGCTTAACCCGGAGCTATAAGTGTTCTCGAAGGTGTCGTTCTTCTTCACCACAGTGGCTATGAGCTGACCCTTGCCGTTGTCTGCAACGGTGATTTCAAGCGTCGCCTCGTTCTTGCTGTACTCAATACCCGCTATCGCGCCTTCGGCAGGCTTCACCTCGGTTACTTTGTATTGGAAGGTCTTGCTGCGATCCGGCTCGCCCTTCACCATGTCGAACGTGTAGGTTATCTGACCGAACGAGAAGCTTTCGGCATTGGCTTCGTTCACCGTAACCTGGGTGACGTCGTTGCCCTGGGCATCCTTGGGCAGCGGCGCGCCCTCGGTCAGCGCCTCTATCTTGAACGTGAACTCGTCGGTGTCAAGCCAGCTGCGACCGTTAAGCTTTTTCGTGAACGTAGCGTTCGTCTTCACCTTCTCGTTTTCCGGCATATCGGCAAGATAAGCGTTAGTGAACGCCGCGCCGGCACCTCCGGTATAGTCAACTTCGGCGGAAAGCATTCCCTGGCCGTCGTCGGTCACCTTGACCTTCACCGTGCAGGTATGATCGTCAAACGTCAGGCCTTCCTTGTCTGCAAGCGTCGAAATGGTCTTGCCAGTCCAGCCGGTTTCCTGCATCGTGAACGTATAGGTGCCAGGCTTGGTAAACGACGCGGTGCCGAAATTGAAGCCTACCGGCTGCCCGTCTTTGCCACCCTGGGCAAAAGCAGCGAACTTGAGGTTCGCTTGATCAATAGACCCGTCCCGCAGCGCCTTTTCCGTGGCGTCGTCGGCCGCAGCCAGCGTGAAGTCGAACGTCTCGCCTTCGTTCATATCGCGATTCACCAAGGTCTTCGTGCCCTCTATCTGCGCCGATACAATCTCGGGCTTATACGTGTTCGTGAATGTGAACGCCGTAGCAGCCTCCGGGTCGAGCGCTGCGGTCAAGTGACCCTTGCCGTCGTCGGTTACCTTGACAGAAACCGTCTTGGTGGTCTCCTGATCGTTCATCACGCCCGCAACGGTGCCGGCCTCGGTTACCTTGTACACGAAGGTGTACGAACGGATCGTGCCAACTCCGGCGGAAGTTCCCAACGCCTTGTTCAAATCGTCGAGCGTGAAGTTAATGACGTCGAACACCACGCTGCCATCAGCCTTGTTCTTAACAACAGTGGTCTGCGGCAAAGGCGCGTTCGCGTCATCCGAAGTTATCGTAAAGGTGAACTTGCCCTCGATGCTCTGGGGAGCGTACCCGTCGGCAAGCAGAACCTTGGTACCGCTGAGCACAATGTCCGCACCATCGGTGTTGTACGCGTTCACGAACGTGAAGCCCTGCTGATCCTCAGTAGAAGCCGTTGCCGTGAGCGTACCGTCGTTGTTGTCGGTCACTGTCACAACGAAGGTGAACTGCGCCTTTGTGGGCGTTATGCCCGCCTCGGTCAGCCCCTCGGTCTTCTCGTAGGCAACGTACTGAATAGTCCATTGCGTGTTGCCCTGCGCATCGGTGCCTTTAACGGCCTTCTGCGCCGCCACAAGTTCCTTGAGTTTGTCGGTGTCATAGTTGAATTTCCCGAAGGAAACCGTGCCGTCGGCGGCATTGGTCGCCCAAGCCACGTCGTCCTCTCCTTCGGCGGCGTTAGCATACTTCACGCCGAAGGAGAACTCGCCTTCCTCAAGCGGACGACCGGTCAGCTCCTTGGTCGCGTCAACGTCGGCACCTGCCTCGCCGGTTGTGGCGGAATAGGAATTCGCGAACGGAACAACCGCCTTGTCCGCCTCAAGCGTTGGCACGTCGGTCACGTAAGTGAAGGTCTTATCGCCGCCTTCGCCGCCAACGACCTTCGTGGTCACCGTGAGCTTGGCTGCGGCCGGGTCGTCGACCGTCTCGATGGTCACCGTGTACTCGGCGGCATCGTAGGTATAGCCCGCCGCTCCATCGTTTTTCTCGACGATGGTGTAAGTGTAGGTCTTGCCCGCATCCGCCTGCGTGAACTTCACGTCCTTGCCGGCCAAAAGATCGATGAACGCTGTCTCGCCGTCAGCCGCAGCGGGCGACTTGAACTCGTTTGCGCCCTCTTCAAGCCCCAGCTTGTCGGCCGAAGCCTTATCGGCGGGCGTTACTGTGAACGCGAACTGCCCGTCGGCCATGGCATGACCCGTGAGCGTCTTCGACAGACGCAAGCCGCCAGCAGCAATGTAATCAAGCCCCGAATCGTATTTGTTCGTGAACGTGTTGTTACCGCCGCGCACGACGCCAACAGCGCTGAGCGTGCCGTTGCCGTTGTCGGAAACGGTAATGTCCAGATACACGACCTTGTCAACATCATAGGTCATACCGGCAATGTCGCCGTCCTGCTCGGTCACCTTGTATGTGAAGGTCTTGGTGTTGTCGGCTTCGTTCTTCACGTCATCGAAGGTATAAGTAATGGTTCCAAAGGAGAACGCATCCTTGTTCGCTTTGGTCACTTCTACCTCGGTCACTTCGTCGCCCGTAGCATCCTTCGGCATGGGGGCGTCGGCGGTTTCCGCCTCTATCTTGAATGTGAAGCTGTCGCTATCGAGCCACTCGCGCCCGTCGATAATCTTTTTCAGCGGCACCTCTACCGTATCGTAGGTATTGCTGCCCGTCGCATATCTGTTCACGAACGCAGCGGCCGCAGCGCTCGCGCCGTTCGCCGCATAGGCAACGGAATCGACCTTGAGCTGACCGTTATCGTCGTTGACGACCACGGTCACCGTCCATGTGCTCCGATCGAACGTCATGCCGCTCGTACCGTCAACAGGAAGCTCCCCACCGTTCCACTTGTTCTCCGTCACCGCGAAGATGTAGGTGCCGGGCTTGGTGAACGTCGCATCGCCGAAGTTGAAGCTGACCGGAGCACCCTTCGCACCGCCGGAAACAGAGGCCTCCGAGCTGAAGCCGGAAACCGTATCGTCGGCCACTGCTGCCTTCGTGGCGTCGTCGTACGCAGCCAACGTGAAGCCGAACGTTTCGCCCTGCTTCATGTTGCGACCGGTAAGCGTCTTGGTGCCGTGCACGAACGCATCGCCTGCAAGCGTCACCTGCGACGGGGTGTAGCTGTTCGCGAACTCGAACCCGTTAGCGCCTTCCGCAGGCTCGCCATTCTTGCTGTAGGCAATCGTCAGCTTGACGACCTCTTTGCCGGAAACCGTCTCGGAGCCAACGGCCACCGTAACCGTCCACGTGGTCGGATCGTAGGTCATGCCGTTCAAGGTGTAATTGTTCTCGGCAGTAGCCCCGGCGGGGATTATCTCTTCGATGGTATAGGTGTAGGTGTTGCCCACCATGGCGGCCGTGAACGGAATGCTCGCGAACGAGACGTCGCCTTCGGCGTTGTGGTTCGAAGCCTCAACCTGGGAACCGGTGGTTCCTTCGGGCATCGGCGCACCGTCAATCGCCGTCAGACGGAAGTTGAACATGTTCGCCGCAAGAGGCTTGGCGCCGGAATTGTCCGTGTAGGTCTTAACGCCCGCAGGGGACCACGACGCGGCGTCGGCGGAAAACACGTTGGTGAACGTGGCCATGCCGACCGTCGCGTCACCTTCCACAACCTCGCCGGAATCGTTCTTGGCCGGAACCATCTTGGAAGTCACGTTGAGTGTGCCATCGTTGTTGTCTTGCGCCGTCACCACTACCTTGTAAACGGCCTGAGAGTACCTAACTCCCGGAATGCCGTTTTGGCTGGGAACAACTTCCTCTATCTGATACTCGTAAGTGCCGGGGGCGCGATACACGATATTGCCGAAGTTGAACGGAGCCTTGCCGTCGACAAGATCGGCCTTGCTGACCGTCACCTGGGTTTCCGCAGGCAGCGGCACACCTTCGGCGGCCGTAATCTTGAAGGTGAACGTATCGGTGGCGCTCCACGCACGACCGTTGAACACCTTCTGCCCGATTAGGTTCTCAGAACCGACGAGCGTCCCTTCGGCAGCGTAGCTGTTCGCAAACGGAACGGTGGCAGCGTCTTGCCCTATTCCGTTGGCCGTGTAGGCGTACGTCCCAACAATTTCCTCGCCCTTCTTGACCGTGGTGGTTACCGTGAGCATAGCTGTGGCCGGGTCGTCGACCGTCTCGATGGTCACCGTGTACTCGGCGGCATCGTAGGTGTAGCCCGCCGCTCCATCGTTTTTCTCGGAAACGGTGTACACATACTTCTTGCCCGCATCCGCTTGCGTGAACTTCACGCCATCGGCGGCGGTTACGCTCACAAACGCTGTCTCGCCGTCAGCCGCAGCGGGCGACTTGAACTCGTTTGCGCCCTCTTCAAGCCCCAGCTTGTCGGCCGAAGCCTTATCGGCGGGCGTCACCGTGTAGGAGAACTGCTCGTCACTCATCGCGTGCCCCGTGAGCACCTTGGAGATGCGCAGTCCGCCGGCGGCAGCGTAATCGAGGCTCGACTCGTAAGTGTTGGTGAAGGTGGAGAACCCTTCCGTCACCGCAACTTCGGCAAGAAGCTTGCCTGCGCCGTTATCCCTAACAGTGATAGTAATAGTCGCTACGTTCTCGGAATAGGTTATGCCAGCGATGCTGCCCGCCTGTTCGGCCACTTGGTACATAAAGGTCTTTGCGCGGTTAGGTTCGTTTTTCACCATGTCGTAGGTGAACTCTATCTCGCCGAACGAGAAGCTTTCGGCATTGGCCTCGTTCACCGTAACCTGGGTGACGTTGTTGCCCTGGGCATCCTTGGGCAGCGGCGCGTTGTCAACGGCCACAAGGTTGAACGTGAACTCGTCGGTGCCAAGCCATGCGCGCCCCTCGAGCACCTTGTTCAGCTTGAAGTCGGTCTTGGCCTTTTCGTCATCGGGCATGTTGGAGGTGTAGGTGTTGATGAATGTCTCTTCACCGGAAGTGATGGCCGCTTCCGCTTCGAGCTTGCCCTTCGCAACGTTGTCCGTCACCGTAACGGTGATTTCCGCCACGTTGCCAGAATAGGTTATGCCGTTTTCGGTCGTAGTGGCCTTTTGCTCGGTCACTTGGTACACGTAGGTGCCCGCCTGCGTGAACGTCAGCGTGCCGAAGTCGAAGGGAACGGCCTCCCCGTCCTTGCCATCAGTCTTCTTCACCTCTACCGGCGTCGTAGGCGCGGGCATAGCCGCTTTGGCCTCATCCGTTTCCTGGCCGTTGAACGACACCTTGGCAACATCGAACGTGAAGGAATCCTCCGCCGTCCAATTGCGGCCGCTAAGAACCTTGTTCAGGTCAAGCTGCGCCGAATCGTATTCGACATTGCCCGCTTTGTAGACGTTCTTGAATGCCGCCTCCGTGGTAGAAGAACCCTCGGCAGCGTTGTCGTAAGCAACTTCGGCCCACAGCACACCGTTGTCGTCAGCCACCGTAACGCTCACCGTGCAGATGTGCGCATCGAAGGTAAGGCCGTTGGTTT
>JAEYLX010000022.1 GCA_023407575.1 Bacillota bacterium
GTATATGGCCGTTGCGCAAAAACGATTGGTAATAATGAGTTTGAAACTGATGAAATTACCGCTGCAGGTCTAACGGCAGAAAGAGCTGTTACAGTTAATGCACCACGAATTAAAGAGTGTTTTCTTAATATTGAATGTGAGTTTTTATGGGAACATGAATTTTGCAAAGGGAGCCATGATATGACAGTTGCGCTAAAAGCCGTCAATATTTGCATGGATAGTGACCGCTATGACCAAAGCAAACTCGGCAGATACGGAAAGACCGGATATTTGTATCAAATCGACCAGCCTACCAATCCGAAAACAGGAGAAGGACTAATATATGGTCCTGAAGGAACAGTAATAGGAACGGGAGTGGGTCCCGGAACAATAGAGCCAGGCGACCCCATTGAGTGGATTACAAAATAAGTATTTTCAATAATTGCGCCGTTGACGAATGACAAAGCGGATGCCTCGTAATGAAGTATCCGTTTCGCTGTCATTGGTTCGCCGCTGTCGATAAATCGGCGGCTTTCCGTTTCTCGTATTGCTCTTTGTTGTAACCACGCCGCCGTTTCCAATACCGATTATATTGCTCCTGTTCGTTCTTCAGGCGTAAGTGGCAAGCCCGCTCTGCTCTTTTCCACAACTTCTAACTGGGTCAGCTTTTTGGTTTTCGGCGGCTCGGCGGCCTTTATACTTTCCCGTCGTTCCCGCGCATGTTCGGTTTTTTTATCTTGCCACGCCCGGTAGATTGCGTATTCGTCATCGGTGAGCGGTAAACCCGCATATTTGCGCTTAATGATTTTATTTTGAGATAACGGCTTGGGCGGCTCGGCGGCCTTGCGCTGTACAATGAAATTGTCCTACATGTCATAACGATTATCCAGCACGCATCTGTGACCGTGAGGTTGGATATGACAGCTGTCCTAATTGTAACAATAGAAAAGCTTTATCGGGATTCAATTCGTTTATGGTAAACCATGACGATCTTATGGAAGAGTGGGATTATATAAATAATTACCTTCTCTGTAATCCAGATGAAATCCTTGATACTTACTCGATAGATGTTTGGTGAAATTGCAAAGATTGTAAAACAAAATATCTTATGAGTCCTAAGAAAAAAATATATTATCAATTGCGGCATATGAAGTCATGTCCTTACTGCAAGGGGCTACGTAGGAAAAAGAAATATTTCTTTTAATAAAATGCACTCACTTTATAGTGGGTGCATTTTATTAATAAAGTTCATTTTTAAACGAATAGTACGTAATTTTTTTAGTTTCCACGAGAATAAAGTTCATTTTTATGTATTTTTTTACGAAATTTTTTTCAGTTATTTTTTTTATCCAGTTCTATAACTAAAATATTAAAGACTATTAAGACGAATCACTCTAACCCTTATATTTACTATATAAGAGCGTAATTTGTCGCAAATATAAAAAACGACAGTTAAAAAAAAACGACAATGAATTTCTATGAAATTTTGTCGTTTTTTTGATATTTACAAATTATACTTTGATTAAATAAGTTATTGGTTTATAATGGAAATAATGTATATCTTTTAAATTAAAACTCAATTTTTTCAAGTAAGTCTATACATTATAGCAATAATCCTGCTAATAAAAGTCAAGATAAACATGTTAGAAAAAGAAAAGGTATTAATATCAAACAAATATGAAGTTATAATAACTTAAAAAATTCGCTGTAGTTTACAGTGGCGAACTGAATACTATTTATATTTTGTAAGGGGTACATTCATGAATCTATATCACTATTATGAAAAGGGGAACATACCATTTCTTACTTTATCCGATTTATCTTTAGAGAAAGCAAAAGAGATGCAAAACAATTTGAAAGAAATGGATAATGTATATACATGACGTGATTATGATGGTAAATATATGCACTTTCGCAAGATAGTTGAGCACAATATTCGGTCAGCATTTATTAAAAAAGGAGGAAAGCCAACCCGACAATCGCCGATATATTGTGTTTTGGGCGTAAGTCATGTAAAGAATCACGTTATATATAAAGAATGGTTTAAAACCCCAGACTTTATTGAAGTGCCGATGTATGAATCTTTAACTGATCTTGTTTCTTTTACATATGGTGATTCATTTGTTGAAAATCACCCTGTCTCTATCAGGGACATCCGATCGATTCATAAGTTGAGTTTTAATACCGGGCATAGTACGATCTAATAAATTTGTAAGTGCTTGCTTTGCATGAACTCGCATGGAAAGATAACTGAGATATTGTCTGTTAAGAACTTTTCATATATGGAAGTAGTAGGAGCATAATCTACTAAGCGAAACCAATAATCAAGACCATAATTTGCGATTTTAATACTATCGAGTTTATCGGTTTTCCCTTTTCTTATTGATGATTAGTATATTTGCTCACTACTAATGGATTAACTACCACCACAAAGATTCCTCGTTCTTTTAGGTACATAAGAACCGGAACATGGTATGAACCGGTTACTTCCATAACAACTTTAACATCCTCGTTAAGAGAGATAATGAGCTCAGACAAGTGATTAAGTCCGCTTTCAGTGTGCAGTATTTCAAAAGGTTTATGCAGCACTTCACCATAAGGTTTTAAAAAGCAAACGGTACTTTTACCTTTAGAAATATCAATGCCAATACTAACCATACTTTTTCTCCTTTGTGTATTTGATAATGGCATCCATCCTTGCTTAATAACATTCATATTGGTTAGTTACACGAAGGCCGTTAAGGTTTCAACCTGCTGAACCGAATGATTATAACAAGAGGGTGGCTGGAAGATTATTGCACGGATGCTAAATCCAATGGGAAGTTCGCCAGACCATTTCTTCTCTTATTATAAAGAAATAAGCATAAGTTTCTAACCCTTGTACATGAATTAGATCCTTGTGCTTATATAGTACCAATGGGAAGTATGCATTATGATTCATTATAGTTATATGAGGAAAATGGTTTATTCTACTAATCGGGCAATATATAAAAGATTAATGAGAGGGTGGATAATGGATAAAATATGTATTTGTGATAATTGTGGTAAGGAATTTATTCTTTCAGAAAGAGAGCATGCATTCTTCATAGAACATGGATTTCATCAACCAAGAAATTGTCCTGAATGTAAAAGAACTAATTATCATTATCGGTCAAAAAAACTCAAGAATTTTCTTCATGAAATTCAGTATGTTAACAGAAATCCTCAAGATAATTCTGTATTAGAATTTCTTAATGATATTGGAACTAATCCTACAATTGTTCTTGATACAGATAAATTTTTATATAGAGCCAGAGTTGTTACTGATATTAATAAAATCAGTATAGAAAAAGGGTTTTGGGGTTATTCAAAAAGCGACAGTTTTATACCTCCAATAAATTTGACAAAAGACATGAGAGCAAATTATAGATATATTCCTTATTTGTACTGTTCAAATAGCCCATATATTGCATTATGTGAAACAAGACCTAGGTTTGGTACAATAGTTAGCGTTGCTAAAATTGCTATAAAAGATAAGCTTGAAGTGTTCGATCTAACTCTCTTACAGGAACCAAAAGGGATGAACCGAACCAAAAGACGTTTGTGTGAAGATTTATCGGAAATGTTCTCTAAGCCAGTTATGTCTGATGACGATACTCTTAATTATTTACCTACACAATACATATCAGAATTTATTAAAAAACTTGGATATGATGGATTGAAATATAAAAGTACATACTCGATTTTCTCTAAATATATTGATGACACAAACTTAGTTATCTTTAATTACCAAAAATGTGAACCAATAAAGTCCAACAAATTTATTGTTAATAAACTTACACTTGGTTGTAAGAAGGACGATGAGGATGATGAAAATATATTTGATTTTTAAAATATAAGCTTATCTGTCATTTGTGATTTATGAATTGATTTAGTATAAAAACAAGATTCATAAGTAGACCTTATTTCGTTTGTATTATTTATATTATGAGCATATCAAGTCTTCATAAACTTGGAACATACTCTGGTGACCTGAACTTCCCATTATGCTTATGATAAATAAGATAGGAATAGCAATAATGCGAAGTACGCTTAAGTTATATTTTTGGAGATAATGTCTTAATATGGAACATAGTATGATTAATATTTTACTAAAGCAAACCTGTTTTGCTTATAGAACTATCGGGAGGTTATCCATGGAGAACAAAACAAAACAAATTTATCTGAGTTATTCATATAAAGATTTCGATATAATAAAAAAAATTATGGATGTATTGTTAAAAAATAATATTAAATTAAGTAATATTGATAATCATGTTACATACAATGAAGATTTATCTTTAGAATTAGAAAATAAAATTTCAAGCAGTGATTATATGGTAGTGTTTATGTCATCTAATTATTCTAAATGGCAGGAATACGAAACATACATTGGGTTTGAAAAATATTTGTCAAAGCGTGATATTACAATAATACCGGTATTATTAGATAAAGTGGCTGTACCAGATAAACTTAATACATTTCTATATATTGATTTTACTAAAGATTTTGATAAAGGGTTAAATGCTCTAGTTCGACAATTGAAAAATACAAACAAAATTGACTTTTCGATGCTTAATGGCTACCAGTTTGATAAACTAATTGCAGATTTATTACAAGAAATAGGATTCAGTAATATAGAAAGAAATATAAATTTAGGTAATACAGAAATCGATATAATATGCGATTATAAATATCAAGGTCCATTTGGAGATATAAGACTCGAAACATGGATGGTTGAGGTTAAATTATACCAAAATTCTCGTTTGGATGTAAAATCAATTCAACAAATAAAAAATCAATTTTTAAGCAATGCAAATTTTGATAAAGCACTTGTTGTTACCAATGGATACTTAACCTCGCCATCAAAAGAGGCTTTAGATTTTATAAAAAGTAAAGAGAATATAGATATTAAAGTAATAGAAGGATCAGAATTAAAACGATTGCTACTTATAAATTCTGCTCTCATAGATAAATATTTTGCTTAGGGGGCGAATAAAAATGGATGCTAAAATAATAGATCTGATAAAAAAACTGAAAACTTGCCCAATTGGCAAAGATAGTTGGAGTGATTTTGAGAACGTATGTACAGAAGTGTTAAAATATGTATTTGTCCCCCCGTTGTCAATACCTAAAATTCAGCCCAGAACATATTCTGAAATCGATAGAAGAGATGCAGTTTTTCCCAATAGAAATTTTGAAAACACATGCATTTGGGGACAACTATTTAATGAATTAAAAGCACGCATGATATTAGTAGAATTTAAAAATTATGATAAAACCGAGATAGGAAAAGATGAAGTAAATCAAACAAGAAATTATTTAACAGAACCAATGGGAAAACTAGCTATTATGGTTTGTAGCAAAAGGCCAAATGGAGCAGCACATATAAAAAGGAATTCTATTTTCAGTGAAGAAGGTAAAATAGTATTATTTATTACAAAAAAAGAATTAGAAGAAATGATATACATTAAGGAACGTGGAGAAGATCCTGCGGACTTGATAATGGATTTAATTGAATGTTTTTACTTGCAACATGAGTAAACATTGTGATTACATAATTTTTTTACTTTTGTAAAACAAGTGACTCATGATGCTCAGTGGGGTGACTTCCCATTATGTTTATGAAGTAAAGCTTAGCGCAGCGCATAGACAAATCAGAATTTATCAACTTGTAGTTTTGACAATGATTCATGCGAATTTAAGGTGGGATAAAATTACCTGAGATGATAAGCTCATCAAGGGAATCCTTTTGCATTATAATATGCTAAAAGTTTAAAGAATATAATCAAAGTATAGATAACGTGTTGATTTTTACGATGAGTTATTTATAGTTATTATTAATAAAAGGAGATTATTTATGGCAAGTTCAACTGAACGAATTGGCGTGAATCATTGTGGGGAAATTGCTGAACGTAACAACTGGATGTTTCGAGAGCAACCCGTTAATGATGTCGGCATTGATGCGCATATGGAGTTTATTGAATCATCTGGTAAACCAAAACAACTTCTTGCATTGCAAATAAAATCTGGTGCAAGTTGGTTCAATGAGGAAAAAGATGGATATATAATTTTTCGGAATATTAACGAGAGACAATACAATTATTGGAATACGAATTCTTTGCCTTGTATTGTGGTTTTATATAATCCTAATGATAATAAGTGTATTTGGCAAAAATTAACGACTGAAACAATTGAAAGAACAAATGGTGGAGAAGGAAAAGGCTTCTTTGTTAAAGTTCCTTTAAAGCAAGTTTTCTTGAATAGTACGTCAAATGAACAACTTCTTTCTTTTACAAATTTGCCAGAACATATTATAAATTACAATTTTTTGCTATCTCAAAAAGAATTTATGCAAATCATTCAAGATGGTGGTGAAGTCAAATTGCATTCAACAGAATGGGTAAACAAGAGCAGTGGTAGAGGACAGACGGAATTGATTGTGGATGACGGGAATAGTATCAAAAAGTATATGTATCCATATTGGTTTCCTTTTACACCGTATACAATGGTTTTTCAACGACTTTTCCCTTGGGCAGATTTTTCGGTTGACGAAGACTATTATGAAGAATATGATGAATTTTCTTGGCGAGAATATCACTGTTATTTTGATAAAGAGGATGGTGCATGGTTAATGGTGGGAGATACATTTGAAGAGTATCGTAGAAAACTAAACCCAATGCGTAGTGTTGACCATTCAGGAGAAGTCGCTGAATACATGTTGGTACTTAGCTTAAATGAGTTGGGTAGGGCATTTTTAAAAGTGAATAAATTTGTGTCAAAAAATCAAGCATATACGGATGCAAGGCCAAAAGAAGATTGATAGATTGGGAGAAGATATATGAAAAAAATCAAACTTAATGAGGGTTTAGAAACAGAAACCTCAATCGATGGATATAAACTTAATCCTATTGAAAAATATGTGGTTAATCTTAAAGAAGAAATGGAATTTCAAAAGGCGATGATGATGTCATTTCAAATAATGGGTCCCCCTCCTGCACTTAAGAATTACCATGCGTGGTTATTTGAAAATGGTTTCAATGTAGATTTACCAAATCCTACAAATGAAGCTGTAGCTCTCTATTATGGTGTAAAACCACTTTGGAAAACTGATTATTCACAAGGTATTGTTGTAATGGATGAGAATGATAGTGATTATTTCATTGTTATGGAATGTAGTAGCAAGAATAAGGGGTATAAGCATGCAAAAGTCATACTTACTATGGGGGGCTGTATGTGAAATAGTTATGCACATGGTAAAGTTGTAATCTTTGCATACGAGCATTCAGCAGGAGTTTTTATGTTTTTGTTGTAAACAGAAAAAATACTGAGAAAAGATATAACAAGAAGTAACATGCAGACTTTATAAATAATGGATAATTTATCCAGTGATATGGACTGAAAACATTTATGGAAAAGCAGAAAGAAAAAGATACCTGTTTAAAATGTAACGGTATTATTACCTTGCATTATAGAGAATGAAACGAATCACAGAAGAAAACAGATTAAGACAAATTCCAATTTGTTGAGGTATTCTGACTTCACGTTATATTTATGATGAAATAAAGTTAGTTATAATAAAGCAATAAGACAAATTTGAATTTAGGGGGCATATGAGAAGCACAATTACAAAATTTTGCGAGGAAATAAAAATAGACTTTATATTGTTTCTGTATCATAAAAAAATAAACTTTCCTTATTGTTGTAAACTGTCAGCAGACTTGTTAACATCTTTCTTTCAAATGGTATATGATGAAAAATTTCAATATATCTGTACTATGAGACCAAAGGTATATAATCATGCGTGGACATACTATAGCGATGAAAGTGAGAAATTTATTATAGATTTTACGGAACTTCAGTATAAATCTAAAGGAGATACCTGTAAGAATATTGAGGAAAATAAATATAGCGATATAGAATTGTCAGAAATCATTCGAGATTTACAAGTTGTATTTGATCCAGAGGAGACTTATATGTTCATGACTTATGACTTTATGTATCCCAAAGAACAAAATTGCTACGGCTTAATAAACGGTAGAAAGATGGAGCTTACTAAGAAGTGTTTCATGGAATATTTGCAATCAAAATATGAGGATGTATATAATAAAACAGAATATTATTAATAATTCAAATTCCAATTTGTGAGAATCTATAAACTTCTCATTATATTTAATATAAGTGAATAGATGATTATGTTTTCCATAATTTTATTGTAAGTCATTTTTAAAACAAGGATAATTAAGAAAGGATATTTAATGAAAGAGATTACGGATATTGTTAATGAAAATAAATTAAGTGTTTCTTCTGTTGAAGGTTCATATTCATACAAGCTTTCCTTTATTGAAGGTGAAGATTGCTATGTAGCATTTATTGACATACTGGGATTTAAAGAATATGTATTAAAAAATAGTATTACTGAAGTTAAAAAAATTTTTGATGATTTGTTACAAGTTAGAGAATCAGTTTTTAAATTATTGGGGGTTAAAGAATTCGAAGAGATGCAAATACATTCTTACTTTCAAGTTATGTCAGATAGTATAGTAATTGCAGTCCCCACTAAGTACAATAATTCACTTGCCTTTATATGTGAATGTTGTAGGCAGATTCAAGCTAAATTACTTCATGAACAAGTATTAGCTAGAGGTGCTATAACAAGAGGAGAATTTTATGGAAAAAATGGTATAATGTTTGGAAAAGCCTTCATTCAAGCCTACTTAATGGAAAGCGGTGACGCAAAATATCCTAGGATTATATTAAGTGCTAAGCTAATAAATGATTATCTTAAAAGGGTAGGAACATCTACAATAATATATGTAACAGATTTTGTTATCAAGAGTCCTGATGAATATTACTTTGTAAATTATTTTATGATTTATATTACTGGTGATGAGACTGCTAGAAAATTATCAGGATTGATTAAACAAAAAATATCATCAGAAAGTGTATCTGGAAGTATTAGAGATAAATATTTATGGCTTAAAGATTATTTTAATAAAGCAGTTTTCGATAAAAGTTACAATATCGATATAGACTCTAAATATGAAATTAATGAGAATGTTACATATGGATTGTAATTCGTCAAGAACTTATTTATAACATTCAAGAACTATTATTAGATTATTGGATCTTCCCATTATGTAATAATCACAATAATGCTATTAGTAGTGTTAATATTTAGAATGTTGCATAACAGCTGATGCACATATATTCCCTACGGTACATATCGGAATCCCCGACATGCGTATACAACTTGAGAACAAAGATGTATCTATCTAGGGTGAATAAATATTAAAAGTTAGGTTATTGTTCATAATTGAATAGCTAGAGAGGAAATTAAGTATGTCTAATGACATTAAGGAAAACTTTTTTGATAGGAGTAAGGTGTTTTATCCTTATATTATGCAATATATTTTTACATACCATGGTGTTATTGAGATATTTTCTAGAGGGATGGTTAAGGAATTAAAAAAAGCTGAACAAAGATGTGGAAAAGATAAAGTTACTGAAGCTTTTAGTATTGGAAATATAAACATAGATGCTAAAAGATTTATAGAAAAGGAACAAGGATTAACACCATTATTAGGTGAGCTTTCATTGTATTCTAACTTTATGGGGAGTAATATTAATATGAATATTGAAGAGTTTGCAGATGAAGCATTATCAAATTATGATTATCTTTTAGAACATATAATGAAAGCTGCGGGAATTCTTATTATAATGGGGTTTGAGAATACAAAACACTTAGATGATAAAAATAGTGAGATATGGAATTTCTTTTATCATTGTAGAAATGCAGCTGCACATGGAGGGAAATTTAATATTACCAAACCAAGATTTCCAGCAAAATGGGGCAATTTAGAGATAACTCCTTTAATGAATGGAGCCAAATTGTTTAATACTTCGAGTAATGATGGTCTATTAGCACCTGGAGATCCGATAAGGTTGCTTTGGTAGATTGAACAGAATTATTTATAGATATATATAATATATATATGAAGGCCTTTCTAGATAAGAAGGGTAATTATGGAAATAATATTAGGAAGTAGTCAAGGAGAAAGACAGAAGAAATGGAACTGAGAACAAAAAGAATGTCAATATTGCACTGGCAGAAAAGTCATTCCAGGAAAGACATCCTTTAAAGTGTTGTGTCCAAATTTGGTAAAAGAATTTGCATTGACGAATGAGTATGATCCCGATATATTGCTTCCCACTTATAGTTTTGATATGAAGTGGAACTGCTCCGAATGTTACATGGAATGGGAAGCCAGCATAAGGGATCGGGTGAATGGAAAAGCAGAATGGTCCTATTATAGTGGAAAGAAAGCCATTCAAGGGGAAGACATCCTTAAAATCTTTGTACCCAGAGTTGACAAATGAATGGAAATATATATCAAATCTATTATTAGCAAATCTAGACTATCTTTTACCATCCTCAACAAAGGAGGTATGGTGGGTATGCTCTCAATGTAATAAATCTTATTCTATGAAAATAATAGATAAGGTAAACCTGAATCGAAGAAACAAGAAGTATTGTCCTTATTGCAAAGGTTATCGTAAAGCTAAAAGAAGATATATCTAATAAATTGAAGCATAAGATTCCTTTTAATACCAGGGATTTTATGATTTAAAACGATAAAGTAAATAAAAAAACGACAGTTTCTAAGCTAAAAATTCTTAAAATGAATATTAAAAACGAACGTCTATATCCGAATATTGAATATCGAATTGATTTTTATATGAAAGACCAAGTAAACTTATTAAACCAGCTTTAGCAACTTCCTTCTCCATCATAGGAGATAATCGTATTTGGTCGATAAATATAAAAGGATTTATAGTTAACTCCCTATGAGGTTTAATAATTCCATTCTTACCTATGCTATGCTTTAACTTGAAATTTTCGCCATTATAATCAGTTGGCACTTTAACTATGAATCGATACTCTGCTTCGCTTTCAAAGGCATGGCTTTTATAAAACAAGCATCTGTCAAGTATAAAATCAGTTAAGTCTATTTGGTACCTTTCAGCAAGGATATCTTGAAAAGGATATTCTTCAGTCCCATATTTGAAATCTTTTCCATGTTCCATATTTTCATAATATTGATCATCAAGCGAATCAATTTTATCCTTTAGTTGTTTTATCTGTCTCTTTTCGTCATAGATTACTTTTCCATGTACTAATGTAATTCCAGGAATTAGTGAAAAGAAGTTGATCAGTGACTCTATGTTTATGCGTAAACTATATCCTGTGTAATTTCCGTTTTCTGTGAAGTAACTCCACATATTATGACTATCAGGTTTAAGTGATGTGCAAAACAAGTAATATCTATATGTAGTTAGTTTCAAGCCTTTACCAAATTCTTTGTTATTTTTATCCGCTGTAAAAGCAAATAGTTCGTAAGGGGAGGATAAGAGGTGATCGATAAATTCAGCTGGTTCAGACCAGTCTTTTCTTATGCTTGCTTCATACGCTTTTAACAGAACTTTTTTAATATAAACATATTCAGAACGATCATTCATAAATTGGCAATCTGTAAAACGTATTTGCTTATTTTCAAAAATAGAGTACATTGCAGCTGGTGAGGTATAATGGTAAGTTTTAATATTATTATTTTTATGATTATCAATATTCTTGCCATCAAAAAAAAATATATTTGAATTTTGATTCATAGGTAAACTCCTTTATATAAATTTAAGTATCTAGAATATAGTTAAATCGTTACTTTAGGTCGTATACAGCTATCCATTGTGTGGATTAACGAACTGTGATTTAGCTATTAAGCACTTATCCAAATATTCAATTTTACTTCCGCATTCCAAATAAAAGACCTTTCTATTAATTATTAGACACTTTTTGACTATTAAACCAAAGCATTTGATTATCTTTCACAGAGTACTCATTACGATAAAGATAACTAAAATTTGTACGACATTTTATATCTCACCCCAAACCCTATATAAATACTAGACTTGAGGGTAATTTGTAGGTAATTATAAAAACGACAAAATATTAGATATAGAAATTGTCGTTTTTTATTATAAATAATTTAATAAAAGAACTCTAATAAGGTGATAATCCAATATTGTATTTTTATAAATACTCATATAAAGCATAAATTGTAATATTTGGCTTTATGTACTTTGTGAGACATTAGGGTCCTTCCAAAAAACAAATATAGGATATTTTTTAAATGCTTCTTGCATGTCTTCATCTAACACATCAAAATGAATTTGTGCGGCTATTTGGTTATCTAATAACAAATATGCTCCAACCTTTATATCTTCTCTTGCTAGAGAATTTTCTGTAATTGCACAAAGTTGTTTAACTTCATCAATGTTTAGCTCGCGCTCTCTGCGAACAATTTGTAAAAGGTTCAGCAATTTAATTTCGTAGGGGAGGACATCTTTGTCCGCATTAAAGATCCATTCTGCAAAGCTCTTAGTGACTTTTAAAAGCTGTGTATTTTTATTTTCGTCATAGGCTGAAAGCATGTTTAGCATATCAAAATTGGCCCTGTCAAAAATTGTAGGGTTGTCTTTTAATAAAGCTTGATACGAAGGTAAGATTGCATCATAGTCAAAATTAGAAATTTGTAAGTAATCATCTTTTTGCAAAATCGAATATTGTGAGGTGATATATGTATCATCACTATCTAATATATCATATGTTAATACCAAATTTGAACGAAAGAAGTCGTATATATTATATTCACCAGAACTTTCACTGGTTTCTTCAAAAATTAAAATTAGAATAATATTCTGTATTCTAATTTTTGTAACAAGGGGCAAGTCTTTGCGTATATTACGTACGGTTTTCTTATCAACAAAAGTAGTAATAAGATTGTGCATTTCTCGCTGTTCTTGTTCTGTTAATGTCGAGAGGTTAATATCTTGTTGAACATTTAATAGTTTTAAAACAATTTGTATTTTTTTATAATATTCAAATGACTTTGTCTGTTCTTCGATATTAAAATTTTGAAGTTCTGTTTCAGTAGGTATGATATCCAACTTATATCCGTTTAAAGAAAAATGGTTTGAATGTAAGATGTCAAGTATGAACTCTGTATCTTTAATTCTATCACTTAGCATAGGCGCTGAATTATAGTTGATATTTACTGGAGCCCCTAAATTGGTCATAGTAATTTTTAGACTTTTACCTATCTGAACAATTACTCTATCTTTAGAACGGATTCGAGAGAGAGAGGAATAATACACCTTATCATTAACAGCTATTGAACATGGTTCTGTTTCATGTGTTTGCAGATTGCATGGAATCAAATCAATAGGAATTGGTGCATTACTGCCTTTAATATTCGCATAAAGATAAACTTCATTTTCAAATAAAGCCTTATAGATGTCGTTTTTGCTGTATCCATATCCGGTAACAGAAAAGGTCAACCCAGTCAAAACATTTTGCTTTTCCATTTCTTCAAGAGGAAACATCTCTTTCGTTGCAAAACTCACTTGCTTTTTACAATCAATGTAAAAATTCAGAAAAATAGTTGCTTTTCGATTACTGTCTGATGGAAACGGGGTAAGCTTCAATGATTTAGTATCTTGATCATTAGCTTGAGCAAGATACAATTTAAGTTTTATGGGGCTTAAAGTAGTGTAATATATGGTTTCTTTTGTTCCATCTGAAGATATGTACACTACAAAGTATACTGCACCACCATCATAGAGAAAATTTTTCATGTCAACAGTGCTTATAGGAAAACTGATTTCATCTGTTGGCATCGCATCTTTTTGTTTGCCTTTAATTTGAACAGCTACACGACCTCTTAAATCGTTTTTTTTCTTTTTCTTGTCATCGTAAATATAAACATATCCATCCCAAGTAGGTTCTTTATCATTTTCAGAAATAAATTGGTCAAGAAAATCAGTGGTGATTATACTTTTCTTAACAGCGTTTGTTGCTAATTCTTCAATTACTTTTGAAGTCATGTTATTCCTCCAATTCTTTCTTTAATGTTTTTTCTATTTGACTAACAGTTATTCGCAAAGATATTCGAATAATTAGCTATAATTTCATTGTTACTATACTTTATAATTAATTGGATTAACTTCTTACTTTAGGCTTCAAGACCCTTTCTCAAATTAATAGATTCTTCCTTGCTATTTTAACCATACAACTACTGTTGTATGGTATTATTATAAAGCAATTCATTATTTGATTATATCATATCACAAATCATATATTACTACAATATTTTACAAATAAACATCCCTCGTTTGGATTATAAATCTCTCTTAATTCCCTCCTCTATAAGAATAGTAGCGTTTTCACTATAGTTTTAAAATTCATACTTTTAAAGTAGAACAATTCTCATATCCATATAATAATTCCTTTTTGCTAATAATAAATTTTAGTTTTTTTACATGCAGTTGAAATCCATTAAAAAATGTATGAAAACGAGAATCTAATTATTAGTAAGCAAGTCAATATCAAATAAGAGAAGTTAATTATCAAGATGAAAAAACTATTTTGATTTGAAAAGAGCAGTCCTATTAGACTTTTTTGAATATTATTCTATGTAATCTTTTAAACATATTTGTGAATTAATAAAGATATATGACTTTACTTATAATTTTATGGAGGGTAAATATGTCATCAATGTTAAAAATACTGGAATATATAGGAGATAAAATATTTGACCAGATTATAAATGGTTCTATAGATGCATTGATGCAAGAGGAAACAAATTAAAAATTGCTACAGGAGTATTAGAAAATTAAAGTTGAGATAAAAGAAAATTTGCTTAGTCAAAATATAAATGAAAGTTATTATGAAAGTATTCAAAAGCTGCTTAGTGAAACTAGAATATTAGATATAATATTTAATTTCAGTTATATATTTTGTGAATTATCAAAAGTGGAAAGAGAAAACTATATTAATTCATACATTGACGATTTTTTCAATGGAAGGAAAATCGACAGAACGGATATAAGCATTATAAAAGGAATATTTTTGCAGCAATATAATTACTATTTCAATATAATTAAACGTCCTGATGATAAATCTAGGAAAATTATAAATCAAATAGTATTGCAAATTGCTAATAGTAGAAGTGAGGAGATAATAGTAATGGAATCACTAAAATGTGTATTAAAGGATATAGCTGTAACATTAGTAAAATTAATTGAAATGTTCTCTTCTAATCGTTCTGTCGACTTGGAAAAACTTCATAAAATTGAGGAGAATGATCAAAAGGAACCGTTTGTAATAACAAAAACACGTCCGTTACAGCCCACTAACTTCTTCCGTGGACGTGATACAAAACTAAACGAAATAAAATATAAAATGTCCGGCACAGCAAAGCTGCTATTACTTAATGGAATGGGAGGTATTGGCAAGACGGAGATATGTCGCAAGCTGTTTCATGAAGCTATTAACAGAAAACTACCAGAAGTATGTAATGTCGGTTGCTTGACATACAGTGGTAGTCTTGAGCAGATATCTAATTAGTGAAGTAAATAAAAAAACGTCATTATTTCGTAATAAAAAATTTTTTAGTTATTTTCAGAAATCACGCTATTATTCCCCCCTCAACTTAACCGCACTAGCAGCACTTCGACGACGACTATCTTCAATTGCTGCATAGTGCTTTTTCGTTGTATTAACATCTTTGTGACCAAGAACATCGGCTACTAGATAGATGTCTCCGGTTTCGCGATATAAATTTGTACCATAGGTACTACGCAGTTTATGAGGGGTGATTCTCTTAAGTTTGGTTACAACGGAAGCATACTTCTTTACGAGGTTTTCAACACTGCGAACATTAATCCTCTTATTTTGTAAGGATAAGAAGAGAGCATTGGTATGACCGCTTTCTGGAATTTGACGATTGCGTTGTTCCAGATATTGTACGAGGGCGTCACGAACCTCTGTTCCAAAGTATACAATAACTTCGTAACCACCTTTTCTCCTGATTTTAATTCCATCATTTTTAAAATCAATATCATTGATATCTAAACCTACACATTCCGATACACGAATTCCGGTGCCAAGCAATAAAGTCATAATTGCGAGGTCTCGGATTTTTGTCTTTGCATGAAATTTTTGTTGAGTCTTTGTAAGGTTGGAAGCTGCTTCAACCTCATCCAGAAGCAATACAATTTCATCAATATCCAATCGCACAATTTCCTTATCATGAAGTTTTGGCATACTGATTAATGCGGTAGGATTGCTATCAATCTTTTCGTTCTTATATAAATATTTAAAAAAGGTGCGTAGAGCGACCAGCTTTCGTTTCTTACCATTTTCGGTGTTAAGACGTTCTGTATGGTCGTTTTTATAATAATTTAAATGCTCCATAAATTCTTCAAAATCTACAGGCTTTAATAGATCTAATGCTTCTAAGCTTATTTGGGTAATCGCTGTATCCTTTAACAAAGGATTTGTGCTTTTCAAAAACTCAAAAAATACACCCAGATCATATGCATAAGCAATTCTTGTCCGAGAGGAAGTAGTATGTTCTATACCTCGGAAGAAGTCTTTGCAATAACTTGGGAGCTCCGCTAACATAGCTCTTAATTTCAGGTCATTATCTATATTCATTTGATCATGATAATTTCGTTCTTTCATATAGGTTCTCCTTATGTTTCAAGTACAATTGATAATGATGAAGGTTCACAATTATCTGCTAGAATTAGTGTGACATAAGCATTGTAAACACCTGGGTATGTCAATTTGCACATGAAAGACTAATTTGTATATGGGACAAAATATAGTTCTATATGCAACGAGATAAAGACATTGATACTTAGGACACACTAATTATACCATAACTGCAAGTTAATGGGAACCAATCAATCCTTACTCCGTAGGACCTATGTTTTAATAAAACAAAATTTATTTCTTTTGGTGACATATTTTTAACAAGAATGTCCATTATTGTAAGATTATGCGTAAGATTTTACAGAGGAACATGTAAAAAAATAAGCAAATTAAATAAGCAAATTAAATATACAAAATAAATGTAATCAAGCATACGAAATGCTGACATAGAATCAACGAACTTAAGACGAGGAGGTAGGAGTTTGAAAACCATTTTCTTACATACTAGACCAAAGAGCAGTCATCAAACCCTGCAATTATTTACAGATAAAATACCTTATATTGTTGCATTTATCTTTCTTATAGTATCAATTCTTGGACTTTCGTCCGCAACAGCTTATGCGGCATCAAGTATAAAACTTTATGATTATGCTACGAAAAAAACAACCTCCTACACAGATAAGCAGGTTGCGGTCAACTATAATGGTGTAACTATCACAAAGAGTAACGTTCCTGGTATTTTGGAAGCAGGAGTTGCTTTGGTTCCATATGATGATGTGTTTATGAACTCACCCTTAGCCGCTGTATGTGTTTATGATTCAAAAAAGGGTAGTATCTCAATTACAAAATACGGTACCACCATCGTTATGACAATTGGTAGTAAGAACGCTACGGTAAATGGAAAAGGAGTTACGTTAACCGTTGCCCCTAAACGAATGAAATACGCGGGTGCAAACGTGACAAAGGTTTTGGTTCCTTCCAGATTTGTTTCGGAAACCCTTGGTTTATCCTATGAATGGAACAGTGCAACAAGCACGGTTGCTATCAAAAAGACTGGAATAACCTTAGCATTCGAGGATTATGTAAAGTTTGAATATACAGGCGTACAAACAAAAGTTACCTATAATGGGAAAGAAATCTCTCTTGGTAAAATGCCTGGCATTATTTTGAATAATACGAACATGGTAAGTGCAAAGACGGTATTTGCCTCTTCTAAAATAGGAGCTACCTATAAGTATGACAGTAAGAAAAGGACAATTACTCTCACAAAGAATGATAAAGTACTTGTAATGACGTTGGGAAGCACTATGGCTCTACTGAATAAGAAAGAAGTGAAGCTAGATAATGCACCGCTTTTAATTAAAAACTACGAAGCAGATACTTCTTACGTAATGATTCCTGCCAAATCAACTGCTACCTATCTTGGATATCAATATGTATGGAATAATGCCTTAAGAACTGCGATTATTACTGGTACCTCCAAAGATACGGGGACGGATCAAACAACGACGGACCCTGAACTTGGGGATGATGGAGTTGTAAATGAAACGGGTTCTGTCTTAAAGGAATGGAGCGTAAAAGAAGCACTCTATGGTAAAAGTTCTGCTGTTTATGATTTAAAGAGCAATTCAACTACAGCAAATGCAGCTATTTATTCCGTATCAAGGGATTATAGCGATACAAGGCTTAATACTGAGACCTTTGTCGTTGCAGCTACTTCGGCGTTTGGTAATATAAGCTCCAACAGTCAAGGGAATTTAATAACAATACAAGCAAGTAATGTGACCTGTACGGATCAAAGCTATCTGATGAATGGGCAATACAGTAACTATGTTAATACAATTAGTACGCTAAATAGTACTCCAGCAGGAAGTACAACAATACAGTTTGATGTTTTAAAAGCGAACTATCAATATGACATCCGAATGTCCGAGGATAAACTGATTCTGTACGTAACGATCTATACAAATGCTGTAGTGAAAGCAAGTGTTGGTGTGAATAGTGATGGCGATTATATTACATTGACTGGAGTTAATGCCCTAAAACCCGAGATAAGTGCAAAAAATGGGTCGTTATCTATTGATTTACCTGGTATAAGTAATATATTAGGTGATATTAATACAGATATTACAGGTGCGAAATTTATTACTAAAATTATTACAGTGAATAGCACACAGAATGTACAGATAGTGTTGAGTGTCAAAGATGGCTATGAGTACTACCTTCTAGAAAAAGAAAATCAATATACCATATCCTTAAGATCAAAAACTACCCAAGAGGATACAAAGGATGATACAGAGGAAGATACGAACGATAATACGGATTTAACAACACCAGCGGTAATTCCAACAGTGAAAAACCCTTCGAAGTACGAAATTACAATACCAATGCCAGAGAAAACATCTACATTATCAATTACTCATGAAGATTTTTATATGAACAACTATTTTGTTATTCGAATTGCTGGCAACTATGCGGACTTCTTTAAGAATTGTAACTTCCAGTACAGCTCGTCAGTGATTAAAAAGATTTCAGTTACCAAGGCAACCAAGGAATTAACAGAAATCAAGGTGGAAACCACTAAGCTTCAGGGTTATGAATTTGGTTGTGATGGCAAAAATCTATATATAAACATTGGTGATCCCAAAGAGATATATAAGAATATTGTCTTGCTTGATCCGGGACATGGTGGAGATGCAGCAGGTGCAAAATATTTTAATACCAATGAAAAGGATGTTAATTTCAAGATTCTTTATACAATAGGTAAGAATTATTTTAATCAAGATACAACGAAGCTTAAAGTATATTACACCAGGATAGGAGATAACGACCTAAAGCTTAGTGAACGAGCAGCTTTATCACAAGCGGTAGGTGCAGATATTTTCGTAAGCCTTCATATGAATGCCACAGGAGATGCAAGTGTATCTGGTACCGAGGTATTTTACTCTAAATCAAATAATTCAGCGAATAAAGCCGGTTTAACAAGTCAAAAACTTGCCTCAATGTTTCTTTCCAGCATAACACAAAGTCTTGGTACCAAGAGCAGATCAGTGAAAGCGGAGAACTTTACGGTCATTTATAAGAATACAGTCCCAGCAGTTTTAATTGAATTAGGATTTTTGTCAAATAAGAATGAACATTCCAATCTGACAAATCAACAGTTTCAAGAGAAAGCAGCAAAGACAATCTATCTCACGCTTCTACAGGTATTTGAAGCTTACCCAACTGGTAGATAAAAGAAGAGAGGTTAGCAGCAGATAGAAGTTGGCAGATAGAAGTTGGCAGATAGAAGGGCAGAGGGATCGATACGAAAGTATTAGTTCCCTTTGTTGCTTTATGTTGAAAGATCCTTTGAATATTGACAAGGATAAATTGATAAAATAGAAATAGAGTTCCTATATCTCAATAGCATTAGTATTTAAAAACTTGGTTATGAAATGAAAGAAAAAACAGGAAGGATTACATAACATGTGGGTATTATTTGCTTTTGGTTCAGCATTCTTTGCAGGAATAACAGCAATTCTTTCTAAGAGTGGTATAAGAAATACAGATTCCAATGTTGCAACTGCAATCAGAACAATTGTTGTCCTCGCATTTTCCTGGCTCATGGTTTTTATCGTGGGTTCCCAAAATACAATGATGCAGTTGAATACAAAAACGATGCTCTTCTTAATTTTATCTGGACTGGCAACCGGAGCTTCCTGGTTATGTTATTTTAAGGCACTTCAGATTGGAGATGTGAATAAAGTAACGCCTATTGATAAGTCAAGTACGATATTAACAATGCTGTTAGCCTTCTTGTTTCTCGGTGAGCAGATTACAGTTATTAAAGTAATTGCGGTAATTTTAATAGGAATTGGAACCTTTTTAATGATTCAGAGAAAAAATGTAGCAGAGGATAAAACCTCGAAAAAGAATAGTTGGATACTATATGCCTCACTGTCAGCTGTCTTTGCCAGTTTAACTTCAATATTAGGTAAGGTGGGTATTGATGGAGTCGAATCAAATCTGGGAACAGCAATAAGAACTGTAGTTGTATTAGTGATGGCATGGATGATAGTGATTGTTACGAAGAAGCAAAATACAATAAAGCAGATTACTATTAAAAGTTGGATTTTTCTTGTTTTGTCAGGCATTGCAACCGGAGCTTCCTGGATTTGTTATTACCGTGCCTTAAAAGATGGGTTAGCGAGTGTTGTGGTTCCCATCGATAAGCTAAGTATTCTGTTAACGATTATATTCTCTTATGTATTCTTAAAAGAAAAATTAATGAAAAAAGCAGTAATTGGTTTGATTTTAATTGTTGCAGGTACGCTTTCATTATTAATTTAATCTGGTAATTACTGTAATTCAATATTGGCGATTTTGCTCGATTTATGTACGAATTGCCAACGTAGAAATCCCTTTTTTGCAAATACTATTGTAGTAATCTTATGAAAAATTTGATTACAATTATAGTTTTGTTAAGAAAGGGGTTTATTATGTCTGATAATCATTTGGCGATAGCAAATATTCCAATTCAGAAATGGGGCGAATTGTACAGTGATGAAGATGCTCTGAACATCGGTACGATTTTTCATGATTTGAACAAACCTTTTTTTGCTTCTGAGGCTGAAATGGCGAGTAAGAGCCCAATTGCCGCAGCAGGAAATCAAGGCAAAGCACAGAAGGATGTTGACAGAGAACAGTTGATGACAAAAATCAATCAGCTTAGTTTTTTTCTCGATGATTTGAATTTATATTTGGATACACATGAAAAGGATACGCAGGCAATTAAATTGTTTCATCAAAGGTTGAAAGAGCTAACAGAGCTTAAGAAACAGTTTGCAAAAGAACATTATCCATTGACAAAGCAATGTATAGCGGAATGTGACGAGAATGAAACCAGCTTTTGCTGGCAAGATGGTCCAATTCCTTGGGAAGGAGCGTGCGTATAAATGTGGTTATATGAAAAAAGATTACAATATCCAGTAAAAATTACGAAAACTTGTCCAACAACTGCAAGATTAATCATTAGTCAATATGGTGGACCGGATGGGGAGCTTTCTGCCTCCATGCGTTATCTATCACAACGATATACAATGCCTATTAAAGAAGTAGGCGGTCTTCTTACGGATATTGGTACGGAGGAATTAGCGCATATGGAAATTATCTGTGCAATGGTATATCAGCTAACTAAAAATCTTACCATTGAACAAGCGAAAGAAGCAGGTTTTGATGCCTACTATGTGGATCATACCACAGCACTTTGGCCACAGGCAGCATCTGCACTACCGTTTACAGCAATTGAATTTCAGTCCAAAGGAGATGCAATCACAGATCTCACTGAAAATCTTGCAGCAGAGCAAAAAGCCAGAACGGTATATGACAACCTGCTTCGTATGATACCTGACCCAGAGATTCGTGAACCTTTAAAATTCCTCCGAAGCAGAGAAATCGTTCATTTTCAGAGATTTGGTGAAGCCTTAGAAAAGACCAAGGATCAATTGGACAGCAAGAATTTCTATTACTTTAACCCGGAATTTGATAAGGATTTATTTAACAAAACAAAGAAATAGAGTTTTAATCTACATTAAGTATTTAACTAAAATTAAACAGGAATTTTAATTGATTAAACAGAAGTAGTTAATAATCTGAAAAAAGTATGTTTTAAAGGAATGAATAATGATACCGGATTAGGTGTTATTATTCATTCCTTCTTTTCATTCCTGACAAGTGTTACAACTTTCTCCATCTTCTTTATGAAGGTAAAGTGAAGTATCTGTAAGGCATGCTTTGCTTAGAGTAAATCTTCTTAAAAATAGAAATAGTAAAAGCCTCTTTTATCGCAATACGGTCACTGAATTACATAATATGACATATGATATCAATAAAGAAACATTTATGTTGAAAGTAATAACTTATATGCAAAAACATAAACCCAGTAAATAACTCTATTACGAATAGCAATCGCGATTGTCTCTCAATAGGATTGCTAAAAAATAGTTTTATCGGGTAAGGAGGCAATTCAGTTGAATATTCGTAAATACCGTCAAGAGATTGTATTTTTAATAGATTCCTTCATCCTTTTTATTATAAATAGTATTCTTTTTTTCCTTTTCCAGGGAAGTAATGAACTACAAATAGATCAGCTTTTATCGCTATTCGTCTATGATATTCTGTTTCTATTTTGTTGGGCTTTTGCTCAAATTATTTTTAAAACCTATAACAGTCTCTGGAGATATGCTCGAAGTGAGGAATATCTAATGATGTTTCTTGCAGGTATCAGTGGATTTGTATTATTTGAAATATTAAATGTTCTGTTGTTTGATAATTATATTCCTATTTTTTATTCCTTTATAGCGTTTGCAGTAGCATTTCTATGTATGGTTCTCATGCGAATGAGTTATCGTCTATATCGGAGAGGAATTATTAAACGTAACAATAATAATCAAATTCCACTGGCAATCATTGGAGCAAATGAGCATAGTGCAAAACTATTAGAGGAGCTGAATAATAATTCTGACAGTAAGTATCAGGTTAGTTTTTTTGTTGATGATGACAAAGAACAAATCGGCAAGCGCATTCACAAAATTTTGATTAAGGGTCCCATCAATCAACTGGAATCATTCTTAAAAGAAAGCCAGGTTAGAGAGGTGGTAATTGCAATGCCATCTTTATCCATCCAAAGACGAAGTGAAATCCTTTCAATCTGCTCATCAACACAATGTAAAGTTCGTATTCTCCCTGATACCTTGTCCTTTCTAATCGAAGAAAGGACGGATAGTTACTGGAATAATGTCAGGGAAGTGAATGTGGAGGAGCTGCTGGGCAGAGAACCAGTTAAGTTAAATGATGAAGAAATTGGAGCATTCCTACATAAGAAAATAGTTATGGTAACTGGTGGAGGTGGGTCCATAGGATCTGAACTTTGCAGACAAATAGCAAAAGCAAAGATTAAGAAGCTAATTATCGTAGATATTTATGAAAATAATGCATATGACATACAACAGGAGTTACAACAGATATATAAAAATAAATTAAAACTAAAGGTTGAAATTGCATCGGTCAGGGATGAAGAAAAGGTTAATCAATTAGTGAAGCAACATCGACCCAATATTATCTTTCATGCGGCTGCCCATAAACACGTTCCATTAATGGAGGACTGCCCAGAAGAAGCAGTTATAAATAATATTTTTGGAACTTACCATATGGTGATGGCTGCAGAACGATATGGAGTTGACAAGTTTGTATTAATTTCAACAGATAAAGCTGTGAACCCAACAAATATCATGGGAGCAAGTAAAAGGTTTTGCGAAATGATCCTTCAAGGGATGAAAGAAAAGAGTAAAACAGAATTTGTTGCTGTAAGATTTGGCAATGTTCTCGGATCAAATGGATCTGTAATCCCCTTGTTTCAAAAACAGATTGCAAGAGGTGGTCCGGTTACGATTACAGACAAAAGAATAGTCCGGTATTTTATGACCATCTCGGAAGCGGTTCAACTTGTGCTGGAAGCAGGCGCAATGGCTAATAGCTCAGAGGTCTATGTACTGGATATGGGTGAACCAGTAAAAATTATTGATTTAGCAGAGAATTTAATCCGACTTTCCGGTCATGTTCCATATACACAAATACCAATTATTGAGACCGGGTTACGGCCGGGTGAGAAGCTTTATGAGGAAATGCTGCAAAAGAATGAGGAACTGATTGCTACTAAAAACCATAAGATATATATAGAACGTCAATCAGACATTTCCATGAGAGATATTGAGAAAAAATTACGCATTTTGCGTAAAGCCCTTCAATCCAAGTCAAAGAATAATATAAAGAAAGCAATGAAACGAGTAATTGAAACTTATAAGGATCCCCACGAGGTGAATGACACAGCAAAAGAGGATAGTGATAAGTAGTAAATATTCAGGAGGTTTTAAAATGGAATATTCCTTACAGGATTTAATAGCGGTTATAGTAAAAAGACTTGTGCTCATTGTTTTATGCACTAGTGTTGGTCTCGTATCATTTTATATAATGAGTACTTATATGACAAAGCCAATCTATACTGCATATGTACAGCTCTATGTGAATCCCAATGAAGCTGCAACAGCTGATATTAATGAACTAAATTATGCCCAAAAGGTAATTAATACCTATGTGCATTTTTTAAGAACGAAGACCTTCTTCCGGCAAGTAATTGAAGAAGGAAACTTAAACTATAGTCCAGAAGCACTCCAAGGAATGACTGTCATTGATCAGGTTGGAAATACAGAGATTTTTCAAATCAGTGTCTCTTCCATAAGTGCGGAGGATTCCTATCGTATTGTTGAGGCAATGCAAATTGTTGCCCCTCAAATCATAAAAGAAATTAAGCAAACAGCAATTATCAGTGTGGTAGATCCTGTTACAATGCCCCTTGGGCCTTCTGCTAACAATGTAATGAGGAACACCATTCTTGGAGGTATGCTAGGATTTTTAGTGGCAGCTTTTGCTTCCTTTGTTTGGGAATTAGTAGATGTTAATGTGAAGAGTAAAGAAGAACTTCTTAAGAAATATAGCTTGCCTGTGCTGGGAACGATACCCAACTATAACGAATACAGGCAAAAATTTAAGTTTTTGAACTTACTTCCACCGATTCGAAAACTTAGACTGAAAGGCACTACCTTAAGAGGAGTGGACAGCGAAAAGAAATTCGCAGTGCATGAGGCATATAACGAATTTAGAGCTAACCTGCGGTTTACTGTATATAAAAATGAATGTAAGAAACTAATTATCAGTAGCCCGGTTCCAGAGGATGGAAAAAGTACCACCAGCTCAAATATTGCAATTTCCATTGCTCAAACAGGTGCCAAGGTTTTATTAATTGATTGTGATTTAAGAAAAGGTAAGATTCATAATATTTTTAATCTAAAAAGCGTACCTGGACTAAGCGATGTTTTATCCGGTATGGCTTCGGATGATGAGGTCTTACTTAAAACCAAATACGAAAATCTTCGAGTAATCCCTTTGGGCGTTATTCCACCAAATCCAACCGAATTACTCGGCAGTGCCAGTATGGAAGAATTAATAAAGCGTATGGAGAAAAAATTTGATTATATTATTATCGATTCGCCACCGGTCAATGTAGTATCCGATGTATTAAGTCTTGTTAGCCTGGTGGATGGAATTGTTATTGTTGTTCGAGAAGGTATAACCTCTCATCCGAATATATCCAATGCACTCACCAAATACAAATTAGCGGAAGCTAATATCCTGGGCTTTGTAATTAATGGTATCTCCTTAAATCAAAGTAAAAAATCAAGGTCACGCCATTATTACTATAAAAAATAATATGGTAGATCTTCATACCCATCTGTTACCAGGAATTGATGACGGTGCAGCAACCGCCACTGAAACTTACCAATTAATTGAGAGTCTTAGAAAACAGTCCGTGACAGCTGCCGCATGTACGCCACATTATAATCCGGCAGAAATCTCACTGACTGAGTTTCTTGAAAATAGAACACGGTCTCTGAATTCTTTAAAGGAGGCTAAAATCAGATTACTCACAGGGAGTGAGGTAGCCCTGAATGAATATCTATTTCATTACCCTGATCTTAGCCCCTTATGTATTGGCACGACAAGATACATTCTCATTGAGCTCCCCTTTGACCGAAGCTTTAAGGCAGAAGTCTTTGTATGGTTGGAGAGATTACTAAACTATTATAACGTAGTACCTATTATTGCGCACATTGAGAAATATCCTGCTGCAAAACGGAAAAGAACTATCCATAAACTCAAGAAGCTTGGGTGTGTGATACAAATGAATGCTAGCTCAATTGTACAGAAAAAAACGAGAAAAAGAGCCCTTAGCCTGGTGAAAAATGGCTTTATTGAGGTAATAGCAAGTGATTGTCATAATCTAACAAAAAGACCGCCAGAATTAGGAGCAGCTTATGAAATACTTAAATTGCAGTTTGGTAGGGATTATGTTCAGCAATTAATAAGGAATGGTGAAGTCATCCTTGACGATATGCCATTAAACGATAAAAGGGAATACCTACTAGAATAGGCAGACGCTGTTGATATAGTGTTCATCTAATTAGGCTTCTGGGTAAGTCAAGGAACCATCAGTGCAATTTCACATAAAATATATAGAAGCTAGGTAGCTATTGTTTCCTCCTGATCATCAGGTAGTGATCGCGAAATGGATGTACTTTATGAATAAAAAACGTATTTATCTTTCATCGCCGCATATGAGTGAAGAAGGATTTGAAAACTTTTATGTACAGGAAGCTTTTACTTCAAACTGGATTGCTCCATTAGGAAATAACGTGGTTCAGTTTGAACAGGAGCTTTGTCAAATGGTGGGTATTCCATTTGCTACAGCGCTTTCCTCTGGAACTGCAGCAATCCATATGGCGTTAAAAGCAGCCAGTGTAGAGGCGGGAGACTATGTGCTCTGTCAATCATTAACCTTTAGTGCAACTGCTAACCCAATTATTTATCAAAATGCAATACCTGTTTTCCTTGATAGCGAGGAAAATACCTGGAATATGAGTCCGCAAGCATTGGAAGAAGCACTAACTTCCTATGAAAAGAGAGGAATTCTACCCAAAGCAGTTATTGTTGTGCATTTATATGGTTTGGCAGCAGATATGGATCAAATTCAGTCCATATGTAAAAGTAAAGGGATTACTCTGATTGAGGATGCAGCGGAAAGCCTTGGAAGCTTTTACAAAAGTAAAATGACAGGAACTCTGGGAGACTATGGAATCTATTCCTTCAATGGCAATAAAATCATTACCTCCTCAGGAGGCGGTATGCTGGTATCTGCAAAGGAAGAGAGAATTAAAAAGGTTAAATTCTGGGCCACACAGTCCAGAGATGCCGAAAAGTATTATCAGCACAGTGAGCTTGGATATAACTACCGCATGAGTAACGTGCTTGCAGGGATAGGAAGAGGGCAATTAAAGGTACTGCAGAAAAGAATAGAGCAAAAGAGGCTTATATTTGAGCATTACAAAAAAGAGCTGGCGTCCATAGCGGATATTACCTTTATGCCCGTTAACACCTGGAATCCACCAAATTACTGGTTGAGTTGTATACGTTTGAGAGGAAAGCTTAAGCCACAGGATCTCATTGTTGCCTTGGAAAAGGAAAATATTGAGGCAAGACATATTTGGAAGCCTATGCATTTACAGCCTTTTTTTAAAGCATATGATTATTATGGTGGTCAGGTAGCAGAACAGATTTTCAAAGATGGGGTTTGTTTACCCAGCGATACGAATATGACCCCAGAGGATATGCGACTAGTCACAGATACTATAAAAAAATTGTGGAGTTAAGGATATGAAAGGAAGAAAAACATTATATAAGAAATATGTAAAGCGTATGTTGGACTTTGTAATAGCATTTTTTTCGATTCTATTGCTGCTGCCATTATTTCTCCTTTTATCCGTACTCGTTTTATTATTTCAGGGTTGGCCCGTTGTTTATATGCAAAGCAGACCTGGGAGGGAGGAGAAGCTATTCACCCTCTACAAGTTTCGAACTATGTCAAGTCGCAGGGACAACAGCGGTGAATTATTACCGGACCAACAGCGATTGACTCAATTTGGCAGATTTCTAAGAGCAACTTCTCTGGATGAATTACCCGAGCTCTTTAACATCTTAAAAGGAGATATGAGTCTTGTGGGACCGCGGCCCTTACTGGTGGAATATCTACCCAGGTATAATGAGGAGCAAAGACGCCGACATGAGGTACGTCCTGGTTTAACAGGCTTGGCACAGGTGAAAGGAAGAAATTTACTAACCTGGGAGGAACGATTTCAATATGATATTTCATATCTGGAGCAAATCAGCTTTCTAAGGGATATTAAAATAATTTTATTAACAGTTAAAAAAACAATCAGAAGGGAGGGTATTCATTCGAATACCTCGGTAACAATGGAACACTTTAACAGTACAAATAATACACTAACAACAAAAAATAAAAAAAGCAAATTATTAATACTAGGTGCCGGTGGTCATGGAAGAGTGATTGCTGATGTAGCAAAGCAGATGAATTGCTGGACAGAAATTGCTTTTTTAGAGGATAATCCAGCAAAGTCGGAAGGACTTCCCTATGAGATAATTGGAAAGGTGGAGGAATTTGAACAATTCATTGGTGAGTTCGACATGATGGTTGGTATCGGAGCAAATCAGAGAAGAGAAGAGCTCCAACTTAAACTGGAGGCAGCAGGAGCCAGTTTTGCAACCATCCTTCATCCAAGTGCAATTCTTGGAGGGAATGTAACCATTGGGGAAGGCAGCGTGGTCATGGCAGGGGTTATTATTAACATTGGTACAAAGATAGGAAAAGGCTGCATTCTTAATACAGCGGCTACCATTGATCATGAGAATAACATAGAGGATTTTGTACACCTCTCGCCGGGTGTTCATACGGCAGGCAATGTCAAAGTTGGCACACTTACCTGGCTTGGGATTGGAAGTAGTGTTATTCAGAATATAACCATAGAAAAAGATTGTATGATAGGGGCAGGAGCAGTAGTTGTAAAAGATCTACTAGTGACAGGAATTTATCTTGGAGTTCCGGCAAAATTAATAATCAGGGAATAACCCCGAGCTGTACAGGATTATGGTACATATCCTGTGAAAGTTAATTCGGCACAGGAGTGCAGCATATCGGAGGTGGAAATATGTTTCAGGATAAAACATTACTTATTACCGGGGGTACTGGCAGTTTTGGAAATGCAGTGCTGCAACGGTTTCTAAATACAGATATAAAGGAAGTTCGCATTTTTTCCAGAGATGAAAAAAAACAGGATGATATGCGCCGTTTCTATAAAAACGATAAAATAAAATATTACATTGGAGACGTCAGAGATATCTCATCCATTAAAAATGCAATTTACGGGGTGGATTACATCTTTCATGCGGCAGCATTAAAACAGGTACCTTCCTGTGAGTTCTTTCCCATAGAAGCAGTAAAAACCAATATTTTAGGAACGGATAATGTTCTTAACGCTGCCATTGAAGTTGGGGTAAAGAAGGTAATCTGTCTATCCACGGATAAAGCAGCATATCCAATCAATGCAATGGGGATATCAAAAGCAATGCTGGAAAAGGTACTTATTGCGAAATCTAAAATTGTATCACCTGAGCATACCTTAATATGTGGAACCCGCTATGGAAATGTCATGGCCTCCAGGGGATCTGTAATTCCTCTCTTTGTGGAACAGATTAAGGCGGGGCAGCCTATCACAATTACAAATCCTCATATGACGAGATTTCTAATGAGCCTGGAGGAGGCGGTGGAACTTGTGGTATTTGCCTATGGCGAAGCAAATACTGGAGACATTATGGTACAGAAAGCACCGGCTTGTACCATAGGAAATCTTGCACTAGCGTTAAAGGAGCTTTTTCATTCAGATAGTGAGATACGAATCATTGGTACCAGACATGGTGAAAAGCAATATGAAACCCTGTTAACCAAGGAAGAATATATGGTTGCAGAGGATCTGGGCAGCTATTACCGGATACCCGCAGATAAAAGGGATCTCCATTATGATAAGTATTACGTGGAGGGAAGCCAGGTATTATCTAAGCAAGAGGAATATAATTCCAACAATACAAAGCAATTAGACCTTGAGCAAATCAAAGAAAAATTAGTATCACTGGACTATATCAAAGCTGAATTATTAAAATGAGTAAAACGGGGTGCAAAATATGAACATTTTATTTCTTAGTGTAGGGGATTTACCCGACCTTTCTGTGGATTCTATGTATCCCGATTTATTACGTTGTTTCAGGGAGGAAGGACATGAGGTATATGTCATATGTCCAAGTGAAAGAAGAAAGGGGCAGCCTACCAGGTTGTCTGTTGAGTACGAGATTACCGTACTTAGAGTTAAAACCTACAATATTACAAAGTCAAATTGGTTCGAAAAGGGAATTGCCGCGCAACTGATCGGAGGCCAATATAAGAAAGCGATTCATAAATATTTAAAAGGTGTTAAATTTGATCTCCTTCTTTATGCGACACCACCGATTACCCTTGTACATCTTATACAATATCTAAAAAAACGAGATAATGCTTACTCATATTTAATGTTAAAAGATATCTTTCCACAGAATGCAATTGATTTGGGTATATTACCAAAACAAGGACTTTTCAGTTGTATCACGAAGTATTATCGATACTTAGAGAAGAAATTGTATCGTTGTTCGGATAAAATTGGTTGCATGTCAAAAAATAACCTCCTTTACTTACAAAAAAGACACTCATATTTGGAGCCGGAAAGGCTTGAGATTTGTCCTAATACAAGAGATTCTATAAAGGGAATAAGGGCAGGCAGAATGGAAGTTAGAAAAGCCTTTGGATTACCCTTAGATAGGATTATTTTTATCTGTGGCGGAAATTTTGGGAAGCCTCAGAATGTTGATTTTATAACCACGGTATTAAAGGCGAATGAGGGAGCAAAAGACAGATATTTTGTATTCTGCGGATCAGGTACCGACTTTAATAAGTTACAGGAATATGAAGCTTCTCTGGAGGAGAAGCATGTTACCGTTTTAGATAGTCTGGACACCGAGGTGTACACCGCATTATTATCTGGCTGTGATATCGGACTGCTTTTTCTGGACTTTCGTTTTACCTTTTCCAACTTCCCGTCCAGATCGTTGGACTATATGGCGGTGGGTATGCCGATTGTTGCAGCTACTAATGTTAAAAATGATATCGGAAGGTTGATTAAAAAAGAAAAGCTTGGTTGGTGGCGTTCTAGTAAGGAACCCGAAAAAATAAAAGAATTATTGGATAACATCTGTGAAAATCCAGAAAAGATAAATGACATGCGAAAAAGAAGCCATTCTTATTTTTCCCAGCATTTTGACACAAAAATAGCCTTTGAGATTATTATGACATCATATCGGGCAGGTAAAAAGCTATGAAGGTCTTATTGTTAACGAACATTTTATCTCCCTATCGTAAGGTTTTCTACGATAAATTATACGAAGACTTCCTACAAGACAACATCACCTTTAAAGTGCTTGTTATGGCAGAAACAGAACCAGACCGAAGCTGGCACTTTAAGGATTATGCAGGAAGCTACTGTGAGCTTTTAGCGTCAAAAACCATTGCTTTCGGGCATATCTATCTCCATTTTAACCGTAAGCTGGCTAAAGTACTGGAAAAGGAACAGCCGGACCTTATTATTGCTTCGGGGAGTTATATTTCACCCTCGGTACTGCACACAGTATGGCAAAAGAGGAAACATAACTATAGAATTTATTTCTGGTCTGAGTCACATTTGAATGAACATCGAAGTTATAATCGTTTTTCCCTATGGGTTCGAGAGCGTCTTCGAGGCTGGGTTTATGATAAATTTGATGGTTACTGGTATGCAGGTTCAAAATCTTTGGAGTTCATTAAAAAATATGCAGGGGATGCTGGGCAAAATAAAAAATACTATTACATTCCTAACTTGGTAGATCCCATGGTTTACCAAAAAGCAAGAGAGACCAGACCAGCAGATGTATTAAAGCTTAGACAGTCTATGAACCTTCCACTTGATAACTTCGTCTTTATACTTCCGGCAAGACTAACACGAGTAAAAGGAATTCAGCCTTTTATGGACTTATTTGTGCAGTGCAAATACAAAGATAAGGTGAGTATTCTGGTATTGGGTGAAGGGGAGCTTAGAGAGGAATTACAAGCCCAATCGGATGTATATCAGATTGATCTTCGTTTTTTGGGTTATCAGAGTCAGCAAAATACCGTAAATTACTATGCCTTGGCTGATTGCTTTTTGCTGCCTTCCTTATCAGACCCAAATCCTTTGTCCTGTTTAGAAGCTCTTTGGGCAGGGTTACCACTGATGGTTTCAGAGCATGTGGGAAACTATCCGGAGGTTGTGGTCAGAGGTCAGAATGGCTATGTCTTTTCTTATGAGGAACCCTTAGAAGCAGTAGGAATGCTTGACATCTTAATTACCTCGGATCAGGAATGGAAAGCTCATGCAAGTGAGGTATCCGTAAGAATAGCAGAGGAACAGTTTAGTCCAGAAAAAGCGGTTGGGAATTTAGTAAAGGCAATGGCGAAGGAATTAGAAAGGCAGGGTAATTCCGATGAAGGTGGTTCAGATTAATACGGTGTGTGGGATAGGTAGTACAGGAAGAATAACCACAGATTTGCATAAGGCTTTAGTAGAGGCGGGGCACGAATGCCTAATCTGCTATGGTCGCGGAACAGCACCGGAAGGTTATCAAAGTTACCGCATTGGGTCTGATTTGGAGGTTTATCTTCATGCTCTTTATACTCGAATAACCGATCGGACTGCCTTTGCTTCAAAAAAAGCAACAATTGCATTGATTAAGAAAATTGAAGAATTTCAACCAGATATCCTGCATTTGCATAATCTACATGGCTACTATCTTCATTTTGAAGAACTATTTCAATATCTGAAGCAAAAGAATAAACCTGTAATATGGAGCCTGTATGATTGCTGGTCCTTTACCGGACATTGCTGCCATTTTGATTATGTTGGCTGTGATAAATGGAAGAGCGGCTGCCATAACTGCCCGCAAGTAAAGGAATATCCCGCAAGCTATGTTTTGGATCAATCAAATAAAAACTATATGGATAAAAAGAGGCTAATTCATTCCCTCCGACAATTGACTGTTGTACCTCCAACCAAGTGGTTGTCACAAATTTTGGGAAACAGTTACCTTTCAGATATTAATAAGATAATAATACCTACTGGTATTGATTTGGAAGCCTTTCAACCGACGGATGGTAATCTGCGTAGGGAACTGCAGCTGGAAAATACACACGTTGTTCTCGGTGTTTCTAATGGCTTTGGTAAATTTAAAGGCTCAAAGTATTTCCTGCAGCTTGCAGAGCGACTGCCAAAAAATTATCGATTGGTATTGCTTGGAGTAACAAACGAGCAGAGCTTGCAATACCCCAAAGAGGTAATGACCCTGCCCAGAACAAATTCACAAAACCAACTGGCACAGTTTTACACGATGGCGGATGTATTTGTAAACCCAACACTTCAGGAAACCCAGGGGCTCACGAATATTGAAGCATTAGCCTGCGGTACAGGTGTTGTAACCTTTCAAAGTGGCGGAAGCGCGGAGAGTATTAATGAGAGCTGCGGAATTGTCGTTGTACGGGATGACTTTGAAGGGTTGTTACATGCAGTGATGAAAGCGTGCGAAAATCCATTTTCACCAGATTTGTGCAGGAATAAAGCAATGGAGTATGATAAAAAGAAATTGATGAAGGATTATATAAACCTGTATCAGAATGCACTTCCTTCTTAAAAGAATAGTAGGTAACATAGGCAGTTGTAA
This sequence comes from Bacillota bacterium, assembly GCA_023407575.1. Lineage (GTDB taxonomy): Bacteria > Bacillota > Clostridia > Lachnospirales > Lachnospiraceae > Mobilitalea. The sequence goes on from JAEYLX010000022.1 coordinate 33,872, forward strand.
TAGATTAATTTTATTATTACATAGGGATGAAGGAAGAATAAGCCGGGAAGGTTGTGAGAAATAAATTGAAAGGGATATCCATGATGAAGATATTACTTTTAGGATTATTGTATCAAAAAGGTATGGAGGGAAAAGTCCTGGCAAAAAGCAGCCAGGGTCTTCAAACAGCGGCGGATACTTATCAGTGGCGGTTAATTAATGGTCTTGACCAGACTGCAAAAGAGCCTGTAACTATTTATAGTACAATGCCAGTTGGTACTTATCCAAAGAATTACAAACAACTGCTATTACCGACAGGTAATTGGGCGCATACCGAGGGAGCGAAGGATTTAGAAATCGGTGGTATTAATCTACCTATTTTCAAGCAAACCTCACGTTATTATTATGCGCTTCATCATATTAAGAAATGGTGCAGGGAAAATCAGGAAGAAGACCTGGTAATCATTATTTACAGCATGTACCTCCCGTTTTTAAAGGCCTTAGTAGATGTGAAAAATAAATATCCTAAGTTACATATTTGTATTATAGTACCGGATTTACCAAATGCGTTCGGAGTGGGAGGAAGTAAATACAGTTTGAAACGTAAGGTTTTAAAAACCCTGGAGGATTATCAATACAAATATACACAGAAGGCAGATAGCTATATTCTACTGACAAAAGATATGACCCACCCATTAAATATAATTGATAAACCTTATACGGTTATTGAAGGGATTGCCAGTAACAGGGAACCTTCGTTTGAGTCTAACTACGAGAACTCTACAATCCTTATGTATTCGGGAGCGATACAAAAGCAATTTGGCATTGATAAGCTTTTAGATGCATTTTGTCAGCTAACAAATCAAAGTTATCAGCTATGGATCTGTGGCAGCGGCGACGAACAGCAAAGAATTGAAGAAGCTGCAAGAAATGACAGTAGAATAACCTACTTTGGGTATTTGACTTCGGAGGAAGTAAAGAATCTGCAGCAGCAGGCAACTATTTTAGTGAATCCCAGATCCAATGAAGGAGAATATACAAAGTATTCGTTTCCGTCAAAAACAATTGAGTATATGGAGAGCGGAAAACCGGTGCTTACCTTTAAGTTGGATGGTATACCGGAGGAATACGATGAATATCTGAATTATATCCCAGGAAGTTCGGTTGAAGATATGAGTGTTTCCATTGCTGAACTAAGCGAAAAGTCAATAGAGCAGAAGGAAGAGATGGGAAAACGAGCTTATGAATTTATTCAGCGAAACAAGAATCCTAAAACCCAGGCAGAAAAGGTTATTCGAATGCTGGAGGATTCCGTGAATAGAAAAACTGCAATTGTGCGCAAACAACATGAAATAAAACGAATTCTTCAAATCAATATAACCTATGGATACGGAAGCACTGGGCGTATAGTTGCACAAGTACATAACTTTTTAGAAAAAAAGGGATATCAAAGTTTTGTAGCTTATTCCGCTTATAACAGTACGCAAGCAGATACCTTTAAAATAGAAAATCAATTTCAAAACTACCTTCGAAGAGGTTTGAATCGTACTCTTGGCAGAAGATATGCCCATTCCTTACTGGGCACAAGAAGATTAATTCAAAATATAAAGAAAATCTCACCGGATTTAATTCATTTGCATAACATACAGCAAAACAGCGTGGACTTTCCCAGACTGTTTAAATTCTTAAAAAATTACGGTGTTCCTGTTGTCTATACCCTGCATGATTGCTGGGCATTTACAGGCGGCTGTTATCATTTTACGACTCTGGGGTGTAAAGGTTATTTGACTGGTTGTAAAGAGAAAGACTGCAAGCTTCCAGCCAAGGAAAAGGATATCATTAATCATACCACCCAGTGGGTATATCAAAATAAAAAAGCTGCTTTTACCTCCATGGAAAATCTTCGGGTGGTTTGTGTATCCCAGTGGTTAAAATCCTGTGCTGAACAGTCTCTTATGAAGAATGTACCCCTTCAAGTAATCGAAAATGGAATTGATACATCCGTTTTTCGACCAATAAAATCCAAAATTCGGAGTGAACTTGGACTTTTGGAAGAAGATTTTGTAATACTTGGGGTTGCAAATCAGTGGGAAAACAAGGGCTTGCCAATATTTTTTAAACTTTCATCTATATTAAAACCTCCTTATCGTATTGTACTGGTTGGAATTAATGGTGAAGAATGTCCCGATAATATTCTGGCAATTCCAAGAACAGAAGATATTGAGGAGCTTGTGAAACTATACAGCGTGGCTGATGTATTTTTTCAGGCATCATTGGAGGAAACCTTTGGGCTAACAGCAGCTGAGGCAATGGCCTGTGGTACACCGGTTATAACGTACCTAAGTACAGCCTGCTCTGAGGTGGCTGATGTGACCACAGGAATACAGTTAAAGAGCAGACATAAAAAAGAACTTTTACAAGCACTCGAAACGATTCGGGTGAGAGGCAAAGAATCCTATAGTCATAATTGTGTTGAAAGAATTCGCAATTATTTTTCCAAAGACCTAATGTTGAACAGATATCTGGGATTATATGAGGAGTTATTAAAAGACAAGGAAGCTATGGAATAAATCCTTGAATACAATGGAGAGGCAGGAGGCAGCATGGAGATGAATAAAACAGGGCTAGATGAGTTTCGATTGTTCCTTTTAAAGGGATGTTTTTATCTGACCATTATTTCCACTTTGGTCATATATTTTGCGCAACCAATGCAGATTACCATATTGGAGACATTAAGCAGCAGGTGCTTCCTGCTAAGCAATTTTTTTGCTTTTCTTATTGTAATCAGTCATTGCTTTCAAAATTACATTCCTTATAAAACTCATCAAGTGGTCATGATTATATTTATGATAGGAGGGTCCTTCCTGTCTTATTTGTCAGGCACCAGTGGGTTGTATAATTATGTTATTCGTCTGTTATGCTACCTTGCCTTGCCCTTTTATTTATTATACCTGGATTATATTAAACCGGATAAAGTGATGTTAAATATTATATTTATTGTTCATATTTTCATGGCACTTGTATTTGCATTTCACTCCATCAGTGATTACCGATATCGTGGATATGAGGGCTATTTAGGTACGAATCAAGCCTGGCTAACCTTAGGCTACGATAATCCCAATCAGGCGGCAATGTATCTCTTAATTACGATGATTGTTCTATTAGCGGGGGTGTTTTATTACAAGAATTACTTCCTCCGACTTATTCTAGCACTCCCTATGTTATATTTGGGTTACTTATTACAAGCTACAAGTTCAAGAACCTGCATCTTTATTTTTCTATGGGTTATTTTAATGCTGGTATTAAAGAGGTGGATTCGATTAAAACGCATGTTTGTTGGGTTGTTTGTATTGCTGCCTGCGTTGTTCATGGTGTTATATCCAATTATTTATGAAAGCAATTGGTTTACTTTCTTTGAAATTGCTGGTAAGACTGATTATTCCTCTAGAAGCGATATTTATCAAGCAGTATTTGATTCGGTTTCTAATCGAATCTTATTGGGTGATTTCAGTGCGTATGAACTGCAGAACCTTCATAATGGAACCTTAAGCATCTATGCATCCCTTGGGATATTAGGGCTGCTTTCCTTCTATGTATATATTTTCAGGGCATATTTCAATTTATTAACCTATGATTTGAAAAGTAAAACTGCCTATCTGGGAATGATTGGACTGCTTGCTGTATTTTTACATGCCTGTACCGAGAGCGCATTTTTAATCGGTGGTTCTATGTTCGCTGGTAGTTTAAGTGTATTGATACTACTAATTAAGTCCTCAGAACCAGGCTCGTAAACCTGTGGTTTTCTCGCTGTTTGGCTCTCGCCAAACAGAATACGTAAGAAATTATCCTTAGAAAGCAAGCTTTCACGGCTTATTTCTTACGTATTCTGTCTGGTTCTGATTGGTTTCAAAATATAAAACAGGAGGAGGTGAATTAGGATGAGACTTATTTTCGTATCAAATTATCTCACACATCATCAAATTCCTCTTTGTCTGGAATTATATCGTGTACTTAATTCAGAGTTCCTCTTTATTGCGACCAGTGACATTAGAATATGGCAACAGGAGCAAGGGTATTGCATTGAACAGGAATACCCCTTTGTTTTACATGTAAATAGCACGGAAGAGGATAATAATTATGACAGGATAGTACAAATGATTATAAATAGTGAAGTGGTCCTCTTTGGTTCAGCACCGGAGGACTTTCTACTGAAAAGACTGAAGTATAAGAAAGAGGGAATAACATTTCGCTACAGCGAACGGTTGTATAAAAGAGGGCTTTGGAGAGCTTTCTCACCGAGAGGGATACTTCGCAGTTTGAATTCCTATCACCGTTTTTATGGAAGGAAACTTTTTATGCTGTGTGCAAGTGCTTATACCTCTGGTGATTTGCTATTGCATGGTGATTATATCAATAGATGTTATGCGTGGGGATATTTCCCTAAATTAGTAGAATATGATCTGGATACGTTAATGAACAATAAGCCCAAGGAAAGATTAAAGCTAGTTTGGTGCGGGCGATTAATTAAATGGAAACATCCTGAAGTAGTAGTTGATTTGGCATTCAGATTAAAACAGCAAGGCATTGAGTTTGATCTTGAACTGATAGGTACAGGAGAATTGGAAGAGGAATTAAGGCATAGGATTGTGGAATTAGACCTGACGAATCAAATTACTTTAACTGGTGCATTGGAACCGACAAAGGTTAGAAGGTCAATGGAAGCAGCCAACATTTTTCTTGTAACAAGTGACTACGAGGAAGGGTGGGGTGCAGTTTTAAATGAAGCTATGAATAGCGGTTGTGTAGTTTTTGCCAGCCATGCGGTGGGCGCAGTTCCCTATCTAATTAAAGACAGTATCAACGGGTTTATCTATGAAAGTGGAAGGAGGGAGGAGCTTTTCGAAAAGGTACAGAGAGTTATAAACGAGCCTGATTTACAGAAAGAGATTGGCAGTCAGGCATACCGGACTATTTATACAGAATGGAATGCCCAGGTGGCAGCAGAAAGATTACTATTTCTCCTGGAAGATTTAAAAGTAGCTGGCAGCAGTCATCGATATTTCACTGGGCCATGTAGTAAAGCCAAGGTTATTCGAAATCAATGGTATCAAAGAAAATAAGAAAGGCATGAATACTATATGGAAGTTTATAATCAGAAACAAAACTGTTATGGGTGTATGGCTTGTGTGAATGTCTGTCCAACAAGTGCAATAGAAGCTTATGCTGATAAAGAGGGGTTTCTTTATCCCCGGATTCATGAGGAGCAATGTATTCATTGCGACAGATGCAAGGTAGTGTGTCCAATTACCAAGGAGATCGTAATTGAAGAAGATTTTAACCAAAGAATCTATGCAGTGAAACATTTAGAGGAGAGCCTCCGGCTTAAAAGTACTTCTGGAGGAATGTTTCTGGCTCTTTCCGATGCAATATTGGAGCAGGGAGGTGTCGTATATGGTGCAGTACTGGATGAAAACCTGACGGTTGTACATACGAGAGCAACGAATAAGACAGAAAGAGATCGTATGGTAGGTTCTAAATATGTTCAAAGTGACATGTCGGATGTCTTTTCGTGGTTAGAAGCAGACCTTAAGCGTAATACTACCATACTTTTTACTGGAACTCCATGTCAAATAGCTGCAATTAAGGCTTATGCTAAGGGAAAGAATACCTCCAGGCTAATTCTTTGTGATATTGTATGCCATGGAGTTGCTAGCCCAATGATGTGGAAAGAATATATTAGCTTTCAAGAAAAAAAGAAAAAGTCTAAATTAAAGTATCATTATTTTCGAACAAAAATAAATGGCTGGCATAGTATGAACTCAAAAAATGTGTATGAAAATGGCAAAGAAGACCATGAAAGCCTTCGTTCACAATTACACATGAAGCTATTTCTTAGTGATCTGATCCTTCGACCCTGCTGCTATACCTGCAAATATTCCTCAATGAAACGTGGGAGTGATATTACCATCGGAGATTATTGGGGTGTAGAAAAAAGTCTTCCAACCTTCGATGACAATCAGGGAATTTCTTTGGTTTTGATTAATACTGAGAAAGGAAACGAATTGTTTCAGAAGGTCTCGAATAAGCTGAAATATATTGAAAGAAATGCCAGTGACTGCATGCAAAGAAATCTATTGGAACCGTCGATGTGCCCCTCCAATCGAGAAAATTTTTGGAGGGATTATCAGGAAAACGGATATCTATTTGTTTTAAAGAAATATGCAGGCTATGGACGAAGTCTTCGTATAAAATATTCGGTATATCATAACTTAAAATCATTAAAGACTACTCTAAATCGTTAGGAGGGGTTGATTGAAAACAGCAACCATTACCTATCATAATGTTTACAATTACGGCGCTGTACTTCAAGCTTATGCCTTACAGCAAGCCTTATTAAATCTATCCATTAATAACGAGATTATAGATTACGCGCCAAAGCAAAATTATATCTATCAAAAAATCCCCGGTCGTTCTTTAAAAATAGTAGTGATAAATATAATTCGCCTTATGCTAACCATTAGGAATTTTAAATCAATGAAGAAAAGGCATAAGAATTTTGAGAAATTTATAGAAAAAAATCTCCAATTGACGAGAAAGTATATTACAAAAAATGAACTTCTATTAGACCCACCTAAAGCGGATATCTATATCGCTGGAAGTGACCAGCTTTGGAATGTATCTAGAGGGTTAAAACGATCCTTTTTCTTAGATTTTGGTAGTAGAGAAATAAAGAAAGTAAGTTATGCAGTTAGTATGGGTTCAAGTGTTGTACCAGAACAATTACAATCACAAATACGAGAGTTATTAGGTGATTTTACAGCTATTTCTGTTCGAGAGCTGGAAACACGACAATATCTGGAGGAGCTCTTGGAACACAGGAATTTTGTATTGCAACATATGGATCCAGTATTCTTACTTAGGAAAGAAACCTGGGCTTCCTTTTCCATAATGAAAGCTCTGCCTTATCCCTATATTCTGTGTTACCCCATGTCAGGGCATCCACTACTCCCTGGAGCTATCAAGAAGTTAAAGGAACTCACAGGTTACAAAGTCGTTCTACTTACCTCTGAAATTACATTTCTTAGGGGGGATGTCACGATAAAGTGTGCTAAAGTAGAAGAGTTTGTCAACCTTTTTCAAAATGCAGAATATGTACTTACAACTTCCTTTCATGGCACTGCATTTTCTACAATATTTAATAAAAAGTTCTTTTCCTTTCTTGGTAATTCAGCACCAGGACGAATAACAGGCCTTCTGACACAGTTGGAGTTACAAGATCGAATTATAAATAACCTGAAGGAAATTACGACACAGGAGATAGATTATAGTAAAACAAATTTTATTATCGAGGAAAATAGACAAAAGGCAATCGAATACCTGAATTCGTTTAAAGAACAATCACAAGTGGAGTGAATTCTATGAAAATATTATTTGTATCGGATTATTATCCAAGCCAGGAACAACCGCAGTTTTGTATCTTCATACAACAACAAGCACAGGCTTTACTCCAATTGGGACATCAGGTTGACGTAATTGTGCCTACGAATATACATCATCTAAAGGAGCAATGCAGGGAAGAACTCTATGCTGGTGTGCCTGTTAAGTATTGCAAGTATTTTACCTTTTATAAGGGGATTTACTTCAGATCAGCCTTGCAGCGAAATTTAAAGATGTTTGAAAGCTTAGTAGATTTTACACAGTATGAGGTTATATCCATTCATATGTTTGATGAATATACGCTAAGAATTTTTACAAGGATTGCGAAAGAATATAAGAAAAAACTGGTGCTTCATTACCATGGGTTAAGTATATTATATGATCAAAAGCTCCCTCTGCTTGTTCGCCTTCTGCAAAGGAGAGGAGATAGAGTCTTGCATAAGTTAGTAGGAAAAGCGGATGCAGTTGTAGGGGTAAGCGATAAGGTATGTGAAAGGGTCAAGATCCATTTCCCGCAAATGCCCTTGTATACTGTTTATAATGGTGCAAATACCGAATTATTCTTTCCAGTAGCCTACAAAAAGAATAAGAACCTTACAATTCTAAGTGTGGCAAGTTTAAAGAAGATAAAGGGCAACCATTATTTAATTGAAGCCATTGGTCAGCTGACACAGAAATATAAAGATAGAGTAATCCAGCTGATAATTATCGGTCATGGTCCTGAGGAGGAAACACTGAAACAGCAGGTGGAATACCTTAGGTTGAAGCAAGTGGTGCATTTTCTTGGATATATTGATTATGAGGAGGTTGCCCAAGTTATGAAGGTTAGCGATATCTTTGCTATGCCTTCTTACTATGAAGCCTTAGGCTGTGCCTATCTGGAAGCAATGGCCTGCAAGGTACCTGTCATAGGTTGTTACGAACAAGGGATAGATGAGATTATTATTGATCGACAGAATGGACTCTTAGTACAGCCCCATAATACTGGAGAACTTTATGAAGCAATTGATTTTCTAATACAAAATCCAGAGGAAGCAAAGTACATTGCAGAACGAGGTTATGAGACAATAATTAATCACTATACCTGGGTGGATTCAGCCAGGACTTTAGTAGAGGTATATAGAAAGCTGATAGAATAAGGTTAAAGACAGTGCACCATTTAATTTGATTTAAAAGCTCACACTTCGTGGCTGCTGATTTGCTTTATGCTGAATAAAATAAATTTAGCAGTACGAAGTTTGTGTGAATATTATTTTGCCACAGCGATAATCTGCTGGCGTAGGGAAGGAGATGGTTCTTAATATGAATTTATTGTTTATTACATATGACTTTTACCCTAATTTTGGTGCAAATTCAAATATAGTATATCGACTTTCGCAAACGTTTCTACAACAGGGACATGAGGTTCATATTATGACTTTAAAGCCTTACCCTGATTTGCCAGAGCATGAGGTCTGGCAGAAAATATATATTCACCGCATAAATAGCAATTTTGATCGAACACAGGTGAAAAAATGCTGGAAGGAAGCACAGGTTTTTACAGCGGTGCAATTATCTAAGGATATATTTTTAGATCGATTTGTGAAGGAAGAATATAAGAAAAAACATTGGAGCCACCATCCATTTAAGCAGTTAAAGTACATCATAAGTCAATATGATCTAAAGGTAATTATAACGGTATGTTATCCGTTCGAGTCTTGTTTGCCTATGATGAAGTACCTGGAGCAGTATCCGAAAAATTTCAGGTGGATTATCTATATGCAAGACCCCTTTGCTACTAATTACTACTATCTTATGAATTATCCAAGACAGGAGTTAGCTAAGTTTCAATCGGAGGTTTTCTCCCTGGCAGACAATATTATCGTAACAGGTCCAATCTACAAGGAATTGCAGTTTGAATCCAAGGAGATACAGAATAAATTGAAAGAACTGCAATTTCCACTCATTACGAGACCGGAATTAACAAGGCAAACGGAGGACATTGAATTTAACCGTCGCTATATTAACTGTGTTTATGTAGGGAAATTAAACAAAGATACTCGTAATCCGAAGCGCTTATTTCAGCTATTCGATACCTTAAAGGAAGACTCAATTCGCCTTCACATGATAGGAGAGGAATTAGCCCCTTGGAAGAGGTTGGTGCCACCTGGTGCTACTAATATTATCTTTCATGGAATGAAATCAAAGGAAGTCTGCACCAATGCGGAACTTAATGCAAATATCTTAGTTAATCTGGGAAACAGCATCAATAATCAATTACCAAGTAAGCTCTTAGAATACATAAGTACCGGTAAGCCAATTGTAAACTTATATAAGGTGGAGGATTGCCCCTCGTTACAGTATCTTCAGAGGTATCCCTATCATTTCAGTATCCTAGAGAAGAATATTGAGCGCAAAACACCGGATAGGCTTTATTCCTTCTGTATGCGCTATCGTAAAGAGAGATTAAACTATAGCTACATAAGAAACAGCTTCTATGACTGTACCCTTGAATACGTTAGTGAAGAGTTTTTAAAACTCTGTAGTTTAAAAGAATAGGTAACCGCCAGCCTTTTTAATGCATATCTTATTATAGCTATGAGAATCTACTAGAAACGATTGTATCTATTAGTACCTACCAGAAGCTATGGGATATGCATTTTTTAACCAGAAAGGCATGGTTATTTCTATGAGGTATCATGTGTACTTAAATAAGATTCTTTCCAAAATATTACCAAATCATATATGGAAGAGATATTATTATGATCATAAATATAAAGAAATTAAAGATACACAGGTAGGAATCTATTTAATAAAGAATAAGCATCTAAAAAATATTCATAAAGGACACCGCTGTTTTATTCTTGGAAATGGTCCGTCCCTTGCCGAGGTAGATTTATCTTTATTAAAGGATGAGTTTACGTTTACGGTAAATGATCTTTTTTATAAGGAGGACTTCAAAGATTTAAATACAACCTATCATTTATTTGCTGATCCTTATTATTTTGATAATTTGGAAGAGGTGATTGATAAGTTGAAAAGCAAGGCAAGTCCTCTAGGGATTTTTCTTGAAAGTAATGGATATCAGCAAATGATGAAGCATGAATTGAATACAAAGCACCCGATATATATCTATGCCAACGGAATTGAAATTGATGATTTGGTGTTTACTGAACTTGATTTGTGTAAATTTCTGCCCTACTTCTGCACAGTTGTTCAAAATGCAGTAGCAATCTCTGCCTATATGGGCTTTTCAGAAATCTACCTGTTGGGTTGTGATTGTACAGGAATATTGAATTACATTGATCGGGTAAAGGGACAGAATATGAGACATTATGCGTATCTATTACCCGAGGAGGATCAGATCAGGCAGCAGGGAATTAAGATTAGTTGCGAGCATATGTTTTTTGAATGGCACCATATTTTTAAAAGTTACCGTATTTTAAGAGAACAGCTACATAAAAAACAAATTAAGATTATAAATTTGACAGAAAGCGGTATCTTAGATTCGCTTGAGAAAGGAAGGTTAGAAGATGTTCTCCAATCGAAATAATTCTTTGCAGGCGGATGAATGGTCAATGATAATTAAAGCCAGAAGTGGCTGGTTTGACATTAATGTTCGTGAATTATGGAAGTATAAAGACCTGGTGGGTTTGTTCGTTAAACGTAATTATGCATCTATGTATAAGCAAACGATTCTGGGTCCCTTATGGTTCATCGTAAATCCTTTAATTACGGTAGTTATATTTACAATTGTTTTTGGGAATATAGCCAAAATACCTACGGATGGAATACCGGAGTTTTTATTCTATATGGCTGGGAACACCTTGTGGTCATATTTTGCTTATTGCTTAAATACGACTTCAACCACCTTCACCAGTAATGCAGCCCTGTTTGGAAAGGTATATTTTCCAAGACTTGTAATACCGTTTTCAACGGTGATCTTTGGGCTAATTAGTTTCTTTATACAGTTTATGTTGTTTCTAGGATTTCTTTTCTATTACCTGATCAGGGGTTATTCACTGGAACCTAATTTATACCTTTTATTAACGCCTGTGTTAGTCCTGATTGTAGCACTCCTTGGTTTGGGCTTTGGTATTATTTTCTCATCTTTAACGACAAAGTACCGGGATCTATCGATTCTAATCAGCTTTGGTGTTCAATTATGGATGTATGGAACACCCATTGTGTATCCCACCTCAAGTTTATCCGACACCTACAAATCAATTATTATGCTCAATCCAATGTCTGCTATCATTGAAACCTTTCGATATGGCTTTTTAGGCGCAGGAACCTTTGATTTTAAATATTTGATTTATAGCGCAGGTGTAACCATTTTTGTTTTAATTATCGGAATTGTTATATTTAGTAAGGTTGAAAAAACCTTTATGGATACAGTTTAGGAGGTGACCTATGGGCAAAGTAGTAATAGAAATTGAGGATTTATGTAAAACCTATCGCCTCGGTTCTATCAGCGGAAGAACTTTCTCACAGGATTTTAATAGCTGGTTAGCCAGAACCTTTAAGAAAGAAGATCCAAATAAAAAAATCGGTTCGAAGAATTATGCGAAGGATGAGTATCTACAGGCTCTGGACTCCATTAATCTACAAATTGAAGAGGGGGAAACCCTTGGAATTATCGGCTTAAATGGAGCAGGCAAATCCACGTTATTAAAAATACTTTCCAGAGTGACAGCTCCAACCAGTGGAAGAGTTAAAATAAACGGGCGAATAGCAAGTTTATTAGAAGTTGGAACTGGATTTCATCCTGAACTGACCGGACGTGAAAACACCTACTTAAATGGTGCCATTTTAGGTATGACCAAGAAGGAAATTGATGAAAAAATACAAGATATTATCGAGTTTGCAGAGATTGAAAAGTTTATAGATACACCAGTAAAACGCTATTCCTCAGGTATGTATGTTAGATTGGCTTTCTCAGTAGCAGCACATCTGGAACCAGAAATTCTTGTGGTAGACGAAGTCCTTGCGGTAGGAGACTATCAGTTCCAGCAAAAATGTCTTGGAAAGATGGGAGACATTAGTCATGGTGGAAGAACGGTTTTATTTGTCAGCCATCAGCTTTCTATGATTAAGGCACTTTGCAGAAAGTGTATTTTATTGGATCAAGGGAGACTGATTAAGTTTGGAGATACGGATGATGTAATCGAAGCGTATTTAAATCAGAAACAAACGCTTAATCTGGTGAGTCATGCGAATTTTAAGAAGGATAGCTCAAAGGATGCCGCACAGGTTTACAGTATCATGCTGAAAGATAGAGCGGGCAGAGAAACAGATTCCTTCGAGCTTTTTGATCCAATATATTTAGAAGTGGAATACGAGATAAAAAGGCCATTAATGGGGGTTGCCCTAGGCTATTCGATTTATAAAAATCAAGGTGCAGTCTGTCATAGCTTTGATACGGATGTTACTCCAGGGGGACTTCAAAGAAGAGAACCAGGAAGATATATCGCGGAGGTTGAAATTCCTAATATCTTAAAAGCCGGTAACTATTGCATGGATTTTACAATTTGCAGACCTGGACTGGATGGTATTGATTATAAGAAGAATATTCTAAGCTTTGCAATTGATGAGAAAAAAATTGATACCAGTATGTGTTCCTATTCCACTAGAAGAGATGGTCAGTTTGCAGCCAGACAGGAATGGATCCATACTAAGCTTTCTTATTGAGTAAGGAGTCCATCTATGGAGATATTTCTTGGTACAGCGCAATTAGGTATGGACTATGGAATACAGGGTGCCAGAAAGCCAGGTAAGGAGAAAGCCTTTGAGCTCTTGAATTATGCTTATGATAACGGCATTAATACCTTGGATACCGCCTGTGGTTATGGTGATGCGCATCGTTTAATCGGCGATTATTTTTCCACTTCTTTAAATAACATGAACATTATTTCAAAACTACCCTATGAACTGGCAACAGACGATCTAAATTATTACGATAGGGTAAGAGAACAGGTTGAAACCAGTCTAAAGGAGTTAAGAGTGCCAAAGATTAGAGGCTTACTCCTTCATAACCCAAAGCATTTATATGAGGGAAAATTACTTGATGCACTAAGAAATTTAAAGGAACTGGGATACTGTGATCTTATAGGAGTTTCGGTGTATGAACCAGAAGATGCTGACTACGCGGTAAAAGTAGGGATGGACATTATCCAGCTGCCATTAAATATCTTCGATCAGCGGTTTGACTCTTTTGTACAACAAAATAATTCAAAAATTAAAATAATGGTTCGAAGTGTTTTTCTGCAAGGGTTACTACTGATGGATATGGAGCAAGTGAAAGAAAAGCTGCCAATTGCTGAAGCACCGGTACAGGAATTTATCAATTTGTGTGCAGAACACTCCTATTCAAGGCGAGAGGTTGCACTTGCGTATTTGAAAGAAAAACAGGGAGTGACATCACTTGTTATTGGAGTGGATAACACTGAGCAATTAGAGGAAAATCTGAAAGCTTTCAAGCAAAAAGTTCCGGTTGAAATAGTAAAGGAAATAGCCGGACAATTTAAAAATCTTAGTGAAGATATTATATCCCCTTTAAAGTGGAAGAGGAGGTAAGAAGAGTGAAAAAATCGCTTTCACTCGGAAAGAAAAATCACTTTCACTTGAAAAAATCCGTTAACGGCTTCTTTCATCACATTTTATAATGGCGCAATGCGCCATCATGGAGGCAGGTATGCATATTATCGCAATTCTACAAGCAAGAATGTCATCAACAAGACTCCCAGGTAAGGTATTACTACCATTGGGGGATAAAACCTTAATCGAGCAGATTGTTGCTCGGATACGCGCAGTTGATAAGATATCAGAACTTATTGTTGCAACCACAGTAAACCCTATGGATGATTTTGTTGAGGAGCTTTGCTTGGCGAATAAGATAGCGTGTTTTCGTGGAAGTGAGGAGAATGTTCTCGAACGATTTTATTTTTGTGCGGATAAGAATAAGGCAGATGTAATTGTTCGATTAACTGCGGATGATCCATTAAAAGACCCTGAAGTCATACTTAACGCAATTGAACTTTTTGAAACTGGAAAATATGATTATGTAAGCAATACAATCCATCCGACGTTCCCAGAAGGAATTGATGTGGAAGTATTTTCCTTTCAAGCACTTAAAAAAGCATATGAAGAGTCAAAGCTACCTTCTGAAAAGGAACATGTAACTCCATATATCTATAAGAATAAAGAGAAATTTAAACTTTATAACTTTGAGCATGAAAGCGACTTGTCAAACCTTCGATGGACAGTAGATTCACAAGAGGATTATCAGTTTATGAAATGTGTATACGAGGATCTATATAAAAATCCAAATGAGCTTTTTTCCATGCAGGAGGTTTTAGAATTATTAAAACGTAAGCCAGAGCTTTCCGAAATTAATAAGGGGCATAGAAGGAATGAAGGATATTTGAAATCCTTAATAATGGAAGAAAAAATTCAAGCGGAAGAAATACAAATGGGAATATTACAGAGAGATATACGGGAAGAGATAAAGGAAGAAATAGTGGAAGAAATAAAGGATGAAGTAGAAGTAGAGGTAGGCGCAGAAAAAGCAGAAAAAGCAGAAAAAGAAGATAAAGAAGATAAAGAAGACAAAGAAGGCAAAGAAGACAAAGAAGATAAAGAAGACAAAGAAGACAAAGAAGACAAAGAAGACAAGGAAATTATTAATATAAAAGAAGAGGTTAGTGCTGCAGAAATTAAAGAGGCAGAAAATGAAGATGGGATAGCAGCAGAAATAATAAAAGCAGCAGAAGAAATGAATGGAAAAAAAGAAGTAGAAAAAGTAGTTAACGTAAGAGAAGAAGTTGAAGAAAAAGAAGAAATTAGTGCCACAGAAATAGAGGAAGATATAGTAGGAGAAGTAAGAGAAGAAGTAAGAGAAGAAGTAAAAGAAGAAATAAAAGAAGAAATAAAAGAACAAATAAAGGAAGAGATAAAAGAAGAAATAAAGGAAGAGATAAAAGAAGAAATAAAGGAAGAAATAAAAGAAGATGTAAAAGATGAATTTATTTTAAAGAAAAGAATTTATGGTAATGAATTAGCCTATGTAAAAGAGGTTCTTGACAGTGAATTTCGTTCCTCCAAAGGAGCGGTAATGATGCAAAGACTTGAGAAAGCCTTTTGTGATAAATTTGGTGTAAAATATGCAATATCCTGTGTCAATGGAACAGCAACCTTACACGCCATTTTAGAGGCTTTAAATATTACAGTAGGAGATGAGGTAATTGTTCCTCCACTTACAATGTCCAGCACTACGTTTGCAGTTCTTCAGGCGAATGCAACACCAGTATATGCGGATGTGGATTGGGATACTTTTTTAATTACGGCAGATTCCATTAAGAAACGTATTACCTCTAGGACAAAGGCAATCATTACAGTTTCTCTTTACGGACTTTCACCGGATATGGATGCTATTATGGAATTAGCAAATCGGCATCACCTCTATGTGATTGAGGATAATGCGGAATGCATGCTGGGAACCTATAAAAATAGAAAAGTCGGGACCCTGGGTCATGTAGCAAGTTATAGTTTTCAAAGCTCCAAGCATATTACCAGCGGTGAGGGAGGTATGATAATTACGGATTCGCTGGAAATTGCGGAAGGTGTCAGAAGAGTGAATTCTCTTGGATATGCAGGTGTTGGAGCAAGTAAAGCTAAGATAACAAAGCAGACCATTCAAGATCCGGATTATGCAAGGCATGTTTCCATGGGCTGGAATTATCGTATGCCGGAGCTATGTGCTGCGGTTGCACTGGCACAATTTGAACAGGTAGAGGCATTAGTGAATCGAAGAAGTGAGGTTGCAAAACTTTACCTTGAGACAATTAAGGATACAGATTGGCTGATACCACAGAAAGTCAGTGAGGAATATGAATGTACCTACTGGACCTTTGTCGTTAAATTAGAGCATCCGGAGGTTACCTGGAAAGAATTCAGGGATCAATTTGCTGCTTTTGGTGGAGATGGCATCTATGCGGCTTGGAAGTTAAGTTATCTGGAGCCAATGATGAGGAATCGCAAGCTTTTAAAAAGAGAACGCTTTATATCCAAGCACAATTTGCACAAATATAGAAAGGGACTATGCCCAGTGGCAGAGTACTTACAGGGTAAATTGTTACAGTTTAAAACAAATTACTGGAACTTAGAGGATGCAAAGGCACAGATGCAGGTATTAAAGAAGACCATTCAGTTCTTTGACGATCGGAGTGTTGCGAAATGAAATCCATCTTTATTACAGGAATAGCTGGTATGTTAGGTTCGAATCTAGCTTATTTATTGAAGGATGCATATCACATATCAGGCGTGGATTTGAACAAAGTACAGATAAAAGGCGTAAACAGTCATCTTTTTTCTGCTTTTGATCTGGAGAAAATTCGAGAGCTTTTTCTTCAGCATAAAGTTGATGTACTAATACACTGTGCAGCACTTGTCAATGTAGATGAATGCGAAGAAAAGCCTGATTATGCGCAAAAAGTTAACTACGAACTTACCAAAAACTTAGCAGACCTTTGTGATGAGCTGAAGGTAAAAATGATTTTTATTTCCACCGATGCCGTATTTGATGGTAATAAGGAAGGACTCTATAAAGAAACTGACCTTCCTGGGCCAATCAGCGTATACGCGTCGACTAAGCTGCAAGCGGAACAATATGTTCAACAATTTTATGAGAATATTGTAGTGCGGACAAATATCTATGGGTTCAATTACCGAGAAAAGAATAGCTTTGGCGAGTGGATTATAAGTTCCCTAAATAATAATGACAATCTTAGTATGTTTTATGATATTTATTTTTCACCTATCCTGGTAAATGAGCTGGCAAGTATTCTGTCCATGTGTATTGACAGGAATTTATATGGTCTCTATCATATCTGCAGTACTGGGTCAATTTCCAAGTATGAGATTGCAATTGCTATTATGGAGGAATTTAAATTAAGCGGTGCTATCTTTCAGGCCTCCATGGAAGATCATGAATTTAGAGCACCAAGAACAAAGAATATGGGGCTAAGCAATGAAAAGATATCAAAGGAATTGGGTATTCATATTAGCACTCCTCTGGAAGGTGTGAAAGAATTTAAACGGCTATATGACAGACGATACCATGAACAACTGAAAAAAGGTTAGATTTTTAATTAATAAGTGAGTTCACCCTATTAGTTAAAAATGCATTGAGAAAGGTAAGGTTTATCTATGATCAACATTGGTAATCGAAGAATTGCAGAAAATACACCGCCCTACTTTATTGCTGATATTGCTGCAAATCATGATGGGGAGTTGGATCGAGCCTATCGTTTGATTGAACTAGCCAAAGAAGCAGGTGCCGATGCAGCCAAATTCCAGAACTTTTCAGCACCTACAATTGTAAGCAGAAAAGGATTTGATACTATGGGGGGCAGACTATCACATCAGGCTGCCTGGAAAAAATCTGTTTATGAGGTGTACGAACAATATAGCATTGATAGAGCATGGACTCAGCAATTAAAACTGAAATGTGAGGAAGTTGGAATAGAATATCTTACCACACCTTACGATTTAACTACCGTGAAGGAAGTTAATCCTTATGTAAAGGCCTTTAAAATAGGATCAGGTGATATTACCTGGATAGAATTAATTGAGACAATTGCAGCTTGTAAAAAACCTGTATTATTGGCCACAGGAGCTTCTACGTCTGAAGAAGTTGAGAGAGCAGTTCAAGCAGTTCGATCCTTTCATTCTATGGTTGTTGTGATGCAATGCAATACCAATTATACAGCGAGTAGCAGCAATTTTAATTATATTAATTTAAATGTCTTAAAAACTTATGCCCATCAGTATCCAGACTTAATTCTAGGTCTGTCAGATCATACACCGGGGGATGTTACCGTACTTGGTGCCATAGCCCTTGGTGCCAGAGTCATTGAAAAGCATTTTACAGATGATAATAGCAGAAGTGGTCCTGATCACACCTTCGCAATGAATCCCGTTACCTGGAGAGAAATGGTAAACCGTTCGACGGACTTATGGGCTGCTCTTGGGGATGGAGTGAAACGGATTGAGGGAAACGAGACAGAAACAGCAAGGCTTCAAAAAAGATCTTTATACTATATGAACAATAAGCAAAGTGGTTCCAGCCTTGTAAAAGAGGATGTCTATCCTTTAAGACCGATGAACCCTGAAGGCATAAGTCCCCATAAGCTGGAGGATATCTTAGGTAAGAAACTTAAAAAGCAGGTAGATAAGGATACTTGCATTAAGTGGGAGGACTTTGAATAATTACTGACTGGTATGGTCTACTGATGTAGAAAGGATTCGGTGAGAGCTTGAAACAAGGGCAACTGGTTGTACTGACAGCTATTGAACGTGAGGATCTTCCCTTTTTAAAAGAATGGAGAAATAAGGAAGAGTTTAAAAAGTTTTTTCGTGAACACAGGGAAATTAGCAGTGAAATGCAAGAGGAATGGTACTTACGTAAGGTACTTACTGACCCCACCACAATGATGTTTTCCATAAGAAGAAAGGAAGATAGGGAGCTATTAGGTTGTTGTGGGTTATGTTACATTAACTGGATTAATCGACATTCTGACCTGTCCGTCTATATTGGGTTTAAGGAAGAATATATTGATGAGCAAGGGTTTGCCGAAGAAAGTTGTAAGCTTTTACTTGATTTTGCGTTCTATCAGTTAGGGTTAAATAAAGTCTGGGCAGAAATTTATGAATTTGATATAAAGAAAAAAGTTCTGCTACGGCAACTTGGATTTCAGACAGATGGTGTTTTAAGAGATCATTATTACTATGAAGGACGATATTGGAATTCCTTACTTCTATCCTTACTTCGAGAAGAATTTATAACATCGACCTAGAGGAGATCGAGTGAATGAAAAATTACTTTCACTTAGAGCATTTTGAGTTGGCACATCATGTAATAATGGAGATTCAATATGAAGATATTAATAACAGGTGCAAGAGGATTTATTGGTAAGAACTTAATTGCAAATCTAAAAAATGAAAAGCAGTATACCATATATGAGTATGATATCAATACTTCAGCAGAGGATTTTGAGTATTATTGTAAAGAAGCAGAGTTCGTGTACCATTTGGCTGGTTCAAATCGTCCTAAAGAAGAAAGTGACTACATAGTTCATAACACAGATTTTACAAAAACACTAATTACAACCCTTAATAAATATCAGAATTATTGTCCTGTCGTATATGCCTCCTCCATACAGGCAGCATTGGATAATCCCTATGGTAAAAGCAAAAAAGCAGGAGAAGAGTTGTTGGTTAATTATGCCCGGTCAACAGGAGCGAGACTATACATCTATCGCTTTAAAAATGTATTTGGAAAGTGGTGCCGACCAAATTACAACAGTGTTGTAGCAACTTTTTGTCATAATATAGCGCAAGGCTTACCAATTGAAGTACGTACCTCGGAAACACCTTTGGAATTAATTTATATTGATGACCTGGTGGAGGAGTTAATGAATAAAATCAGTTATCAGACTCCTCAAGAAGAGTATTACTACGAAATTAATAATACCTATACGGTTATGCTTATAAAAATTGCAGAATTACTTCATTCTTTCCGGGATTGTCATACGAAACAGATCATACCCAATCTTTCTGACCAGTTTACCAAAAAACTGTATTCCACCTATCTAAGCTATCTTCCAGCACAAGAGTTGTGTCAGGATTTGTTAATGCATACGGATCTTAGAGGGTCCTTTACAGAATTTCTAAAACAGGAGAGCTTTGGTCAAGTATCAGTTAATATTTCAAAGCCCGGTATATTGAAAGGTAATCACTGGCATAATTCCAAAAATGAGCGATTTCTGGTAGTTAGTGGAGAAGGAGTCATACGTCTTCGTAACCTTAATTCAAATGAGTTGTTTTCCTACTATGTAAATGGGAAAAAACTTCAGTTTGTCTATTTGCCCAGTGGTTATGTTCATAATATTGAAAATCTTGGTGATACCGATCTCGTTACAATTATATGGGCAAATGAATGCTTTGATAGCAGCAAGCCAGACACAAACTATGGGGAGGTATAAATGAAGAAGTTAAAAGTTATGACGGTGGTTGGTACCAGACCAGAGATTATTCGACTTTCGGCTGTAATCAAAAAATTAAATGAGTCAGAAGCGATTGACCATATACTTGTGCATACTGGACAAAATTATGACTATGAATTAAATCAGGTGTTTTTTGAGGATTTACAACTTAACGCACCTGATTATTATTTAGATGCAGCAAAAGGTAATGCAACCGAAACAATTGGTAATATTTTAATTAATATAGAGCCAATTTTGTTCAGGGAAAATCCCAATGCTCTTTTAGTACTTGGTGATACGAACAGCTGTCTTAGTGCTATTGCTGCCAAGAAGAGGCAAATACCAATTTTTCATATGGAAGCTGGAAATCGGTGCTTTGACCAGCGGGTACCGGAAGAAACAAATCGTAAATTAGTAGATCATATTGCAGATATTAATTTACCTTATAGTGAGATTGCCAAGAGTTATTTGGTAAAAGAAGGGTTTCCGCAAGATCGTATTATTAAAACAGGCAGCCCAATGTTTGAAGTAATTCAATCAAAACTCTTAGAAATAGAAAACTCTGACATACTAGAACGACTGGAACTTAAGCCACAAAAATATTATCTCGTATCCTTTCATAGAGAAGAGAATGTAAACTCCGATCATAACTTATTAAATCTTGTGGATGCATTAAATGAAGTTGCTATTCGAGATCAGCTCCCAATTATTATAAGTACCCATCCAAGAACAAGAAATAGATTACAGGAAAAGAAAGTAGTATTTCACCCACTTATTAAGGTTCTAAAACCATTCGGTTATTTGGACTATTTAAAATTACAAAGTAAAGCTAAGGCAGTATTAAGTGACAGCGGAACCATTAGTGAAGAAGCTGCCATTCTTAAATTCAAGGCAGTTAACTTAAGACAAGCACATGAAAGAATGGAAGCTATGGAGGAAGCAATTGTAATGCTTACAGGATTATCAAAGGAGCGAATTCTTCAAGCTTTGGAAGTGCTTGAGACACAAAACATTAATACACTTGATTATGTTGAGGATTATACAAAATATAATGTGTCAGAGAAGGTTCTTCGTATCATAATATCCTATACAGACTATATTAACAGGGTCGTTTGGAATAAAGACATATAGAACTTTTCATTCTTTTGGATAGTTTGTGAAGGTATATAGTATAGGCTGTTGCAAATTAATGCAACAGCCTATACAACCTGAAGTTATGCGCATCTAACCCAGAATAACAATCTCTTAAGCAATCCTGCAAGTACGCCAAATAAAGCGGCAATCAGAATACTGATCAGAGCATAAATTCTAGTAAAACTTAAGCAAGAAAATTCAAATATTAATATTTCAATTGTGGTGACTCCGTGAAATAGATAAAGTCCTGTAATCATAATAATGAATGTGATTAAATCTAATATTAATGCAGCACCTACATTAACAGCAGCTCTGTTGCATCCAATTACATTATAAAGTAAAGCACCGATAAATCCTGGTACAATGATTACTAAGAGGTACTGAAAAAATTGTAAAAAATCCATAATCATCTCTCCTTGAGGAATATTTTTGTGACTTTATGTTTCTATAATATAATACGTCATTTGTTTTATTTGGTGACAGATAATGAGACTTAAGTTGACAAAAACAAATATAGATTCGACAATAGGTCCAAGGATATAAAGCAAGAAGTAGTAAATATATCCCCAAGGATATCCTTAGTAGTAATAAAGCTAGTGAAGCATATAATAATAAAAAGATAGTAAAATGAGGTTTGTTATGATTATACATATCGTACAATCTGGAGAGACCATTGAAAGTATAGCGAATTCCTATGGGGTTCCTGTAAATAGATTAATCATCGATAACGATTTAAACAATTTCAATGCATTGGTTTTGGGTCAAACTATAGTGATAGCTATTCCAGAGAAGACGTATGTGGTGATGGAAGGAGATACAGTAGAAAGTATTGCAGATAAGAATGGTATTTCAATTAGGGAACTACTTCAAAATAATAACTTTCTCTATAATCGCAATTTCATTTTTCCAGGAGAGACACTGATAATAAGTTATGGTACTTTTAGTAACGTGGTGAATACCAATGGTTATGCTTACCCTTTTATCGATTTTAATATTCTAAAAAGAACTCTGCCGTACCTAACGTTTATATCAATTTTTGGTTACTTAATAAAGGCGGATGGAAACATTGAAAGTGTGGCTGACTACGATCTGCTTAATATTTCAAGGTTATATCAGGTATCACCAATCTTATTGTTATCGGCGCAAAATATTCAAGGAAATATTGACTTAGAAGTAGCATTTCGGGTACTCTATGATGAAGAAGTACAAGAAAACCTGTTAAATAATATTTTCGAAATATTAAAGAGCAAGAATTATGCTGGAGTAAATGTTACTTACCAATTTATAGACAAGAATAATATTGAATATTACAATAATCTAACTATCAAATTATATGCGCGCCTGCATTATGCGGGATATCTGGTATTTATAACCCTGCCTCATAATAAAATAATCATTGATCATGAAGTGACTTTTGAGCGTTTTGATTATTCAGTTATTGGTCGGTATTGTGACGGAATTACTATTATGAACTATAACTGGGGATATTCCTATGGACCACCAGCTCCGGTTTCATCAATAGCTGACCTTAAGGAAGTATTAAATTATGTGTTAACGCAAGTTCCACCGGAAAAGATAGATTTAGGAATACCAATTATCGGATATGATTGGGAACTTCCATATATTATCGGTGTTTCAAAGGCTCGTTCCTTAACCATTAGTTCAGCAATTAACTTGGCAAGTGAATTTGGAGCAGTAATATTATTTGATGAAACATCTCAGACTCCATATTTTGAATATATTGATCCGCGGGGTGGGATACCAACAAGACATATTGTTTGGTTTGTAGATGCCAGAAGTATTAATTCCTTAATGATCTTAGTGGATGAATATAAACTAAGAGGATCAGGTATATGGAACATTATGTACTTCTATGCACAAATGTGGTTAGTTATTAATAGTCAAAATGAAATTGTAACAAATGAACCTGAAATTAATCTTTGAGGTAACATATCAATAGCGAAAGAGGTATATTTCTAACTAAAGTTGAGGGAATAATAAATTTATATTAAAATTAAAGTAATACATAGTACAAAAATGAGATTTGTGCTATACTCTTGTTGGAAATATTTACTGTATATACGGAGGATCGGATGAAAAAACTGTTATTTATATTTAATCCCTCTGCTGGAAGAGGTAAAATAAAAAATAAATTATTTGATATTATTAACACCTTTGTAAAACATGGTTACAAGGTAACAGTATTCCCAACACAGAACAAAGGGGATGCCACACAGATAATAACGAGAGAGTCAGAATTGTATGATATTTTAGTATGTGCTGGAGGTGACGGGACACTGAATGAAGTCATTTCCGGGCAAATGTTTTCTGGTAAAGTAATCCCAATTGGGTATATACCTGCGGGTTCTATGAACGATGTTGCTCATAGTCTTAAAATAAGCAAGGAAGTTAAGAATGCAGTTCAAAACATAGTTACTGGCTCACCGAAGTTACTTGATGTGGGGAAATTTAACGATAAATATTTTATTTATGTTGCGGCCTTCGGAGCATTTACGGATGTACCGTATACTACCTCTCAAAAAAATAAAAATGTTATTGGAATATTATCTTATTATCTGGAAGGAATAAAAAAGATATCAGAATTAAAGGCAAAACATGTAAAGGTTTTATATGATAATAAAGTAATTGAAGATGACTTTATCTTAGGATTTGTAACCAACTCTTTATACATTGCAGGGTTTAAAAATATTAATTATAGAAAGACAAGCCTGAACGATGGGATTTTTGAAATGCTTTTAGTTAAGATGCCAAAAAATATTTTTGATCTTGAAGCTATTATTTCCTCTTTACTAAATAATAAAATTAACGAAAACCATCTTTATTACATCCAGGCAGCAAAGCTAACTGTTATTTCCGACTCCATGGAATGGACAGTGGACGGAGAATTTGGTGGAGTATATGAAAAGGTAGAAATTGAAAATTGCAATAATGCCATTGAAATTATCTGCAAGCCCACAAGGTAGAACCAAATGAAGAATTAAAACAAAGATAAAAGGATTAAAACAAAGATAAAAGGATTAAAGCAAAGATAAAAGAATTAAACAAAGATAAAAGAATTAAAACAAAGATAAAAGAATTAAAGCAAAGATAAAAGAATTAAACAAAGATAAAAGAATTAAAACAAAGATAAAAGGATTAAACAAAGATAAAAGGATTAAAACAAAGATAAAGAATTAAAACAAAGATAAAAGATTTAAAACTTAGATAAAAGGTAAGGGAAAGAACATGAGCACATTAAATGACAGTGATTATAAAGGGCTAGAAAATAATATAATAGATGTAATAAAAGAAGAGCAGATTAAACTTGGATATAGAGATGAAAAAATTCGTTTATATTACCCTATGGAGTCCTTAAAAAATTATTTAGGGAAAGAATTAACGAAAGAGGAATTGGACAAGTCTCTGGCAGCATTTCGCATGCAGGTTGCAGACCGCCTTGGTAGTCTGGAAATTTCAAATACAGGAGAGAGATACTGCATATTAATACCCGCAATTGGTGTAACCTATGTTCATCAGCATGTAAAACGTGACTTTTTAGAAGCGTTTATTAATACAATCCGTAAACATAATTTGACAATAGAAGATGTTTTGCAAGTATTTAAAAATTATTCCAACAAAGTAGTTTTTAAAAAGGAAAATCATGGTGAATTTGAATATTTAATCTATTTTGAAGATGGCATTCCAGACACCTATCGGTACTGCATTACCTTCGAAGGACCTCATGCAATATATCACCGCTTTACCATAGCAGATTATAATTCCTTTGATTTTTCATAAAATTTACTTTATTTAGTTATTATATGGATTTCTCATTATATTCCATGTGATTATTTATGCATAGCCTATTGACATGTTGCATAAGTATAGCTAAAATTGTTATCAAATGTTATCTAAAAAATAGAATAATAAGAATAAAAATCGGCAAAGGTGTCATTGGGATTTGCCATTTTTATTGTAGAGGAGTAACCGATGATTAAGTATGTAATTAAAAGACTATTGCTTGCAGTAATTACAGTTTTTATTGTAGGCACGTTAACGTTCTTCCTGATGAACATGGTTCCAGGTGGACCCTTCCTTTCAGAAAAAGCAATCAGTCCAGCTGCACAAAAAGCTTTAGAGGCAAAGTACGGCTTGGATAAGCCATTGTTTCAGCAATATGTTACATATATGACTGATGCACTTCATGGCGATTTCGGTGATAGCTTAAAACAGAGAGGTCGAACCGTTGCCTCCATAATATCTACTAAGTTTCCTGTTTCAGCTAGAGTAGGTGGTTGCGCTATCCTTTTGTCTTTATTGATCGGTATTCCTTTGGGATGTATGGCTGCCTTGAACAGAGGTAAGTTTTTAGACAGCTTTATTAGTGTCATTTCAACCTTTGGTATTGCTGTTCCTAGCTTTGTTATCTGTACTTTATTAATGTATTTCTTAGGAGTTCATCTAAAGTGGCTTCCAACCTTTGGTATTACTTCCTGGAAACATTACGTTATGCCTGTTATGGCACTTTCCTTTTATCCAACCGCTTATATTATGAGACTTATGAGATCCTCCTTATTAGACGTTTTGGGACAGGATTATATGAGAACCACCAAAGCGAAAGGGGTATCACAGTTCTTTGCTTTATATAAGCATGCACTTAGAAATGCGATTCTTCCAGTTATTACCTATTTAGGACCTATGACAGCCTATACCTTAACCGGTAGCTTTGTAGTTGAAAAGATATTTACAATCCCTGGTTTAGGTGGAGAGTTTATTGGATCTATTGGTAGCCGTGATTATACTATAATTATGGGAACTACAATATTCCTTGCTGCACTTATGGTGTTCATGAATGTAGTTGTTGATATTGTATATAAGCTAGTTGATCCAAGAATTAAGCTGAAATAATTAAGCTGACAATATCTGAAAAATAATAAGAGTAGAATACAAGGAAAGGATAAGTGCAAACTGCCTTTGTTCATAGAATTAAGGTTAGCATTGCAAATTATTTTGCAATTGCATGAAAATAAAAATGAAAAACAATCCGATGTCATTACAAAAAAAATGGAATTACGAAGATTTTCTTCCTGCTAGTGAGGAGGAAAAAGAAAGCCTGGTTGCCATGCGTGAAAGCGTTGGCTTTTGGCGTGATGGATTCCGACGTTTGAAAAAAAATAAGGTTGCAATGGTAAGCTTATTTGTAGTTATCTTTATTATATTTATATCGTTCATCGTTCCGCTATTTTATCCATATTCCTATAAGACACAGATCAGAGGCTCTGAAAATCTTAAGCCAATGTCTTATTCTGCTAAGGAAATAGAACGTATGGATGCTGGCGAGAAGATATTCCCACATATTTTGGGTACAGATAAATTAGGTCGTGATTATGCAATTAGAATTATGATAGGATCTAGAATTTCGCTTATCGTAGGTTTAGTTGCAACAGCAATTATTCTCGTTATTGGATCTACCTATGGTGCAATTGCTGCTTTTGCTGGTGGTAAGACAGACTTAGTTATGATGAGAATTGTAGATATTATCTATACGGTTCCTGATATTTTGTTAATTGTTCTTTTATCCTTTGCCTTAAAACACCCATTAGAAGTTTTAACTTCACTTCCAGGGTTTCAATGGATACAAACGGTAGGAACTAATTTAATCAGTATCTTCATCGTTTTTGCGCTTTTATATTGGGTTGGTATGGCTCGTATGGTGCGTAGCCAGGTACTTATGTTAAAAGAAAGCGAATATGTTACTGCAGCTAGAGCCTTAGGTGCTTCCAGTGGCAGAATTATTAGAAAACACTTATTAACCAACTGTATCGGTACTTTGATTGTAACTACTACACTGCAAATTCCATCTTCAATTTTTACAGAGAGTTTCTTAAGCTTTCTTGGTTTAGGTGTTGCTGTGCCCTTGCCTTCTTTAGGAAGTCTTGCAAGTGATGCAATTAACGGTATTAATACCTACCCTTATTTGCTCTTTGCACCTGCTTTATTAATCAGCTTAATTATCTTAAGCTTTAACTTGTTAGGTGATGGATTACGTGATGCATTTGATCCAAAACTGAAAAACTAATGAAAGGGAGCGAGACAATGGGACAATATTTAGTAGAAATTAAAAATGAAAAGCTTTCTTTCTTTACGCCAGCAGGAGAGGTAAAAGCATTAAATGACGTATCTTTCCACTTAAATGATGGTGAAGTTCTTGGTATTGTTGGAGAAAGTGGTTCCGGAAAATCAGTAACAGCCTATAGCTTGATGGGATTAACTGCTCATCCAGGTAAATTAATTGGTGGAACCTTAGAGTTTAACGGACACATGATGCAGAAATTAAATGAAAAGCAGATGAGTAAAATCCGTGGAAATGAAGTATCTATCATTTTCCAGGATCCAATGACAAGTTTAAATCCTGTTTTTACAGTTGGAAATCAAATAATAGAGGTAATTCTGTTACATACGAAGTTAAATCGTAAACAAGCCCGTGCAAGAGTAATAGAATTACTTACCTTAGTAGGTATCAATGAACCCGAAAAAAGAATAAAGCAATATCCTCATGAGTTATCCGGTGGTATGCGTCAACGTATTATGATTGCTATGGCACTTGCTTGTGAACCAAAATTACTAATTGCAGATGAGCCAACTACAGCTCTTGATGTTACCATTCAGGCACAGATTCTTGAGTTAATGGTTGAACTAAAGAATAAGTTAGGTATGGCAATCATTATGATTACACATGATCTGGGTATTGTAGCCAGCATGTGTGAGAAGATTGCAGTTATGTATGCTGGTAAGATTGTAGAATACGGTACAACCGATGAGATTTTCTATAATCCAAAGCACGAATATACAAAGGGCTTACTTTTGAGCATTCCAAGACTTGATGCAAAGGATCATGAAAGACTTGTTCCTATCGAAGGAACGCCTATCGATATGTTGAATCCACCCAAGGGATGTCCATTTGCACCAAGATGTAGTAAGTGTATGAAAATCTGCTTAAGAGAAATGCCTCCAGTAACAAATATAAGTGAAACTCATTATACACAGTGCTGGATGAATCAGAAAGATGAGATGGAGAATGCGACGGCCTCCGGTGTTGAAGCAGAGGGAGGTACTGTAAATGAGTGATAAGTTAGTTCAAATTGAAAATTTAAAACAATACTTTGCATTAGGAGGTATTGGTAAAAATAAAAAATATGTAAAAGCAGTGGATGATGTTTCCTTTTATATTAAAAAAGGGGAAACCTTAGGCCTTGTTGGTGAAAGTGGTTGTGGTAAAACCACCACTGGAAGAAGTTTATTAAGATTATATGAGCCAACAGGTGGCCGTATTATCTACGATGATAAAGTGATTTTTGATAGTGAGAAAAAAATTGCTGTTAACATGCTGCCATATCGCCGTAAAATGCAGATTGTATTCCAGGATCCTTATGCAAGTCTTGATCCTCGTATGACAGTTGGGGATATTGTTGGAGAAGCAATTGATATTCATAAACTTGCTGCTAATAAAAAAGAAAGACACGATAAAATTATTTCCATGTTATCCAGAGTTGGACTTAACTCTGAGCATGCCAATCGTTATGCCCATGAGTTTTCTGGCGGACAGCGTCAAAGAGTAGGTATTGCAAGAGCTCTGGCAGTTGATCCAGAATTCATTGTATGTGATGAACCAATCTCTGCACTTGACGTATCGATTCAAGCGCAGGTTGTTAACATGTTTGAAGACCTTCAGGCGGAATTCGGGTTGACTTATTTATTTATTGCCCATGATTTGTCAGTGGTAAAACACATCTCAAACCGTATTGGAGTTATGTATTTGGGTAAACTAGTAGAACTGGCAGATAGTTATGATTTAACTTTTCATAACATGCATCCATATACTAGAAGCTTAATTTCTGCAATTCCTGTTGCAGACCCAAAGACAGCGCGTGCTACGAACCGAATTGTTCTTAGCGGTGATGTACCAAGTCCATTAAATCCTCCATCCGGATGTAGATTTAGAACCAGATGCCAATATGCATCTGAAACCTGCGCACAGGTAGAGCCAGAATTTAAGGAAGTTTCAAAAGGTCATTATGTTGCTTGTCATCATTTAGATAAATTAAATTAAAAATTAATATTGACTAATAGTAATTGGGGACTTATAATACTAAAAACGCTCGCTAAAGGCGAAGGATATCCGCTTTTGCTCGCACTTGTATGAAATGTATCTAGTCAGATTATCTGGCAGCGCTTGGCGCTAAAGTTTCAAAGGCGAAACTTTTAATTTTATGATGTATGGCAGTTTGTGTAATACGCATATACAGATTGTTTATATATAAATTAATTTTAAAGGAGGATATTTATGAAGAAAAGAGTAGCTCTATTACTTGCTACCGTTTTGGTTCTAAGTACATTCAGCTTCGCAGCTTGTGGAACGAAAGATAATAATACTGGAACCAAGACCCCTGATACCGCAACAGATACACCATCTGATGATGGCGCAGAACCTACAGATACTGTAAGTGGTGCAAAAGAATTAACAGTTCAGGTAGGACCTGACCCTGAGACTATCGACCCTGCATTAAACAGTGCAGTTGATGGTGGTAACATGATTTTACACACATTTGAAACTTTATTGATTTTTGATCAGGAAGGTAAAATTATTCCTGGCCAGGCAGAATCTTATGTAGTTTCTGATGATGGTTTAACTTGGACCTTTACCTTACGTGATGGACTTAAATGGTCCGATGGCACACCTCTTACAGCAAATGACTTTGTATACAGCTGGAAACGTGTATGTGATCCTAACGTAGCAGCTCCTTATGCAGAAACAGTTCTTAACATGGTTGAGGGCTTTGATGAAGCAATCGGTGGTAACATTGATGCACTTGGTGTATCAGCTCCTGATGATAAAACTTTTGTAGTTAAACTTGCTACAAGCTGTCCATATTTTGCAAGCTTAGCAGCATTTGCTACCTTAAGCCCTGTACAACAGGCTACAGTTGAAGCAAATGGTGATGCATGGGCAACAGCTGCTGAAACTTATATCAGCAATGGACCTTTCTATGTTTCTGAATGGGTTCCTGGATCTCATATTACAATGACAAAGAATCCTAACTACTGGAATGCAGCAGCAATCAAGCTTGATACACTTAAGTTTGCATTAATCGAAGATAACAATGCAGCTTACAGTGCTTTCCAGAATGGTGAAGTTAAATTCATCAAGAGTGTTCCAACAGAAGAAATTCCTAGCTTAACAGGTAATCCAGAATTCCACGTTGAGCCAATCATTGGAACTTACTATATCTCTTTAAATGATGAGAAAGAACCTTTTACAAATCCTTTGGTTAGAAAAGCTTTAAGCTTAGCAATTGACCGTGAATATGTTGCTGGTACTTTAATGCAGGGAACTTATTCACCAGCTACTAACTTTGTTGGTCCTGGCTGGATTGATACTGATGGTTCCTATTTCATGGATAACGCAAACGGTGGAAAGACTTATATCGATTCCACTAACTTTGAAGCTAGCCTTGCAGAAGCTAAACAGTTATTAGCAGATGCTGGTTATCCAAACGGTGAAGGCCTTCCTACCATCACATACTCAACCAACGAGACAGGTTATCATAAAGTTGTTGCTGAATATGTACAACAGGCTTGGGCTGAAATTGGTGTTAACTTAAATGTAGAAATCGTTGAGTGGGCAAGCTTTACACCTCTTCGTCGTGCTGGTGATTATGAGATCTCCAGAAATGGTTGGGTAGGTGACTACAGTGATCCTTCTAACATTTTAGATCTTTTCATGACTAATAACGGTAACAACGATGGTAACTTCAGCAATGCTGATTATGATGCAGCAATGGAATTATCCCGTACAACAACTGACGCTGCTGAGCGTTCTGAAGCTCTTCATAAAGCTGAGGACATCTTAATGGATCAGGCAGGTGCTATTCCAGTTGCATACTATAATGACTTCTGGTTACAGAGCGAGTCTATTACTGGTTCCTGGCATTCACCATACGGATACTGGTACTTTATGTATGCTGATGTTGCTGAATAATACGAACTAATTTAATGAATTAATGAAGGGCACTGCGAATAGCAGTGTCCTTTTTTAGTGGTTTCAGTTTGTAACCTAATGAGAATATTAAAATACAAATTCATATTGCCGAAATGGTAGACAAAATCGTACATGGAACCTACGATATAATACATTTACATAGTATAGGGCAGTAATGGTATACTGAAATTGCTTGTATTTTTGTTTAGCATAAGCAATATTAAATATTGGAGATTAGAGAGTATGAAATATAATAACCCAGTTATCAAAGGTTTTTATCCAGATCCAAGTGTATGTAAGGTAGGAGATATGTTTTATTTAGTTTGCAGTTCGATGCATTATTTTCCAGGGGTTCCTCTATTTGAAAGTAAGGATTTAGTTAATTGGAAGCAAATAGGTCATTGCTTAACAAGAAAGAGCCAAATTGAGCTGGATAAAGTTGATAGTTCAGGTGGAGTGTTTGCACCAACAATTCGATTTCATGAGGGTCGCTTCTATATGACCACCACCAATGCAACCTTGCAAAAGAATTTTTATGTTTGGACGGATAATATCTATGGAGAATGGTCAGAACCAATCTTTGTAGATCAGGACGGAATTGATCCATCTTTTTACTTTGAAAATGATAAAGCCTATTTTATGAGTAATGGAACGGATGAGGATGGAATTAATGGTATTGTGCAGTGTGAAATAAATATTCTAACTGGAGAAAAACTAAGTAAGAGCCGTTGTATCTGGCAGGGAACCGGTGGACGCTATCTGGAAAGTCCACATTTATATTGTATAAATGACGAGTACTATCTCATGGCGGCAGAAGGTGGAACAGAGTATGGACATATGGTTACCTATGCTCGTTCCAAAAGCGTATATGGAGAGTTTACCCCATATTCTAACAACCCTGTATTAACAAACCGTAATTTAGGAGGGTATGAGGTTCAAGGAGTTGGTCATGGTGATCTTATTGAAGATAATAATGGCAACTGGTGGATTCTACACCTTGGATTTAGACAAATACACCGTTGGCTAACCTTTCATCACTTAGGACGTGAGGTATTTTTAACTCCGGTAAAATTTGATGAAAATGGTTGGTTTACCGCAGGAGATAACGGGACTACAACAAAGAGTTTTATACTGGATGATATTTCAACAGAGGTGGAACAAAAGGAAGTAAAGAACTATACCTTTGATAATACCTCCTGGGATAAAGAGTGGTGTCATATTCGCCTGCCACATGATGAGAATTATAAATTTGAACAAAATAAGTTATTACTAAGAGGAACTGAGATAACACTGGACCATGTGGATTCGCCGACTTTTTTAGGTATACGCCAAATGGAGTTTAAAGCAGAAATTACCTGTGATGTACAGCTTACTGAAGGCGAAGCTGGAATAACCTTATTTATGGATGAGAATCATCATTATGATTTGGCAATTCGAACGAGTGAAAATGGGTATGAAGTGATTGAGCGCCTAAATATAGGTGATATTAAATCTGTTGAAAAATCTTTTGATCTAAAGTCACAAAATAAAGTTACCTTAATCATTAAAGCTGAAAATGAAAAGTATGGTTTCTATGTGCAAATAGAAGGCGAGTCAGTATACCTTGGTAGTGCCCAAACCAGATACCTTTCAACAGAAGTAGCTACCGGCTTTACAGGTGTGATCATTGGTTTATATGCAACAGGAACAGGTACTCAGGAATTCGCAGAGTTTACAAAGTTTAATTGTGAATATTTTTCCTAGTTAATATAAGATTTTGCTATAGGATTATAATCAAGACCACCGGCTTAGCCGGTGGTTTGCTCTGCCCCTATAAGGGGCTTTTACCTGCCAGCGCCCGGAAGGCGCCCTGAGGGATTTGCCAACCGCACTGCTTCCTCAGGCCTGCCCTAAAGGGCTCTTTTATTGCCTCCTGACTCCTGCTAACTCCTTGAGTCTTTCATGATAGCTTTGTTCATTAGCTTCCCTTTCAGGGATTACTTCTTGCTTTTTTGTACTGGCTCACCCGTGAACGGGTCTATGTATTCGTTCAGGGTGATTTGGTCGGCTTCCATATCATCTTTTAATTGATTTGCAATGTATTCTTGTATCTTTTTCGTATTCTTTCCAACCGTATCTACATAGTATCCTCTACACCAGAAATGGCGATTCCCATACTTATACTTGAGATTTGCATGCTTCTCAAATATCATGAGCGAACTTTTACCTTTCAGATATCCCATAATCTCGGATACACTATACTTCGGGGGAATTCTTACCAACATATGTACATGATCCTTGCAGCACTCTGCTTCGATTATTTCAATACCTTTTCTCTTGCAGAGTGTGCTCAAGATCTGTGCCACGTCGGTTTTTAACTTTCCATATATTATTTGTCGGCGATATTTTGGCGCAAACACCAGGTGATATTTGCATTCCCATGTTGTATGTGCTAAGCTATTCGTATCCATTTTTGGATACCTCCTATGTTTTATTTTTGTGGTTGGCAAACCCACAATCATAATAACATAGGAGTTTTTTTACTTGAAGCTGAAGCTAGTTGGGGACACACCTGCATAGCAGGTGGTTTATTTTCTCTGTGATACAATTGATGGGGTCAAATGCAGATAGATATCTGCATTTGACCCTATTTTGAGTATTAATAGGATAAGGTTAATTGGTAGAGAATAGGAAGAAGCATTGTTTGCTATAACAACTTTGCATTGTTTGAGACATAACATAATAATATACGACAAATACATTGACATATGAAAGACATTCAATTATATCTAGAGTAGGGTACTATTCAGAACCAAACAAAATATTTAAAATTAGCTGTGTAAGCTTACGTTCCAAGGATGATTTTTATACATGTAAGCTTTTGTTCTGAATAGATACAAAATGTGAACTGCTTAGCGAGTCAGTCTCTGAATAGCTATAGTTACGAAGCAGCATGTTAATTAGTATGAAAGGATCAATATGAAGATAGACAGATTTAATGATTTCAGAAATAGATTAAGCTTTCAAGAGGGATTGTATCTAAACGAGGAATATTTTAACTCTGTGGTATTGTTACTAATGATACCAATGAATGGAGAGTATCATTTCCTCTTTCAAAAAAGAAATAGAAACATTAGACAGGGTGGTGAGATATGCTGCCCGGGTGGTAGAATAGATCCAGAAGATATGTCAGTTGAACAAGCGGTTTTACGTGAGACAAAAGAAGAGATGGGGATACCGGGAGATCGTATTGAGATAATAGGTAGATTGAATAAGGTGCTTACGCCAAGTGGGCTATCGGTCGATGCCTTTGTTGGTATTACAGATGTGGACTTTAAAGAAATTACTGTTAATCCGGATGAAGTTGAACTTTTCTTTACAGTACCACTTTCGTATTTTCTAGATAAGGAACCAGAGAAATACAGTGCACAAGTTTCCATTAGTCCCAGTTATATCGACCACGAAACCGGTGAGGAGATTATATTATTCCCAGCGGAACAATTAGGGATTCCTGAAAAATATTCAAAACCTTGGGGAGAGTTTCGATACGGCATCTATGTATATCCTACTGAGTATGGCCCTATATGGGGAATAACTGCTAAAATTGTACTCGATTTCATCAATCATATACGAAAATTTATGTAAGAATAACCCTATCTTTATCGATTTATTGCAACAAGGCCTGTGCTACAGAATTATAATGGGGAGCTTACGCTCCCCAGAGAAATTATATTCCTTTCACATTACCGGAAGAAGGTCTCTTATTTGATGAGGTGGTTTTCTTTTCGTCACATTTCGGACAATCTTTAAAATCAACATCATTATTTGAATTATTGTTTTTTGCATTTGTATCTTTTGAAGGTGTTGCATTGCTATTATTTAATTTACTCATTGAATACTCCTTTCCAATCTATTTTACTTAGTATTTGTTATTGCCAGTAAAATATACTGGGGGAGTTTTTTGCAATATTGGCTTATAATGCAATAATTAAAGTTTAATTATATATAGAAGTGAATAATATAGTAATGTGGCGGATGACAATACTCTTATTATTCAAGTTATTTGAACTTGCTAAAATAGTAGTATTTTGGTAAATAATGTTTGAATAGCTGGATTATACTAGAATATACTGATAAATAAACGGCAAAACCTTTGTTTTATAAAATATAATTAAATTGAATGCAATTAAATTACTTAAAACTATTGAAACTGAAATAAAAAGATATTATAATAAAAACGAGCATAATATTGCTTAAATGGACATAAAATACAAATATTTGTATTGAAAATACTAGTATAGGAGGGATTATATTGTACAATTTATTAATCGGCGGAGCAGCCGGTCAGGGTATCGAAACATCTGTAGCAGTTTTACAGAAGTTTATTAAAAATTCGGGTTATTATATCTTCACCGTTAGAGACTTCATGTCACGTGTACGTGGAGGTCACAATTTTTCACTTCTTCGATTTGGTGTCGACCCTATTTATTCACATAGCGAAGTTCTTGATGGCATCATCGCTTTTGATGAGGCTACAATCCAGTTACATAGTGATAAGCTGAAAAGTGATGGATTTATTTTATGCGACAGTCAAATAAAATCGGATGATTCAAGAGTTATTTCATTAGATATGCAAGCACTTGGAAAACAATTAGGCAATACTAGAGCTGCTGGAAGTATTGCAACTGGAGTAATCTTAAAATTATTTGGATTTGAAATAACCAATGCAGAGAAGGTTATCAGCGATTACATAAAAGGGCAGTACTTAGAGTTAAATGTAAAGGCTTTGGTGGAAGGCTATAATCTGGTAGAAACTAGGTTTACCTTACCCAAAGGAGATCAAAGAGAACGCATTATCCTTAATGGCAATGAAGCATTAAGTTTTGGAGCACTTGCTGCTGGACTTAAATTTTACTGTGCATATCCAATGTCACCGTCAACTACTATCTTAGAATATCTTGCTGAAGCAGCAGATGATGCCGGAATTGTTGTGGAACAAGCCGAGGATGAGATAGCTGCAATTAATATGGCAATTGGAGCATCTTTTGCAGGAGCTCCTTCTATGACAGGTACCTCTGGCGGTGGGTTCTGCTTAATGGTGGAAGCGTTAGGATTGTCGGGGATTGCTGAAATTCCTTTGGTGGTTGCGAATGTTCAAAGACCTGGACCAGCTACCGGGTTGCCTACAAGAACCGAGCAAAGTGATCTTAAGTTCGTCATATCAGCTTCACAGGGAGAGTTCCCAAGAATGGTAATTGCTATTCGAAATCATACAGATGCTTTTTATCAAACAGCGAGAGCACTCTATCTAGCAGATAAATATCAGATTCCAGTTATTATTCTAAGCGATCAATATTTATCAGATTCTTATGCTTCAGTGGAACCGTTTAATCTTAAGGCAGCAGAATATAATATAGAAGAAACAGTGGTATTGTCAGAAGAAAATTATCTTCGTTATCGCTTTACTGCGGATGGAATTTCGCCTAGATTAATCCCTGGAAAGAGCAAACATCTGGTAGCTGCAGATAGTGATGAGCATGATGAACGAGGTTGGATAATAGAAGAGGCAGATGCCCGTATTAATATGATGGATAAACGACTGAAGAAATTGGATAAATTAAAGGAAGAATTATTGGAACCTGATTTTATTGGTGAAGAGTCCTTTGATACCTTGTTTGTAGGTTGGGGTTCTACCTACGGTCCTATTTCTGAAGCAGTACATAGCATGAATAATAAGGAACCAGGAAAATATGCAGCATTAATTTTTGGCGATGTATATCCACTGCCACAGAAACTTTTAAAGGAAAAAGCAGAGACGGCTAAAACTATTATTAACATTGAACAGAATGCAACTGGCCAACTTGGAGATTTAATAAGAGAGCAGGCAGGTATTGTTTGCAATTATAGTATATTAAAATATGATGGCCGACAAATTTCTAGCGATGAAATTGCTGATCGTATCAGGAAGGAGGCTATATAATGGAAGGAACTAAATTTCAAACTTATGAAACTGCCTGGTGCCCCGGCTGTGGAAATTTTAATATTTTGGACTGTTTAAAGACAGCACTAGAGGAACTAGGAAAAGAACCTCACGAGGTATTAATGGTAGGAGGAATTGGTCAAGCGGCTAAGCTTCCACAATATATTAGTGCGAATACCTACTGTGGACTACATGGAAGGTCACTTCCAGCCGCAGTTGCAGCTAAGATTGCGAATGAAAAGTTGACAGTAATTGTAGATACTGGTGATGGAGATTCCTATGGTGAGGGTGGTAATCATTTTCTACATAATATAAGAAGAAATGTGAATATTACTCACTTTGTACATGACAATCAAATTTATGGGTTAACAAAAGGGCAGGCATCCCCAACCACCATGGAGGGTATGGTAACACCGGCACAGGTTCATGGTAGTATGAATACTCCATTAAACCCTATCTTGGTTGCTATTGCCGGTGGAGCAGGATTTGTAGCACGAGCTTTCAGTGGGCGAAAAGAACATCTGGTATCCATAATGAAGCAAGCAATTGAATTCAATGGATATGCAATCGTTGATATTTTACAGCCCTGCGTAAGTTTCAATAAGTTAAACACGTTTGCCTTTTACAATCAAAGAGTCTATGAACTCGATGGAACCTACGACCCTACAAATAAGCTTGCAGCATTAGAAAAATCAATGGAGTTTGATTATAAAATTCCAATTGGGGTAATATATAAGGAGGAAAAGGATTCCTTCCATGATAAAAATTTCATATTGAAAGATGGGATTCCTTTAATAGATAGAAAGAAAGACCCAGCAGCTCTAGAAAAGTTGCTAAAGGATTTTAATTAGGAAGCAAGAAAGGTATGGTTCGTAGGATGGCTGTTAAAAACGCAATGACTTCAGATTTTTTACATTCTGCTTATGGTGGAGAGAGTATGGCGCACATGAGATATCTACATTGGGGAAAGATTGCTGAGAAAGAAGGTTTTCCCAATATAGGAAAACTATTTGTCGCAATCGCTTATGCTGAAAGTGTGCATGCTTACAATCATTTTAAAGAGATTGGAAGTGAACTGGCAGATGCTACAGTAACTTCAGGAGCTGTTTTTGGCAATGGAAAAACAGTGGATAATCTTCAAGGTGGTATTAATGGTGAGCTACATGAGGTTGACCAAATGTATCCGGTTTATCTAAATGCTGCGCAATTTCAAGAAGAACCTGGTGCAGAAAGATCTTTTCATTTTGCTCTAGAGGCTGAAAAGCTTCATGCCGAATTATTTGCTCAGGCTCAAACGGCTGCAAAAGTAGGTAAAGATTTTGAGTTTGATTCCGTTTTTATTTGTCCGGTATGCGGGCATACAATACTTGATGAAGCGCCAGACAAATGTCCAGTTTGCGGGGCAAAGAAAGAATTATATAAAGAATTTAAATAAGTATAATATGTTTTAGGTTTTAAACATATAAAATAAAATTATATTATATAGAACGAAGGCAGGGGGATAATAATCCTCTTGCCTTTTTTGCAGCAAAATCTAGTTCAATGTACATGATTTTACATGATATTTAATGAAAAATTTGATAGTTTAGCCGTTTACTCCTTGTCAAATTCCTGATAGATATTTATTTAACAAAGTTATAGGCAAAATAGTTAAAAAGTATTTAAAAAAATTGACACATTCATGCAGTTTTCATGTAGGTATTGCAAAATTTTTGAAAAAAAGATGTCAAAAACAACTAAAATATTTAAAAAACAGTAGATATATTATCAATAATGTTATATAATAAGGTGATTTGATTAATTTTATGACAGGAGGAGTAATGTAATGTTCAATCTTACAAATGCGACTACGTTTGAAATAGTCGCGATATGGTGTGTTCTATTAATAGCCTTTTTGGGTTTAGGCTACGCACTTTTGCTACGTAGGCAGATTATGAAGTATGACAAAGGTACTGCTAAGATGCAAGAAGTATGGGGTGCCATTAAACTTGGTGCGGATGCTTATCTTAAGAGACAGTTAAGAACAATAGTTCCGCTTATTGTTGTTCTGACCTTTGTTCTATTTTTATCGGTTTATGTAGTTCCGCCATCAGAAGAGGCGATGAGCCGTTTTGCAGGTAAGTCAGAAGATACTGTTAAAGTTATTATCGGTATTGGACGAGCTATTGCTTTTGTTATGGGAGCTGTTTTTTCTTTAATGGTTGGACAGTTTGGTATGAGAATGGCTGTAGAGGGCAATGTTCGTGTTGCATCTGCATCAACAAGAAGCTTTGCGGAAGCCCTTAAGATTGCATATAGAACTGGTACCATAACAGGTATGCTGACCGACGGACTTGGACTTTTAGGTGGAACCTTAATCTTTATCGTATTTGGTGTTGCTGCACCGGATGCATTACTTGGATTTGGTTTCGGTGGTACCCTTCTAGCACTCTTCATGAGAGTTGGTGGTGGTATCTATACAAAAGCTGCAGACGTAGGAGCGGATCTTGTTGGTAAGGTTGAAGCAGGACTCCCAGAGGATGATGAGAGAAATGCCGCAGTTATCGCTGACCTTGTTGGTGATAATGTAGGTGACTGTGCTGGTATGGCAGCAGATATCTTTGAATCCTATGAAGTAACAATTGTATCCGGACTTATACTTGGTTTGGCATTAATGCATATTAATAATGGTGATTTAAAGTGGATTGTATTCCCTCTATTAGTAAGAGGTATCGGTGTACTTTCCTCCATGATTGGTACATATTTGGTTAGAGGTTCAAAAAATGGAAAGAACAACAATGCAATGGCAGCTATTAATAAAGGATTCTATGTATCAGCGGCTATCAGTCTTGGTTCTTTTGCCTTACTGGCACATTTCTATATGCACGAGTGGAGAGCATTCTTATCCGTAGGCGTAGGTATTGTTTTGGCTATAGTTCTTGATGAGATTACAAAATATTTTACTGATACACATTATAGACCTGTTAAAGATATTGCGGCTGCTTCCAAAACTGGATCTGCAACGTTATTACTTAGAGGTATTGCAGAAGGTTTTGAAAGTTCTGTATGGCAGACTCTTGTTATTGCAGCTACTATTTTCTCCTCTATACTTATCTATGACGGTATGGGCATCACCTATGTTCTCTATGGTGTAGCTATGACAGGTATCGGTATGCTTACCTTAACAGGTAACAACGTAGCAATGGATTCCTTTGGACCTATTGCGGATAATGCAAATGGTGTAGGTGAGCTTGCTGGTTTGGACAAAGAAGCAAGAAAAGTTATGGATCACCTGGATGCAACTGGCAACACAACAAAAGCTATAACAAAAGGTGTAGCGATTGGCTCTGCAGTTATTGCAGCGGTATCCCTATTTGGATCTTTCCTTACAGATATAACAAAGATTCAGGATCAAATGAATATTAATGAAGCATTAACCATAGCGGCTACAGGCATTCGTGTATCAGAGCCTAACGTTTTCATTGGTGTATTAATTGGCGCATGTATTCCATGGCTATTCTCTTCCTTAGTTATCAATGCAGTTACTCGTGCAGCTGGTAAGATTGTAGAAGAAGTTAGAAGACAGTTTAAAATTCCTGGAGTTCTTGAGCGTAAAGTGAAACCAGATTATCAAAAGGCAGTTGATATCTGTACAGTTGCTGCTCAGAAAGAACTAGTTGGACTTGCTTTAATCGGTATCTTAAGTCCACTCTTAGTTGGGATTGCCCTTGGCGTAGAGTCCTTAGGCGGTTTCCTTGCAGGTGTAATAGTATCAGGACAGCTCCTCGCTGTATTTATGTCTAATACTGGTGGTTCCTGGGATAATGCGAAGAAAACCATTGAAGATGGCTTATATGGCGGTAAAGGTTCCGAGTGTCATAAGGCAGCAGTTGTAGGTGATACCGTGGGTGATCCACTTAAGGATACTGCAGGTCCAGCACTCAACCCTATGATTAAGGTAATGAATCTTGTATCCTTACTTGCTGCTCCTGTGCTTGTTCAATACGATCTTTCTAACCTTGGAATGATCGTTGCATTGGTTATCAGTGCAATAGTAGTAATCATCTCCGTATTGTATTCTAAAAACGGTGGATTTGGTTTCTTAAAAGGAAAAGCTAAATAAAGAACCGAAAGTAAGAAAACTAATCAAGTAGAATAATTTTTATTAAGATAAAGGGTATGTTGTAAACTGGCTTTAGGGTTGGCTTACAATATATCCTTTATTGTACATGGTATAACAGATATTGATGACTTTTTTATTTTTGCTTATTGTAAACGGATTTCAATTCTATTATTATGGTTCTATTACCAGCATAAGATGCTTGAACTTATTGACAGCATAAGGAGGTTATATATGTCACAAATAACCAAGCGGGCATTGGAAGAATCCCTAAAGAGAATGCTACTAAAAAAGCCTCTTAATAAAATTACAATCACTGATATAACAGAGGACTGTGGGATTAATCGAATGACCTTTTATTACCATTTTAAGGACATCTATGATTTGGTAGAGTGGTCTTGCATTGAGGATGCCGCCGAGGCACTGGATGGACATAAGACCTACGATACCTGGCAGCAGGGCTTTTTGCATATTTTTCAGGCAGTACTGGATAATAAGCCATTTATTTTAAATGTATATCATTCTGTAAGCCGGGAGCAGGTGGAAGTGTACTTGTATACCCTCACCTATAATTTACTCATAGAAGTAGTAGAAGAAATAGCTGTAGATATGGAAGTTCGGGAAGCGGATAAAAAGTTTATTGCTGATTTTTATAAGTATGCCTTCGTAGGTCTTATGCTCGATTGGATAAAAAATGATATGAAAGAGAAGCCTGAGCAAATCATAGATCGGCTAAGTATGCTGATTGATGGAGAAATTAAAAGAGCATTAAATAAGTACCGTACGGATAGACAAAGTAAATAAAAACTAAACAATATAGCCGTTATGATAAGACATTTATCATAACGGCTATATTGTTTATAGGAATTAATCCAGAAACGGATAAAATGAAAGCATAAGAAAAATAAATCTAATGGAGGTATTATTATGTATTATTCCAGTGGTAATTATGAAGCGTTTGTACGCCCGGAAAAGCCGGAAGGCGTTGAGCGCAAGTCGGCTTATATTATTGGTTCCGGTCTTGCTGCACTTTCAGCAGCCTGCTTTCTGGTTCGTGATGGACAGATGGAAGGAAAAAGAATTCACATTCTGGAGAAAGATCCAATTCCAGGAGGTGCCTGTGATGGCTATCAGTACGAGAACCTTGGTTATGTAATCCGTGGTGGTCGTGAAATGGATAATCATTTTGAATGTATGTGGGATTTATTTCATTCCATTCCGTCAATTGAAACCGAAGGAGTCAGTGTACTTGATGAATATTATTGGCTTAATAAACGTGATCCGAACTATTCCTTAATGCGGGCAACAATTAATCGAGGTGAAGATGCTCATACAGACGGAAAGTTTGACTTGTCAGAAAAAGGTTCCCTGGAGATTATGAAATTGTTCTTTACACCGGAGGAAGAGCTATACGATAAACGAATTACGGATGTATTTGATGACGAAGTACTGAATTCAAATTTCTGGTTATACTGGAGAACCATGTTTGCTTTTGAAAACTGGCATAGTGCATTGGAAATGAAGTTATATATTAAACGTTTCATACATCATATCGGAGGCTTGCCTGATTTTAAAGCACTCCGTTTCACAAAGTATAACCAATATGAGTCCATGATTTTACCTATGATAAAATACCTGGAGGATCATCAGGTTCAGTTTCACTATGGAGTTAAAGTGGAGAATGTTGTTTTTGATATTACAAAGAGCAAAAAAACCGCTAAGCGTATTGATGTTCTTCAGGATAATAGGGAAGAGAGCATTGATCTGACAGAAAATGATATGGTCTTCATTACCAATGGAGGTTGTGTAGAAAATTCTACACTGGGAAGTCAGAATTCTCCTGCAGCATATAATGCCGAAATAAAAAAAGGAGGTGGTTGGGATATGTGGCGTAAGATTGCGGTGCAAGACCCTTCCTTTGGTCACCCTGATAAGTTCTGCTATGATCCGGAACAAACCAACTGGATGTCAGCGACTGTAACCACTCTGGACAATCGAATTCCTGCTTACATTCAAGAGATCTGTAAACGTGATCCATTT
The DNA here is from genome assembly GCA_023407575.1 of Bacillota bacterium. Lineage (GTDB taxonomy): Bacteria > Bacillota > Clostridia > Lachnospirales > Lachnospiraceae > Mobilitalea. The sequence goes on from JAEYLX010000022.1 coordinate 77,581, forward strand.
AGCGGGAAAGTGGTAACAGGCGGTATTGTTACTGCAAAAGACTCTAATTGGCTGCTTAGCTGGACCTTTAACCGCCAACCGCACTTTAAAAATCAGCCCAAGGAACAGCTGGTAGGATGGGTCTATGGTTTATTCAGTGATAAACCGGGAAACTATATTAAGAAAACAATGCGTGAATGCACCGGGAAAGAAATCTGTATGGAGTGGCTATACCATATCGGTGTGCCGATAAATGAAATAGAAGATATGGCTGAAAAAAGTGCCAATACAATACCCTGTATGATGCCGTACATTACAGCATTTTTCATGCCACGCAAAAAAGGTGACCGCCCACAAGTTGTTCCAGAAGGAAGCGAGAATTTTGCATTTCTTGGACAATTTGCCGAAACGGTGCGTGACACCATCTTTACTACGGAATATTCCGTTCGTACTGGTATGGAGGCAGTCTATACCCTGCTGAATATTGATAGAGGTGTTCCAGAAGTTTGGGGAAGCACCTATGATGTTAGAGATTTGCTGGACGCTACAGTAAAATTAAATGACGGGAAAAAGCTTACGGAATTAGATTTGGGCTTTAAAAGAAAACTGGCTCTCAAAGAAGCCTTAAAGAAGATTGATGGGACAGATATTATTAAGATTTTAAAAGAATATAATGTGATTTGATAATTATGGAATAGAGTGTCATAAGTCTTCCTAATGATTTGACTTATGACACTCTAATTTTATTATATTATTTCCACCATATCCTCGGGTAATGACATTATCTCGGAATATAGAATGTCTCTAAAGTCTATGCTGGATTTTTCACTTAGCATATTAAACCTCGCTTCAGTTAGATCAGGAGGAGAGGAGGTGTTGAGTATGCCTAATTTCTGAATAGCTTCTGCTTTAAACAATTCTATCTGTTCACTTGTTGGTTTGCTCATATGAACCGAGTGTATTATCTGACTTTGTGAAATAAAAAATATTTTATATCCCTCTATTGTTGGAAGCTTAAGTATTATATTTCTTGAGGAGAGGGCATGATAACCATTGAGTCCATTTTGAATAATAGTGAACCCATGAATCAAATCCCGGTACAAGGAGGCGTGCTCATAACGGTACTGACTAGCTGCTTCTACAAGCTTTTCCTGTAAGGCATTAATAAGGATAGCAATGTTGGTGTAATCTCTAAATAATTCAAATAAAATAGCTCGGTTGTTCTCGAAAGTAGTCCGGTCCATCTTAATAGGAAAAAGCTGATAGTTGATGCCGTAACCATCGTTAAGCTTTGTTATGGGGTAGATACTTTTCAATTTATTTAGGAAGTCCCTCATAGAATACTGACCGCGAAAGGGACCAAAGCAATCTTCTGATCTGTGATTAACAACTGATATGGCATGATGAGGATTAAAGGTATCAATTTTCAAATAATAATATCTTTGGTCATTCTTTAACTGAGCGTTAAAGATAGGTTGATGAAATTTAATTAACTTACATTCCAGAAGTCTCGCCTCCAGATGGGTATCTGTTACAGTGTATTCGACATCTTTTATCAGGGAAACCATCCTTGTGACCTTTTCCCATTTCGGAGAGCTAACAAAATAGGTCTGTACCCTTTTTTTCAAGCATTTACTTTTACCAATATAGATAATGGAACCATTGGTATCAAGCATTCTATAAATTCCCGGAAGCTCTGGGAAACTCTTTATTTTATTTTTAAGATCTTCTTTGGTTAGCATATCAATCACCCATACACATAGCTCAACTTAGTTTTAATCAAAATTCCCTAATTCACATTTGCGTTTTTATAATATCATATAAGTGGATAAATTCCTAGCATTCTAATGCTACTAAGCATAAATATGTATTTTTACTCAAAAAAGCTTGCACACAAAAATTATAAATGTTAAAATTATATCCCAAAGAAACAATTTTTTCACTTCCGTATTCTGATTATAATTCTGCCGTATTCCGGTTAGGCTTTGATAGATTTCAATAAAATATTTCTTAAGCCAGATTTTCAAAGGAGAAAAACTGATGATTAATAGTGAAGTTTTAGAGATAAGGAAGCAATTTAAGCATGAAAATTGCTCAATTACAAAGGTAAGTGTATGTTATGTCGATGGTGAAAAGACAATTAAAACGAAGTTCACAGAATCATTTTTGTGTATGCCAGAAGAAGAGACGTTTAAATATTTTGAAATTTTTAAGAAGACACTATCAGGAACTATAGGCAAAAATCTTATTAATATGGAATTTCCAACTTCCTCTGAATTTGATGGAGGAACGCAGGAGTTTCTTCTAAAGTTAAGGGATAGCGAGTTAAAAGACGAGACCTTGGTGGATGAGTTCTATCAGAAAATTATTGATAGCTATGAACATGTTGGCAACTACCTGATTTTAGTGGTCTATGCCGCTTATGATGTACCCGGTAAAACCAGTGATAAGATCCTGATGGATGATGCCTCAGACGAGGTTTATCGATATATATTATGCAGTTTATGCCCGGTTAATCTTTCTAAGCCAGGGCTAAGCTACAACGAAGAAAAGAATCTTATTCAAAAAAGAATACAGGATTGGGTGGTATCCTCTCCAAACCAAGGGTTTTTATTTCCGGCTTTCAATGACCGAAGCACGGATATACATAATGTTTTATATTATTCAAAAGATGCAGAAGAGCTTAAACAGGATTTTGTACAACAATTAATGGGCTGTGAACTTCCAATGACAGCAGGTCTGCAAAAAGAAACCTTTCAGACAATGATTAAAGAAACGTTGGGTGAAGAGTGTGACTTTGAAATTGTACGTAATATTCATGAGAAGTTAAATGAAATTCTGGAAGAACATAAAATAAAAGAGATTCCGGAACCTCTAATCTTAGATAAGACTGAGGTAAGAAATCTTTTTGTTGAGAGCGGGGTGGAAGACGAGAAGCTAATTGAATTCGATAAAACCTATGAAAGCCTGTCAGGAGAAAACGCTACTTTAGTAGCTGCTAATTTGACAAGCACCAGAGTTTTTGAAGTAAAAACGCCGGATGTTGTAATTAAAGTGAATCCGGAACGAACGGAATTAGTACAAACAAAGTTGGTTGAAGGGCGTAAATGCCTGGTAATTGAACTCACAGATCAGGTCGAGGTGAACGGTATATCAGTGAAGCCTCTATGATAAGAAGGGGGCGGGAAAAAGCCAATGGATAAGAAAAAGTATCATGTTCTTAGATTTATTGAAAAATATTTAATTATTTTTATAGGTGCTGTCATAGCAGCTGTTGGTCTAGAGATATTCTTAATTCCTAATAACATTATTGATGGTGGAATTGTTGGTGTCTCAATTATTACTAGTATTTTAACAGATTTACCAATGGGTTTGTTTACCTTTCTTTTTAATATTCCATTTTTATTCATTGGATATAAACAGATAGGAAAAACCTTTGTAATAACTTCATTATTTGCGATTACATCCTTTTCGATTTTTACTTTTATTTTTCATCCAGTTCCAGGACTTACGGATGATATCCTGTTAGCTACGGTATTTGGCGGTATTATACTTGGAGCAGGGGTAGGGTTAATATTAAGATACGGTGGCTCAATTGATGGAACGGAAATTATAGCTATTATTTTAACCAAAGGAAGTATGTTTTCCATTGGACAAATAGTTTTAATCTGTAATGTTATTATATTTTCATTTGCAGCATTTGTTCTTGGCTGGGATAGAGCACTTTATTCGATGCTGGCATATTTTCTGGCACACAAAACAATTGATATTGTAATTGAAGGTTTTGACGAAGCAAAGGCTGTAATGATTATTACGGAAAATGCGGATGAGATTGCTTCTGCGATTAATGATCGTCTTGGACGTGGTGTTACCTATTTAGAAGGAAAGGGAGCGTATTCTAAGGATAAAAAGGAAGTTCTTTATTCCGTAGTATCCCGTCTTGAGGTATCGAAACTAGTTTCTATTATTAATGATAAGGATAAAAATGCTTTCGTAACAATACATGATGTATCTGATGTAATGGGTGGAACACAAAGAAAACGTGCAATTCACTAAACAGAACAATTCGCAGCTTCCTATGGCTGGACAGTAACATAAAGCTTACGATAGCAATACTTGATTGACATTTGATAGAATAAATTATAAACTTATAACATTAGAAATGGGGAGCTTGTGTGTGCAGGCTGAGAGGAACCAAAAGGCTTCGACCCTTTAACCTGATTTGGATAATGCCAACGTAGGGAGATACACTAAAGTGACGATTAGTGGGGTATGCCTATTTTGGGTATGTCCCACTTTTTTTATGTAATCAAAAACAACATCCTATTTTGGAGGTACTCATGGAAAGTAACAAATTATCTTTTTTTAGCGGCTCAATGCTGTGGTTTGGAGCTGCAATCTCAATTGCAGAGATATCAACAGGGGCATTACTGGCACCTCTGGGATTATGGCCAGGAATTACTGCAATATTTATAGGTCATATAATTGGGTGTATCCTATTTTACCTTGCAGGGTTAATCGGAGCGAATAGTAGAAAATCAGCAATGGAAACAGTGGGATTGTCTTTTGGGAGGTATGGCTCCATCTTTTTCTCTACGTTGAATGTTTTACAGCTTCTTGGTTGGACTGCAGTTATGATTTATATTGGTGCAGATGCTTTTGGAAGTGCAGTAAATGATAGGGCTGGAATTACAAACAATTCCATATGGTGTATCATTATTGGAATTTTGATTATTATCTGGATTGCTGTCGGGATTAAAAATGTAGGTAAGTTAAATAATATTTCTGTAGTTGCACTTTTTGTATTAATGGCAATACTCAGTGTTCTGATATTCCAGGGAGGGGAAGCAACTCCCGCGTCGAAGGAAGATATGAGCTTTGGATTGGCACTGGAACTGTCAATTGCAATGCCAATTTCTTGGTTACCTTTGATATCTGATTATACCAGACATACGGATAAACCAAAAAGATTTACTCTGGTAAGCACCTTAAGTTATTTCTTTGGCAGTTGCCTTATGTATTTGATAGGACTTGGTGCAGCTATCTTTGTAGGAAATTCGGATATCGTTCCAATACTTATGAAGGCTGGACTTGGTATAGCGGCTATGTTAATTGTTATTCTTTCTACTGTTACGACAACCTATTTGGATGTTTTCTCTACAGCAGAGAGTATACGGAACATAAAACCGAAATGGGACTCTAAGCCGATTGGCATTACTGTATGTGCCATTGGTACAATGATTGCAATCTTTATTCCAATAACCTTATATGAGGACTTTCTATATATGATTGGATCGGTCTTTGTACCAATGGCTGTAATCTTAATCTGTGATTATTTTATTCTACATAAGCGAGAAGTAACAAAACAAAGGTCTATTGTAAATATTAGCCTCTGGGTGATAGGATTTATTATTTATCGTGTGTTCTTAGGAGTTAATACTATTCTGGGTAGTACAATACCGGTTATAGTTCTTATATTAATCTTAAGCATAGTTACTAATTATTTATTGAAAAGGATGGGTAAAAAAAATGTTTGATAAGATTTTAGATAAGGTAAAAGAAAAAACACCTCTGGTTCATTCCATTACTAATTATGTGACAGTGAATGATTGTGCCAATATTATTCTTGCATGTGGTGGTTCTCCGATTATGGCAGACGACATTGCGGAGGTTAGTGATATTACGTCAATCTGCTCTTCATTGGTTATTAATATTGGTACGCTGAATGAAAGAACCATTGCAGCCATGTTAGTAGCAGGAAAGAAAGCAAATGAACTTGGACATCCGGTTATACTCGATCCGGTAGGAGCCGGAGCATCCGCACTTCGTAATGAGACAGCACTAAATTTATTGCAAAATATTAAGTTTTCTGTTATTCGAGGTAATATATCTGAAATTAAGTTTCTTGCTTTACAAAATGCGAATACACAAGGTGTAGATGCATCCGCTGCAGATGCAGTAACTTTAGATAATTTGGATAGTGTATTAAATTTTGCAAAAGACTTTTCCAAATCTACAGGTGCCGTTATCGCAATCACAGGTGCTATTGATATAGTAGCGAACTCTGATTACGCATATATAATAATGAACGGTCACCCCATCATGAGCCGTGTGACCGGTACAGGATGTATGTTAACGGCAGTAATAGGCAGTTACATTGGTGCTAATCCAGATAATCTTTTGGAGGCTACAGCAACAGCGGTAACAGCGATGGGACTCTGCGGAGAACTTGCTTATCAAAGACTTCAGGAGATGGATGGTGGAACCAATACTTATCGTATGCTTCTAATAGATTTTATGAGTAAGATGAATCATGAGTTGTTAAAGGATGGTGCAAAGGTTGAGAGTAGATAAAGCATCTATGCTATTATATGTAGTAACGGATAGAACCTGGCTGGGAGAGAATAAGCTGGCACAACAGGTGGAAGAGATCGTAAAGGCAGGAGCGACTTTTGTACAGCTAAGGGAAAAGGACCTTGACTTTGAGAGTTTTGTGAAAGAAGGAACTGAACTTAAGAAGATAACAGATTATTATAAGGTGCCATTTGTTATCAATGATAATATTGAAGTGGCTCTTGCAATTGATGCAGACGGCGTACATGTTGGACAAAGTGATTTAAGTGCACAGGAGGTAAGAACACTAATTGGTGAACACAAGATACTTGGTGTTTCTGCTCAAACAGTGGAACAGGCCTTACTTGCTGAGCAACAGGGTGCAGACTATATTGGTGTTGGTGCTGTGTTTTCGACCTCGACCAAAAATGATGCGGATGACGTATCCCATGCAACACTGAAAGCAATCTGTGAGGCTGTTCATATTCCTGTGGTAGCAATTGGCGGGATTAATGAACATAATATTTTAAAATTAAGCGGCTCAAAAGTGGATGGCGTTGCAGTGATATCCGCCATCTTAGCTAAAGCAGATGTAGTAGCTGCGACAAAAGAACTGTTAGAGTTGTCCAGAACAATGGTACAGCATTAGAAAGGATTAAGTAAAATGAAGAAAGTATTGACGATTGCGGGTTCGGATTGTAGTGGAGGAGCAGGGATACAAGCAGATGTCAAGACAATGACTGCCCATAATATATATGCCATGAGCGCTATCACAGCTTTAACTGCACAAAATACAACAGGTGTATACGGTGTATTAGAAGCATCCCCAGAATTTGTTGGTCAACAATTAGATTGTATTTTTACAGATATCTTCCCAGATGCAATTAAAATTGGTATGGTATCAAATAGTGAGATAATTGAAATTATTGTTGATAAGTTAAAAAAATACAAGGCTAAAAATATTGTTGTCGACCCAGTAATGATTGCCACCAGCGGAAGCAGGCTATTAAATGAAGAGGCAATGAATACAATTATTACAAAGCTTCTACCAATTGCAGATATTATTACACCGAATATTCCTGAAGCAGAAGCCTTGGCAAATATCAATATTAAAAATACAGAGGATATGGTGGAGGCCGCAGGAATAATAGCAACGCTGCTTAGCGGTAAGATATTACTTAAGGGTGGACATTTAACGGATACTGCAGATGATTTGTTATATATAGAAGGAAAACCTATTTGGGTTAGCGGTGCAAGAATTAATAATCCCAACACACATGGTACCGGATGTACCTTATCCTCTGCGATTGCTTGCAACCTCGCGAAGGGGTATTCCATACCGGAGAGTGTTACGAGAGCAAAAGAATATATTACAGGCGCATTGAAAGCTGGTCTTAATCTGGGAAAAGGCAGCGGCCCATTAAATCACTGCTATAGAATTTCTTGAATAACACCTATTAAATAGCACCTCTTAAATAGCATCTCTTAAATAATACATCTGAGAACTCTTGTTTTAATAGAAGACTAGCAGAGGTAAGAAGAATGATCCTTAGGGTTAAGCACCTTAAGGATCATAGAGTAAGTGAAATGTTAGTGTCACTCAGCAATATCATAATCGTAATCGATCGATTTCAGTCGTAACTAATTACTGCTTTCTTTCACGTTGGGGCTTTGCTAAAGGAAAATCTCCACTTTTCTTTATGGAGTTTAGCTTTTCCTGCATACGTTCTTTAATGAAGGTTGCATCTTCTTTATTAAATACCCCTAATTCTACTAGTTTATCTAAAAGCGAATATTCAGCTTTCATCTCATTTTCTAGTAAAGTGTAAACTTCAGCTTTTTGCTTATCGTTTAAAGTACCCCATTTTTCAATTGCATTTTTTACGGCATCTTCAAAAGCAGCTCTTTGGTCCTGCTGATCTTTGTTCTTTTGCGATAGTGTTAATGATTCTGAATTATCTTCAGCTGCAGCCGGTATTGGATTCATTGCGAAAATACCCAATACACATGCAAATGCAAAACCACATAACTTGGATTTAGACATCAGTATCCTCACTTTCTAAAATATCGCTAAGAACACTAACTTTCAAAAATAGTATCTCCATACTTAGATAAAAAACTATAAAAAATTATGGTAATCCATAACGATCACTTAAAAACCCAGCTATTTATTACATTTCAAGCGATAAATTAATATTTATGTAATATATTTTTAAAAAGTTTGAAACATATTTTTGGAGTATAGTGTAAGCCATAATTTCCATTTTTATAAGTAAAAGGATGTGCCAAACGTAATGCCCGTATTAGTGTAAACTCTTATTTTAACTGAAGATATGATTTTATTTAGAAAATTATAATTGGTAATTCAATAGTTTAGAATACCCAGTTTCTGGAATAATAATGGAAATATATGTGGATACATCCAGAATCTAGCTGTTGTACCCCTATACCCTATGTGTTACTCTAAGGGAGCAGCAGAGAGATACCATTAAGGAGGTACACAAAATGAAAAAATTTATTATAACTTCAGCATGTACACTAGCATTATCATTAACTGGCATCGTTGGTGCATATCAATATTCATCTGATACAAACCTTCAATTAAATGAAAATAACGTTTCTACTAATGTAGTAGATAATGTTACAAATAAAGAAGTAGTAACAAGCCAGTCTAATGAGGCAACCCCTACAACAGAAACCGGAGTGCTTGGAACATGTACAACAGTTTCTAATAAGATAGTATATAAGAATGTTGACTTATCAAATTGTAAATCAACAACAGATGTTGTAAAGGCACTTCGTAAGGCAGGATATAAAAATATTACAACAACAAACATTACAAAAAATAAAGCTTTAAAGAATGTTGTAGCTACCGTTAAGAAAAACAATGCAAAGAAAACAACAACTACGAATAAGACAACTACTACGACACCAACACCTACTAAGGCACCAGCAAAGACTACGACAACAAGCACGAATAGTACAACCAGCAGTTATGCAGCACAGGTTTTAAAACTTGTGAATGCAGAACGTGCGAAAGAAGGGTTATCAGCACTTACCACTAATACAACACTTACCTCTGCGGCTAACGTTCGAGCAAAAGAAACAAAGACATCCTTCTCTCATACAAGACCAGATGGATCAAGTTGTTTTACAGCACTTACACAGGCAGGAGTAACTTATAAAACCGCAGGTGAAAATATTGCCTATGGTCAGAAAACCCCAGCAGAGGTTGTAAAAGCATGGATGGAATCACCAGGTCATAGAGCCAATATCATGAACGCTAACTTTCATAAAGTTGGTATCGGCGTATATCAAACAGGTGGTGTAATCTACTGGTCACAGTTATTTACAAACTAATCTCTTTGCGCAGGTTGAAATAAAGTAAGATAAAAGAATAGATAAAGAAATAAAAAAGTCTGTAAAGGGACCACCCAGTAGATCGGGTCATACCTTTACAGGCTTTTTTCATAACAAACAACTGGTTGCTACACTTGCTCAAATAGTTATTTAATATTAGACTAAAGCTAAGTGAACCAAGAATTAGCAGTATTCATATGATGAAATATAAATAAGTAAATGAAATAGAAAATCTGAAGAGATACTAAGTAGATTTTTTAGTGATAAATTATTACATAACGCTTACTCATAAATATGGATAATATTTAATAGCAATTATTTTCGAAAGGAGATTCTTTTATGGTGGACCTTAGAAGTAAATATCCATTTTATCTTAGTTCAAAAGACGATGAGTATTTCGAGTATTATATTAAGAATAGAGAGTTAACGATTGAGCAGGTAATTACGTTTGTAAATATAGGGCTGCATCAACCATTCTACTCCTCTATACGTAAAGTAAAGGATCATCATAATCCTACTGTACTTGTAAATAAATTTTTGCAACTAGACTGTGGATATATACCAGATGATTTAGAGCGGATAAATTCTCACTATAATGCGGGAGAGTATGTGCTGCGCCATGATGCAAGAATTGCCTTTGAACAAATGTGTAAAGCCGCAGAACTTGAGGGTATCTATATGGAAGCAATCTCTACCTTTCGAAGTTTCTCCTATCAGAATACGGTATATTTTAAAAACCTAGCTCCGGAAATATTGCTGGAGGACTATCAAAAAATTAGAGACAGAGTATCTGCAAGACCAGGACATAGCGAACATCAAACTGGCTTAGCAGTGGATATTAATGACCTTGAAGAGGATTTTGAAGATACAGTAGCAGGAAAATGGCTTGCAGCGAATTCACATTTATATGGCTATCTGTTAAGGTATCCTAAGGGAAAAGAGCATATTACAGGTTATAACTATGAACCCTGGCATTTTCGATACTTAGGAAGAAGACTGGCAGCGAAAGTCTACCATAGTCAATTGACCTATGATGAATATTATGTAAGATATTTAGCGCTTCCGCATTTATTGCAACAATTTTAAAAAATTTCCTGGTTGGTAAATACCCTATAATAGCCTTGTGGAAAACCACAGACAGGACAGATTTCAGGAGCGCATTTACCGCTCATAATATTACCGCATTCCATACAGATCCATAAAGTATCCTCGGGCTTGCAGAATACCTGATTCGTTACAACATCATTATATTGGGTTCTAAAAGCAAGGTCATGATTAAATTCAATATTAGCAATTCCATTAAACATAGCAGCTATGTCCGAAAACCCTTCTTCAGTGGCGGTTCGGGCATAGTTTCTGTATACTTCAATAAGGTCACTTGCAGAATTTGAAGAAGCTAGTAAATTCTCTTCTGTATTTGGTAATATCCCGGTATTTAAAAATCTCTGCCAAATTCTGGCGTGTTCTTTTTCGTTTCTTGCAGTTGTTGCGAAGATATTTCCTATTTCAATAAACTCTTCACGTCTAGCCTGGTCTTCATTAAGTAAATAAAAAGCGGTTAATTCAGACTCCCGCCGAAATGAATCCTGAAGGTTTTTATAAGTTTGGGATTGTTGAAAATCCATAATGTGCACCTCATGTATTGTACTATCTGCTATATAATATGAGCTTCTACCTATATTTATGTGATATCTCCTTAGCTCTTCGTTGACTTTATTGTTATAACACAATATACTTGCTAGTATTATGCAAATTTGACTTACTTTGCCCATTAACTTCTGGGATATTATTAAGTCTGAATAGATATTTGCAAATATCTAAGTGACATGTATTGGGGGATTCGAAATGGAATTAAATTTTGAAATGTTTTTAATTGTTTGCCCATTGGTATTTCTTGCAGGATTAGTCGATGCAATTGCTGGGGGTGGTGGTTTGATTTCGTTGCCAGCTTACTTAATAGCAGGGATTCCGCCCCATCTTGCAATAGGTACAAATAAACTGTCTTCAGCAGTTGGAACTACAGTTTCTGCTGCAAGATATATAAAAAATAAATTTGTTGATTGGCCAATTGCTATCCCATGCATTGTACTAGCACTGATCGGATCTTCGCTTGGGGCTAATTTGGTTTTATTGATTGATGAAAGCATCATAAGGTATATGCTGGTAGGTTTGCTTCCTTTCATCGCTAGCTACCTCCTGTGGGGCAAAAAAGTAAAAGCAGAAGAGGAAATAAAAAGCTTACCGCGAAAAAATGTTGCTATAATTGCAGGTATAGCTTCTTTCGTTATCGGTACCTATGATGGCTTTTATGGACCAGGAACAGGGTCCTTTCTTATTTTAATTTATACTGCATTTGCAAAAATGGATATAAGAATAGCGTCCGGCAACACGAAGCTCGTGAATCTTGCTTCTAATATCTCAGCATTAGTCACTTTCATCCTCCATGGAAAAATTATTTTCTTGTTGGGAGTTACGGCAGCAGTATTTAGCATTGCGGGTCATTACATAGGAGCTGGTCTCGTAATAAAAAATGGATATAAAATAGTACGACCAGTAATACTGGTCGTACTTGGATTGTTATTATTAAAAGTGATTTCGGGGAATTAAAATAATTAATAAATCAACTACATACGAAAGCCTCGTCCAACGATTTCACTGGTATTTGTTATTAAAATAAATGTGTTAGGATCTTGTTGCTTTATATATTTTCTTAAATTAACTGCTTGGGTACGATTCATGACCGTTAATATAATCTTTTTATCCTTTTCGGAGAAAGCACCTTTTGCATCAATAACAGTAGCACTTCGGTGAATATTTTTTAGAATATAGTCACAAATAGGTTTTGGATCTTCACAAATAATAGTAAAGTATTTATTTAAGTTAAGGTTTTCAATTACGGTATCAACTAATGTAGATTTTAAAAATAAACCAAGGATGGAAAATAAACCAGTAGTAATACCGAATACAGGGAAGGTCAGTAATGTTAAAAAGGAATCACTGATTAATAGAGATTTACCAATATCTAAGTTCGTATATTTTTTAAGAATCATAGCCACAACGTCGGTTCCGCCACTGGAAGCGCCTATATTAAATAGGATGGCTGCACCAATAGAAGGCAGCAGCACGGCAAATGCTAATTCCAGCACAGGTTGATTTGTGAGAGGTTGCTTCATTGGAACAAGCACCTCCAAAAGACGTAGAGAGAGTGATAATAATACACTGCCGTAGACTGTTCTGTTACCAAAGCTTCTACCAAGCACAATATAACCAACAATTAAAAGGATGGTATTTACAATAAGGACAATGGTACCAGAACTGATGACATCGCCAGTAAGTCTACTAATGATGATTGCTGCACCGGTTACTCCACCAATTGAAAAGTTGTTTGGGAATTTAAAAAAGTAAACACCGATAACAAGGAGAAGAATGCCTATTGTAATTAGAAAGTATTCTTTTAACCATTGCTTCCACGAGTTCTTATGCTCCATGAATGTTCTCCTCTCGCAGTTTAAAAGCATCTTCAATGAATTTGTGGTACATTACTGTTAATTCCTTTCGTATTTTATCTAGAATTATACTAGTTTGTTATAATATAGAAAATTATGATAGGTAAGATAGAAAAAGTCAAGTTGAGATTATTTTTGCTGATAGGTTTTGCTTAATTAATCGTGTATTAATTAGTATAAAAACGATGAATGATTTTATGCTAGACATAACAGGAGATATATGTAAAAAAACATAGAACGCAACAGCAATAATTAAAAAGACTGTATTCATGCGGAATTTTGCATTTTATTATGGTTTATATTACCAATAAATTAAGGGGAACCCTTTTATGCAGTAATACGTCTAATGTTTGTAACGATGAAAATGAAGAATAAATCTTACATTAAATTTAAGTAAATGCGGCATGGCGCGCCAGCTATGACAGACTCAAGATAAGGGAAACGAGAAGACGAGAATATTATTAATTATAGTAAAACATAAATATTAGGAGGAATTTATATGATAAAAAAACATTTAATGAAAGCAGTATTATTAGGATTATTTATATCTACTTTATATACCGGATCAGCTTATGCAATGGCAGTGAGTACCCCGTCTAGTGTAGGAACAGAAGAGGTAACTCCAGAATTGCAGGCGCTCTATGACAAGCAAGCGGAGATTGATGCTATATTATTTAAAACTCATGCAAGTGACTTAGAAGCAAAAGACATATTTGTTAATTATACCGGTGTAACCGGGGATAATATTGAGATTGGTATTGCGACATATACAGATGAGAAGGCAGCTTTTATCTATGAACTGGTTGGTAAGGATCAGGTTAAGGTAGTAGAATTTGATGACAGTATTATGTATGCCTCTGGGTTACCAACTGTTGAAGGTACAGGTGAAGATGGCTCTACTGGTGCAGCTGACCCTTTAGTTGATCCAATTCCATATGGAGATGGCATTGCTAATTCAGGTATTACTTCAGATGAGACAACATCAAATGATGTAAATGAAGAAAAGGTTTATAAGGGCGGCGAAGAAGATGGTGTAATGACGATTACTTCTGATAATTCAGAAACAAACGAATCTGATGTAGTTAAAACTACTTCTGCAGATTCAAAAGATGCCGATGCTATGTCTACTCCTATGATTATTTTAATTGTTGCTGGTGCGGCTGTAGTAATTGGCGGAGCTGTAACTGTTGCAAATAAAAATAAGAATAAAAAATCATAATTAATTCTTAAAAGGGGACTGTCTTCGGACAGTCCTTTTTACTATGTTCAAGGTTTAAAACTTACAATAGTGGGAAAATTATAAATAGTTGAAAAAGAAAATTATGGATTCAAATAAGGAAATAGTAGACAGTAGGTTGTGTTAGGAGTAATATGAAGAAACAAAGATGGGAGCATCAGCATCACCAGACTATAAGAACGGCAAGTGCCTTACTGTAAATAGAGTTAGAAGGAGGATATGGAATGATTATTAAAGAATATGACAGAGCTCATAAATTTCTTGAAGATTATGAAGCAGTGCTGCTGGAAAGAGAAGCGGCCGGCCAAATGATTCTATATAACGCTTTTCAGTATCGCAATGATAACATAGTCGAAGAAGGAAGTTTCGGCGCGGTACTGCAAGAAGACATTTTAATGTTGATTTATTGCTTCTTAAACGAGCAAAACCTAATCATCTTTTCGGTGAATCAGGAGCTGTCAAATAAAGCATCCATATTTTTGGCGGAGCATATGGCGAAAAGTAATCGATTAGTTCAAATATTGGAAGCAAGAAGTGATTTGTGTTTAAGTTTTATTGAAGAATATAAAAATCACATGGAATTTTCCTATCAGGCAATGCTTGGATTAGATATTATGGAAGTAAGAGTGGTAAATGATATTAAACCAATTGAGGGAAGACAGAGAATAGCCAAACCGGAAGATGCAAAACTATTAGCAGATTGGATGATTGAATATAAAATTGAAGCCTTAGCGTGTGAACTTGATTATGAAGCTGCTTTGAAGAAGGTAACCAAATATATCGACGAGAACCGGGTTTATCTTTATGAAAATGATTATTTGCAAGTGGTGTCTATGGCAATAGCAGCTAGAAAGTTGTTGCACGGAATGGCTATCACCTATGTATACACCCCAGAGGAACAAAGAGGCAAAGGCTATGCAGCTGCTAATCTGTATTATATGAGTAGAGAGTTATTAGATCAGGGTTATGAATTTTGTACGCTTTTTGTTGATAAGAAAAATCCACTAGCTAGTAAAGCATATGAAAAGGTTGGATTTGTTATCTTAGAGGATTACTACCAATATAATTTGATTCCCGTAGAAGTGGGAGTAACAACCACATAGGAGAACTATAGATAGGCTTTACAAATGAATACACAGTAAATACAATTATCTTGATGGAGTTAGTCAAGACTGTATTTTCTGTGTATTAGATTTATTGTAATAATTTTAGAGGGTTGAATACTTTTTCTGACTAAATTAAAATGACACGGTGAGATAAATATATTAGTTATATATTAAGGGAGGATACTAATTTGAAAAAAATTCGGTGGGGAATTATTGGAGCAGGCGGTATATCTTCTAAATTTGCCGAAGCTTTGAATTCTATGGCAGATACGGAATTAACCGCTATTGCATCCAGAGATTTAGGCAGGGCAGAGGAATTCGCAAAACGTTTTTCCATAATAAAAGCTTATGGAAGCTACGAAGAGTTAGCGAAAGATCCAGAAATAGATGTAATATATATAGGAACACCACACCCGGAACATAAAGAAAATGCTGCGCTATGTATTAGGAATGGAAAGTCGGTGCTTTGTGAAAAATCATTTACTCTTAATCAAGTAGATACCAAGTATTTAATTGATTTAGCCAAGGAACATAACGTTTTTTTAATGGAAGCAATGTGGACAAAGTTCCAGCCAGTAGCAAAACAAGTAAAGCAATGGGTCATGGAAAAGAAGGTTGGAAATGTACGATATATTAATGTGGCATTTGGATATCAAGCGGAGTTTGATATAAATAGTCGTCTGTTTAATCCAGGCCTTGGTGGTGGAGCACTCTTAGATGTTGGTGTTTATCCGGTTACTTATGCAATCTATTTAATGGGTAGATTACCCGATGAAGTAGTAAGCACTGCTCATTTAGGTAATAGTGCAATTGACGAAATTAATGTGATAGCAATGAGATATAAAGACGAAGGAGTAATTGCAAATCTTAGCTCCGCAATTACAGTAAACTGCGGTACGGATGCAGTAATTGTTGGAGATAAAGGTAAAATTATAGTCCCATATTTTTGGGCAGCCCAGAGTGCAAAACTATTAGACCTTAATGATAACTTAATAGAACTCTGTGAGATTCCTTTTGATTGTAATGGTTATGAATATGAGGCGGCAGAGGTGAATGATTGCCTTAAACAAGGAAAGCTGGAAAGTGATATTGTACCCTTAAAAGATACTTTAGACATTATGAAGTTGATGGATAGTCTTCGCAATACATGGCAAGTGGTATATCCGTCTGAAAAAAATATTGATTAGTTTTGCATATACATTAATAATTTCACAATTTCATCAAAAATCACTGTTATAATCTTGCTTAAGAAGTACTTAAATATACTGGAGGTGCCGAATGGATAAGCTGAAAATACTGGTAGTAGATGATGAAAGTAGGATGAGAAAGCTTGTAAAAGACTTTTTGGTGCGAAAAAACTTTGATGTGATAGAAGCTGAAAATGGAGAACAGGCAATTGATTTATTTTTTGCAAAAAAAGACATAGAGCTGATTATATTAGATGTTATGATGCCCAAAATGGACGGATGGCAGGTTTGTAGAGAAATTCGACAATATTCCAAAGTGCCGATTATAATGTTAACTGCGAAAAGTGATGAGAAAGATGAGCTGCTTGGTTTTGAGCTCGGAGTAGATGAGTATATTTCAAAACCCTTTAGTCCTAAAATTCTCGTAGCAAGAGTAGAAGCTGTGCTTCGAAGAACCACAGTTAATGAGGAAGGCACAATGGATATCGGAGGAATAATATTAGATAAATCTGCTCATCAGGTTAAGATAAATGGGGAAGAAGTAGAGTTAAGTTATAAAGAATTTGAATTGCTAACTTATTTTATCACAAATCAAGGTGTAGCACTTACTAGAGAAAAAATCCTCAACAATGTTTGGAACTATGATTATTTTGGAGACGCTCGAACAATTGATACTCATGTGAAAAAGCTAAGGAGTAAAATGGGCGATAAGGGTGATTATATAAAAACAATTTGGGGGTTAGGATATAAATTTGAGGTGGATGAATGAAACATTCCATTCGATTTAAGATAACCTTTACCTTAAGCTTAATGGTGGTACTAATTATTTTTATTACCTGGAGCATTAATAAAAGCTTTTTAATGGATTATTATGTTAATAACAAAATTAATACCCTTGCTGATATATACGAGCAAATTTTAGAAATTTATGAAAAAAGTACTTCAAGAGGATATTTAAGTGGTCACGATACTCAAGAAATGGAACGATTAGAAGCAAAATATAATGTTGAAGTGAATGTTATAAATAGTAATCTTGCTATGATATATCCAGCAAGTGAGAACTTGGGTAAAAGAGAGAACTTATATCTAAGAGATCGTATGATGGGATATTTTTTTACAGGATCCAATCCGTATATGAAGAACATAAAAGCACTTAAAACAACAGAGGGTTATGAAGTTTATAGCATGTACGATAGTCAATTAGATACGAGTTATATAGATTTAATGGGATTATTTACGAATCCTACTACCAATGATATTATTCCAGATAATAATGGTAGTGGCGGAACTGAAGGTGAGAATGGAAGCGATAATGCAACTGGTGATCAAAGTGAGTCCCAATCGGATGAAACGACTGGTAACGATGATTCCTCAACTGGTTCACAGGAAGATAATTATCCCCCCAGAATGAACCCGGACAATCAGAGATCTGACAGTATAAAGACGAATTCAGCGGTATTTATACGTTACAATTTAAAAAGTATAGAAGAGAGTTCCGACATTGCCAATACTTTCCTGTTTTATGTAGGAATAATAGTTATGATGGTAGGGACTCTGGCAATGTTTTTTATAACTAAGCAGTTCACTCATCCAATACTAAAGTTATCAGGAATTGCAAAAAAAATGACAGATTTGGATTTTAATGCAAAATACGATGAAAATGCAAAGAATGAAATTGGCGAGCTGGGTAGAAGTATTAATACACTGTCTGATAAATTGCAGACTACAATATCTGAATTAAAACAAGCAAACAATGAACTTGAATCAGATATTAAACAAAAAATAGAAATAGATGAAATGCGTAAAGAGTTTCTATCAAATGTATCGCATGAATTAAAGACCCCAATATCCTTAATCCAAGGTTATGCTGAAGGATTAAAGGAAGTAATTCATGATGATGAAGAGAGTCGCGATTACTACTGTGAAGTAATTATGGATGAAGCAAGTAAGATGAATCAGATGGTAAAAAGACTGCTTAGTCTAAATGAGTTGGAATTCGGTAGTAACCAAGTGAATTTTGATTATTTTGATATTACAGCTTTAATCCAATCTGTACTAAATTCGACCGATATATTATTTAAGCAAAAAGAAGTACAACTTTTCTTTAACCAAGTTGATCCAATCTATGTTTGGGCTGATGAATATTTAATAGAACAGGTCGTTATGAATTATGTAAGTAATGCACTTAATCATGTTAAGGGTGATAAAATTATTGAAATTAAATTAATACCAGGGAAGGATAATGTCAGAGTAGCGGTGATTAATTCTGGTGATCCAATTCCTGAAGAAGAACTACAAAAGTTATGGATTAAATTCTATAAGGTAGATAAAGCCAGAACCAGAGAGTATGGTGGAAATGGTATTGGATTATCTATTGTCAAAGCAATAATGAACTCACATAACAGAGAATGCGGCGTAAGTAATTATCCATTTGGTGTTGAGTTTTGGTTTGAACTAGATACAAAATCAGTATAGAGCAGTAAAGGCTGTTGCACAATAAGGCATAATTAATGCCATTGTTCAACAGCTTTGTTGTTATATTGCCAAATCACGTAATTCTTGTTGCTGAATATAACAAAAAGTGATATATTATTGGTACTATTATTTTTAATAAATACTACATAGGATTAGAATGGAGGTATCTATAACGATATGAAGAGCTTAAAATATCTCAAAATTTTGTTCGTGATGCTTTTATCAATTTCGTTAACAGGTTGCATTCAGGAATATAGCGTAAAAGAGGGGCGGGAAGATTCCGTTGCTGAATATATGGCAAGTGTACTTCTTAAAAGTGAATATAGTTACAAACAGGATTTAATATTCCCTGAAGATGATACTGAGTGGATTGTAACAGATGGAGCAGAGACAGATAGTGAGAAGCATGATTCCGAATTAGTAGATGGGGAAGAGCCTGCGAGTTCAGCCCAGGAAGATAGTTCCCTAACACAGGTAATGGGAGTAAACGGGTTTTCAGTTCAGTATAATAGTTATAAACTCGTAGATTCATATCCTGAAAATACAGAGAATGCTGACTTTTCTTTGTCACCAAGACAAGGCTATCAATTGCTTGTAGCGACGTTTAGCATAAAAAACACCTCAAAAGCCACGGAAAATATTAATTTGATAAAATCCGGTATCACTTATAAACTAGAAGTGAACGCAGGGACGGTATATAAACCATTACTGACCCTTTTGAAAAATGATCTTCAATATATAGATTTAGACCTCGGGTCTGGTAAAAGCAAATCTGTGTTATTGATATTTGAAGTATCCAAAGATGCGGATATTTCAAATATTAATTTAAAAGCAGCAAAAGCTGATAAGACGGCAAGTATAAAATTAAAATAATATAGGGGAGTGCGTGATGGGGTTCGTTGAGAAAAAGAGAGTGAAATTTTTTGGATTACCACTAAGTTTTACAAAGTACAACATAACGGAGGAAAAGGTAACGATTACCTCTGGATTTTTAAGTATAACAGAAGATGATGCCTTAATGTATAAGATACAGGATGTTAGACTAACGAGAACTCTGATGGAGAGAATATTTAAGCTTGGAACCATCACCTGCTATACTGGAGATACTACGCATCCAATGTTAGTACTTTTCACGGTTAGACATTCTAGTGAGATTAAAGATTTTATTATGCAAGCATCAGAAGAAGCAAGAAGAAAAAGAAGAGCACTCCATAATCTGAATATTGATTACGATAATATGGAAGATGATGCAGATGGAATAGATGATGGAAATTAAGATTATGTAATATCTATTTATACTTTACATATCAGTTAATCACATATGTACACAGTTTTAAAGTAATTAAATGTTATTTTTTTAGGGGAGGTGGATATATGCTTCCTCTTTTTATATGACAAAAATACTCTAAGGCGTGTTTCCTCTGGTTACCATGTAGACGATTCGGCATGAGAGTTTTGCAAATGAAATTATTCCTCTAAAAAATACTTCTAACAATAATGTGATTTTTATCTTGACATTTCATTTGTATGAATGTAGAATAAGTTTCACCGCTGATGAATAACCACGAAAAATGTAATTTCTTTAAAAAAGTGGTTGACATAATAAATCAGATGTGATAAACTAAAAAAGTTGACGGCGCGAACGAGAACAACTTACATAAATGCGAAGTCAATTCGGAACCTTGATAATTGAACAGTGAAACAACCCTGAAAATTCTAAAAAACTTGAATCTTCACATGAGATTCAAAAGTATCCTAACAGATACTCAATAGATTTTTCATTAAGATATGTCAGTGATGATATATCACGAACCGTATTATATACGTAAACCATTTTGTGGTCGCGTATTGATACAACCTAAAAACAGTAAAGATAACAGGATAGCTTGAGCAAC
>JAEYLX010000073.1 GCA_023407575.1 Bacillota bacterium
AGTTCATAATTTTATGTCCTTTCATGTAAAGTGATTTTGTAGTTATTATTACTGTAACATGAACATAAACTTATGAGCTATTTTTTTATACATTTTTTAGTGTTGCACTTAATATGATAATTCATCATATAATAAAAACAAAGAAATGATTGAAGTATATAAAAACTTATATGGATATGATATAATAAATATAGATATTTCAATATATAGAACTAAAAAAGGCATAAAACAAAAAATTTTATGCCTTTTTAAAGTCAAATATTTTTAATATAAAAATTAAAGGTTGTAAACTAGTTAATAAAAATAAAAAGAGTACCATTTCATATATTTGTGAAACAGTACTCTTTTTATTTTTTATTATTCTATCTCTTCAAAATCATCTACATCAATTATTTCGATATTTTTATCTTTCTTTAATCTATATTCTAATTCATTTGAAACATCAAATATTGTTTGGATATCAAATCCCATAAGTAATCCTCCTTATAATATATACTATATATATATTTAACTAATTTTAAAA
Organism: Bacillota bacterium; assembly: GCA_023407575.1. Lineage (GTDB taxonomy): Bacteria > Bacillota > Clostridia > Lachnospirales > Lachnospiraceae > Mobilitalea. Next base: position 524 of record JAEYLX010000073.1, read on the forward strand.
TATTTACACATATATATAACTTTTATTAAATATTTGCTCTTAAACCTTTTTGCGTACTTCTTCTTAAACTATTTAATTCTTCATTCTTAGTTTCTTCTGATTTCTTTTGCCATAAATTATATAACTCTATAATATTTGTAAATAATTTTTTATCACCAGGTTCATTATTTACAGCTATATTATAGTATAACAAATAGACAACTTCTAAAAATGTTTTATGAAGAGATTGGTAAACTACCGATTCATCTGCAATATTATAATTAAAATTCATAGAAAAAAATTCTAAGTTATTTAATGTTTCCATAACTATATTATTCATAAATATATGATGAGTTTTGCCTCTATTTAATTTATTTATTGTATTTTTTAAGTTTTCATCTAATTCTAAATCAAATATATGATCTATATCTTTATGATAATTAATTAAATTAATTCCTTTCATATAGCAACATATATCTATAATAAAATAGTACTCATCTGAATCTGTTATTTTTTTTATATTATTTAAATCTTCAGTAGATAGTAGTTCTGCTAATTCATGTTTATCAAAATTTTCCATATGACTTCCTTTAGTCTTTTTTATTATATCCAATATACCTGTTGCACCATATATTTCACTAATTATAGTCATATTACCAAGAATATTATCTTTATAATACTCAGCTAATTCTATTGATTTTTTTATTCTTTCATTGTTAAATTTATCTATTTCATTTTTTGAAGTTTTAATATATTGATTAATTGCTATGTATGAACCAATCGCTACAAATATAATTCCTAATATTTGAGTTATATAATATATATCTTCTAAATAATTTTTACTAATCAATAAAACAATAGAAGTAATAACAATAAAAAAAATAATGCACAATATGTATCTCATATTTTTTTCTTTTTGTACTTTATCCATAATACCTCCATTCTTTATAAATGTATCATACTTTTTTTATATTTTTGTAAAATTTTGTAATTAAAAGTGTATTTTTTTAAAAATTGAAATATAATAATATATTAAACTTAATTCAATATATTATTATATTTCAATTTTTAAATATATTCAAATCAAAATAGTGTATTTTTAAAACTAATATATAACATTTAATTAAAAAACAACATGTATATAATTTTATTATATTACAAAATTTAGAAATTAAAAAATATATATTTAGTTATATTTTAATATATTTTTTTCTTATTATTAATAACTCTACTTATAGTTGCCTTGCTCCATCCCGTTTCACTCGATATGTAACTATAACTCTTACCTTCATTTTTTAATTTTCTTATTTTATCTATATCCTTATCAGAAATTTGTTTCTGTTTACCTTGAAACTTGATGTTCTTTCTTAAATTATCATTTTCTAAACTTAAAGACTCAATGATCCTATTCTTTTCTTCTAACTGTTTCTCATAATATGAAACCATTTCATTGTATTCTCTGATATATTTACCAGTCCAATTATAATCATCCTTCTTTAGTTTCTTAAGCAATGTAACACCTACTTTCATAGTTTAATATACATAAGAAACATTTCTATATAAGAAACATCTAATCCTTTTTTACAATAGAAAAAGACTAGAATTAATCTAGCCTTTTAAATTTATTACAATATATTGTTGCATCTTTACTTAAACAATAAACCTTACACCTATTTTTACATTCTTCACAAGTCTTGCTTATGTATAATTCATTCTCTAAAATTTCAAAATATAACTGCTCCATATTATAGTGTCCATCCTATGAAGTGTTGTAAAGCCCAATTTACTACTTTTAGCCATGCTATAGTTGTAACACCTATTATAGCCATTGCTGCTAATGAAGCTATACATATTATAACTATTCCAGTAATCGCACCCAATCTACCATGCTCCTTTTCAAGTTGTTCTAATGCTAATATTCCGTTTACTATTAACTGTTCCATTTATATATCTCCTCTATTGTATTTTTTTATCCAATAGAGTATACTTATATTATCGTTAAGTTATACGGCATACTCTATTGTATGTTGTTCATAAGTCAGTAGTTGGTCGCTACTGACTTTTTTGATTTATTGTTCTAAATATCCTTCTGCATTTCCAAAGAATTGAGAATCCTCATCTAATTCTATTTCTGATGCTATTCTATCTTTAATTATACGGTTATATGTTTTATAACCTCCACCAACACCTACTACTATGTATCTATCAAGTTCCCCAAACTTATTTGTTATCTTATTTGTTGTATCGTATACTATAGGATCTATTGAACTTAAATAATTTTCAAGCTTATATTTCTTACCTTTATATTCAATTTCTTCAATATTATTTTTAAGTAAAGAATCTATATATTTGCTTGATATATCCGCATTTTCTACTTCATTGAAATGTTTTGCTATCTCTAAACCATAGTCAATAACACCTTTTGGTATAGTTAAAGTATCATTTGGATAGTACATTTCATCATCATAATCATATGAGAAACTGCAAATATCAGTTGTTCCTCCACCAACATCTATACTTAGTATATCTTGTTTGTTATCTCCGATACTTTCGATATTAGAAACAAAAGCTGAATATCCTTCTACAAAAATTTCTAATGATACAAAAGTAACCTTTTTAGCTATACCATCAATAGTAAACTCAAATTGTTTTCCAACAGGGAACATACTAGCAAAGTTACTTTTATAAGAATCATTAAAATATTGTATAGGTGGAAGCCCTAAACGTAAATCGACTTTTAATTCTGATTCATTAGGATATAATTCATTTATCATAACAAAAGTTTGTTCTAAAAGATGTTTTCTAGAGTGCTTTTGAACATTATTATTAAGTTCTCCAACTCCTACAAATATTGTATTTCCATCAAACTCAACCTTTTTTGCTTTAGGATTAATAGCTTTATCATACTGGATTCTATTAGGAACTTTAACCCTAACCTTTTTTCCTGAAACTTCTTTTACAGCTTTTAGCATACTATTTCCTAAGTCTATTCCTACACTAACAAATTTCATACTCATTCCTCCAATTTTCTAATATTAAATTTTAAATGTGCTTATCTAAATCCACCAACTTTAGGTTTACTTTTTTTAGCAGATTCTTGTTCTTGGTTTTGCTCTTCTGATTTAACAGGTATTGTTATAGTTCCGTTATTCATAGCCTCCCATACAAGCTCCTTTATATAAGCAGTAGGAGATACCTTGCTATCTAAAAAAGATTCTATCGCCTTTTCTTTATCGTTATTTTTGAAAGTTAAAACAATTCTACTCAAGTTTTTCACCTCCTTTTATAAAACTTGTTCAACCTTGATTAAATATTACCAAATTTTATAAAATTTTGCAATAATTATTTTATAAAATAATTATAAAATTTTATAAAATAATATAAACAATTATAAGGTTTTATAAAATTAACCTAAATTCTATTTTAATTACAAAATTTTGCAAAATTTTGTAATTAAAATAGAAAGGGAAGAGCAGAGGAATGTTATATAATTTCCTCTTACTCTTTTGTTGTCCAAGTGCTTTTTTCTACTAGGAAGTAATGTCGAATTATGTAGATTGAACAAAGAATAATATATAGATATTATAAATTATTTTAATTCATCATCTATTATTGAATACTCTTTCATATCCTCAAAATTTAAAAATACAATATCCATTTTGTTTTTACTCTTCTGATATCTTATTTGTTTTTTTGTAGGATGATTAAGGTAAGCCATACCTTTTCTACCATTACTATCTACAGCATACCAAAAACCACCTTTTGACTTTAAATACTCAAGTACTTGAATGAAATCAAGTGTTCTAATAAATTTCTCATCTTCTCCTATAAACCTATATTCAGAAACGCCATAAAAATAATCTTTGAATTCTAAAGCAAACTTAATTTGATTTGTAGTATATTGTTCAAAAAGTTTTTCTATTTTTTTTATAGTATTTATAGAAAAATACTCTTTATAAGCTATAGTTATTATCTTTTTTGCTAATTCTAATCTTTCTCCTGAAAAATATTCTCTATCAGACTTCCTAGCTACATCTATACAGCTGTAACCATTATTTTTATACATATAAAATTCCCAAAAATCTTTTTGTGACAATTCAATCACATCTATTAATTTTCCTTCATTATCATACTCTTCTATCTTTAATTTTCTATTTTTAGTGAAATAGTTATCTTCAAATTTTTCGTGCCTAATTGATCTTATCATAATATCCCCTTTATATTATTTGTTTAAACTTTCTACAAATTCTTTTCTCGTTAAATCTGTTACTAATGCTTTAACTGTTTTATCTAATATCTTAGATCTACAATAAGCAGCGATACCCATAACTAACTCATATTTATCTTCACTTATTTTTTTTACTACTACATGATTATTTTTAGTTTCATCATGCAATCTCCTTAGGTCTAAATTAACATTACCTGTTCTAAAAACTTCATTTAATAATTCTATTTTATTTGTATCTAAATCTATAAAATTATCTAGTTTTTCATACCATTTACAACGTACTATGTCATTAGATTTTGATAATTTTTTTTCTCTTTTTAATATTGCTACTTGCAATTCTTTTAAATATATTTCTCGATTTTTTAGTTTTGTTTTTTCTTTCAGTAAGGTTGTTTCTTTTAAAACTTCTATAAGTTCTTTTATCTCTTCATCAATACAAAACTTTTGGTATTTCTCTTCTAATGCTTTTAAATCTGCTTTTTTAAACTCTTTTATAAGATTATTTCTAACTTTATCAGTTCTAACAACATCTTTCTTTTTATTATTAATAATTTTAGTTACTTTAATCTGTTGTGCTAGTTAAAATTATTTTCCAAATAAAGTAAATTGCTTTTTTCAAAAAACAATCTCCCATAAAGATTAGTATTTGTAAATATTAACCAAATACTAATCTTTTTATCTTAGCCATAGAATCATCATTTTTCATCAATTTATTTATTAGAAATGAAATATTATGAGCTAAAACTTTTATTGAGGTTCTAGTTATAAATCCTAGCATTGATTTACTTTTAACCTTATTTAAATTTAATTGTTCTGTTAATTGAGAAAAACTAGTTTCTATCCTTCTTCTAACTTT
>JAEYLX010000008.1 GCA_023407575.1 Bacillota bacterium
GATGACTTATCTCTCCCGCATCATATGGGGGCACGTTTCTTAGGAAAAGTGACGGGGTTACAGAAGCCAATTACGATAGTTTGTTGTAGAGTTATCACGAGTTTTTGTTGTTCTGAAGACGGAATCAGAAAAATAATTCCAGAGTAAACATGTCTGTTTTTTGACCAGTAAAGATCCATGCTGGCCGTGAAAAACTGAAATCAACACTCAGTCTGCATGGATGTCTGAAGATGTTGAGAATGTCGGGAATGGTACTATATACGTATTTTACTAAGTGTTTTACTAAACATACACGTATTTTCATAAACACTTCTAAAAGTGTTTTCATTAAACATTACAATACACATTGCTTTGTCTGATACACATCCAGTTTGGTAAAATTGTTACTCCTGTGTTTACGAAAATTAAAATCAGTTTAATGCTGCCACAAAACAATCTTTCCTGTTTAAGCAATCAAGATGGCATTCTATTTTGCTGAAGTTACGTTTAACCTTTTCTGAGTTTTCGTGTTTTAGATCGTTAATCTGAAACAAGTGTCTTTATGTAAAAACGCAAATCCGATTGAGGTGGCCTGGCGTGATTTACTGTGTGCTTACGACGATTTGGTTAAATGGTTTTATGGATGTTTTTGTAACGATGAGATTGATGAGATGATTAACTGGCCCTGGTGTTTTTTATCAGCGCAAGGTAATTCTCTTCATCATGAGACTCTTTTCAGAAAAAACGTGATGATTGGTTCTGGTGTTTTGATTCAGATGAGGTTTACGTTATCTATGGTTAATCGTTTTTATGGCGCGGAGTGAAACGTAACGTTTTCAGGATAAGAACATCGATTCTGATATTGGTGGTTTTTGTTCTTGTGGCGGGATATCTGTAACCAGGTTTTAAGCGTGCCATTTCGCATTTGTGATTGAGTTATATGGTTAAGCTGTAGGTTTTGGTGTTGTTGTTGATTTACAGCGCCAGAAAGCGTTCTGATTGCGTTTTTGGTGTTTTGTTTGAATGTCCTGTGGATTTGTTTCCCTTCAGGTTTTTCTCTTTAACCGTATTGTTTTTAAATTCGTTCATGTTGTTGCGTGTTTTCCCTCTGCGTGCAGGCTCTTCTTTTCGTTCCGGGATGGTTTATTTCGCTGCAGTCAGGAGCAGGTTATGTTGCTAAATAGCGGGATGCGGTAAAGTTTTACCGCGGTGATGAATGATGTGAAGTCAATCCAAATCAACGGAGTTCTCTCATCATGAACCAACCAATACACAATGCTTACTGGTTATCCCGTTTTGACAGCCTTCTCGACAGTGCCCTGGCGCAGCACCGTGCCGTCTCGTTAATCCGGGTGGATTTACGGTTTCCTGAGTATATGCCTGCCACCATCATGGATACCGATTTAGATTCAGCGGTGATTTCTCGTTTTTTCGAATCCCTGAAAGCCAAAATCCAGGCTTACCAGCGGAAAAAAAGATGTGCCAATCAGCGTGTGCATGCAACCAGCCTGCGTTATTTCTGGTGTCGGGAGTTCGGCTAGGAAAAAGGCAGGAAACATTATCACGTGATATTACTGCTCAACAAAGATACCTGGTGCTCGATCGGGGATTTCAGCGAATCGTCTTCGCTGGCGACGATGATCCAGGAGGCATGGTGCAGCGCCCTGCATCTTGAGCCCTGGCAAGGCGATGGCCTGGTCCATTTTTCCAGGTGGACGCCTTCCCGTAAACCAGCATCGTCTGATGCTCGCCCTTCTTCCGATGACACGCCTTTGTCGGGTGGATGTCCTGATACCTGGAAGGCTTCAGACAAAAAGCCGGGTGAAGCCGCTGTTCTCTGGATCAAGCGTGGTGATGTGGAAGCGATGCAGAAAGCCCTGGAGAGAGCCCGTTATCTCGTGAAAAATGAAACGAAGCTGCATGACGGTTCAGGTCAACGTAATTATGGTTGCAGTCGTTGGTCGGGACATCTTCTGGATGGCAGGTGAAGCCTGTAAAACGGCATCCGGTGCCTGAGCTTATGCTACAGGGCATTGGTTGACGCCCTTAGCTCGTTTCCTGAAAAAGTTTTTCTGAAGTAATGCAATGAATTGCCATCTACTTCCGTTCGCACGCTTGCTTTTCACACCCCACTCTTTGCAACATCGAGTATAAGTCGAAAAACGTTTGGTTGTTCTGGTTATTTGCATTTACTGCCATTCATAGAAATGAACAGATCGATTGGTAGGACTCAAATGTTATAGCATCTCTCTTCTCATAGTCTGCTTTGTGCCAAGAGCGGACCTTAGGCTTCAGTAATTTGGTTAGCACAACCCCTTTGATAAACATACAGCTACAGTATTGCTTTTATAAGGAGCGTAGTTTCAATAGGACACCCCAAACGTTAGTCGGGAAAAGCCGACTGAAAAAAAACTTGTGTGGACAAGTAGTGTCCATTTAATGCCATTTTTAGATTAAAATGTGCCATTTTGAGGGTATTCTTAAACGTGCATAACGTTCTGATTTATCATACACAGAGCCTTATCATTTGAAACCATTCCGATGTACATCAAACAATGATTACAAGAGAAATTATGACACCGCCAACCAAAATTGATACATCAAGTCTACTTACCATATTGGGCGTTATTGCTGCTGTATGGGCCCTTATTACGCCAAACGCTCGACTACGTTTAAGGTTCTGCCTAGCGTGGTGGGATTGGGTAATTGTTGGGTTTGCATTCTTACTAAGCAATTATTTGGTGTTTGCACCGGCTTTAAAATCACTAGACTTATATTTTAGCTTTGGCCCCTGGAAATGGGGATTAGATAGTTCAAGTGCCGTATACCTGATATCACTCGCAGTTGCTATTTACATTTTATTTCGCTTAAAAAACCCTAAACTCTCAATTGGAAGAACAGGGATATTTCTAGAGTTAGTGGAAAATTTGCACCTTACTAAACGATACGACGATCTGGCACAATTGTTGGCACCTCAACTAGAAAAATTAATATCAATAATTGATAGACCTGTGAAGAATCGACTTTGTGATAAGATAGCTAACAATCTCCGCTCTCTAATCGCGAGACAGCTGCTGAACATGCACATGAAGCATTGTTAAATATTGTCTCATCACCTGAACTTACCAATCGCTTTGCACTCGCGCACCCATCCCTCTGCCTTGAGTTAATCAAGATCGAGCCAATAGTTCGTTCTGACTTTACTTCTAATTTTATCAGTGCATTACTTGGTTCACCTAACAGTCGTCTATATGTTGAGCTTAAAAATAATCTTAACGTTAGTCGAGGACATCGTTTATTGATTCCAAAAAACAACCGTATATTACATTTTTTCTTTTCCAATGCTAAGTTTGCAGCTGATTTAGCAATATACCGTGATATCGGTGACTATCTCTACTGGAGGTTAGATGAAGATGAAAAAATTATTGCTGCACTTAATAAGTCTTTAGGTTCCTATTACGATGCTTCAAAATATAAATGTCCTATTTACTCAGGTGTCACGCTGTTTGAAATTATGGTTCATGAAGGTATTCACCAGGGTCTGGTGTATCATTTATGGTTGCATTACTATTCATATTTTGCAAGGAAAATTATAAAGAATATGAATAGGCAATCGGATGAATATAGTGGTGAATGGGAAACACCTTTTCACTTCCTTCTCTGTCATTTATTTAGCGTCGCTACAGATTGGGCAGAACAATGCGAATGGATAGATGAAAAGGAGATTCCTCAAGAAAATAAAGAAATAGATAATTTCGATCTTCATTATATTTCAAAAGAGGCTACCAAATTACTTGGTGCTATGCTGCAGTTGGTTATGCCTAATAAAAAACTCACCTTGAAATCTAGAAAACATATTCTTGATATAGTTGTATCTTGTTATATTAGATTGAAAAGGAATAAAAAATTAAAAGACGTCGCTGACTCATTATTAATTTTCACCACTAGAGGCGAAGGTAATTCAGCACCGCCGCATTATCGTAGAGAACTTCTAGAAATATTCAATACCCTTGATGATTATCGATTAAGAACTGATGCCCCGGAATTCCGAGCAGCTATAGAGTCTGCTATTCAAGCAAGGCCGAATTAGGTAAATCAACCACCTGCATAGCGGGTGGTTTAGACATAGACCTCTAAGTATGCCTGAAAGCAGAGGTACCTCTAAGTTTCGATGTCTAGGTGTTGATCGGCTGTAATCTGGTAACCAGGTCAAGCTTAAAATTTTCTCAACATAAACAAGTAGTATTTCAAATATTGAACCATACTGACTCCCCCACTTTTTATAAGATTATGGAAATTTTTTGTACCAGTAAGTTCGAAAATTAGTGTTGTTCTTATCAGTCGTTATGAAAAATTTTGAACTTCCGCTCCTCGCTCATATCGGACCTGAGGACACGCCGGTTGGTCCCCTCTATACCAAAAATAGATGTCATTACAGCGGTTAGTTCCAGGTGGTCAAACATCCATTTGAATAGCATTATTGCGCGTTAATCAACGGACAACAGTTCACTGTCATCAGGTAATGTGGAGTTAATGATTTTCATGTGGTAAAGGTATCTTCATTACAACCATCCATTATTCTGTCCTAGAAGATAAAGCTATGAATAGATCAAACGAAGAAGATATTGAAAAAGCCAAATCGCTGATTTCGATAGGTGCAGAGATAGCTGGCGCTGCAGTTGGCGGTGCAATTGGCTTTTTTGCAACTGGCCCTGTGGGGGCTGCCGGGGCTGGTTCGTTAGGGGTGATTGTCGCGAAAGCTGGTGCAAAACTTCTCGGTGATGTGGCTGATCGTACGATGTCTGCACGCGAAAAAGTCCGCGTTGGTGCTGCTGCTGCAGTTGCATTCAATAAAATTGAAAAGGTCGCTCTGTCAGGTAATGAACCCAGAAAAGATGATTTCTTTAACTCTGAAGAAGGAAAACGCAGTGATGCAGAAGAAATTCTGGAGGGGACGTTAAGAAGGGCGCGTGAAGAGTATGAGGAAAAGAAGATTCTTCTTCTAGGGAATTTTTATGCAAATATGGTCTACTCTCCGGGAGTGAGTACAGAAGAAGCGAATTACTATCTCCGGTTGTTCGATTCACTGACGTATCGGCAGCTCTGTGTTATGAGTTTGATCATGATGAAACCACAATATTCTGACTTTCAAAATCTGAGAAGCCATGACTATCGAACCCAAAATGCCAATATGCAAGCAAGTACTGTAGCACTCCTCCAAGAAATTTATGCTCTGTATAATTTGGGATTAGTCTGCGTTAGGAGTGCTGGCGGAAATGGTTATGTATCTTTGCTGGCATGGCATGATATCATCCCTTTAGGATTAGAATTTACAGGGTTAGGTGAAAGGTTTTACAAACTTTTTATGGGGGGAGGAAGCTTTTCACTTCCCGATATTACTACTATCGCAGAAGCTTTGCGTTAAGAATGAACATTTTGATTCAAAGTTTCCAGCCCCTGCTTATTAACACAGGAGATTGTTAGACACGGGGCCTCGTTGATAACAATCATAAACATCCGCTCCTCGCTCATAGCAAACTTTTGCATAGATTCTCTTCCTAAAATAGCGCGACATCTGTTTCAAAATTAGCTTGTAAGTAAAGCGAATACCTTGAGGACAATAATCCAAGCATTGGCAGCAACGATAAATGTTTACATAACCGGTAACTGTCAGATCAGGTCTGAGTTAATACACTAGACTCAGCCAATTTATTGAGTTCGTTGAGCATCTGAACGGTTAATCTATGATAACGAGTTTTTAAACAGGTTCATTTCCTAACATTATTTTTACTCATCAAACATGGATAATTTTAATTTAGGTTTATTACTATAATTATATTTACTCTTTATATGCTCTTTGCTCACTCCCTTTTTATATGATCTCTATTGTTATTTACTTCCTGTCTTCACTCACTCTCAATCTTTGCATATTCCATTACTATTACTCTTGTTATCGTATTCACTCCATCCTTCAATCATAATTACTGTAACTCATATGATATTCAGATAAGTTATTCTCTACTACGTTATTGCTGATATCTATCTGTTTTCATCTTTAGTGAAACAGCAATTGATTTTAATTTATCCATCATGAACTGTATTGGATTAACAATGATTGTTTATCTGAAGTGTTTTAACCATTCTGGTGAGCCTCAATTCTTCAGTCGTCACTGATTAACTGAATGTTTACTCTTTGATAAGGTATCCATGATTCCGTCATGTTTAACAGCGCAGGATAAACAATGAAATTGACAGGAGAGATTCCTGATTATGTTTGTTCGTTTCTGATTATCTTGTATGTTAAACAAAATGAAAATTATCCATCCATTCTGCTACAGCATGCCTGATAAATACCGTCTGTAAGTTATTACCGTTTTAGATCTGATTATGAGCGAAAGCATTAATTCGCTCACAGAGCTTAAAACATCATTAACTTTCAGGAGTCATCAACATGCCTAAATCTTACACACCAAACTGGTTTTTTACCGCTTTACTTGACAATCACATCAATCAAATGATGGCACGCTATTCCTGC
>JAEYLX010000038.1 GCA_023407575.1 Bacillota bacterium
AATCCTGGTACAATAGAAAAAGGATTCATGGTGCCATTAATTATTTGACTCCGCAGGCTGCTCATGAGGCTGCCTAAACGGTATCAAAAGTTAAACTTTTTGTGTCTACGTTATTGACACAAGTCCACATATTATGTCATAATTTGATATAATTTTTTATTTATAACAAAAAAATAGAGTTTAATATCTATTTGTCATTTACTTCATTAATTTATAAAATTAATTAGTCTAAAGATAATTACAAACCAAAAAGCCTTAAAATCAAGGCTTTCAGAACACTTATTTTAAAATTCTTTTTATCATTTATTGCAATTGACAGCAAATACTGTTATATGTGAATAATCCCAATCCCCTTGATAAAAATATAAAACCTATGTTACAATTTTTCATCTAGATCCCGATTTTTCTTTTATCCGAATTGGGAAAAAATACTCAACCTGCTTATAACCTAAAATATTTGAAATATCAGGACTGGTTACATGCCACATAGCTTCGTGTCCTGAACGTTCGTCAAGTGCAAAATCATCATGAATTGCTATCCATTCCTTTATACCGTTATATGCTCGTAAAGCTTCATTATAATCAAAGTTTGGTACAATTGCTGTAGCATACATACCACCCTCGAAATCTATGAATGTAAAGCCGCTGATATCGGCTTCGGTTACCCACTCTTCAACCGCATACCACCAGACAGGGCCATTATTTTCTTTATCCCACCACATAAAGTCTCTTGGAAAAAACTTGTCTTTTCTTTTTACTTCAAGCTTACTCCACATCTTATCAAATTTATTATGATTGTTCCCCTGCTTTACGCCAGAAGTTACCATTCTACAGGAAGGTAACTCTATAATTCGTATATCTGGTTTTTTCTCCAGCTTTTCGGTTACTTCAATAAAACGGCCTATATTGGAGGGCTTGCCGATATAATCGACATTTGTCAGATAATCTTCAACCTCTTTCGCTTTGCCAAAAAGCAGCTTTATATCTGTGGAATTATTAAAATTTATTTGTTCTATTTCACGGATAAATTCTAATACAATTCCTTTTAATTCATGTAAAAGCGTTACCTCATCATCGATACTTTGTACTTTTTTACCGAGAACTTCTAAAACTACATCCGAGCTGGATGAATTGAAAATACGCTGAATATCCTTTATGCTGATATTTAACTTTCTTAAAATCAATATCTGTTCCAATTTTTTTATCGTAGCTTCATCAAATAATCGATATGCATATTCATTACTTCTGATACTGTGTATCAGTCCCATATCTTCGTAGTAACGAAGGGTTCTGGCTGTAATATCATATTTAGATGTAATCTCTTGAATTTTGATCATATCTTCATCTCTTTCTTAATGTTCTGAATTTGTGGGTTACATTAAGTATAACTGCTTACCCAAAGGTAGAGTCAATAGATAAAAGTCAAATCAAATATTATACCATATATTGTAATAAAAGTGTATTTTATTATTAAAATAGTTTGTTACTACTACTTTTACTTTTCGTACAATAAATATTTTTTTATAATATAAATCATTAAAACATTGCTTGACAGTTGAGCAACTATTCAACTATAATGGCATTATCATAACAGTTGATAAAAGACTAATAAAGATATGGCAATATGTATTCAGAAATATAAAAATAAGGAGCGATGCACATGGTTTATATTCAAATGGCAGGTCTATTTATTGTTCTACTATTCTATTCTAGCTATTTTGGGAAGCTACTGCTTCAGAGACGGCAAGGAATTAAGACAGATCGAATGGGGCGAGGTATTAAGCCAAAGCGAACCTTTATAATTGAAATAATCTTAAAGGTTACAACGTATTTAATGGCATTAATCCAAATCATTAGTATTACTATGAATAACAATTGGTATATGATTATTACAAACATTAATTTTCGTTATACAGGAATCGGTATTGCTCTGTTAGGGGTAATTATTTTTGTAATGGCTATGTCAACCATGCGAAATAGTTGGCGTGCTGGTGTAGATTCCTCCCAAAAAACAAAACTGATTAAACATGGTATTTATAAATTAAGTCGAAATCCTGCTTTTCTTGGATTTGATTTATTTTACATAGGAATAACACTTGCATTTTTTAATCTGCTGCAATTAGTTTTCTTATGTTTCTGCATTTGTATTTTACATCTTCAAATTATGGAAGAAGAAAAGTTCCTTCCATCTATTTTTGGTGTGGAATACAAAAATTATAAACAGTCAACAGGAAGATACTTTATGTTTTTCTAACTTAATTTTCTAACTTAAACGAGTGAGGACTAGAAGGGATTAACTTAAATAATACAAAGAAGGATAGGCTGCATTTACTATGGCGTTGATATCTATAGCTATAATTGCGACAACAGAAATATCTTTCGAATAAAGAATATAGAGTAGTTATTTCATTTTAAAGTTTTTTCTTTAAAGTCTTATATATTAGGCTTGTTTATTGTATGAATAGCTGTTTTAGTAAGTGCTATCTAAATAATAAACAAGCCTAGTGTTTTTCATAATACTAAAAACAATAATGAGGACATAAAGGTTTTTAAAAATAGGTTAACTGTTAGATATTGATTAAGAAAATTGAACTTTACGTGGTAACAGAACCTTTAATTAATAATAAAGTGAACATATATCATATATTTTTCATGCGAACCAGTCTCGATGAAATCTATAACTTCTTTTCCAATTCGATATTCTCCAGGTTCAAGCACACCATACAGCCACTCCCAATCAATTTTAAAGTCAGTAACATCCTCGTTAGTAATTGGATAAGCAATGTCGTTAAATCCATAATCTCCTTCTAACGCTATAGGTGCTTCTAGCCATTCACCTTTTTCTAGTTTTTCTATGATAAAGCCATCTCCGTATTGAAGGTTACCTTTTGGATTTCCTTCATATTGTGCAAAATATAACTCCGCACCTGTCTGGCTTACATTCCCAATGTTTAATGAAAGCCCAATATCTTCTACTTTCGTATCCTCATAGTGCAGACCTTCCGTCTCACTTGAGTTTTCCTTATTAAGACTCGCTGAGTTAAGAATCTCCATGGCTTGTGTTGTATATTCATCTATCCAATCTTCCACAGAGATAGCAGTTGCAACTAAACCCTTATTCTTTCCATCAAACGAAATAAAATCCCAATACCCATGATTATCATAGGTTCCCATACTGGCAGTATCACCTGCAATTGTAATCTTTTCCTCTGAAAGACCTGTTCCGCATACTCCGAAAGAAGTGATATGAGAAAGTTCAATATATCCCTTTTCTATGTTTTTTGGATAAAACCGGATTTTATATGAATTATAGTCTCCGCAATCTGGAAATGAAATACTCTCCCAACCCACAGGTATCTGTAAACTGATGGTACCACCCTGACCTGACAAGGTAACCTCTTGGTGTTTTGTCTGGACATCGTTATCATTTTCTGTTATTTCAATGATATCAGGTGAGTATTCGGATACAGTTAGAGAGTCTTTCTCTTTACCATCTAAAGAATTATTTATGCGACCACATGCAGTTAAACTCAACGCCATAATTAGAAGGCTGCATACTAATTTTTTCTTCATAACTATATACCTCCAATACATCATATAGACTTAAAGCTTATTAGAACCTTTGCAATACTGTTACCATCTTCAGAATAATTTAGATGTTTCTGAAGGTTTACTTTAATTTAGCTATCTGTGATACAGGGTAGAAGAAACATAAGCCCTGTTAATAATAAAAATTTTATCATTTTCATCATGAGCCATATCCTCCCAGCTATTATCTATTAGACGATGGAATATTTTATAGAGTTCCCTGATTTCATATTTATTTATGTATCCAGCGATTCACCATTGCATTATCAATATATACTTCTTTCTGTATATATTCATATAGCAGTTCGCGTAAATACTCTTTCCGATATCTTTCGTCTATGTTTTTGCCTAAACATTGATAACCAGTGCCTCGTTGAAGATAATCAGAGGAAGCCACGGTATACCATTGTTCCATATCAATACATTCTCCCTTAATGAATATATTAGATAGGAATCTACCATTATGCTCTATAACAGCATTGGATACGTGCAGCCTTCCCACATATTTCCCGCGAAACCCTGGACCTTTGCCGTCAGCGTAACAATAATCAGAGTCTAAGGAATTTTGCAAGGCTTCCCAAAGCTCCTTGCCCTGTATCCTAAAGCTGGTTGGATTTAATGGGGAGGGACAAAGCTCAATCAGCTTTTTACGTGATACATTACCTTTCCTTATACCACCGTTTAACACTCCGCTATTGATAATACCGATATCACAGCCAAGAACATCTAGCAAGGCATCTGCTAATAAGTTGGTCATTGGATTTTCTTCAACAACATCGTGCCATAAATCCTGGTTAATGGTGCAAAATGGCTCGCCAAGTATGGTAAGTGCCTTTTCTTTATTCTGTTTTATTATGCCTTTTATTACAGTTGATTCTTCTATATGATTAATCTTATGATTTGCTGATTCTCTTAATTTGACTTTCTTATCCTCTATATCAACTATAAGCTGTCCCAGGTGCTCTCCTTGCGCTCCTGAGGTGTGAATAATTGTCTTATTTACTAACTCAGCTCGATCCATTAATATATGTAAATGACCTCCGATAATAATATCAATGCCATCTATTTTTTCAGCAATCTCTTTATCCTTATCCATACCTAAATGAGAAAGCAGAATGCAGATATCATATTCATTACGATTTTCATTAATCTCATTATGAATTGTCTGCAGATAAGGTTCCAATGAAAATCCAAACAATTCATTAAAGGGTCCAAGATCAGGGGAAGCTCCAATAATCAGAATTTTAATTCCATTTTTATTTATTATAATACTTCTTTTGATTTCTTCGAGTGGATTAGATTCAAGACTGCGTAAGTTACAACTTAACAGTGGCAGCTTCGTGTTTGCAGCCATATATTTTAGAACATCAATCCCTTGAAATACTTCATTATTACCAATGGTCAACGCATCGTACCCAGCAGCCTCTAATAGTTCCATTGCAGCTAATCCGTCCGTCCCTTGCAATTCAATTCTTTTAAAGTCAGCAAAATCCCCAGCATCCAGTATTAGTGTATTACTATCCTTTCGCTCATTTAACAAGGTTACTATTTTCGAAAAGTTTTCAAAATTACTATGAATATCGTTGGTATGAAGTATAGCTAATTTCATGGATACTCTCCTTTTCTTGTAAGGTCTATTCACTACCTTTTAGCGCATATACCATATCAATCTTATTAACCCTTTCGACATGGAAGAAATTAATCACTAAATATGATAAAATACCTACTAAAACCATAATTACATAGAGATAGGGTGGAATATATGCTTCTATGTATCCACTACTCTTCATAAATGCGGCTTCTATTGCTTTTTTTATTGTAAAATCAAGTAACGGTATAGAAAGTAATAAAGAGGCAATGATTGTAAATGTTGTGGAGCGAAAATATAACATTCGTATCTCTGACGGTTCATAACCGAACATTTTCATATAAGAGATATAAAGTGCATTCTTATCAATAACTAGTTTTGTTAATATATATATTAGCACAAGGTAAATGATTATGGCAATACTTGCCAAAATAGGAAGCATACCCTCAAAGGAGGATAATGCCTGCTCTCCAAGAGATTCCATATCCTCTGGTGTTATAACCGTTGCAAGATAGCCTTCCTCAATTTCTAATGTATTATCGGATAAATAGCCGTTGAAATAGTCTGTTTGGAGGTCAAGCATTTGATTTAACTGCTTTTGACTCATAAAGGCGGTCATTCCTATAGGATAATCATATACTCCGACTATTTCTATAGAATATTCCTTATTGGAATATGGGTTGGTAAAGATTATAATTTCACCTATCTTTGCACCTAGTTTTTTTAGTAATCCCTTAGAAAAATATGCACCTTCCACATCCACAGGCAGGGTAATATCCTGAAAGAAGGTAGAGAATTCTTGCAATCCATAAATAGTTACTTCAATATCCTTATTTCCCAAGGTAGTATAGCTATTTAAAGTTGAAATCGTAAACTTTTCTGCTGCTTCGTCATTTTCTGCTTCTATAGGTGCTTTTAATATATATTGATAATTTGAAACGGTAGCTTCCTCTATTTCTTTCATATGATGCTTGATAAGCGGTTCCATACAGAGTCCAAACAATAAAAGAAAGCTTGCTAGAAATATTCCGATAAACAGCATAAAGTAGTTACCTTTATTTTGTATCATAACTCTTAATCGAAACCGGTTTATAAATGTGAAATCAGGCAGTTTTATAGCTTTTTTATTATTCTTGTTTTTTAATTGCTTTCTTAATAGTTTAATCGGAGTAATTGAAAGCTTATGATTTAAGGTGAAAAAGTTGATTACTACCATAAGAACAATAGGGAGAACAGTCGTCAAAATAAGTGCTTCCAAATTAAATCTTAGTTCACAGGGCGGCAAGCTGTAGGACTTATAATATATTGCTTTAAAAGGTGCTAACATTAAAGTGTATGCAAGTAGATTTCCAAGGATTGCACTTATTAGAGTTATTATTACTGGCATTGATATATAGTGGCCTGTAATCTCATACCGGTTATAGCCGGAAGCCAGGAGTGTACCAATGATTGCCGATTCCTCTTCTATCGTACTCCTGATAATTATGTTAAACACAAAAGCCATAATTATAATGAGAATACATAACAACACTTTCATCATGGGCACATCCGAACCCATATCTGTTTTCACAAAGGAAATACTTTGGTTATCCGCTGCGGTTAAGAATCCTGTTAACTGTGCGCCGCTTTCAATAAGGATAAGCTTAGTTTTATTCCCAAGATCTACTTTTTCTTTTTCACTTAAATTTCTATCATTTATATAATAGGAGTAATTATACGTTATTTTGTCCTTTGATAAGGATTCAAATGCTTCTTCTGTAACAACAGCAACTCCAAAATGAAAGGAGTCCATTAATAAGTCAGAGTTATTCTCAAAAAGGGAACTGTAATCGGGAAGAGACACCAATCCAGTTATTTTAACTTTTCTTCCAAACAGTTCAATTACATCATCTACATTTAGTTTGTTGCTTGCCGCATATAACCGGTCAACTGCTATCTCATCGAAGGCATTTGGAAGGTCACCCTCCATAACGGTCACTAGATTTATCTCGCTTCTATTTTCATATACACGAAGCTTGGTATTAGCAAGAACAGCTGCATCAATATAATTATTTTGATATAGGGAGAGGCCTAACCGCTCGGCATTATGTATAGTTTCCTCTGATATGGGCGAATTCACCTTGAATTGACCATCTTCAAGAAAACAATCAATTTGATTGTTTTCATAAGAATATTTAACACTATCAGCAACCACCAAAAAGGATGCAACGATAGAAATTGTTAATATTAAAATAATTGATATTGCCATATACCTTCCTGCATTATCTTTTAAATCACGCTTTAATCGTTTGGCTAATGGATTTCTCATTTTGTCCCCCTTCTTATTACCACTCCAACTCAGCTGCAGATACTAGATTTTCGTTTGTATATTCTTTTATAATTTGCCCATCATGCAACTTCATCACTTTATGAGCCATATTTTTTATCGAATCATTATGAGTGACTATAATAATTGTATTTCTGTATTTGTGATTTACAGTTTCAATCAGCTCTAAAATCTCCTTTGAAGTTTTATAATCCAATGCTCCTGTAGGTTCATCGCAAAGCAGAATTCCAGGATTTTTAACCAAAGCGCGTCCAATCGCACAGCGTTGCTGCTGACCTCCGGAAAGCTGATTCGGGAACTTATCTTTATGTTCCCACAAACCAAGTGTTTGAATTAAATCATCAATGGGTAACGGATGTTTACTTAGATATTGGCAAACCTCTATATTTTCTTTTACTGTAAGGTTTGGAATTAGATTATAAAACTGAAATACATAGCCTAGATTATTTCGTCTATATAGAGATAGGTCTTTCTCATTTAACTTATTAATATACTTTTCATCTACTATAATTTCTCCCTGGTCAAAGGTTTCAATTCCACCGATTATATTTAATAACGTAGACTTTCCAGAACCGGATGGACCTAGTAAAACACAAACCTGACCCTTATCAATAGAACAATTAATCCCCTTAAGTACTTCTGTACGGCTATCTCCTTCTCCGTAATACTTTCTAAGATTTTTTACAGTAAGATACATTCACACAGCCTCCTCTTAAATATTCCTATTTTATTCTATTAAAATTCAAAAAGACTCGTGTATAGCTATAATGCTATACACGAGTCTTCACTAATGACTCATGCATAGTTATAAAAGCTATACATGAGTCTCGTTATTTAAGACAAGCCAGACTATTCATAGTCAGTATGTTGACTTGACACACAGTGTTTTGTGCTAACTACTCCCTCACGAGTGTTTTTAATTTACATAAATATAGCATAGGTGAAAATATATGTCAATATTATCGTCAAAAATTTATCATAGTATTCCTATGTCACTCTTCCTATATCTACATGAACCCAGTCGGCTTTTTTATAATAGAAAAGAAATACAACAGAGCTAAGGAACCAGGTTAAAGGATATGCCCAGAATATTACTTGAATATCTGGAATTATTCTTACCATGATGGTTATGTAGGTGATACGGATTGCACACCAGCAAACTAACATTACTACCATAGGAACGGTGGATTTACCTGCACCTCTTAAAACTCCAGCAAGACAGTGAGATAATGCAAGCAGACAAAAAAACAAGGCTTCTGTTCTAGTTTGAAGGACACCATAGGCGATAACCTCCGGTTGATCATTAAAAAATCGAACCAGAACTGGTGCAAAAAGCCATAATACAACTCCGATTGATTCTGCTAAAAGAACGCCTGTCATTATTCCAAAACGAGCTCCTTTTTTTGCTCGTTCATATTGCTTTGCTCCAAAATTCTGACTAATAAAGGTAGTTAAAGACACACTGAAGCTTGTGATTGGTAAGAAGGCAAACCCTTCTAATTTGGAATAACTGCCGCACCCAGCCATGGCATTTGAACCAAAGGAGTTAATATTAGATTGAACAATTACATTTGCAAAGCCTATAACAGAGTTCTGAACACCAGTTGGGATACCCATCTTAAGTAGACTGGCTAGCATTCTACGATGTATTTTAATTTGTTTGATTGTAACCCTATGTACTCCGTCCACCCTTAGAAGTTTTAGAAAACCAAGGATTGCACTAACAAATTGTGCAATTACGGTTGCAATCGCTGAACCACTGATACCAAAATCCAAAATTGCAACAAATAAAATCTCCAGTATAACATTAATAACGGAGGATGTGATTAGATAATAAAGTGGACTTTTGCTATCTCCCACTGCTTGAAAAATCCCCATGCAAGCATTATACATAACGATGGCAATGCCACCAGCAAAATATAATCGAAAATATAAAATAGAATTTGGAAGGACGTCAGCGGGTGTTCCCATCATTCTTAACATCCAAGGTGTAAATATCATTCCTGCCGCTGTAATTATTATTCCGGCTATAAACCCAAAGGCAATAGTAGTATGTACTGCAACCGATAGCTCTTTCGTTTCTTTCGCCCCATAATAGCGTGCGATAATAACACTTGAACCAACAAAGATACCATTGATAAACCCAACAATTAAAAATATTAAACTGCCGGAGGAGCTAACTGCAGCCAGTGCATCTTTTCCCAAAACATTCCCTACAACCAGAGATGCTACAATCGTGTAAAGCTGCTGAAATAGGTTGCCTAGAAAAATCGGCATTGCAAATAGAATTATTTTTTTAGATATTTTACCTTCTGTCACTTTTTTATCCGTCCTGTTCCTTATTTACTTAGTAAATTATTTATCATATTTATTTAAACCCAAGCTATAAAACCCTTAGGTTTCCTTGCTGTTTGGCTCTCGTATCTATTATGGTGAAAACAAACTTTAATGTCCTCTCAAATCCATCTCCCAAATGGAACCAAATTCTGCTGATTGATAGGAGCAAACAACATAGTATCCAGTAAAGTCATTAATCTTTCTTAGTTTACGATATTCAATGGTGTCATGCTCTAAATATTCACTCTTTAACTGTGGGGTAGACTGTGCAACTACATCATAATTAGAGTAATATTCCTTTAACTCATTTAAGGATAAATCGCTTTTGATTAAAATGGTAGCTAGATAGTTGATTCCATTCCCATTGCCATTTAATTTACCGCATACAGATTGCTTCTCTAGGAGCTGCGTTTTGCTGGGTAATGCAATTGCAGTAAGTGTTTTTTCCTGCTTATGTAATATGTAGTTATTACCCAGTGGGATAAATGCGAAATAAGTTAACATTAACACAGTAAGTAATAATCCCAGTGTAAAAACAACGATAGTTGTAATTCTACTCATTATTTTGCGCAATCTACACCTCCCGATAATTGGTCTGGATTTAGAAACCAAGAAATACGTCTCTTTTAATATTCTTCTTAGTAATCCCGTTTTTAATTAAATATTTTTCCACTTCTTTCACCATTGATTTAGAACCAACAATATAAAACAATGCATCCTCCTGATGTTTATCAATTAACGCTTTTATTTTCTCATTCCTAATTACCCGATCCTTTGTATAAATAATGCTCAATAAATTTAACTCAACAAGCTTATTCAATTCTTTATTATATATAAATTCTCCTTTTGTATCCATATATAATAATTGACTATCATTAAAAGCTTCTTCGTCATTCAATAACATATCATGAAAGATCGCTCTATATGGTGTTATTCCTATTCCACCAGCTATAAATAGTTTTGGCTTATTATTTGGCGTATAGAATGCTCCAACCGGCCCTCTCATTGTAACCTTCATTCCAGGTTCAAGGAGTAACAGTGCTTGCTTAAATTCGCTTGGTTCCTTACCAATTCTGGTCGTAATCTTAATATAACCCTCACTTGGAATAGATGCAATACTAAAAGCTCTTGTTGGTCTATTAATTTTTTTGTGTACTATAGTAAAAATTCCATGTTGGCCGGCCTTCCAGCTTTGCTGGGAATCTACTTCGAAAATAAAGGTATAAACATCTCCAACTTCATGATATTTTTCTTTAAAATATATTTCTTTAGGCTTAAATACTGATAAAATACTATTTATTAAACTCATACTTGGACCCTCCATTCATAATAAATTCAACTAATCATAGTACCGTTCAATAATCCTTTATTTAAAGGCATCTACATTTTCTTTTGCAAATTCCTCAAACGTTCGGGGATGCTTGCCTGTTAACTTATAAAAGTCATCTGTTACATCCTTTGCTGTACCCATCCTTGTCATAAAATACAGTGCTACGGTGACATTCACATATTTCTTGTCAAGGTCACGGTTTTTGATATAATAGCTTCTATATTTTAGAAAACCCGGCTTATCATAAATTATCTTTCTACCTGTCAAATTACTTAGAATATCAGCCACTTGATAATAATCTAATGCTTCGGGTCCGGTGATTGTATGTGCGGTATTCCTATACTTCTCTGCATCATGTAATACCGAAGCTACAGCCAGACCAATATCCGCAGTATCAATGAAGCTGGTTTTACTCTTTCCAGCGGGGACAAATATTTTATTCTGTTCTTTAATTTCGTTGGAATGTATACCGGATACATTTTGCATAAAGAAGCCTGGTCTTATATGAGCAAAAGGAATACCCTTCTCTTCAATATACTTTTCTATTTTATGGTGAGGGGGGATGGTATTATTTTCAACTCCCATGAGAGATAAAAAAGATATAAGTTTTATATTATGCTTTTGCGCTGCGTCAATAAAGGGATACAGATCTTCCGGCTTGCCTAGATGAGGGGGGCGCATCAAAAATATTCGGTCTATATCTTTCAGTGCATTTTGAAAGGTTTGCTGTTTTGTTAAGTCCAAATAAACTGCTTTAATTTCATCTCCAAAACGTGCTTTCAGCTTTGTTGTATCTGTGCCTGCGGCGACAACCTCCTCTCCCATTTTAATTAATTCTTTTATAACAAAGGAACCTACATTCCCTGATGCACCTGTAACAAGTATTTTCATTTATTTCACCTCTGCTAATATGTTATTTGCCTTTTCCAACAATTCAATTAATTTAGTAAACGCTTCGATCCCCATCTTTTCATTCAGTAACTCCATTGATTTAAAATACTCATCAAATGTTATTTCAACCAAATTCTTACCTTCTTCTGTTGTCTTAAGAGTATAACTTCTACCATCTTCTAAGGTGGGTTCTTTTGTCATATATTCCTTTTTAATTAGTACATTGATTATTGCTGTAACTGAGGGCTTTGTAATTTTAAAAAATTGGCTGATCATTATTGGCGTAACTGGTGTATTTTGTTTTTGTATAAATATTAGAACACCCATTTCACTTGCTCTAATCGGAAGATCTCGTTTGGTATTCATATATAATCGGCAAAACATACCTACGATATCAGCGCTTTTAATAAGGTTATTTTCCATACATCCTCCATATAGTTAGTTAGACTAACTATATTATAAATTCTATGCATGTATATGTCAATAAATACAATAAGTTATACGACAAGTCACTTCATCTGTCCATTATGAAAGCTAAAAGCACCGAACCATCTTTACCGTCCAAGTATTCATAAACTATCTTTTTCTTGAATTCAAATGAATATTTTGCCATAGAAAAACCGACCTCCTTATTATTAGATTTTTTTGATATATACCCAGTTTTCTGAACAAAACTAGCAAAGTACATATCATTTTTGGTCTAACTTTTCGGAGGTCGGTTCATAGTTTACAAGTTATTAGGTGTTTATTAGTTACAAGTTTATTTTACTTTTAAATTAATATAGGAATAATCACTATATACCTTTGTATTACCAACATATCGATATGCTCTAACTTTATAATAATATATTTTACCTTTTATGATACCGGTATTGGTATAAATATTATTTTTGTTTGAGGTTCGGTAAACATAGGTACCATTCTTTGAGGTGGCTCGATATATTTCATAACCACTTGCACCACTTATCGCTTTCCAGGAAAGCTGTATTTTGCTGTTCTTATTATAATATATATAAGCTGAAGGTGTAGCTAACACTGGCTTAGCAGATAATATATTGGAGTAGTTACCATAAACCTTTGTAGAGTCAACATAATTATAGGCTCTTACTTTATAATAATAGGTCTTACCTGTGGCGAGATTTGTATCTGTAAAGTTTAAGGTTCTTGTTGTTGCTATATCCGTATAGGTACCATTCTTTGAAGTAGATCGATATACTTTATAGCCATAGGCATTGGGTGCGGCACTCCAGGAAACTTTTACTTTATTATATGAGATAGGATTTACAGTAATGGTACCTGATATCTTAAAAATCTCGCTAACATCCTTTAAATCGGTATGATAGAAAAATGCTGTTGCGTCAGTTAACCTTGTACTAAAGATAGTTCTGGTATGAAGAACTGTACCATAGATATTCGCTTGATTATCACATATAGTCATAAGCGTCTTTTCTTTATTGGCCCATCCCATAAATATAAATACATGGGTTGCATGTCCACCCACTAAGTTGCCATACTTGTCAGTCGTAAATCCGATATCACCAGGTTGTAACAGGTTAAGGTCCAATTCCCTTTTCCAGCCCCTTGCAGCTAAATGACTGTCAACTTGATTTGTTCTTGAGGTTGCATTAGGAATATTCATACCTAATCTTCTAAACGCTTCACTTACTGTGTAGGCACAATTATTTGAAATAATGCCATTATGTAATTCTATTGCTCTTGCCAGAACACTATTTCTATTTTCTAAGCTAGACATATATAGAAACAGGCTGGAACCTATACTTTTATCCAGAGTTTTTGCAGTTATGCTAGGGGTAAATTCACTATAATTTACTTTCTCATTTGTAGATTGATAGGCTCTTACTTTGTAGTAATAGATGGACCCAGTTTTTAAGCCAATGTCACTAAATTCATTCAGTTGGACGGTAGCTATTTTAACATATTCACCGTTGATTGAACCTGACCGATAAACCTCATAACCGGTTGCTTCAGATACGGTAGACCAATTCACTTTAACAGCATCATAATTTTGAGCTACAGCAAACTCACCGCTTGGTACTGTTAAATCAGAAACAATAACATTACAGCTTGCTGTAAATCCTCCATCTTCTGTGGTTACGCTTATAATAGCATTTCCCGCCATAATAGCACTGATTATACCTGCTTCAGTAACGGTTATTACTTCTGGATTACTACTTGTCCAAATAATTTTTTGATTCGTAGCATTTGAGGGACTTAAGGTTGGTAATAAGCTTATGCTTTCACCTTGTAGTAAGGTCACAGAAGATTTATCTAACGTAATTCCTGTTACTAATACAAAATCAGGGATTGGTGTGATTTCCGGTTCGGTTATAAAGGATTCTGTTATAAAACCATTCCAAGGATTACTAAAACCAATTTTGTTCACATCATAATAAATCTTAAATTCTGATGAACTGCTACTAAAGACTTGTGCGCCAATGGTTGGTGCATTTCCCAAAAACTTTACGCTTTTTAAATTAGGACAATAGCTTAAAGCATTGTCTCCTATGTAAACTACACTCTCTGGTATCACTAGGTTTGTTATAGTTTGGTTAGCGTAAAACGCATACATATTTATTCCCACTACAACCTGTCCATAAATCTCTCCAGGAATTGTAAGGTCTGTTTCAGTACCATAGTAACCGGTAATTGTAATACCATTTTCACTTGCCTCATATGTAAAATTACTTACATCAGCATAGGCTGTTTGGTGTGAAAACAATAGGAAGATTAATGTAGCTACTGAAATAAAAATAAGATTAGACTTTGCTTTTGTAATTTTCAATGATTGCACTCCTTATCGTAGGTATAAATACATTATCGCATAAACCTTCCATTAATTTAACAAGTAAAATTTACCATTTATTATAACTTTTATTATGTAAATACATTACTTTACGAATGAAAAATACATGATCTTTCATAGGCAAAACTGGAAGTAACACACGATATGAACTTATCTTAAAAAATCAGAGGTTATGAAATACCTCTGATTTAACATAACATTTTATAGTTTCTGAGGATAATAAAAACCTATTATGAATACTTACTTACATGAAACCGAAGCACAGTTTTCAATTTACTACTCTCAGTCTTCCTGGGATCTGAAAGATATATTTCCCTATGAGTAAGGCAACTTCTGCTATAACCACTCTCAGCACAATACTGTTTCATAATATTAAAACTTGCGGGTTCCTCATCATACGCTCCTAAATGAAGCATTTGACAACATAATCCTTCGTTGATTGTCTCAATTTTAATTTTATCAAGATAATCATTCGGCTTTTTCTTCTTTACTTCTAAGATAAACCTCTCAAATAATTCTCTGGTTAAAAAATCCGGTTGTCGAATCATAACAGAGTAAGCAAAGTTGCTTTTATCTGTTAATGGTTTCCTCTTATCGACCAAATCCCAGACACCTTCTAAGGGAAAGACGGTGTAGTCATAATATCCGGTTGGGATTTCTTTGCTCTTATAGGACATTTTCACTGTATAACTGAAGCCATAGAGTGCTTGTGTTGCCAGTGCAAATTCATCACCATTTGGGTCACCCTCACCTTGAATTATAGCGAAAGTCATGGAAGGCACGTCTATAATAACTGGTTTATTCTTTGGTAAATACAAATCTTTATAATCCTTTTTATAATCTAACTTATCCATCCTGTTCCTCCATTCGCAATCATATAAAACTTAGATATCTTTTTAGCTATCTTATTATTTATCTTTAACCAATTAATCCTTTTCTATTTTATACTGCCAATTCCGGTCCCCATGATAAATCATTCTTTTATTCATGCCGCCATCTATGGTTAATGTTTCACCGGTAATAAAATCCTGATTACACAAATAAAGGACCATATTAGAAATATCTTTTGGGCAACCTACTTTGCCAGCTGGAATTGCAGCCTTATCTGCTTGGCTAAAGTCATCCTCTTCATTTACATTAATCCAACCGGGAGCAATGCAATTTACTAATCAGATCTGTTTACCAATACCGTGCCTGCCTCCAGTTACTTGGATAGCTCTATTCATATACGGACTCCTTCTCAACTTTTTCCTTACTATTATTAATAAATCCATATTAATTTCAATTGTCAAAAATATGATGAAGCCTTTGATTAAATTGTATCATACCTGTAAGTATAACACCATACAATACCAAATTATATTCATATAGGATAACTACAGTCATTATATAGTTCTTTCTAATTCGTAAAGCAAACCAAGACCTCTATTAAATAACCAAGGTTCCTATCTTGTATCATAACTGCTTTACTCTAGTTGGTTTTATTAAGTCTAAGTTTTTCAACTAATTTAAATATATTAGTCTTTATCTTATCAATTACTAATTCAAATTCCTCATCACTTTTACCGCTGGGGTCATCGAGGTCCCAGTCATATCTTTCTTTACAAGGAAGATATGGACAAACTACATTACACCCCATAGTTATTACGATATCAACCGGTGGTATTTCCTCTAAAAGTTTAGAATGCTGTGTGGCCTCCATGTCAATATTAAAAAGCAGTTTCATCAACCTTACGGCATCCTGGTTAATATGAGGTTTTGTTTCCGTCCCTGCAGAATAGCATTCGAAAATCCCGGAACCATAATACTTTCCAAGTGCTTCGGCTATTTGACTACGGCAGGAATTATGAACACAGATAAAAGCTACTTTTGGCAACATAATTATCCTTTACTCCCTTCATATAATTTGTTTTTTAAATAAAGCGCAACATTAACCAAGGCAATCATAACTGGTACCTCAATTAACGGTCCAATAACAGCAGCAAAAGCTTGATCCGATGCAATGCCAAAAACAGCTGCAGCAACCGCTATTGCCAATTCGAAGTTATTGCTGGCTGCGGTAAATGACAAAGTTATTGATTGTTCATAATTGAACTTACTCTTATAGGATATGTAAAAGCTAACCAGAAACATAATTATAAAATAGAGTAACAATGGAATAGCAATTCTTACTACATGAAGTGGATGCTGTATTATTTGCTCTCCTTTTGTACAGAACATTATAACTATGGTATATAATAAAGCGATTAGTGCATAGGGCGATATTTTAGGTAAGTAATGACTTTCATACCATTCTATTCCTTTCATACGGGTCAAACTAAACCTTGTAAGATAGCCCGCTACAAAAGGAATACCCAAATAGATAAATACACTTTTTCCTACTTCCCACATAGAGATGCTTACTGTTTGACCACCCCAGGAAAAGCCAAGTAGTTTCGGCAGCAGCGAAATAAAGAAGTAAATATAAAGTGAGTATAATAGAATTTGAAATATTGAATTTAAGGCAACTAAAGCAGCACAATATTCATTATCACCCTTAGCCAGTGTATTCCAAACAATCACCATAGCAATACATCTAGCTAAACCGATAATAATTAATCCCATTGCAAACCCGGATAAATCAGGAAGAAAAGTTACGGCTAGAACAAACATTAGGATAGGTCCTATAATCCAATTCTGCAGTAAAGATACGGCTAATACTTTTTTATCTTTTGCAACTGCACCTATTTTTTCATACTTTACCTTTGCCAGTGGTGGATACATCATTACAATTAAACCTATTGCAATGGGCCACGAAATCGTTCCGGTACTCATACCTTCAATGGCTTTTCCTATACCTGGGAATAAAAAACCTATAGCAATTCCAAGTGCCATAGCAATAAATATCCATGCTGTAAGAAATCGATCTAGAAAACCTAACTTTTCATTTTCTTTATTCATGTGATAAACCTCATTCTTTAATTTTACTTATAATACGTTCTTTCTAATTACATGCATAATGGATTACTTGTAATTAATAGTTCACCTAGAAGCGTTATCCTCTATTCACATTTAAAAAATTCTGTATTTTCATTCGAAACAGTCGTTAATTTTACCAACAATTCATTCGCGTATGTTGCTCCTTGCAAGGAAATTGAATAATACGTCCATTTTCCTTCATTGCGTGCCTGAACAATACCACTTTGAACTAATATTTTCATATGATGAGAAAGTGTGGACTGCCCTATTGCTAACTTTTCTAACAGTACGCAGGCGCATTTTTCTCCGTTTTGAAGTAGTTCTAGTATCTGAAGTCTGTTTTCATCACAAAAAGCTTTAAATATTTTTGCATTTTCAATAGGATCATTTTGCATAGTATTCACCTCGTCTTACATCTATATTATTCGATTTGACTTGATTATATGAATCAAATCTAATTTTGTCAATATGACATTATAATTTATAGGAATATAAATAAGTTATTTAAATGTAGGAAATATCCAAATGGATTGACAATTATAGGAACTAAAGATATAATATGCATACATACAATATGTACACTTACAATATGTGCACATACAATATAGAAACGTATTATAATGCGATTGGAGGGACTTATTTTGGAAATACAACAGTCATTGGGATATCTTTTAAATACTAGCGCGAGGTTAATGAAAAGAAATCTGGATCTGCAGCTTAAAAGCTATGGTATTACTACTGCACAATGGGCGGTTTTAAAGTTATTATCGGTGGAGGATAATTTATCACAAGCTGAAATTGCTAATAAAACAAACGCTGATAGGGCTACCTGTGGAGCTGTTATCGATAAGCTCATATCAAAAGGGCTATTACAAAAGGATTTATTTGAAAATGACCGTAGGAGCTATCGAGTGAGAATTTTACCACCTGCACTTGCAATTATTAATAAGGTAACTTTATTAGCGGAAAGTGTAAATAAATCATCGATGAAAGGTCTATCTGATAAAGACATTAGTGTACTTACACGATGCTTGAATACAATCATATTAAATTTGGGAGGTGAAAATGATGTCGTGGACGCATGAAATCATTCGGGCATTTTTTGTTGCTTTTGGAGCTTTGCAATCAATTTCAAATATCAATTATTTATTAAAGAAGAACGGACTTGAATTAGCAAGGAAGCAACACAAGGAGTTACCTAACATTACTACCGATAAACAGATACAAGTTAAAATGATAGGTATGTTTTTCTTTGGTATTCTTTTTCTATTAACAGGTTTAATCTCTTATATTACTCGCTCTTATTATGAGTTAAGTTTTATTATTCTTTTGGGGGCTTATCTGTTATATACATTGATGGAAGCTGTTTATTATAGATTTTGGAGAACCTTTGGAGCTTGTATCATAGCTGCTTTATTATTCCTGATTGCTTTATTTGTATAGTTTTTAATATGTAAAAGGTTGCTTTCTTTCCTGTATGGTAAATAAAAAGTCATAGTTATGTAAGCAGAAATATGGTGACATAAAATGCAAGAAAAGCGGTGGTTTTGAGAAATCAAACCGCCGCTTTCTATAGTATGACAATGAAAACATTATAATTGCAATGTAATCAATGATAGACAAGAAAACTTTGTTGAACATTAGATTAACGTTTGAAACTAATAATGATAAAGTTGTTTTATAAAATTAGGTATTGTCGTTGTATCTATTCCAGGTAAAACATCCGCGGGTCCCCAAAAATAATATAAACCTCCGTTTTTGGTAATATAAAAATCATGATCTACGGCTTGAATTTCCTTTAAAGCAAGTGCACACTCCAAATTAAGAGTACCTTGTAAATACTGTAGGTTGGAACTAAGACGTAACACTTTGTCTTCTTTATCAATCGGATATGCCACCATCACATTACCTGACTTGCTATATAGAACGCCGTCAATTGACTTATAGTACTCATTATCTAAGGGCACAATAATTTTCTTTAATGCTGTAAGGTATAAAAATGGATGATAATAAAAATATGCGTCACCACCATTGTGAGGTTGCTCTGATACTTCGCTTGTTCGGATAGAAAAGGTGAGTTCCTCCAGATATGGATTATATAGATCACTATTTATTATACTAACGCTGCTAGGGACTACATAAGCTTTATCTTCTTTTGCTGCTGGGTACAACAAAAGAATGGACCCATCCTTAGTCAATAATACATTATCCTCTGATTTCAAATCAGAATTCCTGCTGTCAACATTAATTCTTTCTAGTTTCGGTGAATAGGAGCCCCATATTGTCTTATAATAATAGAAGTTCGTTTGGCCATCTCCTGTTTCTAACCCTAAGGTATGCTCTAATTTTTCACGAATACAATCCTTCGGAATATTTAACTCTACCAGATTAAGGACATTAACTAACTGAGATTGTGCAACACTTTTTACTGTGTCGGGTATCGTGTATACTTGGTTCTTATGATTTTGAGGATATAATAACAAACTGGTCATGTCTTTGGAATATAAAATACCATCCTTCGAAGTGTAAAAGGGATTATCCTCTGATATAGTAACCTGCTCCAGATGATGAAAGCCAAAGTAGTAATTTCCAAAAAGGTCTGACCTCCATTGAGAAGGTATTATTGTTTTTAAATTCTTCGAAAGAGTTAATGACGTCGTGTTATTCTCATAAGTAAACATACTCCAGTCAAATTCAGTAACGCTATCTGGAAGAATGATTTCTTTTATTGAATTATTATTTGGATACAGCTTAATATTAGTTAAATCCTTAGAGTATAGTATTCCTTGATTTAGAACAAAATTTGAATTTCCATCCTTAAGAATGACTTCTTGTATTTTATTAGCTGCAGTATTTGTTATAGACGTAAGTGCTTTTGGTATCACAATTGTCTTTGCGGCATCAAGGGTAGGTATGATTGATAAGTCTAATTCAGTCAGTGTTTCTGGAAATATTAACTTCTCTTCTGCTTTTTTCTCCGGCCAATAGATTAACTTACTTTTCTGTTTATTATAGAGAACCCCATTGTAGGAGGAGTAGGTCGGATTATCCTTATTTACATAGATTGCATTTATACTTGAAAAATCAAAGGCCCACTGTGAAATCCCGGATAAACTTTTTGGTAGGGTAATGGACCTGATTTTAGTATTCATAAAAGCAGCTCCGTCAATATATTGTAAACCTTCTGATAGAGATAAACTTAGGATACTACTATTTTCAAATGCTCTATAGTCAAGTCTTTCGGTTCCTTTAGGAACGGTATAGCTGCTTGCAGTCTTTTTTTCAGGGTATTTTAATAGTCTTTTACCATCCTTGCTGAAGAGCACACCACCTATGGACTTATAATTTTTATTATTTTTATTTACTATAATGTTTTTAAGCGCGGGCAATTGAAGATTATACTGCTTTATTTTCTCTCCGAAAGTAATATCTGTTATATATTTATTTTCAATTTGAATTGAAGTTATCGTATCTGGAATAATGAATTTATTGTTTGTCTTTCCCTTAGGATAATATATTATTGATTTGCCATCTTTTGAATAAAGAATACCGTCGATTGACTTGTATTTTTTATTTTTATTTGATACGGTAATGACTTTTAACTTCTCGAGAGATGCACGGACAGAGATCTCAATATTATCGATAAAAACATGCGTACCTGTCTCAAAATTAGTTACGGTGGATGATAAACTGATGGTCTCCGCATTTGGAAAACGTACAAAGAGTCCCTCTGGTATATTTTTAATTCCTTCTGATATAATAATTTTTTTGATGAAAGCATACGTAATTTTGCTAGGAATCTGATTGGAAGTAGAAACTATCTTTTTTAACACAACTGTTGATGCGTCTGTAAATTCTAATATCATTGTACCGACTTGAATTGTTTTGGATTTTGCCTCGCTTTTTACGGTCGGTATGCTTGTAATAATCATTACAATACATATTAGCAAAATGCCAAACACTTTATAAACTTTTCTCATTGCTTCACATCTCCCTATGTTTTTATACTTTGATTCAATTATCCAAATAATGTAACTGAATGTCAATAGGCATTGAAAAGCAAATTTAAGAATAAAAAATGGCAGTCCGGTCATAATCCTATGAACGGACTGCCCTATTCGGCATATGGAATATTTGACACATTGGCGCAAATAATGGTTCAAGCTCACTCCTTTTCTCTAGGCTGATTTATACGTGTTAATATAGCTTCTGTCGTCCTGTGTGCGTAATCTGCCACATGATCGGCGATATCAACCTTTTCATAACTCGCTGGTGAGCCCAGGTAGCCCTGAGGTGAAAGCTGTTTGAGTTGTCCACCAAACATCCATGCTTCAAAGTTATCACCAAGAGTCACATCAGGCAATGATTTGGCTTTTTCAGTATCAACTAAATGAGGATAGAACATATTAATCGTTGCGGTTTCCATATCACCGCCGTGTGTATCCGGGATTGGGGCATTGCTTACTTTTATTGTTTGCGGTTCTATTACATAAAAGCAAGGTTCCTTGCTATTTAGCCCAAAATGGTGAAGCATAAATTCTTGATATGGGAAACATGCTGTAATATCCAGCATATCACAGGCATCCTTAAATGCATGCATGGCGGCAACTTGATGCTCAATATCCCCATGTGCATTTACACCAAATACACGTTGAAATCCAAAATTTTTCAACGAAGCAAGAATGTCATATAGCAGAGCTTGTGCTGTTTCCATCCGTATGTTAAAGGAACCAATAAACCCTCTTGCCGATTGGCAGATGCCCCAGTAAAAAGGTGGTGCAATTACAGCTGCGTAACCCTGTTCTTCGAGTTTTTGTTTAATGGAAATGCAGTAAATGTGAGCGGTGTATATATCTGTAGCTAAACATAAATGCGGACCGTGTTCTTCAATGACACCCATTGGTAATAAAACAATCGCATTTTCATCTGCAGAGCGTTGAATATCAGACCACTTCATATCCGCCATTGTATTTGTA
Source organism: Bacillota bacterium (assembly GCA_023407575.1). Classification (GTDB taxonomy): domain Bacteria; phylum Bacillota; class Clostridia; order Lachnospirales; family Lachnospiraceae; genus Mobilitalea. The sequence goes on from JAEYLX010000038.1 coordinate 22,819, forward strand.
AAGATATTGCTTACCAAATCGTTCTTTGCATTAATTGATTTTGATGACATGGAAATCCTCCCGATTATAACAAAGCCTAAAGTATAGATTTACTATTTTTACTCCAAAATATAAAACAAGCCGAACTAGAAATCGTTCGACTTGTTTCCCTGCTTTTTATCAAAAGCATTGTGAGCGGAAGCGGTGGGATTCGAACCCACGAACCCGTTAAGGTTACCTGATTTCGAGTCAGGGCCGTTATGACCACTTCGATACGCTTCCATAAAGATCTTGAATTGTAAGTGTTTTCAATCTAGCTAATCAATAAAACTAGAATAATTTACAAATCAGATGCGTTATCTATTATAACACATTCAAGGCAGAAATCAATCATGAAAAAGATTTATTTAAACTACTAATAGCCTTCTTTTGCATTAAACCTCACTTATATAAAGGTTGCTAAAAAGGACAATGAAATGAATTCCACCTTTTTGCATTTTAACTTACCATATATTACTTGTCGACGAGAAACGGAAACGCCATGTATATTTATAATTATGAACCAGGGGTATAAGGTAGCCTTGCTAGTTACCTTATACCCCTGTCTATGTCGATTCTTTCATATTAATTTTGAATGGAACTGCTATGCAATTATTTCTTACTAAAGGTAATTATATATAACTCAACGCCAATCTTCTCAACCATTCTGCCGGTCTTAATCTGCTCTTCAATATCTGTACCAAATTCTAAGGCTTCCTTTAAGCGCTTTGTATTGAAATTCTTAGCTTGCGCCAAATACTTATTTACTGCAAAAGGAGGAACACCAACCTTTTCGCTGATTGAAGAGGAATTATAACCCAGGGCTTGCAGACTTTTTGCTTGCATAAGAATATTAAAATGGCGAATGATAAGATATAAAATTGACATGGGCTTTTCTCTTACCGATAATAAATCATAATAAAGCATAAGTGCCTTGTTGGATTGTTTTCCAGCAATCGCATCAATCATTTGAAAGATTTTACCTTGAACCTGTGCTGTCACAACAGCGTCAATATCAGCTGTAGTTACAATCTCCCGTCCGATGGTATAACTAATGATTTTCTCAACTTCATTGCAAATATTCATCATATCGGTACCAGTTCGATCTAATAGATATAAAATACTGGGTTCTGTAATTTTTTTACCTTCCTGTTCTAAAAGAGATGCTACGAAAAGCTTTAAATTCTGCTCATCCATACCATTCATTTCTGAAACAGTTCCATGATCTCGAACAAGTTTAAATAATTTACTTCTCTTGTCAATTTCTGATTCCACAAAGATAACAACTGAACTTTCCGGTATCTGTGAAATCAACTCACTAAGGTCACTCTGGTTTTTAAATAAATGACTATTCTCAATTAAGATTAGTCTTCTCTCTGAAAAGAAGGGAAGTGTCTGCGCATCTTCTGCAACCTTTCGAACATCAATTCCAGTTCCTTCATAATAAGAGTAGTTCATATCTCCGCCGTCAGGAAGAAGCGCGTTTTTTAACTTATCTCGGTAAAGCTTCTTAAGATATTCCTCACTACCATATAAGAGATAGTACGGTTTGAAGCTTCCTGTTTTTATATGCTCCTTAATTACCTTCATACGAATGACTCCTACCAAGTCAGAACATTAATTATTCTATCGAATTCATATGTAAATTGTAAGAACAAATTAAAATTCATTTATTCTAATCTACAGTACCAAACTTGCTTAATGGTTTAATTCGAAGAATAACTGTTCCTCCTATGTTCTTCTTCTCTACATTTCCAACTTCCTCAAAACGGCTGTCTCTGCTGTGGTTTCGATTGTCGCCCATAACAAAATATTCACCTTCACCTAGTACAATTGGTTGAGCTGCTCTGCCAGGGTCTAAAATTGGTTCTTTACCATAACTCTCTTCTAAAATTTCACCGTCTATATAGATATCACTTCCAATAATTTGAACCGTTTCACCAGGCAATCCAATTACCCTTTTTACATAATACTCACTGTTTTCACGTCCGAAAGGATAGAATACAATAATATCAAATCGGTCAATTGCATCGAAGTGATAGGTTATCTTCTCAACATATAATTGCTCTCCATTATGGAGTGTATTCTCCATAGAGGCTCCGTCAACGATGGTTCGTTGTAAAACAAAGTTGGGCAAGATATAAATGCATACGAAAATCAGTACTGCATAAAAGATTAAATCATAGAGAACTCCTCTGGAATTATTCTTTTTCTTTTGTTCTTCCTGATTTTCTACATTATCAAAATAAGGCTCTTCAAAAACGACAGTATTCTCTTCTTGAATAGAAGCATCTACTTTCACTTCCTTGGAGTCCAAAACTTCATCAATCTCTTTTTTTAAATCTTCATCCTGATGATTTGACATAGCAATTACCTCTCTCATATGTCCTATAAGTTATCAATACACGATAAAGCACCTTCATAGAGCTAATATGAAAGTGCTAGCAAACTTTTTATACTTATTAGGTGTAAAGATTTTACTATGCGTTATTATTGTCGTTTAATTCATCATCGCCGACAATCTTAACTTTAGAGCGATTTAACTCTTCAACTGCAATAGACAAAGGCTTTGGATAAGCTACATCAACCAATGGATTTGCACCGTCAATAATCTGTCTAGCACGTCTTGCTGTTGCAATTACGATAGAATATCTGCTATTAACTACTGGCTGTTCTCCTGGTTCTACCTCACTATTAACTACTCGCATTAAATCTGTGTATGATGGATGCAACATATTTATAACTCCTTCCAATATTAAAAACTCTTATTTATTCGTCAAAATTAATCAATGGAGGATGATTCCTGACTATCCATTAATTCTTTTTGATTTACTCTGCCTGCTATTGTATCCGGAAGCAACGAGGATAACACCAAATGTCCGCTTTCCGTCACAATTACCGACTTTGTTCTTCTCCCACAGGTAGCATCAATTGCCATTCCTGTATCCTTAGCTGACTGTACCAAACGTTTAATAGGTGCAGCCTCGGGACTAATAATACTAATTATTTTATTCGAATTAACAACATTTCCAAAGCCTACGTTTACTAGCTTATTCAAAGTTATTCCTCTTTTCTGCTGTTTCTATTCGATATTCTGAATTTGTTCTCTAACCTTTTCAATTTCAGTTTTGAGGTCAATTGCTTTGTTGGTTACTTCCAAATCATTTGCCTTTGATAAGATGGTGTTCGCTTCTCGATTCATCTCTTGTGCTATAAAATCAAGTTTACGACCAACATTATCACTGTCATTAAGGGTTTCCTTCATATTCTGAATATGACTTCTTAATCTTACCGTTTCTTCGTCTACACAAATTTTATCAGCAAATACTGTAATTTCAGTTAACATGATACTTTCATCTACCCGGGTATCTCCAAGAAGCTCTGAAACCTTTGCATAAAGCTTTTTACGGTATTCTGAAACAATCTCCGGTGAACGAGTTTCAATAAAATCCACCAATCGAAGCATTCCGTCCAATTTAGAAATAATATCCTGCTTTAGATTCTCACCTTCCACAATTCGAGTTTCAACAAAGCGTTCTGCTGCTGTACGAACTGCTTGTTCAACCATCGCCCATAATTCTTTTTCATCGATGGTCTGTTCTTCTAAGGTAAGGACCTCTGGATATCTTGATAAAGCGGATACTCGAATATCAAATTCAAGATTAAACTGATCACGGATCTTTTCTAAATTCGAAAGATATTCCCTCGCTAAATCTGAATTATACTTTACACAGACATTATTCTCGGTATAGTCCTCATAGGTAATATATACATCAATCTTACCTCTTCCAATAAACTGTTTCAGTACATTACGAATACCTGCCTCAAAAAAACTAAGCTTTTTAGGCATCTTGATGGATATATCACAGTATCTGTGATTTACGGCTTTCATCTCCACTGTGATCTTACGATCAATCTGTACAATCTCACAGCGTCCAAAGCCAGTCATACTCTTCAACATAGACACACACTCTTTCATGCTAATTTTGGTGCATTTCGTGTGCACCATTGCTGAATTTTATATATTCAACTAATTATAAATGAAAAATTATCCTAAGTCAAGGAAATGAACAATGTTCTCTAATAGTTGCAATTCAGTCTAATCATGAACAGAAGCTATTCCCATTTTTGATTTGCTTTTGAATCTCCGCCTGAAAATGCATGAATTAAGTAAATAATAAGAAAAGACAGGATTACTAAAAGTATTACCCAAAATCCTGCAACTGAATAATTTCCACCAGCCACTTCCGAGGCTATCGCTACCGACATTGTTCTGGTTTTACCTAAGATATTACCGGCAAGCATCGAGGTGGCACCATATTCTCCAATTGCTCGTGCAAAGGTAAGTACTGTTCCGGATATAATTCCCGGACGCGATAAGGGCAGAATTAATTTCCAGAAGATTTTAAACTCTGTTAGCCCTAAGGTTCTCGCTGCATGAATTAAATTGACATCCACCTGTTCAAAGGCAGCCCTGGCATTTCGATACATTAACGGAAACGCGATAACACCAGCGGCAATGACACAACCAGCCCAGGTTTGAACAATTTTTATATCAAAATTAAGGTATAGGAATTTACCAAAGGGTCTTCTTAAACTAAATAAAATCAATAAAAAAAATCCAGCTACCGTTGGAGGTAAAACCAACGGTAGCGTAAGAATCGTATCAATTATCATTTTTAAGCGTTTGCCAGCATTCATCACAAGTCTGGCGACAAAGATACCCAAAAAGAAAGCAATACCTGTAGCAACAATACCCGTTTTGATGGATATGTAGAGGGGACTATAATCGATACTATTAATAAGTTCTAACAAATTAAATCACCCTTCCTGGTTTCATCATTTATTTGCTTGCGATTGTAAAACCATATTCTTCAAAAAGTGCTTTTGCTATATCGGAGGACAAGAATTGAATAAAATCATCTGCTGCCTTCTTTTGAATATCATTTGCTTCTGGATTGATAACTCTTCCTATGGGATAGATAACAGGGCTGCTAAGACTTCCCTCTGGTGCAGCAGTGATTACTTCCACGAGATCCTTCATTGATCTGGCATCTGTTTCATAAACTACACCAACCTCATTACTTGCTTCACTGACTGCACTTAAAACTGCTGTAACATTGCTGCCTTCGTTAATTTCCATTTCTTGAACCTTATCCCAAATACCAAGGGTTTGAAAAATCTGGCGTGCATAATCACCAACCGGAACACTTTCTGCTGCAAGTGCTAGGCTCTGTGCCTCGTAAATATTTTCAAAACCAGTGACTTTAGTCTCTGTACCAGCAGGCTTTATTAGTACAACTTTGTTTTCTAATAAATTAACAATGGATTCAGCTGCTACATAACCCTCTTCCTGTAAGGTAGACATTTGTTTAGTAGCTGCAGAGAAAAAGATATCACATTCTGCACCTTCTTCAATCTGTGTCTGCAGTGTTCCAGAGCTATCCGCATTATAGGTGATTTTTACGTTAGGCTGTGTTTCCTTATAGTTCACAGCGATATCCTCCATTACATTACTAAGGCTGGCTGCAATAAAAACATAGACTTCTGTATCAGCTATTGGTTCGGGTTCAGGTGCCGTAGTAGGGGCTGGTGTAATTGTACTTGCATTTGTTGGAGCTGCATCTTTTGTAATAACTGCTGTGGCTGGAGTTGCCTCCGAATTGTCCTTCGACGACTGATTCTCGCTGCAACCAATTAGTAGGACTGATAGTAACACAACTAGTAAGAACATAAAATGGTGTTTCATAATAATAATCCTCCTTTTTTAGGTTTCTGCAAGCTTAAAGCTGCAGATTTATGTTATGTTTCATAACTCTCTTTGGTCGCAGACAAGGACTTTAACTATCCTAATATGCCGATTGATAAATTTCAAACACATCCGTACGGGTTAATGCTGTATAATTATTTGCCATCAATCTCTTCTGATTTTGTAATACGGAATCAGAAAATTCATATATTTGTGAGACGGATACACCATACTCTCGAAGGGATTTTTTTCTTAGAATTAATGCGAATAATTTATCTAATTCCCGGTAAACCAGGGTTTCTTTGCAACCGATGATTTGCGATAGGAATTGATTTAGCTCCTGAATCTTACCTTCTGGTCTTAAACACTGGTATTTTTGAAATACAGCGTGAAACATAGTATAATTTGCTTCACCATGTGCAACATGAAGAATGGATCCCAAAGGATAACTTAGTGCATGCACCGCTGCACAGCCAGCGTTTCCAAACGCGATTCCGGCATAAGTACCAGCTAATAGAAAATCTTTCATAAATGGGAATCTCGCCTTCTCACCATCAGAGGCAATCGTCTGATATCCCTTAAGTATTTTCTCCATAGCTATTTTTGAGTATAGTTCAGTAAACTCATTTGCTTTGGGGGATAGAAATGATTCAATTGCATGAATGAATGCATCCATGGAACTGGTGGCGAAATCTACAAAGGAAAGTGTATCTAGGAGCTCAGGAATTAATACTGCATAATCTGCATATAGTTCATCCACCGCTAAGCCTAGCTTTGTTTTCTTTGCAGATAGTTCCAGTATCGATATATTTGTTACCTCACTGCCCGTGCCACAAGTGGTTGGCACCAAAACCAATTCCTTCTCCTTTCTAACTTCTAACTTTCTTTCAAATAATTCCTGTACAGGACTAACATTTTCAAGTACAAACAGCTTTGCAACATCCAGAATGGAGCCGCCTCCAATTGCAATTACTCTTTTATAAGCAATTCCTTTTATTTCATTATAGATTGTCTCCACCATGCCGTCGGTTGGCTCTCCGGTACCAAACAAGCGCAGGTTAATTACGGTAGCCTCGATTTCTCTCTTTTTTAAATATTTCTCAATGATGTGTCCGCTTGTTATTAATAAATCGTCCTGTCCAATGAGAAATGTATTTAAGAATTCCTCGAAACGTTCGTATATTTGAATTGTAGTCCTAAGTCGAAATTGCTTCACAATTACCTCCATCTAACTTTTATCTCTCTTCATACCATCCAACAATTCCTGGATTAAGATTGATATTAATTTGCTTTACTTCTTGATATTCTTCTAAACCTTGTATGCCAAGCTCTCTGCCATATCCACTCATTTTGTAACCACCCCAGGGAGCTTCGTTAAAGGTTGGATTATAACAATTGATCCAGGTAATACCCGCTCTAATTTCTTTTACCACCCGAAGTGCTCTTGCTCCATCTGTTGTAAAGACCGCTCCTGCCAAACCATAGACAGTATCATTTGCAAGCCGAATTGCTTCCTCTTCCGTTGTAAAGGTTTGTATCGTAACCACTGGTCCAAATACCTCTTCCTTAACGATTGTCATCTCCGGGGTACAGTGGTCAAAGATTGTTGGTCTGACAAAGTAACCTTTGGCGCAATCTCCTTCCGTATATCGATATCCACCGCACACACAGGTTGCACCTTCTTCCTTTGCCTTGTCTATGTATTCCAGTACAGTGAGCATATGTGATTCTGAAACTAATGGCCCCATGTCTGGATTATCAAGGCCGTTTCCAAGGGTCATTGCATTCGCTCTCTGTGCCAACCGTTCCACAAATTTCTCCTTAATACTTTCCTCTATAATAATTCTAGATCCTGCAGAACAAACTTCACCCTGATTGAAGAAAATACCAATCATAGCCCATTCTATGGCTCCTTCAAAATCTGCGTCTGCAAATATTACATTTGGTGACTTACCACCTAGCTCTAGCCCAACTTTTTTTAAGTTGCCAATGGCTGCTTTTGCAATACTTTGGCCAACCTCAGTACTTCCGGTAAAGGTGACCATATCCACATCATGATTTGCTGCAATTTCATGTCCTACTGTTGCTCCGGAACCCATTACAAGATTAATCGTTCCCTTTGGAAGACCAACTTCATCCATAATCTCAAACAAAGCGATGGCAGAAAGGGGTGTAACCGTGCTGGGTTTAAACACAATACAATTACCTGCGCTTAGGGCAGGTGCTATTTTCCAAACCGCCATAAGAAGTGGGTAGTTCCAGGGAGTAATCTGACCGCACACTCCTATGGGTTCATGCACGGTATAAGTGTGCATTTGTCCGAAGCCATCCTGAACATCATATACACCACCATAGGGTGCTTTCATCATTCCGGCATAGTAACGAAAGCAATGAATGGCATCATCAATATCCCCTTCTGCCTCTCGAAGTGGTTTGCCATTGTCTAAGGTATCTAATTTTGCAAGCTCATCTCTTCTTTTGTCCATTAAATCTGCAATTTGCAAAATAATATCCGAACGTTTTTGGGCGTTCATTCTTCTCCATTCCCCTGCTCCGTAAAAGGCTTCTTTTGCTGCAGCGATTGCCAGCTTGGCATCCTCTGCGCCACCTTCCGCTGTTCTTGTAATTACTTCGCCTGTTGCTGGATTTGTTATTTTCCTTGCTTTTCCTGATAGTGACATGACCCATTCGCCATTGATATAATTTTTCTTAATCTCCATTTCAATACCTCCATTTTATATAGTGATAGACCTAGGAAATATGTAGAATCTACTAGTTGTAAATTCATAGCTTAGTATATTTTCTAAAAGAAATACACAGTTAACAGCTATTTCCGCTATGGCCCCTTCCATGGTGGTTAACCTTTGCTTTCAATAGTGTTTCCTGTGTATATCAAAAGTTACTGTATCATGTATATCGGTGTTATAAATTAAACTCTTCCTTCGTATCAATTACGGCCTCTTCCAGACGTAGCAATATCTGATCGATATCCTCATGAGTTATGATAGCTGCAGGTTCAAAACGAATGCACTTTGCATTCACTAAGGTACCAGCAGTTAAAACACGTCTTGCAAACATACCCTTTGCCACGCTATAGCCCACATCACTGGTAACAAATTCTAAACCAATCATTAATCCAATGCCTCGTACCTCTTCCATAACAGTCGGATATTTTTCTACTAACTTCTGAATGCCAGCAATCAGATATTCTCCTTTTTCAGCACACTGACCGGGAACATCCTTCTCTAGCATATATTTAATTGTCGCAAGGGCTGCAGAGCAAGCCAGTGGATTACCGCCAAAGGTAGGGGAGCCAAGTAACCAGGGATTATTAACTAATTCCTCCGTCCACATATGTGGTCTGCAGATAATTCCTGTTATTGGCATAATGCCACCACCAAATGCCTTACCATAGGTTAAGATATCCGGAATCACATCCTCTGCTTCACAACGAAACATCGTACCGGTACGTCCCATACCACTCTGTATTTCATCAAAAATAAGTGCTACTCCATATTCATCACAGATGCTGCGAACTTCCTTTAGATATCCCTTTGGAGGAACGATAATTCCTGCTTCACCTTGAATAGGCTCTAGAATCACTGCTGCCACACTTTCACCAACTGCTTTCAGGTTACGAATCGCTTTACGGATATCCTCTGCATTACCAAATTCCACATGCTGCACCTGTTGAACCATTGGGGCATAGGGAACACGATAGGTACCCTTACCGCCCATGGAAATTGCACCCATTGATTTCCCATGAAAGGCTCCAACGGTAGAGATATACCACTTTCCACCAGTTGCAATTCGGGCAAGTTTTAGAGCCATTTCTACTGCCTCAGCTCCACCATTTGTAAAGAAGCATTTTTCCAGATCACCTGGAGTAATATCTGCGACTGCTTTTGCAAGATAACCTCTTAGTGGATCAAGCAGTTCCTGTGAATGCAGAGCTTGATGATCTAATTGTGCTTTTACTGTTTCTATAATCTCGCTGTTTCTATGACCACAGGTGTAGATACCAAAACCACCCAAGCAGTCGATAAATTCTTCTCCGTATAATCCAGAGCAGTAAGCACCATAATCCTTCCACTCAACAACAGCTGCATTGGTTGAAACAGACTTTCTGTACTTTAACCATCCAGGGCTGACATAGGTGTCGAAGTATTCCACAGTTTCCTGTGTGATTTCCTGCTTCTGCTCCTCTGTCAGTTCATTGCTGTGAATAAAATTGATTACCTTGTTTAATTCCTTTACTACCTGCTCTTTGTTTCTCATAGTTATTACCGACCTTTCATTTTCGATCATTCTATGATCTTTTTTTATACATACCAACACAGTTTAAGATGTTAAACTAGTGTTGTTTATGACCTATAAACATTAACTCCTTTGCCTATTGAGTGATGATAGATATCAAATAACTCCACCTGAGTAAGGTATATTAACTTAACCTATTAGAGTGGGTTGCAATTACACTTTATTTCGTAAATTCAGCCCAGATTTCACTGTATAGATCTACTGTTTTGCCGATGTTTTGAACATATTTACCCTTACTGATTTCTTCAGAGGGAATTGCAATTGCGGGATTTGTTTTATAAGCTTCATCCATTAATGCTGTACCTGCCGTATTGGGATTAAGATAAGGGAACTCGCTTATAATCTCTTTGTTCACTTCTGCTTTTAATATATAATCAATGAATTTATAAGCATTTTCTTGATTTTTTGCGTCCTTTGTAATACATAGATTATCCAGGAATAAATACATTCCTTCCTTAGGATAGGCTACTGCTAGATTTTCATTTTCCTCTAAAGCAATTGCAGCTTCACCACTCCAGAATAGACCCACAGCAGTTTCTTCTGTAATCATCATGGTTTTTGGTGAATCACTATCGAGACTCTTAATATTGGGCTTAAGGGTTAGTAATTTATCCTTAATTTCAGCCAATTTCGTTTCATCGGTTTCGTTCATATCATAGCCCATACCCAGAGCGGTAACACCAATAATTGCTCTAAAATCATCGAGAACTACAATTGAATTCTCATAATCAGGTTTAAATAATTCCTCATAATTTGTGAAATCTGCTCCTTCTGGCACCATTGTTTTGTTATAAATGATAATACCAGCTCCGCCTAGATAAGGAAGTGAGTACTTGTTGCCTGGATCAAAGCTTTTATCCAGATAAGCAGAATCAAGATTACCGATATTGCTTAATTTTGCTTGGTCCAATTCAAGAAGTAAGCCCTGGGAAATCATATTTTCCACCATATAATCACTGGGGCAGACAATATCATAGGTTCCTTCACTGCTTCCATTTACCTTTGCTAACATTTCCTCATTGTTAGAATAGGTCTGCATCTGTACATCAATGCCAGTTTCTTTTTCGAACCCTTCAATGACAGAATCCGGAATATACTCCGTCCACATAAATAAGTTTAAGGTTCCGCCGTCTCCCCCCTTAGAACATCCAGACAGAACTGCACCGGTAAGAATTACAACTGCCAGTAAAACACTAACTCTCATCATTTTCATAATTTCTTCCTCCTTATACTTCATTCCATTATTTCTTAGGTAAGGCATAGCATTTGTAAAAGAATTTATAACCGATAATACGTTATTTTTTTATCTTCTCCTGTTTTGAATCACGTTGGGTTAGTATGACCAAGCCAATGGTGATTACTAATACGATGGTCGACAAAGCATATACATCCGGTGTAATTCCAGTTTTGGTTAGTTCCATTACTTTTAAAGGATAAGTGTTACTACCTGGACCAGTGGTAAAGAAGCTAATGATAATATCATCTATGGATAGGGTGAACGATAAAAACGCACCCGATATTACCCCCGGCATAATATTGGGTAAGGTTACTGTTAAAAAAGTCTTCACTCGTCCTGCCCCCAGATCCATTGCAGCTTCTTCAATGGATTTGTCAAAGCCGGTAAATCTTGCGTTTACTGTAAATACCACAAAGGGAATACAAAAGGTTGCATGAGCAATAATTAGAGATGGAATTCCCATTGGAATCTTTGATAAATTAAAAATAGCTAACAATGAAATACCAAGCACAATTTCTGGTATTACAACAGGGATATAGAGTAAGGTGTCAATCATTCCTTTCCCCTTAAACTTATACTTAGACATACCATAGGAAGCAAGGGTACCTACAACAGTTGCCACAATTGTACTGCAAAGGCCAACAATTAAGGTATTGCCATAGGCCTGTAATAGAGCATCGTTTTGAAATAGTTTTGCATACCATTCAAAAGTAAAGCCTTCAAAAACAATGTTTCTTTTTGATGTATTAAAGGAAAATAAAATGACAATTGCAATCGGTAAGTATAGGAATGCAAATATCAAACTATTAAACACACCTGAGAAGACTTTGTTGGAACCACGTTTTCTGCTTCTCATCTATAACACCCCCAAATCCTTAAGATCTCCACCAGTCTTTTTATATATGGTAACTAATAAGATAATGAGAAGAATTAACAACATAGAGAGGGCTGCTCCTAAGGGCCAATTGTTGGCAGCTTTAAACTGATTTTCTATTAAATTACCAATTAATTGAGATTTTCCGCCTCCCATAATATCCGAAACAAAGAAGTATCCTAAGCTTGGAATAAAAACCAGGATTGTTCCGGAGAAAATGCCTGGAGAAGTAAGCGGAAACGTTACATTTAAAAAAGTCTTTCTTTTATTTGCTCCCAAATCATTAGAGGCTTCCAGTAAACTTGCATCCAATTTATCTATGGAGGCAAACAAAGGAAGAACCATATAGGGAAACAGGACATAAACCATACCTAAAACAACAGCACCTCTGGTATATAGAATTTCAATGGGTTGATCTATCAGTCCGGAATTCGTTAAAAAACTATTCAAAAAACCCGTTTTTCCAAGAAGTGTTTTCCAACCATTGAGGCGAATAAGAGAATTCGTCCAGAAAGGTATCATCAGCATTATCATCATCAATATTTTCTTCTTCTTATTTGCACGTGCCATGGAATAAGCAAAGGGATAGCCCAACAGGATGCATACAAGTGTTGTTATTAGTGCTAATAAAAATGAGTTGGAGTAAATCTCAAGATAGGTAGGATTTAATAAATCAACATAATTCTTAAAGGTAAATTGAAATACTACATTGTAACCGTCGGTACTAAGAAAACTTAGAAAAAAAACATAGATAAGCGGTGCTGCAACTAATAACAGAAGCCACACCGTAACTGGTGTAACTGAAACGAAAAGGGGAAGTGTTTTACTTCGAAACTTATGACTTCTTTTCATCTAGTCACCTCCTAAGTAGGCATTTTCAATTACATTATGGATAAGATGATCTCTCGATTTCATAATTACGACATCCTGCAAATTCCAATGGAGATGAACGACTTCACCTACCTTAGGTATACTGTCCATATCCATTCGACTGATTTTAACAATCTGCCCATTACCAAGAACAACATTGCTTTTAATAATATTTCCTACATAAATTTGTTCTCTTACAACTCCCTGAAGATGAAAGTCTTCTATTTTTTCTTTTGAGAATAATATTTTTTCGGGTCTTACACACACATGAATCATTTCTGATTCCTCAAAGGTAATATCGCTATCAAGCCTTCCAATAGCTTCTCCAACCTCAAATTGGAATTGAACCACGTCTTTCCTTACTATCTTTATGGTTGCTTCAAAAATATTGGATTCACCAATGAAATCGGCGACAAATCTGGTTTTGGGCTTTTCATAAATGCCTTCTGGCACATCCAGCTGATCTAAATATCCTTGATTCATAATTGCTATCCGATCACTCATGGTAAGTGCTTCTTCCTGATCATGTGTTACATATATGAAAGTAATACCCAGCTTTCTTTGTAAATTCTTTAGCTCAATTTGCATCTCTTTTCTTAGCTTTAAATCTAATGCCCCGAGCGGTTCATCCAAAAGCAATACCTTTGGATTATTAATTAATGCTCTTGCAATGGCTACTCTTTGCTTTTGACCACCAGATAATTGACTTGGATATCGTTTGTCATAGCCGTTTAATTGAACAAGCTCCAACATGGTTTGAACTCTCTTCTTAATCTCTGTTTTATTCACCTTCTTCATCTTTAAACCATAGGCAATATTATTAAAAATGGTAAGGTGGGGGAAGAGTGCATAGCTTTGAAAGACTGTATTTACGTTGCGTTCAAAAGGTTCTTTCGTTTCCACATTCTCTCCTTCCACCACAATTTCACCGCTGGTGGGTGTCTCGAAACCACCAATCATTCTTAAAATTGTAGTCTTACCACAACCGGAAGGCCCAAGCATTGTTAGAAATTCTCCTTCGTAAATGGTTAGATTTAAATCATGTACCACATGATTATCCGCATATACTTTGTTCACATTTTTTATCTCAACAATTGCTTTTCTTTCTTCAATCATCCTTATCACTCCATCTCTTATTACTGAATTAAGTGCTTGCTGTTGATTCTCTAATAATGCAGAAAAATGCTGACTCATTAAAGTCAGCATCTTTGCAAATAAGATTATGTATTAAATTGCATCATTTCCTCGCTCACCGGTACGAATTCGCATGACCTCTTCCACGCTCTTAATGATTACCTTGCCATCTCCCACCGTACCTGTTGCGACTCTTTCACGAACATCCAATAAAATATCTTCCACTAATTCGTCTTTTACGACAGCCTCTACCTTAATCTTAGGTATTAAGTTAATATTTGTTCTAAGGCCTTTAAATTCCACGGAGTGAGTATCCCCCATCTGAATACCACAACCCATAATACTCATAACTGACATACCGCCACAGCCATGCTTTTGTAATATTTCTTTCACGACTTCCAACTTCTCTGGTTTAATATACATTGTAATTTCTTTCATGAAGTCCTCCTTATTTAAATACAGATTGTAATAGCTGTTGGTACTGCAGATGCAACAAAAGCGCTTAAGAGTCTTTGCTCTTAAACGCCTTTGTTTGATGTTTTATTATGAAATTTTTACTAACTTTACTAAATTAAAACGAATTATAACAGTACAAAGTAGTAATGTCAATAGCTAATTATGAGTTAATATTATGGTGTTATAGCCCGCATATTTTAAATCTCGCTCATAAAACGCTGTTTCATCCAGATTTGAAAAGACTTCACTGTGTAAATCGAAGGTTTCTCCGATTTTACTAATCACAGTTGCTAAGCCTACTCTGGATAAATAATATTGCAGGTCAACAGCTTCTTCATGATGCTGAAATCTTCCTATTAATACTTTATATTTACCGTCTGTATTAAATGCCTGGGTTTGTAATTGAAAGGTTTTTTTAATTCCTTCAACAGTTGCATTAACCGATTCGTTATACTTTTCCTCTGTGGACGTTCCTTGTATATAAGGATATACTCCTGCAATTAAAAGCACCCTCGGAACATTAAAATTGGCGTATTCTGAAATATCTCCTCCTGAGGTAATGACTCCTTTATTGCTGTATCCAACGGTTGCTAATTCGTTAATTATATTATGTGCTGCAGTTGATGCCAGTTCATTCGGATCATATAAGATTACTTCCGCACCAGGTACTCCCTTTTGATTAAGAATAGTACTTCTATGAAGAGAGACCATTAAATCAGCTCCTGATTCATTAACAATATTCCTGCGCTCATCATTTAAGACATTAGAATCATCCGTTCGTGTATAGACTACATCAAAGTTATTTTCAATTAACTTATTTCCAACATCCTTGGCAAAAGCTAAATTTCTATCTTTTTCATACGCTCCTGCATAAGTTTCACCAAGATCTTCGCCTCCATGACCGGGGTCGAGGATAACCTTAATCTTTCTATTCTCTAGTTGCAGTTGCTTAAGGTCTTTACAGCCACAGCCATGCTTGTCGTTATTCACTATATTCACTTCTCCAGATCATAGAAGTTATGTTACTTTAATATATGAGAGATACTAGAATTTGAAACCTGTCTCAAAACAAAGTAAAAGTAAACCTGGCTTCCACTAAGTATGGGCAAAAAAACGGCAACCAAGGTAATTTTCCTGTGGTTGCCGCAAAACAACTTTTTACTTCATAGGTAGGTATGATTTTACTCAAATGCCTGTGCTAAATCCTCTAAAATATCATCAATATGCTCTGTACCTATGGAAAGACGAATAGAATTTGGCTTAATGCCAGAAGCTTCTAATTCCTCAGCATTCATTTGTGAATGTGTTGTACTTGCTGGATGAATAACTAAGGATTTTACATCTGCAACATTAGCTAACAAGGAGAAAATCTTTAGCTTATCAATAAAGTTCTTTGCAACGGTTGCATCTCCTTTTATTTCAAAGGTAAAGATGGAGCTGCCACCATTGGGGAAATATCTTTCATAAAGCTCATGATAAGGATTATCTGCCAATACAGGATGATTGACTTTTTCCACCTGCGGATGATTTTGAAGGAATTCAACAACTTTTAAGGAATTTGAAACATGACGTTCTACACGAAGAGAAAGTGTTTCAAGTCCTTGTAGGAACAGGAAGGAATGGAAGGGACTAATAGTGGAACCGGTATCTCTCATTAAAGTTACACGAATTTTAATAATGTAAGCTAAAGCACCAACAGCTTTTGTAAACTGTACTCCGTGATAGCTGTCGTTTGGTTCGGTAAGCGAAGGGAACTTACCGGAACCCTCCCAATCAAATTTACCACCATCAATAATGACACCACCAATGGAGGTTCCATGACCACCAATAAACTTGGTAGCTGAATGAATTACCACATCAGCACCGTATTCAATTGGACGAAGTAAATAAGGGGTTGCAAAGGTATTATCAACAATCAAAGGAATTTTGTTGTTGTGTGCTATTTCGGCTACCTTTTCAATGTCTATGATATTAGAATTAGGATTACCTAAGCTTTCTATAAAAATTGCTTTTGTGTTTGGCTTAATCGCTTTTTCAAAGTTAGAAAGGTCGTCTGGGTCAACAAAGGTTGTTGTGATTCCAAAGTCAGGCAACGTATGTGCAAACAGATTATAAGTTCCACCATAAATTGTCTGTGCAGATACAATATGGTCACCTGCGTGTGCAATATTTTGAATTGCATATGTAACAGCTGCGGAACCAGATGAAGTTGCAAGTGCTGCAACACCGCCTTCGAGAGCTGCAATTCTTTGCTCAAAAACATCGGAGGTAGGGTTCATTAATCTAGTATAGATATTACCACCTTCACTTAGATTAAATCTACCTGCTGCTTGAGCACAGTTGTCAAATACATAGGAAGTGGTTTGATAAATTGGTACACAACGTGCACCTGTAGCACTATCTGGATTTTCCTGTCCTGCATGTAACTGTAAAGTTTCAAAACGTAATTTCTTTTCTACTGACATATCATTTCCTCCTTTATTTCACTCATTTTCACCAAACATATTATGCATATATTTCATATCTATTTACTATGATAAAATTATCATATTAAACCAAATTTTGTTTGTCAAGTAATTTGTAAAAGTTTTGCTTAAATTATAAATATTTATATTTAAGGATATGCCTGCTTAAGCAGTTTCATGTAGCTTAAGCAGGCATATAAAGTGTCCGCAGTTAGAATTAAACCTGGTTTTCTTAATATTAAGCTTCAAAGATTTCCTCGTCTATCTCTTTCGCTTTCTTTGTAATTTTTAAGAAACTAAATTTGGTTTCGGATAAAATTACTGCGATAAAGATGAGGGAAAAGCCAATTAATAATCGGGTCGTGACTTTTTCGTGATAGAATATAACGGAGAATAGTACTCCAAAAACAGCTTCTAGACTAAGAATAATGGAAGCAGCAGATGGATTTGTGTACTTTTGACCTACATTTTGCAATAAGATCGCTACTGCTGTTGCAAACACAGCCAGATATAGTAGGGAACTGATACTTCCTGCTGTCCATACGGTAGGCACATCCTCGAATAAAAAAGTAATAATCCAGGAAAAAACTCCAGCAAAAGCAAATTGTAAAATTGTTAGGACAATGGGATCTCTATCTCTTCCCAGCTTAGCAATTGAAACCACATGAAGGGCATAAAAGATACCTGATATAAGGGTCAATGAATCTCCCATACGAATGGAGAATCCACCCTCCAAGGAGACAAATCCAATACCTGCAATGGTGATAAAGGCGGCAGCAATTTGGTGAATATTTGGTTTCTTCTTATCAACTGCCCAGAAAAAGAAAGGTACCAATACGCAATAAACTGCTGTTAAAAAAGCATTTTTACCAGGTGTAGTATCTGTAATACCTATGGTCTGTAAACTATACCCAAGAAAGAGGCATGCACCAATGCATACTCCTCTAAGAAGATAATCCTTATTAATTACCAATAATCGTTTATAAAAAATCACTGCTAATAAGACGGCACCGATTGTAAAACGAAAGGCTAATAACATATGCGGTTGCATAACATCCATTGAATTCTTAACAATTAAAAACGAGGAACCCCATATAATTGCTGCAATAAACAGTGAAATCTTTGCAAGATTACTTTTGGTTGAATACTTCACTTGTACCTCCAAGCCAACACTGACTAATGTATATTTATACAAATAAAAGTATTTTAATCAGCTCTGCTCATTCTATCATAGATTAATTAATCTATCAATCCCCTATCTTCGAAATCCATTTCGATTTCTCATGTTATTCATGGAGGGATAAGGAGTGAATTCAGGTTCCGTTTTCTTGCTGGTAATTTCCTGACTTGATTGCTGAAAACAAAGGAACCAATCCAAGGAGTACATATTCTCATTAATCTTTTCAATACGTTCCGTGGCAGCATTGCAGGTTCCAGGTGGTGGTAAAATTACATCGTCTCCTGGGTACCAATTGGCTGGTGTGACCACCTTTTCAACATCAGTTTTCTGAAGTGCTGTTAACATTCGCTTTATTTCTTGAATATTGCGTCCAATTTCCGTGGGATAAAAAAGTACTGCCCTTATTGTTCCTTCCGGGTCTATAATATAAACCGCTCGAACAGCCTGTGTCTTACAAAGATTTGGATGAATCATACCATATTTAGAGGCTATCTCCATTGTTATATCCGCAATTACCGGAAAGGTAATTTCCTGATGTTTCATGTCCTTCCAGGATAGTTCTTTAATTTTTCGTAACCATGCAATGTGAGAATAATGGGAGTCAATCGACAAACCGATTAATCTAGTTCCCAAATCGTTAAACTCAGTTGCCATGGCTGCAAAGGTCATAAATTCAGTGGTACATACTGGGGTAAAGTCTGATTGATAACTAAATAAGACTACCCAACTTCCACGATAATCCTTTGGAAAATGGATATCCCCTTGGGTGGTAACCGCGTGAAATTCAGGTGCAAAATCTCCAATCATTGGGATGCCGGATAACTTAGGCTCTTCCATAAATAAACCCTTTCCTATCTTCCTTCCATATAAACTTATGTGAGTTTATACAAAGTGCTACTATAGAAAAGGGTTAAAATAATTAATTTTCTGCTACGATACTACCTTCGGTACCAATTGTTATTACCTTCCAGGGTATAATCTGTCCACTATTAATCATTGCAGTCTTTACTGCTTGAACGATACCGCCGCAGCAAGGAACTTCCATACGAATTACTGTGACACTCTTAATGTTGTTGGCACTAAGAATTTGAGTGAGTTTTACGGAATAATCCACCTCATCAAGTTTAGGACATCCGATTAATGTAATCTTATTCTTCATAAACTGATGGAAATTGCCATGTGCATAGGCAGTACAGTCAGCTGCAATCAAGAGATCCGCTTGATTAAAATATGGTGCATTCGGTGGAACCAATTGTATCTGAACCGGCCATTGGCGAAGCATCGAAGCTGCCTCCACAGGAGCTGAAGCAACTGCTGCAGGAGCTGCTGGTTGTTCATTTTGTCTTGAGATATTCATAACTCTGGAGCCTGGGCATCCCCCAAAAGGTGGCATTGGTTGTTTTGGAGCAAGTGATTTGTCTGCCTTTGTGGCTTGCTCCTGAATTTCTTTTAACCTTTTGCTTTCAGCAATATTACGATTTACTTCTTCTTCATTATATTCTAAGGCTTCTCTCTCCTCAAAGGTAATCGCATTGGTCGGGCACACAGGAAGACAGTTACCAAGCCCATCACAATAATCATCACGTAATAACTTTGCTTTCCCATTTACAATTCCAATTGCTGATTCGTGACAGGCATTCACACATAAAGCACAACCATCACATAAGGCTTCATTTATTTTTATTATTTTTCTAATCATAAGCTACCTCCCAATTAAGTACATTAATTTTATCTGTAAAATCTATTGAATTGATCATACCTTAAACTAAAATGAAATGATGTAGCTATGGCTACATTTTATACTTTGTTTTTCACCTTTTTCTGTATTTTCATTTTTATTAAAACAATGACACCTTTCATATGCTTAGAAAACGGGTAGACCAGTATCTACCGGCTACCCGAAATTTTCAATATTCATTAATTATATATATCACAATTCACATTTTTACTATTTAATTATCTTTCTTTTGTCCCTGAATATAGCAAGGATAGCACATGGCAGTATATTTATCGTTTCCACCAATCATAATCTGCTCGCCTTTTGTAATGATATTACCATGTTCATCAAGTCTTACATTCACAGTAGCTTTTCTACCGCAGGAACAAATTGTTTTTATTTCAGTAATGGAATCTGCAATTTCCATTAATCTCTTACTACCGGGAAACATTTTAGTTCTAAAATCCGCCCGAAGTCCGAAACAAAGTACAGGTATATTGTGATCAATTACAAGCATTGCCAATTCATTTACTTGATCTTCTGAAAGAAACTGACTTTCATCTACAATAATTACATCCACTTTTTCTGGTAAATGAAGAAAAGATTCCAGTACGCTCTCATTGGAAGGAAGTACATATGCTTTCGCCGAAAGTCCTGCCCGAGAGGCCAGCACTCCTTCGCTCTCCCTATTATCAATCTCCGGTTTAATCAGCCAAACTTTCATACCACGTTCTTCATAATTAAATTTCGTAATTAACGCCTGTGCTGTTTTGGAACTTCCCATAACACCGTATTTAAAATACAATTTTGCCATTATCCCATACCTCTGTCTTATAAAGTCCCCGTTGCCGGAGCTTTTATCTTTTGGATTATAGTATCTAATCCCACAGAAAATAATATCATAAATAGACCAGTTATTCAAGGATACTTGCTATCAATATTCTCGATTATATTACAAAAACTTCTTCAACCTCTTTACAATCATTGCTCCAAGAACGCCTATTACAGCACCGCTGGCAATACCAAGAACCATTAACACAGGCAGATAACTGACTACATTTACTGTTCCTAGTACAAAAATAGCTGCGATGATTTGTCCTACATTATGAGATATTCCACCTACGATACTGACACCTAACAAGCTAAATGCTTTACTTTTCTTAAATAAGACCATTAAGACATAACTTAGTAATCCACCGGCTAAGCTTAAAATAAATGCCACTGAGTTACCATAGGTAAATCCAGTTAATACAATACGAAGCAGGGACAAGGAAAGAGCTTCCTTGGTACCCATGGTATAAAGTGCTGTGATAACCACAAGGTTGGCTAAGCCTATTTTAGCTCCAGGGAAAGGAATTGGAATTGGAAATAATCTTTCTATATAACTTAATATAAAGGCAAGAGCTACAAGTAGCCCATAAGTGGCGATTTTCTTTGTATTCATGATTTTCTCCTAGCGTATTTCATTTAATTAGCAATAACGTCAATATCATTTTCTTCTTCGCTTATCACTTCTAAAACAACCATATTGGGAAGGCAAACGATGGTTTCGTGATTATAATGGATATCATGCTGATTTACACAAAGTTTATCGGGGCAACTAGCATCAATCATATCGACCTGCTCATCTTTTATGCGAAAGGTATTAATTTGACCATTTGCACCTTCTATTGTATATTCTCCGTCCTGACTTAAATCATAGGTATCTGTAATAACACCGTCTACTTTAACAACGACCTGTCCCCCTTCTTCCTTGTTCAGTTGAAAAAAGCCATAGACTCCTAAACAAAGCAGTAACAGTATTCCAATTAATATAAGATCATTTCTCTTAATCACTTTATCCTCCAATATTGGCTTTCTTGCACATACATTGACTTACAATCCCACCAGTCGTTCTACCCTAAAATTATGTAACATTAAATCAATAGGACAATCTTAAACTCCTGTGAAACAAATGTCAAGAACAAGCCAACTAAGAATTTCGAAAACATCTACCTTACTAATTCTTGACAGAAATACGTATCTTCTTTAAAATAGAGCAAGAAAATGATATAAATAAATGGAATATTATAAAGGTAAACTAACAACTACTTTTGTATGAACATAGAATTATAGTCAAACCTATAGATATCATTAACAGGAGCAAACATAATGAAAAATAGATCTTTTTTAACCAATGGAGCACGCAGAATTAAACAGAAATTACTCTTACTCATTCTATTTTCCTCCATATTATTCTCTGGTTGTTCAAAGCTTACTCCAGGAGAGAGTGTGGAACCAGGGGAAAAGGAATATATTACCAGAACAGAGCTATTACTTAGTACAGTGGTTACAATTAATCTCTATGACAAGCAGGATCAGGATATTTTGGATGGATGTTTTGAGTTAATTGCAAAATATGAAGAGGTATTTTCGCGAACCAGTGAAACCAGTGAATTATATGCATTGAATCATAGGCTGCTGCCTCAAGTTGATGGTGCATATCAAATCTCTGAAGATTTAGCAGATATTATAAAGAAAGCCTTATATTATGGTGATGTATCCGAGGGTGGCTTTGATATTTCAATTGAACCAGTTTCCTCCATTTGGGATTTCTTATCTGATCCACCAGTAATTCCCACAGAGCAACAGCTTGAGAAAGCTCTTCCCCTTGTGAATTACAAGTATATTCATTTAAAGGATCAAACAGTAAGTTTTGAAAATGACGAGGTTCGATTAGATCTAGGTGGAATTGCCAAAGGTTATATTGCAGATCGAGTGAAAGAATATCTTAAGTCACAGGGCGTGGAAAGTGCGATCATTAATCTTGGAGGCAATGTCCTCTGTGTGGGTACCAAACCAGATGGGACACCTTTTCATATAGGGATACAAAAGCCTTTTGCCGATAGAAATGAAACCGTTGCTGTAATGGATATTTCTGATTTGTCTGTGGGGTCCTCTGGAATCTATGAACGTTTCTTTGAAAAAGACGATATTATCTATCATCATATACTAGATACAAAAACCGGATATCCTATTCAAAACGGTGTATTATCGGTAACAATACTTTCAAAGTATTCTGTTGATGGTGAGGGTCTTAGTAAAACCTGTTTTCATTTAGGATTGGAAAAGGGACTTGAATTCATAGAAACTTTACCGGATACCTATGCGGTCTTTATTACCTCGGATTATCAAATTTATTATTCAAAAGGTTTCAAAGATGCTATTAAAGTAACGGAAAATGAAAACTAAAAAATACTATATTTCATGTTATGAATGAAATATAGTTATCATAATTAATGTATGAAACTGTTGAATGAAAGAAGTCATTATTTCTTCTTTGATTCAACAGTTTTTTTATTCTTTTATTCCTCTCTTCCTGTTTTTAGAACTCTTTCTATGGCAATTTATTATCTATTGCTTTTCCTCTTGAACAACACTGCACCATTACGAATATTATAGTGTATAACTGATCTTTCGTGACTGTTTTGTTAGGCAGAAAAACCGACTATGACCAGTGAATATATATGAAAGGAGCTAAGTATATGCTTTTGTTGTTTACGTTTCGTCCAAACTCATTCGCCGCTGTTATAACAACAACTTTTTCATTGGACTTAGTAATTCTTGTAATTGTTGGCTTAATTATGGTGTTAGGACTGTCCTTTGTACTTTTCTTTACAAAGAGGAAAAAGAAGAACAAACGCGAAGTGATTCCACCGTTCACTAAAATTATTGGTGATGAACCCGAGCGTGTAGCTGAGTTGAATGATGAACTGAAAACCTTTGGGTTTGCCTATGAACCCAATCAAGATCTCTTCTATTCAATTCTAAACCCCTGGCAGCGTGAATTCGGCTATTGCAGACTGTATGATGAAGCGAGTGCTGCATTTAGTATGATTATAGATTGCGAACCGATAACCTTTGAGTACAATGGGCGAAAATGGCTCATAGAATTATGGAAAGGTCAATATGGTATGAATACTGGAGGGGAGGTCGGCATTTATTATACTACAGGGTCAAATCTTAACATCCCCGGCTTTTTTAACGGTACCTTCTATCATGCACCTAAGGATGATGAATGTATTAATATGTCCTTTGCTCTCCGTAAGAATGGAAATCTACTTTTTACTAGGAGTGCATATCACTGGTGGCTAACAGGATTTAAATTAGGAGAATTTTCACATCCCAAGGAAATAACGATGGATATTACACTGGATTTATATGACAGAAAAATGGCAAATGTCTTTGCTGTTGCGCTAAAAAAAGCTGGATATCAGGAGGATGAATTCAGTGTGCAAGGCTATCGCGTTAATATACATTATGATAAGCCTCATACGAAGCAACCGATGACAAGGACTGCATTTACAGACTATATTATGCAACGCAATAATGAAAGTCTATGTACTTCTTACAGCCAATTAACCTCTGAATATACAGACACGCTGGATAAACTCGAACTTGCACGAGATGAATCTCCTAATATGTATAGCCGAATCATGACGATTGGCCGACCTATGGGAGCTTTTGAATCTTATAGTAAATTAAAAGACCATTTCGAAGATTAATGTAGTAATGAGAAGGGAGTGAGTTTTTGTCTGTAACTAAGCGTTTATCAAAGGTTCTAGCGACTTCAAAGGTAATACCATTTGATGATACCTCCCGCATTATTATTATGAGTGACTGTCATAGAGGTAATGGCAGCTGGGGAGATAACTTTTCAGGCAATCAAAATCTCTATTTTGCAGCTATGTATTACTATTATGAAAATGATTTTTCTTATATTGAGCTGGGAGATGGCGACGAACTTTGGGAAAACAGAAATATTGATGACATTATTAACGCCCATAGTGATGCTTACTGGTTAATGTCACTGTTCTATAGAGATAATCGATTATTTATGATTTATGGAAACCACGACATTATAAAAAAGGATCAGAAATACGTACAGACAAAATGTCAATCCTTCTATTGTGATAGTATGAATTCAAAAGTAGCATTATTTCCAGGCATTAAAATTGAGGAAGGATTGGTATTAAGTTATCAAAACACAAGGAATACCATCTTCCTTACCCATGGTCATCAAGCAGATTTTCTAAATGATAAGCTATGGAAATTATCTCGATTTCTTGTTCGATATCTATGGGGACCGCTTGAACTTATTGGTATAAAAGATCCAACAAGTACTTCGAAAAATGATAGTAAAAAAAGTAACGTTGAAAAGCATCTGATGGATTGGTCAAAGCAAAAGAATCAATTCATGATCTGCGGACATACACATCGACCGGTATTCCCGCAACCAAACGAGGTGCATTACTTTAATGATGGAAGTTGTGTTCATCCGAGATGTATAACTGGCATAGAGATAAGAAATGGCACCATATCCTTAGTTAAATGGGCAATTATGACAAAGCCGGATCGTACCTTATATGTAGGACGCGAGGTATTAGAAGGTCCAGTTCGCTTAACGGAGTACTTTGATACTAATTATAATAGACGATAATCCGTTCTCTTTCATTTCTATTCTTATCAAATATTGGGCATAAGAAGTTGTATTCGCACTTTCTCATGCCCAATTTCAAAATAGGAATCAACTTCTTGTAACGTTTCAGATCAAAGCTCTTTACTTTTTCTTTCTAACAGAGTATCCAAATTTCCCAAGCAATTCGCCTAAGGCATAATACTCTCCATGCGAATAAACAATTAGTCCGGATTGATTTAGATGAAAGCGGCCCTTTTCATCCATAAAACGCTTGTCTACTCCAACCCTGACTACTTCTGCCAGGAACATATCATGTGATCCTAAAGGAATGATATCTTTTACAACACATTCAATATTAACGGGTGATTCTGCTACAATTGGTGCAGAAATGTCACTGCCTGCCATTGGAGTTAACTTCATTGCCTGGAACTTATCTCCGTCTCTGCCAGAACGGACACCACAATAATCAGCTTGCTTCACTAGATCTTTTGTAACAAGATTTATTGCAAACTCCCTGCTCTCTTTAATCAGATCATAGGAATATCGTTCTTTTCGCACAGAAATAGATACCATGGCTGGACTTGAACATATTGTTCCTGCCCATGCAACAGTAATAATGTTGGGCTTTTCCATACTACCACAGCTTACCATTACAGCAGGTATTGGATATAACATATTTCCTGGCTTCCAGTATTCTTTTTCAAACATAAATTCTCCTCTTAGATTTATAACTTAATAGTCGGTAAAATATATTAATGTACCAGCTTTAAAAACATCAAACCTTAATTATACTACACGAATTAATTATAGAATCAAAACATTGTTTCAATATTATCTGTTTCTTACTTCACTGTCAATCCAGAATTTTATGTACTGAAGCAAAATCAAGCATATCGCTGGACTGATAAGATTTTATAGAATAATCCTGTGTAGAACACGCCATACTATACAAGAATTTAATAATATTTGAAAGGAGAAGCCTCATGAAAGCATTTGTTGACCAGGATGGCTGCATTAGCTGTGGATTATGCATTGATATCTGCCCAGAGGTTTTCAGCTATAATGAAAATGATATTTCACAGGCAATTGAGGGAGATATCCCAAAAGATGCCGAGAAAAATGCCGAGGAAGCCAGAGATGGCTGTCCAGTAAGTGTTATTGATATATCAGCATAAGATTCTTTGCTTAACAATCAATGTCATTTCATAATGCCCATTATAAAAGAAGAACTTTAAAAAGTACGGATAACAACATCCCAAAGGTAAGGCTTCGACGGCCTACGTTTGGACCATATTGCTATCCGTGCTTTCTCTATTTTCGTTTCTCCTTTTATATTGTTCACTTTTCTTTATTACCATTTTCTGCTATAGTTATTACACTCGATATAATTAAGAGTTCAATTCAGAAAGGAGCATAATTATGAATTATATCCATGATAGTAATAAAATCTATCTTAACAATGAAAACAATCAAATGATAGCGGTGGTTACCTTTCCCAAAGTGGAAGAAGGGATTGTCAATATTGATCACACTTATGTGGATGGTTCTCTGCGTGGGCAAGGAATCGCTGGTAAGCTAATGGAAGCAGCCGTTGCCCATTTGCGGGAGAATAGTTTAAAGGCAAAGCTTTCCTGTAGTTATGCAGTAAAATGGTTTGAGGAACATCCAGAATGCTCTGACCTAATTGTCAGAAACTATCATTGATTATTTTTTATAATTATTTTGGATATTATCCTTAATAATTACGATTATTTAATTATAGTTACGTTTATTCAATACTCTTTAGGGATTCCACCATATTGATTTTCTTCAGTTTGAAAAACATTACAAAGTTAACAAAGGCTGAGAAGAAAAGGGTTAATAAAGTACTATAAACAAAACTGCTTGGATTGATATTTCTGCCAAACATTGTCATATCTATTTCCACTGTTGTTATGACATATTGATGCAGTAGAATTCCAAAGAAAATCCCAAATATAATTCCCATCAAGGTAAGAACAATGTTTTCACGGTAAACATAAGCTGCTGTTTCATTACTGTAAAAGCCAAGAACCTTGATGGTAGCCAGTTCTCTCCTTCGTTCATTTATATTAATATTGTTTAGGTTGTATAGGACTACAAAGGCTAATGCCCCGGCAGCAACGATTAATACAATAACTACAATATTTAAGCTAACCAGAACATTGGAAAGCATTGTTTTAAAATATTTTGTATAGGAAACACCGGAGGCTGCGGGATATTTGAGCAATTGGTTCATCACTTGTTGTTCAATATCCTCGCCTCTGTCTGCTAGTTTAATAAAAAGCTCATTATACTGTACTTCTTTATGAAATAGTTTTTGATAAAGATTTGGTGTTATATAAATATAATGCATCAGGTAATTCTCTGTAATGGCGGTAACCTTCGTGGTGACCTCCTGATCTCCTTCTTTGATACCAATGGTATCTCCTACCTTTATCCCTAACATTCTAGCCATATGCTCTGTAAGTATGACTCCATCGTCCGTTAGTGAATTAGGGCTATGATCTATTCTGTTACGCAAAACGATAAACTCAGTTAATTTATCACCCTCTTGCGGAACATACATAGTGACACTTTTTGTACTTCCTTCAAAAATAAGGTCAACTGCAATGTTTCTTACGGTAATCGAAGCTGCGATTTGATCCAGCTCTCTTACTTCTGTTTCCAAGGCTTCTACTTCACTGGAAGCAGCTGTATTATCCACAGTGACGGCTGCGTCATAAAGCATAAGTTCACTGAATTGTCTTGTGGAGATAACGAAGATGGAATCTCTAATTCCGAAACCTACTAACATAAGCGCCATACACCCGCCAATACCAAAGATAGTCATGAAAAAACGCTTCTTATATCTTAAGAGGTTTCTAACAGTTGCCTTCCAAGTGAAACTAAGCATTCTCCATAAAATTGGTATGCGTTCCATTAAGACTCTTTTACCACTCTTTGGCGCAACTGGACGCATTAACCTGGCAGGTTTATCCAGTAATTCCTTATAACATGCCATAAAGGTTGCAATACCCACGGTAAGAACGGATATCACCGTAGCTAAGGCGGCATAGTAGATATTAAAAGGGGTAATTACTTCTGGAATACCTCTATATAAGATTTTATAAGCAGTGATGATGACTGTTGGAAGTATTTTCAAACCAATTGCAGCTCCAACAAGACTACCGCCCAGGGTTGCTAAAAGAGCATACAGCATGTATTTCATTGCAATTGACATCTTGGAGTAACCAAGTGCTTTCAGTGTACCAATTTGCACTCTCTGCTCCTCTACCATTCTTGTCATGGTGGTTAAGCTGATCAGTGCAGCGACTAAGAAAAAGATAGCAGGAAACACACCAGCAATTGCACCAATACGATCCGAGTTTTGCTCATATTCTACATAGGACTCCAAGCTATTACGATCAAGCACATACCATTTAGGCACAGATAGCTTTGCCAGTTCTTCTTTTGCTTCTAAAATGTTTTTCTCTGCCTCTTCGAATTTTGCACTTGCTGCTTCTTGTTCCTGTTTTAGCTTCTCTTGTGATATAATAAGTTCATCTTCACTAAGACCAGCTAAGGATAATGACTGCATTGCCTGTTGCAGTTCAGTTTCAGCCTTCATTTTTGCAGCTGCTACTTCCTGTTCAGATTGTAAAATTTGCTTATTACCCTCTTGATATAATTTATCATAACGAAGCTGAGCTCTTGTGGTTGCAATACCTTTTACTCTAGTTAATACTTCTTCCACTTGCTGGTCATATGCTTCGGTATAGACAGTCAGATCTTTCGCTCCTTGAACCGAAGCATATACCGATGTATAAACCTCAAGATTAAAGGCTTCCGGAAGTGTAACCATAAAGCCATTAACTTCACCATTCCCTATATCCGTGTTTCCTCTTTGAAAAGAAAGATAATATGGAGTATATCCTGCACCAACAATAGTGTATTTATTAAGTTTTAGAGTATCGGTAAGCTCCTTATCCGATCCGGAGTATACTTCAATGGAATCTCCAATCTGCAAATCGGAGTTATCAAGAATATGCTGATCCAAAAGAATTTCATCCGTTTGTTCCGGTAATCGCCCCTGACTTAAGGAATATAGATTTAGATTATTTGTTAAAGATACCACTTCTAAAACAAATTCTTTATTACCGGCATCACTAACTACATGTGTAGAATAAACTGGCTCGACCACTTCTACACCCGTAGTATCTGCAATTGCTTGCACATCGTCCTTGGTCAAACCTAAAGTGCTTAATACTCTTATATCCATTAAACGATTTGTATCGAAATAGTGATCTGCGGTTAACCTCATATCGGGCTTCGTTGCTCTAAGGCCTGCAAAAAAAGCCACCCCTAATGCAACGATTAGAAAGATGGATAGAAAACGATTTAAGGTCTTTTTTATCTCCATAAAGAAATCTTTCCATAACGCTCTTTTCCTCATATTACACCTCATTTCTAAGCGTCAATAGATTGTACCCAGGATAACGCAGGTACAATCTTTGCGGATGAAAGCTCTTTACAGCTTTCATTTTCCTACCATTCAATTGTCTCTACAGACACTGGACTATCATTCATAGTAACCTGTGATACTTTACCGTTTTTAATCTTGATAATTCGATCAGCCATTGGTGTTAATGCAGAGTTGTGCGTAATAACGATGACTGTCATATTTCTTTCTCTGCAGGTATCTTGCAATAGTTTTAGAATGGCCTTTCCTGTTAAATAATCAAGCGCTCCGGTAGGTTCGTCACATAAAAGAAGCTTTGGATTTTTCGCCAGGGCTCTTGCAATTGCAACTCTTTGCTGCTCTCCACCAGATAATTGTGCTGGGAAATTGTTCATCCGCTCCACTAAGCCAACTTCTTTTAAAACCAATTCAGGATCTAAAGGTTCCTTGCAGATTTGCGAAGCGAGTTCAACATTTTCCTTTGCTGTAAGATTTTGAACAAGATTATAAAACTGAAAAACGAACCCAATTTCTTCCCTTCGATATTTTGTTAATTGTTTTTCTTTATATTTTGTAATATCATTTTCTGCCACCAGGACGGAACCTTCCGTTGCAGTGTCCATACCTCCAAGAATATTTAAGACCGTAGTTTTACCTGCTCCACTTTGGCCAACTACAACCACAAATTCGCCTTCCTCTATAGTAAATTCTACGCCGTCCAGCGCATTAATTTCAACTTCCCCCATGTGATAAGTCTTTTTTACATTTTCCAGTTTAATAAATTCAGCCATCTTAACCTCCCATATCTACTCTATGTTTTTATCATCCAAGCAGGAAGATAAATTAAAGTGTAAAAACTTTTATCT
Organism: Bacillota bacterium; assembly: GCA_023407575.1. Taxonomy (GTDB): domain Bacteria; phylum Bacillota; class Clostridia; order Lachnospirales; family Lachnospiraceae; genus Mobilitalea. The sequence continues at coordinate 53,619 of JAEYLX010000038.1, forward strand.
AATCGTTATGTTTTGTACATTTGTACATTTTCTATTTACTGAAGTGATGGAGTAGCTCATTTTAATGAGCCACTATCTTATTATTTCCTATTTTAAGCTTATTTTCCAAATGTAACAATATTTTATTTATGAATTCTTTCTAAATTACCTTTGAAATACGTCTCTAAACGGTTTTTATGTCTTAAAATAATGTGGTAAAAGTTGATAATAGTAATAATTCATATTTTGCTTATTATTGTAAATGCTATTGCTATCAAAACCTTTCTTTGGAGGTCAATATAAATGGATTATATTAAAATTATCGCATCATCCTTTGCATCGATTGCTGCATTATTTCTTTTTACAAAAATCATGGGAAATAGGGAAATGTCACAGCTTAGTATGTTTGACTACGTCAGTAGTATAGCCCTTGGATCTATTGCTGGTGAAATGGCAGTAATGTCAACGGACAGTATTTTAGAGCCCTTACTATCCATGAGTATCTTTACCACTGTTACCATGTTCATATCTTATATTACCTGCAAATCAATTATTTTACGTAGGTTTTTTGAAGGGCAAGCCTTAGTGCTTTATCAAAAAGGTCAAATTTATGAGAAAAACTTACTGAAAGCCAGAATCGATATTGATGAATTTCTATCCGTATGTAGAATCGAGGGTTATTTTGACCTGGAAGAAGTTCACACAGTATTTCTTGAAGCAAATGGAAATGTTAGTATACTTCCTTTGGCACAATACCGCCCGATGACCCCATTAGACCAAAACTTAAATCCCGAACAGTTGTCACCAATGGCCAATGTTATTATAGATGGCACTATTTTAGATGATAATTTATTAAGTACGGGTAAAAATAAGGCTTGGGTGGAAAAACAATTGAAAGAAAATAATATAAAAAATATTAAGGAGGTCATTCTAGCTACGTTTGATACCAATAAGAATAAACTAAACATTTATACCAAATTTCATAAAAAAATGGTTCGGGATATTTTTGAATAGCTTTATGTATGTTTAAATGGTAATAGTTATGGACTCGTTCTCATAAATATATTACAAGTCCTTCGTTGTGGAAGTATAAAAATGAAATTTAAAATGAAAGCCCGACATATTATCTTATGTGAATTAATTGTTATCTTAATTTTTTCGTCCATTATCATCGGTCAGAATTATAAAAATGACGCTGTTGCATTATCCTCAAATACGGAAGCAGAGAAGGATTATATCAAATGGGTTAGCTTTGATGTTAGCTCTTCTGCCATGCAGGATGCCTATGAATATGATGTGGCTACTCATAAGGATGAGGTAAAGTTAAATTGGATTGAATTATTAGCTTATCTAGGTGCTAAATACGGCGGTGATTTTTCAAAATATAAAGCAAAACAGTTAAATGAGCTGGTAGATAAATTAAAAAGCAAAGAAACCACCATTTCCTCCTTAACAGAGGATATGAAGTATTATGACTATTACTATGAAGCATATTCTGCTGTTCTGGGTGGGATGGTTGGGGATTATAAAATTGAAGTAAAAGATGAAACTGTGCCTGGTGGGAAGCGCTGGGAAGATAAATATGGTTTAAAAGCTTTCCTTCCAATTGCGAAATATTATCCCTATAGTCATTTTGATGATTTTGGTGCCTCCAGAAGCTATGGTTTTCGAAGAAAGCATCTTGGGCATGATATGATGGGCCAGGTCGGGACACCAGTCATTGCTGTAGAATCAGGTTATGTAGAAGCACTTGGCTGGAATCAATATGGTGGCTGGCGCATTGGCATAAGAAGCTTAGACAACAAACGCTATTACTATTATGCACATCTTAGAAAAAATTTCCCCTATAATAAATCTCTTGAGGTTGGCAGCATCGTGCAGGCTGGTGATGTAATTGGATATCTTGGTCGTTCCGGTTATTCAACGTCCGAGAATGCCAACAACATCACTACCCCACATTTGCATTTTGGGTTACAGCTAATCTTTGATGAATCTCAAAAGGAAAGCAACAATGAAATTTGGATTGATTGCTATGATTTAGTCCAATTCCTATACTTGAACCGCAGTGAAACGGTTAAAAATGAAGAAACGAAGGAATATAGCCGTATTTATAATTTCTTTGACCCGGTTGCAGAGGAATTTAGAAAAGATAAAATGTATAAATATGATGATTCCACCATCGATATTCATATCTATGAATAAGCTATACCTACTGTTTCTTAAGCTTTCTTTTCTTGAACAGACAAAATACTGCCAATATAGCCGGTATGATATACATAAAAATAAGATTTGAATTTACAAGGACATACCGATAGAGAAAATTAAATTCAAACTGTGTGCTGCAAAGATAATAGGTCAAGTAAAAAACAACCATAGCTAACGGTGTATATAAATAATTACATTCCTTTAACCCAAATAACCAGGTAAAGCATCTGAGTAAAAGAATAGAAAAGATACAGATTGCAGCAAAATCGGAAAGCACACACACTAAAGTAACTAAAACTTCAAATCGTTCAAATATGTTGAAAAATGAGATACTTTTTACTGTTATATAAAATGGAAAGGGTAAATTAGCAGTCAGGCTTGTTCCAGAGATTCCAAAGGTAAAGAAGGTAATAACAAAAGCTAACCCGGTAAAAGCAAGCAATCCAAACCATAGCCTTCTTATCTGCTCCTTTGCCACTGAGACACCGAGTTTATCAGCAAAAAATAGCGCGATGATTACATTTCCGCCAACTGCAATTACATATTTGGAAGCCAGGATCGTACTAGGAAGTCGAATGGTAGACACCGGTAACAGATAATCCCCTCGAATTCTTGTTATAGCACACAAAAATAGAACTGCAAATAAGATTAGCACGGTACCGAGGGTGAGCTCTGCAAAGCGAAATATGGTTCTTACCCCTCGTAGCAACGCATAAAAAACTAACAAGATCATAATGACCATAAAAAAGTCCGATCTTGTTTTTGGCATTAGGGTAAACTGCATTGTCAAACTATAAGCAGTTACCCTGGCAGTTAATCCCACTAAGATCCAAATTAGATAGCACAATATAATTACCTTGGATACAAACTTACCTAATATATGGACCATAATTTCATAAATACTTAAGCCGGGATAAGATTTAATCAAGTAAATCACAATTGCAGTCAATGGGACTGTTGCAATAATTGACCATATGGGACTAAGGTATCCGCTTCTGCCTGCATCATTGGCTAGAGCTTCTGGTACTTGACGAAGTATGGTTGATATGGAGATAAATAGGTACATAAATGTGACTTGACGAAGGGTTATTTCCCTATTCAAAAGGAACACCTCATTTCATATATTTTTCCATAACTGAAGTAACACTGGGGAGATACGGATTTAAAAGATAAACAATCCCTAACGTAACTCCAATTCCAGAAAGTAAGAAATATACTACAAGATTTCTTTTTTTAGATAACAGCTTTTCTTTTTGACGGACAAAGGTATAAATAATTGTGGCACAAAAGACATAGATCATGATGGTTCTCCTATTTATATTTGTTATTTTCATTGCCGAGGATGAAGGTTTTAGAAATTCTGGACTGAAGCTCATACTTATAGTTAATTTTTGTTATTTCCTCTGACCAGTTTTTCTTAATTTTCTTCCACTCGTTAAAATTATCATTTTCAACAAGTCTTGCCAGATTCAAGATATCCAGCCCATGATTTAAGGAATAAGTTATGGGTTTTTTAATAATATTGGTAATATATTCGTTCTGTTTTTTTGTTAAGCTCTCCATTCGACTAAGTTCAAAGATATTTTCCTTTGACAGAACTTCTTTCACCATCGAATCAAAGCTTACCTTAATTGTAATATTAATTAGATTATCCTGGACCTTTGACTTTAATTTAGTATTGGTATAAGAAATTAATAATCCGGCTTCATCTAGATAGATTGGATAACTTCTCATAATGTTTCTGATAAAGTTAACACCATCCGAGGTTTCATGATCTAAATAATCTTTCAATTTTAGTTCATCAAAAACCGAATATCCATCAATTGCATAACCTGATTTATCAGCAATTAAATATGGAATCATAACACAGGAATACTCCTGTCTCATATCATTTAAAATATTCACCATGGTATTATCATTCCTGGTTAATTGCTCCTGCTGCTTTTGCTCCACGGCTTCCAGATCCTCATGTATCGTCTGTTTATTATCGATTCCTTCTTGTATAAAATCACTTGCTTTTTTTTCTTTAATAACATAAATAAGTGCTTCCATTTTAATGGTTTCATCTCTTGAAAGAAAATCAATGCATTGGTCAAGTCCTTGTTTTGCAGCAGCTTCACCAATTAAGAAAGAACCTGTTTGAGCGATTGATATAGCCTTTTTATTCTTTGATTTCAAATCTTCTAGTGCTTCAAAAGCAGTTTTACCAGTCCCTTTTGCAACTGCTTCGGTACTTCCAGCCCCCTTATCCGGGTCTGCACCTTGGCCAGTGCTATAGAGAGCACTCAAAGTAAATTCATTGTCACTATAATCAATTCCCATAACTAACACTAAATCAATTTCATCTATTTCCTTACGACTCATATCATGGGTGCAGGCAACTAAGAAAATCGGTATAATAAGGATAAGTCCTAAAAATAACTTTTTCATCTGCAGTTCTCCTCTTATTTCTGCTTAATTCTATTTTCGGGAACAATTTTGTGCGGACGTTTACGAAAGAATTTTACTGGAAAACGAAATAGGGTATCTTTATGATTACTCTTATCCACATCAACAAAGGGAGAAATATACGCAACCCCGTAATTATCCAGACTGCATAAATGAGTAAGGAGGAGAATAATACCCGCTGTTAAGCCAAAGAAGCCTCCGACAGCAGCCAAAAACGAAAACAGGAAGCGTATTACACGAATACCACTGCTTAGATCCTGATTGGGCATAATAAAGCCAGCAATGCCCGCTAAAGAAACAACAACTACAACCAGAGGTGAGATAATATTAGCGCTTACTGCTGCTTGACCCACTACAATACCACCTAGTATTGACATGGCGGTACCCACCGACTTCGGCAGCCTTAGCCCTGCTTCAATTAATATCTCAAAAGCGATTAACAGCCCCAACACCTCGGAGGCTGAGGAAAATGGTACATTTTGCTTTGCTGCTTGCGTAGACAAGGCCAGTTGAACGGGTAGCATTTGATTTTGATAGGTGGTAGCAGCGATATAAAAGGCTGGTAAGAAAATAGTTAGAATCATAGCAATATAACGAATAACACGGAGGGATGATCCAACGATGAAGTGATTAGCATAATCCTCCGGTGATTGCATCAGCATAGCTAATTGGCAGGGCAATAAAAAGACATAAGGCATGCCATCCACAACAATCGCTACTCTGCCATCGGTAAGGTTTGAAGACACACGATCCGGTCTTTGAGTATACATGATCTGGGGAAATAGACTCTTCTTATTCTCTACTAAGAACTCTTCAATAAAAGCTGAGGTTGGAACATTATCAATTTGGATTGCCTGTAGCTTTTCTCTGATTTTATTGACAGTATCAAGATTAGCTACATTACTAAGATAGCAAATAGTAACATCTGTCTTTGACAGCTTACCAATAGACAAACTTTCCATAACCAAATATTCAGAGCGGACACGTCTACGAATTTGCGCGGTGTTTGTTCGCATAACTTCAATAAATGCATCCTTTGCACCTTTAATTACACCCTCTTCATTGGGTTCCGAAATGGAGCGTTTTTCAAACGTACGTATATCGTATACGATTGCCTTTTTCTCTCCATCAAAAATAAAAGCCACCATACCACTTAAAACAGATTTTAATAGCTTCTGATAATCCTCTTCTTCGCTGGTAAATACATGATAGGCTCCGCCACTTAAAAAATAATCCATAACAGCTCGTTCGGTTTGAAAATTGCGTAGGTTTGCATCATTAAGAAGAGATTGGAAAATTGCTTGATCAACTAGCTGCGAATCAATTAAACCGTCCACGCAAAAGATATGAAAGGTTATATTATTCTGATTTATTTTGATTGGTCTTACTAAGACATCACTACTCTTAGCAAATAACTCCTTTATTTCCTTTGAATTAATCGTCTGCTTCATGCGAACATTCCTCTGTTCCTTTAGAAATTGTAGTGGAAATTTTTACTCCTACCTTACCTATTTTCTCTAAAATTGACTTCTTTATTCATAAGAGTTATGTTTTTCCTATTTAGCCTGTTCATGAAGAAATATTAGTTCAGTCGATTCAAAGGAATCCATTTTAAGTGCATTAAAAAAGGCCTTCCTACTGGAAAATCCAGCTGGAAAACCTTTATTAAGTCATCTTTATGTAGTCATAATCTTACGTTCACGATATCATTTATGATGGATCGTTCTGTATTACTATTATGTAGGTTTAATATTTCTTTCTAAAATAATCTTCTGCAATATCCTTTGTATGTACTGGCGATACCTTACCAATTGCTATCAATTTCAAGAAAGTTTCTGCTTCCCCTTCATCATCTGTTAAATTTTCTATCAGGCTGTATTGATGGAGTGCCTCATAATTTTTTTTATAGCTTTCCAGGCTATATAAAGCATTTTTAAAAAATAGATTATAAACTACTTTGGTACTTTCGTCTGTCATTGTTTTCTTATAGTTGTTAAGTGACTGCATTTTTCGTTTCTGCCACCCTTTCTGTATTAGCATTTTTTTCGACCACATAAATGATATCTATTGACCTATCTATTATATCATAAATCTTTTTTATGACGAGTAGTGAAAAGATGGGAAAAGTACAGAGCAACTAATGTGGTCACCCTGTACTTTTCATATTTAGTATACTTATTCTGCTTCTGTCTGACTGCCTATTACGATCGGTTCTGCTTCCGACATCTGTTTATAAATCAAATATTTCTCCTTTGCATGCTTTTCAGCCTGACCAAATAACTCTTCAGCTTGATCCGGAAATGCCTTGACTAAGGAATTATAACGGACCTGATCCATGATATAATCACGGAAACTATCTGTTGGCTCTTTTGAATCAAGTACAAAAGGATTCTTGCCCTCTGTCTTTAACAAAGGATTGTAACGGAACAGATGCCAGTAACCTGTTTGTACGGCTCTTTTTATGGTAGCCATACTTCGTCCCATACCCTCTTTGAGACCATGGTTAATACATGGGGAATATGCTATGATGATGGAAGGACCATCATATTCTTCTGCTTCCTGCAATGCCTTCATTAACTGACCGTTGTCGGCATGAATACCTACCTGCGCAACATATACATTCCCATAGGTCATTAACATTCTACCAAGATCCTTTTTACCCTGTTTCTTACCGGAAGCAGCAAATTTCGCAATGGCTGAAGTTGGTGTGGATTTGGATGCCTGCCCACCTGTATTGGAATAAACCTCTGTGTCAAATACCAATACATTTACATTTTCACCAGATGCCATTACATGATCCAGACCACCATAACCAATATCGTAAGCCCATCCGTCGCCACCAACGAGCCAAACAGAGCGCTTTACTAAATAATCCTTATGATCGATGATTTCTTTTACTAATCTGCAAATTTCATCGTCCGTCGATACAAAATCCTCTAAGATATGGAGCACTTTACTGCTAGCTTCCTTTGTAGCTTTACTGTCTTCCTTGTAGTGGATCCAATCATGGAAGGCTTCCTTCACTTTCTCTTCTACATTCATAGAATTGAGTAGCCTCATGTTATCTTCCAGTTTATTTCTGATCTGTTTCACTGCAAGATACATACCAAAGCCATATTCCGCATTGTCCTCAAATAACGAATTTGCCCAGCTTGGCCCCTTCCCTTCACTATTGGTGGTATAGGCGGTACTTGGTGCAGAAGCACCCCAGATAGTAGAACACCCAGTTGCATTTGCAATCATCATACGATCACCAAAAAGCTGCGTAATTAGCTTAATATAAGGGGTTTCACCGCAACCAGCACATGCACCGGAAAATTCAATAAGAGGTTCTTTGAACTGACTCTCTTTAAAGGAAGCACCATAAGCAATTTTCTTTTTAAAACTAACTTGTTCTTTGGCGAACTTCCAATTCTCCACTTGCTTTGGCAATTGAGTTTCAATTGGTTGCATGATTAATGCCTTTCCTTTTGCAGGGCATACATCTGCACAGTTACCACAACCGGTACAATCCATTGGACTAATCTGAATCTTATAATGGTACCCTTCATAATTCTTACCAATTGCCTTCTTTGTGTTGAAGCTTTCTGGGGCAATCTTTAGTTCTTCCTCATCCAATAAGAAAGGACGAATTACGGCATGAGGGCATACCAGGGAGCATTGGTTACATTGAATACAACGTTCTTCAATCCACTCAGGAACATTAACTGCAATGCCTCTCTTCTCAAATGCGGTGGTACCAACCGGGAACGTACCATCTTCACGTCCAGAAAATGCACTTACCGGAAGGTCATTCCCTTTGAGCTCTGTCATCGGACGCATCACTTTTCGAATGAACTCGGGTTCTTTTGTATCAGAACGATCCTTGCACTCAAGCTTTAACCAGTCTCCTGGTATTTTCACTTCCTGGATGGATTTAATACCCTGGTCCACTGCTTCTTCATTCATTTTTACAACTTTTTCACCCTTTTTGCCATACATTTTATTGATACCATATTTTAGTTCCTTTAAATAAATATCTTCGGAAAGGATGCCAGTCAGTTTGAAGAATGCACCTTGCATTACCATGTTAATTCGATTGCCCAAGCCAATTTTATCTGCAATGTCTATGGCGTTAATTGTATAGAACCGAGCTTTTTTCTCGGCAAGCTTTTTCTTTAAAATGTTTGGAAGTTTTTCCTCCAGCTCAGCACCTTCCCATTGGGTATTGAGGACGAAAATACCTCCCTTTTTAAGGCTATGAAGTAAATCATATTTATTTACATAAGACTGATTATGACATGCTACATAATCTGCATGGGAAACCATATAAGTGGAACGTATTGGCTCTTTGCTGAACCGAAGATGTGAAACTGTTAAGCCGCCTGATTTCTTAGAGTCATAGTCATAGAAGCCCTGTACTCTTAGATCCGAATTGGAACCAATAATCTTAATTGCTTCTTTATTCGCTCCGACCGTACCATCGGACCCAAGTCCCCATACCTGACAGGAATACGTGCCTTCAGCTTCCACCTGAAGGTCGTTTACTTCAATTAATGAGGTTTTTGTGACATCGTCCTTGATACCGATTGTAAAGCCTTCCTTTGGTCTGTCCTCTTTTAAATTATTGTAGACAGCAGCTATTTGTCCAGGTGTTGTATCTTTTGAACTTAATCCATAGCGCCCGCCAATAATTTGAGGAACATTGGATTTTCCAACATAGCAAGAACAGATATCCATAAAAAGTGGCTCACCAATTGCTCCTGGTTCTTTCGTTCGATCAAGCACTGCAATTTTCTTAACTGTTTTAGGTACACTTTGAATAAAGTGGTCCATGGAGAAAGGACGATAAAGGTGAACCTTCACTAAGCCATACTTTTCTCCTTGTGAATTATAGTAATCTATGGTTTGCTCAATCGCTTGGGTTACTGATCCCATTGCAACAATCACATATTCTGCATCACTTGCGCCATAGTAATCGAAAAGTCCATACTTTCTGCCTGTACATTCTCCGACCTTCTTAAAATAGTTTTCAATAATTGGTATTAAATCCTGATAGAACGGGTTTGCTGCCTCTCTACCTTGAAAATAAATATCTGCATTTTGTGCTGTACCTCGAATAACTGGACGATTCGGTGATAAAGCTCGATTACGGAATTCCATGACTGCTTCCATATCAAGCATTTTGGCATAGTCCGAGTATTCCAGCGCTTCAATTTTTTGTACCTCATGAGAGGTACGAAAACCATCAAAGAAATGAACAAAGGGTAATCGTCCTTTTATAGCACTAAGATGTGCGACTGGGGCAATATCCATAACTTCCTGTACCGAACCGGAAGCTAGTAGAGCACATCCAGTCTGTCTTACAGCCATAACGTCCTGATGGTCACCAAAGATACTTAAAGCATGAGTTGCAATAGCTCTTGCACTTACATGGATTACACCTGGCAGCAGTTCTCCTGCTACTTTATAAATATTAGGTATCATTAATAATAGACCTTGTGAAGCTGTAAACGTAGTTGTTAATGCACCAGCCTGTAACGACCCATGAAATGCACCGGATGCGCCAGCTTCTGATTGCATCTCAACAACATTGACGGATTGGCCGAAGATGTTTTTTCTTCCGTTTGCTGCCCATTCATCGGTAGACTCTGCCATACCCGAAGATGGAGTAATTGGATAGATTGCAGCTACATCGGTAAATGCATAGGCAGCATACGCTGCCGCTGTATTTCCATCCACTGTCATTTGAATTTTTCCCATTTTGAATAACCTCCAAAGATTCTATTTATATTATAGCTTACTGCCGTTATCCACCCAGTCTTTTGCATCAACAACCCGTTCAATGGATGGTTTACTTACGTTATCAATCTTATTTTTTGCCTCGGCATCCTGCCAGGCAGCTGTTCCTTCATTGTTGGTTGGTTTCACTGTATCAAGTCTTTTATTCTTTTTTTCTTTGTCCTTGCTCTTGTCTTTTCCTCTTTCTAACATAGCCAATTCCTCCGTTTCAAAGATTAATATTATTGCCAAACTCGCATTTTTCACTTAACAGTGTTTCCAATTTATCTTATCTCTATTACGTATAAATACCTTTTAAAAAATTTAAAAAGAAATAATTTAGAAATTCAGTCCTTGTCCAATAACAATTTATAGATAGACAATAACCAAATACCTCTTGAATGGACCAACTTAACGATTTTTACAAAAAAAGAACAGAAGGAATCTCGTTTTGATGTACTGACCCTAATAAGTTAAACTTAAAAAGCTAACTTATTCGGGTCACATCATGAGATACATTCTGTTCTTTTTTATTATTCACAATTAATACAATGACGTATCATTATATTGATATATTTACTTAAAGAACCCTTAATTATATTGGAAAATAATATTCTATATAATATTTGATCTATTCTTTCTATAATACAATAATCCTGAAATAATAATTGCAAAACAAATAATAAAATAATAAATAAATAAAGAAAATGTAAAACTACCTGCTAATATTACCAGGGAACCAATCATAGCTAACACAGGAATAACATAGCCCTTCCAGGGTCCTTTAATTGTTCCTTTTTTAGCAAGACGCATAACGGCACCATAGAGAATAATATAATTTAAATAGCTCACACCAATTGCGATTTCAGATATATCTCCATTCATCTTTAATTTCTGAGTTAGATAATGTACTCCCATCCAAAAAAGTGAAAGAATAAACGCAAATATTGCTGAGTTAATTGGCATTTGAGTTGTTTCATCTTCCTTTTTCAACCAATTACTTCCAGGCATCATATTACGAAGGGCTAAAGAATATGGCATACGGATAAATCCTAATACCAGGCCATTCACAGTACCTAAGACAGATATTATAACAAAAATTAAAATAATCTTAGCACCGAAATCTCCAAAAAGGTTCGTAGCTGCTATAAAAGTAGATTCGTTACCTTTCTCCATAATGGTCTGTGGACCAATATAAGAAGTGATACCAATAAAATATGCTAAGTACAAAACAAGGATAACTAAGGGTGAAATAGTAAGGGCTAGAGGCAGATTTCGTTTACTATTTTTAATCTCATGACAGATGGAGGTAGACACAATCCAGCCATCAAAAGAAAAGGCAATTGGAGCAAAGGCGGCAATCCAGGTTGAATTCATTGCTGATGACCGAAAGGTCTCCATACTTTCAGAGGTCACCGCACCAGGGTTTCCAAAGAGTAATCCAGCTACAGCTATTATTAATAAAGGAAGCATTTTAATTATCATTGCAGCATTTTGAAAATATCCACCTAATCTTGCAGATAAAGTATTTACAATAAATAACACGATAAGACTTCCGATACCGATCAACACTGTTATCTCAAGGGTACCATTAATTCCAAATAACATACAGATATAATTGCCGCTTACCCATGCAACTATAGCAGCTAAGGTTGGTAAATATAAAAACGTTTGGAACCAACCAAAAGCACAAGAAGGACCAATTCCAACAAATTCTTCGGTGTAAGCAATTAAACCTCCCGGCTTGTCCGTTAACACTGCAAGTTGTGAAATTGTAAGACATCCAAACACGATTGCGATTGCAGCAACTACAAAAATAATAATACCCAACATTACATTTCCATTGGTATAACCTAATACATCATCCGCTTTAAAGAAGATACCAGAACCAATAACAATTCCGGTTATCATGGTGATAGCTGTAAATAATCCGTATCTCCTCTTTTCCATATATAATTCCTTTCATTTGTTATATGAGCATAAAAAGAGCTGTTATAAATATTATTTGCTTTTATAACAGCTTCTACTTATTCCTTACAATATTATATTAAAATTTTGTCGTTCTAGCAAGGATATTTTATATAAATACCACAAATTATCTCCAAATAAAATCAATTTATTATCATTTTTTATACATTGTTTTCTGATAATAATACATGATCTAACTATAATTTATGAAATATGCCCATAATTAGGAATTTCTTATAGCTCCAACAAAATAGCTCTAAGGGGTGCTGCCTCCGCACCAATTATATTTAAAGGAAGTGCAACGAGCAAGTACTCTCCTTCAACAATATCCTTTAATTGTAAGCCTTCAAGAATATGAACTCCAACCTCCATTAACGCAAGATGGGTCTCATGGCCGGGTTGATTTCTCTCAATTCCAAGGGCATCAATTCCAATACCTTTCAGTTTAAATTTAGCTAGATATTCTGCTCCTGATTGTTCTAAATAAATAAATTCTGATTCAAGTATATTCTCAAAGGAATTCTTAGTCTTAAGTAACAAGAACTCGCCCTCTGCAATCTTTTTATTTAAGAGATCTTCTTCTGTAATTTTGTCATTTACTGAGGTCAAGTCCAGTACTCTGCACTTTGTAATGAGATCCCCTACCTCAAAGGTATCCATGGTGTTTCCACCAGGAATCATATGAAGAGTACGGTCCATATGAGTGCCAGTATGAAGGTTCATCTCTATTTTACTTTCATGTATTGTTCCAGTTTGAAAGTCACTTTCTACCTTAAGAACTGGACGTTTTTGATCTCTGCCTTTGTAAACTGGCATACTATGCGTGATCGGCATAGAGATATCATATATTTTCTTATCCTCAATATTCATTTGCATCCTCCTTTATTTGACACCTGGTATTTGCCTTTATATATGCCACCACTTTCTGCCATCTTTAGCCAACAATTCAAATGCAGCAACCGGCCCCATAGAACCTGAATCATAATTAGGGAACTTACTCTTTTTCTGCTTACGGTATTGGATTAGCTGATCTGCTACTCTCCAGGCTGATTCTACCTCATCCCATCTAGAGAACAGAGTTGAATCTCCTCGCAGAATATCATAAATCAATCGCTCATATGCCTCGGGGGTATTGCCCTGCATCGGATTTAAATGACTGGTATCCATCTTTGTGGGTACAATTCCATTATAGGAATTAAAATCTTTTGTATTGAATTGAAAGAATACACCAACATTTGGTTGAATTCGTAGGACTAATAAGTTTGGTTCCTGTTCATCCTTATCTTGAAAATAAAGAATATTTGGTAAATCTTTAAACTGTACCACAATTTCTGCTGAACTTTTACCCAAACGTTTTCCTGTACGAATATAAAAAGGAGTTCCAGCCCATCTAAAATTATTAATAAAGAGCTTCATTGCAACAAAGGTTTCAGTCTCAGAGTTAGCAGGAACGTTAAGTTCTTCTCGGTAGGCATTTACACCATTTCCTTCAATCGTACCTGCTCCGTACTGACCAAATACCACATTGTTCTTTAGAAACTCAGGGGTAATCTCTTGGATTGCTTCTAATACTTTCTGCTTTTCCGTTCGAATAGAGTCCGTCTTTAGGTTAATTGGCGGTTCCATGGCAACAAGAGTTAATATCTGAAGAATATGGTTTTGTATCATATCTCTCATAGCACCAGAATTCTCGTAATATCCGCCTCTGGTACCAACCCCTAAGGTTTCAGTTAGAGAGATTTGAACGTTATCAATAAACTTGTTATTCCAAATAGATTCAAAAATTGAATTACAAAAACGAAGTACCATGATATTCTGAATCATTTCTTTTCCTAAGTAATGATCAATTCGATAAATACTCTTCTCTGGAAAAACCTCAAGTAGCTTATTATTTAATGCTCTCGCAGTCTTTAAATCCTTACCAAAGGGCTTTTCTATGATTAATCTACTCCAGGAGCCGGGTGTGGTAGCCATCTTGCTTACTTGAAGTCCTTGAACTATAGTTTCAAAGTATTCAGGTGCAACCGCAAGATAAAATACACGATTGCCCTTTGTTCCTACCTTTGCATCCAGTTCCTCAAGATAACTTTTCAAGCTGATAAATTCACCGATATGCGTAAAATCATACTGATAGTAGTAAATCATGTCTTGTAGCTGGTTCCAGATTTCCTCCTGAACTTTATTTCTGGAATGTTTATGAATGGAATCATAAATCTCTTTCTTGTATTCTTCCTGTGTCTTATCTCTTCTTCCTACACAGACAATTGCAAAATGTTCCGGAATCATCTTATCTCTAATTAAATTGTAGATGGCTGGCATTAATTTTCTATGAGTTAAATCACCTGTGCCACCAAATATTACTAAGATGGAAGATAAATTTACCTCTAAATGATCAGTCTGTTCTGTCTTCATTTACACCCCTCCTTTACAACATTTCTATCTTTTGATATCGTTATTACCGACTAAATGTACAAATAAATTCATATATTTTATTTACCATTGCGTATGGAATACACCTGCTCTGTCGGTTCTCTCATACGTATGAGCACCAAAATAATCTCTCTGCGCTTGTAACAAGTTCATTGGTAACTCATCACTACGGTAACTGTCATAATAAGAAAGTGCACTTGTAAATGCAGGTACAGAAATACCAGCAGTGATTGCTGCCTTAATAACTTCTCTCCATTCCACTTGATAATTACTTATAATATCCTTAAAATAATCTTCTAACATCAAATTAACTAATTTTGAATTTTTCTCATAAGCATTGCTGATCTGATTAAGAAATTGAGCTCGAATGATGCACCCACCACGAAAAATCTTAGCAATTTCACCATAGTTCAATTCCCAGCCATACTCCTCTGAAGCTTCACGAAGCAGACTAAAACCCTGGGCGTAAGCACAGATTTTACTTGCATAGAGAGCTTTACGAATTGCTTCTACAAAATCCTTACTCTTTGTGTCTAAATCTTCAGGCCCTCTTAATATTTTGCTGGCAGCTACTCGTTCACTCTTCTTAGAAGAAAGGTATCTCTCATATACTGCAGTTGTAATGGTTGGGGTTGGAACACCTAAATTAAGGGAAATCTGACCTGTCCACTTACCTGTTCCTTTTTGACCTGCAACATCAAGAATCTTGTCAACTAGGTATCCTTCTGCTTCTGTATCCTTCTTAGCAAAAATATCGGCTGTAATACTAATTAGGTAACTATTTAATTCTCCCTTATTCCAATCAGTAAAGACCTCATGAAGCTCTGCTGGAGAAAGCTTTAATACGTTCCTCATAATCGCATAGGCCTCACTAATTAATTGCATATCCGCATATTCGATTCCGTTATGCACCATTTTAACAAAATGACCTGCACCATTATCACCGATATAAGCACAGCAATTATCACTACCTACCTTTGCAGAAATAGCTGTTAGCACAGGCTCCAAATATTTATACGCTTCTTTATTACCACCTGGCATGATAGCCGGACCGAATCTGGCACCTTCTTCTCCGCCAGAGATACCAACTCCAAGGAAATAATATCCCTCTGCTTCCAGCTCCTTGCTTCTGCGAATAGTATCTACGTAGTAGGAGTTGCCTCCATCCATTATAATATCACCCTTCGATAGATGGGGTAATAACTGCTGGATGGTGCTATCAACTGCTTCTCCAGCTTTTACCATAAGTATAATTTTGCGTGGTAATTCCAAAGCTTCAACAAATTCTTCTATGGTATAGGCACCAAGAAGGTCTTTCCCTTCAGCTTCACCAACAGTCTCCTCCACTTTCCCGGGAGATCTATTATATACGGCAACAGAAAATCCATGATCTACAATGTTAAGTGCCAGATTTTTACCCATTACTGCAAGACCTATAACTCCAACTTGTTTTTTCATTCCTTACCTCCATTGTGGCGTTTAGTGCCAATTAAAATATATTAAAAGTAATTTATACTTTATGTTCATAATGCCAAATATTCTTATACCTATTATTTTATCAAAGAAACAAAATATTTCCATATATAAATTATATCAATTTTAAAGATTAATATCCCATTTATTCGGTTAAGATTATTCTGCAAAGAATATTATTCCTAGTATAGAGAGCAAAGCTTTTTATTTCTGTGACGAAAGTCACATTTTAATAATATTAAAGTTAAAACTTTAACCAAATTTAAAATAATGTATTACATAATTAAACATTACATAATAACATGGTTCACTCTGATATATTTTTAAAACGCTTAGCTCATCCTACCTAAAGTTCAGTAGAATAAGACTAAGCGATATCCTAATACATATTTTATTTCATTTATAGATATTATAAAATTATAAAAATAATTAGTGTGTAAATAATGTAAGAGCTTTAATTCGTAAAATAGATAATAGAATACTTAATTCCGGTGTTTAAAAAACCAATTCTTCAAAAATATTTTTTACTGTGGTCATTTGTGTTAATTTATGCACCTTTGCACCGCAAAAAATTAAGCCTTCCTCGATATTTCCTTCTACTGCATTAATTAAAGCTTTTGTGATGCAATATGGCGTATCTTTAGGATTGCAATGTTCTAGACAGTTGTAGCATTTTTTTACCGCGACTCTACCCCTATCCACTGTGCTTAAGAATGGATTTCTTAACGCTCTGCCAGGCATTCCTACCGGACTAATTACAATTTTAACATCCTCTTCTCTGGCTGCTAAATATGCATTTTTATATTCCTGACTTGCATCACATTCTTCAGTTACTACAAACCTCGTGGCGATTTGAACACCATCTGCTCCAAGATCAAGTGCATGCTTAATATCTTCTTGATCAAAAATACCTCCCGCTACCACCACTGGAATGGATTGATTATACTTTGTCTCATACTCCTTTTTACACTCAATAATCCCTTTAATTTCATTATCATAATCTAACTCATCAATTTGATTTAATTGCTCCTTACTAAATCCCAAATGACCTCCAGCAAGAGGACCTTCAATAACAATAAAATCTGCTGTTCGCTTATATTTTTTATCCCACATTTTTAATATAACAGAGGCTGCTTTAATGCTGGATACGATCGGTGCAATTTTTGTTTTAAATCCAGCGACAAGTTCAGGTAAGGAAATAGGTAGACCTGCGCCAGAGATAATTACATCAGCTCCGCCTTCACAAGCAGCATTAACATATTTCTCATATTGCTTGGTTGCTACCATGATATTAACGCCAACAACACCGCCCTTTGCATTTTCTTTAGCAAGCTTGAGATGCTTTTTAATTGCAAAGAGATTACTTTCTATCTGATGTTTATTAAAATCTGGCTCATCATACCCAATCTGTGCTGTTGAAATAATACCGATACCACCTTCTTTTGCTACAGCACCTGCTAACTTTGATCTACTTACACCTACACCCATTCCTCCTTGGATAATGGGAATTCGAGCAATTAAATCTCCTATTATTAATGGCTTCATTGTCATACTGTTCCTCCTAGCTCAATACTTTCACAAAATATTACTTTGATTATCAAACTATTATCTTAAAATCAAACCGGTGTCTTCACCGGTTGACTTTATTATATATTCATATGGATATGTTGTCAATATGTTGTAGTATATTTTTCTATTTAATGTGGTTATTATTACCATGTTAATCGACTGCTTATATCATCTCAAACTCTTCTACTCACGGCAGAAAAAAAGAGGTTCTTGAAATATAGCTAAATAAACTACATTTCAAGAACCTTCAAATTATTTATACTTATGAAGCGAAGCATGTCATAGGCGGGAATATTCCCCCATCTTTATTTAAACATTTTAATAACGTTAATACGGCACGATTATAATAGAAAGTTGTATCGGTATTGGGTACAGGATCGAGTTGCATATAATCTCCTGTCTTTTTAACCAATTGAACTCTCCCTAGTCTTTCTTCACTTGGTCCAAATTTATATATTACTTTTTCCGCGTCTTCTAACTCTTTGATTAAAAGGACATATGTAGCCACAAGCTTTCCTCCTAATAAATAAAATAAATTTATGGTTCATCAATAAAACCAGTTTCTAATTTGTAAATTATTGTTTCTCATAAGCTGATACAAGATAAAAAGACAAGTTATAAGTTATTCCACATATGGCTTGGCGCAAAGAAAAAGCTGATAAAGATTATTCTATCATAAACTTATCAGCTTTAAACTTTTATATATAATTAACCTTTAACACTACCGATGGCAATACCTTGAACAATACTTCTGGATAAGAATAAGTATACAATGACCACAGGGAATATGGATATGGCAATCATCATATATACCTGCCCCAAGTCAAACTTCAGGAAGTCAGCACTTCTTAACTGTGCAATTAACAGTGGAAGTGTTTTCATCTCTGGCTTATTAAGAATTAAGCTTGGTATAAAGTAGTTATTCCAGGAGCCAGTAAAAGCAAATATCATTTGAACTGCAATTGCCGGTTTCATAATAGGAAGAACTATTTTATTAAACGCTCTGAATTCATGTGATCCATCAATTCGCGCCGCCTCAACTATTTCAAGTGGTAA
This sequence comes from Bacillota bacterium, assembly GCA_023407575.1. Classification (GTDB taxonomy): domain Bacteria; phylum Bacillota; class Clostridia; order Lachnospirales; family Lachnospiraceae; genus Mobilitalea. Next base: position 72,507 of record JAEYLX010000038.1, read on the forward strand.
GGCACTCTCCATGTACTGCTTCATATAGAAGAATACAACTGGTGCAGCAATGGAAGGAACAATTAAAGGAATAAAATTGTTTAACAAATCCCAGGATCTCATTAATTTAATGAAACCTAGAGCAGAAACCTGTGCAGGAACCATCATAATTAATAAAATAAAGGTAAAAGCAAATCGCTTAAGTTTAAAATCATATGCATGAATTGCATAAGCGGTTAGAGCTGAAAAATAAGTTGTTAAGATTGCACTTCCTGCCGCTACAATAAAACTGTTAACAATACCAGTGAATACGGGAAGCTGATTATTATCCATTAGATTGTTAAAATTACGAAGGAAGGAGTCTCCAGGAATGATAGAAAACCCTCTTTGAATTTCAACATTGTTTCTGGTGCAGTTAACTAATAATATATAAAAGGAAAATAGGCAAACAACCGTCAAAAGTCCCAAAACGATATAAGCTATAAAACGTCTAAAAAATATTCCAAAAGTACTACCCTTTTCTGTCATGTTCACCCCTCCTTATTTCTCTTTTTTAGTTAATCTAAAGAATACAATCATACTTAAAATACCGGTAATAACAAATAGAATTACTGAAAGCGCTCCAGACATACCATAATTCTTACTATATAAATGCTTATTTAAATACATGATAAGAGTCATGGTTGAGTTGTTTGGTGTACCGCTACCATTTGTTAAAATCTGTGGAACATCGAACATCTGAATACCACCGATTAAGGAAGTTATAAGTACAAAAATAAAAATAGGTTTTAACAAAGGCATTGTAATCAATCGGAAAACCTGGAAAGACTTTGCACCATCAACTTCAGCCGCTTCAAATAATGCTGTGTCGATACCCATCATACCAGCCATTAAAAGTATTGTTGTATTACCAAACCACATTAAGAAGTTCATTAATCCAACAAGACCTCTTGTACCCCAAACTGTAGAAGTAAAACGAAATGGTTCATCAATAATACCAATACTCTGCAAAATATTGTTTATAGGTCCAATATCTGAAAACATCGAGAAGAATAACATGGCAAATGCTGCAGCCATAATAAGGTTGGGTAAATAAATGACTGTCTTAAAAAATCCAGCACCTTTTAATCTTAATCTCACATCGGTAAACCATGCTGCTAATAATAAGGATACCAATATCTGAGGAACAAATCCTAGAAGCCACATAATTAATGTATTTTTTGTGTAAGTCCATATCATAGCATCTGAAAATATTGCTTTATAATTATCAAAACCAACAAAATCAGGACCCACCTGAGTAAGACCGGACATAAAATTTTTAAAAAAGCTGTTATAGAATGTTGAAATGAGTGGTGTTAATGAAAAAATCGCGTAGATAAGGAAAAATGGAATTAAGAAAATATATCCCCATTTCGTATAGCTGACACAGCTTGATTTTTTCTTAAACATATAACCTCCTGCCTGTCTTATGGTTTCATAAGGACTTTTTTAATAATAATGTAAAAATATAATACATAAGCTTTTCAATCAATAAATTGTATGTTCCAAATTGTATGTTTCGTCTCAAAAATACAGGATGAAGATATTCTTCATCCTATGAAGATGACTCCTCATTTGGCAGATTGCTCTTCATCCTGTATTATGATAAATTATTATATTAATTAGTCAGTTGTTAATTCTGGATATTTAACCTTAATATCGGTATAGAAATTCTGTAATGCAGTATCTTTGTCAACTACACCATCAAAATAATCCTTAAATGCCTTCTGGAAGGATTCATTACATCCCTGATCATAAGGAGAGATATTGCTCATATCAATCTTAGGAGCTGCAGAAGCAAATAATGCAATGTGATTTTGTCCGCCTAAGAAATCGGATTTGAAATCACTGTTAGCAAGTTCATTCATAGCAGTTTGGTTATTTGTATAATCCTGTGTTTCTTCTGTGATCTTCTTCATGTTAGCAGAATCACAAGTTAAGGAATACATAATCTCTTTTACAAGAGTAGGATTGTCTGTGCCTACAGCTCCACAAATCCAAGTTCCACCCCAATAATAAGCCTGAGGACCTTCAGTAACAGCCCAATCACCGTAGATACCATTTCCTACAGCTTTTTCAGCATCTGGATCTGCTAAAGAGTTACCAAGTAATGTAAAGTTAATACCCCATGTGGAATAGAAGAAACCAAAGGTCTTACCAGCAGGGCTCTGATCAGCTGTCCAGCCATCTGCCCAAAGGGAAGTCTTATTGTTATATGCATTATCAGTAAAGGTCTTAGTCTGATCAACCCACTTCATTAAGTTTTCATCAACTACAACCTTACCATCCTGTACCCAAGGGCCGGACATGTTATTGGAGAAGGTTCTATAAGAATCATCGTAACCGGATAACATGGTATAGCCTTTTGCTTTCATATCAGCTGCAACAGCATTGAAATTATCCCAGCTGCTTAACTTCTTCTGAACTTCAGCAGGATCATCTGTTCCTAAAACATCCTTAGCGATGGAACGTCTGTAAACAAATAATCCAGGAGTTGCCTGCCATGTTGTACCTCTGATAACGCCATTACCATCGGTAACGATGTCTTTAGTATATTGATACTGATCTTTCATGTCATCAGCAGTAAGACCAAGTTCAGTAACATCCATTGCTACTGGAGTTGCTGCATTCACATATTTTAAAGCATAGTCAGCTTCGATTAAGAAAAGGTCAACTTTCTCATCTGTTGCTGCATCAGCCTGTGCGATTAATGCTGCATCAAGTGCATTCTGATAAGCATTATCCTGGCTAGGTGTAATTACCCAGTTAACTGTTACATCACCAATTGTTCCTGTACCATCTGCATTCTCTACATAACCAGGGAAATAATCTTTAACACGACCTTGGAACTCTTGATTCCAGCAATGGATGTTTAACACTTTACCTTCATCGGATGCTACTGGTGTATCAGTGCCATCTGATGGTTTATCTGTAGGATCTGTTGTACCTGCTGCTTTTGTTGGTGTTGGTGTACTGTTGTCATCTTTGTCCTTGTTACCACAGCCTACGAACATCGTAGAAACCATAGCTACAACAAGGAGAACGCTTAATAACTTCTTTTTCATTCTTAAATCCTCCCTCAAATTTGTTAAATGATAATTAGTTTTGCATTTAATTTTATATCACATTGCTGTGATATTAATGCCTGTGATACCTTCTTCTGCTTCATACGTAATTATATAAGAACTCCCACTCATCATATTGTTTCGTACAAAGCATTAAATAATACAAAATATTAAAACTATGTATTATATTTCATGACATCTCAACCTCCCCAGGAGAGCGTATAAAATATAATCGAAAAACTTTACAACGTTTCTTATTTACAATGTTCCTTAAGTTAAGAAACGTATAACTTTTAAGAAACTTCCTTATTTAATTATTTCCAGTCTCAGCCCTTTCTATTTGATAATGACTTGCTGTCCTTCAAATTGCGTACTGATTTACCATGAATTACATTACCTTCCACCACGACTCTTTCTATTACAGATGCTTTTGGATTTTCAATTAATGCAATTAACGTTTCAGCTGCATTACGGCCTAAGGCTTTGGTATCCTGCTGAAGTGTTGTAAGTTTGGGCTCTAACACCTGAGATAATAATATTCCATCGTAACCTGCTATGGAAATATCCTCTGGTATACGAAGTCCCATTTCTTTTATCGCATTCATCCCACCAATTGTCGAAAAATCATCTGGAAATATAATACATGTTGGTCTGTCCTTGAGTTCTAAAAGCTCCTTTGTTATCTTTGCTGTTGTTACTGGATCATGATAAATACCACTTCTTACATAATCATCTGAAACATCAATTCCTAGTTCGCCAAGAGTCTTGTAAAAGCTGCCTACACGATTCTGGGTAACCGAGGAATCTGCTCCATGAATATATGCAATTTTTCTGTGCCCCATTTCATAAATATAAGTAATTAAGTCATGCATACCTTTTACGTTATCAGAAATAATGGCACTTCTGTTGTCAAATACATGATCAATTGTAACTACTGGCAATTCGCCACGGATCAGCTCTACAACTTGCGGATCAAAAAAATCAATACATGCAATTACTACTCCGTCTACTCCACGGTATTTGCTGTGTTCATAGTAGGACATATTCTTTTGTCCCGTATGTTTGCTTATAAATGTTATATCATAACCGTTTCGATCTGCCTCTACTTTAAAGCTGTCCAATACATTAGCAAAATACTCGTGGGTTAAACCGCTTTGTGCTTCATCCACAAATAATACTCCTATATTATAGGTACGATTGGTCTTTAAAGCTCTTGCAGAAGAATTCGGAAAGTAGCCCATCTCTTTAGCTATTCTTCTTACATTTTCTTTCGTTGCCTCTGCTATATCGCTATGGTCATTCAGTGCTTTGCTTACAGTTGCAACGGATACGCCACATCTGGCGGATACATCCTTAATTGAAATCACAATAAAACTCCTTCTTCGCAAGTATTTTGATTTCGAACTAAATATTCTTGCCATATATTGGATGCAGTTTACTTAATCGTTTTCTGTCACTATATACCGTCATTTTAAACAATTAATATGTAGTTTAGATTCATATATTAATACTTATTACAAATCATTTCTACTAAAATCCATAATATGTTGTATTTTCTGCAATCATTTTTTTGTTTTTTATGATAAATGTCTATTACTTACACAAATCATCTTAATCCTTTTCGTAAATTTTTGCAAGTCTTTTTTAATAAAATTACGAAAATTAACTTAATCGTTTTCAATACATGGTTTGAAAAAGATATTCACAAAAAATAATAATGTTTTTTTGCTAAATTGTACATATTAACTATTGCATTTATAAATAAAAAATGTATGATTATCTTAACATTGTCGATTGATAGGAGGTAAACGAATGGAGAAAGTAATTGGTCTTCTATTTGATATTGAACAAAAAGCAAATCAAATATTAGAGCGAGCCAATGATGAAAAAAATGAATTGTTTGAAGAAAATGAAAAAACAATCGCGATAATGGAAGCCGAAATTGCAGAGGCGAATAACGCTAAGGTTAATCAGCTTTTAATGAAGGCAGAGAAGGATTTGGAGTCCGAAAAACAACATCTAATAGAAAGTAGTAGCAAACAACTCCAAGATCTTGAAAACCATTATAAAGTGAACCATGATGCTCTTGTTGACAGTGTTTTTCAATCTATAATACGTAAATAAGAAGCCAGATGCATTACCACCTTGTTCTTACAAGGTAATTTTTTAGGATAAATTCATAAAGAGTAAATATGACTGAATTTATTCAATTTCACTTTGCAACTTTGTATTTGCACAAAGTATGCCGGTAGTGAGAAAGGTATGGTTATTTATATGAATACTTCGATATCTTACAGCGGTATAAATACTAAGGTTAGAGCCATGAGTCAGAGATTAATTAGCAAGTCTGACTTACAGCAAATTATTAACCTTGAGACTATACCCGATTTTATTGCTTTTTTAAAAAAGCATCCTGGATATCATGACCTCTTTCAAAAATACGATGAACGCGAAGTACACCGTGGAGAAGCTGAACGAGTATTTATCAATGCACTCTATCTGGATTATGCAAAAATCTTTCATTTTGCTTCGGATAAACAGCGTAATGATTTAGAACTCATCTTCTTTCGATATGAAGTGAATGTATTAAAGGCATGTATCCGTTTAATCCATACGAACGAGAATGATTATGACTTGTCTTTATTTAATCAATTCTTTACAAAGCATTCACCCATTGATGTTACGAAACTGACTGCTTCTCGTTCTATGGAAGAATACATTAATAATTTAAAAGGAACACAGTACTATGAGCTGCTTTCAAAATTAAACAGTAAAACTGGTCTGTCTTCCTTTGATTATGAAATGGCTCTGGATATTTATTATTTTACAAAATCCTGGAGGCTTAAGGAGAAAGCTCTTGATGGAAACAATCGAAAAGCTTTTACTTATCGATTAGGTAAAGAGATTGATCTTCTTAATATTATGTGGATTTATCGTTCCAAGCGTATGTATGACATGAGTGCTGCTGATATTCTTACTTATTTAATACCAATAAATTATAAGCTTACCGCTCAACAGTTAAGCAGATTAATTTCAGCCGTTACCTTGGACGAATTTTTTAGTCTCCTGTTAACAACAAAATATAAAGATTTTGTTACAGTTTTAAAAGATGGCACAATGGAGCACGAATATGAAAGAATTATTAGTAAGATATATCGATATAATATGAAGAAATATCCTGCGTCCATGACTGTCGTAAATTACTATTTATATCGTAAAGACAAAGAAATTAGTTTATTAACAACAGCATTGGAATGTATCCGCTATGGCTTGGATGTTAAAAAGAAACAAGAATATCTACAATTGCACTAGAATGGAGGTGGAGACATGATTGAAAAAATGAGATTTATTAGTATCACTGGGCCAAAAGATGATTTTGACCGTGTTATTAATCAATATCTCACAAAATATGATATTCATCTTGAAAATGCGCTTACTGAGTTGAAAACCACATATGATTTAAAACCTTTGGTCGAAATTAACCCTTATAAAGAAATACAAAGTAAATCCGAGGAACTTGTGAAACGAGTTGATCCAATTGATATTTCAGCCAGTCAACGATTGACCTTTGATGAAGCTGCTGCGGTAATAAAGAAATCATATTCCCTGCTCTCCGATCTTAATGAAAAGAAGCATGACCTAAAAAATCAAAGACAGGAATTCAATGAGCTTTTATCACAGATTGAGCATTTCAGACACTTGGATTATAATATTCATCAAATTATTAATTTAAAGTTTATTAAATATCGTTTTGGTAAAATTCCAACGGAGTTTTATACCAAGTTCTCCAAATATGTTTATGAGAATTTGACTACTGTTTTTTATGAATGTGAACGAGAACGTACCTATGTATGGGGTATTTACTTTGTTCCGGCAAATGAAGCTGCAGAAACAGATGCAATCTTCAACTCACTTCACTTTGAACAGGTAAGAGTTCCGGATGCCTACGAGGGGACCCCAGAAGAATCGTATCAGTCAATTGCGAAAAAGATAAATGAGATTAATCGCGAACTCGATGCTTTAAATCTAGAAATTAAAAAGCGTTTAAATGAACATGCCAAAGAGATTTTACAAGCACATGAAGCAATTATTGTTCTTTCTAATAACTTTGATGTTAGAAAATACGCTGCTTGTACCAGAGATCGAGGGCTGCACGACGTCTTCTATATTATCTGCGGGTGGATTTCAGATGAAGAAGGCGATTTATTACTTAAGGATGCAGAACAAGATAATCTTATGTACTGCTTCTTTAACGAAGGTCAGGCTGATGTACAGAAAAAGCCGCCGATTAAGCTTAAAAATGCTAAAATATTTAAACCTTTCGAAATGTTTATAAAAATGTATGGTTTGCCTGCCTATGATGAAATGGATCCAACTTCTTTCGTAGCACTGACCTACTCTATTATTTTTGGTATTATGTTTGGCGATGTCGGTCAAGGCTTATGTTTAGCAATTGGTGGATATTTACTCTATAAATATAAGAAAATGGCATTGGCTGCAATTATTGCAACCGCGGGTGTTTTCTCCACAATATTCGGCTTTATGTACGGCAGTATATTTGGATTTGAGCATACGTTACAGCCTATTTGGCTCTCTCCAAGAGAAAACGTAATGACCATATTATTTACCACCGTTGGCTTTGGTGTACTACTAATCCTGACAACTATGATAATTTTTATTATTAACAACATAAGAACCAAGGATTGGGGTAAAGTATTTTTTGATATTAACGGAGTTGCCGGGCTAGTCTTCTATGCGGCAATGATTTCAAGTGTAGCATTAATCTTTACCGGTCATGCTATGCCTGGAGCAATCGTATTATTTATATTTTTAGGAATTCCGCTTATTATTCTCTTCTTTAGAGAACCACTCACACATTTAATTGAGAAAAGAGCGCATATTTTCCCTGAAAATAAAGGAATGTTCTTTATGGAAGCATTCTTTGAAATGTTTGAAGTCTTATTAAGCTACTTGACAAATACCATCTCCTTCCTTCGAGTTGGAGCCTTCGCACTTAGCCATGCAGGTATGATGGCGGTTGTTATGCTGCTTGCTGGGGCAGAATCAGGTAACTTAAACATTATTGTATTAATATTAGGTAACTTAGTCGTTTCTTTACTGGAAGGCTTCGTTGTTGGTATTCAGGTTTTACGTCTTGAATATTACGAAATGTTTAGCCGCTTCTATAAGGGCAATGGGCGAGAATTTAAACCCTACAAAAGTAAGTTAAACTAATACTGCTGATTTAAATCCAGTTGATATCATGTAGTATTAAAACAAATTTGCATAGCATAGCAAACTTGTTATAAATATATTAAAATTAAAAATTATATTTTTAAATTCTAAGGAGGACTTATCATGTCTATTCAAATTCTTACTGTTATCGCATTATTATTAAGTATCATTATTCCTTTTGGTTCATTTTTCTACAGCAAAAAAACAAAAGGCGGTTTCAAAGCAGCACTTGGATTTAATGTATTCTTATTCTTCAGTTTCTTATTAATTGCTAACGTATCCATTTTTACCGGTCATGTATCCGCTGCTGAAGCTACTGCCGCTGCTGCTTCTGTTGATAGCTGGAAATATATTGCAGCTGCCCTTGCAACTGGTTTATCCGGTATTGGTGGTGGTATTGCCGTTGCTTCCGCTGCTTCTGCTGCTTTAGGCGCTCTTAGCGAAGACTCATCTATCATGGGTAAATCCTTAATCTTTGTTGGTTTGGCTGAGTCCGTATGTCTCTATGGTTTCATCATCTCCTTAATGATCTTAAATTCATAATTAATAAAACTAGAAAGGCATGGTTATTTATATGCGTATGTATCTGATCAGTGACAATGTAGATACTTATACCGGAATGAAATTGTCGGGTGTTCATGGTGTTGTGGTACATACCAAGCCCGAATTAAAAGTTGAATTAGATAAAGTACTTTCCGATAAAACCATTGGTATCATACTAATAACAGAAAAATTAAGCAATGAATTTCCTGAAATCATTAATGATGTTAAATTAAACAGGAGAATCCCTTTAATTGTTGAAATACCAGACAGACATGGTACCGGACGTAAACCGGACTTTATTACATCTTATGTGAATGAAGCCATTGGTTTAAAATTATAAATTGGAGGTAATTATGACTCTTGATGAAAAATTAGAGCATTTCTATACTTCAGTAATTGATAGTGCTACGAAACAGAACATCGAGATCGTAGAGGAATATAAAAAGACACTGCAAAAACACTTTGCATCTCGAAAGGAAGCTGCTATTCGTAAAGCGGATGCTGCATATCGTACTGCTTCTGATAACATTCTTCGTGAAAGAAATCGAAGAAGTTCTGCTGCTTCTATTGAAAATAGACGTAAGGTGTTAGAAAAAACTGCAGAGTATTCCACACTAATATTTGCTGATGTAAAAAAGAAGTTAGAGGAATATAAAAACACCCCTGCATACGACGAATTATTATATGCACACATTACAGGTGCCACTGCTTTTGCCAAAGGTGATCAGATTACAATCTATATTGATCCATCTGATGCAAGCAAAAAGGCTGCACTTGAAGAAAAAACCGGTGTTTCATTAACGGTTAGTAACCGTGAGTTTTTTGGTGGAATACGTGCTGTAATTCCATCACGCAGTATTCTGATTGATCATTCGTTTTTAACGAAATTGGAAGAAGCTAAGAGTTCTTTTACTCTTTAAGATTAGGAAAAGGAGTTTATCCTTATGAACGTAATAGGTAAAATTAATGGTATTAACGGACCCATCGTATTCGTTGGTGGGAATGAAGCCTTTAAAATAGGTGAAATGGTTTTAGTAGGTAAGGATAAGCTAGTTGGCGAAGTAATCGGTCTAGTATCCGGTAAAACTACAATTCAGGTATACGAAGAAACAACCGGCTTAAAACCTGGTGATGAAGTTACAGGTACAGGATCTGCTATTTCAGTAACCCTGGCACCTGGTATTCTTAGCAACATATTCGACGGTATTGAACGTCCATTACAAGAAATTGCAAAACAATCTGGTGCTTTTATTTCCAGAGGTGTTTCTGTTGATGCTCTTGATACTTCAAAACTTTGGGATGTACATGTTACAGTTAAACCTGGTGATAAAGTGTATGGCGGAACTATCATTGCTGAAGTTCCTGAAACCAGAGCTATTGTGCACAAATCAATGGTACCTCCTGATGTAAATGGTGTTGTAACCAAGGTAGTTGCAGATGGCAAATACACAATTAAAGATACAATCGTTACAATTACAGATAAGAATGGTCAGGAAAAAGAATTAAGCTTAACTCAAAAATGGCCAATCCGTGTTCCTAGACCAACAGCAAAACGTTATCCTGCTGACCGTCCTTTGGTAACCGGACAAAGAATTATTGATACACTGTTCCCTATCGCTAAGGGAGGAACTGCCGCTATTCCTGGTGGTTTCGGTACAGGTAAAACTATGACCCAGCATCAGCTGGCGAAATGGTCCGATGCTGACCTTATTGTTTACATTGGCTGTGGTGAACGTGGTAATGAAATGACAGAGGTACTTGAAGATTTCACAAAGCTTGTGGATCCTAAGTCAGGTAATCCTCTTCTTGATCGTACCACTTTGATTGCAAATACCTCCAACATGCCGGTTGCAGCTCGTGAGGCTAGTATCTATACAGGTATTACCTTAGCTGAGTACTATCGTGATATGGGTTATCATGTTGCTATCATGGCTGACTCAACTTCTCGTTGGGCTGAGGCACTTCGTGAGTTATCCGGTCGTCTTGAGGAAATGCCTGCGGAAGAAGGCTTCCCTGCTTATCTTGCTTCCAGACTCTCCGCTTTTTATGAAAGAGCTGGTTTTATGCAGAATTTAAATTATAGCGAAGGTAGTGTATCTATTATTGGTGCGGTTTCCCCACAGGGTGGCGACTTCTCCGAACCAGTTACACAGAATACCAAGCGTTTTGTTCGTTGTTTCTGGGGACTTGATAAATCACTTGCATACGCAAGACACTTCCCTGCCATCAACTGGTTAACCAGTTATAGTGAGTATCTCTCCGATCTCGAACCCTGGTATATTAAGAATGTTGGTGAAGATTTTGTAGAATGCAGAAATCAAATTCTTAATATTTTAACACAGGAAAATCAATTAAATGAAATTGTTAAACTGATTGGTAGTGATGTATTACCAGATGATCAGAAATTAGTTCTTGAAATTGCAAGAGTTATCCGACTTGGTTTTGTTCAGCAGAATGCTTATCACCCATCCGATACCTATGTACCGATGGCAAAACAGCTTAAAATGATGCAGACAGCTCTTTATTTGTATCATAAGGCTAAGCTTCTCATCGACCGCAGCATGCCAATGTCCTTATTAAAAGAAAGTAATGTATTTGATAAAGTTATTTCCATTAAATATGATGTTGCTAACGATGAATTGCATAAATTTGATGAATACAAGGCAATGATTGATGAATTCTATGATAAGATTATGAAGACGAATGCATAAGAAGGAAAGAAAGGAACGTAATTTATTATGTCGATAGAATATTTAGGACTAAGTCAAATTAACGGCCCCCTTATCGCTCTTGAGGGTGTTAGAGATGCCTCCTTCGATGAAATCGTTGAATTAACCGTAGAAGGCAACAAAAAGAAAATTGGCCGTATTGTAGAATTATATGAAGATAAAGCGATTATACAGGTGTTTCAGGGTACTGAAGATATGTCCCTATTTAATACTCATACAAAATTAACAGGTCATCCCATGGAGGTTGATTTATCCCCCGACATGCTAGGTCGTGTTTTTAATGGTGTAGGTCAGCCAATTGATGGTCTTGGCAAGATTGTTGCTGAAACCAAAAGAGACATTAATGGTCTCCCATTAAATCCTGTTTCAAGAGAATATCCTCGTAACTATATTAAAACAGGTATTTCAGCAATTGACTGTCTAACAACATTAATTCGTGGTCAAAAACTTCCTATCTTTTCAGGAAATGGTCTTCCACATGACCTTTTGGCAGCTCAGATTGTAAAGCAGGCATCCCTGGGTGAAAACTCCACCGAAGAATTTGGTATTGTATTTGCTGCCATGGGTGTTAAGCATGACGTTGCTGACTTCTTTAGAAGAACCTTTGAAGAAAGCGGTGCCAGCAACCACGTGGTAATGTTCTTAAACTTAGCAAATGACCCTGTGGTGGAACGTCTGATTACACCTAAAGTTGCATTAACCGTTGCTGAATACCTTGCTTTTGAAAAGGGTATGCATATTCTGGTTATTTTAACCGATATGACTTCCTTTGCAGAAGCGATGCGTGAAGTATCCTCTTCCAAGGGTGAAATCCCAAGTAGAAAAGGTTATCCTGGTTACTTATACAGCGAATTGGCAACCTTATATGAGCGTGCTGGTATCGTTCATGGCCGTAAAGGTTCTGTTACACAGATACCAATTTTAACTATGCCAAATGATGATATTACACATCCAATTCCTGACTTAACTGGATATATTACGGAAGGACAGATCGTTCTGGAGCGTTCCCTTCACCAGAAATCAATTTATCCTCCTATTAATATTCTTCCTTCCCTCTCCCGTCTTATGAAGGACGGTATTGGTAAAGGATTTACCAGAGAGGATCATCAGGATTTAGCAAATCAGCTTTTCTCTTCTTATGCTCGTGTGGGTGAAGCCAGAGCCTTAGCAAGTGTTATTGGTGAGGACGAATTATCTCCAGTAGATAAAAAGTACTTACAGTTTGGTGCTGCTATGGAACAAGAATTCATCTCTCAAGGTCGTATTGAAGATAGAACCATTGTTCAAACACTGGATAAAGGTTGGGAGTTATTAAAGCTTCTTCCTAGAGAAGAATTAGACCGTATTGATACAAAGATTTTGGATTTGTATTTTAACAAAAATCAAGCTTAAGCGAATTGAGGTGATCCCATGAATCCGAATACCTTTCCCACTAAGGGTAATTTAATATTAGCTAAGAATTCTCTGAAATTAGCAAAGCAAGGTTACGAATTGATGGATAAGAAACGTAATATTTTAATGAGAGAACTCATGGAGTTAATCGATACAGCAAAGGATGTTCAGTCCGAAATCGATAACACATTCTCTTCTGCTTATCTTGCTCTGCAACAGGCGAATATTGAGATGGGTATTAATCATATTTCAGAAATTTCTGAAACAGTTCCAGAAGAAAATACCATCGAAATCAAACAGCGTAGTATTATGGGTACCGAGATTCCCTTGGTTGAATATGATACAACACCCGGCAAGCCTACTTATGCTTTTTTCCAAACAAAATTATCCCTTGATGAAGCAACAAAACGCTTTAACAAGGTAAAAGAGCTTACAATACGTTTGTCTATGATTGAGAATTCAGCCTATCGCTTGGCTACTAATATTAATAAAACCCAAAAAAGAGCCAATGCTCTAAAAAATATTACAATTCCTAGTTACTCTGCTCTTGTTAATCAGATTCAAAATGCTCTTGAAGAAAAAGAAAGAGAAGAATTTACAAGATTAAAGGTAATTAAGAGACGACAGACCGCAAATTAAAATATAATGCAAATGAAACTACAAGTTATATCATTTGTCATAAACAAAAAAACTCGCTTAGCGAGTTTTTTTGATATCGGGCAAAGTTAAAAAATTGTGATATCAAGCTATTCTACAGTTTTAATATACGGTATAGTTCGTAAAAATTTGAACTATCAGGTTATTCTACTGTCATGAATTGGAATTTAAAAACATTTTAAAATTCGTATATTATTTTTGTTTCGAGACATAATAATATCAGATACGACGAAGAACTTAACTTGCATGATGCTAATACACTTCGTTTATAAGTTCCTTTGAGTCGTATCTAAAATTTAAATATAAATGTTTGTAATTACGTCTCAGAATTACAATCAGCATGATTTCTGGAAAGATTAGGAGATGGTAGCTTTGGACAGTTTCAGAAACGAAAATGAAAAAAGATATCTAACTATGAAAACTGAATAATTGCACTAAAATCGAATGAGACACAAATAGTAAAGGCAGGGATATTGTTGATCCCTGCCTTTATTATATATTTTTCTCCACTATCTTACCAACATCGTAACCGCTTGGATTTTGGAAGATTCTTAATCCAAACTCTCCTGCAATGGAAAGAATATGGTCAAAAATGTCCGCTTGTATAATTTCATATGCGGCCCATTCTATTTCATCAGTAAAAGCATAAATTTCAAGAGGCAACCCAAACTCAGTTGGTGGTAACTGGCGAACCAACAAAGGCATATCTTTAAGAAGCTGTGAATGCTGTTCCAAATACTTCTGAATATAAGCTCGAAAAGTACCAATGTTTGTCATGTGCTTGCCATTAATCAGCAGTTCCTTATCAAAACTTCTGGTAATATTATATTGACTTAACTTCTGCTCTGTCTCACTAATATAATCACTTAAGTACGCAATTCTTTTAAATCTTTCTACCATCTGCGGCGTACAAAAAGCTATGCTGTTTACATCAATATAGATATATCTTTTAATACGTCTCCCACCTGATTCTATCATACCACGCCAATTTTTAAAGGAATCCGATACAAATGCATAAGCAGGAATTGAAATAATTGTTTTGTCAAAGTTTTGAACCTTAACAGTATTTAAAGTAATATCAATTACATTACCGTCTGCTCCGTATTTCTCCATTTCAATCCAGTCACCAATTCGAAGCATATCATTTGCTGTCAACTGAATACCTGCCATAAACCCAAGAATAGTATCTTTAAATACAAAAGAAAACACAGCAGCTAAGGCACCAATACCACTGAGTAAATACCAAGGGTTTTGCTTCATAAGGATACCTAGCATGATTATGCCTATGATTGTCATGATAATAATCTTCACAACCTGTAACAACCCTTTAATCGGTCTTATTTTTGATATAGGAAAATTGCTGTAAATGTCGTTCGCAGCATCTAATATTGAATTAAAAACAAAAAGCAATACAGATAATATATAAAGTGAGGCTGCCCGAATTAAATATCCACCGGCTAATCCATAGGCGGGGGCAAACAGATAAAGAACAATTCCGGGAATTAGATTTGCTAATCGATGAAAAACTTTACGATCTAATAAACTATCATCCCACTTATATTTATTTCTATGGATTATTTTAGCTAAAATCTTAATCACAATTTTTTTTGCTATTAAATTTAGCAGGATACAAAGAAGTACTATGATTGCAGTAAGTATGACAAAGGAAAGATAATTGATTAGGCCTTCCTTCACTCCTTGCTCCTTCAGATATTCTTGTAAAAACGTCATTTTTTAATAAGGCTCCTTCCCATTGTATTTATTTGCATAATTTATAAAATTATAGTTGTATTTATTTGCATAATTTATAGAATTGAAGTTGCATTTATTATTGTTAATTTACTGAATTGAAATTACCTTCCTAATTTTTGATTTGTAAAATTCAAATTACAACCTTAATTACACAATTATAATACTTATATGGAGTATCTTATTGTATTATATATTTGAATATTTTACATGTCAATTTTTCCGTATGACATAAAATGACGATGTCTTTTATTTGTTAATGCAATAGGATACAGATACATTATCTGCCATTATAATACTGGCTAATTCATTTTATACCATTATTTTCATTAAATTTTAATGTTAAAATTTGCATAACATGATATAATGTCCACAGACATTATATCTGTGCCGAATGAGTGAGTTCGCATCTTTGACACTGGTTCCAATATCATGACTTTCTACAAATTATTTTATACTTTACAGGTATAAGTATAAAGAAGTCATTATTTGGAATTATAATGATGATTATATCTATGAAAGAGGTGTAACTATGTGGTTTATGAAATCACAAAATGATGTTCTAAATGAATTGGGTGTTGACCCCTCGGTAGGATTATCTCAATCTGAGGCAGCACATCGTTTGGAACAATACGGTTATAACAAGCTGAAAGGTAAACCGAAAAAAAGTGTAATTGCATTATTTTTATCCCAATTAAAGGATATGTTAATCTATGTATTATTAGCAGCTGCAGTAATCACATTTTTCATTCATGAGTATGCCGATTCTATCATTATCTTACTGGTAGTTATCTTAAATGCGGTTATTGGTGTTATTCAAGAGTTTAAAGCCGAGAAAGCTGTGGAAGCTCTTCAAAAAATGACAACACCAAAGTCCTTAGTTCGTCGTGATGGTAAGGCAATTGAGATTAACTCCGAAGAGGTTGTTCCTGGTGATATCATTTTATTAGATGCTGGTCGCTATGTTCCTGCTGATATCCGTTTACTGGACACTGCCAATCTTCAAATCGAGGAATCAGCACTCACAGGTGAATCAGTTCCGTCCACAAAGAATGCTTCTGTACTGTTACAAGACCCCAAAACTCCTATCGGTGATATGAGTAATATGGCATTCCTATCAACCTTAACAACCTATGGGCGTGGAGAAGGTGTTGTAGTTGCAACTGCCATGAGTACAGAAATTGGTAAAATTGCTTCTATTCTTGACGAAGATAATGATGAAATGACACCACTGCAAAGAAGACTTGACGAGTTAGGACGTATCTTAGGCTTTCTTGCAATTGGAATCTGTGCTTTAATTTTCATAATTGCCTTAATTCAAAAGCGTGATTTATTTGAAATGTTTTTAACTGCAATATCCTTAGCTGTTGCTGCTATTCCAGAGGGTCTTGCTGCTATTGTTGCAATAGTGTTAGCTCTTGGTGTTACCAGAATGTCAAAAATCAATGCTATTGTTAAGAAATTGCCTGCAGTTGAAACCCTTGGTTCTGTTAATATCATCTGTTCCGATAAAACCGGTACACTGACACAGAATAAAATGACGGTTGTTCAACAATACACCTCTGGAAATTTATCACACGTACCAGGTGAAGGTAGTAATTTAACTGCAACTCCTGATGAACAAGAACTAATTAAGTCCTTTGTATTATGCTCAGATGCTACTTATATTAATGGTCAGGGAACCGGTGATCCAACAGAAATTGCATTAATTATTCTTGGTGATAAGTATAACCTTACAAAGGCACAGCTAAATGAAAAACATAAACGTTTATCAGAGAACCCTTTTGATTCTGATCGTAAGTTAATGTCAACCTTAAATGCACAGGGTAATACCTACCGAATTCATACAAAGGGTGCTATTGATAATATATTAAAACTCTCTACAACTGCTTTAGTTAATGGCAATATTGTTCCTCTTACACCTGAGTTAAAGGCGGATTATCTTAAGATAACAGAGTCTATGTCTGATAGTGCTCTTCGTGTTCTTGGTGTTGCTTTTAAAGATACTGATAAAATGCTTCCTCCTGAAGAAATGGAAAAGGAACTTACGGTTATTGGTCTTGTCGGTATGATTGATCCTCCAAGATTAGAAGTAAAGGATTCCATTCATGAAGCAAAGATGGCAGGCATTCGCCCTATCATGATTACAGGTGACCATAAGAATACTGCTGTTGCTATCGCGAAAGAACTTGGAATTGCAGATTCGATTTCTCAAAGTATTACTGGTACAGAAATTGATGAGATGACGGAAGAAACCTTTGCAGCTCATATCAACGATTACAGAGTCTTTGCCAGAGTATCTCCTGAGCATAAAGTGAAGATTGTGCGTGCTTTTAAAGCGCAGGGTAATATCGTATCCATGACGGGTGATGGTGTGAATGATGCTCCTTCTTTAAAATATGCTGATATAGGTGTAGCTATGGGGATTACAGGCACTGATGTTGCTAAGGGTGCCAGTGATATGATATTAACAGATGACAACTTTACTACCATTGTACATGCCATTGAAGAAGGTAGAAACATCTATAACAATATTAAAAAATCGGTAATTTTCCTGCTCTCCTGTAATCTTGGTGAAGTAATAGCAATCTTAATTTCAATTTTATTAAATTGGCCAGTTCCACTACTTGCCACACAGATTCTCTGGATTAATTTGATTACGGACTCCTTACCGGCAATTGCACTTGGTGTGGATCCAGGTGATAAAGATGTTATGAAGCAGAAGCCAAGAAACCCGAAAGAAAGCTTTTTTGCCAACGGTGCCGGTTTTAGAGCGGTTCTTGGTGGTACTTTAATCGGCGTATTAACCTTAGCTGCTTTCTACTTCGGTTTATCACAGCATGGGTATGAGTTAGGTGCTAAAATGTTATCAGAAGATGTGTTAGATGAAGCAATTCCTTATGCAAGAACTATGGCTTTTGTAGTATTGGCAGCTTCCCAGCTCTTCTACTCCTTGTCCATGCGTAACTTTGATAAATCAATCTTCCGCATCGGCTTCTTTAGTAATAAGTATTTAATCGGTGCAATCATTGTTGGTATTTTACTTCAGTTAGTGGTTATAACTGTTCCTTTCCTTTCTACTGCATTTGGTGTTCATAACCTTAGCCTTACGGAATGGGGAATTGTTATTGCCTTCTCTCTTGTACCACTTTGTGTGAATGAAATAATAAAACTATTTGCCAGCAAAAAAATTAATAATCTGTAAAATAAAATATAATAAAACCATAGGTGCTATTCTAATACTACCTACCTATGGTTTTAACCTTAGAAAGAGGTGTTATATGGAACAAGAAAATCGTACAAAAGTTATTTATCTTGCAGGCGGATGTTTTTGGGGAACCGAGAAGTATTTGTCTAATATTGAGGGCATTGTAAGTACGGATGTTGGTTATGCCAATGGAAATACGGAAAACCCTACTTATAAAGAGGTATGTCACAATAATACAGGACATGCTGAAACAGTTCGTGTATATTATGATCCCAAGAAAATTCGTTTAGAGTTTATTTTAAATATGTATTATGATGTAATTAATCCTACTTCAGTAAATAAACAAGGTGAAGATACTGGAACACAATATCGCACGGGTATATATTATGAAGATTCTAGTGATATTCCAGTAATTGAAGCCTCATTAAAAGAGCTTCAATCACGTTTTGAGAAGCCTATTGCAATTGAAATGCTTCCACTCAGCAATTATTATTTAGCAGAAGAATATCACCAAAAGTATCTAGATAAAAATCCAAACGGCTATTGTCATATTAGACCGGACAAATTTGAAAAGGCTAAGCTAGCAAAAGATATGTTTTAGGTATCTTTTTGTTTTTCTTTAAGTATAGGTATTATAAGTCATTTAAAGTATAGAAAAGAAGAAGTGTAATTGAACCATCTGGTTCTATTACACTTCTTCTTGCTTAAAGCTACTAGGATTTATAAGACCCTTACCATCACGGTAAAGCAATTTTACACAATTAGTAAATTATTTGCCATGATATAGATTTATCATATAACAGACAATCGCTGTGTAAAACACTATAATATGTCTGTATTTACAGTTCTATTCAGTGATGAACATTGTAAGCTCTTATTTCATTGGTTTAGGGTAAAAGTGGATACTCTATGAAACACTTATTTTCAACGAATTGTGCTAATTGCTTACTCCGGTGTAGATATGAACAGCGTCACGTAAAAAGGTAGCTAGTCCCGGTTGTTTTTTATCGTAATATGCGGTAAAGCGTTCATCATCAACATACATCTGAGCCACACCTGCATGAGCCTCCTTGGAGTAGGATGGCCAAGTGAAGGTCAACCATTGACGGTGTAAGTCTGCAGTCCTTTGTGCTAATTCTCCTGCTGGGTCCTTCGTTGCAAAGGCAGCTTCCAGAGTGTCTAACACCTCCTGACCCAGCTTTTCGAATGTTTCATAGTCTTCTTTTGACATATTAAGCATTTTCTGATTTGATTTATTTATGGTTTCTTCGCCATACTTCTCTCTGATTTCTTTTCCGTACTTCTCTTCATTTTCGTCAATTAACTTTTTCTTAAATCCTTCAAATTTTTCTTTATCACTCATTTTAATTAATCCTTTCTTGCAATCAATTGATTTTTTTACATTATCAATTAATAAATCCAATTGTTTTCTCTGAATAAGGAGTTTCTCTAAATGGCTATCCAGTGCCTTTTCTTCGTCGAAGTCCTGTGAAGTCATTCGTTCCTTAATGGTATCCAGATTAATCCCCATCTCACGGTAGAACATGATCTGCTGCAGCAGCTCCACTTCTTTGCTCCCATAAATACGGTACTTTGACGAATTAATTCTTGCCGGCTTTAGAATTCCGATTTCGTCATAATAACGAAGGGTTCTGGTACTGACACCTGCCATTTGACTTAACTTCTGAATTGTATATTCCATATTGTTTTCCTCCTTACATGCATAGTCTATACCTTCACGTAACGTTAATGTCAATAGAATTTTTACAATAAAAATTTTTTTTACATGAAAGTTTCAATAAATAAAATGTTTAGATATAAAAAGCTTCCTAGATATCAGTTTGAAAGATATTTTTGCAATTATACATCATAACGAGCCTATCGATTCGTTATCATCTGAAGAATTGCATAAAGTCAATCAACCTATACTAAGGAAGCTTTTCATTACTTATTTATAATAATTTCACAGTACAATACATAAGGTTTTTTTGATTAAATTAATCTAAAATACGTGAGGAAAGCCTTTGATATTAATTATAAGACTTTGCTTCAAGAAATTTATTCTTTTTCTCTTGAACATTTTACTACTTCTACAGTGCTTGTTAATACTCCAGCAGATATTTTTGCAGTAAGTGACACACAACCTTCCACACAACAATGAGGTGCACATTTCGGTACAGGAGAAACTTCAAAATCGGATCCTACAATATCAAGTACCTTAATTACCTCACAATTTATTATTTCAGGAGAAACAAAAACATTTTCTAGTTTGAATACAACGCTTTTCACACAGGTAAAGGGTACGGTTATAGGAGAACAACCATAAGACCTGATTACAATGGGGATTTTTAATTCTACGAATATTTTAAAATCTGCTGTCTTCACCCCGGGAATAGGTCCGTAACTCGGACATACAAAATCTTCATGTATTTCACAACTGGTTTCTATCACCTTAGCTTTTATATTATTGCATACAGAAACCACTTCATATCCAGGAACATCAATGCAGCATTTAACTGAAGTAGTGCCTTCCTTTGTAACTGTCTGCTTTATAATTGGATGAACCAAGGTTACACACCTCTGATTGCCTCGCTCCTGGTCATTTTGGTCTGAACATTTATCATAGTCATGTTCTTTTTCGCATTCTTTATTATTCTCCCAATCTTTTTCGTTATCTTTTTCTGTCCCTTTCTCTGGTGTACTACTGTAACAGCCATTGTATTTTTCAGTAAAATAGTCTGTATAAGGTAATTTATATTCTCTCATATTATAGTCCTCTCTTTATCTTTATAAGAAAATCCTAGCACTATAATATATGTTTAATCGACATATTTTGACCCTTGTGTATTTATATTAATGTCAGCAATATAATTAATCTTTTTTCCCTTGAACAACAGGTTAAACTTCTTATGTAGGGTTGATGGACAGCTTCATTTGCTTAATATAATTAGTTACATGTGGAATGCATTCCTTCCCATATTGACCCACAAGTTTTACTATTGCACTACCCACGATTACACCATCGGCAATCTGTGCCATTGACGCTGCCTGTTCCGCGGTTGATATACCAAAGCCTATAGCACATGGGATGTCCTTTACTTCCTTTACCTGTTCAATCATCTGATTTACATTAGATCCGATTTCACTACGCATGCCAGTAACCCCCATGGAAGAAACACAGTATAAAAATCCTTCTGCTTCAGAGGCTATAGCTTTAATTCTTTCCTTTGAGGTCGGTGCAATCATTGAGATTAATGTAATACCATATTTTAAGCAGTATGGCTTTAGTTCCTCTCTTTCATCATAGGGAACATCTGGTACAATGATTGCATCTACACCTACCTCCTTACAATTTAATAAAAATCTCTCTGTCCCATAGGTATAAATAGGATTGACATATGTCATAAAAGCAAGTGGCAGGTCAAGCTTTTTTCTTAGTCTTCTTACCATTTCAAAAATATGGTCTGTTGTAGTTCCTGCAGCTAAAGCTCTGGCATCTGCTTCTTGTATCACTGGCCCTTCGGCAACTGGATCTGAAAAAGGTATTCCTATTTCAATTAAATCAGCTCCAGCCTCTGCCATAGCGCAGATAAGATTTTCTGTTACTTGAATGTCTGGATCTCCAGCTGTTACAAATGGAATAAACGCTGTTTTATTATGAAATGCTGTTTCTATTCTATTCATGAATCTGCACCCCCTTATATCTTGCAATAGAAGCTACATCCTTATCTCCTCTGCCTGATAAATTAACCACAATGATCTTATCCTTATCCATTTTAGGCGCAAGCTCTCTTACATAAGCGATTGCGTGGGCACTCTCAATTGCTGGAATAATTCCTTCCATTTTCGCTAAATATTCAAAAGCATCAATCGCATCAAAATCTGTAACGGCAACATATTCAGCTCGTTTCGTATCGTGTAGATTAGCATGCTCCGGTCCAATTCCTGGATAATCTAACCCGGCAGAGATGGAATGCACCGGTGCGATTTGTCCATACTCATCCTGACAAAAATATGATTTCATACCATGAAATATTCCTAAACTCCCTGTTGCAATGGTTGCTGCAGTTTTATTGGTATCTACTCCGTGACCCGCAGCTTCACAGCCAATTAGACGTACCGTTGAATCACCTATAAAATTATAAAAAATACCCATGGCATTACTGCCGCCACCGACACAGGCTACGACAGCATCCGGTAATCTTCCTTCTCTTCTTAATAATTCTTCTTTTACTTCTTTTCCAATTACACTTTGAAAATCACGCACGATTGTAGGAAAAGGATGGGGTCCCATTACAGAACCAAGTACATAATGGGTGTCCTCCACTCGTTTGGTCCATTCTCTTAACGTTTCATTAACGGCATCCTTCAGGGTTTGTGTGCCAGAGGTCACAGCATGTACTTTTGCTCCCAGAAGTTCCATTCGAAACACATTTAGTGCCTGACGCTCAGTATCTTCTTTTCCCATAAATATTTCACATTCCATACCTAGAAGCGCAGCCGCTGTAGCAGTTGCAACACCATGCTGCCCTGCCCCTGTTTCTGCAATTACTCTTTTCTTACCCATTTTCTTAGCAAGCAGCACCTGACCTAACACATTATTTATCTTATGGGAACCCGTATGGTTCAAATCTTCTCTCTTTAGATAAATCTTTGCTCCCTTAAGATCTTTCGTCATCTTTTCTGCATAATATAGCATGGATGGCCTGCCTGCATAATTGTTTAAAAGATCCTCCAGTTCTTGATTAAATTCCTCATCTTTTGTATATTTTAGATATGCCTCTTCCAACTCTAAAACGGCATTCATTAACGTTTCTGGAATAAACTGACCACCATGTAGCCCAAATCTTCCTTTTGACATAGGAATCACCCTGCCTTTCTCTGTACAATAGCTTTCATTCATAACAAGTCAACGATTTGTTGTTTCATCTTGTTAAAAACATTTAACTATTGATAATTAATCTATTGTAACTATTTTATTGAACGTACCTTCTTAACAAAATCAATTATCTTCTCGGGGTCCTTATATCCATCCGTTTCAACACCACTACTGATATCGATTCCATAAGGCTTTGTCAAACTTATTGCCATCTCTACGTTTTCGATATTGATACCCCCTGCAAGGAAATATCGTCGATCAATATTTGATAGAAGGCTCCAATTAAAACATTCCCCACTGCCACCGTAATGCTCATTCTTATAAGTATCAAATAATAAGTAGTCACCTGGTATCTGTTTTATAGTAGTTAGACTCTTTTGATCCTTTACACGAATTGCTTTTATAATTTGTGCTGTGGTACAGGAGGTCAAATATCTGATATATTCCGCATTCTCATCACCATGTAATTGCACAAGATCAACAATGCCTTCCTTTATTAATTCCAAGATTGTCGACATCTCTTCATTCACAAATACCCCAACCACTTGAATATTTGGGTTTAGCTTTTCTCTCAAGGCTCCCGCTTCTTTATTACTAATCTGCCGTCTGCTGTTTGCAAAAACAAACCCCACATAATCAGGTTCCATTAGATTAATGGACTCTATATCCTGTTGTCTGCGAAGTCCACAGATTTTAATTTTAGTCATAATCAACCTCCTTCCTGCACACATATTAAAAGCTTATACTTTATAACTATAATAACTTTAAACTGAGCTTGTATGTTGTCTTGATAGGCCTTTAAGCTCTGATAGCATTTCTTTTTTATTGGGGCTTCTCATTAAAGTTTCTCCTATTAACACAGCATTTACTCCAGCCTGTTTTAAGGATTGTATGTCATGAAAATCACGAATTCCACTTTCTGCAATAAAGAGAATTTCTTTTGGAACATATTCTCTTAATCGTACGCTGTTATTAATATCCACCTCAAAGGTCTTTAGATTACGATTATTGACTCCAATTATTTTTGCACCAGCCTCGAGGGCTGATTCAATCTCTTCCTTTGTATGTGCTTCCACAAGAGCAGATAATCCAAGTTCCTTACAAATTGTAAGATATTTCTGTAAAGTCTGTGTATTTAATAAAGTGCTAATTAATAAGATTGCATCTGCACCAAGCAGTTTTGCTTCGTAAATCTGGTATTCGTCCACTGTGAAATCTTTTCGAAGTATTGGAATTTTAACTTCTTTTTTAATCTCACGCAAATAGATATCACTACCCAAAAAGAATTCTGGTTCTGTTAACACGGATATAGCAGATGCTCCTGCATTCTCATATTCCTTTGCTATATTAATATAAGGAAACGATTCTGTAATAACACCTTTTGAGGGGGAAGCTTTCTTTACTTCACAGATAAAAGCCATGTCACTGTATTGATTTTGGATCGCTCTTTCAAAAGAGAAAAATTCTTTCTTTTTATCTGGTTCCAGTTCTATTTGTTTTTCTATTAATTGAACTAACGCTGATTGTGTTTGCAGTTCCTTTGCTCTTTTTACACGTGCTAAACTAGACGCAGCTATTGTTTCAAGAATCACACACATTACCTCTCTTTCTTATTACCAACATGACCTTGCCTTACCTATTATTCTTCATTTGAGAGTTGGATAAAATTCATTAACTGATCCATCGCTTTTCCGCTATCAATAATATCAGCAGCTTTACGAACACATTCCCGTAATGTAATGTTATTATAGGTCATATAGAGACATACAGCAGAGTTTAGTAATACAATATCACGCATCGGGCCTTTTTCACCACTGAGTATTCTTCTTGTAATATCAGCATTGGTTACTGGGTCACCGCCAAGTAGATCTTCTGGATTACAGTATTCAAAACCAAATTGATGAGGGTCAAGAAAAAAACTATTGACTTGCCCATGATTCACTTCACATACGGTAGTTTTAGAACACAAAGACACCTCATCCAATCCATCATGACCATGAACTACCATAGCTCTCTTTACGCCCAGGTTAGCAAGAACCCTTGCCATCGGTTCAACCAGCTTCTCATCATATACACCTAATAATTGCAAAGTTGCATCGGCAGGGCTTGATAGTGGACCAAGAATATTAAAAATTGTTCGTACTCCTAATTCCCGTCGCACTGGTGCTGCATATTTCATGGAAGAATGATACATAGGAGCAAATAAAAAGCACATTCCAATCTCTTTTAATATCTCCTCACTTTTTTCAACAGGAATATCTATTTTAATACCCAGTGCCTCCAATACGTCTGCACTTCCGCATTTGCTAGAGACACTTCTATTTCCATGTTTTGCAACTGGAATTCCCGCAGCGGATATAATGAAAGCAGAGACGGTGGATATATTGAAGGTAAAGGCTTCGTCACCTCCGGTTCCAACAATATCTAACACATCACCTTCATGTTTTAGCTTTAATCCATACTTTCTCATAATCATTGCACAGGCCGTTATCTCTTCAATTGTTTCACCCTTCATACGAATCGCAGTAATAAAGGAGGCTATCTGCGCATTGGTAGCATTTCCACTCATAATCTCTTCCATTACTGACTTCGTCATATCTAAAGATAGATTCTCTTTGTTAAGCAGCTGATAAATAGCTTGCTGTATCATATCACACTTCCTTTCTTGGTACCTGGAAATCCTGAACTACAAGTACACAATTGGATAATTAAATTCTTAATAAATTCACTTGCTTATTTGAAGAAAATTCTTTATTATTGTCTCGCCGTGTGGAGTTAGAATTGATTCTGGATGAAATTGAACACCGTAAACTTCATGATTTCTGTGCTTTACAGCCATAATTTCACCTTCGTCATCCTCTGCAATTACCAGAAGATCGTCTGGCAGGGTTTCTTTTCTAGCGATTAAAGAGTGATACCTGGCTGCCTGAATTACCGGCGCTAAGCCATGGAAAATCTTTGCACCATTTGCAATATGAATGTTGCTCTGTTTCCCGTGCATAAGCTGCTTCGCTAAGGTGATTTCGCCGCCTGTTGCTTCACATATCGCTTGATGCCCCAAACAAACTCCTAGGATCGGTATTTCTTTTAACTCTATAATTACTTCTTCAATAATACCGGCATCCTTTGGGTATCCAGGTCCAGGAGAAATAATGATATGTGTAGGTTCTAAATTTCTAATTTCGTCTACCGTCAGCTCATCATTACGAATAACTTTTATATCAGCTCCCAGCTTACCTACAACTTGAACAAGATTATAAGAAAAACTGTCATAATTATCGATTAATAAAACCATTATTCCTCAACCTCCCTAGCCCTTAAGATAGCTTCTATAACTGCTTTCGCTTTGTTTTCCGACTCTTCATATTCCTTTTCTGGAATACTGTCTGCAACAATGCCTCCCCCAGCCTGAACATACACACGATCATTCTTTTTTACTGCCATACGGATTGCAATACAGGTATCCATGTTACCTGCAAAATCAATGTAGCCAATGGCCCCTCCATAAATTCCTCTTGGAGTTTTTTCTAATTCCTCGATGATTTCACAAGCTCTAATCTTTGGTGCTCCTGATAAGGTTCCAGCTGGTAGAATTGCTTCAATTGCATCAAAGGCATCCTTTTCCTTCACAATACTTCCTTCCACCTCTGAGGTAATGTGCATTATTCTTGAATAACGTTGGATCCTCATATAATCGGTCACATTAACACTACCGAATTCACTGATTTTACCTAGATCATTTCTACCAAGGTCTACCAGCATATTGTGCTCTGACAATTCCTTTTGATCTTCCAGCAGTTCTTTTTCAAAAGCGAGATCTTCTTCTTTGGTCCGTCCTCTGGGTCTTGATCCAGCAATGGGAAACGTTGATAATTTTGCGTTTTTTAATCTAACCATTGTTTCTGGTGAAGTACTGATTAACTGTATATCATCATTTTGCAGATACACCATATAAGGGGAAGGATTTGTAGTTCGAAGCACACGATATGCGTTTAGTAAATCATCCTTATATTCTGTCTCAAAACGCCTGGAGATTACCGCCTGAAATATGTCACCGTTCGCAATATACTCTTTGGTTTTTTCTACCATAGTACAATACTCTTCCTTTGTAACATTACATTTAAAAAACGGCTTATTACTTGAAGCTAGCTTTTTAGGAATATGTGTCGTCTCCATAATAAAATGAGTAAGTGCTTCTAAATCAGTCAAAGCTTTTCCGTAGTTTTCCAGAACCTTATCTGTTTTCATGTTAACCACAAGACTAATTTTCTGTTTTAAATGATCATATGCAATCACCTTATCGTAAAGCATCAGATCAAAATCAGGAAAATCACTTTCCATAAGCTTTAGAATCGGTTCCGCATAGGCAATCATTCCATAGGAAAAATATCCGACTAATCCACCTGTAAATGGTGGCATATCACTTAACTTTGGTGCTTTGTATTTTTCCAGCAGTTCTCTTAATATCTCATAAGGCTTCTCGGTGGATATTACTTTTTCTTCTCCATCTTGAAGGGTTACTTTTTTATTCTTATAGGTAATATGTAGGATTGGATCAAACCCCAAAAAGGAATATCTACCCCATTTTTCACCGCCTTCAATACTTTCCAATAAATAATAGCGTTTACTAATCTGTGAAATTTTTCGTAGTAGTGTAATTGGTGTTATAATGTCGGCATAGATTTCTTTGCAGATCGGAATAATACTGTACTCTTTAGCAAGAACTTCAATTTCATTACTGCTCGGTGTAATCATTGTTAGATACCTTTTTCATTGATGGGATGAAAAATCCTTTCCTATTATTTGATATAATGCCTATTTACTT
This sequence comes from Bacillota bacterium, assembly GCA_023407575.1. GTDB lineage: Bacteria > Bacillota > Clostridia > Lachnospirales > Lachnospiraceae > Mobilitalea. The sequence goes on from JAEYLX010000038.1 coordinate 100,807, forward strand.
TCATTCATCGGTGGAGTGGTCACTGTTAAAGGGTATAAAAAAAGCTCCTGTCACTGTAATTTACAGGGACAAAAGCTACTAACTTCTGCGGTACCACCCGGTTTGATGTATAAATACATCCGCTCATTTCGCATACCATCATATGCACCCCACTGATAACGGAAAGGGTTCCCGTAAGCGCCTACTCTCAAATGATTTGGGGCTTCCCTCACAAGTCCATTCAGAAATATCCTTGTAACCGCATTCCCACCAACAGCGGCTCTCTGTATACAAATAATATGACTTACTTCTCTTGCTCATCGGTTTTATATATTAATCGCATTATAGCAATGTACAATTTGCTTTGTCAATATGTTTTTTAGAATATTTATACTTTTATTGCAAATAATACAACTATTTTCAAATAAAATATCTGGAAAATCGTACGTTGATCATTTAATTGCTTGTCTTATAAATGTTTTATATTGGACTTGTGTCAATAACGTAGACACAAAAAGTTTAACTTTTGATACCGTTTAGGCAGCCTCATGAGCAGCCTGCGGAGTCAAATAATTAATGGCACCATGAATCCTTTTTCTATTGTACCAGG
>JAEYLX010000043.1 GCA_023407575.1 Bacillota bacterium
ACATAGACCTCGCCATGCTGATAGGGGCTCATGGTGCCGGGGTCTACATTGATGTAAGGATCCAGCTTCTGCGCCGCCACCTTCAGTCCCCGCGCCTTCAGCAGCCGCCCCAAGGAAGCCGCCGTGATGCCCTTTCCCAGTCCGGAAACAACGCCGCCCGTCACAAAAATATACTTTGTCATGTGTCGCCCTCCCATGCAAAATTCAAAAAAAGAAAAGACGCCCATCAGGGGGCAAAAGTCCCCTGATGAACGTCCTTGTTCAACAGTTGGTATTTTACTGCGGCCTGCGGCGCTTTGTCAAGCGGTGTTTTTATGATTCAGAGCATCCCTGTGTGCGGAAGGCTTGTGCTATTTATACGTCTTGATCACGGATTCCGCCACCTCCCGCTTGGATATGCGCTGATCCATGGACTGCTTTTCGATATAGCGGTGGGCCTCCGGCTCTGTCATGCCAAGGCACTCGATCAACAGCCATTTGGCCCGGTTGACCAGCCGGATCTCCTCGATCCGCTCCTCCACCGTGGCCTGCTTCGCCTCCATCCGCCGCATCCGTTCGCGGGTGGCGCAGAGGATCCGCAGATTCTGCGCCACCATCTGCATGCCGGTGGGCTTGGACAGCGTCATCACGCCGTACCCGACAACTCTTGCGTAGATATCGTCGAACTGATCGTTCCGCACCAGCAGCAGGACTCCGGCGCCGCTTCCGGTGCAGATGTCTACCGCCAGATGCATCCCGAAGTCATCCGGCAGCGGCGCGTTGATCAGCACGATATCGAATGCCGCTTCCGCGATCCTGCGGCGCGCCTCTCCGACACTGTGTACCGTCGTCACCGGCCAGTAATCCGTCACGGGGAGCAGCGGCATGATCTTCGTGGTAAAGCTGTCCGAGGCGGTGACGATCAGAACACTGTATGTCCGTTCCTGAAAGACCATGTTCTCCCCTCCTTTCACCTGCTTCCGGCAGGTCACTCACTGATGGCAATAGGCGGAGATCACGGCTTCCGGGAGATGCTTGCGGATAAATGCGCTTGCCTCTGCCAGCGCGGCAGCCTCTGCCAGTGAGCCGGGCAGCTTTTTCAGTCCATCCAGCACCTCCGCAGGCGCGGTATAGACATTGAAGTCCGATGCCGGGCAGAGCTGCAGGTCATGCGCAAGCCCATGCAGTCCGGCGTAGATCATGAGCGCATAGGCGATGTACGGATTGGTCATCGGATCGGCAGAGCGCAGCTCGGCCCGGCGGTATTCGCCCACCGCCGCCGGGATGCGGATCAGCTGGGAGCGGTTTTCCGCAGACCATGTCACATAGAGGGGCGCTTTGTCGTGGCCAAGGCGATCGTAGGACTCCTCGCAGGGATTCATAAACAGCGTCATATCCCGGATATTCTCCAGGATCCCCGCAATGACACCGGGCAGCGGCTGGGCATTCTCGTCACATCTGGCCGAGACGTTGATGTGCATCCCGTTTCCGTCCCAGTCTGCCAAGGGCTTGGGGGAAAAGCTGGCGCAAAGCCCGTTCTGCGCCGCCACGGTGCGGACCACCGCGTGGAAGGTAACGGCGTTGTCGGCAGCCGTGAGGGGGTCTGAATACCGGAAATCGATCTCATTCTGGCCCGGGCCGCTCTCATGGTGGGAGCTCTCCGGCCGGATCCCCATCCGCTCCAGCATCAGGCAGATCTCCCGGCGGATCGTCTCCCCCCTGTCGTCCGGCGCGATGTCCATATAGCCCGCATGGTCGTAGGGGATGCTGGTAGGCTCGCCATATTCATCGAGGCGAAACAGGTAGAACTCCATCTCCGCGCCAAACGCGAACTGAACGCCCCGGGCGTCGGCATCTGCCACCGCCCGCTTCAGGATGCTCCGGGTATCCCGCTCAAAGGGTCTGCCGTCCGGATAGGAGATGTCGCAGAACATCCGCACCACCTTGCCCTGCTCCGGCCGCCACGGAAGCTGGATCAGGGTGGAGGGGTCCGGGTGAAGCAGCAGATCGGAGCGGATCTCGCCGCCGAAGCCCTCCACCGCCGAGGCATCAAAGGCGATCCCGTAGGTGAAGGCGCGCTTGAGCTCACTTGGCATGATGGCCACGTTGTGCTGCTTTCCATAGACGTTGCAGAAGGCCAAGCGGATAAACTTGACGTCCTCCTCCTGCACGAATTGTATCACTTCTTCCGGCGTGTACTTCATGTTCTCACCTGCTTTTCTTAATTCAAAACATACATCTGGCGATAGGGGTTCTTTGTATCTGGGGTGATCACGGTAAAGGGTGCGTCCATGATGGCGTCCCGGTCTCCTCCGAAAAACGTACAGTAGTTCTGCACATATTTGCTGATCTCGGTCAGGTCATCCGCCCCGGCAGGCCGCGCTTTGACCTGCCCGGGAAGCCGCAGGCCGCTGCCGTCTGAGCGCAGATAGAGCTTTCCTCCGTGCATACCGGTACAGGGGAAATTACTCACGATGGGACGGCCCGTTTGGGACAGCCCCAAAACAAGGATGATCCCGCCCGCCTGATATTCTCCTAAAAAGCTCCCCGCCGTACCGCCGATGACCAGTGCCGGTACTTTATTGCCGTACGCCTTCATGTGGATGCCCGCACGGTAGCCGGCATCCCCCTGTACATAGATCTCGCCGCCCCGCATGGCGTATCCCGCCGCATCGCCGATGCTGCCGTGGACGATGATCCGTCCGCCGTTCATCGTATCGCCGACGGCGTCCTGCGCGTTGCCGCGCACCTCGATGCAGGCGCCGTCCAGATAGGCGCCCAGCGCGTTCCCCGGCGTCCCCGCGATCTCCAGAAGCCCCTGCTCCGCCCCGGCGCCAATGAATCTCTGCCCAAGGCAGCCGGTGATCAGCAGCGTCCCGGAGCTGTGTTGGATCCGCTCATTCAACTGGCGATGATCCAGCTGTGACGCATCGATATGAAACATGATACCACGCCTCCCGTCGATTTTCTATCTAAAATTACTCTCCGGCATGAGAAATTCCGAGGATATGCAGCTCTCTGTCCGTCAAGCCGACGCCGCGGAGCATCAAGCGATTTCCCCGCAGCGCCTCCACGGAGTTGATGCCCATGCCGCCCATCATCTCCTTGATCTCGTGCCGCCACGCGGTCATCAGATTGACAAGCCGCCGGCTCCCCTCGTCAATATCCAGCCGCTTGACCAGCTCCGGTCTCTGGGTGGTGATCCCCCAGTTACAAAGCCCGGTCTGACAGCTTCTGCACAGATGGCATCCCAGCGCCAGCAGGGCGGCCGTGCCGATGTAGCAGGCATCCGCCCCCAGCGCGATGGCCTTGACCACATCGGCGGAGGAACGGATGCTGCCGCCGGCAATCAGGGACACATGATTGCGTATCCCCTCCTCCCGCAGCCGCTGATCCACTGCGGCCAGCGCCAGTTCAATGGGTATTCCCACATTATCCCGGATGCGGGTAGGGGCTGCGCCGGTGCCGCCCCGGAAGCCGTCGATGGCGATGATATCCGCGCCGCTGCGGGCGATCCCGCTGGCGATGGCTGCAATGTTGTGGACGGCTGCCACCTTGACGATAACCGGCTTTTGGTAGGCGGTCGTCTCCTTCAGGGAATAGACCAGCTGCCGCAGATCCTCAATGGAGTAAATGTCGTGGTGGGGTGCGGGAGAGATGGCGTCGGTCCCCTCCGGCACCATTCTGGTGCGGGAGATGTCGCCGACGATCTTAGCCCCCGGCAGGTGTCCGCCGATACCGGGCTTTGCACCCTGCCCCATTATGATCTCAATGGCCGCGCCGGCATTCAGATACCGCTTATGTACGCCGAACCGTCCGGAGGCGACCTGTACGATGGTGTTTTCACCGTAGTCATAAAAATCCTCGTGGAGCCCGCCCTCGCCGGTATTGTAGCAGATGCCAAGCTCCTGCGCTGCTCTGGCAAGGCAGGCGTGGGCGTTGTAGCTGATAGAGCCATAGCTCATGGCGGAGAACAAAACAGGCATGGACAGCTGGAGCTGCGGCGGCAGATCGCAGTTCAGCCGTCCGTCCGGTTCTCTTCGCATACGCTCCGGCTTTCTGCCCAGAAACACCCTTGTCTCCATAGGCTCCCGCAGGGGGTCAATGGGCGGATTCGTCACCTGCGAGGCGTTGATCAATATCTTGTCCCAATAGACAGGAAAGCGCTTTGGATTTCCCATAGAGGACAGCAGCACGCCGCCGCTCCCGGCCTGCCGGTAAAGCTCCTTGACGGTCTCCTCGTCCCAGTTGTCGTTTTCCCGGGGCGCACAGCTGCTCCTTTGTATCTTCAGCGCATGGGTGGGGCAAAAGCAGACGCATCGCTGGCAGTTGACGCATTTGCTCTCGTCACTGACCATGGTCTTCCTTTCCGCATCGAACCGGTGGACACCGTTGGCGCACTGCCTCTCGCAGATGCGGCAGTTGGTACACCGCTCCGCGCGGCGAATGACCTCAAATTGCGGATAGATATAGTCGATCCCCATCAGTACCGTCCCTCCTTCACCCACACGATCACCGGCTCGCCGCCGGCGGGGGCAAACAGATTTTCCGCGTCCGGCTCCATGGCACGGATCGCAGCCTCCTCGCTGGCGATCAGGACCTTGTCATCCTTCTCCGCCACCACCAGACTGCGCAGCTTCAGCCGGTCATTCAGCGCCATCAAGCCACCTGCAAAGCCCAGGATGATGGAAAAGGGGCCCGTGATCAGAAGACTGGAGAACACGGTGCGGAGATAGCGAAGCTTTGTCTGCTCCGCCTCGCCCTTCGTCTCGATGGTGGACCAGAAGGGGGCCGCGATCACCGCGGACAGCTCCTCCAGCGAAAGCCCCTGCCTGCGCAGGAGGTAGTCCGCAATGTAGGTGATGACCTCTGTATCCGTCTGCAAGGTACACCGATAGCCGAACATCTCCATGAAACGGCGGTTGGCGTCGTAGGAGGATATCTCCCCGTTGTGGACGATGGAGCGATCCAGCAGCGCGAATGGGTGTGCGCCGCCCCACCAGCCCGGCGTATTGGTAGGATACCGCCCGTGCGCCGTCCAGCTATAAGCCGCATACTCCTCCAGACGGTAGAAGCGTCCCACATCCTCCGGGAAGCCCACCGCCTTGAACACCCCCATATTCTTCCCGCTGGAAAAAACGTACACGCCCTTCATCTGCGTGTTGATCGTCATGACCGTGCGGGCCACGCACTCCTCCTCGTCTATCTGCATGGAGGCCAGCACGCTGCGCAGCGGCGTCACGAAAAAGCGCCAGATCAGCGGCTCGTCCGTAATGGCAGGCGTCTTCCGGGTGGGGATCCGCTCCTCGCGGACGATCTCCATTGTCTCCCGCAGAAAGGCTTCGCAGTTTTTTCTGGCGGCGCGGTCGTCCAGAAACATATGCAGGGCAAAAAAGTCCCGGTACTCAGGATAGATCCCATAGGCCGCGAAGCCGCCTCCCAATCCGTTGGAGCGGTCGTGCATGGGTTTCATGCTTTCGATGATCGTTTCGCCGGTCATAAGCTGACCTTCTCTGGAGATCACGGCGGCGATCGCACAGCCGGATGGGATCCGGATCTGTCCTTCGATTTTGTTCATATCTCCACACCCCCTAAAAAGGAAAAGAACGGGGCCTGTTTGCGGAAAAAGCGTACTTACTCCGCAGAACATCCTCGTTCTTTGTCTAAAATACGAGAAAAACCGCCGTTTTACAAGGTTATAATTTACCAAAAATTGCGTCCCGGAAGAAGGGATTTTCAACAAATCGACAGTTGACTTTCCGGGCGGCGGGATGTATATTTTGCGATATTGAGAGACATTGGCGTCTCGGAGGCAGAGCCTCCCGTGACGCCGGTGTCTCTTTTTTATTTTTCTGAAAGGAAGACCTACTATGACGACCGTACCGGAAATATTTGGAAGCAAAGTCTTTGACAGCCGCGTGATGAAGGCCCGTCTGTCCGGAGAGGTGTACCACTCTCTGAAGCATACCATCCAAAAAGGAACCAAGCTGGACCCGTCTGTGGCCAACGCGGTGGCCGCCGCCATGAAGGACTGGGCAGTCGAGAACGGCGCGACCCACTTCACCCACTGGTTCCAGCCCCTGACCGGGATCACGGCGGAAAAGCACGACAGCTTTATCACTCCGGCGCCGGACGGCAGAGTGATCATGGAATTCTCCGGCAAGGAGCTGATCCGCGGGGAGCCGGACGCCTCCTCCTTCCCCTCCGGCGGTCTGCGCGCCACCTTTGAGGCCCGGGGCTACACGGCATGGGATCCCACCAGCTACGCCTTCATCAAGGGCAAGACCCTCTGTATCCCCACAGCCTTCTGCTCCTACGGCGGGGAGGCGCTGGATAAGAAAACGCCCCTTCTGCGCAGCATGGAGGCACTGAACCGGCAGGCACTCCGGGTGCTGAAGCTGTTCGGCAACGAGGCGGTCAAGCACGTGACGCCCTCTGTCGGCCCGGAGCAGGAATACTTCCTGATCGACAAGGCGCTGTATGAACAGCGCAGGGATCTGGTCTACACCGGCAGGACGCTGTTCGACGCCAAGCCCCCCAAGGGACAGGAGCTGGACGACCACTATTTCGGCTCCATCAAGCCCCGGGTAGCCGCCTTTATGGAGGAGCTGAACACCGAGCTGTGGAAGCTGGGCATCCTGGCCAAAACAGAGCACAACGAGGTAGCGCCTGCCCAGCATGAGCTTGCCCCCATCTATACCACCACCAACCGCGCCACCGACCAGAACCAGCTGACCATGGAGATCATGCAACGGGTGGCAGCCAAGCATGGCATGG
>JAEYLX010000040.1 GCA_023407575.1 Bacillota bacterium
ACAAAAATTAAATAAATAAAGTTTCATGGAAAACTAAGAATCACAAAAAGAGTGAAAGTAAAGGAATGTAGTAATTCCAATGCTTTCACTCTTTTACATATATAACTATCCCCTAAAGCTAAATTTAGTGACTAGTTGAAATAACTGTAAATTAAATAAAATTGAATTGCAAGAAAAATTAAGTTAATAGCAAGATTTGTTTTTTGTGGGTCTCTTTAATAAATTTGTAATAATATATATGTTTGAATAATAATTCTACATTATAAAATCCTTTTATTATTTATGCTACTTTTAAACAATACAAAATGATAACTTTACTTAATGAAGTATTTTAATTAAAACATATATAATAAATATAAAAGATGCATTCATAGAAATAAAGCTATAAGTAATATTATTATCATAATAAAATACGACTGATAAAATGAATATTATTATTAATTCAAAAAACGAAATTCTTTATTTTTTTCATATAAACTTCTTAAATGAAATTATAACGAGTTATATTTCCTTCGTACTCACTCTAATTTCTATCTGAATATATAGCTAAAACATGCTTACGATACCTATAGTTATTATTTTTAAAGTATATTGTTTCTTTAAATAGGTACAGGACGAGATTTTGCTGCAGGATTCATTCTGATTCCACCTCACGTAACAGTTATCACTATCAAGCATGGAACGGACTTTCAACATCAAGTTGTTGCCATGCCGGACACACTAAAAAAGGCAAACTTAATTAATTTAAGTTTGCCTTTTTTATTTTTTAAAAGTATTGAAAATTATATGTACTTGAATTACTCAAAGTATTAAAATTAAATTAATTACCATTGTAAATGAAATTTATAAGTACCTGATACAGACGGATTAGCTCTTATATTATTCACTACACCAAGTATTCCATGCTGACCCTTTGCACTCCAAGAACTACCTTTACCGTATCTTGTTGTTCCAGAAGAAGCAATAGTTCCACCATACTCACTAACAATTTCAAAAGATGTTTTTCCACCTTTTGGAGCGTCTGTTACTGTAACAACTATATTATCACTATCCATTTTCAGTATACCATATATATAGTCATAACGACCTTTAGTCAATTCTTTTGATGTAGTTCCATTTGTACGAGTAACACCCTTTGCATCAGTATATTCATATACAGCATTACCATCTGCATCAACAGTCATATTTATTTCCATACTGTTCTTAAAATCAGTTTTAGAATCAGCAAATGAGCTTGTCCCAAAATAACTAATTGCTATAATCGCTGCAGCTCCTGTAGATAGTATTTTCTTTTTAATCATAATAACCCCCCATAATATTCCATAATATTTCAAAATAAAATTTTATATTTACTTTACACACTCATAATAACATGTTTATATTAAAAATAATGTCGAAATAAAATTCATTATAAAAATATTTTTCGACATTATTTTTAATATAAACATGTAACCATATATAATCCAAACACATAAAGATATATTAGTTATAGTAAATATAATTAATTTAAATATAAACTACCTCCACCTTTAGAGCATTGACTATAAATATATAAAATAGACCTGTAGGAGTATTTGGAAACCCTACTAAAGTTCCAAAGGTAAAATGTTACTAGTGGCATAAGTATTTTAGTATCAAAAGTAAGGTGTTGAAAAATAGTATTAAAAATTACTGAATTATATAAAAATAAGTGTTAATATTAAAATACTAAAACAAACGAAGAAAAAAAATTACTATGGGTAATATTTTGGATAGTTATACTTTTGGGATTTAAAATAGGATATGTGTATCGGACTAAAATATACAGAGATTGGGTAGTATATGGTAAATACAAGTCAACTATTTGTGACGTAGGTGTATATATTTACGAGTATGATAAGAAGTATGTAATAAAGAATAAGACTGTAGCAAGAAATCCATATGATTATTTATATAGAGATATAAAGTTAAAACAGCTTAAAATAACTGGGTATGGATTAGAGCATAGAGGGGGGATATTTATAGATGATTAAAGGTAATTTTATTTGGTTTAGTGTACATATTAAAACTGTAAGTTCTGCTATAATTAAATAAATAATTATTTATAGGTGTTTTTTACGGATTTAAATGAGGTAGAGGTAAATAAATTTATAAATAATAGGATAATGCTTAGAATTGAATTTAGAGCCTGTAAGTGGTATGATTTAAAGTAACTTAAACAGAATAATTAATAATCTAAAAAAGGGTAACTTAATTTAATTACTTTTGATATATCTGGAAGTATTGAAAACACTATACTTATTTAAACTATTCCCTAAGCCTAATTTAAGGAGAAGTTAAGTGAAAATATATAACTAATACTTGCATTACAAGTATTAGTTATAGTATTGTATTCTTATAATAATAAACCTTGTAATACAATGATTAGAAATGGAGTGAGATGATGGAGTTAAATAAAGAGATATTGAAAGGCCATATAGATACTATGATACTTGCGATATTAGAAAAAAATGATTCTTATGGATTTGAAATTGCTAAAAATGTTTTGGAACAAACAACCTTTGAACTAAAAGATGGAACATTATATATATCACTAAAAAGACTTGAGTCGAAAGGTTTTATTGAATCTTACTGGCAAAGTAGTCAAGGTCCAGGTAATAGACGTAAGTACTACAAAATAACACAATATGGTATAGAAAGTTTAGATATAAAAGTGGATGAATGGAATTTTGTAAAAAATATTATGGATAAATTCTTAGATGGGAGAGATGGTAATGGAAGTAATAAATAGCTACATTGATTCATTATATAAAAATGATAATAGTCAAGAAGTACTAGAGCTTAAAGAAGAGTTAAAAGAACACTTAATAATGTCAGCAAATGAATTTATTAAAGAAGGATATGAAGAACAAGACGCTTACGAAATGGCTATCAAAAAATTTGATGGTGGCTCTGATATGTTAAAAGAACTCTACTTTACTCTTAAAGAAAATAAAAAAGATATTAAAGAGACTAATAAGGTTGTAAAGATAATAACTAGAATATCAGGTGTAATGTTTATTCTATGTTTAATAACATCTACAATTCTTACATCTAGTAAAGCCTTTAGTTACATACATGATAAGCAGTATACATATTGGGAACAAGTAAATTTAAATATATCACAAGAGTTAAATAAAATTATTAAAGATAAAGATGTGAAAAAAGATATAGATAGTTACAAAGATGATATATCAAAATTATTATCATCTAGTAAGTTCAATAAAGATGTTATATTAATGTATGGTTATGAAAGTGCATATAAGCAAGCTTGGGAAACTTATGAGCCATCATCTATTTTATATACTTATGGTAAGGATGCAACTGTAGATTATATGTTTATGAGAGGAGAAACTGTTGAAAATGATAGAGGTCAAAAACTTTATTATAATGTAAAATTAACAAGAGCACTTTATTATAAAATTTATGAAAATACAAGAGTATCAGCTATTTTAGCAACTCCAATTTTCTTTATAATTTATGTAGTTTTAAAGATAACTTTTAGAAAAAAGAAAGTTAAGTTTTAACTAACATTATGAAGATTTTAGTTTGTATATTATTATGTTTGATTATGAATCTATTTATAATTTATTTAATGTTGAAACTTATTATGGTTAAGTTAAAGTCATAGAATAAAATTCTATGACTTTTTTAGTCTAATACTTTGATTTTACTAGGTTTGAAGCAACTTTGGTACCTTTTTACAGGAAAAACGGAGACCCCTCTATAACACTAAAACATTTATAATTTACAGTTATTTCAACTACTCTCTAAACTGAAATTTTAGGATTAGTTATTTTTCTTGAAGTATCAAAAAAAATAGGTTAGAATACAATTAAGTAGAGGTTAATTAATAAAACGCTAAAATAAAGAAAATGGATATTTACAGGAGGTAGTTATGAATAATAAAAAATTTAAAATAAGCGTTAATCTTACAAAAGATCAATATGATCAAATTATTGAACTTGCAAAAGAAAGTGGACAAACCATTACAGATTTCGTTATATCTAAGTTGCCTATCCCTCAAGAAAATAACGTTACATTAGATATGGTAAAAGAAAAAATAAGTAAACTAAATATTTCAGAAGAGTTCAGTTTACCATTTTTATTTGGAGACGTATGGATTGAATTTTCAAAACGTAGTAGGCTATCAATGGGAAGATTGTTTTATAATAAAGTGGAAAGTGGAGAAATAGATAATATTAAATTTATAGATAAAAATAGTGCTAATTTAGCCTTTTATAGAAAAATAAAATAAAACTAACTAATTCTTAAAAATACATAACGAGTATCTAATTCTAAATTTAAAACTGAGAGTCTAAAATCTCTCTTTTTTATTGTTTATTAAGAAAAAGTTAAATAAATACAAAATATGATATAATAGTGATATTATCTACAAGTAAGGGGGTGAGATGATGAGAAATGCAGTCAAAAAAGTAGATAATATTGAAGAGAGTATTGAGTATATAGATACGCTTCATGGAGAGAGTAAAGGGTGGATAACAAAAGCTGAAATAATTAAGCAAAGAGAGTTTAGTCAATGGCATTATTATGTTGAAGATTTGCTAAAACAAGACTTTGATAAAGAAGATGTATATATATCAATGAGTACATTTTATAAGCCTATGAGAAGGATAGAGAACATAAAAGAGCTGACTTGTAACTTTATAGATTTAGATACATATAATACTAAATTTACAAAAACTCAAATACTTATGAATTTAGAAGAAAATTATTTCAATAGGTCAATACCAATACCAAGTCTAATAATAGATAGTGGAAGAGGATTAACATTAGGTTGGACAATAGAGCAGGTGCCATATATGGCATTACCTTTATGGAAAGCAATACAAGAGTATTTATATAATCAATTAAAAGAGTTTGGAGCAGATAGAAAAGCATTGGATGCAACAAGAGTATTAAGAGTTCCAGGAAGTATAAACTCAAAGAGTGGTACAAGGGTTAAGATATTAGAAAAATATGATTATGTATATACATTAAGAGAAATACAAAGAGAGTTTTTACCAGATCTAGATGAGAATAGACCAAAGAAAAAAGGTAGACCGAAAAAAATAGTTTATGTACATAGGGAACGTTCATTGTATCAAGGGAGAATATTAGATTTAGTAAAATTATGTGAACTAAGAAACTATGATGTAAAAGGTCAAAGAGAAATAATATTATTCTTGTATAGATATTATTTATGTTATTTCTATGATGACGAGCAGAAGGCTTTAGAAGACGTTTTAGAACTTAATAAGGAATTTATACAACCATTAAGTGAAAAAGAGGTTATACGGGCAACAGGAAGTGCAGAAAGGGTATTTAAAGCAAAGGACAAGCAATATAAATACAAAAATGAAACTCTTATAGAGCTTTTAGAAATATCAGAGTATGAACAAACTCATATGCAGATTATTATTGGTAAAGAAGAATATAAACGAAGAGAAAATATAAGAGTTAAAAAAGTATATCAAGAAAAGTTAAAATCTAAAGGTAAGATGACAAAGAAGGAAGAATTAAAGATTTTAAGGGAAAAAATAAAAGTCCTTAGGGATAAAGGACTTAAAAACAAAGAAATATCAAATGAGCTTAATGTTCCATTAAAAACTTTAAAACGTCATATTACCTATATGAAAAAGAATGACTTATTGGCGTAAGTCATTCTTTTAATATTATATTTTATAAATGGATTTTAACATGATATCAAATAAAAAAAAAGGTCTCATTTTTTTTACGCTTGTATTATAGGGTACGTAGTACCTGTTACTAAAGAAAAGAAAAAAAGAGTGTGTTATTAAATCTTGATTAGTCAAAAACATAAGAACATGTAGAACAAAATTGAATTTTGCAACTTTAGTTGCTCATTCAATGCGTTAGCTCCAAACGAGAGTGCGGAAGGTTTAATTGAAAATCTAAAAATAAATTAGGAGGGTTGCTTTTTTATGGATGAGAAAAAGCTATGGCAAAAAATAAGTGGTAGTATTACATATTATTTAAGTAGTTATGATAGAGAAAAAAGTAATGAAGAATTATTAGAGGATTATTTATTTTTATCATTACCAGATGATATAGAAGATGATGGAGTACGTAGATATTTAGATAAGCAAACATTTAAGTATGTAGAAGTAAGTAAGGAGATAGAAGAAAAAGCAAAGAGTGCATTTATAGAAAGATTGAATAAGAGAAGAGCTAAAGAAGAACCAATAGAAAAAGTGGAAGAAAAAAGAGAATATAAAAATAATATATTTGATTTTGAAAGTTATAAAAATGATGGACAGATTAGGAGAAAATAATTTGAAGCATGGAAAAAAATTAACTAGAAAACAAAGAGAAATATTAATAAAAAATGGATATGATTCAGAGGAATGGTTATTAGAAAGACAAACAGAATTAATTATTGTTTATGTAAATAAAAACAATAAAGAGTTAATAACTTTAGAGAAAA
>JAEYLX010000051.1 GCA_023407575.1 Bacillota bacterium
AACTCTCATGTTTAAGTTTTTGATCCAGTCAGATAAACGTTAGCCAAATGATTATTTCTAATCACCTTTTACAACTCTTAAAGTTGCTCAAGCTATCCTGTTATCTTTACTGTTTTTAGGTTGTATCGACACTTTCGTATCAATACGGTTCGTGATATATCATCACTGACATATCTTAATGAAAAATCTATTTTTGAATCTCATGTGAAGATTCAAGTTTTTTAGAATTTTCAGGGTTGTTTCACTGTTCAATTATCAAGGTTCAAATTCTTGAAACCCTTATTTCATGGGGCTTCCAGAAGTTTTTCATTTCGCTTCAGCTACCGGTTGGCCGCGTCAGCAAAAAGAAGTATATCACCATCCAAAGATAAAGTCAACATCTTTTTTCAACTTTTTTCTTGCCAATTTATGGTTATTCTTTTCTGTATGTCATAATATGAAAATGACCGCCTTCTAATCACTTGTATTAGAAGGTGGTCACGTTGTATACATGCCTATATTTCTATGTAAAACCTCTAGAATACTATCTTGGTTGCACTCATAATAAACTTAAGGATAAAGTTATTATTATAGATAAGGCTTAATAAAGAATTATCCCCTATCATTTCTAACGCCTTCTGTCCATATTCTGTACTGCCGAATACTGTAATGAGAATAAAGAACAACCATACTACAACTAAGCCATGAAACAATCCGGCAATCAGGCCACCCGTTTTATTCACCTCATTTAACAGTGGTAACTTGCTTATAATATCTAATGACAGGCAGATTACCCATAGTAAAATAATGATTACGAGAAAGGTAATTGCAAACGCCATAGCATTGATGATTACTCCCGTTATATAACCCGAGACATACTCTTCAAAACTATCAATCGCCATAGCTTTATAGACTTTCGCGTTGTTATTTTCAATCAAAGCATCTTTAATAGATTGCGGCAGCATAAGTCCCTCTATTATACTTACCTGTTCACTTGTCCCAGCCTCCTTCTCCGCTAAAGGTAGTATTTTTTCAACCTTTGTGGAGATTGCATCATAAATCTTATCATTCCCCTTCATAAAGTCATTCACATGCGGACTGATCCAAATTGTTAATACAACTGCAACTACCATGGAGCAAAGCGAAAAAATTGTTTTAATCAATCCTGCTTTCATTCCAATTAATGTGTTCCCAACTAAAATGGCTACTACTACGATTAATAACCAGTTCATTTCATCCTCCATCCTGCCCTATTAAGGCATGTTTCTATCATAAAATATATTTCAAAACATTTTACTATGTTTAATAAATATGTTTTTCCATCTCTAAATACAATAAATTGCGGTAAAACTATGTACCTATTTTTAACCCATTAATATAAATCACTTTATTCCTGCAATTTAATTTCGTATATTTTTTCTCCGTCGGATAGAAAATAACGATCCAAATGATTAATTGGATAAATCATTTCAATATTTGTATCAAAATTCGTATGAAATTTAATTTTCCCATTTATTTTTAGTATGGAGCATGAAATGTTATCGCTCATCACAATCTCATTCTTTGAGAGAAAGATATTTTCATAGTCCGTCTTTAGAACTTGATCCAGTGCCTTTTTCCCTTTCAAATCATATAGAACGATACTCTTTGATAAGGCATCCTGTGCTTGTAAAACAAAGCCCACGTATTCTTCATTATTTATAACACTAAAGATCTTTTTATCAAAATCCTCTTCATAAATTAGATCTGGTAACTCCTCCATAGAATAAAGGCTGAATCCATTATCTTTAAATATGCAAATGGTATCATTGTTTAGAAAGGTTACTTTAGGCGAAACTACACCTTCCTCTATCGGATATCCTCCTACAAGATTATTTTTTTTATTTTGTCCAACTTCTCCGTAATTATAAAAGGAGATATAATTAACCAGTGTACCCCCTGTGTAGCTGAGATAACTTAAAACCATTTTCTCTCCATCCTCTGATATATCCATATCAAGAGGATAGCCTTCTTTATTTTCACTTGTCTGCTTTTCAGCTAATATAGTCTCATCCTTATCATAAAGAATAATATAATTACCCCCATCTTTATTCATCAAAACTGCAACAGCACCTTGGGATGCAACTTTTATTTTACTAATATCATAAGGTGTTTTTATACTAATTACTTGGCCATCTCCATCATATAGATAAAATACCTTTTCATTTTTATCTGCAATTACGACAAATTCGCCACAGGAATCGGCAATTGGGTTTGACATTTCATAGGATCCATTCCACTTCAAACTACCATCTTTGTTAATTGCTACTGCTCCATCCTTACTGTATTTTACAATGCTAGCCCCATACGCCTGATAACCAACCGCATTTTCCGCAGAGGTTTCAACCGTTTCCATTATCTTATAGTCATTGTATTCCCGGTTATATAAAGAATACAGGTAACTCACACCACCAATTACAAAAAATAGAAAGAGACTGATGATTACAGCTCTCCTTCTTCTTTTGTATCTTTTTTTACGATTCCCATACTCTCTTAGGGCTTGTCTATCAATTTCGCTTGCCATAGTTTGCTCCCATATTAATGTGATTTAAACGAGAAAATGCATTTATATTCATATTGATTATACCTCATATTAATTGGGTTAGCACGCATTTTTTTCCTTTTTCATTTAAGAAAGGGATTACCTGCTTTGCATATTTAGAAAGATGCCGAAAAAGACAGAGCTATCCATCCTTTCGGCACCTTTAATATTATGGTACTATCAGCTTTTGTCCAACGTAGATGAGGTCTTGGTCAGTCATATTATTAAGTCTCATAATTTCTTTTACCTTTGTATAGGTGTTATATAACTTAAAGCTGACATCTGCTAAAGTATCTCCCGTCTTAACCACATAATAATTTACTTCTTTTTGAATAGCGGCTGCCTCTTCTGCATCGGAATCCTCTGTTTTAGTATCTTCTTGATCTTTAGCAGTGTTATCCTCTGTCACTTTTTCGGAATCCGGAACCTCTTCCTTTTTATCCTCTTGATCGTCTTTTGCAACTTCCTCACTATCAACACTGTCGTCCTTACTTGGATTTAATGGAGAAACTTCGCCTGGAACTACTACAACATCCAGACTTTTGTCTTCTGGCTGTGCATTGTTTGATGAAGTCTCTGCAACATCCCCCTCGTCTGTAAACATAGTTTGGATGTCTTGCATGCTATTCGTTAAGTAGTCCATAGTTTTTTGCATGCTTTTCATTTGATCATAGTTGCTAAGTATTGCCGCTCCAACAACCAGAATGATAACCGCCAGTAAGGTTCCAGCAGCATACATGAGTCTTGTCAGATTTTTATTATCTTCCTCAGGCTCTTTTTTCTTCTCAAGAATGGTTCGAATATCCTTGCTCACCTTATCCTCATAATCGGCTTCACTACTTTGCTCTTGGCGCTGCTCTATCATATAATTTTGCATTTCTTCATTTTTCTCATAATAGATATAGTAGCCTTCCTGCTTGCCTAATCTACCGCTTTCATAACTAAAGAATTTTTCCTCCTTTTCCATGTTGTCATAGGTAAGAAGAACCTTGTCCTGACCAGCGAAATTATCAATATGTATTTTTTGAATTTTATCTTCTTCGTCCAGCAAATATCCCGGTCCACCAACAAACCAACCTACAATTTCTGCTTCCACAAAGTATTTCTTAATATCTTCATAGATATTTGTCCATACTTCATTTGAAAAGGTTATATCACCGTTTGTATCAATGTCCTTAACCTCAACTGCTCCTGAAATGAAAATATTTCTGCAGTTATCCAGTCTGATACATTGCCCCAGTAATACTGCTATTTTATATCCAGAGTATTCTCCGTTTGCTAGCTGTTTGATATAACTCATAACATAGTCTTCTAAATATATTTTTTTTACTGCACTAGTTTTACCAATCTGCCGTATGTTTTTCGGCATTTTAAAGGTCCCTTGCACCTTATTTGATCTGCCCAAATCTGCAGTTTCATTACTGTAAATCGTCTCAATCATGCGACTCACTCCTATCCCCATATGGTTGTCTGATATAAGTTATAGTCAGTTTAACATAGTAAGGACATGCTTTTTTGTCACTTTAAGTTTCATATTAATAATAAGTTTTCCTTTATTTTCAACGGATTTCTTCCCTTTTCGGCGATATCTTTCACTTACGCAAGCACATTATATGGAATCTGCTCGAAATAAATATTAATAAACTCCTTGACTTTTTGAAATTGTTCATTTTCTATGTCTATTCTTTCTCATTCTTGGATATACTCTAGGAAAAGATAACATGTTTGTAACTATTTAAGGCTATCTATTTGTTAGTTACACTTGTTCTTACTATTCATTTGTTTGAATTAACATCTGAATATTTATTTTATCCGGAGGTTATTATGGGCATTTTTTTCAAAAACAGTAGAATATCTTACTATAATTCAAACGAAGAGAATTCCGCTTACGAATTAGGCTGTACGTTATCGGACTTAATAAATAGTCAAGCTTTATTTAATAAAACACTTGTTTTTTTATGCATTGGATCGGACAGGGCTACCGGAGACTGTTTAGGTCCAATTATAGGATATAAATTATCAAAGCTTAAAAAGCAACAGAATTATCATATCTATGGAACTCTGCAAGAGCCAGTTCATGCAAAGAATCTAAAAGAGACCATCTCCAGAATTTATGAAACTCATGACAACGCATTTATTGTTGCAATTGATGCCTCTTTAGGAAAATCCAATCACATCGGATATATAACAATTGGAGAAGGTCCCCTGAAGCCAGGTGCCGGAGTCGAAAAAGACCTTCCAGCTGTTGGTGATATCTTTATCACAGGTATTGTTAATTTCTCGGGAATGTTTGATAATATGCTTCTCCAAACCACTCGCCTTAATGTTGTAATGTCAATGGCCGATCATATCTGCTTTGCAATTAATTATAGTGTAAATAGAATAAAAACATTGTCCTTACAATAATTCTTACTAGTTTTCCAATAACAAAGTGAACCAAAAAAGACTGTCCCAAAATCCGGGACAGCCTTTTTTAATAACCAAAGAAACTTAATTAATTTCTTCGTGCTAGTATCTGTAGTTTGTCTTTATTTTTGCCTTTTCTGGCTCTTTTTCCTTAAATAGAAGCACATCACCATTTCTCTTCTTCCACATTACCCAAAGTGGTCCAGCAATACAGATGGTTGAATAACATCCACTGATAGAACCTATAGCCATTGGAAGTGCAAAAGCTTGAATAGATTCTATACTATGAGCAAATGCAAGGATGTAAACAAGGGTAACACTGATCATAACGCAAAAGTTTGTCATAACAGAACGCATCATAGATTGTGTAATAGACAAGTCACTAATTGTCTCCACTGGGAAGCCAACGTAGGTCTTAGCATTTTCTCTGATACGGTCATAAATTACAATGGTATCATTGATGGAATAACCAATGATACTTAACGCAACGGCAACAAACGAATCTCCAATCGGTAATCTAAATATAACGCAGGTAAAGAATACAACCAATACGTCATGCACAAGTGCAACTACTGCCATAGCTCCGGCAGATAGTCCACCCATCAGATTAAATCTAATCCATACATAAATTAAAACCAATAAGGTAGCTAACACGATGGAAATAACACCGTCACGTAAGAATTTATCTCCAAAGAACTTCTCAACCATTTGTGAATTATAAAGATTTAGGTTCGAATCAGGAAACTCTGCCTTTAAGGTATCATCGAATTCATGTTGTACACTAGCTTCAAGGCCATAATCGCCTGCTATATTAAATACAATCATTTGTTTTCCCGTTGCAATTTCAGTGGTTAACTGTGTTGTAACTGGTCTGTCTAACATATCCGAAGCAATATCCGCTGCTTTATTCTCATCTATTGAATTTTCGTAGGTATAAGTTAAAAGTGCTCCGCCCTTAAATTGAATATCCAAGGTTACACCATTAATAAACATGGCAACCACACCAACTAACATTATCGCAATAGAAATTCCAAAAAAGATGAAACGTTTCTTATAAAATCCAATTATTTTGTTCTCATTCATAGTGTTACCCTCCTAGACAAGCAGGTATAGAATGCCGGTTTATTTAAGAATTTAAATGAGCTTAAGGAGAAGATCATCAGACGGGAAGCCGCTACACCTGCTACAAAGTTGAATACAATACCTGTAAACAAGGAATAAGCAAAGGATAGTAGGGAACCGCTACCAAAAATCATTAATACAAAAGCTACGATTAATACTGTAATATTTCCATCAAAGATTGATGCAAAAGAGTTAGAGAATCCGGACGAAATGGCAGAAGCAACACTCTTACCGGATTTAATTTCTTCACTAATACGTTCAGAAGAAATTACGTTAGCATCCACACCCATACCAATGGATAGTATAATACCTGCTATACCATTTAAGGTCAAGGTCATCTGCGGTATCGATAGTGCAAGAATCTGTCCAGCTATCTGCATCGTAAGTGCGATACAAGCAACAAATCCAGGTACTCTATAATAGAATATAAGTAATGCACAGATTAAGATATATGCTATAGCACCTGCTTGAAGCATGATATTTAATGCACCTTTACCCAGGGTTGGGCTAATGGTGGAGTAATTCTTAGATTCCAAAGAGAATGGAAGCGCACCAGAATTAATCTTATCCGCCAGTTCCTTTGCTTCCTCGTAATTTGCCATACCAGTGATTTGTGCCTCGCCTGTTGTAATACGAGAATTAACAGTAGGTTCTGTAATTTTTGTATCATCCATATAAATAGCCATTGGCTTGTTCAATAACTTCTTGGTTGCTGTGCTTAATTGCTTGGTTCCCTCTTCGTTAAAGACAAGAGACACCACATATTGATTTACGCTTTGGTCCAACACTGGCTTTGCACTAACTACATTTGAACCATCAATCATTATGTTACCATCAGAATCCTGGAAGGTCAGCATAGCAGTCTCTCCAAGCTCTGCAATGGCTGTCTCTGGATCAAAGTCTGTTTCATCCGCTTTCCAGGGGAAACGAACAATTACATAACCGTTTTCTGCATCAATTGTTACATCACGATCCATAATATTTTTTTGGTCCAAACGAACTTCAATAATTTCTCGAGCTGCCTCTAGCTGTGCCTTCGTTGGATTAATATTGTCTCCTGCAGGTTGAAATGCCGCGTCAACTCCGCCTCGAATATCAATACCGTAACGCATATCAGGTGCGCCAAGCAAGTCCAAAGGTTTAAAGCCAAATACTGCTACTAATACCATACATATAGTAATAAGCAAGACAATAAAGAATGTAATTTTTTTCTTCATATTTCTATCCTTTCCAATTTGTTTTTTCTAAATCTTGTATTCCGTCATATTCGGAGGAGCATGTCCACCAATGAAAGTCGCCATTATTGATATTAGTTGTTTTCTTCTAAGAATAAAATACCCCAAACAATAGGCGAATACTCCATATGTGATTAATGGTAAGAAAATATTAAATATTTTCACTATTACCGTTTTATAATCTCTAAATATTTGTGTTATGGTCAAATTCGCTTCAATATCACTTAATATCTCATTCCTTATATTCGTTGTTAGATATTTAATTCTTTCTTTTTGAAAATTAAGTATTTCTAATTTTATAAGTTGCTCTGAAGCAGCTGCAATCACTTTATTCTTATTGGTATGTACATATTCTTGGGGTATTTCGGCTTGAAGTATGAGAACAAGGACAATAAATATCGGCAATAAACGCTGATAGATATTATATTTTTTACCGATAAATCTCATAATCACACCCCTCTCTTTTCCCCAAATTTTTCGCACTATAATAAATTATCACATAGCTTTATATTTGTATATATAAAGATTATATAAAAAATGGAAATGTTCCTTTTATATTACATTATTTTACATCGATTGCATAGTCTTCCACTCTTTATTTTTGCACCACACTTCTCACAGTTAAACCACGCATCTGCAGACAACTCCGAAAACTCCAAACGCTCTTCTCGAACCCATTCCAAAAGTTTGCTTGGTAAAATATCATTATCCTCTGAAATCTGTGAAATACTTGCATTGGGGTGAGCTATTATATAGTCTCTCACCTCAAGAAATTTTAGTTCTTCGTCATTGACTAAAGGTTTTATTTTGCTACTTTCCTTCCGCTCACTTTTTACTTCAGTTAATGTTTTAGAACATTCCTGGCACAACTCCGGTCCATACATATATTTAAATAATCTTCGACAGTTTTTGCATACTCTTACTTCCATTAAAAACTCCTTTGTTTTGTGGAACTATTACATTTGTTTTCTTACTATTTTATATTCATCCTTAAATTGAAAATGCGGACAATTCATAGCCGTATTACTTAAAAATCTACCCATATCATCTTCATCAAGGTTAATTAGACATATATAGCAATCATATTCATCGTCGTAATCGTAGTAATTACAGCTCTCGCAATTTGTAGTCTCTTTCATAATATTCATATGGAAACGAAGATTCTATCCTAACCTTGTCCCCATTCATCCCTTCCAAGTACTATTATCATTAATTTTCTATTCTATACCGTTTATATGATGAAACAATAATTCGGTTCACTTATCATAAATAGAATAAAATACACCACCTATTATTTTATCATAATTGCGATAAAATACAAGAAAATAAAGAAACAAGCACGTTAGGCAGAAGTAGCTCCTATAACATAACCTATGGTTAATTTTTGTGAATGAATTATGATAACAGTTCACTTGTGCAAGAGATTAGCCTTTGCTATTCTATAATTAACAAAGGCCTTGTTAGTACATGAGACAGGAGATGCAATTAGATGAAAATAAATGAAGTAATACGTAAGTATCGAAAGGAAAGTAATCTCACACAGGAACAGGTAGCGAATTACTTAGGAGTTACCGCTCCTGCGGTGAACAAATGGGAAAACGGAATTTCATATCCTGATATCACTCTTTTAGCACCATTAGCCCGCATTTTGAAAATCAATGTGGATACTCTACTTTCCTTTCACGAAGAATTGACAGATTCCGAGATTAATCAAATGGGGAGAGAGCTGTCTGATTTGATTCAAAAAGATGGTTTTGAAAAAGGTTTTGAAAAAGGGGAATCTCTCTTAAAAGAACATCCTAACTGCGACACTTTGAGATTGTATGTCGCTGACATCCTTAGGTCCTTTCTTATAATAAAGGGAATTACAGAAACCGATGCCTATGATAATAAAATAATTGGCTGGTATGAAATAGCTTTAAACAGTAGTGACAATAATATTGTTACTCTGGCAAAATCCTCATTGGTTACTTATTATATGAACAAAGAGAATTATCAAAAGGCGCAACAGCAACTGGATGAGATAGAGCCTGTTGGATATGATAAGCGACTGACACAAGCAATTCTGTATGAAAAGCAGTCTCGCAAGGAAGAAGCCTATGAGATTTATGAAAATATGATTTATAAAGATGGTCATCAGGTCATTAATGTTCTTCAACTTATCAGCCGTCTATTATGTTCCGAGAAAAAGTATATTGAGGCTGAAACATACGCTAACTTGTCCAAAGAAATCGCTCTATCACTCAATTTTGGAGAATATATTGCCTATACGTCCAAACTATTTTTAGCAGTTGAGCTATCGGATAAAGACCAAACCATCGAAATGCTGAGTCATATGATAGAAGGGATTGATTTCTTTGAGAATTTCAAAGCTTCAGAATTATACACGCATATTAAGTTTAATCATCTCTCCAATCCTAGTATGTCAAAGAAAATGCTTCGAGATGCTTTGACTAAAAGCAAAGAACTTGACTTTATCAGAAAAGAGCCCGCTGCCAAAAGGTTGCTTCAAAAATTAGAGGATTAGCTATCCTCATTTGTCATTCGAATTTGGTAAACCCACTAAGACTATAAATAAAATTGGTATGATAAAAAACCAAGAAACAATATCCTTGTTCAGATGAAATCTGATTAGATATTCATCAGGCAACATTCCAATCCCTATACTAATCGCCGCCAAAAACAACCCAATGACAATTATGGTTAATCGTAATTTCTTGTTTAATGGGTCATGAAATCTTTTACGAAGATGATACCTGTTATCAATCAAATTATAAATAAGATACGTAAAGAGACATATAACGAAAAGCACTATATCCTCATCCTTTCAGCATATATAAGTTAAATTAATTTTTATTTTATTTGTAATAACATATATCTTGAATGACGCAAAGAAAGAGAACTTATTATATATGATAGGTTCTCTCTCTTTAATTAAATATATTACATTATAAATTTAACAGTCTATATATTACTTTTATGAACTATGGACTTAATATCTCTACTTAACCCTTTAGAACTAATATTTATCATTAGCTCTTCTAGGGCTGAAATACTTGCAATAGCACACACTAAAATAGTAGCTAGGTTAAAGCTTAATATTATGTAAAGAAAAGGATAGCAAAATAAAACAAATCCAGTTATTTTATTGGAATAAGTGTGTAAGAATGCTAGTTGTTTGTAACGCATAAAACCTACCGCTAAAGATAATAAACGAATGATCGCAATTAGCGCTATCCAACACAGACTCCATACTGGTAATATAAAGTTTAGTACAACTATTAATAGCAAAACTGATATCATAAAGCAATCTGCTATGCTATCAAGAATCTGACCTTCTTTACTTACTAGATTAAATTTACGTGCAATTAATCCATCTACAATATCAGTTATTCCACACAGAAAATAAAGGATTAGAAATGGTATCGAAAATGGTTTTAAAACCAACAAACCCATGGTTCCTATTATTCTAGCTAGTGTTATTACGTTAGGCAGGTTTTTCATTTGTACCTCCATGAAGTCGTTATTATATGTCCTTTAACCATTAGCAGAAATCCTTCCTATGCAGTCATCCAGAAATTTAATTATATCTGCTTTAAAATTCTATACCTAATCCTATGTTCTTATATACTTAATGATATTCACTTAATGATATTCACTTAAGAATATATCTTATTTGCTTACAGGCTTGGGATATATTACTCACGTCACTAATATCACTATATTATTATATATCTAGTTTTTTCTAATGGCAATTACTGCTTTTCCTTCTGGTTTCTTCTACTCCTCATTTTATCAAATTATTTTCTTCCATATGTTATTAATAATCCTTGTACATGTAAAAATGATTTATTTTCCTTACTCTTAAAATACTCAGCTACTTTTCCCTGTTTTTTAATATAAGCTTCTGCCTGTTCTCTATTTACTCCACGATTCATAAGGTATTCAATTGTAACTTCACAATCTGATACGTTATACGATTTATCCAAACCATGAATGTCAATAAAATCTTGTACTTCCTGCTTATAATCTTGCTTATTAATATTAACAAAATCTACTCTATCATTTACACGGACGTCAACATCACGTAATCCTAATTGTCTCATATAAAAAGGCAGTCTCATTCCAATCGCATAATCCCTGCCCTCGCATTCCAATTCTTTTTTCCAAATTTCATGGAAATCAAAAGTATTGCAAAGGTAATTATAGTCTAGACAATCTATATAAAGTCCATCATTTTCGAATTCTCTATTCACATCGATGCAAATTACAAGTCCTCCTTTTTTAACAGAAGCTATCATCTGTCTTAACACTTCCAATGGTCGATTCATATGACGTAACCCAACTTGAATAATTGCCATATCATATTTTTTTAATGTACCAAAATCGTAAAGGTCTGATGCAATAAATTCTGTTGCATGATTAGAATCTGTAAATCTTTGCTTTGAAATATCTGTAAAATACTTATTATCAACACCCGTATAAGTGCTCCCCTTTGGTAAAATATTAAGTAGTTGCTGTCCAAAGTATCCCTCACAGCATCTGAATTCAATAAAATCAGCAGGTGCTTCCACTTTCCAGACATTATTCACAAGGAAGTGCAGATAATCCTCATTCCAAAAATACTTTCTGTTTTTATAGATATTATTTTCTTTACCGTTAGAAGTATCATGATTGTCCGTATTGCTTGGTATATATTGACGCTGATGTAATGGTTGTAATCCTAATAATTCATCTACAGAAATATTGAAATATCTAGCTATATCAGGTAGTAATGAGATATCCGGCATGGTAGTTCCTGTCTCCCATTTACTTACGGATTGAAATGAAACGCCTAAAACATTAGCTAAGTCCTGCTGTCCTATCCCTTTATCTTTTCTCAATTCAGCGATTTTAAGTTTAACTGTTGCCATAGGAATAACCTCCTGGTCTAATATTTATGGCTTAATATTACCACTTATCAATTCCCAAACCCATAACCTAAATTGCGAATAAATTCGCATATTAGTTGAAATACCTTTTATAGCTACTCTCCTCCTTTAAGTGACAGTACGAAATTCTCCTCCATGCCATCCAAATTAACAACAACTTGAACAACTTCGTCCTTAGCATAAGAATAGCTGCTGCTTCCACCACTTTTCATACTAAAGGTTTTTGTGCTTATACTATCGTTATCACCATAGTCAGTAACACGATTTCCACTTCTTTGTCCTATGGTATAACTGATTTCCATATGCTTCACATCTTCTAAATCCGAAAGTTCTCCTTTGTACTCAATCTCAAAATAATAATCCGACCAACTTTCGGACTTCAAGGTACCTTCTTCCTCGGTAAATACGGTCTCACCGTCCTCTATATACGTACCAATCCAGGAATCGTTTTCTCCTTGGAAGGTATAGTATTGCTTCACCACATCATCTTTTGTGCATCCAGTTAATATAACAGCAAGTATTATTATAATTAATAATGTAACTCGTCTTTTCAAATGAATACCTCCTTATAAATAAATCTGCACTTACAATACAGAGAGGGGTTTATCTTTCTCTTAAATATTTAATAAAGCAAAGTATACCAAGAAAGTAAAACAAAAATTGAACTACTCCGAAAATTAAACCAAATGAAACTGCTGCACCAAACATAAGCATTTCTCCTTCTTTAAATATATTTATAGATACTTATTATGAGTTTTGTAATTTATTAGTAACACTTTTTACAAAATTACATTATCTTACATAATTGTAATTCGAAAATACCCAATAAGCAACAAAATCTAGGAGTATTAACCAAACTATAATTTCTTAATTATCAATTTCAAATACTTTTCTAATTATCCCTGCAAATTGCCTTTAACAGACTCTCCTCTATTTCCTGCAAAAAACGCAGGAGAAAGAGGTGCACGGGGCACGGCTTTAACCTGCGTTGAAAATCATACCATGGGCAAATGCTATTCTACTGGTTAAGGCTTAAAAACTATTCCAGTTTCTCTGGCTTTACTTTAAAAAGTATAATTTAAGTAATGTATACGCAAACTAGCCTAATTTATCATAGTAAAAACAATTATAGCTTTCTGCACTTCGATTAATGACTTTTTAAATTCATACCCTACAAAAAATTTACTTTCTATAACATCTCCTGCTACCTCTTCTCCTCTAAAAAAAGGAGGACATGGATTTAACAAGGAATTATCATTTGTCTTATTCATCAATTCGCAAGTGATTTGAAAATCTTTGAAATCATGTAATTGTTCCTTATTTAGAGAATCAGTTAACACAATATCTTTATCTCTTATCGCATCCTCTATATCATAACTAATGTTTGTACTCTCCATTTCATATCCAGCCGGACAACATTGTGTAAGTGAAAAACCAAGTAGATCAGAAGCTTCTTTCCAAGTCCGCCCAATATTGCTACTGGGACCAACATACAAATACTCTTCCTCGAGAAAATTCTTACGAATTTTTGAAAACACATACAAATCAGTAAGTATTTCACAAGGATGACTAACTTGTGTCATCGCATTGATCACCGGAACACTTGCGCATTTTGCTATCTTTTTTACAAGCTCAATGTCACCATGTCTTACAACAATAGCATCTGCCCAATTATTTAAATAGCCGATAACATCTTCTATTTTTTCCTTCTTTTCTAAAACTTCACTGTCAAAAAGAATTGAATGCCCACCTAATAGATTAATTCCCTTTTCATAGGTAACCCTGGTTCTTATACTTGAGCTTGGAAAAAATAACACTATCGTTTTACCTGATAAGAAATGGCTATATTCCTCTTGCTTGACTTTATCCGTTAGCTCAAATATCTGAAATATCTCTTCTTTTGTTAAGTCCTTTAATTCAACTAAATTTCTCATAATGTCCTCATATCCAACAGATCTTGATTCAATGCATATACATTATTAAATCTACTGTTATCATAAAATAAAGTTCTACAACGAACTTCATCCCCCTCAAACCCTTATTCCACCTTGCTTCTAACCACTTTTCCCAATTCATCCCAGCAAATAAAGTGCTTCAACAGATTTCCTGCTTTTCCTCTCATTTTAGCACAGATGTAAGAAATTTCAAGAAAATAAAGTGTTGCAACAGGACAAGCGATTAGGCATAAGGATTAAGGGGGTTTTTATCTGCCCTTTTGTGCCCGATTCTTGCCTTTTCTCACGTTTTGAACTCCCGCATTTTCTCCTTGAACCTTGCATCTTGCATACTAGAAACCCTTGATTCTCCTGGCTTTTCTCCTACTTCCTTTCTCATTATTCCCTGCAGAAACGCTTACCGTTTTTCCTCCTAGAAGCTAATTCCGCTTTAAATCATGCTCTATTTCATGCAAAAAACGCAGGAGAAAGAGGTGCACGGGGCACGGCTTTGTCCTGCGTTGTCGAACTATATTTTCCTATTGTAGAACTAATTTTTCCCTTTGAAGGACTTTATTTGCGGGTAACATTTACTATTTTTTTCTATAGCTCAATTCTTCCCTCAAAAGCACGCAACAGCGTTACTTCATCAATATATTCCAAGTCACCACCAACCGGTATCCCACTGGCAATACGACTCACTTTAATACCTGCGGGTTTAATTAGTTTACTAAGATACATTGCCGTAGCTTCCCCTTCGAGGCTAGAATTGGTCGCTATAATAACCTCATCCACATCCCCCTGTAAGCGAAGCATTAGTTCCTTGAGCTTAATATCCGCAGGACCAATACCAAGCATTGGAGAGATAGCACCATGGAGGACATGATAAACGCCATCAAACTTGCCTGTCTTTTCATAGGCAGCAAGATCTCTTGGATTCTCCACCACCATAATCTGCTTTTTATTTCTTCCTGGTGAAGAGCAGATGGGACATAGCTCCTTATCTGTTAGTGTCAAGCATTCCTGACAGTATTGTACGTTATTCTTGGCATCTACAATGGAGGCAGCAAGGTTGCTCACCTGTTCTGCACCCATATTTATAATGTGAAAGGCTAGTCGTTGAGCTGTCTTTGTTCCAATTCCCGGTAGCCTCGATAGTTCTTCAATTAGCTTACTAATTTGCCTACTGTAATAATCCATTCCCATGACCTCGTGTTTTCTATAATATGAATATTCTACTACCTCATAGGACTTATTTGCAAGATATAAAAATACGCTTAGAGGAGAACCTTCTAAGCGACACTACCCTTTAATAGAATTACTTTCTTAATATAGTTTTATAAGATAAAAATTAAAAGCCAATATAAATATATAAACATTGGCAATCCAGTTTGAGAACTATATGAAATGTGAGTATATATGATCAGCTGGTGCAGATCAGCCTCGAGTGGTTGTTTTTTTCAACCCTCGAGGGTAAGTCCAGATGATTATATATACTCACTTTTTCTTTAATTTTCTATGAACTAATTAGAAAGGAAATCCACCCATTCCATTTAATCCACCAGTAATCTGGCTCATCATAGCGGAAGATTCCTCTTCCATCTTGCGGAAGGCTTCATTTGCTGCTGCCATGATAAGATCCTCTAACATCTCGATATCATCTGGATCAACAACTTCCTTAGAAAGTTTTATCGAGGAAATTTCTTTCTTTCCAGAAACTTTGACGGTAACAGCTCCGCCACCAGCGCTAGCCTCCCATTCCTTATCCTCCATTACTTTCGCATTATCTTCCATCTGCTTTTGCATTCTCTGCGCTTGTTTCATTAAATTTCCCATATTACCCGGGATACCTCCACCCGGAAATCCGCCTCTTTTCGCCATTGTATTAATCTCCTTTCAACTATCTGCCTTCTCTATTTATTCATATTGTATTGGCATCTTTATTAATTTTGATAAATCCGGAACATCATCCAGTCGTTCCTTGGTTCTGTCCAGATATTTGGTGCTTACCTGTATCTTCTTATGAAGCACATTTGCTAATGTATCTTGTATGACTTGCATATGCCCTTCTCGGTCTATAAAATCCTTATCAATTGAATTCATGACTACGATTAATAGACCCTGATTTCCATCGATGCTAAGAGTCGCATTGCTTAGTACGACCTGTAAAGAAGGAGCTTTTCTTGCTATTTGTGACACTATGCTTTTCCAGCTTCTAACTGCTTCCTTTAAATCTTCAGGAAGTGCTTCTGGCAAAATGACTGGAGTTGTTTCCTTCGCCGGCTGATTATCTTCCACATTTGCTGGTGTGCTTCTATCGGTTACTACCACACCTTTTTGAATCATATCCTCCAAGTGCTTTATGCGTTCCAGAACGGATTCCAGATTCTGTTCCATCTCTGGTTTGCAAAGCTTAATTAGGGCGATTTCCACTAGTACTCTTTTTCTGCTGGCATAACGAAGTTGGTTGGATAGCTCTGAAAAGACTCTGATATAACGAATTAACGACTGCTCCTCCAGTAGTGCCGCTTCTTTTTGCAGCAACTCTAAATTATCACTGGATACCTCTATTACTAACTCCGTAATATCCTGGGTTGTCTTAAGCAAGAGTAAATTACGTAGATACCAGATAAAGTCGATAATGAACTGTCCCAGCTCACGACCAGACCTCTCAATTTCCTCCAACAATTTAATACAAGCAGTGACCTGTTGTTCACGAATACACTCAATTAACCTGGCAAAAACCTGAGTATCCACAGCTCCGAGCACATCCAGCACATCATCATAGGTTAGCTTCTTACCAAGATAGAAGGAAATGCACTGGTCCAGTAAGCTCAGCGCATCACGCAAGGAACCATCGCCCACTCTTGCTACATACCTGAGTGCTTTTTCCTCCGCCTCAATATTCTCTGCCCTTAAAAGTTCTGCTAAACGATCGGCAATTATATCTATTGCAATTCGTTTAAAATCATATCTCTGACATCTGGATAAGATGGTAATTGGTATCTTATGCACTTCTGTAGTCGCTAAGATAAAAATTACATAGGCCGGTGGTTCTTCTATGGTCTTCAGCAGTGCATTAAATGCTCCTGCTGATAGCATATGCACCTCATCTATGATATACACCTTATATTTTCCTTCTGTAGGAGAATAGCGAACCTCTTCTACAATCTCTCTAACATTATCAACCCCGTTGTTGGAGGCTGCATCAATCTCAATTACATTCATTGAGGTACCAGCAGCGATTCCTTTACACATTCTACATTCGTTGCAGGGGTTTCCATCCACCGGATGCCCACAGTTTACAACCTTCGCAAAGAGCTTGGCAACTGTAGTCTTACCAGTTCCTCTCGTTCCAGTAAATAGGTAAGCATGTCCTATTCTACCCGCAGCAATCTGATTTTTCAGAGTTGTTACAATATGGTCCTGCCCTTTTACATCCACAAAACTATCCGGGCGAAATTTTCTATAAAGCGCCAGGTAAGACATAAGCTACTCCCTTTCCTGCTTCTTATTTAAAGCATCTTCAAATTGCTCATTTACACTCATAAACAAATCTACCATATCCGGATCAAAGATTCTCCCCTTTTCCTCCAAGATAATATCCATAGCTTTCTGATGAGAAAACGCCTCTTTATACGATCGGTCTGAAGTAAGCGCATCATAAACATCAGCAATTGCTAACATTCTTGCATATAAAGGGATATCCTTCCCTCTTATACCTTCTGGATATCCAGTTCCATCCCACCGTTCATGGTGACTATAGGCCATATCCCTTGCCAGGTAGAGCCAACGCGTACCGCCTGTCTCTTTGATAATTCGGTCAAAAGCCTGCTTTCCAAGAATGGTGTGCGTTTTCATGTATTCAAATTCTTTTCTATCTAAGGAAGAGGATTTTCTAAGCACCTCATCATTAATTCCTATTTTACCTATATCGTGAAGCATTACTGAGCGAAGGATATCCTTCGTATCTTCTGAAGAGATGACGCTTTGAAAGAGCTCACTTCTCATTGCTGCCAGCCATAAAATATAGAAATATCTTTGTGTATTCTTCAGATGTCCCCCAGTGGTTTCATCTCTAAAATCCACTAATTCTGCAAAACTATAGGAGATGGCATCCTGATATTTGTCCATATAAGGCTTTTGACTTCGAAGCTCATGAAGCTCAAGACAAGCAGAAATTCTATGCAAAAAAAGTTCCTTTGACATACTGGAAAGAAGGTAGTCCTGAACTCCCTTTCCAATCGACTGTTGTTCCAACCAAGCATTTTCATGACCAGCAAAAAAAACAACCGGTGTTCCTGCGAATTCCGGACGTTTGCCAATTTCATCTAAGGTATTCATACTCTCGCGAGCATCTGTAGGAATCGTAAACAGGATTAAGTCAGGTTTTTCTTCCTGAACATAATCTTCTACCTCTTCCTTTTCTAATATAGATATTTCATATTCGTCCCGTAATGCACTCTCTACTTTAGCAAGCAATTCTGCTGCATGATTTGTGACCAGGATATGTTTCATTTGATTCATACTCATAAATCCTTTATATAAACGACCAAGTTATGGCACTTAACCAATTATAGCATTATCGATTTTTAAAATCAATGTTTTCCCACTACAAGCGTCAGTCAAGCACTGATAATCCCTAATAAGTCTATATCAATTTAATTATAAAATGATGACCTTCTTAACCTTTTCTGTTGGAAAGTCTGGGGGCTTGTAGTTCACGACACTTAGCAAATACATATGGCTAATTTATTTCCTCCAGCTTCTTCTGAAAATGCTGGTAGTCCTTAAGTGTGCTCCAGTCTCCTCCCCAGGTAAAACCTCGACTTGCAAATGCCTGATATACCGCATCATCTTTTCTTATATAATATTTGCAGTCTAAACTTCGGTCAGCATATTCCTCTGCACCGATTGGCAATATTACTGTCTTACCGTCTATTTCTCTTACATATGGATTATAAAAGGGATTAATGTCAATCGCAAGTCCATAGCTATGTTGAGACAGTCGACTGGTCCCATCTACTTTGCGGAAATTGAAGGCTGATGTATTGTTTGCTTCCATGGAAGCGTTATCATCGGCATCATATTCATCTACTAGCACCATTTGTTCTATCGGATATTTTATCTCATACAATTCCTCAAATATCTCTACAATATCTTCTGCAATTGCTTTATTTACAATTAGTTCACCTTCATGGGTCTTGTCATCAAAACCATAATACAATACCCTTACATATCGAAGATCTTCAAAGGGTATATCACAGTCCTCACCATAGGATTTACCCATAATCCTATCCTTAATCTCCTGTGTAATCTCCTCATGATAAAACATAGATAAGCTCTCCTGCTGGATTGCTTCTGCTGCATTATTCGATGCCTCAATCTCATTTCCCTCTAAGTTATCCGATATTACAATGGGTGAAATAGTTGGCGTTCCTTTGTTAATAGGAATTGCAGTTGGCGTTGGCTCCTTTAGCGGAGTGGTTGTCACTGTAACAGTTCCTACTTTACTTAGAAACGAAACCTCAGGCAGAATCTTATAATAGCCTAGAAGCAGAATAATAAGTACGACAGTAAGCAATGATATTATCCATTTTTTACTCATATATGCTCCTAGCCTTTCCTATGTTCTAATCTTCTTCAATCACATGGATTTCGAGATAATCAAAATCGATGGTCTCCATAAAATTATCCTTGGTAAATCTGGCTTTGTCATGACGTTTAAAATCATTAATCGTAGCCTCCAACCAAATGGGTTTTGATAGGTCATAGGCATGACAAATCTCATCAATTGCCTGGAATACCTTCTGGGTTCTACGCATTTCTTTATCCTCATTAACTACTACCATATCTTTAATCATTCTATTTTCTTTAAATACTTTTGCCCATAAACGAAACATATCAATTCCTCTTTTCCCGTTCCTACCAATATGCTTAAAAGTCGTTGCCAACTTAGTTTGCACAGTATATAATCTTATCATAACCATTTTTATTATATCTAAATCTAGTAGAAATGCAAAGTACATTTATTAGGAGGGCTAATTGGAAGGAAACAAACGAAGAGATCAGCTTGTAAATATTCTTAAAACCACTGCTGACCCCATATCGGGTGGAGAGCTATCAAAGCTACTTGGTGTAAGCCGTCAGGTGATTGTACAAGATATCGCCTTGCTTCGTGCCACTGATGTCAACGTGCTCTCAACTACTAAGGGTTATTTGATTTATCCCACCGATAAACAAGGTATTAAGCGTGTTTTTCATGTTAGGCATACCACGGAACAGATAGAAGATGAACTATGTACAATCGTAGATCAGGGCGGTAAAATACTTGATGTTAAAGTCAAGCATGAGATCTATGGTGAAATAGAAACAGCTTTGATTATTCGTAACCGTCAGGATATCTATGATTTTGTAAGCAAAGTAAAAGAAAACAAAATCGTACCTCTCAAAGAGTTAACGGATGGTATTCATCAGCACACCATCGAAGCCGACACTGTGGAAACCTTAAACCGGATAGAGATTGCCTTAAGCAACAAAGGATATTTACTAAATAATTAGAGAGGATGACTTAATCGATTGCATAAGTCATCCTCTCATTTTTATTTCATTATTCTATAATTCCTATTCCAAATATAACATAGGATTTACGATTTGATCATCTTCCAACACCTGGAAGTAAAGATTACTGCCTTCAATACTATAATACTTTGTAGGATTACCAATTGTACCGATTACAGAGCCTTCTTCCACAGCATCGCCAACCTCAAGGTCAACGCTTTCTGTATCAAGTTGTCCATAAACAAGACTATATCCGCCACCAATATTCATAGTAACTGTAAATCCAGTTTCCTCATTGTTTGCTTCAACGCTAGTCACAACACCGTTAGCTGCTGCTTTTACTTCGGTACCAACTTCTGCATCGATAATAACTGCTGGATTAACTTTGTGTTCCTTCAAGGTAGCAAAATAAATGGTATGATCCATGCTATAGTTCATAATAACATTACCATTTACAGGCCAAAGGAGATCATCCTCAGCTGTGAAGGAGAGATTGTTAGCGATATTGTTGGTATCAGTTTCAACTGTATCACCTGTTGTCTCAACTGCATCAGGTCCTGTAGAAGCCTCTTCTGTGTCGTCAACAGTATTTGCAGCGTCGGAACCTTCAGGGGTTTCGTATCCCTCCAGTTCAACCTGATTACCATTACTTTCTACCACTTCGTTTGCATCATCATTCGTAGCAACATCGGTATTAGGATTGTCATTCAGATTTGCAATCCCTTCCGTTATTGGGTCATTCTCTGCTAAGTCAATATCTGTGTCATCAACAGCCAACTGATCATCTGTGTCATTTAAGTTCACAAAATCCTGTTCCTCTTCTCCATTGTTAGAGGACAGCTGTGATCCCACTACAGCAACCGCAGCAATTGCTAAAACACCGACAAACAGTAATACGTAATAACCCTTTCCTTTGAAAAACTCAGTAAATTTGTTCTTGTTCACTGTTATCACCTCGATTATATTTTTCTCAGATAAAAATTTATTTATACCTATCACACGCACCTAATTGAAATTTTTTCAAATCGGGGAAATGTGTGTGTATTATGCCCCGCTTTGCCTGATTTGTATACATTAGGTAATGATGAGGCTTTTTTACATCCTTATTATTTCCAATAATTTAATTTTTAGTCGTAATTTTAAATACTTCTTATTGACTTTTTAATGGAAAGTTTTAGAATATTAATATGCGGATATGGTTTAGTGGCAGAGCACAAGCTTCCCAAGCTTGGAGTGCGGGTTCGATTCCCGTTATCCGCTTAATGGAAATAGAGGTACTACGCCATTTTTGGAGTAGTACCTCTATTTTTTTAATACAATCCTGCTAAGTGTACTTAGTCAAGGCGCGCTATGACTGAATCTTTTATGTGACATTGATCCTTTTAGAATAATTATATAAGAAATAAAGATTTTAGTATCTATCAAACTCTCATTAAATCTGGATATGACTAACCAAATTGTTAATTTCTGGTATTTTGGGGTTATAATAGTACATAATAGCATTATTTATTATATCTAAAATATAAATAAAAATAATGGAGTGATAAAATGGTAGATAACAAATTAAAAATACTTGCACAAAATATAGGTATTGGGGAGTAATAATTATGTGCTTACACCTAAAAACTAGAATATGCAAAAAATGATTATGTACAGAGTTACGGTCAAAATTTTATATCAGATATTATAGTATTATTTATAAACTGTAGCAAAACTGAATTACTTTAAGAATCCATTTACCACGAATTATTTATCAATCTATTTAATATCCCACTGATTGTTAAGCCCAAAAATGCTCATGAATATCGTGAAAGAAAGTATTGTAATTGAAACTGACATCCTAACATTGATGGCTCCAAAGGATAAGTTGCTGCTTATGCTTAACAACTCTCCAAGAACTCCTGAATATGTGTATGCTAAAAAGAGGGGCAGCT
The DNA here is from genome assembly GCA_023407575.1 of Bacillota bacterium. GTDB lineage: Bacteria > Bacillota > Clostridia > Lachnospirales > Lachnospiraceae > Mobilitalea. The sequence continues at coordinate 22,684 of JAEYLX010000051.1, forward strand.
TCTTATTAAATTATTATTTTCCGATTTGTTATGGGCTTATAGATGAGTTTTTATCATTTTTAGAGACATACTTCTATGAAGAGAATTTTTATCTAATTTACAATTTGGGAGTAACTGTTGAGATGGATAATGAAAAGCAGCCAATGTTAAGACATAGTCACGTTTTCACGTTATCTACGCATCTGATGAAGCAATAAGCCTTGTGCATAGTTTTGTACAAGGCTTAGCTCAATATTGTTACTACTAATTTATAGAATTAATAAAAGCAGGTAAATAAATTTAGATTTATTATACTTCAGATTTAATATTTTTATCATCCATATTCATATTTGTTAATCTTTCTAATTTAGATTCTTCGAGCATCAAGTTCTTTTTATATTCAAAAAATTTTTGATCTGCCGTATTAACTGAATACTCTTCGTTATTAATTTCAATTTTAGTTGTATTTGAGAGTATTGTCGATGCATGTTGAAATATAATTGTTAACTGTATATCTAATTCATCTTCTGCTCTCTGTGCTTTATACCCATTTTCCTTTAATAGGTTTAAAATATTTAATTCTTCTTTAATAACATTTAGTTGATTTGGTATATTGTTTAATTTTCCCTCTTTAGTATAATTACGATAAAAATACATTGCAATACCTTTTAAAAATTGCTCCATAACTTTGATGACATTAGTATTACCAAAAATTTTTTCAAACAATGAACCGCTTTCTATTTTAGCCGGTAATAGAGGATATTCATTTACGGAGACACCTAACATACCACAAAGATAATCATACATTTTACTTGTTGATATGAGAATTTCAGCGATAGAATTGAAATCCAATTCATTTTTAATATTTATTTCAAGAGAAGTGTTATTTTCATTTTTTAGTAAATCCTTATCAAGCAATTTATATGTTTTTAGTGAAAAGTTTAATACGGTATTGAAGTTATTATATGCATTTTTCAAATCATGAATACTTTGAATTAGTAATGACATCTCTTTGTGTGAGTGTTTCTTTTCATATTGATGGAAATTATTCAAGCAAATATTTAGATTTTGAATTATATCATTATAGATAAAATCAAATTCATTTAAAGTCTGAGTACTTTTACTAATAGCTTCCACTCTTTGTTCAAACTTACCTATTGTTTTTATATTTTCCAAAAGATTAAATTTTTCCACGGAAGAACTCATTTCGGTATCATAATTCGAAATTAATATGCTTGTAGACGACGAATCACGAACATAAAACACTTTTGATATTAGTAGATTTGAATATTTATTATGTATGCCTAATATTACATTTAATTCATTGATAATAATTTCAACTTCGTTAAATGCTTCTTTGTGTAGTTTTAATAAAGTTACTACGTCTGCGAATACCATAATTAAAACCTCCGCTATTTATTTGTCTAATAATAGCATAATTTTACAAATATTAAAATAAAAAAATATATTATTTTATTTAATATAGTTCCACCTCTTTAGCTTTAAGACATATCTTATAATCTTACCTCCACCGATTTAATTATTTCTCATGTTTATTTATGAAAAGTGTATTAGGTTGTTACCAAATATACCACGTGATAACCTTTAACTAAAACTTAAGGGAAGTGGTGAATCCAATGGTAAAATAAATTTAAATTTTTATATAAATAAAAATCAATCAAAAGGGAGTTATAAAAGATGGAAATAACAATATTGCCAAAAGATTATATAATAACAACTAACGACCCTTATTGTAATGTTCAATTTTCTGACTTTATGCTAAGAGCCTTAAGGATAAAAAATATAACAAGTGAGCTGTTAGAAATTCAGAATATTTCATTCATATTAAAAAAAGATGACCATGTCATAAAAGAACATACCTACTCTTCTGAAGCATTAAAATACTGGATACCACAATGGCAGAAAAACATTCATATATCAGATAGTCAGATTGGCGCATTAATTGGAGTTAAAAAGTTTTGGGATTATCATTGTTTATCATCTAGTGCGCAATTAGAACCTGGTCAGGAAATCGGGCTGCGAAATGAGTATTTTCACATTGTATGTCCAGAAATATTAGATGAACTTATCGTTCAGGTCATCTATACACAGGCAGGCATTACGCATAAGGAAAGTAAGCATATTTCCCTTATAAGATATGTAAATAAAAACAAATACATTTTCCCTGTTAAAGGAACCTGGCAAATCTGTGGAAACTTTGATTGTATAGGTGCTCATCGTCAAAGAAACAGTGATGAATTTGCCTTTGATTTAACTATCCTTGATAGCAAGCAAAAAAATAATAATTATAAGAAAGCTGAAGATTACCCTTGTTACGGTGAAAAAGTCTATGCTATTGCTGATGGAATAGTAGTACGTGTTTATAACGAAATGGATCGAAACACCATAGGAATAAGTAAGAAAGAGGAGGATAAGCTAATATCCGTTCATGGTTATTGGCCTATCATCACAGGAAATGTAGTTGCAATTCAGCATGACAATGGGGAGTATTCTGCTGTGGATCATTTACAATATCATAGTATAAGCCTAAAAGTTGGAGACATTGTAAAGCAAGGTCAGGTTATTGGTTTGGTAGGTAACACTGGTTTATCAGGATGTCCACATCTTCATTTCGAATTGAAAAATGGCATTGGTTCAGAAGACAGAAGTTTACCATGTGCTTTTACCAATATCTATAATACTAGTGGTGATTCTTTCAATATCATTGCTGAAGAATATACCATTGTATATACTGATTAATATATCATTGTGGGAAGTGTAGAATAGTTTGTTACAGGTTTTCATAAGTATTTGAATAGAATGATTAAGAGCATCCGCTCGAGGTCAGATGCTCTTTCATAAGAACTCCAATTAAATGCATATAGAGTATTTTCCATAATCAGGTATCTCTGTCATCTGGCAACTGTTGTTCTGCATAGATATCCAAGGACTTCCTAATTTAAGCTATCTTGATAAAATTCATTGTCACATATTCATATAGAGGTACTGCTTCCCTTCTTGGCGCAGTACCTCTATTTTTTTATATCTATATACCTTTAGGATAAAATAGCCCCCGGTTACCGAGGGCTATTAACTAACATCATTTGGTTAAGTAGTACATTAACTTTAGAATAATACAAAACTATCGAGTTTTATTTTACAGAACCTGCACTACATAAGCTGGAGACTGTGGAGGAATGCTAAGAGTCTGGAAAATGGCGTGTTCCACCTCCACCATTTGCCCGGGCTGTATATCTTCTAAGGTAATCGGATTATTATTTTGATCCAAAAGAACTGTTTCATCAGAGATAGTGAACACCATCTGATCATTCATATCGTAGGGATTTCCTGTGAGAAGAAAATTATTGTCTACATCGACACTCACAACACGGTCCGTTGTTATATAGGAAGACGCTTCTTCCATTTCTTCTTGTAATACTACTATACGATAAGCATTAGACTGTGGGGGAATACTTCTTGTCATCATAGCAGAGAAATCTGCATCTATTCGCATTCCCTCATTTAAATTATTCAAATTAAGTGATGTTCCCTCTTCATCTATGATAATGGTATTATTACCTACATTTAGCCTGACCTCTTGCATGTTACTCATACCATTATCATCGTTTACTTCAAAAGATATTAAGATATAGCCCGACCTTCCATTACTTGCAGCTACTTCCTCAATACGTGCATTTTCTACATGTATAATTGTATCTCCTAAAAAATACATACCCTGTGATGGGGAACCAGTACGATTCATAATAATCCTCTTAATTAATTTAATCTAATTTTATTATATGATATATTAACAAATAGGTACGGTTTTCCGCTTTTATTCCATTCCTGTTAATCTAAATGCATATAACGAATAGTCAAGATTATTACCATAGTATAAGTACATAATATTTTCATCCCCTATTTTATCTATCCAAAAGGTATACAATCTGCCTTCGCCTACCTCATCAGAAAGTCTAGCGTATAAGTCTTCCAGTACATTGGAGTCCTCAAATTCATAGGTGCATTCCATCACCGTTCCCATATTTGATGGATACCACATAGACTTATTATACTTCTCAAGCTTACCATCATTATCAATATCACTAGAATATAGATATCCTGTACTGCTTGATCCATCTATTTTCTCGCCTGTACCATAGATTACACCATCATTATTTTCCAGAACCTTCGGTAATTCTTTGTTGCTAAGCGTATTCTTTATCTGTTCTATTTCAACAAAGGTCGAACTCTCATAGCTAATCTTCATATTATAATCCTGAATATCAAACCAGAAGCTCATACCATCCGCAAGGACTCCATTTTCATATAAATAAATTGTATACCCAGAATAATACTTCGTATTGTAATCAAAACGCTTCATTAACAAATAATTTTTCTCTTGATAAGAAATAAAACTATAATCTTGATATAAACAGTCAAAGCTATTGCTGGATTTATATTCTCCGTTTTCAGAACCCTGATAAAGCTCCATGCTACTGAAACCTCCCGTACCACCCCAGTAAAATAGCCCTACTATATCCTGAATTCCGTCATTATCAGCATCCACTTTCAGCGGAATAATATCTTCTATTTCCTCTAAATCCATTCCGGTTAGGTTACAGAATTCCTCCTTACTCATCTCGGTGCCCGATTTGAGCTGCTCAAAAGTTTCCTCTTCTGTCTCGGATTTCATTGCCTCTACAACTAGGTCATACACCTCTTGGGGAATTCTGCTGCTAAGAGAAAATTTCTTTTCATCTTCCATTCCAGAATAATAACTTTCAAGTTCCTTTCCATTCGGTTGGGTTATCGCTTCAAAATCAGCATAAAACAATCTCTCTCCACTGTAATCAGCTCTAATATCGCTAGGAAACAGAAACCATCTGACAGCCTCGCTGTTGTAATACCCTTCACTAAAATCTTCATATTCCTTTTCTGATACTTTATTATCTCCAATATAGTATTCGACAGTTTCATTTAATAATGTCGTATATCCAAGACATTTCTCTTTTAAATTAATTCCTTCAAAGCCTAATTGCATTATATTATTATTAAAGGCACCAGAAGATGCTATATAGAGTCCATTCATCATTGGAGATTCAAAACCCCTTGATACAAAAGAATACCCGTATACATTTCCATCATAATATCTTAAAATCATTACCCAGTCATCATAATCTAACGCCAATCTTACGACAACTTCCGGTGTCCCATCTTGATCTAAATCTACTATTGCATATTGATCTGGAGTCAGATTCCGATCGAAATTGTAATCTAAGAAATGATTTATTTTATTTAAATAGTGCGTTTCATATTCTACTTCTCCTGAATTTACATTTTTCATAGATACCACCTTCACAGGCTCTTCCATCATCAACACTTTGTTCAAGGCTTTTACTGCAGCTGTTTCTTTCCATGCATCAAATCCTGGTTGTAGTTGACTATTCTCTTCCCCTACTGCCTCTGTTGGCACTCCTTGAGTTGGAATTGGTGTTGCAGTGGTTGGAGTACTCGTGGTTGGAATTGGACTTACATCCTGATTTATGGTTGGTTTATCCGCTTTACACCCTGACATTAAAAAGATTATTATCGTACTTAATATTATTACAACCAATTTTTTCATATAATTCCTCCCCTTTAAAACGATTACTATTATGAACTTTCCATTTTGCGTGAATTGGTATTTGGTGCTATTATTATCACTAATTACAATATTACTATATTATACCTATTATAACAACGTTAATCCTTCTGGTATTTTTTGATAATGCGTTTTATTTGTGCAAATTATCTATTACCCTAATCTAAAATTATTTATTATTTTACTTATCTTATTTTAATCGTCTTTTAAGTTGTAAAACTTAGATAATTCTGTATAATAATTCCTATATTCTCATAATCGGGTGGTGCAATGGATAATAAAATAAAAAACTTAGAAAATCTACGAAAGAAAGTCGACATACGACTAACAATAATTATTGTAATATCGGCTATTATGACTATATTCTTTTTGAACTTATTCAAAGGTTTCTTGGGTCCATGGTTTATCATAATCATACTAATTGGTGTAGGTTTGGGATATCTGTTATCCTTTGTCACTGGCTGTAACAGAATGATTGAAGAGTTTAAAGATAAGTTTAAAACCATTTTTGTGGAAGAGCCTTTCAAAGCAGCTTTTACTAAGGTCAGCTATGAAAAGGATCAAGGTATTTCTCAAGATATTATTGACGCTACTGATATGATGACGTTGGGAAACCGTTACTATACGAACGATTATGTAATGGGCTACTATAAGAATGTAAAATTCGAACGTGCTGATATCAAGATCCAGCAGCATACCCGTAGCGGAAAATCCTCGCATACAACTACATATTTTAATGGTCGATGGCTGATTTTTGATTTTAATAAAAAGTTCCATTTTGATTTACAGATTATTAGTAACCGCTTTTACTATTCCCAGAAAAACAAAACATTCTTTACCAGTAAAGAAGAGCGCCGTCACAAGCTAGAATTGGAGGATGAGAATTTTAACGAACGCTTTACCGTATATGCACAGGATGACCATGAAGCATACTATATTTTGACGCCCACGTTTATGGAGGTTCTGAAGAACATGTACCACAGTATGGGTAGCCCATTTATGCTTGGATTTGCTAATAATCAACTTCATGTAGCATTTAATACAGAAAGAGATTCCATGGAACCCTCTATTTTCTCGAGTATTGAAGAACAAAAGCAAAAAGTAAAACAGGATGTTCAGAGTGAAATTGATGCTATTATCAAAATAATAGATGGGTTGGATTTAGACCGTGACATCTATAATATTAAAGGAGGAAATTAAAATGCCCTGGTTATTTATTGCTTTGCTTGTTATATTCATTATAGTTATATGGTATGTCACAACTATGAATGGGCTTAGGCGTTCACAGGTTAAAATTAACGAAGCCCTGTCAGATATTGATGTAGCATTAATGAAACGCCATGATGTATTAGTAAAATTACTTGATGTTACAAAAGCATATGCCAAATATGAAAAGGAAACTATCTTAGAAACCATTAAGCTTCGTTCTGGAATGAGTATGTCGGAGAGAACAAAAGCTGTACATGAGATGGAGCAGGCAAATCATTTCATCAATGCGGTTGCGGAGAATTATCCTGAGCTAAGGTCCAGCGATAACTATAAGCAGCTGATGATTTCCATTATGGATGTGGAGGAACATCTTCAGGCAGCAAGACGTTTATATAACGGTAATATCTCTTATCTTAATCAGCAAATAGTTTCCTTCCCTAGCAATCTTGTTGCAAATCACTTAAATATTAGTCAGCAGGATTTCTTGGAATCAGAGGAAAGTAAAAGACAGGATGTAAAGATGGATTTATAACTTAAAGGCTTTTGGCATTGTTTAGATTGTAAAATTTACTTTTTATATAATTGCATATAAAAAAGAGTATAAAAAATCGCCTATCTTCAAATAGATAAGCGATTTTTCTTTATAACAACATCTTCCTATTCATATAAATTAGCACTGAAATATCTGTCTCCGCGATCTGGAAATACTACAACTACATTTCCCTTATCAATTATATTAATAAACTTTAAGGCAGCCGCCATTGCCGCACCAGAGGAGGTTCCTGCCAGGATTCCTTCCTTTCTGGTTAGTTCCCTTGCAGTTTCAAAAGCCTCAGTATCGGAGATTTTAATTATCTCATCTACTAATCTCATATCCATTGTATCTGCAATAAAATCATTTCCAATTCCTTCGATATTGTAATCACCATGGTCTCCGCCTCCCATGGTAGAGCCAATTGGATCTGCCAAAATGCTCTTTATGTTAGGGTTTCTTTCTTTTAAGTATTTTAAAACACCTGTAAAGGTTCCACCACTCCCTGCACCAAGTACGATATAATCAATCCTTCCTTCTAACGCATCATAGATCTCCGGTCCTGTGGTCTCATAATGTGCCAGCGGATTACTCATATTCTTAAACTGTTCAAAGGAAACCGAGTTAGGTATTTGAGCTTTTAATTCTGCTGCCTTAGAAACAGCTCCGAGCATGCCTTGCTCACGGGGTGTATTTACAATCTCAGCTCCTAACGCCTTCATTAATTTTTGCTTTTCAATTGAAAACTTTGTTGGTACGACAAAGATGATGCGATATCCTTTATTCAGAGCTGCAAAGGCAATGCCTAGTCCGGTATTCCCTGCAGTAGCCTCTATTATTGTAGCTCCCGACGTTAGTAACCCCTTTCTTTCAGCATCTGCTATCATGTATTGCCCTATTCTGTCTTTCACACTTCCACTGGGATTGTATAATTCAAGCTTGCCGAATATATTGACATTCTTTTTATCACTCATATGATTTAATTTAACCAGTGGAGTATTCCCTATTAAGTCTTGCATTGATTCAAAATATTTCATACTAATTCACCCCGGCCGCCTGAATCGCAGTTTCTAAATCCTTAATAATCTCATCTACATTCTCAATACCTGCGGATAATCGGATTAGTCCTTCTGTAATTCCTACCTTTTGGCGTATCTCATATGGAATCGATGCATGTGTCATACTTGATGGATGGCATACAAGTGATTCCACACCTCCAAGGCTTTCGGCAAGGGCAACCAGTTCTAAGCCATCATAGAATTTTCTAATATCATAACCGTCTTTTAATTCGAAAGATAACATGGCACCGCCATTTTTTGCCTGTTTTTTATTAATTTCATACCCTGGAAAATCTTTAAGACCTGGATAATAAACTTTCTTAACTGCAGCATGATTCAACAGGTAATCTGCAATCTTAACGGCATTTTCTACATGCCTGTCAAGTCGAACTCCTAAAGTTTTAATACCACGTATTAATAGGAAGGAATCAAAGGGTTGTAAAATACCTCCCGTTGCATTTTGAATAAATGCAAGTTTACTAGCCAGTTCTTTATTATTGACAACTGCAAGACCTGCAATTAAATCACTATGACCTCCTAAATATTTGGTTGCACTGTGTAATACGATATCCACACCTAATTCTATTGGCCTTTGTAAATACGGAGTCATAAAGGTATTATCTACAATGGTTAAAATCCCATGTTTCTTTGCCAAATCTGCAACTGCTTTTAAATCTGTTATAGTCATAAGCGGATTTGCCGGACTCTCTATTAAAATAGCCTTAACATCCTCTGTAATACTATTTTCAAGTGCGGCAATATCAGTGGTATCCTCAATGGAGTAATGAATATCAAAGTTTTTAAAAATCTTATCCAGTACTCGGAAGGTTCCACCATACACATTACTTGATATAATTACTTTATCACCCGCATGAAATAAGGTTAACACCGCAGTAGTTGCTGCCATGCCCGAGGCAAAAGCAAAGCCTGCCACTCCACCTTCCAGCTCTGCAATTAATGCTTCCAAGGCTTCTCTCGTTGGATTTCCTGTCCTTGAATATTCATACCCTGTATGCTGTCCAAGGTGTACCTGCTCATATGTTGAGGTCTGATAAATCGGTACATTTACAGCTCCTGTTCTTTCATCTCCGTAGATACCCCCATGGATTAATGCCGTTGAAATATGTGTATAATTCTTTTTACTCATTACTTTTCCTCCTGACTACTTATTTTTATTATCGTTATATTTCTGGAAGTGTTTTCCCCCATTATATTATTCATTTTTTATTTATTTGGTTTAAAGTTTTTTCAAACATTGCTTCAATAAAATGTACATTTTCATATGCCCTTAAATTATCTGTTTTATTTTAAAATACAGTTCTTGAATTTGCTTAAGAGACAGTTGCTTGACAATTTGGTAACCATTATTTTTCAATGTAGTTTTCAATATATTACTGTACTGTTAGGAATATATATTTATTTTATATATTTATTTATTTTATATATCATATTTATCATATATAAATAGTATGTATTTAATTATAGCATATATTTTACAGATGTCAACGCTTTAATCTATAGCGTCTTATACCTTTTACCTATAACAAAAGCTTTTCTTATAAGAGTAATAGAATATTAAACAAAAAAGGTGCGTATGTCTGTATCACATACTCACCTTTTAAAATTCATTTCCACCTATTATACAATTCTCACATAAAGTTTAAGGCTGAATTTCGTTTATGTACCTTTTTAATTCCTTAATATACTTTTTACCAATATCGCTGATAATGGAATTGTTTCTCTTAATATAGCAAATATTCATATTTACATCTGTATTTAAAGGGATAGCTGTATAGTCACTACCATTAAGCTCCTCACAAATAATTCCAGAACATAAGGTGAATCCATTTAATCCGACCATAAGATTTAGCAAGGTTGCACGGTCATTGGCTTTTATTGTTTTTTTATAGTCATACGTACTCAGAATTTCTTCTGATAGATAAAAAGAATTATTCTCCCCCTGCTCAAAGGATAAACATGGATATTCCTGAAGTTCTTCTATGGATATCCTTTCTTTGGTAGCCAAAGGGTGACCTTTCCATAAATATACGTAACCTTTGCACTGAAATAATTCTTGTGTTTCAAGACCTTTGGATTTAAGCAGTTTTTGAATGATTTTCTCATTAAAATCATTCAGATATAAAATTCCTATTTCACTTTTACCTAAATTCACATCATTAATAACCTCTGATGTTCTGGTTTCTCTGATGGCGAATTCATATTCATTCATATCAAAACCCTTCACTAACTCTACAAAGGCTTTGACTGCAAAGGAATAATGCTGGGTAGATACTCCAAACTTCTTTTTTATATTTTTATTATCAGAATACTTTTCTTCTAATAAGTCAACCTGTCCTAAGATTTGTCTAGCATAGACTAAGAATTCTTCACCCTCCGTGGTTAATACGACACCATTACTTCGTCTTTCAAATATCGTAATTTTCATCTCTTCCTCTAAATATTTAATTGCCTCTGATAAACTAGGTTGCGAGATTAACAATTGCTTTGAGGCTTCGTTTATTGAACCTGTATTTGCAATTATTGTTACATATTTTAATTGTTGTAATGTCATATTCGGTCTCCTTCCTTAGTTTCTTATGGTTATTCTGATTAAGTTTAAATAAATAATAACATGTAATATAAATTCTTCCTAGTCTTTCTATAATTTAATTATTAATTTATTATAACGCAGTTAAATAATTATAATACCCTGCTCACGAGCAAAACAGATAGCAGGTAAGCCCTATATATTACGCTGCCTGCTATCTGTTTTCTGATTATTTATACTAGATATATTACCTTAAATATATTGAAAAAAAATAATTTTTTATTTCGCTACATAAACCCCACCTGATAATTTGTAGTTACTGGTGATCCAGGTCCTCCAAGCCTCAGGGTTGCTGCCTCCCTGAACAATATCTGCGTCGTATTTTAATTTTGCTTTGTAGTTATCCCTAAAATAAATCCACGTCTCACAGGTATTTTTATTGCTGTCCCAAATTTCAAAATGCAAGTGTTTTCCCGTACTATTTCCGGTACTCCCTATAACCCCTATTTTTTGTCCCTTGGAAACCTTGCTTCCCACGGATACAGTTATTGATTTATCCTGTAAATGTGCATAGAAGGAATAAAAGCCATTATCATGCTTGATGGTAATACTATTACCCCAGCCGGAATCATAGGTCACAGCTGTTACAGTGCCAGATTCTGTAGCTAAAATATCACTATCAGGGCCGCTTATATCCATGGCACCTAAAATTGTTCCTCCTCCTTTTGTCACATGTTTACCTTTTGAAGCATTGCCATAATAATAAGACAGAACAGTAATCTGATATGCATTATTAGTTGGGAAGGTGTAGGAGGTCGACGGTGCAGGAGTCGGTGTACTAGTTTCAGTTATTGTCCACCTCTGAAGCATATTATTTTCATCAAAATTATTAACAATTACATTCGAACCACTTCCAGTGCCAGTTGAAGTAAGAACCAGATCCGGATTTGAACTTAATCTAAGAACATAGCTTCCGTCACTATACTGATAAGGAGTGAAATTCTGTGCTGGATTATCATTATGTATATAGATGTCTACATTGCAGCCAGCCTTCAAAGCACCAGCAGTGGAATTACCGGTTCTCATAACATCCAATACTTTATCAGGTGCACATTGAGCTATGAAGCTAGTTGTTCCATCCGAATGATTCTCTGCTCTCCACTTCTGGGCATTTGTGTCATTATTTTCCCAAACCTGAACATTGGTTCCATTCTTATCTATGCCACCATTTACATCAAGGCATACATTCGTCCCTCGTAAAGCAATCTTATATACTGTATCTCTAAGGTTAACTTTTACAAGCGTTTCTTTTACAGTTACCTGTGCACTATCCGTTGCTCCATTTGTTGCTCTTGCAGTAATTGTTACTGTTCCTTTTGCTACTCCATAGATTTTTCCACTTGCATCAACAGTTGCAACTCCTGTATTACTGCTCTGCCAGGATATTTGTTTATCAGTAGCATCAGCAGGCGTAATACTTGCATTAAGAGCTACCGACGTATTCACATCTATTGTAATAATTTTCTGGTTTAAAGTAACAGCACTTACAGCAATTGATTTTGTTTTAATTGTCACCATACAGGAAGCAAAAAGCTTATTATTCCATGCTGCTGTAATTGTTACACTACCCACAGCTTTTGCTGTGACTTTACCTGTATAATCAACATCAGCAAGAGTTGTATTACTACTGCTCCAGGTTATATTCTGATCTATGGCATTAGTCGGGTTAATCGTTGCTGATAAGCGTATGCTCTCACCTACTGTTAGCGTTGCTGTATCATAATCCATTACTATGCTGGACACTTCAACATAGTCAGAACTTACCTCTACCAAACATTCATCATATTCTCCATTTGTAAGAGAAGCTTTAATCACTGCTGATCCTTCTTTTATTGCTTTGATATTACCCTTAGAATCAACGGATACGACTTTACTATTACTGCTTTCCCACAAAACTTTCATTTCCTCTGCTTCTATCGGAGTAATATCAGCGGTCAATTTCTTCGTATTTCCAATTATTAGATTAAGTGTTTCTTCTGATAATTCAATCCACGCTTCTTCCTTAACACCATTCGTAATTGTAACTGTACAGCCGTCTGTCAGACCGTTAACTGTTTCAACTGTAATAATCGCGGATCCCTCATTCATTGGGAATAGATTCCCCTCATCATCCACACTCACAACATCCTCATCATCAGAATACCAAGTTAATTCAGCATCAGCTTCAGAAGCTGGCATGATACTCACTTGGAGGGTATATTCGTCCTCCAAATCCAAGGTAATATCATCCTCTATTATATTGACATCGGTTGGACCGCTTTCTTTTACGGTAACTTTACACATCGCCTTCTTGCCATTACTGGTTTTAGCGGTTATGATAGTCCGCCCTGCCCCAACAGCAATCACTTTACCTGTAGAAGTGACGGTTGCTATTTCTTTGTCATTTGAAGACCACTTTACCTTCTTGTTTGTTGTATTACTTGGTGACACAGTCGCTTTCAGCGCCTGTGTCTCTCCAACCTCCAAGGTAATTGATTTTTTACTTAAAGTAATCTTTTTAGCATTGATGGTTGTAGCTGCCAATGCCGATTGAATTGACTGCGATAGCAGGAATGACACAACAAGTATAAACACGACAAATTTCATAAAGGAACGTCTTGACCTATACATTCGATATCCTCCTTGTTTATTGGAATTTAATCATACTTTTCAAACAAGTTCACATTAATTTTTATGTTATTTTACTGTTATCGTGCAGGTTGCTTTTTTGCCATTATGAGTTACCACTGTTATCTTTGCAGTTCCTTTTTTAATTGCAGTAATATTTCCTCTTGAATCAACCTTTACCACTGATGAGTTGCTACTGGAATAAGTATACTTTGAGGAATAACTGTCTGTGGCAACGGATGCCTTTAGGCTATACTGGTCTTTTACTTTTAGGGTTAACTTCGTAGGCTTTAATATCACAGCAGAGGGGGCCTTCTTAACAGTCAATACATAGGACGCAGAAAGTCCATTATATGTAGTTGCATATATTGTTACTTTACCTGTTTTCTTAGGAGTGACTTTACCGCTGGCACTTACTGCAGCTATTGACGAGTCAGATGATTTATAAGTTACTGAAACATCCGTGCGGCTTCCGTCATCTACAACTGCTTTCTGTGTATAGCTTTGATCCTTCGATATGACCTTTACATTATTGGTAAATATCAGTTTGTAGGGTGCCGCTCCAACAATTACGGTAATACTGCTTCTTAAGCCGCTTGTGGTTGTGGCAATAATGCTGACACTGCCAGTATTATGTGCTGTAACTTCTCCCACATTATTTACCGAAGCAATATTGCTGTCGCTGGATTTCCAGGTAATAGCATCCGTTGTGTCGATTGGACTAATGTTGTATTTCAATTGAATCGTCTGACCAACCAGAGCAGATACTTCTTTACTCTTAAAGGAAAATGATACGGCCGGATAGCTTTCCAATTCTTCAAAAACGAACTTATTATCCGCAGCGTATTGAGCCGCAACAGAGCCTGCATAGCCAGCTATTACGGCACTGTCACTTCCGGTAATCAGCTCTTCACCGATGGAAGTAACGCTGTTCGGAATCTGCACTTTGAGGAGATTGGAACAGTCACCAAAGGTCTCTCCTCCACTCCAATAATAAGAATCAATTATTTCAACACTTTTTGGCAGGATAACTTCAATTAAGCTGTCACAATCATTAAACGCTCCCTTACCAATAACATTTAAACCATAGGACAAACTGACATTAGTCAAATTGGCACAATGCTGAAAGCTAAATGGTCCAATCTCCTTTACCGATGCAGGAATTGCGATGCTGGTCAAAGATTCACACCCTAAAAATGCTGCTTCATCAATATATTTAATACTATTACCTAACTTCACTGTTTTTAATGCCTTATTGTCTATAAAGCACTCATTTGGTATTCGTGTTACTCCATTTCCGATTACAACCTTTTCCAGACTATTACAATACCCAAAGGTTTCACCTCCGCTCCAATAGTAAGAGTCAATAGTTACCACGCTATTAGGTATAATTATCTCTATAAGACTGCTGCAGTTGTTAAAGGCACCCTTACCGATTACATTTAAGCCCTCATTTAGTTTTACTTCTTTTAAATTATTACAATCCTGAAAGGCAAAAGGTCTAATTTCTTTAACTGATTTCGGTATGTGAATGGATGTTAAGGAGTCACAATTATTAAAGGCAGCCTCGTCAATATACTGCACACTCTTTCCAATAGTAACCTCACTTAGCTTCGGGCAATCTCGAAAGCACTCATTTCCTATCCCTTGTACTGAATTACCTATGGTCACCTTAGTAAGAGCATCACAGCCTCCAAAGGTCTCACCTCCATTCCAGTAATAAGAATCTATCGTTGTAACACTATTAGGTATATTAATTATTCTTATACTGTCACAGTCATTAAATGCACCTCTTCCAATCCGATTAATTGTGTCTGGAAATTGTACATTTTCAATAATATCATTATTCTGAAATGCAAACTCACCTATTTCCGTTACCTTTTTACCAGCAATTTTAGATGGTATATTAACCGACAGTTCTCCGCCAGTATACTTGGTAATTCTTACACCAGTGTCATTGTATTCATACTGATAAAAACCGGATACCTCATAGGCCTGTGCCTTTTGACTGGTCTGTGTAAAAAGTATTGCTGACCATAGCAGAGCAAATACCATGAATGATACTACTTTTTTAGTCAAATGCTTCATAATCCCACTCCTTTTTATTATTAAGAATTCTATAATATTACCCCTTAGTTAATTTTTGGTAATAGTTAACTTCATGATATTAAATGAGATATTTTGTTTCAATATGTGACAAGATTTGTGACAGAATTTTTATTTAGTTTTTTATATATTTGAACCTTATAATAGCAAACTACTTCAGCCATTATTTTACTTAATTCGCTATTTATTGTTGAAATAATTAGTGACTTCTTATATGATAAAAGAAATATAGGGAATGGGAGGAAATATATGAGCAATTTTTCTCAGACATTAAAGAATTTCGTAAGTAACCAGGGGATTACGATTCAGGCCTTATCAAAGATAAGCGGTGTTGACCGCAGCTTCATTCAGCATATCCTTTCAGGAAAGCGTATACCTGCTGATATCACTGTGTTAGAAAAAATTATGAAGGCTCTTATGTTGACTCCGAGCCAGGAACAGAAGCTACGACATTCGTATTATGTAGATCGCCTAGGTGAAGATAATTATAACAGGCACCTATCGGTGAAAGATATGATAGAAAATATTGATACTATAAAAGACTCCAATTCTTTTACTGTTAATGTTAATTATAAACATGACTTTAGCGATTTTCAGCCAGTTAATGTTCTTCATGGAATAAATGATATAAATTATATGTTAAAGGCTATTATAGAAGCTGAATCCACAAAAAAGAATGGTTATGCCAAACTACTTATCCAACCAGAGCATTCGTTTTTACTGGAATTACTTTTAACAATCGGTAAAAACAGTTCTCTTCATATGGAACATATTTTTTGCCTGAATAAAGAAGTTTCAGTTAATAGTGACAATTATCAAAACTTAAAATATGTTAAAAATGTTATGCCTCTGTTGCTTTCCGAAGCAGACTATAATGTGTTTATCTACTATGATGACTTAGATGTAAAATTCAATAATACCTCCCTATTTCCTTATTTTATTATAACTTCCGATAAGGTAATCGCAATATCCCCTAATTTAAATTATGCTTTGTTCTATATGACCGCAGATGTTCACCAACTTTATAAAACCTTATATAATGATATTTATCATCTATCCATACCCCTCGTAGAAAAAGTCCAAGATCCATTAGATTACTTTAATAAATACTACCAATTAGAACTAAATAAGCAAGAATCTAAAAACCCTAACCTTGCTACTTATTCTTTTTTGGCTCAACCTTGCTTTATGTACTTTACAAACCGTGAACAATTGAGTAAATATATCTATGATTTTCCGCAGAAAGATATGGTCGTCTCTCTTATGGCAAAACGCTCCGAATCTTATTATCAATTGCTGTTAAATGGACATATGTTTACCTCCTATTTTAATGAGGAGGGGCTGGATTCCTTCTGGTCCACGGGACGTATCTCTGAAGCTCCAGACTCATTTTATAGCCCAATTACTAAAGAAGATTGTATGAAGCTATTAGAGGATTTATACAAAAACATCTTGGAAACTCCCTATCAAGCAATTGCAGTAGATCCAGATAAACTTAAGATTTCTCCTTATTTATCTATAACGGCTTTTAATGAATCTATGATATTTTTTATGTATATTCATCCCGTTAAAGGCCCGTTTAATTTAATAATTCAGGAACAGAGTATTGCATACTCTTTTCATAGTTTTCTCGAATATTTAAAAGATAGCCAGCTTGCTTTCTCTAAAGATAAGACCTTGGATTTATTAAAAAGAAAAATACAGCAGTATAAATTAGAGCTCTATAATTCCAATTCACTTTAATTACTGTTTCTAAAACTAATTAATTTTTTATTCAGCCTTTATAGCTAATTTAAGAATACATACAACAGGAAGAAGAGCATCCGTTCAATGAACCAATGCTCTTCTTCCTGTTATACAATCGGTTTATCATTGTCACAACAATTTCACTTGCTCAATTCGCCTTAAATTCTTTACCCTATTTTGTATGAACAATTAGATTATTATCTGTTATTAACCCCATGGGATTTCCACACACATCCTCAATATTAGTAAAGGTACATGGCAGCCCGCGGCCTGTCGTAAAATCCGGTCCATCCATTAGCTGAAAATGCAAATGTGGGCAGTTTGACATTCCCGTATGTCCAACCTTACCAATTGCTTGCCCTTGCTTTACCTTATCACCCGTATTTACAGCTACACTCCCCATAATCATATGACCATAAAAGGAATATTCTCCGTTTGCATGTTTTAAAGACACATAGTTTCCACATTGAGCAGGTAAGTAGCCATACTTCTCAAAATAAGGTTTTCTTTCTTCCCAGTCCCAAGATGTAGTTACAGGAAAGGTATTATAACAATCCATTACTTCTCCATCAGCGATAGCAAGGATATCTTTCCCGAATATTATATGGTCTTCTTGCTGCATGTTTTCTATAAAAAATAATTTCTGCTCTTCATTGTATTGTGCCATATCCACAGCAAATTCCATTGAATAATGTTGTCTGTGATCTAAAAGGCTATTATAATTACCGCAGGTGGAAAAACCTCCTTTTAATGGAAAAATATAATCGTTTTTGTTTTTATATTGTATTAATGAAATTGCAAGTTCTTCCTTGTAATTCTGCCCCTCCATGTTATAACTTACGGTGATGATCATTTTATCAATTACATCCTGATTAACTATAACAAAATATTCATTAAAGATACCTGTTTCCTGATTAGCCTTTAATGTTGTGGAGCTACTATATTCTTGCGGATTAAAAAAACCTTCGTCTCCAAGAAATAGCTTTGGTCCAAACCCTTCCCCTAACCAGGTATACTCCTCTGCTAATTTCTTAATCGTTAGCTCAAGTGCTTTGCCCCGATAGGAGATTTGCTTTACAAAATGATTGGAAGCATATAATTCAAAATTAATTTCACTTAATCTAATTTCCTTATCTTTGTTGTTCTTGATACACAGTCCATGAAGAAGGAAATTGGATTCTGTTTTTCCTTGTTCTGAATTAGTCATACAAATAATAAAATCTTTTGGTACTGTTTTTAATTGCATAATATTTACCCTCTTAAATTATTAATCAATCTAAAAATTCAATTATTTTACCACTGGTATCACCTCTCCTGTCTTGATAAGTAAATGATACCGCTTAGCATAGGGTAACGCCAACCTCATACACTTTTGTGAAATAAGGCTGAGATATATTTTGCATTACTAGATTACAGGTGCGTACATCACTGTTTAACTGCAAAAGATTTAATCATATAATCTGTAATGGCTGCCAATTCCATTTTGTCATAATCCTCTGCTTTAAATGTTATTAAATATTCTCCTATAAAAAAGTCATAAATAGTTTGTTCAACTACCGCTCCACTTGCCTTTACGCTATATTGTGTTCTTAAAACAGTATTGAAAGAGGTCACATAATCGGTTTGTTCCAGATCCTTAATTTCAAATTTTGTATCTCCAAATACTTCTTTCCACTGTGGTGTAAGTATGCCTTTTGTATAGCTACCTTTGAAGGCTTCTTTAAAACTCTGATAGTCAGATGGTGCCCCATCTTGTTTTCTTATATCAATTCTTATAATAGAATTTAAATCTAAATTACTTGACGGTGTTATCTCCGTATATGTATACCCATTACCTAGATCTTGATTATCTACTTCCCACTCAGCTGGTATTATAAAATTAATGTCTCCAATCTGTGTTTCTTCTGCTTTAAAAGGTGCCTCAGCTAAATATGGATTAGCTTTTTGGACAGTTACCTTACAGGTGAGTTTCTTATCTCCTATCTTTGCAGTAATCGCTGCACTTCCTTCTGCTATTGCAATAACCTTACCTTTACTTGACACAGTTGCAACGGCCTTCTTACTAGAACTCCAGGTTACTTTTTTAGTGGTTCCTGTAATTTTTAAGCTTTTAGTCTGTCCGACTTTTAAATCTAGCTTCGTATAGCTAATCTTCAATGTTGCAGCCTGTGCAACCACGGTACTACTGAATACTGAATTCCCCATTGTTGTCACAATAAATGCAATAAGTAATACTGTTAAAATACGTTGTTTTATTCTTTTCATAGGCCCTCCCTTGTAATATATTGGGATTATTATATATTACAGCTTTGCTTGTTTCAACTTATTTAATAACTTATCTAAAATCTAACCATCTTTTATTATTATTTAACTATGGAATATCAATACCACACCTTATTTTGAATATTAAGCTAGGATTAATCTCCCGATAGCATCACATTATAATCATTACTTGACATTTTGGTCTACTTCGAATAGACTAAATTCAAGTCGATAGTCAGTAGACCAAACTGGAGGTAGTTTTATGAAAGAAATTCAATTAGGTGCAGTAGAAGCACGATTTGCAGATATTATCTGGCAGAATGAGCCACTGCCTTCTGGAGAACTCGTTAAATTGTGTGCCAATGAGTTAGTTTGGAAGAAGTCAACAACCTATACCATCCTTAAAAAGCTCTGTGAGCGAGGTCTGTTCCAGAATCAAGAGGGTATTGTTACTTCTCTTATCACCAAGCAGGAGTTCTATGCGTTGCAGGGTGAACGATTTGTAAATGAAGGTTTTGATGGGTCGCTTCCCGCATTTTTGGCAGCCTTCACTGCCAGGAAGAAGCTTTCTGACGCTGAAATAGATGAGCTCCAGCAGTTAATTAATCAAAATAGGAGGTAATGAAGATGCTGTATACCCTTCTTATTAATGTGTTAAATATGAGCTTAACTGCAAGCATCGTGATTCTTTTAGTGCTTCTGACAAGGCTTATTTTAAGGCGATCACCTAAGTTATTCTCCTATTTGTTATGGATGGTTGTCTTATTCCGTCTTCTGTGTCCTGTATCCCTTAATGTTAATATCTCATTTTTTAACCTTATCGATATGCCTACTGCCCAGAAAAACACTCTTGAATTTATTTCTACAAACAACGAAATCCATGGAGCTCCCAGCACAGATTCTACGTTAACTAATGTTCTTAAGGCAGCTCAAGAAGTAACTCTAAATAGTAATACAACACTTAAGTCTGATTTACTTGAAGTCTTCTTTGTCATTGTACCCTACCTCTGGGTCCTTGGCTTTTTTGTAATGCTGATTTATAGTGTTCTCTCTCTACTAAAACTACATCGAAAGCTAATTGGTGCGGTACCTCTGCATGATAACATCTATGTTGCTGATTATATTACCTCACCTTTTGTGCTTGGTGTATTTCGTCCCAAGATATACATCCCTTCTTTTCTTTCAAGTAAGGAGCAGGAATACCTTCTTTTACATGAGCAATATCACCTTCGTAGGTTTGATCATGTGGTAAAGCTTCTGTTCTTTCTTGCGTTATGCCTTCATTGGTTCAATCCAATGGTATGGATAGCGTTTATACTGTCAGTGAAAGATATGGAGATGAGCTGCGATGAAGCAGTATTGGCACGAATTAGTGACGATATTCGTGTGGATTATTCTACCTCTCTGCTTAATTTTTCCACGGGACATCATGTTATCTCTAGCACTCCTCTTGCTTTTGGGGAAGGTGATACCAAGAGTCGTATTAAGAATGTTTTAAGCTGGAAAAAGCCTTCTGTCAGGGTCACGCTGCTAGCTGCTGGTACCTGCATTATTCTTATCTTCTCTTTTGCACTCAATCCAAAAACTGGGGAACTCTACGCACCGGAACCTTTTGGACACACTTATCGTGTAACAAGTGTAATCTACAGTGCGCCTCAATATTCCTTTGCCTATACACCCGAAAATACGCCTCAATATTGTTTGTCCTCAGATTATGTATTAATGGTTAAAAATGATCTGTTGCAAGCAAGCGATACTGATGAATGGCAGCAACTAGGTTCTATGAATGAGGTAGTGTTAACCAAGAAGAATTTTGATAATTATTTTATGTTAGAGGCCACAGGTGGTTGGATTGGTAATGAAACAGTTGAACAATTTAGAAAGAACAACCGTCGGGCATATCAATTAATTCTGGACAACGATCCAAATCAAGTATCCTATTATGTTCTGTTACAAAAAAACGGTAATGTTTATTTATCCTATGGTTATAATTTTTCAGCAGATGAAGCAACGCATCAAAACACCGCTTCTATCCGGTGGCTTTTTCAAATGAACAGGACAGATGGCATTTCTGTTATGGTTAAAACCAATGGTCAGGAAAGCTATTGCGAACCAGGTTGGTATCCAACTGGTCAATTTGATTTTAATTATAACTCCCTCGTCAGTGCTGTCATCTATGAGGAAGGTTCTTTAATAATATCTGTTAATGATGACAGCAATACATTAACTGTTGCTGAAGACTATTATACCTATACAAGCGGTACTGGAAGAATTGAAAAAGAAACCTATACACTTAACAAAAACGAAGATGGCAGCTTTGTTTTAGATATAATCCGCAGAAAAAATTTTAGGGATGAACTTGCCGTGTATTATATCCCATATGACGGGGGAGTGTATGTATTTGAAATTCAGCTTCCTATTTCTTCAGACTAAGTGTAAGCATTAACCAGTTTTCTTTACTCATGGTAAAATATAAAGAAATGTATCGAGGAAGGAGTATTATGGGACATATACTTATTGTTTAAGATGAGCAAACGATTAGTGATCTAATTTTAATGAACTTAAAAATGGTTGGCCATTCTGCTGTTCAAGCCTTTGACAGTTTATTGTCGGGAGGTTTTTACGTAATCTAAATTTCCTTAAAAAGTGGATGGGGCAGGAATCGAACCTGCGGTGTTTCCATGTGGGTGATTTACAGTCACTTGCCCTCGCCGCTAGGCATACCCATCCATATTGACTCCCAGGGGATTTGAATCTAGCATTAACAGCTTGAAAGCTTAATGTCTGACCTTTAATCAGGGAGCCCTACTAGATTCACCCATGGTGGATTTCTTTTACCTGCGCTTAAGCAGTTACTTGTCTCTTTTGATTCACATCAATAACCAAGATATCATCTACCTGCACATTAAATACTGCTGCCAGCACCACCAGATTATCCACCGAAGGCAATGTAGTACCATGCTGCCACTTGTAGATTGCCTGAGGTGTTGCAAATCCAAACAAATCCTGCAAGTCCTTTACAGACATTCCGTTCTCATCCCTTAACCTTGTTATATTCATTCCCGTTTTAGCCAAATTGATTGTCGGAATATTAATCACTATTCTCTCCTCCTTCCTAAATAAAAGAATCAAAAAAACCGCCTACCTTTTATAAGATAAGCGGTTCAAAGTCCCTGTAAATCTATAACAAACTAAAGTTAATCACACCGTTTGTCATAACGCATTATCTTATAAGAGTGCATGAAATATAAGCCCTGATAGCTGTTCAGTGCTTCATAACGTTCACTCTTACGGTAAGATAATACTAAAACTGTGTTCATCACTTTCATTTCCTTTCCTGGCACTCTATGTGCACTTCATTTTCTTTCTGGTGTTAATATATCATAGGATACCTTATCTGTCATTATACTTGTGGTATAAATATTTACAATCATATTACTGGAGGATAAATGCCCTTTATCTTTATATTATGTACTAATATCATTATATAAATATTTATCGCAACAAAGGAACTGTCATGAAAAACAGTGCACAAACAAACAGCAAAACAACAATTCCCAGTACCAGAAATCGAATTCTTGCCCAATTTACTGCCTTACGAATTGCAATTTGGGCCTCCTCATATTTTGAAATATAATGGCTATTCTTTTTCGAATTCAGGATTACACCTCCACTGCCATAGGTCTGCCCAACCCGACCTTTCTCATATTCTTTCAGCGTAACCTCCAACATCCCACTATACTTTTTATCTTGAGTCTCTACATAAAAAACAGGTACTGGCTCATAGCCTCGTGCTGGTGTAGGCATTGCCTTTTGCAGGATATGAAGTTGATAAGGACCTCGGTACTCCAAATTCTTTCTTTTTAAGGTATGTCGCATCTTCTTCCATATATATTTTTGATTATAATATATACTATTTATTATCTTCATCTCCTTTAAGATATATTTCCCTTATAGTTTACATTAACTTAATATATTTGTAAATTCATAGAGTACACCTCTCTATAACACTGTAAGTCATAATTAACATGGATATAGCTCTAAGTGAAAGAGACTGTAACAGGAGCCGTTCAATCTATGAATTGCTCCTGTTACAGTACTCCTGAATTATTAGTATATTTTAATATTGTTTAATTCTAAAGGTATTTGTGGTGTTGATACTACAAACTGTAAATCAAGTCTTGATCCGCTGTAGATATTACAATTATAGCTCTTTCCCTTTATCACATAGTGATTTCCTTTATGCTCAACAATATCCGCAGTATAAAATTGAGTTATTGTTCCATCAAAATCAAATTCCAACGTCCAATCCACCAGTTTCTGACTGCTATTGTTTTTAATAGTAATAAACCCTTGGTATGCCTCATTCCAAGCAGAGGTAAGAGTATAAGTCACCTCACAATTAATATTATCTGGTATTGTATTGGCATTATATAAGGAATAATTCACAGGCGCATTTACTTGTCCCGTATACTCTCCAGTAAATCCAATCACTACAGATGCACCCGGATTAATAAATTGATTCCAGTCTGCAAATCCAATCAAATAATTCTGACCTGTATGCTCTTTCATTGATGCATTCCATATATTGTTGATCTTAAAATCAGTTTCAAAAGCTAGATTCCAATTACGAATTACTTTATCACTTATATTTGTTAACACTATTTCACCTTGGAAACCTGTATTCCATTGATTTGTAACTCTAAAATCAGCCGTATAGTTTGGTTCTTCTTTCTCTGTAATTATATAGTCAAACACGGCGATTTCGCTATCTTCCATACCCTCACCGATTGCATATGCCTTTATTGTCATGGAATGCTCTACAGCTATTGGCTCCACATAAAGGTTTGCCCCGCTTGCTTCTTTCGGATCACTTCCATCCGTAGTGTAATAAATCTGAGCATTTTCACCAGCAGACAAAATCACCGATTGCGGTGTATCATAAGTGCCGGAAACAGGAGATGCTGTCGGTGCCTCACATGTTTCTTTCCCGATAACATATTCAAATACAGCAATCTCACTATCTACCATATCTTCTCCTGCTGCAATTGCCTTGATTATAGTACTCTTCTCAACAAGTATTGGTTCCGTATAAAGGAGGGTGCCAGGCGCATCCACTACAGGGTCAGTTCCATCCAAGGTATAATAAATTGCTGCGTTTTCATTGGTTGTCTCCAACGTTACGTATTGCTCTGTTTCATATTCTCCACCTGCAGGAGTAGCAAACGGTTTAAGCAATCTTGCTGTATTTGTTCCATCAACAACAACTTCATTGGAAATTCCCCAGCCTTCCTCATCTACCACATAGACAGATAGAGTGCCTCCTTCCATATCAATACCCGTCAAGTCAACTTCGTACGACTGTCCATAGAAGCTCCCCTGTACAATTTCCTGACCATAAATAACTACTTGGTCATCCTCTGTCTCATGACGGATACATAATAATCCTGATACTTCCTCTGGCAAATTATTGTCTACGTTCAGTATCATAGTATTTCCTACAAGTGCAACATCAGAAACTGTGAGGTGATCTCCAAAATAAGGGTTAGGCAAATTCGTGAAGTTATAATCTAACACGCTCATTGTATTATAATCATATACTCTAATGTATATCAGCTGATCCAAAATACTTTCTCTGGTAAATATGTTTTCTAGAATTGCATAATCGAATTCTACATGGGTGGAGTCTTGTTTATTAATAGAATCAATTACTGTTGCAGCTTTAACTGTTTCATTTTCTCCATCGCTTTCGATCATCTCAATATAAAGTGCGTCTGAATCAACATATCCGCTGTTATTAACCTGAACACTGACTGTTCTTGCATCCTTGGTTCCTGTTATACTTAATCCGCTAAGTTCAATCAATGCTTTGCCTAACGAAACATTAGCACTGTTATCTGCCAGCTTAATATCCGTATGATTTAGCGGTAATACATAGACTTCAAGATCATGAGCTTCAAATGGTGAACTTAGCTGATAAGGAATTTCATAATATAACTTTTCTCCCGCTAAAATCTGCTCAGAAACCACTTGAGATTGAATTACTTCTCCATCACGTTTTAATTGTAGCTCGAATCCTTCCACCGCCTTTTGCCCTTTGTTTGCCACAAGTACACCAAGATCAATAAGTGCTCCTTCCGCAACCGAAGTTTCATCATACAGGACACTTCCTTCGATACCCAGGTCATAACCAGGTGTTTGCTGGAGTAATACTAAGTTGCATTCCCCATAAGGTGATGACTCTCCCTCGTAATTTTCTAATAAGTCAGCCAGAATGAATACTGCACATAGACTTCCATCCTTTGTGAGAATGGCATTCGTTTCACGAATACGATCCTGTTGGCTGGTCAGTTCACTTACATCTCCCCATTCACGGGTCTCGGCATTATAATATACCGCCTTTAAGTTCGTGCTGAAACCATCCGTATCCTCCCATAAGATTACCTGATCTATTCCATTGGACAAGATATCGAAATTCATTCCTGCATACTCAGAGATTTCAAGAATACGCTGGTCTTCCTGGTCTGCATTTGGTCTATAAACTATACTTCCGTCTTCATACCAATAAAGAGACACTACATCTTCATTTACTACTAATTTTGCATTTGCATCCATTAATTCATTGCTGGTTATTTGAATCGGCTCGTTATCTCCAACAATCAACATAATTTCATCGTCGGAGAAATCCTCCAGCTGCCCGTTCCTATCTTTTGCATAGGCTATGTACAACTTACCATCGTTTATGACGGCACTTAAAGCACCCATATATCCCGTTTCCGTGTGAACTTCTTCCGGCTCACTCCATCCAGCTGCCAAGAGAGAGGACTGGTAGATTGTATTCTCTCCCTCTACTCCAAAAATATCATTTTGGTTATTTCTGGTCCAAACGACTGCAACCGAATTATTGTCTGCTGCCAGAATTGGAGCTGATTCCATCTTTTGATCCGGTGCTGTAATTTGACTGATGGTAAATTTACCATCTTTAAATTCTGCCACCTTAATTCCTATGGTACTTGCTACCTCTTCCAGAGAAACTCCTTCTTCATAAACTACTTCTGAATTTTGCCATGCAAGATATGCCACATTATCCTTAACTGTAACACATGGAGCAAAATCAGCAGTTCCGTCTTCTTCTACTACCTTAGGTTCAGACCAAGCATCTCCATTGTAATAGGAATAATAAAGAGAAGTTGCATTTTCATCCGTAGCTCGCTCGTTATTATGATCCAGCCATACTAACAAATATTTGCCTTGTCCTAATTCGGCTATCTGAGGCTCTCCATACGGATAAACATTACTCTTTATATTCTGACTGCTCGTATTACTGTCCATAGCGTTAACAGCCCTTAAGTTGTTACCCGTAAAATAGGATGGAGCTTCAGCAAACTCTGTAGAGATCAGTTCCAGGTCGTCGTTTTGAATCGCCGCAATCGGTGATTGCATAATTCTGTTCCCATTCTTTGGATAAACTGTAAAATCACTGATTGGCCAAGTCTTTTTCCCATTAATAAAAAAGAAGGCTTTATAGGATAAGTATAGGCTCGCTTTCAACGTGACCTTAAGGTCTCTTGGAGCCGAGAAGGCCGGACTGCTCAACGGTCTTAAATTAACTGTTCCTTTAATTTCTCCTTCCAGACCACCTTCTACCTTAGCAATACCAATATCTCCGCCAACGCCAAGCAATGGCTTTAATGCTAGTGAAATTTCACCAGAAACGTCTACACCTTTGCTTAAATTACCTGCTTCCAGCATCTTTACCTTTAGTCCTGCCTGAAGAGTTCCGGTTATGCTAAATCTTAAAAAGACTACTGGTGCCGGAGGGAATTTATATTTCAAATCAACTCCCGCAGTAAACAATACGCACACTTCACCTGCACCAAAGGAATAGCCTCCTGTTGATGTTCTGTTAAATTCAACATAGCCAAAGATACTCTTATCTCCAGTTATTACCATTGGTCCACCCTTTTTTATCAGGCTTCGATAGGTATTATAAAATTCCTGATTGGTCTTCTTACCAACACTGTTGACCAAGTTCTTAACTGTTCGATACGTACTTTTTCTTAATTGTTTTGCTTCTGCTGTTAAACGCCCAGAAGAATCTGTTTCATTGGATTTTGTTGGTTCATCAACATCACCAAAAGATGCGACATACTTGTCTTTGTCGTCATCGTAAACTAATTTAACTTTATTTCCAAAGGTTAACTTTATTCCAAGTGGTAAATCAAAAAGGTTCCATTGATGACCACCAAACGAAATTGTTGGACCTGCTTCTGTTATGTTGAAATCAATGTTGGAGGCCAGAGTAACCTGTGGCTCACTTTGTTGTACCGTCACGGTAATACTGGCTGTCATATTTTTGCTCGCTAAAGCAGCACTAATCGTCGCCGTTCCTTCTTTTAAGGCTGTAATTGATCCATTTGCTACACTTACAACGCTCGGATCACTGCTTTTCCAGGATTTAATTGCAGTGGCAGTGGCATTGCTAGGGATAAAGACTAAATAGTTCCTTAGATTCCTTGTATCTTTCACATCCATTGTTATTGTTTGTGGTGAAAAATACATAACTGCAACCGGTATTTCTGCACCGGTTACTGTAACTCTACAACTGGCTACTTTCCCGCCAAGAGAAGCTTTAATATTAGCCGTACCAACTTTTTTAGCCGACACCCTACCGCTGTTACTTACAGTTGCTACAGCTGGATTATCGCTTACCCAGGTTACAGGACCGCTTAAATTACTCACTGTTGCAATTAAAGACTCACTCTTATATACCTCTAGCTGTAAACTACTTTTATTTAAGGTTATAGAACCAGTCTTGCTTACTGTAACCTTTGGCAAGGATATCTGAAACTCTGTGGATTGACTGTTACAATTCGTCGCGCTAAGAAGAACATTTCCCTCAACCACCTTAGCCACCTGTTGTGCTTGTGCTTTAACGGAGAAGGTTACAGCCTTTTCTACTCCTGCTGCAATATCCCCAATGCTCTTTGTTGCTCCTGATGTCCCTACCAGTACTAACTCTCCAGTAGCCGGCAGCGAAATATTTGCTTTCACATTTTTTGCTGTAACGGTGCTATTATTTTTAATATATACGGTTACTGTAAACGGGTTAGATTCATAACTTCCGGTCTGTGAATTAGCAATTAAGGCTCTTGGCGCTACCACGCGCAAGGATAATTCACTTTCTTCATTTCCAGAATAAGAATCACCTATTCCATAAAAGGTCTCAACTATTCTCTGTCCTCCTGGTAGAATAGTTTTAGGGTTATAATACATTGCAACAGCACTATCACCAGTTACGTATTGGCTACTGCTTACCGTATAATTCCATAAACTGTTATATATATTTCCCCAATAAGCAAACTGAACCTTATCTGGTTTACTGCTTACACTTTTATAAAAACAACCATTTGCAATTACTGTAGGTCGTTCAAAGCTATCAAAAGCCTGCCAATACTGTGGTATATCATTACCGGATAACTCAATCTCCTTTGTAACATTTCCTTTACCAGGAATTCTAAAAGGTACACCATCGTTATCACCCAGCATGGTATCCAACATGATACGAACTCCCACGCTGTGATTTACAGTACCACTGTTTGCAATTATGTATTGAATTCGGGCCATATCTTTTCGACCCGTTGAATAATTCATATCAAATGTTACTATCTGTTGAATTGTAACATCTCCTTGAACCATAGTTGCGATACATTTTGATCCATCTGGATTAAACAATACGCCTCCATTGGGATAGAACTTTATATCAACGCCATCAATACGCACTGTGGAATACGTTGTTGACGATCCGGGATAACCATAAAGTAATTTTTTATTATTGTCTGTAGAGGATGCCGGATCTCCACCGGTGGTCCCCAATGTGATATTTCCACTGCTAATAATACAGGCACCAAGGTATTCATTGCTCATGATATTACCGTTTAATGCTGTAGCTGCAAGCATTGCTGGACGGCTTAAGTCACCTTCATTGTTTTCTAAGCCACTTGCTATTTCTTCCTTCCATGCTGTGTAACTATCTTTATCAAAATTTGGATCTTTAATGGCGCTGTCCTCTAGAATAGTCTCGTCCGTTTTCAAACCTTGTGTTAGCTCTTGATCCTCATTACTATCTGTTTCAGATTGAAGTAATGAGGTCTCCATTAAGTTATTATATTGCTCTGTCTGTTGAAACTCGCCGGCTAACCTATAAACCTCATTATAAACACTCATTAGTTGGGCATCTGCCTGCTCCTGCAACTCTTCTTCTGTCATATCTTCTTTTGATTCTAAAGGTGCAATCTCGCTAACTACCTGTTCTTTTAATTCCCCGGCTCTAACTTCGTTAACAGGTACAAGTGTAAATAACATTGTTAATATTAATAATACTGCTATGATACGACCTTTCATTTTTGTTTCTCCCTTTCCCTCACCAATGTGATGGTATAGTGTAAAAGACATAAAGTTATGTAACAAATCCAGCTCAAAGCTAAGTTTTTGTGTTAACCCAAATATCAATCGCCTCCTTATTTTACCATATTTGTTAATTATTTTACAATTTGAATCTTATTTTGTCAATATATGGGTTACTATGTATGTTTTACTTCTATCTCAAATCACTATTTACAGCTCCTTTTATATACAAACTGAAACCTGTAAGTTTACATATTTTTCATCTTATGATAAAATATTGTCATTAATATTAGGGGGACATTCCTGTGACATTCTTATATATTGTGGGTATTATTGTGATTGGTTCTGGCATATAAACAAAATAATGAGCCAAAAGAGGGATGGGCGGTTCTGAAATTACAACAATCCATGGTCGGTCCTACTGGAGCATCAACAAGTAATTGGATATGGGATTTTTGATAATGTACCTGCTTTACTTATAAAAAAAATCCGTTATAGTACCTCAGTACTCAACGGATTTTTTCTTATATACTCATCTAATACAAATTTTTTAACTTAATTTAGTCCCATATTCCTTTTCTTAATAGTATCGATATGTAAAACTACTATTCATCCAGACGATTGCTGTTACATCAGTATCGATAGTAACTGCCTTCTTATTTCCTTGATATAACATCAAATCCCCTTCTTCTCTTTCATTACTATAATCCACTAGATAAGCAATGTTTGATTCACTAATTGGAGCAAAAGAACTTACATCATCTGATATCTTAGTCTCTTTATTTCCTTTAAGAAGGCATAACGTTCCATCATAGTTACTGTCACTATAATCAATATAATATAGCAATGAATCACTATCCTTAAAACTATAAATGCTATTAATATATACGTCCGTAGCAATCATTTTACCTTTAACATAAAGATCACCGGAACCATCCTTTACATCCTTATAATAATAGATTTTATTATTTCCATTACCATATCTGTAGTCCATAACATCCTCATCAATGGTAACCGGGGTATTAGCTGCTCCATCCGATAATTTTGCAGACTTAAGCGTACCATATTGTTTGTCAATATCATAATCATCAAGGAAATATACTATGCCCTCCTCGTTAATTGACCAATTGGTTGCATCAGTTGAATCAATAGTGCTTTCCTTCTCTTTATATGCAAGGTACATATCTTTTGAAACACTTCTGGAAGATGTGATGCTGTCCTGTAGTTCAGGGATTATATCACTATAGTATATATCATCCGTAACCAAATCAGATATTTTTTGAAGTACAACATTTGATACGCTATATTTTTGATAAATAACAGCAGGAACTTCTGAACTTGATGCAGTAAGCGAATAGGAAGAATCGTCAAAGACTATATCTGAAGCAATCATCGTTTCCTTACCATCATTCCAATAATATAGTGAATATTTATTATAAGTTACTGCATTCCCTTCACTATTTAGTTGTGTTCTCAATTCATCTCTAAAAAGCTTATTCTCATAGACAGTATAATCTAAATCATATTGTTCTCTTAAACTGCTAGTTTCCGTCTGCCACTTAGCATAATCTTCCTGATATTTTGTATATGCTGCATTATAACTATCCCAGTCAGTGTCCTGTGACCAATACCCCCACTCGTCAAGATCTTCATTCCAAGTGTTTGACCAGTAATCAGTCACCCATTCCTGTGTTGAATAATCCGCCTCGGTTGGATATACCGGTTCCGTAGGATATTTTGGATATTGTGGTTCAACAATATCTTTATCAGCAGCAGCCATATCGTCATTTATAAATGCAGATAACTTACTGGTAATTTCTTCGTTTTTCAAATAATAAACCGATTTATTATCAACCACTGAAACAACTTGTGTAACATCGGACGAAATCTTTTCCTTTTCTTTCTTGTTTTCCTTTAAATAAAGAGAGCCTTCCTTCTGGTAAAACACTTTTTTACTATTAGGAAAAGCATATTGAATAGTGGAGTTGCTATCCAGCTTTGATGCCTCGCCTTTTAAACCCGTAAGAGACATCTCATAGATTGCATACTCACCGTCAATATAGGTTTCATAAATAAGATAATTTCCCTCGTCATTAATGGAAAACATGCTTACATCTTCATCTAATTTCGATTTTTCGTCAGATTTTCTATCATAAATATATAGTTTTTTCTCATCTCCTTTAATATAAAAGAATTTCGAGCCATCCTTTGTTATTGCAGTATAATTGCTATATATCTCACTATCAATCTTGTGGGCTGCATCTGATTTCGTGTTATCATCCTTTAAATTTCTCCAGTAATAAGACCATTGTCCTTCACCATCGATACGGTCAGGATAAAATATGTATTTCTTATCTTCACTAAAAAGAATATAGGGTGACAGGAATCTATATTCATATGATGCTAGAGCTTCGTCTGAATCAACTAACTTATTTGTTAGTTCAAATGGTTTAATTTTTGACAAATTGGTAAAGTTCAACTCCTGATCCTTTGCATATAGAAGATAAGGTTTACCAGATTTATTTCCAACCACGGTAAATAATACCCCTACTAAAATAATTAGAATTAGAACTGAAGCAGCCACAATTCCTACAAACTTATTCTTAATTAAAAATTGTTTTAAATCAAATTTGCTTTTTGTACCTATCCCCGGTATAACTCCTATATTTGTACTACCTAGCTGCTTTCCGCATTCAGGACAAACCATAAACTCCGTAGTAGTTTTTGCTCCGCAGTCTGAACAATATACGGTTTCATAGTCTAACGGTTTTGCCTGGTCCTGTACTTCAATCTTCGCCCCGCATCCCTGGCAAAATTTGCTGCCTTCTTCTACCTCTGCCTTACAATTAGGGCATGTTCCTTTTGATAACATAGTTTTTCTTCCTCCCTATATCCTTAATTATATTTAGCCTGCCATAAAGCCTGCGGCTGGATACCTTCTATACGATTCAAAGATAACCGCTTTCAGTATCTAGATAATTTGAACTAGAATATAACTTGTCTAAATATACCATAATAAGTATTTTTTTACAATACATTGTCAGAAGTTGCATTGAAATGAAGATAACTATGCTACTATTAACTTTCATATTTAACATTTTAAAATATTGCAAGCATAAAAAGAAGGGAGGACACTAGTCTTACTAGCATCTTCCCTTTACAATTGTATTCCCATAATGTTATAAGAACGGAGCCAAATCCTTTAATGCTGCAAATCCATGTTTCTTCACCAATGCATCTGCCAACTTATGCAAGGTTTGGTTGCTCAAAAACGGGTATAATCCTCTGCAATTTGAGACATCTCCTTTTTCCAGTGCATTCATTACCAGGAAATCCAAGGTTTTCTCGCTAAGAAATGGAGCTAGTCCAACCACCTGATGCATATTCCCACTTAATGTACACTTATGCAAAAGTTTATCCAAGGATTCTTCACTGAGGAATGGAGCTATCCCCTGTATTGCTCCCATATCTTCTGCAACATCAATCTTATCTACAATCTGATCCAGATAATCTTCACCTACAAAAGGAGCAATACCAATTAAATCCTCAATAGTCATTCTCTCTTCATTTTGTGAAAGAATGCTGTCCATAAGTCGTTCCGTCTGCTCTGGTTTTAAGATAGGTGCAACTTCACCAATGCTCTGACCTGATATTTTGTGCTGCTGAACAAACACCTCTGCATCGCCATTTACCACATGTTTAATAATATCCTTTGCTTCTCCATCTGTAAGGAGATCATCAATGGTACAGCCAAATAACGTTGCCAATTCCGGGAGCTTCGAGATATCTGGCATGGAATTACCTCGTTCCCAATTGCTAACTGCCTGATAACTGACCCCCATTGCATCTGCTAATTCCATTTGGGTCAAATTTTTTTCTTTTCTAAGATTAGAAATCTTCTTTCCTATTGCTACTGTACTGAATGTCATTTTATTTTTCCTCTCTTCTGATTTTATTAGAAAAGGTTCTGCAACTCTTTTCATAAGCATCTTATCAAATTAGATGTAATTCTTAACAGCAAGTCGCAGTTGAATGTCTACTTTTAGAGCTCAACTATTGCTTTAGTATACGAATAGCCCTCATTTGAGGGCTATTCGTAATTTGCACGAAGATAACAATTAGTACCAACAAAGTGTTTTCTTCCGATTTACATATTTTTATTGTGCAAGCTCAACTTTCATTTTCATTACTAAAGCCGGGCTGCTCATAAATGGCTTATCACTGCTACAACCAATATAATCTTTCCCAAACATATCGAAAATATTGCTAGTAACTGTTAACTCTGGTAGTCTTCCTAGAATTCGTTCACCATCAGTCAGATAAGCATCTTGAACCGGAGAAGCATAATCTCCGCTGTTAGTATAATCTCCACCTGAGGTAATCTTTGCAAGTACCGCCAGCTCTCCTCCCAACAGTTCCTTTAACGTCCTGTTCCCATTTGCTACCCTAAGAGACGGGCTATTTAAACCAGGCACATCATCATATTTGCCACCTGCTGCACCTGTTAATGGTAGAGAGAATACAGTTGCATTTTTTTTATCCGTATATGCATGTTTTATTACACCTTGATCAATTAGAGTAACTAGATCGTCATCTGCTACTGTACCTTCCATATCAAAGAACGGAACATGGAACATTTCATCACTTCGATTTTGGCACAATGTAAACTCCTCATGAAAGACCTTTGTTTCCATCTTATCCTGGAATAGAGAGATACCTCTGCCTATTGTCTCTCCATTTAGAGATTCTGTAAACTTACCCATAATCTCTTCCGGTTGAAGAATAACCGGCATGATATTTTTTTCAAGACTGCAGTTTACCAAATATGAGTTCAAGCTGCTTCTTGCCTCTTGTAACATTTTAGCAAAATCATATACTCTATCCATGTACACTAAAAAAGAATCAAAAACATTGACAGAATCCTTATGCTTCACAAGTAATCCCATATCTATGGTCTTGTCATAGCTCACATAGTTTAGTCCTGCATCATTACTGATCGAGGTTATGGACTCGGTTAGTGACAATTTGTTGCTTAATAGAAATTGTGGGTATTCTTTCTCGAGTATTTCTAGAAGTTTCTCCATATCCCGTATGTACTCTTCTTGGGATAATTTTATTTTTCTTAAATCCCTTACTCTTTCGTTTCCTTTTGACGGCTCATAGGGGTAGGGCGTCTGTGCCTCCAGATTTTTTACTGCTTGATTCCAGGTTTCCTCCGATGGTTCGCCATAGCAACCTGCAATTCCTACATATCCGTTCTCATATACACGACAAGCGCATTTGATTAAGTTTTTCTTTCTAACTGCATCTATTTTTGTTCCGGTAACGTTAAGTGATATCTCATTAATGACTTCTTTATATAATTCTTTTACCATAGGAATAACCATGCCTTTCTAGATCCTGCTAACTTTAAGTTGCAAGCCTGCACTAATATTTATTGGACTTTCTGAACTATCTACTGAACATTAATACCGTTGACACGGATATAAGGACCACCAAATCCCACCGGGAGAGGAAATTGTTCCATTTTTCCGCAACCGCCTAACGCAAATGCGTGCAACTCAACTTTATCCGATACTCCGTCTATCTCACTTAACGTTTTCATCACGTTTCCACTAATAACCGCAATTTTTACAGGTTCTGCAATTTTACCATCTCGAATCATATAGGCTCTCTGGGGTGCAATTGTAAAGGTTGTCATACCCGAACCATGGAATAACGATTCAATATAAAGACCATTCGATACGCCAGCAATCAGCTCATCCTTTGTTAAGGTTCCTTTATCTATATAGGTGGTTGTCATACGAACAATAGGTTCAAACTCAAAGTTAATGGCTCTTGCATTACCAGTTGATTCTTCTTCCAAACATGCTGCTGTTGCTGCACTATGTAATCTACCGGTTAATATACCATCTTTGATAATATAATTCTTTTTCGCCTTACAACCTTCGTCATCATAGGGTACATAACCGGAACCTTCTTCAAGACCTGTATCTATGATACTTAAGATTGACGACCCAACTTGCTTTCCAAGTGCCCATTCACGTTTCATTGTCTCATCTCCGACCATAAAATCTGCTTCACTCTTATGACCGAAGCTTTCATGAGCAAATACACCGGTTGTCTCCGGTGACAATACGCAGGTATACACACCTGGTACTACAGGCACAGCATTCTCATAGTAATCAATATCCTTTTGGATTGTATTTCTTAACTTTTCCTGCTTTCCTTCCAGCTTATCAAAGTCCATATGATAAATGTTTACCGAGCCACGACAAGGACTGTCTCCACACTGGAGCATGTATCTTGCAGCAACAGCACAGAACTGGGTATCAAAAGTTACATCAGTTCCTTTGCTGGAGATGATGTGCTTCACTGTATGTTTATCCAGATAATAAAGTTTGGAGATCTGAACTTGCTCAAATTCCTCAAAAACAGGTATATAACTTTTAAGTACCTCATATTTACGAGTGTTGTCAATCAGTGATATATCATTTGTTTCAAATTGCAAGCAGTTATCCTGATTAACCTCCATTTTTTCTATCACAGGATGATTATAAATCTCGACATTTGGTGTTGCCATTTTGGCTAGGCTGTCGATCTCCTCTTGGAGCGTTTCCATCCGGCTAGTCACACTGTAATACCAGCGGCTACCATCAAATATTCTTATCATGGCTCCGGTATCTTTTTTGACTTTGTTCTGCTTTAACTCAAAGTTCTCGAGGGTTATATTGGTTTCAAATACTGTCTCAATACGAACGTCTGTGTACAAATCCTTAGGAAACTTATACATGCTTTAACCTCCTGATTATTGTCATCATTATTTGTTAATTCCTATATATTACCACCCGAAATTTCAAAAAACAATTGGTTTCCATTAACTAATTATTAGAATTTGTTAAGAATACACGGACTTTTGTTGGTGTCAGTCAAACATACGATATGATGAAATGCAAAGAATCACTCTTCCCGCTTTATTCTTTCTTTCAGTTCTGATACTATTCTCTTCATAATTAAGAACAGTATGATTAATCCCACTTGTTTAAGTATTATGCAAACTACAATAAATAGTAAATACAATGCGTAAATCCCTGTTTTTTTTAAAATAAGGGGTAAAATAAATTTTTTTAACTCAAAAGGATTTTCCTTAGGTGTCTGATTCAGATATAAAGATGTTTTGTATAGTTCATATCTTATTCTTACTTTATTAGGCTCTAACTCGTATAAATCTACCATACGATTATGAAGTATTCTTAAGCAGGTTTTCGCAGTCTCAACAGCAACATTATTGTCAATTCGCTCTCGTAACAATTCACTGCAGATATAATATTTTTTATCAATGCATAAAATGTTAGTCATTAAATATAAACCCTCAGGATAATATTGGGAAGTAACCGATATATTTCGGCAGTATAACCATGCCTCTTTATATTCATCCACATTATAAAGCAACTGGCTGATGAACAACATTGTTTGATTACGATTACTAGAAGAGGAAATGCCCGATTTTAAATATACTAACCCCTCTTTCTTTTGCTTTTTGGCAAAAAAGAGAACTCCAATCAAGCATTGTATATAGATATCTTCCGGAAAAATCTCATACGCCTTCATAAGTCTGTCATAAGCAACTTCCCAGTCGCTGCAAAGGAAATGAATATAACCAAACTCACGATTTCCTATAAAGCTGTCCAAATCAATATTACATTTTTTATTTATATACTCATAGCCAGGAACAATATTGTTTTCAATTTGTTCCCTTATGTAGTTATTAAATCCACTATAATACCCTTCGAAAAACTCTTCGTATTCATCCTCCCATGCAAAATATTCGTTTAATAGCTGCATTACTTCTTTCGGTAGAAAATGTCCTTCAGAAATATACTTTAAAAACCATCTGCTGATATCCCGTCTCGTTTCAAAGTCCCACAAAGCATCATGTTTCAATACCTCTATCCAACTCATATAGTCCAATCTTTTTTCAAAATCTGCATAAAGTAAC
Organism: Bacillota bacterium; assembly: GCA_023407575.1. Classification (GTDB taxonomy): domain Bacteria; phylum Bacillota; class Clostridia; order Lachnospirales; family Lachnospiraceae; genus Mobilitalea. The sequence goes on from JAEYLX010000051.1 coordinate 60,838, forward strand.
TTAACCCGCTCTATAAAGTCACTTAAAAACTCAACCGTTTCTTGCTCATCCTTCAGTCCCTGACTAAATGTTAAAAAATCATACTTCTCGTTCAATGGTTTATCTTTGTTAAGATTTTTTTTTATTTCTTCTACTAGCCTACTATGATCTTCCAGTTGTGGTTTTTCCACTTCGTCAACCTGAATCTCATCTGGTTCAAAGTCCAGAATTTCATCTGTTTGCGAAAAGTGATTGTCCCCCTCTGAATTAATAAATACGCTTTCCACATTAATAAATTTTAGATTTTCTAATAAATATTCATAGCTCTCTCTAATTTTCTGAAACTCTTCAGGAGAATCTTCTGGTGAGTGTTGTTTTAATTTTCTTGCATAAGCCCTTTTAATCTCCCGTACATCTGTTGTCGGTTCTATCCCCAAAGTGGACCATTCTGAAATCATTTTATACCCCGTCTATATTATTCAGTATCTCTAATAACCTCTTCGCTTCTTTTCGTATCTCATAGTCATTTTGCGTCTCAAGTACACGCTCAAAATTACTTAAAATATTCCCAAGATAGTTACGTAACTCTCCTAACGCTTCCTCGTACATACGATTTCCACGTTCGAGCAGCAATTTATTCTCCATTTTATCACGAGGGTGAAGCTTTAACCCTTTTAAGGAAGTCAATTGCCGGTCAATTTCATCCATTGTGAGTTCACCAGGATTTTGTTGTATGATAATGCGTTTCGTTATTCCTGTGGAGCATATGGTAGCTTCTACCTCCAGAATCCCATTAATATCATACGTGAACCTTACATCCACCATTTCTACTCCTGCATCGTGTTTTGGAATCTTTACTACCATTTCTCCAAGCTTTAAATTACTGTCGGTCAAGCGACTTTCACCTTGAAATATTTTAAAGTTAAGGGCACTTTGATTATCCTGCACAGTTTGAAACCTTTCAACTCTACTAACGGGAATAGTTGTATTACGTTCAATAATTGGACAAAAATGTCCTGCTGTCATTTCCGCTAGTTTATCTACTTTTACAGTTTCAACCCCCAGAGAAAAGGGGCATACATCCGTTAGTACAATTTCCTTTAGAGCCTCCTTGCGTTCCTTCATAGCTGCCTGAATCGCAGCTCCTAACGCTACTGTTTCATCTGGATTAATATTTACATAGGGTAGTTTACCAAACATTTTGCTAACATAATTGCGTATATAAGGTGATCTGGTCGCACCACCAATTAATATAACATTATCAAGATTCTCCTTTGAAAAAGAGGTATCACGCATTGCTCTTTCAATTGGTCTAAGAAAACGATTTAACAGGGGCATACACAGCACTTCATATTCCGCTGGACTTACCTCAAGTTCCAGCTCTTTTTCATGATATACCATATGTAGGCGTGCAGCTTTCTTTTGGGACAGGGCATATTTTTCCTGCTCAGCTTGTTTATAAAAAATAGATTGTTCCTCCAAGGTAAGATTTTGAAGTGACAATCCTTTCTTATCCATAAAATACGTAATTAACACGTTTGTAAAATCTTCACCGCCCAAATAATTATCTCCTGCAATCGCATGTACTTCCATTATACCATCAAACATTTCAAGAATTGATACATCAAAGGTGCCGCCACCAAGATCCAGTACCATGAATTTGCTCTCTTGTTCAGGGTCAGCCAAGCCAAATGCAATAGCTGCCGCTGTTGGTTCGTTAATGAGTCGCTCAACTATAAAGCCTGCCAACTCTGCTGCTTTTTTGGTGGCATTGCGCTGCTTATCATTAAAATATGCCGGCACGCTGATAACAGCCCTTGTAACCTCTTTCCCTAAATAAACTTCTGCATCCTCTTTTAATGATTTTAGGACATAGGCAGATAATTCCTCCGGTCGAAAGCTATGCTCACCAAGTTGATAAATTTTATCTGTTCCCATCATACGTTTAAAACAGGAGACCGTACGCTCCGGCTTAGTAATTAGTCGCTCCTTTGCCACTTCTCCGACTAATACCTCATTATTTTCATCAATGCTTATCACAGAAGGAGTTAAGTTTTTACCAAATACATTGGGTATAATTATTGGTCCATCCTCCTGCCATATAGATACCAAACTATTTGTAGTCCCAAGATCAATCCCTACTATATTCATCTTAACTCCTCACCATTTTATTTTACATTTTTATCATTATTTTACCATTTTTATTTATTTATCGCAATAATCTTAAGCCATGCTTTAGGTTTAATCTTTTAACCCTTTTATAAATAATTCCGTTGAATTGTTTTTTATTTGACTTTATTAAATATATGTGTTACATTTTTGTTAATACATATTTACAGTATTGTAACACAAGGAGATAATCTATGTTTAAGGATAAGTATCCACTTAAAGTTAGTTCTGCCATCATAGCTCCTATTGCCCAAAAGTTTTATTTTGGTGACTCAATGGACTTGCCATTCCCAACCTTAAAAGGTATGTATCGTCTGGCAGAGTATTGTAATATTCCAAAAACTTCAGTAAGAGCCACAATATCAAGAATGTGTAAAGGTTGCGAAATCGAGGCCTTTTCCGATGAGCATGGGGTAATACGCTATCGAATGTCAAAGATGATGACATTAATTTCAGAGCAGGCCTCCCACTTCGGCAGAAGCAACGGCTTTACTTTGGCTGTGTTTAATTTTAAGAAAGAGAATGATAAGGAACGGTACCGCGTTCGAGAAATTCTAAGTTCCTTTGGCTTCAAGAAACTAGCGCAGAATGTATATTTAAATATAAGAGTCGATTCCAAACAAATTATTAAAGAATTTTCTAAATGGGACCTACAGAACAATGTATACCTGTTTGACTGCGATAATATTACAGACAGCTCTATGATAGACCGCATATCAAAGTTATGGGAATTAAATCATTGGAATGCTCGGTTGAATGAATTCTATCAGGATTTAAAGACATACTTTGATTTTGACAGCATAAGTGATGAGGAGATTTACCATCGATATAGTTACGGATATAGTGCGTTTTTTGTATACTTCTATGAAAGACTTCCCGCTTTACCAGCTTACTTTTTTGAACAAGATAATGAAGATAATGGGTTAAAAAAGGTATTGTCACTTATGGAAACCACCTTGTCACAGTATGCCGATAAGATATGCAGCTATTATAAAGTAATTAATAATTAGTTAACAGGAGAAATTTATGACCACCGAAATCTTTTATTTTTCAGGTACAGGTAATTCTTTGTACGTAGCAAGACAAATAGCACTTAACCTTCCAAATGTTAAACTAACCCCAATTATTAGCTCTTTGAATACAGATCATTATAAAACTAATGCAGATATTGTAGGCTTCCTATTTCCCTTGCATGCCTTCACAATGCCTGCTCCAGTAAAACTCTTTCTTCAAAGAATACTAATAAACCCATCCTCCTATCTATTTGCTGTTGCTACTAGAGGCGGTTCGCCTTGTAACGTATTTTTACATATTAATAATCTCTTAAAGAAACAAGGTAAACAGCTGGATGCTCAGTTTTTCATTAACATGCCGAACAACTATCTCCCCGCATTTGATGTTGCAACTTCTAAGGAATTGACTAAACTTGAGCATGAGACCGAGGAACAAATACAGTTAATAACTCATGTACTTCATAACAAACAACCCTATAAAGAAAAAGACCCCCATGGTTCCTTTTTAGAGGAGAACATTTTATTCCCCATTCTAACCCAAGTGTTTCATAAAACTGGTTACTTCAACACCCAAAACAACTTCTTTTCTAATGAGAGCTGTACTGGTTGTGGTATCTGTGAGAAAGTTTGTCTATCTGGTAAAATAAAAATGAATGACAATCGTCCAGACTGGGATAAGAGTGTAAATTGCACCTATTGCTTTTCATGTATTCATTATTGTCCAGCTAAGGCAATTCAAATTAAAAAGTCCAAGACAGAATTAAAAGGTCGATATCATCATAAAACGGTTTGTTATAAAGATATTGCAGACCAAAAAGGATAATAAAAATGTGCATTACACCGATTTCTGGTATAATGCACATTTTGCTTAATTACAAAAATACTTCCCTTAACGTCTGTTCTAATACCTTATCTATATAGTCCTTGTCTATCATGTCACCTGTGATCATAAGCCGATAGAAGATTGGTGCATAAATGATATCTATTACAAGTTCAATGTTGATGTCTTTGTTTACTTGATTTCTGTCAATTCCACGCTCAAGAATCTGTCTTGTGATTAGTCTACGTGGCTGAAAATATCTTTTTTGATACTCTGATGCTATGTTAGAATCAAACTGACCTTCTGCTATTAATTCTGTTACAATCTTTCCTTTGCTGCTGGTGAAAAATGCTGCTAAATTATTTACCTGTATGTATATGTCTTCCCTTGCTGACCCGGTGTCCGGTATCTGAAGGAGCATCTCAGAGGCATCAAAAAACCCATCTAATACAACTGCAGCTTTGTTTGGCCACCATTTATAAATAGTTGCTTTACTTACCCCTGATTTAAGAGCAATTCCATCTACAGTAACGGCTTTAAACCCCAGCTCTAATAACATTTGATAAGCGGTACTTAATATTAGCTTTTTCGTTTCCTCACTACGAGGTCGCCCTACCTTTTTCACCATTTAAGCTCACCTCATCCCATTTTTAAATATTTATCGTAACTTAGGAGGTACTGAACAGTTACAATTCTCTATTTGCTATTATACTGTAAAATTTATCAAAATAAAAGAGTTGACATTTCTAAACGCATCGTTTATTATTTGTATATAGTGAACGATGCGTTTAGAAATTAAAGGAGATTATATTATGAAATCTAATTCACCAAAAGCAGTTAAATCCCTATCATTGCTTGTTCTTTTATTATCCACTTTCTGTGGTATTATAGTTGCTAATCTCTATTATGCCCAGCCACTTGTCCGTATGATTAGTGCTGATATAGGAATTTCTTCTGGTACTGCTGGTTTTATTGTTACATTAACACAACTTGGCTACGCCGCAGGACTGTTATTCTTAGTGCCCCTCAGCGACCTCTTTGAAAATATAAAGCTAGTAAGTATTATATTACTAATTGCAGTTCTAGGTCTGCTAACTGCTGCCTTTTCTACAAATGCTTTTATATTCCTGTTTGCAGCATTTATTATAGGAGTTGGCGCTGTAGCTACACAGATATTGGTTCCTTATTCATCTTTTCTTTTTCCCCCAGAACAAAGAGGTCAGATGGTCGGCAAAGTTATGAGTGGCGTTCTTTTAGGAATTATGCTCGCTAGGCCAATTTCCAGTATGGTTGCAGATCTATGGGGCTGGAGAAGTATTTTTATTATATCAGCCGTTGTTACTGGAAGCTTAATTCTCTTATTAGGAAGGCTTTTCCCTATAAGAAAACCCCAGTCAGAAGAATCCTATCCAATTATGATAAAGTCCCTCTGGTATCACATTTGTCATACAACGATTTTAAGAAGGCGTGCGCTTTATCAAGCTTGTCTCTTTGGAAGCTTTAGTCTCTTTTGGACAGTAGTTCCCATGTGGTTAACACAACACTATCATTTTACTCAAAGAGGCGTTGCAATCTTTGCACTTGTAGGTGTAACTGGCGCTGTGGCAGCACCTATTGCAGGTCGCTTGGCTGATTTAGGTTGGTCAAAAGTACTAACAGGAATTGCATTTGTAATTGCTTCTCTCGCTTATGCTTCTACCCTATTATTTGAAAATAAGCAAGCTATTTCACTTACTATATTAATGGTTGCTGCCATTTTGCTTGATATGTGCGTTTCTGGTAATTTAGTGCTTGGTCAGCAGGCAATCTACACCCTGGGTGATAAAATTAGAGGTCGTGTTAACGGTCTTTTTATGGCTGTTTTCTTTCTGGGCGGTGCAGTTGGCTCTTCCGTTGGTGGTTGGGCTTATTCCACAGGTGGTTGGAAAGCTGCTGTGGCAATTGGTATTACTTTACCTCTCCTTGCCTTTGCATATTATCTTACAGAAGGAAAACCGGCTACTCAATCTAGTCAACCATTGACCAAAGAAGTCTGATTGATTTATTCTCTGAATATGTTATCATGAAATGGATAGATTATTGCTATATCTAGTGCTAGTGAGAATTATGAAGATTGGAGAATGTCATATGGATAATACGGATTTACAGTCAGAAATAATAGATAAAATGACAAAGGTGTGTATCTGCAAAGGAATACCCAGATCAACAATGAGAAAGGTAATCAGAGAAGGTGCCCATACGCTTGAGGAGGTAAGAAAAGCAACTGGAGCAGGTTCAGGTCCCTGCGGTGGCAGACGCTGTACTCCTAGGATTTTAGCTCTGTTAGAAGAAATGAAGGAAAATTAATTTATTTTGATTATACTATCTTCCATTTATATTTAGGATGATTAGATTCTATGTAACACAAGACTTCCTTTTTAAAGGTATCATAAATATCAAACTCAAAAGAAGACTATAATTATGAACTCCCCTATAAGTTTGACCCAAAAATCTAACATATAGGGTAATATCATTTTTATAGTCTTTTTATTTTACATATTATGCTCAAATGTTATATAGCTACAATCTTAGAACTTTTAATTTTATATTTTTTATATATATAACCTGCAGTAAATAAAATTATCATTAGTACCAGTCCTAAAATCTGTATTGCATTAAGCGTTACCATACCAATATGGGTTTTATCCGGTTCAAATAAATATGCTAGATGTGTCACAAAAACACCTACATTAGAACTAAAAAAGAGAGAACTCGATGCTAAAAAGGAATTACGCAAATTGGCGGAAGTATAATTAAATTGCCAAAAATATATACCCAAACATATTATTCCCATATAATTTCCCAATATTATAGAAACTAAGATCTTAATATTACTTTGTGCAAACTTTCCTCCAACCCAAAACCAAAAATATGCCACTAGAATAGGAATACCATACCAAATAATAAGATTAATAATAGGAATACGTAATAGCTGTAATAACAATGGTCGATAAATTAAATTATGCAGATACCCTATTATCAAAGGTGTAAAAGCAAAAATAAGTAGATAGATTTTTTTTGACACTTAGTCCCCCCACTAGACAATTAATAATGTAGTTGTAACAACCCCCGACTTAACTACGTTAATATTATATGTCAGATTTATTGTTAACGCTATTCTTATTTTACATAATTTGTTCAATTAATAATACCCTGCAATCTCCTTTAAAGCTGTAGTTCATAAAAATAACACATGTTTTAAGTGCATTACATGTGTTATTTTATACTAATAGCTTTATAACTAATCATAGCTCTTTATTGAGAAAAACTCCTTTTTTAGACTCCTATATATTCATATCTCTTTTTTGATAGAAGTAATAGGTCAAAATCGAAAATCCAGCAATTAATATAATAGACAGAATCGTAATGACAATGCTTATTTCGCTGTTATTTACCAACTTAACTAGGTTAAAATAATTAAAAGGAGATAATACGTTTAAAAAATCCAGGTGCTCCACCAATTCAGTTAATTTAGATATAACATACCCTATTAGCATTATATTAATAGCAATAGCACCTGCCTTTTTTGATTTTCTCATAAAAGCTGCAAGCACTGTTCCTAAGGATAAATAAATTAACTGCACAAGGAACATTGACACATGCAGGAGCAAAATCTCCCCAGTAATCTCTTCCTTTGCATTAAATGTGGATACTATTGCAATGGAAGAAAGTAAGGATACAATATTAATTATTACTACATTTACCAAAGCCGCTGATAGTTTTGCTGTAATAATAACTTTTCTTGAAATAGGCTTTGCAATCAAAAACTCTGTGGTCTTATCCCTCTCTTCTTTTGCAATTATTCCGCTTCCTAACAGTACCGCATGAATTGCTACAGTAATCTGAATATACGGGAATAAAAATGCATAAAATCCACTTATTTTTGTAACTTCAAAGCTACCAAGTCCCAACAACACCTTCATGGTATGTGGTAATTTGTCAAAAACTTCTGTGCTGGCTCCCCCCGAAGAATATGCAGTATACTTACCCATACCGCTTACTACTAATAAAATCATACACACGCTCCATATGATTAGGGCTTTTCGATTCGTCTTTAATTCTTTTATAAAAACATTCATGATCGGATCTCCTCCTTAAATCTTCCCTATTATGACTATGCAAGCCTAATTCCTTCCTAGCTCATAATGGTATCAGCTTCTTTCAATGCTTTAGCTTACGGCATGGATATCTTTTCTATTATATATAACATAGCTTACGGCTATAGAAACAACCACTATGATTGCACCTGCAACCAAATAAAACGCTTCATAGCTAGTATTTTGAATAATGTAATAGATATCAAAATATTTAAAAGGTGACAGAATGCGCTCCAATTTATTGCTGCTATCGGTTACAAGAATGGTACCGATAAAATAAAATCCAAATACAAAGCCAAGTGAAATTGGAAGTACATTCTTAATCTTTTTAAAGAATACTGATACAACCATGCCAATAGCAATGAATATTATTTGAACAAACAGCATGCTAAGATTAATCATAAGGAAGGTTTTTAAACTAAAGCCTTCTGCTGTAGCAAGGTTAGCCATAACTGTTGATACAATAATAAAGATAACATTCGTAATTGCTAGTGCTGTACAGGCCGCCAATAGTTTCGCACTTACAATAGCAGTACGTGACACCGGCTTAACAAGGAGAAAATCGGCTGTTCGCTCTCTGGATTCCTTGGATAGAATGGACACACCCAAATTCATGGCCTGGATAGCTCCGCAAAGAACTATAAAGGTAAATATCATGGAGTAAAAACCTAATAAGGATGTAATGTAATCTAAATTAATTCCAAGCATGTCACGTATCGCTTCCGGGTACTCACCTAGCAGTTTCTTAAAATCTTCTGCATCCTTCGCCATGCTGGGATATATGGAGAGATAAAGCGCTGCTAATGCAAGCATACTTAAGGTCCACGTAATAATTGACTTTCTAAGAGATTTCAGTTCATACAAGAACATATTCATAGCTTTAGTCCTCCTTAGCATAGTAATGCATGAATATTTCCTCAAGATCCGGCTCTTCAATAGAAATATTACGAAGCTCTATCTCACTAATCTTTCTCATTATTGTATTAATATTACCTTTAAAGATAAAATGAGCTGTATTGTTCTTTATTTCAAAACTACTAACACCATTAATATTAAATACTTCTTTATTGATTCCGTATTTCGATTCTATGCTAAATCTCTTATAGCTATTTTCCTGGAGGGAGCTCATCTTTTCCGTTTTAATGATTTTCCCTTCTTTTATGAAAGCAACTCGACTACACATTTTCTGAACCTCACTAAGAATATGAGACGAGAAGAATATGGTAGCTCCCTTTTTATTTTCCTGCGCGATTAGATCAAAAAACTTCTGCTGCATTAATGGATCCAAACCACTGGTGGGCTCATCCAGAATAATTAATTTTGGCTCATGTAATAGACCTTGAACAATGCCGACTTTCTTCTTATTACCAAAGGAAAGGTCATCAATTTTCTTTTTTAAATCCAGGTCCATAATCTCAGCAAGCTCTTTAATTCTTTTTGTGCAATCCTTCTTATAAAAGCTTGCTGAATATTTCAATAGGTCCATGACCCTCATATTATCGTAATAGAATACTTCTGAAGGCAGATATCCAAGTTCTTTTCTCACCTCTGGATTTGCTGTACAGCTCTTTCCAAAAATAGTTGCTGTACCACTGGTAGGATATATTAGCCCTAATAAAGTTCGAATCGTAGTGGACTTACCTGCACCGTTAGGACCAATGAAACCAAATACCTCTCCTTCTTCTATATTAAGATTAACATCTACAACACCTCTTGAGCCTCTGTAATCCTTTGTCAGATTTTTTATTTCAATAACACTCATACCGTTATCCTCCATTGATTAATATGAATTAGATAATTGCAACACAAGGGAACTGTATGCATTGTATCAGTATCCTATACTGTTTGTTAGTCATACAATTATATAATAAACTGTTTTGTAATTATCTATTTCTTCTTGCTATAAATACTCTTCCTTATATAAGTTAGTTCTAAGTAAATTCATTGCTTCACTAAATTCCTCACACATGATGTCAAGATCTGATACCTGAAGCTTTTTTGCAGGATTAACAAACCCTTCACTGATCCACATTAACATTTTCATTACAACTTTCACGTCTACGCCTTCTTTGAATTTATATAAATCCATACCATCAAAAGCTATTTTATTTCTAAAGGCATCTGTCTGAGACATCATAATCTTTATGTCGTCCCTCACCTCTTCATTGCTTTCAAAGTAGACGCTATTCAAATAGGTTAAAGCTGCTGGATGCATCTTAATGACTGCCACTTTAATGTTAGTTGCATTGGTAATTCTATCAAAGAAATCCGTTATGCTTTTGTCAAAGGATTCATTAATTTCTCCCATTACGATATCAAAGCAATAGTTAAGTAAGTAGAAATATAGATCTCTTTTTGTACCAAAATAGTGAAATACCATAGCCTTGGATATACCTGCTGCAGAGGCAATATCACTTACCGAGGTTTTCTTATACCCATTGGTGCCAAAGGATTCAAGTGCCGCATTTATGATTGTATTCTGCTTTTCTATTGCTAAGTTTTGAAACTTCTCCAATCCTTCACCTCTTTTCGACCGATTCGGTTTATTACGTCATTATACTCTCATAAACCGATTCGGTCAATAGGGCTTTATCTTAATTTTACAAATAATTTTCTAACTATTTTCAACACAAAATTTACTTTTACCCAAAAGAAAAAAGCCTGCTTTCACAGGCTCCTATCTTTCTAAACTATACGACTTTTTTAAACAAACTATCTTCCTTTACAATAACTATCGGTAAGCCCTTTTCTTGCATTTCCATTGCTTTTCTTATTTTTGCTCCATAATTACCATATTTCCAATCTCCACTTCCTTGTCCGCCAACAATGAGATAATCCACCGTTTTACTTAGTCCTGTAACACAGCTTCCACCTCTGTCTGTTATAAATGTTTCAACATCGGTTTTAGATCCATTTACAAAATTACCCGAAAGGCAACAAACTTTTCCCTGCAGATCAAGTTCGAAACAGTCTGAGCTTCTAAATCCTAATTCAGATATGATATTAACCGGTTTATGCAATCCTGCATTTTTAGGAGTTCCTATTCCTTCTCCAAAACTTCTATAGATCTTAATATCTTTGTTATCTAAATTAAATTTGTCTGCAAATATATCAAATAAGCCCTTACATGCTATGGTATCGCACATAGCATTGTGATGTTGTTCCAGTTCGATCTGAAAAGCCTTACTTAAAACATCTAGCTTAAAACTCCCATATTTCTCTTTGGGAAGATGTCTACGAGCTTTTGCTACCGTACAAATATAATTAAAACTTGAAACTGTAATGCCATATGTATTGAGTGCTTTTGAAATAACACTCAAATCAAAGGTTGCATTATGTGCTACCACGATAGCATTTGAAAAATATTCTTTTATTTCCTCCCAAACCTTAGAAAATGGCAAGGCTTTTTCAACCATTCTAGGAGTAATCCCATGAAGCTTTGTGTTAAAATAATCAAATTTTGCTTCAGGATTAACAAGGTAATACTGGCTAAAAAGTTCTTTTCCATTTTCCTGGCATATGACCCCGATAGAACATATGGAGTCATTTTTATAGTTTGGCGTTTCAACATCAACAAAGGTAAATCGACCTGATCTTAATGAGTTATCCACTGACTTCGTACTTAACTCCATTGTTATCCTCCTTTTCATTACTTAAGAAGCCATTTTTCAGCCTCATCTTTATTCTCATAAATTCTAAAATGACTCCCCTTATTTGTTTCCATTGTCATTTCGTTAAATCTGCCTTTTCCGATTGCTTCTTCAGGAATTAATGCTACTGTCTTAATATTATAATTAATTAGCTTTTGAATTACATTCCCTGCTAATTTTGTTCTAAGCTTAAAAAAGTCTTCTGATAGAATCTCATAATGAAGCATCAAATGATAGGTCTCCTGCTCCCAGCATAGGGATATTAGCTCAAGTACATCCTCCTCTTTACTTAACTGATTCGTCAATGAAATTACTTCTATATATTTTTTATTATCCATTTCTCTTATTTGATAATTCATTTTTTCTTTCTCCTCTATTTCCTTATTTTCAAACAATCTTTGTCTAAACATATCAATCCACTGAAGCTCGCTTTTATAAGTAGAAATCAAATTCTCTGAAATCATTTCCCATATCAAGTTTTCTCTAGGATTCCTATTCGGTGCCAGAAGCCCGCGTCTTAACTTTTCCTGTTCCATCAGCAGTTGGTTTCTTATAACCTTTTCATAACTGGAACATAATTCATTAATCTCCTGATCACTTAATATTTCTGACCATGCCAGCTGCACTAAAAATACTTTCTTTATTTCAGGGGCTTCCGGTGTCATAATTAACCATTGTTTTAACTCTGTTAACCCATTTTTCGTAATAGAATATATCTTCTTTGTGGGTGCATTGTCCTGATGAATCACTTCACTGGTCACCAGTTCATCCTCTTGCATTTGTATTAGTGCCTTATAGATCTGATTATTATTACCAGACCAGTACATAAAGGAAGACTCCTCCATTAATTTCTTCAATTCATAGCCTGTGGCGGCTTTCCAACTTAATAATCCTAATAACGCATATCTTATTGACATTATTAACACCTCATCTTGTAACATAGGTTAATAGTAACATATGATTTATAAATACGTCAACTGAAAATAGAATAGCTTAAAAAATGTGGCGGTATTCTATTTCATTTAGTATAATGACATCAAACATTATGCAAGTACTAGCAGGGTACCTATTAATTAAAATTTGGCAATACTATAAAATAAAAATGAAAGTATTTAAGTTTCGTACTTGGGAGGAAATATTTTGGCACAGATTAATAGAGAACACAATTTTAAAAAAACTCAGGCTTCAAAAATGAATGAAGATCTCGGTGTAATTCTGGAAGATAAAAAACCATTATCTCAATCTATGGTGTGGAAATTACAGTCTGACTTCTATGCAAATCAAGGGCCAGAAGCTTGGATTAAAGGAATTGTCCCTCAATATATCACCACCAATCCATATATCGCAAATCTCTATGCAAAAACAGCCTTTGGCTACTGCAGAGATTTTGTTGCTAGCAAGGACTATAAAAAAGATACTACTATTTACTTATTGGAATTAGCTGCAGGAGTGGGAAGGTTTACATACACCTTTCTGAAAAGATTTCAATCCATGCTTGATAAATCTTCCCTTAAAGGCTTGAAGTTTAAATACATTGTCTCTGATTTTGCTGAACGAAATGCTGCCTACTGGCAGAACCATAGTTACTTAAAACCATATTTCGAAAGTGGAATCTTAGATTGTGCTATCTTTGATATGACAAAGGATGAGGAGCTTACCTTATGTTATAGTGGTGAAGTTCTACGTAAAGGTCAGCTTAAAAATCCTCTTATCCTATTTGCCAACTACACGTTTGACAGCCTTCCGCAAGATACCTTTTATGTAAAGGGAGGTGAGATTTTTGAAGGTCTCATAACAGTTACTTCCCAGAAAGAACAGGCTGATCCCTCTGATAAATCAATACTAGCCGGCTTGGATTATTACTACACCGACGTACAGCTTCCTGACAGCAATTATTATGAGGACACTAAACAGAATGAAATTCTTTCGTTTTATAAGAATTGTTTGGAGGACACTGCATTTTACTTACCAAACATCGCACTAAACTGTATTGAAAGATTAAGAATGCTGTTTCAGGATGACATTATTCTGATTTCAACGGATAAGGGCTATAGAAATATTGAGTCCATGAATAAGAACTATCATCCCTTTCTATCAAAACATGGCTCTATTTCCTTAACCGTTAACTTTCATGCCCTGGAACTATTTTTTAATTCTCTTGGGGGTAAAGCAATACACAGTCTATATGACCATGAAAATGTAACCATGTCCTTATTTTTACTGAGCAGTCGTTCCCACGATTTCATAGAAACCTCCCTGTCTTATCACGAGATTGTAGAATCCATTGGACCGGATGACTTTTATGTGATTAAAAAGGCGATTGTTCCTCACAGTACAACTCTTACCACGAAGGAATTGTTAACTTTCCTACGGTATACTGTTTGGGATTCCAGAACCTTTCTTGAATTTTATAATACCTTGCTTGATCGAATTAGGACGGAAGAGGATTTTCCGATAGAGGAACTTGTTGCTGTAATAAATAATGTTTGGGATAATTATTTCCCGATTGGAGAGGAAGGTGATCTGTCCTATTGCTTAGGCTCGTTACTTGGATATTTTGGTTACGACCTGGATGCTATCGAACTTTTTAAAACTTCCCTGGAATTTTATGGCGAAGATGCAACCGTTAACTATGAGGTTGCTTTATCCTACTATAATTTACAGCAATTTGATGAGGCATTATTATATGTTAATAAATCGCTTAGCGTTGACCCTCATTTTGAGGATAGCCTAAATTTAAAAAGCTTAATTAAGGACATTTAATTTATTTTCTTCTTTGCCAGGTATTTATCTAAATGTCTTATGTAATTGAATATTCCAATCATTTAAAAGGACTCTATTACCAGTACCGTAATAGGGTCCAATTTTGATTTATTTATAACTATTTCTCAGTCTCTTCTGACAGCAAATTCAATTCCAGGATACCTGCTTCAATTTCTTTTATCTTATCATTTGCTATGATTGCTGTTCCTGTAATCCCATTCAGAGACTCAATCATTTTTCCATCAGATACCCTAGGGTATAACCCCTCCTTGCCCACAAGTACAGAGTAAGAGCTTTCTGCTCCTCCACCGTAATAAGGTATAATAAGCTCCTTTAACCCATTCGTTACGGTATCACTTATAATTACTGGTGTATTTATCAGCATAAAGTTTTGATTTACATGAAGTTTACCTGCGCTTTCAATTACCCATAGTGCACTGCTGCCACCGGAACCACTGGTGTAGGGTCCACTGACTACAGCAAATATTTCATCTGTGCCGTCACCATCCAAATCCACATAATTATAATCATAACTTGTAGCTTCATAGAAATCCTCTGGAATTTCATAATAGTCAATAATTAATTGCTGTAACTCAATATTAGGAGTGGTTTCTGCCTTTAGTCCTTTTATTCCCTCCGGCAAACTTACCATATCAATATCTGCTGCAGAAGCGACTGCAACGGTCTGATTCGCACCCTTATTACTATCCTGTGTTTCATATTCTAAAGCCTTTTCTTCCTCTTTTACAGCTTCTGTAGGAATAACTTCTTGCTGACTTTCCTTATTAGGTGCCTCAGACGTAACCTCACTTACTTCTGTATTCGGCTTATTATCTGCCTCCTTGTTCGACTCCTTTGTCCCACAACCTACGGTATACAACGCAAGGCAACCAATTAGTACTACTGTTAACATTTTCTTTTTCATGTCATCCTCCTATGTTATCTTTGATGTCTTTATTTTATCTCTTGTTTGCATCACGCTTGTATCTTTATTGGTTATTTTAAATAATTTTTCCAGTCCGTTTCTATCGCTGCCTGCAATTCATTTCTTTGTGCCTCGTCTACCTTAACAACCTGTAGCAGAATTAGCTTCTCACTTTTCTCATCAAGAGCAATGTTATACGTAACCTCCTTAATTGTAACCGAACCGGTCCAAGCAATCATGGTATGGGAAGGAGTTCCTGTGTTAATGAATAGTGTGGGGGCAATGTCAATCTCATCTCTGATTGGTCCATAGGTGTCCATTTGAAGTACGGGAATTTTACAAAGCTCATCAAAGCATTGCTTACGCGCTTCATATAGACTATATACTTCACCCATTTTAAGCTCTACGCGTTCAATTTCATTGGTTCCACCTTCTATTAAATTAAGCTTATCCTTTAATTCCAGTTCATCATTAGCTTCGCTGCTTACCGATATCGGAGTAATCTTTGTATGTTTAATTTTATTAATAAGCTTTGCATCCTGTATCAGAAATATTAGGTAGGGCATTATGAATACCATAAAAAATGTCATAACTAACCCAACTATTATACGAATATATCTTCTATTTAATTTCATCCCACAACTCCTTTCCAGGTAAGTATTGCGCTTGTTCCTTGCCCCGGATCACTCTCAAACGTTAATTTACCCTTGTGAAATTTCATAATCTGGGTACAGATTGCAAGACCAAGTCCTGCACCACCCTCCGACCGGGACCGGGATTTATCAACCATATAAAAAGGCTCTGCTATCTTATCCAGATCCTCTTTTGGTATCCCTATTCCATTGTCTTTTATTATTAAAACCACCCTATCCTCTTGGCTAAAAGCAGTTACTGCTATACTACCTTTCTTTCTAACTGCCTTTCTGGCATTGTCTAAAAGATTGAGAATGACTGTTTTCATTAGCTCTATATCTGCCTTAACTATGATACGTGGAATATCAAGCGTTAGGTTAATCGCCTTTTCTCGCAGTGCTGGTTGTATGACATCAAGAACCTCATCCACCATAATGCTAAGTGCAATGATACGATAATTGGGTTCCTGTTTTCCTTCCACTAATAATTCCAATAGTTTAAGGGATAAAACTTCCAGACGCTTTCCTTCAGAAAAGATATAATTGGCAGCTTCAAATAGAGTCTCCTCATCCAGTTTTTTTGAACGCATCAAATCAGCATACCCAATAATTGAGGTCAGAGGTGTTTTAATTTCATGCACGAAACTACCGACAAAATCCTCCTGTCGTCTGGCTGCTGCTTTCAGCTCGTGCATTTTTTCTTCCAGTGTATCTGCCATATCATTAAAGTTATTGCCTAGGGTTCCTAGCTCGTCCTTAGATTTTATAGTGACTCTTATTCCCATATCTCCTTCTGAAATTTCTTTGGTTGCTTTCGCAAGATCTATAACCGGCTTAGTTATCCAAATAGTGAATATATAGTTAACAATCGCACATAATCCCCCCACGATAAGCACAATTTCGAAAAATAGTAATTGCTGTTCCTTACGTGTTTCGAATATAGTTGTTATATCGTTAGAATTTTCTATCGCAATAACTTGCTCCTTTAATTGTAGCCTTGTCTCCGCTTGTAGGTAATACCTATCCTTTAATTTATATATTTGGTAAACAACGGTATCCAACTTTGTTTGTTCTATATTTATAAGTTTCTTCATTCCTGAACTTTCCTGTAATGTAATTCCCAGCTCATTTCTTACTCTGTATTCCCTATTGTCCACCGTCCAATTATCACTTAAAGCTGCCAGGATGCTCTTAAGCGCATCCTCCTCATTTCGATAGACAGACTTATTGTAATTACCAATTAGAGTTACTATTTCAGTCATTATCATACGGTTGTCTTTGCAGATTTGCTCCACAGCTCCTTCAACAGAACGTGAGAAGGAAATAGATAGTAGGAGAGTTCCGCCTAAGCTTAATGCCAAAAGCACCAGAATAAAGGTGCTAAAGAATATTTTCCAAGTTAACTTCATCTAAATCTCCAATCGATACCCCACTTTTTGAATTGCAATAATTTTTTTCTCTAAGCCTAGCTTCTTCCGTAATCTTTGTACATGTAAATCCACCGTTCTGCTGTCCCCGGTATATTCACCTCCCCAGACTCTTTCATAGATTTGCTCCCGAAATAACGCCAGGTTTTGATTTTCCATAAATAGAACTAGTAACATAAATTCCTTTTGGGTTAATATGATTTCGTTCTCTCCCTTTTTAACGGTATGTGCGTTGGTGTTAATTACTATATCCTCAAGGACATACTCCACTTCATATTTATTAAAACGTCGAAGTACGGTCTCTATTCTTGCTAACAGCTCCACTAGTTCAAAGGGCTTTGTAATATAATCCTCAGCTCCTAATCTAAGTCCCTTTACCTTATCTTCTACTTTTCCTTTCGCTGACAGATAGATTACTGGGGTTTTATATCCCTTTATATATTCCATCAACTCATATCCATTCACTTTTGGCAGCATAATATCAAGAAGGATTAAGTCGTAACGTTTTTCTTCCAGTTTATTTGCTGCTTCCAATCCATCAGAGGCAGTATCGCAAAGATATCCCTGTGCAGATAGACTAATCTTAATTAAATTAAGAATCGGCTTTTCATCCTCGACAATCAGTATTTGGTATTTCCTCAAAACCTCTTCCTCCTTTTATTACAAAACTCTGTCTATATTAATGGTATTGTTTTTACATCCATCAAAAAAATAATTGCGAACCCAAGGCACTAAAGTATCAAACTTTACTTGAATTCGCAACATTTATATTCTTTCTATATAGGATATCTAATTTTTGTATCATTTTTGCATCATTTGAAGATTTTCTTATAACAACTACTATAAATTTCTTAATTAACGGTTTTTCGCATCTCGATTAAAAGAATATGGGAGTCCATTTCTGCCTTGATTTCCAGTTCTTCTTCAGAAACCTCCATAGCATCCCTGGCTTCCAAGACCAAGTTGTTGATATTTGCAGTTCCTTCTATTTGTACCAAATATGCCTGTCGATTTTTATCGATCTTATAATTAATAGAATTTCCTTGCTCCAAATATACTACATGAAGATTGGCATCCTGATGAATTTTGATGGGTGCTGCTCCTTCTATGGAGGACACAACGTGAAACCATTTATTTTTTCTCAAATCCCAGTCCAATCTATACTCTCCATACTGTGGCGTATGCCCAAGACGATCTGGATAAATCCATATCTGTAATATTCTTGTTACTTCGCTTCCTAAATTATGTTCACTATGATATACCCCTGTTCCTGCACTCATATATTGAACATGTCCTCGCTGCAAAGTACTTTTATTTTTCATGCTATCGCCATGAGTTAGCTCACCGTCTATTACGTAAGATATAATCTCCATGTCTTTATGCGGATGAGTATCAAAGCCAGTATCCGGAGCAATTAAATCATCATTAATCACTCTTAGTACTCCAAAATTTATATTCAAAGGATTATAGTATTCTGCAAAGGAAAAGTGAAAAATACTTTGAAGCCATCCCAAATCACTTTTTCCCATCTTCTTATAATCTAATTTTTTTAGCATCGCTTACTCCTCTCTGCATCAGCCATTGTAAATTATAGAATGGCTATAATCTATAGGATTTCAATTTAGTAAAACATATAGGAGGTCATGGACAAGGCTCCTAATGTACAGGAGTCGTTAAAAACCATTAGCTCGTCACTATCCTTCGACGCTCCAAGTACATATAAGAGTGGATAAAAATGCTCAGGTGTCGTAAACGATCTTAAAGCTGCTTGCCCTGCCTTCTTATATTGAATTACATCATCAAAGTTCCTCTTTTGTACCTTATCTTTGATGTACGCATCAAATTCTTCTGCCCAAGCAAAACCTTTTTCCACAGACCAATCCACCAGTCTAAGATTATGCACCACATTACCACTGCCAAAGATTAGTACTCCCTGTTCTCGAAGCTTCTCCAATTCTTTTCCTAGCTGATAATGTGTTTGAGCATCTGCATTTCTATCTATACTTAGCTGATATACCGGAATCTCTGCCTTTGGATACATCCTATGAAGAACGGACCAGGTTCCATGGTCATAGCCCCAATTGTAATCAGTCTTAACCTCTTTTTGTACCAATTCTTTCGTTAACTTAGCAAATTCAGGTGATCCCTTTGACTTATATTCAATCTTATAGATCTCTTCTGGAAATCCATAAATATCATATATCATCTTGGGATATTCTTCGTCAATAATTCGTGTACCCTCCGTGTACCAATGCGCTGAGATAGCCAATATCGCTGTAGGTGTGGGAATAAGCTTTGCCACTCTTTCCCATTCTCTTGTATATTCGTTATCCTCCACTGCATTCATCGGTGATCCGTGTCCTACAAAAAGTACAGGCATTTTATCCCCCGTGTTATTGGAATTATGATTCATAATACTCTCCTTTCATTCGCTAACAAATTAGAATATGTTTGCTCCTTAATTTATCTAAACTCACAAACCTTCTCTTTTTATTTCTATGTTATTTTAGAATTTTATTGCTTACTTTATGTAAGTATGTTACTATAAGTTTGTTTCTATTGTCAAGTAAGTACTTGAAAATATAATTAAAACAAGATGAAATGACGAGTCGTTTTATTTGTCATAAATAAAGTTATAACATATTTTTACTTTGCCTAGGATGAGGTGATATTATGCATGATGTTTCTTTATGTCCCAAATATGAAAGAGCGTTTGAAATACTGGGGAAGCGCTGGACTGGTTTAATAATTAAAGTAATGATGGATGGTCCAAAAAGATTTTCCGATATATCCTCACAGATTCCACATTTAAGTGACCGTATGCTCGGAGAACGTTTTAAAGAATTAGAAGGGCTAGGAATTATAAAAAGAAATGTGTACCCTGAAACTCCGGTAAGAATTGAATATGAGCTTACCGTGAAGGGAAAAGCTTTAGATAATGCTTTGAAGGAAGTACAGGTTTGGGCTACAAAGTGGATGTGATAACCTAGTTAAATCAATAAATTAACTAATTGTCTGTACACCCTTTCTATGCTATAGTAGAAGATAGAAATACATATCTCCTAATTCTTAACAGAAAGGGTTTACGTTTATGAAAAAAAATATTTTACGTTATTTAGCAGCCGCATTTATGTTTGCAATGATACTAAGCTTTGCACCTACTGCCTCTGCAGCAACAACATTGGATTATCATGCTTACATGGGTGTCCAGACTAATACACAGATCTGGATCTTCCGTAATGCCTATGATGAACCCACTTATGGTTTTGGAAAGGATGCTTTTAAAGGTCTTAGCTCTGTAAGTGGTACCAAGGTTACTTCCTACAAAGGAACCTTTACAGATGCTGCTATTACAAAAGATGGGACTTATACTGTAACATTGGATAAACCAGACTTTTCAACAGAAACCTCCATGTCACAGCTCTATGTATCTACGGACATTCCCAATTATGAAAGTATTAAAGTGAAGGATGTCTCTGTTAAAATTGATGGTAAGACCATCTATACCTTTGATAAAGCAATTCTTAATCCTGAAAGCTTTACCTATGTTCAAATTATGTGCCTTAACATATGGAACAAGGAGGTTGCTTCCTTATTCACACCTAAGCTCCCTTTTACCAAATGTGAAATCACATTTACTATAAGTGGACTTGATAAAGCGAAAGCAGAGCAGGATAAGCTTAAGGATTTTACTGTTAAATTAACAAAGGATGCTGCTGTAATTACAGGTTATACAGGCTCTAGTACCTCTGTTACAATACCTTCCAAGGCTTATGGCAAGCCTGTTACAGAGATTGGTGCAAATGCTTTTGCAAATACGAAAGTTACTAAAGTTACTTATCCTGGTACACTGACAACTATCGGCAAAAATGCCTTCTATAATACAAAGCTTACCGATGTAACTATACCAAAAGGAGTAGCCAGTATCGGAGATGGAGCCTTTGCAGCTTCTACTGGAATTAAATCCTTTGCTGTAGCCAAAGGCAATGCTAAGTTTGTTGCTAAAGATGGGATTATCTTTAGTAAAGATATGGCAATCTTAGTTGCTTATCCTGCTGGAAAGACAGCAACCTCTTATACGGTAGCAAGTACTATTACTAAGATTCAAGGCGGTGCTTTTGACGGATGTACAAAGCTTACCAAGATAACGATACCTGCCACTGTTAAGACCATTGGTACTGATGCTTTTAAAGGCGCAACAAAGCTTACCATTTATACACCATCAACTTCTGCTGCCTACACTTACGCAACAAAGCAGGGAATTAAGGTTAAGAAAAGCTAAGATAGTACAATGATATAACTGCTTAACCCTGAGCTGGATTTCGCTTTGGTAGAACTATAACCAATAATGGCTGTTGCAAAAAATAATTATATTTTTGCAACAGCCATTATTTTATAAAACCATATCTTTTACCAAGCGAACATTACCATCCATGATAGTATAATCACTTAACAGCTCTCCTTCAATCTCGGGAGAAATATTGGAATGTATATAGAGTGTAGCCAGCCCCGCTTCTTTAGCACCCTTAATATCAGCGATATAATCATTTCCAATCATAATACTTTCCTTGGGATTTAACTGGTATTGCTCTATCAACGCACTATAAAATTTAGGGGAGGGTTTTTTATACCCATAATCTGAGGATAATAAGATTCCATCAAAATACTCTGGCAGTTTTAACATCTGAAACTCCGGCATAGTAAATTCCCGTTGGGCATTTGATAGCAAAAACACCTTTTTACCCTGACTTTTTAGAGCTTCCAGCAGTTCAATGACGCCCTCATATAGCTTAACATAGTCTAAGGATAATATTCGAAATACCTTCGCTGTTTCTTCCACAAGCTCCTTATCTGCTTTAACTCCTTTATCTTCATAAATTTGTTGAAACACCTGCGTAATATCTATTTCAACCTCATCACAATTATCCCTCTTCGCTTCTTCCAGCTGGCATAGTCTACGATAATTCTTTTTTATTTCATTCGCTGAGTACTCAGCGCCGTGAAATAAGTAATACAGCCTTACTTTCTCCCAAAAACTTCTCTTATTTTCGTTGGTATGTATATCCACCAGCGTTCCATATAAGTCAAAAATATAATTCTTAAACATGTTATTTCCTCTCAGCAATATCAGATTATGTATATCAGTTCCAAGCTTTTCTTTATATTATCTATTCTTATTATAGCAAGACATCGTTGCTTTGTAACCCTTTGATTTATATTCCTCATAATCCTACACAATGTAGATGGATATTACTACTCATAATCTCATGCTCTCATCAATATAATGTAATAATGCTATATAAGCTAGGAGGGTATATGAAAAAAATTTTCTTAAAAACTTTGATTGTCTGTGCGGTGGTTTTTCTATTTCCATTTATCCTTACACTGCTTATTTCGAATCATCCTCCCAAGTCTTCCTCTGAAATCATTGACTTTACCATTTACTATGAGGTGAACGGCTCGAGAGATAAGCTAACCTTTGAAAATTATCTGCTTGGTGTGGTTGCTGCCAATATGCCTGCCAGCTACGAGCTAGAGGCTCTTAAGGCTCAGGCAGTCATTGCTCGTACCTATGCTTTATATAATATTTCTCTCCTCACAGAGAAGAGTCCTGAGCAAAAAACCTTTACAACCTCAGAACTAGGTTTAGCCTATATAAGTTTGGATGATCTTAGTAAGTTATGGGGTAATGAGGATTATAATACCTATCTAAGTCGTCTTGAAAATGCAGTGTATGCAACAGAAGGTGAAGTTCTTCTATACGAAGATGCACTTATTCTTCCTGTATTTTTTAACACAGGCTCCGGTTCAACTAGAAATGCTTCCGAAGCCTGGGGAATTGAAATTCCATATCTTTTGAGCGTACCCAGCAAACAGGATGTTACCTCAATTAATTATCTTAAGATTTTGGAGTATAATGTCAGCGATATCCTCGATCTATTGATTAAATATTATCCAGACCTTAGTGTAACTACGGACAATTTCTTTGAAAATGTAATGGTTAATACCAGAGACAGTGCCAATTATGTACTGGAAATGAAACTCGGTAACTTGACCGTATCTGGCGAAGAATTTGCTAAAGTGCTCAGCCTGCCCTCCAATCATTATTACATAGAAAACTATGAAGGTAACGTGCGAATCATCTGTAACGGCGCAGGACATGGAGTGGGACTTAGCCAGTATGGTGCAAATGCCATGGCAGAGGAAGGCTCTTCTTTTGAAGATATTCTTCAGTATTATTATACTGGCGTTAATTTTGCTACCATTAAGGGTAAAAACTAAGAGGGATTAATATTGGGACGTTTTCCACGCTAATTATATTTTTTCATTAAAAATAGAAATTCATTTATCCATATATTGAGGCGGGATTCCTCCTGCCTCTCTTTTTCTAATAGTCCAAGATGGAAGCTTCTTAATTTGCTGACATCCTCTGGCTTCATCTCTTCCTGGGCATATCTGCAGCGCATAAACACATCTGCCACCTGAACAAAGGTGATGCCTTTATATCTAAAATCTTCCTGCACTCGTTTTGACAGCATAAACACGGTTTCCTGTGGAAGTAACTGAAAGCCTTCTCTTTTTAGTTGGTGTAAGATCCTTAGAAACAGGATATGAACTTTCATACTATTATCTGAGTTAGCTAATAATGCTTTATAACGGTATTTAAGTATTATATAATAAATTACCAGAAGGATAAGTAACAACGGAATTAAAAGCAACAAAAGAAACGCTGTCCCTTTGGTATTTTCTTTTTCTAATATAACCTCTTGATCTATAACTGGATCTTCGGATAAATTTTGTCCTGGATTAGGATAATTATAATTACCAGAGGCATTCCCATTCCCAATGGAATTAGATGCTGTTGGCCAAGCAGAATAACGATTTTCATAAAATGGTGCCGTTGCCTCGAAGGGTATCCAGCCAACTCCTTCAAAGTAAGCCTCTGCCCACGCATGCGCCTGACTATTTGTCACCAAATACATGTCACCGTCTTTTTTGTCAAACACCCCAAGATAACCTTCTACATATCGGGTGGGAATTCCAATACAACGGCCAAGTACAGCCATTGCAGTTGCATAGTAAGTACAGTAACCTTGTTTTGTTTCAAAAAGAAAGTAATCTGCAAAATCTTTACCTTCTGGGAGAGGTTCTACTTCTAAGGTGTATGTATAATTTGATATAAGGTATTGTTCGATTGCTTTTAATTTCTCATACTTTGTGGAATAGTCCCTTGTAAGATCCTGTGCTAGTTGATAGACGCGTTCTGGTAACTTATCCGGAAGGTCTAAATAGCGTTCCTGAATCATTTTTGCTCTAGCTTTCAGGTTTTGATACGTTTCCATCCAATATGCAGAATCCTCGAAGCCATACTCATTAAGGGATTTCATATTAATCCAGGACTTTGTTTCTTCCGATGGTATTGGCCCACCATAATTAGAATATGTAAATGCATCTTGTTCCATTAGCAAGTTGGCAAAAGCATTATCTTTCAAATTTAATTCAAAGTATTCCACTTGATAGGAGGTACCATTTCCTCGTGGTTTTTTAAAGCTAATCTGCGGCATATCAAGTGACAGCTTTTTGTAGCTGGTATAAATGGTATACTCATTCATCTTAAGGGGATAAAAAAAGGTTTTTGTTTTGAGGTTGTTATATTTAATCTGTATTTCTCTTTTTTTTACTAAGGCGTTGTCCTTTTGCGCTTCTTGACCAAGTCTCGCAATTGCAGCATATAATTCTTTATAGTCCAGGCGATATTCCAAGTCCTGCTCCATATAGTTAAGTTTACTTTTTACCCATCGATTGCTGTCATAAATATCACTTACCGATCCAGTAAGATATACTGTTTTGTCCTCGGACAATCCCGCAAGCTTAAGGGCAACCTTGTTATCTTTAATAACCGTTCCGCCTTGATTAAGCTCTCCCCCATCTTCTGAATATCCTGTATAATTTACAGAAAACTCACTTTTTCCATCCTTAAAATAATATTCAATATTTGTTTTCATAACCTCATATTGCTCTTTAATATTTTGATACATCATCTTGATTGCAGTCCATTTCATTGGCTCAGGCCTTGCGGGCAATAGTGCTGTAAAGAGTGCCAACATGAGGCATACTGGAACCAGATAAAGAATACCGCCTAGTTTTTTTTGGATACCGATCTTTCTGCAATAGATAGTCTCACAAATTTCAGCAAGGTTTGTCATAATATAAAAAATGCAAATTAAAACCGTTGCTTTATTTAAATTAATATGACCAATAGACAGGATAATTAATGTAGTTGCTATTACAATAGCTAAAATATATTTTAAGGTTTGCCTCCGAATGATTAAATAGAAAACGATAGCTGCAATAAACGAAACTCCTAAAAGCACTGCATAAGCATATTTTGACGAGTATTGCTCTATGCTGCCATTGTACTCACCAATCCAGACAATAAAATTTAAAATTTGTTCCCAAGGATTGATGCTTAATCTAACAAGGATAACAATGGATAGGACAACTACTGCCGCTAGTAGCAGATATGTAATAATATTTTTCCGAAACAAGTCAAACAGATAGACCAATACTGCTGATCCTACCGCAAGAATTCCGCAAAGAAACATGGTTACTCTAAAATTATAATATCCATTAATGGCCAAAATAAATGCAAAGACTAAAGCCATGCTTAACAATGCATTATAAATATTATTAAGTTCTTCCTTCTTTTTTAGCATAAGAATACCCTCCAGGAATTTATGGTTTGCTAAGCAATCTCTTTTGACAATATGTCTTCAATGTCATTATCCGACATAATCTGATATATTTTAATTCCTGATAACCTAATTCCATCCATAAGGTCCTTTGTCGCCTCGGTCACATCATCACTAATAAAAAGAATACTTATGCTATTTTGCAAGGCAAGTGCCTTCAGGGCTGTCATATACAATTCTTTGGAAAGGGTATGGGTAACAACAATATAGAACATCCCTCTTTCCCCTTTTCTTAGGCTTTCCGCAATTAGCGCCTCAATTGGCTGTTTTCCATCAAAGTTAATTTTGGCACAGGCTTTATAGAAGACATTAAAGGTTTCTTTGGAGGATATGGTATAGTTTGTTCGTTCCGCTTTATCATAAATAATATGAGCAGGAGTATTTCGTACTGCGTAATAATTCGCTATGGCAAGTACGCTTTCAATTATTTTATCTTCAAAAATAATTACTTTTAATTCCTCCTCTTTTATTCGAGCAAGATCCATGAAAATTGCAATCTCTGACTTTGGAATTTCTTGATATTTTCTGGAGATTAGCTCTTTCATTCTAGCAGAAGCCTTCCAATGGATGCGCTTTCTACTATCTCCAGGACTGTATTTTCGAATCTCCGTATCCAACTCCTCTTCTGCTGTGTTGCTATACCTGGTTGGATTTTTCACATCTTCCTGTGTTAAAGCAATTCCCAGCCTATCAATAGGAACTACTCTGGGAAGTACATATACTTTAAGTCTTGAAGGCAGTGGATACTTTATGGTAAAAAGATATAAGTAATCCGTCACTTCAACAGAATCAATTCCGACCTCATATTCCCCACGGTAATTGCATTTCATTCTGGTATATAATTTCTCACTCTCTCCTGGCAATAAACAATATTCGTTAATCCCAGAACTAATCTCCATGGTGGATTTCTCCTTAAAGAAATTAACTTTAATTCTGCTAAAGGTTATAAAGTTTTCATTTGCGATTGTAAAAGAATAATCATTCCACTCACCTTTTCGCACCAATACACTTTCTATCGATTGTGCAAGTTTAAATTGAAAATATACAAATAGAGTATATAAAAACGATAACAGCGGAGTTAATAAAGAAAGGTAAAATAAGGAATACGAAATAGACCCACCAAAATAGGAAACAAAGACTCCACTTCCAATTATCGCAATCACACAGATAATACGGTTTAATCTCATAAACTTTACCTCCCTCTCACATAAGTTTGTTCTTCGTTAAATGTCTGCTTTGAATTAACAATAACAACTAATTACTTTAACATACCTACCTGTGTATTAAAGCTTAGTTCAGACTATACGCTAGTCAATACTGGAATATGAACCTTTGCCGTAATTGTTTTTAATAGTTTTTCCACCTTTGTTTGGGATAGCCTTGCTTCTGGTGAAAGTATGATACGATGCGCTAATACCGGACCAATTAATTTAATAATATCATCCGGAATACAATAGTTTCTTGCATTTAAATAGGCATGTGCCTGGGCCGCACGTAGTAGGGCAAGGGTTGCTCTAGGGCTTGCTCCTAATGATATATTGCTGTCTTTCCTTGTCTCCTGCACTATTTTAGTTACATAGGAAACTAAGTCTTGATGAACTTTTACTGCTTCCACTTCCTTTTGCATCTGCAGAATTGTCTCGCCATCTGTCACTGCTTCAAGGGTTTGA
This sequence comes from Bacillota bacterium, assembly GCA_023407575.1. Taxonomy (GTDB): domain Bacteria; phylum Bacillota; class Clostridia; order Lachnospirales; family Lachnospiraceae; genus Mobilitalea. The sequence goes on from JAEYLX010000051.1 coordinate 88,775, forward strand.
CCTAACTGGTGGTTTAAAAAACGTTCTGCCATCATTTTTTCTTCACCCGCATCCGGATATCCAACAGAGAGCTTCATCATAAAACGATCAAGCTGGGCTTCCGGCAGATTATAGGTGCCAAGATAGTCGATTGGATTTTGAGTTGCTATTACCATAAAAGGCTTGGATAGAGCATAGGTGATGCCATCCACTGTAACCTGCTTTTCCTCCATAGCCTCCAGTAAGCTTGCCTGTGTTTTGGGTGAGGTACGATTAATCTCATCAGCCAAAATAATATGGTTCATAATTGCACCTTTTAAATACTCAAATTTACCTGACTGCATATTATAAATCGATAGACCTGTTACATCACTGGGCAAGGTATCAGGGGTAAATTGTATTCTGGTAAAACCACAACCGATGGTCAATGCCAGGTTCTTTGCAAGGGTCGTCTTTCCAACACCAGGCACATCCTCCAAAAGTAAATGCCCCCCTGCTAGCAGGGCAATCAAGGCATATTCAATTACCTCTCTTTTTCCCACAATAATCTTTTCCATACTATGTATAATTCCAGCTATTTTCTGTTGATTTTCCAAAATCGTAATCTCCTTCCATATTTCATAACATGGCAATATATGTAATTATTATACTTTAATTAACTTGGTTTTCGCAAGAGGCTCTATAAATCCGTAATCTTATTATTGTATATAAAAATGCCCCCAATATCGGAAAACAGTTACTACACTATCTACCATCGGGAGCATCACATGTCAGCTTTACTATAATTTATAACTAATCTTTGCTGTTAAGTTCCATCTACAGAAGCGGAATTAAACCTTGAAGCAATTTTACTGTATTATTAATTGCCAGTTCTTCAAACTCAGAATATGCCATTTCAGCACTATGGTCCGCTTTATCTGAAATAGCACGAATAATAAGAAAGGGAATACCATTTAAATATGCCGTCTGTGCAATTGCCGCACCTTCCATCTCGGTACAATATCCTTCAAAATTCTCGATTAACCAATCCTTCTTTCCACTATCCGATATAAATTGATCTCCACTAACCACTCTGCCAATATGAACACCAACCTCGGGTATTACTTCCTTACATACCTGGCTAGCGAGTTCTCTTAGATTATAATCCGCTAAGAAGATTGACTGTTCCATCCTTGGTATTACACCTAGTGCATAACCAAATCCAGTTGCATCTACATCATGCTGTAAGGTATCGGTCGAAAGAACAATGTCTAGTATATCAATTTCCTTACGAAGGGAACCTGCAACTCCAGTATTAATTACTGCATCTATTTTATATAAATCAGCTAGTATTTGTGTGCAGATTGCTGCATTCACCTTACCTATACCGCAGCGGACTGCAACTATATCTTTACCTTGCAGTTTTCCTTCACAAAACTCCATATTCGCAATTGCTTTTATTGAAACCTCCTGCATTAGAGCTTTTAATTGATTTACTTCTTCGTCCATTGCTCCAATGATACCAATTCTACTCATCTCTTTCCTCCTATATCTGTATATTTACCTGCTTTCATTGTATCCTAAAGTAAATATAAATACAAATATTATAATTAATTCATTGCAAAATATAGCCTTCTGATATACAATGTACTCGGTTATGAGTACCCTAATCTATTAGGGTAACATATATTTAGATTAGAACATAAGAAGGGGATTTCATATGGTTTATAAGACTTCCGGAGTATGCAGCCGTGAGATTAGTTTTGAAATAGATGAGAATACGAATACCGTTTGTTCCCTACAATTTAAGGGAGGCTGCTCCGGTAATGCTGGTGGTATCTCTAGATTGGTAGTTGGAATGAAGGTTGGAGATGTAATAGAACGGTTGGAAGGTGTCACTTGTGATGTAAGAAAGACCTCCTGTCCCGATCAATTAGCAAAAGCCTTGAAAGAATGGAGGACCAAGTAAATGAAGCGGATTGTGCTGACTGGCGGTGGAACTGCGGGGCATGTAACACCCTGTATCGCTTTATTACCAATGCTGAAAGAAGAAGGATATGACATTCACTATATTGGCTCGTATCAAGGAATTGAACAAAAGTTAATAGAAGAATTAAATATCCCCTATTACGGTATTTCCTCTGGAAAGCTACGCAGATATTTTGATCCGAAGAACTTTACTGACCCTTTTAAAGTAGTTAAGGGTTATTTTGAAGCTAGTAAACTCTTTCAACAGTTAAAGCCTGATGTGGTATTTTCAAAGGGTGGATTCGTAACTGTTCCTGTTGTTATGGCTGCTAAAAAGAATAAAATACCTGTTATTATCCATGAGTCCGATATTACACCTGGCTTGGCTAATCGCCTTGCGATTCCATCTGCTACTAAGGTGTGTGCAAACTTTCCAGAAACCATACCTTATTTACCTGCTGGAAAAGCTGTTTTGACTGGCACTCCAATCCGTAAAGAGCTTTTTTCTGGTAATAAGATAAAAGGTCTTGATTTTTGTGGTTTTACAGCAAATAAACCTGTGCTTTTAATAGTTGGTGGAAGTACTGGTTCCAGAACCATTAACGAAACTATCCGAGGACTTCTTCCCACCTTGCTTAGGGATTATCAAATTATACATTTGTGTGGCAAAGGCAATTTAAATGAACTGTATAAATATACCCCTGGTTACGTGCAATATGAGTATATCAAAGAAGAGCTGAGCGACCTTTTAGCCGCCGCTGATCTTGTTATCTCCAGAGCTGGTGCAAATGCCATCTGTGAACTTATTGCTCTGCGCAAGCCTAACATACTCATTCCCCTACCAGCTGCTTCCAGCCGTGGAGATCAAATCCTGAATGCGGAATCCTTTGAGCGTCAGGGATTTTCCTTAGTATTAAAGGAAGAGGATTTAAGTGTCACAACTTTACTTGCTGCAATAAAGAAAGTACTGAATGAAAAGACTGAATACGTAACGGCAATGCAAAAGAGCGAACAGAACCAGTCAATTGACATTATTGTTAATCTGATAAAAGAAATTTCAATGCAGAAGTAGCATCATCTATTCGTAATTGGTTAATCAAATTAACCTTCCAGACAAAATGCAAAATTGATTTATTAATATAAAAAAAGAAGGCATTCGCCTTCTTTTTTTATATTGTTTTGCTATATTCTATTTGCTATTTTAACAGCAAGTTCTGTCGCTTCATCTCCAATATAAGAACCTGGCGCCCAGGTCATCTTAACTGTATCTCCCTGATATCTAGGTACGATATGCATGTGGAAGTGAAACACTGTTTGACCAGCAGCCTCTCCATTATTTTGAAGAAGATTAATTCCATCGCAATTTAACTCTTCTTTTATTGCTACCGCAACCTTTTTTGCTACCAGTAGTGCTTTTGAGGCTACCTCCTCCTCTAGTTCAAATAAATTTGCTGCATGCTTTTTGGGGAGTATAACCATATGCCCCTTTGCAGCTGGTGATATATCAAGGATAACTTTAAAATCCTCGTCCTCATAAACGGCTGCAGAGGGAATCTCACCTGCGATTATTCTACAAAAAATACAATTACTTTCCATAAAAATGCCTCCTTTGTCGATAGCTGTTGTTTACTTAAACTTGCATATTTTTCCATATTTTGATATTATGTTTAAGACACCTATTCTCCCAAAAAGATTTTATCTTTATGATAAAGGCTACGAAAGGAGCTCATAAATGTACTCAACTTTTAATAATGATACCATAGCCTCTTTAGTTAAGGCGAATCCTGAACTTGAAACAGTAATTCAAACATTGACCGCTGACAATAAAAAGGCAACCTCCATGCTGGTTCACGAACTTCGTAATCCACTAGCTCTCTTAAAAGGGACTATTCAATTCATAGAATCCTCTCACCAGGAAACAAGAGATTATAAATATTGGGATCAGCTACATGACTTAATCAATGACCTTGAGCAAATAATGGCTGATGCTTCTCTGCTTAATACCTATAATTTAATTAATAAAGAAAATACAAATCTGATAACCTTAATCGATAATCTAACAAATAGCTTTATGCCACAGGCACTTACAAAGGAAATCAATTTAAGTTTTACTTTTGATCCCTCCAAGCTAGGACATTTTACAAACTACAGCTGCGATTCGGTTAAGATAAAACAAGTACTAACCAATTTAATAAAAAATGCTTTTGAAGCTACTATACCCGGTAATTACATACATATTGAGCTTAAACATCTTCCTGCGAATTATGAAACCCCTGCTAAATTATGCATTATCATAAGTAACAATGGGGTACCAATTCCTGAAGAAGCACTGGAAACAATCTTTATCCCCTTTGTAACCTATAAAAAGGGAGGTACCGGAGTAGGACTTGCACTTGTAAAAAAGGTTGTAGACCTTCATTACGGAAGTATTCATGTGGATTCAACTCCAGAATTAACGACATTCACAATTCAGTTACCGATTTAATTTAAAAATATATATTTATTCTGAACAAGCTCAAAACCCTGCGGTTTCCTTGCTGTTTGGCTCATATAAACATTAATAAATTATTCTTAGAAAGCAAGCTTTCATAGCTAATTTATGAAATATTCTGCTTGGTTCTGGGCTTTTACAAAATATTAAACTGAAATACCTGATCAAAGGTTCGAAGGGTCTTAAAATTACCTTTTGCCGTTAAATCACCTGACATAAATGCACCTTGAAATGTTATACGTCCAAGAATAAGTCTGTTCATGACAGCATGTGTTGTTTTTGCAATAACGTCTGCATCGACTTTTTCACCGTAATAGCATTTGAGGCGTTTATTATTGATTTCTATAATTAAAGTCTTCTTTGCATCGGATAAATGAATGGAATAAGAAGCAACAAAATCATCAATGGGATGAAAATTATCCTTTAAGTTCTTAATAAAATCCTGTCCGCCTTCTCCCTCCTGATTACTATCCAACATATCCTTAAATAACTGTGTTAATTCTTCAATATCTTCCTTCTGCTTCTTCACATAAGCATCATCAGATACGTATACGGATAACTGCTCACTTTCTTGTGGAGTCAGCACATTGGAGCTACTATATAGAACCTTCTGATTAATTGCTGTACTACTTGTCGGAAGCATTTTTACCTTCTGATAAATCATGCGATAGTAGCTTTCTGCCTGTTTCTCAATTAACGCAGCATATGCTGAATTTGTCTCAAAATCCACATGATCATCGACATATGCACTTAACCCACTGACAGAAATACCACCTAGTAGCTCCCAAGCCTTAATAAGGGTTAACTCAGCATCTCTTTCTCCATAGGTGTTTGCCATTACAATTGGCAGCATATATAGTTTACTAAGCTTATCCTTATCTCCGTAAAACCAACAGGCATCTAAAAATTGTTGCATCAAGCCGCCAATCCCCATCCACTCGACTGTAGTGGCTAGAATAACACCATCTGCTTCCTTCAAAGTCTTAGGGAGCATAGATATTGCATTCTTTTCCTCATAGAGATTGTACCTTGTTACCTGAACACGAAGCTCCTCTAATACTGATGTAAGCTTGCTCATGACATAAAGAGTAGGGTCTTCTATAAGCCCCCTTCCACCATAATAGATGTTAATTTTCATGCAACAACCGCTCCTCCCAATAAATAATATTTATCTGATAGCACTATAAATGAACCCTCTTATTCCGATAACTAAAATTATCATTTACACTTTAACTAGGAATTCTGTTCCTTGGTCTTCGATATAAAAATATTGTAAGAATTAGACCTGCTATAAAACCTCCCACATGGGCTGCCTGATCAATTTGAGAATTTGCAACTCCATTATAGAGGCTTAACGCAACGAATAAAACCATTTGGCTTGTACTTATCTCGGCTAAACGCCCTTTATTTAAAAGTACAATGTACAGGATTGCTCCTACGACACCAAAAATTGCTCCAGATGCTCCAATTGATATTGTCGTTTGGTTAAAGAAAATGGCATCTTGTTCCATCCACATATTATAACCTACCGAAACAAGCCCTGCAAGGATTCCTGTTCCAAGATAAAGAGAAATATATCGATATCTTCCAACAACTCTTTCCAGATTACCCCCTACAAATAAAAGGACAATCATGTTGTTAAATAAGTGGCTCCAGTCTCCATGCAGAAACATTGAGGTAATAAATCTATAGTATTCCTGATTATTTTTTAAATAAAACCAGGACAAAGCTCCTTTTTGTACAATTGCTTCTTCACCGCCTAAAAAACTTGTATAATAGGTGATAAGGTACACAATTATATTAATGGCAATAATACTCATAGTTATGGGCGTTAATTTATATCGCCTTAACAGATCATTACTGTAATTTTGGGACTTCTTATACGAAGAAGCTCCATAGTCACCTTGATAACCTCCTGCATAATTGTTATTGTCATTAACATTTTCATTGTATCCATTGCTATAGTTGTAATGCTCACTTGCCCTATCTTGGGCTAGTGACGCCTCAATTATTTCTTTAATTTCCTTAAACTCATCCATCTGATTCTCATAAATAATGAGTCTGTAGGCACTAAGGTCTATAATCCAATTGCTTTCCTGACTGGAGGTAATTGCAAGTTGTTTTGCATTATTAGGGTTATCCGTAATAATTAATCCCAAAACGCTTAACCTGAAAGGGTAGTTTTTTTGTAACCCAGACCTCATTTGCAGGATGATATTATCATATTGTTCCTTGGTAAGTATCTGATTTTCAATTATATGGACTACCGAAATCATAGAAAGGGATGCATTATCTTCTTCCATCCGATAATAAAGATAAATCCCCTGTGCATTTGAATTCATGCGCTGATACCCTATGCTCAGTAGGTTACTGTTTAATCTATCTTCCATTCTAATTTATTGACCATATCCTTCTTCCCAGGCAAAAGAGCGTTTCACTGCTTTTTTCCAACCCGAGATTCGTTTTTCACTTTGTTCCGTGGACATTGTTGAATTAAAAACCTCTGCTAGCTGCCAATTCCTTCGAAGTTCATCTTTATCCTTCCAAAAGCCAACTGCCAGTCCGGCAAGATATGCCGCGCCAAGGGCAGTAGTTTCAATACATGCCGGTTTATATACCGTTGCATTTAAAATATCGGCTTGAAACTGCATTAAAAAGCGGTTAGCGCAAGCTCCTCCATCTACCTTTAAGGTTTTCAGGCTTTGACTTAGGTCGCTTTCCATCGCCTTTAACACATCATGTGTCTGATATGCAATTGATTCTAATGTAGCGCGAATAATATGATTTCTATTACAGCCTCGTGTAATTCCTACGATTGTTCCTCTTGCATACTGGTCCCAATATGGAGCACCAATGCCTGCAAAAGCCGGAACTACATATACCCCATTGGTATCCTCAACCTGACTAGCAAACAATTCACTTTCCTCTGCGGTACGTATTAACATCAATTCGTCGCGCAGCCATTGAATTGCTGCACCTGCAACAAATACACTACCCTCCAGTGCATACTCTACTTTGTCACTGGTTCCTGCTGCTATAGTAGTTAAAAGTCCATGCTTAGACTTAATTGCTTCATTCCCGGTATTCATTAGCAAAAAGCAACCTGTACCATAGGTGTTCTTAACCTCACCTTTTAAAAAGCAGCATTGTCCAAAAAGAGCTGCCTGTTGATCACCTGCTGCCCCTGCAATGGCAATCTCTTCTCCAAAAATTGCTCGGTCTGTATGTCCATAGACAAAGCTGGAGGGTTTCACCTTCGGTAACATCTTTACAGGTATATCAAACAACTCTAATATCTTTTCATCCCAGGTTAACTTTTTAATATCAAAAAGCATGGTCCTCGAAGCATTGGTATAATCAGTTACAAAGGTTTTTCCTTTGGTTAAATTCCATATAATCCAAGTATCCACGGTTCCAAACAATAAGTCTCCAGCCTTTGCCGCATTTCTCGCACCTGGTACATGATCTAAAATCCAAGCAATCTTTGTTCCAGAAAAATATGCATCCGGGATTAATCCAGTGGTACTCTTAATATATTCTTCATGTCCTTCACATTTAAGTTTGTCTATCATTTCTGAGGTTCTTCGACACTGCCAGACAATGGCATTATAGATGGGCTGTCCCGTCTTTTTGTCCCAAACAATCGTTGTTTCTCTTTGATTGGTTATACCGATAGAAGCAATTTCTTTGGGGGAAATTTTCGATTTCGCCATAGCTTCTGTTGCAACAGATAATTGTGTAGACCAGATTTCCATTGGATCATGTTCCACCCAGCCTGGTTTTGGATAGATTTGTGTATATTCTTTTTGTGCAACACTTTTTATTTTTCCAGATTTATCAAAAATAATACATCGTGAACTGGTTGTTCCCTGATCGAGTGCCATAACATAACGTTTCATTTTAATTAATCCTCGTTTCCGTTCAACTTAGCTTTATTTAATTCTTAGCACTATCCCATTAACTTGCCCTCTTGGTTTGCATGTTATTTAATTATGCTTGAAATTATTACAAACAAGGAGCTAAAGGCAAGAACAAATTCCAGGAACAATAGAATTCCATAAAAGAATTTTAAGCTAAATTTATCGTCTGCTTTACTCTTTAGAGCTATAATTGTATTTATAATTAATATTGTGGAAAATAAAAGAAGCAGTACGCCCCTAAGAATCATATTACCTATCAAAATTGCAATAACAAGAAAAGATACTAAGATCAGTGCTTGTATCAAATCCCAATGTTTCTTCATTAATAGTACCCCCATTTTTTACTTTAGAACTTAATATATCCTTATATTTTACACTTCTAATCCATTATTTACAAGGATTTTGTTCTTTGCCTTATTATTGTTCATTGATTATGTATATTGCTTGCTTATGTTACACTTAAAACGGATAATGCTTATAATAGCAAACTGGTAATCTGTTTGTTATTATAAGCATCATCCGTTTTATTAATCAAAGATCTCATCGATATCCCGTTCTGCTTTCAGCAGCATCTTAACGTTGTATTTATCCAAAATGGCATCTCCTTAATAATGTCAAGGCTTCCCTTGCAACTAATAATCGAGCTCCATTTAATATTTCTTTTTCTGCATCTGTTATGGCCGCATCTATACTAATCTGTTCTGTCATTTGCTCATATGTATAAAATTATATTCAATATTTGCAAAAGTAATTTTATCTCCAGCTATAAGCTCTTTTTTCTGATAAGTTAATAATGCCTCATCATTAATAAAGGTGCCATTGGTTGAATTTAAATCTGTTAAATAATACTGTTCTCCTTCTTTTGTTATCTTAGCATGAAATCTACTGATGCCCTCTTTTTCTAGACAGTAATCCACAGTTTTTTTCAGTTTTCCAATAAAAAACGGAGAGCTTGATATTAATATATCTTTATAATTTAGGTTATCAAAAGCCCTCAAGCAAGGTAATTCTGCTGGTTCATAAATACTATTTAAAACACAGGTAGGATTTAAATCATCTTCCTGTTCCAAGCCCTCCTCTTCTTTTTTGTTTCATTCTTATTTTTGCTTCTGTTATTAGCATTTTTCCATTTTGAATCTCTGTTAATTGCGTCTTTGTTACTTGTGTATTTATTATTTGCACTTCTTTTTCTATTGACTCATTTAGGTTAAGATCTGCCTTAACCCCTTCATTGTCTTCCAGTCTTGGATCTATGTAAGAACAGGTTGTTTTTATTTTTGTAATTCTTTTTTTCTTATCAAAAATTTTTGTAGTAATATAACCTTCAACACAAAGTAGGATAAGGACAAAGGCAATTAGTTTTGTATAGTCATATTGGTTTGCATATGCATTAAATAGTAGTTTGGAGGATAATACAAAGATAATAAGTGCAATTACAAGTGTGTAGCTTATCCCTGCAAACAGATATGCTTTTAACGGGTAACATATCACTTCCTCTTCGTCCTCTATTCTCTCTTTCATCACAGGGATATTCGTTTTATCTACAGCATGAGCTTTAAAATTTTTTGGATTTATTATCTTATTATCTATTATCCCAATATCATTTATCTGTAGTATATCTATAGATACCTCTTCCTTTTCAGGTTCTTCCTTTTTATCCTTTAACTCCAAGAGCATTTGGTCTAAAGTAAAGCTCTCCTCCCTGCTTATCGAATAAAGTCGATATACTAGTAGCACTGCTTCTTTATCATTGTAATCCACCTTATTCATTAAAAACTCCATTAAACTACAGATCTGTTCCCTAATTCCTTTCCCATATCCCGGAAGATAGCATAGGTTATACTCTTTTGAAATAATATCCATATATATGTGTTCCTGCGAAATGATGAAGTCTTCTTCTTTTAAGAGATATTCATAAGCCTCTTCTAAAACTTTTATTATATTGTAACAAAGTGTTTGTAGCATTTTATAATTGAAAGCATCCTTGCTAAGTATAACCTCCAGTGTTTGCTTTCCTGTTATTTCATAATAGTATAAAATTTCATTATCAATTATCTTTTTCTCCAGAGACAGAGTCCCTTTTATTCTCTGATGCTCAAGCAGTTTTATACTGTATGTGTTTAAAGGATCCTCTTTTAATCCCCTTATAATCATATAATTGTGTCTTAGATCTTTTTTGTATTCCACTTCCATCTGAGTCTCCTTATAAATCTACACGGTAACTTATTCCTCTTAGCAAAGTGATAATTTCACTAATACTACTACCCACTTCAACTAAGAAACACACTAATTCAAACCACTTTTTAAGAACTCAAACAATTTATGAACACCCTTTATCTTATCGCCGGTTTCTAAAATAACCTCTACACCTCGAATTGTCTCAGCTGGATCATGAATAGAAAAGCTATTATTAATATTCAGATGGGTTATGGGTTGTAACAAGTAATTTAACAAAGGCAACATGTTTTCTGCCTTTGCACCTACCTCAATACTTATGTTGGTTCTCCTTACAATCACCTCTATAGAAGACACTTTTAACAGAAAGAACCTTTTTGATAGTTTGTCTTCTAAATATTCCTTAATTTCTATTTCTTCCTCTTCTCCATATCCAGTAATAACTGAAAAAATACTTTTCTCCATTAATTGTTCTATCTTAATTTCTGCACAATTAATGTCTGCTTCATATTTAATAGATAACCCAGCTTTATAGAGTGCCTCGTCAATAATTGATTGCATTTTAGATTTGTCATGGAGGTAAAAAGCCAGGTATATCAAGGTAAAAATCGTACAGAAAATAGCAGGTATTACAAATGCCGCCTCTACAGTAATGCTTCCCTTGAGTGCCTTTTTAGTCGGGTTACGATGCTCATGAAACAACTTATTATTCTGCTTCATATTACTATTAAGAGAACATAACCCGTAAATAAAAATGGCACAAAGGGTATGCTCCTTTTCCTATCTGCCCACCTAAAAATCAATAGTAGCATAGATAATCCTGCTGCCATGGTCAGTGCTATAGCAAACAGTTCTAGATTAACCCAAAATCCCAGCCCTAACCCAGTGGCACATAACAATATCCCGTCTCCCATGCCTATTTTTCCACTAGTTAATAAACTGATTCCAACTACTGCAACACCTGTAATTACTCCTCCCAACCGTTCCAAAAGAGATAGATTATCACAAAATGGAATGCATATTCCTATTAGTAAAACCCCTATCAGAACTGGCCAGAGGTATATTTTCTTGCATTTCATATCGTAATACCCACTAATAATCAATAGAATACCAATTATGCCTTTCAATATTATTACTGCCATCTTGTACTCCTACTCTTTCATTAAATTAATTTATAGAACATATTTAATTGCTAAAAGTCAATCACACTACTTATAACATCTTTTACAAGGTGTTCTACTCCCTATTTCTGAAATTTTTATTGCAGTAACACTACGTTTTATTCGAGAGCATTCTCTCTTTGTGTGATATCTTGTACCATCCGTCGTTATATAATAGGTAGCCAGCTCATTTGATTTATCTTTACAGCAGGATTCACAAGGATAGTATTTCGCACCATTGCTATTTCTTAAATTATATGGAATTCCCTGAACTGAAGTAATAGACAGCTTAATATGAGAGCAGTCCTCTTTGCTATGATAAACAGTACCTGTATCTGTGATATATACAGTTGACTCCACTCCCTCTTCTGTCTCTGTTTCGTAAGCAGCCTGTACCTGATATCCCGTCCAATTTCTAACTCGAGCCCTTTGAAGCATGGAAATTGGCTCAAGGCTGAGCAATGGAATTGGTAACTCCATTTCATAGCTCACAATGATATCTAAGAATTCTTCCTCATCTTCAGGGCTACTAATAAATCTTATTCCTTGAAACCCATTCTTGATAAAGCTATCATTAATCTCTTTTCTGTCTAAATATTTCTTTGAATACTGCTTAAGAATAGTCTCACTTAGGTATGCCTCTGCAATCTCAGTAATTCCAAGTCCTTCTAAATCATTAAAAACAGAGAAATCAAAGCTTAAGGCATCCTGGATAGTTTCAAAATCCTGTCTGATATATTCCGTCTTGGATAGCTCTAATCCCATTGCATTTAGCGCGGATTGTATTCTTTCCTGAGTCGTAAATATTTGAATATAAAACAAGAAGAATAGCATGAAGTACAAGAAAACAGGTAATACCAGTGCTGCTTCAATCGTAAGGGAACCTTCTACATTCCTACGTCTTTGTATGATCAATTCCTTTGGTTCTATATTTGTGTTCATTTTAATCCCTTTTTGTTTACTAATTTTCTAGGATGGTCTAAGATGTCCATTCACCTAATAGAACTGTTAAATATTTAGATAAGCAAATGACATCCTGGAGAGAGGTTTTATATGATGTTAAAGATTTTTAAGATTTAATGGAATAGACGAATGGACATCTTACACCATCCTATTAGAACACTTCGAAATATTATTAACTGAATATATATACTAATTATAATTAACAGCATTATTACATAAATGCCACTTAGTAGCTATGTGCTTTCTTACAAGTAACTAAGTACCCTTGTGTAGTCGTAAATTGTCTGGGAAGAAACGAGAAGGACAGGAACTTACTATCAATATGAAAGGTAGCTTCTACTTGATATCCAAACAGACAATTACTTAATAAGAAATTATCAAGCTGATATCGAAGATTAATATTTTTCTGAATTAAGTCCATGGATCGGTAGGAAAGCAGATTACTATCCTGAGTTAATAAAAATACTTTTAGATAATCATTATATGAAAATGTCAATGCTGATCCCTCTGTCATATGGGATACCTTCTGCATAAGAAACTCACGATTAATTAGTACGATTTCATATAATTGTAATTCAATCTTATTCTTAATGATAGGAAGTTCTTTCCCCGATAGAAGTGCTGCTGCATCCAGAAGTGCTTCCGCTACTGCCCAGGCAAATAATAACATTATTTGAACAATCCCAATTAGGATTGGAAGTCCAGTAAATCCCACTAATGAAGCTGCCAAAAGCCTTGTCTCTGCTCTTTTCTCCTGGTCACCTAGAATCTTACCAAAATCAAGTAATGCTCGTACTAATACAATTTTTGTAATGATAGAAGATAAATTCTCACGATCTGTATCATTACCCCCAATCAAATATTCCTGCTCATATTTAAGAACTGACGGTTTTTGTTGATTTCTATCCTCCTCAATTACCTGATAGCTTCCAAAATGTTCGGTTAAATATTGCAAATAGAGTAGTTTTTGTGCAGCCTGTTCCACTCCATTCATAAGAACATCCGGCACTGAAGTTTTAGTATTAAGATCCCCGAAAAAGCCTTCTGCCTGTGCTTCCTTTGAATTTATTAAGGCTATATTCATAAGGCCTTTTAAGATTTCCAATTGGTTCTGCTCTTTCACATAGTCCTCCCGTTTGGATGGAAGTTTATTTGTTTCCGTTAATTCTGCTTCTGAAATTTTATCCGGATCCATTACATAGCTAGTGATACCAAACTGTAGCAAATCAGATACAACCTCCAAAATATTTTGTGACTCTGTTTGATTAAAAACTAGCGTACTATAGTCTATGGTAAGCTCCTCTATTTTATATTGCTCCAGCATTTGATTTGCTGTTTTAAAGGTATCCATCGACTCTCTATATCTCTTGGTGTTAACCTCCTGCTTTGCTTGTTCCAATTGCTTCTCTACTGTGGTTAAACAATCCAGATTCTCTTGTAGTTGACCCTGCATCGCTATAAAATCATAACCGTCATCCTCTATACTCTGATAAGCCTTTAAATCGTCCAGCCCCTCCAGCAATCCATCAAATATTTCGTCGCTTAAATTTTCCTGTTCTGACATTAAAAGTTCTTCATAATCAAATAGGAAAGGAGCTGCCTTTTCTGATGTCTCTCGTATATCGTCTATGGCCTTAATCGAATCCTTGAGTAGTGGCATGATTTTATTAACCAGCTCCGATAATTGCTTATGGTTTTTTAAAATTACTTTTATTAGTTCTTCCGTTTGATTATTTATAACGGATAGTTCTGCTTGCAGTTTTGCTGCATCAGTCTCCATATTCTCAATTATTTTTTTGCATTCTTTGAGACTTTGAAGAACGAAGACTGATTTATTCTCAATTGCCTCCAGACTTGCTTCTACCGTTCTTTCTTCCTCTAATTCCGCTAATTTAATTTGATATTCTCCTTGCAGTGTTGCTCTTTGTGCTTCAAGTGAAGCAATCTGGGTCATGTTGTCTTCTATTATCTGAAAGTAATCCTCTGGATTGCAATAATAATTTTGTACTGCACCAAACACCTCTGGGTGATTAATTCCTACTTCCTCCATGGTTATCTCTCCATAGTGGATTTTTTTTACGAAGTAGGCATCCACCTTTAACCCACCCTTGTTATTTTGCTCAATACCTTGATCATTGGTCCTTATACCATCAAATAGATTCATTAATTTAAGAATTCCCCGATCTATTTTCACAAGTTCAGTCTCCGCCTTTTGTTTTTCCTCCATCAAATAAGCTACCTTCTTAGGTTCTTCCAGTAAAGACAGCTTATCTAAGAAGATTTCTGCCATATCACCAATCGCTCCATATTTTTCATAAGCAATTGCCTGATTCTTCATGATTGCACCATTATATTCTACAAGACTTACTTGTTGTGTTAGGTTCATCTCTTCGGTAGAAATTCCATAATACTCTGTTGCACCACTTATATCAGAAAGATCTTTATTGGGTGTAAATGTATAGGACATAGTCTCCTCTAAAGTTTCACCTATTTGCTCCTTGGCTTCTGTTCTGCTAACATCCCCTGTATAATAACCAAACACGTGGTATTCCTCCCATAAGGGTCCATAATAATCCGCTAACACAGAGTCCATTGAAGCTGCCAGGGCTCGATCTGCAAAGACCCTTGCGGTTGCAACTCTTGCTCCTTCAATTATGGTACATAACAGAGCAAGAACTAAGATTAAGATTAGACTTAAAAATACAGTTATTGATCCATTTTCCTTGCCAGACTGCATTTTCTTCATACTTAATTAATTGTAATTCCGGAACTTAAATTATCAGAATTGTCATTAATAGAATCAAAAGCTCCTTGCAAAATATTCTGTATCTGGTCTCGGAAGATAAGAACAAGCCCAATAATTATTACTAAAATTAAGATGATCTCAATAACACCGATTCCACTTAGCTGTTTTATTCGTAGCTGTCTAGCTGCTTTACTACCGAATCGTGTAAGCATATGTACTATTTTCATACTTTCATTTCTCCTTTTTCATATCTGAAAGCTCATAAAAGCAGGTATCATAATAATTAGAAAGACCAGTATTAGTAATAACATCATAGGAATTAATAACTTAGTTCCGGCTTCTTCTCCTTGCTTTTTCGCTATTTCCATTCTATCTTCAAAAGCCTCTCTTGCTTCACTGATTAATAATTGTGAGAACCCTTTGTTTCCCTTTTTTGAATTTTGAATAATCAATGCCGCGAACTTCATATAAGAGATTAATCCAATTCTTCTTCCAAACTGTTCATAAATGATACTCTCTGTTTTACCAAGTTTCAATTCATGCGCTATAATACATATCTCTTCATATGCATACCTTTTTTTAAATCCTTTCATCTGTTGTCTGGCCTCATATTCTTCTGTAATTCTTTGAAACGCTTGCCTGATAGACATTCCGGCATTAATCAGAAGTGTAAACTTATTTACTATTTCAGGATAATCCAGCTGCAGCTGCTCCTTTCTGTGCTTGAACTTTTTTTCCAGTTCCTTTGATTCCATGTACCAGATAAGTATAGCGAAAAGTAGTCCTAAAAACAGAAACTTCTGAACACTTGAGTTTCTTATCTCTTCCCACCTTAATTGATATTCGTTTAATTTAGTTGGCAACTTTAAGTACTTGCTTGTTGCAGAATCCTCTGCATAGGAAAGGACTTCTTCTTTCAGGTCCTGCGAAAGAACCTCATCTTCACTAATCTTTG
Source organism: Bacillota bacterium (assembly GCA_023407575.1). Classification (GTDB taxonomy): domain Bacteria; phylum Bacillota; class Clostridia; order Lachnospirales; family Lachnospiraceae; genus Mobilitalea. The sequence continues at coordinate 105,111 of JAEYLX010000051.1, forward strand.
GTGGTAAAAGAGTAAAGAAAAGCTGCTTCTGATACTCCTCCTTCTCATAATGGAGTATTACTGTTACCGGTGTAGTTACACCCTCCTCTGCGATTAGCTCATTTCTTATACTCCCATCTGCACGAATTAACTTATAATCCTGCGGTAGCCATTCCACCGTAATACTATTACCTGGTATACTCATTATAAAGTTTAAGTCTTCGTATATCTCTTCACTGGAACTGTTATTTCCTAGAACTTGTTTTTCAACATATTCAATTACTGTTTCAAATAACTGCCGCACTTGCACTGGAGTATATCTTCTTTCTTCTACATTAAGCTCGACATCTATGTTGCTGTTTGTCGTAGTATTTTCATCTATGCCCTTCTGATTCTCCTCTGAAATCTTAACTTTTAAAGCTACCTTGTCCTTTCCTTCCCCGTAATCCGGTCTGAGAATAGAATTCCCTTCTATTAAAATATGATTCCCAACCTCTGAGCCATATGCGAACAATGACAATACGTTAAAGAGCACAAAAACTAAAATTGCTTTTGAAAGTCGGTTACACCAATATATTTTTTCCAGCATCTCGGGTTTGTCCGTATAAAATAACGCCTTCAGACGATTGGTTACCTTGGTTCTTTTTCTTAGAAATGAATAGAGCCTTGCCCTGGTCAAAATCCAATTCACCATTGGGTAGATCAGATATAGCTTATGCTCTCTTTTATCTATATCCTGTTTCCACTCTTGCAAATTCTTTAATCCCAAAACGATTCCAAGAAGAAATAATATGATTATTATGATTGGGAAGCACCACATAGTTTGCCTTCTCCTTATATTTCAATAGCTATGATTTTATCAATGATTAATAACGACACAAGATAAAGCCCTATGAATACTGTCATTAGTAAATTTCCCATTAGATTATGATAAAGTGGATCAAGAAATCCTGGCGAAGATACCGTGAGATAAATAAGAATTACCAGAGGAATTGACTTCATTATATTTGCTTCCAAACGTTTTGAGGCAATTAAGACCCGAATTTCACGCTTAACTTCAATTTTATTATTGATTATGTTACTCGTGCTTTTTATAATATTGATTAAGTCTCCACCTGTTCGTTTAGCTGTGCAAAAAACTTCACTAAAGCTAAAGATGTCTTCTACTCCACTGCGTTCGCTAAAGTTAATTAATGCTTTTTCAACGGTAATGTTCATATTAATCTGATTAATTATGTACTGAAATTCTTTTAGAATCTGTGCATTTTCCGGATACAGTTGTCTCAAGTCCTTGTAAGCCTCATCAAAGGCATGCTCAACCGAATACCCTGCCTCTAAAGCTGCTGATAACGCTACTAATGCGTCTCGAAACTCAAGATTTAGTCTCCATTTCTTTTCCAGACATGCTTTCTTTTGTTGCATATTGTTATAGCCATAAATGAGTGGTGTCAATAATAGAATGCCTAATAGGCTTCGATAAAATAATAATCCAAGCAGTGTAGTCATAAGACATCCCTGAGGGAAATAGATAATTGAGAATCTTTTAGAAATAATAGAATTAATATCCTTATGAATTACATTAACCTTTTTAGAGGCTGTTAAGGTATGATATTTTAGTTCTTCTAATCTTAACTTTTTAGATAATGTCGACTTTAATTCTTTATTGGGATTTAATGCTCGTTCTTTAGGCATTTTTAGTTTAAACACTTTAATACTCATATAGAGCATCCTGCTCTCAGTAATTTTTCTGTGTTCCTTAGCTCATTGACTTTAAGTAATTCACCCTTTATCCTTCCATCAGCCTCACCCTTTTCTTCAAACTGATAAAGTATATTGAGTAGTATTTCTCCTTCCTTACAATCCATTACCTCTGCAACCTCAAGAACTTTTCTTGAGCGGTCTCTTAATCTCCCCAGATGTACAATGATGTCTATTGCAGATGCAATTTGTTTTCTAACTGCAAGTAACGGAATATTACTACCCAACAGCACTAATGTCTCAAGTCTGCTAAGCATTTCTTTAGAAGAATTTGCATGTGCTGTGGTTAGCGATCCATCGTGCCCGGTATTCAGAGCCTGAAGCATATCAATGGCTGCTTCATTACGAACCTCACCAACGATGATTCGCGAAGGGCGCATTCTGAGGGAAGTTTTAATTAGTTCACGTATTGTGATCTCGTTACTTCCCTCCGAGTTAGCGTTCCTTACCTCCATCCGGACAAGATTTGGAATGTTACGAATCTGAAGCTCTGCTGAGTCCTCGATTGTAATGATTCTTTCGGTGGAGGGGATATAATTAGAAAGAACATTTAGAAATGTTGTTTTACCAGAACCAGTTCCTCCGCTAATTAATATATTATACCCAGCGGTTACCAGAGTTTTTAAATAATCTGCAACCTCTAAAGATATTGCTTCCAGTTCAATCAATCGTTCCATTGTAATCGGTTTATTGGGAAATTTTCTGATTGTAAGAGTAGGACCCTCCATAGATATGGGAGAGAGAACAATATTGACACGAGAGCCGTCAGATAATCTGGCATCAACAATTGGACTGGATTCATTAATAATGCGGTTACAATATGACACAATTTGCTGAATCACATCCTCTAGCTTTTGCTGTGATTCAAAGGTTTTATCACTTGAATAAATTGCCCCTTGTTTCTCAATAAAGATATTTTTGGGGCCATTCACCATGATTTCGGTAATTTCAGGATCATCGATTAAGTCCTGTAAAACGTCCAGCTTTCTAATAGAATTAAAGATATCCCTTCTCAGTTTCTGTTTATATGGGATACTTATGTATTCTTCTTTGGAGTAGCGAAGAAGGGTACGGTCAATCCTTTCATAGATTTCTTCTTCTGAGGTTTCTCGGTGTAAATCAATTCCTTCCAATACCTTTTCTCTTAATAACTCTTTCAGACCGTCCATTCTATCCCCCCCTATCAATAGTATTCTGCAAGTTGTTCCTTCGCATAATTCCAGATTTCAGTTTGTGATAACTCGGATATGTTAAGTCTCAACTTAGTTAAAGCTTTATCTTCCTTTAACACCAGTCTTTCTAACGAACTTAAGTTATTTTTTCCATACAGCATCAATTGATTTATAAATGTTTCTTGCGTTGTTTCCCAAATAAAATTAACTTCTTCTGGAAAAACAACCTTATTACTTTGGCTAATAATCTCAAAGGTGGCTTCACAATAACCAGATAAATAGAAGATAACATTATCATAATCAGAATTATTCCTTAGCTCCACTAACCATTGTTGAACATCACTTCTGTTCAAAGAGATAAGGTCCATCCCGTGAGTAAGTCCTGATAAATAGCTCAACTTACAGACGCATTGTTCCAGTTCTTTTGTTTTACTCATAATGTTATGATTTTCTTTTAGATAGTAAATAAATTCAGAGAGTGCATTTTCTGAAGTTTGAGGGATCTCTATTAGAGGTATCGGTAAAAGCTCCAATAAAACAAGTAAAACTTTTCGATGTTCCGAAAGAAGTAGGCCAATTGACCAGGCATAAGCCAATGCTTCAGCACTTGGAGTTAAATTAAAAATGCTAATTAATTGAACTTTTGTTGCAGGCATGATTGTTCTAGACTCATTTTTCTTCTTATTATAGTCTAGGAAAAGTTCCTCCATCACTTTGTTCGCTAATTGATATTTAAAAATATGGGGTTCTTCCATTGCTATTAAATCAATGGATAAATGATGTACTAACCTATAAATGTGTTTTATCTTTTCCTTTGGCAGATTGTCTAAAGAAACATCTTCATCCGCTAATAAAAGCTCAATCTCGTGAGTATCCAAGTACTCTTCAAGACTTTCTTTTTTCGTAAAAAGTAAGAACTCAAACATATATTCCTTCTTCTTTTTATAGTACTCCATAAAACGTGTCGCATAAAAAAGGTCAGAATCATAGAGGGCAAATCTTTGTTCCACTTAGGAATCCTCCTGATCATATTAATCTACTGGGGAATTATAATACCGAAATCATGAATATTAAATGAAGCTCCTATTCGTTGAACAGGTAAGAAAAATAGAATTGAATCAAATGATATTTAACATGTAAATATATTACAATGATTAGCGTTTATTGTCAATCCTTGTAACTGGAAATTTTTATCTTTCGTGCTTTTATACAATATTTTGTATGTAGATTGATAATATTGCACAATAGAATGGGTATTTACAAATTTATCTCATAAAGAAACCCTCCAAAACTAAATTTGAAGGGTTTCTTTAGTTACAATTAATTAATATGATTTTATGATTATTTACTACCTATTCCACTCAGCTACTTCTTTACGTAGCCAATTGCACCAATCCTCTATACCCTGCCCATTTCTAGCTGAAATCTCAAATATTGCTACGTCCGGATTTAGTTTGTATACTCGTTCCTTAACCACATTGACATCAAAATCAAAGTAATCCAAGCAGTCAATTTTATTAATGAGAACTGCATCTACATTTGAAAACATTAAAGGATATTTTAAAGGTTTATCATCTCCTTCAGGAACACTTAAGATCATTGCACTCTTGGAAGCTCCAGTATCAAACTCCGCTGGACACACAAGATTACCTACATTTTCAAGTACTACAAAATCATACTTTTCTGATCCAAGGGCTTCTAATCCCTGTCTTGTCATTCCCGCATCCAGATGACACATACCACCGGTATGAACCTGAATAGCAGGGATCTCTGCTTCTATCATTCTCTCTGCATCCACTGCAGAATCTATATCAGCCTCCATGACACCAATTTTAATTTCATCTTTTATCCTTGAAAGAGTATTAATCAGTGTCGTGGTTTTACCTGCTCCTGGCGAAGACATAAGATTTAATAAAAAGGTTTTCTGCTCTTTAAGTTCCTGTCTTAATTTATTTGCTTCCAAATCATTGTCTGCATAAACACTTTCTTTAATTGTAATAATCTTTAATTGCTCCATACCAATCTCCAATCTAAAATAATTTTGTAAAAGAGACTTAACATTTTTTATTTTTTTAAAAGGGTCATTGCAAACGAAATTTATTTGCAACAACCCTTATATGTATTATTTAACGATCTGCTGCAGCTACTTCATACTCATGAGTGCCTTTGTAGATTTCTTCTTTTAACGGATTGGTGTGATACTTCTTCATACGATAGATCTGATATACCAATACTGATATATTAATAATAATTGATAAAACAGATACTGTTAACCATGCTGCTGGTTTATGAGACGCATCTACGGAGAATTTAGAATCGCTTACAAAAGATGGTACGCTCATCGTAAACATCATCCAAAATGCAAGGGTCTGTGCTCTGTGTTCCAGCCATGCACCTTTCTTCATAACGAAATGTGCTATTGTACAGGAAGCTAGAAGTGCTGCACCTGCATAAAACGAATGATCGGATACACAGTTGTATACATATGCAAAGTTCCAGATATCATAAGCAATGATCCAAGGCCAAATCATATCCGGCCACATCATATCATTGCCACGTTTCTTGCTAACATAGATACCCATCCAACCGGTAATTGTTATAATATTAATCAAACCAGCAATACCGTTTAGCAGATTCCAAGGTCCTGATACCATCATAACACCATCTACAATACCATTTGCTTTCATGCCAAATACCTGGAAGTCACGAATTACAGCTTCAAGAATATTGAAGGCTAGAATAAATGGTGGGAACATAAGCCAATATTTATTACGGCATTTGGGGATAAAACGAATTGCCATAAATCCAAGGCACCCTGCAAGTGCAGAATATACCTTTACCCAGTGGAACCAAGTACCAGTACTGGAGTCCGCACCAGATGTGTTTGGCCACACAAAAATAGTTAATACTGCGGGTACGGCAATGAAAAGTACAAGTGATACCCATTTATTAAGTCTGGCAAGCTCATTTAATGCAATCAGGCCTAAAGTTACACCGATCCACATTAAAATTGTGCCAACTGATAAGGTTTCAAATAAAAACATAATACCCTCCTAAAAATTTTGTTGTTTGTTGTTACTAATTAAATTATACCATTTATAGCTACATTGTCAACTTGTTAACAAAGAAAATGTATGCTATAATAAAACTGGTATCTGGATAGACCAGATTAATTAGGAGGAATGATATGAAATTTAATGAAATAATATCCCCTTCCCTGAAAGAGCTGTTCATTCAGGAAATTGAAAACAGCATACTCTCCGGAAAATTAGAGATTGGAGAGCAACTCCCTTCCGAACGTGAATTAGCACAAGGCATGAAAGTCAGCCGTGCCGTGGTTAACGCAGGTATAAAAGAAATGGCCTTAAAAGGCTTCTTAGAAATCAAACCTCGCTCCGGGACCTATGTAGCAGACTATCGACGCAGTGGTACCATTGATACCCTGCTCTCTATTATGAAATATAATGGCGGTCAATTAAAACGTGAGGATGTCCGTTCCATCCTGGAACTCAAGGTAGTCTTAGATACTCTTGGTGCAGAATTATTTCTTGCAAAAAATAAGGAAAGTGACATAAAAGCTCTGGAAGACAGGCTCATTAGTTTAAGAGAATCACCCACGAAAGAATTAATTATAGATAATTACTTTGAGTTCTATCAAGAACTTATGCTGTTATCGGGTAATACTTTATTACCTTTAATCTATTACTCTTTTCGTAAACCAGTGTTGAGTCTTCTTGATCGCTATAGTAGAAAACACGGAACTGAACATCTAATACAAACAGTACAGCATCTTTTTGATGCATTAAAAAGTCAGGATCTAGACAATGCCAGGCGCTGTATCAAAGAAAGAATTGGAGAAGCCATCACGGGTTCAAAAGAAATCTATAGTGAATAGTAATCTGGTCATACCAGTTTGTTGTTTTTGACTGTTTGTTTTATCCACTCTTGGTATGACACTCTAAATCACTGTCTCCTTAACTTAGTCTATAATAATTTGTTAAAATATAAACAAACTTTTATTAAACGGAGGATATTTATGGTAAATGAAAAAATTCTAGATCTGGCGAATCACATTAGCCGAAAAAAGAGGGGGACCAAAAGCGAAATAAAGCCTACTGACCCTGAGTATCTTATTCTGGAACCTGTTGTGACTGATGCAATGGCAGATGCAGCAATGCATATGGTGATTCGTACAAAATATACTGCAGAATCACTGGCACCTCTTTGTGGAATGACCGTGGAAGAGACTGCGAAACAATTATATGAATTAGCTGAGGCAGGCGTTTGTTTTGTTAATGAGATTGATGGAGTGGACCATTTTTGGTACGACACCTGGGTACCAGGTATTATGGAAATGATGGCAGGTCACAAAGAAAATGTTGCGAAATACCCTCAGATAACACAAGCCTTTGAAGCTTACGGACGTGTCCGTGGTCCAATGAGCGCTGGCAGCTTTCCAGTTGGTGTTGGACTTATGCGTGTTATTCCCATTGAAAGTGCTATTGACGGCAACTCTCGTCGTGCCAGCTATGAAGAAATATCAAAGTACTTAAACGAAAATACTATTTTTACTGTATCCGACTGCTCCTGTCGTACTGTTCGTGAAGAAATGGGTGAAGGCTGTGGACATTTGAAGGAAGATATGTGTATTCAGATGGGTCATGCCGCTGAATACTATATTAGAACTGGGCGAGGCAGACAAATAACCCGAGAAGAGGCTTTTGAAATTATTGACCGCGCAGAAGAAAATGGATTAATGCATCAAATTCCTAACCTCGACGGTTCTGGACATACCCATGCAATCTGCAATTGCTGTGGCTGTTCCTGCCTCTCACTGCGTTCTGCTGGAATGTTCTTCAATGGGGACATGGTACGTTCTAATTACGTTGCAAAGGTTGATAAGAACAAATGCGTGGCTTGCGGTGAGTGTGTGGAAAACTGTCCCGTAAATGCCCTTCAGCTGGGCCAAAAGGTATGCTCCAGCACTAAGATTGTAGAAGATATTACAAAAAGGGAAACCCCCAGAGATACCGAATGGGGTCCTGAAAATTGGAATATAGATTATCGCTACAACCGTAAAAATGTAGTTGAAACTGGTACCAGTCCTTGTAAAACTGAATGTCCAGCTCACATCGCCGTTCAAGGATATATTAAACTAGCTGCGCAGGGACAATATACAGAGGCTCTTGCTCTAATTAAGAAGAACAATCCATTTCCAGCCGTTTGTGGCCGTATTTGTCCACATGGCTGTGAGTCAGTTTGTACACGTGGAGAACTTGATGAGCCAATCGCAATTGATGAAATAAAGAAATTTATAGCACAGCAGGACCTGGATGCAGATAATCGCTATGTCCCAAAAAAACGCCATGCCTATGGCAAAAAGATTGCTGTTGTTGGCGCAGGTCCATCCGGTCTATCCTGTGCTTATTACCTTGCTCTTGATGGTTATGAAGTTACTGTATTTGAAAAGCAAAAAGTTCTAGGTGGAATGTTAACAACCGGAATTCCGACCTTTCGATTAGAAAAAGACGTTATTAATGCTGAAATAGACATTTTAAAGGAAATGGGTGTTCAATTTAAAACTGGTATTGAGATTGGACGAGACAAAACCATTCAGGACCTCAGAGCAGAAGGTTATAAAGCTTTCTATCTCGCTATTGGTGCTCAGGGTGGTCGTAAACTTGGTGTTGAAGGAGAGAATACCCCTGAAGTTATTTCTGGTATCTCCTTCCTTCGTGATGTTAACACAGATACCCCGTCACCAGTAAGTGGTAAGGTTATTGTAATAGGTGGTGGAAATGTTGCTATTGATGTTGCAAGAACCGCTGCTCGTCTTCCAGTTGCCTCTGTATCCTTATACAGTCTTGAGTCCAGGAGTGAAATGCCTGCACTTTCAGAAGAAATAGAGGAAGCATTGCAAGAAGATATCTCCATTCATAATTCTTGGGGTCCAAAGCAAATTATTGTTGAAAATGGTAGGGTAACTGGTGTAGAATTTAAAAAATGCTTATCCGTATTTGACGAAAACAAACGATTTCATCCTGTATTTGATGAGAAGGAAATTATGTTTGTTCCTGCTGACTATGTTCTACTCTCCATTGGGCAAAGCATCGAGAGCAGTGACCTTCTTCTAAATACTGTAGTAGAGCGCAATCCAAATGGAACCATAAAAGCGGATTATGTTACATTACAAACCAGTGAACCAGATATATTTGTCGGTGGTGATGCCTTTACTGGTCCCAAATACGCTATTCATGCAATTGCTGCCGGTAAGGAAGGTGCTATTTCTATTCATCGCTTTGTCAACCGTGGGCAAAGCTTAACCATTGGCCGAGACCGTAAAGAATATCATTCTCTTGATAAAAAGAATGTAATACTGGATAGCTATGACACCATGCCAAGACAAAGTGCTAAGCATGAAAGCCATTCTTCCGCTAATAAGTCCTTCCATGACCCTCGCCTTACCTTCACAAAAGAGCAGGTTATGAAGGAAACCGAACGTTGCTTAGGCTGTGGTGTTACTATTGTGGATGAGTATTCCTGTGTGGGTTGCGGTCAATGTACAACCAAATGTAAGTTTGAAGCTATTACTTTGGAACGTAGATACGATGGTGAAGGCGTTCGTCTGGAAGATCTGAAACCCGTGGTAATTAAAAATATTCTTAAACGCAAGGTAAGAATAACTACCAAAAAAGTCAAGAGACTTTTTTTAATAAAATAACTATTTAAACTATTGAGAGGTTAAATTATGCATGAACTAGGCATTATGATACATATTGTAGAAAAGGTATCCTCACTGGCAGAACAGAATAAATTACAAAAAATTCAAAGCTTAGTTCTTCAAGTAGGTGAATTATCACCAGTTGTTCCACATTTTTTAGAAGCATGTTATCCCGCTGCAATTGACGGTACCCTTCTTGAGAAAACAGAATTAAAAATAGAAGTATTAAAAGCAACTGCACGTTGTCTTCAATGTAATGTTATTTACCCTCCTGTAGAACATAAAACCTGCCCTAACTGTAATAGTAAAGAACTTACCCTTGTGAGTGGTAGGGAATTTTTAATCAAAGAAATTATAGGTTATTAATCAGTAAAATAGGCAGTTCTGCATGGCTTTGCAGAACTGCCTATTTTAATATATTTAAATCCTCCCTATGTAGGAATTCTAATAAGAGTAATAGATAGCCAGCCCATACAACAGCAAAAATCCTGGCAAACCCAAGAGTCCATTTGTAAGCACACTAACACTATTAATTCCCACATCAAATCCATATCCATAACTTCTTAATACCAAATCCAATAAGTATATACCAGCTGTACCAATAAAAGCTCGTAGTAGAAAATCAATCAGCATTGCAGGTCTCTTTTTTATAAGACATACTCCAATAAAAATAATACAGCCTACAATTATCGTAATTAATATAATATTGTCCATATGCCTCTCCCTCTTTTTCTCATAAAAATAAAATATGTACTACATCCCTGAAACAAAGTACTGGTATCCGAGTTTCGTAATTTCTTTCTATGTAAATTATTATTTTAATTACCTCTGTTACATTTATATACCTTGTCATCCAATTTATGTTAATAAATAGAATAAAAGGCAAAATATTTGACTATACTATATACAAATCATTATATAAGGCTGGTGACACTATGCTGTTATTCTCTAAACGGAGACCCCCAAAAGATAATTATATTATCAATGAGATAAATAAAACAAAGATTGCTATGGAAGCAGCTTACTCCAACTTTCAAAACGTTGTAGATCCTGATCTTATTGATAGCTGTATTTATGAGTTAAATGCTGTACAAAACCGTTATAAATTTTTATTAAAACTTGCCAAAGAATCCGACACAACTTGCTGCTAACACATATAAAAGCTGCCCCAATCCATTTTAAGAAAACTATTGTTTTCCTATCATGTTTTGGGACAGCTCATCTATTTTATGTAATGTTACATTTAATCTTTGGTACACAGCTCTCTTATGTTTCCTTTTCCTTTTAAAGAATTTTATCTCTCTATTAGAAATTTATCCTCTAAGGTCCGTAGGTTCTCCTATGCGCTTCATGTAATGTTATCTTAGGTTCTATGATAAGAATCTTCGGTATTGTGTCTAAATCCTTTGTGTATCAACATAAAAGCCGCTTCTGTATCTTAAAAGCATAATTCTTCTTTCGCTCTAAATTACTTTGGTATTTTTACTGACAATAATGAACAGCAGCTTTTGTAACTTTCAATGATATCAATCATTTCTTTCGTATACATAACATTTGTACTTTCACTGATATAATAATCAGCTTCTTTCGTATCCTTAGCTTTTTGTACTTTCACTGGTAACTATCCAGTTCTTTCGTATACATAGCTTTCGTACATTTACTGGTAATAATCCAGTTCTTTGGTATGCATGGCTTTCGTACATTTACTGGTAATTATCCAGTTCTTTGGTATACATGACTTTCGTACAGCTACTGGCATCTACCCAGTTCTTTGGTATGCATCACTTTTGTACATCTGCTAATGTTCCACCAGCTTCTTTCGTATATATCACTTTTGTACATCTGCTAATGTTCCCATCAGCCTCTTTCGTATATATCACTTTTGTACATTTGCTGATGTTCCCATCAGTCGCTTTGGTATCCTCTGCTTTGGTATCCTCACTACTGTTGTCCTTAGCTTCCTTTGTACTTTAAAGTCTTTTGTAGTGGCTTATTTATACCATAAACCCACGGCTCCTGCTATTAGGATCGATGTAAGTCTCATTCAATGTGCCCTTACCGTAGGTTAAGCCCGCATAGAGCTGCTGCGTGTTACGCATCATTGGTCCGCTGGTGTCAGTTTTACTAACACCTTCAAAACCTGTTAAAAGTCTTGTTATTACACCTTGAACACCTTCAAGTGAATCAGGAGTTCTTTTCATAATGGCTGTAATAATTGATTTATTTGCAAATAGGTAGAGGCTAAGTAGATCATAGGAAATCTGGTATTTAAAATCTAATGCCACTATCAGTTCATTGATATATTTATGTGCTCTTTTCAGCTCTTTATCAAAGGTCACAAAATCCTTTGATTCATAAGCTTCCTTGGCTTCTGCTATTTCTTCCAAAACCATCTCGTATAAAATAACGATAAGCTCGCTTTTAGAGGCTTGGGTTATTCTGTTTGCGAAGGTTTGAATTGCCTCTTTTTTCATTGATTAAGTCCTCCTGTCCTTCCTCTTATAGAATTAATTAATTCTGAAGTAAGGATAAGATTGTCTGTGGTCTCTGATTTGCCTGTGCTAACATAGAGGTACCAGCCTGTGCCAATACATTCTTCTGCGTATAGTTTGCCATTTCAACTGCCATATCTGCATCTGAAATACGGGATAAGGATTCTGTCATGTTCTCAGAAGTTGTATCTAAGTTAGAAATGGAATGCTCTAATCTATTCTGATATGCACCAAGTTTGGAACGAATTGCGGATACCTGATTAATTGCTGTATCAAGTAAAGTGATTGCCGCCTGTGCACCATCTGCTGTACCGATATTTACCTTGTCAACTCCAAGGGTAGCTGGATCCACCTTAGGAATTCTTACAGACATCGTCTGTCCTTCATTTGCACCAATTTGAAGATCCATTGGACCTGCATCAAGAACGGAGATTATGATGTCTTTATAATTGGCAGTGGGGGTAGTAGGAACAGCCGGTGTTCCGCCACCAATATCATAATCATCAAATGTAGTTCCTGCTGTTCCTGCTGCAATTTCAATTACCATGGAGAAATTATCTCTGTCAGATATCGTAACCTTATTACCAGTAATGGAAACTGTAGCTGTATTGTCAAATTTTGAAGAATAATCTAGCGTTGCTTTTGCGTCCACACCGTTAGCCACTGTTTTCGTCGGTGACAATCCCAACAAAGTTGCTAATTCTGGATCATCACAATAGATTTCAACCTTTTGATCAGAACCATATTCACTGGAAACAAACGCAATACTGTCACCACCAGCCAATGTTTTACTAGTGTAGCCTGCTAAGTCCAAATTAGTTGTTGTGACCGGGTCAACTCCATTTGCTACTGCAAAAACCTTAACACCAACGCTGTCTCCTGCATCTCTTAATTTTTTAAAGACATCATCTAATGTGTCCCCTTCTTCTATCTTAACGGACTCTCCATTTATATTTATAGAACCCACTTCATTACTAGTAATGACTCTTGCTGTGGGGCTGCCTGTAAATTTGGTATCATCACCAACAATTACTGCCTGTCTCGCATCCTGTGTAACTGTTAACTTAAAGTCTCCAACAGATACTGTATCGGACAAAGATACTAATTTAACATTACTATTACTGGAATAGGATTTACGATCAATATTACCATCTAATAAGGTCATGGTATTAAACTCGGTTGTTTTTGAGATACGAGTAATCTCACTGTTTAATTGGTCGATTTCCGTTTGAATTGCATCGCGATCTTCTGATGTATAAGTACCATTTGCAGATTGTACTGCAAGCTCTCTCATTCTCTGAAGCATTGCTTCAACCTCAACTAAAGCACCTTCCGCGGTCTGTATTACAGAGATACCATCGGAGGCATTTCTGGAAGCTTGATCTAAACCAGAGATCTGGGTTCTCATTTTTTCAGAAATTGCTAATCCTGCAGAGTCATCTGCTGCACTGTTGATACGATAACCGGAAGATAATCTCTCCAAGCTCTTATCTAACATTGAATTTGTTTTTGCTAATTGGTTGTTTGCCTTTAAAGCTGAAATGTTATGGTTGATTCTCATATAGTATCACCTAATCCCTTTCTTTTTGGCAGCCATCCCCCTCCATGTACGATGGTACGCTCGATTTATTATAATCATATATTTTTATAGCTTGTCTATAAATCAGCAACCTCCATGTAGCCGATATAAATCGTTATTAAACTTTCTTTTACACTACCTTTTCATACTGCGTATTTGAGGCTAGTCCAAAAACCTGCGCTTTCGTTCACACTAACTTAGGTAGAGCTGTTCTCAACATCTCGTACAAACTGAACAATTGCCTTGGCAATTTGGTAAAGGGTTCGTTCTGTGTCGGGATTTGAAACTTCTGTATCTCGTGATAATTGGTTAGTATAACTATTCGCTTCCTTTTCATTTCTTAGCAATACGAAATCCAATTGTTTTAAAGTTACATCCTGTTCTTCAATTGTACTTCGTAACAATTGCGAATTCCTGCTTATTTGCTCTAATCCGCTGCGGCTGTCACTGCCAATGAATCCCTGGAGTCCATTCTCTTTTAAGGAGAATTCTGTCTTAACATTACCCAACTGCTCCGACCAGGTAGTAACACTTACCTTTCCCGATCCAGTAGCTCCTCTTAGGATAGTTAGGTTCATATTTGTTATACCATTTTTAGTTTCTATTGGTATTTGATAAAATTCTTTTTCTGCAAGTGTTCTTAAAAATCTCATCTGTTGCCCTAAACTTTTCAACTCAGCCAATCTCTGATTGTCTATCTTTTCTTCGGAATAAGATTGTTCAATTGCAGCTTCTGCATCCTGCTCTAACTGTGAATAAGTTTCAACTGCAGAATGCCTGTCGATTATTGTATCGGACAATTGGTCCAAATCCTTAAGAGTATTTTCTGATTTTTCGACTTTTTCTTCTTTTTGTAATTTTAACAGCTTCTTAATGGGAGATTCTCCGTTACTTAACAGATAGTTTGCCATCATAAGATTAGCGGGAGTATTTGGAACCCTATAGTTATTTAGAAATCGAAGAGCTTGTTCGGAATTCTTACATAATTCCCTAATCTCTTGAACCTTCTTTGCATACTCCTCTTCCACCATCTGGTCATCTTCCAGCTGCGCAAGTTGATCAAATAGCTTTTCAACCGGGACATCCTTAATACTCTCCCAGATTCCCTTAGAAGAAATATTGCTTAAAAGAGAAGGTGTAATTCCCTCTTTTATTTCTTTTAAAAGCTGTCCAATATACTCTGTCTGTTCTTGGATTTCTTCATTGTTGGAACTCTCTTCCTCTGTATTAATATTACTATCTACTGTTTTTTCACCTGCAGCAAATTCTCTTACTTGTTCTGCTATGGATTCCGAATCTCTGTTTAACCCTTGTAAGGTTCCAAATTCATCATCAATTACCGCATCTAGATGCCCCTTCTTGTTGGTATTCACTGCCCGAAGCAACCCTTCTAAAGTCACTTCCTGATTTGCCTTAAGTAATGCCCCAACTGCTGCCCCATCTGATTTCTCCACGTTATAAAGCAATCGATAAACGCCAATATAAGCCTTTCTTTCACTTGGCGTAATATCATTTGTTTTTTCGAGCCTATGTAAGAAGGTACTGAACTTCTCTTCTGATGTGATACCCTCTTCTTCCCTTATGCGGTTTACTGTTTGATTTAACTCATCAATGGTCATTTGCATTGGATTTAATTGCTCTTTCAGCATACGAACGGTCACTGCCGGATGTAAATTATTAATTAAATTTGATACCTTCTGATCATAAGCCTTTACTTGTGCAAGGGAGCTCTCGTTTATTTCCATCTGATTGTACCCTAATATTCGTGCCGCTCTTTGATTTTGCTCAGTATTTTCAATCTGCAGCTCCTCTAATAAGGAATCAACCTTTGCAAATGCCTTTTTAATTGAATCACCATATTCCCTGTTTGGAACCGTCATCAAGGTTTCATATGCCGCACCGGCTTTTGCAAACTCTGTTTGCAGCTTATTACCTTCTGTAAGAAGACCTGGAATTGTTATGCTGCTCCTAATAGTTAGCGTACTGCCAAGCACCTGACTTGGAAGGCTTCTTAGCGCTTCTATACTCTGAGTAGTCTCTTTTAATAGTTCCAGTGAAGTTGCATCAAATACTGTATCTGCCTCCAATGCCAGCTCTTTATAATAATTGTCTTCTATCTGCTTTAATGCATCAACAACCTTGCTCAGTTCATTGGTTTCTATGGAAAAGCCCTGCTTCTCCAATTTAGCTGCAGCTTCTATGGTCATTTTAAGTCGAATTTCCTCCAGCTGTCTCTTTGCTCTAACTTCCTTATAGGCTTTACTGTCAACTACCTCACTCTCTTGTTCAGAGGATAAATCAGACTCCACTACAGCCTCTTCATCTATTATTTGATCAGCTTCAATAATATCTTGTCCACTTGTTACCTGCTTTTCTAGTTTGGAGTTTTCCTGTATCGCAATCAAATTCTTCAAAGTTAGTTCCGTACCCGTCTCCACCGCCTCAGATACACTATCCTCTGTTATAGTATTTAGCTTATCTACTAATTTGCTTGCATTTTCACCTGTGCCTGTCAGCACTGCATCCTTTGGATGTATCCCTTGACTCATTCCTTCCAGCATTCTGTTAAGCATCTCATCGGTATTTCTGTTATCCTTTAACTGCTCTAGCTCCTTCTTATAGGTAAAGGTCTCAGCTGTTAATGGAATTTTACTTTCAACCAGCCACTTGGCAGAATTAATCTCACTTTCGGTAGCTTCGAATCCCGCCTCTTGAATTACATCCTTTACTTGCCCTAATAACTCCTTCCAATCCTGTGAAGCGATTGGCTCCTTGATTAGTTTTGTACTGCTATAATATGCCTTATATAAATTCTCTGTGGTCGGAGCAAGGTTTTTTGAGATCAAATTCTGCATTGCCTTATCATCCATCATTGGTGTTGTATCTAATAATGAAAGCGCAGAGGTTAATTTCGCTATATTGTCTGGGGTTGCTGGTAAATTTGCCTCCTCCAGTCTTATCTTAAGTTCGGATGGCTCAAAAGACTTTTTATTTTCCTTCGGTTTCCTTTCTTCTTTACTAGATACTGCTTGTTTCTTTTTACCCTCAGTATCATTCAATTTTTCAGCTTTTTGGCTCTCTTGACTCTTAACTCGATCCAGTACTCTTTTGAAGCCTTGAAGGGAATAGTTTTGTGGATCAAATCCCTCTAGTTCCATGTTCTTATAATCAAGTTCAGTCAGCCTTGCTTCCACATCCTTTAAGCCTTCCAGACTGTCTTTACTCTCTTGCTCCTGCTCGGCTCTTCTAGTAGATTTCTCTTTCTTTGCAAGAACCGTCTCCCAGTCAGAATCTATTGCCAGTTTTGCTCGAAAAGAGGTCTTTCTGCTGCCATCATCAGGATCTAATATTCTAAGTTCTATTTCATTCTTGGTGGTCTTCAATATTTCAAAGGTTTTTATCTCTCCGGGTTTTACCTTCCCCACCACATCCCTGGGTGCACTAACCTTCTGACCATTAAAATCAAAGGTGACCAGTTCCGCTACTGATGTAACAACACCCGTAATTTGCTGTCCTTTTTTCATGAAAGATGAACCCAGTCCATTCTTATCTTTATCTATTGTAACCTGCCCAGACAGATTTCTCACTGTTTTGTTCAGGTTTGCCATATTCTTTGAAACACTCTGATTCATACCTTCTCCCGTCCTCTTTCTGCAGGTTAAATCGAACTTTTCCTGTCGTTCTTTCCACTCTAAACGACTTTACCTCTATTATTTCGGCAGTTTGTATGAATTTCTTAACCTGGGAAGATAGGCCTGGTCTCGGTAATAAATAACAGATAAGAACAAAAGTGCACCTTGCACACACTCGACTTAAGATACTTTCAATGCACAACTTTTGTACTGTGCGCATAGCTGCGCATCCTTAGTCGAAGAGCTTTTCTATAATAGAAATTTCGTAGGAATTTACTATTATAGAAAAAATAATAATATAACTTCTTATCAGTAATTTTGATGAATAAACATGAATATATAAATAGAAATCCAAACCGTGTGTGCATTAATTACTACGAAAGAATTATCAGTATTTAACGGCATGACACTATGGGAGGTTGTAATGAAAATAAGAAGGTTGTTTTTTTATACTATACTATTCACTGTCCTCTGCCTAACCCTGTTATTAAGCGGATGCAGCCTGAAAAAAACAGAGTCTTCGGAACAAGATAAGTTTGACAACTTTTTAAATGATTTATTTGTGCTTGAGGTTCAATCAGATAGCATTTCCATGAATTATTCTTTAGCCTCTCCCGAAAACTTTGGCATTACACAGGAGAAGGCTACTCTTGGGGAATATAGTGTAAGTAACATGACAAAGGATCTTTCTTCCTCCGAGAACTACCTGGCGCGACTGAAATCCTTTGATTATCAGCTTCTATCCTCAGACCAAAAATTAACCTATGAAATTGTTAAGACCTATCTAGAGCAAGACTTAGGTTTAGGCGACTTTATGTATTACGATGAATGTCTTGGACCAACCACAGGAATTCAAGCTCAATTACCAATTCTATTAGCGGAATATAGTTTTTATAGTAAGTCTGACATAGATACTTATATTGACCTACTCACCTGTGTTTATAGCTATTTTGAAGATTTAGCTCAGTATGAGCGTGAAAAGTCCAAGGTAGGTCTGTTTATGAGTGACGCTGTAGCCGCTCAAATAATTGAACAATGCAACTCCTTTATTGAAAACCCCAAAGAAAATTTCTTAATCCAATATTTTGATGAAAAAATAATGAATTATAAAGGTTTAACCAAAGAGGAAATCACTACCTACAAAGTAAAAAATAAAGAGGCTGTACTTACCCATGTCATTCCTGCTTATAAATTATTAATAAAAACTTTAACAGAGCTTATGGGAACCGGTACGAATGATGCTGGTCTATATTATTATCCAAAGGGTCAATCCTATTATGAAAAAATAGCTAAGATTAAAACTGGTTCAGATAAAAGCATGCAAGAAATGATTAAAATGCTGGACACTGCAATCGGTGACGGACTTGTGGATATTACTGCATTAACAACTGCAGATCCTAACCTGATTGATAAGTATCTATCCTTTGAATCTTTTCCTTTAACAGACCCAAATGATATTATAAGTGATTTAAAATCCGATATTCAAAAAGATTTTCCACCAACAGCAACCGTTAACTGCAATATTAAATATGTACCTGATTCCCTTGCAGAATATTTAAGTCCTGCCATGTATCTAATTCCACCTATCGATAATTATAAAGATAATAATATTTACATCAATGGTAACGATGCAAAAACTCTATCCATGATTTATACCACTGTGGCTCATGAAGGATATCCAGGTCATCTCTATCAATGTGTTTATTTTAGAAGTAAAAATCCATCCCCTATCCGTAATTTATTAAACTTTGTCGGATATGATGAAGGCTGGGCGACCTATGTTGAAATGTATTCTTATCATACCTCTGGAATTGACGAAATGCTTGCTGATTTTCTAGAGCTTAACAACATTGTAATCCTTTGTATGTATGCCCGTACGGACATTGGCATTCATTATGAAGGTTGGACAAAAAGAACGGCTGTGGACTATGTCAATGACTTTATTGGTGATGATGAGATTGCAGGTGCAATCTATGATACCTTACTGGAAGAACCAGCTATTTATCTTCCCTATGCAATTGGTTATCTTGAAATAATGGAGCTTAGAAAACAAGCCGAAAGAGCATTAGCTGGCAACTTTGTTGCAAAGGATTTTCATACCTTTTTACTTGATATCGGGCCAGCACAATTTGGAATTATAAAAGATAAAATGAACTTATGGATTGAAAAAACAGCAAAGTAGAATTAAAACATAAAAACAGCAGCTGGATCTAATAAATCATCCATGCTGCTGTTTTATTAATAATTTAGTAACTGCTCAAACCCACGCTCGAAAACCTATAGTTTCTCTGCTGTTTGATTCTATACGGTTACAAGTATTATTGAATTTCTGCTCCTGATGGCATAGGCTTTTCTGGTATCATTAGTGCAAGATTTCCTTCTGCATCCTCTGCACAAAGTAACATACCCTCGGATAACATACCAGCTAAAGTCGCAGGCTTTAGGTTAACAACAACCATTACCTTCTTTCCTACCATCTGTTCTGGAGTATAATGAGCCTTAATTCCAGATACAATCTGCTTTACCTGAGAACCAATTTTAACTTGGGAACATAATAATTTCTTAGATTTCTTTACCTCTTCACAGGCAATAATCTCACCAATCTGGAACTGAAGCTTAGCAAAATCATCATAGGTAATTTCTGCTTTTGCTTCTATATCTATAACATCTGCTTTCTCTTCTTTTACTTCCTCAGCAACTGCCTCTGTTACTACTTCGTTTACTTCCTTAGATGCTTCCACTTTCTCAAGTACCTCCTTAATATCTAAACGTGCAAATAAAATCTCCGGTGTCTCTGTAACTTTGGTTCCATCCGGGTATAAGCCATAAGTCTCAAATTCCCCGATGGAACGTGCTTTTGCTGATAACTGTGAAAGAATCTTAGCTGCGGTTTCCGGCATAAAGGATTCTAATAAACTAGCACCTATACAGATACTCTCGGTCAAATGGTATAGTACCGTTGCAAGTCTCTCTTTCTTCTCTTCGTCTTTTGCCAGCACCCAGGGCATTGTCTCATCAATGTATTTATTGCAGCGCTTAAACAATGTGAAAATCTCAGTAAGCGCATCCGCCACACGCAGCTTCTCCATTTTGGCAATAACCTTTTTCGGTGTCTCAAGTGCTAACGCCTTAAGCTCTTCGTCAAAAGTCTCTGTCACTTTGCCGTCACGTACAATTCCACCAAAATATTTATTGGACATGGAAATCGTACGATTTACCAAGTTACCTAAGGTGTTCGCCAGATCCGAATTAATTCTCTCCACTAACAGTTCCCAGGAAATCGTTCCATCGTTGTCAAATGGCATCTCATGAAGAACAAAATAACGAACAGCATCTACACCAAAAATATTTACCAAATCATCGGCATAAAGAACATTGCCCCTTGATTTACTCATCTTATCGCCAGCGCTGCCCTGCATTAACCATGGATGTCCGAACACCTGCTTGGGTAGTGGAACTTCTAATGCCATTAATATAATTGGCCAGTAAATCGTATGGAAACGGATAATATCCTTACCAATTAAGTGAAGATCACATGGCCAAAATTTATTATAAAGGTCCGTATGATTCCCCTCCACATCATAACCAATACCGGTAATATAATTACTTAACGCATCCAACCATACATACACCACATGTCTGTCATCAAAATCTACCGGAATCCCCCACTTAAAGGAGGTTCTAGATACGCAAAGATCCTGAAGTCCTGGAAGCAAGAAATTATTCATCATCTCATTCTTTCTGGATTCTGGCTGTATGAAGTCTGGATGGGTATTGATATGCTCTATCAAACGATCTGCATATTTACTAAGCTTCAGGAAATATGCCTCTTCTTTTGCAGGTTGAACGTCTCTGCCGCAGTCAGGGCATTTGCCATTATTCAACTGGGATTGTGTAAAGAAGGATTCACAAGGGGTACAATACATTCCCTCATAATGACCCTTATATATATCACCTTTTTCATATAACTTTTTAAATATCTTTTGAACCTGTTTCTCATGATCTTCATCCGTGGTACGAATAAATTTATCATAGGAGGTATTCATTAAATCCCAGATACCTTTAATCTGTCCGGCAATACCATCTACAAACTCTTTTGGTGAAATTCCAGCATCTGCCGCTTTTAACTCAATCTTTTGTCCATGCTCATCCGTCCCCGTCTGGAAAAATACATCATATCCTTCCAATCTTTTAAAACGTGCTATACTATCTGCCAATACGATTTCATAAGTATTTCCAATGTGCGGCTTACCGGAGGTATAGGCAATCGCTGTTGTAATATAATACGGTTTTGTACTCATATTATCATTCCTTTCTATGTCTAGTTACTTCATTTTCTTATATTTATATATTCCTTTGCGTTTCTCTGACTTTTAATTATCAGAGATGAGTTTCTTCTGTTTTCCAATAAAAAAACTCCCATCCTTAAATTACTTTAAAGACGAGAGAGACTCCCGTGGTACCACTTTAATTTACCCCTATCTCTCGATACGAGCCTTAATCACTGCAAATCTACAGCTAGCATTCTTAACGGTTGCTACCGTCGCAGCCTAAGATTACTCCTCGGTGCGCAGCTCCAAGACCATCTTCAACAGCTTCCCGAGATTATTATAATAACAATCCGAGTAAGAACTCATTCCCCCTTCTCAGCTTGCTGGGGTTCTCTGTTAACCGTTCCACTGCCTACTCTTCTTTTCAAAGCCTTTTATCCATATTTATGTCAAAGTATACCATGCACAGCTTACTTTGTCAAATTTTAATACCTACTTTAAGTTTAACATAATCTAACTGGATTATTCGAGTAATAGCAAAATTATTACCTTCATGTTATACTATTTTCATCTGATATCTTTTTAAGGTATCTTCGGTCTGTAATGTATCAAAATCGGTAACCGTATATTCATACGTGAAAGGAAACCATATGAAAAACCTTCAACTGCGAACTCATTACTTAATAAAAATATTGCCTGTTACAATCTTCTTAATTATGATAGTTATTACTCTGTCAGCCTGTCAAACAAAATCGCAACCTCTTGACTCCAAGGCCGATACCACGAACCCACAGATCTCATCTCCTCCCTCTGCATTACAGGAAAACGAACCAAACGTGGATTCCTCTGAACTTACACCGTCTATGATAAATCCAAGTGGTAATACCATTACAACTAGATTTCTTTTACCAGAAGGTTATACTCGTTTAGAAGCTGGCAATAGTGAATTCTCTTCTTATTTAACCACATTGTCTTTAAAACCGGCTGACAGTGACGTTTTATTGTACGATGGAACAGAAAAACCGGGTCAAGACTCTCATATGGCTATCTTTGATTTGGATATTGGAGACCGGGACCTTCAGCAGTGTGCTGATTCAGCAATTCGCATTTATGCCGAGTATTACTGGTCCATTGGTGCTTATGATAAAATAGCTTTTCACTTAACCAGTGGATTTCTTATGGAGTATACAAAATGGAGAGAAGGTATGCGTCTGGTTGTCGAAGGCAACGACGTCTCCTGGTCTAAAAAGGAAACCTATGATAATTCCTATGAGGAATTTCGTAACTACTTAAACATGGTATTTGCTTACGCTGGAACCTTATCCTTGTCCCAGGAAAGCAGTACAATCTCATTAAAGGAAGCTCTTCCTGGTGACATGTTCTTGGAGGGTGGCAGCCCTGGCCATTGTATTATGATTGTGGATGTTGCTGTAGATAGTGACGGCAATAAATGCTTTCTTCTCGCACAAGGTTATATGCCAGCTCAGGAATTTCACATTATTAAAAACCCGTTACACGAGGATGATCCCTGGTATTATACCAATGAAATAACCTATCCTTTTGAAACCCCATCCTGGAGCTTTGGCGATAATTCTCTTGTTCGATGGAATAACCTTGTTCTAAATTCATCTCAAAGCTCACTTACCGTTGATGACACCTCCAGTCTGACCCTACTTGCCGTTGGTGACAACCTGATTCATATTCAAGTCATAGAGAGCGGTGAACAGGAGGATGGAACCTATAATTATGACCATCTTTATACTAATTTAAAGGATGAAATCTCTGAAGCAGATATTGCTATTATTAATCAGGAAACCATACTGGGCGGAGATCAATTTCCCTATTCAGGATATCCTAACTTTAATTCTCCCGAAGAAATTGGTGACGCAGTAATCAATGCAGGCTTTGATGTAGTTTTACAAGCCACCAACCATACCATGGACATGGGTCTTAACGGTGTTCTTAATACCTTTGATTTTTGGGACAGGCATCCTGAAATTACGGTACTGGGCATTAACAAGTCTGCCGAAGAAAGAGAACAGATTAAAATAGTAGAGAAAAATGGTATAAAGCTGGCAATGCTTAATTACACCTTTAGTTTGAACGGTTATTCCGTACCAAAGGATATGCCCTATCTGGTAAATATGCTGGATAAGGAAAAGATGGCTAAAGATATTGAAAAAGCAGAACAACTTGCAGACTTTACCATTGTATTTCCTCATTGGGGTACGGAATATGTCTATGAACCTACAAATGCTCAAGAGAGCCTCACTACCTTTTTCTATGAACAAGGAGTAGATCTTGTAATTGGTACTCATCCACATGTTCTTGAGCCGGTAGAATGGATTGAAGATACTCCCGAGCACAAAATGTTAGTTTATTACTCTCTTGGTAATTTTATTTCTTACCAACGGGAAGCCCCTAGAATGCTTGGTGGAATTGCTAATATTACCATAACTAAGGATGATGAGGGCACCTATATTAGTGATTCCTCAATTACTCCTATTGTAACCCATTATGAAAATGGTCCCTCAGATTACCATTATACCTTATATGAACTTGATGATTACAGTGAAGCACTTGCTAAGATTCATGGTGTATCCGACCTTGCTCAGAATGGCCCCATTACATATCAAAACACTTTAGCGCTAGCAAAAGAGGTTCTTGGTTCCTGGTATCCAATAAAAGAATAACGTATTCGTAAAGCTAGCACTTCCTAGAAATAAAAAACAAGGTTGGCCAAAAAGGTACATCCCTCTGGATATACGTTTTAGTCAACCTTGCTTTTTTATTTCTCTACCCTCTCGCTTCCCCAACTTCATTCCTCTGGGTAATACCTTCTCCAGTACTAACCTTAAATAGAGTATCAAATTTTAGTCAATATGTCAATAGTATTTGTTTAGATTCGCTTTATTACTGTCATTATGCATAAAAAACTGTTAGACATATTTCGCCATCTTCCCTCTAATAGTGTTTTTATGTCCATGGTAACTATATCTAGTAATACTAATTCGTATAATAAATATATTATTAGACATGTTTTATAAACCAATTCACTCCTTGCCATCTTTTTGGCATTCCCTACTTGATAAACTCATAAAAATCATTTATCCTTACATTGATACTGTGAGCTTAGAAGGTGTGTATAATATGGACAAGGATCTATTTTTAAGAATATGTGATGATGTCATTGGACAATGTCAGGGTATGAATGGCATTGGGACCTTAGCCGAAAAAACAGTACATTCTGTTTTAAAAAGCTATTATTCTCCTGATACGCTAAACCATGAAGTTAAAATAGGTGGTTTTGTGGCGGACATCTGCACTGGTAATGAAATTCTTGAGATACAGACTAGAAATTTTGATAAGCTTAGAAGAAAATTAACAGCATACTTAGCTTTAACCTCGGTTACAATTGTATATCCTATCCACAACATTAAATATTTACGATGGGTTAATCCACAGACCGGTGAAATTAGTCCACCGAGGAAATCTCCGAAAAAAGGTTCTCCTTATTCTATTTTCCCAGAATTATATCGCATAAAAGATTTTTTACTTCATCCAAATCTTAAATTCAAAATAGTTATGCTGGATTTAGAAGAATATCGATTTTTGGATGGTTGGAGCCAGGATAAAAAGAAGGGCTCCAGTCGATGTGATCGAATACCCACAGAACTAATCAATGAAATAACAATCGATAATCTTACTTCCTATCAGTTGCTTATTCCTGAGACTCTTAATTCTACCTTTACCTCGAGGGATTATAAATCTGCATCTGGTTTATCACTAAAACAGGCTCAAACAGCTCTACTTGTTCTTTATTATGTTGGTGCTGTTGAACGAATAGGGAAAAAGGGAAATACTCATATTTATAGGAGAACCAATGACCTGCTTAAAACATAACATTGTACTTATTATTTATTAAAAAATATATAGGAGGAATTAATGATGAACGACGAACTTAATCTTACAGAGGAAACCACGCTACAAAACCCAGTTACCACCGATCTTAATGATAATGTCTCCGAGGAAATAATAGAGGCTATTCCCTCCATGGATGATTTCAAAGAAGAAATTGCCAGGTCTTTCAAAAAAATAAACGAAGGTGATATATTAAAGGGTACTGTTATTGGAATATCTGAAGCAGAAGTTACTCTTGACCTTGGTTATTATACCGAAGGAATTATCAAGTTAGAGGAGCTTAGTAATGATCCTGGCTTTTCCATAAAGGCTGATGTTACCCTTGGAGAAGAGATATCCGCAACCGTTGTACGTGAAGATGATGGGCATGGACATATACTTCTTTCGAGAAAAAGAGCCGATGATATTCTTGCTTGGGATCATCTAATTGAAGCAATGAATGCTAAGAAAATTTGCCGTGTAAAAATCTCACAAGCAGTGAATGCTGGTGTTGTAACATATTTATATGGAATGCGTGCCTTTATTCCTGCCTCACAGCTTTCCTTGACCTATGTGGAGGACCTGGATGCTTGGGTTGGCAAAGAGCTTGACGTGGTTGTTATCACTGCAAATGCAGAAGATAAGAAGCTTGTATTATCTGGAAAAGAAGTGGAAAGAGATCTTGAGCTCAAGGAAAGAAAAGGTAAAGTCTCACGTCTTCAGGTTGGTATCGTAACTACCGGTACGGTAGAAAAAATAACAACTTACGGTGCATTTGTTAACATTGGAGAAGGCTTATCTGGCCTTTTACACATTTCACAGATTTGTGATAAGAGAATAAAGACACCAACCGAAGTAATTAAAGAAGGCCAAACTATAACGGTAAAAGTACTTGAAGTAAAAGACGGCAAAATAAGTCTTAGTATGAAGGCTGTAGAAGATAAAGAAGACGTTATTGAAGATGTGGAGGAAGCTTCAGCTTCTTATACTACTGGAGAAGAAGCTACCACTGGACTTGCAGCACTTTTAAAAAATATTAAATTGTAACAAATGGTTAATTGTCAATATAATCTTACAAAAGGCTCTATAAGTTCCCGATATCAGGAACTTATAGAGCCTCAATATTATAACCTAAATGGTAGTAAATCAAGATAGAATAAAACAGCAATTGTCATTGCGCAGATTCCAAAGATATTAAAAATAACCATGAACCATAAGAGTCCGTGCCCTCTTCTAACTCGCTTGTCCAAATTATCAATGTTATTCAATAGCTCCGTCTGCATCACTTTATTTTGATAAAGAGTTTGTCTTTGCAACTCTAGTTGTAATTCATTTATACGGTTAACAACATTCCTATCCAGACCTTCCACATTTTTATCTAGCTCTCCAAAACTATGAACCAATGCCTCCAGCCCTTTTTCCAATACCTCCAATTTATCCTTAGCAAAAGTGTCCGAATTCATTTCTTCAATTAACTGGGCTATTTTATCTCCTTGTTCCTTGAGAAACGTCATATCAAGAGCTGTCTGGACAACAGAAAGTTGATTATCTATTGTTCGCCTGTCATACCCCTCCAACTTGTTGGTATATTCCATCATAGTTCTTTTATAACTCTCTAAGGTATCTCGATATTCCGAAAGCTTTCTTTCATATTGTGCTGCAGATTCCGTCACACCACTTCTTCGTAAACTGACTTCCTTCTTTACGGGTAGTCCGAATGTTAAATTCATACGTACCTCTCCTTTGCTTAAGTACGAAAACCGAACATCATTCGCTTTCTCCCTGATTTTTTTGTCTCGGTTTTCTTTTCTATCGTTTTCTCAACAACTTGCTCTGTAATTATTTGCTCTTCTTCCGTAATAATCGTTCCGAAAGCTTCAGCTACAATGGAGGAATACGTTTCCGTTATCTCCCCATGCATCTCCTCAATACGATCTTTACTAAAAATTTTTATTTCTTCATTTAAGCTTAGCATTTTTTGATCAAGATATGCAACAATATCTGAACATTCTTTTAATTCTTTACTAATATGCTCTGGAGCATTACCTTCAAATTTATAATATATTTTGTGTTCTAGGCTCGCCCAGAAATCCATAGCAATCGTTCTTATTTGAATTTCCACTTTAGTTTCTACGGTTCTATCCGATAAGTAAACTGGAATGGATATAATCATGTGATAGCTTGTATAACCATTGCTCTTGGGACACATAATATAATCCTTAACCTTCAACACCTTAACATCACTCTGATTTGCTACTAAATCGGCGATACGATAAATATCAGAAGTAAAGGAGCAGATAATTCGAATCCCCGCCACATCATTTACATATTTAACAATATTTTCAACACTAAGATCTCGGCCACTATGCCGTAACTTCTTTACTATGCTTTGTGGTGATTTAAGTCTAGAAGTAATATGTTCAATTGGGTTATATTGGTGTGCCCTTTTAAATTCATTATTTAATATTTCAAGTTTTGTATTAATTTCTTTTAAAGCCGCATCATAAAGTAGCAGAGCATTACCCCACTCCTCTGCTTCATCATAAAATATTGGAAGGTCCATCTCATCGTCCATCCTTTTTAATATATAGTTTATCTCATCGTGTCATTTTCATATAAATAAAATTATAGTAATCTCTTCTACAATATTTGCTTTAGTGATTTAAAGTAAATTAGTTATTATTGTAGAATAAGAAACAATTTAATGTTTCAAGTATAATTACAGTATAACATATAAATATGAACAATTCTTGAAGGTTTTGAAAACTTAATTAAAAATTAAGAAAATACATATGTCTTTAATAAAAAGACATATGTATGAAATTAGTATGTCATATTTCATATATTTCATCTTTTTGTGTCTATTTTTGGATTAGTTTAAATATTTTTAAATTTTTGGTAAAAATACATTGACAAGACAAGTTCCCTAAAGCTATAATGTTGGAAGACTATTACAGAAAGTGAGGTAAACACATGTTGTTAAGAATTAAAAACTCCGGCAATACAATTGAACAGAATGTTATATGTGGTATTACCTCATGGATTCGAATTTATTAAGTTGTAATTACTCCCTTTCCTGTATGCTGCTGCCAGGACTTGGAAGAAATTATACTCATATTTGACGTCTATGCCGAGGTATAACCATGCCGCGGCTTTTTTATTGCAAAAAAATGAGAATTTAACCACTCGTTGCTTGGTTGTTCTTTCTCTTTGCTAAAAAATAGGGCGGCAAAAGCTTAATCGCGTTGAGTTAAATTAATTCAAACCATGAGAAAATACCATAGTAACATCTGATACTTAAGCAACAAACATTGGGAGCATCGAGGGAATGCAGAATTGGAGGAATATGAAGTTATCAAAATATATTATAAAACATTGGTATATCTATTTAGCTGCTGTTGTGTGTATCGTGATTGCAGTATCACTTGATATGCTATCACCACAAGTAACACAGCGTGTTATAGATAATGTTATTGTAGGCGGAGACCTAGAACTCTTTCCTAAATTACTTATACTTATTTTTATCATTGGGCTAGGAAGAATGATCTTTCAGTATGTAAAGGAATTAATCTTTGACTTAATCAGCTCAAAAATTGCTGTTGACATTAGAAGAGATCTTTTTAAACATATTCAAAGCCTATCGTTAAATTTCTTCGAAAAGAACAATACCGGCGAGTTAATGTCTCGTGTTAAAGATGACGTAGACCGTATCTGGGGTGGAATTGGTTTTGTTGGAATGCTATTAATCGAAATAGTTATTCACACAAGTATTGTACTTTATTGTATGTACAGTATCAGCCCTACCCTTGCTATAATTCCAACTATAGTCTTACCTTTTATGGGAGCACTTGCTATTTTCATGGAGAGGAAGCTGGATAAGGTTTATGAAGAAATTAGTGAAGAGAATTCAAAATTAAATCTAGTAGCACAAGAAAACTTATCCGGTGTTAGAACGGTGAAAGCTTTTGCCAGGGAAAAACATGAGATTAAGAAGTTTTTATCTCATAACAAGAAATATTATGATCTAAATATGCAACAATCTAGAGTTTTTATTAAGTATTTTCCTTATTTTCAATTTGTAACAAAACTTTTACCTTTAGTTGCAATTATATTTGGTGGTTTTCAAGTAATTGAAGGTAAATTAACTCTTGGTCAATTAGGCGCATTCACTGAATATTCCATGAATATTGTATGGCCTATGGAAATGCTAGGCTGGTTATCCAATGAATTTGCTGCAGCAATAGCTTCTGGTAAGAGACTTAAAAAAATCCATGCAGAGGAACCAATGATTAAGGATTCCTTACAGCCTACCGTTCTTGATGAGGTTCGTGGCTCAGTTGCGTTTCATAACGTCTCTCTTTCACTTTCAGAGAAGGCCATACTATCAAACATCAGCTTTGAACTAAAGCCAGGAAAAACAATTGGTATAATGGGGGCAACAGGAACAGGTAAGAGCTCCATTATTAATTTACTGCAACGGTTCTATGATGCAAGTGAAGGTGAAATTAAACTGGATGGTGTAAATATAAAAGACCTTTCCTTAAAACAGCTTCGACAAAGTATTTCATTAGTAATGCAGGATGTATTCCTTTTCTCAGACAGTATCAGTGAAAATGTTAAATTGGGTAAAAAGAACTTCCTTAATCAAGAGGAAATTATAGAAGCAGCCGCTAGTGCCCAGGCAAAGGACTTTATTGAGAAGATGGAAGAACAGTATGAAACCATCATTGGTGAACGAGGTGTAGGTCTGTCCGGTGGTCAGAAGCAGAGAATCAGTATAGCCAGAGCCCTTGCGAAGAAGACACCTATCCTGGTACTTGATGACTCTACCTCAGCTCTTGATATGGAAACTGAGCTTATGATACAAAGAGCCTTAACTCAATTAGTTGCTACCAAGATTATTATTGCTCATCGTATCTCAGCTGTTCGTAATGCAGATGAAATTATTATTCTCGAAGAGGGAAAAATTGTGGAACGAGGAACCCACGAGACATTATTAATGCAAAAGGGTTACTATTATAAAACTTATCAGGCACAGTATGGGGATTACTCTGTTCTAGGCAAGGAGAATCTCCA
The DNA here is from genome assembly GCA_023407575.1 of Bacillota bacterium. Classification (GTDB taxonomy): domain Bacteria; phylum Bacillota; class Clostridia; order Lachnospirales; family Lachnospiraceae; genus Mobilitalea. Next base: position 135,691 of record JAEYLX010000051.1, read on the forward strand.
GAGTGAGACTCTCCCTCAAGAAACACAAGAACAGGAAACTCCTGCAACTGAAGCAATTGAAAGGAGAGTGACAGCATGGCAGTAAATGCGATTAAGGATGATGAATATCTCCAATCCGTCAGTAAAAAGACTACCTTAATACGATTATTTCGTTATATGCTCGCTTATAGAGCACCTATTATTGGTGTAATTGTAATTATGCTGGCGACAGTTACTATATCAATTGTGAACCCCTTAATTATTCGAAGGGCAATTGACGTTTATATTGCGGCAAAGGATTTAAAAGGCCTGTTTATTCTGGGTGCCTTTGCCCTAAGCTTAAATATTATTTTTATTCTATTAGTAAAGCTTCGTATGTTTTTAATGGCTAGAATATCGAACAATGTACTACTTACGATCCGACAGGAACTGTACACTCATATACAGAAATTAAGCTTTAGCTTTTTTGACAGTCGCCCTACCGGAAAGATTCTTGCCCGTATTATTGGAGATGTTAACTCCCTAAAGGATGTTCTCTCCAACAGTGTTACAACCTTAATACCTGATTTTATAACTATTTGTGCTGTAGTAACTATTATGATGGTGATTAATTGGCGTCTTGCTTTAGCATCATTAGTCTCTCTGCCATTAATGATGTTTGGTCTATGGTACATTCAGACTCGTTCTCATAAGAGATGGCAGCTTCATCGTAAGAAAAGCTCTAATTTAAATGCTTTTATTCATGAGGATTTATCAGGTATGAGAATTATACAGAGCTTTACAGCAGAAGAAGAAACTGCCGAAAGCTTTGATGGTTACTTAAAAGAACATCGTGACTCCTTTGTAAAAGCAATTATTCTTAATGATGCCTTTGGTTCCGTCATTGATATTAGTTGGGGTATTGGTTCCTTGTCCATGTATTTTGTTGCTGTTAGCCTATTAGGAATAGACGCTGGCAGTGTAGGAACTCTAATGGCGTTTGCCATGTATATTAATATGTTCTGGCATCCCATTATGAATTTAAGTAACTTCTATAATCAGTTAATTACTAATATAACAGGTGCAGAGCGTATCTTTGATATTATGGATACCCAGCCAGAGATTTCAGACTCAACCGAAGTAATAGAACTACCAGAAGTTACAGGTGGTGTGGAATTTCGTAACGTATCCTTTGCTTATGATGAAGATACCAATGTTCTTAATGAGGTAAGCTTTAAAATTAAACCTGGTGAAAGTATTGCGCTTGTTGGTCCAACCGGTGCTGGTAAAACCACCATTGTTAATCTAATTAGCCGTTTCTATGATGTTCAAAAAGGTGATATTCTTATTGATGGCTTCAGTGTTAGAGATGTTTCCATCGAAAGTATAAGAAGACAGATGGGAATTATGACACAGGATAACTTCCTATTCTCCGGAACCATAGCAGAGAATATTCGCTACGGTAAGCTGGATGCTACTGACGAGGAGATTATCGCTGCTGCCAAAGCAGTAAACGCTCATGAATTCATTATGAAGATGGAAAAGGGTTATGAGACAGAATTAAAAGAACGTGGTGCTGGCTTATCCATTGGTCAACGTCAATTACTTGCTTTTGCAAGAACCATGGTATCCATGCCAAAGATTTTAATTCTTGATGAAGCAACCTCCAGTATTGATACTCATACCGAACTTTTGGTTCAGCAGGGTATTGAGACACTTCTGAAAGGTAGAACCTCCTTTGTAATTGCTCATCGTTTATCAACAATTAGTAAAGCCGACAGAATCTTCGTCATAGATGAAGGACAGATTAAAGAAGAAGGCAGCAATGATGAACTGTTAAAGAAGAAAGGTCTGTACTACAACCTTTACATGGCACAATTTAAGAATTTATAAGATGTTATGTTATGGAAGATAAGCAGTAAATTTATAAAGCAAAATCCGTCTTAGATGCATTTTGCTTTATCTACAAGTAAATACTATAAAACAAGTTGAAACATTTTATTTCACTTGGTCATGATATGAGGACAGAGAATCACTTTATGGTAATAAAGTGATTCTCTGTCTTTCTCAATTACTTTCTTCTGTTTCATTTTCTTCTTCATGAAATCTGCTTAGCTGTAGATTCATTGCTTTTGCTTCCATCTCACCTTTAATATAATTTGTAATATAAACAATTACATATACCAGTAAGATTAAGACAAACATAAGTATTAATTGTAATATGCTATTAAAATTAATCCAGTTAAAGACATATGCCATTATATAAACAATAAGGTTAACATAGAAATAATTAATTATTGTTCGAAGCATCATGCTCTTTTTACTAACTTCTTTCATAGTGTAAAAAATAAGATTTCCAAGAGTTGATAGGGCTGTCATGATAAACATCTGCAATAATAATTTTGACATATAATTTACTTCAGGGTTAAAGATAGCGATAAATATTGCCGAACTAAATGCTATTCCTGTAAATATCATTACATAATTTGATAGTAGTTTTTTTATTATATTCATATCTGCCCTCCTACAACCCAAGCTTTTTCTTTAATTCGGGAACATATTGTCTTGAAATAACTACCTTTTCCCCATTAAAAAGTAATGCCTCAAACCGTCCTGAATAAGCAGGACTGATGCTTTTTATCTTTGCCATATTTAATATAATTGATTTTGAGGCTCTAAAGAAATTAGTACGGTTATAATCTTCTTCAATCTCATAAAGTTTAAGCTTTGTTTCATAGACACTTTGCTTACAATATAGAAATACTTTATTATCAATTCCTTCAAAGTAATAAACATTAGCAGGATCTATCATTGTTATATTCCCATCTTTCATTCCAGCTAATTTTTTTTGATCTAGCTTAAGCTGTGAAACCATTCTTAAAATGTTGTCATCGATTTTATTACATCGAATTATAATCTGCTCTTCCTCACCTTGATTAATTTCTTCAATTACAATCTTCATTGCAGCTCCTATCTACTCATAACATTCCTTTTTCTTTGAATCAGTGCTGATATAAGTATAAAAACGATACCACTCATGACCAGAATTAACGTTTTAATTTCATTAGAAACCATAGTCTGGTCATAGCGAATTGTCATGCCCATATATTCTTTATATCCATTCGTAAACTCGTCAGGGCATCCAATGAATGCATTACTGATAATGTTCTGTGTCATAATATCCCGTAAAAAGGAACATCCATAAAACATTGGCGTCATCTTTAGTAACATTTGAACCTTTTCTGGTAACATTCCAATTGGAAGGTAAATACCCGCAAGAAATCCTACCAGAGTTCCTATAATTGTACTAAGTCCAGAAAATGCACTTAAAGAATGTACAAAATTAGCTATTAAAAATACTAAGCTTGCAGAAGAAAATACATTAAGAATAAGATAAAGCAATACTCTTATCATTTCACCAAAGGAGAACAAAGCTCCACCTAAGTTAACAATATAGATTTCACCTACAATAACTGTTAAGGTACACATTATTATCCCCATTATGATTGCAGCACATATATATCCCATTACAAAGATACCTCTGTTAACTGGAGATACATAAAAGCTGGATAATCTTTTTTCAGCCTCATCTTCAATCATAATACCAACCATTGCTAAGGTGATGGTAATAGAGTTTACCACCACTAACCCTGCAAGCGTCCACAGAATAACTAACTGCTTTGCATTTTCTTTATCAAGTACTTCATTTCTCTCTCCACCAAATTCACTTAACATATCAACTAAGTTATTGGCATTCATATCTCCTAGGAACAATAACATAAGTCCAATAATAATAATCATGGATAATAAGGAAAAAAAGATATTTGCTCTATTTCTGGTATAGACCAAAATATTTCTATGAATCAATCTAAGTAATAGCATATATTCTCCCACTGTCTTTCAAGTCAGACCCTTTCCTGTTTATAAATGCTTTCCGGTTATATTTAAAAATACATCGTCCATGCTTCCTTGTATCACCTCGAAAGATTTTAGGTAGTTCTGTGTTTCATTTAGTATCTGAAGTCCATATAAGGTATTGGGAATTATAACCTCTATGTGATTACTGTGTTCTTTATAGGATAGCTCCCTTAACTGTAAATACTTTATTATTTCTTCTGTTTGATCTGTATTTAATCTTAAACTATCATGGGTGTATTGCTCCTTTAACATGGTAGGGGTTCCATCCGCCACCAATTTTCCTGCATCCATAATGGAGATATAATTTGCTCTGGCTGCCTCTTCCATATAATGAGTCGTTAGAAAGATTGTCATTTGTTTTTCTTTTCTAAGCGCTTCTAAGCATTGCCATACATTTTGTCTGCTCTGAGGATCAAGACCTGTGGTCGGTTCGTCTAAGAACAAAATCTCTGGTTGATTCATAAGTGACTTTGCTATTTCGCAACGTCTTTTTTGACCACCTGATAATTTCCTGAATTGTCGATTTAATGTTTCACCAATATCCAGAATCTCAATTACCCACTTTAAATTCTTTTGTAGCTCCCTGCTGTTATTTTGATAAAGAGCAGCCCTAGTTATCAGATTCTCCTTTACAGTTAAGTGACTATCCAATGTATTATCTTGAAAAACGACTCCAATCTTTTTTCTTATTTCACGATCACTAACTCCTAACTTATGTCCACATACATGTACTTCACCTTCTTCACTTTTTAGTAAAGTACATAAAATGTTTATTGTGGTGGATTTACCTGCTCCGTTCACACCTAAAAACCCATACAGTTCACCTTTTTTCACTCGAAAGCTAATGTCATCCACTGCTTTAATTTCTTTGAAATATTTTTTTAAATGACCTACCTTAATAATATCTTCCAAAGTTATCACCCACCTTACTTATTTCCCTTTTAATATGACTTATTGTAAATTCTTCCTTAAATGATTGCAACAGCTCTTTAAGCAAGTTACCAATAATCTTGGTAAGTTACCTATATCGTATAGTAAAATGAAAAAAGTCCTATTGGTTACGTCGTTGCCAATAAGACCTTTTTGTCATTAATTTCGTTTTATTTTGTACAATTCTTTATGGTACTTCCTAACATGTACATTAATTCATTACCCTTCTCCTTGGTAAAGTTATAATAAAGCTCGTACCCTTTTTAAATTGGGATCGCACTTTTATCTTTCCCGTATGAGCTAAGATAATTAGTTTAGCCAGTGATAAGCCTAACCCGTGACCACTTATATTCTGATTTCTAACATAATCCGAACGATAAAAACGATCAAAGATGTGATCAATATCCTTTTGTGTCATTCCAATGCCGCTATCCTGAATGGTTATTACACAATCACCATTTATTTTCTCACACTGAATTGTAATTTCATCACCCTCATGAGTGTATTTTATAGCATTTTCTATAAATATTCGAATTGCTTGTTTCAAAGACTGCTTATCTCCGTATACAATTACGTCCTCAAGTATGGGTGATAAAATAATCCGATTATCTGCTACCAATCGTGTTTCCTTTATCATATCTTCAACAACTTTTCGCATATTAAAGCGTTTTTTAGTAAGCTTCAAGGTTTTCTTATCATGTCTTGAGAGAAATAACAACTTTTCTACAAGATCCTGCATGGATCTGGCTTCATTTTGAATAGCATCTATGGATTCGTGAAGAACCTCTTCATTTGTTGTACCCCAGCGATTTAATAAGTTTGAATATCCCTGAATTACTGCAATTGGTGTTCTTAATTCATGTGATGCATCGGAAACAAATTGTTTTTGACTCTCATAAGAAGCCTCAATTCGATCCAGCATCGCATTAATGACACTGGCCAAATCTTTAAGTTCATTTTTCGTTCCCTCAACATTTAATCTCTCACTATGCAGATTATTTACCGTAAGCCTGTTTGCAGTAGCTGACATTATCCGAACCGGCTCAAATAGTTTCATATCGCTTTTTCTGCCCTTACGAATGATTAAAAAGACGATAACCAAATATAGAATAACTATTTTCCAAGCCAATGAAAAAAACTGTTGATAACTCTTTGTAAGATCATATTGAAAATTAACCAAATACAAATTCCCATCGTTGATTAATTCTTTTGTACTGTTAATAACCAGAATATGATTCTGACTTTCCCTGTTAAAATGGATACCAAAAATAAAGTCATTATTCGATTGTGGTTTATAATCCAGGTCGCTATATAAGTCCTCTCCTGTATCTTCCCTAACAATCTGCATCGTTAATCCCTGGGAAGCAAAGGGATTGTATCCTTCTTCTAATTCTTTTTGCTCATAGCTTTTCACGATGTCCTCAGCCATCTGATCATAATTTGTTTTCTCGGAGTATATGAAAAGTAGGAAAAACCCAGCCATCAATAGAACTCCATGTGTTAGTAATAACCGCAAATATGATATTGATATCCGAAAAGCGATAGACAATCTAAAATTACTTAGCCATTCCTCTTTTTTTCTACGTATCGGAAGAATAATCTTTCGCAAGATATTTCTAATTACTTCTAAAATTTTTTTTTGCATAATTTGTACTAATCCTTTATGATGTAACCAACACCTCTCACAGTTGATATCATGTGTACCCCATATTTTTCATCTATTTTCTGTCTTAAATATCGAATATAAACATCCACAACATTGGTATCGCCAAAATACTCGTAATCCCAAACATTATTTAATAGCTGTTCTCTGGTTAATGCGATATTCTTGTTTCTAATAAGATATTCTAAAAGTTCATATTCCTTTTTTGTCAAAGAGAGTTCATCTTCCTGATAAAAAGCACTATGGCTTCCTAAATTTAAAGTTATCTGACCAAATTTAAGAACATCACCTTTTAGCTCATTATTATGTTTCTTACGATTAAGAGCAACTCTAATTCTTGCTAGTAATTCTTCAATTGCAAAGGGTTTTGTCATGTAATCATCCGCTCCGGTATCAAGTCCGGCAACCTTATCGGTCACATCATCCTTTGCGGTGAGCATAATAATTGGAACCTGTGACTCCAGCCTAATTCTTCTACATACCTCAATACCACTAAGTCCTGGTAGCATAATATCCAATATAACTAAATCCACATTTTCTTTCAATGCCTTCTCTAAACCTGTTCTACCATCCATTGCAATAATGACTTCATAACCTTCATGCTTTAATTCAAGTTCTAAAAAACGTGCAATTTTACCCTCATCTTCAACAATTAATACTTTTGGCATTCCCTAATCCTCCTCACCAGATTCTTTCTCTAGTCTTATTTTATCGATAAGTTGTGTATTTTACAATATCTCTAAATTAAAATTCCATTAGAAAGAATTTATTTACAAAAATCTCTTAAAAAAGCTGACACCTTCAAGCATATGTTTATCATATGCTGCAAAAGGAGCCTTATGATATAGTTTAATTCACTATACCACAAAACTCCTCTTTCTTATTATCTAAGATTATTCAATTATTGTATTACGAGCTTAACGAAGCATAATCTCTAATAAGTAGATTATTGTACCAAATTAGAGTACACTCTTAACTGCTTTAACTACATTTTCTGTGGTAAAACCAAATTTCTTAAATAGAACACTAGCTGGTGCAGAAGCACCAAATCCCTTCATTGTTACTGTCGTTCCATCCAGACCAACATATTTGCCCCAACCAAAATCAGTTGCTGCCTCTACTGCAACTCTAGCTCTAACACTCTTTGGTAATACGGTTTCTTTATATTCTTTTGATTGTGCTTCAAATAAATCAAGTGATGGCATACTAACTACGCTTACATCCACACCTTCTTTTTCAAGTTCAGCCTGTGCATTAACACCTAATTCAACCTCAGAACCACTTGCCATAATAATGGCATCTGGAACCGCTTTTTTGGAAGGAGATACTACATATCCACCTTTTAACGCTTCCTTAGAAGACCCTGCAAGCTGAGGAAGATTTTGACGTGTTAATACAAGTGCTGTAGGTGTCGTAGTTGAAGTAACTGCATAATACCAGCCAGCTGCACATTCTGTTGCATCAGCAGGTCTAAATACCGTAAAATTAGGCATTGCTCTTAACATAGCAAGTTGCTCAATTGGTTCATGTGTAGGACCATCTTCACCAACACCAATACTATCATGTGTTAGTACATAGGTTAATGGTAATCCCATAAGTGAAGATAATCTTGCCATCGGCTTTACATAATCACTAAACACGAAGAAGGTAGATACATAAGCACGAAGTCCGCCATGTAATGCAAGTCCATTACCCATTGCTGCCATTGCTAATTCTCTAACTCCAAAATGAAGGTTACGTCCAGCATAATTATCCTTAGAGAAATCACCCATATCACTTAAATAAGTCTTAGTGGAGGGAGCTAAATCCGCAGCACCACCTATCATATTAGGAAGATAATTCTTTAATTTATTCATCAAGATACCAGATAGATTTCTGGTTGCTTCTGGCTTATCTGCATAAGCCCAGAATTCTTCGTTATCAATCAAATTCTTTGCTGCGTTTTCATCATGGTATTGCTCCCATAAGGTCTTCATTTCAGGGAATTCTACACTGTATTTTTCAAACAATGTATTCCATTCAGCTTCATCCTTTGCAGCTTCCTGTGCAATTGTTTTGAAATTCTCATATACTTCCTCTGGAACGTGGAAAGGCTCATGATTTAACCATTCCAATTTTTCTTTTAATGCTTTTACATTATCCACTCCGAGTGGCTCACCATGTGCACTAGCCATTCCTTCTCTAGGGCTGCCATGTCCAATCTTTGTTTTTACTGTAATCATTGTCGGTCTGGTAGTATCTGCCTTAGCAGCAATAATTGCAGCACCTATTTCCTCTAAGTTATTTCCATCTTCAACGGTTAATGTTTGGAACCCATATGCCTGGAAGCGTTTTTCAACATCTTCTGTAAAGGCGATATCCGTACTTCCTTCTATTGTAATTTTATTGCTATCATATAATACAATTAATTTACCAAGACCAAGTGTACCTGCAAGGGACATTGCTTCTGACGTAATACCTTCCATCATACAGCCATCGCCACCAAGTGCATAAGTATAATGATCTACAACGGGATAGCCTTCTTTATTAAACTTAGCTGCAAGATGAGCTTCACCCATAGCCATTCCTACTGCCATAGCCATACCTGCTCCAAGAGGACCAGTCGTTGCCTCAACACCAACAGTATGTCCATACTCTGGGTGTCCTGGAGTTAAAGAATTTTCCTGACGAAAAGATGCCAAATCCTCAACTGTAAGACCATAACCAAATAAATGCAATAAAGAGTATAGAAGCATAGATCCATGACCACCGGATAAGATAAAACGATCTCTATTACTCCACTTAGGATTTGCAGGGTTGTGCTTCATGTGTTTTGCCCATAACTCATATGCCATCGCTGCAGAACCAAGTGGTAAGCCTGGATGACCTGAATTTGCTTTTTGAACCCCATCTGCTGATAAAATTCTTATCGCATTTACTGACCTTGTATCAATGTTACTCATTAAAATCCTCCATTCCGCCGCATTGCGGCTATATAATCATGGAAAAAGACACATAAGTGTCTTTTTCTTAAACTTTTGAATTTTTATTCTCCAAAGGCTGCTTTATAATCCTGAATAAATTTATCAATTCCAGCCGTTGTTAATGGATGTTTTGTACTTTGCTCAATAACACTATATGGGACTGTTGCAATATTAGCACCCGCTAATGCACACTCGGTCATATGCATTGGAGTACGAATGCTTGCAGCAATAATTTCTGATTTTATATCATGTATACTAAATATATCAGCGATTGTTCTAATTAACTCTGTACCGTTTTCGGATATATCATCTAAACGTCCAACAAAAGGTGATACAAATGTTGCTCCTGCTCTTGCAGCTAACAAAGCTTGATTAGCTGTAAAGATTAATGTAACATTAGTCTTAATTCCTTCACTTGAAAGAATTTTGGTAGCTTTAAGACCTTCTAATGTCATTGGAATTTTAACTACCATATTAGGGTGAAGTTTTGCTATCTCTCTTCCCTCTTGTACCATATCTTCTGCCAATTCTGTTGTTGCTTTCACTTCACCGCTGATTGGACCATCTACAAGTGCAGCGATTTCTTTAATTACATCTTCTAATTTCTTTCCTTCTTTTGCTATTAGGGAAGGATTTGTTGTAACACCACATATAACTCCTAAATCACTTGCTTTCTTAATTTCAGCCACATTGGCTGTATCAATAAACAGCTTCATAAACCTACCTCCATTTGATAAAACACTATTCAAACTATAGTATAGAATGTCCACACAAGGGATTCTTAATCATTTGAATATTTGTTCTTAATATTTAACTTGGTTTTACTCATATACTCCTAAATATACAATATATTAGCATATAATTCAATTATTAAATTAAATATTAACATTAAATATTTCAATATATAGTTTATGAAAACATTTAGTTAATTGCAAAATACGTTTCCTCAAACTGTTTCACAGGCATTGCTTTAGCAAAATAATGTCCTTGGATCATATCACAGCCAACCGTACATAGAAACTCTACTTGTTCCTCAGTTTCAATGCATTCTGCCACAACCATCATATGAAGATCTTTCGCCATGTTTATTGTATTTCGAATAACAGTAAGTCCACGTTCCACCTCATTTGTCATTCTAAACAGTTCACCATCTAGCTTAACAACATCAAGTGGTAAATCTTTTAAGGAATTTAAGGAGGAATATCCTGCTCCAAAGTCATCCATGGATATTAAGAATCCATGCTCTCTTAATTCTGTAACTGCCGCAATTAACCCTTGTTTGTTTTGTAAAAATGCACTTTCAGTTAATTCTATCTCAATCAAATGATGTGGTACTTTATAATTATCTACAATTCCTTTAATTGTATCTACCATATGAGAATTCATAAAATGCATACGAGAGATATTTACAGAAACAGGTAATGGCTCGTATCCTTTATCCAACCATTCTCTGATGATTTGGCATACTTTCGTTAGCATGTAGTAATCCAATTGAGTGATAAAACCATTTTTCTCAAAAACAGGAATAAAAAAACCTGGTGAAATTAACGAATTATCTTCTTTAAACCAACGTACCAATGCTTCAGCTCCAGATAATGTACCCTCCTTTGCTGAGTACTTCGGTTGTAAGAATACATGAAATTCATCATTAAGTAAAGCATCATTCATAGATTTCTCAATATTTTCTTCTTCTAATAGCTTAACTCTTGCTGTGTCATCAAAAAAAGCTATATTGCTTTCCGTACTGCCTTTAATATTATTCTTTGCAATACTTGCAAACTCCGCCATTCTATCAATAGAGTCTAATTTATGAGTTATATAGTAGATACCAAAGAATATCTTGGTATCCTTCATATATCTAAGATGATGTAATCTTTCGTTTAAATTATAAATTCTATGAATCAGCTCGTCCTCATTTATAAATGAAACAAAAATATAGAACTGATCCGCTGCATATCTAGTAAAAGGCTCACCTGAAATATTCCAGTCCTTTATGACTTGATAGATATCCCCTAATACTTCATCTCCCTTATGATATCCGTAAGTATCATTTATAATCTTAAATCTATTTACATCGAAATTAATAATAGCATAATTTTTCTTATTAAACTGTTTATTATTTAAAATTTTATTGACACTATCTCTAAACTTATACCAGTTATTTCCCCCAGTTACAGGATCTAAATATAGTGTTTTTATAACTTTACGATCTGACTTACGTTGAAAAACAATCATGACTGTAAATAATAAAACAGTCCCAGCTGTTATAAAAATCCACATCATATTAGTCAATCTTAAAATATCACCTGTTATTTTATTTATGGTGTTAACACTTCCAACAAGAACTGACCAGTTATTAATACCAATTAATTTTTCATTCCATATATATGTACTCTGATCTACACTTTTTTCAATAAAAAATTCACTAAGATCCATTGCTTTATACCTAGAGTTTTCATCACCAAGTTGAACACCATTTTCAATTATCTCATTGTAATCGAAATGTTCCGGATTCATAGCTTGTGCATATGAAATTAACTCTTTACGTTCATTAACTAGATAAATGATGCGGTTCTCTTTAAGATCGTTTTGAAAAAGTACAGGATTATTCATCATTGCGTTAATTTTTGTAATTAAAACACCTTCAAATACACCATTATCCGAAATTGGAGCAGCAAATACTATTACTGGAGTATTATCCGCTGAATAACTTATTTTATTAGATGCATTTATCATACCACTTTTTGCAGTTTTAAAGTAATCTTCTGCTTGTACATTAATTTCTTCCCCGGCAATATTATATCCTATACCATCCGCATTTACAATCGCAAGGTCTATAAATGACTTATCCTTAGCAATCAAAGGTAATAAGGTGGAAATATTCTCTTTCGTAAGCTGGCCCGTTTTCGTAATTAATTTAGCAGAAACTTGAATAGATTGATATTCATTTTCTATTTCTTGTTTTAGAATAACCGCAATATTTTCAGTTATAGAGTCATAAGATTCTAATTTAGCTTCATAGCTATACTTAGCCATCTTTTCAATATGAAACAGAACAAATATGTAAGCAACAAATATACTAAAAATTGCAAATAATATCAGCGGTACGATTCTATTCTTTGGTATTTTAAACTTCATTATGCTTCTCCTCGTAAGTAGTTCTTTCTTTTCAATACCTTAGCATTCATACATAATGTTTACTTAACAATATCATTTAATAATTATAAATCTACACTGATATATAATACACCACAACCTCCATACTTGTCAAAACATCTCCGCTTAATATTTAACACCAATTTGTTACAGTTCAAAACCAAGTAAAAATGTTAAAACATATGTAAAAGTTTGCTTTCTAAAGATAGTTTTAATATTTTTCTGACCAGAGTAATATAGCTCGAAAACATTAGGTTTTCGAGCCTGGTTCTGAATAGCTACAATATTTTTTTATGTTACTGATCTTATTCCTATATCCAATGCTATTTCTATTTATTAATGTAGATATACTTATTTTATTACACACTCTTTATCCACACTTATATTAATTTTCTAGTATTTAATGCACATTGTTTTTATTGTATCCTTACTATCATTAAGCTACTCTGTTGTATTATAGGTTGTAACTCTATTATATAATTAGTGTTGTATACAGATACCTACTAAATTGCATAAAAAAAAGACCATAATCGGTCTTTAAAATGAGACATCCGGGGCTCGAACCCGGGACACCATGATTAAAAGTCATGTGCTCTACCAACTGAGCTAATATCCCATGCTATTCAAAGCAAAATGCCCAGAGCCGGAATTGAACCAGCGACACGAGGATTTTCAGTCCTCTGCTCTACCAACTGAGCTATCTGGGCAAGGTCTTTTTCGTCAACATAAAGCATATACCTTGCTACAGTTCAACGAAATTATTCGATTAGTACTGCATAAAAATTGCGGGGACAGGATTTGAACCTATGACCTTCGGGTTATGAGCCCGACGAGCTTCCAGACTGCTCCACCCCGCGACATTATTTTTTGTTTAGATAATCTTATCCTTTATAACTATATATCTGGTTTTACAACCAATGGGTGGGGAAGGATTCGAACCTTCGAAATCGTCGATAACAGATTTACAGTCTGCCCCCTTTGGCCGCTCGGGAACCCACCCATAAAATCAACTATATTAAGTTGAAAAGCCGATGATCGGACTCGAACCGATAACCTGCTGATTACAAGTCAGCTGCTCTGCCAATTGAGCCACATCGGCATGTGATGTGTAAAAACATTTATTTCTTAAATATAGACTTGGCAGTTCTATATTAGTGGGACCTATAGGGCTCGAACCTATGACCCTCTGCTTGTAAGGCAGATGCTCTCCCAGCTGAGCTAAGATCCCATGGGATTATTATAACACATTTTTATTAAACATAACCGTAAAGTTAACTAATTTATTATAAATAAATTGCTATATTCTTTATTGAATTATATTTAATATAAGTCTTCTTAATATGAAAACTTAACGACCCAGAAGGGACTCGAACCCTCGACCTCCGCCGTGACAGGGCGGCGCTCTAACCAACTGAGCCACTGGGCCAATGATACTACACACGAAAATTCCATCCATTTTTAACTGTTAAACCTTATTAGGTCAAGCCCTCGACCTATTAGTAACAATCAGCTGCATGTGTTACCACACTTCCACCTTTGTCCTATCTACCTTGTCGTCTTCAAGGGGTCTTACTAGCTTATGCTATGGGATATCTCATCTTGAGGGGGGCTTCACGCTTAGATGCCTTCAGCGTTTATCC
>JAEYLX010000033.1 GCA_023407575.1 Bacillota bacterium
AGCTGATTGTTACTAATAGGTCGAGGGCTTGACCTAATAAGGTTTGCAGTTAAAAAGGTATTAAGCTTAGCTTAATACTCTGGATGTACATTTTCGTGTGTAGAGTTTAGTCAATTGAATAAGTGAATCAGAAGCTCAAGACAGCAATGTTTTGGGTTTTTTTGTGTACAAAGTTTTAAAATCGTTATACTTTTCAATTCTAATTAAACTTTAATCGTAAGATAATTGACAGAAAATAACAAACCTAATAAGATAAATGTAATATTTAATAAACAGATGTATTTATACACACACCAAGGAGGGCACAATGGAGGTTAAGATACTAGATATAAATGATGACCAAATTCAAGAGATAGAAAATAATCTTGAAGAATATGATTTAAAGCATATATCCTTTAAAATGGAAGGTAGTATACAGATAGGTGCTAGGATTGGAGAAAAGCTTGTTGGTGGTATTAATGCTTGTATGACTGCCTTTCGAATCTTATATGTTTCAACACTTTATGTGGAGGAAGCATATCGTAATCAAGGGATTGGAAGACTTCTAGTAAAAGAGTTAGAAAATAGAGCACAGCAGCTGGGGGCTAATATGATAAGACTTGATACCTTTGACTGGCAAGGAAAAGAGTTTTATGAAAAATTAGGTTATGAGCAAGTTGGGCATTACAGAAACGATATAGATGGGTTTTCAGAGTATTTCTTTTTAAAAAGAATTTAAAAATGGCAAATGGGGAGGTAAAGGCATTAATGATAGTGGATAGATTTCATGCAAATCTAAGTACACGAGATTGTGAGGACAAAAATAAAGATTATGTTATGGAGGTATTAAGTTTATGAAGCTAGCAGCAGATAGATTTAGGACTAACAAATGGGTAATTTTAAGTATCTTTGGGATTTCGGTATTTCTTGTCATAATAGCCTTTATAGTAAAAGCACTTATGTTTAGTTATCAATGTAATGTTATATATAATCAAGTATCTGTGCATGCAGGGAACAATGATTTGGCAATGTATGGAGAATATGACGGTGAAATTGTTGAAATAACCTATGAAAATCGATTTCCTATTTGGGATACTGTTTCCGATAAAATGGTTGAATTTGCTTCTGCTGATAAAACACCAGAGGAGAAACCAGTTACACTACGCTTTGAGGATGGATTTTTAATGGAGCTGTATCCTACTGATAGCAAAGATTTATTTGTGAAACAAGTAAACAATGATAAAGTAAAGTACTATTATATAAAGAATACAAATTATTTTGATTACTTAATTAAAATGGTAAGTCTAGAGGGCTGGAGTGTAGCGAATAAAAATGTTAGTAATTAAATATTAATAAAAATTGTGGGATGATAATCTGGGGTGGAAAATGAGTAAAAAAGTATGTAGGAACTGTCATGAGACTAATAGTGGATCAGCAATGATATGTTCTAATTGTAACAGCACATTGTCTGATGCAATAATAAAAGAAGACGTATATGCCAAGACGAATGAAAATGCACAGCATACTGTTATCGGACCAGACAATAATGTTGTCTATACTACAGGAGATACGGATATTTCAATAGGCATGTGGATAGGGATTTTGATTTTATTAGCAATACCAATTGTAAATATTATAACATTGTTTTATCTTTCGTTTGGAATTGAGAATAAAACTCTTAGTAATTTTTGTAAAGCTTCGTTAATTCTTGGAGGTATTGGTTTAGTGTTGGCTTTTTTACTAAGTGGGTGTATCTAAGAACAGGAGACTGTAATGATAGGATTATATAAATGTAAACGAACCCGAAACAGCAATGTTTTGGGTTCGTTTTTTGTCTTGGTATTGCTTTAAATTAAGTAGAAGATATTTAGAACACCTGTTATTATGGAACATAGACTGGACATCCTTCTTTAGCGGATATATGATAGGGAAAAATATTTTGATTAATTTGGATAAAAGCTCCCAGCGTATGCTATAATGGGACTTATTAATCGGCTGAGATACAGGAGGCTACAATGAAAATTGCGGTTTGTGATGACGAAGAGGTTCAACGAGCGTTGGTTGTAACATGTGTGCGCCAATACTTTTTGGATAGAAAAATTCCTGTTAATATTCAGGAATATAATAGTGCACAGCAACTTATGTTCCAATATGATTTAAATAGCGATATAGACATTGCACTTCTTGATATCCAAATGGAAGGGATGGATGGGATTGCTCTTGCAAAATATCTTCGGAGTAAGAATGAAGGCTTATCTATAATTTTTATTACAGCAATGACAGAATACATCTACGAAGGCTTTCAGGTGAAGGCAATCAATTATTTGTTAAAACCGTTTGAGAAGGAGAAATTATATGCTTGCCTGGACAAAGCAGTTGAGGAATACAGCAAACAAGAGGAGCTGCTAATACTGCGTGTGGACAAGGAATTAATTAAAATCAAAAAGAATCATATCCTTCGGGTGGAAAGTGATGGTCATTATGTTAAGTTAGTGACTGTAGATAGCAATTATCGAATGAAAAAGAGCATGAAGGAACTGGAACAAGAACTATCGGAACAATATTTCCTAAAGATTAATCGAAGTGATATTATAAATCTGCATGGGATTGAGAAGATAACCACAAAGGAAATCACTTTGATGAACGGGGATAAGCTTTTGATTCCTAAAGGAAAACATAAGGAGATCAGTGAAGCATTTATACATTGTCATTTTCGAGGGGAGATAGCTTCATGTTAGTGGCAGGTTTTTTCTTTCTATTAGGAATTATTATGTGTACGGTTTGGATGTTTCCAGTGACAGAAGAAATAACAAGTAAGATAATCCTGTTATTTCTGATGGCTATAACCTTAGGGGTAACTTATTATTATCAGATTGTAGTGATAGGTTGGCTTATTATACTGTGTTTGGCAGATTTATATATTTTATTTTATACTAAGGATTATAGGCATGTTAGGTCTTATTTTTTAATACAGTTTGGAGTTTTCTTTTTACTTTGGAGTCTTATCGGAAATATTGGAGGGAGGAGTGCACTCCAGCTGTTTCCAATTCTTTTCTTCCCTGCGATATATCTTCTCATTCTTTGGTTGCATAGGAGGAGAAAGCCTTTAGTATATGCAGGAGTATTTTTCTTAGCGCTTCTGTTCTTTTATCTGGGGCAGAGAGGCTACGGGATAATAATGCAGGTGGCTATCTTTACGTTACTCTTAATGTTAGAAGCTTTGTACCATGACCTATCCCAGAGTTTTGTAAAGAATACCTCTGAATTTCAAAATCAAATCATGCTGCACCATTATGAGGAGGTAAAATCGGTATATCTGAATATGCGTGGCTGGCGACATGATTATCATAATCATATCCAGTCAATTAAGGCTTATCTTTCTTTACAACAGTATGACTGTGTTGAAGACTATCTGCAGCAATTAGAGTTGGATCTAAAAAAAGTAGATCATTTGATACGAAGCGGTAACCTAATGGTGGATGCTATCCTCAATTCCAAACTTACTTTGGCAAGTAATCGTAATATTCCAGTTGTATGTAAGGTAATGGTGCCTGAACACCTTAGTATATCCGATGTTGACCTTTGTGTAATGCTTGGAAATCTCCTGGATAATGCCATGGAAGCTTGTGAACCCTTGGAGGAAGAAAAAAGGTTTATAAGAATCTATTGTGATATTGTACATAGCCAGTTTTATTTTTCTATCCTGAACTCAGCAGACGAGGAGCTTACGTTTCAACAGAAAAACTATATTAGTGATAAGCGCGGAGAACATGGGCATGGTATGAAACGTGTGAAACTTACGGTGGATAAATATGAAGGTTATCTTAATTTGAAAAATGAACCCGGAGTGTTTGCCAGTGAGATTATGATACCATTAGATTAATTATTTAAAATCCCACGAAATAAAAAGTGGATTGGTGTCATTCAACATGTGATACAACGTGTAGTAACCGAGCACCTACCTTTTTATGATTTTCTAAGTAAAACAGCACCGTTTTGTGTACGAAATATGCCTTTTCGTGAACAAAACGGTTTTTTGATTTAAGAAACCCTATAATGATTCAAAAAAAGGAGGCTTACATCATGTTAGACAGGGAAAAAATTCGGCAGCAATATTCGTTATGGAGTAATTTAAAACGTGCACTGACAGATATGAAAATCATGGGTTATATGAATTATATATATTTGGTGCTTGATATCACAACGCAAATTATCGTTCCATTTTTACTAATTCTAATTCCAGCTAAGGTGATACAACTTTTACAAAAAAGAGTTGGTCTTATGCAACTGCTCCTGGAAATTATTGTATGGATTGGACTTATTACTGTATTAAATATAATTCGTACTTATTCACATCATAAATTCGATAAGATGGGGAGTATGATCAGTGACATACAATATTGGAGAAGACTTGAAAAAAAGGTATTAGCCTGTGATATTTTGCAATTTGAGGGGGGGAAGCAGCGGGAGAGACTATGGGAAGTGATTGGCTGTTTGAACGATAGGGATGGAATGAGTCATTACTCTGGGGTAAAAGGATTATACATTTATAGCAGTGCCCTGTTGATTAATTTAGGTGGCTTTATCTTATATGCTTTCTATGCAGCTAAGCTTCATCCAATCCTATTAGTGGTATTAATTCTTACTGCTGTGATGAATTGTTATGCAAAGTTAAGAGCGATACGGTATGAATTTAGTCATATGGGAGGCTTTTGGGAGAACTCCAGTCGGTTTTGGTATCTAAAAAAAGAATCCATAAATACCCAAAAAGCAAAAGATATCCGTATGTATCATATGTATCATTGGTTTAAAAAGGCATTAAGTAAGAATACGGAGGAAGCAACTAAGATCTATAGTGATGTGCAGAAACACCATTATTATGGAAATATTGTTATGTACGTTACCTCCTTCTTTCGTGATGGGATTGCATATGGCTTTTTAATCTATCAATTAATGCAGGGTAAGCTGGAGATAGCTGAATTTATTTTATATCTTGGAATTGTGGCTGGTTTTGGGACTTGGATTAGTCAAATTGTAGAAAGCTATACCTACCTACGTAAAATCAGCGACAGAATCTCCATGATTTGGGGGTATGTGGGAGAAGAGCAG
This sequence comes from Bacillota bacterium, assembly GCA_023407575.1. Classification (GTDB taxonomy): domain Bacteria; phylum Bacillota; class Clostridia; order Lachnospirales; family Lachnospiraceae; genus Mobilitalea. The sequence goes on from JAEYLX010000033.1 coordinate 5,089, forward strand.
GAAGATATGGACCAAACGGAAGTATTGTTACCGAAAACCTGCCATAGCATTACCTTTGAGGATATCAGCTTTGGATATGGAGAGCAACTAATCTTTAAACATTTTTCTCTTAGTTTGAAGGCAGGAGAGAAGTTAGCCTTAGTAGGTATGAATGGAGCCGGAAAGACTACCTTAATGAAACTTTTGTGTGGACTGTATCCTTTGAGTGACGGGCGTATCCTAATCGATGGAAGGGATGTAGCAACCATGAGCAAAGAGGAACATTACCGTTATATATCCATCCTATTTCAAGAAGTACAGGTGCTTCCGTTTTCCATAGCTAAAAATATATCATGTACATGGACTGATTCAGAACGACTAACAATGGAGGAGGATACGAATCAGAGCAGATATAGTTGGGCTTTTGCAGCAGTAGATTCCAAAGACATACATATGAATCCTTATGATGAGGAGAAGGTGATAGAAAGTTTAGAACAAGCGAAATTATGGGATAAGGTACAAACCCTGCCGAATGGAATTCACACTACTTTAACGAAGATACTTGACCCAGCAGGTATAAAACTTTCAGGAGGAGAAACGCAGAGATTGATGTTAGCCAGAGCATTGTATAAAGATGCGCCTATCTTGATTCTGGATGAGCCCACCGCTGCCCTAGATCCAATTGCAGAAAGTGACCTTTATGAAGAGTACTCTAAGTTATGTAAGGATAAAATATCGATATTTATCTCCCATCGTTTGAGCTCCACACGTTTTTGTGATCGAATCCTGTTCTTGGAGCAGGGGAAGATTGTGGAAGAAGGAAATCATGAAGCACTTATTAAGATGGAGGGTAAATATGCAGATATGTATCGTATACAATCTCATTACTATCAGAGGGAGGTAGAAAAGAATGAAGCAGGGATTTAAAGAAATTCATAAAGCAATTAAACTATTAAAGATGATTCACTCCCTTGACCAACATATGATACCAATCTATCTATTGGCTGCGGTGATGAAAGCCTCAGAACCATTTATTATAATTGTCGGAAGTTCTTATATAATAGATACTTTAATTCTGAAACTGTGGAAGCAAGCATTGTTTCAAACAGCGGGGATGCTATTAATAACTCTGGTAATAGGCGTCATTGGCAGCTATATTCAAAAAATACTGGAAGGGAAAAGTATGACAATCAATCGATTGTGCAATTCGAGGATCTTATTGAAAGCTATTTCCCTCGATAATGCCACCTTTGAAGATAAAGAGAATCTGGAAGAATTCCAGGCAGCAGATTACAATGTATCCAGGAATGGGGGGTTTGGTATGTATATGCTAAGCTTCTATAATTTCTTGACGGGGATTGTAGGCTTTTTGGTATCGCTGGGAATCTTATTTCAACTTTGCTCCAAAGAAGTTCAGGCAGAAGGTATTCTTGGTGTTTTTGTATCGAGAACAGGCTCTTTTGTGTTGATAAGTTTCATTCTTATCCTGCTAGTCATCTTATACGCTAAATTATCTCGAGATATGAATGAGAAAAATATCAAGATGCATTATGAAATGATGGATGTTAGTCAGAAGATGGAATATATGGCTTGGAATTTACCGATGGATATCACCATTGCAAAAGAAATACGCCTCTATAGTATGAAGGATATGATATATTCAGAAATTAAGAAACTTAGTATTGATATCAATGCTTTGTATCAAAGATATTGGAATGCTGAAAAAGGGTTTCTTATGGTTACTTCGATAATAAATGATCTTGTGCTCTTGCTGGGTTATCTTTTTGTGGTGGCTAAGACCTATGCAGGTGCGGTTTCCATTGGATATTTTACCAGATATGTGGGAGCCATGAAAACCATGAACAGCTCTCTGAGAGCTGCCATAGAGGCATTAAATGAAATTCGATTATATCAGTCTTATCTGACTTTCTATACTTCCTTCCTGGAAAAGGAAAACAAGTTAGATACGGGCTCTCTTCCAGTAGAAAAAAGAAAGGACTTTGAGTATGAGTTGGAATTTCACAAGGTTAGTTTTCGGTATCCTGGAAGTGAGGAATTCTCCTTGAAGAATGTGTCTTTAAAACTGGATTTAAAGAAACGTTTTGCTGTGGTAGGACGTAATGGAGCCGGAAAGACTACTTTGGTTAAACTACTATGTAGAATGTATGATGTGACCGAAGGAAGTATAACGTTGAATGGGGTAGATATCCGTAAATATGACTATAAGGAATATTTGAATTTATTTGCAGCTGTGTTTCAAGATTTTTCACTTTTTTCCATACCTGTGCAAGATAATATTGCATGTGATGGAAACCCAGATACAAATAAGGTATGGAAGGCATTAGAATATGCAGGCATCAAAGAAAGAATAGAGAAAATGCCAGAGAAACTCGATAATTTACTTTACCATGAAATGGGAGAAGGAGAAGATATCTCAGGTGGCGAAGCACAGAAGATCGCTATTGCAAGGGCTCTTTATAAGGATGCTCCGTTTGTAATCTTAGATGAACCAACCGCAGCTTTGGATCCAATCAGCGAGTATGAAATCTATTCAAGGTTTGATGATATGGTGAAAGATAAGACCAGTATCTATATTTCCCATCGAATGAGCAGTTGTAGATTTTGCGATGATATTCTGGTATTCGACAATGGGATGTTAGTCCAAAGAGGGAGCCATGATACTTTGATAAAAGACCAGGGAAAAGTATATGAAAAACTGTGGAATGCTCAAGCTAAGTATTATGCGGATAAGGAAGAACTTATATAGGAGCTGGAGTTGCATGTAACATAGCGGGTTGTCTTTGTTAATAAACTGGTGTATACCTATGAGGATAACAGAAACGAAGAAAGAATAAGGAATAAGCTTCACTTTGGCTTCGACCTTATGTATTTAGTTGAAGTAATAGTCATCTTTTCCTTCTATATAATAAAGCGTAGAAAGTTAAGTAAGAAATAATCATAGGTTAGAATAGAAACCTTAACGGAATGTTTGGGTTTCTATTTTTTATGTAGCAGTTACGAATTAGTCATGTTATTATGGAGTAAGTTTAAAACACCGTAAAGAGGAAGGGTAACATATGAATAAGAAAAAGTTCCTTAGTAGTTTGAGTCTATTAATTTTTCTGGATCAAGTAATAAAGATAATAATTAATCAATTTTTTTATACTAAGAGTTTCAATATAATTGGTGATTATATTCAATTTCAACCTTATTTGAATATAAAATATTCCTGGATTAATTCTTTATTTAACCTTGGGATAAGCCGAATCCTTCATACGTTAATTGTTATTTTAATGATTGTTCTCATTAGTGTGTTGTTTAAGTTTATAAAGACTACCTATACAAAGAGTAGTATATTAGATTACTTATTCCTTTTTGTTTTGTCGGGTGCAGTCTGTTCCTTGATTGATAAGATATTTTGGGGAGGTAGCCTCGATTACATTATGCTAAAAGGGTTATTCATATTTGATTTAAAGGATGTTTATATTTCTGCATTTGAAATTTTATTAGTAGTAGTTATTGTATATAACTTCAAAAGTATAAACAAGATGAGTGAAAAGCAACTGTATAGAGATTTTAAAAACTTTGTCTATCAGGAACTTAAGAGGGTTAAAGATTAATTAAAATATATTAATATATTATACCCATTTCTCTTAACTAATTGTGTTTATTTGCCGATATATAAATTAATATGGTACAAAACAGGGAAAAAGGTATATGAATATTTTGTAGTCTTTACAATTTGTGACTGAAACACTATAATTACTATAGATAAATCTTGCGATTTTAATTGATATTAGGATAAATTACAGAAGAATGAATGATGGAGGTATCTATGGATAAAGATGTTTTATTTAATTCTGCGGTAGCAGATCTAGAAATCTTAGAGTTTAAGGCAGGTGGTAACACCTATGGTATAAATTTGAGTGATGTGCAAGAAATTTTACCATATCGACAAAAACCAACTTTAGTACCAAATTCACATCCATTCATTGAAGGTATTTTAATGCCAAGGGATGTTTTATTATCTGTAGTGAATTTCACATCATCTCTTAAATTAGAGGATATAGATGATAATAAAAATGAGATGCTTATTGTAACGAATTTAGAGAACATGAACATTGCTTTTCACGTGGATAGTGTTGCAGGCATTCATAGGGTACTTGTAGAAGATATTAAAAAACCTGGTAAAAAGCTTTCTACAAATTTTAAGGAATGTGTTATAGGTGTAGTTACCAAGGAAGATGTTAAGATAGAGTTAGTGGATACTAGAACAATTATTAGCTTTATTAATCCGGTTATAAAACTTGCATAATCAATAGGATATTTATAGATTTGGGAAAAACAGCAAGGGTTAAGATTTAAATATATATTTACAAATAAGTGGACGGTGTATGAATGGCAAAATGTAAAATATGTAGAACAGAGATAGTAGACGGTAAAGAATATTGTAGTAATTGTCAGGATAAGGAGATAACGCAATCCAATGAGTCCTATCTTGACAGTTTATTAAATTCTGTCAAAAATTCTGCCCCGACTGTTGAAAACGTTTATAAGAAAAAAACTTCAAATGTAGTACAAAATGAAACTATACAGACTAATAGTCCTGAAATCCGGGAGGAACATTCTACAGAACCGGATTTCCAGGACTATATGACTTATTCGGTGATGGATGAGGATATCACTGATTTTGATAACTATTCTAATGCTGAGGATTTCATTGGGGATACTGATCTATATGGAGAGGATATTTCTGAATTATTGTCTTTTAAGGATTTTGGTATAGAAGAATATGCAGCTTCAGAGGAAGATACAAATGATTGGAATTTAAAGCAAGAAGATGATCCGAATAAGGGTCCAGAGGATAGTAGTAACAATCTAAATATAGATGAATTTGATGAAAGTAAAGAAGAAAACAAAGAAGAAAACAAAGAAGAAAACAAAGAAGAAAACAAAGAAGAAAACAAAGATGAAATTATAGATGCAAGTAACAAAGAAGGTAATGAAGAAAATATAGAAGAAAAAACAAAAGAAAAAACAGAAGAAGAAATACAGATAGAGGACGAATTGAATCAAAAGAAAAAGGACGATGATTTTACTACATATTCAGATATAGAAGAGATGGAAAATTATGAGGATGAATTTGATCCGGATTTAAATGATTTACTAAGTAATTTAGATACATATCAAAAAAATATGGAGTTGGAAGAGGAACTATCTTCCTCTTTAAAAGAGGCAGTAAGGGACGAGCAGGATATTGATCAAGATTCTGCAGATCAGGAAGATGATTTTCTTTCCTTATTAAATCAGCTTTCTATAGATGATCCGGTTACAGAGGATGTAAAAGCCATTAATGATATGCTAAATGGGGAGCCAGTAAGTCGTGACAATCAAATGGGGCTTCCAAGTGATGTTGGCGAGGTATTTTCAGATGTGTTAAAGGTGGTATCATCGTTAAAGGATGGTATTGAGAACGAGGATGCGATCTTAGCAAGTATCAATAACTCAAAAGAGGATAAAAAGAAAAAGAAGAAAGAAAAGACATCCTCAAAGAAAAAGAAAACAGATGATTCCACAGAAAGCACACCAAAGAAGAGTTTTTGGCAACGTTTGTTTGGCAATGTTAAAGATGAGAAGGCTGAAAAGGCTAATAAAGCTGATACTACTTCAAAAAAAGCCACAGGTGAGGCAGAAACAGCTGAGAAAGTAGAAACTAAGAAACCGGACAAAAAAGGTAAAGCAGCAAAAGGTAAAAAGGAAACTGCTGCTACTTCTGAAGATGCTGAGGATAGTGGAAAGGGAAAAAAACAAGCCAAAGGTAAAAAAGGCAAGGCTACAGAAGACAATTCAAAAGCTGCAAAGGCAAGTAAAAGTAAAAAAGAAAAACCTAAAAAGGATAAAGCAAAGAAAGAAAAAGCAAGTATTGCGAGAATTGATGAAATAGAAGAAGATGAAGGACGTATTAATCGATTTGGTGCTTTTATTGTATTCTTATTCTTTGGTTTATTTGCAATGTTAATATACCTTGGCACTAATGTGATCTCCTATACCCTTAGTATCCAGAATGCTACAAACTATTTTGACAAGCAGGAATATACAGATGCATACAATGAAGTGTATGGTATTGATATAAAGGCAGAAGACATTGAGATTTATGATAAGATTATGACAGTAATGTTTGTAAATAAGCAGTTGAACTCCTATAATAACTTTTACTCCATGGGGCAGTATCCAGAAGCACTGGATTCACTCTTAAAAGGATTAAAGCGATATGATAAATACATTGAACTGGCAACTATGCTTGGTATTAAAACAGACCTGGATTATGTAAGAACGCAAATTCTTGGTGAACTTAGCAATGTGTTTATGCTAACGGAAGAAGAAGCGGTAGCTATGAATTCTTATGAGGATATGAGTGAATATAGCATGGAAGTTTTTGATGTTGTATTAGAAAACATTGAACATTAATCTAAAGTGAAGGAATGAAGAGAATGATAGCAGTCATTGATTATGATGCAGGTAATTTAAAGAGTGTAGAAAAAGCATTGCTACACCTTAATCAGAAGGTCTGTATTACAAGGGATAGAAACGAGATTTTACAGGCAGATAAAGTCATTCTTCCGGGAGTAGGAAGCTTTGGCGAGGCAATGAATAAACTGCGAAAGTATCAATTAATTGACGTTATCAAGGAGGTTGCCAATAGTGGCAAACCTTTGCTGGGAATATGTCTGGGTCTACAACTCTTTTTTGATGAGAGTGATGAATCACCAGGCGTTGAAGGATTATCTGTTTTAAAAGGGAAAATACTCCGAATACCGGATAAAGAAGGACTGAAAATACCCCATATAGGCTGGAACTCTTTATCGATCAAGCCAGAAGCAAAGCTATTTCAGGGATTACCTGATCAGTCCCATGTATATTTTGTACATTCCTATTATCTTCATGCAGAGAATGAGTCTATTGTATCTGCTACTACAGATTACAGTACGGTAATTCACGCATCTGTTGAAATAGAAAATATATATGCATGTCAGTTTCATCCTGAAAAAAGTGGAGATGTTGGTCTTACCATTTTAAAAAACTTTGCTGCTTTATAGAATAAGAATTAAACTTTGGTTAGGAGTGTTAGCATGTTTACGAAAAGAATCATTCCTTGTTTAGATGTACATAATGGACGTGTAGTGAAAGGCATTAACTTTGTTAATTTGCAAGATGCTGGTGATCCTGTGGAGGTTGGTGCTGCTTATGATAAGGCAGGTGCAGATGAACTGGTATTTCTCGATATAACAGCATCCTCTGATGCCAGAACCATTAAGCTTGATTTGGTGCGAAGAGTAGCCGAGACGGTCTTTATTCCTTTCACAGTGGGCGGAGGAATTAGATCTGTAGAAGATTTTAAAATGATATTACGAGAAGGTGCAGATAAAATTGCGGTAAATACGGCAGCAATTCTTAATCCAACTTTGATTAGTGAAGCAGCTGATAAATTTGGCAGTCAATGCGTGGTGTTAGCAATTGATGCTAAGCAGCGAGCAGATGGCAGCGGATGGAATATCTACAAAAATGGTGGAAGAATTGATATGGGTATTGATGCAGTTGAATGGGCGATAAAAGCCTGTGAGCTGGGTGCTGGAGAAATTCTACTTACCAGTATGGATTGCGATGGTACGAAGAATGGTTATGATCTTGAACTAACCAGAACTATCTCTGAAAATGTATCAGTTCCAGTCATTGCATCTGGAGGTGCCGGTAAGCTAGAGCATTTTTATGATGCCTTTACAACTGGAAAAGCGGATGCAGTACTTGCTGCCTCACTTTTTCATTATAAAGAAATGGAGATTATTGATTTAAAACAATATCTTCGTGAAAAAGGTGTTAGCGTAAGACTAAGGAGATAACAAAAATGGGTGCAATAACAAATGATTGGTCACAAGCATTAGAAAGTGAATTTAAGCAAAGCTATTATTCACAACTCTATCAATTTATAAAGCAAGAATATAGTACAACTACCATATATCCAAATGCAGAGGATATTTTTAATGCTTTTCATTTTACACCTCTAAGTCAGGTTAAAGTTGTGATACTGGGTCAAGACCCATATCATAATGAAGGACAAGCCCATGGGCTTTGCTTTTCGGTAAAACCCAATGTGGATATTCCACCTTCGTTAGTGAATATTTATCAGGAATTAAAAACAGACTTAGGTTGCTATATCCCGGACAACGGATATCTTGAAAAATGGGCGAAGCAAGGAGTCCTCCTATTAAACACTGTGATGACGGTTAGAGCACATCAGGCTAATTCACATCAAGGGAAAGGTTGGGAACGTTTTACGGATGCGGTAATACAGGCTGTGAATGCACAGGATCGACCAGTTGTATTTCTTCTTTGGGGCAAACCAGCTCAAATGAAAAAATCAATGCTTACAAATCCAAAGCATCTTATTTTGGAAGCCCCTCATCCAAGTCCCTTATCTGCATATCGCGGTTTCTTTGGCAGCAGGCATTTTAGTCAAACAAATGAATTTTTAAGTAAACATTCAATTTCACCAGTTGATTGGCAGATTGAAAATAAATTCAAAAATAATCATTAATTGCAAAAAAAGGATAGTGTAGTATTCCATGAATATTACACTATCCTTTTTAGCAGGACAAGTAAAAGAATTTTTGTTTCAGCTGGTTTAATTTAAAGATTTAAATAAATTAATATGATTTATGTTTGATGCTTAACCAATATATGATCTTCAAATATTTTTAGTTGTCATAAATTAAAATCTTTAGAATGTTATTCTGTAAAGTAGAGATAATACTATAACAAAGTATTTTCCTAAATTGCATTTTTGGAGGATTTTAAGATGAAACATGAAAAAGGTTTATCTGCCTGGCAACTTACTATGATGGCGTTAGGTTCTGTTATCGGAGGTTCCTTTTTTCTTGGATCTGGTGTTGCGATACAAGCAGCTGGACCTTCTATTGTAATATCATTTATATTAGGTGGACTACTAGTTTATTTTATATTATATGCATTATCTGAGATGACCGTTGCAAACCCGGATTCAGGATCTTTTTATTCATTTACGGCAAAGGTATTTGGACCGGGTGCAGGATTTGTGGTTGGTTGGGTTTATTGGACAGGAATGGTACTTGCTATGTCAAGCGAAGCAACTGCAGCATCCATTTTGGTTAGAGAATGGTACCCCAATATATCAATACCTATATTGGGAAGTGCAATTATAATTGTTGTAACCTTAGTAAATCTTCTCGGTGCCAGTAAATTAAGTAAATTAGAAAGCAGTCTTGCAATTGTTAAGGTATTTGCAGTTGTAGCATTTATAGTAATAGCTCTATTATTGATTGTAGGATTAATTGGTGGAAGAGGAGCGTTAGGTGCAGGAGAATTAAGAAATGAGTCCTTTATGCCTGGAGGAATTAAGAGCATTGCAGGAAGTATGATGATCGTAATCTTCTCCTATGCGGGATTTGAAATTATTGGTTTGGCTTCTTCGGAAGCAAAGGATCCCCATAAAACGATTCCTAGGTCAATTTTGTTTACCGTTGTGAGCCTGGTAGGTCTCTATATTCTGTCTATGGTGGTTTTACTACCATTAATACCAACGGCTGAACTTTCTGAAGAAGTAAGTCCTATGGTTGCAGCCCTAAGCAGATGGGGTATGGGCTGGGCTGGTGCAGTAATAAACTTTATTTTGGTTACTGCAATTTTATCTACTATGCTGGCTTCTATGTTTGGTCTTGGACGAATGATGCGTTCTATGGCGGATGAAAAGCATGCACCTCTATGGCTACAGGATAAAAAGGATGTTCCTTACAAAGGAATCTTATTTTCTGGCTTTTGCATGTTGATTGGATTAGGAGCGGGATTGTTCTTTCCAAGAGTCTATTTGTTTTTAATTAGCTCAGGTGGGTTTGCTACCTTATTAACCTATGGTGCAATAATGGCTACACATATTAAATTCCGTAGATGCAATGGGTGTCCTCCTAATGGAAAATGCCAAATGCCCGGATTTCCATACACCTCTTGGATTGCACTAATTAGTATAATTGCAATTATCGGTAGTATGCCATTTATTGCTGGACAAACGGCAGGCTTATTAGCAGGAATAGGGATGGCGGTGGTTTATGCCCTTATTTATATTGTTATGAAGGCTACTGGAAAAGTGAAGGAAGAAAAGACAGAGGATAGTATGAGGTATGGTGATTATAGATCCGGTTTTGCGCAGGAATTTTCAAAAGAGCTTACGGAAGACGATTCTATGAAGAAGACGAAGGATACTATGACCTCTTCCTGTGGTTGTGAAAATAGTAGCGAGGATAAAGATGAAAAATAATCAAACACTTTGATAAAGCGAGCTATATTGTAATTTCACTTTACCAATGCATTAACACGATGAAATGACATGTTGATTCACTTGTTCATGAACAAAAAGAGACATATCCTCCTATGAATTGGTGGTGATATGTCTCTTTTTGGAACAGTAAAATAATTATTTAATTACTTTATTTTAACCCTGATTTGTCTTATCAAGATTTTTTACTGCAGTTGCAAGCATTAATTTAATTCGATTGAGCTGATTAACTTCACTAGCACCAGGATCATAGTCAACAGCAACAATATTTGCTTCTGGGTGCTGTCTTCTAAGTTCCTTGATTACTCCTTTACCTACAATATGATTTGGCAAACATGCAAAGGGCTGTGCACAAACAATATTTTTGACATCGGAATGAATTAATTCTAACATTTCACCAGTTAAAAACCAACCTTCACCAGTCTGATTACCAATGGAAACTACAGGATCGGCATAATCAGCAAGTTTTTTAATAGGAACTGGAGGAGTAAAGCGTTTGCTCTTTGCCAATTCTCTCTTGGCAGGTGCTCTTAACTGCTCAAGTGCCCAGATGGTAAGATTGCCGATGTGTTTTGTCATTTTCTTTTTACCAAGGTATCTAACTTTAAAGTTATTGTTATAGGCAGAATAGAGGAAGAAATCGAGCAGATCCGGTACAACAGCTTCTGCGCCTTCCGATTCCAATAATTCTACAAGATAGTTATTGGCAGAGGGGAGGAATTTTACAAGGATTTCTCCAACAATACCTACACGAGGTTTTACTAAGCCTTCCTGAAGTTCCAAGGTATCAAATTCGTGAATCATCTGTCGTAAGTTTTTCTTATATTCACTCCATTTTCCACCGTTTACAAGACTCTGAATACATTTATCACGCCATTTAGCATGAAGTTCATTGGCAGAACCAGGTATCTTCTCATAAGGGCGAGTGCGGTAGAGCACACGCATAAATACGTCGCCATATACAATGGCTTGCATAGCTCCAATTAATAGTTTAGGAGTTATTTTGAGGCCAGGGTTTTTCTCTAATCCTGAAGCACTTAAAGAGATTACAGGGATTTGAGGCATTCCAGCCTTTTCAAAGGCCCTGCGGATAAAACCAATGTAATTGGTGGCACGACATCCACCACCGGTTTGAGTAATCATAACTGCCACTTTATTCAAATCATATTTACCGGATAATAAAGCATCCATAATCTGCCCAACTACCATTAAGGAAGGGAAGCAGGCATCATTATTTACATATTTTAAACCAACATCGACTGCTTTACGATTATCATTTGGCAGTACCACCACGTTGTAACCACCAGCTTTAAGCGCTGGTTCCAGCAAGTCAAAGTGGATGGGTGACATTTGTGGAGCAAGAATGGTGTAATTTTCTTTCATTTCTTCCGTAAATATTACTCTGTGATGAGCCGAAGAGGAGAGCTGGCATTCTACATGTTTATTTTCACGGTCTCTAATTGCGGACAAGAGAGAACGAATACGAATTCGTGCCGCACCAAGGTTATTTACTTCGTCAATCTTTAATACAGTATATATTTTACCTGACTTTGTAAGAATATCATTTACTTGGTCAGTAGTTACGGCATCAAGGCCACATCCAAAGGAATTTAACTGTATCAGTTCTAGGTTCGGCTGTGTCCGAACATAGGAGGCAGCAGCATAGAGCCTGGAATGATACATCCACTGATCAATAACTATGGTAGGACGGTCTACTTCACCTAAATGGGAGATAGCATCCTCGGTTAAAACAGCGGCACCGTAAGTATTAATCAGTTCTGGTATTCCATGATGAATTTCAGGGTCAACATGGTAGGGACGGCCTGCAAGTACAATTCCTTTTCTTCCGCTTGCTTTTAAATATGTGATGGTCTCTTCACCCTTTTTACGCATATCTTCTCTAGCCTTTTCAAGTTCCGTCCAGCCAGCAGAGCAGGCATCTTTTACCTCATTAATGGTTGAATTATTCTTAGCAAATAATTCGATTAGTCGGGTTTCCAATATTTCTTCACTTTCAAAGGAAAGGAAGGGATTATCAAAGACAATGGAGGTGTCACGTAATTCCTCCATATTGTTCTTAATATTTTCAGGATAGGAGGTAACAATAGGGCAATTATAATGGTTATTTGTTCCACAAACTTCCTTGCGTTCAAATGGTATGCTAGGATAGAATATGTACTTAATATCCTGATTAATCAGCCATTTGATATGTCCATGCACTAGTTTTGCGGGATAGCATTCTGATTCACTAGGGATGGAATCAATTCCCAGCTCATAAATCTTACGACTTGAGACAGGGGATAGAACAACTCTGTATCCTAATTTCGTAAAAAACGTATGCCAGAAAGGATAGTTTTCATAAATATTTAGTACTCTTGGAATACCTACTGTACCATTCTTCGCCTGCTCCTCAGATAAGGAAGGATAATCAAAGTAACGCTGCAACTTATAATCAAAGAGATTAGGAATGTTATCAACATTCTTTTCTTTACCCAGACCTCTTTCACAACGGTTTCCAGAGATAAACTGTCGGCCACCAGTAAATTTATTGACTGTCAATACGCAGTTGTTGGTACAACGCTTACATCTTGCAAGAGTGGTATCAAAAGTTAGCTCATTGATTTGGTCAATGGTTAACATGGTTGTTTCTTCGCTATCATAATGCGCCCTTGCTATGAGAGCAGCCCCAAAGGCACCCATGATACCGGCAATATCAGGTCTTACAGCAGTACAGCCTGAAACTGTTTCAAAGCTTCGGAGGACCGCATCATTGTAGAACGTACCTCCCTGCACTACCATTTTCGTACCAAGATCTTTCGGATTAGTAACCTTAATAACTTTATACAAAGCATTTTTAATAACCGAATAAGCTAAACCTGCGGAAATATCTGCAACAGTAGCTCCTTCTTTCTGCGCCTGTTTTACCTTAGAGTTCATAAATACAGTACAACGCGTTCCAAGATCAATGGGGTTCTTCGCATATAAAGCAACTTTTGCAAATTCTGGAACTTCATAGTTGAGTGACTTTGCAAAGGTTTCAATAAAGGAACCACAACCAGAGGAACAAGCTTCATTTAACAATACATTGTCTACTGTTTTATTTTTTATTTTGATACATTTCATATCCTGACCACCGATGTCCAGGATACAGTCTACTTCTGGTTCAAAGAAGGCAGCAGCATGATAGTGAGCTACTGTTTCAACTTCTCCCTCATCCAGCATTAGTGCAGCTTTAATTAATGCTTCACCATAGCCAGTGGAGCAGGAACGTACAATTTTAGCCTTCGCAGGTAAGAGCTCGTAGATTTCTTTGATAGAACGTAATGTTGTCTTAAGCGGACTGCCATTGTTATTACTATAGAAGGAATAGAGCAAAGAACCATCCTCACCTACTAATGCAACCTTTGTAGTAGTGGAACCAGCATCAATTCCTAAATAACAATTTCCCTCGTATTCTTTTAATTCACCTTTTTTAACTGTATGTACGGAATGTCTTTCGCGAAAAGCTTCATATTCTTCTTCATTTTCAAATAATGGCTGAAGGCGATTGACCTCGAAGTTCATTTTAATGCCCTGTGATAATAATTGATACAGGGACTCCAATTCTTTTGTAGAGTCAGCTTTCGCATTCATTGCAGCTCCTAAGGCTGCAAATAGATGGGAATGGTCCGGTGCAATAATTTGATCTTCGGAAAGTGATAGAGTACGAATAAATGCATTTCTAAGTTCACTTAAAAAGTGTAAGGGACCTCCAAGAAATGCCACATTTCCTCGAATTGGTTTTCCACAGGCAAGACCACTTATGGTCTGATTAACAACAGCCTGGAAGATAGAAGCAGATAAGTCTGGTTTGGTGGCACCTTCGTTAATCAGAGGTTGAATATCTGATTTGGCAAAAACACCGCATCTTGCAGCAATTGGATAAATTGCCTTGTAATTCTTAGCATATTCATTTAATCCGGAAGCATCGGTTTTAAGTAAGCTTGCCATCTGGTCAATAAACGAACCAGTTCCACCAGCACAGATACCGTTCATTCGCTGTTCTATACCGTTTGTAAAATATATGATTTTGGCATCTTCGCCACCCAATTCAATTGCAACATCGGTTTGTGGTGCAAAATCCTGTAATGAGGTAGACACAGCAACAACCTCTTGAACAAAGAGGATGTCTAAATGCTTTGAAATAGTTAGTCCGCCAGATCCTGTGATCACTGGAGAGACGGTGATATTTCCTAAGGACTCCTGAGCTTTTCTAATTAAACCAGCCAAAGTTTCCTGTATATTTGCAAAGTGACGTTCATAGTCAGAGAAAAGTATGGTTCCTCCAGCGTCGATGATCACAATTTTAACTGTCGTTGAACCAATGTCGATTCCTAATTTTCCGTTGTTTATCATGTATTAATCTCCCTTAATTTCGATTAAAAACCGAAGTGTCTAGAAATTAGATGTAACTGTCTTAATCATTACAATTACACGGCATCATCCGATGCATATGCCAATCAAAGGAATAAAATGCATTCATTTTGACGCTGAAACATAGGAATTCAAAAAAAGTTTTTGAATCCTAAAATGTTGTGAATAACTTTACTAATTATACGCTACATAAAACGGAACTTCAACAATTTAATTTTATCTGTATTTAAATATGAAGCTTTGGCACAACGAAAAACTACCTTTAATAGCTTTAAATTATAGCGTATTGTAATAAAAGCAGACGGACATAGAGATGCACTATGTCCTAAAAAATGCACAGTAACAATTCCTTTTTATCTAGTAATAAGTAGCAAAAGATAGAACTTTATTATAATATGTCGATTCTTGCATTTTGGAACCTTTCCCATAAAAATGAATATATTGTATTGGAAACTTACCTTACATAGGGACGCAATTGGAAGGAGAAACATATGTATTGCATTAGTTATGTCATTCAAAGGGGCGATACTCTATATAGTATCAGCAGAAAATTCCAGGTGGGAATCAGTGAGATTATGAAAGCCAATCCCCTGGTGGATGTTTATAATCTTACGGTTGATACTATTATATGTGTACCAATTAATACAGAGAACGGTCGTAGTCACTATAGCGATGTTACTACCTATGAAGTGCAAGCAGGGGATACACTAAAAAGTATTCTTGAGAAAAGTGAAAATGGAATCGCAGATTTTCTCACATTAAATGAATTAAATGAAATTATTTTACAGCCAGGAACATCAGTAAGACTAGCAATGTATGAAGGCATTGATAATAATATAAACGATACAGATCAATAAATAGTTATTCTTTATTATAATACGAATGAGGTTTGGATTATTTATGTCAACATAATTTGAAGAATAACAGTAAATTTGTTATTTGACAAAGATATAAGAAAAACATATAATAAGTTTGAAAAAGAATACAGTTTATGCTGTATTCTTTCGTTAAGTTGTAACCATTTTTTTAATAGATATAAATATGTAAAGGATGTGGTAAGGATGGAAGCCGGGCCGAGTAGTCAGAAGCAGAACTTAAATAAGAACAGAATAGTGACTGCTATAAGCAGCGATAACAGCAAGGCTTTGCCGGCGGATTAATCCACCCTTTTGGTCGTGAATGTTGTTCGTTGCTTATGCGACAGTGGAAAGGAGCATTTATGATCGATATTTTTAGAACTATAGAAGGCTCACTGCAGAGGATGACAGAAATTGCAGAGGGTTGTTGGATTGCAATGACAGCACCTTCAGCAACAGAGCTAATGGAGGTTGCAGAACGCACTGGAATTGAGGTGGATCATCTAAGAGCCCCATTGGATGAAGAGGAAAGAGCGAGAATTGAAGTTGAAGACAACTATACCTTAATCTTAGTTGACATACCTGCATTAGAAAGAAGAAATGATAAGGATCGTTATGTAACAATTCCTCTTGGTATTATTGTTGCAAATGAATATATCATAACTGTTTGCTTGGAGGAAACTCCTGTATTAAAATGTTTTATTGATGGACGTGTTAGAGATTTTTACACCTTTAAGAAGACAAGGTTTATCCTTCAGATTCTATATAGAAATGCCTCTACCTTTCTTCAGAATCTGCGTACCATTGATCGTAAGAGTGAAGAAATTGAGCGAAAGCTGCACATTTCAACACAGAATCGTGAGTTAATTGATTTATTGGAGCTAGAAAAAAGCCTGGTCTATTTTACAACCTCCTTACGCTCTAATGAAGTAGTATTTGAAAAAATGCTTAAGCAAGAAAACATTAAGCATTATCCAGAAGATGAAGATTTGCTGGAAGATTTGATTATTGAGAATAAACAGGCGATTGAGATGGCGAATATATATAATGGGATTTTGACTGGAATTATGGGGACCTTTGCATCCATTATCTCCAACAATCAGAATATTGTTATGAAATTCTTAGCCGCCGTAACCATTGTTTTATCCATACCTACCATGATTGCAAGTTTCTATGGAATGAACTTCGATGTAATCCCGGGAACAGATAGTCCCATTGGCTTCTATGTCATTGTAAGTACGGCTTTAGTAATTGCATTTATTATAGTTTTAGTGTTTAAGAAGAAAAAAGTATTCTAGTTTTGAAAGGCATAGGTGCTAAATGAACTTACTAAATAAAATGGAACGTAAATTCGGTAGATATGCAATACCTAATCTAATGAGATATATTGTAGCTGTTTTTGTGTTAGGACTTTTGATAGGCAGCTTTTTCCCATATATTTATGTTGTGTATTTTCCACTTGATTTTTCAATGGTAATGAAGGGACAAGTATGGAGATTGCTTACCTTTATCATACCAGCGTCCTCTATGAGTGGAATCTTTTTTACTGCATTATCTATTTATATTTATTATTGGATTGGTAATACTGTAGAACAGCATTGGGGAGCATTTCGAATGAATTTATTCTTTCTTACGGGAATTCTCTTAAATATCATTGCAGCTTTAATTGCGCATCTTATCACTGGAAGTGAAGTTGTTTATTATAATACATTAGATTTAATTTGTGGAACCCTGATGTTTGCTTTTGCAGCAATTTATCCAAACACTTCTTTTTATATTTATTTCTTAATACCAATAAAGGCAAAATACTGGGCATTAATTATAGGTGCAACTTATGTTTATAGAGTGTATGGAATGATAATGAGACAGGAATATTTATCAATTGTTCCGATTGTTGCTACCTTTGTTAATCTATTTATATTTATTTTAGCTACTCGTAATAGCCACAGAATTTCGCCCAGTGAGATGCGACGTAAGGCAAATTATCGAAGACAAATGAATGATGCAAAAAATCATGGCAATGTAACAGAATTTCGAGGACGTAATGTGATAACCAGACATAAGTGTGCTGTCTGTGGAAGAACAGAGTTAGACGGAGAACAATTAGAGTTTAGATTTTGTTCCAAGTGCGAAGGGAATTACGAATATTGCATGGATCATCTTTTTACTCACGAGCATGTGAAAAGTGAATAGACTATAAATCTTTATGGAGCGAAAATGTTTCACACAATAATAAAGGAATTGAAGTCTTTAGATAAAAAAATATGGATTGGATTTTTGACAGTGCTTATTATCTTAATAATAGGCACTTCTTATCATATAAAGAACAATGTTGAAAATGAGCAGAAAAATTACTCCGAATTAGTGAAGATAGGTGTAATAAATAAGGACAGCAGTGATTATTCGAAGCTACTTTTAAGCTATTTTAATGGCAGTGAAACCTTTACTAGCTTTATTAAAGTAATAACAGGGAAGGAAGAGGAGATTGATCAAGAGTTTGATAATGGTAAACTGGATGTAGTTATTGAAATACCTGAAAACTTTGCACAGAATTTAATTCATATAAAACATTCCCCTATCCGTGTTGAGATTAATACCATGGACATCACAAAGGCCATACTATTGCAAAATGTTCTTCGTAGTTATGAAAGATATATTTCTGCGGTCGAAGTAAATGCAGTAGGACTTTATGAGCTCATGGAAGTATATGAGATGGACCCACAGTTAATCAGTGATACGAATACAAAGTTATCGATAGACCTTATTCTGACGGCACTGGGAAAAGAGAAGTTTTTTTCATTTCGAGCAATTGGTGCATTTCCTTCTACTTCTTTAGCAAATTACTATATTGCCAGTATATTTATTATGCTAAGTCTCTACTTTGGATTATATGCAGGATATGAATTGCGTAGAGAAATGGGACAGGGGACTTTGGTAAGGCTTCGAACCACCAGGCTATCTTTGTATCAATATGTACTTGGTAAAAATATAGCAATGGCTATATTACCTGCAATTCTCCTGGGTGTAGCTATAACATTCCTTACTGGAAAACTTTATTTAATTAATTTTGTTTTTTCTATTTGTATTGCCTTGTTCAGTGTAGCTCTGGCTGTACTTTTGTGTGGAGTATTAAAGACAACGCAGAGCTTTACTCTAACAGGAAATGTCCTAATATTTTTATTAACATTAATAGGCGGAGGCATCATACCAATACAATTTCTCCCACAGGATATGCTGCTTTTAACAAAATTTACTCCGTACTACTATCTGATGAAAGGCATATTAAATATTAATCACAATCACTTCTTTGATTCCTTTTTATGGGCAGCAGGAATTCTTTTAATAGCAATATTCATGTCACACATGGGTATCTATTTTCTTAAGAGAAGGAGTGTGATACAGGATGAAGGCTAAAGAAGGATTTATGGATATTCTCAATATTATTCGTATGAGAATGAAGTTGATATTTAGGGATAGAAGCACTGTGGTTGTTATCATATTTTCAATTCTACTATTCTCCCTGCTTCTTAGAACGATGTCAGGTTCCGCAGAAACCTTGAGTGCTTTACCAATCGGGGTGATTGATGAGGATCAATCGAATGCATCCAAAGATTTAATTCGTGCATTAGAAGATAATGAGACAATACGTATTGTGAAAGGGAACCAAAAGGAATTACAAAAGTTATTATTGGATGAAATGATTACTTCTATTTTTGTGATTCGTGAAAATTATGAAACGAAGTTAAAAAGGGGATATGTGTCTAACCTTATTACTATGGTTTATAAGGAAGGTAATAGGGCAGCATCCATTCTTTCCGATGTGGTTGCAGGGGCTATGATTTATCCCATAAGTCTGTATAAAAGTTTTCACTATTACGAACAGTTACCTGACGAGGGTCAGCCTGTTTTAGATTTAGTCGAGTATCAAGCATTTCTTCAGGAATATGAAGATAGTAGCGAGAGTTTTGATTTTGCCTTTGACATATCCTTACGTAATCCCAGTGGGGCAGAAGTTCAGTTATCCAATTCAGTTTTATATCAACAGTTAATTATAGGAATACTATCTTTATTAATGAGCTTTATTGCTATGTTTTTTATGTCCCACTCTATTCGGGAGAAAGAACAGGGGATAGAAGTAAGACTTAGAATATCACAGTTTGGTTTGATAAAAAGAGACTTAGGAAATGTTGGTACTTTGGTATTTTGGGAAGCACTATTAACACTCATATTTATTGGTCAAATGAGTTATCATCTTACATTCACAGACCCTTCCTTATGGCTGGACGCATATCTGCTTTTATTGTTGCAGGCACTGGTTTCAGGACTAGGTTTACTCTTGCTTACTAAGGTTATAAAAAGAATGATGATGTATCAAATGGTTGCTGCGATAATAATTCTTATATCAGGGGGACTATCCTTTTTTCAGTTGTTATCTGGATTTTATTCAGGTTTACTAAATCAATTAGCAAGATCAATACCAAACAGCTGGTTTCTGAAAGGATTTACTGATA
Source organism: Bacillota bacterium (assembly GCA_023407575.1). GTDB lineage: Bacteria > Bacillota > Clostridia > Lachnospirales > Lachnospiraceae > Mobilitalea. The sequence continues at coordinate 25,212 of JAEYLX010000033.1, forward strand.
TAATGATTAACAATAATGGCAGGAGTACCTCTAGAGTAGAAATCGATATGCTCCTTGTGACAGCAGTAATCTTACTACTACTAATTTTAATTATAGATCTATTTTATGATAAGCTGCGTGTAATAAAGATAAAAAAGACAGGATGGTAAAGGGAATGAATAAGAGAATAAAAGACTTAAATAGAGAAATTCAAAATGGACAACTTTTAGAGGAGAATGTTCCAAAATTATTTAATCATCTGGCGGATAACTATTATACTTATGCAAGTGTAAGACTTGCTATACACTATTATACTCTTTATGAGACCTATTGCGATGAGGAAGGTACCTGGAGCGAAGCTGCACTTGAGACTCTTAAAAAACTAAACAAAATAATTAAAAATGGGGTCATAGCTTCCTTAAGCGGCTCTTTGAGAGAAGAAGCAATACGTGAAGTGGATGCCATTCGTTCGGATATAATGGAAAAGATGACAGCGTTTACAGCGTATACTGATATCTTTCAGATTTATGAGTATACCTTAAATCGTGTGGAATATCGTTTCCGGGAGGATTTACCTGAAATTGATGAGGAGGAATTTGCCAGAGAAATTCTTCGTTTTATTTTTGATACCGAAGATAATGTAATTGTTAATGAGAAAATAAAAGAAATCGTTGGACAATTACCAGTCAGAATTACAAAGCAAAAGTACTTTGAATTATTAAAAGATAGTCTTTATGCTTATATTGGTGCGGATTCCGCTTCGTTGGAGCAATATCTATACATGCAAAAAACCTGTGCTATGTTGGGACAAAATGATACTATGGAGCAATTATTTCCAAAGTTAGGGCAGCAAAAATTAGAATTATCACAGCTAAGCTATAAAGATATGAGCCAGGAGCAATATGAAAAGGCAAGATTAACGCTTGGAGCGGCAACCCTTACATTGGAGCTCGAATCCTCTGTTTATTATTTCTTACAGGAAATAGTGAATGAGGTGTATGCTTTATTATTATGTTCTCCCTATCAGGGTATGGAGAACCTGATGCCTTGCGAAGCGGACAAAGCCTCCTTAGAAATATTAATACAGGTGAGTGATAGCTTTGAGAATATGCAAAAGAAAGAATTGTCAGAAGAACTTTTGGATAAGTTTGCTGATATGGAAGGTGTTCAGGAAGACCTGTTCTTTGAATTAACTACTTGTGAAGAAACTCTGAATATAATAAAAGTGAAGCATGAAGAATTGACAAAGAGCCTAATGTTGCAGCAGCTCTTGGAGATTTTATTGCGTTCATCAAACTTGTTATCCAACAGTATTTTTATTGAGTTGGAGGTAAAGGATCGTGATACGACGATTGTTAGTGAAGAAAGAGTAGCACAGGAAATGAAACAATGGCAGGAAGAACTTGCAGAACTATTTCATTCCCAGGATAAGATTATTGCACGCGCGGTTATGGCTAACACCATGAATAAGCTGCCTGTTTTTTTCAAGGATCATAAGGAAGTAATGGATTATATACTGTATAGTTTGGAGCGTTGCAGTGATGTTTATGAAAAATCAGCATGTTTTGAGATTATTAATGAATTAATGTCGGAGTAGGACTGTATTTTTATTGGTAATATGTGGTATACTTATGAAAAGCAATATTTATTGTGTATGATTAGAGAGGATTTCTATGATTTCGTGGACATCTAGCCTGCAGGTTGGCGAAAAGATTAAAAAGAAAAGAGATAAGGCGATTGCTTCCATTAATAACAGGGAAGCAACCTTTGGCGTCTATTGTATTACCTTTGCGACGCACCCGGACAACCTGTTTGAGATTATGGATGCAAACCAACTTCTAATTCCTTATTACAGAAAGTCTAATATCCATATCGTAGGTTTGGCAAAAGGAAAAAGAGAAGCATTGTGTTTGGTTGAAAAAATGCTTATGGAGGTCTACAAGCAAACTGGGAATTTTAATGTCAGAGCTTATTATACATAAATGCTCGCAGTTACGTTGTATCTAGAATAGGATTGGTGGTTGAAACGATAAAATGATTCATATCATTCTTCTGATATTAAAAATAATAGGAATAATACTCTTATCCATTTTAGGATTGTTGCTGCTAATTCTACTTGTCGTATTATTAGTACCGGTTCGCTATAAAATACAAGCACAACATGGAGAAGAAGTAGTAAAAGCAGATGTTAGAGTTCACTGGTTATTGCATATAGTTCGAGCAAGGGTGTCCTACCTGGAGGGTGAGCTAAAGATCAAGGTTAAAATTCTATGTTTTTTACTTTTTGATAATCAAAAACCAAAACAAGAAGAAAAGGTGCAATTCGGATCACGTCAGAGAATAAATAATAAGAAAAAAGAGAAGTCTTTAAAGAAGAAGAAATTATTTAAAGAAACCTCAAGTCAAGACAAGATAAAGAAGAGAGATAAATTAAAGAAAAAAGAAACTGGATATAAACAACCAGAAAATCAACAGCTAGAAGACATACAACCAGAAATGAAGCAATCGGATATAAATTCTGAAGTAGTAAAATCGAAAGATATCGCTAAGGAGAGAATTAAAGACGATATAAAAACAATGGTTGAGACTCCAGAAGGCAGTGAAGAAGCAGATAAAAAAATAGTTGATGTTGTAAGAGAAAGTGTTGAGGCTACGGTCAAAAAGGTGGAAGATATTGTAACAGAGGATATTCCGCCTATGCCGGAGGATACAATAGAAGAAGATATTTTGTCAGAAAAAAAGGCAAAGTATAAAGAGGCAACAGGCAAGAGAAAATCCTTTGGTATGCGTTTTGGATTGATCTGGCAACGGATAAAGACTATAAAAGCTTCTATTATAAAGTGGATTAACTGGGTTAAGGAATGGGGGGCAACAGTATCAAGTTGGAAGAATAAACTGGATACCGTTATCAATTTTTTTAAGGATAAGGTTACTAAGGAAGGACTAAAAGAAACCTACTCCAGCTTAAAGAAACTTCTAAGACATATTGCACCTACGAAGCTTAAATCAACGCTCATCTTTGGAACAGGCGATCCTTGTTCAACAGGACAAGCACTTGGTATGATTAGTATTTTGTATAGCTTTTATGGGGATAAGGTTAAAATTATTCCTGATTTTGAAAAGAAGGTATTGGAGGGAGAGCATGAGGCAAAGGGCCGAATAAGACTACTTACAATACTTATTATAGCAATAAAATTATTGGTAAATAAGAAATTTCAATTATTAAAAGAGAATTTTCAACGATTAAAGGAGGCGCTATAAATGGCGGATAATCAATTTCATTCAACAGTAGAATCTTTATTTAAAGGTATGGATAACTTTATTACGACAAAGACAGTTGTAGGCGATGCGGTTAGAGTTGATACGGATACAATCGTGTTACCGCTTGTAGAGGTGAGTTTTGGTGTTGCTGCTGGTGCATTTGCTAATGAAAATAAAAATAATGCTGGCGGTGGTATGGGCGGAAAGATATCACCCAGTTCCGTGCTGGTAATTCAAAATGGAACCTCCAAATTAGTTAATATAAAAGAACAGGATAGTGTTACAAAAATCCTTGATATGGTACCCGATCTTATTCAAAAGTTTACCAAGGGCTCCAAAAAAAAGGATGATTTAGACCCAAAAGTTGAGGAGGTCATTAAAAGCCAATCAGAATCAAGCTTGCAGGAATAAGCAAAAAGTGCTTGCATTATAAAACATATTCTGATAAAATAGTTAATGTTTGTAGGACCGAAGGTTCTATATTATATCTAGGGAGGTGCTTTTGATGGCTAAATGTTCAATATGTGATAAAGGTGCTCACTTTGGAATCGCTGTGAGTCATTCTCATAGAAGATCTAACAAGATGTGGAAATCTAATGTAAAATCTGTTAAAGTTAATGTTAACGGAGCTGCAAGAAAAATGTATGTTTGTACGTCCTGTCTTAGATCCGGTAAAGTAGAACGCGCGTAAGAGAACGATGGGTGTCAGGAGATCTTGACACCCCATTTTTTTTTGACTCAATTGAGCTTCTATTCATGACAAGTGAAACGACTTGAGGTTTCAGCTTGTTGCCTAAGTTATGTACAACAATTATTAGCATTGTTATTTAAAAGCTGGTTAATTGCAAAATAGGTTATAACCAAGTAATAAACATAGAATAATAATACATATAGCTAGAATACCATTGGTTATGAATAACATGATTGTCATACCAATTGCAATCCAAAACAGGATAAAACCAATCATTCTCTTCATGATTGTCACTTCCAATCTATAGGTGGAGTACTATATATTATGCAGAGAAACCTATGCTTATCACGAAAATATGGGGCAATTTATCTAAGCGTGCTTAAGGTAGACGTATTCATGTTTACCTTTTAAAAAAAACTGGGTATACTATAATAGATTAAGTATTTCAAGCTTTGCTAAAAATGAAAATAATGTTATAATGAATTATATTCCAGTATAGATGAATAGTAATTATATAGAATGATTTGCTCGCCATAGGCGGAATGGAGGTAGCTATGAAAGGATTTATGAACACTCATATAGGTGAAATTTTAATTGATAATGATGTACTGGCGAAATATGCCGGCGCTTCTGCAGTTGAATGCTTTGGAGTAGTTGGAATGGCATCTGTCAATATGAAGGATGGAATCGTTAAACTACTAAAAAAAGATAATTTAAGTCATGGTGTAAATGTCACAATCGAAGATAACAGAATAACTATTGACCTGCATATTATCGTTTCCTACGGCGTGAGTATTTCTGCTGTTGCTGATAATTTAATCAGTAACGTAAAATATAATGTAGAAGAATTCTCAGGACTTGAGGTTAAAAAGATTAATATATTTGTAGAAGGTGTCAGAGTAATAGACTGATCCTTGGAGGTACAACGTTTAAGGAGGAAAACCCAGTGGTTATTAAGACGATAGATGCGAACACTCTGAAAAAAATGTTTCTTGCCGGAGCAGCAAGTATCGAGGCGAAAAAGGAAATAATTAATGAATTGAATGTATTCCCTGTTCCGGATGGAGATACAGGTACTAATATGACACTTACCATTATGTCTGCCGTAAAGGAAGTGAATGCATTAGCTAATCCAACAATTGAGGAATTAGCAAAAGCTATCTCAGGCGGATCACTTCGCGGAGCAAGAGGTAATTCAGGAGTTATCCTGTCACAGCTTTTCCGTGGATTTACAAAGGAAATTAAAGATTACAAAGAAATTAATGTTACTATAATGACCAATGCCTTACAAAAGGCAACTGAAACCGCATATCGTGCAGTTATGAAACCTAAGGAAGGTACGATATTAACAGTTGCAAGAGGTGCAGCAGAGAAAGCAGCACAATTAGTGTCTGAAACAGATGATTTAGTATATTTCTGTCAGAAGGTAATTGCCCATATGGAAGTAGTTCTCAAGAATACACCTGAACTTTTACCAGTATTAAAAGAAGCCGGAGTGGTAGATTCCGGAGGTCAGGGACTTTTAGAAATTGTAAAAGGTGCGTATGATGCACTGATTGGTAAAGAAGTTAACTTTACTAATGTAACCACTACCGAGACAGCCGCAACAGAAGGCCGTCAAAGAGAAAAAATATCAACAGACGATATTAAATTTGGTTATTGTACAGAATTTATTATTGTGTTAGAAAAAGAATACGATGAGAAGACAGAGCAGGAGTTCAAGGATTATCTTGAATCCATTGGAGACTCGCTGGTAGTTGTTTCGGATGAAGATGTCGTGAAGGTACATGTACATACGAATGACCCCGGACTTGCAATTCAGAGGGCATTAACGTATGGTTCACTGACACGTATGAAAATAGATAACATGAGAGAAGAGCACAATGAACGTATCATCAAGGATGCTGAGAAATTGGCAGAAGAGCAGAAGAAGGAAGAAGTAAAAGCTGCTCCAGCAAAGCCTAGAAAGAATGCAGGCTTTATTGCAGTATCCATGGGTGAAGGTCTTGATGAGATATTTACCGGACTTGGAGTTGACTATATTATTAAGGGTGGTCAAACCATGAATCCTAGCACGGAAGATATGCTAAATGCTATTAGTGAAGTGAATGCTGACCATATCTTTATCTTACCAAACAATGGTAACATTATTCTTGCAGCAGAACAGGCAAAGCATTTAACAGAAGATAAGAATATTATTGTTATTCCATCAAAAACTGTACCACAGGGTATAACAGCAGTGATTAATTTTGTCTATAATAAGTCTCCAGAGGAGAACGCAGCTAGAATGACAGAAGAGATGCTGAAAGTAAAATCCGGTCAGGTAACCTATGCAGTTAGAGATACCAGTTTGGATGGCAAGGAAATAAAGCAAGGTAATATCATGGGAATTGGCGATAAGACAATTCTATCCGTAGGCGAGGATATTAAATCAACTACACTTGAGTTGGTACAATGTCTTGCAAATGAGGAATCGGAATTAATAAGCCTATACTATGGTGAAGAAGTAACAGAGGATGAAGCAAATACACTTGCAGATGAGATAGTGCAGTTATACTCCAATGTTGATGTTGAAGTACATTATGGCGGTCAACCCATCTATTATTATGTATTGTCAGTGGAATAAACAAAAAGAATAATCATAACTATAAATTACAGTAGTGGTTCGTATGAAACGAACCACTATTTTCATAGGGTTAATGTTAGTATGAAAAGGGACTGTGGAACTTTATGTATTAGGAATTGCAGCAAAGATAATTTTAATTATATAAAGAGGGGGTTCGTATGGAACGAAATATACCAAGACCAGGAGAATTCTACAAGCATTTTAAGGATAAGCTCTACCAGATTATAACGGTGGCTACACATACACAGACGGAAGAATTAATAGTTATTTATCAAGCGCTCTATGGGGATTTCGGAAGCTATGCAAGACCACTTGAGGAATTTATGAGTGAGGTTGATCGTGTTAAGTATCCAGAGGTAAAGCAACAATATCGTTTTGAGCAAATTGATCTGAAACCCTCAATTCAAAATTCAAAAACAGAAGAGGTAAGGAAAATAAACTCGCCAGAAGTTCTTGATACGCAAAAGGTTAGTAACACCCTGGAAATTCCAGTAAAGAATGCTGCATTGGAGGCTAATAAGGATAGTGAGTGTGAGATAGCAGAAGAAGGATCTGTAAACTCGGTGCTTTTAGACTTTTTAGATGCGGAATCCTACAGTAAAAAACTTGAGGTATTAATTATTAACAAAAAACACTTAGATGATCGATTAATTAATGATATGGCAGTCGCTCTGGATTGTGCTGTGAATGAAGGTCCGATTGAAAACAGGATTCAGGAATTAATTAATTGTCTCGAAGCAATGAGAAGATTCGAGGATAGAAGATTACGTTAGAATTGAGGAAGAGTGTGAAAAAACACTTTCACACCGGGGTTTGTATTCCGTGATTGAATGCAAGCACTCCTTCACAGAATTTGGAGATAAAATATGGATAAGAATAAGTTAATATTTGGACATTTATTATCACTTTTTTCAATCATAGTGTGGGGAACGACATTTATATCCACCAAGCTGTTGCTTAGAGACTTTTCGCCAGTTGAAATTTTGTTTCTTCGATTTATTATTGCTTTAATTGTATTGATACTTGCAGCTCCGAAGAAATTAAAGATAATTGACCGAAAACACGAATTGCTTTTTGCAGGTGCAGGTATATGTGGAATTACATTGTATTTTTTGTTAGAAAATATAGCATTAACCTATTCACAGGCTGCCAATATAAGCGTGGTACTTTCTATTGCACCAATCTTTACTGCTATCATGGCTCATTTTTTACTACATGGTGAAAGATTTAAGGTGAATTTTTTTCTGGGTTTTGTGGTTGCAATACTTGGAATAGGAATTATGAGTTTTGACGGACATACTTCTTTGAAGTTAAATCCTATTGGAGATATTTTGGCTATTTTAGCAGCATTTGTTTGGGGAATCTACTCTGTATTAACAAAAAAACTTAGTGAGTATGGATATCCGATGATTTTAATGACCAGACGTATTTTTACATATGGAATATTATTTATGCTGCCTGCAATGTTTTTTATGAAAATAGAGGTTGCTCCAGAATTATTGATAAAACCCATAAATATATTTAATCTTTTGTTTCTAGGAATTGGAGCCTCTGCACTTTGTTTTGTAACTTGGAACTATGCAGTAAAATTATTAGGAGCAATTCAAACCAGTATTTATATCTATGGTGTTCCTGTAATTACAGTAATAACCTCAGTTATAGTTTTACGGGAGAGAATTACTCCTATGGCTGCTGTAGGCATTGTATTAACGTTAATTGGTTTAATTTTATCTGAAAGCAAGATTAGTATTAAGAGAAAAAATGCAGTACATTATGCAAAGAAACCCATTAATCAAGATTAAGCTTTCTCTTAAAAATAAAATTGGTTACAAAGTAGAATATTGCATTAAGTACTAAAGTATAAAGAAGCATTAATGGTAGAACAACTTCAGGTATTATGGTAATGTCATTGATTGTTTGCTTAAATATAAGGCTAAGTATACCCATGCAAATGGTAACAAATATCTGAAGTACAGTATAAATACCAATATATGCACCAAAGGACCCAATTAATTTATGTCCATTAATTAATTGACCTATAGCAATGGATACATAAATCAATAGTATGTTATTTATGATAGCAGTGATTAGTAGTACAATAAGTTCAATTACGAGAAGAAGGGAAGCAGAGCCAAATTCTTGATTAATTTCTGCTTTTATTAACGCCCAAAAGGTTGGAAGATCGCTAAACCAATCTGCTCTGGAAAAGACAATAAGTAGTGATAAAATTACAGCAGCTAAACTAGCGGTTATCCAGAGTATGGCAACAATTAACTTTGAATTTATTAATTCATACGCTTTCACAGGTAACGTGAACATTAAATATCCTTCATCTGTAACTAAATTCTTATAGAACCTTTGAATAATAAGGATAAAGGTCACAACTACAATTCCAATCAGTGCTACTACATAAGCAAAAGTAAGAAAGCCTTTTATTCCAGCAAAAATTCCATGGAATGCCTCGATATAAAGAGCAAAATGATTAACTAATGTTAATACAGCTAATGCAAGATAAAGAGGAATTAATAGTCTTGAGGTTGCGTTAAGTTCATGTTTTAATAATTTTCCTAACATTTGAATACCTCCCTGAATAATGTGTCTATGGATTTGCCTTCCTTGGTACGTATATCATCAACAGAGGCATGCAAAGTTATATTACTATCTTTAATAAATATTACTTCATCTAAGATTCTTTCAATATCTGAAATTAAATGTGTGGAAATAAGAATGGTTGCCTTATCGTTATAATTTGAGATTATGGTATTTAATATATAATCTCTGGCAGCAGGATCAACACCTCCAATTGGCTCATCCAGGCAATATAAATCTGCATCGCGGCTCATAACTAGGATGAGCTGTACCTTTTCTTTCGTTCCTTTTGAGAGAGATTTCATTTTAGCATTTGGGTTCAGATGTAATCTTTCCAACATGTCATGACATCTCTTTTCATCAAAATCTCCGTAGAAATCCTTAAAAAAAGCAATAGCATCAGATACTTTCATCCATTCAGGTATATAGGTTCTCTCCGGAAGATAGGAGATAATTTTTTTGGTCTCTGGTCCGGGATTTTTACCATCAATTAAGATTTCTCCTGAATTGGGTACTAAAAGACCGTTAATAAGTTTGATTAATGTTGTCTTACCACTGCCGTTGGGTCCAAGAAGACCGATGATCCGTCCACGCTCTAAACGTAGATTTACATTGTTCAAAGCAGTAAGTTTGGAAAAGTTTTTGGTCAGTGCCTTGCACTCTAATATGGTATTCATATTTTACTCCCATCCGCGGTTACCACCGCTTGCTTCCTTGTTATTGATTATTTCTGTAATATAATTTAAGATTTCACTGCCTTCAAAGCCAAGCTGTTTCATACGTTCCAAAAAATCTAGAACGAGTTCTTTTGCTGATTGTTTTTTTAAGTTTTTAATAAGGTCTTCATCAGAGGTAATAAAACGACCACTGGTTCTGTTGGTGTAGATAAGTCCTGTTCGTTCGAGCTCTGTAAGTGCCTTTTGCATGGTATTTGGATTTACTGTAGCATCACTTGCCAAATCCCTAACGGAAGGTAATTTGTCACCTGGCTTAAAGTATCCGGATATAATACCTGCTTGAATGAGTTCTACTAGCTGTAGATATACAGGTCGTTCCGAATTAATATCCCAATTCATAAATATTCCTTTCTGTGATGTAAATAAGAATACATACGGAAAACGCATAGGATGTAATCTCGTAAATCACTTTGTGTATTACTGTATTAAGCAACTAATACAATAATACATTGTAAGGATTATATTGTCAAACAAAATATTTGTAATTACAATAATTCTTTTTTATTCGTCTATTATCGTATATAATAAACACAATAAAGATTACCATTTTTCATAGCAGCTCAGTTATGCAGGTTACTCTGCCAAAGAAGATGAAGCGAAGTGAAATCTGACCTGTTATTAATTTTCGGGAGGAGTATATGGTACCTGCTGCCAAATTTGCAGGTTTCAAGAAAGGTATGGATATTTATATGGAAGCGTTTGATAACATAAAGGTAATTAAGGGAATTGGTGAAAAAACTGAGAAAGTAATGTTAAAGCTAGGGATTGAAACAGTTCAAGATTTACTAGAGCATTATCCCAGAGGATATGAAGAATATTTAAGACCAATCCCAATTTCCGCAGTTTCAGAAGGGCAGACGGTATCTATAGAAGCATCACTTGCTGCGTATCCTAAGATAAAAAAAATTAGAAATCTTCAGATTCTTAATGCAACTGTGAAGGATTTTTCATCAACCTTGTCTCTTACTTGGTTTAATATGCCGTTTTTACAAAAGACCCTTCATATGGGAACCCATTATATTTTCAGGGGAAAGATAATTAGAAAGAATGGTATTCTGGTAATGGAGCAGCCACAACATTATCAGAAAGAGGATTACTATCGATTACTTAATATCTTACAACCGGTCTATCCTTTGACAGACGGTATAACAAATTCTGCCATTGTTAAGTCGATGAAACAAGCACTTGAGGGTATTACCTTTGCAAAAGATTATATACCAAGGCATATAGTTAAAGATTATACTTTACTGGATAGAACCAAAGCCATGAAAGAGATACACTTTCCAAAGGATAAAGAAAGTATGATGAAAGCAAGACAACGGTTAGTCTTTGATGAATTCTTCCTTTATACCTTGGCTCTTCGTAAGTTAAAAGACAAGAGAGTGATTTTAAAGTCAGAATATGTAATGAGTGATAAGAAAGAGACAGAGGATTTAATTGGAGGATTACCCTATACCTTAACAGGTGCACAGATCAGAGTTTGGGAGGAAATAAAAAAAGACTTATCCAGTGAGCTGGTGATGAATCGACTAATTCAAGGAGACGTTGGTTCGGGAAAAACTATTCTAGCGGTCCTTGCAGCTCTAATGGCTGTGAAAAATGGATATCAGGTATGCTTTATGGTACCAACTGAGGTTTTAGCAAAGCAACATTATCAATCACTAACCTCACTTTTAGAGGTGTTTCAAACTAAGGTTTGTCTATTGGTGGGGTCAATGACCGCGAAAGAAAAAAGAGAAGCATATCAGTGTATTAAATTACATGAAGCTGATATTGTTATAGGTACACATGCTTTAATTCAAGAGAAAGTGGAATATGACCAGCTGGGACTAGTAATTACAGATGAGCAGCACCGTTTTGGGGTTAAGCAAAGAGAGGCACTGATGCATAAGGGTGGAAATCCTCATGTGTTGGTTATGAGTGCTACACCAATCCCAAGGACACTTGCTATTATTTTATATGGAGATCTGGATATTGGTATTGTGGACGAGCTACCAGCCAACCGACTTCCGATTAAGAACTGTGTTGTGGATACAAACTATAGACCAAGAGCATATAAGTTTATTGAGAAGCAGGTGGCAGCAGGAAGACAAGCTTATGTAATTTGTCCAATGGTGGAGGAAAGTGAAGAATTAGAAGCGGAAAATGTAATTGAATATACTCAGAGACTGCAGGATGAATTACCTCCTAGCATTATTGTAGAGTTTTTGCATGGTAAAATGAAGCCCAAGGATAAGAATGCGGTCATGGACCGTTTTGCAAAAGGTGAAATTCATGTTCTTGTATCAACCACAGTTGTGGAGGTAGGTGTTAACGTACCAAATGCCACTGTCATGATGGTGGAGAATGCGGAACGATTTGGACTGGCACAGCTTCATCAGCTTCGTGGTCGTGTCGGTCGTGGAGAACATCAATCCTACTGTATCTTTGTCTGCGGCAGCAGCAGTAAAGAAGCCTGGGACCGTCTGGAAATATTGAACAAGTCAAATGACGGCTTTTTTATTGCAGGGGAAGACCTTAAACTACGAGGACCTGGTGATATTTTTGGTATTCGTCAAAGTGGTGAGATGGACTTTAAACTCGGTGATATTTTTACAGATGCAAGTATTCTAAAGGTAGCCGCCGAAGCTGTAAAGAAAATGAGTGATAATGAGGTAGAGCTTATATTTACGAATAACCCAGCCTTGGAGGACAAGATTCTTCATCGAACGAATAATACCTTGTAGGGTTTGCAGATAGATAATATCACAGATAATATTTCGTTTCGCTTCCTTGAAATATTTAAAAGGAAAAAGTATAATAATTAACAAACACATGGTAATTAGTGGATGTTTCATGTATAATAATTGAAGTTATTAATTGAGATAAAGAAGGATACGTATGGGAAATTTATTGGATTATACAAGCAAAATTAGGACAGTTGATTCCAAACTTTCAATTGTCATTCCTGTATATCAGGAGGGGGAACATATAGGAAGTTCCATCGTTATTATTGAAAGCATCTTAATATCCAATCAGATCAAATATGAATTTATTCTGGTGGATGATGGGTCAAAGGATAATACATGGAGTGAGCTGGTTAAACTTTCAAAAAACAATGTAAATATAACTTCACTGCGACTAAGTCGCAACTTTGGCAAAGAGTCTGCTCTTTGTGCCGGGCTTGAATATGCAGATGGAGATATGATACTTGTAATGGACTCAGACCTTCAACACCCGCCGGATTTAATTCCGGAGATGGTTCGTATCTGGAGAGAAGAAGGCTATGATGTCGTAGAGGGAATAAAAAGCTCTAGGGGCAGAGAAAGTGCATTTTATAAATTTGCAGCAAAGGTTTTCTATTTCATAATTTATAAAACTGCAAATATTAATCTGGGAAAGGCTTCTGATTTTAAATTAATGGACAGAAGAGTAATTGAAGCCTGGAAACAGATGCCGGAGCGGGCAACCTTCTTTCGAGGAATGTCGGCATGGATTGGCTTTGACCGTAAGCAAATTAGTTTTGATGTGGCAGATCGTGTTAATGGAAAGACAAAGTGGTCAGTTATTCGATTAATTCGTCTAGCAATGAATGCGATTACCTCCTACACTTCAGTACCGCTCCATTGTATTACAATATTAGGGATTTTTCTATTCTTTGGTGCTTTGTTATTAGCAATACAGACTTTATATATGAAGTTTTCAGGGCAAGCAACCAGTGGCTTCACGACAGTTATTCTATTGCAGTTAATAATAGGCAGCTCTATCATGATTAGTCTTGGTATGATAGGAATCTATCTCACCAAGATATATAAAGAAGTAAAGGGAAGACCGAGATATTTGATCTCTAATTGTATGACCAGCAGAGAGAAGCCGTGTGAGGACAAGGAGGAGCAGTTATGATTGGACTGCTATATTTCTTTCTGTGTTTTATGGTGGGGAATGCAATCTGTGCAGCTGTTTTTCCTCATTTGGGACAACTCGTGTATAAAGATTATGAGCATAGAAATATTCAACTAAGTCCTTATTTATTGCTTTTTCCAGCATGGTTTGTTACAGGAACATTAGCTCTTAGCTGGCCGACCTATCTGTTAGGATATCTTTTTGGCAATCAGCGTGAGCCTTTACTCTATGCAAATCTTATTGTAATACCAATTGCAGTTATAGCATGTGGATTAAGCATATTCTTTCGATTTATAAGGAATAAAAAAATTGAAAATTTACTTTGTCAGGATAAGAAAACCATACGTTTTGAACTAATGTTACTCATATTAATTTCATTACTGGCAAGTATACTAATGTGGAGAACCTTTTTTCAATATGGGAATCAACTTTATATTGGGGTATCAGTATTTAGCGATTTCTCTCCCCATCTTGGAATGATACGATCTTTTTCCTATGGTAATAATTTTCCAACCGCATATTCTCATTATGCAGGGGAAGATATTAAATACCATTTCATGTATCAATTCTTTGTAGGAAATTTGGAATACTTGGGACTAAGAATTGACTACGCCTTCAATTTACCTAGTATTATAAGCTTTATATCAGCATTTTTACTGCTCTATGTACTGGCAGTAAAGATTACTGGAAAACGATTAGTCGGAGCATTTGCCTGCTTGTTTTTTGCATTCCGTAGTTCTAAAACCCTGTTTACGTATATTGCAGAGCTTCCGGCTGGAACTAATATTTTAAAGGCGCTGAGTGAAAATTACGATTTCATTTCCGATACACCTAATGAAAATTGGGGGTTATGGAATTTAAATGTGTATTGTAACCAACGTCATCTTGCTCTTGGTCTATCAGTCATGTTCTTGGTTATCATTCTTATGCTGCCAAGATTGTATGCCATGTTTGAAAGGTTAAAGGCTGTTAACCTGTGTCTACAAGATGATTTGGAGGAGAAGGCTAGTTATAGTTTAGAGGAGAAGGTTAAACATAAGGGACAAGTAATATGGAGTAAGATAAAAACATTATTTCTCTCTGTAGATGGCTGGAAGCTTCAAAATCCCAAAGAAGCAATAGCAATCGGCATTTTACTGGGGAGTCTAGGCTTCTTTCATGGAGCGGCAGTTATCGGGTGCTTATGTATTTTATTTGCAATGGCTATTTTATCCGAAAAGCGATTGGAATATTTAATTGTTGCTGTGATTACCATTGGTCTTACTGTAGCGCAAAGTAAATTGTTTATCCAAGGGTCTGCAGTGGCGCCTGAATTTCTCTTTGGATTTATTGCGGAAAATAAAACATTGGCTGGTGTTGCTTCGTATCTGGGACGTTTATTAGGTTTTCTTCCTTTGGTACTGCTAGTCTCTTTTGGCGTAGAGAAGTTAATTCGTAAATATCTGATTATTTGCTTTTGTATTCCACTGATCTTTGCATTTACAGTATCGTTGACAATTGATGTTACTGTAAATCACAAATATATTATGATGAGTTGTATTTTACTTGGAATCTTTGCAGCAGCCCTTGTCGTCAAATTATTAGAGAGAAAAAGAATTAGTTATATTCTTGGCAGCATTTTAATTATCTTTGTTCTCACAGCAACAGGTATCTATGATTTTACGACTGTGCTAAAGAAGAACTCCCCTGAGACTGCCATTGTGCTTACTACAGATGACCCCTTATCAATATGGGTTAGGGAGAACAGTGATTCCAAGGATATTTTTCTAACAGCAGATTATACAATCAACCAAGTGGTGTTTGGTGGGGCCATGTTATTTGAGGGTTCCGCATATTTTCCATGGTCTGCTGGGTATGATACAAATAAACGGTTTCAGGAAGTTGCCAGGATGTATGAAGCCTCTACACCACAGGAATTGAACTTACTATGCAGAGTAAATCAAATTAGATATATTATCGTGGATCGAAACAATAGGACAAGCGAATTGTATGCAGTTAATGAAGAGAATATAAAGAATACGTTTCAAGCGGTATACACAGAGGGTGAAGGTGAATACAAGCTTACAATATATGATACAACCCAACCTATCTATAATTTAGAGGATTAATACACTATTCAAATTTGTACTTGCAATTCAAAGTGGCAAGTACCTAGAAAGGAAAAGGATTTTAGAATGAAATTTAAATATGTGATTGTTGGAGCAGGTTTAGCAGGTCTTACCATAGCAGAAAGAATAGCGAATGAATTAAATGAAAAGGTATTAGTTATCGAAAAGAGGGGACACATTGGAGGCAATATCTACGATTCCTATAATGAAGATGGAGTTTTAATTCATAATTATGGTCCGCATATTTTTCACACAAATGAACGTCATGTATATGAGTATCTTTCAAAGTTTACGAAATGGAACGATTTCTGGCACAGAGTTTTAACTTATGTGGATGGAAACCTGATTCCAATGCCTATTACGGTGGAGACAATTAATAAGTTATATAATTTGAATTTAACCTGTTTTGAGGTAGAGGAATTCTTAAAGAAGCAGGCAGAGGACATAAAGGATATCCAAACCAGTAAGGATGTTGCTTTAAGTAAAGTAGGACAAGATATTTATGAGAAGTTCTTTGAAACCTATACGAAAAAACAATGGGGCATTGATCCTAGTGAACTCGATACCAGTGTAATTTCTAGAATACCAATTAGATTAAATAGAGACACCAGATATTTTAATGATAAATATCAAGGCATGCCAACACACGGCTACACAAAAATGTGTGAGAAGATGATTGTGAATAAGAATATCAAGATTATGCTGAATACAGACTACAAAGAAGTGATTAAAGATATTGAATATGACTTTATGGTATACACTGGCGCAACGGATGAGTTCTATGATTACAAGCATGGTAAACTGGCTTATCGCAGCA
This sequence comes from Bacillota bacterium, assembly GCA_023407575.1. Taxonomy (GTDB): domain Bacteria; phylum Bacillota; class Clostridia; order Lachnospirales; family Lachnospiraceae; genus Mobilitalea. The sequence goes on from JAEYLX010000033.1 coordinate 41,902, forward strand.
TTAATTTTGTATTTGAAACCCATGATAAAGCAGAATATCAAGAAGCACCAGTGGTGAACTATCCCAATGACTATGATTTTACCCGCATTACGGAATACAAGAAATTAACTGGTCAAACCAATGAGAAAACTACGATAGGTAAGGAATTCCCTTGTGATGAAGGTGATCCTTATTATCCATATCCAACAAAGGAATATAAGGAACGCTATGCACTTTATGCGGAGGAGATAAAAAAGGAGAAGAACATTCTCTTCATTGGAAGACTTGCAGAATATCGTTATTATAATATGGATGGTGTTGTGAAAAGAGCGCTGGAAGCATTTGAGGAAATAAAGGCACGTGGTTAGTGTGAGGTAAAAAGAAAATTCAATATGGGGGAAACAAGAACCGTCTCAAAGGGAGGATAAATAAGTGGACAAACTATATATTGTCATTCCGGCTTATAACGAGGAAGCAAATATTAAAAAGGTAATACAGGATTGGTATCCAATTGTTGAAAAGGCAGGCAACGGCAGCAAGCTTGTTATCATCGATGATGGCAGCAAAGATTCTACTTATCAAATGATGCTTACAGAGGCAAAGGAGCTTATTGCTTTTGAGCCTCTGACAAAACCCAATGGTGGTCATGGTGCTACTGTTTTATACGGGTATGAATACGCGCTAAAGAAAGGTGCAGATTACATCTTTCAAACAGATTCTGATGGACAGACTCTACCGGAGGAATTCTGGAGTTTTTGGGAGGCCAGAAAAGACTATGACATGATTATTGGACATCGAAGAGGTCGACAGGATGGAGGTTCCAGAGTATTTGTAACCAAAACCTTGAAGTTTGTATTATGGTTGTACTTTCATGTATCCATTAAGGATGCCAATACACCGTTTCGATTATTAAAAGCAACTACCTTAAAGGAGTATATTAAATTAATACCCAAGAATCATAATTTGTCCAACGTAATGTTGTCTGTTATCTATGCAAAGAAAAAGTTGAAGGTGAAATATTTACCTGTTACTTTTCGCCCAAGGCAGGGTGGTGTTAATTCCATTAATTTTAAAAGAATTATTGGAATAGGAAGAAGGGCGTTGTCTGATTTTCGAAAGATGAACCAGGCTTTAAAATAAAGCTGGCAGGATAACTCATAGGTTGGAGGTCATAATGAAGAAAATTATATATGCAGTCCTTGCTGTTTTAATATTTATTTTTGGTAAGTTTTTATTAAAAGGAGATTTTACAGCGTTTTTACAGTGGTGGGGTACAATTCTTATTCTAGGAATTGTTTTTTTACCATTAACAATGTATCTTTTCTCCTCCTTTCATGATAAGGGGTATCTATTTTCGAAATCAATTGCGGTAGCTGTTACAGGCTATGTTATGTGGTTGCTGTCCTCGCTTCATATTATGAAATTCAATGGGATTTCTTGTGTTCTATCCGTATTGATTTGCGCTATTGGGAATGGTACGGTTTTATACTATCTATCGAAAAGCAAGGCTGCGAATCATAACGGGAATGGAAAATCTCTGTTTCAACTTAATGGTAAATTAATTGATTCCATGTTGGGTGAGGAATTATTATTTTTAGCACTATTTATTGTTTTTACATATATTAGAGGCTTCAAACCAGAGGCATATGGAACAGAGAAATTCATGGACTATGGATTTATGACCAGTATGATGCGTACGGACTATATGCCACCACAGGATTTTTGGTTTTCCGGAACTAACTTAAATTATTATTACGTGGGACAGTATCTAGCTACTTTTTTAACAAAACTTTCAGCGGTTAAAGTCGAATTAGGTTACAATTTAATGTTAATGATGGTCGGAACATTTGCATTTGTACTACCTTATTCCTTGGTGAAAAATGTTGTTAAACAACATTGGGATAAGGTTGGAAAAATAACGAGAGTAATACCAACCATAAGCGGATTTATTGCTGGTATTGCTGTATTGCTTGCTGGCAACATGCATTACCCCACCTATCAATGGTTTGAAGGATGGATTAGAAAAATACTAGGTAAGGAACCTTTAGACGGTAAATACTGGTTTCCGGATGCAACAAGATATATAGGGTATAATCCAGATACAAATGATAAGACCATTCATGAATTTCCTGCATATTCATTTGTGCTTGGGGACTTGCATGCACATGTAATTAATATTATGTTTGTGCTTACAGTACTTGGAATCCTATATGCTTGGCTTTGTAATAGAAGGAAGAAAGAGGAAACTCCGATCTTACTGTTGCCAGAAGTATTTCAACCGTCCATACTTATGATTGGCTTTTTCATTGGTGTATTCTTTACCACAAATTATTGGGACTTCCCAATTTATTTTATTGTTTCTGGAGCAGTTATTCTATTTTCGAACCTGCTTGTATATAATTTTAAAGGTAAAAGAGTTGCTGTTATCACTGCTCTCCAGGGAGCGGTAGTTATCCTGACAGCAGTCGTTATTAGTCTACCTTTTACATTTAAATTTGACCAAATATCTAGTGCAGTTTGCTTGACGGTAGCACGTACACCTCTTTATCAGCTTATTATTTTATGGGGGCTTCCAATTATTATGGTTCTGACCCTAATCTGCTATGTTATTTTAGATTATAGGAGAAATATTAAAATTAATCAAATTAATATGAGTGTTAATCAGAGTGACGAGATTGTTGAGCCGCCAAAAAGTTCACCGGTATTTCAGGGTTTTTTTAAAAGTTTATCAGCTTCTGACTTGTTTATTATAACGATTGGATTATGCGCCTTAGGTTTAATTCTTATGCCGGAGATTATCTATATTAAGGATATCTATTCTGGTGACTACAAGCGAGCAAACACAATGTTCAAACTTACTTATCAAGCATTTATCATGTTTGGTATCTGCATGGGATATATTTTCCCAAGGTTAATTATGCTTGGTAGAACTTTTAGGTCAAGAATCGTACCAATCGTTGGGTTTTTAATGTTTGTATTATCTGTTTGTTATATTCAGAATGCTGTGAATTCCTGGTATGGAAATGTATTTAAAACCGAGGGTTATAAGGGACTGGATGCGACCGCATTTATGGAAACCACAATGCCGGAGGATGACAAAGCAATAAACTGGTTACTTAAGAATGTTAATGGTACACCAGTTGTCTTAGAAGCACCCGGTGACAGCTATACGGATTATCAAAGAGTTTCCGTTATCACAGGACTTCCAACTGTTTTGGGGTGGCATACTCATGAGTGGCTATGGAAATCAGATGTAACTCTTTTAGATGAGAGAACAATAGATATCGAACAAATCTACACTTCTACAGACATAGAAGCAGTGAAACAGCTTTTAGCAAAATATAAAGTGGAATATATCTATGTTGGTAAACTAGAGCAGGAAAAATACACTCAACTGAATCATGAATTACTTAAGAGCCTCGGCACGGTTGTCTATCATAGTGCGGAGGAGAATTCACTGGATTTTGAGACTTATATTGTACAGGTATACTAGACGAGAAAGAGAAGAACATAATTAAGGAGTGTCAGCATGAAAATCACAACAAGGAGATTATTCAGCCGACAAAGGATATTCTTATTTCTTTGCTTTGCTGTTTTGTCTTTCCTGGCGTGCACGCAGCAGGTATCAGCCGAGGAGAATCAAAAAAAGACCTATTTAATTAAGGTCAACCGAAGTTACAATACAGTTACAGTTTATGAACAGGACAAGAATGGTGTATATAATGTTCCCATCAAAGCTATGATCTGTTCTGTAGGATTAAATGGGACGCCTACACGAGTAGGAACCTTTCGAACAATGGCAAAATACAGATGGAAGCTACTAATGGGTGATGTCTGGGGACAATACTCAACGCGAATTGTTGGAGGGATATTATTTCACTCAGTTTATTACTATAGTATGAATCCACAAACTCTGGCTACCAATCAATTCAATAAGTTGGGAAGTGCGGCTTCCCATGGCTGTATTCGTTTGTCTGTTGCGGACGCTAAATGGATTTATGATAATTGTGATGTAGGAACGACGGTTACAATTTATGATGATCCTAAATCACCTGGACCACTTGGGAAACCTGAACCAATTAAAATTTCAGGAAATCTAAGATGGGACCCAACGGACCCGAATCCGGAAAACCCATATAATAAACTGCAACCAGTCATTACTGGGGCTAAAAATCTTAACACGGAGTTCGGAACAAAGATAGATTACTTAAAAGGAATTAAGGCAAAGTCTTCTCTTGGAGCAGATATTACAAAACTAATTCAAGTAGAAGGTGAAATAGATTATCAAACAGCTGGAATTTATCCGATTACATATGTTGTTACTGATAATTTGGGGAAAATAGCAAAGGAAACCATAAGTATAACCGTAAATGAGAGTAAGGTTGTACCAGAGCTTATTGGTGTAAGTGACAAGCTTGTAAATGGTGAAGTTATCGTAAATGAAAAATTTGCATTAGATGGCGTTGCGCTTTGGCAAGGAACGAAACAATTAGATCAGAAATTAATTAAGGTTAAGATTATAAGCAAGGGTACGGATAAATATGAAGTTACTTATAGTGCTACCCTTGAAGGAAATACTGTAACGCAAAAAGCCATAGTAAAAGTGGATAAGAAAGCACCAGTACTGACAAATAAGAATGAAATCTGGCTAAAGCCTGATGAAGAACCTAGCTTTGCACTTCTGATTGCTGGTATGAAATGGAAGGATAATTATACGGAATCAGAGAATATTAAGGTGACAATCCAAATTGTAGCTATGAGTGAGGGTACTTATAATATAACGTATCAGGCAATAGATGAAGTAGGTAATGTTGCCATTGAAATAATTACAACACGCCAAATATTGGAAGATACATTGCCAAATTGATGAAAAAGGTTTTCAGAGCTTATGGCTTGTGCTATAATGTACCAAGGATGTGACATTTGTTACTCATTTCATCTAATTATTTGGGGATGAAATGAGTAAAATTCGCTGATGTACAGCCGTCAAGCGGCAGAATGGAGGAGTCATGAGCAAATATACTGATATTACCCCAGAAATTATGGAATTAGCAGACCTATGCAAACAAAATACCAGGATTGAACAAGAACTTTATACAAAGTATGATGTAAAGCGTGGGCTAAGGGATATTAGCGGTAAAGGTGTATTAACCGGGCTAACTGAGATATGTGAAATACGATCCTACACAATCGTCGATAATGATTATGTACCGTGTGAAGGTAAACTTTATTACCGTGGTGTGGATGTGGAAGAAATCATACACGGGTTTATGAAGGAAGATCGGTTTGGCTTTGAAGAAGTGACTTATCTATTACTGTTTGGCAACCTTCCAAGCAAAGAGCAATTAGATGATTTTACAAATTTATTGGAACAATACAGAGAGCTACCGCCAAGCTTCGTGCGAGACATTATTATGAAAGCACCTAGCAAAGATATGATGAACACCTTGGCAAGGAGTGTACTAACCTTATATTCCTATGATGAGAAGGCGGACGATATCACTATTGAAAATGTACTGCGTCAAAGTATTCAAATGATAGCTGTATTTCCACTGTTATCTGTATATGGATTTCAAGCCTATAATCATTATCACTATGGTAAAAGTCTCGTTATTCATCCGCCAAAGCCAGGACTGTCCACTGCGGAGAATATCCTTTATATGCTTCGGCCCAATATGAAGTATACAGAGCTCGAGGCAAAGATTTTGGACATTGCACTTGTATTGCATGCGGAACATGGTGGTGGTAATAACTCTACCTTTACCACACATGTTGTAACTTCCTCAGCAACAGATACTTATTCTTCGGTTGCAGCTTCCCTTGGTTCCTTAAAAGGACCAAAGCATGGTGGTGCTAACATTAAAGTTATGCAAATGTTTGATGATATGAAAGAACATATTAAGGACTGGACAGATGAAGAGGAAGTTAGTACTTATCTGGCTGATCTTTTAAATAAAAAGGCTTTTGATAAATCGGGACTGATATATGGAATGGGACATGCGGTTTATTCCTTGTCTGATCCCAGAGCCAATGTGTTTAAGCAATATGTAAAAAGTTTATCCGATGAAAAAGGTATGCAAAAGGAATTTGGATTATATGAAATGGTGGAACGTCTTGCACCGGAAATTATCGCAAGAGAAAGAAAGATGTACAAAGGTGTTAGTGCAAATGTCGATTTCTATAGTGGCTTTGTTTATCACATGCTCGATCTTCCCAAAGAGTTATATACACCAATCTTTGCAATTGCAAGAATCACAGGCTGGAGCGCACATCGCTTAGAAGAGCTTAATAATGCAGGAAAAATAATTCGTCCAGCGTATAAATGTGTGGCTAAGCATCGTTCTTACACAGAGATGGTTGACAGATAAAAATACTTGTAATACATCCGTTTTTACAAGTACGAGACTGGTTTTTAAATAAATTAAATCATATCTTTTCTATTATAAATTATAAATAAAAATAACTATTTCTGAAGCCGATAAGATAATTTATGTAAAATTTCCTGTATTTTCATAGAAAAAAGAATTATTTTCATGAGTAATATCTTTCATTTTACACATAATATTATCGTAACAACTTAATGGAATATAAAATATAGTATTTCATTAAGAAGTAAACAACAACACAAACTATTTTGGACAATATTCAAAATATGAAATGGAGGATGTTTATATGGCAAGAAATAGTTCAACAGTACCTGAAGCAAAAGAAGCATTAAATCGTTTTAAGTATGAGGTAGCTAACGAAATCGGAGTACCTTTAAAACAAGGTTACAATGGAGATTTAACATCCAAACAGAATGGTTCCGTTGGTGGATATATGGTTAAGAAGATGATTCAGGACTACGAAAACAGAATAGCTGGTAAATAACAAATATAGCTAAAACTTTTAAGGACATGTCAAATGGCATGTCCTTAAGTTTTGTGATATTCTCTATTGAAATCTTGTGTAGGATAAGATAAACTAAAGGTAAAACAAGTTGACAATTATTTATAATCTAATTAATATTAGTGTTAGTTATTATATGATTTATGGAGATTAGTATGAGAGTGATAGCAGGTAAAGCCAGAAGATTGCAGTTAAAGACACCGGAAGGCTTTGAGACCAGACCAACAACGGATAAAACGAAAGAGACGTTATTTAACATTTTAAATCCATACCTGGCTGATTCTGATTTTCTCGATCTTTTCTCCGGAAGCGGGGCTATAGGCATTGAAGCCCTTTCACGGGGTGCAAAGTATGCGGCCTTAGTAGAAAATAATAAAATAGCTTTAGATTGTATTAAAGCGAATTTGCAAACCACAAGATTAATAGAGGGAGCAGATGTTTTGGCACATAACGCTGTTGATGCTATCCGAAGTTTGGAAATTCGGGGAAAGGTTTTTGATGTCATATTCATGGACCCACCTTATAATCAACAGTTGGAAAAAGAGGTTTTATTATCACTGCAGAGCTCCAATATAATATATTGCGATACAATTATCGTGGTAGAAGCCTCATTAAAAACAGAATTTGACTATCTTGAAGATACGAGATTTCGGATTTTCAAGAAAAAAGAATATAAAACAAATCAACATGTATTTATTGAGTTAAAGTAAATAATACATGTCTATCAGTAAGATGGAGGGGTATATGAAAATCGGTATCTATCCCGGCAGCTTTGACCCGATTACATTAGGACATCTGGACATTATAGTACGTGCTTCCGGTTTAGTTGATAAACTGATTATCGGAGTTCTCAAAAACAATGCGAAGAAGCCTCTTTTTACATCAACAGAGCGGGTTGAACTCATTGAACGGGTTTTAAGGGAACACACTAATTTGCCTCCGATTGAGGTGGAAGATTTTGATGGTTTGCTTATTGATTATGCGAAGCAGAAAGACGCAACCATTATAGTAAGAGGTCTACGTGCAATTACTGACTTTGATTATGAATTGCAAATTGCACAGATGAATCACAGGTTAAATACTGAGATTGATACAGTGTTTTTTACCACCAGTGTGGAGTATTCATTTCTAAGCTCCAGTGCGGTAAAAGAAATTGCATCTTTTGGAGGAGACATTGGACAATTTGTTCCAAAATGTGTCCAACAAGCAATCTTTGATAAATATAAATTGATAAGGAGTGTCTGATATGGGAGCAAGCAGAATTGAGCAGTTAATCGAGGATATATATGAATTTGTTGAAAGTTGCAGAATGCAGCCATTGTCAAGCACAAAGGTAATTGTACCTAAGGACGAATTGTATGATTTGTTGGACGAGCTTAGACTTCGAACACCGGATGAAATAAAACGTTATCAGAAAATAATAGCGAATAGAGATGCTATTATTGCTGATGCTGAAGAAAAAGGAGAAGTTATCATTCGTCAGACAAGGGATAAGGCGAAAGAGCTTTTAAATGAGCATGAAATCATGCAACAAGCTTACTATCAAGCGAATGAAATGATTACACAGGCATCGGTAGAAGCGGAGCGATTGCATAGAGAGGCATCCGAAGAAGCGGATCAGATTAGAGCAAGTGCCCTTGCTTACTCCAATGAAATGCTTGGAGAAGTAGAACGAGTATTGGCAACTGCATATGAAACCGCTGCTTCAAAATATGACTCATTTATTGGTACATTAAAGGCTAATCTTGAGGTGGTAAGTAATAATAAGAGGGAACTGAACGAACAGCTTTATCCTCAAGATCAAACACAGGTTAATTATGAAGTAAATCCAGCTTATTCAGATGAAGATTTTGATTTTGATGAAAACACCTTTATGCAAGATATTCAATAAGTTATTGCAGGAAGACAAATTTTACATAGACAATAGCCATTAGGAAAGCAATGACGGAACTAATTAGTTTAACAATAAGATATGCATGAATCGATAGTCCTGATTCCTGTAATACGCTTTTGGTTTGGGCGATGCCCGAAAAGCCCCCAAAGGTAGTGATTACGGTGATTAGGACTATTTTTAATTCATTTGACAGGTTACTAGCGCTAATTTGACTTATTCCAGTTGTTATTTCAAAGACACCCATGATACCTGCTTTAATGAAATCGGGGATTATATTAATTTCTTTAATCATATAGGCTAATATGGAAAACAATATGATGTAGCCCCCAATGCGTGTAATAATTTCAAAACCGTTCATGATGGAGTTATCAACCATTTGAAAGGAGAAGCGTTTGCTATACTCGGTGGTCTTTAGTGCCATAGGTTCTGGCTTAATAAAGTTCTTATCCGCAGATTTTAAACGAAAGAATAGTTTTCTGCAAAACAACGCACCAAGAATTGCAGAACCATAAATAATAACGAATAGAGCATATTTTATGTGGGGAAGCTTTAATTGGGTTACCGATATATAGCCAATAATAAACATTGGGCTAGCATTATTGCAGAGAGTTAATAGAAATTGCCCTTCACTTTTACTTATTCTTTGTTCTACCACAAGGTCTGCACTTGTTTTGCCACCCATGGGAATACCAGATAAAAAGCCTATCACGATAGGATAACAACCTTCCTTGCTTAAACGAAGTAATTTTCCTAGAACTGGGTGGAATAGGCTGCTAATTTGCTTAGATAGGTTTAATCGGATAATTAGATTTGATACAATAATAAAAGGGAGCAGGGTTGGTAAAACATGGTGAAACCAAAGTAATAAACCTTCGCTGGCTCCATGAATAGCAGTCTCTGAGTATACCAGCATAGAGACCAGGAAGAGGAGGAGCAAGCCTTTTACTATGCGGGTAATGGAAATTTTTCGTAAAATCATTAAATTCTCCTTGTAGACAAGACACAAGTTTATTATAATTTATTGAAAGAAGTGGTAAAATATTCTTAACAGTTCAGCCAAGTTAATTGGTTAGAAAAATTTCGAATATAAATATTCTCGGAGTTATTATATTGCAATATTGAAAGGAGACATAGTAATGGCACAGAATAAAACAATATTAAAAAGAAGTGAAGTAGAAAAGAAACATACCTGGGCAATAGAAGATCTTTATAAAAACGATACAGAGTGGCAGGTGGAATATGATAAGATTAAGGAGCTGTTGCCAACAGCGACACAATATCAGGGAAGATTATCTAAATCAGCGGATTTGTTGCTGAATTTTTTACAAGTGACAGATGAGATCAGTATGTTGACAGAGAGAGTTTATGTTTATTCTAATCAGAAATATCATGAGGACACTGCAAATTCAACCTATCAGGATTTATCAAATAAAGCAGGAGCTCTTATGGTACAGGTTAGTAGCGCTCTTTCCTTTGCTACCCCTGAAATATTAACAATACCAGGAGAGATCATTACCGAATTTAGAAGTGAAGTCGAAGAACTTAAGGTATATGATTTTTATTTAAAAGATATTTTACGTCGCAGAGCACATATCCTTTCCCCAGAGATGGAAGAGTTACTTGCAGATGCGGGAGAGATTGCAGAAGCACCAAGTAACATATTTACTATGTTCAATAATGCGGACATTAAATTCCCAAGTATAAAGGATGAAGATGGAGAAGAGATTCAAATTACACATGGACGTTATGCTAAGTTTATGGATAGTCCTGACCGTAGAGTAAGAAAGGACACCTTCCAGGGCTTATATTCAAGCTATCAGAATTATCGTAATACTTTAGCAGCTGCTTTTAGCAGTAATGTGAAGCAGGAAGTATTCTTTGCAAAGGCAAGAAAGTATCCGTCTACTTTAGCAAAAGCATTGGATGCTGGTAATGTGCCTGTGGAGGTTTATACGAATTTAATTGCCGCAGTACATGATAATATTGGATTAATGCATCGCTATGTCAAACTACGCAAGAAATTACTCGGAGTGGATGAGTTGCATATGTATGATCTTTACACCCCTCTTGTTGCTGATGCAAAGATGGAAGTACCCTTTGAAGAGGCGAAAGAGATTGTAGCAAAAGGCTTAGAGCCACTTGGTGAAGAGTATCAGAAGATTTTAAATGAAGGCTATAATAACAGATGGATTGATGTTTATGAAAATGAAAATAAACGTAGTGGAGCTTATTCCTGGGGAGCTTACGGGACACATCCTTATGTACTCCTAAACTATAATGACACTTTGGATAATGTATTTACCCTTGCACATGAGATGGGCCATGCGATCCATAGTTATTTGTCAGACAGAACTCAGCCATATATTTATGCCGGATACAAGATTTTTGTGGCCGAGGTTGCATCAACCTGTAACGAATCCCTCCTCATTGACCATATGTTGAAGAATACAAAGGACAAAAAGGAAAAAGCTTATTTAATCAATCATTTCTTAGATAAATTTAAAGGGACCTTATACCGTCAGACTATGTTTGCAGAGTTTGAAATGATTACACACAAAATGGTAGAAGACGGTGAAAGCTTAACAGCAGAGTCGTTGTGTAAGGTATATCGTGACTTAAATATCAAATATTTTGGTGATGACATCGTTATTGATCCAGAAATAGATATGGAATGGTCAAGAATCCCACATTTCTATAATGCGTTTTATGTATATCAGTATGCAACTGGCTATTCAGCAGCAATAGCGTTATCAAGAAGAATATTAAATGAGGGTGCACCTGCGGTGGAAGACTATCTGAATTTCTTAAGTGGTGGCAGTTCAAAGCATCCGATTGATTTGTTGAAAGGAGCTGGAGTTGACATGAGTACCAAAGAACCCGTGAATCAAGCACTTCAGCTATTCGCTGAATTATTAGATCAAATGGAAGAGCTTCTCGCTTAAGCTATACCAAATGAAAGACTAAGTTGCGTTATACAATTAACAACAAGAAGTAGAGAGGAAAAGAACAATATGGAAGAAAATAAAAGCATTCAAACCATTGATGAATATATTGCTCAATTTTCTCCAGAAATTCAGGAGAAGCTTAACGCACTTCGAAAAGTAATTAAGGAATGTGCTCCAGAGGCAAAGGAAAAGATAAGCTGGGGAATGGCTACCTTTGATTATCACGGTAATCTGGTACATTTTGCTTCCTTCAAAAAGCACATTGGGTTTTATCCAAGTCCAAGTGGAGTTGAGGTTTTCAAAGATAAACTTACAGGTTATAACACTTCTAAAGGTGCCATTCAGTTTCCAGTTGAGGAACCAATTCCTTTTGAATTAATAAAAGATATTGTAAAATATCGAGTGCAAGAAAATGAGGAATTGGCTGCGACAAAAAAGGCTGCAAAGAAGAAACCAGTGGATGGAAATAAAGAATAAGAATTTAAAGCAAGCATTTTTACAGGATACTTTATTTGTGTGAAAATGAAAACTCCCCTTAAAGAAGATAGTCCGTTGAGGTATCTATCTGACGAAAGGGGAGTTTTTTCTATTTAAGACAAGTGAAACCGATTTGTCTTAGCATCTTATTTAAGGACAATTCCACGTTGATATTCATTGGGTAAAAGAACTTTAAACTTATCATATACAACTTGATTGTACAAATCTGAAGCAAGAATATCTGTCTTAAGTATTTTCTTTGCAAGGTCATCAAGTGCTTCATCAGCCTTAGATACCTTTGTTATAATTGGTAGGGTGCCTCTTGCATTCATAGTGCGTAATAAGATAGAAGCCTCACGACGAAGGCCAAGTACTCGCACATATCGGTTATAACCTTCTGAATTGTATGCTTCAAAGTCCTTCTTTTTAATATCCAATAGTAAATGGACCAATGCACGATTTATTCTGGTCAAGGTTACATTTCTAGTCTTTATTGCTTGGGCAAGTTCAGAGATTTGTTTTGGATAAGGAGAGAGTTTTTTTATACGATCTGAAAGATCGGATGTAAGATCCAAATATTCAGATAAGTTTTCTCGATTGGTCATCAATAACTTGTATTTTATAGATGCAGCAAAATCCTCCTCCGAGAGGGGATAACCTTTCTCGTAACTACCTAAAAGCGTTTGATAAACATCAGCTGGCACACTCTGTTTCATTAATTTAAAATAATCGGCAGCAGAATCCTTTTCAAATATGGCTCTGCGAATAGCAGTTGCAGAACTAATGGAAGTGTCTTGTTCTTCAGACAGCATATCATCATGATAATGAGCTGACAAACGCGTAATTGTATACGGAGTTATACTGGAACCAAGGCGATGGAGCGATTTCACATATTCGATACCTAGAATATTATTAGGTTCCAGAAGGAGAGAAGTAATGGCTTCTTTTTTCTCTGCAGAAACTTCTTGCATAGTACCTAAATAAGCTTTTGTTCTGGCAGCCGGATAAGTCATACCCTCTTTCAGTGCCTCTTGTAATGCGGCATGAAAAGAGGCAGGAGCTTGTATTAAGAAGTCAGCAGCTTCCTTAATTAGTTCAAGGTCACCACATTCACTGCCAAAACAGATGGCATCTACCACACCTAATTTATTAAGCAAGTCCACTGCACCATGGGAAAAATATTCTGCGCTGGCGGTGGAATAACAGACAGGAAGTTCAAGTACCAGATCTATCCCATTGTTTAAAGCCATTGCAGTTCGGGTATACTTATCGATAACAGCAGGGGCACCTCTTTGAACAAAATTACCGCTCATTACGGCTATGACATAATCGGCATTTGTAATTCGTTTCGCTTCTTCTATATGATATTTATGTCCGTTGTGAAACGGGTTATATTCTGTAATTAAACCCAATACCTTCATAAGTGGATGGACGACCTCATTTCTTATTATTGTATAAATATCCGAAAAGTTATTTTCAATTTAAAACAATGAGTTTACTTATAGAAAATAGCTAATGGCTGTACTTTTCAATATAGCATCTTAAATTGTTAGCGTCAATTATGTGTTATAAACACTTGCTAGGATTTAATCAAAGGGCATAAATAAGTATAAAGTAAGACATTGTTACTATTGCTCAAGAAATATACGAAATAATCCTACTTTTTTCTACAATTTATACTTGTATCAATTATTAAATTGTCTTATAATAAAGGGTATTGATTTAATATTCTAAAAATATATATTATTTTTCATTGTTAAGGGAGGAAAAACATCATGAGTTTTATTGATGGAATCAAAGACAGAGCCAAGCAGAACATGAAAACAATTGTATTGCCTGAGACCGAAGATCGTAGAACTTTGGAAGCTGCAAGCAGAATTCTGGCTGAAGGCGTAGCAAACATTGTATTAATTGGTAATGAGGATGAAATTGCTAAGAAGGCAGAAGGCCTGGACTTATCAAAGGCAACGATTATTGACCCAAATAATACAGACAAGCTTCAGGGATATGTTGATTTACTTGTTGAGGTTAGAAAGAGCAAGGGTATGACTCCTGAGCAGGCAAGGGAGATCTTAACAAAGGATTATCCTTACTTTGGAGTAACCATGGTGAAAGCGGGAGATGCTGATGGTATGGTGTCTGGAGCTGTTCATTCCACTGCTGATACTCTTCGTCCTTCCTTACAGATATTAAAGACTGCACCTGGTACAAAACTGGTATCTTCTTTCTTCATTATAGTAGTACCGAATTGTGATTTTGGTGATCAAGGAACTTTCATTTTCTCTGATTGCGGTTTAGTACAAAATCCAAATGCTGAAGAACTTGCAGCAATAGCAGGCAGCAGTGCTAAGAGCTTTGAAGCTTTAGTAGGTAAAGAACCACTCGTAGCAATGTTATCCCATTCTACTAAGGGAAGCGCAGCACATCCTGATGTTGATAAGGTACTTGAAGCTACAAAGATTGCAAAAGAATTATATCCTAATTATAAAATAGATGGCGAATACCAGTTAGATGCTGCAATTGTACCAAGTGTTGGTGCTTCTAAAGCTCCTGGTAGTGACATCGCTGGTAAGGCAAATGTATTAATCTTCCCTGACCTTGATGCTGGTAATATCGGTTACAAATTGGCTCAAAGATTAGCAAAAGCAGAAGCCTACGGACCTGTAACACAGGGTATCGCAAAGCCTGTAAATGACTTGTCAAGAGGATGTTCAGCAGATGATATTGTTGGTGTAATTGCAATTACTGCTGTACAAGCTGCCTTTAACTAAGACAGGTGGTAAAGCATAGGATAGTATCTAACAAAGCATTAATTTGTTGATATTTCACTTTACCTTCACGTAAATTGAAAGCAAGAGGAGTCAAGAACTTCACTTGTTGTGAATAAAGGACTGTGATTGAAGTCATTTTTGGAAACGAAGTGGTTTTCCAAAGAGATTTGATTCACAGTCTTAGCAATGTAAAGGCATAGCAAAGTAACTTAGTTATCTGGACTTAAGATAATTTATCTCATATTAAATAAAGAAAGAGGTATAATAAAATGAAAGTATTAGTTATTAATTGTGGTAGCTCATCCTTAAAGTATCAGCTGATTGATTCAGAGTCAGAGAAGGCATTGGCTGTTGGTATCTGTGAAAGAATTGGCCAGGAAGTTAGCCATTTAAAACATACTCCAGCAGGTAAAGACAAGGTTGTTATTGAGACTACAGAGATGAACAATCATGAAGTAGCAATCCGTATGGTACTTGAAGCGTTAACAAATTCTGAGCATGGCGTTATCGCATCACTTGATGAAATAAGTTCAGTAGGTCACAGAGTTGTTCATGGTGGTGAGAAGTTCGCAGCATCTACAATTATTACGGATGAAGTAATTCAGGCAATTGAAGATTGCAACGATTTAGCTCCGCTTCATAATCCTGCTAACTTAATTGGTATTCGTGCATGCGCAAACTTAATGCCAGGTGTACCTATGGTTGCTGTATTTGATACGGCTTTCCATCAGACTATGCCTCCAAAAGCATACTTATATGGTATTCCTAATGGATACTATGATAAATATAAGATTCGTAAATACGGCTTCCATGGTACCAGCCATAGCTTTGTATCCAAGCGTTGTGCTGAATTTACAGGTTTAGATATCAATAACTCAAAAATTATTGTATGTCACCTTGGAAACGGCGCAAGTATTACAGCGGTTGAGAATGGTAAATCCATTGATACCACCATGGGCTTCACACCACTTGCAGGTCTTGTAATGGGTACCAGAAGCGGTTCTATTGATCCTTCCATTATTGAGTTTATTGCAAAGAAGGAAAATAAAACCCTTGATCAGATTATGAACTTACTTAATAAAGAGTCTGGTGTACAGGGTATGTCAGAAGTATCCAGTGATTTCCGTGATATCAACGATGCTATGGATCAGGGGAATCAAAAAGCAATCATTGCATTTGATGTATTCTGCTATCGTGTAGCAAAATATATCGGTAGTTATGTAGCTGCAATGAATGGTGTAGATGCAATTGTATTTACCGCAGGCGTTGGTGAAAACGACTGGAGAGTAAGAGAATGGGTATGTGAATATTTCGGTTACCTTGGTGTAACAATTGATAAAGAGAAGAATAAGATTAGAGGACAGGAAGTAATGCTTACAACACCTGAATCAAGAACTAAGGTTTGTATCATTCCTACCAACGAAGAGTTAACGATTGCAAGAGAAACAGTTGCTTTACTGTAATCCCCAGCAAATGGAATATCGGTAATATATTATCAATAATCTGATTTTGTCATTGACAAATATTTGGTCAGTAGGTATAATACAAGAAGTGCGTAAAGAATTCGTAGACGAGTTCTTAATCATGCAGTGAATATTCGGAGTGATTTAACATGCTAATATCTTTGTCAGAAATAATGACTACGAAGGATAAGGTAGCACGGATTGAAGCCCCCATAGAGTTGGAGCGGTTTCAGTACCAGGGCGATTCTTATGAATTCGTTCATAAGGAACCGGTTAACCTCATCATAACGAACTTGGGTAACAAGACCGTTTTGATTGAGGGCAATACGAATATTTCTCTGAACCTATTCTGTGGCAGATGTCTGAAGGAATTGATTTATCCTATGGATATCAACTTCCAGAAGGAAGTTGACTTCAATTTAACGGAAGAACAGCGTACAGAAGGTCTGGATGAAACAAATTATATTATTGGATACAATCTGGATGTGGACACATTAATTAGTGACGAAATATTAATGGAATTTCCCATGAAGCTTTTATGTGACGAAGATTGCAAAGGTCTTTGCAAAAACTGCGGAACGAATTTAAATGAGAAATCCTGTGACTGTGATGTGACAGTTTATGATCCAAGAATGTCAGTAATCCGTGATATATTTAACAACTTTAAGGAGGTGTGAGACAATGTCAATTTGTCCTAAGGGTAAACATTCAAAGGCAAGAAGAGACAGCCGTAGAGCTAACTGGAAGATGACTGCTCCTAACTTAGTTAAGTGCAGCAAGTGTGGAGAGCTTATGGTTCCTCATAGAGTATGTAAGGCTTGTGGTTCTTACAATAAGAAAGAAATCATTTCTGCAGCTGAATAATTAAAAATCAAGACTTTCCGGGGTTTCTCGGAGAGTCTTTTTTTGTCAGTTACACCAATTTTAACCCATTTTATTTGAGCCAAAGTTCTTATTGAGCAAATTCCAATTATATTCTTTATAAAGAAAAAGGCAGCAAAAGCCGCCTATTCCCTATTAATTCATTAGTCTCTGTTATTTCTGTTCCCTGGTAAATACATAATAATCGGTATCGAAACCACCCCAACGATAATCCCCACTTTTCCATTCTATAAGGAGATATTCCACGTTGTTTTCATTTCGTATTTCATAGGCACAAGACGAATTATTCCATTTTCTAAGGACATAACCTTTGGTCCAAACCTGCATATCATCACCGGAGATGGTTTCATCGCCATAAACACTGGTACACTGACCGTTTTTAAAGAATTCAATTTCTTTGAAGTACAGACCTTTACTGTCACTTATAGTAGTATCAAATTCTTCTAATGTTCGTAGAAAACACATAGTTCTCCATTTTCCTAAAACAGCCTCATCATTTACAAAAGGCATATCAATATTATCTTTTCTGGCTAAGCCTTGTCTTGTGTAAGTTTTGTTATCAAGTTGGTGTAACACAAGTATCGTTGGTTTACCACCACGGCGATAGTAATAGGACTTGTTTTGAATAAACATATACCGTTCTCCGTTATGTTCTTCAACTTCATAGCTGTTAAGGGAGGTACTGTCACCAGAATCAATGGTAAGATATCCTTTCGTCCACCCATAACACCAGTATTTCTCACCACCGGGTAGAAAGAAGATCTGCTTATTAATATCACCATAAACAGTTTCACAATGAAAGGTGTTGGAAAAGAAATCATCTTTAATGGCATAATCACCAAGAACTTCCCATTTCCCAATTACATCATCATCGACAAAGGGGATATTGATTTCTTCATTCAACACATTAATTTCATTACAAAGTTTAATGACATCAATACCAATATCAATCTGGTCAGAATTCATTTCACCATAGGTTTTAAAGTTTGATATGCGTTGATATTCCAGTCTTTTTGCAGCATCTTCAAGTTGTTCGCAAGATTTATCAAAGTTCATAACCGGATTAATGGCAGTCAAACGTATTTCAGTACCGTTCGTATTTTCAATAATAATAACATTTTGCATATTTTCAGCTCCTAACATAATATTTTTTGCTTCTTCAAGATTAGAAAGCAGTTCTGTGAGTTCGGATTTTTTTCTGTTTATGCTATCAAGAATGATCTTTGTATTATCTGACTTTGACAATACAGTTTTTATCTCCTTTAAAGAAAATCCTGCCTTTTTAAGAGCAGTAATTTTTCTGAAAGCATGGACTTGATTTGCAGAATAATATCGGTATCCTGTAAATCGATCGATGAAGTTAGGGAGTAGGAGTCCCTCTTTATCATAATGTCTTAGTACAGATATTCTTGTTTTACATACTTCAGCGAATTCTCCGATTCTCATGTTTATCACCTCCATAATAGATTTGAAAAGTACCTTTCGATAGCATTCTAATCCTAAAGTTAAGTTAAGAGTCAATAGGTTTTACAAATTATATTTAATAATCTTATCACATTATTTCTATGATATATAGCTTCCTGTAATATTAGATGTATAGTGCCATTTCTTAATGCAAACATATATTGATATATGGTAAAAAATGGTGTAAGCTATAGACGTTAAAACAAAATGGATGGAGAATACCTTATAAATAAAGGGGGACTATGAAATTCGTATCAATGTATTATTTAAAAAGAATATTAATGATATTGGTTGTATTAATACCAACGTCAATTATGCTTTATATACTAATTCGATATCATACATTTCTTGGAGAACCAGTATGTCCACATAATACATCATATCTGGGGTATACTAGTCGTCACGATAGGTGTTTATTTAATTATGAACTCGGTATGGTGATAGTAATTGGTATTTGTGTTTATTTATTAGGAGACTATATTATATCGCTTATGGAATCAAGAAAATATATGAAGGAACATCCAGAAACAAATAGAACGGAAGAACAAGAGGAACGAGCGGAAGAGGAGGAATTTAAAGAGAAGGGAGAATTCCAAGAGAAGGGAGAATTCCAAGAAAAGGATGAACTTGAAGAATAGGATAAACAGAAATGAAGATGAAAGACCAGTCATATAAAATAAGTATAGGAGTATAAAGTATTCAATGAATGAAACAAGCATTACAATTTGAGAAGTCCCTGTGTTAAAACCGGGACTTCTTTTATTATTATATCTACAGCATATGCACCATCATATGTTTCACATACAGTTCCAAATTCATTTCTTGTAATAAAAAGTCTGTGTGAACTTCTAAAAATGAAATTTTATCTGTAAATTCCAGTTTAAAATTTGGTGTAATTAATGGTTCATATTGTGGGACAAAGATTGCCTGCTTTTTCGTATAACTAGTGGAAGGTTTTGCTTTTACTCTATGATCTTTGTCCACAAAGTGTGCAACACTTTTATGGATTGCATAATCCTCCATAGGGAGATAATAGTAATCACGATAATTATCAAAATAATATTTTAATACACCTTCATAGATTTCTACTGATAATACAGCTTCTTCTTTATGGGCTGCCAACTGTGCAAATTCATTTCTACAATGAATAGGTGTGGGCAAGGAAGCGGATAATTCAAAGCGAATTCTCAGTAAGCCATTTTCTATCATAGCCTTTATAATATGAATAGGCTTTTCAAATAGGTCAATATAGGATAAAATAGAGCTAATTGATAATAATCCTTGAATATCTTCGGAATTATGAAGTAATAACTGGCCAAGGAGAAGCTCGGCTTCACTTGGTGCGGAAAGAGGAAACTCCGGGTTTCGAAAGGCTTTTAAGGTTTCATAGTGCTTTTTCCCAAGGTATCCCTGATAAATTTGAATTAAGTCACCACCACTAAAAGGATCATGGCGATGAATATTTAAAAAGGTTTCCAGAGATTTAAGTTTAAAATTTTCTAGTTGAAATATCTTTTTATAGGGTAGTATTTTCCTATAAATATCGACACTTTCAAATATGTCAAAGGTATAACCTAGATTTAATTTTGCGATTTTTCGTTGTAAATATGGAATATCAAATCCGTTACCATTATAATGAAACAACACTCGACGATCTTTTATAAATTCAAAAAAGGAGGAAATGAGCAATGCCTCCTCCTGAATACTTTCACTGAACCATTGAATTAGGTGGAAGGAACCTTCGCTGTAGTACGCGCAGCCAATTAGAAATAGATAAGTTGTGTCTGCTGCAAAACCCGTAGTTTCAATATCAAAAAATGCAATTTGATTAAGGTCATAATCATTTTCTAAGGGATAGGCTGGCATTGGAAAATGATTGTCATTTCTTATTAGCATTAAGGTACTCCTTTCAAATTCATTAAAGACATTTTACCACAGCAAGTTTAAGAAGAAAAGGATGGGCAATTAATTCTTATAACATAGGCTGATTTACAAAGGAAAATGTTAGAAAATTTTAATGAAATTTTAACATTCCTATGCTAGAATAGTGGATATGTTACAACACAGCCATTTGCAATTCCGTATTCCAGCATGAATGGAAGAATAGGAATCAGGCTTGCTGTACAAATATATTACTATTAAGCTGTAAAGGCTGAATAGTAACATTTAGATAAAGCATGGGGGATCTTGGGATGTGGAACTTGGAAATTTTTGGACAAGATATATATTATCTTTTTTATATGTTACTTATATATAGTGTAATTGGCTGGGTTTATGAGAGCTGTCTGATATCAGTACAAGAAAAGAAGTTAATCAATCGTGGTTTTTTGACTGGACCTATAATTCCCATCTACGGATTTGGAGCAGTGATAGTTTACCTGGTTTTATGGGATTATCGAAGTAATCTATTAATTGTTTTTGTAGCGGGATGTCTACTTGCCACAGTTTTAGAGTACATAACCTCTCTTTTAATGGAGTTGGCATTTCATACCAGATGGTGGGATTATAGTAATCATCCCCTAAATATAAACGGAAGAATAAGTTTGTTGGTATCTTTGTTTTGGGGATTGCTTTCTGTAATTATGGTATGCTTTATGCATCCGGCAATACATACCTTGCTTGGAATAATTCCAAGACAATTCGGTGAAATTATTGGATATGTAATAATTCCGCTCATTTTTACCGATATTATTATAACAATTATTTCCACAATAGAACTTCGTAAAGTTTTAGGTAAATTGAAACGACTACGAGAAGATATCACCGAATATATTAGCACCAGTAGGATTTACGAAACAGGGGAAGATATTCTGGACAGATTATCCAATATCAGAATACCCAGGATGATATTAGAACTAAAAGAGCTGATGCCTGATATTCCAGTAGGATTAAAGGAGTTTATTGGGAGATATCAGAGTATAAAACTACAAAAGACCCACATACGTTTTCTAAAAGCCTTTCCGAATATGAGGGTGAGAAAACTGGAGACGGCATTAAGAGATTTGCGTGAGACATTGGGCAGAAAAGGAGTACGTGCATTGAGTAAGGATATTAGAGAAGAAATGAAAGGAACATTAAAGGGTCATTTAAGTGGTTTTCTTAAGGCGACGCTAGTTGGCTTACTTGTACTTGCGCAATTTGGCATGATTATTTACTTGTCCTATGCTCTGCGAGGTTATACCATCTATCTGTATACCGGTATTCAGGTTCTAAGTATTATAATTGTAATTGGTCTAGTGAATGATAATAGAAATAATTCCTATAAGATAAGCTGGATCTGTATTATAGCAGCACTTCCGGTTACCGGGCATATAATGTTCGTGCTTTGGGGTAACAGACGAAGAAGAAAAATTGATCTTCATATATTAAAAAAACTTCAGCGGGGAGCAGAGTTTTTGGAGTTTAACCAAGAAGTCTCTGAACGTTTTGAGAAAAAATATCCTACAAAGAGTAGAATGGCTAAATTTTTAGAATCAAATTCTTTTCCATTATTTAAGAATAATAAAGTAGAATATTACCCAATGGGTGAAGATGTTTTTGATGCTATTTTTTTAGAGATGGAACGTGCTAAAAAATTTATATTGGTTAACTTTTTTATTGTTGCTGATGGGGTTCTATGGAAGAGAATGCATGAAATTCTACTTAAGAAAATGAGAGAAGGGGTAGAAGTTAAGTTTTTATATGATGACTTTGGTGCTACTCTACGTACTCCCACAAACTTTAAACGCAGCCTTGAAAATGAAGGCATGGAAGTGCGAGCGTTTAATCCAATTCATAAATATACCGACAAATTATATATGAATTATAGATCCCACCAAAAAATAATAGTTATTGATGGTAATATAGGTTTTACTGGAGGAATGAACCTTGCGGATGAATATGCTAATCTTGTAGAACGTTTCGGTGTTTGGAAGGATAATGCGGTTCGTGTAGAAGGTGATGCGGTATGGGGATTAACGGTTACATTTTTACAAATGTGGGAGGTTTCCGGTGGTGGAGTGCCTTTGGACTATAATCCTTACCGTCCATCAAAGGAGTTTGAAGAGAATGACGTTTATTGTCAGGTAATATCAGATGGGCCGGCAAATAATCCAAGAAATCCAGTCGAAGATACCTACAAGCAAATGATATATTATGCAAAGAAGGTATTGTACATTACAACACCGTATCTTATAATTGAAGATGATATGCGAGATGCGTTGATTACAGCAGCAAAAAGTGGTATTGATGTACGTATTATTACTCCATATATTCCGGATAAGAAGAGCGTTAAGATTCTTACCACCTACAATTATGGTAGACTGTTGGAAGCAGGAGTAAGAATTTTTGAGTATTTACCAGGCTTCATACATGCAAAGACAATTTTAACTGAAGATAGTGCGATAATCGGCACCATTAATATGGATTATCGTAGTTTTCATCTTCATTATGAATGTGGTGTTTGGATCTGTGATCGAAATACTGTACAGATGGTAAGAGAGGATCTTCTAAATACGATGGACCAGTGTAAAGAAATATCTCATGCGGAATGGAAGCAAAGGTCTGCATTGATAAAGATGTATGAGAGGGTTCTGAATTTATTTTCAACGCTAATGTAATTAATGAGTTACGGTAAAAAAATCATTGGCAAGTATATTACTTTTTTGATTTAATTGATAGAATAATTAAAATGGGAAGGTATTTCAGAGTGGTAGTCATTCTAAAGTACCTTTCCGATTAAGGATATGACGGTAAATATTTTAAGTTTTCAATTTTATGTAAAGGAGTTAAAGTGATGCATAACAACATTTGTAAGCATTGTCATAAGGCATTTCAATCAAGATATAAGACTTATTCTTGTAGTGCATGCAAAGAAATTGATAGTAATCATTTTGATGATATTGAAGCTTATTTGAAAGAATATCCGAATAGTAATGCATTGCAAATCTCGGAAGCCCTTGGAATCACTGCTTTTGAGGTTTTAAATTATGTAAAAGAAGGACGACTTAATGTTTCCAGGGGGACATTTGAGCGTTTGTCCGATTAAGGTGGGCTTCCTTAAGCAAGTTTGATAAAGTTATAGTTCTTCTGATTTTTAATAGAGAAGATGAATGATACATATGAGGTGTGAGATGATAGGTTATTTAAAAGGAGAACTGGCAGAAGTAAAAGAAAATTATGTGGTACTTGAAGTGAACAATATTGGATATGAGGTATACTTACCTGCTTCCGCCATCATGGACCTTCCTTCCAGGGGCAGTACCATTAAATTATATACATATATGCATGTAAGAGAAGATGCAATTGGTCTCTTTGGATTTTTGACGAAGGACGACTTGGAAATGTTTAAGTTATTAATAACAGTGAATGGAATTGGTCCCAAAGGAGCACTTGGTATTCTTTCTGCTATAACCGCTGACGATATCCGCTTTGCAGTGTTAGCAGAGGATGCGAAAGCGATTGCAAAAGCGCCGGGAATAGGAAGCAAAACTGCAAGTAAGTTAATTCTTGAACTAAAGGACAAATTTAAGTTAGAATCAGCCTTTGAGCAAAGATTAATAAATCAGGAAAATAAGCAATTTAATTCCGGTATTCAGAGCAAGAAAGAAGAAGCGGTACAAGCGCTTACGGTTCTTGGTTATTCTGCCTCGGATGCACTTAAAATTGTACATCAGATTGAAATTACAGAGGATATGACTTCAGAA
The DNA here is from genome assembly GCA_023407575.1 of Bacillota bacterium. Classification (GTDB taxonomy): domain Bacteria; phylum Bacillota; class Clostridia; order Lachnospirales; family Lachnospiraceae; genus Mobilitalea. The sequence goes on from JAEYLX010000033.1 coordinate 66,349, forward strand.
GAGATACTTAAGCAATGTCTTAAGAAGATGTAATGCCTGAATTTATATGAAAAGAGTCTCTAGGTTAAAAAAAAGCCAGAGCTTTATTGGAGAGAACAATGGCGAAACGTGTGATAACAACCGAATTTACGGAAGAAGATAGAAGAATTGAAGGGTCCTTAAGACCCCAAATGCTTACTGACTACATTGGACAAATTAAAGTTAAGGAAAATTTAAAAATCTATATAGAAGCAGCTAAGCAACGAAATGAAACCCTTGATCATGTCCTGTTTTTTGGGCCTCCTGGACTTGGTAAAACAACACTTGCTGGTATTATCGCAAATGAAATGGGGGTTAATATCAAAGTGACCTCTGGACCAGCAATCGAAAAACCTGGAGAAATGGCGGCTATTTTAAATAACCTGCAAGAGGGAGATGTCCTTTTTGTGGATGAAATTCACCGCTTAAATCGTCAAGTAGAAGAACTCTTATACCCTGCAATGGAGGATTATGTAATCGATATTGTTATAGGGAAGGGTCAAACAGCGAAGTCAATTCGTATTGATCTTCCTAAATTTACTTTAGTAGGTGCAACCACCAGAGCAGGTATGCTAACACCGCCACTTCGTGATCGATTTGGTGTGGTTAGCCGTCTTGAATTTTATACTACAGAGGAGCTTAAGAAGATAATTATTAGATCTGCAGAGGTTTTACAGGTAGAAATAGATGAAGAGGGAGCCACTGAACTTGCCAGACGCTCCAGAGGAACGCCAAGACTTGCCAATCGTTTATTAAAAAGAGTACGAGATTTTGCACAGGTCAAATATGATGGTAAAATTACAGTTAAAGTTGCCGGGTTAGCCCTTGATCTACTTGAAGTGGACAAGCTAGGATTGGATCATATTGATAGGGAAATACTTGTGACAATGATTGAAAAATTTGGTGGTGGACCCGTTGGAATTGAGGCAGTTGCTACAACCATTGGTGAGGATGTGGGCACAGTGGAAGAGGTATATGAGCCATATCTTGTTCAAAATGGCTTAATTCTTCGAACCCCAAGAGGAAGAGTTGCATCGGAGCTGGCTTACCGTCATATCGGTCTGTAATCTATTCTTATAAATGGTCATGTACAATCGTTTCTAACAAATTGACTTGTCAACCCCTAGGACTTAAGTTATAATTACTATGGACAAAGCATATAAACTAGTGTATTTCTTGACTTTCAAAAAGCTTAAAGCTAGAAAGTACGAATAGAGAATATAATTAATAGATTTATCTGGAATAAAGTTATAAATGTAGCTGCCTGATGGCAGGATGGGGGTTACTATGGATAAGTATCATGATATTGAAGTTATCATTCATAACAAGAGATATACCCTAAGTGGATACGAAAGCGAAGAATATTTACAAAAAATCGCTTCCTATATTAATAATAAACATACCGAGTTCCGTAATAGAGATGCCTACCGTTTTTTAGATACTGATTTGAAAAACATTTTAATGCAAATAAATATTGCCGATGATTTCTTTAAAGCAAAAGAAAAGATAACAGAGCTTGAGCAAGAGAGCGAATTAAAAGGAAATGAAATTTTCGATATCAAGCATGAACTGATTATGTCCCAGACAAAGCTTGATGCTAGTTTAAAAGAGATTGAGGATCTAAAGAAAGAGCTGTACGAGGCACAGAAAAAGATTGTGCGTTTAGAGACAGAAGTAAATGAAATCGAGAAAAAACGATAAAGAAGAACGATAAGGCTGTCTAATTAAGTGATGTAACAAACTGGTATTGAACCGGGGAACATCCTTATACGGACAGCATTTTTTTCATGACAGGTGATGTATCTAAAATTTTGAATATTTAGTACAAGCTATTTTGGAGGAATTAAATGAGTAAGAAGATTGAAATACTGGCACCAGCTGGCTCTTATGAGTCAATGAAGGCAGCAATGAATGCTGGTTGCGATGCGGTATATATTGGTGGCAGCAGTTTTGGTGCCAGAGCTTATGCCAATAATTTGGAGGAGAGTACCCTGCTTCAAGCGATTGATGAAGCTCACATCAGGAATAAAAATTTATATTTAACAGTGAATACCCTTCTTAAGGAGCAGGAACTTAAAGCAAAGCTCTATAAGTTTCTAGAAAAATTATATCTACAAGGTTTGGATGCAGTTATTGTACAAGACGTTGGAGTAATGAACTTTATTCATGAACATTTTCCAAACTTACCGATTCACGCTAGTACCCAAATGACACTCACGATGGCAGAGGGAGCAAATCTCTTAAAGGATTACGGTGTTACTAGAATTGTTACTTCCAGGGAGCTTAGTCTTAAGGAAATTAAAAAGATAAGAGAAAACACAACTCTCGAAATTGAAACCTTTGTTCATGGGGCACTTTGTTATTGTTATTCAGGCCAGTGTCTGATGAGCAGTCTAATTGGTGGACGTAGCGGAAATCGCGGACGATGTGCGCAACCTTGTCGTATGCCATATCAATTTTCTGCGGATAATAAGAAAAGCTCCAAAGAGGAAGAAAAGTATTTGCTTAGTCCCAAAGATATTAATACAATTACGTTAATACCGGAGCTGGTTGATGCTGGTATTGATTCCTTTAAGATAGAAGGAAGAATGAAACGACCGGAGTATGCCGCTTTGGTATCTTTTTTGTACCGGAAATATGTTGACCTTTATTTAGAACATGGAAGACAACATTATGAGAGCTTTTTGTCTTCTGTGGAATGCCAGCGTGATATGACGAACCTGCAGGATGTCTATAACCGAGGAGGCTTTTCCACAGGATATGGTGAAACCTATCATGGTAAAAAGATGATGTCCTTATCCCGCCCCAACCACAGTGGTGTTCAGGTAGGTGTGATTAAAGAAGTTGGAAAGGGGCAGGTGTCAATAAGCGTGAAGGACGATATTCATGCCCAGGATATACTGGAAATAAGAAATTTTGAGGAAGGTCTTTATGAATTTACAGTTAAGGATTCTCATAAACCAGGTGAAATTCTTAGGACCAATGTTGGTATTCGTCCACAGGTAGACAGGAAGGATAAAAAAAGTACTGGAAAGTCAGCAATTTCTAATGAACGCCAAATGATTAAGACAGGGGATCTGGTGTATCGTACACGAAATAATGAATTGCTGGGAGAGTTGGAGCGTGACTTCCTTGCAAAGGATGCTAAACTGGGGATTAGGGGTAAATTAGTTGCCAGAGTTGGTGAAAATATCTCCTTTACTGCTTATAGCCAGGGGTGTTCTGTAACGGCATATCATGATATTGTTCAACCAGCCTTAAAACAACCAATGTCACTGGAAAAGTTACGAGTACCCCTGGAAAAGACGGGAGACACCTTATATTATTTTGAACAAATTGAAATAGAAGCGGACGAAAGTATCTTTGTTCCTGTCGCATGGCTCAATGATTTAAGGAGAGAGGCAATTAAGTTACTTTGTGAAGAAGTTGTAGAAAAACATCAAAGAAATACTCCGATTAGTTTAAACTTTAATAGAGTTGAAACATCAACACCTTTGAAGGATGAAGGTGTAGAAAGTGAGCATGCTTCACTGAAAGTACGGACGACGATTAGTGTATCCCTGCAAACGGTTGATCAATTTAAAAGTATTTTAGACTTTAAAGAAATTGCAAATATTCATGTAGATTATGATACTATTACCAAGGATGAGATACTTCATATGGCTGCACAAGCAGCGAATAATCATAAAAAGTTTTATCTTTCACTTCCGCACATTTGCAGATTGGGCGTATTTGAAAGTTTAAAAAAGGATTTGATTGAAATAATAGATTATAATGAAGTTACTGGATTTATTGTAAAGAATCTTGAAGAAATATCCCTTCTTACTTCGTTATTAAAGGAGAAAGGGCTTCCTAGGGAGCTTATTCTGGATCATAATCTATATATTTTTAACAAAGAAGCAAAGTTATTCTGGTCCAAGCAGGAATTGTATCATTATACAGCGCCTGTGGAATTGAATTATCAGGAGCTTATAAATCTTGGAGTAGAAGATTGCGATCTGATTGTATACGGATATCTGCCTATGATGACTTCAACGCAATGTCTTTTTGATAATACCGAAGGGTGTAGAAAAGGTAAAAAACGAGAAGGCGAAGCACAGGCTAAAATAGGATTTCAGGGAATTCTTACCGATCGTATGGGTAAAGAGTTTTTTGTCAAAGCTAATTGTGAAGGGTGTTACAATGTTATTTACAACGGACAACCATTATCCCTTCATCAGCAGGTAAAAGAGCTCCATAAACTGAAACCAAGAGGAATACGCCTCGATTTTACGAAAGAGTCCAGAGAACAGACAAAAAAGGTTATTGAAATATTCATCGAGGAGTATTGTTATAATAGGAAGAGTTCAGCTGAACTTAACGAATATACAACAGGACATTTCAAACGTGGTGTGGAATAGGGTTATTCAGATATTATTATTTGTTAGGGTCATATGGCTGAACAGTAATCAATACGGAAAGTTAGGTAGGTGAGAGATGAATTTAATTGTAGAATTAATTAAATATCAGATGATATTATTAATAGGCATTTACACTTATTATAGCTTTACTGTGTTTCGCCATAAGAGTAAAAAAGGTCAGGATAGGGTTTATTCCATACTTACTGTGATTATTTTTTTACTTCACTTTGTTGGAAATGGGGCATTATTATTACAGATACAGAATATTAAACTGGTGATGCTTTATGGTGCCGAAGTAGGAATGTTTATCCTGGTGCTTGCGCTTTACAGGGTTTTTTATCCCAAGCTTTCCAGATTATTAATGCGTAATATGCTGATGTTGTTGACTATAAGCTTTCTTATGCTAAAACGATTGAATTTTGATATGGCAGTGAAGCAATTTATCATTGTTGCTGCTTCCTTTGCTGCCTGCCTTTTGCTACCCTATTTTATGAAAACCATAGGATGGCTAAGAAAGCTAGGCTGGATTTATGGTGGAGCAGGAATATTTCTCTTATTATTAGTACTCTTTATGGGGACAAATTTTAGAGGAGCTACGAACTGGTTGATGTTTAGCGGTATCAGTGTTCAGCCCTCCGAGTTTGTAAAGTTACTCTTTGTACTTAGTATTGCATCCTTATTCTGGATGGGTACTGGTTTTAAAAGGATCATTCTGATCAGTGTTTTGGCAGCTGTACATGTTTTAATTCTGGTAGTGCAAAAGGACCTTGGAGGAGCTTTAATCTTTTTTATAACTTATTTATTCATGCTCTATGTGGCAACAGCAAAACCCTTCTATTTGTTTTCTGGTCTAATAGCAGGTAGTGCCGCCGCTTTTGTAGCTTATCGTCTCTTTTCCCATGTTAGAGTCCGTGTAATGGCCTGGCAGGATCCCTTTAAATATATTGATAAAGAGGGTTATCAGATTACACAGTCACTCTTTGCAATTGGAACAGGGGGATGGTTTGGTATGGGTCTTAATCGCGGGTTACCTACATCGATTCCTGTGGTAGAAAGCGATTTTATATTTTCAGCAATTTCTGAAGAACTTGGTGGATTTTTTGCAATATGTATTATTCTGATTTATGCAAGCTGTTTTGTTATGTTTATTAATATGGCACTTGAACTTGAGGATCAATTTTACCGTCTGGTGTCCATTGGCTATGCAGTTATGTTAGTGTTCCAAGTAATTCTCTCCATCGGTGGAGTTATTAAGTTTATTCCTTCTACCGGTGTTACACTTCCTTTGATTAGTCAGGGTGGTAGTTCAGTATTCACAACTATCGTAATGTTCATGCTGCTGCAGGGAGTTTATATGAGAGATAAAACCTTAAAACATCAGAGTATTACACAGGAAGTGACTGTGCAGGAAGTGATGGAGGAGGATGAGCATGAAGAATTTTAAACATAAGGATCCAAGAAAATCAATCTTTCATACAATCTATATCTTTTTAGGCTTGCTTTTTATGATAATGGGTTATTTTACTTATTTTCAGATAGTAAAAAGTGAGGATGTCATCAATAGCACCTACAATAAGCGTCAGGAGGTTCTCTCTGAAAGAATTGTTCGTGGGGAAATACAGTCCTTTGACCGGGAAATACTTGCAAAAACAGTAGTTGGTGAGGATGGCAGTGAAACCAGAGAGTATCCCTTTGCGGAGGTTTTTGCCAATGTGGTAGGAAGATACTCGAAAGGGAAATCAGGACTTGAAGAGACAGAGAATATCAGACTTCTTACGTCTAATATTAATTCGTTTGAGATTATGTATTCGGATCTGTTAGGTGAAAAAAGCCCGGGAGACAATATTATAACCACCCTGGATTCTAAATTACAGCAGGTTGCATACGACGCCTTGGGAAAATATAAAGGTGCGGTAGTAGTTATGGAACCCTCCACAGGAAGAATTTTAGCCATGGTTTCAAAGCCGTCCTATGACCCTAATAACATAGATGAAATTTGGGATGAATTAGTTGCGGATGAAGGAGAGGAATCACCGTTAATCAATAGAGCGACTCAAGGACGTTACCCACCAGGGTCAACATTTAAGGTGTTAACTGCTTTAGAATATATGAGAGAGGATTTATTATATCAAGATTATCAATATAACTGTACTGGCAGCATAGAATATGAGGGTATGGTAATCCATTGTTATAATAATAAGGCACATAAGGTAGTAGATTTACCACTTTCCTTAGCAAAATCCTGTAACACCTCTTTTGCATCCATCGGAAAGGACCTGGATTTAAATAAGTTTTATAATTTATGTGAACGCTTTCTGTTTAATACAAGAATTCCTATTACTTTAGAAAGTAATCCAAGTAAATTCACATTACAAAAAGGAACTTCAGGAACAAAGGAGGCAATGCAGACAGCGATTGGTCAAGGTCAAACCTTAATAACACCTCTTCATAATGCGCTGATAGCCGCAACTGTTGCAAATGGTGGAGTGATGATGAAACCGTATGTTGTAGATCATATTGAGAACGCTGAAGGTGGTATGGTGAAAGAGTATTTGCCTCAAGTGCTTACAAAACCTATGACACCAAGTGAAGCGTTCAGTTTAGGTGAAATGATGAGATTAGTGGTAACGGATGGTACGGGTTCTGGACTTGATAATTTGAAGATTGAGGTAGCAGGAAAAACAGGTTCTGCTGACCATGAAAATGGGAAAGCCCATGCTTGGTTCATTGGATATGCTCCATATGACGACCCTCAAATTGCAGTCAGTGTAATTGTAGAAAGTGTTGGTACTGGAAGTGAATATGCTGTCCCTATTGCAAAGAAAATTATAAAAGAGTATTTAAAAGACTAAATATGTTTAAATAGCCCCTGCTTAATAATAATTAATATTAGGTTGAAAACTTAGAAGTATTGTTGTATACTTTTATTCAGATTAAGAGATACACCAAAGGCAGGAGGCATTGCGATGGTAGAAGCAACGAGCTGTGGTGGTGTAGTGATATTCAGAGGAAAGATTTTATTACTGTATAAAAATTATAAGAATAAATATGAAGGGTGGGTGCTACCGAAAGGAACCGTCGAAGAGGGTGAAGAATATAAAGAGACTGCCATACGTGAAGTTATGGAGGAAGCGGGAACGAATGCTTCTATTATCAAGTATATTGGAAAAAGTCAATATTCTTTTAGCACACCGCAGAATACAGTATTAAAGGATGTTCATTGGTATTTAATGATGTCTGATAGCTATTACAGTAAACCACAACGAGAAGAATTTTTTATGGACTCTGGCTACTACAAATTTCATGAAGCATATCATATGCTCAAGTTTGCGAATGAGAAGCAAATTCTAGAGCGTGCCTACAATGAGTATGTGGATCTTAAGAAAAGTAACCTATGGGGTAATAAGAAGTATTTTTAGGATGAATGCAGAAAACGGACTGTTCAACAGAACAGTCCGTTTTTTACATAATATTGCTTTTTTTGTCATTTCTGTTATAATATAGACAAACAATTACGAAGGAGAAAGTATGAAAAGCCAGATAAAGCTCTGGTTTCATTCTATGCTAAAATATGGGGGCCAATGGGAGTAACAGAAGCTATTATTTAGATAATCTGAAATTTATTTTAATATTATTTGTTGTAGTCTCACACTTTGCATTAAAGCTAACACACGTAAATGAGATAAAATTTTTAATATATTTTATCTATATCTTTCATATGCCCTGCTTCGTGTTTGTCAATGGGTATCTGGCAAAACGCATGAATTCCGGAGGGAAGCTTAAAGTCGATAAAATATTCATGATTCTATGGATGTATTTGTTTTTTAAGATAGGTAATGTAATACTTGAATTTATGTTCCAACAGGAGTTAGATATTAATTTGTTTAGGGACAAAGCAGCACCCTGGTACCTTCTTGCCTTAAGTATCTGGTATTTATCGGTACCTATGCTAGAGAGGATTAAGACAGAGTATCTAATTGGGGGATCTATTTTCATCAGTTTAATGGCTGGATATGTAGGGAACTTCAGAGAAATATTTTCCTTATCCAGAGTATTTGTATTTTTTCCGTTTTTTATAATAGGATTTTGCTTGACGGAAAAGCAGCTTGAAATATTTCTGAATAGAAAATTAAAAATACCAGCAATTATTTTACTTATAGCCGTCGTTGGAGGGATGGTTTTATTTTGGGAGCAAATAAGCCCGTTTCGAGAAATTGTTTATGGAGGGACATCCTATCGAATTGCCCTTGGGGAGTTCGCAAACTATGGCTTTTTTGTAAGAGGTGTATGGTATCTAGCGGCTTTTGTGGTAGGTGCGGCTATTATGCAGTTGGTGCCAAGGAACAGATTGTTTATTTCTGGGCTGGGGGAACGTACCCTGCAAGTGTATATTCTACATATTTGGGTTAGGAATGCCTTGGAATATATGGGCTTTTTTGTACGAATAGAAGATGGACCAAGTTACTTAATATTTATAGTCTTAGCTGGCAGCGTTATTCTTACCTTTCTACTTTCAAGCAAATGGATTAAAAAGTTCTTTGATCTTCTAATGTTGCCTAAGTTATTTCAGAAGGTATTGAAAAATTAAGTCAAGTATTGCTTGATATTATAGTTTATATAATTAAGAAGTTTATAAGGTTCTATGTTGTAAGTAAAGAGCACCTCAAATACTAGATAAATCTAATATTTGAGGTGCTTCTTGTATTTATTATAGAACCAGTTTTCATACCCCTTTACAGATTTGGTCAGTCAAGTTAGAGTATATAATATACTAACCAAATCGGTCAGGAAAGCGTTATTGAGAGGAAGCCTAGACTCATTAATAATAAAATAGAAGGATGGAAAGGTGAAAATATGAAAGCAGAACATAAATGGATAGAGTCTAAAAATGGAAGGGTACATTATTGGTTGAGTAATAAGGGCAGTAAAAACAACTGTATCGTATTTACCCATGGATTAACAGCCGATCATACAATGTTTGAAAAACAGGTTGAATTCTTTGCCAATGAATATTGTGTATTATGTTGGGATATTCCGCTACATGGTTTGTCGCGTCCTTATTCTAATTTCACTTATGAAAATACAGCGTTGGAGCTTAAAACAATATTAGATATTGAGGGTATGGATAAAGTTATTTTAGTCGGAATGTCAATGGGTGGATATCCAAGTCAGGAATTTGCCAGTTTGTATCCAGATTGTGTAGTAGGGTTTATAGCCCTTGATACCACTCCCTTTGGAATAGAATATTATTCTAAATCAGATATGTGGTGGTTGAAAAATGTTGCTCCAATGGCAAAATGGTTTCCAGATTCAATCCTTCGTAAAAGTATGGCAAGATCAGTATCAAGGACAGACTATTCTTATAATAAAATGCTAGATATGTTAATGCCACAGACAAAGAAGCAAATTATTGAACAGATGGATATTGCATATGGAGTATTTGCAAAAGAAAATAAAGACGTAAACTTTAATTTTCCAGTGCTTCTTTTACTGGGGGATCATGATAAAACTGGGAAAGTGAAAGTATACAATAAGAGATGGTCTAAGAAAACAGGATACCCCCTACATATGATTAAAAACGCGGCTCATTTTTCAAATGGAGATAATTCAGTGCAGGTTAATCAGGAAATTCAGACCTTTATATCAGGACTTTACTCCATAACAGGGAAGGAGAAAAGATAAGTTGAATCCAGGTTTTATGAAGTTAGCACAAGATAGACAGGATAAGATTATGAATGCAGGATTTCGAATATTTTCACAAACCTCCTATAAGAAAGCACCTGTTGCGGAAATTGCTGCTGAAGCAGGGATATCAAAAGCGTTGCTGTTTTATCACTTTAAAAATAAGAAAGAAATCTATCTTTATCTCTGGAATACTTCTATTGAATTAACAAGGAAGGAAATAATAAAGCAAAACGTATTTGGAACAAAAGATTTTTTTGAACTGATGAAGCGTTCCTTGAAAGTAAAATGTAATTTAATGAAGCGATATCCATATGTCAGCCAATTTTCCCTACGAGCCTATTATGAGCCGGAATTGGAAATACGACAAGAAATACGCAGTAATTTTGATGAACTTAGTATAGAGAGTGAAAGACTAATATTTTCAACCATAGATATCACACGTTTAAGAGAAGATATTGATTTGCATGAAATGTATCAAGAAATGATATGGGCGGCTGACGGGTATCTGGATTTTGCATTACTAAAAGGAAACATTGATGCTGATATAATTGAAATGGAATTTGAAAAACTCTTAAGAATGTGGAAAAAGGTGTATGAAAAATAGAATAACTTCGGATTAGAAAAGAATAAAACTTGTCAATAAACACGAAGGCCTGCAGAAAGGAGAGCATACTATGTTATGGAAAGAAGTAAGTCAAGAAAATAAGCCAGTCGTAATTTGGTTACATGGTGGAGGCTTATCAGATTGGTCTCTTAAGGGAATAGTTAAGCAATTTGAAGAGGATTATAATATGATTACTCCTATTATTGACGGGCATGGAGAGGCTGGTGAGGAGCCCTTTATAAGTATTGTCGATTCAGCAGATAAACTTATAGATTTTATAGATACCTATTGCGGGGGCAAGGTTTTCCTGCTGGGCGGATTATCGCTAGGTGCTCAGATTGTAATTGAAGTACTATCGAGGAGAGAGGATATTGCAGAATACGCAGTGATTGAAAGTGCATTGGTGTATTCAATGAAGAATATAACTGCAGGTATGACACCATTTTATACACTTTTCTATGGATTAATTAATAAAAAGTGGTTTTCAAAAATGCAAGCAAAGTCTTTGTGCCTTCCCCCAGAACAATTTGAACAGTATTATCAGGACAGCAAAAAAATGACAAAGCAATCTTTAATTAACATAACTATGAGTAATGGTGATTTTAATCTAAAAAAAGAAATTACTAGAACAAAAGCAAGAGTTCTTATTATTGTTGGAGGAAAAGAGATTAATATTATGAAAAAATCTGCCCAAAGGTTAAATTATGAGATTGATAAGAGCAGATTGCATATAGCACCAAAAATGAAACATGGGGAATTTAGTCTTGTTTATCCTGTGAGTTATATAAAATTGGTTAAGGAATTTATTGAAACTTCACACCAGACTTTCTAAGTGCAAATTAATTGAGCTGAAACAAAAGGTGTTCTTAAAATGTTTAATGGAAAGTGTGCTTGACATTAATGAAGGATAATGTTATATTATCAATGGAAAGTATACTTTACATTTGTTATAGAAATCAATTATTAAGATGTGATTAGAAAAGAATAGGAATATCATTAGTTAATTGTATTTTATAATATTGTAAATTATAATGTTCTCTATAATAATGACACAGTATTGTGATATAAAATTACATAAATAACGGAGGTTTGTTACTATGATGATTGCTAATAATGTTTCGAAACGCTATGGTAAATTCCTTGCTAACGATGATATTTCACTTATGGTTCAACCAGGTGAGTTGTCCGTCTTACTTGGACCGAATGGAGCGGGTAAGTCAACACTAATAAAATCAATTTGCGGGTTATTAAGATTTCAGGGTTCCATAACTGTTGGTGGCTATGAGAATCATTCCACCGAAGCAAAACGGCTGTTGGGATATGTACCAGAGATGCCAATGTTATTCCCAATGCTTACCGTGTATGAACATCTGGAGTTTATAGCAAAGGCATATCGCTTACAAGATTGGGAGTCCTATGCAGATGAATTATTAAAGAGATTTGAGCTGGATGATAAACGGCTTAAGCTTGGTAAGGAACTTAGTAAGGGAATGCAGCAAAAGGTTAGTGTTTGTTGTGCTTTGTTACCAAAACCTAAAGCAGTAATTTTTGATGAACCTCTAATTGGGCTTGATCCCCATGGTATTCGTGAGATTAAAGCTATGATTAATGAGCTTAAGAACCTGGGATGTGCATTATTAGTTAGTACACATATGATTGATAGCATGGAAGAGAATTGGGATACAACCTATATATTGAAGAATGGTAAAATAGCTGCAGTCTGTCGAAGAAGTGATCTACCTGAGGGAAAAAGCTTGGAGGATATTTATTTTTCAATTACCGAGGGTGGTGAGGCAAAATGAAAGCATTAGTCTATATTATTAAGAAAAGTATGAAAAATAGTTTACTGGAACTATTACATAAACCCGGTAAATTAATTCTTTATATTTGTTTAATATTATTAATTGTAATTTCTGCAGTTTCTACTTTATTTACAACCCCGTCAGCACAGAGTCAAGCATCGATATTCTGGTTTACAGGGATATTATTTGCTTTTCTTGGGATGTTTGTAGTCATGGCTGTGTTAAAGGGGATTTCTAATGGTGATGCGATATTTGAAATGAATGATGTAAACTTGTTATTTGTTTCACCAATAAACCCTAGTAAGATATTATTTTATGGTATTCTAAGACTGACGAAGACTGCATTTTTTGCTGTATTTTTTATTCTCTTTCAGGCAAGTTCTTTGGCAAACTTTGGGGTTAATTATGGCGGAGTATTACTGACTTTTTTAGCTACTATGATATCCGTTATTGTACTTTCCATTGTGTCTTTACTTTTATACAGTATTGTAAACGGTAATGCTAAAAGAAAAACCTGCGTTAAGGTTATTACTATCCTGGTTTTTCTACCTTTGTTGATTGTTTTGGGGCTTAATTTTTTGGATTCTCAAAACTTAATGATATCTTTAGAAGGAGCTATCAAATCGCCAGCAATGACCTATATACCCGTAGCGGGCTGGATGTCAGCAGGGGTCACAGCATTTTTAACTGGTGAGATATTAAACGGTTTCATATTCTTTGGTGCGACCTTACTATTTGGTGCAGCTTTAATTACTTATATAGTTTTAACTAATCCAGATTATTATGAAGATACCTTAGTGGCAACAGAAACGAACTTTGAGAAAAAACGGCTGATAGCAGAAGGTAATCTTAACGCTGCAAATACTACAGCCAGCAAAATTAAGGTTGTAAAAACAGGAATTTCAGGTTTTGGTGCATCTACGCTTCTGGGTAAACATTTAAGGGAAAGCTTTAGGCAGAGCAGATTAGGATTTTTATCAGTTATGTCATTTATCATTATAATAGGTGCAAATGTTAGTTCCGTCCTTACAAAGGATTTAACTATTACGTTACAAATACTTATGTGGATGCAAGTGTTTTTAATCGGTACAGGTAGAGGTTTAAAGGATACTTATTATCACTATATCTATTTAATTCCTGAATCATCGTTTAAGAAGATTATATGGAGTAATATGGAGGTCATGGTTAAAACAGCAATAGAAAGTGTTTTAATCTTCGGAATAGCTGGTATTTTAATACAGCAAAATATTTTCATCATACTTATGTGTATTACAGTGTATACTTTGTTTGCATTTTACCTTGTAGGGTTTAATTACTTTATTATGAGATTTACAGGGGCAAATATTAGTGCAGGGTTATTATTAGTAATATACATGATATTAATTATAATATTCATACTGCCGGGACTTGTACCTGCAATCATAGTAGGAATTGCCATCGGAGGGAATGTTGGGTTAACAATTGCGTTACTTATTCTTGCAGCTTGGGAACTTATTGCGGGGGTGGTTTGCTTTTTACTTGCAAGAGGTGTACTTCATAACTGTGATATGCCAACAGTAAAGCCAAGAGGATAAATTAAGAGTAAAAATAAAAAATAATTTAATGCATTTTAAAATTCCAGTAGCTAATGCTGCTGGTGTTTTTTTGAAGATATATACTAAATCTTTTTAAATAATAAAATTTTTCAAAATAGAAGAACAATACATACTTAGAAAAAGGAATAATTTATTTACTTTGTGTCGAAAAAAAGGTAAAATATTAATATGTTGTAACTTAATTACTTTTTTACTAAAGGAGAATAGTATGAGCTTTACTAGATTCTGTAAAAGAATTTCTGTGGCATTTTTTATCGCAGTTGTAGCGTATTTGTTGATTTCTACGACCTACATTAGATTTTTTAATATTGCTTTAATTATTACATTTTCAGCTGGAATACTTAGTATTATTGTTTATGCTTTAGGAGATATTGTTGAAAGTTTACGATGTATTAGTACTATGCTAGTACAGCAAGATATAAAAAATGAACATCTAGAGGATGATAGGATATAGGATGTCAAGGCATATCTCTCCTGGCAGTTATGACTTTGAGAACGTATCATTTAAAAAGTAATTATTACCCCTGACCCCAATATGGTTGGGGGTTTATTTTTAGGATTTCTTAAGCGTTTCTCTAATTACGTGTCTAACATTGCTGTTGGAGGTTTATTTATTGTTTTGCGTTGAATATTTTGTACACAAGATAATCAATAGTTAAAGGAAACTTAAAGTTTGCGTAGTTCTTGCTTTATGTCCATATAGTTTTAATAACTGGGGGAATATGCTATAAATAGATTATGGAAACTTGCGATTTGTAATAGACAATGATATGATTGATATGTATAGCGTGAAAGAAGCAATACGTCACAGCGAAGAAGTAAATACAAAGAATTATTCATTTATGTAAGCAAAACGGTATAATGTAATCAACTCAAACATAAAAGAAAATCCCCAAAGTCTTATACTACAAGGCTTTGGGGACTATCTAGGCACTGCGGATGAAGGGACTCGAACCCCCACGGGTGTTTGCCCGGCAGATTTTGAGTCTGCTTCGTCTGCCATTCCGACACATCCGCATTTCGTAACGAGGACTATTCTAACATAACTAATTTCATATTTCAAGTATGAAAATAAAAAACTAGAAGAAAATAAGTAACAACTCAGACTAAGCTCAAATTTGCTTCAATATGTTCCGCTTAGGTTGAGTTTATGGCTGAAATGGTTTAATATAAATTTATTTATGAATAGGAGTTGATTTCCCTGACCTGCCGTAAAGCCCAAAGTATGATAACACCCTTTATTAATAATAAATTATCCCTTGAAGAACTGGAGGGATTTATTGAGCATGTGAATTCCTGTAAGGATTGTAAGGAAGAGCTGGAAGTATATTATGCCCTTTTGACAGCAATGAAGCAATTGGATGAGGACAAAAATCTTTCCAGTAACTTTGTACAGGAATTAAATATTAAACTTGAAAAGTCCCAGGAAAGGATTATACATGCCAAGTATACATATTATCGTAAGATAACAGTGCTGATATTTACTATGATTTTACTGGCATTTTTATTCAGCATCAGTTATGCTGATATAAGATTACAGGAACCTAAAGAAATTTCTGTAGAAGAATATCACATAATTATGGATTATAATGTGCAAAGAGATTGGATGGATCGAATTGAATTTAGAGAATATCTTGAAGAATATAAAAAGAATCATGCTATTAACAAAGCAGATTAACTAATTCTTCAACAATAAGGAAAGGAGTTTGCCTGGACGTTTTATAACTGGGCGACAAATTTATGGATAAGAAAATTGTATTAATTGATGGACATAGTATCTTAAACAGAGCTTTTTATGGATTACCTGATCTGACCACTGCTAAAGGTGAACATACCAACGCAGTTCTCGGGTTTATTAATATTATGCTAAAGATTCTGGAGGAGGAGAAACCGAATTATTTAGCTGTTGCCTTTGATACCCATCATCCAACCTTTCGTCACGAAATGTTTGATGCATATAAGGGAACAAGAAAGGGAATGCCAGAGGAATTAAGAGAGCAGGTACCTTTGATGAAAGAGGTTTTGAAAGCCATGAAGGTTATGGTTCTTGAAAAGCCCGGATTTGAAGCAGATGATATCCTCGGATCACTAGCCACACAAGCTGAAAAAAGTGGTAATCATGTTTCCCTGGTTTCTGGAGATCGAGATTTATTACAGTTAGCTAGTACCAAAATTAAAATTAGAATTCCTAAGACAAAGAAAACAGGAACCGAAATTGAAGATTATTATGATAGGGATGTTATTGAAAAATATAGCGTAACTCCAACGCAGTTCATTGATTTAAAAGGTCTTATGGGGGATCCTTCTGATAATATTCCAGGGGTACCAGGTGTCGGAGAAAAGACGGCAGCTAAATTAATGGCAAGTTATCAATCCATAGAAAATTTATATGAGCATATTGATGAGCTGTCACCGGGAAAAGTTACCAC
Organism: Bacillota bacterium; assembly: GCA_023407575.1. Taxonomy (GTDB): domain Bacteria; phylum Bacillota; class Clostridia; order Lachnospirales; family Lachnospiraceae; genus Mobilitalea. The sequence goes on from JAEYLX010000033.1 coordinate 82,882, forward strand.
CACTTTAAAAGAAAATAAAGAGTTAGCTTTTCTATCTAAAAAGTTAGCAACCATTTGTACGGATTGTGATTTGGGCTTTGAAATGGAACAGTCTAAACTGGATAATCTATTCAACGAAGAGGTATATTTATTATTTAAAAGATTAGAGTTTAAGAATTTATTATCTAAGTTTCAAAAGCAGGAGGTTAGCCACTCCACTGGAATCGAGCAAAACTTTATTCTTATAGAAGATTTATCAAAAGCGGAGCAAGCTTTTACTGTATTAGATACGAAGCCAGGTAATGTAGTTGGTTTACAATTAATAATGGAGCAGGACAAGCTGTTAGGCATGAGTATCTGTAAGGAAGAAGCAGCGGTGTATGTCATTAAATGTACCGGATTAATTACAGAAGAATATTTAAGTGAGAAAGCAAGCAACTTTGTAAAGGAAGGTTCCAGATTATCGGTAATCGGATTAAAGGAGCAGCTTCCATTTCTTCGAATAAAGAATGCAGATCGTGTATTCGACGCAACGATTGCCGCTTATTTATTGAACCCTTTAACAGATTCCTATGGTTACGATGATATTGCAAGAGATTATTTTAATATGACGCTTCCTTCTAAGAATGATTTATTAGGAAAGAATACAATAACACAGTCAATAGAGGATAAAACAGAGGCAGTTGTAACCTATGCAGGTTATAGTGCTTATATTGCATATAAATCTGCAGAGGTTTTAAAGGATTTATTAGATAAAGCTTATATGTTACCTTTATTTGAAACAATTGAGATGCCTCTGATCTTCACTCTTTATGATATGGAGTGCCGAGGAGTTCGTGTTAATAAAGAAGAACTGAAAGAATATGGCGATAACCTTCAGCTTGGAATTGATCGACTGGAGAAGGAAATCTATGAGCAGGTTGGTGAAGTCTTTAATATTAACTCGCCAAAGCAGTTAGGTGTAATCTTGTTTGAAAAGTTAAGACTACCTTTTGGAAAGAAGACAAAAACCGGTTATTCCACCTCTGCAGATATCCTGGAGAAGCTTCAATCAGAGCATCCAGTGGTACAAATGATATTGGAATACAGGCAATTAACCAAGCTTAAATCAACCTATGCAGATGGATTAGCAGGTTACATTAAAGAAGATGGGCGAATTCATGGACGTTTCCATCAAACCATAGCTGCCACCGGAAGAATTAGCAGTACTGACCCGAATCTTCAGAACATCCCTATTCGAATGGAACTTGGAAGACAGATACGAAAAGTATTCATCCCTGAAGAAGGATATGTATTCTTAGATGCGGATTATTCTCAAATTGAATTACGCGTGCTAGCTCATATGTCCGGAGATGAACGATTAATCAACGCATACCGTGAAGCTAAGGATATTCACCGAATTACAGCCTCCGAGGTGTTCCATATTCCTTTTGAAGAGGTTACCTCTGCACAGAGAAGCAGTGCTAAGGCAGTAAACTTTGGGATTGTTTATGGTATAAGCTCCTTTGGCTTAGGACAGGATCTTAATATTACTCGAAAAGAAGCAGAGCGTTATATCGAGAAATACTTTGAAACCTATCCAAAGGTAAAGTCATATCTGGATAAATTAGTTGCAGATGCCAAGGAGAATGGTTATGCAACGACTCTCTTTGGCAGAAGAAGACCAATTCCAGAGATAACATCCAGTAATTTTATGGTACGCTCCTTTGGGGATAGAGTTGCAATGAATTCACCAATTCAGGGAACTGCAGCAGATGTTATCAAGATAGCTATGATTCGTGTAAATGATAAATTAAACGAGCTAAATCTGCGTTCCAGATTAATCCTCCAAATTCACGATGAACTTTTGGTTGAAACACATCTAGATGAAGTGGATCAAGTGGCAAAGATTATGGTAGAAGAGATGCAGGGAGCAGCGGAGCTTTCCATTGTGTTGGAAGCAGAGGTAAAGCAGGGGAATAACTGGTTTGAGGCAAAATAATTATTCACGGTAACAAGATGGTTCATTATTAATAAATTTAAGATATAACACTATGATTGCAGATTGCAGGAATTGTGAAAGGTAAGATTATATATATGAAGGTAATTGGATTAACTGGGGGCATCGGGAGTGGCAAATCCCTAGTTGCACATATATTAAAAAATAAATATCACGCGGAACTACTTACTACAGATGAAATTGCAAAAAAGCAGATGGAGCCAGGGGGAGCAAGTTACCTGGCGGTTGTCGAATATTTTGGCAAAGAGATCCTAGCCTCAGATGGTACGATTGATCGTCCAAAGCTTTCTGCCATCATCTTTGAAGATGATACTAAGCGGCTTAAAATAAATGAGATTACGCATCCCCTTGTATTGCAAGAAGTTATGCAAGTAATCGAGGAACATCGAAACAAGGCAAAGACACCATATCTTGTTGTAGAGACCGCCCTAATGATTGAGGCAGGATATGATTTTATCTGTGATGAGGTGTGGTATGTTTATGCACCGGAGGAGGAACGGAGAGCACGCCTCATACGAGAACGCAATTATTCTATAGAAAAGATTGAGTCTATTATAAAAAATCAATGCAAAGATGAAGATTTTCGTGCTAAGTTTTCGTTAGTGATAGAGAATGACGGTGACTATCTTAGGTTAGAACATCAGGTGGATCAACTATTGCAAAAGGTTTAGTTTTTCTTGACAAAACCCATAAAATGAGGGATACTCATTTAGAAACACGTGACAAATGTGCGCATAGTAAATTTGTCACGTGTTTATGATAAAACCATTCGTAATTATTTGTGCAAGCGTGGAGAATGTGTGAAGAAATGAATTAGAATTCACACATCTAACAATAGATTGGAGAGTTACATGAAATTATGCAGTATTGCAAGTGGCAGCAGTGGTAACTGTATCTATGTAGGCAGTGATAATACCAACCTTTTAGTGGATGTGGGGATTAGTGCGAAGAGAATTGAGAATGGGTTAAATGAGATTGAAATTAAACCAGATACGATTCAAGGAATATTAATTACCCATGAGCATTCGGATCATATTGCAGGGCTTGGTGTACTTGCCCGCAGATACAATATACCGATATACGCTACTTACGAAACCTCCAATGCCATTCAAAGTATGAAGGGTATGAGTAACATGCCCCCAGAGTTATATAAGTATATAAAACCAGATGAAACATTTATCATCAATGATATTAGTATTGAACCTTTCTCTACCTCACATGATGCTTCAAACCCCGTTTGTTATACATTGCAGTCACAAGGGCATAAAGTAGGCATTGCCACGGACCTTGGTAAATATGACGACTATATTGTTTCAAAGTTAACAAATTCTGAAATTCTATATATAGAAGCAAATCATGATGTGAACATGTTAATGGTAGGTGGTTATCCTTATTATCTTAAACAGAGAATTCTTGGTGACAGAGGGCATTTGTCCAATGAAACATCAGCTGATTTAATCAGCAAATTAATCCACCCAGGTCTAAAAAGCATCTTATTAGCACATTTAAGCAAAGAAAATAATTACGAAGAGCTTGCATATGAAACAGTATGTTGTGAGTTGGTGAAACGTGGGAATAACCCTTTTGCTAAAAATGTTAGAGTAGCACAAAGAGAGAAACCAACCGGAATGGTTTTTATATAATACATAAGGAGGCTATTTGCATGAAAAGAACAGTAATCACTGTAGTTGGAAAGGATACCGTAGGAATTATAGCTAAGGTTTGTACTTATCTTGCTAATAATAGGGTAAATATTTTAGATATTTCCCAGACAATAGTTCAGGGATTTTTTAATATGATGATGATTGCAGATTTATCCGATACACCAAAGGATTTTAATGTTATTTCTGATGAGTTAGAGCAGATTGGAAAAGAAATCGGCGTTATAATTAAGACTCAGCACGAAGATATCTTTGATAAAATGCACCGAATTTAAAACTTGCAGAATAACTTGGATGATTTTACGAAAGATAAGTGAAAGAATACTTATTTTGATAGGTATTTCCAGGTGTAAATGGAGGATAATATGATTAATATACATGAAGTCATTGAAACAAATAAGATGATTGAACAGGAGAATCTCGATGTCAGGACGATTACTCTTGGCATCAGCTTATTGGATTGTGCAGATCCAAATCTTGAGGAGTTAAACCGTAAGGTTTATGACAAGATTACCACCACGGCGAAAAATTTGGTATCAACTGGAAATACCATCCAAAAAGAATATGGAATTCCAATTGTAAATAAGAGAATCTCTGTAACACCAATTTCGTTGGTGGGAGCTGCTGCTTGTAAATCCATTGAGGATTATGTTACCATCGCTAAGACCTTGGATCGTGCTGCTAAAACGGTAGGAGTAAACTTCATTGGTGGTTATTCTGCTTTAGTGAGTAAAGCAATGACAGCTAGTGATGAATTACTTATTAAATCAATTCCATTAGCCTTAAGCCAAACAGAGCGAGTATGCAGCTCTGTCAATGTTGGTTCAACCAAGACGGGTATTGATATGAATGCAGTTAAGTTATTAGGAGAAATCATTCTGACAACTGCTGAATATACAAAGGATAGAGATTCCATTGGTTGTGCAAAATTAGTGGTATTTTGCAATGCACCGGATGATAACCCATTTATGGCAGGCGCTTTCCATGGTGTTACGGAAGGTGATGCGGTGATTAATGTTGGTGTAAGTGGACCAGGCGTAGTTAAGAAAGCTTTAGAATCCGTTCGAGGAGCTGACTTTGAGACTCTGTGTGAAACCATTAAAAAGACAGCATTTAAAATAACACGAGTTGGACAACTGGTAGCACAGGAAGCTTCAAGACGACTTGGAATTCCTTTTGGTATTATAGATTTATCCCTTGCACCTACACCAGCTGTTGGTGATAGTGTTGCTGAGATTCTTGAGGAGATTGGTCTTGAATATGTAGGAGCTCCAGGTACAACTGCCGCTCTTGCTTTATTAAATGACCAGGTGAAAAAGGGTGGTGTCATGGCTTCTTCCTATGTTGGAGGGCTTAGTGGTGCATTTATTCCCGTTAGTGAAGATCAGGGAATGATTAACGCAGTTGAAGCAGGTGCGTTAACCATTGAGAAGCTGGAAGCAATGACCTGTGTATGCTCTGTTGGACTTGATATGATTGCAATTCCAGGAGATACAAAGGCAACTACGATTTCTGGAATAATCGCTGACGAGATGGCAATTGGTATGATCAATCAAAAGACCACAGCGGTTCGTATCATCCCGGTTATTGGGAAAACGGTTGGAGAACGTGTGGAATTTGGTGGTCTCCTTGGATATGCTCCTGTTATGAAGGTAAATGCTTTTGGTTGTGATAACTTTATTAACCGAGGTGGTAGAATTCCTGCCCCAATTCACAGTTTTAAGAATTAAAAATATAGTAATTATACAAAACCAAGCTCTCGCCAAACAATAATATTTAATAAATTACCCTTTGAAACCAAGCTTACACGGCTAATTTATTAAATATTCTAATTCATGACAAGTGAAACGACTTGTCGTTTCATCTTGTTGGTTCTGAGTAGTTGAAAAATGTAAATAATTAACTTGAACCGAGCCGAATCATCCGTCGTCTAATGATATGTGACAACATTACAACAGGATATTGGTTCTCGGTTCTTTCATAAGTTATGGGAAACTCACAAAATTTAATGAAAGGTGTGTGCTATAATGAATAAGAACTTAGAACAGGTCGATTATAAGGGGATATTTAAACACTTTAGTGCAATTTCAAAAATACCGAGGGGGTCGGGAAATGAGAAAGAGGTAAGTGATTATCTGGTTTCTTTTGCAAAGGAAAATAATTTAGAACACTATCAGGATGAGGCGAATAATGTAATTATGATTAAAGCGGCTACTCCAGGATATGAAAATGAGCCTGCCATTATCCTTCAGGGACATATGGACATGGTTTGTGAAAAGTTGAAAGAGCATACTCATGATTTCTTAAAGGATGAAATCTCTTTAATTCTTGAGGGTGATTATTTACATGCGGAGGGCACTACTCTAGGAGCGGATGATGGTGTTGCTGTTGCTTATATTATGTCTTTGCTTACCGATGATGCTTTAGAACATCCAAGATTAGAAGCCATTATAACCACGGATGAAGAGGTTGGTATGCATGGTGCTAAAGCCCTTGATTTGTCCAAACTTCAGGGCAAGTATATGATAAACATAGACTCTGAGGAAGAAGGATATATCTTATGTAGTTGTGCAGGAGGATTAACGGGCACAAGTACAATTCCAATTAAACGTGTTTCTAGCTATGGTAAAAAGGTTAAAGTAAGTCTGATGGGAATGCTTGGTGGACACTCGGGTATTGACATTGTAAATCATAGAGCAAATGCAACAAAGCTGTTGGGTAGATTACTTTTTGATTTAAGAGAATTAACCTCATTTGGATTAGTGCATATGCAAGGTGGTTTTAAGGATAACGTAATTCCACGTGAGGCATATGCGGAATTATTAATTATATCAGAAGATGCAAATGAATTAAAGGAAGGCTACAACAACCTTAAAAATCATGTTGCAAATATAATGAAGAAATATAAGGAAGAGTATTCAGCAAGTGAACCTGATTTAGCATATGAAGTTGAGGATATGGGTGAGGACACCTTTGATGTGATGCATCCAGCTTCCTTTGAAAAAATGATATTTATGTTAATCAATATGCCAAACGGTGTACAGGTAATGAGTTCTCACATAGATGGATTGGTAGAAAGCTCTTTAAATATGGGTATTTTTAAAACGGAAGCAGATAGAGTCGAGTTATTTACCTCTGTAAGAAGCTCCCTAAGTAATTATAAGTACTTCTTAAGCAATCGATTAAACTACCTGACAAGTTTTCTTGGAGGAGATTATGTTGTTCGCTGGGAATATCCTGCTTGGGAATATAAAAAAGATTCAAAACTGAGAGACCATTGTCAAAAATGGTATCGTAATTTATATCAAAAGGATATGAAGGTGGAAGCAATTCATGCAGGATTGGAATGCGGTTTGATTGCGGAAAAAATTCCAGGCATCGATATTGTATCCATTGGTCCTGACATTACAGCGGTTCATACTGTTGAGGAAAAGATGAGTGTATCCTCCACCATTCGTGTGTATCAATTCCTAGAAAAGATAATTAGCGACAAAATCGGGGAATAATGACGTTCTACTTTTAGGAGATGAAAAGATGGATAAGGAAAAAGAAAATTCTTCATTTGATATCGAGAATGATCCAGATTTCAATGAGAATTTTTACAAGAATATTGAAAGAGCATTAGGGGACCACGTTAATTTGAAAGAAGAAGCAAAGCAAAATGATACTGATGTAAGCTCGGAGGAGGTTAAAGAAACTAGTCCAGAGAATGAGAAGGAAGAGTTACCAATTGATAAAAGCAGTGCCTTGGAAGAAGAGATAGAAGAGTCTGCAGATAAAGAAAGCGCAGCCGCATCGGTGGCTACCAGCCTTGTATCTGAAGATGATATCGAAGACGAGTTAATTGGGATTAACTCCTCCTTGGCTAAGCAGATATCAGATGAGCTTAACACAATAGACACTGAAAAAAATACGAAGAAAAAGAAAATTCTATTAAAAATTCAGAGTGGTATTGTACTTTCCTTACTTTGTATCATTGGATTTGCTTTTCTACTTGGATTTACGAAACCTGGCAATAAGCTCTTAATGAGCATGGGGGTCAATTTAAGTGGTACACTTTGGGCAGCATGGACTGGTAATTTTGATGATGGAACAGATGTTGTTGAAGATGTTGACTATTTAGATGAAGATGATTTGACTTCTGAAGGTGAGGAAATCGATGTCAGTACCATTGTATGGCCAAATCATCTTGGAGAAGGCAGAAAAGAAGAAGGTGTTTATAACATCCTCTTACTAGGTGAAGAAGCTATTGGATCAGGTTCCGGTCGTGGCCGTACAGACGTTATTGTTATAGCTACCATGAATACCAATAATAAATCAGTTAAGTTAACTTCCTTAATGAGAGATTCCTTTGTGCAAATTCCAGGCTATAATGATAATAAATTGAACACAGCCTATGAAAAGGGTGGCCTTGATTTACTCTACCAGACAATTGCATTAAATTATGATTTGCATTTGGATGGTTGTGTTTTGGTAAACTTTGAAAACTTTGAAGAAATTATTGATAAGTTAGATGGACTGGAAATAACATTAACTGCTGGTGAAGCAAAGTACTTGAATTCGACAAATTATATTTCTAACCCTGCTTATCGTAATGTTAAAGAAGGGACACAGTTACTCAACGGTAATCAGGTACTTGGTTATAGCCGTGTACGTAAGAGAGCTACAATCACAGGAAATAATAATGACTATGGTAGAACGGATAGGCATCGTATCGTGCTAAATGCTATCTTTGATAAGTATAAGACGGAAAGTAAAACAAAATTAGCATCTATGATTCTTGAATTACTTCCAATGATTAAAACCGATATTGACAGTAAAGGCTTTCAAATGCTATTAAATACTTTTATTGAAATGGGTACAATGGATATGTCGCAGTTAAGAGTACCTGTAGATGGTGCCTTTAATGATCAAATGAAAGTTCGTGGAATGTCCGTTTTAATACTGGAATGGGATGCAAATATAGAGGCTCTTCATAGTTTTATTTTTGGAGATGATACTACCCAAAGTGTGGTACCAGAACATACGGAAGATGGCGAAACTACAACAAATTAAAATAGAAAAGAATAGAATAGATTGCTTTAAAGTATGACATTAGATAATAAGAGTTAGGCCAAATGACGATATTCTACAAGTGCAGTTAGTTTCGAAATGATGAGAGGCTAAGTGCACTTGTTTTTCGCTCGAATATTCTTCCTTAGACAAACATATAATTTTGTGACTCCTATCCAACTGGAGCTCTTTCTTAGGAAGAAGAATTCGAGGTGTTTATGCCATATAATGAGATCACAAGGAAACTAGCTGCCAATAACAGAGCGTTGCAAAAGGTAATTAGAAAGGGAAGATCTATTACTAAGAGAAGGTCTATTACCAAGAAAAGACGAATTATTGATAGAGGTATCCTGTTTTTATTTATTCTTAGTTTTTCATTCCTTGTTGTTATCGCTCTTGAACATAGATTAATTTCATCACATTTAATAATTAATAATGTTCTGCAGGAAGGAATTAATTATGATGCCTTTCGCGAAATGAAATTAGACAAAAAGGCAATAGAGAAAGCAGAGAATAAAATAAGTCACATATTAAAAAATAAACCTAAACTTGCTTCCCTATCTTACTTTGATACAATGGGATATATTACCTTTAGTATGATGGCGAGTAATTATGATTTGATAAATAACTCTCTCGTTAGTGAAGCTACCTTTCTTAAGGGAATTCACGAGATTAAAGAGAACGAAGCCTTTCAGGAATTGTATGGGTATTACAGTGCAGTATTATCAGGGCTGCAATACTTTCCGGTCCCTAAGTTAGAAACAGCAGAGGTGACCTACGCGGATTCTTGGTACCAACTTAGAACTTATGGTGGGAATCGCAGGCATGAGGGGTGTGACCTAATGGCTTCTAACAACAAACGAGGTTTCTTTCCTATTATCAGCATTACAGAAGGGGTCGTCGAAAAAATGGGTTGGCTGGAACAGGGAGGATATCGGATCGGGATACGTACAGAGGAAGGCGGTTACTTCTATTACGCACATCTATTCTCCTTTGCACCTGAATTACAGATAGGAGATACTGTATTAGCGGGCCAGTTATTAGGATTTATGGGGGATAGTGGCTATGGGCCAGAAGGAACCATAGGACAGTTTGATGTACATCTTCATCTTGGAATTTATGTGAATTCAAGTATAGGTGAAATGAGCATAAATCCCTTTCAAATTCTAAAAATATTAGAAACAAAAAGAAAGCTTTACTAAATCGTTAAGAATAGGGTATACTTATTCAGTGATAAATGAGAAAAGTATAAAAGTACTACCAGGAGAATTCATGGAAGTTTATTTAGATAATTCAGCAACAACTAAAATTACTGAAAAAGTGCGCGACAAGGTGATTACAGCACTTTACGAGGATTATGGCAATCCTTCCTCCATGCATCGATTAGGAGTGAAAGCCGAACAGTATCTGAAGGAATCTGCTAAAATTATAGCAAATAGTTTAAAAGTAGAGCCAAAGGAGATTATATTTACTTCGGGAGGTACTGAAGCGAATAATTTGGCTATTATCGGAACTGCAATGGCAAATAAGCGAAGAGGTAACCATATTATAACCTCTAGAATAGAACACCCGAGTGTGCATCAACCTGTTGTATATCTGGAAGAGCTGGGCTTTGAAGTAAGCTTTGCACCAGTTGATTCTACAGGGAAAATTAATATAAATCAGCTAGTTGAACTGATTAGAGAAGATACGTTATTAGTCTCAATCATGTATGTGAATAATGAAATTGGTTCTGTTCAAGAAGTTGCAGAAATAGGAGCGGCAATCAAAAACAGAAAGAAAGATATTATTTTTCATGTTGACGCAGTACAAGCCTTCGGCAAATATCGTATTAATCCAAAGAAAGAGAACATCGATCTCTTGAGCTTTAGCGGACATAAGATACATGGACCCAAAGGGGTAGGTGCACTCTATGCCAGTGAGAAAGTAAAAATAAAGCCCGTTCTGCTGGGAGGCGGACATCAGGGAGGTCTACGTTCCGGAACAGAGAATGTGGCTGGTATTGCTGGCTTGGGACAGGCAGTTGTAGAACTTTATCAGAATTTTGATAAAAAGATTTCCCATATGTACGAACTAAAGCAGAGATTTTTACAGGAGGTCAGTAAGCTGGAAGGCGTTACAGTGAACGGGATTCCCTTAGAATGTACCAAGGAATTTGAACTTGAGCATCTTAAGAAAACAGCCCCTCATGTGATGAATGTCAGCTTTTCTGGAGTAAGAAGTGAAGTGTTCTTGCATTCCCTGGAGGAGAAAGGAATTTATGTTTCCTCTGGTTCTGCTTGCAGTACACATCATACAACACCCAGTGTTACATTGACAGCAATAGGCTTATCTAAAGATTTGATGGATGCCACACTTCGTTTTTCAATGTCAGACAATACCACGAGGGAAGAGATTGAATATACCTTAGAGCAGATTGCATTCATTTTGCCTAAGTTAAGAAGATATACAAGGAAATAAGGGATCACAAAATAGAGTATGAACTACTTGTGATAAAATGTTGCTGGGTCTATAACAGACTATAGGCACTTAAAGGGAGGAAATTATATATTATGTTTAAAGCATTTTTAATTAAGTATGCTGAAATTGGACTCAAAGGTAATAACCGATATATGTTTGAAAACGCGTTGCGCGATCGTATTAAAGAAGCCTTAGATCGAATCGGCGAATATGTGGTAAGCAAAGAACAGGGTAGAATCTTTGTAGAGTGTCCGGAAAGTTATGATTATGATGAAACGGTAGCAGCTTTACAGAAGGTATTTGGTATATCCTCTATCTGCCCGGTGGCTGTGATTGAAAGCTCCGAGTGGGAGGTATTGACCCAGGGAGTAGGTGATTATGTAGAGCGAATGTATCCTGACAAAGCATTTACTTTTAAAGTTGAGGCAAAACGTGCGGATAAGAATTATAAATACACATCACCTGAAATATGTATTGAAATGGGGTCATATTTGTTAAAGAGATTCCCTGAAATGAAGGTTGATGTACATGTGCCATCCATCCGTATTACCGTAGAGGTTCGTACAAAATGCTATGTTTATTCTATTATTATTCCAGGTCTTGGTGGAATGCCGGTAGGTTGTAACGGAAAGGCTATGCTCCTTCTGTCAGGTGGCATTGATAGCCCGGTAGCAGGTTATATGATCTCCAAGCGTGGTGTTTCCATGGCGGCGACCTACTTCCATGCTCCTCCATATACCAGTGAGAGAGCAAAACAAAAGGTAGTGGATTTGGCAGAGAAAATATCAAAATATACGGGACAGATTAAACTTTTTGTAATTAATTTTACGGATATCCAATTATACATTTATGAACAATGCCCTCATGAGGAGCTAACGATTATCATGAGAAGATATATGATGAAAATAGCAGAGAAACTTGCAGAGCAGGAAAAATGTCTCGGTCTCGTTACGGGTGAAAGTATTGGACAGGTAGCAAGTCAGACGATGCAGAGTCTAGCTGCAACCAATGAGGTTTGTAATATGCCGGTGTATCGTCCTTTAATTGCCTTTGATAAGAAGGATATTGTAGATATTGCGAAAGAGATAGATACCTTTGAAACCTCTATATTGCCATTTGAGGATTGTTGTACAATTTTCGTTGCGAAACATCCGGTAACAAAACCAAGTGCTAAGGTAATCCGTTATTCAGAAAAGAAATTAGAAGAAAAGATTGAAGAGTTGATTGCAACGGCTTTTGAAACAGTAGAAGTAATTACAGTGGGTTAAACCCGATAGGCGGTATCCTGAATAACATTAAATATGCAGGATACCGCCTTATATAAGAATATTAATTTTATGATTATAAATTTGAGTACCAAAGCTAGCTCATACCTATGTGCTAAGTACTTTTTATGCAATAGGATGTACTTCTTATTACATAAAAAAAGAGGCTGACAATTGGCAACCTCTTGGTAATACGTATTATTCAACAATGTAAGGTTTTAGGATAGCAAGAATATTATCTAAGTCTGCCTCACTATGGACATTCAGGTCTATAACTTTTGATAAGTCAAGACTGAAAATACCCATTATGGATTTTGCATCTATAACGTATCTACCAGAAACCAAATCAAAATCGGTATCAAATTTTGTTACGTCATTTACGAATGCCTTTACCTTATCAATTGAGTTTAATGATATTTTTACTGTTTTCATAATGATTCCTCCTTTATTTACTATAGTTATATACTATAATTTAGCAAAATAAAAGTCAATATACAAAGTAGATAAAAAAAGGTGGAAAAGTTGTATAGGTAGGCAAAGAATAACCATATTATGTAAAATCTATGTGAATTATTTAGGAAAGGAAATAGAGATACAATGAAGAAAAAAGCAGCGTTTCTAACACTTGGGTGTAAGGTGAACTCCTATGAAACCGAAGCAATGAGGTCTATGTTTGAAACGGCAGGATATGATATAGTTGATTTTAAAGATACAGCAGATGTTTATGTGGTAAATACTTGTACAGTTACCAATATTGCAGATCGAAAGTCCAGACAGATGTTGCATCAGGCAAAGCATAGAAATCCCAATGCAGTGATTGCAGCGGTCGGCTGTTATGTACAAGCGGCGGAAGAAGTTCTTCTAGCTGACAGTGCAGTTGACCTGGTGGTTGGTAATAATAAAAAATCGGATATTGTTTCAATGGTTGAGTTATGCTTTAATTCCAACAAAAAAGAGGATTTAGTTGTTGATATTAATGAAGAATTCGAGTATGAAGAGCTGAACAATATTACTGCCAGTGAAAAAACCAGAGCATTTATTAAAATACAGGATGGTTGTAACCGTTTTTGCTCCTACTGCATCATTCCCTATGTTAGAGGTCGGGTTCGAAGCAGACAGGAGGAGGAGATTCTGACTGAAATCAAAGGTTTGATAGAAAAGGGATATAAAGAATTTGTTCTTACTGGCATACACATATCTTCTTATGGATCAGAACGTAAAGAAGTACAATCTGAGATGCCGCTTACGAAGTTAATACAAAGGATTGGTGGGTTGGAAGGTATTGAACGAATTCGACTAGGGTCACTGGAACCGAGAATAATAACAGAGGAGTTCCTACAAGCAATTGCAGGAGTATCACAGTTTTGCCCCCATTTTCATTTATCCCTTCAAAGCGGAAGTGATAGTGTGTTAAAACGAATGAATCGAAAATATTCCTCAGAGGAGTATTTTCACGGAGTAGAATTAATCAGAAGCTTTTTTGATACCCCATCCTTTACCACAGATATTATTGTTGGCTTCCCGGGTGAAACACAGGAAGAATTTGAACAGACGATGGAATTTGTTCAAAAGGTTGGATTTGCAGATATTCATGTATTTAAATATTCCAAGCGAGCTGGAACTAAGGCAGCCGTAATGCCAGAACAGGTACAGGAAGAGATTAAGAATGTCAGAAGTACACAACTGATTACTCTTGCACGTAAGATGGGGAAAGAATATATGGACCATTTTGTGGGTAGACTAGAGAAGATCCTTTTTGAAGAAGAAATTGTTGTAGATGGTAGGCAATATCAAGTGGGGCATAATGAAAGATATCTCAAATTGGCAGTAGAAAGTGCAGCAGATTTATCAAATCAGGTGCTAAATGTTAAGATTTGTGGATATTTGACAGAAGAAATTATGCTTTCTGAAATAACTAATTGAATTTTTTGAGCAAATATATTAATATATTAAGTAAAGATTGGTAAAATGCTTGATTAACCGTTTGCATACATTAAAAACTGGAAAAAAGGAAGTGAATCAGTGCAAAAATTAAACAATACACAATATTTTAACGTGAAGAAAGATACAGAAGTAATAGTGGGCGAAGTTATTCGAACTGTGTATTCCGCTTTAACCGAAAAGGGATACAATCCGGTAAACCAGATTGTCGGATATGTTATGTCAGGAGATCCTACTTACATAACAAGCCATAAGGGAGCAAGAAGCCTTATTATGAAAGTTGAACGTGATGAAATAATTGAAGAATTGTTGCGATTTTACATTGATAAGGAATCGAACTATTCTCATAAGAAGTAAGAAGAGAAAAAAGTGAAAAATTCTACGGATTTTTTACTCATACAGGTGTATCTGTGGAATCTGAGATTTTATTTTGCAGATCCAGATAGAAAAAACCGTGCGCAGGAATAGGAGTAACGATGAACAGAATTATGGGACTTGATTATGGCTCTGTAACAGTGGGGGTAGCAATCAGTGATGCTTTGTTAATAACAGCGCAGGGGATAGAGGTAATTCAACGTAAACAGGAGAATAAACTACGTCAGACACTAGCAAGAATTGAAGAATTGATTGCAGAGTATGAGGTTGATACCATTGTCTTAGGGTATCCAAAACATTTAAACAACACTGTTGGTGAAAGAGCAGTAAAATCCGAGGAATTTGCAGAGAAGCTTAGGCAAAGAACTGGCCTGGAGGTAGTTCTCTGGGATGAAAGGCTGACAACAGTTGCAGCTCATCAGGTTTTAAGTCAGGCGAAGTTGGATTACGTAGAAAAGGCTAAGGTAGTTGATAAACTTGCTGCAGTTTTAATTTTACAAGGCTATCTTGATAAGTTAAGCTTTATAAAAAAGAAAGAATTAGACGAGACAGAAAATACAAGTATGGATTAAGCTCGCAAATTATTGGTATAGCGGAGGCAAGAATGGACAATAGACCAGAAGAAATCATTTTCATATCAGACGATGGGGAAGAAGTTACTTTCGCTGTCATAGAACAGACAAGACTAGGTGGCATTAATTATCTTTTGGTTAGTACGACAAGTGAAAATGAAGAAGAAGCGGAAGCTCTTATATTAAAAGAGGTTTCGCAGGATACTGATGAAGATGCAGTATATGATATTGTAGAAGATGATAGTGAACTGGAATTAGTTGCTAAAATATTCCAGGAATTATTAGATGATATTGAATTAAATTAATTGCAAGATATAAGATAAGATGAAAATAGGTGATGAAATGCCTGATAATCAAGAATTATTTAAGAATTTATTAAAACAGAACGGATTAAAGGTTACCACTCAGAGGGTTGCAATTCTTGAAGTGTTAGACAGCATGCCGGGTAGGCATCTAACAGCAGAAGAAATATATGACTGTGTTAGAGTCAAATACGCGGATATTGGAATTGCCACTGTTTACCGGACGATTCAGATGTTATCGGAATTAAATCTAATAGACAAATTAAATTTAGATGATGGGTATGTGCGCTATGAAATTAGCAAGCATGACAGTACGGACACCAGTCACCATCATCATCATTTAATATGCCTCGATTGCGGCAGTGTTTTTGCATTTCAGGATGATCTGTTAGAAACTTTGGAAGAGCGGATAAAAACGACAACAGGGTTTGAAGTGGTCGATCACGAGGTAAAGTTATACGGTCACTGTAATAATTGCACGGGCAAATAATCTATAAAATCTATATCTACAGGCCTTAGAGCTTGTTTATACCTTGCACTTAGTTAATGGATAGAACTTACATAAAACCATTGGAGGTGCAAATTTGAAGGAAAATGAAAAATTAATGAAACAAACTGATTTAAAAGGAGTTAAAATTATTCCACTTGGTGGATTAGAACAGATAGGCATGAATATTACAGCAATTGAGTATGAAGACTCAATCATTGTAATTGACTGTGGATTGTCCTTTCCGGAGGATGAGATGCTGGGAATTGATTTAGTAATTCCAGATGTAACTTATCTTAAGGAGAACATTGATAAAGTAAAGGGCTTTGTAATAACCCATGGTCATGAGGATCACATTGGATCTCTGCCCTATGTATTGAAGGAAGTAAATGTTCCAATTTATGCAACAAAGCTTACAACGGCTATTATAGAAAGCAAATTAAAAGAGCACAATTTATTAAAGAATACCAAGCGTAAAGTTATTAAATATGGTCAATCCATTAATCTAGGATGTTTCCGTATTGAATTCGTTCGTACGAATCATAGTATTGCAGATGCAGCTATGTTAGCAATTTATACACCAGCAGGTATTATTTTCCACACAGGTGACTTTAAAGTTGATTATACACCTGTGTATGGTGAACCAATCGATTTACAACGAATTGGTGAGATAGGTAAGAAGGGTGTACTCGCATTATTGTGTGATAGTACCAATGTGGAACGTGCTGGATATACAATGTCAGAGAGTTCCGTAGGGAAAACCTTTGATACTATATTTGCAGATAATGCAAGACAGAGAATTATTGTTGCAACCTTTGCATCGAATGTAGATAGAGTTCAGCAGATTATTAATTCCGCTGCCAAATACGGAAGAAAGCTAGTAGTTGAAGGCAGAAGTATGGTGAATATTATCTCTGTTGCAACAGAGCTTGGATACATCAAAATGCCAGAAAATATGTTAATAGATATTGAAATGATGAAGAATTATACAGACGATCAGTTGGTTTTAATTACAACTGGAAGTCAGGGAGAAACCATGGCAGCCTTACCTCGTATGGCAGCTTCTATTCATAAGAAAGTATCTATAAAACCTGGCGATGTAGTTATCCTAAGTTCTACACCTATTCCAGGTAATGAGAAGGCAGTTTCTAAGGTTATCAATGATCTTTCCATGAAGGGTGCTAAAGTTATTTATCAGGATACCCACGTATCTGGGCATGCTTGTCAGGAAGAAATTAAGCTGATTTATACCTTAACAAAACCTAAGTACGCTATACCAGTACATGGTGAATATAAACACTTGATCCGTCATGCAGAATTAGCGCAATCTCTTGGAATTCCTAAGGATAATATCTTTATTCTATCCTCAGGTAAGGTATTGACCCTGTCACAGGAAAAAGCAGCTATTACTGGAGAGGTTACAGCACAAGGTATCCTTGTGGATGGTCTTGGCGTTGGTGATGTTGGCAATATTGTTCTTAGAGATAGACAACTACTATCCGAGAATGGTTTGATTATTGTTGTAATTTCCTTAGAGAAATATAGTAATCAGGTTGTAGCTGGTCCAGACATAGTCTCCAGAGGTTTTGTATATGTCAGAGAATCTGAAAACCTAATGGAGGAAGCGCGTGAAATTGTTGATAGAGCACTGGACAAGTGCTTAAGCAAAAAGAACGCAGACTGGGGCAAGATGAAGACTGAGATTAGAGATTCCCTAGGTGATTTTATCTGGAAAAAGACTAAGAGAAACCCAATGATTCTTCCCATCATTATGGAAGTATAGACATAGTAGATAGATAAATTTATTAAGGCAAAGACTTGTAGCTAGTATGCAGGACTTTGAGGAAATGAGGCAAATATGGCAAACAACTCAACGTCAATGAAGATAACTTTAAAAATATCCAGCTTTATTTTTCGATTATTATTAAATATTGCTTTTTATATTCTTTTAGTTATTATGATAGTCAACTTTAGCAGATTAGCATATAATTTCACCTATCAGCTTTATGGTAATGCGACTGTGGACCCAGTGGGCTCCGGTAAAGAAATCATATTTCAGATAAATAAAGGTGAAAAAACCATGGACATTGCTACAAAGCTTGAGTTGTATAATGCCATTGAAAATAAGTATTCCTTTTATTTAAAGACAAAATTACAGGAGTATAATATTATGCCAGGGACCTATAAATTGTCCTCCGATATGACCTATACTCAAATTCTTAATATAATAACGGATTATTCTGCTTCAATAATTCAAGAAGAAGATCCGCAAACAGAAGAAGAGGAATCTGGCACAGATACGGATTCAAATTAATGAAACCACAGAGAAATATAGTTTCAGCTTCTAGAAAGGTTAGGAACTTATGATTGTAAACGAAAGAATTACTGCTTATATCAATTCCTTAGAACCTGAACTTACACCGGAGCTATTAGCACTGGAAAAGGAAGCACTGCATAAGCATGTGCCTATTATAAAGAAAGAAACTCAGGGAGTATTAAAATTCTTACTCCAACTACAGAAACCTAAACGTATCTTAGAGGTCGGAACAGCCATTGGCTTTTCCGCCCTCTTTATGAGTGAATATAGTAACAAAGACTGTAGAATAACAACCATTGAAAAGGTTCCAATGAGACTTGAGGAAGCCGAAAAGAACTTAAACGATGAACGCTTTGTTCAAAGAGCTAAAGTTCAGCTTTTGCAAGGAGAAGCCCTTGAGGTTCTTAAACAGCTTGTTCAGGAGAAACAACAATATGACATGATTTTTCTGGATGCAGCTAAAGCTCAATATATGAGCTTTTTACCTGAGCTAATGAATTTACTGGAAGTTAAGGGAATGTTAATTACAGATAATGTCCTTCAGGATGGAACTGTTACACAGTCAAGATATAGTATTACAAGGCGAGACCGTACAATTCACACCAGAATGAGAGAATATCTCTATGCTATAACGCATATGGAGGAACTGTCATCAGTAGTGTTACCGGTAGGTGATGGTGTGGCATTAAGTCATCGTAATTGAAGTTATTGTTAACTGTTAATATCATTACAGTTAGTAGGCATGATAAGATGCCTTAGAAAGAAAGAGTGATTACATGTTAGAGAATATAAAAAAGCCAGAGTTATTAATTCCAGCTGGCAATTTAGAAACACTGAAGACTGCTGTCATGTACGGTGCTGATGCAATTTATATTGGTGGAGATATGTATGGGCTTCGTGCAAAGGCTAAGAATTTTTCCATGGAGCATATGAAAGAAGGAATTGCTTTTGCTCATCAGCATGGGAAGAAAGTGTATGTAACTGCTAATATTACGGCGCATAACCAGGATATGATGGGAATAAGAGCATATTTTAGAGAACTGAAGGCTTTTGGTGAACATCAGCCTGATGCAATTATTATTTCAGATCCAGGTGTGTTCAGTGTTGCTATGGAAGAAATTCCTGGTATGGAGCTTCATATTAGTACCCAAGCAAATAATACTAACTATGAAACATATCGTTTTTGGCATAAATTAGGTGCAACCAGGGTAGTATCAGCGAGAGAATTATCACTTTCCGAATTAGTGGAGTTGCGTGCAAAAATACCTGCAGACATGGAGATAGAAACCTTTATTCATGGTGCGATGTGTATCGCATATTCAGGCAGATGCTTGTTAAGTAATTATTTTACCGGAAGGGATGCAAATCTAGGTGCGTGTACACATTCCTGCAGATGGAGATATCATGTGGTTGAAGAATCCAGACCGGGTGAGTATTTGCCGATTGAAGAGAATGAACGTGGTACCTATATCTTTAATTCCAAGGATCTTTGTATGATTGATTATATCCCAGAACTTGTGAAAGCAGGGATAGATAGCTTTAAAATTGAAGGTAGAATGAAAACCGCCTTGTATGTTGCTACGGTTGCCAGAACCTATCGTAAAGCAATTGATGATTTCTTTGAAGATCCTTCTATTTATGAGAAAAATAAGACTTGGTATATGGAAGAGGTACGTAAAGGGGTTAATAGACAGTTTACCACAGGCTTCTTTTTTGATAAGCCAAAGCATGAGGATCAAATTTATGATCATAATACGTATGAAAAAGCCTATACCTATCTTGGAACAATTGCAGGTGAAAAAGATGGGTTATATGAATTAGAGCAGAAGAATAAATTCAGTGTTGGTGAAACGATAGAAGTAATTAAGCCAAGTGGATTGACTTTAGAAGTTGTCGTTAAGGGTATGAAGGATAAAGAAGGTGTTGCGATTGATAATTGCCCCCATCCGCAACAGCTAATTTATATTGATCTTGGGGTTGAGCTCGAGGAATATGATATTTTAAGAAGAAAAGAGGACGAAGTATAATTTCTTCCCAAACAAGAATACAAAAAAGTATCCATAGAAAGCAAGCTTTCATGGATACTTTTTTGTATTCTAATTGGTTCTGATGGATACATATTTTAAAAAAAAGTAAGTCCTTCTGTCCTTTTTTAAGAGGGATAGGCACTTTATGTCAATACCGCACATAACATATTAACAACACATTCAGTATTGAGGTGCTTATCCCGTGAAGTCGTTTCCAAAACCGCTAAGCACCAAGGAGGAATCTGATTATTTACAGCGATGTAAAGAAGGCGACAAAGCCGCCAGGGATAAATTAATTGAACATAATTTGAGGTTGGTAGCACATATTGTCAAAAAGTACAATATGATTGACAAGGAAACGGATGATTTGATATCGATTGGGACCATCGGTCTAATCAAGGCAATCGATACCTTTGATGACGAGAAAGGAATACGCTTGGCTACCTATGCTTCCCGCTGCATTGAAAATGAGTTATTAATGATGCTTAGAGGCGGAAGACATTTATCAAAAGAAGTATTTTTATATGACCCAATTGGTTCGGACCGAGAAGGTAACGAAATCAATCTGTTGGATATCATTGAAGAAACCGAAATTGATATTGTAGAAAATATTGTTCTAGAAGACGATATTAAGAAATTATACAGTATGATTGGGCAGGTTTTAACCGACAGAGAAAAAGAAATTATCTGTCTTCGGTATGGTTTAAGTAATCGGAAAGAAGTAACACAGAGGGAAATCGCAAATAAGCTTGGGATTTCCAGAAGTTATGTCAGCAGGATTGAGAAAAAGGCTTTAAAGAAATTAAGAGAGTGCTTTGAGCCATAGGAAATAGTACTCCAAAAACCTTTTATGTAATCTAAGCAAATTTAGCATTGAAAGTGTTGTTCAATACATCATTTTCAGTGCTTTTTTTGGCAAATTGGTGTATAGTTATTGCTGAATTAGTATTTTTGAAAATAATTCAAAAAATATATTGACAAAATGAAATATTGTAGATATACTTGCAACAAATAACAAATGGAAAAGCAAATGCGCTGTGAAAAATTCACAGCGCATTTTACTTTACACGAGGATGTGTCGAAAGCTGGATTATAGTTTTCAACATATCTTTTTTAATTAAAAAGGAGGAAAATATATGTATTCATCTGTAAACACTATGTGGGTTCTAATTGCTGCAGCGCTTGTATTCTTTATGCAAGCAGGCTTTGCAATGGTAGAAACAGGATTTACTAGAGCTAAAAATGCGGGTAACATTATTATGAAAAACCTTATGGACTTTGCCTTGGGGACTGTTGTTTTTTGGCTGTTAGGTTTTGGTATCATGTTTGGAGCAGGAAATAAGGTCTTTGGTGTCTTTGATCCAATGGTTTTAGGAGAATATTCGCTCCCGGATGGTGTTCCTTTGATGACATTCTTAATCTTTCAGACAGTATTTTGTGCTACAGCTGCAACAATTGTATCCGGTGCAATGGCGGAAAGAACAAAATTCTCTGCTTATTGTATCTATAGCGTAGTAATCAGTGCAGTTATCTATCCGATATCCGGACATTGGATTTGGGGTGGTGGTTGGTTGTCTGAATTAGGTTTCCATGATTTCGCCGGATCCACAGTAGTTCATATGGTTGGTGGTGTATGTGCGTTAGTAGGTGCTAAGATATTAGGACCACGTATTGGAAAGTATGATAAGAATGGTAAATCAAAAGCAATTCCTGGCCATAGTATTACATTGGGAGCTTTAGGTGTTTTTATTCTATGGTTTGGTTGGTTTGGTTTTAACCCCGGTTCTACAGTAAATGCAACTGGTGATGCTTCACTGCTTGCTATGGGTAGCATTTTTGTTACAACAAATATGGCAGCAGCAGTTTCTACAATAACTGTAATGATTATTACCTGGATTAGGTATAAAAAGCCGGATGTTTCTATGACTTTGAATGGATCCTTAGCAGGTTTAGTTGCGATTACAGCAGGTTGTGATGCAGTTAGCCCATTAGGAGCAGCTTTTATAGGATTAATAGCAGGTATTGTAATTGTATTTGCAATTGAATTTATTGATAAAATACTAAAAATTGATGATCCAGTTGGTGCTGTTGGTGTTCATGGTGTCTGTGGTGCATTAGGTACAATTCTCGTTGGATTCTTTGCAGTAGATGGTGGACTCTTTTATGGCGGCGGTACATCCTATTTATTAACACAAATCATAGGCGTTGTATCTGTAGCAGCGTATGTAGCAATTGCAATATCAATCGTATTCTTTGTAATTAAAAAGACAGTTGGTCTTAGAGTATCTAAGGAAGAAGAACTAGATGGTCTTGATATTCACGAACATGGTCTTGTAAGTGCTTATGCAGACTTTATGCCATTAACAGCTATTGGTGGATCGGTTAGTAGTGAGATTAAGGATATTAAACCTGTAACAGAGTCAATTCCTGTTACCCGTGTCAAGATAGAGAAAGAAGGTAGTAATTCACCTAAGTTAACCAAGGTTGAGATTATCACCAGACAGAATAAGTTTGAAGAATTAAAAGCAGCTATGAATGCAATTGGTGTAACTGGTATGACAGTAACAAATGTTATGGGATGTGGTGTTCAAAAGGG
This sequence comes from Bacillota bacterium, assembly GCA_023407575.1. Classification (GTDB taxonomy): domain Bacteria; phylum Bacillota; class Clostridia; order Lachnospirales; family Lachnospiraceae; genus Mobilitalea. Next base: position 105,915 of record JAEYLX010000033.1, read on the forward strand.
ATCCACAGAATATTATCGTGGTGTGCCGGTTGAGATGACTTTGTTGCCGAAAGTTCAAGTTGAAATTATAGTTAGTAAAGTTCCTGTTGATCTTGTAATTAGCGAAGCAAGAAAGGTTTTATATACTGGAAATATTGGTGACGGTAAGATATTTGTTTATGATGTAGAGAATGTAGTAAAGGTGCGTACAGGCGAAGAGGGATATGATGCATTGCAAGATGAGGAATAACATATATTAATAGAATCCCTTTTAGCTATGGATAGTAAGAAATAAATATATAAAACATACAGACATAAAATATTTAATAAAACCAGGAACAGGAGTGTGATAACAATCACAAATGTTACCTGGGTTTTATTATGGAATAAATTGAAATCAGTTTTGTTAATATGTTACTGTGGCTTTATTTAATACAGAATTTTTTGGTGGGTTTGCCTCTTTATTAAATAAATTAGCTTATTCAGCAGAATAAAGGTTTAGTATTAATGCACATATATATCGAAAATTTTCGAAATTTATACTATACTTTTTTAAAACTCTAAGATATAATGGGGCGTAGTGAGGAGTTTCGGGATTATTTGCAAATTCTGATCGGATACTAAATCATAAGCGTAATATATGATTTAATGGAATCAGTGTATTTAGAGGAGGTACTTATGAAAAAAAGGTTACGATTTATGGGAACATCGCAACATCGTGTGAAACAAAGATCCAGGGATTTGCCAGTGAAGAAGAGCAGCGGTGTTCATAAAGTAAGATTTGGTATTTTACCAAGACTTATTATGGGATTTGTGATACCAGTTGCTTTTATTATTGTATTGGGAGTGATATCGTATAAAAAAGCTTCCGAAGGATTATTATCCAACTATGAGCAGGCTACCGACAATACAATTTCCATGGCAACTGGTTACTTAGAGTATGTAGCTATTTCTGTAGATGCATTGAGTGTAAAATATTCCGAGGATAAAACTTTATCTTACTTTACAAGGGGATTGGTATATACCGATAAACAGGAGCGCCTGTCCTATGTAATGACGATGAATAATGAGTTTTTAAAGACAGCAAATTTGGAGAAGTTTATTGAAAACTTACATATTATCGCTGGAGAAAATATACCTGTGCTTACAAGCGACATGGAGAACTTGTATGGGTTCTATGATGAGTTTTTGCAGTCAGAGGAAGGCAGTAATCTAAAAGCAGAAGATAAAGAATACTACTGGATAGGCAGACATCCTCTTCTCGATGAAAATATTGGACTTGCTGCAGAAGACTATGCAATCTCGTTAGTTCGTAAATTTCCGGATTCTGATGCCTGTATCGTGATTGACATTGGAGCGAATGAAATTACAGAGTTCTTAAAGGAACTTGATCTTGGTGAAAATAGTATTGTAGCCTTGACAACAGCAGAAGGCAAGGAAATTATTATTAAAAGTGGTGTCGCTGAAGGGGAGTCAACGGACACAGACTTTAGCTTTTTAAATCAGGATTACTATAATAAAACGAAAAATGATACATATCTGAAAAAATCAGAGTATGTGGAATACAAATCAGAACAGCATTTATTCATGTATAGTAAGCTTGGAGACACAGGACTAACCATCTGCGCATTAATCCCTAAGTCAAGCTTTATGCAGCAAGCGGGAGAAATCAGAACAACAACAATTATTATTGTGTTACTTGCCAGTATTCTTGCAGTTACCATAGGTGTATTTATTTCTAAGGGCATAGGTCACTCACTTAAGATTATTAACAAAAAACTTCTGCAAGTATCGGAAGGAGATTTAACAGTTCGTGTAAGTGTAAAGAGAAAAGATGAGTTTGCTATCCTGGCCAATAACATTATGGACATGCTCAATAATATGAGGTCTCTAATTCAGAAAATGACTCAAGTGAGTGGGCTGGTATCTGTGTCAGCGGCAAATGTAATGGAAGCGTCTAAATCAATTGCACTTTCGAATTCAAACATTACAAAGGCAGTAGATGAAATTGGCAAAGGAATTGAAGGACAAGCAGAAGATTCACAGAACTCTCTTATTCAGATGGATGAATTATCTAAGAAAATTAGTATGGTATATTCAAATCTAACGGAAATAGAAGGTCTGACAGAGGATATGAAACAAATGGTTTCCAATGGAATTCAGACTATGGGACTACTGACAAAGCAATCAGAAGCAACCAATGACATTACCAGATATGTGGTTAATAACATAGAAGCCTTGGAAGAAAAGACGAGATCCATCGCTGATATTATTCAGGTAATTAATGATATTGCCGATCAAACAAATCTGTTATCACTCAATGCATCTATTGAAGCAGCCAGAGCAGGAGAGGTCGGTAAAGGCTTTGCAGTTGTAGCAACTGAAATTAGAAAACTTGCTCATAAATCAATGACAGCTTCAAATGAGATTAAAGAGGTAATCGATAAAATAATGCAGCAAACAGCGGACACAGTCATATCTGCAAAGGAAGCACAGACTGTAGTCAGTATGCAGAACGGTGCAGTAAGCCAATCCATTGATGCATTTGGTAATATGAACGCCGGAATAGAAAGATTAATTGTTAATTTATCTGTAATAGGTAACAACATGAAGAATATGGAGATTGCCAGAGAAGGAACTTTAATGGCGGTGGAAAATATCTCTGCAATTGCTGAGCAAACTTTAGCAAACTCTAACACAATTGAAGATACTGTATACGAACAAGCCAGATCAGTGTTGACTCTGGATAATGCTTCGAATGAAATGAATGAGAACGCAAAAGAACTGAATGAAGCGATACACATATTTCGTATTTAATGGTTAGAATGTTGAAAAACATAACTTTTGGTCATTGTGACCTTATTGTTTTGTTTTTTGAAATATTTTTGTGTAAATTATATAAAAGGCTATTGCATTTTTGAAAAATTATGGTAATATAATTTTATGGTAACGTTACCGAAATCGTTACCGATAACGTTGCCAATATAGAAAACTGAAATAGCGACAAGGCTGTTTCATAAGAGAAGGAGAGGAAGTCAATGAAAAAATTTAGTAAAGTAGTAGCAATCCTCCTAGCACTTGTAATGATAATGGGATCATTAGCAGGCTGCGGTAATAAGGAAAATGGTAAGGATTCAGACGAGGGAAGCAAAAACACAGATACTACAGCGGGGGACAACAAAGACCCAGAAGTTAGTGATACAGAGGAAGCAGTGGATGAAATTTATTATTTAAATTTCAAGCCAGAAATCGCAGAGGTGTATGAAGCTATTGCAGCTGATTATGAAGCTGAGACCGGTATCAAGGTTAAGGTAGTTACAGCAGCCAGTGGTACCTATGAGCAAACCTTAAAGTCTGAAGTAGCAAAATCAGATCCTCCGACTATTTTCCAGATCAATGGACCTGTAGGTTATGAAGCATGGAAAGATTATTGTGCAGATTTGAGCGGAACTGATTTATATGCTGCATTATCCGATCAGAGTCTTGCAGTTAAATCAGGTGAAGGTGTTTATGGTATACCTTACGTAGTTGAGGGGTATGGTATCATTTATAATAACGCAATTATGGAAAAATATTTTGCTTTAGCAGATAAGGCTACTACTTATACTTCTATGGCAGAGGTTAATAATTTTGCAGCATTAAAGGCAGTGACAGAAGATATGACAGCTCATTTAGATGCACTTGGCATTGAAGGCGTATTCGCTTCCACTTCCTTAAGTGCCGGTGAACAGTGGAGATGGCAGACACATTTGGCTAATATGCCTCTGTTCTACGAATTTAAAGATAACACAGCATTTGACAGCACAGTTTTAGCAGGTCTTGCTGCAAATGAAATTGAATTCAAATATGCAGAAAACTTTAAGAACATTTTTGATTTATATACCAACAACTCTGCGTCTGCAAAAGGTCTTTTAGGCAGCAAGACAGTAAATGACTCTATGGCTGAATTTGCACTTGGTCAGGTTGCAATGGTACAGAATGGTAACTGGGCATGGTCACAGATTAGCGGTGTAGAAGGTAATGTGGTTCAGTCTGAAGATATCAAATTCTTACCTATTTACACTGGGGTAGCGGGAGAAGAAGCTCAAGGTTTGTGTGTTGGTACAGAGAACTATTTTGCAATTAACAGTAAGGTATCCGAAGCTAAGCAAAAAGCATCCATTGATTTTATTACCTGGTTATTCTCCAGTGATACAGGTAAGGATTATGTCACGAACAAGTTAGGTTTTATCGCTCCTTTCACTACCTTTAGTGATGATGAAAAGCCTACCGATCCATTAGCAAGAGAAGTATTGGCATGGATGGAGAAGGATGGTATCTCTTCCGTAGGCTGGACTTTTGCAGCGTTTCCTAGTGAAGAATTCAAAAACTATTTTGGTGATGCGTTACTTGAGTATGTTCAGAATGGTAAGACCTGGGAAGAAGTTGTAACAATTGTAAAGGATTCCTGGAAATCAGAAAGAGCAAAATAAAGAAAATAGCAGCTTAAGTATCACTTACTGTAAATACTAACAACATAGATAAAATATTTATGATAACTGTGTAAGTGTGATACATAAGAATATGGTAAACTAAGAGATCGAGGAATGTTTCAAAATACATCTTTTGTTTTTGAAACATTCCTCAATCTCGGTATCACACTATTCACAGGTATTTCCCTTGCTTATGTGTAATGTCACATGATATGGAGTTGATAATATATGCTTAGACACAATAAAAGATATTTCCCTATATTTATATTACCAACGTTAATTGCATTTACCGTTGCATTTATCCTACCTTTTCTCCTCGGTATTGTACTTTCCTTTACGGAATTTACTACGGTTATTGATGCTCGTTGGGTTGGTATTAAAAACTATAAAGCAGCCTTCGCAAATAAAGAATTTCTAAATGCGTTATGGTTTACAGTTAAATTTGCAGTAACAGCTGTCCTGACCATTAATGTGTTTGCCTTCCTGCTTGCACTGCTCTTAACAAGAAAAATAAGGGGAACCAATCTATTTCGAACGGTATTTTTCATGCCTAATTTAATAGGCGGCATTGTTTTAGGTTATATATGGCAGTTAATTATTAATGGTATCTTATATAATTATGGAGTTACTCTAACATATTCTCCGACCTTCGGCTTTTGGGGACTGATTGTGCTCATGAACTGGCAAATGATTGGTTACATGATGGTAATTTACATAGCCGGTATTCAAAATATTCCAAAGGATGTAATAGAAGCTGCAAAAATTGATGGAGCAGGTGTTCTGCAGACTTTAAAAAATGTAACAATACCCTTAGTAATGCCTTCCATTACTATTTGTTTTTTCCTTACGATGTCAAATTCCTTTAAGCTTTTCGATCAGAACCTTGCACTGACAGCAGGTGCTCCCTCCAAGAAAACAGCTATGTTAGCACTGGATATCTTTAATACCTTTTATGCTTCGATTGGAAGTGAAGGGGTTGGGCAGGCAAAAGCAGTCGTATTCTTTTTAATTGTTGCAGTTGTTGCATTTGTCCAGCTTAGAATAACCAGAACCAAGGAGGTGGAAAACTAATGACAAAAAAGAAAATCATGGATACAATACTCTTTCTTATTATTAGTTTATTATCCTTGCTCTTTTTATCACCAGTGTTTATCGTACTTATAAATTCCTTTAAGGGTAAGTTTTTTATCAGTAAAGTGCCCTTTAAACTTCCGGATAAAGAAACCTTTGTCCAGCTTGACAATTATGTCAGCGGTATTGATAAGACAAAATTTATTCATGCGGCAGGATGGTCTTTCTTTATAACAATTTGTTCGGTCGCTGTCATTGTCTTTTTTACCTCAATGACTGCCTGGTATATTACCAGAGTAAAAAGCAGATTTAATCAAACATTGTATTATGTCTTTGCTTTTTCTATGATTGTGCCATTCCAAATGGTAATGTTCACAATGACGAAAGTAGCTAATGTGCTTCATTTAGACAATCCACTGGGTATCATTGTTGTATATTTGGGATTTGGGGCAGGCTTATCCGTATTTTTATTCAGTGGGTTTGTAAAATCCATTCCCATTGAACTGGAGGAAGCAGCAATGATTGATGGCTGTAATCCGATTTCCACCTTCTTTCGTGTAGTAATGCCCGTGTTAAAGCCAATTTCCATAACGGTAGGTATTTTAAATACTATGTGGATTTGGAATGATTATTTGTTGCCATATTTATTAATTGGAACCGAATATAAGACAATTCCGATTGCAATACAATACCTTAAGGGAGGTTATGGTTCCATCGATATGGGAGCGATGATGGCGATGCTGGTATTGGCGATTGTACCCATAGTTTTATTTTATCTGACTTGCCAAAAGTATATTATTGAAGGTGTAGTGGCAGGTGCAGTGAAGGGATGATTTGAAGGCTATAGTAGTCTTGATTGCATTTTCTTATTAGAATTGGTATAATGCTATATCATGTCAAATGCAAAGGAAGAGTACTTATGGAATCTACTACAATTAAAGATATCGCCAGAATATGCGGAGTAGGTGTCAGCACAGTGTCCAGAGCGATTAATAATCATCCGGATATTAATGACGAAACGAAACAGCTGATAATGCAAGCAATTAAAGAGCATAATTATATTCCTAATAACAGTGCAAGGAATTTAAAACGCTCGGAGTCTAATACAATTGCTGTATTAATTAAAGGTATCAGTAATCCATTTTTCAATAACATGCTGAAGGTATTTGAGAATGGTATTGAAAAAATGAAATACTCTTTTCTGTTGCATAGAGTGGAAGAGCATGAGGATGAGATAGAGGTAGCACTTTTACTTGAAAAGGAAAAACGCTTAAAGGGAATTGTTTTTCTTGGAGGGTTCTTTTCACAGTCTGAAGATAAATTAAAGCAATTAACGGTTCCCTTTGTTCTAAGCACCGGTGGAGTTTCTGAAAAAATTGATAAGCAATGCTATTCCTCTGTCACGGTAGATGATGCCAGGGAGAGCTATAAGCTGGTGGATTATCTTTGCAAGCTGGGTCATAAGAGAATAGCGACGATATCTGCACCACCAATGGAAGAAAGCATTGGCAAACTTAGATTAGAGGGCTATATGAATGCCTTAAAGGATAATGGTCTTAACTGCGATCAAGAGTTAATCAGATACTTAAAAGATGATTGTTTAGAGACCTTTTCCATGCAATATGGCTATGAAGTGACAAAGGAACTTATTAGGTCAGAGATTGATTGTACAGCAATCTTTGCAATTTCGGACAGTACTGCGGTAGGAGCCTGTAAGGCAATCTTTGAATCAGGGAAAAGAATTCCGGAAGATTATTCCGTTGCTGGATTTGATGGTATGGAGATATCCTTCTATTACCATCCTTCAATTACAACCATCAGGCAGCCGGTAGAAGAGATGGCGGAGGAAACCATAAGAATTCTATTTGACCTAATAGAGGGTAAGTTGGATAGGGAAAGTAAAACTTTTTCTGCGGAGCTGGTAATCGGACAATCTACTCGCGGATTATAAATGATAGATAATTTGTTTATGATTATTATATAGGAGCCTTTGTAGGTAATGAGATATTTTATTACCTGCAAAGGTTTTTAAATTTCATTCATTGGGACAAATAACATAAGATAGCAGTTCGGACGGCTTAAGATAAAATTAATAGAATTTTAATGGGAAAACCACTGGAATTATAGTATGATATCTTTAAATAATCAGTATAGATTTAGGTATGCTGATAATCGATATATGGTTATAGGATGATTAATTACCTTGGAGGAATTAGAATGAATGGTTTTATGAATGGTATTCGTAAATTTATGTATGGGAGATATGGGTTAGATCAGTTTACAAGAGCACTGATTATAATTGCATTATTGCTATCAGTTCTTGGCTCCTTCGGTAGAAATCCAATTCTGGTATTTGGCTCTTATCTGCCGATTGCTTATGCATTATTTCGAACCCTTTCAAAAAATGTAACAAAAAGAGCAAGAGAGAACGCTCTATATTGTAGCGTTATAAATAGCTTTAAGAAATCTGTGATTAACTTAAAAAATCTATTCTTTGGTACAAAAACACATAAATATTATCAATGCAATCACTGTAAGCAAACCATCCGTGTGCCCAGAGGTAAGGGAAAGATTTGTATCACCTGTCCGAAGTGTAAAACGGAATTTGTAAAAAAAACCTGATAAAACAATCATGAATAGGCTGGAACGATAAATCGTTTCCGTAGTTAGGAATTAAGAAAGCTGAAGCTGATTATTGTATCTTTCGTAACAATACAATATCAGTCTTCAGCTTTTATTCATGACAAGTACTGGGATAAGTTATCTTACTTGACTGTAATTATTTTTTTGTGCTCCATTTGGAACAATCCAATACTCTGGTTGCTAAACCTTCATAAAAGTCTGGCTCATGACAGATCAATAGGATACTTCCTTTATATGCTTTCAAAGCGCGTTTTAATTCATCTTTGGCATCTACATCTAAGTGGTTGGTAGGCTCGTCCAACAGCAAAATATTAGATTCCCGATTAATTAACTTACATAAACGGACCTTTGCTTGCTCACCACCGCTTAATACACGAACCTGACTTTCGATATGTTTTGTTGTCAGGCCACATTTTGCAAGCGCAGATCGTACTTCGTACTGTGTAAAGCCGGGAAACTCCTTCCAGATCTCTTCAAGACAGGTTGTTGTGTTCCCAGGAGCCATTTCCTGCTCGAAATAGCCGATGCTAAGGTAGTCACCTAATGTAACTTTTCCGCTTAGAGAAGGGATTAAACCAAGAATACTCTTAAGTAAAGTTGTTTTACCGATACCGTTAGCACCTACCAGAGCTATTTTTTCACCACGTTCCATGGAAAGTGTGAGTGGAGTCGATAGAGGAGAATCATAACCAATTACAAAGTCCTCCGTTTGGAAGATATATCTGCCAGCAGCTCGAGCCTCTTTAAAGTTAAACTCAGGCTTTGGCTTATCCTTTGCAAGCTCAATAACATCCATTTTGTCTAACTTCTTCTGTCTTGACATTGCCATATTTCTTGTGGAAACTCGCGCCTTATTACGTGCCACGAAGTCTTCCAGATCTTCAATTTCTTTTTGCTGACGCTTATAAGCAGCCTCTAATTGAGTCTTCTTCATCTCGTGAACTTCTAGGAATTTATCATAATCGCCAACATAACGATTTAATTCCTGATTTTCCATATGATAGATAATATTAATTACACTATTTAGGAAAGGTATATCATGTGAGATTAAAATAAAAGCATTCTCATAATCATTTAAATAACGCTTTAGCCATTCAATATGTGAGACATCCAGGTAATTGGTAGGCTCATCCAAGAGCAGAATATCAGGTTTTTCAAGTAACAGTTTACCAAGGAGCAGTTTTGTTCTTTGACCACCACTTAATTCGTCAACATCCGTCTCAAGTCCTAACTCGTCCAGTCCAAGAGCGCGGGCGATTTCTTCTACCTTACTATCAATAATGTAGAAATCATGTACGGTGAGAAGATCCTGAATTACCCCAAGCTCTTCAATCATTTCTTCCAGTTCGTCACCTTCTGCTTCCCCCATTTTATCGCAGAGATAGTTCATTCGTTCTTCCATTTCAAACAGATGAGCAAATGCTGACTGTAATACTGAGCGTAGTGTCATACCTTTTTCTAATATAGCATGCTGATCAAGGTATCCGGCACGGACATGTTTTGACCATTCAACCTTACCTTCATCAGGCATTAGTCGATCTGTTACAATATTCATAAAGGTTGACTTTCCTTCCCCATTGGCACCAATTAAGCCAATGTGTTCACCCTTAAGAAGTCGAAAAGATACATCTTTAAAAATTGCACGATCACCAAAGCCGTGACTTAAGTTTGTAACGTTTAATATACTCATTTCTATAAAACTCCTTTTAAGGGACTTATGTCCCTGATTTTGCACTTTAGTATATTATTTTACACGATAACCCTGCAAATTACAATTCAATATTACAGTTTAGCTCTGCAAGTTTTTACAAAGCAAAATCGAATTTGTGGTTAAGCTGTATATAAACGATAACAGTTTCTTATGCTCATATAATTAATTTAATATGGAATTGTACATAATTAATTTTACCTAGATGAGGATTGTTTGATTTAAAATAATGTGTTAGAATAGTCAGAGTGTCTTACATTAATTATTTACAGGAGATGGGTATGATTCTGGATGAGAAAAAGAGCTTATTTAAACGAATTTTGGACAAGCTCATTAATAGAGAAACAATTACTTATATGATTGCGGGTGGATTGACCACAGCTGTTAATTTTATCAGTTATGAAAGTCTGTATCAAATCGGACTTCCTAATCTTACAGCCAATGCCTGGGCATGGGTGATTGCTGTTACCTTTGCCTATATTGTCAACAAAATAAGCGTATTTCGAGCTAAGAGTTCAGGCATACTTGAAGAGCTTTTGAATATTGCAAAGTTTTTTGCTGCGAGATTAATTACCTTAGGAATTGAGCAGTCAGGAATGTATTACTTTGTGGAAAAATTAGGACTTCATAGACTTATGGTAAAAGCTTCGCTGGCAGTAATCGTTATTGTATTAAATTATATTTTTAGTAAAGTATTTATTTTTGGCAGATTGCAAGATAAAAAATAGATAGCAAGCTTAAGTGGTATGATTCTATGAAAAGAATAGAAAAACTGCTTAAGCTTTCTTTAAGGAGGATCGTAATGGGACAAGTTATAGTTAAGTTAAAAAAAGGAGAAGGAAGGTCCTTAAAAAGTGGTGGGTTATGGATCTTTGACAATGAGATTGATCAGATCGCTGGGGATTTTGTGGATGGTGACCTTGTAAATGTGCATGACTTTGATGATTTTTATCTTGGTTGTGGATTTATTAATACAAAATCAAAAATAACAGTTAGAATTATGAGTAGAAAGAAAGGACAGGAAATCAATCAGGAGTTTCTAAAGATGAGGGTTAAGACAGCTTGGGAATATCGAAAAACAACTGTGGATACTCAAAGCTGTAGAATTATTTTTGGTGAAGCGGATTTCCTTCCTGGACTTGTAGTGGATAAGTTTTCTGATATTCTAGTTGTTCAATCACTGGCTTTGGGTATAGATCGTATGAAAGAAGATATTATTGATATTTTAAAGGGATTACTGAAGGAAGACGGCATAACCATTCGTGGTGTATATGAACGAAGTGATGCAAAGGTTCGTACCAATGAAGGCATGGAGCGTGTGAAAGGTTTTCTTGGAGTGCCTTTTGATACCAAGGTTGAAATAATTGAGAATGGAGTTAAGTATCTGGTCGATGTTGCAGAGGGTCAAAAGACAGGTTTCTTTTTAGATCAGAAATATAATCGTGCTGCAATTGGAAGGCTATGTAAGGGGGCAAGAGTACTTGACTGCTTTACCCACACGGGTTCCTTTGCACTTAATGCCGGTATTTGCGGAGCAAGAGAGGTTATCGGTGTGGATGCTTCTGAACTAGGAGTTGCTCAAGCTACTGAGAATGCAGCGTTGAATGGATTGTCAAATACAGTGCGCTTTATAGCAGCCGATGTATTTGATTTACTTCCTGAATATGAAAAAAATGGTGAGTTATTTGATGTTGTTATATTAGATCCTCCTGCCTTTACCAAATCAAAAAACTCTGTAAAGAATGCGATTAAAGGCTATCGTGAAATTAATCTTAGAGCAATGAAGCTGGTTAAGGACGGGGGTTATCTTGCTACCTGCTCCTGTTCGCATTTTATGACGCCTGAGCTTTTCACAGAAACGATTGGACAAGCAGCCAAGAATGTAAAAAAGAGAATTCGCCAGGTGGAATATAGAACACAGGCTCCCGATCATCCAATTCTTTGGGCAGCAGATGAATCCTACTATTTAAAATTCTTTATTTTTCAGGTAGTGAATGAAAAATAAAAAGGTACGAAAGTGAGTTGAATTAGGATGACTTATAAAGATGCCAGAGATTATATTGATGCTTCCGCCAGATATGGCAATGAACTTGGATTGACGGCAATTATGGAGCTGCTTAGAAGATTAGATAATCCACAGGATAAACTTAAAGTAATTCATGTTGCAGGTACGAACGGAAAAGGATCAACCACAGCGTTTATGGCTTCAATTCTTGCTGCACAGGGTTATAAAGTTGGGAGATACATTTCACCGGCAGTTTTTAACTACCTGGAGAGGGTGCAGATTACCGATAAATCAGAAACCGGAATTGCTACTACGTTAATGAGAGAAGACGGAGTTCGTACAACAATCGAAAGGATTAAACCTATTTGTGATCAAATGTTGCTGGAAGGATTAAAACATCCGACAACTTTTGAGATTGAAACAGTAATGGCAATTCTTTATCTTTATCATGAGAAGGTAGATTTTGCAATTATAGAGGTTGGTCTTGGTGGGAGATTGGATGCGACCAATGTATTTGCAAAACCCTTGTGCTGTGTAATCACCTCCATAAGTCTTGACCATATGGAGTTTCTGGGAGATACATTAGAAAAAATAGCAAGAGAAAAGGCAGGAATTATTAAAAAAGGAGCATCTGTTGTAACCGGCAATGCCAACTATGAAATTCTTAATGTACTAGTGGAGACCTGTAGGGAAAAAGAAGCAGAGTTGGTACAAGTTTCTTCGGTGGAAATGGACAAGGTCAATTATTTATCAGATAGAACGACCTTTGAGTATTTACAGGAGGAATATGCGATTCATATGTTAGGCGAATATCAGGTAAGTAATGCTGTTTTGGCTGTTCAAACAGTGTTACAGTTACGCAAGCTTGGGCATCTTATTACGCAGGAAGCAATCAAGACAGGATTATTAGAAGCTCATTGGAGTGGTCGTTTTGAAATAATAAAAAGAGAACCTTATTTTATTATGGATGGTGCTCACAATGCAGATGCTGCTCTCCAACTAAAGAATACAATAGAACGTTACTTCAAGGATAGAAGACTTATTTTTATTATGGGGGTATTAGCAGATAAGGATTATCGCAGTATATTACGTCTGACAGCGTCCCTTGCAGATATTATTTATACGATTACGCCAAAGAATATTAGAGGCTTAGCCTCTGCGCAACTTGCCATAGAGGCTAAGAAATATTGTAATGGTTTCGTTTTTGATGCGGGTAATGTTGAAAATGCAGTTAAGCTAGCTTGTCAAAATGCTGAAAGAGAGGATGTTATCCTTGCCTTTGGATCGCTATCTTATCTGGGAGAGGTTAGGGAACAATTACTCAGTAGCAAATAAGGAATCGAAAGTATTAATTACAGAACCACCATCAGCAACTAAAAAATAAGTGTTTGAATTATCGTGTTCATTAAAAAACACATAGTTCTCAGTTACATTAATCTGTTTGAAGGAACCTTTTTTAAGAAGCTTCTCCTTCCCTGTCTCTAAATTCATACGATAGATACCTTTTACTTTTTTATCTGATACCAAATAGTAGAGATACTTACCAGAATTAGTTATATTATAGGTAATACAATTATGTTTAACAAGTAGGGAAGGTTTAAAATCTTCCCTATTACTTATATAGATGTTATTGTTCTTGTTGGTATCTATATAATAAAGTTTATCTTCTACAAAGATAGGGTAGAGATAAGAACCTTCCGATAATACCTTGGTTTTATATTTTTTCAAATCTTGAGAATATAAATTACGATCATTGGTGGTTCCAGTGTAAAAAAGAGTATTATCTGATACAGACGTTGCAAATGCAACCTTGTTCTGAAGCTTAATTTCGTCGGTTCCATCTATTTTGTAGCGATATAGAGTAATACCTTGATCAATTCTATATTGCTGGGAGTAGATATAATTACCTTGCAAAAGAAGATAGGCACTTGGGTTACCCGTAAAAGCCTTTAGGTCCGTACCATTCTGTTTAATTCGATAAACGCCAGAATTCGAGAAAGGGAACATGCCTTTTTTGTTGTTTTCCTTAATATCATTGGCTAAAACATAGTACAGGTAATTGGAATCTGCGTTAATATATACAGCCTTTTTATCGGATAGTTTACGAATATTGGTTAAATTTGAAGACATGACGTAAAGCTTACCATTGTCATAAGGATTGCTAAAGTAGATCTGCTCATCTCTTTCACAAAATAATCCACCATTAAATATGTTTGCAGTGGTGTTACCAATTTCATTCTCTTTATTATAATACGTACGATTATGGGTATTGAAATAAAGTCCAGTGACGGCTATTATAGTTATTAGAGTCAAAGCAAGCAGTATTTTAGCAATCATTTTAAACATGAAGGATTCCTCCGAAATTATCTTTATTATATTTTTAACAAAAGTATTTATTACAATATAAACTTATTTACCTATGGGATTGGATAATCAATTTATATAAAACAGTAGGTGATAAAATGAACCAGTATAGAATCAGTATTCCTGAATATGGGTTTATTATATATCGACATAATAAATTATGCAATAATACGTTTGTAGGGGAAGGGTTGATTGGAGCAGGTAGTAATGAGGTTACCTGTATTGGGAATTATATTGCAAGTAAAAACGGTATTTAGTATAATTAGTCAAAGGTTACGAAAAGAAAAGCACTGTGGATGAATTGCTGCAGGAAGCTAGAAAGGTATGGATATTATAATGATAGATATACAGGAGAGCCGTAAAAATATTGATAATGTAGATCGTAAAATTGTTGAATTATTTGAGCAGCGTATGCAGCTTGCAATAGATATTGCTGAATATAAGAAAGCGGTTGGTAAGCCAATCTTTGACTTAGCAAGAGAGGAAGAAAAATTAGCAACTTTGTCAGCATTAACAGAGGACGAATTTAATAAAAAAGCAATCTCTGATTTATTTAAACAGATTATGTCTTTAAGCAGAAGGCTTCAATATACCTTGTTGGATAATCTGGAAAACCTTGGTCCTGTAGAGATTGAAAAATTAGTTACAGATGAAAATACCCCCGTGGCTTTTTATGGTGAGAGAGGTTCCTATACCGAACAGGCTATGATGAATTATTTTTCTTCCAGTGTAAAGGGTATTGCCCTGGATACCTTTGGAGAGGTTATGCAGGCAATTAAAGATGGAAGAGCAGAATATGGTGTACTTCCAATAGAGAATTCCTCTACAGGTACTTTATCGGATATCTTTGATCTGCTTGCAGAATACGATAACTTCATTATTGGTGAGCAATTAGTAAAAATCGAACATAATCTTTGGGGATTACCAAATGCTAAGTTATCTGATATTAAAAAAGTATATTCTCATAAGCAAGGGTTACTTCAGTGTTCCGAATTTCTTGGACAACATCCGGAGTTTAATTTAATTGACGGTATTAGTACAGCGGGTAGTGCAAGACTTGTTCTCGAAGGTAAGGATGTTACCCAGGCGGCAATAGCTAGTAAGAGGGCTGGAGAAGTACTGGGTTTAAAACTGTTGCAAGGAGATATCCATAACGAGGATCATAATACCACAAGATTTATCATAATTACAAAGCAAAAGTTTTATCAAAAAGGCTCGGAACGAACCAGCATTTGTTTCGAACTTCCCCACAAAAGTGGATCGCTTTATCATATGCTTTCACATTTTATCTATAATAATATTAACCTTACAAAAATTGAATCCCGCCCGATTACAGGTAAAGCCTTTGCCTATCGATTTTTTGTTGATATTGAAGGAAGTCTTAACTCAGCAGCGGTGAAAAATGCACTGTTAAGTATCAAAGAAGAAGCTTTAGAAATGAAAATACTTGGATGTTATATTCCTGTACAGTAAAAAGGTTGTTATTACACATATTTTTAAATAATTGTACACAAAGTAAACATAATTGTTTGATAAACTGGTTTTATCAAAAGCAGATAACAGGTCATACCTGATCACGAAATACAAGTATTGACTTCGATTACCTAACATTAAAAGTTTACTGATTTATTAATTACTAATCCTTTTAGATTTAAAATAAGTCATTGTGAAATAATATAGAGATATGATTTGTAAGATTTGCAATTTCTTAAAAGAATTTAATGATAAAAAGGAAAGTAGTTTTTAGTAAGAATGGAGGAATAATATGTACAATGAGTTTGAACATAAGGAAGATACCGTGACTAACGCGGAAGATAGTTTAAATGAGATAAAACCAAAAAAGAAGAGAAAAATTTTTGGTTTAATTAAATTAACAGCAGGAGCTATGGTGTTTGGTTTGGTGGCAGCGGCTTCCTTTGAAGGATATTACGCACTTACAAGACCAGAAACAGAAAAAGTGAAAGAAGATAATCTTAAAGTTACAGAAGTATCACAGGAGGGTACAACGGATGGAGAGGTTGTCACTGCTGATTTATCCTCTGGAAAAATGGTGTCCGATGTATCCGATGTAGCGGAAAAGGTAATGCCCTCAATTGTAGCGATTAATTCAACAACTAGTGTTACAAGCTATGATTTCTTTGGAAGAGGTTATACGGAACAGGCAGAAGGAAGTGGTTCTGGTATTATAGTTGGAAATAATGGATCGGATATGTTAATTGTTACGAATAATCATGTGGTAGATGGAGCTGATACCGTTGAAATAGTATTTGCAGATGACTCAACTGCTAGTGCCGATATCAAAGGAACTGATGCAAATGCTGATTTAGCAGTTTTAAGTGTAGATTTGAGTAATCTGTCACAAGATACCATTAGCTCAATTAAAGTTGCAACCTTAGGTGATTCTGATACGTTGGAAGCTGGTGATATGGTAATTGCCATTGGTAATGCATTAGGTTACGGACAGTCTGTAACAGTTGGTTATGTCAGTGCATTGAATAGGGAAGTTACAATTGAAGATCTTACTTTAACTTTAATACAGACAGATGCAGCAATTAATCCCGGTAATAGCGGAGGTGCATTAATAAATTTAAATGGAGAAATCATTGGTATTAATTCTGCTAAGATTATGGATTCTGATGAAGAAAGTGTAGAAGGAATGGGGTATGCAATTCCAATTACCGGCGCCATACCTATGATTAATGAATTAATTGACCGTCAGTTGGTAGCTGTGAACGAGCAAGGCTTTTTAGGTATCAATGTTACGACAGCGCAGAATGTTACGGATGCAATAGCAGAACGGTTTGGTATGCCAATTGGAGTTTATATTAATGAGGTAGTTGGTGCTTCACCTGCAGAACAAGCTGGGCTTAAACAAAGTGATATTATCACAGGTATTGATGGAGTGGGGATTCAAACTATTGATGAGTTAAAGGATATTCTAAGTTATAAGAAGGCTGGACAGACGATTAAGATTGCTGTTCAGGTGAAAGAAAATGGTGAGTATGTTGAGAAAACCTTAGAGGTTACGCTTGATTCTAAATAATATAAATCGATACAGGACCGGATGGGAAAACCCTTCGGTCCTTTTTTGTAATGGGAAATAACAGCTTTACCATTTTTCAAGGTAGAATAATCTCTTATACAAGCACAAATCCGGCTCTATACGATATATATGTAGAGTAAGATATTCCTCGGAGGGCTTTATGAAGAAAAAAATCATAAGTGTACTGGCTATTGTTACATTGATCTTCTCCATGTTCGGAGCATGTAAAAATAACGATGGTCTGGTTGAAATCACATTAAATGAGGTGGCTCACTCGGTTTTTTATGCCCCAATGTATGTGGCATTTGAAAAGGGTTACTTTGAAGACGAAGGTTTAAAGGTTAATCTGGTGAATGGATTAGGTGCTGATAAGACAATGACAGCATTGCTCAGTGGAGATGCTCAAATTGGCTTTATGGGTGCAGAGGCAAGTATCTATGTTTATAATGAAGGCGCAGAAGATTATGTGGTTAACTTTGCCCAGCTTACCCAAAGAGCTGGAAATTTCTTGATTTCAAGTGATGTGAATGAGGAGTTCTATTGGGGTAATCTCAAAGGTAAAACAGTGATTGGTGGTAGAGCTGGTGGTATGCCTGAAATGGTATTTGAGTACATTTTGAAAAAGTATAACATAGACCCACGGACTGATTTGACAATAATTCAGAATATTGATTTTGGATTAACTGCACAGGCATTTTCTTCCGGACAGGGAGATTATACCATTGAATTTGAACCTGCAGCTACCTCTCTTGAACAAGAAGGAAAAGGTAAGGTAGTGGCTTCCCTTGGTATTCAAAGTGGTTTGGTACCATATACTTCGTTCTCTGCAAAGAAGAGTTATATTGAGAACAATCCTGAGATTATTCAAAAGTTTACCAATGCACTGCAAAAAGGTATGGACTATGTTGCAACTCATAACACGGATGAAATTGCAAAACTAATTCATACACAGTTTTCTGAGACAGAATTTTCGAAATTAGTAGCGATTCTAAACAGATATAATAATCAGGACTCCTGGAAGGATAATCTTGTCTTTGAAGAAGATAGCTTAACACTTCTTCAAGATATCCTTGTAGATGCTGGTGTTGTTACTGAGAGAGCACCTTATGCAGATGTGGTAAACACGGATTTTGCAAATAAGGCAATTGAAAAAAAATAGCGTAAGTAATAAGAGTTAGAATTTAAGAAAATGAATCGACAAGTCGTTTTTACTTGTCCTAAAAAAAGCTGAAGCAATCACCCATTATTACAGGTGAGACTTCAGCTTTTTGTACTAAGTTATGCAAATTATTCTTCTTCAGTTATAGTGCTTGAGGTATTTGTTTCTGGTTCCTCATCCTCTATATCATCTTCATAATCATCAAAATCATCATCGAAATCCTCAAGGTAATCAGGATTCATATAACGATACACGGCATAGGCAATCGCTGCAACAGCGGCTACAGCGCCGATAATTGCTAATACACAGATTATCATATGTCTTTTTTTCTCCATATTATCTTTTCTGTGAATTAATTCTCCTAATTTCATTGTACTTAAAAAATCATCGATTTTATTTCCCATGACAACGCTTCCCTTCTTTACTTGCATTAAATCGTAAAATCGTTTCCTGTTATATTATACCAGTCCAAGTATAGCATAATAACCCTTACTTTACTATAATATTTGAAAACCTTAAGAATATTATTCACTTTTTAATTGATTTTTATTAAATTAGCAAAAGAAGATAAGAGTTTTTTTACTCCAAAGTTAGGGAAGTCTACGGTTACTTCATAATCCTTGCCACCCTTTGTAATATCAATTACAATGCCAACTCCGAACTTAATGTGTTTTACCGTATCACCTACGCCGTAGTCTATGCTGGTTGTCTGATTATTGCCAAACTGTTTCGTGGCTGGAGTTATAAAAGGTTTATAGTCCTTATTGGTGGTAGGAGAGGTAGCTGTGGGAGTAAAACCAAAGGAATATGACGGGGGAGTTTTTACTGGTGCTGACATCTGTAACAAATATCGTGGAATTTCATGAACAAATCTCGAAGGCTTATTATATTGGGTCTCGCCGCGAATCATACGTTGCTTTGCGGCAGACATGGATAATTGATTCATAGCTCTGGTGATACCCACATAACAAAGACGTCGTTCTTCTTCAATCTCTTCCCTCGGATTATCAGCATGAATGGACATGTAACTAGGGAAAATTCCATCCTCCATACCACAGAGATAGACATATGGAAATTCCAAGCCCTTCGCACTATGAAGTGTCATTAATACAACTTTGTCCTGATTCTCGTCAAGAGTATCGATATCAGAAACCAGTGCAACTTCTTCCAGAAAGCCGCTTAAGCTTGGCTCCTCCAAAGAATTTTCCTCATAGGAAACCATCTTATTCACAAGCTCGTTAATATTGGCAATACGATCCTGTGCTTCTTCTTCGCCTTCTTGTTCGAGTTCTCTTAGATAACCGGTAGCATCTAGAATATCATCAATCAACTCTCTTAGAGCATACCCTTCCTGATTAACCCTTGATTTTAATCCTTCAATCAGGCTGATAAATGGATTGAGCTTTGTAGCGGACCGTTCAAGACCGGGGATACTGCGGGCTCTGGTAAGTGCATCATAAAAGCTTATCTCATTTGCTATAGCATAATCATTAATACGATCTACCGTTGTTAATCCAATACCACGTCTTGGAACATTGATGATACGTTTGACAGCCAGGTTATCAAGACCGTTGTTAATCGTTTTTAAATAAGCTAGAATATCTTTAATTTCTTTACGGTCGTAGAAGTTTACACCGCCAATCATTTTATAGGGTATATTTCGAAGAACTAATTTCTCTTCGAACAGACGGGACTGTGCGTTGGTACGATATAGAATAGCAAAATCCTTATAGGTTACAGTTCCGTTTTCAACCATACGTTTAATCTCAGAGGATATAGTATCTGCCTCGTCAAATCCAGTATCAAATTGAGTGAAATGAACTGGCTCACCCTCTTCGTTATCCGTCCAAAGGGATTTGTCTTTTCGTCCCTGATTATTACTAATTACTTCATTGGCAGCAGATAATATATTCTTAGTGGAACGATAATTTTGCTCTAGTTTAATTACATTCGTATTTGAAAATGCTTTCTCAAAGTTCAGGATATTATAGATATTAGCACCACGGAACTTATAAATGGACTGATCATCGTCGCCTACTACACAGAGATTATATTCCCTTTCTCCATATGTATTTACTCCAGATGCCAGGAGTTCAATAAATCTAAATTGTGCGGTATTGGTATCTTGATACTCGTCTACCATGATATATTGAAAGCGATGTTGAAAGTAGGAAAGCGCTTCCTGGTTGGTCTGAAACAATTCAACGGTCTTAAAGATTAAGTCATCAAAATCCAGAGCATTACTGGATTTCAGACGTTTCTGATATTCCGTATAGGCATCTGCATATCTGGATTTTGTGTAGTCACCGATGGCGTATCTGGCAAATTCCTCAGGTGTTAATAATTCATCCTTCGCCTTTGAAATTGCGGAAAGGATACTTCGCTCATTCATTTTCTTAGTATCAATATTTAAGTATTTACAAACCTCACGCATTAAGGTTTTAGAATCATCAGAATCATAAATTGTAAAGCTTCTCGTATAACCGATGGTATCAGCGTATCGCCTAAGAATACGGACACAAGTGGAATGGAAGGTGCTGACCCAGATGTCCTCAGAACCAAAGCCGACGATCTTGTCCACACGTTCTCTCATTTCCTTCGCTGCTTTGTTGGTAAAGGTGATAGCAAGAATATTCCAGGGATTTACACGCCTTTCCTCGATTAAATATGCAATACGGTGTGTGAGAACACGGGTTTTACCGGAACCTGCCCCAGCAAGAATTAAAAGCGGCCCCTTATCATGGAGCACTGCTCGTTTTTGTTCTGGATTTAAAGTGTCGTATATACTCATGTTAAATACCTGCCTGTTCTATGTTATCTATTTGTAGCCTCTAAACCACAAACATATGTTTATTATAGCATGGTGTATAGGTAGTTTCAATCATGTATTATGGAAGTATTGATCTTGTTAGTAAGATTGTGTAACAATTCGCTTTGACATCTAGTTTCAAATACTATATAATGTAACAGAGGTGATAGAATTGGATATGACGAAAGAAGAGTATATCAAGAGCATGATTGACAGTTTAATGGATGTCAAATATATTATGCCGGATGATATACCAAATATTGATTTATATATGGACCAGGTCACAACGTTTATGGACAAACATCTAAAGTCCTCTAAGCGCTATAGTGAAGATAAATTATTGACAAAGACAATGATTAACAATTATACGAAGAATGAACTTTTGCCTCCTCCTAACAAGAAGAAATATACGAAGGAGCACATGTTTCTTTTGATTTTCATCTATTATTTTAAGAACATTCTTTCTATTAATGATATACAGAGTATTTTCAATCCCCTGACAGAGCGTTATTACGGGGAAGATTCCAATGTAAAGTTGGAAGATATCTATGCAGAGATATTCAAGATGGAGAAGGAACAGGTCGATACAATTACAAAGGATATGATCCGCAAGATGACCAAGGCAAAGGAATCTTTCCCAGAGGTTACGAATAAAGAGGATCGTGAATTCCTTACCGTATTTTCCTTCATTAGTCTGCTTTGTTTTGACGTTTATATGAGAAAGCATATGATTGAGAAAATGATAGACAGTGCACTTATGGGTGATAAGGATGAGAAGTCTTCTGCTAAAGCTGGTGAGAATAAGAAACCAGAAGCAAAGAAACCAGAAGCAAAGAAACCAGAAGTGAAAAGACCGGATGCTAAAAAACCGGAAGTGAAAAAAGTAGAACCAAAAAAGTCAGATATTAAATAAAGATTGCTAAACACATCGCCACCGGCTTATAAGTCGGTGGTTTATATTATGAAAAGGAAGAATACAATGAAATACAATAACATACAACAAGCGATCTTTCGACAAAGGCCTAATCGCTTTATAGCTGAGTGCGAATTAGATGGTAAAACAATTATTGCTCATGTAAGAAACACTGGACGATGCCGTGAATTATTAATACCAGGTTGTAAGGTGTATTTAGAAGAAGATTTACGATCCACCCGTAAGACACAGCAAACTTTAATTGCCGTTGAAAAGTCGGGGACTATGATTAATATGGATTCACTTGCACCAAATAAAGCATTTCGAGAAGCAATTATGACGGAACACATTCAGCTTCCTGGTTTTAACGAACCCTACACTTTATTAAAGCCTGAAACTCGCTATGGAGATTCAAGATTTGATTTTTATATGGAAAGTGATACTCAAAAAGCATATATTGAAGTAAAAGGTGTTACTCTTGAGGAAGAGGGAATTGCAATGTTCCCAGATGCGCCAACGGAGCGTGGGATAAAACATATCTATGAATTATGCCGTGCTGCAAAAGACGGATATCTTGCCTATCTGGTATTTGTGATTCAGATGAAGAAAATTCTTTATTTAACGCCAAACTGGCAAACTCATTCAGCATTTGGAGAAGCCTTGGAGATGGCTAAGAAATCAGGGGTAGCCATATTGGCGTATGATTGTTATGTGACTTCAGGTGAAATGTATATTGATAAACCAATTGAAGTAAAGATTTGATAAGAAAAGCTCATTACTATAAAAAGTAATGAGCTATTTTTATTCATGACAATCTAATATTATTACGCACTAATATCAGTTGTATTTATTCAATCGTTAATTAAGAATGAAGTTGTTCGGACTCGATATCTTCTTGCTTCATTCGTGCAAAAACCATGTCATATCCATCGTTACCGTAATTTAGAGAACGATTTACTCTGCTGATGGTAGCGGTAGATGCACCTGTTTTCTCGGCGATTTCAAGATAAGTGTTATGATTACGTAACATACGGGCTACTTCGAAACGTTGTGATAAGGAAAGTAATTCATTCACAGTACAAATATCTTCAAAAAATATATAGCATTCTTCTGGATTCTTTAAATTAAGTATAGCTTCAAAGAGATGATCAACCGCATCAGTACGGATATTCTTGCTCATCAATGTGACTCCTTTCATCTAATTGTGTTGAAATATTCACACAGTGTAATTTTAACACTCTATAGTATTGAAGTAAAGCTATTTTTAATATCTTATCTTAATAAAATCTACGATCACGACGATATGGATTCGGTTTATGTGGATATGGCCTGTGGTGATGAGGGCCTGCTGGATATGGCCAGCCTGATTCTGGATAAAACGGAGGGGCAAAAGGTCTTGGTGGATATGGACCAACTTCGTATTCGTATGGATATCGATCAAATCTATTTCTATTGTAATAGCGATCGCATTCGTTACATCCCATAATATTATTCTCCTTTCAATGCAATTCCATAGAAAACAAGCAGTAAACTTGGCTTTCTATTAAGCAATATTTACTACACTGTCATTGCTATGAACTCCATGTAATATAATGTATGCATTTGTTGAATAAGAGTGAATTATGTAGAAATAATAATACGAATTACCCATGTCATCTAATGAATTGGAAATCAAATACATAGTACTTTAGTCGCAGAAAAACACAAAATCAAACATAAATAATGCAAGATATATGTATAAATGCTTGTAAACAAAAAAACAATATGCTAGAATACTTGATATTAGTAAAATATTACATTCTTTGGGGGGTAAAATGACTACGAAAGAAAAAAAGACCAAAAAAATAAGCAAAGAAAACGGAAAAGAGAAATTACGTATTATAAAAGAATTGAGTAAATCATTCTCATTTTTTCGAAGTGTAGCATTTAGAATGATTGGTGGATTTTTAATATCGGTAATATTCATTATTGCTTTAGGAATTATATCATATCAGAAAGCATCCAGCGGGATGATGGAAAAATATGAGAATTCCACCAGAAGTACGCTGCATATGACTCAAAAATATTTCGAAGTTGTATTAAATGAAGTGGCGAGCAAGGTTTCGCAACTAAATTCCAATAATATGTTAACTAACTATTATGGTGGTGAATTAAAAGATGAACCCTATGAAGAATACAAAAGTATTGAAGAAATTCAAAAAGCATTAAAAGCGATTGTGAAGGCTGATAAGTTCATTAATGAAATTTATGTGTTTGCTAATTATGGAAAAGCCATTTCCACGGCAGGAGTACTGGAAGGTGATTATTTTAATGAATTCGCTGCTACCACAGAAGGAAGTAAATTACTAAATTCCTTTGATAATGAGATTTGGGTCGGAGAACATTCATATTTGGATGAAAAGACAGGAAGTGACAGCTTAAAGTACGGCTTATCCTGTGTTGGAAACCTAAAAAATTCTGTATATAGCAATATTGGATTTATTGTAATCGACATAAAAAGGAATATGGTTGAAGAAGCATTTGCAGAAATGGAACTTGGCGAAGGCGGAATTATAGGTTTTATTACAGATGATAAGAAAGAAATAATTACAGGAGCTAATTCAGAGGAATTCTCATTTTTGGATCAAAAATTCTTCCAGGATAGTAATGAAAAAATAACAGAAGAAAATGCGCAGCCGGAAGGGATGGAAACAGTTCAGTTTAATGGAGAAACCTATCGATATATCTATTCCTTAAATGGTGTGGGTGGAAATTCAATCTGTGCACTGGTCCCACAGTCTGTAATTATTGAACAAGCTGTGGATTTGAAAAATATAACGATGCTGATTGTAATTGTAGCGTGTATCGTGGCAGGGTCTATAGGTACCTATTTGTCAACAGGGATAGTTAAAACAATCAATAAAACAAATCAATATTTAGAAATAGTTTCTAAGGGTAATTTAACCTCCACCCTTACTGTGCAGCGTAAAGATGAATTCAGTCTTCTTTCAGCAGGCATCAATAATATGACCTTGGGTATGAAGAACTTAATCGGCAAGATGACAGGGGTAAGCGATACAGTAACAATTGCTTCAGAAGATGTGGTAGATGGTGCTGAAATCTTATTAACAGCAACAAAAGATATTACAAGCTCAGTTAATGATATCGGAGAAGGTGTAATTCAACAGGCACAGGATGCAGAAAGCTGTCTAAGTAAGATGGAACAGTTATCAAATCAAATTAACAGTATGTTGGAAAACACAGTTAAGATTAATGATGCAACTAGGAGTACAAAGGATACTGTAGACCGAGGCATTGTTATCATCGATGAACTTGGGGAAAAAGCAAGAGACACGAATAACATTACTCAAAATGTCATTGCAGAAATTGAAAAGCTACAAGAACAATCTTCTGAGATTGTTAAATTTGTTGATATTATAGACAGTATTGCTGATCAGACAACATTATTATCGCTTAATGCAGCGATAGAAGCGGCAAGGGCTGGTGAACACGGAAGAGGCTTTGCGGTTGTAGCCAGTGAAATTAATAAATTAGCTGACCAATCTGCAGCTGCAAGTAAGAAAATAGCTAATATAATAGCTAACATTCGTAAACAAACCCAAATGACGGTTGAAACTGCTAAAGAAACTGAAGTAATTGTTGAATCACAAACCCGTGCTTTGGCAAGTACAGTAGAAGCGTTCCAAGCAATAGACAGCGATGTTACTAATCTTGCTAAGAACTTAGATGTTATTGTCAACGGTATTGAAGATATTAATAATACAAAGAATGATACCTTAAGTGCAATTGAAAACATTTCTGCAATCTCCGAAGAGACAGCTTCTGCAACAGAGGAGTTATCAGCTACAGCAGAAAATCAATTAAGGGTTGTTGAAAAGCTGAATGAGGCGGCATCAAAGTTACAAGGAAACGCAGGCGATTTAAAGGAAACAATAAAGGTGTTTAAAATAAAAGAAGGAGAATGATAAATGAAGAAAATTATTAATAATCCTGAAAATTATGTAAATGAAATGCTGGAAGGCTTATATACGGCTCATAGTGACTTGATTACATATACAAATGACGATCTACGCTGTTTAATTACTACAAACAAAGTTGGGAAAAAGGTTGGAATTGCAACTGGTGGAGGCTCGGGACATTTACCTTTATTTTTAGGGTATGTGGGTAAAGGAATGCTGGATGGATGTTCAGTAGGTGATGTTTTTCAATCACCAAGTGCAGAACAAATGTTAGCAGTTACAAAGGCAATCGATACTGGAGCCGGAGTATTGTATATCTATGGTAATTACAATGGTGATATTTTTAACTTTGATATGGCAGCAGATATGGCAGATTTTGAAGCTGATATAAAAGTAGAAAGTGTTGTTGCAGGAGAGGATGTTGCTTCTGCGGCACCTGTTAGAGAAGGCGAAAAAAATCTTAGGCGGGGTGTTGCGGGAATCTTCTTTGTATACAAATGTGCTGGTGCCGCAGCAGCAGATCTGCTTTCTTTAGATGAAGTGAAGCGTATAGCCCAGAAAACTTGTGATAATGTAAGAACCATGGGTGTTGCATTGACTCCATGTATTGTTCCAAGAGTTGGTAAAGCTGGTTTTTCACTCGGTGAAGATGAAATGGAAATAGGTATGGGAATTCATGGAGAAACAGGAATTCGTCGTACGAAACTGGCTTCTGCTGACGATATTACAGATGAGATGTTGGATAAAATTATTTTGGATTTACCTTTTGCCAGTGGAGATAAAGTTGCTGTATTAGTAAATGGCCTTGGAGCGACTCCGCTTGACGAACAATACATTGTCACCAGGCGTATTGATCAGTACTTAAAAGAAAAGGAAATAAAAGTACATAGATATTATGTTGGAGAATATGTTACCTCACTTGAAATGTCTGGTCTTTCCATTTCCATGCTAAGGCTTGATGAGGAGTTAATCAGATACCTTGATGCACCGGCCCATACGCCATTTTTTAGACAATAAAAAAGAAGGGTGAGTGTGAATTAAAAAGTAATTCACACAGGAAGAATTAAGAAGTTCGCACAATGGTGCTCTCTCCTTTTTCTTCTGAGATTCTGAAATCCCGCTGATGCGGCATGATGGAGGTTAATATGAATTCAATTGATTTGAAAATATTCTTGAGAGAATTAAAAGACATAATGAGTCGGAATAAGGATTATCTAATTGAACTGGATAGTGTAGTTGGAGATGGTGACTTAGGGATTACTATGGAGGGAGGCTTTGCTGCAGCATATGAAGCCGTTAAGTTAGTCAATGAAATGGATATAGGTAAACTTCTATATATGGCTGGTAAAGCTATGGGAAATGCTGTTCCATCAACAATGGGGACATTAATGGCGGCAGGCTTAATGAATGCTGGAAAAGTATTAAAGGGAAAGACGGAATTAACAAACGAAGATTGTGTAGATCTATTTCGTGGTTTTATGGACGGAGTAGCTAACCTTGGGAAAGCAAAAGTTGGTGAAAAAACATTTCTGGATGGTATTGATCCTGCAATTACAGCAATGGAAAAAGCTGTGCAGGAAGGGGATACCCGGGAGATTATTGCAATAAAAGCAGTACAGGCTGCAAAGCAAGGTGTAGAAAAAACTACTACAATGCAAGCAATGCACGGCAGAGCTGCGATTAGAGGAACTGCTTCCATTAGTTTGGTAGATCCGGGTGCAACAGTGGCTGCTTTCATTTTTGAGGCGTTTGCCAGGAGTTTAATATAGAAGATACAAAAAGAATAGAATAAAGCAATGTTTTAGAGAAGTATTATTGAAAGATGTTGTTATGGAAAAGCACTAATTTGCAATAAAGCAAAGTCAGTGCTTTTTTACATAAAATACCAAAAAACACATATAATAACAAGCGTAATTCATATATAAAATATAGGGTAGAAATAAATAAAAACAGAATAATCAACTATAAAACAAAATAAACGGATATAAAGTACGGATATTCTTGAATCTTGTTGTAGAAACAAAAGGTATAAAATTATATAAAAAAGATAATGAAGATTACCCTTATCTTATATTTACTTGTTAAATGTGCATAAAAAGGAGGTGCAAAAACAGGCAATAGTGTTGAAAATATATTCTTTAAGATAAAAATGTTGTAATTTTTTTGAATTGGTGATATTATTTAAACATGCCAAAAGATACAATATAAACATGGTATGAAACAACAATGTACATAATTTGAGGAGGTAGTTTCATGAAGAAGTTTTTATCACTATTATTAGTGGCAGCAATGGTATTTTCACTTGCAGCTTGTAAAAGCAATGCAGAGACAACACCGGATGTAAAAGATGATGACAAGACTGTAACAGACACACCGGCAAACACAGATTCTGAGGGAACAGATTATGCATCCATACTTGCGGGGAAAAAAGTAGCAGTTGTTCGTAACCTGGCAGCAGGTGACCATACCCAACAGTTCTTGGATGGTTGTGTATCAGAAGGTGAAGCATTAGGATTTACCGTGGATACTTATGTAACAGATGGCGATGACGTTAGAACACAGGAAGTTGTTGCGCAATGTATCTCTAAAGGATATGACGGAATTATTTTATCTCACGGACAATTATCCTATACTTATGAAATGTTAAAACCTGCAAGAGATGCTGGTATTGAAGTTGTAACCTTTGACAGTATGCCTTTTAAAGATGGTGATGCAAACAGTGAATTATTAGAAGGTGTTACTTCTACAGCACAGGATGATAATGCTCTTGCAACCTTATCACTGGGATATATGATGGAAGAGTTTGAAGCAAATGGAGGTACCTATCCAATGAAGGTTCTTAAAACATTCATGGGCCCTGGAATCCCTCCGCTTGACAGACGTAATATTGTATATGCGCAGCTTGAAGCAGATGGTAAGATTGAAACTCTTGAAGTAATTGCTCCTACAGATACAGCAAATGCACGTGGTGATATGACTACAAAGACAGCAGCTATTCTTCCTAAATATGAAGAAGGTTCCGTTGATGCAATCTGGGGATGCTATGATGAATTAGCAAAGGGTGTATTACAGGCATTAAACGATGCAGGACGTACTGATATCCCTATGTATACAATTGATATTTCCAATGATGATATTCAGTTAATGCTTGCTAACAGTGATGTTTGGAAATCAACAGCAGCAGTAGATCCTAAGTTAATCGGTATTGTTGATACAAGATTATTAGCAATGAAATTTGCTGGTGTTGAGACACCTGAATACTTTAATTTATCAGCCAGCAACGTTTTAACCTCTCAATTAAGTTCTGATATCAATATGACGAACCTTGGTTCAGTAATTGATGGATGGGGAGATGCAACTGGCGAGGATACCTTCAACTTAGATTGGATAAAAGCGATAAAAGAGAAATAAATTACAAAATAACATATTGCAAAGTATAGTAATATATGAATAGGATGACGCAAAATGAATGAATTTAAACTTGAAATGAAAGACATATCCATCGAATTCCCGGGAGTTAAAGCTCTAAATAACGTGGATTTCAGTATGTTAGGTGGAACAATTCATGCGCTTATCGGTGCAAATGGCGCTGGTAAATCAACCTTGATGAAAGTTTTGGCTGGCGCTAATGCACACTATACTGGACAAGTATTTGTTGGGGGGGAACCGGTTGAAATCCGGTCCCCCAAAAATGCTAAGGGTTTAGGTATTGAAATTGTTTACCAGGAGGTTGACACGGCGTTAATTCCCTATTTAACGGTGGCGGAGAATGTAATGTTCAACGTGCTTGCGAATAACATGGGTAAAAAACAATTTGTCAATTGGGCAACAATTAGAAAAACGGCTCAAAAAACACTAAAGAAATTAAACGTGGACTTGGACGTTAATCAAGTTGTTTCAGAGTTGAGCCTTGCACAAAAGCAAATGGTATTGATTGCACGCTGTGTAGTAGAAAGGTGCCGTCTTTTAATACTGGACGAACCTACCGCTCCATTGTCTAATTCAGAAACACTGGAATTGTTCCGTATTGTTCGTGAATTAGCGAAAGATGGAGTAGGAATAATATTTATTTCCCATCGATTAAATGAGTTGTTTGAAATATGTGAGACGATTACTGTAATGAGAGACGGCAGCGTTGTAAAAAACATGCCGATTACTCCAGAGCTTGAGACGACTGAAATTGTAGAGCTTATGCTGGGACGTAAATTCGATGATAATTATGTGAAAAAAGAAGTTAATATTGGTGCTCCCTTGTTACAGGTTGAAGGACTTAATGAAATTGAAAACAGGGTAAAAGACATTGACATGACTGTGAAACGTGGAGAAATTGTAGGTATTGCAGGGTTGGTTGGCGCTGGAAAGACCGAGTTATGCAAAACATTATTTGGTGCCTATAAACAGAAGCGAGGAACAATTACATTAGATGGAAAAGTAATAAAATACAGAAATCCAAATGAAGCTGTAAAGCGAGGATTTGCCTTGGTTCCTGAGGAACGACGAAAAGAAGGTGTATTAATTACGGATCCGGTATATACCAATATAACCGTTGCCTCAATGAAGAAATATACAGGGTTATTTTCTGTGGTACATAAATTAAGAGAAAAGAAAGATGCTTGCAAGATGATTAAGGACCTGGGAATCAAAACCCCTTCTGAAAATCAAGCAGTTGCACTTTTATCGGGCGGTAACCAACAAAAGGTCGTACTTGGAAAATGGCTTAATTCAGAATCAGAGATTTATATTTTTGATGAACCTACAAAGGGAATTGATGTTGGTGCAAAACGCGATATGTATGAATTAATTGAAAATCTAGCAGGGCGTGGAAAGGGAATTATCTATGCAACCTGTGAATTTCAAGAAATATTAACGATAGCTGACAGAGTGTATGTAATGTATGATGGACAAATTGTAAAAGAGTTAAACGTTGCAGACACTGATGAAAAAGAATTGCTTTATTTTTCAACAGGAGGGAAATAAAATGACTGGAAAAGCAGGGACAATAAAGAATAAAGCCGTGGGCAATGCGGTTATGAATTTTATTCAAAAGTGGGGGACTTTAATTACAATACTAATATTGTTTGTACTCTTTACCTTTGCCAATTGGAATGATAAAACAAACTCCAGTATATTCTTAACTGCCAGTAATATGGTTACTATTTTAAGAAGTATTTCTATAACAGCAATTATCGCAATTGGTTTAACCTTTTCTTTAACTGTAAATGGTATGGATTTGTCCATTGGTGCAAACGCTAACTTCGCAGATTTCTTAGTTATGACCATGTTTGTATGGTATGGCCGTAGTATTGGATTATCCATCTTCCTTACAGTAATAATTTGTTTGAGTGTTGCACTGATTAATAGTATTCTTATAGTAAAGCTGAAAATACCGGATATGGTTGCAGCGTTATCTGTAATGTTCGTGTTTCAGGGTGTTGCAATGACCTATTCCAATGGTGGTGCAATTACAGAACGTATGACAAGACCAAATGGTGAAATCGCGGAAGGTCTTGTACCAGCAGCATTCCGTGCACTCGGTAAAGAGCCTTGGTTAATCATTGTTATGTTGGTTGTTGTAGCATTTGCTTTCTTTTTCTTGAACTATACAAAGCATGGTAGATACATGTATGCAGTAGGTGGTAATCCTGAAGCAGCAAGATTATCAGGTATCCCGGTTAACAAATATAGAGTTTTAGCTTATTTCTTATCGGCAGCTTTCGCGGCACTGGGTGGTGTATTCCTGGCAGCACGTGTTGGTACGGCACAGGTTAATGCGGGTGGAGCATATTTAATGCCAGCGGTTGCCGCAGCGTATATTGGCTTCTCTGTGGCTGGAGCTGGAAAGGCAAATGCATTAGGAACCTTAGCTGGAGCTGTACTTGTTGGTATGCTTGAGAATGGTCTTATTATGATGTCAGTTCCATACTATGCTATGGATATTATCAAGGGTGGTGTATTGGCGATTGCTTTGGCATTGACTTATTCAAGAACTAAGAAGTAAGTATGATATCAATACATGCCACTATAATACATGCCGATATAATACATAGAATTCAAAGAATCAGCAATAACACTCTGTGTCCTCTGGATACAGAGTGTAAAAATTCCTATGGAGAAAGGTGATACGATATGTCGCGTTTTGAAACATATTTTTTAATGAAAACAGAAGATATTGAAGCATATGTCCAGGAGAAATTAGCTTTCTTCCCTGCTGACGCAACTATAGATTGCAAAGAAATTGGGGATGGAAATCTTAATTATGTGTTTCGTTTAATTGATACAAATACAGGAAAATCAGTGATTGTTAAGCAAGCAGGTGAAGTTACTAGAATTTCAGCAGACATGAAACTTTCTACTGATAGAGGAAGAATAGAAGCAAATATTCTAAAAATTCAAGGAGAATATGCACCTGGATTGGTTCCAGAGGTATATCTGTACGATGAAGTGATGTGTGCGATGATCATGGAGGATATGGTTGGGCATACAATGATGCGCAAAGGCTTAATTAATCATGAGATTTATCCTAAATTCGCTGAAGATATTACTACATTTCTAGTAAATACACTTCTGCTTTCCACTGATATTGTTATGGGACATAAGGATAAGAAGGAAAATGTCAAAAGCTTTATCAATCCTGACTTATGTGAAATCAGTGAGGATTTAGTTTATAGTGAGCCATTTATTGATTATAATCATAGAAACAATGTATTTGCACCAATTGCGGAATTTGTTCAAAAAGAGTTATATGAGGATAAAGCTCTTCACTTAGAAGCAGCAAAACTGAAGTTTGAATTTTTAAATAATGCTCAGGCATTAATACATGGTGATTTACATACTGGTTCAATCTTTATTAATCAGGAACATATCTACGTATTTGATCCAGAGTTTGCCTTCTATGGACCAATGGGCTATGACATAGGTAATGTAATTGCCAATATGTTCTTTGCTTGGTGCAACGGTGATGCTACGATTGAAGATGAGCAAAAGAAAGCAGAGTTCTGCGGATGGATTCTCGATTGTATTGAAGAAATAGTAGACAAGTTTATTGCAAAATTCAAAGTATGTTATAAAGAGAATGTAACGGATACCATGGCTAAGACGGAAGGCTTCCTGGAATGGTATCTTGGAACAGTTCTGGCTGATACAGCAGCGGTTGCAGGCATGGAATCCATCAGACGTACTGTTGGTATGGCTAATGTAAAAGATATTACATCTATACCAGATCTTGATAAACGTGCAAGAGCAGAAAAGATTGTAATTACCTTAGCTAAGAAATATATCATGAATAGAGAAAGCTTCTTATCCGGTGCTGACTATAGAAAAGCTATGGAAGAAGCAATTGCAAAATTTTAATAAGATAGAAATTTATTCTAGCGTAACCAGTGTGTAGATTACAAGCTTAACATATTTATGTATTAAAAAAGCTTGTAATTTAATATGGAAAGGAAGAGACAACATGAGTACAAAAAAGTCTATTTTAGATTATGATACCGTAGCCTTGGATGATGAAAATAGTGCATTGGTTATAATTGACCAGACACAGCTTCCATATAATACAGAAATACTTAATCTGACAACACAGAAGGAGATTTGGAATGCAATATATCTGCTTCAGGTAAGAGGGGCACCAGCTATTGGTGTTGCCGCTGCAATCGGTATCTATCTTGCGGCTAAAGAGATTAAGGCGGAAACTTATGAGGAGTTCTATGAACAGTTTAAAGATGCAAAGGATTATTTAGCATCCTCCCGTCCTACCGCGGTTAATTTATTCTGGGCTTTGAATCGTATGGAAGATGTCGTTAAAGCAAATACAGATAAAACTGTTTCAGAACTTAAACAGTTGTTACATAAGGAAGCAGTAGAAATAAGAGAAGAAGATATCTGGGTATGTACACAGATTGGAGAATATGGATTATCTTTAGTTAAACCAGGTGATGGCCTTTTGACCCATTGTAATGCAGGGCAGTTAGCTACCGTAAAATATGGTACAGCAACAGCACCTATGTATCTTGGACAAAAGAAGGGTTACAATTTTAGAGTATTTGCTGATGAAACAAGACCACTTTTACAAGGTGCAAGACTTACTGCATATGAGTTACACGAATCAAAGATGGATGTAACCTTAATTTGTGACAATATGTCTGCTACGGTTATGAAGAATGGTTGGATTAATGCGGTATTTGTTGGATGTGACCGTGTTGCTGCCAATGGAGATACAGCAAATAAAGTTGGTACTTCTGTGGTTGCTACCGTTGCAAAGAGATATAATGTTCCGGTATATATCTGTGCACCTACTTCCACTATTGACCTGAATACAAAAACTGGTGCAGATATTCATATTGAAGAGAGACCTGCAGAAGAAATTACAGAAATGTGGTACAAAGAGCGTATGGCTCCAGTGGGAGTTAAGGTGTTTAATCCTTGCTTTGACGTAACTGATAATGATTTAATTGCTGGAATTATAACCGAATATGGTATTGCCAGAGCGCCATATAACGAGTCCTTAAAAGAAATTTTTGCAAAAAAAGCAGCTGCAAAAGCGAATAAATAGTATTAAAAATGGGAGACGGTAAATCGTCTCCCATTTTTAATACGAAGCTTTGGGGGCTTGTTAATCTGCTGGAATACGAAATATTAAAAGAAAAGTGCCAGCTAAGCTGGCACTTCATCCAAGTTATTTCTTGCATTCATAATAGGTTACATTGTTATCAGCTAAAAACTTAACCCATTCTTGATCCAGCTGTTTATCTGTCAGAAGACCAGTAATACTATTGAAATTACAGATATTTATAAAGGAGGTCTTATCAAACTTAGAATGGTCAGCAACCACGTAAATATTATTGCTACGAGTCAAAAGTTTCTGGCGTATCTCGGACATTCCCTCATTGGAATCTGTGATGCCATGAACTTGAGAGAGGGAACGACAGGACATAAATGTCTTGTCTACATAATAGTTTTCTAAGGATTGTAGAGCGCTTCTTCCAGTAAAAGACATACTGCCCGGACTATAAGTACCACCGATGGAGATAAGACGAATATCTGGACAATCGGTTAGAAGATTAATTACTTTTAACGAGTTCGTTAAAATGGTAAGACGCATATCTTTGATTGCTCTAGCAATAAATAATGCAGTGGTGGAAGCATCTAAGAAGATGGAATCACCATTATGAATAAGTTCTTTGCATTTTGCGGAGATTAGTTGTTTGCTTTCGGTATAGGCTGTTTCGCGAATTGAGAGCTCCACCTCGTTTTGTACACCATCCTGTATAAAGGCACCGCCATAAGTACGAATAAGAAAACCTTCATCCTCCAAGGTTTTTAAATCTCTTCGAATGGTTTCTTCTGTTACGGAGAAAAAATCGGCAAGTTCAGAAACAACTACACTTTTTTTCTCCAATATTATATCTTTGATTTTTGCTTTTCTGGTTATTGCAAGCATTTCATCCACCCCGATTCATATAGAAAATTCTGTGTTCTTTTTGTATTTTATATATTTGGGGAATCCCCTTGGCAGTGGGGATATCCTCTTAATTACATTGTAATATATTATTGCATATTTTTGAGTACATGTAAAGGAATATTATAGAAAGCTATTAATATTTGGGTAAAAACACAAAACAACACAAATAAAAGTGAGACAAAACCGATAATATACAAAATAATACATTGACAAAACAACATAAATATAGTAAGATTTCATCATAAACAAAAATAGAAGTAAAGAAGGTGATTATAATATGATGGTTCAAGGTGTTAAATATCCTTCCGATTTCGAAGCCAAAAAAGCAATATTAGAAGTAGGCAAAAGGATGTATATGAAAGGGTTTGTTGCTGCAAACGATGGTAATATCAGCTGCAAGGTAGGTCCAAACGCAATATGGACAACACCAACAGGTGTTTCAAAAGGGTTTATGACCCTGGACATGCTGGTTAAAATCGATATGAATGGCAAAATTCTTTCTGGAACCCATAAACCCTCATCTGAAATAAAGATGCATCTTAGAGTGTATCAGGAAAATCCGGAGGTTAGAGCAGTAGCACATGCACATCCACCTGTAGCAACCTCATTTGCAATAGCAGGAATTAGCCTGGACAAAGCAATTCTACCAGAAGCAGTAGTCCAATTGGGTTCTGTACCGATTGCTCATTATGCCACACCTGGTACACAAGAAGTCCCAGATTCCATCGCTCCATTTTGTAGGACTCATAACGGAGTGTTGCTAGCGAATCATGGAGCCTTAACCTGGGGAAAGGATATTTTTGAAGCTTTTTTCCGACTGGAGTCAATCGAGTATTATGCGACCGTATTAATGTATACGGAAAGAATTATCGGAAAGCAAAATGAGCTGTCCTGTTCCCAAGTAGATGACCTCTTAGTGGTACGTAAAAATCTTGGTATTACACAAGGTGGAGTACCACCCTGTGCTGTGAATGCCAGCAATACCAGGGATGTTGTATCGTCCGTCCCAGTGGAAACGGCTACGACTATGAGGAAGGATGAAGTTCATTTACAAGGTGTTACTTCGTTGGTACGCCCTGTAGCTAAAACCGAAACTACTAATACAGGCTGCGGTTGTGGCGGCACATTAATGAAGGCTGCTGAGGCAAAAGTTACCAAAGAGCAGAGCAAAGAAGACATAATAGCTGAAGTAGTTCGCCGTGTGACAGAGCAAGTTACAAGCCAATATAAAGGATAGTGTGAGCTGCGAAAGCAGGGAGGTAGAAATGGAATTTGGAGCAAATGAAATTAGTATGATTGTTAATCAGGTTCTAAAGAATCTTGAAATCAATAATCCAAGCCTTTTAGCAAGCAAAGCAAATCCTAATTATGATAATGGTAACTATGGTGTTTTTGAGAAAGCAGAAGATGCCATTGAGGCTGCATATGAGGCGCAGAAGATTTACATAGAGAAGTACCAGTTAAAAGACAGAAAAAGATTAGTAGATGCTATTCGTAAAGTAACTCGTGAAAATGTTGAAACACTGGCTAGAATGGTACGAGATGAAAGTAAGATGGGACGTTATGAGGATAAAATTCAGAAACATCTTGCCGTAATTGATAATACCCCAGGACCTGAATGTTTGACTACAGATGCTATCTCTGGAGATAGCGGGTTAATGATTGAAGAATATGCACCTTTTGGAGTGATTGGAGCTATTACACCGGTAACCAATCCTACAGAAACAATTATTAACAATACAATAAGCATGATTTCCGGTGGGAATACTGTTGTGTTCAATGTTCATCCAAGTGCAAAAAATGTATGTGCTTATTGTTTACAGATGATTAATAAAGCAATTATTGAAAATGATGGTCCAGCCAACTTAATTACAATGGTAAAAGAACCTACCATGGATACTGTAAATATAATTTCCTCCAGTCCAAAGATTCGATTAATGGTTGGTACTGGCGGAACACCTATGGTGAATGCACTTCTAAGATCCGGTAAAAAGACAATCGGAGCAGGAGCGGGTAATCCCCCTGTTATCGTAGATGAGACAGCAGACATTAAAAAAGCAGCAAAAGACATCTTTTATGGAGCTTCTTTCGATAATAATTTATTATGCCTTGCCGAGAAAGAAGTATTTGTTCTTAAAGAGGTAGCAAATGATTTTATCTACCACATGGTAGAAGAAGGCGCATTTTTATTAAATGGTGTACAGCTGGAAGAAATCTTAAAGCTTGTATTCCTCTATGATGGTGAATATAAGGTGAATAAGAAATGGGTTGGTCAGGATGCTGGAAAAATGTTGGAGGCAATCGGTATACAAGGCAAGTCAGATGTGAAATTGTTAATTTGTGATGTAGCACATGATAATCCCTTTGTATTGGTAGAACAATTAATGCCAGTACTTCCCATTGTTCGATGCAATAATCTGGAGGAAGCAATTCAATATGCGTTAATTGCAGAAGACGGTAATCGTCATACAGCGTCTATGTTCTCAAAAAATGTTGATCACATGACGAAATTTGCACGAAAAGTTGAGACAACTATCTTTGTTAAGAATGGATGTACTTTGCAAGGGGTAGGCATAGGAGGAGAAGGTCATGCGACAATGACAATCGCAGGTCCAACCGGAGAAGGAATTACTTGTGCGAAGAGTTTTACAAGACGCAGAAGATGTATGCTTGCAGATGGTGGTCTTCGTGTAATTTAAGGAGTAAACAGCAAAGTAGACAGCGTGAACATAGTTTAGAAAGAGGTATGAAATGGCAATTGGATTTCTGGAGTGTGCAGGATATGGTGCTTTACTCTATGCAATGGATAAGGCATGTAAGGCAGCAGATATTAAAATTCTAGGAATAGATACCATTAACCCTAAAGATACAAGTGCATTTATTCCATTAACCACACAGGTCAAATTTGAAGGCAGCATTTCAGATGTTAAAGTTGCGATTGAGGTCGCAAAGGAAGCAGCTCTTAGGTTTAATGAGGAAAAAGAAGTAATTACTTCAATAATCGAGCTACCATATGGAGGTGTCAATAAGCTTGCACGAATTACTAAAGTAAATTTTAAAACAAATAAAATATAACAAATAAATTTGCAAAAAAATATAAAAATTAAATTATTATTGGAGGTAAATTATTATGTCAGCAATTGGAATGATTGAAACAAGAGGTTTAACTGCATCAATAGAGGCAGCAGATGCAATGCTTAAGGCAGCGGATGTAGAATTAGTGGGAACAGAGAAAATTGGTTCAGGTTTAGTTACTGTTATTGTTAAAGGTGAAGTTGGTGCTGTGAAAGCTGCAACCGAATCCGGTATGGAAGCAGCATCCAGACTTGGCGAATTAGTTGCAGTTCATGTAATCCCAAGACCACACGCTGATATTGCTAAAATTCTTCCTGCCATTAAATAATAAGGGGTTGTTAACTTGAAACGAA
This sequence comes from Bacillota bacterium, assembly GCA_023407575.1. GTDB lineage: Bacteria > Bacillota > Clostridia > Lachnospirales > Lachnospiraceae > Mobilitalea. The sequence continues at coordinate 144,925 of JAEYLX010000033.1, forward strand.
ACGCAATTGGCGTAGTTGAAGTAAATTATTTCGCTAACTCTGTCATTGTAGTAGACGCGATGATGAAAGCGGCTGAAGTGGAGTTGGTTAGCTGCCACAAAACCCTTGGTGGAAGAATGGTACATACAATTGTAGCTGGTGAAACCTCGGCGGTAAATGCGACGATAGAGGCTGCAAATGCGGCGGAAAGTATCATTGGTAAGGATAATTTAAAGGTTGCGGTAACAATAAGCAATCCACATCCTGAGGTTGTGAAGTTATTAAATCTCATTAATGCAAAGGTAAAGTGAGTGAATCACGATACCCCTGGCTGTAAATAGCCGGGTAAGCTAATAGAAAGGTGGTACATAATGGCAACTGAAAGCACAGAAACAAAAGCAGTTAAGACAAGTAAAGCAGGTATGCAGGCTTTAGGGATGATAGAAACCAGAGGCCTTGTAGCATCTATAGAAGCAGCAGACGCAATGTTAAAAGCTGCCGCAGTGGAATTAGTTGGTTCAGAGAAAATTGGTTCAGGCTTAGTTACAGTTTTGGTCCAAGGCGATGTAGGTGCTGTGAAGGCAGCAACAGAAGCTGGATCGGAAGCAGCATCAAGACTTGGTGAACTAGTTGCTGTTCATGTAATTCCAAGACCACATAATGGTGTTGGAGCAATTCTTCCATTTATTAAATAATGCCAGAAATTAGGTGCTGTAAGTTGAACATAAGACAGCTTTGGAACGACAGCAGACAGCTTTGGAATGACAGCAGACAGCTTTGGAATGACAGCAGGAAATTCATTTTACTAATTGATAAAAGCTTATGGTACCTAATCTCAATATAAGTAATTTGTTTTAGAAACACGTTATTCCCCATTAAGTGCCTGCATAATCCCCCCCCCAATAACTGACATATGCAGGCACGTTTTAAATCTATAGGAATGCTCTTGTTAAATTATAGCTTTAAGTCCTCGTTTCCTATAGATTTAAAGCCCTTCGGGCTAATGATGCCCCTATGTGTGCGGAACAAAAGGTGTGTATTAAAAGTATCTCAATATGAGAGTGTGTGCGAGGCACATTTTTGTTCTCTAGAGACAAGAAGAGGTAGGGCTATGAATTACGATAAGGTATTCGTTGAACAGGTAACAAAGCTGGTAATACAAAGTTTGCAGAATTTTTCAGAGACAAGAACAGAGGTCCCGATAGGTATTTCTGCAAAGCATGTGCATTTAAACAGAAAACATGTAGATATATTATTCGGTGAAGGCTATCAGTTAACCCATATGAAACCGTTAAGCCAGCCTGGGCAGTTTGCTGCCAATGAAACTGTGGAATTGATTGGACCAAAAGGAACACTCTCCAAAATAAGAGTTCTTGGTCCGGAACGATCACATACACAAGTAGAGGTTGCAATGTCCGATGCAAGAAAGCTGGGTTTGAAGCCACCAGTCAAAACCTCCGGAGATATTATTGGATCTGTTGGAATTACCCTTCGTGGTCCAAAAGGTGAAGTTACAATTAGGGAAGGCGTTATAATTGCTGATAGACACATACATATGACCCCGGAAGAAGCAAGACAATTTAATGTTATTGATGGACAGAAGGTTAACTTACTAGTGAATGGTGATAAGGGTGGCATATTACATAATGTATGTATTCGTGTCAGCTCGAAGTACGCTTTAGACTGTCATATTGATACGGATGATGCGAGTGCTTTTCAAATACAACAGGGTCAGCTGGTAAGTATTATTAGAGAAAACTAATAGATAATTGTGAATATATGACAGATTAAATGTTTCATACATTTGAATAGAATCATATCATAATTATTTATCTAAAAATAAAGCAGAGAGGGAGAGAAGGATGATTATTGGTACAGTAAAAGGTACAATCGTTTCTACGCGAAAATGCAGTAATCTGGTGGGTTATAAGCTACTGCTTATTGAACCGTATTACGGAGAGAAATCCAAAATCTTTGTAGCGGCAGACACTTTAGGTGCAGGAATAGGCGAGTTAGTATTGATTACCACAGGTAAAACAACACAATTTGCGATAGATAGGTCTGCTCCTTTGGATGCTATAGTTGTTGGAATTATAGATGCACCACCTCAAGCAGAAAACTAATACGAAGGTTAGGCATGGTAGTTAGTACTAAAATGAATAATCAGGGCTGGCTTTTCATTAAGTACAGCCCTTTTCTTATAAATAATAATTTCATAGTACAAGGTGAAAGTCTTATTAATATAATATGAATATTTTGTGCTGATGTATCGCTTATCAGGCATTGGCAGAATGGAGATTTTTATGAGCAAAGCAGTAATAAAGGTTTTGGCAGTAGCAGATCCTGCAATTGCAGTGTATGTTGATAAAAAGTTAAATATCCTGGATCAATTTGAAGAAGAGGTTCAATTTGATGTAGTACCCTGGGCAGAATATTATAAAACGATGCTTGAGGTATTTGCCGGAAAGGCATTTTATGACATCATCATGGTTGCCGGACATCTCTGGCTAAGAGACTTTGCTGAAAAGGGTTACTTAGTACCCCTTGAATTAGAAGAGGAAGATATTCTACCTGTTATTTTGCAGGAAATGAAGTTCAACAATAAAACCTACTTATCCCCATCCTTTTGTGATGGACATATGATAGTATACCGTAAAAGCATCCTGAAGGAGAAGTACGGAAAGCTATTTGATAATGTAATTACACCTGATGAATACATAAAAGCGGCTACTGTCCTTGGGTCAAATAGCGAGATGGCAGCGGTAGCCATGAAAGCACATCCCTCTGAAATATTTACAGATGCACTTCCTTTCTTAAGAATGGGCGGTTCAGATGTATATGATAAAGAATCACTAGGAGTTACTTGCAATAATTCGGAAGTAATCAGTGGATTAGAGAATTATTATGAACTAAGAAAATATGCACCCTTGGATACTGACACCTATGGTAATGAACAAATAGTTAATGCAATTTGGCAGAAGAAAACTGCTATGGCGGTTACCTGGAGCGGACAGTTAGGTGTAGTATATACGGACTCCTGCGTGGAAAAAGAAGATTTGGGCTTCACCACCTTCAATACAGCTTGGAATGTTACCTGGTCTTTTGCCATTAGTACCAACAGTCAGAATAAAGAAAAGGCAGAAAAGCTTCTGCGTTTCCTGCGTTCCCCCCAGATAGATAAAATTGCTGGCGCTCACAGTGGAGCACCAATTCGCAGACAGAGTTATATCGATGGATTATCACAATATCCCTGGTATGAATGTCAGCTGAGTATGTTTGAAAATGCAAAACCAATTCCTAATATAGTAGCAGCCGGAGATAAAAACAAGGTATTTTATGAAGAAATCACAAATGCTTTTGCAGGTAAAAAATCTGCAAAGGAAGCAATGGCTGATGTAGAACATAGGATTAATCAAATCGACTAAAACAGTAGCACTTAATACAAGCAGATTGGAGCTGTTATGAGAATAATTATAATTGGAGGAGTAGCGGCAGGTATGTCAGCGGCTTCCAAGATTGCCAGAATGGATAAGACCTGTGAAGTTGTTGTATACGAAAAGGGTGGCTTTCTTTCTTACGGAGCCTGCGGACTTCCCTACTATGTAGGTGATTATAATGATGATTACCGCCGTATGATTGCGCGTACGCAAGAGAAATTCAGTGAGGCAGGAATTGAAACCCATTTATATCATGAAGTTGTTAAGGTGGATGTTGAGAAAAAGCAGATCTTCATCAATAACCTAAAAGATAAAACCATGTTTATTGATAAATACGATAAGCTGATGATTGCCACAGGTGCAGCTTCCATAGTGCCTCCCTTCCCAGGAGTGGATATGCTAGGGGTTCACGTGTTAAAAACTCTGGAGGATGGGATCTTCTTAAAGGAATATGCAGCGAAGCCAGAGATTAAAAATGTAACCATTGTCGGTGGTGGATACATAGGAATTGAATGTGTGGAAGCATTTTTAAGCCTGGGCAAAGAAGTTAGGCTAATTGAAGCTGCGGGCAGAATTCTAACTCCCTTTGATGAAGAATTATCCGAGCTAGCACAGAAAGAAATAGAAAAGCATGGTGTGAAAGTTCATCTGAATGAAAAGGTAAAAGCTTTTCATGGGGCTAGTAAGGTGAACCAAATTGAAACCGATAAGGGTATTTACAATACAGATCTCGTAATTGTTGCTATTGGCATTCGCCCAAGTACTGAATTCCTTAAAGATACAGGAATTCGCAGGTCAAAGAACGGTGCAATCCTTGTAGACAGAGAGCTTAGAACTTCTATTGAGGATATCTATGCAGCAGGTGATTGTATTCTGGTATATAACGAAGCTATGGAGGAAGACAGCTATCTGGCACTTGGTACAGTAGCGAATAAATGCGGGCGTATTGCGGGTGCTAACCTGGCAGGAGAGCATCAGAAATTCATTGGTGCCCTGGGTTCTGCAGCAATTAAAGTCTGCAACCTTGAAATGGGACGAACAGGTCTTGGTGAAGCTGATGCGGAACGGCTGAAGAAAAAATATAAAACAGTTATTGTTCAAGCAAACGATCATCCAGCCTATTACCCTAATCCTACACCAATTACCATTAAAGTTATCTACGAAGCAGGTACGCTAAAATTGTTAGGTGCTCAGGCTTGCGGCGAAAAAGGTGCCGTTATGAGAATAGATTCCTTTGCAGTAGCCATTCATGCTGGCATGACCACAGACGAATTAGGTATGACGGATCTCGTATATGCACCACCATTTTCTGGTGTATGGGACGCAATTCAGATTGCATGTAATCTGGCAAAATAGAGGCATGAAAGGAGTAATCATGAGCAAGTTAATGTCACTCACACAAGCAGTGGAGCTTATTCAGGATAAGGATATTGTAGGAATAGGCGGTAATGCCCTGCATCGCGCACCTATGGCTTTGGTTCATGAGATAGCAAGGCAGAAAAAGCAAAACTTACAATTAGTTAAGACCGCGGGAGCCATGGATGTGGATTTACTTTGTCTCGCTGGTTGCGTTCACAGTGTAGATGCAGGCTTTATTAGCTATGAAACAGAATATTCCCTTGCAGGACATTATAGAAAAGCAGTACAGGAAGGAACAGTGAAAGGCAACGAGCATGCTTGTTACACTGTTATATCTGCTCTAAGGGCTGCCAGTATGGGAGTAGGATTTATGCCAGTAAGAGGTTTGCAGATTAGTGATCTGATTGAGGCAAACGATTATTTTACCAAGATACAGGACCCTTTCACAGGTGAAATGGTAACAGTGGTGAAGGCAATAAGACCGGATGTTGCAATTATTCATGTTCAAGAAGCGGATAGTAATGGAAATGCAAGAATTACCGGACCAAAATATGAGGACGTTCTGTTCTCCAGAGCTGCAAAAAAGGTAATCATTTCGGCTGAAACAATTGTACAGGAGAATACCTTTGCCTTCTCCAGAGAGAAAGCAGACATACCGCATTTCCTGGTGTCGGCAGTTGTCCATGCGCCAAAAGGAGCAGCACCCTGTTCCTGTCCTACAAAGTACGATATCGATCGGAAACAGCTGGATGAGTTTAAAGCAATGAAAGATAGAGATGAACTAGAGAAGTATTTAGATAAATATAAAGCAAAAGAGTTTAAAAGATAGGGGGAATACAGAATGCTATATAAAACAGGTGAAAACAGTCCATTACATAATAACAGCCTTCGCCCCTGCGATATCATGATCTGTGCAATGTCAAGGTTGATAAAGGATAAGGATATTGTATTTCATGGTGTATCTTCCCATATGCCTATGATTGCTTTATTGCTGGCAAAAGCACTTCATGCACCGCATGCGGTGCATCTGAACATTCCAGGCGGTGTAGATCCTAAGCCTAGAATGCTTATGAAACATACCAGTGCAGGAGCCGAATTATTTGAAAATAGTGTCTCAGAATTCCCCTTGGCGGAAGTATTTGACCTTTCCATGAGAGGTGGGCTGGATGTTGCCTTCTTGAGTGGGATACAGTTTGATGTTCAGGGCAATGTGAATGCCTCGGTAATCGGAGATTATCATAAACCAAAGGTACGAATGCCCGGAGGAGCAGGCAGTGCAGTACTGATTCCAACAGCAAAAAGAGCCATTATCTGGCGTACGAAGCATGATACCAGAACCTTTGTTAAAAAAGTGGATTTTGTCACCACTAAAGGTAATATAGATCGCATTGTTACACCGCTTTGTGTCTTTAAATACCAAGACGGAGAACTTGTGCTTGATACCATACATCCTACCTCAAGCTTAGAAGAAGTCATAGCCAATACAGCTTTTGAAATTAAAAATCCGAGGGTGGAGTATACACCAGTGCCTTCCAGCGAAGAAATGATGATGCTTAAGAGAATTGACCCCAAAGACTATAGATATATTGAATTCTAGAGTCAAAGGATCAAAAAGTTAAAAACAGTAAAAAGTTGTAAAGGATGTAAATGATGTAAAAGTTGTAAATGATGTAAAAGTTATAAAAGTTATAAATGCTGTAAGTGCTGTAAATGCTGTAAATGCGTATATAAAATACGAAACTTACTTAGCACAAAGGATAGATGCGCAGAAGACAAGCGCAGAAATGGAGTGAACTATGCAGATGCAAAGAATAAACTCGGTTACCACCAGTTTCTTTGGAAAAGGTTCCATCTGTCAGATTCCAGAGGAATTAAAAAAGAGAAATCTAAAACGTGCTTTAATTGTAACCGACAAGTTTCTATATGAGTCAGGAACTGCGACTCGTGTAGGGGAGGAGTTATTAAAGGCTGGAATAGAGTATGCAATCTACTATAATGTACTTCCAAATCCAACCGTTGATATTATTAAGGAATGTATTACGGCAGCAAGAACTCTGGAGGTTGACTTATTGGTAGCAGTCGGTGGTGGTTCTCCCATTGATACCTCTAAGGCTGTTGGAATCGTTCTTAACAATGGCGGAGAGATTGAGCAGTACGAAGGTGTTAATAAATCCAAGAACCCTTCGATTCCAATTGTGGCAGTCAATACGACAGCAGGAACCGGTTCAGAAGTAACCTGCTTCTATGTTGTGACCAATCCAAGAACTCATTCAAAAATGGTTATGGTAGATACCAACTGTATGGTCAGCATTGCTATTAATGATTCTGACTTTATGTTATCTATGCCAAAGAAGTTAACTGCAGCAACGGGCATGGATGCAATGACACATGCAATTGAAGCGGTACTATCCAGAGATGCATCTCCTTTAACGGATAAGGATGCGCTATGGGCGATTCGAACAATTAAAGACTTTCTTCCCCGTGTTGTTATGAATGGAAATGATGTGGAAGGCAGAGATATGATGGCATATGCAGAGTACACGGCAGGTATGGCCTTCTCCAACAGTGGACTTGGTATGGTGCATGCGATGGCACATTCTTTGGGTGGTCTATACAATCTACCCCATGGTGTATGCAATTCCATATTGTTACCTTATGTTATGGAGTTCAATGGCAGATCAGCAGAGGTTCAGATGAGATTTAAGCTAATCGCGGATGCTTTAGAGATTCAGGGAAGCAGAGAAATGACACCACAGGCTGCTACGACAGCATGTATTGAATACATAAAAAACCTATGCAGACAGGTGGAGATACCTAAGAGCTTTAAAGAATTTAATGTTAAAAATGAGGATTTTAACGCCTTGGCTGACTTATCTATGGTGGATACCTGTATGCCCTCTAATCCGGTTCAGCCGACGAAGGAAGAAGTTATTGCAATATATAATTTAGCTTGTCAGTAAGATATGTTAATAACTCATAGGAAAAAGTTAAAGAAGTTTAAGAGCTGCTTCCCTACTATTATTAATTAGTAGGGAAGCAGCTCTTTTAATGAAGAAAAGATATCTAAAGATATATATTTTTAGGTACATCCTGCATGACTTGAGTTATGATTGCTACCAGTTCTTCTGGTGTTTCTTTCATACCGGAATTCAACCATTCATTAATAAAGCTGGTCTGAATACCTATTACAATTGCCAGAGCATAATGTTCTGGAATTTTTAGTCTTTTTACATCAAGGACTGTATGAGAAACACTTTTCATAGTTTCATTCAGCTTTTTGAAGAAAGAAGGATCACCATTCTTACCCATAATCAATTTGAAAAATTGTTCATTTGCTTTAACATAATTATAAACTTTGATTAAGATGGAAACGGGTTTTTCATCAGTAAGTGATAAATTCTTCCATATATCAGTTTGTAACTCGTAAGAAATACCTCTTAAACCTTCTAAAATTTCATTTTCAATTTGATCTAATAAATCAAATTTATCTTTATAATGTAAATAAAATGTAGTTCGACTAATCATTGCCTTTTGAGTCAAGTTCTGTACTGTTATTTTATCAAAACCAATGGTATCCATCAGTTCAAAGAAGGCTGTCCTGATCGTTTTATGTGTTCTTCTTATTCTTAAGTCCTGGTTATTATCCAATAGTAAACACCTACTTCCTTATAATTTTAAAAAGATAATAGACACTTTTTTATAAGCTGAAAGATAGTGAACACTTATCGCTTATCTGTAAATTGACGTAGTTTACATTTGTAATATAATGAACACATGTAAACCTGGTTTAATTTACACATGTATTATAGACTACAATTGTAAAGTTTGGCAATAAATAGTTTTCGTGAAAGAAAACAGATGTTTTATAAGCGAATAGATAAATATTTGTATTGCTAAGTAATAATTAAAAGCATTGAAAAGGCTGGAATTTAAAATTTAGTTTGGAAGGAGTTTTTACTATGTCAACGATACAAATTGACCATTTGACGAAGGACTATGGTCACGGTCGTGGAGTTTTTGATGTGTCTTTTCATGTTGAAAAGGGTGAGGTCTATGGCTTTTTAGGTCCGAATGGAGCAGGGAAGACCACTACAATTCGTCATATAATGGGATTTTCTCGACCACAGAAAGGTCAAACCTTTGTGGAAGGCAGGAATAGTTGGGAAAAAGCAAGTGATATTCAACAAAATCTAGGATATCTGCCTGGTGAGATTGCATTACCTGAAGCATTAACTGGAACGCAGTTTATTCAAATGATGGCAGAATTACGTGGGTTGAAAGACCTGTCCTATACAGAACACTTAATAAAAAAATTTGAACTAGAGCCATCTGGTGGACTGAAACGTATGTCATTGGGTATGAAAAGAAAACTTGCTATTGTAACGGCATTTATGCATGACCCCGGAATACTTGTCCTTGATGAGCCTACCAGCGGACTCGATCCAATTATGCAAAACATATTCATTGAATTTATTAAAGAGGAAAAAGAAAAAGGTAAAACAATTTTACTATCAAGTCATATCTTCACAGAGATTGATGCTACTTGTGATAAGATCTCTATTATTAAAGAAGGACGTTTGATGTCAACCTTTATGGTAGACGAGTTACATCATAATAAAAATAAATCCTATAAAATTGAATTTAATTCAAAAAGTGAGTTTGAACGCTTTTGTAATGAGGTTGAGGCGAAAAAAAAGCTAACTATAAAATCAGTTAAGCCACAAGAAAACCAAGTGAAAATTCAGATTGAAGATGCAGATATCAACCGCTTTATGTGCATTATAGCTGACTATAATCTAAAATTCATATCGGAAATAAAGTTTACGTTGGAAGATTACTTTATGAAATTTTATGATCGAAATTCAAATGTTTAGGGAGGTGCCAGATCAATGTCTATGATTGAAATTAAGAATATGACTAAGGATTATGGTTTTGGGCGTGGTGTTTTTGATATCAACATATCCATACAAAAAGGTGAAGTATTTGGTTTTGTTGGCACAAATGGAGCAGGAAAAACCACAACAATTCGTCAACTGATGGGGTTTTTAAAGCCCATGAGTGGGAGAGCTTTGATTAATGGATTAGACTGCTGGGTTGATTCTGCTGAGATTAAGAAATGCGTCGGATACATACCGGGTGAAATTGCATTTCCAGATGCTTCAACAGGTAAAGAATTTCTAAAAAGACAAGCAGAGCTTATGGGAATTAAGGATATGTCTTACGCGAATGCAATTATGAATAAACTGCAGCTAGATCCAACTGCCAACCTGAAACGCATGTCAAAGGGGATGAAACAGAAAACTGCTATTGTTGCTGCTTTCATGTCTGATCCGGAAATTCTAATACTGGATGAACCCACAACAGGACTAGATCCCCTAATGAGAGCAGAGTTTATTGATATTTTAAAAGATGAAAAGAAAAAAGGCAAAACTATTTTCATGTCCAGTCATATGTTTGAGGAAGTTGAAGATACCTGTGATAAGGTAGCACTTATAAAGGATGGAAAGATTATTGCTGTAAAAGCAACAAATGAAATAAAGTACAATGAAGATAAGGTTTATAAAATAGAGTTTCAAACTGGTGAGGACTTCAAACGGTTTTTAACAGAGAATTTTCAAATTGAACGCAAGAAAGAGGAGCAATGTCAAGTGGTACTTCATATAAACGACAGAAATATAAATGCTCTTACGCAAACACTGAAAGGGTATAATCTTAAATTTATGACTGAAATTAAATACACCCTTGAAAGATATTTCAAGAGTTTATATTAAGGAGGAGAAGCTATGTTTAGTAAAATAATTTTTAAACAGACCTTAAAGGCAAATTTTAAGATATGGTTCCTATTTACCTTGATACTTTGTGTACTCAATATGGTATTAATTGCAGTTTTTAATCCAACGACAATTAGCAGTGTGACAGATCTTTTAAAGGATACACCGCTTTCTGCACTGATTGGAATGACAACATTTCTAGGTATGCTAGCACAGACGTTTTATGGCTTGCAAGGGATTCTTTTACCGCTTGTATTTATTATTATTACAGCCAACAGCCTTATTGCCTCACAGGTAGATAGAGGTTCTATGGCTTATCTTTTATCAACTCCTACAAAAAGAAGCGTGGTAGTGAGAACTCAGGCTGCTTATTTTATTACATCTCTATTTGCAATGTTATTTATCATAACAATAGTAGGACTTTTTTCCGTTCAGGCATTTCAAGGATGTGTTTGGGGGAAGGGTTATACGGAGGATATTAAGGCGGTCAGTAAGGTTCTTGATATTGATGAGGCGGACATAGAAAAGGATTTAACATTAATTTTAGAGGATGCTAATGCGTTAAAAGTCGGAGCACAGGCTAGAGAAATGGACGAAGAGGTTTACTCAGCCTATCTTAGACTTAAAATAGCAGAAAATGCAAATGAGGCACCTGATGAAGAAATGCAAAATAAAGTTATTACAGGACTTACAGCTGCAGCTGCAGTGTTAGGAGTGGAGGAAAGTGACCTTGCTTCTGATATGGGAAAAATAAAAGACAACCAGGAAGCGCTTGAGGCTGCGGTTAATGCGTCTGGTATTCCTCAGGCAATCTTCCTGACAATAATTAATAACCAGCTGGCAATGGAGGCTGTTGCTTCGGATAAGGGTATCGATTTTAGTATACATGACTATATCATGCTTAATCTAGGGTTATTTCTTTTAATGTTTGCTATAAGTAGTGTTTCGTTCCTGTTTTCATGTATTTTTAATTTATCAAAGAACTATATGGCGCTGGGAGCAGGAATACCAATAGCTTTCTTTATATTTAAAATGATGGGGCAAACCAGCGATAGCTTGGAAGCATTTAAGTACTTGTCGTTGAATTCTTTGTTTGATACTGCCAAAATAATAAATGGTGAAGGTTTTCTTGTGGAGTTTATTGCACTTGCAATGATTGGAATTGTACTTTATGTTATTGGTATGAAAGTGTTTAAGGAGAAGGATTTACCGCTATAAAGGGTGTAAGTATTTTATTAATATTTGATGAAAATTAAGACCATTTAATAAAACTACATTTAATAAAACTATTTAATAAGAACATTTATAATACACCTAACTATCATTGAATGATATGCCCCTTGTCAAGTAGACAGGTCAAACATATAAAATAAGGTGCTTTTAAACTGCCACATGATATGTGGCAGTTTTTCTATGCACACTATTTATTGCTATATTGCAGCTATCCTTGAAGTGCCAAGGATTTGATTATAGGAATCAAGTGCGTTGACTTGAAAATATGGTCCAACTGATTTGAGATGAATCTTAGTTTCAAAGCCTGTTCTTGGAGTGCTTTCAATTATAACGGAGAGACAATGAGGCGTTGCTCCCGCAAGTACCTGCCAGGCAACAGCTTCCGTTGAACCATTCCAGGAGGCATAAAGTTGAACCTTATTACAGGTGGAGATAACAGCAATACTAGGTGGATCAGTAGGGTACCCCTTCCATTTATTCTTAAAAGCTCGATAGGACATATTTTCACTTGGGAATCTCACATCATATAAGAAATTCAGTTCAGGATTGTTTTTTGTATTACCTCCCTCCGCGTATTCCGAAAGGTAGGGTTCCTGTCCCCAGCCAATAAACTGATTTCCATTAGAAAGTTTTTGAACATTCCCCTGGCTGGGAACATATAAAGCAGGATCGTGAAAGTATGTTCTGACTGCCTGCGCGGACAGTTCACAGAAATCAAGTTCCAAAATCAAACCATGGGATTGACATTGTGGTGGAGAGGTGGAGGAAGCAAAGCAGGCATCATCAAACATGCTTATTCGGTTATCGCCTCTGTAACGAGCATGATGCTGCCAGGAAAAATTAGCGCCGGGCTCTATTGTAAAATCACCGGATTTTCCACCTAACTGCCATTGAATTTCGCCAGTAGCCTTATTGATTTCATAAATTGCCCACATATTTCGCATACTTATTAGTAGGGAGTGTTCCGAACCTTCATCAATCGAATTGATGTGGTAGCAATCCCATATATTATTACTTTCTGTAGCAGTGGAAGCAGGAATAAAAGAGTCTGCTGGATTGATGTGGGAGAGCGCATTCCAGAAGAAAAGCAGCTCTCCGGTTTCTAAATCAACCTCTTGAATGGAACAGTCATCAATATACCCGTTTTGTGGTCCACCGTAAGGGGATAGATCTGCAGGAATTTGTTTTATGGCAGTAAATAATGCAGTATTTCGTTTAGTTATTGTGAATTCATGTAAATCTGAAGTGAATCCCTTCTGTGCCATTATTCTTTTTATTACCTGGTAATTCTGGTTTAATATAAGATAACAGGCACCCGGCTCTGGATCTCCGGCAGGAAGATTAAGAGTAGGAGACTGAGTTCCTGATATGGTACCCTGCCACATGGTTAGAACTGGCTTTCCCAAGTAGGTTTGTACACGAAAGTCAGAGTTTTGTATATAAGTACTGCAAAGGGGATGAAACCAGACAGGGGTACCGGATTGGTCCATAATCAATGCACCGGTCTGACCTACCATGGTTGATTCGTATAAAGTAAAAGGTGCTACGAATATCAATCCTTCTGCTGTACCTGGCTTATCTCTTAGAACAGATACCTTCATAGGATGTAAATCAGGTGCCGAAATAAAGTTCCACACCTGTTGATCAGAATTATTCTGGAGTGACATTGAAGTCATTGTATTATCTTCCTTATTTTCACTATCTATCTTCATTTTAATTACCATTTCCATATTAGATTGCAAATAAATTGTCCGATTTATGGGTTGCAGAAACTTATGGATATAGGATGGAATTGTTCCAATCCAGCTTTATCGGTTAAATTTATAGCAGTATTAATATATGATTGGCGATTGATATATGTGAGAAATAGCATGGGTATGATAGGTAGAATAGGAATTGCACATAGTTTTTAGAAGGTTACTTGTTTTAATTCGTAAAAATGGAACGCAACAGATGCTTGATACTTTGGGAAAAACACTGTAATAGTTATGTGAATTTGGGAATAAAGGACAAACTATAAAAAGAAAAGGAGATTGTGTCTCCAATTCGTTATAAATGGGAGCCAGCAAAATAGAATCTGTGAGATAATGTAAAAAAGTTTAACTGGGGGTCAAAAATTGCTCCCAGTTTCTTTTTTTATAAAGGATTCGAATAACAATTACTTCATTTAAATTCACGAGCACCTGATAGCATATCTCTTTGTTATAAATATACATAAATTTACAAAAAGTATGTTTATTTTTACGAATGGAAATATGTTTACAATTTTTTGAAATACTGGTAATATAGAAGCAGATTAAGTAAACAAATAGTTCATATACTAACAAGCATTTTCTAAACAGTCTTTCTCTCTTTTTCCTATCGTAAAGTTCATATCATTATTCACTCTCTTACATTATCCACACTATAGTAAAACTTATTTTTAATCTTAACATATCTATCACGTTGATTTGCGTTTTAGAATTATAAATTAACCATGCTAAAATCATTATCCAGGAATATAAGTTTTTGTGATCTAAATCTACATACTTATAAAAGTTAATGTAATTGAAAATACTACTAAACCATATTGGAAGAAGGTGTTCATTTATTGAAAATAGCATTTTGGAGCAATGACAATGAAAAGTGTCAGGTCTCCGCAAATCTAGCAGCTATCTGTGTTGCAACGGTAATTCGTTATCCATATACCGTTATGGCAATAGAGAATAGTCTGTGCAGTAACAATCTTGGCATGGCATTTCTAGGTAGGTCGAATCTAAATCTATTTTGTGATTCAGGAACAAATTATTACGATGGAGGAGGACTAGAAGGGCTGATCCGCAAAATTTATCGTGGAGATTTCAACAGGTCGCTGATGCAACAATTCATCAAAGAGATTATTTCAAAGCATCTATATTATCTACCACAGAGTAGGGTGATTCATAATGAGATTTTTGATTATGAATTCAATCATTGTATGGAACAACTACTTGAGGTGTTAAATGATTTTAGTGATGCTACCTTTTTTAATACGGCAAGCAATCTTCATCTTAGTACAAAAACTATTCTAGATAATTCTGATCTTATCGTTGTTAATCTATGTCAAAAGCAATCAATTCTTGAAGACTTTTTCCTTAATTATTCTTCCCTTCTTCCAAAATCAATTCTATTACTAAGTAATTATGATAATCATACAAAATTACATGCAAGATATTTAATCAGTAAATATGGAATTTATCCAGAAAATATAGTTGCTTTACCAAGAAACGAAGCCTATGAAACTGCTTATAGGAATGGAGATGTTGTTGAATTTATTTCCAGAAACTATTACGGACCTAAGGAAAGTCCAAATTATATTTTTATGAATTCTGTGAAGAAATCCACAAGCATTATTATTAAAAAGGCTGTGGAATTAGCGAAGCAGAAGGAGCTAAGGTGTCTGCAATAATGTTATTTCGAATGATAGGTTTTCTCCTATTAGGTACATTTTTGTTTGCTGGACTGTTGTTCCTTATTGGCGCGACAGGAGGTAGATACCTAAAAAGGAAGAAGCAAAAGACAAAGCAAAAGACAAAGCATCTGGTTCGAATAGCAAAGGAATGGGTGGTTCTAGCTTATCTTATCACGATTTTAATACTGATACTTGGTATGACGATACTAGTACATTAATGCAATTCTAACCTTGATGTACTCAATAATATTGCCACATAAGTGTTGGTTTTGTAATTTGCTCGCACTAGGTATTTGGAGGTAAATATGAGAAGAAAATTAAAGCGTACTACGAAGCAATATATTATAGTTGCAGCTCTATGTATTCTGGTTATGGGTGGTGCAGCAATGGCAACGTCTATAATAATTACAGGACAGATTAAGGACAAGTATACCTTATTATTGAATAATGCTTATGGGGAAATGGCAGAAAATAAAAAAACCATTTATATAGCAGATCAGGATATAGCAGCAGGAGAGATGGTTACAAATGAGAATGTTTTAATTCAAACTGTCTATTCACAACAGCCCATTGATACTTTTATTACAGAATCAGATATTGGTAAAGTGTCTATTATACCTATAATGACAGGAACACAGCTGCTATCTGGCATGTTAACTGATAAATCAGTTACCGCAGATCAAAGGGAAATGGAATATGATGTTGTACATATCAATGCTAATATCGTTAGCAATGATACGGTAGATATAAGAATTATATATCCAAATGGTGAAAGTTATGTAGTTGTTTCAAAAAAGGTAATCAAAGGAGTTCAAACGGAAAGTACCACCTGTTATTTTTGGCTAAGTGAAGATGAATTATTAAATATGTCAGCTGCTATCGTGGATGCGGGATTGTATCAAGGATCGAGATTAATTACAGCCAAATATGTTGAGCCAAGCATTCAAGAAGCGTCAATCGTTACTTATACACCAAGTCTTCAAGTGATGTCACTAATTGAAAGCAATCCAGATATTATTGAAATATATACACAGGAGCTAAATGCAGAAGTTAGAAAGTCATTAGAAAATCGTCTTGCTGCAAGTATGAAAGTGGATGTGTCGGCTGCTGCCTGGGACGTATCAAATTATGAATTTATTGACAGCAATGTAACTGAAACAGTGAAGACCGATGAACAACCAGTTACCATAACACCTAGTATTACGTCTGATGTAGAGGAAGAAGTTGGAGATTTGGGGTCGACGGAATCAGAGCAAGATCAAAGCAGGGATGCTTATATGTTTTATGTAGACGAGGAAAATGCGAGGGAAGGTGATGTAGAGTATGGCGAATAATATTGTCGCTTACATTGGGGTAGAAAACTTTGATTACATTCTGTATCTTGCCAGAATTTTATCTAAATTAGAGCGCAAAGTGCTTATTTTAGAAAGCAGTGATTCAAAAGCATTGGAGTACGTTTTCCCTTCTGTGAATGGAATTAATGTTAACAAAGAGCCAGTCACTTATCGGCATATAGATTACGGTAAGTTCCCATTGACGGAGGAGGTGATTAATGCGTATGACGATATCTTAATCTCCTATGGTATGAATAGTGGAATTTCAGAACATTGTACCCGCGTAGCTATTATTTCTGATCCATTTTTACATAATTTTGCTTTGACTAAAAATATGATATCACAAATACACTGCAAAGACAAAACAGTCCTTATTAGGAATATGATTAGCGTTAATCATGGCAGTGAAAGAATATCAAATGAATTAGAGGGATTGATAGAAAAAGATAAAATTGACTTTATTTATATGGATGAGTTAAACATTATGAATGCAATTCGTTGTATTACAGAGCAGTCCTTTGTATTTATTTCGATTAATAGAGAATTGAAATGCTATCTCTTAAAAGAAGCAGGATTACATTATCCGGATATAAAAGAGAAAAAATTATTAGAAGCGTATAAAGCCGCAAAGAAAGGTGATTAATTGTGAAGATAGTTTTTTGGTCGCCCGTACATGGTCAAACAGCAATGACAAGCAACTTTCTTATGATATCTTTAATAGCGGGAATAATATTTAAAAAGAAATCACTTATTACTCAAACTCATTTTAGTTTTAATAATCTTGAAGCTCCTTTGGTAGAAAGTAATTCCAAAGAAAATTCAGATTACTTTTTGGACATAGGCATTGATGCCCTTATTAGAGATTTTAAATCAGATAAGATTATCAAAAAGACAATTGAAAATTGCAGTATTCCTTTAGGAGATACAAACGTCATTCTTCTACCAGGTACAACAAAAATGAATCGAAGTTCCTTTGATTATGAAATGTGTAAAGTCGCTCCAACTTTATTGAAAATAATGGAGGAGCATTATGAAGTTGTATTTGTTGATACTAGTCCGTCAACGAATGAATTATCAATGAGCCTAATGGAGGATGCGGACTTAGTGGTGGTAAACTTAAGCCAAAATATAGGAATTATAGATATGTTTCATAAGGAATATAAAGAGAAAATAAGAAATAAAATTTTTTACTTGTTTGGATCCTATGATTGTAATTCAAAATACAATATGAGCAATTTAAGGAGAAAATATAACCAAATAAAGTTAACAAATTCGGGAACAATTCCTTATAATACAGCCTTTAAAGATGCTCTTATTGACAGAAGTATTTTAAGCTTTGTCAGAAGATGTATCGATAATCCCAATGAAACTGAAAAATACTTTATAAGAAAATCTATTAATTCAGCGGAAAAGATTATAAAACTAGCAGGATGCAAGTTATAAGGGGGCATATAAATGGTCATTGATAATAATACAATTTATCTCGCTTTAATATCTGCAGTGGCATTATTGGTAATATATTTTGTGTTTAAAAAGGATGTAGAGACTGACGAAGATGAAACGATTGCAAATGAATTTACAATAGAATACCTTAGTGAAAAGTTAAAGATTATCTTTAATGAAATACTTAATCAAAATCTTTCCGAGCTTTATATAAGCAGAAAGGCATTAGAAAAAAGAAAAGAACAGAAAGAAAGATTAAACCATGCAATAAGGTCATGTGCAGAAGGATATTTAGGTGAGAGAGAGTATTTAAAGGATTATATTAAAGATTTAATTCAAAGTAAGCTTAAAATTAGTGAAGAAACCATTGATTTTGTTATTCCTTATGGAAATATATTACACCTGACAGAGCAAGATAAATTTGAAATATTACTTCAAGAATATAAGCAAGGGTATGGGTTAGATGCCTTTGGCATACTCAATAAAAAGTGTAGGTTTGATAAAGAGAAGCAGAATGAAAATGGGTCGTATTATGAAGTTACGAAAGAGGATATTAATAAGTCGTACGCATATATAAGACCAGTACTTTCCTACGTTATTAAATTAGAGGTCTTAGCGCAACGCCTGTTTCAGTTGTCATTTGGGTTTGGAGTGGTTGATGAGTTAGTTTATCAAAAGTCAATCGACAGTATTCTAGGTGGAACCAGTGGTGTAACAGAAGAGCAATATAACTATTTGGAAGAAATAATGAAATCAGAAGATATTACTATTGAAAAATCCTATAACAGTATATGGATTGTACTGGGTGGAAAACCTGTTAGGTTGTCCTTTCTTGGATTTAATAGCAGAGAGGAACTTATCAGAGTGTGCAAGAATTTATATCGCTATGACAATGTTGGACACCTAACCTCCTCCAGCGGATATAAATTATCCTATTTACGCAATGGCAGCAGGGTTGTTGTAACGAGACCAAAGTTCACTGCTGGGTGGTCCTTCTTTATTCGTAAATTTGAAAGTACAAGAGGAATGGATATCTATACTCTAGTTAAAGGAGACAATAAAGAAGTTGTAATTAAATACATAGAGTGGATTGTAAAAGGGTTACTAAATATTATTATTTCTGGAGATATGGGATCGGGTAAAACAACTTTTCTAAAAGAGATACTGAAATATATTGACCAGCGCTATGAAATAAGAACGTTCGAACCAGAGTTTGAGTTGTGGCTTAACCATCTCTATACAGGTTTGAACATTGTACCTTTTCGTAAAACAGAAGATGTAAGTATTATGGAAGCCATTAACTTAGGAAAAAAAACGGAGGCTATGATAATGCTTCTTGGGGAGATTAACGATGCAGCTCAGGCAAATGCTTTTATAACTTTGACACAGGCTGGAACAAAGTGTACTATGGCAACTTGTCATACGAATTCACCTTCCAATATGGTCGATTATTTTCGTAATGCGACACTGTCTAAGGAAGGGATATTTACAAATGAAATGACAGCGGAGGAACAAGTGGCAAACGCAATTGATATCGATATTCATTGGGAAAAATCTCCGGAGGGTGTTAGATATATTAGCTATATCGCTGAAATTATACCATTACCTAGAACCACGGCTGAAACTGGTGATAGCCTTAAAGATATTGCTATACACTTAGGGGTCTTGGCAAGGAGAAGAGCATTTGAAATAAGAGAAATAATGGTCTATGAGAATGGCAAATATATTTTAAAAAATACTCTTTCAGAAACTAGTATTCAAAAAATAGTAAAAAATCTTAATAATGAGAATCGGGAGAGGTTTTTATTGTTTCAGGCAATAGTAGGAGGAGTTGGATGAATGGACAGTTAATTCTGATTATGGTTGCAGCACTAGTCGTTGTAGTACCGATCACTATCTTCTTCGTTCAAAAGCAAGATAAAAAAGATAAAGCAAAAAATAACATTGGTGCTGCGCTAATAAAAAAACAAAGATACAGAATGCTATTTTTTCTCTATAAAGTGTTAAGGAGCAATGGACTAACTAAGGGCTATACAGAACAAATTAGACGTAGATATGAAATGCTATACCCAGGAGAAGAAAAGGATATTATTAATAATACTGTAAAAACGATTATTGCAACTTGGGTAGTTTGTGTTGTGGCAGCAGTTATCATCTTGTTAGCAGATTTGGATTTTAATAATATAGCGGTATCCTTACTCTTAGTCTATGTTATTAATTCAGAAATTGTAGGATTTATGGTTATGCGAATTGAGTTAAAGCTTATGGATGAAACAGCAATGTTCATATCAAATGTTCGTCATAATTTTTATATTAATCAAATGGTTGACGATGCCATACTTTTATCAATAAAAGATATTAAGCGTAATGAAATGAGGGTGCACGCTGAAAAAATCTATCAAATCGTTATTTCCAGTAATGTGAAAGATGAAATTATGAAATATAACTCATCAATGCATAATAAGTACTTAAAAATGTTCTTGGCTTTATGTATTAATGTGATGGAGTATAGTAATAAATCAGTTAATGGAGTAAAGATATTTACGACTAATCTTGATAATCTAAAAAAAGAAGTTACATCTCAAGCATTAAAGATAAAAAAGATTAGATATAAATTTTCAGGTCTAACTTTTATAACAATTGGAGTTTGTGTGCCTCTGAATGCAATAAAAAACTATGGGATATCAATGATGCCAGAATTAGATAGCTTTTATAATGGACGAGTAGGTATTTTATATGTAATTGCTACTTTAACAATCGCTTTATTCATCTATATTTTAAATAATAAGCTAAAAGATATGACAGAACCCGTTCCAAGAAATCACTCGTATCTCAAAGGAATAGAGAAAAATTTTATTATTAAGAAAGTATTGGATAACTATGTTGAAAAACATGGATCGAAGATGGAAGCTTTAAAAGATACCTTAAAAAGAGTAGGTGAAACAGTATCACCAAGACAACATATATTGCAAAGAATAATCTTTGCAGTAAGTATTTGTGTAGTTTCCGTTACCTTGTGTAATTATTTGCATGTGATTAATCGAAATAATATAACCAATAAAGTGAATTACCTTCCTGAAAGAATTATATCAGCAAACCATTTGCAAACTCAATTAATAAAAGATACTATCCTTGAATTTGTGAAAGAGAACAAAGATAAGGAAGTTATAGAAAAACAAAGCTTACTTAATCAAATAAATAGCGAAAGCTCCTTTTATAATTCCAAAATAAATGAAGGAATTATTAATGAGGTAATTAGCAAAATCACCCTATATAAAAATGAGTATTTTAAATGGTATGAGTTATTAATTTGCCTGGTATTAACTTTACTTGCATATTATATGCCTTTTCTTATGGTGATATATAAGTTACGAATAATGAAATATAGCATGGAAGATGAGGTGAATCAGTTAAATTCAATTATCTTTATGCTAATGTACAATGCGCATATTACTGTTAAAGATTTGCTAGAAGAAATTGAGTTGTTTTCCGTGATATTTAGGAAGTCGATACAAGAATGCATTAATGAATATAATAGCGGTGAAATCGGAGCCTTAAAAAGGCTTAAGGAAAAAGAGGCTTTTGGTCCATTTATAAGAATGGTGGATAATTTTATCCGGTGTGACGCAATGCCAATATATAAGGCTTTTGATGAAATAGCCTCTGATCGAGAAAATTATCATGAGAGAAGAAAATTAGAAAATGAAATATCCATACAGAAAAGGGCTGATAATGCACAGTTAATATCCTATATGCCAGCAGCCTTAGTGATTATATATCTGACACTTCCATTGGTGATATCTTGTATGAAAGAACTGGATACTTTTAGAGAAATGATGAGTACTATTTAATTATTAAAATTCAGAGGAGAAAGTAAAGATGAGAACAAATAGTATTAGTGAAGCAGCAAAAATTCTAATATATGTAGGTACTGTCCTTGTGGTATGTGTCTTGTGCGCAGTTGGTTTTAAAATGACGAATGAAGGTAAATCTGCAGTGAATGCAAGTGCCAGCAACCTTAATGGTATGACGAGTCAATACAGTGATATTGATAAATCAATTTATGATGGAGCGACTGTACAAGGAAGTCAAGTTGTTAATGTTATAAAAAATGCAATTAATGCAGGTGAATACCTGGCAGTAAGAGTTAGTACAAAGGCAGCTGCTAACAGAGACTATAATTATGCTTTTGTTCCAGGCACATCGGCAGGCGCCTCGTCCTTAGGCACGAAAGTGTCAGGAGCTGCAGATTTACAACTCACGAAAAGCAAGGCTGCTAGTCATTACATAAATGAAAATGCCTCTTTTGATGGAAAAGTTTACAAAGATGCTAATAATATAATTATTTGTATTGAATTTTCACAAAACTAAGAGGTTGATGATGAGAGGTATGTTTATAAGTGAAGCAGTAAAAATATTACTTATGGTGGCAACGGTCCTTATCGTGTGTGTCTTGTGTGCAGTAGGTTTCAAAATGGTTAATAATGGAAAATCAGCGACAACAGCAACGGCAAATCAATTTACTGAGATGACGAATCAATACAGTGATGTAGAACTGAAGTTATATGAAGGAAGTACAGTATCTGGTTGCGAAATCAGAAGTTTAATAAAGAAAATGGTGGATAACGATTATTATGTAGCTATTGAAGTAGTAACACTAGACGGCTCATCAAGATCTTATAATTATATTTATGACCATTATGATTTTAGTATGAACAAAGAAGGAGCTGAAATGGAAGCTCCTAGTAAAGGGTCTGAATATGCATATATAAATGATATGGCTAATTTTAATTGTACCACACATAAAGGTGTAAATGGGAGTATTGTTTGCTTGAGGTTTGAGCAAAAATAAGGACGGTGTAAGATGAGAGTTAACAACATTGAAAAGGCTACGTACATATTAATATTAGCTGCTTCAACAATTATTACCTGTGTAATTGTATGGATAGGGTTTACGGCTATGAATACGGGAAAAGAGTTAGCTCTCTCTGCTAACAAGCAAATAGCTAAATTAAATAATGACATAAAAGACAATGGAATTACAAAGTTTCATCAGGAAGAGGTTCAGGGTTCGGAAGTTATTAATTTTATTAAGGAATATTTAGGTGATTATTCGAATGGTGAAACCGGAGAAATTTATATCAGGGTTAAAACGAATAATTCTGAAAATACATATATAAATGGAGTATATATTGATAACTTTTATGACTTTACTAATACGGATTACTATATAAAGCCAACAGGTCTTTTTCACGGGGAAGTCATAAAAAATGAAAATGATGTAATTCTAGGCGTAATGTTTGCGCAAAAATAAAGAGACTAGTAGCTTAACTAAATTACTGCTGGTTTACCTGGTTGTAAGGAATATAAGGTGACAATATGTTGAGGGTTAATAATATCATATATATTGCTTTTTCTGCCATTCTCTTTTGCATTGGTGTCTACTTTCTATTAACTAATGCTGCAGAGTATCGGAATACACTTATAGTGTTAAGAGAACGGTATAAGGAGCAAGAGCTGTTGGAGCAAGAAAATAGAGACAACCTGGAAATTATAGCCTATGGGGAGTTAATAGCAACACTATATAATGAATTAGATTACAACATAAGGATAAATGATGTTTTTATTGAAAGAAATTCTTATGACCCTGAAGATATTCAAAAGTATGAGTTCGTAAATTCAGATTATAAAAAGACATATACCTATAACGATAATGGAGAAATTTTATACATTACTTATACTGAAATGAACAGGAAGGAACAAGTTAATGTACCTTGAATTAACAGAAATGATCTTCTTCTTATTTGCTGCATTTATTTTTCAAATAATAATACATGAATTGGGGCATTTATTCTTTGGGTTAGTATCCGGATATAAATTTATATCATTACGTTTGTTTGGGTTTACCATTGCAAAAAATAGAAATAGATTAGTTTTTAAAATATACAGGTTAAAAGGTTCCGTTGGACAATGCTTAATGTATCCACCTGAAAAGGTGGATTACAGATATAAGTTAATCACTTTAGGTGGAATCATAATGAATACGATTACAGCAAATATAGCTGTATTTTTAATGATATATAACCATCTAGAAAGCAGTATTCAATTGGTCGCCTTATTCTTATTTGCTTTTTATGGATACGGTATGGCATTTATAAGTATTTTGCCTAGTATTCCATTAAGTGATGGAGCTAGTTTAAAAGAACTAAAAAATAAAAGCGCTAGAGGATATAACAGAAAACAGCTGTTAATTGCTTTAAATTTAATGGAAGGATTTACTTATAAAAAACTTCCTGAAGAAATATATGTTGTCCCCGAAGGAGAGAGTCTGGGGAATTCCATTATTGGATATCATAAAATCCTTGAGAGCTATTATTATATGGATCGTAACGAATGGGGCAAAGCAAAAACTGTATTAGAAGTATTTGATAAGGAGAATGAGAACCTACCAAAGTCCATTCGTTATATTGTTGCTTCTGAAAAATTATTTCTTGCACTAAGAGAAAATCAGACACCTTTTATGAGAAATATTGAGCTAGAAGATTATTTAAAAGGTAAGGGAGATATTAACTTTCAAAGGGTTAAGACAGCTTATTACATTTATAGAAATCAAAATGATAAGGACAGATATAGAAAGGTTTTTATTAAGAATACAAAAAATTACGCATATCCAGGAGAAGTAGTTTTTAGTCAAAAACTCCTCGAAGAAATACCATATGGAGATAAGGATGAGCATATATGGATATAACGGGAAGGATAGTAGCAATATTAATAACGGTTATATTGATTTTTATTTTTCCATTACAGTACATAGCGCAAAATCAAGGTGATGTAGCTAGTAGTATTATAAAATATAGCACAAGACAATTTACCGATGCTGCCAGGCAGCAAGGTTATTTTACTTTAAATGAATATGATGAATTACTAGATGAGTTATCAAGTACGGGAGAGCATTATGATATTGGTCTCGAGGTATCTCAACCAGTATCCGGTGTTAATTCTGCAAGCGATATAAATACTGGACTTGTTCATGATCATACGCAGGAAAGCTTAAATGACTATTCACACGGATATAGGAAGGAAGTTTTCAGATTGCCTGCCTTATCAGGTTTAAAGAAAAATAAAATAGCAGAGGTTAGTACAGGAATGGCCCAATTAGCTGCACATACACATAACGCAAATTGTTATGTGGGTCATAATCATTCAGCCAGTGGTTGCACCTATCATACACATAGTGGTAGCTCTTCTTCGTATGGTGGGTGCTATATCGTAAGAGTAGATACACCATATTCTTATACTTGTAGTGCCTGTAGTGGGTCAGGAAGAAGGGCTTGTTCGGGTGGAAGTAGCAGATCGGACTCACAGTATTACTCTAATGGCGAGACGTACTGCTCAATATGCAAAGGGTATCCCAGTGCAAATGTTTCCTGGACGAAATGCAATATCTGTGGATCTACATTGGTAACCTCAAAAGTATGGAGCTGTGGGCATTTAAGTTCTTCTACTTCTTATGGATCTCATTCAACTACTTCCTGTTCCTCCTGTAGTGGGTCAGGACGAATATCTGGTACTTCTACGTCTTATGCTTTGGGTTGTGGATCGTCCACTGGATATAACTGTGGTTACAGCAACATCGACACAACTCCTATCTGTGATAGGGTAGTAACTTCAATTACCGCAACACACCCAACACAAATATTACATAAGGGAGAAACACTAATTACGACAGCAACAGTAACCTATCTGGACGGAACAGCTGGAACAGTAAACTGTAATGTATCTGGTTACAATCCGAGTCAAACAGGCAATCAAATTGTAACACTTATCTACAACGGGTTAGTTGGAAATGCAAGAACAACAGGCAATAGGACTTGTATTATAGATGTTAATGTAATATTGAGAAACTTAGTAAATATAATGGTAACGCCAAGCAGCTTATCGGTAACCAGGTATTCACGACCACTGATTACTGTGACAGCATTATATGATGACGAAACTACCGAAGCACTGGAAAGTGGCTATCTTTTAAATGGATTTGACAATACAAAGCTAGGAACACAAAACGTCACTGTAAAATATACGGAGAATAATATAACAAGGACACAAGATATAGAAATAAATGTAACTGTTCTCACAAAATTATGTATTGTTTGTGGAACTATTTATGATTTGGATGAAAATGATACCGATCAAGGCTGTCCGGTATGTGAAGGAACAATAACTAGCATAAGTGCAACACCAGCAGAATTAAAAGTAACGAAAGGACATGGATTGGATCTGACTGTAACAGCTACCTTTAAAAATGGTACAAAAGGAATTATTAGTGGATGGACAAGCAACTACAATTCTTCTTTATTAGGTTATCAGAGTGTAAAAATTTCATATGAAGGATTTACAACAGCGGTACTTGTTAATGTTACAGATAATAAGGTGTGCCCTATCTGCTCCACAGTATATGAGCTTAACGAAGATGATTCTGATCCAGGTTGTCCTTTCTGCAGTAAGGAAATTGTTAGTATTTCAGCTTCACCTAAGAACATAAGTGTTAATAAGAATAGCGAAATAAGTATTACCGTTGTAGGAAGCTTTAAGGATGGTCATACAGAGGATATAACTGGATGGAGTACGAATTTTAATACAGATAAAGTGGGCATCTATGAGGCAACGATAATTTATAAAGGCGTTACAGATACGGTTCAGGTAACCGTTGCAGATGATTGCTTTATTATTTGTGCTATTTGTGGTCTAACTTATGATTTTGAAGATAATCCCAAGGGATGCCCGGTATGTTCTGTCACTTTAATAAGTATGGAAGCCTCTCTTCGCAGTGGTGGTACAACAACATTATATCATTCAGAATTAAATTTAGAGATCACTTTGATCTTTAAAGACAACCATAGGGAAACTACGTATACTGGATGGGAGGTAGAGGGTTATAATCCAGATCGTTTGGGAGTACAGACGGTTACGGTTAAGTACGGAGAACTACATATACAATTAACGATTGAGGTTGTTAAGAATCAGTATCTTACAAGCTGCTTAATCTGTGGAACGGAATATTATTTAAACGAAGATTTTTCTGACCCCGGGTGTCCATATTGTGGAGCCTCCAATAGTAAGACTACCATTAATTACTTTAAAACTGTTTATACAGATGAAATTCTAGATGCCTTATACGAAGATAAAATTTATTACTTAAAAAACGGCGAGTACATAACCGTTACAGTGACGGTGTCACAAACCTCAGTAAGTGCAAAGTTAAGAAATTTATTTAATGTAATTAAATTAGAGGATAGAAAAAGAAAGAACTATTCCTATGGAGGGGAGGTTATACTTTGAACATCCCTTTAAAAAAGTTTATAGATATTTGCTTGGCAATTTTAGTGTTTTTTCTTTTCCCTTTATTATATTTTTCACTTAAGCAAGATGCTGTTATAAATATTAATGTTGAAATAGATACCAACAATTTATTAAATGATATAGAACATAGAGGTTATTTATCAAAGGATATGTATGACAATTATCTAGAGGAATTGTCTGGTACAAGGTTATTGTATACGATTGATCTTAAACATGAGAGAGTAGTATATAATCCTGTCTATCGATTTAGAACCTCGGGGGAGATAATAGAGGAACAAGACAATTCTTATACTGGCACCAACGTTTATCATTACTATACAATATCAACGGATAAACCACTTGTTGATGACCCTATAAATTCGGGGTCTTTAAATACCGAGACGAATGAAAGCATACTGGCATCCGCCGTTAATACTCCAATTAGTACAACACATTCCCATACGGATGCATGTTATCTTGGAACGAAGCATGTTCATACGGGCAGTTCATCTTCGGGAGGTGGTTGTTACGCTGGGGTTGGTTCTACAACAGCTTGCTCCTCAAAATTAATATATCTTAATTACTATTCTGATTCAAATGCAGGGTCGTTCTATTGTTCAAATGACCACAATTTTGTTCAGATAGTTGCAGTTTATGCGAGATATGAATGTGGTAATGGTCATTCCTCTAAGCGTGCTGTCTATTGGTATTGGGAATGCAGTGTATGTGGAGATAAATATACATTCTCCTATCCACCAGATATGTATGCTGGTCAAACATGTGGCTATACAATCTCGTCAGGGTACACACTTAACTGTGGTAAAACAGCTGGAGCGTATTACACTGCTAACACGCAGGTTTATCCTATTTGTAGTCAGCTTGTAACTTTAATCATCCCTACCCATGCAATACAGACTGTGGCAATAGGAGATGCATTAATAACCACAGCTAGAGCTACCTATTTGGATGGTTCACAAAAAACAGTGGTCGCAAGTTCTTCATTATTAACTAATAATCCTGAGCAAAATATAAGTGATACATTAACCTATTCTTACTCGATTGGGGCTAATGAATATAGTAATACATGCAATATTTTAGTAACGATAATACCTCGAAGTAAGACTTGTGCAAATACGCACACTTATAATTTAAATATCGATGGTTCTGATCCAGGATGTCCCTATTGCGAGGCGTGGCTAAAGAAAATTGAGATTTTTACCCCTGCATCAAACAATCTTACTATATACAGCGGCACTACCTTAACACAAAATGGAGTTACCTTACTAGCTACATATTTGGACGGAAGAACGGAACTAGTAACAAATGAATATGTAGATAATTTAGATATGGGATATATTGGATTACAAAATGTTACTATAAGCTATAAGGGGCTAAATATAACATTATCCGTAACAAATAAAAGAAAATTAATCAAATGTTCCACCTGCAATAGAATGTATGAGCTATATGCCGATGGATCTGACCCAGGCTGTCCATATTGCGCCTCACTGACACCGATATTTACTGGAGAGATAACCGAGTATTATGTAAATAATGATACTTACGACATTCTAAAAGAGCTATATGACGGTACAGGTATTTATTATCTATCAAAAAAGGATTATTTCAGTATTAATATAAAGAACAATGGGAAAAGTCTTGGAGAAAAATTAACATCAGGAGTTTATAGATTTGATTTAAAAGAAAGCGTCAGATCAAAACAAGGTGATTATATAAGGGAAGATGGTTGGAAATAATAGTAACTTAGGAGATAGGAAACAAATGAAGCTTTATCACTTTATATTAATTTATATGCTACTAGCTATAGTTACTGTAATTGTATTAGATATAAAAACCAACGATTTGAGAGCTGTAATAGACAACAAAGAAAAGATTAACAAAAATCTAAATACTGCCTTAGATGATGGAATAAGTAGATTAACAAAATCAGAAGACAAGTATGGGATATCAATAAATAAGGAGGCAGCAATACAAAGTTTTTTCTTATCGCTAGAAACCTCTTTCGGTGTTCTAACCGACCCCAATGCCACTGAAAAGCTAACCATGTATATACCGGTTGTAGCTATAACGGTGGAGGACGGTTTTTATATCTTCTATAGTGATACCTTTGAAGATTCGGATGAGGTTACATCAGTAATAAAAAGATGGTCTGAAAAAATACCGTATTACTTTGAAGATAATGATTTTATCTATGGGTTTACTCTAAGTGATGTAATAAGCTTATACGATAAAAATGAAATACTCTCAAATAATGATAGTCAAAAATATTATAAAGTAGATTATCACGATTTAAGTACAAAAGCGGAATATTCTTCCTTTCGAAGTAAAAGACCAAATAGTTTCCTCTTATCAACTAAGTATGAGGAAATGAAAAAAGGGATTTTGGTAAAAGCAATAGAAAAATCGCTAGCTTATTATACAAGTAAACATAATCGGATTGCATCACAATATGGAATTACATATAATTTTTCCTTACCATCCGTAAATAAAAAGGATTGGGACAAGTATTTGGAAACGAACAGTATGTTTGTGGTGTTTCAGGGATATCCTTATGGAATAGAAGCAGGAGAAATTTATAATAGAATCTTATCTGCGGGAGCAAAGATATCCAAGAAAAACGTTTATTATTTGGAGCAAAAAGGCTGGTATCTGCTCTATCATAAAGATACCTGTGAGAAACTTGGTATAACTGGGAGTTTAGCTATGGAGGAACCATATTATGAAGTAAAAGATTGTGTAAAGGCTGGTGCTTATGCCTGCCCAATCTGCTCTCCGGAAGGAGCTCTTGCTCCAGATTATCCGAAGTAGGTACACAATCTCAAATATTGTAAATTGCTTTCAAGTGATTGTCGTAAATTTTGGAATTATGTGTTAAAATATGGATATTGCAGAAGAATAGTTAGACGGCAAAGTAGCACCATTTGATTTTGTTCTTTTGTTTAATGCGAAATTAAATATCAAATGCAAACATATTTATTACACAACAAAGGAGAGCGTATAATATGGGGAAATATTTTAGAAAGAAACTGATGGTATTAGCAGTTGCATTTTCAGTATTGGCAACAAGTGTATTATCACATGCACCGACAGAGGCAACGGCAGCCACAAAATATATTAAGGTGGATGCCTTTATTAAACAATTAGTCGTAGCTATGAAGCTAAAGGTTGATACTAAATCTAAAACACCATATATTGATGCGGCTCTAGCTACGGGAA
Source organism: Bacillota bacterium (assembly GCA_023407575.1). Taxonomy (GTDB): domain Bacteria; phylum Bacillota; class Clostridia; order Lachnospirales; family Lachnospiraceae; genus Mobilitalea. Next base: position 175,487 of record JAEYLX010000033.1, read on the forward strand.
TCTTAAAAAAAGGACAGTTTAAGAAGTACACTTCCTATATTGCCAGAGGCAATGCAGCGGTGTTATTAAATAGAGCAGATGAATACCTATATGGAGATACTGTTGCTCAGGATTTAGTGAAAGTAATTTTAGAAAAACGTATATCTGATATAAAGAAAATCTCAAGTAATAAAAGAGAAGCTATTGCTAAGTGCTTTGCAAAAGGACTTTTGACGGGTACATCGAATGGATATTACATACAGAATAGAGCTTTTAAAGGGAAAAGTTATTTAACGTCTACAGATGCTACAGCTACAATCAAGTTATTGATGAATCCAAAGAACAGAGCAAAGGTTAGCCCAGACGGAATGTTAATAAGGACTACCAACTTACCTAAGAACGCAGATAAGTTTGAATATATACTTGCATGCTATCCGAATAAGTTTTATGAGAGACCATTTGAGTTTATGATGTATGAGCATTGGAGAACATTGAGTAAAGATTATTATGAATTTCCAGTGGGAATGAAAAATACTACCTTTGAAAACCTTCATAAATCCTGGCCCTTCTCCCAGGAAATGGACAAGTATCTTTATAATTGGGCAGAGATGGCAGAAAAATATCTTAATTATGTCTTTAATGTGGATTATAGAACGGTAGATGATGAGTGGATTAATGGTTTGGGTAGTCTATATACGAAAAGTAATATTAATATGGCTGATTCAATAAGAACATATTATATCGGAAAAATGAAAGAAAACAGAGTTGTTGTAGAAAGTTCTATTATAGCAGTGGAGCCTTCTACCATGTATTATAATAATGGCTATTGTATGAGGGCATATGTGAAATATCGGATTAGTGCTAAAAAGATGGATGTTAATCAAAGTAAACTAATTTATTCGGCTTATCCATACTTAGATAACTTAAAGAGTGGTGTTTGGAGAGAAGGGGTTTTTGATATACGGTTTGGTACAAATGACGGATCTAACGGCGATGGTTCTTCCTTTGCGATAGACCAATTAACATGGTTTGGAGATAAGATGATTTCATACTAGGAGGTATTTTGCATAAAGATAAAATTAAAAAATTATGTTTTATAATTCTTATAATAGTATTTTTAATCAATGGGCTAGTACCCATGAGGAGCAAAGCAGACGATAATGCAGCAGGTGAAGATGGTTCACAATATAAAATAGAGGATTCGAATGGAGATCCAATATTAACCGTATCTATGCTGAAAGGTGAAATTACCATAGTAGGAATCTCGAAGAAAGGAACATCCTCAATCCGCTGGGAGACGTCTGGATTATCCATTACAACAAAAGCAATCACACAAGAAGTTCGCTCAAAGAATAGAACGGGTCCCGGTCCAGTCAGCAGTGCAGGTACGGTTAATACATTGTGGTTTAAAGATGGAATGAAAACAGACGTACCAGTCGGGGATACGGTTATAACAACGATTAAATACCCAGCCAATAAAGTAGAATGGGCAGTTGGCGGTGATTTTGCCAATTTAAAAAAGAACCAATACATCTACTTACATTGCATCTTCCAAACCTATGATTTTAATGTGGCTACACAAACGAGAGGTGACATTAGAAAAGATAAACTAAGAAACTGGAAGGACATCATGGAAGCAGAAACCTGGGGGACTGGTTCACTGGATGATTTTGATAAATACTTCAATATGCCACTGAAATTCAAACCCCAGCCACAGGAAAATACATTATATTATCAAACAAAAGATTCTGCGCCTATCAGCTTAGGTTCAAAACAATTAGCTTCAGTAGTTCCTGGCGAAACTGTTTCTTGGGCAAATGAGGAGGAAGAAAAAACTAAAGATGGTGATACGTATAAGTTAATCGGATACTATATTACTAAAAAGGGGAGTTCTACTAAAATAATTTCAAAGTATACCTCGGATGGGTGGAAGATAAGCGATATAAAAAGCAACAAAGTAGAAGTTGATCTTGGTGGAATGAACGTTTATTTAATTTATGATAAGTTGCAGAAAAACACGCTATATTATCAAACCGATGATACAACTCCAGTCAGTCTTGGCTCAAAACAATTAGATTCTGTAGTAACTGGTGATACTGTATTCTGGTCAAACGAGGAGGAGATAAAGGCAAAAGGGACAGACTCTTATGAGCTGATCGGATACTATGTTACTAAAAAAGGTAGTTCAACTAAGAGTGTATCACGTTATGTTTCGGATGGATGGAAGATAAGTCAGATAAAAAGCAACAAGGTGGAAGTTGAAGCTGGTGGAATGAATATTTATTTAGTTTATAAAAAGGGAGTTCCGGTTACACCGACCCCTACCATATCGGTTACACCAACAGTAACCCCAAGTGTAACGCCATCTCCGACGCCAACCCTACCGCCTATCATTATTCCTAGCGCTGATAATGAGTACTCAAGTTTTACAAAGGATCAAACATCAGGAATTATTAGAGCAGATATAAGAAATTCTGAAAAATTTACAGTAACTTTAGGGATACCAACCACCGAAAGTTTATACGGTCAGGTGATAGCAAGAGATTATTTGCTTGGATATTCCTTTGAAAAGAAAGTTGGAGTTGAAAATTATAAGATTAAGATATCAAAGGATTATATTTTAAAATGGAATACAGCAACACCCACAGGTTCGGGAGGATCAAAAACAGTTACAGAAACCGTTACGGTAGAGCAGATGGTTATGGTTCCCAGAGCGTATGGATATTGGGAAATACTTAATTTAGATTACTATACGATTAATCAGGCAGAATTACAGAACTATGCTTTGCCCAACGGTAAAATCACCATTACACCGAAGCATTCTTACTATGATCCACCTTCTATATTCTATTATCATTCATCAAGTAAAGATTATCACATCATTCCTCCTGATGAGGTTGAAAATGGTATTACTTTACCTTCTGAAACTATCACCTCCACGAATACAACAAAACCAACTATAAAAGAAGAGGATTTTTCTTATTTTGCTTTAGCTCAAACAGGAAAGATAACGGTTAGAAGTGACTTATTAATCTTTGATGGCAATACCGTAATGAGCAATCAAACCAGAGAGCTAGAGACACCCAATATTGAAATTAATTATTTACCTCAATGTACTACAGTAACAAATGAGAATGTATTATATAAAGATAATCAAGTCATTCAGGGAACGAAGAAAAATGGAACATATTCCTCCTATGGGACAGTTGTTTATAAAGCCATAGCACAAGTTAACTCTACCAAGTCATCACAATTAACTTACTTTGTAAATGGTTTAGAGGATGTCATCATTCACACACCAGTAATCTGTGATCCTATAGTTACAGCAGATAATAATAAGTATGTACAGCTTCTTGCCTCGGCTTCAAATCATATCCAGCTTGTTCTTGATCCAGATTCTTCCCTATCGGATTTTACTGTTAAGATAATGAATACTGGTTTTCACACTGAAATAAATGGATATTATAACAGGGATTATTCAAAATCTTTACATGATAGCATGGCTTCTTACATAGCAGCTAAAAACGGTCTATTAAGAAATGAGGTCAAATTTCCTTTCGATGTATTTGTAGATGTTGGAAGTGATAATAAGAGTGGAAATGATGATTATGTAAAAGCCGAAACTTGGATTACCCTCGGAAAGAATGAAGCAAGATTTTACCTTCCTGCCTGGACAAAAGAAGGACTTTATAAAGCTGAATTTAGAACTGTAGCTATAAATGGTGAAGATAATTTGATGAATACCCAGGCTTATGCAAACATAAACAGATCTCGTTATGTAGCAACTAGTTCTAAATATTTTGAGGTATCAGGTAGAATCTATGGGTTAAAAATCTATGATTTTGCTGATTATCCCATATGGGAAGAAACTTTTCGAGTTTCAAAATCTTCTGATTTAAAAAAGAATGTTTTGACCTATATAGATGGTACTAAAAATACAAATTATAGTAAGAATTATTCATATACCTATGCCCTTGGAACCAATGATCAATATGGAAATGATACTGGACGAAAGATCAAATATACGTTTCCATTAATCAATGGGAGCCATCCATATTATAAAAATCAAGGGATATTAAAGACGGGATATATGGTTCGTTTTTCTCTGGATACAATAGGTACGATGTATTCCGATGCCTCCAGCATAGTGATTAAACCTTCGTTTTATTTTGTAGATTCGAGAGGCGAAAACAGGACAGCAGTGGACCTGTATTACACGGAAGATATCAATGGTAAGAATCGTAATTTGGTCAAGGTAGGTAGCGTTCTGGATTCCATTAATATTAAATCATATACTACCGGTGATTTAGGCTTATCCATCCCGCGTGATGAAATGAAGGTTACTGCAACGCTTAGAGGTATGAGGTATGGTAAGTATTTCTGGCAAAAATCAGGAATGTTCAATTTCTCAAAAATACAACTAAATTATGCATTTCGAACGCTGATAGGGCAAGGGTATGCGCGTAATATCAAAGAACTTGATAATTTTAATGATGTAATTGCAAGTGGTATAAAAGTAAGTGATGCGGAAAAATCGATGCAGCGATGGTATGGCCAGTATTATATTCCAAGCCTTGTTCATGTTGTTAAGAGGGATTTTGACGTTCTGGATTATGCCGAGAAATACGGAGTTGATTATACAGAGAAGTTTTGGCTTAAAAATGGCTATATTATCATAAATTTAAACATCTATACTGTAGATGGTAACGGAAATAAACGCTTAAGTTATATAAATTCTACTAATTACGCCAACAATGGTAATTGTAGTATGTGGGTAATGGAAGGGCCGCCATTATCGAAAACAAGTAACGAAGGACCAACCTTTCACTTTTACGCAGGAGATGCCTTTATCTATTACTCCAGTAAGAAAATGAGTGATGATTATACCACAGGTGCAATTTACTAATGAGAGGTTGATATCAATATTAACATAAGTTAAAAATCTTTGTAGTATAATAATTTCTGAAATGGGATCATTCCTATAAAATTAGCTAAAGTTGATAAAAAGCAAGAAAGTACTGTGTTGCAACACAACACAGTACTTTGTAAAATATTCAGCTTTAGAAATTGATGTTTATAGTAACTCCTTATAATAATTCCTTTACCTTAAACTCAAGATCATAAAGATCGGAGGTAGGTTCAAAGCGTTCCACAACATTGCCATTACGGTCGATTAAAAACTTAGTAAAGTTCCACTTAATACTTGGCTTATCCGCATATTCAGGATCATCAGCAGATAACTTAGCCACTAGACGCTCACCAATTGGATGATTTAAATCAAAGCCACCAAAGCCCTTTTGACTGGTTAGGTGCTTATATAATGGGTGTGCATTATCGCCATTTACTTCAATCTTAGAGAAGATGGGGAAGGTTACGCCATAATTCGCATCGCAGAAGCTATAGATCTCTTCATTACTGCCTGGAGCCTGATTACCAAATTGATTGCATGGGAAGTCGAGTATAACAAAACCTTCTGGAGAGTACTTCTCATATAAATCCTGAAGTGCATCATATTGGGGAGTAAAACCACATTGTGTTGCAGTATTAATGATTAGGACAACCTTGTCTTTGTAATCCGAAAGTGAGATTTCCTCATCATATCTGTTTTTAACTGTAAAATCATAGATATTCATACACTTACCGAGTAACATTTTGTGTAGAGAATGTTACGTTATCCTTTCTGTTTAATTTTTGTCCTTCAAAGCTATTAATAACTTTACTTAATTCTATCATGTAAAAAGAAATATGATATTGGCACTTCGTGCCAGGGATGCACACTCACTTCGTTCGGCACTTAACATAAAACTTGTTCATGCTCTTGCTATTCCAATCGGGATTCATAAGTAAGCTGCATTACCTCATTCCGCTTTTATTATATCATAAATATTCTAATTTTACTTATTAATATATTTTACAATATCTTTTTCAATATTCTCTGGGGAAACAGTAGGCGCATAGCGCTTAATTACTTTACCGTTCTGATCAACAAGGAATTTTGTAAAGTTCCATTTTATTTCATTACCTAAAATTCCACCTTTTGCTTCTTTCAAATACTTGTATAATGGATCAGCATCTTTACCGTTCACATTAATCTTTTCAAAAAGTCGGAAGGTGATTCCATATCTAGAAGTACAGAAGGTATGGATTTCATCTACGGTACCTGGCGCCTGTCCAGCAAATTGATTACATGGAAAGTCTAGAATTTCTAAGCCGTTGTCTTTATATTTGTCATATAAATTCTGAATACCCTCGTACTGAGGAGTTAAGCCACAGCCAGTTGCTGTATTAACGATTAACATTAATTTTCCCTTATATTCCTCCAATGATACTTCTTTTCCTTTGGCATCCTTAACACGGTAATCATAAATTGAATTCATAGCTACGTCCAATCCCTTCTTAAATAATGTTTTATACAATAAGATTGTAAACAATTTATATGCATTTGTCAACATGAAATATTGATTTTTTCAAATTAAGTTTAAACTTTAACACAGAATAAAAGAAATACAAGGGTATAATGATAATTCACATTAAAAAAGGAATGTCTTTAAGACATTCCTTAAGGATATTTTATTCATTCTCATCAATTTTATCCGATGAGGGTAATACAATATGTACTTTATCAACACGGTTTTTATCAACAGATACTACTGTGAAAATAATATCATCTTTTGTAACCGTTTCGCCTTTTTCGGGAAGGTGATTTAGGAGATTTATGATGTGTCCGGCAATAGAATCATAATCATCAGACTCCAGTGATAATCCTAATACTTCATTAATTTCATATAGTTTGGTGTAACCATCTACAATATATTCGTATTCGGATATGGCTTTGATATTATCTTCTTCATCGTCATCATATTCATCACGAATTTCACCTACGATTTCTTCTAATAAATCTTCAATTGTGATTAATCCAATGGTTGTTCCGTATTCGTCTAAGACAATGGCAAGCGATATGGAGTTTCGTCGCATTTCTATTAATAATTCAGAGGTTCCCTTGTATTCGTAGGTAAAGAAAGGAGTGCGTATAATATTAAGAATATTAAAATCCTTTGGGTCACCTTTATAGAAAAAGACATCCTTTAAATTAACAATACCAATTACATTATCTCTGGTTTCAGAGTATACCGGCATTCTGGTATATTTCTCTTCGGAGAACAGTTGAACAAGATCCTCGTAGGTATAATCCACATTGGCAAAAGCCATATCAATTCGAGGTACCATAACATCTTTTGCTACGGAGTCACCAAAGTCTACTACGTTGGTAAGCATTCTTCGTTCTTCACTTTCAATTACGCCTTCTTCATGACTATAATCAAGTATGGTTCTAAGTTCGTTAACAGTGAGAGCAGAAGCCTTAGCCTTTGGATCAACCCGAAATAGGATTAAGATACCCTGGCAGATTGTAGTGAGTATAAAGATAACAGGGGTTAGTAGTTTTGTAAAAAAGTAGATGATACCACCCACTGCAAGGGATATTTTTTCTGCATAAATGGTAGACATGGATTTGGGTGTGATTTCGCAAAGGATAAGAATTAATAAGGTAAGAAGACCAGCTATAAGTCCAACCGAATCGTAACCATAATTTTCAATGGCTAGAGTAGTGGCAAGTGCAGCAGCGGAAATATTAACTACGTTATTGACAATTAATATTGCGCCTAACATCTTGCTGGGATTATCAATTAATTTACTAACGGTCTTAGCGCCTTTAACGTTTTCATCGGCTAAAGTCCTAATCCGCAGTTTATTAATTGTCGTCAGTGCGGTCTCAGAAGCAGAGAAAAAAGCGGATAACATTAACAGAATGCACAAAATGATCAGCTGCGTGACATCGCTGGGTTCCATAAATTATTATCTCCTAATTCTTAAATTAATTATAATAAATAAGTTCTATATATTTAACAATCTTACAGTAAGATTATACCAATGTCAAGGTTTCCAGCTTTTTTCTTCCCTTTTGACATTGTGTGAGGCGTTTGAGTTTATTGCAATAGAAAAGGCAACGGCAGTGTTTAAAATGCTACTAGCATATATTATGTCGAATCATGCTGTCTGAATTGTGCTATAAGTATCAATTGAATCCTATTGATATGAAGCTGAAAATAGTGTAGGATGTGAGATGGTACCAAGAACAGCCGAGGATTGGAGTTTTGTATACAGCCAGTGGTTACCTAGTATTTAGGAGGAAATGTATTGAGAAAGAAGTCACATATTTCGTTAGCTAGATATTTGGCTAATAATATGCAGGTTCAAGAACTAAACGATCATAGAAAAGCATTTTATTTAGGCAGTATTCTACCGGATTTAAAACCATCATTTTTGACAAAACGACATACAATTGACGAGACTTTCGAGGATTTAATTGAAGTTATTAAAAAAATAACCGTTGAGTACGACATAACAAGAGGCATTGACCGATACTACGCAAGACACCTGGGTGTAATCACACATTATCTTTCAGATTATTGTACCTTTCCACATAATTCAATTTTCAAAGGTAATATTAAAGAGCATGTTTTATACGAAAAGGAACTGAAGAACTCTTTGCGTAAATACTTACTACGTGAGGATGCACAGAGACCACGACAGTTTAACCAGCAGTTTTCTTCTTTTGAGGAAATAGTCACATATATAAAGAAGACTCATAAGAATTACTTGAACGCACTAAAAGAGGTACATATAGATATTAAGTTTATTGTAGAGCTTTGCTATAAAGTGGTTGAAGCAGTTTTGATTTTCTTTGAGAAAGCATTAGAGAAGCTGGAAAACGAGTTAATCTATAAATATAGAGTTCGCACACAATTTTCCCTACAAGGATATATGCGATAAAGAAGTTTATATTGAAAATGATTAGAAAACAATACAATAAATATTTTAAAACTGCAGGGGAAATTACCTGCAGTTTTTCTACGTGGAAAAACATATTCCTACTTTTAAATACTTCGGTCCAAGCAACAAATTATACGAATAGAATACATTGTTAATTGGAGGCTTACATATTATAATGAAATAGTACGAAATTTGTACAAGAAAGGAGATTAATATATGCTGATAGCGAAACTATACCTATATGACATAGATTATGCCTCCGTTGCAGATTTTGCCATGCCTTATGTATTAAAATGGTGCAAAGACCAGGACAGTATTCTGTTGGATTTTTTAGCAAAGCTTATTAGTAAAGGAAAGAAAGCTTCTGGGTTTTCCAAATTTGTCATCTCTGTAATTCCTAAAAAAGAGCAGTTGGCGGCAACTTTAATATCGAATCATTCTGCAGAAATCACAAGATATCTTAATGATACCTTTATAGAAAATGGAATTGTTGCAGTTGTGAAAGATTTAGATTTTCTTGTTTTAGAAAGGAGTGGAAAAGAAATGTTGCGTATCGAACTTGTACTGGAAGACATTGATTACGAGCAAACAATTATGAATCTGCTACCCCTAATTATGCAGAAGCTTCAAGAACAAGAGGGTGAAGCAAGCCGTATTGCTAAACTATTATCGAAATGGGGCGACCTTCCAAGGAATGTATTATCTGCGGTGATTCAAGCGATACCAAGAAGTCAGAGAGATGAATTGCTTACTTCTATTTTTACAGAGTATAAGCAGGAACTTCAAGGTGTTCTTAATGAGATGATAATAAAAAATGAGATTAAATTAAAGATTAAGGATATTGATTTAAAAAGCACAAAGTGAGGAGATAACGAATGATACATGAGAAGATTGAAGTAGTAGAGGGTGAATGGAAAGCTCTATTGACCACGTATATAATAGACAATAGTGTAGAGGTAGATATTGAGAGAACAAGACCTATGGTGATTATCTGTCCGGGTGGTGGATACCGTTTTACTTCTGATCGTGAAGCGGAACCAATTGCCCTACAGTTTAATGCCCTTGGTTACCATGCCTGTGTTTTAAGATATTCCGTTCATCCTGCCAAATTTCCGGTTGCTCTAACGCAGTTGGCAAAGACAGTTGCTTATATTAGACAGAATTCAAAAACCTGGAATATTAATTCGGATAAAATCATTGTTGCAGGCTTCTCAGCTGGTGGTCATTTGACTGCTAGTTTAGGAACCTTGTGGCATGAAAAGTTCATAGAGGACATCCTTCAGATGCCAAAAGAATGTTATCAGCCAAATGGTATTATTTTATCCTACCCAGTAATTACTTCGGGAGAATATGCTCACAGAGATTCCTTTGTAGCATTATTACAGGAGAGTTATGATGAACTGGTTGATCAAATGTCCTTAGAGACCCGTGTAACTGAAATGACACCCCCGGCATTTCTATGGCATACCTTTGAAGATAATGTGGTTCCAGTTGAAAATGCTCTGTATTTCTGTCAAGCAATGAAAGAAAAGAATATTCCTTTTGAACTGCATATTTATCCAAAAGGAGGTCATGGATTATCCTTGGCAACGGAAGAGACAAGAAGTATTTATGATAAGGGGCAGCCATTAGTAACTGAATGTCAGAATTGGATTACAATGGCGGGTACTTGGATTCAGAAATTATAGCTCGAATAAATAAAAAGTAGGGTTATATTATATTTTAGAATAAATAATCTCCTGAAGCATTATAAATCCCAAAAGGATTATAAATATCAGGAGATTATTTTTATGATTAAAAGATATTGGTGAATTTCTATTTGGACTCTTGTCTCTTAGCCTGTAACGTCTTTACAATCTCTACAATATATAAGATGTGATAATCATTATTAGGATAATAGGTAGCATCGAGACTTGGTATTAAAAAGGAATCACTGCCAAGCTCCTGCTTCACTAATTTTTTACACAGGAAGACCTGATTTGCTTCAGCAAAATAAGGAATATTGTTATCGAATTCTAAGGTTAAGCCTGATTTTTTAATTTTATCCTCTGTTCTGCCAGATACACTTCCTAAATAGTTCAGCGTATCTCTATGTTTTTTATCTAAAAAGCTTAGGGAAAAAGTCTCTTCCTGATCAATAAATTCTCTTGTATAACGTTGTGGACGAACTACTACAAAAGCTACGTCCTTTCCATACATTACCCCGAGACCTCCCCAGGAAGCTGTCATAGTATTCACTTTTTCCTGATTACCGGCTGTTATGAGCATCCACTCCTTACCGATTGCTTGGAAGGGATTTTTTCTTATTAAGCTAGGAATCACTTCTTTAAATTGGTTCATATTTAGTTCCAATCCTTTCGTCAAAATATTTATTCATAAAAACAAATAATATATGCATTATACGATAGTATCTCCAAACGTGCAACTTCCGATAAAAATTTCACCAAGTATTTCTTTTGGCATATACTGACTATAGAGTTTGCATCACCGGAGGAATGAATGAAATGACAATTCATATCGTAAAGGCGGGAGATACAATGAGCTCCATTGCAGCACAATATGGAGTATCAGCAGAACGAATAATTTTAGAAAATGAGCTGCCTAATCCAGACAATCTTGTAGTAGGTCAAAGTATTGGAATTCGGGTGCCAGATATCACACATACCGTGGTAGAAGGAGATACCTTATTTTCAATTGCTCAACGATACGACGTTAACGCTAATCAAATTCTTCAGAATAATCCGCAGGTAGCAGCGAGAGAAAACTTAAGTCCCGGAGAAGTACTTGTAATTACTTATGAAGGGGAAGAAGTGTTAGATTCCGTTGTATTTAATGGATATGCTTACCCATTTATCGATCGTGCAGTACTTAGGAAAACACTTCCATTTTTAACTTATCTTTCTATTTTTACTTATGGTTTCACTCCAGCTGGAGAACTTGTGACAATTGATGATTCAGAATTAATCGCAATTGCGAAAGAATTTGGAGTTGGACCAATCATGATGCTGGCACCCATGAATGAACAGCAAGCGTTTGACAGCCAGATCGCGCATCAGATGTTTCTGAATCCACAGGGGCAGGAAGCGTTAATTAATAATATTGTAGAGACAATGAAAGCAAAGGGATACATCGGCTTAGATATTGACTTTGAGTTTGTACTTCCAGAGGATAAAGCGGCTTTTCTGTCCTTTATTACTGCTGTAAACACTAGATTGGATGCGGAAGGTTTTATTACTCTTGTGGCACTTGCTCCGAAGACTTCTGGTGAAATGACTGGTCTCCTTTATGAAGCACATGATTATCCAACCATTGGAGCAGTAGCAGACCTAGTCCTTTTGATGACGTATGAATGGGGTTATACAATACCCCATTCAGGTCATACGTAATCATTAAAACTCAATAATTCTAGGGAATAAGCCTATTTCAAAGTTCTTGTTATCGCGATTACCTTTTTTATTCGGTTCATTTTTTATATATTCAATACGTTCGACTATATCTTTAAGGTTTTCATTACGGGTAGAGGCATTATTAACATCATAATAAGTTTCAAGTATTTGTTTTGCCCTGGGTATAAAAATATCATTATAATGCGATTGCCTTTGTAAATCAGTATATTCATTTTCAAGCTTTGTAAGATTCTCTTGTAAGCTCTCTATATCTTGAGTAAGTTTTTTGTTTCGCTGTATAAAAA
>JAEYLX010000060.1 GCA_023407575.1 Bacillota bacterium
AAAGGTCCGAACTTCGCGCCGTTAATGCCTTGGAAGAACACGCGCTCCGTCGTCTCGAGCGGGCTTTGCTTCATCACCGCATCGACGCGATAGCAATCGTCGCGTTCAATCGCGTCAAGATGTTCGGCAAGTTCGTCGGTCATAAAAGGCATGATAGCAGATAATGTATAAGGAGTAGGCTGCGGAAGACGTGAGTGGAGCGATGGCGTGCGCGGTTAGCAGATGGTGTCTTCGTTAAAGCGATAAAGTTCCTCGTCCGTTTTTTGCAGGCTGTATTCGTGCGTCAGGCAGAAAATGATGATGGCGTCGCGGCGATTCTTGCAGTACAGCTCGTTTGCGCCGGCAGCTTGCAGCAGGCGGTTCGCCTTGCGAAGGGAGAGCTTCATGGCGAACGCCAGCTGCAGCACCTTGTTGCGCGAGGCGCCGCGCTGTCCCATGAATATCTGGTAGCCGTGTGTTTCGTTGAGGCCCGCCATCCGGATCACATGGGCTCGCTCGAGATCATGTTCGTCAAGAAGCTGCTGCAGGTATGAGGAAAGACTGCGTTTCCTGATGCGGTGCGTGTCGACGAACTTCGCCGGATCGGGGGCATCAAGCAGCTCCTGCAGCAGCTCTTCGGTCAAGGGTTCCTTCACGCGTCGTTTCTTCTTTCGCTTGGGCTTTCGTTTGGTTTCCATGGTATCAGATTCCGCGCGCTGCGGTTCTTGTGGCCTTTGCGACCAGAGGAATTTTGCTTGTCATGGCTAGATGCCGTGGTTAGAGAGCAAACGTCTTTTCCGTCAAAATGGATTTGTCAAAGTTCATAAGTTCGGAGCATTCCACGGTGATTTCCGCCGTTTCGTCGTCGAGAACATAGGCTTCTTGCACGGTGATGGTGTTGCCGGGTTTGATCTCTTTCATGATGTCTTGCGAATTGATGCCTGTGCCGATGGCGTTTTCAAGCTCTACGCCGTTCTGGAACGCCTTGGCGGAGATGGTGAACACAAAACTGCGCGCTTCGTCGGAATTGTTGGTGAAGGTGTAGGTGACCACGGCAGCAGGTTTGCCTTTGTAGTCGGTTGCAGTGGTGCAGTCGTCAATGGTGACGGCGTATACGGAGGTCGATTCCTGTTTCGAGGTGCTGGCGGAAGGAGTCTTCTCGGACTCTGTGGACTGCGTGGTCTGCTCGGCTTTCGTGCTAGAGGCGTCTGAGCTGCTTGCCGCATCCTTGAGCGCGGCGCTGTATATGCTCTGGGTTCCCACAACAACGACACCCGACACGATGCAGATAACCAGTGCGGCGATGGCCAGCCCCTTGCCCTTACGCGTTTTCCGTACGCAGGCCGCAAGGCCGATTGCGGCGAAGATGAGGCCGAGCAGCGCGAGGAAGAACGACAGGTTGTTGATAATGGGGATAAACGAGGTGAGCAAGGCTATGAGGCCGAGCACCAATCCCGCAATGGCCATGGCCGAAGTGGCGTTCGGCGCGTTGCCTGCTATACCGTTTCTTGCATTGCCCTGAGCCACGCCCGTCGCTGCGTTGCCCTGAGCCGCACAGTGCGTCGGGGCTGATTGCGCTTGGTTCGCGGTAGGGTCGTGCTGCTGCATGCTGTTTGAATCATTCGGATTGTTTGAAAACCTAGAACTCTGCTGCTCGCTCATAAGATGTCCTTTCCTTCGAGGGGCTCTTTGTTTCCATCTCTCTTTTTATGCAAACAACGACGTTCATGTTAGAGGAAACCCTTCGTAGAAACATTAGCTCGCAGCTAATGGAAGCGATAAGCTATACCCGATGAAGAACCTCGTCGTCTGCGTTTGGTTTTCCGATGGACTTTCCGAAGGGCGGTCAGACTGTTCGTCGCGAATCTCCTTATTGGGAAAAGGGCGTTTTTCTCAGATAGCCGACGAGAAAGTGTTCAGCAAGACTTCATTATGGGTTGCGCTTAGGTTGCCAGTGTTGCGCTTACATTGGCAACCAACCCAACCAATCGAGGAGAGTAATATTCTGAAACTACTTGATACTTCGGGAAAAATCTGCCATGATACTATCATATATCTATAGGTTAAGGGGGATTGTATCTTCTTTGCCTAAAAACTACGGGAGGAGGACTTGACTATGGCAAACGGAAATGCGGCAATCGTTGTCGGCTCGGCTCGGCTCGGCAGGAGCGTAGCGCCGTTTTTTCAGCGTGTCAAGTCTTATTTCATACAATTTATAACGAACCAGTTGCCGGAGGCAGGGTTCATTATGCCTTGGCTTCGGCTTTTTTGCGTTTGCCGGAAGGACGGTGGTTTGATATTGAAGTCCTAACCACGACCGGCAAATCTATCTTTTCCGGTTAAACCTTCTATCTTCTCCGGTGTGTCCGTTGCCGGAAAAAGAACCAAGCGGACAATTAAAAAAGTGGAGGAACTGTTATGAAGAAAAAACTATTGGCAATCTTTATCTGTGTTGTAATGGTAGCTGGATTGTTGCCGACCGTAGCCTTTGCTGCGGAAAACTACAATCTGTATGTAAACGGCGAACAGTTCACAAGCGAAAAGCTCTCTATCGCTTGTGGAGAAGGAACCGCAAGCTACGACCCGAATACAAAGACCCTTACGCTTAACAATGCCACAATTACAAATGGCGGGAAAAGTGATGAAAGTCCTAAGTACGGTATCAGAGTAGTCGGAGACACCGATTTAACGATCAAACTTTCCGGCACAAACAGCATTACTTTAGATAACGGCGGCGGAATTTTTGCAGACGGCAGCAGTGATAATTACAATATTATCGGTGACGGTAAGCTTGCAATCGATGTAAAATGGGATGCACTCTATACGCTTAATGGCAACATCAGCATATCCGAAGGTGCAGAGCTTGATATAACTTCTGCCAAGGGCTGCGGAATTACTTCTTATAATAAAGGAGTACTTTCCATTGACGGCGCAAAGGTTGCGGTTTCTTCCTATTACACTGCTGCAAGCGCCAAGGAACTGGAGATTAAAAACAACAGCGAGGTTGTTTTGATCGCAAGTGAGGATTATTTTAATGCAGCGTATATGGGCGATGAAAACGGTGCGGGCAAAATTGAAATTATCAACTCCAAGGTGGAAGCAACAAGCTATTATCCCGCTTTGTTTACCGAGGGCAATCTGACGGTTAACGGTGGCGAGGTAAAATGCACCTCTACTGCGGACGGTGCAATATGGACAAAAGGCGATATTCTGATCAAGGGCGGCGCCAAAGTAACCACTTACAGTGAATACCCCATGGGCGGTAACGGATCTTTTACCGTAGAAGAAGCAGAGATTGATGCAAAGAATACGAA
>JAEYLX010000026.1 GCA_023407575.1 Bacillota bacterium
ATAGGTTCGAGCCCTATAGGTCCCATTTGTGCCGGCGTGGCGGAACTGGCAGACGCACAGGACTTAAAATCCTGCGGGACTAATCTCCCGTACCGGTTCGATTCCGGTCGCCGGCATTATTCTATAAGACATTATAGAATAATGCTTTTTATTTTAAAAAGTAGTGTCTGCAATGTGTGCGCATAGCTCAGCTGGATAGAGCGTCTGGCTACGGACCAGAAGGTCGGGAGTTCGAATCTTCTTGCGCACAGCAAAGAAAGCGATAAACTTTAACATGAAGTTTATCGCTTTCTTTTTTTACTTTTATAAATTATAAAGATTTAGGAGTATGGTATATACAAAACAGAGATTGAGTTTTAATTTATTTGTACAATTAGGAGATGTAAACAAGTGAAGAAAAAAGCATAAGTGGTAATACTATGCAGTTTTGCTTACATTTTGGTGAAGCGGATAAAAACTTGTAGAAAAAGCTTTTAGGATTTTAGAACAGGATGCATATATTTTAGTTCCCCTCGGACCTTGTTTTTTAGTTCGCTTAGGGTTGGATTTATTGATAAATTTGCTGTTAACTGGTGTCTTTTCGCATAGATTTTTCTAAATATTAGATCCATTTACACAACTTATCTTTTATATTTATAGATTATATACCTGCAGCACGTATTAAGTGTTTGCAGGTTTTTTTATATTTACTATGTTACCCAACAGATACACAGAGTTTACTAACTTTTAAATATAAAAATTATACCATTAATGTGCAATAATTATAGTAGAAAATGTAAAAATATTCCAATACAATAAAATTATGACATCATGTGTACAAGCCTGTAGCAATATGACGGAATAGAGTTTAAGGAATGCTCGATTATCTTTTATGAAAGCTAGGTGGTGTAAATGATTGTATTTAATTAAACTGGGGTTTTAATGAATGAGTTTTTAATTATGAGGAGGGTTAAACAATGAAAAGAAAGAGACTATTTAAATTTATAAGTATTCTTCTTATTCTTTCTCTTATTGTAATGGGGAAGGAAATACCAAAGAAAATTTTAGCTGATACGGTAGCTAGTCAATCGTACACATGGAAGAATGTACAGATGGTTGCAGGTGGTTACGTAGACAATATTATATTTAATCCAGGAGAGAAGAATTTAATTTATGCGCGAACAGATATGGGAGGTGCATATCGCTGGAATGAGAGTACTAGTAGTTGGATTCCAATAACAGACTGGATTTCAGCAGATGACTGGAATAATACAGGATGTGAAAGTCTTGCAGTTGATCCTATTGATACCAATCGCGTGTATATTGCTGCAGGTACATATACCAATGACTGGACTGATAAAAACGGATATATCATGCGATCTACTGACAAAGGTAATACCTGGTCGTTAACACAATTACCTTTTAAAAATGGCGCAAATATGCTTGGACGTTCTATGGGAGAAAGGCTTGTAGTTGACCCAAATAGTAATAACGTACTGTACTTTGGAACTCGTGGTGGAAATGGACTTTGGAAGAGTACAGATTATGGTGCTACTTGGAGTAAGGTAACAGGACTGACAGCAGTCGGAAATTATGCACCAACCATGGATGATTCTACTTCCTATGATAGTACATTGACCGGTGTAGTATGGGTGACACCAGATCCAACCTCCAGTAGTAAGGGAAGTCCGTGCCAAACCATTTATATTGGTGTTGCCAATAAAAAAGGTGAAGACATGGTGTATGTAACAAAGAATGGTGGAACAACCTGGTCGGCAGTTACAGGGCAACCAAAAAGAACGGTAGTTGCAGATTCTACGAAGCCTACTGTTACAACTGGTTTATTTCCACATCATGGTGTATTAGGTTCTAATGGTGTACTATATATATCGTATAGTGATGGGGTTGGTCCATACGATGGTCATAAAGGTGAGGTATGGAAGTACAATACTACTACAGCTGTATGGACAGAAATATCTCCTATCCCTACCTCAAGTGGAGATAATTATTTTGGGTATGGTGGTTTAGCAGTTGATCCAAGTAATCCAAATGTGCTAATGGTATCTACATTAAATTCCTGGTGGCCGGACGCGAATTTCTTCCGCAGTACGGATGGAGGTACTACCTGGACTAGATTTTGGGATTGGAATGGTTATCCTAGCAGAACAATACGATATACGCAAAACATAACAGCATCACCTTGGTTGACCTTTGGTAAAATTGACAATCCTCCGGAACCAGCATTAAAGCTTGGTTGGATGATTGGTAATATATCAATTGATCCATTTAACTCAGCACGAATGATGTATGGAACAGGAGCAACAGTGTATGGAACCACCAACTTAACAGCACTTGATAGTGGTGGAACAGTTAATTTATCTGTATACGGAAAAGGAATTGAACAGACCGCAGTTCAAGCCCTTGTCAGCCCAACAAGTGGAACTGCACATCTTATATCAGGAATGTACGATCTGGGTGGATTTGTGCACAACAATCTTGATGCAGTACCTAGTATGATGATGCTAACACCATTTCTTGCAAATACCTCAATTGACTTTGCGGAACAAGTTCCAAATAAATACGTTAGAGTTGGTAATACAGATAAAGGTACCAACCCACGGATAGGACTTTCCTATGATACCGGTAGCAATTGGTATACTTTAAATAATGCATGGAGCTCCAACAGTGAGGATACGACTGGTGGTGGAACCGTAGCGATGTCTGCAGATGGTAACGGTCTTGTGTGGGCACCAAGTGGACAATCTGTTTATTATTCAACAAATTCAGGCTCTTCTTGGACATTAAGTTCTGGAATACCTGCTGGTGCAAAAGTGGCATCTGACCGTGTAAATTCCAGTAAATTCTATGGTTTCTATAATGGAACATTCTACGTAAGTACGAATAAAGGAGCAACCTTTACTGCAACAGTAACTACGGGCTTACCTACTTCTGCCAACTTTAAAGTAGTATCTGGCGTTGAAGGTGATATTTGGTTAGTAGGAACCGAAAAGAATTCTACAACCTTAAGCGGTATGTTCCATAGTACTAATTCAGGAACAAGCTTTACTAAGGTAGCAAATGTCAGTGCTGCTGCAACAATTGGTTTCGGTAAAGCAGCAACAGGAAGTAATTATGCAGCTATTTATACCTCTGGAACGATTGGTGGTGTATATGGAATTTATAGATCCGATGATGCAGGACAGTCCTGGATACGGATTAACGATGATAAACATCAATATGGAACGATCAGTTGTATTACAGGTGATCCAAGAGTTTATGGAAGAGTTTATTTTGGTACCAACGGTCGTGGCATCCTTTACGGTGATATTTCTGGGGTATTACCAACAGTAACACCAACGGTCACTCCATCTGTAACGCCATCGGTAACACCAACTATAACGCCAACTGTAACGCCAACTGTAACACCTACAGTGACGCCAACAGTAACACCAACGGTCACTCCAACAGTAACACCAACAGTAACTCCGACGGTAACCCCTACTCCAGGTGCGAGTAACTTGGATGTCAAATTCGTTGGATCCACAGCAGCTTCAACGAATTCTATTGTTGTTCGTTATAAGCTAACAAACAATGGAACAAGTGCAATTACATTGTCAGATTTAAAACTTCGTTATTACTTTACGAAGGATGGGACTGAAAGTCAGAACTTCTATTGTGACTGGTCAACAGCGGGAACTCAATATGTAACAGGAACCTTTGTTACTATAAGTCCTGCAAAAACAACTGCAGATACCTATCTGGAAGTAGGATTTGCTTCTGGTGCAGGAACCTTAGGAGCAGGGCAGTCTGTGGAAGTTCAATCAAGATTTGCTAAATCAAATTGGTCGAATTATACCCTGACCAATGATTACTCTTATAAATCAACTGGAACTACTTATGAAAGTTGGACTAAAGTTACGGCATATCTAGCAAATACACTTATCTATGGTACGGAACCGTAAATAATACCTTACCCAGGACTTCTCCATGCAAAGAACAATCAACGAATAGGATGGTCTATTTGCATACCCGGAAGTCTTGGGTATTTTCTATCTGTTTTTGCTTCAAAAAAACCTTGTTATCTAAAATTTAATCTATTTATAATAAAAGCTTCATTTACGAACCATACTCATTATGATAAAATGTCTCAAAGGAGGCTTTAAGAATGAATAAAAAAGAATTTTTGGATGTTCTAAGGCAGACACTAGCGGGTGAAGTTAGCTCTTCGACTATAGATCAAAATTTACAATATTATAATCAATATATCTCGTCGAAAGGTATAGAGAATGAGGAAAAGGTAATAGAAGAACTAGGTGATCCTAGATTGATTGCTAAGACAATTATATTAACAGATAAGTCTGCAAAGGAAAAAGGGCAGTTTAGAGAAAATGAATCTCAAAGAAGCTATTATAATGATGGAGAAGATTACAAAGATAGCAATTATAGGACAGGCAATAAGCAAAGTGGATTTAGCAAGATGTCCTGGACTAGTAGGCTAAGTATGATATTAATTCTTGTTGCTGTGATTTTAGTTGTAGTCATAGTTGGCAGGGTAATCATAGGGTTCTTATTTGCATTTGGAATTCCTATTTTATTAGTTCTACTATTAATATCGCTGTTTAAAAAACGAAATTAGGTTTATAGTGAAGATAATTTTAAATACGAAAAGATATATAAAACGTCAGTTTCAATCCTGTAACAAGGTTTGAAACTGACGTTTTTGTAATAATTAATAAAGATGTAATTTTGCATTTCGTAGATCTAAGTCTATGCAGATAAAATATTTCTCCAATTGAATACAGGGGATGTCGCTATATTTTATATTATTTATTGTCTCGTAAAAGTTAAGAAAGAATTTTTTCATAATATGAGTACGATAAATGATGCAGGGTTCTTTTTCATTAAATAACTCTATGCTCATATCGACAATATAGTCTTCCCGTAACGGAAGCTCAGATAGGACACCCTTATATATTATTGTTCCATCATATTGAATAATTTCAATTATATTGCTTTTTCTTTTCATAACGCCTCCATAGAATAAACCTTGAAAAGGGTATAATATGCAAAGAAGAATAACATTATCGTATTACAATATATAAGCCAAATATAATAAACAATACTGAACTTATTATTTTGATTAGTGGTAATTTTTCAAGTAGACTTTCTGATAAAGTAAATACCTTTTTGCCAAAATAAAGGAGTAAAGTGATAATAAGTAATGGCAGGATGAAAGCGAAACTATAAATTATCAGGTATAGGATAGCAATCCACTCTATTTGATTACCTTGAATTAATACAATAATTGAGGTGAGATAAATCTGGCCAGTACACATGAATTCACCAAAAGCTAAGAGCATCCCAAGAAGAACCATTATTATAATCAAATATTTACTTGCTGTATATTTTGCAATACGCCTCATAACTTGATGATTGAACTGTTTTAAGCCAGGGGGTAATTGCAAAACCATTTTATTGTATTTTTCTTTTTTAGCCATTACATAATCGAATAAGTTTAATGCGGTAAAAGCCACAATGAAAATCAGCATAAGATATTTTGTTATAAAATTCAATGCATCAAGATTTACCTTGGAAAGTAATTTATAAAATATGGTTCCCAACAGGAAGAACATAGCAAATTTGCCAAGGCTGAAGGATAGGCCGATTTTTAATATCCTCTTTCCCTCCAACATCATTAGTGATAACAAAAATAAGAACATGGAAAGTGAACAGGGATTAAATCCATTTAATAATCCTGCTCCAAATACAGCAAATCCATGAATTATATTATCTTCTCTTATCAATATATTTGAATCAAGTACAATCGTTGGCTTTGCATTACCATAATTATTAACGAATAGTTCCAGCCCATCCAGGATTGCTTTATCTCCAATAAGTGCCTGATCGGATATAAAAGTAACTGGAATTTCGCCTAGTTGATCGGATTTTAGACCATATTCTTTTCCATATGCTCTTAATAGTGTGATATTTTCAGGAACATACAGATTGTAACCTATTGCATTTATATCTGGATATTTAGTTTTTAGCTGATTAATATAATCCACAGCTGTTTTGCAGGAAGCGCAGGTAGTTGAGTAGAAGTAAATGAAGGTTGGTTCTTGACCATCTAGATCGGAAATTAAATTGTTCTCGGTTTGTAAATCGAATTCATTCTGATAATTAATCTGATGATTTATGGTTTCTCCCTGAAGCAGTCTATTGATATTTTCTTCGGTAATCTCTGAATTAAATAGGTATTGATCTCCAATAAAGACGAGTGGGTAGATCCCTTTAATTACATCGGGAACCTGACTATTTAATTCATAGTCAGCTAGTTCTTCTTTATCGGCATTATCGGATACATTTATTTTATATAGTTTAATATTCTTTTCGTTTGCTATGTCGTCCAAAAGGGAAGTGATTTCTTTACAACTGGAGCAATCAGTATCATAAGCATAGATGAGTGTACCAATTTTCTCATTATTAGCTGCTGTTGTGATATCTGGCTGCCAACTGCTGTCTGTCGAAGAAGAGCTTGCATCTTGTATAACAATTGTCTGCTGTGATGTATCGATATCAACAGCAAAGCCCATGTAAGTATATAGCATAGGGGAAGTAAAGGTAATACCATCTAACTTTTCATTTTCTGCATCCAATACTTCAACTGTGGGATCATTGCTATAGGTTACGATATTTTTGTACCAATTAACAAATAAGTGCCCCTTCTCATTGATATCATCTTCATTAAATATTTCATCTTTTCCACATCTTCCGCATTCAATATACTGATAGTTGATTAAATCCAATATGTCATATAACGGAAGGAGTAAAACGCCATCCTCATTTAACATACACTCTATTGTTTTTTCCGTATGCTGATAAGTTACATGAAACTTCTGTGAATTTAAATTTGAAAAACCAGTCAGGAAAGGAAAAAATAAAATAAGTAATAGGAAAAAGAGAATTCGTTTATCTATAGAATGTTTCATTATGTAAATCCCCCATAATAGAATTAACACAAATCCATATAAATCTGAAAGCAACACGCACGCAAGTTTAATCAGCTTGCGTGCATGTTCATAAAACACCAATACAATTTAAAGGTTAATTAATAGGTAGGCCATCCGCTTGTAAAGTAAAGGTCACTGATTAATAGGGTTGCCATTCCATTATTCCCAGAATCGTAGGCATGACGAACTAAAACATAATTACTTCCGTTCTTATAAACATCTTGTCCGCCGGGACCAACCCATTTTGTGTTACCAGTATCTAAGTAGGTTACACCACCACTGGCCATACTTACTCCGTTCTTATCCACAAATGGTCCGGTGATACTTGTAGAACGACCGTAACCAATCTTATAGGTACTGTTGACACCCTGGCAGCAGGTTCCATAGGAGCAGAATAAATAATAATAGCCATCCTTATATACCATAGATGGACCTTCGATGCCACCTGATTTATAAGCAATCGTATAGATGGTTCCTGAAGGTCTCCAAGTCGATGTATTCAGTCTGACTACATGAATTCCATCGAACCAGGAGCCGAATACTAACCAAGGTTTGCCATCAGCATCAATTGTCATATTAGGGTCAATGGCGTTATATGCGTTAGTTCCAGATTTTGAGGAGATAACACATCCGTCATCTCTCCAATCACCTGCAGCGATACTACTGCAGGAAACTAGTCCAATTGCAGAATTGTTCTTGCCAAATTCAGATACAGAATAGAACATATAGTATCTTCCATTGTAATAGGTAAGATCCGGTGCCCATACATCATTGGTGGTCATGTTAGGAGCATATGTCTTCCACCAGGATAGCGCAGAGGAAAATACCTGAACACCGTTATGCCAAGTGTAACCATCGGAAGAGTATTTCATTTGAATTCCTTGACCGGTAAACGGAGACCACCATAAATTACCTTCCTTAATAATGGTAGGATCATGGGAAAATAAATCTCCGGATAGACCCCAAAATGCTGCTTGTGCTGGCACTGCGATACTGCTAAACATGAACATAATCATGCAAACAGCTAATACCTTTTTCATCTGTTTTAATTTTTTTCGTAACATAAAATCCTTCTACCTCCTTAAAATAATTGGACTATTAAATTAACGGTATTGCTTGTCTAGTTATCCTCCTTTCTCATATTAGTAAATGATATTTACTGCAAAACTCAGGAAAATCTAGTCCATAAATTTTCGATGAATTCTGTTGTCTAATTAATGCCCCATCATTAATTTTGTAAATATTTACAATTGATTCTATATTTAACATAATACAGTCTAGTAAATTTGTCAATTAATATTTAAGTATATAGTTTAATATTAAATATAAAAATGAATATAATTATTTCATATAGATGATTTGGCTTGCTATGAAGGATAAAGAGAATTTAATTAACTTAATATCAAAGGAAATACAGGTTAGAGTAAATCAGATAAATTAAGAATTAACCACTGGGGGTGAAAGTTATGATAAGGTTAAACAAACTAATCTATTTGTACAAAGTGAAAAGACCGCGAGGGGGAGCCAGGCGGTCTTTTCGATGAGGGGAGTATAAATAATTAATAAGGGGTTATTTTGCCTGGGGTTAAATCCAAGCAATATCAATTATAATATAAAATTTAATTTTATGCAATATTTATCTAAATAATTCGTTCTCATATTATATATCCAGTACAATTTCATAATTATAATTCAAATAATGTAAAAAATACCTTTGCTATGTCAGAAAATGTCTTAATAGAGAATCAAAAATGAATTGTATATACAAATTTAATGCATATTTTAGTGATTAAAGTTAATAATAAGGGGTGTAATTTAACAATTCATATTTTTCCTAGGAGGATCATTTATGTCAAGCAATAACAATAATTCAAAGAACAACAACAGTGGTTATCAGACATCAAATGTTAGAAACAGCAACAGTACAAACAGTAATAGTACAAACAGTAACAGTTCAAGTAACAATTCCAGCAGGAATGCAAACACATCATCATCCAGTAATAACGCAAGTAATATGAATTCATCTCGCAATACTACTTCAGGAGTTAGATGTGAAAATACTTCCAAGGACTCGACTAAAAATACTAACTCAAAAACTACATCAAATGTAAATAAAGCAGGAAAGAATAATTTTAGAGATTTTGACGATCTTGACAACAATTATTAATCTGCTAATGAAAAATCCCTTTAACTCGTTTAAAGGGATTTTTTATTAGCAAATAATCACTCCTCTGAATAATATATATAGTGTGAGCAATTTGATCTTAAAGCAATTACAGAGGCGGTGAGAATAAAAGTATGGCGTTTGATACAATTAAAACAAATGACATATTAAAATATATTGGAATGCCAAACGTTGTTATTATTGACCTTCGTGACAGGGATGAATACGAAGCAGGACATATACCAACATCAATTAATATTCCCTATGAGCAGTTAGAATATAGAAAACGGAATCTTCGCCATGAAGATCTTATAATCTTTTATTGTGGTCGTGGGCATATTAGCTTGATGGCAGCAAGGGACTTAATGAAGGATGGCTATAATATTAAGAGTTTATACGGTGGTTATCGTGCTTATCACGGTAAATTGGACCGTGGAAGATGAAATAACATTGACTACAAAGCAAAAGAGCTTTACAATAACAGAAGCACGAAATAATATGAAATACATGAATATGCGATAAACGCTTGGAGGTAGAATGAAGCAATTGGAATACGTTTCGCCCTGTCATTTTGGTCTGGAGGCGGTATTAAAAAGGGAGATAATGGATCTGGGATGTGAGGTCATCAAAGTAGAAGACGGAAAAGTAAGCTATACAGGTGATTTAAACACATGTGCAAGAGCCAATATGTTTTTGAGAACAACGGAAAGAGTATTGTTAAAAGTGGCATCCTTTCAAGCAGTAACTTTTGATGAGCTATTTGAAAAGACGAAAGCTTTGCCTTGGGAAGATTTTCTTCCAAAGGATGGAAAGTTCTGGGTAGCGAAAGCAAATTCAGTGAATAGTAAATTATTCAGCCCTTCTGATATACAATCCATTATTAAAAAGGCCATTGTAGAAAGAATGAAACTTAAATATAAACAGGAGTGGTTTGAAGAAAGTGGTAATTCCTATCCTCTGCGTGTGACAATATTAAAAGATGAAGTAACAATTTGCATTGATACATCAGGTGAATCTTTGCATAAAAGAGGATATCGAAGGCTTACAAGTAAGGCTCCTGTTACGGAGACTCTTGCAGCGGCATTAATTATGCTAACACCTTGGAAAAATGATAGAATTCTAGTAGACCCTTTTTGTGGTAGTGGAACAATTCCAATTGAAGCAGCTTTAATTGGAGCAAATATAGCCCCGGGAATAAACAGATCATTTCTTGCGCAGACCTGGACAGAAATGTTTCCGGAAACTGTCTGGACACAGGCGAAGGAAGAAGCAGATTCCCTTATAAAAAAAGATGTAGAAATGGTAATACAGGGCTATGATTTAGATGGAGAGATTGTAAAAGCAGCCAGACAGAATGCTAGATGGGCTGGAGTAGATCAACTAATTCATTTCCAGCAAAAGCCTATGAAAGAGTTAAGCAGTAGTAAAAAATACGGGTTTATTATTACAAACCCACCTTATGGTGAACGTCTTGAAGAAAAGGCAGAGCTTCCTGGTTTATATAAAGAAATGGGTAAGGTATTTGCATCCCTTGACTCCTGGTCATATTATATTATTACCGGATTTGAGGATGCACAGAAGTATATTGGTAAGCAGGCGGATAAAAACCGTAAAATATATAATGGTATGATAAAAACTTACTTCTATCAATATATGGGACCTAGACCTCCAAAGAGAACAGAGAATAAGTAGTGTTTACTCTAAAAAGAAAAGGTGCAACAGCATACAGGATAGCCCTGTGTACTGTTGCACCTTTTATCTATAGTATTCTTTTATTATATACTTTTTTTCAACCATTGGACTATATCAGAATAGACCTCTTCTTTGTTCAGTTCATTTAATAATTCGTGCCTACAATCTGGATATAATTTAGTTTCGACTCTGCTAAAATTACTTTTTTTCAATATATTCTGGAGCTTTGTAATTTCTTTTCCATAGTTACTAACAGCATCTTTGGCACCGCTTATAATCAAGAGAGGTAGATCCTTTCTAGTTAAGCGTATGTATTTTTTCTTTGTGGCATTTAATGTTATCTTGATAAGATCCTGATACATGGATGTAGAGCAAATAAAACCACTGTACGGATCATGCATGTACGCTCCAACCACAGGGTTACTACGGGATAACCAGTCATAGGCTGTTCGAGTGGAAAGAGAAGTATACTTTTTTCCGCCAAATAATAGTTGATTAAGATAGGGAGAAATGTGTTTGGGTCCCTTAAATTTTTTAATTATTGTAGCGAGGTATAAGCCAGATCTTGTAATAAATCTTGAAGGATTTGTTGTGCCAGATAAAATAACAGCATTATATTTGTCATATGTTTGAATAACATTACGTGCGATAAGACTACCCATACTGTGGGCAAATAAAACAAACTTATCACTTCGTTTGTGTTGTTCCACAAATTTAGAGACAGTTATGGCATCTTCCACAATAATCTGTGCACCATTCTCTGGTGAAATAACACCTAAATCACTTAATTTCTTATCTGTTCCATGTCCCCGGTGATTATAAATATAAACCTCATAATCTTGTGAAAGCAGATAATCAATAAAATGATGATATCTTCTTTGGTGCTCCGCCATACCATGTAAAATTAAAATACTGGCTTTTGGATTATTTGAGCATAAATAATGCGTAAGCACTGTGAAATATCCGTCCTTTTGTTTTATAGAATCATAAATAACCTCACCCATTTCCTGATTTGCTCCTTCAAATTCATTAATAACAATAAATTCAACAGTTTCTTCTATATTATATAGAAATATTTAGAAAAAATCAATTGAGATTTACTAACATAGAAGCGATTTTAAGGGATTTAATATAAAAAAACCTACATTTCTACAAATTAATATAATTATTTAGAATAGTGATTGTGAAGAATAAATTATTATTATATAATCTATCTTATATTATTAAAAAATGTAGAAATGTGTAAATAAAAGGTAGTAATGAAAAGAAAAATAGGGCCGTCAAAGGGAGGGGATATTGATGGATAAAACGCTGCTGAAGAAAGCGGCATTTCAAAGCCTAGCGCTAATGATAGCCGTCATAACGTTATCCTATGCGCTCAAGTATTATCAAATGGTGACAGTATCTGCAAATAATTCACTGCATGAGGAAGAAATGATGATTAGTGATATAAGCGGTGATACTGATAATAAAATAGATGTACCAGTTGAGCAAGCCGGTACGAATGTAAACCCAATCGTGGTAACTGATATATCAGTAAAGGATCTAAATAGTTTAATCACCTTTATAGATCAAGGCGTTTTGCAACAACTTAGCAGTGACTATATCGCAATTCAAAAACCATTGCAAAAGGGAACCTCAATCACATTAGAAGATCTGTATGTTAGTCAAAGTATACGACTTAAGTTTAGCGGATTAAGCCAAGAAGATATCAGTGCCAATTCAATTTTCAGAGTGAGAAACAATGAACTTTACAAAGGTGAACCTAAATACACGGAAGAAAAGACGATTGAGGAAGAGGATGGAGAGCCGAAGGAAGTTATAAACAGGGATTACGGAAAAGATATTAGCCATGGCATAACAATAACAACGGAGACCAGTAAAGAGAAAGGGCAATTAACAGAGGTTTTAATTAATCTTGATACGGTCTATGCCTATACAATTTATGAGGATAAGAATTTTTACTATATTGATTTAAAGAAACCCTCGGAAGTGTATGATAAAATTCTTGTAATTGATGCAGGACATGGAGGGAAGGATGCTGGAGCGTTATCTAAGGGCAGCAAATACTATGAAAAGGATGTTAACCTGGATATTCTCCTTAACTTACAGAAATTACTTGAAAAAGACGATATTAAGGTATATTATACCCGTAATAAGGATGAGACGGTATTTTTAAATCCCAGAGTTAATCTGGCTAATGCGGTTGACTGTGATTATTTTATAAGTATTCATTGCAATGCAAATGCCGTATCTTCTCCAAATGGCTCAGAAGTTCTTTATTATGATAAGGAGAGTAAGGGTATTAAAAATTACGATCTTGCAGCCATATTCTCAGAGGAAATAGGAAAATTATTACCCCTTAGACAAAGAGGTTTAATTAAGAAACATTCAGAAGATATTTATATTATGGATAAAGCACTTGTACCTACAATTTTAATTGAAGTTGGTTATATGACGAATAATACAGACATGAATTTCCTTAGTAAAGCTGAAAACCGTGAGGTGGTGGCAGAAGGAATATATAACGCTATTATGAGAGCGTATAGCGAGGTACCGCCAACAGAATAGGCATATGACGTAAAACGGTATTATGGAGGTTATATGAAGAGAATAATATTTGCAACCTCAAACGAAGGAAAGATGAGGGAAATAAGAGAATTATTAAAGGATTTAGACATTGAGTTATTATCTCTAAAAGAAGCAGGTTTAAACCCTGATATAGAAGAAAATGGAACAACCTTTGAAGAGAATGCTATTATTAAAGCTAAATTAATCATGGAAATGACTGGAGAAATAGTGCTAGCGGATGACTCTGGAATTGAGGTCGATTATTTGGACAAAGCGCCAGGTGTATACTCAGCACGTTTTCTTGGGGAAGATACCTCCTATGATATTAAGAATAAATATATTATTGATAAACTGGCAGCAGCATCAGGAGAAGAACGCAGCGCTCGATTTGTCTGTGTAATAGCCTGTGCGATGCCAGATGGCGAAATTTTGACCTGTAGAGCGACGATAGAAGGAATCATTGCAAATGAGATTGTAGGAGATAAGGGATTTGGGTATGATCCGATTTTTTATGTACCTGAATATAAGTGTACAACAGCTGAGATGTCAATGGAGCTAAAAAATGAAATTAGCCATCGTGGAAAAGCATTAAAGGAAATGAAAGAAATTCTTAGAAAACATATTGTTTAACTTCAGGAGAAAAGAATGAAGGTATTGATCATAAGTGATACCCATGGTAGGAACCAAAATGTTCAAAGGGTAATTGAGAAAGTAGCACCAATTGATTTATTAATCCATTTAGGAGACTTTGAGGGAGGAGAAGAGTATATTCGTTCCTTGGTTACTTGTGGCATAGAAATGGTAGCAGGCAATAATGACTTCTTTAATCGTCTACCCAAGGATAAGATTATTAAAATAGGCAAATATACGGTGATGATTACACATGGTCATCGATATGGCGTGAATAGCTCAACATACGATCTACGTGAGGAAGCGATAAGGAATAATGCGGATATTGTAATGTTTGGACATACCCATGTTCCAATGATTAATCTTCAGGATGAAGTTTGGGTGATTAATCCTGGAAGCCTGGCTCTGCCAAGACAGAATGGAAGAATTCCTACGTTTGTTATTATGGAGATAGATTCTATGGGTGAAGCACATTTTACCTTAAACTTTTATAAGGAAGAAGAGTATCCATATATCCCTGATTAAATAGAGTGACAATTCGAGGAAACAGGTTGAATAGTTCGAATTATTGAAAATGAATAAAAAGATATAAAAAGTGGTTGACATATCATTATGTCTATTATATAATAATTCTTGCGTCACGGCTGACACGAGTGAAAACCTTGAAAATGCTTAATACAAAGCAGAATTTTCTTGAGACAACTCTAGGACATAAAATTGTTTGGCTTGAAGGGCAAGAGATATTTCGGGGTGTAGCGCAGCTTGGCTAGCGCGCTTGATTTGGGATCAAGAGGTCGCAGGTTCGAATCCTGTCACCCCGACTGAAAGAGTGAAATATCTTTCAAAAATTATTAACCCTCGGGTTGTATAATATAGTAATTAGATAGGCAATATAATTAAATAGTAATTATATGCGGGTGTAGTTCAATGGTAGAACACTAGCCTTCCAAGCTAGATACGTGGGTTCGATTCCCATCACCCGCTTGATATTTGATATCAAGTATGTAATCAATATCACACCATATGTGCTAGTAGCTCAGTTGGATAGAGCAATGGCCTTCTAAGCCATGTGTCGGGGGTTCGAATCCCTTCTGGCACATTTTTCATCTTGTAAAGCTTGAAAAATGGTTATGGTGGGTATAGCGCAGTTGGTTAGCGCGCCAGATTGTGGCTCTGGAGGCCAAGGGTTCGAATCCCTTTATCCACCCTATATTGTATTAAAAAGAAAAGTCTGAAAAGACTTTTCGTTTTCTAATACAAGGTATCAATCTAATTTTGGGCTATCGCCAAGCGGTAAGGCACAGGACTTTGACTCCTGCATTCCGATGGTTCAAATCCATCTAGCCCAGTTTATACAGTTTTTTTGTATAAAGTTTAATTTACAAAGCGTTAATATATCACATTGTTACAGAGAACACGGAATACGATATTAAATGATTTAGATATACCAAGTGATGATGATTTCGTAAAAGATAGAGTGCTAATTCTGTAGAGATGCTGATAGAACATTAAGAATGGGATATTAGCTCAGTTGGTAGAGCACATGACTTTTAATCATGGTGTCCCGGGTTCGAGCCCCGGATGTCTCAGTTGTTTTATAAACAAGTTAAAACGATATGTCGTTCCACTTGTTATAAATTAAATATGCGGATGTGGCGGAACTGGCAGACGCGCTAGACTTAGGATCTAGTGGGAGACCGTGCAGGTTCAATTCCTGTCATCCGCAATACAAGGGTTACAGCGTTTTTCAAGAATTGAAATAATTGCAATGTAGCCAAAAATGTAGCCGAGTCTATTGCAGACAAGGCTATTTTTTTATACAACTTTAAATAATAGTCTACGTTCTTCTTTGGTAAGAGGCTTTGGTTCTGGTTCTTTATCAGTTTCTGTTGGTAACAACTCTTCTTTACATATGAGTAGTGGTTCAATATCTTGCTGCTTATTTGATATTAATACATCCTCTTTTACGGGTTCTTCTATGATAAAGCTATTAATCTTATCTGCTGCTTCTACATCCATTTCTTTAAGTACGTGTTGATATACTTCCCTCAATGTCGAAACATTTGAATGACCTAAACGTTCAGCTGCAACTTTATCAGAAATGTTATTACGAAGCATAACAACTGCGTTATAATGTCTTAAATCATGTAAGCGTATGTGATCTAAGTTATGCGTTTCAAGCAAGTCAGAGAACATTCCTGATAATGATTGCGGTAGCCACCTAGTTACAACCTTTTCAGATAATTCAGGTCTGTTCTTTGATATGAAATAAGTCTGCAATGTTTCAATAACATAATCTGGCGCTATTATAACCCTTTGGCTAGTGTCATTCTTAGGGTTCTTTACAAGATTTTTTGTAAATCTAACACGAGTTTTTTTTATTTTAATAGTCTTGGTGCCGAAGTCGATATCACTCCAAGACAACCCGCATATCTCACCTCTTCTTAGTCCACATCCAGCACCTAAGATTATAGGGATCTCTTCATCCTTACCACTTATAGTTTTTAATAATTTTAAAAACTTATCTTTGTCATAAACATTTGGCTTATATTTTTTTTGTGATGGCAATTCAACCCCATCCGCAGGATTTTTTTTAATTTTATCATTTGCAACGGCATAATTGAAAGCTGCCTTTAAGAACTTATGAAGCTTTATTACCGTATTAATGCTTAATGGAGGCACTATTTTTTTAACTATTTCCTTACCTTGTTTGACAGAATGTTCTCTTTCCGTAAAAAGCTTGTTATTATAGAATTCATCTAATGTAATAGTCTTAATGTCTTTTAGTTTTGATTTTCCAAAATAGGGTTCAAAATGGACATCAATATACATTTGGAATAGCTCCGCGGTGGTCTGTTCCCATTTTGCTTTTTCAGGACGTATGGCCTTAGTATTCCAAATATCGTATCCAGCACGTATTTGATGATATTTTTTTAAAAAATCTATTAAAGTGTCTTTGGAAGGCTCAATATATTGCTTGGTTTGTATTTCGAAAGCAATTTCGTTAAGTTTTGCCCATGCTTCGGCTTCTGTATTTCCATATACCGGTTTTCGCTTACGTTTTTCTCCTTGAGAACGCTCAAGTTCAACTATACCGACATATTTCCCATCTGATTTTCTTTGATATACATAAGGCTTCATATTATTTTCCTTTCAGTACGTCTATTAATTTTTCTAACTTTTCCGGGGTTATTTCTTCTTTAATGCACTTATTAATAGCTTCGGAATAGGCTTTTTTATTCGAATACTGGATTTCATTAATATCGCCATTGCCACCTAACCAATCAAGTGTTACACCAAAGTATTCAGTTAACTTTCTTAATGCTGTAAGTCCTGGTTCAGACTTGCCGTTTTCATATCTCCACAATAATGATTTCGTGCTACCTACTTTAACGGCTAATTCATCTAAAGATAGCCCTTGTTTATCTCTTAATGCTTTTAATCTTTCACCAAACTCATTCATTTTTATATATCCTTTCGTATTAAATGTTTCATATTTGATACGATTATAACAAAAATGTTTAAAAAATGCAACAAAAATTGTTGACAATAAAAATAATAAGGCTTATACTACAATTAGAGTTCTAAATATAGAACGGTACAAAGTGTAGTAAAAATATGGTGAAAGGAGGAATAGTTCTGAAAAAAGCAAATAGTAAATTACATAAATTAAGATATTGGCGAGAGGTATTAGGGCTAAAACAAGGCGATGTAGCAATACTATTAGGATGCAAATCATCAAATTATTGCCAAAAAGAAAATGGTAAAACAGAAATTAGCTTAAGCGAGATGAAAACTATTTTAGCCGCTTTTAACAAAACCCTAGATAAATTAGGGCGACCTAAGCTAACTATGGACGAGTTGTATGAATAATTTTTTTTAACCACTACGTTCTAAATATAGAACATGCTTAACGAGAATATAACACGAAAACAGTGACAGCTGCTTGTAGATGGTTGTGAAATAAAGTGCAAGGCGGTGGGAGAAATATATAAAACGATTGCGATATGATAGTAAAGAATAAAAGGAAAGTTAATTTTACGCCTGTAATTTAGATGGTTAGTTATTTTAAGAAGGGAGTACATATTGAATATTAAAACAGAGGTATGGGCAGGTCATGAAATTAGATTTGTGGAAAGAGAGCCTGATGAATGGTGGGCGGTGGCAAAGGATATCGCAGAAGCACTTGACTACCGTATGGCGTCCGACATGACAAGAATTCTTGATGATGATGAAAAGGATACGCATAAAGTGAGTACCCTTGGTGGTGAACAGAATATGACCATCATCTCCGAAACTGGGATATATGAAGCTGTATTTAGAAGCGAAAAGGCAGAAGCTAAAGAATTTAAAAAGTGGGTTAAGCAAATTCTTAAAACCCTCCGCCAATCATCCGGGCTTGAAGGATATCAAATTTTTCGAATGATAGATAAGAAGTTCCAAAACGAAAAGATGGACCAATTAAATGTATCACTGAAGCAACCGAAGCGTCAAGACTTCATCAAAGCCAACACCATAGCAGATAAGGCAATATCAAATTTATATGGATTTCCAAAAATGATTCAAAAAGGCGATATGACGCCGGAAATGTTAGTTGAAAGGCAGCCTATTTTAGAAGATACCGTAAGTCTCATGGTATTAGTCGATAAATATGGATTGAATATTTCAGTGAGCCAATCTATTTACAATGGTTTATCTCGAAAGAAAACTGGTTAAAGAAAGGAGTGCATATTGAACGAATTAAAATTAATTGAAAATGAATTAGTACCAGTGTATGTGACTAGCACAGGAGAGAAAGTTGTGTATGGAACAGAGTTATATGAAGTATTAAAAGTAAAAAGCAAATTCGCTGACTGGATCAAAAACAGGCTTAATGACTGTGATGCTGTGGAAAATAAAGACTTTGATACTTTTTCTAAAATTTTAGAAAAAGGTAGGCCTACGGTTGAATACATAATCAAGCTTGATATTGCCAAAGAAATGGCAATGTTAGAACGTAATGATATTGGCAAGCAGACTAGAAGATACTTTATCCAGGTGGAAAAGAAATATGACAATATAAAATCTGTTACGAGTAATAATTTAGAGGCACAAAAGATAAAGGCGCAACAAGACAGAGCAAAGGCAATGTTGCTGAATGCACAAAACAGAACGCTTAAAACCTTGATGACTACAATTAAAGATAGGAAATTGTCCCCCATAGCTGCCGAAGTATTTGGACTTAAGAGTATTGAGGAGGTGACAGGTATAAGTATGGGGAGCTACCTTCCACAAGTAGAAACAACTTACTCCGCAACAGAGGTTGGTAAAATGTTCGGAATTAGTTCAACTAAGGTTGGGGGTATTGCTAATAAGAACAATCTCAAGACTGAAGAATATGGAATTACAGTTATGGACAAATCCCCATACAGCTCAAAAGAAGTTTCTACATTTAGATATAACGAAAAAGGAGTTGCAAGAGTTAAGGAATTGATTAATAAATGACATGATATGCCAAATTATTTGGATCATTACTATAACTTAAACAGGAGGATGATTTAGATGGACGGAAAAGTTCAAGTTACAAATGAATGGTTGCTATTAAATAAGCAACAAATTAATACAGATATAAAGGAATATTATGAGGGAACTTTGGATCTCTGTGGTCCTAATGACGATTTTCATACTATTTCGGCAAAAAAGCTTTATGAAAGTGTATCTGCTGATATTTACTCTTACAGAGAAGAGATAGAGGCGTTTTATCGTGAGAAGCAATACTGGGATGTTTATATTGCAGAAAATGTAAATGACAATAAGAAAGCTAATACAAACCCAAGTAAATTTAATCAATCTAAGCCAAAGCATGAGATTTATTTACAGGCATTGATTAACTTAGCGGAAAAAGCAGATATGTATGATATCAGTGATAGGGATACAATCAAGAAGTTTGCGTTCCTATGCGTCAAATACATATCCTTAAGGGCTAACGAAACCAAGCGAGAATCGCGGTTAGTACAAAAAGATGCAGAACATAACTTAAATCTAATGCGCGGTTTTACTGACGTCTTAGGACAACTTACTCCTAATGAATTTATTCAGATATTCCCCATTGAAAAAGAATATAGAGGACATAAGTATCAGTGCAGAGATTACATCACAACAATAAGGGATTTGCAGTCATATGATATGAATACTTCTATAGGCGATAAAATACTTAAATTTCTATGGGCATATCACAACTGGGACATAGTCGAATTTGAGGTTGAAAGAATGTGTGCAATTAGTGATTTAAGGCGTTGTAATGGGCAAATGGGACTAATGGAGGAATTCGCAGACAAGCATGGCATTGATACTTATACTCTTGATTCTGTCGATGGGTATTTAATTAATAATACAACTGGTCAGATTACAAAGGTAAGTAAGCCAAAGAAGCGCAAGCCTAAGCAGTTCAAAGTCATTAAGTAAAATTGAAACTGGAGGGAAAATGAAACAGAAAGATATTGTCGTAAAAATACTGCAGTACATAAAAAAAGAGGATCATGTGTCTTTTTTAGAGATTGAGAGATTGTTTAAAAGTGTCGGGTTTCCGTATAAGGGGAGTTTACCTTTATGCTCTGACACAGATGAAAACATACTTTACTGGAATGGATGGAATAAAGGAGCAATCAAAATAATTAGTAAGGTCCTTAGAGATGGGGGTATCTTTATTAACCCCACTGATACTATTACATATGTGATAGATGGAGGAGGTCTTGACCTTCCTATTGCGAGAAATTCAGATGAAAAGTACAAGGTGCCTCACTGGCAGCCTATTACTTTAAATGTAGCTAAATAAAAAGAATGCCATTACCAAAGGTGCGAACTTTGATAATGGACAAGTAACCCGTCAACCCTAATGCCGGATATTTACTTATAATTTAACATAAGTAAGTCTCCGGCGCAAGTAGAAAAGGAGAATTTCATGGAACACACATTTGAAGAGTTATTTCAGCAAGTAGATAACGCAAATATTCCATTTGGTAATGCGCTTACAATGGATCAAGCCAAATATATTAAAGAACGCAATGAGGGTTCAAATTTAAAGTGTATAAACGATGCTTTTAAGCTTGGCTATATAAATGCCTTAAAGCTTGTAGATGAAGCAGTGTCTATTATCCAGTCTTCCAAGTCTTCTAGTACAACAAAGAGCGTAGTTGAAGCAAGCAACTATTTATCAGACGCATCATATGATACCGAAAAAGCCAAGGCAATCTTATGCGACCTATGGACTGACTATCAACTGGCAGGAAATCAACCAACTGAAATTGAGGCAAGAAAATTAGGTTTTGAAGCAAACAAGGTATTAACTTTCATTAGCATAGCAATGGATTACGTTGATAATGTATTAAAAAAAATAGAAGAAGCACAGGAGCAGCTTAATAATTAAATGTCGATAGAAAGGCGCGGTTAATATGAAAAATACCTTAATGAAAGATTTTAGAGGATTCTATGTTGATAGAATAGATGAAGCGTTAAGACAAAACAGTACATATAAAAAAGCACAGGAAGAGTTTAATAACTGCATTAAATCACTAGAAGCCACTGTTGGAAAAGAAACTGCTGATAAAATAGATGAGGCAGCTGTTGAGCTTGAGTGCAAAGCACAGGACGCATGCTATGAAAAAGGATTTCACGATGCAATGTTGCTTATGTCTCAATTGACCAAAGGCGAGTGTCTACAGAAAGACAATACACAGTAACTACACTTAGTAACAAGAAGTTTGTTGATAGAAGATTATAGAAAGGATTTGTGTGTCAATGGAAAAAATTTTAGAAGCAATATTTAATAGAGATACATTAGGCGAACCATGTTTAATTATAGATAATATCCTAGAAAATCAAGGGTTTGGTAATTACAAAAAAATTGCTGGAACTCGCATTATGGAGCGATTAGATGAGCACCCCGAATGTGATAACGATATTAGGCTAGACCTTTTCGCTTTTGATATTCGTGTTACCGTATTTGGGTTCTTACTGATAAAAGATATTATGTTGAGCTATATTACAGAGGAACGGTTTAATAAATATTTGAAGCTACTCCGACTAGAAAGAGAGCTGGTAGAGCATCAAAACGTTATGATTAAATTCCTGAAAGAACAAAAGCGCAAAAAGTTAAAATCCATGTTGGTGGAGCTAAAAACAGTGGATATTCATCACGATCATGACAGAGTAGATTCGTACATCCGTGCTGAATTGAAAGCCAGGTCGTACACTAATAAATTAACGAACACTATCAAAGGAATAAGAAGAAAGTACAACATTTGGGTTCGAGGTCTTGATATTCAACATGCCGTTAGAAACTGTAGGTCTTAGAACTTTGTGAGGTGATTTTAAATGGAAGACGGTGAAGCAATGACAGAGCCTTTAATATGTGGAGGGTATATTCTGCTATCAAAAAAAATCATTGATAGTGAAGTATGGAAGAAGCCACCGATTTATTTAAAAGTGTGGGTATATCTACTTTCTAAGGCACAATGGAAAGAATACAAAGATCTCAAGCGTGGTCAGGTAAGAACTTCAATTCCAGAGATACAAGAGGCTTGTTCTTATACCGTTGGTTATAGAAAAGAAACACCAACCTATAAGCAAATTAGGGGTGTAATCGACTGGTTAAAAGGTGCTCAAAATGATGCTTACGAAAGTCTCCACGAAGGGCAAGACGAGGGCACAATGAAAGGCATAGTTAAGGACAATATGATAGGCACTACGAAGGGCACTCACGGAATAGTCGTAACCATCTGTAATTACAGCCTTTACCAAGATTCAAAGAACTACGAAGGGCAAGACGAAGGGCAAGGCGAAAGTCAATCGGAAGGGCAAGACGAAATTCCCACGACGGGAAAAGAGAGGGCAGAATATAAAAGAAGAATAAATAAAGAAAAGAATAATAAATAT
This sequence comes from Bacillota bacterium, assembly GCA_023407575.1. Classification (GTDB taxonomy): domain Bacteria; phylum Bacillota; class Clostridia; order Lachnospirales; family Lachnospiraceae; genus Mobilitalea. Next base: position 22,960 of record JAEYLX010000026.1, read on the forward strand.
ATTGATCATTTTGATGCGTTTTGGAAATCGTACCCTCGTAAGGTTTCAAAGGTGGCCGCCGAAAAACTATTTATAAAGCTTAAGACCGACGATGCCATGTTAACCTCTATTCTGACTGCACTGGAAAAACAAAAGAGTAGTAAGCAATGGCAAGATAAGCAGTATATTCCTCATCCGACTACATGGCTTAAACAACAAAGGTGGACAGATGAAGATAATGACCAATCTAATTGCACCGAGCTTCGCGAGACTGATGCAGGTACATTCAAATTATAAGAAAGGTGAGATATGCCAAATAAACAGTCTTTCTTTGACAGCATAAGCAATGATACTAAGTTTAATGAGGATTTCTTTAAAAAGGTATATGGCTACTCGATATATGATGACAGTTTTCTAGGTGTTGTAGGCGCAAAGCTTATTAGTTTTGGCAGGAAAGATATTATCCATGAATACAATGAGTGGCTTACAACATGGAAATTAAAGCATGATAACCAAATGAAGAAGGTTGCCAGAGGACATATAGATCAGCTTGACAGGCAGTTTGAGCAGCTAGAAAGGGATAACAAAGCAAAGAAGGTGGATGAATGCAAACAGAGGAAAATAGAGCTATTACAGAAAAAGAAAATGCTGTTATTGATGAAGAAGTCGCAGCAATTGAACGGGAGCTTGAGCAGTTAAGAGGGAATAGGACAGTTTTTAATGGTCAAAAAGAAACAAAACCACAAAACGGAGACATAACCGAATTACTAGGTTTAAGTTCAACTGAAAATCAAGGTGTTGATATGCCTAAGTTCCTTAAACCCTCACAGATAAAAAGCAAGAAGCGAGATTTAAGTAAAGTCATTCGAAGTGGTATAAACAGATTGGACAACCGTATGATTGGGTTTAATCCCGGAGAATTAAGTATTTGGTCAGGTGGTAATGCTTCCGGCAAGTCGAGTATTATTTCACAAGTAGCAATTGAGGGAGCAAATCAAGGTTTCAATATAGCAATCTTTTCTGGAGAGTTAACAGGGGATAGAGTTCTTGATTGGCTACACCTCCAGGCTGCAGGCCCAAAGAATGTAGATGGTTCAACATATGAGAATTTTTACACTGTACCTGAACGCATAAAAGATAAAATCAATAAATGGATGGATGATAAAATTTACATTTACAATAATGATTTTGGAACAAAGGTTATAAGTGTTCTAAAGGCAATTAAGGAGTGTATAGAAACACAGCGTATTGACATGGTTATCATCGATAATTTAATGAGCCTTGACCTAACATCAGTCGGAGGAGAGAAGTACGAGAAGCAGACGAGGCTTGTTCTGGCATTGTGCGAGTTGGCAAAGCAATGTGGTGTACATATCCACTTTGTAGCTCATCCAAGAAAGAGTTTAGGGTTTATAAGAAAGCATGATATATCAGGAACCGCAGATATAACAAATGCAGCTGATAATGTCTTTATTGTTCATAGGGTTAATAATGATTTTAGAACTTTAACAAAAAGGGATCTTGGTTTTAATGAGGGTAACCCGTTGTATAACTTTGATAACGTAATAGAGGTATGCAAGAATAGAGATTTAGGTATATCGGACGAATTTATAGGACTTTACTTCCAAAAAGAATGTAAACGCTTTTTAAATGAAAAATCAGAGGCTAAAAATTATGAATGGGAAAAAGATAAAAATGGTTTTGTACGAGTTACCATTGACGAAGAGACCCCATTCAAGTAGGAGGTCAATAGATGGCTTCAGTAAAGAGCAAAGAAGAAATGCAGAGCGATTTTGATTTGTTTGGTGATATCTTTAGTATGTATAAAAAGTTCTTTTACCCGGAAGAGCCAAGGGGTCCAGAGGATTCAGAGGAAGTGGGTAAGTATTGGGATGAATTAGTAATTGCTTCTCATGAGATAGATCGAAAGTATAATACGGAGTTTGCTAGAGAATTAATCTTTTGTGTAGTTGAAGAGTTAGAAAGAAAATGGAAAGTGAGTAGAGGAGGGTGATAATTATTGACAGAGAGCGAATTAATGCAATATAAGGCTTTCGTGGCGCGTGTGGGGCGTAATGAAAGGAAGATTGAAGAAATTATGGTTAAGGATATCCCGGTTGTAGATGGTAAGGTAAAAGGCTCGTCCAAGAACTTCCCTTATATAGAAACTCATTACCATGTAAAAATGAATGACCCCAAAGAAGCTGATAAATGCCGTAAGCAGATTGTAGAACTGGAGAGGCGTATTAGAACAGACAAGGATATTATTTCTAGTATCGAGTTTTATATTTCAGAGATTGAAGACCCAGAGTTGCAGACTATATTTGAAATGAGGGTTTATGAGAAAATGAGCTGGATGGATATCGCAGTGGAACTAGACGAAGATAAAGATAGGACAACATATTCAAAAAGGTTTAAAAATTATATTGAAAATTCCCATTGTTCCCCCATTTCCCATTAGACCTATGTTATTATTAACGTGGAAAGATTTAAGAAAAGACTATTACAGATCTTCAACATCCTCCTTTAAATTAAACCAAGCTGGCATTATAATATTCAAGACCTGCAAGAGCGTAGGCATGGCACTCATTGGTGAGATTTCAAGGGTGCCATTTTAATTAATTAGAACACATATCACAGTGCCACGAAGTATAATGAATATATAAAATGTTAAGAATTAAAATATAGGATAGTGCTAAGAAGGTAGCCTATATGGACTGTACTGCATATAGCGGGTTCAATTCCCACCTATTTCTGTTCCATCTGTCTACAGATGGAAGCTAACCCCACTAAAAAGGCATTTTGATTATCCGCAAAGTGCCTTTAAGTGTTGTAAATAATTATAATAAGATGTATAATTATGGCAAGTAAAAAAACGGGGGCGGTAGAGATGGAAGATTTAAAAATCAAATTAAGTATTGAAAATGTTAAGAATATAAAATCATTTGATTATGAGTTTACCTTTAAAAAAGGAATTTATGCGTTAGTAGGCGAGAATGCAGTTGGCAAAAGTACAGTAATGTCAGCGATAGCTTCTACAGTATATCCTAAAACTTTATTGAGAATGGGTAGCACCGAGGTAAGTGAGAAATCACGAATCGAAACCGCCTGCAAAGAAGAGAAAGATGTGTGGACTTATAATGATAAGCTTAATGCCATGAGGTTTGATCATACAAGAGTGGTTTTTAATGGGATATATGAAGGGAGTATTTTTTCAGGTACGAGATTTGAGGACATGAAAAATATTGACAAGCTAGTACAGGATATACCAGATTTTAAAAACGAATTCGTGAAAGCCTCGGACGAATTAAAGTATGCTTTAAGTACTATACTACATAACGAGGATGGTCATTACAACGAATTATATAAACTTAAGAATATGCAAATTGCCCAACATTACGATTTAAATAATATGCCATACTTTTTGAAACTAGATGATGGACAGTATATTAGCAAATACAAGATGAGTTCAGGAGAATGCATGTTGATTTCGTTACTAAACTTTATCAATTCATATGCATTAAAACCCCAAAGACTCAAATATAGGAAAAAAATTGTAGATAGTAGATTATTTGTGTTTATTGATGAAGTCGAGTTGGCTTTGCACCCTAGTTGCATTATACGGCTAGTGGATTATCTTGAAAATATGATAAGGTCAACAAATCTTACGGTTCTATTTTCGACTCACTCTGGTGAATTAATACGCAAAATAAAGCCGGATAATATATATTATTTAGAGAATATAAAAGGGAAAGCAAAATTAGTATCACCTTGCTACCCACAGTACGCTATAAGAAGTCTTTACGATCACGATGGGTATGACAGTACAATACTTGTTGAGGATAAATTATCAGAGATAATTGTGAGAAGGCTGATTGATAAGTTCCGAGTAAAAAATAATTTATTAATTAACGTTTTGCCTATAGGTACATGGAATAATACGTTGGCATTCCAGGCTAGAGCAATAGATCAAAACGCATTTGGAAGAGATAAATTTTTGTTTTCAATTATTGATGGAGATGTTCAGCAATCTGTTAATAAGTGTCAGCAATATACACATCTGAAAAAACTGTTTTTGCCTATAAAGAGCGTAGAAAAATACTTGTTTCAAAAACTGATTATAGAAAAAGACAAGGATTTTATACGGGTAATAGGTAACAAATATTTCACACTGCAACCACTGGATGCAATAATAAAGGATTTTTGTATAAATGGAGAAGGAAAGCAAGATATAACGGGGAAATCAATATTTAAGCACTTATTATTCCATCTTGGTAAAGTTGGAATTGACGAAAATGAATTCGTTAAGTTCTTTTGTGATGATTTATTTGGGTTCGAAAATTTTGATAAGACGAGAGATAGTATAGAGAAATTTATAATGGACAATTTTTGCATAACAAAAAGATAAAATGCAGATTGGAACCGGTCTAATAATAATAGATAAAAAAAGTACTCAATAAAGCATCCTTCGGGGTGCTTTTATTATACATAAAATGGAGTAACGCATTAGCGTGGGGCGGTATCCGATTAAGCTGTGGGGCAGGCGGGATAAACAAAACGACGAATAGAGGTGGTGATGAGTGGCAAGAAGTCCAGATGAACGATATAACGAAGCATATAACCTTTTCTGTCAAGGCAAGAAATTAGTTGAAATAGCTAATCAACTAAATCTTCCAGAAGGTACGGTCAGGAGATGGAAAAGTTCTCATAAATGGAATAGCGAACGTTCGGATAATAAAAGCGAACGTTCGGAAAGAAAAAAAGGCGGGCAGCCTGGCAATAAGAATGCTACAGGACCACCAGAGAATAAGAATGCAGAAAAGCATGGGTTCTTCTCTAAGTGGCTGCCAGAGGAAACAATGGAGATTATGCAGCACATCCAAACCGCTAATCCCCTCGATCTGCTATGGGATAATATAATACTCCAATACACAGCTATCATTCGTGCACAGAAGATTATGCATGTTACTGATAAAGGCGAAATGATAAAGGAGCTTAAGAAGTCCAAGATTAAGACTACAAACAGAGAGACAGAAAAGACCAATAGTAACACGCAAGAGGAAGAGTTTGAATACGAATTCCAATTTGCTTGGGACCGCCAAGCTACCTACATGAACGCACAATCAAGGGCAATGAAAACGCTTGAGGGAATGATAAGGCAATATGACGAATTGCTTCATAAAGATTGGGATACCGCAACAGAGGAGCAGAAAGCACGGTTAGCGAAGTTAAAAGCAGAAGTTGAAAAAGGCTATGATAAGGACAAGCCAATCCAGGTACAATTTGTAAAGGCGAGTGAGAGTCGTGGAAGAAATTAAGATTGTAGAATTCGGTGTTAATGATGCATTCATGGAGTTTATTGATGATTGGAATAGCAGGTTTTATCTCCTAACCGGGGGATATGGCTCATCTAAAAGCTATCACGTTGCAATTAAGCTAATAACAAAGCTCCTTCAAGAGAAAAGGAAAGCACTTGTTGTTAGAGAGGTATTCGACACCTTAAGGGATTCGTGTTATTCGCTCCTAGAAGAGGTAGCCGGAGCTATGGAGGTGGAAGACTATATAACATTTACACAGTCACCCATGAGGGTTAAGTTTAGCAATGGTAGCATGATAATATTTAAAGGCATGGATAAGCCTGCCAAATTAAAGTCTATAAACAGTGTATCGATAGTTTGGATAGAAGAATGCTCCGAGGTTAAGTATGCAGGCTTTAAAGAGATTTTAGGACGTCTTAGGCACCCTACATTAAGTAATCATATAATCCTATCTAGTAACCCGGTGTCAAAGTCAAATTGGTATTATAAATACTTCTTCATGGATAAGAATAAAGATGTGTTTGTGCTTGATGATGAGGAACTATATAGGAAAAGGGTAATCACTCTTAACAATACATATTACCACTTTAGTACGGTTGATGATAATTACTATGTACAGCAGAGTTATATTGACCAATTAGACGATTTAAAGACACATGATCCTGACCTCCATAGAATTGCGAGACAAGGCAAATTTGGAGTTAATGGTAAGCGAGTATTGCCACAAATAATTAGAGTGCCTTACGAAAAGGGAATGAAGATGGTTAAAGCCATTAAAAACCCTCTAAAAAAGAATGGTATGGACTTCGGTTTTGAAGTTTCATATAATGCTTTACTTCGCATGGTGGTAGACCATGATAATAAGGATTTGTATATTATATGGGAGTATTACACCAGGGGGAAGACGGATGATGAGATAGTAAAAGATATAAGCGAATTTAAGGAAACGCAAGAATTAATAAAAGCCGATTGCGCGGAGCCGAAGGCAATAAAGTATTTCAAGGAAAGTGGTATCCGCATTAAGCCGTGTAAGAAATTCCAAGGCTCCAGACTAGTGTATACCAAGAAGGTAAAGAGATTTAAGCATATCTACATCTTTGATAATTGCACAAACACACTGGACGAATTAGAGGACTTAACATATGCAGTAGATAAAGATGGAGAAATAATCGAGGATGAATTTAACATTGATCCTCATACCCTATCTGCTATTTGGTATGGATTGGACGATTACGAGGTAACAGACCATAAACACCATGGCGGTGCAATGGTATTAAAATAAAGGCAGGTGATAGTTTGGATATAGAAGTGATAAAAAGGATAATTAAAAGGTATACAGAAGGTCATGCAGGCTTTATTGTTAATGCTAATATAGCGGAAAGATATTACCGAAATGAAAGCGATATCTTACAGGACTCAAAGAAGGAGAAAGAAGACACAGAGAACCCGTTACGTAATGCCGACAACAGGATCCCCCGTAATTTCCATGGGCTTTTAGTAAATCAAAAGGCAGCATACTTATTTACTGCACCCCCTCTATTTGATATCGATAATAATAAAGACACAAATAAGAAGGTTACAGAAGCCCTTGGGGATAGATATGCAAAGGTAGCAAAAGACCTTTGTGTTAATGCTTCTAACAGCTCTGTGGCATGGCTACATTTCTGGACGGACAAGTACAAGGCCTTTCAGTATGGCGTGATAGACTCAAAGCAAATTATACCAGTATGGTCTTCCGACCTTAATAAACAGTTAAGCGGAGCAGTGAGGGTGTATGAACAATTAGACGATACAGACGGAGAAACATACACAATATATCAATTTTGGACAGATACTCAATGCCAGGCATTTAGAAGAAAGAACGCAGCTACAGTAGATGAAGGGTTGCTGCAACATGCAATGTTCAATGTCACTATAGATGGTGTTACATCATTGCAAGATACTTATACACATGAGTATGGGCGAGTGCCATTCATACCATTTTTTAATAACAATATTAATACAGATGATCTTAAGAATATTAAAAAGCTAATCGATACATACGACAAGGTATACAGTGGATTTGTTAACGACCTTGAGGATATACAAGAGATAATATTTATATTAACAGGGTTCGGAGGAACGGACCTAGCTCCTCTTTTAAATGATCTGAAGAAGTACAAAGCCGTTAAGTTGGATGATGATGGAGAAAATTCACACTCTGGTTTGCAAACTCTTGCCATTGATATACCAGTAGAAGCGAGAGAAAAACTTCTTGATATTACACGAAAAGCTATCTTTGAGCAAGGGCAAGGAGTTGATCCACAGCCAGAGGCATTTGGTAACGCATCAGGCGTAGCTCTAAAGTACTTATATTCCCTTCTTGAGTTAAAAGCTGGATTGATGGAGACAGAGTTTAAATTGGGATTTGGAGAGCTCGTAAGAGCCATATGCAAGCATATAAATTCCGAGTGCAAGTCAATAATCCAAACATGGACAAGAACGGCTATAACAAACGATGTAGAGCTTGCAACCATAGCAGCACAAAGCAAAGGTGTTATAAGCGATAAAACCATACTTAAAAATCATCCATGGGTAGAAGACGCAGACCAGGAGGAAAAGCAAATTAAAAAAGAACTCCAAGAAGCCGCGAAAGAGACAGACCCATATAAGAATGCGTTCGGGCAGGACGGTGATGTAGATGGCGAAGAAGGATAATGAATATTGGCAGAAACGTTTTGAGATATTGCAAGAAGCTCTTCTCAATAAAGGTGATACGTACGCCAGCGACCTTATTGAACAATATGAAAAGACTTCTAGGAGCATACAAGATAAGATATTAGTATGGTATTTAAGACTAGCGGAGAATAACGAGGTATCTCTTGCTCGTGCCAAGCAACTGTTGTCTGATAAGGAACTTAAGGAATTCAAGTGGTCAATAGAGGAATATATCAAGCACGGAAAAGAAAATACATACACCAACGAATGGCTAAAAGAGCTTGAAAATGTATCTGCAAAAGTACATATAAGTTGGTTAGAGGCTATGCATGTTGAGATACAGCATCAGGTTGAATTACTCACCAAAAGGCAAGATGATGCAACAACGGGCTTATTAAAAGATATCTTCTCTGAAGGATATTATCAAACTGTATACGAATTACAAAAAGGTCTAGATGCTGTTAGTAATATTCAAAAACTTGATGAAGCTTACATTGATAAAGTAATGAGTAAGCCATGGACATTAGATAAAAAGACTTTCAGTGATCGAATTTGGAGCAATAAGAATCAACTGGTGGATACGTTACACAAGGAGCTAACACAAAGTGTTATACGTGGTGATGCTCCTGACAAGGTCATAAACAGCATTGCCAAAAAAATGGGCGTAGGAAAGAAGCAAGCGGCACGGGTTGTATTGACTGAATCAGCTTTTATGACTTCGGAATCAAGGAAAGAGGGATATAAAAAACTTGATGTTGAAAAGTACAAGATAGTCGCAACGCTTGATTTAAAAACATCAGAACTGTGCAGGAGTTTAGATGGTAAAGTATTTAAGATAAGTGAGTATAAAGCAGGGCTTACTGCAAATCCCTTTCATCCTAATTGCAGAACCACCACAGCACCATATTACGACGATGAACCAGCCAGCAAGAGAGCAGCAAGAGATCCTGTTACAGGTAAAACCGTTTATGTAGACAATATGGCATATAAGGAATGGCATAAGAAGTATGTTGAAGGTAATCCGGTAGCAGAACTTAATGAGTTAAAGATAAAAAATGCGGGCGATGATAGAAAGCAGTATGATAATTACATACAGATATTAGGTAAAGAAAATCTCCCCCAAACATTTGATGCCTTCCAAAGTGTAAAATATACTGATGGAAACGAATACGGCATATTAAAGGCACAGATTAAAGGTATGACGTATTATAACAAGGCCATTGCTAATGAACCAGAGATTACAGCTACCGTTAAGAAGATAGCTGAAGATGGCAACCTGAATGCATTAGGGCTAGAGTATAGGATAAAGGGTAAGGAATCGTACCTAAGGAAGATAAGAATAAATTATAATCCCGATGGTAATGAGTACGAAATAAATGATATCCTCCGCTATACTTACGGAGCAGATGCAAATAATTTGGCTGCCAGAACCCTCGATAGCATTGATAAGTATTCATCTATAGGTTATAATACAGTTAAGGTAAAGAATAGCTGGTATAATGAGGATAATCCTTATAAGGGTATTAATACTATAATTCAAGCTCCTAATGGGCAAAAGTTTGAATTGCAGTATCATACTCCGGAAGGGTTTGAGCTTAAAAATGGTAAGCAACACGAGTTATATGAAAAGCAAAGATTAATTACGGATGAAGAGTCACCCGAGTATATATCTTTAAGAAACCAAATGTTTGAATTATCTGATAAACTTACCGTGCCGGATGGCATAGAAAGGGTTAAGTAATATGAAATATTATAGACTCGAAGATAATGAAAATAGAGGATCAGTTGTTAGGACTGAAGGCAGAAGCCAACAGAGATACTTTCCTGATAAAGGGTGGGTTGAGAGTGGCGTAATGATAAAGTATTTCAATGATGATAGCCCTCATTATGGTGCATATAGCGAGATAACAGAGGAAGAAGCAACTAATTTAATAGCAGCAATGTAAACCATCTATCATATCGGTAGGTGGTTTTATTATGCTTAAAAAGGAGGGGATGATAATTTGAAAATTCCAGAGAAGATACGAATTGGAGGCGTTGATTATGAGATAAAATATGAAGAAAAATTGAATAATGGAGCATCACTCGCATATGGGCATATTGATTATGATCGAGCGTTAATAAGAATCGCAAAAGATATACAGAACCAACAAGGAGAATGCCAGACATTACTGCATGAAATGCTTCACGGTATAGCGAAGCATTTCGAACTACCTATCGAATCGGATGAAAAGACAATTGATGCAATTGCAAGAGGAATATACATGGTAATCAAAGATAATCCAGGTGTTTTTTTATGAATATCCCCCGCCCAGAATGGGGCAGGGGATAAAGGAGTTATTTGCCGGAATTGTTTTTCGTTGGATCTACTAAGTTATAAGACTGACCCGGCTTTTGTGTTGGAGGAGCTGTGTGGCCTTTAGGTAAAGTTACCTCTTTACCCGTGTGGCCGCCTCTTGGACCAAGAACTTCATATTGGCCAGACTTAGGTGCTGATTGACCTGGTTTAATAGGAGGCATAGATTCACATCCTTTCTTTTGTGTATTTCAGTTATTAACTGATATTGGAATTATACCATGAAAAAAATGTTAATAAAAGGAACAAGCGCTATTTATTTACAAATTATGAGATAAATAAACATTTAATAAAGTCTTTTTCATAGGCTTTATTTTTATGTCCGGAATGACCCTAAACTACAACTACTCCGCTGGAGAATAACAGCAGAATCCCAATACCCGGAGAGCGGGAATAAAAATCTATGGAGGAATTAATATGCAATGGTTATTAGATTTAATTACGAAGCACACAAAAGAGGGAGTGCTTGACACAGATGCGTTTACCAAGGAAGTTAACACCGAGTTTCCTAAGCACGCTGTACCCAAAGCTGACTTTAATACCTTGAACGAGCAGCTGAAAACAGCCAATGGCACTATTGCTGACTTGAAAAAGAACAATGCTGACAACGAGGCTTTACAGGCAACGATTAAGACACATGAAGGAACAATCCAGCAGCTAAAGGACGATATGGCAAATACATCTAAAACTCATGACCTAAAAGAAAAGTTGAGTAAATCAGGAGTCTTGGATCCAGATTACATGATTTACAAACATGGCGGGGTAGATAAGTTTACCTTTGATAAAGAGGGTAAAGCAATAGGTGTAGATGATACAATTAAGTCCTACAAAGAGGATAAGGCACTAGCACACCTATTTAAAGCTGCTGACGGTACCAATTACACTCCAGCAGATGGTGGAAACTATACTGGAAAGAATCCATTTGCAAAAGAGTCATTCAACTTAACAGAACAAGGGAAACTATTGAGAGATAATCCGGCTCAAGCCAAATCTATGGCTAGTGCAGCTGGTATAACAATTTAAGAAAGGTAAGGTATTAAAGTATGGCAGGAACAAGAATATCAGACGTAATTGTACCAGAGTTATTTAATAGGTACGTTATCAACAGAACAATGGAATTATCAGCCTTATTTCAGAGCGGTATTGTAGTAAATAGTGAGGTATTTGACGCTTTAGCAAGCGAAGCAGCACGAACACACAATATGCCATTCTTTGAGGATTTGCAGGGAGAGTCAGAAGCAATTATAGAGGATGTGGGGACCGCAAAAAACAAGATTACATCTAACAAGGATGTGTCCACAACTATATTTAGAAAAATGTCTTGGGAAGCTTCTAACCTGTCAGCAGCACTAGCAGGTTCTGATCCAATGAAAGCAATTGGTGATTTGGTTGCAGGATTTTGGGCTAGAGATATGCAGAAAGAGTTAATATCCGTGCTGAAAGGTGTATTCGGGACCTTCACTCCATCCGGCGGTTCGGCAACAACAAGAATGGCTGACCATATACTTGATTTAAATGCGCTTTCCACAGCGAACGCAAAGATTATCTCCGCAAGTGCATTTATTGATGCTTGCCAGCTATTAGGCGATGCGCAGTCGCAGCTGTCTGGTGTAGCAATGCATAGTGCGACAAAGTCATACCTAAAGAAACAGAACTTAATTGCAACTGAAAGAGATTCAACAGGTGTTGAATTTGAAACATATCAGGACCGCAAAGTAACCATTGATGATGGGTGCCCGGTAGAGACTGGCGGAGTATATACCACATTCCTATTTGGTAACGGTGCAATCGCATTAGGAAACGGTAGCCCTGTTGGCTTCACTGCTACAGAAGTGGATAGAGATCCAGATTCCGGCGCAGGTGTGGATAAGTTGTATAATCGTAAAGCGTTTATTTTACACCCAAGAGGCATCGCGTATACTGGCGCAACTCGAGCAAACGTAGAAACACCTACTAGGGCAGAATTAGCACTTGCACAGAACTGGGAACCAGTATACGAGCCAAAACAGTTGAGAATCGTAGCAATTAAACATAAGATTGGATAGGAAGTGATCGTATGATGGAGCTGTCAAAGTTTAAAAAACTGATAGGAATAGATGCTGCGGACAATACAAAGGATATCCCACTACAATTTATTTTAGATGATGTACAAGAGGTAATCCTTAATTACTGCAACCAGGATGAACTACCAGAAGGGCTAGAAAACACAGCTTATCGAATGGCCATAGACTTATACCGCAATGAATCCCCGGGGAAAGAAAAATCCCCCGTGGGACCAATTGCTTCTATTAGCGTTGGGGATACAACAACAAGTTTTAAAAGCACTTCTAACGAGTTTAAAGAGCATTTGCTTAAGAATTATAAGAGCCAATTAAACCGATATAGAAAGTTGGTGTTTTAGATGCTAGAAGAAGCTATTGCACTGGCTAGAGAAGCTGTTGAAAACCTATATGATGCAACGTGTACAGTAATTGAACATGACCAAAGAAAAGATCCTGTATCAAAAGAAACTGAAAGTGTGGAAATTGAGGTGTATCATAATAAGGCTTGTAAACTATCCTATTCCACGGTAAAGAATTCCAATCAAACAGATGCAGCAAATTCCGTTTCTCAAGTAGTTAAGATCTTTATTGCACCAGAATTGATTATCAAACCAGGGTCAAAACTTGTGATAACTAGCAAGGGGCGAACAACCGAATATAAAAATAGTGGAGTTCCAGCAGTATATAATACTCATCAAGAAATCGTACTAGAGCTATTCAATGGGTGGGCTTAATGGCATCTAAATTCAAGATTGATATATCCGAGCTAAAAGAATTTGAGCAACAGATCAAGCAACTTAGCGAAGGAGAAATACAAAGCTTTTGCGAAAGAACGATTAAAGACCTTGCGGGGATGACCCTTGCGAAGATAATAGAGAGAACGCCCGTAGGAGAGTATGATAAGCTAGTTCACTTTTACACAGAGGATGGAAAAGAAGTATCATTTACCCCTAATACAGGGAAACAAGGGGGCACGCTTAGAAGAGGTTGGCGAGTAGGAACTGTCACAAAAAAAGGTAACAGCTACGAGGTGGAAATCATTAATGATGTTATTTACGCATCCTATGTTGAACATGGACACCGAACAGTAAATCACTCTGGCTGGGTAGAAGGAAGATTTATGATGACAATTTCGGAACAGGAGATTGAAGCACAAGGACCTATAATCATCGAAAGGAGACTGACTAAACTGTTGGAAGATAAGATAAATGGTAAATGATATTATAAGCAGCATAATCCTAAAACTTGATACGTTGTTTGGAGAAGATAGCGTAATCCATAGAGAAAGCATTGAACAAGGGTTTAAATCACCTTGCTTCTTTGTGAAAATGCTTACCACTAGCCACAAATTAGTTTTAAATAACAGATATTTTTTTCGGCACTCCTTTGACATACATTATTTTCCGGGCGATGGTAAAAAGAATGCAGAAATGTACCTGGCTGGAGATAAGTTATACAACCTTGAATACATAAGCAACGGAAACGATTTGATAAGAGGTACTGGAATGCGGTATGAAATAATTGACGATGTTTTGCACTTCTTTGTACAGTATAACTATTATGCTTATCTTAGTAAGGAAGAGGCTGAAAAGATGCAATCTATTGATATTAAATAAGGGAGGGAACATGGCTAAAGCAGATTCAAAACCAATTGAACAAGTAGAAACAGTAGAAGTTAAAGAGGCTACATTTACAAAGGACCAACTACTGTTAAGTAATAAATACGCAGAGAAAAAAGACTTATTAAATGCTTTATTAGCAGATGATAAGTCTTATTCTTTGCAAGAAACTGACGACATTATAAATATATTTTTGAAAGGTAAGGTGATTTAATGTTAGGTGGTGGAACATTCACATCACAAAACAAAGTCCTTCCCGGTGCTTACATTAATTTTGTAAGCGCTGCTAGTGCATCAAACATATTATCCGACCGCGGGTATGTGGCAATCCCCTTAACATTAGATTGGGGTATTGATGGTGAAGTATTTACGGTAACAAAGGAAGAGTTTCAGAACGAGTCATTAAAGAGATTTGGATATCCCTATAAGGATGATAAGCTGAAAGCATTAAGAGACTTATTTCTATATGCACAAGTATGCCATTTCTACAAACTAAATGGAGGAGTTAAGGCAGCTAATACCTTCATGAAGGCAAAATATAAGGGGACTCGTGGAAACGACCTAAATACCGTCATAACGGTGAATGCAGATGATTCAAGCAAGTTTGATGTGTATACATATTTGGGCACAGCATTGGTTGATCTACAGATAGTAGCTACAGCGTCGGCATTAATAAGTAATGATTACACGGACCCAGTTACAACAGCTACCTTAGCGGTAACAGCTGGAATGCCATTAACGGGCGGTACGAATGGAGATGCTGTTACTGGCACAGAGTATCAGACCTTCTTAACAAAGATTGAGAGTTATGCTTTTAATATCCTCGCGTGTCCGTCTTCTACATCAAGTGTTATTGCCTTGTTTGTGGCTTATACCAAGCGCATGAGGGAAGAGGTAGGGGTTAAGTTTCAAACTGTGGTTTTTCAGACCGCAGCAAATCACGAAGGAGTAATTAACCTCAAGAATGCTATTACTAATACAACAGCAGATTTCCCAGCGCATACACTTATTTACTGGTTGGCAGGAAGAGAAGCCGCTTGCGAGGTTAACAAAGATCTTACGAACAAGATATACGATGGTGAATTTACAGTTGACATAAACTACAGTCAATTGGCACTGGCTAACGGAATTAAGGCCGGAGAGTTGATGTTCCACAAAGTGGGTGATGCCATCCGTATATTAAACGATATTAACTCCCTAACAACCTTTACAGAGGATAAGAATCAAGACTTCGCTAGCAATCAGGTTGTAAGAGTATTAGATCAGGTTGGTAATGATATTGCAGCTGTATTCAACATCAAGTACCTGGGCAACGTGCAGAACAACACAGCTGGGAGAACAAGCTTGTGGAGCGATATCGTTACATATATGAATAATTTAGTCAACATGGGAGCAATCGAAGAATATAGCGCAAATGATATCATCGTATCACAGGGGAATACAAAGGAAAGTGTTATAGTCGATTGTCCTATCACCCCGATATCGTCTATGAAGAAGTTATACATGGTTATCACAGTAAATTAGAAAGTAGGTGAATTATATGCAATCAATGGAAGCAAGGGACTCTATAAGTGCTTCGCTTGCAGAGTGCTATGTTACGATTGGAACTAATCGATATCTCTTCATGCAGGCTATCAACCTCGAAGCTAAAATGGAGAAAACTAAGTCCGAAATACCAATCTTGGGTAAGACGGGCAAGGGAAATAAAACTACTGGATGGAAAGGAACCGGATCTGCTACATTCCACTACAACACAAGTATATTTAGAGAGATGCTACTTCAATATAAGAATACTGGTGAGGATATTTATTTCGAAATGCAAATAACCAATTCCGACCCAACATCTTCAGTAGGTAGCCAAAGCATAATCTTAAAGGGCTGTAATATCGATGGAGGTATTTTGGTTAAGTTCGATGCAGATGCAGAGTATTTAGATGAAGATCTTGACTTTACCTTCGAGGATTGGGAAATGCCGACTAAGTTCAATCTTTTGACAGGAATGAAACAATAATAAAATATAATACCCCACTGCTGTCATGCAGTGGGGTATTAATCTAAATGGAGGATTATACAATGAGTGATTTAAGTATGTTTTTTGCGGATAACGCAGTTGCGGAGAGTAATGTTAAGCATGTGGCATCAAAAAGGTTTTTAGGCAAAGATAAAAACCCAATGGAATGGGAGCTAAGGAGTATTAGCTCAAAAGAAGATGAAGATATTAGAAAAGAATGTACGAGAAAGACTCCTGTACCAGGTCAGAAAGGTAGATTTACTTCAGAAACAGATACAAACATGTACTTAGGTAGATTGGTTGCTAAATGCGTCGTATTCCCTAATTTAAATGACGCAGACTTGCAGAACTCATATGGCGTTATGGGAGCTGATAACTTAGTTAAGGCCATGCTAAAAAGTGGGGAGTATTCTGATCTAATTATTAAAATACAGGCACTTAACGGCTTTAATGAGAGCCTAGATGATATGGTGGAAGAAGCAAAAAACTAATCGAGACCGATGGCGAAGCAAGTATCTTATATTATTGCATTCACAAATTACGCTGGACACCAGATACATATTTGAATATGCCCAAAAAACATAAGGCATTTGTTATCGCCTCGGTACAAATTAAAATAAAGAATGATAAAGAGCAGGAGCGCAAGGCTAAGTCCAAAAGGAAGTAGGTGAGGAATGGGCTCAATACAAACATCATTACAACTATATGATGGCGTGTCTTCCACATTACAAAGAATAACAGGTGCAGTTGCAAAGACCACACAAGGGTTTGAAGTGATGGATAACAGGTTTGATACAGTATTTGATGGAGACAGTTTCGATGGGGCACAAAAAGGATTAAATACAATAAACGTTATTATTGGGAAGATAGAAAATAATGTATCTAATTGTAACAATACTTTTAACCAAATGGAAACTCAAGTAAGGGAAGCCGAAGCACAGCAGCAAAAATTTAATAACTCACTTAATTCTGGTGTATCTGCCGGAAACAACTTACTTGGCAAATTAAAGACGATAGTAGCAACTTATTTGGGGTTGCAAGCTGGAAAAAACACACTAGGAGCGTCCGACCAACTGACACTCACTACTGCTAGACTAAACCTAATGAATGATGGCCTGCAAACAACTGCAGAACTATCCAGAGAAATATTCGAATCAGCAGAACGTTCGAGAGCGAGTTATACCGACACAGCAGCAGCAATATCTAAACTTGGTATACTTGCAGGCAAGTCGTTTGCCGGAAACGATGAAATAATTGCATTTACCGAGTTAATGAATAAGAATTTTAAAGTTGGTGGGGCAAGCGCGACAGAACAAGCGTCCGCGATGTATCAATTAACACAAGCTATGGCGGCTGGTAAGTTACAGGGTGATGAGTACCGGAGTATCATTGAAAATGCTCCTTTATTAGCAAGTGCAATCAAAGATTATATGATTAACGTACAAAAGGCAAAGGGTACAATGAAAGATTGGGCTGCCGACGGATTATTAACAGCAGATGTAATTAAAACAGCAATGTTCAATTCAGCTGAAGAGATTGAGGATCGATTTAAGTCTATACCAATGACGTGGTCAGATATAGGAACAAGCATTAAGAATAATGCATTAGTAGCATTTGAGCCAGTACTTAAGAAGATAAATGAGCTGGCAAACAGTGAAAAGTTTCAATCATTTAAAGATAATATGATAACCGGGTTATGGAGTATAGCAACAGTTGCAATGAATGTTTTAAACATAGTGGTAGGAATAGTTAATTTCATATCTGATAATTGGCCAGCGATTGGGCCTATTATATACGGCATTGCTGGTGCACTGGCAGTCTACCATGGTTGGTTATTAGCGACTACTGTTGCACAAGGGGCATTAACACTAGCAAAGATGCTTGCAGTACCTGTTTATGCACTTTTAACAGGGGCTACAATGGCTGACACAGCAGCACAATGGGGATTGAATGCAGCTTTATATGCGTGTCCGTTGGTTTGGATAATCATTTTAATAATAGCTCTTATTGCACTGATTTATTTTATCATTGCTATAATCAATAAATTTGCAGGCACATCTTTATCCGCTACAGGAATAATTGCAGGTGCGTTTATGTGGCTTGGTGCTTTAATAGGCAATATATTTATTGGTGCCTTAAATGGGATAATACAAGCCTTATGGACGATATTTGTAGAGCCGATTATTAGCATAGTAGAGTGGGTTTTGAATGTGTTTAATGGAGGCTTTGATAGCTTTGGAGATGCAGTGAAAAACTTGTTAGGACAAATTATCAGTTGGTTTTTATCTCTGGGAAAAGTTGTAACTAAAATAATAGATGCAATCTTTGGAACTAGCTGGACAGATGGCCTATCAGATTTACAAAGCAATGTACTAGAATGGGGTAAAAACGAGAATGCAATTACACTTGAGCGTAATGCCCCTGAAATAGATTATCGTTATGATATGACAGATGCATGGGATGCAGGGTATAACACTGGAAAAGAGCTTGACAATTCAATTAGTAATATGTTTTCTTCCGATGGCACTTCCGGATACAGTAACTCGCTGGATGATGTATATAATAATATAGCGCAAACTGCTGATAACACAGATAAACTTGTTGATAGTGTGAACATTAGTGATGAGGATATAAAATCTCTTCACGATATTGCGGAACGTGATGTTATTAACAGATTTACAACAGCTGAAATAAAAGTAGATATGACCAATTACAATAATATAAATGGTACAGGTGATATAGACGGCATAGTTGAATATTTAAGTGATGTAGTGGAGCAACAAATGAGTATATCTGCAGAGGGGGCGATTTAAATGTACTTTTGCTATATTGATAAGGTGCTAGTACCAATAGCCCCCTCAAAGTTGCAAATAAATATTAACAATCAAAACAAAACAATTAACTTAATAAATGATGGAGAGGTAAACATTGTAAAAGCACCGGGTCTATCAACTATTAAACTTGATCTATTATTACCTCTTATTACTAAATATCCATTTGCAAAATATAAGGATAATAAGTTCCAGCCAGCAGCATATTACCTTGAACACTTTGAACGACTGAAAGCTCAAAAATCAAACTTCCAGTTTATTGTTAGCCGTTGGTTAAATATCCCCGGCGTTCAGAAAAAGCAAAGCATAATGAAAACCAATATGACAGTAACTCTTGAGGAGTACTCTATAACTGAAGACAGCGATAACGCACCAGACATTGTTGTATCACTCTTGTTAAAGCAATATGTAAGTTATGGGACTGTCATTAAGGAAATAAATACAGTAACAAAAACGGTCACAGCGACTAAAGTCTTATCTAATAATACTAAGTCAATTCCTAATACATACAAAGTAGTGAAAGGGGATACCCTTTGGAGCATAGCAAAGAAATTACTGGGAGACGGGGCAAAGTGTTGGAATCTGGCTAAACTAAATAAAATAAGTAATCCAAATAAGATACATATAGGGCAGATATTAATTATACAGGATGTAAAGGGAACAACGGCTCCGGATAACTCCAACACAAAAACGGTAAAGAGTACTGTAGGAGTAGGGAGAAAATCAGTAATTAACGCAACACCAAGCGGCACATCTGGAGCAGGAAGAACTTCTTCTGCCCAATGGGGAAGTAGCGGAGGTGCTGGTAGGTCTTCCTCTTATGGAGCGGGTGAAGGCAGAACAATATCATACGGGACAGGATCAGGAAGGAATTCGGTGATATAAATATGACGCTGTTTATAAAGAATGGAAATAAGTTATTCTATCCTTCGGTTTTAGATGGTGTCAAATGGACAACCGAACGAAAAGGTTCGCCCGGAGTACTCAATTTCACCATATACGCAGATGAAACATTAATTATAGATGAAGGAAATACCGTGGGGTTTGAAATTGATGGGTATAAAGTGTTTTATGGGCTTGTATTTACAAAGAAAAGAACCAAGGGAAATGTGATTGATGTAACCGCATACGATCAACTAAGATATCTTAAAAATAAAGATACCTACACTTATGAAAACAAAACGGCAAGCGAAGTTATTAAAGTGGCAGCGAGTAATAATAATTTGAATGCAGGAATAATTGCAGATACGGAATACGTTATTCCTTCGCGAGATGAGGATAACCAGACATGGCTTGACATAATATATAGCGCCTTGGAGATAACGCTAGACATGAAAAGTAAGGTTTATACTCTGTTTGATGATTATGGTAAGTTAACATTAACTAGCATGGAAGATATGACAATAGATTTATTAATTTGTGACCAAAGCGGCGAAAATTATGATTATACATCCAGTATTGACACTAATACTTACAATAAAATCAAACTAATATATGACAATGAAACAACAAAAAAACGAGAAGTGTTTATTGCAAAGGATTCCAGTACTATAAACGAATGGGGGGTATTACAATACCATGAGGCTATAAGTGCTGATAAAAAAACAGATATTGAACAGATACGTGCTGCAGCAAAAGTTAAAGCCAGTATACTGCTTAGCCTTTACAACCAAAAATCAAAATCCCTATCATTTAAGAATTTATTTGGAGATGTACGCGCAAGGGCAGGAGCAAGAGTATGGGTTAATATCAATCTAGGCGATATTGTACTAGACAATTATATGTTAATAAATAAAGCGGTGCATACGTTCACCAACGATATCCACACAATGGACTTAGAATTGATAGGAGGCGGTATTTATAGCATCTAAAAACTTAATTCAATTAATAAAACAAGCCGCGGTTGAAGCTGTAGAAGCTAGCAAACCCGCGGTTGTTTTATTTGGGACCGTTCAAAGTATATCTCCTCTAGAAATTTATTTAGAACAGAAGAGAACTATAACAAAAGGATTTGTTGTCATTACAGATAAAGCCAAAGATCTGGAAGTTGGGAATGGAGTCGTTATGATTCGCATGCAAGGAGGACAAAAATATATAGTTCTTGATAAGGTGGTGGATAATGGGTGATTTAGAGTTTACAGACATAGAAGAAGTAATAAAACCGAATAAGACATATAAAATCGACACCATCAACAACAGGCTACTTGGAACAGTTGATGAATTGGATGCTATTAAGCAAGCAATATTCTTGAGGCTAAGTATAGGGAAGAATGAAAATCTTATTTATAGTTATGATTATGGAATAGAAATATCAGATTTAATTAGCGAAGAAGAAACTTATATTATTGCAGAATTGCAACGGAGAATAACCGAAGAACTCACGAAGGATGATAGAATAATTGGTGTAGATAACTTTGCTTTTGAGTCAAGTAAAGGAAATATAACAGCTTATTTTACTGTAAACACGGTATTGGGTGAAATAGAACAAGATTTGGAGGTGGCTATATAGTGTATGAGGGCCAAACATATGAGGTCATAATGGCAAGGATGCTTGCTACTGTATCTAACGATATAGATAAGAGAGAAGGAAGTATTATATTTAATGCACTTGCGCCAATTGCCATTGAATTAGCTCAAGCATATATAGAGATGGATGTAATACTAAACGAATCGTTTGCTGATACCGCTTCTAGAGAGTTCCTGATTAAAAGAGCAGCAGAAAGAGGGTTAACCCATAATGAAGCAACTAAAGCTATTTGCAAAGGTGATTTCAATAAAGATATCAGCGTGGGTGAGCGATTTTATTGTGGGGATTATAGCTACATTGCAACTGAAAAAATATCAACTGGAATATGGAAATTAACTTGCGAAGAAGTAGGCACTACACCAAATGGCAACTTAGGCACGTTAATTCCCGTTGATTATATTGACGGATTAACAAGTGCAATACTTACTGAAGTACTAATACCAGGTGAAAACGAAGAAGACACAGAAGCATTTCGGACAAGATATTTTAGCTCTTTGTCTACGAAAGCATTTGGTGGGAACAAGGCTGATTATATGGAAACCGTCAATGATATTGCTGGAGTAGGAGGAGTTAAGATATACCCAGCATGGAATGGTGGTGGAACAGTAAAGCTTATAATCATTGATTCAGAATACAATAAGGCATCCGAAACACTTATAGATACCGTGCAGACAATGATTGATCCAGTTATAAACCAAGGGGAGGGTGAAGGATTAGCCCCTATAGGGCATACAGTAACAATAGAGACTGTAGACGAAAGTGTAATTGACATAACATTTACGATTACATATCAATCCGGATATGATTTTGAAGACGTTGAAAGTTACATTGTCGCAATGGTAGAAGAGTACCTTCTTGATTTGCGTAAAACGTGGTCAGAGAATACATCGCTGGTAGTGCGCATTTCACAGCTAGAGTCGCGGTTACTTAACGTTACGGGCATTTTAGATGTAACAGGAACAACCATCAATGGAGGTGGCTCAAACTTAGTTTTAAATACAAACGAAATACCTGTTAGGGGGGATGTGATTGGATAGAGAAATAGATTTGATAAAATATCTCCCTGGCATTTTACAAGATGTAAAGGAATACAAAGCACTAGCAGAAACACAAAATCCAGAAGCATTATCTACATGGGTAGAACTTGAAAATGTATTAAATGACCAATTTATCAATGAATCAACTGCTAATGGTGTAAATAGGTGGGAAAAGATATTAAAAATAAAACCTCTTGATACAGATACACTAGACGAAAGAAAATTTAGGGTACTATCTAAGTTAAATGAAAAGCTGCCTTACACAATGCGTAACTTGAATAAGCAGTTGACATTTTTATGTGGGCAGGATGGATATTCGATAACCAGCGACAATGATAATTTTACTATAGCAGTAAGAGTGGCACTAACTAGCAAGAAAAACTATGCAGAAGTAGAAAAGTTGCTTGACCGCGTTATCCCATGTAATATGCTACTTGATTTAAGCCTGCTTTATAATCAGCACAGTGCTTTCAAACTATTTACACACGCACAACTAAAAAGCTTTACAAATTATCAATTAAGAAACGAGGTGGTCACATAATGGGGACTATAACAAATAACTTTGGGTTAAGTAAACCAAATGAAACGGACTTTTACGATATTGTTGTTGCTAATGAAAATGCTGATATTGTTGATACTGTACTTGGTAATACGGCGAAGCTTGAAAAAGCTGGTGGCACCTCAACTGCTATTACATTAACAGGAATAGCTTTAGGAGAAGGCTGCATCAAGAATTTTATCGTAAAGGCAAATAACAATGCTGTAGCTACTACAATTAACGGTAAGTCATTGTATAAGCCTAATACCACAACAGCACCTAAACTAAAAGCGAACACCGCTGTAGTAGTTTGGTATGATGCTGCAGGTGATTGTTTTTTTATCAAAGCTAGTGCAATTGAAGGGGGCACCGTCATGGCGAGTGATGTACTAGCACCTAAGACCTTCGAAAATGAGGATGGCGACGAAATAGTTGGAACGATTCCAAGTAAATCGGCAGCTACATATACACCAGGAACAACAGACCAAGAGATTGGACCGGGTCAGTATCTTAGCGGTAAGCAGACGATAAAAGGAGATACAAACCTAGTACCTGCAAAAATCGCAAAAGGGACAACAATATTTAATGTTACTGGAACGCTTGATACTAGACAGCTTAATTTTCCTTTATCCATCCAAGATGCTGAACCTTTGCCACTAAGAGCAGGTCATATATGGGTTAAATCAGTTACACTTGCAGAGCAGGTTACAGCGGTTAAGATTTTAGAAGCTGTAAATGCAGGAGAGACAGACGGTACATTAATGCTTGTGGTGGGGGATTTGGTCTATCATAGCATGTCATTTGCTAATACAGTAGACGTTGGAGGAGTGGCAAAACAAGTTAGCGTTGCAGATACAATATCAGCTACAGCGGATTGGGATATCATGCTTAAAACTGGTGGTGTTGCTAGTTATAGGATTAATCGACCTATGGTATATAGCAAAATAGGTGGAGTGCTAGACATAGAAACATCTTATTTCTGGGACGGTACAAGTTGGGTTATGTTGTGTCAAAAAGGTACTTATTTTTATGGAACTGCGAACAGTAATTATTTAAGGCTCTATAATAAGATATTAGATAGTTTTAGTTTTGGGTCACAATCAGCTACAACAATAGCTAATTTTTCTTGCTCAAGCGATGGTACTTATACCGCCCATTCTGCTTATGTAAATAAAAGGACTGGTGATAATCTTTCATTATATTTTACTATAGCGAGTAAGACAATAGGCGGAGTTAATATGCAACCGTGGTATAGCAAGATGTCAAGAAATGGAACACTTGTTGTTGTGTTGCAAGGAGGGAGTACTGGTAACTATAAAACTGTTGTTGAGGCTTATAGAGATAATGGAACAACATTCGAACTTATTTGTTCTTCGGCTGTTCTAAGCACTAATGGGAGTACTGGTTCTTACTATTTGATAACAAATTCAGACGCTTCTTTTGTTTGTTTCAGTGTTGCAAATTCTGGCGGTTACTATATACCTTATCCCTACTTTAGAAATGGTTCTGTTTATGAAGCAACTGCAACAGGTCTTTCGGTTTCTGTTGGTTGGTCTGCATCAGGTACTCCTGCTATAATTAGCTATGACGATAATTATATGTTCATGATAGAGGGAGGGGGAACAACACTTTATAAATTTACCATCAATTATGCTTTAAAAACACTGACTAAACAACAATCTACAGTAACAGCTATATTATCAATACTAGCTGTTCATCCTGGAGGATATTTAGTTGTTAGAAATAGCTCTCCTCAAGTTTATGTAGCTTATAGAACATCAGATATGGCACAGTTTACATTCAATAGTACAGCTTCAGCATTAAATATTTCTTTTAATTTATCTGGGGACAGAGCAATTATTTGTTCTGGTAGTGCCTATTATTATTCAGTCGCAATCGTTGGTAACGTTTTTACGCTTACTCAAATTGCAGTAATTAGTGATGCGACATTCGACAATAGTCGCCCGTCTTACTTAATCCCATGGTAGAAAGGAGAGTTTATGTATTATAGGTACGAAGTAGTAGGTGATAACATTTATAGGTTATGTGAGAAAAGTAAAACTCCCATAGAGGGAGATAACGTCGTAACGTGTGATGAAGATATAGACCTGCAGCTGTTTGACGTGACTGTTGGTCATATCCATGATGGTATTATGGTACGACACACTAAGAAGCTTAAGGGTACCGAAGTCGTAGCACGCAGACTTACAGAGATAGACCAACGTCAAGCAGAATCGGAGTTGTATATTGATTTTAGACTATCCATAATTGAACTAGGGTTAGCATAGGAAGGAGGAGCTATGAATACATACGAAAACATGAAAAAGGTTATTGCAGCAGGCAAAAAGACCGATGAAGAACTACTGACCATGTGCGACGTGTTTTACATGAATAATCGCATTACGCAGGAGCAATACACCGAGCTAGTAAATTTAATTAACGAGTAACAGCATCCGGGAGGGTGCTATTTTATTACCTAAAATATAGGGGCCTTAGGGTCCCTTTTAATATGTGGGAAAGGCTGGTTCATCATGAATGAGTGAAGGAATAATAATTGCATTTATAACATTAGGTGGAAGTGGGTTGGGATCTCTTGTAGGTATTATTGTATCAAGTAGGCTTACGTCCTATCGACTGGAGCAATTGGAAAAGAAGGTAGACAAGCATAATACTGTGATTGAAAGAACTTTTGCAGTAGAAAAGAGATTAGAAGTACACGAAGAACGAATTAAGGTAGCTAATAACAGGATTGACGATTTAGAAAAGGAAAAGGTGAGCTAATGAATTACAATGAAATATTAATGACCATCATTACGTCGGTAGTTATACCAGCGATTATTATTGTGGGGAATAGACTTTATAAAGCCATTGAGGACGATGTAAAGGATAAAAGAGTGCAAAAGTATCTCCTGATTGCAGCCGACTGTATTACGGATGCTGTGGCAGGCATAGCGCAAACTTATGTAGACAAACTGGTTGATACAGATTGGAATGCTATCACAAAAAAGGCAGCGTTTGATCTCGCAAAAGAAAAGGCTTTACAGCATCTTGGCATAACAGGCAAGTTATTACTGCAAGAAGCACTTGGAGACTTTGACGGCTGGATCAGTACGAAGATAGAAGCAGAGGTAAAAAGATTGGAGGTACAACATGGCTAAATTAACAGGTAAAGGTCTTGCAGAGCACTGCAAAAGTAAATTAGGCACACCTTACGTATACGGAGCTAAGGGAGCTAATGGACCGCTTAAGCAAACACAGCTTAACAGTCTTATCCTTGCTTATCCTGATATCTTTACGAATATGTATGTAACAAAAGCACGTAGACTTGTAGGGCAAGTGTGTACTGATTGCTCTGGACTGATTAGCTGGTATACTGGTAAAAATATTGGGTCAGCTCAAATGTATGCGCAAGCTTATACGAGGATGCCAATTAAAGATATTGATAAATTTGCTCCTGGTGTTGTGCTATGGAAATCTGGCCATGTTGCTGTATATCTCGGAGATGGTAAATACACAGAGATTGAAGCAAAGGGCATTGATTACGGATGTGTAAAGGATGATGCAAGGAATAGGGGCTTTGTTTACGGCTTGACGTTTAAGGAGATTGATTATACCTACGATATTAAAGTGACAGGCACCTATAAAGGCATAAACCCTTACAAGGAGCCTACAAGGACAATCTATTACGATTCAGTCAATAAAAAGATAGTCAAGGGTAATGACGTTAAGTGGGCGCAGTGGGAGCTTGTGGAAGCTGGATTTGACATTAAGATTGACGGTGAGTTTGGACCAGTCACAGATAAAGCAATCAGGGCATATCAACAGAGCTGTAAGTTGGCAGTGGACGGGAAAGTTGGACCAGCTACTAGAAATGCGTTTAATATAGATTAAACAGTAAACCCCTCAATGCTTTGGCAAAGAGGGGAATTATTAATGTTAACTAGGCATAATGCTGAAAAATACATAATGCTAAGAGGATGGATAATATCAAAATGATTGTTTTTGAATATTTTAAATGTGTATACAATATATTAAATGTATATTAAATATCAGATAATCACTTGATAAATGATAAATAATCTGATATAACTAAATTAGAAGTAGTTAATAATAAAACTAATTGTAAATAATAGGAATAAAATCATGCTCTTTGCAATATACTATAATCTAAGTGTATAATATTCGCATAACCCATGGGTAAATATTACATTATATGTTAAAATTTATGTTGATATATGTAAGCATTAATGGTAATATTTATTAACGTAAATACATTAGCGAGAGGGTTTTAGGGATGCGAAAATGTGGATTTAGATTAAAGAAATTTTCTGGAAAAACTAAATTAGAAAAACTGATTAAACAGGTTGATCCTATTTATGATGATTATAATAAAAAAAAGGCTGAATTTGAATTAGCTGAATCTAAAAAAGAGAAGTATGATGCGCTTCTTTCTTTAGAGTTTTCAAAAAGATATAAAAAAGATGAGATTAATAATTTTTACTTATATGTACAAAGGCAACTGTCTGGAATCGATCAAGCGGAAGTGACAGCGTACATAAAGAAGTATAATGAAGAAAGATTTGATTTAATTGATATAAAGCAGTATATATTGTATCGTGATAAGTTTTTTAGTAATTACGAACAGGAGTTAAAGAGTAATATAAATTCCAAAAAAGTAATTAAACCTCAAAAAACATCCGATATTATAAATAACAAAGATAATAGCAAACATAAACATAATATTGATGAAAATAATCAATAGACAAATAGACAAATAGACAAATAGGCAACTTAACTGACTAGCAATCAGTTTTAACATATAACTATAATAATAAAGGGATGATAATTATGGAGAATTATTTATTCAGTGTTAAATCATCTTTTCGTAAAAGGAAATATATAAAGGATTTTGTTAATAATTTTGATTTGAATTTTAGAGAAAAGATTAATAATGTAAAATCCTATAATAATGAAAATATGCGAGTTAATGTAGAAGACGATTATATCAATATCACAGTATTTAATGATGAGGAACGAATTAAAAAGCAAATTTATGAATTTTTTACCAGATAGGAGAAAAATGAAACATGCCAGTAAACACGAGCGAAAAGCAAATGTTGTTAGAAAATAGTATTAGAGCAATAATGCTGGAACTAACAAACGATTTAAAAGATTTTAATTTTGAATATTCAGTCGAAGAATATGATAAAATAAGTAATTGCTTCAAAATATCTATGAATACTTTAGGTTTAAAAAGAAGTGAGGTAGATAGGCCTAATTTTGACAGAATTACTTTTTATCTATATCCGAGTAGCCTAATGAACACAATAGCTATTTCGATTAATAATATTAGTAAAGTAGATGAGGATTTTAAGAATTATCTTATAGTAATAAACGAAGCTAATTCAACTAGCATTAATGGATTTTATTACATTCAGAATAATTGGATTAGGTATAATTCTACTCTTAAAATTAAGAATATTGAAAATTCAATATCAAAGGATGATTTATTTAGTGAAATAGCTTTACTCGTAATATCGCTTGATAGAATATATTTAATGTTGGCAAAGAAGATAAATAATGAGTAAAAAAATCGACCTTACATATACAGATTCTTTTGAAAAATCTTCACAATTTTTTGCTATTATAGTTGGGACTAGATTTTTGTTGATGTTTGCTGAGAATGAGTACTTAAATATTATTTTCGCTACACTGGTTAATGTAGTCGTTTCAATTTTTATTGTTCATAGTATTTATAAAACGGCATGGACACACTATGAAGATAATCATGTTACTGCATGTGATTCTGATAGAGCGGATAGGTTGAAAGCATGGACTAAAGGCATTAACTTAGCGCAATTTATTTTGCTAATTGTAATTTATCTGCCGATAGTTTGCCTTTTTAAATATACAGATAGTCTGATAAATGATGTTTATAGTATCATTGCACTTTATTTATCAATCGAAGATAAAAATATTTCAAAGAAATTAATTCGCTATTACGAAAAGAAAATATCATTTTAAAATTAAAGGATGGTTTTGTACCATCCTTTTTGATTGTTAACTTATATCTTTCCCTGTATAATTCCATCAAATATTTTAGTTAGTGCAGCAGGGAACACATATAAATTTTCACTATCTAGTTTAATCTGAATGCTATCAGAGCGTAATATAATATCTTTAAATCCGTATTCGCTTAGTTGTTCACATATTATAGATAGGTGAGTAGTGTCTATATTAATTATATTTTGTTGATTAAAGAATTTAAGGTTAAATATATTGAGTCCTAATTGTAGAGTTTGTTTTTTGCTATCCTCATTATTATACAGATTGATTATATTACTCATGAATTGATACCCCTTATATTTTGTTGAAATAAATATAGCATAATATGGATATGTTTTCAACTTATTGATAGTTATATTTTTACAAGTGCTTAATTTCATTATTTACTATAACAATAATTCTTGTCCAATATCTTGGGAAAACATAAAAAAATCAAAGCAACGATATTCGTGGATTAGAGAAAGTTAAAGAAATGTGAAACATATCTTTTTGGTATGGTCAGTTAACAGGAATACAAAAAGACACTCCATCGCCATACTGGGGAGATAGAGTGTCTTTTAAACATTCCAAATGTTGTCCATCTGTATAATAACATTATTAGAAATAATTGTAAACTTGGCAATCTGCTGAAAATAAGTTAGATAGAGATACAAAGTGCATAATAATCTAGCGTTCGTATTATATAAGAGTAAAACATTATAACATCACTATCATCAAATTTGGGGTGAGTAATCGGGGATATATACAGATAATTCGTGTAGGCACTGCAGGGTTGCTATCGAGAAAAACTATGCTATATAGAAAGATATGGTAGGTATAGATATCCCAATAGGTGAAAAAGTATTGGAATTCTTTTCTTAACTTGCATTATCATTTCCCAAGAAGTTGGGAATAATTAAATGGTTGATAATAAAGTTTACAACTGTTGACGATTATGCCGCATTATGCAGCAATGAAAGGAATTAAATGAGAAAAAAGCCTAAGAAAACAATTAAGGTTAGTGTAACATACGGAGATGAATTTGCTGATAGGTTTGCCAGAGCAATGTATCAAATATGGAAGAACGAAACTGCACTTAAGCAAGGAGTGAATATTGATTCTATGATGCACCGGGAATTAAACGATGATATTAAAAGTAAGGAATCCAAATGAAAAACGGAAGATTATCAGTTGAAGAAGCAGCTAAGCTAATGGGAGCGAACGCTCAATTTATTAGGATAGGATTACAGCAAGGAGTATTCCCATGGGGGTATGCAGTAAAAACAAGTAGCCACTACACCTATTTTATATTGCCAAAAAAATTTGAAGAGTATACCGGAATAAAGCTTGACTCAAATTAGTGACTTGAAAAGGATAACCTTTCAAAGGTGA
The DNA here is from genome assembly GCA_023407575.1 of Bacillota bacterium. Lineage (GTDB taxonomy): Bacteria > Bacillota > Clostridia > Lachnospirales > Lachnospiraceae > Mobilitalea. The sequence goes on from JAEYLX010000026.1 coordinate 53,352, forward strand.
TCCTTGCTACCACTGGTGGAATTATTATCGGTTATGAAAAATCAATCTAGTATAAAAATAAAACTGAGGCGAGCTTATGATGTATGGAGAAGTCAATTTTGACATTCTATGTAGAGTTATAGAACAAATTTTAAATGAAAGAGACCCTAATTATAAAGTTAAAGTTCGAATTGTGCGAAGGGATGAATTAGAACCCAAATATGTAATAAAAGAAACCAATAATACATTTAAATTAGGAGAAGTATATGACAAAAAGTGAAGCAGATAAGTTATGCTTTAAGTGGTTCGGTATGAGTTTGGATGACTATGCAAAACGAATAATGAAAGCATGGGAAGAAGAAAATAGAACTAAGGATAAGGAGACGGAAAGGTGATCTGCCGGACATTGGCTCTCACTGAAGAAGATGAAAAAGAAAAGCTACAAGAAACTAAAAAAATGTTTATGCATCTGGCTAATAAGTACCCAAACAAAAAAGAAATGTAGGTCGGGTACTTAATTAAAAAAATCGACAAAAATCAATAATGATTTTACTCGACAGAAAATCCCGATTAATAAATACAAAAGCATAGGAATGGCACCGAAATGGGGGTTCTCGTAACGGTGCCATTTATATTGAAAATAATGTAAGAATGTGGTAGCATTAGGGTGAAGGGAGGGAATTAACATGAGAGAAAAAGTATTTGATGCACTTATTAAGGCGAGCAGAGATGCCAAAGGCGTAATCGATTACATGGAAAGTGTCACTCCATTAAAACTAGGGCTAACTAAAGAAGAATTTTCAAAAGCCTTTTACGAGCTTCAAGAAAAAGGGGAAATAAGTGGAGTGGTTTTTAATGCGGATAGCCGTGATGCAGAACTGTGGGACAATGTTTCGATTCACACCCCGATTTAGTATAATGATAGTGCCATCAGAGCATCCTTCGGGGTGCTTTTAATATTGAAATGATAAGGAGAAATTAAAAATGGATAAACATCCTATTGATTTACTTATTGATAGAAAAATTAACTTAATTCAGGAAATTATAAATTATCTAGATGAATTAGCATTAGGGGAATATGAGCGGTTTAAAATAGAAAAATGGAAAGATGGTAAATATTTTTTTGGTACGGAATTTAAGGTTGATCTTCACGACATAAAAATTGCTTCAATTGGATTTTATATAACTACTGTTGAAATTTATCAATACGCTTTTTTAATGCCCGTTGCATCGATTAATGAAATTATAGAGAAGTATCTTAGTGAAAGAATGCTCGAGGAAATAAAGTTTATGTTGTATGGTCCAGAAGATGGCGAACAAGTAGAAGAAATTGATAATGTAGAGGAATGGATTAAAAAGCAAAGAGAAAGAAGAGGTTAATTGTATAGTTCAAGTTTGCTTTGCTAATAGTGCAAAATTTGGTTTATCGAATATATCTCTAATTCTACAAGCAATTTATTTAAGCCTTGGTCATAAAATACATCCTATGTAATATATAGCTAAATAAGTTATATTATTACATATATAAATTGGGGTTACAATATTAAATAACAAAACATACCCCCACATATTACACATCTCCATGTTATATGCGGGGCTGGTATTATTTATTTCCTAAGTATAATTTAAAATCTTGCACGATCTGATCATCAGGATTGGAATTATACACTTCTGCGACTTCATCTCTTTTAACGGTGGCTTCATCTACCCATAAAATAAATTCATCACGATCCAGCCTTTTATTGCTTACCTGTGCGTACTTGCGCTTATAGGCTTTCTCATATTCCCTAAGAATAGGATTGCTGATTAGCTTTTCTTTTCTGGCTATTCTGGCTGCAATTCTTTTGCAGGTGAATTTTTCGCCATCTGGAATCCGGTCGCAATAATCCGTTGCATAATCCCCTTTAAGAATAAAATACTTTCCGCAATTTTTACAGGTTTTTATTTGAACATTTAACTCGATCATTTTAATAAATTCAAAGAAAATGTAATCAAGGACTGTTTCAGCTGCAAAAAGAAAACCAGGAATAATGGTTTGATTCTTTAAAAAAATTATACTTTCGTCTGAGATGGGATCTATTTTAAAATCGAATTCTTCATCATATAGTAATGTTGTCAGTTCATTAATAAAAGTATTATCATTAAGTGAAAAATGTGTTTTCAAGTTATGACTATATGAACTAAAAATAGAGGATGGATTAATCTCAAGAAATAAGTAATATCGCTGTATAGTGTTAAGTTGATTTAGCTTTTGGTCATAATCCAAATTACAGCAAAAATCTAAAACTTCCTTTAAGGATAGCACTATCTCTGTAAGATTGTATTTAGGTTCATTCTCTTCGTTAAGTAAGGCATATAAGTAATCAATCGGTAAATCGAAATAAGGATGTTCTATTTTTATATCTCCTAATCTTGTTAACATTTCGCATCCAGCAGAATTCGCATAGTCGATATTTTCGCCTTTATTTTTAGTTTCTCTATCACTCTTCATCTTCTCAAGGCATTCTTTACGGGTTGTCTCTATAGTTTTAAAATCAAGTGACAAAAAGTCAATTAACAAACACCCAATATGACCTGCGATAGTATGTGAACGTTGCCCTACCTCATAGAAAACTAATTCTTTTTTTTCTGAATTGCAACCAATGTAATCCGCCATATATGTTATTCCTCCAAAATTAGAAAATTGAAAATATATAAAAATATTATATCAAATACACTCTATCACATAGTATTGTATTTGTCTATAATTAGTGATAAGATAATATAGAAAATTGATATACAAACAAAAATAAACATCAAACAGGAAAGGATTATTTAATGAGAGAAAGAGAAAGCAAATTAACTGGCATGAGCGAAAAACGCCTACTTGATGCTAACGAAGTATGTATTTACTTGGGCTTAGGAAGAAGCAAGGGAATCGAATTCGCCAAGAGTATCGGTAGCGCGGTAAAGATTGGACGCCGAAGTCTATACGATAAAGCCAAGATTGATACATACTTAAATGAAAAGTAACAATGTGATTTCTGTGATATTAGTTTATAGATTATTGAAAAAGAACATATGCTCTTGTACAATATTAGTAATTATAACTTTGTTTAACTGTTGAAAGGGGAAAATTTTTGGAGAAAGATTTTGAAGATTTTATAGTAAAAAGGTGTTCTAGTTTATTAAGTGAGAATGAAGAGTATAAGGAACTTATGATGCGTGAGCATGACCTAGAAGAAGAATTAGACCTAGCAATGAGACTGTGTTATAGAAGAGGTTTTACAGATTGCCAATCGATTATGTTGTGTAGCCAAAAACTGTAGCCAACACATGTTTTTGTAGCTAAATATAGAACATTTAAAATAATAAAATTTAATATAAAGAACATGAATAAATGCCCTAAATTATTGAAATAAGCATATTTAGGGCATTTATGAATTTTTATTTAGCTAGACTTAGGATCTAGTGGGAGACCGTGCAGGTTCAATTCCTGTCATCCGCAATAGAAAAACTTGAAAACACTACTTATGTAGTGTTTTTTTGTTGTGGTTGATTATGATTATCATGCCTTACTGTACTAGATTTGTATCTAATAATAAGTATGGATGCAAATCACCCTCTCAATGCTTAGGCAAAGAGGGGCGATTTAATTTATTTGATGTAGTCAAGTATATATTATTATAATTTCAAAAGAAGAATGATTATAGCGGCAAGTATAACAAGAGCAATTGATAAAGCCCTAATATCTTTAAGTGTAAATAAAGGTTTGATAGGATGATAGCAGTTAGAGCAAAATCCATTTTTAACTTGTAAAGGTTTTTTACAAAAAGGGCAGAGTACAACTCTATGAGGATGGTCGGTATGGCTAACATGCATGATTTTAACTCCTTAGTGAATGAAAAGCATAAAAAGACTAGCATTAATATTTGGTAAAATAAAGAAAAGGAAAAGAAAAGTATACAAATTATAAAAATCATCTATTTGTGAATCATAAAAGCAGATATAGAAGTAATAGTACAGCTGGCTCCTATATCAAAGTTAATTCATTTTTTAGATTTTGATTTTGCTAATGGAACAATATCATAAATAACAAAAAAAGTTACAGCAGCAATTGCAAATATACCTCTCTCAATATATCATGTATGACTATAACCATTGTCGATGCCATAACGGAGATACAAATTTAATAATATGATTGAAATAATTAATATATAAATATCATGTAAAAATCAAGCTAACAGTGGGTTCATACAAGCTCCAATAAAGTGTTTTTATCCATAATAATACATTTACAGTTGATTTGCAATGCTATAGCGAATATAAGAATAATATGTAGAACATTTACAATTGAATATTGATAGTTGGGATAATTTGTTATATGATATTATTAGTATAAAAATCTTATAGGAGAAAATACCCATGAAAACAGGTACGAAGAAATTACTATCTAAATTACTGGTTTTTGTTGTCGCAATAGCAATACTTCCTTTCACCGATAACAGTAATAGAATGTATTTGACGTTTGCTGTTTTGTTATCTTATATATTAGTAGACATACTATTTATTATAGCCAGATACAAAAAAGAAGAATAACATTGTCTGATTTTAGAGTATGTGTTACGACCTACTATCAATATTTGGTTGGCATTTATTGCTGCATATTCCGAAAGAGAACAAAGTCAATTATGCTTGGGTTTCTTGCTATTTGAATAATAATTGTTATTATTGTATCGTTCGTTGTATATTAATAGATAATGGAGTATTAAAACACTAACCAATAAAAGGTTGGTGGTTTTTGTTGTAAAAGACGTGAAGAATAAAGGATTAGAACTAACACCAAGTAGATTGGAAGACGATAACGAGAATTGATCTAATTTTATGAGGGTGTGGCGGATCTGGCAGACGCGCTAGACTTAGGAGCTAGCGGGAGACCGTGCAGTTTCAATTCCTGTCATCCGTAATAGGAATAATTGAAAACACTACTTATGTAGTGTTTTTTGTTGTGGTTAAGTATGATTATCATGCCTTATTGTACTAGATTGATTAACGGCAAGTTCCCAACAAGTTTTCTTTATCAGCAAGATTTGCATAAATGACAGCGTGAAGCTATGTATGAGTTGACTGTAAAGGGGTAGGGAGGAGAGCTAAATTGCAGTTATACATGATCATCTAACTTTTTCTTAAGTGAGGCGACTTCCTTTTTAAGATCTTCGATGTCATTATTAACTTTATCATCATTTTGTGAACTTTGTAGAGATTGTTCTTGAGCAGAGGCAGTTAAAATGGTTTGGCCAACACTTAATAGAAAATTTCCAAGTGCACTTTGCTGGTCGATACTTAGGTCATCTAGTAATAATAAACGGAATAGTGTTGCTAATAATGCAAATTGCTTTGGAGGTAGCGAAAGCAAGCTAGTAGTAGTATATTCGATTAATTAGAAAAGGAACCTGTTTGGTCATTATTTCCTTTGGAATATTGTGTACACAATTAGGTATAACTATTAAAGTTGATGTTTTTTAATTTGGCAAGCCAAGAAAAGTATTATTTAGCACTTGAAAATGGTAATGATTGACATGGTTATTCTACTGTTGTATTATAGTTAAATGGTACAAGCTTATGGGTACAAGTGGAAGAATAGGAGTACGATTATGGATGATGGCGAAAACTATGGTATAGACAATGATGAGAACTATGAAATAGATAATGATATGGAGATGTTTGATGATTTAAACAAAGCCTTGGGAAGTCAGGTAAACCAAATTCTTGAGGATAATAAAAATAGAGAGAATAAACGAAAGAAATTGAAAAGACGAATTTGGCTTGTTAGTAGTCTTGCAATACTGCTTGTGGTGTCGGTTCTGTTTGGCAAAAAGCTAGCTGTACATATGATTGGGAACTCCATATACGATAAGTTAGATATTGATACTGCCAGTATGAGTAATCGGGAAGAAATGATTGTAACGGAGGATAAGAGCAGCGACATTACCAATTTTAATACCGAGGAGAAGTATCTGCAAAGAAATATCTTACTGCTAGGGGTTGAAGAATTTGATGGAGCTAAAAACACGGATGCAATTATTGTTGCTTCAATAAACACAAAAGACAATTCACTAAAATTAACCTCCCTAATGAGAGACTTGTATGTGGAAATCCAAGGATATGAAAATAATAAGCTTAACTCTGTTTATGCAAAGGGTGGGATAGACCTGCTTTATAATACAATCGAGAGCAATTTTGGTATTCGAATTGATGGATATGTTATGGTAAACTATAATGCTCTTGAAAATATTGTTGATCAATTAGATGGAATAGAAATAAAGCTTACCAAAGGAGAGGCGAAATATTTAAATACTAAAAACTATATTTCAAATCCTGCAAATCGTAATGTGATGGAAGGAACACAGACTTTGAACGGGAATCAAGTTCTGGGATATTGTAGAGTGCGCTATGTATCTACCGGTAGCGAGAGTGATGACTTCGGGAGAACTCAAAGACATAGAATTGTTTTAAATGCAATATTTAATAAAGTAAAGCAATTGAATATAGTTGAGATGGCTACCTTTATGTATGAAATACTGGATGACACTAACATTACAACAGATATTTCAAATAAAGATTTTAATAAATATATAGAAGAGGCTCTTAATATTATTACAAAAATTCAAATTAGTGAATATCGAATTCCATCCAATGGAACCTTTGAAAACAAAAAAATTAAAATAGGTAGTTTAAAAAGGGCTGTTTTAGTTCCAAATGATTGGAATGTAATAAGAGAAGATATCAGGAACTTTATATATGGATCAGAATAATCGCCCCTTGTGTCTGTGATAGATATGTTATATAATGAGTTTTGTATAAAAAAATAGGATTCCTATTTATCAGATGAAATGCTAAAATAGCAATCCAACAATGAGCTTTTTATAATCACAAGGAGGAAACAATGGAAGTAGATTTAGACCCTGACCCTGATAAGATTTTAAGTCAGATTATTATTTTGGTCGTATTAACAATGGTAAATGCATTTTTTGCTTGTGCCGAAATGGCAATGGTGTCTGCGAATAAGAGTAAAATTCGTAAGTTTGCAGAGGAAGGAAGTAAAAGTGCAAAACTGGTGCAGAAATTTTTGGAGGAACCGACAAAATTCCTATCAACCATACAGGTTGCAATTACATTAGCAGGATTTTTCTCGAGTGCATCTGCTGCTTCAGGTCTATCAAGACCATTAAGCGTTTGGCTAGAAGAACATAACATCCCTTATAGTGGTCAGATTTCACTGATTTCGATAACATTGATTTTATCTTATTTTACGTTGGTATTGGGTGAACTAGTACCAAAAAAGGTTGCGATGCAAAAGCCGGAAGCTATTAGTATGTTTTGTGTCAAACCAATCAAAGTAGTAGCTAAAATTGCATACCCGTTTATTAAACTTTTGACCTTTTCCACAAATATCGTAACGCGTCCTTTCGGCATTAAGGAAGGAAATCCAGAAGAAATTCTATCAAGAGAAGAACTAATTTCCCTGGTGAATGAAGGTCAAGCTCATGGTGTCTTGAATAAAAAAGAAAAAGAAATGATTAATTCCATAATGGAATTTGATGAAAAGACAGCAAAAGAAATTATGACGCCTCGTATTAATGTATTTGCAATTGATTTAAATGCTCCTAAGGAAGAATACCTTGAGGATTTGTTAAATACTAAATTCACACGAATTCCAGTATACGAAGAAGACATTGATAATGTGGTTGGAATGATATATATAAAAGATTTTCTAAAAGATGCAGTAAAAAAGGGTCATAAAAATGTAGACCTTAGAAGTATTATGAAAAAGCCATATCTTGTTCCGGAAAGTAAAATTATCAAGGACTTATTTAGGGAACTGCAGGTTTCCAAAAAGCAAATAGCTATATTAATTGATGAATACGGTGGATTTGCTGGGATTGTTACCATGGAAGACTTGGTAGAAGAAGTAATGGGTGATATTGAAGATGAGTATGATACTGCATCTTTTAAGGTAAAGAAACTGGATGATTCAACTTATCTAGTAGATGGTATGGCAACAATAGACGAGTTAAATATAAAACTTGATCTTGATCTCTATTCCGAGAATTATGATACGATTTCTGGCTTTCTGATTGATCAACTAGGAACAATTCCTATGGAGAATGATAATCGAACAGTTGAATATGAGAACCTTGTATTCAAGCTGGAGAGTGTTAAGAATAAAAGAATTGATAAAGTAAAGCTTTACATTGGAGAACCCAAATAAGAATAAGTTTAACCACTGCGTTAGTTTCTAAGACTACGCAGTGGTTTTTCTATGTAAAGTTGCACGATAATTCATTTTTTGAATAAACTGAATTGAGAATATAGGATTCGAAGGATTCGTTGTATTTTAGGAGGTATTTATGAACAATAATTACGACAAAGATCGTGCCGGAATACCCTATACCGACATAAATTGGTATGATGTGGTAGGTCAACCTTTCGGTACTGCTTCCTACTTTAATGCGATTGTATTTGGAGATGCTAATAATATTGTAGATACAAAAGGAGCCATGGCGGTAGGTGGTAATTTTACAAGTCCACGAGGACTAAGCTTAGCCTATGGAAATGATGTAAAGCTTAAAGGAACAGGATACAGTCCAGATTTGGTAAGATTTTTAGTCGGTGGCAATGTTGCTATGCAGGGACCATTAGTAGTGATTGGGCATGTTGTTGGAGGCGGCAATTTCAGAGCTGCCAAGGGCAGTACCTATATGATAGGTAAAAATGGTCAGCCAGGTCAAGCGCAACAATTAACTGATTTATATCAGGCGGATGGAGGCAGCAAATATTGGAGGCTGAGTGACAGAGATACCCATTATGCTGTATCCAGCTATGATGTACCAAGATTTATTCCAGCTAGTAGAATTAATGCTGATACGGCTAAGTTCTTTAGAGATGCAGAAGCAAGTGTAACAGATTTCTTTGAGTGTATCACAGATCTTGAGCCAAATGGTACTGTGACGGAACATTTTCATGAGTGGATTTTAAGAGGTAGTGATCCGCAACAAAATGTCTTCCTTATAGATGCCAGTCCAAATGGACAACTGAACAAAGAAATTCGTTTTGAAATACCCGAAGGAAGTCTTGCAATTGTAAAATTCAGAACAGGAAATGATGCACATCTCCAATATGGACTTTGGGGTGCGGAAAGACTTGCTACACGAACCCTTTATGTGTTTGAAGATGCAGAGCATATCTATATGGAAGTTCCGGCAGCAATATGGGGAAGTGTTTTGGCACCACATGCGATGTACCATGCGCATCAAACTGGTGGCAATATTAATGGTAATGCAGCACTTGGCAGTTTGGCAGTCAGTCCCACCAGTGGGTTTGAATTCCACCTCTATCCATTTGTTGGCGGAGTGAAATGTGGAGAAGTAGCCCCAGCTCCGGCCCCAGCCCCAGCCCCAGCCCCGGCCCCTGCACCAAGACCAGCACCAACTCCGACACCAAGACCAACTCCACCACCAGCGCCACGCCCAACCCCTGTGCCAACCCCGGCACCAGCACCAAGACCAACTCCGGCACCTCAACCAGCACCACAACCGACACCTCAACCAGCACCACGGCCGACACCAAGACCAACTCCAAGACCAACTCCAAGACCGACACCAAGACCAACCCCTATGCCAGCACCAAGACCAGAAACAAAGCCGGAGGTTATAGTTATACCACCAGCTCCGGAATGTCCTGTATGTCCAGAACCAATTACAAGAATAGAAATTAAACCGGTTCCAATTCCTATTCCAATTCCTATTCCAGAGGAAGAAGAATGTGAATTAACACAAATTACACCAGGACTTATCTTTGGGTGTATTTGGGGATGTAATGGCGGTCACAATCATGAATGGGAAGTAAGCCTTTATAAGAATTGTGGAGAAAGAAGAGTATTGTTATATTGCATTAAAATATGCAATTGTGGATGCTTTGAATTTGAGGTTCCTTATGATGACTTCTATATTTTGAAGATCTGTCCAGTTGGACGTAGAAGATCAAATTGCAGACCGACGCTTACTTTAAAGAATGTAGGAGTGGCAAATCTAGCGATAGAGTCTTAAGGTGTTGTTGACACATTCAAAATATCCTATAGGCTTTGTGAATATTGGAGCCAACGGATAAGAATTTATTATTTATAAGTATGTGCTGATTAAAAAGTAAGAAAAGTAAGGGACGAAAGCGTTAATAAAACTTTCATCCCTTACTTTATAATAATTAATAGTATCAAAACGCCTGCAGGGCTGAACTGTTACAAATAAAATGGTCAAGCTATGGTTTAAGGATTGATTAGGAAGTGGATCAACGTTATAATAAATCTAATTGAAGTGTTATTTTATGCTATTATATTAATTTGTAGGATGAGGAAGGAGTTTATTATGTCTAAGGTATGTGTATTTTTAGCAAATGGTTTTGAAGAAATTGAAGCTTTAACAGTGGTGGACCTACTTCGTAGAGTGAAAATAGAAGTTAATACGGTATCGATTACAGGAGAGCAATATGTTAATGGTGCTCATCAAATTATAGTAAAAGCTGATGAAGTATTTGAACAAGTAGATTATGATAAGGTGGACATGCTGGTATTACCCGGTGGGATGCCAGGTACCAAGAACTTAGATGCTCATCTAGGATTAGAGCAAATGCTTTTTAAATTTCAGGCAGAAGGAAAAAAACTTGCTGCTATCTGTGCCGCACCAAGTGTGCTGGGGGCAAAAGGGATTCTAGAGGGGAGAGCAGCAACCTGTTACCCAGGTTTTGAAGGTGTTTTAAAAGGTGCTACGATAAAAAGCGAGGCTGTAGTTATAGATGGTAACATAATAACGTCAAAAGGAATGGGAACTGCAATTGATTTTTCTCTGGAGTTAATTAAAATTTTGTTAGATGAAGAGACTGCAGCGAAAACTGCCGAGTCAATTCAATACCAATATTATAAGTAATCCAAAAGGTTTTCGCCAGAATACTAATACCAGCTAAGGCTTATTATATGGGAGAATTTGTTTTCTTAGCAGTAGTAAGCATAGTAGATTTGGAATTGCCATAAAGGCATTCACAAGATCTGTCATTTCCCAAACAAGCTCCATGGATATGACAGAACCAATAAATATCATAACAATATAACAGAGGCGGTAGGTGCTTATTCCACTTTTTCCAAATAAGTACTCTACTGCTTTTTCACCGAAATACGACCAGCCTATTAAAGTGGCAACGGCAAAGGAGATAAGGGAAAGTCCCAAGAGTACACTGCCAAAAGGTATCGCGCTAAATGCGGCACTGGTGAGTTCTGTAAAGGAATAGCCAACTGTAGAAGAAGGATTTTTTAATAAATTGCTTACGATAACTAGCCCAGTGATAGCGCACATGACAACGGTATCCCAGAAGGTTGCGCTCATAGAAATTAGTGCTTGACGGGAGGGGTGAGAAGTTTTTGCTCCGGCAGCAGCAATTGCGGCGGTACCAAGTCCAGCCTCGTTAGTGAATACCCCTCTTGCAATTCCATATCTTAAAGCAGAGCGTAGTGTGCTACCAATAAAACCACCTGCAACGGCAGCAGGTAATTCACTGGGAACAAATGCGGCTTTTACTATAAGTGCAAGAGCAGGAAAAACATATTGAATATTAATTACTATTATAATAAAACATGCGAAGATATAAAAGAAACCCATTGCCGGTACTAACTTACTACAGATATTGCCAATGGATTTAATGCCGCCTACGATAACCATGCCAACAACTATAGCCATGACCATACCGACTGCATATTCCGGTAAATTCCATAAGGTTTTTACGGTTTCTGTTACTGCTCTTGCCTGCGTAGAACAACCCACACCATAAGAGGCAACTAGTGTTAATATACAAAAGACTACAGCAAGCCATTTCTTTTTCAGACCATACTCAAGCGCATACATTGGTCCTCCAAGATAAGTACCGTCAGAGGTTTTACGCCGATAGAGTACACCCAGGAAGCATTCGGCATAGGTGGTAGCCATTCCGAGTATTCCGGTAAGCCAGCACCAAAAAATTGCACCTGGTCCGCCGAGCGCTACAGCAGTGGAGATACCTACAATATTACCAGTTCCAATTGTTGCAGCCAAGGTTGCAGTGAGGGCACCAAAGCCACTTAAATCACCTTCCGCACCTTCTTCCGGAGTGTAAGATAATTTAACCGCTTTTCTTATGTGTTTTTGTACTCCTTTTAGGTGAACCGTAAAGTAAATATGTGTGCCAAATAAAAGTATAGGTACTGGGAAACCCCAAAGAAAATTATTAATTGTTTTAATAAAGTCAAGCATATAAAACCTTTTCAAATTAGTTTTTATATGTATATGTGAAAGTTGGGATAAGTATTAAGCTTTTCTCTATATTAAAAAGAAAAAGCCTTACTTCTGTAAGGCTTTCACAACGTGATCAAATCCCATACCATGGGAGGCTTTCACTAATATAGTATCGTTCTGTTTTATAATGATAGGGAGTGCGTCCAGTAAAGAATCTCTAGTTTCATAGTAATAACAATGGACATTATTAGCTATAGCAGCATCATACATATGTTTTGATAATAATCCAACACATACAAGAACATCAAGATTACTATTGGAGGCGTAAGTGCCAACATTATAATGAAGTTCATTCTCGCTGCTTCCCAGCTCAAACATATCACCCAAAATAGCAACCTTTCTAGTATCAGCTTTACAAAGAAGATCAATAGCGGCTTTCATAGAAACTGGATTTGCATTGTAACAATCATCAATAATAACCCATTTATCCTCTTTTATAATATTGCTTCTTCCACCCAAGGCCTTAACTGTGGCAATGCCTGCTGCAATCTGTTCTACACTTAGTTCCAGAATTTTTCCGACAGCGGTTGCGGCAAGGGAATTAAGCACCATGTGTTCTCCGGGTTGTGGTATGTCTGCCGGAAAGCTTTGTTCTGCTATATGAATATTGCAACTACTACCTAACAGACCATGACTAATGATATCGGTTGCAGTTACGTCGTTATCAGTGCCCATTCCAAAGCGTAATGGCTTATGACCTTTCACTTCCTGTAATGTTGCCAGCATATCATCATCACCATTTATACAGATATAGCCATCGTCTGCCATAAAATCAAATATCTCAGACTTGGCCTTTAAAATACCTTCTCTGGAACCGAGATTCTCCAAATGGCATTGGCCAATATTTGTTATCACGCATAGATCAGGTTTAGCAATTTCACTAAGTCTGTGCATTTCTCCAAAGTCGCTGATACCCATTTCAAGCACGGCAATCTCATGGAAGTCCTGGATTTTAAGTATAGTCAAGGGTAAACCAATTTCATTATTAAAATTGCCTTCGGTTTTTAATACTTTATATTTTTGAGAAAGAACACTGCTAATAAATTCCTTGGTGCTAGTCTTACCAACGCTTCCGGTAATGCCAACGACTTTAATAGAAAGCTGTTGACGATAGAAGGCAGCGAGATCCTTTAAGGCTTGAAGACTATTAGGAACAAGGATGTAGGGGTGTGTCGGTGTAGCTGGAGGGTTTTCACATAATACAGCAAGTGCACCTTTTTCATAAGCAGTATCTATAAAATCGTGACCGTCCACACGTTCACCACAAGTAGCTATAAACAAATAATTGTCCTTAACCAGGCGTGAATCTATAACCGCACCGGTTATTTCAATATCACTATAAGAACCAGCAAGGTATAACTTACCCTGACATACTTTCGCAATTTGTGTTAAAGTTAAATTTTTCATGACCCATCCCCTACTATTTGTGGCTTGAAGTTTAAATGTAGCAAAGCGAAATCGAGCTTATGACTGGTATAAATTTTTCTAATGTTATAATTACTAATTTGGGGTATTATATTTATTTAAGGAAATTTCAATTATTTTTTCACATAAATCTTCAAATTCAATGCCTGCAGCTCTTGCCTCCTGAGGAAGTAAGGACATTGGTGTCATGCCTGGGAGAGTATTTGCTTCTAGACAGAATAGTTCATTGTTTTCATTCAATAAGAAGTCCATACGAGCATAGGTTTTAATTCTAAGAGCCTGGAAAACTTTCTCTGCAAGATACTGCATTTGTACAGTAATTTCATCCTCAAGGACAGCGGGACAGGTTTCCACGGTACTTCCGGGCTGATATTTATTTTTGTAATCATAAAAGCTTATAAGTGGAGCAATTTCAATGATTGGAAGGGCTTTGCCATCCAAGACTCCCACAGAGAATTCACGTCCTTTAATATATTGCTCAATAACAACTTCTTCACCATATAGAAATGCGCTCTCAAGTGCATTTTTCATTTCTTGTTCCGTTTCAGCAATGGAAACACCAACGCTGGAGCCTCCGCAGGTGGCTTTTACCACACAAGGGTACAAACTCCATTCAAAGCTTTCATTCTTTCTGGCGCGGATTCCAAGTGGTGTGGGAATGTTATAATAAGCGAAGATTTCTTTTGAAATCGCTTTATCCATAGCGATAGCACTGCTAGTGAAATCAGTTCCGGTATAAGGAATACCCATTAGATCAAAGGCCGCCTGAATTTTACCATCCTCACCGTTCTCTCCATGTAATGCAATAAATACAATATCTGCTTGATAACAAATATCAATAACACCTTTACCAAAAAAGTTTTTGGAATCTCCATATCTTAGAGCTTTAATTTGTTCGAGATCTGGGTTACTTTCTTTTATAGCTCCAATGTTAGCAGCCCAATCCTTTTCCATTTCAAATATGTCATTGGTAGCACCTTCATATCCTAGGTAAACATCCAGTAAAAGAGTTTGATGCCCTCTGCTCTTTAATGCCTTATAAATCATGGTGCCCGTTGATAAGGAAACGTCTCTTTCTGTACTTGTACCACCAGCTAAAACTACAATTTTCATGGTCGATCCTCGCTTTCAAATTCTTGCAATTATTTTAATTAATATCTATAGTAATGTGATTAAATTCGTAATTATGGTTTAAAGTCTAAACAAGTATAACCCAAACAAAAGAACAAGTAAATAGCTGATACTGCTACATAGTTTTTAAATAATGCTTTCCTATTTAGAAATAAAATGTTTAAATAGATTAACCAATAAAGTAACAAAAATTACCATAATAATATTTCGTTTTACGGTTAACAATATGATTACAGGCAATACAAAACAAAGTCACTCGCGGTGATATTACTTAATAAGTAGCCGCTGAACCTACAAAAAAATGATTTTGTATCTTGATTGCTTTGATGATAATAAATGGAGGTGAAAAAGTATGGCAAGTAACAATAGCAGCAATAAAGCAGCAGTTCCTGAAGCAAAGGAAGCTCTTAACCGTTTTAAAATGGAAGTTGCAGGCGAAATTGGTGTTCCTTTAAAACAAGGATACAATGGCGAATTAACTAGCAAGCAGAACGGTTCTGTAGGCGGTGAAATGGTTAAACGTATGATCAGACAACAGGAACAACAGATGTCTGGTGGATCATCTAAATAATTAAAATTGAATAGTTTTCCGTAAAACAAAAACATCACTGAATGAGCGATTATATCACTTGTTCAGTGATGTTTTTTGCCTTTATAAAAATTCTTCTTATAATTTTTTATTTCAAAAGCCTTTGTTGTATGTTAAAATATTCGTGATTAATCTGATTATAAGATTCATATGTTAAGTTAGGCAATATTAATATTAATAATGCATAGCTTATGGATATGAACTGATATACATGGCCCGCAAGGGAAACAGCATATACTAATATATAGAATGGAAAGGATATTAATAATGGGTAAATATTTTGGAACAGATGGTTTTCGAGGGGAAGCTAACGTTAATCTTACAGTAGAGCATGCTTATAAAGTGGGTAGATTTTTGGGCCATTATTATGGAAGAGAACATAAGGCCAATATTGTTATTGGGAAGGATACCAGAAGATCCAGCTATATGTTTGAATATTCTCTAGTAGCGGGATTAACAGCGAGCGGTGCGGATGTATATCTATTGCATGTAACGCCAACTCCTAGTGTATCCTATGTGGTTCGTAGTGAGGGGTTTGATTGTGGAATTATGATATCAGCAAGTCATAATGTATATTATGATAATGGTATCAAGATTATTAACAGCAATGGTTATAAATTGGAAGCAGAGTTAGAGGATTTGATTGAAGCCTATATTGATAGTAAAGAAGATACTTTGCCGATGGCGACCAGAGAGAATATTGGAAAAACGGTTGACTATGCAATTGGAAGAAATCGATACATTGGTTATCTGATTTCTCTCGCCACAAGATCATTTCAAAATAAAAGAGTTGGCTTAGATCTTTCGAACGGATCAGCTTCAACTGTTGCAAAAGGAGTGTTTGATGCACTGGGTGCAAAAACATTTGTGATTAACGGGGATCCAGATGGAACAAACATAAATAGAGACTGTGGGTCCACCCACATTGAACATTTACAGAAATATGTGGTTGAAAATCATCTGGATGTTGGTTTTGCTTATGATGGGGATGCAGATCGATGTTTGGCAGTGGATGAAAAGGGCAATATTATAGATGGAGATTTAATCCTGTATATATCATCTGTTTATATGAAGAGTCGCAATGAACTAGCCAATAATACAGTAGTAACAACCATAATGTCTAATTTGGGCTTATATAAAGCTTTGGAACGCAAGGACATTCAATATGAAAAAACTGCAGTTGGTGATAAATACGTGTTTGAGAATATGATGGAGAATAAACATTCCCTTGGTGGAGAGCAATCCGGACACATTATATATAGTAAACATGCGACAACAGGGGATGGAGTGCTAACTTCATTAAAATTAATGGAGGTTATGCTGGAGAGCAAAACTACTTTATCAGAACTTCATAAAGAAGTAATTATTTATCCGCAAATTTTAGAAAATGTAAAAGTAAACAATAAAAAAGAAGCGCGGGAAGATGAAGCGGTAATAAAGATAGTTGCGCAGATTGAAGAAGAGCTTGGAAGTAACGGAAGGATTTTGGTACGTGAAAGTGGTACGGAACCAGTAGTAAGAGTTATGGTTGAGGCAGAGACCCAGGAACTTTGCAAGAGCCTAGTAGATCGTGTTGTTGGTGTCATGAAACAACAAGGACATGTAAAATAAAAGTTCAGCCCTTCGCTTAATTTCACTTCGCAAAATCTCGCTAAGGCAGAGCGCCCTACGAGCTTTTGATACAATATGTATTTGAAAGCAAGCTTTCCTGATAGTTTTAGATATAACAGTTCAGCCATTAGCTCGATTTCGCTTCGCAAAATCTCGCTAAGGCAGAGCGCCCTACAAGCTTTTAATACAATATGTATTTGAAAGCAAGCTTTCCTGCATATTGTATTAAAAGCTTGTAGGGCTGAACTGTTTAATAAATAATTTATTAATTCTGGTATTTACAGAATCATTATGTTATAATATACTAATGTCAAATTGCCTGTAGTTTAGGCAGAGTGTACTTTTGTCTGAAGAATTATCGTGTCCCAGTAAGCAATAATGAAGTACATTATTATAGAAAATCGGAGGAATAAAGTTCCTCCAAAAACAATATCGGAGGAATTAAATTCCTCCAAAACAAAAACGGAGGAATAAAATGAGTTTACAAGTTGAAAAATTAGAGAAGAACATGGCAAAGCTTACAATAGAAGCTTCCGCAGAAGATTTTGAAAAAGCTTTACAGAAAGCTTACCAGAAAAATAAAGGAAAGCTCAATGTTCAAGGTTTTAGAAAAGGTAAGGCTCCACGCGCAATTATTGAGAAGATGTATGGCGCTAGCGTATTCTATGAGGATGCAGCAAACGAGTTAATTCCAGAGGCATATGAGAAAGCTGTAGAAGAAAGTGGTTTAGACATCGTATCCAGACCAGAAATTGATATTGTTCAAGTTGAGAAGGGTCAGACCTTCATCTTTACAGCAGAAGTAGCAGTAAAACCGGAAGTTACTTTAGGCGATTACAAGGGTATTGAAGTTGAAAAGAAGGAAGCTACTGTAACTGAAGAAGAGATTTTAGAGAAGATTAACAAAGAACGTGAGCAGAATTCCAGAACAATTACAGTAGAAGATAGAGCAGTAATGGATGGCGATATCACTGTAATTGACTTTGAAGGATTTGTTGATGGCGTACCTTTTGAAGGTGGTAAGGGAGAAGATTATTCTCTTACAATCGGTTCTCATTCCTTTATTGATACCTTTGAAGAACAGTTAATTGGCAAGGAAATTGGTGCAGAGGTAGATGTTAATGTTACCTTCCCAGAGCAGTACCAGGCAGCAGAGCTTGCAGGCAAGCCAGCACTTTTCAAAGTTGTAGTGAAAGAAATTAAAGTAAAGGAACTTCCAGAGCTTGATGATGATTTTGCGCAGGATGTTTCTGAATTTGATACTTTAGATGAATACAAAGAGAGTATCAAGGCTACAATTAAGGAAGGCAAAGAGAAAGAGTTAAAGACAGCAAAAGAGAATGAAATTGTTGATAAGATTATTGAAAACGCAACAATGGATATTCCAGAGCCAATGATTAAGGTACAGGTAAATCAGATGGCGGATGACTTTGCACAGAGAGTTCAGTATCAGGGTCTTAATATTGAACAGTACTTCCAGTTTACAGGAATGGATGCGAATAAATTCCTGGAAAGCTTACACCCACAGGCTCTTAAACGCATTCAGAGCAGATTAGTATTAGAAACAATCGCTAAGTTGGAAAATATTGAAGTTAGTGAAGAAGAATTAGAAAAAGAACTTACTGATATGGCAACCATGTATCAGATGGAAGCTGATAAGCTCAAAGAGTTAATCGGTGAGAAGGAAAAAGAACAAATTAAAGCTGATCTTGCAGTTCAAAAGGCTGTTGATTTTGTAGTTGCACAGTCTAAAGAAGTGTAATAGCATAAATTATTAACACAAATGAAGTACAAATAAGGAGGATAAATGTATGAGTTTAGTACCTTATGTCATTGAACAAACAAGCCGTGGTGAGAGAAGCTACGACATCTATTCCAGACTTTTAAAAGAAAGAATCATTTTCCTCGGGGAAGAAGTAAATGATGTAACAGCAAGTTTAATTGTTGCACAGTTATTATTTTTAGAATCAGAAGATCCAGGTAAGGATATTAACTTCTATATTAATAGCCCCGGTGGTTCTGTAACAGCTGGTATGGCAATCTATGATACGATGAATTATATTAAATGTGATGTATCTACAATCTGTATTGGTATGGCTGCAAGTATGGGCGCATTCCTTCTTTCCGGTGGTGCAAAAGGTAAAAGATTTGCGCTTCCTAATGCGGAAGTAATGATTCATCAGCCATCCGGCGGTGCTAGAGGTCAGGCAACAGATATTAAAATTGTTGCAGACAACATCATTAAGACAAGAAAGAAATTGAACGAGATATTAGCAAAGAATACAGGAAAACCTTTGGAAGTTATTGAAGTTGATACCGAGAGAGATCATTATATGAGTGCTGAAGAAGCCCGCGAATACGGTATTATTGATGGAATTTTCGTTAGCAGATAATTACTGAAATCCTTTGCATGACAAAGAAAATGAGGTGATAACGTATTGGCAGGAAAAGTTGATGACAGAAAACAACTGAGATGTTCCTTTTGTAATAAAACACAGGATCAGGTTAGAAAGTTGATTGCCGGGCCAGGTGTATATATCTGTGATGAATGTATTGAAATATGCAGTGAAATCATAGAAGAAGAATTTGAAGGCGATACTTCGTTAAACACAGATATTAATCTGTTAAAACCAATGGAAATCAAAACTTTCCTAGATCAGCATGTGGTTGGACAGGATGAAGCCAAGAAAGTGCTGGCTGTCTCAGTATATAATCACTATAAAAGGGTTCTTGCTGAAAAGGATTTGGATGTTGAGCTTCAAAAAAGTAATATTTTGATGATAGGACCTACCGGTTCCGGTAAGACTTATTTGGCTCAAACTCTGGCTAAATTGTTAAATGTACCATTTGCAATTGCGGATGCTACTGCACTTACAGAGGCAGGATATGTTGGTGAGGACGTTGAGAATATTCTTTTAAAGATTATTCAAGCCGCAGATTTTGATATTGAACGTGCACAATTTGGTATTATTTACATTGATGAAATTGATAAAATTACAAGAAAATCAGAGAATACTTCTATTACTAGAGACGTATCCGGTGAAGGCGTACAGCAAGCTTTACTTAAGATACTGGAAGGTACGGTAGCCTCTGTACCACCGCAGGGTGGCAGAAAGCATCCACATCAGGAATTTATACAGATTGATACGACCAACATCTTATTCATCTGTGGTGGTGCTTTTGATGGACTTGAAAAAATAATTGAAGCTAGAACAGGTCAGAAATCCATTGGTTTTAATGCGCAGATCATGGAGAAGGATAAAGTAAATGTCGGAGAATTATTCCGTCAGGTAATGCCACAGGATTTAATTAAATATGGTTTAATACCGGAGTTCGTTGGACGTGTTCCAGTGCCGGTGGCACTTGATATGTTGGATGAAGAGGCATTGGTTCGTATTCTGACTGAACCTAAGAATGCAATATCTAAACAGTATAAAAAATTGTTTGAAATGGATGGCGTTGAGCTTGAATTTGAAGAGGAAGCGCTAAAAGAAATTGCAAAACAATCCTTTAAACGAAAAATTGGTGCCAGAGGTCTTCGTGCCATTATGGAAGCTGTTATGATGGATTCCATGTATCATATTCCTTCTGATATGAAGGCAGAAAAATGCATTATAACAAAGGAAGCAGTACTGGGAACCGAAAAACCAAAGGTAGTTTTGTCTACGGAGAATGTTGCAAGAAAGCCGATAACAAAACGTTCCAGTAAGAAAAGTAAGGATGAAATAGCGTAATAAATAAATGCAAAAGGCTGCTGCAATCTTTCGAATTGAATTGCAGCAGCCTTTTTAAAATGCATAACAAGTGAAACGACTAGTCGTTTCATCCTGTTTATAGATTACGATGTTTTTAGATGGAAAGGAAACGTACCATGATTATTAAAAGTGCGGAATTAGAAACAGTCTGTGGAATTACCAGTGTTCTTCCGGTCAATGAGCATCCGGAAGTAGCATTTGCAGGCAAATCAAACGTTGGGAAATCTTCCTTAATCAATGCACTCATGAATAGGAAGTCCTTGGCTAGAACCTCTGGTCAACCTGGCAAAACTCAGACCATTAATTTCTATAATATTAATAAGGAATTGTATTATGTGGATCTTCCAGGCTACGGGTATGCAAAAGTGTCAGCTTCAATTAAAGAAAAATGGGGGAAGATGATCGAGAAGTATCTTAAGACCTCAGGACAGCTAAAAGCGGTCTTTCTTTTACTGGACATACGACATGAGCCATCAGAGAATGATAAGATTATGTATGATTGGGTGGTTTATCAAGGCTTTCAGCCTATTATTATAGCTACTAAGTTTGATAAAATTAATCGTAGCCAAAAGGACAAGCAGCTGAAATTAATACGACAAGGACTGGATGTTGCACCAGGAACAAAGATTATACCCTTCTCCTCTTTATCAAAACAAGGCAGAGAAGAAATATGGTCATGTATTGAGGAAATCTGTGGCATGAATATAGATGAGAATGCAGAAGTAAATGAAACAGCGCTTCAGAACTTAAATCCAATAGAGAATACAGAGTCAGATGAGAATTTAAAGTAGATAATATATTAAATATAAAATCCGATAGAAGCTAACGCAAATGCATATAGGATATATAGCAATAGGTAAAAATAATACGCCCGGAGTAAACTGAAGTAATTTCTATTAAGTAGACAAATAGATTTGTAGACTTAGTAGGAAGAACATCAAGGTTTGCTCCGGGTTTTATAGTTATAAAGATATTTCTTATGGAAAGTTTTAAGAAACATATAAGAAAGTAGATTACTTGTTTTCCAGCATAACTGACATTAAATAGGCATAGACATCCGAGCTTTTCTCTCTCCAATTAGCACAAAGCTTAGAGGCCTCTTCCTCTGTAGTGACAATTAAGGTTAAATCGATAATAGAGGTATCGCGCTCGATAACACTCATATGGGCTGCGAATTCTCCTTTTTTAACCTGATAATATTCGGCGGGAGTAGATAATTCCTCCTGAAGTTCATATTTGTTTTCTGTCAGATAAGCTTCAATATCTTCTTTGATACCTTTGGAAATCATATTATCAAAGAAGAGCAGGGTCTCTAAGCCACTTTCCGTTATTTGATATAAAGAACTGTTACGGATGGTTTTAGAGGATAGATACGCATCATCAATTAATTCGGAGATAGCTCGTTGTAAATTAAAATATGTTGTATATTCTTTTTCAAGGATAAAAGCTGTTAATTGAGCATTGGTTAATGGAAATTTAACTTTGCTAAGGATATAAAGAATCATTAGTTTATATAACATAAAGGTATCAGATTGCATTGTAACCTCCTTATTAAAAGCTATTATATTAGTTACATAGTCAGTATAACTATTTAGTTTAATACATAACTAAATAGCACATTAGTTTCTGGATTTATAGTTCTTACCTTGATAACTATCTCTTACTCTCATTTCATTGTTAAGACAGTTAAGGACCAACTTTTTGTTTGCACTCCATAAAGGAGCTAATAATAGCTTTTTAGGTCCGTCACCTGTGATGCGATGAATCACAATATCATCTCTTAGATTCTCAAGACATAAGAGAACGATATCAATATATTCTTCTAGAGTTAGAGTTTCGGGTAGCTCGCCATTTTCAAATTGTGTCCCAAGATCGGTGTTCTTTAATATGTGAAGCAGCTGAAGCTTAATACCCCAGACTGGTAAGCTGGAGATGTAATCCATGGTTTTTACCATATCATGTTTGGTTTCTTTTGGCAAGCCTAGTATAGTATGGACGATAACCTTTATCCCTATGCTGTTAAGTCTATTTACCATTTCTTCGAATATGGGTAGAGAGTAGCCTCTTCGAATATAACTGGCACTTTCCTCGTGAATCGTTTGTAAACCCAGCTCAATCCAAACTGGTTTTACTTTATTTAAGGAAGATAACAACTCTAAAATCTCCTCATCCAGACAATCAGGCCTAGTAGCAATGGATAAGATTTGAATATCCTGGTGACTAATTGCTTCTGTAAAGATGGAAGTTAAATAAGAGACTGGTGCATAGGTATTGGTATATGCTTGAAAGTAAGCAATATACTTCATGGTCTCATTATTTTTTATTTTTGGGGCAATAAGTTGCTTGGCTGCTTCTATTTGTTCGGTTATTGACAGGTCAGCAGATGCAGCAAAGTCTCCGGAGCCTCCTTCGCTGCAAAAAATACAGCCTCTTATGCCCAGCGTTCCATCCCGATTAGGGCAGCTCATTCCTGCATTTAAAGATAACTTATATAATTTTGTTCCATAACGTTTTTTTAATTCATAATTTAGGGAATGATATCTCTTGTTATCCCACATGTAAACTCTACTTTCTAATGTGTGCCTTCACTGCATTGCTAACAGCTACACAAACTCTTGGGTCAAAGGGTTGAGGCATAATATTGTTTTCATTTAACTCTTCGATGTCCACTAATTCAGCAATTGCCAAGGCTGCCGCGAGTTTCATATCTTCTGTAATTTGCTTTGCACGACCTTCTAACGCACCTTTAAAAATGCCAGGGAAGGCAACTACATTATTAACTTGATTAGGGAAATCAGAGCGACCGGTTGCTACAACCTTAGCTCCAGCTGCTTTTGCGATATCTGGCATAATTTCCGGTACCGGATTTGCCATTGCAAATATAATAGCATCCTGATTCATAGAGGAAACCATTTCAGCAGTTACGATGTTTGGCGCTGAAACACCTATAAAAAGATCAGCACCCTTAAGGGCATCGGCTAAAGTACCATTTCTATTATCAAGATTAGTAACCGACAACATTTGCTCCTGCATCCAATTTAAACCCACGTAGCTTTTTGAGATAATTCCATTACGATCACATAAAGTTACTTGGTTAAAGCCATAGATTAGAAGTAGCTTAGCAATGGCAATGCCAGCAGAACCTGCACCATTTACTACAACCTTACAGTTTTCTTTTGTTTTATTTGTAACCTTTAGCGCATTAATTGCACCTGCAAGAACAACAATTGCTGTACCATGCTGATCATCATGAAAGACAGGGATATCTAATAATTTATTTAATCTATCCTCAATTTCAAAGCATCTTGGAGCGGAGATATCCTCGAGATTAATGCCACCAAAAGCAGGAGCAAGAGCTACAATTGTCTGTATGATTTGTTCCGTATCCTGTGTATCAAGACAAATTGGAAAAGCATTAACACCACCGAACTCTTTGAAAAGAATTGCTTTACCCTCCATAACTGGCATTGCAGCATAAGGACCGATATTACCAAGTCCAAGTACAGCACTTCCGTCTGAAATAACTGCAATTGTATTCGCTTTTATTGTATATTGGTAAGCCATCTCTTTATCCGCAGCAATTTCCCTGCAGGGTTCTGCTACACCGGGGGTGTAAGCAATTGCCAGGTCTTCTCTTGATTTAACGTTACATTTTGAAGTCGTTTCAAGTTTACCACACCATAATTCATGCATATGTAAGGCTTGTTCCCTTTTATCCATTTCTTTCCTCCGTTTTACCATAAATCTAACCATAGATTTGCTGGAAATGTCGTTTGATTTGTTCGTAGGCAAAGAATTACTACCTATTAAATGCAAAGTAATCATATCACTATAAATTTGGTAAATCAAGATAATCATTTTCCCATAAAACAATGTGGATAGAAGCTATGTTAAGGAATAGTATGTTTTTAAAGAAAATACTTTCTTTTATCCTATACTTGATGTATAATTAGTCTTAGTCAATTAACATCCTATCAAGGGAAATGTGAAAAATTTATCTTAGTTATTTCCGTCCATTTGCTTAAGAAGCATGATTAAGGATTATCTTTGGATATATCCATCACTTATAAATTTCTGAATCTATTCTTATTTATCCCGTAAGAGAATCCAATTTAAATTAAAGGAGTAGCAAGAATGAAAAATCAATATGATACAATGACCCTAGCCAATTTGCGTGAGCTGGCAAAGGAAAAGGGAGTGAAGAACATTACTTCTTTCAAAAAAAGCGATCTTATAGAACTTTTAATTAGAGAGGATTCTGTGGATAAGAAAGAAGAAGCTAAAAATGAGGTAAAAGTAGAACCAAAAGTAGAAGTAAAGGAAGAAAAGAAAGAAATTTCAGCAATGACGAATCAAGCGGATACACAGAAAAATATAGTGCCACAGCAGAAGCCAAGGCAAACAGAGCAACCTCCAGTAAGACAATCGACTGGAAATAAAAGCCCAAGACCTGAGCAAACACAAAAGTATGAACAAAGGCCACAGCCAACAAGACCACAGCAAAGCCAACGGGCAGAGCAGGGAGCTAGACAGGAGCAGTCTGCTAGAATTGAAAGTTCTTCTAAAGTGGAACAAGCTCTAAGAGTAGATCAGACAGCAAGAATAGATCAGAATGAACGAATGGAACAGGCTGTAAAAGTGGAACAAGTACAAAGAAGTGAGTCAAATAGAAATGAGACACTGCCTTTAGATTCCACGCAGTTTGTGCCTAGAGAAGATAGAAGAACAGCTAACTCCAATAATGAGATGGACCAGTTAGACAGTGGTGAAACTAAGGTGGGTATCTTAGAGGTATTACCGGATGGCTATGGCTTCATTCGCTGTGATAATTACCTCCCAGGTGAAAATGATGTATATGTATCACCAGCACAGATTCGACGCTTTAATTTGAAAACTGGCGATATTGTTTCGGGTAATACAAGAGTACGTAATCAAAATGAAAAGTTCAGTGCTCTTTTATATGTGAAATCAGTCAATGGTTTCCATCCAGCAGAAGCGGGCAAACGTAAAAGATTTGAAGATCTGACACCAATATTCCCCAATGAAAGAATTCATCTTGAAACACCAGGAGCAGGGGTGTCCATGAGAATGGTGGATCTGATTTCTCCAATAGGTAAGGGACAAAGAGGTATGATTGTATCCCAGCCAAAAACAGGTAAGACAACGCTTTTGAAACAGATTGCAAAGGCAGTAACAAGAAATCATCCTGATATGAAGTTAATAATTCTTTTGATTGATGAGCGGCCAGAAGAAGTAACAGATATTAAAGAATCCATTGAAGGAAAAAATGTTGAGGTTATTTATTCAACCTTTGATGAACTCCCAGATAATCACAAAAGAGTATCTGAAATGGTTATTGAACGTGCGAAAAGACTTGTGGAGCATAAGCAAGAGGTTATCATTTTACTGGATAGCATAACAAGACTGGCAAGAGCTTATAACCTGACAGTTCAGCCAAGCGGAAGAACGCTTTCGGGTGGTCTTGACCCAGCTGCACTTCACATGCCAAAGAAATTCTTCGGAGCTGCAAGAAATATGCGTGAAGGTGGAAGCCTTACTATTTTAGCTACTGCACTGGTTGATACTGGTAGCAGGATGGATGATGTTGTATTTGAAGAGTTCAAGGGAACTGGTAATATGGAGTTAGTACTTGATCGAAACCTATCAGAAAAACGTATTTTCCCAGCGATTGACTTGCCAAGATCCAGTACCAGAAGAGATGATTTACTTCTGACACAGCCTGAGATGGAAGCAACGTATCTGATGCGTAAAGCGTTAGGTGGAATGAAGTCGGATGACGCACTGGAACGAATCATTGATATGTTCTTCAAAACTAAAACAAATGTGGAATTTATTGAGACCATCAAAAAGACCAAAATCGTTTTTTAGGGTATTGCATTAGCAAATGACCTATGCTATAATAAAAAAGCTGTTTATTAGGATGAAGTGGTCATTAGGGACATCTTTATCTTGCTAGATAATAAAATAATTCCAATAGATAATTCTATTAGATCGTAAAGAGGTGAAAACATGAAAGAAGGAATCCATCCCAAATATCATCAGGCTAAAGTTGTTTGCAACTGCGGTAACGAATTTGTAACAGGATCAACCAAGAGCGATATCCATACAGAAATCTGTTCTAAGTGCCATTCATTCTACACTGGACAGGTTAAAGCTGCAACTGCTCGTGGTGCTATCGATAAGTTCAACCGTAGATATGGTTTGAATCAAGATAAATAATTCATCTTGTAGATAGAAGTATCTATTGAAGAATATAGGCTTGATACTGCATACTGTATTCATACAGATTGCATTTATTGTTAACAGACATGAAATGTTATGACAACTAAAGTGATTAAAATTGGGTTGAGGTACGTCCTCAGCCTATTTTTAAATCGTTTGTATCAGCACAGAACCAGGCATAATAATAAAAATAAGCTTTGAAAGCTTGCTTTCTAAAGGCTATTTTTATTATTCTTGTTTGGCGAGAGCCAAACAGCGAGGAAACCGTAGGTTTTTGAGCTTGGTTCGGTACAATATAGGATAGACTATGGGTGATTTATCCGTAGAGTAGAAACCAAAGTAGTTAATAAACTACAGCCAAATGGAAAGGTTCAGGTGTAAGGATGAAACCATCAGGTATTGGCGGAATGGCTGTGATGGAAGGCGTTATGATGAAGAATAAAGATCAGTACGCCATTGCTGTTCGAAAGCCGAATAATGAAATTGTTGTGGAAAAAAGTACACATAAAGATTTTTCTGACAAGGTAAAATTGTTTAAGCTACCAGTCTTTCGCGGAATGCTTGCATTTGTTGATTCAATGGTAATCGGAGTTAAGGTCCTGAATTTTTCTGCTAGCTTTTTTGAAGATGAGGAAGAGGTAGTTAATAAAACCAAGAAGAAAAGGTCTAAAACTACGGAACAAGATTTTGAAATTGAAGAAATCTCGGCAGCAAAAGCAGAGGATGCAATTGACAGCCCTACTAAGCAGGAACCGACGTTAGATGTTGAAAAGGGGAATAAGAGTAATGCTCTTTTAATGTTGCTGGCAGTTGTTTTATCTATTGGATTATCAATCGCTCTTTTTATGGTACTACCGGTACTCGTTACTAACCTTTTTAAAACGTTTATCGATAGCAATTTTGTTATTACCTTAATTGAAGGCTTTGTACGCTTAGGTATTTTCATTGGCTATGTTATATTAGCTTCACAGATGAAAGAAATAAAAAGAGTGTTTATGTATCACGGTGCAGAACATAAAACAATTAACTGTATGGAGAACGGTTTTGAGCTTACCGTCGAGAATATAAGATGGCAGTCTAAATTACATAAGCGATGTGGTACAAGCTTTATGTTGCTTGTAATCCTAATTAGCTTAATTATCTTTTTAATAATACCAATTAACGATGTATTTTTTAAGGTAATATCAAGAATTCTACTAGTCCCTTTTATAGCAGGTATCTCATACGAATTTATTCGTCTTGCTGGAAAGAGTGAAGGCAAGGTGGTAGAGATACTTAGTATGCCAGGCTTATGGATGCAGAGTCTGACCACAAAAGAACCAGATGATTCTATGATAGAAGTGGCAATAAAGTCAGTAGAAGGTGTATATGACTGGAAAGCATTTCTAGCAAAAGCTGATGGAAAAGTTAAAAAAGGGAAAGCAACAGAGACTAAAGCAGCAGAAGCGAAAGCAAAAGAGAAGGCGACAGTTGTAAAAGATAATGAAATAGGTAGTAATACTAAAAATACTAAGAAACAAAATGGAACAACAAAGTCTGGTGAACTAAAACAAAGCAAGGAATTGAAAGTTACTAATGATTCACAGGTGATTGAACAAAAGAGCATGCCAAAATCAAAACCTTCCAAAGCAAAGCATACAGAGGAAGAGGATGATGAGATTTTAAAAGCATTGGATAAATTCTTTGATAACGGGTCAGATGTAGTTAACCGATAGGTTAAGTTGTTATCCCATTAATAAATATATTTTTGATACAAAATGTTTAGTATTATTTGAGGGTGTTTGATGAGTACGTATAAGGAGTTGCTTCAGGCAGGTGTAATAAAACTAAAGCAACAGAAAATAGAAGATGCCGAGATTGATGCCTGGTATCTATTAGAACATGTTTTTCATATTAAGAGAGCTGACTATTTTTTACGCCAAGATTCCCTGGCACCTGAGAAGGAAAGTCTACAGTATGATAATCTTATTTTACTGCGTGCAAGTCACATTCCGTTGCAGCACATAGTTGGAAATCAGGAGTTCATGGGACTGGAATTTGAAGTCAGTAAGGATGTACTAATCCCAAGGCAGGATACGGAAATCCTTGTGGAAGAAGTATTGAAGATTTGTGAGGGCAAAGAGATTCTTGACATGTGTACTGGATCGGGCTGTATTATTATTAGTCTCACAAAGCTAAGGTCCTTAAAGAAAGCAGTCGGCGTAGATGTATCGGAACAAGCCCTGTTAATTGCAGCAAAAAATGCCAGGAAGCATATAGTGGATATAGAATTAATAAAAAGCAATCTATTCGAGAAGGTGGAAGGAATTTATGACATTATCGTTTCTAATCCACCCTATATTCCAACAGGTGATATTGAAGGCTTAATGCCGGAGGTTAAGGATCATGAACCCTTACTTGCATTGGATGGCGACCTGGATGGACTGCTATTCTACCGCAAAATTGCAATGGAATCCAAGAGATTTTTGAAGCCGAAGGGATATATATTTTTTGAGATTGGTCATGATCAGGGTAAAGCTGTGGAACATATCTTATTCGCACAGGAATATGAAAATATTAAAGTAATTAAGGATCTAAGTGGGCATGATAGAGTGGTATCTGCCAGAATCCCATAAGATTTTATGAAAAATAAACAAGTATAGATTATAATGATATACCGTAAGGTTACAATTACGGGTAAAGGATTTTTATCGGAGGAATTATTCATATGTTTGATAAGTTAGAAGATATTTTAATACGATATCAGGAGCTGGAAGAAGAGCTCATGAATCCCAGCGTTATGAACGATCAACAACGCTATAGAAATCTTCGTAAGGAACATTCAGATCTTACAGATATCGTTGAAAAGTACAAAGAATACAAGACAACACAGGTCAATATTGAAGACAGCCTCACCATGCTTTCGGAAGAAAGTGATGAGGAACTTCGTGAAATGGCAAAAGAAGAATTAAACGATGGTAAGCAACGTTTGGTTCAAATTGAAGAAGAACTTAAAATTCTCCTTTTACCTAAAGACCCAAATGATGATAAGAACGTTATTGTTGAAATTCGTGGTGGTGCCGGCGGTGATGAGGCGGCATTATTTGCTGCGCAATTATACCGTATGTATGTAATGTATGCAGAACGTCATCGCTGGAAAATTGATATGATGACCTTGAATGAAAATGGAATTGGTGGATTTAAAGAAGTTATATTTATGGTACTTGGTAAAGGAGCATATTCCAAACTCAAGTATGAGAGTGGTGTACACCGAGTACAACGTGTACCAGTTACTGAATCAGGTGGAAGAATTCATACCTCAACAGCTACGGTAGCAATTATGCCAGAAGCAGAAGAGGTCGATGTTGAGCTGGACTTAAATGATTGTAAGTTTGACGTATTCCGTTCTTCCGGTAATGGTGGACAGTGTGTTAATACGACTGACTCTGCAGTGCGTTTGACTCATATCCCTACTGGTATTGTTATCTCCTGTCAGGACGAGAAATCGCAGTTAAAGAATAAAGATAAAGCAATCCGTGTACTTCGTTCCAAGTTATACGAAATGGAATTAGAGAAGGCACAGAGTGCAGAGGCTGAAGCTAGAAAGAATCAGGTTGGAACTGGCGATCGTTCAGAAAAAATCAGAACTTATAACTTCCCGCAGGGACGTTGTACCGACCATAGAATTAAGCTTACTGTGCATCAATTGGATGCAGTTATGAATGGTGATATTCAAGAAATTATTGATAGCTTAATCGCAGCTGATCAGGCTGCTAAGCTTAGCAACCTGCAAGAAGGATAATATCTTTATGAAACCTAAATTTACAATCAGTAGTCCAAGTAACGCTCAGGTTAAGAACCTTGTTTTGCTTCAAAAAAAAGCAAAGGCCAGAGATGAACAGGGAATCTTTGTGATTGAAGGAATAAAAATGTTTGAGGAGGCAAAGGCCTTGGGGCTGATAATCAAAGCCTATGCCTCGGAGAGCTTTTATCAAGATATAATAAAGGATGAACCTAAATACTTTGATGGAATAGAATATGAACTTCTTACGGACTCTGTTTTTAAAGAGGTCGCAGAAACTAAGACGCCACAAGGTGTTTTGGCAACAGTGAAGCAAGCGAAGTATCAGTTAGAGGATTTGTTAAAAGCACCAGATGCCTGCTTATTACTTCTGGAAGATATCAGAGACCCAGGTAATATGGGAACTATGATTCGAACTGCTGAGGGGGCAGGAGTCACAGGAATCATATTCGGTGATTCGACTGTTGATATCTATAATCCGAAAGTAATACGTTCTACTATGGGGTCGATCTATCGGATGCCATTTTATCAGGTAAAGGATTTCTACAATACAATTCCACTAATAAAGGAACAGGGTATTACAGTATTTGCTGCACATTTATTGGGATCGAGCTATGATTCTGAGGACTATTTTAAAGGTAAATGTGCTTTTCTTATTGGAAATGAAGCAAATGGTCTCTCGGAAAGGGCAGTAAAGGAAGCGGATAAATTAATAAAGATTCCAATGGCTGGACAGGTGGAATCACTGAATGCCGCCATTGCTGCGGCGATTTTAATGTACGAAGCTGCAAGGCAGCGTCGTCTTTCTTAAGAAATGTAAAATTTAACACAAAATTTACACAAATATGTGTTAGAATATACATAAGCAGAAATTATGAAAAGGGAAGTCTGCTTAATGTATTTAAGGGGATGTTGGGGTTATGGCAATTGAAGTATTTAATAGGTATGAGAAGAAATTTATAATTTCTGATGAAACCTATCGACAGTTAAAATCACAACTTGCAGAGTACATGGAAGTTGATGAGCATAGTAGAAATGGTGATTTTTATTCCATTTGTAATATTTATTATGATACGCCTGATAATCAGATTATCAGCAGATCAATTGAAAAACCATTATATAAGGAGAAACTACGTTTAAGAAGTTATGGAGTGGCTAGTCCTAAAGATAAGGTTTATCTTGAAATTAAAAAGAAATACAATGGCAGAGTTAATAAAAGAAGAACCTCGATTATTTTAGAGGATGCCTATCGTTATGTTGATACAAAGCAAAAGCCTATTGCAAATGGTATTATGAATGAGCAAATATTAAATGAGATAGACTTCTTTCTGCAGCGTTATCCCACCTTACAGCCGGCGCTCTTTCTATCTTACGAAAGAGATGCTATGTTTAGTAAAGAGGATCGAAGTTTTCGTGTTACATTTGATACCAATATTCGTACGAGACGGGATAACCTGGGATTAGATATTGGCAATTTTGGTGATCCGCTCTTGTCTAAAGACGAATGGATTATGGAAGTGAAAATTAAGGATGGGGTCCCATTGTGGTTTGCACAAATACTTTCAAAGTATAAGTTATATTCTACTTCGTTTTCAAAATATGGCACAGAATACAAGAAATTAATGGCTACAGAACATATGCCATATCTTAGTAATAAAATTTATGCTTAGGAGGAAGGACATCCATGTTTGAATCTATATTAAATAGTGTGTCATCGACAGCTGATGTTTCAATTAGTGTTAGTAGTACTTTAATTAGTATTGGTGTTGCTTTAGTCCTTGGGTTTGTTATCAGTTTATCCTACTTAATTACAACACCTAAAAGAGAACGTTCCGCAAGTTTTATTATGAGTATCATTATTTTACCTACCATTGTTGCAGTTGTTATTTTATTAATTGGGGGTAATTTAGCCAGAGCCTTCTCTATGGCTGGAATTTTTACGATAGTACGTTTTCGTAGTATCCCTGGAGATTCTAAAGATATTTCCTATGTATTTTTAACCATGTCTGTTGGTTTGGCGATTGGCTTGGGTTATATTACCTTGGGTGCTGCTGTAGCTATAATTATTGGACTTGCAATTATAGTAATCAAGAAATCGGGTTATGGAGTAACTGTGCAACAAGAGAAGCGATTAAGGATTACAGTACCTGAAGACATGAATTATCAAGACTTGTTTGACGATATTTTAAAAAAATACACAGAATATTGTGTTATGCAGAGAGTTAAAACAATTAATATGGGAACATTATTTGAAATTGTCTATGATGTTATATTAAAAAAGGATATGACAGAAAAGGATTTTATTGATGAACTTCGTTGTAGAAACGGTAATCTTACTATACAACTTGGGGTAAAAGATAATGGTTATCAGCAATTATAAAATACTACATATATAAACTTTAAATATATATAAACTTTAAATATATATAAAACTTAAATATATACAACGTACCTTATATTGTATATCAATATGTTATATATAAATACTTAGTCATGAAACAAAGCCAGTTGTCTTGAGTTATCTACTCGGGATAAGTGGTTTTTTGTTTGTAATTATTAGGCTAAGGTTAGAATATTATTAAAATGAAATCATTGCTATTGTAAAGCCGTGTAGGATTTAGTAAAATGAAGTAAATGACGAAGAAGGGGGAATTATCTTGGCATCAATATATTGGCTAGTTATTTTAGCGGCACTCTTATTAATAGAAATTTTTACGCTTGGTTTATTTACGATATGGTTTTCAGGAGGAGCACTAATTGCATTCTTTGTATCCTTAGTAGCTGAAGATAACCTTATATTACAAGTTATTGTATTTTTAACAGTATCCTTAGTATTATTAATTTTTACAAGGCCTTTGGTTCTAAAATATTATAATCCCAAACGAGTTAAGACAAACTATGAAGGTGTAATTGGTAAAAACGGAGTGGTTATAATTACAATTGATAATTTAAAACCAGCTGGTCAGGTAACTGTGGATGGACAGGAATGGTCAGCGAAGACTGTGGATGGCAGCAGAATAGAAAAAGGCTCAATTGTAACGGTACAAGCAATTACGGGAGTTAAATTGGTTGTTACAAAAGCAGCTACGGAAACAAGTACTGTGTCTGAAAAGATTAGTAATGAATAGTGGTGATAAGGAATGAATGTTTTGTGTGAAAACACTTAATATGTAAATGTTCAGAACCAAAGGAAAATATTTAATAAATTAGCCGTGAAAGTTTGCTTTCTATGGATAATTTTAAATAATACTGTTTGGTGAGAACCAAACAGCGAGATAACCGAAGGTTATCGAACTTAGGTCTGAAAAATTTAATAATTTTATATTATAGGAGGAGATAGAATGGAACCGGTTGTATTACTAATTATTTTATTTATTATTGTATTACTTGTTGCAGCATCCTGTATTCGTATTGTACCGCAAGCGCATGCATATGTTCTTGAGCGTTTAGGAGGATATCAAGCAACCTGGAGCGTAGGTATTCATGTAAAAATGCCATTAATTGATAGGGTAGCGAAAAATGTACTCTTGAAAGAACAAGTAATTGACTTTGCTCCTCAACCTGTTATTACGAAGGACAACGTTACTATGAAAATTGATACCGTTGTTTTCTACCAGATTACTGATCCTAAGTTATATGCTTATGGTGTTGAGCATCCCCTTAATGCAATTGAAAATCTTACAGCAACTACTCTAAGAAATATTATTGGTGATCTTGAGCTTGATGAAACACTGACCTCAAGAGAAATTATTAATACAAAAATGAGAGTTACACTTGATGAAGCTACGGATCCTTGGGGTATTAAAGTAAATCGTGTAGAGCTTAAAAATATTATTCCTCCTTCCGCTATTCAGGATGCAATGGAAAAACAGATGAAAGCGGAAAGAGAAAGAAGAGAGTCCATCATTAATGCAGAGGGACAGAAGAAGTCAGCTATTCTGGTATCAGAAGGTAAAAAGGCATCTGCAATCCTAGATGCAGAAGGTGAAAAACTAGCAGCAATTCTTAGAGCTGAAGCGAAAAAAGAAGCAACGATTCGTGAGGCAGAAGGTCAGGCTGAGGCAATTATTACTATTCAGAAGGCGAATGCAGAGGGTATTCGTTTCTTAAATGAAGCAGCGCCAGGAAATGCAGTTATTCAGTTAAAGAGCTTAGAGGCATTTGCGAAAGCAGCAGATGGTAAAGCAACTAAGATTATCATTCCTTCTGAAATTCAAGGCTTGGCAGGCTTGGTGAAATCACTCACAGAGGTTGGTAAGAGTGACATAGACTAAGCAAATAGGTCCTATATAAATAATAAGTACTGAAGGATAACAGCTTTCCGGCTGAGAAATAGGAAAGCTGTTATCCTTTTTGAGTAAGATAATACCAAAGCTAATTATAAATTCGGTAAATGATAATTAGAAAAATTATATTTTGCAATTAACGAAGAGTAAAACTATGTTGGGATGCTTCTATCTATAAGTTTATTTATATTTATTCTTGACAATTACAATAAATAAGAATAATGTATAAATAAACAAAAAACAGTATAATTATAAATTTTATTTTAGACCAAAGGAAATTACTTTGGCGGATGGGAGGATTTATGAATTTAAAAGGACGTAGTTTTTTAACATTGAAGGATTATTCACCGGAGGAAATAGATTACTTATTGGAGCTTGCCGCAGAGTTAAAGGATAAAAAAAAGCAGGGTATAACAGGAAGTAGTTTGAAAGGAAAGAATATTGCTTTAATTTTTGAGAAACCTTCAACTAGAACACGTTGTGCATTTACAATTGGATGTATTGATGAGGGTGCACATCCAGAATATTTAAGTAAAGATGATATTCAATTAGGACATAAGGAAAGCGTTGAAGACACGGCAAGAGTTCTTGGCAGAATGTTTGATGGAATAGAATTTAGAGGATATGATCAGGCGACAGTGGAAAAGCTTGCAACATATAGTAAGGTACCGGTATGGAATGGATTAACAGATTCAGACCATCCAACTCAAATACTAGCCGACTTCTTGACTTTGAAGGAGCAGTTTGGTAAGCTAAAAGGACTGAAGTTGGTCTATGCAGGTGATGGAAGAAATAATATGGCAAATAGTTTGATGATAGGAGCCACGAAAATGGGAATGGATTTTACTATTTTAGCTCCTAAGTCTCTTTGGCCGGAGGAATGTCTTGTTAACTTATGTGATACCTATGCAAAAGTCAGCGGAAGTAAAATTGTAATATCTGATAAATTAGAAGATGTTAAAGGGGCAGATGCAATTTATACTGATGTATGGTGCTCCATGGGCGAAGAGGATCTAGCAGAGCAAAGAATTGCAATCCTAAAACCTTATCAAGTTAATGATGCTTTGCTTGCTGGAACTAAGAAGGATAGTACGGTTATACTACATTGTCTTCCTGCAGTAAAGGGGAAAGAGATTACAGAAGAAATTTTTGAAAGATTTGCAGATGTTATATTTGATGAAGCAGAAAATCGGATGCATACGATTAAAGCAGTTATGGTAGCTACACTAGGAAATCAGTAGTAGAAGCTTGCCCTACAGAACGCTTTACCCTATGAACCGATTAGTTAAGCATTCACCAATATCTAATCATGGTAAATAGAAAATGGTAAAGGAGTTTGTGCGATGTATCAGGATAAAGTGGTTTTATGTGCAAGTAGTGCGTATGAAATGAAATATTGGCTGAATGAAGATTTTAATGTGCTCCCGGAGATTATAAAGCAGGAGCTTAAAATAATGTGTGTGTTATTTACAGAAGATATTGGTGGGACTCTTTCTTTGGAATTTGATGAAGATGGAAGCCTAATGTTTAAGGTTGATTCAGAAGAAAATGATTACCTCTATGATGAAATCGGAAGTGTTTTAAAAATAAAGCAGCTCCAAAGGGAGAAAGCGGAATTTTTAGAGTCCTTAGAGATGTATTATAAGGTGTTTTTCTTGGGAGAAGAGATACAAGAAATAGAATAACCAGATAATACAGTGATTTTAATAGAATTTGGAGGAGTTCAATATGATATTAGTTATAGATGTAGGAAACACTAATATTACAATTGGTGTTATTGAGGAATCTGAAATTAAGTCAACCTTTCGATTGACAACCAGTATTGCCAGAACTTCGGACGAGTATGGATTACTGATTTGTGATCTCTTAAATACAAAAAATATCAGCAATTCAGAGATAACATCCGTAGCAATTGCTTCTGTTGTACCTAAAATTATGCATTCTCTTGCTTCGGCTATTATTAAGTACCTAGGTCTTACACCGCTGATTGTGGGGTCAGGGACAAAAACGGGTATAAAAATTCAGGTTCCTAACCCAAAGGAAGTGGGTGCAGACAGGATAGTTGATGCTGTGGCTGCATATGAAATATATGGTGGTCCTGTTTTAGTGATTGATTTTGGTACAGCAATCACTTATGATCTAATTACGAAGGACGGTGCTTTTATTGCAGGTGTGACGAGTCCTGGTCTTCGTATTGCCGCTAACGCACTGTGGAATGATACTGCAAAGCTTCCAGAGATCGAGATAGCTATGCCTAATACAATTCTAGCAAAAGACACGGTCACCAGTATGCAGGCAGGGTTAGTGTTCGGTTGTATTGGACAAACAGAATACATTGTGAAAAGAATGCTACAAGAAGCAGAAATAGATAAATGCAAAGTTGTTGCGACCGGCGGACTGGGTAAGATTATCGCAGACGCAACTGATACTATTGAGGTATATGATCCTAATCTTACTTTAATGGGATTAAAGATAATAAATGATAAAAATAAGAGGTAATACCTATATATGAAGTCAATGCTTTCATTATCATGCAGGGACAGAAAGAATAGTAACATTGTCAATCTGATAAGAAAAATCATTGAATCGGGAGGAATAAGTGAGTTTTTGTATTGGAAATGTTGAAATAAAAGGCAATTTAATACTTGGACCCATGGCAGGAGTAACTGACCTGCCATTTCGATTATTGTGCAAAGAAAAAGGTGCTGATTTGGTTTATACCGAGATGGTCAGTGCAAAAGGGGTTCAATATAATAATAAAAACACAGAGAATTTACTGCTCATAGACGAAAAAGAACGTCCAGCAGCACTTCAATTATTCGGTGCAGACCCGGTAATACTGAGTGAAACTGCAAAACGTTTGGAAGAGCGGAATTTTGATGTTTTAGATATTAATATGGGATGCCCCGTTCCAAAGGTAGTTAACAATGGTGAGGGTTCTGCTTTAATGAAAAATCCTAAGCTCATTGGTGATATTGTTAAAATGGTTTCAGGGGCAATTAAAAAACCAGTAACTGTGAAAATTCGCAAAGGCTTTACACCGGACGCAGTTAATGCGGTTGAAGTTGCTAAAATTGCAGAGGGGTGTGGTGCAGCAGCTGTTGCCGTGCATGGCAGAACCAGAGAGCAATATTATAGCGGTAAAGCGGATTGGGAGATAATTGGTGCGGTAAAGCAGGCCGTAACGATACCTGTAATAGGAAGTGGAGATGTTTACACTCCTGAAGATGCCAAGCAAATGATAGTCCAAACAGGATGTGATGGTATTATGATGGCCAGGGGAACCAGAGGAAACCCGTGGATCTTTGAGCAAATAAAAGCATATCTTAATAGTGGGGTTTTAATTCAGAAGCCAACTTTGCCGCAGGTTAAAGAGATGATATTACGCCATGCAGCTCTTTCAATTGATTATAAAGGTGAATTTATTGGTATTCGAGAAATGCGAAAGCATGTTGCCTGGTACACCACAGGATTTGCTGGTGCTGCTCGTTTAAGAAACCGTGTGAATGAAATTGAATCATTGGAGGATTTAAGCAAGCTATTAGAAGAGTACGAGGATTAATAAATCATAAGAAATGACGAATAAATATTCATTTCGGGAAAAACTATTATTAAAAATTTACAAAAATAGACGGTTGATATAAAATGTGATTGCAATTTTTTCAAAATAAGATATAGTATATCTATTGGGAAGACATATGTGTGCCATACAAGAACAATTGGAGGATTAGAGATGAGCAGATTAAGAGTAGGTATCCTTGGTGGAACAGGAATGGTTGGACAGCGTTTTGTAGCTTTGTTAGAAAACCATCCTTGGTTTGAGGTTGTATCCATTGCAGCAAGTCCTAGAAGTGCAGGAAAGACTTATGAAGAAGCAGTGGGTAATCGTTGGAAGATGACAACTCCTATGCCGGAAGGTGTTAAGAATTTAGTCGTTAAGGACGTAAATGAGGTTGAAAAGGTAAGTGCTGAGGTTGACTTTGTATTCAGTGCTGTTGATATGACTAAGGACGAAATTAAAGCGATTGAAGAAGCATATGCCAAGGCAGAAACTCCTGTAGTATCCAATAACAGTGCTCATCGATGGACTCCTGATGTACCAATGGTAGTACCTGAATTAAATGCAGAGCATTTTGATGTAATTGCAGATCAGAGAAAGCGTCTTGGAACAGAAAAAGGTTTTATAGTAGTTAAGCCAAATTGTTCTATTCAAAGCTATACACCGGCCCTTCATCCACTTAGACAATATGGAATTAAACTTGTTGTAGCTACCACCTATCAGGCAATCTCTGGTGCGGGTAAAAACTTTACTGATTGGCCAGAGATGATGGATAACATTATTCCTTATATTGGTGGTGAGGAAGAAAAGAGTGAACAGGAGCCGTTAAGAATTTGGGGTAAGGTTGAGGACGGTAAAATTGTAAAAGCAGATGGACCAATGATTACAACACAATGTATCCGAGTACCAGTAACAGATGGCCATACAGCTGCTGTATTTGTAAGCTTTGATAAAAAGCCCTCTAAGGATGAGATTTTAAAAGCCTGGGCGGAGTTTAAAGGACTTCCACAAGAGCTTGATTTACCAAGTGCTCCAAAACAGTTTATTAAGTATTTTGAAGAGGATAATCGTCCACAGATAAAGCTTGATCGTGATTATGAAAATGGCATGGGCGTATGTTTTGGCAGATTACGTGAAGATAGTGTATTTGATTATAAGTTTGTTGGTTTATCCCATAATACGGTGCGTGGTGCAGCTGGTGGTTCCGTTCTGACAGCAGAGCTATTAAAAGCATTGGGTTATATTACAGCAAAACAATAGCATACAATAAAGAGAGCAAAAAACTGTTGGATATCGTTATATGAATATCCAACAGTTTTTTTATGATAGAACTATTT
The DNA here is from genome assembly GCA_023407575.1 of Bacillota bacterium. Lineage (GTDB taxonomy): Bacteria > Bacillota > Clostridia > Lachnospirales > Lachnospiraceae > Mobilitalea. Next base: position 93,404 of record JAEYLX010000026.1, read on the forward strand.
TAAATTTTATATACATAAGCCATATAAGTAATAGACAGAACTAATTAAAAATATAGTCTATAAACTCTATGGTATCCTCTTCATGTTTGGAATTTGAAAGAATACCAAGCACATAAGGCTGACCTTGATAGGATAAATCTTTAAACAAATCCGAACTTGTTAAATATATTCCATAAGCAGATTCAGCTGCTTCGTCTTCTGTGGATGTAATAAAAAATTCATCAGTAAGGGAGCTGTAGATATCTGTGGGTAATTCGTTGGACAACTTCTGAAAATACCCAATTTGAGCATATTTAATAAAGTCTGACTCGGGTGCGATGATAACATCAACCTCCGAGTTAGCAATATAAGTATCAAGTACCTGCTGCATATTGGAGAAAGGGCTGCCTTCCGCTGTTGAAAAATAAAATTGTGTATTAATAATAACCTCTTCGTGCGCAGGATCAAGCTTGAGGTAATCAGAGTATTCCGTAAGAAATTCATTCTTAGAGTCTTCATCTAAAGGAGAATTTAAAACAGCGGCATAAAAAACAGGATTTACGTTAGGAGTTACAAGTTCATAGATAAAATATGCAATCAGACCTACGACTCCGATGATAACAAATGCATGAATTTTATAATATTCCCATAAATATGAAAGCTTAGCACTAAAAGACATGGAACGCAATTTCTCTTTTTCAGATAACTCAACACGGTCCTGGTATATAATAGAGCTATCATCCATTCTAGATTGTTTAGGCATAGGAAACCTCACTTTTATCTTTTTAATATAGTTAGTTATATTTGATTCAAAACATAATCAGTTTTGATATTAACAACAAAATCAATCTTGATATTTACAAGTTTTTATGGTTATCAACATGTATTAGTTTAGCACAATCACAATTGGAAAAAAAGAAATTAATTATAAAAAATATCTTAATTAAGTTATAAAAACAGCTACTCACCAGACAAAAACTGCAGGGTGGGTAGCTGTTATGCGTCATAAATCAATCAATCGTGAAAGTATCAGCAGTACTGACACTTTATTTTAATAAATTAGTAATACAAACTATTAATCAAGCTTTGAATATCTATGCCCAGTTTATCTGAAAGACTGGAAATGAAGGCTTCAATGTCAATGGTGGAAGTATAGGAATCTACATCGTTAATATCATAGATTGTAGCTCCTTCTGCAGGGGCGCTAGCTTCATAATTATTTAAATATTCAGAATCAGTGGTTAAAGTTACAAGCGGTTCAGCACCCATTTGTACTACGATTTCACTTAACTGATGATTGTCTTCTTCATCGAAATTAATTAAAAGTTGTACTCCGAATAAATCCATGGAAGAAATGTTGATGGAACCATATTGATATGCATAATTATTCTTTTTAACAGTCTTTAAATCGTCATAGGAGATATCTACGCTCACTGGTACACCGTATTCTCCAGTATTAACAGTGGCTGATGCAGAGCCAGTATATGCATCATTCTTTACTGTTTGGCTACCTGATAAAACAAGATAATCTATATCATCATCCTTTACGAATATTTCATATTCACTATAGTCACTATCTTCTAAATAGGTGTATCCAATTACATCGCTTTCGCCTTCTACGCTAAAAATACGACCAATTATCTTACCCTTATTGTCTACAAATACCTGCATTTCTAAATCATCATAAAGAATTGTATTATCCTCATCTTCAAATCCGTCTAATGCTTCGTCTATATAATCTTTATAATCATCTTCATCTAAACCATAAATTGAAGCGATATTAATAAAATCCTTATCGTTTTTAGCGGCTTTAAGTACAGCGGTCAGTATATTCTTAGCATCCTCGTCTGTAATTGTAACAGTTAATAAGGTGGCATCAGTGGAAAGTGTCTCTAAAGAAAGCGTTTCATTGTTCGTTAGGGTTGCCTCACTAATATTATCCAGGATTAAGTTGCTGTAATTCTTAACTACCTGCTCAACAAAATCAGCAGTAAAGGTCTCCATAAGCTCGCTGTATTCAGGTGTAGTAAGTTCCTCACCAGTCAATTCTTCAGTATTAATATTTAAATAATCACTGCTAAGCTCTGGAAAACGTACAAAGATATCGTCCATTGCATTGTTTATAATTATTTCAGCACTAATTAAATCAATCTGATTTAAGGATAAGGTGAAATTTTCATTAAAATATTTGTCATCTTTGCCAATAAGGGCATCAATCCCAATGCTGTCTAGGGAAATACCTAAATTTGCTTCAACATCAACTAAACTAACGCCTAGATATTGTTGCAGTAAAGTATCAAGGGAAGCCTCGTTAATTTTTATTTCAGTCTTTGTATCCAATGCAAAGGATTTTTTAGATTGTGCTTCGCTCTCTTTGAGAATAGGAATGAACTCATCCAAAGTCTCATTAATTGCATTCTTTTCTACGTAGGCATAATATTCTGCAGGACTTTTGGTTGCTTTTGCAACGGTATTCATTAGGGTGTCCTTAAATGCGAAAGCAGTTACAGCACCGACAAGTAAGATGGCAACAATAACCACTAAAGGGGCTATCTTACGAAAGCCATTTTTTTCTGGTTGAGGGAAATTAGTACCATTGCTTTCAAATTGTTGGGTTGGATTTGAGAAAACGAGAGGAACAGATTGCTGCGCTTCTCCAAAGTTACCAGCTTCATTTGCAGGCTCATCTGAAATCAGGTCACTTGTTTCAGAACTATCGGATTCCCAGTAGGTTTCTTCTGCTGGGTTAGGTTCTGTACTTGGTGGTATATCTCCACTTAAATTATTATCAGGGTTTTGAAAATCTTGAAAATTATCATCGCTCATAAAAAACCTCCCTATTATATAAATCTTTCAAAAAAATATAGGTATACTATTATCAGTGTATGTTTATTTGAACTTCATTAAACATAATTTCTGAAAATGCAGAATAATAGACAGCCTTTTACTTTTTTTGTTATTACAAGTATAGGGAATAGTTTGTAGATTGTCAATACATTGTCAATTGCCAGGAATGAACTTAAAAATTAACAAGAGAATAATGCACAAAGGAATAAAGTGCATAAGTTGTTATTTTCAGTATTTTTTTGCACTAGTTTGAGTTGAAATGAGAATTAAGGTAATATATAATAGTTTACTGGGAGTACAAATTGCTATAAGGAGGAATTTAAATGCAATACGGATATTTTGATGACGCAAAAAAAGAGTATGTTATTACGACACCAACGACACCATATCCTTGGATTAACTACTTAGGTTCACAAGAGTATTTTTCACTAATATCAAATACTGCTGGTGGCTATAGCTTTTACAAGGATGCTAAGCTTCGAAGAATTACACGTTATCGTTATAATAACGTTCCTTTGGATCTTGGCGGCGGACGCTATTATTACATCAATGATGAAGGGGATGTTTGGTCCCCAGGCTGGGCTCCTGTTAAGAAGGAACTTGATAGTTATGAATGCAGGCATGGTATGGGTTATACCAAGATCAAAGGCGTTAGGGGAGGCGTCGAGACCGAGGTAACTTTCTTTGTACCATTAAATACAAATGCGGAAATTCATAAGGTGGTTGTAAAGAATTCTTCCGATAAGCAAAAGAGCCTTAAGTTGTTTTCCTTTGTAGAATGGTGTTTATGGAATGCACAAGATGATATGACCAACTTCCAGAGAAATTATAGTACTGGTGAAGTTGAGGTTAAAGGTTCTGTCATCTATCACAAAACAGAGTATAAGGAAAGACGTAATCATTATGCTTTCTTCTCTGTAAATGCTCCAATCGCTGGCTTTGATTCTGACAGAGAAAGTTTTATGGGCACGTACAATGGCTATGGAGATCCACAGACAGTACTTGCCGGAAAACCTAACAATTCTGTTGCAGATGGCTGGCACCCAGTTGCGTCGCATTGCCTAGAGGTTAACCTTGCTCCTGGTGAAGAGAAAGAGTTTGTATTCTTGTTAGGTTATGTTGAGAATGCGAATGAAGATAAGTGGGAAAGCAAGAATATTATTAATAAAAAGAAAGCAGAAGAAATGATAGCTGCCTTCTCAACCGCAGAAGCTGTAGATAAGGCATTTGAAGAACTTGCAGAATCCTGGGACAGGTTGCTATCTAAATATACAGTTAATTCCGCAGATGATAAGTTAAATCGTATGGTTAACATCTGGAACCAGTATCAATGTATGGTTACCTTTAATTTATCAAGAAGCGCATCCTATTTTGAATCCGGCATTGGTAGAGGCATGGGCTTTAGAGATTCCAATCAGGATTTACTTGGATTTGTTCATCAAATTCCAGATCGCGCGAGAGAAAGAATTATAGATTTAGCTTCCACACAGCTTGAGGATGGTGGAGCATATCACCAGTATCAGCCACTTACCAAAAAGGGTAATGATGAAATTGGTGGAAACTTTAATGATGATCCTCTTTGGTTAGTACTTGCTGTAACGGCATATATCAAAGAAACAGGTGATTACTCAATTCTAAAGGTAATGACACCATTTGACAATGATGAGTCGAAGATTACCCCTCTTGCAGATCATTTAAAACGTTCTATTGATCATGTAATTAACAATGTTGGACCTCACGGCTTACCACTCATTGGGCGTGCTGACTGGAACGACTGTTTGAACTTAAACTGCTTCTCCTCCGAACCTGGAGAGTCCTTCCAGACTTCAACCAGCAAGGACGGCAGAGTAGCTGAATCCGTTATGATTGCAGGTATGTTCTGTTATATCGGAGAAGAGTATGTTAAGCTCATGGCAAAAACAGATAACCATTCAGAGGCAGAACGCGTTACCAAAGAAGTTGAAAAAATGCGTGGTATCATTATGGAGCATGGATGGGATGGACAATGGTTCGTTCGTGCTTACGATGATTATGGTAAAAAAATTGGTAGTGATGAGAACGAAGAAGGCAAAATATTTATTGAGTCTCAAGGCTTCTGTGTCATGGGTAATTGCGGTACTTCAGATGGTAAAGCAATACAGGCTCTTGATGCAGTGGAGGAGCGCTTAGGAACAAAATATGGCCTTGTACTTCAAAATCCTGCATTTACAAAATATTATATTGAATATGGTGAAATATCCACTTACCCTGCCGGATACAAAGAGAATGCGGGTATCTTCTGTCATAACAATGCTTGGATTATGATAGCTGAAGCTCAAGTAGGTAGAGGTGATAAAGCCTTTGATTACTATTCAAGAATTGCTCCTGCTTACACAGAAGAATTCTCTGAAATTCATCGCTTAGAGCCATATGTATATTCACAAATGGTGGCAGGTAAGGATGCACAACGTCATGGAGAAGCTAAGAATTCCTGGTTAACAGGGACTGCTTCCTGGAACTTTGTTGCAATATCACAGTCTATCCTTGGTATTAAGCCAGAGTATGATGGTCTTCAGATTGATCCATCCATTCCTAAGGCTTGGGATGGTTACACTGTAACTCGTGAGTTCCGAGGAGAAACCTATAATATAACGGTAAAGAACCCGAATCATGTATCTACAGGAGTTACAAAGATGACTGTGGATGGTAAAGAGGTTGCTGGCAACATTATTCCTCTGGCAGGTGATAATAAGGTTCATGAGGTAGAGGTTGTATTAGGATAACTATATTGTAGCTATTATTGAGGAGTTGCTTATTAAGGTAAGCAGCTCCTTTTTAACTGTTTTTCCTATAGTAAAAGCCAGGTTTCAATAAAGTGATAAAATTTGAGGCGCTATTGCTTAATAAAGAAATATATTTGTAATTTGACAATCCAGAAAAAAGATAAGATAATAATAAATTATGGGCATAATAGTTATGATACTGCTTAAGAATGAAAAAATAATAAAGGAAATTACAGAATGAAGAAAATTCTTAAATTTTTATCGTTATTACTACCGCTTTTAGTTGCGCTTGGTTCAATTTTTGCAGTACAAATAGCGGCTATACTTGTATATTATAGTGTTTATATCACTTCAGGTTTTTATTTACTTTTTACAGGGAAGGGCAATATAACCATAGACACACTTGTGGATTACATGCCATTTCCCTCTATGGATTTTTTGACAAATCTAGGTATGATATCTCCTTTGGTGTGGATTATTATATTCTATTTTTGGTATAAAGCTATTAGAAAAAAAGATACTGTCGTCAGGATTAAGGTTTTTACCTGGCGTTCTGTTATTATGTTGGTATTAGTTAGCCTAGGTTTTCAATTATTAATAAATGGGCTTATGGAGTTAATCCTTCCATTCTTTGAGGAACTTTCACAAGACTATAACGAGCTTATGGAACAATTAAATTATGCCAATCCACTGTTGGCCTTATTAAGTGTGGTAATACTGGCACCTCTTTCGGAGGAATTAATTTTTCGGGGTGTAATATTAAGCAAGGCAACAAGATTTACTACTTTTACAGTAGCAAATATATTACAAGCATTATTCTTTGGTATCTTTCACATGAATATCGTGCAGGGCTTATATGCGTTTCTTGGCGGCTTGGCAATGGGATATATTGCTCATCAGTATCGAACCATTAAGGCTTCCATCTTATTTCACTTTTTCTTCAATGGAATTAGTTATGTTATGTTAGCACCTATTTCGTTGCTTATGAAAATTGCATATACCATTGTTGGTGCAGTAATCATCTTTTTTGCCTTGAAGTATATAAAAAAGACAGTGGAAGAGGAAACAACACGAGTACAAATATCCTAAGACCAGAGATTGCATATGCCAGATTAGGTGCTGGAGGAAGAGATGAACAGAATAAGTAGAATTTTAATAACCATCCTACCCTATATAGCAGCTGAATTAATACAATATATTGTTATTAGCGGGTTATTTATAGTATTTAAAGGAACGAGTCAGGAAACGGTATATCTATATTCTTTAATCGGAACTGCTATTTGTGGAGTGGTATTCTTTTACTGGTATCAGAGAGAGCAGCAGGGGGTAAAAACAGGATTCTTTAGTAAGATAATAAATGTTAGAAACCTTTTGATTTTAGCGTTGGCAGCAATTGGTTGTCAATTGTTTTTTTCGGGTGTTCTAAGTTTAATACAGCCGTATTTTACATCAGTTTTTCAGGATTACTCTGAAGTAATTGAAAGCATAACATCAATAAACCCAATTTTATTAATATTTATGATTGGATTTGTTGCACCTATAACAGAGGAGCTTATCTTTCGAGGAGTGGTCTTACATTTAGCAAACCGTCAAGTTGGTTTTTTTGGAGCAAATCTTTTACAAGCAGTTTTATTTGGAATATATCATGGTAATTTAATACAGGGTATTTATGCCGCTATATTGGGATTTATATTAGGAGCAGTATGTTATAAATTTAAATCCTTGCTTGCAGCGATTATACTTCATATTTTCATTAATTTAAGCTCTTTACTCCTGCCACAGATACCTGATGAGATGTTGTATAGGGTACTTATGGTATTCGTTGGGGGAATATGTGGTGCTATTTCCTTCTGGTATTTATTCAGAGGAGAAGAAAGACATCATAGGCTTTAAGGATGTTTTTGAAGTTATCAAAGTAAAATTTTACTTGCAAGTTGTAACAATTTCATATATCATAAATTGTACTAATAATGAAATTGCCACTTTAAACACATACTATTATTATAACAGTTATCTGTTATAAAACAGTGAGCACTATAGCACTTTACATTGTATTGGCTAAAAGCAGCTACTGATTAGAATGATTTAAGGTCGCGATGATTTATTTATGAACACCATAGTCTTGACCTTATAATGGCAGGAACCAACGGTTTTATTATTCGAATTCAATGAGAATGTTCTGATATAATAAAAGCATCGTCTTGCCGTAACCGCTACTTGGCGGATTACTTGCGGGGCGTTTTTTTATAGTTTGGAGAAAAACTCTAAACTGTAAAAAAGCTTATTAATGTGCAGAACTTTTTAATCATGTCAGAACAATTAAATAGAACCTAATTCAAGACTAACAAAGAAAAAACATTTTAGGATGGCGCAAAGCGCCATAAGGAGGTTCGTTATGGAAACAATCAGAAGAAACAAAACTTTAAGAATGGTGCAATTAGCTTTATTTATTGCGATAATTGTACTGATGGCGTTTACCCCGATTGGGTATATTAAAACGCTGGGATTTGAGATTACTTTAATTGTAATACCTGTAACTGTCGGGGCGATTATCCTTGGGCCGGGAGCAGGAGCATTACTTGGTGGAGTATTTGGTATTACAAGTTTTATACAATGCTTTGGAATGAGTGCTCCGGGTGCTGCATTGTTAGCAATAAATCCAATTGGAACTTTTATATTATGCCTTATCCCGCGTATCTTAATGGGATGGCTGACGGGAATCTGTTTTGTAGGACTTAAAAAAATTGATAAGACAAGAGGTATCTCTTATGCCGTTACCAGTTTAGTTGGGCCAATATTAAATACCATATTTTTTGTGGCAACCCTAATTATAATTTTTTATTCTGCAGATTTTGTTAATGCATTTAAAGCAAATAATGTTTATACTTATCTTGTGGGTTTTGTAGGAATTAATGGATTGGTTGAGGCAGGAATTAGCTTTGTGCTTGGAACCGCTGTATCAAAGACAGTGGACGTGGTAGTGGAACGAACAAGTGTAAAGCAATAAGTATTCTTAAAAAACAGGATGTTTAATAACATAAAATTAATATTAGCATGACATAAAGAAATAATAATAGTTGACAGCATAAACCTTTTGTGGTATGCTAGTTTAGCTGTGAGTATTGGGTACCAATATTTGCAGAAAAGAAGAGAATCCATCTCTCACCCATAGCGTGTGAAAATACAGCGAGCGGGTTAAGCATAATAATAACAATATTATCTTACATAGATAATAGAGGATAAATTTTGCAGGTGGATAATCTTATTATCCACCTTTTTTACGCGAAGGTATGGTGAAGTTTTAACAAAGTTTTGCTTTGTTAGATGCGAACGTACCCTCGATAACTGGAGAAATCTGCACAGCATGTTTCTTCCAGTAGTTTCTGATAACATTTATAACCTATGGAGGTGCAGTACTATTAGCGATTTAATGATTAATGAACAGATCAGGGACAAAGAAGTTCGCCTGATTGGTGAAGACGGAGAGCAGTTAGGGATCATGTCTGCCAAGGATGCAATGAAACTAGCTAAGGATGCTAATCTTGATTTAGTAAAAATTGCTCCTACAGCTAAACCACCGGTTTGTAAAATTATCGACTACGGCAAATACAGATACGAATTAGCAAGAAAAGATAAAGAAGCGAAGAAGAAACAGAAAGTAACCGAAGTTAAGGAAATCCGCTTGTCACCAAATATCGATGATAATGATTTAAATACAAAAATAAATCAAGCTCGTAAGTTTCTCACTCATGGTGATAAGGTTAAGGTTGCATTACGTTTTCGTGGTAGAGAAATGGCTCATACTTCGTCTTCTAAGGTTATCTTAGATAATTTCTATGCTAAGCTTGAAGATATAGCCGTTGTTGAAAAACCAGCTAAGCTCGAAGGAAGAAACATGATTATGTTCTTAACAGAAAAACGTTAAAATACTAAATATATGACAGCATTTTGGAAGGTGCATAAATTGCCCTACCGGGCTGCATTAATTATTAAGGAGGAAATAACATGCCCAAGTTAAAAACAAGCCAAGCAGCAGCGAAGCGTTTCAAGAAAACAGGAACCGGTAAGTTAAAGAGAATGAAAGCTTATAAGAGCCATATCTTAACCAAGAAATCCGCTAAGAGAAAGAGAAATCTTAGAAAAGCAACTATGACGGATGAAACTAATATCAAAAACATGAAGAAGATCTTACCATATCTCTAAGAGATAGGTGATAAGGAGGAATAGAACGTGGCAAGAATTAAAGGCGGAATGAACGCAAAGAAAAGACACAATAGAGTGTTAAAGCTGGCAAAGGGTTACAGAGGAGCCAGATCCAAACAATATAGAGTAGCAAAACAGTCAGTTATGAGAGCGTTAACTTCTTCATTTGCTGGTAGAAAAGAAAGAAAGAGACAGTTTAGACAGTTGTGGATTGCCAGAATCAATGCTGCAGCAAGAATCAATGGTTTATCTTACAGCAAATTGATGCATGGTTTAAAATTAGCTAACGTTGAAATCAACAGAAAAATGCTTTCCGATTTAGCTATCAATGATGCACAGGGCTTTGCTGCTCTTGCAGAAGTTGCAAAATCAAAATTAGCATAAGTTCACATAAAGGAAACCCCGCTGAAGAAGCGGGGTTTTTTGCGTTATATGCAAGGTAAAAAGAGTAGTATTTTACACTAGAAGAAGTAAAGAAAACACAAGAAGAACTTGACAAGAGTTAAAAATAGTATATAATTAGGTTAATCGATTAACGTTAATATAGTAGTTTAACGTGCAAGTTTATAGAAACAAAGCGGTTCAACCCTGTTATATTTTTAAGTAGTTAAAAATTTTAAAATGGGTTGATATTTTAAATAGCTTTTTCATTCTGATTTAACCTGCTCTAGATAAGTAAATATTGATTTATGAATGGAAGACCTGCAGTATCTATGCAGGATTTTATATAGAGCAAAGGTTAATCGATTAAATACAATGACTAGTGGAGGTAGTTAGATGGGCAAGTTTGCGGACAAATATTATTTAGTGGACCCTTGGTCTATATCGGAGGAGGGCTTTGATCCGGAATATGGGCAAGTAAGTGAATCGGTATTTTCCTTGGGCAATGAATATATGGGAGTACGAGGTTACTTTGAAGAAGGATATAGCTTAGATAAGAATATAGGTAGTTATTTCAATGGCTTTTACGAGGAGACACCAATCTATCATCCTGCCAGATATAAAGGGTTTGTTGATATATCAAGAGATATGACCAATACAGTGGATTGGCTTTATACTCGAATTAGTATAGATGGGGAAACTTTAGATTTAGCTAAGAGCAATTATTCCGACTATTTTAGAAGTCTTGATTTTAGAAATGGAAAACTGCAAAGAAGCCTCATATGGACGACCAGCAAAGGAAAGAAGCTAAAGCTAACCTTTGAACGATTGTTAAGTATGAAGATTAATCATATTGGAGGGCAAAGAATTAACTTTGAAGCAATGAACTTTGAGGGTGAGATTAATGTGATTACTGGCTTGGACTTCAATGCTCATATTCCATATTACACAGACAGTAACTGGGATGTTATCCAGTATGAGCATGAGGAAAAGTTTCATTCTATATTGGGAGAAACCAAGATAAGTAAACTAAGACTATATTCTGGTTATCGTTTTGAGGTTTCTTGTGATTATCATCAGGAGCAGCTGGAAGAAGCGCGTTTTGTCGGCACTAAATTAATCTTTAATCTTAAGCAAGAGAATTGTGTTACTTTTGATAAGCTGGTAGTACACTACGCAGCAAAGAAAAAAGAAGATCCGAATGTAATTTGGGAGCTTGGAAAGAAGATTACAAAACAATATAAAGAGATAAGCTTTGATCAGATCTATAAGGAAAACTGTGTGTATTGGAAAAATATCTGGAACACTTCGGATATTGTAATTGATGGTGATCCTGAAAATCAGCAAGGAATACGTTTTTGTATCTTCCAGCTTCATCAAACCTACCGTGGCTCTGATCCGAGTCTAAATATTGGAGCGAAGGGCTTGTCAGGTGAAGCTTATGGAGGGAAGGCTTTTTGGGATACCGAGGCATACTGTTTACAATTTTACATATTTAATAATCCCAAGGCTGCCAGAAATCTTCTTACCTACCGTTACAATCTATTGGAGGAGGCAAAAGCAAGAGCTAAGGAGTTAGACTGTGAGGGAGCTTGTTACCCAATTTCTACGATTGATGGAATTGAAACCTGTGGTGCTTGGCAGCATTCAAGTTTGCAAATCCACGTAAGTGGAGCTATAGCCTTTGGCATCTACAATTATGAAAAAATTTGCAGAGATAAGGAGTTCCTCTATTCTAAAGGAATAGAGATGCTGCTTGAAATTAGTCGTTTTTATAAGAGCAGAGTTCAACGTAACCCTGTCACAGGTGAATATGGTTATTATGGGGTAATGGGTGTCGATGAATTCCATATGATGGTAAATAACAATTGTTTTACAAACTATCTTGCAAAAAAAGCAATGGACTTTACCCTTGATGTGGTTGATGAAATGCAGGAGTTGGCAAACGAGGAACTTCAACGACTGCTGAAAGAGCTGAAATTTACACAGGAGGAACTGGATAAAATTCGTGAGATTTCAAATCATATGTATCTGCCGGTAGCTGAGAATGGACTCTTTGAACAACATGACGGGTTTTTCTTGCTGCCTCACATCGATTTGGACTCTATTCCAGTAGAGGAGTTTCCGCTCTATCATCATTGGTCCTATGATCGGATTTATCGAACGGACATGATAAAGCAGGCAGATGTTCTGATGATGTTATTCATGTATAGTAATGATTTTTCCAAGGAAGTAAAAAGAGTTAACTACGATTATTACGAACCAAGATGTATTCATGAATCCTCCTTATCACCTTCGGTTCATTCTATAATTGCCGCAGAAATAGGAAAAAGTGAAGAGGCATATCGGTTCTTCCAATTTGCAACAAGACTTGATTTAGATAATTATAATCGAAACTCTGACGAAGGATTACATATGACCTCCATTGCTGCGGCTTGGATGAATATTGTATATGGCTTCGGTGGTATGAGATCAGATGGAGAACAATTAAGCTTCTGCCCAAGTATACCGATAGATTGGAATTCCTATTCCTTCTCATTGACCTATCAAGGATTGGATGTTCAGATAGAGGTAAGCAAAGAAACAGCAAGTTTTTGGTTAAAAACAGAAGGAAGCCTATCCATTCAAATCTATAATAAGGAGTATCTGATAGATTCCAGGGGAGTTAGTATCAAGATACCGAATGCAGTAGAACTAAAGGCGGTATAAAAACGGAGGAAAGAATGGCAAAATCATATTTGAACGATGCAATCATAGGTAATTCCAGAATGCTTGGCTGCATATCGAGTGAAGGGGAACTACTACGACTTTTCTGGCCCAATATTGATCATATGCAGCAGGTTGACCAATTTCAGGTAGGATTTCAATTAGACAATGATGCTCCTGTTTTTCTTGGGAAGAACAATTTTAACATAGAACAAAGATATGAGAACAAGACGAATATATTGATTACTCAGTTAACCAATGAGCAGGCTGGTATCAAAATCACACAATCTGATTTTTGCTTAATAGAGCAGGATATTATGCTTCGCAGATACATCATCAAGAATTTAAGCAGTAAGGACAGAAATATAAGATGGCTGTTATATTCCTCCAGTACTTCTTCCAAAGAGAACTTTACAGGAAGTCTTATAGATTTAGAGAGGGAAGCACTAATTCATTATCAAAGAAATCAGTATATGTCCATATCCTCTAACTTGGCTATTGACAGTTTTCAATTAGGCGGAGATCCAAAGGCGAATGTTCAAAAGGGTGTACTGGATAATGCAGAAAGTGTGCTCATGGTACAAGATGGAGCACTTACCTGGGATTTAGGATCGCTAAAGGCAGGAGAAGAAGTAGAAATCACAATACAGATTTCTTTTGCAGCAGGATATAAGGAAATAAAGAAATTAATTTCAAAAGCCAGAGGCTTGAATAGTAAGGAGATGCAGGAGGAGACGAAGAAGTTCTGGATTGCTTATTTGACCTCCTGCAATGAAGCTAAGTCGGCAGATCAGGAATATAACAATCTATATGAGAGAAGCTTATTGGTATTTCGTTTAATGTATGATTCCTCTAAGGGAGGCTTAATGGCTGCTCCAGAAATGGATGAAGAAATGCAAATGTGCGGGCGCTACGCCTATTGCTGGGGAAGAGATGCAGCTTTTATTGCAGACGCACTGGACCAGTGCGGATTGCATAAGGAGGTGGAGCAGTTCTATCAATTTGCGGCGGGCACTCAGGAAGAGGATGGAAGTTGGTTTCAAAGGTATAGTATGGATGGCAATCTGGCACCTGCCTGGGGGTTACAGATTGATGAAACAGGAGCGTTAATCTATGGAATTTGGAAACATTATTGCCGTACAGATAATTTGGATTTCTTGAAAACAACCTGGGATAATGTAAGGCTGGGGGCAGATTTCCTGGTAGCCTTCCAAGATGAAGAGACTGGACTGCCGAAGCATAGCAGAGATCTATGGGAGGAACGCTGGGGTGTTCACACCTATTCCTCCGCATCTGTTCATGCAGGGCTTATATCCGCTGTTCAGATAGCTACATGCCTGGGAGACGAAATATCGAATAAAGAGCGATGGGAATCGGCGGCCCGCAGAATGAAAGAGTCGATAGACACAAGGCTTTGGGAAGAGGATAAACAATGCTTTAGCCGTGGAATTCGCACACAACTTTATCCTACAGAAAAAATGGCAAATAAAGAATGTATGATGGTTCCGGTTAACAATAAGGGCGGTAGGAAAAAGGTAGTGTGCAGAGATAGTGTTGTAGATATCAGCCTTATAGGGCTTAGCATTCCCTTTGGAGTAATCGATGTGAAGGACCCTCGTATGGCAGCAACAGCAAAAAGAATTGAAGAACTATTAACGTGTAAAGAAGTAGGTGGTATCAGACGCTATGAAGATGATGAATACATTGGTGGTAATCCATGGATTCTTACTACTCTTTGGCTGGCTCTCTATTACATTGAGGCTAATGAGTATGACAAAGCGTTATCCTATTTCAGTTGGGCAGTAAAAGGAAGAACCAGCCTGGATTTACTACCGGAGCAGGTAAGTAAAGAGACAGGAAAGCCGGTATGGATTCTTCCATTAACCTGGTCCCATGCCATGTATACATTGACCTATCATGCATTACTAAATAAAAGACTGATATAGAAAAGGTGGAAAAAAGTGTGACTGACAAGGTAACAATGAAAGACGTGGCAAAGCTCGCAGGTGTTTCGGTGGCTACAGTTTCGAATATTTTAAATAATGTTGAGAATAAGGCCAAGGATTCAACACAGAAAAAAGTAATGAAAGCGGCAAAGGATTTAAATTATACCATTGATATGACAGCTAGATTTCTATCTACAGGCAAATCAAATTTAATCGGAATATTCCTGCCGGAGGTATATGAAGTCGGACAACCAAGCTCAGTACTGAAAGACAATCCTTTTTTTAGCGAGATAGTCAGCGGAATTGAATACGTTGCCAGAATGAACGGATTTGATATTGTTGTAACCTGTATCAGTGTATCAGACAATGTGAGAGAATTGGTATTAAAAAGAACTCTGGATGGAATAGCAGTTCTAGGGAATTTCGGACAAGAGTTCTGGGAGGAGCTAAAAACTCTTGAAATACCCAAGGTGTTAATTGACTCCTATCGAAATGACGAAAAAGAGTACTGTAATGTAGGAACAGATGATGAAATGGGAGCTTATTTGGCTACGAAACATCTCATTACAATGAAACACAGAAAAATTGCTCTAATAACTGGTAAGTTTGAAGAATCGGATGTTAACTACTATCGTTATCTTGGGTTTAAGAGAGCCTTAGAAGAGGAAAATATATCAATTGAGATGTGCCCAATCATCTATGTGGATGTTAATTTTAAAGGAGGTGTAGCTGCAGCACAATCACTTTTATATTTTTATCCTGAGGTTACAGCGGCTTTTGCAGTAGCGGATATATTAGCACTGGGAATCATTAAACTATATCATCAAATTGGGAAGTCCATCCCAAGAGACCTTTCTTTAATCGGATTTGATGATTTAAGTATTTGCCAGTTTACATTTCCGGGGTTATCTACTGTTAGGCAGGATATAAATAAGAAAGGAATGGAAGTCGGAAACTTATTAATTCACAGAATCAACGGTGACGAAGATAAGCGTAGTGTTATCTTACCTGTTGAGTTGATACTAAGGCAGACAGTACTGCCTCTGGAGAATAAGGTATAAGGCTGTATCGGTTAACCTGTTACAACTGCTATCATTGACGTAATCCTATTTCATCGATATAATAGAATAAAATATTTGTAAATTGCATGGATCAGAACATCATATAGAAATAAGGTCAGCAATTATCAAAATATGAAATGATGTTAATTATTCGGTAATAACAGAGATGGGGTGTAATATAATGGCAAAAGTCACAATGAAGGATGTAGCAAAATATGCTGGTGTATCAGTTGCAACGGTTTCCAATGTTTTGAATAACATCGATAATAAGTCAAATGAAGTCACACGACAAAAAGTATTAAAGGCAGTAAAAGATCTAAGTTATCAAATGGATATGACGGCAAGGTCGTTATCCATGGGTAAATCCAAATTGCTTGGTATATTTCTTCCAGAGGTTTTTTACATGGACAGGCCAAGTTCGGTATTAAAGGACAATCCTTTTTTTAGTGAGATTGTAAGTGGAATTGAATACGAAGCCAGAATGCATGATTATGATATTTTGATTACCTGTGTAAAATCGGATGCACATGTAAAGGAATTAATACATAAACGCATGTTGGACGGAATTGCTTTACTTGGCATGCATGATGAAGGATTTTGGAATAGCTTAAGAAATACGTCAATTCCAGTGGTTTTAATAGATTCCTATTGTTATGAAAAGTATGGATTTTGTAATGTCGGAACAGATGATGAGCAGGGTGCTTATTTAGCTACAAAACATTTAATTGCCTTAAATCATAAGAATATTGCCCTGGTAACTGGTAACTCCAAGGAATCTGAAGTTAATCACCGAAGATATTTGGGATTTAAAAGGGCAATCAGTGAGAGCGGATTAAACGAGGAAATGTGTCCGATTATAGAAGAGGATCTTAATTTTAAAGGTGGAATTATGGCTGGTCATAAGCTAATGAACTACAACCATGTTACAGCAACCTTTGTAGTTGCTGATATTATGGCACTAGGTATAATAAAGCTAATGAACCAAATCGGTAGAACAGTACCCAAGGACCTATCCATTATCGGTTTTGATGATCTTAATATCTGTAATTATAGTTTTCCGGGTTTAACTACTATTAAGCAGGATATCTATAAAAAGGGAATTGAGGTTGCAAGACTTTTAATTAATAAAATTAATGATAAAGAAGTGGATACAGGAGTAATTTTACCAGTTGAGTTGGTTTTAAGAGAAACTACAAGTGCTATAGCGAAATAAGGAGAAGGTATTTTAAATAACAAGTGGTGTATTATATCAGCAAGAAGAAGAGCTTAATAAAAATTAAGATAAAATGTTTGTAGCGTAAGTTAACCGATTAAATGTATTGGAGGCTTACGATTGAAAAAGAATATAATATTAAAGCATAAGAAGAGTAATGTAAGCGTTAAGGAGGAAAGACACTTAACAAAAAATAACGATTTATCGAACAAGGAAGTTACTCATAAGGAAGTAATCAATAAAGAAGTAGTGAATAATGTTTCAAAGAAAAAGAATGTACGTAATAGGAGTAAAAGCCAATGGCTGCAGAAGTTTAATAGGATTCAAGTCAAATTAATTATTGGATTTATGTTACCGGTCATATGTATTGTAGCACTTGGTATTATATCATATAGAAAAGCTTCTACCGCATTAATTCAAAATTATGAGGAAGCATTGCTTGAGACGTTGGATATGACCAACCAATATTATACTTACACCTTTCAAACCATTATTTCAGATATTGAAGTATATTATCAGGATACTGACTTGCGAGATTTTTATTCGGGTTTAATGAGCGTATCTCCAACAAAAGAAATTCAACTATATAATGCTAACCTTGATCTAATGAAAAGAAAGACCTGGTCCGATGAGTTGATAGAGAATTTATATATTTTATCTGATAAGAAGGATTCCATTGCTACAACTGGTATCAAGGGAGAAAATATGTACTCCTCCTATATGCAAACAGAACAGGGAATGCAGGTTGCAGCAGATCCTAGCAGCTATTTCATTTTTGGCGCTGATAAGGAACTGGATGAATTCTTTGGATCAGACAGCAGTACGTATGGAATTAGAATTGCAAGAAAGTACAAGGATTCAAACACCTGCATTGTTGCTGATATTAACCGAAAGGCATTCAAGAGCACAATCAACCGTTTGGATTTGGGAACAGGAAGTCTTCTTGGAATTATAACATCAGATGGTACAGAGATTTTAGCTGATGCAAAAGAAGAGTCAAGTACTGCAGGAGACGGGGAAAGCTTAGAAGCAATAAAGAGTAGTATAACAGTTTTTAAGGATAAAGAATTTTATACAAAGGCTTGGAAGAGCGAATTAACTGCCACATCAGACTATGTAAGTTATTTAGATCAAGAGTATATGTTTGCCTATTCTAAACTAGAGGGTTCTGGAGCTATGATCTGCTTTTTAATTCCCAAAGCAGACATTGTAAAGAAAGCGGAAAGCATTAAAGAACTTACCATTATAATCGTATTAATTACATGTATTCTGGCGGTAGGGATTGGAACTGTAATTGCAAGCTATGTTAGCCGAACTATCAAGTACTTAGCCAAGCAGTTGAAAAAGGTTGCTGAAGGAGATTTAAGTATTGAGATAAATCTGAAGCAAAAGGATGAATTTATGCTTTTGGCACAGGACATAACCAGTATGGTTACCAATATGAAGAACCTGATTCAAAAGATAAAACTTATTGGTGATGAGGTATATGTATCAGCCGATCAGGTTACAAAGTCTTCAAAAACCTTTGTAAATTCAGCCTCCGATATTAAAACAAGTATTACGGAGATTGAATCTGGAGTAACACAGCTGGATCAAAACTCTGCGGATTGCCTGGGGTTAATGGATGAATTGTCCCATAAAATTGCACTTGTGAATGACAACAGTAAAGAAATCGGCAATATTTCAGCAACAGCTGTTCAGACCATCGGTGCTGGAATACTTACAATGAATACACTAACGGAAAAATCCAAGTCAACAACGCAGATTACGGGACAAGTAATTGATACCATTCGTTTGTTGGAAGAAAAGTCCAGGTCAATCGGTCAAATATTAAATGTTATTAATGAGATTGCACAGCAGACGAATTTGTTATCTCTAAATGCTTCTATTGAATCTGCGAGAGCAGGGTCCTATGGGGCTGGGTTTGCGGTAGTTGCGGAAGAAATTAGAAAATTGGCAGATCAATCCCTGCATTCGGCGGATAGAATACGAATTATTATTAAAGAAATTGAAGAATGCACAACAGATGCAGTGCAAACTGCAAAAGAGGCTGAGAATGTTGTAAAGCAGCAGGAGGAAGCTGTTTCGGATACCACAACCTCCTTTAAAGAGCTTGAAAAGCAAATAAAAAAGCTCTCTAGTGAACTGGATTCTATTTTAACAAATGTTCAAAACATGGAAAAATCGAGAACATCTACACTGGAAGCCGTGGAAAGTATATCGGCTATTTCAGAAGAAACAACAGCTTGCTCTATAACGGTCAGTGAATCGGCGGAGAAACAATTGGGTGCTGTGACTCATTTGGAACAGGCAGCCTCACAACTTTTAACTAGAGCAATAGATTTAGATAAATCGATTAACTTATTTAAAATTAATTAGGGTAAAATTTATAACAAAAGTTTTTAAAATTTATTAAAATAATCGTTAAAAAGCATAAAAAAGTACACTTTGAACTATTGACATATGGACATAATTGTTGTAAACTATAATTAGTTAACCGGTTAAAATAAACCGGATTTCTTAAGGGTAAACGGTTAATCGATTAACTCAATGTGTGAGTTAACGTCAATTAATTTTATAGGAGGAAAGTTTTTATGAGGAAAATGAAAAAACTAATAGGTATTGTAATGGCAATGGCGCTTGTAACAATGAGCTTCACAGCTTGTGGTAAAGCGAATGATGAAAAAACCCCAGCAAATGATGACAAACCAGTAGTAACACAGCCAGCAACGGAGGAACCTACCGACGCGGCAACACCTGAAGTACAGGATGTAGCATTAAAGGTATGGGCTCCAGAAGAAGAGCAAGAGATTTTAGTTCAAATGTGTGATGCATTTGCAGAAAATCATCCAGAATATAATATAACTTTTGAATATGGCATTATGGGTGTGGATGATTCCATTACCGAATTAAAGAAAGATGCTTCCGTAGCAGCTGACGTATTCTTATACCCAACTGGTGGTATTGCAGAATTAGTAGAAGCTGGTTTAATCTATCCTATAACAGTTAATGTTGATGAAATTACAGCTACTCAGAGCCCTGCAGGTATTAAGTCCTGTACAATGGAAGATACCTTGTATGGTATTCCTGTAACTCCAAACTCTTGGTTTATGTACTATAATAGCAGTATGTATACAGAAGATGAAGTGAAATCTCTTGAGACAATGTTAGCAAAAGACCTTGGTAAAGATGTATATAACTTCTCCTGTGATGTTGATAACAGCTGGTATATGTCCGCATTCTTCTATGCAGCAGGCGGTACCTTATTTGGAGCAGACGGAACAGATGCTACAAACTGTTCCTGGAATGACGCAACTGGTTTAAAAGTTGGTGAGTACTTAGTGGATCTTATAAACAACCCTAAATATATTGAAGATGCAGATGGCCTTGCAGGTTCCTTAATGTCAGAAGGTAAACTTGGTGCATTATGTTCCGGTACCTGGTCTGCTGAAACTTTAAAAGCTGCTTTAGGTGACAATTATGCTGCTACCAAGCTTCCTACTATTAAAGTTGGTGAAACAGACTATCAGTTAAGCAACTTCGCAGATTTTAAAGCATTTGGTGTTAATTCTAATACACAGTATCCAAAGCCAGCTATGGAACTTGCTGCATGGCTTGGTGGTGAGGAATGTCAGTTAATCCGTTTTGAGACAAACAACACACCTCCTACAGTAACTGCTTTAATTGATAATCCTACCGTAGCAGCGAGCAAGGAAGTAGCAGCATTAAGCTTACAGACACAGTTCTCTACTCCTAACCCTACAACTTCTAAGTTAAATGATTACTGGACACCTGCAGCAGCTTTTGGTGCTGGTGTAGTAAATGGAGATATTACAAAGGATAATTTACAGGCTGGTCTTGATTCTATGGTTAATAACATTTTAGCAACTGTAGCAGCTGAATAAATTTGGTACGAAATGAAGTTCGCATGGAATAAATCCTGCATGACAATATGGGGTGGGCTTATGCTTCACCCCATATTTATCTTGAAGGGGAGTTTATAACAGCTTAGCAATAATCTTTGAAAATATAGAACAGTTTAGCCATAAGCTCGAATTTGCATGGCTAAACTGTTATAAAAATACTATAATAAGTTTGGATAAACCATATTTAAGCTTAGATATTTACATAAGGGAAACAGATTTAGGATGGCACCAGTAGTCATGATGGAGGTAATGAGATGGGAAAAGACAGGGTAAACCCATGGAAGGTATTTTGGCAGGGTATTCTACAATATGGAACTATTTTTAAAAACGGTAATTTGACTACAAAATTATCATTTTTCATAATGGGATTACCTAATATCTTAAGAGGACAGGTAGTAAAGGGACTTTTATATTTATTTCTTGAAATCTGCTTTATTGGATATTTCATTCTTAATGGAATTACAAATATTCAGGGGTTAATTACTTTAGGAACAAAGGAACAGACAAAAGTATTTAATGAGGAAACCGGAATTTTTGATTTCATTAAGGGAGACAATTCCATGTTCTTGCTCTTATCCGGAGTTGTAACCTTGTTCGTTATTGTCTTCTTCTTGATTGTTTGGAGCAGCAGTATTAAGTCAGCTTATACTACTCAGCAATTAAAAGAGCAGGGGAAGAAAATTCCCGGTATCGTAGATGATATAAAAGCACTTTTTGATTCCCAAATACATAAGCTTCTTTTGTTTATACCAATTGCCGGGTTAGTTATATTTACAGTTGTTCCTTTGGTCTATATGATCCTAATGGCCTTCACCAATTATAATCAGACACACCAACCACCGGGACATTTGTTTGACTGGGTTGGTCTTAAGAATTTTAAAATAATGCTATTATCAAAGGATACCATTGGTCGTACCTTCTGGCCGGTCTTAGGCTGGACAATGGTTTGGGCAGTGTTTTCCACCTTCACCTGTTATTTTTCAGGTATGCTACTTGCTATGCTGATTAATATGAAGGGTATCAGATTTAAAGGAACCTGGCGTACTATATTCGTTATCACAATGGCTGTGCCTGCGTTTGTTTCTTTATTGGTTATTCGAGTAATGCTGCAACCACAAGGAGCCTTGAATATTTTATTACAAGAACTAGGCTTTATTTCCAGCAGTTTGCCCTTTTTAACGAACGTAGCCTGGGCAAGAGTCACCGTTATTATTGTAAATCTATGGGTGGGTATTCCCTCCAGTATGTTAATCACAACTGGTATTTTAATGAATATTCCTGGTGACTTATATGAAAGTGCAAAAATTGATGGGGCTGGACCAGTGAAAGCATTTTTGAAAATTACAATGCCCTATATGCTTTTTGTAACAACACCTTATTTAATAACAAACTTTATATTTAACACCAATAACTTTAATGCCATCTATTTCTTAACTGGAGGTGGTCCTGCTTCTCTGGATTACTTTAAAGGAGCGGGTAAGACAGATTTACTTGTTACCTGGTTGTATAGTCTGACAGTTAACAGCAATGATTACTGCTATGCTGCAACCATAGGTATTATGATTTTCGCAATTTCTGCCATATTGTCACTGATTGTCTATCGCAGATCATCTGCTTATAAAAACGAGGAGGGATTCCAATAATGAATATGAAGACGAATTATATCAACAAAAGATTCATAAAATTCCTGCCGATATCAAATGTTCTCATGATTATTTGTGCGTTTTTACCCTTTCTGTCAGTTAAAACAGAACAAGAGCAAGTGACAATTTTAGGGCTTAACATAGTAACGCAAAAAATTACAACAGTAACAGGTACACCAATAGGAAGTCAGTTACAATTGTTTGTAGCCTTACTTGGAATACCACTTCTGTTAATAACGATTATGACCATCGTTGTATTAATTAAAGCAAAGAAGTCTACAGTTTATGGCTTAATTACCAGCTATATTATCAGTGCACTAAGCTTTGTATTAACCATGCTAATTGCAAAGAGGACCATTGATGCGGCACAGATTTTTCAATCAGATTTCTTAGTGAAATATCTAGGGATAGGGTATTGGGGACTTCTGATTCTTAGCTTTGTAGGTATGGTATTTGCCATGAAGACGATTAAGATGAATCCGGGGTATATCGTGCTTACCGTATTAGCGGTTATTTGGATTCTTCCAATCCTTTGGGTTATAATGATTTCTTTCCGTGATGAGCCAGGTTCCTATACCTCTTATTTCTGGCCAAAGAAATTTACCTTTAAGAACTATATTGTTTTAATGACGGATACCAGCCAATTCTACTTTGCAAAGTGGTTTTTTAATACCTTGTTTGTAGCAACCTGTTCCTGTATCATTTCAACGATTATTGTACTTTCCACCTCCTTTACACTTTCTCGTTTGAGATTTAAAGGGAGAAAACCTTTCATGAACCTTGCGCTTATCCTTGGAATGTTCCCGAGTTTCATGTCCATGATAGCGGTTTACTACATTTTAAAAGGATTGGGTCTCACACAATCTTTATTCGCACTTATTATGGTTTACTCCGGCGGTAGTGCACTGGGTTATTATATTGTAAAAGGCTTCTTTGATACAATTCCAAAGGCGCTGGATGAGGCGGCTATTATAGATGGGGCAACCAAGTGGAAGGTGTTTACCAGAATTACAATTCCGCTTTCAAAACCGGTAATCATCTATACCATGTTAATATCTTTCATTTCACCCTGGGGCGACTATATCTTTGCACGAGTAATTATGGGAGATAAGTATGACAGCTATACGGTTGCACTTGGTTTATTTACAATGCTTGACCGTGCCAATATTGCGACCTGGTACACAAGATTCGCTGCGGGTGCTGTTCTGGTATCAATTCCGATTTCCATACTCTTTGTTTCTTTACAGAAATATTATGTTGAGGGCCTGTCCGGCTCAGTGAAAGGATAAAGTGAAATCATATGAATAAGAAAATTCGTTGGGCTTTCCTAGCTTTATTAGTTATGCTTTTCGTACAATTTATACCTGAAGTAACACATGCAGATACCTCGGATCAAATCTATTATATTAAGAATAATTACACCCAGAGTGCGTACCTGTATGAAGAAGACGGCATTTTACGCTATGGCATTCCTATGGAGGGGGATAAGAGCTTCCAATGGATTATTGAAGAAAATTCATCCTATAAGTTACTGAAAAATGTTTTGACCAATGACTATATTACTTTAGACGGTCATGGCGATGAGTCAGTGGAAGGCAACTGGGGAGAAAATATAAATTGTACACTACTTTCCGATCAGGTAGACAATTTCTTATGGGAGTTTGAGATTGGAGAAGGACAGAACTTACTTTCACCTAGTAAGAATTACGCGGGTTTTGCCTTACATCTTGAAAGTGCTTTGGAAGGGAAACCTTATGCACAAAAAATCAGTGGTGATCAGCTGAACTGGGGTAATATGAAGTGGGATTTCATAAGTCAGGATCAAATGGATATTACCAGTATGACGAAAAATGGGTTCTGTATACAGAATGCAGACGATGGTACTTATCTTAGAATAGATAACGGGTTTCTTACTCATGGTAATCCTGACGGAGCAGATGATACCTATATCTGGTTCATAGAGCAGCAGACAGATGGTACGAAAGCGATTAAGAATAAAAAGACTTCGCAGTATATTACATTGAGTCAATATGATTCAACTACCTATACACTAAAGGTGGCAGATACTCTCGATAGTATGTCTGCGTGGAAGTTTCAATTGTCCAAATTTGCAACTATCTTATCTGCAGCTGATAATTATAAAGGGTTTGGACTCTATTTAGATGTTGCTTCTAAGACACAGGTTAGAAGTAAGGACATTATAACTGACGGGGATACGCTGGTTAATGGTATGAAGTGGACCTTTGTACCCTCCACAAGTGTAGCAGCAGTATCCGGTGATTTGGTTATGGATGAGGGGATTTATAATTTACGTAACAGTTATTATTTTATGTATTTAATTGAAGATAACGGTAAAGCAGTTTATGGTAATGCAAAACCCTCGGACAAAAATGCACAGTGGGAATTCTTTTATGATGCAGGCTCCGGGTTTACCGCTCTACGAAATGTAGAGAGTGGCAATTATCTCTATGCCAAAGGAGATTCCGGACAGCTGGTATTAGAAAAATCAGAGACCTTCTATTGGAAACTAAAACGCCATACCAACGAGGATTATCCCAATGCAGTTATTTTTCAGGATTCCTTAAAGTCCAACTGCTATTTACATATGGAAAGCTTAAATGGATTTGCAGAGGACTCCAACGCCGTACAGCCAACTTGGGGTACACCACATTGGGACCCGATTCTTTATTCCAGTGAAAATGAGGTTGTTGCAACCGAAATAACCATACCGGAAGGCTATATTCGTTTATTCAATAGTGCAAAGGAAGGAGAATATCTTTATGAGAATTCTTCAGGAGCCGTTATTTATAAGAAAAGTTCTGAATCCGATGCCAGATCTCACTGGAAGATTATCGTAAGCGAGGTTGACGGTGTATATTACCTGCAAAATCGTGAAACTGGCAATTATATGACCAATAAAGGAAATGGAACTCTTCGTTGTCTGCCGGAAGAACAGAAGACCAACGACGGAAGCTTGTGGCAGATATCGGCTGGTAATGCAGAAAATGAGATCATGCTAAACAGCTACTACGAGGATGTGAAGGAGTATCTTCGTCCTTATTTAAATATTCAGAGGATGTCGGGTTTCGCACAGTGCGGTGTGGTGTCTACAGAGGAAGAGACTACAAAGTGGAAGTTTGAACTGGCTAAGGATGAAACAGCGGCGGCAGCAGAAGCGGAGGAAGAAGTTGTGCCACTTAATAAATTAGTTGACGCAAATCAATATAAATTAAGATTAGAGGGTCAGTACCTCGAAAGTATTTATCAATTAGAATACTATGGAAATATTGTATTTGTTCAGGATACAAAAGCGAAGAAGTATCTGTATTTTGATAACGGTATTCAGCTTAAGGATTTAAAAGGTTACAATGACAAAGCGCTGCAATGGCAGCTTGTAACAAAAGCTGGTGAGAGCTATTTGAAAAAAGGAGATACAAAGCTTTTCCTTGAAACAATTGCTATTAATCAGCAGCAAGTGATAGAAAATGCGTATCCGATAGCGGAAAAGAACATATTTACCGTAAATGCGGATTCTAAGGCTACTTACCAGGTGGAGTTTGATTACAGTGGTAAGAATACAAAAGCAACAATCTATGTAAATGGCATTGCCCAAGGGGATATTGAGCTGAAAGCAGGAGTGACCAAGGAACTGCCGCTGAATAAAGGCATCAATACTATTGCAGTTACAAATGCAGAGGGACTTAAGGGCGTATTAGTGAAAGACAGTATCGGGCTAAACTATCGTGGAGCAACAGTACCCTATGTTGCATATCAGGCGGAGGATTGTGTTACAACCGGAACAATATTAGATGAAAACCGTGAATACCATGAGATCACCAGTGAAGCAGCAGGCAGACTTGCAGTTAATCTTGATGGCACTGGGCAGAACATTAAGATAACCTTAACAAAGGCAGCCAATGCCTTGACTTTAAGATATTGTATACCGGATAGTGAGGATGGTTTAGGACTGGAGGCAACACTGAACCTGTATATTGATGGTAAGAAAAGCCAGAGTATTAACTTAACCTCAAAATACAGCTGGGTATATGGAAACTATCCCTGGACGAATAATCCGGCGGATGGACAGCCACATCATTTCTTTGATGAAACCAGCATACTTCTGGATCAGACCTACCCGGCGGGAACGGTAATTAAACTTCAAAAGGATTCAGCCAATTCAGCAGAATACTATATTATTGATGAAGTGGATGCGGAGGAAGTAGCACCGGCAAATGAACAGCCTGAAAATAGTCTTTCCATTACTGATTTTGGTGCAGTGGCAGATGACGGTCAGGACGATACAAAAGCATTATCCGATTGTATTAAGGCAGCGTTGGAGCAGGGCAAGGAAGTATGGATACCAAAGGGTGTTTTTGATATTAATACGCCCACCAGTGATTATGATTTAGGTGATCAACAGGATAAAAACAGAGGTATTGTTCTTACAGAAGATAACGTGGTAATCCGTGGCGCGGGTATGTGGCATTCCGTACTGCAAGGGGATTACGCAGCTTTCTTTATTAAAGCCAGTAACATTTCTTTATATGACTTTGCATTAAAGGGTACTGCGATTCAAAGAAGAGATGCAATTGATCCTTCCGCTATTGAGTCAGATTATAATACGTATGAGATGAAAAATCTCACCGTTCAGAATCTTTGGATTCAACATTATAAGACAGGTATCTGGACACATAATCTGGACGGGTTACATGTGGTTGGCAATCGAATCAGAGATACCTTTGCGGATGGTATGAACCTTAGAAGAGGAACCTCCAATGCGATTGTGGAGCAAAATGATGTACGTAATACTGGTGATGACGCCATTGCGTTATGGTCCTCGGACTATAGTGATACTAATGTAAAGATTCGATTCAATACCGTAGGACTCCAATGGCTTGCGAATAATATCGCTGTATATGGCGGTAAGGATATTCAGATTACGGATAATATTATATATGATACTGTTGTAAATGGTGCGGGTATTAACATCAGTACGAACTTTAATCCAAAACCGTTTGAAGGAATTATTACCATTGCACGTAACACATTACTTCGCTGCGGCAGTCAGGATTATAATAACAATCAAAACGATGGCGCTATCTGGTTTAATACGGTACAGGGTAATGATAATCTGGCAAAGGTAATTGTTAAGGATAACTTAATTGTGGATAGTACCTTCCAGGGAATCTCCTTTGCCAACAGAGGAAGTATTAGGAACGTTACCTTGGAAAGCAATGCCATTGTCAATGCAGGGTCTTATGGAATTGATGTATTAAAGGGTGCAAAGGGAAATGTTCTTTCCATTAATAATTACGTGGAGGGGTCTATGTTAGAGCCAACCAACAATAGCTCTGAAGCTAATTTCATTTTCACAAATGAAGTTAGAGAAGTGGCAGGTAGCATAGTGGAAGAAAAGAAATCAAATATTTGGTCAATTCTTATACCAGTAATAGGTGGGGTGGTTGCTGTGGCATTGGCAGCAGGATTAATTTTAAGAAAAAAGATTAGACGATAAAAGGATCAAAGTTATCTAAATAGTAAGAGGCTGTTGGCTTTGTTTAAACAGCCTCTTTCGTTCATAACAAGTGAAACGGCTTGTCGTTTCATCCGTTGAAAGGAGCTGTAGCATGCATTTATGGAGAATTGAAGAAGAGGGATTTGAAGAAGCTCAAGTTTCCTCTATAGGCAACAAATTTCTGGTTGGGAATGGTTATCTGGGTGTTAGAGGTACTTTACAGGAATATGAAAAAGAACAGCTAACAGCAATTAACCTGGCAGGTATTTATGACCAGGTAGGTGATGGATGGAGGGAACCATTAAATGCACCAAATGGTCTATACACCTATCTTGAATTTAATGGGAAAGAGTTACGACTTCCACAAACTCCTGCAGCAACGCATAAAATATCGCTAAATTTTCGCCACAGTATTTTTGAACGTGAAACCAGCTGGTCAGTGGGAGATACGAAGGTAAGAATCGAAGCGGAGCGCTTTGCTTGTTACGATCGGCAACATTTGCTGGCAATGAAATATAGCATTACTGCAGACCAAGAGGGAGAATGCAGAATATATACCGGTATTGATGGCAGAGTGTGGGATATTAATGGTCCTCACTATGATGAGCTGTTATTTACAGAACAGGATAATCTTTTGCAGGTGAAGGCAATTACCCATGAAAGTAAGGATCAGGTATACGTTTGCGAAGCAGTTAGCACAGAATTTGAATGTGCTGAAAAAGTTGTAAAAGAAGAATTAAGAGCTCTTCGCTGTCTTTCTTTCCAGGCTAAAGCAGGTATTACATATACCTTCTATAAATGGATCAGTGTATACACCAGCAAGGATACTCTGACCTATGAGGAAGCTTCACTTTCGCTAGTGGAAGCAGGGCGTGAGGAAGGTTATGAAATCACAAGAGCAAAACATGTGGAAGAGTGGGAAAAGAGCTGGAAAGTAAGTGAGGTATTGATTGAAGGGGATAATCAGGCAATGCAGGCATTAAATTATTCCATTTATCATCTGCTTTGTATTGCACCAAGACATACGGATCAGCTATCCATTGCAGCCAGAGGCTTATCTGGACAAACCTATAAGGGAGCAGTGTTCTGGGATACAGAGATGTTTATGCTGGATTTCTTTTTATTTACCGACCCTAAAGTAGCAAAAACCTTATTAAAATATAGAATTGATACGTTAGAAGGAGCAAAAAGTAAAGCAAAGCAATATGGTTATCAAGGGGCCTTCTATGCCTGGGAGAGTCAGGAAGGCGGTTATGATGCCTGTTCCGATTATAATGTTACAGATGTTTTTACCGGCAGACCAATGCGTACCTATTTTAAAGATAAGCAAATTCACATTTCTGCGGCAGTTGTTTATGGTATCATGAGATATGTTGACTATACAGGTGCTTTAGACTTATTAAAGGAAGGTGGAGCGGAAGTAGTCTTAGAATGTGCAAACTTTTACTATGACCTTCTGCAGCGCAAAGTAAATAAAGAAGTATATGAGTTGCATGATGTGATTGGTCCGGATGAGTACCATGAACGTGTAAATAACAATGCATATACGAATCGTATGGCAAAGTATGTATTTGAAGCGGCACATCAAATTATGGAATTATTACCCCAGTTAGGAAATGAGACCGCTGATAAGATTAAGGATTATTATGATTTGGAAACAGTAACAAATCAATATTTGGATGCAGCAAAGAAGATTTTTATACCACAACCTAATAAGGATAGTGGTATTATCGAGCAATTTGACGGTTACTTTGAGCTTGAAGAAGTCTCCTTGGAGAATTTAAAGAAACGACTTCTTAATGAGAAAGAATATTGGGGCGGTGCTTATGGGATTGCTACTCATACCAAAGTAATTAAGCAGGCGGATGTTGTTACGATGCTGAACCTATTCTCACAGGAATATGACAAAGATACTTTGTTGAATAACTGGAATTATTATGAACCAAGAACCGAGCATGGTTCTTCGTTAAGTGCTTGTATGTATTCCATGCTTGCCTGTAAGTGTGATATGCCCCAAAGGGCTTATCCATTCTTCTTAAAATCGGCAATGTCTGATTTGATTGGCAAAGGCAAGGAATGGGCTGGTCTGGTCTATATTGGCGGGACACATCCAGCTTCCTCCGGTGGTGCATATATGACGGCAATTGAAGGATTTGCAGGAATCTATCATGAAAAAGGAGAGTTGAGAGCACATCCCGCACTTCCAAATAATTGGGCTAAATTAGAGTTTCACATTAATTATAGGGAAGAATTATATAATGTAATAGTAAAGGGTGACCAAGCTGAATTTATTAAGGTCGAAGAGGATAAATAGAAATAATTAATTTGTGGACTGTTCAGAATTAAGGATAGAATTTAATAAATAAGCTACGAAAGCCTGCTTTCTAAGGATAATATTTAATACAAGATGAAACATATGGTTTGACTGGTCATTATTCCTGTTTGGCAGGAGCTAAACAGCAAGGACACCGCAG
The DNA here is from genome assembly GCA_023407575.1 of Bacillota bacterium. Classification (GTDB taxonomy): domain Bacteria; phylum Bacillota; class Clostridia; order Lachnospirales; family Lachnospiraceae; genus Mobilitalea. The sequence continues at coordinate 124,060 of JAEYLX010000026.1, forward strand.
GTTTTCAGGCTTGGACCGAATAGTTACAATAATTTTATAATAAGAAACTGAGAGGAAACGATATGATAAAAGGAATTATATTTGACCTGGACGGAGTTTTGGTATCAACGGACGAACTGCATTTTATTGCTTGGAAACAGCTGGCAGAGCGACTTGGTATTATGAACTTTACTAAGGAAGATAATGCAAGACAAAAGGGTGTCAGCAGAATGGCATCACTGGAAATTGTATTAGAAAAGGGAAGTAAGACATATACCGAGACTGAAAAAGAAGAGTTGGCAGAAAGTAAAAACCAGGAGTATATTGGTTTGCTACAGAGTCTTACAGAGACAGCCGTACTAACACATGTGACAGAGACGCTTACCATGCTAAGAGATAAAGGACTTTTAATTGGAGTCGGTTCTGTAAGCAAGAACACCCCTCTGATCCTAGAAAAGACTAAGTTAGCAGCTTATATTGATCAGGTGAGCTGTGGACTTGATATTACGAAATCTAAGCCTGATCCCGAAGTTTTTTTAATTGCAGCCAAGAAACTAGGACTTTCGCCAGAGGAATGTTTGGTAGTGGAGGACTCTGAAGCAGGTATTGTAGCAGCAAAAGCCGCCAATATGAAATCGTTGGCAGTTGGACCGGAATATAAACAACTTGGAGCTACTTATGAAGCTTTAAATTTTGAAAGTCAAATTGACTGGAAATACATTTTAGCGAATTAAGAAGTAGACATAAGAATATAGATAGAGTAGAACTAGAATAAGTAAAAAACCAAAGATAACCTCGTGGCTGTTAAACATTACAGTTGCGAGGTTTTTAAATAAATACTCCTGCATATATATTATGTAAGAGGTAAAAAGGATGATTTCATATGACATCGGAAGATAGAAATAGAATTGTTAGTGAAGATTACGCTGATCTTCTGATAAATTATAGTGGAGATCAAAATGCTCTAACGCAATTTGTAGATGCAACCGTTCATATTATAGATTTTTTCAATGCAGTAGTACATGTTCCAGTATCACAAATAACGAATAACACCATCGTTCAGCTCGGGTATTCGGTTATGCCCTCCTTATTTGGGCTGATTAGTCAGGAAAGCCTAGAGGCTTCGGGAATTATCAGGCTTCGTAATATACCTAATTTAGACCTCCTTGGAACTGGGGTTTTAATAGGTTTTCTAGACACAGGAATAGATTACACCAACCCGATTTTTAAAAATGCCGATAACACCACCAGGATTTATTCTATTTGGGATCAGACAATTGTTAGTGATCAGTATCCTCCAAGTGCTAATTATGGAACAGTCTATCCAAGAGAACAGATAAATGAAGCTCTTCGTAGTGAAAACCCTTTTGAAATTGTGCCCAGCAGGGATGAAATAGGCCATGGTACAATGATAGCTGGAATAGCAGCTGGTAATGCAGTACCAGAAAATCAATTTGCCGGGGTAGCACCTGGGTCCGAACTAATTGTAGTGAAATTAAAACAGGCAAAGCAATACCTAAGAGATTTCTTTATTATACCGCAAGGGGTTCCCTGTTATCAGGAAAATGATATTTTGTTTGCTCTAGATTATATCTTTCGTATTGCTATTGAATTGAATAAACCACTCGCTCTATGTGTGGCACTTGGCACTTCACAAGGAGCACATGATGGGAGAGGAACTCTCAGTAGTTTTCTTTCTTTACAAGCAGAGGATGTGGGGAATGGAATTGTGGTAGCAGCAGGAAACGAAGGAAATGCTAGGAGGCACTATTATGGAACAATTAATCCGACCGTTGGTTACGATGTAGTAGAATTATCTGTTGGCAGGGGGGAAATTGGTTTCTCAATGGAATTGTGGGGGGATTCTCCAGGAGTTTTCTCCATAGATATACAGTCACCCTCAGGAGAATATGTTCCAAGAATTGTTCCTAGGTTAGATGAAACTAGAGAAATATCATTTATATTTGAACAAACCATTATCATTATTGATTATCAAATAGTTGAGTCGCAGAGTGGAGATCAACTTATTTTACTCAGATTTCGTAATCCGGCTCCTGGAATATGGAAGTTTAATGTTTATGGAAGAGGGGATATTCAAGTAGGGTTTCATATCTGGCTCCCAATGCAAGGATTTATTTCGGATAACACCTTCTTTGTGCGTTCTGATCCCTATACAACTATATTATCCTTAGGGAATGCAAGGTCGGTGATTACTACTACTGCCTATAACACGGAGGATGATAGTTTATATCTGAACTCAAGTAGAGGATTTACAAGAGTGGGAGATATTAAACCAGAAATTGCAGCTCCAGGTGTTAATGTTACTAGTCCTACACTGGATCAGGGCTTTAGTGAAGCAACTGGAACAAGTGTATCGGCAGCTCATACGGCAGGAGTTGCAGCTTTGCTTTTAGAGTGGGGAATTGTAAGAGAAAATCAAGTTAGCATGAATACGGTAGACATGAAAATATTTCTAATACGAGGTGCACGAAGAGAACTTCCAATTCCCTACCCCAATAGGGATTGGGGGTATGGCATACTGGATGTATATAATGTTTTTGATATCCTTAGAAGAAGTGAATAATAGAAGGAGTTGGCATGACAGAGGCAGAAAGATTTAAAATAACCAGCAATGACTATATCGACTTCATAGTTAATTTTAATCAGAATTTGCGAACATTTGAACGATTTCCTGCAGGGACCACGCATATCATGAATGATAGATATGCGGTCCTTTATGTGCCTACTGCTCAATTGACTCCCCGTACGATTTTACAGTACGGCTACTCCGTCCTTCCTGCACTCTATGGGCTTAATAGTGAAAGAGCACTGGAGGCGTCTAATATATTAAGGCTTCGACGTTTACCAAACTTTAATTTGAGAGGAAACGGTGTGGTTATAGGTATTATTGATACGGGAATTAGTTATACCAATCCTGTTTTTATTCATGCTGATGGCTCAACAAAAGTTCTCGCACTTTGGGATCAAACAATAGATAGCGATCGATTTCCCACAGGATATTTTTATGGAACAGAGTATTTGGCAGAGGATATAAACCAAGCTTTAAATTCCGCTAGTCCACTAGAGATTGTTCCAAGCATAGATGAAATCGGACATGGGACTATGTTGGCGGGGATTGCTGCGGGAAATGAGAATGAAACTAATAGCTTCAGTGGGGTTGCACCTGATGCTGATCTTGTTGTCGTAAAACTAAAACAGGCAAAACCAGCCCTAAGAGATTTCTTTCTTGTGCCTCAGGATGTACCCTGTTATCAGGAAAATGATATTATGTGGGCTGTTCAATATGTGGTTGGTATTGCAAGGGGGTTACGGCGACCAGTTTCCATTTGCATTGGAATTGGATCATCTCAAGGTTCCCATGATGGGAGAGGAGCACTGAGTGACTTAATCAGTGTTGGTGGGAATTTCCCAGGTGTTGTCATGAATGTTTCGGCTGGTAATGAAGGGAATTCCAGAAGACATTTCTTTGCAGAAATTGACCGTGAAGTGGGATATAGTACAGTGGAATTAAACGTTGGCGAAGGTGAGGCAGGGTTTTCCATGGAACTTTGGGGAGCGGCACCAAATACCTATTCCATTGATATTCTATCTCCTTCTGGAGAATACATACCGCGAATTAGTGAGAGTTTAAGAGTCAATAGAGACATAGGTTTTGTATTCGAAAATACTTCGATTAATATTGATTATCAAATGGTAGAAGCGTCAACAGGTGACCAACTTATACTTATGAGATTCAATAACCCTACCCCCGGTATCTGGAGATTGCAGGTCTATGGAAGAGGAGACTTAAGAAGTACGTTCCATATTTGGTTGCCTATGGGCAATTTTATTACAGACAATACCTATTTTATACAATCTGACCCTTATACGACAGTAACATCTCCTGGGAACTCACTTGTACCTATCACGGTGACAGCTTACAATCCCGACAATAATGTATTGTATCAAAGAGCCAGCAGGGGGTTCTCAAGGATTAATACAATTAAACCTGAAATTGCAGCACCAGGGGTTAATATAACGGCACCAACCAATGAAGGAACATTTACCAGCATGACAGGAACCAGTGCTGCAACGGCGCATATGACTGGTTTTGGAGCAATGATGTTAGAATGGGGGATTGTAAAGGGGAATTATCCAGGAGTCGATACCGTCGAAGTTAAGAAATTCATTATCCGGGGTGCAGAACGTAATCCTGGGTTATTGTATCCGAATAGAGATTGGGGATATGGTATACTTGATGCATTTAACGTATTTGATATTTTGAGAGCAGAATTGCAAAGTATAGTTCAGAGACCTGCACCCTAATATTAGGTTAAAATAAGATTAGAGATTCGGTGGAGATATTGCATTCATGCTATTGTTGCAGTATGATATAAAAAAATAGCAAAATAAAGCAATAGTTTATATATGCCGGATTAATTAAAAATCGGTAGAAGGAGGAGAAATGAAGAATAAGTTTTCAAATACTTTATGGGGACTATTTCTAGTTTTGGTTGGTGTAATCATCGCTGGTAATGTTCTTGATTTATGGACAGTTACATTATTTTTTAAAGGATGGTGGACCTTTATCATCATTATTCCTTGTTTAATCAGTATGATTCAGAATGGATTTGAATTTGGAGCAACCACAGGTTTTATCATTGGTGTATTATTATTCCTAGCCAAATACGCGAATATTAATGTTAATCTTTTGAGTATGGTAGTGCCGGTAGCTTTGATTATTATTGGAATACGAATTGTATTTCAAGGGGCATTTCGAAAGAGACCACGTCACTTTAATTCAAACGTAAATATTGATGGGTCAGAGAAGACCTACCATGGTGCGGTAGTAAAGGAATACAGTGCGGTGTTTAGCAGCAACCGTATTCATATAACAGAGCCATTTAATGGAACAGAAATTAATGCTATCTTTGGTGGACTTGTTTTGGATCTTAGAGATGCAAAGATTTTAAATGATGTTGAAGTGAATGCCACGGCAGTTTTTGGAGGAATTGACGTATACCTACCGGTTGGTATAAATGTAAAGACCAATAGTGTTCCGATTTTTGGAGGTGTAAGTAATAAGGCACATCAGAATATGCAAGCGGATGCCCCTACCATTTATCTGAATGCGACCTGTATGTTTGGAGGGATTGATATCAAATGAGCAGCTTACAAAAAACAATAAAATACATGGCAATTGGATTTGCTATTGTTTTAGCAATCACTATCATTTCAGGGATTGCCAGTACAGTTTTTTCTGTCGGCTCGGTTATATCAGGAGGAACAAATGATAAAAACAAGAATGAAACGATAGATTTCTCTGAATCGTTTACGAATATCAAGAGCCTTGAAGTTGACAATAACACAGGACGGTTAAGTATTAAAAAAGGAGAAACCTTCCGCGTGGAAGCGAGTGACGTATCAAGTTCCTTTGAAGCAAAAGTAACCTCGGATGGAACTTTAAAAATTACAGATAATAGCAATGTAATTAACTTTCTCTGGTTTAATATTAATGGAATAAATAAACCTAATTCCAAAATTACTGTTTACCTCCCGGCAGAAACTAAGCTTGAGGAAGCGGACATCAATACAGGAGCAGGGACTGTTAATGTGGAGGATTTAAGCGCAGAATATTTAAAAATATCTACAGGAGCAGGGAATATATCTGGAAGTAATCTATCTGCTGATAAGGTAAAGGTCGAAGGCGGTGTTGGTGAAATAAATCTACAAAATGTAAATTTAAGAAATGCTGATTTTGATTGTGGAGTGGGAGGCCTTAAAGTTGATGGAGTGATGGAAGGAAAAATTGAGGTTGATTGCGGTGTCGGAGAAGTTAATCTAAATTTAAAGGGTTCAGTGGATGATTATGATTTAGATATTGATTCCGGCGTTGGTGCAGTTCGTTTGAACAATGAAAAGATATCGGATGAATATAGAACCTCTAAGGATGCACCTAACTCAATACGAGTAGATGGTGGAGTAGGAGAAGTAAGAATTAATATTGAGAATTGATATATGTTAGAAAAAATGTTGCATATTTTGCATACAAATATTAAAATATAGTAAAATAATTACGGGGGCGTTCATAAATAACGTCCCCTTTTAACGAAGGAAAAAAATACAACTGACATAAGGATCGAATGGAGATATTGATGAATAAGAAGAACTTGATTGGGCTAATCTTATTTGCTTGTTTTATAACAGCTACCCTATATTTAAGTGCAAATCTCTTGATGAAGCAAGGGGTTCAAGCTGATAATGGACAAGTGCAAACTTATACGAAAGATGATAACAATAATAAGAGCACAGAAGCAGAGCAATTAGAAGAAAGTTCTTCGTCAACAGACATTCAGGAAGAGGAGGATTTAAAAGGTGATACTGTAGAAGTACCTGCTCTTGACCAGGCGGAGATAACCCAGGAGGAAGAAGATAACAGCGAAATCATAGTTGATGTTAACGAGACTGAACCCTGGTTAAGTACAAATCCCAGTGATATGGGGAGTACAGTTGTTGAGGACACATCTTCCACCACGGTTTACGAAGCTCCAGATCTCATTTTAAATAGTAAAGATGTTGATTATGAAAAATATATTCCCCAGATGATGATTGACAATGTCCTAGAAACAGCACTTGACATTAGTAATCCGGGTATTGATGTGGACGCAGAGGCTGCAATTTTATTTGATGCCGAGACAAATGATGTTTTATACTACAAAAATGCGGTACAAGCAGAATTTCCAGCAAGTACGGCAAAACTTCTGACCTGTTTAGTAGCCTTGTCTATGTGTAGTGTTGACGAACAGGTAACCCTGGGAGATGAGATATCCATGATAGCCTCTGATTCAACCAGAGCTAATCTGATCTCAGGTGAAGTATTGACAATTCATAATCTTTTAGAGGGAATGCTTTTGCCTTCTGGTAATGATGCTGCCTATGCAGTTGCTGCTTATGTTGGCAGAAAATCCTTAGTGAAACCCGATGCCTCGAAAGAAGAGGCAGTGGAAGAATTCATACGTTTAATGAATGAGTACGCAGAGGAGTTGGGAGTTAAAAATTCTTGTTTTAAAACTCCGGATGGTTATGATGCGATTGGTCAGTACACTACAGCTTACGATATGGGGTTAATTGGTGTTGCAGCTGCTAATAATGAGATTATTACTGAAATTAGTCAGAAGAGTAAATCCAGAAATATTTTTATCAGTGGCCGTGATGTTACTTGGATCAATACCAATAAGTTGATAACCCAGTATAGCGGACAATATTATTCGAAAGCAATTGGGCTGAAGACTGGAACCAGCACGATGGCAGGTAGATGCTTAATTGCAGCCGCTGAAAAGGATGGTAAAAGAGTAGTTTGTGTAATTATGGACTCAAGCGCGGCGGGAAGATGGGAAGATGCAATTAGTCTTTTGCAATATGGATTAGAATAAATAAGTGTATGGAAATGGGCACTGTTAAGCGAGATAAGCAAGTGCCTATTTTCATCTTTATAGTTTTACATGTAAAATAGTTTTTCAAGGGGGAACATAATTGAATATGATTGATCAAAAAACTGATTCAGAACAGTCAGTTTCACCTAAGAAAATTATCAGCCATGCAGGACTTTCTTTGTTTATTATGGCATTTGTTATAATTTTCTTTAATGAGATAAAAGAACTTCTTGTTATGAGGCTTGTACCGAAATTAGCTAGTGCTGACTGGTATATCTGGGTTTCAACCTTTGTGGGAATCGTATTAATTGGATTTCCTATCTTCAGAAGTTTAATTAATCGAATACCCGACTCACCCAAGGGGGAAGTCGTTAGGTTAAAACCTAAAACCTTTATTACAATATTTTTTATCTGTGCAGCTGCAATGTATATATCGAATTACTTTAGCGGAATCATAACTTTTTTTATAGCAGCGATAAAAGGTGAGCAAGTGATAAATCCTGTTATAGAAGCAATCAATGGAAGTAATTTTTATTTTTCATTGATTTATGTGGCTGGTATCGCCCCTGTTGTGGAAGAATTCATATTCCGAGGCTTCTTATTAGCTAAGCTCCGCAGATTTGGTGATGTTCCGGCAATTGTTTTAACTGGTGTAGCTTTTGGATTGTTTCACTTTAACCTTTCACAGTTTTTTTATGCAACTGTACTTGGATTTATATTTGCTTATGTAACAATACGAACTAACACCTTGAGGTACTCTATTCTTCTTCATATGATGATAAACTTCATAGGTTCCGTGTCTGCTCCGCTGGTTTTGAATGGTGGAGTATTAGAAGGTGTAATAATGGTTTTATGGGTGTTAGGGGCAATTGTGGCAGGTTCTGTTTTGTTTATCCTTAATATTAATAAAATAAAATTGATTAAAGTAGTTCCAATGATTGATAAAAGAGATTATCTGCTAAATCCTGGTGTATTATCGTATGTAGGTTTCAGTTTGGTAATGATTGTGATTAGAACTCTCTTATAAAGAGCAATTTCAGATACCACTAAATCCTCGGTTTACTACATAAGGATTAAAATTTATATGAATTATTAGATAAGATTATTGGATATTAGAATTTGATTTTACTCAAGGTGCGATATTATTTGATACTAATTATAAAAAGAAGAAGGAGATTGAATATGAATAACTTTACATTTTACAGCCCAACCTATTTTGTATTTGGTAAAGACACAGAGAAAGAAGCAGGACATTATGTAAAACGTTTTGGAGGTACTAAGGTATTAATTCATTATGGAAGCGGTTCTGTGGTTCGGTCAGGCTTACTTGACAGAGTTAAGGCATCTTTGGAGCTAGAAGGAATAGAATATGTATTATTGGGTGGTGTGCTACCTAATCCAAGAAGTGGGTTAGTATATGAAGGTATCGAATTATGTAAAAAAGAGAGCGTTGATTTTGTATTGGCTGTTGGTGGTGGAAGTGCCATTGATTCAGCCAAAGCAATTGCTGCAGGAGCTGTATATGAGGGAGACTTCTGGGATTTCTTTGAAGGAAAGCCAGCGGATAAAGCATTAAAGGTAGGAACAGTATTAACCATCGCAGCAGCTGGTAGCGAAGGTTCCGAAAACACAGTTATAACAAAAGAAGAAGGAATGTTAAAAAGAGGTGCTGGTGGTGAGGCTTTACGGCCGGTATTCTCCATTCTTAATCCAGAGTTAACACAAACTCTTCCTGCTTATCAGACAGCAGCAGGTGCAACGGATATTATGGCACATGTATTTGAACGTTATTTTACGCCAACGAAAGAAGTTGAGATTACGGATCGCCTTTGCGAAGGTATTTTACAGACCATGATTAAAGAGGTTCCAAGAGCAATTGCTGATCCTAATAATTATGATGCCAGAGCAAATATTATGTGGTCAGGTATGGTGGCGCATAATGATATAGTGGGTGTTGGTCGTGATCAGGATTGGTCCAGTCATGGGATAGAGCATGAATTATCTGCACTCTATGATGTGGCACATGGAGCTGGACTTGCAGTTATTTTCCCTGCTTGGATGACCTATGTTATGAAGCAGGATGTAAGTCGCTTTGCACAGTTAGCTGTTCGGTTATGGGGAGTTCCAATGGATTTTGCTAATCCAGAGGTAACAGCGAGAGAGGGTATTGAGAGATTAAAGAGATTCCTGACCTCAATCGGCATGCCAATTAACTTTAGAGAACTTGGTGCTAAGGAAGAGGACATTCCAACAATGGTTGAAAAACTTGGATTAGGTGAACATACCATGGGAAGTTTCTATAAGCTTAATTCTAAGGACGTGGAAGCGATTTATCGCTTGGCGTTGTAAGACAATTGGGTTGAATAAGTACGGCTAAGTAATCATATATTAAATTTATTGTTGATAAGAGATAACTGTTCAGATCCAGGCTGAATAGTTAATGATTTCATTTGGATAGAGTAGGAGGATTTGAGGAATTGACGCAACTGCTGGTAAGACTATTTATTAAAAATAATGAAGAGGTACAGAAAACAGAAGTGCGGACTGCCTATGGAATTTTGTCCAGCATCGTTGGAATTCTATGCAATCTTGTGTTGTTTGCAGTGAAAATGATTATCGGTATGATTATTAACAGTATCTCTGTTATGGCAGATGCGTTCAATAACCTTTCAGATGCAGCTTCTTCGATTATAAGCTTTATCGGTGTTAAACTGGCAGAGAGACCAGCAGACAAAGAACATCCCTTTGGACATGGGAGATTTGAATACATTGCTGCTCTTGCGGTATCCTTTCTAATTCTTCAAGTGGGTATCACTTTGTTAAGCAGTTCCTTTAAAAAAATTCTAAATCCGGAAGAATTAGATTTTCAGCCTGTTTTAATTGGAATCCTTTTTATTTCGGTAATTATCAAACTTTGGCTGGCAGCATTTAATCGTCAATTAGGTAAAAAGATAAATTCAACTGTTATGCTGGCTACAGCTGCGGATTCTCGTAATGATGTGGTGGTAACATCAGCGACAATTATCTCTGCAATTGTAGCGGGTTTAACCAATTGGCAAATTGATGGTTATATGGGTCTATTAGTATCCTTATTCGTTATGTATGCAGGTTTTAACATTGCCAAACAAACATTAGAACCTTTACTTGGGCAAGCGGTGGCACGTGATGTCTATGAAAAGATATCAAAAATGGTTGAAAGTTATGATGGAATTGTGGGAACTCATGATCTTATTATTCATAACTATGGACCAACCCATCGTATGGCGACCATTCATGCAGAAGTTCCGAATAATATTAATTTCGAGCAGGCACATGAAACTATTGATCAAATTGAGAGAGATGTATGTGAAAAGTTAGATATCTTCTTGGTAATTCATATGGATCCAATAGAAGTTAATAACACCATGGTACTGGATAAAAAGAAAATGGTATTGGAAATCATTCACCAGTTGGAGGAGAAAGCGAGTATTCACGATTTTCGTTTGGTGAATGGGGAACGCCATATTAACTTGATCTTTGACTTAGTTGTTCCATATTCTTATACCAAGGAACAGGAGCAGAAGCTATTATCCCAGATTGTAGAAGAAATAAGGAAAAATGATTCAAGACATCAATGTATTATTACGATGGAGAATAGCTTCATTTCTGAGGAATAAAAAAATAAAGTGGACCACATGAAAGAAAATAAATATTTTCTTTAGGTTCTATACATAGGCCTTCCAGGATAAATAAATTCCTGGAAGGCCTATTTTTATTCATGACAAGTTGTTTTACTTGTCTACGCAAACGATTGCTTAAATACTAGTTGCAAATTGGAGTTTTTTACCTTACAATATGTTCAAACATACTTTACATATTAACTTAATATGTTATTGCAATGGTATGAAGGAAGAATTGGGGGGTGATAGAATTTGATTATATCATATAAAAAGAAGTACATATTAATCTATCACATTAAAAGTGGAATACGATGTTAAGGATAGCATCCGATTTACCTGCAACAGGTAGGAGTGTATAGTTCAAATAATATTTGAAAGGCGGAATGCTATATGAGAGGGAAGAAATTTATTACTTTAACATTGATACTTGCGGTACTTACAGGGGTGTTTGTTGCATGCAAGAATGAAGCCAGTACAGAAACATCAGGGACAAATAATTCTACAAAAGAAGCTTCAAATGAAGAGGCTGGAGAAGGTGATGAAGCTACTGGTACCAAGAAGTCGGTTGAAATTACGAATGTATCCTATGATCCCACCCGGGAGTTATATGAAGCTTACAATGTAGAATTTCAAAAGTATTGGAAAGATAAGACTGGTCAGGAAGTAACAATTGTTCAATCCCACGGCGGTTCTGGTTCACAGGGGCGTTCGGTAATTGAAGGAAATGATGCGGATGTGGTAACGCTTGCATTGGCTTATGATATCTCTGCGATTGAGAAGGCAGGTTTGATTGAAGCAGGCTGGGAGAGTGAATTTGTCGGAAATAGTTCACCTTATACATCGACCATTGTATTCCTGGTTCGAAAGGGTAATCCAAAGAATATTCTGGACTGGAATGATTTGGTGAGGGAGGATGTCGGAGTGATAACTCCAAATCCTAAGACCTCCGGCGGTGCAAGATGGAACTACCTCGCTGCATGGGCGTATGCTGACAGGCTATACAATCATGAGGAGACTCAAATCAAAGATTTTATTAAGAAATTATATCAGAATGTATTAGTGCTTGACTCCGGTGCCAGAGGAGCAACAATTACCTTTGTTGAAAATGGACAGGGAGATGTTCTTCTTGCCTGGGAGAACGAAGCATATCTTTCCCTGAAGGAACATCCTGATGAATATGAAATCGTTACGCCAAGTCTAAGCATTCTTGCCGAGCCGCCAGTAGCCATTGTTGATGAGGTTGTGGATGAACGCGAAACCAGAGAGGTAGCTACGGCCTATTTGGAATACTTATATTCTGATATTGGGCAAAGAATTGCGGGGGAGAATTATTACCGTCCCAGCAATGCAGAGATTGCAAAGGAGTTTGCTGATACCTTTAACTTAGATCTTGAGCTGGTTACTATTAATGATGAATTGTTTGGGGGCTGGGAAAAAGCCCAAGAGACACATTTTAATGACGGCGGAGTATTTGATGAAATCTATGTACAGTAAAACATAAAATCGGAGGCATTGACCGTAATGAGTAAAGTTAGAAGAAAACAGGTGATACCGGGATTTGGGTTATCCATGGGAATTACGATTACCATATTAAGTATGATTGTTTTAATCCCAATAGCATCTCTTGCTTTCAATGCCTCTTCCATGGGATTGGCAAAATTTATTAAGATTGTAACAAATCAAAGAGTAATCGCAGGATATATGGTGAGCTTCAGTTCCTCTTTCCTTGCAGCAATCATCAATGCAGTATTTGGGGTTATCATTGCCTGGGTATTGGTAAGATACCAGTTTCCTGGTAAAAGGATCGTGGATGGACTCATTGAACTGCCCTTTGCACTTCCTACTGCGGTTGCAGGAATTGCTCTTACAGCTCTTTATGCGGATAATGGAATGCTGGGAAGTATTGTTGGCATTTGGGGAATCAAAGTCTCTTATACCAAGATCGGTATTATCATTGCCATGATATTTATAGGAATTCCTTTTGTCGTAAGAACCATACAGCCGGTATTGGAGGATTTGGATCCACAGTACGAGGAGGCTGCTGGTATGCTTGGAGCCAGTAGAGCGAAAATATTTTTTCATGTAATCTTCCCGGAAATTCGTCCTGCACTTCTAACTGGCTTTGGCCTGGCTTTTGCCAGGGCGGTAGGAGAATATGGCAGTGTGGTATTTATTGCGGGAAATACACCCTTTAAGACAGAGATAGCACCACTCCTTATTATGACGAAGCTGGAACAATATGATTATGAAGGTGCGAATGCCATTGCGCTGGTTATGCTGATCGTATCCTTTCTCATTCTATTCATAATTAATTCCATACAGGTCTATACCAATAAGTTTACAAAGGATTAGGGGGAGGGAGAATGAGACATAAACAAAATAGTACCTTAAAGCCGATTCCGGTAGTTTTAATCTTAATCAGTGTATTATTTCTATTTCTTATGCTGGTAATGCCTTTGGTGGTGGTTATTAAGGAAGCTTTGGCTAAGGGTTACATAGCATATAAAGAAGCAATTCTGGACCAATATACCTTGAAAGCATTTTACTTGACCTTGGAAGCAACCTTGGCGGCTGTTCTTATTAATACTCTATTCGGGATATTTGCGGCATGGACAATTACAAAATATCATTTTAAAAGAAAGAAACTGTTCACCACCTTAATTGACATCCCATTTGCAATATCTCCTGTAATTGCCGGTTTAATCTTTATTTTAACCTTCGGACGAATCGGATGGGCTAACGGAATATTGGAGGCATTGGATATCAAAATAGTTTTTGCGGTACCAGGAATTATACTGGGTACTGTATTTGTCACCCTTCCTTTCATTGCCAGAGAAATTATTCCTGTATTAAATGCCCAGGGAAGTGATCAGGAAGAGGCCGCGGCTCTGATGGGTGCTGGGGGCTTTCGTATCTTTTGGAAGGTGACCTTTCCGCAGATTAAATGGGCTTTACTCTATGGTATCGTACTGTGTGCTGCCAGAGCTATGGGTGAATTCGGTGCAGTATCCGTTCTGTCAGGGCACTTAAGGGGCAAGACCAATACCTTACCGCTGCATGTGGAGATCTTGTATAGTGAATTTAAATTTAATGCTGCATTTGCGGTATCTTCGATTTTGGTGATTCTGGCTATTATCATACTGATTGTCCGCAATATCTTAGAGTACAAAGTGAAAAGGGCAGGTGATAAATAATGTATGTAGAATTAAAGAATCTTCATAAAACCTTTGGAAAATTTAAAGCTTCGGATGATGTGAGTTTAGGAATAGAAAAAGGAAAACTAATTGCTTTGTTAGGACCCAGCGGCAGCGGTAAGACAACGATTCTGCGCATGCTCGCAGGTCTGGAGCAACCCGATTCCGGTGATATTTATATTGATGGGCTTCGAGTGAATGATCTGCCCGGCAGTAAGAGGGGCATTGGTTTCGTGTTTCAAAATTATGCACTGTTTCGATATATGAACGTATTTGATAATATCGCATTTGGACTAGAGGTGCAAAAGAAGAGTAAGAAAGTAATAAAAGAAAGAGTTCAGGAACTGCTGAAATTAATTGGTCTGGAGGGAATGGACCATAGGTATCCGCACCAGCTGTCTGGCGGGCAGAAGCAAAGAGTTGCCTTTGCCAGAGCGCTTGCACCGAATCCACAGCTATTATTACTGGATGAACCCTTTGCTGCCATCGATGCCAAGGTCAGGCAGGAGCTAAGAAGCTGGCTTAGGGAGATGATTCATCAGGTGGGAATTACAAGTATCTTTGTCACCCATGATCAAGATGAAGCCATTGAGGTGGCAGATGAAATTATTATTACAAATCATGGAAGGGTAGAACAGATTGGCACTCCGGTTGCAATTTATCAGAAGCCTTCCACTCTTTTTGTTGCCCAATTCGTAGGTCAGTCAACCTTATTATCGGATTTTGGTTGGCTAAAAGGCTTTGAAAATCGGGAGCAGGATGCAAAAGCCGTAATTCGACCGGAATTCATCCGTATTAGTAAAAGGGAGGAACACCAGCAGTATCTAAGTTCTGCGGAGGAAGGTGTGGTAGAAGAGGTGGCGTTCCGTGGCAGTTACCTGGAAGTGAAGGTTAAAATTAAAGATTTAATTCTAACTTCAACCCGTAATCTTGAGGAGGAGGCGGTAATTGTCGGAGAGAGGGTGAATGTATTGATCTATCGCTTGTTTATCTATGGAAATGATAAAACTTATGTACAGGAAAATTCATCAATTATTGATAAGAATCCAGTTTATTTATAATGTATATAGATAGGGTGTATATAGTGGGTTTTACATTTATCTACATGGCGCGCTGGCTACACTCTCCCGAATCATTAATTTGTTTGGCAGATATATTTTCATAGGAAGGCTGTGCCTTTTATTAACCCTATCTATTAAGGTATGTACCGCTACATTGCCCAGCTCTACAATGGGCATTCCGACTGTGGTCAGCATAGGAGATACAAAAGCGGAAAGCTCAATATTATCCATGCTGATAACCGAAAGCTGCTGGGGGATTTTAATTCCAGCCTCTCCAAATCTGCGAATGGCGGCAATAGCGGCAATATCAGTTGCGCAGAATACCGCAGTTGGCAAGGGCTTTGCTTTTTTGATTAATTGGTCAGCTCCATTATAGCCTCCTGTACCATTTTGCAAGCATCTGCAAACGAGATTTGCATCACAATGCAACCCATTTTTTTCAAGGATATCAATAAAAGCCTGATAACGAACTTCGTTGCTTGCTTCTCCAATATATCCAATTCTCTTATGACCGCAGGAAATCAAATATTCCATAGCGATACGGGTTGCTTCATAGCCATCACAGATAATCTGATCCCATTCACAGTTAAGAACATTACGTCCTACATATACAATGTTTTTATAATGCTTCTCAAGAAAACTCATGGTTTCTTTCGTAAAGCGCCCCAGTACAATGGCCCCGTCTGTCTTGGTAGCCTCTACACGATTCAGCAGATCGCTGTTGTCAATGTCAAAGATAGAATAAGACATTGGCACAGAATAACCCAGATTTAAAGCCTGTTGTTCAATCGCACGAGCTACCTGTGCAAAAAAAGGATTATCCTCCAAATGCTTTGCCCGTCCGAGAATACATGTTAATGTGAAGGATTGTTTTGATACAGAACGGTGATTTATCTGTTTCAGCTCTCTGGCAGTTTGATTTGGCACATACCCAGTCTCCCTGATAATTGCCCAGACCCTATCACGCACCTCCTTGCGGGCAAAGCTGTCATCGGGGGAATTGATGATGCGAGAAACGGTAGAAATGGATACTTCTGCCCGCAGGGCGATTTCCTTTAATGTCATTTTGTCAGGCTCCTTTCAAGATATTATATAATGAATAAATATTACCTTTTTTTCTTTCGAGTTGCAAGAATAAATATGAAAACGTTTGCGTGAAATTTGCCTTGTTTTAGCTGTTTTTTATGTAAAACGTTTGCGTGATTAAATGTAGAATTCGACCTGAGTCAAGTGTATAATTCATCAATAGAAAATGCATATATGTGCTGCCACCGTTGGCGGCGGAATGGAAGTGATTATGAAGAAGGAAGTTCAGTTAGAACAACTGAATACGGATATATTAATTATTGGTGGTGGAACTGCGGGCTGTTATGCCGCACTTACCATACGTGAACATTCCGGTGCATCGATATTGATTGCGGAGAAGGCGAATATCCTGCGAAGCGGATGCCTGGCAGCAGGAGTAAACGCAATTAATGCATACATAGTTAAAGGAAGAACAGCCGAGGATTATGTTGATTATGCGAGTAAGGATGCCGAGGGCATCGTCCGTGAAGATCTTCTGTTAACCATGTCCCAGGGTCTTAACAAGGTTACGAAAAGGCTGGAGGAACTGGGGCTCGTCATTCTTAAAGATGAGAATGGGGAATATGTGTCACGTGGCAACAGAAATATTAAGATTAATGGGGAGAATATAAAGCCTATTTTAGCAACTGCAGTTAACAAATTGGAGAATATTAATGTATTAAATAATGTTAATGTAATTGATTATATAGTAAAGGACAATAAAATCATTGGTGCCTTTGCCATCAGTATCGATCAGGGTATTTTATATATTATAAAAGCAAAGCAGGTAATCTGTGCTACCGGTGGTGCTTCCGGTTTATATCGGCCTAATAACCCCGGCTTCTCCAGACACAAGATGTGGTACCCTCCTTTTAACACCGGAGCCGGATATGCCATGGGAATTCGAGCGGGTGCAGAAATGACGACCTTTGAGATGCGTTTTATTGCACTTAGGTGTAAGGATACTATCGCTCCTACAGGAACCATTGCACAGGGAGTCGGTGCGAAACAGGTTAATGCCAAGGGAGAGGTTTATGAGATGAAATATGGCTTAACAACCTCGCAAAGAATCTATGGAACCGTCAGAGAAAACCTGGAAGGCCGCGGACCCTGTTATCTAAGAACCCAAGGAATTACAAAGGCACAGGAAGAGGAATTACTGAAAGCATACCTAAACATGGCACCCAGCCAGACTCTTAGGTGGATCGAAGAGGGTAAGCTGCCGGGTGAGCAGAATGTAGAAATAGAAGGAACGGAGCCTTATATCGTTGGAGGGCATACGGCAAGCGGTTATTGGGTGGATACCAAGCGCCGTACCACAATTCTGGGTCTCTTGGCTGCAGGTGATGTGGCAGGCGGATGTCCGCAGAAATATGTAACCGGAGCGTTAGTGGAAGGTGAAATCGCCGGAAGGACTGCGGCAGAGGAATTGAATACCCTTGATAACTCGCATTTGCTAAGTGGAATAGAAGAGGCGGAAATCATTGCTGCCAAGAAGGCTGAACTGGAGCAAATTCTAAATTACAGTAACCCTGTATTCACGGTGGAACAGCTGGAGGAGGCTATGCAGAAGGTAATGGATACCTATGCAGGCGGTATAGCGACCAATTATCAGTACAATGAGCAGCAGCTTATAACAGCGGAGGAGCAGCTGTCAAAGCTGGTACAGCTTAGTCATAGTATAAGAGCGGAAGATATGCATGAGTTAATGTTTGTATATGAATTAAAGGAACGTCTTGTAGTATGTCAATCAGTGATTGCCCATTTGCGGGCAAGAAAGGAAACCAGATGGCACAGCTTTGGAGAGCATCTGGATTATCCTATTAAAAGTGACGAATGGCTGAAATATGTGAATTCCAGACAGGTAAGAGGAAAGCTTGAAATTATATATCGTGATTTGGTAGGTCGGGGTGAAATCTATGAGCATAGAAATTAATAAAGACAGCTGTACCGGATGCAGACAATGTCTTGCAGTCTGTCCGGGAAGTCTGATTAAGACGGATGAAAAGGGGAAAGCGTATATCTGTTATCCCAGGGACTGCTGGGGATGTACCTCCTGTCTGAAGGAATGCAGGTTTAAGGCCATATCCTTCTATCTGGGAGCCGATATTGGCGGTATGGGAAGTAAATTAAGTGTGCAGCTGGAAGGTGATACGGTTCATTGGCAGATTACGAAAAGTAATGGTGAAGTTTCACAGATTGACGTTAATCGTAAAGCGGCTAATCAATATTAATACAATGATTAAGGTAATAAAATATGAATTAATTAGCATGATCGTGCTACAAAAAATATGTTAAATATAACTGGGGGTAACAAGGTTGAGTGAATTTACACATCTTGATGAATTAGAAGCCGAAGCAATCTATGTGATTCGGGAGGTAGCGGCAGAATGTGAAAAGCCAGTAATGCTATACTCCATAGGGAAGGACAGCTCAGTTATGTTACATCTGGCAATGAAGGCCTTCTATCCGGAAAAGCCGCCATTTCCTTTTATGCATATCGATACCTCCTGGAAATTTAAAGAGATGGTTGAGTTTCGTGACAGAAAAGCGAAGGAACATGGAATACAAATGATTGTACATAGAAATGAAGAAGCAATCAGGCAGAATATTAATCCCTTTGAGCATGGTTCCGCATATACCGATATTATGAAGACGCAGGCATTAAAGGAAGGCTTGAAGAAATACGGTTTCACAGCTGCCTTTGGGGGCGGACGCAGGGATGAAGAAAAATCTCGTGCAAAGGAACGAATCTTCTCCTTTCGTAATGAAGCACAGGCCTGGGACCCGAAGAATCAAAGGCCCGAGATGTGGAAGCTCTATAATACCAGAATTCAAAAAGGGGAAAGTATGCGTGTCTTCCCTATCTCCAACTGGACGGAAAAGGATATCTGGCAGTATATCCTTAGAGAGAAGATTGATATAGTGTCCTTGTATTATGCAAAGGAAAGGCCTATTATTTACCGGGATGGTAATATCATTATGGTGGATGATGATCGCTTGAAGCTTAAACCGAATGAAAAAGTGGAATATAAAAAGGTTCGTTTTAGAACACTGGGGTGTTATCCTTTAACAGGCGGCAATGAATCGGGGGCAGATACCTTAGAGGAGATTATTGAGGAGACTTTAGGAGCCATCACTTCTGAGCGAACCACCCGGGTAATCGATAATGAGGCAGCAGGCAGCATGGAGCGAAGAAAAAGGGAGGGATATTTCTAAATGAAGGGATTACTAAAATTTATCACTTGCGGAAGTGTGGATGATGGAAAATCCACACTCATCGGTCATATCCTATACGACTCCAAATTATTGTATGCAGATCAGGAGAAAGCGCTGGAGCTGGACAGTAAGGTTGGCAGCAGAGAAGGTGCGATTGATTACTCCTTGTTGTTGGATGGATTAATGGCTGAACGGGAACAGGGAATTACCATAGATGTTGCATACCGCTATTTTACAACAGAACACAGAAGCTTTATCGTAGCAGACACACCGGGACATGAGGAATATACACGAAATATGGCGGTGGGAGCTTCCTTTGCGGACCTGGCCATCATATTAGTGGATGCAAAGCAGGGAGTTTTGGTTCAGACCAGAAGACATGCAAGAATATGTTCTCTTATGGGCATTCGACAATTTGTATTTGCAGTAAATAAGATGGATTTAATGGGATACAGCAGGGAACGTTTTGAAGAAATCAGTAAGGAAATACATAGCTTATCCAAGGAGCTATCTCTGGCTGGAGTAAAGATTATCCCGCTTTCAGCCACAGAAGGAGATAACCTGACGGTTAATTCACCTTATACCCCCTGGTATACGGGAGAACCGCTTTTGACTTATCTTGAAAATGTGGATATCGAGGATGCCACTGAGACGGGATTTTATTTTCCCGTGCAAAGGGTTTGCAGGCCAAACCATACCTTTCGAGGGTTTCAGGGGCAAATTGAAGCAGGAAGCGTATCAGTAGGGGATGAGCTGATGGTACTTCCCAGTTATGAGAAAGCAATTGTAAAGAGCATTTATATTACTGACCGTGAAGCTGCTATAGCATTCAAAAACCAATCAGTGACCCTTCAATTAGATAAAGAAGTTGATGTATCCAGAGGATGCGTACTTACGAAGGATACAGGGTTAAGCACTAGTAAGGAACTGACTGCCACACTTTTGTGGATGGACGATTCTTTGCTAACACAGGGAAAGAACTTCTTCGTAAAGATAGGTACCAAACTGCTGCCGGGTATTGTTACGGCAATTCAATATAAAATTCATGTGAATACAGGAGAACAGCAGCCGGCGGATACACTTAGCAAGAATGAAATAGCTTCTTGTAACATAACACTGTCGGAAGAGATTGTGGTTGATAAATTCTGCTCTCATAAGACTCTGGGTGAGCTAATATTGATTGATCGAATTACAAATATGACGTCTGCCTGCGGAGTAGTAACGAATACGGTTCCCTCGGAGGAAAAGAGACCATCTGGTGCAGCGTTTGAGTTTCAAGGCTTAGAGGCAAGAGGGGATATCTTTGAAGAATTTTATTATAATCTGGAAAGTCTGTTAGTTTCAAAATATAGAACAGTGCAACACACCTATACTGTGGGTGATGAAATACCACTAAAGGGAGAAAGTTATCACTATCCGGAAAATTTCGATATCCTCGTGCTTCGGGATAAGGTTGCCGTTCATCTGCGCAATAAAAAGATTGCCGGGATTAAACCGCTTTCAGAGTATCGGTACTCGGGATATCCTGTCACCAATGGAAGAGGCTTTGCAATAAAAGTGAATACGACAGAAGACTTAACCACCTTCTTAACGGAATATAATGAACTAAGTGACGGTAATGATGCTGGCTTTGCAAATAAATGGCTTAGCTTTGAGACCTACCGCAGAATTATATTTCACAGTAATTATTGGATGATATAATGAAAGCGGAATGAGGTATCACAAGCTTGCTTGTGAATACCGATTGGAGTAACAAGACCATGAACACGTTTTTGTTCATATCTGCGGGAACTAGAGCAAGGGTCTTTAATGAAAGGTGTAGGAATATATGGCGATTGATTATTCAGGACTAAAAAAAGGTGGGTTTATGCGTCAGAAGCAAAAGGGGATGTTTTCCTTAAGGCTTCGAGTTGTTGGCGGACATGTAACCGCAGAAAATCTCAAGGTAATATATGAGGTAGCAGAGAAATACGGGAATGGGCACGTTCACCTAACTTCAAGGCAAAGTGTGGAGATTCCCTTTATTAAATTCGAGGATATCGATGCAGTGAAGGAGGAGCTGGCAAAGGGTGGGTGTAAACCAGGTGTCGGTGGACCCAGTGTAAGAACCGTTACTGCTTGCCAGGGTAATGCCATATGTTCCAGTGGCAACATTAATGCTTATGAGATTGCAGCGGAACTGGATCAGAGATATTATGGCAGAGAGCTGCCGCACAAGTTTAAGTTCGGTGTTACTGGATGTATGAATAATTGTTTAAAAGCAGAGGAAAATGACGTTGGTGTGAAAGGTGCATTGGAAGTGCATTGGGAGAAGGAGAAGTGTACCTTCTGCGGAGTATGTGAAAAGGTTTGTCGTACCGGTGCAATTAAGATAGAAGAGAATAATATCACTCTGGACACGGAGAAATGTACTAATTGCGGGCGTTGCGTAAAGGCTTGTCCCACCGATGCTTGGATTGGAGAGATTAGTTATCTGGTATCTTTTGGAGGGCTATTTGGCAATACTATAAGTAAAGGTAATTATATCCTTCCGATAATAAAATCGCAGGAGCAGCTATATAAAGTTACAGATGCGGCAATTCAGTTCTTTAGTGATTATGGAAAACCAAGAGAACGCTTCCGCTTTACAATTGACCGAATTGGCTGGGATAAATTTAAGGAAGTGATGAGAAAGTCAATTGGATTAGACCAGCAAGAGGTTAAGGAGCAGCAGGAAGATTAGATAGAAAAGAAAAGTAGCTTTCAAAGATTGGCAAGAAAAGCAGTAGAAAGAAGTTATGGAAGAAAAGATTGAAATTATCTAAAAATGAGATATACTAAGAGTAAAAAGAGGGCGGACGATATGGTTCGCCCTTTGACATGAAAGAGATGAGGTTGGCTAAATGCATTGTATCAGCATTAGTTATAAGAAGGCACCGGTACACATACGGGAATTATTCGCATTTTCTGTGGAAGAAAAACTTGCCTTTGAACAGAATATGTGTCTAAAGTACCCTCTCTTAGGATGCCTGGTGATATCCACCTGCAACCGGAGTGAGATATATTTTAGCGGTGATAAAAGTTTTCTTCCGATTATGGAAAAGGAAGCTGCGAGGATAAAGAATGCTGATTACGCAGAGATGAAGAAGTATTTTCTGTCCTATTCCGAGGAAGGAGCTTTAAGGCATTTGTTTAAGGTGACCGGTGGTCTGGATTCCATGGTCCTTGGGGAGGATGAGATTTTACGTCAGATGAAGGAGGCTTATCAATTAGCCTTAGAACATAATCATACCAGCTATGATATGAATATTGCCTTTCAAAATGCATTTTATCAGGCAAAAAAGATAAAGACAACAACTCGTATCTCAACAACTCCTGTCTCCATCGGAACCTTAACTGTGAATAAAATTTCTGATTATGTAAGGGGAATAAATAGTCCTACCATATTGATTGTAGGTGCGACAGGGAAGATGGGAAGTATTATTATTAAAAATCTTCGAGGTAAGGAAGAATTAAAAGTAATCGGTACGACTCGAAGCGAGTGCAGGAAGCTAGAGGATAACAGTGCTGCAGATTTCATTAAAATGATACCTTACAGGGAACGTTATCAGTATATGAAAGTAGCGGATGTGATTGTCAGTGTAACTGCAAGCCCGCATTATACTTTTACAATGGAAGAGGTTGCACAGGTACTTGCAGGAGAGAAACTACATAAATTATTTATTGATTTAGCAGTACCCTGTGATATTGATAAGGGGATTTTAGAACTGGAAGGGTTAGAATTAATAGATATTGATTATTTTGAACAAGCCTCCAGAGAGAATAATCAATTAAAACAGCAGGAACTAAGTAAGGCCGAGGAAATTCTTGAGGTATGTGTGGACGAGACATTGAAGGAAATATATTTTAGAAAGGTCTATGGATCGTTGGAACAACTGACGAATCGAGTGAAGGAACAAGGGTTTCAGCAGGTTTTATATCGGCTAAAGGAAGGCTTGGACAGCCAGCAGTTTAAAGCAGTATTGGACTTGCTGGTGGAAGAAATATAAGGAATCATAGTGTGATATTGATTTAAGAACTTGAGATTGGAGAAAATTATCATGGCTTACTTTCCATTTTATATGGATATCACCGATAAATTATGGGTTATTGTTGGCGGTGGTACGATTGCACTCCATAAAATAAAGATACTTATAGAGTTTGGAGCAACCATGACAGTGATTGCACCGGACATCCAAGGGGATATCAGGTGGATACAGCGTCAGGGAGAACAGAAGAAACAGTATAAAATTAACATTCGAGAAAGAGATTTTGAGGAATCGGATCTTGCAAGAGCGGATTATGTAATTGCTGCCACCGATGATAATCAGTTAAATTCCCATATTGCACAGCTTTGCAGAGCGCAGAATAAACCAGTGAATGTAGTAGATGTGAAGGAAGAATGTAGTTTTATCTTTCCATCAATTCAGAAGAAGGAGAATCTGGTTATAGCTGTATCTACAGGGGGAAACAGTCCTGCCTTAGCGGCTAAACTTAGGAAGGATTTGGAAAGTGCTATTCCTGATTATTATGGTACGTTTAATGAACTTCTAGGTGAGTATAGAGATTACATAAAGCAGAAAATAGAAGATCCAAAGACTCGAAAGCTGTTATATCAGGAATTAATATTTCTTACCGAAGCAAAAGGTCGAAGCTTAAGCGAAGAAGAACTTCGGGATGTCATTCATCGGTATTGATGTTAAAATATAGTTGGTAGTGATATTAATAACGATTAATAATCTAAATAAAGATGTTGAATGTGCCTAAGGAAATCCGAAGTGCATAAAGAAATCCGAAGTGCATAAAGAAACCTGAAGTACATAAAGAAATTGTAAGTGCATAATAAAGTTAAATTGCTTAATACACACATAAAATATGCAGATAAATTATACAACATAAATATGCTATATATTATGCAAAGAAGATATATAAATAGATTAAATAAAGATATTAAATAAAGAAGTCAAAGAATTGATAGAAAATAGAAAGAGGGTGCAGGAGAATGGAGAAAGATATTATCCGAATTGGAACCAGAGGCAGTAAACTGGCATTAATTCAGACGAATATGGTAATTGATGTATTGAAGCAACAGTTTCCTAACCTTCGTTTTGAAACCGTGATAATACGTACTCTGGGAGATAAAATACTGGATAAACCGTTGCAGGAGATTGGCGGCAAGGGCTTATTTATATCGGAATTAGAAGAGGCGATGATAAGGGGTGAGATTGATCTTGCCGTGCACAGTGCCAAGGATATGCCGGCAGAGCTTCCCCAGGAGCTTGGTATTCTGGGCGTATTGAAGAGAGAGGATCCCAGAGATGTACTAATTACACGGGCAAATACAGCACTTAATGATTTGTCGCCAATTGTAATAGGAACCAGCAGCCAGCGAAGACAGACACAGATTGAGGAGTTATACCATAATGCTGATTGTCGTCCGTTAAGAGGTAATGTGGATACCAGATTACGAAAGCTTTCCGAAGGTGAATATGATGGTATTATATTGGCAGCAGCAGGCATCAAGAGATCACAACTAGACCAGGAGGAGAACTTTAATTACCGCTACCTTGAAATCTCGGAGATGATTCCTGCGGCAGGGCAGGGAATCATAGCAATCGAAGGGAAAAAGGAAGGTATTGTTAGTGAGCTGGTGAAAGCTGTATCAGATAAAACAGCCGAATTGGAGCTGTGGCTGGAACGTAAAGCTTTGGAGCTATTTATGGCGGATTGCCACGAACCGGTTGGAGTCTATTCAAAGGTTGAGGGTGAGGAAGTTACCCTATGGATGATGAAACGGCAGAATGGTATTGTAAAAAAATTGGTGCAATCCACAACAATGGAAAAGCGCTGGGATTTAACACGGCATATGGTTGAGCAAATATTGGAGGAGACTACGTGAGTATAGTTTATCTTATAGGAGCAGGCCCGGGAGATCCGGGGCTGATTACAGTGAAAGGGTTGGAATATCTTAAAACCTGTGATGCGGTTATCTATGATCGCCTGGTTTCCGAGGAGTTGCTTGGGTATCTTAAGAAAGACTGCGTTCGAATCTATGTAGGGAAGGAATCAGGGAAACATTCGAAGACCCAGGAGGAAATCAACCGTATTCTGGTAGAAAGCACCTTAAGCTATGAGAAGATTGTCAGGCTAAAGGGTGGAGACCCCTTTGTATTTGGCAGAGGAGGAGAAGAAACCCAGGAATTGACCAAGCATCAGATACCATTTGAAGTAGTACCTGGAGTAACCTCAGCTGTTGCGGTTCCTTCCAGTGCAGGAATTCCAGTAACACATCGTGGAATGAGTCGTAGTTTTCATGTAATCACCGGACACACCGTTGATTCTGATAATACGCTTACAGATAACTACGAAGTTCTGGCAAAGCTTGATGGCACCTTGATTTTCTTAATGGGGTTAGCAGCATTGGAACAAATAACGGGAGAGCTAATCAAGTATGGTAAGGCGGCTGATACACCTGCAGCTGTTATTTCCAATGGTACCATGATAAATGAGAAAACGGTCAGAGGAACACTTCATAATATTACGAAGAAAGTAAAAGAAGCTGAAGTTCAATCACCTGCAATTTTTGTGGTTGGTGAAGTTGCAGCACTGGAATATAAACAGAATAATAATTTGCCCCTGTCAGAGATCACCTTTGGCGTAATCGGAACAGAGCATTTTCGTGAGAAGCTGGGGAGAGGTCTTAGATTACTGGGATCTAAAACGACTACAATTTGTGATATGAAGGTTCAGGAGACGGAGCATATTCATCAGCTGGAAGAGGAACTGAAGCATCTAACAGAATATCAGTGGGTTATGTTTACCAGTACAAATGCGGTTCGGATTTTCTTTGAGACAATGCAGAGAATGCATATGGATCGGAGAAAGTTAAATAATATACGATTTGCGGTCATTGGAAGCGGAACTGCTCAAGCTTTGGAGCAGTATGGTTATTTTGCTGATTTCATACCGGAGAGATATAATTCAGGGGAGCTCGCTACAGAGTTTGCCTTAACTGTTGTTAATAAAAATGATAGAGTGCTAATTCCCAGAGCATTGCAGGGAATGGAGGAACTTACAAAAGTTTTAGATACACATAACATAGAATATACCGAGATTCCGGTTTATGATGTTATGGGAGGCGGGATTGAACAGAAAGAGAAACTAGATAGCCTGGATTGTCTGATATTTGCCAGTGCCTCCGGTGTCAATGCTTTCTTTGAGGATATAAATAAGTCCGGTATTACACTATCGGAGAATATCGTAATTGCCTGTCTGGGAGAAGCAACAGCTGTTGCTTTGCAGCAATATTCGGCGAAGGCGAAGATAATTGCCAGAGCCAGCAATGTTGATGGACTGCTGGATGCTATTACCGGATATTATTATAAATAAAGTGTATACGTAAATTGTTCGAATAAAAACCCCTGGGCTTATGATTCGCAGCTATACGCGCGGAAAAAAGCTGTAGATTAAAAGTATTTGAATGTGAGAGTGGGTAATGCATGCTTTTGCTCTAGGGATACAGATGTGATAAGATTATTAGAGGAGGAATAACATATGATTAGGATGAGGAGACTTCGGGTGAATGAAGCCCTAAGAAGTATGGTGCGTGAGAATAAGCTTGATAAATCCGATCTGGTTTATCCCATATTTGTTATAGAAGGGGAGGGTATTAAAAATCCGGTGGATTCCATGCCTGGAATATACCAATACTCCATAGACCAACTGGAGGAAGAGCTGGATGCTATTCTTAGAAGTGGTATCAGTGCCATCTTAATCTTCGGAATTCCCGCTCATAAGGATGAGGTAGGAAGTCAGGCTTATGATGACAATGGAATTACGCAGAGGGCAATCCGGTATATTAAGGAAAAAGCACCTAGTTTATTAATTATAGCGGATATATGTCTTTGTGAATATACCTCCCACGGTCACTGCGGTCTGATAAACGAGGATAAAATTCTAAATGATGAAACCTTGCCACTGTTATCCGGTATGGCGGTTAGTATGGCTAAGGCAGGTGCAGATATTATCGCACCCTCGGATATGATGGATGGAAGAGTAAAAGCCATAAGGGAATCTCTGGATGCCAATGGTTATAAAGATTTAATGATCATGTCCTATAGTGCCAAATACGCATCCGGCTATTATGCACCCTTTCGTGAGGCGGCTCATTCTGCACCGGGGTTTGGTGACCGAAAAACTTATCAGATGGACCCGGCAAATCGTAAAGAAGCCATACGAGAGTGCCTCTTAGATATAGAAGAAGGTGCAGATGTAATCATGATTAAACCTGCCCTTGCTTACATGGATATCATTCGTGAGGTCGCTGATCTGACGAATTACCCTATCGCAGCCTATAATGTCAGTGGGGAATATTCCATGGTAAAGGCTGCTGCTTTGCAGGGTTGGATTGATGAACGTAAAATTGTAATGGAGAACCTGGTTGGATTAAAGCGGGCGGGAGCGAAAATAATAATTACTTATCATGCGCTGGACGCAGCCCGATGGTTAGAGGAGCAATAGAATAAAATGGACAGAAGCAAATCAATTAAGTTAAATGAAATATCAAAAAACTATATGCCAGGCGGAGTGAATAGTCCAGTCCGCGCTTTTTTGGCAGTTGGAGGTACGCCTGTATTTATCGACAGAGCGAACGGCTCAAGACTCTTTGATGTGGATGGAAATGAATATATTGATTATGTCTGCTCCTGGGGACCGGGTATCTTAGGACATAGCCATCCTACAGTAATCAAGGCAGTGAAGGACGCATGTGAACGAGGACTTTCCTTCGGCGCTCCAACAGAAGCGGAAGCTGTTCTGGCAGAGCTAATTCAAAGTATGATGCCCTCCATGGAAATGCTTCGTTTGGTGAGTTCCGGTACAGAGGCGGTGATGAGTGCCCTGCGTGTTGCCAGGGGATATACGGGCAGAGATAAGATAGTAAAGTTTCGTGGCTGTTATCATGGACACTCCGACGGCTTGCTGGTGAAAGCAGGTTCCGGTGCCTTAACCCAGTCAATACCGGACAGCAGCGGTGTACCTTTTGATTATTCGAAGCATACGCTCATTGCAGATTATAATGATGAGGCTTCTGTTGAGCTGTTATTTAAAGAATACGAAGGTCAAATTGCGGCAATGATTGTAGAACCGGTTGCAGCCAATATGGGTGTTATATTACCGCAAAATGGATTTCTTAAATTCCTTAGGGACATTACCGCAAAATATGGTTCCTTGTTAGTATTTGACGAGGTTATAACAGGGTTTCGTCTTAGTTCAGGCGGTGCCCAGGGTTATTATGGAGTAACACCGGATATTACAACCTTAGGTAAGATCATCGGTGGCGGAATGCCTATGGGTGCTTACGGCGGAAGAAGAGAAATTATGGAACTGATTGCACCAAAGGGACCAGTATATCAGGCAGGCACCTTATCAGGGAATCCTGTGTCCACAGCTGCCGGTATCGCTACTTTGAAGCTGATTAAGAGCATGCCTGAACTTTATCCGGAATTGGAGAAAAAGACCGAGAAGTTGGTATCTGCATTAAAAGATAAGTTTCAGGACAGAATATGTGTAAATCATATTGGATCTTTGGCTTGTGCCTTCTTTACTCAAAATTCAGTTACGAATTATAATTCGGCGATTACATCGGACACAGCAGAATATACAAAGTTTTTTAACCATATGCTAGATAATGGAATTTATTTGGCACCATCCCAATTTGAAGCAATGTTTGTTTCATATGCTCATAGTAAGGAAGATATTGACAAAACCATTGAAATAATAAAAAAATACAAATATTAATAAAATTGTGCTTGAAAAAAGAAAAATGATGAGTTATAATATCATTCGTGGCTGACAAAACTAAGCCTAAAAATAGTACAAATTGGGGTATCGCCAAACGGTAAGGCACTGGACTCTGACTCCAGCATTTTAAGGTTCAAATCCTTATACCCCAGCTTAAACCCTTGATTTCAAGGGTTTTTTCATTTTCTAATATAATATTTTTGTCATAAAAGGCACTAGATTATTACCGAAGTTACAAGGTGGTCTAGTGCCTTATTTTATATCTAGAAAGGATGAATAATATGAAGAAAATCAATATGAAAGCAAATTCTAATATAACTCTTGAAGAAGGATTTAATCAGTTTATTAAAATGTGCAAAATTAAAAACCTATCACCTAAGACAACGGAAACCTATGAATGGCACTTTTTAATATTCACTAGGTTTATTGACAAAGAAACCCCTATTGAGAAGATTAGTGAGATTACAGTAGATGATTATATCATGTATTTGAAATCAAATATTAAAGTTAGGGATATAACAATCAACTCTTATCTAAGGATGATAATTAATACATCCGGCAAGTCAGGTATAGCAGAAAATTAGGTAAACACTTCGAAATATAAGACCATAAGTAAAATAAGAACGATACTTACGGATATTACTATTAAAGGTAGCTTGTCATAATTGTAATGGGTTCTTGGTAGCGGGTGTAAACAATGAGCACAGCAGCCGTTCTTTACCTGTAAATACTGACCGCAAAAAGGGCAACGGAGATGCCTGTTAAAGTAATTGTTATGCCCAGTATACATAAGGCACCTCCTTTAGTAAATATAGTACGGCAAGCATGGTATAGCCTAAAAGCCGAATATAGGCAATAAGGCCAATACAATCATGATAAAAGCAAAAACAATAACACCAGTCGTAACTACTTTTTCGAGCTTACTAAGAGGCTCATATCCTGGTATTGGATGGTGACAATAGATACAACAACCATTTTGTATTTGTAAAATCTCTCTACAAAAAGGACAGATTCTAACACGGTAAGAAACGTATGGGTTAATAATAGCACCTCCTTAGTAAATGCAAAGTAAGTATAGTATAAATTGGTAGTTTATTCAAGCTGATAAGCAGCGGAAAGAGAAATATATGAAGCGAATAGAAACAGAGTAGTATTTGTTATAGATGTAGGGGTGACAGGCAAGCTCATTTCTTCTTTGATTTTATCAACTGCATAATATCATAAATAACAAACATAGATGCAGCAACAACTGCTAATATACATGTAAAAATATTTCTATTGTGACGACTAACACCATGGAGGGGAACCTTATGGAGGTATAAATTTAAAATTATGATTGAAATAAGTAACATATAAAGATCACGTAAAAGTCTAACTAATAATGGGTTCATATAAGCTCCAATGAAGTATTTTTATCCATAATAATACATTTACAGATACTTTACAATACTATAGCGAATATAGGAATATTTTGTAGCACATTGGCAATTGATTATTGATAGTTGGGCAGCAACACCTTATAATAAGTTTATTAAGTATTGGGAGGTCACCATGAGAAATGAATTCATTACGATTATAGACGCTGACATTGATAAGTGTGAACAAGAGTTGAAAGCTGGTAATTCTGATACTAGATATGATTTATTAATTGCATTAAAATCAAAATACAATAGTATTATTGATGGTTTTTCAGATAGCTTACATAGCATGTGGTATGATGATGGTGGTTCTGAAAAGAAAGCGAACATTGAAATATTAAAGGGAAAACTTGAACTATTTAGAGCAATGGAGTATAAAAATATTTATAAAAGCTCGACACCACAAGTTGAAATACACAATACAAACTCCAATGTAATAGATATTAATATATCTTTTGAGCAAGCTAGAGAGATTATTGGGAATATGTCAGCACTTACAGATAGTGAAATAAATGAAATTCTTACAAAGGTTGATGAACTTGAAAAAATAGTTCAATCAAAAGACAGAAAGTCTAAAAAATGGGAAAATTCTAAGAATATAATTAAATGGATTGCTGACAAAGGTGTAGATGTAGGAATAGCCTTACTTCCATTACTTTTGCAAATTAAATAATCATTACATGGCTACCAACTATTAATATTCGGTTGGCATTTATTGCCGCTAATAATGGTTAGTGGTATAATATAGAAAAATACTAAGGAGAACTGGGAATGCGTTATTATTTATGTGCGTATTGCAAAGCAGAAGTAAATCGTAAAGATGTACATTGCCCTAAATGTGGTAAAGACATTTGGTGGAGAAAAATAGTTAACCCCAAAGCAAGATTTTTATGGATTACATGGATTATTGTATGGAGTATATTTGTGACGATAGTATCACTGTATATTAATAGATAATGTATTATCTACCACTAACAAATATTAAAGTTGGATAATATATCAATACTAAAAATTAGGAAGGAGGTTTGTACATGGACTATAAGAAATATAGCAATATTTCAACAGCACAGGATATGATCGAAATAATCAGAGAAGGTAGGATGAGTCGAAATTCTGCAATCGTGAATTAATAACAATTTGCAATGAATGGGAAGGTACTTCCGTAGGAGATTTAGCAAAAAGCATAATCGATCATGAGTACGCAGACTTGAAGTTTAAGTAAAAATATATCAAATATGCACATTAGCCAACATTCATTAATTGATTTGTTGGTTTTTTATTGCATAAATGGAGGATATATGAGAATAGAACGCTATATACGCTGTCCTAAGTAATAAAAGAATACGGCAAGGGTTGACTTGCCGTTGCATGAAGCTTTTATTTGTAACATTTTTTACAAGGTGTTAATCCCAGAGATTTAGCTTTTTTTAAAGTAGACTTAAAGTATGTGCCGTTACCACATTTTTTTATGTGATATTTCTTACCTGTCTTAGTTATTAGGACGGTTTCAGTTTTAGCTTGCACATGAGTGATAGTTGGAGCGTATGTCTGGATAGGAATGAAGTCCGGTGCAATTGTAGTAATGGACAACGCAATGATTACGGATAATATAACTTTCTTAATACGTTTCATAAAATCACCTCCATAATGATTAGTATAGCATAATATCTAAAATTATCCAGTAAAACATAAATATTAACAATTATTTACTAGAAGAGGTACAACTTATGAATAAAAAAACCGTTATCATGAATTAAAAGTGACTGACTGAAATACAACAGGAACTAATAAAGCAAGTCGTTTCATCTTGCTTACCCGAAAGTAAAGTGAAGTATTGGCAAAGTTTCACTTTATTAGATATGAATGTACCCACGACAACCGGAGTTTCTTAGTCACTAAAATGAGTTTCTTCTATGTTTCTTTTACGGTATAAATATCATAACACTTATTTATAGTGCATGTATTATTTAATATAAACATATATTAAAGTAACAACGTTAAAGGATAAATATAATGATAAGTATATTTATTGCATATAGTCGTTACGATATGGACATAGTCGATAATATAGTCGAAAATCTTGAATTATCTAAAAAACATCACATTCTGTGGTACTATCATAAAACACATTCTGATCTTACTATGGATGAAATTATTAAGAAAATATCTGATGTGAATATATTTATTGTATTTTTATCAGGAAATTCTATAAATAATGAAAATGTTATTAGAGAGGTTAATGCAGCAAAAGAGGCAAAGAAGATAAAAGAATATATATCAGTTATTATTGATAATAATTTTGACAAAACCTTAATACCTAATTTTATTAATAATAATGTAATTAATAATAATATAAATATTAAAACAGCAAAGGAGATTAATACTATACTTTGTAAATATAACAAAGTTTATTAAAAAACCAGATACTTTATTAAACTTGTTAGGAGTTTAATAAAGTATCTGGTTTTTTGCTTAATTACTACTAATCCTGTAATAGAGAAATTTTCAATGTCTTCCCAATGAATGGATAGGTAAGAGAATGACCGATTTAATGTTCATATTATTTATATAAAGTATAGGTTTTATGGAAAATATTACTTTTACAAGGATAGCGTTCTCCTTCAACACCGGTTATAATATAATCATCTTTACTTATATAATGTTTTCCTTCTAAAGTTTTTATATATGGTATTTTATTTGAGTTAAAGGGACTTATATAAGAATTTATATCTAAACCAGATTTTGTAGCTATTTCTATATTATCAAATCCATCTTCTAAACCTATTTTATATTTAACAGCATCAATTAATATTTGTTTTTTAATATATTTCGCCATATTAATAAAATCACCTCAATTAATTATTCCATTAATCCTATATTTTAAACTTTCATATCTAATATATTGTATGAATAATCAATTATATTGTGTGGGTATTAATATAACCTTATACATATTCTAAAAAATTAAATCTACAAAGGGATATACAATAGAAAAACTATATAATATAACAAATAGGTACGGAATATATTTTTCTAGTTTTGTAAAGGCTTTAAACTTCTTTTTATCTTTACCTTTTCCAATTAATTCCCACTCACAATTCATTGCACGGATTGGTAGTGATTGCTCTATTTCATTAATTACATTATATTTGGCCTCATTAAGCTTCCTGTAATTTTCGATATTTATAAGCCATAAAACACAAAGAATTATACCAGAAAATGATAAAAGATAATTAGTAGATTCTAATTTATATGTTATGAAAGCTAAGATGGCGACATTTAGCGTAATAAAAAAATTATTTACATTAATTCGTCTTTCACTAGTGCTATTAGACATTTCAACACAGGTAACCCATTGTTGTAAAAGGTGAGTTTTATAGTCTTCTCCGTATTCTTTCTCATTATAATTAAATAATTTCATAATGTACCTCCATATAATTATAAAACAAGTATACCAAAATATGGAAACTAATCAATGATAATTATTTACCCCTAACCAAATATTCCGTAGGTGTATACCCATAAAACTTCTTAAATACAGCATTAAAATGCTTTGCACTTACAAATCCTGTCCTTTCAGCTATCTTATAAATCTTCTCATTTGGATTACTTTTTAGTAGCTTAAGGGCCTGTTCCATCCGAATGCGAACTAAGAACTTGGTATAAGGCTCCCCGATATTCTTACTGAACAGGTCACTTAAATAACTCGGATTTACATTTAAGTAATCCGCTAGTTGTGCCAGGCTTATTTGCTCGTGATAATGGGTACAAATGTACTCCTTTGCGTTTTCCACAATAGTTACTGTTTCAGGAATAAGGGTTACGATATCATCCTTGGCAAGAGCTCTTAAGGTTCTTAAAAAGAGTGCATGGGTGGCTTCCTTATCCGGACTTTTGGTATTAATAAAGTTATCTATACTGTGAGTCAGTTCCTTGAAAGCAGCTAATGTAAATTCAGGCTTTATATTACAAGTTCTTACTAAATACCGAATCAGGTAAGTGCCAAATTTAAGGATAGCATTAATGTTAATACGCTCTTCAAACAACGTAATATATAAGTATAGATCTGAACTGGTTTTACTGCTATTCTTTGAAATGTAATCAGAATACAGAGACTCACATATTGTATTTATTTCCTGTAGGAAACGTCTTTGGCTTAAGAAATAGTTTGGTGAAATAGGTGAAGCAACATTAATAAGTGTCAAGGTCAAAGCTTCCAGAGCAGAGGAGTAGGAAGAGCTTAGATTCATCATATCCTGTATAATGTAACCATAGGAGCATATTACTTTGATGGGTTTGTCTGCACATAAAGACTGTTTTATGTGATTATAAACGGAATCTGCTGCGGATATAATAGCTTCATCTGTTTCACCACTTAGGAGAACCATTGTATTTCCGTAAATATCATAAGTAGTAGTTAAGCTATGAGCAGCACAATAATTTTTGCAGTACTCATTAAGCTCGTATTTATAAGAGGTATTCTCACTGGGTGTCCTATCATAGAGAAGTAGATATAAATCATCCAGACTTAACAGTAAGACAGAGGCATGTGCTGATATAAATGATAAGCCTCTGCTTTGGAGTATACCGTATAATAGCTGTATGGATGGACTGGCTTCCTTAAGGATAGCCGTTAGGAGAGCTGCTTTTATCTCTGCATCGGAATAATCGTCATATACGTTGGAGGTAAGTTGATTAAGATTTCTTGAGGAAGCTGTTTCAAGAATTGCTTTCATCTTTGTCAAGGTTTCTAGGATGCTTGCATCACTTAAAGGCTTTAGAAGATAATCGGAAACACCATATTTTAAGGCAGTTCTGGCATATTCAAATTCATTATAACCGGAGATGATAATAACTTTCGTATTTAAATCTGCTTCATGAATGTATTTTGCAAGGCTTAAGCCGTCCATTTCTGGCATCTTTATATCTGTTATTACTAGATCAAAGGATTGAAGCTTTAATAAATCCAGAGCTTCCAAGCCGTCACTGGCAATACCTGTCACCGTAAAGTCCGGACATATATCAGATAAATTACTCCCCAGGTACTGTCTCATTAATTGCTCGTCATCAACAATAAGTGTAGTATACATAATTCCATCCCCTTTCCATCGCTTTTAGTAGATATATTGAATAGATTATATTGATTTAATATTAATAATCTCATTAGTTTAAGAGCCTTTTTCTGTAAGTTGTTCTATATTAATTAATAGGTTTAATGCAACATAAGTACCACAGCTTTTTAAGAATTTATTCCTTCTTGACTGGTAAACTTAAAACAACATGAGTTCCTTCTGTCTCAGAGGATTCAATTTTTATTCCATATTGATTTCCATACTTTAATTTAATTCGCTTGTTAACGTTCATTAATCCAATACTTTCTGTAATTGAGCGGTTCTCTAAGTCATCCTCTTCTGTAGTAGTGATGTCCTTTGAAAGATCTTCATTTAACTTATTTAAAGTCATTTCCTCTATACCAATCCCATTATCCTGGACATGCAGCTGAAGGTAATTATTATCAGCAGTACTATAAATATGAATCACAGATTGCCCCCGTTTTACCTCACAGCCGTGAATGATGGCATTTTCAACAATGGGCTGAAGGGTTAAAGCAGGAATGAGATAGTCTGCATAATCCGAGGATATATCAATATGGTAGGATAAGTTCTCACCATATCTGGCTTTTAAAATTCCCAGATAGGAATTAACGATATTGATTTCTGTGGACATGGAGATATTCTTATCTGCATTCATAATCCCTCTTAGGAATAAGGACAGCTGTTCGATACTTTGAATTGCTCCGTCTGTGTTTTTGCATTTGATTAATAAGCTGATGGTATTCAGCGTGTTGTAAAGAAAATGCGGTTTTATCTGACCACAAAGGATATTATACTGTGCCTCCTTTTGTAAATATCTTGACTCATAGACCTCTTTTACTAATTGCGTGTTTTTCTCAAGGATAACATTAAGCCGCAGTATCATCTTATTAAAGGATTTGGCAAGATACCCAATCTCATCATTATTCTTAACGGCTACCTGAACTGATAGGTCGCCTTTCTGAACTACTTTCATTAAACTGATAATATTAAATAAGGGCTTAAAAAAGTTTTGAACAAAGATAAATAGTATAATTAAGGCGAAGAGCATTCCAATTACCGCCAGTAAAATAGTGATATTGCGAATTGCTCTTGCATTTTTATTAAGTTCGTTATAGGAGTTGATAGCAATTACCTTTAAATCAGAGGATTTTAAGGAAGCTACATTAATGATATATTTGTCAGAATCAATGGTTTGCCGGTAGTCACCATCCTGATTAAAGGAGGAGGTGTTGAGGGCTTCAATGATGTTCTTATTATCTAGTTGATTGTTCTGATATACGATATTCTTTTCATTATCTATAATAAAAATGGAGCCTTTTTCTTTTAATTGAACCTGATCGCAAATGGATTTAATACCGGTATAATTAGCATCAACCTTTATCACTGCTAACACCTTTGAATTATCTTCTTTACTTCTGATACGCTGTGCAATGGAAAAGATCTTAATGGGTATCTCTCCGAATACTTTCTCAGAGTGGATGGGAACGAAAACAGGAGTCGAGGACTGCATTGCCTGTTGATACCAGTCAGTCTTCTGATAAGTGTTGTAGTCCTTCATATCAAAGGGAGTTCTTGTGTAGGAGTAAAGATGAAGGTCGGTTAGAATATAAACTCTCAAGATCTCACTTCGAGGCAGTGTCATAACAGAGGCAAGAAAGTTCTCAATAATTCGCTTCTTGTTCAGATTGTCAGCTTCGGTGGTATATTCCTGCTCAAGCTGCTGCATAATCTCATCATCATAATAGGGAGAAAGGTTCAATCGGAACAATTCATCCAGATACGTATCAATATTAATGCTGATCTGCTCGATGATTTGCTGTGTCTGACTGATGGTCTGCTTTGTAAAGTTTCTGGAATACAAGGCATAGTTAAGTATTGAAATAAATACCACAATGGCAATAATAAGAGTAGATATGATGATTAGGAGCTTTTTTTTGAAGTTCCAATCTCTATAGGAAAGCTTGTTTTTTTTCTCCATTTGTATCTCCAGTCTATTTAAAAAAGCGCGGCAAACTTGGTACATTTTCATTATACTTACTATAAATTCGTAGTTCAATAACAGAATATCATATCCAATAAACCCGCACTTAAACCAAAAGAATGTGGTATTTAAGAGCCGAAGATTTGGTGTTAAGGTTAATATATCAAAAAGAGGAGGTAACTATGATATGAAAATCAAACGTTATTTATCAATTCTATTGTGCTGTATGTTAGTTGTCGGAATGATTTCCGGTTGCAGCACTTCAGGCAATAAAAATGGGGATAGCTCAAAGGGTTCTGATCAAACAGATGATGGCGGTGATAAGAAAGAAGAGCATGTTACTCTTAAATTATTTACCGGTAAAATCGAAACCATTGACTTAATGAATGAGATTATCAAAGATTTCAATGAGTCACAAGATAGAATTACCGTAGA
This sequence comes from Bacillota bacterium, assembly GCA_023407575.1. GTDB lineage: Bacteria > Bacillota > Clostridia > Lachnospirales > Lachnospiraceae > Mobilitalea. The sequence continues at coordinate 162,419 of JAEYLX010000026.1, forward strand.
GCAGGAGTATCAAAAGGATGCCAGCAACATTATCAAGATTAAGTTTGCTGCAGAACAAGCACCTGATATTATGACAACCTATGAACAAGGCTTTGTGGATGAGGGCAAATATTTGGATTTATCCGAACAGTCTCAATGGTGGGATCGACTTACCCCTGCGATGAAGGAAGCTTGCACCGATGTTAAGACAGGAAAACAGTACAGAGTATGTACCAATATGACAATGGCTGGATTCTTCTACAACAAAGAAATTTATAATGATTTGGGATTAAGTGTTCCGACTACCTGGGATGAATTTGTTCAAAACCTTGAGGCGATTAAAGCTGCAAAACCGGACGTTACACCTTGGTTTATTTTTGGTAATGAGGCATGGCATCTGGGACATCTGATTGAATTTATTCCTCATGGATATATCAAGCAAAACCTAGGTGCAGTGGAAGCAAAAAAGGCTATGCTGGATAATGATAAAGCAAAGCTTAACTTTGGTGCTGCGGATGGTCCTATGGCAGTATTTGCAGAGAAATTACTTGAATTACAGGATAAAGGCTTAATCAATGAAGATGTATTGACCGCTACCAGTGACAACTGTGTTCAGGACTTCGTAAATGGAAAAGCAGCGATGTTAAGCAACGGTATGTGGATCTTATCAAGCTTGTTAGAAGCAAATCCTGATATGCAGGATAAGATTGGATTTGCACCATATCCGGCATATATGCCTGATTCAAAAGCAGTGGTGTTAAGTGCCGAGGACTCTGGATATTCTATATCAGCTACTTCAGAACATAAGGAAGAAGCAATCGAGTTCCTGAACTTCTTATTTAACGCTGAAAATCAAAAGAAATACAGTGAGACTTCAAAAGCACCAAGTGCATTTACCGATGTAACAGCTGAATGGGCTCCTGCTAATATTGTAACTGAAGTAAGTGATGCAGTTCAAAATGCTGTAAATATTGGATTTACCAATGAAAAACCAGCTGGCTTTTCCGGTGATGATGCAGGACGTATGGTTCAAGAGTTGTTAGCAGGAACTTATACCCCTGAAGCCTTTGCACAAGCATATGAAAAGGCTTGGGATGAGGGTATGGAATAATCATTATAAACTTAAATTTGATTAAAGAGTCAAAAGTCTGATTATGCTGTGAAGATGAATATGTATGCATATATATTCATCTGGACTTGCCTTACCATCTTGGGATTGCCTAAAAAGAAGGCAATCCCAAGATGCCGGTCTGCGCCATCTGAATGTATATACACACATATTCATCATTAAAGTATACTTATGACTTTTGACACTTTAATCAAATTTCGTAGTTAATATATATTTACTTAGGTGATTCTATATATCGAGTGAATGAGAAAGTATTTAAAAGAGGGCTGTTGCAAAAATAACTTAGGTGTCTTTGCAATGGCTCCTTTCATAGAAAGGCAAGGTTGTTATTATGAGAGAAAAGAAAATTGGGTTGCATACCTTCATGGCAATTCCTGCATTTGTGCTTTTTTCTATCTTTTTTCTATATCCCTTATTCAAAGGAATTGGCATGAGTCTGACGGATTGGGATGGAATTAGTAAGGCAAAGTTCATTGGGTTAGATAATTTTACACGCTTCTTTCAGGATGCCAGAGCAATTAATAATATTAAGACGACACTATTATTTGCAATAGGAAGTGCACCGCTCTTAAATATTATTGGTCTGCTCTATGCACTGCTCATGGATAGTAAGTTCAAGGGTAAGGGTATCGCGCGTATGATTATCTATCTGCCTGCGGTTATAAGTCCATTGATTATGGGGTACATCTGGTATTTACTTCTGCAGCCGGGGAGAGGATTTATCTTTCATGTACTTGATAATGCGGGAAAAGGAGCCTGGTTTGGCAATTGGCTTGGAAGTTATACCACATCAATGATTGTTCTGATCCTTGTTAATGTATGGCAGTATGCTGGTATGACTATGGTGATTTATCTGGCAGGCCTTCAGGCAATTCCCGGTGAGCTGTACGAAGCCAGCAAAATCGATGGGGCTTCGGCCGTTAAAGGGTTTCGTTATATTACGTTGCCATTATTAATTCCGTCTATTCGCATTAATGTGGTTACCAATATTATTGGTTCTCTTTCTGTGTTTGATATTGTTATGTCTTTAACCGGAGGAGGTCCGGGTTATTCTACCGAGACTTTAAGTATCTATATCATGAGAATGTGTTACGGCAGTAAGACGGGGTATTCCACCGCTGTTGCAATTATTATGTTCTTTATTATTCTGGTACCCGTGCTGATTTCTATGAGACTGACCAGAAATAAAAATATGGATTAGAAAGGAGGATAACCATTGAAAAGAATATTTAGTTCCTTGAGATATTTGAGCATTGCATTCATTTGTATCCTGTGTCTGATACCGTTTTTTGTACTTTTAATTTTGTCGCTTAATACCCCTAAGAGAGTATTTTATGAAGGAAATATCTTTATTCCGGACTTCTATTTTAATAATTACATAGAAGGCTGGTTTAAATCCAATATAGGAACCGCGATGATAAATTCTGCAATCATAACCGTGCTGTCCATATCCATCATCATTATATTTGGTGCTATGGCAGCTTATACGATTGCCAGATTTCATTATAAATTTAATAAGATTATCTTTGGAATCTTAATCAGTTGTATGATGATTCCCGGAATTATTAATACAGTACCGCTTTATTCTCTTATGATTGACCTGCATGCAATTAATACCCTCTGGGGAATGGCGCTGGTATGTGCGACAATTGCTCTCCCACAGTCGGTATTCGTGTTCCAGGGATTTATAAAATCCTTGCCGAGAGAGATTGAGGAATCAGCGATTATTGATGGTTGTACTTGGTTTTCTTCCTTTTGGAGAATTATTTTTCCTTTGTTAAAGCCATCCATATCAGCAATTGTAATTTTAAATGGGTTTGGTATCTGGAATAACTATTCTCAGGCAGTGTTCTTTTTACAGGACAGCAGTAAGCATAATGTACCCCAGGCATTATCGGTATACTTTCAACAGTTTGCCGGTGCTAAGTGGAATTTGATGGCTGCAACAGCGGTTATCGCAATTGTACCGGTGGTGGCGGCATTCCTGTTGTTCCAGAAAAACTTAATGAAGGGGTTAACCGAGGGTGCTTTGAAGGGGTAATATTGTTTGTCAATTGCACAATAGGGTCTTTGAGTAAGTAATGCAAAACAAAGTTAATGTGTAAATTGACGAAGCAAATGTTGGTATGCTTTTGAGGTTCTATCCCGTATGGAGAGCACCAAAAGTTAGATAAGAAGTGGAGGAGAATATGAGAATAGATATATATCCGGAAAAGGCACAGTATTTAAGTAATGAGCCAATTAAGATAATTGTTGAACTTGATACACTGACAACAGACACCTGTCGTGGTGTTTTAAGAATCACACATCTTCAAGATACCATACAGGAAGGTGTTTATAATTTGGAGAAGGGCAGCAGTATCCTGGAAATCAAGGGAATGGAAACTGGCTTTGGTGGGTATGGAGTAGAGCTTGAAGTATCAAGTGGAGAAGAATTGTTATGTATAAGTAACACAGCCTTTGATGTGGTATCCGATTGCGGTAAGGCAATTCGATATGGCTTTTTAAGTGATTTTAATGAGGCTAAGGGAAGTGATTGTAACGATATCAGTAATTTGAGAAAGTACCATATTAATTATGTTCAATACTATGACTGGTCCTATCGCCATGATAATCTGGTCTCTGACGAAAGTGTTTACAGAGATATGATGGGACGGGAAGTTAGCCTGGAGGTAGTTAAGAAAAAGATAACAACTTGTAGAAATTATGGAATGAAGTCTATGGGATACGGTGCAATTTATGCCGCATCAAAAAAATATTATGAAGAGAATAAGGAAGCTGCACTCTATACCAGTGCAGGAGATCCACTTGTTTTTATTGATATATTCTATATCATGAATGTTGGCAGAGGATATAATTGGAGAAATCATATCATAGGAGAATATGCCAAAGCAATAAAAGGCGTTGGTTTCGATGGTATTCATATGGATACCTATGGTTTCCCGAAGACAGCTTATGCTTATAAGAAAGAAAGATTATTAAAGCTGGAGGAAGAATATCCTTCTTTAATTGAGGACACTAAGAAACGACTGAGTGAATTGACGGAGGATAACCACCTGATATTTAACAATGTCGGTAACTGGCCGGTTAAGACAATTGCAAAGTCACCACAAGATGCAATCTATATTGAGGTATGGGAGCCCTATGTTACCTACAGTCATATCAAACAGGTGATTAAGGATGCCAAAAGAGAAGGGGAAGATAGGAAGCCGGTGATACTGGCTGCTTATTTGAAACCTTTTCGAACCGAGCAGGAGGAAAGGGCAGCCTATGCGGCATATCTATTAACAGCGGCAATTACGGTGAACGGAGCCTATCATTTATTACTGGGAGAAGAAAATGGAGTGCTGACCCAGGGGTATTATGTGGACCATTCCATCATAAAGGAGGAAACCGGTAACAAGCTGCGAACCTATTATGATTTTCTGGTACAATACATGGAACTGTTCTATGATAAGGACCTTGTTGATGTGAGTATGACACATATCGGCTGGGATAACACCGAATACCTGTGCCTGCATGATGACTGGAGTGTGAATGCCGAACCAGGGAAGGTATGGCTTACCGTTAGAGAAAAAGAGAATAGAAAGCTAATCAGCCTAATCAACCTTTGTGGCAATACTGACAGTGAATGGAACCTTGGAAAGAATAGACCACAGGAGCAATCTGATATCCAGCTGCAAGTTCAGATTGATCAGGAGGTGAAAGGAATTTATTTTATTTCTCCGGATGAAAATCATGGTAAAGTTCAGAAATTGGTGTATACTAAAATAAAAACAGACCGAGGCTGGGCAGTTAAGTTTAGTGTACCTAAATTGGAGTTTTGGAGTAATGTCTGGATAGACTTTTAGATTAGTTATTATTTACGATAAGGAGTAGAACAATGGAACAAAAGCAATGGTGGAAGGAAGTTGTAGTTTATCAGATATATCCTCGTAGTTTTATGGATAGCAATGGGGACGGAATAGGTGATATTCAAGGTATCATTGGTAAATTAGGGTATCTGAAGGAATTAGGTATCGACGTTATATGGATTTCCCCGATGTATCAATCTCCCAATGATGATAATGGATATGATATCAGTGACTATCAAGCAATCATGGATGATTTCGGTACAATGAAGGATTTTGATGAACTGCTTACGAAAGCTCATAGAATGGGCATAAAGATTATTATGGACTTAGTGGTTAACCATACCTCGGATGAACATCAATGGTTCATTGAGAGCAGGAAATCCAAGGACAATCCCTACAGGGATTATTATATCTGGAGAGAAGGCAAGGACGGAAAGGCTCCGAACAATTGGGGGTCCTGGTTTGGAGGTTCTGCCTGGAAGTACGATGAAAGTACAGATATGTATTTCTTGCACATATTTTCACAGAAACAGCCGGACTTAAACTGGGAGAATCCTAAGGTCAGAGATGAAATATTTAATATGATGACCTGGTGGCTGGATAAGGGAATTGATGGATTTCGTATGGATGTTATCAGTCTCATTTCTAAAATACAGGAACTTCCGGATGGTAAGGTGTACGGCGGACCTTACGGAGACTTGTCACCCTATTGCATCCATGGCCCGAGAGTACATGAATATCTGCAGGATATGAATCAAAAGGTTCTTTCTAAATATGATATTATGACAGTAGGAGAGGCTTGCGGTGTGACGCTGGAGGAGGCAGCCAAATATGCCGGCTATGACAGAAAGGAATTAAACACTGTATTCCAATTTGAACACATGGACCTGGATTCCGGTGAGTTTGGTAAGTGGAGCAATCGTCGTTTTAAACTTACTGATTTAAAGAGAGTTATGACAAAATGGCAGACTGCTTTAGAGGGTACCAGCTGGAACTGCTTATTCTGGAGTAATCATGATCAACCGAGGGCGGTATCAAGGTTTGGAGATACAGGGGAATATCGTGAATTATCAGCGAAGATGTTAGGAACCTGCCTTCATATGATGAGAGGAACGCCTTATATTTATCAGGGTGAAGAATTGGGCATGACCAACGCTAATTTTGATAAGCTTGAGGATTATAAGGATATTGAGTCCATTAATGCCTATGCGGAATATGTTAACGATAGAGGAATTGCACCAGAGCTTATGATGGACTATCTTCAGCATATTGGACGAGATAACGCAAGAACGCCGATGCAGTGGGATGAGAGTGAGAATGGTGGGTTTACCACCGGAACACCTTGGATTGCAGTAAATAAGAATTATGATAGCATTAATGCTAAAAAGCAAGTGGATGATCAAAAGTCAATATATAATTATTATAGAGAATTGATACAGTTACGCCATGAGAATGATATTATTGTATACGGTTCTTATGAGCTCCTCATGGAGGATGACGAGCAGTTATATGTGTTTACAAGAATACTTAATAATGAAACCTTGCTGGTTATCTGCAATTTCTCAACGGAGGAGCTTGAGTTCCAGATTCCTACACAGTTTGAGAATAGTAAGGCAGAGTTATTAATTAGTAATTATCCGGATGACAGGAAAGAACTCATTCGACCATATGAGGCAAAGGTTTATAAGTTAGAGCAATAAGCAGTGATAAGGGGACGTGTTTTGTGTCATTATAAGAGTGACACGAACCACGTCCCCTTTGTCGCATATCCAATTATACTATTGTTATGCACGGAACATTCTCAAAGGCTGATACATTGAATGGACAGTTTCCTGGTTAACATAAGCGTTTAAAATATATTTTATTTGCATTACCATACTCTTTATTTGCTTTAATTAAACCTTCTTTGTTTACAATTTTATTATCATCATCCGTAATTTCTATGGTAATTTCTTTTACTGCTTCACCTACTACATAGAAGAACATTTCATATTTATAAATTAATTTCAATTTACCATTTTTATCGTCAAGACTATACTTTGCTACATTATGTCCACCTGCCGTAAAAATGCCAGATTTATCAGCGGAAATCGGATATGCTGTTCCATCCGAACCAATACTTCCAAACCTTGTTATTTGATTGTTAACAGGATAATAAATGTCTGTTCCCATCGCAACTTTATATTCATGGTTATCCGTATAAACAGCATCCGAAAGTAACAGAATGGGGGAGTCATATCCAGCTAATTGGATAAAAGCGTAGTAATACTCTTCTCCCTGACAGTTAAAATCGGTTAAGAACTCATAATAAATATCTGAGTTTTTAACATTACTATCTTTCTGAATAGTGTTATTAACTTCTTTATATGACAGCCTTTCATTTTCATCAATTCTAAAGGTTATGCCATATACAGTTATGCAAATGAAAATTAAAAGAAAAATAAAACTAATTACTACTTGGGCTTTTTTGCTCATAATATAGTCCGTATTTTTTACAAATATATGGACTATATTTAGGAGATAGACCTATCTATGCCATTACTTTACTAATGAATTTAAACCTATTTCCATGTAGACTCTTATACTGTGGTGGTTTGTATTTAAATAGAAATTTATTTTTATTAATACTTGCCGACTCATCAAAATTCATAACAGGGGAGTAGATTATGGGAACAAGACGAAAAGGGTTACTGGTGGGCTTATTATTTTTACTACTGACAGCTATAATAGGGATACCTCAATATGTACAGGCAGATACGGCTGTATCTACAGCAGAGGGGTTTAAATTTAATTATTTTTATAAGGGAACCACACTTCAATACGAAGTGGTAAGTCCAACGAGTAATATGGATGTTGGTATTGAAAATGTAAAAGTAATTGGAGTCAAAGATAAAGATATAGTGTATGGAAATATAGAGATCCCTTCTACTATAACACGACTAGGGAAAGCTTATTCAGTCACTGAAATAGGTGATAGTTCATTTAAAAATATGTACAACCTTACAGGTGTTTTAATTCCTAACACAATAAGTGAAATTGGAAGTTATGCTTTTTATAACTGTTCGGACTTAAGTGATATTAATCTTCCTATGAGCGTATTAAGTATGGGGGATTATGCTTTTAGTAATTGCTATTCTCTTAAATCAATTACAATTCCAGATGGAGTAGTAAGTATTGGTGAAGGAGTGTTTAACAGTAATTTTAGCCTTGAAAGTATTATTTTGCCAGAGGGATTGTTAAGCATTGGTAACCATGCTTTTTCTAGTGCAAACTTGTCAAGTATAAATTTTCCGGAAAGTCTTAAAAGTATTGGTGTTCGCGCATTTTCAGATTGTTCAAATCTTACTGACTTAAAGCTTCCGCAGGGACTGGAGATGTTGGGTGTAAATGCATTCATATATTCCCCAATCTCTGAGTCAATTGTTATACCAGAAGGTGCAAGAATAACTTGCATTGGTGAGCGGTTTTCTTATAAAACATCCAGATTTGTTTTTGATTATCAAATATTAAGTGATGCGGATGAAGAAATAAAAGGCAAAGTGGCATTGTTGGATCATAGTTTTGCCAGTACGTTATCAGGAAGTGTTGTCCTGCCCAGTGTGGTTTCCTTTCATGGACAGGATTATCAGGTAGTATCAATTCCAGATGAATTCTTTGTGGGGTATACCAATCTTCAAAGCGTTGTACTGCCAGAGGGCATTACAAGGGTTGGCGATAAAATGTTCTATAACTGTATTAAATTAACGAGTGTAACTATTCCTAAGAACGTTACCTCTATTGGAAGTTTTGCCTTTTATAATTGTAATAGTTTAACAAAGGTAATACTTCCGGAAGGATTAACAGAAATAAGCGATTATTTATTTTACCGAAACTTCAATCTTACCAGTGTTAATATTCCTAACGGCGTTAAAACGATTGGGGAAAATGCGTTTAGAGACACTAAGCTTACGAAAATTGTTATACCTTATGGTGTAACTACAATCAAAGAACAAGCATTTAATGGTTGCAGCTATCTTACAAGTTTATCACTTCCGGATAGTTTGGTGAACTTGGGAAGCTTTGTTTTTGCCAATTGCAGCAGGTTGACCAGTGTTAAATTGCCAAAGAATATGAAAACAATACCTGGGGGTGCCTTTGCAGGTGCTTCAATAAAAAATATAAGCTTACCGGATACTGTTACAGTTATTGGAGCCAATGCATTTTTTGAATGTACTAAATTGGAAAGCATTAATTTGCCAAAGGGATTAACCAAAATAGAAGGTATGGCTTTTGAAAAATGCAGCAAATTAAAATATTTAAAATTACCAGAGAAACTTAAAAGTATTGGGGTAGATACATTTAATAAAACCAATATACTTTTTTCCGTTTATAAGAATTCTTATGCAGCAAAATATCTGAAAGGTGAAGCGCTTCGCTACAAATATGTCATTGAAGGGGCTTCCAGTAAAATAGGCTTAGACGATATATTAATCAAAGAGAAAAGGGTAAGAATTGAACCAGGAGTGAAGCAGACTCTAAATGTTGTATTTTACCCAGATAATACCACAGTAAATAAGAAGATTACTTGGACAAGCAGTAATAAAAAGGTAGCAACCATCGACTCGAAAGGTAAACTAACGGCAATAACAGGAGGAACGACAAAGATAACAGCTCTTGTTGGAAATAAAAAATCTACTTGTACGATTATGGTTAGTCCTACCGTTCCTAAGTCACTGAAGGCAGCAGTCAGCGGGTATCATAGTATTAAACTAACTTGGGGAAGTGTTACTGGTGCTACCGGATATCAGATATACAGAGCCAATAAGAAAACAGATCCTTACACGAAAATTGCTAGTGTAAAAGGTACCTCTTATCTGGATATGACTACAAATTATGACCATACGTACTACTATAAAATTTATGCCAATTACTTCTATGATGGTTGGGAATCAGGCAGTCCGTATTCAGCTGTTGTTAGTGCGAAACCCGTATTCAAATAATGTGGGATGAAAGGGGCATGAGGTTGTTGTCAGGTTATTAGTGACAATAACCTTGTCCCCTAATATCCCGTTGAAATTATTACAACCAAGGGGTGATTTTCTTTTTAACATAACGATGGGAGTATTATACAGATTTTACAAGGATACTTGACTGTCTATTTGAACTCGAAAAGGGAGACATTGGTACGGAGAGGAAAACAATGAATAAGGAAAGAAGTGATTTCATGAAAATAATAAAAATTTTATATCTAATATTTTGGTCTGTTTGTATGTTTGTAGTAGATATATCGATTGTTGTTTCTGAAATAAAAATACATCAAAAAATAGTATATATAATACTTATGCTAATAGCTTATATCACTGTTTTACACTTATTTAAAGGTAAGAATGTTATTCGAAAAAAAGCTTAGAAGGTTGTATAAATTGAGTGAATTATATATGCTAGCTTTAAAGATCTTTTACACCAAATAGGAGAAAGAAAATAAGGTCACACAGTTTCGGCTGATATGCTACCCTCATATAGGATATTGAAATATAACAAGCCTATATGGGGGTAGCATATCATTTCAGCTGCAGTGATCTTTTTTGTTGTAGAAAAGAATTTATACTACTGATATTTAAAGGGGTGTTTTGCACATTAGATTATGTTAAACTAATTAAAATTAGGATATCTTGTCAGAAATAAGGAATATGACATAAGAGATAGAAGAAAATGGGGGTATGATATGAAGACCATTTTAATTATTGAAGATGACGAAAATTTAAGCAGAGGTATTACGTTCACTTTTGAAAAAGATGGCTACGCCGTTCTGTGTGCCAATACCTTAAAGGCTGGCGAAGCTATTTTTACTCAAAATAAAATAAGTCTTATCATTCTTGATTTAGGATTGCCGGATGGGGATGGTTTAGACTTTTGTAAGAATATTCGGTTGAAAACAACGATTCCAATCATTATGCTTACTGCACGTGATATGGAAATAGACCAGGTATCGGGATTTATGTCAGGTGCGGATGATTACATTACAAAGCCATTTTCTCTGTCGGTACTGCGGGCACGGGTGGAGGCTTTGTTTCGGCGGTTGGATAGACAGGACTCAAACCTGATTGAAATTGGGGAATATCGGCTCAATACTTCCTCCTGCAAGTTTTTTCGCATCAATTTGAAGGAGACAGAAGAGATACCAATCAGTTCAACGGAATATCGCTTATTGTATTTGCTGATGGTTAATGCGGGACAAATTCTTTCCAAAGAACAAATTCTTTCTGCCTTGTGGGACAATCAGGGGAACTTTGTAGATGAAAATACTTTGCCGGTCAACATCAGCCGTTTGAGAGCTAAAATCGAGGAGGACCCTAAAAAACCTCAAACCTTAAAGACAATTTATGGACTGGGTTATATTTGGGTAAAGGAACGGTGAGTATGGAACTATATATTATTCTTGCAGTCGTAATTGTTTGTTGCAGTATGACGGTGCTGCTCTGTCGAAGATATGTTGCAAAGGTTTACAATTCCATTGATACAGTTATGGAACGTATCTTAGCAAAAGACATGAGCGAACCTTTGGAAACCGTCAGAGATAACCGTATATCAAAACTTACCTATAAAGCAAATCGCATCATAGAAATGTGTATATTAGATGTGACTCAAAATAAGAAAGAAAAGGAAGTAATACAGGGCTTTATTTCGGATATGTCACATCAGATGAAGACGCCTCTGGCTGGAATTTCTATGTATTCAGAACTCTTGCTGGAAGGAAATTTAAGTACAGATGAAAACGAAGAATTCTTATATCGTATAAAAGCAGGCACAGATAAGCTGCAATGGATGATGGACAGCTTAATTAAGATGTCACGGCTTGAAGTTGGAGCGATTCAGCTCGCCCCTGCAGAGGGAAATGTAAAACAGACTATCTTAGAAAGTATTCATAGCGTCATCGCGGCAGCTTCCAAGAAAAATATTGAAATACTTGTTTCGGACTTTGAGAATTATTTATTATATCACGATAGAAAATGGACCAGTGAAGCCATCACTAATATTCTGGAAAATGCCATTAAGTATTCGCCAGCTGATTCAAGTATAGAAGTGGCAGTTGAACAGATGGCGCTTTATACTAAAATTATCATAACCGATCATGGGATAGGGGTTGAAAAAGAAGATTGGAATTTAATTTTTAAACGCTTTTATAGAGGTAACAATGGAATGGAAATTGAGGGTACAGGTCTTGGTCTATATCTTTCCTCATTGATTATGGAGAAGCAAGGCGGGTATATCATGATCGATTCAATTCCGGGCAAGTTTACAGCTTTTTCATTATTCCTGCAAAATAGTAAAAATTAAATTCTTACAGAGCTGTAAGAAAGAGAAAAGGTTTTGTTAAAATTCTGTAAGAATTACGGCGTATGATATAGTCATAAACTAAGGAGGCTAGTGTGAATCAATAAACATAATGCACACCTAAAGCTTGTGCCTGCAAAACCAGAGTGTAAAAGACGCACTTGGCACAAGCTAACACAAAGGGAAGGATGTTTGGCTAGTGTGAAAGAAAAGCGTTTTCACACTGTGGTTTGTGTTCAAAGAGTGAATGTAAGCACGCTTTCTTAGAGCTTGGAGGACAAATTATGGCGATTTTAACAGCACAAGAATTAAAAAAGTATTATGGTAAGGAACCTAATGTTGTACGTGCCCTTGACAATGTTGATTTAGAAATTGAGGCAGGGGAATTTGTTGCAGTTGTAGGAACTTCCGGTTCCGGTAAAAGTACGTTATTGCATATGTTGGGGGGCTTAGATAAGCCTACCGGGGGAATGGTTACTGTAAATGGACATGAATTATCTAGAATGACGGATGAGCAGCTCACGATATTTCGCAGGCGGAATGTTGGTTTTGTATTTCAGAACTATAATCTGGTTCCTGTTTTAAGTGTATATGAGAATATTGTGCTGCCAATCGAACTTGATGGTAATACAGTAGACAAGCCTTATGTAGATGAAATTATTGCTACCTTAGGACTTAAGGAAAAGCGGGAGGCCAGGCCAAATATGCTTTCGGGAGGTCAGCAGCAGCGTGTGGCAATTGCCCGGGCACTGGCTATGAAGCCATCAATACTCCTTGCAGATGAACCGACCGGCAACTTGGACAGCAAGACAAGTCAAGATGTTTTAGGTGTTCTTAAAATGACCACTAATCGATTTCATCAAACCATGTTGATGATAACGCACAACGAATATATCGCGCAGCTTGCTGATCGAGTCATCCGTATGGAAGATGGCAAGATAAAAGGTGAGGTGGGTAAACATGAGAAATAACGATACTGCCATTATTAGAAAAATTACCAGACGTGCCCTGGCATCGGATAAAAGGTGCAATTTTTTTCTGGTTGCCGCAATAACGCTCACGACCTTTCTGATTGCATCTGTGTTTAGCATAGGAGTTAGCTACTATGAGTCGATCAATATGCAGGAAAAGCGTATGCAAGGCTCGGTTTCTCAGATGGCGTTCAGTCATCCTACCGAAGAGCAGCTGGAGAAAATATATTCGCTGGATTATGTAGAAACGGTAGGATTGGGAGTATATGCCGCCCAAACGAGAGATATACAAAAGTTTGAGGACCTTAATCTGGTTTATGTCGATAAAACCCAGTGGTTAAAAATTTTTGGTCCGACCTTTACAGGCGTAGTGGGAGAATACGCAGAAAAAGAAAATGAGATTATGTTATCGAGATATCTTCTGGAGGCTCTGGGAATTGATCATCCTAAAATCGGTATGGAAATCCCTTTATCCTTTGTCGTAAATGGTACCGGGGAAGTTAGAACAGAACGTTTTATAGTATCGTGTATTTATACGGAATATGCACATAGCAGACAGAATGGATTTATAGCGATCTATACATCAAAGGCCTTTGCAGAGAAATATGGCAAGATAACCACCGATAACCTTATGGTCAACCTTATTTTTAAAAAAGATAAGGATATAAGTAAGAATATTGATAGGTTAATAAATGATTTGGAGTTTTCCAATAATCAAGCTTATACAGAGTCACCTGCATATACCAGTACCTATGGAAATACCACCACCTATATAGCCTTATTGGTGATAATAATATTCTTAATGTTTACAGGGTATCTTCTGATCTATAACGTTATGTATATTTCTATTTCAAAGGAGGTACGCTTCTATGGAATGTTCAAAACCTTAGGAACAACACCCAGGCAAATACGTCGTATTATCCTTGGGCAGATACTTAGGTTATGTATCATAGGTCTGCCAATTGGATGCGCGGCGTCCGCTATTGTTTCGTTGTTAATTGTTCCTGCAGTCATTTCAAACAGTGGAATTGCTACTGGTCCTGTGGTATCCTTTTCGCCAATTATATATGCAGGAGCAATTGTATTTACTATTTTAACGGCAGTATTCGGGGCGGCAGCGCCTGCAAAAAAGGCAGCCAATATATCTCCCATTGAGGCGTTGAAATTTACAGCGGGAGATGTTGATAAAATTAATTTTTCGCTGGCAAAGAAAAAGATTACTTATAAAATGGCTGTTCGCAACTTATTCCGCAGTCGCAAGCAAGCGGCAATTGTAATGTTAAGCCTGTTTTTAGGCATTATGATATTCTCCATCATTATGACAATCGTACCTAGCATGGATATTGATTACCGTGTAAATACCGAGTATGCTTACGATTTTTCTATTGGCTCAAAAAACGCATTTCCTGACTATGGATTAGATGCTGATTTTATAGAAAGTATCAGAAAATTAAAAGGGATAGAAGAAATTGGAACGACAACCCTTGAGTTTGGTGAGCTTAATTATTCTAAAGAACTTGATCCATATGTTAATTTGGTTAGCAAAGAGTATAACTTATCAAAAGAGGAGGCTATTGAAAAACTTCTTGGATGTGGATTGAAGGGTATTGACTCGCTGCAGCTGGATGAAATAAATAAAACTCTATCAGTACCTATTGATGCAGAAGCTTTTGAACGTGGTGAAATTGCGTTTATTAACAGTAGAAATGGAAATGAAAATGATATAGAGATTGCAGATTGCTTTTCAGAGGTATCTGTTTTAGACATTAAAGGTGGTGAGAAGGAGGATGGATTCCAGATGATCAATGGAGGTAGGGTATCCTACAATGGTTCAGGGACCGGTTCCTCAACTAGTTTTAGCGGTCCGGAGATTTTAATATCTAATTCTTTCCTGCAACAGTATTTTTCCAAACCACACATACTTTCCGTGGACATAAATACCCAAAGTGCAGATGAGGAATCCATTTATAATACGATAACGGATTTATCAAAATCTCAGGAGATTGAGATGATTTCACGTTATGCAGCACGAAAAGATATGCAGGACGCCAAAACAATTATGATGGTATTGGGAGGCGGTGTCTCGTTAATCCTCGGACTAATTGGTATCTTTAATTTTGTTAACGTAATGTCCGTAGGCATTATCACACGTAAACAGGAGTTGGCAACCCTTGAGAGCATTGGTATGAGTAAAGCACAATTGAAATCCATGCTTAAAAAGGAGGGAATCGGTTATGCCGTTATCACAATCATATGCTGTTTAACTATTGGTAATCTGATTAACTATATTGTTTTTTTGTTGATTAAGAATGTGGCAGCCTATGCCCGGTTTACCTATCCGTTCCTTGCCATTATTCTAATGTATCTTATGATAGCAATGATATGTTTCTTTACTCCCGAAATCATATATAAGAGCATAAGCAAGAGGACAGTAGTGGAACGGCTTAGAGAAGGGGACTAAGATTAATTTAAAACATAATTGAGTCTGTATCATACTGAAACTGTATAATACTTTAGGACGAATAACTGCTCCTGATTTTGAATATCTGAAGCAGTTACTCGTCCTATTTTTCATGACATTAAATTATACGCAAAGTATGAAAGTTGTTGTATAGACATTCGTTATATAGAGAAATGAAAAGAGAAATCTAACCATGGAAACTAAATAATTGCACTGAAATCGAATGAAAATCAAATAATTAATTATACTGAAATTTATTCTACAAACAGTAAGTCATATGGTAATGCATCAGTTGATTTTGTCAGAGTGGGCTATAATTAATCAGGACATTAATATCCTGATTGTAATTTCCAAAGGTTTTACCAAATATGGTTAAGCCTCCAATGTGCTCCGCTTGATCAGGAACACCAATTTTAAACCTGAGCGTACTGCGATAATCCAGCTGCAAATGCTTCGTTGATACTTCAGAAATTTGAAGTCCGTCAATGAAGGTTCCCTTTTGGTTAATGACAAGAAGCTTGAGCAGTCCGTATTGATTCCAATTAGGGTACCACCAGTCAGGTGAAAAGATTCCCTTTACATCCCCAAAATCTCCAGGGCTGGTCCAGGTTCCAATGTGAGTGTCATTTAAGTAAAAATAGATGTCAGAAGGCCACACATCATTAAAGCCAGGAGCCTCAGAGCTTAATTCTGTTGATATGGTAATCTGATTTATTTTTTGAGAAAAAGGTATAAAATTAGGTATTATGTATTCTACGTATCCTTTGGTAAACCAGAGAATATCTGCGTTGTATCGATCGGGATGGGAAAAGTACCTGGAATCATCCACTTGACCAATGATTGTCTTTGAAGAAGCAAGACCACAGGTGGGATATACACTGTAATCAGAGAAATGTCCAATTTTTATAGAAGTTTGATATAAATTCTTATCATCATTTTGTTGATCTAAATCAATCAATATTTTATCCAGATGAACATGACAAATTTTCTTGTTTCCGTGACCTTCTGATTTACTGGAAACTGTAATAAGACCGCAATCTTCCAATTTCTTTATGTGACTGGTGAGTGCCCCGTTCGTAATATTCAACTCCGTGGCAATCTCATTCATATTCATTCCATTATTCCGCAGCAGTAATTTTAATATTTCAATCCGGACATCAGAGCCGAGAGCCTTAAAAGTATCCAAACCCTCATCTAGTGATTTAATATGCAGCATCTGAGTTATCCTCCCTATGAATAGCGTTTTGTAGTGTAAACTAACTTTATACCCCTGTAAAAAATGGGATTTTTCTGTAAACAAATGGTCTGTAAGTTAATTATATACGGTATAAAAAATAAGTCAATTATTTGATAAGTTGGAAAAGTCCATTAGAGCAGAATAAGAGTATTATAGAATAAACTAAAATATTATTGATATATCTAAAATAATAATTGACAATATATGGATATTTGTGCAATAATACTTTTGACAGGGAAAAATTTACAATATAATATTATAAAGTGCACAAATGGGATAAAATGTAATTAACAATTGTCCAAAGTAATTTATAATTCTATGTTGAAAAGTGCCTGTTATTTTTGTGTCTTTGGAAGAGAATTTATTCCAAAACATAAGGTAAAACAAGATATGAATCCGGGAGGGATTCAAAAGGAGGAAGGTATGAAAAGAAAATTTCTAAGTGTGCTACTAGGTGTAGCCATGACTGCTGTGCTCTTAACAGGCTGCGGTAAAAATTCAAATGAAACCTCTGGCAATGGTGAGCCGGAACAGGGGACAACAGAGGAGGGGGATGCAGAGAGCACAGAGGTAGAACCCACAGCAGTTACAACCGTCGGTGACCCGAAGGGTACCCATATGGAGATGTGGTCATTTGTTGAATTACATAATACGTACTACGGTAAAATGGTAGAAAAATGGAATGAAGAAAATCCAGACAGAACAATAGAAGTTACCTTTACAACCTATCCTTATTCAGACATGCATAATAAATTAATTATGTCTTTACAGACTGGTGAGGGAGCTCCTGATATATGCGACGTAGAAGTGGGACAGTTCCCGAATGTTGTGGCAGGTGTTGATACCTGGCTTTACCCATTGGATACTGCAGCAGACCCATATATGGATACTATGGTGCCGGCACGTATGGAAATCTATATGGGTACAGATGGTCATTATTATGGCGTTGATTTCCACGTTGGTGCAACCGTAATGTATTACAATATGGCTGCATTGGAAGCAGTAGGTATTACAAAGGCAGATGTAGACGCAATTAAGACCTGGGAGGATTATACCGCCCTCGGAGAAAAATATATAGCAGCCGTTGGTCAGGAAGGGAAATACTTTACTTCAGTAGATACCGGCGGAACAGATTGGTTGTGGCTGGCAATGGCAGAGTATGGCGAAGATTGGACCGGTGGGTTTGATGGTAAAGCTAATGTTGAGTTAGAATCAGTAAAGAATATGCTAAACATGCAGGTAGGCTGGTTAGATTCAGGTGTTGCAGAGGTATCACCGGATGGTCACGTTGACCTGGAGGCAGGCTTCCAAAATATTCTGGATCATAACATTGTATCATTTCCAAAGGCTATGTGGTATATGAGCCGTTTCATCAACTATATGCCGGAAGAAAAGGGTAACTGGTATCTTGCTCCTTGTCCGGTATTTGAAGAAGGACAGAATAATTCAGTGGGTATTGGTGGAACCGGTACCGTTGTAACACAGCAGGCGAAAGATAAAGAACTCTCCGCAGACTTCCTATGCTATGCAAAGATGTCTATGGAAGGAGAAAAACTTAACTGGGAAATGCTTGGCTTTGATGTGTGTAATACAGCAATGTGGACGGAAGAATCCATTATCCATGATGATTCGAATCAGTATAATGCCTTCTTTAGAAACTATCCATATGATGTGTTAAATCAAATAAAAGATGGCATTGGCAAGATCAGTGTAGTAGCGATCAGTCCAACAATTAATGAGGAAATCTGCACAGTGACTTTGAATGAAATATTAGAAAATGGAACTTCGGTTGACGAAGCCTTAGCAGCATCGCAAGAGGTAATAGATCTAGAACAGTAGGAGGAAGAGAATGAAAATTAAGAAGATTCTTTATTCACAAAAAGCAGCCCCTTATGTATTTGTGCTGCCGTTTATTCTTAGTTTTCTTGTTTTTTGGATATACCCGCTTACCAGTACAATTATTATGAGTTTTCAGGACATAAAGCCCACAGGTGCTGAATGGATAGGTGGTCGCAACTACTCAAAACTATTGGCAGATAAAGTGTTCCATACTGCGGTGTTAAATAGCTTTGAATATATGTTTCTAACTGTAATCTTATTAATTCCTTTTCCTATGCTTTATGCAGTGCTGCTGGATAGCAGACTTGTTAAGGTGAAGGGTGTGTGGAAGGCATTGTTATATCTGCCCGCACTCACCTCTGTAGTAATCTCGGGCACTTTGTTTCGGTTAATGTTCTCGGAATATCAGACTGGCCAGATGAATGTTATAATGCAGGCTCTGGGAATGGCGACACATAAATGGCTTAAGGTAAAGGAAACGGGGCTGGCGGCGTTAGTAATTGTATGCTGTTGGAGATGGACCGGAGTTAATATGCTCTATTATATTTCAGGATTAAAATCCATCGATGGAACCTTATATGAAGCGGCAGAGATTGACGGAGCTTCGGCAGTACAGAAATTTAGATACATAACAATAAGATTGTTGAAGCCAACCAACATCTATGTGCTAACCATCAGCATTTATGCGGGGCTTGCTATGTTTTTGGAGTCCTTTATGCTATGGGCAGGAAATGCGTCACCGAATAACATTGGATTAACGATTGTAGGGTATTTATACAGGAGAGGAATTGAAAAAAATCAATTAGGTTATGCTTCTGCGGTCGGATTGGTTCTCTTGGTAATTGCATTGACAATCAATGTGGCCCAGTTAATTCTTAACGGTACCTTTAAAAAGGAGGAAAAATAATATGTCTGGTCGAGTATCCTCCGGTAAAGCAGTAAGAAGCAAGAAGAGACTATACTCCGTACTTGCAACCACCTGGTTTGCACTTTTGGGTGCAGTTATCATCTTTCCTGTATTTGCAGGGCTTCTGGCATCCTTTCGCCCTGGTACGGAACTAATTCGGAAAGGATTAAGTATTAATCTGGATGTTTCAACAATGACTCTTGCTAATTACAAATATTTGTTTAGCGGAAATACGGACTCTGTTAAATATTTTACCTGGTTTAAAAACAGTATGGTGCTTACCTTACTTACAGTTGTACTAACCTTACTGGTCTGTTATTTTGTGGCATACGGACTAAGTATGTATGAGTTCCTTCTTAAAAAAATACTATTCTTCCTAGTAATTGCCACCATGATGGTACCTTTTGAGATATTGCTGCTTCCGTTATATCAGGAAATGATTACGCTAAAATTAATAAACAGCAATGCCGGTGTGATACTTCCCGGTTTGTGTGCTGCTGCTACAATTTTCTTCTTTCGTCAATATCTTACGACAGTGCCCAAGGAGTTATTAGATTCGGGGAGAATAGACGGTGCCACGGAATATGGTATTTGTATGCGGATTATGCTGCCAATTACAAAACCGGCATTTGCGGCTATGGCAATACTTTGCGCAATGGGTTCATGGAATAGTATGCTGTGGCCTATGCTGGTATTTCGAGGAGCAGATAAATTCACTTTACCCATCGGACTGAATACACTGCTAACTCCTTATGGTAATAATTATGATTTATTAATTGCTGGTTCGATGTTTGGAGTGGTACCAATCTTTATTGTATTTCTGTTGTTTCAGAAATATTTTATTGAAGGCATGACGGCAGGTGCAGTAAAGGGCTGATGCAGGAGAGCTAAGAAACACATAAGAATACATACATAAGAAGGTAAATTAGAAAATATATAAGAATACATATAAGAATACATATAAGAATACATTTAACAAGGCATATAAGATATAAGGTGTTAAAGAATAAGGAAATTTATAAGAGGGAAGATATTAGCTCTATGATCACAGATTGACAGATGTAAGTCAGCCTGTGTGAAAGCTGGTATCTTCCCTTTTTGCAAATACGACGGTGTTGTTGGTGATAGTGGATGATGTCCTTACGTTGTCTTTCCCACATTCACCACTGGAAGCGTTGTATAGGATTGTATCTGCAACGATGGATTCTCCATTTTTCTCATTAACATAATTCCTGCTTGAACCCCCATGTCATAGACATTAATGTCAATCACCGTAGGTTTTGGCTCTATTATTTTTGAATAAGGATATAAATCAAAGGTTAAAAAAGCAATATCCTCAGGAACCTTGAGATTTAATTTTTCTATGGCTTTCATGGAACCAACAGCAATGGTGTTGTTTTCACAGACGATGACACGTGGTGGTTTCTTGGCTTCTAATAACTTTATCGTAGCCTTGTAGCTTTCTTCTGTGCTAGAATCTGTATATTGAATACGTTCTGGAGCAATTAAATATCCATAGCTATGCATTGCACCAAGAAAACCCTTCTGTCGTTGCATGGAGATATAGTCCGTCTTTTTCCCGCCAACAAAAGCAACTTCACTATAACCAGAGGAAATTAGATATTCAGCAGCGTACTGTCCGGCTAAAGCATGATTGGTATCCACCCAGCATAAGGAGGTTTCAAAACCAGGATGCCCAATCAGAATGTGTGGGAATTGCTGTTTTATTATTAAATCTGCAATTTCTTTGTTGATGGCAGAACCATGAATAATCATGCCATCAGCACATTTTTTTGCCATAACTTTAGCAACCGTCTCTCCTGGGTAAGCTTCCATGTAGGTATCTACCAAAGTCATGGAGTAGTTTGTTTTTTTTATTTCACTGTTCACTCCACACATAATATCAAACATATGTGGATTATGATAGGCTTCATCTTTGCCCAGGGAGGTCAGAAACACAATGTTTTGTGTAGATTGTCTCGCAAAGCTCACTGCTCTGGAATTGGGTGTATAATTAAGTTTCGCTATAGCGTCATTCACCCTGTCGATAGTAGCTTGAGATATAGTTGTCCAGTTGTTTAATACTTTGGACACAGTAGAGGTGGAGACTCCTGCTTCTCTGGCAACATCACGAATGGTTATTGGCATGATTTCACTCCTTAAATAATAGACAGATTTATTAATATAGTATAGCGGTTTCCTTACAAAGTCAACTATAATTACTAAAATATAATTGACCTAGTCCAATAATTATGGTAAAAATAACATAAACAAGCGACATTAAAACGTTTGTTGGAAATCAGATTAGGAAAACGGTTTCCTAAAACATCTTAAAGGAGGATACATTTATGAAGCGAATTATTTGTTTCGTTTTAAGTGGGTTACTTATCATGGGGGCATTCACTGCGTGTGGTAAAAACACAAATACAACGAAAGAAACACCAACGACACAACCAGAAGTAACACAAGGGGTATCTGAAACAGACACCGATACAGATACAACGATAGAACCAGTGGAACTTAAAATCTGGCATGATGGTAATGATGCTATTATGGAAGTTATTGCAACAAAGGTAAATGACACCTTAAAGGACCAGGGTATTAGCGTGGTATTTGAGAAAAAGACCGGTTTAACTGATCAATTGAAATTATATGGAACAGATGCAGCAAATGGCCCTGATCTATATTTCTACGCACATGATTCTATTGGTATGTTCGCAGAAATGGGAATATTAGCTCCAATTACGGAGGTTATTGGAACTGATAAGATGGCAGATTTACTGCCAATGACAATCGAAGCAGGTACCTATAAGGACGTTCAATACCTACTTCCTGTTTATTTTGAAACTTTACTATTCTTATACAATAAGGATATGTGGACCGGTGAGATTCCAACGACCACAGAAGATCTCTATAATTATATGGTTGCCAATACAGATACCAATGCAGGTACCTATGCGGTTGTTAATCAACACTCCACAGCTTACAACGTAGCGCCTTTTATCAATGGTTTTGGCGGATATATCATTAATTCTGACGCTAATCCAGGATTAAATGAACAGGCTACCAAGGATGCAATTACCTATAATCAGAAGTTTGCACTCTTACAAGCAGATGGTGATTACAACACGGTTACAACTTTATTTAATGATAAGAAGGCAGCAGCTATTATCGGTGGCCCATGGTTAATATCAGGAATTAATGATGCCGGAATTAATCTTGGAATTAAATCCTTAGCAGAGTTTAAGCTGCCAAACGGTAACGGTCTTGCACCTTATTCAGGAGTACAGGGAATTGGGGTATTAAAATATGCAGCAGAATCAAAAAAGGATGCGATAGCAAAGGTATTAGAAGTATTGGCAGGAGCTGAAGTTGGAATTGATTTAGCAAAGCAGTCAAATTGTGCACCAGCAAATGTTAAGTCTTATGACGATGCAGACGTTGCTGCTAATGAGATGATCGTAGCAATGAAGACAACTGCTGAAACAGCAAAGCCTATGCCAAATGTTCCACAGATGGGTGTTATGTGGGGACCTGCTGAATCCTTATTAGCAGCTGTTAATAAGTCTGGCGAAAACATAGATACCGCAGCAGATAAATACCAAGAGGAAGCATTGACTGCAATTGGTGATATGCAATAAATTTATACTTTAACACTTTAATTAAATACTAAATACTCAAATAATGGCGGCTGTTGCATAGCTAATTTAGATTGCAACAGCCCCTACTACTGGATAAAGTGTATTATACTAATCTGATTTACCTTTTTAAGGAGGAAGAAATGAAAAGAAAACATACCTATCTACCTTGGCTTTATGCATTGCCAGCGATACTACTGATTGGAATTATTATAGTATTTCCAATCCTCTATACTGGTTATATCTCTTTGACAGATATGAATCTATTTCATTGGCTCAATTATAAGGTAATTGGATTAGGGAATTATCAAAGAGCATTATTAAAGGTTGACTCTGGATTTCTTACTGCGTTAGGAACCACTGTTGTATGGACAATTATTAACATGGTACTACAAGTTATCATTGCTTATTTGATTGCACTTGGATTGAATGTTCAAGGCTTAAGATTGAGCCGATTATATAAGACTTTACTCATGTTTCCTTGGGCTATGCCTGCCTATGTTTCCATATTATTGTGGCGAGTGGGTATGTACAATACAGAGTTTGGATTTTTAAATAAATTAGCAGTTACACTGGGACTACCTAAAATGAATTTCTTATCTGAAAATGTACCTGCATTCCTTTCATGTATGGTTTTAAACTTATGGATGGCATTGCCGTTCATGATCATGATGATAGATGGTGCGTTGCAGAGTATTGATCGGAGTTACTATGAAAGTGCAATGATAGATGGGGCTGGATTTATAAAAAAGAATTTACATATCACAATTCCCTCTCTGAAACAGATTATTGCACCTGCGGTTATATTGACAACCTTTACGACCTTTAAGCAGTTTGACATTATTTATCTATTAACAATGCAAAAAGGATCATTGACTGGTGCTACCTTACAGACCATTATTACCTATGCTCATAAAAATGCTTTTGTCACTAATAATTATGGACTATCCTCCGCTGTATCCATTGTAATATTTGCAATAATAATCGTGTTATCAGGATTTATGAATCGTGGACTAAAGGAGGAAGACTGATGAAGAGAAATAAATTAAAAAAACGCCTGGGGTTAACGGCTCTGAATCTATTCTTTATTATCATATGTACCATTGGTTTACTGCCGATTCTATATGCTCTTTCCCTTGCCTTTAGCGGAAATGGTGGGGCTTTATCCTCTGACCTAACCTTTGTACCGAAGAATCCTACCTGGAATAACTTTCGGATAATTCTTCTGGAGGAACCCTTTTTAATCTGGTTGAAGAATTCCATGATTCTTAGTATTGGTACAATGGTACTTGCAATTAGCTTTGCAATTGTTGCTGCCTATGCTTTCTCCCGGTTTCGTTTTAAAGGAAGACGGAAAGTTTTAAAAATACTTCTATTATTAAATGCATTTCCACAGATTCTTTCTATGTTTGCAATTTTTCGATTGTTTAAGACTATGAATTTATTAAATTTACATCTGGGTCTTATTGTTATTTATGCTGGTTCCATGTGCATTTTTAGTATTTGGAATATGAAGGGGTATTTTGATACGATACCCATCGAAATTGAAGAAGCGTCAAAAATAGATGGTGCAAGTGACCTAAGATTACTCACAAGAATTGTATTACCCCTTGCCAGACCTGCCATTATTGTTACGTCCGTGATGGTACTTATTTTTGTTTGGAATGAGTATCTATTTTCAACGACCTTTATGATGAGTGAAAATAGCTATTCCCTTGCTGGAGGGCTTTATCAGCTGCAATCCAATGATTATAGCAGAAGCTGGCCTTTGTTCTCGGCAGCCTCCATTTTAGTATCCATACCAATTCTAATTATATTCTTTTGTATTCAGAAGTATATGGTTTCCGGTCTGACTGCCGGTGGTGTAAAGGGATAAGTTATAAAATTTTAAGGAGTTTAAGAATGAATAAAAGTGCAATTTTACATATACCTCAATCACAGTTTGCCTTTGCAAACAGTGAATACACCTTGACCATTCGACTACGAGCTGGAAAAGATGATTTGACGACCTGTACCTTATTTTATGGTGACCGTGCCTGTTATCAGACCCCCGTACAGTTTTACCCATTGCCAATGAAGCTAGTTGCAAAGGATGAGCTGTTTGATTACTATGAGGTGACCTTTGATAGTCCATATAACAGGGTGTGTTATTACTTTAAGTTAGAGACAGAAGAGGATTGGACCTATTATTATGCAGATTTGTTCCGTAAGGAAATGCCAGAGATTGTTATTCATGGTGTGATGATAGAAGGAAGAAGTGAATACTACCAATATCCCTTTATCCTAAGAGAAGAAATCCTGGATGTCCCGCATTGGTTTAAGAATGCAGTAGTATATAATATTTTTCCGGATAGTTTTGCCAGTGGGAAGGAAAGACTTGAGAGAACGGGTACGGATATCACGTTAGAAAACGGTGTAGTATCAAAAGCCAGGCTGGGTGGAACTATGAAAGGAATTACAGAAAATCTTGATTATATTGAAAAATTAGGCTTTACCTGTATCTATCTTAATCCTATTTTTGTTGCTGGGGAGTATCATAAATACGATATCTTAGATTATTATCACATTGATCCTTGCTTGGGAAGCAATGAGGATTTTAAAGAGTTAGTAAACAAGCTCCATGAAAAGAACATGCACATTATTATTGATGGTGTATTTAATCACTGCAGTTGGTATTTCTTTGCCTTCGAGGATGTTGTTAAATACGGAGAAGCCTCAAAATATAAGGACTGGTTCTATGATCTTAAGTTCCCGGTAATACGACCAGAGGAAAATGAAATGCCGTCCTATGCTTGTTTTGCCTATGAGAAAAAAATGCCAAAGTTAAATACCTCCAATAAAGAGGTACAGCAATACTTTGCAGAGGTTGGCAGGTACTGGGTTAAGAAATACAAGATTGATGGCTGGCGCCTTGATGTTGCCAATGAGATTGACCGTAATTTTTGGAGAAACTTTCGAAGTGCTGTGAAGAAAGAAAATCCAGACACCGTACTAATTGGAGAGGTGTGGGAGAATTCTGAAACCTGGCTTCGAGGAGATGCATTTGATTCCACAATGAATTATGATTTCAGAAAGCATTGCCGTGATTTCTTCGCTTTAGGGAAACTAGATGCTTTTCAATTTACTGGTGCTATATCACAAATGCTATTACGCTATCCTGCTAATATTACCCTGGGACAATTAAATCTATTGGACAGCCATGATGTACCCCGATTTTTATCCCTCTGCGGAGATGATATACGTAGATGGAAGTTGGCCTATCTTTGTCTGATGCTTTTCCCCGGTGTGCCAAGTCTTTTCTATGGTGATGAAAAAAATATCGTCGGTATTGCCGAAAGTGAATATCGAAGAGCTATGCCTTGGCAACTAGAAGAGGAAGAAATGCTTACTTTTATTAAGGCCATCATAAAGATAAGAAAAGGATATGTTGATGCAAATGCACAATTAGAGGTATTAGAGGCTAAATCTAATAGCTGGATTTATTCCTTTCAAAGAAATAATGATAAGAATAAATTATATGTGTGTTTAAATGCTGGAGAGTATTCTGAGAAGATAGAACTACCTTCTATAAGGAAGATATTAATAGAAGCTGGTATAGAACAAAAGGAAGAAAATCAGGCAGTTGTAGATGCCTTTGGCTACGGAATTTATCTGATTTAATAGTAGTATGAATTCGATTAAAAATAATATCAATAGCAAAAGATAGTTATAAAAATACTCCCATTAAAGGATACAGGTCTGATATTAGAAACCTGTAAACCTTGATGGGAGTATTTTACTTGTTATGCAGCTGCATAATCATAGTATTAATATGTGTTACTTCCTTATAAATAGTGTATTGTTTAAATTCGCTTTCATCCATTCAAAGAAGGGGAGATTTAACAGACATTTAATATCTTCCTCTATATTTTCGACTACAAAGTCTAATATTTTAATTATGTAGCTGTTAGCGAGGGTAAATCCATCTTTATTAAGATTATCAGAGGCTAATACAAGCCAGTTAAACTGTTCTTCAGGAATAATTTCATTAATTTTCTTCAATCCCAAATAAGCATATTCCTTATCATACAGATAACGTAACAATATAGCACTGGCGTTAATGGAAATGGACAGTATCTGTGAAACCCAGGGGTAATTCTTGCGGCAAAAAGCTCCATCAGCCTCAACAAAATAATATAAAGCATCGTTAAAGTTATAAGCTAATTGCTCCTTGGTTATAATTTTATACTCTCCAACATAGGTATCAAACTTATGGTTGGGATCATAAATAACCTTAGCCTTATCGGTGTGAGGAAGTGTGTCTTCTGTTACGGTATATAAATCAAAATGTAAACCGTTATCATAGATAGCTACGATTTGCTCCGCAACGAAATTAACATGTTCAACATATAGAACAGGTAAATAACTCTCGAGATATTCCATTCTCTTTTCTAGAAACGACTCTAAACAATCCTTTTTCACAACGACATACATATCAACATCAGAGTATTCGTCATCGTCCCCTCGGCCAATAGAACCTTTCAATAAGATTGCTTCACATAGCCCATCGGCGATTATTATCTCACTAACTTTTTCAATGGATTCGTAAGTTTTCATTTTATCCTCCTTGTATTCTGTTCGATTTCGCGTTAGGCCCCATACTTTTCTTAGAAATTATTTTACCAATAAATATATGGACAGACAAGAAAATATTGTAACAAAAAAATACTTATTGTTTATATAAGAATGGTCGAAATAATAGTTAGCGCCATCTTAGGTAGAAAAAAGTTAAAATTATAAACTTTGACAGGCATTAATTGTCGCTTTTTAAGATAAATTAAGGATTTTTCGTAAAAATGATTGCAAAGAATTCTAAATTGATTTATACTTCATCTCAATTTAAATAGTGAATAAATAAAATTTATATATGGAGGACAAATATGAACAGGAGAACGGACAAACCCAAGTTAAGCCTCTCAAAAATATTTTCATTTTTTCATAAAGTGAAAACAACAAAAGCTCATATTCAAAATGAGATTGAAAAAAATGGAATTAGTAAAACAGAGATAGCAAGGTTTCGTAAAATTGGATTTAAGTTGTTGATGGCGTTTTTATTTCCAGTTATCTTATTAATGACTTTTGGTATTATGACCTACAATAAATCAAAAGATGCAATTATAAGTAATTATAAGGAAAGTACCGCAGATACTATGAATGCATTAAGTGATTATATTACATTTGCATTTGATGCGGTAGAGAATGAATCACTTATATTGCAGTTTGATTCTAACTTAAATACATACTTTGGTTCTGCAGCTGCGGAGTCCCAGACCAATGCATTTAAAGCAGCAAAAGAGATTGAAAGCGATATCTCACTTGCAGAACGTGCGAATCAATTTATTAAGCAAATATATGCTTTTGGTGAAAATGGGAAGAACCTGAACTTTGAAGGCAGAGAAGGGTTTTATGATACTTTTATTCAAACTGATATGGGGAAGAGTGTTGTAGCAAATCCAGGAGGAGTTTGGGTTAGCGAGCATAAAGAAATTGATGAAGCAAAGCAAGCTTCAAATGAAGATTACGCTATCTCACTTTTAAGACTCTCCAGTAATAAGAATTCTGTTATTGGAATTGACATTTCATCTGAAGCAATCAGGAATATGCTAGCAGAGTATGATATGGGAAAAGGCAGCTTAGTAGCATTTACTACTCTGGATGGCAGAGAAGTCCTTTCGGATGTGGATAGAGACAGTGCTTTCTTTGAACAGGATTTCTTTAAAGCTGCTATGAATGGTGAAGCAGCCAGTGATTTTTCCGATGAGAAGTTTGAGGGTAAGGATTACTTATTTGTATATAGCAAGCTAGAGAATACTGATTTTGCTGTATGTGCGCTTATTCCTAATGATACAATCTTAAATGAAGTTAGTGAAATTAAATGGTGGAATATCATATTTATTCTAGGGGCATCCCTCTTTTCCATTATAACTGCAACTTTGATTGCTGGTGGTATTAGTAAGGCAATAAATACTTTGCAAAAGACCATTTCACAGGCATCCACAGGGGATTTAACCGCTTTGTTTGAGTCTAAGAGAAAAGATGAATTCCATTTATTGACCAAGGGTTTCAGTAACATGATCAGTAACATGCGTGGGTTAATTGAAGAAGTTCAAGGAGTAGGGGGTAAAGTAGATAATTCGGCAGAGATTTTATCCGAAACCACAGAACAGCTGCTAACTGCTACCAAGGATATTACGTCGACAATCGAGAACATAGAACAAGGTATTGTACAACAGGCAAGTGATACAGAGCAGTGTTTAATCCTTATGACGACCTTCTCTGAAGAGATTAATAAAGTAAATGGCAGTGCTTATGAAATTGAACAGATTGCAAATAATACGAAACCTATCACCAGCGAAGGTCTCATAATTATGGATGAATTAAGTGGAAAGGCGAAGGAAACCTCCGATATTACGCAAATCGTAATTGAAAAAGTAGAGGAATTCAAAACCTTATCCACAGACATTAGTGTCATCGTTGAAACCATGAGTATGATTGCAGACCAGACAAATTTATTGTCCTTAAATGCAGCAATTGAGGCAGCAAGATCAGGTGAAGCAGGACGAGGCTTTACAGTAGTTGCGCAGGAAATTCGTAAACTTGCGGATAAGTCACTTCAGTCGGTTGCTCAGGTTCAAAGTATTGTTGAGGATATTCAAGTTAAAGCAAGCGAAACAGTAGTAACAGCCAGAAGAGCAGAGGATGTTGTGGACTCTCAAATGAAATCCTTAGATAAAAGCGTCCAGATGTTTGGCAACATTAATCAACATGTAGGAGATCTGGTTGGCAACCTAAATGACATTTTAGCGGGAATTAAGCACATAGAAACTGCAAAAGAAGATGTATTGACCGCAATTGAAAGTATTTCAGCTGTTTCAGAGGAAACTGCTGCATCAGCAGAGGAAATGAGCATTACAGCTGCAAATCAGATTGGTTCTGTTGAGGGCTTAAAGCAGGCGGCCAATGCACTTGCAGAGGATGCAGGTAAATTAAATCTTTCCTTAAAGAGATTTAAGATAGACTAATGCTTCTATTCACCGGTGTTAATCAGGATTAAACTAACCTGGGTTACTTAATATAGCAGTAAAATTAACGATATATAACTTTTACCTAAGTAATTATTACACACTAATTCACTAGAAATGAATGTTTTTCCTTGCAAAATATGACTGTATAATGATAACGGAATGAAATATCTTGATATTTCATTCCGTTATTACTTTGCTAAGAGAAGGGAAGGTTTGGCATGCAAGGGAAGGGTAAAAAGATTATTACACTCTTACTAATTATGTGTTTGGGTGTTAGTATTGGGTTATATGGATGTAGTAAGAAGGATAAACCGGATACACAGGACGATACAAAGGTGGAGGCTACAAATGCACCAGATCCTACGGGTACTCCAGAACCTACACAGGTGGCAATAGAAAGGCCGGTAATTCCGGAAGAAAAATCAAAACTTACAGTAGCGATATCCAAGGAAAGCGGTGTCTATGATAGTGAGTTTGAAATTGAATTGACCTGTGATGGAGAAGCAGAAATCTACTATACCACAGATGGAAGTAATCCGATTATCAGTGAAACTAGAATTGCTTATACAGCACCAATTAAAGTAGCTGACCGTAGCAAGGATGCGAATAACATTTCAGCGGTTGATCCATTTTTATATGATTCTGCTAATGTGAATGTTAATAGTACACAGGATGGTTTTGTATATAAAAGAAGCAGCGAAGTTCCTAATGACGCTGTAGATAAATGTACTGTAATTCGAGCTGTAGCACTGGATAAAGAGGGGCTTTATTCCAATGTTGCTACCAATACTTATTTTATTGGTAGTATGGCAGAACATATCGCTGGATTACAAGAAAGTACGGAGGCAGCAGGCACAAGTTTAGCGGTTATTTCTTTAAGTATGGACCCGGAGGATTTATTTAATCCCCAGTATGGTATCTATGTGAAAGGAGATGTCTTTAATCAAGCTCTAACGGATTACTTGGCTTCCGGTGAGAAATTCAATGCAGAAACAGCAAGACAGATTGCTGCTAATTATAATCAAAAGGGCAGAGAATGGGAACGTAATGTTCACATTGATTTCTTTGAAAGTGATGCCACTAACACAACCCTTGCCTTACAACAGGATGGCGGAATTCGTATTCAGGGTAATTACTCCCGCTCCGACTTGCAGAAGGGCTTTAGACTTTATGCAAGAGCAGATTATGGAAAGAAGAATTTTGAATATCCATTCTTTGGTGAGGATTTAAAGAATGACGCTGGTGAGACTATGACAAAGTTTAAAACACTAACACTTCGAAATGGTGGTAATACTGCTTTCACCACGAAGTTCAGCGATACCTATTGGCAGTCATTAATCAAGGATTTAGACTGTGATATTCAGACCTCCAGACCGTGTGTTGTTTATCTTAACGGTGAGTACTGGGGACTCTATGTATTACAGGAAGATTATACAGAAGATTATTTTGAGAACAAGCATGGTGTTGATGAGAAAGAAGTAGTCCTATACAAAGGCGATGCAGAAGATCTGGCACTTGGCTATAAGCTGGATGTGGGCGACCTTCCAGAAGGTGAAACCAATGAAAGCTATTATTTTGAAGAACTTCTTAATTTCTTTGATACACATACGGATTTAACCAACGAAGCTGATTATGAGGAATTTGCAAAGCTCGTGGATGTAGAATCGGCGAGAGATTATTTTGCAGTTCAGATCTGGATTAACAACAAGTGGGATTGGCCGGGTAAGAACTGGTCCTTATGGAAGACTGCTTCCATAGATGAAAGTGTGCCTTATGCAGATGGTAAATGGCGGTTTGTCTTCTACGATGTTGAATTTGGCGGAGTTATGGGACAGGGAGATATTCGCACCAATACCATTAAAGAGAATAATTATAAACCGAATGGTATGTTGGATAGAGATACAGAAAATCCAGCGGTACTGATTTTTGTATACCTAATGTCCAATGAAAACTTCCGTAAGGATTTTGAAAGCTCCATTCTGGCTTTAAGTGATAATCAGTTTAATAAGACCACTGCAATACCTGCTTTGGATGTGTTCAAGGATGTGTATGGTCCTCTCTATGATCAGTTCTTTGCAAGATATCCAGGAACAGGGGATGCAAATAACAGTTTGTATGGTGGTTATGCAAGCTATCAATGCATTAAGGATTTCTTAGAACAGAGAGCAGATTATATTCAGCCAATGCTGGATTATGTTGATAATTACTATGCAACAAAATAGTAGGAATTGCTGGGCTATATCTAAATAAAAAATAAAATATAGTGCATCTCAAAGGTCAGCGGATAGCTGGGATTTGAAGATGCACTTTTTAATTCATGACAAGTGAAACGACTTGTCGTTTTATCTTGTGAATAATAAGAATCATATTGGCGGTGTACAGAAGGATAAACTTTCATGATAGATTTTTTACCGTTTTAAATAATTTAAATGTAAGGTATACTTAATAGTAACTGCAAGAATTACTTGCAAAAGATGTGACGGTTTAGAACCAGGCAGAGTGTTTAATAAAAATATGCTGTGAAAGCTTGCTTCTTACTGCCATAATATTATAATAGGATTTAAATTAGAATTACTACAGTATAGGAGAAAAGTGAAATGACAAAGAAAGATCTCATTGAATTAATGAATTCAATGACTTTAGAAGAGAAGGTGGGGCAGTTACTTCAAATACTCCCTCATTATTTTAATGAAGATAAGCATGGAAGTATTACCGGTCCTTTAGCATATTTAAGACTAACCGAGGAACAAATATGGAACAGTGGCTCTGTTATTGGAGTATCCAATGCCAAGGATATGATTGAGATACAAACAGAATATTTGAATAAAGGTAATAAGATACCGCTTATGTTTATGTTTGATGTCATTCATGGATTTCGGACGATATTTCCTGTTCCTTTGGGGATTGCGTGTACCTGGGATATGAAATGCATGGAAGAGTCCTCCAGGATTGCTGCGATAGAAGCTTCACTTGCAGGTATTCACGTGAGTTTTTCTCCAATGGCTGATTTAGTAAGGGATCCAAGATGGGGAAGAGTTATGGAAGGCACAGGAGAAGATCCATATCTTAACAGCCTTTTTTCAGTAGCAGCTATGAAAGGTTATCAGGGAGATTTTACCAGGCCGCACAACATTGTAGCCTGTGTAAAACATTTTGCCGCTTATGGTGCCTCCGAGGCGGGCCGAGATTACAATACAGTGGATATGTCAGATCGTACCTTGCGAGAGTACTATCTTCCAGCCTATAGAGCGGCAGTGGATGCAGGCTGTGAAATGGTGATGGCCTCCTTCAATACCGTACATGGAATACCATCCTCCGGCAATCAATATTTATTAAGAAATATTCTTCGTGAGGAATGGGGGTTTGAGGGCGTTGTTATTTCTGATTGGGGCTCCGTTGGAGAATTGATTTCGCATGGAGTTGCAAAAGATGAGAAAGCTGCAACTAAACTTGGAATGGAAGCTGGAGTTGATATTGATATGATGGCTCCCTGTTATATTCATAATTTAGGTGACTTGGTTCGAGAGGGGAAAGTAGAGGAAAAACTTCTTGATGAAGCGGTATATCGAATTCTAAAATTGAAGGATAAGTTAGGTCTCTTTGAAAATCCTTTCCGTTTTGCTGACCCACAGAAGGCAGAAGAAACCTTCGTAAATCAGGAGTTTAGAAAGACTGCCAGAGAGATAGCTGCTAAATCTATGGTGCTTCTCAAGAATGATGGAATGCTCCCTTTGCAAAAGGATAAGAAGGTTGCAATTATCGGACCGCATGCAGCTAATTGCAATATCTTAGGTCCTTGGAGTGCTATTGGTAAGGCCGAGGAGACAATATCACTTTATAGAGGGATATGTGATAAAATAGGCAGTGAAAACATAAGATTAGACTTAGGCTGCGACTTTAATAATGAGGATGAATTGAATTTCGAAAAGGCTATTGAGGCAGCTAGATGGGCTGATGTTATACTGTTAGCTCTGGGAGAAGAGCAAAATATGTCCGGAGAGGCAGCCAGCCGTGCTTATATTACACTGCCTGGCGTTCAGGAGGAGTTAGCAAATGAAATTCTTAAGCTTAATAAACCGACCACCCTTGTGCTTATGAACGGAAGGCCTCTCGAAATTGGAGAGTTAGAAGAAAAAGCATCTGCCATATTAGAAGCTTGGTTCCCAGGTACGGAAGGTGGTAATGCTATAGCAGATATTTTATATGCAGATGTCAATCCAAGCGGACGATTGACAATGAGTATTCCAAGAACAATTGGACAAATTCCGATTTATTATAATTATTACAATACAGGCAGGCCCTGGTTAACAAGATACATTGATACGAAGAAGGAACCTCTTTTTCCATTTGGATATGGACTTAGTTATACAACTTATGAATATAGTGACTTCCAGCTGGATAAAACAACAATGAAGGCAGGGGATATCATTAATGCAAGCATATGGGTTAAAAATACCGGTGAATATGCAGGCATTGAGACAGTTCAGCTCTATATCAGAGATATGGTTGCAGGTACGGTACGACCAGTTAAGGAATTGAAGGGTTTTCAGCAGATTACATTGGGACCCGGAGAAGAGAAGCAAGTTATCTTCCACATTACCTTAGAAATGCTCAAGTACCATGACTTCTATAATAATTATAAAGCTGATGCAGGGGATTTTTGTGTAATGATAGGAAGTAACAGTGTCGATGTTACAGAAAATTATTTTACCTTAATAGATTAGTAATGCAGAAAAACCGCTTCTTTGGAAGCGGTTTTCTTACACCAAACTTTATATGAGGGTAGACAGTATACGTAGGGAATTATATTGTATCTTTCTAATTACAATATACACAGAGTAAAGTTGAGTTATGCTTATAGTTATGAGGTTAAATAAAAATTTATTGAAAAATAGGATCTTTACATTGGATAACTTCATCATAATCAGCGAGCAGTTGCTGTTCTTTGCCCTTGATGGTACTCTTTGCATAGAAGGCTCTGCTACAAAGAGAGGGAATATCAAGTTCTGCAAACTCAGCCTTACAGATACCGAAGGATAAATTAATGTTAACAGAAGAGACGAATTTTGATATCTCTTCAGTGAGTTGGATTACCAGTAAGGCTATATCGATTTCTTTATAATCTGCCAAAAATAAGGCAAAGTTATCATCATGTACTCGGCAATAGAGATCAGGTGCAGAAATGTAGGTTTGTAATGTTTTTTCTATGTATTGTAATAGTTCATCTCCATGAGAATAGCCTATGATTTCATTTACTTTTCTAAAGCAATCTATATCAAAAACGACCATAGTATATGCATGGTGAAATAAATTCTGTTTTAAAAGCTGTTCAGCTTTGACCGAAAAGCGTTGCATATCTGATATTTGTGTATGAGAAGAATCCAGTGGATTCATTCCTAGATTAAAATCAAAGAAAGCGAGATTGGACCGTTCAATTATAATATTATAATAATTCTTAATAGAAGCCAGAACGTTAGGAGTCATGGCGGCAATATTCTTTTTGGTACCCAGCTGCTTCATTCAAATAGCCTCACTTTCATATGTTTATATTGATTTTACTATTGATTCCCATTGCTGTACAGATAATATTACAAAATAGGCCTAATTTACCGTCAAAGCTACTATACCTTGTGTTTTTGGATAAAAAGGAAGAATGTAAGGTGTATCACATTTAAACTATAGTATCCCAAACAGAATAAATCCTATTGTATTAATAGCAAAATTAGCAAACATATGAACCATCCACGAGCTATAGATTGTCTCATTTTTTTCGTTCAGAAAATTAAAAATCAAACCACCTATAAATAGCCCCGCCAAAATAATAAAATACATTCCTAAAGAGAACCATCCAATCATCATTGCAATATGGTATAAAGCAAACATTAAGGAACTAAATATATATGCAAATTTTCTGGGCATAAGTTTTTTTATTGTCAAAAATGCAAAGCCACGAAAGAAAAACTCTTCCAAAAAGGAGTTAGCGAAGGATATGTATAGTGCAACCCATACAAAGCGGTCCACTGTTACACCAATGTTTGCAGTTAGTGATTTTGTTATCCCTGAAAAGTCAAAAATATCTTTTCCTGCATAATATGCACCTAATATAATAAGATATACTCCTGCGGCTAGCCCAATGGTTAACTTAATCCCTTTTTTGTTCCATCTAAAAATTTTTCTCAAGTCTAAATCTTTATCGAATAGTGAGTAAATCACTGGTGCGACTAGAAAGACTATAATCTTTATCATTGATTTCACAGCGTAGTCTGGTTGTATTATTCCATCTACAACTGCCATAATTGTACAGCATATTATAATTAATATTGCAATAATTAGTACCTTTTTTCGGTTTTTCATATTGTTTATTACTCTCTTTCCATTCTTATAATTATTTTCCTTAAATCAAAAATAATTTCAAGTTTCACTTAAAATTACATGAAATGGGTAAGCAGAAAATTACTAGTATTTTATAAATATAAACATAACTGAAGCTTTTTGCTATGCAAATGATTAGATGAATAGTCTGGAAACAATAAAAAATATTGAAAGAATTATAATAGAAGGACAATAGAATCCAGTATATAGAGTGAGAAGCTATTGTCCTATTCCTATTATTTATTTTCAACAAAAGCCACTAGAGTTTTATTAAAGTCCTCCATTTGATCATAGAAGGAAGCATGACCGCTGAATTCAAATGGAACCAGTTTGGATCCTTGGATATGCTGATGCTGTATTTCACCTAACTCAAAAGGAACTACTTTGTCATGAATTCCATGAATAATTAGAGTTGGAACATGGATTGCTCTTAAATCGGAGAATAACACTTCTTTGATCCAGGTCTCTGCTATTGCTGCTGTTGCCCAACCTGCTGCTTGCAGACCAAGTTGGAAGAACCAGTCCATGAATGGACCTGTAGTGTACTGGTAAAAGAAAATATCACCAAAACCCTGAAGCATCTTAGGCCGGTCAGTATAAGTTCCTTCAATGATGTTTGTTACCACATCCTTATTAACGCCATAGGGAAAGTTCGGGCGTTTAATTAAGCTGGGAGCTGCCGCGGCAAAAAGCCCCAGCTTAGAAACGGCATGACCTTTATGTCTCGCCATATAGCGAATTGCAATCGCTCCTCCAGTAGAATGCCCTACTAAAGTAATGTTTTTTAATCCCAGAGCATCAATAACTCCTCGTACATCGTCTGCTAATGTATCGTAGTCGTAGCCATGAAACGGTTTATCCGAATTTCCAAATCCTCGTGTATCCAGTCCAATGCAGCGATAACCTAATTTGGGAAGTTGGTCAAACTGATATTCAAAAAGGTTGTGACTTCCCGGCCATCCATGCAGGAAGACGATGACTTTATCACTTTGGGGATTTAAATCCTCAACATAGATATTAACATCGTCATCTACAGTTACATAGTAACCCATGATAATCCTCCGATATAATTCCATCAAGATATCTTATTCCAGGAAGTAAAAATCGTGATTATATATAGAGGTTCATATGTTTTTATAAATGCACAGAGCCTTCCCATAGCTTAAATTATCATGTTAAATTAATACAAAATATCATTACTAATAGTTTTGTAAAACATTTTCTCTATTGCATCAGGACTATTTGTCTGTCCAAGAATCCACATTAGTTTACACACGATGGCTTCCATATTCATATCGTATGCCTCTAAAAGTGCTACCTTGTTTTTAAGTTCATGACCAACTTTATAGATAGTCATATCACTACCCTCGTTGGGAACTTGCGTGGTCATAACAATGGTTTTACCTTTTAAGCTGCCTTGGCGTATAACATCAAAGAAATGATACTGTGGAAGGGACGGAATTCCGCCAACACCGTAGCTTTCAATAATGACTGCATCATTTTTATCCAGTAGGTAGGCTAGAATGTCAGCATCCATACCAGGAGTCAGTTTAAAAAGACCAACCTTATGATTAATGGTCTGGTAGAAGGTTGGAGCGGCCTTCTTCTCCTGTTTAATATATTGTATCAAATGCCCATCCTGGATGACAGCAAGATAAGGATAGTTAATACTTGAAAAGGCTTGGAAGCTCTTGGAATGGGTCTTTCTTGCCCGTGTTCCCTGAATTACCTTTCCATTAAAGACAATTTGAAC
Organism: Bacillota bacterium; assembly: GCA_023407575.1. Lineage (GTDB taxonomy): Bacteria > Bacillota > Clostridia > Lachnospirales > Lachnospiraceae > Mobilitalea. The sequence goes on from JAEYLX010000026.1 coordinate 200,937, forward strand.
TCCACAGGCTGCATCGGAAGAAGCATAGAGAAAACTGTCATAGAGATTCGTTTTTGAATCTGATACCTCTACATGAATGGGCCTTTGAGCACCAGTGATAATAATGGGCTTTGGTGAATCTTGTATTAAATAAGACAGCATAGCAGCAGTATAGGCCATGGTGTCAGTACCATGGCAGATAACATAACCATCATATTGTTCATAGGTATCACGAATTGTTTCCATAAGAGTAATCCAAATATCCGGTGATATATTTGTACTGTCAATGTTACAGATTTGTACTGTATCGATGTGGCAGATAGCTGAGATAGCGGGTATATAATCAAGGATTTCTTCAGGTGTTAACTGTGGATGCAAGCCATCAGAAGTTGGTCTTGAAGCGATTGTTCCTCCGGTTCCAATCATAAGAATATTTTTCATTGATGCCTCCAAATAGTTTGAATTTATGGAATCACTATTATTATGTATTTCTAAAATATCTTAATATAGGGAAACTAGGATAGCAAGTGTTTTTAAATGTTAATACTATGAAACTAATTGAGCTCAAGCTAAAATTGAGGTCAGTTAATGGTACTCAAGCAATGCTTTAGTGAGGTAAATAATTATTGAAAAGAGAACACATGTGTGGTAACATAAACTAAAATTTAACAAACACATACGATATATGGGAGGGATTAGATTAATTCTATGTAAAGAAAGAACTTCACATTATTAATCTAGAAGGGTAGGACTATCAAATGAAAGAGTTATTATTACGAAGAAAAGCAAAGTTTTTTCAGTACTTACTGGCAACTTCTATGTTTGTAATAGATCATTTTGCACAGATGCTTTTATTTTCTTATATCTTAAGTGCAATTGAAAAGGGGGATATTACATACTACAAAAATGTTATTATAGTGACAGTAATTTTCATATTGTACTCACCAATTAACTTCCTCATTTCCAGAATGCTTCGTATCCGTTATATGAGAGATACTATCTTGGATGTCAGGACAATGGCCTTTGATAAGATAATTAACTTACCCTTTAAGAAGTATTCTCAAAAATCAAAGGAGATTTATCTTTCCAATTTAATTAATGACGTTAATACCTTTGAAAATAAATTTTTTCATAGCTTATTAAATTTTTTAATTAATATCACCATGGTGGTAGTTTCAATTGTAATTTTAGTGGTTTTAGATTATAAATTAGCCATTAGTATGACGGTGTTCTCCTTGGCGCTCATTGGAATGGCCAAGCTTTTTGAAAAGAAAACAACAGAGCTGGAGCAAAGGATTTCCACCACAAATGAAGAGTTCACCACAGAAATGTCCAATACTTTTCAGGGTATTGAAATCTTAAAGCTGAACCATATAGAGGATAAGTTCCTGAAAAAAGGACTTGTCTCTATTAATCGATTGGAAAAAAGAAAATATGAAGCAAATGTATTTAGTGAACTTCAGAGAAATATAATTCAGATTTCAGGATTTATTGTTGCCGTATTGGTACTCATTTACCTGGGATACCGGATACAAGATGGTATCAGCCTTGCGGTTGCGGGTCTGCTTTTTCAGCTTTGTAGTTCGATCAGTAGATTTTTAATTGATACGTTTCCTATGCTTAATCGAATTAAAGCCTCCATTAGTATTTATGACAAGATAGCGAAACCAGAGGAAGGGGAAGGTTGTAATAGTACTGGAGCTGAGGAATTTGTTTTCCAGGACAAGATACAGGTTTCTAATGTGAATTTCTCCTTTGACAAAAAGGAAGTACTTAAAAATGCTAGTTTTAGCATTGAGAAAGGTAAGAAGTATCTGATAAAGGGTGTCAGTGGTGCTGGTAAAAGTACCTTAATGAATTTATTAGCGATGGTATATGACAACTATGAAGGTAATATTACGGTGGATGAGGTAGATTATAAGTTAGTACAGGAGAAATCCTTTCACGACAAGGTTGCATTTATCTACCAGGACGTTTTTCTATTTGAGGACACCATTAAAAATAATATTGCCCTTTATCGTGAGGTTAGTCCGGAGCAGATGGACGCAACAGTAAAAGCCTGTGGTCTGGAAGCTATTATTGAAGAACGTAAGGATGGGTTGGACGAGAAGCTGACAGAGAATGGCAAGAACCTTTCCGGTGGTCAAAGACAGAGATTATCCATTGCCAGAGCGATTGCAAAGAATGCCCAGATACTTTTTGTAGATGAAGGTACCTCAAGTCTTAATGAGGAGATGGGCAGAGAAATAGAAAAGGTTTTCTTAAGTTTGGAACATACGGTTATTGCAATCAGCCATCGTTTCTATGAAGGAGTAACCGACCAGTATGATTATGTTTTGGAGTTAAAGAACGGAGCTGTGAACTGCTTTACTGCGAAGGAATATTTTGATGAGGTGATCACATGTTAAAAAGATATCTTGGAGTCTTACCTTACTTGGTACTGTCAATACTGGTTGCAGCAGTCAGCAATATCTTAGATGGTGAAGTTGCCAGAAGAATGCTTAAGCTCTTAGACTATGCTCTGGCTGGTGACATGGATACCATAAGAAACAATACACCAATCTTAATTGTAATGGCATTAGCTTTAGTCCCACTAGGAATAGTTGTTGCCATTGTAAATAACTATTATAAAAGAAAAGCAATGGTTGCCTTAAAGAAACACTATCTTATCAAGGTGTTTGGTAAAAATATTGCGGAATTCCAGAAGGAAAATAACGCAAAATATATATCTTCAATTACAAATGATTTAAATACTTTGGAATTAAATTTAATAACCGGTGTTTATACCATAGGAAATGGAATAACCAGATTCTTTGTTGGAATATGGTTGTTATCAACGGTTGACCCAAGAATGATTCTACTTGCTATTGGTATTATAATTCTCAATCTTATACAGAATATCATTACTTCCAGACCAATTAACAAGGCATTTAAGGAAAGAAGCGATATGTTTGATGGCTATACCTCTTACATCAAAGAAGTGTTATCCGCTTTTCATATTGTTAAGAATTATAATCTTCAGAAAAAGGTTCAAGATGATTACAATGAAAAGAGTGTAGAAATACAACAAAAGGGATTTCTGATTGAACGAATGCTTTCCTTCATTTTTTCCTTCCAAAATGTTATGTTTAGTTCCTCCTTCTATGGAATTCTTTGTCTGGTAGGATATTATGTTTTAATTGGGAATATCACTGCAGGTGGACTAATCTTAGTTGTTGATAGTATTCAGCGTATGATGTGGCCAATTATGGAGATTAGTGAAGCTATGCCTAAGATTATGTCCACTGGCGACCTGATGAAGAAAATTGATAAGACTCTTGAGAATGCAGATACGTATCCGGAAACAGTGGAGCTAAGCGAGTTTAAACAGGAGATAAGTTTTAATAACGTACAATTTGGTTATGAAGACTCGGAGGAATTAACCCTTAGAGATGTTAATTTGAAACTAAAAAAAGGTGGAAAGTACCTAATTGTTGGTCCCAGTGGTGGTGGGAAATCTACACTTCTTAAACTGTTTCGAAAGTATTTTAATCCTACCGATGGAAACATTACCATTGATGGGGACAATTTAAAGGATATTAAACGTGAGGATTATTATAAGTTAATTGCAAATATTGAACAACAGGTCTTCATTTTTGAGGATACCTTAAAGAATAACATAACGTTATATAAGGATTATTCCGAGGAAGAGATAACGGAGGCGATTGGGGCAGCAGGTCTTACGGATTTTGTTGCTAACTTACCAGACGGAATTAACACCATGATTTATGATAATGGTCGTAATATCTCAGGCGGAGAGAAATCCCGTGTTGTAATTGCTAGAGCTTTTTTAGGTAAAGCTAGTATTCTGTTTATGGATGAAGCTTTTGCATCTCTGGATATGGAGCGTGCAAGAGAAATTGAGAAAACAATACTTGCACTGAAAGATATTACAGTAATTAATGTGAGTCATATTATTTTTCAAGATACGAAGGAGTTGTATGACAGAGTAATTACAGTTAAACGAGGCATAGTGTAAAAGTATAGTTACAATTTAGCCAGTGTGAGTTGGAAGGATAATTATTATAAGTTATAACTGCGGTGATATATCATATTAAACAAAATGGTTTACGGTAACGTTTCGGAATGATATAATGTTGGCAAACATTATATCAGCGCCGAACGAAGTGAGTGCGCATAACTGGCACGAAGTGCCAATATCATGTGGTTTATACATGATATAATCACCGCATATTTATATTACAGGGACTGACAAGAATGGTATTGTGCAAGGGATAGTAAGTAAAACAGCCTATATTAAGATGGTTGTAATGCAGTTAGGGGGCATTTATGGCAATCGCAGTGAGTAAGCTATATCGAAATTGTGCTTCGCTTTATCAGATGAGGCTGCTGGCAGGACATAAGGGGCTAAGTAATCTTGTAGAGTGGGTTCATATAGTAGAGGATCAAGAGGTTTCCTCCTTTCTACATGGACACGAATTAATATTTACAGCAGGCTACATGAACCGGGATGATGAATGGCTTTTAAAATTTACAAAGGAACTGTATCGGAGTAATACCAGTGCTTTTGTAATAAATATTGGACCTTATATAAAAGGTGTACCAAAGGAGGTAATCGACTTTTGCAATGAAGTTGATATGCCTCTTTTTACTATTCCGTGGAAAACTAGAATGGTAGATGTCACTCGGGACTTCTGTACAAGAATTATGCATAATGAGAATGTGGAGGCAAGTGTTGCTACCACAATTAAAGACATTATCTTTAAGGTAGGGGATTTGGAGACACAGATTCAGCATATGGAACGGTATGGCTATATGCATGACTGCCATCTGTGCTTTGTTAATATTTCTATTGAGAATGCAAATGAAGATTATCACAGTGATAACATGGAGAAGCTAAGACTTTTTGTGGAACAGATAGCCAGAACCAGCCAGAGAATGTTCCTCGCATTTACCTACCAAGCAAATCTTGTGGTGGTGCTTTCGGAAAGTGATATGTATAACGTTCGAAAGTTCGTAGAGGAGCTGCTGGGCTTAGTTCGTAATGTTAGGGATTCCTTTACCATCTACATCGGAGCCAGTTCAATTATGCAGGGTTTTGCCAATCAGGATGTTAATTTTGAAAAGGCAATTGCAGCCAATGAAATGGCAAGAAAGAAAAAGGTATGTGTTACTTATTATGACAATCTGGATGTCTATAAAGTGCTTCTGGCAGTTAAGGATAAGAAGGTGTTGAAGGATTTTCATCAGGATGTCTTTGGGAAACTGGAACAGTATGATGTGGAGAATGGTACGGACTTAATGGGGTTTTTGCGTTCTTATATTGATAACAACGGAAGTCCCCAGCTGGTATCACAACAACAGTATGTACATCGCAATACAGTGAACAACCAGATTAAGAAGATTGAGAAAATTATGGGCTATAATTTATTAAACCTTGAAGAAAAGGTCAGATGCAGTATCGGGTATTTGATACAGGATATATTGTAGAAGACCGTGTGGATTAGGTTGTATATATATTTGGAAAGTAAATATTTTTAGGATAAAGCTACCTACTTATTTATACATCTGGACTTGCCTTACCACCTTGTTTTGCAAAAGATATGCAAACACAGAGTGATGGTCTGTGCCCTATGAGCATATAAGTACGTAGCTTTATCAGTTAAGGAATTCTATAATAAGTGGATTATATTATAAATTTAGGTTGAATAAATTCAACTCCAGAAGCTAGTACATAATCGATTAGCTTTTTAAAATAATTAGGCATAAACGTTTCTGTTTCTATATGGTCGTGAATTAGGATAATATGGTTTGAGTTTTTGTCAAGCAAAGCCCCACCTGTTGGAGGATTATTGTCGTGTATTCTTTGTAGAATACTTTGATAGGTATATCCATTCTTTTCTTTTAACCTGTATTCTGCAAAATCAAATGTCCAAAAGATATCGATGTCCTCGTTTAATGCATTTTCCTTATACCAATTAAAATTTATGTTTGAGTCATCAATTCTGCAAAAATTATTACTTTTTAAATATTTTTGCAATTCTTCTTTATTTTTTCCGCCTTTATCACCATATGGAAAACGTATAGGTTTATATTTTCTATCAATTCCTGCTGAATGATATAATTCATCCAGAATATACTCTTGCTTCATAATCTCATTGATACATTCCGATAATGTTAAATCACTAAACTTTGGATGAGTGTAACTGTGATTTGCAATAATAGCTCCCTTCTTTAATGCATATAGAGCCTCCTCCCAATGTGTCTTAACATTTTCCCCTACTGAAAACATAATTGGTATTATTCCTTTTTCATTTAAATAATCCATTAGGATAGGTGTATTTTCAGTTGAAACATCATCAATTGTTAAATATGCTTTGCTCACGAAACCTTCTCCTTTTAAGTGTTGTTATATATTATAAAATTCATCTAATGCAGCAAGTAACATTTTATATCCGGTCTTATGCTGCCAAAAGGACTTATCCTGATTTATTACTATAGTTCTAAATTCATCATAACTTATGTATTTTACAGCTTGGACTTCTTCTTTCTGCATAGTAACCTGATTGATATCAAAATTTGCCTTTAATATAAAAACATCATAGAATTCATTATCAATAAATGTTCCGCTATTTTCTACTAACGTTTCTGTCCTAAATATAAAGGGAAATATAGCTACATTATATATAGATAGCCATTTAATGTAAACGGATTAAATTTGCAACGTGTTTTCTGTAACTAAGAAACCGATTTACGCAACATAGTCCCTAAAGCTTGATAACATATGGTAAAATAAGTATAGTTAGATTGGAATGGAGGTGTCCTGTTTGAAGATACATATAAATGAAGATCCAAAGCTGATGGAAACGGAGATTACGATAAATTGTAACAGAATAACCTCGGAAGTAGAGAAGTTGATTTCAATGCTCCGTGTTATGGATTTAAAGCTTACTGGTAAAAAGGATAACCAGACCTTCATTCTGGATGCGGCAAAGGTACTCTATATTGATACCGCAGATAAAAGGTCATTCTTCTATACAAAAAACGATATATACGAAACCGAACTTAAACTCTATGAGTTGGAAGAGCAGTTGGCTGCTCTGGATTTTATCCGTGTTAATAAATCCTGTGTATTGAATTTTAATCAAATCATATCCATTAAAGCGGATATTGACGGAAAACTATTAGTGACCATGAGCAATCAGGAAAAATTGTTCGTATCAAGGCAGTATGCACCTGTCATAAAGAAAAAGTTAGGGGTGAAATAATGGAGCAAAAAAATAATGCCATACTTTCTTTTTTAACTCAAACACTCGTACTATTTGCAATTGATATCTTGCTTTTAATTCTATTTGCCACACTTTTTGGCGAAGGGGCAAGGAATGCATCCACAATGTATCAGTTTGGTTCTAAGGGACTTGCAACATCCACCATGCTCCAGTTTTTACTAAGTGCGGCTACTATATCCTTATTCCAACGATTTTTCTTTTCAGAGAAGATATTTAAGCAACTCTTAGTAATTTTAAGGACCACTTACATGCTAATTTGCATTTTATTGACACATATTGCATATATCCTGCTCTTTCAATGGTTTTACTATGATGATTACCATGCCTGGATTTCGTTCTTAACCTGTTTTGTGGGAGGTTTTATACTGGGATTACTCTTTATGCTATTGAAAAGAAAGCTTGAAAATCGCCAATATGATGAACTCCTAACCAATTACAAAAAGCAACGGGAAGGAGCTGATGATTTTGAATAGCATTCACATTAATCAGGTTACAAAGGCTTTTCGAGAGAAAGAAGTACTAAGGCAAATAACACTAGAAGTTTCAACTGGAGAGATATTTGGATTGCTTGGTCCTTCCGGTGCAGGAAAAACCACATTAATTAGAATTTTGACAGGGCAACTGTCTTATCAGGGTTCTGCTGAAATCCTTGGGAAAAGCTGTGATAAACTTGACCGCAGCATCTACTCCGATATCGGCATGATGACGGATAACAGCGGAATTTATGAGAGATTGACCTGCTATGACAATCTAATTCTCTTTGCACATTTTAATAATGTTAAAAAGGAACAGGTAACTAAAGTATTGGAAAGAGTAGGCCTAACGGATAAAAAAGCAAATGCCGGGAAGTTGTCCAAGGGCATGAAACAACGGCTAATTCTTGCCAGGGCTTTGCTGCATCATCCAAGACTCTTGTTTCTGGATGAACCTACCAGCGGGCTTGACCCGGCAACAGCCGAGGAGATTCATAAGCTGCTTTTAGGCTTGAAAGCGGAAGGAACCACCATCTTTCTGACCACACATAACATGGTGGAGGCACAGAAACTCTGCGATCACATTGCTCTGTTAAATGAAGGTATAATTGTAGAATACGGAGTTCCCGATGAGATTTGTAGAAAATATAATCAGGATAACATCATCACAGTATTATGCAGAGATGGAAGGCTGATAACTCTAAGCAATCAGCCAGAGTATGCAACACAGATTGCAGAGCTCTTTACAAGAAATGAGGTAGAAGCAATTCACTCCTCCGAACCTGATTTAGAAACTGTATTTATGAAACTGACTGGAAAGGAGCTAAATGTATAATGCGTGTACAAAATGTCTCTGCCTTATTTCAAAAGCAGCTTAAGGATGTTTTTAAAAATCTTCCGGTGCTGGTATTGTTTATTGTATATCCCATCATTGCACTTGTTATGACACAAGCGATGAAAGAACAGGAGGGTATGGGGACCTTTTTTATCTCAATCTTTGCCACCATGCACTGTGTATTTACACCGATTGTAGCAACTTCAAGCATTATTGCAGAGGAAAAGGAGACAAATACTCTTCGTGCTTTGATTATGTCCAATGTAAATTTGAGAGAATATCTGTTTAGCATCGGCGGTTTCGTCCTTCTCTCCACGCTCCTTAGTGGAAGTTTCTTTCTCTTCATGGGAGAACACACGGTTGAAGCTATAGTGCGTTTTATTATTGGTCTGTCCATTGGTTGCATAATTTCCATCATATTTGGTGTATGTATTGGATTATTCTCAAAGAATGCTTCTGCTGCTAACGGTCTGGCTGTTCCCTTTGGGATGATTTTTGCCTTTTTACCAATGCTGTCTAATTTTAACGAGGGTATTGAAGCTGTGGCCAAATTTACCTATGGTCAGCAGGTCAGCTACCTGTTTGGTGGTGAAACTTTGAAAATATTTAGTGTAATTATTCTGTTTGTGAACTTTCTGTTACTGCTGCTTGTCTCTGCTATATGGTTTAAACGAAGTATTACTGAAGCATAAGCAGGTAACTCTACCTGGAAATTATTTTGAATATAAGCTGGAAGATGAGACGCCTCCATCAACAGGGAAAGCGCCTCCAGTTATATATTTGGCATCTTCACTTATAAGAAAGGCCACCATATTTGCAATGTCTTCCGGTTCACCAATTCGCTTCAGTGGGATACGCTCAGCACAGCGTATGGCGGATTCCTCATCGGGAAAACTTTGCTGTAAAAGAGGGGTATTAATTGGTCCTGGTAATACGCAATTGACGCGTATATCATGCTCTGCATATTGCTGTGCCAGGCATTTAGTCAGCATAACAAGACCTGCTTTTGTTGTGCAATACAGAGGCGAGGTTAACTCGGGTACAAGCCCAAGACACGAAGCAATTATAACAATGGATCCTTTTGCAGCTTTAATTTTAGCCAGGGCATTTCGTGTCATTCGATAGGTGCCTTTAATATTAATGTCCACCATTCGGTCTAGTTCTTCATTGGTGGTGTCTTCTAAGTACTTTTCAAAATAAATACCTGCGTTATTTACTAGAATATCTAATTTTGGAATATTCATTAGAGCCGATATAATTTGATTATCATCACGAATATCAACATGGTAATATTCGAAGTTTTCTAATGGGCTTTGAATATCAAAAATAATGACATGAATTCCTGAATTCCTAAGTTTCTTTGCGATGGCTAGCCCCATTCCAGAACTACCGCCTGTGACAACTGCTACTTTTGCTTCTTTCATAAGATCTCCTATGTGCTAAGTTAGTGCCTGACTATGCAGGATTAATTAGTATAAATGTTTTATATTTGTAAACTAAAATGAACTAGTATAATCTGAAGTATACGATTACTGACAAACAAAGTAAATAAAAGATACATCTTTATCGCCTTTGAAGAGTTTCCTAACTCATTAATAGCCAGATTACCAAGCTCTATTTATGTCTAACCACCTCAAAGCGTTCTAGCGAGTATTTCTCATTATTATAAATTCCTGCCTTTTTCTTTGCTATGGCTATCTGTTGATCGACGGTATCCACTCCTTCAAGATTCGGTAAAAGTAATCCCTTTTTCCGACCTGAAGTCACAATAACTCCGTACCGCTTCACATCAAGATAGTCTGGGGAAGTGACAGGTTCTGCTTCGCCAAGTACATCCACGCTATAGACTAGTTCGGGAAGTTCGTCTTCGGACACTGGAGGAAATCGAGGATCTTCTACACCGGAACTAACGGCATTACGTAGAATTTCCCGTGCAATATTCTGTGTTACTGGCTCCGTGGTTCCAATACAGCCTCTTAGGGAGCCATGCATCTTTAAGGATACGAAGACTCCTGCACGATTTGACAGCATTTCCGTTGGTAAATCCTCTGGGAGCTTAGCTCGTTTTCCGGTCTGTACATAAGTTTCCAGTGACAATCTCGCCAGATGGACATAAGAATCTTCAAGCTTCTGTAACTCTCTGGCAATAGCTTTCTGTTTTTCCTTGAATATATCATCAAAGTTTCTGGTAGCATCCTCGCCTATGATTTTATACTCACATACGGCATACCCCACGCCATAGGGACCTTCATAGGAAAGGAACTCTGGAGAAATTGCTTTACCACTTAAGGTTCCTGCCAATATGATAAAGGATTTTAGCCCGCATTCCGCAGCAGACGCGCAGTAATCAGGTGAGAATTCCAGGAACTTAAGAAAATCCCCTTCCTTCATGGCTTGTGTAATCTCTGTGTCAAACCTTGGACCTTCAGCTGCAAAGCCATAAGGGCCGTCTTCTTTTAGCTTATGAGACAAATCCCCGCTGGCTACCACTACAATCCTGCGATTAAGCTTGTTTGCTGTTTTTGTAATGCATCTGCCCAGTTGGTAGTGATCTGTATTAGAAAGACCGGATAATCCAATTCGAACAATTTGATAATCTTTAAGCTTCTCATTTATGAAATAAAGAGGAACCAGGGTCCCGTGGTCCAGCTGTGGCTCTTTTTCTCCCAGTGTCCCAGCTTCAAGTCCAACCTTTTCGGCACATCGCTCCAATTCCTCCACAAAGTCCTCGTCATAGTTCACTTGAAAAGAGACTTGTCTGGCACCAAATTTACCAAAGTCTCCTTTTGCCAAATTCCCAGGTGAAATATGAAAGTAGTCCGAGTACAGGATGCTATGAGGTGAAGTTATAATAATTGTTTCTGGTTCAAGAGCTGCAATTCGGGCAGCAATCTCACGATAGCTGGTTAACGTTTGGTCAACCTTAAGTTCCTGTCCCTTTCCCACCTCTGGAACTAAGAGAGGTGGATGCGGAACTATAAATGCACCTACCAGCGACATAGTAATACCTCCAATTAAAGTTATATAGTACAGCAATTTGCATTATAAATTTTTGAATTTTACAAAGCAAAACACCGTTCATTTGCAACATGCTTCTCCCAGATGCTTATAAGTTATATTGTTTTACTACTTAAAAGACGCATAAGCAACTTATGAAGTATGTAGTAAACCACAGTAAAATACTAATACATTATTAGCATTATTGACTTTGAATATTATACTGTGGGTCTTCTAACATAATTATATCCTGTCCGAAAGGAGAAGGGAAGAATAGGTTTGCAAAACACAAATTGCATAAATACAAAGTTTCTGTTAAGATGTAAAAAACTTGGTGGCATAAGCTTACAATAAAAAGATGGGAGAGTTACTATGAGACGTAAGGACAGATTGGTTAGTGATCCAAAGGAGATTTTTGAAATCCTAAAACGGTGTGAGGTTTGTCATCTGGCGTTCTATGATGAAGGGTTTCCTTACATTGTACCCTTGAATTTTGGAGCAGTTGAAAGAGATGGAAGCATTGAGTTGTATTTCCATGGAGCAAAAGCAGGTAAGAAGCTGGAGCTATTAAGAAAGAATCCTAACGTGGGCTTTAGTATGTCTTGCTCTCATAAGCTGATTGAAAAAGAAGAAGCTTGTGAATATACCATGGAGTATGAAAGTGTGTGTGGAAATGGATTTATTGAGGAACTGGAGGACGTATATAAGAGTGAGGCTCTTAACGTTCTTATGAAGCAGTATACTGGTAAAGACGATTTCAGCTTTCCAGAAAATGCACTAAGAGCGGTGGCTGTTATGAAGCTAACAGTGAACGAGATGAATGGCAAATGTCTAAAGAAGTAAGTGTTGTGCAGTTGCACACAAAAGTATGGTCATTGATTGATTGAATATTTTTATTCCTTCTCATATAATTTGATAAAGAAATAAGGAAGCAAAGGAGCTGGTTTGAGAAACTAGCTTCTTTTTTATGTCAGCGGACGGATTTTTGTTGTCCAGGTGCTGGTATTTATCAAGAATTATATTGAGGAGGATGTTCAAATGTCAGGTGAAGAGATCAAAAACATGCAAAAGGAATACTGTCTGCAATCCTGGAGTAAGCAAAAAAATATTAATCCACTGCCTATTGAGAAGGCAGAGGGAATCTACTTATGGGATTACGAAGGAAACCGTTATTCGGATATGTCAGCACAGTTGGTTAATATGAATTTGGGCTTTGGTAATAAGGCAATTGCAGAGGCTATTAAAGAACAGACAGATAAATATTGTTATGTTTCTCCCGCTTATGGTGCCGAGCCTAGAGCTAAGTTAGCAAAGAAGATTATTGACTTGATGCCGGACAATATGGGGAAGGTTTTCTTTACCAATGCAGGAGCGGAAGCAAACGAAAATGCAGTGAAGATGGCTAGAATGTACACTGGTAGATTTAAAGTCTTCAGCCGCTATCGAAGCTACCATGGATCATCCTTTGGAGCAGGTAATTTAACTGGAGAGCCCAGAAGATATCCATTGGAACCAGGAATTCCGGGTTTTATTAAATTTTTTGATCCCTACCTATACAGAGAAATTGTACCCTTTGAGTCAGAAGAAGCAGCCTCCAACTATTATATTGCAAAACTTCGGGAACAGATTATATATGAAGGACCTGCAAGTGTAGCTGCTATCGTTATTGAGACAGTTACCGGCTCTAACGGCATACTGATTCCACCCAAGGGCTATCTACCGGGAATGCGAGCACTGTGTGATGAGTTTGGCATCCTTATGATTTGTGATGAAGTAATGGCAGGTTGGGGAAGAACTGGCAAGATGTTTGCTTTTGAACATTTTGATGTGAAACCGGATATGGTTACCTTTGCAAAAGGCGTCACCTGCGGATATGTTCCTCTTGGTGGTGTTGTCGTAAGCAAGGCCATTGCCTCCTATTTTGATGATAATTTACTTTCTTGTGGTTTGACCTATAGTGGTCATCCTCTTGCTTGTGCAGCAGGAATTGCCTGTGTAAATTACTATGAGGAAGCAAATATTCTCGAGCACGTAAATGAGGTGGGCAAAGTATTGAGTGAGCTTCTGCTTGCGCTAAAAGAAAAACATCCCTGCGTAGGTGATGTACGTTCTATCGGCTTATTCTCAGCAGTTGAATTTGTAAAGGATAAAGCCACCAAGGAAGCCTTAGTTCCTTATGGTAAAGACCCGGAAGGTATTATGGGAAGGATTATAGGCAAGCTGAAAGAAAAGCGGTTCATGACCTATTCCCATGAAAATATGATCTTAGTAGCTCCTCCCCTTATCATAACTGAAGAGCAGTTACGAGAAGAGTTAGTTAAGCTAGATGAAGTTCTGACCTATGTGGATGAGGAAATATTATAGATAATGACTCGAATTCAAAGTAAAAAGCTTTTATATTACTTGATAAAATCAACTTGAAGGACAGGATGAATAGGAATATATTTGCGATGGTCTATGCTGTGATCTATTTTATTCACTTTAATGCTTATTTTATTCAATCAGGTAACAAGTTTTAGAAGTTTTAGTTGTTGTAAGAGTTTAATATTAAGAAAGAGGTGAAAGGATGTTAAGAGAGTCTTTACCCAAGATTATGACAGAAAAGCTTCCCGGCCCCAAAGCCGCAGCCATTTTAGAACGTCGAAAAGAAATTGTACCAAATGCAATTCGCTGCGTTTATCCCTGTGTTATTGAACGGGGAGAAGGAGCGATGGTAGAAGATGTGGACGGTAACAGATATCTGGACTGGATTGGTGGAGTCGGTGTACTTAATGTAGGGTACTCACATCCGGAACTCGTTGCAGCGGTAAAGGAACAGTCAGAGAAATATTTTCATGGAATGTTTAATATCGTTACCCATGAAGGCTATATAGAGCTAGCAGAAAAACTGGCAAAAGTAACACCGGTTCGTGGAGTGGCAAGAAAGGTCATGTTTGCAAACAGTGGAGCGGAAGCAGATGAAAATGCAATAAAAATCGCAAAGGGATATACAAAACGTCCTAATATCATTGTATTCTCCGGTGCGTTTCATGGCAGAACCCTTCTTACCATGACAATGACAGCAAAGAGAGCGTATTCCTATGGTCTTGGTCCATTTCCGGATGGCATTTACCGTGCAGAATATCCTTATCTATATCGAAGCCCTTCGGGAATGACCAGGGAGCAGGCGATTAACTACTATATCAATAATCTAAAGATGATATTTGAACATACGACGCCCGCTGAGCATGTTGCTGCAATTGTACTGGAGCCCTTACAAGGAGAAGGTGGATTTATACCTGCACCTCTGGAATGGGTAAAAGCTGTTCGAAGCATCTGTGATGAGCATGGAATTTTATTAGTGGCAGATGAAGTTCAGACTGGTTTTGGGCGTACCGGTAAACTATTTGCTTCCTGTTATTGGGAAGAGGTGGCTTGTGCACCGGATATTATTACTGCTGCAAAGTCCATCGCAGGAGGAGTCCCCATAAGTGCAGTTATTGCAAGTAAAGAAATTATGGATGGAATCACTCCAGGAATTATCGGCGGTACCTATGGTGGAAATGCTTTAGCCTGTGCGGCAGGTCTGAAGGTATTAGAGGTAATTGAGAAAGAGAAGTTGGTAGAACGTTCTGCTTGGATCGGAAGAAGATGTATGGAAGTTTTTGAGTCCTGGAAAGAGAAATATGAAATTGTCGGAGATGTGAGAGGCCTGGGGGCAATGATCGGCATCGAATTCGTAAAAAATAAGCAAACCAAAGAGCCCTATCCGGAAGTTGTAAATCAATTAGTAGCTGCTTGTGCAAACCAGGGACTTTTAATTGAAAATGCAGGTACCTTTGGCAATGTAATCCGTTTTCTGGCTCCTTTAGTTATAACGGAGGAACAACTGGAAGCAGGCTTTCAAATATTTGAAGAAGCTCTTGTGCAGTTGAACAGCTAACTCTGGTCATATAGCAATTGCTTTCCGACTTGTCTCTAAGATATAATGCTACTAAATTAATTGTTACATAAATAATAAAAAGCAGCGATGGAGCTATCAAAGATATTCCTGGCTGCTTTTTTTGATTAGAGGTGATGCATATGGCGTATCAATTCACATTACCACGAAATGTTTTAATCGGTAAAAATGCGCTGGAAACCAGTGAAAAGGCGATAAAAGCACTTGGCAAAAAAGCTTTCGTGGTCAGTGGTAAGATTGTTACAAAGGCAGGAATTGTGGCAACACTAACTGACTATTTGGAACAATGGGGAATTGAATATGTAGTATTTAATGATATAACAGGTGAACCTACGGATAAAATGATTGAAGCGGGGGTCAAAGCTTACAAGGAAACAGGGTGTGACTTTTTAATCGCAATCGGAGGAGGGAGTCCACTGGATAGTGTGAAAGCGATTGCTGCGATGACGGTACTGTCGGGGCGAATTTCGGATTATCTGGGAATTGAGATGGAAGGAGAGTTTCCTTCCATGGTTCTTATCCCAACTACTGCCGGAACTGGTTCAGAGGCAACGAAATTCACTGTAATAACCGATACAGAAAAAGATGTAAAGATGTTATTAAAGGGAAATGCTCTCTTACCTGATTTAGCGGTTATTGATCCAACCTTTACACTTACCTCACCCCCGGACATAACAGCAGCAACAGGAATGGATGCACTCACCCATGCGGTAGAGGCGTATACTTCAAGGAAGGGAAGCACCTTAACCGACATCTATGCCTTGTCAGCAATTAAGCGAATCTTTCGCTATCTGCCAGTTGCCTATAGTGATGGGAGTAACGAAACAGCAAGGGAGGAAATGCAGCTAGCTGCCTTTGAAGCCGGAGTTAGTATCAATAATGCCTCGGTAACCCTGGTGCATGGTATGAGCAGACCGATTGGTGCCAACTTCCACGTACCCCATGGTATATCAAATGCAATGCTGATTAAAGTATGTTTGGAATATGCATTGGATGGATGTTACGAACGGTTTGGGAGAATAGCAAGGGAGATTGGAGTAGCTGACAGTACAATAAGGGACGAAGTAGCAGCGAGAGCCTTTCTGGTAGAATTAGATAAGTTGTGTAGCCATTGTAACATACCAACGCTTAAGGAATATGGAATTCGGAAAGAAGAGTTTGATGCCAGAGTTGAAAAAATGGCACAGGATGCTATGGGTAGTGGCAGCCCCTCAAACACAATCAAAGAGATTACGAAAGAAGCGATTATTAAATTATATTATAAGTTATGGTAACTATTCAGAACCAAGCTCGAAAACCTGTGGTTTCCTCGCTGTTTGGCTCTCGCCAAACAGTAATCTTTCAAAACTATCTTTAGAAAGCAATCTTTCACAGCTAATTTTAAAAGATTATACTTGGTTCTGAACAGTTACAAGTTATGGTGATAAATCATGTGATTACGATGGCGTAAAGCAGTTTGCTTTACGTCCTTTTGTTTGTTGGGAGGTAGGATATGGTGGCTATGGATGTTTTATTAAAAGATGTTGTTGCAAAGGAGTATGCGAAAAGAGTGATGGAAGTAGAAAACAAAAGTGGAGAAACAGCAATTTCAATACAGGATTTATGTATCAGTTTTCCTGATAAAGAAGGTGGAGCTCAGGTAGTTGCATTACAAAATGTTAATCTGGATATCAGAGAGGGTGAATTTATTTCCCTCCTGGGTCCCTCTGGCTGTGGCAAAACCACCCTGCTTCGAACAATAGCAGATCTTCAGAAGCCAACTTCAGGGAATATATCAATCAGAGGGCAATCACCCAGAGACATTAGGCTTCAAAAGAAATTCGGCATCGTATTTCAAAATCCTGTTCTTTATGACTGGAGAACAGTAAGACGAAATGTATGTATGCCAATGGAACTCATGGGTGTCCCGAAAAAAGAAAGAACAGCCAGAGTTACAAAAATGCTGGAACTGGTGGGGCTAATGGAATTTGGCAAGAAATATCCGCATCAGTTAAGCGGTGGTATGCAGCAGAGAGTTGGTATAGCAAGAGCACTGGCTATTAAGCCAGAAATTCTTTTGATGGATGAACCCTTTTCTGCCCTAGATGAATTTACAAAAGAAAAGCTTCACGAGGACTTACTAAGAATTTGGAAGAAAACCAATAAAACCATATTATTTGTTACTCATAATATTCAGGAAGCAGTATTCTTATCTGACCGAGTAGTGGTTCTATCACCACATCCGGGAAGAGTTTCAGCAGTAGTGGACATTGAGCTTGAGAGACCAAGAGGTTTAGAAATTAAGAATACACCAAAATTTAATGAGATGGTAATTAAGGTAAGAAACAGCTTTGAAGGCGTTTAAACTATCTGCTCTGATGTGAAAATCACCCTTAGAGGATAAATGCCGGAGAAAGGAGAAACATGGAACAGATTAAAAAAGGCCTTACATCAAAGAAAATGGTGACCCTTGTATGGATATTTGGATTGGTGGTTTTATGGGAAGTAGGGGCTTCCATAATAGAACAGACAAAGCGATCTCCTGAAAATGTGCTGCCACATTTATCACAGATTTTGGGTTCGGTTTTTAGTAAGGATTTGGTGAGCAGTGGACAGACAGCACTGCAAATTGTCTTAAGTAATGCAGGAATTACATTGCTGCGTGCGGGTATTGGGTTTTTCATCGGTATTGTCATTGGCTATTGTTTGGCATTGTTAATGAATGTGTTAAATGCAGTTGAAAAGACAGTATTTCCATATCTGATGATGATTCAAATGATACCAATTCTAGGCATGGCACCAATTGTATTGGCAATAACCAAGGACATTGATAAGAGTCGTATTGTAATAGCAGCCATTTTGACCTTTTACCCGGTAGCCACTAATACCTTGGCTGGTTTTAAGGCAGTGGAAAAGGAAAAGCATGAATTGATGTATTCCATTGCAGCCAGTAAATATCAGATTTATAGTAAGCTCTTAATACCCTCAAGTATGCCTTATTTCTTTACCGGACTTAAGATTTCTGCTCCAATGGCGATTACAGCCTCAATTCTTGTGGATACCTTACAAGGTGGGGGAGGACTTGGATGTATGCTTTCACAATCCTTAAAACATGCAATATCTATTTATGTATTTTGGCAAATTGTATTTTTAAGTGCAATTATCGGCATTCTTAGTTATTACCTGATGACAGTGCTGGAGAAGGTAATGTCGCCTTATAAACGGAAAGGGCCTAAAGTCAGGAAATAAAGCATCAGGTATTTAAGGATTAAGAAATACAGAATGAAGCATATACAAAAGACACAGTTTGTAACTGCTTAGAATCAAGTAGAATAATAGAAGATCAGCTTTTAAAGCTTGGTTTCTAAAGAATATTATAATGTATTGTTGTTTTGAGAGAGCCAAACAGTGAGGAAAACGTAGGTTTACAAGGTTGGTTCTGAATAGTTACCACAGTTTTATTTAAAATGGAGGATTCATATGGAAGAACGTATTCAGGAAAAAGTGAAAAAGAAGTCCCTCACAACTTTCCTATATCCAGCCCTACTTGGGATTTTAGTCGTTGTTCTGTGGCAAACGCAGTTACTGCACAAGATAATTGGGGCAGACACCTTCACCTTGCCGCTTCCAGGACGAATCTTTAGCATATTAGTCGACAATATTTCAGGAGTTCTATTAAATGTTCGTGCAACTGTTATCGTAGCTATCGGAGGGTTGATTTTTGGTTCCATCTTTGGGTATTTGCTAGCTATTATTGCGACTGCTTTTCCGAAATGGGGTGTCGGAGGCCTTACCATTGCATCTGCTTTTAATGCGATACCAATTATAGCAATAGCTCCAATTCTTAACAATCTGACAAAAGATTTTAGTAAGGATCCTAATATAAGAAGTATGTTAGCAAAAACCTTAGTAGTAATGGTTACTTGTACCGTACCGATGAGTATCAATGCATATCGTGGATTTACGGAACTAAAGCCATTTTCTTTGGACCTCATGAAGTCCTATGCAGCGAATAAGCTGACCATATTTTTAAAGCTTCGAGTACCTAACAGCGTGCCCTATGTCTTTACAGCATTAAGAGTTTCGGTACCGGCCTGTGTTATTAGTGCTCTGGTTAGCGAATACTTTGCAGAATTTATCATTGGTGTAGGCAGGCAAATAAGGGAGAATGTCGTACTTGCACAATACGCCACAGCTTGGGCTTATATCATAGTAGCCTGCGCCATAGGAATTTTGTTATATGTCATATTGCTTATAAGCGAGGGTATTTTGCTGAAAGGACGCAAGTAGTGTTAATTCAGCTAAATATAGATGAAAGATATTTAAGGTAAGGTAGTAACGGGTAACAAATTATAAGGAGGATGAATTTTATGAAAAAATTATCTTTAAAAAAATTAAGTGCATTGTTTTTAACCTGTATTCTGCTTGTAACGTTATTAGCAGGCTGTAAAAATGCAAAAGAGACTTCTACGGATACACCTGAACCAACCAAAGTTGCAGAGGAGACACCTGGTGCAGCAGCAACACAGACTCCAGAGGCAACTCCTGAAAGCACTGGTCCCTACTATGCTGCAGATGCTAGTGTTGAAAGTATTGTTTTGGACGCAGCAGGCAAAGGTCAGGTTGGTAACTGGGGACTCGGTAATGAATACGAGATTCAAGCACTATTATCAAAGTATGGTCAGCCTACAACATATTTGAGTCAGGCCTTTGATATGGATGGATTTGATGATGACTCAATTTTATTGGCATCCGCAATGACTTACAATGAATTGGGCTTAGTTAAGAATTCCTATGATGGAGCTTATGGCTATGGTGAAGCAGTAAAATACATTGATATGAATGATGAAGGCGTAGCAATGTTAGAGGATAACATTTTCACTACAAAGGCATTTGCAGAAGCAAATCCTGAAACCGTAAAGGCATTCATTTATGCTTCTATGAAAGGCTGGGAATATGCATGTGCTAATCCGGCAGAAGCAGCAGAAATCGTATATAAATATGGTTCTTCTGTATCCGCAGAGCATCAGGCATACATGGCAGACGAAGTTAAGAAATTAGTAGAAACCGACACCACAGGTGCAGCTGTTACTACTTATGGAAATATGGATGAAACAGCAATGCAGCAGACCCTTGATTTAGCAAAACAGTACATTAAATTAGATGACTCTGCTGCAGCAGACAAACTTCAGACCTTAACTCTTGATGATATCAGAAATACAACTTACTGGACTGAAGCGGCTGCTTCCACCGGAAGCTTCACACCTGAGAAGGCAGAAGTAAGCATTCAGTTAAAATGGTTGCCACAGGCACAGTTCATGGGTTACTATGTGGCACTGGATAAGGGCTACTATGATGAAGTAGGTTTAAAGGTTAATATTGTTTCCGGTGGTGGTGATATTGGCGAAACCACAGCAGTTTACACTGGTCAGGTAGATTTTGGTGTAACATGGGTATCTAATCTGATCGCAGCTAATGCAGGCGGTATGGAACTGCTTGAAGTTGCGCAGGTATATCAAAGATCGGGACTTGTCTTAGCATATAAAATTAATCAGTAATTAAATATTTGGTAACTATTCAGAACCAAGCTCGAAAATCTATGATTTCCTCGCTGTTTGGCTCTGAACAGTTACAAGTTATATTCAAGCGAAGGGGCTGTTGCAATGTAAGGATTTTTGCAGCAGCTTTTTTGCATTTTACGGGAGATAGATAACTGCAATACTTTATAGTTTGCAATTATCATTTAAGTAAGTTGTCTGGTTGTGTTAAATAAGGAGGTTGCGATATGGATTTACTTATAAAGAATGGAACAATTATTACTGCAAAAGAAAGCTTTGTGGCTGATATTGCTGTTAAGGATGGAAAAATAGCTTGCATTGGAACTGATCTTAAAGTAGATGCGAAGAATATTATAGATGTTACAGGAAAATTAGTTTTACCCGGAGGAATTGATGTTCATACACATTTAGCTATGCCCTTTGGAGGTACGGTATCGGCAGATGGTTATCTTTCAGGAACAAGGGCTGCAGCCTGCGGAGGTGTAACCACAGTCTTTGACTATCCAATGCAGCGTAAGGGGAAAGGAATTCTTGAAACGGTAGAAGGAAGAAAAGAACTTTGTGATCCAGAGGCATGCGTTGATTATGCCTTTCATTGCATTATAACCGATTTGAATGAGGGGACACTCCTGGAAGAATTTTCAGCTGCAGTGGATTATGGGATTACAAGCTTTAAATGTTTCCTTGTATATAAGAAGGAAGGCATGATGGTAGATGATGCAACCCTAATTAAAGTAATGTTAAGAGCAAAAGAAGTGGGTGCAATTACTAATATTCATGCAGAAAATCCAGATGTTATTGATTTAAATATAGAAAAGTTTTTAAAGGAAGGTAAAACTTCACCTTGGTATCATTATCTTAGCAGGCCTGAATTTGTGGAGGCAGAAGCAGATAAGAGAGCAGTTCACTGGGCAAAATCCATTGACGCTCCCTTATACATTGTTCATATGGCAGATAAGGAAGGGTTGGAGACTGCTGTCGAGGCAAAGCTTGCCGGACATAAAGTATATATTGAAACCTGTCCACAGTATCTGGAATTTACGAATGAGGTTTATAAAAGAGAAGACGGAAGAAATTTCGTATGTTCCCCACCGATGAAAGCACAGGAAAGTCAGGATGCACTTTGGGAGGCAATTAGACAGGGAACCATTGATACAGTTGCAACAGATCATTGTCCTTTCCAAAGCTATGAAAAGGATTGGGGTAAGGATGATTTTACAAAAATACCAAATGGGTGTGCCGGTATTGAGAACCTATATCCTTACATGTTATCTGCTGCCAACAACGGTAAGATTACCTTTAACCGAGCCGTTGAACTTTGCTCTACCAACCCGGCGATAATTTTTGGCTGTGAACAGAAAGGCTCAATAACCGTAGGTAAGGATGCTGATATTGTCATCTATGACAAGGATAAGGATTTTACTATATCCGTTAATAACATGCATTCCGACTATGATCATACGATTTGGGAAGGGAAAGAGCTGCAGGGCTATCCGGTTCAAACCTATGTAAGAGGAAGATTGGTCTATGATAACGGTACCTTTACCGGAGAACCTGGGTTTGGAGAGTTCATCAAGCGGAAGCCTGTTTTCCGTTAATGCAATAAAAGGTTGGCTATTGTGTCAAAAGCCAGTTAGTATTGTGTTTCCTGGTGCAGATTGGCGAATCCTAATTATAAGAACAAAGCTTTTGACACTTGCTTACGTTGAAATAAGAAGAAAGTATAGAAAGTCTAAATATATGAAAGTTTGGAGTGATTGTTATGAGTAATCTGGCTTATCGGGAGCTGTCATTAATTGAAGAAACAGCAGGGTGTCTGCTTTGTAATAATGCGCTGTGTACAAAAGCATGTCCGCATGGCTTGGAAGTGGATAAAGTACTGCGTTCCATCCGTTTTGATAACAGTACGGGTGCAGCAAACAGGCTCCCGGAAGATTTGCCATGTACCAGGTGTGAAACCAAGGATTGCATGCAAGTCTGTATAAAATCTAAGATTAACAGAACAGTTCCTATTGACGAGATTATGGAAAAGGTTGCGACCCTGCCTAAGATGAAACCGGAAAAAACGGATTTATCGATTACCTTCTGTGGTGTTCCCTGTGAAAATCCCTTCTTCCTGTCTTCTTCTGTAGTAGGAAGCAACGCAGAGATGATTGCAAAAGCCTTTGATATGGGCTGGGCAGGAGTGGCTTTCAAAACCATAGGTACCTTTGTACCAAATGAGGTGTCACCAAGATTTGATGCTCTTCGTAAAGAGTCTGCACCTTTTGTAGGATTTAAGAACATAGAGCAGATTTCAGATTATACCCTTAATGAGAATATAGAATTCATTAAGAAATTAAAGAAGAATTATCCGAATAAGGTAATCATTGCTTCCATCATGGGGCAGAGCGAAGAAGAATGGACATACCTGGCAGAGGTTATGACAGAAGCGGGAGCAGATATTTTAGAGTGTAACTTTTCCTGTCCTCATATGGCAGCAGATGGACTGGGATCGGATGTTGGCCAAAACCCGGAACTGGTAAGTGCTTATACCAAAGCAGTAAGAAAAGGAACAGACCTTCCTATTTTGGCAAAGATGACACCAAATATCGGCAATATGGAAATCCCTGCAATTGCAGCCATTGAGGCAGGAGCTACCGGGATTGCCGCGATTAATACCATAAAGAGTTTAATGAATGTTAACCTGGAGTCCTTTTCATCAGGGCCGGATGTGGAAGGAAAGACAAGTGTTGGAGGTTACTCCGGTAAAGCTGTTAAACCAATTGCGCTTCGGTTCATTCACACGCTTCACGAGTGCAGCAAACTTTCCAAAGTACCTCTAAGTGGTATGGGGGGGATTGAAACCTGGAGAGATGCAGCAGAATTCATGGCACTTGGATGTGAGAATATTCAGGTAACAACCTCAGTCATGCAATATGGATACCGAATTATTGAGGATATGATAGAAGGAATGGAATTGTATTTAAGCTCACATGGATATCGTAATATCACTGAATTCATTGGTAAGGCAACAAGTCAGGTTGTATCAGCAGAAGCCTTAAATAGAGAAAGCATCTGTTATCCAAAGTTTAACCGGTCAGTATGTCTGGGTTGCGGACGTTGTTATCTTTCGTGCTATGATGGGGGTCATCAGGCATTGATACAGGATAATGCAACCGGAAAGCCGATTATGAATGCAAAGAAGTGCGTGGGCTGTCATCTATGTGTAACAGTTTGTCCGGTGCAGGCAATCTCACAGGGTGTCAGGGTACTAAAAAAGAACCGATTGATTGGTGCAGAACTATAAGGGAGGAATGATTTATGGAACTATGTAGTCTGGAACGAATGGAAGATAAAATTAAGACCTTTGGACAGTTTGGCGATACAGGCAGGGGCGGAATTACACGGTTTTCACTATCAGAGGAAGCAATAGACGCCAGAAAAGAATTTAAGAAAAGAATGGAAGCCATTGGTGCCACTGTTATTACAGATGATATGGCTAATATGTATGCAACCCTGCCAGGAACAGAAGACTTGCCTGCAATTCTGTCAGGATCACATCTGGACTCTGTAAGACAGGGAGGTAATTATGATGGAGTACTGGGTGTGCTGGCGGCAATGGAGGTTGCTGAAACTTTAGTAAAAGAGAATATCCCACATAGACATCCTTTTACTGTAGTAGTGTGGACTAACGAAGAAGGTGCACGCTTTGAACCAGCAATGATGTCCTCAGGGGTAATCTGCGGTAAGTTTAAAAAAGAAGAGATGTTAGCCTCTGTAGCAAAAGATATTCCGGGATATACTTTCGGGGATGCTTTAGCGGCAAGTGGTTTTTGTGGTGATGAAAGGAATAGAGTCAGCCCGGATAAATGTAAAGCACTTGTTGAACTTCATATAGAACAAGGACCCGTACTTGAAGCAGAAGGGGTTAATATAGGAGTAGTAGAGGGGGTCTGCGGAATGATAAACTATGAATTTACACTAAAAGGTCAGGCGGGCCATGCAGGAACAACTCCAATGAAATATCGAAAGGATGCTTTATATGCAGCCACTAAAACAATACAGTATCTCCATGAGGAACTTGATAAGCTGGACTCTAAATTAGTGTATACAACAGGTAAATTTTCCTGTCATCCCAATATACACACGATAATTCCGGACGAGGCAAAGTTTACCTTAGATGCCAGACATCAAGAGCCCAAGGTTATTGAACAAGTATTAGATATTATAATGAAACTTCCAACTGAAATAGAGAAATGCAGCTTGAGTTATGAAAAAGCTTGGTCACGCAATACAGTAACTTTTACTCCAGAGTTAGTAGATAAAGTAGAAAAAGGTGCAAAAGAATTGGGATATACAAATAAAAGAATGTATAGTGGCCCGGGTCATGATGCCCAGTTTATGATTGATATGGTTCCAGCAGCAATGATATTTGTGCCCAGTGTTGGGGGTCATAGTCATTGTGAAATAGAATTCACCTCGTCTGCACATTGTTTTATGGGTGCAAACGTATTATTACAGACCGTTTTATCCATGGATGGTCAGTAAATATTTTTAATTGCTAACCTCTTATTGGTACTCTTTCTACCAGACGTGAGAGTGCCATAATTCGCAATATCTCCAATTGAACCCCAATGTAAGGATTATCCAGATCCTGACATTGGGGTTCAATGCATTTACTATTTATGCTTAAAAATATTTTAAGTTTCTAAAAAAAAGTAATTTTTTATACTTATTTTTGCGAAAAGTAGTTTTCAAATTAACAATCTAGTGATATACTAATGTCGAAGCGGAATTATAAGAGACTTAATTCCCAAATTTTGCCCGGGATTGTTATATCATTAACAATATACGCGAAGGTAAAGTGAAGTATTGAACAAAGCTTGCTTTGTTCAATACGAACGCACCCGCGAGAAACATGCGCAGCATGTTTCAATTACGCGAAGGTAAAGTGAAGTATTAAACAAAGCTTGCTTTGTTCAATACGAACGCACCCGCGAGAAACGCGCGTAGCATGTTTCAAAGGGTTGACTAATCTTATGTAAGTTGATAAAATGCGATTTGATGAAGAGAGTAAGGAGCGAACATGGGAAAGAAAATAGTAATTGTCGGTGCCGGATATGCAGGTATACTGACAGCGAAAAAATTAGCTAAGAAATTTAAAAAGCAGAAGGATATCAGTATTACCATTATTGATAAAAATCCTTTTCACACAATGCTTACGGAGTTGCATGAAGTGGCAGCTAACCGTGTTGATGAAGATAGTATAAAGATCAGCTTAAGCAGGGTTTTTGCAGGAAGAAATGTTGACGTTAAGCTTGATACGATTAATTCAATAGATTTTGAGAAGAAGAATGTAATCGGATCAAATGAATCATATTCTTATGACTATTTAGTTATAGCAGCTGGTTCAAAGCCAACCTTTTATGGCGTTCCAGGTGCAGAAGAGCATTCCTTTAAGTTATGGTCCTATGAGGATGCTGTTGTACTTAGAGAACATATTCAGAACACTTTCCGTAAGGCAATGGTAGAAACCAATGAAGAGGAAAGAAAGAGACTTCTTACTTTCTGGGTTGTTGGAGCTGGCTTTACCGGCGTTGAGATGATTGGTGAATTAGCTGAATATGTGCCAATTTTATGTGAAAAATATGAGATTAATAGAAGTGAAGTTTCTTTATATAATGTAGACGGACTTAGCAGAGTAATTCCTAACTTAACAGAGAAACTTTCTGCTAAAGTTGAGAGACGTCTTGAGAAGATGGGTGTTAAAGTTATTCTTAATGCATTTGTAGCTGGCATTGGAGAAGACTTTATTGATCTTAAACAGAATGACAAAGTTGTAAATCATAAAGCAGGTACTGTAATCTGGGCAGCAGGTATTCAAAGTTCTGATGTAACTGCTAAGACTGGTGATCATCTTGAAGTTGCCCGTGGTGGTAGAGTTCAAGTAGATGCATTCCTTCGTTCTTCAAAGGATGAAAGTGTGTATGTTGTTGGCGATAACATGAATTATGTTCCTGCTGGTGAAGAACGTCCCGTTCCACAGATGGTTGAGAACTGTGAGCAGAGCTCAGATACAGCTGCACATAATATCGTTTGTGCAATTACTGGTAAAGGTGAGATGGAGGAATACAAACCTAAGTTCCATGGGGTTATGGTTTGTATCGGCGGACGTTATGGTGTTTGTCATGTAGGCTTGCCAGGACATTTCTTCAGTATGCCATCCTTCTTTGCAATGTTTGCAAAACATTTTATCAATGTAATTTATTTTATACAGGTACTTGGATGGAACAAAGTATTCAGCTATGCAAAGCATGAGTTCTTTACCATCAGAAATCGCAGAAGTTTTGTGGGTGGACATTTCTCCAACCGTACTCCTAGTTTCCTATTAATGCCTCTTCGTGTATGGCTGGGTGCAGTTTGGCTTTATGAAGGTATTATGAAGATTGTTGAAGGTTGGTTTGGCGCTCCTAAGCTCGATGGATTCTTTGGCGGAGCAAAAGCTTGGTATGATGGCATCCTGAATGCAGCTTCCGGTGTTGCTGCAACCGCAACAGATGCAGTGTCAGCAGCTTCTGATGCTGCAACCGATGGTGGAACAGAAGTTGTTCAATCAGCTGGTCAGGTATTAATTAACTTTAATTTCCTTGGTTTATTTAAACCGATTTTTGTTAGTGGTAAACAGCTTGCAGATTCTACTCTTAGTGACTTGGCGTTCCGTTTAGATATACCAGTAATGAATTGGTTTGTTGACAAATTAATTTTACCATATAACGGTGTACAGTTATTTATGCAGATTTTCATAGTTGTAGCAGAGATTTTAATTGGTTTAGCACTGATTGGTGGTTTATTCACAACTCCTGCAGCAGCGTTATCACTTGTTCTACAGTTTATGTTTGTATGTACGACTGGTTTATACTTAGGAACCTTCTGGATGATTTTTGCAGGTATCGCAGTATTAATTGGCGCTGGCAGAAGTCTTGGACTTGACTATTATGCAATGCCAGGATTAAAGAATGCATGGAAGAAACTACCTTTCGTTAGAAAGTGGTATATCTATAATGATTAATGAGAAAAGACTAGAAGATAAGATGGAAGTAATGTCGCTGGAGGAAGCAACTGCATTGGTAAGAGACGAGGTTAATCGAATTTTACTAAAAGCTCCGCTCATCATTCGCGAATATACGAAACATCTGATGACATCACGTGGGAAATTCATTCGAGCAACTTCAGTTATGCTTTGTGCAGAAGATAAAGAAGGTAAAATTAAAGCAGATGCAGTGAAAATTGCAGCAGCAATTGAACTTCTACACCTCGCAACACTGGTTCATGATGATATTATTGACAATGCTGACCTGCGAAGAGGAGAGGTTACTCTTCAGAAAAAGTACGGCAAACGTACCGCAGTAATCTGTGGAGACTATCTTCTTAGCGTTTCACTTCGCTTGGCTACTTCATTACAAAATAAGAAGGATTATGTGGAATTAAATCTTCCTGATTATGTTGGCAGAGTATGCCTCGGTGAATTAAATCAACATTTAAATAACGGTAATATTGGTTTATCAATTTATCGTTACTTAAAAATAATTTCTGGTAAAACAGCAGCTTTATTCGAAGCTTCCTATATGGCAGGTGCTATATTTTGCGGTTGTGAAGAAAAAGAAATGAAGCAGTATAAGCAGTTAGGCTATTACGTAGGAATGATATTCCAGCTAACTGACGATTGTATTGATTTTGAAGATACGGTTGAATCGGCTTTTAAGCCGGTTCAATCGGATTATGAACAAGGGGTTATAACTTTACCACTGATTCATGCTTTAGATCAACAAGATGAATTGAAGTCAAAGGCGTTAAGTCAAGGTTTAACCAGAATTGAGATTAATGAAGCTGTTAAAAAGACTGGTGGAATTGGTTTTACAAAATTGATGGTTCAGAAATATCATGCGAAATCCATGAAACTGATTGAGAAACTTGATGTGGCAGAAGCGAAACGAGAAAAGTTAATTGGTGTTTTAAATAAAGCAGCTCGATTGGCCTAAGATCAGGAAAAGCTTGTTTGCTATTATGCACAGATAGAAGGACATTATGATTAAGAGATTTTTGGATTACGTTGAAATCAGAACAAAGATAACCAGTACATTTACATTTCTTATGGCAATAGCGTTTCTATTGTATCAAAAGCAGGAGATACGCTGGGACCTAACCTTAGTATTCTTTATAGCAATGTTTTTGTTTGATTTAACAACAACAGCCATTAATAACTATATTGATACAAAGACAAATCATCAAAAGTTGCAGTTTAATAGGAGCACAGCTCTTATTATCATATATTTTTTATTTGGTATGAGCACCGCGCTGGGCTTGTATCTGGCATATTCAACTGATATTGTAATTTTATTTGTTGGGGGAATATGTTTCTTGTGCGGTGTGTTTTATACCTACGGTCCGATTCCAATCTCCAGGCAACCGCTTGGAGAAGTACTATCGGGAATGTTTTATGGATTGTTAATACCATTTATACTGTTTTATATTAACTCACCGGAAGGTACTTTTTTATCATTGTATGTTAATTTTAAGACAATCTCTTTAAACTTGCAGGTATGGCCATTAATAACATTGGTATTGTTTGCTATTATTCCTTTCAGTGTAACAGCAAATATCATGCTTGCGAACAATATATGTGATCTGGAAAAGGATATCACAGTTAAGAGACATACCTTACCTTATTATATAGGAAGAAAGGCACTCGGATTATTTGCCGGATTATATTATTTAACCTATGTAGCAACAATTGTAATGGTATTGCTTCGGATTCTACATCCTATCTGTTTGTTGTCCTTGGTTACAATTATTCCGGTGCAAAAGAATATTAATGTATTCTTTAAAAAGCAGGAGAAGGCAGAAACCTTCCAATGCTCCATTAAAAACTTTATCTTAATTATGGGTGCTCAAGTTATTACAATAGGAATAAGTGCATTTGTGTTCTAGGATAAAGACAATTTCAAAACCAAGCTCGAAAACCTACGGTTTCCTCGCTGTTTGGCTCTCGCCAAACTGGAATATTAAAAATTATCTTTAGAAAGCAAGCTTTCACAGCTAATTATAAATATTCTGATTGGTTTTAAGCATTTTTATATTATTCCCGATAAACGGGATTGATATAGGGGCAACTAGAAATAGGTGCTTCAAACATAAACTACACATTATATACATGGAGGATTTTTTATGAAAAAACTTTTAGCAGTTTTACTCGTGTTAACATTGGTAATGACCATGGTAACCGGATGCGGTAAAGCATCAGATGATAAGAAAGAGCCTACAACAGCTCCTACAGCAGCAGTAGAACCTACAACAGCTCCTACAGACGCTCCAGCAACAGAGCCTACAACAGAAACACCTGATGCAACAGCAGATGCAGCAAAGACTGGTTTTGCTATTGTACCATCAATCGCTAAGTCTACAGATGCAACAGCAGATGCTGACGGTTTAGCAGAAGTTGATTCTTTAATCGCTGCAGTAATCGTTGACAAAGATGGTAAAATCGTTGATTGTCAAATCGATGCAGAAATGACCAAAATGAACTTCTCTGTAGAAGGTAAACTTACAACAGATGTTGCAACTACTTTCAAGACAAAGCAAGAACTTGGTGAAGAATATGGTATGAAATCTGCTTCTGGTATTGGTAAAGAGTGGTATGAGCAGGCTAATGCATTCGCAGCTTATGTAGTTGGTAAGACTGTTGATGAAGTTAAAGGTATCGCAGTTAATGAAGAAGGTCTTGCAGGAGATGCTGACTTAGCTGCTTCCATTACAGTACATATCGGCAGCTTCATCGCTGTTGTTGAAAAAGCTGTTAACAATGCACAGGAATTAGGCGCAACTACAGCTGACCAGGTTGGCTTTGCTGCAACAATCGACATGGCTAAGTCTACTGACGCTACTGCAGATGCTGCAGGTTTAGCACAGTCCTACGCTAACTATGCAGTAGTTACTGTTGGTGCTGATGGCAAGATCACAAGCTGTATCATCGATGCTGCTCAAGGCAATATTAACTTTGGTACAGATGGTAAAGTTACTACTGATTTAGCTACTGTTATCAAGACAAAGCAGGAATTAAAAGAAGAATATGGTATGAAGGCTGCTTCTGGTATCGGCAAAGAATGGTATGAGCAGGCTAATGCATTCGCAGCTTATGTAACTGGTAAGTCTGTAGATGAAGTTACTGGTATTGCATTAAGCGACGAAGGTAAAGCAGCAGATGCTGATTTAGCAGCTTCTGTAACTGTACACATCGGACCTTTCATGGCTAACGTTGCTAAGGCAGTTGCAAACGCAGCTAAATAATTTGATAACAGTTCAGAACCAAGTAGGATATAAATAAATTAGCTGTGAAAGCTTGCTTTCTAAAGATAATTTATTTATATCCAAGTTTGACGAGCTTGGTTCAGAATAATAAGGAGTGTTATAAGCATACCTGCCTATCATTCATTTCATTGATATGGTAGAAGGCCGTGTCTTGTGACACTCCCTTTTTTAGGATTTGCACGAAGGTAATGTGAAGTACTCTTTAATCTATATGAGGTGAAGATTTTGGGCAAGAAACTTATAATTTGTGTTTTAATAATTTCGGTTGTAATCCAGATGTCTGGCTGTGGTACACCCAATAAACGGTATCAGGCACAGTTCTTAGAGCTTTTTGATACAGTAACAACAATTATCGGATATGCACCCGATAAGGAAACCTTCTCGGAATATGCCCAGATGGTTTATGATGAATTGAAGAGATATCATGAATTATATGATATTTACAATAATTACGATGGTATAAATAATGTGAAAACAATAAATGACAATGCAGGTATTGCTCCAGTTAAGGTAGATCAGGAAATAATAGACCTTCTTCTGTTTGCAAAAGAGGGATATAAAACTACTTATGGTGAGTGTAATGTAGCTCTTGGTGCGGTTCTAAAAGTATGGCATGATTATCGAGAAGAGGGTTCAGAGGACCCAGATAAAGCTAAGCTACCACCAATGGAGCTTTTACAGGAAAAAGCGAAGCATACCGATATTGACAAGTTAATTATAAATGAAGCTGACAGCACAGTTTATCTGGAGGACCCAGAGATGAGCCTGGATGTGGGTGCAGTTGCCAAGGGGTACGCTACAGAACGAGTAGCGCAGTACATGGAACAAAACGGTTGCAAAAGTATATTGTTAAGTGTTGGTGGAAATGTAAGAGCTGTCGGCAAAAGAGATGGCGGTGAAAAGGATAAATTATGGAATGTGGGTATTCAAAATCCTGACTTAGAAAGTGAAGATAACTATCTTTTAATTACAAAAATCGCGGATTTATCATTGGTATCCAGTGGCGATTATGAGAGATACTATACGGTAGATGGAAAGGAATATCACCACATTATAGATAAAGACACCTTAATGCCAGCAGATTACTATACTGCGGTGTCAATTATTTGTGAGGATTCAGGTCTGGCAGACCTTTATGCAAAGCCCGCTTACAATATGCCCCTCGATGAGGCAAAGAAATTTATTGAGAGTCAGGACGGTGTAGAGGCAATGTGGGTTATGAAGGATGGCGAACTGGTTTTTAGTTCTGGTTTTGAAAAATACATCAAAGAATAGTTATCTACAGGGCTTGTTTAGATTATAGATAGCAAGCAGTTAAAACGGTAAAAGGGCGATTGTAGTGGAAACACAAACAGTCGCCCTTTTCTATAAGAATTATAAATTTAGTTCTCGTTAACCGATTATAGTAGTACTTACTTCTTGTACCTACAAAGATAACCCTTGCAATCTAGGAATCTTACGATTAGAATAGAGATAATAGAAATATAGGAGAACTAGGAACTGTAAGGTATAGAAAAGATGGGATAGGAGCAAAAATGATATGGATCATATTGATAAGCAGCTATTAATTATGCTTCAGGAAAATGCACGCGTACCTTTAAAACAGCTTGCGGAAAGAGTTTATTTGTCTTCACCTGCAGTTGCTGCCCGAATTGAGCGCTTGGAAAAGAAGGGTATTATTAAGGGGTATCATACGAATATCGATTGGTTGAAATTAGGTCATCATATAACCGCCTTTATTAATCTGGAAGTAGCACCTTCACAGAAGCCGGAGTTTTATCCATTTATTAAGGCATGTCCAAATGTAATGGAGTGCAATTGTGTGACTGGCACATACTCGATGTTAATCAAGGTGTGTTTCTCTAGTACAATGGCATTGGATGCGTTTATTGGTGAGGTTCAGCGATTTGGTAAGACAAGTACACAGATTGTATTCTCAACTGCTGTTGAACACAGAGGTATACAAATATTAGGTGAAGAGAAGGACGAGGCCTAAAGAATATTTATAATAATGAATTCCTAACAGATTTTCAGGGGTTATCTATTATTACGGAGAACAATTTATAGGGGTAAATTATGATTAATACAATAAAAATGAATCTGGATGATACAGTGCATTTGGCTAACATCGCAAAAGCACTTTCTTCAGAAACCAGAATCGAGATACTTCAGCAACTTCGTTTACAAAGTTTAAATGTAAATGAGATTGCTGAAATTCTTAATATTCCAGCATCTTCCTCTGCAGCACATGTGAAGATTTTGGAGGAGGCTGGACTTATTTACACGAAACTACAGCCAGGAATTAGAGGGTCTATGAAGGTATGCCATATTGTACTTGATCATATCTATGTAGAACTTAACACAGCGAAGAAACAACTCCAAGATGAAATTACAATAAAAATGCCAATTGGCAGTTATGTTGATTATAAAATTATACCGACTTGCGGTGTCGTTAGTAGTAAGGGGCCAATCGGTTCGGAAGATGATCCTCGGTGCTATTATCTGCCGGAAAGAGCATTTGCTCAGCTCATTTGGTTAGGGGACGGGTACATTGAGTATCGTTTTCCTACAAATCAAATCCAAGGAAAGCAATTAATACGAGTGGAGATTTCAGCTGAATTATGCTCGGAGGATCACGAATATAATATGGAATATCCCTCCGACATCACCTTGTGGATGGATGGTTTCGAAGTAGGAACCTGGAACTGCCCCAGTGATTTTGGTGGGCGAAGGGGGAAGCTTAATCCTGCCTGGTGGCCGGATAAGAATACACAATATGGATTATTAAAGACCTGGAAGGTGACAGAAGAAGGTTGTTATTTGGACGAGGTAAAATCCGGGGAACATAAACTGTCACAATTTCACTTAGAGCAGAAAGAGTACATCACTGTTCGTATCGGTATAAAAGAAGATGCTCTACATAAGGGTGGTCTTAACCTATTTGGAGAAGCCTTCGGCGATTATGCACAAAATGTGGTGATGAAAATAGTATTTCAAAGTTAAGGATCTTGAAACTCCTCTTTACAAATTGGGTAAAGAGGAGTAAAATAAAGCTCATAACAACATAATATATGTTTTAAAACAAAATATATGAAATAAACGCAATTTAACATTTAAAGTGACTTACATAAATAAAAAAGAGAAAGACTAATTTTTAAGAGCAGCAAGGTAGATGCATAGTTAAAGATATTACTTAAATGACATATAAAACGTTTATAAAGGAGAAGGACATGAAGAAAGAGCTAATACTAAAATTTGAGGAAGTGTTTGGAACAGGTGGAGAGTATGAAACTTATTTTGCCCCTGGTAGAGTAAATCTGATTGGTGAGCATACGGATTATAATGGAGGGCATGTATTTCCCTGTGCTTTAACCATTGGAACCTATGCAGTTGCCAGAAAGAGAACGGATGATAAATTACGTTTCTTTTCTATGAATTTTGAGAATCTTGGAATTATTGAATCTTCCGTTATTGATCTTCTGAACAAGAAAGAAGATGACTGGGCAAACTACCCTAAGGGTGTAATTAAGACCCTTCAAAATAAAGGATATAACATAGACAAAGGGCTAGACATCCTGTATTTTGGTACTATTCCTAACGGTTCTGGTCTTTCTTCCTCAGCCTCTATTGAAGTGTTGACAGGATTCCTATTGAATAAATTATTCGAGCTTAACATAAACATGATTGATATCGCACTTATTGCGCAGTCTGCTGAGAATAAATTTATCGGTGTTAATTGTGGTATTATGGATCAATTTGCAATCGCTATGGGAAAAAAAGAGAATGCAATCTTCTTAGATACATCAAATCTTGAATATCAATATGCTCCATTGGAACTTGGTGATGCAAAGATCGTTATTATGAATACCAACAAGCAACGTGGATTGGGAGACTCAAAGTATAATGAACGTCGAAGTGAATGTGAGACAGCTCTTGCAGAACTTCAGACTGTGATAGATATTAAGACACTTGGAGATTTAACAGAAGAACAATTTGAAGCACATAAGGACGCTATCAAAGATGATCTTAGAATAAAACGTGCTAAGCACGCAGTCTATGAAAATCAGAGAACGATTAAAGCAGTGGAAGCCTTGAAGAATAAAGACTTAGCTTTACTTGGTTCCTTAATGAATGCCTCTCATGTATCTTTGCAGTATGATTATGAAGTAACTGGTGAGGAATTGGATACCATAGTGGAAGCAGCCTGGAAACAAGAGGGTGTGCTTGGTGCCCGAATGACTGGAGCAGGATTTGGTGGATGTGCAGTTAGTATCGTTAATACAGCTGCAGTCGATAGCTTTATTCGTAAGGTAGGGAAAGAATATAGTGATAAAATTGGCTATGAAGCAACATTCTATGTTGTTGAAGTTGGTAATGGACCAATAATTCTAGCTTAGCTATAACGATATGATGCCGGGGTCAAAAGCCTGATTAGGTTATCTAAGATGAATATAAGAGTATATACATTCATCTGGAATTGCCTTACCATCTTGAGACTGCCTAAAACAGGGCAATCTCAAGATGCCGGTCTGCGCCATCTGAATATATATACTCTTATATTCATCTTTTAGACACAGTGAAGGCTTTTGACCCCAACATCATCGATATATTAGTAAGAGAAGGATCTAGATTGATAATTAGAGGAATATAAAATTAGGACTTAAAATTTATTAATCATAGCAATTAATTTGATACATCTATGTGGAAGGAGATTATTATGAGTATTTTAGTATTAGGTGGTGCGGGATATATTGGTTCTCATACAGTATATGAATTGATCGATAAGGGTGAGGATGTTGTCATTATAGATAACCTGGAAACCGGATTTGCAGAGGCTGTACATCCCAAAGCACGTTTTTACCAGGGTGATATTAGAGATAGAAGCTTTTTAGATCAGGTATTTGGGAAAGAAAAGATAGAGGCAGTCATCCATTTTGCAGCAAATTCGCTTGTGGGTGAAAGCATGGTGAAACCTTTAAAATACTATGATAATAATGTGAATGGTGCCAAAGTATTATTAGAAGCTATGGTTGCGCATAACATTAATAAGATTGTATTTTCCTCAACAGCAGCAACTTATGGTGAACCGGAACGAGTACCAATTTTGGAAACAGATAGAACAGAACCAACGAACACCTACGGTGAAACCAAATTAGCTATGGAGAAGATGTTCAAATGGACTGGTGTGGCTCATGACCTTCGATTTGTTTCCTTGCGATATTTTAATGCTTGTGGTGCCCATAAAAGTGGTCAGATAGGTGAAGCACATAATCCAGAAAGTCATTTGATTCCTCTTATTTTACAGGTGCCAAATAAGAAGAGAGAAGCCATCAGTGTATTTGGTGATGATTACGATACCAAAGATGGAACTTGCATTCGTGACTATATCCATGTGACAGACTTAGCACAAGCGCATATTTTAGCAGTAGAGTATCTCCGTAAGGGAAATGAAAGTAGCATCTTTAACCTTGGAAATGGAGTTGGTTTTACCGTTAAGGAAGTAATTGATGCTGCTTGTAAAGTCACAAATTCTCCAATTAAGACAGAGATTGTTCCAAGACGTGCGGGTGACCCAGCGTCACTCATTGCTTCCAGCGAAAAAGCACAGAAGATATTGGGCTGGAAACCGGAATATACAGATTTGGAACAGATTATTGCTACAGCCTGGGAGTGGCATAGTACACATCCAAATGGATATAAATAAGTTTACAAGCTTAAGGAAGGCATGGTTATAATGATATACAAATGGATAGATAAGTTGGTAGAATATGGTTATTCTACCAACTTAATTAATGAAGAGGACATTATATATACGCGGAATAGATTGCTGGAATTGTTTCAAGTTGAGGATTATAACGAGCAGGAAATAGAGATAGCAGAAAAAGTTTTTAAATCTGTGTCTGATCTGGAAAAAATATTAGGCGCATTAACAGATTATGCCTATGAACAAGGAATTTTAAAAGAAAATACCATTACATATCGAGATTTATTTGATACTAAAGTAATGGGACTTTTGGTACCAAGACCTAGTGAAATAATAAAAGACTTTAGGTTGAGATACTCTGCTTCCCCAAGGGAAGCAACGGACTATTTTTATAAACTAAGCCAAGATTCTGATTATATTCGTACCTATCGGATTAAAAAAGACTTAAAGTGGATTACAACTACAGATTATGGTGATTTGGATATTACAGTTAATCTTTCAAAACCCGAAAAAGACCCCAAGGCAATCGCTGCCGCTAAAAATTCCAAACAGAGTACATATCCAAAGTGTCAGTTGTGTTATGAGAATGAGGGTTATACAGGAAGAGTAGATCATCCTGCACGACAAAACCATCGAATTATACCAGTAATAATTGAAGGAAAGAAGTGGGGCTTTCAGTATTCACCCTATGTCTATTACCCGGAGCATTGTATTGTGTTCAATTCAGAGCATGTTTCAATGCGAATTGAGAAGGCTACCTTTAGGAAGCTGTTGGATTTTGTAATTCAATTCCCACATTATTTTGTAGGGTCCAATGCTGATCTTCCAATTGTGGGAGGATCGATTCTAAGTCACGATCATTTTCAAGGTGGTAATTATGAATTTGCAATGGCAAGAGCAGAGATGGAACGCAAATTTAGCGTAAATGGGTTTGAGGATATTGAAGCTGGAATTGTTACCTGGCCAATGTCAGTAATACGACTTAGATCAAGGGATGATAAGCAACTGGTAGAATTGGCAGATCTGGTTTTAAATAAATGGCGTGACTACTCAGATGAAACAGTAGATATTTATGCCGTTACAACTGAGATCCATAATACAATAACACCAATTGCAAGAAAAAGAGGGGATTTCTACGAATTAGATTTAGTTCTTCGTAATAATCGTACAAGTAAAGAACACCCCTTTGGCATCTTCCATCCTCATCAGGAACTGCATCACATTAAAAAGGAAAATATCGGACTAATCGAAGTAATGGGACTAGCCGTATTGCCCGTTAGATTAAAAGAAGAAATGGAGCTTTTGACAGAATATATTCTTGACGGAAAAGACCCTCGTTCCCATGAGTTGATAGAAAAGCATGCAGATTGGGCTGAAAAGTTTCTTATTAAGCATTCAGAAATTAAGAAAGATAACTTAAAGAACATAATAGAGCAGGAAATTGGTAAGGTATTTCTTGAAGTGTTAAAACATGCAGGAGTATTTAAAAGAACGGAAGAGGGACAGAAAGCGTTTGATCGATTTATAGGTTTCTTATCAGAAAAGCATAAATAATCAGGAAGATATTTTTAAAAGTGTCAGTTCAACTGGCACTTTTTTCTAGGTCTAATTAACCTTTATTTGGACTTTGACAGGGAATCAGATTAATGGTTTAATTATAATAAATGTCAACTGACAGATATCGACTTTTATCACCGTTTAAAGTACGATGCAACTTAACATCAATGGAGAGGACGCGATATGAGCAGACAGAAGTTATCTCTTATCCTAGTGCTAATTATTATAGTTACTTTAATTCTGACGGGTAAGAATTTTGAAGTGCAAGCTAGTATATTAGAGGGTAGTATGGGCGAGCAAGAAGTATCCCCTACACCAGGTGAGATTACACCAGAACCAGAGGAAGTAACACCAACACCAGAGGAAGTAACTCCGGTTCCTGAAGAGGTAACACCAACACCGACAGTACCTGTGACTCCAAGTGTGACTCCTAGCGTGGCGCCAACTATAGCACCCACAAAAGCACCAAAACCAACAGTAGCCCCAACACCAACAAAGATACCTTATCGCTCAAAGACTCTTGAGAGAATGTCTACCTATGATTATGTAGGGAAAAGTGTTACAGGGATTAGTCAAAAGAAAGAACCGCTAAGTGTATTGCAAAATAGAATAAAAGCCTATGGTTCCCTTTATGGTTCAGGAATGCCTTATGAAGAATATAAGCAAGCTATGAATTATCAGTGGGTGGACGCTACAGAATATGATAAAAAGCCTACTAAAATATCCGTTAGTATAAAAGATACAATGGATTATAAAACCTATGTCAACACTTTAAAGAGCCTATCCAGATATAAAGGTGTTTATCTATATAAAATTGGAAAATCTACGTTGGGCAGAGATTTGTATGCTATTGAAATAGATGTTGATTCAAGTTATAAGAAGAATGTTATAATGATGACCGGCGAGGTACATGGAAGAGAGTTTGCTGGCGGAACCTTTATCATGAAGGAATTGGTAGATTTAGTACAAAGAGCACAGACAGATAAAAAAACAATGGAGCTGCTAAAAAGAAATAAGTATGTAGCTGTTCCTATTATTAATGTTGATGTTAGAGAGGGTCTCATTTACAAACCCTCGAGTTGGACAACAAAGGGCGGAGAACTTTGGAAAGCCTATGCAGATGGTACGGATGGCGGTAGAAATTTCCCCGGTCTTCAGTGGGGACAGGTAGCAAAGGGAAGTGTTTTTAAATCCAGTATAGCTACGAAACCAGGATATGCGAATTACGCAGGTAAATATGCAGGGTCCAATAGTGAGACTAAGGCAATGATGAAATGGCTTTATCACTATATCATAGTTGAAAAGGCGGATCGATATATCGATATGCATCAACAGGGGTCCATCGTATATGCGGGTAAAACCTGGCAGACAAAGACACAGGAAAAAAGAAGTCAGCAGCTTCGAACTGACGTAATGAATATATTAAATAAAGGTATCACAACAAGAAAATATACGAGAGTTTATGAAGGCGGATTATATGGAATGCTAGGTGAGGGCTCAAGCTTGACTGACTATGCTATTACACTTGCAGTAGGTGCAAAGTTCTCTCCAGCTTATGGCTTCCACACATTTACCGATGGTACAAAGGAATATATTTTGCTTCAAGTAAAAGATCTGGATCAAAGTAAGATTAAATTTAAAGAAGCAAATTCAAAATTTGCGGCAATAACTTTGGAAATCGGCTATGGGAGAAATTATTTGGGTAACTCTGCCGCAACCAGAAGACTTCTATCACAGGAGTACCAGTACTATAATTACGCTAAGCTGCTCGAAACCTTACCCCTATCAATTAAATAGCATATTTATAAGCAGGCATCCGTCAGGTTACCCATCGTGGGAAACAGATTGGTGCCTGTTCTTGTGTACTTTTTGTACCAGGAAACCATTACAACAGACAATCATAAAAAGTTAATGTAGTCTGTTTCTGGCAATTATATATAAAATATATAATGCATTCTATAGGCACATATTTTTAAGAATGAAATGAAAATAGTTGGATATTACTGATAAGAGTGCTATAATCTGCTCATTATAAAAATGATTATGTTTATGATTAAGGGAGTTAAAAATGAAGAATATTGTATTGATTGGAATGCCCGGAGCAGGTAAAAGTACAGTTGGAGTAATTCTGGCGAAAGTATTGGGATATCAGTTTATAGACTCAGATTTATTAATTCAAGAGCAGGAAAAATGCTTACTTAGAGAAATTATTGAAAGAGATGGATTAGAAGGACTTATTTCTATTGAGGAGCAAGTCAATGCTGATTTAGATGTAAAAGACTCTGTTATAGCTACAGGTGGCAGCGTTATTTATGGGGCAAGAGCTATGGAACACTTACGTGATATTGGAATAGTTGTATATATTAAGCTGAGCCACGAAACCATCAGAAAGCGACTAGGCAACATAAAGCAGAGAGGGGTAGTATTCAAAGAAGGTCAAACCTTATATGATCTCTACATGGAACGCTGTCCGCTTTATGAAGCCTATGCACATCTTATTATTGAGGCAGAAGATCTTGGTATGGAAGAGGTTATGGAAATGATTGTGGCTGAAGCAAAACAGTTTAATATATAATTCAATTATTTCCACTGTGTAGCTTCCACAAGTATCTTTGCAAAGGTTTCAAGCCCTTCCTGATCAACTAAGTCAAAGCGAGCTAACAGTGGACTATCGATATCCAATACACCTACAATTTTATCGTTATGTCTTAATGGAACGACGATTTCTGAACGAGAGGCACTGTCACAAGCAATATGTCCCGGGAATTCGTGAACATCCGCGACAAGCTGAGTTGTATTTAAAGAGACAGCGGTACCACATACGCCTTTTCCTATTGCGATATGGACACAGGCAGGTTTACCTTGAAAGGGACCCAGTAATAATTCGTTATTATACATTAAATAAAAACCAGCCCAGTTAATATTAGCAAGTGCATTGCCTAGTAAGGCAGAAGCATTGCTTAGGTTTGGTATCAGGTGAACTTCATCTTCAAGAAGTGCTTTTAACTGGGAATTCAGTAATTGGTAGAATTCCTGCTTATCCTCTGGATATAAGGAAACTAATTCGTGCATTGAGGAGCTCCTTTTCTATTAATTATGATTTATAAAAGAATTCTTTTTCTGGAGGGAATCCTTGCGAACAATATAAACTATAGCTAAGATGATGTCAAGAAAACTCTATAGGAGGAATAATCTGCCTCAAGAAAACAGAACAAACATTCGAAAATTGTATTGCTTTTCCAAATTTCCTATGCTATAATACATACACTTACGATAGTATGCAATGACAGGAGGTAACGTATCGATGGAGTTTAAATTAAATGCAGAATTTGCACCAACAGGCGATCAACCAGAAGCGATAAAAGCTCTTGTTGAAGGGTTTCAAAGCGGTAATCAGTGCCAAACATTACTCGGTGTAACAGGTTCAGGTAAGACATTTACAATGGCGAATGTAATCCAGC
The DNA here is from genome assembly GCA_023407575.1 of Bacillota bacterium. Taxonomy (GTDB): domain Bacteria; phylum Bacillota; class Clostridia; order Lachnospirales; family Lachnospiraceae; genus Mobilitalea. Next base: position 243,056 of record JAEYLX010000026.1, read on the forward strand.
AGATTCAGAAACCAACACTTATCATTGCACATAATAAGACATTGGCAGCACAGCTATATGGCGAATTTAAAGAATTCTTCCCAGAGAATGCTGTGGAGTACTTCGTTAGTTATTATGATTACTATCAACCAGAAGCATATGTGCCATCAACGGATACTTATATTGAGAAAGATTCTTCCATTAATGATGAGATTGATAAACTTAGACATTCAGCTACAGCTTCCTTAACAGAGCGCAAGGATGTTATTATCATCGCCAGTGTTTCCTGCATCTATGGTCTTGGTAGCCCAATAGATTATCAGAACATGGTACTTTCCCTGCGACCTGGTATGTTAAGAGACCGTGATGATATTTTAAAGAAATTAATCGAGATTCAATATGATCGTAATGATATGGATTTTAAACGTGGCACTTTCCGTGTAAGAGGAGACGTTGTTGAGATATTTCCGGCTTCTTCAGCGGAATTGGCAATCAGAGTTGAATTTTTTGGTGATGAAGTTGAGCGAATTCTAGAGATTGATACCCTGACAGGAGAAGTTAAGGGGAGTCTGGAGCATATGGTGATTTTCCCCGCATCCCATTATGTTGTCTCTCCAGATAAGCTTGCAGAGGCAACGAAGAACATAGAAGAAGAGTTAATAGAACGAGTACGATATTTTAAAAGTGAAGATAAATTATTAGAGGCGCAAAGAATTTCGGAGCGTACTAATTTTGATATAGAGATGTTGCGTGAGACAGGCTTTTGTTCAGGTGTTGAGAACTATTCCAGACATTTAACTGGATTAGAACCAGGAGCACCACCTCACACTCTTATGGATTATTTTCAAGATGATTTTATGATTATTGTTGATGAGTCTCATATTACCATTCCACAGATTAGAGGAATGTTTGCTGGTGACAGATCCAGAAAGACAACACTGGTGGACTTTGGTTTTCGACTGCCTTCTGCACTTGATAACCGACCCCTTAACTTCCCGGAGTTTGAGAGCAAGATAAGTCAGATTATGTTTGTTTCGGCAACCCCATCCGATTATGAGCGAGATCACGAGTTACTAAGAACGGAGCAGGTAATCAGACCTACCGGCTTACTTGATCCGGAAGTAGATGTTCGGCCGGTAACTGGACAGATTGATGACCTGCTTGGCGAAATCCATAAGGAATTAAATAAAAAGAACAAAGTGCTGGTTACCACTTTGACTAAGCGAATGGCAGAGGATTTGACCACATATTTAAGAGAAGTAGGAATAAGAATTAAGTATTTGCACTCAGATATTGATACTCTTGAACGTTCAGAGATTATTCGAGATATGCGTATGGATGTCTTTGATGTACTTGTGGGAATTAACCTCCTTCGAGAAGGACTTGATATTCCAGAGGTTGGACTAGTTGCAATTCTAGATGCGGATAAGGAAGGCTTTCTTCGTTCAGAAACGTCATTAATTCAGACCATAGGACGAGCAGCTCGTAATGCGGAAGGACATGTAGTTATGTATGCGGATCGCATGACGGATTCCATGCATAAAGCCATATCAGAGACGAATCGTAGAAGACAGATACAGCAGGAATATAATGACGCTCATGGGATTACACCGACTACCATTAAGAAGAAAGTCCGTGATCTGATTAGTATTTCCAAAAAGGCAGACATAAATCCAAAGGATATGCAAAAGGATCTGGAATCAATGACCCGTCAGGAGTTAGAAGAATTGGTTAAGACAATTACGAAACAGATGCATACGGCAGCAGCTGAGCTTAATTTTGAACAGGCAGCAACCTTAAGAGATCGTATGGTCGAACTTAAGAAGCAGCTTCTGGAATATTAATAATGAAACAATGAAACAAGGCTGGTAGTAACGAAGACATAGCTGCTGGCTCTAATGTTATCTTATATAATGTTAAATTTTATAATGTTAAATTTAGAATAGGTGGAAGTATGGCAGAGAAGAAGAATTTTATAAAGATTAGAGGAGCTAAGGAAAACAACCTAAAGAATATTAGTTTGGATATTCCAAGAGACCAGTTTGTTGTTCTTACAGGATTAAGTGGTTCTGGCAAGTCATCCTTGGCGTTTGATACAATTTACGCAGAAGGACAGAGAAGATATATGGAATCCTTATCTTCCTATGCAAGACAGTTCTTAGGTCAGATGGAGAAGCCAAATGTGGAAAGTATTGAAGGCCTTCCTCCTGCGATATCGATTGACCAGAAGTCAACCAATCGTAATCCAAGGTCAACCGTCGGAACCGTTACAGAAATCTATGATTACTTCCGACTTTTATATGCAAGAATAGGAATTCCGCATTGTCCAGAGTGTGGTAAGGAAATAAAGAAGCAGACCGTTGATCAGATGGTGGATGAAATTGTTAATTTGCCACAGGGTACCAAAATACAATTACTAGCTCCGGTTGTTAGAGGTAGAAAAGGTGAGCATGTTAAGTTATTTGAACAGGCAAAAAGAAGCGGTTATGTCAGAGTTAGAGTAGACGGAAACCTTTATGACCTTTCTGAAGAAATTAAACTTGAGAAAAACAATAAGCATAATATAGAGATAATCGTAGACCGTCTAGTGGTTAAAGATGGTATTGAAAAGAGATTGTCTGATTCAGTGGAGAATGTACTTAAACTTGCGGAAGGTCTGTTATATGTAGATGTAGTTGACGGGGAACAATTAACCTTTAGTCAGAATTTTGCTTGTTCGGATTGTGGTATCAGCATTGACGAAATAGAACCAAGAGTATTTTCCTTTAATAATCCCTTTGGTGCATGTCCAGAATGTCATGGACTAGGTAACAAGATGGAATTTGATGAGGAATTATTGATTCCCGATCCAACAAGAAGTTTAATTGATGGTGCAATTGCAGCCCCAGGGTGGCAATCTGTAGTAGATAGCGGAAGTTATTCCAGATGTATTCTTGAGGCACTTGCAAAGGAATATAAGTTTAACTTGAATACACCATATAATCAACTATCAGAAAAAGCGCATCATATTTTTATTCACGGTACGGATGGAAAGTCAGTAAAGGTACATTATCGAGGTCAACGAGGTGTCGGTGTTTATGATGTTGCCTTTGAAGGACTTATTAAGAATATGGAACGTCGTTACCGTGAAACTGGATCAGAATCCGTTAAACAAGAGTATGAGAGTTTCATGAGAACAACCCCTTGTAAGGAATGTAATGGTAAAAGACTGAAGAGAGAATCCCTGGCAGTAACAGTGGGAGATAAAAATATATCCGATGTAACAGATTACTCCATTCGTGAGCTGGCAGCCTTCATGCAGAATTTAGTGCTGAATTCTATGCAGCTTAAGATTGGTGATTTGGTTTTAAAAGAGATAAGAGCAAGAATCAGCTTCTTAATGGATGTAGGTCTTGATTATCTGACTTTGGCAAGAGCTACAGGTACCTTATCCGGTGGTGAATCTCAAAGAATTCGTCTGGCAACACAGATAGGCTCTGGTCTTGTAGGCGTAGCCTATATTCTAGATGAGCCTAGTATAGGCTTACACCAGAGAGATAATGATAAGTTATTAAAGACATTAAATAATCTTAAGGAACTTGGCAATACCCTGATTGTTGTAGAGCATGATGAAGATACCATGTTTGCTGCGGATTATATCATAGACATTGGACCTGGTGCAGGGGAGCATGGTGGACAGGTTGTTGCTGCAGGTACCGCAAAGCAGATCATGAAGATAAAAGAATCCTCTACAGGAGCATATCTTAGTGGTAGAATCAGAATTCCAGTACCAACCGAGAGAAGAGCAGCTACAGGATATCTATCAATTATTGGTGCAGCTGAAAATAACCTCAAGAATGTGAGTGTTGATATTCCTTTAGGCATTATGACTTGTATTACAGGTGTATCGGGTTCAGGAAAGAGTTCTTTAGTTACTGAAATCTTATACAAGAGATTAGCAAGAGATTTGAATAGAGCAAGACTGATACCTGGTAAGCATGAGAAGATGCTTGGTATTGAGCAACTGGACAAGGTAATTAACATCGATCAATCTCCAATAGGAAGAACTCCTAGGTCTAATCCCGCTACCTATACGGGTGTATTTGATCAAATTAGAGATTTATTTGCTGCCACACAGGATGCTAAGATGAGAGGCTATTCAAAAGGACGTTTCAGCTTTAATGTAAAAGGTGGACGTTGTGAAGCTTGCAGCGGTGATGGTATTCTTAAGATTGAAATGAACTTTCTTCCTGATATTTATGTACCATGTGAGGTATGTGGGGGAAAAAGATATAATCGCGAGACCCTTGAAGTGAAGTATAAGGGCAAGAGTATTCATGATATTTTAGACATGACTATAGAAGAAGCAGTTGGTTTCTTTGAAAATGTTCCTTCTATTAAAAGAAAGATTGAGACGTTACACGATGTAGGTCTATCCTATCTTCGTTTAGGACATCCTTCTACCTCACTGTCAGGTGGTGAGGCACAGAGAATAAAGCTTGCGACTGAATTAAGTAAGCGCAGCACTGGTAAGACCATCTATATTTTGGATGAGCCAACCACCGGTCTTCATTTTGCTGATGTCCATAAATTAATTGAAATCTTAAAACGCTTCTCTGATACAGGTAACACAGTAGTTGTAATCGAACATAATCTGGACGTAATTAAGACAGCAGACCATATAATAGATATTGGTCCTGAAGGAGGAGATAAGGGTGGTACCGTAGTTGCGTGCGGAACACCTGAGTACATTGCAGAGCAGGAGCAGTCCTATACAGGTCACTATGTGAAGAAGTATTTGGAGCAGACAAACTAAAGATTTGCGGGGGATATGAAATGGAGTACGGTTTTTTTGCCATGATGTCAAGAATGAAGTTGATTGAACGCTGGGCGTTAATGCGTAATACAATTTCGGAGAATATCAGTGAACATTCACTGGAGGTAAGTATTCTAGCCCATGCCCTGGCAGTAATTAGTAAAGAGCGATTAGGGAATGCTTTAAATGTAGAGAAAGTTGCTTTGATTGGATTGTATCATGATGCAACCGAAATAATTACCGGTGATATGCCAACCCCAATTAAATATTATAATGCAGATATTCAAGATGCCTTTAAGGCAATAGAAGAGGCTGCAGCAGAACGATTATTAAAGATGTTGCCCATGGACATTAGAAAGAGTTACGAATCCATCTTTTTAATACAGGAAGAGGAGCAATATTTATGGAAGCTGGTAAAAGCAGCGGACAAACTATCGGCATTAATAAAATGTATTGAAGAGCGTAAGGCAGGGAATACCGAATTCCTTAGTGCGGAGAAGTCGATTTCCGAAATATTAGTGAGTATGAGTCTGAGAGAAGTAGATATCTTTATGGAAGAATTTCTTCCTGCATATCATATGACACTAGATGAACTGAACTCAAAAACAACGATAGAATAAGGGGGAAAGTCATGGTCACGATTGATGGTAAATGGGTCATGGAAGGATTAGAAAAAGATGACCCGAACCGAATAAAAACAAGCGTGGAATTAACACAGTTAATTAATAAAATAGGCTTTCTCCCCCTGTTTAAAAATAGTGTGAAAGGCTTTTCAGTAGAGGAAATAACTGCAACTAATAGTTGGTGGTCTGGCGATGCTGTGGAAGATCCCTGGGCTTGGCGTGAGGTAATAGCTTCAGAAGGAAGCATTGCATATGGTAAATTATATGGAAGTAGAGCAGGATTTGTATCAAAGGAGTGGTATCCATATCTAGCCTCTTATCGCAGAGATGGATATGATTTTGATAGCCGTTATGAAGATGGCTTGGCGAGTCATAGAGCGAAGAAGATTATGGATGTTTTAGAGCTCCGAGATGAGATGTTGTCAAACGAATTAAAGGTTCAAGCTGGTTTTGGAAAATCAGGAGAGAAAGGATTTGAAGGAGTAATAAGTACTCTTCAAATGCAAACCTACATTACCGTAAGTGACTTTCGAAGAAGAAGAGATAAAAAGGATGAGGAATATGGCTGGCCAGTGGCACTGTATACCTTGAGTGAAAACTTATTTGGTGGAGATTATATCCGTTCGGTTTACCATCTAAAAGCAGAGGAAGCCAAGGTACACATAACCAACCAGATATTAAAATACCTTCCAAATGCCGATAAGGCCCTGATTGAACAGGTAATAAAGTAATAGTTCGACCCAGCCAGGATGTGATAGGAGCTTAATAGATATTTTCGATTTGAAAATTATTTGTCGAGCTCCTATTGTTATACTTAGGCATTAGATCTGAATTGTAACTTAATATATCTAGGACTTATGAATTATGCGAGAAACAATTGCTTTACTATATCAAAAAGACTATAATTAATGATGACTGTAAAATTTAAGGATAGGCTTTACGTTAGAGAAGGGATTGTGATTGAATGAAAGGTATCGTAAGTCAGTTGAAAGCTAAGGGTACATATCTAAGTTCCAAGGTGCTTTGTCATAAAAAACAATTATTACTATTATTCTTGTTAGTTTTCGCGATATTTGGGCTCACAAGACCTGATACAACAAAGGCAGATGCTAACTCCATGGTTGGTGTAAAAGTAAATTATCTAGAGGAAACAGTAACATTGTCACCTGGTAGCGGGGGAAGTGCAAAGTATTATATGAGCCTGGATAATAAAAAGACCTGGGAAGTAATCGATCCAACAAATGCTGCGGACAAAACAGCAACCATAGATATATCAGGTTACTTATCGTCAAAAGCAATTGATATTGTTTTTAAAGGAAATAAGGATTTAAATCCTACTACATTGACATTACAAGCAGAAGATAGAAATTTGAAGGTTTCCTATGTCGTAATTAATGGAGCTAGCTCAATATCGGTTAACCAAGGCTCACTTCAATATAAAAAAGGAGCAAATGGAGATTGGAAGTCTTATAGCGGTACTTTACCTTTATCTTCTTACGAGATAAAAGGAACAACGCTGTATTTTAGAAGCGCACCTGCAGAAGGGAAACGTGCTGGTAAGGTTATAACAGTGAAGGTTCCTAAAAGACCTACGGCTCCTTCTATAAAGTTAGATGCAAGTAAACTTATTATTACTGGTTTAAAAGTGAATGAGACACAGTATAGAGTTAATGATAGTGAAGGTTGGACTACCTTTACGTCAACAGATCCAAAGGTAAAAGCAAAGACTCTGCTAAGTTTTTTAAGTACAACCAGCACACCAAATACTGTTATACCAGCAGGACGAATAGAATTTCGTACCATCGGTAAGGATAAGAAGATTTCTTCGGCTGTTAAAGTAATAGAAGTAACCTTACAACCATCACTGCCAGCTGATGTTACGCTAACCGGTTCTACCATTACGATTTTAGATGGGGATACAAAAAGAAGTTATGAGTATACCAAAATAGCACAAGGAGCTACCTTGAATATAGAAACAGCAAAATGGACTACCATGACCTCTAAAGCTCCCATAGTAATAAAAAATGCAACTGTAGGAGAGAAGGTTTATGTTCGAGTAAAGAGTTTTACAGACTCATCCTCCAAGCAATTGGTATTACCATCTACCTATAAGGAATTAACAATTACTTCTTTAAGTAGTAGTAAATAAGAATAAATATGTAAAAATAAGATATATTAATGTATTTTATATTAATATGTTAATTAAAAAGCAAGTAAGAATGAGTTGAGTTCATTTTTGCTTGCTTTTTGTATAACTATGGTTTAATTAACAAGGGGAAATTATCTGTTTTTTTCGCTTCGTGCAAAGAAAAAGGTACCAATCACAAGAAATACAAAAGTGAGTATAGAGATAACAATGAGACTAAGGAGCGGATTAAACAATACTACACTTTTGTATTCTGGAGTGCCGGAATAAACAACAGAACGGACTAAGTCAAGGCAGTAAGTCATAGGCATAAGTCGTGATAATACATATAAAATACCGGTAGAATGATTAATAGGGATAATTGCACCGGATAAAAACATCTGTGGCATGGTAACAAGCATAATAGCCATGTTTGCTAATTTATTGCTCTTAATGAGGCCAATTACAAGCATTGCGATAGAACCAGCAGAAAGGCTCATCAACGGTGCTAGCATAAGGATAAGGAAATACTGAGCTAGAGTAAGTGTAATGCCCATAAAGGCTCCTACAATAATAGTACCCATCATACCAACGATTGCTGCAAAAGAGGAACCTAGAATTTTACCAATCACAATGGAATAGCGTGATATAGGTGAAATCATCATTTCTTGGGTAAAGTCTGTTACATGGTCTTCCACAAGAGAAGAAACACCGGAAGCAGTGGTCATAAATAGCATATTAACAAGCATTCCCACTAGCATATATTGATTATAATCAAAACCAAGACCACCAGCCATGTTCTGTGAGAGGCTGCCACCCAGCATGCCCATCATGACTAAAGGCATGAGAAGATTAATTGCAATCATACCTGGGGACTTAAAAAATAGAGTAATATCGCGAGCCATTATTGTGAGTACTACGTTTAATTCTTTCTGTATTTTAGAAAAGGGTTTTAGGGTTAGATCATTCATGCAATTTGTCCTCCAGTGTTTAATAAATATTCTATATATGCATCCTCTAATTTAGGTTCCTTCATTTTGAGGACAGTAAGCTTGGTATTTAGTCCAGCAATGATTTCTTGAGCGGTAGTACCCTGATAGGGAACAATAATATTTTGACTGATCTGATGATACATACCCATATTCGTTAGTTCGGTAATAAGTTCGTCGCGATTATCGGAATCTAGAATTAGTTCCGACCGAAGTAAATTCTGCTTCATTACTTCGGGGGTACCAGTAAAAGCAATGTTTCCTTGATTAATAATACATACACGGTCCACATGTTCGGCTTCGTCAATATAGTGAGTAGTTAAAAATACAGTTGTTCCATACTTTCTTCTTACGGAGTTAATATAATCCCATAAGCCACGGCGGCTCACGGCATCTAAACCTTGCGTAGGTTCATCAAGAAATAGAATATTTGGTGTATGAATAAGACTTCGTATTATTTCAAACTTTCGCTGCATTCCACCAGAGAGTTTTTTGATGGGTTTAAATAATGATTCACCAATTCCTACAATTTCTGCCAGCTCCATAACTCGTTCGCGATACTCCTTTGGCATCATCTTAAAAGTAGGGCGATAGGTGAACATTCCATATAAACAGGCATGGAAACGTAAGTTTTCTTCTGCTGATAATTGGGGATCAAGACTTGGTTGTTGAAATATAATACCAACTTTTTCCCTAACCTTTTTAGCATCCTTATCAACATCATACCCAGCAATTGTTACCTTACCGGAGGTTTTCGACAATGTCGTAGTTAATATGGATATGGTGGTAGTTTTACCAGCACCATTTGGACCTAGAAAAGCAAAAAATTCACCATTTCTTACATCAAAGTCAATACCCTTAACGGATGGGGTTTTTGCTTTATCATATTGTTTCATTAAATTATCTACATGTATCATAGTTTCCATGGATGATTCCTCCTCAATAAATTAACCTCTATTTGATTTACCTGCATATCTTACTGCGGTAAATTAAACAGAGGTTAAATGGAAGTTAAACGGAATGTAAACGAAACAATTTATTTTGTAAAGGATATTTTGAAGGTGGAACCATTACCCGGGATGCTATCGACGTGGATACTTCCCTGATGAAGCTCAACAATTTTCTTGACTAAAGATAAACCAAGGCCATTGCCGCCCAAAGCACGGTCTCGAGACTTATCAACCTTATAGAAGCGTTCAAAGATATGGAGTTTATCTTCCTCGGAAAGACCAATCCCGCTATCCATAAACGAACAGTTAATGGTATGCTCATCCTCAGATAACGAAATCTGAATAGATCCGTTATCAGGTGTAAATTTAATTGCATTCTGAAGTAAATTAATCCAGACCTGGGTCAGCAGGTTCTCATCACCGTAAAGCTTTACCGGTATGAAATCTAAGGATATTTCAATGTTTTTTGCGGACCAGTGCGGCTCTAGAGTCAAGACAGTATTCTGTATCTGCTTATCTAAGCGAAATTCTGAAAGAGAAAGAGGTGTCACAGCAGCATCCAGAGAGGAAAGCTTTAGCAAAGTATCACTAAGTTTGGAAAGTCTCTTACTCTCGGTTTCAATAATATCAAGATAGTGCTTTTTATCTTCTGATGTAATCGTTTCACTTCGAAGTAATGCAGCGAAACCAGAGATAGAAGTAAGAGGAGACTGAATTTCATGTGATACGTTGGCGATAAAGTCTTGTCGTAGGTTTTCCATTGTTCCTAGCTCACGGGCCATCTTGTTAACACTCTCTGCAAGAGTTGACAATGGATCATGGCTGTCAACTTTCATAACAACAGTGAAATCACCTTCTGCAATACGCTTCATTGCTTCCAGAGTCTCTTCGAGCATCTGTTGCCATCCGTTGCGATGGTTTTTACCATGGATGTCAATGATGATTTTAACTGCCGCGGCAAATAGGTATAGGCCAAGAATTCCGGAAAAAACATAAGTTAACCCGTGTGGTGGCTCTCCTGTATATTGATAAAGTAAGTTTAGTAGTAAAAATGAAAGCCAGAAAAACACACCAAACATCACCGTAGCAACAAGAATACCACCAGCTTGTTGAAGCTTATTTAATGGTTTACGTTCATTCATGATAGTCCTCCAATCGATATCCAAGACCTCTTAAGGTGGTAATTTTAAACCTGTATTGTTCTACTGGAAAACGTTCCCTCAGACGGTTGATATGAACATCAAGGGTACGTTCATTACCTTCAAAGTCATATCCCCAGATATCTTCAATGAGTTGATCTCTCCCAAAGGTTTTCCCGGGAGCACTTGCAAGCTTAAAGAGCAGTTCAAATTCCTTTAAGGGAATATCACTTTTAACGCCGTCGCAGGTTATGGAATAACTACTTTTATCAATAGTAAGTGTTCCAATTTCAAGTCGTTCTGTAGCTGTTATTTTATAGCGCTTCAAAAGTGCTTTTACTCTCATAATCAGCTCTATACCCTCAAAAGGCTTAGTCAAATAATCATCAGCTCCCAGTTCAAACCCTTTTACTTTTTGTGTTAATTCAGCCTTAGCAGTAAGCATGATAATTGGCAGCTCCTCATAATAGATACGGGCTTTACGACAGAATTCATAACCATCCATCTCCGGCATCATTAAATCCAGCACACATAATTCGATTTTATTATCATCTAACTTTTGCAGTGCATCGCGGCCGTTTTTAGCTTCAAAAACAGTAAATCCTTCATTTTTAAGTAAAGTGCGAATAAGTTCACGAATATAGGGATCATCATCAACAACTAGAATATTAGCCATAAGGTACTCCTATCAATTTATAAAAGGTTGTATTAAGCCTATCGGTTTAGAAATACTATCGCATATTGAGCTAACAGAGTTAGCAATCTACAGATAGAATTGATAATTATATGTAAATATTATATTTAATAAATGTAAATAGAATTTAAACGGATAGAAGGGGGTTTTAGTAAATGACGAAATCTATCACTTTTACTAAACCCCCTTCAACTATTTATAAATTATAAGAATGCATGTGATACCTGATTAATTCTTTAGATACTTGGCAGTAATTGATTTCTCGCAGTTTAATATATCTTTTAAAGGACCTTCAAAAATAATTTCGCCACCTTTTTTACCGCCTTCCGGGCCAATATCAATAATCCAATCAGCTTGCTTTATTACCTCGAGGTTGTGTTCAATTACAATTACAGTATTACCTTTCGCTATCAACTTATCAATAATAGTTAGCAGATTACTTATATCAGACATATGAAGACCAGTGGTAGGTTCATCTAGGATATAGATATTACCTTTATTGGTTAATTCGGAGGCTAATTTAAGTCGCTGACACTCTCCACCGGATAGGGTATTAAGAGGTTGTCCTAAGGTAATATAACCAAGGCCAACATCCTTAAGGTGTTCGAGATGAAGTTTAATGGATTTCTTTTCAAAGAAATCAAAGGATTCCTCAACTGTCATATTCATTACTTCAAGGATGTTTTTATCCTTATATTTATACTGTAGTACTTCTTCCTTAAATCTTTTACCACCACAAACTTCGCAATCAACTTCCATTAACTCCATGAAAGATAAATTGATTTCCACAGTTCCAGAACCTTTACAATTTGGACATCCCCCCTCGGAATTAGCCGTAAATAGGCTGTCCTTTACCTGGTTCTCGCTTGCAAAGATTTTACGAATTTCATCCGAAATACCAATGTAGGTGGCAGGGTTAGCACGAGAGTTTGCCGTAATGGAAGCTTGATTAATCGACACAACCTGATCAAATTCCTGTGCAAAAACCTTATTAACCAGGGTGGATTTACCGGAGCCAGCAACACCAGTCACTAAGGTTAAAATACCTTTTGGAATCTTAAGCTGAATATTTTTTAGGTTGTGCAGAGAACTTCTGGAGGAGGTATAATACTCCTGGGAGGTTCTGATTGTATCTTTCATTGGTGTATGTCGATATAAATGTTGTGAGGTTAAGGTATAAGCATTGGCGAGTTCTGATAAGGAACCGTTGAACATAATCTCACCACCGTGTTCTCCGGCATGTGGTCCAACATCAATAATATGGTCCGCAATTTTTATTACATCGGGATCATGTTCCACAACAACTACGGTATTGCCTTTGTCTTTTATCTTTATCAATAAATCATTTAAACGGTGTACATCTCTTGGATGCAAACCGATACTGGGTTCATCAAAAATGTAGAGAACATCCGTCAGACTACTGGTAAGATGTTTAATCATTTTTACACGTTGGGATTCTCCACCGGATAAAGTTGAGGTCTCTCTATCCAGATTGACATAATCTAATCCGATATCAATCAGACTTTGAACTTTATCCACCAGGTCTTTAAGAATAGGAGAAGCGGCTGGGATTTGGAACGTCTTAATAACTTCAACTAAATCGTCCACTTCCATTTTAGTTAGGTCAGGAATAGAGTAACCTCCAATTTTTGATTCAAGTACTTTCGGATTATATCTGGTTCCCTTGCAACTTGGACATACGCAGGAAGTTGTGAACTTCTCTGTTTTCTTTAGCGTGGCACTGGATTTTTCTCTATCCGTTTTAAAGTTTTGTCTTATAAACTTCAAGACAATACCTTCATAAGTTAGATTAAGACCGTCTACGAGGCTGCCCGAACCCTTGGTGTAACCATTGAGCAAATACTCCATCTCTTCCTCGGTATAATCTTTCAGTTTCTTGTCAGGATCAAAGGCTCCCGCATACACCTTCCATTGCCAACCCCCGACATTATAACCTGGAAGTAAGATGGCACCTTCATTTAATGACTTTTCTTTGTCCAGGGCAAGCTCAAGATTAAGGGTATTGATCTTACCAATACCTTCGCATTCCAAGCACATTCCGTTGGGATCATTAAAGGAATAGAAGTTAGCATAACCCAGACATGGCACAGCAAACCTTGAAAATAATAATCGAAGTAAGGAATTAATATCTGATATGGTTCCAAGGGTAGACCTGGAATTTCCGCCCATTCTTTTCTGGTCAATTACAATTGCAGGGGAGATATTGAGGATAGCATCCGCTTGAGGTTGTCTATACTTAGGAAGATAAAAACGAACAAAGCTGCTGTAGGTTTCATTCAATTGACGACCGGACTCCTGTGCCAGCGTATCAAAGACGATGGAAGATTTACCGGAACCGGATACGCCTGTAAACACAGTTATTTTTCGCTTTGGAATTTTGACATTAATATTCTTTAGATTATTTTCTCTGGCACCTCTGATTTCAATATAGTCTTTATCGGACTGGAATTCTTGCTTCTCATAGGATAAACTGCCGTTGGTCATGCCGGAGACACTATTGTTAATATATTTTGCTGTGTTGGGTTTCGCCCATTCCAGTGGTTGATAGAGGATACCATTCGCATCCTTAATCTCATAGAAGGTTTCACCCTTGGGGTCATAGTTCAGATCTTTAAAGATTGAGCTGGTATTTTCTTTCAGCTTCTTTATTTCCAGTTCAACATCATCCGCTACTAGTCCAATAATGATGCCTGAAGCGAAATCTAGATCGGGATAATTGGTAAAGGTTATTGAAGCAGATTTGGAATTGTATAAATCAATATTAACTACACCGTCAGTTCCACTGTAGTCAAAGTTGGAAGTCAAAAACGCAAAAGAGTCAGCAATGCTAGTTACATTAAGGACTAGATGAATGGCCTCAATAATAACACGGTCCTTGTCCAGATTAATCTTAATAAGTCTGGTATCCGACTCTCTAATCCGATAGGTAAGGTCCACATATTGAACTTCAAAATACGACCGGCCACAGTTATCCTTACTTAATTTTGAAACTTCCGTTAAACCTTTGATCCTTTCATATTGCATTTCTAAGTCATTTACAACGAACTCAATTGTAATGCCCTTAGCAATATCCTTCAGACTGGTTTCTTTTAAAAGCTTAGATCCTGGATTTAAAAATGCAATTGGGAAATTAATACTGGTGTTAATGTTGTAAGACAAATCTTCAGTCTGGTATTTTTGTTTAAAGCCAAATACTTTACACAAAAATGCAGATGCCTTAAGGGCATTAGAAACAACTAACGATACTGACATTGATTCTGTTCTCATAAATTTACCTCTCTTTAATCATAAGTCCAGTAGTTGTATAGCGTTTTGAAATGTGTAGTATCTTACATTGTATAATAAGGAAATATAATTGGCAAGGGTGTTAATGGACAAATTAAAGCATTTAAGAGCATCAGAAGAGATGGGTTATGATAAAAATTAATAGAAAAAAATGTAATTAATGTTGTAGATGATATACTATAAGAGTATGATAATAGTATATAATACTAAAAATTTGAGTTGTTTCTAAAACAGGGAATATTTAGTGCGTATTTGATTAAATATAGTTTTATAATAAGATTACCAAATTATATAGTAGTTTCCTTTTAATATATGATTTAGTTTGAAAATATCCAAATAGGAGTGTAGTCAAATGAGGAATGCAAATGCGATAAGAGGAGTTGTAATTGTTCTTACTATTCTAAGTATGGTGGGGTGTGGAAATAGGGAGGAGTATTCGAATAAAACATTAGTAATAAACCAATCTGTTACAAATGTAGTAGAAGCAGAGCCCTCCGTAACAATTTCTCAAATATCAAATAAAGTTGAGGATGAAAAACCAATAGATTATAGTTTTATCGCTGGAGATAGTAAATTTATTTCCTTTGCCAAAGAGGCAGGAAGTTATTTAGAAGATACTGCTTCCTTTGCCTTTGAGGATGATTTTGATAGGAATGGAAAAAGCGAAGCCTTTGTAATTCTTGGAGTGCAAGAGGGGAATCAAATAACAGGAGATGTATGGTTTGTAAATTATTTGAATAAGCCTACATTATTGCTGGAAGCAGTTACAGTAGATGAAACCCAGCAGCTATATAGGGGAGATAAAGAGAAGTATTTACTGCTGACTTATAGGCGAGATAATGAGATGAAAACAAATCTTTACTATGTGTTTGAGGATTGGACATCATCAGCTTATGATGAAGAACAACATCCCAGCATATATCAAAAGAAATTTAGTCAGGGCAATTTAATTATGATGCAGTCCTTAGCAGATAACATATATAACTTTAATACTGAGAATTTTACAGGTGAGACGAAAAAAGAATATACATATGTGTATATGGGAGACCATTTTGAGAATATCTTTAGTGAAGAAAAGACAAGGGAGGATTTTAATTCCTATGCTAATTCTGATGTAATAATTGAGGAACTCACGAAGGAATACCATCCTACAGAGTATCAATTTATTTCCCGCCAAGATGGTCTATGGATTATTAATATGGCATTAGAAGGAGATGACAACATTACCTTTAATTATGCTAGTTATACAGTCACAAAAGAAAATGCACTGGAACTAGTGGAGAGAGGTAATGGATATTACCTTCTGGATATGACATCGACAGCTCGAGACTTTAAAGATTTAATTCTAAATCGAAGAGATAACAGTAATCTTAAAACATGGCTTGAAATGGCTGCAGATGCAGGCATGAGTAATGAAGAAGCAATGAAGTGGTATAATAGATTTCAAGAAGATAATATATTCTTAAATAATGGTTACATAGGTAGTGGATTACAATTTATAGATGCTGACGGCAACGGTGAAAAAGATGTATTTTTATTGACCATGGAAGACTATAACAGCTTTAACAAGCTAAAAGATCCAGAATTCTATTCCTATTTTTATGTATATATGAATTCCGATCCTGTCTATAATGTGAAGCAAGACTTTGAAAAGGGAAGTGTTTACCACTTCTGGCAACAAAATATTGTCACAGGAGATTTTGATCAGGATGGATTTATCGAGATTGCATATAACATTTGTACGGGTGGAAATGGTGGTGCCGGATCCAGCGATAAAGGAGTATTAAAATACCACAATCACGAGCTAAGCAAAATAAAGTTACCTAACGACTTGGATAATGATTTTGGAGATGTAGGATTACAAGTGCAGGTATTAGCAGGTGAAAAAGAGAACTCTTTTGCTGCCTATTGCCCATATGTAGAGCAAACAGTAGAGTTTAACGGACCCAAGTATAGATTAGAGAGTGATGTAATAACAGCGAAACCCCAAGAGGGAGAGAACGTCGGGGGCAATGTAAGAGGCTACTGCAGTATGGAAGTTGTACGGAGCGAGGGCAGAGATTATCTGCTGCTAGAGGAATTTTTGCACGGTGAAATTGGTATCAATGATGGTGTTGGATTAGCACAGTTTCTAGTTGAATGGAACAGCGATGGAGAATCAAGGGTTATTGAGTTTACGATGCAGGAATTAGAATAAGAAAGGGGCATTTATGAATATTCAATTACATAGGGAATTAGATGGTTTAATTCTAGATATTGGAGGAGGTGGAGAAGGGGTTATAGCACAATTATATCCGGGTCAAGTGATTGCCATTGATAATAGGCTAGACGAATTAGAAGAAGCACCATCCCAAGCAGTAAAAATAGTTATGGATGCACGAGAGATGTCTTTTACAGATAGTTGCCTTGATAATGTCACAGCCTTTTATAGCTTTATGTATATATCAGAGGAGGATCATGGTAAGGTCTTATCAGAAATAAAGAGAGTGTTAAAATCTAAAGGACAGTTTCATATATGGGATACAGAAATCAAAGAGGCAAATCCATTTCTTGCAGATTTAGATATAAGTATTCAAGATTACTCCATACATACCACCTACGGGATTTATAAGGATGAAGCATCCCAAGATGCGGAGTATTTTAAGCAAATTATTAGTGATTTGGGACTAACCTTAATCAATGAGTCAAATGAGTCGGGACATTTCTATCAGTGTTGGCAAAAAGAATAACGTTGGCTGAATATTTTTTAATAGATTAAGGCAATTCATTACTTAAAGTAGTTTAGAGAAATTTGAATAGTAATTTAAAAAGAACATGACAGAATACTGTCATGTTCTTTGCGCTATGATATAATGTCGATAGACATTATATCATAGCCGAACCAAGTGAGCGTGCATCACTGGCACGAAGTACCAATATCCTAAACACGCCTTATGTTCTGATATAATTAAATTAGAGGTGAATTATGAAAATTGATCGTTTAATTAGTATCTTAACCGTGCTATTACAAAATAATAAGGTAACTGCTCCAATGCTTGCCGAACGATTTGAGGTGTCACGCCGTACAATTATGAGAGATATTGATACACTTAACCAGGCGGGAATTCCTATCGTTACCACACAAGGTGGGGATGGTGGTATAGCAATTATGGAAGGTTATAAGATTAATAAAAGTGTACTTACCACGGATGAATTGCAAAACCTTGTAGCAGCAATAAAAGGGCTTGACTCGGTGTCAAAAATCTCAAATTTTGAAAATCTTATGATGAAATTGGCACCGGAAAATAAGGCTATGATTTCACTGACTGACAGTGTAATTATAGATTTATCCTCACATTATAAAGACAGCCTTTCAGAGAAAATTGCACTTATTAAACAGGCCATAAAGGAACATAGAGTAATTGGGTTTAAATATTATTACCAAAAGGGAGAGAGCAAGCGATCAATTGAACCATACTTTATTGAGTTTCGTTGGAACTCCTGGTATGTATTTGGATGGTGCTGTGACAGACAGGATTTTCGTCGATTTAAGTTAAATCGGTTGTGGGAGCTTGTTTTGACTAATGATAATTACAAAACACGAGCCATTCCCGCTGATAAGGCTAACGCTGCAGATGTTTTTCCGGACGAGTATAATTTGCATATTTTATTTGATAAAAGTGTTCGTTTTAGACTAATAGAAGATTATGGTCTGAACTGTTATGAAGAAACAGAAAAAGGGCTTTTCCTTAATCTTAACTATACCAATAAGGAGTATGTGTTTAGTTGGCTTCTAGGGTTTGGTGATAAAGCAGAGATTATAGCTCCACAGGATAAAAGAGATGAATTTGCGGAGCTTGCAAAAAATATAGCTAGAAAATACTGAACATGACATGCTGTTGTCATGTTTCATACTATAAAATAATAAAAGAAAAAGCTAAAAGAAAAAATAATATCATATTAATATTCGCACAAATAATGTTGCATTTGTCAGTGATAGGCTGATTAAGGAGGAATAAAATAATGAATCAAATTACCGCTCTCCGTATGGAGCGTCAGCATTTAGTACGAAAAACAAGTGAAGCAGAGTATGATCAACTATTCAGAGATCTTCAGCCTGGCTATAATGTCTACTGGAACGGATTTGGTGATCCACCGACATTAACCCATCGTGCTGATTTTGATGATATGGAATATAACTGTGAGAGGCAGAAAACCCACGCTCTTATGAAAGGTAGATTTGCAGGTGGCAATCTGGGGTGGATTATACCCAAGGATTTTGAACTGTTTGCCTGTGCATTCTGTAAGCCGCTGGACAAGTTCTCTGAAAGACAAACTGATTTGCTGGAACTCATTGAGCGTGAAGGGCCGTTGACCATACAGCAAATGAAAGAGGCTACTGGATTACTAGTCAAAGAGATTACCCCAGTGCTTCATCGATTGCAAGAGGCGTTCCTAATCTATGAAGACCAATATGACGGGGATTGGGACAGAGGCTGGTATAAATTTTCTGAGATGTTCCCTGATGCTGATCTATCTAAATATACCAGGCAGCAGGCACTCCAGATTTTAATTCAAAGATTTGCTTATAGAATGGTATGGTTTAATGTTGAAATGGCAAAATCATTTTATAAGTTATCAGGAAAAGACATTAAATTGGCAATTAACGAGTTAGTCAAAGAACAAATATTATTGGAGACTGACGGAGGTTATCTATTAAAGAGTGATAGTGAAATATTACAAAGCCATTCGTTTGAAATAACTCCTTGTATTTTCGCTGTTCATAAAAATGATGTTATGTATCGTTCTCATGAGCATCTGTTAAAAGAAGCCTGGAAGCGGGAGGGTGTGGAAACTTTATATTATCTATTGATTGATGGAGAAATTCATGGGGCAGCTTACGGTAAATTCAGATATGGACAGCCTGATTTTCCAGACTTAGTAGTGGATTTGCCTACTGTGGAAGCGGAAAAAAGAAAAGATGAGATAATAGAAGCTGCGAAACGGCTTAGTTATGGAAAAAGGCCAGAAAGATTTAATGGAGTAGAATTATAATAGAATTGATAGGCGGATAAGAGTTGAAGGAGAGGATATTTAAATTTATAAAAAGTATTGGAGGAGATAGTAAATGAAAAAGGAAATATCCACTAAACCAGAAATAATAAAAGAACAATGGCCAGGAGAATTAGAAGCCTTCTCCTGGCAGGATTTTGTTACCGCAATCCCATCACCTTTATTGGTAGTGACAGGTTATAAATCAAATGGAAAAGAAAATGCCTGTCTGCAGTCCTGGGCAACCTTTGTGGGCTCATCAGGTGATTTTATGTGTATTCTTGGATCAGTGTATAAGAGTGGACATATGTATCAATCGCTGAAAGAAACCGGTTGCTGCGTGCTGAATTTCCCGTCACGAGATGTGTATGACCTCTGTGGCAAAACGGTTGACAACAATCAGTTTGAGGTAGATGAAATTACCGCTTCCGGTTTGACAGCAGAACCAGCGGTAAGTGTCAAAGCACCACGCATTGCTGAATGTTTCCTGAATATTGAATGTGAATTCTTATGGGAACGGGAGCATTTTGAAGGGAGCAGGGATGCTGTAATTGCCCTGAAAGCAACCCATATCTGTATGGATAGCAATCGATATGATGAGAGTAAATTAGGAAGATACGGTAAGACTGGATATTTGTACAACATTCATGCTGTACGTAATCCGGAAACAGGAGAAACAAACCCTGATGCACTTGGGATGTTGGAAGTGCATAGCTAAGAATATAGGTATAGTGTTTTGGGGTTTAATATTAGATTACCAGTATTTATTTAGCTTGTTCTAAATAGGAAAAAATTAACTTACATCTTTACAATATATGAGTTGCATGTTATATTTGATTCAATATGGAACAATCGCCCACAAGGTGGTTTGACCGATTATAAAAGTAGAAACTCCACCCTTCAACCGTCCAAAGTGTTAGGGTGGTTTTTCTATGTATGGCTACTTACAAAACGTAAATATGAATGTAAGTAATGCCAAAAGGAATATACCAAACGAAAGTACATCCTTTAAATCAAAACGATTCTTCATAGGCATCCCCCCATTCCCAAAGAATGAAGGTCAACTCACCCTGTAACCCAATTGCTCCATAAGAAGATTATAACATACTTGTATATAATTTACAACTTTTGTAAATGTGGTTGTATAGGTAATTATGGCTGTGAATCTAGAACATAATATTCACATTTGATATGCTTTTCGTTGAATATTGCTGTAAAAACAACTATAATTAAGATGTGTATTGGAAATGATTGCTAAATAAAGGGAGATTAGAAACAGTAGATGCTAAAGCAAGTACAAATTTCAATATACAATGATTTAGCTAAAATAATACCACAGTAACTAGCTTTAGTTGGGATATAGTTATTGATGATTATGACTTTATTAATATTACTTTTAGATGATAGAGTTAAGCTACAAGGCGTATACTTACAAGAACTTCTTACTTAATCTTACGGGTGTTGACGCTTAGTAATAGGAACAGATCCTGATGAGAGAAATCTCATCAGGATCTGTTCCTATTACTAAGCTTGCAACTTAACGTAATTATTCCTGCCAATCTGGCAAATTCCCGCAGTTGATCAAATGCAAATAACTTTCGATACCTGGACGATTATATGTAAGTCACAAGTGGCACATACTGACAGCTTTTTTGTTTCATTTAAATATAAGTACTAGTTATATTTTGTATACAAATATATAATATTGGAAATATATACAGATAATTGACATAAATATAGAATTATTCTAAGATTTAAAGAATCAACGAATATGATGCCTCTAATGGAGTTTCCTGGAAGATAAAAATGTTAAAGCGTGAAGGAGACAGGGGTGTATTAGTTGGAGAGTTTGCTCGGGAATGTGTCAGAATTGGAACTAACTTAAATATTGATGAAGAAGGAAATGTTTATGATTGCTTTAATATGGAGGATAATTCATATGGCAATATAGGCCAAACTGGTTTAGTTGAAATGTGGAAGGAAATAAAAAAAATAAATGAAGGAATTAAAGTTCATGGTTTATGTTCCTGCAGAGGCTGTAGCGATAGAGACAGTGTTGAGCGTGAAATAATAGACTGTGTATAAGTAGAAAAGTTTGATTCAGATATTGCATATACAATAAAGGAAAATTAATTAATAAGGATGTGATTTTATGGTAATAGTAGAAGCCCCATACTTATCTGATTTACTGCTTGACTTTCTTGAACGTAATCAGATACCTGTTATATCAAATAAATATGTGTTATCTATTAACAAAAAGTATACATTGAATTATATTGGAACAGATGATGCAGTTAAAAGATATCAAAATGGAGATAGGTTATATACTGTTTCAGAACTCACTTTTGATTGGATTTTCAAAAATATTCCTAATAGTAATACAGTAAAGGCAATTAAGTTATTAAAAGATAAAGTAGCATTCCGAAAGGCACTGGCTGATCATTACCCAGACTTCTTTTTTAAAGAGCTTACCTTAGAGGAGCTTCTATCAATGAATGCGTCTAAAATTCCATATCCTGTTATACTGAAACCCTCTATTGGGTTTTATAGTATAGGCGTTTATGCGATATTCAATAAAGAAGATTATAATGATGCGGTATATGATATTATTATCAATATCAACAAATGGAAAAACGACTTTCCGGAAAGTGTAATAGGATCTACCTTTATACTTGAACAATACATAAAGGGCTTAGAATTCGCAATAGATGCTTACTATGATATGGATGGTCAGCCTGTTATTCTAAATATTTTAACTCGCAAATTTTTATCACAGGGTGACGTTGGGAATAGAATATACTATACTTCTGCAGAAATTATAAGACGGTATTTAAAACAGTTCGAAGTATTTCTTAGTCGTGTAAATGAAAAGCTAAAAATTAAAGATTTTCCTATGCATATAGAGTTGAGAGTCGATGGAGAGGAGATTATACCAATTGAATTTAATCCGCTTAGATTTACCGGCTCTTGCTGTACAGATATTGCATATTATGCCTATGGAATAAATACTGTTGAATATTATTTAATCCAGTTAAAACCTGATTTTGACAGTATTATAGAGAACAAAACCAATAAGATATATAGTATTATTCTTCTTGATAAGGCTGGAAGAGATATCTCAAACGACAGCTTTAATTATCAGAAATTATATGAGAATTTTGAAAATGTTCTTGATATACGTAAAATAGAAGACCTGACAATGGGATTGTTTGCTTTTTTGTTTACTGAAACAAGTGTTGAAAATGAACAAGAACTGGATACTGCATTAGTGTCTGATTTTTCAGAATACATCATGATTTAAATGCTGTAATAGGTCTGTGTAGGATATAAGGAGTATATTCACAAGTACTTCGTACTTGCTCATACATGGGCTGACACATAATGAAAAAAGGTGCTTTTAAACTGCCATAAAAATCATGTGGCAGCTTAAAAGCACCTTTTTTAGATATTTGACCTGCCGACATGAAAAGGAGCATATCAAAATCTCGTCTTAGTTGTTTATGTTTTACTCTGCTTATGGCTTAACGTGACTATTCCCACTCAATCGTAGCTGGTGGCTTACCCGTAATGTCATAGCATATTCTGTTTACATGTTTTACTTCATTTACAATTCTATTAGAAATCTTTCCGAGCAAGTCCCATGGAAGTTCAGCAAATTCTGCTGTCATGAAATCGGTGGTTGTAACGGCTCTTAAAGCCACGGTGTAGTCATAGGTTCTTTCATCACCCATAACACCAACAGAGCGAAGATTAGTAAGTACTGCAAAGTACTGACCGATGCTTCTGTCTAAGCCAGCTTTTGCAATCTCTTCACGGTAGATATAATCCGCATCCTGTAGGATAAGTACTTTTTCAGGTGTGATGTCACCGATGATACGAATAGCAAGCCCTGGGCCAGGGAAAGGTTGTCTAAATACTAATTTTTCTGGGATTCCAAGTTCTAATCCTGCTTTACGAACCTCATCCTTGAATAAGTTACGAAGTGGTTCGATAATTTCTTTAAAGTCAACATAGTCAGGCAGACCGCCTACATTATGATGGCTCTTAATCACTGCTGACTTACCAAGGCCACTTTCGATTACGTCTGGATAGATAGTTCCTTGTACTAAGAAGTCTACCGTACCGATTTTCTTTGCTTCTTCTTCAAATACACGGATGAATTCTTCACCAATAATTTTTCTCTTAGTTTCTGGATCATCAACACCAGCTAATTTGTCATAGAAACGTTGCTGCGCATTTACACGTACAAAGTTCACATCGAATTGAGTAGTGAAAATCTGTTCAACCTCGTCACCCTCATTCTTACGAAGTAAGCCGTGATCAACAAAGATACAGGTCAACTGCTTGCCAACAGCTTTACTAATCATAACAGCTGCCACGGAGGAGTCAACACCACCGGAAAGTGCGCAAAGAACCTTTTTATCACCAATCTTTTCTTTTAAGGAAGCAACCATTTCTTCTGCGAAGGAGGACATTAACCAGTCACCGGAGCAGTTACATACTTTATATAAGAAGTTATGGAGCATTTTAGTTCCCTCAGGAGTGTGAACTACCTCTGGATGGAACTGTACACCATAAAGATTTCTTGTTTCGTCTTCAATTGCTGCAATAGGGCAGGAATCGGAATTAGCAATTACTTTAAAGCCTTCAGGGAGTTTTTCTACATAATCTGTGTGACTCATCCAGCAAATTGTCTGCTCGGATACGCCGTCAAATAATTTTGATGAAGTTGTATTAATTTCTGTACGACCATATTCTCTTACTGGGGCTTTGGATACTTTACCGTCTAATAGATGTGTCATCAACTGGCAACCATAACAGATACCAAGTACGGGAATTCCTAGTGTGAATAAATCAGGATCGCAGCTAGGTGCATCTGTTGCGTATACACTTGCAGGACCTCCTGTAAATATGATACCCTTTGGAGCTAATTCTTTTATGCGGTCAAGGCTTGTATTGTGTGGTAAAACCTCGCAATATACATTACATTCTCTGACTCTTCTGGCAATCAGCTGATTGTATTGTCCGCCAAAATCAAGTACGATAACCATTTCCTTTTCCAATTGACAACCTCCTATTGACTTGTAAAATCTTTTCCATGTGTTTCTCACAGTTATTAAAAATGTAGATTTATAATACAACATTTTTAATAAATATGCTAGTCCAAATATATAGCAATCAGCTAAAATGATGTTTTCTGTTTATAGAGCACATAAAAGGACGAAATAAAACTACTTTAATGTAAAAATTACTAAAACAAATAAGAATGATAGGACCTTTTTTGTAAAAATAGGTAAAATGATATTTACAAACAAAACGTGTTATGATACTATTTAGCTATTGTGTGATAAGATGTTAACAAAGCACTATATTTTGGGGGTTTTTAGATGAACATGGAAGAGATAAGAGGTTTATTTAACGGTATTCCAGAGATAGACTTTAACATTGGATATCGATATTTCCTTGGTAACATAGATAACTATACCAAGGCTCTTATGGCGACCCTTAAAAGCATTAAATCAAAGCTATCCTTATTACAAATGATGAGTAACTCACAGGAGTATGAAGGGTTAAGATTAGTTACACAGACCTTTCGCACAATGTTATCCAACATTGGTGCAGTTGAGGTATCCGAGGCAACCTATCAGTTGGAAGTAGCGCTACTGAATGAGGATAGAGGATACTTAATAAGAAATCTGACAGGTTATATTTATTCGTTGTCAGAGCTTGCAGAGAACCTAGAGGTATTGTTAAAGGAAATGAATATGAAAGGTTCTACAAAGGAATTACAAGAAAGCTCTTATTTTCAAAGAAGAGATTTTTCTAAGACCATTGAAGGGATTAAACGTTCCGAAGAATTTATAATAAAGAAAATAATATAAATATGACAGGTGCTTTCTATAAAGAAGGAACCTGTTTTTGTTTACTCCAAGGTAAAATAATGTAGTAGCAAAGTTTTGCTAGGTTAAACATGAGCAAACCCCGCGATAACTGGAGAAACTTACACAACGTGTTTTTTTTCAGTTTATATAAAATAAACCATGAAAATAATATAGCTGAAATTATAGACAGTGTGATTACACATGACGATAATTTCAGCTATTCTTTTATATCATATATAAATTAGGTGATAAATTAAATATAAATTAGTGAAAAACCCTATTAAAAAGTTTTATTATAAAATATAAATTGATTTTATCAAGCTAAAATAAATTATTATCTATGAAGTTTATATGTTTTTCTTACAGCGTAGCCTTCTGTCCCTTATCTCCGCGCTTGCGGTTTCTAACCTTTTTGGCACTTAGTACCTTATCATTATACTGGAAGGTTTCCGTATTCTGGTTTAGGGCAGTAGCAAAGCATACATTATCATTCTTATCAAGAGTAATTGCCTTAACACCACGACTCGTTTTCTTGAGTTCTGTTACTTCGCTTAACTGGAAACCAAGGGATTGGCCTTTGTCAGTAAGTATGATTACTTTGAGGTTGCCAACCAGGACATCGCTGGCGGAAAGCAGGGTAATGGAAACTATCACATCGTTTTCCTCTAGCTTGGTGGAATTAATTTGAGAACGGTTTGTCTCAAATTCAACGCCGGATACTTGCTTGATATAACCTAGCTTTGTCGTAAATAAAAGTTGTGACTCAAATAATTGCTCAAAAGAGGTATAAAGGATTGTGGTTTCCTTACCAACCTTACACAGGGTGTGGATTAAGACACCCTTATCCTTCATTTTTACTCTAGGTATACTTTCAGCTTTGACCTGATACATATTACCTTCAGCAGTGAAGACGCAGAGACGATCCGTATTCTTCATTTGAATGATTTGAACAAATTCCTTCAGATTATCCTCGGAGGCTCGGGAATAGCTGGTAGTATCAACAGATTTCGTATATCCAAAGCGGTCAATTAGGATATAGATATCTTCAATCTTAACTTCTTCCACATAGTCTGTACTGGTGATGCTCATCAAGGACGTTTTTCTTGGTGTATGGAATATTTTTTTGTATTCCTTCAAACGAGACTTAATAACCTTATATAATTCTTTGTTATCTCCAAGAATCTTCTTATACTCTTCAATAGACTTTAGAAGAGAATCGTTTTCATCGTGAAGCTTTAAGATTTCAAGCCCAATTAACTTACTTAACTGCATAGCAAGAATTGCTTCCGCTTGTCGTTCTGTAAAATCCAAGGTCTGTGCTTGTTTTTCAGACTCTTTTGATTTGAATTTTATTCCTTCAATATTCCCATCGATTAAACAGGCTTTCGCTTGTTTAATGGAAGAGCTTCCTCGAAGAATTTCAATAATTAAATCGATAACATCAGTAGCACGAATTAAACCACCTACAATTTCAAGTCGCTTAATTGCCTTATCAAGCAGATAGTTGTATTCTTTAGTATATAATTCAACCTGGAAATCTACGAACTCACCTAAAATTGTTTTAAGATTAAATACAATTGGCTGCTGATTCTTAACAGCAAGCAGGTTTGCAGAATAAGTATCCTCCATGGTTGTTTTTTTGTACAAACCATTGAGCAGATTGTTAATATCGCGATCCTTTTTCACTTCTATAACAACTCGGATACCTTCTTTGGAAGATTCGTCACGGATATCAAAAATCTCATCAAAGACCTTGTCTTTCATTAAATTAGCAAGGCTTTCCACTAGCTTGGTTTTATTACCAGCTACCGTGTAGGGGATTTCAGTGATTACAAGATTTTTTCGTCCGTTTTCACCTGGCTCTATTTCAACCTTAGAACGAATACGAATCTTGCCTTCACCGGTTTCATATAAAGATACCAAATCATCTTGATTTGTTATAATTCCTCCAGTAGGAAAATCCGGTGCAGGAATATATTCCATAAGCTTTGCAATTGTAATGTTTGGATTGTCCATGTAAGCGATAACGCCATCAATTACTTCATCCGGATTATGTGGTGGAATATTAGTCGCCATACCAACGGCAATACCTGTGGTTCCGTTTATCAGAAGATTAGGAATCATCGCAGGTAATACGATGGGTTCCTTCTCGCTATCATCAAAGTTTGGAGTAAAATCGATTAATCCTTTTTCTAAGTGATCCAATAATGCCATTGCTCCAGGAGATAATCTTGCCTCTGTATAACGCATCGCAGCAGCACCATCTCCGTCGATGGAACCAAAGTTACCATGGCCATCAACCAGAGGGACCATTAGTGAGTAATCTTCGGTCATTCGAACCAAAGCCTCATAGATGGAACTATCGCCGTGAGGGTGATATTTACCCATGGTATCACCAACGATACGGGCACTTTTTCTATGTGGTTTTGCAGGATCAAGACCCAGCTCCACCATGGAATAAAGAATTCTTCGCTGAACAGGCTTTAAGCCATCTCGAACATCGGGTAACGCTCTGGCTAAGATAACGCTCATCGCATAATCACGAAAGCTATTTTTCATCTCTTCAGAAAAATCCATTTGGATAATCTGATCAGTTGTCTTTTTCATTATATATACCTCCACGCCTATTATCAGAGTATCCAATCCTTGGCTATAAGCACAAGGATCACAAAATAACTCTGTTAGATATCAACCTTCGCATATTTTGCTTCTTCCATAATGAAGCTTCTTCTGGGGGGGACATTACTGCTCATCAGCAGGGAAGTGATTTCATCTGCCTCCACGGTATCACTTATGGAAATCTGTGCTAATATTCTGGTTTCCGGGTCCAGTGTTGTTTCCCAAAGCTGATGGGCATCCATTTCACCTAGACCTTTGTAACGCTGAAGGTTCAATATTTTATGGTCTTCCTTCTTACGAAACTTCTCAAGTTCAAAATCGTTAAATAAATATTCTGATTTTTTTGACTTTTTACCCTTACCGCTTGTCTCATATTCAACCTTATATAAGGGAGGCATACCTTTATACACCTTACCTTCAAGAACCAGTTCAGGCATAAAGCGATAGAAGAAGGTTAATAAAAGAGTGCTGATATGTGCACCATCCACGTCGGCATCTGTTAATATAATAATCTTATCATAGCGAAGCTTTGTCAGATCAAATTCTTCACCAATTCCACAGCCAAAGGTAGCTATCATGGATTTGATTTCGTTATTTACTAGAATTTTCTCTAAAGTGGCTTTTTCAACGTTAAGTATCTTTCCACGAAGAGGAAGGACAGCCTGTGTACGGCGATTTCTTGCGGTTTTAACGGTACCGCCCGCAGAATCACCCTCAACAATGTAAAGTTCACATTCCTCTGCCTTTTTGGAAGAGCAGGAGGCTAATTTGCTTTTTGTGTCCACATCATTCAGCTGCTTCAAAATTGCAGTACGTGCTTTATCACCAGCTCGTCTTGCATTAAAGGACTTTAATGAGTTTTCTAAGATACTTTTTAGTACTTCCACATGTTTATCAAACCAACGCTGGGATTCGGTAGAAAATACCTCGTCTACTGCACTTTTTGCATCCGTATTGCCAAGCTTGGTTTTAGTTTGTCCTTCAAACTGAGGATCTGGATGCTTGATTGAAATGATGGCAACAAGACCATTACGGATATCCTTGCCATCAAAATTCTCATCCTTGTCCTTTAATACATTCAGCTCTCTTGCATACTGGTTCATCACTCGTGTTAATCCCGTTTTAAAACCAGTTACTAAAGTACCACCATCCACAACATTAATACGGTTACAGTAAGCATTAATCTGTTCCGTATAACTATCTGTATACTGAAGGGCTATTTCTACCTCAATATCGCCGCTTTTTCCCTCTAGATATACAGGCTCCTCATGAATGGGGGTCATTTCTCGGGTAAGGTAGGAAACAAAGGATTTGATACCAAATTCCTCTTGATAGGTTTTTGAAGTTCCAGAGATCTGATCATTAAACTGAATTAATATATTCTTATTTAGAAAGGCAATTTCTTTCAGCTTCTTATGTATAACCTCTGCCTTGAATTCTACAGTTTCAAAAATTGAATCGTCAGGATAGAACGTAACCTTAGTACCGGTATCTGATTTATTACATTTTCCAACCACAGGAAGAAGTCCTTCTTCCAAAGCAACGGTAGGATGTCCACCATTTACATATTCATCTCGATATATTTTACCATCCCTGCGAACTTCGACTACCATACGCTTGGACAGAGCATTTACAACTGACGCACCAACACCATGCAGACCACCGGACACCTTATATACAGAACCGCCGAACTTTCCTCCGGCATGTAAAATTGTATATACCACACGAACAGTTGGTATCTTCTTGGTGGGATGAATGTCAACCGGAACTCCTCGTCCGTTATCGCTTATTTCAATACCACCATCTTTTAATAAAGTAACATCTATTTTTGTACAGTAACCCGCCAGATGCTCATCAATACCATTATCTATAATCTCCCAAATCAAATGATGAAGACCTCTGGGTCCGGTACTACCGATATACATACCGGGACGCTTTCTTACTGCTTCCAGGCCTTCCAGGACCACGATTTGGCTTCCGCTATATTGTTCCATGATGAAAACCCCTTCTAATTATTATTTTTTCCTCTAGGATTATAACATAAGTTGTTAAAGATTTCTACTTTATTTACAATCATACGTTCGTACTAATCCATAAATAATTGGAAATTGGAAGAAAAATAAAAAAACATTTGAAAAAAACGTAGAATGATGTATAATAGGGAACATTAATTATTAATTATAACTATTCATAAACATTTGCCCCCTCGAAGCTGAGCTACAGGGGGAATTCTTTAAATATAGCGAAAAATAAATGGAATGTCAAAAATTGATATAACAGCATAAAGTATATTTATGCATAAATATCATCTAATAGGAAGGGATGAGCTGACTCGTGAACATGTTTCGATATGAAACTCATCTACACACCAGTGAGGCAAGCGCTTGCGCTACCTATACAGCAGTACAACAGGTGAAAAGCTATAAGGCAGCAGGTTATGACGGTATTGTTGTTACAGATCACTTTTTTAATGGTAATAGCACTGTTCCTAGAAATTTACCCTGGGATGAGCGTGTAGAACAGTTTTATAAGGGTTATGAGAATGCAAAGAGTGAAGGAGACCGTATTGGTCTTTCTGTATTTTTTGGTTGGGAAGCTACCTTTGACACCACTGACTTTCTAATATATGGACTTGATAAAGAGTGGTTGCTGGACTATCCAGATATATTATCCTGGTCCATGAAAGAGCAATATCAGAGAGTACAGGAAGCAGGCGGGCTGGTAATTCATGCACATCCCTTTCGCATTCGCCCGTATATTCATACAATACGATTGGTTCCAGATTGTGTGGATGCAGTGGAAGCAATCAATGTAGGAAATAGGAATAAGGAATTTGATCAGCAAGCCTATGACTATGCTTTAAAATATAATTTTCCTATGACAGCTGGAACGGATGCTCATAGTAAGGAACCACTACATAGTGGAATTGAATTTCCTTATAAAATAAATAATATAAAAGAGTTAATTACTGGTATTAGAAACAGGAAACAAACATTAATCACTCCTTGGTAGTTTAGAATATTTTATTGCTCTTGTTACTCAGAGATGGAACAATAAGAAGCCTGAGGCAGAGAAGTTAAAAATAGATATTTAGAAGCAAAAGTAAAGACGGGAAAAGTTATTGATAGGAGGTCATTATGAAAACACCATTTGTTACGCCCCAGCAACTGCAGGAAATAACAAAGCAGTATCCGACGCCTTTTCACATCTATGACGAGAAGGGGATTCGTGAAAATGCAAGAAAGCTAAATCAAGCCTTTGCTTGGAATAAAGGCTTTAAGGAATATTTTGCAGTAAAAGCTACACCAAACCCTTACATTCTTAGTATATTAAAAGAAGAGGGCTGCGGTATGGACTGCTCCTCTATGACTGAGCTTATGATGTCCGAGGTAACAGGTTTTGCAGGCGATGATATTATGTTCTCTTCCAATGCAACTCCGGCAGAGGATTTTATCAAAGCAAAAGAGCTGAATGCAATTATAAACCTGGATGACTTTACACACATTGACTATCTTGAAAAGGTGGTAGGTATTCCAGAGAAAATCTGCTGTCGTTATAATCCAGGTGGGGTATTTAAGACCTCCAATGGCATTATGGACAATCCGGGTGATGCAAAATACGGCTTTACAAAAGAACAGCTGATTGAAGGCTTTATAAAGCTGAAGGAGAAAGGTGCAAAAACCTTTGGTATCCATTCCTTCCTGGCAAGTAATACCGCAACCAATGAATATTATCCGACTTTGGCGGCAATCTTATTTGAGCTGGCTGTTGAGGTTCGTGATAAAACAGGTGCGGATATAAAATTCATTAATCTTTCTGGTGGGGTAGGAATACCTTATAAACCAGATGAACCAGCAAATGATATTATGGAAATCGGCGAAGGTGTTCGTAAAGCTTTTGAAGAAATTCTTGTACCAGCTGGAATGGGCGATATCGCTATTTATACAGAACTTGGACGATTTATGTTAGCTCCTTATGGACATCTCATTGCTACAGCAATCCATGAAAAACATATTTATAAGGAATACATTGGACTCGATGCCTGTGCGGTTAACCTGATGAGACCTGCTATGTATGGAGCTTATCACCATATCACCGTTGTGGGTAAGGAAAATGAACCCTGCGATTATAAATATGATATTACCGGTTCCTTATGCGAGAACAATGATAAGTTTGCAATTGATCGTATGCTTCCAAAGATTGATATAGGTGACCTAGTGGTTATTCATGATACAGGTGCACATGGCTTTGCAATGGGTTATAATTATAACGGCAAGTTAAAATCTGCAGAGCTGTTACTGAAGGAAGATGGTACCCTACAACAGATACGAAGAGCAGAAACCCCTGCTGATTATTTTGCAACATTTGATTTTACAGGAATATTTCAGTAGAAAACAGGGTTAAAAATTGGAAATAAATTATGAATTTCGTCGCAGAAAATGACACAAAAGTTCTAATATATTATTCCTAAAACAAAAGAATATTTTATAGACTTTGTTGATAAGATATAATGTCAACACACATTATATCTTAGCTGAACAAAGAGAGTGTCATTGTGGCTCGAAGTGCCAGTATTATGCAGTTTTTAACTGATAAAATGCATTTTTTTTAAGAACATGCAGGTAGGTGTAAAGGATTTAATAAGGTTGACAATATACTATTGATACGATATAATACTTTGAATGTATTGTATGTTGTATAAAAAGCAATATGGAGGAAGGGTGTTTTTATGGTAGAAAAGAAGAACATATTGACTTATGCGGGATTACGACAACTGGAAGATGAGCTTCATGATCTTAAGGTAAATCAAAGAAAAATGGTAGCACAAAAAATCAAAGAAGCGAGAGAACAAGGGGATCTTTCAGAGAACGCAGAGTACGATGCCGCTAAGGATGAACAAAGGGACATTGAAGCCCGCATTGAAGAGATTGACAAAATACTCAAAAACGCTGAAGTAGTTGTAGAAGACGAAGTAGACGTTAATACAATTAATATTGGTTGCAAAATTAGAATTTTAGACATGGAATATAATGAGGAATTGGAATATAAATTGGTTGGCTCAACAGAGGCGAACAGTTTAAGAGGTAAGATTTCCAATGAGTCTCCACTTGGAAGTAAATTAATCGGTAAAAAAGTGGGCGATGTTGTTAGTGTAGATACACATGCTGGAACAATGCAATATAAGATTTTACAGATTCAAAAATCTAATTAATTAAAAGAGCAGAATTATTCGATAAAGTGCTCCTCTAGGGTGCATTACTGCGATATGAGGTGAAATTCATGGCTGATGAGAGAGTTCAAACAGAGCAGGATCTCAATGAGTTATTAAAGATTAAAAGAGCAAAATTAGCTGAACTTCAGGAAAATGGCAAGGACCCTTTTCAAACAATGAAGTATGAGGTTACCAATCATTCCAGCGAAATTATTAATAATTTTGAGGAATTTGAAGGTAAAACTGTGTCCATAGCCGGACGTATTATGTCCAAACGTGTTATGGGTAAAGCATCCTTTTGTAATATCAGAGATGTGCAGGGAGATGTGCAGGCATATGTTAAAAGGGATGAGGTTGGTGAAGAACCTTATGCAGAGTTTAAAAAATATGATATCGGTGATATTGTAGGTCTGGAAGGTGAGGTATTTAGAACTCATTCCGGAGAAGTGTCCATTAAAGCTGTTAAAGTAGTTTTATTAACTAAGAGTCTTCAGATATTACCAGAGAAATATCATGGTCTGAAGGATACAGATACCAGATATAGACAACGCTATATCGATTTGATTGTTAATCCTGAGGTTAGAGATACCTTTATCAAACGCTCTCATATTATTCGTGAGATTCGTAATTATCTGGATGGTAAGGATTTCATTGAAGTTGAAACACCTGTACTTGTACCAAATGCGGGTGGAGCTGCAGCCAAGCCTTTTAATACGCATCATAATGCGTTAGATGAAGATTTACATCTTAGAATTTCACTTGAATTATATTTAAAGAGATTGATTGTTGGTGGATTAGAGCGTGTTTACGAAATTGGCAGAGTATTCCGTAACGAAGGTCTATCCGTTAGACATAATCCAGAGTTTACGTTATTAGAATTATATCAGGCATATACAGATTATTATGGTATGATGGATTTAGTGGAAGAATTATTCCGTACAGTTGCAACGAAGGTGCTTGGAACAACTACAATATCCTATGATGGTATTGAAATTGATTTAGCAAAGCCTTTTGAGCGTCTTACCATGATTGAAGCAATAAAGAAATATGCAGATATCGACTTCACAGAAGTTGTGGATGAAGAGGCTGCTAAGGCATTAGCAAAGAAACATCATATTGCTTTTGAAACAAGACATAAGAGAGGCGACATTATTAACTTATTCTTTGAAGAATTTGTTGAGGAACATCTTGTTCAGCCAACCTTTATTATGGATCATCCAGTAGAGATTTCTCCGCTTGCGAGCAGGAAGCCTACTGATCCAGATTATACAGAGCGTTTTGAGTTGTTCATTACCAGACGTGAGATGGCGAATGCTTTCTCCGAATTAAATGATCCACTTGACCAAAGAGGTCGTTTTGAAGCACAGGAAGCTTTAAGAGCTGCTGGTGACGAAGAAGCGAACCAGTTAGATGAAGACTTCTTAACTGCTTTGGAATATGGTATGCCTCCTACAGGTGGTATAGGTATTGGAATTGACCGTTTCGTTATGTTGCTGACGGATTCTGCGGCGATTAGGGATGTGTTGTTGTTCCCTACGATGAAGAATAAAGAGTAGTAAACCCTGTATTAATGCGGGTTTGAGAAAAATAAGGTCAGGAATTACAACCAACTTACGACCAAATAATAATGTATATTCAACAAGAATCTCTTGGAAACAGGGGATTCTTTTTTTTTGGCAAAAGACATATATAATGAGTACCGGTAGGCAAAAGCAAAGATGAAGGAATTTGTGAAAGCAAATCATAATATTGATATGTTTCATGTAGAGCAGTCTCAGGAGCAGGAAAAGAGAAAGCAGAGTAATTAAATAACACAGAGATAGTCTTTGAGGCAATCATCAGATTTACAGTTTGGTGGTTGCCCGCTTTTTTATCTTGGAGAAGCTGAAGATTCTCATAGCGCTCACGTTTGTGAGTGCGTAGCCAGACATTTGTAATGGGTGTTCTGGGGGGATTGGGGACACTCCACAACAAGTAATTGCACAAGGGCTAGTCCTATGCACTACTTGCCAATTAGTCAATGAGATTGTTAATGATTCAACAAGTAGTTATAAAAACGTAAGGAAATTGTTGAGAATTAATAGAAAATGATTGCCATTATTCCACAAAATGAATAAAATAAAAATAGTGTTTGCTGTACTTATTTGATGGAAGAGACAGATCGTATACTTAACAACAGCAGAAGTTGCAGAAAAGTGGGGGATTACTGGAAGAAGTGTCACGGTACTATGCGACGAGCGAAGAATTGAAGGAATGGTTCAAAAAAGGAGATAAGTGTTTGATCCCGAAAAAATGCAGATAAACCTATTGATGGAAGTCGAGTCCGTTATTCTGGACACTAAGATTAGTAGAGTAAATTCAAATTATTTTACATAAATGATTATGACATAGAAACGGAGGATAAGTGAGTGGCTGCGATTCATGATTTATTAGCTCAAATACAAGATGAAGCACTTCGTAATCGGATTGAGCAGGAAGTAGATAAATTGTCAAAAACTAAGAAGTTCGGTTTGGTTTTTGAAGAGCACTTACCAGAGTGTACACCATTATATGACATGCCTATAATAACTGGCTCAAATGTCATGTTGAGAAATAGTAAAGAAGATAAGTCTCTTTATGTTGTTGTGAAGATAGAAGATGAAAATGCTAAATGTGTTAAGAAGGAAAATCCAAAGGAAAATATTACTTTTGTTTTGGATGATATTGTGCGTGTTGCGGAATTCGGCGAGCCGATTTATCCATACCTTAAACCTATTGACTTAGTTTGTAATGCTCCTGAAAGTGATTTGTGGCACACACTGATTGAAGCGGATAACTACCACGCGCTTCAGTTGCTAGAGTATTTGTATGCCGGAAAAGTGGATTGTATTTATATAGATCCTCCGTATAATACAGGTGCAAAAGATTGGAAGTATAACAATGATTATGTTGATGGAAATGACACTTATAGACACAGCAAATGGTTATCAATGATACAAAAACGTTTGAGAATTGCCAGAAAATTACTTAATCCAAATAATTCAGTACTTATTGTGACTATTGATGAGAAAGAGTATTTACATCTGGGATGTTTATTAGAAGAACTTTTCCCTGAAGGAAAAATTCAAATGATAACTGCAGTTATCAATCCGAAAGGCAGAGCAACAAACTACTTTACTCGTACAGATGAGTATATATATTATGTCTTTTTAGGAGATGCATCTGTGAATTTGATGTCTGCATCAGAGGGAGAAGTAGAAGTTCGGTGGCCTTATTTAAAACGAAGTGATTCTGATTCAACAAGAGGACATCGCCCACGACAGTTTTATCCTATATATATTAGTGATAAGACTAATAAAATTTTTTGCATTGGTGAACCAATTTCACATGACGTAAATAGATTATCTGTGAAAGATATCGAAGGGTGCGCAACAGTCTTTCCTGTAAATGAAGATGGTACAGAGATGGAATGGGGGCTAACGGCTCCCGTATTGGATAAACTAAATGAACAAGGATTTGTTCGTGTTGGTAAAAAAAGAAAGAATAATCCTATGCCGTATTCATTGAGTTATCTAAGTACCGCAGATGTTAAAAGAGTCGAAAATGGAGAACTTCACGTAGAAGGAACTCGAGAAGATGGGACTAAAATTGTTGTAAGCAAAAGCGGAAAAACGACAAGAATGCAAACAGTTTGGAATTCTAATATTTATGATGCGGGTGCATATGGGAAATCCCTATTGGGAAATATGTTGCCAAATCGTAATTTTCCGTTTCCTAAATCATTATATGCAAGTTATGATTCATTAAAATATGTTGTATCAGATAAGCCAAATGCATTAATCATTGATTTTTTTGCTGGAAGCGGCACAACTCTTCATGCGATTAATTTATTAAATGCTAATGATTCCGGGAAACGTCGTTGTATTTTAGTAACAAATAATGAAACATCAGATGAAGAAGCAATAATCCTTAAAAAAAATGGACTGCAACCGGGAGATGAAGAATGGAATACATTAGGAATTGCTCGTTATATTACATGGCCAAGAACAGTATGCAGTATTATGGGGAAAGATATCAATGGAAATTCTTTGACTGGAAATTATTTGGGTAGTGATTTATTATTCGGAAATGGTTTTAACACAAATGCAGCATTTTATAAGCTTGGTTTTCTGAATAAAACAGCAGTTGCTCTTGGAATGCAATTTAAAGAGATGCTACCAATTTTATGGATGAAATGTGGATCGGTTGGAAAGTGTCCATCTTTAGAATGTGATGAAATACCAGATATGCTTATTTTGCCTGAAAACAAATTTGCGGTACTTATTAATGAAAATGCTTTCTCAGAATTCAAAGATGCTCTTTCAAATAAACAAGAAATTCAAACAGTGTTTATTATCACTGATTACGATGTAAATTATCGTTCAATGGCTAAAAGTTTGAATGTTGAAACAACATATCAGTTATATAGAGATTATCTTGATAATTTCAGAATCAATCATGGGAGGAATTAGGAATGATAAATGAATTATTTCCATTTCAAAAAGTGGCTGTCAATGATCTTCGTATGAAGGCAGCCATGGCTCTTAATAGCTATCGTTCGTATAAAGTTCCTCAAGTTGTATCTTTGCAGGCACCAACTGGTTCTGGCAAGACAATCATTATGGCATCATTTATTGAAGATGTTTATTTTGGTTCGGAGAGCTTTGCGGAACAGCCAGATGCAATCTTTGTTTGGTTGTCAGATTCTCCACAGCTTAATGCACAGTCGATGCAAAAGATTGATCAGAAAGCGGATAAGATCCGCATAGATCAATGTGTTGTTATTTCCGATGAATCATTTGATAGAGAAGTTCTTGAAGACGGTCATATTTATTTTTTGAATACTCAGAAACTTGGCAAAGCAGGAAATTTGGGACAGCGTTCTGATACACGACAGTATACGATTTGGGAAACAATCGAAAATACTGCAAGAGAAAAGGCAGACAGGTTGTATTTTATTATTGATGAAGCTCACCGGGGAATGCAAGGACGTGCTGCGGGAACTGCAACAACGATAATGCAGCGATTCATAAAGGGAAGTACGGATTATAAGCTTTCACCAGTTCCAGTTGTCATCGGAATGAGTGCAACGGCATCTCGTTTTAATGCATTAGTTGGAGATACTACATCAACATTACAAAAAGTTATTGTATCGCCGGCGCAAGTGCGAGCTTCAGGATTACTTAAGGATCGTATTGTAATCACTTATCCCGAAGATCCTTCAAAGCATGGTGATATGTCTGTTCTTCAGGCAGCAACAGATGAATGGATAAATAAATGTCAGCATTGGTATCAATATACATATGAGCAGCATTATGCAAATGTGAACCCTGTATTTGTTATTCAAGTACTTGCTGGTTCGGGTAATAAAATATCGGATACTGATTTGGACGATGTTATTGCAAAGATTGAGGAACGACTCTGTGATCACTTTAGTGAGGGTGAAGTAGTCCATACATTTGGATCAACAGGAACCATTGAGATAAATGGACTCAACGTACCTCATATTGAGCCAGTGGATATAGCGGATAATAGAAAAGTCAGAGTTGTACTTTTTAAGGAAAACTTATCTACTGGCTGGGATTGCCCTAGAGCAGAAACAATGATGTCATTTAGACGTGCAGAAGATGCTACATATATTGCACAGCTACTTGGCAGAATGGTTAGAACTCCTTTACAGTGTCATGTTATTGTAGATGATTCATTGAACGACGTGCGTTTATTTCTGCCTTATTTCAATAAGGAGACAGTACAAAAAGTTATTGATGAATTGCAAAGCGCTGAAGGCGGAGAAATACCTACAGTGATTGACGGCGAATCAATGGAAGAACAGGTATATGTACCGTGGACTGTTCATACAAAGAAACCAAGACAAGAGCAACAAGTGCTAGGACAGATGGATTTATTCTCCTATGATACAAATCCTACACCAGCAGTTTCTGGATTGCGTCAAGATTCAACACCTTACAATGTTAGCCAGCCATCAGGAAATGGTTCTGCATCTGTATCATCGAGTGGAAACAATATAGAAAATAATGTTAATCCGGACAATACTCAGATTCAAGAGATCCATCTACAACAGGATCCTTTGTCAATTATTAATGTCCCGGTGACTCCGATAGCACAAGAGGATCAGGAGAATACACCGCAGTATACACAAACGTCCTTTCTACCAGGAATTGATAGAGAGGCTGTTATAAAGTTTATTAATGAACATGGCTTCTTAACATACATGGTTAAAGATGTAAAGATTAACAGTTATCTTAAGTCATTGTTAAGCTTAGCTGGATTGCTAACGCAGAACTTAATCTACGTGAACGCGAACGATGAAGTGAAAAATGAGGTAACAGATATCATTCGTGCTTACATCAAAAAACTTCATGATGACGGCAAATATGATGGCTTAGTTAGTCAGGTTATGGAATTTAAGCTGTCTATTCAGATCTTTGATGTCTTTGGAGAAGCAATAAAAAATTACTCATTAAATGATTGGTATATGACTTCCGAGTCTGATTTGGATAGACAACTGAGATACGTTGATTCAAGACTTGGAGGATACGGTTTTCCATTTGTTTATGGAAGAAGATTCTTTGATGCGGCCAACCCAAACGCATTCAAGATAGACTGCATTCTTTTTGTAGCTGATGATGAATGCATGGCAAAGCTGAATAAGTATGCTGAAAAGAAATTTCATGATTTTAATGACAATTATCGTAAGTATGTTGTATCAAAATCTGAAAAATGCCGTAAGCAATATAGCGACATCATAGCAGACGGTGACTTGGTTAGTGAGCACAATTTCACATTGCCGGAGACAATTAATGCCAGACTTGAAGTAGGCGGAAAAACATTCACGGATCATTTGTTCGCAGATGAAGACGGAAAGGCAATGATTAAACTTAACGGATGGGAAGAAGGTGTTCTTGAGGAGGAACGCAGACGCTCTGATTATGTATGCTGGTTGAGAAATCAAGTACGGCAGTCTTGGTCACTTCGTATTCCTTATGATATTGATGGAGTAACCAAAGCTACATATCCGGATTTTGTGATTATTCGTAAAGATGATGAGCTTGGATATGTGATGGATATCCTTGAACCACACAATGCAGAATATAAGGATAATCTCAGCAAGGCAAAAGCATTTGCTATGTATGCTAAAGCGGAACCGAGAATCGGAAGAATTGAGCTAATACGTACCGGAAAGGATGCGGCAGGAAAGGAGCGCTTTAAGCGATTGGATATGGCGAAAGGTGTGATTAGACAAAAAGTGCTTTCAGCAATTAATAATGACGAGCTGGATCATATTTTTGATACAGATGGAGAATTCCAAGAATAAAATAGCGTGAATAAAGGAAATTAAAATGACAAAACAAAGTGCTAGACAAAAAAAAGAATATACGTTCATAGATTTATTCGCGGGAGCTGGAGGTTTATCAGAAGGCTTCATTCAGACAGGCTTCAAGCCTATAGCACATGTTGAGATGAATCCTTTTGCTGCGAAGACGTTAGAGACAAGAAGTGCATATTTTTATTTGAAGTCAGTAGGCAAGTTAGACATTTACTATGATTACTTAAAAGGCAATTATTCTAGGGAGCAGTTTCTAAGTAATATCCCAGAAGAATGCTCAAAGAC
This sequence comes from Bacillota bacterium, assembly GCA_023407575.1. Classification (GTDB taxonomy): domain Bacteria; phylum Bacillota; class Clostridia; order Lachnospirales; family Lachnospiraceae; genus Mobilitalea. The sequence continues at coordinate 284,051 of JAEYLX010000026.1, forward strand.
AGTGATGTGTGAAACCATGTCGGATAAAACGCTTCCGCTTTTGTTCAATTCGATTGATGAAATATTAAAAGCTAAAAAAATCAAACAAGTGGATGTGATAATAGGTGGACCTCCATGTCAAGCATACTCATTAGTGGGAAGAGCACAAAGCAGTCATATGGAAAGGCCCATGGCTGAGGATCCACGTAATGAATTATATAAGCTATATGCGAGATTCCTAAAAAAATATCAACCAAAGATGTTTGTCTTCGAGAATGTCATGGGGATCGAATCTGCTAATGGAGGCAAGACATGGAAAAATATTCAGACTTATTTGAAGAGAGTTGGATATGAGATTGAATGTCATGAGCAAAATTCGAAGAACTTTGGTGTACTTCAAAATCGAAGACGTATGATTATAGTTGGATGGTTGAAAAATAGTGGTTTACATTATCCGGAATTTGACAAGATGGCTGTTAATGCGGTTGTTAATGATCTGCTAAGCGACTTGCCTAAGCTGCTTCCAGGAGAATGCAGTGATGCATATGCTACAAAAACAATGAGTGATTACCTGCGAGATACAGGTCTTCGCTGTCCAGAAGATGTACTAACTTTGCATACCAGTCGTCCGAACAAAGAAAGAGATATCATGATATATAAGAAAGCGATTGGGCTATGGAATGAAGGACGCAAGCGACTAAATTATAATGATTTACCTGATGAATTAAAGACACATAAGAACAGAAGCTCCTTTGTGGATAGATTTAAAGTTGTAGAGGGAGATGATGCGTGTTGCCATACCATGCTGGCACATATATCAAAGGATGGTCACTACTTTATACATCCAGATATAGAGCAGCATCGGTCAATTACGGTCAGAGAAGCAGCGAGGATTCAATCCTTCCCGGACAATTACTACTTTGAAGGGCCAAGAACTGCTCAATTTGTGCAGATAGGAAATGCAGTACCACCTATTATGGCAAAGGAAATTGCAAAAGGAATCGCCCAAGAATTACAACAGGGGGAATAATAATGGAAAGCAATCTTCTGCTTGAACAATACAGTAGATACAAAAAGATAGCGCTGGAAGAATCACCATACAAGTGCCTTCTAAATACAGAAATTGAGCTGAATCCACATCAGATCAATGCTTTTTGTGCTGCAATTCAAGCACTGAAGACTGGCGGAATTGTTTTGGCAGATGAAGTTGGTTTGGGAAAAACAATAGAGGCTGGATTAGTCCTTAAGTACATACTGAATACTGGGGCAAAAAAGGTATTGATTGCTCTTCCTGCTACGCTGCGAAAACAATGGGAAATAGAATTAGATGAAAAGTTTGGGTTAAAGGTTACAATTCTTGATCGGTTGACTGTTGAGAAGGATTACCATGCAATGAAAGCATGGGTTGAAAAGGAAAACGAAGTTCGCATTATCTTGACCTCATATGATTATGCATCGAAATTTATGAAAAGATTTCCTACAGTCAAATGGGATTTTGTAATTATAGATGAGGCACATAATCTTAGAAATGTATTTCACGGGACGAAGAGAGCAAAGAATCTCTATGAACTAACCAAAGGAATACCAAAGATATTATTAACTGCAACACCGTTACAGAATTCACTATCAGATTTGCATGGGTTAATATCGTTCATTGATCCTAGAATCTTTGGTTCAGAGAAGGTGTTTAATAGACGGTTCATAGAGGGACAAGATTATACTGAATTAAAGAAGGAACTACTTCCTGTTTTATATCGTACGCTTAGAAAAGATGTTGGTAAGTATATGGATTTCAAGAAGCGTGTATGTATTACTGTTGATTTTCGTTTAACTCCGGAAGAAAACAATCTTTATAAGTTGGTTAATGAATTTCTTAAGAGAGATTATCTGTATTCAATACCAACTGCAAATCGGGCACTTATCATTCTTATAATACGTAAGTTACTCGCTTCTTCAAGCTTTGCGTTGATAGAGACATTTGAAGTATTAAAGAAAAGGCTTGAAAAAATGTATCAAGGAACAAAGTCTGCAAAGGCTGTAGAAGGCTTTGATTTATTCTGGGAATTTGTTGAAGATGAAATTGATGAGTCCGGATTTGAGGAGAAAGATGACGATAGTATAGTGATTAAGAAACAGAATATACAGGATGAGATAAATGTTGTTCAAGCAATCATCGATTCTGCTAATCGTATTAAATCGAATGCTAAAGTTGAAGCGTTAAAAACGGCTCTTTCTACGTCACTTTATCAGCAGCAAATTGATGGTATACCGCAAAAGGCTGTTGTATTTACAGAATCAAAAAGAACACAAAAGTACATTGCTCACGAACTGAGAAAAAGCGGATACCAGGAGAAGGATTTAGTTCTTTTTAATGGTGACTTTGATGATCCCATGACGAAAGAAATATACCGCGCGTGGCAGGTGAAGAACTTTGGAAAAATAAATCACGGTAGAGGAGTTGAGTACAAACATGCTATCGTTGATTATTTTAGAAATCATGCAAAGATTTTGATTGTTACTGATGCAGGATCAGAAGGTCTTAACCTTCAGTTTTGTAACACAATTATTAATTATGATTTGCCTTGGAATCCACAGAAGATAGAGCAAAGGATTGGTCGTTGCCATCGTTATGGTCAGAAGAATGATGTTGTTGCAATTAATTTGTTGAATACAGATAACGAGGCAGATAAACGTGTTTACGATATCTTGTCACGGAAATTTGAACTTTTCGAAGGAGTTTTTGGCTCTTCCGATCTGGCACTTGGAGCACTGGAATCAGGAATTAGTTTTGAAAAGACTATTTTGGACATTTATCAAAGGTGTAATTCAAATAATGAATTTACTACTGCTTTTGATCGTCTAAATCGTCAATTGGATTCTGATATTAACAAGCAAGTGGTGCAGCTTCGCTCACTTTTACTCACGGAAAGCCCAGAAGCAAAAGGCGAGGCCTTGGACAAGACAAAAGAATCTATTACCCGGTATTTGAATGATGTGGATTATTGGTCAAAGTTTGAAGAACCAGAGATGAATGGAAAGACATATTTCTGGGAGATTGATAATTGGGGAGAAGTAAACTTCGGAGCTCATGGAATGCTATTTTTAGGTGCGTTTTGTGATAATTCAAATGTGTTATTCCCTGTAATATTAGTATGTGATGAAAATGGCGAGTACATAGATTTTGAAGAGATAGATATCGTAAGGGCTATAGAAAAAGCTAATGATGAGGATATTCATTATTACACACCAACATCAGAAGAGATGAAGTATATGACGAAGGTCTATGATCACCTTTCTAAGGAGATGCTAGTCCAATATAAAAAATCAATAGAACCAATTATTGCTTACAATGAAAGCAAATTGGAAAATTGGGTTAAGTTACAGACAGAGCAATTATCGTTTCAGATGATGGATATGAATGCCGAAATAGAAGGTTTATTTATGCAAGAATTCATGGCAAAGGATTCGCTAGAAAAGTCAGATATTCGTAAGAAAATTACGGAGAAGAAAAAACAAGCTGATATAATCCAAAAAAACATGCCAAAAAAGTTAACAGCTCTTCAAACAGAGGCCCAGGAGTCAAAACAGGAGTTCAACAAGCAATTTGAAATCCGACCGATTCTACTCGTTAATATTGTTCTGAAATTTTAGCATAGGAGGCGCGCAATGGAAAATCGATTTAAGTATTCAGAAGTCAGACAAAGAATTATAGATATGCTTAAAACAGATCTCATGGGTCCCATTGATGAAAATGAGGTGTTGAGTGAGAATCCTCGCCACGCATACGTAATAGGAATGCTTGCACCACAGACCGATCTTGATGGAAGTACATCGGATTCGAATGAACAGGAAGTAGATGTAGACATAGCATATGAAGATGATGGGGATTATACTGCCGGTGAGGATGACGACAACGAGCCAATTAGCAGCAAACATTTTAAAATACCTTCTTCTATTGGCATTAGTTTTTATGTTGAATCATCAATCGCTAATATTAGCATTGATGTGAGCTGGGGAGACTACACGAAGTCAGCTGAGAAAAAGCTGAATAAGGATGGTAAAGAAGTAAGTGCTCTTTCATATAGTCGTCATTCTATGAAGGAAACAGTACTCGTTACCTTTTCTGAATCTGAGAAAACTAAGGAATACGCACTTGTTTGTGATTCGAATGTACATCTGCATATTTCAAGGATTGGATTAAAGAGGGGCTACTCCTTGATTACTGCATATGTGATTAATAAGCGAAACATCCCTGAAGGTGAGATTGAAGCGTTGATGTTTCAGGTAAATCTTAAAGCATATTCCGCTGATGGTTCTAATTTATTTATCGCAGAGCACATCTGCAGAGAGGTACTTGCTACAGATGAATTTTATTTTGAACAAAGGCCTATACTTGGTAGAGGAAGAGGTTGTGCTGCAACATGGGGTCCCTCTGTTGAGGGAAGAACATCATTTGTTGAATCGGATTTCATTCCACAGTATGAGTTTCCGGGAGTAAGCGCTTCATTAAAGGGATTTGATCCTTTTTATTTCTCGATGAGAAAGCTTTCTATGACAAAAAGGAAAGATGAAATCATCGAAAAACTGAATGTCTTGGCCAATGCTTACGAGGATTGGATTCAGAATAAGCTTGTTGGCGATACTAAAATGTCAGATACTGATTTCAAAAACAAAATAGGAAACGATGTTATTGATAAATGCAGAGAAGCATTGACTCGAATTCGTGAAGGAATCGATTTGCTGGTAAATGACGATATCGCATTTGATGCGTTCTGCTTCATGAATAGAGCAATGATTATGCAGCGAAATATTACAAACTATTCTAAGGTACATGGTGCTGGTATAAAATGTAGCTTTACGGATTTTGTTGATCCAAGAAAACCGGAAAATGATTTTGGATGGAGGCCATTCCAGATTGCATTTGTTCTTATGAATTTGAATGCTATAACGGATCCAAACCATAAGGATAGGGAAGTGGTTGATCTTTTATATTTCCCGACTGGTGGAGGAAAAACTGAGGCATATCTAGGATTGATGGCTTTTGTTATTGCAAACAGAAGGCTTTGTGCAAATGATGATGACGAATATAACCGTGATGGAGGAGTTACGGCAATTCTTCGCTATACACTTAGACTTTTGACAACACAGCAGCGAGATAGAATCACAAAGATGGTTTTGGCAGCTGAATTGATTAGAAAGAAAGAATTCCCTAAGTACGGTAAGGAACCTATTAGCATCGGTTTCTGGGTAGGTGGAGGTGTAACGCCAAACTCTTTTGATGATCTTAAAGAAGATCCGGAAGATCATGAAAAGACAAGTAGAGCTAGAGCACAGAAGAGACTAATATATAAGCAGCTACTTACTTGCCCCTTTTGCGGAAATCCTCTTACAGAGGAAGAATTCTATATAGATATTGTAGCAAAGAATGTACGCATTTATTGCGGTGATAGCGATTGTTTGTTCTACAAATACAGAGAGGATAAGAACATTATACCTGTTTATCTGGTTGATGAGGAAATATATTCGAAATGTCCTACGATAATACTCTCTACAGTTGATAAGTTTGCACGACTTCCTTGGGCTGTAGAAACAAATGCGCTATTTGGAAGAGTGGATAGAGTGTGTAGCAGAGATGGATATGTTGCTATAGGTGCAGAGCACTCTAGGCATAATAAAACAGCAGATTTACCTGCGTCGACATTAACTCCGATTAAGCAGTTTCTCCCGCCGGAACTTATTATACAGGATGAGTTGCATCTCATTACAGGTCCGCTTGGAACTGTTTATGGTGCTTACGAAACCTTGATTGAAGATTTATGTTCATACAATTTTGGTAATAAAAAAATAAGACCTAAGTATGTTGTATCTACTGCAACAATAAAAAATGCAAGAAAACAGGCAAAGTGTTTATATGCAAGAAAAGAAACATCCCAATTTCCGCCTAATGGATTTGAAATTGGTGACAGCTTCTTTATTACAGAGATACCGGTCGAAGAAAATCCTTTCAGAAAGTATGTAGGAGTTTGCGCGCCTGGACAATCTGTGAAAACTGCATTATTGCGTATTTATTCTGTAATATTACAAGAGGCCTATGATTTATCATTGGATGATGAGGCTAAAAAATATATAGATCCTTACTATAGCCTAGTTGGATACTTTAACAGTATTCGAGAATTGGGCGGAGCTGTACGCTTATTACAAGACGATATTCCAGACAGAATAAAGAGAATCAAGAAAAAATATGGAATGAGTAAGCAGCGTTTCTTAAATCGTAGAGAAGAGATTACATCACGAATGTCATCCTTTGAAATACCAAAGAAACTTAAGCAACTTGAAACCACATGTGATTCTAGAGACTGTCTAGATACAGCTATTGCAACTAATATGATTGCTGTAGGTATGGACGTGGATAGGCTAGGACTTATGGTTGTAACTGGTCAGCCTAAGCAGAATTCAGAATACATACAGGCAACGAGCCGTATTGGCCGAGCTTTCCCAGGTCTTGTGGTAGCGCTGTACAATCCATATAGACCTCGAGATTTGTCGCACTATGAGAACTTTACTGGATACCATTCTCAGCTGTATAGATTTGTTGAAGGTACGACAGCAACACCTTTCTCAGCAAGAGCAATGGATCGAGTAATGCATGCTCTTATAATAGCAGCAATTAGACTCAGATATCCGGAAATGGCATCAAATGCAGATGCAGCTAATATTGGAGATTTATCTGAACAACAGATTGAAGAAATAAAGAATCTCATAGTGAATCGCCTCAATATTATCAAGCCTTCAGCAAGAGCAGATGCTGATAATGAAATTGATACATTCATTGATAGTTGGAAACTTCTTGCATCTCAACAGAAGCAGCTTAGATATTTCGTGCTTAAGACGGACAAGTATAATAGATTAATGAATAGCTATGGAGAAAATTGTACAGATACTGAGAAAGCAACCTTACGCTCGATGAGAGAGGTTGAAAGCGCTGCAAATATGTACTATTACACGGAGGACTGAAATGCCAGGATATGATAATAATAAATTGGGCGAACTTCGTCCTAACCAGATAATCACAACCTTTGGACCGGGATCAATTGTGGACGCTGTAAAAGATTCGGTCACAGTTCTTGATATTAACTATTGGAGAGAAAAGGGTAAGAAGATTATAGACGGCCGTCTTGCATCTTATCTTAATGTGGATTGTTTTTACATGCCAAGAACTTCTTATAGTGGTGATGTGCCAGTGGTAACATTTCCATACAAGCATGTTTGTTCAAATATCAATTGTGGGAGGGTTTTTGATGCGAGAAATGATTTTAACTTAGATAAGTATCTTAGGTATGGAGTAACTTGCCCTGAACCTGATTGTCATAGGCAGGCATATCCTTCACGTTTCATTACCATATGTGAAAATGGTCATATGAATGACTTTCCTTGGCATTGGTGGGTTCACAAAGGTAATTCTACATGTAAGGGAAAAATTCGTATGTACTCTACAGGTAATACTTCGACATTGGCTGATATGTGGGTTGAATGTACTTGCGGAGCCAAAAGAAGCATGAGTGGTGCAACTCAGAAAGAAAACTTTGAGGATTTATCTTGTACGGGACATCACCCTTTTAGACCTAATCATAAGAACGAAAGATGTGATAAAAAGATAATTCCTTCGCAGCGAGGCGCATCTAATGTATATTTTGCTGTAAGCAGAAGCGCTATATCCATTCCGCCGTGGATTAATCCTCTTTTTAACTTAATTGATGAGCACTTGAGAGATATAGCTCTTGCAAAAACTCTTATGGGTGACGAAGGTGTGACAAAAATATATGAAATGTATTTTTCCAATTTCACCAGAAAAGAATTTGATGATGCTTTACAGAGAAGACAAAATAATATAACAGAATTTACTGAGATTAAACAGATGGAGTATGACGCAATTACCCATCATGCGGATCCGGCGTATGCTTCGAATAAGAAGCACTTTAAAGCCGAAGAAGATCCACTTCCTGATTATTTGAAAACTTATTTTGACCGTATTATACGAGTTACAAAGTTAAGAGAAGTTAAAGTGTTACTTGGGTTTACAAGAGTTGATGCACCGGATCCTGATGCTGATGTACAGGCAAATGTTGTCTATTTGAATAAAGGAAAAACGGAAAAATGGCTTCCGGCGGCAGAGGTGAATGGGGAAGGCATATTCGTAGAATTCAATAGAAATACAATAGATTGCTGGTTAAGTGATGCGAATATGAAAGTTTTATCTGATAAATATGCAGAATGTTATAAGGATTTCTGTGATTCTAAGGGCTGGACAGTGGCTGTATTAAGGGACGCACGTTATGTTCTTATGCATACCTTTGCACACTTGCTGATCAAGCAGATGTCAATGTCGTCGGGCTATTCATCATCAGCTATTAGAGAGAGAATCTATTACGGAGATAAAATGGCTGGAATTTTATTATACACCGGAAGTGCAGATAAAGAAGGTTCTCTTGGCGGACTGGTAGAATTAGGTAACATAAACAGGCTAAATGAACTAATGAGAGATGCATTTCAGGAAGCTTTGTTGTGCACAAATGATCCTGAGTGTCTTAATAATACTCCGGCAGGCAATAATTCAAATGGATCAGCATGCCATTCTTGTTGCATGATTTCAGAAACCGCATGTGAGAATGGAAACCGAATGCTCGATCGCGGTTTGGTGGTGCCTATTGCGAACAGAGAAAATCAATCATATTTTAGGGAATTGGTGATAGAGCTATGTCAACTGGAAGCATAAGTTTAGATATTTTATTAAACAAAATCCAAGAGGATGCTATTACTAAAGCAGGAGAAGCTGTAAGGGAAATCCGTAAAAGATATCCTTCACTTTCAGAGAAAGAGGCGAGGGAAATACATACGTTAATTACAGCATCCTCTTGTGGAGAGAAGACGAGTGCAGAACTAGTCGTCACAGCACCACCCTCATTTTCAATCAAGACAAAAAGTACTAAAGGCGTAGTTAAAACTATGATTGAGAATGCGCAGAGCAGCATTTTGATTACGGGATATTCTCTTTCGGACTATTTTGGTGACTTAATCGAATGCATAATAAGAAAAAGCCAAGAAGGTGTTTTTGTAAAATTTTATGTGAATAATATTGAGAGTCAAAGCTGCTTTGACAAAATCTGCAGATATAAGGGAAGGTTTCTAAAAATATATAATTATCCAAAGCAAGATGATTCCATGGCTGCACTTCATGCCAAAGTGATATCCATCGATAAAGTGGAGACGTTAATTACATCCGCGAATTTATCTTATCATGGTCAAGAAGGAAATATTGAATTGGGTACGCATATTATATCCCAAGATATTTCAAGACAAGTTGAAGAAATATTTACAAAGTTGCTATTTCAAAAGGTATTTGTAGAAGTGTAGAAAACGAAATCAATTTCACATAAGGCAATATCTATCTGAATATTTAGGAATACCGAGAGAATTTTGTACATAGATATTTATCCAAAATAACTCATGCGGATGCAAAGATGACACTTTATACTTATACCGATGCAAAGACGGATTTGAAGAAGTCAGAAATGATTTACTTCAAGGACTATAAAAAAATAAAAAAGCCATAGCAAACAGATACAGATTAACATTTACGACCATTTATAAAGAATAAAGAATTGGAAGAAAAAAGAACATGCAAGAGATAAGGAAATGAAGACATATAATAGGATTTAAAATATCAAGAATGATTTTTCTATGATGAAGAGCTTGGATAAATAAATCTAATAAAACAATGGTTTGAAACAAAATTAGTAAAGCATCAAGTTGGACTGTGTTATGGTCTGGCTTGATGCTTTTTTGCTGGAAACCTCAAGGAAGGAATTAGATAACCCCGCTTAAGGAGATGTAATTTACGAAACTTTTAGTGCTTATGGAAGGAATTGCCGGACTTTACACCTGATAATTCACAGCCTGCGAACGGAACAGCTTGTAATACATGCTGTCTTCCTTCTCCATTAATTTAACATGGCTGTCAAAGTCTGTGATATGACCTCCGTCTAAGACCAGAACCTTATCACAAAATACACTGCTAGACATGCGATGGGAGATATAAATAGCTGTTTTGTCACCCACCAGCTGGTTAAAGTTCTCATAGATTTCTGCTTCTGCTAACGGATCAAGAGCACTGGTAGGTTCATCCAGTATGATGAGAGAAGCATCTTTATAGAGAGCCCTGGCAATGGCAACCTTCTGGCTCTGTCCACCGGACATTTCTATCCCTTCCTGATCATAGACTTTTCCAAACAAAGTATCCATTCCTTTTGGCAGCTCTGTTATTTTTTCTTTTAACCCAACCTGAGTAAGTAGATCATTGACCTTGGTGCGGTATTTCGCACCCTCCGCTTGTTCTCCTCCACCTTTGACATTTTCAAAAATGGAGAAGGCAAATAGTTTAAAGTCCTGGAAGACCGCTGCTAATCCATTCATGTAACTTGAGAATTCATATTCATAGATATCATGACCATTCACATAGATGGTTCCGCTATCAGGCTTATATAATCTGCATAGAAGTTTTACGATTGTTGACTTACCGGCGCCATTTAAGCCAACGATGGAGATCTTTTCACCTTTTTTGATTTCAAAGGAGATATTCTTAAGTACCATATGTTCCGTCTTTGGGTAATGGAAGCTGATATTTTCAAAACGCAGAGATTCTACCTTTCCTTCAAAGGGCAAACTGCCTTCCTTTTTCTCTTCATCGGGCAGTGACATAAATTCCATAAAGGGCTGCAGGTAGCCAAGCATCTGGATTACCGTCATAATGTTTTTACCTAAATTAGTGGCAGCTGTGGTAAAGTTAATGGCTGCTGATACATACATGGTAAAGGCACCAATTCCGATTCTGCTCCCAAAGGTATTTGAGATTACTCTTATTCCTACGTAACCATAGGCAATGGCAGCCTGCAAGTCATTGATGATACCGGTAAATCCAAGAAAAATACCCTGTTTTCTCTGAAAGGTTTTGGACCAGTCGTAAATCTTTCCGTTAAACTCCATAACCCTGTCGGTAAGCATTTTGTTCATATCATAAATTCGAATATCCTTTTGCAGCTTATCCATAAAGCAAAGTTGCATATAATATCCATATCTTCGATTAACAGGAATAAGCTCCTGATAGAAGTTCAATTGATATTTGGAGAAAAAATTCTGCATAATCACAGCTATCACAATTGTTGCCACCAAGAGCAGTACAAACAGAGGGCTTAAGGTGAACATAACTGCCAGGAGGCCCACTATTGTCACGATGTTCTTAAGTACATCGGTAACACTTCGAATCATATTCTCCAGTGCACCCATGGTACGGCAGGCAAAGACGGCTCTCTCTTTTAAATCCAGGTAATAGGGATCTTCCAGACAGGCAAATTCCACTTTCATGATTTTATCCGCCATGGACTGATTAAGTTTTTCCTTCATATAGATATTACGGACTTCCAGTATTCGCTTCATGACCTTATTAAGCAGGAAAAAGAGTACATTGGATATAACAATCAGTAATCCATAGCGTATCAGAAGATCTCTGTCCCTTTCACCAACCAGCTCATCTACCAGAAATTTAGGAAGTACTACATTAATTAAAATCTGTCCGGTTTCCGATAAGGATTGTAATAGCAGTAGAAATATATAGGAAGGTGATATCTCAAAGCAAACACTGATAAATTTCTTAAGAGTTTTCACGTTATTCACTTACCGCCACCTCCTCATTATAATATTTGCCTTGGATCATAAACATGTTATAATACTCGCCTTTTTCTTCCATGAGTTTCTCATGGTTTCCGTATTCCTTCAGACCATCCCCGTCAAAGAGGGCAATTTTATCACAGAATTTTGTACTGGCAAGTCTGTGGGAAATGTATACGGCTGTTTTCCCTTTTACCAGGTCACTGAAGTTCTCATAAATTTCAGCTTCTGCCAAAGCATCCAGCGCTGCAGTGGGCTCGTCCATAATTACCATTCTGGCATTCTTATATAAGGCTCTTGCAATTGCTAATTTCTGACTCTCACCACCGGAGAATTCTACGCCATCTTCTTCGATTACTTTTAACATGGTTTGTTCAATGCCTTTTGGCAGACTATCAATTTTTTTCTTAAGACCCACTTTTTCAAGGACTTCATGAACCTTGTCTTCATTTCCACCTAAGGAGGAGCAGGAGACATTTTCCTCCACTGTATATGCCAGTACGTTAACATCCTGAAAAACAGCTGAGAACATAGCATATAAATCCTTTTTATTAAACTCGGAGATAGGGATTCCATTAATTCTAATCTCACCTTCTGTAACTGGAAATAATCCGGTCATAAGCTTTACAAGAGTTGTTTTACCTGCTCCGTTGATGCCTACAATCGCTAATTTTTCCCCTTTATGAATGGTAAAATTAAGGTTCTTAAAGATGAGCTTTTCGGTTCCCGGATAGCAAAAGCTTACGTTGTCAAAGACAACTTCAAGGGTTTCCCCTTTTGCAAGCCGTTTTGAAGTTTCCGACTTGTTATCTTTTATTTTATCGCCCATGTCTTTATCCAGAAAATCATAAAAATCGTGCACATACTGACCTTCATTCAAGATAAAAGTCAGCTGCTCCGATACCTGGGTTAGCATAAGCGTAAGTGAAGTAACCGCTGTCAGATACATGGAGAAGTCAGCAATGGACATGCCATTTGCAGTCTTATAAATTAATAGGGCATAGGTAAGTCCGTTACTGATCAGAAAAGTCAGTACCTCCAGTAAGCCCAGAGAAAACTCTCTGTTTTTAATACTCTTTTGAATGTTTAAGAAGCCTTTGATTTCCTTGTTATAGTTTTCATTCACTCGGTTCTGGAATCGATACAGTCTGATGTCCTTACCATAACCAAAATCGTGAGTGGTATTATAATAATACTGCATCCGTCTTTCTGCATGTGCTACGTCTTCTTTTCTGCGGTAAATATATTTATGTACACTTCTTTTTACCCAGATACCAATAGCAATGTTGAGCAGTAAGCCCAGGAGAAGGAAGACATTTAATCTTCCGATAAAGATCAATAGTCCCAAGGAGGTGAAAGCTACCGGACCTATCTCAAATAGTTTATGATACACACCTTCTACACCATTATTATTCGTACCGTTGGCTTGTAAAGCCCTTTCGTTATTTTCAAAAAAAGTTGCATCCTCCATATGCTGATAATCGATACTAACCAGCTTATCAAAGGTGTCTCTCAGGTAATCGAGTCTTAAATAAGTGATTGCCGGATAGGCAATTGAATTGATAAAGGTCCTTACAAAGCCCAAGGCTGCCATCAAGCCGAGAAAAATTAATACAATGCGTAGGATACCCTCTATACTTGCTGCTGGTCCTGTTACTTCCGTCAAAAGATATTTAGGAAGTAGTACTGCAAGAAAGGGATAGATTCCCCCCGTTAAAGTATATATAATAAAATAGAAATAAATTTTTTTATCCTGTGCAGTAACATTGGCTAACATTCTTTTAAGGGTACTGCCTACCGGATATTCTAAATTCTTAGCCATTACACCTCTTCTCCTTTTCTGTCCCCAGTGATTGCCTCAAGCCCCAACTGTTTTACTGCTTCTCCAACCTCATCGAATTTATAGGGATTAATTTCATAGAAGATTTTCTTGGCTTTTTCAACGTCTACCGTCACACATACAAAGCCTTCCTGGAGCAGTAAATTAATATGATGGGATACAGTTGCGGGTGTCAGTCCTACAACATCCGCTATTTCCTGAATGTACATTTTCTTCCCTGTCAGCATATGAATTATTTTAAGTCTGGTTGCATCACCCAAAGTTTTTAAGGCACTAAGAAGCTTGGAATCACTTAAGGTAATCTTTTTAAGCTTACTAGAAAGACTGAAGACGTAGATACCAATTTCCGCAATAACAGCCTTCTCTTTCTCATCTTCCCAATCTACGGCAAACTGATTATAGGGGAGAATACACAGTTGTACCACCATCTGGTTACATTTGCCGAATTTGATTAGTCCCAAGTCCTTAAGGTTCGCTTCCAGATAACTTTTATCTTGAAAAGTTTTTATTGCTTCCTCATAATCCTTTTGCACCATTGAATAAAATTCTTGTAAGATCTTAACCCCTTCTGCTAGAAACTGTTGTACTCTTGGTAATAAGTGATAACGTTCAGAGTACATGGTTATCATTTTCATCTTTACGCTATCTTCTGTTTCTAAATTTTTTAAAAATTCAATCAATTCAGAGATATTACTAATTTTAATTTCGTTATATTCACCACTGGTTGATTTAGCCCAATTCTCGATTCCCTCTAACATGATGGAATCTATTTCATCCTTGGTCATTCCTGCATGGAGTTTTTTTTGGCTGGTTAGATTATGAAGCACTGGTCTTGCTCTGTTATCAACTTCCAGCATACTGCTTTCAAACATTGGCTTTATATCAGGATATTCTGCAAATACCGGCATGACCTTTTCTATAACCTTATCCTTGTAATCATAAACATTCTTAAGCATCACAGAAATTTCATTGGGTATGGGCGACTTATTAACATCCTTTTCTTTTGTACTAATATATTCAGAGATACAGTTTACCAATTCATACTCCCAATTAGGTTCTGTCAGCAATTGATAAGAGACTATTTCCATTTAGCTACCTCCCATTATGTATTTTAGTTTTTACCAATTTATCACATTATATAATGCATGTCAATAATGTTAGATAAATATCTAATATAAATATTTGATGAATATCTAATATTATTTATAAGGTTATATTTAATACTAAAGATAAAATTTATTAATTAGCTTTATCTTGTGTGTTTAAAGAATGAGATAAACGCTCCATACTGGCGGTATTTAATAGAATTGTAATCTCGGGTTTAATTTATATTAGATATCCATCTAATATATTGATTGGTTGTATGATTCAGCATCAAAAGTCTGGCCTTAATGTAACAAGTACTTGTAAATGAAATGCAAATATTCCGATACATATCGAGAAAAAAGCGGGATTTAAATATATCGAGTTTACTTTAAAAGTAATCGAGGATATAATAATGAAAAAATAAGTGCACATTGCATAATGGATCTCAATATAAGAGGTAATTATGCAGAAAAAGAGTTGCAGATATTTACAGGAACTTACAACCTATGCATAATGAAATGATAAAAGTAATAACAGGGCAAAAACAAGAGTAAGAACAAGAACAAGAGTAAGAACAAGAACAAGAGCAAGAACAAGAGCAAGAACAAGAACAAGAGGAGAATTACTAAAGATTGTATAGACTCAGATATAAAGATTTTGAGTAATTTTCATTAAGGAGATTATAAGATAATATATGAATTGGTTAAATAACGAATATGAGGAAATGAATAATGAGGAAATGAATAATGAGGAAGCTTTCTGGGACAGCTTATTAGAACAGGCTGACACAATGGAGGAACAAGAACTGCTAGAGTATTATGTGGAGGAGATAGCAATACCTCAAATTGCTGATAACCTTCAGTTCTTAAAGCCCGAGGAAGTATTAAAGAAGTATTTTGGTTACGATTCCTTTAGAGCGGGACAGAAGGATATTGTAGAAAGTATTCTGAATGGACAAGACGTATTGGCTGTTATGCCTACTGGAGCTGGTAAATCTATCTGTTATCAGATTCCAGCAATGATGCTTCCTGGCATTACACTTGTAGTATCTCCTTTGATTTCACTGATGCAGGATCAGGTTAAGTCGTTAAATGAAGCAGGTATTGCGGCGGCATTTATAAATAGTTCTTTATCTGAAAAGACGTTTGCAGAGACTGTTAACCGTGCAAGAAATAGAGCTTATAAGATTATATATGTGGCACCGGAACGACTTACAAATGATGGTTTCAGAAGCTTTGCAGCAAATGTAGATATTTCAATGGTTACTGTTGATGAAGCCCATTGTATTTCTCAATGGGGACAAGATTTCAGGCCAAGTTATCTAAAGATTGTTGAATTTATTTCTGGCTTAGAAAAAAGGCCAGTGATAAGTGCTTTTACAGCAACTGCTACTGAAACAGTCAGAACCGATATCGTCTGCACCTTGGGGCTAAATAATCCATATGAAGTGGTTACAGGCTTTGACAGAGAGAATCTCTTTTTTCAGGTGGATAAACAGCAGAATAAAGATAGATATCTACTCGAATTTATGAGAAATCACGAGGGCGAAAGCGGCATTATTTACTGTGCAACCAGAAAGAATGTGGAGAAACTATATGAGCTGCTTTTGCGTAATGGTTTTAGAGTGGCAAAATATCATGCCGGATTGGGTGCAGAAGAACGAAAGAAAATGCAGGATGATTTCATTTATGATTATACAAGTGTCGTCATCGCAACGAATGCCTTTGGTATGGGGATAGATAAGTCTAATGTGAGATTTGTAATCCACTACAATATGCCTCAAAGTATGGAGAACTATTATCAGGAAGCAGGTAGAGCTGGACGTGATGGTTTAGAATCAAAATGTATTCTCTTGTTTTCAGCACAGGATATTATAATTAACCGTTTTCTTTTGGACCACAAAGAGATGAACGACATGGACCCAATTGATAAAGAAAGTATCCGTGAGCTTGATACTAAACGCCTCCGTACTATGGAAAACTATTGTAACACAACGGAATGTCTTAGGAATTTTATTCTACAGTATTTTGGTGAAGACGTAGCGAAACCTTGTGATAACTGTTCTAATTGTTTGAGAGAATTCGAAGAGTTAGATATGACGGATGAAGCAAAGCAGATAATTAACTGTGTCTATGAAGCCAAAGGAAGATATGGTAAAACGGTGATTCTTGATACTGTTTCAGGTGCTAAGACAGCCAAATTAGAACAATATGGAACTACTAAGTATAGGACCTATGGAATTTTACAGGACAAAAATAAGAATTTGCTGAAGAAGCTGATTACTCAAATGCAACTGGAGGAGTATCTCATTGAAACCGGAGAATATCACTTGCTAAAACTCGGACCTGCAATGCAGTATTTAAAAGACGCAGGCACAAGAGTTTTGATTAAAATCAGTGAGGAAGATAAGAGACCAACGACAACATCATTAAAGACGAATAAAGTTAAATCCAAAGATGCACTTACTTCTGTTGGATATGCTTTGTTTGATGAACTTAGAGCATTACGGCTTGAAATAGCACGTGAAGAAAATATGCCTCCATATATAATTTTTAGTGACAAGACACTTATTGACATGAGCGCAAAAATGCCAACCTGTAAGGAGGAAATGCTACGCGTTACAGGTGTAGGAGAAGCAAAACATTTGAAATATGGCAGCAGGTTTTTATCGTTGATACATAATTATTTTGAAAAACATCCTGAAGCAAAACATCCTGAAGCAAAACATCCCAGTGATAGATTTAGCATAACAACTGAACTATCAACCATAGAACAAAAGAAAATATCACAATTAAAGCATGGAAGTGCATATGAAGCTTGGAGCCATGAAGAGGATGAACAGTTAAAAGAAGAGTTTGATAAATCAATTTCCATAAAGAAAATCTCGGAAACTCACGGCAGAACTGGCGGTGCGATAAGAGCAAGGTTAAAAAAATTGGGACTGATTGAGAACCAATGAATATAAGAGGATATTTTCTAAAGGATTTTAGAGGGTATCCTCTTTTTGCGTGATGAAAATGAAATGGAAAGGGAATAATTCTTAACAGAAGGTCTATCTAATTTATATAAAATGATTTTATGATTTGAGCGGTAAAAACCAATTCAGGTCTATATATGATGAATAAATCATCATATATCTGTTTCGTAAGACCATTGCCACTTAAATCATTTTATCTCATAACGTCTAAACTATAATATTGAATATTATAGATGGCAAGATTCTGGTTGGGGGATTAGGCTTGATGGTAAGATTTTTAGGATTTGCTACACGAAGGTACAGAGGTGCCAGATTTGATAAGCAAGGTTATTTACAGGAATATGTTCTCAATCAGAAGGGAGAGGCGCAGGTGCTCATATATCTGGAGCAAATACAAGATGCTGCCTCAAAGTATTCAGGAGAAGAGTTTAAAACATTAGATCAGGAACTGATTGATTATATGGACCGTTTAATCTATCATATACCCTTGAAATATCCGCTTGTGGTATGCTTCATTGTGAAAGATAGTACAGGTGAACAAAAAGAGCTAGTTACAGATATGATAAAGAGGCACTATGGATTACTATTAGAGGATAAACGCCATGATTTAAGAATTAATTTTTTGATTATATTGGGATTGTTTTTAATCGGTGTGGTTCTACTTACCTTTTCCTATTATCTATCAGCTGCCGGTATGGAACAACTACTTACCGACACAATTAACATTGCCGGCACCTTTGCCCTTTGGGAAATGATAGATTTGTACCTGTTAGATAGAAAGGTGAGAATAATTGATCTAAGGAATGCAGCACAGACATACTCTGCTAAAATTGTTTTTCAAACACAAGAAGAACACGGATGAGGAACGAAGGGCGTCTTATCCTTTACCTGACGTCAGATTAGAAATAAATCATTAAAAGTTATTGTTTTTCATATCCTGCCTTCTCTTCTGGAGAAAGCCTGTCATTTCAGTCTCTTGATAGTTTTTAGATAATACAATAGCTTCGTTAAGAATTTCAAGACCTTGTTCCATATCCCCTAGCCAATAAAGGGCACTGGCTTTTTGATAAAGTAACCAGGGCAAGCTGCGATATTCTTGACTGTCAATACAAACCTTGAGACCTCTTTCACTGGCTAAAAGAGCTTCTTCATAGTTCTTATGCCAACGATGGCATTTTGCCAGGGAGGTCAAAAGGGTAGTATAAACCCTTGCGATATCTTGCGCATAAATGTATCCCGTTTTTATTAGCTCTTCAAGTGCTTGAAATATAGGAAGAGCTTCTTCCTTTCTTCCGGTAAACAGCTTCCAAATCCCATACAATCGTATTAAATCAATCTCGATAAGCGTATAAAGCTCTTTCTTAATATTAGTTGGGTCAAAGGAGTCTATTGTCAAACCAATTGCTTTATCAAGCAGTGTTGGAAGCTCTGAATCCGAAGCATTATCCCAATCTATTCCTCCTGCAACAATCCAGGCACGAGTTTTTAATATGTACTGAAGCACAAATTTATTTTTATTTAAAAGCTTATCCTTTTCCAAGGAGTCCAGGATATCTAATATTTCATTTTCTTTCTCTTCTCGAAACAACTGCGCAATCTTGTTTTTGGTTTCGTCAAAATACAATTCTGCCTTACTTGAGATATAAGTAGAAAATCTTTGCGGGTCAACCCCTAATCGCTGCATTAGTCTTTCAAACACATACTTGCTGGGTGAAATGCTGCCATTTTCAATATAGGATATGGTTCTTCTATCGCAAATCCCCTCCGCCAGCTTCTCTTGAGAAAATCCTTTTTGCTTTCTAAGCTCTGAAATTAATACACTTGCACAGTAGGTAGCCATATGACACTCCTTTTTGGAAGTAAGATTTCACTATCATCCTAAGTCTGGATTTTTTATAATTGTAAGGTAATACCAGAAGAAAGTAAAGTGCTATAGGGGGCAACCAATGGAAAATGTAATTCAGGTAAGAGATTTAAGACGAGAGTACATAAAAAGTAAGGGATTTATTAAAAGAAAGAAGACCATAACCAACGCCGTGGATGGAATTACCTTTGATGTAAAGAGGGGTGAAGTCTTTGGTTTATTAGGGGAAAATGGGGCAGGGAAAACCACAACAATTAAGATGTTAATTACAATGTTAGCTCCAACCTCGGGAACTTGTAAGGTGTTGGGTTATAATACCTTTGGGGAAGAGAAGAAGATTAGAAGCCGAATTAACTTTATCTTTGGAGGAGAGATGGGAGTTTATCGCCGATTGTCAGCGCGAGATAATTTGCAGTACTTTGCTAATTTATATAATATGCCATCGCATATAGCAAAGAAGAAAATTGACGAAATTCTTGAAATCGTTGGCTTGACCGATAAAGCAAATTCAATGGTGGAAACCTACTCCAAAGGAATGATACAGAGATTGCAAATTGCAAGAGGGCTTATGAATGATGCTGAAATTCTATTTATGGATGAACCCACCATTGGACTTGACCCCTTAGGTGCCAGAGCGCTTAGGGAGTTAATTAAAAAGCTTAGAGAACATGGCAAAACAATTGTTCTTACGACCCACTATCTGTATGAGGCAGATGAACTTTGCGACCGGATTGCTATTATTAATAAAGGAAAGCTGGTTGCTCTTGATACACCACGAGGACTGAAAAGTAGATTGAAGACGCAAAATACACTGGAGCTTATTACAAAAAGCTCAGAAAGTAACTATACGGAAGAATTAGAAAAGCTTAAAGGTGTAAAATCAGTTATCTGCCATAAAAGCGAGGAGAAAGATATCTATCTGATAAAGTATGAAGGGGCTTATGAGATAGTTTCAGAGGTTATAAAGATAGCCAACAATATAATTGCTTTATCACAAAAAGAACTGACACTGGAGGATGTATTCATTCAATTATTGGGAGGCGAAAATGAGAAATCTAGTTGATATTATATGGGGTACGATGAGGATTCAAATGAAAAACTCCTTTGCCCGTCCGATGTTTCAATTTTGCTTGATAGTTAATCCAATAGCCTACACAATATTACTTTATTATATGTTTAAAAACTCTCAAATGGATAATTTCATGACCTATGTTGTAATTGGTGCGGGTCTTACCAGTCTATGGGTGTGTATTTGCTTTTCCTCCATTGGTGATATTAACCGTGAACGTTGGTATGGGACTCTTTCTATCATATTTTCTGCTCCGGCAGGGTTTAACTTAATTATACTTGGAAAAATAATTGGAAATACGGTACTATCACTGGTTTCCTTTGTAATCACCCTATTAACAGCAATTTTGCTTTTTCATGCGAAGCTTGTTATTACAAATATTTTTATGCTAATGATAGCCTTGCTGTTAGGACTATGTGCATTTATCGTTTTCTCGCAAATATTTGCTTATCTTTTAACCCTTTCGAGAAAAACCACACTTTATATGAATTGTCTTGACATCCCCATCTCACTTATTTGTGGATTTGTTATCCCCATTGAACTGCTGCCAGGATGGGTTCAGCCCCTTGCTTATCTATTGCCTCCCACCTGGGTGGTAAAATTAATACGTGGTTCCTTTGATGCAGGCTTGACAAGAAATGAGTTTATCAAATACTTCGTAATTCTTGTGGGTCAAATAATAATCTATGCTATCCTTTGCCACCTGCTATATAAAGTCATTGAGCGTAGGGTAAAAATAAATGCAAGTTTGGAGATGATGTGATGAGGAACAAAATTAAGATATTCTTTCAACAGTCATGGCTTTACTATAAGGGCAGTATTGCACAATTTAATATAGAAGAACTAATCTTTTATCGTATATCCATACCGCTTATTTCACTTGTTTACTATTGTGTTATTGCTAGAACCAGTTTTAGAACCGAATATCTGACCCAGTGGGTGATAGGAAACTCACTTTTGCTTTGTAATAATACTTGTATATTTGCTCTTGGAGGGTCTTTTGAGGGCGAGAGACATTTTGGCAGATTAAAATGGTTGATTGCTTCACCACATAGTCGAATATCAACAGTTTTTGAAAAGGGTTTTTTCTTTGTTTTTGAGAGCTTTGCAACCGTTCTTATGGGTGTGGTGTTTGGCAGTTTGATTTTTGGAGTTGATTTTGCCAATGTAAATCTCTTTTTGTTTATGGTAATAATTTTAATTGGTGTTTTTGCAGCAGTTGGGTTTGGTATCTTTATTAGCGTATTTTCACTCCTTGGAAATAGCTTGAACTTATTATTAAATCTTATTAGTATGTCAATGGCAATCCTATGCGGAGCAAATTTTCCTGTCAGAGACCTGCCACTGTTTGCCCGGTTTTTCTCCTATTGTTTACCCTTTACTAGAAGTATTGAAGCATCAAAAATGCTATTTGACCATATGGACTTAAACCGATTTAGAACACTTTTGGCAGGAGAGCTGTGCGTGGGTTTTGTCTTTTTAATTATTAGTGCCTTATTATTTAAAACAGTAGAGAAAATTGCTATTAAGAAGGCTAGTTTAGAAATTTTTTAATTACATTACTGTTCCAAGTGCAATGGAACAAAGTAAAGTGTTTCTTCGCAGCTACTTTTTTTTATTTGTTTCTTTTAATGTCTTAGTGAACCCAAAAGAATGTCCTAATGGAAACGCAATATAACGTAAACGGATTGCGTAAGAAAAATAACAGTTGGCGATAATAATATTTTTAGAATATTAATCTATGTTAGGATGTTTTCACAAGATATAATGTGAACCTGGATGGATGGACATAGTCTAAAATAATGAGGGGATACCATTCAGTCATAAAAAGGAGGAAATGAAAAATGATGGCAAAAAAGTTAGTACCTTTCTTTAGAGGTATGTCATCTGTAATGGCTTCTGTACTTACGTTGTCTTTATTAGGTACAACAGTTGCAGATACCTACAGAACGAATCTGGATGATGTTCTTGGAACACAGAGCTATATTACAACTACAGATGCAGACTCCGTTAAATATCAAAGCGATTATAGCACCATTGAAGAAATGGCACAAGCTGCGAAGGACCTTGCAATACGACAGGGAGAAGAAGGTACTGTTGTTATGAAAAACGACAATGAGGTTCTTCCCTTGTCAGAGACAGGAACTGTTGCACTTTTTGGTTTAGCAGCATATGCACCCTATCCAATTAATGCAGGAGATTTAAAGGCAGGCAATGAGGATGCGGTTGATCTTGTGCAGGGACTGACTGATGCAGGCTTACAGATTAATGAAGTTGTTAAGAGCTTCTATATGGATAAGCTGTTAAATCCGCATGAGGTTGTAACCCAGAATGCATGGACTGGAGAAGATGTTGTTTCTACTGGGTTTGACTACATCTATTCTACCAGCGTTGGAGATATGACAGACTTTGTTATTAGCGAAGTTCCGGCAGATAAGTATCAGGAACTTGGTGCTCCTGAAAATATGAGCGAACAGATTGACAAAGCAACAACGGTTGGTATTTGTGTATTTGCACGTCCGGGTGGAGAGTCAAATACCTATGCAGCAGGTACTGCTGTTAATTTTGCAGGCGAGAAAACTGGTAAGGATCCTTTAGCACTTTCTGAAGATGAGCTTTCCGTTATTGCTTATGCAAAAGAAACCTGCTCAAAGGTTATTGTCCTATTAAATACTGGTAACACAATGGTGATTAAGGATATTGCAGAGGGCGGAAATTATGAAGTAGATGGTATTGCTTATATTGGATGTCCAAATGACTATCAGTTTACAGGTATTGTAAATGCTCTTACCGGTAAAGTGAATGCTACAGGTGCACTTACCGATACTTATGTGAAAGACAATTCCTCTATTCCGGCAGTAGTTAACTTCGGTGGTGATTACTATGCTGATGCAGACATTGTTGCAGCAAATGCGGCAAACGGTTTTGATCCACGTTACCCAGGTGTTGATATTTCCAATATGAGCAGTGCAGGTTCTTTCGGCGGTGGTGAAGCGACCTACAGTGCTGGACAATATATTGTGGAAGCAGAAGGCATCTATGTTGGCTATAAATATTTTGAAACCAGATATTTTGATTCAATTATGAATCCTTCCTCTAATGCTGACTCATCAGAGGGAGCTACACAGGGAGATAGCTGGGATTATAACAGCGAAGTTAATTATTCCTTTGGACACACACTTTCCTATCTGGATTATACACAGACCGTAAAGAGCGTTGATGTGGATAAAACTCCAGAAGGTAATATTACTGCAGTTATTGAGGTAAAGAACAATAGCTCCGAGGATGGCAGATTCCTTACGCAACTATATGTACAGCAGCCTTATACAGAGTATGATAAACAGAATAATGTTGAGAAATCAGCTGTTATGTTCTTGAATTCTGCAAAGGTTGACGTTGCAGCAGGTGCAACAGAGGAAGTTACCATTACCATTCCTACAAAATACCTTGCAAGTTATGATTATACTACTGCTAAGACTTATATTTTAGATGAAGGTGATTATTATTTCACAGCAGCTGCAGGCTCACATGAGGCAGTGAACAACTTCCTGAGTGCACAGGGTAAAACTGTTGCAGATGGTATGGATGCTGAGGCGGTGGGAACAGTAGTTATATGGGATGAGAATACAACACTTGATACTACAACCTTTGCTGTAGAAAATAATACTGTAGTTACAAATGTAGCAGATGAGGCAGACTTAAATTACTGGACAGGTGAGGATACAGTAACATACCTATCAAGACAGGACTGGAAGGCTACATATCCAATTAACTATAACAAAGATGTTCAAATATCCATTGGAGATAGTGAGAAATCGGAAGAATGGATTGCAGCGCTTCGTGGCCAGAATTATACCATTAAGACAGATAGCCCCGCAGCAGAAGCGGTAGACAATGGTGTAAGCTTTAGTACAGAGGATATTCAGTATGAGCAATTATCCGATATCAATGATCCGTTTTGGAATTCCCTTGTGGCAGAGATTACGATTGACGAGGCGGTAGGTGCTGTTATCCATGGTGGAAGCAGGACAGACGTACTTACGAATGTAGATAACCCGGTGGTGCTTCAAAACGAGGGTGTAAATGGATTTACAACAGCATATGTTGATGAAACAACAGGGAAATCCTATAAGTTTAATATTAACTCTATGACACTTCTTGGTTCTTCCTTCAATCCGGAGTTAGCTTATGATTGGGGTACGATAGAAGGAAATTCTGGCTTATGGCTGGAACGTTACACTTTATGGGGTATAGGACTTACCCAGCGTAGAACACCTTATAATGGACGTAATTATGAATACGTGTCAGAAGATCCAATGCTGTCAAATAGAATAGGTTACGGAGTATTAAATGGCTGTGCGGATAAAGGTGTTATGAATGGACCAAAACATATGGGCTTTAATGACCAGGAGCATAATCGTAATGGTGTGGCAGCCTATATGAACGAGCAAAAATTCCGTGAAACAGATCTAAGATGTTTCCAAGGCGCTTTAGAGGATGGAAAAGGCATGGCAGTTATGGTTGCCTTCAACCGTATTGGAGCTACCAATGCATCTCATTATGTTGGAATGTTAAAGACCATCCTAAGAGATGAATGGGGATTCACAGGTATCGTATCCACTGATATGATGAATAACGCTTATTATTTCAATCCAGAATCAATGGTTATGGCAACGATTACACAGGTTGCAGACTTTGGTGGTGATGACAACCATATAAACTTAGGCGATGGTGGAGTAGACGCGACTTGGGCATACATTTCTGTAGATTCTGTTAAGAATGATTCAACCCTTGTTGAACAGGCAAGACAGAACTTGAAGTATCAGCTCTACACATTTGCAAATAGCGCAGTTATGAATCAGTCAACAGAGAAGGTAGAGGTATGGTGGAGTAAAGCATTAAATGCAATTACTACAATTAGTGGAATTCTATTAGGAATTGGTGCTGTTGCTTGGCTAGGACTTTCTCTTATGCCTTATAAGAAAAAGGAGGAGGAATAAACGATGAGTTTTATAAAAAAGCAAACCGCAGGAACCTGGATAACATTTATTGCATTAGTTCTTACAATTGTATCCTGTATCATTTATAAAATAAATATAGCTGGTGATGGCTACTTCAAAAATGCAGCAGTTCCAAGCGCAACCCAATACGCTATTATTGCAATTGTATTATTAGTTATTGCGCTAGTATTATCCCAAATTAACACGAAAGGTATTGTAGATAAGCTGATAAGAATTGTTACCGATGCAATGAGAATTGTGTTTCCAGCACTTAGTATAGCTGTTGCTATTACTTTGGTATCCAGTAGAGTTCAGGGATTCGCATTTATCTACTTCTCAAATGAAGAGGTATTGCAGGAGGTACAGACGGCTGCTAATCTTTCCTCAGCACATGGAGCAATTGCAAGTATTATTGCTTTCGCTGTTACGGCACTTGTTGGAATGATAGCTGCATTCTTTACACTTAAGAAGAAAGAAGCATAATGAAATATTGTTCCTCCCGAAGTTTGAACACCTTCGGGAGGAATTTTATCTTTAGTATAGGACAGTGAATCGGGAGAGAACATTATGTTAAAAATAAGCAAATTTACATGTGAAAACCTAACACAGGAGTGTGTTACAGACGAAATGTCCCCGAGTTTTTCATATGTAGTGAAAAGTAAAAGACAGGGTGCAAAACTCATAAATGCAAGTCTTTCCATGAACGGTTGGCAGACACAAACCAGAGAACAAATTGCGATTCCTTATAGGGGAGACAGACTCCACCCTTTTACAACCTATACAGCAGAATTACAGGTTTGGGATGATGCAGGGGAGACAGACTCTTGCACCTGTTCTTTTGAGACGGGAAGAATGGACACACCCTGGCAGGCAAAATGGATTAGCGATGGAGCATATGTGTTTACCGAAAAGAAAGTTTCGCCAGTACCAATAATGTTCAGAAAAGACTTTCCTATTAATAAAAAAGTGAAAAGCGCAAAGATTTACGCCACAGCAATGGGAATATATGAAATGATGTTAAATGGTAAAAAGGTTGGAAATCGGTATTTTGCTCCGGGATTTACCTCATATAAAACAAGATTGCAATATCAGACCTATGATATTACCGAATTATTGAAAAATGAAAATGAGCTGGATGTGGTAGTAGCTGGTGGCTGGGCAGTAGGGTCTTTCGTTTTTACGAGAAAAAATAGAGTTACCGCTAATCGGCAAGCGCTGCTTTTGGAACTTCGTGTAATCTACGAAGATGGTGAGACAGAGATTATTAAAACTGATGAGAGCTGGAAGACCACGGAGGAAGGTAATTATTGCACTGCTGATTTTTATGATGGTGAGACTTATGATGCCACAGTGGATTTAAATGCAATCACTTGGCGAAATGCTACTACGGAAAAACTGCGGGTATCGCCAGAAATATTTGCAGAAATAGGAGCGCCTGTTATTGCTCATCAGAGAATTAATCCCATTGGCTGTACAAAAACGGAGCACGGACTTATCTATGATTTTGGACAGAACTTTGCGGGAGTCGTAGATTTAACCCTAAAGGCGAAGAAAGGTCAGGTAATTACAATACGACATGCAGAACTTTTGAACCCGGATGGAACCTTGAATACAGCATTTTTAAGAACTGCCAAAGCAACGGTTACCTATATCTGCCGTCAGGGGGAACAGCAGTATTCTCCAAGGTTTACTTATATGGGTTTTCGCTATATATGCGTAGATGGAATCTCGCAGGAAGATATTCAAGTAAGTGCCTTAGTACTGTATTCTAATCTGGGGAAAAACGGAGAGTTTAAATGCTCTTCCATAAAGCTAAATCAGCTCCAAAGTAATATTGTCTGGAGTGCACACTCTAATTTTATGGATATTCCTACGGACTGTCCTCAAAGAGATGAGAGGATGGGATGGACAGGGGATATCGCGGTATTTGCAGCTACTGCCTGCTATAATTTTGATATGAGCCGTTTTCTGGATAAATGGCTGGCGGATGTGGTAGCAGAACAGCTTCCTACGGGAGGGATTCCTAACACAGTGCCTGCTCAGGGTTATGGGTTTCCAGCAACTATGCCAGTAATGGCAATTGACTTCTGGGGGGATGCCTGTGTCTTAGTTCCCTGGGCAGAATACCGTGCCAGAGGAGATAAAAGAATTCTTGAAAAATACTATCCTATGATGAAAAAGTATGTG
Organism: Bacillota bacterium; assembly: GCA_023407575.1. Classification (GTDB taxonomy): domain Bacteria; phylum Bacillota; class Clostridia; order Lachnospirales; family Lachnospiraceae; genus Mobilitalea. The sequence continues at coordinate 311,774 of JAEYLX010000026.1, forward strand.
AATGCCTGCAAGTTCTGGGCGGGATTATTCAGTGTAGGAAAGCATAGATATATATGGCATACCCCTTCTATGTTACACTTTGGAGACTGGGTTGCACCGGATGTACCTAAGATGAGTCAATGGCAAAAAAGAAGTAAATGGACGGCAACTGCAAGTCTTAAAAACACCAGCGGACTTCTTTCACAAATCGCAGAAATACTTGGAAATAAGAAGGACGCTGAAAAATATCATAAAATGAGCATATGCACTGCGGATGCATATAGTAATCTGCTTACAGATGGTAAGGGTAGAATGAAAGAAGAATTCCAAACTGCCTATGTTCTGCCTTTACAATTTGGTATACTGGAAGGGAAAAGCCGCGAGAATGCAGCAAACAATCTGGTAAAGCTGGTTGAAAATGCGGATTATTGTATAGGAACAGGATTTCCAGGAACCCCTTACATCCTATTTGCTTTAGCAGATAATGGTCATGCAGATGTAGCCTACAGGATGCTGCTTAATGAGAAATGCCCATCCTGGCTATATCAGATTAAAATGGGTGCTACAACTGTCTGGGAACGCTGGGACGGACTGAATGAAGAAGGTGTGTGCCCTATCGGTGATGACGGCACAGATATGATGATTTCCTATAATCATTATGCCAGTGGTGCAGTAGGAGATTTCTTGTACCGAAGAGTGGCAGGAATTGAGGAATGTGAAGCAGGGTATAAGAGCTTTCGTATTAAACCTGTATTATGTGAGGAGCTATCCTTTGCAAGAGGGCAAGTGGAGACTCCATATGGGCAGATTATTTCTCATTGGAAGATAAAAGAAGACCTTTTCACAATTCAGATACAGGTACCTATGGGGACAGAATGCAGATTACAGCTGCCAGATGGAAGTGAAGAAATTCTGGTAAGCGGAGATTATGAACGCAGGTGCAGACTTTAACCTAAGCGACGGGCAGTAATAAATTACTGCTCGTTTTTCTTGTTTTATTATGTGGATATTAGTAAAATATAAAGATAAGTACAAAGAAACACTTTATGATTCATATTATGGGAAGGAAAGTGAGGCTGCATGACAGAGGATTTATTGATGGAGTTACGAAAGATTACATCAGAGGAAGAACAACTGCTATATGGTAAACGCGAGATAGAAAAAGAGCTATATATGTCGTCGGATGCCAATGTGATTGATGCTTCAAAATTACTGGATGCAGGTGAGTTGATTCGGGTAAGAACACATACCAGATTTGTACACTTTCCCGCACATACGCACAACTATATTGAAATGATTTATATGTGCTCGGGTAATACAAGGCACATAATTAATAAGGAAGATGTTGTCCTTCAACAGGGAGAATTATTATTTCTTAATCAGCAGGCAACACAGGAAATATATCCCGCTGGTGAAAAGGATATTGCAGTTAACTTTATTATTTTACCTGAGTTTTTTGACTATGTATTAAAAATGACTGAGGCTGAGGAAAATCTTCTGAGAGATTTTATTATAGACTGTCTTAGGGGGCAGAATGAAGCCTCGGGCTATCTGCATTTTAAAGTCACGGACATTCTGCCGATTCAAAATTTAATAGAAAATTTAATTTGGATGATTGCATATAAACAGCCCAATAAGCGGAGTATTAATCAGGTTACCATGGGATTATTGTTTTTACAGTTGATGGATCATATGGATAAGCTGGAAACAAATAAAGCAAGTGAAGCACGAAAATTAATGATTCAGGTTTTAACTTATATAGAGGAGCATTATCGGGAAGGGGAGCTTTCAAAATTGGCGAAAAGCCTTCATTATGACTTGTATTGGTTATCCAGAGAAATAAAAAGACAGACAGGTAAGACCTATACAGAATTAATACAGGCAAAAAGACTTGGCCAGGCGGCGTACCTGCTGACGACAACTGCAATGACTGTATTAGAGATAGCAATAGCAGTGGGTTATGATAATGTCAGCTATTTTCATCGAATCTTTCAGCAACGTTATGGAATGACTCCAAGGAAATATCGTGTGAATAAGGAAAGAGCATTATGATTGCAAATAAGGACACTTTTTTAAACAAAAGGTGTTCTTTTTTTTTAGTCATAAAGCAGATAGTATAAAAACATACAGATACCGAAAAACAGGAGGACAGATAAACATGACACAGTATTTTCTGGCAATAGATATCGGTGCGTCAAGCGGACGGCATATACTAGCCCATCTAGAGCGAGGGGAAATGATACTGGAGGAGATTCACCGTTTTCCAAATGGGATGCTAGAACAAAATGGAGAGCTGATTTGGGATATTGACGGATTGTTCGAAGAGATTAAGGTAGGAATGAAAAAATGTAGAGAATTGAATAAAGTACCTGTTAGTGTTGGAATCGATACTTGGGCAGTAGATTTTGTCCTGCTGGATGAGCAAAAGAAACGTATAGGTAATGCAGTAGCATATCGAGATGACAGAACTGTTGGAGCAGATACAGAAGTATATAGAATTATTTCAGAAAAAGAGCTGTATCAGGAGACAGGGATACAAAAACAGATCTTTAATACAATCTATCAGCTAATGGCCCTAAAAATAAAAAAACCGGAGGAATTAAAAAAAGCAAAGACACTTTTGATGATACCGGACTATTTTCACTATCTACTCACAGGGAAAGCTGCTACGGAATACACCAATGCCACTACAACACAGCTGGTTTGCCCCAAGACCAAGATATGGAATAGGGATTTGGTAAAAAAACTGGGATATCCTGAACAGATATTTCAACAGATTTTAATGCCCGGAAGTGAACTGGGGCGTTTGACCCCAGAAATACAGAAGGAACTAGGCTACGACTGTAAAGTGATACTTCCAGCAACTCATGATACGGGTTCTGCAGTCCTGGCAGTACCAAGTAACCAGCCAGATATGCTCTATATCAGCTCGGGGACCTGGTCTTTGATGGGAACAGAGCTGCAGGAGGCTAATTGTTCAACGGTGAACGAAGCCTGTAATTTTACGAATGAGGGTGGATATGAATATCGCTTCCGCTATCTAAAAAATATTATGGGTCTATGGATGATTCAATCCGTAAAACAAGAAATTGCTAAGGATTTAGAATATGGTACCATCTGCTCCATGGCATCAAAGGAGCAAATAAAGTCAATTGTCAACTGCAATGAGGACCGATTCCTTGCTCCAGAGAGTATGACAGCAGAAGTGCAAAAAGCCTGTGAGGAATCCAAACAGCAAATACCCAATGGTGTGGGGGAAGTGGCAGCAGTAATCTATAACAGTCTGGCAAAATGCTATGCGGATACACTCCAGGAATTAGAAGCAGTTACAGGCAAAAAGTATGACAGAATCCACATCATAGGCGGCGGTGCAAATGCAGATTATCTAAATGGATTAACCGCTAAGCTGACAGGGAAAACAGTATATGCAGGTCCAATAGAAGCAACTGCCATTGGAAATATTGCAGCACAGATGGTAACAGAAAATGCATTGGCAGATCTGCGTGAGGCAAGAGATTGTATCCATCAATCATTTGCAATCTCAATGTATGAACCCTGATAGCCATGGAAGATGATAAATTACTAACTATAATAATAGGAACTATACAGATGCGAGCACGATAACCTGAGGTTTTCTAACAGTTTGTCTCTGAACAGTTTCAAATATTAAAAGAAAGAGGATTGAATTTGATGAAGCAGGAACGATATGAATCGGCAAAGGAAATGTATCATAGCATGGGAGTAGATACAGAGGCGGCAATTGCAAAACTGAAAGAAATCCCGGTATCCCTTCATTGCTGGCAAGGGGATGATGTAACTGGATTTGACCATGATGGACCTTTGACCGGAGGAATACAGACAACCGGTAACTATCCTGGTAAGGCAAGGACACCGGAAGAATTGATGCAGGATATGAATCAGGCTCTAAACCTAATGCCTGGTAAAAAGAAATTAAATCTACATGCAAGCTATGCTATCTTTGAAAGTGGCGAATATGCTGACCGTAATAAATTAGAGCCAAAGCATTTTGCAAAGTGGGTTGCTTTTGCAAAAGAAAGAAATATGGGGATTGACTTTAATCCAACATTTTTCTCACATGAGAAGGTAAAGGATGGTCTCACTTTGTCCAGTCCTGATGATAGCATACGAAAATTCTGGATAGAGCATGGGAAAGCCTGTGTCCGCATTTCAGAGTATTTTGCAAAAGAGACAGGAGTAACTTGTGTCATGAATATCTGGACGGGTGATGGTTATAAGGATATCCCGGCAGACCGTATGGGACCCAGAATGCGCTATAAGGATTCTATTGAACAAATATTATCAGAGCCTTTTGATAGAAATCTGGTAAAACCGTGTGTAGAGTCAAAAGTCTTTGGAATTGGAGTTGAATCCTATACGGTGGGTTCTGCTGAATTTACCTTAAGCTTTGCCGCTATGCATGAAGGGTGTCTTCCCCTTATGGATAATGGACATTATCATCCCACAGAAGTGGTATCCGATAAGATACCGGCATTGCTCTGCTATTATCCTGAGATTGCATTGCATATTACAAGGCCAGTTCGCTGGGACAGCGATCATGTCGTTCTTTTCGACGATGAAACAAAGGAAATGGCAAAAGAAATTGTACGCTGTAACGCATTAGACCGTGTTTATATGGCACTGGATTATTTTGATGCTAGTATTAACCGGGTAGCTGCCTGGACGATTGGATTTCGCAGTTGGCAGAAAGCGTTATTAAATGCACTTTGTACACCAAATGAGTTATTAAAAAAGCTTCAGGAGGAAAATCGTCTGACAGAACTTATGATGTTACAGGAGGAAGTAAAAACCTACCCGTTTGGTGACATCTGGGCAGAGTATTGCAGACAGTGCGAGGTGAAAGAAGATAGCAGCTGGTTCCAGGATATTAAAAAATATGAAGCTGAAGTGTTGCGCAATCGATAAATCAGAGTACGAGGACGTAAGAATAGTTTAATGATTTGCACTAAAGAATACAAGGAGAAGAGTGAAAGATAAATCATTTCCACTCGGAAAGAGTCAGCTTTGTAGTCGTCTCTTTCAATATATTTTTAAATAGCGCAATGCGCCTTATAGGAGGAAAAAATGAATTTTTTAGATGCTGAATTTGTACAAGGATTTATTAGAATGTCAAATGATGGGTGGGAACAAGGATGGCATGAGAGAAATGGCGGAAACCTTTCTTATCGTGTAAAACCAGAGGAAATTGAACTAGTAAAAGAGAACTTTAAGGAAAAGGAATGGCAGCCGATTGGAACAAGTGTACCAAAGCTTGCAAAGGAGTACTTTCTGGTAACTGGCAGCGGAAAATATTTTCGGAATGTAATGATTAAACCAGAGGACTCAATCTGCATGATTGAGCTTGATAGTGAAGGTGAAAACTACAGGATAGTATGGGGACTTATAAATGGTGGAAGACCAACTTCAGAGTTACCTTCTCATCTTATGAACCATGAAGTGAAAAAGCTTTCCACGGATGGAAAACATCGAGTTATTTATCACGCGCATACAACAAATACCATTGCACTTACATTTGTTCTTCCGCTGAAAGACGAGGTATTTACAAGAGAATTGTGGGAAATGGCAACCGAATGTCCAGTGGTCTTTCCCGCAGGAATTGGTGTAGTACCGTGGATGGTTCCTGGTGGACGTGATATTGCAGTAGCAACCAGTAAATTGATGCGGCAATATGATGTTGCTATATGGGCTCATCATGGAATGTTTGCGGCTGGAGAAGATTTTGATCTTACCTTTGGGTTGATGCATACCGTTGAAAAATCTGCAGAGATCTTGGTTAAAATGTTGTCTATGCAGCCAAATAAATTACACACCATCCAAGTGGATGAGTTTAAGCATCTTGCCAAGGACTTTAAAGTAACTTTGCCAGAAAAATTTTTATATGAGAAAGAGTGATTATCGAGTCTCATTTTACCTTAATAAATAAATGCGAACAACGATTAGAACAATCTCTATGGTGAATTTCAATATAAAAGGAACCGCTTGAATGAAAAGGAATTAAGTGTTATAAACTATTGTATCGATTAAAACCAAGCTCGAAAACCTGCGGTTCCCGTGCTTTTTGGCTCTCACTAAACAAGAATACTTGATAAGTGAAACAATTTATCATTTCATCGTGTACTTAAATATTATCTATAGAAAGCAAGCTTTGATTGCTAGCTTTTAAGTATTCTGATTGCGTCAAATAATTACAAATTATTTATATAAGAAAGTAGGAAAGGGTTTGCAAATATGATTCGAATAGCTATTGTTGAAGATGATAAGAACTATACAGAAGTATTGATAAAGTATATCAAAAGATATGAAGCAGAAACGAATCAAAAGTTTAATATTTTAACCTTCGAAGATGGAGAAGATATTGTTACAAACTACGCGGCAAACTATGATATCATTCTTATGGATGTTGAAATGCAGTTTATGGATGGTGTGAGTTCAGCAGAAGAGATTAGAAAAATAGATACTGAAGTGGTCATTATTTTCATAACAAATATGCCGCAATATGCTATGAAAGGTTATGCAGTAGAGGCTCTTGATTATGTGTTGAAGCCAATAAACTATTATGCATTTTCACAAAGAATAGACCGTGCAATTAGTCGAATGCAACGACGCTCCAGAAAGTATTTGCCTATCTCTTATAAAGGTGGGATTAAAAAAATTGATATATCAGACATTTACTATATAGAAGTTCAGGATCATAATCTTTATTATCATATAAAAAATGGAACCTTTATTGAGAGAGGAACCATGAAGGAATTGGAACACAATCTGGCTGGTGAAGGGTTTTTTAGATGCAATAAATGTTATTTGGTAAACCTTGAATATGTGGAAGGCTGTGAAGAAAACGATGTGATTATAGGCAACGAAAGGGTACAGGTAAGCAGGGGACGGAAAAAGGAACTGCTGGATGTTTTAAACAACTACATGAATGAGGTAAGCAAATAATGGCGGGACAGAGTATAACAAACACACCTGGAATCTATTATGCTCTGGCATATTGGCTTAGCTGCAATATGATTATATTAATTAGCCCCAAACGTATTGATAAATTGAAAATCATCGGTGTTCAGATGATATTTTTATTTTTACTAGCCAGTATAATGATTGCCAGCGATGGTGTGGTGAGGCTGTTTATTCCATTTATGATGCTCTATATCATAATGATATTTTTTTCAATATTTATCAATTGCCTTTATGATATAAAAACAGCGTTATATTTTGCGGTTAGAGCATTTATCATAGGTGAATTTACTGCATCTTTTGAATGGCAGATTGTTTACTATTCGGGAAATTCCTGGAACGTACCCTTAAATCGTTTAACAGAGGTGCTGTTTATTATTGGAGTGCATACCATTGTATATTTTGTTTTGTATCAGCTGGAGAAGAAAAATCAGAAGGTTAATATAAATATAGCAATTAACTATCGTGAATTATTGTCAGTGACAGTGATAGGTCTGGCAATTTTCTTGATCAGCAATATGAGCTACATAATAGGAGGCTCTCTATTTAGCAGTCATTTTGTAAAGGAAATTTTCATAATCCGAACGCTAGTGGATTTGGGAGGGGTTGCTATTCTATATGCTTATCATATACAGCTGGGAGAATTAAATACAAGGCTGGAAGTAGAGAAGCTTCAGGATATGTTAAGTATGCAATATAACAATTATGAAATGATGGAGAAGAGTATTGAAGCAATCAATCATAAATATCATGATTTGAAGTATCAGATAGCAATTCTAAAACAAGAAGCGAATGCAAAGGATAGCATAGCTTATTTAAATCAGATGGAACAGGAAATTAAAATATACGAAGCACAAAATAAAACCGGAAATAAGATTTTAGATACCATACTGACCGCTCAATCCATTTACTGCCAGAATAATTGGATTGAGTTAACCTGCGTAGCAGATGGTACGGCAGTTGATTTTATGGATGATATAGATGTCAGTACATTATTTGGAAATATGCTGGACAATGCAATTGAAAGTGTCAGTAAGATAGATAAAAAAGAGAAAAGACTAATTCATCTAACGGTGACAAAGCAAAAAGGATTTTTAAGAATTAGGGTAGAAAATTGCTATCATGAGGAACTGGTTTTTGAAAATGGTCTGCCTGCTACCACCAAGAAAGATAGAAGATACCATGGATATGGATTAAAAAGCATTCGAAATACGGTTAAAAAGTATGATGGCTCTGTTACAATTAATGCAAAAAACGGTTGGTTTGAATTGAGAATTTTAATTCCATTAGCAGACAAAATTTAAGAAGGGGCTATTCAAAAGTCTATTATATGTAGAAAAGGGAGTATAAGGTTTTCTACGTAAATACCTTTTGTATCAGCCTCTTTTGAAAATTTTTTATATGAAAGGTTATTACTATGTTAATTCCTAAGGTGTGAAAATAGCGCAATACGCGTTTCATAATTGACTGTTCACGGCAAAGTCATGCGCTATAGAAGATACAGGATATACTGATGCTATTGGAAACAGTAATATTCTACATCAATTACATTAATGAGGAAGGACATAATGATGAGTATTAATAAATTATTTGATAAACCAATAGTAAGGACGAGAATCACTTCTGCAAATGTAAAGCCAAAGGAAATGCTAATCGGGTATTTTGTTGGACCATTTTGTGCATTAATTTCGAATGCGATTTTTTCGTCTTATCTTAATAGATATTATTCTGATGTACTAGGCTGGACGGATACTTCGAGATTTGGAATATTTTCAGCTTTATTGCCCATGATATCAGTTATTTTTGTAGTTCTTGGAAATCTATTGGTGGGACGATTCATTGATAATACCAGAACCTCTCAAGGAAAAGCAAGGCCGTATCTTTTACTGTCAGCACCACTAGTAACGATTGCAATTGCATTATTGTTTTTAACGCCCATAAATAATAGTTCAGCAATGCAGATGCTATGGATTGCAGTGTCCTATAATTTATATTATGCAGTCGCTTATCCGTTCTTTTATACGTCTCATAGTTCGTTAGTAGCATTGTCCACCCGTGATACAAAAAAACGTGGGTTACTGGCAACCTTTTCTAATGCCTCTGGTGTGGCAGCAGTGGGTATAGGTGCAAGTATCTTGATTCCGATATTATTGCAAAGCTTTTTATTTGTTGAAAAAAACGGAGTTATTGATACAACGACAAGTTACTTAAACTGGCGACTGTTAATGATAATTTTATGTATTGTTACATTTCTGGCAATATTTTTGGAATATTTCTTTACCAGAGAGCGCATAACAGAAGAAAACTTAAAATTAAATATTGCGGAAAAGAAACTCCCTATAAAGAAGCAGATTCAAGCCTGTGTAAAAGAGAAATACTGGTGGATTATTATTTTATATTTTCTGTTATTCCAGCTTGGCGGACTCATAAAGAATGGCTCTATGAGTTATTACAGCCGTTGGATGTTTGATGGAATTACAACAGAGGCTGCTGCCGGTACGGCAATGGGAACCCTTGGGCTCATTGGCGGAATTCCGACTGCAATGGGAATGGTTTTTGCCTGGACCATTGCAAACAAATTTGGTAAGCAGAAATCCATTACGATTGGACTTGCTTTTTCTGTAATAGGTGGGCTGGTTAGTTTCGTGGATGTACATAACTTTTTATTCGTCTGTATCGGTGTTGTACTAAAAGGAATCGGTTCTATTCCGGCGATGTATGTGACTTTAGCTCTTTTATCAGATGTTTTAGATCACTTGGAAGCAAAAAATGGTTTTCGAAGTGATGGGTTCACCATGTCTGTTTATGGAGCTATTATGGTTGGTATGACAGGGCTTGGAAATGGTATTATTAATGCATTGCTTTCAGCAAGCGGATATAATGCTGCTGCAACGGCACAGAATGGTGACGTTAGTAATATGCTGGTGATATGCTATCTGGGAATAGAATTAGTATGTTACGCTGTATTAGTCGTATTGATGTGTTTCTTAAAAGTAGAAAAGCATGTGAAAGAGGATCAAGAAATAATCCTGAAAAATCAAAAAGCGATCGTGCTTGCTGCGGGTGGAGAATGGATAGATCCGGCAGATAGGCTTCTTATGGAACAGGAAGAGGCGGAAAGATAAGGGATGTTTGAATAACATTAATAGGTGTGAAGCTGCGATTACTTGTGGTTTTGCACCTTTTTATATGCTCTTTTACTTAGGAAACTCATTAAGGGTTTATAGGATTTGAAATGTGTGTTATAATATATACAAGTAGATTTTGAAAAAGTTTAGCCATAAGCTCGATTTTGCTTCGCAACATCTCGCTTAGGCAGAGTGCCCCGCAAGTTTATAATACAAAATATTATTGAAAGCAAGCTTTCATAATATTGAACTTATTTTAGAAACAGTTTAGCCCTAAGCTCGAAATTGCTTCGCAACATCTCGCTTAGGCAGAGCGCCCCGCAAGTTTATAATACAAAATATTATTGAAAGCAAGCTTTCATAATATCTTGTATTATAAACTTGCATGGCTAAACTGTTTCTAAAATAAGGATAATAAGAAAAAAATTCTTCATATTACTGCTTAATTATGTTATACTGTCCGTGAAAAGAAGATTTGAATAGATGAAATATATAGTTATTAAAATCTAACGCGTGAGCGTGTATCCCGTTCCATGGAGGAAATTATGCTAAACAATAATAAAATTAGACTGATGACAAAGCTTGCCCTTTATGAAAGTAAAGAAGGAAAAGAAGATATCAGTCTAAGCAAATATTACAAAACAGACTATGTACGATATCACATTATTAAATCAATTATAAGTGTGACAGTTGCCTATGCGCTGATATTGCTATTAATATTCTTATATAAATCAGAGTATATTATTCAAAATGCTGTTGTACTGGATTACAAACAAATTGGTACTTACATTCTGGGCTTTTATATCATGATTATTGCGGTCTATGGACTGGCTTCATCCGTAGGTTATTCTCTCAAATATGATACTTCCCGTAAGAAGTTGGGACGTTATTTTAAATTACTGAAGCGTTTGAATAAAATTTATAATGAAGAGACGCCGGAGTCTTAATTTTGGGAGGATTACAACATGATGTCGTTATTAGTTTTTAGAGAAAGAGTAAAGAATATATATCAGAAATATAATTTGTATATAACACCAGCAGTTAAATTTGTATTTGCTTTAATATCATTAATTGCGATTAATAATGAACTTGGGTATGATGCCCGATTAAAGTCCATACCGATTGTCCTTGCCTTATCGTTGCTTAGTGCATTTACACCATCTGCAATTATGGTGTTAGTATCAGGATTGGTAGCTACCTTGCATTTTTATTTTGTTTCACCAATTATGTCAATCATAGTTTTGATACTATTTCTTATTATTTATCTATTGTTTGCAAGATTTACACCTAGATACGGGTATGTTATTTTAGCAATACCAATTTTGTTCTTCCTTAAGATACCTTATATGATTCCAATTCTGTTGGGAATTATTGCTACACCAATTGCCATTATTCCAATCACCTGTGGCGTGTTTATCTACTATGTACTAGATGTTATTAAAGCAGCAATCACAATGCAGCAGAACACTTCACTGGAGGATATTCTTCAGTTATATATCAATGTAATCGACTCACTTACAGGAAATAAGCAGATGATTATGACCATTGTTATTTTTGCATTAATCCTTTTGGTTGTTTTCTATGTTAGAAAAATGAAATTTGACTATGCATTTGAGATTTCAATTGCAGCTGGTGCATTTGCAAGCATTCTTGGTTTTCTGGTTAGTGATTTAATCCTTGATAAATCAGATCAGATCTTTGCTATGATATTAGGAACAGTAGTATCAGCAGGTATTGTTTTTATAATTAACTTCTTTAAGCTGACTCTTGATTATTCAAGAACTGAGATTGTACAGTTTGAAGATGATGCATACTATTATTATGTAAAGGCAGTACCCAAGATTACGGTGACAACACCACAGATGAAGGTAAAGCATATTAATGTTAAAAATGCTGTGCAAGGTGCAGCAAGATCAGGCTTCCGCAAACAGGATTCTGTTTCTGAGGATGAATATGATTATGAGGATGAGGATGATAACTATTTGAATTTGAACAATTCAGATAATGAGGACCAAGATTAAAACCACTGTTCAACTGCAATCATGCCGAAGGATTACCTTCGGGGAAACTATTACACAGTAGGGGAGAATGCTTATGGAGGCTATCAGATCTTTTATTAGAGATTACCTGGTATGGTTATCGATACCAAAGATAAACCCTTCCGATATTATCGAGATATGCACTCTTGCCTTTTTGATCTATCATTTGGTGAAATGGGTTAAGAACACAAGAGCCTGGCCACTATTAAAAGGTCTTGTGGTAATCATGGGTTTTTGGCTCGCAGCAGTAATCTTTGATCTAAATGTTCTATTGTGGATTATTAAAAATACAATTAATGTTGGTATTATTGCAATTGTAATTATCTTTCAACCAGAATTTCGTAAAGCTTTGGAACAATTAGGACAGAAGAATATAGTGAAATCCATTATAACCTTTGACGATTCCAAGGATAAAAGTGAAAAGTTTTCGGATCACACCTTAAATGAAATTGTACGTGCTACCTTTGAACTTGCCAGATCTAAAACTGGAGCATTAATTGTTCTGGAGGAGGATGTATCTCTTAGTGAATATGAGAGTACGGGAATTCAAATTGATAGTATTGTGAGTAGTGAATTATTAGTTAATATCTTCGAACATAATACACCGTTACACGATGGGGCAGTAGTCCTGCGTGGAAACCGAATTGGGGCAGCAACCTGTTACTTGCCATTATCGGATAACATGCAGCTTAGTAAAGAGCTTGGAACCAGACACCGTGCAGGGGTGGGAATAAGTGAAGTATCTGATAGCTTAACAATCATCGTATCAGAAGAGACGGGCAAAGTTTCCATTGCCAAAGGAGGAAAATTAATCCGCAACATTGACGGTGATTATCTTAGAACTAAATTAATTGATGCTCAGAAGAAGACCTATGAAGTTAAGAAGTTGAAACTTTGGAGAGGAAGAGTTAAGAATGAAAGAGAAGTTGACTAGAAATGTTGGTATGAAAATTCTATCAATTATTCTTGCCGCCCTATTATGGCTGATCATTACTAATTTAGAAGATCCAGTAGTAACAAAATTTTTTGACGATGTAACAGTTCGTGTACTGAATGAAGACGAAATAGAAGCCAAAGATCAGGTATATGAGATAATTGAAGGAGCTACAATAGATTTTACAATAGCAGCAAAAAGATCAATTAAGGAAAATCTAACGAAATCAGATTTTCTTGTTACGGCTGATCTATCAAAGCTATCCGAATTTGATACGGTTACAATAAAAATTACCTGTCCCAGATATGGGAATGAAGTAACAGTGATTGATGGACTATCCCAGGTCTTGAAAGTAAAACGTGAAGACGTTGAAGAACAACAGTTTAAGGTGAATGTGACACAAAAAGGCGAACCCCCGGAAGGGTATTATGTTGCTAATAAAAGTGCTAAAAAGCTGATTAATGTGTTTGGTCCTGCTTCCAAAATTGAGCGTATTGCAGAAGTTGTGGTTGAGGTGGATGTAAGTACCTTTGAAGGCAGCTTTAGTACGGAAAAAGCACCAAAGGCATTAGATAAAGATGGAAAAGAAATCGACGCCTCCAACTTGAAATTCAGTGATCAATATATACCTGTTGATGTAACTATGTACCGCACAAAGGTAATAGATTTAACCATTGAAACGGTTGGGGAACCGGGAGAGGGCTTTATGCTTGCCTCTACACCTGAGTATGAGCCTAAGACCATAGAGGTTACAGGGAAATATGAGGATTTAAACAGTATTACCAGCTTAACAATTAAAGAGGATATTACAGGAATCACGGAAGACCTTGAAAAGGAAGTCAATATAAAAGAACAGTTGCCCGAGGGTATTATTCTTGTGGGAGATAATGAGACAGCTGTTGTCAAAATAACTTTAGAGAAGGCAAAAACAAAAGAGGTAATGATTTGGCCGGCGGATATAGATATAAGGAATAAACCACAGGACTTAGATGCAGCATTTGTAAATACAACACCAATTACAGCCGTTTTCTATGGTCCTGTTAAGGATATTGATGCTATAACGTTAAATAGCTTAAAGCCTTATATTGATTTGAGTAGTTACTCCGCAGGTACATATGAGGTTTCTTTAAAAGTTGAAGCGGATAGTCAGGAGTTTTTAATGAGTGAACTAACCACTCGAATTTATTTGAAGCCTTAATGTAGTAAATGTTTGAGGATAGTATTGTTCATGTTGAGAAAGGTATGATTATTTTATGATTAGTAAGAAAATTGTTATTGATATACCAGATGGTCTGCATCTTCGACCGGTAGGCGTTTTGTGTAATAATTCTCTTGAATTTAAATCAACCATACTAATTCATATTGGTGAGAAGACAGTAAATGCAAAAAGTTTGCTAAGTGTGTTATCCGCTGGTATTAAACAGGGAGATGAGATTGAGGTGACTTGTGAAGGTCCCGATGAAGAAATGGCACTAAAAGGAATCTGTCAAAGTATAGAGAATGGTCTTGGTGAAGACCTTGTAAAAAAATAGTTGCGAAAGAAAAAGTGTAATGTTATAATGGTCACTATTATCAATAGGTGTATAAATATACCTGACAGATAATGGTGACTATTTTTTTGTTTCCTTCAATTATAAAGTATTTTTAATTATAGCAATAATTTTAGCTAGCTTCTATTAGCATATGACATTATATTTAAAAGTCTAGGCTTTATGAGATAAATAGTAATATACGATTAATAATAAATTTGAAGTATAATTATGCATATTGAAAGAATTTTACATAATGTGTGTTAATATAATTATAACTATATTAAATGGCAAGTTATTTTAAAATCAAAGTTAGTATAGGTTAGTAAATAAAAAACCGTAACTGGCTTAAAGATGATAAGAATAAAATAAGGAAGGAGATGATGCAGTTGGGGCTCGTGTAGACAATAGCAAGTTGTTTATCGTTAAAATTTACAGTGTGATATATCGACTCCGTAAGTAATCCAAGTTACTTATACTAGTGAGTATTTGAATTATTATTCGAGGAGGAATAGCATATGTTGAATTTTAAAAGATATCAAAAAAATCCAATTATAGAAATATCGGAAAGACAGTGGCCATCAAAGCAAATAGAGAAAGCACCCACTTGGTGCAGTGTAGATTTAAGAGATGGTAATCAAGCCTTGGTTGAACCAATGGTGGTTAGTGAAAAAATTGAATTCTTTCAGTTATTAGTGAAGCTTGGTTTTAAGGAAATAGAAGTGGGGTTTCCCTCTGCTTCTCAAATTGAGTTTGATTTCTTAAGACAGTTGGTGGATCGAAGATTAATTCCAGAGGATGTAACCATTCAGGTATTGGTACAGTGCAGAGAACACTTACTAAAAAGAACCTTTGAAGCACTGGAAGGGGTTAAAAAGGCGATTGTACACATTTATAACTCCACCTCGACCTTACAGAGGGATGTTGTGTTTCAAATGTCCAGAGAAGAAATTAAACAGATTGCAATAGAAGGAACAAAACTGGTGAAGGAGTATGCCAAGACATTTCCAGGAAAGATAATCCTAGAATATTCGCCAGAAAGCTTTACCGGAACAGAAGTGGAGTTTGCACTAGAGATATGCAATGCAGTGCAAAATATTTGGCAACCTACAACAGAGAATAAAATTATCTTCAACCTTCCTGCAACGGTAGAAATGAATACGCCGAATGTCTATGCTGATCAGATAGAATGGATGAATCGCAATTTTAAGGACCGTGAAACCATTATTTTAAGCGTACACCCACACAATGACAGGGGTACAGGAGTTGCAATTGCAGAACTTGCCATCCTTGCCGGAGCGGACCGTGTGGAAGGTACATTGTTTGGCAATGGAGAACGAACCGGTAATGTAGATATTTTGACCTTGGCTTATAATATGTTTTCCCAAGGAATTAATCCTGAATTATATATAGATAATGTAAATGAAATCATAGAAACCTATGAGCGTCTATGCAAAATGAAAGTACATGAGAGGCATCCTTACGCGGGGAAATTAGTATTTACCGCATTTTCTGGCTCTCATCAGGATGCTATCAATAAGGGTGTTAAGGCGATGAAGGAGCGTAACAGTGCCATTTGGGCTGTGCCGTATCTTCCTATTGATCCAGCTGATATCGGAAGACAGTATGAACCAATCGTTCGTATTAATAGCCAGTCCGGTAAGGGCGGTGTTGCATTTGTTATGGAAAACTATTATGGTTATAAATTGCCAAAAGCAATGCATAAAGAGTTTGCAGATGTAATACAGCTGCTATCAGAGAAGCAGGGTGAAGTTAGTCCGGACCAGATTATGAGTGAGTTCAAGAATACTTACTTAGATAAGAAGGAACCGCTGCACTTTAAGAAATGTAGGATTGAAGATCTTGCTGATAGTGGAGAATCATCAACAGCGGTGGTACTTGAATATACCAATAAGTCTGTGGTTAAGAGACTCGAAGCAACCGGTAATGGTCCAATCGATGCAGTATTAAGAGGCTTAGAAGCGGAGCTTAACGTGCATCTTAAGATTCTTGACTATTCAGAGCATGCATTGGCTGGAGGAGCCAACGCACAAGCGGCTGCTTATATTCAAATGCTTGATATGGATAGCAAAAAGACAATCTTTGGCGTTGGTGTCAGCTCAAATATTACTAGAGCCTCTATCAGAGCTATCTTTAGTGCACTAAATCGATTGAATATTGTTGAATAAAGAAAAATCTCTGACTGGTTTAGAAGAATATCAAATAATATAATAATCTATTATAAATCATCCCAAAAAGGAAATAATAGATAATAGAAGGCTGCTGGACTATGAATAAGGTTCAGCGGCTTTTCCTTTACACGAGGAGCATGTTTCTTCTAGCTCTTTGAATAGTTTTTAGGTGTGTTATAAGTCGAAAATGGGGTTTTGACTTTAGTCAACAAATGAAGTTTTATTGACTTGTCCCTCTTTGAATGCTATAATCCCTTTGATGTTAAGTTTTTGAATAAAGTGGTAATCTAGGAATGTCTTGCTTTGCGATAATGACGTAATAATGGAAGAATGATAAGGGGATTAAGATGAAACAGAGTCTAAAGAATTTTAGTAAATATAGATTTTTATTATCAGAGTTAGTAGTTAAGGAAATTAAATTGAAATATAGAAGATCCTACCTGGGAATACTGTGGACTTTACTTGAGCCTCTTTTGACTATGATTGTGTTGAGTACAGTATTTGGAAAAATTTTTGGTAATAGAGGTGAAAGTTTTCCTGTTTATGTTCTAACAGGACGATTGTTGTATACCTACTTTTCTAATGCCACAAAAGGGTCTATGAAATCCATACGTAATAACGCACAGATGATTAAAAAGGTATATGTACCTAAATATATTTATCCTTTAGCATCCGTAATATCTCAATTTGTAACGTTCTTAATTTCGTTAATTGTATTAATTGGAGTGTCAATCGTACTTAAGGTTAAGCCAACAATTTATTTGTTTGAAGCAGTTATTCCGCTTGCGATTCTATTTGTTATGGCCTTGGGTGTGGGTATGATTCTTGCCACCTTAGCGGTGTTTTTCCGTGACGTGGAATACCTTTGGGGCGTAGTACTGATGTTAATTATGTATTGCTGTGCAATTTTCTATAAAGTCGAGAATGTAACAACAAATGGCGACCTTAACTGGATATTTAAGTACAATCCTCTCTATGCATGTATTTTAAATTTCAGAAACACTGTACTTTATGGTCGACCACTTGATTCCTTTGCACTCTTGTATTCTCTTGGATTTAGTTTGGTGGTATTGGTTATAGGGTTTGGGATGTTTTACAAGAAGCAGGATGAATTTATTCTTAATATATAGACTAAGACTAATACGGTAATATTATTAGGATAAAATAGGATTTAAAAATAGATAGCAGACATAGCCGCAAATTGGAGGAAACATGGGTAAAGTAGTAGTCAAGGTTGATAAACTGAGTGTACGCTTTCTAATGAATACGGAAAAAGTGGACAACCTTAAGGAATTTGTAATTAGAAAAATTAAACGTACATTAAGTTATAAAGAGTTTTGGGCATTGAAGGATGTATCCTTTCAAATAGAAGAAGGGGATAGAGTTGGTATCCTTGGATTTAATGGTGCTGGTAAAAGTACCTTGCTAAAGACCATTGCCGGTGTAATGAAACCAACTGAGGGAAGCGTAACAACCAGAGGTAAGATAGCACCATTACTTGAGCTTGGAGCAGGTTTTGATTTGCAATATACGGGTGCAGAAAATATTTACCTATACGGTGCTGTACTTGGATATTCCAAAGAATTTATCAAAGAGAAGTTTAATGAAATTGTAGAATTCTCCGAACTGGGTGATTTCATTAATGTACCGGTGAAAAATTATTCTTCCGGTATGAAATCAAGATTGGGATTTTCCATTGCAACCATCGTAGAACCAGATATCTTAATTTTAGATGAGGTATTTGCTGTAGGTGATGCCAAGTTTAGAAAAAAGAGTGAAGAGAAGATTAAGACCATGTTTGATACAGGTATTACCGTACTATTTGTATCTCATAATATTAAACAGGTAAAAACCATTTGTAATAAGGCAATCCTATTAGAAAAAGGAACTTTGATTGCAAAGGGAGATGTAGCAGATATCTGTAAGATATATGAGAAGAAGGTAAAATAAAGGTAAAAGCTAAACAGTTAGGATACCATGGATTTCCGAGTTTAGTTCTGAATAGTTTTGCTTAAGAATTTGAAAAAGTTTCGCCTTATATTTATTTAGATAACTACAATTATGGAGGAAATAAATGAAAAAAGTAATTACTTATGGAACATTTGATCTGCTTCATGTTGGACACATAAATTTGCTTCGTAGAGCGAGAGCACTTGGAGATTATCTGGTAGTTGTGGCTTCCTCTGATGAGTTTAATGCAATCAAAAACAAGAAGGCATACTATCCCTTTGAAGATAGAAAGGTTATTCTGGAAGCAATCAAATATGTGGATGAAGTTCTCCCGGAATATAATTGGGAACAGAAGATCGATGACGTTGTGAACAATCAGATTGATGTATTTGTTATGGGAGATGACTGGGAAGGAAAATTTGACTTTCTAAAGGATTATTGTGAGGTTGTCTATTTACCAAGAACAGAAGGAATTTCAACTACTAAAATTAAAACGGACTTAAATCTGAAAAAAGTTGAAAAATAATAAATGATGATAAATAAATGAATTTGCGACAGCTGTCTTGAACTGTAGCATTGCGAGGGAATGGAGCCTTCTATGAAACGAAGTATTCGAAAAATAATGAAGTTACCCATTTTGGTAATCTACAGATTGCTCTGGTTTTGCTGTAAGGTGAATAAAAATATCATTATTTTTGAAAGTAACGTTGGAAGAAATTATTCTGGCAATCCCAAAGCAATATATGAATATTTAGTGTCACAAGGGCTGGATAAGGTATTTCGCTGTTATTATATTTTAGAGGATACATCCATTACCCTGCCTGGTAATGTGAAGAAGGTAAAGCGCATCCGTTTACCTTATTTCTATTATTTAACGAGAGCAGGTTTTTGGGTTAGTGATACCCGTATGCCTACATACCTAAGAAAGAAAAAGAAGACAAACTATATTCAAACCTGGCATGGAACTCCGCTGAAAAAACTTGCTTTGGATCTTGAGCAAATATCCATGGAAGGGGAAGTCAGTTTAGAGGATTATAAGAAGAAATTTGCAGAAAATACAGAGACCTGGGATTATCTTATTTCCCAGAATTCTTATTCCACAGATATATTTCGAAGGGCATTTGCTTTTCAGGGTACCATGTTAGAGATTGGATATCCAAGAAACGATATTTTATTTCGTGACAATCATGCTGCTGCAATTTTAGCTTTAAAAATGAAATTGAAGCTGCCTCTGGATAAAAAACTAATCCTTTATGCTCCAACCTGGAGAGATAATGAACATCTGGGACATTTAAAGTATAAATTCAGTTCGGCAATGAATTATAACTATTTAAAAGATACCTTGGATAAGGAGTATTGTCTGCTGGTAAAAGCACATTACCTGGTGGGGGAAGAGTCGAACTTAGAGCAATATGATAATTTTCTGCACTATTTTGATGCCTCCTGTGATATAGCAGAGCTATATTTGGTTTCGGACATGTTGATTACGGATTACTCCTCAGTTATGTTTGACTACAGTCTTTTAGATAGGCCAATGATATTTTTCACCTATGATTTGGAGCAATATAAGGATCATTTACGAGGATTTTATTTTGATTTTCTTGAAGAAGCTCCAGGTCCAATTGTATTAACCAATGAGGAGTTGGTGAAAGAAATCAGTACCTATAATTATAAATCTTATGAAGCAAAATATGAGGCATTTAGGCAGAGATTCAACCATGCAGATGATGGGAAAGCCTCACAAAAAATAGTTGATTTAATTAGAACTCATACTTCGAAGTAAAGTTATATTGTCATAGATTAATCTCTAGCGGAAGTATGCAGCACCTGTAACTTACCGTTATAGGTAATGAGAAAGGCATGGTCATTGATATGAAAGTTATCGGCTATCTCATATTTGCAGGTTTTTTCTATCTCTTTCGCCTGTTTTGTTCCATTAAACCCAAGAAGGTATTTGGAATAATGACACATGATGGCAGCAGGGATGGTAATGTGGGGGTAATGGTGGATTATCTGAAGAAGATGGATCAAGAATATACCTTTCATTATCTGAAAAAAGCAGATAGCAATGCGGTAAAAAAACTTAATATGATAAAAGGAAAAGTTAGCTTTTTTATTGAGAAGCCATACCAACTTGCAACAAGTGAATTTATCCTATTAGATAATACCTTCCTTCCAATGGCTTATCTGAACTTTACAGATAAAGTTAAAGTTATTCAACTCTGGCATGGAACAGGAACCATCAAACGGTTTGGACAGGATGTGAATACGGGGAGACTTAAAGAGCTCGAGCGGAGAGCAAATAAAAGAATTACACATCTAATTGTCAACAGTGAAGATACAAAAAAGGAATATGCAGGTGCTTTTGGAGTGCCGGAGGATAAGGTGTTTATCTATGGATTGCCCAGAACGGATTTGTTCTTTCGTGAAGAATCGATGGAGGAGCGTAGAATAAAGTTCTTTGCACAGTACCCCCAGTATAAGAATAAAAAGCTTGTACTCTATGCCCCGACTTTTCGAGATCAGGAGAAGGATAATCCTAAATTAAGGCTGGATGTGGAGCTGCTAAGTAAACAGCTTCCAGAGGATTATATCCTATTACTTCGTCTTCATCCCTTTGTTATGGAGGCTTATCAGAAAACAACAAAGAGTATATCCTCTTATCCCAATATAGTACCTATGTCAGCATATACGGACATTAACACGCTTCTGGTGGTGGCGGACTACTTAATTACAGATTATTCTTCGGTACTATTTGAATTTTGCTTATTGGAAAAGCCAATGTTGTTTTATGCCTATGACCTTGATGATTTTTCAGACAATGGCAGGGGATTTTATAGAGCATATGGCGATTATGTACCGGGACCAATTGTGGAAGATACAAACGATGTCTTAGAACTTTTATTGAAGGATAAGTTTGATCTTGATAGAATTAAAAGATTTAAAGGAAAGAATTATAAGTATCTGGATGGAAAAGCAGCAGAGAGAATTTACTTAAAAATATTTCGTAAGACAGTTAAGGATGATATTTAAGGAAGACAGTTAGGGGAAGAAGAAAAAAAGATAGTTCGACAAGACTGTTAGGGGAAACAGTAAAGAAAGACAGTAAAGAAAGACAGTAAAGAAAGACAGGTCGACAAGACAATAAGGGGAAATAGTTAGGGAAGATAAATAGGTAGCAACACAGTAGTAATGGTTGTAACAGTAAAGGCTGAACAGTTACAATTTAGTATTATAAATACAGCGATAACTTTGGAGGGAACGTTAAGTGGATAATTCGAACTTTAAAATAAGTATTATCATGCCAGTGTATAATGTGGAACGATATCTTAGAGCATGTCTTGAAAGTGTTGTTAATCAGACTTTAGAGGGCATAGAAATTATCGTAGTCAATGATGGTAGTAAGGATAATAGTATAAGTATTCTAAATGAATACGAAAAAATGCATTCGGATCGTATGAAGGTGTTCACAACAGAAAATCATGGGGTAAGTCATGCCAGAAATTATGGTCTGGCTAGGGCTACCGGTGAGTACATTTTGTTTGTGGACAGCGATGACTTCATCGAAAAGGATATGTGTGAAAAGCTATATCAGAAGGCCATTAGAGACAATAATGATATTGTTATTTGCGGTCGTTATAATGTCTATGAGCGTGAAAATATCGGTGAGTTGAAAAAGAAATCGGCACCCACCATGCTGATTAATACGAATTTTAATTTAAGTGAGCACAAGTATGAGTTAGCACATATTTCACCCTTCCCTTGGGACAAACTGTTTCGAAGAAATGTATTACAGGGTTTACAATTTCCAGAGAATATGCGTTTTGAGGACCTTGTTCTTGTATTCGAGGCTTGTTGTCGTGCTGAAAGTATTGGTGTAGTAGAAGAACCCCTCTACAACTACCGTAGAACAACCCAGGGTGGCTTCTTAAACAGCTTTAGCGAGCAAACCCTTGATATTGTAAAGGCTTTCCGTTTGGTAGTTGACTTTATGAAAGCAAATGGATACATGGATATCTACCATGATGAGCTGGAGTATATCTGTACCAGACACTTCCTCTATCGTTATGGAGCTTTGTTTGCAGGTGGCAACAAAGGAAAACTGGAAGTAAAGCTTTCTATTATTAAAGAGACCCAGGAGTTTCTGGACACAGAGTTTTCTAATTGGCATAACAACCACTACTTAAAATATTCCTCTGGTGCTTTAAGAGCAAGATTAAAGCTGTATACCAATAAGAATAAGATGATAAGGCTGACTAAAACCCGTGAAATAACACCGGATAGGGTTATGAACTTGTTTTTACGTGCTAGAAATTTTAAATCTAAATGGGGAAAGAAAATAAAACGCTTTATTAAGAGCAAAGATAGAATGAAGATGATTAAGAAGAAGCTCCCTATCGTTAAGATTATGAAACAGGGTGGAAGTGTTTTCTATACCCATATGTATGAAAAACTTTCTATTCGTCCAAATGATATTTTATTTGAATCTAAACACGGAGAGGATATTGCAGGTAATATCTTTGCACTTATTAGAGAATTGCATAAGGAAGAATACAAGGATTACAACATTCTGCTTGCAATGAGCAGAAAGTACAGAAAGCAATATCGTACACTGTTAGAAACCTACAGCCTTACCAATGTAACGATGATTAGTATCCGTTCGAGAGATTATGCCAGAGCCTTAGCAAGTGCAAAATACCTGGTTACAGACACCAGCTTCCCGCCATACTTCATTAAGAAGCAGGAACAGGTGTATTTAAATACCTGGCATGGTACCCCGCTTAAGGCAATGGGTAGAATTGTACCTAATCGTGAATTTGGTTTAGGAAATGTTCAGAGAAACTTCCTGATCGCAGACTATTTATTATACCAGAATGACTTCTCCAAGGAAGCATTCATGACGGATTATATGATTAAGGATATCTATCCTGGAACTGCTTTGGTTAGTGGATATCCAAGAAACTCCATTTTCCTTCACAAGAATCGATATGAGGAAATCCGTTCGGAATTAGAAATAGAGGACAAACAGGTTATCATTTACATGCCAACCTGGAGAGGAATGCTTCATCAAAAGGATACCGCAAAGCAACTTGAAATGTTAGGTGTTTTCTTCGACCTAATTGACAATAAGCTTACCGATGATCAAGTCTTCTATGTTAAGCTTCATCCATTTGTAAAAAATCAGATGAAGTATACCAGCTATCAGAGAATTAAAGAATTTCCTTCGGGCTATGAGACTTATGACTTCTTAAATGCCAGTGATGTACTCGTTACCGATTACTCCAGTATTATGTTCGACTATGCGGTTACCCAGCGTAAAATTGTCTTATTTACCTATGATAGGGAAGAATATAAGAACGGTCGTGGCTTGTATATTGACTTAGATAGTTTAGAGCTTCCAAAGGCAGATACTGTGGATCAGTTAATTGAAGAATTAGGTGCGGAACATAAGGGTTATCCTAAGTTCTTTGAACAGTTCTGTTCCTTTGACTCCATTGATACGCCGAAGCAAATCATACAGACTCTGTTACATGGTAAATTAGATCATAAAGATCATTTCAAGGCAATTAAAGTGCAGCCTGATAAAAGAGAGAAAGTCCTTATATTTATCAGAGGCGTGAAGAATGATCATTATACCAGAGCATTAATTGAAGAAATCAACTCCATGGACTTAAATCGCTATGATGTGTATGTATGTATGAAGGCATCAAAAGCAAAGAAGTCCTCCCATATGCTTTCACTGCTTAAAAAAGAAGTGAATTATATTCCGATTACTTATCAAGTGAATTATACAAGAATGGATTACATTTTAAGCAAGCTTCAATTGAAATTTAAAATTAAGACCCATTTAACCAATAACCGTATTGATAAAATTATGAATCGTGAAATTGATAAGCATTTTGCTGGCATTCACTTCGACTATGTAATTCATCATTCCATGTTAGATAGAATGGTTGGTCATATGTGCTGCTTACTTGGTAAAACAACTATTTATAACTTTAAATATTTTAATTTAAGCGATTTTAAAGCAGGACGCGGCTATCGTAGACAGGTGAAATATTTTATTAAACGTTTCCCTGAATACTCCTATGTGGTTGTAACCAAGGAATTTGAATTGCTTCGTAAGAAGGCAGATAACGTTATTTATAACCAGGAACACGTATTTCCATTTTCAACTATTTTAACGGAGGTGACACAGGATGAAGGTCGGAGTAATCACATTTCATAATGCGAATAACTATGGAGCAATGTTGCAGACATGGGCATTGCAGAAGGTCTTAAAGAATTATGGAGTGGATACAGGTGTCATTCATTATCACCCAAGGGTTATCGATAGACTTTATGATCCACTAGGCAATGCAAAAGGTGTAAGAAGATATTTTAAAAAATTAAATTTATATATTATAAATCGCAAAAGTCTAACCAGATATAATAAGTTTATTAAGTTTTCGAGAAAGAATTTAAATCTCATTGGAGATTTTAGAAGTTACACAGAAATTGAGCCCGCTAATCTAAACCTGGATGCTTATATTGTTGGCAGTGATCAGGTTTGGAATCCACATCATATCGGTGGTTTTAATCCGGCGTATTTTCTTAATTTCGTAGAACCAGGGAAAAAGAAGATTTCTTATGCGGCTAGCGTAGGAAGTGA
This sequence comes from Bacillota bacterium, assembly GCA_023407575.1. Classification (GTDB taxonomy): domain Bacteria; phylum Bacillota; class Clostridia; order Lachnospirales; family Lachnospiraceae; genus Mobilitalea. The sequence continues at coordinate 337,170 of JAEYLX010000026.1, forward strand.
CTATATTTTACCCAAGTTTAAAGAGAATATCAGCAATGCATTATCTACATTTACTGCAATTTCAGTAAGAGAAAGTACAATTCAGCCTGCAATACAGGAGCTGACAACTTTGCCGGTAAACGTAGTACTAGATCCTACCATGCTTTTAGAGAAAAAGGACTATGAAGAGATTAAAGTTAAGAGTCAAATCAAAGAACCCTATATACTGGTCTATATGATGGAGAAAAATCCACAAGTAATATCTCTTGCCAATAAAATCTCTATTGCGCTTGGATTACCAACGATACAAAGGAGACCTACGAAAGGTCTTACCAATCAGCTTCCACCCTATTATACAGAAGATACAGGTGAATTTCTCGGTTTGATTGAAGGAGCAGAGCTTGTTATTACAAATTCCTTCCATGCATCGGTATTTTCCATCCTCTATGAAAAACCGTTCGTATCCATGTTGCACTCCGATACGGGGAGCAGAACGAGTGACCTTTTGAAACAGCTTGGACTTGAGTCGCATCTACTTTATAGTATTAAAGAGTTCAAGGAATTTTCAATGTTTAAGATTGAGGAACCGGAAAAGGTTCGCGAAAGACTTAATCTACTAAAGCAATCCTCTTTAAAATTCCTTGAGGAAAGCTTAGAACTATCAAAGTAAGAGGTTAAGTTTAGCAAAGCAGTTACATCATTAAACTTAACAACTTACTCACTTAGACTGATAGCTTTTTGGTAGATACCGGAAGGTTATCAGTCATAAAATTTTATATGAAAGTGAGGACAAAGATGTTCTTCCAAAAATGGTTTTCCAAAAAAACACCAGTAGCAGTACAAAAGACAAATCTTCAAAAGAAGACGAACTTACCAGAGAATGGTTGCTTATTAATTACAAATAAGAACCCAATACTAAAAATTACAATTACTGCAGAGGAAGAAGCGCAAGAAAACTTTATTGTTAAGGTAAATGGCAAGAATCTCTATAATGGGACCTTTGAAAAGGGATATTTAAAAGATGACTCGACAAATTTATATAACAAAGGGTCAAAAATACATCGCACGACAAAGTGGTTTCCTGTGCTTCCCGGTCAAGGTCAAAGTTTAGTTTTAAGCGGAACAGCACATAATCGCTCCACCTGGCAGTTCAAGACCAAGGATGAGACAATCCTAACCGATGTAGGAATTTCACAAAAGTATAATGTTATTACTGACGTTATGCAGGATAAAACAGTTTCAAAGGTAGACATACCTGAGAATGCGGAATATGCAAGAGTCTTCTATGCAAATGTAGAAGATAATATACTGGATAACCGCCTTCAGATAGAATATGGAAAGATACTAACGAACTATGTACCATTTCAAGAAGATAAAATTACATTGCCACGTTTATCAAAGGGTGCAATCATAACCTATAAAAATGGGGTGTGGAGCCTTCAGGAAACAAGTAATTCAGTTGGTTCCTTACTGGAGGGTACCGTATTGACAGTTGGCAATATTATTACCATTGATCCTAGAATCTGTACCATTGAAGAAGAAATACAAACCCCAAATAAAGACACTATCTATACAGGTTCCTACGGGGTTAGATGGAGCAGAAATGACAGTAATCCTGTATGTGAACGTATAGGAGATGCGAAAGGGCTTACCTTTAATGCCCTGCACAATGATATTGACTTAACACCTTATGAAAATAGCTTTGATAGAATCTATCCCTGGTCCGACCTTAAGGTATGTGCAGTTAAGGTGGATAAGAGTGGGAAGCGTCAAATTAAGTATAGTAGTGAGCCTGACTTTAACAGAGACGGCAGTGATGGCAATGTTATGGTTGAAATACCAAAGTTTTATAGTAAGAGAGAAATCATTGACGACTTTGAGTATTTATGGATTAGTGCAACAGAGCAGGAGGGTTATATCCTTGATCCTTCCTTCCAGACCGATAAAGGAATTATTGATAAAATTTACATTGGCGCGTATCACTCTCGAATGATTAATAAGCGAATTGAGAGTGTTAGCAATTCCTATCCTTTGATTAAAAAGTCCTTAAAGGATTTGCAGGAAATGGCTGCACATACCAATGGAATTATGCAGTGTGACCTGTTAGCAATTCTTACAATACAACGTCTCTATCTGGTGGAGACAGCAGTTTTAGATTCCCAGGCAATCTTTGCAGGAGAAGTACATTTACCGTATTTATTAAAGGACAAGTCCTGTTCCTTCTATGCTGCAAAATCTGAAGCAGCTACGAATCAAATTGTTATTACTGATTCTAAGGTAACAAGAAGATTTTGCGTAGGTGATGCAGTTTCCATTTTAAGAAGCTGGGAGGAATATAGAAATCAACCTGATATCTTCCAAAGAGAGATAACTTCGATCAAAGAAGGAGAAAAGGGCACTTTAGTTGTAACCTTCACAGGAAAGCCAATGGATATTGTAGAGCGGGAAACAGGTTTAACCTGCCTTCCTTGTAAAAATGGCCTTACAGATCATATTGACTATAGCTCTGCCTCTGTTGGTACCTTAAGCGGGCATGTATCCTTTAAATACCGTGGTGTTGAGAACCTTTGGGGTAATGTATCTATTTTATTAGAAAATGCCTATGTGCAGGATTCACAGCTTTATGTGATATACCCAACAGGTGACACTCACAAGATTAATTATCCAATTCCTGTTCAAAAGGTGGAATTATCGCCTCAAAAATTTGGTGAACCCACCAATATGGTAGTAAAACAGATGGGTTATGACAAAGATTACCCATTAATGATGTTCCCATCTGAAATTGGCGGTGGAGCATCAACCTCCAGTTATTATTGTGATTCCTGGTATAACCTTGCAGAAGAAGGAACCGTCTATATTTTAACTTACGGCGGAGCTTGGGATAACAAAGCCTATGCCGGAGTGTTCAACTTTAGAGCAAGCTTTACCGATACAAAACGAATAGCATTTAACGGGTCCAGGATTATGATTCGATAAAATTGGATGAGTTTTATATTATAGGTTGCGAAAGAAAGGATATTACCTTCCCTCACACACAGATTGACAGACAGCTTGTCGATTTTGTATGCCAGTATCAAACAAAAATGTTTGCTCCTTGTCCTACAAAATCAACAAGCTGTCTGTCAAACAGTGCGTTTGGGGAAGGTAATATCCTTTCTTTCTTGGTATAGTCTATGATAAAAAGGCTGAAGAAAAAACAGAAGAAAAAGCTGAAGGAAAACTTCAAATTGAATTTAGCGAAACATTTGAGAAAAAGGGACGCTCGTTTAAGACGTATAGAGAAAGCTATAATTACTACAGTTACAAGCTTAAAAAGGCATGGTATATTTAAGAGGATTTATAAAGATGGTGTTCTTTGATTTTAGTAAATGAAGTCATGGTAAAATTATGATATTTAATGTACCATTGAATAACAAAGGGTATGAAGTTCTAACTAATATATTTAGCTAAGATAATATTATTAACTGTAGGAGGTAGTAGAGTGGTTAAATTGAGGATAAAAATTCATTTTGGTAATTGATTTGTTAATAGAAAGGATTATTTAAATGAATATTGAAGTTAAAGAAAATGTTATTCCTCGGCTAGAGGACTTGCTTTATTTATATAATAATGTGGGATGGAGCAATTATACGAAAAATCCGGATATGCTTTGGAAAGCGTATGAGAAATCCTTACTTGTTATAACAGCGTGGGAGGAAGATAGGTTAATTGGTGTTATTAGAGTAGTAGGAGATGGATATTCAATTATATACATACAGGATATTATTGTTCTAGAAGAATATCAGCATAAGGGGATTGGAGCTAAGCTTATGACGGAAGTGATGAATAAGTATTCCCAGGTCTATCAGAAGGTATTATTGACGGAGAATGAATCTAGGACGAGAGCTTTTTATGAAAAGATGGGGTTTGTGGCTAGTGATAAATATGGGTGCATATCCTTTGTGAAATTTAACATGTAAAAAAACATTATAAAAAGAGTTGAGTTTATTGTTATCTAATTATAATTAAGGTGAGATACAGAATATTTGAAGGGAGGTATGGGATGATAGACAAATACGAAAATCAAACGTTAGTAGAAATAGCAAAACTTCTGAAAGAAGATAAAGTAACTTTTTCAGTTCTATCAAGTATTTTAGCATTTCCTTGTAAGTTGATTATAACAGATCGTAAATATTTCATTATATGCTATACCTGCAGTCCATATCCTGTATGGATATGGACACACGATGATATTACGAACGAAGTTTATGAAAGTGTTTGTAGTATTATAAATAAGGAATTTGGCAAGGATGATAATTTCTTTTTTAATGTTAAATATAATTTTCTAGAATACCTAAAAACCAAGGATAAGGTGAATGAATGGTATGCAACAAAAAATATGCTCACCTATGATTGTCCCAACCCTAAGCCTCCTTCAAAGCAAGTGAGAGGGGCGATCTCTCTTGTAGCTGTGGAAGATTACGATATTGTTAGACAGTTTATAAAAGGGTTTTTTGAAGTGACATCTGAGCAGAATATAACGCAAGAAGAATTCGAAGAAATATCCCAATTCCATATTAATTCAGGCAATTTATATCTTTGGAAAGACGACTGCGGATTTGCTGTGGCCATGTGTGGTATTGAATTAGGTGATGAATTAGGTAAAGTTAAATTAGTGTATACACCGCCAACAGCTAGAAGAAAAGGATATGCGTCAAGCTTAGTATATGAAGTGAGTTGTATGATTAAGGAAAAAGGGCTTATGCCTATACTATATACGGATGGAGATTATAATGCTTCTAATGAATGTTATAAAGCAATCGGATACGTAGAACGAGGATGCTTATGTTCGATTACGAGAAAATAATGAAAATATTTTAGAAAAAGCGTATATAATCATTTAGGGTTGAAGCAGAAACCCAGTTGATTATATACGCTTTTATTTTAGCTACTTTATAGCTTAGATATTTTCTTCTATTGAGTTCTTATACTTTCAATGTAATCGGAATATTCCTTAACGGTAGCACTTGGTACATAGTCCTTTACATCAAACAGATATTCGTGCAATTTAGTTACATTGGCGGCCAAATCTATCGGGAATACGAGGGACACCTTTTGATAGGTGTGAGCATCCTTTTCAAAAGGAAAACCTTCTTGACCAACAATGTCGTAGGAGAAAATGTCCTTAGCTAAGCCCAGGAGTTCGGTGCTGCTAAGATTAGTAGCAACTTGCGGGAACATTTCGTCAATAATATCATTAATTGTTCCGATGGAAGAGGATTTTGCTTTATCAAATATTTTTTGAACAACGATTCTCTGTCGCTCTGCACGCTTAAAATCACCGCCTGCAGTATATCGAATTCTAGCATAAGCAGTTGCCTGGGTTCCATTTACTTCTTGGGTCCCCGCAGTAGTAATCTTCTCTGCATTTGTACCATTAATTTTATTTAAGGATTTAATATAACCATTCAAATACTTTAGCTCGTTCTCCTGGATATCTAAGGTGATGCCACCTAATAAATCCACTACATTTACGACCGCCAGAAAGTTAACTGTTACATATTCTCTGGCATCTAAGTCAAAGTTTTTATTAATAGTTGTCAATGCCAGTGAATACCCGCCGTTAAAGTATGCTGCATTGATTTTTCTATAACCTAAGTCTGGAATGTTAGCATAAGTGTCGCGATAGACAGATGCAAGTTTTATATCTTTCGTTTTATTATTGATGCTGGCTATTATAATGGTATCGCTATGGGTACTGTCCTTTAAGTAATTCTGTCTGGAATCTACACCAAATAAAACAATATTACGAAAACCTTCCACTTGTTCAACATCATCATTTTTCTGAATTAAATGATCATCCTGATCAATACGATTCAGCTTATTCATGGAAGTGTATACCTTGAAGCCAATTAAAATGAGTACCAGTATCAAAAGTTCTGCTATAAAGATACTAATAAGTTTGATACGTTTCTTTTTTTGCTTGCTTTTTGCCATGAGTACTTAATACCTTGCCTTTCTGGTGAAAATCATTCGTATTTCTAATAAGCATTTTTGTTAATAAAGCCTTTAAAAAAGGTCAGGAACAAAATCTTAAAATCTAGAAATAGTGTCCAATGTTCAATATAAAATAAATCATGATCAATACGCTTGCGGATAGAAGTGTCACCCCTAAAACCGTTAATCTGTGCCCAACCGGTAAGACCGGGAGATACTTGGTGCTTAATCATATAGCGAGGAATTTCTTCTTTAAATTTATCAACAAAGAAGGGACGTTCCGGTCTTGGTCCAACGAGGCTCATTTCACCTTTAAGAACATTAAAGAGTTGAGGGAGTTCGTCAATGCTTGTCTTACGGATGAACTTTCCAATTCCGGTTACACGTGGATCACGGTAGGTTGTCCAAGCTTTCTTTTCCTCTTTATCTTGTTGTACCTCCATTGAGCGGAATTTATACATTTTAAATTCTTTATTATGCTTTCCGATACGTTGCTGTGTAAAGATAACTGGTCCAGGAGAGGACAACTTAATTAATAAGGTTACTAGGAGCATTGGAATGGAAAAAAGAATAAGAGCTACCGTTGCACCAAACACATCTACAGCTCGTTTCAATATTCGATTATGAGTATTGCTTAATGGAATATTTCTAATATTTATCACAGGTAGTCCGAAGAGATCTTCTGTTAAAGGTTCTGTAGGAATAATTTTATGATAATCGGGTATAAATTTAGTGTGCACACCTGATTTTTCACAGATAGAAACAATGCTTTCCAGTTTTCTGTATTCTTTTAAACTTAAAGTAATTGCAATTTCATCCAAATCCATTTTTGACAGAAAAGCATCTAGATGAGTTATACTACCTATTACAGGGACTTTTTTATACATAGTTCCTACTTCGATGGTATCATCTAATATTCCATGAATATAGTATCCCCATTGTGGGTTAGCAAATATACGGTCAATATAAGCTTCCGCAGAATGACCATATCCCACCAGAAGAACATGTTTTAAATTATAACCTTTTCTTCTCACAGAACGCAAAATCTGATTAATAGCCATTCTTGATGCAATGCTAAGGGTTGTATTAATCATAAAAAATAAACCAAGAAATTTTCTTGAAAGCATCTTATCATCGATTCCTTGCGTAAAATATAATACTGTACTATAAAAGGCAATACCAATAATATTAGCTGTAAGAATATTTAAAATTTCAGACCATCTGGTTCGTCCACGTTTTGGCGTATATAATTTAAAACTATAATAAACAATCAAATAGATTGGAAAAGCCAGAATAGACCTTTCTGCAGATTCGTCCAAATGAAAATATTTTTCGTCAACACCTAATGTAAAAAAAGAAAAATATTTTAGAACATAAAAACGCATTACAAATGTAAGTAAAAATGCTATAATAATTAAAATTGCATCCAATAAAAATTGTAATCTATTAAACATTTTTTGATTGTCTTTTATCATAAAGGACTCCTATTTTTAAATTAATTTACGAATTATAGTTGTTTGGATATGTAGCTACTGATTAGCATAAATATAATACATAGTTACCTAGAATTCAACAATAATATTTTTGTGTAAGGCAGTATGTGGTATTTTTAAAGCTGTTTTTCATAAATTCTTAGTAATATTTTCACATTCTATTCACAAACTCCTGTTACACTATAGTCCATAAGATATCAATAACAATGTTTCCTACGAAAGGAGAATTTATATGTCAGATCAAGAAAAAAATAATGAAAATATTGAAAACGAAGTTGGTAAGGATAATATAAATACGGAAAGTATTAATATAGACGATCAAAAGGTTGATTTAGATCCATCTAATAATCCTTATCCCAATAACGCAGCTGATAACAGCACAAGCAATAACTCAAACTATAGCAACTTAAACTTTACTAACTCAAATTATAGTAACACAGATTATAATAACTCAAATTATAGTAACGCAAACAATAATAACGCAGATTATAGTAACTTAAATAACAGTAATACAAATAATAGCAACTCGGGTTATAATAACTCCAACCCGAACAATGCTGGATATGGCAGCCAAAATTATAGCAATCCAAACTATGGCAACCCCAATAACAACAATCCGTATTACAGTAATGCTTATAACAATCCAAACTTTAATAATCCAAACAATAGTAATTCTGGATATGGAAGTAACAATGGTTATAATAATATGAACTATAATCCATCTTATTATCAGCAGAATTATAACAGCTCCAATCCGAATCCCTGGAATAATGGAAATTCTAATCCTGGTAAGAAGGTAAAAGAGAAGAAACCAAGGAACGGGAAAACCAGTAAAGTATTGAGCTTTGTAGGTAAAGCAGCTTGCTTTGGATTAATTGCAGCGTTTGGCTTCTTTGGTTTCCAGAGTATTTACGGAAGAATCAACCCGGATGCGACCACCAACAATATTATATCACTTACTGATACGAAAGATTATGAAATCGGCTTTACCGAGACCGGATCAATTAAGACGGTTGATAAAAACGCAGTAAGCGAAGTTGCAAAGAATACACTACCGGCAATTGTTTCCATTAATAGTACCTCAACGCAGTCCACAGAGTGGTTTGGCCAGGTTTATGATCAACCGGTAGAAGGTAGCGGGTCTGGAATTATTGTTGGTGAAAATGAAAATGAATTATTGATTGCTACCAACAACCACGTAGTAGAAGGAGCAACAGAAATAGAAGTTACCTTTGCAGATGGATCAATAGCAGCAGCGATTATTAAAGGTACTGATGTGACAGCCGATTTAGCGGTTATCACCGTAGATATTTCAACTGTGAAACAAGAAACCTTGGATGCTATTACGGTAGCTAAATTAGGAAATTCTGATGAAGTTAAAGTCGGTGAGATGGCGATTGCAATCGGTAATGCACTTGGATCTGGTCAGTCAGTAACAGTGGGTTATGTAAGTGCTAAGGACCGTGAAGTTGAGATTTCCGATGGTTATGATTCAAAGACAATGGTTCTATTGCAGACTGATGCAGCAATTAATCCAGGTAACAGTGGTGGAGCATTGCTTAATGTAAATGGTGAGGTTATCGGTATTAATACCGTCAAGTATGCTTCCTATGAAGTTGAAGGTATGGGTTATGCAATTCCAATCTCTAAAGCAACACCTATTATAACAGAATTAATGAATCGAGAGGTGTTAAAAGAAAGTGAACAGGGTTATCTTGGAATTGCTGGTAATGATGTAACAGAAGATGTTGCTTCCTTCTATAATATGCCATTGGGTGTATATATAAATGAAACTCCAGATGGTGGAGCAGCAATGAAGGCAGGTCTTAAATCAGGAGATATTATTACAGGTGCGGATGATATTGATATTACCTCTATTACACAGCTTAGAGATTATGTAAATAGCAAGAGAGTTGGCACAGAGGTTAAGATAACCTATTCTCGTAACTTAAATGGAGTATACGAAGAAAGTACAGTTACCGTTACCTTAGGTCAGAATCCGAATTTAAGTTCAGGTAATGAATAATTAAATTAAGGTAAAGTAATCAAATAATATGACGAAACAAATGTAAGAATTGTATTAAAAAGCGAATTGTCAAAGGGAAAACCTTATGACAATTCGCTTTTTCCGTTATATCAGTTACTGATTGGACGCTCCAAGGTTAAGCTAGGAGTTCAAGCGCTGTTTCAAAATCAGAGATATTGTAACAGGTAGTACAATTTTTGAATTATACTAAGTTGGTGTTTGAGTTTTAATAAACGAATTTAGTAGTTTTTTGTAGAATTTTTGTAAATTCTTAATGAAAGCTTAAGGAAACAGATATTGTCGTACACAACATAATAAGATATAATTCTTTTAATAGGCACTGAAATCCTGAGACACGACAACCCTTTAAGGGAAATTGGAGGTAATAATGAGCGATTTTGATAAGAATAATATGGATAATGATATAGATAACAAACATACAACTGATCATGACCATGAAGAAATGGAAGAAGTGTGTTATCTTTGCAGAAGACCGGAGAGCAAGGTTGGGAAAATGATACATATTCCTAATCAAATCAGCATCTGTTCGGATTGTATGCAAAAGACCTTTGATACAATTAATAAGGGAGATAACCCATATATGCAGATGATGGGGTTCCCGCCTGGTATGATGAATATGAATATGTCTGGCATTACCAATGATGTGCCCAAGTCACAGAAGTTAAAGAAAGTAAGTGAAGAACAGAATAAGGAAGTAGAGTTCGATCGTAAATCAATTCCTACCCCACATATTATTAAAAGCAGCCTGGATGAATTTATCATAGGTCAGGAGCGTGCCAAGAAGGTTATCTCTGTGGGCGTTTATAATCATTATAAGAGAATTGGCACCAATAAAAGTGATATAGAAATTGAAAAGTCCAATATGTTAATGATTGGACCTACCGGAAGTGGTAAAACATATTTGGTTAAAACCCTGGCAAGATTATTAAATGTTCCTCTGGCTATAACGGATGCAACTTCCCTGACCGAAGCTGGGTATATCGGAGATGACGTGGAAAGTGTTATTTCTAAATTATTGCAGGCAGCAGGAAATGATGTAAAGAAAGCAGAAAGAGGCATTGTCTTTATTGATGAAATAGATAAAATAGCAAAAAAACGTAATACCAACAGCAGGGATGTAAGTGGAGAATCTGTGCAACAGGGTCTTCTAAAGCTACTTGAGGGTAGTGACGTAGAAGTGCCGGTAGGGGCAAGCTCTAAGAATGCTATGGTGCCTTTAACTACAGTGAATACACAGAATATTCTCTTTATTTGTGGCGGTGCTTTCCCCGATCTTGATAAGATTATAAAAGCAAGACTTAACAAGCAATCCTCCATGGGCTTCCAGGCTGATTTAAAAGATAAGTATGATAATGAGCAGAACTTATTGCAAAAGGTAACACTGGATGACCTTAGAGAATATGGTATGATTCCTGAATTCTTGGGACGTTTACCAATATTATATGCTTTAGAGGGATTAACAAAAGATATGTTAATACAAGTTTTAAAAGAGCCAAGAAATGCAATTTTAAAACAATATCAAAAACTGTTAGCCATTGATGAAGTTGATCTTGAATTTGCTCCGGATGCACTGGAAGCAATTGCTGAAAAGGCGATGGAGAAAAAGACCGGTGCAAGAGCACTTCGTGCTATACTTGAGGATGTAATGTTGGATATCATGTATGAGATACCCAAGGATGATAACATTGGCAGAGTCATAATTACCAGAGATTATATAGAAGGAAAAGGTGTACCAATCATTGAAATGAGGGGCAGCAATAAACCGAAATTACTTCTTGAGAATAAATAATAGGAATATATATCGTTATATTGAAATAACATAGATGTAATATAAGTATTGTTCTAAGGGCTGTTGTAAATTCAAGATAGATTTTACAACAGCCTCTTAAACAATAAAACTAGATACCGGGGATTCCATAAAAGGTTTCATCCATTCAATTATATAATTCCCTTAGTGCTAACATGGAGGTAACTATGTCATTATTAGAACGCTTATTTAATAAGAAGAGACAGAATTCAGACAAGGAAAAATCCGCATCAGAAAATGAGTTTGCAAAGGATTTTGAAACAGAAGAAACGGAAAGTGTTGTTGTGCATTCTGCTGATTCAGAAGAGAAGGATGAAGACGTTGTATATGAAGTTGTTGAACGAGAAATACTACCAGCTAAGATAATTTGTCCGGATTGTGGAGGAATTACCATTGAAGGACTTGAATTTTGTGACAAATGCGGTGGTGAATTGGTTTAAAATGCAATAGTTGAATCATAAAAATACTTTAGTAATTTAAATTAGTATATTGACAAATTAAAAATACAAGGGTATTATATATCCAGAATAAAGACGTTCGTACACCGTACAAAGACACTATGTGCTTTTGGGAGTAGAACGCCTTATTTATAATCTGGATTCAGAGGAATCTTTAATGTAGGAGGGAATTTATGAGAAAGATAAAAAGAGCGTTAAGCCTGCTTGTAGTAACGAGCATGGTTGTTGCAAGCTTAGCAGCTTGTGGTAAAAAAACAGATAGTGACAAATTTTATATTGGTGGTATTGGCCCTGTAACCGAAGGTGCCGCTGTATATGGTCAGAGCGTTAAAAACGGTGCTGAACTTGCCAAAAAAGAAATTAATGCAGCTGGTGGTATTAATGGAAAACAAATTGAATTTAAATTTGAAGATGATGTTCATGATGTAGAGAAATCTGTAAATGCTTACAACACTTTAAAGGACTGGGGTATGAAAATCCTTATGGGTACTGTTACTTCTAAGCCTTGTGCGGCAGTAGCAGCAGAAACTTTTAATGATAGTATGTTCCAGTTAACTCCATCTGCATCTTCCACGGAAGTTATAAAGAATGGTAATGTATTCCAGGTTTGTTTCTCGGATCCTAATCAGGGTATTGGATCTGCACAGTACATAGGTGAACACGCTTTAGCGACTAAAGTAGCTGTAATCTATGATAGCTCCGATGTATACTCTACCGGTATTTATGAAAAATTTTCTGAGGAAGCAAAGAATCAGGGATTTGACATCGTAGAAGTTCAAGCCTTTACCGCAGAAAGTAATTCCGATTTCTCCGTACAAATCCAGAAAGCAAAAGATGCTGGTGCAGAACTTGTATTCTTACCTATCTATTATAAAGAGGCAGCATTGATTTTACAGCAGTCAGCATCTCTTGATTATGCACCAACCTTCTTTGGTTGTGATGGTCTTGACGGTATCCTTTCAGTAGAGAACTTTGATACAGCATTAGCAGAAGGACTTATGTTATTAACTCCATTTGCAGCAGATGCTACCGATGCAGCAACTACTAAGTTTGTTACTGATTATAAAGCTGCATATAATAATGAAGTACCTAATCAGTTTGCAGCAGATGGTTATGATGCAATCTATATCTTAAAGGCGGCAATTGAAAAAGGTGAGGTTACACCTGATATGAGCATTGCTGATATTAACGAAGCATTAAAGACAGCAATGACAGAAATCAGTGTTGATGGTCTTACTGGTGCTGCGATGACCTGGAATTCAACAGGTGAAGTTAACAAAGCTCCTAGAGCAGTTGTTATCCAGAGCGGAGCTTATGTAGCTGCTGAATAATTAACAATAGGTTACAATTTCATATATGGTGTAAAAGCTTGTATGACTGGCGAATAAAAAAATAGAAAAATCTTATACAGAGAGGTGAATGCCTCTCTGTATTTTGTTTTTTATAATTAGGAAAGCTTTCTGAATTTTCTATTATAGAAAAAGCCTTGTGGGTTTATGAGGCGCAGCAACGTTCATAGAACAAAAGTTGTGCATTAAAAGCATTGGAACACTAGAGTCCGTTATGCACACTGTTGTTCTTTACGCATTATTAAAGTTATTATTCTGCTGTTAAATTGGATATAATAGTGTCAGTATGTTGACACTTGTAGATAAGGTTAATGTCATATTCGAGTAATTTTTGTTGTAACAAAGCTAAGTCTGTGATAAAATAGGTAGCACGTTAACCTGTTAAACTGTTGATGTTTATTTATGCAGGTATTGAAGTATGAAAAAATTGCATGCAATGCATGCAGACGGGGGTTTTTATGAGTTTTATTTCTTATTTAATTAAAGGAGTCAGTCTTGGAAGTGTATACTCTATCATTGCACTTGGATATACAATGGTATATGGAATTGCTAAAATGCTGAACTTTGCACATGGCGATGTTATTATGATCGGTGGTTTTGTTATCTTTACGTCTATGAGTGCGATGGGATTAAGTCCTGTGATTGCAGTTCCTATAGCAATTATCTTTTGTACTATCTTAGGTATCACTATAGAGCGTGTAGCCTATAAGCCACTTAGAAAGGCTTCTTCTCTGGCCGTTTTAATTACAGCCATTGGTGTGAGTTATCTTCTGCAAAACATTGCACTTTTGGTCTTTGGCGCAGATGCGAAATCATTTACTTCTGTAATTACAGTACCACCTTTAAAATTAGCAGATGGTGCATTAACAATATCAGGTGAGACCTTGGTTACTATTCCATTGTGCTTACTTATTATGATTGTATTGACTCTTTTTATTAAGAAATCCAGGACAGGTCGCAGTATGCTTGCGGTATCCGAAGATAAAGATGCAGCAGTACTGATGGGTGTCAATGTGAATAAGACTATTGCGATTACCTTTGCAATTGGTTCTGCTCTTGCAGCGGTTGCAAGTGCTCTTATGTTTTCTGCCTATCCAAGTCTTACTTCAACCTCCGGTGCTATGCCTGGTATCAAAGCCTTTGTAGCTGCGGTATTCGGTGGAATTGGTTCCATACCAGGAGCTATGATCGGTGGAATATTACTTGGCGTAATTGAAATCCTGGGAAGAGCGTATATTTCTTCACAGCTGGCAGATGCAATTGTATTTATGATATTAATTCTTGTTCTTCTTGTTAAACCAACGGGTATCCTTGGTAAGAAGATGCAAGAGAAGGTGTAGGTGGGGAACATGTCAAAAGGAAAAGTATTTCAACAAATGAGTAAATCCACTCGTACCAACCTTATAACGATTGGGATTATCGTTATTGTATATATTATTTGTCAGATTATGATAGCAACTGGAATGATGTCCAACCTAATGCAGGGCTTGTTAATTCCATTGTGCTACTATTCCATTTTAGCTGTGTCCTTAAACCTTACGGTTGGTATTCTGGGTGAGTTAAGCTTAGGTCATGCTGGTTTTATGTGCGTGGGTGCTTTTAGCGGTGCATTGTTTTCAAAAACCATGATTGATATTATTCCCAATACCTTTCTTCGTTTTACACTTGCAATTATAATTGGAGCAATCCTTGCAGGAATCTTCGGTATTTTAATCGGTGTTGTTGTATTAAGACTTCGCGGCGATTATCTGGCAATTGTAACCCTTGCATTTGGTGAAATTGTGAAAAATGTTATTAATGTTATTAATCTCGGAATCGATAAGAATGGTCTTCATTTTTCCATGGTAGATACAACACATTTAAATCTTGCAGAGGGTGGAGAAGTTTTGATTGGAGGAGCGAAAGGTATTTCTGGAACTCCAAAGGATTCTACCTTTACAGTTGCTGTAATCCTATTAATCATTGTATATTTAATTATTTCAAACTTAATTAATTCACGTTCCGGTCGTGCTATCATGGCTATTCGTGATAATCGTATTGCGGCTGAATCAGTTGGTATTGATATTACTAAGTTTAGAATTCTTGCCTTTTCCTTATCAGCTGCTATGGCAGGTGTAGCAGGTGTGCTTTACTCACATAACTTATCAACCTTAGTAGCTACCCCAAAGAATTTTGGTTATAATATGTCAATTATGATTCTGGTATTTGTAGTACTGGGCGGCATTGGCAATATCCGTGGCTCCATCATTGCAGCTGTGATATTAACACTTCTCCCAGAATACTTACGAGTTGTGAGTAATTATCGTATGTTGATTTATGCGATTGTATTAATTGTAATGATGATTTTCAATTGGAATCCAACTATAATCGCATGGCGTAAAAATCATCCAATTAATCTGGGATCACTATTTAAGAAAAAGAGGGAGGCATAAAGTTATGGCAATGTTAACAGTTAAGAACTTAGGTATCTCCTTCGGTGGCTTAAGAGCAGTTGATTCCATTGACCTAACCATCGAAAAGGGAGAGTTATATGGACTCATTGGACCCAATGGTGCAGGTAAAACAACTGCCTTTAATTTGCTGACCGGTGTCTATAAACCGGATGCAGGTGTGGTTACTTTGGATGGTGTAGATATAACTGGACTTAGTACAATAGAGATTAATAAAGCAGGAATTGCAAGAACCTTTCAAAATATTAGATTATTTAGAGCTTTGTCCGTACTGGATAATGTTAAATTAGGACTTCATAATAACAATCGATATTCGACTTTGGCTGGTATCCTACGCCTGCCGATTTTCTTTAAGACAGAAAGACAGATGAATGAACGTGCGATGGAAATCCTTAAGGTTTTTGATTTGGATAAAGAAGCACATTTATTATCGGCTAATCTTCCGTACGGTAAGCAAAGGAAACTGGAGATTGCAAGAGCTCTTGCAACAAATCCGAAGCTTTTGCTCCTGGACGAACCTGCGGCAGGTATGAACCCTTCTGAAACAGAAGAATTAATGAAAACAATTACTTTGATTCGTAAGAAATATGATGTTACAATATTATTGATAGAGCATGACATGAAGCTTGTAGCAGGCATCTGCGAGAAAATTTTTGTATTGAACTTTGGTATGGAACTAGCAAACGGATTACCTGGAGACGTACTTAATAATCCAGAGGTAATCAAAGCATATCTAGGGGAATAATGGAGGAATTATAAGCGATGCTGGAAGTTAAAAATTTGCAAGTTTATTATGGAGTAATTCAAGCAATTAAGGACGTTTCCTTTAAGGTAAATGAAGGTGAAGTTATTGCCCTAATTGGAGCAAATGGTGCGGGAAAAACGACCATTTTGCATACAATAACTGGACTTATAACCGCCAAAAGTGGTGAGGTAATCTTCGAAGGTCAAGACCTTCAGAAAATCCCTGCTCATAAGATTGTTCCTCTGGGAATTGCTCATGTACCGGAGGGCAGACATGTATTTGCGCAGCTGACTGTATATGAGAATCTTCTGATGGGTGCCTTTACCCGTAAGGATAAGCATGAAATTGAAGAATCTATGGAAAGTGTTTATAAGAGATTCCCCAGATTAAGAGAGCGTAAGAGTCAGCTAGCAGGAACCCTTAGTGGTGGCGAGCAGCAAATGCTTGCTATGGGACGTGCCTTAATGTCGAAGCCAAGAATTATACTTATGGATGAGCCTTCCATGGGACTTTCTCCAATTCTTGTGGGTGAAATATTTGATATTATTAAAAGCATTAGTGCCAGTGGAACCACAGTTTTACTTGTTGAACAGAATGCGAAGAAAGCATTATCCATTGCAAATCGTGCCTATGTTCTTGAGACAGGTAAAATCGTACTTGCGGATGATGCGGATAAACTAATGAATGATGAGTCTGTTAAGAAAGCTTATCTGGGTGAATAATCCGGATAATGAACTCATAGGTTACATAGTAGAGATGTATATTTCCTATGACGTTATAAATGGTTATCAGAGTCATGAAGAAAGAACTTGTAGAAAATGCAAGATTATACCAAGAAAGGTATGGTATTAGTATGAAACACTATGTGATTACAATTGCAAGAGGATATGGAAGTGGCGGAAGAACGATTGGTAAGATGCTTTCAGAAGAACTCGGTATTCCTTATTATGATAGGGATCTTCTACGTTTCGCCTCAGATGACAGTGGTATTAACGAACAGTTATTTGCAAAAGCAGATGAAAAGTTAAAGAAGAGTCTGTTGTTTCGTATAGCAAGCAATGTTTATAAGGGTGAATTAATTCCACCCGATAGCGATGATTTTGTTTCCAACGATAATCTTTTTAACTATCAAGCAAAGATTATTAAAGAGTTGGCAGAAAATGAAACCTGTATCATCATTGGTCGATGTGCAGATTTTATTCTGAAAGATAATCCAAACGTAGTTCGTGTATTTGTTCATGCTCCCCTTGAGGACTGTGTAAAAACTTTGAAGGATATGTTTGGGAAACCAGAAAAAGAGCTGGAGAAACAGATCGCTTCCATTGATAAGCATAGGGCAGAATACTATAAGTATTATACGGGACGTAATTGGGAAGACGCTAAGAATTATGATTTGTGTCTGAACAGCAGTAATCTTGGCTTTCAAAAATGTGTGGAGATTGTAAAGTCTTATTTGGATATACGTGAACGGTAATTAAGTTGAGCTGCAATTAGTACATTTAATAGAGTAAACCTGAATAAACGATTAAAATAAGTTAATAAAGCCTAGGGGTTACGGATTGATTTACCGTAACCCTTTTTAAGAATATGGGTAACAGCACAGAACCCGCAGATTTCAGAGCTTGGTTCTAAGATGGTTAAGATATAAATTTGCCTTAGGAATAACTATTGCGATAGAATAGAGAGTGTGCTATACTTTCAGAAAATTTACTGATTGTAACTATTCAGTACCTTCACATCCTTTTTGGCTTTGAAATACTCGAATCCACTGCGTAATTCTCGGGGTTATAATAGTTACAATATTCTTTTTGGAGGTGTAAGATGATATCAGAAAAGATGATAGGATTGGTTAAGAACAGTTCCATGATCCGTGCCATGTTTGAAGAAGGCAAGCGTTTAGCAGAGCTATATGGAGCAGATAAAGTATATGATTTTAGTCTGGGTAATCCAAGTGTGGAACCACCCTTTGAAATAAAACAAGCCTTACTTGAGGTAATTCAGGATGAAAACCCAAATGTAGTGCATGGTTATATGAATAACTCTGGCTATGAGGATGTTCGCGCAGCTATTGCAAATTCAATCAATAAAAACTACGGTACGTCTTTTCATCATAATAATATTGTTATGACCGTAGGTGCGGCAGGAGGATTAAATGTTATACTTAAGACTCTGTTAAACCCAGGTGATGAAGTTGTGACCTTTGCTCCTTTTTTTGGCGAGTATCGTAATTACGTGAATAATTTTGATGGAAATCTGGTAGTTGTACCACCTAATCTGACTGATTTTCAACCCAGTGCAGAAGAATTTGAGAAGCACATTACCTCAAAAACAAAGGCAGTTATAATTAATACCCCAAATAATCCAACCGGAGTTATTTACAGTGAAGGTACAATTAAAACGATTTCAGACATTTTAAGAAAGAAAGAGAAGGAGTTCGGCATTACGATCTATCTAATAGCGGATGAACCTTATCGCGAATTGGTCTATGGAGGGGAAGAAGTTCCATATCTGACCAAGTACTACCATAATACGATTGTTGCTTATTCTTATAGTAAGTCACTTTCACTTCCGGGAGAAAGAATTGGATACTTGGTATTACCAGATCAACTGTCTGACTATGAAAATATCATAGCCGCCGCAAATGTTGCAAATAGAATTCTGGGCTATGTTAATGCTCCATCCTTAATACAACGAGCTGTTGCAAAATGCTTGGACGCAAAGGTGGATGTGGAAGTTTATAATCGGAACAGAGAATTAATTTACACTAGTTTAACTTCTTATGGTTATGAGTGTGTGAAGCCACAAGGAGCCTTTTATCTCTTTGTAAAGGCTCTGGAAGAAGACGATAAGGCATTTGCAGAGGCGGCAAAGAAATATAATATATTAATTGTACCGGGATCTGCTTTTGGTTGTCCGGGATATTGCAGAATTGCGTACTGTGTAGATTACGGGGTGATTGAGCGTTCACTACCTGGATTTCTAGCGTTAGCAAAAGAATATAGGATATCATAAAGTATATTATGATTTGAGCGTTAAAAGCCAATCTAGTCAATAAATGATGAATAAGCCAGCATATATATCCAGCTAGACTTGCCTTACCATTCCATGAATTGCCTAAAAAGAGGCAATTCATAGATGCCGGTCTGCGCTATCTGGATATATATACAGTCATATTCATCCCTTCCAGTTTATAGGCTTTTAACACTCAAATCATAATATTCGGTTATGAAAGGATATGGTATCGAATTAATTTAGATAGGAAAGGATAGCGGTCAAATTATCGACTGCAAAGGTAAAAATATGAAGCCTTGGGAGAAGAATATTCGAAATGTCGTTCCTTATGTTGCTGGTGAACAGCCAAGTAAAAAGGATATGGTGAAGTTGAATACCAATGAAAATCCGTATCCACCTGCACCTGGGGTTCAAAGAATACTATCAGAGATAAATACTGATCTGCTAAGGCTTTATCCGGACGGAAATGCGCAGCCTCTAGTGAAAGAGTTGGCTCATTTTTATAAGGTAAAAGAGGAACAGGTCTTTGTTGGAGTTGGGTCTGATGATGTACTTGCAATGGCATTCCTTACATTTTTTAATTCTGAAAAGCCAATTATTTTCCCGGACATCACCTACTCCTTTTATACAGTATGGTGTGACTTGTTTAAAATTCCTTATCAAACACAACCTCTGGATGAAAACTTTCATATCAAATTAGAAGACTATAAGAAAGATAATGGCGGAGTGGTTATAGCGAATCCCAATGCACCCTCCTCCATCTATGCAAGCCTTTCTGTAATTGAGGAAATAATTAAAAGGAACCAGGACTCTATTGTAATCATAGATGAAGCATATATTGATTTTGCAGGAGAATCCGCGATAAGATTGATAGAAAAGTATGAGAATTTATTAGTAGTTCAGACTTTTTCCAAATCACGTTCCATGGCTGGAATGAGAATTGGTTTTGCAATGGGTAATCCAATACTAATTAGTGCTCTTAATAATGTGAAGAACTCCTACAATTCCTATACCATGAACCTTACTTCTATCCTGGCTGGGGTTGAAGCAGTGAAGGATGTTAAGTATTTTGAAGAGGGAATAGAAAAAGTAGTTAAGGTGAGAACCTTTACCGAGCCAAAGCTCAAGGAATTGGGATTTAGTTTTCCAAAATCGGCAACTAATTTCATCTTTGCTACCCATGAAAAGGTGCCAGCAAAGGCAATACTTGAATATTTACGAAATCAAAATATATACGTTCGTCATTTCAATGTACCTAGAATAGATAATTATCTACGTATCACAATTGGTACGAAAGAGGAGATGGAAAGGCTGTTGGATTGTTTGCGAGCGTTTCTTTAGAAACACGGTAAACAGTGTGGATAAATTGCCTTTATTCTAGCTGCAAATATTGTGCCTGCTTTCCAAAGCTTGCAGGTACCTAGAAAGGTTTGGAATTTATAATGAATTATCAAAAAGAGCTGGATATAATTATTAATCAGCTGGAACAAAAAGAAAATGTACCAAAATTATTAATTCATAGCTGCTGTGGACCTTGCAGCAGCTATGTTCTGGAATATTTATCAATGTATTTTGAGATTACAATCTTTTATTATAATCCCAATATTCACCCACAGGAGGAATTTGTTCGAAGAGCGAAGGAGCAGGAAACATTGATTGACACCATGCAGCTTTCTTCAAAGGTCAAGTTTTTACTAGGTGAATATCATCCTAAGGATTACTATGATAGAATTAAGGGTCTGGAGCAGGAACCTGAAGGAGGTTTGCGCTGCTTTGAATGCTATGAGATGAGGCTTCGTGAGGCAGCAAAGATTGCGAAGGAGCAGGGGTTTGATTATTTTACAACTACACTGACCATAAGTCCTCATAAAAATGCAGATAAACTGAATGAAATTGGGGAAGCCCTATCAAAGGAATACCAGATAGCTTTTCTACCTTCTGATTTTAAAAAGAAAAATGGTTACAAGCGTTCCATTGAATTATCTAAGGAGTATGATTTATATAGACAAGATTACTGTGGTTGTGTTTTCTCAAAGAAAGAAGCGGAGTTAAGGAGGGAACAACAAGTTTTAAATCAAAGCAATAATAAAGAAGAATAAATGAAACAAAAGGGCCAAGGGAGCAGCAAGTACTGTATTCTTTGGTCTTAATGCTAAATTGTTATTAATTTTTTTAAAATAAAAAAGGAAACTGCAATACCTTGTTGAATATTAGTAGTATAGATACTTATAATCCTTTTTCTATTCACCCTAGAAAGGCGGGGTTTCAATATGCAGAATAATTTAAATATAAGAGAAAAGCTTGAATTAAGAGAGCATGAGATATTTAGCCCTTTCGCTGCATTTTCAGATCAATCCTTAGGAAGAGATGTGGAAGAGACGCCCTGTGATATACGGCCAATTTATCAAAGGGACAGAGACCGAGTTCTTCATTCTAAGTCGTTTCGAAGACTGAAGCATAAAACACAGGTATTTTTAGCACCGGAAGGTGACCATTATAGAACTAGACTTACACATACTCTTGAGGTTTCACAGATTGCTAGGACAATTGCCAGAGCGTTACGCTTGAACGAAGATTTGACCGAAGCAATTGCACTGGCACATGATCTTGGGCACACACCCTTTGGACATGCAGGAGAAAGAGCACTTAACCGGATTTGTCCGGAAGGCTTTGAACATCATTTACAAAGTATTCGTGTGGTAGAATTATTAGAAAACCATGGGAAAGGATTAAATCTGACCAAGGAAGTAAGAGATGGAATAAGAAATCATCAAACGCAGGGAAAACCATCTACCTTAGAAGGCAAGATTGTACGTCTTTGTGATAAGATTGCTTATATTAATCATGATATTGATGATGCGGTTAGAGGCAAAATCATGACAGAGGAAGAAATTCCAAAGGAGTATACAGATGTTATCGGACACAGTCTTGGTGAAAGACTGAATACACTAACACATGATATAATTAATAATAGTGAGGGGAAGAATGATATTATTATGTCTTCCCAAATAGAAACTGCGATGAAGCAGCTTCGCACCTATATGTTTCAGAGTGTCTATACCAATAAGAAGGCAAAAAGCCAGGAACAGCAGGCCGAGCAGTTGCTAGAGCAACTGTTTGAATACTATATGAAACATTTAGAACGATTACCGGAAGAATATCGAAACCGTATGGAGCAGCAGAACGAACCGGCGTATCGAGCAGTTTGTGACTATATTGCAGGTATGACAGACCGCTATGCAGTTACGAAGTTTAAAGAAATTATGATCCCCTCTGCTTGGGGTGTATATTAGTCAGAAGCTACGCAGCAGGAGGTGTGGACATTGTTTTATTCTGATGAACTGGTAGAAGAGATCAGGGGTAAAAATGATATTGTAGGTGTCATAGGCTCCTACATAAAATTACAAAAAAAAGGTAGCAATCACATGGGCCTATGCCCTTTTCATAATGAGAAAACGCCTTCTTTCTCCGTAAGCGGAGCAAAGCAGATGTACCATTGCTTTGGATGTGGAGTAGGAGGTAATGTATTTACCTTTATTATGGAGTATGAGAATTATTCCTTTCTTGAAGCATTAAAGCATCTTGCAGAGCGTGCAGGAGTTCAATTACCCGAGGAGGTTAATTCCGAGGAGTCTCGAAGACAATCGGACCTTAGATCACGCTTATTCGAAGTGAATAAGCAAGCGGCAAAATATTTTTATTATCAATTAGTATCTCCAAGAGGGCAACAGGCACATGAATATCTGCTAAGACGTGATTTGTCGGAAGATACCATTAAGCAATTTGGATTAGGCTATTCCAATAAATACAGTGATGACCTATATAAATATTTAAAAGGCTTAGGTTACGAGGATGAGTTCTTAAAGATTACAGGATTGGTTACTCTGGATGAGCAGAGAGGTGGTTCGGATAAGTTTTGGAACCGCGTCATGTTCCCTATCATGGATATTAATCATAGAGTCATTGCATTTGGTGGACGAGTTCTTGGAGAAGGTAATCCGAAGTATCTGAATTCTCCCGAGACACAGTTGTTTGATAAGAGTCGTAATCTATATGGTTTGAACTTCGCAAGATCATCCAGAAAGACGAATTTACTTATATGTGAAGGCTATATGGACGTTATTGCACTGCATCAAGCGGGATTTACCAATGCGGTGGCGGCGCTTGGTACAGCATTTACGGTATTTCATGCTAATTTACTCAAGAGATATACCAATGAAGTGATTTTAACCTTTGATAGTGATGGAGCTGGTACTCAAGCTGCACTTCGAGCAATACCAATTCTTAAGGAAGCGGGCCTATCAGTTAAAGTAATAGATATGAAGCCTTACAAAGATCCAGATGAATTCATTAAGGCATTAGGTGCAGAAGAATATCAAAAACGGATAGATGAAGCGAAAAATAGCTTTTTCTTTGAAATAAATGTAATGCAAAAAGATTATGAGATGGCAGATCCAGAGCAAAAGACAAAGTTTTTCAATGAAACAGCGAAAAAATTGATTGGCTTTCGAGAAGAGCTGGAGCGTAATTTTTATATTGATGCAGTTGCAAAAACCTATCAGATTGATGTGGAGCAGCTTAGAAGATTGGTAAATCGGCTTGGTTCCCAGATTGTAGTGGGACTGGAGCCAAAGGAAGCTACAGAGCAAACCATCAAAAGACGGAAGGTACAAGAAGACGGAATTCAGAAATCACAGAAGCTTCTTCTAACTTGGTTAATTGAAGATAATGCTATTTTTGAAAAAATCAAAGGGGTTATAAGACCAATTGATTTTACAGAAGGTATTTATCATGAGGTAGCGGAATTGGTGTTTGATCAATATGAGAAGGAACATCAAGTAATTCCGGCAAGGATTATTAATAATTTTCAAAATAAAGAGGAACAGACAGAAGTTGCAGCACTTTTCTCTGCAGAAATACGCGGAGAGATGGACGAAGCGGGAAAACATAAAGCACTGGTTGACACGGTTATGAAGCTGAAAGAACATAGTTTGGACAAGCAGAGCAAACAAGCAATTGAAGTGAATGACACAGCACTCTTGATGAAAATTATTACAGAGAAGACGGAACTAAAGAAAAAACAATTAACTTTACCACAATAATTAGATGCTATTAATGCGGGGGAACTGTTGAAAGGCTGATAAAGAAAGGAGTACAAGTATTGTCTGCCTAACAAAATTGCATATTTCATCGAATGGTGGTTAGAATATTAAAAGAGTTTAAGAAGGAAGGATTATCTATGGACGAAAATATAGTAAAATTTACGGAAAGACTGAAGGAATTGCTGGCTTTTGCAGAAAAAAAGAAGAATGTACTTGAGTTCCAGGAAGTAAACGATTTTTTTGCTGACATGGAACTGGACCCCGGCAAAATCGAGAAAATTTATGATTTTCTGGACAAGCACAATGTCGATGTTCTCAGAATTTCCGAGGAAGATGAAGAGGACATCATCTTAGACGATGATGAAGATATAGAACCCATAGATTTGACCATTCCAGAAGGTATCAATATCGATGATCCGGTGAGAATGTATCTCAAGGAAATCGGAAAGGTACAGCTTTTAAATGCGGATGAGGAGATTGAACTTGCAAGAAGGATGAACGATGGTGATGACTATGCGAAGAAACGTCTTGCAGAAGCCAACCTACGTTTGGTTGTAAGTATTGCAAAACGGTATGTTGGACGAGGAATGCTTTTCCTTGATTTAATTCAGGAAGGTAATCTCGGATTAATCAAAGCAGTGGAAAAGTTTGATTATCACAAGGGTTTTAAGTTCAGTACCTATGCAACCTGGTGGATTCGTCAGGCAATTACCAGAGCCATTGCGGATCAGGCAAGAACCATTCGTATACCAGTGCACATGGTAGAAACCATCAATAAATTAACACGCGTTCAGCGTCAGCTGTTACAGGAATTAGGCAGAGAGCCTTCCCCGGAAGAAATTTCTGAAGTAATGAATCTGTCTGTTGATAGAGTGAGAGAAATTCAGAAGATTTCACAGGAACCGGTATCCTTAGAAACACCAATTGGTGAAGAAGAAGACAGTCATTTAGGTGATTTTATACAGGATGATAATGTGCCAGTGCCAGCCGAGGCAGCAGCCTTTACCCTGTTAAAGGAACAGCTGGTGGAAGTACTTGGAACCTTAACGGAACGTGAACAGAAAGTTTTACGCCTTCGATTTGGCCTGGATGATGGACGAGCTCGTACTCTGGAAGAGGTGGGTAAAGAATTCAATGTAACCAGAGAACGTATTCGACAGATTGAAGCTAAGGCACTTCGAAAGCTAAGACATCCTAGCCGTAGCCGTAAGTTGAAGGATTATTTGGAATAGGAACCAAATAAATATTATAAAATATATATGAGATAAGTAGGTAGAGGGATTTAAATGTGAGAAATGACATTTAGGTCCCTTGTTTATTTATGAGAAGGTAAAAGAGTATTGACAAAGCCTAAATTTATTTGTAGTGAGGTTACTCTATAGCTTTAAATCATTAGATTCATTCAAGGTAAGAAATAATATGGATAATTTTGTGTAGAAATGTAGTGAAAAAAATGATACTATTACTAGTAACAAAAAGAATACGTGTAACAGGATGATACACTAGAAATTCGGAGAATAACATGCAGCTTTCAAAACGATTACAGGCAGTTGCGGATCTGGTTACTATCGGGAACGCGGTGGCAGATGTGGGTTGTGACCATGCCTATATTTCCATTTACCTAGCCAAACAGAAAAATTCACCTAGAGTGATTGCCATGGATGTCAACCAGGGACCAATTGACCGGGCGAATGAAAATATTATCAAGTATGGTTGTGAAAATAAAATAGAAACTAGAAAATCAAATGGCCTCCAGAAACTAGAGGTTGGAGAAGTGGATACCATATTAATTGGTGGCATGGGTGGAGCATTAACCATTCAAATCTTATCTGCTAAATTAGAAGTCATGACAACGGTCAAAGAACTGGTGCTTCAACCACAATCAGAAATTAATAAAGTAAGACAATTTCTTCAAGAGCAGAAATTCTGTATTGTCGAAGAGAATATGCTCTATGAGGATGGTAAATATTATGTAATGATGAGAGCTATACCAAAAGAAAAAGCAGGAGATGA
Source organism: Bacillota bacterium (assembly GCA_023407575.1). Classification (GTDB taxonomy): domain Bacteria; phylum Bacillota; class Clostridia; order Lachnospirales; family Lachnospiraceae; genus Mobilitalea. Next base: position 363,601 of record JAEYLX010000026.1, read on the forward strand.
GTCAGATAGGTATCAACTTACAATCGACGAGCATTTTTACTATGGAAGACTTTTATTAGAGGTGCAAAATTCTATACTAAAGGAATTTCTACTTTGGGATTTAAGTTTATGTGAGGGAATCAGGGATAATTTACTACGAACGCAGACGGACAATTCTAGGATAAGATTAAAGGAATTAGAACAACAAATGGAGCTGATACAAAAAGGTCTTAAATATTTTGAATAGTTAATAGAGTTATTTTATCATACAAAATAGAAGCTTTTGTACTGCGAAGTTTGAGTGATAATATATGAAAGGTAACCCTATAAATCACAAGGAGGATGATAGAATTTGAGTACTATGATTAAGGTTGAAATAAATGAGAAAATATATGAATATCCGGAAAATACAACGCTCTTAGAAATTAGCAGAGATTTTCAAAATGATTATGATAGTGAGATTATATTGGCTTTTGTGAACAATAAATTACGAGAACTATTTAAACCTGCGAAGGATCAAGGGAAAATTCGATTTGTAACCACAGCTATGGATGCCGGTCATAAGACATATGTAAGAGGAATGATACTGGTTATGCTTAAGGCTTTTTATGCTGAATTTGGAGCTGAGAATGTAAAGCAGGTGTCCATTGAGTATACCATTAGCAATGGACTATATTGTGAGTACAATGGAAAGCTTGAACTAACAAGTGAACGCTTACTTGCTGTAAAAAAGAGAATGGAGGAGCTGGTTAAGAAGGATATTCCGTTCATGAAACGCAGCATTGGAACCGACGATGCCATTGAACTATTCCGTCAATATCAGATGTTTGATAAGGAGAAGTTGTTTAAATACCGTCGAGTATCAAAAGCAAATATCTACAGTTTGGATGGTTTTGAAGATTATTATTATGGATATATGCCACCCAGTACAGGGATGCTTCAGTATTTTGATCTTCTGCAATATAAGGACGGCTTTTTATTACTGCTCCCGAATAAAAAGAAACCAAGAACCATTGATACCTTTGTTCCACAGGATAAGTTATATGCAACACTAAGAGAATCAAACGCATGGGCGAATATGCTAGAGATACCAAATGTTGGTTCGCTTAACGATGTTATTGCAAATGGAAAAATGAATGAATTAATGCTGGTTCAAGAGGCTTTGCAGGAGAAAAAGATTAGTGAAATTGCTGCTACGATAAAAAATAAACCCGGTATGAAGTTCATTATGATAGCTGGTCCGTCTTCCTCTGGAAAGACAACATTTTCACACCGACTAAGTATTCAGTTGAAAGCCCATGGACTAAAACCTCATCCTATTGCAATTGATAATTACTTTGTTGACCGAGAGAAGACCCCAAGAGATGAACAGGGGAACTTTAATTTTGAAGTATTGGGTGCCATTGATTTAGAGCAATTTAATAAAGATATGACGGATTTAATGAATGGTAAAACCGTGGATATCCCTCATTTTAACTTTATTTCAGGTTTTAGAGAATATAAGGGGAATTATCTGACACTTGGACCGGAGGATATTCTTGTTATAGAAGGAATTCATGGACTAAATGATGCTTTATCCTATTCTCTTCCAAGAGAGAGCAAATTCAAAATATATATTAGTGCATTAACCCAGCTTAATATTGACGAACATAACCGTATTCCTACCACGGATGGAAGACTAATTCGCCGTATGGTGCGCGATGCAAGAACCAGAGGTGCTTCTGCACAGAAGACCATTTCCATGTGGGCATCGGTACGTAGAGGAGAAGATGAGAATATCTTTCCTTTTCAGGAAGATGCGGACGTAATGTTTAATTCGGCTTTGATTTATGAACTGGCAGTCCTAAAGCAATATGCGGAACCAATTTTATTTGGAATTGATAGAACCAGTGAAGAGTATGTGGAAGCAAAGAGATTATTAAAATTCCTAGACTACTTCTTAGCAATGCCAAGTGAATCCATTCCTAATAATTCGATTTTAAGAGAATTTGTAGGGGGAAGTTGTTTTAAGGTGTGATATTAGTGCATTAAGATAGTAGAAAACCACATACAAATTATTAGATAATAAAATGCAGAGAACGAATAGTGCTTTTCTTAAGTAGTTTAAGAAGGCATATTCGTTCTTTTTTAGGCTCTATGATAACTATTAGGGTGATACTTTACCCTGATAGTTATCATAGAGCCCTTTTTTATGTAATAGAAAATTACTCTCTTTTATGGATTTACAATCCTCTCGGGTGTGAGAGCCTGTTATACTGATACATTATTTGTGAAATAGAAAGAAACCTCCATATTATTAGCTGATTTTCTAGAAAAACATAATATTAACTAGAACAGTAATTGTCATAAAGGCATAAGGAAATGAATATAATGTTATGAGGCTCTATTGTTTTTGGTTGCCTCACGAAGTTGCAATAATATAATTGAAATGCACATATTTTGCAAAGGAGGACAAGCACAGTTTGTATAGTTACACAATACATAAAAAAACACCCACATAATATGCGGGTGAAAGTTTCATTGTTATGAGTAGTACGATAAGCCGGGTTCTGTCTTGAATGGTCATCTATCTTGACCACATGTTACCATATGGCTCAAGTATTGCTTTCGCAAATACTACGCGACCTACCCTAAAGCACGGCGGGCAACCGTATCGCCTTATGTTCGGTCTTGCTTCGAGTGGGGTTTACATAGCCTCTCCTGTTACCAGAAGAGCGGTGGTCTCTTAAGCCACCTTTCCATCCTTACCAAGAACTTCGGTAAACCGAAATCCTGGCGGTATATTTCTGTTGCACTAGCCTTGGAGTCGCCTCCACCGGACGTTATCCGGCACTCTGCCCTGTGAAGCCCGGACTTTCCTCACCCTAAAGGGCGCGACCATCTGTGCTACTCACGGTTAGTATTCTACCATGGTATAAGGATTATGTAAATATGTTTATATGAATATGTATCATGTACCAGTTCAGCCATAAGCTGATTTGCTTGGCTTCTTCATACTATGAATATGTAACAGTTTAGTTATAGCGTGATTTTGCTTCGTTACGCATAAATCGAGCCACCAGATCCTGTAAGATCATGATGGCTTCAATTTATGAACTATGAAAATGGAAGAAGAAAAAATATGAGTTAATTATACCATAAATATAAAATTTAGGTAGCGTTTTTTTAAAAATAAAAAATTAATTAATATTCTAAAGTTTTGTCATATAATTTGTCGAAAAAATGCCAAGGAATCTTTCTATTATAATGTGATAGTAGCTGTTTGCTCGTACAAATTTTTAAACTAATATAAGTACGATAACTTAATTCAAATGTTGTATTAAAATACAATATTAATATCAAAATACTTGAATTCACGATGTTACTATTAATGGTTGGAAACATTAATAACTTTAGTTGCTAGAAGCTTGAGGTATAACTACATATAAGAACATACATATATTTATATGGAAGTTATCTGGATATTTACTTATTTGATAGATAGGAAAGAAGCTTCTTCGAAATACGTATTTTTTGATAGAGAGCAGCATAGGCGATCTCGTCTACTCCATCAATAAAGTTTTGTGGGAAGTTCTTTGTAATACCATATTCTCTTGTAAGCAAAACCGCTTTATTAAAAGCTATAGCAGCTTCGGTCTCTGTAGAGTAACAACCAATTATGAAATTGCCCTTCAGGTGTATTTTTGCCACATACTTCGGTATTCCCTTTTGGTAGATTTTGCTCACGCCATAATAGCGGTTGATTAGCTCAATATTATGATAACGAAAATCGTAGCTATCGCCGTTCATAAAAGAATAGTCTCTGCCTGCTACTGCAAAATTCTTGATACCATAACGGGACAAGATATTTACCTGCATACCAAAGTCACTTACAAAGAGATGTCCCCCTCGTTTCATAATCTTATGGTGAGCATAATAAAATAAGTCCTCTATATCAAAGGTATAGTAAATGGTTTTATCTATATAATAGAAGAAATAGCGTTTTTTAAGATAAATTGGATTTTTAAAGTAGATTCCGTTGTCTCGAAAATTAAGTAAGGCCACCCACTTATCAAAAGTTATGATACAGTCCGAAGGATAGTTTTCAATAGTCCAAGCAGAGTTTGACCCAAGCACATCCCCAGCAAGAAGATAAGCCATATTCGCAGAAGTCTCCTGTGCATAACTTCCCAAACTGATATGTTTATTTCTATAGGTAATAGAGGAACGGTAATACGCTTCCCCATTCTTTTTTCTTGCAGAATAAACACCGGGTAACATTTAAAAACCTCCTTAGTACAACTTCTATTTATAAATATAACAGAAATACAAGCAATGTGGAATAGTGACTTCTGTATCAGTTATGTAAACGATTCTGGAGTCAGAATTTGCCCTATATTAAACGATTCAATGCAAAAGGAAAAGTAAAATCTCAACTTGTAATCAGAATATTATAGGTATTTCACGCCAATTATACACAATAAATGGAACGAAATGTATTTAAAATGGTACAAGCAGCATTTCTAAGGTATAAAAATGGATGTGGCTGCGTAAAATATTTAATATATTGTTAATAATATGTTAAAAATTACCTGTACATATTTCACAGATTCTTAACTTTGTAAATTATGAATCATTGGTACAAATGCTCTTTGATGTTAAATAATGGTAATTATCTATCGTGTCATATAACGAAAATACGTTTGTATTATTGACACAAAAAATAAGGTTGCCTATAATGCTTGGTAGCGTTAACCAGCTATTACATTTTATGGAAACAACAACCATTTAGAAAAGAGGAAATAATATGTCATTAATATACTCGTTTCTTCAAAAGAGACGAATGCAGGAATCACATCATGGTATGGTCATGGTCGTTATTGCTTATCTATTATCCATACTTCTGCTGATACTTGGCTCCGATGTTTTCTACAAAATAAATTCAGCAGCAGCGGGAGAAGTAGTGGAGGCAGTTGTAGCACAAGACACAAAGTTGCAGACCTTTTCTAGTTTACCTGGTACATACAGATTTACAGCTTCCCTAGAGGAGCAAATAATTAATCCATATCAACTACCTATCAATCTTGAGGATTTTGATACCCAGGAGGAAGATCTTGATACTTCGGTGGAAGATACACTCTGGTTCTTAGGCAGTGCAGTAGACAACGAAACCTTTGAGCAAATGCTTGGACAGCTCGGAGATCACGTGTCAAATATACTTGCTACGGCAGAAAAAGCACAGCAGACTAAGATACAAAGCTTTTCTGTAAACGTAGAGAGTAGCGATTCGGTTGTAACGGTATCCGAAGAAGAAGTAACCATGCTTGAGCGTATTGTTGAAGCAGAAGCAGGCGGGGAAGATATGGTCGGAAAAATACTGATTGCCAATGTTATCTTCAATCGTATGGCGGATGATCATTTCCCGGATACAGTTAAGGAGGTAATCTTTCAGAATAAAAATGGTGATTATCAGTTCTCACCAGTAAAGTCAAAAAGATACTTTAGTGTAACTGTGTCAAAAGAAACTAAGAAAGCAGTACAGAGAGCCTTAAAGGGAGAAGATTACTCCGAAGGAGCTTTATATTTTATTGCAAAGAAGCGTGCGTCTGCAGGAGGTTCTGCGTGGTTCAATGCCAACTTAACACGCCTGTTCCGACATGGTGGTCATGAATTCTATAAAAATAAATAGAGCTATTGTAATATAAAGGATAGGCATGATATAATACATGAAACCTAACTGTTCAGTGCCTTAACAGTTATTTTGCATCTTACGATGCTATGTACACAAAACGGATAGAAAGCATCCGTTTTGGCACTGAAAGACTCGAATCCACTGCGTGATTCTCGGAGGTTCTGAATAGTTATCAGGTATCTTTCCCCAGCATATTTATGCGTTTGTGGAAGCCAGTAAAATCCTTGCGTGTACGGATATGGCAGCCTGCTGGTTAATTGGGGAAGTGAAATATTAGAAAAGGGGATTGAAGTGATGAACCTAATGTACAGAAGCACGAGAGACTCAAAGAATCGTTTGACAGCCTCTGAAGCGGTGCTGCAAGGCCTATCCTCCGACGGAGGTTTATTCGTACCAGAGCAAATACCAGTATTAGACAAGACTATGGATCAATTATCACAGATGGACTACAGGGAACTTGCCTATGAAGTAATGAAGTTGTTTCTTACTGACTATACCGAGCAAGAACTAAAGGATTGTATTAACAAAGCCTATGATGATAAATTTGATACCACAGAAATAGCACCTTTAAAGCAGGTGGGTCAAGAATATTATTTGGAATTATTCCATGGACCGACCATTGCCTTCAAGGATATGGCATTATCCATCTTGCCTCATTTGTTAACAAAGGCAGCAAAGAAGAACAATGTCAAAGAAGAAATCGTAATTCTTACAGCTACTTCAGGTGATACCGGTAAGGCAGCCTTAGCTGGCTTCGCAGAGGTAGAAGGTACTAGTATCATCGTATTTTATCCCAAAGACGGCGTAAGTAGTGTTCAGGAAAAGCAGATGGTAACACAGCAGGGAGCAAATACTCATGTTGTCGGAATTACTGGTAACTTTGATGATGCACAGACCGGTGTGAAGAAAATGTTCAATGACACGGAGCTTGCTAATCGATTAAAAGCTGCGGGTTATCTGTTCTCCTCTGCCAACTCCATTAATATTGGCAGACTGGTTCCACAGATTGCTTATTATGTCTACTCCTATGCAACATTATATAAGAACAAACACCTTCAACCGGGAGAGAGTATTAATTTTGCCGTACCCACTGGTAACTTTGGTAATATCCTTGCTGCCCACTATGCCAAGGCAATTGGGTTACCAATTCATAAACTGATTTGTGCTTCTAACGAGAATAAAGTGCTCTATGATTTCTTCCAGACGGGAAGCTATGATAGAAACAGAGATTTCATACTGACAGAATCTCCATCGATGGATATTCTAGTGTCCAGTAATCTTGAGCGTCTTATTTACGCGATAGCGGATAATGACTCTGATAAGACAGCTGAACTTATGGAAGCGTTATCAAAGAAAGGTGTCTATGAGATAACAGCTGATATGAAAGCAAAGCTGAAAGGCTTTGTTGGGGGTTGGGCTACAGAAGCGGAGACTAAAGAAGCAATTAAAAAGGTATATGATGAAAACGATTACGTATTGGATACACATACCGCAGTTGCTGCCAGTGTATACGCCAGATACAAAAAAGAAACTGGAGACAAGGCAAAGACAATAATTGTTTCGACAGCAAGTCCCTACAAATTTGCAGCAAGTGTTCTCACTGCACTTGATACAGAAATTGGTACAAAGTCCGATTATGAACAAGCCGAGCTGCTAAGTAAAGTATCTGCTACAGAGATACCGAAAGCAGTGGAAGAATTACAAAATGCGCCAATACTTCATAATACTGTATGTGAAACAGGAAAAATGCAGTATATTGTTGAGAAATTTTTAAAAATAATCTAATTGTGACAAAAGCGTGACATAAAATTGACATATTCAAAGTGCATATTATAGTCATAGTCAACGCAACACAACAGACACTTGTTGAAGAGCCAAGAGAGTGGATGAAGTCACATCCTAATCTGCATCTGCTAACTTGGAACGTAGAGTTGTGTCTGTACATAAGAGGGGTTATCCCATGAGCAGTTTGACTAATATATAATTCGCCTAATAAAAGGGGTATTAAAGCGGTACAGGCAGGAAAGCGGATGGTAAAATATCCAAATTACCGGGTAAAAGGACTTGACCTTTTTTTCCTTTATTGCTATAATCTACTTGTTATTGGAGGATTATATTAGGGCGTTACTTTTCTGGTTTACGGGGTTTACAAGCTTTGTAAAGTATTAAAGGGCGCGTTATATAACACCAAACCCATATATTTTAAGGAGGAAGTAAGAATATGAAGAATTTCTTTAAGAAATTATCCTTCGTCTTAGCATTAGCGATGATCGTAACAGCAATCGCTCCTGCAGCTGGAGCATTTGCAGCATCTGCACCTGCACTCAGCGCTAAGGGAACCAAGTACTTATATCTTGGTAATGAAACGAAGAGCAGTCTCGATTTAAACGTAACTAACAAGCCAGCTGGTGCTAGTTATGTATGGTCATCTTCTAAGAAGACCGTAGCAACCGTAGATAAATACGGTGTAGTAAAGGGTGTTAAACAAGGTAAAACTACAGTTAGCCTTGCTATCACTAAGAAAGATGGTTCTAAAACCACACTTTCCGTAGATTTCGTTGTTAGAAATAACATCAAATCTTTCACAGGAATTGTTTCTGCTGATAATGCTGATATTGCTAAGTTAGTAACTGGCAAAGAGTATGACTTAAACAGCAAGTTTACAACTAACGGTGGTTCTACAACTTCTACTTCATCTGTAGCTAGATGGTCTGTTGACTCTGATAAAGCTACTATTGATGTGAAGACTGGTTTATTCAAAGCTACTGAAGCTGGAACTTACAAAGTTACAGTTAATGCATTTGAAACTGCAACTGGCGCTGATGCATGGGTTGCTTTAAATGACAAGGCTTCAACAGTTGGTGTAAAAGCTACTGGTACTTTCGAAGTAACTGTATTAACTAGCCTTGTATCTACAAAGCAGGTTAATAAAGATACTGTAGAATTAACTTTTGATGGTGATGTGAGCAAATCAACACTTGAGAAGGATTTAGTATTCTATCAATTAGTTAATGATACTCCAATCACAACAGGCGCAGAAAAAATCAAGAGCGTAAGCTTTGATACAACAGGCAAAGTTGCTAAGGTTGTTATGTATGCTCCTTTCACAGCAGGTTCTAAATACAAAGTAGTTGCTGGTACATTCGTATCTACTTTTACTGCTGCTACTGCAAATGTTAAAGATCTTAAGACAATAGTATTTGATGATTTTAATGTTAAAGATACTGATACTTCTGGTGTTAGCATGCTTCAGTATGTAAAAGGCTTAAATGCAGATGGCGTTGCAATCTTAACAGGCGCTGAACTTGCAGCAGCTGGAACCTTAACATTTACCTATGGTGGAGATAATACTAAGGGATTTGTTAGCGGATCTACTATGTACTTATATTCAGAGAATGCAACTGCAGCGGTTACAGTTAACTTTATCGGTTATGTATATGACGATGTAGAAAAGAAATTTGTAGATGTTAAAGCTACTGATTCAGCACTTGCAACTTATGTAAAAGTTGATAGCAGCGTTAATAATGCTTCTGTATCATATTTATTAGATGGTACATCTGGTAATAAGAATTCTACAGCTACTGGCTGGGCTACTTCCTTCCAGTTACCTGCTGGTGATGGTTTAACTTATATCCACTCCAGATATCAGACAAAGGATGCTTCAGACGTTACAGTTTATAGCTATAACGATGGTTTCTTTACCTATACTTCAAGCGATCCTAACAAATTATTAGTTAATGGTCAGACAATGCTTCCTTTAGCACAGGGTGAGGTAACCGTACTTGTTAAATTAACTAGCGATCTTACTAAGGTTGTTGGTACATTCACAGTACAGGTAATACCAGCAAGAACCCTTGCAGGTGCAACAGCTGACGTAGGTACAGTAACATTTAGTAACACATCAGTACTTGGTGCTGTTGAAACTAAAGATGTTATCATTACAGCAAAAGATTCCATGGGTGCTGTAGTTAAAGATGCTACTACAACTTATCTTGCTTATGACTCTACCGTTGATGGTATTGATTTTGTAAGTTCTCCTGGAAGCGCAGATTTATCATTACTTGACATTGTTGTAGCACCTAATGCTGCAGATGGTACATTTAAAATTACATTTGGTGGAGAAGGTGCAACACCAGGCGTTTACCAGATTAAGGTTAAGGTATCTTCTGTTGTACTTAATGCATCAACATATGTTACCCTTGCAGTAGTTGTTCAGGATGCTTCTGTTGCTACACCAGTAGCTTGGGGCGTTTCACTTGATAATACTACTATTGATTTAAAGACTGCTACTGCTGCTGATGTTCTTGAACACAAGATTACAGCAAGTGTATATGGTTATAATGCAAAAGGCGCAAGAGTTATTAAGGAATCAAATGCTAAATATAGCATTAAAGTATTCTTAGACGGTGTTGAGGTTACAACTAATGTGACATCAACAGTTGCGGCTGATGAGATTGATGTAGTAAAATTAGCTGCTAATACTTATTCTTACTTCAAGACAGGTACTTATGTAGTTCAATTTATTGCTGCTGATACTACTACAGGTAAGCCTGCTGGAGCATTACTTGGCACTGTACAGTTTACTGTAAAAGATACAACAACAACATCTGTTGATATGTTGAAATCTTCTGTAACATATGATGCTGCAACTTTAGGAACAGTTCAAAAAGCTCTTAAAGATGCATTTGAGGTTAAGGTAAATGGAGTTGCACTTGATCTTGGTGCTCTAACAATTGTTAACATTAAGTCAGGTACTGGTAGTGCTGCTTTAAATGCTGATAGTGGTGCGGTTGCGATTGTTGCAGGAACTACGTTATATATTGACTCCTTCCAGGTTAAGGTAGCTGATACTGCTGGTACTGGTTTCAGATATTTAACAATCGATGTTAAAAAGACAATTGCTATTAAGTAATTAGTATAAATAACAATAATTTAGGGCAGGATGAAAATCCTGCCCTTTTTATGACTCAATATTTATGGTTCTGTATCCCAAAAGCGTTGAATAGCTGGGCACCCGACCAGTATGTCACTTGGTATCATTTTAATGTTTGCTACTATAAATCATGTTTTGGCAAGTAAAATAAACCTTGTACCTATTTTTCATTTTTCGGAAGATTTAGATATGAATAATGATTGCTCAGAACCACCCCCAATTCATTATTTAGTAGTAAATCTCTTAAGTTATTGCATCTTGATGGAATTAACATTCTACTCCATTTATAATACTAAAGTAGGGTTATAGGCGCTTTTTAGGACGCTTTCCTATCTTTAAATTACCCCTGTCACATATCGTATGAAATGATGATATCATAGAACTAGTCATTAAGCATACAAGCTCTCATCAAGTCATCATTATACAATAACATTAGGTCACACGCTTTCGCAAGATTCAACACATAGTGCCCACACTACATATTATTTAAAATTATTATAACCGTTTTGGGTATAACTTTATAAGGTCTATTAATCACATATTTAATAATTAACTCATGTAAGCCTATTTCTAAACCTATTAAAACTCCCTTGCAAAATAAAATATCCATTTTAATAATTATATTTTAAAGATTCAGTATAAAAATTTGTGTAGTAATCTTAAAAACATTTTAAATATTTTTCTAATATACTTAAGTGACTTTGTATAATGCATAAATTTTTTATATCAATACCCTATATTTATTATCTAGCTCTAAAGGAATTTCATATTGTATTATTCATTAGATATGTATTCTATGGTCTTTATTGTAGTAAAGAAATTGGGAGTGATTTGATAGTGACAGCGATACTATTAATATTTCCTTGTATAGAATTAACCGAATATAAGACGGACTAAATATATTGGTTAAGCTACTACAGCTATAAATGAATTATAGTACCTACAATGATAAATAAAAAGTAAATAAATGTTGCATTATGGGTTTTATTGGTATAATATTAAAGTATTAGCGCTAATGAATTAAGATTAAGCGTAAATATTTAATGGATGAGGAGTATCTTATGAAGAAGCTACTAAAATTAGTTTTATGTTCATTTGTAATTTTATCTATGGCAGTTTCAACAGTTCAAGCAGCAGTAGTATCATTAAAAGATGTTGATGTAAATGATCCTTCACAGGATAAAATTATGTGGGCAATTGAGCAAGGCTATTTAAAACCAGTATTAGGAAGATTTTTTCCTGATAAGAATGTTAACAGAGGTGAATTTGCTTATATATTAAGCAAAGTATCAGGGGATACGATTAAGTTAAAGAATCCTTCAAAAGCTACATTTAGTGATGTAACAAAGACTCATCAATTTTATAAATATATTGAAACAATGAAAACTTACATAAATTCTTTTAAGGGTACAGGCAGTACAAAACTATTTAAACCAAAGTCCTATATAACTAGAGAAGATGCTGCTATGGCAGTTGTTAAGCTATTGGGATTTGATTCAGATGAAGCTCTTATGGATGGGGTAGAGTCTGATATCTCAATTGAAGAAATAATCACTGACAACAATAAAATATCTAAAGCTAATATGAAATATGTTGAAATCGTTGTAGTAAATGAGTTAATGGATTTCAGAATGGACGATGATGGTAATATTTTCTTTGATCCTAAAAAGTCTATAACACGAAAAGATTTAGCTGGGTTATTATGGAATGCAACACAGCAAAGAGATTATTTAAAAGAGCAATATGAAGAAGACGGTAACTATGAAGAAGATGGTAATACTGACGAGGATAATGATTCTGGCAACTCGGATGATGAAGGTACTAAACAAACTAACTATGGTGAAGATAAAGACTATCCATGGAATACTAATACTAATGTAAAATTCGAAAATAATGGTGATTATATTGGAACCTGGCAGTGTGTAGCTTTTGTTAATTCCATTGATTCTTATACACCTGGAATGACACAAAACTTTGGTTTGTTTTTCAATAAATTAACTTTAAAAGCCAATGGTGAGACTGATTTAAGCTGGCTAAAATGGACAAACGGTCGTATCTTGAATATTGGTGGAGATTCATCCAACAGTAACTTAATTATAAAAGAGATCGAAGGAAAGAAATATATGTTCTTCCAATGGATTAGCGGTGATCAATTATATAGAGGTATGAAACCTTCGTGGTATGTATTTGAAGCAATAAATCAATAATATAAAACAGAAAAATAAAAAAACTGGAGTTTACACAAAGTATATTTTATTTGTGTTAGACTCCAGTTTTCTATAACACTCATTGTTTGTAAAAAATATACAATACTGTTCCTCTTGCTGTGATACTATAGGTATTTAAATACTCTAAAGATTACTTACTCCATATTTTCTACAAAACACCGAAGTGTTTAAAATTTCTATAAAACCTAGTTTACAATACTATCAAGTATTCGTATAATCCTTCTTATTTTCAATCAACTCTTTAATCTGTGGTATTCGATAAACTAACACATATATTAACGTCGACAATACTATCCCAGTTAAGTTCTGAAGTAAATTACCCGGAATACCTAATGCACTAGATGCAAATGAGCCATAGAGAAAACCATCATACAAAAAGTAACTTATAGTTACAACTGCACCAGCTAATATTCCACTAAATATAACGACAATAAATCTCAACTTTATCCTGATGAAACGATATAAGAGATAGGCAAGTATTGCAGCTAGTGCTTTAATACAAAAGGTCGGTAGAGCATATTGAACATAACCGGACAATAGATCTGCAAGCATCGAACCTATGCCAGCACCAAGTCCGCCATAAAAGGGACCTAGTATTATTCCAGACAATATTACAAAGGCATCACCAGGATGTATGTAACCACCTATTCCATTTGGTATTTGAAGTGTCAATGTTGCAACACAGGTAAGAGCAGACATTAATGCTGCAGTAACTAATTTCAGAATCTTATTATTTCCCACTTTCATTTCCCCCTTTAAATACTTATTATTTATATAACCAATGATATAAGTAAATTCAAAGTTTCTATATTGTACCTATAGCATCGATAATATTCCCAATCCTAAACTTATAATTCTGAAAAACACTGATAGCAAGATAATGTTAAGACCTACAATACATTTAATATGCAGATAATAATAGTGTATTTGAACCCGATAACTTATATCGCATATATATTATGTAGGTATTACGCTTTAGAACACATACTATATAGTAGCTTATCATGCTTCTTCTTTAGCACTTTAATTATGTGAAATATTATCACAGATAACAAAGTTTTACAAGTGTTTTATAAAATAATTTGTAAAGCTCAGAACCAGTAAATATTAAAGCGTTGTTCTGAAAAATACAATTATTTGTTCAAGTAAATAGTAAGTCGTCTAAACAAGTTGACACAAGGTAATACTTATAATATAATTATTAAATGCAAATGAATTGCAATAAAGGAGGAAGCAATGGGAAATAAGTTATTACGTCTTCTTGCAGCAATGGGATTACTTATAATAATTATAGCATTGGTGTTGAATTTTACTAAGTCTAATTCAGGAAGTAAAGAGCCAACGAAGAAACAACTGCGTATCGTTACTACCTTTTATCCGATATATTTAATTGGTGAGAATTTATCCAAGGATATTGATGAGATTACGTTAGAGAGTTTAGCAGAGATGAATACTGGGTGTCTGCATGATTATCAGTTGACAACAGAAGATATGAAAGCAATATCGAGAGCAGATGTTCTTGTCATTAATGGTGGAGGCATGGAAGCTTTTTTAGATGACATCAGAGAGAATTATCCAAAGCTTTCAATCATTGATGCCAGTGAGGGTATTACATTACTAGAGAATATCCTTGAGGATGGACATGATCACGAGGATGAGCTTACGAATGAAGATGAAGATAAAGCCGACACCGATGTAGCACATGAGGAGGAACATAACCATGGTGAGTATAATTCTCATGTATGGCTTGATCCTGCACTCTATATGAAGCAGATTGATAATGTGAGTAACGGTTTAATACAGTATATAACATCATCTGATTCTTTTGATGATAGTTTAGAGGATAAGCTTGTGGAGGGCATTCAAAATAACACAAATAGATATTATACTTCCGTGGATGAATTAAATCAAAAATATATAGCAGCAATCAAGGATTCGCAGGAAAGAAACGCAGGTAAGGCAAGACCACAAGCTGTTATATTCCATGATGCCTTTACTTATCTAGCTGAACGTTCAGATATTACAATTGCTCATGCTGTACCCTTAGAACCAGATTCGGCCTTGAGCGCAGCAACAATTGCTGAAATTGTAGATGAAGTTATACAGGATAAGATTAAGTATCTATTCATAGAAGAACAGTTCAGTGACTCAATTGCAAGGCAGATTGAGGAAGAGACAGATGCGAAGCTCTATATCATTGATTCTGTTGTAACTGGCGATGGAACCTTGGATTCTTATATTACAGCCATGGAGAAAAATCTTCAGGTTATTCAAAAGGTTTTAAAATAATGTAATAACTTCTTTTAAGGAGTAGATGAGGTAGATATGTCCAAAATTAGTAACAATAAAGGAATTATTACAGCAAGAGGTAGGAATATTAAGTCAGCGAAGCTGCATGCCCAAGCATGCGGTTTACACTGCATACAAATTAAAAATATTAGTGTGAGAGACGGAGAGCATGTTATCCTGGAGGATATCAATTTACATATCCATTGTGGGAAGATAACCGTCATTATTGGTAGAAATGGTGCAGGAAAGTCCACGCTTATGAAGGCAATCCTTGGTGAGATTAAGCACGAAGGACAAATTGAGTTTCAGGACTTAAGAGACGAAACCTTTGAGAATCTAATCATGGGATATGTTCCGCAGTATCTTAATGTAGAGAAGAATAATCCAATGAGTGTTTATGACTTATTTGCTAGCTTTATTAGTAACTATCCAGTGTTTTTGCCTAAGTCTAAAAAGATATATCAGAAGGTGAAAGAGCAGCTTAGTATTTTCAAAGCTGATGAGCTTATCGATAAGAGAATCTGTGATCTTTCTGGGGGTGAGATGCAAAGAGTTTTATTATCCATTGCAATTTCACCTGTGCCCAATCTGCTGTTATTAGATGAACCGGTATCAGGAATAGATATGGTGGGTATGGAGCTTTTCTATCATAATATTGCTAAGCTGAAGCAGGAATATGATTTAGCTATGATTGTTATCTCCCATGACTTTGATTTTGTGAGAAAATATGCAGATCATGTGATATTGCTAGATAAGACAATTATTAAAGAGGGTACACCGGAAGAAGTTCTAGAGAGTGAAGAGTTCCAGGCGGTCTTTGGAAAAGGGAACGCCGTCTCAAATTACTAGAAATGGAGATTACAATGCAAACTATTTATCATATATTAGAGACACTTCTTCCGTTTTCCTGGGTGAAGTACGATTTTATGAAGAATGCTTTAGTGGCAATTTTAATAATAACGCCACTCTTTGGTATTTTAGGGACTATGATTGTGAATAACCGAATGGCTTTTTTTTCAGATGCATTGGGGCATTCTGCACTGACTGGTGTAGCAATAGGAACGATTTTTGGTGTTGTGAATACTGACATTTCAATGATTGCCTTTGCCATTGTCTTTGCATTAGTACTTAATCGCATTAAACGAAGAAATACAGCTTCGACAGATACCATCATATCAGTTTTTGCCTCTCTTAGTATGGCAGTTGGACTCGTTATACTATCTCGTGGTGGTAACTTTGCAAAATACTCTGCTTTATTAGTTGGGGATATTCTAAGTATTAAAGTATCAGAAATTGGTCTGTTAGTAATCATATTATTTCTTACCCTTTTCTTTTGGGTAGTGTGTTTTAATAAGTTATATGCTACAAGTGTAAATGAAGCATTAGCAAAAAGTAAGAACATAAAGATTCATTGGCTAGAAGACCTCTTTAGTATTGTTATTGCAATTATTGTAATGTCTTCTGTTAAATGGGTAGGTATTCTTATAATTAATGCTTTATTAATTCTTCCTGCAGCAGCCAGTAGAAACATGTCCTCAAACATTAGAGAATATCATCTGTTCTCCATCTTGATTTCAATATTCTCTGGTATTACAGGTTTAATTTTATCATATTATATTGGTACTGCATCAGGGCCGACGATTGTTATTATTTCCGCAATAATGTTTTTTCTTACCTTTTTTCTATCAAAACCAACAAAATAAGCCAGGTTACTGGCTTTTTTTGTGAAGAAAATTTCCCGTTTGAAACGTTATATTTAATATAGATATTAATAAAGCTAACTTCATAGAGATAGGAAGCACAGCATATTTTACATATTTTAAGAAATAAATGTTTATCTAATTACCAATGTTAGGTATAATATAATAAAGTTTCAGTTAACTGATATTTTGCACATGAGCAGATAGCAAAGCAATATATAAGAAACGTATATGAGCGCTGACCACAGTGGTGCACATCAAAGCGAACTGTATTGGCTACAAATTCTTTTTAATTCAGAGGACGTAATCTATCCTATGAAATAAAAAGAAGTTGTCTAAATTTGATTCTAAAATCATAAATTCTAATAGAGATATGTATTACACTATCGTGTTTGATTGTCACGGGACAGGGTATACTTTACAGGAACTAGTATATGGTAAGACGATATACTAGCTGTCATAGGAGGATGAGTTGCATGAAGCAAGGTAAGTTTATTACCTACGTTAAAATTATAATTAATTTTATATTTGCAATCTTGGTAGCACTATTTTTGATGTTAGTACTGCCTCGAATTCTTAAGTTTTTTCTGCCATTTGTTATTGGTTGGATTGTAGCAATGATAGCTAATCCTTTGGTGCAATTTTTAGAAAAAAGGGTTAAAATAGTTCGTAAACATAGTTCTGCTATTATTATAGCTATGGTAATATTAATTATTGTAGGAGCAGCAACCCTTTTAACGGTTGTTATAGTAAAAGAAGCCAAAGGGTTAATGAATGATGTCCCTGAAATTGTCGAGACGGTTAAGGAACAATTTGAACAGGCTTCCCGCTATATAGATAAGGCAACAGCTCCATTACCAGATAATATCCAAGCTGCCATCAGCAATGCAATTGATGGATTGGATAATTCAGTTTCAGAATATATGAATAGAAATGACATTTTATCCGTGAGCAGTGCAGGTAACTTGGTAGGAAATGTAGCAGAAGGTTTTCTGGCGGTTATTGTAACTATATTATCAGCATATTTCTTTGCTGCAGGCAGGAATGAACTGGCAGCAGGGTTAAGAAAAAGATTGCCAGAGTCCATACAGAATTATTGGAGATTAATTTTTGACAATTTTAAATCAGCTTTTGGAGGATATTTTAAAGCACAGTTTAAAATTATGTTGGTATTAACCGTAATCATGTTCATTGGCTTTGAAATCCTGCAGGTAGGGTATTCATTTTTGTTTGCCATTGGGATTGCCTTTCTAGATCTTTTGCCGGTCTTTGGGACAGGTGCTATACTGTGGCCTTGGGCAATTATGGATATGTTATCTGGTAATTACTTTAGAGCAATTGGATTGGTAGTAATTTATTTAATCTGTCAGATTGTAAAGCAGGTGCTACAGCCTAAGATGGTTGGCGACAGCATTGGACTTCACCCGTTGGCTACGTTAATCTTCATGTATATTGGATATCGTTTTTACGGTATTTTAGGTATTATCATTGGTATTCCGGTTGGTATGGTTCTGGTTAACTTATATCGAATTGGTGTATTTGAACGGATTATTAGAGGATTTAAGATTATTGCCCAGGATTTAAATGATTTTAGAAAGTTTTAATCACAATTCTAATCTGCTTCTAAGCAAAATATGTGTACAAATTAATGAAATAATGTTACTATTACTTTATACTTACAAAAGATACCATTATTAGTAGGAAAGACATAAGTCTATGACAGACGTAATATCTATCCTATACAATAAGAAGGAGTGAGGAGATATAGATGAAAGGTGAGAGGTATGAAAGTTGATAAAATCGAAACGGTAACAGAATCGGTTATTTCTGCTGACGAGATACAATTAATTATTGATCGTTATCGCATTGGCAAAAAACCATTGGCTAAGCTTCTTGGATGGGGAGAAACCACTATTATACGTTATATGGAAGGTGATATTCCTACTAGTGAATATTCCAATAAGCTAAAAACAATCCTGGAAGAGCCGGAGTATTATTATAATTTATTACTCAAGCGAAAAGAATGCCTAACTGGGATTGCATTTAAAAAGAGCAGAATGGCTGTTCTGTCAAAAATTATGGCATCAAAAATTTATACAGTATCTTATTATATTGTCAATCGTTGCGAAGCAGATATCTGTGCCAGTCAACTCCAGTATCTTCTTTATTATGCACAGGCATTTTCCCTGGCGTTGTTTGATCGGGAACTTTTTCAAGAGGAATGTGGGATTAATGGGGAACAGATACCTTATATAAAGCTTTATGAGAGTTTAAAGCGCAGTGGGATAGCAACCCTGGAAGGTGTAGAGGAATACCTGACTTTACAGGAAATAGAACTGCTGGATACGATAATGGAGAGCTTTCAATGGTATGGACCAAAGGCTTTACAGGCGATTACAGCCTATGAGAAATCTGCGATTAAGATTTCAAGAGACCGATTCAATAATAAGATAATTTCAAAAGAGGCAATGAAAGCATATTTTAAAGAAATCTTAAATTATTATCATATCACAGATGTTAGGGATATTCATAAGTATCCCGATCAAAAGATTAATGCAATCAGAGAATTTATTGGTTGATTATTTTTTTAATACACTATGTGAATTTTATGACAAACAATTTACAGACATTACAAAATATGTAAATGCAGTATAATAAGAAATATGTGACATATAACAAAGAAAAAGCAATCTGACCAAAATGCAGATTGCTTTTTTTATCCATATTGATGTAAAATAATTCTAAGAAATGGAAGTTAGTTACTTTGCTTGTTTCTTCTTTCTCTCATTCGCATAGTGCTATCAAGCGTTTTCTTACGAATACGAAGGGAAGTAGGAGTTACCTCAAGTAATTCATCCGTTTCAATGAATTCCAAGGCTTGCTCTAAGCTTAGTACCTTTGGTGGTGATAATTTAAGGGCATCATCAGCACCAGAAGAACGAGTATTACTTAACTGTTTACGCTTACAGATATTAACTTCAATATCTTCAGCCTTTGGATTTTGACCAACTACCATTCCGGCATATACCTTTACACCAGCACCGATGAACAGAATACCACGTTCCTGTGCATTGAATAAACCGTAGGTTATACTTTCACCTGTCTCGTAAGCGATAAGGCTGCCGCTTTTACGATATTGGATGTCTCCCTTGTATGGACCATAGCCATCGAATAGCGTATTAATAATTCCATTTCCTTTGGTATCTGTCAAGAATTCGCCTCTATATCCGATGAGACCTCTTGCAGGTATGGAGAATTCGATACGAGTATGACCGCCACCAGAAGTATGCATGTTGATCATTTCACCCTTACGTTGACCCATTTTCTCAATAACAGTACCGGTAAACTCATCTGGAACGTCAATCATGGCATGCTCCATTGGTTCGAGTTTCTTGCCTTGCTCATCGGTTTTATATAATACTTCAGCCTTACTTACAGAGAACTCAAAGCCTTCACGTCTCATGTTTTCAATTAATACGGAGAGATGCAGCTCACCACGGCCGGATACCTTATAACTTTCAGTGGTATCAGTTTCTTCTACACGAAGGCTAACATCAGTATTAAGCTCTCGAAAGAGTCGCTCTCTTAAGTGACGGGAGGTAACGAATTTACCTTCAGTTCCAGCAAGTGGGCTGTCATTAACATTAAAGAACATTGCAATGGTTGGCTCCGATATCTTCTGGAAAGGGATTGGTTCTGGGTTATCAGGAGAACAAATGGTATCGCCTATATGAATATCTGAGATTCCAGAGATAGCTACGATAGAACCTATGGTTGCTTCTGTTATCTCCACACGTTTTAAACCATCAAACTCATACAACTTACTAATTTTAACACGAACGTTCATATCCGGTTCATGTGCATTAACTAATACACAATCCTGATTAACTTTTATTACACCGTTATCAACTTTACCGATACCGATACGTCCAACATATTCGTTATAATCAATGGTACTGATTAGTACTTGGGTGCTTTGATCAGGATCACCTTCTGGTGCCGGAATATAATTTACAATTGTTTCGAATAAAGGCACCATATCCGTTGCTTCATCTTCTAGAGATAAAGCAGCAATACCAGCCTTAGCAGAGGCGAATACGAATGGACAGTCAAGCTGTTCATCATTGGCATCTAATTCTAAGAGAAGTTCAAGTACTTCATCGATTACTTCAGTAGCACGTGCTTCTGGACGATCAATTTTATTAATACATACAATTACAGGTAAAGATAATTCAAGAGCTTTCTTTAGAACAAATTTGGTCTGTGGCATTGGGCCTTCAAAGGCATCTACCACAAGAACAACGCCATTAACCATTTTTAAAACTCGTTCCACTTCACCACCAAAATCGGCATGACCCGGTGTATCTATAATATTAATCTTGGTTCCTTGGTACATAACTGCAGTATTCTTGGATAAGATGGTAATACCGCGTTCACGTTCAATTGCGTTGGAATCCATGACTCTTTCAACTACTGCTTGGTTGGTACGAAATACACCACTTTGCTTTAATAATTCATCAACAAGGGTAGTTTTACCGTGATCTACATGGGCAATAATGGCTATATTTCGTATATCCTCTCGTTTCATTTAACGTACTCCATTCTGTGTTTCACACACGCTTTAACGGGTTAAAAAACATCCGTTATTACTTATATTTATATTTATACCAGTTACATTTTTAAACAACTTTCTTATTGTAGCACAACGCATCCTTTAAAAGCAACGTATGAATGAGAAATAATTAATAAAAAAACCCAATATAATTTGTATAAAATAACATATTTTGTTAATAATAAAAAATTATAAATATTTTACTTCTAAAATTTGGAAATCAGCATATATTTAATCATAGGTGAATGTACGCTGTTTTTCATGATCAACAGAAGAGTTTACCCTACATTTTAGAGCAGATTGGCGTAATAAGGAACGCCGAGAAAGAAGGGAGAGGTACGATATGACCGATAAAGTATTTGATAACAATCAAGTAAGTATTGCAGGAGAGGTAATCAGTGATTTTACGTTCAGCCATGATGTATTCGGTGAAGGATTCTATGTTTTGGAGGTAGTTGTAAGCCGGTTAAGTAATTCGTATGATATGATTCCGGTAATGGTTTCAGAACGTCTCATTGATGTAAAGCAAGATTATAAGGGAAAGTTTGTTGAGGTATTAGGGCAATTCAGATCCTATAATCGTCATGAAGAAAGTAAGAATAAGCTGGTGCTTTCGGTATTTGCTCGTGAAGTTAAGATGATGGATGAATTAACGGAAAATGCAAAACCGAATCACATTTTTTTAGATGGTTTTGTTTGCAAACAGCCAATTTATCGTAAGACACCATTGGGGAGAGAAATTGCAGATGTTCTGCTCGCTGTGAATCGCCCATATGGTAAATCAGATTACATACCTTGCATTTGTTGGGGAAGAAATGCAAGATTTGCAGAAGGTTTTGCTGTAGGTGGTCACGTTCAAATATGGGGAAGAATTCAAAGTCGTGAATATCAGAAGAAGATGACTGAAATTGATTTTGAAAAACGTGTGGCTTATGAAGTATCTGTAAGCAAGTTAGAGTATTTAGAAGAATATTAAGATTTAAATATATAATCAAGGTGATAGATAATCGATATATTAATAATAAAAGTAAGAAAAGTCAATCACTAAGGGTGGTTGACCAAGTGTAAAAGCGAAAAACCTTCCTAACTGGTCAAAGAACGGGGAAGGTTTTTTCGTTTTTTAAATGACATATTAAATTTGCTTAACTATTGACAGCACTTTAACCCAGTGTTAATATGGGGTTACAAATATAAATATTGCTTATGGTAGAGGTGCATTGTTTAAGAGTAGTCGGCTGGATATGTCAGGCATAGAGGAAAGCGATGAAAGGAAATAGTGCCGAAGTGGTAATAAACCTGATTTATTATTGCTGGTTGTATGGTGAAGAATTATGCAACTGTCATCAAGTTATTGATGGAGCGCTGCTAAAGGATATAACAGCTTTGAGGCCATGAGGCATTCTGCTAGCATGGGATCGTTCAGTTATTCTTTAGTGTCGACGCAGGTGTCGGCTTTTTTTGTATTATGGCTATGACAATTACCGTAAAGCAGTGCGAGAGCCAAACAGCGAGGAAACCGCAGGTTTTCGAGCTTGGTTCTGAATAGTTACGATATATTAAATATCTGGAGGAAAAAGATCATGGCAGTATTTCAAGGCTCAGGGGTAGCGATAGTAACACCTTTTACAACAAACAATGAGGTTGATTATAACAAACTGGGAGAATTAATTGAGTATCATATTACAGAGGGTACGGATAGTATTATTATCTGCGGTACCACTGGGGAGGCTTCAACACTTTCTCACGAAGAGCATCTGGAATGCATTCGGTTTACGGTAGAGAAAGTAGCAAAGAGAATTCCTGTTATCGCTGGAACTGGTTCCAATGCGACGGACACTGCAATTTACTTATCACAGGAAGCAGAAAGCTATGGAGCAGATGCACTTTTAGTAGTAACTCCTTACTATAATAAAGCGACACAGAAGGGGCTGATTGCACATTTTAAAGCAGTTGCAGAAGCTGTTAATATACCAATTATCTTATATAATGTACCTGGAAGAACAGGGTGTAACTTGCTTCCGCAGACAGTAGCAACTCTATTACAAACAAACTCCAATATTGTAGGTATTAAAGAAGCAAGCGGTAATATTGCACAGGTAGCAGAGCTGATGCAATTAACAGAAGGAAAGATTGAATTGTATTCTGGCTGTGATGAGATGATTGTTCCTGTTATGTCCCTAGGTGGAATTGGCGTAATATCTGTACTAGCCAATGTTGCACCGAAAGCTACACATGACATGGTTATTAAATTCTTAGAAGGTGATATCGTAGGGAGCCGTGAATTACAGCTTAAGCTATTACCTCTCATTAATTCCTTGTTCTGTGAAGTTAATCCTATACCTGTAAAGAAAGCAGTGGAGCTAATGGGCTTTGAGGTGGGTAGCCTTAGAATGCCCCTTACCGAACTGGAACCTGCTAACACAGAGAGATTGAAAAAGGATATGATAGCAGCAGGTATTAAAGTAGTAAACGAATAGTAGATAAAATATATGAATTTTGACCTTGGAATACCCTCTAATTTTCGAGGTGTTTTTCAGAGTTAGAATAATTATGAATAGCTACAGGGAGGAAGCATATGACGAATATCATTTTACGTGGTTGTAACGGAAAAATGGGTCAGGTAATTAGTGAACTGGTAGATGCTGATGAAAATGCAGTCATCGTAGCTGGTATAGACGTATCCTTGAGTAAGCCGAATAAATATCCGGTTTCTCAAAGCTTTACAAAATGTAATGTAAGTGCTGATGTTATTATAGATTTTTCTGCTCCGGTTAATTTGGAAGAAATGCTGGAATTTGCATTGAAGCGCAAGATTGGTATCGTATTATGTACAACAGGATTTTCCAAGGACCAGCTAGCATTAATTGAAGATGCATCAAAAATAATTCCTATCTTTAAATCAGCGAATATGTCGGTTGGCATTAATCTTATCTCAAAGCTTCTAAAAGAAGCAGCAGTTGTTTTAACTGATGCAGGTTTTGATATAGAGATAGTTGAGAAGCATCATAATAAGAAAGTGGATGCACCCTCCGGCACTGCACTTGCGCTGGCAGACGTTATGAACGAAGCACTGAATCACGAATATGATTATAAGTATGACCGTAGTCAGGAGCGGATTCCAAGAAATAAAAAGGAAATCGGTATTTCAGCAGTTCGCGGAGGAACCATTGTCGGTGAACATGAAGTGATTTTTGCAGGGCTGGACGAAGTAATTGAGATAAAACATACTGCTTATTCAAAGGCGATTTTTGCACAGGGAGCAGTTCAAGCTGCGAAATATTTACCTGGAAAAACTGCAGGTATGTATAGCATGAGTGATTTAATGGATTAAAATTAAATAAAGTTAATACAACACTTATCATGCTTGGCTAAAAATTGTGTTGTCATATAGAAGCCTGTAGATGAAATTATTTTCATCTACAGGCTTTTTCTATGTTGTTTAAGTATGATTGAAAGTGCCTGTTTTATTAGCTCATTATTTAATAACCTGTGAAAATGTTTCATAGAAAAAACAAACTTAATACACAAAATTTTCGCAATCATTTTATAACATTAATTGGATAAGACATGATTTGAGCATGCAAAAATGTAGGGAAAATATGGGGTAGGATCACAGTATCCTTACCAGTATAAGGAGGTATTAACTTTGATTGAGGTTAAAAATTTAGTGAAGCGTTATGGAAATCATGCAGCAGTTGATGATTTGTCCTTCACTGTGGAAAGAGGGCAGGTACTTGGTTTTCTGGGTCCCAATGGGGCTGGGAAATCTACTACCATGAACATCATTACGGGTTACATTTCTGCTACGGAAGGGCAGGTAACTATCAATGGTATTGATGTATTTGAGGAACCGGAGGAAGTAAAGAAAATGATTGGGTATCTTCCGGAATTCCCACCTTTATATCCAGATATGACAGTAAAGGAATACCTGTCTTTTGTTGCTGAATTGAAAAAAGTAAATCGATCAGATCGGCAGCAAATGATAGCAGAAATCATGGAGTCCACAAAGATTACTCCAATGGCAAATCGTTTAATAAAGCATTTATCAAAAGGGTATAAGCAAAGAGTTGGTCTTGCTCAGGCAATCATGGGATATCCGGAATTAATTATATTGGATGAGCCAACCGTTGGTCTTGATCCCAAGCAGATTATAGAAATTAGAGATTTAATTAAAGAGTTAAGTAAAAACCATACAGTTATTCTCAGCTCACATATCATGCAGGAGGTAAGTGCGGTATGTGATATGGTAATGATTATTAATCAAGGGAAATTAGTTTTAAGTGATAAGCCAGAGAATCTTAGTTCACGGCTTGGAGCCACCGGAGGATTAAAGCTTTCCGTAAAAGGAAATAGAGATATAGTGATATCGGCTTTAAATCGTATGGAACATGTAACGAGTATTGAGGAACAACCATCCGAGAAGGAAGGTGTGATTGAACTTACTTTAAACTGTGCGGTTGATGTGGACATCCGGGAGGCGGTATTCTATGCCTTATGTGAGGCTAAAACGCCAATTCTAGAGATGCAGTCTGTACGTATGAGTTTGGAGGATATCTTCTTGCAGGTTACTGGCAACAACAAAGCAGCCTTCGATAATGAGTCTAAGGTAGAGCCAATGGATAAAGAATCAGATCAGCCAGAGCCAATGGTGGATGGAAATGAGAAAGAAGAGGAGGTAAACACAGATGCTAGCAATTTATAAAAAAGAACTACGATCTTATTTTAATTCAATGATTGGATATGTATTTATAGCTTTTTTTCTACTAATCATTGGCATCTTTTTTACCGTATATAATTTCTTCTATGGATATGCTGATTTTGAATATACGCTATCCTCAACAACCTTTATCTTTGCATTGCTAATTCCATTACTGACGATGCGTGTAATAGCAGAGGAAAACAGGCAGAAAACGGACCAATTGTTATTAACAGCTCCCATTTCTGCCACATCAATTGTGTTGGGTAAACTATTTGCATTAATCACGATTTTTGTGCTTCCAATGTTAATTACCTGTTTCTACCCATTGATCTTATCAAAGTATGGTGTTGTGACCTTTTCTACTGCTTATGTCGGAATTCTGGCATTTACTCTTTTAGGCGCAGCTTATCTATCCATCGGTCTTTTCATTTCATCTTTGACTGAAAGCCAGGTTGTTGCAGCGGTAATATCCTTTGGTGTATTTTTATTTACAATATTGATGGATGGAATTTCTTCCATGCTACCCTCGAATAACAAGTCAGCAGTCTTCATTTTTACTGCGCTTATCGTGGTGTTATGCTTCATCTTGTATCGTATGATGCATAATTTAACCCTTTCTGTCATATTAGGGTTACTGATAGAAGCTGGACTTCTCTTAATCTATATATTGAAGCCTATGTTACTGGATGGTTCTGTTGCTAATATATTTGGATGGCTATCTGTTACAACCAGATTTACTAATTTTGATATGGGCATTTTGGATGTTTCAGCTCTTGTTTATTATATTAGTGTCATCTGCTTGTTTTCGTTTTTAACTGTTCAGGTAATAAAAAAGAAGAGATGGAGCTAGGGAGGAGGACGATACAGTGAAAAAGATTAATATTGAGAATAAAAATGAATATGAAAATAAGAATGAAAATGAAAATAGCAATGAAAATAAAAAGAATAACTTTATCGGAGGTATCAAGGCATCCTTTTCCGGTAGAAAGTTTAAAACAGGTGCATATACAACCGTATTATCAGTAGTTGTAATAATTATTATATTAGTGGTTAATTTAGTGGTTTCCAAAATGAATTTACAAATTGATTTAAGTTCACAGTCCATGTTTACATTGACAGAGGACACTAAGAATTTGTTAAAAGGATTAGAAGATGATATTACAATCTATTACGTCGTATCCCAGGGAAATGAGACAAAAGAATTTGAGAATATTGCTAAGTTATATGATAGTGCTTCTAATAAGATTGCTCTAGAGTATAAAGATCCAGTTCTTTATCCGAACTTTGCCTCTAAGTATGTGGATGATGAGATTGCACAGAACAGTTTTCTGGTGGTGAATAATACAAATCAGAGAGCCAAATATATTCCAGGTGCTGACCTATTGGTACAGGAGTTAAATTACCAAACCTACTCCATGGATACTACCGGAATTGATGTAGAAGGTGAATTAACCTCAGCCATATCCTATGTAACAACGGAGGACTTACCCGTGATGTATGTGGTGGAAGGGCATGGTGAGACAGCAGCAGGCGATACCTTTAATTCCTCTTTGGATAAGATGAATGTTGAGGTACAGACACTTGCTACAGCAACTCAGACAAGTATTCCAAAGGATTGTGATATTCTTTACATTAATGCACCTCAAACAGATTTTACAGAGGAAGAAGCAACAATAATAAAAGACTATCTGGCAGCAGGTGGAAAAGCAATTATTAATATAAACTACTTGGATTATGATTGTCCTAATCTCTTATCAATCCTAGATTACTATGGTATTGAGATGGTTAAGGGTATGGTTTTTGAAGGTGATTCAGGAATGCATATGGCGAACTATCCTCATGTAATGTATCCTACAATTGAAAGTCATGATATTACTGACCTGGCAAGTGATAATCAGATACCTATCTTAATGCCATATGCTTCTGGATTACTCATCTCCGATACAACAAGAAGTTCCTTGACCGTTGAGCCGTTGTTAACAACCTCTGATGCTGCTTATTCTAAGGTGGCTGATAGTATTACCGTGGCAGATAAAGAAGAAGGAGATATTGACGGACCTTTCTATTTAGGATTAGTAGCTACAGATACTTACAATGATAATACAGCAAGCTTAGTGGTGTATTCCACGGAAATGACCTTTTCAGATGATACCTCAAAATATAGCAATACAGACCTTCTTTCCGGTACGGTAGGTTATCTTGTGGGGGATAGAACTACAATTTCCATTCCTACCAAGAGTCTTAGTGAGAGTTACATTTCAACAACAGAACTGGAAGTAATTCTGTGGGGAGGATTTGCAGTTGCAGTTATTCCGTTACTGATACTAATTAGTGGTGGTGTAATCTGTTTTAGAAGGAGGAGAAAGTAATGAATAAAAGGAAGAAAAGAAACATAGTCACTATGATTTCCCTCCTTTTCGTATTAGCCGCTCTTCTTGTTATCTATTTTCTTATTAACAAAGCACCAGCAGTAACCGATGACGCAGAGGAAGTAACACCTGCCATTGATTTGGCTACAGTTGATACAACACAGGTAAAATCCTTGCACTATGTGCGAGAGGATACCGATCTGACACTAACCTTAAAGGATGAGGTGTGGATTAGTGAGAAAGAACCGGAACGACCAATCAATCAGGATTATGTGGAAGCAATTCTTAACGCAGTAAATGATATTAAAGCAGACCGTCTTATCATGGAAAATCCAGAAAGCTTAGCAGATTATGGCTTAGCAGAGCCAGTAGCAGTACTGGAAGCAAACCTGCAGGATGGAACCACAGTCACAGTAAAAGTGGGAAATGAAGCAGGCGATTCTCTGGGCTATTACGGTATGGTCAATGATGACGGAACAGTATATCTATTACCCATAGAGATAGGTTCAGCACTTCAGTATAATGATACACAGATGACTGCAGTAGAGGCAGCAACAACGATTGAAGCTGCAAATATTACTTCTTTAACGGTTGACAAGAGTGATGGTGAGAAGTTTGAACTGAAATATGTAGAGGATGGTAAGCTGGACAATGCGGGTACCAATAATCCCTGGCAGCTGCTGTCTCCTTACGGCGAAGGATATACGGCAGTTACAACAGAGGTGACCGATTTCTTAGCAAATTATACAACGTTCACCTATCTAAAATGTGTGGATTATACAGGGGAAGATCTTGAGAAGTATGGTTTGGATGTACCAACTGCAACCATTAACCTGGAATACTTTACAACACGTACGGAAACCCTTGAAACACCAGAGACAGACCCCGATACGGGAGAAGAGGTAACAGAAAAGACTTACAAGGATGAGCAGGTATATACAGCTTATATTGGAGATAAAAATGAGGAGGGTGATTATTACATTAGAGTAGAAGACAGTAACCTTATCTATACAATTGGGGCAAGTGCAATTGATACTATGCTAGCTCCGGATGCATTCTCTATTGTAAATAGTTACATTGATATACCTGCCATAGATTCTGTAGACCAGGTTGTTATAGATAGTAAAGATCAAACTTACACCTTAAAGCTGGAACGTTCTACGGAAGAAAATACAGAGGGCGAAGAAGAAACCACAACAAGTTATTATTACAACACTAATACTGCGGAAGAAGATGCCTTTAAAACCTTATATCAATCAATTATTTCCTTGACCTATGATGCAGAGGTAAAAGATACAGTAGAAACAAAAGGCCTACAGCCATATCTAACACTTAACTTCCAGGTGTCCGGTGAACAGGAAACTACATTGGTAACGACTTTTCTGCCATATGACGATAGCTTCTATCTAGTTCAGAAGGATGGAAAAGCCTATTTCCTGGTAGATAAGAGAAAAGTTGATGATATGTTACAAGCCGTCAGAGATTTTAAATAAAGGTATGAGATTTCATCGCTCTAATATAGATAAATTGAATCGTTGCTAAAGAAAAAATAGAAAAAAGCACGGATATAACTTCCAGCTATGCATTGTTGAACGGGTAGGCTGTTGTTTTGTTATGGAAATAGCGAGCATTTATGTTTGTTAGCGAGATAACAAAATTAGCAGGATGTCGGTCAATCTAAGTATTAGGAAGCGGTATCCGTGTTTTTTCTATTATTAATTGAAATAATAATCTAACATGTCTATGAGGGTACGTAGTACTTTTCTATTATTTTTATTTGCAGAGATAAACTTGTACGAATAATACTCCCCTTGGTATAATATATTAACATATGAGAGAAACAAGCATTACATATAAAGGGGCAGTCGGGACCTGGAATAGGAGCGGTAATGAGCATAAAGAGAAAGCTAATTCTAATCGGTGTGTGTGTCGCGATCATTATCGTAGTTTTTACGGTTAATGTTATGCAAAAAATACAGGAGGATAAAAAGGGAACGCAAGAAAGTGTAGTGGATGAAAATATAGTAACAAGAGCAGAGGCGTATCGTTTGTTAAGTTATCTTGAGTATAACAAATCGGAACGTGAGGCAATACCACTGGGCATCACCTATGCCGATGCAGAAATGTCAGATTGGTATGATACCTTTGTAAATGCTATTTGGAAAATGGGGTTAATTGAGGGCAATGTGACAGTTGCCCCGAGCGCCGCATTAACTTATGGTGATTGTAAGCAATTAATCGATAATTTGATTATAAAAAATCCAGAGTTTCAGGTGGTTTATTCTAATCTTAGCTTCAGTTTTTTAAAAGCACAAGAGGACATGCTAATTCCAGAATTCCTGGAGCTGTATCAAGCATTACTAGCTACAGTTACAGGGGATACTCCCTTTGTGGAAAAGACTCTGTTTGTATTGGGAAGTGAAGCGAATGAGGATGGTCCTTCCCGTATGGTTACAGACGACGGAAATTATTACTATGCAAATGCAAAGAGCTATGAAGAGTATTTTACAGAGAATCCAGCAGCAGATATTACAGTAACACCGGGTCTATCCAATCTAGCGGATGATGCTTTAGATCAGGAGGGCTCCGATTTACAGGAGGATAATAAATCTGATGAGAACTCTGATGAAAATACAACAAGTATTCAGGAAAACTCACAGGACCAAGGAAATGCGGAAGCTGGAAATGCGAATATATCAGAAGAGGAAGAACAAGCTGATACGGAAGATAAAAACAGTCAGCTAGGCCTTATTGATCGATACTTGGATCAGGGCGTTCAAGCTCTTGTATGTGACAAAGAAATTATTTATATTATGAAACCTTCGGACGGTGAAACGGTATTGCGTAACGTTTGGATTGCAGAGGGGAAGGATTCAGAGGTACAGACCTTTGTTAATGGAATTAATCGAAGTTTTGCAACCGTATATAATTTGTCCACAGAAATATCAAAGGTTATTGGCGATATTACAATATCCAATAAAAAAGTAATTAGTATTAGTGTAAAACCAGATGTAATTCAGGGAAAGGTTTTACGTACTGGTGAGAACTTCATTGAGGTTGAAGGGTATGGCGAAATTGAGTTAGAAGAAGATTATAAAATTTATAAGATTTATGGGACTTTGTCCATGGAACCAACGGGAAGTATTCTGGTGGGATATGAGACTACAGACTTCATTGTATCAGCAGGTAAGATTAGTGCTGCATTAATAACCGAGAGCATTAAAGCGGAGAACATTCGAGTGCTTTTGGAGACAACGGGTTACAAGGGTATGTACCATGAGTCTGTCAAATTCACAGCAAATGAAAACTTTACCATAAGGACGAAGGAAAGCAAGAAATCATATAAAGCTGGTGATACCGTAACCATAAAACCAACAAATAAATTGTTTTCAGAGGGCAGAATTACAATTGAAACAACCACAGAAAAAGGAAAGATTGAACTGCTATCAGTGGAACGGTCTTATGGAAATCCTAAGTATCGTGGAAGTATTGAGATTTCTGCCGAGGATAGCGGATTAATATTAGTAAATGAACTTCCGCTTGAAGAATATCTCTATGCGGTAATTCCAAGTGAAATGCCCACAAGCTATGGAGAAGAAGCATTAAAGGTGCAGGCTCTTTGTGCAAGAACTTACGCGTATAAGCACCTTTTATCCAATAGTTTAAGTAAATATGGAGCGCATGTAAATGACAGTGTTGAATACCAGGTGTACAATAATATTGCTGAAAATGAAACCTCAATCCTGGCAGTGAAGGATACCTATGGAAAGATCATTGAATATGAGGGAGAGGTTATTACGGCCTTATACTTCTCCACTTCCAGCGGACATACCGCAGATTCCTCAACTGCTTGGAATAGTAATTCTGATTTGCCATATTTAAAGGGAAAGCTTTTGGCTTCCAGTAAGGAAGGCGAAAGTTCAGAGGTGTTGCAGGATAATAAGGCATTATATGAAGATCTTTCTTCAGAAGAAAAGTTTGAGACCTTTATTAAAAGTAAGGATATCAGCACATATGATAGCAGCTTTGGTTGGTATCGTTGGAAGGTAACCCTAAGTGCTAAGGATATAAAGAAAGTAATTGATAAAAATCTTCCTCTTAGATATGCTGCAAATCCATCGGCAATACAGACAATGGCAAGTAAGGCAAAGGATGGTAGTGAGGCAGTATTTGAAAGCATTCCTGTGGATACAGTAGGAGACATTGTGGATATCAGTGTTGAAAAACGCGATAGTAGTGGGATGATTCTTGAATTATTGATTACAGGTAGTGAACATACCATTAAGGTAAAGACAGAATATAATATTAGAGCGCTATTAGCTCCTCTCTACGATACTATAATTAGAGCGGATGAAAGTGAAGTTAATAATTTAAGTGTATTACCAAGTGCCTTCTTTACCATTGATAAGAAGTCGGATAAGGGACTTAGCAGCGTAACCTTAACGGGTGGTGGTTATGGTCATGGTGTTGGTCTTAGCCAGAATGGTGTAAAAGGAATGGTAGATGCCGGTAAGAAATATGAAGAAATTGTGACCTATTTTTATGAAGGAACAGAACTGGGATATATCTATGAATAAGTAATAAAAAAGTGCTTCGACCTGGACAGATCGTCTCGGTCGAAGCACTTTTATACCCGAATGTACTTGCGTATACCATCGGCTGCAAACAGCTGGAGAAACTCGCATAGGGCGTTTCACCAGCGAGTTAAATGTTCTTACGATAAATGAGTTTAATTTTATTTATAAAATCTTTATTTTCAAATAGTAAATTGAACTCGGCACCTAGAAACAGTAAGTACATACAAAAGTACATCCAGAGCATAAAAAGTACGATAGCAGTAAGGCTTCCATACATGGCAGAGTAGTCAGAAAAATTATCAATGTAATAGGAAAAGGCATAAGAGAAACCCATCCAACCCGCGGCACAGATAACAGCACCTGGAAGTTCGTGCCTGAATTTAGCCTTTCTATTTGGTATGAAAACGTAGATAACCAGGAAGAACAGAATTAATACAATAAGACCAAGTATAGTTCGAAGGCTAATAATAACAAGTGCAGTATCCATTAAAATGGGTATCTTGTGTTCAATCCAGTAAAACAGTCGATTACCGAATACGAATAAAATCATGGTTGCAATTAACATAAAGGCAAAAACTAAAGTATAGAAGGCAGAGGTAATTCGCAAAAGAAAGTACTTTCTCGTCTCTCTTATGGAATAAACTTCATTTAACCCCTTCATGACAGCTAGAAAGCCTTTTCCTGCAGACCAAAGAGCGGAAATTGCAGTCACTGAAATTAAGGTTGTAGATATAGAATTATC
Organism: Bacillota bacterium; assembly: GCA_023407575.1. Lineage (GTDB taxonomy): Bacteria > Bacillota > Clostridia > Lachnospirales > Lachnospiraceae > Mobilitalea. The sequence continues at coordinate 397,400 of JAEYLX010000026.1, forward strand.
ATAAATCTGAACAATTACTGTTACAAGCATGGAACGAACAGCAATAGGAAAGGCTTGTGTTATAAACGTGAGGATGGTACTTTCTCTGATTGGGAAGTATTGTACTATACTTAATAGCAACATAATAAAAGGGAAGAAGGCAATTATGATAAAAAAGGCTGCTTGTGCTGAGAAAGCGCCAATATGATCATCCCTGAATTTTCTGGACAGTAATCCAATTAAACGAATTGTGGATTTTATCATTTTACTACTCCATTCTTAAAAACGACATGAAATAATGCTTTGTATTATATGACAGTGGGACATTTTTTATGCTGTCGAAGAGAAAGTCGAAATATAAAGGAGGAAATTATTTGTTCGAAAACTATGTTCATGATATAATGAATGCGGAATGAGGCATTGCAAGCTTGCTTGTAAATGCCGATTGGAGCAACAAGATCCTGAACGCGTTTTATGTTCAGGATATAATGTCGACAGACATTATATCAGCGCCGAACGAAGTGAGTGTGCAAAACTGGCACGAAGTACCATAATAATTACCAGAAAGACTTGATTTTTCTAGCTTTTATAGTATGATAAATAAAGGATGTAAAATTTACTAAATAAAAATAAACCTACGTGGTTTCCTACATAAGCATAGATGGAAGGTACAAAACTCTCTACAAAAGAGTGGAAGAAAATATCCTGTAAATGGATTGGACAAACCTTCTTAAATAATTATACTACAAATGGAGGGATAGGGATATGATCAATTTTGATGAAGAAATCGAAAAATTCCAGCCTAGTCTCGAGATAGAACAGGCTGAGGATGTTATTCATAATAATGACCTAACTGATGTCACAGATATCTTGAAGGAATTGCTTAAGGGGAGCAAAGAAAACCAGTAATAAATTAAGTAACAATGTACGATAGATTAGAACGGACAGGTGGGGATGATATGGTTTGCCCGAATTGTGGAAGTAATATGTCAGACAAGAAAAAACGTTGTGAGCGCTGCGGTACCGACTTAACGATGTATAAGAAGGTTCAAAGGGCTTCCAATCTATTTTATAATAATGGATTGGCAAAAGCCAGAGTCAGAGATTTGACAGGAGCAAGTGTCGCCCTACGTAAGAGTCTTGATTTAAATAAATTGAATACGAATGCAAGAAATTTATTGGGTCTCGTCTATTATGAGATGGGAGAAACAGTTGCTGCTCTTAATGAATGGGTAATCAGTAAACATTTTCAACCACAGAATAATGATGCAGACGAATATATCAATAAAGTTCAGTCCAACTTAACGAGACTGGATGCACTTAATCAGGCAATTAAAAGGTATAATACAGCATTAACTTTTGCAAGGCAGGGAAGTGACGACTTAGCAATTATACAGTTAAAAAAAGTTATAACCCTTAATACGAATTTTCTTCGTGCTCATCAGCTTTTAGCGCTTCTGTTAATTAAAACAGGGGATCAAGCAAAAGCATTAAAATATCTGCGTAAAGCAATTAAAATCGATGTATCGAACACCACAACTCTTCGTTATCTGCAGGAGCTTGAGGGGATGGGGCAAACAGTGGATTTAGACAGCAATCCTGAGGCAGAACAACCGGGTCCGCTAAGTTCAGTTAAAGCGCTTTCTTCCTATAAGGAGGACAAGCCCAATATTATGGCCTTTGTAAATCTTGTGATAGGTGTAATGATAGGTCTTGCAGTGATGGCGTTTTTAGTATTACCCACCATTAAGAAGAACCAGAATAATGAAGACAAAAATGAGATTACGGATAGCGGTTATACCTTAACTCAAATTCAGGAGAAGGATAACAAGATTAAAGAACTTCAGGACGAGAATACTTCTCTGGAGGAACAAGTTACAGACCTTCAATATCAAATTGATAACATTCCGGAGCCAGAGGATAAGTCCTTAGCTTATGTGTCTTTACTTAATGCAGCAGATTTATATTTTAAAGAATTAGACAAATCCTCTAGCCAGAGAGATTTTAAAGCCACAGCGGACCTGTTAGCTAGCGTTGAAGATACTAAGATAGAGATAGAGTCTGGCGTTGCCCTTTTGACAACGTTAAGGGCGGATGTTTATCCAGACATAGCCAGAGATTATTATAATGCAGGCTATGCACTTTATAAGAATGCAAAATACGAAGAGGCACTGGCGGATTATGAAAAGGCAATGGCCTTTGATCCAGAAGATGTTGATGCGGTATATTTTGTTGCCAGATGCCATCACCGAATTGGTAATAAGGAAAAGGCAGCATTTTATTATAACATGGTAATTACTGAATTCCCGGATTCTGACCGAATTTCTGAAGCAACTGATTTGTTGGCACAGGTGCAGGAATAGCGATAAAGATTAAAATAACTCAAGATAAGAGATAAGAAAAGACATTTTATGGATAAGAGGAGCAAACTCGTTCATTAAAGGTCTTTTTTTAGTGTTTCGAAACAGATAGAAATAAATGGTAATTCATTAGGAGGCAGTAGAGCATGCAGGATAACAAACAAAACAGGAATGTTAATATGGTAAGAGAGGAGGGAATTAGCTATGAGATTCATCAGCGCTGTCTTATTGTTCATTTGAATGGAGAGCTGGATCATCATAATGCAATCCGAATTAGGGAAATGGCGGATAAATTAATTGATCGAAATAATATTAAACATATTATTTTTGACTTTTCTGGAGCAAATTTTATGGACAGTGCGGGAATTGGTGTAATCATGGGCAGATACAAGAAAGTAATATTTATTGGGGGAAAAGCTGCGGTTGCAAACGTAAATTCAGTAGTGGACAGAATCTTTAAGCTCTCAGGGCTTTATAAGATTATAGAAAAATATGATACGGTTGAAACAGCATTAAATATGATACAGAAAGCATAAAAAGCAGTACATTAAATTGCTGCTCCGTAAGAAAAGGAAAGGGGATAGGAATTAGAATGAAGGATAGAAATGAAATGACTTTATTATTTGAGAGCAAATCGCAGAATGAAAGCTTTGCCAGAACTGTAGTAGCTGCATTTGCAGCACAATTAGATCCGACAATTGAGGAGTTGGCTGACATCAAGACAGCTGTTTCAGAGGCGGTAACTAATTCAATCATCCATGGATATTGTGATTGTATTGGTATTATAAAGATGCATTGCATCATTATTGGTGATGAATTAACGGTTGAAATATCCGATGAAGGTGTGGGTATTGATAGTATTGAGAAGGCTATGGAGCCACTTTATACCACAAGACCAGAATTAGAACGTTCGGGTATGGGATTTTCCTTTATGGAAGCTTTTATGGACGATCTGGATGTAATGTCAGAGGTTGGTAGAGGGACTACAGTGAGAATGAAACGCAAATTAGGTAAGCTGGACCGCGCAAATCTAATGGAGCAAGAGCTTTCACAGAAAATAATTTAGTTTTATTTAACATCAGAAAGGAAGTGAGATTTGATGTGGAGACGCTGGAATTAATTCGTATGTCAAAGGATGGCGATAAGGAAGCCAGAGACAGGTTGGTCACAGAAAATGTTGGTCTTGTCTGGAGCATAGTCAGAAGATTTGCGAATAGAGGTCATGAAATGGAGGATTTATTCCAGATTGGAAGCATTGGACTAATCAAGGCAATTGATAAATTTGATACTACTTATGAAGTTAGATTTTCTACTTATGCAGTTCCAATGATCACGGGTGAAATCAAACGATTTCTTAGAGATGACGGTATGATTAAGGTAAGCAGGTCACTGAAAGAGTCCGCCACTAAGATACGAGTAGCAAGAGAAAAGTTTGGTAATATTCATGGAAGGGATCCAACACTGGAAGAGATTGAAGAGGAATTAGGATTAGCACGAGATGAAATAGTAATGGCACTTGAAACAGGAGCGGAAGTAGAGTCACTTTATAAAACAATTTACCAGGGCGATGGAAGTCCTATCTATTTGATTGATAAATTAGCAGAAACAAAGGATGAGAATGACGATTTAGTGGATAAGCTTGCTTTGAAAGAAATTATTGCTTCCTTGGATGAGAAGGAGCAGGAAATCATCAAGCTTAGATACTTTAAAGATAGAACACAGACGGATATAGCAAAGGAACTTGGCATCTCTCAAGTTCAGGTATCCAGAATGGAAAAAAGAATTTTAAGAATAATGAGAGAAAGACTGGGTGCATAATGTAATTTAAATGCAGCATATTATAAACTTTGAAAAATATACCAGTATAGGAAATGTTATATTTCACATAATAATATTAAGATTTTAGAAGCATCAGATAGAAATGTCTGATGCTTTTTTCACATTTTTTAAAGAAAGGTTCGGTGCTGTTTTGAAAGCTTGGATAAAGGTTTTCTTAATAACTGCAATGATTCTGATAACTGCTGTGGTAATAGTTATATGTGTAAGTCTATTTACTGGGCAGGAGGTAAAGGATTATGATGGTACCTTGGTAAGCATGGAAGGAGATATCTATGGGTAATCAGAACAAAACAAAGGTATCCGATATCACACAGGAGAAGGATACGCAGAAAAGAAATCAAAATTATAATCAATATGTAAAAGAGGTTACACCTAAGTTCAGCTGTTTAAAAAATACTTTAAAAGCATACTTGGTTGGAGGCATTATTTGCTTAATGGGGCAATGCTTTGTTAAGTACTATGAATATTTAGGGGCTGATACAGAAAAGGCATTGGCCTATGAAACGGTTACCCTAATATTCTTATCCATTCTTCTTACTGGTCTAGGCTTGTACCAGAAATTAGCTAAGTTTGGAGGAGCAGGTACCTTGGTTCCAATTACAGGTTTTGCTAATTCGGTTGCAGCACCCGCTGTTGAATATAAGAAAGAAGGTCAGGTATTCGGTATCGGATGTAAGATCTTTACCATATCTGGTCCAGTTATTCTTTATGGTATCTTAATATCCTGGTTATTGGGATTAATATATTACCTCCTGAAAATGTTTAATGTAGTTTAAGATTTTGAGATTTTGTGAATATTCAAGAGTCTAGTTATCTGAAAGCTGAAAGGAGTTAGTATAATGAGTGAGAAAAAGGATCAAACAAAAATAAAAGGCAAACAAAGTATACTTTTTCAAAATCCACCCTATATCATTGCAGCAGGCTCTGTTGCAGGAAAGAAAGAAGGAGAGGGTCCGCTTGGAGCTTTATTTGATGTCGTTCACCAGGACCCTTTACTAGGGAAGAATACATGGGAAGAAGCCGAAAGTGAATTAATGAAACAGGCAGCTACCAAAGCGCTGGAGAAAGCAGGACTTAAAAATACAGATATTCGTTATTTAGTTGGAGGAGATCTCCTTGGTCAGTTAATTGCAACCTCCTTTGGTATTGCTGAGCTTGAGATACCAATGTTTGGTGTCTATGGTGCCTGTTCAACGATGGGAGAATCTATGTCAATTGGAGCAATTCTAATTGATGGTGGTTATGCTGATAAGGTATTATCGATTACCTCCAGTCATTTTGCTGGTGCGGAAAAGCAATTTAGATTTCCACTTGATTACGGGAATCAAAGACCATTTTCTGCTAGCTGGACGGTTACTGGGAGCGGTGCGGTAATTCTATCAAACCAGAAGGTAGAAACACCGGGTGAGGCGTTGGTGGTTGTAAAAGGTATTACAACAGGTAAAATCGTTGATTATGGCATCAAGGATTCCATGAATATGGGCGCAGCCATGGCACCGGCTGCATATGAGACAATCAAACAGAACTTAGAAGATATGGGAGTTCAACCAAGTTATTACGACAAAATTATAACAGGTGACCTTGGTAGTGTTGGTCAAAAGATTTTAACGGACCTTCTCAAAGAGAAAAACTATGATGTCAGCAATAATATAATGGATTGTGGTATCGAAATGTTCCATCAGGATAGTCAGGATACTCATGCTGGTGGTAGTGGCTGTGGTTGTTCCGCCATTACTTTCGCAGGCTATATTCTAAAGCAATTAAAGGAAAGAAAGTGGAAGAGAGTACTATTTGTACCTACTGGTGCTTTGTTATCTCAGGTAAGCTTTAATGAGGGTAAGACAGTACCTGGCATTGCACATGCCGTAATTGTGGAAGGAATATAATACTTTGATTAAATAATAGAAGCTAATTTTAATAAACAAATATAAAAGAGTTAATATTGTGAGGTTTAAGTGATTGAGAGGAGACGTTGTATGGAATTTGTAAAAGCTTTTTTGGTTGGCGGTGCCATATGTGCAGTCGTTCAGATATTATTAGATAATACAAAACTTTTACCGGGAAGAGTTATGGTTATACTCGTATGTACCGGAGCCATACTTGGAGCAATTGGGGTATATGAGCCATTTAGCAAGTGGGCAGGAGCAGGAGCAAGTGTTCCTTTAACCGGCTTTGGGAATGTCTTATTTAAAGGCGTGAAAGAGGCGGTAGACAAGGATGGATTTATTGGTATTTTTAAAGGCGGCTTTACATCTTCTGCCGTTGGTATTTCAGCGGCTTTAATATTTGCATATTTAGCATCCTTGGTATTTAGTCCGAAGATGAAATCCTAAAATGGAATTCTAAATATGATTGAAGTGTAGATAATAAAAGGGAGAAGTCTTCAAGTTGTGAAGACTTCTCCCTTTTATTATGCTTATGGAATTATATTATCAAAAATATTAGTATTAAAATCATCGTCAGTATTTGCTGAGTTATTACCTCCGTTACCATTGCTATTACCGTTACTATTATTATTACTATTACCACTAGTTGGTGACTTTGCGCCAGTACCGTGAATATTGCAATAATCCTTTGGAAGGATATATGGCGTATCATCTGTTTTTGCTATTTCAGTTTTATTTAGGAATACTTCTGATTTTACCTTAGACGCTGGGCAGTTATCCGTAGCTAACAGGCCAGAGTCGGTACAAATATTTGCAGTTACATGGACATCACATTTTTCTATGGGTTCCGTACCCTTAGCAAAGTATTCCACCTTTGTAAAATCTTTGCCTTGAACATCGTTGCATACGCCGTCCACGGCTAGTTTGCCAGATTTGGTACATATTTTCACAGAGACAACGGAATCCGGTTTTGTAAATTCTTTGATCTCAAGCTCTTTCTGGATGTGTATCTGCTCCATAATTGTCTTCCAGATCTTCTTTGGATAGGAGGTATTTGTTTGCGTACGGTTGTTATCAAATCCAGACCAAATCGTTGCGGTATAGTAAGGCGAATAACCGGAAAACCATAAGTCGTTGTAATTGGAGGTGGATCCAGTTTTACCAGCCACCGGCATTTTAATTGCTGTAAGCTTGACACTTGTTCCAGTTCCTACTTTAACAACATCCTCCATTGCACTGGTAAGAAGGAAAGAGGTAGATTCCTTCATAACCTGTTCTTTTTTTGGAGTCTTGCTAAGGATTACTTTACCGTTACGATCTAATATCTTAGTATATAGTATGGGTTCTGTATAAATACCACCATCAGCTATAGCTGCATAAGCAGCAGTTAATTCCAAATTAGTTACACCATAAGTAAGGCCGCCAAGTGCAGTAGAATACGTAATATCAGAATCTACGAGGGTGGTAAAACCTAGTTTTTGAAGATAGTCATATCCAAGCTGAGGAGTAACTTCCGCAAAATTCTTAACAGTTACAATGTTCATGGAGTTGAGGATAGCACGACGTACCGTAGTTAAACCTTCATACACCTTTGTCTTTGTCCAGTTAGTTACCTCATCCTTGGTACCAGGGTAGTAATAGGGACCGGAGTCGTCTTGTACACTTGCTAAGGTCATACCAATAGAATCTAGTGCAGGTAAATAGGTAGATAATATTTTAAAGGTTGAACCAGGCTGTCGTTTGGTACCAGTGGCACGATTTAATGTTCTTTTGCCTTCCTTAACGCCTCGGCCGCCAATGATAGCAGTAACTTCTCCAGTGTATTGATCCATTACAACAAAGGAAGATTGGGGTTGAAGTGTCATAATTGGTGTTTCTCCAGCTACAATGCTTCCTGGACCAGCCTCTGCTAATTTAGCTGCTTTAAAGGCATCTATCTTTTCTTGCATATCTTCTTTATCTAAGAATAATAAAGAAAACTTACTTTTTCCATCATCCACATAGAGATGGTCTGGATCATCAAAATCCTTGTAAAATTCTAAAAGGTCGTTATTATGATAGTGGACTTGTGTTTTGTCTTTATCATCGTACTGAATGGATAAAGCGTAGCTAAGCTCCCAGTAAGAAACACCCATTTCAGGGAAATAGGATTCATCAGCATACACCTCATCACATATTTTTTGAATAACAGGGTCCTGAGTTGTATAGATGTTTAATCCTTCTGTATAAAGCTTGTTAAAGGCTTCTGTCTCGGTATATCCTAATGCCTGCAGGTCTTTTATAGTTCTATTAATTACCTCATCAACAAAATAAGAATAGTTGGAGTCTGTGTCTTTTTCACTATTCACAGCTTGAATCCTTGAATAAACATCATCTGCAATAGCAATATCATGTTCCTCCTGTGAGATATGCTCTTGTTCCAACATATCATCGAGAATTTGATTCTTCCTAACTTCGTTGTTCTCTGGGTTATTAATCGGGTTACGATTAACTGGATTCTGTGCTATGGCAGCTATGGTTGCAGCCTCAGATATAGTCAAATCTTTTGCATCTTTATTAAAATAACGGTTTGCAGCCTTCTGAATACCATAAGTACCAGAACTAAGGTTAATAACATTCAAATAATACTCTAAAATAGTATCCTTATCTAATTGATTTTCTAATTGGATTGCCAGGTATTGTTCCTGTATTTTACGCTCGAGCTTGTCTATGAAGTTGGATTCGCGACCACCGTTAAATACCTGGTTTTTTAATAACTGCTGGGTAAGTGTACTTCCACCTTCAGAAAAGCCGCCAGATTTTAAGCCAACAACAAAGGCTCGGAAGATACCTTTTACATCTATACCGGAATGCTCATAAAAACGCTCATCTTCAATACTAATAAATGCATATTTAATATAGTCAGGAAAATCGTCAATGGATACGTACTCACGATTTGATTCAGGTCCAACTAAATATTCAATAATATTACCTTCTCTATCGTAAATGGTAGTTGTAAAACCCTGTGGAACTACATCAATTGCAGAAATCTCCGGAGCACTGTCTATAACACCCTTAACATAGCCAAAACCTGCAAATGTACCGATAATGATTAAGGCTATAAATGCAGCCAGGCATAAGCGAAAGAGCGTAATACGTGTTTTTGAAATTAAACGCCTTGAGGTAGATTTTATATACTGTTGTTTATGTTCGATTCCTTTTTTACTAAAATTCATAATTATATCCATGCCTTTCTTGGTGACTCCAAAGTCGAATCATCAATTTTTGCTTATCCCATATAGTATACCAAATTTATTTGATGAAATAAAGAAAAATAAATAGACTTAATAGCGCGGAAATAATTATGTAACAACTAGTCCTATTTTTTAAAGATAATGTAACATAAAATATAGTCATAATGGCTCATTACTTTGCATAAAAATTAACATATTGTTTTAAAATAGCTCACAAAAACCAAAGATTGTTCATAAATTAACTTATTATACATCACAAAAAGCGAAAGATTGTCGAAATAAAACGAAGAGAATAAAAAGGTGCGATACTTAAGGCTTTAAAAATGGTATTATCTGTGTATAATTTTAATTGTCAGTTAATTTTAGTTTGGGTTTGGGGGATTTTAGTATGCAGCAGTTACAGCTATTATTTAGTAATGAGGTTTTGTTGGAAGATGCAAGAGTTATGAAGTTAGACTATAGTCTAACAGAACGAATGTCAGAGGATGATCACAAGACTACATATTATGGTGTCAGGATAACCAAATATCTCGGAGATATCATCGAGTCTGACGAAGTTGCTGGTTTATCGGAATCAAAGGATTCCGTATTGACCGTAATTAAAAAACTTTGCCAATTTCAAGTAACACCAATCTCCATGGTAGATGTATTGGATGATCTGGTAAGCCAGGGGATTTAATCCTCAAAACAGGACTACTTTACTATTATGTATAGCGAAGTATACCTGGTCAAGAATTTCGATTGTAGCTGAACCATTCGTGAGTTCAGCTACTTTTTTTGTTACAAAATCCAATTTGCTAGGTGGTATAAGTAAGCAAAACGTAATCTGATCTGTGTAAGAAGAATTAATTAGAATTAATTCTTCTTGACTAATCATGTATTGAAGTTTGCCACCCGCAGAATAGTCTACAATTATGTTAAATTGAACACCAAGTTCCTTTTTTATAATTTCACAATTTGTTAGTCCCTCTAAAACGGCAGATTGATATGCCTTAACTAATCCACCAGTACCAAGAAGTGTACCACCAAAATAACGTGTTACTACCACTACCATATTAGTTAACCCCTGGGCAATAAGGATATCCAGCATTGGTTTGCCGGCAGTTTTGCTGGGTTCCCCATCATCAGAGCAGCGTAGAATAGCTTGATCAGAACCAATAACATAGGCGGAACAATTATGTGCTGCATCCCAATATTTTTTCTTTAATCCATCAATTATTTCAATTGCCTGCTCTTCTGTTTCAACAGGACATATAGTTGCAATAAATCTGGATTTTTTTACAACATATTCACCAGCTCCACCCTGATATATGGTTTTATAGGCTTCCTTCACGAGGGGTACTCCTTTCAAATGCATTGATATTGCCTTTTTTGATTTAAATATTATATAATAATATTTATAAGTCCGCAATTGGCTCAAAATGAATAGAATATGAAAAAGGGGATTTTCAAATAATGAAATTAAAATATATATCCTGGATACCTGCGGTGCTGCTTATGATTATCATTTTTCTTTTTTCTGCAAAGCCAGCAGTGAATTCGAATGAAAGTAGCCTTTCCATAGCAAGCCGAATATTGACTACGTATGAAGATATGACGGACTTACATTTTAGTGAGGCAGAACGAATTATAAAACTAAATGAAATAAATCATGTGATACGAAAGGGTGCGCATTTTAGTGAGTATGCGCTTCTTGCAAGTACCCTTGCGTTCCACCTACTTGTCCTTGGATTTTCCAAAAGAAAATTGTATCTCTATTCTGTAGTACTGGCATCCTTCTATGCGGCAACAGATGAACTTCATCAAAAATTCGTGGAAGGCAGAAGCGGACAACTAAGTGATGTTATCATTGATACTTCAGGAGCAGTAGTTGGAGCATTCTTCTTTCTGCTTCTGATAACTGTTGTTGGACAGTATCGCCGAAAGCATACAACGAACAAGTATCAGTAAAACCGGTTTTGGTTAGGATCATAGTGATAATCTAAGGCTGACAACTTTGCTTCTATCTCGGACTGAACAAGAGTAAGTTCGGTACAAAGTTCTTCCAGTGAGGGGAATTCATCCCGTAATTTTGTATTGATATAACTAAGTAGTATAAAAGGGTCGGATGGTAAAGTCATAAAGTTCTCCTTTGAAATAAAAGAATTGAGACAAACTCAATAGATATTATTATGCACATATATACAGGTTTTTCAATAGAATTACGATGCAAAAAGATAAATACTTTTACTAAGATACAGGTAGTGAGTAATTGGAAGGATTATATATAGAAGAAGGAGAACAAGAGAATGGACTTATTTGAATATATGAGAGAAAATACAATGAAAAAAGATGCACCCTTGGCGTCCAGGTTACGACCAATTACCTTGGAGGAGGTTGTTGGACAGGATCATATCATTGGAAAAGATAAATTGCTGTATAGAGCCATTAAGGCGGACAAGCTAAGTTCGATTATATTTTATGGCCCTCCGGGGACTGGTAAGACGACCCTTGCAAAGGTAATTGCAAATTCCACCAGCTCTAATTTTACACAGATAAATGCAACTGCTGCGGGCAAAAAAGATATGGAAGCAGTAATAGCAGAGGCAAAAGACTGTATAGCAAGAGTGGGAAAGCGAACAATTTTATTTGTAGATGAGATACATCGTTTTAATAAAGGTCAGCAGGATTATTTACTCCCCTTTGTGGAGGATGGAACCATTATACTAATTGGTGCTACTACGGAAAATCCATATTTTGAAGTCAATTCAGCTCTTATCTCCAGATCGATTGTATTTGAACTTAAACCACTTGATAAGGAAGATATAAAGACACTTCTAAAAAGAGCAGTAACGGATAGCGAGCGTGGACTTGGAGCATATAAGGCAGTTATTGAGGAAGATGCACATAATTTTCTTGCTGATGTTGCCAATGGAGACGCAAGGTCAGCACTGAATGCAATAGAATTGGGAGTTCTTACAACACAACGCTCTGAGGATGGAATGATCCACATTACGCTATCAGTGGCAGCAGAATGTATTCAGAAGCGAGTGTTAAAATATGACAAAGGAGGGGATAACCATTACGATACTATCTCTGCCTTTATCAAAAGTATGAGAGGATCTGATCCGGATGCAGCAATTTACTATCTTGCAAGAATGCTATATGCGGGAGAGGAAGTTGCATTTATTGCGAGAAGAATTATGATATGTGCCTCCGAAGATGTTTCTAATGCAGATCCCAATGCACTTGTAGTAGCCACCTCAGCCGCTCTGGCGGTTGAACGTCTTGGTATGCCGGAAGCAAGAATTGTTCTTGCCCAGGCAGCTGCGTACGTAGCCTGCGCACCAAAGAGCAATTCGGCGATTTGTGCAATTGATGCCGCAACGCAGGTGGTGGAACATGAAAAAACAGCTACAATACCACCTTACCTAAAAGATGCACACTATAAAGGTGCAGCGAACCTTGGTCATGGTATTGGTTATCTCTATGCCCATAACTATGAAAACCATTATGTAAAGCAGCAATATTTGCCGGATGAACTAAAGGACAGAGTTTTTTATACACCAACGGATCAGGGATATGAGAAGCAGATAAAAGAATACTTTAGACAAATAAAAGGGGAAGAAGAAAATTAAAATCAATACAAAAGAACTTAAGCAAAAAAAATAAGCAAGTGGGATATTAATTAAAGCTTATATCCACTTGCCTATTTCATATAGCTTTTTAATAAATGTGGAACATGAGATAGTTAATTCATTTCATTCTCTGAATCTGACTTGATTAACGTATTATCTGCCTTCTGATCAGGAGGAGTGTCCTTTTTATGAACCCATTTATAAATCATAATAAACCAATAGAGCATAATAGGGATTACAATCATGCTAAACAGGGAAGCCATAAATAAAGCGTTGGAATCCTCTTTTGCAAAAAAGGCAGAGATAAATGTAATTAAAATAATGGATAATAATAAAACAATACCAAGTATGGCAAAAACTCGCCTAGATTTATTCATCGTACAAATCCTTTCAAAATAACTATTTAATATTTGTTTAAATGACATCATAGTTGTAACTCTTCAAAGGAAATCGTTCTGAATAGTTACTAATAGTTGTATTATAAGAAATTATACAGAAGAACGCAAGGTGATTGTAATTATTCACTTAATTCTTTGGAATCTGGAAGCTGCTCACAGCAACGATCAGCATAGGTCAGTTTCACACCAAATACATAGATTAATCCTGCTAGTACCAGCAGATAAGCAATTATAGTCAGAGGGTTAATAAAGTGAACTGGAACTACTTCGTACAAAGTTAAGCTACCAAAGAAAAGGAAGATAACACCGGCACCCCATTTAATGTATTTATCTGGAATATGTCGACACATCCAGGCTCCACCCAGAATGCCAATACCATCAGCAACGAGCATACCTGCGGTTGTACCCATGAGAACCAGGAGAGGGAAATTACTTTCCGCTGATATGGTAATTGTCATCAACTGTGTCTTATCACCCATTTCAGCTAAGAAAAACGCGATTCCGACAGTAACAACCGGGCCGAACTTAATTTTTTTCTGCGAATCATCCTCCAACTTATCTCCTCTTAAAGTCCATAGACCAAAGATGAGGAAAGAGAGTCCCGCCACAAGACTAACGACATCCATTGGAATAAAGGAGCTGATGTAATTGCCAACGGCTACAGCAAGAGCGTGATTTAGAATTGTTGCCACCAATACACCAAGCATAACTTGTCTCACCTTGTACTTACTTGCCATTGCCATTGCAAGCAGTTGTGTCTTATCACCCATTTCTGCAACTACGACCAATAATAGAGCTGTAATAAATTCTGCCATAAAAAACCTCCTACAATTAATTTGAGAACAATCAGATTATGTACTAAGAGCGTAATCAGTAAAGCTGATTATTACGTTATACGCCAGTGTGTATCCTTGTTAGTGTTATTGTTTATAAAGCATTTTTGACAATAAAAAAAACTTTTAACACAAGGATGCCTTCATCTAGTTTTCACGTGCTGACAACGTGAAATAAAATTATGAAGGTATCATTGTATTAAAAGTCTCACTTAACTGAAAAACAGCTAGAATAAAGCCAGACCGCAGGGGTCAGTATGTTGACTTTATCACCATAAATGGCAGCTACTCCCTTTCAAACATGGATACATAATGGATTCACTATAGCATGTCTAGAAGAAAGAAGCAAGTACTTATTTACACGAATAAAACCAAAATTAATTTTCATAGCATGCTTTTTCAGGCTGGTAGTTTTTGGTTTGTTATATTAAATGGTATTCCATCTGGTTGGTTCGTCTGTGTTCTAAGGGGGTTATATGCATAATTTTCTTAAAGGTTCGTATGAAGTAGCTAAAGTTCTTAAAACCAACCTCAAAAGCTATTTCCATTACGGGTAGCTTTGTTGATACCAGAAGAATACAGGATTTTTCTATACGGTAATGATTTAAATAATCAACAAAATTAATACCAAAGGAATTTTTGAAAAAAGTGCAGAAGTAGGCAGTGGAATATCCAAGCATAAGAGCGGCATCTGCTAAAGTAATTGGGTCTTTGTAATTTGTTTGAAGATAAGTCAATAGCTTTTTCATATCAGCAGTTTTAGAGGACCTGGATAAATCTCCTGAAGAGAGTTCCACAAAGGAGTTATCTCTCTGCAAAAGAGAAATAATTTTATAAAGGCAAGCTTTTGCATTCAACTGATAACCGGGAAGCTGCTGTTCACTTATCTCAAATAACTCATGAATCTCATTAAGAATTTTCTCATAGTTCGTATTGTTTGAGGGAATAGTAAAAGGAAATGCAAGTGTAGTTGTTAACGGATTGACAGTGGTGGACTGGCAATAATCCTCGAGCTTAAAATCCAGATATTCCATGGGAAATACATAAGCATAATAAACCAATTTCTTATCTTCACTGGAAAACTGATGCAAGGCTTCTCGGTTAATAAAATAGAAATTATTTTCAAGGAGTAAATATTCCTCTCCATTAAGTAATAGTTTTACGCACCCGCTTTCGACATAGATAATTTCAATTTCATTGTGCCAATGGTAGGGAACAAAAATATTTGCTTCGTGATTTGTCATTTTATAATGCTGAAAGGGAAACAGCTGGGTGCCACGAATACGATTTTCTTTTAGCTCAGAGCGTGAGGATTTATACTTCATACAGAAACATACCTTTCTTATAATTTTTATAAAATATGTAATAGGTATTCAAAAGCAAGCTTTCGCTTTTATATTTAGTTTTATATCTTAATATTGTGTCATTTTTAATTGATAAAGTGCAAGAAAAGCAATTAACTCAAGAATATAATGTCATTATAACATAGTAAACGATAAGAAGAAAGGGATATAAAGATGAGCAAATGGTTAAAGGAAGCAGTTTTTTATGAAATTTATCCTCAAAGTTTTCAGGATACCAATAGTGATGGGATTGGAGATTTCAGAGGTATTATTAATAGGCTGGATTATATAAAGGAATTGGGTTGTAATGCATTATGGATTAACCCCTGTTTTGAATCTCCCTTTAATGATGCTGGCTATGATGTAGCAGATTATTATAAAGTAGCACCACGTTATGGGACTAATGAAGATTTAAAGGAATTGTTTGAATGTGCACATGAGCGAGGAATTCGTGTCCTCTTAGACCTTGTTCCGGGACATACCTCTGTAGAACATGCTTGGTTCCAAGAGTCCTTAAAGGCAGAGAAAAATGAATATAGTGGAAGATATATCTGGACAGATAATGCGTGGGAGGATGTTACCAATGTAAGTGGTATTATGGGAAGTCTTCGTGGGATATCGGACAGAGATGGAAGCTGTGCAGTTAACTTCTTCTCGTCACAGCCTTCGCTGAATTATGGTTTTGCAAGGGTTGACAGGCCTTGGCAAAAACCTGTGGATTCCGAGGAAGCAATTGCCTCTAAGGAAGCGATTAAGGAGGTTATGCGTTTCTGGCTTAAAATGGGTTGCGATGGTTTCCGCGTGGACATGGCACACTCCATGATTAAGAATGATGAGGATAGTAAGGCTACCATCAGCTTTTGGCAGGAGTTTCGTGCATTTTTAGATAAAGAGTTCCCAGATGCAGCAATGGTTTCAGAGTGGGGAGAGCCGGACAAAGCGTTGCTTGGAGGCTATCACATGGACTTTTTACTTCATTTCGGACCTTCTCATTACAACGATTTATTCCGTTGTGAGAATCCATACTTCTCTGCTACAGGTAAGGGGGATATTGCACAGTTTGTTGAATATTATAAAGAAAATTATGCGAAAACCAAAGGAAAAGGATTTATCTGTATTCCTTCCGGTAACCATGATATGGACCGTATGGCAAGATATCTAACGCAGGAAGAAATGAAATTAGCGTTTGCCTTCCTGCTTTCCATGCCGGGAGCACCTTTTATCTATTATGGAGATGAAATAGGAATGAGATATGTAGAGAATTTGAAAAGTGTGGAGGGTGGCTTCAGCAGGACAGGGTCACGTTCACCAATGCAGTGGGATACGACAACTGTAAATGATGGGTTCTCCACAGCGGCAAAGGATATGTTGTACATTCAACAGGATCCAGCCGCGGATCGTCCTTCTGTGAAATTACAACAACAAAATGAGGCTTCTCTTTGGAAGGAAATACAACGTCAAGTTAAGATAAGAGGAAAGGAAAAGGCTCTGCAAGCGGACGGAGATATTGAGTTTCTTTATGCAGAAGAGAATAAATATCCTTTTGTATATAAACGTTCCCTAGGGGAGGAAACAATCGTTATAGTATTAAATCCTTCTGGTAAATCAGAAAGTATCTCTAATGATAATCTTTCTGTGGAGCAATTAAAGGCTGGCAAAGTTATTTACAGTTATGGAGAACAAGCATATACAGAAGCTGGTAAACTCGTATGTCCGGCAGGGTCTGTATCTTATTTTAAATGTAACTAATTTTAGTACTTTAATTATATTTATAGAGCTAATTATATTACTGATGATATATAAAACTTCCCTAATACACTAGTTAACTGTCACTATATTTGACAGTGCAGCAAGGTTTAGGGAAGTTTTTTTGTTATAAGATTATGTCGTTTACGAAAATTGTTTTATGATTAAACATAGATTAGTTGTGTAATACAATCTGATTTCTTTGCAGTTTCTTTCTTATAAAGTTGAACAGATATGTACTTAAAATTTGAATGTTCGATCAATCGAAACATGGAGGCAAGGAAATCAACAAGATTTTCTGTGCTTCTTTCCTTTGATAAATAGGCCAAAAGATTAAATCGCAGAAAGGAATACATGATTACCAGAGATAAGTAAGCCTCCTGCTCCAGCAAATGATAATCTCCATAGGGAAAACTATTATAGAACATATGATTAACGATACATTGTTCCAATAGATTCTGCCAGTCGGGTAACGTGGTGCCTAATTGCTCTAATGCCAACTGATGCTTTAAGTCTATGTATGTTAAATCATCAAAAGTCAACTCTTCCCTGTCCTTTGTTGAAAAGTAGCTCTTTGTGAAATCACTGTATTCTAAGATGCTAGGGCTATCTCCAAAATATTGATTAAGAGCATGGAGTACTTGAAATGCATCTAAAAGATGTACTGGTTTTTGATAGTTTATATCAGCCTCAAGCAGAAAGCTGCCAAGATAATGCAATCGGGTTACTAAGGATAAGTTACGATCTTGAAGAATTGAGATAGATTGTTTACAAAAATTATATTGTATTATGGAGAGGGAATGTGTAAAAACTGGTGTATCAGCTAGCACTGTCTCGTGGAAAAGAAAAGGTTCTTTATACTGAAGTAATAACTCAATTACAGCTTCACAACTATTAGAGCAGGAGCACTCATTGTTACTGGAAAGCTCTTTCAGGTTTCTTGGATAAAGACGACAAACCTGTGGGAGATACGCTTCACCTAGTTCAGCTTGCAGACAGCATAATCCATCCTCTGAGTGAAGCATGCAGACTCCTTGATAATTGGGGGATATCGCTGCATAGACTTCCTTTGTTGGCTGGGAACAAACCTTCAATGCACAATCAAGTTTGGAACGTAACTGGTTGGAGCATTCTGTTCCGAGCAGCTGATGGTATTCTTTCATGGAAATTCGAACCGGCCACCCATCACAACAGGAATGGCGACAATCACGGCATTTACATTTAAAATGTTCATAGTATTCTGGGACAATATATGTCTTCATCCTATTAATATCCTGCCTCTTCCATCTACAATTTATGTAATTAAAAACCAAAAGATAGTAATAATTCTATTAATATTATTAATTTTTGTAAAGTTATTTTTATAGTATTATGTAATTAATGCCTTATACTTCCAAAGTTTTACAAGATGTTGAAATATGCCATAATATGAGGTATAATTTGGAATATATTATATTTGTAAATACCATAAGTTAAGTAAGGGGTTAGTTAGTTTAATGGCAGTTAAATATAATATAAGCAGGAATTAGTGTAATTAAAAATTGATTAAGTGTGGAGGGTATATGAGAAAGGGATTATATCAACGTTTTATTGGTTTATTTTTGGCTATGTGTTTATTAATTGTTTATGCGCCAAATGGTAATACGAGTGTTTCACAAGTACAGGCAGCAGAAAAAAGTAAAGTAGGAATTAATTATGACAAGTATGTGCTTACAAGGAATCAGACACATACCTTAAAAATTAATGGGACAACAAGCAAGGTTGTATGGAATTCCAGTAACACGACGATTGCAACCGTTAGTACGAAAGGCATGGTTACAGGAAAAGCCGATGGTGAGGCAACCATAACAGCTAAAGTAGATAAAAAGACATATAAATGTGTAATTACAGTTACTTCTGCTTTATTAACCGACCCATATGAAGATTGGGATCACTATGGTGCGAATTATTCTTCGTATGATTCTATTGTTGAAGTAGATATGAAAAGTGCCTATGCAGATTTCCAAAGCGTGGGTTATAAAGTATCAAAAGGAATATTTATGACGGTATACAGTGAAAAGACAATCTGTTTGGAAGGATTGGACAGTAAGGGAAAAAGTCTTGGAGTTGTTAAAAACTTGGGGGTTTCTTATATTAAATTTGATCAGGCTACAAAACTTCGCATTGTAAACCCTGACAATATAAATTATAACATTAGATTTTTGCCGGTACAACCTACGGTGATAAGTAAAAAAGGTAATTATACTTATAGTGATTTTAAATGGTATAAGCTAAAAGATGGAAATATACAAGCACCGGTGGTATTTGCTCTAAAGAATTCTTATTATGATTTCATAGCTGATACAGAAGAGGAAAGTTCATCAGCGCAAAATACAATAGGTGTTTTAGGATATACACCTTCGGATTTTGGACTAGTGGATATGGAGCAAAACAATGCCTTTAAAGTGGGGTATTTTACTGCTAATTCTAAAGATGTAGCTGGTACGTTGAAAAATCTAAAAATATATGTAGATCAATATAAAACCGTTCTTGATACCAAGGACATATATGCCTATGGTAAAACAAACATGGTGATTTCAAAGGGACATTTTGAGGATATAATCTCATATCGTGACGTTGTGAAAAAGATTGCAGGTAAGAATTATTTACCTGATAAAACATTATTTGATAAAAAGCTTAAGATAAGATACATTAATGAGTGGGGAACCACTTCGGATAAAAATGTTATGCTTTTCCTCTTGGAGGATAAGCCGAAAGCATATCTGAATGCAATAGCCTCCTACTATTACCTGGGAAGCATGGATTATGGAACTCAAATATATCCATGGTTGATGGGAACTAGAAAGACAATAGAAGAGGATGCATTAAAGGCTTTAAAATTAGATACATCATTAGTTGCTAAAGAAATGTCTTATATAAATACCATATCCGACGAGAATCTGAAGAATTTCGAGAATTACTTTGTCAATATGGCGTTTGGGGAAAACTATAATATTGGTTATCATTTTATAAGATTTATCCAAGAGGAGTATGGAGCGGATGTAGTTTATAAAATTAATAAAAAAATTATGGACAATAAGCAGCTCCCTAAATTTGAACATATTTCACCAAGTAATCGAACAGTGAAAAGCGACAAAATATTTATTGACTCAATCAAAAGCTGTACAGCAAAAGATGTATTTGTTCGTTTTGTAAATGAAGTTGTAAAAGTGAAAATGGATAAAGGGTTTTAAAAGAAATAGACTGTTGAATTTTTTCAACAGTCTATTTCTTTTGGGATTATATGAGGCAACTTGACTTATCGAAGGTAAATAAGTTAATATTCTGTAATATTATATTTTTTTAACTGACGCAGGCGTGTTAACAATACAGGAAGAATGATAATACCATCGCAGAGCAGTGAGGCTAACAATGCTTCCGATTTGAAAAATGGAAGTGGAATACCCTGTGCCGTTAGAAGAAATTCATTTAAGAAATAGACAGTTAATAACAACAAAATACCACCGAGAACAAGTCCACAGAGGTTTAGGAATAGGACTTCTTTTGCGATTTTACGTAAGCATTGTCCGTTGGAATAGCCAAGAGCTTTATATAGGCTGAATTCATACTTTCTCTTTTCATATGCACCTACAAAGGTCGCATGAATGGTAATGGAAAGTACCAGGGCGAGCATAACAATAATGGCATAGTAGATGTAGTTAAAAGCTTCAAAGGAGTCACTTATATCCTTATGTATTCTTTCATAATCATTTATAATAACTGCTGGTAACTTTGCTTTTAGCACAGCACTATCCTTAGCTAACATAGCTTGTGCAGCTGGAATATCTTCTGCTGCATTTCGGATAACTAGAAAGCTACTACCAAAGTGTTTTTGACTGTCTACAGCATAGGCAGTAAAGCCGTTGTTATTGCTAATACCAGCTACGACATAGTCACGCTCCATATAGTCTACCGATTTATTGTTCATGGACAAGGTATCACCAATGGACAAGCCTAAATTCTTTGATAATTGTTCACTTAATAGGATTTCTCCATCCTGTAGAGTAAAATCTTTAGGCAGAAGTCCTAGCAATTGATTAAAGGTTGAAAAATCCACAGAACTTTTAAAATACATAGGGTTAAAATCTAAATTAATATTCATAATATTTTTTATGGAGATTAATCCCCCAAGATCAATGTTAACATAGGCACCTGTGGATTCTAAATTCTTAACTAAATCGTAAGATTGGCCAATTTGCACCCCATTCTCATCATCATAGGTTGAGGAAACAGTATAGTAGTTTCTATTAATTTCTATTGAGCTTATCAAGTTATCTGCTGGAGCAGTAATATATAAACCACCTAAATAACAGATACAGACAGTTGCAATCAATAGGATTAACGCAAGGGAGCGTTTAGTATTCTCCTTAATATAGTAAAGTGCATCAAAGGACTTCATGAAGCTCCTCCCTGTTTGGTACATTCTGTATCCTACTGATTTCACCATCCCACATCTCTATAATCTGGTCAGCTTCCTTTAATATGGAATGATCATGGGTGATGACTAATACCAAATGATCTTTAGCATATTTCTTTAAAACATCCATTACCATAAAGGCAGTATCATGGTCAAGAGAAGCTGTAGGCTCATCGGCAAATAAAACCGCAGGTTCATTCACTAAAGCACGCGCAATTGCTACCCGTTGCCTCTGTCCCCCAGAGAGTTTAGACGGTCTTTTTTTTATGTCTCCACTTTTTAGCCCAAAATCCTCTAATATAGAGGTTCCTTTTCTTCTTGCGATTTCTGGCTTATCGGTAGCGGCAACAGTTACATTGTCAAGAGCGCTCATATAGGAAATCAAAAAATGTCTCTGAAAGACAAACCCAAATTCTTTACGCCTTAAAATTTCTTTCTCAGAACTTTTATAAGCAGCATAGGATTTTTTATTATAAAATATTTCACCTGAGGTTTGATTCTTTAAGGTGGACAGACAATACATAAGAGAGGACTTGCCACTACCAGAGGGACCTATAATACCGATAAACCCCTGCTGTGGAAGCTCCAAATTTAATTCCTTCAAAGCATAAACTTTATCTGCTTTATCCATATCATAAATCATTGTTAAATTGTTTAGTGTAAACATAGCGTATCATTCCTTTCAAGCAGAAATATAATTATTAGATTAACATGGTAGTGATCTCTACAAGGTGGAAATAAGTAGCCTTACATATAATCTTCCTTGATTTCGTCAATTGTCCGAATCCGCTGCATTGCCAGAAATAATGGAAGTTGAAGAACTCCATAGATCAAAACCAGGATACAAAAGATTTGAAATAGAATACCTGGCATAAATGGATTCGACATGAGACCAAGAGGTTCCACTAAAAAGAGTGTGCAGCCGAAAACGAATAAGGTGGTTATTATTGCTGCAAAGCCAAGGGAAAGTCCAAATGTAATAAGCAGTTCTTTTAATGCTGACAAATATATCTCTCGAATTGAGTATCCGATGGAATGGTATAAACACCATTCTTCGTAACGATCACGAATGTACATATGAAAGACAACAGTGATACAGAGGCTTAATACCACGGTTGCAATGGTAGATATCAGGTTTCTAGAGTATAGAATAGAATCTCCAACTTCTTTTTTATAAGTTTGCAGACCGCTGTTATAATCGTTAATGGTTATAGATTCCGAGGAAAATCCTAACGTATTGGATAAATTGGAAAAATCAATCTCTTTCCCTTCAGAAAGAGTGGTAATTCCAAAGTTGGAATACATGCCAGGGTTAACACCACATATAAAATAGTAATCACAGGTTAC
Source organism: Bacillota bacterium (assembly GCA_023407575.1). Lineage (GTDB taxonomy): Bacteria > Bacillota > Clostridia > Lachnospirales > Lachnospiraceae > Mobilitalea. The sequence continues at coordinate 420,437 of JAEYLX010000026.1, forward strand.
AATGCCAGTGATAACGTATGCATTGCTGAAAAGCGAGTCCCCAATTTCTAAATTTTTGTTTTTAGCAAGTCTAGAATCGATTAAAAATTCACCCGGTGATTCTGGAATGCTACCTCTTAACAACTTTGCATCCATATAATCTGTAATTGTTGTTATGTACTCCTGATCCACAAAGACTGCAGAGATATTGGTATATCCAATGATTGATTTAATTGATGTGAACATTACATTACAAGGAAGAGCATAATCAATAGAATCTTCTGCTTCAAATTTCTTTGCCATTTCATTCAACCCACGGTGAAGTTCTAGATATCTTTCCTCACCGGTGGAGTCAGCAGTGTTAAAAATTTTTAAGTCGACGTCCAATTGATTCAATTCAGGAAGAAGAAACTGCATTTTTTGCGTGCTTCCAGTATAAGTGGAGGATAGGCTGACCGAGGTTACATTTAGTAAAAATGACAATCCATATAACATGGTAATAAAGAAGCCAAGACTAATAACTAATACGGTTGTTCTTTTACGGTTATTTTTAATATAGATAATTGCTGATATGCCTTTCTTCATTTTTATAATTCAGTAGCTCCTTTCAATATTCTGTGTCAATTATCACAGAAAAAATGTATAACTGAAAGTACTTAAAGTCATAAGAAGGGTATGACTTAAGTCATAAAAGCTATGACCCAAACCATAAAATGTTGTCTTTGCTCATAAAAGGTTTCTTAAGGCTAAAACCAGCTGTGCTCTATCATGAATCCGTGTTTTGTCATAGATGGAAGAGATATAATTCTTAACAGTGCCCTCTGAAATGCAAAAATAATTTGCAATTTGTCCATTGGTATAACCCTCCGAAACCATACTGCAAATTTCTTGTTCACGTTTTGTTAAGTCGCTAAAACGTGGATCTTTATGAGGGGTATGTACTTTATCAGAGGGAGCGGTTAATATTTTAGAAAGCTTTTGCATTACCTTAAGATCAATGACACTTTGCCCCTTCATAAGGTTTGTAATGGTTTGAAGGATAGCTTCCATGCCGCTATCCTTTAATAAATATCCATCAGCTCCATTTTTGATGGCTGATGTTATGTTATTTTCATCATAGAAGGTTGTTAGAACCAGAACTTTAGTGTTAGGATAGTGTTGCTTAAGTTCTGATATTAATTCTATTCCACCCATCCCCTGCATATTAAGATCTACAATAGCAAGATCAACGGAATTCTCCCTTAAAAGCTGTAAGGCTGTATTGCCATCTTTAGCTTTACCCACAATATCCATATTACCCTTTATGGATAAAATGATTTCTAAGCTCTCTAATAATAAAGGTTCATCATCTACTAATATTACTTTTAATCTATTCATCTTTACCTCCGTACACCGCCTACAACAGCACAAACCTTTCCTGGAAATAACTCGCCTATGGTCTTCCTATTCTTCTATAAGTGGAAGTATCATTCTAACGGACCAACCATCAGTTGCGTTAATCACAAGCTCTCCACCAATCTGTTCCAAATATTTTCTGATTTTCTTTAATCCATATCCATTATCCACGCATTGTTTTATGTTAATATTATTTGAGTATTCAAGGGGAGTTCCGTTATCATCAACATCAACTTGAAGATGTTTCGAATCAATTCGTACAAGGATAATAAAAGCAGATGACTTGCCATGTTTCACTCCGTTTGATAAAAGCTCTGCTACAGAACTAATGATAAATTCGGAATGCAATTTAGGAAGATACTGTTCCTCAAATTCAGACAGCAGATTATGGCGCATTTTTACATTGGTATTCATAGAAAATTGCTCCAGGCATAAAAGAAGATTTTGAATTAAATCACGAATGGGTACTTCCTTGCTATCGTCATCAAGGCTTCTTACTGCGCTTCGTATGGTGTCAAGACTCTGGCACATTCGATCTTTAGCAAGAGTAACCTTGTTTCTTGCTTCTACGGGGGAGGTGTCATAGAGTAGTTCTGCAGCCTCCAAGGATATAATGGCAGCAGTAATGGTATGCCCAGCTGAATTATGAATATTACGGCTAATTGTTTCCCGTTCTTCCAACCGTGCCTGATAATCGATAAGACTATTTTTGTAGGCTAATTCCTGTCGCATTCTTTTTTCTAAGAATTCGCTTTGAGCTGAAGTTTGTATAGAATTATTGATATTTATAATTACATTCGAATAATTTTCTAGCGACTTTATAATTACATTATAAACAATACTAATTGTGGAGAGTACTAAGCAGTAGAAAAGAAAACTAGAAAGTTGGTAATTTGCCAGTAAAGCATTAATTATAGTAAACGGTATAAGAGGGGTTACTGGTTGAAGGTGTTTTAGAACGCCAATAGGACAGGAATACTTGGGTAAGGTCAGGACGATAAGATAACTGTACCAATCAGGTGCAATACAACATAATCCAAGACAGATTACATTAGCAATACATTTATATAAAAGCGTTTGCTTATTATTCTGAACGGTAAGTAAAAGTAAACAGACTATGAGTAAGTAGCTGCCCAGGGTAAGGAGGATAGGATAAATTCTATCGAAATGAAAGAAACAAGCCAGAAGAAAGATTAATATGCCAAAACAAAGGTGGAGCATATGATAGATATTCTTAAAGTTCTGCTGATTATACATGACTTATGGCTCCTGTTCGTAATATGAATATCGAATAATGTTACGGATAATAATATTCATAATAAGGTATGGATTTACCGTAATTTACCGATAGTATATCATGGTAGTGTTATTCGTACAACAAAATAAGAAATAATAGGATTTTGGGTTTGTGAATAAAGAGAATACAGATATTGCTACTATATAGACCCAAGCTCGAAAACCTGCGGTTTCCTCGCTGTTTGGCTCTCGCCAAACATAATGTATAAATATTATCGTTAACTTTACAGACCCAAGCTCGAAAACCTGCGGTTTCCTCGCTGTTTGGCTCTCGCCAAACATAAATACATAAAAATTATCCTTAGAAAGCAAGCTTTCACGGCTAGTTTTTATGTATTTAATTTGGTTCTGAACAGTTGACAAATAGTTATATTTTTAGGTAGAATTACCTAGAAGTTCATATCTTGTTGAATTGTGGAAGTGACTGTCGTATAATGAAAAAAACACTACCCTTTTTTATCAAATTGTAGGTGAGGATATTACATGAAGCATAGATTATACCTCGTAGTACCCTGTTATAATGAGCAGGAAGTTATTGATGAATCAGCAGATTTACTAAGTAAAAAATGTGAGCAATTAATCAGTCAGGGTAAGATTGATGAATCCAGCAGGATTGTGATTGTAAATGATGGTTCCACAGATCGTACCTGGGAGCTTATCATGAAACTGTATAAATCCGATCAAAGATTCATTGGAATTGATTTAAGCAGGAATCAAGGTCATCAGTATGCTGTATTAGCCGGGCTTTTATATGCAAAGGACTATGCAGATTGTGTTATTACAATCGATGCAGATCTACAAGATGATATTGATGCAATTGATGCTATGATTGATAAATTCCAGGAGGGTTGTGACATTGTTTACGGAGTGCGTAATAACCGTACTACCGATCATTTTCTGAAAAGATCTACAGCGAACCTTTTTTATAAAGTAATGAAGTTTCTTGGTGCAGAAACCATTAATAACCACGCTGATTTCCGATTAATGAGTCAGAGAGCCATCACTGCTCTAGATCAATATGAAGAGGTCAACCTGTTTTTACGTGGAATTATTCCGCTGATAGGATTCAAAACGGACAAGGTATACTATTCCCGTAATGCAAGAACCGCAGGGACAACAAAATATCCTCTTAAGAAAATGCTTGCGCTGGCCTGGGAGGGGATAACCTCTACGAGTATGAAGCCGCTGCGTTTTATCTCAGTGCTGGGTTTTACAATTTGTTTTTTCAGTATACTCATGCTTTGTTATATCTTGATCAGGTACTTTACTGGACATACAACGGTTGGTTGGGCCAGTGTTACAGTTTCTCTTTGGACAATCGGTGGCCTGTTATTGTTTTGTATGGGCATAATTGGTGAATATATTGGGAAAATATACATGGAGACGAAAAAGCGTCCTAGATATTTTATAAATAAACTACTGGATGATTTAAACAGGGATGAGGTATCAGCAGACGACCGTGTTTAAGGAGTGTTATGCAAAAACATAATTCAAGTTCGAGGCTTCGATTATTAATAGAAAAGATACTTTTTGTATATCTTAAAATCTTTGGTTTTCGAAAGCTGATTAATAAAAAAATGGAGGGTAAATATTCTCCGAATAAAATAGCACTGGTGGTTACCCTAGGAGTAGGATTAATCTGGTTTTTTATGCTTATGTGGACCCCTGCCCATGGACTTGCTGACGATGGTTCCTATGGTACGACGATGGCGAGGAATGGTCTTTCCTATATTCAGACCGAACCAGAGGAAATCTACAACAATTACTTTATCAGGACCTATGCTCTGGATATGAATTATGACTCTCAAAACCGGGAGATAAAAAATTCCCAGGATGTTGTAATTACAATTGCAATTACAATTGATGAATTGATTACGAATAATGACTATTTTGATATACGGTTCTTAGCAGCTATTTACGGAGTGTTTTATTTGCTGGGAATCTTTCTTTTTATAAAGAACATATTTAAGAGCATGTACCATTTTTCAGAGGCAGTAGTAATAGCGGTTTTTTCCGTTTTGATTTTTGGTGATATTTCTTATTTGGCATACTTTAATTCACTCTATCCAGAGGCGATTTGGATGATTTGCTTCATTTATATCGTAGGAGCAATCTGTGCACAGCAATTTTCCAAGACTTATTGGAGTCTATTGACTATATTTGCTGCAGGTACAGTACTTTGCCTGTCCAGGCAACAATGTGGCTTCATTGGAATTATCATTGCAATGTATTTGCTTAGAGCAATGTTTTTTTATAAGAATACATTATGGAAGGTGTTTTGTGTTGGTTTAACCTTCTTAATGAGTCTGGTGGGTATATTTTCTATTTATACGCTGAACTCTGATTTCTCGTTAACAAGTAAGTATCATTCAATGACCAGGGGGGTATTATTCCAGACCTCCAATCCCGAAACAACCTTAACGGAACTAGGAATTAATCCTTCTTATTCTGTTTTGGCCAATAACTCGGCATATAATTATTATCCATTGGTACTGCCCGATAATGTAGCGCTGCAGGAGGGATTTCTCAATGAATTTGACCAGTATGATATAGCTCTCTATTATTTAAAGAACCCAGGCGCATTTCTAAATATGATGGATATTGCAATTAAGGATACAATGGACTTAAGAAGAGATTTTAGTGGTAACTTTGAACAAAGTGCAAATATGCCACAGGGAGCAAAGAGTATTATGTGGTCTTTTTGGAGCTTCTTTAAGCAACGATCCATGCCCAAGACCATAGGGTTTTTCTTCTTGTTAATTATTGCAGCTTATATCTTTTATACCAGAATATCCAGAGAAAAGGATTATAGCAATCAATTAAGAAATCGAAATATATTGTTCTACCTTATTTTGTTTATTATTGGAGTGGGAGTATCCCAAGCCATGATAAGTATTATTATGAGTGGTGCAGCAGAATTGGGACAACACGCCTTTTTAATGGGAGCAACCATGGATATGATGATATTTTTACTATTTGCTGAAGTGTTGCCAAGGATGAACATTCTAGAGAAAAAGGAGCATGAGGGATGAACGAGGATAAATATCAACAAGAGAAACCCAGAAGATCAGGATATCTGCAACAGGACTTTGGTATGTTTCTGTTTTTAGGTATCTTATTTGCAGGAATCATATTAATGATTAGCGTTCCAGAGGATCTAAAGCTTGAGTTTGTCTGCATGTTGTTACTAACATTTTTTGCTGTTTTATTTGCAGCCTACCGCTTTACCATAATCTCTGTGGTTTTCGCTGGATTACAGGTGACGGTGTATACTGCCTATAAAGTATTTTTCTATTTTGTATTTAATACTGAAATACAGCTGTATGAGTTTGTGTGGATTGTCTATCCGCTGCTTGCGGTAGGTTCTATGTCTTTATTCATTCATAAGAGCAATCACCTTGAGGCAGTCAATAAGGTGCTGCGAACGCAACTTGATAAACTTGTCTTAGTAGATGCTTTAACTGGGTTATATAATTTGAAATGTCTGTATCTTGACCTGGAAACCCAGGCAGCCCTTGCGGTTCGTAGAAATACAGATATTACACTAATGATTGTAGCATTTCGATACGAAAAAGAATTAAGAAGAATTCTTGGTACGAGAAATTTCGATACCTTAAGGCAGCAATTATCTTATTTAGTTCAAGATTCCCTTCGTATTGAAGACAAGCTGTATGCCATTAATGACAATGGCAGCCTTGCTGTTATTCTAACCTGTGACGCAGCTGGTGCTGAAATAGTAAAGAAACGTATTAGAAAAGTGCTCACAGAAACGGATAAATTGCCAGAAATTATTCATGACAGAGTAATTAAATTAGATGTTCAGATTGCTGCACTGCAATATGATAAGGACCGTTTTGGTAAGGATTTTATGAAATACAAAGCTATGGTAGAGGGTGAATTGCAATATGATGTTTAGAAGGAATTTTGGTAGGGCATTTATTATATATAGTATTTGCATCCTCATGCTCTTTTTTACATCAACAAAGGATTTGGCTCTGGCTGCATCGATGGTAGATGCTTCTGAACAAAGAACTACAGATGAGGAAAATACAGTTAAGGCAGCAGATATTTTATTAATATATGAGTCAAACCCTACAGAGCAGGAAGTGCAGTCCATTGAAGTAATTGTAAAAACCATAACCTATCTGCAAAGAAGTATTGTCTTTCTTCCTGTGAATCAAAGTATTGATATTTTAGAAAATTATGAGAATATTATATGTTATAATATAGGATCTGATCAGAAGGAACTAATGAAATCACTCGCAAAGCTAGAGAAGAATGTTCTTTTCTTTGGGGGGAAGGCAGTATCAGACTATGTGAAAGATAAATCCTATGATATTGATGTGACTTATGTGGATGAAGTTGTTGTTTCCCTGGCGTATGATTTCACTGAATTAAGAAGTTTTTCTAATATCAACCGTTTAGAAAGCACCTCATTTTTAAAGGGAGATTTTACGTATCAATCCGGTACTATAGAATATGAGAACAACACAGCTGCACTCTACACAGCTTTCGATAACTTTTGGTACACCCCGGTTATCAACCTGACAGATGAGATTATGAGTGCATCTTTTGCACAGGAGGCGGCAATATGGCTTTGGCCATATAATGGAATGCCCCATTCTTATTCCCAGTATATCGTGCTGAATGAGGTCTATCCTTTTTACCCGCCAGAATCTCTAATGGAAATCATTGATTATTGTATTAAAAACCGTCTTTCCTTTATTATATCAGTAATGCCAGTGTATGAGAATGGCGATTATCCTGCAATGAAGAGATTTTGTGAGGTTTTAAGATATGCTCAGGCAAATGGAGGTGCAATTATTCTTCATGCTCCTAACGCTGTTGCCGAGCAGGATAATACAGAGTTACTTTGGGATTATCTTACCTATGCCACCGAAGCTTATACGAATTTTGAAGTGTACCCATTGGCCCTCCAAGTACCGGAAAGTTATTTGTTTGATGAAACCGGACGAGAGGTACTACAAAGATATACCACAGTATTTTGTGATAGGAATTATACCAGTTCTAAATTTAATCTTAATGATAATTTTAATACCATTTATAAGGATGGACATTTGTTGATTGCTCCAGATTATGCAATTGGTCAGGAACAAAATATACAGGTTGAAACCATTTCAACCGCAGCATATATTAATGTTACTCAGGATATGGAAGCCATAAAAGATGATATTATCGCCGTTACACAAGCGAATGTTGTACACAAAAACCTGTGGGAAATTAACCACAGGGTATATGCAGAAAATCTTTATTATTACTCCAGAAATGGAGAGCTATATTTTAATGACGAAAAGAAAAGCCTTGCTTATACACCCTTCACTTATGAGAAATATAAATATGATAGTGGTGTTTTCAAATGGATTGCGAAGGATTTATCCAGTCTGAATAAGCAATTAGCATTTATAGTAGGTATATCAAGTGTAATATTTATCGTATTTATATTTGCAGGTAGATATCGTAATCGTAAACGGTTTTTGTTACCCAAGCAGAAAGGAGATAAGGATGGCGTGGATTGATTTTTTAGTTATATACTCCATATATGCAATCTGGATTCTCATGACTATTAACATCGTGCTTTCCGTTGGTGGGTTTATCTATTATTATAGGGTGAAAAAAACAGATGGTAGAATACCTTTGGAGAAGTATCCTTATGTATCCATCATGGTACCTGCACATAATGAAAGTATGGTTATTCGTAAGACAGTAGAGGCATTGCTTAATTTTGATTACCCGGCTGATTGTTATGAAATCATCGTAATTAATGATAATTCCTCTGATGATACAGCACAGGTATTGGAAAAGATGCAGGAGAAAAATCCGGATAAGCGTCTTATCGTAGTAAATACGGACAATATTGCTGGAGGTAAGGGAAAGAGCAATGCTTTAAATATAGGCTATTCTGTAGCCAAGGGAAGCATCATAGCTATCTATGATGCGGATAACACACCGGAACCAATCGCATTAAAGTTATTAGTGGAAAATCTAGTTGCTGACGATAAGATTGGTGCAGTAATCGGTAAGTTTCGAACTAGAAATCGTAATGCCAGTATCTTGTCCAGATTTGTTAATATAGAAACACTTGCCTATCAATGTATGAACCAGGCAGGACGTTACTTCTTTTTTAAACTTTGCACCATACCTGGAACTAACTTTGTTATTCGAAGAAGTATTATTGAAGCAATCGGTGGATGGGATCCGAAAGCACTGTCAGAGGATACCGAGATCAGCTTTCGAATCTACCGCATGGGCTATTACATCAAAATGATGCCTTTGGCGGTGACCTGGGAGCAGGAACCCCATCTTATGAAGGTTTGGTTTAAACAACGAACAAGATGGGCGATGGGAAATATATATGTAATTCTTAAAAATTTTAAGTATGTATTTGACCGCTCTGCCGGAGCAATGCGAATGGATGTTTTATATTACGTAATGGTGTATTTATTGATGCTTTCTTCCTTAATCATTTCTGACGTAATATTCCTAACAGGAGTTTTGGGATATGTGAATATTTCCTTAAGTGGATTTTCCACCATGCTATGGATTATGGCGATTCTTGTATTTGTACTGAATGTTCTTATTACGTTATCGATGGAAGAGAATGAATTTAATCTGCAATCCGCTGGTCTAATTCTGTTGATGTTATTTTCCTACTCAAAGCTTTGGGTGGCAGTGGTTATTAATGCAATCTATAAATCAATTACTGATTTAATATTTAAGCGTGAGGCGAAATGGGATAAGACAGTTCGTTATGCGGAAACAGAAGGAAAAGCGAAAGCTAGAAAATGAGTAGAAAGTCAATAACAGAAAGCAGATAAACAATAAGAAATAAGGCGAAAGAAATAAGCAATAAGAAATAACCAGCAAGAAATAAGCAATAAGAAATAGACAATAAGAAATAGACAATAAGAAATAGACAGCAAGAATATATGCCAAAATAATTCGGACCTACATTAAAATAATTAGGATTTGCATTAGGATATTAAAAGATAAGAGGATCTGCAACTAGTTTAACTTAACAATTTGAAATACAGGAAGAAAGGAACTAATTGGATGAAGAAGGTAATACATAAAACTTTAATTCTGTTTTTATTGGTTACTCTTATTATAACGAATCTCAACTACAGCACGGTTTATGCAACACAGGCAGGCAATGGAACAACAGTATTACCTGACACAGAGCAAAGTGGAGGAACGACTGGAGATACAAATACAGACAGTGCAGGCAATACAGATACTAGCACAGGGATAGATACTACAGCAGAAGATACCAAAGGAACTACGACAGCCGATGGAACAAAGACAGAAGACAAAAACGTAGCTGGTGAGGGTACAAAAGACTCAGACTCTGATGCATCGAAAGAACAGTCCAGCATTATTGAAGCAATTTTAAATACGGATATTAATACGGTGAAAGCCAATAAAAATATTCCTGAAATTCCGTCAACACCGTATCAAAAGTATTTTACATTTGACACTACAAGAGCAATGAAGGGGATTGTAGGAACCACCTCCTTCTATTTTAACATGCCGAATTACTGGGATACAAAGTTTGTCTATGTAGGTATTGCTTATGAGGTTAGTAGTCTTGTAACCGATGATGTACCGGCATCTCTAACCTTTTTGGTGAATGATGTTCCGGTGTATTCTTGTTTTATTGAATATGACAAGGGGAAAGAGCAAACTGCTTACTTTACAATTCCCCTGGATAAATTAAATGAAGGCTTTAATTTGCTGGAGATATCCTCGTATGTTCGAATTTACGATTCAGAAGGCTGTACCGAGGATCAGTCCTGGTCTAATTGGGTTAATATTAAGGATAGTTCCTATGTGTATGCTGGCTATGATATTTTGAATGATGATAAGATCAGTTACTATCCTTATCCATTTATATCTACAGTAAATCCTACGGGGGAGCACACAGGCATAATCGTACCAGACAATGCTCTGAACGGAGAATTAGCAGCCGCTATGTATCTTATGGCAGATATCAGTACAAGTACCACAGATCAGAATGAGATTTCCTTAAGCCAGTACAAAGACGTTGTCAGCAAAGGAATTACAAAGAAAATTATAATATCAACAACAGCTAATCTTCCGGCAGAGTTTAATCGGTATTTGCAGGTTAATCTGGCAGAAGATTCACTGGCAGCAGAAACCTATGTTCTTTCCGATCGTACCATGATAAGATTGGTGAAGGATGAGCAAGATAATCCTTTGTTATTAATCGTTTCTGATAAAGAAGAGAATTTAATGGAAGCTGTTCATATGTTACTCGATGAAGATCGACTAACGCAAGAAAAAAACAATATTGCTTTTGTTCAGGAAGGCAGTGCCCAAATAGTTTATGATTCAAAGCAGTTAAGCCAGTTAGTTGCTGGAAGCTATACAATAGAAGATTTAATGGGACAGGGCATGACTTATGTTGGTCCTTTCCACAATGAACAAGTGTTATATTTACCCTTTGGTAATGACTATGTACTTTCCTCCGATGGGAAGATATCCTTGAAATTCCGTTACAGCGAGAACCTAGACTTTGATCGGTCTTTGATAACTGTATTTTGGGGTGAGGTTCCAATTGCCAGCAAGAAATTAACAAAAGAGAATGCAGTAGCGGATGAACTTACCTTTACAATGCCGTCGGATATTATAGGAACCAATGCTTCCAGTATTAAAATAGCATTTGATTTAGAGATTAAGGATTTGTTTTGTACCATGCGTCAGGACCAAATGCCCTGGGCTTATGTTACAAGTGACTCTATGTTATATCTGCCTGCAAAAGATAATAATGTAGTATCCTTTGATTATTTCCCCTCCCCCTTTCAGAAAAAAGGAATGTTTGATAATGTTCTTATCGTTGTGGGAGATGATTTACAGGAACAAGAGTTAGAACTCTTAGGTAAGGCAGTGTCAATGTATGGATATCAGGTTGAGCCTTATGGAACGTTAAAAGTGGTACGTGCCAGTGAGTTCAGTGAGGCAGATGCTGATTACAATATCATTACCGCAGGCACCTTACAAAATTCCTTTTTAGCCAAAATTAATTCCAATTTACATTTTGAATTGAATTCAGCTGGTGATGCCTTCGTAAGTAATAGTAAGCTGGTGTTATCTGAGCAATATGCTAAGAATATAGCGTCGTTTCAGCTGATTGCATCACCGTTTCCGGTTGCTAAGGATCGAACTATTTTTGTTGTTGCTAGTACAGGAACAGACTCCACAGCAATTGCGAAAGGGTTTCTTCAAGATAATGAAGAGCGTTGGAACCTGGAGGGAGATTGTGTATTAGTTGATAGTGAAAATGACCTGAAAAGTTTCGTATTTCTCGAAGCAAAGGCAGTGGAAGAAAAACCTTCCGTTGGAGAATTTGTAAAAGAAAATAAACAAACGGTCTTATTTACAATTATGTCTGCAGCAGCGATGATTATGCTCTTAACCATTTCTATTCTAATTCTGTCAAGAGCAAAGCAGTATAGAAGGAAAGAGGACAACGAATCTTGAAAAGAGTAATGTTGGTGTTTGGAACCAGACCGGAAGCAATTAAAATGTGTCCGCTGGTGAAGGAACTAAAGCGTCATTCAGAGATAGAGACTATTGTAGCAATAACGGGTCAGCATCGTCAGATGTTACATCAGGTGTTAGAATGTTTCGATGTAACTCCTGATTATGACCTTGATATTATGAAAGACAAGCAGACACTCTTTGATATTACAATCAGTGTATTAGAGGGTATGAAAAACTTATTGGAAGAGGTAAAGCCTGATGTAGTATTGGTACATGGAGATACGACCACAGCTTTTGCTTCTGCCTTAGCTGCATTTTATAAGAATATACCCTACGGGCATGTGGAAGCTGGTTTGAGAACCTATGATGTTATGGCACCATATCCGGAGGAGTTTAATAGACAAGCCATAGGAATAGCAGCAAGTTGGAATTTTGCACCTACGGATACAGCAAGAGATAATTTAATCCGAGAGGGAAAAAATCCAAAGACAATCTTTGTTACAGGCAATACAGTAATTGATGCGTTAAAAACCAGTGTAAGTACGGATTATACACATCAAATGCTTACCTGGGCAGAAGACAGTAGATTAGTGCTTTTAACTGCACATCGAAGAGAAAATCTTGGTATGCCACTTTACGATATTTTTAAAGGAATTAAAAGAGTACTGGATGAATTTGAAGATGTAAAGGTAGTCTATCCGATTCATTTTAATCCGCAGGTACGTGATACGGCAAAAGAAATTTTTGGAGATCACGAGCGAATGAAAATTATTGAGCCGCTGGATGTATTGGATTTTCATAATTTTATTAACCGTAGTGAACTTGTATTAACGGACAGCGGAGGTATTCAGGAAGAAGCGCCAAGCCTTGGAAAGCCTGTATTGGTACTTCGTAATACCACAGAACGCCCTGAAGGTGTTGAAGCAGGGACCTTAAAGTTGGTTGGTACGAAAGAGGAAGACGTATATCGGGAATTTCGTACTTTATTAACGGATGTGAAGGAATATGAAAGAATGAGTAAGGCAAGTAACCCTTACGGAGATGGCACAGCTAGTGAGCAGATTGTTAGAATTTTAATGGAAAGCTGATTAATGAGGTGAATAATGAGTATCAAAAGAAATTGGATGATATACCTATCATTATTTATATATTTAGCGGCGTCTTTGCTTATTTTATCTTTCGGACTAGAGCAATTTCAGGAGATAGAGGAGACCTACCTGGTAAAGACGATATTGATTATAGGCTTTTTTACAGTCTATATAGTAATCAATGTCCTGTTTTACCTGTTTACAAGACCTATTTTATTAAAGATAGGTTCTCATTTGCGCGTGCTTAAGTATATAGTGGAAGGACTGTTAATCCTAGCTATTCTTGGAGGAGGAGTGGCTTTAAGAATGTATTTTCTGAATTCCTATCCGGTTGGTATGGAGTCAGATTATAAATTCTATTATGAAGTTGCTATCATGATTAAAGACGGCACTCTGACAACCTTATCAAATAATGAGTATATTAGTCTTTTCCCACATACTTATGGTTATTGCTATATCTTATCCTTAGTAATGAGAGTCTTTGGTACAGATCCAAGTATTTGTTATTATACAAATATTATTTTTTCTGCGATAACAGCACTCTTTTGTTATGGTATTGGTAGAAGAATAGCAGGAAGGGTTGCCGGAATTAGTGCGTTAGCAATATCCTTTTTCTGGCCCTCACAGATTATATTTTCAAATATCAATGGAGCGGAAGCTGCCTTCACCTGCTTTTTGTACGGTGCTGCTTACTTGTGTCTGATGTCCATGCAGATCAAAGAAGATACAAAGCTTGGTACAAGCCGAATTATTCTTCGTCACGTGATATGCGGTATCCTGATTGCATTATCTTCAGCAATTCGTCCAATGGGCTTAGTACTTCTAATTGCTTTTGTTATTTGCTTGCTGTCCATTAATAAGAAACTGACGTATAAGAGTATTATGGATGTTTCACTGAAAACTATTCTTTTATCTAAAGGTTTTTTAAGGGCGATTTTTGTACTTCTTGGTTACTTTATTGCTTCTCAATTGATCTCTGCTGGTGTAGCACAAGCTATTGAAAAGGACATTGCTTCCGGTGGAGCCATGGGTTACAGCCTTATGGTTGGAACCAATATAGCAAGTGATGGTGGTTATAGTGAAGAAACCAAGGACTTTTTAGATAAGGCATATGAGGAGACAGAGTCCGCTAATGCTGCCAATGATGCCAGCATGGAGAAAGCCATTGAGCAAATAAAAGCAAACCCGGTCGGTATATTAGAATTATTTGCTAAGAAGTTTTATTTGGTCTGGTCCAATGACGATTATGCTACCACCACCAATATTGTTACAATGGATAATCAAAAAATATTGACAGATGATACAAAAAGCTTATTTTATGATTTAGCAGATTTAAATAATGTCTTCTATCTGTTTGTAGTATTTCTTTCTGCCATAGGCGTAATCTTCCTAATAAGAAAGGATAATGAAGCATCTTTATTTGCAATCTTTTTCATAGGAACAATTGCTTTATTCCTTTTGGTTGAGATGCAAAACAGATATCATTACTTTGCGCTACAATCAATAGCTATTCTAGCAGCAGGAGGCATTGGATTTACCTATGAATTTTACAGACAACGTTCTGAACTTAGAATTAGCAATAAACTGATGCTTCTGGCTGATGTGGAATTAGCGGCAGGTGTTGTGGAAGAGGAAGTGAAAGAACGAACAGAGCTTGAAACCAGTGAAGCTGTACCTGCTTCAGCGACTGCTGCAAGCAAGATGAACACCATTGATGTTATCAAAGCAATTCAAGAGGGACACATCAGAATTACGGCTACCAAAGCATATCAGGACGAAGCACCTTCCGTTGATGTGACATCAACAATGGATGAAACTACAGATGTAGCTGTTGATTTAAGTGATGCAACTGTAATAGAGGTTGTAGATGATACTGCGGAATCAAGAATTGTTACAGAACCTGAGGCTCTTGAGGATTATCAGAAAGAAATTATTTCAATTGATTTAGAGGCATCGGAAGAACTAGCGGCAGTAATTGAAATAGAAGCCATGGAAGAAGAAAGTACTCCGGTGGAATTGGAAATAGTGGAAGTAAGAGAAGAGCTAGAAGAAGGTACTCCGGTGGAATTGGAAACAGTGGAAGTAAGAGAAGAGCTAGAAGAAATTACTTCAGTAGAATTGAAAACAGTGGAAAAAAGTAAAGATATTGCTAATTTAGAATTGTTAGAATTAATTGCTTCTTTAAAAGCAGAGTTATCGAAAGAAATAGTTGATTTGAAAAAAGCAGTAAATCAAAATAAAGAGGCTGCTACCAATAAGAATACAGTTGCAAATCAAACAATGTCAGCTAATAAGGTGACAAGCAACGGAACAATTCAAAACAGAGCAACTAACGTTAATACTACTAACAATGTAAATAGAGGATCTAACGCAGAAAAAAAGTCAACCTCGGATAATTTATCTACACAAAAACGAGAGATGCAATCAAAGAAAAATATGCCTACCAATACAAAAAAACCTACGGAAGATGTAATAAAAAATGCGATAGATGGCTTCTTAAAGCAGAGAGCAAAATCTTCCAAAAGTTCAGCAAACAGTAGTAGAAATAAAGTAAAACATCAAGGTAAGATAAATAAATAAAAATAGTTACACCTTATAAGAGGCTGTTGCAGAAAATGTAGCAGCCACTTATAATTATTACATTAAAGTTTGGATATATATTAGTAGAATCTAATACATACATAAAGAGTTCCTTTGGACAAAAATTGAAGATTCCTAGAAAGGCAGGATATAGAATGAAAAATTCATCTTTTACCAGGCTTCAAATAACCTGCATCCTATTTTTTGGCATTGCCTTTGCTGTTTTTATTGCAGCAGGAGGTGTTCTCCTTCTATCAAAAGATAATGAGAAAGCTACTGATAATACAGGACAGGGAGAGGAAGAACTTGCAGATGAGATGATCTATTATCCCGATAAAATAGAACTTGGACAAACAGTACCTGACATTAGCCTGTATGATAAAGACGGGAAAGAAACTCACATAAGTGACTTTAAAGGTAAAAATATTATTCTTTTATTCTGGACCAGTTGGTGTAGTTATTGTAATAAAGAATTTAAGCTTATGCCAGAATATGAAGAACTCCTATCCCAGTATGATGACGTCGAATTCATCTTAATTAATAAGTTTGATGGGGAAAAGGAGACCATGGAAAAGGCAGAAGATTATTTAAAGGAGAACCAGATAACCTTTAATAATTACTATGACACTGACCTTACTATGTATAATACTTTAGGAGTTAAAGTCATACCAACCTTTCTAGGTATAGATAAAGATGGTATATTAATATTTGCACATCCTGACAATATTGAGGATGTAGAACAATTAAAGGCTTATATTGATTATGTACGCTATGGCGGATCAAAAGCTACACAAAAATTTATAACTGAGAAGTTAACCAGCGCTTCCGGTGGCGTATTTGTCAATTATGAAGAATCTGATCAAGATGGACCAACTGGACATGATATCCTTAGTGAGTCCCAGGGACTAATGATGGAATATGCTGTGAAAGTTGACAATAGGGACCTTTTTGACCGTTATCTTAATTTTACTCTGGAGTATATGCTGAATAAAAACGAACTTACCGGTTGGATGATTTCTGAAAACAAGGACGAGAAATATAAACTTTCTACAGTTAATTCACTTATTGATGATTTGAGAATATATGATGCCCTTTGTGCTGCACAGGAGCAATGGGGTGGGTATAAAGAACAAAAAGAGCAATGGAATAATGCTATCATAAAATATAATTCTAAAAAGAATTATCTATATGACTTCTATGACTCTAAAGCAGAACAGATGGCAAATCGTTTGACCCTATGCTTTGCAGACCTTAAAGCAATTAAGCAGTTGGGGGACAATGAGGAAGAGAAAACGGAAATTTATAATAATACTCTTAAGTTAGTCACCGAAGGGTACCTTGGTGATGGTTTTCCGTTATATTATAACTGGTATGATTATGAGAAAGAAGAATATCAAAAGGATGACTTAAATATGGCGGAGACTCTCGTTACACTTCTGCATCTTGCTGAAGTAGGAGAATTGAAGGGTGAAACCTTATCCTGGTTAAAGACAACTGTAACGAATGGAGGAATTAAAGCCAGATATACCATTAAAGGTGAGGTTGTTAAAGAATATAATTATGAATCCACCGCAATCTACGCAATCCTAGTTATGCTAGCTGAGGAGGTAGGGGATACAGAACTTTTAACACAGGCACTTGCAAGAATGGAGAAAATGAGAATTAATGATCAGGGGTCAGAGTTTGATGGCTCTTTCGGTATGGGAGAAGGTAAGGATATCTACTCCTATGATCAATGTATGGCACTATTGGCATATGCATATGTTGAGAATAGGAAAGACACCGAACCAGTAAATAGTTCAAATTAATCGTTACGTTTTAGCAAGCCTGCAGATTTTAAAGGGGCTGTTGCAAAAAGATAACTTATAGAAAAGGGAGTATCTATCTTTCAATCTGTGTGTGGAAGATAGATGCGCCCTTTTTTTAAACAAAGCAGACTTTTGCATCAGCCACTTATTCGTTTCCACAGTTTATTAGAAGGTTACGGTTCCTGTCTGCATAGGATTTAATACAACAGTAGCTTCTTTGATATGGATTTCATAAACATCGGTATATGCACCAATAACAGATAAAATTTTATCGAAGCCAGGAATTTGCGCAATAAAGATATCTTTAAGTTCATCAATAGATAAAACGCTTTTACGTACAGTGGCATTATTACTACGAACATGAATATGCCCATCGGACGGAGAGGGAATTGTTGAAAAGGCAATCACATTATTTGCTTCAAATTGTAATACTTTAGGACTGGTTCTGTTAGTAGAAAAATAAATGACCTCAGGCCTATCAGGGATAACACAATGGCTTATTATTCTTACATCGGGCATTTCGTCTGTTGTTGTGGCTAGGGCAATGGCGGGAGCATTTTTCATAATATCATTATACATTTCAAGATAATTCATAGAAACCTCCAAATTTTATTTATGGTAATATTAAGGCTTAATTTGAAACTATAAGCTTTAGCAGTAATATCTACTACCTGTAAGTATCTTAACATGACTCGTTGACAGCATTATGTCAGCGATATAAAATAAAAATAGAAAGGTAGCATATTCCAATGAAAATAGACCGTTTAATATCAATTATCCTAATCTTACTAGATCGAAATAAAGTTAGCGCAAAAGAATTAGCGGATAAATTTGAGGTTTCTCTAAGGACAATCTATCGAGATATCGATACAATTAACATGTCTGGAATTCCCATCATATCTACCTCTGGCATAAATGGTGGATTTCAAATTATGGAGCAATATAAACTGGATAAGAAGGTTTTCTCGGCATCTGATATTGTCACTCTTTTAAGAGGACTTGAAAGTGTGTCCTCGATTTTAAGCAGACAAGAAATTATTAACACCTTCGTGAAAGTTCAAAGTCTTATTCCAAACGATAGTATAAATGAAATAGAGCTGAAGAAAAGCCAGATTTTAATTGACCTGCAGCCCTGGAAAGGAAATGCTAAGCTACAGAACTATCTAAATGTAATAAATGAGGCAATGGAGAATCAAAGAGTAGTAGCCTTTGAGTATTATGATCGAGTTGGAAAGCGAAGTGAGAGAACCGTGGAACCATATCGGCTGATGCTAAAGGTAGATAGCTGGTATGTACAAGGGTATTGTCTAGATAAAGAGGCTTTCCGAATGTTTAAGCTAACTAGAATGTCAAACCTCCAAATATTAAATCAAAGATTTACAACCAGAGAACTTCCACCTATTTTGTCAGAGTTTACAGACAAGATGAGCAAGAAACAGATTACAGTGAAGCTGCTAATTCATGAATCCGCCCGAGATAAAGTAATGGAGTATTGTGGAATAGAAAATGTGATACCTGATAAAGAGCACTATTACATCGCTTGGCTTCCATTTATACAGGATGATTCGGGGTTTAATCTAATACTAAGCTTTGGCGATAAATGTGAATGTCTCGAGCCATTGGAAGTCAGAGAAGAATTAATACGACGAATTTATAACTTATCTCAGATCTATAAGACAACCAATAGTTAATAGGTGTTCATAGTAAGCTAGAACATTGAACAATTAAACAAGAATAAAACCAGGGAGAAATTACAATGAAAATAATTCAAAAAGTTAAAGCTATAAGAAACAAGTGGAAAGATAAGTGGAATGCATTTATGGAGAGGAGTTTTTCAAATACAGAGAAAAGTAAAGTGTGGTTATTTAACCTACTTGCCTGTACAATTATCGGAAGTCTATTCCTTGACTCTGGCTTGCCACAAATCGTTAGCTTTTTATTGTTTGGAGCCTTAGGCTACCTGGTTATCAATCTCTTACGTCTTGTTATAACACTTCTTTTGAAACCCTTATTACAGGACAGGGCAAAGCCGGCAGTCTATACGGTAATGATTGTAATCTTTATTTTTTCACCCCTCTATGCAGGATCATTTCTTATGCCAATGTCGATAGTGTTGGCAATTACACTGCTGATTGCTTTTGTTGAGATTATTTTTGCAAGGAGTCTGTGGAGCTTTTTTTGTCTTAGAAGAAAAAATTTAGCTGTTTTAATATCTTTAAGTCTTACATTACTCTTTAATATAGCATTAGGTGGTATATTAATTGGTAAAGGGTTTCAGGATGATTATATTGAGCAGTATGTAGCGCTAGGTAATCAGGAACAAAAGAACGGACCTTTTAACAAAAATGTTACTTTGGAAAATGGAAGCTTATCAGTAAGCCATGTTGAGTATGGCTTGAACAGTGAGATTGGGTTAGCTACTGAAGCCACGGATCTTTCCTCTTATATTGGAGGGTATGAAGGGATTACGAGTATGCTTCGAGGAATGTATTGGGGGTATGGCATTGATGAAGTTCCATTGGCAGGAAAGATATGGTATCCCACAGAGGGGGAAAACTATCCTGTGATGTTTATCATACATGGTAATCATACAATGACCACCAAGTCTTACTTAGGTTATGACTATCTTGGCGAGTATTTAGCGAGCAATGGCTATGTGGTGGTTTCTGTAGATGAAGCATTTTGTAATGGCTATATTAATATGGGGCTATCAAGTGAAAATGATGCCAGAGCTATCTTACTTTTAGAAAATATGCAGTTAGTTGAGAGATATAACACGGATCAAGACGGCGCACTTTATAATAAAATGAATTTTAACGAGGTAGCCTTAGCTGGGCATTCCAGAGGTGGAGAAAGTATAGCAACCGCAGCATTATTCAATGATTATACCCATTACCCGGACAATGGCAATATAAGGTTCAACTATCATTTTAATATAAAATCCTTAATCGCTATATCACCAACAGTAGACCAGTATCAACCGGCACAACATGAGGTAGCGCTTAAAGATATAAACTATCTCCTTATTCATGGTTCAAATGACCAGGATGTTACAGATGTTATGGGGTACAGTCAATACCATAATATAACCTTTGATAAGGACAGCGGCTATTTTAAAGCGTTTTTATATATTGCAGGTGCAAATCATGGTCAATTTAATACCCAGTGGGGGAGATACGATCTTCCACAGCCCTTTAAACCCTTCTTAAACACAGAAAACCTGCTGGAAGCGGAAGAACAGAGAAATATTTTGAAGGCATATACCAAGGAGTTTTTGGATGCAACCTTAAAGCAGGAGAAAGCGAGTGCAGATTTTTTTGCTAATCAGGAAAGTAAGTATGAGCTGGCAAATACCTTATATATGAGAGGGTATCAAGACTCCACCTTTGATTTGATAACCAATTTTGATGAAGATTCTAATATAAAATATGGACCATCAGAATCTACCAGGTTAGATGCTAACCATGTATCAGTTTGGCGTGAGGTTAAAAGTCCGATTTATGATGGTGAAGGTGATTATGTTCTTAAGTTGGTATGGAATAATACCGAAGAAGCAGAGTATATGATCTATTTACCAGCTCGTAATGTAGCAGAGGAGTATTTACAGTTTGACATTATGGATATCGGGGAAAAAGATTATCAGGAGGAAGATTTTAAAGCATTAGATGCCATGATTACCTTGGAAGATTCTCATGGGAATAAAAGCTCACTTCGAATGGCGGACTATATTACTGTCTATCCGACCTTACCAGTAAGACAGTTCAAGCTTCAATTTCTAACAAATACCTTTGACGATAAAAACTTTTTTCAAACGGTTCGATTGTCCTGTAAGGATTTTGAGAAGAACAACCAGGACTTTGATAGTACCTCTATTGTAAAAATAGGATTTGAATTCAGTGAAAACGAAAAGGGTAGTATTATGCTGGATAACATTGGCTTTGGAAGATAGGAGTAAATGAATGCAGAATATATTAATTGTTGAAGATGATGTAAGCATTAATAATATGATTTTTGAAGCTTTAAGTAAACAGGAATTGTCGTGTACCCAAGCCTTTTCTGGTACGGAAGCAAGATTATGTGTAAAAAATCAGCAATATGATTTGATTTTACTGGATTTAATGTTGCCTGGAATTGGGGGAGCTGCTTTTCTACAGGAGCTTCGGACCTATTCAAAGGTTCCTGTTATTGTTGTAACTGCTAAGGATGAGCTGGATAGTAAGGTGGATTTGTTAACATTAGGAGCTGATGACTACATCACCAAACCCTTTGAATTAAAGGAGCTGATTGCTCGTGTATTCGTCCAATTAAGACGAGGTAGTAAGCAAGGGTTAGAGTTGCTTTCTTGCAAAGAATTACACCTTAATAAAAGCAATTATGAAGTAAGGATAAAGGATACAGAGATAAATGTGACAAAACAAGAGTTTAAGATCCTTGAACTTTTACTCTCCAATCCCAATCGAGTATTTAGTAAACAGGATATTTATGATTATGCTTGGACGGATTATTTTATCGGAGAAGATAAGACCATTAATGTACATATTAGCAACATTCGAACGAAGTTAAAGAAGCTAACAGAAGAAGAATATATTGAAACCGTATGGGGCGTTGGCTTTAAGTTGAAAGTATAACTTAATTAAATTTAGCTATAACATGTTAATTATAGATAAAAACAGCTCAAAGCAATTATTTATTTCTTTAACAAATCTTAAACCTTTGTTAGCGATGTATTATACATTTTCCTTTAAGATAAGACCATAGTCATAAAACAAGTGCAGGGCAGTTGGCACTATGCTTGCAAAAATGAGAAAGGTATGGTTATTCATATGAGAGAGTACGTATTAAAGACGACGAATCTGACAAAGCAATATAGAAATCAAAAAGCAGTTGATAAGGTTAGTCTGAATGTTGAAAAGGGTGCGATCTATGGTTTTATTGGAAGGAATGGGGCAGGAAAAACAACCTTCTTACGAATGATTTCTGGCTTGGCAGAGGAAACAAGTGGAGGGATTGAGTTATTTGGACACAAAGGAAAAGACGTTAAAAATGTATACGATAGAGTGGGTGTCTTAATAGAAGACCCAGGCCTGTATAAGAATATGACGGCTTTTGACAACCTTAAGTTAAAGGCAATCTGTATGGGTATTTATGATAAAAAATATCTGGAGGATATCATCGAGAGTGTTGGCCTAACAAAAGCGGGTAACAAAAAAGTTAAGAATTATTCGCTTGGTATGAAGCAACGTTTGGGGATTGGAATGGCTTTAATAGGAGAACCAGATTTATTAGTTCTGGATGAACCTATCAATGGGTTAGACCCTCAAGGCATTGTTGAGGTGCGTGAAACCATAATTAGTCTGAATAAAGAAAAAAATATTACTGTAATTATATCAAGTCATATCTTAGAGGAGCTATCAAAGTTAGTATCACATTATGGTATTATTGACCAAGGTAAGCTAATACAAGAACTTACAAAAGAAGAACTGTCGGACAAATGCAGTGAGCGAATTGAAATTATCCTTGAAAATCCTGAAAAAGCTTGTACTGTGCTGGAGAAATTAAAGATACACAAGTATAAAGTAGTGAATAACAAGACCATCCATATCTATGAAAGGTTGGAGGATGTTGCTGATATTAATATGGAGCTTGTTTTAAACCAAATTAGAATTAGTTCCATTGGTGTAAATCGAGATAACTTGGAAAAATATTTTATGGAGCTTACAGGAGGATCTGACAATGCTTAATGTAATAAAGATGGATTTATACCGATTAGTGAAAACTAGAAGCCTCTACGTGATTTTAATTATAATTGCAGCTTTTATGATGCTTAATGTGTACATGGTTCAGCATGAGTTAAAGAAAGTTCAACTTGAGCAAGGGGAAGCTAGTGCGTCACAAGAGATGCTGGCAGAAGACAGTGAAAATAGTAATTTAGGTATTTCCATTGATGGTTCTGCCTTAGTAAAGGAAAGTATTACATTACAGGATGAAGTAACCGTCATGGCATCAAGCGGGATTATGCTGCTGTTCACTGGTATTTTCGTAGTAATCTTTGTATGTGGGGAAAGCACCTCTGGATTTATTAAGAATTTGGTTAGCAGCACTAAGAGAAGATCATATATTATCGTATCTAAAACAGTGGTAATGTCTGTTTTCGTTCTATTTGAACTTCTTGTAATGCTTGTTATGACAGGCATAGCCTCGAGTATCTTTCTTGATAATATGACGTTTGACTTTTCTGGTAAGCTCTTTCAATACTTAGGATTACTATTTTTATTGCACACTGCTTTCGCAGTCGTTATCATATTGATATCTGTGTTGACCAGAAGCGTTGCGATTAGCATGATTATCAGTATTTGTCTGTGTACGGGAATCGGTGCGTTAATTATTGATTTTATCAGTGGAATAAAAATCGCAGGGCATCAGATAGCAGCTAAATTACCAGACTATTTAATAACGACAAATGTGCAATCGTTAAGGAGCACTCCGTCCAGTGAAATGATTATAAGAGTGATATCGGTGTCAGCCATAGCTATTATTGTGTACAATGTAATAAGCTGTATTGTTATGGAAAAAAGAGATATCTAGTTTAGAAAAGCATAAAACTGTAATAAATTAGATGGATTAATGATGGCAGGTTATCCAGTAATCTAAGGTAAGTAAGGGGAACAAAATGTGGCTTAATATTGTATTCGGAATAATAAGTATAATTAGCTTAAGCATATTGGTTTTATATCGGCGGCAGGTACGTTCTATCTGCCGTCAACTGGAATTTATTGAGAATAATCCCACGAATAAAATAATCTCAACCGAATTGGATTTTAGAGAAATTAAGGAATTATCGATAGGTCTGAATAGAGCAATAATAATGCAAAAACAGCAGGAGGTTGAGTATAAAAAGAAGGATAATCAATTAAAGGAAACCATCACAAATATCTCACATGATATTCGAACCCCGTTGACCTCACTGAAAGGGTATTTTGAGCTATTAGCTGATTCCAACGAGGAAGCCGACCGTAAGCGTTATGTTCAAATCATTGAGACAAGAGTATCTTCCTTACAAGAAATGGTGGAACAGTTATTTACCTACGTGAAACTTCAAAATGAGTCCTATGATTTAACAATTGAGCAATGTAATCTCAATAGGATTTTATATGATTCGGTTTTCTCTTTTTATGAAGATTTTAAGAATAGAGGAATGGAACCGGTGGTATTAATTCCTGATGAGAGTTCTTTTATTCTAGCAAATGAAGCGGGATTGCGCAGAGTAGTACAAAATGTCATAAAGAATGCTTTGGATCATGGAAATGAACAAATTGTAATCGAATTGAAGAGTGATAACAACAAGGTTGAACTGTTAGTAAAAAACAAATACTTGGGATTGGATAAGATTGATACGGACAAGGTGTTTCATCGTTTCTACAAGGCGGATGAATCGAGAAGTAGTAATTCCACAGGGTTAGGCCTATCCATTGCTTATGAATTGGTAAAACATATGAAGGGCAATATCGCTGCATTTTTGGAAGAGAATCTTTTTGTAATTAAGATTGAATTTGCTAAAAAGAATGTTGACCATAGGAATGAAACAAGCTAGAAAGTTAAAAATAGAAAATATAGGAAGTGTTACTTGACAAAACCAGGTAACAAGTGTATCCTCTAATCAGGTAACAGATGTTATCTGATTGGAGGTTTTTCTATGTCTGAATTATATACAAAGGTTTCTGATTCCGAACTAAAAATAATGAAAATATTATGGCAGGAAGATAAGCCTATAAAGCTTGCAGATATCCGTAAAAAAATTACTCCATTAACCGGATGGGAAGGCGTTATGGTAAAGACGCTTTTATATAGGTTAGTGGAGAAAGGTGTTGTAAGCTCTGAGAAAAAGGATGCATTTTATTTTACCCCAAATATTAGTGAACAAGACTATAATCAATATGCAACCAATTCCTTTGTAGAGAAGCTATATGATGGGAATGTTAAAAATCTTGTTGCGACCTTAATTGACGGCAATAAGATTTCAGAGGAGGATATTGCAGAACTACGTGCAATGTTTAAAGTTGCTAAAGGGAAGACAGGAGATTAATATGACGACTGCAGACACGATAAGCCTTTTTCAAATCTTACTGACAATGACACTGACAGGCAGTGTAATAACCGCTATTCTTTTTATTATGAAACCAATCATTAAAAATAAATTATCAAAAACCTTTCAATATTATATTTGGCTTCTGGTTATTGTTACGTTACTTATTCCTATTCCATTATCAATCCCTGTGGATATGTCAACTACTAAAGTTAAAAAGGATGAGTCAGTTATTACAGTGCTTGAGCCAATATTTACAGCTCGTGACCTGATAGATAACTATATATTTAACGTTGAGGTAGAAGAGAATAAGAAAAGTCTGCCGATATTCACTGTGAAAGCATTTTTACTATATTGGTTCATTGGTTTTCTTGTGTTCTTGGGAATAAATGTATCCTCCTATTTTATATTTGTTAAGAAATTAGAAAAGACGGTGGTAGAATTTGATGCAAACTGCACCTGGATGTATGTCTTTAAAAGTAAATTTGTATCAACACCAATGTTATTAGGTATATTTAGGCCTGCAATTATTTTGCCAGATCGTGAGTATGAGGAAGAACAAATAAATAATATTATATTGCATGAAACCTGGCATTATAAACGGCGTGATTTAATCTTAAAATGGGTTGTAACCATAACAAATGCAGTTCACTGGTTTAATCCCATTGCATACTTGATAAGAAAAGAGATTAATATTGCTTGTGAATTAAGTTGTGATGAGGCTGTAATCAGGAAAATGAGTGATGAGAACAAACAAAGCTACGGGGATACTTTAATCTCTGTAGTAGCAGACAGGCGTTGCCCAGTAGGAATTGTTTCAATGACCATGTGCGAGGATAAACAAAAACTAAAAGATCGTCTCCTTTCCATCATGCAATATAAACGAATTAGTAAGCTTTTTATTGCAATTTCAATTGGTATGATTACGTTCTTGTCAGGTGGAGTGATTGTGTTAAATGCGAGAACTGTATTTGATTTATCCTCAAGTATATTAGTAACAGACTCAGTAGAAACAGAGAAAAATATTCTTGATTTGATGGGCAGTTCTTCAGAACATCTCTATATTGATTTGGATAAAGCAAAGCCTTTTGAAATAACTACTGAACTTAAGCTTTCCAGATTTACCAATGATGTCTATACCATAGAAACGAACGGGATAGCGCAAAACTATCAATTACAATATCAACTTGGTAATAGTGAAAAGTCACTTAAAATTAAAAAAACAGGAAATATACCAATACCAGATAATAGTGTGAGTATATCAGTATTTTTTGATGCGTTAAAGTACTTACCTAAAGATGATATTATGCGTGAGTCAGTAGTCGAACCTAAAAAGTTTTTTGTAAGTTTTGGAGAGGGGGAAGTAATTAACGGTTATCATATTTACTATAATGCGCAGGGTGATATGTCTCAACATTATCAAGACTTACTTATTCTTACTCTTGTTCCAGATTATAGCAAAAAATCAGAAAAGCTTCTATCAAAGCTCCAAGCAGTAGATAAAACGTTAATTTTGAACTACTATTTAGCCTATAGAAATATAGAAATTCTTACTGAGGAGAAAGATAAGGCACGACAAATAGCATTACAAGCAGTACAGGACTACGTACGTGGTTCAGGTAGTACAGATAATAGGGCAGAGCCAATTGTAGTTAATTATGAAAACGGTAACCCATTTTTTATATTTGAATTATGGAATGAATATATTGCTATTACAGTAAGTAAGACAATAGATGGTCAATGGCACAGTAGAATAAGTAATGAAAAGAAGTATGGAAGGCACATACAGCTTATATATAAGGGCTATTATGGAGAGGGAGATAATGAAAAGTTGTTTCTTGTATCCAAGATTCTTAGTGATGAGGTTGCCTTTATTGGAGTTGGAACTGGTAAAAATCTTGACATTAAGTCTATTGGTGGTCAAAAAATAGTCAGTATGTTATTTGAGGAGTCAAAACATAGAAGTTTAGATGACCCAATTGCTTATTCCAAGGAAGGTATTCCACTATATCATATAAGAGTGCTTCGAGAAGATGATAATTTTTTACCTATATTAACAGCATGGGTACCGATATCTTACTATAATTTATTAAAGGAATACCTAAAATAAACGAAGTATAATAAGTGCTAAACAGGCTCTAATATACCTACAGTTAGCATATTGTTTAGCAAAAAACAGGTAAACATTGACATTTAATCAAATGAAATGTATATTAATAATATAATACAAAATTTTACAATCATAATTAAATTACACAATATATTAATTTTAAACAATTAAGAGTTTCCAAGTTATATACCTATAAATTTTAAAGTAATTTCTGTTGTGAGATTTATCAGCAAGTTTAATTAAAGATGTTGGTAAATAGGTGAAGTAACAGAATTACATAGAGTAACAGTGACTATTGTTATAAAATTTTTAAACTCTTAGAGTTTGAAAAATAAAATAAAAAGGGGATATAATTATGTTAGGAAAAAGGGGTTTTAAGGTTAGTATTTGTTTTGCTTTAATCGTAGTACTTGTTTTATCCTTTGGTACTTCGAACGTTTTTGCTGAAACAACTAAGGTCGTTACGGTTACAAAAGCAGCCAGTGCAATGGGTCCATTGAGTGTAGTAGAATTAATTAAGAGAGAATTTATATCTGTGACAAGCTATGAATATGATGATGGTAGCTTTAAAGGTACTCTTCGTTGTAGCGGAATAAGTAATTGGGTACAAACCTATGACCATTACGATACAGTTAATCAAGTGCCAATCTTTAAGTTTACCTTTGATGCAACTTACTCAGGTACGGTAACTGCTTATCCAGCTACTAAAACAGTAACTGTAATTCAACCAGCCAGCGCAGTTGGTCCGTTGAGTGTAGTAGAATTAATTAAGAGAGAATTTATGTCTGTGACAAGCTATAATTATGATGATGGCACCTTCAAAGGGATTCTTCGTTGCACTGAAATAAATAATTGGGTACAAACCTATGACCATTATGATACAGTTAATCAAGTGCCAGTCTTTAAATTTACCTTTGATGCAACCTATTCGGGTACAGTTACACAGTACTAAAATATATTAATGTATTGGATTAAAACAGGCTGTTGCAAAAAGATACCTATGTGGAAAAGGAAGATATAAACTCCATTTTCTCTAAACATAGTAGACTTTTGTAACAGCCTTTTTGTTTTACTCCCACACTAAAGCATCTTCAAAAAACGGCAGCAGATGATCCTTCATGGTATTTGGAGGCATAACATGTCCGCCATCAAAGTTAACAAGAAGATGATTAATTCCTTTTTGATTTAATAAATCAGATAAATAAATGGTTCCTTCTGTAATCCAACCATAATTATCATAACTACCGCAGCTTAAACCAATTGCCTTTAACTTAAAATCCAGTGATAAATAGTCACCAACTTTTTCTTCCCAATGACCAAATCCAGCTTCCCAGCGATTAAGAAGGAGATTATCTGCTTCGGAACCATCTCTAGCTGGAAGCGTTTCGTAGGGTTCTTCCTCGTTATAGGCAAAGGCAAGAGAATAGGACCGTAGAAATTGCCGGTCATATTTCCAGGTATCCAGAGCATCTCCAATCTTACCAGGTGCTAAAACACCGGGAGACATAGCATAGACACAGCTATAAATATCGGGATAAAGGAACGCCAGGTGCAGAGCGCCATACCCGCCCATGGAGAAACCACAGATACCTCTGGATTCCGCTTTTGATATAGTTCTATAATTATTATCTATGTAGGAAACTACTTCTTTAACAGTGTAATCTTCCCAGTTCCCAATAACAGGAGAATTAACATAATAGGAACCGCCCGCGGAATTAGAGCCGTCTACTGCGACTAGAATAAATTCCTTGTTGGGATTTCTTGAAAAGGCTGGATCAAAGGATACCTTTGCATATCGGGCAAAGGATAAAGCGGATTCACCAAAACCATGTAAGAAATATACTACAGGGTACTTTTTATCACTTTCTCCGTAGGACGGTGGAAGATAAACATAAAGCTGTTGAACAGTTTTCTCACGAAGAAGATTATAAGAAATAGCCTTAGAGTCATAGTCAATAGTCTCTATTGTCCCTTCTTTAAGTTCAAATATTTCTGTTACCACATCCTCCTTGACAGTCTCTTCCCTAGCTGCCACTTCAGTTGGAGTAATCTCACTATTCGTTGGTAGCTCTTTGTTCTCCACAGAGTCCTTATCCGGTTGGGAAGTGATATTCTCCATAGATTTGGATTCAACATTTGTTATCTTAGAACATCCTGCTAACATCAGAATAAAGATAGAAAAAAGAATTGGTAGGATTCGATTTCGTTTCATTTTTAATTCCTCCATATCATTAATATTTTGACAAAGGTTTACAAGTATTATAATATGGGAAAAGATAGGACACCGAACATTTCTTGCTATATTTTTATGTAACAGTTTAGCCTTGTCTAAGGGAAGTGAAAGCGAGCTTATGGGGGAGCTGTTAATTTAAAGGTGCAGATACCAGAAAGGTATGTTAAGTATATGAACGTTGCAAATCGAATATTGATTGAGAACGCGGTATTATTAATTGAAAATAATTTAAAATCAGGATTGTCCTTAGATTGCATGGCAGAGCAGCTATGTATATCGAAATATCATTTGCATCGACTGTTTAAAGCAATAACAGGAAATCCATTAATGGCATATGTAAGAGGTAGAAAACTAACCAGCAGTCTGTCGGAATTAAGGAAAGAGGATTTAAAGATCATAGATATTGCCTGTGAGTATCATTTTGGTTATGAACAAAGTTATGAAAGAGCCTTTAAGCAAATGTTCGGTATTACCCCTTCAAGATTTCGGAAGCAAAACTTTGAGTTGCCAATTGTACCAAGAATAGACACAACCTTGTTAAATGATATTTCTACGGGAATGATATTACCTCCCTTCTACTGTACAAAACCTCGCTTCCATCTGGCAGGAGTAAAGAAATTGACAAATCATAAAGAGAACTATGACACCTCTGTAGCCAATAGAAATGCTCTGGAGTTTTATTATAAGCGACGATCAGAATTAGTGAATGTGATAAATGAACATATCTACTATGGGTTGGTCACTTACTATGATTTTTATGAAGCTGATTATTATATGCCGAGTATAGAGGTATCCAGTCCCTTTGACAATTATAGTGACTTTACCTGCCAGACGATAGAACAGTCAGATTATGCAGTTTTTCGTTACGTTGGGTTTCATTCACCACAGGAATTAACCATGAAGCAATTAGCGGAGATTTATGAAGTAATCGAGACTATATGGATGCCAAAGACCAGCTTTGAGATTTTGAATCAGTATCATTTCGAAAGAATGGACCAGAGAATCTGCAGGGAAGACTATTGCGAGGCAGACCTTTATTATCCAATCCGATAATTGATAATTTAAAAAAGTTTAATTTATGATAAATTCCTTGATATTTGTATGATTAAATAATAAGTTTGGAATTAAGAAAGGTGTGGTGCTTTAACATGAAGAAGGATTACAAACTAACATTAAACAAGCTGTTATTTTCTGTTTTTGTTCTGACAGTGTTTTTTTGTGTCGGTCAAAGTAATACCATGACAGTTCACGCAAAGGATAATAACCTTATTAAGTATCTGGAGTTTTTGCAGTTCACAGATCCTGTTCCCAGATATAACTATGATAATTGGATGTTGACCAAAACTGAATATGAAGAAGTGGCTGCGCTGGCAAAGGAAATTATTAAGGATGCGTCTACTGACTATGATAAGGCTTTGGCAATACATAACTGGATAGCAGATAATATTTATTATGATTATGACCTTTATTACGATAGGGTAGAATGGAAGCGGATTACTCCAAAGACTGTTTTAGAGACAAAAAAGACAGTCTGTGATGGGTATGCAAAGTTGATTGAAGCAATGTACAATGCAGTTGGTATTCCCTGCGTTTATATTAGAGGAATATCCAGCAGTGGAAATGGTCATGCCTGGAATATAGCTTATGCAGGAGGACAATGGATTGTTATAGATGCCACTTGGGATTCTGGAAATACATATGAATATGGTAAATTTACAAAAGGACCCTTCAGAACGACCTATTTTGGCATGAACCCAGATGAATTTTCTGAAACACATATACAGCAATCAGAATATATAGGAGTATATCAAAATGTTGTTTACGAATTAGATCTCGATACCAACGAACTGACGGTAGTAGAAGTCATTGAAAATAAATCGTCGGTATCGATAACCTCTGGTATTGGAAGTTATACGGTTACAACGATTGGACGAAGTGCCTTCCGGTCCAATTCTTTATTAGTTGTTTCCGGTGATTTATTAGTCAATGATTGGTTGGAAACCGTTATCCTACCGGATACCATAAGAAAAATTGAAGAAAATGCTTTTGGAGCATGCACTGCTTTAAAGAATATTGCTATTCCAAAGAGTGTAAAAGAGATACAATTGGGTGCGTTTGCTTACTGCAAATCGTTAGAGGAAATTGTGATTCCAGAAGGGGTCGAAGTGCTGGAGGGGGCAATGTTTGCTAACTGTACTTCTTTAAAAAAGGTTATACTTCCTTCTACGTTAAAGCTTGTTGCTGATGCAGCGTTTTCATCGTGTACATTGCTTAAAAATATTGAGATTCCGTCAGGTGTGGTTGAAATAGAGGTTGGGGCTTTCACGGGCTGCGCTTCACTGTCCATTATAGAATTACCGGAAAATTTAGAAAAAATGGGAGGGAATATATTTGAGGGGACTTCTATTACTTCATTAGTTATTCCGGCTAAGGTAACAAATCTACCGAAGGATTTATTTTATGGTGCGGAAAAGCTTAGAGAAGTGGAATTTTTAAGCTTAAACCCAGAGAAGCTGCTGGTTGATAATACGGTTCAAGATATTATTAGGGGTTCTGTTGTAAATCGCTTTGTTGTTCCGAATGGCTACAAGGGGAAATACCGTAAAGTCCTTTCAATTCTAGTTCTCGTTGAAAAGCAGGTTATAAACGGTGACGACGTTATGGCTTATGATAAAAATCTGTTTGAACAATGGGAGTGGAATAATTCGAAGAACTTCTATCTTCCCGTCAGTGAGATTAAGACTGTGAAGGAAAGCGGAAAGACCTATGAAGTTCAATACGCTTTAGGCTATACAGTTACAACAAAAGCAGCAGGAAGTAATTATGGAGCTGTAAAGGTAATTGGTTACTATAGTTTAAAGGCGGTAAAGGGGGGAACTTCCAGCAGTAAGCAACCATCAAAGGAGGTTACAAACTTAATTATTCCGGAATATATCTCCTATCTGGGAAATAAATATTATGTTACTGAAATAGGTGACAGGGCATTTCAGGAATTTGAGCAATTAAAAACCTGTACTCTTTCTCAAAGAATAAAGAAGATTGGAGCATTTGCCTTTTCTGGGAGTGCATTGACAAAAGTAATGCTCCCATCTGGTCTGAATGAACTGGGAGAAGGTGCATTTTCCTATACGAATATTAAGAGTGTTAACCTTCCAGCAACCTTCAAATCTTTAGGTGATGGTGCTTTGAGTGGTATGACAAAGTTAACAACAATTACCGTAGACAAGAATAATACATTTTTTAAATCAGACGGTAAAATTCTATATAGTAAAAATGGGGATACCGTTTATACCGCAGTTATTCTAAAGGGTAAAGTTACATTGCCAGAGGGAGTAAAAACAATTAAAAAGGGTGCGTTTTATAATTCCTATGAAGCAGGTAGAGCGAACAACAAATCAACCTCAACTATTACAAGTATTATATTGCCTAAGAGTCTTGCAACCCTTGAAGCTGTTTCCCTTTATGGAATTGCTGCAGTGGAGTTCAAGGGCAGTAAAACACCTGTTATTAAATCTCCGATTTATGCGACGATTAAGGTTCCTGTTGGTGCGAAAGCAGCTTATCAAAAGATAAAGGTCACTGAGCCTGATATGGGATTCTTAAACACAATCTTCGGATATGAAAAGAATGAAATGGTATTTGATAAGTATAAAATAAGTTAACGAATGAAAGTATAGCTGTTGAATTTATAAGATTAAATTCTTTAAGGACTGTGGGTGACGGCAGTCCTTTTCTGATGCAACAGCCTAGCTAATGGAAAGCAAAAGTTAATTATTCTAATAACAATTTAACTTGTTATATTATAGGGCAGTTGCTATAATGTAGGAAAATGTTGGTTAATATTATATTATGGGGTGAAACTGTGAAAATAATAAAAAGTAAAACAGTGATTCCGATTTATTCAGTCGGTTTTCTATGGATAATCTATGCTATTTTATTTCCGCTGTATCGTTTGACGGATTATTTTATTGTAGTTGTGTTGTCTTTATTCTTATATCTTTTAACATCCTTTGCTATACCAACTTTATTTGCGAGAAAAGTTGTTAAAGACACCAATACTGGAGATACTTTTCTGGATGAAATGTTGGTTGAAGCCTTGGACAATCTGGAGAAAATTAGATTAGTACGGAATATCATTTTGAAAGATAGTATAAGAAAACATATAGAAAGCATTTTAGACGATACTCAAAGTATTATAGAGTTTGTTAAGAATAATCCGGACAAGAGTTCTAATGCTAGTCAATTCTTTTATTATTATCTACCTGAGACAGTGAAAATATTAAATAGTTATAAGGAACTGGAAACGTTGGGACAAGCAGAAGAAAATCAATCGATGTCAAGTCTAAAAATGGAAGAGTTTATAAGGGAACTGGTAACGGCTTATCATAAAATACTGGATAATGTCTATGAGGATAAAGCAATGGAGACATCGATTAATATTGATGTCATGAAAAAGATGTTACAGCAGGATAGTTATTTAAAAGAATAGGTTTTGAAAATGGGCTTAACTTATGACCACCATAAGTTTGAAGTTAATCGGAAAGGTATGGATACATATATGAAGTACTTGAAGGATAGAAAAATAGCTATCAAAATAACAACAGTTCTAATCGTATTTTCCATATTACTCGGAGCAAACCTGTCGCTGTCAAAAATGAGAGAGGAGGCCATGCTCATATTTTATCAGGGTGAAAGAATGGACGGTAAAGGGATTCAAAGTGATTTGGAATATATTATGGATCAATGCTATAATCTAACCGTTGTTGCTGGAAGATATATGGATAAGGACGATGAGAGAATTGAAAACGTGCTGGAACATATAGAACAAGTGGAGAAAGCAGAAACGCCTGGGAATAAATTTGAGACAAAGGAACAATTATTACAAGCTAGTATGAAGTTATATGAAGAGCTTAACTTTATGAAATTGGGTGAACGAGACCAGTATTATAGGGATAGTTTTGCGGTGGATGTGGAATCCAGGCAGCTAATCATTTCACACAGCAGTTACAATGAAAATGCATTTATATTTAACAAATGCTTAAAGAGGTTTCCTGCAAATGTTTTAAGTATAATAACATTTGTAAAACCATTAGAATTATACGAATAGGAGAAAATACAATTAATGAAAAAATTCTGTTTTTTATTACTAATTTCATTATTCATTGCAGGAATACCAAGGATAATTGCAAATGCTGATACTTTAAAACCAACAAAGGAGTTTTACGTAAATGATTATGCGGATGTCATCAGTGTTGAAGTAGAAGATGAGATAATCGATTTAGGTTATCAGCTGGAAGAGCAGACTGGGGCGCAGATCGTCTTAGTTACGGTAGATTTTACAAATGGGGATTCTCTAGAAACTTATGCAATGGATTTGTTTAATGATTGGGGGATCGGCTCTGCAGAGAAAAATGATGGACTCCTGATTCTTCTATCAATTGGAGATGATGATTATTGGGTGACGCAGGGAGAGGGATTAGAAGATACACTTACCAGCGGAAAGATATCCAGTATTCTTCAGAAATATCTTGAACCGGATTTTGCAGCAAAGGATTACAGTGCCGGAGCAAAAAAGACTTATGAGGCATTTGCCAAAAGATTAAACAGTCAGTCAGGAAATGCCACTGCTAGCTCGGAATCTGGAGAAATAAAAAAGGCAGATAAATATACTTATGATCATGCAAAAATTATTAGTAGTGAGTATGAAGAGTATATAAATTATAAAAGTACCGAAATGAAAGAGAAGTATAATGCGGGATTCTATGTAATAACAAGGGATTATTGTGAAGATGGACTAAGTTTTCAAGAAGATACAATAAAAACCTTTGAACGCCTTAAGGCCAAGGGACGTGATGTTGTATTAGTCTTATATAAAGAAGATGATAATTACTGGCTGTTACCTGGAAGAGAAACTGAAGTGTTTGCAACAAATAACGTACTTGGCGATATATTAGATAATGTTTTAGAGCCGGAGTTTGCAGAAAAACATTATAGTCAGGGAGCCATGGATACGGCTAACAGCTTTTATAGATTATTTCAATCAAATTATGAGGATTTGACTAAGATTGAACCAGAAGTAGTGAACTCTGGAAGTAACACTGGAAATAATACTGGAAGTGATGCAGATGTAAAAGCGGATAATTTTAGGGAAAGTAATAATAGTTTAGGAACAACGGAAAACAATCCGGTAGTTTATGGAATGATTACAGTGCTAATACTACTATTTATAATTTCTATAAAATCAGGACGTAGAAAAAGTTTTATGAATCACTATGGCGTTCCTTTTAATCCATATAGTCGAAAGTACATAAGAATTTATGGGCCAGGGGGCTATTGGGGACCACATGGATACCCTCATGGTGGAACTCATAACGGTGGATATCATAACAGTGGATATCATAACAGTGGCAGGCAATATAATTCGGACGATGATGACGATAACAGAGGACGAGGAAGAGCCTCTACAGGTGGCAGCTTCTGGGGAAGTAACGGAGGGGCAGGCAGATCCTCCTCCACTAGATCGTCCTCCAGTAGCGGGTCCTCCTCCAGCAGTTCCTATAGTGGAGGGGGAGCAGGAAGATCTTCAGGTGGACACAGTAGCAGTTCTGGACATTCCTCTGGCGGAGGTAGGGCATCCTCTAGCGGTGGCGGTGGACGTAGCCGTGGAGGTGGTGCAGGTAGAAACCGTTAATTTGCAATACATTTTATGAATATAAGAGATAACAAACACATAAGGACAAATAGCGTGTATGCATTAAGCTGCCCGCTATTTGTTCTTTTGATTATACAATTTTATTTTGGTTGCTATTTTTTAGAAATTTTTAAAAATACAAATAAATAGTATATAATGGTAGTTACGTCATTTGAGTAAGACCATGGGGGATCTGGAGATGAAAGGTAATAAAAATAAAGAAAGCAGAGCAAAGGGCAATAAGAACCAAGGAAGTAAAGCTAGAATCGTTCAGAATAATATCTATATCATGAAGCTGCTCTGCAGCATATGTAAATCGCGTGTAATACATACTGCAATCAGCCAATGTTTAGATTATTTTGGTTGGATCTTTTATGGTGGATTTTTTGTGCGCTTTGTTATTGATGAAGCGCAGAAGGAACAAGGCTTTGAGAAAATAATGATTTTTTTATTGATAACAATTGTGGTGTTCGGCCTTTTATCCGCTTATCTAAGTTACTTTGCAAATGGTGTAAAGCCTTTAACGGATATTCAAATATATAAAAGCTTATATCGCAAGTTATATAAGAAGGCAACAAATGTTGAAATAGAATGTTATGAGGATAATGAGTTTTATAACAAATATACAATGGCCTTAGAAAGTGCCAATGTAAGAGTGACGGCCACTAACGATAACCTGTGGTCCATTGTTTTTGGTGGTATTGCTTCCTTGGTTGCCTTCGCTGTCATGTACGGAATAGATCCCTATGCAATCCTTTTTGTGATTTCTCCTATCATCGGTAACTTTGTATTTGGAGCAATTTTGAACAAATTAACCTATCGTCTTAATAAGGAGCAGACGCCTTTTAATAGAAAGGCAGAATACGTAAATCGTGTTATTCATCTATCGGATTATGCGAAAGAGGTACGACTTACAAATGTATTTCGATTAATGATGAAAAAGTATGAGGAAGCAGTGAATGGCAACATTGCGGTAGTTAGTAAATATTCGTTGAAAACAGTCTTTGCTAATTGGTTTCACCAAATGTTTACGTTTACCATTATCTTTGAAGGTGCTTTGCTGTACGGAGCATATCGAACAATTGTAACAGGGAGCATGAGTCTGGCTGAATATGCAGTACTAAGTAGCTTTATGGTGTCCACTACCTGGATATTAATCGGTTTTTCTACCTCATTAATCGATAGTTATAAGAACAGTCTGTTTATTGAGAATCTACGTACCTTCTTAGAATATGAACCGGCAATACCCGAGGATTATGACGGACTTATGCCAGAGAAGGAGATAACCTCCATTGAGTTTAAAAATGTTAGCTTTGCCTATCGTAATGGAAAGCAGATACTGAACAATCTCTCTTTTTCAATAAAAGGGAAGAGCTCCGTGGCTCTAGTTGGGCATAATGGTGCCGGAAAGTCAACCATCATAAAATTGTTATTTCGTTTTTATGACCCCACACAGGGAGAAATCTTAGTAAATGGCAAAAATATTAAGGAGTATAATCTAAGGGCTTATCGAAGACTTTTCTCTGCTGCATTTCAGGATTATAAAATCTTTGCTATGAGCGTGAAGGAAAATGTTCTAATGAGAAAGACAACACAAGAGGATAATGACATCATAAAGGACGCATTAATAAAGGCAGGAGTGTATGAGAAAATTCAACAGCTACCAAGTGGGATGGATACTGTTTTAACCAGAGAATTTGATGATGAGGGCAGTGTTTTATCAGGAGGACAATATCAGAAGATTGTGGTTGCCAGAGCTTTTGCAAGCGATTCACCAATTAAGATATTTGATGAACCCTCCAGTGCATTAGATCCTATTGCAGAATATGAGCTGTTTGAAAGTATCATGCAGGATAGTTTAGATAAGACAATGATATTTATCTCACATAGACTATCTTCCGTACAGAATGCGGACGCTGTTTTCATGTTAGAGCATGGAGAAATTATTGAACGAGGAACTCATAAAGAGTTAATGAAGTTTGGTGGTGCTTATGCAGATATGTATCGTAAACAAGCAGAGAATTATTTGGCTGCAGATGTGTCACAAGAATCTGACAAGATAGAGGACGAATATGCTGGAAGTATCTTCACTAGCTTGAAAAGTGTGGAGGTGGCATTATGAGAGATATGATTAATCAAAAGCAAAGCCTTAGGCAGGTTGCATCTAACCAATGGTTTATGATTAAACTTTGCTTTGGTGCTACTCCGTTTTTTATGGGATATTTAATGTTTGAAGCCATAAAGCTGCAGATATCCATATTCTTTGAACATACAGTGGGTGTCCAGTATGTTTTGCATGTGGCAGAAACTGGTGGGCCTTTTGTGAAAGCAATGACTTACTTGGTGGTTATAGCAATTTGTATCGAAATATCCTCCATGCTCACGGCTATCTATGTTCAACATGTATCGCTGAAACAAAAGCCTAAGCTTTACAAGGCATTAAAAGAGCAATTATATGCAAAGGCTAAGGATCTGGATTTATCCTGTTATGATGATCCTAAGTATTACAATGACTTTGTGCTTACTGTTTCAGAGGCAGAGAAAAGCGTGGATCGATTTTTAACATTAGTTGAGCAATTGTGTACAAGTATTACAGTGTTTATAACCTTAGGTATTTTCATTTTTACAGTGGATACCTGGGGGCCACTTTTTATTTTGCTTTCCTTCTTGTTCTCATTTGTTGTAGCAGGAAAAGTAAATAAATTAAACTTCAAAGTAAGGATGCTTAAGAACCCCATTGAAAGAAAAAGAGCTTATAATCATAGGGTGTTTTATCTGAATGAATATGCAAAGGAATTGAGACTAAATCCTTCTGTTACTGAAATCCTCTACGATGATTTTGACCAAACCAATGATGAAATTAATAATATAACAAAGAAATATGTGAAGAAGCTTACATGGTTGGGATTTTGTAAAGACTATCTGTCCAAAGATTTTATAACCGATGGTTTGTATGCCACCTATCTAATTTATCAAACGGTTGTTTTACATACCATTTCTTATAGCAACATGGTGGTTTTGTTCAGTGCAATTAACAGGTGCCGCCGTTCCATGAATACACTGGCGGAGTTATATCCTATGGCAGCAGAAAACAGTTTGTATGTTGAAAAAATAAGAGAGTTTTTAAGCTTCGAAACTAGTATTAAAAGTAGAGATAATTATACAACTCCTAAGGAACCAAAAGGTCTAGAATTAAGGAATGTATCATTTGCCTATAACCCCAAAGAGGGGAATATTCTTAACAACATTAATATGAAGGTAAATCCTAACGAAAGAATTGCAATTGTAGGTTATAACGGAGCCGGTAAGACGACCTTAATTAAGCTTATTATGAGACTTTATGATACCAAAGAGGGAGATATTTTTTACGACAACGTAAACATTAAGGATTACGAGTTAAATGCTTATAGAAATAAAATCGGAGCTGTGTTCCAGGATTATAAGATTTTTGCAGCAACCTTAAAGGAAAATGTCTTGTTAGATGATTGCAATGAAACAAAGGACAATAAATGTAATAAAGGAATTGTTCAGAATACGGATAAGCAGGTAAATAAGGCCTTAGAGGAAAGTGGTTTTGGCGAGCGTCTGAGTTCCTTAAAGGAAGGGTTGAATACCCATCTATCTACAGAGTTCGAGGAGCAGGGTATCAGTTTGTCAGGTGGTGAAAATCAAAAAGTAGCAATCGCCAGAGTATTCTATAAGAGTGCTAATCTTATTATTTTGGATGAACCCTCCAGTGCACTAGATCCGGTTACAGAATATAACTTAAATAAAACCATGCATAAAATGGCACAGGAAAAATCAGTGATTTATATCTCACATCGGCTCTCTACCACCAGAGATGCAGACTGCATTTATATGCTGGAGAACGGATCTATTATTGAATCAGGCACACACAGACAATTATTAGAACTTGATGGAAAATATGCTGCCATGTGGAATGCGCAGGCAGGAAGATATCGATAGTTTAGTTTATTTAATGAAAAAAGAGAAGAGATAAGCGGATATTAGGGGGTTAATATACGCTCATCTCTTTTATTCATGACAAGTAAATTAGCTTGTCATTTCCTCTTGTTTTAGAATGCTGAAGACCGTTATTTATTTTTTATGGGTATCATTATAATCTGCGATTCGATCCTGCTCGAACTGTTCGATTACTTGCGAAAGATTATTTTCCTGTAATTTTTCAGCAGGTAGGTAGGAAACAGAGAGGGAGTTCACCCACGAGGAAGCATAACCTTCCTTTTCAGGTTTGTTTTCCATGGGTAGGACTCTAATATTGTACTGACTGACGGATATATTCTGTTCTTTTAATAATGTTTCTAAGGATTTTGCAATTTCAGCAATTATATTATAGGAAACCTCCTCATTATAAAAGGTTGCATCTACCTGTAAAGGTAGGGGTGGATTATAAATATCTAATTCCATATCTCGGGTCAGTTCTGTAAAATTAATATCCTTTTCATCACCAACTGCAAAGGATAGATAAACATTATCAAAGTCATAATCTAATTTTTCAATAATTAAAGATTCTGCAAGTTCACGCATTTCGCTATCCAATCTTCGCCAGGTGGTCATATGATTGGCAACCTCATACTCATAATCATCACTTTTTATTTTACCGTAGTCATCTGTATAAATATTAAAAACAGTATCCTGGCTGGTACTGGACTGAACTCGCACGATATAGTTACTAAATTTAAAGTTATACGTTGCACGATTAACTTGTAAATCTAAATCCTTATAATTTGCAGTAACATATTCCTTGGCAGATTTTTTGGCTAACGCTTTTGAGACAGGATTACCCACCCAGGAATTTACAAATAAAAGTAATAGTACAACTAAACCTATTGCTGTTACAGCGGCTAATATCTTTTTTATCTTCATCTTAATTCTCCTTTTTTTCTTTTCGAAAGGCATAACTGAAAAGCCATGCAATTACGGTACCGATACCAATAAAGAATACATAGATAACTGACCACCAAAAGGCCATAAGAAATAGCGAATAGAAATCCGAGGATACCAGTACACCATCGATAAGTCCGCGAATTGCAATCCATCCAAGTGAAAATAAGAAAAAACTAACGGAAATCAGATAAGCCTTTTTCTTTAAGAGTACATATCCAAGAGCTCCAATAGCAGGTAAGATAAGAGCATTGTAGAACATATTCATACTGTCAGAAATCAGCAGACCAAATGAAGTTCCAGCAAACATAATAGCAATAGTTATAAAGGTTAATTGCTTCTTGATTTTACTGACCACGATATGGTCATCCATTACACTTACAATCGATTCGTCCCTGTCAAAAAGTAAGGAACAGTTATTGCACTCGGCAAGATGCTCCTGTACAGCTTGGAGGCTATCGTTGCTTGCTATACCATCTTTGACCAGCGGCATTAAATCCATACACATGTCACAGGAAATTTTACTCATAGGAATATCCCTCCTTTATAAGAATTTCTTTGATCCTATTTTTGATACGAAAGTCCAGAACTCTTGCAGAACTCTCTGATAAGCAATGCTTTTTAGCTATTTCATAAAAGGAATATCCATCAATTCGCATTAAAACAATATCTCTGTTTTTATCAGATTCCTCATGTAATAAATCATGTATTCTTTGGACGATTTCTTTTGAAAGAAAGTTAACCTCTAAATTAGATCCATCGGAGAGATAAACCTCGGTTAAATCCTGTGTGGTTGGCTCTTTTTTATTTTTTCTTAAATGTCCATACCACAGATATCTAGCTATTGAAAATAACCAGGTTTTAATATCAGAGTTCCCTTTAAAACCAGGTAGAGCTTTTATAGCACTAATAAAAACCTCGGAGGTCAAATCCTCTGAAAGGGTTTTGTCATGTGTCAGGCTAAATAAGTAAGTGTAAACATCTTTTTTATACTGTTCATAAATCGTTTGGATTACCAATTCGGCCATATCATTCCCCCTTTCAATGTATTAGTGTATAAAGCAACAAGTTTTGTTACATAAAATCAATATTTATTTTTATGATACCAAACACAGGGAATACTTGTCACAATAAAATAACGATAATTCTCAATCTAATAAAAGATAAGCTATAAAACCTCCGCCAGATTATAGCGGAGGTTTACTTATAGAGATATGTTAAGTTGATGAAAGATCAATTGGGGTAGTTATAAAATTATTGTATATTCTCAAAGAGCAGTTGGTATTGTCTATCAACTCGATCTTTTAATTGCATTACCACACGAGAGGGACTTGTCACTTGTAAAATAGGACCAAAGCTTAATAGTTTAATTATTAATTCAGTCTCGTCCTGTAAATCATACCATAAGGTAGCCGTACATTTTCTATTATCCTCATCAATTACAGTTTGCTTTTCATAACTTGCAAACTCCATCATAAAGCGCTCAATTCCATTCCGTTCATTTGTTATTTCTAAAGTGACAGGTTCAATGCAGCGTTTCCATTGAAATATTTTATTCATATCAATAGGATCAGGATAAGTAACCTTTGATACCTGAATCGCATGAATTCGGGACAAATTGATTGTACCTAGGGAGATGGATTGCAGACCAACCATCCTGGCAACATAGACCCGAAAGCGATTGTTCTTTTTGGAGTATTCTAATTTATAGGGTAAATAACTCTCACAAATAATTCTGCCTTTACCTGATTTAAACATGACCTTTATAATTGTTTTTAATTGAATTGCCTTTCGTATTTTCTGAAAGTTTTTTATGTAATTAGGACTTGAATAGTCATCACCATCGGTAAACATGTCAAACCATTTAAAATGTGCAGACTTATATAAGGGTTCAATGTTTGCAAGCTTGACGCTTAATTCTTCAAAGTCAGTAGCAGTGATAAATAAATGAATACGAGGGTCCTGTAAGAGTGCTTTTATCCAGCGTTTCTCCAAAGTGGTAAGTGGTAGACACGCTAATGTACTAATTGAGGTGGAAAAGTTATTGTCAGTTTTAGATAATAAATTCCAACCATTCTTATGACATAGCTTTGGAATAAGGTAAAGAGCAGATTCTGAAAATGCATTGGTGTTTATTAATTCATTTATTTGTTTTTCCGAGAGAGGAGAGTCTTTTAGTATCTTGGAAGTAACAGAGTAATAACAACTATATATTTCTGAAAATAAATTCATATTTTACTCCTTCTCACAATACATCCGTTTTATTCGGCCAATATCTTGATAAAACTTATCAATCACTTGTTGATTGGTACCTTCAATAGAAATAATTCGTCCAGTAAAGGATTTTACCCAAGGCATCATCTCATTGGTATCAAAAACCCGTGTAGTATACAAATAGGTATTATCGCTAATACGGGTAACAGTGCCGTTTCTGCCTTCTCGATTTAAACGATCCAATATATATTGTTCTTTTTGCTCATCAATCCTAAGCTTCATTTTAAACTCTTCATAGTCTCTGGAGCGTCTGGAAGTTCCAAAGGATACGCCCCAACAAAAGGTAGAATTAGTATCAAATTTCTTCTTATAATAGTCATAGTTATCATAGACACTAGTTATTTTAATT
Source organism: Bacillota bacterium (assembly GCA_023407575.1). Classification (GTDB taxonomy): domain Bacteria; phylum Bacillota; class Clostridia; order Lachnospirales; family Lachnospiraceae; genus Mobilitalea. The sequence goes on from JAEYLX010000026.1 coordinate 464,750, forward strand.
GATTTTATGTAATCCAAGCGAAATGCATTAAAGCGTTTCATGTCAGGAAGATACATTATAACATAACGGCGACCTGTTTGTGTTGATTCATAGATTTGCATGGGTACACCTTGAAAATTGGACTCTTGTTTCGTTTTACTGTAATTAATAAATTGAACAATCTGTTTTTCTTCAATAGCAGTTAATAGTGTTAGTAAGATATGATCATCTAAGGTATGAACAATGAAATTATGCTTGTATAAAAATATTTCATTCTGTAAATTCATTTTATCTAGAAGATAACTGCCAACGACTCCAAAAGGAGCGGCTTCTGAAAAGAAAGTTACAGCGTCCATTAATCCTGCGGTATTGGAACATAGGGTGTCAGGATAATCCTCTGACAGGCTGTAATAATATGTTTTACCCTGTTTTCTAAGTGCTAGAATACCTTCATTCATATACTCTTTTAATTTTAAGCGAACAGTCTGAATATCAAAGATTTTGCTACATGATTTGCAGATTTCATCCGTAATTTTCTCCGCTGTAAGTTCTTTCTCTTTATTTAATAGATCTAAAATATAAAAATGAAGACAAATATCATTGTCTGTAAAGCTTTTTGATTTATATGCTTTATAGAGAGGATTCGAAGGTAATTGACCGCTATCCAGTGAGATAGAAATTTGCTTTCCTTTTTTTGAGGTATCAAACTTAATCAAGTCACCTAGCCAGCTTTCTATCCTTCGACGTTCGTTATCATAAGTACGAAGACTTTTATATTGAAAATCTGAACGTGTTTTAAATCCATAGATAAAAAAATCCCGCATATAATCTCTTACCTTATCAAAATTCTTAATTAGTTCAGAAAAGTCACTCATGCAGTTACACCCCCGTATTTTCCTATTATATCAGATGTATCCATATGGATACAATCTGGAATTAAATGTATCATATTACCAGTTTTCGCACCTTTTTTTATATGATAAATAGAAAATGTTCTGCTACAATAAGCCCATAACGACGAAGCAGAGAAAGACACTAACAGCAATTAAACACCTTCAAAGTGAAAGATAGTGTCTTGAAAAGAACGACATTAACAGCATATTATTATTGGCTACTGTTGGTTCAACTCCAACCTTACTTAAGCTGTATATGTTAAGTAAAGAAAATGTGTCGTGAAAAGTCAAAGCAGTAATTAGATTTTTGATAAAAAGGAAAAGAAAGACACTAACAGCAAATAAAACACCTGTTAAGTGAAAAGATAGTGTCTTGAAAAAGAACGACATTAACAGCAAATAAATTATGGTGTCGCCGGTTCGAGACCGGCCGAGATTTTATATCTCGTAGCTCAGTTGGTAGAGCACAAACAAATATGTCGTGAGAAAAGAATAACACTAGATATTAGTACGAAATCATTAAAATGTAAAAAGTATTTAGTAATTATGAGTGGGGAGGGATAGAGCTATGTTAGAATTTTTAAAGAAAGAAACAAATAAAACCTATACTGAAAACGGTGCAACAACATTTAAATCTACAAATAATAATTGTCTGGATTTCTTTTATCATGCCGGTGCATTACGTAGTGTAGAGGATACAAGAATAATTAGTATTTTTAGTAAGGCATATAAGGAAGACCCAACCTTAGCCTTAAAGATATTGTTTTTTATAAGAGATGTAAGAGGTGGACTTGGAGAACGAAGAATTTTTCGCACTTGTATTAACTGGCTGGCTATAGACCACTCCTCTACCTTAATAAAGAATATGGATTACATAGCAGAGTTTGGAAGGTATGATGATTTATTATTTTTATTCAACTCGTCTTGTGAGGACTCTGTTATGAAGTTAATTGCCAGACAATTAGCAGAAGATCTCAAAGCAATGGAGGCAGAGGATAACGAGGTATCCCTCCTGGCAAAATGGTTACCATCTGTTAATACCTCAAACAAGGTGGCAGTTACAAACGCTAAAAAGATTGCAAGAGCTTTAAAACTCACGGACTCAGAGTATCGTAAGACCTTATCTAAGCTTCGTAGATATATTGATATTATAGAAAATCATCTGCGAGAGATAGATTATACGTTTGATTATGGAAAGCAGCCTTCAAAAGCAATGTTTAAGTATAGAAAAGCATTTTTACGAAATGACAAGGACCGGTATGTAGAATTTATAACAAGGGTTCAAGTGGGGGAGGCAAACTTAAAAACGGGCTCGTTATACCCCTATGATATTGTGAGAGAAGCTTGGTTAAGGGAGTTAACAGAGGAAGAGAGAATCTCTCTTGATGTAACCTGGAAAAGCTTAACAGCTCATGGAAATGGTGAGAATGCAATAGCAGTAATTGATGGATCTGGTTCTATGTATAATGGAGTAGGAACACCGAAACCAATTGAAGCTGCTTTATCTTTAGGAATATATTTTGCTGAACATAATGTAGGTAAGTTCGCGAACCATTTCATTACTTTTTCTACTACACCTAAGCTTGTGGAAGTCAAAGGGAGGGATATTGTTGAAAAGGTGCGATATGCGGCAAGCTTTAACGAGGTGGCGAATACCAACCTTGAAGCAGTATTCAAGTTAATATTAAATACAGCAGTAAGATATAAACTTCCACAGTCAGAGATGCCTGGCAAAATATATATTATATCTGATATGGAATTTGACACTTGTACTGAGAACGCAAAGCTATCCAATTTTGAAAATGCCAAGGCATTGTTTCGTAATAAAGGCTATATCTTACCTAATATCGTATTTTGGAATGTACAAAGTCGAAATGAACAGGTTCCAGTAACCATGCATGAGACTGGAGTAGCCTTAGTTTCAGGTGCATCTCCAAAGATATTTGATATGGTTAAGTCAAGTGAGATAGACCCTATGAAATTAATGCTTGAAATTGCTAATAATGAACGTTATAAGAAGATAACTGCATAATATTGAACGGATTTTCATAGAACAGCCTGCCGATAATACTCGGTGGGCTGTTTGTGTAGCTCTGACCTTTCTAGTATCCCCTAGGTTTCATTTGCTTTTCCTATTTGGAACTATTATTCTATTAGTAATATGTTGGGAAACAGGATGGAAAAGTCAATGATAACTACCAACTAGAGTTTCAAATCGACCAGTTAGTGTGATTTGGTTTATTATTATTAATTATTATTTTATATTATTAGCAGGCGGTGTTTAAATGAAGATAAAACTTATATTAGATAAGAAATATGTTGAGCCAGAGATTCATATTTGTAATGAACAAAAGGATGAAGAGACACAAAGACTTTTACAATTGGTCTCACAAGCCGTTAGTACAACCATAACCGGTTACACCGAAAATGGAATGGTAAGGGTACCCTGTGAATCCATAATTCGAATCTATACAGAGAATCACAAGATTTATGCTGCTACAGCTGAAGCAATTTATCGATTAAATCAGCGTTTATTTGAATTGGAGGAGCAGCTGAATGGTAGACAATTTGTGAGAATATCCAACTCTGAAATTGTTAATATTCAAAGGATAGAAAGATTGGATACCAGTATTACCGGAACAATCCTAATGTATCTCCAGGCAAATAACAAAACCTTTGTTTCCCGTCGTTATGTTACTAAGATAAAGAAAGTATTGGAAGGGTGAGGTTAGAACTATGTTGAAAAGAGCATTTATTCGAGCAGTTCATGGGTTTATGTATGGAACAGTTATCAATGTTATAGTAGCATTAATTATAGTAGCAATTGTAAATAAACCGGACTTTGCACCTTTAGTACCAGATTATGCAGCTCATTTTGAATCTAAAATTGTAGCATTACTATTACAATGTATTTTAATAGGCTTAACCAGTGCTATATTTGGAGCAGGCTCGGTTATTTTAGAGTTTGAACGTTGGAGTTTATTAAAACAAAGTGTCATCTATTTTATCTTAACGGCTATGGTATGGGTGCCGGTAAGTATTTTATGTTGGCGTATTGATAAGTATTTTCCTGCCTTTCTTAGTTTTATCTTGAGTTATACGGTAACCTATGTTATTTCTTGGTCAATTCAGTTTAAGTTATGTAAGAAGACGGTACTGGAAATTAATCAAAAGCTAAAAGAACGAAAAGTATGAGAGTATATTCAAGGTTATAATACCTACCTTAACAGGTCTGATTGATGACAGTGATTTTGTGCCTGTTACAAAAGTTTGATGTTAGGAAGAAAGGTGTGTTGAAAGAGATGATTAACGCTATTGAAATTAAAGAGTTAAGAAAAGAGTATGGCAGTAAAGTTGCAGTAAAGGATATTTCACTGACCATCGAAGAAGGTAAATTATTCTCTTTGTTAGGTGTAAACGGTGCAGGTAAAACAACTGCTATCCGTATGTTAACAGGTCTTTCAAAACCGACGTCAGGAGAAGCGTTTATCTATAAGAAAAGTACCAGCCTTGAGCTTGATGAAATAAAGCAATTAAGTAATCTATCTCCCCAAGAAACAGCCATTGCACCTAATTTGACTGTTAAGGAAAATCTAGAATTCATTGCAGAAATCTATGGATTTTCTAAGTTAAAAGTCAGAGAAAAAGTCAAGGAGCTTATGGAACAATTTGATTTACAGGAAGTAGAGAATAGCAAAGCAAAAATATTATCAGGCGGGTGGCAGAGAAGGCTTAGTATTGCGATGGCATTGGTGACAGAGCCAAAGTTAATCTTTCTGGATGAACCAACTTTAGGTCTTGATGTACTTGCCAGAAGAGAACTGTGGAGAATTATTGAGAGGTTAAAGGGTAAGACAACCATTGTACTTACCACACATTACATGGAGGAAGCGGAGAGCTTATCAGATGTAATTGCTATTATGGTGAAAGGCTCCATACGTGCTATGGGAACGTTAGAGGAATTAAAAATAAAGACGGGGAAAAGTAATTTGGAAGATGTGTTTATTGCAATTGCAGAGGAAGAGTGAAAGTAAAAACACTTTTAGCTGTTGTATGTGATACCGTTGGCTGCTGAATAGGGAGGTAGATATGAGAAGTATTATATTTAGTAGGAGAATAGGCAAGGAATTGTTGAGAGATCCTTTGAGTTATATTTTTTGTTTGGGATTTCCATTGGTGATGTTGCTCATAATGTCGGTTGTTAACCAAAGCATACCACAAGAAGCAGGAATGGCAGTCTTTCAAATTCAATCTCTAGCACCCGGTGTTGCTCTATTTGGACTGACTTTTGTAATGTTATTTACTTGTATTCAGGTATCCAAAGATCGCTCCAGTGCATTTTTAACAAGATTGTATGCTTCACCGATGAAAGCGAAGGATTTTCTGGGAGGGTATACTTTACCAACCTTAGTAATATCGGTGGTTCAAATTATTATTACATTCATTGTAGCAATGATTATTGGACGGCTATCAAGCTATGAATTTCAAATAGCAAATGTCATCTTGTGCATCCTTGTTCTGTTACCCTCTGCATTGTTGTTTATTTCGTTTGGCTTGTTCTTCGGTACACTTTTAAATGACAAGGCTGCCCCTGGAATATGTTCTATTCTTATATCAGCAGCAAGTATGCTTGGTGGTGTTTGGATGGATGTCGACTCTTTGACTGGTACCTTTAAGACAATTTGTCAGGTACTACCCTTTTATCAAGGAGTAAGTGCTGCGCGTAATGCAATTCAAGGAAATTACACAGAGCTAGTAAAACCACTTGTAATTATATTAGTGTATGCAATTATCATTTACATACTTTCCTCTCTATTATTTCAAAGAAAGATGCAAAGTGATTTAAAGTAGACGGTCTGTGACATCTGAAGGCATATACAGCCATAGTCATTTATTGAAGTTGATTATGTTTTTTGATGCTCAAATCATAACATAACCTGAATGACTTAATAATGCTTCCATTCTTTCGTAGTTTTAGCTCATCCTTCCAGCAGGGTTATTTTGCGACCTGTGGACAAGATGAGCTTTTCTTCTCTCATCTTACCCAACTCCCGCATCATAGCACTGCGGTCAACTGCAAGATAGTCTGCAAGCTCTGACAAAGAGATAGGAAGGACAAAGGAATTTGTATTATTCTTCTTACTTCTATAATCAAAATAGGAAAGAAGCTTATGTCTAAGTGTAAGCTGGCTTAGTATCTCAATATGTTGCAGGTTCCGACTTACTGAATTGATAATTAGACCTTCATGAAGTTTCATTAAGGTCACATTGTTCTCTTTTATAAATTCCCTATAATCTAAAAATGCCACAGTACATTTTGTCTTTGCAAAGATGGAATAAGAATTATTTCCTAAACCCAACATCGTCTGATGACAAAAGATATCATTTACTTCATAGTAATCAAGAATTCTCTTTTGGTAATTCAAATTAATGGTCGCAAGATATGCCATACCACCAGACATAATACCCATTGCATTTTTGTCTGTTGAGGGATTTAATATGAGTTCATTCTTATTAAAGGACTTTGTTTTTAATTGAAAATGTTCCTGAAGTACCTTAAATGCTTGGTTAGAGCCGTCACTGGATACATTGGTCTTTGTCATGGTAGATAACTCCATATTGTACTTAAACTTTTTTGAAATACTATATTTTGTATTATAATCTAAAATTGTTGCACAGGCAATAGTTTTTAAAGGTTACTATAGATATAATATAGTTCACAGCAAAAGTAAAAGGAGATTGGGGAATGAAAATAATTAAAAGAAACGGCTCTGAAGAAATCTTTGACCTGAATAAGATAGTATCAGCCGTTACAAAAGCGAACGCTTCCTCTGAAAAGAGTGGCCTAAATGACGAACAAATCAAGGAAATTGCAGACTATGTTGAGTACAAATGCAACAAATTAAACAGAGCAATTTCTGTGGAAGAAATCCAGGACTTAGTGGAAGATCAGATCATGGCAACCGGCGCATTTGACCTTGCAAAGAAATATGTCAGATATCGTTATCAGCGTTCCCTTATTCGAAAAGCCAATACCACGGATAATCGAATTCTTTCCCTGATTGAATGTAATAATGAAGATGTTAAACAAGAAAATTCAAATAAAAATCCTACCGTTAACAGCGTTCAACGTGATTATATGGCAGGAGAGGTAAGTAAAGACATAACCAAGAGATTACTGTTACCTCAAGACATTGTCGAGGCTGATAAAGAGGGAATCATACATTTCCATGATACCGATTATTTTGCACAGCACATGCATAACTGTGATTTAATTAATCTGGAAGATATGTTACAAAATGGTACGGTAATCAGTGAAACCTTGATTGAAAAGCCTCATAGCTTCTCCACTGCTTGCAATATTGCAACACAGATTATTGCACAAGTGGCAAGTAACCAGTACGGCGGACAAAGCATCAGCTTGGCTCATTTGGCTCCCTTTGTTCAGATCTCCAGAGAGAAAATACATACAGAGGTACTGGAAGAAGTAAAAATGCTGGGTTGTGCTCCAGAGGAAGAACTCATTCGTGAAATCGTAGAAAAGAGGCTTCGTAAAGAAATAATAAAAGGTGTTCAAACGATACAGTATCAGGTTATTACATTAATGACTACCAATGGACAGGCGCCATTTCTAACTGTTTTCATGTATCTTAATGAAGCAAAGGATGAACGTGAGAAGAAAGACCTTGCAATTATTATAGAAGAAACCCTAAAACAACGTCATCACGGTGTTAAAAACGAATCGGGAGCTTGGGTAACTCCGGCGTTCCCTAAATTAATCTATGTATTGGAAGAAGATAATGTATACGAAGGTTCCGAATACTATTATCTAACAGAAATCGCTGCAAAATGTACAGCAAAGAGACTGGTTCCTGATTATATCTCTGAAAAGAAAATGAAGGAGCTTAAGGAAGGTAATTGCTTCCCGGTAATGGGGTGTCGTAGTGCACTAAGTCCCTGGAAGGATGAAAACGGTAATTACAAGTTCTATGGCCGTTTTAATCAAGGGGTTGTAACCTTGAACCTAGTTGACATCGCACTATCGTCCAGCAAAGACATGGATAAGTTCTGGAAGATCTTTGATGATCGATTAGACCTTTGCTATCGTGCCTTGATGGAACGTCATAACCGTTTAAAGGGAACTTATTCTGATTCCGCACCTATTTTATGGCAGAACGGTGCTTTAGCGCGCCTTAAAAAGGGTGAGACCATTGATACTCTGTTATATGGAGGATACTCCACCATATCTCTTGGTTACGCAGGAATCTATGAATGCGTGAAATATATGACAGGTAAATCACATACCGATCCAGAAGCTGTTCCATTTGCTTTAAAGGTTATGCAGTATATGAATGATGCCTGTGATAAATGGAAAGAGGAAACGAATATCGGTTTTAGCACCTATGGCGCTCCAATCGAAAGTACTACCTATAAATTTGCGAAATGTCTGCAAAAGCGCTTTGGTGTTGTTAAAGGAATTACGGATAAGAGCTATATCACAAATAGTTATCATGTTCATGTTACAGAACAAATTGATGCCTTTACAAAGCTGGAGTTTGAATCAAAGTTCCAGGCATTATCGAAAGGAGGAGCTATCAGTTATGTTGAAGTTCCGGACATGCAGAACAATATTCCTGCGGCACTTCAAATTATCAGATTCATCTATGACAATATTATGTATGCCGAGTTAAATACCAAGAGTGATTACTGTCAGGAATGTGGTTTTGACGGTGAAATACAGATTGTAAAGGATGAGGATGGCAAGCTTGCCTGGGAATGTCCAAAATGCGGTAACCGCAACCAGGACAAAATGAATGTTGCAAGAAGAACCTGTGGATATATCGGAACTCAATTTTGGAATCAGGGAAGAACCCAGGAGATACAAGAAAGGGTGTTACATCTATAAATGAATTACGGAGAAATAAAAAAATATGACATAGCCAATGGTGAAGGAGTAAGGGTTTCCTTATTTGTATCTGGGTGTACGCATCACTGTAAAGGCTGTTTCAACGAAGATACCTGGGATTTTAAGTATGGGAATCATTTCACAGAGCAGACAGAAGCTGAGCTTATGGACGCGCTTTCAAAAGAGTATATCAATGGCCTGTCTTTGCTGGGGGGTGAACCCTTTGAAAAGCAGAACCAGAGAGTATTACTGCCATTCATTAAAAAAGTTAAGGCATTGTATCCGGGTAAGACAATCTGGTGTTATACAGGATATACCTATGATACAGAACTATTGCAGGAAAGTCGTGCCAGATGTGAATGCACCGATGAAATGCTGGGATACATCGATGTTCTTGTGGATGGAGAGTTTGTGCAAGAGCTTAAGGATATCAGCTTAGTCTTTCGTGGTTCCTCTAATCAAAGAATTATTGATGTAAAGGCATCACTGGAAAGCGGAGATATTCAACTTTATAAGTTAATAAAAAAGGGACTTTAAAATCAAAAGAAAATAGCCTGCCAAATCATTGGCAGGCTGTTCCCATAAAGGAGTATATTTCCGAATAAATAAGTAGTTTACAAATTCATTTCTTGTTTTACTTCTATAAAACACTTTACAATATAATCGATATCTGCGATGGAATGAGAAGCGGATACCTGGGTTCTAATTCTAGCTTTTCCCTTAGGAACCACAGGATAGGAGAAAGCAACTACAAATACACCTTTTTCCTTCATACGCTTTGCCATTTCTACAGCAATTTTTTCATCATACAACATGATTGGTACAATTGGATGAACACCTGGGATGATATCAAAGCCGGCCTCCACCAGTTGTTTCCGGTAGTAAGCAGTTGTATTCTCCAAATGATCACGAAGGCTAGTATCCTCATTTAGCATTGCAAATACTTCCAGGCTCGCACTTCCAATAGCAGGAGCAAGGGTATTGGAGAATAGATAGGGGCGGCTTCTTTGTCTTAGTAAATCTATGATCTCTTTCCTGCCGCTGGTGTAGCCACCAGAAGCACCGCCAAGCGCCTTTCCTAAGGTTCCGGTGATGATATCCACACGACCGGTAACTCCACAATACTCAATACTTCCACGGCCGGTTTTACCAACAAAACCTACAGCATGACTGTCATCCACCATGACAAAGGCATCGAATTCATCTGCAAGGTCACAGATGGATTTCAAATTCGCAATGACACCATCCATGGAAAAAACACCATCCGTAGCAATTAACTTGATTCTAGCACCGTCCGTGTCAGCTTCCACTAATCGGGCACGAAGGTCATTCATATTATTATTTTTATATCGATAGCGTTTTGCTTTACACAAGCGAATACCATCAATAATACTAGCGTGATTTAATTCATCACTGATGATTGCATCCGCTTCTGTAAGAATTGTTTCAAATAAGCCACCATTTGCATCAAAGCAGGAGGAATAGAGGATAGAATCCTCTGTACCAAGGAAATCGCTGATGGTTTGCTCCAAATTCTTATGGATATCTTGTGTGCCACAGATAAAACGAACCGAAGATAACCCATAACCCCTGTCATCATAGGATTTCTTTGCAGCATCAATCACCCGAGGATTACTTGATAATCCCAGATAGTTATTTGCACACATATTGATTACACTGCTGCCATCTTCTAAGGTAACCTTTGCTCCTTGTGCCGAGGCAATGGGAGTCTCGCCCTTGAATAAACCTGCTTCTTTAATTCCATTCAATTCCTGTACATAGATATTTAAAAGTTCTTCTTTTCGTGCCATAGTTTATCAAGCCCTTTCGTTTTATATGAACTACCCTGAAGGGATTAGTCGTTAATGTGGCTCCAATCCAAAATTACTTTACCACTCATTCCAGATCTCATAACCTGAAAACCTTCTTCAAAATCTCTAACATCAAATCGATGTGTAATAACTTCATCAATGTTTAATCCACTTTGAAGCATGGTCGACATCTTATACCAGGTTTCATACATTTCCCTGCCATAGATACCTTTAATGGTAAGGCCATTAAAAATAACCTTATCCCAATCGATTTTAGCATCTGATTTTTGCAAGCCAAGGAGCGCAATCTTTCCACCATGCTTCATGTTGTTAACCATATCATTAAAGCCTGCCTGATTACCAGACATTTCAAGTCCTACATCAAAGCCTTCCCTCATGCCAAGGGATTTCATAACATCAGAAACTCTTTCTTTTGTAACATTAATTACACTGGTAGCACCCAGCTTCTTAGCAAGATCTAAGCGATATTCGTTTACATCCGTTACCACAACATGTCTGGCGCCTACGTGACGACAAACTGCAGCAGCCATCATTCCAATTGGTCCGGCACCGGTAATTAAGACATCTTCTCCAACTAAATCAAAAGATAGGGCGGTATGCACCGCATTTCCAAAGGGATCAAAACAGGAATAGAGTTCTTCCCGTATATCCTTTTCACATCGCCAGACATTCGTGCTGGGTATTGCGAGATATTCAGCGAAGGCACCATTTCGATTGACACCAACACCTTGGGTATCCTTGCATAAATGACGATGACCAGCAAGACAATTACGACATTTACCGCACACAATATGTCCTTCTCCAGAAACTAATTCCCCAATCTGATAGCCTTCCACATTTTCGCCAACTTCAACAATTTCACCTACAAACTCATGTCCAATGGTCATTGGTACCGGTATTGTTTTCTGTGACCATTCATCCCAGTTATAAATATGTACATCTGTTCCACAAATTGAGGTCTTATGTATTTTAATTTTTACTTCGTTTTTACCGATTGTTGGAATAGGTACTCGTTTCATCCATAATCCGGGTTCTGCTTTCTCTTTCACTAAGGCCCACATTGTAGTTTCAGTATTTGTATTAATAGCCATCTCTCCTCCTTCTAATAGATAAAGTACGTTCGTTTATTTAATATAATCATATACCGATAAATCCATTTTTGCAAGTGAAATTCTTTGTCAGACGAACATTTTATTCATATATGTACGCACATTAAAGACAAGTGTATGTAGTAATAGGAGTTAAAAATATTGCTATTATGCTATCAAAAATTGCTAAGTCACCAGGGTTATATTGTACCTTTCATAAAAAGATATTACTATAAATAAAGAGGCTTTAACCGCAATTAGCGAAGGAGAGGAAGGTAAATGGGAAAGAAAATATTATTTAATAATGATTGGGAATTTACAAAACAGGAACTTGGACATGAGAAAAAAGTTATGGATACGGAATATTTTAATTGGAAAAACGTTGATGTTCCCCATGATTGGATGATCTATGATACCACTTTCTTTGATAGGGATTGTGAGGGCTGGTACAGAAAATATTTCTTTTGGGACTCTTTGGAGGAAGCAACACCCAAGACCTATTTACTCCGATTTGAGGGAATCTATATGGATAGCACGGTATACGTGAACGGTACCAGGGTAGGAGAATGGAAATACGGATATACCACCTTTGAATGTGATATTACGTCTGTCTTAAAGCAGGGAAGAAATGAGGTTCTGGTACGTGTATCGCTTAGAATGCCAAATTCTAGATGGTATACAGGAGCGGGAATATATCGCAATGTCTGGTTAAAGGTAGTACCCAGGCTGCACTTTGTCTCGGACGGTATTTATATTTCCACAGCCCAAACGGGAGATGAGTGGAAGGTTACAGTGGAAGCAGAGATTGTAAGCGAGGATTCTGAAGAATACCAATACGAGGTAAAACACACAATTTTTGATAGTCAGGGTATGGTCATCGCAAACAGCAACAACGGCCATAGTACGCAGATAATAACGGTACCATCACCACATATATGGGATATAGTGAATCCAGAGCTTTATACCTTAAAGACAGAGCTGCTATTTCAGGATGAAGTCATTGATGAAGAACTCAACAGATTTGGTTTTCGTACAATTGACTATAATGCAAAAAGTGGTTTTTTTCTCAACGGACGTCATGTAAAGCTGCATGGTGTATGTCTGCACCATGACCTGGGGGCACTTGGGGCTGCGGTGAATCGCTGTGCAATCAAAAGGCAATTGATGATGCTTAAGGAAATGGGTGCAAATGCAATAAGGACTGCACATAATATGTGTGCGGTGGAGCTTTTAGAACTGGCAGACGAACTGGGATTTCTGGTAGCGAATGAAGCCTTCGATATGTGGGAACGACCCAAGAATCAATATGATTATGCCCGGTTTTTTTATGAATGGGTGGAGAGAGACGTTAGAAACTGGATTCGAAGGGACAGAAATCATCCCTGTAACATTATGTGGATGATCGGGAACGAAATATATGATACCCATGCAGGCGAGCGGGGGCAGGAACTTACAAGGTACTTAATGGAGTTGGTGCATCTGCATGACTCCTATCACAATGCACCGGTGACCATAGGCTCTAATTATATGCCTTGGGAGAATGCCCAAAAGTGTGCGGACCTTGTTAAGCTGGCAGGCTATAACTATGGGGAAAAATACTATGATTTACATCATAAACAGCATGAGGACTGGTGCATTTACGGAAGCGAAACCGGCTCTGTGGTTCAAAGCAGGGGAATCTATCATTTTCCCCTGGATGCGGGAATTTTGTGTGATGACGATGAGCAATGCTCCTCTCTGGGTAACAGCATCACCAGCTGGGGAGCCAGAAGTATTGAAAAATGCATAACTGATGACAGGGATGCGACCTTCAGCGCTGGAATGTTTCTATGGAGCGGCTTTGATTATATTGGAGAGCCGACACCCTACCATACCAAAAACAGCTATTTTGGACAGCTTGATACGGCGGGCTTTCAGAAGGATTCCTATTATATCTATCAGGCAGAATGGACGGACTATAAAAAGACACCAATGATTCATCTGTTCCCCTACTGGGATTTTAACCAGGGACAGTTAATTGACGTCAGGGTTTGTTCCAATGCACCCAAAGTGGAGCTATTCTTCAATGATATTACCCAGGGAATACGTGAAATTAATCATTTAACGGGGCATAAGCTGCTGGGAGATTGGAAGATACCTTACCGGGAAGGAGAGCTGCGTGCCGTTGCATATGATGAGAATAACGAGGTAATTGCGCAGGAGATACAGCGGTCCTATTCAGATGCGGCAAAAATTATAATAAAACCGGATAAAACTACAATGCTTGCAGACGGACAGGACTTAATTTTTGCTGAAATATCCATGGAAGACAACGAAGGGATTCCGGTTGCTAATGCCAATAACCGGGTGCAGGTGAAGGTGACAGGCTGCGGACGATTGATTGGCCTCGACAATGGAGACAGTACGGATTATGAATCCTATAAGGGCAGCAGCCGTAGATTATTCAGCGGGAAATTGCTGGCTGTTCTTGCTGCCACTACAAAACACGGGGAGATAACTCTGGAGGTATCATCACCTGGCCTTGAGATGGTAAAGACCACCTTCCGGGCTAAGGAAACTGAGAACCTTCATGGAATATCTGCTACAGAGCAGAACGAAGAAAGCTCCTGGAAGCCGGAGATACCAGTTCGAAAGCTTGAAATCATCAGCAGTAAGGGAACTAATCTTAACGAAACGATGAGAGAAGTGGAACTTAAAGCTTTGGTACATCCGTATAATGCCACCTATGGAGATGTTAGCTGGAGAGTAACCAATGCTTCCGGCGTGGATTCCAACCTTGCAGCAATCAAAACAAATGGTAAAGAAGCAATCCTTCAGGCAATCGGTGACGGAGTTGTTTACGTGCGTGCAATGACAAATAACGGAGGAGATAAGCCAAGACTGATATCTATATTGGAATTTCAAATTAACGGTCTGGGAGTGGCATTTCTGAATCCTTATGAGCTGGTATCCGGCAGCCTTTACAGCAGAAGCAGGGGTGAAATCAGTAATGGGAATGAACGCGGAGTCGCAACGGCACGTGATGGAGAAAGTATACTGATTTATGACAAACTGGACTTTGGTGTGATAGGTTCAAAGGAAATCACTGTACCAATTTTTGAACTGGACAGCAAGCCCGCAAGGATTGAAATCTGGGAGGGTGTCCCGGGAGAAGAAGGAAGTGAATTGCTGGCAGAGCCTGTTTATTACAAGAAATCCATATGGAATACCTATCAGGAGGAGACCTTTCAGCTTAAAAGGCATCTGAAGGGTATTACATCTCTTGCTTTTTTATTGCACAGTAAAATGCATATTAAGGGCTTCTGTTTCAAGGAAACAGAGAAAGCCTATGAACGGCTGTCCATACTATCCTATAGTACCCTTTATGGTGATGATTATAAGATTGGTTCGGAGGAAATCACGAATATAGGGAATAATGTTACAATTTCTTTTGACACGATGGATTTTGGCACGGAGGGCTGTAAGAAATTGACCATCTGTGGACGCTGTTTGATCAATAATTCCATTCTGTTATGTTTTAAGGGAAAGAATGACGAGAGCAGGCAGTTGATAGAATTTAAGATCTCCAGAGAATACACCCATCAGGAGTTTGAATTGGAACGTGTTACTGAGATGCAGACGGTAGAGTTTTTATTCCTGCCAGGGTGCAAATTTGATTTTAAGTGGTTCAAATTTGAGTAGAAAAAGGAATAAGTAATATGATTTACAACAGAAAAGGATTTTGATTTGTGCAAAAGCACTAATTAAAATCCTTTATCTTTAGTAAAGATTGAGATTTAAAAAAACATACTAGCATGATAATATACTAGTATACAAGTTGACAAAGGGTGTCACTGTTTATTCTAGTATTATTTTATCATTGAGAAAGAGGTGCAGAATGAAGACTACCAAGGCAGAACTACACTCTATAAAAATTAGAAAGGCCGGCAATTATTTGAAACGATACTGGTCGCTCTATCTTTTGTTAGTGCTTCCGCTTACTTATTTCATCGTTTTCCGTTACATACCCATGATGTACATACAGATTGCTTTCAAAAAGTACAGCATTATCCAGGATGTTTGGGATATGGAATGGGCGGCAAATCATGGATTTGAGTATCTTATAAAGATTTTTTCTAATCGTGATTTTTTATACGCCCTGCGTAACACCATCGGCCTTAACTTATTGGATCTTTTAATTGGTTTTCCTGCACCAATTATACTGGCTTTACTGCTGAATGAGCTGGCCTTTAAGCGATTTAAGAGATTTACGCAGACAGTAGTCTACATGCCTCATTTCCTTTCCTGGATTATTATTTCGGGCTTGGCTCTTCAACTATTTGCACCAACTAACGGTCTTGTCAATATGGTACTCAAGCTTATGGGGCTTGAAGCAATTCCTTTCCTGAATGATCCAAAGCATTGGATCGTGACGTACATATTTTTGGGAATCTGGCAAAGTGTCGGATGGAATACCATTATCTATCTGGCAGCAATTACCGGTATCAACCCCGAGCTTTATGAAGCCTCTTCTGTGGACGGAGCAAGCCGCTGGAGAAAGATGTGGCATATTACTCTGCCAGGCTTGCGATCAACCATCGTCGTTCTGATTATTATGAGTCTTGGACGTATTCTGGGAAGTGAGTTTGACCGTCCATATGCCTTGGGTAATAATCTGGTGAAAGGTGTCTCCAATGTTTTATCTACTTTTGTATATACCAATGGTATTCGCGGGTTGCAATTTTCTCTGACTGCTGCGGCAGGTTTGTTCCAGTCCGTGGTCTGTGTTATCTTCCTGCTGATTGCGAATGCGGTTGCCAGAAAAGCTGGTGAACGGGGTGTCTGGTAAGAAAGCTATAGAAAGAAGGGTGTATTCTATATGATAAAATCAAAAAAAACAAAAATGGGGGATTTGATCATTGCTTTCCTATGCTTTCTCCTTATCTTAATCTGTCTTTTACCGCTGTTGAATGTTTTGGCGAGGTCCTTAAGCGCCAAGGAAGCTTTAATTCGGAATGAGGTATTTTTAATACCCAAGGGATTTAATTTAGAGGCATATCAAATGGTTCTGGGTGATGAAAAATATGTGTGGTCCTTGGCTTGGACTGCAATTTTGACTGTAATCTGTACAGTCTTGTCATTGTTTATGACAACCATATGTGCCTATCCACTGATATTTGATAAATTGAAGGGACGCCGTGCTATTAATATATTTATTATTTTAACAATGTATTTCAGTGCAGGTACTATACCGAATTTCCTGCTGCTCAATGATATGGGCTGGATTGGTAAACCGCAGGTACTAATTATTCCGGGATGTCTTAGCGTATTTAATATGATTATAATGCGAAGCTTCTTCTATAATATTCCGGATAGTCTAAGAGAATCAGCTGAGATTGACGGAGCGAGTTACATACAGATCTTACGAAAGATTTATCTGCCGCTGTCTACACCAGTAATGGCAACATTAGCACTCTTTTATGCCGTAGGTCGCTGGAACGGATTTTCAGATGCATTAATGTATATGAATGACAAGAAATTTTATCCGATTCAGCTGCTGTTATATAACATTCTTAACAATATGATGAGTATCGATACCTCAACCAAGGAAGGATTTATTGCTCCGGGCCTTGCAGACACCTTTAAAGCAGCTACCGTTATGTTTGCGACAGTACCTATTTTACTGATTTATCCCTGGTTACAAAAATACTTTATCACAGGTGTTACTCTGGGTGCGGTGAAGGAATAAGCATAGACCCGGGGAATATAAAAGCGGACGTAATATGTCATGTTAATATAAAAACAATTTAGGAGGGTATGAAATGAAAAAATTTATGTCAATCGTGCTACTATGCTGTCTGACCGTAACGTTACTGTCAGGATGTGGCCCAAAGAATGACTCCGGCAACGATCCAACTCCAAAGCCATCAAATACCGATACAACGGTAACTGATCCAGAGGATAATGTTGACCCGGATGGGGATGGTGTTGTTGATGGAAAGTTTCTTGAGACAAGAGAGATTACGGTAGAAGTTTATGACCGTGATAATGATGGCGGCTCTGCACCGGAAGATAATTTCTACACGGAATATATCAAAGAAGGAATGCTTCGCGATCATAACGTAAAGGTTACTTTCGTTCCTGTTCCCCGTTGGACAGAAGTGGAACAGATTAACAACCTGCTTGCATCAGGCTCTGCTCCCGATGTTTGTGTTACTTACGACTACTCTACAATACAGACTTATGCCGGTATGGGCGGCGTAACAGACTTAAGTACATATGTGGAGGATTATAAGGAGCTTTTACCTAATCTTTGGGGTTGGTTAGGGGAAACCAATATTTATTGGGACAGAAATCCTACCTATGGAACTATATGGGCATTGGAAGCAAAGCTGGCAGTTATGAATCGTACCAGCACCTTTGTTCGTGAGGATTGGTTGAAAAAGCTCAGCATTTCCGAACCGACTACCATTGAAGAATTCGAAGCAATGCTTGTAGCATTCCGTGATAATGCTGAATTACTTCTCGGAGCAGATGCTGACAAGATGGTTCCGCTCTCCATCAGCTATGATGTTGGCTGGCGCGCAGATCATTTATTGGGGTCCTTTATTCCTAACGATATAACAGATAAGGATTATTTCGTGTATGGTTTTGATGACAGAAAGTTATTGGAGCCAGGAATTAAGGAAGGTGTCAGAGTTCTTAACAAATGGTATAATGAGGATTTGATCTGGAAAGATTTCGCTCTCTATCCTGCAGGCGATACAACAGAGGATAACATGATGAAGGCAGGGTATGTTGGTGCTTTCATGCATAACTGGGATTATCCATATCGTAATGGTGAGAACAGCATTCAGTATGGCTTAACACAATTGGTTTCCTCCGATGCGGCATACATTGCAATTGAGCCTTTTAAGAATGACGCTGGTGTATATAAGAAGTTCCTCGCAGGACCGGTTGACCGTAAAGTATTCCTTCCATCCACCAATGATGAACCGCTTGCTTCTCTGATGTATCTTGACTGGATCAGCAATCCTGAAAACCGTCAATTTGTACAGATTGGTGAGGAAGGCGTTACACATGAAACATTAGCAGATGGTTCTGTTAAGACTCTTGCAGCTACAGGCGAGAAGATTATGAATTCACCAAATAATATTGATTATACAATTACCTGCAACGGATTGGATTTAGGCGATACCGCTAAAACTGTAAACTCAATTGCCAATGGCTATGCTAATGTGGACGCCCGTTTCATTCAGAAAGCCTTTGATATTTCTACCAAGGACGGACGTATCGGTCAGAACGTAAATGTTGGTACAATTAAATCAGAGGAAGGTATGGGACCTGCACTTTCCGCAAAACGTGATACTTTATTGGATCAGGCAGTTGTTGCATCGGTAGATAAGTTTGATAATGTATTTGATTCAGGATTAAATGATTACCTAAGCTCCGGCGGTCAGGCAATTATTGATGAACGCAAGACAGCATGGGAATTAACCTTTGGAGAGGTGACCAGTCTTCCTGTGAAATAATGTTAAGAAGGGGACTCGTGAATTAACGAGCCCCTTCCTTTTCAAAGATTTCGTTAAATAGTAACAAAAAAAATTGTCATAATTTGAGATAATTTTAACTATTTCATTGTTTTAAATAAAGATTAAGTATGATAATATGCTAGTATACTAGGTGTTATATTCGTATTTAGTTCCACAAGGTGAAGTTGCAATTCACTTTGCAGCTTTGTGCCAAGGAATCAAAGCTTGCAGGTATAGAGAAAGGCATGGTTATTAATATGAAAATGATTATACGCTGGTTTACAGGCAGCGATGATAGCGTTACACTAGAACAAATAAGACAAATCCCCGGTATTACCGGAGTGGCAACAATGCTGTCAGATATACCGGTGGGTGAGGTTTGGCCTTTAAGCAGACTTGAGAATTTACGGGATGAGGTCCATGCAGCTGGACTTGAGTTAGAAGTAATTGAAAGTGTAAATATCCATGAGGATATAAAAAAGGGATTAGCGAGCAGGGATTCCTATATTAATAATTATATAAAGACGATTGAGAATTTATCAAAGATTGGTATAAAATGTCTGTGTTATAATTTTATGCCGGTTATGGATTGGCTTAGGAGTGATTTGACATATCCGCTGGAGGATGGCAGCACTGCCCTTGCCTATAACCATGAAGCGATTCTGAAGATGAATCCCGCTGATATTGCAGAGGGGATGCTTGAGAATTCCGGAGGCTATTCGCTGCCGGGCTGGGAGCCGGAAAGGCTGGCAGAGATGTCTGCGGATATTAAGTTTTACCAGACCATATCTGCGGATCAATATTGGGCGAATATGAAGTATTTTTTAGATGCAGTTATTCCATATGCGGAGAAGTATGATGTAAAAATGGCAATACATCCGGATGATCCTCCCTTTTCCATCTACGGACTCCCCAAGGTAATTAACAGCGCGGAAAATATTCGTAAGTTTTTGAGCCTGAATAATAGTCCATATAACGGTTTGACTATATGCACAGGTTCCTTAGGTGGTAATTTGGATAATGATATTCCTGCCATAGTCAGTGAGTTTGCTGCCCAGAACCGGATACACTTTGCACATATTCGTAATGTAAAGCATCTGGATAAGATG
This sequence comes from Bacillota bacterium, assembly GCA_023407575.1. Taxonomy (GTDB): domain Bacteria; phylum Bacillota; class Clostridia; order Lachnospirales; family Lachnospiraceae; genus Mobilitalea. The sequence goes on from JAEYLX010000026.1 coordinate 485,068, forward strand.
GTGTTTACCGAATCAGCTCATTACAGCCCCTGTGGGGATCTGGATATGTATGAGGTTGTAAAAGCATTCTATGATAATGGATTTGATGGATATATTCGTTCGGATCATGGGCGTATGATCTGGGGAGAAAAAGCAAGGCCGGGATATGGTCTATACGACAGAGCCTTGGGCTCCACCTATCTTCTGGGGTTATGGGAGGCAATTGAAAAGAATACAAGTAGATAATATACTTGCTTAAATTTAAAGGCATGAGGAGATAGTTAAATGGTTATTTCAGTGAGAGAAACAAGAGAAAATGCAAGAGAATATGCTTTGCGGGAAATAAGGGAGAACATTATAACCTTGAAGCTGAAGCCAGGCAGTTCGGTCAGTGAAAATGAGCTGGCTAAGGAGCTTGGAATCAGCAGAACTCCGGTCAGAGAGGCTTTGCAGGAACTTCAAAAAAGTAATCTGATTGAGGTATATCCCCAAAGAGGAAGCGTTATTGCCCACATTGATTTTAATATTGTCGATGAAATGGTATTCCTTCGCAGAATCTTGGAAAAGGCAATTGTTGAGGAGCTTTGTGACTGTGTTACCGAAGAGGGGATACAGGAATTAGAAAAGAATATACAGCTTCAGGAATTCTATCTTGACAAAAAAATGCCGGATAAAATCATTGAGCTTGACAATGAGTTTCACCACTCACTATTTCTCATGTGTAATAAGGAACGTATCTATAATTTGATGGAGGCGACACAGGGACATTTTGACCGTATTCGTACTCTTAGTATGTATTCTGTGAAAGACCTTAAAATTGTTGCTGACCACAGAGCGATAATGAATGCAATTAAATCAGGTGATAAGAAATTAGCAGCTGAATTTATTGTAAAACATCTGTCCAGATATAAGTTGGATCAGCAAGAAATTATTGAGAAATATCCAGAATATTTTAATTTGAAATAAGCGGGATCCTTTGATCCCGAAGCAATAGGGTAACTATGAGGCTGCTGCGAAATGAGTTTGATTTACAGGAAATAATCCGCTTCCTATAAAATCATATCTGTGATATTTGGCGCAGCCTTTTATTATTAAGCTAGTTCAATATTTTTGAATTAACTGGCAATTAAATTTGTCTGGCTTTCCTGCCAGTTATTTAGAGAATATGATACGAGATAGCCGGGAGAAGAAGATGAGATTAGTAGAAGCCTGGGCAACAAGAGAGAATTGGAAGAAGGATTATATCATTCCTGCCTACAATAGAGACGAAATAAAAGAGAATACGATAAAAGAACCAATATGGCTGCATTTTGGAGCGGGAAATATTTTTCGTGCCTTCATTGCTGCAGCAATGGATACGCTGCTCGAACAGGGCTTAAGCGACAGGGGTATTATTGTTTGTGAGAGCTTTGATAAGGAACTGATTGAGAGGGCATATGAGCCTTATGATTCCTTAAGTCTTTTAGTTACGTTAAAGGCAAACGGGCAGATAGAAAAAAGGGTAATTGGCAGTGTTATGAAGGCAGTCACAGAGTTGGAAGCAATGAAGGGGTTGTTCTGCATGCCCACAGTTTCGATTGTCAGCTTTACGATTACGGAGAAGGGCTATACCGGACCGCTGATGCGTACAATTGCTGAACTCTGTCTGGAACGATATAACAACGGTGCGTATCCTTTCGCCTTAGTGAGCATGGATAATTGTGCTCATAATGGGGAGCTTTTATCAAATAAGGTCTTAGAGCATGCAAGAAATCTGGTTTTGGAGGGAAAAGCACAGCAGGGCTTTCTTTCCTATCTTACCGATGAAGCAAAAGTAACCTTTCCCTGGTCAATGATTGATAAAATCACCCCAAGACCCGATGAGACAGTAAAGCAGCTGTTAGAGAAAGACGGCTTTCTGGATACGGAGTTAATTATCACAGAGCGTAATACCTATACAGCTCCCTATGTAAATGCCGAGGAAACAGAATATCTTGTGATTGAAGATAAGTTTCCTGGAAAAAGGCCGCTGCTGGAAGCTGCGGGTATCCGGTTTGCAGATCGGCAAACCGTTGACAAGACCGAGAAAATGAAGGTGGGAACCTGTCTGAATCCACTTCATACGGCACTGGCAATCTTCGGATGTTTGTTGGATTATCGCACCATCCATGAGGAAATGAAGGATGAGCAGCTGAAGCAGCTGGTTTTACGTCTGGGATTTGAAGAAGGTATGCCCGTGGTGGAGAACCCGGGAATTATTAAGCCGGAGGAGTTTTTAAAGGATGTACTTTATAAACGTCTTCCCAATCCTTTTATGCCAGATTCTCCCCAAAGAATAGCAACGGATACCTCTCAGAAGCTGCTGGTCCGTTTTGGCAATACCCTTAAGGCATATACCTTAAATTCGAAGCTAAAGCTAGAAGAACTGATTATGATACCACTGATTTTTGCTGGCTGGTTAAGATATCTTTTAGGAGTCAATGATGAAGGAGAAGAATTTACCAGAAGCAGCGATCCAAGACTGGAGGAGCTGACGTCCTATCTAAGCCAGATGAAACTTGGCAAGGAGGTTAGCGAGGAAGAAGGCTTGTATCAAATACTATCGGATGAGAGCATATTCGGAATTAATCTTGTGGAATATGGGCTGGCTCAGAAGGTGATTGGAATGTTTAAGGAGATGCTTGCCGGAGAAGGAGCAGTTCGTCAAACACTAATAAAATATTGTAAGTGACCATAGAGGGTTGCATCCTGGCAGGCTTAAACAATGCCTTTTTCCCTGTGCTTTTAGCAAGAGGCACTTGTCAGGAAGCAGCTTTCTTATAAATACAATTAGTTTAATGACCTTACGAAAAATGAGGAATAAGGGCATAAGCATGAGATTCACAGAAAATGTTGTAGAATTGGAAGATGAAATCAGAAACCAAATAATTTTCACCTAAAATTATTAGTGCTGCCACAGGTGGCGGAATGGAAGAAAAGATGAGTGAATTAGTTCATAATCCCGAGATTATTAAGGAATATAAAAAAAGAGCAAAGGAATTAGTCAGTCAGCTGACACTGGAGGAAAAGGTATTTCAGATGCTGCATAACGCTCCTTCCATAGAAAGGCTGAATATTAAGGCATATAATTGGTGGAATGAGGGACTGCATGGTGTTGCAAGAGCCGGAATTGCCACAGTATTTCCACAGGCAATCGGTATGGCAGCTGCCTTTGATGAAGATATGATGGAAGAAGTCGGAGATGCCATTGCCACCGAGGGCAGAGCCAAGTTTAATATGCAGCAGGAATTTGGAGACACGGATATTTATAAAGGGCTGACCTTCTGGGCGCCGAATGTGAATATCTTTCGAGATCCGCGCTGGGGAAGAGGGCACGAAACCTATGGGGAGGACCCTTATCTGACCGCAAGGCTGGGAGTTCGTTTTGTGGAAGGCTTGCAGGGACATGACGAACATTATCTTAAGGCAGCAGCCTGTGCAAAGCATTTTGCAGTGCACTCAGGACCGGAGGAACTGCGTCATTGTTTTGATGCCAAAGCATCTGTTAAGGATATGAGGGAGACCTATCTGCCTGCCTTTGAAGCGCTCGTGAAGGAGGCTAAAGTGGAGGCGGTTATGGGAGCCTACAACCGGACAAACGGGGAACCCTGCTGCGGCAGTAAGACCTTATTAAAGGATATATTAAGAGAGGAATGGGAATTTGACGGACATGTGGTTTCAGACTGCTGGGCTATCAAGGATTTCCATGAACAGCATAAGGTAACCGAAAATCCTGTAGAATCGGTTTCTCTGGCTGTGGAAAACGGATGTGATTTAAACTGCGGTAACATCTTTGTTTATCTGTTGGAAGCGGTTAAGAACAAAATGGTGAAGGAAGAGCAGCTGGATGCGGCAGTAACCAGACTTTTTACTACCAGAATGAAGTTAGGACTCCTGGGAGATGAGGATAAGGTTCCTTATGGGCAGATACCTTATGAGGCAGTGGATTCAAAGCCGATGAAGGATTTAAATCTTTCCGTTTCAAAGAAAAGTCTGGTGCTCTTAAAGAACAAGGATGGACTTCTCCCTCTGGATAAATCAAAAATAAAAACAATAGGTATCATTGGTCCGAATGCCAATAACCGAAGGGCGCTTGTAGGTAATTATGAGGGAACCGCCTCCAGATATATTACAATATCGGAGGGCTTTCAGGATTACTTGGGAGAGGAGGTAAGAATACTTTCCTCCGAGGGATGTCACCTTTACAGAAATAAGGTGGGAGGCTTAAGCGTGGAGAACGACCGTATCGCTGAAGTGAAGGGGGTATGCAAGGCCAGTGATGTTATTATTGCCTGTATGGGCCTTGACCCGGGACTGGAAGGTGAACAGGGAGATGAAGGAAATGAGTTTGCCAGTGGTGATAAGCCAAACATTAATCTGCCCGGTCTTCAGGAGCAAACGCTAAAAACAATTTATGAAAGCGGTAAGCCGGTAATTCTGGTATTGTTATCCGGCAGTGCCCTTGCGGTCAATTGGGCGGAGGACAATCTGGAGGCTATTATACAGGGTTGGTATCCCGGAGCTATGGGAGGAAGAGCTATTGCTGAGATGGTCTTTGGAGAGTGTGTACCGGAGGGCAAGCTTCCTATTACCTTTTATCGTACTACCGAAGAACTGCCGGACTTTACTGACTACTCCATGAAGAACAGAACCTATCGTTATATGGAAAAGAAAGCACTGTATCCCTTTGGCTATGGGTTATCCTATACAGAGTTTACATATTCCGGACTAATCTACAATCAGGATCAGCTTACAAGAGAAGGAGTTGATCTTGCAGTTACCGTGAAAAATACCGGGAAATATCCAGGAAGAGAAACCCTTCAGGTGTATGTAAAGGTGGATTGTGAGGAAGCACCCAATGCACAGTTAAAAGCCTTTAAGAAAATAATGCTTCAACCCGGAGAGGAAAGAGAAGTACAGCTTCAGCTCCCCCTCGAAGCCTTTGCACTTTATGATGATTTGGGTAACCGAAGAGTGTGGGATGCCAATTATACAATCTATATAGGAGGTTCCCAGCCGGATGCAAGAAGTATACAGCTGACGGGTAGAAAGCCCTTAAGCCTTAATATAAAAGCATTGCAAAAGCTGGAGCTGATATAAATAATAGAGGCAGAACATCGGAAAAGATTATAAAATCCTGCTCTTTTCAATGGAAGTAGGAAATGAACGGAATGGGTTGCCTTGTGCCGTTAGTAAAATGTTTACAGATAATGAGAGAGGTATGGGTTGTAAGTATGAATTATTCAGAAGCTTGGTTAAAATATAATAAAATTTCCAATCATAATTTATCGGATGTCGCCCTCTTTTGTGACTTTGAAGGAGAAACAAGGGCTACCGCAGGGAAGGAGCTTGAGGAGGGATTTCTTCGCCTGTACGGGCGAAAGCTCGTACAGGCAGGCAATGAGACAGAGTTTCTTGAGAAAAGGGCTGGTGTGTGGCTTCGGATTGATGGCTCACAGTCGGTGTCAAAGGAAGGCTACCATATCAACTGCACAGAAGGGCGATGTATTCTGACAGCAGCTTCAAAGGCAGGGGTCTTATATGGAGTATTTGCATTACTAAGAAATCTGGTGGTTTTCCAGGTTGAGAACTACGATCAGTGGAGTTTTGAGGAAAGAAAGGAGCCTTATCAGCCTCTTCGCATGCTAAATCACTGGGATAATATGGACGGCAGCATTGAACGTGGATATTCAGGCAGATCTTTCTTCTTTCAGGAGGAAGAAATCCTCCTAAATGACCGCACCAGAGACTACGCAAGAATGGCTGCCTCTATTGGTATCAATGGGGTTGTAATTAATAATGTTAATGTGAAGGGAGCCGCTACGGCACTGATCAGTGACAGGTATTACGATAAATTAAAGGTATTATCGGAGCTCTTTTCCTCTTATGGAATAAAGTTGTTTTTAAGTATTAACTTTGCCGCACCCCTGGAGCTGGGAGGCCTTAATACGGCTGATCCGTGCAAGGAAGAGGTTCGTAGCTGGTGGGCAGAGAAGGCGAAAGAAGTATGGAGAAGGGTACCTGCTTTAGGTGGGTTTCTGATTAAGGCTGATTCAGAAGGGAGACCAGGGCCTTTTACATATGGACGTACCCATGCGGACGGAGCGAATATGCTTGCGGAGGCGGTGAAACCCTTTGGAGGACTGGTTATCTGGAGATGTTTTGTTTATAACTGCCAGCAGGACTGGAGAGATACCAGGACCGACCGGGCCAGAGCCGGATATGATAACTTTATGCCGTTAGATGGCAGTTTTGCAGAGCAGGTTATCCTGCAGATTAAGAATGGTCCCATGGATTTTCAGGTCAGAGAACCAATATCACCTTTATTCGGAGGCTTAAAGAAAACGAATATGATGCTGGAGGTTCAGATTGCCCAGGAGTATACCGGACAGCAAAGGCATGTATGCTATCTGCTTCCCTGGTTTAAGGAAATACTGGGTTTTCATACTCATTGCGGCAGTATAGAGGATACGATTGCAGAAATTATCAGCGGCCGAACCTATCAGAATAAGCGGGGAGGCATTGCGGCAGTAGCCAACACCGGCAACGATTATAACTGGACCGGGCATGATCTGGCAGCAGCAAATTTATATGGATTTGGAAGACTGGCCTTTGATCCGATGCTTACGGCAAAGGAGATTGCAGGAGAATGGGTTGTGCAGACCTTTGGCACTTCAAAAAAAGTAATGGGCAATATCTTAAAGATACTGATGGAATCGTGGCCTGCCTATGAAAAGTATACTTCTCCTCTGGGAATTGGGTGGATGGTGAAGCCCAACCATCATTATGGACCGGATGTAGATGGCTATGAATATGACCGGTGGGGAACCTATCACAGGGCAGACCACCTGGGAATAGGGGTGGATCGGACGGAGAAAGGTACGGGATATTGTCTCCAGTACAATGAGCCTTTGGCGGGACAATATGCGGATAGAAAAACTTGCCCCGAGGAATTGCTTCTATTCTTTCATCATGTGGAGTATACCCATCTTCTTTCTTCCGGAAAGACCGTGCTGCAGCATATCTATGATACGCATTTTGAAGGAGCCGAGGAGGCAAAGCAATTTCAGGAGCTATGGAAGGAGCTGGAGGGAGAACTGGAAGGAGCTGCTTACGAAAGAACCCTGGAACGTTTCCGTCACCAAGAGCTTCATTCAGCGGAGTGGCGCGATGTGATTAACTCCTATTTCTATAGGAAGACGGGAATTGCAGATCAGCTGGGAAGAAAGCTGTATTAGAGGAAATTTGCAGGATATGGGGAGGTTAGGTATTAGATGGAGAAACAGGGTCTTATGTTAGCTCCCATCCTTAGTGATGGAATGATTCTTCAGAGGGAGGTCAGCAATTGTATTTATGGCAGGGAGGACATAGGAGCCTCTGTGATTGTCAGCTTTATGGGGGCGGACTATTATACCGAGGTGGATGAGAAACACGAGTTTTGCGTGGAACTCCCCCCGGTTCCCGCAGGAGGACCGTATGAAATTACGGTAAAAGGAAGCTCGGAAATTACGCTGCAGGATGTTCTGGTAGGGGATGTATATCTGCTAAGCGGACAGTCGAATATGGAGCTTCCAATTCGCAGAGTGCTCGATGTATCGGGAGAGGAAATCGCCCGGGTACAGGAACCTTTTATCAGACAGTATCATATTCCTGCCACCTATAATTTTAAGGAACCGGAAAGCTACATGTATGCCGGGACCTGGAAAAAGGCAGAAGGAGAGGATTTGCTAAACTTTAGCGCAGCCGGTTATTTCTTTGCCAGGGAGCTAAAGGAAGCCTATCAAATTCCGGTAGGATTGATAATGACGGCGGTAGGCGGCAGCACCATAGAGGCTTGGATGAGTCCGTCTTCCCTTGCGGGCTTCGGCAATTATCAGGAGCTTATAAAGGATTATGATAATCTTTCTTACTTTAATGAAGATATAAGGAAACAGCAGGAGGAGTCCGAGGAGTGGATGGCAAGGCTGGAACAGGAGGAGTCCAAGGAGTGGATGATAAGGCTGGAACAGGAGGAGTCCGAGGAATGGATCGCAAGGCTGGAGCAGGAGGAGTCCAGGGAGTGGATGACAAGGCTGGAACAGGAGGAGTCCGAGGAATGGATGGCAAGGCTGGAACAGGAGGAGTCCGAGGAATGGATGACAAGGCTGGAACAGAAGAAGTCTATGGAGGAGGTTGCCAGAAATTATACTGCCTGGGATACCTGTAAGGTACCTTCCTTTGTCTCGGAATTTCTAGAAGAGGATTTTCAGGGTTCCCTTTATCTATGTAAGGAAATCCATCTGGAAGAGGAGCCGATACTTGATACGGCCTATATTTATATGGGAAGTATTATTGATTCCGATCGAATCTGGATAAATCATAGAGAGGTCGGCAGAACCGATTACCGGTACCCGCCCAGAAAGTATCAAATCCCCAAGGGTATTTTAGAGAAAGGTAACAATCTGATTACAGTACGAATCGCAATTAATAATACAAATGGCGGAACAGTGAAAGGGAAGCCATATTTATTGCATTATGATAACAAGGAGATTTCCCTTGAAGGAGAATGGCATTATAGAATTGGCAAAAGGGTGGAGAACCCAATTCCGAAGGTTCTGTTTCCTCCAAAGCTTCCTGTGTGTTTTTATAATACAGTGGTTGTCCCTCTTTCCAGAGTTTCAGTGGTGGGGGTACTATGGTATCAGGGAGAAAGCAATACGGATGCTCCGGGGAATTATGCGGATAAGTTTACTGCCATGGTATCTGACTGGAGGGAATTATTCGGCTGGGAGCTGCCCTTTATCTATGTACAGCTAACCAATTATAAAGACCCTCTCACTTTGTCGGAAGACACTGGTTGGGCGGAGCTTCGAGATCAGCAAAGACGATGTCTGGGGATATACAATGTTGCGATGGTGACGACTCTTGATATCGGGGAATCCAACGACCTTCATCCCCAGAATAAGAAAGAAGTGGGAGTTCGTCTGGCAAAGGCGGCAAGAGCATTGATTTATAAGGAGAATATTCTGTATAGCGGACCGATTCCCAAGAGTGCGGTTTCTTTAGGAAGAGAAGCGAAGATTACATTTCGGCATATTGAAAATTCTGAGATTATGGAAAATCTCCGTCATTTTGAAGTTGCCGGGGAGGATGGAAGCTTTCAAAAGGCCAGTGCAATCCGAAGGGGAGACACGGTCTATCTTAAAAATGATGAAATTACCGATTTGAAATATGTAAGATATGCCTGGTGTGATAACCCGGCGGATGTTAATTTCTTTAATGAGGCCGGACTTCCGGCTTCGGGCTTTTGCTTGGAACTATAGAAATGCCCTGAAGGGGAGAATTGGTCATTACAATCTAAATTGATAAATTATCTGGATACCTGCTCAAGCGCAGTAACAATTGATTGCATGAGGGCAGGTATTTTACTGGAGGTCACCCAAGTCAATTTTTAAAGTTGATGGAAAATATTATAAAGTGCAAAATTAATAAGGTAAAATATATAAAAATTTGCAGAAATTAATCTTGCTATTAGTTTGATATCAAACTATAATATACTTATGAAGACAAAGACAAACGATATTATATCTATCATTTCAAGAATAAGACAAAAGACAAATAACCTTATAGTATCAGAACTTTCCAGAAAAGGAATTCAGGGTATTGTAGTTTCGCATGGAGATATTCTTTATGCACTCTTTCGTAAGGAAAGGATGACAATGGCGGAGATAGCCGATAGGATTGGTAAGGACAAATCTACGGTTACAACATTAGTGAATAAATTAGTGAATCTTGACTATGTCATCAAAGAAAGAGCTGCAGAGGATACCAGGATAATCTATGTGAATTTAACACCGCTGGGGAAGGAACTGGAACCCTTATTTATAGAGGTTTCCAATAGAGTACTGGAGGTCTTTTATACCGATGTGTCAGAACAAGAGAAGCTGGAGTTATTGCGTATCTTAAGTAAGATAGATAGAAATCTTTAAAATTTTAAATTAATAGTTTGATATCAAACTATATGAAAAACTATATGAAAAGCAGTATGAAAAGCAATATGAAAAGAAATATTATGTAATATTATAGTAAGAGAGGTGCAATATGAGAGATTATACAAAAAGTTTACCTGAACATACTGAGTCGTATATTGGAGAGAAAGATTTATTTCTTGAAACTTATCAGTGTGAAATACTTGAGCAGACGACAAAAAGACCTCCTTTGTTGTTTATCCATGGAGCATATACCGGAAGTTGGATGTGGAGTAAATATATTTCCTATTTTGTAAGAGATGGATGGAAGTGTTACGTAATGAATTTAAGAGGTCATTACAAGAGTAGATCAGTTGATTTGACTAAGGTAACCTTTTCAGATTACTTGGAAGATATTAAGGAAATTATTTCAGAGTGTGGCGAGCCTCCAATTATTCTTAGCTTTAGTCTTGGTGGAATTCTAAGCCAGAAGGTAGCAGAAACCACAGAGATAAAGGGATTAATATTGGTTGACTCCAGCATAAGTAGGGAAGTGAATGAAATAGTACCCTATCAAGATTTAACGGAGGATAAGTTTCAGGATATAATTCCCTGCCCTTTACGAGATGAGATATCAAGTATTGACGAGTCAGAGGAAGATATTCTTTTTCAGAAAAAATATCTGTCAATGGAAGCGGCCAGGGTTTTTCGTGAATGTGGATGCTGGATAAAAGGTGTTAAAGGAATAACAATTAATAGCGATCTGATAACTTGCCCTACTTTAATTATAAAATCAGTAAATAGTGCTGCTGATGATAGAAGGGGAAGAGCGGAAGCGGAATATCTGAAAGGGGAGTATACTGGTTATTGGAACACAACACATACCGGCTTGCTGGTTGGGCAGAGACATCATGAAATCGTGGAAAGAATACAGAGGTGGCTGCAACAGTTTTAAAATTTTGGAGCAAAAATCTTCCACATGGGCAGGATTTTGCTCCAAAATAATTAAATTAGTATTAGTTTTCAGCTTGATGGATTAACTATTGAAACTAGTTGTTACCTTTGCAGGCTTTAAATACAGAACCTATTCTAGCATTTAAATCAAAATAGCCCGAATCCATTAAAATAATAGGATTAACTTTTAAGGCATCGGGTTTATTGTTAACGAGACAGTCTTCCTTTGCATATACTCCAACGATTTCACCAAGAAACATGGTAAAGTCAAAGATGGGTATGGATTGAATTACTTTACAGAGATAATTCACAGGGCAGTCTTGAATCATGGGTGCAGTACCAATATCATCATAGAAGGACTCAAAAATTTCTGACTTATCAATTTTGTTGCCAGATACAGTACCGCAATAGTCCGTTTTTTCAAGGAGGTCGGCAGACGGAAGGTTTACACTAAAATATCCATTTTCAATTACCCCAGCAGTTGTGCAGTGTGTATTTTTCAGAGAAATATAAAGGACAGGCTTTTGACTAACGACCCCGTAGGCACCTATCGTTGCGTAATTGGGTTTTCCGTTGACGAAAGACCCAGCTAATACAGCAACATATGGACCAAAAGGTACATTTGCTATTTTCTTTTTCATTTCTTATCTCCAATCTAATTATTTTGCTGCAGCTATTAGAGTATAGGTCACAAGCAAAAAAAAATATAGACTTTTTCTTCATGGGAAGTTATCATATAGATAGAGTGCGCCCCTTACGAAGTTAAATATAAGTTGGGGTGATTTTTTTAAACTTATTCAAGTAGCGCTACCTTTCTTAAATTTCTATAGTATCTTTAGTTAAGTTTTGTTTCTTTTTTATTCCTTACTTCAATCGTTCTATAAATTAGTTTATATCTACTACTAAAATTCTTTTTATTTTTTAATGCCATATTAATGAAAAATATATACAAATATGAGAGAATTTAACTATTGCTGTTGACAATATAATTAATTTGCTTATTCTATTATTGAGTGTAAAATTCTGCTATCAACAACATGAGGTTTTGCAGAAGACAAAGGGTAAAGGGAGGAAGTATAACAATATGAAAAAGAGTATGAAAAGATATTTAAGTAGTATTATTATGTTAGTAATTCTTATTAGTTGTATCAATACAAATACAATTACTGTACAAGCAGCAGGTGCAGATAATTGGTCATTGGATATTCAAAGCTTAACACATTATGGAATGACTCTTAAAGTGTCGGGGGTTGATAAGGCACAAAACGTTACCGCTTATATTACAACGGATGCGAATATGTTTACCAGAACTTTGAACTTGACCAAAGCAACACAGACTGTTGAGCTGACCTTTGATAAAGGCTATGATGTAGACACAAGTGTGTCAGTTTATTTACAAGATGCCGCTGGTAATCAAACAAGTACAGAGAGTGATGTAATCTCGGAAGACAAAATAGAAGTATGGGGAAAGGCATATCCCAAAATGTATAAGGGTGAGATATGGGGACAAAATGTCACTTCCGTATACGCTATGATTGGTTTTCAAAAATATGAAGGGGTTATCAATAAAAAGGATAATACCGTTGTAATTACATATCCAAAACAAGCAGTGGATACAGAGATACAGATAATCTCAACGGATGGCTTTTGTATGGAAACAGACGATCAAACCATAGAAGAGGATTATTTAACTCTACCTTCAATTAAATTAACAAGAACTGCTATGCTAACGAATTATGCCAGGATGCCAGAGGGTTGCATCATATACGCAAAGATAGGTAACACGACCTATCAATCAACGCTGGGAAAAAGTGTTGATTTTGTGGACGGAGTAATTCTTGAGTATCCAGTGCAAAAGGAAGGACAAGTTGTTTCCGTTTGGATGGAATCAGAGGATGGAAGTTCCACAAAATTAAAAGACTATAAAATTGAAAAATGTAAACTGGAACTCAATGAAGGCTATCAGTTAATGGCATATCCCAAAAAAGTATTTGGTAGCGTCGCAGAGGATTCCAAAAGTATTACCTATGTTGTTGTAGAGATTGGCAAAAATAAATATCAAGCAAAGGTCGATACAAAAGGTGATTTTGAAATAGAGTATCCAGCGCAGAAATTAGGTACAAGTATAACGGTAACAGGATACGATGAGCATGGTTGCGCTTCTGAACCTCTAAAGAAAAAGATTGAAAATTCATATGGTATTGAAGATGCAAACTATGTGAAGCATATCTATCTCTCACAAGCAACAGGTTACACCACCTATGATATTGCCAGAAGATTATGTGTACAAATTGGAGATAAAGTTTATTATAGTGATTACTCAAAAAAGAGTGAACAGATCTTAAAGGTTACTTATCCTGTGCAAAAGATAGGAACAGAAGTTAAAGTATGGTTTGAAGAAAAAAATGGTTCCTTTTCGAAAGCTCTTTATAAGAAAATAGAAGACAAGAAACTCTATGTGGACAAGTATGATTTGCAAACAACTTTTATCATGGGTGAAATCTCAACCATGATCTGGGCAGAGGAAGGAAATCTTAAGCTAAAATCTGCTAACGTTGTTATCGATGGAAAAACCTACGAAGGTACCGTTAAAAATGAGGTGTTCTCTATTGGATTTCCACAGCAAAAAATGGGTCAAAAAATAACACTGAATATGGTTGATGTAGATGGCTACAAATGTACTCAAATATTTGAATTAATAAATAAGCCCATTGAGTTAGAAGTTGATCCCATTTACTATAACAGCACCAAAGTTACAGGCACGACAGTAGAGAAAGCAAAAGTAGTAGTTAATGTTGGTGGAAAGAAATATACTGCAACTGCGAATGCCAACGGAAAGTTCACAGTAAATATAAAAGCTTCCAAATCAGGTAGTGGTGTTTCCATTACAAGTACTTCAGCTGAGGGGTATTTTAATACGGTAGATACGAAGGTGGAATCTCAATACGGTGATGTATATTTTGAATCAACTATCTACAAAAATACAACCACAGTTAACATTAACTGCACGAACGGTAACAAAGGTGATGTTATAACACTTAAAGTGGGAAGTGATACCTATAAAAAGGAATTGAGTCAGACCAAGAAGTCACAGATGGTTACCTTTAAAATCAAAGCACAAAGTGCAGGTAAGCAAGTAAAAGTAACTTTACTTGATTCCTTTGGTGCAGAGCGTGGTTCCAGGAGTACTATGGTTTATATTGGAGACTCAATAACAGTTGGTATGACGGAAGCACAGGTTGTACTGACAACCTGGGGAGCACCGGTTAGAAAGAATAACTGGAGTGGTAACATACAATGGGTTTTTGAGAGAGGATCATCAACGGTATATGCATACTTTAAAAAGGGAAAAGTATATACGATTCAGCAGCTGAAGTACTAGGTAATCATTCGTAGCAAAAGAAATATGCAATAGTAAGTGAGTATTACATTGATTAAAAGGATTAAACAATGTAGTGCTGGTAATAATATCATAGGATAATTAGATTAAATTATCTTGATTTTTAACATAGAACCGTGTAGACTATCATAAGTTGAATAATGGTAATCCGGTTGGGCAGGTAACTGCTTCAAGATTTTGAGCTTAAAGGGTGGAGAGCTTCGCAAGAAGTTTTCTGCCCTTTTTTAATTGATGACGAATGAAACGATTCGACATTTCATTTGTTCATTTGGATAAGTATATTATTTATATATAGAAAGGGTGAGGATATGCAATACTTTTTATTGGTGTTAGGATTGATCCTGATTGTGAAAAGCGCAGATGTTTTGATCGATTCGTCTTCGAAGATAGCAAAACAGTTTGGAATTTCATCTTTTGTTATCGGAATTACCGTAGTAGCTTTTGGTACGAGTGCACCAGAGCTGGCAGTAGGGATAATTTCTGGTTTTACACACACCAATCAGCTTACATTAGGCAATGTAATTGGCAGTTCATTATCAAATACTGCGCTGATTGTTGGAATTTCGGCAATTATAATGCCTTTGCAGGTAAAAGACTCGGTGGTCAGACGAGAAATTCCGATGCTAATCGGGATACAATTTCTTTTAATTGCAATGATCTTTGTAAACGGTCAGCTCTCACGTATTGACGGAGGTGTATTGTTACTAGGATTTATTGCATTCATGATTTACGTAATAAGAGATTCAAAAAAATCTATACAGATACAAACGGATGCAGAGGGAGATATTGATACGGATGCTGATGGCAACCAATTGTCAGAAGAAACAGTAGAAAAGGCAGAGAAGGAAAGGCTTTTGAAAAAATTCGTTTTTTCTATACTCTCGCTTCTTGGTCTTTTTGTCGGAGGTAAACTAGCGGTAGAAAGCAGTACCCAGATAGCTCAAAGTCTGGGGTTAAGTGAAACACTAATCGGACTCACCGTAGTAGCACTTGCGACCACAATGCCTGAACTTATTACAAGTATAATGGCAGCAGTGAAAAAAGAGCCGGATATTGTATTGGGTAACTGTATTGGCAGTAATATTTTTAACATCCTTCTAGTACTGGGAGCATCATCGGTTATTTCTCCAATACCAACGGATTTAACACTTTGGGTGGATATTGCCATTATGTTAGGTCTTACTATATTAGTTTTTATGATTTCCTGGGCAAGAAAGCAAATCAGACGTAGGACTGGTATTTTTCTTTTAATTGCTTATGTTATTTATCTTATATTTAAGATTTTAACAGCAATCTAGGTAGCAAGGTATTACTGATATGTTTTGATATCATAGTGAGTAGAAGCTATGCTTTGCTAGATATGATTGCACACATAAAAACTGGAAGAAACTCGCACAGCGTTTTTCTTCCAGTTTTTATGTGGTTGTATGCTTCAATTCTATTATATTTGGGGGGATATCTTACTTATTATTAAAATTATTATTGGAGTCCGCTAAGGATGGAACTAATAACTGTGGATTGAGTTACGGCATTAGTAGAACGGTTAAATAGACCAAAGCCATAGGTGCCATTATAACCGTTATCCCATACGACAGGTACACAGCCATATTGTTTTGATGCTTTTGATACAGCATAAGCAAATGCAGCCCTATAAGTGGCATTTGATTTATCGATGGAGCCAAACTCTCCAATAACTACAGGATACCCTTGTGAAGTGAATTTAGTATACAGAGAAGTAAATTGTGAGGTTAGGAAGTCCTCCTGTCCCCAGGTGGATTTCTTAGAACTGTCGGTGGAGGACGCACCCCACTGAGTAATTGTCATGGATTCTTCTCCACAGAAATCCCAAGGTGCGTAGTAGTGTACAGAAACCATAATTCTTTTCTGAGCACTAGGAACTACGCTGGAGCGATAGGTGTCTGTAGGCATCTGGAAACCGTAACTACCAACAGTATAGGTAATATCCGTGTTCCAGCCAGGAATTAAAAGCCATCTGGAGCTGTTATTTCCGCCAGTCTGTCTTACGGTATCCACAAATATCTGGTTATAGGCATTAATATTAGAATAATAAGTAGTATTTGGTGTGCTATAGGTGCCATCGAATACCTCGTTCATGGACTCGAAGATAAGGTGCTCATCGTAATCTTTAAAGGTATTAGCAATCTGCTGCCATACCTTGGTGTATTTTGCTTTAATGGTTGTTTGGTCACTGCCATTACATAATAACCAACCTCCAGTTACAGAATTGTAACCATCACCATGGACATTGATGATAACATACAAGCCTTGGCTATATGCATAATCAACGACTTCTTTTACTCTAGCGAGCCAGGTAGCGTTAATTGTATAGTTGGGTGAGGCACCGATATAGCTTAAGTAGGATACAGGAATTCGAATTGTTTTAAAGCCTGCATTTTTTACAGCTGTAATAAGAGCCTTAGTTACGGTTGGATTACCCCAGGCTGTTTCACTGGGGGTACCATTTGAGTTTGCTTCCAGTGAGTTGCCAAGATTCCAGCCAGCACCCATTGCTGCTACGATTTGACTTTGGGTAAGTTGATCCATGGTATCGCCACTGGAGGTTACTGCAACTATGCTAAATAGCTGATTGGAGGCACTGGTGTCTGTATTCTGTACACAAGCTGCTCCATTTGAGGTTGAGGAACCGGATATTTCAAGAACCTTGCCACTGTTTCTATTCTTGAATTTATAGTATCCATTATAAGAGATTAATTCAAATTGTTGATTGGTCTGACTGTTGTTGGTGTATATGATATTAGCTGCGCCATTCGCTGTACTTTTTGCGCTGATGTCCATTACCTTGCTGCTGCTTACATTGCGAATATAGTAATAGCCACTGCCTGCCTGATCAAAATACCATTGTTGTGCAGTATTTCCCGCATAATCGCTCTGAACTACAGCGGTATTGTTATTTGCACTAAGGTTGGTTGGTTGCAGTGCTTTACCAGAGTAAGCGTTGTATAAGATGTAAGGTGTACCGGTTGTAATGGAGGAAACATAAGAAGCTGCTGAAACTTTAAAAGTATAATTCGAGAACACAGTAGTGATAATTAATGCAAGTGCAATTAGAAAATGTAAAACCCTCAATTTTTTCATAAACTACCTCCTCATAGATTTCAAAAATAGTTAGAATTGAAACATGTGTAAAATATCCCCACATAAATAGTATCTAATTATTCCTATTTTTGGTACATGCATTTTTATAGCTTATTAACACAAATATTTACATGTTTCACTAAAATAGCCAAATATTATTTATTAAAGGCATCATTTATAGATAGCATTTAAGTCACACCGGGATTTACTATGTCATTCAACGTTATAGATAACATCTGTAAAATATTTATAGAAATATTTATAGAAATATTTATAGTAATAATTGAATAGACAATAGACTGATTAGATGGATATAAAATCAGTATTGATTTAATTGATTTTGTATGATATTATATTCATGGTTATCTAAATGGATTTTAGGAGAAGATAAATATGAATATGAAATTAATCAAAAAAATCGTAAAAGCAAGTGGTGTAAAACAAGGTGAATTAATCCTGATTCATTTTTGGGGAGAGGATACTTCAATAAATATTATGCATGATTTTGCTAGGGCTGTTGCTGAATTAGGAGCGTCCCCATTGGAGTTACAGCAGTCAAGAAGTAATAATAAGGTTATTTTTGAAGTTGCAGGTGAAACAAGTTTTGATTGTAAATATTATTCTGTCTTTGAAAACGTGGATGCAGTTCTGGATGTATTCACTTATCAGCCAGTGGTTTTGGGTTATCAACTTGAAGAGAAACAGATGAATAAGTATAGAGCTTACATGCGAGGCTTATTTAATGCTCTTATGAAGAAAACCAGGTTTACACAGATACGTATTCCTACTGTTGATAATGCACAGGAGTCTGGATTGGAACCCGAGGATTTTATTGATCGAATGACAAAAGCATATGACATTGATTATGTAGAATTGAAAGACTCCTGTGAAGGTAAAATCAAAGAATTAAGTAAGGTAAAACAGATTATTCTTCATTCGGGTGATACATGTCATCTGACGTTGGAAACCGAAGATAGAGAATGGATTGCGGACTGCGGTGATGGTGACTGGCCATGTGGCGAAGTGTATATTGCACCTGTTGAACATAAGACAAATGGCAATGTGTTTTACCAAAAACTCTTTATTGAGGATGTAGGTGAATTTGAGGATATTACATTAGGGATTGAAAATGGATTATTAATGAAAAGTGATAACACAGAAGTCAATAATTTTATTAGGAGCCTCCCAAAAGAGAACAAAGTTGTGTGTGAACTTGGATTTGGTTGCAATGATAAGGTAACAAGCTTATGCGGTTATACCGTGCTTGATGAGAAGATGATAGATACATTTCATATAGCAATTGGAGATAACACAATGTTTGGTGGAAGCAACAAAGCAGATTTCCATATGGACTTTGTTGGAAGCGCCGAGGTAGAAATAATTCTATAAGCTACGTTAAGAGAGAAAGGTTTGACCATCAATATTGTTAAAAAATACGCCAGAGCTGGCAGGTACTACGAAAGGTGAGGGTGAAAATAAATGGATAAGAAAAAAGAATTTATTAACTACTTAGAAAAGTCAAGTGAAGACGTGCTTCACGAAGAAAAAAAGTTGATTTTAGATGAAAGAAAAGATGAAGCAAATGTTGTTAAAATTAAAAATAATATCTATAATATTTTTAAGATTACATTTTTATCAATAATTAAAAACGAGAAATTAGGAGAGGTTGAAATAAAATCTTTGTTCACGGAAAAGCTGGAGTCAATTCCAAAAAACTGGATAGCATCCTATGAAGCAGCTAAACTTCATAATGATGCGGAGAAGATTTTAATAGAAGAAGTAAAATTGCAAACATTAGGTTTAATAAAAACTAAATTTAACGAGATCTGGGGTGGTATCGCATGACAGAGACCAATGCAATAAAATTATTTAAATGTCTGGCAGATAAGTCCAGATTACAAATCCTTAAATCTCTGATGCTGGAAGACATGTATGTGGAACGATTGGCAGAACGATTAAATCTAACACCTGCTACTATATCCTTTCACCTTAAAAAGTTAGAAGAAGCAGGTGCTGTCACATCGTATAAAGATCAATATTATATGATGTATTCCTTATATAAGGATATCTTTATGACCAGTATACTGGACATAATTAAAGAGGAATCAGATGATAGTAAGCTGCAGGAAGAAAGAGAGGCAAACTATCGAAAGAAAGTAATCAATGCATTTTTTCAATACGGGAAATTAAAATCCATTCCTGCACAGAAAAAGAAACAGAGAATTGTATATGAAGAAATAGCAAAAGCATTTGAAATGGGTAAAACCTACACTGAGCGTGAAGTTAATATAATTATTGCTGATTTTAATGATGATTTCTGTACTATACGTAGGGATATGATTGGAGAAGGATTATTGGAAAGAGATCAGAATATATATAAGTTACCGTAATAATTGAAACTTGCTCGGAGGTTGAAATGAGATTAGCTGATAATTGGAGTACGGAAAGGTTACTGATACGCAGGGCAATACTTGACGATGTAAAAGAACTTAATCAGATCTGTAATTCCTGGGATGATAAAAAATATTTGGAAGGCAATGAATTCGACGAGGGTTATATAGAAAATTGTATTATTAACGGTGATTTACCTCCTATTGAAAATGCGGATAAAAATAATTATTATATAATGGCAATTCTAGATTTTAAGGGTCGGATTGTAGGATTCTTTGATTTGTATCATGGATATCCGAATATAGAAACAATATGGCTAGGTATTTTCGTTATAAATAAAGAGGTACAGGGAAGTGCATATGGACAAGAGGTAATCAAATCAATAAGTAAGGAATGTAAGAAGTCTGATTGGAGTTCAATTGGCCTTGGAGTCTATCTAAAAAATTGGAAAGGACTTCGGTTCTGGAATAATAATGGCTTTAATAAAATAATTAGCATAAATGGTGATAAAGAGTATAGTGATAAAACATTTGCCTTAATAGGTTTAACCAAGGAATTATAGTAAGTGTGTCGAGATATTAATAGAAAACAACCCACTATGTCAGAGTAGTGGGTTGTTTTCTATAGTGTCCATGGTATATAATGTAAAATAAGACTGGTTTGAAATATTGTGATGATATAATATATTTTAGAAAAGTTTAATGAAGGAGATTATGCTATGCGTAAACACTTTAAAAACTATAGAAAAGCTTATACGGTTTTAGGTATTCTAATTATAATATTATTAGGTTACTTTTTCTACCCCCTTACCTTTAAGGTTATGAAAGGGGACCAGGTTTATATTCATATTAGTAAAGAGATTGAAGGAAAAAGTTACACCTACGATTTAAATGACCAGGAAATTAGTGATTTTGTTAATATTCTGGAGAAATCCAAGTTTTATCGTGGAGTATCAAAACCTGAGCATATGTTTGCAGGTAAATCACTAGATATAAGAGTTATCGGTGGCTTGGGTCCGCTGATAACTATATATTATGATACCGATAAAACATATATATTTGCGAATATTTCTACGGGTCCATTTTATAATGTTTATTATAGAATAAGTAATAAAGCGGATATAAGAAAATTTACTGAAAACCTTGTGAATTCTAAATCAAAGGAATTTATTCAAGTACCTATTCAATAAGCCTGTTATAACTACATTAATGGAAATGCTACGCTATTGATTTGATATGCTTAACAAATGAAGTAATTAAATAATGAAAGTGATTAAACAATAAAAGTGATTAAACAATAAAAGTGATTAAATAAAAAAAGTGATTAAACAATAAAAGAGTTTAAACAATAAAAGTGGTTAAACATTTAATGTAATTAAACATTTAAAGTGATTAAACAATTTAAGGTAACAGCGAAACATATAAAACAAAAAGGAGGACTACATGGATTTATCAAATGTATTATTTGCATTTTCATTGACGCTCTTTGCAGGCCTTTCAACAGGTATCGGAAGCGCGTTATCTTTACTTACAAAGAAAACCAGCCCTAAATTTTTATCTGTATCCTTAGGATTTTCAGCAGGTGTTATGCTTTATGTATCTTTTGTGGAAATCTTGGCAAAAGCCAATACAGCATTGCAATCTGCGCTTGGTGAAAGGACGGGTACCTGGGCAACAACAGGTGGATTCTTTTTCGGAATCCTGCTTATTGCTCTTATAGACAAATTAATACCTTCCACTGAAAATCCGCACGAAGTACATACCGTAGAAGAAATGGACGGAGAAAGCGAAGAGCACAAATCTAAATTAATGCGTATGGGTTTGTTCACAGCATTAGCCATAGGTATACATAACTTTCCAGAGGGATTGGCTACCTTCACAGCAGCCTTGAGCGATCCCTCCTTGGGTATTCCGATTGCGGTTGCAATAGCAATTCACAATATACCCGAAGGCATTGCAGTAGCGGTTCCAATATTCTATGCAACGGGCAGCAGAAAGAAGGCTTTTAAATTATCTTTCTTATCCGGACTTTCGGAACCCATTGGTGCTTTGATCGGTTACCTAATTCTATTCCATTTCTTTAATGATGCAATGTTTGGATTTATATTTGCTTCAGTAGCCGGAATCATGGTTTATATCAGTCTTGACGAACTATTGCCTTCCGCCAGAGAATATGGCGAGCATCATCTTTCTATTTATGGATTAATTGCAGGTATGGCGGTTATGGCAGTCAGTCTTTTACTGTTTATATAAACCTGGCTAATATGAGATAAGCATTATAATAGTATGTAAAACTTGCGATAGTACTTGCTTAACTATCGCGTGTTTTATATAAATTTGCAATACAGGTATATACTTGTCATTTCGAAAGGATAAGCAAATGGAGAATTGTATTTATAATGGAAAAGAAATTTGCACCTTTGATTTGAAGGATAAGAGTGGATATTATATCAATGATTTGGTGTTGGAATGGAAAATCGCGGCAGACGTAAGAAAACTAATATGCAGTGATTGCGGACAAAAGGTGTATTTGGCAGCAGGCCCAATTATGGAACCATACTTCGCACATTATGACAAAGAAGCATGTGAGTATGGAAATCAGAGAGAATCAGAAGCATCAAAAAAAGGGAAAAGGCTTTTATATGATTTACTAAGAAATAGCTTTCCCCAAGGGGAAATTAGAGCAAGATTTCGAATGAAAAATGGTATGTACAGTACTTGTTATGTATCAAATCCTGAGAGTTTGGATATCGCAATAGATTATCGTCTTCAACATACTGGTATAGATAATTTCACAGAGCGAGACTTGTATTATAAAGAAAATCAAGTAATACCGCTTTATATTCTAGGTATCAATAAGAATATCGATACAAATCAAATATCCTGGTATGGAGATTTGATACAGAAGTCAATTGGACTTTGTATTTATTTGGATACGAAAAGAGAAACTATCCTTCTAAAGAAGCGCTTTGACTATAGAATTGGTACTGAAAGAAAAATTAAGTATTGCAAAAAGGTATATTCAGTTCAGGAGCTTACTTTAAAAACAGATGGCTCTTTCATCTGTGATTTTTACGAGGAATGCCATAAAATTGAGCAGGTCATCCAACAGAGTAAAAATGATTATGACCAAAGGCTTAGGCAGAAAAGAAACCAAAATAAAGAGCTGGAAAACTGGCTGAACACCAATAGGACTGAAATTAGACCAGACATTTTACATAAAGCTATTGAATGTCTGCAACGGGGCGAAGGATATCTTGTATCAAAAAAGTATTTGGATTATATAAAAGAAAACAATTTATTTTGAATAAAAAAAGAGTATGTTTTAATTCAGATCAAAAATAACTGCCAATTGTCTTTACGTAGACTGGCAGTTTTTTTGATTCACGATAAGTGATATGACCTGACGTTCATTGTTGTTACAGATTAATTTATATAGAATTCGTCCGCATCGTCGGTGCAGCATTCTTCATTTAGATACAAAGGACTAGGAGGCCTGCACAGCATATAAGCTGGCATAAATACCATTGCGGGCGATTAGTTCCTCATGTGTACCAAGCTCTGCAATGCCGGTGCCGTCTAGTACGACAATTTGATCGGCATTACGAATAGTAGATAGACGATGTGCAATCACCAGGGTGGTACGTTCCTTAGAAATTTCGTCCAGAGCAGCTTGGATTTCCTGCTCTGTTTTGGTATCCAGGGCAGAAGTGGCTTCATCCAGGATTAGAATCGGAGAATTTCGCAATATTGCTCTTGCAATAGAAATTCGCTGTTTCTGTCCACCAGAAAGACGGATACCCCTTTCCCCTATTACAGTTTGATACCCATTTTCCATTTTCTCAATAAAATCATGAGCATTTGCTGCTTTGGCAGCTTGAACGACATCGTTTAAGGTAGCATCCTTCCATCCATAGAGGATATTCTCATACACAGTTCCGTTGAAGAGGAAGGTATCTTGCAGCACCATGGAAATATTGTCACGAAGACTTGTCAGGGTAACATCTTTAATGTCCACACCATCGATGAAAACAGAGCCCTCCTGTGGATCATAAAAGCGATTAATAAGGTTTGCAATGGTTGACTTTCCAACACCGGTGGTTCCTACTAAAGCTACGGTCTGACCTGATTTTATGTTCAGACTAATCTTTTGAAGGATGGGAATTTCTTCGGTGTAATGAAAGGAAAGGTTTTTAAGCTTTATTTCACCTGATACACGGGGTAAAAGATTTGCATTAGTTCTTTCCTTAACATCAGGTACGTCATCGATTACTTCAAAAACACGACGACATCCCGCACCTGCTTCACCGGCACGTTCCACCAGACTGGAAAAGCTTCTTACTGGGGTGTAGAACATAGAGAGATACATAATAAATCCTACAATATCAGCAATTGTTACCTCACCTTTACTTAAGAGAGTTCCTCCGTAAACAACCACAACTACAGTACCCAGTGCAGTCACAAAGGCAAGAAGCGGATAGGTGGTTTCAAAGAAAAAGCTGGCACGCAGATAAGCTAAACTGTGCCGTAAGGAAAGTTTAGCAACCTTATGCTCCTCATGCCCCTGCTGATTGAAAATCTGAATTTCTTTAATACCAGAAAGGTTATCCTGTACCGTTCCTGCCAACTCACCACGAATTCTGGAGTTTTCCTTCCATACTGGCGAGACATGACGGCTTTGCCAGATAGTAATTCCAAGGAGAAATGGAATTGTTACAAGGCTCATTAAGGCGAGCTTCCAGTGAATGGTAAAGAGAAGAGTACCGACACCCAGAAAAGTAAGGACATTTACAATGAAGTCCGGGATGACATGAGCAAGCAGAACCTCCGCATCCAGGGCATCACTTACTACTCGTCCGGTCAGATCACCGGTACGGCTTTTATGAAAATAACGCAGGCTCATGTTCTGAAGCTTACTATAAAGACGTGCCCGTAAATCGGCTACATAATGCAAAGCTGCATAATGATTTAGATATCCCGAAGCTGAATTACCCGCTGCTTGCAGGGCAGTAGCCAACAGGAGAAAAAGACCGATGCGTAAGGCTTTTGCAGCAAAATCAGTACCTGCAATACCTTCAGTGGCAAGTGCAGTTAGCTCACGCAAAGCCCAGGGCATATAAAAACCAGCCACTGTGGATATAATCAGGGCAAGAAATGCAATTGCAAAGAAGAGCCAATATTTCTTTGCTTCTTTAAATATTCGAAAAGCAGTAATCATACAGCTTTCTCCTTTCTTAATATGGGTGCTTCAAGGATTAAATCATAGGTCAGGCAAACTGGACGACCGGTTCTTGATTCCTGAACAATATCTGCATCAATAGAGAAGGCTTCCCTTAAAACCTTTGGAGTTATAACCTCATCAGGGGTTCCGCATTTAATGATGTTACCCGAACGAATAGCAATAATATGGTCAGAAAATCGTGCAGCAAGGTTAAGGTCATGCAATACCATGGCTATGGTGCAACCCTGCTTACGGTTCAAATCATAAAGAAGCTTTAGGACCTCCAACTGGTGAGATAAGTCCAGATATGTAGTTGGTTCATCCAGTAAAATGAGATCTGTTTGTTGGGCAAGTGCCATCGCAATCCATACACGCTGTCTTTGACCACCAGAGAGAGTATCTACTTCTCGATGCTCAAATTCTGTAAGTTTAGTAACGGAAAGTGCCCATTGAATAATATTTTTATCCTCAGGTGTCAGCTTTCCAAATCCTTTTTGATGAGGGAAACGTCCATATGCGATTAACTCACTGACGGTTAACCCACTGGGGGCAGTTGGGGTCTGCGGGAGTATTGCCATTTTCTTAGCAACTTCCTTCGTCGAGAGATTTCGGATATCTTCGCCGCTTAGGTATACCATTCCATTCTTAGGCTTCAGGATACGGCCTACTGCTTTGAGCACGGTAGATTTTCCGCATCCGTTGGGACCAATGATGGAGGTGATTTTTCCATGAGGAATGTTCATATCCAAAGACTTTACAATAAGCGACTCATCATAGGCGATGTCTAAATGTTCGGTTGTGATGCTATTCATAATTATCTCCCTTCTGTTGTACGCTTTTTGCGTATTAAAAATTTAAGTCATATGTAGTTAGTACGTATAATCAGCCACAATCTAAGTGAACAAAATAGTCTGGAATAATCTGACTATTTCTCTAATTTGCTTTTGCAAGCAGATAAAGAAAATACGGGGTACTAAGTACGGTAATAACGATTCCTGTAGGAACATCAGCGCCAAGGCTGACCACTCGGGTTATGGTGTCTGCTAATAATACGATTATGGCACCGGATAAGGCGGAGGCTGGTAGTAACAATTTATGATTCGGACCCACAAGCTTTCTTGCCATATGTGGTGAAATCATGCCGACAAAGAAGAAATTTCCGCCCAGTGCAACGCTTCCGGAGGAAAGTGCAACTGCTGCGATAGACAGGCCAAGAAATTCGGGTTTTATTGCTACACCAAGGCCTGTAGCAATTTGGTTGCCAAGATGTAAAGCATTCAATATTCTGGATTTGTATAAGGTATACAGGAATAAGAGCAGGGTCCAGGGCGCCAGCACAGCTAGATAGCTCCAGTTATCTCCCCACAAACTTCCGGCGTTCCAATACTGTATGAAAGTCATTTGGTTATCATCTAATTTAAGAGTAAGGAGCATTGTCAATGCTCCATAGCCGCTGCTTAAAGCAACACCAGTTAATATCAAGCCCGTCGGAGAAATGTCTTTTCCGCGGCGATAGGATAGCAGATAGATTAGGGCGGCAGCAGTAATACCGCCAACAAAGGCTAATAGTGGCATAGTAATTGGTGATGTAATACCTTTTGCTGAAACTAGGATAATGTAAATAAGAACAAATAAACCAGAACCCGAGCTGATACCCAAGGTTCCGGGACTTGCCATATCATTGCGAAGTAAACTTTGCATAATACAGCCGGAGACACCCATACCAATGCCAACTAGAATCGCTAGGACGATACGGGGCAGTCGAAAATCAAATACAATTAAATTTTGTTTATCAGTACCCTTTCCCCAAATCACATTAAATACTTCTAAGGGAGTAAGGGACATTTTACCGGAATTAATGCTGATAATTGCAATTACCAGTAGGATACAAAGCATACCAAAGATGATTAGTAAGCCTTTCTTAATTGTAAAGCGACGTTTCCTGTTGTGACTCATTCAAACTCCCTCCTTTGCTTTCTTGCCAGATAGAGGAAGTAGGGCACGCCTACAACGGCAAAGATTACACCGATTGGTGTTTCATAAGGACGATTAATTAACCTTCCAGCCAAATCAGCAGCCACAGTTAAAACAGCCCCGTAGAGAGCAGCTGCCGGAATGATATACCGATAATCTACGCCCACAATATAACGAACAATATGAGGTGTAATTAATCCCACAAAACCCACAGGACCAACTATGATGACAGATAGACCAGTTAGTAGGAGCACAAGAAGGGTGGAAATACCTTTCACCTTCCTGGTATTAAGTCCTAAGCCGATTGCTACATCTTCCCCAAGACTAAGTAGTGTAACAGAAGGGGACAAGATCAATGCTCCAATTATGCTTACTATAAAAAAGGGAGTGATGAAAGCAAGCTCATTCCATTTCGCGCCTGCCGTACCGCCTGCTGTCCAGTATGCTAGTTCTCGTCCCAGGTTAAATCGAATAGCTATGTATTGACTGAAGGCTCCAAACAGCATGGAAATTGATATTCCGGCGAGGACAAGTCTTTGCGGAGTCATTCCTCTCTTGCCAAGGGAGGCAATGAAGTAGGTCATTCCAGTTGCAAGAGCTGCGCCAAGACATGCAAACAACATAGTATGCAAATAAGTTCGCTCTGCGACAAAAGCTAGTGAAATGGCAATTGCAAAAGCAGCTCCAGAGTTAATACCCATCAGTCCAGAATCTGCAAGTGGGTTTCTTGTTGTTCCCTGCATAATTGCCCCGCAAACAGCCAGGCTTGCTCCAACCATGATATCTGCTACGGTTCGTGGTGCTCGCAAGCTATATATAATTTGATGTTCTGTCAGGCTAGGGTCAAAACGAAAGATAGCCCCCCATGCTGTAGATAAACGCATATCAACAGCGCCGAAACTAATCGACGCTGCAGATAAAAGCACCAGCAAGCCTAATCCTATAAGCATGTACAGCGAAAAGCGCACCGCGCCTTTACGCTTAGCTAAAGTTTGCATAGGTATCGTCCTTTCAAGCTAGTTATTGCTATGTACTTATTTTGTTATTTCTCTTAGTTGCTCCA
The DNA here is from genome assembly GCA_023407575.1 of Bacillota bacterium. Classification (GTDB taxonomy): domain Bacteria; phylum Bacillota; class Clostridia; order Lachnospirales; family Lachnospiraceae; genus Mobilitalea. The sequence goes on from JAEYLX010000026.1 coordinate 513,131, forward strand.
TAAGGTAATTTAATTGAACATTAGAGGAATATATATCGATGTCATAGAAAAGTGTAAAGTCGATAGGAATAATTTTGCCGTCTTTTACTGCTGGTATGGAGTTCCAAACGGGACTGTCTGCCAAATCGCCAAGATCACCGCTGAATACAATGAAGTCACCAGCATAATCACCAATTGCTTCTAAGGATACATCACGATACTGATCCTTTCCAATGATTTCATCTTCAATAACCTGAGGAGCCGGTAAACCTAAATGGCTATAGAGGATATCTCCGCCACGACCCCATTTATCGCCATATACCCAAACACCACCATTATCGCTGTATTCAAAAATACTGAAGGTGCTTTCGCCAATTCCCATAGTTGCCATTTCAGTTTTTGCTTCTTCTATTTTAGTTTTGAACTCGCTTAGAATTGTTTTTGCTTCTTCTTCCTTACCTAAAACTTCACCTAAGAAGGTAATTCGTTCATCCATAGAAAGTGTTGTAAATGGAATTAAAACAGTAGGAGCAATTTTGGAAACTGCATCATATTGTTCCTGATTTACGACAAGAATTAAGTCAGGGTCATAGGACATAATTTCTTCGGACTCAAAACTAGACCATACAGGAAGACCTGCAACTTCTTTTTCATAAGCAGTGCCTGCAACATCATAAGTAGCCACTGGAAGGACTCCAAGTGCGATAACATCGCCCATTCCGTAGGTAGCAATGACTCTCTGCGGATTTACTGGTACTTCCACATCACCTAAGCTAGTGCTTACAATTTTGGTACCGCTATTTTCACCTGATGTAGCTACCGCTTCAGTTGGAGTAACCTCTGAAGTGGTGACAGGTACATCGGTAGGAGTTGTTGTGGTTTCGGTTTTATTATTGGCACAGCCGGTTAAACCTGCTGTAACAAGGATAAGTGCAAATAAGGTCACAATTGCTTTTAGAAATATGTTTTTTTTCATATAAATCTCCTTTTTATGTAATGCAGTTATCTATAATATAATTTAATATCTTGCTAAACCTGTGTGAGTGCGCGCTTACCGTTACAGGCTATAGTTAGATAAGACTAACTTGTTAGATTTTAGCATCTGAATTAACTAATGTCAAATGCTACAAACCACTACTTTAGGAAGTTGAAATCCAGATAATTGAATAGAATGCTATGTTTTTATGCAATTCGACAGGTTTAATTAAAGATAATAATTATATAATGGAGCTAGACTAAAACAGATCAGATTAATATTTAATTGAAATTAGAATTGGTTTATGTTATATTGCTTTTAAAAATTAAGGGGAATAAATATATGAAAGAATTAGATATTTATAATTTAGGATGGGAAGCCATGGCAAAAGAACATCATCTGATTACCCGAACGAATGGAAAAGGACTAATTCATAACTTTCCTCCAAGCTGGCAGCAGGGTTGGATTAGTGAAATGCACCCTGCTGAGGGTGTATTTGCTGCAAGTGCATGGTTTACTCCCACAAAACAGATACGACACAGAATTAATATAACAAAACCGGCTATGTGGATCTTCTGCATTGACTGTGGAGATATCCTCATTTCACAGCAGGGGAAGGTCACCCAAAAGCTGACACCAACGACGCATGTAATCATAAATCCAGAGAAACCGTTCAGTATCACTTTCCCCAAAGAGGTACATGCATGCTTTACAAGTGTGCTCATTTTTGAGGATTTTATTGAAAAGCTACTGCTGGGACGTGAGGATACACCTGCATTTCATATTAGTGATGCAAGGCAATGGGAGTCACAACATTATAATACACCTTATATTATGCTGATTATGGAGCAAATCCGGTGGGCAGTACGGAATGCCGATTTCCCACTGTTAGGTATAGAGAGTATGATAGTTCATTTGTTGTCCTCAATAGCACGAAACTATCCGGAGGCTTCGATTAGGAGAAGCAGCCGCAGGCATTATGTGAATTGGGAGAATGAGCAGAAAATATATAAGGTAAAGGTTGCTTTGGATAAGGATATCCTTAATCCACCGAGCCTTACAGAGATGTGTAAGCTTGCTCAAATGAGTGAAAGTAAGCTAAGAAACAGTTTTCGAAATCTATATGGAATCCCGCTTTATGACTATATACGGACGGAAACCATGAAGCGCGCCATGCAGCTTCTGGCAGCAGACCATTTAAGTATTCGCAATATTGCAGAGCAATGTGGCTTTCAGAATCAATCCAAGTTTACTGCAGCCTTCAAGGATGTGCATGGGATTACCCCCAGTGAATTTCGAAAGGCTTTTAATCTGTAAATTACTTAAACTCCGTAGTTAATAATTTGCCTTTCATACATGATTAAATTGATATTTTACGAATAAGAAAGTATTCATTATGGGTTTTTATGTTAATTTCAATTTACAATTGGAATTCACAAATAGAATTAATCTTATGTTCGATTGTAGGGATAGGAATAATATGGTAAAATATTTGTGAATTTAGGTTGGACAGAGTGTTTTACAAAAGGTACAGGTGTTAAAGGTTAATTATTTTTTATTTCCTTTCACTTAGAAAGAACCCGTTAAAGGTTTCTTTCATTAAATATCATGGTGCTTAACACCAGCATGGAGGTAATTATGGGAGCAGAAATTATTAAGGTTTACAAGGAACATTTACCGTCTCTTCGCTTTATAGGAAAGCGTTATACGAATGCTGACCGTATCGGGGGATTTGGTCACAAATGGGGTGAATGGTTTGAAAATGGATGGTTCGGAGTATTGGAAAATCTAGGTGAAGTAAAGGATATTGATAATAGCTACCTTGGTTTAATGAGATGCAATGGTTCTGATGCAGAGAACACCTTTGAGTATTGGATTGGCATGTTTCTTCCAGTAGATACAGCTGTCCCAGAGCCTTATGACTTTATAGACCTTGCGGAAAGTGATATTGCAGTTTGCTGGATAAAAGGAAAAGAAGATGAGGGACTCTATGGTATGCATGATTCCAGCATCACAAAATTCCAGGAAAACGGAATGGGTAATTTTAGAGGGGACGAGAACAATAGAGCTTGTTTCTTTGAGCGTTATAATTGTCCACGTTTCACGGAGCCTGACAAAGAAGAAAATAGAATTTTGGATTACGGAATATATTTGGCAGATTAAGATAATTACAGCAAAGTCTGTGGTTCGTATCTACGCTGGCTGGTATGATTATAAAACATATGATAAGGATTATAGGAAACATCAATCTTAATAGTAGGAGGAATTTGTGTGAAACAACATTCAATAGATTTAGCACACCTTATATCGAAAGGGCAAGCTACATGCGAGTATAAAGATAATATGCTGTTCATGACCACAAGGCGAGCAATTCCTACTCAACGTTTTGATGTCGAGCATATATCAATTAATTCGTATCTAGCTCTGCCAGAAAGGTACAGATTACCCCTACGCGTAGATATGAGTGTAAAAATCAGTGCTCCAGGATTATATCTGCTCATAGGAGAAGGGCATATTAATTTTGGAACTCTGTGGTCAGATAATCGCCGAATTGATGATATTGTGGATCCCACCAGAAAGACAATGAACTATCATAATCATATTAATATGAATGAATTCACAGATATTTCGATACTTTATGATAGGAAAGAAATGCAAATCCTGATTAACGGTGAGGAGAGATATCATTCTAAAAAAGAAAGATATATGAAGTCTCCTACATTTAATAAAATGAATGATGAGGGCTTTGAAATAAAAATAGTATGTGACAAACTGGTAGAAACCTGTATAAAGTCACTAACTATAACTGAATACGAGGATACTTGTAACATTGTTTCTTCAGAATTGGAAATGCCGATTGCTATTACAAAAAATGAAGCTATAGCAATTGGTGAAAAGCCAACCTTTGAAAAATGCATCTCTTTATTACCGGACAATATTCAAAAAGAGATTATAAAAAACGATGAATACTTAAGGAGCCTAAAGCCCCTGAAGTTCAAAAGGCAGATAGAGAAAAACGGAAATAAGATATCGTATGTCGCTTCTGAGTATAGTTTATCCTATGCAATATATTTAAGTAATGATATTTTTGATCACTCTCTGCAATGGTATCTGATAACAAACGGTAAACCTGAAACCTGGCATAGAAAAGCAGATCGGATGGAAGAAGTATTGAATTCGTTAGAGGAAAAATCACCTGATTTTGCGGAGAGAATGTTTAACCATCTGGATGACTGTGTTGGGTGCTATACACATTGCTTGGCTAAGACACCCTATCAATTTCATGAAGGTAAAAAGATAGCCTGTCATGGTAAATTGAAATTTAGAATGAGTATTTCTGGATTTGAAGATATGCTTGTGTTTGTTAATGAAATAAATCAACTTGTACAAAAAGAAACAGTATAACTATAAATAACCAGGGCTTTTTAATGCTTGAAAAATACCCCACTACGATATGGTAGCGGGGTATTTTCTAATAGCAATAACTATTTGATATTCTTGTTAAGTGTAACCTCTCCAAATCTTGTTTTATTCCAACAATCAAACGCTCTGACAGTTATAGTGTCTGGTAAGTCTCGTAATGAAAAATTATTCTTTTGTACAAAAACTCCATTACTTATTTCCTCTATGCTTCCAATTCCAGATAAGCCAGATTGCCAGGTATTGTCGCCACTTTCCTCCAGATACTCAAACCAAAGACCATCGTTTGCAAGGGTAATCATGTCATTACTGGCCTCCGGTGCTATGTGGAACGTCAACTCGGTATACAAACCAAGTTCAGTACTGCTAATTTCTATTTTATCCACGATAACACCAGCATCCTCCACTGTTGTTGGGTTAGACATTTGGTACATATTTATGACTTCTGTACTTTTATTATACAATTGGAAATCAAAAGAATCCTTAATTGTTTCTCCCATATTGCCATTCAAATCGATGGGATATACGACAGTGTTACAGGTCAAAGTTATGTTCTCTGCCTTATTAGTATTAGCAACCTTGAGGATAAAGACAACGGTACCATCCTCTTCCGTTGTATAGTCTGCACTGCAGGGTAAATATTCCCCATTATTACGTAAGGATGGGTTAACACTTAACATTTCACGGTTTGTTTCTCTGGCATATTCGACAATAGTTTCGCCATCTTTCGCCTCAATTCCCATATTTGATACGGGGTCTTTATAAGAGGCATCCAGAGCCAGAAGCAGGTATTTATCCGAAGCAACAGGTTTCGCTTCTAAAACAACACTAATTGTTTCATTATCGCAGATAGCTTCTCGAACCTTAAAGTTGACTAAAGTACTTTCGATATTCTCCTGTACAACATTCTTATCTATTAATGTGGAAGCCTGTTCGGTAAGTTCCTTGCCAGATTTAGCAAAAAAATCGTTTAGACCCCAATGTTTTATAGAAGCATAAGCAGAAGTTCCAATAACTAAGGTCAAAATGGCAGCAAATAGAACGACCCTTTTTTTGTAATGGTAATTTTTTGGGGACAATTCGGTTATATCAGCAGTTGCTTTATTCGTCTTAATTAAGGAATAAGCCATATTAGCTTGTTTTTTTACCTGCATAGGGACTTGTGTATCCTGTGAAAAAATATGTATATATTTTCTATCTCTATTATTCAACATGAAAACCTCCTTTAATAATTATATTCTTTCTTAAGCTGTTCTTTTGCTCGTGAAAGCCTGGTTAATACTGTGTTTTTATTGAGTTGCAGCAGTTCACTTATTTCTTTGACCCTTAATCCTTCAGAGTAATACAGCAGAATAATAATGCGATATTTTTCGTCCAGACTTTTCAGCATTTCCTTCCACTCACATAATTCATAATCTCGTTCAATAAATTCTTCTGTGACTTCCTGGTCGGTACTGACATAGTTTTTCCTTTGCCTCAGGATATCATTGCATTTATTTATTAAAATGCGCAGCATCCAGGTTTTAAAGTATTTATCGTTTCGGAGGGTATTTAGCTTTTCGTAACAGGTCAAAATAGTGTCTTGAACTGCATCGGCAACATCATTTTCGTTCCTTAAATAGACCCAGGCAGATTTATACATGCTGTTTAAATGCAGCTCCATAAGCTGAACAAATGAATCGGCATCATTTAATTTAGCTTTCTTTAATAAGTTATCCATTTAATTGCCTTTCTGTTTGTTGCGAACATGTTCTTTATCGTATACATCTATTAGACGTAAAGGTAGTATAAAATATTTCAAATAAAATATAAATCTTATCAGTCAGGAGTACTTCCAAACAGAGGTTTACTTTGTGTAAATACCTGATTTATGTCATTATCTTAATCAATCAGATTATATATACGATACAGTTAATAAAGCCATTAATTATATGAATAGGACAGGCATTACTATAGTTAAAAAATACTTCGATAACTAGCAATTATAGTCTCTAAGTGGGTAACATTAACAACTCGGGAGGTTTGCATTGGATTATAGGTAGAATAAAAAGTTTATAATAATAATTCGTCTTAATATAAATCATATATCGTAATAAAATAATTTGAAATATATTAAAATAATTAAAAATATCATCATATACAGAAATATTTATTACTTTTAATTTGAGTAAATATCAATTTATTGTTGATGAAAATGGAATATTGTGTTAAAATAACAAACAACATAATATATTGAAGTTATGTTGTTTGATTTAAAATACTTATAACTGATAATAACTATAATAAATCGGTTGTTAAAAACATTAAATAAGGGATAGGTATAAGCTAAATAATAATTGATTTCAGCTTAGAATATTACGATAAGTTTTTGACCGAATACACAGATTTCATAAAAGGAGATGATACCAGCAAAATTAAACGTATAGTTTTATGCACAACTTGTTAATTCTATATATTGATACTTAACTTAATATAACTATTATATCATTAAGGAGGTTGTAGATTTATGGATGATTTTAAGAATAAGAAAGATAAAGCTGTAGGCAAAGTTGTTGAAAAGATAGGACAAGCAATTGATGATAGTGAACTTGAATTCAAGGGAAAAATGAAATCCCTTAAAGCGGATTTAAGTAGTAAAGCGGAAGAGGGTAAAGACAAATTCTTTGATAAAGCAAATGAGCTCATAGACGAAGTGACGGAGAAAAGAATAAACAAATAAGGAAGAAAAATACACAGTAATCGATAAGGAGGTAACATTATGCCAGAAATAAGTAATATATTTGTATGGTTAATTCTAGGTGGATTATCTGGTTGGATAGCTAGTAAAATAACCGGAGATGATGCAAAAATGGGATTTGGATTAAATTTAGTGGTAGGTATTTTAGGAGCTTTTATTGGTGGATGGTTAGCTGGAATATTTGGACTTGGACCAGCAACCGGTATAAATTTGTGGAGCTTTATTATTTCCATCCTTGGAGCTGTAATTTTGTTATCTATCGTAGGTATGTTCAAAAAGAGGTCGTAAGACGGAATAGTAATACTTATGAAAAGCCAAACCAAATAAATGGATTAAGGTGTAGCTATAAATAGAGCAAATAAGCAAAACCCCTACCAACACTGGCAGGGGTTTTTTGTTATATGTTTAATATAATATCGCATATTTTATATGACATATATAATTAATAATTAAAAAAAGGATGATGAAAAATTAAAATTAAAAAAGTGGTAATGTTTATTGCAGTAATATTGATAATACATTGTTTGACTTTAACTACTAAAGCTGCAACATCTAAAGTAACAGTAAATATTGAAATTGTGAATGCTACAACACTAAAAATATCCTGGAATTCAATTAAGGGATATAATCAATATAAGGTTTATAGATCCACAAATTATTCTGGTACATATAAATTGATAAAGGAAACAAATCAAACAACATTTATGGATAAAGGTTTAGAAAGGGGAAATGCGTACTTTTATAAAATTAAAGCCATAAATAATAATAAGGTTTTATCCTCCACTATATTATATAAATATTTAAAAGTGGAGGGGATACCAAATATACTAGATTCAAGCAAAATAAATTCTGATAAGGATACAGTTATAATAGTTTCAACAAAGAATACAGTTACATCATTAGCAAATGTATCCTTTTATAGAAAGAGAAATGATAAATATAAATTGGAATTTTCAACTATTGGTTATGTGGGGGAAGATGGTATAGGTAAAATAAAGGAAGGAGATGGAAATACACCGACTGGAACTTTTGGCTTTTCTAATGCATTTGGAATAAGTGAAGCCCCTAATGGAATCGTAATTCCATATACGCAGGTTAATTCCTCACATTGGGTAGTAAGTGATTCAAATAGTAAATATTATAATAAATTTGTATCAACGAAGGATGTTAAAAAGGATTGGAAAGATTCCTATGGAGAACAGTTGTCTAAATATACGTTATCTTATCAATACGCGCTTTTTATTGATTACAATAAGGAGTCAGTGAAAAATAAGGGATCGGCAATATTTTTACATTGTTACGCAGGGAAAAAATATACGATAGGCTGTATTGCTATTCCAGCAGAGAAGATGAAGTATTTATTGACTAGGCTGGTCTTAGATCGCTATGGCAATATTTCATCTCAGATTATCATTAACACTTATGATAAATTGCTGAATTAATTATAACAAAAAGGGATAAGCAGTTGAGATTTGAAGGAACTTATCTCGTGTCATAGGGTAAAAACAGTATAAATAAAAGAGGAGAGTAATTTATTTGTTTGTAAATAGTGTATATATTTATAAAAAGATAAATAAAAAACAAACAATTATTGTGTAATGTAAGAATATAATGATCTATAGAATTAATATTACTTGTATTTGAAACTAACTCAAATAAATTGACAATATTGGTAATTGTTAGTATAATCTAATTTATATTAACAATGAGGTGATATAATTATTAAAATTAAATTGTTAATAGAAATTTGTGCTCGAATATATGGTAGGAGCAAAAAATGGACAAAATTAACTAGTTTATTATAACTCATTATTTGAAAGAGAGGTGTTACCTATGTTATGGACTATAGCATTAATTCTTATTATTCTTTGGTTACTTGGTGTTGTTACATCATATACAATAGGTGGATTAATACATATACTACTTATTATTGCCGTTATTACGGTATTAGTAAGAATAATTAGAGGGAAAAAGATTGTTTAGCTAACAGTACACGTCTAAATAGAAGACAAAAAGTCTAATAACAGACAAATACAGTTAAAGGAAACGGAGGGATAAAATGGACGATAGGTACTATGGAGATAGAAGAACTAGTAACATAGATGTTGAAACTCAAGGTGATATAGAAATTGACAGCAAAGTATACGAAGAAGTAAATACTCAAAGTGGTGAAATTAATAGGGTAGAAAGAATTAATAAGAGAAAGATTGGCGACTCAAAGAGTGTAAAATATATCTATTATGTGCTAGGAGTATTAGAAGTTTTCTTCACTTTCCGGTTAGTATTTAAGATTTTAGGAGCAAATGCGGAGAATGATTTTGTTTCTTTCCTATATTCATTTACCGATATATTCTTAGCTCCATTTAAGGGCATATTTAGATTTGCAGTATCAGAGGGAATAGAAACGAAATCAATTTTTGAGCCAACGCTTATTATTGCAATGATTGTGTATGCATTATTGGCATGGGGTATTGTTAAATTAATTGAAATTAACAGGAAAAGAAATACTCCCCAAGCAATTTGATTTCCTTTAACAATGAATTTCATACATAAAAGTATAGCCTGTTGCATCTGCAGCAGGCTATTTTCTAATATGGGAAAGTTAAGAATATTTGGTTGTTACGCAAAATAGTCAGCTAAGACCTCTTCCTTCTTGTCAAGAAAGATATCTTCATCTTTTACATTTTTAGAGCGAAGGGTTCTTATGATTTCTTTAATAAAATCGTCGCTTCCAGTTACATAATAAAGAGGATTTTTAAGCTCTGTGAATTCATTTAATGATTGATAGAAGTCGGCTCGACAGTCGTACCAGTAATTTTGATACAAGTCGGTTTGAAGGGCTTCTAACTCATCTCTAAATATATAATTCTTTGAGGAATCAATATTTACACTAATTAAGGAGCTTATACTTAAAGTGTTTTCAAGAAATGCATGAACTAAAGGCCTCATAGTCGCAATTCCCACTCCCATGGATAACAGGAGGAGAGGTCTATCATTTCTCCTTAAATTCATCCTTGAACCAAGTTTAAAAATAACCAAATTATCTCCAATACTTATTTTCGACAGCTCACTTTTAAATTCGGATAGAGGTTCTTGTATTCGCGTAGTGATGCCAATTTTATCTTCATTGGGTAAGGTGGTAATAGACATATGCCTTACTAAATTTTTATTAGGCTTTTCTCCTTGATCAAAACCAACGATACCTATATGAGTGTGAGCACCTTCAGTCCAGAACAAATCATCTGGTTTTTCCATATAAAAGCTAAAGGTATTTTTTGATTCTTGCTTTATGTCAATCACTTTAAGCGTATATTTTAACATAGTTATCCTCCATATCGAATATTTTTACTTATAGTATGCCACGAATAATATAGGAGGGCAAGTGAGTCTATGGCAACCTGTCAAAAAGGTTATTGGAGAGCGGTGTGTGGAGGCCAATTAACTAACGGTTAGTTTCCTTTCGTGTAAATGTACAATTGTAGTAGGAGCAAATATATGGTAATATTAGGTAAATGAAGAATACTATGAGAATTGCGAGGAATATTTTAGTGAGGGGCAAAAATAAATTTAGAATATTTAGAAACGTGGTTTTAGTATTTTTAAGCCTTATCCTAGTTTCTATTTGCATTATTTGCATCAGTTTTTATAATGAAATTCTTACTATCAGCTCCATTAAAAAAATTAATGGTGTTCCGGTCTATGAGATGAATTACAAAGGTGATTTTAGTTTTAATAAATATCTTAAAACAGGTTCGGCGAATTATGGTGAATATGCTGATTTTATGAATACTAATCTATTAAATGGGATTCCTAAGTTCTACTATGACAAGTTTCAATGCTCCACTTTTTTTGCGAGAACTCCGGAAGGGGATTATATTATGGGGAGAAACTTTGATACAGAAGTATCAATACCCTTTGTTCTTAAAACAAATTCAAAAAACAGTTTAAAAACAATAGGTATGGCAGATCTTCGTAATCTGGGTTGGAATAATACAAACTTAGTATCTAAGATGACTGCACTTTCTGCACCTTATTATACCTTTGATGGTATGAATGAAAATGGTGTTGCAGTTGCTAGTATGTCTGTGCCGTTTGGTTCCAGATCAGATATTGATGAGAACAAAATTACTTTATATGATTATTCAGTTATTCGGCTAACGCTTGAAAATGCAGAAAATGTAGATGACGCTATCGAACAGTTGTCACAGTATAATGTCAAAATGGAGCATACCTATCCCTCCCATTACATGATTGCAGATGGAGCTGGCAATTGTGCTGTTATTGACTACATTGATGGCAGTATGAAGGTAATCAGAAAAGAAGATAATTATCAGATAGCCACTAATATGCTTACCTATAACAATGAGAAGCATCAGGGATATAGTGCTGAGCGATATCAGAATTTTGAAAAGGTGTTATCCGAAAAGTCAGGAGTTATCTCTATTGAAGACGCACTGGAGCTACTGATAGAAAATACAGTACCTGGTGATGAACAATGGTCCACCGTCTATAACTTAACGGATAAAACAATGTCGGTTAAATTCTACGGAGACTATGAGAATACATACACCTACGAGATAGAAGTAAAACAATAAGAGCAATAGAGCCTGCCGCAGCTGCGACAGGCTCTTTGTTAAAAAATGGGGAGTGTATGCGAGTTATAGTCAAATAAACAATTAATTAATTTGAAGCCTTATTCATATCCTTTAGCAGATGATGAAAGATAACTATGATAAAGGCAGCAAGTAATGAGTTAAGAAAACCACCCATGTTAACCTTTGTAACAAATAGATCAGCAATCATTATTGTCCAGGCATTCACAATAAAGCTGAATAATCCTAAAGTCAATAGACTAAAAGGCAAAGTGAGCAATAGCAGAATCGGCTTTATTATAAGATTCACTACTAATAGCACCAAACCCATGACAAGAAGTGCTGGGGTACTTTCGATTTGTATTGTGTCAATTACAAAAGACAGTAGATATATGGTTAATACGATAGATAAATATTTTAAAAACAGTTTTGACATTTTTACCTCCATTAAGGATTGATATAACAGTATACTATAAAAACTGAGCAATTCATTACCTGATCTTAATCAGTATTTTTACTTCGTCAGTTGTAACGTCAACAAGATCATAGGGTTCACCTTCTGTTATAGAATCTAGTAGTTTCATTACCATGAGAATAAGTTCTTTCACTGTAAAAATGGTGATTTGTGAGGATTTCAGATTAGGTGTTTTCGGTACAAAGAGACCTGCAATAGTCAGTAAGTCCAGAGTACAGTCAAGTAATTCCTGAAAAATGTACAAGGGGACAGGAAAAGGAATACTTAGGAACCTTTTGTTCTCTATTTGCAGCTTAATCCATAAGAAACGAAAGCCCTTAATCGACATATACTTTCACCTTCACCATAGCCTTGTGGCTTTCATCCCAAGCTTCTACATCAACAATATTTGGATCATCCAATGTGCCGTTGATTACCTCTTCAATTATTTTTGCAAAGTCGATGTTGGAAATGTCAATACCTTTGGATTCCATTTCTCTTCTTGCATCTGCAGGTACTATATTAGTCATTTTGTCAGCTATTTCACCAATTGTAGTTAATAAACGGATTGGAACATTTACGTTTACATTAACAGAATTGTTATCTGAGGTAACCTTAATCTTAAGGAACTTATAGTTGCGTTTTGTTGCTGTCATGGTCTCAACCTTACGAATAGTTTCTGACTCCTTAGTTGCATTTAGAGCTTCCAAAAGCTCCATACCTTCAGCAGCAGTAATCTGCCCTTTCTCAATCATTTCTAATATTTTTTGTTGTTCACTCATTGACTTACCTCCTATTTATTATAAGTTTTTAATTCGTTCCGTAGCTTCTTTTGGGGAGATTTCACCCTTTGATAATTGGTCAAGAATTTCATTCTTGGCAGCTGTTTTATCTTCACTTTCCTTAATTAACTCTTTTGACGATACTTCATATCCAAGGCCTCTGATGACCGCATCCAGTTTACCGCGAACCGTGGGGTAGGAGATGCCTAATTCTTTTTCAACATCCTTAATATTACCACGACATTTTATGAATACTTTGACAAACTCTAGATCTTCTTCGGGAAGTCGGCAGAATTCACAGGGTTGGAAATCTCCCTCAATGGAGGTAGAACATTTTGGACATCCGAGCTTGGTTATAGAAAGTTTTTCACCACATACGGGGCATTTACCTGGAGCTTTGTATTTCATTGTTTTCACCATCCTGATATGTTATTTGATTACAATATACAACTAATAATTAAATATGTCAACAATGAAATTAATATAATTAATAAAGTAATTAACATTATTGATAATTAAATTAAAAATATTAATGCGACAATTATGGGATTGAAGAAAAATGAAGATGTTCTGAATTAACACAAGAAATAAAAAAATCCCCGTGTAGTTTTCGTGCCACGAAGGATTCAGTAAAGGAAACAGCAATAATAACGAAAAGTGCGAAAAGATTTCCGCACCTAATTCAATACTCTACCAAATTTTGTATTAAAAGTCTAGTATTTTTTTCTTGTAAACGATAGTCTATTAATACCTACCGCGGATAGGAAAAGAAGGATTGGAGGTCTAATTTATGAAGGCTTTAGAGGCTAATTGGTACAAATCAATATGGAGTATGGATATAAAAGAGCAATCTTGGGTAGAGGATACAGAAAATCAGGTTAATTTTATCATCGACACTTTAGAACTTACTGGAAAGGAACGAATCCTTGATCTTGCATGTGGGTTTGGAAGGCATGCGCACTCACTTGCAAGGCGTGGATTTCAAGTTACTGGAGTTGATATAACAAAAGAATTCATTGATGCTGCCATAGAAACTGCAAATACAGAAAAGTTAACAGTACAATTTATTAATTTAGATATAAGAGATCTACATATGAAAAACGAATATGATGTCGTATTAAATCTAGCAGATGGTGCCATAGGATATTTAGAATCTGATGAGGAAAACCTGAAAATATTTAGTGTTATTTCAAATGCACTAAAGTCAGGTGGAAAGCATTTTATGGATATCTGTAATGCAGAATATGCAAAGAATTATTTTCCGGCGCAGTATTGGGAAGCGGGTGAAAATTCTTTATCTGTTTCTAGGTTCGAATGGGATGAAAAGAAAAGAATTATGTTGTTTGGAGACAATACCATTGTGTATGGTGAACCAGCAGCAAAACCAAATATTGAGTTTGGAGCACCACAACGGCTTTATTCCATTTATGAGATAGAACATATGTGGAAGGAATTAGATATGGAGGTAGTGCAGTCCTTTTCTAATTACTTTGGCAAAGGTTCCTCCGATAAGGAATTACAGCTTATGGTATATTCTAAAAAACTGTAATTCTATTTAGAACTTTTAATGACATCTAGTTACAGATAGCAAGAATCAATTAGATATGAAACAAGCAACCCGCGACAAATAGGTAACGGGTTGCTTGTTAAAAAACTAAGCTAAGAACTTTAGTTTTCTGTCTAATTCTATATGCTTATTTACTCCTTCATTTCATAAATCTTTTGAAGAATAGTTATAAATTGAATTTTATCCTGAGGTGCTTTAGTAAATTTGTAGTCTTCCACAAGCCTATACCCGAACTTGAGCAGGATCATTTCATAGATACAAGGATCGGTAATTTGAGAGATGTTCGCATATTCTGAAAAACCCGTGTAGTATGCCTGAACACATCGATGGTAGTATTCTACCATGTAATTAACCTCTGACTCATCTGCAATAAGGCTGGCAATATCTTCACCCAGGTAACCCCATCCGGAAGTATCCCAATCAATGAGCATGATTTTATCATCTTGGGAGAATATGTTTGTCACCCAAAAATCTCTATGGCACAATACGATTGGTAATCTTGCTAAGCGGTTAAAGATCTCATCAGAATGCTCATCAATATCAATAAGCATGTCACATAAATGCTTGGGAATAGGACAGTCAGCAGAGCGTATGTAATCATATACCTCATTCCAGGACCTGTAGTGCAAATATGAGTTTTTCATGAAATCTACTTGGCTAAGATTGGTAAGTGTCTGTAAGATAGGTGATTGCTCAGAGTACAATTTGCCTTGAAACCGTCCCAATTCCTTAGCTGCTCGTTCATATATATCACCAGTCAGGCTTAATCCAGAAGTGCCTTCTATATATTCAATCCAGAGCTCAAATTCATCGCCATTCATCTCCGTATAATAGCATTCTGGCCAACGAAGCGAATCTTCGAACAACTTGCCAAAATCAGTATTATACATATCATATTCCCGTCGCCAAGAATCAGGGTCGCTGTAGCGTTCCCATTTTTTTTGCTTCTTTAAAACAACTTGATAAGGTGATTTTTTACCGTCCGTAGTTTCGGCTGTACCTGTTACAAGCTTCACATCACCTAATGTGCCACCGTGTAATTGCTTGGTTTTATATTCCGCATGGATTATGCCTGCACCAAGCATTTTACTTAAGACTAATGTCAATGTACTAGTCTTTATTTGCATTTCTTCCAGTGTGTTCAGATTAATAATCCTCCTATTATTGGTATTAATTTCATCGTTATTGACATCCTCCTTTCGGCACTTGGAATTCCCTTACAGGATACAGATATTGTAAAGTGTAGGAAAGGCAATGTCAATCGCTAATAACAAAGGAAAGGATTATACTTAGAGGTTATTAATCTACTAAGGTGGGATATAAATGATTATAGAAACAAATAAGGTATAAATCGACATGTAATAATGGTAATGGGTTCTGGAATTTCTTTGTTAAAAATTATAGATTTATTTACATAAAATGCTTTAAATGTTATAATATGATAAATAATTACAAATTGTTGTAAAATACAAATGATTAATACCAGAAAGGGCAAATAAAATGGGGAAAAAAGTGGGAAAAAGGTATGTCAATGAAGTAAGTCTGAATATGGATCCGGTATATGTCGAGAATTCTGTACAAGCTTACCTTAGTCAAAATGACTTTAAACTGGTAAACGAAGATGGAGAAAGTTATTACAAAACAAGCGGAGCCATGAAATGTTTTAAGTATTGGTACAATAACGGTGTATTACATATAGAAGCTTGGCTTGGTAAAATAGGTAAAGAAATGGACATCAGTGATGGGAATCTTTTGTTAGCAACTTACAAAGTGCCATTTTACAACAGTGTACTATCCTTGCTGGGTGCATTTGAAAAAGATAGACAGATGCAGCAATACACAAATTCTCAAAGCTTTGAGCAGGTAGGTGCTCAGCCTTATGGAGTTTATGAGCAACCCAATGGAGCTGTGTTACAGGAGATTAATAAAGCAAATGATAAAAATTCAGTCATTTCATTTTGGTTATCAATAGCAGCTCTTGTATTGGTGTTTGGTTCAAAATTAAGCTTGTTAGCTAGTATTGGTTCTTATTATCTTGCCTTTAACTATGGATTAAAATCAGGAAAAAGAGGCATGGCAATAGCAGCTATTGTCATCAACTCCATTGCAACATTGTTGTTAGTATCTAAGATTTTTCTGTAAGATTTTATTAAAAATTGGTGTTCATTCACATCCAGGTTTTGCTTTGAGGCTGCATGCTATGAACATTAGATAATGTTAATTATACGTATTATAACGGCTGTAGTTCTGAAGCAGCCGTTATTTTTCTAATTATTAATGTTTTCACACAAAAGAACTCACTAAATTACAAATGAAAAGGAGAATAAAAGTGCTAACAATAGGAATCGATTTAGGAACTACAAATAGCCTATGTGCATATTGGAGTGATACGGGACCGGTTATTATTCCTAATATCCTGGGTTCAAATCTTACACCTTCGGTAATAAGTATTGATGAAAATGATGAAATTTTAATAGGTCAGGTAGCCAAAGAACGCTTGATTACTCATCCGCATTTAACTGTATCCTGTTTTAAACGTTATATGGGAACGGACAAGCAATACAATCTGGGAAAGTATGTTTTTACTCCCATCGATCTGTCAGCTTTTGTTCTAAAAGCTCTAAAGGAAGATGCAGAAGCTTACTTCAAGGAAGAAGTGAAGGAAGCGGTTATCAGTGTTCCTGCATATTTTAACGATAAACAGAGAAGAGCAACCAAGCAGGCAGCGGAATTGGCTGGTCTACACGTGGAAAGATTAATTAGCGAACCAACAGCGGCGGCGATTGTCTATGGGGTACATCAGGCAGAAGATGAAACTAAATTGATGATCTTTGATCTTGGAGGAGGGACCTTTGATGTTTCCATTTTAGAGTTGTTTGATGGAGTCATGGAGGTAAGAGCAATAGCTGGAGATAACTATCTGGGCGGCGAGGATTTTACTTATCTTCTTGTGGATTATTTTATAAAGAATGAAAATATTAATGCAGAGATGATGGACTCTAAAGAAACCTCTGCACTTTATAAGCAGGCAGAAATGTGTAAGCGTACACTGTGGGAGAAAAACATTGGAACCATGACGTTTACCTACAGAGGGTTGACCTTAAAACGTGAAATTGTAAGATCGGAATTTGAGAAGCTGATGACTCCATTGCTCCTTAGACTTCGTCAGCCAATTGAACGTTCCATGAGGGATGCTAATCTAAGACCCACAGATCTTGAGACGGTTATTCTTATCGGAGGAGCAACACGCATGCCTATAATAAAATCTATTGTAGGTAAAATGTTTGGAAAGCTGCCCTATAGCAACATCAATCCTGATGAAGCAGTAGCATTAGGCGCAGCAATTCAGGTAGCGTTAAAGGAGCGAAATGAAGCATTAGATGAAATCATTCTAACCGATGTATGCCCCTATACTTTAGGCACAATGGTAGCCAAGCAAACCTCGGATGGAAAATATGAATCAGGACATTTTTTACCAATTATAGAGCGAAATACACCAATACCGATCAGTCGAATGGAACGACTTTCTGCTATTAAAGATGGGCAGAAGGAGATTGAACTTAAGGTTTATCAAGGAGAGAATCGTAAGGTAGAGGGCAATGTCTTTCTAGGAGTATTGCCTATTAAATTTGATCCAGCAAGAAAAGGAGAAGAGGTAATTGAGGTTCGATACACCTACGATATTAATGGTATTTTAGAGTTCGAAGTTATCGCATTAAATACCAAAGAAAAAAAGACATTAGTGATAGAACAAAATGCTGGTTCCATGACCAAGGACGAAATTGAACGAAGGTTAAAGGCTTTGCAGGAAATAAAAATACACCCTAGAGATAAAATGGAAAATAAACTCCTTCTTGCAAAGGGGGAGCGAATGTATGAGGAAGCACTTGGTGATAGAAGGGAGTATATAGGTGAACTGATCCATCATTTTGAAACTGTTTTGGACCGACAAAACGAGATGGATATTCGAAAAGCAGAAAAGTTTATTAAAGAAAGATTGGAAGCCTTGGAAGGGTGGTTTGATTATTGATGAAGGATTGGGAAGTATTGGGTATAGAACCTACGCTGGATGCTTCGATAATAAAGAAAGCATATGCAAAGCAATTGAAATTAAATCATCCAGAGGATAATCCACAGGGGTATCAGGAACTTCGAGAAGCCTATGATAGATTGTTAAAGGAAGTTAAAAATCAATCATTTCATCATAGGGAAGAGTCCATTCATAATGAGGCTAAAGGAGCAAAGAATTTCGAAAAGCCTACACAAGGTCAGACTATGGATGCTGGGGATGATATTGAAGATACGGAGATACCGAAGGAAAATGATTATTACTCAAAGGAGAATGACCAGGTAATCAATGAGTTCTTAGATAAAGTATCACAGCTTTATCAGAATTTCTTTCAAAGAATTGAGTATAAGTACTGGGAAGAATTGCTGAATGGTACAATTATATGGAATTTAGAAGCTTCAAGAATTGTAAACAGAAAGCTACTGGATTTCTTATTAAATAATAGCTTATTACCTAGAAATATTTGGAGGTATCTAAATAGTTATTTTAATTGGGCTGCCCAGGAAGAATATATTAGAGATAATTATAATAGTGCCTTTGTGAATTATCTTTTTCTTCAAATCGGAAATGAAAGAGTGCTACGCTATAATTTCTTTGACAGAAGCTTAAATATAAATTATGAGGAGTATGTTTTTTATCGGGAATCGGCTTTTATCGCCTTAATGAACAACAACTTGGGAAATGCACAGATGTATCTTTCCAAAGCCACAGAAGTATATCCTAGAGACCCGGATTTATATTGTCTTAGGGGAGAGTACTACATAAGAACCAGAGACTATCAAAGAGCGGAACATGAATTTCAAGCTGCATTTGCCATAAATCCCAATGACATCTATATTTATTATTATAAAGCTTATGCTTATTATTTTGCAGGACTTTATACGGAGGCACTTAAAATTTGCAATATGATAAACAATTCAGGCCAGTTTAATTATGACCTTCTGACATTATCAGGTAAATGCTATCTTAAAATGGGAAATTTAAATAAAGCAGAAAGAATATTTTTTGATAACTTAAGATTAAATCCTTCAGACAATGAGTTAAAAGAATGCCTTAGAGAAATAATTCATCAACATGGGCTTTATATTAAGAAGCACAGGTTTGCATTGGCCAGACAGATGAGACTTAATAAAATTGCTAAGGAACTGCAGGAACCTAATCAGAAGGAAAACGATCAAAATAATCGCATTAATTTCGGACAACTAGCCTTCATGCTTCTAAGTATTATTATAATGATAACAGCCCTTATACTAGTTATATTAAAATTAGATGATACAAGAGTAATAGGTGCAATCGCAGCGATAGTAGTATTGTTAGTTAGATTTTTATACTTAAGGTTAAAAAAAGGTAAAACAGAATAACAGTTATAAAACAAACAGTCTGGCACATCTGCGGCAGATATCTAAGTAAATATAGCAAATAAATCAAGCCTTGAAAACCTGTTTTCAAGGCTTGATTTATACATAAAGAGAATTTGTTCAAAAGAAACAATGGGAAAGATAAAAATTTTTTCAGAGTGAGAAATTTAGTCCTTCTTTCATGTATTATAAGTAAAGGGAGGTAATCATAGATGGATTTTTATTACGATACGAAAGACGACATAGAGAAAATAATAAATAAGTATAGTAGAATGCTGTTACGTATTGCTTACACCTATATGAAAAACACTTATGATTCAGAAGAAATTGTCCAGGAAGTGTATATCCGATTTATAACGAAAAAACCAAGATTTGCAAGTGAAGACCATGAAAAAGCATGGCTTATCAAAGTAACGATTAATATTAGCCTTAATTATTTGAAAGCTACTTATAGAAAAAATATTACTCTTGATCATAATATTTCTTATCTTACAGAAGAAGAAAGTGAATTATTAAGTGCAGTTTTATGCTTGCCCGATAAATATAGAATTATAATTCATTTGTTTTACTACGAAGGATATTCCATCAAAGAAATAGCTGGGATTTTAAATATCCCTTCCTCTACGGTGGGAACAAGGCTGGAACGAGGACGTAATTCACTTAAAAAGGTACTGAAAGGAGAGTTTTAACATGCATAATCAATATAATAATGTAATTGATAAGATTGAATTTCGCGGTGATTACCAAGAAGAATTGATAAATACTTTATCAGGTAGTGCAAGGAATAAGAGGAATCACAGCTTCAAAAGAACAGAGATCGGAAAAATATTAATTAAGCAAAAAATGCGAAAAAGTGCTTTTATACTTGTTATATTACTTTCTGTATTAGTTTGCTTATCTACAAAACCAGTACAGGCTGCGATTATTAACTTGTTTTCCTACATTACAGATAATGTTTATCATAGCTATAAAACGAATGTGAGTAGCTATAAAGATCAAATAAACCAATCAATCACAGTGGATGACATCACAATGAATATATATGATATCGTAACGGGAAAGCATGGGATGGTTATAACATATAATTTAGTTGATGAGAAGGGCAATGCAGTGGTATCAAAGCTTCAGAATAGAACGGTTGCTTTTCATACAATGCTTGGCGTACAAATAATAGATAGCAAAAATAGAACTATAAAAGGCAGTGTAGAATATCACGAAAAAACCACTTTTGAGGATGATTTATCTCTGTATCTGGCATTAGTTACATTTGAAGACTCTTTAACCAATACTGAGGAGTGGTTAAATTGTTTGATTAAAGTTAATGCAAAAGTGACTTGGTTCGATTACACTTCTAATCCCGATATTAAAAGTTTAAGTTTTAACTACACACCAACTAAGATTTATGATGAAAAAATAGTGGATATAAATAAAAAGTTAGTTATAGATAAGGGAGCCTTAACCGTATCGAAATTAACATTGAATGGATTATATATGATGGTTGAAGCGGAGTATAGCTCCAATTTTCTTAATGAGAGCCTTTATTTAAAGGCAGTTGACGAATTTGGAGAAGAAATTAAAAGCTATGAGAGAAAGACAGCAAGAACTGAGGGAGCAGATACTGTGCAAGCTACTTATATGTTTGAAAACATAGATGAAAATGTATCAAAGATATATTTAATACCATGTTATGATAAGTTAATGGACAACGGATTAGTAACAACAATTCAACATGAGGAAAGGATGGAAGTGTTAGTAAAGTAAACTTTGAGATCATGCGTAGGGGTTTAGGGATGGGTATAAGTTCATGAAGTTGATAAAGAATAATGTAACTTATTAAGATAAAATGTAATTTTATGGCACATAAACGCATAAGTAGACATAATATATATTGGAACTACTATTACACAGTATGTGTTAAGGAGATAATATTATGTCTATAGAGAAAAACAAGTTATATGCTCAGAATATATTTCCTAATGATAAAGGGTATCATGATGCACCCGATAAAGGTGAAAGTAAATGCGAAGAATACTATAAAAGAAAATGCGATAAACAGGTAGAATATTATGAAAGTAAATTTAATGCATGCTGCGATAATTCCTGTAGAGACTTCTATGTGAATAAAATTAAAGAAACGAAAGAATATTGGGCAGCAGAAAGTGCAAGATTCTGTGGTAAAAACTGTAGTAACTGTCCGCCAGAGCCGCCAGAGCCGCCAGGTTGTACAGGAGCCACAGGTCCAGTAGGCCCAGTAGGTCCGATTGGCCCAGTAGGTCCAGTAGGTCCGGTTGGCCCTATCGGTCCGGCAGGTCCATCAGACCATACAGGTCTTGCAGGCCTAGCAGGTTTAGCTGGTCTCGCAGGTCTTGCAGGCCGGGGAAGACGTAGAGGTGGGATAATTGCAGCACTTATTATAGTGCTACTGCTTGTTTCGTCTATTTTTGTGGTGCTACTGTTTAGCGATACAGAAGATGCCTTAAATAGTGCAGACTTCTTTACACTTATATCGACGGAGGATGTAGTAACCGTTGCGCCAGGTATCGATGTAGGCTTTCCTCTGGATGGACCAGTCAGCGGTTCTAGTATAGTACGTACTAGCGCCAGCTCCTTTAACTTAACCGAGATTGGTACGTATCAGATTTTCTTCCAGGTAAGTGTTAGTGACGGAGGACAGTTGGTTTTAACCCTGAATGGCGTAGAACTGGATTATACGGTAGTTGGCACAACAGGTGCATCGCAGCTAGTCGGAATGGTACTTGTAGATACAACAGCTATTAATTCAACACTCACAGTTCGAAATCCAGTGGGTAGTTTAACCGACTTAATCCTTAGTCCGCTCGATGGGGAAACTACTGTTTCCGCACATTTAGTTATTGTGCAAGTTGAATAAGGATGAAAGTAGAAGTTTTTTGTTATTAATCCAGGGTTTCCTATCAAAAAAATTTTACGAATAGAAAGCAAGACCTCTGCTACTTTACAGTGCAGAGGTCTTACTAATAATCAGGTATAAAAGATAAGTGACAAACTAAAAAAGTTAAGTACATGTTCAATTGTAAATGTAAGGAGTATATGGTAAAATAACGCTAAATTACAGCATTATCAATTTGTGATTAGATATAGTTTACTTAATAATAACAAAGTAGCAGGAGAGGATACAAATGAAATTTGTATTATGCGAGGATGAACCTACTTCCTGGCAGTTTATGAACACAACACTTGTTAAATGGGGGCAGCTTAGGGGAGAGCCTGTTATGGTAATGGCATATAGCTCCGCAGAAGAGCTTCTTTTTAAACAGAAGGACTGGACAGAAGCTGACGGATTAATCTTGGACATTGAATTAAAAGGCATGAACGGAATGGAACTAGCCAAAAAAATAAGAGAAAAGGATGAACACATCCCAATACTTTTTGCAACAGCATATGAAAAATATGTATTCGAAGGCTATGAGGTAGGAGCTGTATCCTATCTGATGAAACCCTTGCAGCCGGACAAATTATATCAAGCGCTTGACCGAATGAGGGAACAGTGCCGACGAAATGAAGAGGTGCTGTTAACAAATTCAGGAGACGAAAATACAAAGGTTTATCTGAATGAAATCCTGTATATCGAAAGCTATGGTCATTATACTGTTATTCATACCAAAGAAGAAGTGATTGAAACGAGACGTAGTATAGGGGAATTGCAGACAGTTTTAGCAGATAAGTATTTCTATATGCCTCATCGATCATATCTGGTGAACATTTCTCGTATTCGCAAGATTACAAAACAGCTGGTTGTAATGGATAGCGGAGAAGAACTGCCAATTGCAAGAGGAAAATGGGAAGCAGTAAATCAAGCATATTTAAACTATTATCGAAGAAATTAGCGGAGTGCCGGAATGGATTTCATAGGACTGGGAGTATTCACCATATTGTTAATAGGATATCAATATTATGTCTTTGTTACTGGAAGCATCTGTGAGGGCAAAGGTAAAAATGTTGTGTACCTATTTCTAGCTTTTTTCCTGCTTGGGTTAAGCTATTATTTTCATCAATTACCGTTTGGAGTGATACTAATTTCACTGGAATCAGTACTTTTTATATGCTTCTATACAAATAGTAGATTTAGTGAAATCTGGTGGAAAATGTTATTGCCAGGGGCTTTTATGCTTGTATGTAGTCTATGTTTTACTTGGAACAGCTATTTTAATCCCGTGGTCATAATAATTGTATATTCCTTCTTCCTCTATCTTTTGTTAAGTGTAAGGAGAGGACAGTTACGGCTTAGTAATCTATTGATTGTATTACTGATTTATGGAGTACTACAGTGGGCAGAGCTGGCATTAGCCAGTTATAGCAATAATATAAATATAAGTGCAGAAGTGGCAGCAGGCATCAATGTTGTTATAGTTCTTCTGGCACTTCTGGTTTTTCTTCTTTTGGAGTTTGTATTAAGAAGCTACGAATTAAACTATCAGAAAGCAAACAGGGATCTTCAGGAGGAACTGTTACAGAGGCAGTTTGGAGAGATTAGTGATGTCTATCTTAATATGAGGGGTTGGCGACATGATTATCACAACCATATTCAGGCACTGAAAGCCAATCTGGATAATGGACAGGCACGAAAAGCAAGGGAGTATCTTAATCAGATTGAGCACGAATTAGACAAAGTGGATACCTTTGTGAAATCCGGAAATATGATGGTGGATGCTATATTAAACAGTAAGCTAACCTTAGCAATGATGCAGAATATCAAAATAAACTGTGATGCGTATTTGCCCCAGGAATTATTCCTAACAGATGTAGATCTATGTACTATACTTGGTAATGTTCTGGATAATGCATTGGAAAGCTGTGGGAAAATTCCAGAAACGAAGCGGTTTATTCGTATTTATATTGCAATGGTAAAGGAGCAATTCTACCTGTCTGTGCAGAACGGGTCAATAGAAATCCTTGGCTTTGAGCAGCAGAACTTTATAACGACCAAAAGAGGGAATCATGGACTGGGAATGAAACGAGTGGCTGCTGTGGTAGACAGATGGGGAGGTTATCTTAATTTAAATCAGGAAACTGGTGTATTTGCGACAGAGATTACAATTCCTAAGCCATAACCTGCAATTCGTGAAATAGAATAGCAATTCGTGCAGAAAGCGGCCCTAAGGTCGCTTTTTATGATTTAATATTGCCATAGTTATTTTAATAATGTTTATAAGGGAGCAAACATGCAGCAGAAGAATAAGACTTATTCCGTATGGAGCAATTTTACTTGGGGTACAAAATTGTTGGACGAATTTATGGGTAAAAAATATCACTTGATCGATGGAGTTACGATATTGCTAGGTGTTGCAGCACCTTTTCTGGGGATGGCATTTCCAAGCGTTACAATTTGGCTTCTGCAAAGTGGCTATAACTCTGGAAAGATAATACTTAGTGTTCTAATCTATGCCCTTAGTATGAAATTGCTGTCAGTTAGTCTGGCAAGCCTTGTGAATACACAGCATATGAATTATTTTATAGGCAGGATATCAGTGGTGACGCCAATTAATAATCAATTACTGTCAATGGATTATGAAAAGATGGAAAGTAAAGAAGGACAGCAAAGGAGTCAGGCAGCTGTTAATTGTGTGTTTCGGGGGAATGATTATGGGATCGAGATGTTCCTAAAGCAATTTCCGGTGCTGGTACAAAATGGGATAGGCTCTATCCTGTATTCATTTCTAGTAATACAAATTAGTCCTTGGGTGTTTCTATATATGGTTATGTCAGCACTTCTTCTAAGTGGCTTAGGTTTAAGACAAGGGAGGTATGTAGACCGTACGAAGGAACATACAGAAGAACTATATAAGCAAAGAAGAAAAGCCTTAGAGGAGACATTTGAATTAAGTGCATGTAATGATATTATTCTTTACCAGGCAAAAAACTGGTTATTAATTAAGCTTAATCGAATTTGTGATGGTTTTCTTAAGTTCTATCAAAGATACTTTCGAATCAAAGAAACAGGTTCTGTTAGCATAGCAGTTTTGAACTTTATTCGGGATGCAATTGTATATGTGATTCTGATCCAACAAATATCTAATGCAGAACTAACTGTCAGTGAACTGTTATTGTATGTTGGGACAATTGCCGGGTATAGTGCCTGGGTAAGTGGAATTGTGGAAGCAATTCAACAGATGATTTTACAGAATCATACACTGACGGATTTTCGCAATTTTCTTGATTTTGCAGAGCAAAAGGAAAATAAGAAGATTTCAGAACTCATAAGAATTCAGAGCAAGCCTCATGAAATTAGACTGGAGGATGTGTGCTATCGTTATGAAGAGGGAGAAAAGGATACCATATCTCATATCAATCTTATCATCCGTCCTGGTGAAAAAATAGCGTTAGTAGGTGCGAACGGGGCTGGTAAATCTACTTTAGTAAAGCTTATCACAGGATTGTATCAGCCAACCTCAGGTAAAATCTATCTAGATGGGGTAGATATAGTCAATATTACTAAAGATCAATACTATAAGGAGCTTGCAGCAGTTTTTCAGGATGCAAAAATATTTGCTTGTTCCGTAGCACAAAATGTTAGCTGCTCTACAGAGTTTGATGAAGACTTGGTGAAGGATAGTCTAAAGAAGGCAGGTTTATGGAAGAAGGTAGAATCCTTACCAATGAGAATGCATACGATGATGACCAAGAACCTTTCACCAGATGGGATTGAATTTTCAGGCGGTGAATCACAGAAGTTAATGCTGGCACGGGCATTGTATCGTAATGCAGCGGTATTAATACTGGATGAACCAACTGCCGCCTTAGACCCAATTGCAGAAAGCAGGATGTATGAAACTTATCATACTTTTGGAATGGATAAAACAAGTGTATTTATCTCGCACAGATTAAGCAGCACTAGATTCTGTGACAGAGTTTGCTTTCTTAAGGATGGAAAAATAACGGAGATGGGGACTCATGAAGCACTCCTTAATGAAAAGGGGGATTATGCTAAAATGTTTCATGTTCAGGCTCAATACTATAAAGAAAATTACACTAGAAAGGATGGTGAAATAGCCTATGAATAAAGATAGAAATAAATTTGTAGACACCCATCAGAAGGGATTTCGCCTCTTAAAGGTTATAAAAGTATTGGATCGTAACTTAATACCTTTATTTATACTTCAAGCTGTGCTTGGCGCTGTGATACCTTATGTGTCCATTATACTGTCAGCAAGAGTGATTGATCTGCTTCTGAACAGTTCCTTTAAGGAAGCAATACAAATGGCTGTGATTATGATTGAAATCCTATTGATTACAGAAATACTCCTGGCAGTAATCAGTTATTATACGGATGTAAGCCGCCATATGCTACAGGATAGATTGGAGATTTTAATACGTAAGAAGGGCATGGAGTTAGATTATCATACTATGGAGGATGCCGAAGTTCTCAAGGCACTTCGAAATGCAGAGAGTGCTGCCAAGTATAATGGAGGACTTGGAGAACTTGTCCGATTATACGGTGAATTATTAAAAAATCTCTTAAATTCTATTACAGCCATCCTGCTTACTGTGTTTTTATGTATTAGTTTGCCTTCCTCTGGGGAAGCAGCTTTAAGGATATTTGCCCACCCTGCCGTAACTGCAGTCTGCCTGGTTATTGCCTGGTACCTGGGAATTCTGTTAACGAAAACCCAAACCAGGAATATTAAGAAGATGGAGGATGAGATTGCTGAAAAGCATTATGTTGTAGAAAATCAATTTTCCTACTGGGTATTTCAGATACTTCATAATGTAGAAAGTGGAAAGACAATTCGAGTAAACGGAATGGCAGATTTACTGCTTGCAAATATAAACAAATTTACCAAACAGTCTTTGCCATTATTCGAAGCAATGGGAATAGCAGAAGGTAAGAGAATTCGTTCAGAGGGTCTGCAAAGCGGGTTGTTTACAGTTGTAGCGTATTTATTAGTATTGGTAAAGGTTTTATCGAACGCAATTACAGTGGGTTCCTTTGCACAGTATACCGGAGCTCTATTGCAGTTTAATCAGGCTAGCAGTAAAATTGTTTGGTCAGAGAGTGAAGTAAATAGGATCGTAAAGAATTTGTTACCTTTGGTGGATTTTTTGGAGCGGACGAATGAAATGAATACCGGAAGCATCCATGTAGAAAAAAGGATAGATAATGTATATGAGTTGGAATTTCATGATTTAGGCTTTCGTTATCCCGGAAGCAGTGAATTCTCTCTTCGCCATGTGAACGGTAAGCTTACGCTAAAGGAAAAAATGGCTGTAGTCGGACCCAACGGTGCAGGGAAAAGCACCTTTATCAAGCTGCTCTGTCGGTTGTATGATCCGACAGAGGGCTATATATCGTTGAATGGAATTGATATTCGAAAATATGATTATAAGGAATACCTAGGGTTATTTGGTGTTGTGTTTCAGAACTTTCATCTTTTTGGTGCTTCCATATATGAGAATGTAGCCGTAAGTCAGAGGTATGATAAAAACCGGGTAGAGGAATGCCTTTTGCAGGCAGGAACCTTGGAGTTTATTAATAACCTGCCGGATGGTGCTGAAACGGTAATTAAGAAAGGAGATGAGGCAGGAATTGACTTAAGTGGAGGACAGGAACAGAAAATATCCATTGCCCGAGCACTCTATAAGAATGCCCCCTTTGTCATACTGGATGAACCCACTGCAGCCTTGGATCCAATTAGTGAAGCAGAGATATATGAACGGTTTCATGAGATGGTAAAAGATAAAACCAGTGTCTATATCTCACACCGAATGAGTAGCTGTAGATTTTGCGATAACATATTGGTTTTTGATAAAGGCTCGGTTGCAGAACAGGGTACTCATGAGGAATTGATAGATAAAAAGGGAATCTATAGCGAACTTTGGAATGCACAAGCACAGTATTACGCCTAATGACAATGATAAAATCAGGTGGATAAAGACGTGAATTTCAATCGTTTTTAACATACTATAAGTAAAAGTAGAAAAGTAGGGAGATTGATTTATAACTGCTAATCAGTTATGGATCAATCCCCCTTCAAATACTATATTAAGCATTAAAACAATATTCTTACCAATAATTATCATAGATATCTTGCTGCGTCAAAGTATCCTTTGTTCCATCTGAATTTAATCTATAGTAGGTTTTCTTATCCTTATCATAATATACGATCTCATTTACAGTATAAGTAAACAGGCCTTCCAGTTCACTTTCTATATAGTAGCTGAAATTTTGGGACAGAAGGGTGGTCATCTTTAAAGTACTCAAAGTTAATCTATAAAATCTTTCACTTTCATCTACAATATCTTGCTCATTTACAGTATAATGCCATAAGCGAAGGTAAGCATATTTTGTGGTGGTACCATATACTTTCCAACCATAGCAGGAAGAAGCAACTACTTTTTGTTTCCCTAGTTTCAGATCATAAGCATACAATTTGTTGCTGTTGGAATATACCAGATAGCGCCCATCATACAGACTCTGGGGCTTTGAAGGTGTATTAGAAAAGGATACGGAGCCGTTTCCGTTGTATTCATCCCATTGCTCAGCAAGGTCGTTATCAGCAAGATCAATCTTAGACAGAAACTTTACCGGTACAATTTTTTTGTTTTTAATATTACTGGTATCGATGACATATATATTATTCAGATTATATCCAATGTATAGTTTGTTGTCATAAATTCCTAATATCCCGTAATAGCCACCGGTAGTTCCGGTATGTACTTTAGCAGAAAAGCTTCCGATTGTTTGGACTTTTTGCGTACTAATTGTCATCTTATAGAGTGTGACAGTTCCTTTGGCTAATGAAATGCGAGTTCCCTTGGTATAATAGATATATTTGCCATTCGTCCAGGCATCGTTTATGCCTGTCCAAACACCATCAGAGGTTAAAGCTGTCAAAGCTGCACCATTGTTTTTGGTTGCTGAATCAGATTCACGAAGGATAGTATTTCCCGCTTCGTCATTGTCGTACCAAAAATAAACACCTGCAATTTTAGTTCTGGATGAACTGGTGGATTCGTATAGGTTAACATCAATCTTCTCATATCCCTGAGCGGCAGCATGAGCTTTTCCACCTGGAGCGAGTAGTACGATAAGGACAACCAATGCAAATAATACTAGGTACCGTTTCATAATTTCATTGCCTCCTGTTTTATATTTTATACCTGTTATCGAAAGATATATGGTATTATTATACATTTTTATGCGGATAAAGACAAGTGTATTGTTTACATAAAAGGACGGTTGTAAAACCAAAGTCATTTAGTTAAGGTAATATAATGCAGCGGTAATTCGTTTTTTACATATAAAAAAGGAACTTCTACATCATAGCAATCCCGCGGGTCTGTTTGTAAATAATGGCAATATAACAATTAAAGATATGGAACTCGTTGGACTCGAGTAGAGATCAATCACGTTAGAAACCTCCCCACCGCACTTTAAATGAGTAGCAGTCGGGAGGTTTTTATGTGCCGTAACACAACCATTAGTTGTGGCAGAATAAAAGTGATGGAATTTAAACATAGTCAAATTTCATAATAGAGGCATTGGACGAACATAACTACTATTTCGGCTCAACTCCCCATACAAGGCTACTGCTAAGATAGCCTGTAACCTTAGTAGAATTCACATACTGAGTGCTTGTTGCATCAAATGAATAATCATTCGTCTGGGTATAGTTGGACCAATTTGTTTTTGAAAATCTTGCCTGAATTTCAGCACTTTGTCCGGCTTTCAGTGTACCAGCCCCGGAGGTAAAGCTTATTTCTAAATAATAATCCGCTCCAGTAACAGAACTCGTAAGCTTGACAAATTGGGCTACAACATTAGCACTGCCAATACTTGCCCAATCGCACCAGAAACTCTGTGCGACTTCACCGTCAATCGTATAGTAATATCTTAGTTTAACATTACTGAGATTGATATCAGTGGTGCCGTTGTTTACCAGTTTAAACCTAGGAGAAAGACCGTTCGTAGTTGCACTCGTATTTCCATTAAACGCTTGAATTACTAAGTTTCCAGTTACGGGAGTGGTATCAACTACATTAACGGTTAAAACAGCGCTATTACCGCTATTGAAATTAAAGGTTATGCTATTACTTCCAAGTGACAACGTGGAAAGATAGCTTTTTTGAAGAACAACTGTGGTGCCGGATACAGTGTAATCTGTCCCTGATACCAGAGTTTTGGTTCCATTTGTGATACTTGAAAATGTCTTACCATTTAAGGTAATAGACACCGTGATATTTTGCTGATTGGTAGTATATTTATCAAAAGTAGCACTTGCAGGAGTAATGGTGGCACTTGGAGTTGAATCAATTACCTTGACTGTTAACACTGGGTCAGTTCCTTTATTAAAGTCCAAGGTTAGATTGTAATTACCAACGGCTAAGGTAGATAAGTAAGATTTCTTAATCACAAGATTAGTTCCGCTTAAGGTATAATCTGTATTTGCAACTAAGGTGGTAGTTCCATTCTTAATTGAGCTCAAAGTGTTACCATTTAAAGTAATCACTATGGTTTTATCACTTTGATTGTACTTATCAAATTCAACACTGGTTGGTGTAATGGTAGCACTTGGTGTAAAATCTTTTAAATTTGGCAGCTCATCCAAGGTAATGACATAACTGCTTTGATAAAGTGTAGTCAGGGTTGTAGGATTATTATTGGAAGAACTCGTTATAAATTCTCCATACCAAGGACAGAAATACAGCCAACCGGATTTTTCTTCTGTGAGATTTTGAAGGCTAGGAATTGTATCGTTTTCTGTCATTGCAACCATTTTCTGTGCACCGGTCAGGTCAACCAATTGATAGAAGGTAGAGGTAATGGCATCTTCATTTGGCCCGCTGGTTAAACCGTCATTACGGTTATAGACCGTATTATACTTATCGAACCCTACGATATCAACCTTATCATTACCAGGATACCAGGAAGGGGAAGTACTATAAGTATAACTGTTATAGGTCCATATAATGTTGTGTAAACCGTAGGTTTGTGTTAGCTGGGTATATAATAAATTCCAGAGCTGTTTATAAACGGTTGCTCCCGATTTTCCCCACCAGAACCAGGCACCTTCGCCATTTACACCACCATTGCCTTCTGCCTCATGGAAAGGACGTAAGATAACAGGCACATTGTTATTCTGTAATATCTGCAGCTGTTCTGCCAAATCTTCGATTGCCAGCATCAGATATTGATACTCTTTTGTACCGGGTACTACTGCATTAGCAGTATTATAATTTGTCTCCGTAGGCTTATAGGTACAATCCTTCCAATCCACTGCACTGCCTAATACATAGGAAGTGAAATTCTTCGGTACATTAATATGCCAGCAGGCTGTTGCAATACCATTTCTGGTATTCACCCAATTAATAATACGATCTGTCGTACCGTCTTCCCATCCGTATAACGGATTATAGTTCATGAAATCAAAGCCTCTAATAGCTGGATACTTTCCAGTTAAATTCTTAATAAAATCAAACTCTAATTCGTAATTTCCGTTATTTCCGCTTCCATAGATCTCTTGCTGACCGGAAATAATGTTTTTACCGTAAACCGATGTTAAATAATTCATGAGAAGCTTAGTCTCTGTAGTTGCGCTGCTATCTGTTAAGACTGGACTTACATTTAAACTGGGAAGATTGGGATTGTCCACCGTAAAGGTGTCAAAATAAGCAAATCCCCAGCCTGACTTAATCTGTATTGTGTTGCTACCTTGGGTTAGCTTTTGAATACCAAAGTTAAAATCTGACCAGGTAGTAGTGTAAGGAAGCATATAGGAGCCTTTACTTACACCGTTTACGTATAAATATTGTAATCTGCCATCTGTACTTAACTCTTGCATATACCGAGTGGATATGGCATACATTCCGGTTGTTGGAACTGTTACAGTAAAAGTTAATGTACCAGAGCTCTGCATCCATACAAAACCAGTGCCAGAGTAGCCGGTCTTAACTTGTCCATAAATATTGTTCGTTACTTGGAGATCAGAGGTTAATTGTGCATTTTCGCATTCGATAGTATAAAGTGGTGTAGCTGCATTAGCCGGTATAGCTGGTACTGTGAATAAACTCAATGATAGAGATGTTGCAATCAAAAACGTAGTTACCTTTTTAATGAAACGATTCATTTTAGTGCTCCTTTCTTATTATGGTTTTTAATAGTTAAATTGCTTAAACGTTTAACAACTTACGAATTAAATATAGCACTATTTACAATATATGTAAATAGTGCTGGAGAATTATGTATTAACTTTTAATAGATTATGGTAAATAAGAAGGTATAATTAGATAATATTGCATAATTGAAATTTAAAGGCTGGTAATATAGGAAAAAAGAAGTAATTTTATGTATAACAAATAGACATAGTGACCACTATGCTTTAGAATAAAACTATAATTTTGACTATACGATTATAAGGGATAAAAAGAAATTAATAAATACACTTAGGAGGATACCGAGTGAGGTTTCGAAAACAAATGACAGCTCTCAGCTTAATAATGCTGATTTTCACCATGGATCTTTTTGGGGTGAGTAATTTTAACTTAATGAAGTCAAAGGCGGCGACCTTTGATGAAATCAATCATCCTGACGTATTCCTAAAGCAGGTCAATGGAGATTTGCAATGTACACTGGTAGCTGCCACCATGCTGGTTCGACGGGCAGCTATGTTGTCGGGAAATCTAAATTGGGCTAATATTACCATAGATCAGATTAAGCAACAGGCTTGGATTGATGGGGTTGGACTTAAGTATACCTTCACCTACGAGGGTATTACGGTGAGCAAGGCTACGTTTGGGAGTGATCCGGTAAAGGAAGCACTTGCCTTATTACAGCAGCATCCGGAAGGAATTGTATTATTTGATCAAATCCGTATCCCCAGAGCTCATGCAGTACTATTAACCGACTATACCAACGAGATGTTTTATTGTGCTGACCCCTCAGATGCAGTACCTTACGGCAGAATACCGATTACTGCAGGACTGGTTCAGGTTAAAGATACGGAATACTATTACTATGTATCAAGTCCATCCATTCCATCACCTACACCTTCAGTAACGGAAGGTAATGTTATTCTGCCTATAACAGATATCAATACATATGGGGTTGAATTATCCCAGACAGACTATTATTATGATGGAAATGAAAAGAAACCCGTGGTCTCAATCACTGGATTAGTAGAAAATGTAGACTATACAGTTTCTTATTTTAATAATGTGAATTTAGGTCCGGCTGCTGTCATTATATCTGGAGTTGGGGTGTATTCAGGAGTTATAATAAAAGAATTTGCGATTCGGGAAGCAACTTTATATGATTATATCAATGAGATAAAGGTTGGTATAACAAAGCAGACAATTCAAAAGGGAAAAACTACTACACTTAAAGTTGCTTTGCCAGAAACTCTTACACTAGTAAAGGAATATAGCAATAATGTGCCAAGCATTGGTAATGAAGTAAAGATAACTTACAAATCGGGCAATAGCAAGATTGCCACTGTTAGTTCAAAGGGTAAAATAACAGGGAAGAAAAAGGGAAATACTAAAATTACGGTAACTGCAGCATTGGCAGATGGAACCAAGAAGGTATTTACCTTAACGGTTAAAGTGAAGTAGATTATATCAAATGCTGAAGACTAAGCAAATAAGCCAGTTCCAAGACGTAAAAAAGTAGATACAATGGAAATTAATATTATGTTCGGTTGTATCTACTGGGATTATATGGTAAAATATAGATAGGAGTAATCGAGACAGGGTGTGTTATCCTCCCGGAAGGGAGGTGGTGCGTATGAATTATGTTACATATAGTGATTTATTTACTTTTGTATTAGTAATCATTGCGCTGCTTACTTATTTAAACAATAGGAATAATAAGCATAAAAAATAACTGCCCCTTGTCTTAGCCGGACACCTGAGGGCAGTTATTAACTGTATTTAGGAGGCTAACCACCTTGTGGTCGGTTACTCCATTTCTTATACTTTACTATAGCATGATTTTAAGTAAATGTAAAGTTGTAGTGTGATTTAAAATTACTGATTAGGATGAGTTCTGGTATAATAAAGAATATTGTATTTAATAAGGATATCTAGAAAAGATGTATTTAGTATATAAGCAAATAGCCTGCCGATATCTCGGCAGGCTATTTGCTTAAAAGGGGATAATGTAAAAGTAAGGTATTATAAAGTCTTGAGTGACTTAAAGTTTTCTTATCTTTAATTTGACAATAGCATAAGAAAATGTTATATTATGTGTGACGATATATCGTCAGACGTAATAACGCGTTGCGTAATAGTGAGGAGGAAAGATATGCCATATCAAGATGGACCTATGACAGAAGCTATGTATTATGTACTATTGGCACTTAGTAAACCAACGCATGGTTATCAGCTGATGGTAGATATTAAGGAAATATCCCATGGGCGTATTGAAATGGGACCGGGTACTTTGTATGGGGTACTCACTAGATTGCTGAAAGAGAACTTACTAAATATAAGGCAGGATGATGGCAGAAGGAAAACGTATGAACTGACAGTAAAAGGAGAAACGGCTTTAAAAGCAGAATATCAGCGTTTGAAATTGATGTTAAATGATGGGGCTTTTTTAGAGGAGGAGTGAGTAGCTATGAGAGTGAAGAAGTTTCGAACTATTAGCATATATGATATTGGCAAGATGGAGAGCTACCTGTCAGATATGGCAAAAGAGGGTCTTTTTTTAACTGCTATGAGCCCGAGTTACAATGCTTTTACTATAAATGAACCAGCAGACATGGAATATCGCATTGAATTTGGGGAGAAGGTATTAAATAAGGAAATGCGGGAAATGTATGAAATGTCAGGGTGGAGTTATGTATGCTCTTTCAAGGGGGTTTATATTTTTCGGGCAGCAGCTTCTGATACTTTGGTGGAT
The DNA here is from genome assembly GCA_023407575.1 of Bacillota bacterium. GTDB lineage: Bacteria > Bacillota > Clostridia > Lachnospirales > Lachnospiraceae > Mobilitalea. Next base: position 548,942 of record JAEYLX010000026.1, read on the forward strand.
ATACATACAGATCCGGAAGAGCAGAGTTATACACTTCGAAAATCATGTAAGATGTTCGAGAGGTTGATTTCACTCGAGGTAGTATTATTGTTGATAATGATAGTACTTTCAGTTTTTGTGACAATGATTGGTGGTACACCAGTATTAAATCTATTGGAAAATAATTTTATTTTTATTATTAATATTGCACTTGCATTTTACATTATATTTGAAATTGTAAGGCAGTTGCAAACGCTTATTCAAATAAAGAAAAGGCTTCAGATGGGTTTTTATATCAATCATCATGAGCCTTGGAAGAAGAGTTCGGTAAGCCAATTCATTATATATAGTATATTAGGTGTTCTGCTTATATTATGTCTTGCCTCTATTACTAGCAATGTCCGAACAATAGTTGGGTTTATTACAGGAAGGTCAAATTATGAGCTTACACTCGACACAGAGATTCCAGTTGTTCGGCTAAATGATATTGAGAAGCTTGAAGCTCCAGTGATTCGCCCCTACTACTTGAAATATAGTAAACATTCTTTGAATAACGTAAATGTTAAATACAATGTATTTATAAAAGAAAGTGAAATATATGAAGAATTTATTCAAGAAAACATAACTTGGGAAGGGGAGGCTTACACACCTTCAATTAGAACGAATTATTATAAGGTATATGTTCCATTTATGGTGCAAGGTGTACTTTCGGACGTATTGTATAAGGCAGAGAATTATTTTATAGGTTGGCCAGATGAAAAAATCGTGGCTGAAAAGCTTGATTACAATAGTTTAGATGAGGTTTATTATATATCTTCAGGTGCAAATGGAGAGAATTATTTTGGACTGGTGGTAAGAAAAGAAAACGTTATATTATGGATGATATATAGCGGGCAGAAAACACGAACAGAAGTTATTGAAGCCTCTCAAGCATTATTTGAATAGGTTTAAAAGAACCTACAAACTAATATTGTTTAGTTTCGTGAAATGTAATATACTAGGAAGCTCAAATGAAAATTAGTTAGTAATGCAGGAGTGTATGAAATATGTGTGCAAGGGTGAAAGAACCATTTGAATATAATAGTAAAGAAGAGTTTCAGGTGAAATTAGGTGATTGGGTTGGCGATGTATTTTATGATATCCTTCCGGAACACGGATATGAAGTTAGGGAGGAGCAAATATATACCGCTTTTCAAATTGCAGATGCAATGTGTGAGAAAAATGTGCACTTAGCGGAAGCTGGACTTGGAACGGGTAAAACTTTTGCTTATTTACTTTCCGCAATCGCCTATACTCGCTTTCGTGGGAAACCTGTAGTGATTGCCTGTGCTACCACAGCTCTCCAGGAGCAACTCGCTGGGGACGATGGAGATATCAGGAAGCTTTCCAGGCTACTTGGATTAGAGATAGATGCACGTATGGCAAAGGATCCACGTCAGTATATTTGTGATGTACGAGCGAATGAAACGAATGAGGATTTTAGTTCTAGGTCGAATGAGATTAATCAATGGATTATGAGAACAAATAGCGGGGAGCGTTCAGAAATACCCACAATACCGGATCATATCTGGAAAATGATTGGGTGGAACGAGTCAATGTCTTGTGATATTTGTTTGAACCGTGGATTTTGCAAACTGGTTAAGGCTAGAGAACATTATCGAGCTGCAAAAGATTTAGTTATAGTGGATCATGAAATCTTCTTTCAGGACTTATGGACACGGGAGGATCGGATTACGAATAGGAAATTACCTATCCTACCAAATTATTCAGCTGTCATTTTTGATGAGGGACATAAAATACTACTTCCAGCTGCCATGCAGGCGGGACAACAAATTAATAAGGAAGAAATAGGGGAGATAATCCATACAATTGAAGAGATACAAGGAGCTAGGGAATCATTTCGTACAGCGACGGTTGGATTGGAACAAGCCGCAGGTGATTTCTTTGCATATCTGGAAAGTGCTGTTATAACAGACGAACGTTCCATGAGGCAACCGATTCGAGTTAATAATACGTTATTGAATGCGGCAAGTGCCTTTCGTAAGGCACTAGACTATCTTCTTCTTGAGCTGCAAATTGAACAAGAACTATATTTTGAATCTTTATCAGTCAATCAGATAGAAGCATATGAAGGACAAATAGAAAGAGCCATAATAGCATTAAACAGATTATGCAGAAATAAAAGTAAAGATACAATCCATTGGATTGATCAACGAGACGGTAGCTTTTGGGTTGCTCCCAGGAATTTAAATGAAATGTTGGATCAGAAATTATTCCAGAAGGAGCTGCCGGTGATATTTACCTCTGCAACTCTAAGTAACGAAGGTGATTTTAACTATTTTATACGGAGTCTTGGATTAAAAAATCCATCCAAATCCACGGTGGGAAGTCCGTTTGATATAGAAAAGCAAGTGACGGTCTATTTGGCCAAGTCCTCTAATCGAATGGAAAATAACTTTAGAGGGGATATAGAAAAGTTAGTGGATTTACTAAAACAAAATGGTGGAAGGGCACTTGTACTTACAGATTCACTGCAAGAAGTCCGAAAAATCAGAAGGAAATTAAAGGGATACCAGTTACCCTTCGAGGTTTTATATGAAGATGAAGGGGATAGAGGTTATCTCATTCGTAAGTTTAGAGAAATAGAGACCACAGTACTTATTGGTTCTAATCTGTGGGAAGGAATTGATGTGCCAGGTGAGGCACTCACTTTGCTAGTCATTTGGAATCTACCATTTCCATCACAGGATCCTTTTATTGAAATGCAACGCAAGCTAGTAAAGGAACAAGGATTTGATCCAATCATTAGCGTCGACTATCCTGAAATGGGTCTAAAGTTAAAACAAGGATGTGGGCGATTAATTCGAACACAGGAGGATAAAGGATCAATTGTAATTCTAGATTCAGTAGTCGGAAGACCCTGGGAAAAGGTTGTTAGGGGTGCGCTGCCTTTTGGAGCAAGTGTTAAAATAATATAGATTACAAAATCAGCAAAAGCAAAGAACACATCTCTACTTTGTACATAAGCAAACAGCCTGACGCTTCCGCGACAGGCTGTCTACTAAAAAGGGGAGGATAAGTATTTAACTTCTCTTTCGTGATCATAATTGGAGGGGGAGTCCAATTATGAAAGAGCATACGCATTTACATCCCTCACGGAACGCCTTTGTTCCACATTAGGATATTACTATTATGATACACTTTTAGATTATTTATACATTAAATAAAAAATATTTCAGCATGGAAATTATATAAATTCCATGTTATAATCGTAGCGAAGGTTATATCGAGATAAAATAATATGATTGAACCTAGTGTTTGTATTAGCAGAGAATTAATACAGAACACTGCATACATAACGTATTTACCAGGATTACGTATGTAGAATAAGAGTACGAGGAAGGATGAAAACATGGGTTTATTACAAGAGTGGAGAGATTATGCATATTCGAAGGAAATGAATGATCAAAAAGGTCAGATGTTCTGGGCGAATTATTTCAATCAGGAGAAGGAAGTATACAAAGTATTACTTGCCAATCCAGATAAGGTGTATGAAGGAACCGTAGAAGAATTAGCAAAGGAATTTAACCTTGAATTAAGCATAATGGTTGGATTTTTAGATGGAATTGATGAAAGCCTTATTACACCAAATCCTATTGATGAAATGGACAAGGACACCAAGGTAAGTCTTGCTTACGATAAAGAAAAGCTATATTACAATATGGTTGGTGCACAAGCTGACTGGCTCTACGACTTAGAAGAGTGGGATACACTCCTTACACCAGAGCGCAGAAAGGAATTGTATCGTGATCAGAAAAACTCCGGAACAGTAGTTAAGGAGAAAAAAGTTGGTCGTAATGATCCATGTCCTTGCGGAAGTGGAAAGAAATATAAAAAATGTTGCGGCGTGAATGCTTAATTAAGTATTAGTATCATATCGAAAAGCTCCTACTTATAATAAACAGCATGCATTTACTGTGTCTATAAGTAGGAGCTTTTTGTTTCCATGATAACGCAACTCCTCACATACCGAGAAATTAGATTTGCAAAGATATCGCAATCTATTCTGTGCTTTGTTTATGTAGGAGATATCTCATATAAGCTTTCATTTCCGAGACATTCTTAGGTGATAGTTGCCTATATAAATCAAAACACTCAACCATATCCTTATCAATTATCTCACCAGAGTTTGGCGTATAGTTTTCCGTAACACCCAGTAGATAATCACAGGTTACATCAAAGTATTTAGATAGAGCGACCAATCGTTGAAAGCAGGGCTCATTTCTCCCAGATTCATAGTTGGAAATAGCAGTTGGTTTTAAATCTAATATGTTTGCCAACTCTTCCTGTGTCAATCTGTTCTTTTGTCTTAGGGACTTCAAGCGTGTATTAAATTGCATAAACACCTTCCTTTTGTAATTATAATACAATTAATACAAAATAAGTACAATTAATTATATAATGAGTAAAATAAGCGTGTCAACTAACAATATTAGTGCAATTCCATGAATTAAGTTACAAATAATTTAAGATTGCTAGCAGAAACAACAATTCATGAACGAACCATTACATTATGATTTCTACTTTTTTATGAATAAAAGAAGCTGTACACTAAAAGAATAATTTAAAAGAATTATTATTCTATTCTTCGCCTTTTGTCAAGAACGGATGAAAACAATGAAAAATAAACGTGATATGTATATTAATTACAATCGCTCCTATAAAAGACATAGGAGAGTAAATAAAAAAGCTATTGTGATATTGTTATCGCTTCTATTATTAGTTGCAATAGGTACCGTAGCATATGCTGTTGTTACAATTAAGCAGCAGACAACGAAGCAGCAAGATAATGACAATGTAGATGTTTCAGCAACGATTACGCCAACTACAATTCCTACTGAAACGCCGACGATAGCTCCAACAGCGACGATAGCCCCAACACCTACTGCTGCAATTGAAGAGGACACTCAGGTATCAGCTATGACACCTGGACGTACACCTGCAATTGTAAAAGGTCTTTATGTTTCAGCTCCAACGGTAGGAATAGCTCGTATGCAGGATTTAGTCCAGTTGGCAGAAACAACAGAAATTAACGCAATGGTAATTGATGTGAAAGATGATCAAGGTAAGATTTCCTATACAATGGATAGTGCAATGGCAATTGAAATAGGTGCCGTTACCAATACCATTACAGATATGAAGGAAGTTCTTAAAGAGCTCAAAAAGAAGGATATTTACCTAATTGCTAGAATTGTTGCGTTTAAAGATCCTCTTCTGGCAGAACAGAAACAAGAGTATGCAGTGAAAAATCAAGATGGTTCCCTTTATAGAGACAATAATTCGGAGTGTTGGGTAAATCCATATCGAAGAGAGGTATGGGATTATCTTGTAGAAATAGCCGCACAGGCAGCAGCCATTGGCTTTGATGAAATCCAATTTGACTATATACGCTTCTCCACTGGAAAAGGGATGGAAAAAGCAGACTTTGGTGAAGAAGCTAAAACCACAAGCAAGGAAGAAATTATTACTGAGTTTACGAAATACGCTTATGAGAAGATAAAACCGCTTGGAGTATTTGTTTCCGCAGATGTATATGGTGCCATTATAAGTAGCTCGGTGGATGCAGGGCTAGTTGGACAGGATTATGTGAAGATGGCAAAATATTTGGATTATATCTGTCCCATGATTTATCCTTCTCATTTTGGCGAAGGAAACTACGGAATTGAACATCCTGATCTGGAACCCTATGAAATCATTCGTAAAGTGTTGGTAGCATCAAAAGAAAAACTAGCACAAATACCGGAAGGGGAACACTGCGCAATAGTTAGACCGTGGCTACAGGATTTTACTGCCACCTGGATAAAACCGCATAAAACTTATGGAGCAGAAGAGCTTCGAGAGCAGATTAAGGGTGTGTACTCCACGGATTATGAGGAATGGCTGGTATGGAATGCTAGCTGCAAATATTCCACAGATGGATTTGAAGTAGAAGAATAAGCAGACCTGTCTTATTCTTTTGCGAATAATTAAAGAGCATGGTTAATATACATTTAGTAAAGTAACCTGGAGGTGCCCAATGGAAAAAGTTCTCCGTCAGAATACAAAAACAGTAGTAATTGTAAAGGGGTTATTGCTTTCCTATATTATAACAGCATTTCTTTTGCTGCTCCTTGCCCTCTTAATGCTACAGCTTGATTTACCAAGTGCTGTTATAAGCGGTGGCATTACGCTTTCTTATATTTTGCCTGCGTTTATAGGGGGATTTTTTACAGGAAAGAAACTGGAACAGAAAAAATTTATATGGGGACTGGTAATGGGTGTGTCTTATTTCCTAGTTGTTTTGCTGGTCTGCCTAATACTTAACAGTGTGTCGCCGATTCCACTGGGAGGTTTACTCACAGTCTTTATTATCTGCGGACTAAGCGGAATGCTTGGAGGAATGCTAAGTTAAAGGATAACCTACATGTGAAAAAATGATTTATTAAGCCTTAAGGGATAATAAGAAGGTGTTATTGTTTCCCTGCACAGAGTAACAGTGCAGTTGGAAACTTTAATACCTTCTTTTGTTATCGTTTTTCTTGTATTAGCAAGGGGATTGTATTTTAAGGATTAATTGATTATACTATATACAAAATGCTTGTACTACCAATGTTTAGGTATAAAATAAGCAAAGCTGAGAAAGGTATGGTTAATAAGATGAAGGGAATTATTCTGGCAGGTGGTCTTGGCACGAGGTTATATCCGATAACGCTGGCGATATCAAAGCAGATACTACCTGTGTACGACAAACCAATGATTTATTACCCGATGTCAGTATTAATGCTGGCAGGCATTAAGGACATTTTAATCATTTCAACAGAGCGTGATATTGTAGATTTTAAAGAACTATTTGGGGATGGAAGTGCTCTTGGACTACACATGGAGTACAAGGTACAGTATGCTCCTAACGGGCTGGCAGAAGCTTTTATTATAGGAGAAGAATTTATTGGTGATGACCGTGTTGCCTTAGTACTGGGTGATAATATTTTTTATGGCAGAGGATTCACAGGTATGTTACAGAACGCAGCACAGAGGGAATCCGGTGCTACTATCTTTGGTTATTATGTAAAAGATCCTACTTCTTATGGAGTTGTATCCTTTGATGAGGATGGAACCGTGACAGGAATTGAGGAAAAACCCAAGGAACCTAAATCAAATTATGCGGTTCCTGGTCTTTACTTTTATGATAATGAAGTAATCTCCATTGCGAAAAACATTAAACCCTCGGCACGTGGTGAGCTTGAAATTACAGAAGTAAATAATCAGTATTTAAAAAGAGGAACATTAAAGGTTGAACTGATGGGTCGAGGTATGGCATGGCTGGACACCGGTAGTCATGATTCGCTTTTAGAGGCATCTAATTTCGTGGCTTCCATTCAAAAAAGACAAGGGTTATATATTTCGTGTTTGGAAGAAATCGCTTATAAGCAGGGTTTCATTGATAAACAGCAACTACTTATATTGGCTGATAAAATGAAAAATACCGAGTATGGTAAATATCTGTTTGATGTAGTAGAAGGTTTATAACTATACTAGAAAAGGAATGTAACGGTAAGGCGGATGGGAAACTTTAATTTTATGAAATGCGACATAGAGGGGTTATATATTGTAGAACCTAAAGTATTTACGGATGCTAGAGGTTATTTTATGGAGACCTATCATTATGAGGATTTTAAGGCGGCTGGACTTGACATGATTTTTGTCCAGGACAATCAGTCCGCTTCTGTAAAAGGTGTATTAAGAGGCCTCCATTTTCAAAGGCAGCATCCTCAAGGTAAGTTGGTGCGGGTCTTATCTGGAACTGTATATGACGTAGCCGTGGATATCCGTAAGAATTCACCTACTTATGGTAAATATTATGGTGTGATTTTATCAGCTGAGAATAAGAAAATGTTCTATGTGCCCACTGGGTTTGCTCATGGCTTCTTAGTATTATCTGACAAGGCAGAATTCACCTATAAATGTACGGACTTTTACCATCCAGAGGATGAGGGTGGAATCCGTTGGGATGATGAACAGATTGGAATACCCTGGCCGTTGGAAGCAGACTTACAGCCAATTTTATCCGAAAAAGATAGTAATAGACAAGCATTAAGTGATATCGGATTTTCCTATGACTTATAATATTAAAGGAGATGCCAATGAAACGAGTACTGATTACTGGAGCATCTGGGCAGATAGGGCTGGCACTCTATTCTCTTTTAGAAAATAATACGATATATGAAGTATACCGTACCAAGACTCTTGCAGATTTGGAAAAGGGCATAGCCGCCCTTGATATCAAAGATGCTATCTCTGTAAAAAACTATATTGAGCTTATAAAACCAGAGATAATCATTAATTGCGCCGCGATGACTGCGGTAGACTTGTGTGAGAGTGAGCAGGAGCTGGCATATCAAACCAATGCATTGGGACCAAAGTATTTAGCAGAGGCTGCAGAATCTATTGGAGCCACACTTGTGCACTTATCTTCAGACTATGTATTTGATGGTGAGGCTACAGAACCTTATATAGAAGGGGACAAGCCGAATCCTATTAGTGTATATGGGAAGAGTAAGCTGGCAGGAGATGAATTTGTACAGAGGATTTGTATGAAGTCATTTATTTTGAGAACAGCTTGGGTTTATGGAGCAGGGAAGAATTTTGTAAAAACAATGCTTCGTTTATCTGACACAGGCAATAAGATCAGAGTGGTAGCAGATCAATATGGTTCACCCACCAGTGCACTTGAGGTGGCAAGAGTTATTTTGTTCTTAATGGATACCAGGAATTATGGCATCTATCATGTGACCTGTGAAGGAATTACAACTTGGCATGGGTTTGCAAAAGAGATATTTAAAATGGCACGAAAAGAGGTTGAACTTGAAGCAATTCCATCCTCTGAGTATGTTGTACCTGCAAAACGTCCCATGTATTCCGTTCTTGATAATAAGCGGTTAAGAAATGAGCATAGCTATGTGATGAAGAATTGGCAGGATGCCTTAAAGGAATATATGAATAACGAATAAAAGGAGAGAATCATGAAGACATACCTTGTGACTGGTGGAGCTGGTTTTATTGGTTCTAATTTTATATTATATCTTCTGAAGAAATATCAGAAAGAAATTAAAGTAATCAATATAGATGTATTGACTTATGCAGGTAATCTTGAAAATCTTAAGGAGATAGAGCAGTATGATAACTATAAGTTCCTTAAGCTTGATATTCTGGATAAAGAGGCAGTACTTAAGGTGTTTGAAGAAAATACTATTGACCGTGTAATACATTTTGCTGCAGAAAGCCATGTGGATCGTAGCATTAAAAATCCAGAGGTCTTTGTTAGTACTAACGTGCTTGGGACACTGAACCTGATCAATGCTGCAAAGATTACTTGGGAAACAGAAAATGGATATCTGCCAGACAAGAGATATGTTCAGGTATCTACGGATGAGGTATATGGTTCTTTAGAAAGTGAAGAAGGCTTCTTTTATGAAACAACTGCTCTTGATCCACACAGCCCTTATTCCGCAAGTAAAGCTTCAGCAGATTTAATTGTTAAATCATATATTGATACTTTTCATTTTCCAGCTAATATCACTCGCTGCAGTAATAACTATGGTCCTTATCAATTCCCAGAGAAGTTAATACCTTTAATGATTAACAATGCATTAAATGGCAAGAAGCTGCCTGTCTATGGAAGTGGTAAAAATGTTAGAGACTGGCTCTATGTTGAGGATCATGCAAAAGCAATCGATCTGGTAGCGGAAGGTTCTGAAACAGGAGAAGTCTATAATGTAGGCGGACATAATGAAAAGCAGAATATTGATATCGTAAAAATTATTATTGATACCTTAAGTGAGATACTCCCAGAAGAAGATGAGAGAAAAGCATGGGTAAATTATGACTTAATCACCTATGTGGAGGATAGAAAGGGTCATGATTTCCGTTATGCAATTGCTCCGGATAAAATTAAAGCAGATTTGGGTTGGGAGCCTGAAACACCTTTTCATAAAGGAATTCGCTTAACCATTGAGTGGTATCTTGCGAACGCACAATGGATGGAACATGTTACTAAGGGTGATTACCAAAAATATTATGATGAAATGTATCGGGTGTAGCTTTATAATAAAATTAGTGGAAAATAGTGAGAAATATTGCGGAACAAAAGCTGTGCATTTAAAGCATTTGAACGCAAAAGTGTGCAATGCATACTAATTATAAATAAGTATTTAGAAGCAAAGAAAGGCTTGGTAATTGAATGAGATATGAGGAGTTTACAATAGAGGGACGTAATGCAGTAATGGAAGCGTTTCGTGGTGGAAAGACAATAGATCGTTTGTTTGTGCTTGATGGATGTCAGGATGGACCTGTAAAATCAATTATTCGCGAGGCAAAGAAGACAAATTGTATTATATCCTTCGTTAAAAAAGAGAGACTGGATCAACTGTCTGAAACACAGAAACATCAAGGTGTTATAGCATATGCAGCAGCTTATGAATATGCAGAAATTGAGGACATTTTAAAAGCTGCGGAGGAGAAACAAGAACCTCCTTTCATTGTTTTACTGGATAGTATTGAGGATCCTCATAATCTTGGAGCAATTATAAGAACTGCTCACCAGGCAGGAGCACATGGTGTTATAATTCCAAAGCGAAGAGCAGTGGGATTAACAGCTACAGTTGCCAAAGTATCTGCGGGAGCCATCAATTATCTCCCTGTGGCAAAGGTAACAAACCTAGCAGTTACAATCGAAGAGCTTAAGGAAAAGGGTCTTTGGTTCGTGTGTGCTGATATGGAAGGCGAAGTAATGTATAAGCAAAACCTGAAAGGACCAATTGGTTTAGTTATTGGCGGTGAAGGGGAAGGCGTTGGCAGACTGATAAAAGAAAAATGCGATTATATTGCAAAGATACCTATGTTTGGCAAAGTGGATTCCTTAAATGCTTCCGTGGCAATGGGAGTATTGGCATATGAAATTGTAAGGCAGAGAATGAATTAGGTTTATTTGTTAGTTACTATTTTAATAATAGCGGTAACCATGTAAGAATATGGAGGCCATGATGAAAACTGTGATAAAGTATGATACATTATCAGATGAAGAAGTGGTTAGCAGAATCCAAGCTGGAGATCAACCTGCAATTGATTTTCTTCTGGAAAAGTATAAATATCTGGTAAGAAGCAAAGCGAAAGCGCTTTTTCTTATTGGCGGAGATAAGGACGACCTAATACAGGAAGGTATGATTGGACTGTATAAGGCGATTCGTGACTATCAAGCGAATAAGGATAATACCTTTTTTAACTTTGCTGATTTATGTATCTCCCGGCAAATCTACAGCGCTATTAAGGCATCAAATCGAAAGAAAAATATTCCTTTAAATACCTATATCTCCCTATATACGCCAGCATATGGGGAGAATATGGATACAGAGGACAAGGAAGTTCTAGTTGACATAATTCAACAAAAATATGTGTCAAATCCAGAAGAATTAGTTATTGACAAAGAGAATACCAGTATGATAGAATATGAACTTGTAAGGCGTCTGAGCGACCTAGAGAAGCAAGTGCTAGACTTGTACATGCAGGATTTAAAATATCTACAAATTGCAGAGGTACTTAAGAAAGAACCAAAGACAATTGATAATGCATTAACAAGAATTAAAACGAAGCTGAACCAGGTACTCAAAGAAATTTAGATTTATTATAAGTCGGTCCATCTATCTCGGCTGGTATAAGACTATTATAGTGATGACACACTTACTTACTTAATTTTTACACTTAATTGGTTATATACAAGCATTTATGGTTTGTAACCTATTTGCTACTGTAGCTCAGGTGGTAGAGCACTTCATTGGTAATGAAGAGGTCAGCGGTTCGAATCCGCTCAGCAGCTTCGCTAAGCCAATCTTAAATATGGGATTAGCTGATGTATCGAGGCGTGGCTCAGCTTGGCTAGAGCGCTGCGTTAGGGACGCAGAGGTCGCAAGTTCAAATCTTGTCGCCTCGATTTTTTTATTTTAAGGGTAAATTAAATTTGCGTGTAACGTAGAATGTACTGTAGAATAGCAAATTCTGAGATTATCATAGGATGAATGAACTTTTACACGATGGATGGATCTCCAATCGTGTTTTTTTATGTATTAAATTACGTTTATGGAGGAATGGGAGTAATGAGCAAAACCCCAATTGTTGAGCTTGTCGGTTTAGGCAAGGTTTTTCAAAATAAGGATAATGTAGTTAAAGCCCTGGAAGATATTAACCTGACAATCAATGAGGGTGAAATATTTGGTATTATTGGTCTTAGTGGTGCAGGTAAAAGTACCCTGGTACGATGTATCAATTATTTGGAACGTCCTACCTCTGGGTCAGTTATCTTTGATGGAAAAGACCTTGGAAGTTTGTATGAAAAAGACTTATTGAAGGAAAGACAGAAGATGGGTATGATTTTTCAGCAGTTTAACCTGCTGATGCAAAGAAATACCGTACAAAATATCTGTTTTCCATTAGAAATTGCTGGTATTAATAAGCAGGAAGCAAAAAAAAGGGCTAATGAATTGCTTGAAATTGTTGGTCTGGCAGATAAAGCAAAGGCGTATCCGTCACAATTATCCGGAGGTCAAAAGCAAAGAGTTGCTATAGCTAGAGCACTTGCAACAAGTCCTAAGGTACTACTTTGTGATGAGGCAACCAGTGCCCTTGATCCCACAACGACTCGTTCAATCTTGAACCTGTTAAAAGAGATTAACCAAAAGCTTGGAATAACGGTAATCATCATTACCCATGAAATGAGTGTAATTGAAGAGATCTGTCATCGAGTGGCGATTATAGATAAGAGTAACATCGCAGAAATTGGAGAAGTAGAAGAAGTATTTATTCGACCGAAATCAAAAATTGCGAAACAGCTGGTGTTCTCCGGAGATAATCATATTGAAAGCTTTGAGGGCGATCATATGTGCCGTATTATTTTTGATGGAAGAACCTCCTTTGAACCTGTTATTTCGAATATGATACTGGAATGTAGGACGCCGGTTAATATTATGTTTGCTGACACAAAAGATATTGATGGAAAAGCCTTTGGTCAAATGGTAATTCAATTACCTAAGGACGAAATCGGTAGAAAGCGAATTATGAATTATCTAACGGTAAATCAGATTCCATATGAGGAGGTAATAGATAATGTGGAATAGTGGTATTATTGATTTTATATCAATGCTCGGAGTAGGAATACTCGAAAGCTTGTATATGACCTTTACCTCTTCCTTAATTGCATATGCAATAGGCTTACCCTTGGGAGTTCTTTTGGTGGTTACCGATAAAGACGGAATTGCACCTTTTGTATGGTTGAATAGAGTGCTTGGTGTTATTGTTAATTTACTGCGCTCTGTACCGTTTATTATATTATTAATATCGGTTATGCCTTTCACCAAGTTTATAATTGGGACAACAATTGGATCGAGTGCTGTTATACCTCCGCTTATCATTGCTTCAGCGCCATATATAGCCAGACTGGTAGAATCCTCTCTGAAAGAAGTGGACAAAGGTGTTATTGAGGCAGCACAGAGCATGGGTGCTTCCCCCTTTCAAATTATATTTAAGGTACTAATACCTGAGGCAAAGCCATCTTTATTAATAGGAGCTGCCATTGCGGTCACAACAATCTTAAGTTATTCTGCAATGAGTGGTTTTGTTGGTGGTGGAGGATTAGGTGATATTGCAATCCGCTATGGCTATTACCGATATGAAACAGGTACCATGTTAATTACCATAATAATCATGGTAATTATTGTTCAGATTATTCAAGAATTTGGTAATTACTTAACGAAACGTACCGATCGAAGATTGTAAACTAGTTTTTAAATATAGTAGAAATATATTGAAACAAGCGAAAAGTAGTAGGCTAATTTGCTGTAAGTGGCAGGTTAGCCTATTTTGCATCTAAAATAGGAGGAAAATGCCTCAAAACGACAGGAATGGAAATGCTTTACTAAGGCTCTAAACTGCCATAGGATTGCAGGATGTGCCAAATTGTGATACGATAGGATAAATTAATACTTCTTTGGAAGGTGAAAGGACGGGGGACCGCTTAGTGAAGAAGCTTTTTACATACCGACGCATTTATATCCTACTGTTAATTCCAGTTTCATTTCTTTTACTTCTTCTGGCGAAGAACAGTAGTTTCTTTGCTGAGCAGGTTTTTGCGAGACATGTGTATCGATGGATCGCGCAGATTTATTCCAGCATTACCGGAATTTTACCTTTTTCTTTGGCAGAATTAATTGTTCTACTACTGCCATTCATAATCCTAATTATAATCCTAAGATTTATTGTCAGGTTGATAAAAATAAAAAGTAATAGAAGAGAGAGAATAGTAAAAGGTTTTTTAAATGCTTTTTGTGCAGGTAGTATAGTGCTTTTCCTATTCACTATCTTTGCTGGTCTTAATTACTATAGATACACCTTTGCAGAGTATTCAGGTCTAGAGATAACAGAGTCCAGCGTTGATGAACTGTACGGGCTGACAGAAAGCTTAATGCTTAAGGCAAATGAGTTGAGAGTGCAAGTACCGCAAACAGATGAAGAAGGTGTATTTAAGCTTTCCATGAGTAATCGTGAGTTAGCAAAAGAAGCAGAGTCAGCATATGAGTCCCTGGCAAAGGAATATCCTGTCCTGGGTGGTTTTTATGGAGCGGCTAAGCCGGTGTTATTATCTAGTCTAATGTCAAATACGGAGATTACGGGAATCTTCTTTCCATTTACAATGGAGGCGAATGTGAATGTGGATATTCCTGATTATACAATTCCAGCGACAATGATGCATGAAATGGCACATCTTCGTGGTTTTATGCGGGAGGATGAAGCAAATTATCTTGCGTATCTGGTAGGAAGTGAATCAGACAATGTTGAGTTACAATATAGTAGTATCATGAGTGCATTGGTAAATTCAGCAAATGCCTTGTATGACCAAAGTCCGGATTTGTATTTTGAAATCAGAGACCAATATTCAGAAGGAGTTCTAAAAGACATTAGGGCAAATTCAGCCTACTGGGTTCAGTTTGAGGATTCGGTGGTAAGTACAGTATCAAGTAAAATCAATGACACCTATCTAAAGGTAAATGCTCAAACAGATGGTGTAAAGAGCTACGGGCGCATGCTGGATCTGCTCTTAGCGAAGTATAGAAAAGAGAAGGAATAATTCAGACACTAAAAAGACCATTTCAGTCATTGTATCCGGAAGATAGAATGACTGAAATGGTCTTTTGCTAACCTTAGTATTGGTTATACATTAGGTAACAAGGCTGATTTTAATTTTAATACTTTTCACTTATGATTAACTGTGTTATTATATGACTTAAGCATAGTTCTACCAATTAAGTGAATAATTAACCCGGAGGTTCTTTATGGAAGATAAAGTATGAGAATATAGCCCATACATCTTTCAGTTCTTAAGACAGGCATTTTTCTGCTCGGATAGCAAAGAATCAACACAGGGACAACCAGTATTTAATCGTATTGTTTCCTTAAAGAGCTCCTATATGCCGGAATTATGTAACTATAAAATATAATATAAGAAGTACTATAAGAAATATTAGTAAGAAATACTATAAGAAATATACAATAAGAAATGGGGGAGTTGAACTTGGCTAACTTATTTTCTGGGTTAGAAGCATTCGGTCTTGGTAACTTATCCGAGATGGATATCTACGATGCAAAAGAGAAAGAAGCAGCAAAAGGCAGTGCAGAAACAGTAAAGGATATATTTTCAGAGGAAGATAATATCTTTGATAAGAGCTTTTCTTGTCCTGTTTGTGATAAGGAATTTAAAACAAAAACCGTAAAATCAGGTAAGGTTAAACTTCTAAATCTAGATACAGACCTTAGACCGATCTACCAAAATATGGACCCGTTAAAATATGATGCGGTGGTATGTCCTCATTGTGGCTTCGCAGCACTGAATCGATTTTTTAAATATGTTACCTCTGCCCAGGCTACATTAATTAAAAAAAGTATTTCAGCATCCTTTCGTGGAATTAAAGAATCAGGTAGTGTTTATGATTATGATGATGCAATTTCAAGGCATAAACTTGCACTAGTAAATTCCATTGTAAAGAAAGCAAAAACCTCTGAGCGTGCTTATACTTGTCTTAAAACCGCTTGGGTTCTTAGAGGAAAAGCTGAAAATATATCAACGCAGCTTCCTGATTATAAAGAGCAGATAGAAGCATTGGCAAAAGAGGAAAAAGATTTTATTGCAAAGGCATATGATGGCTTTGATGAAGCTTTTAGTAAAGAAACCTTCCCTATGTGTGGAATGGATGAAATTACAATTACATTACTCATGGCTGAATTGGCTAGAAGAATAGGTAAGACGGAAGAAGCAGGTAGATGGATTTCCAGAGTACTTATTTCCAGAGATGCTAATGAGAGGATTAAGCAAAAGGCGAGAGACATCAAAGATCTGATCCGTGCGGATCAAAAATAGATAAAGGCAGGATGGCAGGTTGAAAGAGAACTTATACACGATTCCAGTAAGTGATGCTTTTAATGCGGACTGTGAATGTCCAATTTGTGCAATGCATAAAAAGCTTGAGACAGATGCGATTGATTTTACCATTGGCCCTAGCTATATGGAGGATGATGTTCGAGAAGCAACTTCTCGTTTGGGTTTTTGTGAGAAACATCTGGAGAAGTTATATAAGAATCAAAATCGTCTTGGATTGGCATTAATTATGCAATCCCATTTGAGTAAACAGATAAAAGACATTAAGAAGCTTTCTGCTGGCGAATATAAGCTCTCCTCTCCAAATCTCTTTAAGAAGAAAGAGGAGACCAATGCATTGTTGGAATACCTTAATAAAATGGAAAAATCCTGTTTTGTGTGCGAAAAAATTGATAAAACCTTTGAACGATATATTGTAACAATCTTTTATCTTTATAATACACAGGAAAGTTTTCGTGAAAAATTCTATTCCTCAAAGGGGTTTTGCGCTAGCCATTATAAGATGTTATATACAGAAGCGCCAAAGCATCTGAAAGGAACGGAACTTCAAGAATTTATAAAGAAGTTAACTAAGCACTTTCTAGATAATTTGGAAAGGGTCAATGGAGATATCGAGTGGTTTATTGATAAATTTGATTACCGCTATGCAGATGAGCCTTGGAAGAATTCAAAGGATGCTCTTCCTCGAACGATGCTCAAGACCAACAGCTTCCTGGAATAACGTTAATGGTATATAATTCCCTGATAGGAATATACTAAACTAGTATGGAATGTAAAAGTTATTGCCAAGCATGGTAATAACTTTTCTTTGTGGTAATCGAGAAATTCAAGAAAAAATGAGAAAAAAAGAGATAATAAGAGGATGATGAAGAAATTATTAAATTTGCTGCAGTATCTCTCGAAAAATACAGTTGCATAATAATAGCAAATTTACTAATATAGAAACAGCAGTTAGCACTCGATTAGAAAGAGTGCTAACAATCTCTGATACAGGGAACGTGAAGCACTGATGTCTTCACAAAGTGAAAGTAATACAATCACACAGGATAGGAACTATATTTTGAAGGAGGAAATCAAATGAAACTAGTACCATTAGGAGATAAGGTAGTATTACAGCAGTTAGTAGCTGAAGAAACAACAAAGTCAGGAATCGTATTACCTGGTCAGGCAAAGGAAAAACCACAACAGGCACAGGTAATTGCAGTTGGACCTGGAGGAATGGTTGACGGGAAAGAAGTAGTTATGCAGGTGAAGGTTGGAGATAAAGTTATCTACTCCAAATATGCTGGAACCGAAGTTAAATTAGATGACGTTGAATATATTATCGTAAAACAAAACGATATTGTTGCAGTAGTAGAAGACTAATTAAAAGGAGAGGTATTAACGATGGCAAAAGAAATCAAATATGGCTCTGACGCAAGAGCAGCGCTTGAAGTTGGTGTAAATAAGCTTGCAAATACAGTAAAAGTTACCTTAGGACCTAAGGGAAGAAATGTAGTTCTTGACAAATCTTATGGTGCTCCACTCATTACAAATGATGGTGTTACTATTGCTAAGGAAATTGAATTAGAAGATCCATTTGAAAATATGGGTGCACAGTTAGTAAAAGAAGTTGCTACAAAGACAAACGATGTAGCTGGTGATGGTACAACCACTGCTACTGTGCTTGCACAGGCAATGATTGCTGAAGGTATCAAGAACCTTGCAGCAGGTGCAAATCCAATTATCCTTCGTAAGGGTATGAAGAAAGCAACTGATTGCGCTGTTGAAGCAATTACCAAGATGAGCTCAAGCTTACAGGGCAAAGAACAAATTGCTAGAGTAGCAGCTATCTCTGCTGGTGATGATGAAGTAGGTCAGTTGGTTGCTGACGCTATGGAGAAAGTTTCCAATGATGGTGTTATTACGATTGAAGAGTCCAAGACTATGAAAACAGAACTTGAACTTGTAGAAGGTATGCAGTTTGATCGTGGATATGTATCCGCTTATATGTGTACTGATATGGATAAAATGGAAGCTAACTTAGATAATCCTTATATCCTTATCACGGATAAGAAGATTTCTAATATTCAGGAGATTTTACCTGTATTAGAGCAGATCGTTCAGACAGGTGCAAGATTATTAATCATTGCTGAAGATGTGGAAGGCGAAGCACTTACAACCTTAGTACTTAATAAACTTCGTGGAACCTTTATTGTAGTTGCTGTTAAGGCTCCTGGCTATGGTGATAGAAGAAAAGCAATGCTTCAGGATATTGCTATTTTAACTGGTGGTACTGTAATCACTGACGAGTTAGGACTTGATTTAAAGGAAGCTACTTTAGAGCAATTAGGTCGTGCTAAATCCGTTAAGATTCAGAAAGAGAACACTATCATTGTTGACGGTGAAGGTGATAAGGCTGATATCAATGCAAGAATTGCACAGATTAAGGCACAGATCGAAGAAACTACTTCTGAATTTGATAGAGAAAAATTACAGGAAAGACTTGCAAAATTAGCTGGTGGTGTTGCGGTTATCCGTGTTGGTGCGGCTACTGAGACAGAAATGAAGGAAAATAAGCTTCGTATGGAAGATGCTCTTGCAGCTACCAGAGCAGCAGTTGAAGAAGGTATCATTGCAGGTGGTGGTTCCGCATATATTCACGCTTCCAAGGAAGTTGCTAAATTAGCAGTTAACCTAGAAGGTGATGAGAAGACTGGTGCTAACATAATATTAAAGGCTCTTGAAGCTCCTTTATTCAGCATCGTATACAATGCAGGCTTAGAAGGCTCCGTGGTAATCAGTAAGGTAAAAGAAAGCCAGCCAGGTATCGGTTTTGATGCATTAGCAGAAGCATATGTAGATATGGTTCAGGCAGGTATTCTTGATCCTACGAAGGTAGCTAGAAGCGCTCTGCAAAACGCAACTAGTGTTGCTTCTACATTGTTAACAACAGAATCTGTTGTTGCTAATATCAAAACCAATGAACCAGCAATGCCAGCAGGCGGTCCTGGAATGGGAATGATGTAATTGCAATTTCATAAATGAGGTGTCATAAGCCCAGATATAGGCGTTGAAATGAGTAGGTGTATCTATATATTCATCTGGACTTGCCTTACCAAAGAAGGATTGCATAAATCGTGCAATCCTTCTTTGCCGGTCTGCGCCATCTGAATATATAGATACACCTACTCATCTGCCAGGTTTATTGAGGGCTTATGCCACCAATCTAGTTTTAATAACAAATGGAATGCTTAATTGTTCTTACTCTTTTATTATGCTAGGAGTTGGCAAGTATAGCATTCTTTTGTTGTTATACCAATGCACTAGAGATGACTGAAGAAACTCGTGCAGCGATTTTTTTCATTTCATGACAAGTGAAACGACTTGTCGTTTCATCTTGTATATGGCAAATAAGGGTAAACGAAGTATGAATAAGGTTTATTGAAATATTAATATTAGTTAAGAATTCACTAAACTGTATGGTAATAAATGTATGTGTGTTGTATAATCAAAACTATTATTGTATGAGAGGTACAAAGACGGCTGGGCAGAGCTTGTAAGTATAAATAAGCAAATGATATTATAGATTAAAGTGTGAAGTGGGGAGGGTATATGAAGAAAAAGCAAATTAAAGTTATCGGGGGAATTGCAATTGCTATTTTACTTCTTTGTATAATAGGCTTTGCGGTTTGGAAATTGGGATTTGATCCATATAGAGAAACAGTTAGTTCTTATAAAACAACAATGGGATTAGATACAGAGTTGTCAGAGAAGCAGGTAACTGACGATCTTGGTTACTTAATGAAGCAACTAAAAAAGTATCACCCAGCCTATTTAGATGGTTCAGAGGAGTTAACTAAAGCAGTTAATTTACAGTATCAAGAAGAACTCTCAAGCTTAAAAGAGGGATGTACGGTTTTACAACTGTGGCAGGTAGCTGCAAGAATTGTATCTAAATTTCAAGATGGACATACGAATGTTTACATAAAGAATGATGTGATGAATTATTTAGCAGGTAATCAGATTTCTTTAGCTGATATGGATCTAATATCAATTGATGGAGTAGAAATTGATGATTTATATTCGACCTTTTGCAGTCAGTTTTCCTATGAGCTGGAAAGTTATGCAGAATTTCAATTTCACAGACAGCTGATGAAAGAAGCTTATATGAGGTTTCTTGACATTGATACCTCGGATGGAGTAGATATTTCATATTTTAATGGTGCTGACAAGATAACAACTCATTATGACTTCGAAGTTGAACCGCAGGAGCAGAAAACTGAGGCAGGAGATAGTGAGGAATTTGTTTCTTATGAGATAAACCAAGAGAAAAAGGCTGCGATTTTAACCCTTTTAGAATGTAATTATAATGATATTTATTCTAATAAGTTAGAAGAATTCTTTAATTCAGTATTCGAGAATGATATTAAAACCATTATCATTGATTTACGATATAACGGTGGTGGGAATAGTAGGGTAGTAAACGCCTTTATAGAGTATTTAAATATTGATTCCTATAAAGATTATACTACGGACATTAGATTTGGTAACTTTTTGATTAAAGGTAAGCCTAGTACTTTAGAGAACAATAAAAGATCTAAAACCTATGATGGTAATATTTATGTATTAACCTCCTCTAGAACCTTTAGCTCTGCAAATATGTTCGGAACATATCTATCCGATAATAAGCTAGCAACAATCGTGGGTGAAACCTCTGGTAATATGCCAAGCAGTTATGGTGATGTACTTTCCTTTCAGTTACCAAACTCAAAATTATGTTTAGGCATGTCCTATAAAAGATTTCATAGACCTGATTCAACACGTGACCAGGAGCCACTGACACCTGATATAGAAGTGGAAGCAGATAAAGCACTGGATACGGTTTTAGATATACTCCCTTAACAATCATAAAAAACAGCTGAGGAGTTCCTCAGCTGTTACGCATACGACCAACAAAATCAACGATATCCTGTCGTGTTCTAAATTCATCTTTATGTCTAAGGACATACTCTCTGGTATCAGAATCAAGAGAAGAAAGATAACTATTTTGATCTTCTTCATTCACAAATACACTTGCTAAAAAAATATTATTTCCAAAGGGCACTGATGTAAAAACAGATTGCATTGGAGAAGTATTTGCGGTATATGGGTCCATTAAAATCACCTCCATCTGGAGGTATTATTTGTAGATATTATAAATCTATACGAAGAAAATAAGTTTAATCAAAGTAATTATCAATACCATTGCAAATACCCTTTATTATTTTTGATTGATAATCCTTGGTTTGCAACAGCTTATCTTCTTTTTTATTTGTCATAAAGCCCACTTCTATTATTGTAACGGGTATTTCACTCCAATTGATACCACTCATATCATCGTGTGGCATGGTACCTCGATTTTTTGCTTTGGTCTGCTTGCATATGGAATCCACAATCTTCTTGGATAAGGAATAACTATCAGCACTAAGATTAGCAACATAAGGATTTTTCTTTGAAGGGTAGAGTGTGCTGACACCATTAACGCTTGGATCGGAATACCCATCTGCATGAATACGAATTAATATGTCGGCACCACTTTCATTTGCTATTTCAGATCGCTCTTTATTACTAATATCCACATCGTGCTTATCCCTGATCATAACGACTTCATAACCACGTGCTATTAATTCCTTCTTTACACCTTTGGCTAATTTAAGAGTAAGTTCATATTCATAGACACCGGAAGAGACGCCACGTGTTCCTGAACTGACCTTTGTTTTCATAGTTTTTGAACCGGGTCCAACTGGTTCTTTGTCATAGTTTCCTTTTTTCTGATGTCCAGCATCAATGGCGATAATATAGGGTTCTTTATCCTCCTCTTTAGATTTAGCAGCATTATCTAATTGCATTAGAGTAATAGAACCATCTGCAACCAAAGTATCATTATTCGTTTCGGGACTAAGAGTTACCGAGGGTGTATTGTTGGCTTGTCCTTTATTAGAGCCGATGCTTAAATTGACATCTGTATAAATAGTATCATCTGCTTTATCGGTAGACCTGACATCATTTTCCTTAGAACAAGCAGGTAAGATGAGTGTCATCATAAATAGAATAAATATTAAAAATAGACCTCTATGTAATAAATGTCGCATGGAAACCTCCCCTGATTTTATTTCGTTATCTATTAATATTATAGAGTTATGTAAGATTTATGACAATAAGAAAAAAATATAGACAAACTGTTAAGTTTTGACACTCTAATCATTAATGCGCAAAATCCCAAGAATAACAAAGAGTGACTTGCATATGATGTTAGTAAGAAAAATCTAAGGAAATAATAGTGAAACTTAAAATTCTTATTGGCTTAGCCTTAATCGTTGGTTTCAGCGTGATTATATTATTACTTGATAAACCTGAAAAAATAGGTTTGCAGGATTCCTCCCAAGCTTCAGATATAAATGAGCGGCAGCTCATGGAATTAGTACAATTGGAAAATGAAGCTGCTAAGGGAGAAGATTTAACAACAACAAAGCATACCCCAGACTATACAGAAATGTTTCCTGATCTATATACAGAGTATTTAGTTCCAATGACACCAAGTAAAGAGAAAAAAGTTGCATATTTAACCTTTGATGATGGCCCAAGTAAAAACACTTTTGAGGTTTTAGATATTTTGAAAGAGCATGATATCAAAGCAACCTTCTTTATTGTTGGCAGTGCAATTAATGATGAAGGTGAGGATAGCTTAAAGCGTATGATGTATGAAGGGCATGTAATTGGAATTCATACCTATTCCCATATGTGTAATAAAATATACTGTTCCATAGAACGTTTTCTGGACGATTTTAATACGGTCTATCAGCAGATTTATGATATTACAGGGGAGAGGGTCAATATCTTTCGATTCCCCTGGGGGAGTAATAATAAATATAATACTAAGATAAAAGATGCTTTAATTGATGAGATGGAGAGAAGAGGTTTTTCTTGCTATGACTGGAATGTTAGCGCCGACGATTCCATTGGCAACCCAACGTCTTCTTCCATTCTTAGAAATATAAAAAAGGATCTCAAGAGGCAAAACAACCCAATTATATTAATGCATGACTCAAAAATAAATGACCTAACCGTGGAAATGTTGCCAGATATTATTAAAATGATAAGTGATATGGGATATGAGTTTGATACACTAGATCATAGGGAACCATATGTTTTTCCATGGTAAATGGAAATACAAAAAATAAAAAAGAAGAACAGCTTCAGATTGATAGGGCTCTCCTAGACTTGACAGGAGACATATCAGATTGGAGAATGTTCTTCTATTTATTTAAATTAAGTGAAAGACCTTGACGCTACATCTTTTATATACAAAGGTAAAGTGTCTGTATAGGATGATTTAGGAATATTCTGCTAATCTTGCAACAGCAACATAGATATTTGAAATCTTATACCAGGTTGGTAGATCAACTATTCCATTAGCGGGTAGATCAAAGGTGCTCTGAAAAGCCTTAACTGCATCTGCAGTTGCCTGATCAAACTGTCCGTTAACAGCGACCTTTGGAATCACAGTATAGGTATCGCCTACACGATTTAATTGCTCCTGTATGGTTCGTACGTTGGCACCACTTGCACCAATCGTTAAATTGGAACCAGGCCAGGAAGCAGGTACTCCAGAAACCTCTGTGGCAGAATTAATATAAATGGAATCGCCATAAAAATTCCTTAATATCTGTATCGCTGTCATACCTTGGTCACCAAGAGTTTTGGAACCCCATTGTGTCATCCAGTTTGGACATTTCACCCTGTTACCATCGCAATATTGAGTCAAAATTGGCTGCTTTACACCAGGTCGGGAAAGATAATTATTAAACATCTGGTCTACAATTAAACCTATGTTGGCGTAAATATTTCGTCCAGGCATCCATTTGTGGTCAAAGGCAGTGGAGGAGGTAATTGTAAAATTAAACCCTTGATTACGATACCATTCCGTGTACACGCGGTTCAAGGTAAAGGATAAAATAGCAAGAACATTTGCAGTGATAGTTGACTCCGGCCAAGTGGCATAGATCTCACTGGAGGCAACATTCTTAATATAATCACGAAATCTGACATAATGATTTGTGGCTGAGGCATCTGTAGGAGGACCATCGTGAACAACGACATATTCCGGGATTACGACACTTGGCAATACAATCTCACCGGAGGCATTGGTGTCCTTAATTTCTGCCTCTGCTATTTTAGGCGGATAATCACCGTAAAGTGTATGGGGTGGGATTACATATAAAGAACCGTCTTGAGGGTTTTGTGTTTGTAAAAATGCTTCTTGAATTGCAGTTGCATTGGGCAAAATCTCCATATTCTGAATAGTAACTGGCAGGTAATTATCTGCAGTTACACGGATACTATACTCCGAATAGGGCTGTACAAGAGAAGGCGCTTGACTGTATTCCAGAGAAGGAGCTGGAAGCTCGATCTCTTCGGTGACACCGGAGGCATTGGTAGTCAGCTCTCCAAGTACGTTATTAGGGTCATTGGGCAAGCTAACAGTAACAGTAGCGTTAGCAACTGGTACATACTGACTATTTGTAATCCTTGCTCTAAGTTTTCCTAAGGACTGTGTACTCATTTCAGTTGGATAGACTCGTATGTTCTTTTCTGCATATTTATGAACGAGTGGGTAATGTCTATACTGCATATCTGCATACCTCATATTCTACTCATAATAAATTATGAAACCATTAGGAAGTTGTGATAGTTATTGACCTATTCTTGTTACACCAACATATATTTGTGATATTTTATACCAGGTTGCCAGATCAACTATACCGGTATCCGGAAGACCAAAAATCCGCTGGAATGCGCTGACAGACGCTGAAGTTTGAGGACCATAACTACCATCCACGGCTATTCTTGGGATTGCAGAATACGCCTCGGCAATTCGATTCAGCTGCTCTTGTATCATACGCACACTTGCTCCGCTTGAACCTATTGTTAAGTTAAAACCGGGCCAGGATCTTGGAACACCTGCTACTTCTGTGGCTGTATTAATATACATGCTATTACCATAAAAGTTTCTAAGAATCTGAATTGCACTCATTCCCTGGTCGCCAAGAGTTTTAGAGCCCCATTGTGTCATCCAACCGGGACACTGAACGCGATTTCCGTCACAATACTGGGTTAAAATCGGTTGTTTTACATTAGGTCTTGATAAATAGTTAACAAAAACAGAATCCACCAAGCGGCTAATGTTAGTAAAGATATTACGTCCTCTGGTCCATTTATGGTCATAGGCAGTAGATGAAGTAATGGTAAAATTATAACCTTGATTACGATACCATTCAGTAAAAACTCTGTTTAAGGTGAAAGACTGAATAGCTAAGATATTGGCATAAATCGTGTTTTCGGACCAAGTAGCATAAATCTCACTGGAGGCAACATTCTTAATATAATCCTTATAACGTACCCAATAGTTAGCAGCAGAAGAATCGGTGGGTGGGCCATCATGTACAATTACAAATTCGGGTACAACAACGCTTGGTAGTACAATTTCTCCGGATTCACCGGTAGGTTTTATCTCATCCTCTGGAATTTTTGGTGGGAAGTCTCCGTACAGAGTATGAGGAGCAATTACAAACAATTCACCTTCCACTGGTTGTTCAGGCTGCGGAACCAATACGGCGTTTTGTTCGGCGGTAACAGCCGCAAGTATTTGTACCCCAGAGAACATTGCAGTTTCAAAACCAGGTGCGGTTATTTCAACGTTATATTCTGAATAGGGTTGAACTTCGGAGGGGCTTAAGCTGTAGTCAATAGGAGGTGCGTTTAAAATGATTTCCTGTGAAAGACCGGAGTTATCCGTACTGAATTGTTCAACAACGACGCCTGGATTACTGGGGAGAGAGATGGAAATAGTAGCGTTTTCAATAGGTAGCTCACCAGGTGCATTGCAGCGAACTAATAAGCGGCCTAGAGATTGAGTATCCATCTGTGTGGGATATACCTTAATCTGATTTTTTGCATTAAATCTCATATCGGATGTACCAAACTTATTCATGGTGATTACCTCATAAGCTATCGTTATTAATAAAATATGTACTTATATTTAAAATGTGAACCTAATTCATAAGAAGAGCTAATAATAGGGTGTTTTATACTAAAAAATATTTTATTTACCCTCTTGTAATTTGAAATTGAATGTGTTAAAATCATAAAAATGTATAGAAAAAATGAATATTTATTCAAAATTATTAATAAAAATTAAAAGATGGATTGACGAGATATGCAAAGTAGTGTATCGTTTAAGTTGACCTGTATTCTTTTTTTTTGCAAAAATTTAGTCACTAGCCGCTTATGCGGTAGAATGGAGGATTTGATGAAAGCATTCTTAATTCTTGAGGATGGCAATGTCTTTACCGGTGAAAGTATAGGGGCGCAGAGAGAGATCATTAGTGAGATCGTCTTCAATACTGGAATGACAGGGTATCTGGAGGTATTGACTGACCCTTCCTACGCTGGTCAAAGTGTGGTAATGACTTATCCTTTGATTGGTAACTACGGGATTAGCTATGAAGACATGGAATCACACAAGCCTTGGCTGGATGGTTTTATTGTAAGAGAATTATCAAGAATACCTAGCAATTTTCGAAGTGAAGAAAGCATTCAAAGCTTCCTGGAGCGTAATGATATTCCTGGAATAGCAGGGATTGATACCAGAGCACTGGTTAAAATCTTAAGGAATAAGGGCACGATGAATGGAATGATTACAACAGACGAGAATTATAAGCTCGAAGATGTAATTAATAAAATTCATCAGTATCAAGTACTTAAAGTGATTGAAAAAACAAGCAGAACCGATGTTAAAGTAGTTCCAGCCATCGGAGAAACAAAGTATAAGGTTGCATTAATGGATTATGGCTTAAAGCTGAATATTCCAAGATGTTTATCAAATAGAGGCTGTGAGGTAACGATATATCCAGCTTTCACAAAGGCAGAAGAAGTGCTGAAAAATAATCCTGATGGAATTATGTTATCCAATGGACCTGGTGATCCAAAGGAGTGCACTGATATAATAAAAGAAGTTAAGAACATGTTTGACAGCAATGTACCAATCTTTGCAATTTGCCTGGGACATCAGTTACTTGCTCTTGCAAACGGTGGAGACACACAAAAAATGAAGTATGGACATCGAGGAGCCAACCATCCGGTAAAGGATTTGAAAACTGGAAGAGTTTATATCTCTACACAAAATCATGGATACATGGTATTGCCGGAAAGTTTAAAACCACAGGTTGCAGAAGTAAGTTTTGTCAATGTAAATGACAAAACAGTGGAAGGAATGCACTACCTGGGTAAGAATGTATTCTCGGTGCAATTCCATCCTGAAGCATGTGCAGGACCGATGGATAGTGAATTTTTATTCAACGAATTTATTAATATGATGGAGGTACAGCGATAATGCCAAGAAATGAGAGTATCCAAAAAGTATTAGTAGTTGGGTCGGGTCCAATTATCATTGGTCAGGCGGCAGAGTTTGACTATGCGGGAACACAGGCATGTCGCTCATTAAAAGAAGAAGGCATTACAGTAGTACTGGTAAATTCAAATCCGGCAACCATTATGACAGACAAAGAAATCGCTGATATTGTCTACATAGAGCCATTAACACCGGATTTCGTAAAGAGAATTATTCTAAAGGAGAAGCCAGACAGTGTATTACCTACCCTCGGAGGTCAGGCAGCTCTTAACATTGCTATGGAACTTGAGGAGTCCGGATTTCTAAAAGAGAATGATGTTAAATTAATTGGTACCACTTCTTTAACTATCAAAAAGGCAGAGGACCGATTAGAATTTAAAACTACCATGGAGAAGATTGGAGAGCCTTGTGCGCCAAGTACTGTAGTAACAACAGTTAAGGCTGCAGTAGAGTTTGCTGAAATAATTGGATATCCGGTGGTAGTACGTCCCGCTTATACGCTAGGAGGCAGTGGTGGTGGTATAGCAGCGACCCAGGAAGAGCTGGAAGATATCTGCTCCAATGGATTACGTCTATCCCGTGTAGGCCAGTGCTTAATTGAGCGTTGTATTGCAGGCTGGAAGGAAATTGAATACGAAGTAATGCGTGATGGTGCAGGGAATTGTATTACCGTATGTAACATGGAGAACCTGGATCCAGTTGGAGTTCATACTGGTGACAGTATCGTAGTTGCACCCTCTCAAACCTTAGGGGATAAAGAGTATCAGATGTTGAGAAGCTCTGCTTTAAATATTATTACTGAACTTGGTATCACTGGTGGCTGTAACGTACAGTATGCGCTTCATCCTGATACCTTTGAATACTGTGTAATTGAAGTTAATCCCCGTGTAAGCCGTTCCTCCGCTCTTGCATCTAAAGCGACTGGTTATCCAATTGCCAAGGTGGCGGCAAAGATTGCTCTGGGATATCATTTAGATGAGATTCAAAATGCAGTAACCAAGAAAACCTATGCTAGTTTTGAACCAACACTGGATTACTGTGTAGTCAAAATACCAAAGTGGCCTTTTGATAAATTCATTACCGCCAAAAGGGTTCTATCCACCCAAATGAAGGCAACTGGTGAGGTAATGGCAATTAGCAACAGCTTTGAAGCTGCTTTAATGAAGGCACTTCGCTCTCTGGAACAGAATATCTACAGCTTGAAGTATGGTAATTATGGAAAGATGACACTAGAAGAAGTGAAAGAGGAACTATATAAGATAGATGACAGACGACTCTTTGCAATTGCTGAAGCAATCCGTAAAGGAATTACCTTTGAGCAAATACATGACATCACTAAAATTGATTATTGGTTCATTGATAAGATAGCAATTCTCGTAAAACTTGAGCAAGATTTGGCGACAAAACCTCACAGCATTGAGCTGCTTAAGGAAGCGAAAAGACTGGGCTACCCAGATAAAGTTATCTCTGAATTGACAGGTAAGTCTGTGGCTGAAATTAAAGCTGACCGTAAGCAGAATGGCATCGTAGCAGCATATAAGATGGTAGATACCTGTGCAGCTGAATTTGATGCTGCTACTCCTTATTACTACTCAACCTTCGGAGATTACAATGAGGTAGAAGAGACCAGTGGAAGAAAGAAGATTATGGTTCTGGGTTCCGGGCCAATCCGTATCGGTCAAGGTATTGAATTTGATTACTGCTCGGTACACAGTGTATGGGCATTATCAAAGAGTGGCTGTGAAACCATTATTGTAAACAACAATCCAGAGACAGTAAGTACGGACTTTGATATTGCTGATAAGCTGTATTTTGAGCCTCTTACACCTGAGGATGTCGAAAGTATTGTTGATATCGAAAAGCCAGACGGCGCAGTGGTTCAGTTCGGTGGTCAGACTGCAATTAAACTAACAGATGCATTACTTAAGATGGGTGTACCTATTCTTGGAACCTCGGCAGCAGATGTGGATGCAGCAGAGGATAGAGAGTTATTTGATAAGATACTGGAAGATTGTAATATACCAAGACCAGCAGGTAAGACAGTATATACCACGGAGGAAGCGCTTGCAGCTGCAAAAGAGCTGGGGTATCCGGTTCTGGTTCGTCCATCCTATGTACTTGGCGGTCAGGGCATGCAGATTGCCATTAGTGATGAAGATATAGTAGAGTTTATGAATATCATTAATATGACAGTTCAGGAACATCCAATATTAGTTGATAAATACCTCATGGGTAAAGAAGTAGAAGTTGATGCGGTATGTGATGGAGAAGATATTCTAATCCCTGGTATTATGGAACATATTGAAAGAGCCGGAATTCATTCAGGAGATAGTATTTCGGTATATCCGTCTCAAAGCATAAGCGATAAAGTAAAGGATGAGATAGTTGATTATACCAAAAAACTGGCAAGCTCCTTACATGTCATCGGATTAATCAACATTCAGTTCATCGTATTCAACGAAAAGGTATATGTAATCGAAGTAAATCCTCGTTCCAGTCGTACAGTTCCTTATATTAGTAAAGTAACTGCACTTCCAATTGTAGATATCGCAACAAAGGTTATCCTAGGTGAGAGCATTAAGTCACAGGGTTATGAACCTGGATTGTGGCCGGAATCAGCATATATCGCAATCAAGATGCCGGTGTTCTCCTTTGAGAAGCTTCGCGGTGCAGAAACTAGTTTAGGGCCAGAAATGAAATCTACCGGTGAGTGCTTAGGTATTGCAAAGACCTATCACGAAGCTCTATATAAAGCCTTTTTAGGAGCTGGTGTTAATCTGCCAAAACATAAGAAGATGATAATGACAGTGAAAAAACAGGATCGTGAAGAAGCAGTAGAGCTCGGTAGAAGGCTAATCGCACTTGGTTATGAAATCTTTGCCACCGAAGGAACAGCCGAAGCCTTAACTGATAATGGAATTCCAGCAACCACAATCCGTAAGATTGATCAGGATCATCCCAATATACTGGACCTTATCATGAGTCATGAAATTGATATGGTAATAAATACACCTACCTTAGGGCGTGATAAAACCAGAGATGGTTTCTTGATCCGTCGTACCTCCATAGAGACCGGTGTTACCTGCTTTACTGCAATTGATACAGCAGCGGCACTTCTCACCAGTATGGAGAATGCCAACGAAGAAATCACACTTGTAGACGTAGCGCAAATATAATACAAAGAGACTGATTTGAACTAGCCAATACGGTGGTAAAATCAGTCTCTTTATTATTACTAAGTAGGCTTATATTCATTCATTATAAAATTTCCTGATCATAAAGAGTGCATTAGTGATAATTGTTACTCCTTGGAAATTTTAATGTGCTTATTATTTTATTCTAAATCTATATTAATAAAATTGCATAGTAATCTAGGTGGATGTATTGTATAATAATACCAGTTTGTTTTGTGGTGAAAGCCTGGCTACACCTACATTATATTGAGGGAAAAGAGTTGGAGGATAAAATGAAAATATCGCAAATACTGTTAGTTTATTTTATACAATTTGTACTGGTATTTATTTTAATGTTTCTATTCGTAGAAGAGAACATTATAAAAAGCTTGTTATTTAGTGCCGCTTATATAGCTGTACTCGGAGGAATTAAGTATATAAAATATAGACTCACAAAAAAGAAAGTTAGTCAAGAAAGTTAAGGAAGTAGCAGTAATAGAAATGGCAGTAATAGAAATAGCATATAACTAGGAGTAATAAAAAGAATTAAATAAATCAGTGGGAGGATATATGAATGGGATTTTCACCGTTTGAAGGACCGGGTATCATGTTTAGTATAATACCTATAATCGTAATATTAGGATTTATCCTTGTATTTACATTAATAATCGTATTTTTGATACTTGGCGTTAAACAATGGAGTAAGAATAATGCATCTCCAATTCTTACAGTGGAGGCTACTGTTATAACGAAGAGGTCACAGATAGATCATTTTCAAAATAATACAGATAATATGTTTCAGGATACCTCTTCAACAACCTATTATGTAACTTTTGAAGTAGCTAGCGGTGACCGAATGGAATTTCATGTTCGTGATAAAGAGTACGGGTTACTGGTAGAACAGGATAGTGGAAAGCTTACCTTTCAGGGAACTCGTTATTTGGGATTTTTACGCACAAGGGACTGATGTTTCTGTAGAATATTATTTGAAAGGACAATGGATAAATGGCAGTAAGGGAAGCTAAAATTGATGATTTAGACTCAATCATGAAAGTTTATAGTAAAGCAAAAGAATATATGAACAATAATGGCAATTCTACGCAATGGAGGGATGGTTACCCGCAAAGAGAGCTTCTTGAAGATGACATAATGAAAAAGCATTGTTATGTAGTGTGCTCTTCTGATAACGAAGTACATGCTGTATTTGTCCTTATGTTCGGAGCTGATCCAACCTATGCGATCATAGAAAATGGTTCCTGGAAAAACGAAGACCCCTATGGAACAATTCATAGATTAGCAGGCGATGGAGCAATTAAGGGCGTAACCAGCAAATGTATAGAGTTTTGCAAAGAAAAAACAAAAAATTTAAGAGCGGATACACATCATGATAATAAAATAATGCAATATCTTTTAGAGAAGAATGATTTTAAGCGGTGCGGTATTATTTATGTAGGTGATGGAAGTCCTAGAATTGCGTATCATTATGTAGGTATTTAATTAAATTATAACGAATCAATGGAATACGATAATATTATAGAGGGAGATTGTTATGAGCAAAAGCAGACCCAATATAATAACCTTACTAGGGGATTATAATATACTGGTTGCAGTCTTACTCATTATATCCTGCTTTCCAATCTTAAACGTAGTTGAAATAACTGTTCAGCTACCTGGATTAAGTATTCCTAATATGAAACAAGAGGTAACAAGGATACTTTTTGCCGTTGTTTTAATGGCAATTGCTTATGGGTATCTGAAACTTAAAAAGTGGGGTTATTGGTTACTTATATCAAAGAATTTCATTCTAATAGTTGCATGGTTAATTTATAACTACCAACACCAACGGTATTTGTTTGCTTCTTTTTCAATATTATATTTGGTTGAATTAATATATGCGATACCTACATTTGGTTATTTCTATACGAAGAAAATGAAGCAAGTATGAATGAATTACAGCAATGCTTCGGGTCTTTAATGACCACATTAATTTTATTGCTGCTTCGGTAATTCAATATCAAGAGGAGTTAGTTGATTATAAAATAACGCCGAAAGGAATGTTGCAAATATTTGATAATCAAGAAATGCCGATAAAGGTTCTAAAAACGTTATACGTTCTAGTAATAACTAGTTTTTTAATATAAATATTGCACCTGAGGTGATAGATGATAGATGAAATAGGGAAAGAATTGGGGAGTGGTGGAGCCTCCAATGTTTACGAATGGGGAGATAAGGAAGTAGTAAAAGTTTATAAACCTCATGTTACAGATGATGTAATAGACAATGAATTATATATAGGACAGATATTAAATAATCATGTATTTGCAGCTCCAAAGCTGATAGGTTTGACAAATATTGATGGTAAAAAAGCTTTAATATATGAACGTATTCCTGGAAAGATAATGGCAGAACCACTTTTGCGAGGAGTATATCAAACCGAACTGGCAACTAAGTTTGCACAAATGCATTATGATATTCATCAGAAAATAATAAATGAGTTACCCTCACAATATGATTTTCTAAGAAATCGCATTGTGGAGTTAAAGAGCATATTAGCAGATAAAGCCGAACTGTTATTAGAACTTCTTGATACCATGCCAAAGGGGAATACACTATGTCATGGAGATTACCAACCCCTCAATATAATCGGTGAAGATAATGAATATCGTGTTATCGATTGGAATGGAGCCTGCTTAGGAAATCCATTATTAGATGTTGCATGGACCTATATGACATTAAGTTCACCTGCCATTAAGCATGTATTGCAAGAATCAATAGCAGAACTATTTGCTGATTTAGCAAAAGACTATGTGACCTGTTACTGCAAACTATCAGGGATTCAGGAAGAAGATATTTTTCGATGTTTACCAATTACTGCAGCGAGAAGACTTTATGATAATAACCAGCAGGATACTGAAATATCGAGAAGTGAGAGAGCGTGGTTGTTAAAGCTTATGGAAAATAGAAAATAGATGTTAATGTATGGTTAACCAATATGAATATGAGATTCTTGGTAAGTAAACTAACGATAACTATCGAGAGGAATTTAAAAATATAGAAAATCAGGATAGAGCCTTTGTGGAATTCTAAAATGTGTTTCGGTCGAGCGTCGATACACATTAGATGCCACAAAGGCTCCATTCGTCTCTTATAAGTAGTTTCCAACTCTACCTAGCCGGAATAATCTCGAGCCAGTAGCCATCCGGATCACTGATGAAGTAAATGCCCATGCCTGGATTTTCAAAACAAATACAACCCATTTCAGAATGTTTTTTATGAGCAGCTTCGTAATCATCGGTTACAAAAGCTAGATGAATTTCATTGTCTCCAAGATTATAAGGACGATCCCAATCTCTTAGCCAAGTTAATTCCAGCTGATGATTCGTGGAGCCATCTCCCAGATATACAAGGATAAAGTCACCGGATTCCGGTGCTTTTCTTCTTACCTCTTTAAGACCAAGGGCTGATTTATAGAATGCCAAGGACTTATCCAAGTCAAATACATTAATATTATTATGTGCAAATTTAAAATCCATAGTTTAACCCAACCTTTCTTAATAAGTAAGGATAGTATACCATCTTGAAGCAAGTTATCAAAGAGATATTCATAAATAGTAACTGCAAAAGTAACTTATTTAAAAATAAAAAGGAACATGCATTTAACTGCATGTTCCTTATAACTGTCATATGATTTAGTGGTTTTTCTGTCTAATTTAGCATTTTAGCTAAGGCAGCATCTCTTTGCGCCTTATAATTAGCAAGGTTAAATTTATCATCTAAGAACTTATTAAGACTTTTATCTAATGATGTACTTGAAGTTGGATCATACTTTGAATTAAAGTACTCATCCAGAGCTTTGTTAAGTTCATCATCATTAATAAAATCAAATTCAGGATGATTGTTAAAATACTCTTCTAATTTTGGTGCATCTTCCGTGCTAGTTACAATTACCGTACAACGGGAATATCTGGGGGTTCCATCAACATTTGTAGCATCAATTTCAGCAAATGCATAGGTCAATCCTGCCTTCTTAGCAGTAATACGACCACTGGCACTTACGGATGCTATATTGTAATCCTTGATAGAAAATTTGGCATTTTCAAGGGTGTTAATAGGCTTTAATATAACGCTTAAGTAATCCGACTTATCGACACCAAGAATAATTCTTGATTTGGTAAGCTTTACACTGAAAGCGGGAAGCCCTACAGTAACATCACAAGTTAAGCTGACGGGATAAGCACCATCTTTAATCGTAACAGTGACAACCGCTGTGCCAGCTTTGTTGGCAGAGATAATACCACTATCTTCAGTAATTGAAGCGATATCTGGGTTGTCTGATTTAAAAAGTACCTTGGCATTTTCACCTAAATTGTACACTTTTAATGGAAAAGATTTGCCCTTTACTAATGTAATGCTCTTTAAATTTAACCGATAGCTGTCATTCTTCTCATTATCAATACTAGCTGCACTTGCTTTTGTCAAAGGCATCAGCAGGGTTAAAAAGAGAAGTAGGCCGAGAGTTAAAAAGCATTTACTTAATAATCTTGATTTCATGGCTATTCCTCCGAATTCTGAAAATCCCTTTGTCACATCCTAAAAATATAATAACATTCATTTTTGTCAGAAAAGTGTCATAATGTAAAAATTTATATAATAATTTCTTAATATATTCCAGTAGTATTTACTAAATCTTTCAAGGATATCCGGGTTATAATAGGTTCTATGTGACGATTTTAGAACTTTGGATATGAAAATATAACTAAATTACTGGTAATATCTGAATGGCTTACTTTACTACTTGTCTTAAGCGTATCATTTGGGATATAATGTTGGCAACTAGTGATTTTTGGCGACTATTCGATTTTATGATGGCTCAGTGAGCCATATTGAGGTTAATAATGAAAGGAGATATGATATGCAACATATATTAATCGCAGACGATAATAGTGATATAACAGATATTTTGTCTACCTACTCCAGAATGGAAGGTTTTGAACCTGTGGTAGCAGGAGATGGAGAAGAAGCATTTCTATTATTTAACCAATATAATCCAGAGGTGGTGTTATTAGATGTAATGATGCCGAAAGAGGATGGATATGAGGTTTGTAGAAAAATAAGAAGTAAATCAAATGTTCCGGTTATTTTGATTACTGCCAGAGGAGAGGACTTTGACAAAATAATGGGACTGGACATTGGGGCAGATGATTATATTGTAAAACCCTTTAGCCCACGAGAGGTTATGGCCAGAGTGAGAGCTGTAATGAGAAGAATTGCAAAAACCACCAAAGAAACAGCTACAGGTAATACGCTAACGGTTGGCAATCTTGAAATTAACCTTGATGAATACACCTTACATATAGGGGGGACCAAGATTTCGTTAACAAAAAAAGAAATTGAAACTATGTGGACGTTAGCAACTAATCCTAATAAGGTATTTACAAGAGATAACTTACTAGACAGCCTTTGGGGGTTTGACTATTTTGGTGATAGTAGAACTGTAGATTCACATATCAAACGACTACGTTCAAAGTTGGATGCTATTGAGCATGAGACCTGGAATATTAAAACCATCTGGGGCGTAGGGTACAAGTTTGAAATCGAAGAAAAGTAGGGAGTTCATATGGCTAAGCAAGGGAAGGTACGTATCTATAACCGCCTATTTTTTAAATTATATTTAAATTATGCAGTCATGCTTGTAGTTACAGCAATCCTAATCGGTCTTATTTTTATTAAACTGTATTCTTACACCACAATGAAAAATTATAAATCCGAGATGTTGAATCAGGCAGAGTATGTAAGTAGTAAGATAACAGCTAATATTAATATAAATAAAAATAATGACGAATATTTTACGAATAGTTTAGAATTTGTTAGGGGGACAAATAATTGGGATGTTTATATAATATCAAACCCCAATGCGCTCAATAAATTAAGTACTGAATTTGAAAACAGCCTTTCCTATAATGATTTCATTGCTACACCTGAATATGAAGAACTAGTTCATATTTTGAATGAAGTATTTAAAGGTCATAAAGATGTAAAAGAATATTATGAAGAGACTGAGGAACGGCAAACCATTACTGCAGGATATCCTATATATGGTAGTGATAAAAGCGTGGTGGGGGCGGTTCTAATTAAGAAACCGTATGAAGAGAGTACGGAGATAGTTTCCAGCAGCCTAATGCTTATTGTAACTAGCAGTGTGGTTGCTTTAGCCATATCCTTTATTATTGTCATAATATTTGCAACAGAGCTGTCAATGCCAATTACTCGTATGCGTATTACGGCACTAGAACTGGCAGCAGGAAACTATAATTTTAAGACAGGGATTAATAGGGCGGATGAAATTGGAGACCTGGCAAAAACAGTTGATGTTCTAGCGGATAAGCTGCAAGAAAATGACACAATTCGTAAGAAGCTGGATCAGATGCGACTTGATTTCTTTGCAAATGTCTCCCACGAACTTAGAACGCCAATCACCGTAATCAGAGCGTACACAGAGACATTGGCAGATGGAGTTGTTAAGGAAGAAGAGAAGGTTGGACAATACTACGATAGAATGCTGTTGGAATGCAAGTCCATGGAGCGATTGGTAGGGGATCTTATGACCTTATCTAAGATGCAGAATCCTGACTTTGCTATTGAAAAGGAACCGGTTAATCTTCAACAAGTATTTAATGATATTATCCGTAGTGCTGGAGCCATAGCCAGTAAGAAGAATATTGCGATTGAGGTAACTAAGGACAGCCCTATTTCTATGATTTTGGGAGATTATGACCGTTTGCGCCAGATGTTTATGGTAATCTTTGATAATGCAATAAAATTTTCAGAAGAAAATACAACAGTGCACATAAATATTTCAAATGAGGAAAAAATAAAAGTATCCATTCGAGATGAGGGTATTGGAATTGAACCAGAAGATTTATCTAATATTTTTGAGAAATTTTATAAGTCGAATCTTCGTCAAAATGCAAGTGGTACTGGACTAGGGTTATCCATAGCAAAACAAATCGCAATTAAGCATGAAGGTACAATTGAGGTAGTATCAACACCTAATGTTGGGACAGAGTTTATCTTTACTTTTCCACTGCTGGAGGTAGAGGAAGAGGTTGAAACATAAATAAATTGTAAAAACAACCCAATTAAACTTGTACTTTCCAATCAGAAAAACTTGAATTATAGAAGATAATCGTATATAATACTAATATAAATTCCTGAGGTGTTCGACACTCCTGTCATTTTGAACCTACAATATGATATAAGGGATTCCTACATTCGTAAGTGGATGTCAGGCCGCCGTTTGCAGCGGAAGGCAGAAGCTTATGTGCGGTTACCCACCTAGCTTAGCTAGGAGTCAAAATACAGGAAACGGCATTTTGGGTATAACACTAAGGATGAAAGCGGCTTTTGCCGCTTTTTTTTTAGGTAAGACAGTGCAGGAATATTTATCTTGTCTTTTTATGGCAGTAAGTTTAAAATATAATCGAGAAAAGTAACTATTACGTTATTAGGAGGCATCACATGAAGCATGGATTTATACGTGTTTGTGCAGCAACTCCACTGATACGAGTGGCAGATTGTTCCTATAATACCGTTAAAATCATGGAATTAATTGATAAGGCAGCAGCGCAGGGCAATAAGTTAATTGTTTTTCCGGAACTATCAATAACTGGATATACCTGTGGTGACCTGTTTTTACAAGATATATTGTTACGAAAAGCACAGGAGAGTGTTAAGACAATTGCAGAGTCAACCAAAGGAAAAGGGATTGTTGCAGTTGTAGGTTTCCCTCTTTTGGTGAAGGGCAAACTCTATAATACAGCAGCAGTATTATGTGAAGGAAAAGTTCTTGGGTTAATACCAAAAAGAAGCATTCCTAACTATACTGAGTTTTATGAGGCAAGACATTTTACATCTGGAATATTAGATCCAATTTTAATCCGCTTTATGGGAGATGAGATCTACTTTGGATCAAGGATAATCTTTCAATGCCAGGATATGCCCGAATTTATCCTTGGCGTTGAAATTTGTGAGGACTTATGGATTCCACAGTCACCAAGCATTGAGCATTGTATCGCAGGAGCAACTATAATAGCAAATCTTTCTGCCAGTGATGAATTAACCGGTAAGGATTCCTATCGCCGTGAGCTTGTAAAGAGCCAATCTGCAAGACTTGTATGCGGCTATTTATATAGTGATGCTGGAGAAGGTGAATCTACCACAGATGTTGTATATGCAGGCCATAATTTAATAGCTGAAAATGGTACTTTATTAATAGAATCTAAATTATTTGAAAATGGCTTGATTTCCAGTGAAGTTGATCTTGGTAGATTAAAGAGTGAACGAAGAAGAATGCATACTTACCTGGGGCAGAGTACGGTGCCTTATCAGGTTCTTTCTTTTTCTCTTCAGAATAATACCGACGAATTACCTGAAATTACGCTTACTCGTTTTATTGACCCAAGACCTTTCGTACCTACCCAAAAGGAAGAAAGGGATAAGAGGTGTAATGATATTATTCAAATTCAAGCTATGGGATTGAAGACCAGGTTATCCCATACAGGAATTACAAATGTTGCGATAGGTATATCAGGCGGACTTGATTCCACCTTAGCACTTTTAGTGGCTGCCAAAGCGTTTGACTTACTTGGACTTGATAAAAAGGGGATCAGAGCTGTTACAATGCCTTGTTTTGGGACTACCGATCGTACCTATAAGAATGCCATTGCAATGGCTATTAGCCTTGGGGTTACCTTAATGGAAATTCCAATCAGGGAAGCGGTAGAACTCCATTTCAGAGACATTGGACATGATATTAATTTGCATGACCTTACCTTTGAGAACAGCCAGGCCAGGGAGAGAACTCAGGTACTTATGGACGTTGCTGGCAAATACAATGGTTTCGTAGTAGGAACCGGAGATATGTCGGAACTAGCACTTGGTTGGGCTACCTATAATGGGGATCATATGTCCATGTATGGAGTGAATTCTTCTGTACCAAAGACTTTGGTCCGTTATCTGGTAGAGTATTTTGCTGATACAACAAAAGACAATAAGTTACGTGAAGTGTTGCAGGATGTATTAGAAACACCGGTTAGTCCGGAATTATTACCTCCAAAAGATGGAGAGATTGCGCAGAAGACAGAGGACATTGTCGGGCCTTATGAGCTGCATGACTTTTTCCTTTATTATGTGCTCCGTTTTGGATTTGAGCCAAGTAAGGTATACCGACTTGCAAAAATTGCATTTGCAGGAAGTTATGATAATGAGGTAATATTAAAATGGCTTAAAGTCTTTTATAAGAGATTTTTTACTCAGCAGTTTAAGAGATCCTGTCTACCCGATGGGCCGAAAGTGGGTAGTGTAGCGGTGTCACCAAGAGGAGACTTGAGAATGCCCAGCGATGCATCTGCTAATCTTTGGATGAGTGAATTGGAACAACTATAAAAAGCAGAACAAATATATATTAAATGTAATATTTCTCAATTTGAATAAAAGATAATCAGCAAGATGTACTAATATAGATTTATTGTCTAGGAATTAGTTAGACAAGTATACGTAAGAGGGAGGTAGTTATGGCACTTAGAATAATAACAGATTCTGCATCCGATACTCCAAAATGGGTAATTAAAGAATTTGATTTACATGTAATTCCGACTCCGGTAGTAATTGACGAAAAGGATTATTTTGACGGAAAGACAATTGTACCTGAAGAGTTTTATGATATTTTGCGCAGTGGTAAAGATATTAAAACCTATCACATCAATGCACAGATGTTTTATGATAATTTTAAGCCTTATGCAGAAAAGGGGGACGAGGTAGTTTATATCTGCTTTTCTACTGGAATTGCAGGGACCTTTAATGCGGCGCATATTGCAAAAGCAGAGCTTTTGGAGCAATTTCCAAACTTTGACCTTACAATCATAGATTCAAAATGTGCCTCCTTGGGTTTTGGAGTTGCAACTTATTATGCCTTGCTGATGCAGCGAAATGGTGCCACCAAGCAGGAAATCATAGAGGGTATTCAGTGGCATTGCGAGCATATGGAGATGGTATTTACTGTAAGTACGTTAGAGTACCTGTTTAAAGGTGGACGTTTAAGCAGAACTTCTGCAATTGCAGGCGGCCTTTTAGATATTAAACCAATTATTCATGTAAATGATAATGGGTCCTTGGAATCCATAGAAAAAATTAGAGGAAGGCAGAAGTCTCTTCGTAGACTTATTGAGATTGTTGGAGAACGTGGAGCTAGTCTGACGACACAATTCATAGGTTTAGTGCATGGAGATGATAAAGAAACGGTAGAACAGCTGAAAGAGCAACTAACAGAAAGCTATGGCTGCAAGAACTATTTGGATAATTACGTAGGTTGTGCTATAGGAGCACATACCGGTCCAGGTGTTATCGGTATTATATTCCTAAATGAAACCTCTCCTTTTGAAAAATACCTAATTTAGAAGTTTTAAGATAAAGGTTCAATAAAAATGGGGGTATCTCTATTCCATTTTATTCTTTAATGTTAAAAATAAGGAATGCTGCATTGCAGCATTCCTATTCAGAATATGTACGGGGTAATTATTTGGTTTCTACTAATGCTAGATCAAGCGCATCCTGTATTGCATCCAGCAGTATTTGCTGCGTATATTGACTATCTTCTTGAAGCTCTACCTCTTCAAATGGTACATCGTTGTAAAGCTGAGTTGTGATTGCATCCAGTGAAGGCTCAATTAGAGGATACATCGTTGACACTGCTTCATCAATATTAACGATTTCCACAGAATTGATATGGCTCTTATCTACAACTACTTCAATATCGTAAGCCATATTATTCAAGGTGATAGAGGAATTGTATTTACCGGGTGTATAAATGTTTGCTTCATCAGAGGAAGTTTTATCGTCTTTATCTCGGAACATAAATATGAGGAGTAAGATTAATAAGATACCTAATGCTGCGAAAATCACAGTATATATGATTTCTTTGAGTTGGATAACGACTATTTTGGTCTTTGCCATGTCTACCCTCCAGAGCATGATATGCTTCATGTCTTAATTCTTACTATATATTATTAATCACAAATGTAAATTATGCAGATTAATTACAATCGAAGGATTATTCAATTGACGAATTTGTGTTACTCACTCAAATTGTAACAGTTCCACCATAAGCTCGATTTCGCTTTGGTTATTCAGTTGTCATAAATTCGATGATTGTGGCAGAAGGGAGGCTATTTTATGTCCTTACAACTCTTTCTTGGGAGTGCCGGATCCGGTAAATCCTATCAATTATATAAAGAGGTCATTGAAGAATCTAGAAAGAATCCGGATACAAATTATTTGGTAATCGTTCCAGAGCAGTTTACCTTGCAAACCCAGAAGGATATTGTAACCCTGCACCCGGAACACGGTGTCATGAATGTAGATATCCTTAGTTTCTTGCGCTTTGCCTATCGTATTTTCGAAGAGGTAGGAGGAAATGACCTGCCCATCCTTGAGGATACCGGAAAAAGTATGGTAC
Source organism: Bacillota bacterium (assembly GCA_023407575.1). Lineage (GTDB taxonomy): Bacteria > Bacillota > Clostridia > Lachnospirales > Lachnospiraceae > Mobilitalea. Next base: position 591,550 of record JAEYLX010000026.1, read on the forward strand.
TTAGAAAGGTAGTTTCTTTGAAACGAAAGGAGCTCATTCTATTTGGTGCCAATGTAAAAAAGACGGGCTTTATTAATGAATTGAAATCTCTAATTTCGGAGTTATATCAGTATAATGTTTCAGATGATGATTTTGATAAGATGCAGGAAATCTCCCGGAAGAAGCCGGTGCTTAAGGCAAAGCTTGCTGATTTATTTACTATTTATGAAGGATTTCGGACCTTTATGAAGGAAAGATACATTGCTGCCGAAGAAATCCTGGTAGTACTTAACCAAGTCATTGACCGTTCTAATTGGTTGAAAGACACAGTGATTTGCTTAGATGGCTTTACTGGATTTACACCCTGCCAATATCAATTACTGCTAAAGATGCTAAAGTACGCTAAAAAGGTAATGATTACGGTTACCCTTGATTCAAGAGAACCGTTAAGTGATGAGATGCTGGAGCATCAGCTGTTTGGATTAAGTAAAAAAACGATACATAAGCTACATCAGCTCGCAAAAGAGGCGGGTGCAGAGATTGAAGAACCTGTATATGCACAGCAGAGAAGTAATAGTGATTTACCATTTCGTTTTAGAAATTCAAAGGCGCTTGCTTCATTAGAACGTAATTTATTTCGTTATCCCTATCAGAGTTATAGAGAACAGCAAACAGATATTACAATTCATGCAACCAAGGATTCTAATGCTGAAGTTGCTTTTGTCACAAGAGAAATAAAGCGTCTTGTGAGAGAAGAGGGGTATCGCTATCAGGAGATTGCGGTGGTGACTGGTGATATTAAAGAGTATTCCAGACCTGTAAAAAAACAATTTCTGCAAGCAAACATACCATGTTTTATTGATTATAAGAAAGATATTTTAAATAATCCATTTGTAGAGCTATTAAGGGCAGCAGTGGTAGTAGTTAGTGAAGAATTCAGCTACGAGGGAGTTTTTCGATATCTGCGAACCGGTTTATCTGATCTAGCCACTGACGAGATTGATATTTTGGAAAATTACGTACTGGCAACAGGCATTAGAGGATATAAAAAATGGTCAGAACCCTTTAAAAGAGGATATAAGAGTAAGGATAATATTTCTTTGGAGAAAATTAATGAGATTCGTCTTAAGCTTTTAGAGGAAATAGAACCCTTATATGAGTGCTTAAAGAATAAAGAAAAGACCTTAAGAGATTATACCACAGCACTCTATGAACTTGGTGTAAGACTAGGTATTGAGGGGAAGTTGGAAGGATTACGGGTAAGGCTAATCGAAGATCAACAGCCCCTCATTGCCAAAGAGTTTGAACAGGTTTACAAAATTGTCATGGAGTTGTATGACCAGATGGTACTTCTCTTAGGGGATGAGAATTGCAGCCTTAAAGAATTCGCTGATATTTTAGATACAGGGTTTGTTGAGGTTAAGGTTGGGCTAATTCCTCCCGGGGTGGATGAAGTTGTAATTGGTGACACGGAACGTACGAGATTAAAGGACATTAAGGTATTATTCTTTATAGGAGTAAATGAAGGAATTATCCCCAAAGCAATCGGAAGTGGTGGAATTCTTTCTGATACGGAACGTGAATTGTTGATAAGTAACGAGATTGAACTTGCTCCTACCAAAAGGCAGCAAGCCTTCACCGAACAATTTTACATATACCTCAACATGACAAAGCCTAAAGAAAAACTATATATCAGTTATCATAAGTTAAACGAAGATGGGAAGTCAAAGAATCCATCCTTCCTGATTGGTAAGTTGTTACAGCTATTTCCACTGCTTAAGATTACGGATGAAGATGAAGATCTTAAAGATGTTCAGCATGTGCTTAGAGATAATGGTCTTAGCTTTTTAGCCGAAGGCTTGAGAGATCATGCGCTAAAAGAAACCACGGATTTATGGAAAGAACTATACCTGTATTATCGAACGCAGCAAGAAAACTCCGAGATACTGGATAAGCTGGTACAAGGAGCTTATTATCAGAACAAAGAATCCGGGATAACAAAGGAAGCTGCTAAGCTCTTATATGGGATGGAGTTAAAGGGAAGTGTTACACGACTAGAACGTTATGCGGGGTGTGCCTTTGCGCATTTTATGACCTATGGTCTTTCACTGCAGGAGCGTCAGGAATATAAACTGGCGGTTCCTGACATCGGTAATATCTTTCACAACGCCATTGATCACTTTTCGAAAAGGCTGGATAGTGGAGAATATAACTGGCATACACTTCCGGAGGAGCTTAGGGAACAATGGGCTGTAGAGAGTGTTAGTCATGCAGTAGAACTATACGAGTCCTCGATTTTTAAAAGTACAAAGCGAAATGAGTATCTGGTAAAGCGAATTGAACGTATTACAACACGTACTCTGTGGGCTTTATGTAATCAAATTAAACAGGGATCATTTGAACCCTCGGGCTATGAGATGCCATTTTATCATATTCCAGACTCGAGTATGACCTTACAAGGCCGAATAGACAGACTGGATTTGTATGAAGATGAGAACAGAGTCCTGGTTCGTGTTGTGGATTATAAATCAGGTAATACCTTCTTTGATTTGACCAGCATTTACCATGGTCTGCAACAGCAGCTTTCTGTATATCTAAGTGCTGCAATGGATTACTTGAAAAAGAAACATCCCACAAAAGAGATTATACCTTCTGGAATTTTTTACTACCATATTGATGATCCGATTGTCGATAAATCAGAACAGTCGGAAGAAGAAATCTATAAGAGTCTTCGTATGAATGGTCTGGTAAACGGGGACAAGACAGTCATTGCACTAATGGATCAAAAATTGGCGGGTGCTGACGGAACCTTAACGGCATCCAGCAAATCGGATATTATACCAGTGGAGACAAATAAAGAAGGCGAGCTTAATAAGAGGTCGGTAACAGCGTCCAATCTCCAGATAAATGCACTTGTGGAGTATGTTAATGAGAAGCTTACGAGGGATGGTAAACAAATACTGGAGGGTGATGCAATCCTCAATCCATATCGTATAGGGGAAAGAACAGCCTGTGACTATTGTGAGTATAAGGGAGCTTGTGGCTTCGACATTCGATTACCAGGGCATAACTATCGTAATCTTGCTAAGAAGCCAGTGGATGAAATTAAGAAAGAAATCTGGGGCGAATAAAACAGAGTAGTGCTAACGCAAACAGGATAATCAATATAGAATTTTTAAGGGATGCAATAGTATTGGTATGAAATCACAAAAAACTAGGTGTTACAAATATCTATGAATGAAGTAAAAGGAGTTACGGATGAGTTGGACAGAGGCGCAACAAAAGGTGATTGATACGAGAAATAAGAATTTGCTGGTTTCAGCGGCAGCAGGGTCCGGAAAGACCGCAGTTCTGGTGGAGCGTATTATAACGATGATATCGGAGGGAGACAAGCCTCTGGATATTGATCGTTTATTAGTCGTTACTTTTACAAATGCTGCAGCAGCTGAGATGAGAGAGCGTATTGGTAAAGCAATTGATTCAAAGCTTCAATTACAACCGGATAACCTTCATCTGCAAAAGCAGATGTCCTTGCTTCAGAGTGCACAGATTACTACGATACACAGCTTTTGCTTGAACGTTATTCGTAATTATTTTCATAGAATTGATCTTGATCCTTCATTCAAAATTGCGGAAGAATCAGAAATAACTTTAATGAAATCTGATGTTGTCCAGGATATATTAGAACGATGGTATGAAGAGGGAAGTGAGGAATTTCATTCCTTTGTGGAAAGCTATTCCCGCTCAAAATCAGATGAACCTTTAGAAGGACTTATTCTACAACTGTATAATTTTTCCATGAGTGATCCTTGGCCTGAAAGATGGTTAAAAGACAAAGAAAAGGTATTTGAGATTCAAACTCTGGAAGAGATGTATGAAGCTGCCTGGATGCAACAGTTGATGGATTATATTCAATCTGTGCTTGGTGATCTATCGCAAAAGAATGCCATGGCGGTTAGAATATGCCAGGAGGAAGGTGGACCATCTGCTTATCTGCCAGCACTTATGTCTGACAGGGATAGGTTAGACCAGTTTAGAAGGGTTAATTCCTATCAAGAAGGTGCTGCTGTTTTTTCAAACGTTTCCTTTGACCGCTTATCAAATAAAAAAGATGTAACGGTACTTGATTGGAAAAAAGACAAAGTAAAGGCATTACGTGAGGAAGTTAAGAAAGGCATGAAAGATATCTCCGCCCAATTCTTTTTCCAGACACCGGAGGAAATGCTTTCAGATATAATGGCAGTTAAGCCTGTGATGCAGGTGTTATTTCAACTTACACTTGAGTTTATGGAGCAATTTGCAAAAAAGAAGGAAGAAAAAAATCTAATCGACTTTAATGATCTGGAACACTTTGCTTTGAAAATACTAATTGATGGTGAAACCTCTTTACCAACACCTGCGGCTAAGGAACTTAGTGAAATCTTTGAGGAGATTCTCATTGATGAATATCAAGATAGCAACATGGTTCAAGAAACCATTCTAAGGAGTATTTCTCGCGAGGATGACGGAGTTCCGAATCGGTTCATGGTAGGAGATGTAAAACAAAGTATCTATAAGTTTCGATTGGCCATGCCGGAGATTTTCATGGAGAAGTACGCCAAATATCAAAATATTGATAGAGACGAAGATGGAAGCGTTAACTTATATCAAAAAATTGATCTGGATAAGAACTTTCGAAGCAGAGACGGAGTACTTCAGTATGTTAATCAGATTTTCGAGCAAATCATGCAGCCAAGCGTGGGAGGAATCCATTATGATGACGCTGCTGCTTTAAAGTACGGTGGCTTATATGAAGGACCTTTGCTGGATTTGTCGGGTAATGCTGAAAAATACGATTCTATTAGCATAGAAAGCCGAATTGCGAAGGAAGTTGACCTTCTTTTAATAACTGAAGAAGACCTTGAAATAGCCCCCAAGGAGGCTTCTTTACAAAATGAGTTAAAGGATGTAATCCAAGAGGAGGCTTCAGATCAGGCTACAGATGTAGATCAACCAGATGAAGTGGAATATACGAAGAAGGAAATGGAAGCAAGAGCGATTGTCAGAAAGATAAAGGAGCTCACAGATCCAGACACGGGCATGCTGGTTACAGATAAGGCAACAAAAAGACTACGTCCAGCAAACTATGGAGATATTGTTATATTACTGCGTAGCATGTCCAACTGGTCCGAGGTATTTGTCAATACGTTAATGCAGGAGGGAATCCCTGCGTACGCTGATACCGGCACTGGATATTTTCAGACCCTTGAGATCAGGGCAGTACTTAATATGCTTAAGATCATCGATAATCCAAGACAGGATATTCCCTTGGTGGGTGTATTGTATTCCCCTATGGTAGGACTAACGACAACTGAACTCGCCATGGTACGTACGGCGAATAGAACAAATGGGATGTACCAGGCACTCCATCAGTATGTGGAAGAGAACGAAGCTGGGGAACTAAAGGAGAAGCTTAGTCGATTCCTGGAACAGTTGATGTACCTTCGATCCCTGGTCAATCATACCCCAATCCATGAACTTATTGGAATAGTACTGGAGCTTACGGGGTATTACTACTATGCCTTTGCAATGCCGGGCGGAGTGCAGAGACGAGCAAACCTGGATATGCTGATATCTCGTGCAGTACGTTTTGAAAACAGCAGCTTCAGTGGATTGTTTCATTTCATTCGCTATATAGAGAAACTGCAAAAATATGAAGTGGACTTCGGCGAGGCATCCGTTGCAGGTGGTCAAGAAGATACGGTTCGTATCATGAGTATTCATAAAAGTAAAGGTCTTGAATTTCCTGTTGTATTTGTAGCAGGTATGAGTAAACAGTTCAATACACAGGATTTACGAAGCAGTGTGGTATTACATAATGAAATTGGTATCGGACCAGAATATATTGATAGTGTGCATAGAACGAAAATTTCTACTTTAATAAAAAAAGCAATTCAAAAGAAAATGCAGATAGAAAATCTGGGTGAGGAGCTGCGTGTACTATATGTCGCAATGACCAGAGCCAAAGAGAAACTGATTCTTACAGGTTATATAAAATCGTTAAAATGTATAGAAGAAAAAGAATTCACCTTCTTTGAACTGTTATCTGCTAAGAGCTATATGGACTGGGTTCTTCCCGCAATGCTAAACCGTATGGGAGTTACAGAGGAATTGCTGAAAACACCCTACACGGCTGCTAATATCGGAATGCAAATACAAGTGATTTCACATCTTGAGTTACTGCAAGGAGAAATTACGAAGCAATTATTCCTGGAACTGGACCAAGAAAGCCTATTGGGTATTAATTCAGAAATTACCTATAATGCTGAATTAAAGGACGAGATAAAATCCAGGTTTGGATATGAATATCCGTATGCCAATGAAACGGGATTAAAAATTAAAATGACCGTATCAGAGCTTAAAAAGTTGGGACAAGAGTTGGATGAGGAAGATAGTGTCTCATTATTTTCAAATAAACAAGCCACTAAGCTCGAGAGTAAAAACAAGATAGAAAATGCTATTATGCTTGGTAATGAGAAGAATATGGAGAATAAAATTGATGATAAAATCAATAATACTGTCCAAAATTCAATCAGTGATAAACCAGAAAACAATATTCCCAGTGGGGAAACGTATATTCCTGAATTTATTCAGCAAAGGCAGACCACAATGTCTGGCACCGACCGCGGTACCTTATATCATAAGGTGTTGGAGATACTTGACCTAACCAAAATTAATACAAAAGACGAGCTGAAAAAGGAGCTGGAGCTTTTAGTTCAGCAGGGTCGCATGAAGCAGGAGGAGATAAATAGGCTTAATATAACCTACATTTCTGGCTTTATCTTTAGTAAAGTTGCGGGTCGAATGAGAAAAGCGCAGATAAAACATAAGCTTTATAAAGAGAAACAATTCGTTATGGGAATAAAAGCGTCAGAGGTATTAAAAGAATTTGATAGTCAGGAATTAGTCCTGATACAGGGTATCATAGACGTATATTTTGAAGAAGAGGACGGGATAGTCCTACTCGATTATAAGTCGGACTTAGTAAAGACTGAGAAGGAGTTAATAAAGCGTTATAAGGTTCAGTTAGATTATTATCAGCGAGCCTTAGAACAAATGTTAGGTAAGAGAGTGAAGGAAAGGATTATATATTCCTTGTCTCTTGGAAAGGAAATATCGTTGTAATTAACTCAAATTTCTCGCTCAATATTTTTGTTTGATAAGATCTGTGCAATGAGTAAATACATTCTTCATTTATTTGAACTGATTTTATTAAGCAAAATATTATATTGCGAAGGGTGAGTAACTAATTTGAGTGGTTTGCTTAAAGTCAGTAACACGTGGTATAGACGAATGGAAGTTGGGTACACTCTTAAAAACAGAAGACCAATCTTAATTAAAATTAGAAAAAGTTATGTTTGAAGGGTGTGTTCCTATGAGTAAGATGAAAGAAAAGAAAATTGATTTAAATAATTTAAAACCGGAAGAGACTAAGAAATATGAGATAGCGAAAGAGCTGGGTTATCTTGATAAGGTAATGGATACCGGTTGGAAATCACTAACCGCAAAAGAGTCTGGAAGAATTGGCGGTATTATGACCAGGATGAAGAAGGAAGAACAGAAAAAGCGAGAAAGTGAAGAAGACAAGAGTAGTGCAATACAATAAAGGAAAGCTGAATGTTATTTCCAGTCAATTTGCCATTAAAATGGTAAATCTATTGAAATAATATTCAGCTTTTTCTTGGTTTTAAATAGTTCTGTTCAGAAAGAACCAAACAGCGAGGAAACCGTAGTTTTTCGAGCTTAGTCCTATATTGTTGACTTAGTTTCTAATATTGATTGGCTGTAGTTTTAGGATATCTACACCTAAAAAGTTCTTAATTGCCACACATAAACCACCCAGTAAAATGGAGGTATCCTGCAATACAGAGGGAACAATTTGAATATAACTATTCATTTTGCTTGTTAAAGCTTGCTCAATTCGTTTTGTAATTTGCGGGAAGAATATCGTAAAGGAGCTATTGATTATTACAATATCAGGATTATAGGCATTCAGGATATTATTGACACCTACGGACATATACTTCACGAAGTCCTCCATAATCTGAATTGCATCTGCATCATCAGCTTGAAAGGCTACACTATAGTCTTCAAAAGATACTTCCTCGAGACCCTTCTTTTTCGCAAATTCTGCTAATAAGCTTCTTTCTGACACATATTGTTCCAAGCAGCCTTTATTACCACAGGGGCATTGTCTTCCATCCAACTCTATAATGGTGTGACCAAATTCTCCAGCTCTTCCATTATAACCGGTATATAGTTTGTGATTAATTATAATACCAAGACCTATTCCGGAATGTACGCTGATATTAGCAATATTTGCATAGTCATACTGGAAGGTGTTTTCACCGATTACAGAGAGATTTGCTTCGTTTTCCAGATAAACGGGTGCGTAGAAATGCTTCTCCAGATCCTGTGCTAACTGGATACCTGAAAGGTTATAATAAGGTGCAAAGGATACCTGGTTATTCATAATTACACCATGAATACCAAGAGTAATGCCCACCATTCCATAGGGAGCATCCTTTGGCAACTTCATAGATTCTATTAAGTCGATTAAAACATTAACAATATTTGCAGTATTCTTGGGAGTTTTAATTTGTTTGAGACTGCATTCCTCCCCCGTAAGGTCGGATACTAAAGCGGAGATGGTATCAACTCCGATATCGATGCAGATAACATAACCAGCTTTCTTGTTGAGGCTTAAAAGAATTGGCTTTCTTCCAAGGCTGGTATCATCGCTACCGATTTCCAGTACTAGTTTTTTATTCATAAGCTCCTGCACGATTGCAGAAATAGTAGCTTTCGTTAAACCAAGGTGCTTCGCAATTGCGGCTCTTGATATGGCTACTGAATTGATGATGGTTTCTAAAACCAGATTTGTATTAATGTCGCGTATTAGTTCTTTACTGCCCGTTACCATAACAGTCCCCTTCGTATTCTTTATAATTTAAGCTATGCATCCATAGCATATCTGCAAATAGCATGACAAATACTTGTATCAACTATAAATTATAACACTTTATCCTGTTCTATGCTAGCATAAAAAGAATTTTTTGGGAAGTGTTATTATTGTACCTGTTGACAGTCAAATGTTAAAATACTTACAGTAAAAATGATGAATACCGTATATTATCATAAGATACATTTAAGATAAAAAATGGATTTCGGTCAGGAGTAAAGACATGCTTTCTCCTTGACTTTCAGCAAGCAAATTGATATGATTAAAACAATATAGTTTATTCATCAAATTTATTGCTGATAAGCTAAAATGTCAAGCTGAAAGGAGCTCTGTCTCCTTTCAAAAAACTGAAAGGGGCATCCCCTTTCAAAAAACGGAAAGGGGTTAAACAATGCTATATATTGGAGTTGATTTAGGAACCTCCTCCATTAAGTTATTACTTATGGACGAGACAGGAGATATTAAAAAGATTGTAACCAGGGAGTATCCATTATTCTTTCCAAAGCCAGGCTGGTCTGAACAAAACCCAGTGGATTGGTATGCCGCATTAGTGGATGGAATTAAGGAATTAACTGAAGATAGTGACAAATCGCAGATTGATGGATTAAGTTTCAGTGGACAGATGCACGGTATGGTAATTCTTGATGCAAACGATGAAGTTATTCGTCCTGCAATTCTTTGGAATGATGGTCGAACTCAGGAGGAATGTGATTATCTTAATCTTGAAATCGGTAGAGAGAAGATATCTTCTTATACCGCTAACATGGCATTAACAGGTTTTACTGCTCCAAAACTTTTATGGGTAAGAAAACACGAGCCGGAGAACTTTGCTAAAATTAATAAGGTGATGCTTCCTAAGGATTACATTGCTTACAAGCTTTCAGGTGTTCATTGCACGGATGTGTCCGATGCTTCCGGTATGCTGTTACTTGATGTTAAGAATAAGAAGTGGTCCAAGGAAATGCTGGATTTGTGCGGTCTTAAAGAAGAGCAAATGGCGAAGATACATGAGTCCTATCAAGTAGTAGGCTCTTTAACAGAAGCTTCGGCAAAAGAACTTGGATTATCAACCAGCGTTAAGGTTATTGCAGGTGGCGGCGATCAGGCGGTGGCAGCAGTTGGAACCGGAACCGTTGGTGAAGGTATGTGCAGCGTATCTTTAGGTACTTCTGGTGTAGTATTTATTTCTGCTAAGGAATTTGCAGTGGATGATAATAATTCACTACATGCCTTTGCACATGCGGATGGCAAATACCACTTTATGGGAGTTATGCTTTCTGCAGCTGCCTCTAATAAATGGTGGATGGATGAAATCATAGGAACCAAGGATTATGTCAGTGAACAAAAAGCAATCACCAAATTAGGTGAAAATAATGTATATTTCCTGCCATATCTGATGGGAGAAAGAACCCCACATAACAACCCGAATGCCAGAGGAACTTTTGTTGGCATGACCATGGATACCACAAGAGCTGATATGACACAAGCGGTGTTGGAAGGTGTAGCCTTTGCCCTTCGTGATTCCTTTGAAATTACAAAGTCATTGGGTGTAACCATCGAGAGAATTAGAATTAACGGTGGTGGAGCGAAAAGCCCGCTATGGTGTAAAATAATTGCAGATGTTCTCAATGTTAAAGTAGACAAGATTAATTCCGCAGAAGGACCAGCATTCGGGGCTGCAATACTGGCGGCAGTTGGCTGTGGCAAATACACATCCGTGGAGGAAGCGACTGCTAAATTAATTAAAGTAATTGAGACTACCGAGCAGGATTTGGCAGAAGTAGAACTGTATAACAAGAAGTATGAGGTATTCAGACAGCTTTATCCTACCCTCAAAGATATGTATGATAAGATGATCTAAGGAAGGCAAGATTATTAAGACGTTTATGATATAACAAATAGAAAAAACACTGATTACCAATTCTTATGGAGTAGGTAATCAGTGTTTTTTGCATATCTTGCGATTACTATATAGGTTGAAGGTTAATAGACATTTGGAATCATTAAGTAAGTTTTATTTTCTAATACATATAACCATTTTATAGAATTTGCGTACAATTTATTATGGGCATATTTGCTTATACATGGTCAGGGAATAGGAAAATGCACATTTGTCACACGGATCATAAATGAAATATGAAACAGATACGGTAGAGAAATAATTTAAAGTATGCTAAAAGGGCAGAAGGTGTTAAAAATATGGAGATTACAAGTAAGACATTGATCACCAGAAAAGAAGATATCATGGCTACTAATTTGGATGGTGAAATCGTGATGATGAATATTGATACAGGTAATTATTACAGTCTGGGGAAGACTGGGAGTATGATTTGGAATATACTTGAGGAATCATTGGAGGTGAGGGAGTTAGTCAGTAAGTTAATGGAGCTTTATCAGGTTAGTGAACAGCGCTGTGAAGTTGAAGTAATGAACTTTGTTAAAGAAATGCTTAAGGAAGGATTAATAGTGGTCGGATGAGTGCAATATTTGGAATTCTACACTTAGACGGAACTCTAGTGGAGGAAAAACACCTTAAGAGGATGCAGGGGATTCTTGATCACTATGGAGTTGATGCATCAGAGCTTCATATAGAGCAAGGAATTGGGTTAGGGTGCTGTTTGCATAGAATTGGGAAATATTCCATGAAGGATACCCCATTCTATAAGAATAAAGAAAAAAAGTTAATTCTTGTGGGAGATGCTCTTATCTATAATCGGGAGGAGCTTATTCGAAATCTTTTCCGCACTGAAAAGGGGCAGATATCTACACAGGAGCTCCTGGTAAGGGCTTACCTGACTTGGGGGGAAGACTGTGGAAAATATCTAAATGGGGATTTTACCTTTGCCATATGGGAGGAAGATAAGGAAAGAATACTTCTATTTCGAGACCAGTTGGGAGTACGACCATTATATTATTGTTATAAACCACCGTTCTTTGCTTTTGCTACGGATTATCGTGCACTCTTGGCACTTCCTGACGTTAATCTGGAATTAGATGAGATTAAACTCTACGCACAGCTAAGTGATACCTATCACATCGACACAGAGCGTACGTTCTTCTCAGAAGTAAAAAGGCTCCCTCAGGCACACTTGCTGAAACTGGATAAAACTGAAGTTCAGTTAAAAAAATACTGGACGCCAGGAAATAAAAAGAAGGTCAGACAACGTACGGAAGAAGACTATAAAAGTGAGCTATATCGTATAGTGGAAGATTCTTTGGTACTTAGAATAAAGTTTTTTAAAGAGAAAATCTGTTCAGAATTCAGTGGAGGATTAGATTCCTCTGTCATTACCATAATGGCCAATCGTGAATTAAAGAAGAAAAAAAGTGAGCTGGAAGCTTATTCTTGGTCACCAGGCTATGAGCTGCTTCAAAAGCAGAAAAAAGATGAAAGAGAGCTTATGTTAAAGGTTTGTAAAAAGGAAGGCTTTGACTGCGACTTTCGGTCCTATTTCCTTACTCCACAACAAGAAATAAGGACTCGTCCTGCTTTGACGGATGGACAGAGAAGTGAGGAGCATCGTCAGATTTTACAAGAGATATCCTTACAAGGAAACTCATTAATCTTGAGTGGTTGGGGTGGAGATGAAGGGATAAGTCATAGAGCAGATATTTATGAACTGTTATTTCATAGACATTTTATATGTTTTCTAAAGGAAGCAAAAATTTTATCCAGAGGGTCAATACTTAGATTTATAAAACTAATTCTGTTGTCACCCTTTTATTTGCTCTCTCGTCCCTATAGTTTTTTAGGGGGGCAGAACAATAAAATACCTAATATCATAAACAAAGTTTTTGAAAAGAAAGTAAAACCAAAATGTAAAAAGGATATTTTACATTTGAAAACGAATCCAATTAAGCATATGGAATCAGGTGTGAGCGTAAGTCGAAGTGAGCTGATGGCGTGGGTATCAGCAGATTATCAATTGCAGTATGTGTTTCCATTTCTGGATTACCGTGTCATTGATTTTGCATTATCCATTCCGAGGCATTGGTACTATAAAAAAGGAATCAGTCGTTATATCTATCGTAAAGCTTTCGAGGAGTTGTTACCCAAGGAGCTATGCTATCATAGAGGGAAAATAGACGTTGCCAGAGAGGTTTTTTGGAAGGAAAATGAAAAGCTTCAACAAAAGGCAGAACTTGTTCTGGAAATAATTGATAAGGATAGGTTTGTTAATTATCTGGACTGGAATAAGGTGAAAGAACTTGTTAAACACAAATATTTTGAAATACGGACCAGAGAAGCAACTTTTACCCTCTATAAGTTATTGTTGTGTTATGATATTCAGCGAATTGCATTAGAAGCAGAGAATATCAGGAAAAACGATGAGGAAAATGAAGAAATAGATGAAGAAGATAATGAAATAGATGAAGAAAATAATGAAATAGAATAGGTGGTTGACAGTGGAAAACATTAGAAAAGAGCGGATAATTCCTATCCGCCCTTTTCTATAGAAACGATACAATTAATACAGGATTATCATTATATTATGATGGACCTTGAACAGTTAAAATTTCGATTGGTAATATAACCAGACCGCTTTTTGTAATCTGTTTCGTATTAAGAATTTGGAGATTTGGTGTTTCCCAAACCATTTTATTATTAAGGTTTTCTGACATAAAAACTCCTTTCCGTCAAAATTCATTCTTTGTTACAAAAGTTTATTCGAATGATTATTCTGATCTATGATCAATTAATATTACCTGCTCACGCGAAAGCCTGACACTACATAAACTATATTACGATGAAAACTAAAGGAAGTTCTACTATATCTTATGATGTTTTTCTAGAAAAGTGTCATTGATGTGACACAAAGTGACAAATCAAAAGGAAAGTCAAATATTTATTAAATAGGAGTTGACCAATGGGTAAAAAAAAGCGAAACAATTCAAACTTATTTACGGAATTGAAACTTTTAGTTCTTTGCTCTGTTGATATACAAACGCAAAAGCAAAAAAAAGATATGTTAAAGCTATTGCAAATGAACATAGATTGGGAAAAATTTTTTCAATTAGTGATTAAACATAGAACCTATCCATTGGTTAGTAAAAACCTGAAAAATATAGAACTTGAGAATATCGAGGGTCTGACTTTAATTGAAGAGCTTTCCTCCATGAACCAATTAGATTCCTTTCTTCAGATGAGTGAACTTCTAAGGCTAATGAATAACTTTAAAAAACTTGATATAAAAGCAATAGCGGTAAAAGGTCCAGCTTTGGCAAATTATATATATTCTGATATGTCTATGCGAGTATCAAGAGACATTGATGTTCTTGTCCCCATCGATGATCTTACCATAGTAGATCGAATATTGATTGGAGAAGGCTTTGTGCCAATCGAAGCCTCAAAACAAGCATTTCTTCAGTATAAAAACTATATACTAAAAAACTTTCATCATACTTCGTATAAAAATGACATAGGCATCCAGCTCGAGCTGCATTGGTGTTTAAACGAGGGAGATGATACGCTAACCTTTGAAAATTTATGGGAGTATAGAAAAGAAAGTCAAATATATGGTAGAACAGTCAATCTACTGAACGACGAAGAAAATTTAATTTATTTAATCGTCCATGGCTCCAAGCATGCCTGGAAGAGGCTTCGCTGGATTTGCGATATTTACGAAATCACCTGTAAAAAAGAGATTGACTGGAATTACATTGTCCGAAAAATGAAAAAACAAGGTAAGCTGCATTTATTGCACCAAACCTATTTGTTATTAAATAAATTGTTTCAATGTCAACCACCTGTAAAATTAAAGGCTTCTAGAAAAGTACGCAAAGCAGGGAGGCATTTAGCTGCCATCGCACTCCAATTTCTTATAAATACGGAAGAAGAGCCTGAAGCATATGGCAGGTCTTTATTTTATCTTTATAAGAGGTATATGTTTCTTTGGTATAAAGGTATTTTCAAAAAACTTCGCTACCTGTTGGGTCACTTTAGACCCACATTAGAAGATTTGGCTGTAGAAAAAAGAAAAGGAAAGAGGTTTCTAATATACTTTGTGTCTCGTCCGATTCAGATTATCAAGAGAGTTACAATAAGGAGAAACTTAGATTAAAGGGTATTCGCCGGGTATACAGCGAAAATGTTAGAGCATCAAGAAAGGAAAATAATGAGATACTATCATGCCTTTGGACTAATTATAGAATCGGATATTCCAATGGAAGAACTGCTCCTTACAGAGGTTGATATAAGTGATGTGAAGATAAATAAAGGTAGGGTACCGGATGAATTAGAGGATGCATTGGTTAATACAGAGACATTTAAAGTCAGCAAAAACGAGTACTTAGCTTCTATCAAAGAAGTAGGTAAATTCTATGTCGCAAAAGGAAACTACATTTTATATGAACCAATGGATGGGCTAGATATTGAGAAAATTAAACTATACCTGCTGGGCTCCTGTATGGGTGCAGTCCTGTATCAGCGAGGAATATTGCCACTACATGGAAGCTGTATTAAGACAGCGGATAGCGCAGTAATTATTACAGGAATAAGTGGAGCAGGAAAGTCAACAATTGCTGCGGCCTTGAGACAAAAAGGTTGCTTATCACTATCAGATGATGTAGTGGCAGTTAATTTTATAGATAATACACTTTGGGCTATTCCCAGCTATCCAGGAATTAAGCTATGGGAGGATGCGCTTATAAGAATGAATATTGTCAGCGATAAAAAAAGCCTGGGGCGAATTAAGGATGAATATGAAAAATATGCGTTAAAGAATGTTAACGAATTTTATAATCATCCGAAGGAAATAAGCCATATCATAGAAATTATCCCTATAGAACAAACACAGGTTGTAGTAGAAGAAGTTGTAGGGGCAAAAAAATTAGAAATAGTCATAAATAACATGTTTAAAGGACTTATAGCAGAGGCGATGGGTCTTAGAAGTTGGTATTACAAACAATGTGTGACAATTGCAGCTTGTACCAATATTTATTGTATTAGGAGACCTAAAAATATGCCAAAGGAGCAGGAGATTGCGGAGATAATCTTAAGGTTGACAGGAGATTGTGAAGTAAAATAGTATGAAACAATTTTTCAAGCATAACTAAGTGCTTATAACTTAAATAATGCAGACAACAGGAAAGGCGTGGTTATTTATATGAAAAATATCCTTAGTTTTATAAGACTACCACTTAAAATAAAGAAAATTCTACTGGAAGCAAGCGTTGCATTATTATTAGCAAAAATACTTATTTCCTTTACCAAGTTGAAAAGTATTACGAAACTACTGGGAAAAAGCAACCGAGTAACAAGAGGGGCAGATACAGATATTGATTTATTGAAGGTAAGTGAAGTATCCTATTCGGTGCAAACAATGAGTCGTTTTACCCCCTGGGAAAGTAATTGTCTGGTTCAAGCCTGTGCAGCTAAATATATGTTAAATCGAAGAAATCAGCCTGGAACGGTTTATTTTGGATTGGCAAAGGATGAGAAAGGAAGTATTATAGCTCACGCATGGGTAAAATGTGGTAAGCATTTCGTAACAGGTGGAGATGGGAGTACACATTTTATAACTACAGGGAGCTTTTCCTGATAGCTTATGCATCTAAGAATATAATAGAAATGCGGAATAGAAATATCACTTTTACATTAAACATTTTTGCAATGGCGTTTAGCCTGTAATGGAGACCAATTGATGAAAATATTTATAAATTGATATGAAAGTACAGGTATGCTAGAATAAGACGTGGCAAATAATAGCATTACTGACAATAGAAGAAGAGATTAGAAAGGAGCTGCTGATTATGGAGCAGTATACTTCCTTTGCTTCTGTTTATGACATGTTCATGGATAATGTACCATATGACGAGTGGGCAGATTATGTTCAGAAGCTTTTGAAAAAATATAAAATAGAGAATGGATTAATTCTCGAATTGGGGTGTGGGACAGGCAGCATGACCAGGCAATTGGCAGAGCGTGGTTATGATATGATAGGCATAGATAATTCTGAAGAAATGCTTCAAATTGCCAGAGATAAAGGTGTGGGTTCTAAGGATATACTTTATCTGTGCCAGGATATGAGAGAGTTTGAATTATACGGTACCGTATCAGCTGTTATCAGTGTTTGTGACAGTATGAACTATATCCTTTCAGAAGAGGAGCTTTTAAAGGTTTTCAAACTGGTGAATAACTATCTGGATCCACAGGGTTTATTTATTTTTGATTTGGATACAGAATATGCCTATGAGGAGCTGATAGGTGACCAGGTTATAGCTGAAAATCGTGATGAGGGCAGCTTTATATGGGAAAATACCTATTACGAGGAAGAGAAAATTAATGAAATTAACCTTACCTTATTTATACCAGAGAAAGGGCTAGACAAAGCCTCTGATGAAAAGGTTATATTTCATAAATACGAAGAAACACATCAGCGAAAAGCTTATTCCATAGATATCATAAAACATCTGATTGAAGCAGCTGGTATGGAATGGGTTGCAGTTTATGATACCCTTACTGAGAAGAAGCCTAAAAAAACATCGGAAAGAGTATATATCATAGCAAGAGAAAAGAGACAGAAAGATAAGCTTTATGTTACAACTGATTTAGAGAAGAAATGAAACAGTTACTAAGATAGTGGAATACAAGAAGACTTAGCTGAAAAGCACTAGGTTTATAGTTATAGAAATGGAGATTATTATGAAGGATTATATAGTACGTGCAAGTGCAGCAGATAACCAAATACGTGCCTTTGCAGCAACCACAAGAGAATTGGTGGAGTATGCGAGAGAAATTCATGGGACAAGTCCTGTGGCGACGGCAGCTCTTGGAAGGCTATTAACTGCAGGAGCAATGATGGGAAGTACCATGAAGGGTGAAAATGATATTTTAACTCTTCAGATGAAAGGAAATGGTCCGATCGGAGGACTTGTAGTGACAGCGGATTCCCGTGCTACGGTAAAGGGTTATGCATATCATCCAGAGGTTATGCTGCCTGCCAATGAGAAAGGTAAGCTGGATGTAGGCGGAGCACTTGGAGCAGGAATTTTAAGTGTAATTAAGGACCTTGGCTTAAAAGAACCATATGTTGGACAGACTCATCTGGTATCTGGTGAAATAGCGGAAGATTTAACTTATTATTTTGCAACCAGTGAGCAGGTTCCATCGGTAGTTGCCCTTGGTGTGCTCATGAATAAAGAAAATACAGTTAGAAGAGCCGGAGGTTTTATCATTCAGCTGCTTCCCTTTGCAGAGAATGAGATTATCGATAAATTAGAGCAGAAGGTGAATGGAATTGCCAGCATAACCAAGCTGCTTGATCAGGATATGACGCCAGAGCAGATACTGGAACATATTCTTGGTGATTTTGGACTGGAAATTCATGAAAAGATAGATACCTCCTTTGAATGTAACTGTACAAAAGAGCGCGTGGAGAAAGCAATTGTATCAATTGGCAGAAAAGATATTAATGAGATGATAGAAGATAACGAACCCATTGAGGTAAATTGTCACTTCTGCAATAAGCATTATCATTATACGGTAGATGATTTAAAGGAAATAATTAAATATAGTAATTAGTGTGCCGTTATTTTATTGCTTAAAATAGGCATGGAAAAGCGATTAATTTATCTTTGCAATATTATGGGAACAAGATAGAACAAAAAGAGGATAAGGTAATCCATTGTGGTTAAGGATATAAGAGGGTAAAATAGATTGATTTTTTAAACTTATCACCAAAATCAATTAGATGGGAAATAAATAATTAAATAAAAAAGAAGTATTGATTAGTAAAAGGAATATTCAAAGTGATTTATTTAAGAGAAATTAGACCTTTGAATACAAATCTATATTTCTTTAAAGAATGGAGGAGCGTTATGAATTACGGTTATTTTGATGAAAAGAACAAAGAGTATGTTATTACCAGACCTGATACACCAGCACCTTGGGCAAATTACTTAGGATCACCGGAATATGGTGCAATTATTTCTAATAATGCAGGTGGCTATAGCTTTGTAAAGAGTGGAGCAAACGGAAGAATCTCCCGTTACATCTTTAATCAGGAGGATAAGCCTGGTAGATATGTATATCTTCGTGACGACGATGAAAAGGATTACTGGTCAGCTTCCTGGCAGCCAGTGGGTAAACCCCTTACAGAATATCAGAGCCAGTGTCATCATGGAACTGCTTATACAACAATAAAGGCACAGTATAAGGGGATTGAATCAGAGGTACTTTATTATGTTCCTTTGAATAAAACACATGAGGTTTGGAAGGTAACTGTGAAGAATACCAGTGACAGACCTCGTAATATTTCCACCTTTGGTTTTATCGAATTTACCAATGAGGGCAACTATGAGAATGATCAGGTAAATTTACAGTACACCTTATTTATAACAAAGACTTATTTTAAGCGTAATCGTATTCTTCAAATGATTAATGAGAATCATTACAAGAATGCAGAAGGCTCCAATGGAAGAGAGCGTTTCTTCGGTTTGTCCGGAGCAGAAGTTACTTCCTATAACGGTGACAAGTCTCATTTCATTGGTAACTATAGAAGCTATGGCAATCCAATTGCAGTGGAGAACGGTGAATGTGATAACGCATTGAACTATAACTCCAACTGTTGTGGTGCACTTCATACCAAAATGACCCTACAACCTGGTGAAAGCAAAGAATTTGTCTTCTTACTTGGACGTAAAGATGATAAAGAAGCAAGTGAATTATTATCCTACTATGATAATACAACAGTTGTAGAGAAGGAGCTAGCAGAGTTAAAGACCTTCTGGCATGGCAAATTAGCGAACTTCCAGGTAAATACACCAAGTGACAGCTTTAATTCGATGATCAATACCTGGAATGCGTTCCAGTGCTTTATTACCTTTATCTGGTCCAGAGCAGCGTCCTTTATCTATGCGGGACTTCGTAACGGATATGGTTATCGTGATACGGTTCAGGATATTCAGGGTATCATCCATTTAGATCCCCAGCTTGCAAAAGAAAAGATTCAGTTCATGTTATCTGCACAGGTAGATAACGGCGGTGGTCTGCCTTTAGTTAAGTTCACTCACAACGCAGGTCATGAGGATACCCCGGATGATGCATCCTATGCACAGTCTACTGGACATCCAGCATATCGTGCGGATGATGCACTTTGGTTATTCCCGACAGTTTATAAATACATGGCAGAAACAGGCGATAAGAAGTTCTTAGATGAAGTAATTCCGTATGCAAATAAGGAGGAGGGTGATGTATATGATCACTTAAAGAGAGCCATCAACTTCTCCATGGAACGACTAAGCGTTCACAATATGCCTGCGGGTCTGCACGCTGACTGGAATGACTGTTTAAGACTTGGCAAAAAAGGTGAATCTGTATTCGTGGCATTACAGCTCTATTATGCAATGTCCGTAATCCGTGACATTGCTGTTGATCGTAAAGACAACGAGTATATCACTTATTTAGATAAAGTTCAAAAAGAATTAAAAGAAACCATCAACGTAAACTGCTGGGATACCGATCGTTTTATCCGTGGCTACAAAGAAGACGGGCAAATGATTGGTGCTAGAAAAGATCCAGAAGCTAATATATGGTTAGAGCCACAGGTTTGGTCTGTAATCAGCGGGTTAGCTACAGCGGAACAGGCTGAAAAGGCTTTGGAAAGTGTACACAGAGAATTGAATACTCCATATGGTGCAAAATTAATGGGACCTTCCTATGTAGATCATGCTTTTGAAGGTGCATTAGCAATTCTCTTCAATCCTTCTACCAAGGAAAATGGCGGTATCTTCTCACAACCACAGGGTTGGGTAATTCTTGCAGAGGCATTAATGGGTCACGGAAACCGTGCTTTTGAATACTTCACAGAAACCTCACCTGCAACACAGAATGACAATGCAGAAGTTCGTGTTCTTGAGCCATATGCACATGGTCAGTTCACGGAAGCAAATGAAAGTCCGTTCCAGGGAAGATCACATGTACACTGGCTAACAGGAACCGCATCCACAGTTATGGTAGGCTGCGTAGAGGGTATTCTTGGTATGAGACCTGACTTAAATGGTCTTAAGGTTGCTCCAAGTGTTCCTGCCGATTGGAAAGAGTTTACCATAGAGAAAGTATTCCGTGGTAAAAAGCTTAACATTAAGGTTCAAAATCCTAACGGTGTTGAGAGTGGCTGTACAGAATTCTATGTAAATGGCGTAAAGCAGGAGAGCAATTATATTCCTGAATTGATCTTAAAGGATGAGAATGAAATTCTTTTGGTTATGTAATGATACGTCAATTTGCGTAATATTATTTTTTATTGTGATATAATAATTTCGTATGCATTTGACGCATCTAAATTATTTCATGCAAACAATTCGCTTAATTAAAATATACCCTGTAAGTTAGTCACAGAAAACTGTGATAAACTTACAGGGTATATTAATTTTTGATCATATTACTTTATCAGGACTCTAACCCATTCATTTGAGATATCATCTTTTTGTAATACCAGACGATACTCGTCCGGTCCTTTATAAATATAAATTTCTTTACAACCAGGAGCTATTTCAATCTGAAATTCATTATTTGCACCTAGAGTGCTATTGAGCCCAAAGGTTTGGTAAAAAGTGAGATACTTGGCAGCCCCATCTTCTTTTTCACGCATAGTTCTTATGTATCCCATACTGCTTGCAACACCTACCTGAACCGTCATTGTGGTACCATCCTTAGATACTGTATAATCCATTAACATGATATCTGTTCTTTTACCACCAGTGCATAAAAATAAAACACCAATAACAACTACAATAACCAGGATTATAATGATTGCTTTCTTTTTCATAGTTTGTCCTCCCATAAATTAAAGCTTTTGTTATCTAACAAAGAAACCTCCAGAATAAAAAAGTTTTATATTGTGACTCCTATTGTAACAGAAAACTTGATAAAATTTCCAGTAGGTTTTTATTTGTAATTAAAAAATACTTATCTTTTGAAATGTCTTCTGATTTGGGAACACTGGCTCAGAGTTCCTCGTCTATTAATTATAAGAGATTATTACATGATTAAAAGTCAACAGCATTTCTTTCACCAGTTTCTAAAACAGTGCAAAGAGTATAGATAAGAGGAGGTAATTATGAAGAAGATAATGCAAATACTTGCAGTAATGTTAATCATAGCGATGTCAGCTATTGGGTGTGGAATTCCAGTGACTGAGAATGGTGTTTCTTCCAACAATACTGCTGATAATGGTAACAATAATACAACTAATGATGATAGCACAGAAGATAAAGTTTCAGACCAAGGAAATACAGACCAAGGGAATATTGATTCAGGAAATACAGACCAAGTGGACCAATCTGCAGTAGAATTTCAAGCTGAGGTTATATCTGTAGAGAATGGTTCCTTGTTAGTAGCAAGTGATCCGGAAAGTAACGAATATAAGTCCTCGGATCGGATGTATGTAAATACGATTGATGCTGTAATAACAAATCTAGAAGGTAAGGAAATAACTCTAGAGGATTTAAAACCAGCAGATGTTCTTACAATAACTTATAGTGGTGTAATTTTAGAGTCCTATCCGGCGCAAATATCTGCATCAAAAATTCAAGTAATTGATCATAAGGTATTAATTGATGGGTATCTTGCACTTATTGATGATTTATACCAAGAGGATGCGGGTTTAAATGGAGATATAAAAATGATTGCATTTGATACTACTGGATGGACTGATCTTACAGAGCTTGAAAAGGAAATTATATTTGCAGGAGTGAAGAGCGCTTATGGATATGACGTAGTAGAAGGAACCTTTGAGGAACTGTCAGACCAAGGACTTATCGATAAAGAGCAGTTATATTTTCCAGAGGGAATTCATATCGTTATTTCTGACGTAAAGTATGACGAAGACAAGAGTGAAATTACCTGTTCTATCAAAAAGTGGAGGAGCGGCAAAGGAGCAATTGGTTCAAATGACGTTACAGCAACACTTGAAGATGGAACCTGGAAGATTGTTAAAGATGGTATGTGGATTAGTTAAAGAAGTACACTTCAATAATAAGTATTGAACAAAAGACCGGATAATATTTCACATACACTGTTTGTCAGATGGTGTTTCTGGAAGTTATTATCCGGTCTGTTTTTACTAGTTAAAGGATAATTGATTTTGGGAAGTTAGTAATACAAAGTTATGTTATATTAAGATATAAAATAGATATAATACAGCTAAAAACACGAAATTGTATAGTGTAAACTCTATCAAATATTTTCTGGTATCGGCACCTTCTGAACGGGAATACAGCTTAAAGGAGATTAGGCTGGCAAGGGATGCAATCAGAGTTCCAAGTCCACCCAGGTCAGTTCCAAGAATTAGAGCTTTGTAGTCTTGAGTAAAAGAAGATAGCAATACCGCTGCTGGTACATTACTGATAACTTGACTGGCTACAATGGAGATAGGGAAAGTTTTGTTTGTTAATATATGTACTAAAGTATCTTTTATTAAGGGGATTGACCCAATATTGCCAACAAATAAGAAGAAACAGACAAAGGTTAGCAATAAAGAGTAATCAATTTCTAAAAAAATCTTTCGGTTGAAAAGAAGCATCATTACAACGATGATAACAAACAATATTTTATAATCGAGCCAATGTAATACACAAGCAATGCATAGAAGAAAAAGCAGGCTATACATCAGGATTAGCTTCAACTTGTTCTTATCAATGGGTACATCCTCGGGCACCATTAGCTTCAGGGGTTCTTTTTTTATAAAGAGAATCGAAAGAAGCAGCAAAAGAAGGGAAGCTACGGTATAAGGAGCTGTAATGGTTATGAATTTATGTAAGGGTATCTGATAAAAGGAATACAGATATAAGTTCTGTGGATTACCCACAGGAGTCAACATACTACCAAGATTAGCTGCGATTGTCTGTAACACTACAACTCTAATGGTATATTTTTCTTGCCCGGCAAGTTTAAGAACCATGATTGCAAAGGGAACAAAGGTTATTAATGCAACATCATTTGTAATCCACATGGAAGTAGCAAAGCAAAGAAGCACAAGTACAAAACTAAGCGAACGAACACCTACAACTTTTTTTAATAGTTGATCCGAGAGATAAAGAAAGATGCCTGTATGGGTTAGTCCAGCCACTACCGCCATGAGGCAAAAGAGTAAAGCTAATACCTTAAAATCCATATATTCTATGTAGGTCCAAGAAGGAGGAACAAAAAGCATTGTAATAATAGCGGCAAGAGCAACAATGCAAAGTACTGCTTCCGCCTTCAAAAAAGCCTTCCAATTAAGTAAAATAGGTCTCATTCTATAGTATCCTTTAGGTCGTTTAGTAATATTTAAACTATAAATATAAAGTTGTATTTTATCCTATAGTAAAAAAATCCAGATAGAATTGTAACTCAATTAGGAAAGAAAATCAATGTGTCCTATCATGAAATTTCAGTCAGAAATCATTTATAATAATTCTTAATAAAGTTCATAAACCCTAGTAATATATAGGGTTTCACGCGTTTTTATATGCATAAATATTGATATAAAATGACAAGAATAGGATTGATAATTTTGTGCATGTATACAAATTTCTACCCAAGAGAACGAAACCATAAAATAACTATTGCGGTTTTAAATCTTTAAAGCTAAGATGTAAGGGTAATGCAAGACCAAAAGAATATTCGATAGAAAAGGATAGGTGTCAGCTGCAATGAATAAATTAGACATGCTCTATGAAGGAAAAGCAAAAAAGGTATACATAACGGATGTGGAAGATGTTTATATTGTAGATTATAAGGATGATGCTACTGCTTTTAACGGATTAAAAAAAGGAACAATTCTTGGAAAAGGCGTTGTTAATAATAAAATGTCAAATCATATCTTTCGTATTTTAGAGAAGGAAGGCGTTCCTACTCATTATGTTGAGGAGTTAAGTGATCGTGAAACAGCTGTTAAGAAAGTAGAAATCGTGCCACTTGAAGTTATTATACGTAACATTTCTGCAGGAAGTTTTTCTAAGAAGCTTGGCATGGAAGAAGGAATTCGTTTAAAGGCACCTACACTTGAATTTTCTTATAAGGATGATGCGTTGGGCGATCCAATGATTAATGATTATTATGCAATTGCTATGGGTATTGCAACAAGAGAAGAAATTGACCGTATTACAGAATTAGTATTTAAAGTGAATGAAGTACTGTGCAAATATTTTGCAAGTGTTGGTATAGAGTTAGTAGATTTTAAAGTTGAATTTGGCAGACATCATGGTGAAATTATCCTTGCAGATGAAATCTCACCTGATACCTGTAGATTATGGGATATAACTACACATGACAAGCTGGATAAAGACCGTTTCCGAAGAGATCTGGGGAATGTTGAAGATGCTTATAAGGAAGTTTTTAAACGTTTAGGAATTCAGTAGAAACCCAGGCAGCAAACGAAAGTCCTTGGATTTAAGCAGAAGGCTTCCGAGACAAGTGTGGTTTTTAGTTAGATAACCCTGTGCTTGAAGAGGCTGTTCGTAATTGAACAGCCTTATACTTTTTTATAAAACACATTTGAAAAAGGTGTTAATACTCTGAAAGTTGCACGAACGGTAGATAATAATGCCAAAGGGTTTGATTAGAACGAGAGGATGATAAGCACATGGATATGGAGAATAGTAGCTTTACTCCGGATGGGCTGCATGAAGAATGCGGTGTGTTTGGTATATATGATCTGGACGGGAATGATGTTGCAACGACAATTTATTATGGATTATTTGCACTGCAGCATAGAGGTCAGGAGAGCTGTGGTATGGCGGTTAGTGATACCGAAGGTCCAAAGGGTGTCGTGAAGGCCTGGAAGGGTATGGGACTGGTTAGTGAAGTGTTTACCCCAGAGCATCTGGAACCTTTGAAAGGTAACATCGGTGTTGGACATGTTCGTTATTCCACTGCTGGTGGCAGCAATATCAATAATACGCAGCCCCTGGTACTTAATTACATTAAGGGAACTCTTGCGTTGGCGCATAATGGTAACTTAGTAAATACCCCACAACTGAAAAGGGAATTGGAGTATACAGGAGCAATCTTTCAGACAACAATAGATACGGAAGTTATTGCTTATCATATCGCCAGAGAGCGATTAAATAGTAAGTCTGCGGAAGAAGCTGTTGCAAGAGCCATGGATAAGCTTAGCGGAGCCTATTCTTTGGTAATTATGAGTCCAAGAAAACTAATTGGAGCAAGAGATCCCTTAGGTTTTCATCCACTGGTCATCGGTAAGCGAAAAAATGCTTATATTTTAGCTTCAGAGACTGCTGCACTCCATGCTGCAGATGCCGAATTTGTACGTGATGTATTACCTGGTGAAGTAGTAATGATTAACGCGGATGGAATTCATTCCGATACCTCGAGATGTGGAGTTAAAGTTGCAAAATGTATCTTTGAATATATTTATTTTGCGAGACCGGATACTCGTTTCGATGGTATCAGCGTTTATAATTCAAGAATTATGGCCGGTAGAATTCTTGCCCAGACACATCCAATTGAAGCGGATGTAGTGGTAGGGGTTCCTGACTCTGGCAACGCAGCAGCACTAGGTTATGCGTTGGAATCTGGAATTCCTTTTGGTATGGCATTTGTCAAGAACAGCTACGTTGGACGAACCTTTATTAAACCGAAGCAATCCATGAGAGCCTCCAGTGTTCGAATTAAGTTAAATGTATTACCAGAGGTAGTTGCCGGCAAACGAGTTGTAATGATTGATGACTCCATTGTTCGTGGAACCACCAGTGAAAAGATTGTAAAGATGCTGAAGAAGGCAGGAGCAACCGAGGTACATGTTAGAATTAGTTCTCCACCGTTCTTGCATCCTTGCTATTTTGGAACCGATGTACCTACGGGAGATCAGTTAATTGCACATAACAATTCCATTGATCAGATTAGAGAAATGATTGGTGCAGACTCCTTGGGATATCTTGCAGTTGAGCGCTTATCTGATTTAATTGGTGGAGACTGTGGGTATTGTGACGCATGTTTTACCGGTAATTATCCAATACAACCACCCGAAGAGGACATCAGGGGTGAATACGATCTGTAGTATCAAAAGCCTTCCAAAACGAAAATGATGAATATGACTGTGTATAAATGCGGGCTTATTCACCATATATAGACTGGATTGGCTTTTGACACTCTAATAAATGTTATGTTATAATTACCAACGGATTACAAAATGGTAACTTTCGCTCCGAAACAGTATTCGTTGTTCCTGCAATTTATACAGCTTCTGAGTTTCGTAATTACCTACCATAAATAAATACGAAAGGGGTAGAAAGGATGAGCAATGATAAATACATGAGTCCTTTATCCGAGCGTTATGCCGGAAAGGAAATGCAGTATATCTTTTCACCGGACATGAAATTCAAGACCTGGAGAAAGCTTTGGGTAGCATTAGCTGAAACAGAGAAGGAACTGGGGTTAAATATAACTGACGAACAAATTGAGGAATTAAAAGCCTTTCAGGATGACATTAACTATGAGGTGGCAAAGGAACGAGAAGCACTGGTTCGTCATGATGTTATGTCCCATGTCTATGCCTACGGAGTACAATGTCCCAAGGCAAAGGGAATCATTCATCTGGGAGCAACCTCTTGTTACGTAGGAGATAACACAGATATCATTATTATGACAGAAGCCTTAAAGCTAGTTAAAAAGAAGTTATTAAATGTTATGGCTGAGTTATCAAAGTTTGCTTTAGAATATAAGGCACTTCCAACCCTTGCATTTACGCACTTTCAACCGGCGCAGCCAACCACAGTTGGTAAAAGAGCTGCACTTTGGTTAATGGAGTTAAAGCTTGACTATGATGACCTTTGCTATTTGATTGACAGCATGTTATTACTTGGGTCCAAAGGCACCACAGGAACACAAGCCAGCTTTTTAGAATTGTTTGATGGAGATCATGCTCGAATTAAGCAACTGGATCAAAGAATAGCTGAAAGAATGGGATTCCCTGGTTGCTATCCGGTTAGTGGACAAACCTATTCCAGAAAGATTGATTATAGAGTACTCAATGTATTAGCAGGAATTGCAGCAAGTGCTCATAAATTCTCCAACGATATTAGACTTTTACAGCATTTAAAAGAAATTGAAGAGCCTTTTGAAAAGAATCAAATTGGTTCCTCTGCAATGGCTTATAAACGTAATCCAATGAGAACGGAACGTATTGCATCACTTGCCAATTATGTTATGGTGGATGCATTAAATCCTGCCATTACTACAGCAACTCAGTGGTTTGAGCGTACTTTGGATGATTCAGCTAATAAGCGTATTAGCGTCCCAGAGGCATTCTTAGCAATCGATGGTATCCTTGATCTTTATATGAATGTTGTAGACGGTCTTGTGGTATATCCCAAGGTAATCGAAAGAAGATTAATGCAAGAGCTTCCGTTCATGGCAACGGAAAATATCATGATGGATGCGGTAAAAGCTGGTGGTGATCGTCAGGAACTGCATGAAAAGATTCGTACTCTTTCCATGGAGGCAGGTAGAAATGTGAAAGAAAGAGGCTTGGAGAATAATCTGCTGGAATTAATAGCAGCTGATTCCTCCTTTAATATGACGCTGGAAGAACTAAAGAATACGATGGACCCAGGGAAGTATACCGGTCGTGCGAAAGAGCAGACAGAGGAATTCATACTGGAAGTAATTCAACCACTTCTGGATCAAAATAAAGAGTTGCTGGGATTAAAAGCAGATATAAAAGTCTGAAAATAGGAATGGAAAAGGAAGCTGCAGATAGAGTGGCAGTTGTTCACAGCCGTTGGTAGCTCGGATATATGAATAAGAAACCAGGCAGGAAATTTCAGTTGAGATTTTCTGCCTGGTTTTTAGTTGAGGCATTCCTGATAGATAAGAGATAGAAAATGTTGCTATTTATTATCCGATAATATCTAACAATTCTGAATTTCGTTTATTAAGAATTGTCTAAGTTCTTCTATGTCCTCTCTATTATATTCCAGCCCTTTTTCTAAGGAATACCATTCTTTTATAGCATTTTCAATAATATATCGATATTTTTCAGGGACATAATTGCGTGTCCACAAGCCGCCTTCATATTTAGATAAGATACGTTTTTCTATTTTATAGGAGAGGATACGACCTAAAATCAGGATATTGCTAGCAAAATATCTTGGGTTATGTGCTTCAAAGTCATATTCGTTAATATTACTGCTAATGGAACTCCAGAAATCAGCCTCGGATATTACAGGAAAAACCTCTTTAGCAGGTTTACCGTAAATACAAATACCACATTGATTTATCAAATGTACATAGCTGGTTATATCCGGGTCACAAAAATCTTCACTTATAAGGAAGCTTTCTTTTAGGCTGCCATTTAATAGGTTTTTGTAATGTTCCGTCCAAAAATCACTGTAATGAAATTGGCAAGGAGCTGGATGACTCCAAGGATTTACGTTGTCTATCCATATTGCAGACATTTCTAGAGGAGAAGGATTACAATCTATTTCTATTATATTTTTTGAAATTAAAAGTCGCTCCTCTTGGCTGATTCGTCTGTCGCAGATGATAAGGATATCAATATCACTTACCTCTTCTACAAAACAATTCAGTGCAAGAGAGCCGTGTATATAAATTCCTACAACTGCTTCGCCTATGATTTTTAACCAAAGATCTGTTACTTTATTGATTTGGTTCTTCGTAGCTGGTGAAAGGGTATTATAATTTTTAAATTCCATATAGTTAAGCTCCTTAAGTTGAAATATTATCATGATTTAAATAACTACCGGTACTATAACGAGGTTAGTACTAACACCATTCTAGCATAAGAAGCGCAGTATAGATTATTGCAATTATATTAATACAATTGCAATAAAAACGCCCTATGATAAAATGGATAGTATCCGTGACTGGATAAATCAATTTTATCATAGGGCTATAAAGGTATTAATTATAATACTTTAGTATTCGATAGATGGAACTTTCAGACAAATAATAGACTTTTGACAGTTCAAGAACTGTCTTTCCATTCTGAAAATCCCTATAGATTAGTCTGTTTCTATTGGCTAAATTATGTTTATGACCAGATATACTTCCCCATTCTTTTCGCTTCTCAATCCCTGGTATGTATAGAAAACCTTCCTGGACGTATTTGCGTATTTCAATAAGCAGCCTATCTGGTAAGACATTCCTTGCATTTATATAGTTCATTCGGTACTGCTCCTTATTCTAATATTTCTTTAGAATGCGGATTCTGTACTATTCAAGAATGAATTGGCAAATCTAATTACGCTCCACACGTATTTGCCGATTACAGAATCGCATGGAGCTTAAGTAAACGTTTATTTTTCATCTGTCTATCCTCCCCAAGGTATCTCTTATCAAATTATATTATACTATATTTTTATCCTTTTAGGAAGTTATCAATTATTATGGAGTTAGGATATCTGTAGACTGAAATAAAGCATATCCGTTCAGTAGATGTCCTGGAGATTATTTTTTAACACGCCAATTAGTTGAAAAATATTGATTTCGATATTCTCTGGGAGTCATGCCGGTTTCCTTTTTAAACACACTGATAAAATGGCTGTGAGAACTAAATGCAAGGTAGTTACTGATATCTACAGCCGCATAATCGGAAAATTTTAATAAATTCTGTGCCAATTCAATTCTTTTCGCCCTAATATAGGAAGCC
This sequence comes from Bacillota bacterium, assembly GCA_023407575.1. Classification (GTDB taxonomy): domain Bacteria; phylum Bacillota; class Clostridia; order Lachnospirales; family Lachnospiraceae; genus Mobilitalea. The sequence goes on from JAEYLX010000026.1 coordinate 622,147, forward strand.
AAGGACAGTTTCATTTCTTTTTTAAATAGGGTACATAAGTAAGTATCATTTAATCCTGTTGAGGCAGCTATATCGCAAATTAATATTTGCTCATGAAGATGTATTTGTATGTAGTCGATGGCTTGTACAATAGGTTTTGACATAGCTTTATCCCGATTGGTTTGTTTCATTTTCTTCGTAAAATCAATGATTACCTTTCTGTGCAACTCCTCAATTTCAAACTCGCCAGAGCATTTATCCGCCTTCTGAATATACAAATCACTTAGTGAATAGGCGGTTTCTATTTCAAGTCCACCCTCAATACAAAACCGGGAGATTAAGGCAATTGTGATGATTAAATGATATTTTAGATTTCGAATTGGATCATCGGATAAATGCCCCAGTCCTTCACTCTTAAGAGGGAGTTCCAAGGATTTGACCTGTTCTAAATCACCGGTTTTTACAGCATTATAAAAAGATAATTCTCTTTGGTAGGGGAGAGATTGTTGTTCATATTCCCTTTTCATAAAAGCACTATGGATTAATTCTTTATCAATATTATTATTTAACTCATACATAGGGGATACTCCAGCCTTCTTTCTTTTCATCAGGTAAATTGCTTCGGTTCAGTTCATTTATCATACAAAAATGTTCTTAATCGCGAATATTGCTAATACTTGAACTCGATACGTGTGGGATCTAATTAAAAATGGCAAGTTACAATTATCGTAGCACAGTTAAGCCAAGAAATCTAATACAAAACCAAGAAATCTGATATTATTGTGAAATGCTGCTATGATATATTTTAAGTAGTTCAATATTCATATATGTAGTTTAGTAATTTATACAACAATAAGTAATAACGAATACCTTAGGAGATTTCGCTTTATCATTCCGAAAAGACAAAGGAGCCTTTATCGGAAACAAAGAGTAAGGTTGGAAGAAGCTCTTTCAACCAAGCGTAAATTATACGCAGGAAAGGGAGCGTGAAAATCTTTCGCTCGAAAGGGCCTGTATAACAGCCTCTTTCATCATATTTTGAGAGGGTGTAAAGCACCTTAATGGGAGGATTATTATGAAAAAATCAATGAGAAAGATTTTGGTAGGCTGTATTGCAATACTTGCATCTATGAGTATTATCTCATGTAGTGGCAAGGATAAAAATACTAATGCTGAGATTCCAGAAGAAAAAGACAAGGATATTCAAGCGGAGATTACAGTAACGGAACCACCAGAAGAAAATACCATAAACACATATTTACCGGAAAGTTATAACTTGGTATGGGAAGATAATTTTGACGGAAGCTCCTTAGATTTAGATAGCTGGAATCAAGAAAAGCGTCAACCGGGATGGGTAAACAGTGAGTTACAGGAATACACGGATTCTACCAGGAACACCTATGTGAAGGACGGTAAACTGACGATCCAGGCAATCAAAGACGGTGATTATTATACGTCTGGTAAAGTTACAACCCAAAACAAGCACGACTATACCTATGGACTTTTTGAAATTAGAGCCAAAGTTCCCGAAGGACAGGGGTTATGGCCCGCACTCTGGATGATGCCCACGGACGAAAGCTTTTATGGTCAGTGGCCAAAATGCGGTGAAATCGACATTATGGAGATTTTAGGCCATGAGACGAATAAACTATATGCAACCATCCATTATGGGGAACCACACGGAGAAAAGCAGGGCAGTTACATATTACCAAAAGGAAAATTCTCGGATGACTATCATATATATACCTGCGAATGGTTGCCTGGAGAGCTTCGGTTTTACATTGACGGTATCCTATATCATACGGCTAATAATTGGTTTACCAAAGCAGATGAGGGTGAAATAACTTTCCCTGCACCCTTTGACCAACCCTTCTTCCTACAGTTTAACCTTGCAGTAGGCGGTGTATGGCCAGGAAATCCAGATGAAACAACAAACTTTGAGAATGCAAAATTTGAAATTGACTATGTAAAAGTATACCAGTTGGATTCTTATAATGAGGATGTGACGAAACCAGGGGTAACAACAAGAGAAGTAGGAAGCGACGGTAATTATATCATTAACGGAGATTTTTCCGAGGCTGAGAGCTTAGATGATACGGACAACTGGATCTTTTTAACTGCTAACGGTGGAGCGGCAGAAACAGCAATTAGTGATAACAAAATAACCATTACCTCCACAAATGCAGGAACAGTGGACTATGGAGTACAGTTTGTTCAAGGTAATATTCCGATGCAAAAAGGCGCAGAATACGAGCTAAGCTTTACTGCGAAAGCATCAGAAGACAGAACAATGATAGTAACTGTGAGTGCACCGGATAATAATTGGATCAGGTATTTTGCTGATACAAAGGTAGAGCTGACTTCTGAGGAAAAACAGTATACCTATAACTTTACAATGACAGAGTCAGATGATCCAAATGGAAGATTGGAATTTAACCTGGGTAACCAGAACTCCATTGCAGGAGTAGAAATTAGTGACATTAAGCTGATTATGACCGGACAGGAGGAAATTGATGAAGCCAGTATTGCCAAGAGTATTTTAAATGACGGGAATCACGTATATAACGGCAAATTTCAGGAAGGCGATAGCCGATTGGCTCATTGGGTGGTTAACAATAGCTCAACGGATGCGAGCGTAAGTGTAACGAATGCGAACCTCGTAAGAGAGCTTATGGTAGAGGTTCCAGGCAATATAAGCAGTATAGAGGAGGTTACCGTTACTCAATCCAATTTAGCAATTACTGAGAATAAAGAGTATGTTCTTAGCTTTCAGGCAAGGAATACAAAAGCAAGTACAATCGTAATTACGGTTGGCGGTAATGATTATGAAGTTCCTTTAACTGCAGAAGCAACCACCTATAAGCTGCCAATAGTAACGGATAATGCTTTAAGCAATAAGGATTTAGTATTTAAACTGGGTGTTGCAGGAACAACCTATCTGGACAATGTTAGGTTAACCGAGGATGCCTTGGTTATTAATGGTGACTTTTCAAATGATTGGTTAGGATTTACTGTGTTTGCGGATAATAGCATAGCATCTAAAGTAACATCCTCTGTAGACAATGACGAAGCAGAATTGACCATTGGCAGTGTAGGAAGCTTTGACTGGCACATTCAATTAATGCAGAAGAATATCCGTCTGGAAAAAGATAAGTGGTATAGAATATCCTTTGATGCAAAATCGGATCTAGATAGAAAGATTATGTTTGCCCTTCAAAGAGACGGAGCTACTGATGATCTTTGGACCTTATATTCCGGAGCCTCCATTATCGATATTAAATCAGAATATAAGAACTATGAGTTAGTATTTCAGATGACTTCCGACACGGATGAACACACCATCTTTAGCATCTCTATGGGTAATCTGGAAGGTAAGGAATTGCAAAGCCATAAAGTTTGTATTGACAATGTAGTTTTAGAAGAAGTGGAGGAGCCATAGGCGGGATTGTATTATTGTTTAAAAAATTATAAATAGAGTAAACTGTACCCTGTAAGGATAACGTGATATGTTTTCACTGGTTAACTTACAGGGTATTATTTTACTCTTTTTATATGCTAAGGTATAAGTAGAGCCTATCGGCTTATTCATTCTTTATAGAACTGATTGGCTTTTTGAAGCTCGATTAATATATTAAAATAACATACACTGTGCAAGCGAACAAAGTGCACATTGGAGAATACCTCTAATTGCATTTAATTATTTTATGTTTTATAATAAATTAAGTCTAAAAATTACTATTTTTGATACATTTTAGAAGGAACAGTTTTAAAGCAGATAGCAAGTGAAACAATTATACTATCTTAAATTAAGGGGACACATTTGTTAAAGGGGTATTAGTGTATGGAAAATAAAGAAGTATTTCTTACAAAAAATAAGATTGCCGATAAATTTTATGAACTGGAACGATATAACCCTAATTTATGGGATACCATGGTTGAAATCTATGAAGACTATGAACAGCGTCTGAAAAATGGAAGCTTGCGTAAAGTTGTCACAGGTTTTATCGAAGATATTGGTTCTCCAGCGGCAATGCACTCCATGAGATATCGTATTAAAACACCGGAAAGCCTAATTGTAAAGATTATTCATAAAAAGTACAGTGACTTTACCGATATGGACTATTCCGGTATTAATAAAGATACCTATGGTAAGGTTATTATGGATCTTTTAGGTGCAAGAATTTTAATACGCCATCGTTATTTATGGGAGGATATTCACGATTTAATCTGGAATAGATACTATAAAGGAACTGAAAAATATGTGAAAAATAGAATTATAGATTATATTGGGGACGATAAAGCTCCCTTTCTTGCAGAGAGACCGAAGGTTTTCTATCGGTACGAAGAGAATACGAAGCAATATGAATTAAAGGGTAGAGATACCTTTGATTTTGAAAAAAATAATCCGGGTTACAGCAGCAACCACTACATTATTAATTATTTTGGTACTTATATTGAATTGCAGGTGCGAACATTATTTGATGAGGCCTGGAGTGAGAATGATCACGATTTTGTGTATAAACTCTATGCTGGAAATAAAAAACTTGTTTTAAACAGAACCTCAAAATTATTAAGTAAAGTTGCAGAGATTGCGGATGAGTTAAGTATGTTCATGCACGATTATTATGATGAGTCTATTTTTTCTGTGCCAGGCGACAAGCAGGAAGGGAAAAAGGCATTCACTGAGCGCGTTGATCGAGGGTCGATTTATACCCAAGATGTGCCGAAATATGATAGTCTTCATAGTAGAAGTGAAACATCAAAATCGATTGGGGATATTAATGACCTATATTAGTGAGGAGGAAGCTACAAATGAAGTTGGAGCATAGTGAAGAGGCAATGAAAGTGGCAGAAGAGTTTATGCATGCTTTAAAAACTGGAAGTTTGTCCAAGCACGTTCTTCCTAACAATTATGAGGATTATACCTTTGAAATTGAAAATAATGATTACAAGAATTATAGAAAGTTCTTAAAGTCAATGTCGTACTATAACTATGTGGAAGATCGGATGGTGGCATACAATGGACAACTATAGTAATAAAAATGTCAACAGTAAGACATATCAATATTTAGCAGATGCCTTTGGTGAAGAGCGTATTAAGCACAGATATGCAACTCTTTGGGATTATATGACGGAGTTTATACAGAGACATCATTATGAAGATAATCTAATCATTTCAATCAATGCGCTCAATCAAATGATTATAGATTACTTTGTGGATATTGACCGCTTAAAGCAATTTCACGGAATGGACCGAATTAGTACAACAAAGATTTATTCCTATACGGCATTTTGGCTAATTAAGCGTAAGCCTTTGATGATAGTGAAGGATAATATCGAGGATTATAATCTGACCTTTGCAAATGAACGCTTTGTAACTGGGTATTTATTGCGTTGTTTAAATAATGAAAGCATTAATACTTTAATACTTGATGAGAAGAAACCTGATTATATTGATTTTGTGGATAATATGATGTATTTTTTACAGTACCGTGTAATTACAGCACAAGCAATCGAAACAATTTTATTTGCATTTAAAGCGGGGAAAGCAATTCAGTATTCCGAGGATTACCAGAACTAATTCAGTGCAAATGCATTTTGGCAATAATAAATTATGTGCCTGAGGCCCAGAGTGTACAGTGCCAAGAAAGATACGGTTACTTATATGAACATCAACCTTGAATATTATAAGATTTTTTATTATGTTGCAAAATCGGGTAGTTTTACTCAAGCAGGAGAGGAACTATGTATTTCTCAACCTGCCGTGAGTCAGGCAATTAAATTATTAGAGACCAATTTAGGGAGTAAGCTTTTTCTTCGTATACCCAAAGGGGTGAAATTAACTCCCGAGGGAGAAATGCTATATAACTACGTTCAAAGAGGGTATGAATACATACGCATGGGTGAGGTTAAGTTTCAGAAAATGCTGGATCTGGAGCAGGGTGAAATTCGTATTGGAGCAAGTGATATGACCTTGCAATTCTATTTATTACCTTATCTGGAAAGCTTTCATGAAAAATTCCCTAAAATAAAGGTTATCGTTACGAATGCTCCTACTCCCGAGACGATTGATTACTTATATGAGGGCAAAATAGATTTTGGCATTGTAAGTGAACCCTTTGAGGCAAAGCCCGAGATTAAGATAACCAAGGTTAGAGAAATTCAGGACATCTTTGTGGCTGGCAGCAGATTTAAAGAGCTCCAAGGAACCACCTTACAATATAAGCAACTGGAAAGTCTGCCGATTATCTGTTTGGAGAATAATACAAGCACTAGAACCTATATAGATGAATTTTTAAAGAAAAATCAGGTAACCTTAAAACCAGAATTTGAGTTGGCGATGAGTGATATCATTGTAAAGTTTGCAGGAAGAAATCTTGGAATTGGTTGCGTGGTGAGTGACTTTGCCACAGAAGCTATGGCAGATGGAACTTTATTTGAACTTAAATTTGAGGAACAGATACCAAGAAGAAACTTCTGCGTTATTACCGCAAGCAGTAACCCGGTATCTTCTGCAGCTAAGGAATTGCTTAAAATGTTGGGAATTGAACTAAAACAATTATAAGATGAAAGAAGAATATGCAATCTTTTTAAGTGGATACAATAAACGATGAAGGAATAATCTATCTTTAATTATAAGATGGATTTAATAGAAGGAATACAAGGAGTGTAAAGAGAAATGGAGAACAACATGCAGAATATAAGAATAAAATATATGAGTGATAAGGTTGAAAAATTAAGATATATTGATCATAAATCGGATTGGATTGATCTAAGAGCATCAGAAACGATAGAAATGAAGGCAGGCGAATTTCGATTAATACCCCTGGGAATTGCAATGGAATTACCAATGGGATATGAGGCACATGTTGTTCCAAGAAGCAGTACTTTTAAGAATTTTGGAATTTTACAGACCAATTCCATGGGAATTATTGATGAAACCTATTGCGGAGACAATGACCAATGGTTCTTTCCAGCCTTGGCAATGAGAGATACAATCATTCAGGTGAATGATCGTATCTGCCAGTTTCGAATTGTAGAGCATCAACCAAGGATTGAGTTTATTGAAGCTGATTCCCTGGGAAATAAGGACCGTGGAGGTCATGGTAGCACTGGGAAGCAGTAATTCAGAGGACGGAGAGTATATGGCTGGAGTAATAACGCATCTTGTTGTGGCAGATGAGATGCTAAAGTCTCTTCCTGAAGGGACGATTAATCAAAAGGGGTTATTCTATCTAGGTTCCTTTGCACCGGATGCGGTCCATGCAAGGGAAAACTATATTAGAGCATATAAGAAACACTCCCATTTTCGGGATGATATTTTAGACAGTGATTTTGAACTGGAAGAAAACTATGCAATTTATAAAAAGAGACTGATTGATTTCATAATAAGACATCAAGATTATAATAATCCTCTGATAGACTTGTATCGAGGATATGTGGTGCATATTCTTACGGACGAATTATTTATGTTATCCATACGAAATGAGTTTTCTAAATCATTGAAAGAGGTTGGGATAGAGCAAAGCAATCCCCTGTTTTATGAGACCATTGTGACGGATTTACATCGAAATGATATGTTGTTAGTAAACCAGTATGATAGAATGAAGGATATAAAAATAATACTGGAGCAGGCAGCTGTTTATCCAGTGGAGGATTATATCAGTGAGCAGGAGCTTAGTATTAGCATAGAATGGCTTTTACAACAGCATTTTTATACGCCAATGGAAAGCCTACAGCCTGTTTACATTTCCTCACAGAGAATGCAGGAGTTTATTAAATATTCTACCAGCGAAATAATAAACAGGCTTTCTGGAAGTGGTGCTTTGCCAAAAATGTTATAATACAAAAAATCATAAATAACTTGTAGCTATTGCAATTTATAGCTACTGTGGTCTAACAGTCTTACAGACAGGTAAAACCAACTATTCTACAATCTCAATTTGATTACCATCAGGATCTAAAACACAACTTTCATAATAACCATCACCGGTAGTTCGAGGCTTACTTACTACTGTATAACCGTCCTTCTCCAGTTGGGCGGTTAGAGAATCTACGTTGTCTTTGCTTCCAGCACTAAAGGCAATGTGGATATAGCCAGTTTGAAAGGGAACTCGTGTTAATTCCTCGAGCTGCGGTCTGGTCATTAATTCTAAGCGTGTACTGTCTTCAAAAGACAAAAAATATGTGCGGAGTCCGGTGGTTTTATTGTGGTAACCCTCGTTAGAGGCAGCATTAAAATATTTCATATAAAAAGATCTCATACGTTCCAAGTCCTTGGTATATAGTGCAAGGTGGTTAATTCTCATAAGTGTTCTCCTATATTCTGTTCTATTTATAAAACTATATTAATTTCAAACTTATAACTCCATTGTATGCATAATAATATTAACATAAGGCTTAGATATAATTCTGCTGTTGCAGCCTCATTTTGCTTTCTTAATAGCATAGGCTTAAAGATTGTTGGTATCTTGTTGCTCTGGTTGGTATTCATAAGCAAGCTTGTAATACCTCATTTCGCTTTCATTATATCATAGGCATAAAACTTATTTATGATCTTGTTGCTCCAATCGGATTATTCAAGCAAGCTTGATAATCCTCACTACGCTTTCATTATATCATGCTATAGAATATTTACGGGAGGTATTTTAAACACATTACAAGAAAAATAGGAGTCCAATGATTGAAGGAGTAAGTCATATAACTTTTATTGTGAGAGATCTTGATAAAACCACACATTTATTTAAAAGTCTATTAGATGCGAAAGAAGTTTACGATAGTGGAGAGAAAACTCATTCTTTATATAAAGAGCGGTTTTTTCTAATTGGAGACCAATGGATTGCAGTTATGGAAGATGCAAATATAATTAATCGAACCTATCATCATGTAGCCTTTAAGATAAAAGATTCAGATGTAGACAACTATTTAGAAAAAATAAAAGAGCTAAGTTTAGAATTAAAGGCTTCAAGAGCAAGGATACCAGGAGAGGGATATTCTATCTACTTTTATGACTATGACAATAATTTGTTTGAACTACATACAGAAACTTTAGAGGAAAGGTTATCTACTTATTCAAAACTGGAAAATTGAGATAAGCCCTTGTTATATATGTTATAATTAATATTGATTTTACTTATGTAGATAATTGCATTATACTTGGTAAGTAATTGGAGATATTAATTGGATGAGGTGCTAAGTCACTAATCCATCATATGATTCAAGGAGGATTTCACTATGGTTAAAGCAATTGTTGGCGCTAATTGGGGCGACGAGGGAAAAGGCAAGATTACGGACATGCTAGGACAAGAAACAGATATCATTGTAAGATATCAGGGTGGAAGCAATGCAGGACATACAATTATTAATGAATATGGAAAGTTCGCACTGCATTTATTGCCCTCCGGTGTTTTTTATAAACATACCACTTGTGTTATTGGTAACGGTGTAGCACTTAATATCCCCTACCTGGTGAAAGAGATTAATTCTATTGTTGAACGTGGTGTTCCAACACCTAAGATTTTAGTATCAGACAGGGCGCAGATTATGATGCCTTATCATATATTATTTGACCAGTACGAAGAAGAAAGACTGGGTGGTAAATCCTTTGGTTCCACCAAATCAGGAATTGCACCTTTTTATTCTGATAAATATGCAAAGATTGGTTTCCAGGTTTCTGAATTATTTGATGACGAAGTTTTAAAGGACAAGATTGCAACCGTATGTGAGCTTAAAAATGTAATTCTGGAGCATTTATATCACAAACCTGCAATTAATGAAGAAGAATTATACAATACCCTTGTGGAATATAGAAATATGGTAGCACCTTATGTATGTGATGTATCTGCATATCTTCATGAGGCAATAAAAGCAGGAAAGAACATCCTATTAGAAGGCCAGCTAGGAGCTTTAAAAGATCCTGACTTTGGTATTTACCCAATGGTAACCTCCTCCTCTACGTTAGCTGCTTATGGTGCAATTGGCGCGGGTATCCCTCCTTATGAAATTAAGAGTATAGTAACAGTTGTTAAAGCATATTCCAGTGCTGTTGGTGCAGGTGAGTTTGTTAGTGAAATCTTTGGTGAGGAAGCGGATGAGCTAAGAAGACGCGGCGGTGATGGTGGTGAGTACGGTGCAACCACTGGTAGACCTAGACGTATGGGCTGGTTTGATGCAGTAGCTTCCCGTTATGGATGTAGAATGCAGGGAGCAACCGAGGTTGCATTTACTGTTCTTGATGTTCTTGGATACCTCGAGGTACTTCCAGTATGTGTGGGATATGAGATTGACGGCGTTGTTACAAAGGATTTCCCTGCCACTGTAAAGCTTGCAAAAGCAAAACCGGTATATGAATATTTACCTGGCTGGAAGCAAGAAATCAAAGGAATAACAAACTATGAAGAGCTTCCAGAGAATTGTAGAAAGTATATTGAATTCATTGAGAAAGAGTTGGAAGTACCTGTTACTCTAATCTCCAATGGACCAGGAAGAAATGACATTATAAAAAGAAATATTTAATTAAGTATTAGAGTTTTATAATTATAGTTAGAAGGCTGAATCTTTTAGAGGATTCAGCCTTTTAATATATAAGATAATCTAAGTGTAAAAAATAAAAGGCTGCTAAGTTTATATAGAGATAGAAGAATCTAGTTTTTCTTGTACTTTGTTGGACTTAAGTTATTCCTTACACTTGCTAGACATTTTAAAGCCCATATGTTACGATAATCAAGCAAAAGATAGGAAAATTAATTTATTTGTAATAATGATTCGGTAGGATTACTTGTGAATTAAATGGATGTCGTGTTTATTAAAACTAATCATAAATTACAATGGATATAGAGAGGTTTACGTTCATGAATTTATTAACGATAGAAAATATGAGCAAAAGTTATACAGAAAGAATGCTGTTTGACCAGGTATCCCTGGGAATTAATGAGGGTGAGAAGATTGGTGTAATTGGCATAAATGGCACGGGTAAGTCAACCTTACTTAAGATGATTGCTGGACTAGAGGAACCGGATATCGGAACGATAACCAGAGGTAAGAAGGTGAGGATAGGTTATCTGTCTCAAACACCAGCCTTTGAAGAAGGTCTTAGCATCTTACAAAATGTAGTATTGAATCAAAAAGCGGAAGAGGAATATCATAACTTAGAAGGGGAGGCAACCGCCATGCTGATAAAGCTGGGTATTAGCGATGTTCATGCTGAGCCAAGACTCTTATCAGGCGGGCAAAAGAAAAGAGTTGCCTTAGTGCGCACTTTACTAACCCCTGCAGAAATCTTAGTTTTAGATGAACCTACCAATCACCTTGATAATGAGATGACAGAATGGCTGGAAGAATATTTAACAAAATATCGTGGTGCTTTTATTATGGTAACTCATGACCGCTATTTCCTTGATAAAGTAACCAACAAGATAGTGGAAATTGATAAAGGTGCAATCTATTCCTATACTGCAAATTACTCAAAGTTCTTAGAACTAAAAGCCGAGCGAGAAGATATGATGATGGCGACGGAACGAAAGGCAAAGAGTCTTTTTCGCATGGAGCTGGAGTGGATGCAACGTGGAGCAAGAGCCCGTTCCACTAAGCAGAAGGCGCATATCCAGCGTTTTGAGGAATTACGTGATAGGAAAGTAATTGAAACCGATGGTAAGGTAGAAATTAATGCTCTTTCCTCCCGAATGGGTAAGAAGACCATAGAGTTATCCAATGTAAGCAAAGGCTTTGGAGATAAGAAGCTAATAAACGACTTTACGTATATACTCCTTCCCGGAGATAGAATTGGTATTATCGGAGCCAATGGGTGTGGTAAGTCCACCTTACTCAATATTCTTACAGGCATGCTGGAACCCGATAGTGGTACTATAGAGACAGGTACAACGATTAAGCTTGGGTATTTTTCACAGGAAAATGAGTATATGGATGAATCCTTAAAGGTCATTGATTATATTAAAGATACCGCAGAATATATTAAAACCACCGAAGGAACAATAACAGCTTCCCAGATGTGTGAGAAGTTCTTGTTTATCAGTTCCATGCAATATACACAGATTGCTAAGCTCTCCGGTGGTGAGAAGAGAAGACTATATCTGCTCAAAGTTTTAATGGAAGCACCCAATGTACTGATTCTGGATGAGCCTACCAATGATTTGGATATTCAGACCTTGACAATTCTTGAAGATTATCTGGATTCCTTTGCTGGAATTGTTGTTACGGTTTCCCATGATAGATATTTCCTGGATAAGATTGCAACCCGTATCTTTTCCTTTGAAAATGGTTCAATTCATCAGTATGAAGGTAACTTTTCAGATTATAAAGAAGCCAAACTCCTTAGAAATGAGTCGGCAACAGGGAAGGCACAGGTGGCAACCGATTTGGCAGAGGAACAAAAATCAGCTAGTGTAGCAACCTGGAAGCAGAAGAGTAATAAGCTTAAATTTACCTATCAAGAGCAAAGAGAGTTTGATACCATTGATGAGGTAATAGCTGATTTAGAAAAGAAAATAGAAGAGACAGAAGTGGCTATTGGAAAGGCTTCTACAGATTACTCCAAGTTGAATGAACTAATGAAGCAGAAAGAAGATTTGGAAAAGTCTTTGGAAGAGAAAATGGACCGTTGGGTATATCTGAATGATTTGGCGGAACAAATCGAAGAAGCAAAGAATGAAAAATAAAAGGTAGTTAGATTACAAAGATTAAAATTGCTGTTGATTCAAAAGTATTTGGAATTAATATGAGGCTACTAGCTACCACGAAAGTGTAATAGTTACTTTGTTCACAGTTAAACTATAATGTTTGTTGGACAAAATTATGATTTAAAAGTAAAATAATAGTAATTGATGTTTTATTACAGGTATTTGCATACTATTAAATTAATATAGGAGTAAGCCTCATGATAAGTAATTATTTATGTCCGAGTACAGTTAATATAAAAAATAATCGTAAGAGAATTACAGCATTGCTTATGATAGGCGTGTTTATAACCATATTTATTATAGCATTGCGATTACCGTCTAGTGCAAGTGCGGAAAGTAGTGATTTTTAAATAGAAAATGGGGTTCTTACACATTATTATGGAACTGAGAACGTTGTAATAATACCAAATTCGGTTACTTCAATCGGAGCCTTTGTGTTTGATAGTGATAGTACGATAACAAAAGTTATTATACCAGACTCTGTTATTTCAATTGGAACACAGGCCTTTTGGAATTGTACCAATTTATCTAAAATTGACATACCTAGCACTATAACATATATAGGGCATGATGCTTTTTCTTTAACTCCGTGGTTGGAAACTCAACAGAAAAATAATCCGCTAGTAGTAGTTAATGGAATATTAGTCGATGGTCGTGCTAGTGAAGGTTCTGTGATTATCGGAGACGATGTAACAAGTATTTGTGGCGGGGCATTTTCTTTTAATAATAAGATAACTAAGATAACATTATCAAATACAGTTAAAAAAATTGGATCAGAAGCTTTTGTATACTGTAGGAATTTAAAGGCAGTTGTTATGAAAGATTCTGTCTATGAGTTAGGAGAACGTGTATTTTTTTCTTGCAGGTCACTAACATATGTAAAACTTTCAAATTCTTTAAAATCCATTCCGGAAGGTACTTTTGAAAAATGTACCAAATTAGTTAATGTAACCATACCATATTCAGTTACGAAGATTGGAACAGCATTTGATGGTTGTAGTAAATTAGGTAAAGTTACAATATCAGAAAATGTAGCTTTAATAGAGGAAGGTACATTTGATT
>JAEYLX010000027.1 GCA_023407575.1 Bacillota bacterium
CCTATGTTTTATTTTTGTGGTTGGCAAACCCACAATCATAATAACATAGGAGTTTTTTTACTTGAAGCTGAAGCTAGTTGGGGACACACCTGCATAGCAGGTGGTTTATTTTCTCTGTGATACAATAGAAGTGGGCTATCGATTTGATAGCCCATTTCTATTTTTTTAATATTTCTAGAACTTATCGATAACTTTATTCAGGGAGTTCTTTATAAGTAACAAAACCACTCAATAGAACACCAAAAGCACCGAATATTGAGAGTATACCACCTATTATTTGAGTGTTTGTAATTGTAGTTTTTATAGTGCGTTCATAAACTGAAGTATCTATGAAGCCTCCATTACTTTGAAGCATTGCGTCTCCTGCATTTTGACCAAGCAGGCCAGAACATAGAACCAATATTATTCCGATTACAAACACGCTCGCTGTTATTATAAGTGCGATTTTTGCAAAATCTTTCTTTGTTTTCATTTGAACCCCCTCCTTTATAAACATAGATTACCTAGTTAATTATTTACCAATATTATACATTGTTTCAATTTAAAACTCTACAAATATCTTTGATAATTGAGAAAAAATCAAATACCATTAATATTAGTCAAATATTTTAAAGAAATAAACAAAACAACTAATATAACTTAAATGAATGTTGACTTTACTGTCATTACGTAATACAATAAAACAAAGAAATACAAACAAAAACAAAGAAAAACAACACTCGGAGGAATTGAAATGTTATCTGAATTAGAGATAAAAAAGGAAATATGTGAGATCGGTAAAAGAATCTATGACAAAGGCATGGTTGCTGCAAATGATGGAAATATTTCTGTAAAGTTAAGTGAGAATGAATTCTTGTGTACACCTACAGGAGTAAGTAAAGGCTTCATGACACCTGATTATATATGTAAGGTAGATAGAACAGGAAAAGTATTAGAAGCAAATGAAAAATATAAGCCTTCTTCAGAGATTAAGATGCATATGAGAGTGTATGATGAACGTGCTGATGTCAACGCTGTTGTGCATGCACATCCCATGTACGCAACAGCATTTGCAATTGCTGGAATTCCGTTAACACAGCCAATTATGCCAGAGGCGGTTATCTTCCTGGGGAGTGTACCTATTGCGGAGTATGGAACACCTTCAACTCATGAAATTCCAGATGCAATTTCAAAATACCTTCAACACTATGATGCATTATTACTTGAAAATCACGGAGCATTGACCTATTCTGATTCCTTACTGGCTGCTTATCACAAAATGGAATCTGTTGAGTTTTATGCAAAGCTATTATATCTTACAAAACAGTTGGGAGGACCACAGGAGCTATCTAATACGCAAGTAGAGAAACTTTATGACATTCGCAGGCAGTTTGGTATCTCTGGTAGACATCCAGCTGATTTTATGACAAATTAAGATGTAGTATTTTAAATAACAAGTTCTTATAGTGCACTTGTTTATCGTAGAAGAGCATATACGATACTGGGAAGTACATTTATGGAAAGTGAGTATGGAATGCTAACAATTGAAAGACGAAATAAAATTCTTGAAATACTTAAAACAGATGGGCGTGTTGTGGTTGGTGACCTAAGTGTTATGTTTGGCGTGACTGAGGAAACAATAAGGCGTGATCTGGAAAAGCTTGAGAAGGAGGGTTTTGCTAAAAAAACCTATGGGGGAGCAATTATTGCAGATAGTGCAACGGTTGATCTTCCCTTTCTAATCCGTAAACAATCGAATATTGAAAGTAAAGAACATATTGCGGCTATAGTGTGTGCTTTGATTGAAGATGGTGATCATCTAATGCTGGATGCAAGCTCAACAGCAGTATATATAGCAAAGCAATTAAAGAGTAAGAAAAATTTAACCGTAATTACAAATTCTATTGAAATTATGCTGGAATTATCGGATATATCAGGGTGGAAAGTATTATCTACTGGTGGTACCTTAAGGGAAGGCTCTTTATCCTTAGTGGGGTATCAGGCAGAGAAAATGATAAGTACATTTCATGTGGATAAGTCAATTGTTTCCTGTAATGGGATTGATAGTATAAAAGGTATTACAGACGCCAATGAAATGGATGCACATATGAAAAGGCTTATGTTAGAATCCGGTAATATGAAGATTCTTGCTGTTGATCAGACAAAATTTGATCGAATATCCTTTGCAAAAATAGAAGACATATCGTGTGTTGATATGATTGTAACCGATAAGAAGCTAAGCGAAGAATGGAAAAATATCTTTGAAAATAACAATGTAGATTATAGGTGTAATTAAAAGTAAAAATAAAAGTAGAATAAAAGTAAAAATAAAAGTAAAAATAAAAGTAAAAGTAAAAATAATAGTAAAAATAAAAGTAAGAATAATAGTAGAAATAAAAATAAAAGTAAAAGTAAAAATAAAAAATAAGAGTTTAAATTCAATAAAATAGTGGTACTTTTCTGATGAGTAGCTTGGTAAAAGAAGCTATACTCCTATATCAAAAAGTGGTAAAGGCATCTGTGTGCTTTTACCACTTTTTAAGAGTAAAAAGCTTTCTATAAGCTGATATTGACATAATAGTATGTCGTGTTAAAATCATTGTAGGTATCAAGGTAATTGGTACTTAAAATATCAACCATGCAGATTGAAGTTGCTACTATAATTAATTTAAACAGCTATACATACGGATAAGGAGAGCAAATGGAGTACACGATAGATATTATGAAAGAAGCGGATTGGCTTCAGGTTTCACAAATATATTTAATGGGGATAGAAACAGACCTCGCAACGTTTCAACCGGAGATACCAACTTGGGAGGTTTGGGATCGTGGACATATTAAAGCCTGCCGCTATGTGGCTAGATTAGAGGAAAAAGTCATTGGATGGGTAGCGTTATCACCCTTTTCAAGCAGGGAAGTATATGCAGGTGTTGCTGAACTTAGTATTTATATCGATGAAGCGTATCAAGGGCGAGGAGTGGGTACAGAACTGCTTCATCACTTAATTGAGCGTTCAGAAGAGGCAGGTTATTGGTCAATTCTTGCTAATATTATCAAAGAAAATCAATCCAGTAGAAGATTACATAAAAAATGTGGTTTTAGAGAAATTGGTTATCGAGAACGCATGGGTAAAATGAGAAATGGTAAATGGCATGATGTTGTTTTAATGGAAAGAAGAAGCAAGCTGATTGGTTAGCAGCAGATAGTTAAAGTACAATCGCAAATAAATAAAAGATAAGACATTAGTAAATAATTCAATTGACGAAATATTATTAATGTCTTATAATAAAGATACTTTATAAATGAACTTTATAAACTGACTTACTAAATTGAATTTATAAATGTGTTTCAAATGAATGGAGCAAGAAAACTTAAAATTACTCACCATGGAGGAGCTTATTATGACAACTATGTTTTTAATCATTATTTACTTATCGTTCATCAGTCTGGGGTTGCCAGATTCCATATTAGGGTCAGCATGGCCTGTTATGTGGTCCGATTTAGGTGCATCCTTTGGAGCTGCCGGTATTATTTCAATGACGGTTGCAGGTGGAACGATTGTGTCTAGTTTAATGAGTGGAAGAGTAATTCAAAAATTAGGGACTGGTAAAGTTACCTTAATCAGTTGTTGTTTAACAGCTGGAGCTTTGCTTGGTATATCTTATTCCCCTTCTTTGGTTTGGTTGATAGTTTTAGCAATTCCGCTTGGTATTGGTGCTGGAGCAGTAGATTCTGCTCTAAATAACTATGTGGCAGAAAATTATAAAGCTCATCATATGAATTGGCTGCACTGCTTTTGGGGTATTGGAGCAACTACTGGTCCAATTATTATGTCTTATTATATTGCGGAACATAATTCCTGGAGAGGCGGTTATACTGCAGTTGCAGTAATTCAGTGGGTACTTGTTATAATCTTACTTGTGACACTTCCTTTATGGAAGAAGGTTGCTGCAAAACACAAGGAAGAAAGTTTAGAAGAGGGATTTCCTGCTGATGCAAAAGAATCTACTTCATCTAATGCAAATAGTAATAGAAAAATAATAAATATTCCTGGTGTAAAGCCGACTCTTATCGCTTTTTTATTCTATTGTGGTGCGGAAAGTACGGTGGGATTATGGGGAGCAAGCTATTTGGTGGGTGCTAAGAATTTATCTGCTGAAACAGCTGCAGGTTGGGTGTCGCTATATTATGCTGGTATTACAATCGGAAGAATGGTTACGGGTTTTATTTCCCTGAAAGTTCCCAATCGTATATTAATTCGAGGTGGACAGATAATTGCTATCGTTGGTGGAATTGTACTCTTACTTCCTTTGCCAGCAGTTATTTCCCTGATTGGGTATATTCTAGTAGGACTTGGTCTTGCTCCAATATTTCCAGGGCTTCTTCATGAAACACCTGCACGTTTTGGTGGTGAGAATTCGGCAAAACTTATGGGATATCAAATGGCAACAGCATATGTAGGTTCCACATTCCTCGCACCAGTCTTTGGTTTGATTGCTACAAAAGTTAGCATTAACTTATTTCCAGTTGTTGTATTTATTTATCTTATGTCTATATGGCTAGCTTCTGAAAAGGTAACCCTTAGTTTAAGGAAAAGGAAGCAATAGGTTAGAGAAAAGCAGTACAAAATCTTTATTTGGAAAGGAAACGGAATGGTCAAAAAAAATAATCTTATCAAAGATATGAATTTAAATAAAATTCGAAATGCATTAAAAGAGCTTGGAAAAGCAACAAAACCGCAGTTAGCAGAGAGAACGGGACTAAGTGTAGTAACCGTCAACTCCTTAGTAAATACATTAATTGATCAAGGAGAAATTATTCCTGATGTAACGCTTGATTCAGAAGGTGGAAGACCAGCGGCGTCCTTTCGTTTTAATAGCAATTTTCGATTGGTTCTGGTGATTTATATGCACGAATATATGGGTAAGGATACTGCCTTCTATTGTGTTGTAAATTTACGAGGTGAAGTTATTGAACGAAGTGAGCAAATACTTAACAACCCATATATGCAAGACTTTGATGAGAAAATAGAAGACTATATCAATAATTTCCCTAATATTAATGCTATTTGCTTTGGTTTTCCAGGTGCAGAAGTAAATCAAAAAGTAATGGTTACTTGTTATGATAATATTTATGATAAATCGTTATCCGGGTATATAAAGGATAAATTCAACTTACCTGTAGTTGTTGAAAATGATATTAATGCAGCTGTATTGGGGTACTGCCATCATAATAAAATCTCGGATAGCCAATGTGTAATTGGTTTGTATTTTCCAGATAAATATCCACCAGGCGCAGGGATATATCTAAATGGTGATATTTACAGAGGAAGGTCAAATCTTGCTGGAGAAATTAAGTATTTACCCCTGGGTGTGGACTGGGAAACCTTTGATTTTAACCTAACAGATGCTTTGAATATCATTGTAAAAACAATACAAATGTTCATGTGCACTTTAAATCCGGACAAAATAATTCTATATGGTGAAAATGATGGTCATACCATACAGAAATTAATTTATGAAAAAGCGTTGGAGGAGGTAGAGAAAATAATGATTCCTGAAATCGTTATTTCCTCGGAGTTAAATGCTGACTTTGAATATGGTATTAAGCAAGTTGCATTAAAGATGATTGATGTTGATTGAGAAAAGGGAATAACACCAATGGAACTACGACACACTAAATTTAATGCAACTGGTCTAAGTCTGATAACAGTAATCAATGCTCCTAGTACCTCGGATGTTTTTATTTTTTTGATATATCTTTTTAAAGTAATAGATTGTGAAAGAAACATAATCTGGTATAATTGTAAGCAGCTAGTTATACAAAGAATCAGAGGAACAAATTGGTATCACGTGATTCCACTTATAACTTCACTTAAATACGATAAGAAAAGGAGTATACAGGATGAATTTATACATGGTTAGTTTGGGTGGTAAGGCAAAGAGCTGTAACATCGAGGTTCATGATGTGCAATTTGTGGTTGCAGACCATATCGATAACACAGTCGAGGCACTTAGAAACAATTGGTATGGCCTTCCAGAGAAGCTTCATATGGATAGTCACAAATTAATCCGAGGAGCAGAGGGTTATAATATTCGTTTATGTTTAGAAAAACCGGAGAACAAGCAGCGATTATTTTTTGTTCATTTAGGCGGATATAAAAAGGTATCTACACAAGAAATCCATGATGTTGGTTTATTTGTCGGAGAATCTGATCAGGAGGTTAAAGAGAGAGTAAATAGGGAAAATGGTGTAGCTGATATCGAAAATCACGTGGATAGTCTGGTAGAGGTAGAAACTCGTTTATTAAGTGCTGACGGAAAGACATATTATCTTGACCTTGTTAAGAGTGATGAGGAATATAATATGGAACCTGACTGGTTTGGATATCGCAGAATTGATATATAATGTATTTGAAGTCCTCTTATAAAAATAATAGAAAAGGAAGGTGTGTATTACAATGAAATTCTCACTTACAACACTTTATGTTAAAGATATGGAAAAGTCCTTAGAGTTTTACAATATTCTGATTGGGCTGCCTATCGTTCGAAGACAAGTAATAGGAGAGGGTAATGAGCTGGTGTTTTTAGGGGCTGGAGAAACTTTGTTAGAACTAATTCCATCAGATGGAAATGTACAGTATGCTGGATTTAGTATCGGATTTGATGTGGACGACCTTTTGGAAGCAAAAGAACGACTCGAAAATAACGGATATAAGATAAAAAGAGAGATGTCACCTAATCCTTCTCTTACCCTGTGTTTTCTAGATGGACCAAATGGTGAAGAAGTAGAATTGTTGGAGTATAAACACTAATTTTTATTTATAATTAAAATCACTTAAGGTATTATAAGTAAAAAAGAAACAAGGAAAAAATTTAATAAGAAAAAAGAAATAAAGAAAAAAGAATATAGAAAAAGCAATAAAGAAAAAGTAATAAAGAAAAAAGAATATAGAAAAAGCAATAAAGAAAAAAGCTGGGGAAAGATGGTTGAAAATCTTATCCTGCAGCTTTTTATTTTATTTCTACTTATTCCCCATTAGACCTTGAAGCCATTCACCCTGTTGACGCAAAGCACAACCGCCTACCCCTTCGTGCAATTTGTCACTATTATTGCGAATTTCATTAAGAAGAGGAGAACGAAGAGCATCTAATAAAGACATATCACAAATATTTCGATCGGAATAGGAAGCAAAGGGACAGGGCTCCAAAGAACCAGAAGCACTTATATGTGCAAAGCCTCTTCCGGCTGCCAGGCAACCGCCATATGGTTCTTCATCTCCGGGAAAGCAGATTGTAATTGCCTTTGTAGTACTGGTCTGTTCCTCGCAGTATTTAGCTAAACTAGTCTTTTGATCTTGTGTCAGAACAAATAATTGATCGTTGTCATCCACTGGAACATATTCCACATGCACAAATAATCTGCAACCCAGGTCAATTAATGAATTCTTAAAAGGCTGTTTCGTTACTTCAGTATAGTTATGGCTGCCGGTAGTGATGGATACACCAAAAGGAATTTGCGCTTCTTGCATTAATTTCATTGCTATGTAGATTTGTGCGGAAACGCCCTCGCCTCGTCGATTATCAGTGCTTTCCTCGTCTCCTTCAATACTAAATAAAGGCAATATGTTTCGATGCTCCTGAAACCATATCAGCCATTCCGTATCAAACAAGGTGCCGTTTGTAAAAACAAGTCCAAGTAATTCAGGGTGATCACCAAGAGAATGAAGGAAATCTGGTGCTAAAAGTGGTTCCCCACCAGCCAAAAGGATAGCAGAACAGCCTGTGGCTACAGCTTCCTCATATAATTTATCAATTTGTTCCCTTTTTAAATCCTGTTGACTGCTTCGACAACCTGCGGAATAACAACCCTTACACTCCAGATTACATTGATTGGTAGTACTGATAATTAGTAGAGGTGGAACGTATATTCCGTCCTTTAAATGGTGGTCTCTGATTTTTTCTGCTTTATTCTGGTGTGATAAAATTTTAAATAAAGCCTTGGAGGATTTGGGGAAGTCTTTCAAAAGATTTACACCCATTCCAAGAGTTAGCTTAATATTACTGCTAAAGGTATTGCGAAATTCTTGTTTCATAACTAGCTCCAATCTTGCACATTTTTAGTATAGGAGGACAGATCATAATAATCTTTATTTCCTTAATGTACCATTCTCTATATGATAAATACTATCCACCAAATCAAGAATACGTTCATCATGGGTAACGATTACAGCAGCTTTTTTGTGTTTCTTTGTTTCACTTTTAATAAGTTCAACAACCTGTCTACCCCGACCACCGTCAAGACTTGCAGTTGGTTCATCAGCAAGAATAATATCGGGTTGATTGATAAAGGCTCTTGCAATAGCAACACGTTGCTTCTCGCCGCCAGAGAGTTGATTTGGAAAGGCATTCAAACGCTTTGATAAACCTAAATCCTCTAATAATCCCAAAGCATACTCGGTAAAATTACCTTGTTTACTAATCCTGCCCATGTAGAATAACTGGTCCTTTACAGTCAGATAGGGTATGAGCTGGTGCGACTGAAAGATAAAGCCAATTTGTTCACGGCGAATTTTCGTCCATTCTTTTTTATTCTTTTCCGCTACCAGGGTATTACCAATGATAACATTACCTTCGGTGGGAGTTAAAAGTGCTCCAGCAATGGAGAGAAGCGTGGTCTTTCCTGAACCGGAGGGACCAACGATAGCTGCGAACTCACCATTTTTCACCTTAAGAGATACTTTACTTAGAACTTGATTGGTGCCTTCGCCGTCTTTATATACCTTAGATACCTTATTAAGTTGAAGAGCATAGGAGCTCTGTTTTTCCATAGTAGCCATTATTCGTTCCCTCCAATCGCAATAAGCGGATCAACCTTTGATACTTTAATTAAAGTGAACAAACTGCTTATCACCGAGATTAGAACGAAAGCACCGGAAACCAGGAGTGCTTCATTAACAGCTAAAGAAAAAGGCATTTTGCTCGGCATCATTGCGGATAGACCGAAGGTCAAAACATCTCCTATAATTATACTGCCCCCTGCAATTAAGAGCACTTGGCTGATAATCATTCCGGCTAGCTTGCTCATAGGAGTTCCCACCGCTTTTAATGTTCCAAACTGTGGCAGCTTCTGTATTGTTATGACATAGAAGAATACACCTAAAATAGCAGCGGAAATAACAAGCAGTACCCAAAGAATCATATTAATGGACATTTGTTCCTGGGAGTGGCCAGGAATTTTTGATATAATCTCGTTCTTGCTTAATAGATTAAAATTATCATCGCTTACTTCGTTTGAGGATATCTTTGAATCTTTAATTGCAATGGCATTATATGGAATCGTATCACTATGGAGCATTTCACTTCTGATCGCCTGATAAGTTGCTAAGGTCATGACCCCCACAGGTGAATGAGCATAACTTTGATTTTTAGTAAAACCAATTACAGTTAATTCTGTATCAGTTGCAGCATCTTTAATAACATCACCAACGGCAATGCCCTCATCTTCAAAGGAAACGTTCAGCAATATTTCATTGTCCTTTAAATTACTGGCACCATTAATGTTACTAACAATAAAACTGCTGGTGTCAACTGCAAGATAGGTGCAGTCAATTTTAGTTGCATCCTCCAAGGTACGAATGGAGGTACGTAAGATATTAAAGGCAGTTGCTTCTTGAAAATTAGTTTTCAATACAGCATATTCTTCCGCACTTATTTCCGAACGATTAATAATTTGATCTGAATCTGCTGCAACAATATAATAATTTGCGGCATTTCCTTTAATAGTGGCACTTGTTGCATTTGACAAACCATTTGCAAGACCACCCAAAAACAGCACCATAAACGTAAGTAATACGGTAATACCTATAATCAGGCCGTATTTTAACTTATAAAACCGTAATTCCTTCCAAGCCAAAAACATATCAAATCTCCATTTTCTTATTTTTTTGTGTAAATTTACCTTCACTCTGATTTTCGTATCTGGTATAATTATAGCACTTGGTTATGACTTGTATCAAGTACGCAGAAATAGGAAAGTAGGTAAGAAAAAGATGAGTGCTTTAGTCAATCAGGTATGTAAGCAAAATTGCCCTTGTACGGAACTTTGTCCATTAAAAGCCGCCTTGGATTTAATCGGAGGTAAGTGGAAAATCCTTATCTTATGCTCTTTAAATCAGGATGGGTCTACCAGATATAACGAGTTAAAACGTAAAATTAAAGGTGTGACCAATACAATGCTTGCAAGCTCCTTGAAGGAACTTGAGGACGCGGGGTTAATTGTCCGGGTACAATATACGGAAATGCCTGTTCGCGTGGAGTATTCTCTGACAGAGGCTTGTGTGGATTTGATGCCTATTCTTAATCAACTTGCTATGTGGGGGGTTAAGATGATGACTGCCAGAGGAGATTTCGATGAGCAAACAGCAAGTGAGACAAAGATATAAAAACATATCGATAGGATGAGATGAAAGTTGGGTAGAAATTCAGAATCAGGCAAAATAAATAATAAATAGGAGAAAAGTAACATGTTTGGTTGCTTATTGCTTTGGTGGTAAGTAAATGAAAAATTTTTATCAGATATTTGAAACCATGGAATAAATTACTTCGTCTAATTGACGAGTGAAGATAATTATTTATGATTTTAGTTGTTTCCTAAAAAGTTTAAGAGAGGAGATTTTATTATGAGAAAGTTATTAGCAATGTTATTAAGTGGTGTTCTTCTTTTATCTTCAATACCTGCTTATAGTTTTGCATCTGAAACAGAAGCTGCAACACCAAGTACAGCAGCTACATCAGATGTAGCTGTTACTTCAATAGTAAAGGGAGAACCAACTACTACAAGTGGTTCCAGCAAGTTAGAGCCTACTTCTGCACAGTTGGAGGCTGCGATAAAAGCAATTAAGAAAAAAATTACAATACCAAAGTCATATTCGGAGTTCTCTTATAATTTTTATGATGGAGGTGGTTCTTATGCCGAAGGTATTTGGAACTTAACCTGGAGAAATTCAACTGGTTCTTCTTATATTCAGGTCAATTGTGATGAAAAATATCATATTACTTATTTTAGTCAGTATGATCCTAAAATCAATACAACAGGTGTTGCAAAGTATTTACAGACAGAACTTAAACCAATCGCTCTAGATTACATTTCAGCAATTGCTCCAGAGACGAATAATAATTTAGAATTTGTTTCAAGTAATTATGAAGGAATCTATAGTGGTAATTATGTTTTCTACTTCCAAAGAAGAGCCAATGATGTTTCCTTCCCGGACAATGCGGTTAGCGTATCTGTTAATAGCATAACGGGTAAAGTGACCTCTGCTACTCTTAACTGGAATTATGATGCCTCCATTCCGGATTCTAAGGTTAAGTTGACAAAGGATGAAGCAATAAAGTTAATTAAGAAAAATATGAACATGAGATTAGTGTATAGATCCAATTACTATTATACCTATGATAAGATTGGAAATCCTACGTCAAATGTGAAAGCATATTTGGTATATGAACCTACGCAAAGTTATATTTCAATTGATGCTAAGACAGGAGAGGTGTATCTGTCTAGAAGTGAATGGGTTACAACAGCAACGGATGATGCAAAATCTGAAAGTGCAGCAAGTTCCTCATTGGATGCAGGTACAGGAAGTACAGCCTTGACCGATGCAGAAATTGCTAAAATTTCAGAGTTAAGCAAGCTTATTACCAAAGCAAAAGCAATTGAAATTGTTACTAGCAATTCTTCACTCTATTTAGATAAGAATCTTAAGTCCTATACGGCTTCCTTGAGTAAAGTAGAAGATTCCAATAACAAGACCAGTTATGTGTGGAATGTTAATCTTAATGATCCAAGAGAAGTGAAAGAAAATGACACTTATAGAGCATATGCTTATGCAAGTGTTGATGCGCAAACTGGAAATATCTTATCCTATAGTGCTTCTATGAATAGCTATTATGATGAAAAAAATAATACCTGGACAGAGGTTAAGATTAATTATAATAAGGAACAGTCTAAGGCAATACTTGAAAACTTCTTAAAGACTCAGATGAAGGATCGCTTTTCTAAATCTGTTTTAGCAGGAGAGTACGATGGATACCTGGCATACTACCTGAAAGAGGTTCCAGTTTATGGCGGCTACAGCTTCCAGTATAATCGAACCAATGAAGGTATCGAATATCCTTATAATAATATAAGTGGTGCTGTTGATGGAGTAACTGGTAAGATTTATTCCTTTGGTTCCTATTGGAATGATGAAGTAGTATTTGAATCTCCAAAGAATGTTATTTCAGCTGATAAAGCCATGGATTATTATTTAAGCAACGATGGCTTTGGATTAAAATATGAGCTTAATACCATTAATAAATACAACTCCAGTTATGGTGCAAATGACAGCTACTATGATAGTGCTCAGGCGTACACCGTAGAGTATGAAGTACGTTTGGTATATCGTCCGGATGTAGAACCATATTTTATTTCTCCTTTTACCGGAGAACAGTTAAATTATAGCGGAGAAGTATATAAAAAGAGTCAATCCTACTCTTATAAGGATATTGAAGTATCGAAAAAGAACAGAAATATACTTTTACTTGCGGATATGAACATTGGCTTTGAGGGAGATAAATTCCTTCCAAATCAAAAAATCACAAGAGGCGAGTTTGAAAGCTTATTGCAAAAAGTTAGTTATGGATATCAAAGTACGATAGAAGCAGATAGTAATTCAAAGGTGACCTTAACAAGAGAAGTGTTAGCTAATATTTTAATTAAGCGATTAGGATTAGAAAAGGTTTCAAAACTTAAAGGTATTTATGCAACTGGTTATTTGGACGAAGCAAATATATCGTCTGGTTATCTTGGATCAGTAGCTCTTGCAAAGGGACTTGGACTTGTAACTGGCGTAAATAATAAGTTCTATCCAAAGAATGCAGTGACAAGAGAAAAGGCAGTAGAGGTTATATTAAAATATATTACTGCAGTACAGGACCCAGATGGGATTAACAATTTATATTAAATTAATTTAAAGCTCTAGTATTTTGATATGAAGTGTAGTAGGTAAAATTAATTATATGACATAATATAATTATGTAGATATATGGCCTAAAGCAAGAACCAGTAGGACTAATAGTTGTCTTACTGGTCCTTGCTTCTTGTTATTCATGACAAGTTAAGTGGAACGATTTGTCGTTTCAACTTATTGAATAGAATTTGGTATTATAATCTACAATATTAGAACATAAAAAAAGCTGTCCATTCAGACAGCTTTTTACGTTATCATAATTAAGCAATGCTATTGATAGCTTTTGTTAAGCGAGAAACTTTTCTAGCAGCTGTATTCTTGTGGAATACGCCCTTAGAACAAGCCTTATCAATTTCAGAAACCGCTTCAACTAAGTTAGTTTTAGCAAGATCTTTATCGCTAACTGCAACAGCAGCGTCAACCTTCTTAATCATAGTCTTAACCTTTGATTTGATCTGCTTATTTCTAGCAGCTTTGGTTTCGTTAACTAAAATTCTTTTCTTTGCTGATTTTATATTTGCCATTTGTACACCTCCAAAATAAATTAATTTCAATCAAAGCTCCAAGGATACCAAATTGAGAGTGAGATATCAACAAGGTTTTGATTGTCGTATACTTTCGTTTCATTAAAAACCGGACACGGACGTTCTAATGGAAACATACTATTATATAGTAGTCGAAGTGTTTTGTTATGTCAATACATAAATTAAAAAACTTTGCAAAGAATAAGTAACAGTATGGTAATAAAACACTAGGCTGGAGGTAGTAAAATGGTTAATAAAATTAGAACAGACCTTGCCTTGGAAGCACGAGAAAGCTTTCCAGAGGATAATGTTGAGATTAAAGGCGTTGTACTGACAGAAGATTATAATGAAGAAATCAAAGTGAAAGTATCCACTGTAATCATTAAAGATGAAAAAGGTGCACAAGCGATGCAAAAACCGATTGGAACCTACATTACGTTAGAAGCTCCAGAGATGAGAGATTCAGAAGATGAGTACCGTAAAAAGGTTGCCGAAGAGGTGGCAAAGCACCTTCGAACACTTGCTGGAGATTTAAAGAGAGAAGAGATCTTGGTGGTTGGCCTTGGAAATAGAGATGTTACGCCGGATGCTTTAGGTCCACAGGTGGTAGATAATCTTTTTATTACCAGACATCTAATTAATGAATATGGTAAGGATTTTAAAGAGAGACACCATTTAGGTAATCTAAGCGCAATATCACCCGGTGTTATGGCACAGACTGGTATGGAAGCTGTGGAAATTGCAAAAGGAATTATCAAAGAAACTAACCCTAAATTAGTTATCGTTATTGATGCGTTGGCTTCTAGAAGTACTACACGTGTAAATACTACGATTCAATTAACAGATACTGGTATCAGTCCGGGATCTGGAGTTGGTAATAACCGAAAGGCTTTAAATGAAGAAAGTCTGGGTGTCAAGGTAATTGCAATTGGAGTCCCAACAGTTGTGGATGCTGCTACCATTGTTTCGGATACTTTAACACAGTATATGAAGAACAGCGATTTTGACGAAGCAGAAATTGATACCTTTATCTCCGAGGTAAGAGAGCAGCAAATTGATAATATGTTTGTTACACCAAAGGATATTGATGAATCTGTAAAACAAATAAGTTTTACGGTTTCTGAAGCAATTAATTCCTGCTTTGCACAACTGGCATAAATCTTATTTGAGAATATGAGTATCTGTATTCATCTGGACTTGCCTTACCAACTTGTTATTGCGAAATACAAGCACTAACAAGTTGCCGGTCTGCGCCATCTGAACACAGATACTCATATCATCTAATTCTCAAATATATTTATACAGACGTAAGACTTAAGTTATAAAAATGAAGCATCCGAATATAATGAAATAGGCAAAAAATAGCCAAAATAAATCATGTGGTTGTTGCAAGGAAGTATTACTTTTGCAACAACCACATCTGATAGGATGTGCAACATGAGTAAATTTAGAATTAGAATAAGACTTAAAATTTATCCTGTACTATGGTCAATTATTTTGTTGGCCGCTGCTTATATTTTAATTCGTTTTGCAGTTATCTCATTTTCAGAAGATATGGGTCAAGCTAGTTTTAGTAAAGCAATCATGTCCAGCTTATATGCAAGAGTCGTAGAAGAAGGATCATCTTTAATTAGCTATTATGCTGAGGAAGAAAGAACAGAGTACTCTTTTTGGGTGAATTATCTCGATCATGGCTTCGCACTTGGGAAATATACGCAGGAGGATGCGGTTGCGGTAGGAGCGGAGTTTAATTCAATTCCTACAGAAACGCCCGTAGAAGACACGGAAACAGCAAGTAATCAGTTAGGGGGATTAAGTGTATATCAACTTCCAGAGGATAGTCTGGATTTTGAATATATTATGACCAATGGTGGAATCCTTAGAAGCGCAACTCAAAACATTCTATTAGGAGATAAAACCTTAATTACAAATCAACTGGAGGTTGGTTTTTTAGCGGGGGACCTAACTCCTTATGAAATCGTTGAAGATAAAGATAATGTTGTTGAAACAGCTTCTACTGGAGAACCGGTGAAGTATGACTTGGAGCAATTAAAAGATACAAACTTTTTAGTAAGCAATTTTTACATTGTTGATAGGTCTACTCAAGTGACAGAAAGTTTATTTAATGCTGAAGAATTTCTTGATAAGGATATGACCATGGAGCAGGATAGCAGTACGCCCCAGATACTCATTTATCATACCCATTCAAAGGAACGATACATTGACAGTAGACCCAATAAAGAAGAGGATACAGTTGTTGGAGTGGGAAGCTACTTGACAAAAATATTAGAAGAAGACTATGGATATAATGTAATTCATGACACATCTCCCTATGATATCGTAAATGGAAAGGAAGATCGTAATGTGGCATATAATCAGGCAAAAGATGGTGTTAGTAAAATATTAGAAGAGAATAAAAACATTGAAGTCATTATTGATTTACATAGAGATAGCGGGAATGCTAATACTATTATGGTAAATGGTAGAGAGACAGCTAAAATAATGTTATTTAATGGACTTAGCCGCGACTTAAGCGGACCGATTACCTATTTGGACAATCCATATTTACAAGACAATTTAGCTTTTAGTTTTCAGCTGCAGCTAAAATCAAAAGAATTGTATCCAGGACTTTTTAAGAAGAATTACTTAAAAAGCTATCGCTTTAACCTGCATTTACGGCCTAAAAGCCTTCTAATTGAACTTGGAACAGAAAAAGATACTCTACAATCTGCAAAGAATGCTATGATACCATTTGCCGAAGTATTGGATACAATTTTAAAAGGGGAATAATTAAGGAAGCAATCGGCATTTTCTTGCTAGAAGCGAATGGTTGTGTTATAATCATACAGAATATTTATGGATAGAATTTACTCAGGAGGAACATAATGGCCCTAGACCAAAGTAAAATAAGAAATTTTTGTATCATCGCCCATATAGATCATGGTAAATCAACGCTGGCGGATCGTATTATAGAAATGACTGGATTATTGACCAGTCGAGAGATGCAAGCGCAGGTTCTCGATAACATGGATTTAGAGAGGGAGAGAGGTATTACAATCAAAGCTCAAACAATCCGTACGGTTTATCGGGCTAAAAATGGAGAGGAATATATCTTTAACCTGATTGATACTCCTGGACATGTGGATTTTAATTACGAGGTTTCAAGAAGTTTGGCAGCCTGTGAAGGGGCTATTCTGGTTGTGGATGCTGCGCAGGGGATTGAAGCGCAGACCCTTGCCAATGTATATTTGGCACTGGATCATAATCTTGATATCATGCCAGTAATTAATAAAATAGATTTACCAAGTGCTGATCCGGAACGTGTTATTAATGAAATTGAGGATGTAATCGGGCTGGAAGCACAGGATGCACCACTGGTATCAGCCAAGAGTGGGCTAAATGTTGAACAGGTACTGGAACAAATCGTTGAAAAGATATCAGCACCAAAGGGCGATGCAGAGGCACCGTTACAGGCTTTGATTTTTGATTCCATTTATGACCCCTATAAAGGTGTTATTGTGTTCTGTAGAGTAAAAGAAGGCACTGTAACAAAGGGTACTCAAATTCGCATGATGGCGACAGGAGCAGTTGCTGAGGTAGTTGAGCTTGGTATTTTCGGACCAGGTCAATTTATTCCTACGGACAAGCTTTCTGCAGGAATGGTTGGTTATATGACCGCCAGCTTAAAAAATGTTAAGGATACCCGTGTTGGCGATACGATTACAGATAATAAGCGTCCCTGTGCAGAGCCACTTCCAGGTTACAAGAAGGTTAATCCAATGGTTTATTGTGGTATGTATCCAGCGGATGGAGCAAAATATCCGGATCTTAGAGATGCGTTGGAAAAACTACAATTAAATGATGCAGCGTTACAGTTTGAACCCGAGACATCTGTGGCCTTAGGTTTTGGTTTTCGATGTGGCTTCTTAGGTTTGTTGCATTTGGAGATTATTCAGGAAAGACTGGAAAGGGAATATAATCTAGACCTTGTAACCACAGCACCCAGTGTTATTTATAAGGTGCATAGACATAATGGCGAAGTGTTCGACATTACTAACCCCACTAATCTTCCAGATCCTTCCGAAATTGCATTTTTAGAAGAGCCGATGGTATCGGCAGAGATTATGGTAACCACAGAATTTGTTGGGTCTATTATGGCCCTATGTCAAGAGCGTCGTGGTATATATCTTGGAATGGAATATATGGAAACCACAAGAGCTTTGTTAAAGTATGACTTACCTCTTAATGAAATCATTTACGATTTCTTTGATGCCTTAAAATCCAGATCCAGAGGATATGCATCCTTTGATTACGAGATGAAGGGATATGTTCAATCAGAGCTTGTGAAGCTTGATATTCTTATTAATAAGGAAGAAGTAGATGCTTTGACCTTTATTGTTCATGCTGAAAGTGCTTATGAGCGTGGCAGAAGAATGTGTGAAAAGCTAAAGGATGAGATTCCTCGTCAGTTATTTGAAATTCCAATTCAAGCAGCCATTGGAAGCAAGGTTATTGCCAGAGAAACCGTTAAGGCAATGAGAAAAGACGTACTTGCCAAGTGCTACGGTGGTGATATTACTCGTAAGAAGAAACTGTTAGAGAAGCAGAAGGAAGGTAAGAAGAGGATGCGACAGGTTGGAAATGTAGAAATTCCTCAGAGTGCCTTCATGAGCGTACTGAAGTTGGACGAAAATTAGAGAGTCAAATTCAATGATAAATAGAGCTTCGTTAATTTACACCTTTTATTTAGACCTAAACATGTAAATTGACGGAGCCAATTGTTTCAATCGTTTTTGATACTTAATTAAACCTAGAAGAAAAGAGAGTTTGTACAGTAACTACTCGTTTGATTTCAGACGATTCACTTATGCAAAGTGGTTATTGCTAAAACTCTCTTTTTGTTGTGCTATCGTATATTTTACTCAAACTTTACGAGTAATATTTTACTGCTAAGCATGATAAAATCAGCCTTATATTAATAAGGAAGGCTTCTTTCAGATTTTATCAAGCAATAATCATGATTTGTACAGCGAAGGTTGAGTATCTTAATTGAAGGATTCTTGTAAAGATAAGAATACAGCTGGTATTACCCATGTATTTCATAGGAGGTGACATGAAATGATCGAACGAAAAAATCATGAGATTGATCGTGAACTTAAGAATGAGTTTTACAACGAGCTTGGCTTATATATTCATATCCCTTTCTGTGTAAAGAAATGTGATTATTGTGATTTTTTATCCGCACCTGCAACTAAGGAGGTTCGTGAGCAATATGTGAAAGCTCTCCTTAATGAGATTGAAAGTTACCAGGAACTAGCAAAAAGTTATATGGTAGCAACCATATTTATTGGCGGTGGTACTCCGTCTAGCCTGGAAGTTGGTCTAATTAAGCAAATTATGAACAAAATTCATCAAATATTTTCCTTGAAGAAGGGAGCAGAGATTACAATTGAGATTAACCCCGGGACAATAAATAAAGAGAAGCTAATGGAATATCAAGAAGCTGGGATTAACCGGATTAGCTTTGGATTACAATCTGCCAATGATACAGAATTGAAGCTCCTTGGAAGACTTCATAATTATATGCAATTTGAAGAAAACTATAAATTGGCACGAAAGCTTGGTTTTGCTAATATCAATGTGGATTTAATGTCAGCTCTGCCAGGACAAACCTTAAGCACCTGGGAAGAAACATTAAATAAGGTATTATCTCTAAAGCCTGACCATATTTCAGCCTATAGTCTTATTATTGAAGAAGGTACAAAGTTCCATGAAAGATATCAGGAAACAGCAATAGGGTATAAAGAATTACCGGATGAAGAAACGGATCGGCAGATGTATCATCGAACGAAGGAAATTCTCGAGGAATTTGGTTACTATAGATATGAGATTTCTAATTATGCGAAACCGGGTTATGAGTGTTCTCATAACAAATCCTATTGGATTGGTACACCTTATTTGGGACTAGGGTTAGGGGCTTCATCGTTGCTTAATGGGAGACGTTTTACAAAGCTGAACGAACTTCAAGAGTATATTAAAGTGTGTCAGATACCTTTGAACTCCCTTCAAGATGGGATAACGGATATAGAGCCAATGAAATTGATTGCCGAATACGAAGCTCTAACCTTGTCACAGAGGATGGAAGAATTTATGTACTTAGGATTACGTTTATGTGAGGGTGTAAAAAAGAGTGAGTTCCTTCGTAGATTTTCTGTTGATATGATGGACATCTATGGTGAGGTAATGGAAGAGCTAAAGAAAAAAGCGGTATTAATGGAAGACGGAGATATCGTTCGCCTTTCAGAATACGGAATAGATGTTAGTAATTCCATTTTGTATCTCTTTTTAAAGGATGATTAAGCGATTTTAGTTTTTAACTGTTTAGCTATTGGCTTGTTTCCGCTTCGCTGCATGTTGCTTAGGCAGAGCGCTAGCCTAAACTGTTAAAAAATTTTAAAATCACCTTGACAAAAGAAAATGATAGTGCTATTTTAAATATAGATGTTAGCACTCTACTCGAATGAGTGCTAACAAAGAAACTTCCAACCACAATTAATTCTTAAGATACGATGGAATGAGGTAGGATATGCAGCAGTTGGATGAAAGAAAATTAAAGATATTACAAGCGATTATCCGTAATTATCTAGATACTGGTGAACCGGTAGGATCAAGGACTATTTCAAAATATACGGATCTGAATTTAAGCTCCGCTACCATACGAAATGAGATGGCCGATTTAGAAGAGCTTGGTTTTATTGTTCAGCCCCATACTTCTGCCGGACGAATACCCTCAGACAAAGGTTATCGCCTCTATGTAGATTTATTACTGCAGGATAAGGTCCAGGAAGTTGAAAATATGAAGGAAATACTAATCGAGAAAGCGGATCGATTAGAAAATCTATTACAGCAAGTTGCGAAACTATTAGCTGTGAACACACAATACACAACAATGGTTTCCTCTCCACAGTATAAAAAGAAAGTGAAATTTATACAATTAACGGAGGTAGATGAACATCAGCTATTGGCAGTAATTGTGTTTGAACGCAATATTGTTAAGAATAAAATAATTCATATTGCTTCCTCCTTAAGTAAGGAAACCTTATTAAAACTTAACATAATTATTAATACCTTCCTACAAGGCTTAGATCTTGGTGAAATCACCCTCCCGGTTATTTCACAGATGAAGGAGCAGGCCGGAGAATATCGAACCATTGTAAATGATATTTTAGATGCTATCATGCAGGCAGTAACGGAGGAAGAGGATATTGAGATATATACTTCTGGAACTACTAATATTCTAAGGTACCCAGAGTTAAGTGATAGAGAAAAAGCAGTAGACTTGCTATATACCTTTGAAGAAAAGAAAGTTCTTTCGGAATTTATTCAGGATAAAATGGAAGATGAAGAAAAACGCGGAATACAAGTATATATTGGAGATGAAACTCCGGTAGAGTCTATGAAGGAATGTTCCGTAGTTACAGCTACCTATGAGGTTGAAGAAGGTGTATATGGCAAAGTAGGTATCATAGGACCTAAGAGAATGGATTATCAGAAGGTTGTTAGCACACTTCAGTCGCTGATGACTCAACTGGATGATATATTTAAGAAGAAGTAACTATGAAATGGAATAGTTACCAAAAGACATTGTGTTTTGTTCAATACAGTTGGCTGGTGGAGCACCAGATGAAGGAATGGAGGATATGGATAAAACAATAGAAATCATGAAAGCAGCAATGGAAAAGGAGAAAGCGATGAAGGATAATTCAAAAGAGACCGGTGATATTGGTTTTGACGCTACACAGGTGAATGATGGTTATGAGGAAACAACAGCTTTTGAAGATGCAGATAGTGCAGAAGAGGTTGTTGCTATGTCAGAAGAGCCTGATGAAGTAGAGGGTAAACCGGAAAAGTCAGCAAAGAATTTCTTCAAAAATTCGAAAGTAAAGGAAATGGCGGCAAAGGATCAAAAAATAGAGGAATTAAATGATCGTTTGATGAGGACGATGGCTGAATTTGATAATTTCCGTAAGCGTTCTGAGAAGGAAAAGGCAATGATGTATGATATCGGTGTTAAATCAGTTATCGAGAAATTACTTCCCATCATTGATAATTTTGAAAGAGGTCTTGGAACAGTTACAGAGAAGGAAAAGGAAAGTGGTTTTGCTCAAGGTATTGACATGATATATCGTCAGTTAATTACAGGTCTTGATGAAATTGGTTTAAAACCTATTGATGCGGTTGGCAAGGAATTCGATCCAAACCTTCACAATGCGGTAATGCACGGCGAAGATGAAAATATTGGTGATAATACAGTTTCAGATGAATTTCAAAAGGGTTATATCTACCGTGATATGGTAGTTCGTCACAGTATGGTTAAAGTTGTCAATTAGATAATATATATTAAATTAGGAGGTTACAAACATGGGTAAAATAATTGGTATTGACTTAGGAACAACAAATTCATGTGTTGCAGTTATGGAAGGTGGTAAACCGGTAGTTATCGCAAATACCGAAGGAGCAAGAACAACTCCATCTGTTGTAGCATTCACAAAAACCGGAGAGCGTTTGGTTGGTGAACCTGCAAAGCGTCAGGCTGTTACAAATTCAGATAAGACCATTTCTTCTATTAAAAGACACATGGGAACAGATTTCAGAGTAAAGATTGACGATAAGAGATATTCTCCACAGGAAATCTCTGCAATGATCTTACAGAAATTAAAAGCTGATGCAGAAAGCTATCTTGGCGAAAAGGTTACAGAAGCTGTTATTACAGTACCTGCATACTTTAACGATGCTCAGAGACAGGCAACTAAGGATGCTGGTAAAATTGCAGGTCTTGATGTAAAGAGAATTATCAACGAGCCTACAGCTGCAGCTCTTGCATATGGTCTTGACAATGAGCATGAGCAGAAAATAATGGTTTATGACTTAGGTGGTGGTACCTTCGACGTATCCGTTATCGATATCGGTGATGGTGTTATTGAAGTTCTTTCAACCTCAGGTGACAATAGACTTGGTGGTGACGACTTTGACGATAGAATTACAAGATTTATGATTGATGAGTTTAAGAAATCCGACGGTGTTGATTTATCCCAGGATAAGATGGCTCTTCAAAGATTAAAAGAAGCTGCTGAAAAGGCTAAGAAGGAATTATCTTCTTCCACAACAACTAACATTAATCTTCCTTTCATCACAGCAACAGCAGAAGGTCCTAAGCATTTTGACTTAAACCTTACTCGTGCTAAATTTGATGAGTTAACACATGATTTAGTAGAAAGAACTGTCGTACCGGTACAGAACGCTCTTCGTGATGCTGGTCTTTCTGCTTCCGATATTAAGAAAGTATTATTGGTAGGTGGTTCTACACGTATTCCAGCCGTTCAGGATAAAGTAAGACAGTTAACTGGTCAGGAGCCTTCCAAAACATTAAATCCTGATGAGTGTGTAGCAATTGGTGCTTCCATTCAGGGTGGTAAATTAGCAGGTGATGCAGGTGCAGGAGATATCCTTCTTCTTGACGTTACTCCATTATCACTTTCTATCGAAACTCTTGGTGGTGTAGCTACCAGATTAATCGAAAGAAATACAACAATTCCTACCAAGAAGAGCCAGGTATTCTCTACCGCAGCTGATAATCAGACTGCAGTTGATATCAATGTTGTTCAAGGTGAGAGACAGTTTGCAAAAGACAATAAGAGTCTTGGACAATTCCGTCTTGATGGTATTCCACCAGCAAGAAGAGGCGTTCCACAGATCGAAGTTACCTTCGATATTGATGCAAACGGTATTGTAAATGTATCTGCTAAGGATCTTGGAACAGGAAGAGAACAACATATAACAATTACATCTAATACAAACCTTTCAGATTCAGATATTGATAGAGCAGTAAGAGAAGCTGCAGAATACGAAGCTCAGGATAAGATTCGTAAAGAAGCGGTTGATGTTCGTAACGATGCAGATTCTATGGTATTCCAGACAGAAAAGGCATTAAGCGAAGTAGGCGATAAGATTGATGCAAGTGAAAAAGCAACCGTAGAAGCTGATTTAGCAAGACTTAAGGAATTAATTGAGAAATCAAATCCTGAGGTTATGAGCGAAGGTGAAGTTGCCGATATTAAAGATGCAAAAGAAAAGCTTATGACAAATGCGCAGGCACTGTTTGCAAAATTATATGAGCAAAGTGGTGCAGGTGCAGGCGGCCCTGGTCCTGATATGAGTGGTGCAGGATATCAAGGAGCTGGAAATGCTGGCTACAATGATGATGTTGTAGATGGCGATTACCGTGAAGTATAAGTATTAGCAAAAAGCTAATATAAGGAATATCTTAAAGCATAGAAGTATTATCTTTAAGAAAATTCTTTCATCATAGCAAGCAGATAGGCGGTCATACGTTGACTGCCTGTTTGCCTATGAACAAAGGATTTGGCCTGCACAGTCGGTGCAAGGCAGAGAGAAGTTATGAAAGGTGAAGGAGAAGATGGCAGACAAACGTGATTATTATGAGGTCTTAGGTGTCGGTAAATCAGCATCGGATGATGAGCTGAAGAAAGCATATAGACAGCTTGCAAAAAAATATCATCCCGATACTAACCCTGGGGATCAAGCAGCAGAGGCAAAGTTCAAAGAAGCGTCAGAGGCATATGCTATATTAAGTGATGCGGATAAGAGAAGACAGTATGACCAATTCGGACATTCTGCCTTTGAGGGCGGTGCTGGTGGAGCCGGAGGCTTCGATTTTTCAGGTATGGACATGGGTGATATCTTTGGTGACATTTTTGGAGATATCTTTGGTGGACGTTCCAGACGTCCTAATAATGGACCAGCACAAGGAGCAAGTATTCGCGCTTCTGTCAGAATTTCTTTTGAAGATGCCGTGTTTGGCGTTGAAAAAGAGCTAGATCTTCCGTTAAAAGATGAGTGTAATACCTGCCATGGTTCAGGGGCTAAGCCTGGTACATCTTCTGAAACTTGCCAGAAGTGTGGTGGTAAAGGTCAGGTAGTATTTACACAGCAATCTTTCTTTGGAATGGTACGTAATGTTCAAACCTGTCCTGATTGTAAAGGAACAGGTAAGATAATTAAAGATAAATGCTCGGATTGTTCAGGAAGCGGCTATATTACCAGTAGAAAGAAAATTAAGGTTGCCATCCCTGCTGGTATTGATGCGGGCCAAAGTGTTCGTATCAGAGGGAAGGGAGAACCTGGCACAAATGGTGGTCCAAGAGGTGATCTGCTGGTGGAAGTGGAAGTTAGCAGACATCCGATTTTCCAGCGTCAGGAATATGATATTTTCTCTACGGCACCGGTATCCTATGCTACTGCAACTCTTGGCGGTGACATAAAAATTAATACAGTAGATGGTGATGTGATATATAATGTGAAGCCAGGAACACAAACCGATACAAAGGTACGTCTTCGTGAAAAAGGAGTACCAAGTCTTCGTAATAAAGCAGTGCGTGGAGATCATTATGTTACCCTTGTAGTTCAAGTACCTACAAGCTTAAATGCAGAGCAAAAGGAACTCTTGAAAAAGTTTGATGAAGCTATGACAGGTAAATCTGAAACTGCTCCAGAGCACGAGGGTGAAAAAGAAAAAGGTAAGAAGAAATTCTGGAAATAATAAAAACCTTAAGGGGATGTTTTTAAAACAGCCCCTTTCCTTTGCGTAAATGGATGGATTTATGATTTTGAAGGACAAAAGCCGATGAAGGACAAAAAGCCAATGAAGGACAAAAGCCGAGGAAGGACAAAAGCCAATGAAGGATATGTATGCTGAATATGACAGTATCTATATCCATCTGGACTTGCCTTACCATCATGAATTGCCTAAATGAAGGCAATTCATGATGCCGGTCTGCGCCATCTGGATATAGATACTGTCATATTCAGCTCTTTTAGTTAGTGTAGGCTTTTGTCAGGGCATTCTTAATCTTAAGAAATTGTAATAGTAAGAAATTATAATAATAAGAAATTGTAATAATTAAGAAATTGTAATAGTACGAAATTGTAATAGTACGAAATTATGACCGTAAGAACTCATAAGTTTAAGTGATTTGATGATAGGAACGCATGGTCTTAAGAAATATTAACATTAAAAACCTGGGGAGAATACTATGAAGTGGAAGAAATTAACGCTGGAGACAACAACAGAGGCGGTGGATCTTATTAGTGATTTATTAAATGACCTTGGTATTGTAGGCATAGAAATTAGCGATAAAATTCCTTTGTCCGAGGAAGACAGGCAACGTATGTTTATTGACATACTTCCGGATTTAGGGGAGGATGATGGCAAATCACTGATTAGTTTCTATGTTGATGAAGAGGAAGATCTGTCTATCCTGCAAGCAGGTTTAAAGGAAGGACTACAGGAGTTATCAGAGTATACCAATATAGGTACTGCAAGACTTGAGATTACAGAAACTGAAGATAAAGACTGGATTAACAATTGGAAGGAATTCTTCAAACCTTTTCGCGTGGACGATACCATTATAATTAAACCAACCTGGGAGACACTGGGGGAAGTTAATGAAGGAGATATCGTAATAGAAATAGATCCTGGCACCTCTTTTGGTACAGGTTCACACGAAACCACAAAGTTATGTATTCTTGGAATGAAAGAGTACATTAGAGAGGGTGTTCGAGTTTTAGATGCTGGTAGTGGAAGTGGTATTTTATCCATTATTGCTAAGAAGCTAGGTGCAAAGGAAGTTCTTGGAATAGATATTGATGAGAATGCTACTAATTCTGCCTACGAAAATGCTGGTGTAAATGGACTTTTAAATAATGATAATGAATTAGCATTTATCACAGGTAATCTCATTGAGGATCAAGGGGTACGTACACAGATAGGCAAGGAACATTATGACGTTGTGGTAGCGAATATACTTGCAGATGTAATCATCCCGCTGTCAGAGGTGATCGGTGAGAACATGAAAAAAGGCGGCATCTTTATCAGCTCTGGTATTATCTATATGAAGGAAAAAGAAGTAGAACAAGCAATTCTTAAGAATGGTTTTACTATTCTTAAGGTTAACCGCATGGGTGACTGGGTTTCCTTTGTAGCCCAAAAATAAATATAGTTTTATTATTAGTGATGTAAAGCTCTCTCAGCCTATAAGGTTTGGGGAGCTTTTGATGAGTAGATATAAGAAAAAATTATAAATAATCATATTGAACATATGTTCTTGCTAGAGTATAATGTCAATAGACATTATACTCGCGCCGAACGAAGAGAGTGCGCATAAATGGCACAAAGTGCCAATATCATGTGGTTTATACATGATAATGTCAATAGACATTATACTCGCGCCGAACGAAGAGAGTGCGCATAATTGGCACGAAGTGCCAATATCATGTGGTTTATACATGATAATGTTGATAGACATTATACTCGCGCCGAACGAAGAGAGTGCGCATAATTGGCACGAGGTGCCAATATCCTGCACGCGTTTTATGTTAAAATCCAAAACAGTAACAATTTACAAGGAAGACCATACCAAAGGAGCAGTATTATGCATCGTTTTTATGTAAACCCTTCTCAAATTGAAGAGAATTTAATTACAATTATTGGCTCGGATGTAAACCACATCAAAAATGTTCTTCGGATGAGACAGGGCGACGAAATAATAATTTGTAATGGACAAGGAAAAGATTGTTATTGTATAATTAAAAAGGTGTCAGAAACTGAAATTACAGCCCAGATTATGGAACAACGAGAAGCAAACACTGAATTGAAGACAAGAATAACTTTGTTTCAAGGAATACCGAAAAAGGATAAGATGGAGTTGATTATTCAAAAAGCAGTGGAGCTGGGTGTTCATGAAATAGTTCCAGTTATGACAAAGCGTGTAGTCGTTAAACTTGAGGATGCTAAGAAGGAAGTAAAGAAGCTTGAGAGATGGCAGGCGATTGCCGAGGAGGCAGCCAAGCAATCTAAAAGAGGTATGATTCCACAGATTAAACCGGTTCAGAGTTACAAGGAAGCCTTGAAAAATGCAGCAGAACTCGACTATGCCATAGTTCCTTATGAAAATGCAAAGGGAATAGAGCATACAAGGGAAATTATGAGGGGTTTAAAACAACATCAAACCATCGGGGTTTTTATAGGACCGGAGGGTGGTTTTGAAGATTTTGAAATTGAGGCAGCACTACAACAAGAAATTCTTCCTGTTACCTTGGGAAGAAGAATTCTAAGAACAGAGACCGCTGGATTATGTGTGCTTTCCATGATGGTACTTATGTTAGAAGAATAGCAGAAACATCCTTTCTGTTTTTTAAAATGTTATACAGGAGGTGGA
This sequence comes from Bacillota bacterium, assembly GCA_023407575.1. Lineage (GTDB taxonomy): Bacteria > Bacillota > Clostridia > Lachnospirales > Lachnospiraceae > Mobilitalea. Next base: position 27,810 of record JAEYLX010000027.1, read on the forward strand.
ATGGTGGAGATACAACTTTGGAGAGAAATCCTTGATCCATATTCCTTAGCAGTTGACGAGTTAATTACGAAGTTTGAACATATAATTGATGAATATAGACATGTTGGTGCTTATTCACCAATTGAGCAAGTAACAGGAAGAGTTAAGACCATATCAAGTATTCTACAAAAGGCTCAGAAAAAAGAAATTGACTTAATGAATTTTGAAGAGGAAATTGATGACATAGCCGGAGTACGAATTATATGTCAGTTTGTAGAAGATATTTATAAAGTAGTGGATATTATAAGAAATAGATCTGACATGAGTATTATTAATGAGAAGAATTACGTTAATAATGCAAAAATGAGCGGTTATCGTTCTTATCATCTAATTGTTACCTATGCAGTAGAAACTTTAAAGGGAAAGAAAGAGCTCCAGGTGGAAATTCAGATTAGAACTATGGCCATGAATTTCTGGGCTACCATTGAGCATTCCTTACAATACAAATATAATAAGAACATGCCAGAACATATTCGCCAAAGACTATCAGCAGCAGCAGAGGCTATTCTTATTCTAGACCATGAAATGTCTGTTGTACGAGATGAGATTATGGACGCACAAAATTCCTTTACCATTAAAGCGAATATTGTTGCTGATATATTGACAAACATTCAGAATCTATATAAGGTTGCGAATAAGCAGGAAGTAATTAAAATTCAAGACGAGTTTTTCCGTATTTATCAGGAGGGAGATCAGGAGGAATTGGCTAGATTTAGTCACCAGCTTGATTTGGTATCAGCAAGATATCGTGCTCAAAGCTTACGATAATCGGAGATACCATCGTCGGATAAATAAACGGAGTGAGAAGATGAATTTACCTAAATTATTTGAGGACAGAATGAAAGAACTTTTGGGAGAGGAGTACGAGGAGTACTTAACGTGTTATTCCAAGCCACACTTTGGTGGCTTGCGGGTAAACACCCTCAAATCTAATCCAAAAGAGTTCGAACAAATCTGTCCTTTTTCCATAAAATCAATTCCCTGGGTGAAAAATGGGTATTACTATGATACCAATGAACAGCCAGCAAAACATCCCTATTATTATGCAGGATTATATTATATACAGGAACCTAGTGCTATGACTCCAGCAAGTCTTCTTCCAGTAAAACCAGGAGATAAAGTACTGGATGTCTGTGCGGCACCTGGTGGAAAGAGTACGGAATTAGGAGCAAGGCTTCAGGGTGAAGGCGTTCTAGTGACCAATGATATTAGTAATTCGAGAGCAAAAGCTCTGCTTAAGAATATTGAACTTTTTGGTATTCGTAATTCATTAATATTATCGGAAGCACCCAATAAGCTTGTAGATTATTTTCCGGAGTATTTCGATAAAATATTAATTGATGCCCCTTGTTCTGGGGAAGGTATGTTTCGAAAGAGTCCTGCCATCATGAAAAACTGGGAGCAGTATGGTGTTGATTATTATAATAAGTTACAAAAAGAGATTATTTTGTTAGCTGCCAGGATGTTAAAACCTGGTGGATATATGCTTTATTCGACTTGCACCTTCTCACCAGAAGAAAACGAAGGGACAATTTCTTATTTACTGGATCAATACCCTGAATTTAAGGTGGTTCCTGCATTATCTGATGAAGCAACTCAAAAGGAATATGGACTAAGCTATGAAGGCTTTGACTTTGGAAAACCCGAATGGGTGAATGGCAGAGAAGAACTAAAACATTGTATTCGTCTTTGGCCACATAAAATCGATGGAGAAGGTCATTTTATTACCTTACTTTATAAGGAGATAAAAGATTCTACAACATCAATAGGAACTGCACCGGCACAGACTATAAATGATTCGAAATCCTTTCGAATGAATGCAAAACCTTCTAAATCTGCACTTTCAGAAGAAGCCCTGGAGTTTATAAATGAACTGGAATTTCCAATCAAACAAGAAAATCTGGTGGTACACGAAGACAGGGTGTTCCTTGTTCCGGATGGACTTCCAGAAATAAAAGGACTTCGCATTCTAAGACAGGGATTATTACTAGGGGAGATGAAAAAGCAGCGTTTTGAGCCTTCACAGGCCCTGGCGAATGCTCTTAAGGTGTCTGATTATAGGAAGGTCATAAAACTAAGTGTGAAAGATCCAAATGTAATTCGCTATCTTAAGTGTGAAACCATAGAACTTGAAGAAGAATATAAAGATGGTTGGTATCTTATCTGTGTAGAGGAATATCCACTAGGATGGGTAAAGTATACAAAAGGACAATGTAAAAATAAATATTTACCTGGCTGGCGCTGGGTATAAGAGCGAAGGCGCATAGCGCTATAATGGAGAATAAATATGGCACAACAACTACGGTTGGACAAGTATCTTGCAGATATGGGTGTAGGTACAAGAAGTGAGATTAAGAACTATATTCGTAAGGGAAGAGTTAAAATAGGCGGGGTTGTGTGTAATAAGCCAGAACAGAAGGTTTTATTTGATCAGGATGATATTGAATTTGATGATAAACAGATAACCTATGTTATCTATGAATATTTTATGTTAAATAAGCCTGCTGGAGTGGTTTCTGCAACTATGGATAAGGTAAGTGAAACTGTTCTGGACTTAATCACAGATAAAAAGAGAAAAGATTTATTTCCGGTGGGAAGGCTTGATAAGGATACGGAAGGGTTATTGTTATTAACCAATGATGGAGCCTTGGCACACCAATTACTTTCTCCTAAGAAGCACGTGGATAAGGTTTATTATGCAAAAGTTCAAGGAAGGGTTACCGCTAGTGACCAGGAAGCATTTTTGGCAGGCGTTGATATTAACGAGGAGAATTTGACTCTGCCCGCAAAGCTTTTAATCCTTAAGGCGGATGAAGTATCAGAAGTGGAACTTACAATTACGGAAGGTAAATTTCATCAGGTAAAACGTATGTTTGAAGCAGTGGAGAAAGAAGTAATCTATTTAAAGCGTCTCTCAATGGGAGGATTAGTTCTGGATCCTAAATTAGAGCTGGGTGAATACCGAGAATTAACCCAACAAGAAATTGACTATTTAAAGAGTTTGAATGAAGAATAATTTGACTTGCCTTTTAACCAATTTTGAAGTACTGGAGAGAAAAATGCTGAAAGATATAGATGCTGTAATTTTTGATTTAGACGGTACCTTAATAGATTCCATGTGGATGTGGAAGCAGATAGACATAGAGTATCTGGAGCAATTTGGTATTGAACTGCCTATGGATCTTCAACGAATGATTGAAGGGATGAGTTTTTCTGAAACTGCTATATATTTTAAAGAAAGATTTAAACTGAAAGATAGCATTGATCAGATTAAAAGTGACTGGAACAAGATGGCGTGGGATAAATATCAGAATGAGGTACCGTTAAAGGATGGTGTGCTTGAGTTCTTAGTATATTTAAAAGAGAATAACATTCCAGCAGGAATTGCTACCAGTAATTCGAGAGAGTTGGTGGATCTGATTATTAATACCCACGAGCTGCAAGGATACTTTACGTCTATTAGAACCTCCTGTGAGGTGGCAAAGGGGAAACCTTCACCAGATATTTATCTTTTAGTTGCCAGTGATCTTGGGGTAGAGCCTGAAAAATGCCTTGTATTTGAAGATGTACTACATGGAGTAATGGCTGGTAAAAATGCGAACATGAAGGTTTGTTCTGTTTATGATGAAGCTTCTGTAGCTGAACAGGATATTAAGAAAAAACTAGCGGATTATGAGATTATATCCATGAAAGAAGTATTACTGTAAATTACTTGAGGTAATCATTAACCATAAATCGCTTAACCTAGTACGTAGCAATCGATTGAATAAAGTATTTAAGCATAGTATGAATTAGTAAAGTGCATGTGCATTATGAAATGGAGAAGTTTATGAAGCAGTTTATTGTACAACAGAATGAAGCAGGACAGAGACTGGATAAGCTGCTTACTAAGATTTTAAATAAAGCTCCAAAGAGTTTTCTATATAAAATGCTTCGTAAAAAAAATATTACCCTAAACGGTAAAAAAGCTGATGGGGCAGAAAAACTAAATGTGGATGATCTTATCACGTTTTTTCTTTCCGATGATACCATTACAGAATTTAGTGAGCAGATTATGGCAGTAAAAATTGATACTACTAACGTAGAGTCTAATGTGCAGGTTGTTTATGAAGATGAGCATGTATTACTTGTCAATAAGCCTCTTGGGGTATTGTCTCAAAAAGCCGAAAAAGACGATATCTCAATGGTGGAATATATTATTGCTTATCTCTTATCATCAAATCAGATCACTGAAGAAAACTTAAAGAGTTTTAAGCCTGCGATTTGTAATCGCCTTGATCGTAATACCAGTGGTATTTTAATTGCAGGAAAATCCCTAATTGGCTTGCAAGAAATGGCGAAGCTTTTAAAAGACCGCACTTTACATAAGTATTATCTATGTATTGTAAAGGGTAAGGTTGAAGGAAAGCAAAGAATTGAAGGCTATCTTACAAAGGATGAGATGAAAAATCAGGTCAAAATACACCAGAAACAGGTGGAAAATACAGAATACATTTGTACAGAATATGAACCAATTTCATTGTCTAAAAAGATAACCACAGTTCAAGGGTTAGAAGAGGAATTTACTCTATTGCAGGTGAAGCTGATTACTGGACGTTCTCACCAAATCAGAGCTCACCTGGCTAGTATTGGACATCCAATCCTTGGTGACTTTAAATATGGTGATAAAAAGACAAATCAGTATTTTAAAAGCAAGTATGGACTTACCCATCAATTGCTGCATTCCCACCGAATGATATTGCCTAAATTGGAGGGGGAATTATCCTACTTATCTTATAAAGAATTTCAAGCAGACTTATCAGGAGTATTTAGCCGTATAAAGAAGGATTTAATGCGCTAAATATGAAGGCAGAAGGCTTATAACATATTAAGTTATATCCTTAATAAGTGTTTGCAGGTTTTATGGCTATGCTAAGTAAACATATAGATGTTACAATGAAAATGAATTAGATAAGGGGGAAGTGCTATGCCGTCCTGGAATTCAAGAGGGTTAAGGGGATCCATGTTGGAGGAAATGATTAATCTTACCAACACCAGGTATAGAGAGAAACATCTGGCTTTAATTCAGAAGGTTCCAACGCCAATAACCCCTATTAATATAGACAAAGAACATAGGCATATTACGCTTGCTTACTTTGAACAGAAGAGTACCGTGGATTATATAGGAGTTGTACAAGGAATTCCGGTTTGTTTCGATGCGAAGGAGTGCGCTGTTGATACTTTCACTATGAATAATGTTCATCAACATCAGATTGAATTTATGAAAGAATTTGAGGAACAACAGGGGATTGCTTTTTTATTGATCTATTATAAAAAATATGATCTCTACCATTATCTAACCTTTGAACGACTCTACGAATTTTATCAAAGAGCTGCTAATGGAGGAAGAAAAAGTTTTCGTTTTGAAGAGCTTGATCCTGATTATCATATAACGGTACAGGGTGGTACCTGTGTCCATTATCTTGAGACCTTAAGCAAGGATCTGGAGCGTAGGGAAGAAAGGACTAACGATGCAAATTCAGATTGATCCAACCATATACACGGGAAGACCTGAACCAACTGGCAGATTGGAGAAGGAAAATAGAAGCTATGATCTGTTGGAGAAGCTTCAGATTCCATTGATACGAATTGACCACGGGGAAGCAAAGACGATTGAAGATTGCAATGAGGTAGACCAGCTATTGCAAATCACAATCTGCAAGAATCTGTTTCTATGTAATACGCAAAAAACACAGTTTTATCTTCTGGTTTTACCAGGTGATAAAAAATTTCAGACAAAGCTTCTTTCCTCACAAATTGGAACAGCAAGATTATCCTTTGCATCCGCGGAGTACATGGAGGAATTCCTGGATATTACACCGGGATCGGTCAGTATTTTAGGGCTTATGAATGATGTTAACAACAGGGTACAGTTATTAATTGACGAGGATATTTTAAAAGAGGAGTATTTTGGCTGCCATCCTTGCGTTAATACAACCAGTATTAGGGTAAAAACAGCTGATATTTTAGAAAAATTTCTTCCGGAAGTCAAACATGAGGCGATCCTGGTGAATTTATAGTGCAATAGTTATGAGGTATGGAAATATGTGCTATGTATTTTCCATATCTCTTATTTATATAAATATTTATAAACATTTGGATTGACAGTTGGAATAGATTAATCTATAATCGGTAAACAAAGCGTTATGGTAGTGAATTATCACATTACAGTGATAAAGTGAATTTGTATGATTGTGTGATTGATTTAGATTTAATTAATTTGATAGAATTATAAAGATTACATTTATAAAATTAAGTATATTTTTTATCAGGTATAAGATCGGAGAAAGGTTAGGTGTTATTATGAAGGAAAAGTTGTTACATACCCCAGAAGGTGTTAGAGATATCTATAATATGGAATGTGCTTCAAAGCTAACGCTACAGAATAAACTTCATCAGGTACTCGGTTGTTATGGATTTCAGGACATTCAGACACCAAGTTTCGAATTCTTTGATATTTTTAATCAGGAACGCGGGACGGTCCCTTCTCGTGATATGTACAAATTCTTCGATCGTGAAGGTAACACTTTAGTTTTAAGACCTGACATTACACCATCTATAGCAAGGTGTGCAGCAAAGTATTATAAGGAAGAACTACTGCCAATAAGATTATGCTATGTAGGCAATACCTTTATTAATAATACCAGTTATCAAGGAAAGCTAAAGGAAGTAACACAGCTTGGAGCGGAATTAATGAATGATGACAGTGTAGATGCAGATGCAGAGATGCTTGCACTAACTATAGAATGTCTTCTAAAGTCAGGATTAACGGAATTTCAAGTGGAAATTGGTAACGCCGATCTTTTTTTGGCTCTCATGGAAGAGACAGGGTTACAGGAGGAAGAGATTGATAACCTTAGATTACTAATAGAAAAGAAGAACTTATTTGGTGTTGAGGATATTATACGAAAGACAGAAATGAACATTGAACTGAAAGATATGTTACTTAAGCTGCCAGAACTGTTTGGTACTCTTGAAATCTTAACACATGCAAAAGAGCTTACCAATAATTCAAGAGCAATCAGCGCCATTGAACGTTTGGAAAAATTATTTGAAATACTAACCGAATACGGCTATGAAAAGTATATATCTTTTGATCTTGGGATGTTAAGCAAATATAACTATTATACTGGTATTATCTTCAAAGCCTATACTTACGGGACTGGAGATGCAGTAGCTACCGGTGGAAGATACGACAATCTTGTGGGACAGTTTGGTAAGGAAGCGCCTGCGATTGGACTTGCAATCGTAATAGATCAATTAATGCTTGCACTAACCAGACAGAAATTATTACAGGAGCCGGAAGCAAGCGACACAATGATATTATATGCTGCTGAATATCGAAGTCAGGCGATTGCACTTGCCAATCATTTTAGAAATACAGGAATCAACATTATTCTACAAAAGTCGAATGAAGTACAGGAGCTGGAATCTTATTTGACCTATGCTAAGCGCATTGGTGCTGGCGGTGTTTTATATTTGAATACAGAGACCGAGATTCAAGTTCATAATCTTGCAAATAGGACTGTGCAAACCGCATTAATTCAGGAACTACTCCAGTAGAATGCTTTACGTTTAATGGTTTGGATTCTTGATGTTGACAATAAAGTCTTAATTAGACAAGTCTTAACTTAAAAGGAAGGTATGCAGCATGAGATATATTACAATAGCATTGGCAAAGGGACGATTGGCTTTAAATACACTTGAGATGCTGGAACGCATCGGGATAACCTGTGAAGAGATAAAAGATAAAACCTCGCGAAAGCTTATCTTTGTAAATGAAGAATTAAAATTAAAATTCTTTTTAGCTAAAGCAAGTGATGTGCCTACATATGTAGAATATGGTGCGGCTGATATTGGAGTTGTAGGTAAGGACACTATTTTAGAGGAAGGCCGTAAGATGTACGAGGTAATCGATCTTGGCCTTGGTAAATGTAGAATGTGTGTAGCTGGACCGGAATCTGCAAGGGAATTGTTACAGCATGGAGCTCTAATTCGAGTGGCTACAAAGTATCCGAACATTGCAAAGGATTATTTCTATAATAAAAAGCACCAAACCGTGGAGATTATTAAACTAAATGGCTCAATTGAGTTAGCTCCAATCGTGGGCTTATCCGAGGTGATTGTAGACATTGTCGAAACAGGTTCAACACTTCGTGAGAATGGGCTAGAGGTTTTGGAAGAAATCTGCCATCTGTCTGCACGCATGGTCGTGAATGAAGTAAGTATGAAAATGGAACATGAACGAATTACGAAAATAATTAAGGACTTAAAAGAGGCTATATAATAAAGATAATATAAGAAAGGCTATATAAAAAAGGTAATATAAAAAAAGATAATATAGAAAAGACAATAAAAAAAGACAATACAGAAAAGACAATATAGAAAAGACAATATAGAAAAGACAATATAGAAAAGATAATAAAAAAGACAATACAGAAAAGACAATATAGAAAAGACAATATAGAAAAGATAATAAAAAAGACAATACAGAAAAGACAATACAGAAAAGACAATATAGAAAAGACAATATAGAAAAGACAATATAAAAAGACAATACAGAAAAGACAATATAGAAAAGACAATATAAAAAGACAATACAGAAAAGACAATATAAAAAAGACAATATAAAAAAGGTAATATAAAAAAAGACAATATAAAAAGGTAATATAAAAAAAGACAATATAAAAAAGACAATATAAAAAAGACAATATAAAAAGATAATATAGAAAGATAATATAAAAAGTATTATATAACAAGGCTACATATAAAGACTGTATAACAAAAGACTTTATAAAAACATGTATTAAATAAGTAACAAGACTAGGAACAAGTAAGGAATGTCAGTGAGTAAGCATAATTTAGAAAAGATAGATTAGAGATTATATTGATAAAATGTTTAGAAGGGATAAATACAAGTATGAGGATAATTGATTTAGATTCAAACACAAAGAGCAATATCCTGGAGGATCTTTTAAAGAGAAGCCCAAACCAGTATGAGGAATATACAGTTGCGGTTAATAAAATATTAGAAGATGTTAAATTAAATAAGGATCAAGCCTTATTTGCTTATACAGAGCGGTTTGATCGTACCATTTTGACACCGGAAACAATTCGAGTAACTGAGGCTGAAATAGAAGAAGCATATCAAAAAATTGATCCCGAAATTTTAGAAGTAATTCAGAAAGCAATTAAGAATATTGAAGCCTATCATGCAAAACAAAAGCAGTATAGCTGGTTTGATTCTACAGAGAACGGAACTATTCTTGGGCAGAAGGTTACACCTATCGCTGCAGTAGGCGTCTATGTTCCAGGTGGAAAAGCTGCCTATCCATCTTCAGTACTTATGAATGTAATACCTGCAAAGGTTGCTGGTGTAGAGCGCATTGCTATGACAACGCCTCCAGATAGTGAGGGCAAGATATTTGAAGGAACCCTGGTTGCTGCCCATGAGGCAGGAGTAACAGAGATCTATAAAGTAGGTGGGGCACAGGCAATCGGAGCTTTGGCTTTTGGTACCCAAAGCATTCGTAAGGTAGATAAGATTGTTGGTCCAGGTAACATTTATGTTGCTTTAGCAAAAAAAGCAGTCTATGGGCACGTAAGTATTGACTCCATCGCTGGACCAAGCGAGATTTTGGTACTGGCAGATGAAACAGCCAATTCCAGATATGTGGCAGCAGATTTACTTTCACAGGCAGAACATGACGAATTGGCAAGTGCTATTCTGGTTACTACCAGCAGAGAATTGGCGACACAGGTATCTCTAGAAGTGGATAATTTCATAAGTCAATTATCCAGAAAGGAAATCATGCAAAAATCCATAGATAACTATGGATATATTTTAGTAGCGGCTAATCTAAAGGAAGCTATTGATGTGGTAAATGATATTGCATCGGAACACTTAGAAATTATGACTAAAGATCCTTTTATGGTTATGACCAAAATCAAAAATGCGGGTGCCATTTTTCTTGGAGAATACTCCAGTGAACCACTGGGCGATTATATGGCTGGTCCAAATCATGTTCTGCCCACTAATGGGACGGCAAAGTTCTTCTCACCCTTAAGCGTAGATGACTTTATAAAGAAGTCCAGTATAATTTCTTATTCGAAAGAAGCACTGGAACCAATATATAAAGATATTATAACCTTTGCAAACTCAGAGCGATTAACTGCTCACGCGAATAGTATAGCGGTTCGGTTTGAGCAGTAGTGTTCGTTGCTCCAACCGAAAAGAGATTTGACATTTATTTCTCATATTGTATAATGAATTAAAAGGATGGGTGAGACAGATGACTGCCAGAACGATAGAGATTACTCGTAAAACGAAGGAAACTGATATTACATTAGAACTTTCACTGGACGGAACTGGAAAGACACAGATTGAGACTGGTGTGGGATTTTTTAATCATATGTTAGAGAGCTTCTCTAAGCATGGATTTTTTGATCTTAAAGTGAATACCAAAGGTGACTTGTATGTTGATTCTCATCATACAGTAGAAGATACAGGCATTGTTCTTGGACAAGCAATCCGAGCGACACTGGGTGATAAACAAGGAATAAAACGTTTCGGTTCCTTTTTGTTACCGATGGATGAAACCTTGGTGCTTTGCGCCATTGATTTATCCGGTAGACCCTACCTTTCCTATGATCTTGGTTTGACCACGGATCGAGTTGGGTATATGGAAACAGAGCTTGTGAAGGAATTTTTCTATGCAATCTCTTATTCAGCTGGAATCAATCTACATATTAAAAAGATAAGTGGCGAAAATAATCATCATATTATAGAAGCGGCATTCAAAGCCTTTGCCAAGGCATTGGATGAAGCAAGTAGTTTGGATTCACGTATTCAAGGTGTCTTATCTACAAAGGGTTCCATTGATTAACAAACTAATCTGAAAGGCAAAGGTGCTTTATGATATTATTCCCCGCAATCGATATAAAAAATGGACAATGTGTCAGACTAAGACAGGGTAGTTTTCAGGATGTTCTGGTATATTCTGATGTTCCCTTAAAAATCGCAAAACAATGGGAAGCTGCTGGAGCTTCCTTTATCCATATTGTAGACCTTGATGGCGCACTTGTAGGCCATTCCGTTAATGACGAAGTGATTAAAGAAATAGTGAAGGAAGTTAAGATACCGATACAAGTAGGCGGTGGTATCCGTACAATCAAGGACATTGAAAATAAGTTGAGTCTGGGAATTGATCGAGTTATTATTGGAACCAAGGCAGTAAAAGATCCTGCATTTATTAAAGAAGCAATTGCAACCTTTGGATCAAAGCGAATTGTAATTGGCATTGACGCCAAGGATGGGATGGTGGCGATTGAAGGCTGGGAGAAAGTAAGTAGCTATCAAGCGGTCTCCTTGGCTGTGGAAATGAAAAAACTTGGTGTTAAAACAATTGTATATACGGATATTTCTAAAGATGGAATGCTACAGGGACCTAACATAGCACATACCAAAGAGATGGTACAAGTTACTGGTTTAAACATCATAGCTTCAGGCGGTGTAGCCTCCTTAAAGGATTTAGAAATGTTGGAAGAAATTAATGTTTATGGTGCTATTATGGGAAAAGCATTATATGAGAATAGAATTGATTTAAAAAAAGCCGTTAATCTATTTGAACGAAAGAAGAGCTAGAACGATACCGAGCAGGAGGTAGTAAAATGCCCAATAAAAAAATTATTCCTTTTCTTAATGCAGAGAATGAACTTCCCTTTAAAGTAATTTCCTTGGCGGAACAATATTCCTATGGAGGAGCAGATGAATTGTTCATCTATAACTACTCTAAGGATGAAAAGTCCAGAGAAGTGTTTTTATCACTGATCAAAGAACTAGTTAAGGCAGTGGATATACCAATTATTGTTGGAAGTTATATTAAGAGATTTGAAGATGTTAAGAAGGCAATTTATACCGGAGCTGCAAAGGTCATGATGAAGTATTCCTTGCTGGAAGATACCAATGTCATAAAAGAAGCCAGTGAACGTTTTGGTACAGATAAAATGATACTCGAACTCGATATGATTGAATGTATGGATGAGGAGGACGAGATACTAAAGCGGATTTTAAACAGCAATCTAGCGGACCACCTGCTATTAAAACATGTTGCTTTAACAGAACATAGTAAAAATATTATTGAAAATCTGCAATCAAAAGTTATATTAAGAGATAGCCTAATACGGAATGATATTTATACCTTGTTATCATTGAATAATGTAGAAGCAATCTCAACGAATTTCTTTGAAAACAAAGATATTATGAAAGCAAAAAATTCCTTGAAAGAAGAAGGAATTAAGGTTAACACCTTTGAAAGCAGTCTGCCATTTTCGGACTTTAAATTAGATGCAAATGGATTAGTACCAGTTATTGTACAAGATTATCGAACCGACGATGTATTAATGCTTGCGTATATGAATGAAGAAGCATATAATAAGACTGTTGTGGGTGGAAAAATGACCTATTTTTCCAGAAGTCGCGGGTCACTTTGGTTAAAGGGTGAAACCTCGGGACATTATCAATATGTAAAGGAATTAATTATTGACTGTGACAAGGATACCATCTTAGCAAAGGTTCTACAGGTAGGACCAGCCTGCCATACCGGTGAGAAATCTTGTTTCCATACGGAACTGGTGAAAAAGGAATATAAGAGTGCTGACCCCTTCCATGTGTTTAAAGATGTTTATGATGTTATCATGGATCGTAAGAAGAACCCCAAGGAAGGCTCCTACACTAATTATTTGTTTGATAAGGGAATTGATAAAATACTTAAAAAATGTGGAGAAGAAGCAACAGAGATTACAATTGCTGCGAAAAACCCCGGTGCAGAAGAATTACGCTATGAAATAGCGGATTATCTATATCATCTGATGGTTTTAATGGCGGAATGTGGACTAGACTGGGAGGATATCACCAGTGAGTTGTCTCATAGGAAATAAAATATAAAAATTATAATAAGCAATAAATAACACATTGTGATTAATGCAAGAGATGTAATGCTATATTTATAAGATAATGTATCACAATGAAGAGATATAATGACATAAATAAGACCTTTTAATTAATGAAAAAGAAATGATACTATATAAATAATACAATGCATCATCAATGAAGAGATATAATGATATAAATAAGACCTTTAATTAATGAAAAAGAAATAATGATATATAAATAATACAAGGCTATCAACAATAAGAAGATATAATGATAAATATAACACAATGTAATATGAAAAGAGCATAATATCATAAATATAACACATGTAATTAATTCAACGTTAGAAAAGTTAAACATTTAAAATGTTAACATATAATCAAATTTATAAAAGGAAAGATAGAACTTAGGAGGCAAACGAAAGTGCAAGTATATGGAGTAAATGAGCTAAGAAAAATGTTCCTCGAATTCTTTGAAAGTAAGGGGCATCTGGTAATGAACAGCTTTCCGCTGGTACCCCATAATGATAACAGCTTATTGTTAATCAATTCCGGTATGGCGCCATTAAAGCCATATTTTACAGGACAGGAAATACCACCTAGAAACCGCGTGGCTACTTGTCAAAAATGTATCCGTACCCCTGATATTGAGAATGTTGGTAAGACTGCAAGGCATGGTACCTTCTTTGAAATGCTTGGTAACTTCTCCTTTGGAGATTATTTTAAGCATGAAGCAATCGCCTGGTCCTGGGAGTTTTTAACCAAAGTAGTTGGACTTGAGGAAGATCGCCTTTATCCATCTGTATATGAACAAGATGATGAGGCATTTGAAATATGGGAAAAAGAAATAGGAATTGCACCGGAAAGAATTTTCCGTTTTGGCAAGAAAGATAATTTCTGGGAGCATGGCGCTGGTCCTTGTGGTCCTTGCTCTGAAATCTATTACGACCGTGGTGAAAAATACGGTTGTGGAGATCCAAACTGTACCGTTGGCTGTGAATGTGACCGTTATATCGAAATATGGAATAACGTATTCACTCAGTTTAATGGTGACGGCAATGGCAATTATACAGAACTTGAAAATAAAAATATTGATACGGGTATGGGACTTGAAAGACTTGCGGCAGCAGTGCAGGATGTCCCTTCCATCTTTGATGTTGATACAATGAAAGCAATCCGTGATAAAGTATGTGAGCTTGCAAAAACCAGCTATCAGGTCGATGCAAAGAAGGACGTATCCATTCGTAAAATCACTGATCATATTCGCTCTACAACCTTTATGGCTTCTGATGGTGTAATTCCATCCAATGAAGGAAGAGGTTACATTTTCCGCCGTCTCCTTCGTGGAGCTGCGAGACATGGAAGATTACTTGGGATTGAAGGTAACTTCATGTCAGAATTAGCTAAGGTAGTTATTCGTGAATCTAAAGATGGATATCCTGAATTAGAAGAAAAGAAAGAATACATTATCAAGCTTCTTACGATTGAAGAAGATAAATTTAATAAAACAATTGATCAGGGTCTTACAATTCTTGCCGATATGGAGAAGGAATTAGAGAAGACTGGTTCTAAGGTGTTATCTGGAGAAGAAGTATTTAAACTTTATGATACCTATGGTTTCCCTAAAGACTTAACCAAAGAAATTTTAGAGGAAAAAGGACTTGAGATTGATGAAGAAGGATTCAAGGCAGCTATGGAGGTACAGAGAGTTACCGCTAGAAGTGCCAGAGGAACCACAAATTACATGGGTGCAGAAGAAACCGTTTATCAGCAACTGGATCCAAGTCTAACATCTGTATTTGTAGGTTATGAGAACTTAACTTATTCCTCACAAATTACGGCTTTAACGACGGAAACAGAACTTGCAACTGAGCTTGTAGCAGGACAGAAGGGAACCATTCTTGTAAAAGAAACTCCATTCTATGCAACCAGCGGTGGTCAAGCAGCTGATACTGGCGTTATTGTGACCAAAGATGCTGAATTTGAAGTAGAAGATACCATCAAATTATTAGGCGGTAAAATTGGTCATGTTGGTACTGTTACAAAGGGTATTTTTAACCTGAAGGATAGTGTAGAGCTAAAGGTGAATACGGTACAGAGAGCATCTACAGCTAAAAATCATAGTGCAACTCATTTACTACAGAAAGCATTAAGAACAGTTCTCGGTTCCCATGTTGAGCAGGCAGGTTCCATGGTAAGTGAAGACCGTCTCCGTTTTGACTTTACTCACTTCTCAGCACTTTCTGCACAGGAGCTTGAGCAAGTAGAAGCCTTAGTTAATGAGCAGATTGCGAGTAATCTTGCAGTGTCAACAAGAATCATGAACATTGAAGATGCGAAAAAAGAAGGTGCGATGGCACTTTTCGGTGAGAAGTATTCCAGTGATGTTCGTGTTGTTACGATGGGTGACTATAGCAAAGAGCTTTGTGGTGGAACACATGTAGGCAATACCGGAGTTATTTCTGTATTTAAGATCGTATCTGAAACAGGTATAGCAGCAGGTGTTAGAAGAATTGAAGCATTAACTGGCAATGGCGTATTTGCTTACTATAAAGAATTAGAAGAAGGACTTAATCAGGCGGCAAAGGCAGCAAAAACAGAGCCTGGACAGTTGACTACAAGAATAGAAAGCCTTCTTGAAGAGTTGAAAGTATTAAAATCAGAGAATGAGAAACTTAAGAGCAAACTAGCTAATAACTCCCTTGGTGATGTTATGAGTCAGGTAGTGGATGTAAAGGGTGTATCCCTATTAGCCTTAAAGCTTCCTGATGTAGACATGAATGAGCTTCGTAACCTGGGAGATCAATTAAAGGATAAACTTACAGAAGGTGTGATTATTTTAGCTTCTTCTACAGCAGTAGACAAAGTGAATTTACTTGCAATGGCTACAGATGGAGCCATGAAGCAAGGGGCTCACGCTGGTAACCTGATTAAAGAACTTGCTGTACTTGTTGGTGGCGGTGGCGGTGGTAGACCGAATATGGCACAAGCTGGCGGAAAGAATGCTGCAGGTATCGATCAAGTGGTTGCAAAGGCTAAGGATGCGTTAGCAGCACAGATTAAATAATCGAAAAAATAATTAGATTAAAGGAAGCATCGTCATGTAAAAATGGCGATGCTTTTCTTATTGATTTTATTAATCAGAAGTATTGTATCGTTAAGAAGTAAATAAGCCAATTAGTGCTCTTCAGTTAGATTCATACGTTCTGCATTATAAAAATGCACATATGATGTTAAGAAGGACATTCTCATGAATCTACATTAAAAGGAGGGCATTAAGTATGAGTCGTTTTGGTTTTATTGGGTATGGAAGTATGGGAAGACTGTTGGTTAGCAATTTAATTAAAGGCGCAGGAATTGATGTGAGTGATATCTATGTAACACGCAAAAATAAGGAGAAATTATCAGATATTGCAACGAAATGGCCAGGAATTCATACAGAGGATAAGAGCTGTATCGTAGCAAAAAAAGTGAAATACCTCTTCCTGTGTGTGAAACCTAGTGAATTTTTTGAAGTAATCAATGATCTTAAAACTGTAATAACACCGGAACATCACCTTATTTCCATTACAAGTGCCTTGATGTTGGAAGATTTAAGTACTATCTTTGATTGCAAGATTACAAAGATTGTACCTACCCTTATCACCGAGGTACAGGAGGGTGTTACATTAATCTGTCATAACCATAAGGTTAGTGATCAGGATGCAAAAGAGTTTGAAGAGATACTTGGTAGATTTATGTGCCTTTATCCTATGAAGGATGAAAACTTTGGTTTTGCTTCTGAAATTACAAGTTGTGGACCGGGCTTCTTTGCGTCTATCCTAAATGAATTTATGAAAGCAGCTTTAAACTATTCCCAAGTTATTGACAAAGATGACATGCAGCAACTGATTGCAAAAACCATGTATGGAACGACAAAATTAATTCTAGAGAAGTCAATGGATTTTACGGATGTTATGTCGAGAGTAGCCGTTAAGGGTGGGATTACCCAAGAAGGAGTCGATGTAATGGAAGAAGGACTACCGGCTGTTTTTGAACAAGTATTTCATAAAACAATGGAGAAACGAATCGTTGTAGATGAAAAACTGCATCATCAATTTAAGGATTTGTAATCAGTGTATTTTATAATAAGGAAGTGTCAGTTTTTGCGTACTTTCATTGAAAAAATTTATATTTTAATACATAAATAGAAAAAGAAATAGTCATAATGATTTAAAATCTAGTTGACGAAATTGAAAAATATGCTATAATCATTGTAGTGCTATTCAAAAAATACCCAAACAGTTGTTTAGTCACAATCTACAACTGGAGGGAGGTTAGGGTGAGACTATGTCAAATGTTATCGTAAAAGATAATGAAACATTAGATAGTGCTCTCCGCAGATTCAAAAGAAACTGCGCGAAAGCTGGTATCCAACAGGAGATCCGTAAGAGGGAGCATTATGAGAAGCCAAGCGTAAGACGTAAGAAAAAGTCTGAAGCGGCTAGAAAACGCAAATATTAATTTGAAAAGAGACTTCCAATAGACAACTATTGGAAGTTTTTTACGTATATCCGTTCCCATTATTCTATTCATTCTAGCTATTTCATATATTATTACAGTATCTGCTAAGGATTTAGGGGGCTGTTATGAAAAAAGACCTAAAATCATCCCATGAAAAATTCAAAAAAGACGCAAAAGATACACTCTATAAGGGATTAAATCCAAAAAAGAAAATAAAGCAAGAACAGAGGCAAACTTATCTTGAGGAGCTGTCAAATCGTCTTCAATTACCTGCGGATGTCATAGCAGGTGCTCCTATCATTACAGCTACAGGTAGAAATGAAATCTGTCTTGAAAATTATAAGGGAATTCTCGAGTTTGATGGAAATGTTATAAAGGTTCAGACCAAGCTTTGCCGCATCTGCATTGAAGGAAAGCATTTGAACATCTTGTATTTTACAGAAGATGAAATGCGAATCAGTGGTTATATTCAAGCTATCTATTACCAATGATGCCAAAGGGAACATAGGTTAGCGTGAATTATGCGATTGCATAATTCACATGCAGCTTTGCGTATGAGGCGCAAAGCAAGCGGTTACCTAGAAAGGAATGATCATGTAATGCTAACAAATCTAATGAAGTGGTTACGAGGTATTCTCTACATACAAGTAATTGGAACTGCACCGGAAAGGTTTATCAATTTATGTTCCAATAAGAAAATATTAATTTGGAATTTGACGAAAGTAGATGGAGGTTTTGAGTTTTTTATTTCCGCACGTAATTATAAGCACTTAAAACCAATTGCCAGAAAAACAGGTCTTGTACCTAAAATTAAGGATAAGTCAGGATTACCTTTTGTACTGCATAAGTATCGAAAGAGGAAAGGGTTTTTTATTGGAATTTTGATGTGTATAATTCTAATCTACATGATGTCTCTTTTTATCTGGGATATCAGTATCCTTGGAGGTTCAAAATATACCCCAGAGGCAATGATAAAATTCTTAAATGATAATCAGGTATACACGGGAATTAAAAAGAACCTGGTGGATTGTCAGGAGATTGAAGAAACAATCAGGTTAACCTATAAGGATATTGGATGGGTATCCGCAGAAATTAAAGGAACAAGGCTAATTATAAAGATAACCGAAACCAATATGCCTGCTCCAGCTCAAAAGGCAATTGAGCCCAGTCACATTATTGCTGCCAAGGACGGTATTATACAAGAAATCGTCACTAGGTCTGGTACACCTTTAGTAAAGGTTGGGGATGTAGTTCAAAAGGGAGATATTCTTGTATCAGGAATTCTTACCATAAAAGGAGATTTTGATGAAATATTAAGGTTACAACCTGTTGTAGCAGATGCAGATATTGTATGTAAAAGCTATTATGATTATAATGAGTCCTTTTCTATGAAGTATAATGAAAAGAACTTTTCTGGAGCAACAAAAAAAGGGTATTTTATTACCTTGTTTGGTAAAAAATTATTTTTATATAATCCTAGAAATTCCTATTCCAAATATGATATAATTGTTAACGAAAAAACAATGCATGTTACAGATAGTTTTTATCTACCCTTTCGTTATGGTTCCATTTTAAGCAGGGAATATGAATTGGAGAAAAAAAGTTATTCAAAAGAGGAAGCTACAGCACTAGCAGAATCAAAATTAAATCGATATATAAAAAAACTAATGGAAAAAGATGTTAGGATAACAGATAATAAAGTTGAAATAACAATAGATAATAATTATTGTAAAGCAATAGGTAGGATTTTTGTTCAAGAGCCAGCCTGGGAATATAAAACAATAGTAGAAGACGAGTGGAGGATCGAACAGGAAGATGAGCATAACGGAAACGATCATTGATATACCAACCGAACACGAAAAGAATGTATTTGGAGGCTTTGATGCCTATGTAAAAATTATAGAACGTGCCTTTAATGTCACAATTATTGAACGAAATGGTGAAATTAAGGTTGTTGGATCAGATACAAACGTAACAAAAGCAAAAAGTGTATTTCTACAACTGTTGGAACTTTCAAAACGTGGCAATCAAATTACAGAACAAAATGTTAATTATGCAATTGCCTTATGCCATGAAGATAAGGAAAGAGAAATTGTTGAGATTGATAAAGACCTAATCTGTCATACAATTAATGGAAAGCCCATTAAACCTAAGACCATTGGACAAAAAACTTATGTGGACTTAATTCGAAAGAGAATGATTGTTTTTGGAGTTGGTCCAGCTGGTACGGGTAAAACCTATTTGGCTATGGCAATGGCAATTACTGCGTTTAAAAATGATGAAGTCAGTAAAATCATACTGACTCGTCCTGCAATTGAGGCTGGAGAGAAGTTAGGGTTTTTACCTGGTGATTTACAGAGTAAAGTAGATCCATATTTAAGACCACTTTATGATGCTCTGCATCAGATTATGGGACCCGAAGCATATTTGAAGAACTCGGAAAAAGGGCTAATAGAAGTTGCACCTCTCGCTTATATGCGAGGTAGAACACTGGAGAATGCCTTTATTATTCTTGATGAAGCACAGAATACAACACCAGCACAGATGAAAATGTTCCTGACCCGTATAGGTTTTGGTTCCAAGGTGGTAATAACAGGTGACTTAACACAGAAGGATTTACCAATCGGTACAAAATCAGGTCTGGATGTGGCAATTAATGTCTTATCAAAAATCGAGGACATTGGCTTTTCCTATCTTACAAATCAAGACGTTGTAAGACATCCGTTGGTACAGAAAATAGTAAAAGCATATGATGCCTATGAGGAAAAGCAAAAACACTTTGAACACAAAACCTTAGAGCATAAATCATTGGATCAGGGTAAGAAAAGATGGGAAGGGAAGTTAAATTATAAATCCGCAAGGATTAGGGGAAATAATCATGAAAACAGATGATACACAACAAGAGAAAATACAGTCTGTAGAAACGAAGCCAAAATTTATACTGGCTGTGTTACCAATTATATCAATGCTTATACCAGTATTACTGGATATCTTTCATCAGATGGTGGATGTTAACACCTTTAAAATGGGGATTATTACTTTATTATTAACCGCGGCGGTATCCTTTTATATTAAAGTGAATGCCTCCGTCATCTGGAAGCAGAGGTTTGTCGGGAGCATTGTAACGATTGCTTATCTGGCAGGCATCTGTCTTCTTCTGATTCTTCCGAATTCTGATATCTATTGTTTTTGGATGATTGGAAGTTTATTAGTATCCTTGCTCGTTGATTTAAAACTGGGAATGTTAATTCACTTTAATTTATCATTTCTTCTTGGTATTAGCATTAGTCAAAAACCAGAGATCATGATTCAAATTTTGATTACTGGTTTGATATTAAATATGTTATCCAATGCTTTAAAGAAGAAAAGTACATTTTTGTATGCTACTATCATTATACTTTCAACTCATATCACCTTATCCTTTGCATTAAATAATTTGGTGTTTGAAGTGGAATCAAACGTTAATTATTTCTTGTCCTTGACCAGTCTATTTTTTGTAATTCTGGCGGGTGTGGTCCTCTATGTTCTTTATGACAAAAGGGTTGGATTTATAACCAATGATTCTTTAGAGGTGGACAAACAGTTCGTTATTCCACAGGAGGAAGCAGCCTCCACACAGCAAGAGAGTTTGTTGGAGCTTGAAAAAACAACGCTGTCAAGTGCAGAAGATGATTTTATTAACGGGATACGGACAAGCTATGAAGTACTATGTGATCCGGAGAATGATTTATTAAAACAATTAAAAGAATTTGATAATGTGTTGTATGAACATGCATTGCACATAGGTGATGTTTCCAAACGAGCGGCAATTTCTATCACTGCCAATGAGATGCTAGCTTGTGCTGGCGGACTATACCATGAAGCCGGCAAGATGAGGGGGAAGAACTATATTGAAGAGGGGTTAATTCTTGCAGATGAATATGCCTTTCCGAAAGAACTTAAAGCGATAATAAGAGAGCATAATATTAAGTATGACAAACCCAATTCTGTAGAAGCAGCTATTGTTATGATAACAGACAGTATAGTATCAACCCTTGATTACATTGAAAAAACAGGTGATAAAAAATTTACTACCACCAAGGTAATTGAAAATATTTTTCAAATGAGAATGGACAAGGGTACCTTTGATGCGGCAGGGTTGTCCTTAAAGGATTATAAGGCTTTAAAAGAATTTTATCATAGAGAATTTGCAACTGTTCAGAACCAATCAGAATAGCTGAAAATAAGCCGCGAAAGCTTGCTTTCTACGGATAATTTTCAATATAAGAAGTGAAACAACAAGTGGTTTCATACGTCATGCGTTTTAGTATGGCCAAAGACAATCAGCTAGGAAACTGCAGATTTTAAGCTGGATTCTGTTACAGAATTGATAATAGTATTAAAAATATGGCTATAATTAATGAAAGGCTTAGGTGTTTATGACAATTCATTTTGAGAACGAATCCACGAATAAGCTGGATTTTGATTATGAAGAATTAATTCATCAAGTAGTGGAAGAGTGCTTAGATCATGAGGAATGCCCTTATGAGGTCGATGTTAGTGTTCTATTAACGGATGATAACGAAATTATGGAGATCAACCGGGAATATAGAGAAAAGGATGCAGCAACGGATGTATTATCCTTTCCGTCCAACGAATATGATACTCCTGGTGATTTCGATAAGTTTGAAGAGGATATCACCGCTTTTGATCCAGAGTCAGGAGAACTTCTTTTAGGTGATATTGTTATCAGTGTAGAACGAGCAATAGCACAAGCGCAGGAATATGGGCACTCCATTAAAAGAGAAGTGGCATTTTTAACTGCTCATAGTATGTTTCACTTATTTGGATATGATCATATGGAAGAAGAGGAACGGATAAGAATGGAAGAAAAGCAAAATAATGTGTTAGAAAAGCTTGAGATATTTCGATAAATAACTACCAGAAGAAATTGTAGGTAAAAACATAGAGGTATTATTTTATAAGTAACTTTAGAATAAAAATAATGGCTAACAATATTCAATTGAAAGACATTTTTGGAGGGACTGATAAGAATGAAGAAACTTTTAGTTTTAATGCTGGTTGTAGTAACAGCATTCTATATGATAGGATGTAGTAAAAACTCTTCAGATGATAAATCAGATATAGATACTGACGAAAATAATATTACCAATATAGTAACTCAAACACCCACAAGTACACCTGCACCCACTCCGATAGTGGAAAATCATGATGGTGAGATGCGAAGTTATTTATCCGGTTTATGGGTTCCAATCGAAGTAGGTACAAAACGTCCAATTGCAATTCAATTAAATAATTTCAAAACTGTATCCAACCAAAGTGGAATTGGACAAGCGGATATTGTATATGAATGCATTGTGGAAGGCGGAATTACCAGACTATTAGGGATTGGAGAAAACTTTAGCGGAGACCGTATAGGCTCAGTACGTAGCTCCAGACACTATTTTGTAAGTATCGCGGATGAATATGATGCCATCTATGTACATTTTGGAAAGACAAAGTATGCCACTAAAAAAATGAATGAATTAAAGATTGATCATATGGACGGGTCCGAAGGAATTGGAACCACCGTATTCTATAGGGATAAGAGCATTAAAGCTCCTAACAATGCGTTTGCAAGTATAGAGAGCATTCAGGCAGGTATTGCGAAAAAAGGGTTTGAGACTAAATATGCGAGTGATTTTCAGCCACACTATAGCTTCTATGAAAAGGATACAGACCTTGCAGGTGGAAATCAAGCCATGAAACTGTCCTTGCATTTCTCTGGTTATACAACCCCATATTTTGAATATAATGAGACGGATAAGTTATATTATCGTTTTCAGTTTAATGATAAGCATGTGGATTCCGTAACGAAGGAGCAGCTTAGCTTTAAAAATATTATTGTGCAGTTTGTTAAGGAATGGGATATTGATAAAAACGATTATCAAACCATGGAGCTTACGAATGCGTCTGGAACGGGGTATTATATTACCAACGGAACCGTAGTACCAATTACCTGGAAGAAGAAGGAAGCTGACAGATGGATGCGCTATTATAATGAAGCTGGAGAAGAGTTAAAGATTAATCCGGGAAAAACCTATATTACCTTATTTCCTAAGGATAGGCCAGAAGATGTGAAAATCCAATAAGTGTGAAGCTTAAGGTTTGCAGGCATCAGTATTAAATGATGTCCTGTAACAGTGAAGATACTGAATAATTACAACGTAAGATAAATGAAGGAGATTGTTATGTCGGCAAGCAATAAGAATAATCAATTTTTAGTACAGGGGAGTATTCTGGCAGTTGCTTCCATCCTAGTGCGTATCATAGGACTTGTATACCGCGTTCCCATGCAAAGGATTTATGGCTTAGAGGGTGCAGGTATCTATTCAAAATCCTTTGAAATATATAACATTATGTTGATTATTTCTTCTTATAGTCTACCAATCGCGGTAGCGAGATTGGTTGCGGTTCGAACGGTGAAGAAGGAACACCGCAACGCCTACCGTGTTTTCTTAATTGCCATGATGTGTGCGGTGATAGTAGGTTTTATCGCTACCTTAATCGTGTTTTTTGGTGCAGATCTTTTTACTAAACTTATTAAATCACCGAATGCTGCACTGCCGTTAAGGGTGCTTTCACCTACAATTTTTGTTTTTTCCATTATGGGTGTTCTACGTGGTTTTTATCAAGGGAAGAATACCACAATTCCAACGGCGGTTTCACAGGTATTGGAGCAAATTGTCAATGCTGTAGTGAGTGTGGTAGCTGCTTATTTACTAGTTAAGAATTTTAGTGCCAGTGTTAATGTAGCTGCTTATGGTGCTGCCGGAGGTACCTTTGGAACTTTAACAGGAGCCTTTATATCTTTATTATTCTTAATCTTCGTATTTATAATTTATAAACCAGTTTTAAATAGGCAGCTAAAAAAAGATCATAGTGAAGTTAATGAGAGTTACCAGTCTATTTTAAAATTGCTTATGATTACCATATCACCAATTATATTAAGCCAGTTTGTCTATCAGATTAGTGGTATTGTAGATATGGCATTGTTTGGAAATGTTATGAGTTTAAAAGAAGTCTCGGTGATTGATAATGAAGTTTTTGGTGGTATATCAGGACAACTCTATACTTCAGATATCCTGGATTCTCTTTGGGGGATTTATAGCAATGAATATCGTTTGTTAACCAATGTTCCTGTAGCAATTGCAACAGCAATTGGTGCAACAATTGTAACTACAATCGCAACAGATTATACCAGAGGTCTTCAGGACGCAATTCGAGCGAAGGTGCATTCAGCAGTTAAGTTTAACATGATAATTGCAATACCATCCTTTGTAGGCATGAGTGTGTTGGCAGGTCCAATCCTTAGGGTTATATTTGCGGATAGATTTAACTTATCCTCTAATGTCATGATGCTTGGTTCAATTTCAATCGTGTTCTATGCTCTTTCAACGATAACTTCAGCCGTATTACAAGGAATTAACCGGTTAAAAACACCGGTGCTACATTCAGCAATCTCACTGGGGATACATATAATTATAGTATTTGTATTACTTCACTTTACTGATTTGAGTACCTATGCTCTTGTTATAGGTAATGTTACGTTTCCTCTGGTGGTTTGTATTCTTAACTGGATATCCATTGAAAAACATTTGAACTATCATCAGGAGGTTATAAAGACATTTTTAATTCCCTTTGTATGTTCAGGATTAATGGGCGTTGTAGCATATTTTGCTTACTATGGATTACACCTGCTCACAGGAAGTATGATATTAGCGCTTTTTATTGCAATTCTTTTGGCAGTAATTATTTATTTTATCTTGTTAATCTTTTTACGAGGGCTTAATGAAGAGGAGATAGGTTCCTTGCCTAAAGGAAGGTCAATAATTAGTATATTAAAAAGGATACATTTACTATAATTGTATAAATAGCGAAATAATGGAGATAATATTGCCGAAGGAGTGGTTTCTATGAAACTTAAAAAGGCATCAATTTATCTCGTAGTTTTCGCATTGTTGTGCGTTTTATTTACAAGCTGCTATTATCTAAGCTACTTGCGAGCACTTAAAAATTTTAATGAACGTGCAGTTGAACAGAAGAGTGATTTTTATAAATATTTAGAAAATATACAACCGACAGCACAACCTGATGAGGTAGAGAGTCAGGACGACGTTCCTGTAATTAAGACAGAGTCTACTGTTCTGCCAACCACAAAGTATAATTTACAAATCTATAACATGAAAACGGATACCACAGAAACTCAG
This sequence comes from Bacillota bacterium, assembly GCA_023407575.1. Classification (GTDB taxonomy): domain Bacteria; phylum Bacillota; class Clostridia; order Lachnospirales; family Lachnospiraceae; genus Mobilitalea. The sequence goes on from JAEYLX010000027.1 coordinate 53,573, forward strand.
GTACTAAATCCACCTGGTTATTTGGTTGGACTTACCAGGGAAGAAATAATGGATTATATCGCCTCATATATGAGCGATATGCCCTTATCCGAGTATAATAAAGGGCTAATCTCCTATGAATTGACTTACTTTTCAGAGGATGAGATAACGATAAAGAAAACTTATAATGAAGATTTTCTCCCGTTCCGGTTCTATGTTGTCATAAAAGATGGATATGTTGTGGTATATAACAGTGATTTGAAGAGCATATTTCGTGATACTCATATAGAAGCGAAAACTCTTCCAGAAGAAGATAGAATCAGATTAATTCAAGGTATTTATGTGAATAGCCTGGACGAGCTATATGCGCTGCTTGAAAGTTATTCCAGTTAAAACTTAAGGGTTGTTGCAAACTTTATTGTTTTGCAGCAACCTCTTTAAATTTCTGACTATAAATACTTGTAACAGCAGGACCAAGCTCGAAAACCAGCGATTTTTTCCTGTTGGGTTCTCTCCAAACTAGAAGATACATCAATTACTTTTTAGAAAGCAAGCTTTCACAGCTGATTGCTATACCTTCTGCTTGGCTCTGATTATTAAAAATTTATTAAGAATTCTTTAGTAACACCTTATACCTTAAAGAAACGCTTGAAATAATGCTTTCGGTAAAATATAATGAAACAAATGCGAAACTTTACATGTGGAGGCGTTCAATTGGAATATGATGTGATCGTCATAGGAGCAGGAGCTTCTGGGTTGACTGCGGCAATTGCTGCGGCACGAGAAGGTAGTTCAGTTCTTGTGATTGAGCAAATGGATAAAGCAGGTAAAAAAATATTAGCTACAGGCAATGGGAAATGTAATTATACTAATTTACATCAAAGCCCTGATTGCTACCGTTCCGATGACAGCGCATTTGCTATGAAAGTGCTGTCTTGTTTTGACGTTGAAAAAACGTTGCAGTTCTTTAAGGAAATTGGAATCTATCCGAGGGAACGGGAGGGGTATCTGTATCCCAATTCTGAACAAGCGGCAAGTGTTGTGTCTGTACTCATGCTGGAATGCCTGGCACTTAAGGTGGAATTTCGATATGAGGAGAAAGTAATTAATATTAAAAAACCTGACTTTACCGTAATAACGAAAAAAGTTGAGGCAGATAAGGGTAATAAATTTAAGAATTCAAATAACACGAATTCAAATAGCAAAAGTTCAAATAGTAATAACATGACCATAAAAACTTATTCGTATCAATCGGATAAATTGATTATTGCAGCTGGAGGATGTGCTTCACCTAAGCTTGGATCTGATGGAAGTGGATTCGAATTGGCAAGGTTGTTTGGTCATACCATAATCAAACCATTACCAGCACTGGTTTCGCTTTTATCACCACAAAAATATTGTAAGACGATATCAGGTGTCAGAGTAAAAGCAAAGGTTACTGCTTTTGCAGAGGATTTTCAAAAAGGGAATGAAAATACAATTAAACTACTTGGAACGGAAAAAGGAGAAATTGTTTTTTCAGATATCGGTATTTCCGGAATCCCGATTATGCAGGTAAGCCGATTTGTGTCAAAAGCGTTAGATCAACGGGAAAAGGTATATTTGGAACTTGATTATTTTGCAGAACTTTCAAAACAGGAGTTAGCAACTATAATTAAGCAAAGGATTAATAAAAGTCCACATAAAACAATAGAAGAAATGATGATTGGCCTCTTAAATCATAAACTATCTTATGTATTACTTCAGCAAGCAGAGTTAGATCTGACGAAGAACTGTCTGCCTATGACTAATGAAGAAATTGATCGTTTGGTTTTAACCTTAAAAGAGCATAGAATGGTGATTAATTCTACAAACTCCTTTGAATTTGCACAGGTCAGTACCGGAGGAGTTAAAACCAGTGAGGTAGATCCCCGTTCTATGGAATCTAAACTACAGCAGAAGCTTTATCTGACAGGAGAATTGTTGGATGTCGATGGTACCTGTGGGGGTTATAATCTTCAATGGGCTTGGAGTTCTGGATATTTAGCTGGAATAACAGCAGGAGCAAATAAATAGTCTTAATAATACTTATAGCAATAAATAATGCAAATAAGTAATAATTAATACAAATAAGTGACCGCATAGATGATAAAGGAATATTAGAATGATACGCATTGCACAAATAAAGCTTCCAATTAAGCATACCGTGGAAGACTTAAAAAAATCGGTAGCAAAGGCACTCAAACTATCACCATCTGATTTGTTTGAATTGGAAATAGTTAAAAAATCAATTGATGCCAGAAAAGATGAGATTAAATACATCTATACATTAGAAGTGTCTTTAAAAAACAAGGGAATTGAGGCAGAGAAACAGCTTGTAAATCGCTGTCATAATATCAATATTACACTATCTACAAAAGAAAATTACAAATTTAGTTCCCAAGCCGAGCAAAAACTCAAATTAAGACCTGTCGTTGTTGGTACCGGGCCAGCAGGATTATTTGCAGCCTTTCAGTTGGCAAGCTACGGATATCAGCCTCTTGTTATTGAACGGGGAGATGAAGTAAGTAAGAGAGTAAGGGCAGTAGAACATTTTTGGAGTACCAATGAACTATCGCCAGAAAGTAATGTTCAATTTGGTGAAGGTGGAGCAGGAACCTTCTCAGACGGTAAGTTAAATACGATGGTGAAAGATAGTAATCATCGCTATCGACTCATTATGGAAACCTTTGTGAATTATGGTGCACCCTCTGAAATATTATACCTGAATAAACCCCATATTGGCACAGATAAGCTTCGTTATGTTGTGGAAAATATGCGTAAAGAAATTATTCGCTTGGGCGGAGAGGTACGTTTTAATACAAAACTTACGGATTTAATTATAGAGAACGGACAATTAGTGGGAGTTGAACTTAACCATTCAGAAAAACTCCCCTGCAAGGTGTTAATACCTGCAATTGGGCATAGTGCCAGAGATACATTTCAGATGTTCAAGGACAAAAACTTGAAATTAACACCAAAGGCTTTTGCCATTGGTTTGAGAATCGAGCACCCACAAAGCGTGATAAGTAATTCCCAATACGGTAAGGAGTATATTCACCTTCCTGCTGCGGATTACAAATTAACACACCAGACCTCTTCTGGAAGAGGAGTCTATTCCTTCTGTATGTGTCCTGGAGGATTTGTGGTAAATGCTTCTTCGGAAAATAGACATATGGCTGTGAATGGTATGAGTAATTATCTTCGTGATGAAGCAAATGCCAACAGTGCAATTGTTGTCACGGTTCAACCATCAGATTTTGGTGGTGTAGATCCCCTTAGTGGAGTTGTATTTCAGAGAAAATGGGAAAAAGCTGCTTATGAAGCTGGCAATGGTTATGTTCCAGTTCAGCTGTTTGGAGACTTGTTAAAGAATCGAGATAGTGTTACCATTGGTAAAGTTATCCCTAATATTAAGGGTAACTATCGTTTAACTAATTTAATGAATTGCTTACCTGATCACATTATTGATTCTTTAAAGGAAGGAATTCTTGCTTTTGACCATAAAATAAAAGGGTTTGCGGATGAAGAGGCAGTGCTAAGCGGTGTGGAGACACGAACCTCTTCGCCAGTTCGTATTGAGAGAGATGCTAACCTGGAAAGCAATATAAAGGGAATCTATCCTTGCGGTGAAGGGGCTGGATATGCAGGTGGAATCACCTCGGCTGCAATGGATGGAATAAAGGTTTTTGAAGCAATAGCAAGTCAATATAAACCGAATTACAATTAGTAATCTATACCTAGGAAAATACGTTTGGGAGGATCTTGTATGAATTGCAGGGATCAATTAAAGGATAAACAAAGAGTTGTTGTCAAGATTGGATCATCTTCTTTAACACATATGGAAACTGGAAGTCTTAATTTGGAGAAGATGGAGCGTTTGGTGCGTATTCTAACCGATTTAAGAAATCAGGGGAAAGATGTAATTCTCGTAACTTCAGGAGCAATTGCAGTAGGAAGAAAAGCTTTAGGGCTATTAGAACGTCCGACGAAGAGGTCTGTAAAGCAGGCCTGTGCAGCGGTTGGTCAGGCTAGTCTAATGATGGTTTATCAAAAACTTTTTGCAGAATACAACCAGACTGCAGCTCAAATTTTGATTACCAAATACACCATGATGAATGAAATTAGCCGCTTTAATGCAAAGAATACCTTTGGAGAACTATTCCGAATGGGTGTTATTCCAATTGTAAATGAGAACGATACGGTATCTACTGAGGAGTTGGATCTTGATTTTGGTGATAATGATACGTTATCTGCCATTGTTACCGCACTTGTTGAAGCGGATTTGTTAATCTTATTATCCGATATTGATGGACTTTATACGGATGATCCAAATAAGAACCAGGATGCAAAGCTTATTTCCTGTGTTACTGAATTCACAGAGGAACTTACTGTAATGGCTAAGGATTCTGCCAGTACAGTTGGAACCGGTGGAATGTCCACCAAAGTGTCAGCAGCTAGAATAGCTACTACTTCCGGAGCTGACATGGTGATTACCAATGGTGATAATGTGAGGAATATCAACCATATTCTTGAGGGACGTGAGGTTGGAACGTTATTTGTCGCACAGAAAAAAGAAGATTTCAATATCATGGATTATATTACCTCAAAGCAATATCAAAAATAATGTGGCATCTTTAAGTAATGTTGATACCGCCGATAGGCGCAGAATTGGAGAATACTATGGACGAACAGAGAATAACCAGAATTAATGAATTATATCATAAGGCACAAAAGGAAGGATTGACAGAGGAAGAAAAGGACGAACAGACAAGGCTTAGAGCAGAGTACATTGCCGCAATTCGTCAGAACCTGCGAGGAACCTTGGAACAGGTTTCTATTGTTCAGCCGGATGGTTCCATTGTGAAAGCTACTGATCTTAAAAAACAGTAAGAGCGAAAGTACGGGTTATAATTATGACAAAGGCGCAAATTCGAACGGACCAGAAGCAGCTTAGAAATCAGCTATCATTAAAGGAGCAGCTGCTTCTAAGTAAAGAAGTCAGAGAGAAACTGTTTCAAACAGAGGCATATGATAGGTGTACGAATATTTTTACCTTTATATCTTTTGGTTCAGAGATCGATACCCGGGAGATAATTCACCAGGCTATTGCGGATGGAAAAAGAATTTATGTGCCCAGAGTTGAAGGGAAACAGATTGAATTTTATAGGCTACTGGATTTTATGTTATTGATGAAAAGTAAATATGGAATATTGGAACCAACGATGGATGAGAATTTACGCCATGTTCCTGTTGACAGCAACATTAACCATAATAAATATCATGACTTAATGCTTCTTCCAGGATTGGCCTTTGATGTAAGAGGTAATCGCATTGGATATGGTGCAGGTTATTATGATAAGTTCCTATCCCTACAGCAGGATAATTACTTCTATAAAATAGCAATTGGCTATGATTTTCAGCTCCTGGATGAACTTCCAGCTGAAGAATATGATCGGAGAGCTAATATGATCATTACTCCTTCGAGACGAATTTTGATACATGACAAGTGAAACGACTTGTCGATTCATCATTTTATATTAGGAAGCGATATGCATAAGCTTCAGAGGGGTGATAACCCTTTAGGAACTTTGCAACTATTAATAAATCAAAAGCGGTAGGAAAGTTAACTTACATAAGGCTACCGACGAAAGGAAAGAGGTATTGAATGGCAGACAAGAATATTTATGATTTTCCGTCAGGACAGGACCCCAAAGTAATAATGAAGAAGGTTGGTAGAATTACCTTACTCGTTATTGGGCTAATTGTACTCTTAACAATAGCGTTTGGATCCTTCTATACAATTAAAGAGCAGGAACAAGCGGTGGTAACGACCTTTGGAAAATCAAAGTCAGTAACAGAAGCGGGTTTACATTTTAAAATCCCTGTAATTCAGACAGTTCAAAAAGTAGATACAACTATTCAAGGTTTGGCAATTGGCTATGATTTAGAAACAGGTACTCCTAATGAAGCAGAATCCATGATGATTACAAAGGATTTCAATTTCGTTAATGTTGATTTCTTTGTGGAGTATAAGGTTTCTGATCCGGTGAAGATGCTCTTTGCTTCTGAAGAGCCAGTGACGATATTAAAAAATATTGCCCAAAGTAGTATCCGAGCTGTCGTAGGTGGATATAACGTAGATAATGTTATTACCACGGATAAGTTCATAATTCAAACAAAAATTAAAGAACAAATATTAGCAAAGCTACAAACCCAGGATATCGGTTTACAATTAGTTAACATTACAATGCAGGATTCAGAACCTCCTACAGCAGAAGTAATGGAAGCTTTTAAATCTGTTGAGACAGCAAAACAAGCGGCTGATACAGCTGTAAACAATGCAACCAAGTATAAAAATGAACAGATTCCAAAAGCAGAGGCTGAAGTGGATAAAATTAACCAGGAAGCAGAGTCTCAAAAAGCGCAAAGAGTAAATGAAGCGAATGCTGAAGTTTCTAAATTCAATAAAATGTTTGAAGAATATAAGAAATATCCGTTAATCACTAAGCAGCGTATGTTCTACGAAGCAATGGAAGATGTACTTCCATCCTTAAAAGTAGTAATTGATAGTGGTGAGTCTGATGTGCAGAAATTATTACCCTTAGACACTCTGATTGAAGGAGGTACACAACAATGAATAAAGTAAAAGGTACCGTATTACTTGTAATTATCTTTGCAGTAGTTATTGTATTGTTCTCCTCTATTTATGTTACAAAAGAAAATCAATACAGTGTTGTAAAACGTTTTGGGAAGATTACAACGGTTATGAAAGAAGCGGGGTTAGGATTAAAAACGCCATTTATCGAAACTGTGGATAAAGTTCCTAAGAGTATTCAGTACTATGATATGACGGCATCGGATGTAATTACCGAAGATAAAAAAACAATGGTGGCAGATAGCTATGTTCTTTGGAAAATTATTGATCCAATTGCTTTTACCCAGTCCCTTAGTTCCAATGTTGCCTTAGCAGAAAGTAGAATTGATTCTACTGTATATGGTGCTATGAAAAGTGTAATTAGTTCTAAGGAACAATCAGAAGTAATTAGCGGTAGGGATGGTGAGCTTAATCAGGAATTCATGGATAGCATTGGTGATACAATGAAGCAATATGGAATTCAATTGATTTCTATTGAAACCAAACATCTTGACTTACCAAGTGATAATAAAAATGCAGTATTTGAACGTATGATTTCAGAACGTGCGCAAAAAGCAGCAGAGGCTTCTGCTCAAGGTCAGGCGGATGCACAGATTATACAAAATGAAACCGATAAAGAGGTGGCAATCAGTATTTCTAATGCTCAAGCGGAAGCAGCAAAAGTAATAGCTGAAGGTGAAGCGGAATACATGAGAATATTATCTGCAGCTTATGCCAATGAACAGAAAGCAGAATTCTACACCTTCATTCGTTCATTGGAAGCGGCAAAAGCTTCTCTGACAGGAAGCAATAAGACTTTGATTTTATCTCAAGATTCACCTATTGCTCAAATTTTTTATAACTTTGAATAAATAGTTGTCATAAAATAAATGTTTAGGCATAGGATTCAATGATAAACTGAATTCGGAGCCCATTTTATGATCGTTGATTTTAATGATTTGTATGATTCTTATGAAAAATATTTAACAGATGCTAAAAATCTGGAAAAACAATATGAAGCAATACTTTCCTATGTCACGATTGGAACGTCCCACGACAATCGTGACATAGTTTTGCTAAAACTGGGTATTGGCAAGCAGTTTCTCCTTTGCTGCGGAGGCGTTCATGCGAGAGAAACCATAAACCCCGTCGTATTGCTTCGTATCATAGAGTACTATGCGGAATTATATGTTAATCATAAACAGGAGCGTTTTAGCCTAAAAAATAAACTTTATACGGAGACCAGGCAGCTTAGGGAAGAATATGAAAAGATGTTATATGGGGCGTGTGTTTATGAATTGTTGCAAACCTATACCATCCTTTTTGTTCCACTATTAAATCCGGATGGATATATGATATCCTTAAATGGGTTTGAGAGTATTAACGATACCAGTTTGAGGCAGAAATGTATTTCTAAAAACATTTCGAGAGAAGAGTGGAAATTTAACGCCAGAGGTGTTGACATAAATCGTAACTTTCCAAGTAAGCTGTGGAGGCCAAAATCGGAAGAGGATACGGTAGCCAGCGAGAATGAAACACAGATCTTAATAAAATTATTAAAAGAATATCGAACAAGAGGTTTTTTAGATTTTCATTCCAGAGGGAAGCAGATCTATTACTACCGAAGTATGATGCCAGAAAGCTATAACAACCAACAATTAGAAATTGCAAACCGATTGATGCAGATAACGGATTATGAGCTGATGCCTCCTGAGAATGAAATTGATTCTGGGGATACGGGAGGGAATACGGTTCACTATTATTCAGAATATTTTCTTAAGCCGGCTTTAACAATAGAGACAGTTGATGAGGATGCTGTTTTCCCATTGGCGTTACATTACAGATATTCCACTTTTGAAGAATTAAAGTTAGTTATACTTGAATTTGGCAGTATGATAGTGTAAAAAGAATATAGGGAAATTATATTTCTATATAGAAGATTAAAGTGTAAAAGTCTGTCTACATAGATGAATATCTGTGTAGACAAAGATATTCATCAAATACAGGGAATATGGACTTTTGACACACTAATCATAGAATTAGAATTAATATACACCTGCAAAATTAGTTCGCAGGTAACTAGAAAGGCGCGTACATTGTTATGAAACGAGAAGAAACAAATGTGAACGAATTAGAAGCTGCTAAGCAGATAGAGTTTATCAATCAACTTAAGAGTAGATATGATCAAGAATTTGAACGTACCGGCAAAAAGAAAACCTATCATATAGAAACCTTTGGTTGCCAGATGAATTCCAGAGATTCAGAAAAAATATCTGGAATTTTAAAACAGATTGGCTATGAAGAGACGGATCAGGAGGATGCTGATTTTGTAATCTATAATACCTGTACGGTTCGTGAGAATGCAAACAACAGAGTGTATGGTAGACTTGGTTATCTTGGTAAGCTTAAGAAAAATCATCCTGGTATGATTATCGCACTTTGCGGTTGTATGATGCAGGAACCCTCTGCCGTAGAAAAAATCAAAACCAGTTATCGTTTCATAGATATCATTTTTGGTACACATAATATTTTCAAATTAGCTGAATTATTATATACAAGATTAGACTCTAACCGTATGGTGATTGATCTTTGGAAGGATACCGACATGATTGTTGAGAACCTGCCAAATGATAGGAAGTTTGACTTTAAAGCTGGCGTTAACATTATGTTTGGTTGTAATAACTTCTGCAGTTATTGTATTGTTCCTTATGTACGTGGCAGGGAGAGAAGCAGAAATCCGGAGGATATTCTGCAAGAAATTAGAGACTTAGCCAAGGATGGGGTAGTTGAAATAATGCTGCTTGGACAAAACGTAAATTCCTATGGCAAAAACTTGGATACTCCAATGAGCTTTGCACAGTTACTAACTGAAATTGAAAAAATTGATGGCATTGAACGTATTCGTTTTATGACCTCCCATCCTAAGGATTTATCGGATGAATTAATTGAAGTAATGGGTAAGAGCAATAAAATCTGTAAGCATTTGCATTTACCGATACAAGCGGGCAGCACAAGGTTATTAAAGATTATGAATCGCCGTTATACCAAGGAAAGTTACCTGGAGTTGGTGGATAAGATAAGGAAAGCAGTACCTGATATTTCTCTGACCACAGATATCATGGTTGGTTTCCCGGGGGAAACAGAAGAGGATTTTGAGGAAACCATGGATGTGGTTCGAAAAGTAGGTTATGATACTGCCTTTACCTTTATTTATTCCATCCGTACCGGAACACCTGCAGCTACCATGGAGCAAGTACCGGAAGCAGTTTCATCAGAGCGTTTTGATCGACTTTTAAAAGAAATTCAAGCAAACTCAGCGAAATCAGCCGGTAAAGAAGAACATACCACTCAAAAAGTTTTAGTGGAAGAGGTAAATAGTCAGGATTCATCTTTGCTTACTGGAAGATTAAGCAATAATCTCCTGGTACATTTTCCAGGAGATACGAGTTTAATTGGAAAAATTATTGACGTGTATTTAACTGAGAGCAAAGGCTTTTATTACATGGGAAAACAAGCTTAATTCTTAATATTTTATGGAAATTAGTTATGTGGGAAATATTATCGATTATGTATATATTTTCATTCCCTAAAAATAAATCAAAGGCGAAGTAGAATATTTTGTAGATATAGTACGAAAAAGTTCTATATATAGATTCTATAATTTGTCAAAATAGATAAATATTCGTTCACAGACTTGACATATTAGGAAAAACAGTATAAAATTTATGTGTTGTATTAACGGGGAAGATGATTGAAAGTAATTGAAATCATAGTTTCATTGTACAATGAAAACTAAATAAAGGAGGTGCTCCTGTGCAAGAATGGTTGCCAATAGTGATTGCTGTTCTGATTACTTTTGTGGTTGTAGCTATTATCACCTGGAAAGTCGCAATTTCCTATCGCATCAAGGTTTATGAAGCGAAAATTGGACTTGCGGATACCAGGTCGAAAGAAATCATAGATGAAGCTTTAAAAACAGCTGAAACTAAGAAACGCGAAGCCTTACTCGAAGCCAAGGAAGAGTCTTTGAAAGCAAAGAACGAATTTGAGCGAGAGTCAAAGGAACGTAGAGCAGAAATTCAACGCTATGAAAAAAGGGTTCTAACTAAAGAAGAAACTTTAGATAGAAAAACCGAAGCACTGGAAAAGAAAGAGTCAAAACTTTCAGTTAAAGAAGCTGAGCTTGACCGTGTCAAGCAAGAAGTGGATGATTTCCACGCAAAACAGCTCCAAGAACTTGAAAAAATCTCTGGACTTACCTCCGAACAAGCTAAGGAATATCTGATTAAGACTGTTGAAGAAGAAGTTAAACATGAGACCGCAATGCTTATAAAGGATTTAGAAAGCAAAGCAAAAGAAGAAGCGGACAAGAAAGCAAAGGATTTTGTAGTTACAGCAATTCAAAGATGTGCTGCAGATCATGTTGCTGAGACAACTATTTCAGTTGTTCAGCTTCCTAATGACGAAATGAAGGGTAGAATCATTGGTAGAGAAGGTCGTAATATTCGTACCTTAGAAACCTTAACTGGGGTTGATTTAATTATCGATGATACACCTGAGGCTGTTATACTTTCAGCTTTTGATCCAATCAGACGTGAAGTTGCAAGAATTGCTCTTGAGAAACTTATCGTGGATGGAAGAATTCATCCGGCGAGAATTGAAGAGATGGTGGAGAAAGCTCAAAAAGAAGTCGAAGTTATGATTAGGGAGTCAGGCGAAGCTGCTACCTTAGAGGTAGGCGTTCATGGAATTCATCCAGAATTAGTTAAGCTTCTCGGCAAGATGAGATTTAGGACAAGTTATGGACAGAATGCATTAAAGCATTCTATTGAAGTGGCTATTTTATCCGGTCTTTTAGCCGGACAGATCGGTGTGGATGTGAGACTTGCAAAACGTGCCGGATTGTTACATGACATCGGTAAATCGGTGGATCATGAAATGGAAGGAACACATGTTCAAATTGGTGTGGATCTATGTAGAAAATACAAAGAGTCACCAGTTGTCATAAACTCCATTGAAGCTCATCATGGGGATGTTGAGTTCCAATCAATGATTGCATGTATCGTTCAGGCTGCGGATACAATTTCTGCAGCAAGACCAGGTGCGAGACGCGAAACCTTGGAAACCTATACCAACAGACTGAAGCAATTGGAAGATATTACTAATGGCTTTAAAGGAGTAGATAAGTCATTTGCTATTCAGGCAGGTAGAGAAGTCAGAGTAATTGTTGTACCAGAACAGATTAATGATGCTGATATGGTATTACTTGCTCGCGATTTATCTAAGAAGATTGAAAATGAATTAGAATATCCGGGACAAATTAAAGTTAATGTAATCAGAGAATCAAGAGTTACTGATTACGCGAAATAATTAATACTGGATTAATAGGATAGTTAGAATCGTTGAAAATATAGTATTTTCAAAGGTTGTAGCTATCCTATTTTTTTATTTATTTTATAACATTTTACATTTGAGAATTTATAATAGATAGATTTTCACATAAGTCATTGACGGTAATACTTTCCTATATTAATTGTCTGACTAAATATGCGGTTGTCCATATAAATGAACTTGGCAATATATTACAAATATGGTTGTTAAAGATGCATATAAAGTCCGTAATACACGCACAAATGATAGTCCTATGGAATACTTTATTAAAATTACATTAAAATTTTTGTTGCATAATAGAAAATTATATATTACAATAATTACACTTTGAATAAATATAAATTAATAAAATTAAGTATTACATATTAAAAACGATAAATAATTAAGAAAAGGAATGGTGCAGGCAGTATGTCATTAGGGTTATCAAGTAAAGCACAGGCGGTAAAACCTTCTTCAACCTTAGCTATTACGGCAAAAGCTAAGGAATTAATAAGTAAAGGGATTGATGTTGTGGGGTTTGGCGCAGGTGAACCGGATTTTAATACACCGGATAACATTTGTGACGCAGCAATAAAAGCAATTCATGATGGATTTACAAAGTATACACCTGCAGAAGGAACCCTTGAGCTACGTAAAGCTGCGTGTGACAAGTTTTTAAGCTTTAATAAAATTAGTTATGAACCCAGCCAAATTGTCGTTAGTAACGGTGGTAAACATTCCTTAACAAATATATTCGAGGCTATTTGCAATCCAGGAGATGAAATTATTATTCCATCACCCTATTGGCTTAGTTACCCTGAGATTGTTAAGCTTGCTGACGGTGTACCTGTTTTTGTAAGAGGTGAGAAATCCAATCAGTATAAGGTAACAGCTGCACAAATAGAAGCTGCATGTACGGAAAAAACCAAAGCACTTATATTAAATTCTCCAAGCAATCCTTCAGGTATGATATATACGAGAGAAGAATTAGAAGCAATTGCAGAAGTAGCAGTTAGGAAAGACTTTTATGTTATTTCTGACGAAATGTATGAGAATCTGATTTATGAAGGTGAAGCCATTAGTATCGCATCTTTTAACGAAGAGATATATAAAAGAACCATTACCTGCAGCGGTGTTGCCAAGAGTTATTCCATGACGGGCTGGAGAATAGGCTTTACAGCTTCCTCCAAAGAAATTGCTAAGGTTATGGCAAGTGTACAAAGTCACCAGACCTCCAATCCGAACTCCATTGCGCAAAAAGCCGCTTTGGAGGCATTAACAGGTCCACAAGAATCGGTTGCACTAATGCATGCAGAGTTTAATAAGAGACGTGAGTATATGTTTGATCGAATATCAAGTATAAAGGAGTTAAGTGCATTAAAACCTCAAGGAGCTTTTTATACCTTTGTAGATGTTAGCGTATTACTTGAGAAAGAGTATAAAGGGGAACGGGTTACAGATACAAATCGCCTTGCACAGATTTTACTAGAGGATTATAGCGTGGCTGTCATTCCCTGCAAGGATTTTGGCTTTGCAGATCACATTCGTTTATCTTATGCCATTTCAATGGAACAGATTAAAAAGGGATTAGATCGCATGGAAGTCTTTATAGCAGAATTAATTTAATAAATATTCTTAATGGGTAGTATTTTTACAAAATTATGTTAAAATACTACCTATTATTTTATTTTTATGTTAAAATATCAAAAAGATATTGTAATTATAGAATGATAAAGGATTCTAAAGAAGGAAGGATAAAATAATGGCATTATTTGGTTTTATTGGAGCTGGAAACATGGGTTATCCAATGTTAAAAGCAGCGATTCAAACTTTTGGAGATACGAATGTAGTTTATACAGATGCATCACCGGAGCGAAATATATACGTGGGTCAAGATACAGGAATTCTTGCGCTTACTAACAATATAGAAATTGTGAAGAATTGCAAATACTTAGTTCTTGCTGTAAAACCGCAGTTTTTCCCTATTGTTTTGAAAGAAATTAAGGAACATGTTACTTCAGAGCAGGTTGTTATATCAATAGCTGCTGGAATAACAATTGATAACATAAAGGAGCAGTTGGGAGAACAGACAAGAATAGTACGAGCTATGCCCAATACACCTGCAATGGTGTTAAAGGGAATGACGGGAATCTGCTTCTCGGACAATGTGTTTTCACAGGAAGAAAAAGAAGTTATTGATCAGTTCTTTTCCTCCTTTGGTAAATATGAAGTATTTGACGAGAAATTAATGAATGCAGTTATCTGTGCAAATGGTAGCTCACCTGCTTACGTGTACATGTTTATTGAAGCTCTGGCAGATAGTGTCGTTAGTTATGGATTGCCCAGAGATAAGGCATATATACTTGCAGCTCAAACAGTACTTGGCGCAGCTGCGATGGTTCTGGAGACTGGCGAGCACCCTGGTAAACTAAAGGATAATGTATGCTCTCCTGGTGGAACAACGATAGCAGCAGTTAAGGCATTAGAAGAATACGGTTTTCGAAATGCAATTATGAAAGCCTCGGATGCCTGTTACGCAAAGGCAACAGCTATGGATACAAAGAAATAAATAGTAGTTTGAAGAAGAATAAAATAACTTTAAGAAGGGTATGGTTTTTGATATGATTCCATATAAACGCTTGCAAAGAGACTTAATACACCAGGGTCGTATTATTGATTTCTATAAGGATACTATTGAAGTAGAAGGTGGAAAACTTACCAACTTTGACTACATTCATCATAGAGGTGCATCAGCCATGATACCAGTAGATGAAGAGGGTAAGATATTAATGGTACGCCAGTATCGTAATGCAATTGATCAATACTCCTTAGAAATACCGGCAGGAGGACTTAATCCAGGTGAAGATAATTTAACCTGCGCTGTACGTGAATGTGAGGAAGAAACCGGATATCAGGCAGGTGAAGTATTTCATTTACTGGATTTATTTACAACAGTTGCATTTAGTAACGAAAAAATAGGCATATATTATACAACAGGTATTAAGGGTTCAGAGCAAAATCTGGACGAGGACGAGTTTGTTACAATCGAACGCTATACCTTAAATGAATTAGTTGATTTGATTTTGACTGGAGGCATTACAGATGCCAAATCAATTGCAGGAATCCTTGCGTATAAAATGAAAATCAATGGTTAGATAAAGGTGACACTTTAGTGGCTTTTCCTGCTTGTTCTAATTTTGGATTCTTAACATATCTATGTTATAGATAGATATGATGGGAAGACATTAGTATGAAACTGTTTAAATTTCAGCTGCAAAAATTCAATATTTTGCAAATCGCTATTTTTCTGATTGTCATTGGAGTTTTCCTTGGAATTTTATGTGCGAATCTTTTTAAGGGAAGCTATATGGATCAAATTCAGAGTTATGAAGCGAATGTTTTTTCAAGAATTGTTACCAATGATACAGATTATTCCGGCCTTTTTCGATATACCTTAGGAAGGAATTTTAGTGAATTCGCTATTTTCTGGTTGTTATGTATGACGATACTTGGATTACCTTATATGGCATTTAAAATAATATCCTTTGGCTTCTTTTCCGGCTTCTTTATTTCTGCTATCACCATGCAATATGGTATGAAGGGTATTTTACTTGTGCTAGCCTATGTATTTCCTCACGGATTGCTCTATGTACCAATCGTCTTAATTTCACTTTATAAGGGCTTCGATGTATGCAGAACAATATATCAGGATAATAACAATCAAATCAGTAAAATTGTAAGGTTGATGAAATCTCAATTAATTATCATTTTGTTATTAGCAGTAGCACTTCTAATTGCTAGTTTTCTTGAAGCATACCCTGGTGCCTTTTTATTGAAAAAGGCTTTGGGAATTTATGTTTCATAGGTAATACTGTAATTGATTTGTCTAATGAGGAGGAATAAAATGGAACAGTATTTAAATGATTTTATTGCTTATATGAAGGACATAAAAGATGCATCAAAGAATACACTGCAAGCATATCGTAATGATATTAAAAAAATGTTAGTGTATTTTGAAAAACAGGATATCAATTCAGTAACAAAGATCAGTGAAACAAATTTAAATTCCTACATATTAACCTTGGAGAAAGAGGGGTTATCGCCTGCTTCAGTAACCAGAAATATTGCTTCAATCAAAGCATTTTTATTGTATTTATTAAAACATCAAGTAATATTATCAGATCCATCTGAACGAATTAAACCGCCAAAATTGCAAAAAAAATCGCCTCAGATTATTGAAATATCCTTAGTGGATAAATTAATCCGTCAGCCGGATGTTAAAACCAAAAAAGGTATCAGAGACCGAGCTATGTTGGAACTTCTGTACGCAACAGGTGTGAAGGTTTCAGAACTTATAGCTTTAAAAATGGCGGATCTCAATGTGTCTAGTCGTTATATCACATGTGGGGATAGAAGAGAACGTATCATTCCTTTTGGTAAATCTGCTAAATCTGCACTTACAGATTATTTAGCAATCAGAACGCAAGACTTTGATAAACATCAGAGTGATTATCTGTTTTTAAATATTACCGGCGAGCAATTAAGCCGACAGGGCTTTTGGAAAATACTAAAAGCATATGCAAAGCAAGCTGGGCTTGAAGAGATTAATCCGAATATGATACGACATTCCTTTGCCGCACACATGATTGACAATGGAGCAGATCTGGTTAGTGTACAGGAGCTGCTGGGACATTCTGATATCTCTGCCACACAGCTGTATTTAAGCCATGGCTTTAAAAACAGCAGAGAAGTTTATATGAACACACATCCGAGAGCATAGACAATCAGAACGAATTAATTTCATTAATTGAAATTTAAGTATTTATATTAATAATTAGATATTTAGGATAGCACCTTCTTAGTAAAACTAGGGAGGTGTTTTTGCGTTATTGATGCTTAAACTATTGCAATTTAAAATTGATTTATGTTATAACTATTGAAACAGATTTTTACATGATATTATTTGAAACTTATGAATTTGAGCCCATACATTAAGAGAAAGGATACAATTATGGCAGTTGAAAGAGTAAAGGAATATTTTAAGAAATATAATATGGAAGATAGGATACAGGAATTCAATGTATCCAGCGCAACCGTAGAGCTTGCCGCTATTGCAGTGAATTGCGAGCCAAATAGAATAGCAAAAACACTTTCTTTTAAAGTGAATGAGCAAATTGTATTAATTGTAACAGCAGGTGATGCTAAAGTTGACAATGCTAAATTTAAGGATTTCTTTAAAATAAAAGCTAAAATGCTTTCTGCGGATGAGGCATTTATTTTTACCGGACATGCTGTTGGTGGAATATGTCCATTTGCAGTTAATCCTGGAGTTGACATTTATTTGGACACTTCTCTCAAACGATTTTCTACTGTATTCCCGGCTTGTGGCAGCAGTAATAGTGCAATTGAATTAACGCTTGAGGAGCTGGAACAACATTCAAACTATTTGGAGTGGGTGGATGTATGTAAAGGTTGGAACGAATAGGCACAAACTGAAACAGGGATAGTTACATTAATTTTATGTAACTATCCCTGTCTTGTATTTGATAATATAGCTATTTAGGAACACGTCTTACAGAGGTACGTCATAATTATTAATCACTTATATTATACTATCTGCAATAGTGTAAATCAACTTCTCGGAATCTTCCCAGCCCAAGCAGGCATCTGTGATGGACTTACCATAAACATGGTCTGTAACTTTCTGTGCACCGCCTTCAATGTAACTTTCTATCATGACACCCTTAACCATATTTGCAATATCAGCAGATACTTTACGGCTATGAAGTACTTCCTTCACAATACGAGTTTGTTCCTTGTAAAGCTTATTGGAGTTTGCGTGATTAGCATCCACAATGGTTGCCGGGTTAGCTAAATCTCTTTTACCATACATAGCACATAATAGATTTAAATCCTCATAATGATAATTTGGAATGGATTGTCCATGTTTATTCACTGCACCTCTTAATATAGCATGTGCCAGAGGGTTTCCCGTGGTGGTTGCTTCCCAGGTACGATATAAAAAAGTATGGCTGGCTTGCGCTGCTACCACGGAATTTAACATAACTGAAAAATCTCCACTTGTTGGGTTTTTCATACCAGCTGGTACATCCATACCACTGATAGTTAATCTGTGTTGTTGGTCTTCAACAGAGCGAGCACCTACAGCAACATAAGAGAGGATGTCCTCCACATAGGGCCAATTTTCAGGATAGAGCATCTCATCAGCAGCCGTCAAACCACTTTCTGCGATTGCTCTAAGATGCATCTTTCGCATAGCGATTAATCCTTCTTGTAAATCCGGCTCTTTTTCAGGATCAGGTTGATGAACGATTCCTTTATAACCTTCTCCGGTGGTACGAGGTTTATTGGTATAAATACGTGGGATAAGGATTAACTTATCTTCAACTTTTTCCTGTACCTTTGCAAGCCTTGATATATAATCACAAACTGCATCTTCATTGTCAGCAGAGCAGGGGCCAATAATGACAATAAATTTATTGGAAGCTCCTGTTATAACATTTTTGATCTGTTCATCACGCTCTTGTTTACGAAGAACATCTTTTTCGGGAAGGGGGTATGCTTTTACCAACTCTTCCGGAGAAATTACTTCTTTAATAAATTTAAAACTCATTTGTAGAATCCCCCTCAGATTTTAATTGCTTTATTTTATCCTTTTTTGTCTGCTTCGTCAATCATTTCTATATTTATTTAAATGAATTAGATTTTTAGATATGCATTTTTTCGAAAATGGTATATAATAGAATACTACGCACATAATGAAAAGTGAATTTAACACATATTATTACACAGCGTGAAACTATAAATACACAGAGAGCATTATATTAGAGGTTAGGTTGAAAAGAAAAACATTTTCAACCGGCAAAAAGCACGAGCGTGCTTTGGGTTCATCATTGGAGCTGCCTAAAGGCAGCATGGAGGTTATATGAAAATATATGATTTAATCTTAAAGAAGAAAAACAAAGAGAAAATGACTGCGGAAGAAATAGAATATATTGTTCAGGGTTTCACTAAGGGTACAATTCCTGATTATCAAATGTCGGCATTTCTAATGGCAGTTTGCTTAAATGGAATGGATCATGAAGAAACTGCAGCGCTTACAGTTGCAATGGCTAATAGTGGTGATATCCTGGATTTGTCACAAATTGAAGGCGTTAAGGTAGACAAGCACAGCACCGGTGGTGTTGGTGACAAAACTTCTTTGGTGCTAGGACCAATGGTTGCAGCCCTTGGAATTCCTGTAGCAAAGATGTCCGGAAGGGGCTTAGGGCATACCGGTGGAACAATTGATAAATTAGAAAGTTTTCCTGGCTTTTCCACCACCATATCAACGGAACAATTTATTCATAACGTTAATACCATTAAGATGGCGATTGTAGGTCAAACTGCCAATCTTGCTCCTGCAGATAAAAAGATTTATGCACTTCGTGACGTAACTGCAACAGTAGATAATTTATCATTGATTGCCAGTAGTATCATGAGTAAGAAAATCGCTTCCGGTTCTGATGTCATTGTGCTTGATGTTAAAACCGGCAGTGGAGCATTTATGAAGAGTCTGGAGGATTCTATCGCTTTAGCAAAAGAGATGGTACAAATTGGTACTATTGCAGGAAGAAAAACCTATGCCGTCATTACAGATATGAATCAACCGCTTGGTTATGGAATCGGTAACAGTTTGGAAGTAATTGAAGCGATTGATACCTTAAGAGGGGAAGGTCCGGCAGACTTACTGGAAGTTAGTATTACACTTGCTTCTTATATGCTTTTAGGTGCTGGTCGAGCAACTAGTATTGAGGAGGCAAGAGACTTACTGAATAAGACCATTGCGGATAAGAGCGCCTTAAATAAGTTCGCAGAATTTATCAAAGCACAGGGTGGAGAAACCGATCGTATTTATAACACAGAGTTATTTGAAAAGGCGACAATTGAAGAAGATGTTCTTGCACCGATAGACGGTTATGTTACCTGTATCCATACGGATGAGTTAGGTATGACTTCACTTATCTTAGGTGGAGGCAGAGAAACAAAAGAAAGTCAGATTGATCTTAGTGTAGGCTTGAGAATTCATAAAAAGTTAGGGGAACAGATTAAAAAAGGTGATTCCTTAGCGACACTATATGCAAATGACCGTAGTAAACTTGCAGAGGCTAAAAATCGTTTATTAGATGCGTATGTTATCGAGCAGAACAAACAGGAACCTTCAAAATATGTATATGCCATTATAACAGCTGACCAAGTCACAAGATTTTAAAATCATAATAAATTACAATTTGGGTTTAAACGGTATGTATTAATTACAGGAGTGCATACGTATATAGAAGTTTTTAATAGGTGGAGTTTATTCTTTAATTTAAATGGGACGATTCTGAACAAGTAAAATTTGTTCAGAAATCGTCCCATTTTACATAGAATATAACAAGAATGAGAGAAGTTGGCTCCATATGAGTAAAAATAAATGTAATGATGAGCGACCAGCTGCATTTCATATTTATAAGTTGCTCGTCATAGTGTTTGCAAGTATTTTAATATTGCACTCTCTTTATCAAAATTCTTCGTTGTATTATATGAATCTGCTTAATATGCCCTTTTCCTTGCATTTAAATGAGGAAGATTTGTATCTAATAGAAGGGGAAGAATTTAAGTTAACCGTATTTGGAATTAATAAGAGAGTTTCCTTCAAATCAACCAATTTTAGGGTGGCTGCTGTTTTGTTTAATGGTAAAATACTTGCTCTGCGACCAGGTAAAACATATATTATTGCTAAGGTTGATGGAAAGGAATTAAAATGCAGAGTTCATGTGCTTGATCTGAATAAGGAGGTCATACGACTTCGAGTAGGTGATACGTATAATTTAAATGTGAAGGGTATAACAGCCTTTGTTAACTGGAAATCAAAAAAAAGAGACATAGCCACTGTTAATTATTTCGGTAAGGTAACTGCAAAATCTAAAGGAAATACAGTAATTTATGCAAAGGTAAAAGGTAAAACCCTCCGATGTACGGTTACTGTTAAATAGACTGAACTGTTATAAAAATTATGAGACAAATTTATAATAAGTTTGGTCTAAAATGAGACAGCATGGATTAAAATAGTAATAATACAGAATACATATTTACTGCTACAATCAAGGATTGCGGTGGGATGGAGGTTGTTTTGAAAAGAATATGTGCAGTTTTCCTCATATTATTCTTACTTTTATTAAATACGAGTGACACTGATGCACGGGGGTTTGGAGCTTTACGAGAGAAGGATGGAGTTGTTTCTGTTACATCAACCAATGATACACAACTAAATTTAAGCTCCACCTCTGCTGTCTTGATTGAAGGCTCCACAGGAATGGTAATATTTGATAAAAACAAGGATGAACGGTTAAGACCAGCCAGCATTACAAAGGTTATGACTTTATTATTAATCTTTGATGCGTTGAATGAAGGTCAGATTAAGATGACGGACGAAGTCAGTGTCAGTGAATATGCAGCTTCCATGGGAGGATCACAGGTATATCTGGAACCTTTTGAAGTGCAGACAGTAGAAACAATGATCAAATGTATCAGTATTGCCAGTGCAAATGATGCCTCTGTTGCCATGGCTGAATTTATCGCGGGTTCCGAAGAATCCTTTGTAGCTAAAATGAATGAAAGAGCCAAAGGACTTGGAATGAAGAATACCAATTTTGTAAATTGCTGTGGACTGGATACAGATAACCATTATTCCTCTGCTTATGATGTGGCGCTGATGTCGAGAGAGTTAATTACAAAGTATCCGCAGATCAGTAAATATGCTACAACCTGGATGGATACCATCATACATACGACTAAAAAGGGACAGTCGGAATTCGGATTGACCAATACCAATAAACTGGTTAGGTTTTATCAGGGAATTACTGGGCTAAAAACAGGTTCTACTGGTTTGGCTAAGTATTGTGTGACTGCATCAGCAAATCGCAATAATATGAACATGATTGCTGTTATTATGGCAGCTCCGGATACCAAGACTAGATTTGCTGAAGCTTCAAAACTTCTTAACTACGGCTTTGCTAACTATAGTATTTATTCAGATAAGAATACGGACTTTACAATGGAACCGGTTAAGGTAACGAAGGGGGTAAACGACACGGTATTAGGCGCACCGGGAAGCGAGTTTTCCTACCTTTGTGTGAAGGGCAAATCTCCGCAAGACATCCGTAAGGAAGTTGTACTGTATGAAACAGTGCCCGCCCCTGTAGCTGTGAGTGATAAAATTGGTGAGATTACTTATTATTATGGAGATGAGAAGATTGGAACGGTGGATATTGTAGCCTCTACCGCTGTGGATAAAGCAAAGTACAGACATAGTTTTATGAAAGTATTAAAGCGTTATTTTATGGGGAGTAATTAGTATAATTGATGTATGATTAAGTTAATAATATGATGTTACAACTTAAAAAGGCCGATGAAATTGTATCATTTCATCGGCTTTTTTAGGCTTATATATATAGATAGAGTAATTATTTTTATTGCAATATATGGTGAATGTATTTGACAAATATAACCAAGTCTTTTATAGTTAATTTGAATATAGTATGAAAGGGGAAAATAAAATGAAAAAAAAGAGCCTCATGCGTTTATCAATTATATTGTGCTTATCCTTGTTATTAAGCAATGAAACCACCCCAATAGCCTTTGCTTTTGATGGGGAAGTTACGCCGATATCACAGATGATTAGTGTACCAACGGAAGCAAAAAACTACTTTGATGAGAATTATGAGAAGTTTATCCAAGTTGCTGTAGAATTTCAAGAATATAATTCTTATCGAATCAGTGATGTGGGTAGCTTGACTATTTGTAATCCATATATAATCTTAATGCTAGACCAAACAAAACAGGATGAAATCTACTACTATCCAATTGCTGATAAGAATACCGAGCAAATTCTTTTTGTTATCGGAATTATTGGAACTGTCAATGGTTATACATATGAAGTAAATGAAAATTTAGTAGATTTGTTAAATAAAGCTGATTATGTTCATAACCTTTGTATTGTATATAAAAATCAGGGTGAAATTTCTGTTCAAAATGAAAATCAAGAAATTTTTCGGTCAGAACAACAGTTTGCTTCGTCTGAAAGAGCTATTATACAACAAGAAAAATCATATATAGAAATAAATTTTACAGAAAAAATAAAATTATTAAATGAAAGAGCAAATGATTTAGTGAAATTTTCGCCGGTTGAATGGGCAAGCGAAGAAGAACAACATAACGCCATACTAAAAGGTTCCTTGACGCTATATGTACCAGTAGGTCAATATAGTTATGGAATGTGTTGGGCAAGCACAGCGGCGACAATTATAAACTATGTACAAAAGAAATCTGTTTCCGGAATGGAGATCTGCACAGTTTTAGGAATTGGATTTAATGATGGGGGTACATTATTAAATCTTGGTGACGCATTAAGTAGGTATGGAGTATCCTATGGAATAGCATATTACTCCTTGTCATGGGCTGGTTTAACTAAAAATATTGATGCTAGTAAGCCAATTGCTATAGCTGGGTATACTGGTGGAGGGACCATAATTGGACACGCTGTTACTATTTATGGATATGGATCCTCAAGCGTTGCTTATTTTTGGGATCCTGCTATGAATAATGGAAATGGCGGTTATAATAATTTTGTAGTGGGTACTACTAACAAAATTTTTACGAGTAATGGAACAACATATGAGTGGACTGGTACCGTTTCATATTATCTAAACTAAATAACTGGAGAATTTCAAGCTGGTTATATTAGTAGAATATATGCAATATCATACTTGTTATTATCGAGGAGATTAATAATGAAAAAAAGAATTATACCTGTTACCATATTAGTTATCATTATTTTTGGAGCTTTTATTATGAGTTACAAGAATAGTGCTGACATAACAGATAAGAAGCCTGCTGATGTTGCTAACTTAGGAGAGGGTAAGCCGAAACCAATTTTGGATGCAGAGGAGATTACCAACCTGAAAATTGACTATACTGATGAAATTCCAGTTGAAGCCATTCTAAATAATAAGCCCGGATATGAACAATATTATAAGCAAATGATACAACAAATCAAGGAATCCAGTCAGGAGTTCGATCAATTTGAATTATATGGAGAAGAAGGATGCTATCTGTCCACCACTTTGTTACGCCATTTTGATACAATCAATAATGGATTGGGGAAAGTGACATATGCGTTGCTTTTTTCTGCAGATTTAAAAAAACGAGCTGCTGTCGCTTTTTATTTAAATAATGATGAGATTACCATTACTACCGAAAATTCTTATCTGTCTCCTAAGGTTGTGAAAATGATGCAAGAAGACCCTAATGAATTGTTCATTTTTTTGCTCAATGGAACGACCTTTGACTCACAAATTTCATCTAATAATATCCTGTACGTATGGTCGCAGGTTGAAAAAGAAGAGGTACAAGTAAAAGGTGATTATTTTCATTCTTTAGATTATAAAACTTTAGCGGTATCTTACGCTATGTTAACTGATCCAGAGCATCTGAATTGGATAGACTTTAAATAAAATCACTTAGACTGCTACCTAGTCATAAAGTATCTAGCCAATATAATTTATTTTAAAGAGTAGTACATAAAATCTAAAAAGAGTAGAGTACAATGTACTGCCCCTAATAAGTTAGACCTAAAAATCTAACTTATTGGGGGCACATCGCAAAACGTACCCTGCTCTTTTTATCATATGCTCGGTGAGCACACGCGCTATCAATAACTTAGAACCATTCGTTGTTAAAACATTAATTCAGATTAATTTTCATTATTGCTGTTACCCGAGTAGCTTATTGACACAATTCCTGCTTACTAGTATAGTATAATAGGATGAAAAGATAGGGCATGACCCGATTGGAGTCGAGATAGAATGCAAACACTGTATATTGTGACTGGAATTATCGTAGGATTATTCTTATGGGCTGCCATTGAGAAGAAACTTTTAGTTTATACAAAATATAACGCAGTAAGCGCACAGCTTCCAAAAGCATTTAACGGAGTAGGGTTTGTCGTATTGGCCGATTTGCATAACAATTGCTTTGGTAAAAACAATGAGAGACTAACTAAGAAAATTAATCAATTGTCACCGGAGTTTATTCTTGTCGCTGGTGATATGATAAGTAAAAATACTTTGTGTTACCCCAGTCCTGCCTTTGATTTACTGGAAGATTTAAGTAAAAGATATCCCATCTATTATTCTTTTGGAAATCATGAGCAAAGATTCGAACGCCTGGAGAAAGAGTCGAAAGGATATTCTTCCTGGTTAGAATTTCAAGATACACTTAAGAAAAAGGGTGTTATATTTTTAAATAATGAAACGATAGAACTGAAGAAGCAAAAGGATAGTATACTAATTAGTGGGATTTCGATAGGTCAAAAATTCTTTGAGCGCAGTAAGGCTCCAGAAATGGAGGATACTTATTTGTCCTCATTACTTCAAAATACTAACAAAAAGAAATATCATATCTTGCTTGCACATAACCCAGTATACTTTTCAAATTATATAAAATGGGGAGCGGATTTATCCATTGGAGGACATTTGCACGGTGGTATGGTTCGGCTTCCTGGATTCGGTGGAGTGATATCACCCCAAGTAAAATTCTTCCCAGCATACAGTTCGGGTTGCTTTACCTTGGAGGATAGGCATATGGTGGTTTCCAGAGGTTTGGGTTCGCATTCCTTTATGCCCAGACTGTTTAATACTCCGGAAATTGTCTATGTGACCTTGAAGCAAAAAGCTTAGGTGGAAGGTTGAAAAAAGCATTTTTCAACCAGCAAAAAGCACGGAGCGTGCTTTTCGCACAGTATTAGAGCTGCCTATGGCAGCGGGAGGTTAACGTGAGTATTCCAGTAAAATTGGAGGCATTTGAAGGTCCGCTGGACCTTTTGCTTCATTTAATTGATAAAAATAAAGTTAATATATATGACATTCCAATTGTAGAAATTACAGAGCAGTATTTAGAGTATATTAAGCAGATGGACACCAAGAATCTTGAAATCATGAGCGAATTCCTGGTTATGGCAGCAACATTGGTTAAGATTAAGTCAAAGATGCTACTTCCTGTAGAGGAAAGTGAAGAAGAGGAAGCTATAGATCCAAGACAGGAGTTGGTGGATCGCTTACTGGAATACAAAATGTATAAGTATATTTCAGAGGAATTAAAGGACAAGCAGCTGGATGCTTCTCGTGCTATGTTCAAATCACCTACAATTCCAGAGGAAATTGCAAATTACAGAGAAGAAATCGACCCAAGTGAGCTCTTAAGTGACTTGACCTTGGCAAGATTGCATGAAATATTTAAGTCAATTGTGAAGAAACAAGCAGATAAAATTGACCCTATTCGAAGTAAGTTTGGTAAGATAGAGAAAGAGGATATTAATCTATCGGATAAGTTTACACAAGTTCAAGAATATGGATTGATACATAGAGTATTTTCCTTCCGCAATTTATTAGAAGCGGCCAGCACAAAAATGGAAGTCATCGTTACCTTCCTGGCCATTCTGGAGTTAATTAAGATTGGGAGAATATATATTGAACAGGAAATAATTCTGGATGATATCAAAATTACCTATTTAGCAAAGGATATCATTCAAATGGAGGAGGCAAGCTTTTAATGGAGTTAAAAGTAATAGAAGCACAGATAGAGGCAATCTTATTCACTATGGGGGAAGCAGTTGAACTAGAGCGAATTGCCGGTGCAATTGATCATGATGAAGAGACCACCAGAAGAATTATACATAATATGATGGATCGTTATGAGAGTGAAGAGTATGGTATCCATATAATAGAATTGGATGGAGCTTTTCAGTTGTGTACCAAGAATACAATGTATGAAACAATTATAAAGATTACGCATATACCTAAAAAGCATGTTTTGACGGACGTATTACTTGAGACGTTATCCATCATTGCCTATAAACAGCCTATTACTAAAATGCAAATTGAGGCAATTCGTGGAGTGAAGTCGGATCACTCTGTGAATAAGCTTGTGGAATATAATCTGGTGTGTGAACTTGGTAGAATGGATGTTCCAGGAAGACCAATACTGTTTGGCACCACTGAAGAATTTTTAAGAAGCTTTGGTCTTCAATCCCTGGATGCTCTTCCGGTTATGAATCCAGAAAAGCTGGAAGACTTTAAGTTAGAAGCAGAAGAAGAGATGCAGTTAAAGCTGGATATATAAGAATCCAGGTTTGTAATTATGAAGAATTTATGGTAATGTTTACATAATATTATAAGCAAAAAGAGGGGAAATACTGACTTAAAGGAAGTCAGGTTTTCCCCTCTTTTTTATAACTATGAAAGTAATGCCGAAAAGTCACAGTAATACTAAACTTAGGGTTTAATAATAGTAAAAATAATGCTTGCATAGTTGAATACATTTTTGTATAATAGTCAATGCTGTAAACTGTGAAAGAAAAATACTTTCACACTGAGGTTTGCGTTCTGTGTATGAATGCAAGCACTCATTTATTGGAGGCAAATTATGAAATGCACTAACTACAATAACTTTGAATTAGGTTCGTTTCTATTTTAGTATTGATTAGGGCAGGATAATAATTTATCTAACATTACATAGGGAAAGGTTGTGATGATAGGGTTGGATAAAAAGCTAACACTTTATGGCTTTAACAACCTCACAAAAACACTTAGCTTCAACATTTATGATGTATGCTATGCAAAAAGTGAGAGAGAACAAAAAGATTATATTGCTTATATCGATGAACAGTACAACTCCGAACGTTTGACTAAAATTTTGGTGGATGTAACTGAGATGATTGGTGCCCATATTTTAAATATTTCCAAGCAGGATTATGATCCACAGGGCGCTTCTGTCAATATTTTGATTGCAGAGGGTTCCCTTAATACTGAGGGCATTGACGATTCCTGTAATCAAGGTAAGTTTTTGAATAAAGACACGGTGCATGCACACCTTGATAAGAGCCATGTAACAGTTCATACCTTCCCGGAACATCATCCGGATAACTCTATATCCACTTTTCGTGTAGATATTGATGTTTCCACTTGCGGAGAGATTTCACCGCTGAATGCGCTTGATTATTTAATCGGAAGCTTTGATTCCGATATTATTACCATAGATTACCGTGTTAGAGGCTTCACTAGAGACCTGCATGGAATGAAATATTACATTGATCACAATATAACCTCTATTCAGGATTATATTGATGATGTTACTTTAACAAGATATGATGCGATTGATGTCAATGTATATCAATCGAATATTTTTCATACTAAAATGCTGATTAAGGAAATCGAATTACAGAACTATCTTTTTAATAAGGATGTTTATGAATTACCTCCCAAGCAAAGACTGGATATTACCAACAGCCTTCGTAAGGAAATGATTGAAATTTTCAGCGGTATGAATATTTACTAGATGGAGGGGAGCGACCTATGAAGTATACTCAACATAATGCCCCCATTCATGAAGCATTATTACAGCATAAAAAAAACCGTGTTGTTCCTTTTGATGTTCCGGGTCATAAAGGCGGAAGAGGAATTCCGGAATTAACTGAATTTTTGGGAATCGATTGTCTAAAGGTGGATGTCAATTCTATGAAGCCTCTAGATAATCTGATTCATCCGGTATCGGTAATTAAAGCTGCTGAGGAGCTGGCCGCTGAGGCGTTTAGTGCAGATGCAGCTTTTTTTATGGTAAATGGTACCACAGCTGCGGTTCAGGCAATGATTATGTCCACCTGCAAGGCTGGAGATAAAATTATTATGCCTCGTAATGTACATCGAAGTTCGATTAATGCGCTGGTGGTATGTGGTGCAATTCCAGTCTATGTTAATCCTGGAGTAAACCATGAGGTTGGCATTCCACTGGGAACCTCGGTGGAGGTGCTTAAGACCGCAATCAAAGAAAATCCTGATGCAAAAGCCATATTAGTAAACAATCCTACCTATTATGGAATTTGTTCTAACTTAAAGGAAATTGTAGAAGTAGCACATGCGAGCGGAATAAAAGTATTAGTAGATGAAGCACATGGAGCACATTTTTATTTTGGAGAAAACCTTCCGATTAGTGGCATGGCAGCAGGAGCTGATATGTCAGCGGTAAGTATGCACAAAACAGGAGGCTCGTTAACACAAAGTTCCTTCCTGCTTTGCAAAGATACCGTTGATCCAGGATACGTAAGACAGATTATTAATCTTACGCAGACAACAAGTGCCTCTTATTTACTGCTTTCCTCCCTGGATTTAGCTAGAAAAAATATGTATTTGAATGGCAAAGAGATGGTAGAGAAGACAATTTCTCTTGCAGAATATGCAAGACAGGAGATTAATCAAATCGGTGGTTACTATGCGTTTTCTTCTGAAATTATAGATGGAGATACCGTTTTTGATTTTGATCGTACTAAATTGTCCGTGCATACTACTGAAATTGGTTTAGCAGGAGTCGAAGTATATGATTTACTTCGAGATGAGTATGGGATTCAAGTGGAATTTGGTGACATTGGTAATTTACTTGCAATTATAAGTTCAGGTGATCGACCCTTCGAAATTGAACGGCTGATATCCTCCTTATCAGAGATAAAGCGAATTTATGGTAAGGACAAGGTTGGAATCCTTAATCATGAATATATTGATCCCGAGGTGGTTTATTCACCTCAGGAAGCATTTTATAGCGATAAAAAGTCAGTGCTGTTAAAGGAAGCGGCAGGGCATGTAGCTGGTGAATTTGTAATGTGTTATCCCCCGGGAATTCCAATTTTAGCCCCAGGAGAACGTATAACGAAGGATATCATTGACTACATTGTGTATGCCAAAGAAAAGGGAAGTTCCATTACTGGACCTAAGGATATGACGATTGAACATATTAATATTATTGATTTCTAGAAAGGACAGGTGTTAGCCTATGGAGTTATGGTATTCTGAGCATCATACAGACCATGTGCGATTTTCCTTAAAGGTTAAACGGGAGCTGTTTAATCAGCAAAGTGATTTTCAACAGGTATCCATTTTGGACACGGTGGAATTTGGACGAGCTCTTACTTTGGATGGCTGCCTGATGGTAACGGAAAAGGATGAGTTCATTTATCACGATATGATTGTTCACGTTCCAATGGCCACGAATCTTGGTATTAAGAAGGTACTTGTTATTGGTGCAGGTGATGGTGGAACCATTCGTGAATTGACCCGCTATCAAAGTATTGAGCACATTGATATGGTGGAAATCGATGAAATGGTGGTTAAAGCCTGCAAAGAGCATTTACCTCAAACAGCCTGCAAATTAGATGATCCAAGAGTTCATATTTATTATGAAGATGGTTTGAAATTTGTTCGCCGTAAATCAAAGGAATATGATTTAATCTTAGTTGATTCCACAGACCCCTTTGGACCGGGGGAAGGATTATTTACAAAAGAATTCTACGGTAATTGTTATAATGCCCTTAAAGAAGATGGAATCTTAGTAAATCAGCATGAGAGTACTTATTACGAAGCTTATGTGGAAGCCATGAAGAGAGCACATCAAAGAATTAAGGAAACCTTTCCCATCGCGCAGGTCTATCAGGCGCATATACCCACCTATCCTTCCGGGTACTGGTTGTTTGGTTATGCATCTAAGAAGTTTAACCCATTGAACGATTTGCAAGAAGAGAAGTGGAATGAGCTTGGGTTACAGACGAAATATTATAATACAAACCTTCATAAAGGTTGTTTTGCTCTTCCTAATTATGTGTTAGAGCAATTACAGGAAAAGCTATAGATAAAAACAATGTTAGTGTGAATAAATTGTTCTTTAATTTGCGTTTTATATACAGAAGGTCATGATGCAAATTGACGAATTGAAAGTATTCTATATATTTCACATACTAGTAAACTTTAAAATAATAGGTGGTTGAGTTACCTAGATAATATACGTATTAGGAGGATTTAAAATGAGTAGAGTTTTAATCATTGGCGCCGGAGGCGTAGCAGGTGTTGTTCTTCATAAATGTTGTCAGAACTCAGAAGTTTTTGAAGAAATCTGCATGGCTAGCAGAACTGTGTCGAAATGTGAAGCTTTAAAAGCACAGGTAGAGGCAAAGGGTTACAAAACAAAGGTAACCACAGCTCAGGTGGATGCAGATAACACGGAGGAAGTGATTGCATTAATCAATCAGTACAAGCCTGCCTTAGTTATTAACGTTGCACTTCCTTATCAGGATCTTACCATAATGGAAGCTTGTTTAGCGACAAAGGTGGATTATTTGGATACCGCTAACTACGAACCAAAGGATACCGCTAAATTTGAATACAGCTGGCAGTGGGCATATAGAGAACGTTTTGAAAAGGCAGGAATTACAGCAGTTCTTGGCTGTGGTTTTGATCCGGGTGTTACAGGCGTATTTTCTGCTTATGCCTTGAAGCATTACTTTGACGAAATCCATACCTTGGATATTCTCGATGCCAACGCAGGCGATCACGGTTATCCTTTTGCTACGAACTTTAATCCAGAGATTAATATTCGTGAAATTACCGCACCGGGCAGCTATTTTGAGAACGGTGAGTTCCATGAGACAGAGCCTCTGGAGATTAAGAGAGTATACAATTTCCCAGAGATCGGACCAAAGGATATGTATTTATTGCACCATGAAGAAATGGAGTCACTTGCCTTAAACCTTCCTGGAATTAAGAAAATACGTTTCTTTATGACCTTTTCAGAACGTTATATTACACATCTTCGTGTGCTGGAGAACGTTGGGATGACATCGATTGAACCAATTGATTTTGAAGGAAAGCAGATTATACCTCTTCAGTTCTTAAAAGCTGTACTTCCTGATCCTGCTTCCTTAGGACCTAGAACCAAGGGTAAGACAAATATCGGTTGTATTTATACCGGCGTGAAGGGTGGCAATGAAGTAAGCTATTACGTATACAATGTTTGTGATCATGAGGAATGCTACCGTGAGGTTGGTTCTCAGGCAATTTCTTATACCACTGGTGTACCAGCTATGATTGGTGCCATGATGGTATTAACTGGTCAGTGGAAGAAACCGGGTGTACACAATGTGGAAGAGTTTAACCCAGATCCGTTCATGGAAAAATTAAATGAATGCGGTCTTCCCTGGAAGGAAAGCTTCGCACCAGAAATGGTGGAATAATACATTATTCACAAGGGTTACGAAATGGAGAATGGAATGAATTTTGATAAAATGACTGTTCCTACACCGTCCTATGTGGTGGAGGAGCAGCTCCTTATAAGAAACTGTGAAATATTAAAATCCGTTATTGACCGAACTGGCTGTGAAATTTTGCTGGCACAAAAGGCTTTTTCCATGTATAGTACCTACCCACTAATCGGTAAATACTTAAGCGGAACTACCGCAAGCTCATTATTTGAAGCAAAGCTTGGTTATGAGGAAATGGGCAAGGAGACACATATTTTTTCACCTGCTTATCGTGAAGACGAGTTTGATCAGCTTCTTGAAATCTGCGATCATATCGTATTTAATTCAATACAGCAATGGGAGAAATATAAGTCCAAGGTATGGAATAATCCTAGAAAAATATCCTGTGGTTTACGTATTAATCCTGAATATGCGGAAGTTGAAACAGAATTATACAATCCTTGTTCCATAGGTTCAAGATTTGGTATTACCATTGATAAATTACAAAAAGCTGATTTAACAGGAATTGATGGACTGCATTTTCATACCATGTGTGAACAGAATTCTGATGTTCTAGAGCGTACCTTGAAGGTTGTAGAAGAAAAGTTTGGACACCTGATGCATAACATGAAATGGATTAATTTTGGTGGTGGGCATCATATTACCAGAGATGACTATGATATAGAAACCTTAGTTCACTGTATTGAATCAATTAAGAATAAATACCAGATAAAGGTATATCTTGAACCAGGGGAAGCGATTGCACTGAATGCCGGGTATTTGGTAAGTACTGTACTTGAACTTAATGATAATGGTATGGAATTAGCAATCCTTGATACCTCTGCTTCCTGTCATATGCCAGACGTATTAGAAATGCCGTATCGACCAAGAATTATTGGGGCTGGAGAACCTGGTGAGTTTCCATATACTTATCGGTTAGGCGGGCCAACCTGTTTATCTGGAGATGTGATAGGAGATTACTCCTTTGCTGAACCTCTTAAAGCTGGAGATAGGCTGGTGTTCTGTGACATGGCTATTTATTCTATGGTAAAGAACAATACCTTTAATGGAGTTAATTTGCCTTCCATACTTTACTATACAAAAGAGGCTGGAATTAAAATGATCAAGCAATTCGGATATGACGATTTTAAAGGTAGATTATGATTTGCATAATGATATTATGTAAACTAATAATCACAGCTTAATTATTTTTGCAATATAAAATATACTTTCGTAAGATAATAGGTAGGAAGGAAAAGGCTTTTGCTAACAGTAGAAACTGTAAGCAGAAGCCTTTTATGATTTATGATAAGTAAAACAGCTTGTTTTTATCTTAATAGTGTTTAAATAACTATTTAAACTTTTAATACAAAATATCCTATTACAACTACACCCAAAACAATGCGATACCATCCAAAGGGTTTAAAACTATTATTCTTAATGAAGTCCATTAGATATCGTATTATAAAAACAGAAACTACAAAAGCGACAACCATACCAGTGAGCAGAATAATTATTTCTGGCCCTTGAAAATTAAATCCAAACTTATATAGCTTTAAGGCACTTGCACCAAACATAATTGGTATGGATAAGAAGAAAGAAAACTCAGCAGCAATGAAACGGGAGGAACCTAAAAGGATTGCGCCAAGAATGGTTGCACCAGATCTGGAGGTTCCAGGGATAAGAGATAATACTTGAAACATACCAATAAGAAAGGCTGTTTGATAAGTAAGCTCGGAAAAATTAGTTATCTTGTCACGTTTATCTCTATTTCGATTTTCAATAATAATAAAGAGAATACCATATAGGATTAAGGTGATGGCAACTGTTTGATAATTATACAAGTGTTCATCCAGCCAATCGTCAAACAGAAAGCCTAAGATAGCAGCAGGTAATGCACCTACAACAACTTTAAACCAAATGTTCATGGTATCCAGTCTTTCCTGGGTTGTTTTCTTTAAGGATAACGGATTTAGTTTATTAAAATATAATATTAAAACAGCAAGGATGGCACCCAACTGTATTACAACAAAAAACATTTCCTTAAAAGCATCAGAAGCCTTTAATTGAATAAAATTTTCTACTAAAATCATATGTCCCGTACTGCTGATAGGCAGCCACTCGGTTATTCCTTCCACAATTCCAAGAAAAATTGCAACTAATATTTCTCTCATTGTCATCCTCCAAAATATATTATTAAAAACAAATTACTGTTTGCAGTCTTCCATAATAATAACGTCTCATACGGTAAATTGTCTTCAAAACACTTATTTAATACTATAACTTAATTGAAAAAAAATACCATTCAATTAAGAAATTACGAGTTTTGCATAACCATTCAGTATAACAGTTCAACAATCATTTCAGTATTGACACTTCTGGTCTAAATGTGTTAGACTGAAACTGGTTTAAAACACTTAGACTGGAGGTTAATATGATAGAAAATCTAACAATAGCAGAAGAGAAACTCGCAAATTTAATATGGCAAAAAGCACCCCTTACTTCACCGGAATTGGTTACCCTTGCAAAAAATGAATTGGACTGGAAAAAATCTACGACTTACACGGTACTAAAAAAGCTTTGTGACAAGGGAGTGTGCAAAAATGAAAATGCAAATATTTCGATTTTGCTTACTCGTGAGGAATTAATGGCAAACCAAAGTCGACGCTATGTAGAAGATAGCTTCGGTGGGTCATTACCCCAATTTATTACCTCCTTTATTGGGGGTAAAAAACTAACCTTAGAACAAGCAAAGGAACTTCGTAAGTTGATTGATGAACACGAGGAGGGCGGTGTCGATGGATAAACTGTTTCTTACAATTGTGAATATGAGCCTGACCGGGTCATTTGTTATCTTAGGAATCTGCCTTGTGCGATTACCACTAAAGAAAGCGCCTAAAATAATATCTTACTGTTTATGGACGGTTGCGGGGTTCCGACTAATATTTCCGTATTCTATTGAGAGTATTTTCAGTCTGATTCCGTTTAAAGCTCAAACAATTCCATCCGATATTGCACTTCAGCCAATACCACGCATTGAAAGCGGTATCCTTCAATTAAATAGTATTGTCAGTAGTGTTCTTCCTGCCGCCGCCACGCCCAATGAAGCAAATCCATTACAAATTTGGATAACTATTGGTGGATGGGTGTGGATCGTAGGTGCTTTCATAATGCTCCTTTACGGTGTGGCTTCCTTCTTTATTCTCAAGAGAAAAATGAAAGCCACAATGCATTTGGAAGGGAATATCTATGAAGGTCAAAATATAAAATCGCCGTTCGTACTTGGTATTTTTTACCCACGGATTTATTTGCCTGCAGATTTATCTGCAAAGGAACGACGATATATCCTATTACATGAACAAATCCATATCAAAAGACGTGACCACCTTGTGAAGTTAGTGGCTTATTTTGCCATAAGTTTGCATTGGTTTAATCCATTGGCATGGGTGGCATTTCTACTGATGGGAGTTGACATGGAGATGTCCTGCGACGAGCGTGTGTTAAAAGAGATGGGCAGCGAAATAAAAAAGGATTATTCGCTTTCCCTCATATCACTGGCAACAAAACAGCATTTTGTGAACGGTAGTCCACTTGCTTTTGGAGAAGGTGGTATAAAGGAACGAATAAAGAATGTATTAAATTTCAAAAAGAAATCACGGGTGATTATTGTTATATCCGTGATGGTGATGGCTGGACTAAGCATTGGGTTTGCTGTGAACAGGGAAGACAAAGCAATGGATGCATCTGGGAAAAAAGTGTACGATTTTCAGGATGAGAGTTTTCAACAAGTATTTTTCAAATTTAATGATACACCATACAATCCCGAATATAATTCAATATATGCGCAGCTAATGAACAATCAGAACGTACGGAATTTGACCTGCAGTAACTATTTTACGCTTGTAAAGCAAGTTAACGATGTGTGGGAGATAGTTCCGTTTGCTGATGGAGTGAAATTTGATGATATTGCGTTTAAAATAGAAGATGGGATGAGTTATGACTACAGTATAACACCTGAAATGTTCAATGAAAAACTTGACGAAGGTCAATACAGAATAATCACCGATATCTATTATCAAGATATTGAAGGTGAAATACCTGTAAAGAAAACTGTTTGGGCGGAGTTTTCCATTGATGAGAGTGCTCCTAAACCAGAGATTTTAGACTTATCTATGCCAAGCGAAACACCAGAAAAAATATATACTCTGGAAAATACAACCGAAAGACAGAAACTGGAACGTATGTTGTTCGTAAATCTGTATAGTGATGGCACGGCTTGGCTTAAAACACCTCTAATCAGCAGTTACCTATTACCGAAATGTACTTATTCTTTTGTTGAGAACGAATTGTTGATTTATGCAAGTATTCAAACTGAAAAATCAGAAGGATTTTTTGGAGTGAGTGATGAAAGTATCATAGCTAGATTTGAGGTTATTGATGAAAATACAATTGTATTTAAATCTGCTAAGGTGCCATTATTTGCAGACGAAGGAGCAAGGTATGTATCCGTATCTAATTCAAATACCCCAATTTCCGATTTTAAATCTCGTGAATGGGTGAACTTTTATCATGATGACCAATTACCCTGGACATCCACTTATGATTTGATGCTAGATGAGTTCCCAGATGTAATCTTTAGCTGGACAGCGGAAAAGTTTACGGCAACAGACCAGGACGGCGAGAAGGAATTGTTTTGGGGTATGCCCATTTGGAATGTCTATTTAGCCGATTTGAATGGAGACAATCTTCCCGAATTCTGTGCAACAATCAGTTTCGGGTCAGGAATGATAGATAACCGAATTATTATCTATGATTATGCGAATGATATTCAGTATGAGGTTTCCGATCGTGGGATTTATGACTATGTGCTATCTCTTGAAAAGGAGCAGCTTGTTGTTACACAGACAGAATATAATAACAGTGATGTAAGAGGTGTTGGTAGTCTGGCTATAATTGATTTTCAACTGTTCATAAGTGGAATTGATCGTAGTAAACCAACTACAGAATGAGATTAAGTACTTTAGCAGGATATTTTAAATTAAGGGATGGATATAACATTCTCTTGTACGACCTGTGAAGAAAAAAATAAGTGCAGACATAAAACTTATTTCTTTGTCTTATATCTAAACTTATACAAAAACAAGAGGTTGTCGCAGATGAAAACTGCAACAACCTCTTGTTCTTGTTAAGTGGAACGATTTGTCTTTCTTTTGATTCTCTTTGATGGTTGTTTTATTATTTAACAGGAGCAGTATACCAGTTGATCTCACCTGCTTCTAATGCTTCTTCAAAGGTTGCGGCAACTTCTGGTGCCTTGCCGCCTTTCCGATAGTAGTAGGACTCTGGGAATAGCGGTGTTTCATTTTTCGCTGCCTTGGCAACATCCACACTGGGGTCTTCACCTTCACGTACCTTTCTTGCAATAATTACGGTGCGGTAATTATCTAATTCATAGGAGCAGGTGGATAGGGTTAAAAGCTCATCATTTTCGTTTATGTCTACCATATCAAGGTTGAGAACAGAACGGATACGAAGCTGATATACAAAATTCAGGAATTCTGAGGAATCCTTAAATTTTGAGGTACGATACTCAAAAAGAGGTTCTTTTTCGGAAGAGCCATTGGTAACAACCACTGCAAATATTTTCCACTTAGCCGTATCGTAAATGGTATCAAAGTTAATCACGGGATGTTCCTTATAGTAACTTACCTTATTGTATTCCAATAAGAAGTGGAACATCTTCTCTTTAGTGGATACCATATTATGACCATGAATTACAAGATTCTTGGTATTGTCTTCAACAGAAGATCTAGGGTCAATGTAGAGCGTGCCTGCTTTACTGTAATCGCCTTTAATATCTTTATCAAGATAGTAGTCCGGGTCGACTTTATCGGAGGGCTGCATTACTACATAATCAATGTTGGTATCAGGAATAGTAATCCAACCTTTTACATCCTCATTGGTATCCAGTAAATCCTTAAATTGAAGTAAACGACCCTGTGAATCGCGGTTTGGATCAGGTGTAGGTGTAGCTTCTGCAACTGGCGTTACTGCAACAGTCACAACAGGTGCAGTCGTAGCAATTGGTGCCTCTGTTGGCTTGTGATAAAGATCTCTAGTTAACTCGATGGAATTTTTAATACGGATTGGCTGAATTACAACTTCGTTAATAAAAAGTCCAGTAAATACAAGAAATCCGATTAGACATACAACCTGCAATATTTTAGATAGATTTTTTTTGAATTTATTTGATGAGGGTGCTTGTTTATCTGTCTTCGTATCATTAATTTCAATAGTTTCTATTTTTTTGTTTTCAACGGTTTCAACATTGCCATTTTCAACTGTTTTAACATTGTCATTTTCAATGGTTTCAACATTGCCATTTTCAACTGTTTTAACATTGTCATTTTCAATACTTTCTGCTTTGCCATGTTCTAGTTCAGACGAAGAAATAGTGTCCACTTGATTAATTTCATTACTGTTCTTAATCTCTAAGCCATTCCTGCTGTTTTCATTTTGTGAAAATTTATCTTCAGACATATTAAATCCCCTTTTTATTAGTTGCTCTAATCCTGCTATTATTCGGCAATTTCACTAAATAATTGAGTATTGATTAAAACTTTTATCGATTAATTATACAATGAATAAAATCTGTAGTAAAGTGAATTTTGTATTGCAAATTAGAGATGATTTCCGTAATAATTTTATTTTGCATAAATCATATTAAGAATTATTTTTCTATTACTAATATGATTTATTTTTCTGCATACAATCACTTCTCAAATTCCCTAGGCATGAAAGTGTCAGTTTTGCTGACACTTTGTTCAAAGTTATATGAATATTCTGGTATTCTTACAATAAATTTAGAGTAAGGATAAGTTCAGGTGATTGTCTTGAAAAAAGATTATATTAAAATTGTAATATGTGTGGTTTTATTAGCCATTGCATCCTTCTTTAGTTATAAAAGTCTGAAAGAATACTATGATTCGCTTCTTAGCTCAACAGGTCTTCATTCTCTCCAAATTGAGCAAAAAATGGTAGAAGAAAATGAGAAGGTTGCAAAGGAAAATGAGCAGTATAATGAATTGTTGAAAGCACAAGATTATAGCAGTCAGCCGGAAGGTGGATTAATGGAGGAAGGGGATGAAACTAAGAAATCCAATTCGTCCACAAAAAGAGTAGTGATACCAAATCTCACTCTTCATGCGCTTTCGTCTTTGCTATTGGATGCAGATAATAACCGGGTTTTATATGAAGAAAATGGTTATAAAAAAATGGCTATGGCAAGTACCACGAAAATTATGACTTGCATTGTTGCGCTGGAAAATGCAAAGCTTGACACCGTGGTAACCATATCTTCCTATGCGCAAACCATGCCCGATGTTCAGCTCAATGTAAAAAAAGGAGAGCAGTATTATCTCAAGGACTTATTATATTCTCTCATGCTGGAAAGTCATAATGATTCGGCTGTAGCTATTGCAGAGGCAGTTGGAGGTAGTGTGGAGGGTTTTGCTACCATGATGAACGATAAAGCCAGAGAATTAGGCTGTGAGAATACTAACTTTGTTACACCAAACGGTTTAGATGCAGAGGGGCATTATACAACAGCGAGAGATTTGGCTGTTATAGCAAGTTATGCCATCAAGCAAAAGACCTTTATTGCGATAACAAATACCGCCTCTCATAGTTTTCATGAGATTAATAATAAGAGATCGTTCACGGTAACGAATAAAAACAGGTTTCTATATATGATGGATGGAGCGATTGGTGTTAAAACTGGGTTTACCAATGATGCAGGATATTGCTTTGTTGGAGCGGTAAAAAGGGACGGAAAAACACTGGTATCCGTTGTATTAGGCTGTGGCTGGCCGCCAAGTAAAAGCCTGAAATGGAGTGATACTACGGAATTAATGGAATATGGGGTGGATAATTATAAAAACAGGCAGATATTTGAAAAAAAAGAATTTGAACCGGTATATGTGGAAGAGGGCCAGCAGAGATTTGAAAATCTTAAAATTGAAGGTGATCTTAGTTTGTTACTACGGGAGGACGAGGACATTAAGATCATCTATGATATACCAGAAAAGCTTTCTGCACCAGTCCTTGCAAATACACCTGTAGGAAAAGCGAGTTATTATATAGAAGATCAGCTTTATGAGGAGATACCAATCTATACCACCCAAGATATCTTAAGAATTGATTTTAAGTTTTGTATTGAACAAATCTTAAAATTATGGAGTCGAAAATACTAATAAGAAGCTACTTATTAAACATAGTAATAATGTTATGCAAGGTATTTTTTCTATTTAAAATGTATTATTCCGAGAATTGTATAGGTTAGGTATATTTATTAGAATAATGAAAATGCTAAAATACAACGATAGCTGCATTAGAGCTGCTATCGTTGTATTTTTATGCATTCAATGCATTGAATAATAATTTCTAAAACTAGAAATATGTTATCTATTCCAGTTTTAACATAGATTGAGATAGAAAATGACAAAATAGGACTTGATTATTTTTATACGTGCTATTATCATAAACATTGTGTGTAAATTGGAAATCAATAATGGAGGTATTTATGAAAAATAAAAAAGTATCAAAATCCTTAAGTAAAAGTTTTTTTAATAGTAGGGGAAGAATTATAGGAACTTGTGTTGTAGCAGCAGTTATTTTTGTATTAATTACTATCTTAATGATTGTGGAAAGTAGTTTTGGTAGATGGACAATTAAGAATAATACGGATTATGACTTAGAGTTTATGAAGGTATCGTTTTCTGGAATTACTTTCATTGATGGTATAGACACAGCTGGAATTGAGACGGAAGCAATTAAAGCGGATAGCAAGTTCACTAAAAAGTTAGAAACATTAAATTTATTTAATACAGCTTCCAACATGAACCTTAATTTTAAATTTGAAAATACCAAAGAGATTAATACCACGGCAGGCTTTTTTAATAGCAAATTCGATGGAAATATTACGATTACCTTTGAGCCAACAGATGATCCAAACCTTATAACTATGAAGGTGAAAGCGTCAAACGGAATATTCAAATCTACAGCTGTAGATTGCAACGAAGAATATACAATTGATATCAGCGAAAGCGCAGTTTATTAATACGAGACGTAATGCTTGGATAAATGGAGGACCAAATGATAAAATTATATGATAACGGAATTTACTTATTAAATGGTACGCAAATAATTGAAGATGATACTTTGGCGGCTTCTGCAATATTAGCTAAGACTGGACAGGAACTTTCAATTGAGGAAGCAAAGCAAGGTACAATGGCTTATGAAATATTACAGGACCATAATGTAGGCGGGGACAAGAAGAAACTGAAAATAAAGTTTGATAAATTGACCTCCCATGATATTACCTTTGTAGGTATTATTCAAACTGCAAGAGCAAGTGGTCTAGAGCAATTCCCTGTGCCATATGTACTCACAAATTGTCATAACAGCCTTTGTGCCGTTGGTGGTACCATTAATGAAGATGATCATATGTTTGGTCTATCCTGTGCAAAAAAATATGGTGGTATCTATGTTCCTCCTCATCAAGCAGTAATTCATCAATATGCCAGAGAAGTTCTTGCAAGTGGCGGTAAAATGGTACTTGGCTCTGATAGCCATACCCGCTATGGCGCTCTGGGAACAATGGCAGTGGGTGAAGGCGGACCCGAGCTTGTAAAACAGTTGTTAAATAAAACCTACGACATCAATATGCCTGAAGTAGTTGCTGTTTATTTGACAGGAACCCCAAGAAAAGGTGTAGGTCCTCAAGATGTGGCGCTTGCAATTATTGGTGCAGTATTTAAAAATGGATACGTAAACAATAAGGTAATGGAGTTCGTTGGTGA
Source organism: Bacillota bacterium (assembly GCA_023407575.1). Lineage (GTDB taxonomy): Bacteria > Bacillota > Clostridia > Lachnospirales > Lachnospiraceae > Mobilitalea. The sequence continues at coordinate 95,595 of JAEYLX010000027.1, forward strand.
TGGCATTAAAAATCTAAGCGTAGATTTTAGAATTGGTGTTGACGTTATGACTACAGAGACCACCTGTCTTTCCTCTATCTGGGTAACGGATTCTTCTGTAAAAGATTTTTATGAGCAGCACCATAGGGTTTCTGATTACAAAGAAATCTCACCGAAAGCAATTGCTTATTATGATGGTATGGTATATGTTGATTTATCAGAGATAAAACCTATGATTGCAATGCCATTTCATCCAAGCAATGTGTATACCATTGATGAACTAAACACTAATCTTTACGATGTGTTAGATGAAGTGGAGAAGAATGCACTGATTAGCCTGGGTGGAAGTAAGGTAACCTATTCTTTAAAGAATAAGATTAGAAATGGCAGATTATATGTGGATCAGGGATCAATTGCTGGTTGTGCCGGTGGTGGATTTGAAAACATCTGTGATGCAGCAGATATTTTAGAGGGAAAATATATTGGTTCCGATGAGTTCTCACTTAGCGTATATCCTGCCAGCCAGCCCATTTATATGGAGTTAGTAAAGAATGGTGCAATTGCAAAATTAATGGCAACAGGAGCAACCGTTCGAACTGCTTTCTGTGGACCTTGCTTTGGAGCAGGGGATGTACCTGCTAATAATGGCTTTAGTATTCGTCATGCTACAAGAAACTTCCCTAACCGTGAAGGTTCCAAGATCACCAATGGTCAAATTGCTTCCGTGGCATTAATGGATGCAAAATCCATTGCGGCAACTGCTGCCAGTCAGGGGTATTTAACTTCAGCAGAAGAGATAGACGTGAATTTCAGTAAACCTAAGTATTATTTTGATAGTAAAATATATGATAACAGAGTATATAATGGTGTTGGTAAGCCAAACAAAGAGGTGGAAGTCAAATTTGGACCTGGAATTGTTGACTGGCCGACTATGACAGCCCTGAGCGAGGATATGATACTTAAAGTGGTATCTGAAATACATGACCCGGTTACAACCACGGATGAATTAATTCCTTCCGGTGAAACCTCTTCTTACCGTTCCAATCCTTTAGGCCTTGCAGAATTCACCTTATCTCGTAAGGACCCAGCCTATGTTGGCCGCGCAAAGGAAGTTCAAAAGGCAGAGAAAGCAAGAATTGCTGGAGAAGATGTTCTTAAGGCTAATTCAGAGCTGAAAGCAGTATATGAGACAATTGAAGCAAAATTTAATATTGATAGAAGTGCAACTCAAATTGGAAGTTCAATTTTTGCTGTAAAGCCAGGCGATGGCTCTGCAAGAGAACAAGCTGCCAGCTGTCAAAAGGTTCTGGGAGGGTTCGCTAATATTGCAAAGGAATATGCGACAAAACGTTATCGTTCCAATTTGATTAACTGGGGTATGCTTCCTTTCTTAATAAAAGAAGAACTGCCTTTTACAAATGGTGATTACATTTACATAAAGGATGTAAAAAAAGCAATCCTTGAAAAGAGTAATTCAATTACTGCTTATGTAGTAACAAAGGATATGAAGGAATTTACCCTGCAACTGGGTGAATTGACTGATGATGAAAGACAAATTATCTTACAAGGTTGTCTCATCAATTACTATAGGGGCTAATTGTCATAACATTAATAATAAAAGGAAATAAGGCTTTTACAGAATTGGCACACCAATTTTGTAAAAGCCTTTTCATAACCTATGAAATATTTCTTGTGATATTACAAGGAATATATTAGAATATATTAGGAATGAAACAAGCTTATTCTACGATTAGACAGGTGTAGAATTAATATAAATTGGACAATATTCAGATTGGAGAGTTAGTGGATGGCACTCATTATTGATGGTAAGAAGATATCAGCAGAAATAAAGGACGAATTAAAAGAACAGGTTGCTGGGTTAAAATCAGAAGGGGTTGAAGTTACTTTAGCTGTGATACAGGTGGGAGACGATCCAGCCTCCAGTGTTTATGTAGGGAATAAACAGAAAGCCTGCGAATACATTGGGATTAATTCGGTGTCCTACAAATTAGATGAAGCAACAACCCAGGGAGAATTACTTCTAATAATCGAACAGCTGAATCATAATCCAGAGGTGAATGGAATTCTTGTTCAATTGCCCTTGCCTGCTCACATTGACGAGGATGTTATTATTAAAGCAATCTCTCCGATAAAAGATGTGGACGGATTTCATCCTCAAAGTGTAGGTGCCCTAAGTATTGGTCAAAAGGGTTTTGTATCCTGTACCCCAGCTGGTATTATTGAATTACTAAAACGGTCAAATATTGAAATAGAAGGCAAAGAATGTGTAATACTTGGAAGAAGTAATATTGTTGGAAAACCAATGGCGTTATTAATGTTAAGGGAGAATGCAACGGTAACAATCTGCCACTCCAGAACGAAGAATCTGAAAGAGATTACAAAGCGAGCAGACATTTTAATCGTAGCAATTGGGAAACCCAGGTTTGTAACCAAGGACTTTGTTAAAGAAGGAGCAGTGGTTATCGATGTAGGTATTCACCGTGCTACGGATAATAAACTTTGTGGTGACGTTGTTTATGAGGAGCTATTTGAAGTTGCAGAAGCAATCACCCCTGTTCCTGGTGGAGTTGGTCCAATGACCATTGCTATGCTAATGAAGAATTGTGTACAATCAGCAACATCGTAAAATATCGTAAAATTTCCGCGTAATCAATCACATTGTTAGTATTAGGTTTGTATGATTATAGAATTCTATAGTTGTATGATACAAAATGTTGTTGATGGAGCAACAGTATGAGAAAAACAATTTGCTTTTTCTAAAAAAGCTGTTACAATGTTGCTTGCGTGTGTAATTTACGTAGATACTTGTTGAATACATGTATCCGATAAATATTGAGAAACTAAATTGTTTTACTAATTGTTTGGAGGTTTTAATGAATATATTTTTTGTATCTCTAGGCTGTGACAAGAATCTTGTAGACAGTGAGAATATGCTTGGAATACTGCATGAGAATGGATACGCAATTACGAATTCAGAAGAGGAAGCTGACATTATCATTGTTAATACCTGTTGCTTTATTAATGATGCAAAGCAGGAGAGTATAAATACAATACTTGAAATGTCAGAATACAAAAAGACTGGAAAATTAAAAGCTTTAATTGTTACCGGTTGTTTGGCAGAACGATATAAAAATGACTTTTTAGATGCGATTCCTGAGGTGGATGCTTTAATCGGTACCACAAGTTTCGCGCAAATTATAAATGTTATTGAAAAGATTTTAGAGGGTCAAAAATTTACTCACTTCGAAGATTTAGACATGCTTCCCAAAGTTAGCAGCAAGAGAATGATTACCTCTGGCAGTTATTTTGCATATCTTAAAATTGCTGAAGGCTGTGATAAACACTGTACCTACTGTATTATTCCTAAGGTACGTGGCAACTACCGAAGTGTCCCTATGGAAGAATTAATAAACGAAGCAACCTACCTTGCTGAACAGGGTGTCAAAGAATTAATATTAGTTGCACAGGAGACAACTCTTTACGGCAAAGATATTTACGGAAAAAAGGAACTTCCTAAATTGTTAAAGGAACTTGCTAAAATAGAAAAAATTGAATGGATTCGTATCCTTTATTGTTATCCGGAAGAAATTACGGATGAGTTAATCGAAACAATGAAAGAAGAACCAAAGATTTGTCGCTATCTAGATTTGCCGATACAGCATGCATCAGATCGAATTCTACAACTTATGGGAAGAAGAACAAATCAGAAAGATTTAATGAATATCATATCAAAGCTGCGTAACAATATACCTGATATTGTGCTTCGTACAACTTTAATTACAGGCTTCCCCACTGAAACAGAACAAGACCATGATGAGTTGATTCATTTTGTTAAAGAGATGAAGTTTGACCGTTTGGGTGTATTCACCTATTCAAAGGAGGATGAAACTCCAGCTGCGAAACTAAAACCACAGGTGTTGGCAAAAACTAAGAAACAAAGACAGAAAGATATCATGAAGCTTCAGCAGTCCATTGTCTTTGAGAAAACAGCGGATATGGTGGATCATCAATTTGATGTTTTGGTAGAAGGGAAAATACCGGAAGAGGAAAATGTATATATTGGTAGAACATATATGGATGCACCGTCGGTAGATGGATTTATATTTATTAGCTCTAGATATGAACTAATGTCCGGTGATATAGTGAAGGCAGTGGTAACAGGTGCAAAAGGCTATGACCTTGTAGGTGAATTGGTGGAAGGATAAGTTAATCGATTTGAGTAAAAAATCTTAATGTAATGAATAATAGTTATAAGGCCTTATCAGGGCAGAATGGAGATGCAATGAATTTACCAAATAAAATTACTCTATTTCGAGTAGCGATGATACCGATTTTTTTAATATTCATGTTAATTCCTGAAATTCCATATCATCGAGTAATAGCTGCAGCAATATTCCTGATCGCCGCCTTATCGGATTTTTTAGATGGGTATATTGCTAGAAAAAATAATCTGGTAACAAACTTTGGAAAGTTCATGGACCCTCTTGCTGATAAGCTGCTGGTTTGCAGTGCTTTGATATGCTTTGTTGAACTGAAGCAGGTGGCTGCCTGGATTGCAATTATTATTATCGCTCGTGAGTTTATTATTAGTGGATTTCGCTTAATTGCATCTGACAATGGCGTCGTAATTGCTGCCAGTTGGTGGGGAAAAATTAAGACAAATGTGCAGATGGTAATGAGTGTCATGTTAATTATTAATTTGGATAACAGCGTTATTAACGTGTTGGAGGAAATTTCTATCTATTTATCGGTAATTCTAACTGTAGTTTCCTTGCTGGATTATATGATTAAGAATAAAAACGTTTTAAAAGAGAAACATTAAATTAGTTTATAATAGAAATAAATGATAGGAATGAAAAGAACACTATGGATTACTAAGCTTATGAAGCAATGGTATGAAATAGTGTTCTTTCTAAATAAATGAAGACAAAGGGAGGCATTATTATGACAGTAGAGTTAATTAGTGTTGGAACAGAGTTATTATTAGGCAATATCGTTAATACGAATACCCAGTATCTTTCAGAAAAGTGTGCGGAGCTTGGGTTTAGCTTGTATTACCAGGTTTCTGTTGGCGATAACGAAGGTCGACTCTGTGAGGTTTTACAGACGGCTATTTCAAGATCCGATATTATTATATTAACTGGTGGACTTGGACCAACCCAGGATGATATGACAAAGGAAGCAGTAGCCAAGGTTTTAAAAAAAGAATTAATCATGGATGAAGCTTCAAAGGAAAGAATAGCCTCCTATTTTGAGTTTAGATATAAGGGGAAGGATATCAACCATCAGATTACGGAAAACAATTGGAAGCAGGCTTTAAAAATAGATGGTTGCATTGTGGTGGAAAATAACAATGGAACAGCACCTGGCTATATTGTTGAAGAGAATGGCAAGGCTATTATTTTAATGCCCGGACCCCCTTCTGAAATGAAACCCATGTTTGATACGCAAATTAAAAAGTATTTACAACAGAAGCAAAATAAGATTTTTCTGTCCTCCATGGTCAAAATCTGTGGTGTAGGTGAAAGTAAAGCAGAAACAGATATACTTGATCTCATAGAAAAACAGACAAATCCTACAATAGCACCTTATGCAAAGAATGGCGAGGTTCATTTTCGAATTACTGCAGCAGCTGATTCAGAGGTAGAAGCAAAACTTCAAATCAAACCACTGGTGGATGAATTATACAAACGGTTTGGTAACAATATCTATACCACAAATGAGAGCGAGACCTTAGAAGAAGTCATAGTTTCGTTATTAAAGGAAAAGCATCTCACCCTTGCAACCGCAGAGTCCTGTACCGGCGGGCTACTTACTGGAAGGCTGGTTAACGTTTCTGGTGTATCCGAGGTATTAAAAGAAGGATTTATTACTTATTCTAATGAAGCTAAGATGAAGTATTTAGCAGTTAAGGAAGAGACCTTAGCAATGTATGGTGCAGTAAGTGAGCAAACAGCAAGAGAGATGGTGCTTGGAGCTGCGAAAGCTTCCGGGGCCAATGCAGCGATTGCAGTAACTGGTATCGCAGGACCGGAGGGCGGGACAGAAGAAAAACCAGTAGGACTTGTTTATATCGCTTGCTTGGTAAATAATCAGATTGAAGTAAAAGAATTACGTCTTAAGGGGAACCGTGAAAAGGTACGTGATTTGAGCGTAATATATGCACTGGATTTACTTCGCAAATGTATTTTATAATCATGGAAAATTGTGACAAAATAAGGGTTTCTACGTATTATTTAATTTCCTAAATTAATAATTTTATAAAATTGTTTCCATAATAACATATAAATAACATATAAATGACACAGTTGGCCATTAAGATAAGGACTATAAAAGTATGCTATAACTTATGGATAGGATCATTTTGAAAGGAGGCTGTTATGAGGCGTTTTTCCCGTAATCTGTTATTTCTATTGTTGATAGGAATCTTGCTTTTTCAAGGTTGTAATATGATTGATTTTAGCTTTTTTGATGCATCTACGGAGGATGTCGAAGAGACACCAACAAGTACCCCCGAGATTACTGATACAGCAGCTTATGAAGCTAGCGGTGATAAAGTACTCAATGAAAGCTCCGATCAATTAAAAACCACGGAAGATGCTGTAAGTTCAGCTATAAATTTGGAAACACCCACACCTACAATCAGCGTAATTGCACCAACTGTAAATATTGATTTGACGATATATACTGTTAATCCTGACTCTGGTGATATTCAAATAGCAACGGCAAGAATACCCCAGGAGGTTGAGATTACTCCTGAGCTAATTGTCAATAATGTGGTGGAATCGTTACTTGATCAGTCAATTGTTGTAGGAATAAAAGATGTGACTACAAAGGATGATATCGTTATCGTCAATTTTGATAAAGAGAAGACCCCTTTTAATAATAATTTAGGATCAGAATATGAAACTTCTGTACTGGATGCGATTGCTCAGAGCTTGATTGATAATCTTGCAGATTATAAAAAAGTTATTTTTCGTGTGGACGATAAAGCATATGAAAGTGGCGTAAATGAATTTGGAATTAATGATATTTATCTGGGCGGTAATTAATAATTAAACTCTAAGGTAATTGCGATACAGTATTTTGTATTCGACAATTACCTTTTTTTATGGTATCTTGTAACATAGTAACGTAATCTGGCTTGACATCTGGATATGTTAGAAAAAGAGACGGAGGCACGCATGAGTAAGATATATGTAGTAGGAGGCGGTGCAGCTGGAATGCTGGCTGCAATCTTTGCAGCTAGAAATGGGCATAAGGTTACATTGTTTGAAAAAAATGATAGACTGGGGAAAAAGTTATTTATTACAGGGAAAGGCAGATGCAATTTAACCAATGCATGTGACCGTGATGAATTCTTTGAACAGATTATCAGCAATCCAAAATTTTTCTTTCGTGCTTATCATTCGTTTAGTAATTATGATACCATGGATTTTTTTGAACAGCTGGGTCTTCCAATAAAAACAGAGAGGGGCAATCGAGTATTTCCATTATCTGATAAATCCTCGGATGTAATCGCTGTTCTGCGACGTGAACTAGAGCGTCAGGGTGTTGAGATAAAATATCAAACTGAAGTTACGGAGGTTGTTACCCGTGAAGGCAGTTTTTACGGATTAATGGTAAAGGGTAAAAAAGAAGTATTAGTGGCAGATGCTATCATTATTACAACCGGTGGTCTATCCTATCCGTTGACCGGATCTACAGGTGATGGTTTTGAATTTGCAAAATCTATGGGGCATACGATAACACAGCTTAGTCCGTCACTTGTTCCAATTCATGTGAAGGAAAGCTTCGTCAAAGAATTAATGGGGTTATCTTTAAAAAATGTAGAGGTAACTATTAATTCTGGGCAGAAGGTAATATTTAAAGAATTCGGAGAACTTTTATTCACACATTTTGGCGTTAGTGGCCCTATTATTTTAAGTGCCAGCAGCTATATTCTTCCGTATCTTAATAAACAGGAGTCCTTGCAAATTAGTATTGATTTAAAACCGGCATTAACAACAGAACAGTTGGATTTACGAATACTGCGTGATTTTGAAGAATTTAAAAATAAACAATTTAAGAATTCGTTGGACCAGCTATTGCCAAATAAATTAATAGATGTTATCATTCGACTAAGCTGTATTGATTCGGAAAAGAAAGTAAATTCTATTACCAAAGAGGAACGTCTGGCATTGGTTAATTTATTAAAGAATTTAAAATTACAAATCACAAGATTAAGTGATTATTCACAGGCCGTGGTGACAAAGGGTGGAATTCAGGTGAAGGAAGTTAATCCATCCACCATGGAGTCAAAGATAATTCCCAATGTGTACTTTGCAGGAGAAGTTCTTGATCTGGATGCATTAACCGGCGGTTTTAATCTTCAGATTGCCTGGTCAACCGCTTATTTAGCAGGAAATTCGGTAAATTAAGGCGAAAATATTTAAACTTATTCTATTGATTCAGATAATATTCTTTGATTGGGAAGTAATCAATGGTAGGATTAGTGTAATGTTATAAAAAATAGTAACCTGGAGGTAATTGCGATGAAATATTTCAATCTGGCAATTGACGGTCCGGCCGGAGCCGGAAAAAGTACTATAGCAAAAAGGATCGCAAAAGAGTTGGGCTTCGTCTATATAGATACGGGAGCAATGTATCGTGCAATGGCTTTTTATTTTTTGCAAAATCATATCCAGGCTTCGGATGTGGAAGGGATTGAAAAAGCTTGTCAGAAGGTGGATGTTACCATTGAATATAGAGATGGTGAGCAGCAAGTTATTTTAAACGGTGAAAATGTAAGTGGATTACTTAGAACGGAAGAAGTAGGGAATATGGCAAGTGCTTCCTCTGTTAATAAGTCAGTTCGATTAAAATTGGTAGAACTTCAGCAGAATTTGGCTAGAAAAGAGAATGTTGTTATGGATGGCCGAGATATTGGGTCCTTTGTTCTTCCAAATGCTGATTTAAAAATATATTTAACAGCTAGTTCAAAAGAACGAGCTAGACGCAGGTGGACAGAACTCAAGCAAAAAGGGGAAGCAGCTGATTTAGAAGCTATTGAACTTGATATCATTGAACGAGATAATCGTGATATGACAAGAGAATTTGCACCATTAGTACAAGCAGAGGATGCCATCTATCTAGATAGTTCAGATTTAACCATTGATCAAGTGGTAGAAGAAATACTTGGTCTTTATGAGAAGGTTAGATAATAAAAATGATATGTAACTGTTCAGAACAGTTAGAATCACAGATACACAAAGATTTGTCCTACTTTTACGCAAGTATATTTCACATAGTAAAAGTATTGGCATAGGTTTTTACAGTAAAAAGGATGCTGATAAAGAATGAAAGTTACAACAGCAAAAAGCGCAGGTTTCTGCTTTGGTGTTAAACGAGCAGTTGATCTGGTTTATAAAGAGGTAGAGGCTGGTTTAAATGTCTATACCTACGGACCAATTATTCATAATGATGAAGTAGTTGCAGATTTAATAAAAAAAGGTGTTAAAGTAACCTACTCTGCGGAAGAATTAAAAACCCTGCCTAAGGGAACTATAATTATACGTTCTCACGGGATTTCGGAAGCACTGCATAATGAATTTCTCTCAATGGGTCATAAAGTGGTTGATGCGACCTGTCCATATGTGAAGAAAATACACAAAGTAGCAAGAGAAAGAAGTCAAAATGCGGAACATATCATTATTATAGGTAATCGGTCTCATCCTGAAGTTCAGGGGATTATTGGATGGTGTTCTGTTGATGAAAACAATCCAAACAACCCCACTTGCACAGTGATTGAAAATGAGGAGGAAGCAAAATCCTTTGATCTTGCTAAGAATTTAAAGATATGCATTGTGGCACAGACGACATTTAATTACAAGAAATTTCAAGAATTAGTTGAAATTATATCAGAAAAGGGTTATGATATATTTGTTTTAAATACGATTTGCAATGCCACACAGGAAAGGCAGACTGAGACCTATCAATTAGCACGGGAATCTGATGCAATGATAGTCATTGGTGGAGAGCATAGCTCTAATACCAGAAAGCTATATGAAATTAGCAAAAAAGAATGTGAAAATACTTACTATATACAGAAACTTGATGACCTGGATTTAACTCTGATTAAATCTTATCGAAACGTAGGTATTACAGCAGGGGCTTCGACCCCAAACAATATTATCAAGGAGGTTCATACCGCTATGTCAGAGAAGAGTTTTGAACAATTATTAGAAGAAGAGAAAGTAGTGCAAATAAACAACGGTGATGTTGTAGAAGGAATTGTCTTGGCTGTAAAAGAAGATGAAATCATCTTAAATATAGGCTACAAGTCGGAAGGTGTAATCACAAGAAATGAATACACCAATACCCCTAACGTTGACTTAAGAACTATGGTTAATGTTGGTGATGTTATGCAGGCTAAGATTCTGAAAGCAAACGATGGTGAAGGCCAGGTTGCATTAACTTACAAGAGACTTGCTGCTGAAAAAGGCAACAAGAGACTTGAAGAAGCATTTGAGAAGAAAGAAGTTCTTTCTGCTAAAGTTGCTTCTGTATTAAACGGTGGTTTAAGTGTTATTATTGATGAAGCTAGAGTATTCATTCCTGCAAGCTTAATTTCAGATTCTTATGAGAAGGATCTTGCTAAGTATCAGGGTGAGAAGATTGATTTCGTTATTACTGAATTCAATCCTAAGAAGAGAAGAATTATTGGTGATAGAAAGCAGTTAATCGTTGCGAATAAAGAAACCTTAAAGAAAGCTCTTTTTGAGAAAATCGCTGTAGGCGCAACTGTAGAAGGTACTGTTAAGAATATTACTGATTTCGGTGCATTCATTGATCTTGGTGGTGCTGATGGTCTTCTTCATATCTCTGAAATGTCTTGGGGCAGAGTTGAGAATCCTAAGAAGGTATTCAAGGTTGGAGAGACTGTTAAAGCATTTGTTAAAGATATTCAGGGCGAGAAAATTGCTCTTAGTTTAAAATTTGAAGGTGCTAATCCTTGGATTAACGCTGAGACTAAATTTGCAGTTGGCAATGTAGTAACTGGTTCTGTAGCTCGTATGACAGACTTTGGTGCTTTCATTGAACTTGAAGCTGGTATTGATGCATTATTACATGTATCCCAGATTTCTAAAGAGCATGTTGAGAAGCCTGCTGATGCATTAAAAATTGGTCAGGAAATCACAGCAAGAGTAGTAGAATTTAATAAAGATGATAAGAAAATAAGCTTAAGCATCAAAGCATTAGAAGCTCCTGAAAAAGAAGAACAGCCAGAAGAGGAAGTATCTGCAGAATAATTACTCATACATCCCTCGTACGATGAAGGAGACTTACTGTGCTTGGAACTTATGAAAATTTCAAACAATCGATCTATGAAATGACTAAGATTGACTTGAATTCTTACAAAGAACGTCAGATGAAACGACGTATTGAAGCGCTGATTACAAAACATGGAATTAATTCTTATACAGATTATATTTCGAGATTAAAAACAGACAAAACGATTTTAGACGAGTTCATTAACTATATAACAATTAATGTATCTGAATTTTTCCGAAATCCAGAGCAATGGCTTTTATTAGAGAAGGAAGTATTCCCGTATCTCTTTGAGCGTTTTGGGAAGGAATTAAAGATTTGGAGTGCTGCTTGTTCCACAGGGGATGAACCATATTCTCTTGTTATGTTACTTTCTCGTTTTATTCCGCTAAGTCGTATTAAGATTATTGCTACTGACATTGATAAGAATGTTATGGCAAAAGCAATGGCTGGCTTTTATAATGAGAAAAGTTTAAAAGGAGTTCCAAAGGACTTGTTAGATAAGTACTTTGTAAAGATTAATGACAGAACTTATCAAATCTCTGAATCAGTCCGTAATTGTGTTGAGTTTAAACAGCATGATTTATTAAGAGAACCATATCCAGCTAACTGCGATATGATTGTTTGCCGTAATGTCCTAATCTATTTTACAGATGATGCAAAGAATAAAATTTATGCGGATTTTCATAAGGCTTTAAAAAGAGATGCTTTATTGTTTGTTGGAAGTACCGAACAAATTATTCAAGCTGGACAAATAGGTTTTCATAATTACAAATCGTTCTTTTATAAAAAGGTTTAGTAATATCATATAATTAAATATTGACCTCCGCTGTTTAAAGGCGGAGGTTTTCTGTTGCTAGAAGGTAAAGTGAGCAATTGTACACATTTTATTGAAGGATTTGGAATATATTAATGTGTCACGTAAACTCTTAGCACTTTTCAAAAATATGGTTGATTTTTAGAATAATACCGTGTATATTGTTTTATAGATTAGCTACGAGACCCTATGAATATGATTTATAGTTAGTTGCTAAGACTATTCTAACAGCATTATAATGGAGGAAGATATGCAAAGACAGATTACAATTGCAGTTGATGCAATGGGCGGCGATTACGCGCCTGCTGAAGTAATCAAAGGAGCAGTTCTTGCAGTACAGGAAAAGAACGATATCAAAGTCGCTCTCACCGGTGATGAAGAAATTATTCGAAAAGAACTGCAGTCATATAATTATGACAAAGAACGAATCCTTATTGTACATGCACCAGAAGTCATAACGAATCATGAATCTCCAGTTCTTGCGATTCGTAGAAAAAAGAATTCATCAATTGTTGCGGCAATGCATATGGTTAAAAACAAAGAAGCAGATGCACTCGTTTCAGCTGGAAGTACCGGTGCTGTTTTGGCTGGTGGACAGTTGATTGTTGGAAGAATTCCAGGTGTAGAGCGCCCACCTTTAGCGCCTTTACTTCCTACCATGGCAGGAGTTTCACTTTTAATTGATTGTGGAGCGAATGTCGATGCAAGACCTTCCCATTTAGTTAAATTTGCAAAAATGGGTTCCATTTATATGGAGAATGTGATTGGAATTAAAAATCCACGTGTTGCTATTGTTAATATAGGTGCAGAAGAAGAAAAGGGAAATCAACTTGTAAAAGAAACCTTTCCGCTGTTAAAAGACTGTAGTGATATTAATTTTATTGGCAGCATTGAGGCGAGAGAAATACCGAATGGTGGAGCAGATGTTATCGTTTGTGAAGCATTTGTAGGTAATGTTATTCTGAAATTATACGAAGGACTTGGATCAGCATTGGTATCTAAGATTAAGACAGGTTTAATGAGTACCTTTAGAAGCAAAATTGGCGCTTTACTATGTAAGCCGGCACTAAAAGAAACCTTGAAGGATTTTGACGCCTCCAGGTACGGCGGTGCACCATTGCTTGGGTTAAATGGACTTATTGTAAAAACTCATGGAAATGCTAAAAGTACAGAGGTTCGTAATTCCATATTACAATGTGTAACGTTTATGGAACAGCATATTAATGATAAAATTAAAATGAATCTTAATAATGAACAAATATTATAAGAAGGGTGAATGATTATGGAATTTGAAAAATTACAAAAAATTATAGGCGAAGTATTAAATGTTGATGCAGATGAGATTACAATGGACACAACTTTTGTTGATGACTTAGGAGCAGATTCTTTGGATGTTTTCCAGATTATTATGGGTATTGAAGAAGAATTTGATATTGAAATTGCGAATGAAGAAGCAGAGAATATTGTTACCGTAGCAGATGCAGTTGAGCAGATTAAAAATGCTATGAACTAATAGATGGATTTGAAGGTGTTAATGTTTACGCCTTTCCATAGACAGTGTTATTTATGTAATATTTATGGTATGTAGAAGCCCTGTGAATAAGGTTTACCTTATTTATGGGCTTTTCATCTACATCATCCTTAAAATAAAGAACAAAAGTGTGTACTGCATATAGAAAGAGCTGCCTTGCAGTCTCTTTCATCACATTTTTAGATGGAGATTAAATATGAAAATACGCAAAAAAATCGAGGAGAAGCTGGAACTTTTAGAGAAGAACATCGGTTATCAATTTAGCGATCCATCGATATTACAGCATGCTTTAACCCATAGCTCCTATGCAAATGAGATGAGACTGAACAAGTCTAAGAACAATGAACGACTCGAGTTTCTTGGAGATGCCGTACTAGAACTTGTTACTAGTGAGTATGTCTACATTGAAAACAAGGAATTATCCGAGGGAGATTTAACTAAGCTAAGAGCTAGTATTGTGTGTGAACAGACACTTGCAGCCAGAGCGAGAGATTTAAAGCTTGGAGAATATATATTGTTAGGCAAAGGGGAGGATAGCTCCGGCGGAAGAGGACGTGACTCCATTCTATCCGATGCACTTGAGGCAGTAATTGGAGCAATTTATCTTGATGGTGGTTTTACTAATGCAAAAGAGTTTATCAAGGTTTCTTTTTTAGAAGGACTGAAGGATAAAACTCTCTTTTTCGATAGCAAGACTATCTTACAGGAAATCATACAAAACGATACGAATCAAAAGCAGAAACTGCGCTATAAGCTTATTTCTGAAGAAGGTCCTGATCATAACAAGACCTTTCGTGTTGCTGTTTGTCTTGGAAATGATGAAATAGGATTTGGAACAGGCAGAACCAAAAAGGCTGCAGAACAGGAAGCAGCGAATCAAGCAATTCAGAATATGAAGCAAAGTGAAAAATAAGTATTGAAAATATGTGAGGATTTAGCTGATCCATCATCTATGGGAATGGTTTGGACAGCTTAAAAGTACGATAGTTAGTAGATGGGAGACTATGAATGTATTTAAAAAGTATTGAAGTTCACGGTTTTAAATCATTTGCCAATAAAATAGTACTGGAATTTCATGATGGGATTACCGGAATCGTTGGGCCAAATGGAAGTGGTAAGAGCAATGTCGCAGATGCAGTACGTTGGGTTCTGGGAGAACAAAGCGCAAAACAACTTAGAGGTGCAAGAATGGAGGATGTTATTTTCTCCGGTACGCAAGCACGTAAACCACTAGGATATGCCTATGTTGCCCTTACAATGGATAATTCAGATCATAAATTACCGATTGATTATGAGGAAGTGACCATTGCCAGAAGAGTCTATCGTTCCGGTGAAAGTGAATATTTAATTAATGGAACCTCCTGCCGACTCAAGGATGTCTATGAGATGTTTTTAGATACCGGTATCGGTAAGGAAGGTTATTCTATTATCGGACAGGGACAGATTGATAAAATATTAAGTGGAAAACCCGAGGATCGAAGAGAACTTTTTGATGAAGCGGCAGGTATTGTAAAGTTTAAACGCAGGAAGCATACTGCCGAGAAAAATTTAGAAGAAGAAAAATTAAATTTATCACGTGTCAGTGATATTATTAAAGAAATAGAAAAACAACTATCACCCTTAGAAAAACAGTCTTCTGTTGCTAAGGTTTATTTGAAGTTAAAGGAAGAATTAAAGGATCTTGAAGTTAATCAGTTTTTAAAGGAATATGAAAAGCTTCATGTTGCTAAGGAGCAATTAGAGGACAAGCTGACCATTGCTACGGATGGATTTGAACATGCAAAAACTGATTATGAAAATACAAAAGAAGAATATGTCCGTTTAGAGCAGCAGCTTGAGGAATACGACAAGCAGATTGAAGAGGAAAAGCAGAACTATAATGAGCATATTTTAGATAAAGAAAAAGCTGAAAGTGAAATAAAGCTTTTGAAGGAACAAATTAGCTCATTTAAGCAGAATGATGAGTACATACATAATCGTATCAATACCAATCAGCAAAATATTGAGTCAAAGAAGTCAGAAGAGAATGGTTATTTGGATGAGAAGGCTAGTATGGATGAGAAAATTTCAAGCATGGATGATGTTCTCACTGATGCTTTGAATGAATTAACTCACATTAAAAATAATATTATTTCTTATTCCAAAAATATCGAATCCTGCAACAATGAAATATACGAGCATCTTAATGTTAATTCTGGCATTAAAAGTAATATGCAGCGCTATGAAACAATGTTGGAGCAAAATAATTTTAGAAAAGCAGATTTAAATCAAAAACTGATTAAGAATAAAAGTGAAGAGAGCCAGTTTGAAGAAGTAATTCAAAATTGTACTGAGAGATTGAATCTTATTTCACAGAACTTAGTGGAACAGACAAAGGTAAGTGGTGAACTAGAGCTACAAATTGCTGAAACACAGTCATTAATTGATGCAACTAATTTAAAATATAATGAACTTCAGGCAAGTTATCTGGGAGAGAAATCTCGACTTGAAACCTTAATGAATTTGACAGAACGGTATGAAGGATATGGTGTCAGTATTAAGAAAGTTATGGAGCTTAAGGCACAGAAACCTGGAATCGTTGGTGTTGTAGCAGATATTATTAAAGTAGAAAAGACTTATGAAACTGCCATTGAGACAGCACTTGGTGGATCAATACAAAACATTGTAACTGAGGATGAAACCACTGCAAAGAGTTTGATTTCTTATTTGAAGCAGAATAAATTTGGTAGAGCTACCTTTTTACCGCTTACTAATATTTCTGCAGGTTCAAATCAGCAGCAAGATAAAGTTCTAAAAGAACCCGGAGTGCTTGGCCTGGCAAATTCTCTTGTGGAGACGGACAAGAAATTCCATACCCTAATTGACTATTTGCTTGGTAGAATTATTGTAGTTGATCATATTGATAATGCAACTATGTTAGCTAAGAAATATCAATATTCTCTTCGTATTGTAACTCTGGAAGGCGAACTATTAACACCAGGCGGGTCCATCTCTGGTGGAGCATATAAAAATGCAAGTAATTTACTTGGTAGACGTCGTGAAATTGAAGAAATTGAAGAGCAGGTAACCTTCTTCCAAACTCAAATGAATTCTTTATTGCAAAAAAAGGAAGATGAAAAAGAGAAAAAGCAAAAGTTACGTCAAAATCTTGAAGGTTTAAAAACACAAATTCAAGAGAACTATCTTGAGCAGAATACCGCAAAGATGAATCTGAATAGAGAAATAGCAAAAAAAGCAGAAGCAGAAGCTATTTATCAGGAGTATGTAAAAGAGTTACAGGAGATAGAGCTTCAGGCAAAGGATTTAAAAGATAATTTAAATAAACTGAATGATTCTTTAAGCAGTAATATTAAATTGAATAGTGAAAAAGAACAGCAGATTGAGCATTTGTCAAAGCAGTTGGAAGAAGAACGTACAAAAGAACAAGCTGCTAATGAAAAGTCCTCACAGTTAAAACTGGAATTGTCTACCTATGAGCAAAATGCGCAATTTATTCTTGAGAATGTAAAGCGTATTAAGAGGGAAATAGAAAAGCTTTTTGAAGAGGAAGCACAGTTAAAGGCTGATATTTTAAAGGCTACTCTGGCAGTTGAAGAGAAGGAAAAGGCAATAGAGCAAGCACTGTTGTTAAAGAAAAAATATGAAGATAGCATCTTAGTATTAGATCAAAGCATCAAAGAAAAAGTCTCGGAGAAAGAAAATATTAATAAGATACATAAAAATTTCTTTACGAAACGAGAAGAACTCTCTGCACTTATGAATGAGTTAGACAAAGAGTGTTTCCGTCTAAGCGGACAAAAAGAGAAATTGTTGGAACAATCCGAACAGATGATGACTTATATGTGGGAGGAATATGAGCTTTCCTACACCAGTGCTCTTACGCTGCCAATTGATGAGAAATTAAGCCTCAACCAAGTGAAAAAATTAATTGTAGAAATCAAGGGTAAGATTAAGGAACTTGGAGATGTTAATGTTAACGCAATTGAGGATTTTAAAAATTTATCCGAACGTTATGAATTCTTATCAACCCAAAGAGATGATCTTATGAAGGCGGAAGAGGCACTTCTTCAAATTATTCATGAGCTGGACAGTGAGATGCGAAAGCAGTTTGAAGAGAAGTTTGAAGCCATTAAGGAGCAGTTTGATATTGTGTTTAAGGAACTCTTTGGCGGAGGAAAGGCGGATTTGGAGCTTACAGAAAGTGAAGATATTCTTGAGGCTGGAATTCGTATTAACGCACAGCCACCTGGAAAGAAGCTTCAGAACATGATGCAACTATCCGGTGGAGAGAAAGCATTAACTGCGATTTCTTTACTATTTGCAATTCAAAATCTGAAACCTTCTCCGTTCTGCTTACTGGATGAGATTGAAGCAGCGCTTGATGACTCGAATGTAAAACGATTTGCAAAGTATCTTCATAAATTAACAAAGGATACGCAGTTTATCATAATTACACATCGTCGAGGAACCATGGCTGCAGCTGATATCCTATATGGTATTACCATGCAGGAAAAAGGTGTATCAACTCTGGTTTCCGTAAGTCTTATTGAAAATGAATTGGATAAATAATTATATTCAGTAACAAGCTAGAAAACCTACTCCGCTGTTTGGTTCTTGCCAAACCAGCATAATATATAAAATTATCTTTAGAAAATAAGCTTTTATGGTTAATTTCTTAGAGATTATGCATGGCTCTGAACTGTTGCAAATATTTTTACAAATTATGAATAGAATATAAAAGATGGATTTGGGTCATAAGGTAGGTAATTATGATCTATACGAGCTGGCGAATGAAAGTAAAAGTTAAGTTTTTTTATTCTAAGGTATTGACATAAGTATAAAAGAGTGAATAATTAATCTTTATTACTTATAAATTTAAATTTTAGGTTGATTATTTGGGAGGATTAACTTAAAACAAGATGAAACGATGAATTGTTTCATCTGTATTTTTCATTGTCGGTTCGAACACGATAATTATCAACATAAGTGTTATGTTATATGTATGGAATGTTTAATAGGGAGGCTATATGGGAGAAAAAACAGGTTTTTTCAGCAAATTAGTACAAGGACTATCTAAGACAAGAAACAGTATTGCGAATGGTATTGATGCTATTTTTAGCGGTTTTTCCAGTATTGATGATGACTTTTATGAGGAACTAGAAGAAGTTTTAATCATGGCTGATCTAGGCATTAACACTACTACAAAAATAATAGAAAACCTAAGAATGAAGGTAAAAGAAAATAAGATTAAGGATCCAGGTGAATGCAGACAGCTGCTCATTAATAGTATGAGGGAGCAGATGCAGCTTGAAGATAATGCCTATGAATTCGAGAATCGTAAGTCAGTGGTATTGTTAATTGGAGTTAATGGTGTTGGTAAAACAACCTCAGTTGGAAAATTAGCAGGACAATTGAAAGATAAAGGTAAAAAGGTTATGGTTGCAGCTGCAGATACTTTCCGTGCTGCTGCAATTGAACAGCTGACCGAATGGGCGCACCGTGCTAATGTTGAAATCATTGCACAGAAAGAAGGCTCTGATCCTGCGGCAGTTATCTACGATGCAGTTACCTCTGCAAAAGCAAGAAATACAGATGTTTTACTTTGTGATACCGCTGGTCGACTCCATAATAAGAAAAATCTCATGGAGGAGTTAAAGAAGATTAATCGTGTCATTGAAAGAGAGTATCCAGAGGCATTCAGGGAAACTCTGGTAGTACTAGATGGTACAACAGGTCAGAATGCCCTCGCTCAAGCGAAGGAATTTAATGAAGTAGCGGAAATAACAGGAATCGTATTGACAAAGCTTGACGGTACGGCCAAGGGTGGTATTGCCATTGCAATACAATCTGAACTTGGAATTCCTGTAAAATATATTGGGATTGGCGAGAAGATTGATGACCTTCAGAAGTTTAATGCTGAAGATTTCATAAATGCGTTATTTCAAAAGAACGTAGGATAAGCTTTATATTAAAGTGCTGTAAGCAGTGCACAAACTGGGAGGAAAATACCATGATGACGTTGGATAAGTTTGAGGAAGCATCAGAAGAAGTCAAAAAAGTAACCTTGCGAACTGAGTTGGTATATAGCGGCTATTTTTCAGAGCAATCGGGTAACAAAGTATACCTAAAGCCAGAAAATATGCAATTTACCGGTGCGTATAAACTGCGTGGTGCTTTTTACAAAATAAGCAGCTTAACTAAGGAAGAAAGAGATAGAGGCTTAATTACTGCTTCCGCGGGTAATCATGCACAAGGCGTTGCTTACGCTGCAAATTACTACAAATCAAAAGCAATCATTGTTATGCCGTCTACCACACCTCTGATTAAAGTGAATAGAACAAAGAGCTATGGGGCTGAGGTTATCTTGTATGGGGACGTATATGATGAATCTTGTCAATATGCTCTTAAGCTGGCAGAAGAGAAGGGATATACTTTTATTCATCCTTTTAACGATGAGATAGTTGCCACTGGCCAAGGTACTATTGCAATGGAAATATTCAAGGATCTCCCGACTGTGGATATTATTCTGGCTCCAGTAGGCGGTGGCGGTTTACTTGCTGGTGTAGCCACTTTAGCAAAGATGTTGAATCCTAACGTTAAAGTAATTGGAGTTGAACCCGCAGGGGCTGCCTGTATGAAGGCTTCATTAAAAGCTGGACATGTTGTTACCCTTCCTAACATTGATACTATCGCAGATGGTACTGCAGTAAAGACTCCTGGAGATAAAATTTTTCCTTATATAGAGAAATATGTTGATGATATCATTACTGTAGAAGATCATGAACTCATCGTTAATTTCTTGGATATAATTGAAAATCATAAAATGGTGGTTGAAAATTCAGGACTACTTACAGTTGCCGCATTAAAATATCTGAATTGTAAGGATAAAAAAGTAGTGTCTATCTTAAGCGGCGGCAATATGGATATTATAACTGTTTCCTCCGTTGTTCAGCATGGTTTAATACAAAGAGGTCGTGTATTTACCGTTTCGGTACTTCTTCCGGATAGACCGGGTGAATTGGTAAATGTAGCAAGTATCATAGCACAAGCACGTGGTAATGTAATTCGCCTTGATCACAATCAGTTTGTCAGCATTAACCGTAACAGTGCTGTGGAACTTACCATTACAATGGAAACCTTTGGACATGAGCACAAAGAGGAAATTATGCAAGCGCTGATTCAGCATGGTTATAATCCTAAAATGTGTACACCTAGTAAGCTGTATTAATAGCGATAAATCAAAGCCAATGTAGATGCACAAAAAATTAGTGTGAGACAATACATAATTAACAAAAGAAGAATATATAACATTTCAAAAACATAACCGTTTGTAGATTAGATATAGATCAGTTGAAAAATATCGTGATTATGACGGGAGTGTTACCTATTTACAGAATATAGAGCAATAGCTATAATAAGAATAGCTCTATATTCTGTAGTATGAATCCTTCTTTATCTAAATTAACTTTATGATATTCTTAAAATTCCACTTCGTATACTAAACCCCTCTGATTTTTATAAATTCATTATTTTTTTGCATTGAGGACATCCGATGTTCCATGATGATATTATCTTTTATATATGAAAGAAAATGGACTTAACCAGTTAAGAAACGTCAGGAATAGTTAGGAAGATTACTTAGATGAATAGTATACCATGAATACTATGATTATAAGGCGGTGTATTAATATAAATTGCAGAAAGGGGGTCATAAATGAAGTCACAGAATTTGGCTTAAAGCAGGGTTAGCTCGCAAGGTAAAGAAAAATGTGCTGCAATTAAAAGTAAGGATATGTATTGACATTAATATTAAAATAAGTTAAGATGTATGAAAGAACATTAGTTCGTGTTTTAAATAGGAAACTTGAAAAAGGGAGATTAATTATGGCAAAGGACGATAAAATTAGAGCATTGGAATCTGCTTTGGCGCAGATAGAAAAGCAATATGGTAAAGGTTCTATTATGAAGCTGGGCGATACAAATGCTAATATGAATATTGAGACTGTACCTACTGGATCAATTAGCCTTGACGTTGCACTTGGTCTGGGTGGAGTTCCTAAGGGAAGAATATTAGAAATCTATGGTCCGGAATCCAGTGGTAAGACTACCGTGGCTTTACATATGGTTGCAGAAGTACAAAAAAGAGGTGGAATTGCTGGCTTTATTGATGCAGAACATGCGTTAGATCCTGTATATGCAAAGAATATCGGTGTTGATATCGATAATTTATATATTTCACAACCAGATAACGGAGAACAGGCATTAGAGATTACAGAAACGATGGTTCGTTCCGGTGCTGTTGATATTGTTATCATTGACTCTGTTGCAGCATTAGTACCAAAAGCTGAAATTGACGGTGAGATGGGTGATTCACACGTTGGTCTCCAAGCAAGACTTATGTCACAGGCACTCCGTAAGTTGACTGCTGTAATTAGCAAATCCAATTGTATTGTATTATTCATTAATCAGCTTCGTGAAAAGGTTGGTATAATGTTCGGTAATCCAGAGACTACAACTGGTGGACGAGCTTTGAAATTCTACTCTACTGTTCGAATGGATGTAAGAAGAATCGAATCCTTAAAGCAAGGTGGAGAAGTGGTTGGTAATAGAACTAGAATTAAAGTAGTTAAGAATAAAATAGCACCTCCTTTTAAAGAAGCAGAATTTGATATTATGTTCGGTAAGGGTATCTCAAAAGAGGGTGATGTTTTAGATTTAGCTGCTGACAGCGGTATTGTCAATAAGAGTGGTGCATGGTATGCGTACAATGATGCAAAGATTGGTCAAGGACGTGAGAATGCAAAGCAGTACTTAGTTGATAATCCACAAGCTTATGCAGAGATAGAAGAAAAGGTTAGAATTAAGTATTCCTTAACAACTGCAAAGAATTATACCGAAGGTTTAGAACAGAAAGAATAATTTCTTGATACGGTGAATAAATTAAGAATAAGATTTTGGCTGTCCAATAGGGGATTTTGGGGGACTCATCGTTCAGAGTTCACAACCAATCCTGTTATTGGGCAGCTTTTTATAATTTATTTGAATTTAATAGTTATATTATTATAAAATAGAGTGATAATACAACGAAAGTAACGAATGCACTCATATAGATTGCATTAACTGCTATTTGGAAAAGGAGAGACCCTAATGATAGTAACGGAACTAAAGGAACTTGAAAAATCTAAGCTAAAGGTTTATTTGGATGGAGAGGTTGCTTTTATACTATATAATTCTGATTTAAAAAGTATAGCGCTAAGGGTAGGAGAAGAACTTTCAACTGCTACCTACGAGGAAATCATTAATCAGACCATCTACCCAAGAGCGATACAAAAGGCATTAGCAATCTTAAAATTTAAAGACCGAACAGAGCAAGAGATTCAAAGAAAGCTGAAAGAAGTAGATTACCCAGAAGAGGTAATTGTAAGAGTAATAGGTTATATGAAGGAATATGGATATCTGAATGATGAGAGATTTACTTCTCTCTATGTGAAGAGTAGAAAATCTACAAAGAGTAAACTATTTATTAAATCAGAATTGTTGCAGAAAGGCTTAGACAAATGTGTGATTGATGAAGTGCTGGAAACAGAATACAGCGAAGAACTGGAAGAGGATGCTGAACGATTAGCAATTCGAAAAGCAATCAATAAGAAAACAAAAACACCGCAACTTCTTACCTTTGAAGAAAAGCAAAAACTAATAGCTAGTTTATTTCGCAAAGGATTTGATATTAATAAAATAAAAAAAGAATTAAATAGTAAGGAAGATTACCTAGCATAAAAATGCCTGACAATTAGAATTGGTCCTTGCCTTTTTCAGGTAAATATAATAGAATTTATATTGGCGAAGAATTGTTTATTACTAACTATAAAAAGTGGAGGGCTGAAAATGGGCAATACAGCACAACTGTCAGCAAGAGAAAGAATTATATCTTTGCTTGACGATAACAGTTTTGTTGAAGTCGGCGCTTTCGTGACGAAAAGAAGTACAGACTTTAATTTAAAGCAAATGGAGACCCCGGCAGATGGAGTTATTACTGGATATGGTCTGATTGAAGGAAATCCGGTATATGTTTATAGTCAGGATTCCGATTCCATTGGTGGTTCCGTTGGTGAAATGCATGCAAAGAAAATCACTAATCTCTATGATTTGGCACTAAAAGTTGGAGCTCCAGTAATCGGTCTCATTGATTCTACTGGTATTCGTTTGCAGGAGGCGACGGATGCATTACATGGATTTGGAGAGATTTTTTTAAAAAAGACATTAGCCTCTGGAGTGATTCCGCAAATCACAGCAGTATTCGGTAATTGTGGTGGCGGATTAGCAGTTTTAGCTTCTTTGAGTGATTTTACTCTAATGGAAGCAACACAAGCTAGGTTATTTGTGAATTCCCCTAATGCCCTACTTAGTAACAATAAGGAAAAACTTGATACTGCGAAAGCAGAATTTCAAGCAAGTTCAGGTTTGGTAGATTACGTAGGAGATACCGAGGATGATGTACTTGGTCAAATACGTAAACTAATAACCTTGTTACCTTCAAATAATGAAGCAGATACAGCTTTTAGCTCATCCAAGGATGATTTAAACAGACTGCTTTCTGGTTTTACTAACGAATTAAAAGATACAAAAAAAGCTTTACTCTCAATCTCGGATAGCAATGAATTCTTTGAAGTGAAAACGGAATATGCAAAAGAGATGATAACTGGTTTTCTCCGTCTGAATGGTGTGACGGTAGGAGCTATTGCGAATAGATTAGAGGTATCGGATAATTTAGGCAAGGTAGTAGAACACTTTGATGGCGCACTTACAACCGCTGGATGTTATAAAGCACAAAGCTTTATTACTATATGTGATGCCTTTCATATTCCGATTTTAACTCTTACAAATGTTACAGGCTACAAATCAACTGTTGAAGAAGAAAAGAATATAGCAATTGCTTGCGGTAAATTAACCCATGCATTTGCAAATGCAACGGTTCCAAAGGTAAATTTAATAATTGGGAAAGCCTATGGAACAGCATATGTATCAATGAATTCAAAACACATAGGAGCAGATTTTGTATTTGCATTGCCTAGTGCAGAAATTGGTATGATGGATTCCGTGCTGGCTTCTCAAATTATGTATCCTGGTGAATCACTTGAAGTACAACAGGATAAAGCAGAAGAATATGCTTCGATTCAATCCAGTGCGCAGGCAGCTGCAAAACGTGGTTATGTTGATGCAATCATAGAACCAGAAGATGCACGCAAACATATCATTTATGCTTTTGAAATGCTTGCTACAAAAAGAGAATTGAGACCTTCAAAAAAACACGGTACTAAATAATATGACATTAGACGTCGATTTTAGCGGCAGATTGGAGGTATCATGATTACATTATTAAGTCAAACAATACATCTCTCAAGTAATTTCAATAACTTAAGTGATTATATAAATATAAATAATTTATTTATTGCAGTGGTTGTATTAGCCTTTATTATTCTGATCATGTGTGTTACTTACTTTGTTAGTATCAAACCTAATTTAAATCAGAATACTTCTGGTGCAACAAACGTTGGAACGAAGGATCTATCGAGTACAAAAGGTATGGAAGGTAAGAACTTAGTTGGCGACAGCGAACTTGTAGCGGTAATAACAGCAGCTATTTATGCTTCCATGGGTGATGAAGTACCGGCTGGTGGCTTTGTCGTTCGTTCAATTCACAGAACCAATCAAAAAAAATGGATGAACCCTTAATTATAATATAAAGTATCGAAAGAGCTGATCTTCTCTAGAAGATATCTTTCATTTACTGAAACAAAGCACTTACGGTGTTTATCACAAGGAGGATTTATAATGAAATATTATACGATTACCGTTAACGGAAATACTTATAATGTTAGTGTCGAGGAGGGTATTGCAGCACCAGCTACAACACCTGCTGTGGCACCTGTTGCAGCAGCACCAGTTCCCCAAACAGTAGCAGCGCCAACAGCTGCGCCGGCTCCAGAGGCACCAGCAGCATCTGCAACTGTTGGTAGTGCTGGTAGTGTTAAAGTTGCTGCACCTATGCCAGGAAAGATCATATCAACCAAAGCTGGTATTGGTCAATCTGTGAAGAAGGGTGAAGTAATTCTTATTCTTGAAGCAATGAAAATGGAAAATGAAATTGTAGCTCCACAGGATGGTACCGTAGCAAGCATTGATGTATCTGCTGGAGATACTGTTGAAGCAGGTACAGTTCTTGCGACTTTAAACTAATCGCTGTATTCAAATAATTACAGGAGGTAGAGTAATGTCAGAACAGATAAAAAGACCGGTTAAAATAACTGAAACTATATTAAGAGATGCTCACCAATCCTTGATTGCAACTAGAATGTTAACAGAAGAGATGCTACCCATTCTAGAAGTCATGGATAAAGTAGGTTATCATGCAGTGGAATGTTGGGGTGGTGCTACCTTTGATGCGTCCCTGCGTTTCCTTAAGGAAGATCCTTGGGATAGACTTAGAAAATTAAGAAAAGGTTTTAAAAATACAAAACTACAGATGCTTTTTCGTGGTCAAAATATTTTGGGATATCGTCACTATGCTGACGATGTTGTAGAATATTTTGTACAGAAATCCATTGCCAATGGAATTGATATCATTCGTATTTTTGATGCGTTAAATGACATTCGTAACTTGGAATGTGCTGTAAATGCAACGAATAAAGAAAATGGTCATGCGCAGGTTGCGATATCCTATACGTTAGGAGATGCTTACACACATGAATATTATGTTGACCTTGCTAAAAGAATTGAAGCACTGGGAGCTTCCTCCATCTGTGTTAAGGATATGGCAGGATTACTTGTTCCTTATGAAGCAACTGAACTTGTAGGTGCTTTAAAATCTGCTATTAGCATTCCAATTGATATTCATACACACTATACCAGTGGCGTTGGTGGCATGACTTATCTTAAGGCAGTAGAAGCAGGTTGTGATATTATTGATACGGCAATTTCAGCTTTTGCAATGGGTACCAGTCAGCCTGCAACCGAGGTTATGGTTGAAACCTTTAAAGGAACACCATACGATACCGGCTTTGATCAGAATTTATTAGCAGAGGTTGCTGATTATTTCCGTCCTATCCGTGACAAAGCATTGGACAGCGGATTATTAAACCCTAAGGTTATGGGAGTTGATATCAAGACCTTATTATATCAGGTACCGGGTGGTATGTTATCCAACTTAGTATCACAGTTAAAAGAAGCCAATCAGGAAGATAAATACTATGAAGTGTTAAAAGAAGTACCGAGAGTGCGTAAGGACTTTGGTGACCCACCGCTTGTAACACCTTCCAGTCAGATTGTAGGAACCCAAGCTGTACTCAATGTTATTGCAGGTGAAAGATATAAGATGGTTACCAAGGAAACAAAGGCAATGTTAGCTGGTGAATATGGCCAGACCGTAAAACCTTTTGATGCCGAGATTCAGAAAAAGGTTATTGGCGATAGAGAACCGATTACCTGCAGACCAGCAGATTTGCTTGAACCAGAGCTTCAGAAAATCGAAGCAGAAATAACACAATGGAAACAACAAGAGGAAGACGTATTATCCTATGCATTATTTCCACAGGTAGCGCTGGATTACTTTAAGTATCGCCAGGCACAACAGACGGGTGTTGATGTAACCGCAGCAGACAAGGCAAATATGGCCTACCCGGTATAATTATAATTTTATATAGAACATGATAATAAGAGCCATTTGATTATATCCTTAAAAGGGACGTAATTGAATGGCTTTTCCTTAGTATACATAAATCAATTTGATTAAGCTTTAACTTTTTTAACCTTTGAATATGAATGTTTCTTTCTTTTTTTATAACGGTAGATATCAAATATAAGATTTAGTAAAGCTAATGCAATTATAGGAAAGAATAAAGGATCAATAGGTTGATACCCTATTAATAGATTTTCAATTAATAAAAATAAAATTATGACAATATAAAAAATCCCCCTAACTAGGTTAAATATAATCCTGAATAAGCTAGGTTTGTACAGGTCAAGTAAATCTTCACCCGTGTTTTCCAAACTTCGAAATACTTTTAGCTTATATTCCTCCAAATCAGCATGGCAATTTTGACAATCTCGGTAGCCAGTACTCGTTTCTTTTTTACAATGTGGACAAACCATATTTTTCCCCCTCAAATTGGCATATAGAAATTATATAACATAATCTTCCATATTTCTATATTCTTTTATTTCGAACCAACAGGATTATTTGCATAATTCAATGATAAATTTATGTAAGAATCTATTGACAACAAGGCAATTATTCGTTATACTTGCACCTGTAAAGAAAATTCCTTTACAGGCGGTGATCTTTTATGAAGCAAAGCGAAGCACAAATTGATAAGCTGGATGAGATTGTATTACAGTCCATATTATATGATTTCTATGGTGAACTATTGAGCGATCATAAAAAACAAATTTTTGAAGACTATGTATTGAACGACTTATCACTTAGTGAAATTGCCACCGAACAGGGTATCAGCAGACAAGGCGTCTATGATATAGTAAAACGTTGCACATTGGAGCTTAAGGGATACGAAGCAAAGCTTTCCTTAATGCGCAAATTTCAGACAATCGAAGATAAGATTACTACAATTAAAGATATTGTAGCAAATACAACCACAACAGGTGATACTACACAAATCGTTAAGATTGCAACGTTAGCAGATGATATTTTAAAAGAACTTTGAATTGACATTATTTATCCTCTTAACATAGACACCCTGGTGTCTAATCGGATTTTGACCGCTACGGCGGGGAATGGAGTTTTTTAAATGGCATTTGAGAATTTATCCGATAAATTGCAGAATATATTCAAAAGCTTAAAGGGCAAAGGAAGACTATCAGAAGCAGATGTTAAAATGGCTTTAAAAGAAGTTAAGATGGCTTTATTAGAAGCAGATGTTAACTTTAAGGTAGTTAAGAATTTTGTTAATACTGTACAGGAACGTGCGGTTGGACAGGATGTGTTAAATAGCCTCACCCCGGGACAGATGGTTATAAAGATAGTAAATGAAGAGATGGTAAAGCTGCTTGGTGAGACTACCGTTGAATTACAGCTGAAACCAGCCAATGAAATTACCGTATTGTTAATGTGTGGTTTACAAGGTGCAGGTAAGACAACTACCGTAGCTAAACTAGCAGGTAAATTAAAATCAAAAGGCAGAAAACCTTTGTTGGTTGCATGTGACATCTATCGTCCGGCGGCAATTGACCAGTTACAGATAAATGGTGATAAGCAAGGTGTCAGCGTATTCTCTATGGGGGATAAACACAAGCCTCTTAATATTGCAAAAGCTGCAATGGAACATGCTGCAAAGAATAGCTACAATGTGGTAATCCTTGATACTGCAGGTCGACTTCATATTGATGAAGCAATGATGGAAGAGCTGCAGGAAATCAAATCAAATATAACCGTAAATCAAACGATCTTAGTTGTAGATGCAATGACCGGTCAGGATGCAGTTAATGTATCCGAGATGTTTAATGAGAAGCTTGGAATTGATGGTGTTATCTTAACAAAATTAGATGGTGATACCAGAGGTGGTGCTGCTTTATCAATCAGAGCGGTGACAGGCAGACCAATTCTTTACTCCGGTATGGGAGAGAAGTTATCCGATCTTGAACAATTTTATCCGGATCGTATGGCATCTCGTATCCTGGGAATGGGCGATATTCTAACCTTAATTGATAAAGCACAGGCTGATTTTGATGAGAATAAAGCCAAAGAAATGGAGAGAAAGCTTAAAAAGGCAGAATTTGATTTTAATGACTTTCTTGAACAAATGCAGCAAGTTAAGAAAATGGGTGGTCTTTCGGATTTACTTAGCATGATGCCGGGAATGGGTAAGCAATTAAAAGGTGTAGAAATAGATGATAGTGCACTTTCCTCCCCGGAAGCAATAATTAACTCCATGACAAAGAAAGAACGTTCCAATCCTGATATCATAAATCCATCCCGTAAGAAAAGAATTGCGGCAGGAGCAGGTGTAGATATAAGTGAAGTTAATTCTCTTATCAAACAGTTTGAGCAATCCAAAAAAATGATGAAGCAATTTTCCGGAATGATGGGAAAAGGCGGTAAACGCGGTGGCGGTAAGTTCCGTATGCCCTTTGGATTTTAAGAGTAACAAACCAAGTTTTGACCGATATTGACTGAAGTAATTGACGTTTTTATCGTGCAGATATATTTATTAATTTAAGGAGGTGAAATCAATGGCAGTAAAGATTAGATTAAAAAGAATGGGTCAGAAAAAGGCTCCTTTCTATAGAATCGTTGTTTCTGATTCAAGAACACCTAGAGATGGTAGATTTATCGAGGAAATCGGTACCTATGATCCTACAAAGAATCCTAGCGCTTTCAGCGTAAATGCAGAAGCTGCAAAGAAATGGTTATCAAATGGTGCACAACCAACTGATACAGTAGGTAAAATCTTTAAGAATGCAGGAATTCTTTAATCAGCATCGTGGAGAACAGTAAGTTATTCGTAATTTACTACTCTATATTTTCATATGGAGGTAATGAGAATGAAGGAATTAGTTGAGGTAATCGCTAAATCACTCGTAGATCATCCCGATGAGGTTGTTGTAACGGAAAAAGAAACCGATAAAGCAATTGTTGTGGAATTAAAAGTCGCTTCTGAAGATATGGGAAAAGTAATTGGCAAACAAGGCCGTATTGCTAAGTCCATTCGTACCGTAGTTAAAGCAGCCGCAACAAAGGATGACAAAAAGGTAGTAGTTGAGATTCTGCAATAGCAGGTGTTCCAATTGCGATTTTTCTGTGCAAAACCGAAGAAACACGCGATGCGGGTCTCTTCGGTTCACTTGCGCGTTCGTTCGTATCTAACAAAGCTTGTTTTGTTGATACTTCACTTTCGCGTATAAAACAAATTTCACGCCTTGCGAGAAATTTGTTGTCATGAATTATGGAAGCTGTCTGTTATGTCTATTGACATAGTAGAGCAGCTTCTTTTTACAAGTACTATACAAAGAGAAAAATATAATTAGGAAGACAAATATTAAAATCATTCATAGATTTGTAGTTATTGTCAATCCTTATTATTAAATATAGAAGTAATCATTCACTTATGTTACAATTCAATTTAGGAGTAGTAATTGAAATCAAGAGATAAATTAAGAAAGAACTGAGGGTGTAGTAAATGGATAATTATCTTAGAGTCGGTGTTATTTCCAGCACACATGGTATTAAAGGTGAGGTTAAAGTCTTTCCTACAACTAATGATCCAAATCGTTTTAAATTATTAAAGGAAGTACATTTGGATACGGGGAAAGAGACCCTTACATTAGAAATAGAGGGTGTTAAGTTTTTTAAGCAAATGGTAATTCTTAAATTTAAAGGGATAGATAATATAAATGATATTGAAAAATATCGTGGCAAGGATCTTCTTGTTACACGGGATAACGCTGTAAAGCTAGAAAAAGATGAATATTTCATTTATGACTTAATTGGCTCAGAGGTAATCACGGACGAAGGTAATCGACTCGGTGAATTAACAGAGATTTTAGCGACTGGAGCAAATGATGTATATGTTGTTAAAATGGACAATGGAAAGGATGTATTACTTCCGTCCATAAAACAATGTATTCTCGATATAGACGTAGATAATAAAAAGATTTTAGTTCATGTAATGAAAGGTTTACTATAGGAAGTACCCCCAGAGAGGAGAATGATGTGTGTTCTATTGTTTAACACTCATCAGGAGATAATATGAATTTTCATGTACTGACACTTTTTCCGGAAATGATACAACAGGGTTTGAACACCAGTATTACCGGAAGAGCAATTGATAAAGGTTTGATTTCAATCAATACCGTAAATATGAGAGAATTTAGTGAAGACAAACATCATAGGGTAGACGATTACCCGTATGGTGGTGGAGCTGGGATGGTAATACAAGCCGAACCGGTATATAAATCCTATGGGTATTTAATGAATCATATTAAAATGACGAAGGAAGACCCTGCAAACTTTACAAGACCTCGTGTTGTTTATGTTACTCCGCAAGGTAATGTTTTTCAACAGAGTATGGCTGAGGAATTTGCAAAGGAAGAGGATTTGATTTTTCTTTGTGGACATTACGAAGGAATTGATGAACGTGTATTAGAAATGATAGTAACGGATTATGTCTCTATTGGTGACTATGTTTTAACTGGGGGCGAACTTCCGGTAATGGTAATGGTGGATGCAATTTCCCGCTTGATACCAGGAGTTTTGAACAATGAGGTATCCTCGGAGTTTGAATCCTTACAGGATAATCTGTTAGAATATCCACAGTACACAAGACCCGAAACCTTTATGGGTAAAAAGGTGCCGGAAGTATTACTTAGTGGTCATCATGCTAATATTGATGCTTGGAGAAGAGAACAGTCGATTCTTCGAACCTATGAAAGAAGACCTGATCTTCTGGAAAAGGCGGATTTAACAGAAGAGGAACGGGAATACCTAACGAGATTAATCTTTCAAAAGAACTTTGATGTGTATTGATTTATGACTCTGATTTGAATCTCATGTATCGAACTCAAATTGTAATATTTAGAGTTGAAGTTGAACTGTTACTATATGGATTTTGCAATAAAATAATACTTGCTTTTTCAAGTGGCTTGTGTTAAAGTAAGTTGTTGTGAGATGGGATGGTCCGCTAATACATATGGTATTAAGAACATCTAAATACGATAGGAGGTCACAAAATGAACGATATTATTAAGAGTATTGAAGCAGAACAGTTGAAAGCAAATGTTGTTAGCTTCAACGTAGGCGATACCGTACAGGTTTACGCTAAAGTAAAAGAAGGTAACCGTGAAAGATTACAGGTTTTTGAAGGTACCGTTCTTAAGAGACAGAATGGTGGCTCAAGAGAAACCTTTACTGTTAGAAAAACATCCAATGGTATTGGCGTAGAAAAAACATGGCCATTACACAGTCCTAGCATCGATAGAATCGAAGTTGTAAGACGTGGTAAAGTTAGAAAAGCTAAGCTCTTCTACTTACGCGATAGAGTTGGTAAGAAGGCTAAGGTTAAAGAGTTAATCAGATAGTACAACAAAGGGACAATACTTGAGTGGTTGTCCCTTTTTTATATTAGGAATTGCACTTATTACATTAAATCGCTTATTTAGATGTGAACGTATCGGTTTTATTACTACTTTTTCTTAAGATTTTTAGTAACTTGTTAATATTGGTTCATAAACGGGTATATTTAAATATATTAAAGTACTTAAAAGAAATGAATAGGAGGGTTAGGATTAACATGAATTATGATTTTGAAAAAGAAAGCAAACGTCCGTTGTTAAAAAAGATTATATTTGACCTGATTTTGCTGATAGCTGAAATTGCAGCCGTTGTTTTTCTAGCCTACCTTATTGTAAACTATGCGTTGGAAAAAACTGAAATGATCGGTATCTCCATGGAAGGAACCTTAAAAGACCATGACAAGGTAATAATTAATAAATTTACTTATCGTTTTACTGACCCTAAGAGATTTGAAGTGATTGTATTCCAAGAAAGTGGAAATGAACATAGTTATTACGATATTAAACGTGTGATTGGATTGCCTGGGGAACGCATACAAATAATTGATGGTCAAATCTACATCAATGGTGCAGTTGTTGAAGATATTGTCAATGTGGATCAGATGAATAATTATGGTCTGGCCACAGAAGAAATCCTTCTGGAAGAGAATGAATACTTCGTGCTGGGAGATAATCGCAACAATAGCGAAGATAGTAGATTTGCAAGTGTAGGAACAATTCTAAAGGAAGAAATTGTTGGACAGGCGTTTATAAGGCTATCGCCTTTCAATTTTGTAAATAAATTAAATTTGAAAAAAGAAGTTTCAGAGAATTCAGAAACTTCAGAGGATGTTACTGGAACCCCAGAGGGAACCGATACATTATCTGAAGGAACTAATGCAACTGACGGAAATTAGAGGTGATTAACATGCATTTTCAATGGTACCCCGGACATATGGCGAAAGCAAAAAAAATGATGCAGGAGGATATGAAGCTAATTGATGTGGTAATTGAGCTGGTAGATGCCAGAATACCATACTCCAGCAAAAATCCTGATATCGATGGATTGGCAAAAGGTAAATCAAGGGTTATTCTTTTAAATAAAAGTGATATGGCAGATCAAAGATATAACAATGCCTGGAAGGCTTATTTTGAAGAAAAAGGATATTTCGTAGCTTTAGTTAACTCCAAAAGTGGTACGGGCGTTAAACAGGTTCAAGATATTGTAAATAAAGCTTGTGAGGCAAAGATAGAGCGTGACCGCAGACGAGGCATTTTAAATCGTCCGGTACGAGCTATGATAGTTGGTATACCAAATGTCGGTAAGTCGACGTTCATTAACAGTTTTGTTGGAAAGGCCTCCACAAAAACCGGAAACAAACCCGGTGTAACAAAGGGAAAGCAATGGATTCGAATTAATAAACTAACAGAGCTTTTAGATACACCTGGTATTCTATGGCCGAAATTTGAGGATCAGACCGTTGGATTAAGATTAGCTTTAATTGGTTCAATTAATGATACCATTGTTGATACAACAACTATGGCACTTAATTTGATTTTAATACTTAACAGCCACTACCCCGAAGTTTTATCAAATCGATATGGTATTGAAAATGCACAAGAATTAAAGGATATAAGCGATTCTTTAAAAATACTGGAGGGAATCGCTATTAAGCGTTCCTGTCTTTTAAAGGGTGGAACCCCGGATGTGGATCGAGCTGCGGCTTTTATCATTGATGATTTCCGCAGTACAAAGCTTGGAAACATAACTTTAGAGTACCCAAAGGTAGTCCAAGCGGCTGAATCGACATTGAATGAGGAACAACTCTAACTAAAGGAGAAACTTTAGATGATAAAGGAAGAATTAATTCAAACAAGTAAAAAAATTGCGCTTATTAAATTGGAGTTTATGCAGGCAAAACCAGAAGAAATAACGGGTCTTTTAGAACGATATCATACGGATGAACGTAGTGGTGTTCAGACCATTTGTAACCATTACAGGAATAAAGCAAATTCCTTAGCTTTGGAGCTAGAGCGAATGGAGGCTATGAAGCAGTACGAAAACCTATATGGAGAATATCAATATATATGTGGAATTGATGAGGTTGGCCGTGGCCCTTTTGCTGGTCCAGTTATTGCAGCGGCTGTAATTTTACCTAAGGATTGTGATATCTTATATATTAATGATTCAAAACAATTATCTGAGAAAAAACGAGAAGAACTTTATGATGAGATTATTGCAAAAGCAGTTGCTTTTGGTATTGGAAGCGTTCCGCCGGATCAAATTGATGAAATAAATATTTTACAAGCAACCTATGAAGCCATGCGAAAAGCTATTTTGAATATGAACAAAATACCCGATATATTATTAAATGATGCTGTAACCATTCCCGGTGTTGCTATGAAACAGGTTCCTATTATAAAAGGTGATGCGAAAAGTATTTCAATTGCAGCTGCGAGTATTGTTGCCAAGGTAACACGAGATCGCCTTATGGTGGCATACGATAAGATTTTTCCGGGATATGATTTTGCAAGCAATAAAGGTTATGGGTCTGCAAAACACATAGAAGCGATTAAGGAGCTTGGGTTAACACCAATTCACCGCAGAAGCTTTTTAAAGAACATAATATAACTAGCTGTTATTATAATCATGTTAAGTTTTTACTTGTTTCATTTTGCTTACAGGATGTACTTTGTATCAGTATTATTAAGGCACCTACATATTGTTTTCTTAGAATTAGAAAGGTAATGATTTATGGAACAAAACAATCCTTTTAAGAAACAAGAAGATATAGCAATCCTTCAAAAACAGAAGACTGCAATTGCTCTTTCCTATGATCCTGACGATGCAGCACCAAAAGTAATAGCAACCGGAAAGGGATATTTAGCAGATAAAATCATCCAAAAGGCGATGGAGACAGAGATTCCCCTGTATCGGGATGAGAAGCTGTCAAATACCTTGTCAAAGTTGGAGCTGGGAAGTATGATTCCCCCTGAATTATATAGTGTTGTAGCTGAAATACTTGTTTTTGTTGATCGCATGGAGCAGACAAAAGAAAAGGGTCTTAGGAAATGAACAATAGGGAGCTGGGGACAGTATTTGAAGGAAAAGCAGCGGAATTTTTGCAAAAGTGTGGTTATGAACTTCTGTATCGAAATTTTCGCTGTAAGATAGGAGAGATTGACCTGATTGCAAAGTCAGAAGGCTATCTCTGCTTTATCGAGGTCAAATATCGTACTACTACTTCCAAAGGATTTCCTTCCGAAGCCATAACTCCAAGTAAGATTAGAAAAATTACTCGAACAGCAG
Organism: Bacillota bacterium; assembly: GCA_023407575.1. Classification (GTDB taxonomy): domain Bacteria; phylum Bacillota; class Clostridia; order Lachnospirales; family Lachnospiraceae; genus Mobilitalea. The sequence continues at coordinate 131,622 of JAEYLX010000027.1, forward strand.
AATTTTATATGCTGCTGCATAAGTTACCCACAAATACAGCTTGTCGATTTGATGTGGTAATGATTCTAGGTAATGAAATATCCTTGATCAAGAATGCCTTTAATGGAATGTAAAGAATAGGAATGTAAAGAATACAACTATATAATGAATAATGATTAAGAAAGGCTGATTATAATGACTTTTGAGAATACGAATAATGCAATTCTTAATACAATTGATGAAGTGCCACATCTTTCTTTTCCAGTGTTATCTAATTTCTCTTTCCTTCGCCATGGCTTCTCCACCAAATTAGGTGGTGTGAGTACAGATATATTTGCTTCCATGAATTTAGGAAGTGAAACTAGTCCTCTGCAGGATAATCCAGCTAGTATTGAAGAAAACTATCGAAGAATTGCAAAAAGCATTGGTTTTGATGTGAATTCTGTTGTTGTTTCTTTTCAGGTTCATAAAACTAACATTCTGGCAGTTGATGAAAAAGATTGTGGAAAGGGATTGTTTGTTCCCAGGGATTTTGATGAGATCGATGGACTGATTACGAATCGTCCGAATGTAACGTTAGTAACAAAATATGCAGACTGTGTTCCCTTGTATTTCGTTGATCCAATAAAAAAAGCCATTGGATTAAGTCATGCAGGCTGGAGAGGAACCGTTGGAAAAATTGGAGCTGTTACAGTAGACGAAATGAAAAAACACTATGGCTGTAAACCTTCCGATTTAGTAGCTGTAGTTGGACCATCCATAGGTAAGGAGTGTTATGAAATAGGAGAAGAGACTGCAAATGAATTTAAGAAAGTTTTTTCAGAAGAGCAGCTTAATAACATCCTATTTCCGTTAGATATTTACACTACTGGCACCCTATCAAAGAGCAATCTTACTTCGCAAAATTGTTTTGACAATAATTTAAGTGCAGGAAACGGCAAATATCTATGTGATTTATGGGCAGCAAACCGTGCTGTACTGCTTGACGCTGGCCTCTTAGAGGAGAACATTCATATATCAGGTGTCTGTACCTCGTGTCATTGTGAGCTGCTTTTCTCTCATCGAAAGACACAAGGAAAAAGAGGAAGCTTAGCTGCCTTCTTATCCATGGTATAATTTTATATCAATTGTGTCATCATGAGTGATAAGGAAAATGCTTTACAAACCAATATACGTATTGTACAATCAGATGGAAAGTCTTTCATAGATTCTATTATTATGTAATAAATTTTGAATATTATTGCGGTACAATTTTAAAGATAAACTAGGTGTGCCGCATCTGGAGGTTATAAATGAGTAGACCAATCGTAGCCATTGTTGGCAGACCCAACGTAGGAAAATCAACACTGTTCAATGCTTTGGCAGGAGAGCGAATTTCTATCGTTAAAGATTTCCCTGGGGTAACCAGAGACCGCATCTATGCCGATGTCACTTGGCTAAACACACAATTCACAATGATAGATACTGGAGGTATTGAACCAGATAGCAAGGATGAAATGCTTTCTTATATGAGAGAGCAGGCTCAAATTGCAATCGATACAGCAGATGTAATCGTATTTTTAACTGATGTAAGACAGGGTCTGGTAGATTCCGATTCTAAAGTGGCAGATATGCTAAGACGTTCTGCAAAGCCGGTAGTCTTAGTTGTTAATAAAGTAGATAGCTTTGAAAAGCTGATGCCGGATGTATATGAATTTTACAATCTTGGTATTGGCGAACCGTTCCCGGTTTCTGCTTCTGGTAAATTGGGTTTTGGTGAAATGCTGGATGAGATTACAAAGCATTTTAACACAGGTAATACAGAAATTGCAGAGGATGAGCGTCCTCGAATTGCAATCGTAGGTAAGCCGAATGTAGGTAAATCCTCCATTGTAAATAAACTTGTGGGACAGAACAGAGTTATTGTATCTAATATTGCTGGTACCACCAGAGATGCAATTGATACACCTATTCGTCGTAATGGTAAAGAATATGTATTGATTGATACTGCAGGACTAAGAAGAAAAAGCAAAATAAAAGAAGAATTAGAACGTTTCTCCATCATTAGAACAGTAGCTGCCGTAGAACGTGCCGACGTGGTCGCTCTTGTTATTGACGCAGAAGAAGGTGTTACAGAGCAAGATGCAAAGATTGCCGGTATCGCACATGACCGCGGTAAGGGTATGATTATTGTAGTTAATAAATGGGATTTAATTGAGAAGAATAATAAAACCGTAAAGGAATATACTTCTAATATTAAAGAAATTCTTTCTTTTATGCCCTATGCTGAAATTTTATTTATTTCTGCTGAAACAGGACAAAGAATGCATCGTTTATTTGAAATAATCGAGGTCGTAATCCAAAATCAGAACCTGCGAATTGCTACAGGTGTATTAAATGAAATATTGATGGAAGCAGTTGCATTACAACAGCCGCCATCGGATAAGGGTAAAAGACTGAGACTTTATTATATGACACAGGTTTCTGTTAAACCCCCTACTTTTGTAATCTTTGTAAATGATAAAGAGTTAATGCATTATTCCTACACCAGATATATTGAAAATAAAGTCCGAGATGCTTTTGGTTTCTCCGGTACACCACTTAAGTTTATAATCAGAGAGCGAAAGGAGAACGCATAAAATGATTGCTAAAATCATTCTTTGCTTACTATTCGGTTATGCTTTTGGTTGCTTTTCCACTGGGTACTTCATGGGAAAGCTCAATAAAGTGGATATACGTCAATATGGTAGTGGTAATGTAGGAACTACCAATGCCCTGCGTACCTTAGGTGCAAAAGCTGGTGCAATCACTTTGTTAGGTGATTCCTTAAAAGCAATTATACCTATGGTACTTGTTCGTTTCTTGTTTTTAAAAGACTATGATTATAATTTACTTTTGACTCTGTATACTGGTTTTGGTGTTGTACTCGGTCACAATTATCCGGTTTGGTTAAAATTTAAGGGTGGTAAAGGCATTGCCGCAACTGGTGGTGTTATGATTGCTTTTGATCCCTTAATTGTTCCATTTGCACTACCTATTTTTATTGCTATTGTTGCATTAACCCGTTATGTTTCACTTGGTTCTCTTTTTGTTGCAGTATTTTTACCTGTATGGGTCTTTATCAGGTATCCAGGTGATTTACATATGCTGATACTTTCCCTTGCCTATATGGTGGTTGCATTTATCAAGCATACCGCAAATATTAAACGGTTATTAAATGGCACAGAAAATAAAATTGGGCAAAAAGCGAAGCTTGTGAGTAATGAAAAAGAATAAAAATAAGACATATTCAATTTGAAAAGGAGGAGCTTATGAGTAATATCAGTGTTTTGGGTGCCGGTACTTGGGGTTGTGCTCTTGCAATTCTACTTGCGAATAAAGGACATAAAGTAACTATATGGACTAAAATTGAACAAGAAGCTCGAATGCTTAACGAAAATCGTAAAAATATGAAAAACTTACCCGGTGCAGAGATGCCTGAGGAGATTAAAATTACCCTGGATTTAGAGGATGCTTGTAAAGAAAAAGACTTAATTGTTATGGCGGTAGCTTCCCCTTATATCAGATCCACCGCGCACATTGCAAGTCCTTATATTTTAGATGGACAAGTAATTGTGAATGTATCCAAAGGTATTGAAGATGGTACACTATATACATTGTCAGAGGTAATTCAGGAAGAAATTCCACAGGCAAATGTTGCAGTATTATCCGGTCCAAGTCATGCGGAAGAAGTAAGCCGCGGTGTTCCAACAACAATTGTTGTTGGTGCTACAACAAAAGAAACTGCTAAATTCATACAGGATACCTTTATGACCGATGTTTTCCGTGTCTATACCAGCCCGGATATCATCGGTATTGAACTCGGTGGTTCCTTAAAGAATGTCATCGCTTTAGCAGCAGGTATTGTAGACGGTCTTGGTCTTGGAGATAATACAAAAGCTGCGTTAATGACAAGGGGTATGGCTGAAATTAGTCGCCTTGGTATGATCATGGGTGGTAAAATGGAAACCTTTGCAGGATTATCAGGTTTTGGTGACTTATTTGTAACCTGTACCAGTGTACACAGCCGTAACTGGAATGCTGGTAATTTAATGGGACAAGGTAAGACCATGGAAGAGGCAATGAAACAAGTGAATCAGGTAGTAGAGGGGGTTAACTCCGCGAAAGCTGCCCTTGCCTTAGCACAGAAGAATAATGTTGAGATGCCAATTGTTGAGCAGATTAACATGGTTTTATTTGAAGGAAAGACGGCGAAAGAAGCATTGAATGACCTTCTTTTAAGAGATAAGAGAAAAGAATATAAAACCTTAGAGTGGGACTAGCTTCAAGTCTGAATTCATTTCATTTATTCGCTTAATAATTATTATAATATACACAGTAACCTGATTTCTTAGCGTTTGTATTGTACTTGAGCCAAACGCTAAGATCATCAGTTGCTGTGTATTTTTTTGTTTCTAATATTCTCCCAATCTACAAACTAAATAATAGTGCATATATTAACTTAGAGGTGATATTATGAACGACTGTAGCTTGATTTTTGCAATTACTGGTATTGCGTGTGGACTGATAAATTGCTGTTCGGATGACGAGTTATCCATTATATCAGCAGCAGCAACGCAACTAGGAGATACACTGGATACCTATTTAACTCAAAAGGAAGTATGTGAAGGACGACAACGAACACCTTAAGAAATCTATACTACATAGGAATAGTTTTGCAGGTGAAATAACATCTCTGCGGTTAACTAAAAAACGTTGTATTTGAATAAATATAACATCATAGAATTAAACTGCCCTGCATATCTTTAACTATAACCAGAAGGAGGTTGGATATGTTAGGGCAGTTTGATGTTTATAATGATATTCAGGCTAGGACAGGCGGTGAAATATACATAGGTGTGGTAGGTCCGGTCAGAACAGGAAAGTCTACCTTTATTAAAAGGTTTATGGATCTTTTAGTAATACCAAATATTGAAGATGTCCATAGCAGAGAAAGAGCAATTGATGAATTGCCTCAGGCAGCGGCTGGTAGAACAATTATGACTACAGAGCCCAAATTTATACCAAAGGAAGCTGCTGAAATAGCTTTTGACGACGAAACAAAAGTAAAAATCCGTTTGATTGACTGTGTTGGATACATGGTAGATGGAGCTGCCGGCCATATTGAAAACCAGCAGGAAAGAATGGTTAAAACACCTTGGTTTGATCATGAGATTCCATTCACTCAGGCAGCAGAACTTGGAACGAAAAAAGTTATCAATGATCATTCCACAATTGGTATCGTAATTACTACGGACGGCAGTTTTGGTGAAATCGGAAGAGGTAATTATAGAGCTCCAGAAGAGAAAACAATTGCTGAATTAAAGAATCTGGGTAAGCCATTTATTGTGCTTTTGAATACAGTAAAGCCTTACTCCAATGAAACCTTAAAACTAGCGGATGAAATGGCTATGGAATATAATGTTCCTGTTCTTCCGGTTAATGTGGAGCAACTGAAAAAAGATGATATTAACAAAATCATGGAGTCTATTTTATCAGTGTTCCCAATTACTGAGTTGGACTTCTATATGCCGAAATGGGCAGAAATGCTTCCTAATAACCACTGGATAAAGGTTGATTTAATTGCAACGGTTAGGGACTTATTCCAAAATATCTCTCAAGTTAAGGATGCAAAGGCACAGAACTTTAATACCGATAGTGAATTTGTAAAGAAGTTCAAAATCGACAAGGTTGATATGCAGGATGGTACTGTAAGTGTAGATATTGAATTTGACGATACTTATTATTATCAAATTCTTAGTGACCTCATTGGGGTACCAATTAACGGAGAATATCAGTTAATTACTACCTTAAGAGACCTTGCTGCCAAAAAATCGGAGTATGAAACTGTATCACAGGCGGCACAACAGGTACGCTCAAAGGGTTATGGCATTGTTACGCCTCTTAAGCAGGAAATTCGCATTGAAGAACCAGAGGTAATGAAGCATGGTAATAAATTTGGTGTAAAAATTAAGGCCAGTGCTCCGTCCATTCATATGATAAAAGCAGATATCATGACAGAAGTTGCACCGATTGTAGGAAATGAAGAGCAAGCCAGAGACCTTATCACTTATATTAATGCCAATGCTAAGGATAATCCTGAGGGTATTTGGGAAACCAATATCTTTGGAAAGACAGTTCGTCAGTTAGTGGATGATGGAATTAATTCAAAAATTAATAAATTGACGGATGAAAGTCAATTAAAACTTCAGGATACCATGCAACGCATTATCAATGATAGCAACGGTGGACTGATCTGTATTATAATTTAGTATTCGTGCGCCTATAAGCTGCCTAAGATGCGATATTCGTATTTTGGCAGCTTTGTTTTATATCATAGTATTTTTATGTCATAGAAATACAGTGTAGTTGTACACTTTTCTTTTTGTTAACAATTACTTAATGAAAATGGGTTAAGAATGATTGTGAAGGTCCTAAAATTAGCTAATATCCTTTATATTTGTTGATTGTGACTAATTTCAAAAAATACTTTGACACATAGTTGACAAAAACAATCTCATTTGTTATTATATTGCTGTAACATATTTAACAATTGCGTAATAATTAGTTTAACAATTGTAAAGAATTAAAGTTACATAGGGAACAACATAGTATTTCTTAAGCTAGAACAATAAACTATTGGAGGACGTAACTTCTATGAATAGGAAACTTCTCAAGCTTTCCATGGCATGTGTAGCAGGCGCAATCATTTGCACAGCCATTCCCCAAACAGCAAGTGCCTATGAAGAAGCAGTAGCAGGATTTATTTACGATAAAGATTCGGCCAGTGGTTCTAACACATCGAATAACGTAACCGCAGTTAATTTATCCATAAAAGACATTCCTATTCCAGGATATAAAGCAGTTGCAATTGCTAATGTCGATACGAATTTAATTATTCGTGAAGCACCAGGTGAAGATAAAAAGCAAATTGGAAAGTTACCAAAGGATGCAGGCTGCGATATCATTGAAGAAGATAATAATGGTTGGACAAAAATTTCCGCAGAGACTTCAATGGGAAAAACCTTAACTGGTTATGTTAAAAGTGAATATTTGTATACAGGCCAAAAAGCTACTAACTTAGCAAGAGAAGTTGGAAACTACATTGCAACATCAAATACCAATGGACTTAATTTAAGAAAAGAGCCTACTACAGATTCTGAAATCATTGATCGAATTGCAGCAGGTGAAGAATTAATTGTATTAGATTGTAAAGTAATTACAGATGGAAAAGACTATAGTGTTTGGGTAAAGGTAAGTCTTGATAGTGATACGGAAGAAGGCTCCGTTGCATATGTTGCTAAGGATTTTGTAGATATTCAATTTAGATTGCCTCGTGCTTTATCTCTACAGGAAATCCAGTATGGTAGTGGTGTATCACAGACTCGTGTTAATCTGATTAATTATGCCAGAGAACATCTTGGAGAAAGATATGTATGGGGTGGTACTCGTTTAGGCGTTGGCGTTGACTGCTCTGGTTTTACACAGCAGCTGTATAAATTAATTGGATATTCAATCTCCAGAACTTCTAGAAGTCAGGCAGTTAGCGGAACTAAGATTAGTGCCTCTGAATTAAAGCCGGGTGATTTGGTATTCTACGGAAGCTCAAGCTATATCAACCACGTAGCAATGTATATTGGTAATGGCCAGATTATACATGCAAGTAATAAGCGTGATGGTATTAAGATTTCCAATATGAATTATCGTACTCCAGTTAAGTATGTAAGATACATTAAAAACTAAGTATAAAAGGTAGTTCTTTCATACAGATAATAATAAATAATTTAGTAAAATTAGCGCGTCGTAAATACTACGGCGCGTTCTCTTTTTGTCAATAATAGAGTAGGTAAGGTACAAACATCCTTGGAAGTGTTAATTAGGTATGGATTGAATTTAAATATAATAAACTAACAAATTAATGAAACGTTAATAAAAAGTATAGTCGGATAAGATTGACAGTTTCATTGGCAAATTCTATAATATCGATACTAGGACGAATTAAATCTTGATGGACAGGAGTATACTGAAATGGAAATTATTTTTTATTTTTTAGTTATAACACTGGGATTAGTGATATGGAGTATTAGTGCAGAGCAAAGAGACAAGAAAAATCTCATAATACGCCTGAAAGACCAATGGGGGTTACCACCTGTACAAGAATACTCCGCAGAAAAGTATGAGTCTTTAAAGGTTTTCTATCATTCCTTGCAGGATGAGACTAAGGATGTTGATGATATTACCTGGAATGATTTGGATATGGATGAGATTTTTGAACTTATAAATAACACCCAGTGCTCTATTGGAGAAGAATATTTATATGCATTGCTTCGTAAGCCTTGTTTTTCTGTTAATGAATTGGAGGAACGTGATCGTATTATTAAATATTTTTCCACCCATGAAAAGGAGCGTGTCTTACTGCAAACAAAATTAAATTTCATAGGTAAGTTTACACGAATTACGATTTATGATTATTTAAGTAAGGTAGAGCAGTTAAAGCCAAATAAAAACCTCCCTCACTATCTTATGAATTTGTCACTTATTATTTCCATTGCACTAATTTTTGTAATACCTCAAGTCGGTGGTGTGTTAACCATATTGTGTATTGGTAATAATATAATGCAATATTATAGAGAAAAGTCGAAGATAGAACATTTTCTTTCTGTTTTTGCATTTATATGCCGTCTTCTTGATAGTGCGAAAGATATTTATCAGGCTGATATGCCTGAGCTTAGTGCCTATACTAGGGCACTTAAGGAAGATTGTGATAAATTTAAAGGATTTAAAAGAGGAGCTGCATTTGTAACAGCAAAAAAAGCAAGCGGCAATTTAATCGATATGATATTTGATTATTTTCGTATGTTGTTTCACATCGACCTAATTAAATTTAACTCTATGTTAGGTTTCTTCAAAGAAAATCGCGCAACATTTAATCGTATTTTTAAAAATATAGGATTACTGGACAGTATGATTGCAGTAGCGTCCTTTCGTGAGTACCTGCCGTATTATTCGTTACCGGCTTTAAATAACGAAAAGAAAAGAAGCCTTAACGTAAAGGACTTATTCCACCCTTTAATCGGAGAACCGGTTCCTAATTCTATAACAGAACAAAGCTCGGTACTAATTACTGGTTCCAATGCTTCTGGCAAATCAACCTTTATTAAGACCTTAGCGATTAACGCAATTTTATCTCAAACAATTTATACGTCCTCCAGTAAAAGCTATCAGGCAAATTGTTTTATGATATATTCATCTATGGCTTTAAAGGACAATCTATTTGATAAAGAAAGCTATTATATGGTGGAAATAAAGTCTTTGCTTCGAATCCTTAATCGCGTGAATGAGGAATATCCAACACTAATCTTCATTGATGAAGTGCTTCGTGGCACGAATACACTAGAGAGAATTGCGGCTTCTTCGAGAATTTTATCCTATTTATCAAAGAAGAATACAATGGTGTTTGCTGCAACCCATGATATTGAGCTTACGCAAATTCTTGAGAGAGAATATTCCAACTATCATTTCCAGGAAAGAATTGAAGATAATGAAGTATTATTTGATTATAAACTTTATGTCGGAAAAGCTATCTCAAAAAATGCAATTAAGCTTTTAGATATGCTCAAATTTCCCAAAGAGATTACCAGATCTGCTGAACAAGCAGCGCAAGATTTCCTGACGAAGGGTGAATGGAGTCATTAGAACAGGAAGGATGATAATATATCCTTCGTTAAAAGAAGTGGGTTATGTAAAATTATAAGATAGCTATTAATTTAGGAGGATGGTTTCATGAATGTAACGATTTATACGGATGGGTCCGCGAGAGGAAATCCGGATGGCCCAGGAGGTTACGGCACCATCCTGGTGTATGTGGATTCAAAGGGAGAAGTTCATGAGAGAGAGTTCAGTGCTGGATTTAAGAAGACCACGAATAACCGTATGGAGCTTATGGCAGCAGTGATTGGACTGGAGGCTCTTACAAAACCCTGTAAGGTGGTAATCTATTCTGACTCGCAGTATTTGGTAAAAGCCTTTAAGGAGCATTGGATTGATGGCTGGATAAAGAAAGGCTGGAAACGAAGTCAGAATGAACCTGTTAAGAATGTAGATATCTGGAAACGACTACTCAAGGCAATGGAACCTCATCAGGTTAATTATGAATGGGTCAGGGGACACAATGGTCATCCCATGAACGAACGGTGCGATGTATTGGCAACAACTGCTGCAGACGGCAGTAACTTATTAGAGGATGTTATAAACGAATAACTATAACCTTAAAACCATTGCAATCAATTATCAGTATGCTATAATTGTAATGGTTTTTCAATTTATATTACAAAGGAAGGTACTTCACCATGACCCAATTAACTCCTATGATGCAGCAATATATGCAAATTAAAGAACAATATAAGGATTGCATCTTATTTTATCGTTTGGGTGATTTCTATGAAATGTTTTTCGAAGATGCAACTACCTGCTCCAAGGAACTTGAAATTGTTCTAACTGGCAAGAGTATCGGTCAGGAAGAGCGTGCCCCGATGTGTGGTGTGCCTTATCATGCCGTAGAAGGATATTTAAGCAAATTAGTCAGCAGAGGGTATCGTGTAGCCATCTGTGAACAGGTTGAGGACCCAAAGGCAACGAAAGGGATTGTAAAACGCGAGGTTGTTCGAATCGTAACGCCGGGAACTAATTTAAATACCCAGGTGCTGGACGAGTCTAAAAATAATTATTTAATGGCAATAGTACATACAACAAATGCATATGGAATCTCAACAGTGGATGTTACAACTGGGGATTATTATGTGACCGAGGTGGATACAGAACGCAAGTTAATGGATGAAATCTATAAGTGGTCACCCTCTGAAATTATTAGTAATGACACCTTCTTTGTATCCGGTGTAAATCTGGAACAGATAAAAAATATAGGTAATCTAACCCTTTCCCCATTGGAACCCTGGTATTTTGACGACGCTTTATGTGTTAGAGCTTTAAAAGAGCATTTTAAAATTGGGACAATGGATGGCCTTGGGTTAAAGGATTATACCATTGGTGTAATTGCTGCTGGCTGTATTATGCAGTTCTTAACAGAGACTCAAAAAAGTTCGCTTTCTCATATAACAAAGATTACTCCCTATACCTATGAAAAATATATGCTGTTGGATAGCTCCACTGTTAGAAACCTTGAATTGACCCAGACTATGCGTGAAAAAACGAAGAAGGGTTCCCTTCTATGGGTACTCGATAAGACAAAAACTGCAATGGGAGCAAGGCTTCTTCGAAGCTATATGGAGCAGCCTTTAATTGATTTGGAAATGATAAATCAACGACTGGAGGCAGTAAGTCAGTTAAAAGACAATATGATAACCAGAGAGGAAATAAGGGAATACTTAAATCCAATCTATGATCTCGAGCGATTAATGAGTAAAGTTAGCTATAAAAGTGCTAACCCCAGAGATTTAATCGCATTTTCTGCTTCCTTATCCATGCTGCCACATATTAAATTTCTGATTAAGGAATTAGATGCCTACCTTTGGAAAGAAATTCATGAAGAATTAGATATCTTAGATGATATCAGCGAATTAATTACGAAAGCAATTGCTGAAGAACCACCGATTAATGTAAAAGAGGGTGGAATGATCAAAGAAGGCTTTCATACTGAAGTAGACCGTTTAAGACTTGCCAAAACAGAAGGCAAGGATTGGTTAATGGAGTTGGAAACGAAAGAAAGAGAAGCAACCGGAATAAAGAACCTAAAAATACGTTTTAACCGAGTATTTGGCTATTACTTAGAGGTGACTAATTCCTACCAGAATTTAGTGCCTGCCAACTGGATTCGTAAACAAACACTGGCAAATGCAGAACGATATACAACCACAGAATTAAAGGAATTAGAAGACATTATTCTAGGTGCAGAAGATAAGTTGTTTTCCTTGGAGTATGATTTGTTCTGCGATATAAGAGATCAGATCGCGCTGGAGGTAAAACGAATCCAACAGACTGCCAAGGCGATTGCAAAAACAGATGTTTATGCCTCCTTAGCTGCTGTTGCAGAACTAAATAACTATATTAAACCCGTTATGAATACAGAAGGTTCTCTTCACATTAAGAACGGTAGACATCCGGTAGTGGAGAGAATGATTTCTCACGATATGTTTGTGGCAAATGACACCTTACTGGATAACAGGCAAAACCGAGTTTCGATTATCACTGGTCCCAATATGGCGGGTAAATCTACCTATATGAGACAAACTGCTTTAATTGTATTGCTTGCCCAAATCGGTAGCTTTGTACCTGCAGAGCAAGCAACAATTAGTATTGTGGATCGCATTTTTACTCGTGTTGGTGCTTCGGATGACTTGGCTAGTGGACAAAGTACCTTTATGGTGGAGATGACCGAGGTAGCAAACATTCTTCGTAATGCAACGAAAAACAGTTTGTTAATCTTGGATGAAATTGGACGAGGGACGAGTACCTTTGATGGATTAAGTATTGCTTGGGCAGTTGTTGAACATATCAGTAATCACCAGCTTCTTGGTGCAAAAACCTTGTTTGCCACTCATTATCATGAATTAACAGAGCTTGAGGGGCGTCTGGAAGGCGTAAATAATTATTGTATTGCTGTAAAGGAACAGGGAGAAGATATTGTCTTTCTTCGTAAAATTGTAAAGGGGGGTGCAGATAAGAGCTATGGTATTCAAGTTGCCAAGCTGGCAGGTGTACCGGGGACGGTATTAAAAAGAGCAGCAGAAATTGTACTTGAATTATCTGGTAATGATCTTGCATTAAAGACCAAAAATATATCCGAAGCCGAAAAGGGTGATAGTGAGTTAATACCGGAACAGTTATCCTTTGTAATAGGCCAAGCAGAGAATGAAAACTCAGAGAGTAAAAAGAAGAAAAAGAATACAGATCAATTTTCATTATTTGCGATGAACGGGAATGAGGATATCATTTCAGAATTAAGAGATATTGATATTGCAAGATTAACCCCGCTCGATGCCATGAATAAGCTGTATCAGATACAACGAAAGATAAAAGACCGTATTTAGAATGGAAGGGAGATTACTATGCCGAATATACATGTACTTGATGATTCAACCATTAATCAAATTGCAGCCGGTGAAGTAGTTGAACGCCCAAGTGCAATTGTTAAGGAATTAATAGAAAATGCAATGGATGCTGGTGCAACTGCAATCACATTAGAAATTAAAGAAGGCGGACTTAGCTTTATACGCATTACGGATAATGGCTGCGGTATCTCAAAGGAAGATATTCCTTTTGCATTTCTACGCCATGCCACCAGTAAAATTAAAACGGCAGAAGATTTATTAAGTGTAACTAGTCTGGGATTTCGTGGTGAAGCATTATCCAGTATTGCTGCGGTATCACAGGTAGAACTAATTACAAAGACCACTACCGCCTTAATAGGTTATCGTTATATTATTGAGGGAAATGATGAAAAATCCTTTGAGGAAATCGGATGTCCTTCAGGAACTACAATTATTGTTCGAAATGTATTCTACAATACACCAGCTAGAAGAAAGTTCTTAAAATCAGCAACTACAGAAGCGGGCTATATCAGTGATCTTATGGAACGTTTAATTGTTTCTCATCCAAATGTTTCCTTTAAATATATTACAAATAATCAAGTGAAATTACAATCCTCTGGAAATAGTATGAGTAAAGATATTCTTTACAACATCTATGGAAGAGAAGTTTCCAGGGAGCTGCTGCCCATAGAATACCATTCTGAAACGGTGAACATTTCAGGATTCATTGGTAAACCTATGATTACGCGCGGTAATCGAAATCATGAAAATTATTTTATTAATGGTAGATACATCAAGAGCAGTGTAATTACTAAAGCAATTGAAGAAGCCTATAAGCCATTTTTAATGCACCACAAGTATCCATTTACCTCCATTTATTTTGAAATCGATCCTTCTTTTATTGATGTTAATGTTCATCCGCAAAAGCTGGAAATACGTTTAAAAAATGGAGAGGAGATTTACCAGTTAACACAAGAGCTGATCCGATCCACGCTGACAGGAAAAGAACTAATACCTAAAGTAGTTTTGACCCCAAAGGAGCAAGAGAAGCAGGTGCTGCCGCAAATGCCGGAACCTTTTGAGCATAATCGTATGAAACAAATGACGAATTCTTTCGGAACCTATGATAACAAGAATAATAAGACCTTTGTTTCAAAGGTGGCCGAAACTAGCGGGATATATAATAAGCAAAATAACACCTTTACGTCAAAAGCGGCTGAAAATAAAGCATTTGAACCAAGAGTGAATCATCATGGGATGGATTATATAGAGGCAACAAAACCTTTGATATCATCTACAAGTCCTCTGGCTGAAACCCTTGCAGGAGTAAAAATAGAAAAGGATAATTATCTAAGTACACCTAATTCTATACAGAGCAACACCGAGGTCAAAGCAAATGAGTTAACAATTCAGGAGGAAGAACTTCAAAAACAGCCGCCAAAGCAAATGAGCTTATTTGAAGAAGAAACCGCGGATGCTCCCTTTTTATCTTCAAAGGCGATAAAAGAGCATCGTATCATTGGCCAGGTATTTTCTACTTATTGGATGATTGAGTATCAGAAGGAACTATATTTTATTGATCAGCATGCTGCCCATGAAAAAGTACTCTATGAAAAACTTATGGCAGCAGCAAAAAATAAGACCTTTGTATCTCAGCAACTGATGCCACCCATTGTATTAACATTGTCCTTAAAGGAACAAGAGCTCCTGCGAAAACACGAAGAGCTGTTATTACAGCTTGGCTATGAATTTGAGCACTTTGGCGGTAATGAATATTCTGTGAGAGCTGTTCCGGCTGATTTATATCAGATATCCGAAAAGGAGCTGTTACTTGAATTTATCGATTCCTTGTCAGAGGAAGTTCATAATACCCAGCTACATACAGCCTCTATCCTGGAACGTGCGGCAACAATTTCTTGTAAAGCAGCCATCAAGGCAAATCATAAATACTCCTTTGAGGAAGCTTCTGCGCTTATTAATGAATTGCTTAGCTTGGAAAACCCCTATCATTGTCCTCATGGAAGACCTGTTATTATCTCCATGAGTCAATATGAATTAGAACGTAAATTCAAGAGAATTGTTTAGTAATAGAAGTTATAACCTTATTGCAAAATACTAAAATAAGGCTGCGATTGCATAAATATAATAGTCTTTAAAACAGGAAGAAGGAAAACATGAGTAATAAGCCATTAATCATACTTACTGGACCAACCTCAGTTGGTAAATCTGCTTTATCCATAGCACTGGCAAAGGCTGTGAATGGCGAAATCATCTCTGTTGACTCCATGCAGGTATATCGGCATATGGACATCGGAACTGCAAAACTTAGGCAGGAAGAGATGCAGGGGGTTCCTCATTACCTCATAGACGAGTTAGAACCAGACGAGGAATTTAATGTCGTCAAGTTTAAGCAGCTTGCCAGGGGGTATATGGAGGAAATCTACGCAAAGAATAAAATTCCGATTCTTGTGGGTGGAACTGGTTTTTACATTCAGGCAGTATTGTATGATATTGAATTTACTGAAAATGAATCGGATAACTCGTATCGAAATGAATTAGAGCAATTAGTTTTTGAAAAAGGTGCTGAATATCTTCATGAAATGCTTGAAAAAGCAGATCCAGAAAGTGCAAAGGCAATTCATCCCAATAATCAAAAGCGTGTAATACGGGCACTGGAATATCTAAAGCAGACGGGAGAAAGAATATCTTCTCATAACGAGGAACAAAGACAGAGGATGTCACCTTATAATTTTTGCTATTTCGTACTTACAAAGGATCGTGCCAAATTATACGAAACAATTAACCAGAGAGTGGATCTGATGCTGGCAGCAGGACTGATAGAGGAAGTAAAATTGCTATCCGAAAAAGGATATCATAAGAATCTGGTATCTATGCAGGGCTTGGGATATAAGGAGATTCTAGCATTTCTTGAAGGTGATTGTTCCTTAGAAGAAGCCGTTGAGCTTATAAAGAGAGATACCAGACATTTTGCAAAACGACAAATTACCTGGTTTAAAAGAGAGAAAGAGGTAATCTGGCTGGATAAGGATAACTATTCAACGGAGACTGACTTGTTAAATAAAATGATTAGTATGATAGAAGAAAATCAAATAGTATAAGTGAATTACAATAAGTACTAATCTTATAATAAATTATTAGGAACAAGTTCATGATATTAAGTCAAATTGACAGAATTAATAATATTGGATTGATATAATATTATTATGTAAACTATAAAATAAATAATGGCTTGCATTACGGAGGAAATCAATTGAATACAATTAATACAAAAACAGCGTATGAAGCTTTTGGGATACTTCCAGAGCTCCTTGAATATAGCAGAGTAATTGAAAGTAAACTAAAGGAAAGATTTGAGATTATTGATCAGGTGGCTGAAATCAATCAGTTAAAGGTTTTAAAAGCAATGCAGGATAATCGTCTTAGTGATGTACATTTTGCTGCAACCACAGGCTATGGCTATAATGATATGGGCAGAGACACTCTGGAAAAAGTATATGCAGATGTGTTTAAAGCAGAGGATGCATTGGTAAGACCACAGTTAATCAGTGGGACACATGCTTTAACGGTGGCATTAGCTGGTAATTTAAGACCGGGGGATGAGATTCTTTCACCGGTGGGTAAGCCCTATGATACATTAGAGGGTGTAATTGGAATTACACCAGCAAAGGGATCTTTAGCTGAATATGGTATAACTTATGCACAGGTTGATTTACTATCTAATGGAGAGCTGGATTGGGACGGGATTCGGGCAGCAATAAGACCTGCCACCAAATTAGTAACAATCCAGCGCTCCAAAGGTTATGCAAGCAGACCAACCCTTTCCGTTCAAAAAATTGGTGAACTGATCCGATTTGTAAAAGAGATTAAGCCAGAGGTTATTTGCATGGTTGATAATTGCTATGGTGAATTCGTTGAAACTTTGGAACCCACGGAAGTAGGTGCGGATCTTTGTGTAGGTTCTCTGATTAAAAATCCGGGCGGTGGTCTAGCACCAATTGGAGGCTATATTGTAGGTAAAGCAGAATATGTTGAAAATGCAGCCTATCGATTAACTGCACCCGGTTTGGGAAAAGAGGTTGGTGCGACCCTTGGCATTATACCATCCTTGTTCCAAGGCTTGTTCCTTGCTCCTACCGTAGTAAGCGGGGCACTGAAAGGTGCAATTTTTGCTGCTAACATCTATGAGAAGTTGAATTATAAAGTGCATCCCAATGCCACGGAAGAACGTTATGATATCATACAGGCAATTACGCTTAATTCACCTGAGGCAGTGATAGCCTTCTGTAAAGGTATTCAGGCAGCAGCACCAGTGGACAGCTATGTTTCACCAGAACCCTGGGCAATGCCAGGATATAATTGCGATGTAATTATGGCAGCAGGTGCTTTTGTTCAAGGCTCATCCATTGAATTATCTGCAGATGCACCAATTAAACCACCCTATACTGTGTTCTTCCAGGGCGGATTAACCTGGTATCATGCAAAGTATGGAATTATACTATCTCTGCAAAAGCTATATGAAGAGGGCTGTGTTGATTTGAATGCTTTAAAGTGCCTTTAAAAGCAGACCCTTGGATAATTAAATTAAATATCTACAGGGTGGAACAGGTACTTGTAATCTTTGGAGGTAATTACAAAAATTGAGTTTTTCGTATACAAATCCCAACTCTTATGTTAAAATGTAAGTTGATTACAAACAAAAGAACCAAAAATATCAGAAGGAGAAGTCAAATGGCCAGAACATCAAGATCGTTAGGAAAGAATTATTGGGCTCTATTTCTGCTATTATTGTTAGGTATTGTAGTGGGAAGCTTTATTAGTCATTTAGTACGTGAAGTTGATGTCTTAAAATGGTTAAATAAAGGTCTTCGTCTTTCCATTGGGGACAAGTCCTCCGGAGTTGTATCACTGGATCTGGGTGTGTTAGCAATATCTTTTGGACTTAGCCTTAATATAACAATAGGAAGTGTGATCGGAGCAATCGCCTCCGTTTTCATTTATAAAAAGCTTTAAATATTTGGTATTCACCTGGTAGCCTGGAGAGAGGTACTATTAGGAGGAATCATGATACAAGATTATCTGACCGTCAAAGAATTACCTGTGTCCGAACGTCCCTATGAAAAATGTGAGAAATACGGTGCATCTACTTTATCGGATGCAGAGCTATTAGCAGTAATACTTCGTACTGGCACAAAAAAGCAAAGAGTGGTGGATCTGGCAGTGAATATATTAAATTATTCTACTGCCTGCCCTGGTTTTAAGGGGTTAAATTACCTGTCGATGAAGGAACTTACGAATATCAAAGGTGTTGGTAGAGTAAAAGCAATTGAATTACTTTGCTTAACAGAGATTACAAAGCGTATGTCCAGAGAGACACATCAGGATGCCTTAAGGCTGGTTACACCAAAGAGTGTGGCGGATTATTACATGCAGGATATGAGACATCTGACCAGGGAGCAGGTAATGCTCCTATTATTGGATTCAAAGAACAAATTCGTGAAAGATATGATTATATCCGAGGGAACTGTTAATACTTCGATTATGCCAGTAAGGGAAGTATTTGTTCAGGCTTTAAAGTATGAAGCTGTTCATATTATTCTATTGCATAACCATCCTAGCGGTGATCCTACACCTAGTGCAGAAGACATTCGGGTTACAAAAAAACTAACAGAAGCTGGTAATTTAATTGGAATTACACTTATGGATCATATTATTATTGGCGATAATAGATATATCAGCTTAAAAGAACAAGGATTGTGTTAATGGAACATTACAACTTAACATTCTGACAATCCAAACAAATCTAGCGATAAAAATTACTGTAACAGTTTAGCCATAAGCTCGATTTTGCTTCGCTACATCTCGCTTAGGCAGAACGCCCTACAAGTCTTTAATACAATATGTATTTGAAAGCTCGCTTTCCTACATATTGTATTAAAAACTTGCATGGCTAAACTGTTACAAAATTACTACTTACGTGAATTTACAGGAGGTTTCAAAACAATGGCATTAAAGGCGTATGGGATCGATTTTGGTACAAGTACAATTAAGATATATAAAAAGGGACAAGGAATCGTATTAGATGAAAGAAATATTATTGCGATATCTGACCGTAAAAATGTGATAGCAACTGGTGATGATGCATATGAAATGTATGAAAAAGCACCTAGCAATATAAAAGTAACTTATCCAGTGCGCAATGGTGTAATTGCAGATGTAGCTAATATGATGGAGCTACTAACACAATTTATGAAGCGCATCAGCAATGGAAAACATCTTGGGGCCTGTGACTATATTGTTGCTACACCGACGGATATTACAGAAGTGGAGCGTCGTTCCTTTTATGATCTGATTGCAAGCTCCAACCTTAAAGTTGGTCATATTAAAATCGTAGAAAAACCAATTGCTGATGCAGTAGGCGCGGGCCTTAATGTGATGACAGCCAGAGGTGTGATGATTGTTAATATTGGCGCTGACACTACGGAAGTATCCATCCTTTCTCTTGGAGGAATTGTACTAAGTAAGTTAATTCCTGTTGGTGGAAATCGCCTTGATGAAGCTATCAAAAGTATGGTGAAAAGAAAGTATAATCTATATATTGGTGATAAGACAGCAGAAAATATTAAGAAGAAACTTTCTTCTGCGCTCACATCAGTAGAAGCTTCCGTTAAAGTATATGGCCGTGATGTTGTTAATGGTTTACCCACGGAAATGGAAGTTAATTCAACAGATGTATTTGAAGCGATTTCGGAATATTTATACTCCATCGTAGATGCTATTCGAATTATCTTAGAGAGAACTCCACCAGAAATATCCTCAGATATCATTGATAGTGGTATTTATGTAACTGGCGGTTCGGCAAAGATTTTTGCCTTAGATGAATTGATGCATCGTGAAACAGATTTAAAGATTAATATTTGTGAGAATTCCTCTAATACAGTTGTCAATGGTTTAGGTAAAATTATGGAGGACAATAAGTTATCTGTATTGGCGGACACGCTTCGCCCTAAGATGTTATTAAATTAGTTAGAATGATAAAATAATGGAGATTAGTTATGAGGCGAAGGAAGAAGATCAATATTAATCCAAAGTATTTACTTATCGCCTGTATTGTCCTATGCGTCAGTTTGATTATCTTTTCCTTTCGTTTTGGTGAAAAACTTTCGCCGGTTAAGGATGCAGTCGGAACTGTCATAACACCGATGCAGAAAGGTATTAATACAGTTGGAACCTATATATCAGATCAGTTTGAAAAGTTTAAAAGCATAGGTTCATTATTAGAAGAAAATGAAAATCTAAAGAATCAAGTGGCTGTTTTAAGTTATGAAAATCAGTCACTTCTTCAAGATAAACGGGAATTGGAACAGTTTAGAGAATTATTTAAACTGGATCAACGTTATATTGATTATCCTAAGGTTGCTGCCAGAGTAATCAGTAAAGACCCACAGAATTGGTATAGTACTTTTACCATCGATAAAGGCGAGAGAGATGGTATGAAAAAGGGAATGAATGTACTTGCCGGTAATGGATTAGCTGGTATCATTACTGAAGTTCAGGTTAACTATTCAAAAGTTCGAACTATTATTGATGATAACAGCAGTGTTAGTGGTGAATTTTCAAATTCAGATTTTACTTGTATTGTGTCCGGTGATCTTCAACTCATAGATCAAGGGAAAATCCGTGTGGAGTATATCGACGATGATGTGGACCTCAAGGTAGGTGATGAGGTAATCACCTCTAAAATTAGCAATGAATATTTAGATGGTATCTTAATTGGTTATATCAGTGATGTGGAATATGATACTTCGAATACGACTAAAATTGCTTATCTTACTCCAGTTGTTGATTTTGAACGCTTGGAGGAAGTATTAATTATAACTGAACTTAAGGAGCCATTAATAGATAAGGAAAAGTAGGTAATTTTGTGAAGCGTTTTATTGTATATTTCTTAGAAATCCTAATATGTTTTTTAATCCAAAGTGCGATGTTTCATTATATTGCGCTGGCAGATATTGTTCCGAACCTGATAATAATATTAGTGGCGGCGACCGCTTATATGCGTGGCAAAACCACGGGAATGCTGCTGGGGTTATTTAGTGGATTACTTATTGATTTTATCTACGGTAATTATATTATTGGATTATATGCCCTGATCTATATGCTTTTGGGTTACCTTATCGGGTTTACCAATCGTTATTATTCCAATGATGATTACACGTTACCCATCGTTATTATCGGCGTAAGTGATCTTATCTATGGTTTTAGTTATTATATCTTTGAGTTCTTGCTTCGAGGACGATTGAATCTTCTATACTATTTCAGAAGAATTATATTACCTGAGATTATCTATACGGTAGCTGTTTCGGTGTTACTTTATAAGCTGTTACATATGATTAACAATCGCTTAATGCGTAATCTGGAAGAGGAGGTATAGACTTGTTTGACGTTATTCTAGATTATTTGAAAAGATTTTTTAAATCAAGACTATTTCCCATTGCAGTGGTATATATCCTGTTATTGGCTGTAATTATTAACAAATTATTTATAATTCAGATTGTAAACGGTCCGGAAGTTGATATTGCTAACGAATTGAGAGATACAAAGCAAAGAAGCATTAATACCACCAGAGGTAATATCTACGACCGTAATGGTATTCTTTTAGCAACGAATGAAGTATCTTTCTCTGTTGTAATGGAAGCTTTAACAATAAATGATACAGATTATAATAGTATTATCCATAAATTAATTTATTTGATTGAAAAAAATGGAGATAGCCTAGATAATGAATTCTATATAAAACGGACAGGCGAAGGTGAATTTGAATTTACTGTTTCTGGTAGTGCCCTGACAAGATTTAAAAAGAAGGTTTACGAAATGGTTAATGGAGGGGAGAAAGACTTAACAGAGGAGCAGCAACAAGCTGATGCCAATGAAGTGTTCGATTTCCTTCGTAATGGTATAAAGAATTATCCGATGTTTCAAATTTCAGAGGAATATTCAGAAGAAGAAGCCTTAAAGATTATGGGTGTTCGTTATGATTTATATTGCGTTTATCCAAAATATTTACAAATCTCTATTGCTTCCCATATTAGTGATGAAACGATTGCAGCGGTTAAGGAAAACAGAGAAGAGCTGCAAGGTGTTGAGATTCAAAAGCAAACCAGTCGTCACTATGAGTACAGCGAATACTTTGCCCATATCATTGGATATACCGGTAAGATGAGTGCGGAGGAATGGGATAGTAAATACGAGGAAGTTGGCGGATATACAGAAACTGATATTATTGGAAAAACTGGCTTAGAGAGTGTTTATGAGAGTGTATTAGTTGGCAAAAAGGGGTTTGAAACTGTAACTGTAAATTCCAACAACCGAGTAATTGGAATTGTAGATAGTACAGCGTCGCAACCAGGTAATGATATCTACCTTACCTTAGATGCGAATTTGCAAAAAAATGCTTATTTATTATTAGAAAAGGAAATAGCAAATATACTTTTGGACAGCATCGTGCCTACGATGAATTATGGTAGTAAGGGAGAAAGTGCATCAGAAATTACCCTTCCAATCTATGAGGTATATAATGCTTTAATTAATAACAATATTATTGATACAACTGCTTTTGTGGATTCAGATGATAACCTTGAAAAAGAGGTCCAAGCAAAATATAATACAGCCTTGGTAGATGTTTTTGCAAGCTTGGATGAGTATTTGGATTATCAAAATACAATAACCAATGATAAAACAGGTGATATGGAAGACTTTTTGGATTATTTTTATAGTATCATTATTTCCAATAAGATTCTTATTAAGAGCAATATACCTGAAAATGATACTACCTATGCTGCTTATCAAAACCACAACCTTAGCTTATCAAAGTTTTTACAGCATGCAATTGCTAATAATTGGATTGATTTGGCTGTTCTTAAAGTAGGAGACGAGTTTAACACTTCGGAAGAACTCTACCAGAAATTAATTGATACGGTGAAAGAAAAGCTAAAGAACGATGGTACTTTTAATAAAATGATTTATCGTAATTTAATATTTTCATATAAATTATCTGGAACTGAAATTTGTCTTTTATTATTCGAGCAAGGTGTGTTAGAATATAAGGAAAGTGAAGTAAATGCCCTAAATAATGGTACAATCTCTGCCTATGATTTTCTCACGGGCAAGATTGAATCCTTAGCAATTACTCCAGCTATGCTTGCTCTCGAACCTTGTAGTGGTTCTGTAGTCATAACAGATGTGAATAATGGTGATGTATTAGCACTTGTTTCCTATCCAAGTTACGATAACAATCGTCTTGCAGATAAAGCAGATGCGGATTATTTTGTAAAACTTCTGAATGATAAATCTTCACCACTATATAGTAATGCAACGAAATCAACCCTTGCTCCTGGATCAACCTTCAAGATGGTTACTTCGATAGCTGCTTTAGAGGAAGGTGTAACTACACCTACGGAAAAAATTCTGGATTTAGGAGAATTTGATAAGATTTCTCCTGCGCCAAAATGTCATATATTCCCGGGCTCTCATGGTTCAGTTGACATTGTAGATGCATTAAAGGTATCATGTAATTATTTCTTTTTTGAAATGGCATGGAGACTGAGTAAGGATAGTGTCGGGTTATATAAACCTGAAATTGGTTTGTCAAAATTAGAACAATATGCAACTTTATTCGGTCTAAATGAGACATCAGGAATAGAGCTTACGGATGAAAAAGATCCACAGATTTCTGACAAAGATGCGATTCGTTCTGCCATTGGACAGGGTACGAATGATTACACACCTGTTCAATTAGCTAGATATGTTACTACAATTGCAAATCGTGGTACCTGTTATGACTTGACCTTAATTGATAGAATTGAGGATAAGGAAGGTACTGTAATCTTAGATAACAGTGCTAAAGTAAAACGCGAGCTTACGGAAGTAAAGGAAAGTACCTGGGATGCAGTATTTGAAGGAATGTATGCCGTAGCAAATGTTGACCGTGGATCTGTAGTCGGTGATTTTAAAAACTTTTCTGTGACTGTTGCTGGAAAGACTGGTACCTCGCAGATTAGTAAATCCCATCCAAATAATGCCTTATTCGTATCGTTTGCACCTTATGAAGCACCAAAGATTTCTGTGACCTCGGTTATACCAAGGGGATACACCTCTCATAATGCAGCGAATCTTAGTAAAAAGATCTATTCGCTGTACTTTGATAAAACAGATGTAAATACTTTGTTAAACGGTTATAACGATGCAAATACAAGCACTGGTTCAGCAATAGAATAAAGATATTATGTGAATGTCCCAAAGTTACAGATAACAAGAAAGGCAAGGTTATTACTATGAATAATTCAGTTATGATTAAGGGAAATAAATACGGCATCATAGTAGTTTTAAACCCTGAAGTACCTTTTGATGAATTAAAACTTTTAATTGCTGATAAATTCAAGGAATCAAGTAAGTTTTTTGAAAATGCTAAAATGGCAATCAGCTTTGAAGGAAGAAAATTAACCAATGATGAGCAAAGGGATATTTTAGATATTATTGCAAATAATACCGATATGCATATTGTATGCATTATGGATAATGACAACGAAAAAGAAGATGCCTTTCGTAAAACATTAGAACAGAGACTGATGGAATTATCCAATAGCACCGGACAGTTTTATAAGGGAATCTTAAGATCGGGTGCTTCCCTTGAGTTTGAAACCAGTGTTGTAATCATTGGTGATGTGAATCATGGCGCACGGGTGGTGTCAAAGGGGAACATCATTGTCCTTGGTGCTTTAAAGGGCAATGCCTTTGCAGGAGCAACAGGAAATACAAATTCCTTTGTTGTAGCTCTTGACATGAGTCCAACTCAGATTCGAATTGCAGATTCCATTGCAAGAGCACCTGACAAGCCGGTAAAGGACGAGGTGAAGGAAGCAAAGATTGCATTTTTAGAAGAGGGAAATATCTATATTGAACCCTTAAATAAAAGCATTTTACAAGATATACGACTGTAGACATACAGTTCTTGTCAGAGGAGGTACCTCTGCTCACAATATTGGTAATATTTGTTGCTGTGAAGAAACTGAACAGTTAGCAATATTTTATATAAAGGAGGATCTCATCCTTCTTGCCGAGGAGATTTTATCCGTAACCGGGAAATCTTCTTGGTCATACCAAGTTTTTAAATTTCAACTCGGAGGATTAATTAAAAATGGGAGAAGTAATCGTTGTAACATCTGGTAAAGGTGGTGTTGGTAAGACAACAACAACTGCCAATGTAGGTACTGGCCTAGCTATGCTGGACAAGAAAGTCGTATTAATCGATACAGATATCGGTTTAAGAAATCTTGACGTAGTAATGGGTCTTGAAAATCGTATCGTTTATAATCTTGTTGATGTTATAGAAGGTGCCTGCCGTATTCGCAATGCTCTAATTAAAGACAAGCGTTATCCAAATTTATACTTATTACCTTCTGCGCAAACTAGAGATAAGAATGCTGTAACTCCCGAGCAGATGAAGAAGCTGGCTGATGAGCTTCGTGATGAATTTGATTACATATTAATGGACTGTCCCGCAGGCATTGAACAAGGATTTAAGAATGCAATTGCCGGTGCAGACAGAGCATTAGTTGTTACTACTCCAGAAGTTTCTGCAGTAAGAGATGCAGATCGTATTATTGGCTTGTTAGAGGCAAATGAAATGAAGCAGACACATCTAATCGTTAATCGTATTCGTATGGATATGGTAAAACGTGGGGATATGATGTCCAGTGAAGATGTTTGTGAAATTCTTGCAATTGATCTAATTGGTATCGTCCCTGATGATGAGAATATTGTTATCTCAACAAATCAAGGTGAACCACTGGTTGGCTCTGACTCACTTGCTGGAAAAGCTTATATGAATATCTGTAAAAGAATCATTGGAGAAGAAGTTCCTTATCTTGACTTAGAGGAAAGACAGGGAATCTTAGGAAAGCTTTTTGGCAAACGAAAGAAAAATTAGGGAGGTTGTGTAATGGGCTTTTCAGATTTTTTTAAGAAAAAAGGGACCGGCAGTATAGCAAAAGATCGATTAAAACTGGTCTTAGTATCTGACCGAGCTGGTTGTTCCCCCGAAATTATGGAACAAATTAAAAATGATATCATAGCTGTAATATCAAGATATATTGAAATTGATCTTGATGGCCTGGATATCAAAATAACCCAGATGGAATCTGAATCTAACAACGGATCTGTACCGGCATTATTTGCCAATATTCCAATTAAGGATTTAAAGTCAACGAAGAAATAAGGAAGAGTTAAATGTTAGAAAGTATAAAGCATTACTTTAAAAGATATGACTATAAGAAATTTAATATTACGTTAATGGTGGTTGTAGTAATTATCAGCCTGATTGGAGCATTTTTAGTAAAACAAGTAGAGTTAGAGGGAGAAAACTTATTACTAAAACAGCTGGCTGGCTTAGTAGGAGGTATCTTTCTCGCACTCATTGTAGCCATAATTGATTATCATTTTATTTGCAGCTTCTATATTATTCTCTATATCATAAACATGATTTTATTGGTTTATGTTAAGTTATTTGGTATAAACTTAAATGAAGCCCAAAGATGGATTCAGATTGGCCCAATTCAATTTCAACCTTCAGAGCTGACTAAAATTATACTGATCTTGTTTATTGCAATGTATTTCACGCATTTACGGGCTAGGATTAATAATTTTTTTGTTTTAGCAATCTCTGTTGTGGCTATTGCCATTCCAGTATATTTTATTTTGGAACAACCGAACTTATCTACCAGCTTAGTTATTTTATTCATCTTTGCGACAATGGTATTTGTTGCCGGAATTAGCTGGAAGATAATTCTACCGATAGTGGTAATCGGTGTACCCGTTGTTTTTGGCCTTTTTTGGTATATACAACAAGATTACCAGGTACTTCTTAATCCTTATCAGAGAAATCGTATTCTTTCTATTATTACTCCGGAAGAATATCCAGCCATTATGTATCAACAGGATTTGTCAAAAATGGCAGTTGGAACTGGTCAATTAACTGGTAAAATATTTGCAGACGGGGATGTTGGTAAACGTGTCTATGACCGTATTCCGATTTCAGAAAGTGACTTTATCTTTTCTGTAGCTGGAGAGGAATTTGGGTTCCTTGGTTGTTGTATTATTATTGCTTTATACGCAGTTATTATTTATATTTGCTTAATGACAGCCAGAAAAGCACCAGATTATCTGGGGATGTTAATTGCAATAGGATTGGCATCCATGTTTGCCTTCCAGGTATTTGTTAATGTCGGGGTAGTAACGGCCCTTCTACCTAATACTGGGATACCCTTACCATTCCTAAGCTCTGGCTTAAGTTCGATGATAAGTGGTATGATAGCGGTTGGATTGATTTTGAACATTCGTATGCAACCACAAAAAACAAGAAGTCATCATAAATAAATTCTTGGGATTTTGCGCTATATGTGCTTAAATACCTCATAGAGTTTTATAAACTGGATAGTTACAATAATTTAATATATATTTGAGCCTGCGTAAGCGGCAGAAGGGAGGTTAATATGAATATTGGTATGATTGCACATGATGCAAAAAAGAAGTTAATGCAAAATTTTTGTATCGCATATAGAGGCATTTTGAGTAAGAACACGCTATATGCAACAGGCACAACCGGACGTTTGATCGAAGAAGTAACCAATCTTAATGTCCATAAGTATTTAGCTGGTCATTTAGGAGGAGTACAGCAATTAGGTTCTCAAATTGAACATAATCAAATGGATATGGTAATATTTTTACGTGATCCACTTACCCCTAAGTCACATGAACCAGATATAAATAATATTTATCAGCTTTGTGATAAGCACAATATTCCTTTGGCAACAAATCTTGCAACCGCAGAGCTTTTAATTAAAGCGCTAGATCGCGGTGATCTTGATTGGAGAGAGCTTTTTAAATCCTAGGATAACTTATGGTAATCAACAGGAGAGAAGTACTTATGAAGAAAAGTTTGATCGGTTTCTTAATGTTAACGGCTGTCCTATTGACAGGGTGCCAAAGAACCACAGAGGAATTGCTATCCTATGAGGACACATTATCCAAACAGACTTCAACGATGGACCAAAGAATTACGCAAAGTGATTTTATAGCAAAAGACATAGCAGTAGTCACAGACCAAGAGAACGTTGGTGGTGATGAAACAATTACAGCAGGGGCTGCCTTATTCATAAATCAAACTGACAAAGAAATAATCTATGCAGATCATGTATTCGACCAGCTATATCCAGCCAGTCTAACGAAATTAATGACTGCTTTAGTTGTATTACGTTATGGGGAATTAAATGACCTTGTTACCATAGGACAGAATGCTACTGATATATCTAAAATCGGTGCAAAAGTATGTGGCTACAAGGAGGGAGATACCGTAACTCTTGAAGCATTATTATACAGTCTGATTGTTTATTCTGGAAATGATGCTGCAATTGCTATTGCAGAACATGTTGGCAGTAATGAAGAGAACTTTGTCAACCTTATGAATAAAGAGGCTCTTAAAATTGGTGCAGTTCATTCCAATTTTGTTAATTCCCATGGATTACAGAAAGAGGATCAGCTAGTTACAGCATATGATATCTATTTAATCATGAAAGAACTGCTAACCTATGATACCTTTAAAACCATCCTTGGGACCAATTCTTATACGGCAATCTATCATGATAAAGAAGGTGTTGAAAAACAAAAGACCTTTTCTTCAACAAATCCTTACAAGGAAGACAATGAAACAACGGCTGGCGAGCTTACAATACTTGGTGGCTTAGCAGGTTCTACTAATAAAGCAGGTCATTGTCTCATATTATATAGTAAGGACCAAGATAATAAGGAGTATATTTCTATACTTTTAAAGACGAACGACAGTGATTCTTTGTATACACAGATGAATTCCCTGCTTCTATCAACTTCGACAAAATAGCAGGAGATGTTCCTGCTTTTATCGTCTGAAAAACGAAAGAAAAGAAATAAATTATCGGATTATTTCATGTTGAAACAGGAAATTAATAGTTGTTTTTCGGTAATATTTGTACTATAATATTCTTATAAATTAATAATTTTATCAATATTGTACAATTTAATAACTGGCACCGCACAACTTATGTTGCGCCCACCATAAGGAGGAGATTACAATGATACAGATTATTTCAGGTGAAAAAGGTAAGGGTAAAACTAAAATCCTTATTGACAAAGCGAATACTGAAGTGAGAGCCGCTAAAGGAAGCATTGTTTATCTTGACAAAAGCAACAAGCATATGTATGAATTGAGTAATAAAATCCGACTTGAGAATGTACGCGATTATTTTATTGAGAACGATAGTGAATTTGTTGGTTTTTTAAGTGGTATTATATCTGGAAATCATGATCTTCAGGCGGTATATCTTGATAGTTTCCTCAAAATAGCTTATGTAGATGATAATAATTTTGAAACGGTTTACTCAAAAATTGAGAAACTGTCTGAAAAATTTAATGTTGATTTCATTTTAAGTATTTCATTAAATGATAATCAGCTTCCAGAAAACGTGAAAAAGAATGTAATTGTATCCCTGTAATGATACTTCATAAACGATAAAGGAGCGTTCGCTTTAACGACGCTCCTATTTTTTGCCCATTAATCATTTCTAAGTCTTCCGAAGAAGCTTAAAGCATATAGACCTGACACACCAACTAAGGAATAAACAATTCTGCTCGCTAAAGTCATATCTCCAAAAATTGTTGCAACTAAATCAAAGCTGAAAAAGCCAATAAGGCCCCAATTGATTGCACCTACTACGACTAATATGAGCGCAATGTAATCCAATGTTTTCATAACGAACCTCCTTTATGAATAAGTTAGAAATTTCTGTTGCTTATCCGATAAGTAAGCAATTAAATAATAGAAATTGCTTCTGCATATAGAATAACCATTTTTCAAGTTATTATTCAAAAATAGATAGTATAGGACTTTTTTCGGAGTTTCTTGGCGAAGAAAAAGTAAAAAAACTATTTAAAAATAGTTCGTTTATCAGTATAATACTACTTATGATATCTACAAATCACAGTATCTGGAGGTGCAGTCTTGAGTGGTTCAAATAAAGTTGTTAAATTCAAGAAGCGAAAAACAATTAATATTGGTATCATTGTTTTTTTAATTTTGTTTGTATATATTGCATTTAACGTAATAATTTATTTTACAAAAGAGAAGTTGTCAATTTATGAGGTTCATGAAGGTACAACGGTAATTGATAACCATTTTACTGGACTTATTGTACGTGATGAGAAGGTTTACACCTCGCATCAAGCCGGGTTTATTACATATTTTCAAAAAGAAGGTGCAAGAGTCGCAAAGAATAGCGATATTTATTCTGTAGATGAAGTGGGACAACTTAACCAGCTGATGTCAGATGAAGATATAGCAATTACAATGCCCGAACGTAGTAAAGCAGAGATTAAACGTAACATACGTGATTTTGACAAGACTTTTAGTGACACGAACTACGCCAAGGTCTATGACTTTAAAGAGGATGCGCAAAGTACAGTACTTGACATACTTAACACAGCAGTTGTTACCCACGGAATAGACTTACTTGAAGAATCAGGTATTACATTCAACTATGACCTTATACAGTCTACGGAGAGTGGAGTTATTTCATACTATCTTGATTCTTTAGAGACAATCACACCTCAAACTGTAACTGCAGAAATGTTTGATACCCAAAAGTATAATAGAATCAGTCTTCGAAAAACTGAGATGCAACCACAGGATACTCCTATTTATAAAATCGTAACTTCTGATACCTGGAAGTTAATATTACCATTAACTCAAATTCAATATGAAAAACTAGATGGAAGAGTTAATGTCAACTTGACAGTTTTGGAAGATG
This sequence comes from Bacillota bacterium, assembly GCA_023407575.1. Taxonomy (GTDB): domain Bacteria; phylum Bacillota; class Clostridia; order Lachnospirales; family Lachnospiraceae; genus Mobilitalea. Next base: position 162,577 of record JAEYLX010000027.1, read on the forward strand.
ATTTTCAAATGAAAGCCGCTTTGTCTCTATATAAAATTGAGAATAATTACTATGCTGAACTCACAATGGACAAGTATCTATCTAATTATCTTGAGGAACGTTATCTTGACGTAGAAGTGGATTTTGATTCAGATAAGGGACTTAAAATACCTCTTACTTCCGTTGTAGAAAAGGATGTTACCTTAGTTCCTAAAGAATATATGGGACAAGGAGCCAACAGCGAAGATGAGGGCTTAACCATTAAAAATTTACGTGAGAACGGAGAAATTATCTATACATTTCAAAAAATTGATGTTCTTTTTGAAGATGATGTTTATCTTTATCTCGATAAGAATGTATTTCCGGTTGGAACAATAATCATGTCGACTTCTACGCCAAATGATGAGTATACAATTACAGAGGTTAGACAATTAACAGGGGTATATAATGTAAACCTGGGCTATGCTGTTTTTAAGAGAATTGATATTATCTCGAAGACAGAGGATTATTGTATTATAGATAAGAATACAAAGAATGGCTTATCTGCTTACGATCAGATTGCTCTGGTTGGATCTACAGCTGTAGAACAAGCGATTATTTACTAAAACTGTGGTGAGATCAAAAGCTAATTTAAAATATTACAGGCTGATTTGCACAATCTGATTAACTAAATAATAACGATGCAATAAGGGAAAGAAAGGGACTTGCCTTATGATGAAAGAAAATATACTAGATATTGAACAGAGGATTCAAAGGGCTTGTGACAGAGCAGGACGCAGTCGTAACGAAGTTACCTTGATTGCAGTTAGTAAAACAATGCCAAATGAGAAACTAGTTGAAGCTTATCACTTAGGAATGAGAAATTTTGGCGAAAACAAGGTACAGGAGCTTGTTCAAAAGTATGAAGATTTATCACAGGAATTTGATAACGACACTGTATGGCATATGATAGGACATTTGCAGCGAAATAAAGTGAAATATATTGTAGATAAAGCAACACTAATTCATTCGGTAGATTCCGTTCGGCTGGCAGAGCAAATTAGCCTGGAAGCTGCTAAGAAAAATGTGGTTTGCGACATCTTAATCGAAGTGAATATAGCGGAGGAAGATACAAAGTTTGGTGTAACCTTAGATGAAGTCCCGGCACTTTTGGAAGAACTACAAATATATAAAAATATTAGGGTGCGTGGACTTATGGCTGTCGCACCATATACAGACAATTCTGAAAAAAATAGGGAGTATTTTAAGAAATTGCGACAATTATATGTTGACATAAAATCAAAAAACAATGATAATAACTGTAATGGAAGCAATATAGAGGAGACTGCCCCTAGATACAAACTGAACAATTTTGATGTTCTGTCCATGGGCATGACGGGTGATTTCGAGATTGCAATCGAAGAAGGTGCAACGATAATACGTGTTGGGACAGGTATTTTCGGTGAAAGAGACTATTCTAAATCATAGTATAGATAGATAGGAGAATGGACGAATGTCTAATATTTTTAAAAATTTTCTTGATTCCATGAAATTAACCGAAGATGAAGATGACTACGAAGATTATTTAAGTCAAGAGGCAGAGAAGGAAGAAAAGAGAGCCAAACGTTTAGAGAAAAAGGAAGCAAAACACATTAAATATGACGAACCGCAAGTAAAACAGTCAGTTTCCTTACAGTCACCATCAGTTATGAATGACTATAAGAAAGAAAGGGTTGCTAAGATGGAAAAAAGTACAGCAAACAAAGTTGTACCGATCCGGACTACTTCAAAGGGTCTCGAGGTATGTATTATGAAGCCAACGACTTTTGAGGATTCTCAAGAAATATGTGACATGCTATTGACCGGTAGGGCAATCGTTATTAATTTGGAAGGCTTTGATGATAAGTTAGCACAGAGAACTATGGACTTTATCTCAGGTTCCGTTTATGCTATCAATGGTAAGCTTCATCGGATTTCAAATTGTATCTTCATTGTTTCTCCTGATACAATTGATATCTCGGGTGATTATTCCGATATCATTCAAGCGCAAGGTTTTGAACCACCAACCTTCCACACTAAGTTCTAGCCTATGATAAACATAGAGAAAGAAGAACAGTTTCTTCGAAAACGTCTGCAAGATTTAGCAAATACAGCATATAACAAAGGAATTAGAGTGTTTACTGATTTTCTAAATCTAAATGAGCAGAACATAGCAATTAGCCTCAAACATGAGTTACCAAGGATAAAGTATTTTACTAACGGAGGTTTTAGGGAAGCCGAGAGGAAAATACTTTGTTTTTGCGAAGACGATCAAGTTAAGGAGGAGGAGATTGCCTATCCCATCGCCTGTATTAAAGTAGAACCTTTAAATCAAAAATTCAGTGATAGTTTAAACCATCGTGACTTTCTAGGAGCTGTACTTAATCTTGGTATAGAACGTACTAAAATAGGTGATATCATAATAGACACCAATGAAGGGTATTTGTTCGTTCACAAAGGCATCAGTGAATTTATAATGGAGGAATTAACCCGTGTAAAGCACACACAGGTAAAAACCTCGCTTATGGACAAGCAGGAGTTCCATTATCAACCTAAAGTGAAAGAAGTATCAGGTACTGTTTCTTCTGTTCGACTTGACAGTATTTTATCAGTGGCTTTCAATACCTCCAGAAGTAGCTTGTCTGGATTGATTGAAGGCGGTAAGGTTTCTGTTGGTGGCAAATTAGTTATTTCCAACAGCTACAACTTAAAAGAAAATGATATTGTTTCGGTTCGAGGTATGGGAAAGTTTAAATATATAGGTACTTCCTATCAAACGAAAAAGGGAAGATATTCGGTTAAAGTTCATTTATATATTACATAATTCCAATATACATTTCATTTACAATGAGAAGATAAGGAGGAAGGCATAACCTCATCAATTTGATGCGGTTATGTATTTTTTATGAATAATCAGATAATAGTAAATTATGAGAACAAACCCGCATATGAAATTCAATTAAGGCCCGATTATAGAGACCTGTCAAAAGCACTCCTTGATATGGGATTAGAAGGAAGGAAGTTAATGATAGTATCTGACAGTAATGTTGCCAGGTACCATCTAAATGAAGTTACTGAACTAGTTCATAGCGTTTCTGCTTTGACCTATACGTTTGTGTTTCCAGCAGGCGAAGCTAATAAAAATCTAGACACAGTTAACCAATGCTATGAAGAGCTAATTAAATGTAGTTTTGATCGAAATGATGTTTTAATTGCACTTGGTGGTGGCGTTGTCGGTGATTTAACTGGATTTGTAGCTGCGACCTATTTAAGAGGCATTCGTTTTATTCAGGTGCCAACCACGTTACTTTCTATGGTTGACTCAAGTATTGGTGGTAAAACTGGTGTTGATTACAAGGCATATAAAAATATGGTTGGAGCTTTTCATCAACCGAAATTAGTATATATGAATTTATCTAGCTTAAACACCTTGTCGGATGCAGAGTATTTTTCAGGAATGGGTGAAATAATAAAGCATGGATTAATCAAGGATTCTAGTTATTATGCTTGGATTAAGACAAATTATGATGGTATTGCAAAAAAGGATTTAACAACGTTACAGGATTTGATATATCAGAGCTGTCAGATTAAGAGACAGGTTGTAGAGAATGATCCAAAGGAAATGGGAGAAAGAGCATTACTAAACTTTGGGCATACCATTGGACATTCCGTCGAAAAGTTAATGAATTTTAAACTGCTTCACGGAGAGTGTGTCTGCCTTGGAATGGCTGCGGCAGCTTATCTTTCTTATCAAAGGTCCTACCTTACTAGGACAGAGTATCAGGACATACTTGACTGTATAAGTCTGTTCTTTCAACCCATTAAAGTAGAAGGTCTAGTAGCTGAACAAGTATATGAAGTTACTAAGCTTGATAAAAAGATGGATTCAACTAAGATTAGATTTATTTTATTGCAGGGAATTGGTAATTCCATTATTGATACTACTGTGACAAAAGAAGAGATGCTGGAAGCAATTGGTGAAATACTACTATAAATATTATAATAAGTCTTATACATAGGTATGGAGGAAAATATGAAGGAACGAATGAAGCATCTTATCTTATTTATTATTTTAATTGTAATTGATCAGGTATCAAAATACTGGGTTAGAACAGACTTAATAAATCGTGATTCTCTCCCTATTATACCTGATGTATTAAAGCTTCAATATCATACAAATACCGGCGCTGTATGGGGTATTATGGGTGGGAAGGTTGAGTTTTTAAGAATATTTACACTTATCGTGTTAGTGCTGATTCTATTCTTTTATACTAAAATACCAAGAGAAAAAAGATTTAGACCATTGTCAATCATCATTGTTTTTATCCTTGCTGGAGCAGTAGGAAACTTAATCGATCGTTTCACCCTTGGCCATGTGGTTGACTTTATTTACTTTGAATTAATTAATTTCCCTTTATTTAATTTTGCTGACATTTGTCTTACGGTTTCATCTGTCCTGCTCTTTCTATTGGCTATTTTCTATTATAAAGATGAAGATTTCGCGTTTTTGGATCAGATGTTTCGTGGAAAGAAGAAAGCTGATGCAGCAAAAGAAGACAGTAGTGTTGAGAGTCAAGAAGTTGTAGATGAGGATTTTGAGATAATTGATGTTAAAAAGGCAGAGGTTATTTTAAAGGAAGCTAAGGTTGAAGAAATAAAAGAAACAGAAGAAGAAATTGAAGAAACAGAAGAAGATATAGAAGAAACAGATGCTAAAGATGTTGAGGTTAAGGAAGAAGAAGCTAAAGCAAAAGAAACGGAATAGCTGGAGCTCCAATCTTTTAATAGTAAGTAAAGCTTATTCTAAGAAACAGATAGGCTTGGAATGTTAATTGTACGAAAGGATATCATGATTCATGGAAGAAGAATTCGAATTAGAGGGTGAGCAGGAACAAACCCTTGAATTTATCGTAGAAGAAGACAATCATGGTGTTCGAATCGATAAGTATTTGTCCATTATCCAAACAGAGCTTTCCCGTAGTTATATTCAAAAGCTAATTGAGGAACAAAGAGTTATCGCAGATGATAAACCTGTAAAAGCGAATTTAAAGGTTAAAACAGGTATGAGGGTGAGTATATTACTCCCAGAGCTGCGGGAGACGGAAATATTACCAGAAGACATTTCCTTGAATGTATTATATGAAGATAAAGACATCATTGTTATAAATAAACCCAAGGGAATGGTGGTTCATCCTGCACCTGGCCATTATACAGGAACCTTAGTAAATGCGTTATTATATCATTGTCGGGATGAATTGTCCGGTATTAATGGTGTAATGCGTCCTGGAATTGTACATCGTATTGATCGTGATACTACCGGTGTATTAATTGCTTGTAAAAATGATAAAGCGCATCAATTCATAGCGGATCAACTAAAGGTACATTCTATCACGCGAAAATATGAAGCGATTGTTTACCGTACGTTTAAAGAGGCTAGCGGCAGGGTGGATGCACCAATTGGCCGTGATCCAAAGGATCGAAAGAAAATGGCAATCAATTATAAGAATGGTAAAGCTGCAATTACGAATTACCGAGTAATTGAGAACTTAGGTCAAAAATATGCATTGGTGGAGTGTTCTCTGGAAACAGGTCGAACTCATCAAATTAGAGTTCACATGTCAAGTCTTCATCATCCTTTGATTGGTGATACTGTGTATGGAACTATAAAGGACCCGTTTCATCTAGAAGGACAAACCTTACATGCAAAGGTATTAGGGTTTATTCACCCTACAACCAAGGAATATATGGAGTTTCAGGCACCTTTACCAGACTATTTTATTGAGCTTTTGGACAAATTAAGACGCAAGGGGTAAATTCGTTGAAGAGAAAATTAATTGATCGTTTAATTCAATGGAAAACAGAAGATAATGGTAAGCCAATACTGCTTACCGGTGCAAAAGGCGTGGGCAAAACATATCTTGCATATGATTTTGCTAAGGCCTTTTTTGAACGTATTTGTTATCTTAACTTTGAAAATAATTATCAAGTTTCAGAGCTTATTGATTTACAGGATGCAGCATCATTAAAGGATAGGTTTTTTACATATTTTCAACTTGATCCTATGGAGGAAATTACCCAAAGAATATTAATTCTTGACGAAATCAGCTTCAACACGGAAGCAATCATCACATTAATTAATCAAGAACTTTCAGAGCTATTCCGCTACATTATTTGCATTAGTAGTTATCCGTTGCCCCAGGATAATAATTTGTCTATGAAAAGTCTTTGTGTGTATCCTTTGGAGTTTGATGAATTCTTACGAGCGACAAGTAATGAGTGGTACATAGAGACAATCCAAAATCATTATTTAACCAGTCAAAAAATACCTGAAATTGTACATAAAGAATTGTTAGTACTGCACCAATTATATTTAATAATAGGTGGTATGCCAGGCGTTATAAATGAATATCTGAATCTGTCCGCCACCATCAATGTATCAGAACAACATCGGTTCTTACTTGGGTCTTATCGGGATCATATTCAAAGAGATTATGCGGATTCGGATTCCTTAAAGATGCTGCAGGTTTATGATTGCATAATCCCGCAATTACAAAAGGATAATAAGAAGTTTCAGTATAAACTTATTAGAAAAGGTACAACCCATGCAATGTATAAAGAGGCTATTACAAAGCTTTGTGAGGATAGCTATGTTATTAAATGCAACCGAATTACCACGGATCAGCTTAGAGAACAGAGTTTTAAGGCAGATGAGTGGAGCAATTCTCATTCAGTAGCAAATTTTAAGCTTTATCTACCAGATACAGGTTTATTAAATACACGCAGAAACGAAGAAGAAAATCAAGCGAATAAGAACTCAATTTATGATAAAGTATTGTTAGAGAATTATTTAGCAGCTTCCCTTCAAACAAAGCATTATCCATTTGTATTCTGGGAATCTGATTCTATGGCAAAGGTAGATTTTATTTATCATAAGGATAATCAAATATATCCGGTTGAGATCTTTGATAGTGAAAATACTCGATCCAAAAGCATAAGCGTCTTAAAGCAGTGTTGTGAATTCCCATATGCTATTCGAATTTCCTCAAGGAATTTTGAATTTTCTAACCAAATAAAATACGTACCCTATTATGCTGTATTCTGCTTATAAATCGATTACAGGAATGAAAGAAGTTCCAGAAGAAAATCATTGACAAAGCTATTCTATTCGTATAGTATAGATGTACGGATGGTTGTCTACATCTGTAGAGTTATATCTGGTGCATTCAGAAAATACATTCTACAAAAGTAAGCCTTAGAAAAATCAGAACTTATCGATTTGTAATACATTTACATATCGTTATTATATAGAGTTACATAACAAGATATATTTCAACAGCAGTTAACAATCTTAAAACTATTGTTGGATATTAAAAGTAGAATATATTAAAAGGTTAAAGGGGTGCGGGGAGCAAAATGTCATTACCAGATATACGACTTCACGAAGGGGAACTAAATATTATGGAATTGTTGTGGTCCAACAAAGCTTTGGCCGCAAAGGATATTTCAAAAATCATTAAAGAATACATAGGGTGGGAAAAGAATACTACCTATACTGTTATTAAGCGCTTAATTGAAAAAGGTGCTATAAAACGCGAGGAGCCAGGCTTCCTATGTAAGGCAGCAATATCAAAAAAGACTGTTCAAGCAATTGAAACAAAGGTCCTGTTAAATAAATTATACAATGGTTCTTTAAGTACGTTCCTAACGGAATATGTCAATAGTCAAAATCTATCTAAGGCGGAAGTTTTAGAATTACAAAGAATAGTAGGCGAGCAGAGAGTTTAATAAATTCTCTGCTTTTTTAAATTAATAATTTATAACATTTCCTCCGACACTTTGTCATTCCCAATCGTATTATTAATGAAAGGAGGTTAGACGATGATGAAACCTTTGTCACGTACGGACAAAGAGATTGCGGAGATATATACCCGTCATGTCAATACCATTTATCGAATCTGCTACACTTATATGAAGAATTCTTCTGATACAGAGGACATCGTGCAAGAAACCTTTATTCGATTAATTAAATTCGGTGGTTCCTATGAAAGTGAAGAGCATGAGAAGGCATGGCTAATTAGAACAGCAGCTAATCTATGTAAGGATAATCTGAAACATTGGTGGAGAAGACGTGAAAACCTAGAGGAGTATCAAACCCTTCAAGTTGACGATACGAAAAAGGATGATACCCTTGAGGTTGTGATGAGCTTGCCTGACAAATATAAGACAGTGGTATATCTTTATTATTATGAAGGATATACCAGTGTAGAGATTTCAAAAATCCTTTCAAAACCGCAATCTACAATCCGAAACTATTTACATGAGGCACGTAATATCCTGCGAACAAAATTAGGGAGTGATTTGAATGAAGAATAAGAAGATTATAGATTCTTATAATAAAATTGAACCAAATAACGAGGCAAAAGAAAGAATGATAAAGAATATTGTTGCAGCATCAGAGGATAAAAGAAAAGCCTTTAACTGGAAGCCTATTGTGAGTGTAGCAGCTGCGGCAGTCGTTCTGCTATCAGGAACGTTGTACTATACACAGATCTATTCACCCGATCATATATCAAGCATAATAAATGAGGATAAGGATACCAACCCTGCAAATCAACAGCCTGTTAATGTGGCAGACTTATCAGATGAGGTTAAAGGGTTACCTGTTAAGAATTTTACAATTATAGATCAAGATAGTTCAGTTTCCGCTGACAGAATTGCATTTTTTAATTTAATTGATCTTTTTGAAAATAATGTTAACAGCTTTGTAATCGTTAAGGTTGGTGAAATAGAAAAACTAGCGGCGGTGGATAAGTATAGCAGTGAAGGACAAATCTCTACAGTGAAAGTATTGGATACCGTATGGGGTAAAGAAACACCGGAGGTTATTAACCTTCAGCAATCCTTATATGGCGGATGTACCGGCGAGGAAGAAACGAATTTACTAAGAGAAGGTGGTGTGTACCTTCTACCGCTTAATAAATACAATGGCAGTTATTATCTTATGAGTGACCTGGATGTATTATTTGAAATAGATAACGAAGGGCTTATCTGGTCGCATTCTACTTATGAGGATTTTAATCGTTTTGATGGAAAGGATTATCAAACAGTTGTAGACGAAATTATTAATATTACACAGGACGATACTGTTATGTTAGCTGCATCTCGATTTGGGATGACATTAAATGGTTTTCAGCTGGCGGAGGTAACAATTCTTTCTGATGCATCGGAAGAAGAAAATGAATATGGTTATGCGGAGATGGTATACAATGCTAAAATTGAGAGTACCTTAAGTGGTGAAAAGCTCTCAAATGAAATAGCCATACGGTCCTATGCAGATGAAAAGCTTATGTTAACCAAAGGTGGTCGATATCTACTATTCATTGATAACTATAATAATGATCACTTTATTAATACAAATATGATGGCACGAGTAAATGAAGATGGTAAGATTCAGAATTTAGGGGATGACCGAGGACCATTTGAAGGATATGATGGTTACACTATTGCTGATATGCAAGGACTTACAGATAAGGTAATGGATTATATAAGACAAAATCAGGAATAAAGCTTTAATCGTTGCATCTATATAGCCTAGACTTAGAGGAAGTAGTTTAATCTTTAAGTTTAGGCTATATTTCATGATAAATGAAACGAGTCTGTTAAAATAATTATGGTAATATTACCTATTCCGTTGTATTATTTTCATTGAAGCAGGTAAAATAAATTAAGTAGGTACATAGAATGAAAATTACAATTCAAACCATTGGAAAAGAACAGGAAGAGGAGCTTCTTTTAAAGTGTCATGAATTAACAGATGAAATGATATCACTGGTTAATAATTTTAAGCATCAGGATAATTGTTTGATTGGTTATATCCAGAGTGATATTCACCGCATTTTATTTCGTGATATCTATTATTTTGAAGCAGTAGACAATAAAGTATTTATTTATGGTATCGATAAGGTCTATGAATCAAAACAGAAATTATATGAGCTAGAGCGTTTATGTGAAAGTCGTAAGTTCTTTCGATGCTCAAAATCAACAATACTTAATATTGAAAAAATTATGATGGTGCGACCTTCCATAAGCGGTAGGTTTGAAGCGGTTTTAGATAATGAAGAAAAAGTTACTATATCGAGACAGTATGTACCTTTATTAAAAAGTAAAATAGGGTTAGGAGTGTGAAGTATGAAAAAAAATAAATCCAACTTATTTCAAATAATGCTTAGAGATTACTTTATTATATTTTCAATTATAATCATACTTACAGCCTCTCTAAATATGACTCACTCATTTACCTTCAGAGAAATAATGTTATCTGCATTATTTGCTTTAGCTGGTAATTTACCCTCGTTAATTTATTATTCAAAAAAAGAGTTATCCATTAAAAGCAGAAAGATAAGAATGGTCCTGCATTTTATTCTTATAGAGGTTGTGGTCTTATCCTTTGGCAACCTAATGGGGCAGGTTTCTGGAGTAGTGGATAATATATTATTTGCAGTAGAAATACTAGTGATTTATGCTTTTGTAATACTAGTTACCTGGTTACTGGATCGTAAAACAGCAAATGATATTAACCAACAACTTGCAAATCTAAGATCTGAAAAAAATATAACTGATAGAGAGAATTAATCCTTACACACGGTGAGTTTACAGCTTACCGTGTTTTTTTTACAGCATAGAAAGCTATAGTATCAACATGATGATATCTATATTTACAAACATATTTATGCGTGATACCTTGAACAAAACATAATAAAATATAGGGAGAATAAATTATGACAGGAATTATTTTTTTGACACTAATAGTATATGAAGTAGCCTTTGTAATTTACTGCATCAGAACCACGTCAATGCAAAGGAAAGTAAAAAGTTATTCAAGGCTAATAATGTTCTTAATTTTTTTCGCACTTTGCATATCGCCTATCATTGATTGGAGCTTACGCTGGTATTTATTGGGAGCGTTATTACTAATCCTTTCCTTTCGATCATGTATTGTAGTATTTAAACAAAATGGGGACAACAAGCCATATAAACAGAGGAGAATTATAATAAAAGCATGTTTCATAATATTTTTATATTTTCTTGTTCTAATTCCAGCTTTTCTGTTCCCACAAGTAAGAGAGCCCATTCCAACTGGAGCGTATAAAGTAGCTACGGTAGAGGCTACCTTTACAAGTGATACGGTTATAGATTATTTTAATGGAGAGAAAAGATCTGTTAATGTTGCCTTTTGGTATCCGGAGGGAGCGACTTCAACCTATCCTTTAGTGGTTTTCTCACATGGGGCCTTTGGTGTAAAACTAAGTAATATCTCTGCTTTTGAAGAGCTTGCAAGCCATGGCTATGTGGTTTGTTCCATTGATCATCCCGGACATTCGTTTTATACCTCATCTTCAGATGGAGATATAAGATACGTTGACACAGCATATATGAGGGAAGTCATTAACTCCAATAAAGAGGATTATTACACCAAAGCACAGGTATATGAGTTGATTCAAAGATGGATGAAATTACGATCTGAAGATATTAATATGACAATAGACACCATTCTACAGAATGTTAATTTGGCAGCAGAAACTGGCAGTGAGAAGAAACTCTACCAAAGTATTGATGTTACTAAAATTGGAGTGTTCGGTCATTCTATGGGAGCAGCAGCAAGTGTTCTGATTGGTAGAGAAAGAACGGATGTAGATGCTGTTATTAATATAGATGGTCCATACTTTAGTGAGATGACTTACGATACTTCTACGGATGATTTTGTGGCAACCAAAGCAGAGTATGATAAACCAATATTAAACATTTATTCGGATCAGGTTTGGGTGCAACTTCAAAATGAAAGCGAAACTAATGTATATGCTGGTAATAAGATATCCGACCAAATATGTAACGAAAGCTATGATGTATATTTAAAGGGGACAAAGCATCTTACCTTAACAGACCTCTCCTTAGTATCACCATTTCTGACATTCCTATTGGATGGGGAGCGAGCAGAAGTTGATGCAAAGGAAAATATTCAGCTAGAGAATAAATTAATTCTTGAGTTCTTTAATGATACCTTAAAGGATGAGGGAACTTTCACTTCAAGCGGTATCTATGAACAATAATTTCAATTAATACCCCTCTGCCAAATTTTTAATAAAGATAATATAGTTTGATTTTATATTTATAATATTATGTGGAATATTGTGGAAAAATATGTTATGATTATTTGGTTGTTAACAATTTAACAGATGTTCAAAAGAGCAATATACATCTGCATAGTATCATAGGAGGGGTAGTATATGAATGAAAACAAAAGTAAATTTATAGGAAATATCATAGTTGCATCAATTTTATCAATTGCTATTATAATTTCATGTTTTATTGGTGTTAAAGGTCTAGCAGATTTCAAAAGTAAGAAATATGATATTGACATTAAGGGATATGCAAAGCAGCAGATTGTATCCGACATAATTGTATGGTCCGGTATTTTTGATGTTCAAGCAATAGATTTAAAGGAAGGTTACAGTACTCTGGAAGCAGATAAAATTAAGGTAAAGAATTACCTTGTAGAAAAGGGCTTTTTAGAGGAGGATTTGATATTTTCTTCAATTTCAATCTCTGAAAATTATGTATTAAATGAGTATGGTGGATATACAAATGAAATTAAAGACTATAATTTAGCCCAGACGGTAACCATCAGCTCGGATCAAATCGATAAAGTAACAGAGCTATCAAGAAATGCAACAGAACTGTTAAATGAAGGTGTTCAATTCCAATCCTATGCACCAGAATATCATTATACCAAGTTAGAGGAGTTAAAAGTAAGTATGTTGGCAGACGCAACAAAAGATGCAACAAATCGTGCTAAGCTAATAGCTGAAAATGCTGGTAGTAAATTAGGAGAATTGACACATGCAAAACTTTCTAGTATAAAAGTAGCTCCTCTTTATTCCGTTCCAGATGAGTATTATAACGACTATAGTTATGGCTATGGTTATGGTGGAAATGTAGATAGTGATACAGTTTCTCTTGAAAAAGAAATAACAGTAGCAGTATCCTGTACCTTTGAAATCGACTAAATGAAGAAAATACATAAAAAGTTAGTGTTTTTAACAGTGCTCATGTTTTTCCTTACTTATATGTGTGCAAATCAAAGTAAAATATTTGCGAGTACAATTAATAATTATATGGTATTGGTCCAGCAAAAGGATGGTTCGTGGAAAGAATATAAGAATATTATTGAAAAATCCTCTTCAGGAAGTTTGATGATAAAGGCAAAAAACATCTCAAGTGCATTAAGCTTTGCTTATTATAAGACAAAGAGGGGTAATTTTGGTATAAAAAGAAGTTCCACAAGGTACATTTCTTATAAGATTAATTCAAAGGACTTTACCTATACAAATGGACTTGAAAAATTAACTGGTGTGGCTTCTAATGTAGCTTATATAAGTAAAATAAGTAAAAATAATCTATGTTCGCTAACCACCTTAAATACACTGGTTTATTACAAATATTTTAGTAGCTCTAATACTAAGAATTATTTGGATTATAACGGAGTAATCTGTATTAGTAAATACAAGGAAATTCCATCTCGGGTTCCAACAGCTAATATAAAACCAACACCACTACCTACTCCAACAGCAAGGGCGGAACCATCAACAATTAGTATTGAAGAAGTTAATTTCACAGTAAGAGATAACTTTCTAGCTGTTAATAAAGTCTTAAGTGATTGGGGTGGAACTTTAAAACAATGGTTGGAGCTAGAGAAAGAGGTTGATGGTAAAATAATAGAATCTACCAATCTAATTATTGGTACTAATACAATAGAATTTACACATCTTGGAGCAGGAAGTTCGGGTGTTTTATTAACGAGAGCTAGCAAAGAATATAAATTATCCATTCGTGTAAAACTCTCGGGTTCTGTACTTGCTGATCAAAATGCAGCAATTGTTAAAGCAATGATTGCTACCATTTCATCAAAACCTACGTTGGTATATACCGCTATTTTTGAATCATTTACCACACAGGACACGCATGGAATTAACGAAAAGAAGTATGTTACCATAGGAGATTGTAAGATTAGGGTCGAAATAAAAGATGGTACTGTAATTTATTATATCAAAGAGGTATAAAAGAGATATTAAAGAGATATCAAAGAGATAGGTTGATGAATAGTTTCAGTAAATAATTAAAACTTAAATCACTTTGAAAATTCAATTAAAGAAGCTAATTAAGATTGGAATAAATGAAACACCCCCAGAGATTAGTCGTATTACTATGTATTCCCTTTGCTGGTTTTGTCTAGTAAAGGGGGGAACATATCATAGTAGTATACTAATCTTGGGGTGTTTGAATTCATAACAGGTTTTATTGGTTGCTTCTCTTGTTTAATAAAAATATATTAGTATGTTTTTGTTATTTTATTTTACTGTTTTCATAGCACGCATAGCATTTAGGATTGCTATAAGGGTTACACCGACATCTCCAAATACTGCCTCCCACATTGTAGCAATACCGAAGGCTGCTAAGACTAGAAATAATACTTTTACACTCATGGCAAATATTATATTCTGCCAAACAATTGCTCTGGTTTTTTTGGCAATCTTAATGGCAGCCACTATCTTTGAAGGTTCATCTGTCATTAAAACTACGTCGGCGGCTTCAATTGCAGCATCGGAGCCTAAGGCACCCATCGCGATACCTATATCTGCTCTTGCTAGAACAGGAGCATCGTTAATACCATCGCCAACAAAGACTAACTTACCTTTGGATTTTCTGTTCTTATCTAATTCTTCCAGCTTTTCAACCTTCTGATGTGGCAGCAGTTCTGAATAAACCGTATCAAGGCCAATTTCTCGGGCTATGGTTTCACCAACAATCTTTGTATCGCCGGTTAACATAGCGGTTTGATTAATACCTAATGCTTTTAAGTCCTGAAGGGCTTTCTTGGTGTCAGGTTTAATTTCATCTGAAATTACAATATAACCAGCATAAACTCCTTCAATTGCTAGATATACAATGCTGCCTAATTCATTTACAGGCTGATAAGCAATTTGTTCAGACTCCATAAGCTTACCATTTCCAGCAAGCACTAGTTTACCATCAATTTTTACACGAATGCCGTGGCCAGGTACTTCTTCCTGTTCTGTAAGTCTTTGTTGATCAATTGGCTGGTTATAAGCTTTTTGAATGGATAGGGCAATTGGATGGTTGGAGAAATTCTCTGCATGAGCAGCATAGGAGAGCAGGTCATTCTCTGACCAACCGTTCTGCGCAACCGTCTTTGTTACTTTAAAGATACCTTTTGTTAAAGTTCCGGTTTTATCAAAGACGATGGTATCAACACTGTTAAGTGCTTCAAGATAATTACTTCCTTTCACTAAGATACCATTTTTTGAAGCTCCACCAATTCCGCCAAAGAAACTAAGTGGAATTGAGATAACCAGAGCACAAGGACAGGAGACAACTAAGAAGGCAAGAGCACGATAGATCCAATCGCTAAATTCTGCTCCAGGTATCAAAAGTGGTGGAATAATTGCTAAAGCCAAAGCTGCAAAGGTTACCACAGGAGTATAGTATCTTGCAAACTTTGTAATAAAGTTTTCGGTAGGTGCTTTTTTACTGCTGGCATTCTGTACTAAATCAAGTATTCTGGCAATCGTAGATTCTCCGAATTCCTTAGAAACCTCAATGGTTAATACACCAGTTTTGTTAATTGAACCAGATAATACTTCATGACCAGGTTCAACATCTCTAGGTAAGGATTCACCTGTGAGAGCAGAAGTATCCAAAGCAGAAACACCTTCTATAATTCTACCATCCAAAGGAATCTTCTCACCGGGCTTTACTATGATAAAGTCACCAATACTTACTTCTTCCGGAGTTACTTTTCTAATTTCATTCTCTATTTTTAAATTTGCAAAATCAGGACGAATATCCATTAGTGCTGAAATGGATTTACGGGAACGATTAACTGCCAGATGTTGAAAAGCTTCGCCAATCTGATAAAATAACATAACAGCTACACCTTCCGGATAATTGCCAATAGCAAAAGCTCCAATAGTAGCAACACTCATTAAAAAGTTTTCATCAAATACCTCACCTTTTGAAATGTTCTTAATTGCACGTAAAACAACTTCGCCACCAATTAGAAGATAACTGATTAGAAAGATAATAAGTTCTGCTGTATTTGATAAATCCAGAAAGAAGCCTGCAACGAATAATAAAGTACCAATGATTAAACCAGAACGGTATACCCATTCTTTTATTTTTTCTGATTTGCTGGAGTCTGTCTTTTTTTCTGTATAGGAAACTTGAATATCAGGTTCAATACTCAAAGCAATTTGCGATGCTTGACGAATAATGGCAGGAAGGTCCTTTTTATTCTCTGCCTCGATGGTAAGCCGTTGGGATACGAAATCAAGGGAAGCAGCTTTCACACCTTTCACAAGTTTCACTTGTGATTCAATTTTTTGCGCACAATCAGCACAATCTAGACCAAGTAAAAATAATACCTTTTTTCCAGGTTGCAGAATTTCTTTTTCAACCAGGGAGATATCGGAGTCATGACGCTTTATAATAGCATCCATTTGAGCAATCAGACTATTTGTTTCGTTTTCATCCTTAATATCCATCGTAAGTGTTTTTGCTACGAAATCTACCGCAGCATTTGAAACCCCATTTAATTTTTGAACATCACGTTCAATTTTAGCAGCACAGTTACCGCAGCAAAGGCCCTCTAATATAAATTCCTTTTTAATCGTTGCATCCATTGTTATCACCGACCTTTCCCTATAATTCTTTTACAACAATATCTTCCTCATGTGAAATAGCAATTGCAGTAATCTCTTCTGTAATATTTTTAGTATCAGCCTCAGTCTCTACGAAAAGAACTAGAGTATCCATATTAATATTAGCATTTTTAACACCTTCAATAGTTAAAACATTCTTTTGAATTTTGCTGGCACAATTTCCGCAGCAGAGACCTTCTAATAAATATTGTTTTGTTGTCATAATATCCATCTCCTTTTTGTTGTATGATTGAACGGTTGAATACATATTCAATTGTTAGAGCAAAAAATAATCTATATATATTTGATTCGTTTATTAAAAGAATCATCCTTATAGAGGTAATTAAAATTACTTTTCACATACATGTGACATTGCCTGATCGAAGATTGTTTTAACATGATCATCGGATAAAGAGTAGTAAACCACCTTGCCTTCTTTACGAAACTTAACAAGTTTAGCTTGCTTCAGAAGTCTAAGTTGATGTGAAATTGAGGATTTCGTCATTCCTAACAGAACAGCGATATCACATACACACATTTCAGCACGAAATAAGGCACTAAGAATTTTTACACGGGTGGAATCTCCAAACATTTTAAATAAATCTGCAATATCAAATAATAATTCCTCATCGGGCATATGTTCACGAACGTCATTTACAACTTCTTCATGAATTATATTACAGTCACAACGATCCGTATCTGCTGTATAAGCACTCATAGGTACCTCCTTTAAGTTGAATAGTTGAATATCCTTTCAACTATATTATATGTAGCACTTATATTTTTGTCAATCACTTAAAAAATAATATTTAGTATTTACCTTAATACTCTTGTTTATAAATTTGGAACTTATTAAAATATAAAAGTATTGCTTGGACTTTTTATACATTCCTTTATTCCATATTCGTTTAGTTGGAAGTAAACAAAGCATTGATTTACATAGTCTGTCGTTTAATTTAAGATTGAAGCATAAAATCAATAACATTAGGAGGAAATACAATGAATCAGATTGGTGACAAAATTGCAATTAAAAGACAAAACATGAATATGACGCAAGAAGAGTTTGCAATTAAATTAGGAGTTACACCGCAAGCAATATCAAAATGGGAAAGAAGTCAAGGTCTTCCAGACATTGGTATGTTAGTTGGGATCTGCACCATATTATCCATAGATGCCAACGAATTATTGGGCTTTGAAATCCCTAAAAATGTTGTAGAAAATAACGACCTGGCAATGCAATTGGAAATACAGAAAAATATGATTTCAGAACCATTAATGATAGAGTTTGGCGCTGGCTTTATTCCAGCATTTATGGAGGGATTAAAAACAAATTACGTTAATGAGCAACGGAAGAAACTCGTATCTGAAACCGGAATGTTAGTGCCAGTAATAAGAATCTATGATAATGTTACTCTGTCAGAAAACGAATATCAAATAAGAGCCTACGACAAGGTATTGAAAAATGATAAGATTGATTTGAATTTGAGTAATGTATTCCAATATCTAGTTGATGACTTGTTTTTAGAATGTCGTAACAATTATTGTGACATTTTGAACAAGCAGGTAATAAAGTCAATGATGGACAATCTGAACTTTATGTACCCTGGTATCATTCCTGGTATCATCCCTGAAAAAATTAATTACCTAATGATTATGGATATTTTCAAAGAAATAATAAAGAGAAATGGTATAATACGAAATCAAATTAAGATAATTGAGATAATGGAAAAAGAAATTGTTATTAACAATAATACGGATATCAATAGTATTGTAGATAGAATTTTTGAAGTATTATAAAGAGTATTAATAGAAAGAATAAACAGAAAAGCAAATCATAGTTACATGACGAAGCGACAAGTCGCGTCACTTGTCACAAATAAAAGTGTCTGAAATCCGTAGTTTACATGGATTTACAGATGCTTTTGTGCTATACTGGTGTGGGATAAAATGAGACACACAACAATAAATTAATGAGATGAATGGACGGCTGTATTACGTTATGGAAAAGGAGCAATATGAAAAAAAGTAGGATTATTTTTACTATTCTTTTATCTGTTTTGTGTTTTGGTAGTTGCGGCACTCAAAACAAGGAACCGGAAGAAGTTGTTAATGCTCCAGAAAACGAAGCTGGTGCTACTGAATTGCCAACGCCTTCTGGAACTTCACCGGAAATCACACAGTCAATTACTCCAATAATCACATCAAAGGTTGTATATAACACTGGGGATGTTGTAATACAGGATGAGAAAATATATTTTATTAATGGCTATGATGAGGGTACACTTTACAGTATGAATATTAATGGCAGTGATAGCCGTAAACTTAACGATGATTGGACTACATGGTTCTATGTATCCAGTGACCATATTTATTACCAAAACGGAAAAGATGGTAAAATCTATGTCATAAATATAGATGGAAGTGGGCAGCAAAAGTTAAACGATTATGCATTTAGCAATTTCAATTTTGTAGGTGACAGGATATACTATTGCAATGATGATGAAGCTGCACTTTATAGTATGAACGTTGACGGCAGTGACAGGAAGAAATTGAATGACGACATTCCCTCGTGTATAAACGTGGTTGGTGACCGAATTTATTATTCTAACAATCTTTATGGGGACCATGGAATTTTCAGCGTAAATACGGATGGAACGGATAGAATAAAGCTGAGCGACGACGTCGTAGCTCATATGATTGTGGCGGATAGGTGGATTATTTATACTAATGAGAGCGACGATTACAAACTCTATGCAATCAGAACCGACGGTAGTGATAAGCACAAATTGAACGACGACAATGCACTTAACATAAATGTAGTTGATAACCGAATTTATTACAACAATGAAAAGGATAGTAAAATCTACAGTATAAATACGGAAGGTGGAGATAAACAACTCCTGTCTGAGGATAACGCTGAATGGCTCATCGTTGGAGATGACCAGATTTATTATACAATAAGCGGAGCAAAGATTTACTCTATGAACATAGATGGTACGGACAAACAAAGGATAGCAGATTTAACAAAGGATGTGTATAAGGATGTGACCTATGAAATAAAAACTCGCTTACAAGAAGATATGCCGGAGTACCGCTTTGTAGCTACAGGGTTGACGCGGGGAACGGACGAATGGATATTAGGTTATGTTATGGGGTTAGAGATTTTTGATGATAATGATCTGCCCATCCTTTCAGTTGATTTTTCACAAGCCTTTAGAGATGAAGTGATTGGATCTGCTGTATATAATCAAATGTTGGACACTATGGGACTTCATGTTGTGGATGTGAATTTTGATGGTTATAAAGACGTAATAATTTTAAATTCATTTTCCGGTGCACATTCAAATACATGGTATGATTGTTGGTTATGGAACGCTGAAACCTCATCGTTTGTTAAATCGGAATCCTTTCCTGAAATTTGTAATCCAGCACTTGATCCAGAGAACAAGTATATTTACTCGGCTGGTGGTGAGGGAGCCTCCACCCAAAGTTGGCAAATCTATCAGTTTATGGAAAGCGAGTTTGTAGTTACAAACTACTTAACCTACAATGAAGTGATAAATGGGGGGAGTGGTTATCATTTTATGGAACAAAAAAGTATAAATGGTGTTATGGAAATCGTTAGGGACGATATTCTGCAGGCAAACAACTTTGATGACGCATTATCTAAAGCGGGTTATATAAATGATGACTTATGGAAATTGAAAAATTCGCATTGGTATATGTATGGTGGACATCATGCTGATCAATGGCTGGAATAAAGAGTCAAAAACAAATAGCCTTGACATTGTTAAGATTACATGCTACACTTGGAAAAATTGATTAATTGATAAAGGCAATGAAGAGAAGAGTAATTTTATATAACAAGAGAAGAACAACCTTCCTTGTTTTAAGTTTACAGAGAGTCTGTATATGCTGGGAGCAGATAACTTAGATAAAATGAAACAAGGCTCGGAGCCTCATATGGATCGCTAATTGGCGTGATACTATGACGTTTGTCCGCGTTACAGGACTAGGGTATGAACCATTAATGGGAGTACTTGATGAGGCTTTTCTGGTGACAGTGAAGCGAAATAGGGTGGCACCGCGATTATAATCGCCCCTTGGAATATTAAATTATTTCAAGGGGTGTTTTTTATGATTTCAAAGAAAATTATACCGGGAGAACGTCCAAGTTTTCCTAAAAAAGCAGTAATTACAGCGGGAATGCCATACGGTAATAAAAATCTGCATTTTGGCCATGTAGGCGGCATGTTTGTCCATGCAGATATCTATGCAAGATTTATGCGGGACAGAATTGGTAAGGAAAATGTAATCTTTGTTTCAGGAACAGATTGCTATGGTTCTCCGATTTTGGAAAGCTATCGTAAATTAAAAGAGACTGGTTATGAAGGAACAATTGAAGAGTATGTGGAAAGTAACCATGTTAACCAAAAAGAAACTCTTCGTAAATATGAAATCAGTCCGAACTTATATGCTGCATCCGCCCTGGGTAGAAGTGGTGAGATTCATCAGGAGGTTTCAAACTGGCTGTTTGATTCTTTATATGAAAAAGGATATATCAAGCAATACTCGACTCCACAGTTTTATGATGAAGAATTAGAGGTGTATCTGAATGGCAGGCAGGTTGTAGGAAAATGTCCAATTGCAGGCTGTACTTCAGAGCATGCGTATGCAGATGAGTGTTCCTTAGGGCATCAGTATATGCCAAGTGAATTAATTAATCCAATATCAGTTTTATCCGGTAAGAAACCAGCCTACCGTAATGTTACAAATTGGTATTTTGTATTGGAGGATTGTATTGAAGAACTCCAGGAACGTATGACGTTCTTAAGGGCGAATACCAATACGCGTAAATATCAGTTAAATATTATTGATGAGTTTTTAAAGAAACCCTTACTTCATGTACCAAGGAAGTATTTTGAGGATTTAGGGGAATTAGAAGCAAAAATCCCTACTCATACAACAGTGGATGAAGAGAAGAAAAATTCAGTTACCTTTGAATTTGAAACTCTGGATTTAAGAGATGAAGCGAAGCAGGTATTAGATTCCTTGGGAATTCACTATACTGCAGGCAAAACTTTAGTTCCTTTCCGTTTATCCGGTAACGTGGAATGGGGAGTAAAGGTTCCAGACAAAGAGGATCTCAAGGATCTTACCTTCTGGGTATGGCCGGAGTCATTATGGGCTCCAATCTCCTTTACAAAAACATACTTGGAGTCCATTGGACATTCTCAAGACGAATGGACAGAGTGGTGGAATGGAGAAGATTCTTTAGTTTATCAGTTTATTGGAGAAGATAATATTTATTTTTATTCCATCGCAGAAATGGGAATGTTCCTGCATCTGTTAGCAGATAAAGGCGGATTAAAGCTCCCACATGTGATACCAAACCGCCATATTTTGTTTATGGATACTAAGGCAAGTAGCAGCTCTGACATTAAACCACCAATGGCAGATGAGTTACTGGAATTTTATACTCCGGAACAATTAAGAATGCATTTTATTAGTTTGGGACTTTCCTCTAAGAGTACAGGTTTTAAGCCACAGGTCTATATGAAAGAGGAAGATAGAGTTGGCGTTGACATGGTGCTAAAGGATGGCAATCTGTTAACAAATGTATTTAATCGTCTGATTCGATCCTGCTTCTATACAGCACAAACTTATTTTGAAGGAAAGATTCCTTCAGGTGAGGTAAGCGAAACAATGAGGAGTTTGGTGGAACAGAAAGTTCTCGAATATGAAAATCAAATGTATAATCATGAATTCCATAGAATTTCCTATGTACTAGACGAATATATTCGTGAAGTTAATAAATACTGGGCGAATCAGATTCGTATCGCAGATACAAATAATGATGATGCACTTCGTAAGCAAACGTTAGTAGACTGTTTCTACGCATGTAAAGTCATTGCAATTCTTGTTCATCCAATTGCTCCAACAGGATGCGAAATGTTCAGAGAGTATATGAACATGGATGAAACACTATGGAATTGGGACTATATCTTTGAGCCATTAAGTTACTATATTGGAGATTTAGAAAAGCATGAACTAAAATTTCTTGAGCCTAGAGTTGACTTCTTCTCCAAGCTAGAAGGTCAATATTCTAAATAATAATTAACTAAAATAACTCTATCAAGTTCTGGTACGGAACATTGATAGAGTTATTTTAATGTTAACGGTGTGAAAGTAAAAATTAATAGGTTTTGTCATAAAAATAACACAGATTAATTGCAACATAATGGTATAATATTCCTTATAGCAATAGAAGATTAATAGTAGCTATTAATAAAAATAAAAGATAATGAATTCTACCATTTGATATAAACTTCGAGATGTATTTATTCATAGATAATGGTAGATAACTTAATGGGGGAAAAATGAGTGTGGGTAAAGAAACAGCATTAATTTATTGGCTTGGGGGTTCGACTTGTGCAGGAAAGACAACAATATCAAATATTCTAGCAGCTAAATATGGATTTAT
Source organism: Bacillota bacterium (assembly GCA_023407575.1). Lineage (GTDB taxonomy): Bacteria > Bacillota > Clostridia > Lachnospirales > Lachnospiraceae > Mobilitalea. Next base: position 185,833 of record JAEYLX010000027.1, read on the forward strand.
AGTATACCACTGTGATGAATATTTGGGAAAGCATTTTGAAAAATCCAATGCTCAAGAGCATCCAAATATGAGTATGGAAGTTAGTTATAATGATATACTTAGCATGGAAGTAGAGGATTATTTAAACTGGAGTAGGAATGTATACGAGGAAGAATTTAAAATGATATTAGATGATCTGGATAAATTGGCTGCTAGTAAGCCTATATTAGTAGAAGGAGTCAACTTACTGCCAAAACTTATTAAGGAGGAAATAGCTGCTATTGGCCATGCGGTATGGTTAGTGGCAAGTGAAGCATTTTATACAGAACATCAAATGCAAAGAAAAGAAATGTTTGAAAGATTAAACGAATGTGCAGACCCTGAGCAGGCATTACATAATTATATGAGGGATGATTTGGCATTTGGTAATTTCATACTTAATGATGCCAAAAGGCTTGATTTAAATGTATTAGAAGTAGTACATGATGGTGATATATTGAACTATGTTGAAGTCATTTCTTCATTATTTAATTTGACTTAATATGGTATGGTTGCCAGAAGATCATATAATTTCTCAAGTGCTAAAATACGGAAAGGAGTTTGAGTTTTATAATGAAAATACAAAATAAATGATACGTGATTGGAATGCTTTTGCTAATACCAATTTGTCTACTTATGTATGTTTTTGCTTTTACAGCCGAAAAAATTAGAGTTTTTTATTGTGTTTTGGAATTCTTGGGCTTATATGATGGCTATAAATATTCCACACGAAATACGATAATTTGGGTTGTTGTTATCGTTCTATTCGTTGTGTTATTCATAGTGGCATTTAAACTAATTAATTCTGACGAGAAATTTCTAAAAAGATATCGTATTTTAGATGTAATCCCCTATATAATCATTTGCTTAAATGTAGTTAGTTGTTTTTACTTTCCTAAAATCAATCAACAATTTCTACAAATACAGCACGGCTTAGGCAGTGTCATTGCACCTTATCGGGGTATAGATTATTTATTAGGGTTTTCAAATAAGGATACGTCTGGCGCCTATACTGAACCAAACTTGAGTCTTTTATTTGAAATCTTTGACCAAGAAGAGGTAGTATTCTATGTGAAATTAGTTGATATTGATGATGAAACGAAACAATATGTTTTTTGCAACGAAGACAAACTTCCACAGAAGCTTAGTATGGGTAATCCAGAAGCTTTCTTATGGAATATAAATGGGTTTACCATAGACTTAGAGAAAATAATTCCTGGATATATTGATACGCCTGAAAATCGCCGCCTGATAAATTATAAAGTTATCATCTTTAATGAAAATGAAAGCAAAACATTCTACATATATTACGATGAGCTTCATAAAAAATATGGAAGCATAAAATATAAAGGAGTTTAATACAATGACCCACAAAGGTACACTAATGCTAGAAACCCAGAGGTTAATTTTACGGAGGTTCACGATAGAAGACCTTGATCAGATGTTTCATAATTGTTGGAGCGATTTAGAAGTATGGAAATGGACAAGTTATAAACCGATGAAATCGATTGAGGATGTTATCAATATTGCAGATATGTTTACAGAGAAATGGCTGGGTGCTTACGAAAGATTGAATCGATATAGCTGGGCGATTCAACTTAAAGCTTCAGGTGAGGTAATTGGCAGGTTTTTTGGAATGAATCCGGATGATGAGATAAGTCAAATTGAGTTGGCCTACGAACTTGGCAGAGAATGGTGGAATCAAGGGATTATGACGGAAGCTGTAAAAGCGATTATTGATTTCTTTTTCAACGAAGTAGGTCTTAATCGAATTTATGCTAATTTCGCAAGCGAAAATTTGGCTTCCGGAAAAGTTATGCAAAAATGTGGAATGACTTATGAAGGAACAATGCAACAAGCACTGAAATGTAATAATGGTATATTTGACAAAGTTAATTACGCTATTCTTGCTGATATGTATTTTGCGTAGAGAATATATGATTTGGCTTATTCAGTTAACCAGGGAGGAGATATCATGAAAGGTTTTTATATGAAGCAATCGAAGAGTATAATATTTATATTTCTAAGTCTTACTTTTATTATGAGTGGGTGTACAGATTATACTTCAGAGAAACATGTTTTGCACACAAATCCTATTAATAACGAAAACATTGGATTTATCGTCCAAGGCAATGACGGAACAATCTATTACCAAGATGGTAAAAACAACAATGCGATAACTCAAATGAATAAATCGGGAAATAATGTATTTGAGGATACGTATGGTATGTGTTTATCTGTCTACGACAAATATATATATTATAGAGATTTCAATAATGGACTAAATCTTATGAGATTAGAAATTGCTAATCCAGAGAAAAAGGAAGCCATTACAGATATCAATACTTTGCAAGCAATTATTATTGATGAAATGATTTATGCTCTTATTTTTGATGTAGAGTCTGATAAAGATGGTTTGTATAGAATAAGCCTTGATGGTTCTAAAAAAAAGAAACTGGATGGAGCAGCAAGTAACTGTATGCAATACGAAGGAGATTACATTTACTATGCAGCTCAACAAAAGGGACAGCTATATCGTATAGACCTAAATGGTAAAAACAAAAAAGTGATTCTATCGGAAACAGGTGAATATATATCCACCTCCCATTTCATAGTGAAAGACGGTTGGATCTATTTTAATAATGGAAATCAAGATGATGGGAAAGATATTGAAGCTGTTGATAGTACCTTAAACATATGTAGAATACGTATTGATGGTACTGATTTTGAAGAGTTGGTAGATGGATTTATATCAAATATATATTCTGCTTCAGATAAAGATAGTTTGTTGTATTTATTTGAAGGTAAATTGTATAGTTTAAATCTTGAATCCAAGGAAAGTGAATTACTTCTTGACAAAGATATTCATTTCGTGAATGTTATAGACAATATTATTTATGCAATTGAATGGGGAACAGAGAATAATGATTCAATAATTTATAGAATCGATATGGAAAATAAGGTGACAACCATATTGGGCGAATGAACAATATACTCTTTTAATTTTATGCTTTACAGGAGGAATATTATTCAATAAGGAATGGGACACTGCAATCAGTTAACTTTATCACATTTGCTAAAAGGACAGTATGACTTTAATTAGTTAGAACCTATAACATGAAAGGAAGAGGAAACAATGAATCAAAAAGAACGGATGCATGCAGAATTACCCTATAAAGCTTGGCTTGATGGGTTACCAGAGCAAAGACTAGAAAATAAGAAAAAAATATATGAATATAACCTATTACCTCCAGAGAAAGAGAATAAAATGAATGAATTGATTCATGACATTTTAGGAGCAGCAGGTAAAAATACTCATATCGAGCAACCATTCCACTGTGACTATGGAAAAAATATTGAAGTAGGAGATAACTTTTTTGCAAATTACAACTGTATAATTCTAGATGTAGGTAACGTAATAATTGGTGATAATGTAATGTTTGCACCTAACGTATCTATTTATACGGCAGGGCATCCATTACACCCTGAATCAAGAAATTCTGGATATGAGTATGGGATAGGTATAAACATCGGTGACAATGTTTGGATAGGTGGTAATGTTGTAATTACACCGGGTGTGACAATTGGAAACAATGTTGTTATTGGTGCAGGTAGTGTAGTTACAAAAGATATACCTGATAATGTTATTGCTGTAGGGAGCCCCTGTAAAGTGATTCGAGAAATTTCAGAAAATGATCGTAAATATTATTTTAAAAACCGAGAATTTGATGTGGATGATTACCTTTAAGCTACCTGTGACATAATTAACCCTTTAAAGCCTAGTATTTAAAGGGTTCTTCCTTATTCTTTCGTTGCTTTGACAAACAAATGAAAGGATAAAATCCTTTTAAATGGTAACTAAATACAAGTCAATGATATATAAATTATGTAAATTATGTAAATTATCAATTGACATCTGTAATTATCTATTTTATAATAAACGTACATATGTTCTGTATTATAAGGAGGAAATATCATGGATGGAATTAAAAGGCACAACATTAATCATGATTGCGCTTGGTCAGAGATGGTGGAAGCAGGAGATTTTGTTTTTTTAAATTTTTGTGTTGGAAATGTGGGACAATCTTTCGAAGCGCAAGTTAATGGAGCGATAGATGACATGGAAAATCGCTTAAAGCAAATTGATTTGGCTTTAGATTCGGTTGTAAAGATTGATGTTTTGCTAAGAGATGCATGGAATATTCCGATTATGGAAAGTGTTTTCAAGCAACGTTTTAATGGGACCTATCCGGCAAGAAAAACAATCCAGACTGATTTTGCACATATTGGTGGACCAGATGGGTTACATATTCAGATAGATGCAATCGCATACAAGAAATAGGGGATATTAACGTTATGGATGAAAATTTGAAAATTAAAATGTATTCATTTACTATAGACAGTAAAGACCCGCATGAACTAGCAAAATTTTATGCATCGCTGCTTAAGTGGGAATTTATGATTATGGATGAAGATTGGGCATGTGTATACGCTCCTGGAACCAATCAGGGTTCCTACCCAGGCATATTGTTTCAACGAAATCCAGAGTATCAACCGCCTTTGTGGCCTGAAGTGCCTGAAGCTCAACAACAAATGGCACATATTGACTTCGCAGTTAATGATTTAGAAAAATCAGTTCAATATGCTATTCAATGTGGAGCAACTGTCGCAGCTGAGCAATTTTCTAATACTTGGAGAGTTATGTATGACCCCGCCGGACACCCTTTTTGCTTATGTCAAATGAAATCAATTATTGAGAGTGCCCATTTTGCGTTGTTATAGTAATCCCAATATGGTCTAGAAGATATGCGGACATAGAAGTAAGATTGTAGTAATTTACTTATTGTAAGGCCAATATACTTGGTTTTCGTACATTTTTTTATAACAACTTTTAAATCTTCCTATTGACTTTAACGTCGCGTCAACTTGTATATTAATACTCGAAAGGAGGGATAGTCATCGAACTGCAAACTATCAGTCAAGTATCAAAGTACTTTTCTATCTCAACCCGTACACTTAGGTATTACGAGCAAATCGGGTTGATTATTCCTACAAAAAAGGAAGATTCTACATACCGGGCCTACGATACAGAAGCCATCACTCGTCTGCGACAGATAATCGTTCTTCGTAAACTGCGTATACCGCTCAAACAGATTGCAGAGATTCTGCAAAGTGCGGATGCCCGTATTGCAATTGATGCCTTTGAACGTAACCTTGCAGATATTGAAGATGAAATAACAGCACTCTCCACAATTCGCAGCGTCATCAAGACTTTTATCTCACATCTAAATCTTGGAACCGCGAAGTTCGCATTGCCGGATGATGAAGGCTTATTAGAAATTGTGGATTCATTGACTGTCTCTAAAATTAATTTCAAGGAGGAAAAGTCAATGGAAGAATTGAACAAAGCAAATGAAAGTTTAAACAAAATGGAGGACAAAGATGTGCGGATTGTTTACCTTCCACCCATGACTGTGGCTGCTGCTTACGTCTCGGGAGAAGGCTGTGAAGGTAAATCGACTGACATGATATCACAATTTGTAAATGAAAGTGGGTTACTAAAAATTAAACCAGATGCCCGAAGTTTTGGTTTCGACTGCTCTAAAGAGGCAGCAGTACTTGGAGAGCCTTCGCAGGTATATGAGGCGTGGGTGTCTGTTCCAGACGATATGGAGATACCTGCACCTTTAGTAAAGCGAACGTTTGAGGGCGGGTTATATGCTGCACATGTGTTGAGAGCCTGGGACTTCCAGGACTGGCGTTTATTAAGAGAATGGGTTAATACAAGTGATAAATATGATAATGACTTTAATTCTCCACGCTGGATATCGGAGGAAACGGTTGCGGGACAAGGCTTTGAAGAAACATTAAATTTCTATAATTTTATAAAAAAAGGCAGTAAGATGGAAGACCTACAGCTTGATTTACTGTTTCCGATTAAGGAGAAGATGAATGAAAGTATTTAATATTGGCCAGATAATACCATTTGGCGGTTATAACTGGCGTGTCCTTGAAATACAAAATAACGAGGCTTTGATTATAACCGAAGAAATAATTGATCAACGTCCTTACCATGACGCATACAAAGATATAACATGGGCTGACTGCTCTTTAAGAAAATATCTTAATAATGAGTTCTATGACAATTTCAACGCAATTGACAAGACAAGAATAATTTCAGTGCTGAATAAAAATCTTGATAATCAGTGGTATGGTTCAAAAGGTGGAGAAGATACGAGGGACAATATATTTTTATTAAGTCTTGAGGAAGTGTGCAAGTATTTCGGTGATAGTCTTTCGAAACTACATAACCGTGGGAAAAATCAAAGGTATTGGTTTGAAAGAAAGGATGAAAACAATAGTAAGCGTTTAGCGAGACTTCAGGGTAAAGAATGGTGTTGGTGGTGGTGGCTTCGGTCACCCGGCCGCGTCAATGTAAAAGCTGTATACATCTTTGGGACTGACGGTAATATAGGGATTCAAGGTAACAATATATTAATAGGCAACCTTAGTGATGGCAAATGTACGGGTGGTGTCCGCCCCGCATTGTGGTTAAGGCTGGAAGTGTAAAAAAGGTTTCATACTTACTAAGAAGAAAGCATTTGAGTGATTAATAGACTGAAGGAAGACTTACTAACCGAGGAAGAATGCAAAAGGGAGGTAAAATGCAAGTAGGAGATGAAATAGTATTTGGTATGTACGAATGGCATATACTTGACATTCAAAATAACAAAGCGTTGATTATAACGAAGGATATTATAGAACAACGCCCTTACCATATTGCTTGTAAAGATACGACATGGGCTGACTGTGCATTAAGGAAATACCTTAACGGTGAATTCTATAATAAGTTTACTGCGAATGATAGAGCAAGAATAATTCCTGTAATAAATTATAATCTAAATAATCCCTGGTATGACTCAATTGGTGGTGAAGATACCCAAGACAATATTTTTCTATTGGATATTGAGGAGGTAGTATGCAAATATTTCGGTGATAGTAGCGCAAATCTGCAAAATAGAAGTCCGAAGCAAAAATATTGGTTTCAAAAAAAAGACAAAAACAATAGTAAGAGAATCGCTAGGTTTAAGGGTGGTATCTGGTGGTGGTGGCTTCGGTCACCCGGGCGCTCTAATGTGAGAGGTGTTTACATCCACGGAGATGGCAATTTGGGTATCCAAGGAAACAATATTGGAGGATATAATAGCAAAGGTTTCCACTATTTAGGAGATAATAATGGCGGTGTTCGGCCTGCTTTATGGTTGGAACTATAAAAAACGAAAACGAGAATATATAGAATAAGTTTTAATTGATTTCCAAAGCCTCTTATACGTAAGTGTTTAAGGGGCTTTATCATTATCTTTATAATTTCAATATTACTATATATTACAATAGAATTGAAATAATATCCAATGAATGATATATTAGTAATACAAACTATATTTAAAATAATGCTAAATAGAAGAGAAAATAATGAATCTATTTAGCAGCAAGGAAAGAAATTAGTTGTTTTGCCCAGGTTGGGGTATAATAAAGATTAAATAAAAGGAGGATTTAAATATGAACAAGTTTATATTTAATGATTATTTTCATGAGCCAGAAGGAAAAATTGCCAAGCGTATGCTTTTCAAAAGCGATAATGTAATTGCATTTGTTTTAAACATTGCTAAAGGAGAAATACTACCAGGACATACCCATCTGGAATCAACACTTTTTCTGCAGGTCATGGATGGGAATGCTAAGGTGATCACAGATGGTAAAGAAACTCCATTGCAGGTGGGCGAGTTAATGCAGGTTGATGGACAGGAAAGCTTACAGGTTATAAATACCGGTGATAAGGTTTTACGCCTTTTCGTAACAATTTCACCAATGGGTTCTGAAGCCTTTGCAACAGATGCAAATGTTTAAAAATAAATAATAATTCTTAATGAAAAAAATCGCTAGAATTTACTCTGACAGGAAAATTATTAGCGATTTTTTTCATGTATTAATTCAAAGGATACGTTTTAGAACAAAGACTAAAACGTATATCTCTTTAAATTATTTATAGTGAAAGTAACCAAATCTTTATTTTAGGAGGTATGCTATTTGTTTAAGTGCCTTAAGAACTATAAAAAGCTTTATATTGTTATAGGGGTAATAATATTAATATTATTAGTTTACTTTTTTTGGCCGCTATCATTTAAAGCTAATAATATGGAACAAATTAGTATTACAATTGTTAAAGTTATAAATGGTACAAGAGATTATTACGAGTTAAATGAACAGGAAGTAAGTGACTTCGCAAAAATACTTGAAAAGTCCAAGTTTTATCGTGGTACAACCACGCCTGAGAGGATGTTTAGAGACAAATGTGTAACTGCACTAGTATGCGGAGGCATAAGTCCAAATATAACGATCTATTATGATACAGATAAAACTTACGTTTTTGCAACTATCTCCACAAGTATTTTCAAAAACATGGATTATAGAATAAGTAATAAAGATGAAATAAATGATTATATTGAGCAAACAGTTAATACAGAAATTTCTGAATTTAAAGAATTTCCAAAGAGTGTAGTAGTTTCTAATAACACCAATAACAATATGGAAACAAATGGGAGTCTAAATAAGCAAAGTAATTCAGAACAAAGGTTAACTAGTATACCTGACCAAAGTACCAGCGGTAGTATCTATGACCGCAACGGAGTTCTTTTAGCCACGAATAAGCTTTCTTATTCAGTTGTCATGAAGGATACAGCGATTCTTGATGATGACTATAATGACATCATCTATAAATTGATTAAAATAATAGAAGATAATGGAGACTCCCTTTATAACGAATTTTACATCAGTCAGAATGAATTGGGTGAATTAGAGTTTACCGTGGAAGGCTCATCCTTGACGCAATTTAAGAAGAATGCCTTTGCCTATATTCTTAAGGATGGTAACCTGACCGAAGAGCAGCTAAATGCGACCGCGGAAAGTGTTTATGAGTTTCTACGGATGGGTACCGGTAATGGAGATAACCATATGTTTAATATACCTGATAAATATTCAATAGAAGATACCCTGAAAATCATGAGTGTTCGATACGCGTTATTCTGCAATTTTCCAAAGAATCATCAAATTATTGTTGCGTCTAAAGTAAGCGATGACACTGTGACAGCTGTCATGGAGAGTAATGCTGATCTGCAGGGGGTTGAAATTCAACAGCAGACCAGCCAATAGCTTCAATTTTAATATTAGCTTGATAGATATGAAATGATTTGATATAGTATATTTATTACAAATGGAAGGAATTGGTATATATGTTAAATAAAAGCATTGATTTTGAGGTGGCATTAGGATAAAGCCGAAGGTATTTATATAAAATTAAAACCGCCTTTGGTTGTTATTCTTTTGCCATCATTTAAAGTGCGAATAGTAAAGATAACCATAATAGGGGGCTCTGCAAATGCGGAATGATTATAAAAAAATAATTGAAAAGTGTGAAGCGAATAGTCATTTAATTAGTATGATTTCAATAGATGAAATCATCAGATTTGGACATTCAATGGGACTAAACGGAGAGAGTAAAGTACTTGATTTATGCTGTGGATATGGTGAAATGTTAAAAATCTTACATGAAGCGTTTGACATTTATGGAACAGGTGTTGATATCACAAGTGAATTCATCGATGAAGGAAATAACCGACTACAGTCAAACAGCATTAAAAAAGTAAAATTAATACTCGGAGATATATTGAAATATGAAACAAGTGAACAATTTGATGTGGTAATACTAAGTGAAACTTTTGGCAGTATAGCACAGACCATTGCAATTGGTGAAAAGTACCTAAAAAATGGTGGAATATTAGTGTATTGTAAAGTATATTCTAAAGTACCAAATCCACCGCAAGAATTAATAGACTTTGATGAAGAAGTACTTCCGTTGGAAGAACTTAACAAAATATTCAACGGTCTCGGTTATTACATAACCCATATGGCAAGCGATACGAATAGTGATTGGGAACGCTATATTACCTGGAGTGCAAGAAGAGATATTAATGCATTGAGAAAAAATCCAAACAATGAAGAACTAAAAGCATGGATAAATAAATGGTACAATATGTACTTTGTTTATCGTCGTCCCTATGAAGGGCAAGCATTGTTTGGACTAGAAAAGCTGTAAGAATAATAAAAAAACAAGTACAAGATACTGAAACATATATCTTGTACTTGTTTTTTTATTTGACAGTACCAAAAATAATTAAAATCACAACATATAACCAATTTTGTGTCACTATTACGAGAATTTACCACTTTTATATCAGATTATTAAATGAAAACAGTAATCGGAAAATTAATATTTACACAGTATGCATATATAATGCAATATATAACCATTTTTGTGTCACTAGAGTCTTAAATAGCAGAGAACATCATATTACCGGTTTTATGTCCTTAATATTACCAGATTTGTCTCCGTCGACATTTTCTTAATTATTTTCATGTAGATATAAGAGCTAGTTAAAACTATTCGCGAAACCATAGTTTAACGAATAGATATAGTTTAAAATATCAAATCTATTTATGTTATACCATTCTTAATGTCGAGGGACACAAATTTGGTAACATCAAGGACACAAAACCGGTAAATTAATGTATCACTGCTATTTAAAGTTCACTATTAAAATAAAAAAGTGACACAAAAGTGGTTACATAAAGTAATTATCTGCAAACTGAGTATAAAAAATTGATTTTTCTAGGCTGTTTATACATAAAAAACGGACATAAAAGTGGTAAATTGTTGTAATACGGACACAAAAGTGGTTAAATGTGTATCATAATATTAGTTTTAAATCTTTCATTTTCATAAATTTCAGATTACTTGAGTTGCTGGAATGAGCCCTTAGATGAAAATGATACATCAGAGCCTATAAAAATTAATATCTTGAATCTGTTATAATATGACACTCAACTCCTGGTGTTTCAATTTTTTAAGAATGTTAAATGAACAAAATCACTAAGAATTTGCCTATTGGGGTATATTCTAGCGATTTTGTTCATTGGGTTTTTATAATTCGAATTTATTGATAAGGTGTAAGGTATTAATCATGTAATGCACATTCATCAATTCTACGAACTACACTATTCGTATAGGCAGTAAAATATTTAAGCCAGAAACCATATGCTGTAGGATTGAAACTCTCAAAGTCTACTCCTAGAAGCTTATATCCTTCTCCTTTTAACTTCCGTATCGTAAAATTCAATAAATTCTGATAGATGTTCTTTCCTCGAAATGCAGGAAGGCAGAATGCCCCACAAATATTACAAATATTATCGACTTCTGTAACAAAATTTTCACCATTGCTTTTTACTTCAACAAATGCAATCAGCTTTTCACAATCTTTGGCAACAAATAACCTAGAGTTGCGCTCCTCTGCACGAGCCAACCAAGATTTAAAATCCTCTAATGAAGAATACATAAAACATGGACTATTCCCCATATGTTCAGATTCCATTTGACGCATTACTCTAACTTTAATAACATCTGATTTAGTAAGTTCTTCAAAATATATGCCATCACATGGCTGACATTCAAATTCCACCATTGACCTAATGGCATCCATGCACCGAAGACCAAATCCATATGTAAAAAAAGCATTTACTGACTCCGCGTCATGTGCATAATGTCCTACTGCATGGTATGTTATATTATGTTTAACCCATTTTTCTGCAGCGAATTGATACATTTTTTGATATATTAATCTTCTATTCTCTTTTACCGCACCATGGGCATGTATAGGTGAGAAAGTTCCCTTGGCAGTTGAGTCAAATGCATTGTCCCATGGTTCATAACAACATAAAAACCCTATTAATTGGTCATCATCAAAAGCTGCGACACCAAGTCCAGTACTCGCAAAATACTCTAAATCGGGAAGCGCATCTATGCTAGGCAGAATTGGTACATATTCACGTTCTTCATAGTAGTTCGCTGTAGCAATTAACTTTGCACTTTCCACATGTTTCTTCTCAAAATCTAAAATTTTCATATAAATCCTCCATTCTAATGTGGAGGGTTATTTTACGTGAGCCCTCCTTACACGTTCATTGTTAGTTGCATTTTTCTTAATCATACGCAATCGCTCCTTTTACTAAATATTTATCACAACGCAATGCGCGCCATCATACAAAATTTATAAATAACTTTGATATAAATACATTAATAAGGGGGGTGTATCTATATCAACTCATATTATAACTCAATTTACCAATTAAATAAATATTTTTTCTTTTATAATATTGCTATGTCCGTGAATCTACTTTTAACCAAATTTTATTAAGTCAACAAAAAAACCGCTCATTTAGGCGGTTTCTTACTATTTATATGTTACCACTTTTGTGTCCCTCGACATTTAATCATCGTCTTATAACAAATCCTAAGTTCGTTTATTTACATCGTCAGCATTCCTGTTAAATTTAATTTTAGTTTTTGAAACATTCGGCGTTTTAATGAAATCTATAAATTTTATCATTTTGCACCTACCATTCTTATTTCAAATAATTCGATTGTTATTCTCTTGAACTTCTATTTTAATGCTAATTTAGGTTGTGGGGTGTCCGGGAACATATTGTTAGGTGAAGAGCGTACGAAGTCAGCCATTATTTAGAGTGGGCTATTAGTCTATTCATCTAATACAACTTAATTGTTTTGTACCTTTAATAAATCTGATAATGCTACTTTTACTACATTCCTTACATTCTCACTTTGATGATTTTCATATTTACTAATAATCGATATATATTTAGGATTATAAGTCATATTCAAGGTATACAGTGTTTCCGCAAGAAGTTCAGGTTCAATAAGGTCTATTTTATCAGCTAAATAATCTAGTTCATTTTTTGAGTACAAGCTTAGTAAATTCAAAATATCTTTCTTGACTTTTATATCTTCATTTTTTATTAAGTATTCTTGCAATAGTATTATAATCTCATCAAAATAGCTTAATTCGTACCCATAATACGGATCAAGATACTTATCAAAACAAAATAATAAGCTTCTTTTGCATGCAGATGAAGTACTAAATACTTCTCGGATTGTCTTTATTCCACTTTCTACAATAATACTTTGTTCTTTAGAATATGTTATAAATTCAAATTCTTGATTACCCACTCTTTCACCTCAATATAATACCAGTATTATAGGTAATACTGGTATTTATTTTCGTTCATAAATAAATATTTAAAAAAGCATACTCAATGATTGAATATGCTTTTTTAAATTTATTCAGTGTAAAAATATAATTACTTTTATCATCAAATAAAATAAATATTTTTTTGATATAATTGCATTATCGCCTGATTTTTATATATTTTGTTTCAATAAATTTTATAATAGCTTAATTATTTATCTTTTCTTATATGTGCTTTTCCCATAGTATTATTTAATAATAATTTGTATGCAATATGTATTAATAAATCATTTTTTCATATAACCATAAATAATTATTTTTAAGAATAGTACTGTATAGAAACCCATAGAAAAACATCTTGCCTTCAGTAGAATTTCCTACCTCTAGTTCTTTATCTAATTCATTAACATCAATATAAACAATATTACTTCTACACCAATCAATTTTAGCAACAACCTGGTGTTTTCCGGGCAATAGGTTATATTCACATGTTTCACCATTTCTGATATCACCACAATAAACATTATCAATATATATTTTGTATTTTCTCAAAGCATCAAAATATGAATATCTTCTTGAAATTCTTACCAATTTAAACTCCTCCTCATAATTAATTACAAATTCCTATACTATCTTTTTTTACTGCTCATTATTGCTATTATATGTAGTTCATGAACTTAAAGAATAATACACATTATACCATTGGTGTTAGTATATAAGTGTGGACACGAAAAGTTTAACACGATAAAATGTTTCATAGAAAGGTGTGTGTTAAACAATGTCCAAGAACGGTACCCGTTATTCGGAAGAATTCAAACAACAGATTGT
>JAEYLX010000030.1 GCA_023407575.1 Bacillota bacterium
CCTATGTTTTATTTTTGTGGTTGGCAAACCCACAATCATAATAACATAGGAGTTTTTTTACTTGAAGCTGAAGCTAGTTGGGGACACACCTGCATAGCAGGTGGTTTATTTTCTCTGTGATACAATAAAGAAAAGCCAAGAGAATATACTCTTGGCTTTATTTATGTAATTAAGTATTTGCAAGGATTATCTGACCTGTAAAATGTAAAATTATCTCATTTAAATCTGGTTGACGAAAAAAATAAATGGAGTTATAATAAACTAATCAACGCCATTTTATATAAAAATATAATAATACATTTATACTATAGCACAAATTCGCTGTACTGTCAATATCTTTTTTAAAAAAATTTTGAAAGGGGATATTTATATGAAGCAAGATTATTTACTCCTACCAATTTCATTACAGAATTCCCAAACTACACAAGCAGTTAGAAATTGCAATGAGCTTACAAGGAAGTATGGTTTGCAGCTGAAGGAACCAGAAATTCAATTTTTAATTGAAAATAGAAAAGAAAGTCTGCAAAAATATGGACGTATTGAGTTTGGTGGAGGTGTCCTTCAAAAGATTATTATTGAATTCAGTGATTCGCCCTATCTATATCAGGATAATTATGCAGATACACTAGCAGAGTTGCAGGAAATCTTTTATTATTTCAAAAATGAAACTTTAGAAGAATTACCCGATAATGAGCTGATTAGTATTATGAAGAAATATTTTGATGATATCTGTCAGGGTTCCACAGATTATTTAAAAGAGACGATACTGGAGAATTACTGCAGGGATGTGAGATACGGAGAAAAAGGATATCAGGATATTGACGGATATGAGGAGGATTATACACATTTTCTGGACTATGATAGAGAGGAATGGGAGTGGTAATATGAATCAATTAGATCATTATGGTTATTTTGATGAAGGTATTCTTGACAGTGAAAAGTATTTTCAATCTTTTTTTACAGAAATTTGTGAAAGGCAGCTTATCTCGGAAGTACAAATGGAACATATACAAATAGAATTGTTGGAATTAATGGAGAAAGAAGTAGTTCGATATACCAATGATGAAAGTAGTTCTATTCCTGTAGAAAAAGCTCAAGAGATTCTGCAGTCCATATGCTTTAGTATCGGGTTTTATTTGAAATCTGTTTCACCTATGGTACAGAAACTGGATACTTTAAGAGACGGGAAATTATTAGAGTTATATCATAATGGTTTGACAGGTGTTCAAAATTGTATAAAAGAGAGTAAGGTGCTGTATACCGAACTGCAGAAGGCAACTATGCCAGAGCTCAATAATTTTGCATACCAGGATACGATTTTTAAAGCTCTGCCAGAATTCTTTCATGATTATGAAATGGAGTTTGCCGCGCATATAACGCAAGCCTCTATTGACTATCCATTATCTGAAGTGGTGGAAAATCTTAGTGGGGTGGAATATATTTATGCCTACTTACAACGCCTATCATTAGAACAGAGTTTTTTAAATGAATTTACCGTACAAGATATAAATCTTCTATTAAAATATTACGATGAGCAAGCAAAACATATGTTAATTAATATTTATGAAGTTATACTATGTAATTCCTTTGCATGTACTCTGCTTGATCAAAAACTAGAGCGATTGCTATTAAATATGCAAGAGTTGGATTGGATTAAGGAGCATTTGAGTTCTTTAGCGGATGCTGAACTGGAAAAGAGCTGTGAACAAGTATTTAATTCCATTAGTGAGCAGTTAAATCTTTCAGTAGAGTTAACAAATTATAATAAAAGAGCGTATATTCGCATTCTACCCAGATTAAAACATAATCTGCAAACGAATACCTTGAATAATTTCTTTGTTGTAGCAACAGCTTCAAAGGAGGGGATGGAGGCATTTGAAGATGGAGCTTCTATGTCGGATGAGCATCTTCGCGATTTTATTGAAGTGTTGCGTGAGATTCCCACAACGGCAGAGAAAATATCTTTACTTAAAAATACGGTTCAAAGTCAGTCAGACTTAATTGAATTGTTAGAGGAATGTTTTGAAGAGGATGAGTATGAAGAGGTTATGAACTCCTTTAGCGAACTTGAGAAGGATGTGCTTCGAAGAAGTCTTCTATACTTAGGGGGTTATTTAATTATAGAAGATTATGAACCACAGAAGAAATGGGAGGAATTTCTCTTTCTACAAAAGTAGTATTTATTATTGTTCATCCCTGTAAGATTTATGACATGGGTTCGATAACTGTTTTCAAAATTATTTATTGCTGATTTAATACTTGATAGAGGCTGAATGATTTGATAATATGAAAAAGTAGGAAATTGGCATACAGGAGGATAACAGATATGAATACATTTATTTTTGACCTTGACGGAACCTTATTACCAATGCCGGATCAAAATTTATTTCTTAACCTTTATATGAAGAATTTATCAAAGAAGATGCTGTCTCAAGGTATGGAAGCAGAGAAAACCATGAATGCACTTTTGGCTGGTACACAGGCAATGATAGAGAATGATGGGTCAATGACCAATGAAGAACGGTTCTGGAGTGTCTTTACCAGTATTTTAGGTGAAACTGCCAGAAAGCTTGAAGAATTTTTTGATCAATATTATCGCAATGAATTCATAGCAGCAAAGAATAGTACTGGTATCCATCCATTGGCGAAGGAATGTATTCAGACCTTAAAGGATAAAGGATATACAGTTGTACTGGCTACAAATCCGATTTTCCCCAGAATTGCAACCTTAACTAGAATTGAATGGGCAGGATTAAATCATGATGACTTTTCACTGATAACAACCTATGAAAATAGTTCCTATTGTAAGCCAAATCTGAACTATTATGAAAACATTCTTACGCTCATAAATAAACAACCTTCGGAATGCATTATGATTGGTAATGATGTTCGAGATGACATGTGTGCTGCAGCGCTTGGAATGGAGACCTTTTTATTAAAGGATTGCCTCATCTGTTCAGATGATGAAGATATTACTGGGTATCCACAAGGTGACTTTATGGACTTGAAAAGAATGATAGATGAGCTTCCAATAATTTGTTAAGTGGGAGGTTGTTTCACTATATGCGGAAAAGAGTGCTTGAGGCACTCTTTTCTGAAAAATATAATAGGAGAGGAACAATTTATATCTGAATGATTGGAATTAGCTAACTAATAAAAGTATATAAAAAACGGAAGCAATGCAACCCAGACCAAATGTGTTAGGTTAACTAGTGTATATATGGTTAATGAGATGTTTACTGCAATATTAGATATGCGTAGTTGCTCGCTGTCCGCATCTTTTACCTCGTGATATAGGTATAGTAAAAGTATGGCTGGCAGTATTACTTTAATTAGGATACTAATGAATGGGCTTTCTACTGCATTTATCATAAGAAAGTTAACTTCCTGAAAATACCCCGTCTGTAATAATAATAATGTAAACGTAATATCTGCTACATTAAGCAGATACAAAAGTATAAATTTTTTCCTGACCATTAATAAGTCGTAATTTTTTATAAATGCTATCATTCTTACACCTCCTTGGTTTCATTATTACCATTTAATTGGAAGTTAAACAAATTTATATTAATATATGCAGTACAAGCTGTATTTGGAAGAATTATTTGAAATAATAATTGAATTTACCATTAACTGTACAAAAAAAACATAAATGTGTATAATAGCATTAGATTGATTTCGTAATAACCTGCAAAGGAGAGAAGCATGTTAGAGGAAAAACGATTTGCTGTCTTAATTGATGCGGATAATGTATCTGCTAAGTATATTAAATATATTTTAGATGAATTAACTGGGTATGGAGTTGCAACCTATAAGCGTATCTATGGAGATTGGACGAAACCAAGTGCTGGTTCCTGGAAAGATGTATTACTAGAAAATTCTGTTACGCCAGTGCAGCAATATGGCTATACTGTTGGTAAAAACGCTACAGATTCTGCGATGATTATAGATGCTATGGATATTCTATATTCTGGTAATGTAGAAGGGTTTTGTATTGTATCCAGTGATAGTGATTTCACAAAATTAGCCTCCAGACTTCGTGAATCTGGAATGTTAATTGTGGGTATGGGAGAACGCAAGACACCGAAGCCTTTCATAGCAGCCTGTAATCAATTTAAATATTTGGATGTGTTAGCTGAATCAGAAAAGAAAAGCATGGAGATGGAAGAGAACCATGCAAAGTCTGATGTAAACAAGGATAAGAATAAAAAAGCCGCTGTAAAGAAAGGGAAAGAGCTGGAACCTGACCTCAATAAGGTAATGAAAGCTCCTGTTGCTACAGAGAATGGCGATACTGTTAAAAATATGACTGATATCAGCGTGATAAAGTCAGCAATTATTAAAATGATGAATGAGGTTGATG
Organism: Bacillota bacterium; assembly: GCA_023407575.1. Classification (GTDB taxonomy): domain Bacteria; phylum Bacillota; class Clostridia; order Lachnospirales; family Lachnospiraceae; genus Mobilitalea. The sequence continues at coordinate 4,364 of JAEYLX010000030.1, forward strand.
AAGAAGAGCAACGAATGAATATGGGAGAGTTAGGCAGTAGGCTCGTAAAACGTTATCCGGATTTTGATGTTAGAAATTATGGAGATACAAAGCTATCCAAGTTCCTTAAAAAGTTTGATTTTCTCGAAATTGATACCAATGGTAAGGGTGGAAGTTCCATGTGGGTTACATTAAAATCTAATCCAGAGCAGCAGCCAGAGATTAAAACACAATCACTACCTGTACGGAGAAGAAGAACCTATCATAAACGTGTTAAGGATCAACCATGAAATATATGAAAGTAGACCGGTTTACCATCGAACTGGAGAAAAAGAAAATTAAAAACATGTATTTAAAGGTGCATTCACCAGATGGAAGAATTCTAGTTACTGCACCTCTGCGTATGAAGGACGAAGAAATAAAAGCTTTTATCAGTACGAGATTGTCCTGGATTGAGGAACATCAAGCAAAAGTTTTACAAAAACCAATGCAAAAAGAGTTACATTATATCACAGGTGAAACGATAACCGTATGGGGCCAGAGTTATACATTAGATGTGTTGGAACAAATAAAACCTACCAGAGTATCCGTATTAGGGGATGTGCTACAGTTATCTGTTAGAAAAGACAGTACCTTGGAGCAGAGAAAAGCTGTTATTGATAAATGGTACAAAGAAAAACTATCCGAACAAATCCCAATTTTAATTCATAAATGGGAGAAGATTATTGGCGTGCAGGCGGGAGATTATCGTATTAGAGACATGAAATCAAGATGGGGCTCCTGTAATATCCGGACGCATGAAATATGTATCAATCTTCAGCTTGTAAAAAGGCCGTTATGGTGTCTGGAGTATGTCGTTGTTCATGAATTGGTACATTTGCTGGAGAAAAGCCATAATAAAATATTCTGGGGATATATGGACAGGTTTTTGCCAGATTGGAAAAAAATACGATTAGAATTAAAGGCAAATATACAATAATTGTTGCACATTAAATAAAAAACATAAACTTTCATCGGATTCTTTAGTTAATCTATGAATAGAAATACTTAGCCGGATACGTTATTATGGTATCCGGCGTTTTTTTAGGCCGAACGCAACCAAAGCACGTTATATCAGCTTTGTTATAACACATTAAATTACTAGTTTGAATGCGCCTACTGCATTCCTGACACAAGAAATGAGGACGATTATAATCGAAAATATAGCAATTAAACGACGGATCGACTTGACTTTGACCGGTTCTAACATTATAACTTTTACTGCAGCATCCGTTTTTTTACCATATATATTATCAGCTTTTGTTTTAGCATTTTTATCAATCTATATTTTAGCTAATCAGCATACCAGGCAATTAATATTTTTACATAAGGGTTCCAGAGCTTTAAAGGCATTCTTTGGCTACATGTTAGTTCTTCCTTTAATCTTCCATAACTGGAAAGGCTTTGCAGTTGGAATTGGTGTATTATTAATGCTAATTCTTGGACTATATCTTAGAAGTGTAATGACCAGAGATATCTTTGAAAATGTTCTTACTATGATCTGTACCCTAAGTTTGACCAGTGCAGGTTATGCATTTTTAGAGAGTTTAGTTAATTACCTGGATGTTGGAAGAAATACACACCGCATCAGTGCAGTTTTCTCTCATCCAAATTATTTTGGAACCGTGGTAGCTACTGTAATCATTATTTGTACTTATAAAGTATTAACCAGCAATGAAAACAAATTATTATTTTGTACAATAGCAGGCTTCAATGTATTTAGTCTTTACCTTTGTAAAAGCTTGTTTGCTTTTATAGAAGTATTTATAGGAATTGCCGTCTTATTAATTGTACTTAAAAGTTATAGATTACTTATACTTTGGCTGTCAGCAGCTGTGATAGGAGCTATTCTCATATTCCTATTAAATGTTAATTTAGTACCAAGACTATATGATGTTAGCGTTACTATAAAAATCAGGCTTAAAATATGGTCTTTAGCCTGGGAGCAGATTAAACAAAATCCTTTTTGGGGCCATGGCTTTATGTCTTTTGGGTATCTTTTTGATGCCTCCTATAAAAGTCGGCAAATCCCTCATTCCCATAGTATTTACTTAGATATGATTTTGAATTTTGGAATTATAGGCAGTGCATTATTCCTTTGGTACTTTGTTCGATTTTACATCAATGTGTTTAAAGCTTGGTTAAAAAGAAAGAATAATCAGGTGGCGTCAATCATTCTTGCAGTAAGTGCTGCAGCTTTCGTCCATGGTGCAACAGATTTAACGATACTTTGGATACAGACCCTACCCCTTTTCTTATTTCTTCTTGCAGGACAAGGGGCAGAAGAAAGAACAGAACAATTACCGGTAATACTAAACTATTCGAATGAGGAAAAAAGCTAAGTTCGCTTTTTGCATATTTTTATATTGATTTCACATACTAACTCAAAGAAATAAGATGTTTAACTAATCATCATATTAATGAGAAAAACGGAGATGGAAATCATGTATTGTATAAAAAAATTACTTCATCCAGATATCTTTCAAGGAAGAAATAGAAAAAAACGTTATTTTGAAGGTTGGTATTTTCGATTTACAGACAGCAAAGGAGAGAAGACCTATGCTGTTATTCCGGGGGTATCCATTGGAAAATGGGATACCCATGCCTTTATTCAAGTATTGGATGACAAGCATAAGGAATACTATTTCCACTATGAATTAAGCGATTTTGCCTACAATGAAGATAAGTTTGAAATTATGATAGGAGATAACTTTTTTTCAAAAAGCAGAATGAAGCTTAATCTTATAAGCAGTGAACTTAGTCTGATTGGCGATTTGTATTTTTGCAATATTCTTGAATATCCTAGAAGTGTACTTAGTCCAGGTGTAATGGGACCTTTTTTACTGGATCCTTGTATGGAATGCTATCATGACATTATTAACATCCAACATGAGATTATTGGTCATCTGAAAATTGCAGGAAAAAAAGTAGATTTTACAAATGGTATTGGTTACATTGAAAAAGACTGGGGACGTTCCATGCCAAGCAGCTGGATCTGGTTTCAATCAAACCACTTTCAACCCGACAATGTATCTCTATCTATCAGCGTTGCTAAAATTCCTATGCATATTGGTAGCTTTACTGGTTTTATTGGAATGTTTCGATATAAAGATAGAATTTTTATGTTTACAACCTACAATGGCTCTAAAATTCAAAATCTTTACCGGAGTAAAAACAAAATCAGAATTACCTTCAAGGATTGTAGATTTCGATTAGATCTAAGTATTCGTTATGCAGAGGGCGGTTCAATAAAAGCACCAATGGAAGGTCTTATGAGCAGAAATATTACAGAATGTATTGATGCAGTGGTTAAAGTTCGTTTTTCTGATCGCTTTGGCTGCATATTATATGAGGGAATTGGAACCAACGGAGGATTTGAATTAGTAGAAGAGAAATAACAAAAATTTAGTATAGTAGGAACCTTCTGGTATTTGGCGGCGTCTAATGTTTGATTGACAACAAATACATTTTAACAAAAGGAGAGATTTCTATGAAAAAGATAAGCAAACTAATAATTTTAGTTATTATAATGACTTTCTTTACTAACATGACGGCTTTTGCCAGCAGTCATACGCAAAAGATTACTGTAACTGTAAACAATAAAACTTTAAAGTATAATACTTCCTCCTATCTCTCAAATGGAGAGGTTATGGTACCTCTAAGGCAAACGGCAGAAGCTTTAGGTGGCTCCGTGAGATGGGACAGAAAGAATAAGAGTGCCTGGTTAGATATTGATATGATGCATTTAGAGTTAGTTATTGGTAAAAGCGAATTTTATGTTCATCGTGATGCGGACTTTTCAGGAATACCGGAAACTGTTAAACTAAAATCTGCAATTAAACTCACTCGTGGAAAGGTTTATGTTCCTGCTCAAACGGTATTTGAAAGCATTGGATCAAAAGTTTCCTGGGATAGCAATAAAAGAGTATTGTCGATTACTAGAGGTAATACCTCAGTAGACGAAGTTGCTTATACAGAGATTTCAAAAGATACAATTGCAAAAAACAAAGCTGTTTTGAACTGGTATAATGCAAATTATAAGAAAGAAGGAATTTCCTTCAAAAAAGAAAATAACGTAATTTATGTTCTTGTCGGTGCAGGGAAGAAACCTACAGGCGGATATTCCATGGGAATTGAAAAGATAACCTATGCTTCCTCCACTAAGGCCTATGTAGCTGCTTATGTAAAGTCGCCTTCTCCTGATATGATGGTAACTCAAGTAGAGACTTATCCCCATATACTTCTCAAATTAAACAACAAGATTATTAAGAGTGTAACCGGTGAAGTTAAAAAGGTTACTACAGATTCACAACCAGCAGAGGTTTCCTATGAAGAATTAATGGTTGATGACATAAAAGATAATAGTACCCTTGTAAAATGGTATAATGAAAATAATCAAAATCAGGGAATCCATTATATAAGAGATGGAAAGTATATCTATGCTTTAATTGCAGGCGGTGAAAGACCAACTGGAGGTTTCACCGTATCTTTGGATGAAATATATTATAGTACTCCAGACATATTAACGATTAATGCAAGAGTAACCCCTCCTGGAGATAATGTAAGAGTTATTATGGTGATTTCTTATCCATCCCTGTTAATACGTGTTAAATCTGATACCGTTAAGGCTGTTATTGGTGACATAAGAGATCTTTCAAAGGAAAAATTACCTGCGCTTGATTTGTCTACCATAACTAAAATGGAATTATTCAGCCTTGACCAGGTTAAAGTAAGAGATCTATCTGATAAAGAGAAAGAAACAATTATGCAAGCGTTTAATGGGGCAACCATTGACACGAATTTTTATATAGAAATGATTACAGGTAATACCTTAAAGATAACAACCACCGCTGGGTATACCATTACCTTTACAAGCTATGGTTCAGAAACAAATGTAGTGGCTAATATTGCATATGATAAGGATGTTAGATCTTTTCATCTTGTAGCACCTGTTATTGCTAAGTTATTATTACAAAAATAAGCATAAAATTTATAATAGGTGTGCTGTTGAATGTAACGAGCAGGATATTTATGTGATGATATAGAAAACACAATGAGTTCACTGAAAAGGGCTACAAACCATAGAGTTTGTAGCCCTTTATTCATGATTAGTAAGACGTATTATAGTTTCAACTAAATATACTATCCATTTATGCATGCAGAATTCTACTAATCGTCAGAATACCTTCCAGGAACTTTAATCTTTTCAAGGTCTTTAAGATTATCAGGTAAATGATAACTAATAAGGTGATTAAATTTATCTAATTTTACACTTCCATGCCAATCAGCAGTAAAAGTTATTTCATCAATTCCAATCGTGTCATGTGGTCCGAGATAAGGTTTTGATGTGAAAGTAACATAGTAAGTATCATTATCAGAAGTAATGCTCTTCAAGAAAACACTATAATAATTTACAATTGGTGGAGTTGTATAATATTTTGCATAGAAGTTGTTTGATGCCTCTTTAATATGAGTTAAATATGTATTAACTAATAGCTGATTATACTTTTCTTCTATATTCGATATTTCAATTTTAGAAGTCAACATGACCTCTTCTCTATTTGATTTATAAAATAAACAGCTGATAAGAATAATATCTAACAGAAGCATCCATATAAATGCTTTCTTTCTATTTTCTTTTAATAATCTAAACAATCACATCACCCCACTAAATGATATACGAGGATAAAAACTTTCATGAAAATCTTGTACAATCGTATATCTTTCATTTTATAGAGAGCAAAGCGTGTTGCAGGAGTCACATAGTAAATAGTTTATTTTTGATATTAATAGTAAATATTAGTAACTATGCTATAATATTTCATGTGAAAAAGCTATAATAATAACAATTCAAATTCTGTACAAACTAGTATATAGTGTATAAGGCAGGAGTTTGTATTCAACATTTTGTGAATATACAGCTTTTGCTTTCTTAGAAAATATGCCATTAGAATGAAAATTTACTACATTTTCTTTCGTATTTTCATTTGTTATGATGACAATATATAAGTGTAATATCTAAGAAATCGTTGTCTGCTCAGTTATAAAGAGCATTTGAAGGACATACTGCATTCATGGAAAGTGCTGTGTTGTGATATTAAAGTTATAAAATATAAGGAAGCCTGCCATAACGGCAAAAGGAGGATACTATGAAATTTAGTAACGGATGCTGGCTGCATAAGGAAGGTACGGAAGTATTTTCACCTGCTGAAGTTTATTTTACTAAGAATGAAGGAAACCAAGTGAAGTTATGTGCTCCAACACATAAAATCAATCACAGAGGTGATACCTTAGGAGGACCCAATCTAACCATTCGTATTTCTGCACCTGCACCAGAGGTGTTAAGAGTAAGAGCAAATCATTATATGGGTGTAGCTAATAAAGGACCCGAGTTTGAGATAGAGATTGATGAAACCAGTAACCTTGTTGTTGAGGATTTAGAGGATATACTTATTGTAAGAAGTGGAAGCCTTCGTGTTGAAATTAATAAGAAGTCCTGGAAAATGACCTTCTATCGAGGCGATGAGAAGGTTACAGACAGTGGCTGGAGAGACCTTGCCTACGTTAAAACTGACTGGAAAGGCATTGCTTACGATGATGGCAAGGAACATGATACTTATATGAGAGAACGTCTTTCTCTTTCAGTTGGTGAGTTAATCTATGGTATGGGCGAGCGTTTCACACCATTTGTACGTAATGGTCAATCTATCGATATCTGGAATGAGGATGGTGGTACTTCAACAGAACAGTCCTATAAGAATATTCCATTCTATATCTCGAATAAAGGCTATGGTGTATTTGTAAATCATCCAGAAAAAGTATCCTTTGAAGTTAGTTCTGAGATGGTGAAGAAGGTTCAGTTCTCAGTTCCTGGTGAAGGACTTGATTATTTCATTATTAATGGACCTTCCATGAAAGAAGTTTTAATGCGTTATACTGACTTAACCGGAAAGCCATCCTTGCCTCCTGCATGGACCTTTGGTTTATGGCTTTCAACCTCCTTCACCACAAACTATGACGAAGCGACTGTTAACAGCTTCGTTGATGGTATGTTTGAAAGAGGAATTCCGTTAAAGGTATTCCATTTTGACTGTTTCTGGATGAAGGATTTCCACTGGTCTAACTTCCTTTGGGATTCAAGGGTATTCCCTGATCCAGCTGGAATGTTAAAACGATTAAAAGCAAAAGGCTTAAAAATCTGTGTATGGATTAACAGCTATATTGGTCAGGAATCTGAGATGTTTGAGGAAGGTGTAAAAGGTGGTTACTTTATCAAACGTCCAAATGGCGATGTATGGCAGTGGGATATGTGGCAGCCTGGAATGGCAATCGTAGACTTTACAAATCCGGAAGCCTGTAAATGGTTTTCTGATAAACTTGAGATTTTAATGGATATGGGTGTTGACTGCTTTAAGACAGACTTCGGCGAAAGAATTCCTACAGATGCTGTTTACTTTGATGGTTCTGATCCAAATAAAATGCATAACTATTATACCTATTTATATAACAAGACCGTTTTTGATTTATTGGAGAGAAAGAGTGGTAAAGGCGAGGCAGTATTATTTGCAAGAAGTGCAACTGCAGGTGGTCAGAAGTTCCCTGTACATTGGGGCGGAGATTGCTGGTCTGACTACGAATCAATGGCAGAGAGCCTTCGTGGTGGTCTTTCCCTTACAATGTCAGGCTTCGGTTATTGGAGTCATGATATTGGTGGTTTCGAAAGTACTTCAACTCCTGATGTATATAAGCGTTGGTGTGCCTTTGGTTTATTATCTACCCATTCTCGTTTACACGGAAGTTCCTCCTACCGTGTGCCATGGGCATATGATGAGGAGTCAGTAGCAGTAGTTAAGTTCTTTACCAGATTAAAAGCATCCTTAATGCCATATCTGTATCGTAATGCAATTGAGACTGCTAAAGTAGGTATTCCTTCTATGAGAAGTATGGTAATGGAATATACATCAGATCCGACCTGTTCCTATTTGGATAAGCAATACATTTTGGGCGATTCCTTACTTGTTGCACCTATTTTCAATGATGAAGGTATTGCACAGTACTATCTGCCAGCAGGTAAATGGACGAATTTCCTTACCGGAGAAGCGAAGCAGGGTGGTACCTGGTATAAAGAGAAACATGATTATTTGAGCATCCCGTTACTTGTAAAAGAAGGAAGTATTATTGCAGTGGGAGCGAAGGACGAAGATGCTGTTTATGATTATTCTGATAACGTAACTTTAAAAGCATATGAGTTAATTGATAATACTCCTGCAACTACCGTTGTTTATGACGATAAAGCTGTTCTAACAGTGAATGCGGAAATTCTTAAGAGCGGTAATTCAATTACCATTGATGTGAAATCATCAAAGAGTTGTAAGGTAGTACTTGTTAACGTATCTAATCTAGCTGCAGTTGATAACGGAAGTTTTGAGATAGTTGGAAATGATACAGTAATTACACCATCAGCAGATGGTAAGGTTGTTTGTACTTTGAAATAAGACCTGATGATTAATCTTTTCAATGAAACAAGATGAAATCATAGAATCTTTCACTTGTCATGAATAAGAAACATGGATTAGGTTTTATTAATAAATGAATGAATAGCAATAAATAAATAATTAATAGGGGAAATTAAGAAGAGGCTATTGCAAGGGGATAACAATTCACTTGCAGTAGCTTTTTTTCGTGAAATATAGGATAAGACACAGAACAAAGTGCCAGTCAAAGTGACACTTTCGCAGCCGAGCGAATTATGTAAAAAAACTGTACAAACGAAACTCGTTTGTACAGTTTTTTAATAGAATTAATAGTGACTAATCAAAACCTAATATCTCATAGGAATTAAATCAAGATAATCCTGTAATGGAGCATCACGTAGCAGACATTCAATAATCTGTCTTCCAAGTGGATGTAATTCTTCGGTATTAAATTTGGAAGCTTCTTGTTTAAAGAAGTCAATTAAGATAGCAGCTCCAGCATCATAGCCGTCTGTTCCAACTTCCTGTTGTCTTTCTGGTTGAAGGAATGCTTTTCTAATGTACTGACCATCAACTTTAAGAGAATCAAGTCCATAACCAAGAAGAGCGCAACGAGCTTCCACTAAATGATCCACCTTAAACTTAGCGCCGCCACGTCTTGCAATATATTCTCTGGCAACCCATTGAGGATTAAAACTTACTTTATAAACACCAATATGTTGATTAGGAATAAGGACATATCTTGTGCTGGTGCAATTAACAATTTGATCTAGTAAAAGATTAGCCTGCTTAACCATTTTGCCCGTTGCAAATGGCCAGTAAGTACCAACACCTTCGCTTACCATTCCTGTGCCACCAATGATACTTGGATTATTGAAACCTCTTGGTGCTACAAGCCTCCATAACCATGCAAGAGCAGGAGGGAGAATATGAACCATACCTAGAATACCATAGGATGGATTTTCTCTGGTACATGGTGGTGTTCTAACGCCAAAGCTTCTTACATCAACCTCAACTGGTTCTGATACAATATCAGGAATTAATCTTCTTGGAAGAATTGCTCTTGGATTAGGACATGGCTTACCATTGCTATCCATAGTATGCTCCCAAACTAAACAGGTCGAATTAGGAACAGCTTGAATATTTAAAAATACAAGAGGTTCACTTGGTTGAGTAAATATTTTCTCATAAGCAGGAGAAGTTCCATATGCCTTCACATGATCCAGTCTTAAGAACCAACCATTCTCAGCGTCCTGTACTACTAATTTTTTGCTATCATTTTGTATACTTGGGTGGCAGAGTGCCATATCATCTGTTACGGGACGAAGCTCACAGGATTCAGATAATTCAAAATAGAATTTTTCTCCGGTTGATAGATTTTCACCTAATACAAGTCTACCGTCTGGAGCTCTATGTGCCGCTTCAATCATTTCACTTTTACCGCCACCGGATGCACCTTCATGCATGATTACGATTTCATTATCATATGGGGTAATTACTTTAACAGTAGAAGCGTGTGCTGTTAACCAATTTTCACGTTCACCGATATTAAGAAGAACACCATAGATACCTTTTTTTGCACTTGGACCGGGATACAGATTATAAGCAAACACCTCGTGTACGGAATCTAAACGATTGTGAACAACGATTTGCTTTCCATTAAAATGTGTATGGCGGAAAGGCGGTGCAAGATATACCACTGCCTTAGGCTTAAATCCCGGTTTCATTTCTTCAATATTTAAGAAGCCCTGTAATTCTGCAAGACCACAAGCGAAGAAACCAGCATTAGCAGGCGCAATAAGAAGGGAGTCATAACCATATTCATAGGAACCAGACATGAAAGGAAGAACAATTAGCTCCTCATTGGAAAGCCAATCAAAGGTTTCTTGGCGAAGTTCAGCAAAATCCTTTCCAAATAAATTGTTATATCTTGGCTTATCGGTATCCAGCTGATCACCTATAACGGTACAGTCTGGATCACGACGACGCATATAGTCTTCTAAATAATTAATAGCAACACCATTCTTACAACGGGTTACGGTTGCTTCCTGAATTAAACCTTTACCAGGAATGTCATAAGCCACTTCATATAAATCCTTATTTTCTGGTCCAAAGCTAAGTTTAATTAATTCTTCCTTAGATGTGGGAATAGTAACTTTTTTGCTTTTAGTAAGTATCTTTGTTAATTCTTCTGATAAAATCATTTTTTGTAGATATTCATCTTTGATTAATCCCATTTGCATTACTCCATTTCTTAGATTTTATAACTGCAATTACATAATTATTACTTGCTGGATGTACGCATGTTGCGATATTCGCAGGAGCGTGAGATTACTTATGTGAAAAATTCCATTATAGCGAAGCTTGTAACTGTGCGTCTTTTGCTATAACTTCCTCTACCATATCATGTTTCATTTGCTCTAACAGATTCGAGAGCTGATCATCGTGTACTGCAAGAATTTGAGCAGCAAGGATTGCAGCATTATCTGCACCGTCGATAGCAACAGTTGCAACTGGAATACCCTTTGGCATCTGTACAGTAGACAGGAGTGCATCCAGTCCATCAAGTGTAGATGATTTAATGGGAAGACCAATTACTGGGAGAGTAGTATGAGCAGCAATAATACCTGCCAGATGAGCTGCTTTGCCGGCTGCACATATAATTACTCCAAAACCATTTGTTCTTGCGGAAGAAGAAAAATCGCACGCTTGCTTTGGGGTACGATGAGCACTCATTACATGAACTTCAACTTGAATCTGAAAGTTTTTTAATGTTTGAATTGCCCCTTTTACGATTGGGAGGTCACTGTCACTTCCCATTAGAATAGCAACTTTCTTAGACATATATAATTCTCCTTATTCCTCGAAGGATAAACCTCCTTATTATAAAAGCCGATATACTTAGATTCCTCCAAGATATCGGCTTAATTACAATTTAACAAACCATAAAACGGCTTGACTGTTACGTATACTAACGAACAGTAATCAAATTTGAATTATCTTCCGGAATTATGAATCGTAGTGTTAACATTAATTTTTTATCTATGGTTTCACTTATATTAACAAATAAAATCTTCTGTTTTATGCTTCTGAAACACCTTCCAGAAAAGCTCCAAGTTGTTATTAATATAACTTATTTATACTGCAATGTCAACATTTATTAGTACTATAGTTTATTAAAAATGCATTAAAATTCACAGCTTAAATCTTATAAAACTTTGTTGTAGAAAGTTATTTTGTTATAATGTTTATTTAATTAAGTTTAAAGGGGTTTTAAAATTATTATTTTATATTGTGTGAAATAATTATCAGCGCACAATATGTAATATAATGGGGAAATGTTATTAATATACATATACATAAATATTTAAACAACATTGTTTTTCTGAATAATGGAGATAAATAAAATATTGGTGTTAGTATATAAGTGTGGACACGAAAAGTTTAACACGATAAAATGTTTCATAGAAAGGTGTGTGTTAAACAATGTCCAAGAACGGTACCCGTTATTCGGAAGAATTCAAACAACAGATTGT
>JAEYLX010000068.1 GCA_023407575.1 Bacillota bacterium
TTTTTAATATGCAAGTTAATTACAGGTACAAATTCCTAGGTTTATAATTATATTTAACTTGCTTAGATTCACCTTTAGGATTTACAGCGGGTTCTTTTAATGTTACCATTAAACAGTTGATGAAATACAATATGTAAATAGTAACCCCTAGGAGTGACCCATGAATAACAATAATAAAAATAACAATGAACAAAACTATATTGATATCCCTAGCTTTATGAACAAAAAACCAACAGATGATTATTCCTTTATGACAGATCTTAATTCTTCCTTGTCTGATCAGGTAAATTCCTTTTATGAAGAGGATCAAACTCCTCCAACCAGAAGACCAAATAGACCAAACAGAAAGAGAAAAAAGAAAAAGAAATTCTTAAAGGTTACATCGATTGTTCTTCTCATTTTGGTCGCAATTGGTAGTTTACTTGTGTTTACCAAGCCTGGTAATCGCTTGATTATACAATTAGCCGGTAAATATATTTATAGCAATTTTCAATTTCAAGCTACAAACGATGAGGAGGATGCGAATAAGCTAACGAAGCCGGTAATTAACATTCTCTTAATAGGTGTTGAAGAAATTGGTGGAGCTCAAAACACGGATTCCATGATTATTGCCACAATGAACACCACGGATCATACTTTAAAGCTTACTTCTATCATGCGCGATATTTATGTTCAAATTCCTGGATATAACGATAACAAATTAAATTCTGCCTATCCAAAAGGCGGTATTGATTTGTTGTATGAAACTATAGAATTAAACTTTGGAGTCGACCTGGATGGCTATTGTCTTGTTAACTTTGATGTCTTCCAAACCATTATTGATAAAATCGGTGGCGTAGAAATTACACTAACCAAGAAAGAAGCAGAATATCTTAACTCTACCAATTACATATCCAAAAAGTCAAATCGTCATATGGTGGAAGGAAAACAGCTTATGAACGGTAATCAAGCTCTTGGCTACTGCAGAGTACGTAAGGTTTCCACCGGAACTGAAAACAATGACTTCGGCAGAACCCAAAGACAGAGAATAGTATTACAGGCAATTTATGACAAGGTAAAATCCAAGAACATTGTGAGCCTTGCTTTATTGATGAATAGTATGCTGGCAGAGGCAAAAATTAAAACCGATATAACACAAGCAGAATTTAATACCTATCTGGAAGTTGCTGCAGGTCTTAAAGTAAAGAGCTTAGAAACACATCGAATTCCTAGTGATGGCAGCTTTGAAAATGCATCTGTTCCAATCGGATCTAGAAATGTGTCTGTATTAAAAATAAAGGACTGGGAAGCTACCCGTCAAGAAATTGCGGAATTGATTAATGGCAAAACCATTACAGCAGATGTTAGCGGAGAAGTTAGTGAATAATCCCATGTTCTAATTAAATACATTTATTTAGAAATAGAGTTGTTAATTGCTTACCTCGTGTAAGATTTAACAACTCTATTTACTTGTACGAATTCCCATACTTATAATATACATATTTTTCACGAAAACAATTAACAAAAATATGAGTTACATTTGACCTATCTTTCAGATTATAAATGAAATAGTATTGTATAATAGAAGTGTAAGTTGGTTTATTTTATAAGGGAGATTGCCTATGTATTTTTTCACACACCTTTATATGTCAGACATATTGTACCAGCACTTTAAAGATATAATTCACTTGAATCAAGCAGCATTTTCATATGGTAATATTAAGCCCGATTTACCCTGGAATAAACAAGGTCATCACACTTTAGAAAACTCTCTGCCATCCGTGTTACGTTTAAAAAGAAGCCTTGAAAAGGACGACTTATCGTTGAAGCAGCTTTCCACTTCGCTGGGTGAATTGTGCCACTATTTATGCGATTTCTTTTGCTATTATCATTTAAATGAAGAAATTCACACTCGCCATTTACAACATGCTATATATGAACTGCAACAACATGTCAGGCTTTTTCAAACTCATTATAATAAACGTTATAAAATTCGTGTGAAAGCCCATCCCTACAAGAATGATATCGCCTCAATCATATTGTATTTACAGACAGAATATTTAGCACATCCACCAAGTATGATAAAAGATATTGATTACGCAATCTCAGCAGCTGTACTGGTGGGTGAAGCAATCATCAAAAACATAAAATGTCCTACCGTTTTTCAAGAAGAAAACCAAGTATTTAATTTATCTTAATGAAAACCGCCAACCCTTCCTTTATTATCTGTTTACAGACATACTCCTGCTTTTTGACTGCGGATTAAATTCTGCATAAGGAAGGCAGGAGTATTTTTTGTTATTATTTCCATTTGCTATTGACATATATATCACGTTACGATATAATATATCACATGATGATATATCGAGTTTTGATACATCAAGCAGCGATGTATCATATAATAGAAAATGGAGGTTATTATGGGTGATTATAAAGCATTTATTCCAATGAGTGAAACAGCCTACTATATTTTGCTATCCTTAATACAGGAGAGACATGGTTATGCCATAATGCAATATGTCAGTGAAATTACAAAAGAACGTATTAATCTTGGTCCCGGTACCCTTTACGGTACTCTGTCGAAACTTGAACAAGCAAAGCTTGTAGAAATGACAAGCGAAGAAAGCAAGCGCAAATATTATAAAATAACAAATGACGGTACACTTCTTTTGCAAGAGGAAGTTGAACGGTTAAAAGAATTATATAATAATGGTGTGGAGGTTTTAGATTATGGAGAAAAATAAGAAAGTTGTAAGGAAAACCTTTCTTCCTCATCAATACGAAAGAGAAGAGGAATTTCTCTCAAAGATGGCGAAAGAAGGTTGGACCTTTATCAAATTTCAAGGTGGCTTCCCTTCAAAGTATGAGTTTATACAAAGTGAACCCATAGACTACATTTATCAATTAGACTATGTAAAAGAGGAAGAAAACAACGATAGCTATCATCAATTATTTGCTGACGCTGGGTGGGAAGAGATATGTGAAAGCGATGGTATTTATAATGGTAAATGGTATTATTTTAGAAGATTGAGAAATGGCGGTAAAAATACTGCAATATTCACAGATAATGATTCAAAGGTACAACTCTATACTAAGCTTTTGCAAGACTATAGCCTTTTCTATTTTATATTACTCCTGCTACAGTACAGTGGCTTCAGCACAGCAATAAAAGATCTCTTTCATATTGGTATCGCTTCCTTCTCTGATATTATGCTTTCCATCCTTTTCGTGATATTTTTACTATTTAATATTGTATATATCACAATGATTATAGGTATTCTTATTAAAAGAAGGAAACTTGTTAGGGAAAGAGCTTATCGACTATAAGATAATATTCCTATGAGAAAAGTAGAAGAAATCTATGTTGCCTGCAGAGAGAACAATCGTTTCTATTAAGGCCTTAGAATAAGGTCCTAGAAAAGAATAATAGTCATTTTGCAATAATCTCTCTATCTGTATGTGTAATGATTCAATAATACTTTCATTACTTGATAATTAACAAGAACTGTGGTCAATTTTATTATAAAAACTCCTAGATTGCTTTATTAGCAAACCTAGGAGTTTTCTATCATTTTAGTCTATATAGGTTATTAGAATTAGCCTCTGACTTTACTTAATAAACAGCAAATAATTATAAATCGCAATTACCAACAGTTCTAGGGAATGGAACTACATCTCTGATGTTACCCATACCGGTAAGGTACATTACAGTACGCTCAAAACCAAGTCCAAATCCAGCATGTCTTGCGGAACCATACTTACGAAGGTCTAGATAGAATTCATAATCTTCTGCATTCAGCTTCATCTCTTCCATTCTCTTCACAAGCTTATCGTAATTATCCTCTCTCTGGCTTCCTCCGATAATCTCACCAATTCCAGGAACCAATAAGTCCATTGCTGCTACTGTCTTGTTATCGTCGTTCATCTTCATGTAGAAAGCTTTGATATCCTTAGGATAATCGGTAACAAATACTGGCTTCTTAAATACCTGTTCGGTCAAATAACGCTCATGTTCCGTCTGAAGGTCACAACCCCAGGTAACTTTATAATCAAAGTTATCATTATTCTTGGTTAAGATTTCAATCGCTTCGGTGTAAGTAACATGTCCAAATTCAGAACTTACTACATTTTGAAGACGCTCTAATAGTCCCTGATCAATGAATTGGTTAAAGAACTGCATCTCTTCTGGCGCATGCTCTAATACATAGTTGATTACATATTTCAGCATTCCTTCTGCCATTGCCATGTCATCTTGAAGATCAGCAAAAGCGATTTCTGGCTCAATCATCCAAAACTCTGCCGCATGACGCGTGGTGTTAGAATTCTCTGCACGGAAGGTTGGTCCAAAGGTATATATATTTTTAAACGCCATAGCGTAGGTCTCACCATTTAACTGACCACTTACGGTAAGGTTCGTTTCTTTCCCAAAGAAATCCTGTGTCTTATCAAACTCACCTTCCTTGGTTCTTGGCAAGTTATTAAGGTCCAGGGTAGTTACTCTGAACATTTCACCTGCACCCTCACAATCACTGCCTGTGATGATTGGAGTGTGAACATAGACAAAGTCTCTATCCTGAAAATACTGATGAATGGCATATGCAATTAAGGAACGAACGCGGAAAACCGCTTGGAAAGTGTTAGTTCTTGCTCTTAAATGTGTCATGGTACGAAGAAATTCTAAGGTATGTCTCTTTTTCTGTAGTGGATAATCCGCTGTAGAAGTACCTTCCACAATAATTTCCTTTGCTTGTATTTCAAACGGTTGCTTTGCTTGTGGCGTAGCAACTAAATCACCTTTAATAATAATTGCTGATCCAACATTCAGCTTTGATATGGTTGCAAAATTCTCTAAAGCATCATGATACACCACCTGAAGTGGTTCAAAATAGGTACCATCATTTACAACAATAAATCCAAAGGTTTTAGAATCACGAATACTTCTAACCCATCCACCAATTTCAACTGTATTGCCAATGTACTGTTCTTTGTTACGAAATAATTCTCTAATATCAATTAAATTCATACAGTAAACTCCTTTGTCCAAATAAATACTTCGTGTGATTTTTCACACTCAATCTATATCGATTATAACATATCGTTATAATATTACAAGTACGTCAAAGCAGATCAAGTACCATCAAATAGTCTTCATTATTTGGCCTTAATTTAATAATAGAAGACCAACATAAGTTTAGCTACTAACCAATCACTAGATATATTTCTAGATATGTCAATTCATTCTCCGGGAGGTTCTTGTCTCCTTTTGGTAATCATTCTAATTCACCAATATACGATTGGTTATTTTAAAGTAAATATAGTATAATCATATTATCAATAATATTTAATTTGTTAAGAACTTGAAATGTTCTCTGTTATTGATTATTGATAAGCAAAAACTAATATTCTGTTTGATAGGTGCTTATCGTACAGATATCAATTATTTCATGTTATTTAGAATACCCAATCACCTAGCAATAATCTCTATCTGATGATTCAATTTCAGAAAAATGTATGGAGGAAAAATAATGATTTATTATAATAAAGATAACTTAACTCTTCGTTCTATGGAAAAAAATGATATTGAATATTTAGCCCTTGGTTTTGCCGAGCAAGGTTGGAATAAACCGCTTGAACAATTCCTTGAATATTATACGCAACAGATGAATAATGAAAAGTTAGTTATTATTGCTGAATTAAATGGAAATGTTGCTGGATATGTTACATTACTTCCTTGTGCAAAAACAGGACCTTTTGCAAATAAAAACATACCTGAAATAGTTGATTTTAACGTACTGATTAAGTACCAAAAAAGAGGTATTGGTAACAAAATAATGGACATTACAGAGTATCTTGCTAAAAATATAAGTGATCATGTTTCCTTATCTGTGGGTTTACATAGTGGCTACGGGCCAGCACAGAGAATGTATGTTAAGAGAGGCTATATTCCCGATGGCACAGGAGTTTGGTATTGTGATAAGCAATTGGAACCCTATTCTAAATGTGAAAATGATGATGAACTAAATTTATACTTTCTTAAATCGCTTATTAATTAGTAAAAAATACAGGATGGTATAGGCTTGCTTTACCGTATTTCATAATTACCAACGAAAACAAGAGATAGACTAGCTAATTAATTAGTCTGTCTCTTGCTATTTAAATGATAAAAATCTGCTTTAGGTCTGTAATACTTAGATTATCGGTACCAAATGTGCATGCTTCAAGCCCAATACGTTTCTATGTTTCATTTATTGTAAGCCTTACTACCAATAATCTGTATGATAGGAAGCGTCGGTTATTTCTTCCATAAGCATTAATATACTTATCCACACACTTCGTATCACAAGACTGTTATATCCACATTACCTCGATGTTATCCTCCTAAGGATATCTTCTTTCTTTCTGCTTGGACATTCTATAAAGTGAATTGCCTCATTAATATTACCCAACCTATGTGCATCAGAATTTGAAATGAGATTACATTGTTTCAGATAGGGATTTCGATTGACTATTTCCTCTTGGTGCGTTAAATTTGCAAGTTCTGCTGCCATAAAGTCTGAATCAGGTGGTACGAATCCAAGATTGGAAAGTAAACTGTTTGAATTCTTATCAAGGTGTGCCGGGATATAGATACCTTGAAATTCCCTCATTAATACACCTAATTCTGAGAACGAGATCTCTGTGGCATTGATAAGCAAATACGGCTCCGTGCCTGTTACTTCCTCCAATTCATTATAAATCACCTGTTTACCAAAGACACTTTCTTTATTTTGAATTTTAATTAACTTGGAATAAACATAATTATCAAAGCTCATCGCAGCCTCTAAGTCTGCAAACAAGCATAGGGCATGAACCTCTTCAATCGTACAAAGTTCCATACCCGGTAGCGCTATTAGGTTGTAATTCTCTGCCCAGTGTAAAACCGCGGGACAGTTTTTACAGGAATTATGATCGGTCACTGCTATGATATCTAGCTCTTTAAGCGCAGCCATTCCAACTATATTAGCTGGTGTCATATCTTCATCACCACAGGGAGAAAGGCAGGAATGAATATGAAGGTCGTAGGAAAACCTATGCATTTAACTGTTGGTGAATAAGCAAAGCTGCTTCAAATATAGGGAGCTCCGTCTTATATACAGTAATTCCCTGCTCCTTTGCTTTGCTTAGCGCTGCTTCATCGAGGCTACTACCTTCCGCAAGGACAATACAAGCCGCATCTGCCAAAGTTCCGACAGCAAGTGTATTCATATTACCCATTACAGTTACCCATGCGGAATTTGCTGGCATTCTCCCCATTGCAATACTTAGCAAATCACAACAATAAGGTGTTACAATCTCCCTATCTTCATCATTTCCTTGATTCACTAGTAAAAATTCCTGCCTTTGCATTAAATTTTTAACCTTCATTCGAATCACCATGCCTTTCTAAATACCCACAAACTTTGTGCCATCGACACAGCATTTGCATAGTTAATTATATTTGCTCATAAGACATTTTAATTTGTTTATTTCTTAATATCTAGTTTCGATAATTCACCGGATAGCTTATGTATATAGTCCCTAAGAATATGGATGCAGTCCTGTTCATGGGCAACACCCCGGACAATATCTTCTGCCAATGCCTTACAGGTAGGTGCACCACAAGACCCGCAATCAAGTCCTGGGAACATCTTGCAAAGTTCTTCCACTCTTGCCATATTGTTAATACTTTCTTTCATATTCTTTCCTATATTGAATACTGGCTCATAATGTACATCACTTGTCCAGTGAGTACTCTCATCTCTAATTTGTTTTAAATGATTACAAGCAACTGGCAAATATTTTCTTAGCCTTTTCAGTTTTACCTTAGCCAGATACGGATTTTCTACGGTAAGGACTCCTCCCACGCAACCACCTGCGCAGGCATTTAATTCTATGAATTCCAATTGATCGAACTTATCATCCTCTAAGTCTTCTAGAATTCGTATAACATTCTCTATGCCATCTGCCGCCAGATAGCTGTCAGAGAATAATCCTCCTGCTTCTCCGCCTGTAACCCCCCAGCCAATTCCTATTCGCCCTGAATTACTAAGCTCTTCCGTATCATCAATACTTTGCTTCATGAGAGGTAATAAAATAGGATAGACTTCCTTCATAGCTAAGACTCCATCTATTTCACTATGGTCTACTCCAATGGTAGATTTTACTGCTGTAACCTTTGCTGGGCAGGGCGATATAAAAATAATACCGATCTTCTCCCTGGGGAGTCCCGTTTTTTCCATAGCAATATCCTTAGCTTTTGAGGCTGCCAGGTCAACCGGGGCGCAGATCGGTAGCAAATGCTCTATTAAATTAGGAAATCTTACTTGAATAAGGCGCACCACAGAAGGACATGCCGTACTAATGATAGGCCATTTTTCTCTATGCTCCGATACATAAACTCTAGAAGCTTCCGATACTAACTCTGCAGCACTACTTACTTCATAGACGTCATCAAATCCCATTTTTTTTAAAGCTGATAAAACAATATTAACGTCCTCTAAATGATTAAATTGTCCATATAAGGAGGGTGGCGGTAGTGCTACTGTGTATTCATATTTCTTCATGATTTCTGGTGAATCATAGGTAGCTTCTTTTGCGTGATGAGGGCAGATTCGAATACATTCTCCACAGTCAATGCAGAACTCTTTTGTAATTACGGCTTTTCCATTCCTTACTCTAATGGCTTGGGTTGGACAACGTTTAATACAGTTGATGCAGCCCATACATAAGTCTTCTTTCAGATGTACTGAAGTAAAAAACTCCCCCATGCTCTTACCTCCCTAACCTACCTGATACTATAATTTCCTCTTAGAATATGATTGTTATAAAATTAACATTCAGAGCTCAATCACCGCTAAATTCCTCTGGTTCCATCATTCTGACCTTCATTGTAACTGTTGTCCCAACACCCAGAACCGTATCAATTACCATTTCATCGGAATATTTTTTCATATTGGGCAGACCCATTCCTGCACCAAAACCCAAGGAACGGATATTATCAGGAGCCGTGGAAAACCCTACTTGCATCGCTAGTTCAATATCTGCTATTCCTGGTCCAACATCCTTTAATATCATCTCAATTTCGTCCGGTGAAACAATGACTTCTATTTTACCCCCATAAGCATGTATTACCATATTGATTTCACCCTCATACATGGCAATTGCAACTTTACGGATGATTTCAGGTCTTACACCCATTTTTTTTAATTTACTTTTGACACTGCTGGAGGCTTCACCCGCCCTTGTAAAGTCATTAGCAGGGACCTCATAGGACATTATAATTGTATTTTCCTCGCTCACTTATAATCCGGACCTCCTCGAAGACCATTTTCATATAACAATCCACACGCGGAAAACATCCGATGTCCAGAAGTTAATAAAACAATCTCTTTCTCTTTCGCCAATTGAACCATTGTCTCATCCGGATACTTTCCACGGACAAAGACAACGCATATAATATCCATCATTTCACACGTTCGAATTACTTGGGGATTACATAATCCGGTAAGTAACACAGATTGGTCCTTCATATATGCCAGCACATCGCTCATCATATCAGACCCGCAGGCTGTGTGAACCTCTTTGTCCTTCCACTCTTCACCAACAACCCATTTTGCTTCCAGAATATCTCTAACATCTGCAATTGTCATATCTAACCATGCCTTTCTTCCATATCTGTAAACCTTGAGCCGTTGGTGCAAAGTTGTATTTAAACTTAGGAAAGCATTGAGCCACTGAACACCTCAAAGGAGCTATTTGCTACCTTCTTAGCCATGACAAGCGCTGAATTGGCATTCGCAAATAAGGTTGTATAATCCTCAGGTCCACGGTGGAACGCAATTCCCACACTTACGGTTAAATTACTTTTTGTATTAGCATAGGAGTGCAATGCTTCTACCTTCTTACAGATTCGTTCTGCAAGCTCATATACAACTTTATCCGTTGGCAGTTCTCTCACATAAATAACGAATTCACTTACTCCTATTCTTCCAACTATATCACTGGTTCTAACTTGACTCTTTAGAACACCTCCGATTGTGGTCAGTATGTTCTCTCCATTCATAATCTTCTTCACTTCATTAATTCCCTTATAGTTACGAATATCCAGAAGTAAGAATGCAGAAAAGATATCTTCTTTTTGTTTTGACGCCATATTTTGTATTAAATTCACCGCGGAATCCTTTGTGCAAACATTAGTGGTGGAATCTAGAACAGCTTGTGGTTTTGTTTCTTCTATTTCATAATTCACTATATTCATAGTAGAAAATTTACCAACAACCTTGTAGGGATTTTTATTTTCTCCAAGTATAATTGAAAGATAACAAGTATACCATACTGCAGAACCATCCTTCTGTATCAACCTAACTTCAAACCTTGCCAGTTTTCTACCGCTCATTATGCTATTAAAGATTGCTATTATTGCTGGTAGTTCATCTTCATGAACTAATTTTGTTTTCTCTAATCTCTTCCTAAAGTTAGTGATGACAGAATCCGCACCAAACAATTCACGAAATTGTTCTGTAAAGGTTATGGTATCTGTGGCAATCTCATATTCAAAAAATAAATCCCTTGATAATTCTGATATTATTCTATGATAATCATTGGTTTGCTCTAATTCTTTAAATCTTTGCATCTGACTGGTTATATCAGTAGCAATGCATGAATATACAGGGTAGGTCTTCCCTGCTGGCTGATAAGCTTCCTCTGTTTTACTTCCATTTATAATAATCCATTTAAAACTGCCATCCTGCTGTAACGTGCGAAAATTGAAGCTAATCAAATTATCCTTACGCTGTTTTTGAGATGCAATTTGTTGCGTCAAATTAATAATATCTGCAGAATACACCATACGCAGCAATGAAGCTGTGCCCTTAATATCTTTGTCTGTTACACTTTTTATTAGCTTATAAAACGTGTCTGTAGCATATAGGATGGAAAGCATATCATCCAGTGCTAATTTAGCCAACCCCCCTGGGGTGGTCTGCAAGAGTACATCTAATTGTTTATTTAATTCTTCCATTTGTAACGCCTTCCTAGTGTTCATCAGACATTTTTTCTACAAAAATTTATAAAACAGCCCAAAATCTCTATTTTTTTCTACCTTGTATTATAATACATTTTGCTAATAAATACAATGCGGGATTAACTAAGGTTATGGCTCCTTCCCCGCATCTGTAAATCCCTGTAAATCTTATTTGTATATATTTTTTGTAGATTTTTTAACATAGATATGTTATAATTTTAACATAATTACGCTATTTTATGTATTTTTGTGGAAACACGCTAATTCAAGGAGGTAAATAAATGGGATTGCAAACTAGTACAGTACCCTTTGCAGGAACAAAAGAGCAGGAGGCTGCACTTTTACAGGTTATTGCTGATCACAAAGAAGACAGAGGCGCATTAATGCCTATTCTGCAAAAGGCTCAGGAGATTTATGGCTATCTTCCAATTGAAGTACAGACTATCATCTCTGATGAAATGAATGTACCATTAGAAAAAGTTTACGGGATAGTAACCTTTTACTCCCAGTTTTCCTTAAATCCTAAGGGCAAATTTAATGTATCCGTTTGCTTGGGAACAGCTTGTTATGTGAAAGGTTCTGGTGACCTTTTCGATAAGCTCAAGGAAATGCTTGGTGTAGAAGATGGTGGTTGCACAGACGATGGGAAATTCTCATTAGAAGCTTGTCGTTGTATCGGAGCATGTGGACTTGCACCTGTACTGACGGTGAATGAGGACGTATACGGTAAGCTTTCCCTCGATGATCTTGATGGCGTTTTAGCAAAGTATAGGTAATCGGATGACAGAATTATCTCTTAATGTATTAGATATTGCAAACAACTCAATAAGAGCCGGTGCTGGGCTTGTTGAAATAGACATAGAAATACATAGAGATCTAGATGTTTTGTCCATTACAATTACCGATAATGGTTGTGGAATGACAAGCGAGCAGCTAATGCAAGTTAAGGACCCTTTCTATACGACACGTACAACACGTAAGATAGGACTTGGTATCCCATTTTTTCAAATGGCTGCACTTGGCACTGGTGGTAGTTTCGATATTCAATCAACGCCTAATATCGGTACAAAAGTTATAGCAACATTTGGGTTATCCCATATTGATCGAATGCCTTTAGGTGATATGAATAGTACAATTCATACCTTAATTGTTTTAAACCCGCAGATAGATTTTGCATATCGATATCAATATGAAGAAAGGCAATTCGAACTTGATACCCGAATGCTTCGTGAGATCCTCGGTGATATTCCATTAAACTCCACCGAAGTTTCTAAATATATTAAGGAATTTTTAGCGGAAAATCAATTCGAAACGGATGGCGGCTATCGTATTTGATTTTTCCCTGTTTTAAACAAAGTTGAAACAAAAGATTGTTATACTTTTCTCTTTAGGGGGTACAGCCTCCTAAATCACATCAGCTATAAAATTTATATATTAAGGAGGAATTTTCTCCTTTATTATATCGGTTATAATTTTATTTTTTAGGGAGGATAATCCTCCTTAAGCATATCGATTAAATTTTATATTTTTATTTAAGGAGGATAAGCATGAAAACTCTTGAAGAGCTTAAAGCAATAAGAGAAAAAATGCAGGGTCAAATTGGTATTCGCAGTGAATCCAGTGATCAGACACGTGTAATCGTAGGAATGGCTACCTGTGGCATCGCAAGTGGTGCAAGACCTGTTCTTACCGCTCTATCTGACGAGATTCAGACAAAGAACTTGTCACATGTAGCAGTAACTCAGACCGGATGTATTGGCTTGTGCCAATACGAACCAATTGTTGAGGTATTAGAGCCAGGTAAAGATAAAGTAACTTATATTAAAATGACACCTGAAAAGGCAGTTGAAGTTGTTAATCAACATTTAATTCGCGGTCAGGTAATTCAAAAATATACGATTGCTGAAGTACTCAGCTAATCGGAAGGAGGTCATACTATGTATCGTTCACACGTTTTAGTTTGCGGTGGTACCGGATGTACTTCCTCCGGAAGCGTGAAAATCATTGAAGCCCTGCAGTCAGAGATTAACAAAAATGGTCTCAAGGAAGAGGTTGCAGTAGTACAGACAGGTTGTCACGGTCTTTGTGCTTTAGGCCCAATCGTAATAATATATCCAGAGGCTGCTTTTTATGCAATGGTTAAGGAAGAGGATATTGCAGAAATTGTCGGCGAACATTTATTAAAGGGACGTATTGTAACTCGCCTCCTTTATAAAGAAATGGTAACTGAGGATGGTCTTAAATCCTTAAATGACACTGATTTCTATAAGAAACAGCATAGAATAGCTCTTCGTAACTGTGGTGTTATTAATCCGGAAAACATTGACGAATATATCGGAACAGGTGGATATGAGGCTCTTGGTAAGGTTTTAACCGAGTACACTCCAGACCAGGTTATTCAAACCATCCTGGACAGCGGTCTTAGAGGTCGTGGCGGCGGCGGTTTCCCTACCGGCTTAAAATGGAAGCTTGCAAAAGGCAATGACGCAGATCAGAAATATGTCTGCTGCAATGCCGATGAAGGTGACCCTGGTGCGTTCATGGATCGTTCCGTACTGGAAGGTGATCCACACGTTCTTCTTGAGGCTATGGCAATTGCTGGCTATGCAATTGGTGCCTCCCAAGGCTTTGTTTATGTTCGTGCTGAGTATCCAATCGCTGTTGATCGTCTTGAAATCGCTATTAACCAGGCACGAGAATATGGCTTGCTTGGTAAAGATATCTTTGGAAGCGGCTTTGATTTTAATATAGAAATTCGTTTGGGTGCCGGTGCCTTCGTGTGTGGTGAAGAAACTGCACTTATGACCTCTATTGAAGGTAACCGTGGTGAGCCTCGTCCTCGTCCTCCGTTCCCTGCTCAAAAGGGTCTGTTCCAAAAACCTACTATTTTAAATAACGTTGAAACCTATGCAAATATTCCTCCAATTATCCTTAATGGTGCTGACTGGTTCGCATCCATGGGAACAGAGAAATCAAAAGGAACAAAAGTATTTGCTTTAGGTGGTAAGATTAACAATACTGGTCTTGTTGAAATCCCTATGGGAACTCCACTTCGTGAAGTTATTGATGAAATCGGCGGTGGTATTCCTAATGGTAAAAAGTTTAAAGCAGCACAAACTGGCGGTCCTTCCGGTGGATGTATTCCTGCAGAACACTTTGATATTCCAATTGATTATGACAACCTATTAAGCATTGGTTCCATGATGGGCTCCGGCGGACTTATTGTTATGGATGAAGATAACTGTATGGTGGATATCGCTAAGTTCTTCTTAGAATTTACGGTAGATGAATCCTGTGGAAAATGTACCCCTTGTCGTATTGGTACCAAGCGTCTCTATGAGATTCTTGAGAAGATTACCAATGGCCAAGGAACAATGGAAGATCTGACTAAAATGGAGGAACTGTGTTATTACATTAAAGACAATTCCCTCTGTGGTCTTGGTCAGACAGCACCTAATCCTGTATTATCCACACTGAACTTCTTTAAAGACGAATATATTTCCCATGTTGTTGATAAGAAGTGTCCTTCTGGAGTATGTAAAGCTTTACTTTCCTATATTATTGATCCTGTTACCTGTAAGGGCTGTACTCTTTGTGCAAGAGTATGTCCTACCGGCGCAATCTCCGGCAAGGTAAAGGAAGCACATATCATTGATCAAAGTAAATGTATCAAATGCGGTGCATGTATGGAAAAATGTAAATTTGTTGCTATCTCTAAAAAATAGTTGTCTACCCGTTAAATTTAAAATGGAGGTTAATGATGGAAACTGTTACTATAAAAATAAATGGAATGCCCGTTCAAGCTCCTAAAGGTTCCACAATTTTAGAGGCAGCAAAACTTGCTTACATTGATATTCCTACCCTATGTTACCTTAAGGAAATCAATGAAATCGGTGCTTGCCGTATCTGTGTTGTTGAAGTGAAAGGTGCAAGAAGCCTTGTGGCATCCTGTGTATATCCAATTGCAGAGGGTATGGAAATTACAACAAACTCTCCAAGAGTTTTAGCATCCCGTAAAAAGACATTGGAACTTATCTTATCCAATCACGACCGCAGATGTCTCTCCTGCGTACGTAGTGGTAACTGTGAGTTACAAAAACTGTCTACTGATCTTAAAGTGGAACAGGAAGATTTATACGAAGGTGAACGTACTCGTTATGAGTATGATACCACCTCCGCACATATGATGCGTGATAACAACAAATGTATCCTTTGCAGACGTTGCAGCGCTGTATGTGAAACCACACAGGGTATTGGTGTAATCGGTGCTAATCAACGTGGCTTTAAAACCAATATCTCCTGCGCCTTTGATATGGGCCTTGGAGAAACCAGCTGTGTATCCTGTGGTCAGTGTATTGCAGTATGCCCTACTGGTGCCTTATATGAAAAAGAATCTACGGATGAAGTTTTTGAAGCACTTGCTGATCCAGATAAAATTGTTATGGTTCAAACAGCACCTTCTGTACGTGCAGCACTTGGTGAGCCATTTGGTCTTCCAATCGGAACTAATGTACAAGGAAAGATGGTTGCTGCTCTACGTAGATTAGGCTTTGATAAGGTTTTTGATACAGACTTTGCTGCCGACTTAACCATTATGGAAGAGGCAAATGAGTTAATTACTAGAATCAGCAACAATGGTGTTTTACCTCTTATCACCTCCTGTTCTCCTGGTTGGGTTAAATTCTGCGAGCATTACTATCCTGATATGGTTGAGAACCTATCCAGTTGTAAATCTCCTCAGCAGATGTTCGGTGCTATTACAAAGACCTACTATGCAGAGAAGATGGGCATTGATCCTGAAAAGATTGTTATGGTCAGCGTAATGCCTTGTACTGCTAAAAAGTTTGAAATTGATAGAGAAGATCAGAATGCAGCTGGTGTTCAAGATGTGGATATTTCTATTACAACCAAAGAACTTGCAAGAATGATCGAAAGAGTGGGTCTTAACTTCTTATCCCTTCCTGATGAAGATTTTGATGATCCATTGGGCAGATCTACTGGTGCTGGCGTAATCTTTGGTGCAACTGGCGGTGTTATGGAAGCTGCACTTAGAACAGCAGTGGAAACCTTAACAGGCGAAGAATTAGCAAGTCTTGACTTCAATGAAGTTAGAGGAACTAAGGGAATAAAAGAAGCAACCTACAAAATTGGTGACTTAGATGTTAATGTCGCTGTTGCTTCCGGTCTTGCAAATGCAAGAGCACTTCTTGATGACGTGAAATCCGGCAAAGCAAACTATCACTTTATTGAAATTATGGGATGCCCGGGTGGATGTGTTAATGGTGGAGGTCAGCCTCAACAGCCTGCATCTGTGCGTAATTTCCAGGATATCAGGACTTTGCGTGCTAAGGCACTCTATGATATTGATGCTAATATGCCTCATAGAAAATCGCATGACAATCCTTCCATTAAAGCATTATATGATGAATATCTTGGTAAGCCAGGCAGCCACAAGGCTCACCATATCCTTCATACAACTTATGTAAAGAGAAGTGTTAATTCAGTAAAATAGTTTCATTTGGTGTTATAAATATCCTTTTACAAAAGAGAGGCCCCGTTGTTAACGGAGCCTCTCTCTTTTATTGGGAACAATATATGGGGGAAGTGTATATATAATGGGGGTTATATATACATCGATATCAGCTAATTGATTATATATTTGTTAGTTCTTTTAGTATCAGTAACTATTACTGTTATTGATACTTATATTTTAATCCATAAAATAACATTTGTCAATAGATTGTATAAAATTTTTTTGTAAAAAATTTAAATTGTTATAAGCGCAAAAATAACCGGATATTATCCGGTTATTTTACTATTATCGCTCTCTATTAAATACTTTATTCAAAAGCACATGACATCTATTCACATGCAAATAATATCCATCTATTACTTACCCGCACATGCTTCACATTTACCGTAAAAAAAAGTTACATGTCCTTCGATTTTTCCAGCAAATCCAGCACCTGCAATTTTATTAATATGATCAATGGATTCCATCTCAATATCTGATATTTTCCCACATTCATTGCATAGGAAATGATAGTGCGGCATCATATTCGCATCAAAACGATCACTTCCATCCTGACAATTAATCTTAATGATTTCGCCCTGTTCCGCAAGTAGATTCAAGTTACGATATACCGTACCTAAACTAATATTCGGATAAGTTCCACGAATATTCATATAGACGGTATCTGCTGTTGGATGCTCGCATGTACTTGCTAGATATTGCTTAATTGCTTCACGCTGTCGGCTATACTTGTTAACTACCATAAAATTCTCCTGTACAATAATAGTAATTATTATTATATCCGTATTTTTTGCA
Source organism: Bacillota bacterium (assembly GCA_023407575.1). Lineage (GTDB taxonomy): Bacteria > Bacillota > Clostridia > Lachnospirales > Lachnospiraceae > Mobilitalea. Next base: position 17,349 of record JAEYLX010000068.1, read on the forward strand.
CTTGTCAAGTAATTAACTATTACCAACACATTCCATCAATTTTCTCTACTATCTTTTATTTGCTGGCTCAATATTAATGCTCTTACCCTTGATTTTGGCAGATTTCATAACTTCAATCACATCTTTTGCATTTTCTCTCGGAACCTCAACAAAGGTATATTTGTCATACATATCGATGGACCCGATAAGCTTGCCTGGCATACCTGTTTCTCCTGCAATAGCGCCAAGAATATCCCCTGGTCTTACCTTCTGATTCTTTCCAAGATTGATAAAAAGTCTTACCATGCCCGCTTCTGCACCTGTATCGCCAAAATCAGCATTGCTCTTTTCTTCCTCAGCCTTGCCTGCTTCCTCTCCCATCAACATCTTAAGGAATGCAGCTGCCATCTCAAGTGAGGTATAATCTGCTTCATTTGCTCTTTCCTCAATGATGTCTACCATTTTTGAAAGATCTTCATTTTCAATTAGATTCGCTATTTTATCCAGTATTTTATCAGCCTTAACTGCAGTAACATCATTAATTGATGGAATCGGCTGTGATTTAATCTTAGTATTACAATATCTCATGATATCTTTCAGCTTAAAGATCTCTCTGCCTACAACAAGCGTAAATGCTCTTCCTTCACGTCCAGCACGTCCAGTACGTCCAATTCTGTGCACATAATATTCATCATCCTGTGGCACATCATAGTTAAATACAGCTTCTACGTTATCAACATCAATACCTCTTGCTGCTACGTCTGTGGCCACTAAGATCTCTGTTTTACCATTTCTAAAGCTATTCATAACACGATCTCTCTGTTGCTGCTTTAAGTCTCCGTGAAGGCCTTCTGCAAAGTATCCTCTGCCTTGTAATGCAGATGTAAGTTCATCCACTTGTTTTTTTGTATTACAAAATACAAGAGACAATTTAGGATTATACATATCCAAAAGTCTCGATAATACATCCTCTTTATTTCTCTGAGTAACTTCATAGTAATACTGTTCAATTTTAGGAACAGTCAGCTCTTTTTTAACAACACGAATTGTCTGCGCATTCTTTTGATAGGTACGTGCAATCTCAAGAATTGGTGCTGGCATAGTCGCTGAAAAAAGAACGGTTTGTCTTTCTTCCGGAACCTGACTAAGGATCATTTCGATATCTTCACGAAAGCCCATGTTAAGCATTTCATCCGCTTCATCTAAGATTACTGTATTAACTGAGTCGAATTTAACAGTTTTTCTTCTCATATGATCCATAACACGTCCTGGTGTACCAATAATAATCTGTACCCCAGACTTTAAAGATCTAATCTGTTTTAAAATCTCCTGGCCACCGTAGACAGGAAGGATCTTAATCCCATGCATAAACATAGCAAGTTTTCTAATCTCTTCAGCTACCTGTATTGCAAGTTCTCTCGTAGGGCAAAGAACTACTGCTTGCAGATGTCTTTCCTTCACATTGATTTTTTGTAAAAGCGGTATACCAAATGCTGCTGTTTTACCTGTTCCGGTCTGCGCCTGACCTACGACATCGCCACCCTCCAGAATGATTGGGATTGCTTTTGCCTGAATCGGGGACATTTGCTCAAACCCCATTTCTTCAACTGCACGTAAAATACTACTATTTAACTCTAATTCATCAAACTTTTTTAATTCCATATTTTCCTCCATAATGCTTTATACTGCACCTGTTTATCAAAGGCTATACACTAATCTGATTGTTCATCTAATAATTACTCTATTTTATATAATGATTATATATATCAAATCGTTTCCGAAATTATCCTCAAATAACCCGTAAAAACAGCTCTTGGTCCGTTTGGACTAAGAGCTGATTCATCTTAAATTTAATTTAGTATGAAACAGATACTTTGCGTAGTATATCATTTGCCTTTCTTATTGTCAAGGCTTTTCACCTGTCCTATCTTGTCTTATGGCTATTACCACTTGGTCTACCAGAAACCTTCGATCTTGCACTTTTTGAATCCAGATGTATGGTATTTGAATTCTTTCCACTTGCATTCTTTGACCTTGCAATAAAGTTGTCATGTTTATTGCTTGTGCTCTTTGTCTTACTCTCAAAGCGTTCATTCTTCCCAGCAGACTTCTTCGTATTACTCTTTGTATTCGCTTTAGTTGAATTTAAACTTGCTCTATTTGAACTCGCTTTACTTGAACTTGCTTTACTTGAACTTGCTCTATCCTGCTTCTCTTTTTCAACCCACTGTTTTTCTTTTGAAAACTGTCTTGGTCGAACCAAACACTTTTTATCAAAGCCGATTAAATCTAATCGATCTGCTTTCCTTAAAGCTTCCACCACAAGCTCATAATTCTTAGGATTACGGTATTGAATTAATGCTCTTTGCATCGCCTTTTCATGTGGTGACTTCGGAACATAAACCTCTTGCAGGGTTCTAGGATCAAGTCCTGTATAATACATACAGGTTGATATGGTTGAAGGTGTCGGATAAAAATCCTGTACCTGTTCCGGCATGTAACCCAAATCCCTTAGATATTCTGCCAGTTCAATTGCTTCTTTTAATGTAGAACCCGGATGAGAAGAAATTAAATATGGTACGATAAACTGATTTTTACCAAGTTTCTGATTGATTTTCTTATACTTTTCCTGAAATTTCTCATAAACAGAATTCTCTGGTTTACCCATCAGCTTTAACACACTATCACTGATATGTTCTGGAGCAACCTTAAGCTGTCCACTTACGTGATGCTCACAAAGTTCTTCCATAAACTTATCACTTTTATCTTCTATTAAATAATCAAATCGGATACCTGATCTAATAAATACCTTCTTAACATTTGGTAATGTTCTAAGTTTACGAAGCAAATTAAGATAATCCGTATGATCAACCTTTAAGCTTTTGCATGGGGTAGGAAACAAACACTGTTTATTGGTACATGCACCTTTGGTTGCTTGCTTATCACAGGCTGTGTGTCTGAAATTCGCTGTCGGTCCACCAACATCATGAATATAACCCTTGAAATCCTTATCCCATATTAAATGGTTCGCTTCTGCAACTATGGATTCATGACTTCTAGTCTGTAAAATCCTTCCCTGATGGAAGGTTAGTGCACAGTAGTTGCAACCACCAAAACACCCTCGATTACTGGTTAAACTAAACTTAACCTCTTCAATGGCCGGAATACCACCTGCTTCTTTATAAGAAGGATGATAATCTCTCATATAGAAAAGAGAGTATACCCGGTCCATTTCCGTCTGAGTCAATGGCTTTGCTGGTGGATTTTGCACTACATATTCGGTATCTTTATATTTTTCCACTAACGTCTTAGCTGTAAATGGATCTGTGTTACAGTACTGTATATAAAAACTTCTTGCAAACTCTTTTTTGCTATCTAAAATACTCTGGTAGCTGGGAAGTTCCATAAAATCATATACGGACTCGAGACTTTTTGCTTTATAGGCAGTCCCCGCTATAAAGGTAACGTCCTTTACTTCTATTCCACTATTTAAGGCATCTGCAATTTCAACAATGGAATGCTCGCCCATTCCATAGGAGATGATATCTGCTTGTGAATCCAACAAAATGGATCTTTTCACCTTGTCACTCCAATAATCATAATGGGCGAGCCTTCTTAAGCTTGCTTCTATGCCACCGACAATAATCGGTATATTTTTATATTGCTTCCGAATCAGGTTACAATATACGGAGGTTGCATGGTCTGGACGCTTTCCCATTACTCCACCAGGAGAATAGGCGTCCGTCTGCCTTTTTTTCTTAGCAACGGAATAATGGTTAACCATAGAATCCATATTGCCACCGCTTACTAGAAATCCAAGTCTTGGTTTACCAAGAATTGATATACTATTGCTGTCCTTCCAGTCTGGCTGTGCAATGATTCCCACCTTATATCCATGACTCTCCAGTACTCTACTGATAATAGCATGTCCAAAAGAAGGATGATCCACATAGGCATCTCCGGTTACAAAGACGAAGTCACATTGCTCCCATCCTCTTTCTTCCATGTCGTTCTTACTGATCGGTAAAAAATCTTTTTGCATAATTTATATTCTTTCTGCTTATTTAACAACAGCATTATCTATAACAAAGTTATAAGATTTCTGCATTACAATTGCTCTTTCAATTTCTTCCTTGGTTACTAACTTTAATAATTCTTCTTCAGATTCCACCTGATATCCACTTAAATAGTTAGGTAGTTCAGCTTGATAATCTTCGTCTGTTGCTTCCATCTTCTCTGTCTGAGCAACTGCTGTAAGAACTAAGTCACGTTTAGAACTAGCTTCTGACAAGGACTTAACATATGCATCAAAATCTTCCTGTGTCATACCATACTGACTGATATAGGTTGAAACATCCATTCCATACATAGCAGCCTCTTGTCCAATTTGGTAATTAAAATATGCCGTATTATAATTAAGTAAAGTCTCTGGTAAAGAAGTAACAGTAGCACCTTCAATTAACGCTTCCATAATACTCTGAGCTTTATTACTTTCCATTTCTTCTGCATTGCTTGCCTCTAACTCTTCACGAACTGCATCTTTATATGCTGCAATTGTTTCATAATCGGTATTATCAACAACATACTGCTCAGTTAATTCAGGTAGAACAGATTCTGAAATAGAATTAATTGTTACATTAAATACAACTGCCTTACCAGCAAGTTCTTCTGAGTAATCTTCTGGGAATGTGACATCCACTGCTTTCTTATCACCAGTTTTTAATCCAATTAAACCTTCTTCAAAGCCTGGAACAAAAGCACCAGAACCAATTGTCAAATCATATGCCTCTGCTGTACCACCTTCAAAAGCAACGCCATCCAGCAATCCTTCAAAGTCAATATTAACGGTATCACCTTCCTGAACTGCTCTGTCGGTAATCTCATTTACTGTTGCATTTGCTTCTAAATCTTCATTAATTGCAGTCGTAATATCTTCATCAGTTACTTCAATAGGTGCAACTGTAACCTCAATGCCTTTATATTGACCTAAAGTTACATATTCGCTTGCATCAAAATCTTCTATCTTAGGTATCTCTACTGCGGTATCATCTGTTGTTTCGTCATCTGTTTCCGTATCAGTTTCTGTTGTATCCACATTGTTTCCTAAATCTTTCTTACTGCAACCCCCAACTAGTATCAATATACATAAACCCATAAATAAATACATTATTTTCTTCATTTTATCAATTCCTTCCTCTTTCAAAACGGCCCCTCATTTCTTCTGACCAAAATAATTTATTGCGTACTATACTACGTTATATCATATTTTGAGTAAAAAATAAAGCAAAAAACAAGAGTTCATAAAGTTTTCACCAATTGTAACTCCTGCCCATATTTAGTTTGTTCATTGTTTATCGCTTATCCTGCTACAAAAAAAGCCTCCATAAGATATATAATCTTCGGAGGCTTAAAGGTTTATTCAATTATTTTACTTATTTAAATCTTAATAAAGCGATCCACATCTGTAACAAAAATTGTTGCACCACCAACATTTACAACAACATTCATGGATGCATATTCTGCTGCTCCAACCGGATTAGAGATAATCTGTTGTCTTGGTCCGCATTCCTTTTTCACAAGGTCGATTACGGTATCTACTTTATCTTCTTCTGTACCAATCATAAGGGTTGTATTGCCTTCGCGCAAAAATCCGCCTGTGGAAGCCAGTTTCGTTACATAAAATCCTTTTTTATTAAGGGCTTCGGTCACATAGCTACTATCAATATTACGTACAATTACATAGATAAGTTTCATATAAAATTCCTCCTTTATTAATCCTAGTCATTGGAGTATAGTAAGGCTTATTGTCCATATAAAACCATATTATTAAATATTTGTATAGGCTTATTATAGTACGAAAATCAACAAAAGTAAAGAATATATGAAGTTGAAGGAATCTTATTCCTCTTTATGATAAATCTCAATCAGAAAATTAGTAGCAATTTAACAACACAAGACCTTGAAAGAATTATTGGAAACATATAAACTATATACATTATATAACTGAAGGGAAGAAAACGTTATGTTGAATATGCGAGGTAAAAACTCGGTGCAGTATTTCCATTAACACGTCTCCGTTAAATTAGTATAATTGATACAAAAAGAGTTACTGATGAGTACATTTCTTCCTCAACAGTAACTCTTTCTATATTATAAATTATATCTTACTAAACGACTAATAGCTTTGTCATTTCTTATCATATCTCTGCTAACTTAACTTCGTTAACCTACAGCTTCTCAACTCCGAGAGTAACCTCTTCCCCATTTAAGTTCCAACCTTTGGTAAAGCCTTGGGTGCCAGTAAAGATTAATTCTTCTGCAAGTACTTCATTCTTAATCTCTTCTGCATTACGAAGCATAATTTCCTTAATCTTGTCATTACCGCTTTGAGAAACACGAATATGGTCCATCACCTCAAAGTTCGCTTCTTTACGCATGGTCTGAATCTTACTGATAATTTCATTTACAAAGCCTTCTTCAATTAAAGCTTCGGTAAGGTTTGTATCGAGAACTACTGTAATGCCATGATCTGAATTCGAGATAAATCCTTCCGTCTGTGCTGCTTCAATTAACAAATCATCCTTTTCAAGAACTGCTTCTGCACCCTCAAGTGTAATTTTCAACTGTCCTGTTGCATTCAGTTCATCCATAGCAGCATTACCGTTTAACTCAGACAAAATGACTCTGATTGCTCCAAGTTGTTTACCAAATTTCGGTCCTAAGGTCTTAAGCTGTGGCTTAAAGTTATAGGAAGTGAACGCCCTAACGTCATCTGCAAATACAACTTCCTTTACATTCAATTCCTCTGAAATAATTGCGGTGAAGAAAGAAGAAAGTTCTTTTTCTGCTTTAACATACATTTTGCCAATTGGCTGGCGGTTCTTAATATTAGCAGTGTTACGGCAAGCACGACCCAGCACTACAATTTCAAGTACTTCTTCCATGTTAGCCTCTAACTCCTGATCAATCCACTCTTCGTTATAAGTAGGGTAATCACAAAGGTGAATACTCTTCTCTGCATTCTTATCCAGCTTAACTACCAGGTTCTGATAAATATCCTCGGTCATAAACGGAATAAATGGTGCGGATAACTTAGCTACTGTAACCAGTGCAGTATGAAGTGTCATATACGCATTAATTTTATCCTGTGGCATATCCTTTACCCAGAAACGCTCACGGCTTCTTCTTACATACCAGTTGGAGAGTTCATCCACAAAGTCAGCTAAAAGTCTTGCACCTTCCGTAATACGGTAGTTCTCCAAATGCTCATCTACGGATTTCACCAATGTGTTTAATTTAGATAATAACCACTTATCCATTACCGGTAATTTATCATATTCTAATTGATACTTTGTCGCATCAAATTCGTCAATATTTGCATATAGCACAAAGAAGGCATAGGTATTCCAAAGGGTTCCCATGAACTTTCTCTGACCTTCGGTTACTGCCCCACCGTGGAAACGATTTGGCAACCACAAAGCTGAATTCACATAGAAATACCAACGGATGGCATCTGCTCCATGTTGCTCTAAGGCATCAAAGGGATCTACTGCATTTCCTTTTGATTTGGACATTTTCTGACCGTTCTCATCTTGAACATGACCAAGTACAATTACATTCTTAAAAGGAGCTCTATCAAAAATCAAGGTAGAAATGGCTAACAGAGAATAGAACCATCCTCTGGTTTGATCTACTGCCTCACTGATAAAGTCGGCTGGGAAGTTATCATCAAAAACCTCTTTATTTTCAAATGGATAGTGCCATTGTGCAAATGGCATGGAACCAGAGTCATACCAACAGTCAATAACCGGTTTAACACGGGTCATCTCTTTCCCGCAATCTGGACATTTAATGGTAACGGCATCAATAAATGGTCTATGAAGTTCAATATTATCCGGGCAGTTATCGGACATTGCCTTTAATTCCTCAATGCTTCCGATGCAATGACGATGTCCGTCTTCACATTCCCAGATAGGAAGTGGTGTACCCCAGTAACGATCTCTGGAAAGTCCCCAATCCTGTACATTCTTCAACCAATCCCCGAAACGTCCCTGACCAATGCTCTCAGGCATCCAGTTAATGGTATTATTATTCTCAATTAATTTATCCTTAACAGCGGTCATCTTAATGAACCAGGATTCTCTTGCATAGTAAATCAGAGGGGTATCGCATCTCCAGCAGAAAGGATAACTGTGCTCAAATTTTAGAACCTTAAATAATAAGCCTTTTGCAGCAAGCATTTTCATGATTGGCTCGTCTGCATCCTTACAGAACATTCCTGCAAAGTCAGTAGCCTCAGGTTTAAATTCACCTTTACCGTCAATTAACTGTACAAAAGGAAGGTCATATTGTTTACCAACTCTGTTATCGTCCTCACCAAAAGCAGGTGCAATATGAACAACACCAGTACCATCACTTAGCGTTACATAATTGTCACAGGTTACAAAATGTCCTTTTCTATCAAGGGTAGCATAATCAAATAATGGCTCATATTCCAGATATTCCAGATCTTTGCCCACATAGGTCTGCTCTACTTCATAATCACCTTCCAGTATATTAAGAAGTGCTTCTGCAAGAATATAGTGCTCTGTACCAACAGCAACTGCTGCCTCGTGAGTATGCTCATGTCCATGGTCGTGTCCGTGACCACAATCACATCCGCCATCCTTCTTTAATACATTTCCTTTCGCATCTACGGAAACCTTAACTTTAACATAGGTCTCATTTGGATTAACACACAGACCAACGTTTGAAGGTAACGTCCAAGGAGTTGTTGTCCAGGCAAGGATATATTCATCCTTTGTTCCCTTAAGACGGAACTTAGCAATAACAGACTTTTCTTTTACATCCTTATAACCCTGTGCCACCTCGTGACTGGATAAAGGCGTTCCGCATCTTGGGCAATAAGGAACAATTTTAAAGCCTTTATAAAGAAGCCCTTTATCCCAGATTTGCTTCAAGGACCACCATTCAGATTCAATATAATCATTATGATAGGTTACATATGGGTCCTCCATATCAGCCCAGAAGCCAACCGTACCGGAGAAATCCTCCCACATACCTTTATACTTCCATACACTTTCCTTACATTCCTGTAAGAAGGGCTCTAAGCCATACGCTTCAATCTGATCTTTTCCATTGATGCCAAGCTTTTTCTCTACCTCAAGCTCTACCGGAAGACCATGGGTATCCCATCCCGCTTTACGAAGTACTTTATAGCCCTTCATGGTTCTGTAGCGTGGAACTATATCCTTAATAACTCTTGTTAACACATGGCCAATGTGCGGTTTACCATTCGCGGTCGGCGGTCCATCATAGAAGGTATAGGTTTCTCCTTCTGCACGTTCTTTAATGCTGGCTTCAAAAATTTGATTCTCCTGCCAGAACTTTAATACTTTTTTCTCTCTTTCGACAAAGTTTAGGTCCGTAGACACCTTATCGTACATGTTCAAATCCTCCTTTAAAAACTATACAATCTCCAACTCAAATATCCGGAGGATTTCCCTCCTTTAGATTCATTCGATAGAGTCTCGCGCGAAACTCATGTACTGCTCGCTTTTTATTTCATAGAATCATTTTACTATAAAATAAAAAAAGACCCACATCCGAAAAAGGATGAGAGTCATAAACTTCATTAAACCACCTGTTTCACGTACACTGCCTTAAGGCATTCATACATTATCTAAATAACGGTAGATACCGGCGGGACTTACTAAGGAATTAATTTCACTTTTGGGTCCTGCAACTAGGGAGTGATTTTCAGTCATCTGCTACTCGTACCAGGCTCACACTATCCCCGACTCGCTGCAACTTTTACATTATGCTTACTCTCTCCGTCAACGTTTTTACTTTATTGCGATAATCATAGTATATAACCTTCGTATTGTCAAGGGCATTGTGGTATTCATACAAAACACAAATAAGAACTCAACCATACATCATCACATCAATAGTTTTTGTACGAATAGTTCTTGTAACCGAACTTGATTGATGTTACATAGTCCTTATAATATCTAATTTATATTTCTCTTTGTAATAATCTTCCATTTCCATAATACCTTTAAGGTTTGTTTTATCCTCCGAATAGCAAATTGCTACAAGAATGCTGGTAATTATGCTATAATTATTCCTGATATGCTCTACTGCTTCTCTCAATAAATCACTGCTTAAGGTAGTTTCATAAATTATAATGCTACAGTAATTATTTTCATTGATCTCATCGATTTTCCATTTGTATTTTAATCTTTCTGGGTTCACTAACTCTTTATGATAACGTGCTTCTTCAACTTCAATGTATTCTATATAATGAGAAATCTCCCCGTTTCTTAAAACTTTTTATAAAAAGTATTGACAATGGTAATTTTTGGTGATAGCATTTTGGTTAGTTAGTAGAGTAATCAACCAAATAACACAGGAGGCGAAAATGTGCAACTAAATCTTAATTCCGATAAGGCAATCTTTCTACAGATAGCCGAAGGCATAGAAGACGCTATTCTCTCCGGAGCTTTTCCAGAGGATAGTCAGATTCCTTCCATTACAGAATTCTCTGTTACCTATCGAATTAATCCAGCCACCGCTTTAAAGGGTATCACAATGCTCGTAGATCAAGGCATTATATACAAGAAGCGTGGTCTTGGAATGTTCGTAGCAAGTGGTGCAGTAGATAGCCTTAGAAACAAACGAAAAGAATTATTTTATGATAGTTACATCCTGGGTCTGATTGCAGAGGCCAAAAGACTTGAGATATCCGAGACAGATATAAAATCTATGATAGAAAGAGGGTTTCAATCATGAATGGTATTGAGTTAAAGAATATCACAAAGTATTATGGTGAGAAATGTGTCTTAAACAACATTAGTCTTACCCTGGAAGAAAGCCATATCTATGGACTTTTAGGTAGAAATGGTGCAGGAAAATCAACTTTATTAAATATCATGACAAATCGCATCTTTGCTAATAGCGGGGAAGTAACGATAGATGGAGCACCAGCCAGAGATAACGATTCAGCTCTTTGCAAACTTTTTCTCGTTAACGAATCCGACTATTTCCCTGAAAAAATGAAAGTTAAAAACGCTTTTTATTGGGCAAAAGAGTTTTACCCTTCCTTTGATGTTGATTATGCAAAACAATTGGCGAATTCCTTTAAACTTAATATGAATGCAATCATAAAGTCTCTTTCTACTGGCTATAACTCCATTTTCAAGCTAATTTTAGCTTTATCCGTTAACACTCCTTATATCATATTGGATGAACCAGTACTTGGTCTGGATGCAAATCATAGGGAATTATTTTATCAAATCTTACTTAAGAAGTTCAGTGACAACCCCTGTACAATTATTATATCTACTCATTTAATTGAAGAGATTTCTACCTTAATCGACCACATTATAATTATTGATCAGGGTCAGATTCTTAAGAATGATACCTGTGAATCTCTGCTTCAGCTTGGCTATACAGTAACAGGAAAAATAACCGATGTGGATTCTTACATCTCTGGCAAACAAGTTCTGGGCTTTGATGCAATTGGCGGTCTTAAAACAGCCTATATTCTTGGGAATATGGATCATCAAATTCCTTCAAGCCTTGAAGTTTCAAAATTGGATCTTCAGAAGTTATTCATTAAACTCACCAACCACGAGGAGGTAGTACAATGAGAATGAAGGCAGCCTTTCGTTATATAATCTTTGATTCCTGGAAATCTCTACTTATCTATTTCATAGTAATTATTGTCCTATACGGTCTAATTGGTGTAAATATAGCACATGTTGGCGTTAATCAGAATTATAGAAGCGAACGTATAAATACGTTTATTACAGAAGACGAAATTGTTGTTAACGAAGAAACTTTCGTTAAAGGTGATGAAACAATTGAAAACGACAATGCCTCAGATAAAAGCAATATAGTTGATGATAATGTATCTTTTAATAAATCCCCCGCTGATGTTTTGGACGAATACGGGTCACGCAAAGCAACAAAAACCTCCTCTTTTAGCGGAATGGATGCAATGGCGGCCATCTTCTTATTATTTTTAGGTTATTCTGCTTTCCGTGGCAGCTTTGGTCTTTTTCAACAATTTAGTTTATCCAGAAAAAGTAGCTACCTTAGTTTAATTTTATCTTTATCCTCCATAGCACTTTTTATGTCAGTATTATCAAATATCATAACCTTTGCTGCAAAAACAGCTTCTGATGCCTTTGATCGCTTTCCCTATTGGTTTACGTTATACGAGGGTATCTATGAACGGACGAATGTTCTTGATTATTTTTCAGAACCCTATGTACTTAAAAGCCATATTTTTTATTTAGAAAACTTCCTATTTAATCTACTCTTTTTTATATTGTTTATAATGCTTGGTTTACTCATCTCTTTAGTTTATTACAGAATTAATCGTGTTGCAAAAATAACCTTGAATGTCGCTCTCATCTCTTTTGTAATTCTAAACGAGCAGATATTAAATACACTTTTTAGTGAGCGTACCTTACAAAATATCTCTAAATTTTTTGATACCATCTTTGGAATAAGCGCAGGTATGCCACTATACGGACTGGTTACTCTCTTATTAGCCAGTGCACTGATTCTATTCCTTAATTGGCTTCTAATGAAGCGTGTTCTCTTAAGAAGATAAATAAATATAATAAAATCACTTTATTCCTATATACCAGAATGATAAATAAGTCTATCCAAGGGATACTTGACTTATTTATCATTCTGGTATATGTTTTGTTATAACTAAAGTTGTATGTTAATCATAAGAAAAACAAAATTATTAACCTCTTATGATACTATAGAAAAATGAGCACCTTTTTGGTGCTGGAGGTAGCCATGAATGACAGAAATCTGACCTTGCTTACAGACTTTTATGAATTAACCATGATGCAGGGTTATTATAATACGAAGAACAATGAGACAGTTATCTTTGATCTATTCTACCGAGAGAACCCCTCTGGTAATGGTTATGCAATCTGTGCTGGTCTGGAGCAGGCAATTGAATATATTAACGATTTGCACTTTAATCCGGATGATATTGAGTACTTAAGAACCTTATCTATTTTTAATGAGGATTTCCTAAGCTACTTGAGTGATTTTCGCTTTACTGGAGATATTTATGCCATACCAGAAGGTACTGTAGTATTTCCATCCGAGCCCTTGGTTAAAGTAATTGCTCCAATTATGGAAGCACAACTTGTAGAAACTGCGCTTCTTAATATAATTAATCATCAGAGCTTAATTGCTACAAAAGCTTCTCGTGTTGTTTACGCTGCAGGAGGTGAGCCTGTATTAGAATTTGGACTTCGTCGCGCACAGGGTCCGGATGCAGGTGTACTTGGTGCAAGAGCTGCTGTCATTGGTGGTTGTATTGGAACCAGTAATGTACTAGCTGGTAAACTTTTTGATATTCCAGTACTGGGTACACACGCTCATAGCTGGATTATGAGCTTTGACGATGAACTCACAGCCTTCCGTAAATATGCCGAGCTTTATCCACAAAACACAACTTTCCTTGTTGATACTTATGACACCTTACGGTCCGGTGTTGTTAATGCAATTAAAGTATTTGAAGAGTTAAAGAACCAAGATAAAATGCCCGCGAAATATGGCATTCGACTTGATAGCGGTGACCTTGCTTACCTCTCCAAAAAAGCGAGGAAAATGCTTGATAATGCAGGCTTTAAAGATGCTTCAATTACTGCCTCCAGTGATTTGGATGAGTATTTAATAGACTCCTTAAAAACACAGGGTGCTAAGATTGATACCTGGGGCGTAGGTACTAAGCTCATCACCTCCAGAGATTGCCCAGCTTTTGGTGGTGTCTATAAGTTAGCAGCAGTACAGAAAAACGGTAGCTTTCAGCCGAAAATCAAGCTGTCAGAAAATCAATGGAAAATAACCAATCCCGGCAACAAAAAAATATACAGAGTTTACGAAAAAGAAAGTGGAAAGATAAAGGCAGATCTTATTACACTAGCTGAAGAGGAATATCGCTCTGAAAATCCTCTTCTACTATTTGATCCGATTGCAACCTGGAAGAAGACCTACCTTGAACCAAATTCGTATACCTTAAGAGAATTACTTGTTCCAGTTTTTCTTAAAGGAAAATGTGTGTACAAGACTCCTCCCGTTATGGAAATCAGAAACTATTGCCTGAAGGAGCAAGAAACCCTTTGGGATGAGGTAAGAAGACTTGTGAATCCACATATGGTCTATGTAGATCTCTCTGTAAAGTTATTCCGAATGAAGTCCGAACTTCTAGACAACCTTGCAGAAAAGACCAAATAATAACGCCTTACCAGGTTTGGATTTTTTACCATTATTTCTCGGTGAAATATTTTTATTTTTTAGTTATTTTTTTATCTAATTATGTTATACTTGAGAAAGTAAATAGACACATACGACACAGAGTAGGGGGCCATGGTCTTCTGCTCTGTATCATTGATAATCCAATTGAATACGAACGATTGGTTTTTGTAAAAAGGGGAAATTTAATTGAATAAAAAGAATTTAGTCATTATCATAAGCTCGTCCCTGTCACTCCTTATTATTTGTACACTTATCTTTATTGCAATTGCCCACGCACAAGGAGATGACACCCTACCCACCAGCACTTCTTCCGAAACCGACCAATCACCAGGTTACGATCTTGATGATGACAATGACGACGATACATATATTCCTAGTACTGACATAGATGCAACGCCAACACCCGTGGTAACAGAAATTCCCGAAGAACCTTTTGTTCCTGCAACTGAGATGGATTTAGATCCTTCTAGCATTACTGTTTTCGTGAACAAGGAATTCTCTTTGCCAAAAAGTTATAAGCCGGAAGAACTTGTAACACCGGATGTCTTCTTTGATCTTATTTATTATGATGAAAGAACCTTAATGCGTCCAGAGGCAGCAACTGCATTAGAGCAGTTGTTTCAGGCTGCAAGTGAACAAGGTTATGAACTAGCTGGTATCTCTGGATACCGCTCTTATCAGAGACAGAAAAAAATATTCACAGATAATATTCTGACAAAAGGCAAATCCCATACCTTGAAATACTCAGCCGTTCCCGGTACCAGTGAACATCAAACCGGACTTACTATGGATATTTCCTGCTTAGCAATCAACTATGATTTATCTACAACCTTTGGAACCATACCGGAAGGTATCTGGGTTGCAGAAAATGCCCATCTTTTTGGATTTACTATCAGATATCCTGAGGATAAGGTAGATATTACCGGCTATGCTTACGAGCCCTGGCACTTACGCTATGTAGGAAAAGGATTAGCGAAATATTTATATGAGAATGATCTCACACTGGAAGAGTACTATAATTATACACCAAGTAAGGATTTTAACTTTGAAGCGATGTATGCTGACTTAATTAATATTACACCTAAACCCTCCCAGTTTCCTATGGATGGGGAAGGAATTGTTCTTGGTGAAAATGGTGAAATTATAGAAGGAGAACTAGGCGAAGAAACAAACCCTACAGATACAGAAGAGCCTACAGATGATGGAAAGGATGACAAGGGTAGCAAAGGTGATAAGGGTGGTAAAGGTGATAAAGATGATACCTCTAAGGATGACACCAAAGTAACTCCTACCATACCAATCTCTCCAACACCTGCCATATCCCCGTCTCCTACACCTACCATTGCGGTAACTATACCCCCTAAAAACCCCGTGGAAACTCCGGATGATACCGAAGAGGAACCAGAGAATACAGACCATGTTGAACCCGGCGATAACGGAGAACCAGTCGTATCAATCACTCCTGCGCCAACTTTACCACCAGTAAGTCAGACGAATATACAATAGAAATAAATCATCAAAATAAATGCTTAAAAATATTGTAACCAGGAGGTTATCTATGCGACTGATCTTGATTTTACTATTTTTATTAATATTCTTTATTATAAGTATTCCTCTATTCTTAATTGAATATATCATTGGACGGTTTAACAAACGCATTATGGTTGCCAATTCTCAGGCGATTGTTGTATTTGCATTTCGTGTAATATTATTAATTGGCGGTGTAAAAAGCACTATAATTGGTCGAAACAATATACCAAAGAATGAGGCCGTATTGTATGTAGCTAATCACAGAAGCTATTTTGATGTTCTCGTTGCGTATGCCTCACTTCCGACACTAACTGGGTTTATGGCAAAAAAGGAAATTGCTAAGATTCCTATCTTACGAACCTGGATGCGCTTATTGCAATGTTTATTTTTGGATCGCAGCGATATTAAACAGGGATTAAAAACTATCTTACAAGGAATTGAACAAATAAAAGCTGGTTATTCTATCTTTATCTCTCCTGAGGGAACGAGAAGTCAAGGTACTGAAATGCTTCCATTTAAGGAAGGTAGTTTTAAAATGGCAGAAAAAACAGGTTGTGCAATTATTCCCGTATCCATCAGCAATACGGATGAGGTTTTTGAAAACCATATGCCTTGGATTCGGAGTGCTCATGTTATTATTGAATACGGTACTCCCATTTATCCAAAAGAATTAAGCAAGGAACAGCAAAAGTTTCTAGGTTCTCACGTTCAGGAGATTATCCGTGAGACCCTTGCAAAAAATGCTTCCCTTATATAATTTGTATTTTAAAAAAATATCTATTTTCTTTTAGTAAGAAAAATGATACAATAATAACGTTGTTCTCTTGGGAATAGCATTAAGCAGAAAATCAGAGGAGGTACATATCTCATGGATACAATCTTTATTGTGTTGATTATCGTAGCGGTTGTGGTTGCAGCGGTACTCATTACTTTATATTTTGTCGGAAGGAAACTTCAGAAGAGGCAGGAAGACTCACAAGCGCAAATGCAGGCAGCTGCCCAAACCGTATCCATTCTTGTTATTGATAAAAAAATGATGAAATTGACGGAAGCTAATCTTCCAAAGATGGTTCTTGAGCAGACACCAAAATATATGCGTCGTTCTAAGGTTCCGATTGTTAAAGCTAAAATCGGCCCTAAGGTAATGTCACTTATGTGTGATGCAAAGGTATTTGATTTAATTCCTGTTAAAAAAGAAGTGAAAGCAGTCCTTAGCGGCATATATATCATGGATGTTAAAGGATTAAGAGGAAATTTAGAGCCTAAAAAAGAGAAGAAATCTTTCTTTAAAAGAATTACTTCCAATCTAAAAAAAGATAAATAAAAATAATTGTTTTGCTAATTATATTCCTCTTACTTTCAAGACATAATTGTTTATAAAGTAAGAGGGTTTTTTATATCTATAAGCAGAACTTGAGAGGTCCTATGAAAAAGCGATACTTAATATTAATAGTTCTTATTACAGTGGTTATGCTGTGTCTATTTTCCGGTTTACTATTTTATGCCTTTGAGGTTCAAAGACAAAAGGATTCACAAAGTTCTTCTGGTCAAGAACTAGAGCCCACCACTGCACCTACCAAAGCTCCGGCACCCGTAACCTCTACACCATCCCCTATGCCTTCCCCCACTTCTACGCCTACTCCCGTGGAACCAAAGGTACCAATTGTACTTGGCTTTAGCGGTGATGTAAATCTTGATGATGTATCTTATCCAATTGCAAAATATAAAGCAGCTGATGGTGATTTGACCAAATGTCTTTCCTCTGATTTGTTAGAGGAAATGAATGCTGCTGATATTATGATGCTTAACAATGAATTTGCCTTCAGCACCCGAGGAACCAAAGAGAAAAACAAGTCCTTTACCTTTCGATCAGATCCACAAAACGTTGAGATTTTAACCAAAATGGGTGTGGATATTGTGTCATTAGCAAATAACCATGCCCTTGACTTTGGTCCCGACGCCCTAACCGATACCTTTACCACTCTGGATGGGGCTGGTATTGATTATATTGGTGCTGGTGATAATTTAGACAGAGCTAAGGCTCCAATGTATTATACTGTCGGCGATAAAAAAATAGCCTATGTCGCAGCTTCACGAGTTGTACCCGATATGAGCTGGTATGCGTCCGATGACAAGCTTGGTATGTTAGGAACTTATGATTCTACAATTTTTGTTGCTTCCATTAAAGAGGCTGCAGAAAACAGTGACTATGTAATTGCCTTTGTACATTGGGGTATTGAACGTAATAACTACCCAGAGGCTTATCAGCGCAACCTTGCAAAGCAATATATAGATGCTGGTGCTGATGCGGTAATTGGCTGCCATCCTCATGTGATGCAGGGTGTAGAATTCTATAAAGGAAAACCCATTGCTTACAGTCTCGGAAACTTCTGGTTTGGCAGAGCCAATGTATATTCTGGAATGGTAAAGCTCTATCTTGATCCAGATGATACTGTCAGGATACAGTTACTTCCTGTTATGGCTAAGGATACCTATACTTACCTTCTTACCGATGCTTCCGAACAAAAAGAATATTATAACTTTATGGAAGAGCTATCTCCTGATGTTAATTTTGATGAGAGTGGCTTTATAACTCAAATTGATTAAATTGTTGAACTATTCAGAACCCAGCGAGAAAACCCGAGGTTTTCTCGCTGGGTTCGCCAACCTGACTATATAAAAATTAGCCTTAGAACGCAAGTTTTAAAGGCTAATTCATTAAATATTCTGCTTGGTTTTGAATAGTACAAACTTTATTATGTCAGGCAACTTATTCTATTGCTGATTCTATCACAATTCTCAACTTGTTCTTAGAGAGTTCCCCTCCTCCCTCAGATAATGAATACATAAGATTTACTACTATTTTATCCTCTTGTTCCTTTACCCTTAGACAAGATGTTTGAATATCCAGAATTAAGTCTCCATAAGGAGTCTGATATGAAGTCTGTGTAATCTCTTTTGGATTAAATATCATTTTACTCATCTGCGGTCCTTTTTTCGTTAAAACCACTTGCTCCAGAGTAATTCTTAACATATTTTCTACAATTTTTCCACTATCACTCTCATGTTCCTCATATTGAACATAATGAACTCTATTTGTAAAATGATAGATACCAGGGACAGAAATTACAATCCCCTCCTCATCTCCTTCTTGCCGTCCATCTATAGTTATTACAACTTCTTTCTTCATCCATTAACCATACCTTTCTACATCCTGCAATACCGAATAGTGGGTACAACTCTACCATTTGTGTCGACCTCTCTGATCTAATTGCTTATGAATATTTTACTATTGCAACAAGATATGTACAAGACGTTTCCCATGCCATAAATAAAAAAGATATACCTATGTAATTTAGGCGATGTTGAATACAGTACCATATTCTGTCAATACTATTGTTACGACTAACTGGTAGAAAACTAAATATTAATTTTATAAAGGATGGAGCCTATATGAAGCAAAATAAGTATAACCATAATGTACATATTAATAACAATTTTTCCGTTATATGTAATGAACAAAAATCAAATAAGACGATACAAAGCAAAGCTACCATAACCAAAAAAGATAAGTTTAGAGTTTATCTATTTCTCTCCATTTTACTCTTTTGTACTATGACCTCAATGATACTTATGGCAAAAGCAAAAGCCAACGAAGATATACAAAATCATATCGCCAAAGAGATTATTCGTTTTCATGTCATTGCAAATAGTGATAGCAAAGAGGATCAAGCACTTAAGATTTTAGTTAAAAATGCTTTGGTACAAGACCTTGCCCCCTTATTAAATGCTACCAGCACAATTGACGAAGCTCGCTCTGTTTTAATTCGTAATATAGAAAATATACAAACCATTGCAGAAAAGATAATTAAAAATGAGGGTTACACATATCCTGTCACCGTTTCGTTAGAAAACACTTATTTCCCTTTAAAGATATATGGTGAGTATAACTTTCCGCCAGGATATTATGAGGCTCTTCGTGTCCAAATAGGAAGTGCAGAAGGACAGAATTGGTGGTGTGTCATGTTTCCCCCTCTGTGTTTTGTAGATGAGACTTATAGTATCGTTGATGAAACCACTGGAGATAAGTTAAAGCACTTACTAACCGAAGAGGAATACAACACTTTACTAAATAACAACACACCTATCAAGGTAAAATTTAAGCTATGGGAAAGTATTAAGAAAATTTTTAAATGATGTTGTTTCATTGATAACACCTCAATCATGTGATAAAATACGTATAGATTTTATGAACATTTAAATAAATTTCTATATAGACTTCAGCTTGGGAGGTTTTATGAATTCTATTACAGTGAACGCCTATGCTAAGATAAATCTTGGCTTAGATGTTATTAGAAAGCGCGAAGACGGTTACCATGATGTTTGCATGATCATGCAATCTCTGGATCTTCATGATACAATAACCATCAGCAAAGTACCAACCGAAACAATTAGTATCCGAACGAACCTTTCGTACATACCAAATGACCAGGGCAATCTTGTATATAAAGCTGCCGCTGCTTTCTTGCATTACCTTTCCCTTAAGGAAGGTCTTTCTATTAAACTTGAAAAGACCATCCCTGTTGCTGCTGGATTGGCTGGTGGAAGCTCCGATGCTGCTGCCACTTTAAAGGCTTTAAATGAATTATATGACGCACATCTTACAGAAACAGAGCTTATGCAAATAGGTGTTAAAATTGGTGCAGATGTACCTTATTGTATAAAGCTTGGAACAGCTTTGTCCGAAGGAATTGGCGAGGTTCTAACACCATTACCTCCTATGCCTAACTGTTCCATTCTACTTGTTAAGCCGGATATCAGTGTCTCTACAAAATATGTTTATGAGAATTTACGCTTATCGGAAAACATAGTTCACCCTAACATTGAAAATATGAAAGTGGCTTTAAATAATGGAGACTTAACTGCTCTTACTAAAACCATGGATAATATACTTCAGGCGGTCACCATTAAAGATTATCCGATTATTACTTCTATTAAACATAAAATGCTTGAGCTTGGTGCAATGACTTCTTTAATGAGTGGAAGTGGACCGACGGTATTTGGAATTTATAAAGATATAGAACTTGCCAAAAACGCACTTAATTATTTTAAAAAACATAAGCATTATGGAAAGCAGGTTTTTCTATCCAGACCTTATTGGCCTGAAAAGCAATAATATCCATAGAAAGGTACACCATGCCACACAAAGAATATACTTATCGAAACACTACTTTTGCTTGCTATAGAGGATATATTACTCAAGCCATCGTTAATAATTTAATTCCTCTCCTTTTTATTGTCTTTCATACAAATTACGAGATTTCCTATGCCAAGTTAGGACAGCTAGTCTTTATTAATTTTGCTACACAGCTACTTACAGATATCTGGGCAACTAAATATGCTGATCGATTTGGCTATAGAAAATGTATTGTATTAGCTCACGCCTTCTGCGGGGTTGGCTTATTATGCCTGGGTATTCTGCCTCTAATGATGAGCAGTATTTATCTCGGACTTGTTATTTCTGTAATGCTGTACGCCGTTGGTGGTGGTTTATTAGAGGTATTAGTAAGTCCTATTATTGAAGCCCTTCCAAACGAAAATAAGGAGGCTTCTATGAGCCTCCTTCATTCTTTTTATTGTTGGGGACAGATGGCAGTAGTGTTTTTAAGCACTCTGATCATTGCAGTCATTGGTCGTGATTATTGGTTCCTGCTGCCCCTTTTGTGGTCCTTATTTCCTTTGTATAACCTATTTCAATTTCTTAGAGTACCCATTCTCCCCTTGGTCCATGACGGAAAGGGAATGAGTTTTCGTGAGCTCTTTACAACTCCAGTGTTGTATCTTGGAATGCTCTTAATGGTTGGAGCTGGTGCTAGTGAACTTACCATGTCCCAATGGTCTTCTATCTTTGCAGAGCGAGGCCTTCAGGTATCTAAACTTGTAGGAGATCTGTTAGGTCCAGGATTATTCGCTCTCTTTATGGGAATTGGAAGAACTATATATGGCTACTTAGGAGATCGTCTTCCTTTAAAGCCCTTTCTGTTTGGAAGCAGTCTGCTGTGCATTGTAACCTATATAGTAACCGTATTCAGCCCAATTCCAGTTCTCTCCCTTATCGCTTGCAGTTTAACTGGTCTTTCGGTGAGCTTGATGTGGCCCGGTACCTTTAGCCTTACCTCCTCAAAATTCCCTAGAGGCGGTACTCTGTTATTTGGTATCCTGGCAATCTGTGGAGACCTTGGTTGTTCCATTGGCCCCTGGCTTACTGGTAAGTTATCCGATGCTGCACAAAGTAATGATACCTTTTTCCTGAATAACTTGTTCGGTAATATTGGTTCTGAACAGCTTGGTCTGCGTATTGGCATCCTTTCCGGAGTAATTTTCCCAATACTTATCGTTATAAGTTTGATCGTTTTTAAATCTAGTTCTAAAAAATAAACTATAGTAATTTAAATTAATTTGTCAATTCATCTCTCCAGGTCTCCATTTTCTTAATGGTTGCCTCGAGAGTTCTTTTTGATATATCAGGAAGTTCTCCGCCCCAGGCTTTGGTAGCTTCCTCAAATCCTTTTTGCACTGCTTTCATCATCTCATCTGCTTTTGATGGATCTCCACCAGATAAAGCTTTTGCAAAGGATACCAAACGGTCTGAGGTCTGTTCCACTCCCCAGTACCCATCCTCTGCTATATCCTTTTGTGCCTGTGCTCTTGTTTCAGGGTCTACTTCAACCTTACCTTCTCTCAAAAGAGAATAAATATCCGTTGATTCATCAAAAGTCTGCCCTTGTTTCATCAGCATCTTTTGAACTAAATCACGCAAACTTTGAGTTCTCTTGTTTGCTTCCTCAACCAACCGATCGATGGTTGCAGAATCTCTCTTATAAATCTTGTTCTTTGTTGCAGTCTCGCTTTTTTCATATACTGCCGCAGACTCTACTGCCTCTTCATTACGAACTTCACTGGCAGTTTCCTTTGTGGTGGACTTTGTAGAGCTTGTATTATAGCTCTGTGTCGCTCCTGTAATTCCATTTACACTCATTTTCCAATCCTCCTTGATTGTTGTATTATTGTGGCTACACAGGTATTGTGTACTATATATTTCGGCCTAATTCCATAATAAGTTAATACCTCAAATTAATTAGGTACAAAAAAGACAAGAAAAAGCGGACATTTTGCCAAAGCAAAATGCCCGTTTCTTTGAAACGTATATTGTATAGTTAAAAACTCTTATTATATCATGAACATAAAACTTGTTCATGCTCTTGTTGCTCCAATCGGCATTTACAAGCAAGCTTGTAAATACCTCATTCCGCTTTCATTATATTACATCTACCTTTTTCATAATGATTAGCTTATCGCCTTCAGCAACCTTATCACTATCTAATTGATTAATCTCTATAATATCCTCTACCGTTGTGTAATATTTCTTTGCAACCTTCCATAAGCTATCATCCCTTTTTACAACATATCCGATAATGCCTGGCATTGCCTGTAACTTATCAAGATCAAGCTCTGCCACTTCAATGTCCGTTATAATTGGTTCAGATACCAGGTCAAATACAATTGCATTAAGATTAATTGTGGCTTTAATTTCAATTTCCTCTCCATCAAGCATCATAACACTAAGTTGATCAATTGTAGGCTTAATCTCGTAATTACTTCCGGACTTCATACCTTTCAGTTCAATTATTTGTGAGAAAGGTATAATCCCCTTCATAGAATTCATTGGACGACTATCATCTTCTGAAATATAGAGAATCTTTACTTCAATTACGCCCTCTACTAAAAGTTCTGTTCCATCTGCAGTAATATCATCTATTTTGATATCACCATTTGCATGGCAGATTTGAAGAATTTTAGGTTGATTCTCAGGAACCAGTATGCGGTCAGAGATACGATACTTACTATTATTTTTAATAACAAGATTTTCATAATCTGCATTACGTACAATTGGTGTGATGTTCTTAGATGGGCAATATACATCACAAAGAATTTCCGGTTCCGCTATCTCAAAAACCTTAATACCTAATTCCAGAATAACTTCGAGATCAAGTACTCTTTCTTCACCATCAGAATCTGGTTTAATATCTAAGTTTTTATTAACAATGGCATAGGTAATATCCTCTACCATGTCTTCATTCACGCCATTGCAATCAATGGTACCACTAAAGGGTACTTCTGTTTCGTAGTATTCAATCGGATTTTCTTCATCCTCACTGGTATATAAAACGAATACCGGAAGTTCACCCTTAATCGTAAATTTATTATCCAATAATCTGATTTCAATATTACTTAAACTGATATCACGATAAAGAAGTGCGGATATATTCCCTTTATTTGCTGGCAGGGAAATCTCATCTTTAATACGATAAGTATCTTTTTTATTAATTGCAACATCTGTTACTTCAATCTTTTTATTTATGTATTTTACATCCTCAGGTCCTTCTACATCCACAGCCGTCTCTTCATCATACATCTCTTCAATGCTGACAGAAAGACCAAGAATTGCCCTAACACTAAGTTTTCTGGAGTTAATTAAACCTGTTCTTAAATCCTCTAAATCCCATTTTAGATTTGGGTTATCGTCAGCACAGCTAACATCCATGTTAATAACTTCGTCAAATGGAATTTCACCACTTATATTATGTACTGGTCTTTGATCTCCATCGCATAAATAGAGTACATTAAAAACAAGCGCGCCTTTTACCATGAGCTTTCCATTCATAGCTCTGATATCGCTAATCTTCACTTCACCCTGCTCGGTAATTATTTGATCAATGTCCGGCTTGATATCGGGAACATTAAAGTCATCGTCTAATGTAAGCTGCAGGGAACTCTTACATTTTATTTTATTCATGTGAATATTCTTTTTAACTAGTTCCACTTAAATCCCTCCTTGTATTAGGACATACGAAGCATGCCTTTGTCATATCTTATTCAATTAAGTAAGGATTTATGAGTACATATGTATTATATATTATATTTATTAATGCAATGACTTCTTTTGTTGTAACTTCCCTATCTTATATAGTTCAATGCATAAAAAAAGCTAAACACCTAATGGCTTTAGCTCAATTTATCCCTATTATCTGCATAGTATCAATTCCACGTCTTTAGTTAAGATATCGGTATAGCTGTAGGATACTGTCCTAACTGGCATATCCTTCGTTGCCTGTATTTGAATTAAAAATATACTAGGATAGGTTTCAGATATAATTCCTTCTGAAACGTCAATCTTATGTCTGCCTCTATTGATTCGAATTTTGACTCTTTTTCCTATCTGGTTTACAACAGCGTTCCGTACATTGTTTACATCATTTTGCTTCATCTTTATTATCTCCTTGCCAATGCTTCCTCTCGCCAAGGCTCACTACTTCCTTTAGCTTTGTAAACATTCAATCAATAAATCTGTTACAAATCTCATGCACCTTGATTATAATACCACAAATAGACGGTTTGGTCAATCAATTTTCTGACAATTTAATTCATTTTTTGAATTTGTAGGAATAAACATGCACATAATTTTTACAAATTTTTGTTTATATTTATGGAATAATTTTTCAAGTGTAGGTCTTCTGAACTAGGTTAAATATTCAAATTGCATAAAATTTAAATCCAATTAAGGTTTAAAAGAGGACATAATCCCATATTTTACAAAAGCACAATATATTGGTAGTAATAATATAGCTTTTACTATATATTGTTATTTTATATCATATTTTACTAATCATTCCAGTTATTCAATTAAATTATCCTAAACTATTAGCACCTTTGTGTCCGTATGATAGAATTATTGATATTTTAAAGAAGTTAAGTTATTAGGTGAAAATCAACCTGATAACTACAATAGGGCTGTCGCAAAAAGATAGTCCTTTTTGCAACAGCCCCGTTATATCATGTTCACATTACTCAAATACTACATTTTCATCAATAAATTCAAGCTTTACAACCACATAGGGGAAGGTCACCCCTTGCGATACCGTATCTGTTTTGGTAGGCCCAATTAAGTTCGTATTAATGTAGATGGCATTGCTTGTTAAATACAGCTCTTCAACTGCAATACTAAAGCCTCCGCTCGCTTGTTTTCCATATCCCACAACAATATACAGATTATCTTTATTGGAATAGGAAAGCTTAAAAGGTAGCTCCTTTTTTTCATCTATGATTTCTTTTAATTCACCTGGTAAATCTGCATCCTCAACCACTGTAAAGTCTAAATCTCTGATTTTTTTAATATCGGTATTCTCTGATTTACAACCCATTAATCCAACAGCTGTAATCATTATCATAAGAAGCATTATGGCTGTTCTTCTTCTAGTCACGATTGCCTCCGAAAAATATTTGCTTATTAAAGATTATGATTTATTACCATAAAACATTCAAAAAATCCCAAATACAATAAAATACGTTTGAATATAAAGTAAAGCTTCTCTACGTTGCCTTTCTATTGTATTCAACGTTATATTAAATCAGATTCATCATATATTTATAATAATCATTTTTATTGAGGTTCTTCATGAAAATACATGTCGTTCAAGCTGGTGAAACTTTAGAAATGATTGCCAACCAATATAAGATTTCTTCGGAAAGGTTGATACTTGAAAATGGTATTACTAATCCACATAATTTGGTCGAAGGTCAGACGATTGTAATTATTGATGCACTCATCACTCATACAGCCAAAGAAGAGGAACCCTTGCCACTCGTAGCAAATATGTATGGAGTTACCGTTATGCACCTATTAAGAAACAACCCCAATCTGTCTGGAAGAAATGTTTTATTACCAAATGAAACTATCGTTATTCAGTATGACACTAATGCGAAGCACAGCACAATGATATCAGGCTTCGCACATTCTTTTATAAAAAGAGATATCTTGCGAAAAACTCTCCCTTATTTAACCTTTCTGACCATATTTGATTATAAACTTACACCGGAAGGTGAATTAGTTGATATAGATGATATTGAGCTAATAGAAATTGCAAGAGAATACGGTGTAGCCTCAATTATGACTGTTACAACACTCTCAGAATACGGTGTACATGACGATAAGCTTGCTAATTTTATTTTAACAAATCCAGATTTACAGGATAAACTTATTGATCATGCAATATCCATCATGAGGACAAAGGGTTATGCTGGTCTTAATGTATATTATCAAGGGCTTACTTCAGCAAACTTATCGTTAGTTGAAGAACTAACAAAAAAGATTAGTGTACGTGTAAAAGCAGAAGGATTAATCTTTGGTATTACTGTATCTCCCAGAACAATTTTTGAAGGAACTGAAGCCTCCATAGAGAAAGTAGATTACTCCAGTCTAGTTCCCTATGTGGACGGTGTGCTTTTTCTTTCTTACAATTGGTCTTATTCTTATGGTCCGCCTGCTTCCTCTGCTCCAATGAATATGGTCCGTAGCATGGTTGAATATTTTATAACCGTGGTTCCCCCTGATACAACCGATTTGGGGTTTCCTGTAATCGGATATGACTGGGAACTCCCCTATATTCCTGGTTCAACGAAAGCAAGAGCTATCACCTACGATACTGCCATCGAGCTTGCAATCCTCGCCTCTGTTCCTATCTTTTATAGTGATATCTCCGCAGCGCCATACTTTTTTTATAAGAATGAAATGCAGCAACACCACCTTGTTTGGTTTAAAGATTCTAGAAGCATACAGGCTCTTACCTCATTAATTAACGAGTTTAATCTAATGGGCTTCTCTATTTGGAATATAATGAGATTTTTTAATCAACTTTGGTTTGTGATTAATAATAATTTTGAAATAATTAAAATGGAATCCGTTCCATCTCCTATCCTACCTACTAACTAACCCCTAGCTTATATTTGCAAACTACCAAAGCCATGCTATTCCTACAGTTTTTGGCGGAGGTAGTTATATTACAATTTTTCATTTCTTAAGGAATTAAATGCTTCAAAAATATCTAGTATACCATAACCCCATTCTTTGTTAGGATAGCTCATATCCTTCTTTCTTCTCGCTCCACGGATTAGCAGATTCCTGATTTCTACTGTACTAATCTGTTGATAATTCCCTTTTACTACACCCCACTCCAAAAACAAAGCTCCTATGCCGCCTGTATGCGCAGCTGCTATACTTGTACCTGTGACCGTGGTATATCCTCCTCCACTTACTGGTGCTACAATATTAACCCCTGGTGCTGCTAGTGTAGGTGCTATACCATTTGTGCGTGTATACCCCCTGCTGGCATAAAGGTACAAGCTATCATTAGTATGATTATATGCTGTTGTTACAATGGGATTCGTTACATTTCCGGGGGAAGTTAGCGTGTAATAGGGATCTGCCTTTATAAAGTATGTGCCTTCCTGCAAGAATTGATATATTGGGAGCCAGGCATGATAATTCAACGTCAAATTCCCTCCTGAGTAAACCCGGATACGCCAAATTCCTTCTGAAGGGTTTTGAAAACGAAGCAGAATTAATTGATCTCCTGATTGGGCTTCGGTTATTTCGTAATCTACATTTATTACTGTTCTTTCAAAGATAAAACGAACCTCTCTCGTTTCCTTTAATCTTGCTGGTATCCTAGGAACATATTCACCGGAAGGAGAAATTAAATCAATTGAAAAAGTCGTCGGAGTATTCCCCCACAACTCTATTGTAAATCCACTGCTATTTGGAGCTACATTAAGCTCGATTGTATCCATATTCTCTGGCGATTTAACCGTTCCCGAGTAGTGAAGGTTTCGATTCCCTTCATTTCCACCAGCAATGGTTATTGAAGTACTACTCATATTTGCTAATGATGTAAGATAGCTGCTTAATGCACCCTTTTCATCATGTGCACCCTGGGACGTCCCAACACCAATAATAAGCGAAAGAGGCTTTTTCGCTTTTTCAGCTGTCTCAACTAAATAACGAATTCCACTCATTAGGTCATTTTTTTGAAAACACTCTACTCCTTCTGGAATTTTCCAGAAGTTTTTAATAAACTTCTTTGCTTGCTTCATCTTAACAATAATGAGTTCCGCATCAGGGGCAACACCAATAAAATCATTTGCAGCACTTTCATTACCTGCTGCCACTCCTGCTAGAAATGTGCCATGTCCATTCGTATCCATGCTTGGCACTACAGTTAGCGGCTGCTCAGATTTAAGAGCCTCATTGATTTGTTCCCGTGTATATTCCGTACCAAAGTAAAATCCCTGTGGCGATCCATCTGCACTTTCAATGGTTTGATCCCAAATGGTATGAATTTTAGTTGTATTGTTCCCATATTTAAAAGCCTCGTGCAAATAATCAATACCGGTATCAACGATTCCAATCAGGACCCCTTGACCACGCAGTGACAATCTTGGAATGCTACGTATTTTTGTAACGCCGGAAGCCTCCATACTGCTTGTACTTAAGACTCCATAAACATTAGGAAATGCGCTATACCCAAAGTCATGTATAAAGTCTTCCCGCACCTGAGACAGTGGAACATATACATTAAACGTTTCTTCTACAATTTTATCATAACAGGCATCAAACTTCTCCCTAATACTATCCAGATTAGTACCATAATAAATCATAAAGTCTGCATAATCTTCACTAAGAATACGTTTTCTGCATTCATTATCCACGTCTTAATTCACTCCGCATCTATATTAATGGCTACGTTTTACATCATATTAGCTCTTTTATTAATATATTCTGAATTGCTCTCTTCTGGAGCCTGACTTATTGTTATTTTCATTAATTGTCTTATCTATTCGCTTACAAACTTATTACCAGGAATAGCTCTTATCTGCTATAGGATAGGTTTTCATAAATTTAGTTGTAGTAAACTCTGCATCCCTTTTATGATTAATAAAATCCTTTGTATTTTTCAAAAAATAATCATATCGCAGAACTGGCTTCCCACTGGAAGAGATTGGGTCATCCCAGGTCAAATCTAAGTTATACCACCTTCCATCCACCTTAACTATGTTCCAAGCATGTAGTTCGTTATTTCCTAACCCAATAATTACTCTGGTTTCTAATCCTGCATCCAACAGCAATCGATAAGCTACCAGGGCATAGCCTTCACAAACCGAAGTTTTATGAACTAGAATATCATAGGCAGAAGATTTTTGATAACTTGTATCATAACTCGCAAGATTAATTACATAATCATGAATTGCTTTCACCTTCTGAAACTCAGTTGTGTTTTCCTTAATAAGTTTCTTTAATATTTCATAAATCTTATTATCTACTACCCGTTCCTGTGCTAGCGTTGTTTCGTATTTTACTTCAATAGTTAGTGTGGCTGGATCAGAATCTTCTTGTATCGAGGTCATTGTCCCATCCGCGTTTACCCTGTTTTTATGAGTGGAATACCAGCTTTGTTTTATTTGATCAATGACTAGAGATAGATAATCCGCATCCTTTGAGGTATCCTTATTATCGAGCTTCTTAACATGATCAATAACCGAACTACCCGTCCCCAGTGCATTCATTACACCTCGATTGGTATTTAGGACAAAGGAGGTATTTCTCATAATAAAATTTATTCTGATTGCATCCAATAGCTGATCCTTTGTTTTAAAGGTCTTATTATTTATATAATTAAGTACCTCTTTTGTTATTGGGATATCATAGGAGGAATACCCGTTAATACTATAAGCGACAAGTGCTTTATAACCCATATCACTATAATAATTATCCATGTTCTTATAATAATTATAGTTAACAATGTATTGTAGTGTAGAAATATGAATCACATAGGTACCTGCCTTACTATCATAATAGCAAGGATAGGTCGCTGATTTTTTGGCTGCTTTCGCTGTGGCACCTGAATAATAGTTAAACTCCTTCTTATCCAGCGTAAAAACCAGTGATTTTTTATTATAAGGATTTTTAATTGTTAATTTCTTTGTGTTTTTATCATATCCAAAGGATAATCCTAATTCTTTGCTTAATTGATATGCCTTTACCATTAAATTCTTAGAAGGCGATAATACAATCATATTTTTATATAATTTATATTCATTCTCTTTATTTCCAATTATAACGCCATAGCTGCTCGTCGCAGCAGATATATGTAAAGGTGTCACTATATTCATACATAAAGCAATTATAATAATGCTTAATAGCAATTTGTTTTTTCTCTTCATAATTTATTTCTCCTTTCGTAGAGCTAACAGGACCTGATGTCCCTGTATGGCAAAATCCAAACAAGGAGGCAATGTTAGGTTTTCGAGCTTGGTTCTGAATAGTTATAATTATTTATACTTAGAATATACGGTATTTACTCTCTTCTGTCTATGGTCAATAATACTACTTTTAATTGCCATTTCACGAAAGCTATATTATAATTTATAAAAACAATTGTATTACTTACCGAAAGGATATCACTATGTCAAATAAAAAGAAGAGCACCAATACTAAAGTTAAAAAATCTTATATAAGTTTACTCTACATGACACCAATGAACATTAGTACCAGCGATCTTGCCACCTTCTTTCAGGACAAGCCCGGAATTACCGTTCAGCATTGGGAAGAAATGAAAGTTGTGGAATTAGAGTTATCCAACGAAAACTTTATAGATTTTGAAGTCTTGGAAACATCCTTTCAGGACCCCAAGGACGCTTCCTTTGTTAAGAACAGAAAGATTGAATCGATTTATGCAATTGATTTAGCCGAGTCAGATTTAGAAAGCTTCCTCCCTAATTTATTAGCTTTGACGGAACAATGCTCTGGCTTTGTATGTGCGGATACGCCTGATTTTACTCCAGTATATGCTGGTTCCTCCAAAAAAGACTAGAATATAACAATTACAAATTAATTAGAATTAGGGTTAGGAGTAGTATTGTATGGATAAACAATTACGAATAAAACACGATAAAAAAGCAGCCCTTAAGGCTGCTTTCCCTTTAACGATACCAGTTTTTACGGGATATATCGTCCTAGGCGCTGCCTTTGGTATCCTAATGGATAGCAAAGGTTTCTCGCTTCTTTGGATTATGGTATCAAGTATTTTAGTTTATGCGGGATCTATGCAGTTTCTTACCATAGAACTACTGGCACTAAGCTTTAATCCCTTAGGAGCTCTACTCATGACTTTAGCTGTAAATGCAAGACACATCTTCTATGGCGTTTCTGTTCTACATCAATATCGAGGCATGGGTAGGTTAAAACCTTATTTAATATTCTCCTTAACCGATGAAACATTTTCTATCATCTGTTCCGCTAAAGCTCCCGAAGGTGTAGACCGTAAATGGTTTTACTTTTTCATATCCTCCCTCGACCATCTTTATTGGGTAACTGGTTCTTTTATCGGAGGAATTCTAGGAAGCTTGCTTACCATTGATACAAAAGGCATTGATTTTGTTCTTACTGCACTTTTTGTAGTTATTTTGGTCAATCAATGGATGGAGGTAAAAAATCATCTTCCCGCTATTATTGGAATTGTAGGTGCAATTGTGTGCCGACTACTTATTGGTCCTGATAATTTTATTATACCTACTATGTTTGTTATTCTCATTTTTGTTACCGTATTTAAAAAACCCTTGGAAAGGAGCAAGACATTATGAATTATACCACTCCACAGTTGGTTATATTTTTTACGGTTGTAATCTTGGGTACCGTCTTTACCAGAACAATACCTTTTATCTTGTTTCCAGAAAATAAAGAAATTCCGAAGTTTATGAAATATCTTGCTGATATTCTCCCCTATACCATTATAGGAATGCTTGTAGTCTACTGCTTAAAAAACATTTCATTTGTAGTGAAACCCTATGCACTTCCTGAAGTCATCAGTATTATTGTAATTGTTTTATTACATATATGGAAAAAGAACACCCTCCTAAGCATTGGAGTCGGTGCTCTTCTCTATATGTTGTTAGTTCAATCTATATTTATTTAATTAAATAACCTCTTCAATGGATAACTTCATTTCCTTCGAAAGATCAATAAACTCACTGCCTATTCGGACCACCGGTCTGGATAAGGCAAACTTATTAATCATAACCACCTCGCCATTACGTCCATCGCTTAATCTTACTATATTATGAATATAGGACTGAACAATTCGCTCCAGGAAGGTCATTAATAAGCCTGGATCGTATTTTAAAAATCCATCTCTTTCGAAATTTTCAACTACTTCAAAAGGGCAAATAGATTTACGATAACGTCGATTTGAGGTCATAGCATCATATACATCAGCAATGGCGATGATTTTAGCAAAATCATCAATTTGGTCACCTACAAATCCATTTGGATAACCACTTCCGTCACACCTTTCATGATGCATTAGTGCTGCGTACTTGATACGAATGTCAATGGGATAATCCTTCATGGCTTGATATCCCTTTATAGAGTGCATCTTTATTTTCTTAAATTCATCGTCGGTAAGCTTTCCATCTTTTTGAATAATTTCCCTGGGTATTAACATCTTACCAATATCGTGTAATAATCCGGCCAGTGTCAGCGCTCTCGTATCCTCTGGAGAAAACTTAAGCCATCCAGCAAAAATATTGCAGATAAGGGATACGTTTAAGGAATGCACGAAGGTCATATCATCATAATTGCGTATTCCATGCAGCATTTCAAGGATATGAGCTCCATTTCGTCCTTCGTGTAAAATTCGATCGGTATCTCGAAGCATTTCATCAATATTAATTTCATTCCCATCAAGGACTTTTTGAAAACTGGACTCAACATTCTGGACAGTATCTACATAGGTTCGATTAAACTTCTTAAACTCCTCTGTACTTCTCAGCATGTCAATGTAGGATTCCTGTTTTACCTCTTGCTCCTCCGGTAAATAAATCATAAGTCCATAGATGTTGTAATATCTTAGTCTAGTTATTACCCTCTCATCCAAAACAGTCCCACTTGGTATGATCATCTGATTATTGGAAGAATAGATATCCGTTGCTACCTTCATTCCAACCTCAGCCTGATCCGTTCTTATTCTTACTACCTCCATGAAAACTTACCCCTCTCCCACGAAACCATGGCATTCTCATTTGCAATAAACACTCAAGTTAAAATAACTCCGTACAAGCTGTACCCATCTAACCTCTATCTTGTTCCTTGCACCCCTACGAAAGAATAAGTTCAACAGGACAATGGTCACTCCCCATAACATTCATATGAATGACACTATCTTCAATTCTATCCTTTAATCGCTCCGAGGTAAGAAAATAGTCAATTCTCCATCCCACATTCTTTTCCCTTGCATGGAACATATAAGACCACCAGGTATAAGCATCTATCTTATCTGGATATTTATATCGGAAAGAATCAACAAAACCATTAGCTAACAGTGTCGTCATCTTTTCTCTTTCCTGAGGAGAAAATCCGGCATTCTTTGTGTTTGATTTTGGATTTTTTAAATCTATTTCCTGATGAGCTACATTTAAATCTCCGCAAATGATTACAGACTTCTTTTGATCCAGCCCCATAACATAAGCTCTAAAATCATCTTCCCATTCCATACGGTAATCAATTCTTGCAAGTTCCTGCTTTGAATTCGGAGTATATACAGTAACTACATAAAAATCCTCATATTCTATGGTGATTACTCTGCCTTCATCATTGTGTTTTGGCATACACAGATCAAAGCATACACTTATTGGTTCCTTCTTACAAAAAACTGCCGTTCCTGAATATCCCTTTTTCACAGCAGAATTAAAATATTGATAATATCCTTCAAATGAAATTTCTACCTGTTCTGGTTGAAGCTTTGTCTCCTGCAAGCAGAAAATATCAGCATCCATTTCTAGAAAGAACTCTTTAAATCCTTTATTTAAACATGCCCGTAACCCATTTACATTCCAAGAAATCATTCTCATATTAGCTCATTCCTCTCTTATCGTATTGGTCCATTTTATTCTTTATAAGCTATTACCTTCTCTAGTTACTGATAATTATATTATATAAATCAGACGCATCCTTTGCGATATAGTTTGCTCCTGCTGCTTCTAGCTCACCTCTTGACCCATAACCATATAAAACCCCAATGGATGGCAAGTTATTTGCCCTGGCTCCTTCAATGTCATGAAGCCGATCTCCAATCATAACTACTTCTTCTGTATTAATAATATTATTCTTTGTTAGTGCATACTGAATAACCGACTCTTTTGAAGTGCGGGAATTATCTAAAGTAGCTCCGCAAATATCATGAAAGCACTCATCCAGACCAAGATGCTTAAGAATCCTTATGGCATATACTTCTGGCTTTGAAGTTGCAGTAATTAAGATTTTTCCAGCTTCCTTCAACTTAATAAGGAGTTCTCTGATTCCATCATATAACTCACACTCATAAAGTCCCGTTTCCGCAAAATATTCCCGGTAAGCAACTACGATATCTTCCGTCTCCTCATCGTTGAAACCAAAAGAATCTTTCATAACATCTCGTAAGGGTGGTCCAATAAATCTACTTAAGCCGTCATCCTCTTCTAGTAAGATATCCTGTTCTTGCAGTGCGTGCCTGATTGCTTTTGTTATCCCTTGTTTGGGATCAATAATCGTTCCATCTAGATCTAACAAAATATATTTCATACGTAGGTTCTCACCAAATTCTTTCTTATTATTATCGTTTCTAATCTAACTATTCTTGTGCAATCCATATTTACTTTTCTTTTGTAAACACTCTGCTACTTCGTAAGTTCTTGTCCAAACTTTGCTCAAATTATCCTTATGGCTTCCTTACTTGTTTCAGGTTTTTTTCAACCTGCTTTCTAGGAATCATAACCTGATGTCCGCATCCAAGGCATTTCAAGCGAAAATCCATACCAACTCTTAGAATTTCCCATTCGCTGCTGCCACATGGGTGCTGTTTTTTTAATTTTATAATTTCACCAATATTTAAATCCATATAGATACCATACCTTTTCTCTTACCTACAAGCTTTGTTGCAGTAGGTACAATATTTGCAATGAGAGCTGAATTAAACTAACGTAACTAGTTTGCTGAAGATACATTTTATGCTTTAAAACGGTTCCTATTTATGTATCTCTTTTGGAATATTTATCTTACAAGTATACCATAGTTTGATTTACTTGAAAAGTCAAAGTCTTTTTATAAAATACACTTGCATTTTGAAACAATGTGTTGTAGTATGAATATACTTATTACATAGTATTAAATACTACATTATAAAGTTTTAATTCTACGTAGTGTATAAATTATTCCAATTTGATTCAAACTACTTTTATTATCTATTTGAAAGGAGACGATGATATGACCATCAAAAAAGTAAAAGTTAAAGATCCAGGAAGTGCAATTACACATTTTATTGGTACCCTAATGGCGGTTTTAGCTGCCACTCCCTTATTAATTAAAGCCGCTAGGCAGCCCAGCGGTGTACACCTTTTATCCCTTGGAGTATTTATCATTAGTATGATTTTATTATATATAGCAAGTACCGTATATCATACCTTTGGGCATTCCTCCAAGGTTCATGTCAGACTAAAAAAATTAGATCACATGGCAATCTATATTTTAATAGCTGGCACCTACACCCCAATTTGTGCTATTGCATTAGGTGGTCGAACTGGTTTTGCTCTGTTGGTTCTGGTTTGGGGGCTCGCTTTCATTGGAATTGCCGTAACTGGCATTTGGGTTCATTGCCCAAAATGGTTCTCCTCCATCGTATATATTGCAATGGGATGGACCTGCGTTCTTGCCTTCACGCAGATTATTAATTCCCTGTCCAATGCCGCTTTCCAGTGGTTATTAGCCGGTGGTATTATTTATACCCTAGGTGGCATTATCTATGCGCTTAAGCTCCCCATCTTTAACAATAAGCATAGTAATTTTGGCTCCCACGAAATCTTTCACCTCTTTGTTATGGGCGGTAGCATCTGCCACTTTATCCTAATGTACCAATACGTAGCTGTTATGCCGTAAACAAAATGCAAAAGCCCCTCTATCATTAAGATAAAGGGGCGATTTATCATATCTATGTTAAGCAGCCGAATATTTCTGGTAGGGTAACAGGACACTGCACATATGAAGTAAAAGGGATTCGGTTGCGAATATTCAAAGATATGTATCCAATCCCCTATTCAAATGTCAATTACCCAATGTTCAATTTCACTTAGTTATTACATAATATTCAAAATCGACTTAATTGTGACAGAATTCAATTAGTTAAAAACAGTTCTATATGTAACGATATCTTAATTACGAAAGAAAAAGCTGCACTCCATTATTGCTTCAAATACACCTTTCAGTACTATATCTTTACCAAATTAGTGTATTTTATGCTTAGGTTAGTGCAGCTTCAATAGCTTTATATAAATTAATAAATATTACAATCTCTTTAAAAGTTCTTCTCTTTGCGCTTCAAATCCTGGCTTTCCAAGAAGTGCAAACATGTTCGTTTTATAGCTCTCAACACCTGGTTGGTCAAACGGATTTACACCTAGAAGGTATCCACTTACACCGCAAGCAAACTCAAAGAAATAGAATAATTCACCCAGGTAGAATTCATTCTGTTCTGGTAGTGTAACCATAAGATTAGGAACATTTCCATCGGTATGAGCCAGTAAAGTACCCTTCATCGCGCTTTTATTAACGAAATCAACACTCTTTCCGGCAAGGTAATTCAGACCATCCAAATCTACCTCTTCCTCTTCAAGAATAATTTCTGATAAGGATTGCTCCACATTGATTACTGTCTCAAATAAGGTTCTCTGTCCATCTTGGATAAATTGACCCATGGAGTGAAGATCTGTTGTAAAGTCAACGCTTGCTGGATAAATACCCTTCTGATCCTTACCTTCGCTCTCTCCAAATAGCTGTTTCCACCATTCTGAAACAAAATGTAGAGAAGGTTCATAATTTACTAAAATCTCAATAGATTTGCCTTTACGAAGTAATATATTACGTGCAGCCGCATATTGAAGTGAACCATTTTCTTCATAGCTTAAGTTCAGACAATAATTTCTCATGCTTGCAGCGCCTTCCATCAACTTATTGATATCTGCACCACTTACAGCGATAGGAAGAAGACCAACTGCTGTTAATACGGAGAAACGTCCACCTACATCGTCGGGCACAACAAAGCTTTCATAGCCTTCCTCTGTAGCAAGGTTCTTAAGTGCACCTCTCGCCTTATCGGTAGTGGCATAAATTCTCTTTGCAGCTTCTGCTCTGCCGTACTTCTCATTTAACATCTTCTTAAATACACGGAAAGCAATTGCGGGTTCGGTTGTTGTTCCTGATTTACTTATAATATTAATGGAGAAATCTCTGTCACCAATAACTTCTTTTAATTGGTTCATGTAGTTACTGCTGATATTGTTACCGCAGAAATAAATTTCTGGAGTTTTACGAATTTCTTTGGATACAGAATTATAAAATCCATGTCTTAAAAATTCGATTGCAGCTCTTGCTCCCAGATAACTGCCACCGATGCCGATAACTAAAAGCACCTCAGAATCCTGCTGAATTTTAGCTGCTGCCTTTTGAATACGATTAAATTCTTCCTTATCATAATTAATCGGAAGGTCGATCCATCCAAGGAAATCATTTCCCGCACCTGACTTATTAATTAATTGATTCTTCGCAGCCTCAACAGAGGTCTTTATCATATCCATCTCTGGCTGGGAGAAAAACTTCTTCGCTACAGAATAATCAAACGATACTTTATTTGCCATGTTAGTTTACTCACTTTCTCTTTTTCTTATATTCTAACAAAGGCAAAATAATTATTCAATATCTTTCTGCATATCACATTCTAAGCAAAAAATTCCTTAAGCACATCTTCAATTAGCTTTTCTTCCTGTGGATTTAGACTCTTTGACTTACTTCCTTTTAATTGAGTCTTTTTCTTATCATTTTCAATGTCCTGTTTTAATCTTGCTTTTGCTGCCTTTAACATTAAATCCTGCTCCCGGTCTGCTGCTATTTCATCCATTCCCTCCAGGAGAGTGTCCATATCTACCTTACTGTTGTTGCTTAATAATTCCTGCTCAATACTATGTAAAAGCTGCTCTTTATTATCCTTTTTCGGTCTTTGTTTTTCGCTTACTACAGGAGCATCCTCATCTACTTTCTGTAATTCCACTCTTCTAGTTGCAAGCGCTCTGCGTTCCTCATCAATCTTTCTTCTTTCATCCTCTCGGCGCTTAGCAGCCAATTGCTTTTTCTCTTCTAGTTTTTTCTTTTCTTCCTCTAGCTTTGCTTCCTCTATTCTTCTCTGCTCTTCCTCTATCCGAAGAGCTTCCATTCTTTTTTCTTCTTGCTTTCTAAGCTTTGCTTCACGACGACGATTTAGTTCATCTTTGGAGTTATCCCGATCTATGGAGGTTGCATGGACCATCTCTTTTGACTCCATTGTTTGATAATAATCCCGGCGATATTGTTCAATTAATTCCGGATTTAATAGCTCTTGTTCCACTCTGACCTTACAAATATTCTCAAGATAATCCAGGAGATTTAACCGAATCAGCTTCTTTTTTGCTGCAACATTAAAAAACTTATCCACAATGATCAACAGACCACTTGATGAAATACCCACTGCTCCAACCATTAAAATCTGGTCTTGTCCACATCCATAAGCAACGCCGAAAACCGTGATAATAGGCACTATTAGAAGATTTAAGTATAAAATTAATCCACAAGCATTGTCCCATGTTGACAATAAAATTCTACAAAATTTATACTTTAATACATTCTTATCCACAAATGTATCCACATTATTCACACCTAGCATAAGCTTATATCCAGTTGTAAATTTCATCTTCATTCTTTGCAATGTCTTATTCTTCGTCTCTCCTAAACGATCTGATTCACGAACCAGATATTTATATACCAAATTTACAATAAAGCGAAGTAGGAACCCTAATCCACCTAAGCCAGCAAAGGTATACAGAAGAATATTATTATCATATAAATATTTGACCATAAAAATCCCCTCTCTTTTCTATAATTTTACAATTATTATAGCTTACACCTGCTATTTTGAAAAGAGAGAGGATGAAAAAGCGATTGACAGCATTCTTCATGATGCTCCATAAAATTATGAAATTATACGTTTTCCTAGATGATTTGACATTTACTCCGCTTCCAATGCTGGAAATGTAAAGTAAGCGTCTACTCCGTCATCGGATATTTCAACGGTATAGCTCTTTGTTACATAACCATCTCGAATAAAGGTTATTACATGTGTTCCAATAATTTTCTTGAAACTTCCCGGTGCTGTACATTGATAAACACCATCAATATAAACAGATGCACCAACAGGTTGTTGAACGTAAATCAGATGCTCTGGATCTATATCAAAATCTTCCGTCCCATCTTCCTCACCAGATGTATTATCGGTACCCGTTGATCCATTCGTTGTATCGGTAGAGGTACCCTCTGTTTCCTCAACAGCAACCTCCTCACTGCTTTTAGCTTCAGGTAAATCAATTTTTACAGTCTTTCCAGCACTATCAATTGTTAAAGTACCTTGGTAGGCGGTATAACCGCCATTGGTGACTTTAATACTATGATCCCCATAGGCCAGTTCAATTGAATCAGCATAGGAAAATAAATCACCATCGATATATAAGTCTGCACCAAAAGGGGTTATTTTAAATGTAACCTTCCCAATTCTAATTGCTTCTGGCGCAAGGTCGCTTAAAGAAACTTTGCTCACTTCATTACGCAATACCGTAACTCGCTTCGTTGCACTGTAATCACCAGTATCAACAGTTAAGTTAAATTCACCTTCTCGTACAGTTAATTCCATATCTTCTGTGATTTGCTGTACTGCCTCATATCCGATTGTTATTTCAGCACCCAATAACGTATCATAGTCCTCCAGTTCCACCGTTCCATGACCTCTTGTAACAGTAATTGAGTAAATATACTCTTCGTAACCTCGAACCGTTAATTCATCCTGTTCTGTGAGCGTTGAAAGGGATACTTCCTGTAAGTCATTTAACACGAATACATCGCTAGAATATCGATACTTTGAGGATGCAATCTTTATCATCTTCGTTACCTGATCAATGGTAAAATTGCTAACTCCAATATATTCCCAGGCTTTAGAGGATACCTTCATCTTCAACAGTTTGTTCTGTTCCAGATTATAGAGTATATCTACCATCATACCTGTTTCCATCTGAATCATAGCTATTATCTTATCATACTTATCTCTTACATCAGTTCCACCGGTATAACTTAATTCCACCGTTTTTTGTTTTTCTACATCATATACCGTTATCGTTTTATTATCATAATTAATATCTTTTACTATTCCAATAACAGGCGAATCTAAAGTAGTATCATCCACATTTTCTTTATTGTCATTTACGGAATTTTGCGGATTAATACCCTGCGGATTCCGTTTTCCTCCAGTGGCAGTCAGCATTGTTATCAGCAATATAACCGATAAAAACCCAAGTCCCATTAAAAGACTAAGAATCGGCCTGTTTACTTTATTAAAATGCATGTTTCGATCCTTTGTATTTCTAGCCATTCATCATTCCTCATATTTGCTTTAACCCTAGTATCTATTGTCAACATATGTATTATAACTTAACCAAATTTTTTATTCAATCATTGATTCTTTTCAACTACCCAGTTAATAATACCCTATAGTATACTTTCCAGGCGGTTTAAAAACATATCTTTCTTAGGGTTTTGTTCCCCTATCATATTTAATTTCTGTGTATTTCTACCGGAAACCCAGGATTTTTTACCGTTATAATAGAAGTTTGTAATCTTCCAGAACTTCTCTGGGTAAAGCAGAAGCAAATAAAGAATATTCAACTCTTCCTTGGATATTGGCTTTACTCTATCATAGGCTTCAATAATATTGCTTCCATAAAGAATATCCCAATCATTTTTCTCCATTACTTTACGAACAAATTGATAAAGGTCACAAATCTGTAGTCCAATATATGACTTTTCAAAATTTGTGGTAGCAATCATCCCGGCTCCACCTGAAAGTTCTGCCGCTGAAATAGGCTGTTTATTAATCCAACCCGGTGGGACAAAGGTCTTTGATATAGATTCCACCTTAGTTTTCATCATAATAATGTTATGATAGGTATAGTTTCCATGACAAACGCAGCGTTGTTTTATTGATTCCTCCAATAATCTCCGATAAGATGATTTTGCAAGCCGCTCTGCTGCTTTTATGCCTTGTTCATAAAAATTATCATAGTAATTTAAATACGCAAGTTCAAATTCGTTTTTTTGTCTCTTCTCTCTTATATATGTTTTTACCCTCTTAAGTTCGCGGTTTCGTTTATCGAAAGTGTCCATTAAATCAGGTGATGTACTAAACTCCAGCTGCTCCTTTGTGAAATCCACCTCTGTTAAAACACTGTGCAGCCTTGCCAAATTAGATGAAGCTGACTCAATTTGAGATAATTCCTTGAGATTGCATTCTTCACCCCAAAACCAATTTTTCATTACATACTGTGTTCCTGTAGAATCTTCAGCAAAGATATCATCATCTATTGTTTTTACAAACACATCTGTATTAAAGAATCCACTCATAATTAGGTGTTCTTTTACCTTATCCTCAAATACAGCTCTGTTTTTGGAGCCTTCAAAACACTTGTAAAGTTTCAGCCCACAATCAGTTTCCAACAAAAAGGCGCCTCTGGCTCTATATATGTTGTAAATCTTAAGACGGTATTTTTTTAATGCTTCCTGGCTCCTATCCTCCACGGCTAATCCTCCCAACTAAACTTCCTGTCTCTTATCCTTCTACCAATTACTTTTATTTTGAAATGGTTTGACAGCTATGGCACACAGTAAACTTCTTTCTATTTCTAAAATTACACATGAAAATTCTGCGGCCTATATCAACGGAAAAACCCGTCTACTAATATTATGATATGACCTTCCAATTCATGAATATAAAAAGAAGCTTTTGTAAATTAAAAAGGACTTAGCAGGAATTCATTTGAATTCTTCTAAGCCCTATCATTTTTCTTATCTATTATTAATTGCAAAAGTGTTTCTTTTTCATTCAGCCGTGGATCTTCAAGAACTTTTTGAAGCAGTAGATCAAGCATCTCTCCTATTTCCTTGCCCGGTATTAATCCAATCGCAATTAAGTCCTTTCCATTTACTTTTAGCTCTTTTAAAGTTACACATTCCTCACGTTCTAGAATCTCTTCATATAGCTTTCTAGCCTGTGCAATTATCTCATACTTTTCTTTTGTAAGTTCTGGGTTTTTAGCAGAAGTATCGGCTCTTTGTACCTCAAATAAAAGCTCCATATACTCCTTACCAATCTTTGCTACTGCCTTACGCATACTTGCTGGCGTTAATACAAAGCGATTATCATGCCATTTTACCAGATGGGTCACCGCTTGAATGGTATCATTGTCAAACTTCAGTCTTCGCAGAATGTTCTTTGCCGTTACTGCTCCCTTTTCCTGATGACCATAGAAATGATTCTGCCCATCCTTACCCACCGTAAGTGTGCTTGGCTTTTCAATATCATGAAATAACATTGTCCATCGAAGGAGCGTTTTTTCTCTTTCTGTAAATTGTCTACTCTCCGAGTCCCTACCAACCTCCATAACCGTACGGATGGTATGCTCTCCGACGGAATAGCTGTGGTGTATATTCTTTTGTTCTGTCAGCATCATAACATCAAACTCTGGCAAGATAACTTTTGTAATGCCAACATTATAAAGATCTCGAAGTCTGTCCGGGTGATTGGAAATCAATAACTTGGTTAATTCCACTCGTATTCTTTCCGCACTTATGTTATTTAAATTTTCCGCCTTTTCTCTGACTGCCTTTAAGGTATCCTCTTCAATAATAAACCCAAGCTGTGCTGAGAAACGAACTGCTCTTAGAATTCGTAGAGCATCTTCCTCAAAGCGTTCTTTTGCACTTCCTACACAACGGATTAATCCTTTTTGCAGGTCTTCCATGCCACCAAACAAGTCAATTACACCTTCGACTTCATTATAAGCCATTGCATTAATGGTAAAATCCCTACGCTTCAAATCCTCAGTTAGACTGGAGGTAAAGGACACTTCCTTGGGATGTCGATTGTCTTCATATTCCCCATCCAGTCGATAGGTAGTTACTTCAAAATGGTCTTTATCCAGTAGAACTGTAACAGTACCGTGTACAATGCCGGTATCTACCGTTCTGCGAAAAATATTCTTTACCTCCATCGGAGTAGCCGAGGTTGTAATATCCCAATCCTGAGGAGATCTTCCAAGAATCATATCTCGAACACAACCACCGACAGCGTAAGCTTCAAAGCCGTGGTTTCGTAATTCCTCGATTATGTTATTCACTTTATCTGGAATAATAATATTCATGAAAGTTCTCCTTAGGATGATGTTTTACCTTCGTTACTATACTTTAACTTAATATGCTTTGCCCCAGTAGGTCATTGTAGTTGCTGGCTTGCCGCAACATACGCAGGTATCGGCAATGTGTTCTTGTTCAAATGGCATACAGCGTGAAGATGCACCTGTCTTATCTTTAATTTCCTTTTCACAAGCCTCATCCTGACACCACATTGCTTTTACAAAGCCTGGCTTTTCAGCAATGGTCTTTTCAAATTCTTCCATTGTGGCTGCTGAATAAGTATGAGTATCTCTATAATTTCTTGCTCTCTCTAACATATCCGCCTGCATTTGTTCTAAAATCTCACCGGCTTTAGATGCTATTTCATCAAGAGCAACTATTGTTTTTTCTCTGGTATCTCTTCGTACAATAACCGCTTGGTTCGCTTCCATATCCTTAGGTCCAATTTCAATACGAATTGGTACACCACGCATTTCCTGCTCGCTGAACTTCCAGCCAGGGCTCTTATCTGAATCATCTACCTTCACCTTAAAGGAGCTAAGTTTCTCTTTTAACTCATAAGCTTTATCAAGAACACCCTCTTTATTCTGATTAATTGGGATAATCATAATCTGAGTTGGCGCAATTCTTGGAGGAAGAACTAAGCCACTGTCATCACCGTGTACCATGATGATTGCCCCAATAAGTC
Source organism: Bacillota bacterium (assembly GCA_023407575.1). Taxonomy (GTDB): domain Bacteria; phylum Bacillota; class Clostridia; order Lachnospirales; family Lachnospiraceae; genus Mobilitalea. The sequence goes on from JAEYLX010000068.1 coordinate 62,084, forward strand.
TGGTTGATACACCCCAAGACGTCTGATGAACATGTTGTTGTGTGTTATTCTTATCTGCATATTTAATGCCAAAGGCCTGTGCAAAACCATCTCCAAAGTTATGGCTGGTTCCGGATTGCAGTGCTTTTCCATCTGGCATTAAAGCCTCTATCGTATAGGTTGCATGTGCTCCTGCAAACTTCTCTTTCTCTGACTTTCGTCCTTTAATCATTGGAATTGCAAGTACTCTTTCACAGAAGTCAGCATACACATTCAACATTTGAATTGTTCTCTCCTCTGCTTCCTCAGCAGTTGCATGAGCGGTATGACCTTCCTGCCATAAGAACTCCATGGAGCGAAGGAAGGGTCTTGTGGTCTTCTCCCAGCGAACAACGGAACACCATTGGTTATAAAGCTTCGGAAGGTCTCTGTGAGACTGTATAATTTTAGAGTAAAAATCACAGAAAAGTGTTTCAGAGGTCGGTCTTACACACATTCTTTCCTGAAGCTTCTCACCGCCACCATGTGTAACCCAAGCTACTTCCGGGGCAAAACCTTCTACATGGTCCTTCTCCTTCTGTAATAAGCTTTCTGGAATGAACATAGGCATATATACATTCTCTACCCCGGTTGCCTTAAAATCTGCATCCATCTGCCTCTGAATATTCTCCCAGATTGCATAGCCAAGAGGCCTAAGAATCATACATCCTCTTACGCTTGAATATTCCACTAATTCTGCCTTTTTAACCACATCTGTGTACCATTGGGCAAAGTCTACGTCCATGGACGTAATTGCTTCAACTAATTTCTTGTCCTGTGCCATAATCATATCTCCTTCATAAATTTAACTTTATTCTTCTTAAACTCATTTACGACTTCATTTATTATCTAAAAAAGACAACAAAAAAAGCCATTCTATCCACAAGGGACCGAAGGCCTCGGCGGTACCACCCTAATTAACTGTAATCTTACAGTTCTCTCACACCATTAACGCTGGTTCAACGTTGTATTTGGGGTTCAATCTTTCATCACCTTTCATACAAAGCTCCAAGGCAGGTTCTATAACATCCGTATAAGAAGCTTTCACCTTTACTTCTCTCTCTGATATACATCCTTTATATACTAATCCTCTTCAACGCACTATAAATAATGAGCTAATTTTATGCCAGTTTACTGTCTTTGTCAAGGGGCTGTTATAAATGCCCTTGGTCTTTGCTACCAAATATTTTACAACAGCCTGCCTTATCCTGTGGTTATTATTCGTTCTGTAAGTATTTTAAGCCCTTATTGCTATGGTGAATCCTCATTTGTTGGAGTATCCTCTTCCACCCTTTTGTACTCTGTCTTTTCATTAACAACCTTAAATATAGTGATAATGATGACAAGTCCTATCGGACCTAAAAAAAATCCAATAATTGAAAACAACTTTAGTCCAATGTACATGGAAATTAGTGTGAAAATCGGTTTAATTCCTATTTTATTTCCAATTAGCTTTGGCTCAAGAATTTCACGTGCGATCTGGCAAAGCAGATAAATGGTGATTAGGACTGCTGCCTGAAAGATATTACCATTCACCAGCATGATAATTCCCCAAGGCACAAATACAATACCACTGCCCAGAATCGGGAGCGCATCCATGATTGCAATACCTAACCCTAAGAGAACTGCATATTCGTTTTTAATTAAGGTTAGTCCAAGAATACAGACACCCGCCACAATCAGCATTATAATGGCTTGCGAGCGCAGATATGCCATACCGGCTTCTGAGAGTTTTTCTGAAACACGATGAAAATCATGGTACATTGCATTACCTTCCATTTTTTTGTGGAAAGCAGGCAAATCTTTAACAATAAGAATAGCTGCAACAAGTATTATTAAAATAATACCAGTAAAAGCAACGAGTGAAATCGTTATCTGTATCGTATGTTCAGTCAGCTCCGGCATAATATTGTTTTTTACTCTATTAAAGGTCTGAGTCAGATTATCATCTACTATCCCTCTAAAAGTACCACCATCCAGCTTAAGAAAAGTATCGCAACGTTCACAGATTGCATCTATCTTATCTGCCCACAGATCTAAGTAAACAGGAAGATTTTTTACAAAGGCAATGGCTTGCTTTACTAATATGTTAACAAGCATAACAATACTAGTACCAAATACTGCGATTAAAAGCAGTAACGCTCCACTTCCTCCAACAGCCCGAGGAATTTTCAATTTACGATATAATAGTTCGGATACCGGGCGAATAATCCAAGCAAGAAAATACGCAACTAAAAAGGGGAATATTAAAGGCAAAAGGAATCGAAGTCCCAGATATACACTGATGGTGATAGCAGCAAGAGTTAAAGCCCAGCGAAACTGGCTGGAGTCTGACATATTTATTTTCACACACATTTCCCCTTTCAACTAATTATCCAAAGAAACAAAAAAGAGCATTCATTGTCATATGAATCCTCTTTTCTTATTGTTTGTCAAATCGACATTAATATCCTAGGGGGAATTTTCTAATTATTTATCTAATATTATCTAAATTCACATATTTATGTTAAGGTAATAATTGGAACGTATGGCACATCCGCAAAATAAGCCGCTTTCGCATAGTCAAGCCCATCTACTACCAGATAATCCTCCTCCGGTTTTTTAACCATAATTACATCCTCGGTTGAGTAAATTACCGATTCATACTGCCGAACCAACTCTGCTAATTTAATTTCATCTTCAGCACAGATATCCTCTGGTTTTATTAGTCTCTTAGGAGAAACCAGCATCTTAAAACTTTCTGAATTACTCTGATAAAATTCCTTTGCTTCATTTACAATGATTTCAGCAATTTTATCCGGTGTGCAATAGGTGCTGTCAATCACCAGATTATAATTGCTAAAATCCATATAACTTAAGTTATAAATCTCTTTATAACGTATTCTTTCTGTGGCCGCACGTTCAGATAACAGGCTTTTAGCTTCCTCTAAACTGGAGTACTGCTCCTCAGCTCCTCTATGGTCACTCATAACGCGTAGAGCGGCAACTTCCAGGCTAACCGATACAAATACCTTAAAGGAACGTTCAACAAAATGCCAGGCTAGGCGGGAATCAAATATCAGATTTTTATCTTTATTTTCCCTTGAAATTCTGGTTGTAGCATCATCTATCATATGATCATACTTATTATCACTGCACATCAGCTGGTTCAATTCCAGTGTTGTCATATTCATTTCTCTTGCTAATTCTCTCTGAACCTTACCTGTTGAGTATACCTCGAAGCCGTATTTATCATTTAGCAGCTTGCAAATGGTTGATTTGCCACTTCCTAAATTACCGGTTATCGTAATATGCATGTGTCTTACCTCTTTCTTTCCTACCTGTATTATTTAAGTTTGAGAAACCCGTTTATGCTATTATTCCAGTATTATAGCGTAAATTCGACAATAATACAACCAGCAACACCTTCCTATAGGTTTGAACTTGCAACATTACTTCTTAGAGTATATTGTTTTTACATTCACACCATTTAGCATTCCCAATTTCCCTGCTAAAGTACTGATTAGATCCTCTTTTGCATCTACAACGACACTAATAATGCTAATATTTTTTTCACGGTATGGAACTCCCATACGTCCAATTATATATTGGTTATACTCATGAAGTAACGCATTCAGCTTTTCTACCGAATGCATATCCTCAATAATTATACCTATTAATGCAACTCTTGTCTCCATTACAAGTCCCCCTATTTACGACGTTCCACTTATCTCTTAAAATTATTCTTACCCTTGTAAATAAGCCTAACCTGCTTCCTTATATTTTAAACCGATATCCTACTCCCCAAATCGTCTCTATATACTGTGGTTTTGATGTATTATATTCAATCTTCTCTCTAATTTTCTTGATGTGTACTGTTACAGTAGCAATATCACCTACGGATTCCATATCCCATATATCTCTGAACAATTCATCCTTTGTATATACATGATTAGGGTGTTCCGCCAAAAAGGTTAAAAGATCAAATTCCTTTGTGGTAAATATCTTTTCCTCACCATTAAGAAATACTCGTCTTGCCGTTTTATCAATTTTAAGCCCTCTAATTTCAATTGTTTCATTGTCTTTTAAACCAGAACCTATTAATCTGTCATACCTTGCAAGATGCGCTTTGACTCTGGCTACTAACTCACTTGGACTAAAGGGTTTTGTGATATAGTCATCCGCACCAAGACCAAGTCCTCTAATTTTATCTATGTCATCCCTTTTAGCAGATACCATGATTACTGGGACATTTTTTGCTTCTCGGATTCTTTTACAAATTTCAAACCCATCCATATTGGGCAGCATCAAGTCCAGTATGATTAAATCAAAGTCCCCTTTTAAAGCTCTTTCTGCTCCAATACTTCCGTCTGTCTCTACCTCAACTTCAAATCCACTAAGCTCCAAGTAATCCTTTTCTAACTCTGCAATTGCAACTTCATCCTCAATTATTAATAACCTACTCATCTTGTAACCTCCTTATCATAATGTTTTTTCACCTTTTCTAAGTGTAAAGCAAATTGTTGTCCCATTTCCAAGCTCGCTCTCTACCCATATTTTACCCCCATGATCCTCAATTATTTTCTTTGAGATGGCTAATCCTAAACCACTGCCACCCTTTCTTGAGTTTCTGGAGGCATCAGCACGATAAAAACGATCAAAAATATAAGGTAAATCTGCTTTGGGTATTCCAATTCCATTATCTTCAATTTCAACCTGGACAAAATTACCACTCTCCAGGAGCCGGATATGAATCCATGCCGCTTCTTTATCCATGTACTTTACAGCATTTCCAATAATATTGTTAATCACTCTCTTCAACTGTTCTGCATCAGCTACTACCTCTGTATCAGAGAATGTACTATTTTCATAATGCATTTGTATCTTCTTAATCTCTAACTCTAAAGACAATTCCTCTATGCAATCATCAAAATACTCTCTCAGCCTAATTTTTTCAAAACTATAAGGTATTGTATTACAGTCAATTTGCGTATAAAATGCAAGTTCATCCACTAGGATGGACATATCATTCGCTTTTGTCATAATTGTTTTTAAATATTTCTCTTGCCTTTCAGGTGTATCAGCAACACCATCAATCAGGCCTTCTGCATAACCTTTAATTGCTGTTAATGGTGTTTTTAAATCATGTGATATATTACTGATTAACCCTTTAATATCCTCTTCATAAGCTAATCTGCTGTCAATTAGCTCCTTTAATCGAATTCTCATTTCTTCAAAATCATCACAAAGCTGACCTATTTCATCTTCCGTATCGGACTCCACAGAATAATCAAGATCCCCTTCTTTAATCTGATTCATACCAATCCTTAATATATTAAGCGGTCTTACTATACTTCGATAAATCCATACCATTAAAGTAAATGCGGAAAAGCAAATAATAATCATAAAGGATATTACAATCTGAAAAGCAACTGCTTTTATCTGTGGAATTAGAGTATCCAAATTAGTAACAACAAATATAGTTCCTTCAGCGCCGTCAGAAAAGTAGAAATCCTGTGCTTTCACCAGAAATGGCTTCTTACCAGATATATATACGCCGCCATCCACATCCGTCTGGTTTACTCCAAAGTCCTGCAAGCTGTTTTTAACCAACGACAAGAGCTCCTCGTCACCATTAAAGATGAATTCACCGTTCTTACGTAATGCAAGGAAGGAGTATTTCGTCTTAAGCTCCTGATTCAGTTCGTTAATGTAATCCGTATCCTCCAATGTTTCGGGAGCCTTCAAAGTTGCAAACTTAATTTCATTATAAACACCACGAGTCAGGCGATTTAAAATCTGTATCGGATTCGTTATAATCTGTATTGGATCGGCTTCCATATCATAGGATCGATGAATGGAGTTTAATTGTAAATTCACAATTGTGCTTGCAGATATAAAGATCAGAAGAATTGGTAATAACATCATAATAAAAAATGCTGTAAAAAGCTTGTCTTTTAATTTCATATCTTAGTTACCTCCTTTTTCTGGTCCTTTTTCTTGGTACCTTCCTAGCCATAGAATCGACAGAATTTATGCTATTTACTCGTGCCACAAATATGCATTAGCCCATATAAAATCTTAGACATAAGTATATCACTTCAAACCTTACTTTGTACAAAGAATACGAAGTTTTTTAGAAAGATTTCATAAACAGGGTCATGTATTAAAAAAGAACGGCGTATTTTTCACCACATACCCTCTTAACAGCTCCCTTTACAGATGTAGTCAGTTTGAGTATAGCAAAATAATATCCGTTCTTTTTTATCTCTATATTTTAACCTCTATCTTCTTTCTTTACTTAAGATAGGTTTTTAATTCTTCTGCTTTGTCAAGCTTTTCCCATGGTAAATCAAGGTCTAATCTGCCGAAATGTCCATATGCAGCTGTTTTCTTATAGATTGGTCTACGAAGATCCAGCATTTTAATAATTCCTGCCGGACGAAGATCAAAGTGTTTACGAACGATGGTTACTAATTCATCCTCTGTTAACTTTCCTGTTCCAAAAGTCTCTAACATGATGGAGGTAGGCTCAGCTACACCAATTGCATAGGATAATTGGATTTCACAACGATCTGCTAATCCAGCTGCAACAACGTTCTTTGCCACATAACGAGCTGCATAGGAAGCGGAACGATCCACTTTTGTACAGTCCTTTCCAGAGAAAGCACCACCGCCATGTCTTGCATAACCGCCGTAGGTATCTACTATAATCTTTCTTCCAGTCAATCCACTGTCACCATTTGGTCCACCGATAACGAAGCGACCAGTAGGGTTAATAAAGAACTTAGTTTTCTCATCTACTAACTCTGCTGGGAGAATAGGATCAAGAACATAGGCCTTTACATCCTTACGAAGTTGTTCGATACTAATTTCTTCATTATGTTGTGAGGATAATACAACGGCATTTAAATGAATTGGATTTCCCGCTTCATCATATTCTACAGTTACCTGTGATTTACCATCTGGACGAAGATAGTTCAGAGTTCCATCTTTTCTTACCTTAGTTAACTGTCTGGTCAACTTGTGTGCAAGAGAAATTGGATAAGGCATATACTCCTCTGTCTCATTTGTAGCGTAACCAAACATCATACCCTGATCACCAGCGCCAATCTTTGATAACTCCTCATCTTCGCTAATATGTTCCTTAACTTCAAGGGAATTGTCAACACCAAGTGCAATATCTTTTGATTGCTCATCTAAAGCAACGATAACACCACAAGTATTTGCATCAAAACCATATTCTGATTTGTCATATCCGATTTCTCTAATAGTTTCTCTTGCTATCTTCTGAATATCAACGTAACCTTCCGTTGTAATCTCACCCATAACAAGAACTAATCCTGTGGTGATTGCTGTTTCGCAAGCAACTCTACTCATTGGGTCTTGCTCTAATAAAGAGTCCAATACCGCATCAGATATCTGATCACAGATTTTATCTGGATGTCCCTCGGTCACTGATTCTGATGTAAATAATCTTTTTTGCATAATAATCCTCCAATTCTAAATTACCATAGTTAACTCCTATTAAGAGCTCGTTCTGCGTTTGTTTTATGCAATTTATTTTTTTCTATTTGCATAAAAAAAATCCGCAGAAGCGGACTTGATATAATTGTAATCAAATCCTCTTATTGTTCGAATACTCGCTCAGGTTGGCACCTTCCATTAGGGGTTGCCGTGACTTCATAGAGCCTTACTCTCCGTCACTCTGAATAAGAGAAATGTGTTATTTATTTGTTTTTTGTCATGATATTTTGTAAAATAAGAATATAACGAATCTTATTGTTAGTCAAGTAGATTTTTGTAACAGTTTAGCCATGCAAGTATTAGATACAATGTATAGGCGAAAGCTCGCTTTCGAATATACATTGTATCTAATACTTGTAGGGCGCTCTGCCCAAGCGAGATGTAGCGAAGCGTAATCGAGCTTGTGGCTAAACTGTTACATAAACCTTTCAGCTCGCTTTCAAATATACACTGTATCTAATACTGTTACATAATCATAATAATATATTACTTTCTACCCAAATAATTACCATATTTTACATAATTATTGACTTTTCGACTTAAAATATCTATACTTTTCTTAATTGTATTTTCTTATTGTCGTTTTTAGTGTAGTATGGAAATATATATTAAGGGGGCGACTACATCACAGTATGCAGACAATGACAACAGTTAAAATTTTAATAAGCCAAGCAATCCCAGGCATGGTGGTAGCTGCGGATGTTTATACAAAGGACGATCATCTTATTTTATCCAAAGATACCACCTTAACTGATAAGATGATAACTCGACTTGTATTTTATTCTATCATGGAGTTATCTGTTTTTTCTTATGCAGAAAACGCCGATGTAGAGTTTGCCTCAGAGTATTCCACCTATTATGAAAAAATAAGAGAGCGCGAATCCTTTAAACGTTTTCATATGGCTTATCAGAATACCGTAAACGAATTCAAAGAATCACTTGATCAAATGGTAACTGGAAAAAAAGATATTAATATTGATGAAATGCTAAATGAGACCAGCAAGCTACTCAATAGTTGTTCCTCTAATATTGAGCTCTTTAATATGTTACATTGTATGAGAAATTATGATGATACGACTTATGTCCATAGCTTAAACGTTGCATTAATATGCAATGTTATAGGAAAGTGGCTTAACTTCAACCAAAAGGACCTGGAAACAATTACTTTGGCAGGTTTACTGCATGACATTGGCAAGCTGATGATTCCCTCTAATATCATCACGAAGCCATCAAAGTTAACAGAGGAAGAGTTCTCAACCATAAAAACCCACCCTCTCCGTGGGTATAACTTACTTAAAAGTAAAGAGTTTGACCCTAGAATAAAAAGAGCTGCCTTAATGCATCATGAGCGCTGTGATGGAAGCGGTTATCCCTACGGATTTTACAGTGATCAAATTGATTCCTTTGCTAAACTTGTCTCCATTGCTGATGTATATGACGCAATGACCTGCGCAAGAGTTTACCGTGGCCCATTGTGTCCTTTTAATGTGATACATATCTTTGAAACTGAAGGATATGCCAAATACGATTCAAAATATATCATGACCTTTCTGGAAGGAATTGTTCAAACTTACATTCACAGTAGTGTTCTTCTGAATAATGGACAGACTGGAGAAATTATTTTTATAAATAGACGTGAGTTATCAAGACCAATTATAAGGGTTGAAGATACTTTTATTGACCTTACTCGACATAGGGATTTACAAATAGTGTCCTTAAAATAGCTACTTAATATCCTTTAAAGCATAAAGTTACCCCCTAATTCTCATGATGTGAACTAGGGGGTTTTTATCAGTTATTCATCTCTTTGATTAACTAACTTTTAATTTAAATTTACGAATTGCTTTCATATCATCAGAATCTACCTTTTCAATGGCAGCTCCAAGCTGTTGTAGTTTGTATTCTAATTTCTCGTAGCCGCGTTCAATATATTCCACATGTTCCACTGTTGTAAAGCCTTCCGCCATCAGTCCAGCGATAACAAGCGCTGCTCCACCTCGAAGGTCAGGAGCTGTGACAATTGCTCCGGTAAGTTTATCTACACCTTCTATAATAGCGGTATTACTTTCTACCTTAATATTTGCACCCATACGAGCTAATTCATCCACATATTTAAATCGGTTCTCAAATATACTTTCCGTCACTATGCTTGTTCCCTTTGAGAGAGCAAGTAATGTAGTCATCTGTGGCTGCATATCAGTAAGAAATCCAGGATATACCAATGTTTTTACATGTGTATTGCCCAGCTTTCCATTGGCTTTTACACGAATAGAATCATCAAACTCTTCCACCTGTGCACCAATTTCTATTAATTTAGCAGTAAATGCCTCCAAGTGCTTGGGAATAACATTCTTAATTAAAATATCTCCCTTGGTTGAAGCTGCAGCAAACATAAAAGTACCCGCTTCAATCTGATCTGGAATAATTGCATATTCACTTCCATGGAGCTTTGATACACCTTTAATACGAATGACGTCAGTTCCTGCTCCTTTAATATTAGCACCCATACTATTTAAAAAGTTAGCAACATCAACCACATGTGGTTCTTTTGCTGCATTTTCAAGTATCGTTTGTCCTTCACTTAAGCAAGCTGCCAACATAGTATTAATTGTTGCACCTACACTGGAACAGTCAAAATAAATATGTGCACCGGTAAGGTTCTCTGCTTTTGCACAAATCATACCATGCTCAATCTTTGCTTCTGCACCTAATGCTTCAAATCCTTTAAAATGTTGGTCAAAGGGTCTGCTTCCAATATTACACCCTCCGGGTAATGCCACTTTTGCATCTTTATATTTACCAAGTAATGCTCCTACCAGATAATAGGAAGCTCTAATTTTTCTAACATAATCGAAATCTACGTTAACCGAATTTATCTTATTCCCGCTAATTTTTACAGTTGTTCTATTTATTCGCTCTACTTTAGCGCCAATATCCTCAATTGCTTGTAACAATACATTGATATCCTTAACATCTGGGACATTTTCTATTTTAACGGTCTCGTCAGTCATAACCGCTGCTGCTATAATACCGAGTGCCGCATTTTTATAACCACTTATCGTCACCTCACCAGTGAGCGGTTTTCCACCCTTAATAATATATTGCTCCATTGCACACCTCTGTTTATTCTATCGAACTTAAGTTTGTATATTTTGCACATAAAAAATGCATTTTTTTATTCAATGCCACTTTGATTATACCACAACGTAGGGTTTTGTAAATTGTTTTTTACAATTTAAAATATTCGTAACATTTTGTAAACATCCTCCTTTCCAATATTTAGTTTCCTCCATTTACATTTTGTACTACCTATGAAACATTATCTATACTACATATTTTAATTCATAAGAATTTTTCTATTCATAATAAAAGCTAATTTCAAAAGGTAAATTTAGAAGAAAAAATCCAAATATTAAACCGCAAAAATAATAAATTATTTCACTTATCTTGGATAATGTATAATATTAAAATAGTATAATGTACTCATATACTAATCTTGAATATTTATTAAAACCTATATGTGATTTGCAGTATTGCAGTTTAGGTATCCTGTGCTATAATTATTATATTAAAAGTATAATTATAAAAATATTCAATAAATATCTTGTTTGTATTTGCAACTTCACCTTTTAAATTCTGTGCTTTGGGTACACTATTTAAAAACTTTGAGAAAGGCATGGTTATTATGTCCAACTTTATTAAAATCGAATCTGTTAAAGGCAGTAACCAAGAGAAGGTTAAGCAAAGCCTGAAATTTAAAACCGGGAGCTTTGTATGGCGAATAAAATTTACTGCACCTCTTAATCCCGCTACAGTAAACAATCGTAACCTTTATGTTACCTCACTAAGTCAGGTTCCACTTCAAACAAATATACGGTATGATACAGTAGATAACTGTATAGAGATAGAGCCCCTATCCCCTTACGAGAAAAATGAGTCCTATCTCTTGCATATAACCACAAATGTAAAGTCAAAGCTTGGTCAATCCCTATCTGATGAAATAACAATACAATTTAAAGTTTAAAAAGCAAAAGCTTCGTAATTCCATATACACCGCTTACATCAGCTTAAAGCAGGTGCGGTTATATGATATTTACGAAGCTTTCTTTTTATGATAACTACTTTAATTATAATTTCGGTTTTATTAGGATAGGTGTATTTGATTTTTCATTAACTCCGCTAACTTTGGATACTCCAAAAATAGTTTATTGGTATTCTTTTTATCTTCTTCAAAAATGATGGCTATACTTCCCAGCATCTTTTCTTCAAATTCCAAAAGATTATCAAATGCTCTTTGTTTCAGAAGACTGGCATCTTCAACTACTAAGCAACAATCCTTAAGTGTCATAGTCTTTGTCATAAGATCAACTTCATTCAATTTTTCAGCTGATATTTTTGCCATTTTAGATGAATTTAGTTTACCTATCTGAAACAGAAATAAAGCCATATTCTTCGCCAGAGTTGTTTTCCCTGATCCCTTTGGCCCTGTTATCATTAGCATTGAAGTTCGTGATTCATCCGTACAAATATACTCTAGGCATTTTGCCAGCTGATTTTTTATCTCTGAATCCTCAACAAATTTTCCAAAGATTTCATTTGGCTGGAACTGATATAACGCTGCCAACTGATCTAGATCTATGTTGTCTACAGTAGAAACGTCCTCCATAGGATTTACTTGCTCATCCTCATCCAACATCATACTTGTAACATCATTTTTTAATTCCTCAATTAGATAATCCTGGTCCAGGGGCGGTGTTTCTTCTATCTCTTCCATCTGCTCTTGCGCTTCTCTCAAGATAGAATCATTCTGAAAATCTTCCTGATCTTCTTCCTGTCTTGCTTCTTCATATTGAAGTTCTTCCGCATCAACTGGATTCTTGTGCATCTCTGAGGTTTCATCCTGATTTAGTCTAACCACTTCAGCTCGTCTCTTGATTTCTTCCATAATATTATCTTTGTCAGTAGCACCAGAATAATATGCCTTCAGCATTCTCGCCTTTTCAACATAGGTACCTTCGCCAAACCACAGCTCAATTTGGGAACATTCTTTAATACATTCCTCTTCTTTACCGGCTTTATAATAGAGCTTGGCTAATTCATACGCCCATTTTTCCGTATATTCGGTTCTTTTCAGCTCTTCCAAAATCTCAATAAGCTTCTCATAGGTCTCCCCCTTTAGCTTATCTATTTTGTATCGAAATACATGAATATAAAAGTCCTTAGGGGCAATTTTCTGATATTGTTTTAAATAGTTCTCTGCTTCTTCCACATTATTAAGTTTAATCAGCATTTCTATGTATTGAAATAATGCCTTTCTTGATTTAGCCTTGTCATATATATTAAGATATATCTCTGCTGCCTCTTCATAATTTTCATTATCTGCATAAATTCCCGCAATTAGATTCAAATCTGTTAAATGCTTGATTTTTCTAATATCCAGTGTACGAATCACTTTCTCTGCAGACAGGAGGTCACCATCATCATAGCGTTTTTTTGCCTCCTCGAGCTTTGCAATCTGCTCATAGCTTCCCATAGCTTACCCTCCTTAAGTACATAAAGCATTCTGCTATCATCTCTTGTTCCTAATAAGCTAATGTCTCCCCTAGCTTATTCTTCTTTGTGTAAGGTCCTAAGTACCAAATCCTCAAGCCCTTTTTGTTCCTTCAACAATTCAGCTTTGTCTCCAAATAAAACACATTTTCCTTTGTTGACAATGCAAATCTTATCACAAATTTTTTCCATTTCATCCATATGGTGCCCTGTATACAAAATACTAACGCCCTTTTTCTTTAGTTCTAAAATAGTGTCATGGATTTGATTTCTTGATTCTATATCTAGCCCTACCGTTGGTTCATCCATAATAATAAGTTTGGGCTGATGTAAAAGTGCGACACCAATATTTAGTCTTCTTTTCATCCCACCGGAATAACTTTCTACCTTCTTTTTTAGTGTCCCTAGATCAAAATTAATTATTTTTGACACTTCCTCCACCCGTTCATTAAGGTGCTTTCCATAAATGTGATTTGCTCTGCCCCAAAATTTAAGATTTTCTAACCCATTCAATTGGGTATACAACGCAATTTCCTGGGGCACATATCCCAGTTCTCTCCTAAGGACAGTGGGTTGCGCTACAATGTCCTGGCCACGGTATAGTATTTTTCCACTATCGGGTTTACGCAAGGTAGCAATCAAAGAAAGTGTTGTGGTTTTGCCTGCACCATTAGCACCAATCAGTCCAAGAATTTCCCCTTCTCCTAGAGAAAAAGACATTCCATCCACCGCACGGTTGTCTCTATAATACTTTTTGACTTCCATTAGCTCAAGCACAAGGTTACCCTCCAAATTCATGTACATATTTATAAATTTTATACTACCATTTGTCTTCTATTTAGACAAGTACCAACCTATGAAGATGGTCTTTCTTATAGACGAAAAAAGGTTGTTACAAGATGCAACAACCTTTTTATCATAAGTACAACATAAAAAGCGATCCTCTATACCTCTTTGTAATAACTGAGGGTGTATAATATCTCCGGTGTTATTTCAACCTGATCCTTTTGCAATAATCGAATTCTGCTTTCAACTTCTCTAATTTTCTTTAATTTTTCTTTGTTATATCTGGTCATTGCATCTGCAAATACTGGATGAAGTTTAATCTTTTCTCTAATCTCCAAAGAAAAAGGACAATAGGTGGCCATAATCTCTCTAACTGGTTTATTTAATTTCATTGCTCCCAGAGACTCATTTTGAATCCATTGTTCATAGTCAATCACAAAGATTTCACGATTATTATTACGCCCTTTTTGAATCTGCTGCTTCACTCTTTCTTTTCTCTCTTCAGATAGTTCTTTATTTTTACGGTAGAATTGAATATAATCTGAATACTCCGAGGTTAAGGATTTGTGTGTGATATCGTTCCAGGATGCTCCTTCGATTGTTCTACATAGCTCCCAACGATATCTTCCAAAAATTCTTGTTAATAGTGTACCCAAATTCATATCAGTAAAAATGGGCAGAAGAAAACGGCCTGCACTATCCCTTCGTTTTCCTGTAATCTCTTGCCACATAACTCCGTTGCTACCAACATTGGGCATTAGTATAATATCAGGAAATACTCTTTTTATTATATATTCCTTCACAATATTCTTCTCTTTATCCGAATAGATAACTTCTCGGTCAAATACGGAATAGTCAATTTTAAGAATTTCAGCAATTGCGTCGTTTACTTTTGTTGTTGTTACTCTAAGTCTCTCTATATTATTTGCCCATAAGTCCTTATGAAGAACCGGTACAAAGCTTGATATCTGTCCATTGGTGGTACGGTTATTGTATCGAAACATATTATCCACTTCGTATTCCACTCTTTTATCGGGATTATGAAGCCAGTCTTTTGCTTCCTGTTCAGTAAGAGTACCATGTTTTTTAAGACTATTCAGCATCTCTGTATATTCTTGATCAAATTCATTCTTAGAAGGTTCTCTTTTCCCTTCATAGATAAGTGTCAACCACTCCTTAATATCGTAAATCTTACCGGCTTCCTGATTCTGTGATTCATCCTTCAAATAATACAAGGAGAGTAACTGCTCCTTAGTCAATAATCTTTCATCGCAATAACCAAACTTCAAAAACATCTCTATCAGTCTTGGCGTATTTCCATCATGATAAGCTTTGAGAAATACTTTTTTATAAATCTCGTAGTGGTTATCCGAAACTCTCCTTCTAATTGCTCTTGCTGCATCTTCCGTAGAGAACTTGTCCTTTAAGTGAATAAAGTCCTGCATAACACTATGCATCTGACTTGATCTCTCTTCTGAAATCTCCGCATACTTAAGAATAGTATCAAAAGATTCTTCCAGCTCGTTAATTACCCTCCCCGCATCCTCTCTGGAATACTTTAAATCTAACTCTGTGACTTCTTCTGAGAGCTTATCTCCCACCAACAGAAGATGATATACCTCCTCCATCTTTTGCCGATTAATCGCAAGCTTTTTCCCCATCATTCGTTCTGTAAATACTTCTGCTTTGTTAATCTCCTCAATTAAAAGGTCCATTAGATCAATCAGCTCATTATTAAAATTTAAAGAAGTTCCTGTTTTAATTGCGAGTTCAGCAATTAAGTGAAACAAACAACTATCGCTGTCATCCATAAGAAGACTTGCCAACTTGTAATATTCTTTCGAAATTTCCTTTAACTCTTCTATCTGCTGATTGATTACTCCAACTTGATCTTCCAGCTGATAAAGTGTTATGGCATTCCCATAAGAATAAAAAACTTTTACTGCTTCTATAGGTAAATTCCTACATTCTGAATAATAATTGATACGATCTCTAAACAGCTCCATATCCCTGTCTAAAAAAGAAAGGTCCTTTACCCACTCCGGTTTCCTTGGACTATTACCACTTCTCAAACCCAAAGCCTGATAGGTTTCAAAGCTATTCTCTAAAAATTGATTTAGAGCGGATCCATGTTTTATTATTCCTTGATAAATTTGATCCAAATCATAAATTTCTTTATAATATGAAGCTACCATGTAGCCGTGATAGTCTTTATTTAAAGACAGAATTGTCTCTATTTCATCTATATGCTTTACAGGATACAGGTACAGCAAAAGATCATCAACAGCAGTATAATTGCTTTGATATTTCCCAAGGTATAAATCATTGATCCCCAGAAAAGAACCGGACCCCATAACTACACGTAACCCGTTGTTATGAATGAGCACTCTCCCTTTGATTATCATCGCTACATGAAATACCTGTTCGCCCTCTGTAAATACATTGGTTCCTTTCAAAAACTGATTTACTGCATTAGGATTATATTTGACATCCATTCGTACACCGCCTAATTTACTTGTTTATTGTCATGTATATTATACACCAATTCGACCTAATTCTAAAGTAAAATATATATAATTCGACGATAATAGGGCAAAAGACTTACAAATTAGTGAGTTTTTTTGTTATTTTTTTACACAATTAATGGAATTATTACTTAAAAATGTTACTAACGTTATTACACTATCCATCTTTATTCTTTGTACTCTTTGATTATTTATGCACAAAAAAGGCAGGATATATAAATCCTACCATCAATTGTATTCTATCTTATATTTTTAATTCCGTGCGCTCTGCTTCGAATGCTTACCATAAGCGTTACCTTTACAGTTAACTCGGTCCAGGCAGCCTCACGGCACACAGAAGGTTTCGCTTAGTGCTGCTTCATTCCTGACCTGACACGGTTCACAAATTTCTGTTGCGTAAGACCCAAACGTCAACATTACTTATAAAGGGCGGCCCTACAGTAAGTCACCCTAGGCAGAACATCACCCCTGCTGTAGCGGATTGCAGGTACAGGGCACCGCTATCTCCCCGGCTGCACGGAAATTTTATGACTAATTCAATATAGATATTTTATTTAAGATTTCTTTATTTATTCCAAAAAAGCTGTATGCCAAGTATATAATTTTTAAGTATAAATGTCAACCCTCAAGCTTTTCCATTTTATTGCGCACTCTAAGTTCTTTAAAGAATGATTGTAAAACCTTTGTACATTCCTCTTCCAGGACACCAATTTCCGTTTCTACCTGATGGTTAAATTCCTTCATTTGCAGAATATTAAGAATAGATCCTGCACAGCCCGCTTTTGGATTCATGGTTCCAATCACTACCTTTTTCACTCTTGCCTGTACGATTGCACCGGAACACATCTGGCATGGTTCCAAGGTCACATACATGGTACAGTCCTCTAATCGCCAATCCCCCAGAACCTTACTTGCCTTCTCTATCGCAATTAATTCTGCATGTGCTAACGTTGTCTTCTTTGTGTTTCTTTTATTATAGCCTCTTCCAATTATTTTATCTTCATATACGATGACACACCCTATTGGCACCTCTCCAAGACGGATTGCCTTTTTTGCCTCTTTCAGGGCTTCACGCATATATTTTTCATTCTCCATTACAAATATTCCTTTGCTTCTAGACTTGAACCTTTTCATTTGATATGATGATTTTAACATATCATATATGAGGTGACAACATGCAAATCCATGGCTATCAAAAACTAACTCTTTTGGATTATCCGAGTCATATTGCTGCTGCAATATTTCTTGCCGGCTGTAATATGCGTTGCCCTTTCTGCCATAATGCCTCTTTGGTAACCAGAATAATCTCTGAAAATGCCATACCTGAAGAAACCGTTTTATCTACTCTTTACAGCAGAAAGCATATTTTAGAAGGTGTGTGCATCACAGGTGGGGAACCCACCTTGTATTCAGAGCTTCCAAGCTTGCTTGAAAAAATTAAAGCTTTAAACTTAAAAGTGAAGCTGGATAGCAACGGTACTAACCCATCTATGCTCAAAAGCTTAGTTAAGGATGGCCTCGTGGATTATATTGCAATGGATATTAAGAACTCTAAAGAAAAATACGCTATAACCACAGGTATTCCTTCCTTCTTATTGGATAAAATAAATGAAAGCATCGAATTTCTGCTTACAGCTTCCATTGCCTATGAATTTAGAACAACCATCGTAAAAGAATTTCACACCCTAGAGGATATTGTCTCCATTGGTAAATGGATAAATGGAGCAACCGCTTATTATCTTCAAAGTTATAAAGACTCCTCGGATATGATACAGACCGGACTCAATCCTCATACAACAGATACCTTAATTGAATTCACCAATCTACTAAAACCTTACCTAGCCAATGTGTTTTTGCGTGGTGTAACTATGTAGTTTTAAAGAAGCAATACGATTCATACATTTTTGGGGTTTCCCCAATTATCTAATATATATCTAAGAACGGAAAGGATTTGCTTTTATGAATAAGTCCTATGAAACAGATCGATTGTTATTAAAGACCTTAAGCAGTGATGCTGCTCCTTTGGTCTTAAGCTTTTATCAGGAGAATAAGGCTGCCTTTGAACCTTGGGAACCTTTACGCAGTAATACCTTTTATACCCTTGCTTATCATACGGCTTCCCTTACTGCAGAACATACTCAAATGCAGGAAGGCAAGCTCCTTCGTTTTTGGGTATTCTTAAAGGATTATCCTGACGAAATAATAGGTTCTCTTTGCTTTCAAAAAATAGCAAGAGAACCCTACTATACCTGCAGTCTTGGTTATAAGTTTGCTACGAAACACCAGCAAAGAGGCTATGCTCTTGAAGGTATTCAATCTGCAATTGAGCTGATTTTTAGAGATTACCAGCTGCACCGAATTGAGGCTCATACTATGCCCGAAAATATAGCCTCTGGTAAATTGCTAGAGAAACTATCCTTTCAGTATGAAGGAATCTCAAGAGGCTTTGCCTTCATTCATGGTAAATGGAGGGACCATAAGCAATATTCCCTTATAAATCCTTATCATCAATCTTAAAAATTTACTGTTAAGTACCAATAGCCAAAATCTCCTTGCCTCGTTTCTCTTCTGCGAATGGACTTAAAGCTCTCAAACCCAAACATTTTTGCCATAAATTTTTCTCGGTTATGAAAAATTCCGGGTATCCCCAAAATATATCTAAATCCAGAAGCCCCCTGCATTTTTGCAAAAATCAAATGATGATAGCAATAGAACCCGTGTAGTAAAAAGCTATTGCTACTGAGTGTCCAAAGCTCTTTTGGTAGTAACCCGATGTCTTTGGGTTCAATTTTTACACATAAAAGAATTTCATTGTCCTCAAAAGGATTAATTCTTTGCTGTTTTTCAAATAAATAGGTTGCTGTAGCAGGTTCATTTCGCATCTCAGCCGCCTCTAATTCGTTTGTATCCATGGATTCCAGTAACTGATTATCTTCAACTGCCTCTGTTCCTTCCACATTATCCTCCAGTATTTCGTCTTCCTCAGCTTCATCTACATCCTCACTAAAATCCTCCTGTGCCTCCAGCTTTTCTGTTTGAATATTTTGAAGATAGTCTTGAATAAAATCCTGTTGGAGATTTTCAGAAAAACTCTGTTCAAAGCTCGACGAATTCTGCTGGTTATCTTCTGTCTGCCCATTTTGACTTTCGTCTTCTATAAATGGTTGATTCTGTCTCTCAAAAGTCTTCCAGCCTCTGGGTAATTTATATTTAGGAAGCAGCAACTCTTCTTCCAGCGTTAATTGCTCTGTAATATCCTTCAGGATATCTTCCAGCATTTCCTGTCCTTGATTAATCATCTCATCTAGTTGTTCCGGAGGTTCTTGAATCTCTGTAATAATACGTGTGTCCGCCTCCGTTTGATCTTTTTCTTCTGTTGGATTATTTTCTTCTGTTTGTTGCTCTCTATTGTTTTCTTCCTGGTTCCCAGTAGTCTCTCTATTATTATTGCCAATCGTACTTTTATGGTCTAGATTAGCTACCTCCACATTTTCTATATCAACCTGTTCCTTTGTATTTTGATTACTTGGTTTTAGGGCTTCTAGAACCTCTTTTGCGTGAATAGGCTTATCATCCCACTCTGTAGCAAAGAAAATATTATCATTTAAAAACAACAAAAGTCCGCCCATATCAGCTAACGTATGGCCTGAATTCATAATATTAGCTTCATTTGCAAGAAGTCTACTATCCATAATTTGATTCTTCAGCATAGTATCTCCCAAGTATACCAATTCCATATTCTGCTGATTTCTTTGAATTAGGTAGGTTGGGAAAATGCTATCTAATTGACCAAGAAGCTGCATATGTAATGTAATTTTACATTGGCCGCCTTTTGCTTCTATTCGGGCATACCCAACATTTTTTCTTTTTACTCCGTTTTCATATTGATACATATAAGATACCATTCTTTTATAATCAGCCACAATAATCACTCCCTCACTTTCTCATACCTTGGGTTAAATAATTCTATTCAATATATTCGAAAGGTCGTACCATTATTCCAAATCGCGGTTATTTTACTATCGGAACAGATATGTTTACTGCCAGAAACGAACCCATTTATCCATATATTAAAAAATGCTCCTGATTAGACTTTTTCTTATGTCTAGTCAGGAGCATTTTTGTTATTAACCTAATAAAGCATTTGTTAACCTTGCAAACTCTTCCAGGCTAAGTGCTTCTCCACGTATATTCTCAATCATCCCTATCTGTTCCAGAGCCTGCTGAATCTCTTCCTTTGAAAAAGACAATTCCGGCGAGTTATTCAGTCCGTTAACCAATGTTTTTCTTCTTTGATTAAAGGAGGCTCGAATTAAGCGAAACATTAATCTTTCATCCTTAACATCAATGACAGGCTTTTCATGGGTGGTTAATTTTATAACCGCCGACCCAACATTCGGTCGAGGCATAAAGCAATTTGGTGGAACATTTGCTGCTATATATGGCTTTGCATAATACTGAACTGCAAGGGATAGTGCACCATAGTCCTTAGTACCAGGTGATGCTTGCATTCTATCTGCCACTTCTCTTTGTACCATAACCGTAATATTAATCAGAGGAAGCTGACGCTCAAATAAATCCATAATAATAGGTGTAGTGATGTAATAAGGCAAGTTAGCTACCACTTTAATAGGTCTTCCTTGATTACGTTCTTGAACCAACGCGTTAATATCCAGCTTTAAGATATCACTGTTTATAATAGAGACATTATCGTATTCCGAAAGAGTATCTTCTAAAATTGGTATCAACATTCTGTCGATTTCCACCGCCACGACCTCTCTGGCATTTTCACACAGATACTGAGTCAATGTCCCAATTCCAGGTCCAATTTCTAAAACAAAATCGTCTTTCGTTATTTCTGCGGCTTGTACAATTTTATCGAGTACATGGGTATCAATTAGAAAATTTTGTCCGAATTTCTTTTGAAAGACAAATTTGTATTTATTTAATACTTCAATCGTGTTCTTTGGATTTCCAAGCTGTGCCATACATTTCCTCTCAAATCATATATTATAAAATCTCTTTGCATTTTCATAGGTTGCTTGAAGAACTGCGTCATAATCTACCTGTTTAATTCTTGCTATTTCTTTTGCAACATACGTTAAATTATTTGAATTATTCCTGCTGCCTCTGTGTGGAACCGGAGCTAGATAGGGACTGTCCGTTTCTAACACCAGTTGTTCCAATGGAGCATACTCTACTACTTCCTTAAGCTTCTTGCCGTTAGTAAAGGTAAGTACTCCACCTATTCCTAAATAAAATCCCATATTAAGATATTGTCGGGCTTGTTCTACCCCATATCCAAAGCAATGTATGATTGCTCCCACAGAATCTGCTTTTGCCTCTTTCATCATTTGGTACGTATCATTAGCAGCATCACGACTATGAATTACCATTGGGAGCTTTAACTCCTTTGCTAAATCCATCTGCCTGCTAAACCATTCCTTCTGTACCGGACGTTCCGGTATATCCCAATAATAGTCTAGACCAATTTCTCCAATAGCGACACTTTTTGCGTGCTGTGCCATTTCTTTTACCCATGCAAATTTTTCTTCATTCAGTTCCCCACAATTACTTGGATGAATTCCTACCGCAGCATAAATATAGGGGTATCGATCAGCGAGTTCTAATACCTTTTCTACTGAATTAAACTCTGCACAGATATTAACGATGTAATCAATATTGTTCTTCGGAAATTGTTCTAACAAGGATTCTCGGTCTATATCAAATGCCTCATCATCATAATGGGCGTGTGTTTCAAAAATCATGTTCTAACCTCGTACTCTCAATTTAGTTCTATTTATCATCTTTAACTTTTTAATTAATCTTGACCTTTTAATTAATTAGCAGAAAGTCTTTTATATCCTACCCATTATACAATAGCTTCTTTACTATGACAACCTGCTATTATGATTAACCGTTACAGGCAAATTAATAATTTGCTACAGTTCAGCCGAACCTAGTCTATAATATTTGGAATAATCCAGCATTTCACTTATATCGTAAAAGTGGCTACCACATAATGCGGCAGCCACTTATTACTTATTGATCCTTATACTTGAAGTTCTGTCTTCCGACTCCTTCTTTTCTTGCATTGTGTGTTTGATTTTGATTTTCAGGCCTTACTGAATTCGTAACAGAATTCATCTTTTCCTGTTCTTTCTTTTGTCTGTTTTTTTCGCGTTTATCCTGATCCATAACTCACCTCATAGTATAGCATTTTACCTAATCATTAGCTCAAATCTATGATAAAGCGACTTATTCGCTGTGAGGTTAGTATATGACAATTACAGAATTTTATGTAACCAGGTCCTGAATCTTGTAGTTTTCAATATTTATTACTGTGTCAAAAGTCGTATTCATACTTTATTGATGAAATGTGGATTATATTAATGAAATCAAAATTCATGCTTTTATTAATCAAATCTTCATCTACACGTCTGAATTAACCTGTTGGATCTTAAATTAAAGTTATTATATTAAAAAACTAAATTTGTAATGATTGTACTGGCTGCAATACCACTTATAGTTGCGATCAAACAACCGATTAAGGTATATCTGGTTTTCTTTACTCCTGCTGCCATAAAATAAACAGCTAACGTATAGAAAATCGTCTCGGTGCTACTCATAATGATACTTGTTAATCTTCCAAGATAAGAATCCGGACCATGCTCTTTATAAATATCCAGTAGCAAGCTAGTGGCGGCAGAAGAAGAAAACATTTTAATAATAACCAGTGGCACTGCTTCTGAAGGAAAATGCAGCAGGTCGGTTAGTGGTTGCAAAAGATCGGAAACAATTTGCAATGCTCCCGAAGCTCTTAAGATGCCGATAGCCACCATAAGCCCAATTAAAGTAGGCAAAATATCCAGAACCAGCTTAAATCCATCTTTTGCTCCCGTTATGAAATCATCAAATACATTTTGCTTTGATAAAAGCCCCATACCTACAATATAGAAAAACAAAAATGGTATTATATAATCCGATATATAGATAAGAAATCTCATTTTTTAGTAGTCCTTTAAATGCTTTATTTTATTCTATGAGATTCTTATACTACATATGAATACGTTTCTAACATGGTTGACAAACACCCAAACTTATATACTGAGACGAGCCTCTTCTAAGGATGCAAATTCCTTCGCTGCTATCATTTGCACGATAATATTGCCTATGGCTGTAGCTTCACCTGGTCCGGCGACAACTTCTCTGCCAGTATATTTTGCGGTCAATTCGTTTAAATAGGTAGCGTTTGAACCTCCCCCAATAATATGAATTTTATCATAGTGTTTACCAGTAAGCTTTTCAATTTCATCTAAAGAAGACGCATAGCATTTTGCAAGGCTGTTATAAATTACTGCTGCCAATTCATAAATACCTTCCGGTATTTGCTGATTTGATCTTTGGCAGAACTCCTGAACAGCCTGAACCATGCTCTTAGGTGCCAGAAAGCTTTCATGATTGCAATCTACAATTGATGTGATTGTTTCCTTTTCAGCTCCAGTGCAAATCTCAGCGTAGGAAAGGTCTTTTGCAACCTCTTTACGTAGGGATTGAATCATCCATAATCCCATTATGTTTTTTAGAATTCTGTAACGATGATTATAACCTCCCTCGTTTGTAAATCCTGCTCTTCTACATTCGTCTGTACAATTGGGTCCCTCTGCTTCAATTCCCATTAAGGACCAGGTTCCCGAACTTATATATAGCACAGCTTTTTCAGTACTCGGTATTGCTGCCACTGCTGAGGCAGTATCATGTGCGGCAGGAGCAACCACGTGGCAGTTATATCCAACCTCCTCTTGTATCTTAGGTTGAAGTTCTCCAATAATGGTTCCAGGCATAATAAGCTCTTGAAACAGATGTTTTGGAAGCTGCAATTGCTCAATCAGCTCATAATCCCAGGTCTTTGTGTGAGCATTCAGGAGCATACTCGTTGATGCAATGGTATATTCCTGACTCTTAACACCGCTTAATAGGAAATGATAGTAGTCTGGGGTAAAGAGCAAACTCTCCGTCTTTTCTAATGAATCTTTATTCTTCTGGTAAAAAGACGGCTCATTAGCCGCATTAGCCTGGTATACTGATTCTTGTAAGGACATCAATTGATAAAGGGTGTTATATACCTGACTCTGAATTCCTGTTCTTTCATAGATCTCTTGTTCTGATCTTATTTTAGAAAGCAGTGAGGGCATTTCCTTCGTTCGTTGATCACGATATCCCACAGCCTCGCCGATACGTTTATCCTGTTTATCTAGGAGGACAAAATCAACGCCCCAGGTGTCAATCCCGACACTAATCGGAATTTTACCAATCTCTTTGCACTTTTTCATTCCTTCTAAAATATGATAAAAGATTTTTTCAGTATTCCAGCAGAATGTGCCTTCTATTTCTTCCATGGAATTTTCAAAGCGATATATCTCCTCAAGACATATCTTTTGATTATTTACACTACCCAAGATATGTCTCCCGCTGGAAGCTCCAATATCAATTGCCAAATAGTATTTTTGCACTTTTGACCTCCGATTATTTGTATAGTGGTCCATAAGCCTGACAAGCCCTGTAGTCCTGTCCTTCCTTATCCATTCCAAACGCATTCCAGGATGCTGGTCGGAAAATTGAATCCTCTGGGACATTATGCATGGACACTGGAATTCTAAGCATGGAACATAAGGATATTAAATCCGCTCCAACGTGGCCATAGGAAATTGCCCCATGGTTAGCTCCCCAGTTATTCATAACCTCATAAGCCGTTTTAAACGCTCCTTCACCAGTAGTTCTTGGTGCAAACCAGGTACAAGGCCAGGTATAGTCCGTACGCTTCCAGAGAACATCCGATACCTCTTCCGGCAGATTAACCGTCCATCCTTCTGCAATTTGAAGTGCAGGTCCCAAACCTTTAATTAAGTTTAGTCGTATCATCGTTACTGGCATCTCTGCTCTGGTAAGAAATCTGGAAGAATAACCACCACCTCTAAAGTAACCGGTATCTGCTGCATTAAAGGTTGTCGCCTTTAAAATCGCCTCTTGATCCTGATCTGTCACTTCATACCAGGGCTTTATAACACCATTTCCGTTTTCGTCCTTTGACTCTCCATTACCATCAAGACAAGCAGCACCAGAGTTGATTAAGTGAATAAATCCACCTGCCTCTTTCGCAGCTCCTTCCAGTTCATAGCCTGTTACCTTTCTTACCGCTTCCGGACTCCAATAGGTACGCACATCTGCAAATATCTGGGCACGATTTGTTAATAGTTTCATGAATAACATACCAATCCCATTTAATACGTCATTTTCGGTCGCCAAAATATATGGTTCTCTTACACCTTCCCAGTCAAAAGAGGTGTTCATAAGCGCTTCTGCAAAATCTGCATTGGGATAGAAGTCCGTCCACTGTCTCTGTCCCTGAAATCCTGCCGCAATTGCATTATGCCCTGCCATCTCTTCCTCACAACCCTCTGGCAGCTTTTGATTCCCATTCATTAGGTCCTTTATAATTACCATCATCTTAACAACGAATTCCCAATCGGAATCCTTTTGCTCTCTGGATTTCTGGAACTCTGGCTTATTTTTGTCAAACCCCTCTTTGCAATACTTCTTTGTCCATGTAAGGGCTTTTTGATATTCCTCTGGATCATATATCCCCTCTGTCATTCTTCTGATAATTTCCACCTCATCGACGGATTCCACACGCATACCCAGATATTCTTCAATAAAGGCTGGGTCTATGATAGAACCGCCAATTCCCATACAGATGGAACCAATTTGAAGATAGGATTTACCTCTCATACTGGCAGCTGCAACTGCTGCACGTCCAAATCGTAACAGCTTCTCTTTTACATCTTCAGGAATCGAGGTATCCTCTGCATTTTGAACATCATGACCATAGATACCAAAAGCCGGAAGTCCCTTCTGCGCATGAGTTGCAAGGACGGATGCCAAATAAACTGCACCAGGCCGTTCTGTTCCATTAAATCCCCATACTGCTTTAATTGTCATTGGGTCCATATCCATGGTCTCGGCTCCATAACACCAACAAGGTGTTACCGTAATGGTAATATCTACACCTTCTTTTCTAAACTTTGCCGCACAGGCTGCACTTTCAGCTACTCGACCAATGGTGGTATCCGCTATTACGACCTTTACCGGTTCACCATTGGAATAGCGTAAATTACTTTGTAATAGTCCAGCTGCCGCTCTCGCCATATCCATCGTTTGATCTTCCAGGGATTCACGAACTTTCACTTCTCCTCTACGACCATCAATGGTTGGTCGAATCCCAATTACTGGATAATCTCCTATTAATCTGCTTTTTGCCATTGTATTCTCCTTCTGCCGTTTTACGGCTTAAAACGTAATAAAAGTTACTATAAGATAAAGCCTTTTAAAATAAATCAAAATCTTTCTTTCTTTTCTATTCCTGCTCTTGTATAATAAGTTTATTAAATGAATTTATTTCAGTATACCTCTATTATATAATTGCACTTGCCCTAATGCTTGTGTTATAATTACATAAAAATAAGACAATATTCACTTTTTATAATAGGGGTGCAGCCAGTGAAATATATAGATTATAGAGAAGATAAACAGCAGGGTACCTTTGATTTTCCTATTGATTATTATCATGTGGAATCTAGTCATCCCCGTTATCAGATGCCCTATCATTGGCATCCAGAATGTGAAATTATTCGTATTTTGGAAGGTTCCTTCCAGTTTACAATTGATGGCAAAACCATTACTGCAGCTTCCGATGACATTCTATTTCTCCCCGGAGGTACTCTTCATGGTGGAAATCCATCTGACTGTGTCTATGAGTGTATCGTTTTTGACTTAAAATTTCTGCTGGGCAATAACAAACTATGCCGAAAGCAAATTAACCAGCTTATGCGTGGTGAAATTATTGTGGATCTAAATTTATCGGAACATAAGGAAGTAATAAATAATCCAGTGGATGCCCTCTTTCGTGCGATGTCAAAAAAACAACCTGGATATGAATTTTTAACTCAAGGCTCTTTGTACATATTATTAGGCTTAGTGTTTGAAAATCAGTACTATTCTGTTAACAGTGCTCCGACGAATACTTCCTCTTTACAGTTAAATCGTTTTAAGGATGTTTTACAATATATTGAGGAACACTATACCGAAACCTTAACCCTTGAACAAATGGCAAAGGTTGCTGGACTTAGTCCACGATATTTTTGCCGGTTTTTTAGAAAAATGACAAGATATACACCTACGGAATATCTGAATTATTATCGGATTGAATGTGCCTGTGAGCAATTGTCAGAAACTAATCTTGCTATAACCGATGTTGCATTAAATTGTGGCTTTAATGATATCAGCTATTTTATTAAAGTATTTCACAAAGCCAAGTCTATTACTCCAAGACAGTATAAGAACTTATCACTAAAGAGTACAAAGGATGCTTAATCATTTTACAACCGAGTTAACAGTTTTATTAATTGAGGCAGTTTGAAATTTTTCATACGTAAATTTACACCTGTATTCCCCCAGTTTACAGGTGCCACGAAAGGAATAGTTTTTCTATGATAAGAAAATTTCGCTTTTTTATAATTACAGCTATTTCCGTCAGTCTACTCACAACGGCTGCCTGCTCTGGTGGATTATCTAAATCCGAATCAAAAACTGTCTATAAGGAACCCTTGGTTATCGATGTATTTGTTTCCACTTCAAATTATCAGGGTATACAATCTGGGTGGTTTGGTAAAATTGTAAAAGATAAGTTTAATATGGAGTTGAATATTATAGCTCCCAATGTTTCCACCGGCGGAAGCACTTTATTAGAAATGCGTTCAGCTTCAGGTAATCTTGGTGATCTAATTATATGCAGTGCTGAGAATGGAGAGTTACAATCCTTAGTTGATGAGGATCTAATTATTGATATGCGCGATTATATTGAGGATAAGCCTATTATGCAGTACCAGACAGCTATTAGTCTTTTGAATGATAAAATGTCACAGTCCGGTATCTATGCCATACCTACGGAGATATCAACTCTTCCAGCAACTACCTCCAGTGAAGGTCCGGAATTAACCTTTGGCCCATATTTACGATGGGATATCTACTCCTCCATCGGTTATCCTCAAATGTCAACGTTGGAAGATCTACTGCCTGTTCTTAAGGATATGCAAACTGCGATGCCTAACACACCATCTGGTAATCCAACCTATGCCTTTTCCTTCTTTAATGACTGGGACGATAACATGATGAATGCAGCAAAGCAACCTGCCTGTTTCTATGGATATGACGAAATAGGTTTTGTACTTGCGAAGGCAGATGGTTCTGATTATCAGAACATTCTTGATCCTGATTCCATGTACATGAGAATATTAAAATTTTATTTTGATGCAAATCAAATGGGTCTTGTTGATCCCGATTCCTATGTGCAGTCCTATGAAGATGTATTTGAAAAATATAGGGATGGTTCCATCCTTTATTGTCCATGGCCCTGGGCAGCACAATCTGCCTTTAATACAATTGAACATAAGGAGAATGGACAAGGTTATATGTTAGCACCGATTGATGATTTGCAAATCTTCTCTAACGGTTGTAACCCTCAAGGGAATCAAAAAACTGTAATCGCAATTGGTTCGGATGCAAAAGATCCTGAGCGACTTGCAGATTTTATTGATTGGATTTATTCACCCGAAGGAATTCAGATTGTTGCTGCTGCTCCTGCTAATGGAGCTGCTGGACCTAAAGGTTTAACCTGGGATATGGGTGAAGACGGCCCCTATCTTACTGAATTTGGAATACAGGCTCTCCTTGGTGGAGGCGCAAAGATGCCCGACGAATGGGGTGGCTTAACCTGGGAGGATGGTTTTTCACAACTTAATTTAAGACCAGTATCACAAAGTGATCTGGATCCTGATGGTTATCCTTACTATTACAACCAATGGGATTCTGTTCTTGATATGGAGGACAGTCTCTTAGACATTGACTGGAAGTCCTACATGGGTGCAGATTCCAGCCACGAATACTTAGAACAGCATAATCAAATTATTGTTGCTCCAGGAAGCAGCTACGTTGCTCCTGCCATGTCTTCTGAACTTACAACCATACGCAATTTATGTAAGGAAGTCATTGTAGACTATTCCTGGCAAATGGTTTTCGCAAAGGAGGAGGCAACCTTTTATGACTTAATGAATCAATTACAGAAAAAAACCAAAGCACTTGGTTACTCCGCTGTATATGAAGAGGATTTAAAGAACGCGAAAGATCAGGACGAGGCACGTAAAGCAGCTGTAAGTTTAGGAAGTACTACTAATTAATAGATATAAATTGTTACATTAGGGGAGATCGTGTGAAAAACGAATTTTTCACAGCTTGAAATTTTTAATTCAGGTTTCAAATATTATGCCTGTGACTCAAGGTTTTCAGGTATCACGAAAGGTAAGGTTGTTAAATGCAGAGGGAATTAGAGAGAATTAATAAGGTAATTAAAGGTGGTCCATATCTTGATAATTGGTCCTCCTTAGCTTCTTTTGAGGTACCTAATTGGTTTCAAAAAGCAAAGTTTGGTATTTTCGTACACTGGGGGCTTTATAGTATCCCAGCTTTTAATAATGAGTGGTACTCCAGAAATATGTACATTCAGGGTACTCCAGAATATGAACATCATATAGCAACCTATGGTCCACATAAGGACTTTGGTTATAAGGATTTTATTCCTATGTTTACAGCAGAGAAATTCCATCCGGCTGAGTGGTCAAAATTGTTTAAAGAAGCCGGTGCTAAGTATGTATTTCCAGTTGCAGAGCATCACGAAGGCTTTCAGATGTATGATAGTGATATCTCTGATTTTAACTCTGTAAAAATGGGTCCGAAGAGAGATGTCCTAGGCGAATTAAAAAAGGCCTTTGAAGAAGATGACTTGGTATTTTGCACCTCATCTCACCGTGCAGAGCATCTATGGTTCATGGGCAATGGAAAAGACTTTGATAGTGATATTAAAGAACCTTTAAACCGAGGCGATTTTTATTGGCCATCTCTTCAAGAGCAGCCAAATCAGGAAGATATCTTTGCTGTTCCCTATCCTTTTGAAGAGTTTCTGGATGATTGGCTTGTGCGTACCTGTGAACTAATTGATAAGTATCAGCCACGACTACTTTATTTTGACTGGTGGATCCAACATGAGGGCTACAAAAAACATCTCTTAAAGATTGCTGCCTATTACTATAATCGTGGTGTTCAATGGGGCTTCCCTACAGCCATCTGTTATAAGCATGAAGCGATGTCTTTTGGTACTGGTATCGTTGATATGGAACGTGGTAAGTTTGCTAATGTTCAACCCTTTTATTGGCAGACAGATACCTCTGTGGCACATAATTCCTGGTGTTATACGGATTCTCTTGATTATAAAACAAGCTATGATTTAATCTGTAATCTGGTGGATGTTGTAAGCAAAAACGGTAACTTATTATTAAATGTTTGTCCTAAGGCAGACGGCTCAATGCCTGAGATGGATCAAAAGTTATTAAAAGATATTGGTAAATGGCTTTCCATTAATGGTGAAGCAATTTATAATAGCAAGGTGTGGAGAACCTTTGGAGAGGGTCCAACTAAGGATGCAGAGGGAAAGTTCTCTGAAGGAAATCAGAATGGTTATACCAGTGAAGACTTTAGATTTACAGTCGCTAATGGTCATCTTTATGCAACTCTTTTAAAATATCCTAAGGATGGTAAAGTATGTATTAAGTCCCTTTCTGAAACTGCCGATGCCAATGCACCAAGATTTCATGGTATTATAAGAGACATAAAAATTCTTGGTTTTGATGAAACAATCGATTGGCAGAAAGATCACGATGGATTACATTTCTCCACAACAGCAGTAGCCAGTGAATTCCCTGTGGTAATAAAGATTATTACTGATTAATCAACAATATGATAGACTTACTTAATGAAAACAACCCTTTTTACTTGGGAATAAAGTTAGGATGTGAGGTGTTACATGTATACGGTTTTTATATGTGATGATGAAGCATCAATCCGTGAAGGATTAAAATATATTATGGATTGGGAGAGCCTTGGCTTTTCAATTTGCGGTGAGGCTGGTAATGGTAGTGATGCTTTGTTAGAAATTCTAGCAAAGCAGCCAAGCTTGGTACTGATGGATATTCGTATGCCTAAAATGCATGGTATTGATGTTATCATTGCTGCCAGAGAACGAGGCTATACTGGAAAATGTATTTTACTCAGTGGTTATCCCGACTTTAGCTATGCGCAAACAGCTATTCGATATGGCGTAGATTTCTATTTGACAAAACCTATTGATGAGGATGAATTACAGTCTGCAATAGTTAAAGTGAAGGACCTATTAGATAAAGAAAATCGTAATGATAAATATGTAAATCAATATAAGCTTAGAGCAAAGAATGTCATTTTACAGGAACTGCTGACAAATGACCAGTCCGAGGAATATACTTCAATTAATGAAGAAGATATCTTACAGTTACATTTGGATGCCGATGTTTATCAGGTTGTTATCTATGAGAACTTTAATCGTAAAATTTCTGATCTGGCCTATAACTTTGCTGATTTGTTAAAAATTACGAATAAAGGGAATTCTACTTTTGAGTATATTAAAATACAGGCTTTAGATATTATTCTTTTAAAAGGTGAATTTGCTCTTAAGAAGTTTCAAGATTTCTTAGGACACTATGAAAAGAATCCTCCGCAGAAGGGAAGTCCTCTCGATTCTCTATTCCTTGCATATGGACAACCCGTAAGACAATTAACCGATATTCATATTTCCTACACAGATGCCCTGACTTTAATTAATCGACGCTTTTTTTGCCACCAGGGTCAGCATACCCTTGGTTATGAAGAGCTTCCTAAGATGAAAGAAATTGCAGAATCTGTTAATATAGCTTATATTCAAGACTATGCAAACCAATTAACAGATCACCTTCAGACCTTTAACCGGAAAAAGGTAGCAGAGACCTTATATGAACTAAATGAATACTTATATAATGTAAATGATAGTATTCCTGCTATTAAATTGTTTTTAGTAGATTTATATCTTCAAATTAAAGAAAAATTAAATCACATTTACAATACAATGGATATTCCTTTTCCAACTAATTCCTCCATTATTGATTTAATTGAGAAAAGATATTATCTTTATGAGATTGTTCGATTTTTCTCTGAGCAGTTTGAGATGATTATGAATGCCACCGGAAATTCCTCAAGAGACAGTATTATTGATGATATCCTCTATTATATTGATCACAATTATCAAAATAATATTAAGTTAGAATCCATAGCTCCTCTGTTTGGTTACAACAGCGCCTATCTTGGTAAAATTTTTAATAAGACGGTTGGTGTAAACTTTAATTATTATGTTGATTATATTAGGATCAATCATTCCAAGGAACTACTTCTGCAGAACAAGCTAAAGGTATATGAAATCTCTGAAGCAATTGGGTATAAGAATGTGGACTATTTCCATAAGAAATTTAAGAAATACGTCGGCCTTAGTCCAGCAGAGTTTCGTAAAAATGCAGATTTGCAATAATCATATTCCTATAAAAAGCCTCCGAGACAGTAGAATATCTACATCTGTTGTCTCGGAGGCTTTCCTCATACTATTTATTTTAATCGTACTTATCCTGCTGCCTGATCACGTTCAATCATCTGAAAAATTCTCTTTGAGAAGGCTGCAATGGTAAAGATACAAAAAGCCGGACCTAAGATTAACCCCACCATAAAGGTAGTTGAATTCCATAGAATCATTAAGATAATCATAGCCAATATAAGTATTAGTACTAAGGTTCTTACAAAATACTTCATGCAAATTTGCCTGGAGTTTCTCATAATCTGCATCACGGAACTGTGATATCTTGCAGCTAAAGGAAATGCATATAGAAGGGAACACAAAAAGAAAACTCCCGCAAGGATTCCTACAATTAACAGAATAAAAGGGTTGGATTCTATAGCATTAAACAACTCAAAATTCAAATAGACGATATAGCTAACTATCATAGTTATCAAGCCTAATATTACACCTTGCTTAAAATTGTCTTTAAATGCTTTTATAAAGGATCGTACAATATAACCCTCTTCCTCATCTACCATCTTAAGTGCTACGCTATAGGCTGCAACAGTGGATGCTCCAATTGTCACAATAGGAAGACTAAAAATAATCCAAATAAAATTAAGTACAATCATATCCCACAGACGACTTATAAATTTATATAACGCACCCTCCGTGCTAAAAAAGCCCATACTTTGCTCCTTTCTGATAAAAAGAGGCTGTTTCTTCAACAGCCTCTCCCCATAGACTAATCTATCTATTATTCTATAATATTTCTAGGATTACTTCAATACTTCATCCTCTAATCCTTTTCTAATATCAGCTTCGTCTCTATAGAACTGTGCAACGTCATCATAATGATATTCCTTTGCTTTTGTAATCATATCAGCAACGGCTTTATCATACTCAGCATCGTTAGCTGCATAGATTGCCTTCCAGGAATAATCCTTAATTACGTTTGTAACCTGCTGCCATTTTAATTCCATATCATCATCTCTATCTGGCTCAGAGTAAGTTGTTGCAGGAGCAACAATATGATCACGGTTGTCGAGATACTCATTAGGTGTTTCAGCATTTGTGAATTTCTGCCAGTCTGATAAAATATCATAGTTCTGTGTTGCATTATAACTTGCCCAGGTCTTAACATTATAGGTTTCACCATTAGAATCAGGATTATACGCATCAATAGCCCAAGTAATATTAGACATTTGGTTCGCACCATCTCTAAATGTTCCGCCACCATTTTCAGCAGGCATTTCTGTATCTCTATTCTCAACTGTTTTAAGACCTAAATCAGTTAAAAATGTCTTACCATCTTCATCATAATCCCAAGTCACACCCTTAGGACCGTATTCACCAATCATTCTGCCTTCTGGAGTAGAAAGCCAGTTAATGATTTCCATACATACCTCTGGATACTGTGTTGAAGCACCTATGGTCCATACACGGTTACCACCAAATACATTTAGACCATTTGTAAGGGTCTTTTGATCTTCTGCTGCCAAAGCATACATTGCTTTTCCTGCATTTAGATGTTCAGGTGTATTGTACTGCGCAGAACCAAGATAATCGAAGATACTAAAGAAGGATACACCACCAGTATAGTCTTCCTGAGCACCATCCCAACGTTGAGTTAAGGAGTCAGGATCTAATAATCCCTTCTGGAATAAGGTATTATAGAACTTCAAACATCTTAGATACATTCCGCCTTCTTGTAAACAATCCTGCCAGGTCTGGGTGGATTGGTCATATAGGCCGATACCGAACTCTTCATATCCGTAAAGTGCTGCAGTGGACTTTACAAACATAACCATGTTGCCGTCCCAGTCATTAAATAAGGACACGCCATAGGTTTCATGACCGGAATCAGAAACAGGTTCTAATTCTTTCATCTGCTCTAATAGAGGTATATAATCTTCCAAAGTTTCAACCTTAGGATATCCCAGCTTAGCATATAAGTCCCAACGAATATCAGGATGATAGAAATATGCCACGTGATCCTCTGCAGAGGATGCAACATTATATCCGAAACCATACACTGTTGTTTTGTCTGGGCTGATACCTGCATTTTTCTCGAGTGCCTTAGACATGTTTTCTTTAATATATGGGCCATAATCAGTTAATAAATCATCTTCATTCCAATCCATTAACATACCCTTATCAATTGCTTCAAGATATTCACCTGCATCATTACCAAAAATTACAATGTCACCCAGGTTACCAGATTCCATACGTGTTACAAATACTCCATCTGGATCATTAACAATCTTAACCTTAACATTAAAACGATCTAATAATTCCTTAGCAAACCAACCAATCTGATCACCAGAATAGTTCGCAGTTTGCGAGTAAATGGTTAAAACAATTGTTTCCTCTTTCTTTTTGCTACATCCCGCAAGTAATGAAAAAGCGATAACTGCTACAAGTAATAAAGCAACTAACTTTTTTGACTTTCTCATGTATTTATCTCCTCCTTTTTATTCTTGCAAAAGAAGCCCCTTGAACCCCTTTTACAGTTTTATAAACTGCATTCTTGCAGTTAAAACCTTCTTAACCCTTAACCGCTCCTAACATAATACCTTTTTCAAAGTATCTTTGCATGAAAGGATATACAAACATAATCGGTAGTACCGTTACCATGGATACTGTATATTTAATTGTCTTAGAATCTAATAGTGCTGCTTGCTCGGTAGCTGACAGACCGCCGGTCTGACCTTTCATAATCTCTGCCAAGCTATTTGACTGATTAAGATAAATCCATAATCTATGCTGAAGCGTATGAAGGCTTGAGTTATTTTGCATTAAGATTAAGGAATCCTGAAAGGAGTTCCAGTTACCAACTGCACCAAAAATTGCTATGGTTGCAAGAATCGGCTTACTTAATGGCCAGATAATTTTACGGAATACCGTCATATAAGTAGCCCCATCAATATAAGCACTTTCTTCAAGCTCCGCTGGAATTGACTCAATATAGGTCTTAACAAGAATAATATTATAAGGTGCAACTATACCTGGAATAATGTATCCAAGGAAGTTATCTGTTAAGCCTAACATGGACATGTTCAAATACCAAGGAATAAGACCAGCATTAAAGTACATGGTAATTACGATAAAGCGATACCAGATACTACGACCCCACATATCCTGCTTGGTAACCAAAAAGCCTACAAGTGCGGTTGAACCTACCATCAAAGCTGTTCCGATTATCGTTCTTAATATAGATATATTGAACGCCTGACCCAGCTCTTTTACATTGGTCAGCAATAAATAGTTCTTAAAATGTATCCCCTTAGGGATTAATTGAATTGCACCAATTCTAACCAGCTCATTATCACTAATCGTATTAATAAACAGGTAAT
Organism: Bacillota bacterium; assembly: GCA_023407575.1. Lineage (GTDB taxonomy): Bacteria > Bacillota > Clostridia > Lachnospirales > Lachnospiraceae > Mobilitalea. Next base: position 98,383 of record JAEYLX010000068.1, read on the forward strand.
AGAATGGAAAGATACATGCCAATGCAAATACTATAAAAAATGTGTGGTTTACTATGTCAAATATAATATCTGATATATGAATTTTATATTTCGGTGTAGAAACCATGCTTTCTAACTTTTTTTGTTTTTTTGCTTCATTTATCGCCATTTCTCCACCTCCTATATAATGCTGCTGCCGCGAACTGCTTTAGATACTTTGTTCGCGATAAATAGCAAGGCAACACTTATAACCGACTTAAACATACCAATTACAGTAGATAGAGGAATAATACCATTACCAATACCCAATCGATACACATAAAGATCCAGCACTTCTATTGCGGACGCATTGTTTGGATTTCTAAATACTAAATACTGATCTAAACCATTAGTTAAGACACCCGCGATCTGCATTAAGAACAATACCATAAAGGTTGGCATTAATCCTGGAACTGTAATGTGCCACATTCTCTGGAAACGACCAGCACCATCCACGGTAGCAGCTTCATATAATTGCTGATCAATACCAGAGATACCAGCGATATAGATAATTGCGCTCCAGCCAATTCCTTTCCACATACCCCATGCAAGCATCTTTAGCCAGGTGTGACTAGGGTCCATAAGGAAGTTTACCGCAGTTCCGCCATTGTTAACAATAATATTACTTACTAAACCTTCGGTTGAAAAGAGAACAAAGGCAAAGGAATAAACCATAACCCAGCTGATGAAGTTTGGAATTGTAGTAAATGTCTGAATAAGTCTACGAACACGTAGATTTTTAATTTCACAAAGGAAGATAGCGAATGCCATTGCGCACCAACTGGTGGCCAAGCCAAGCCCACTCATTGCAAGTGTATTAATCATAACATTAACAATGTCTTTTCTTGTTGCCGCATTCTCAAATAAATAAGTAAACCATTTCAGACCTACAAAGTTATCACTGCTTAGTGTGTCACCTGCTTTATAGTCATAGAATGCATATCTCCATCCCCATAACTGAAGATAAGAGAATAAGAATGTTAAAACAACAAAAGGACTCATTAATAAAAACAATTTATATTTTTGCTTTAATTCATAGACATCAGTTTCTTTTGGCTTGGGTTGAAGCACCAGCAATAAGACTGATAAAAATAATATAAGTAACAGCATTCCTCCAATAATAAAGATTGCTGTTGGTAACTCTGGTCCAACCTTAGCAACATTTGAGGTTTCTGATACTTGCAAATAAGCTATATAAATACCACCTAATCCCAAGAAACCAACTACAGTACCTATAGATGAAATTAAATTAGCTAATCTCTTTAATTTCAGGGAGCCCAGTGACATACATGCACCAGCTGCTGCTCCAGCAAAACTCAATATTATAACCATACTTGATATAAAAAGAATTACAAATGATGATTCTTGTACCCATCCTCTGTTTACTGCTCTGGTAATTCCGCCTGTCAGGGATTGATAATCAATACCTGTAGTAAACAAAGACATATTATCATTAATAAGTTCACTTATATTAGCAGGGTTAAGCGCCGGAATTAATAACGTAATCAATGTAAGAATTATTATAATCCGATATGCCACAAAAAAGATATCGGTTAAACGCTCCTTATTGGTTTTCACAAGTTGTTCCGCTTTCATAACTATCCTCCTAGTCCTTTAAGACAATACTTTACTATAACCATTATACCTAGGCCTTATTAGCATCGCTACCGTCATTACTTGACATAAAATACAGTACTTTTTTATTCAAATTGTCTAGATTGATCTATGATTTTCCACGCATTTACAGCTCATTTTTGTTTAATTGTTCTCGAAATTAATCACTGGAAGTAGCATTAATACCTTAGTCCCCTTTTCAGGTTCACTTTCAACTTGAATCCCATATTGAGTACCATAGAATAATTTAATTCTTTGATTAATGTTGTATAGTCCAATGTTTTTGTTTGGATTTAGGTGCGGTGTATTTAATTTTCTTCTTAACTTATAGAGTGTTGCAGCATCCATACCACTTCCATTGTCGGTGATATCAATGTGTAATAAGTCGACACCTTCCATATTAGTTGTGTAGACCATAATTGTGATTAATCCATTCTCTTCCACTTCCTCTAACCCATGTGCAATGGCATTCTCAATAATAGGTTGAATTAAAAGTGGTAAGACATCCAGCTCTGCTGTTATTAAACCTTCCTCTATTTGTAAGCTATAATTAACCTTATCAGAGAACCGAAGCCTTTGTATCTGAAGATAAGTTTCAATATATTCCAGTTCTTTATTTAAGGACGTAGATGATGTGCCAGTATTCTCCAATACATAACGCATTGATTTACCAAGAAGCTTAATTGCAGTTGCAACATCCTTATCCCCGACTTTAAACGCTTTCATACGAATCGTTTCTAATGTGTTATATAGGAAGTGGGGATTAATTTGACTTGCCAAAACCTCCATCTCAATACGTTGCTGGGCATTCTGGAGTCTTTGGGTATTAATCCGTTCTTCATACATTTTGGCATCCTTAATTTTAATCTTCTCCACCATTTTTAATAGGTCTTCAAAGGCTTCTGATATTTCATCCTCACCCATTAGCTGTGAAGGTACATCATAATTTTCATTACTTGCCTTATGCATAGCTTCTCTTAGGATATCTACACGTCTTGAGAATTGCGAGGTGAAAAACCGAATAAAAAGTAGCGGTAAAAGAGTTGCAAAGCCTAAAGTAACTAAGCAAATGGTAAGAATTTGATTAATATTATCATAGGCTGAATTATCCATTGTGCATATATAAATACGATTATCTGTCTGGTATAGCTGTAATGTTGATACTTTCGTTAAATATTTTTTGTCTTTAACAAAAATAGGATCTTCATATTCATAATATTTCTTATCATAATCAATATAAATTAAGTTCTCTATCTCATACCACTCTCGAACTGAACTAAAGAAGATACCGCCTCCATCCACATACAGGAGTAACTGATCATTATTTGTATCTACTAGTATAGTTCTAAGATAGTTTTCATTTACTTTAATAAATAACACCGCATTTGCAATTGGTATTTTGCGCACTAAGCAAAGATTGTAATAGGTGTTTTCATATTTATCTACTGTACTTTGGGAAATCCAAAAAGCACTTGTCTGAGAAACAGCTTTTTTATACCACTCTTCTGATTTTATGGTGCTATTCACTGTATCAAATTGTTCATATTTTTGTACAGAAGGGTTCTCCGAATATATTGTAATACTATCAAGAATTTGATAGTTATTTAGATATTTTCTGATACTCTCATAATTATTTGCATCAACAAGAAAATCATTTTTATCTTTGTACTCACTTGTTAGTAATTGTTGCAGATTATCATCTGACGCAAGATCTTCTGCTATGGTATATATTTGCTTTGTCAATTCAAATAGAATCGTATTTGCTCGTAGATGATTGGATTCATTTAAATCCGAGTGATAAATTGACAACAATCTTGATGTGTTAAAAATCAAAAATATCCCAATGATAGCCATTGGAATAAAGAATCCAAGGGAGTAGACAATATTAAGCTGATTACGTAATTTAATCTTACTTAATCGCTCTTCTAATTTTCTTAGCAAATATCTCATCTTACTTCACTCCTCGTTTCTTTATAATTCCTGTCATCATCTGTAGTTTATTTCAGATATTACATTTCATCTCATATATCGTGCTTGTTCCATTATATCTGCACTTTAAAGAAATAACAATGAAGTAGATATGATAAATCTTCCAGTACGTTTAATTAAAAGAGGACGAAGCTGTTAACCTCATCCTCTAGTATTTTTCCTGCTAATCTGTTGTTAACTTATTTTGTTAACTATTTATTTCTTCTTTCTGGATACCAACACAATAATAATTACTGCACAAACTGCAACTGCTGCAATAATACCAATAATAAGACCAGTGTTACTGGAGTCATCATCTTTATCTGTGCTTGATGCGTCGTCTGGTGTATCTGTTACAGTTGTATCATCAGTAGAAGTTGGAGCTGTTGTAGGTGCTATTGTTGGTTCTGCTTGCTGCTGACTCTCATAACCCATACCAGAAATTGTGAAGGTAATTTCAGCCTTCGCAAATGGCCATGGATATGCAAATAAGTCCTTTACATCGTTGTTCCAGTCATTCTGGCAAAGAATTTTAACAAATTCTTTACTTTCTTTATCTAAAACAGCTTCATCAAAGGTATATTTTGTGCTTCCATCAAACTTAACTTTAACATCAGTTACTTTAATAGAATCTGACAAAGGAATGTTGGTGGATACAAATAATAAGCTTAATCTTTCTTCGCTTTGGAAATCAGGATTCTCTAAAGTAACTGTATAGGTTCCGTCTCCATCTACTACTGCATCTGTGAAAGTACCTGGATAAGCTGTAGATGCACCTGCATTTACTGAACTTAACTGACTGAATTCTGGTGTTCCAAAGCCATAAGTTGCATCATCATAAGCGTTACGGAAAATCCAAAGGGTTGTATTTGTTTGAATTCCCATATATGCACCGTATTCACCTGAATAGGTTACTGCTCCTGTGGTTGCTGCATCATCTGTGGTTGTAGCTGCGTCGTCAGTTACTGTTGCTGCTTCTGTAGGAGCAACTGTCGTTTCTGTTGCACCTACTGGTACTGCGTTAAAAAGCAACGCTCCTGCAAATAATACTGAAAGTAATGTCTTAATGCTTTTTTTCATTGCATTGTCCTCCCTGTTAATTTTGCCAATATTTTTGGCTTTTTTTACTACCTACACATATAAATCTACTATAGTTTACTCCTCAAATAAACTATGTCTTTTATACATTTTTTACATTACATTTTTTACATGCATACTATATCTTTTGCATATTTTTTATTTAAACTAATCATATTATGTCAAAAAAGGGTTGTCATTATTCGACAACCCTTTTTAAATATTAATTTTAAAAATTATTTCTGTTTTCTTCTTAATGCAGCTGCACCAGTTGCAAGAGCGCCTAAGCCATAAACAATACCTAAACCAACAACGCCAGTCTTAGGAACATCTGTTGCAGGAGCTTCTTCTGTTGCAGGATCTTCTGTTGTTGCTTCAATTGTAGGTTCTTCAGCTGCAGGACCATTGCCTTCAGCATCATAAACTGTGAAAGTTACTGATAATGTCTCTACGTCTGTTAAAACAGTAGGTTCTACCATAAGCCATGTCTTGCTTGCTGGGTCTCCATCAAGAGAACGAGCATCATCTGGAACTGCACCAACATAAGTGTTGCATAAGTTGCTACGGATATGACCATCTTCATCATTAGTATAACCTTCAGCAAAATCAACTGATGCGCCATTAACTTCTACTGAATCAACATCAATAAAATATCCAGGTAATTCTGTAGCAGCGTTAGTAATGATAGGAGCAGTAAATGCTACAGCGCCATTTGCCATACCAACAGCTGTACCTGTGAAGTCTACACTTACAGTATATTGACCAACACCAGTAACAGTTGCATCAACGCCTGTAGCACCTTCTGTATTGCTAGTGCCTGCTGCGCCACCCCATTGTACTGACCAATCGCTGTTACCATATGCAAGGTAAGCTGTTAATTCTGTTGCTGCATCTGCTTTCACTGGTATAAGATTGAAAGCTAAAACTGCTGCAGCAAATACTGTTAAAATTGCTTTAAGATTTCTTTTCATTTAAATAACCTCCCGTTAAATTATTCAATAATTTAGGTTTTTATGTACTACCTACAGTTATTAATTTACTATAAATAATTCAGTAAAAAAACATATGTTTTTAAACATTTTATACATTAAAATTTATACATGATTTGTTTTTTTGACTGTTTTATCTAATTTATTAGGAATATCGTATTCTGGATTTTATGAAAATCAATTTTTTATTTTTGTGTGACTAGCTTGTACCATCCGTCATGCAATAATAACCTATTTATATTCTTACTCTCTACTATATTACTCGTATGTTTATCTTTCTATATCTTTGATAAGCGAATATGGAGATATGAAAAAAGTGCGTCTTCTGGATATGGAAATACACCTATTCTATTCAATTAAACTACCATCCATATCTAATAAATGATACAATGATGACCATTGCGTATCTAGGTTGCTGCTATAATTCATAAATCCCAAAGCTTCCCTACTCTCCCCTCAAAATTTAATTTGGTACACCGTTAATCATTTCAATCATTATATTCTATTATTTTACATGTAAAAACCTTACATGATATTCCATATTATATTATTTTTTTATTTTATTCAACATGCACTTATATGAACGTAACCTTTACGTACTTAAACGTCAAATATTTGTAAAACGATTACTTATAATTAAAGTTTTTGGCTGAATTATATTTACATCTAGAAGATGTACGGACACTACTGTTAAGAGAGGATATGCAATAAAAACATGGCTAGAGGCAGCCTAAGGAACTATGTCCTTTATCAGCTGTCTCTAGCCATGCTTTCCATAAATAATATTCTATAGACAAATACGCTAAAGAATCCCATTTAAATTAACTTATCTTTTTAATCTCTTAATTTCCTTTCTACTATAATAATTTCTCATAATCACAGCAAAGGCTACTCCAATTAGTGAAGAACATATAGTAGCCAATAATCCTGCTGCCAGTATTTCAGCTGGGTTTACAGATCCATATTGCGTACGATAAGCAATAATATTAACTGGTATTAACTGCAACGAGGATATATTAACGATTAATAGGGTACACATATCACAGCTCGCAATTTCTGAGTCCTTATTTAACGCCTTTAGTTCCTTCATTGCCATTAATCCAACTGGGGTAGCCGCCCAACCAAGTCCTAAAATATTTGCTATCATATTAGAAGCAATGTATTCATTTACAATGTGTTCTTTTGGAATGCTCGGATATAAGAAACGAATGACTGGTCGCAGTACTTTTGTAAATGCCTCTACAACGCCGCATTTCTTTGCTATTTGCATGATTCCAGTCCACATAGACATAATACCCAACATCGTAATACATAGCATTACCGCCTCTTTTGAAGAGGTCAGCGTGGCATTACTTACCGCTCCAATATCCCCTCGTATTACACCTACGGTAACTCCTAATACAATCATAAATCCCCAAAGATAATTTAACATAGCCGCTATTCCTTCCATGTGTTTGATATTGATAATTGCGGTTAATCTTTTACTTATTCTATATTGTGGGCCAATTTGCAATCATCTATATTTATTGCCTTTCTAAACAATATACATATTCCAGTCATTCTATGCTTACTTATATTTAAACATTTATTGACATCTTATCTGAATTTATTGTATTTTACTTAACAATCTATACTTTTTATGTCTAAAAATAGTATTAATTGTTCTCCATTTACATATATTGTTTAAATTGTGCTATGTTTTGACAATTATTTTAGTTGACATTAAAATTATCCTATGATATCTTATTAAATGCTATATACAAAAAATGTAAGCATTTATTTGTAGGATAAGCATTCTATTTTATTCCCCAGTATACTAGAGAAAAGGAGGCCAACTATGAAAAGCACAGGTATGGTAAGAAAGCTTGATGAGCTTGGAAGAATCACTATTCCCATTGAGATGAGAAGAACAATGGGTGTTGAAGAAAGAAATCCATTAGAGATTTTTGTAGATGAAGACAAAATCATTCTTCAGAAGTATGAACCAACTGATATTTTTGTTGAGACAAGAAAAGACAACTTATTAGAATATCAAGGTAAGAAAATCTCAAAAGAAACAATAATCGAGCTTGCAAAGCTTGCAGGAATTATTGAATAGTTACATATTTCAATAGAAACTCCAAAAAAAGCCTGTCATTCATTTGACAGGCCTTTTTATATGTTATGGTGTCTTGATAAGTTAGGTTACCTAACAACCCTATCTCTCTAGTAAAAGTTGATATACATCCCGCTTACTTATCCCTCTGTCCTTAGCAACTGATTTCATGGCTTCCTTTTTATCCATTCCTTGATCCATATATAACTGCATATGATCCTCAAGTGAAACCAAGTTCCATTGTTCTTGTTGATTTGCTTCCAGCTCTTCGTGGGATTTTCCTTCTATAATAAGTACATATTCACCCTTAGCTTCTTTTGTCTGATAAGTATCAATCGCATTTACTAGTGTTGTTAGAAATACAGTTTCATGCTTCTTAGTCAATTCCTTAATAACAGTTATCGTCCTATCACCAAGAGCTTCTTTTAGCTCCTCCAGTGTCTTAAGCAATCTATGCGGTGCTTCATATAAGATGAGGGTTCTTGTATCCGTCTTTAATTCTGTAAGTATTCTTTGCCTCTCCTTCTTATCTTGAGGAAGGAAGGCTTCAAAGCAGAACCTTCTTGTTGATAAGCCAGATAGCGTTAATGCCGTAATTGCAGCACATGCACCTGGAAGAGAGGTTACTGTTACCCCTGCTTGATACGCCTGCCTCACAAGCTCTTCACCGGGATCAGAGATACCTGGTGTCCCAGCATCTGTGATTAGTGCAATATTTTTACCTTCCAGAAGTTGCTCCACCAAATGTTTTGCCTTGTCCACCTTATTAAACTCATGATAGCTGGTCATTGGAGTTTTTATTTCAAAATGATTTAATAACTTAATGCTATGTCTTGTATCCTCTGCTGCAATTAAATCTACTTCTTTTAATATTCTTAACACCCTAAGTGTAATATCTTCCAGATTACCAATTGGTGTTGCACATAAATATAATATACCGGACATAAGATAAGTCCTTTCTTTATCACCTAACCTAAACAGTTTATCAAACATTAATCGGTTAAGTAAGTTTTTAATAAATTCCTGTTTCTTCTATATGATAGTCTTTCTAGCTAATAACCATATATATCATAGATCTCATCTGTATAAATCCCAGGTTCCTTATATACAATCAGTGGCGCTTCTACCTTTATCATGGATTTGGCACCTTTCATGCATTCAATCAAAACCATGTTTGGTTCCTTATCTACAAATGGATATACAAGCTTCATCCTTTTTGGCTCCAACTTATATTCGGTTAACTTGTTCATAATTTCAACAAGCCGAAAGGGTCTGTGCACCAAATAGAATCGGCCGCCAGGTTTTAATACTCTGGAAGCTTCCCTTACAACATCCTCAAGCGTGCAGAGCAGTTCGTGGCGTGCAATTGCTTTAGCCTCACCTGGATTAACAATGCCATGGTTATGGTTCATATAAGGAGGATTACAGGTTACAACATCAAAGGAAGCCAACCCAAAAACTGCAGAGGCTTCCTTAATATCTCCAGTTACAATATCAACTTTCTCCTTGAGCTTGTTTAAGGCAACACTTCGTCTTGCCATATCAGCACTTTCCTCCTGAATTTCAAGACCGGTAAAATGCTTGCCCTCTGTTTTTGCTTCCAGCAGGATTGGAATAATTCCTGTTCCTGTACCCATATCCAATGTGCTTTCCTTTGGCATCACTTTAGCAAAGCCAGAAAGTAGAACAGCATCCATTCCAAAACAGAATTTCTTAGGATTTTGAATTATCTTATAATTATTCCTGTGAAGTTCGTCCACCCGCTCGTCTGCATATATTGTTATATCTGTTGTATAATCATCATTCATCATCGAGTAAGGATTTCCCTTCCTTCCTCTCTAATAATTCTAATACTCTTAACTCTTCATCATCAAAAGATGGGGTTCTTTCTTTGCGCTTCTTCTGCTTAAAGCGCAGTTCATCTGCTTTATATTCACGAACTTCTTTTTCGTCATTTTCCAAGGTTACAATAACCTTAACTAACTGCTTGAGTACACTAACACTTTGGACTTCGCCTTTTAAATTATCCTTTGTGGTTACAAAGTCACCTACATTTGGCAGCTTACTATTTAATTCCTCATAGGCTTCTTCTTCATTTTTCAGACAGCACATGAGTCTTCCGCAAACACCAGAGATCTTTGTAGGATTTAAGGATAAATTCTGCTCCTTTGCCATCTTAATGGATACTGGGGCAAATTCCGATAAATACGTATTACAGCAAAGAGGTCTGCCACAGATACCAATGCCACCAACAATCTTCGTTTCATCTCTAACTCCAATTTGACGAAGTTCAATACGAGTTTTAAATACGCTGGCAAGATCTTTTACTAATTCACGAAAATCAATTCTTCCATCTGCAGTGAAGTAGAATAGAACTTTATTATTGTCAAAGGTATACTCTGAATCAATTAATTTCATCTCAAGATTATGCTTTTTGATCTTCTCCAGACAAATTGCAAAGGCTTCCTTTTCCTTCTCTTTATTCTTTCTCTCAACCGTATCATCCTCTTCTGTCGCCTGACGAATAACCGACTTTAAAGGTTGAATGATCTTATCATCCTCTACATCTCTAGGTGCTAATACAACAGATCCATATTCTATACCTCTGGCTGTCTCAACGATTACATTATCACCTTGTTTTATATCATAGCCTGCAGGATCAAAGAAATAGATTTTACCTGCCCTGCGGAATCTTACTCCTATTACATTAACCATTACTATTCTCCTTTATAGTTAATAACATAAGCTCTATTGCAATATCAAAATTCACATTAGCCTTAAGTCTTATTTTTGCCTTTTCCATTGCACTTATGATTTTTTCTATGCCTTCATAGCTTCTTGTCTTAGCCTGATTTCTAATATAGGTAATTTCTTCTCTATACAGAATAAGGTCCGGGTCCATTGTTGCTTTAAACATTAGGACGTCCCGATACCATAACATCATAAGATCTATATAATCTTCTATATTATTCTTGCTCGCTGAGAGGGTTTTTAAACCGGATACAACTTCATGTAACTCCATTTCCTCTATATACTTAAGAATATGGAGCACATTGCTCCTGGTTTGTTCAAACTCTTCCGAGGTAGCATACTTAATAGCCTTACCTACATTACCTCCAGAAAATGCAGCTGATACTTCAGCAATATAGTCCGGAAGCTTATGCTGATCCATTAAGTATTCTTTAATTTCCTGCTTGTCCACTGGTTTTAAATTCAAGGTAACTCCCCTGGATTGAATCGTCGGTAATATCAAGTTAATATTTGTGACTAACAATATAATAATTGCATACTCGGGTGGTTCTTCCATGGTTTTTAATAATGCATTCTGAGCCTGTTCTGTCATTTTGTCCGCATCATCAATAATATATATCTTATATGGGCTTTGATATGGTTTCACCTGTATATCTGCATTAATTTGAACTCTAATATCCTCTACACTAATGCTTACCTTCTCATGTGTCAGCCATATGATATCTGGCTGATTACTTGATTTTGCCTGCATGCAGGACTTACAATGATCACAGGAAATAATCCCATGCTCCTCACATTGTAACGTCTTCGCAAAGCTTGAAGCCAACAACTTTTTACCCATTCCTTCTTCACCATGAAAAATATAAGCATGTGAGACCTTATGAGCTGCAATTGCATTCTGCAAATGCTGAATGATACTATCATGACCGATTATTTCACCAAAGCCTTGCATCTTACAACCTCCAAACCTATGAAAAAATGTCCAGTAGAAGTCCCCTGATTTCATCAATTCGATTTAAAATTGATAAATGATCTTTTTCATCTTTTATTAACTCTGCTGCCAATTCATCCAGATTCTTATCAACCAGTTTTATCATTGTATAAACTCTATGTCTTCCCTTTCGGTCAAGAAAATTCTCTCTGGAAAATTTGTGTGAGCGATTAACAATCTCATTCATAAATTCCCTGATAAGCTCTCTATAATGTCTCATGTCTTTGACATCCAGATGTTTCGCTATTTTCTTACCCTGTGCTGATATCTCATTAAGCATTACATTCAGTCTGGCTTGTAATTCCTTCTCCTCTATATGAGAGATCAATGTAAACTTAAAAGAACCATCTGCTTCCGGCACGGGTGCTTTTTGCTCAACCTGATGAACTGATTGCATTTGGTTCACCTTTATATCCATAGATACCTCCGTTATTAGAACCAACGTGTTCTACAAAAACTAAAATTTCGTTATAAGATTTCCAATTAAGACCTTTTCTTATACTCGAAGTATATCATACAATCTTAGTCATTAATAGCATAATTTTTAATGTCACCAATCACTTCCTGCAGGCATAGATTAATGTCATTATTCTGATACCGTTTGATAATTCCATGCTTCTTTAAATTATCTTCGGAAAAATCTTCATCATCCGCAAGGAAGCGCCTGCACATCTCTGCATATTTGGGTTGCTCTTGTTTTTGCTCTCTCTTTATAGCTCTTTGCAACCTCACCCCATCTTCTACTTCAATGTAAATGGGAACTACCTTTTCTTCTCCAAAATACTTCCTTATCTGTGCGTAGGTTTCCAGTGTTCCTATCATTAGGTAATCTGCGGTAGCTAGGTTAATTTGTCCATCGTTAACCGTAAAATAGTGCCATACTCCATATACGGTATCATACGCCCGATGTTCAATGATTTTATTATCCATCTCTAATTTAGTTAGTGTAGCCTCATCTACAAAGTAATATTCTACACCATCCACTTCAGATCTGCGAATTGGCCTCGTTGTATACATAACTGCAGTTTTTAACACTAACTCTGAAGATTCCAATAATCTTTTATAAATAGTGTCCTTGCCTGTAGCGCTTTTACCCATGACAATATATATCTTACCCATAGCTAATAATCCTTTCTAATCCTTAGTTGCCTTCATCTATTTGCAAATCACTGCAATGTTCTCCTTCTCTTTTCCCGAAAGTCCATTTACAGTATAACCTTCTTGGGTTAACCATTGAATATATCCAAGTAGTTCACTACTTATTTCTTCACCTGGAACTATTAACGGCACTCCTGGTGGATATGGGGTGATAAAGACTGCAGAAATTCTTCCAATGCTGTCTGTTAATCCTACATATTCCCGTTGTTGGTCAAAGGCTTCTTGTGGCAACATTCGCCTAACTGGTTTTTTATCGGGATATTCATAGGTATTTTTATTTATTTCTAGCTTGATTAATTCACTGTCTATCTCATTAAGTGCTTGTATTAGACGAGTATAACCCTCCTGAGTATCACAAATACTTGTTAAACCCAATACATAATTAGGAGTAGCCATCTCCATTATAAGTTTATACTCGGTTCGCAATAGTTCCTGCAATTGATATCCTGTTAATTTTGTATCCTGTACCAATATTACAAGCTTTGAAGGGTCCAATTGATATATTTCACTGTTATTTTCTCCTGGGTCCCATAAATGTAGATGCTTTAAATCACTAACCGCAGTTTTAAATCTGTTTAATTTAGCAATATATTCTTCAAATAAACTATAGCTCTTATCCTCCAATAGAGAAACGCAACGATCAATTCCCGCTAAAAGGACATAAGAGGGACTACTGGTTTGGTAAATGCTCAAATACTGTTGTACTTTATCTATAAGTTCTGGGCAATTTAAATGTAATACTGCCGATTGAGTGAAGGCAGGTAACGTCTTATGAAGACTTTGCACAACAATATCCGCTCCAAAAGCAACCGCACTTTGAGGAAATCCCTTATGAAAGCCAAGATGTGCTCCATGTGCTTCATCTACCAACAGTTTAGCGCCATTTCGATGCGTTATCTCTGCGATTGCCTTAATATCAGAAACTACACCTTCATAAGTTGGAGATGTGATAACAACTAGCTTAATGTCTTTGTGTTTTATCAACGCATCTTCAATTTCTGAGGGAAGAATTCCACAACTCATATTAATATCCCTTGTTATTTGTGGATAATAATAGATTGGTTTTAATCCCATCGTTATTAAAGCATGGTAGATAGATTTATGTGAATTTCTTGCAATTAGCACAGAGTCTCCTCTGTTTACTGCCGCAGATATTCCTGCAAGATTACCAACTGTACTCCCATTCACCAGTGGAAAAGAGTATTTCGCTCCGTAAAGCTTACTTAACCTTAAAGATAGTTCCTGCAGAATTTCTTCCGGCTCATATAAGTTATCAAAGCCATGAATTTCTGTAACATCTATTTCATAAGGATTACTCAATGTTATATTTTTATTTCGTTTATGTCCCGGCATATGAAAGGGATAAAAATCTTCCTTTGAATATGCGTTAAGCTTATTATATAGACCTTCCACTTTTCAAACACCTTTCTATCTATCTGTTCACTTAATATCTTACTTTTAACCACAAAATTAATATATAACAAGTTTTGGTTAAAAACAAGTTTCATAAAAAAAGAAAGCAATCGTCAGTGTCTGAACTTAGCTTTCTTTTTATAATGAATATTATATTTCTCTTGTAAAATTCTTGTTACGTGTTACGTGGTTAAGTTCGCATTGATATTCTTTGCATTCTTTTCATATTTTTGGCGGTACATTAAAGTATCTGCGGCAACAAGACATTTCTCAATTGAAGTATCTTTATCTGGAAGTACTAAATTGTAACCATAACTAACATATACGCTAAATTCCTGCTCATTCATAAAATTAAATCTATTTAGCTCTTCCACAAATAACCTTATGAATTTATTCATTTTGGCCTCGTCATAATCCATACCAATTGCCATAAATTCATCACCGCCAAGACGGATGCAAATCTCATCGTCATCAGCAGCATGCAATAACGCACCCGCAACTACCTTTAAAGCAATATCTCCACTGGAATGACCAAATTTATCATTAATATATTTGAGTTTGTCCATATCAGCGGTAAAAATCATTAGGCTAGATTGTTCTTCCACACAATGCTTTAAATACTTTTTACCCAGTGTATCTAAAACTCGTCGATTATACAACTCGGTAAGTTCGTCTCTAATTGACATATCCTCTAGCTTATAGATCAACCGGCTTAGTTCCCCATGAATACGCACATTCTCTAATGCATTACTTAAGGTAATTAACCAGGACTGGTAGGATTTCATATAAGTTCTAAGGCGATTGTAGCTTATACCTACATATCCAAAGCAGTGTCCTTGATGATGCAGAATGGAAAAATAATAGGCCATGGGTCTATCTTCAACAAATTCCTTTGGTATCAATTCTTTATTTGTACACTTAAGCTTAGTGTACTGAACACCATTGTTTATTCCCATTTCCATAACCAATTCATCCGTGTCCTTAAAAACCGACTCATTCTCCTCATGAAGATGAAAATGGTCCCAGTCTTTTTGGAGGCACATGCAAAATTGACTCAAGTCCTTATTATCATATACATAGGTCCACATATTATCTATAATTTCATCCAATCTGGAAAGTCCCGCAAGATCTGTTGACATATAAGATTTTTGTGCTATCTCCACAAGTAGATTTTCTCTCGCAACTATATGGTTTCTTCGCCTTTCATTGCTTTCATGATACCAATGCCTTTTGCATCCGCAGGAAGATCTATAGATTGTGTCTGTGTTGATATAGGTATTATGCGATAACTTATTTCCTGTATTAATTAAATGTATATTTTCAACTGCCCTTTTTCCCATATCAAAATTCGGCATTCTAGCTGTAGTTAAAGAAGGGCTAAATTCTGCTGCATCTTCTATATCATCACAGCCGGATACTGCTATCTGATCCGGTACCTTAATTCCTCGCTCTGAAAGCGTTCGACACACAGTAATTGCCATATAGTCATTTGCACAAACAATCGCTTGTGGCCATTCCAGATCACTATTAAGCCATTGATCAACAGCCTCTACGCCCGCATTCTTCCATAGGTCACCATAATAAATACGCTCTTCTTCTACAATAATATTATGCTCGGTTAATACCTTTCGATAGGAGGCAAGTCTGCGATCAGAAGATAGAACGCCTCTAGGTCCGGACAAAAAATTAATTCTTGTAAATCCATGCTCTTCAATAAAATGTTTTATTACGTCGTCAAGTACTGTATAATCATCCACAAGAACATTATAATATTCTTCAATCTCTGTTCGAATGCTAATAACCGGACACTTAGCCCTGTTTTTAATCTCTCTTTTATACTTGTCTAAAAGATTTGTAACCTTCATAATATTGGGTATTATAACTATCCCTGCTAGTCCTTCATAATTGGGAAGATCTACAATAGCTGCTTCTCCTAAATCATAAGAGGACTTTCCATATCTTCCAAAACTGGCAAAAAAGGCAACATTATAATCCAATTCCTCTGCCTTTGTAATAATGCCCTTACATACAAGGTCCTGATATTCATCATTTACCTGTGATACTAATACTCCAATTGTTTTTCTATTATTGCCAAGCACGTACATTCCCCCAATTTAACATTCGCAGCTTGAAACATTTAATTATAACTCTTAATTATTTTATCTATTACAATTACTAATATATACTATTCCTTCTTTAAAAACAATATCCTGTCCTTATTTCTAATCGAAATAAAATACTAAAAAACGGGTACTGACTAAAACTAAATCAGCACCCGCATTATGTCATAGAATAAAAGTTTTTTGGCTGTAATTAGGATAAAATCATTCGGTCATTTGCAAATTCACCGCCGCTTGCTTTTTCAAATTTTTCTAAAAGATCACTAACACGAAGATTCTTTTTTTCGTCCCCTGATACATCGAAAATTATCTTGCCTTCGTACATCATAATTAAGCGATTACCGTACTGAATTGCATTCTTCATATTATGGGTAACCATCATTGCGGTTAATTTATTTCGTACTATAATTTGTTCAGATAGCTCTAGTACCTTAGTTGCAGTCTTAGGATCAAGTGCAGCTGTATGCTCATCTAATAGTAAGAGTTTCGGCTGCTGCAAGGTTGCCATAAGCAGTGTTAACGCCTGTCTTTGTCCTCCTGATAATAATCCCACTTTTGAGGTCAATCTAGTTTCAAGGCCAAGATCCAAAGTTTTAAGTTTTTCAACATAGATTTCCTTCTCTTCCTTGGTGATACCCCATTTTAGACCTCTTTTTTGACCACGACGGTAAGCCAACGCTAAATTTTCTTCAATTTCCATGTTAGCGGCAGTTCCCATCATAGGGTCTTGAAATACCCTGCCAAGATATCTTGCTCTTATATGCTCTGAATATCTCGTTATATCTTCTCCATCCAATACAATACTTCCTTCATCAGGAAAATGTACTCCGGCTATCATATTAAGCATGGTGGACTTACCAGCTCCATTACCACCGATGACAGTCACAAAGTCTCCTTCGTTTAACTCCAGGTTAAGTCCTTTTAAAACCAGCTTTTCATTCACTGTATTTGCATTAAATGTTTTATATATATTTGAAAGCTTTAACATATTAGATATCCCCCTTCCTTACATATGCTTTTTTCTTTTGCAGCACAGGTACTGAAAGAGCAATTACAACAACAATTGCAGTTAAAAGCTTCATATAGTTTGAATCGAGTCCCAATTGCAGTACAAGCGCAATAATAATACGGTACAAAACCGAACCAAGTGCAACAAACATAAGCTTAAATGCAAAGTTCTTAACACGGCTAAATAACACTTCACCAATAACAATGGATGCTAACGCTATTACGATGGCACCAACGCCCATACCGACATCTGCATACCCCTGACTTTGTGTTACTAACGCTCCAGCTAATGCGACAAGTCCATTTCCTAAGATTAAACCAAATATCTTCATTTTGTCCGTATTAACACCCTGTGCTCTTACCATGGCTGGATTATTACCTGTTGCCCGAATACAACATCCCATCTCAGTTCCAAAAAACCAATAAAGAAAGGCAATTACGATACCTGAAAAAACAAGTCCAATCAGAATAACTACGGAGGTTTGTATTATGGATTCCTTCATTCCAAGAGCTTCCGCACTAGGAATTAAATTTCTGATAAAACTTACTACCGTACTTTCTCCCAGAAGCCCTGTATTTGCCTGTCCCATAATCTTAAGATTAATAGAATATAAGCTTACCATGGTTAGAATACCCGCAAGAATTGCAGGAATTTTTAATTTAGTATGCAAAAGACCTGTAATAGCACCAGCACCCATCCCCGCTAAAACCGCAATAATTAATGTCACGTATGGATTAACGTGCAGATTAACCATAAAAGACGCACTTACACAACCACCCAGGGCAAAACTTCCTTCACAGGTCATATCTGGTATGTCTAGGATTCGAAAGGTTATATATACACCCAATGCAAGAATGGCCCAGGTTAATCCCTGCGAAGTAGCACCATATACCGCTAATAGTAAACTTATAAATAAACTCATTTTAATGTTCCTTTCCCTTAATGCCTTAACATAAGGTGTTAAGGACATTTATTGTTACTTAACGACGGAAAGAAAAAAGATTTTGCAATGCAAAATCTTTTTTCTTTTAAATAGTCCAATATTAATCATAATATCTTATATCTGTCGAAATGGATTTCTATGTAACTTATTAATTTGTTTTCAGATCCTCTGGTATTGTGATACCCAGTTTCTCAGCTACCTCTTCATTAATTGCTAATTCCAACGACTCTACAGGAAGGTATTCAATTGGCATATCACCAATCTTTGCTTCGCCTTTGATAATCTTAA
The DNA here is from genome assembly GCA_023407575.1 of Bacillota bacterium. Taxonomy (GTDB): domain Bacteria; phylum Bacillota; class Clostridia; order Lachnospirales; family Lachnospiraceae; genus Mobilitalea. The sequence continues at coordinate 116,817 of JAEYLX010000068.1, forward strand.
CAGCCTGCTTTCCTGTTAATACACCAAGCTCATAGTAGTTGATACCATAGGTTGCAAGACCACCATTGTCAACCATGCCACTTTCACCACAGATAACCGGAATTCCATTATCATTAGCAACCTGAGCTACCGTAGTCATACCAGCTGCGATAACGTTATCAGTTGGAGCATAGATAGCATCTACTTTACCAACTAAGGACTGTACCACCTGCTGAATTTCGTTAGAGTTAGATACGCTTGCTTCTTCCACGGTTAATCCAACTGCTTCTGCTGCTGTTGTAGCCATTTCAACCTGTACCTTAGAGTTACTTTCACTGGAGCAATACAAAATTGCAATGTGTTTTGCTTCAGGTACTAATTTTAATAATAAGCCAATCTGATCATCTACTGGATTTAAATCAGAGGTACCGGATACATTACCGCCAGGTGCTTCATTGGAAGCTACGAGTTTTGCACTTACAGGGTCAGTAACAGCAGTGATTAAAATCGGAATTTCTTTTGTTGCTGTAGCACTAGCCTGTGCGGAAGGGGTTGCAATTGCAAGGATAAGGTCACTATTATCATTTACTAATTTCGTTGCAATAGTACTTGCGGTAGGTTGATCAGCATTTGCATTTTGGTAATCAATTTTAATATTCTTACCATCTTCATATCCAGCTTCTTTTAAAGCATCCACAAAGCCCTGATAGCTTGCATCAAGTGCTGCATGGGTTACATATTGATTAACACCAATTTTAAATACCTTTTTTGAACCACAGCCAGTTAATGCCGCTGTAACCATAGAAACTAACAGCATGCATACAATAATTCTTTTCAGTTTCATTCCTTTATCCTCCTCATTATATGAGCAGAACTTTCATATGCTGATAATGAACAGCATACCTACTTTTTTTCATCTGCTCTATGATTCCCACTTTATAGCAATTATGCTTTAAAGTAATTATGCTTTAAAGCTTTAACGCTTTTAATAGATAAAGTTTAATGCCAAAAATGAATTTAGTCAATACTTTTTTCTTTATTTTATAAAGTTTGTAGACAGACTATTTCATTACAAAATGAATCTTGTTAACTAATTAGTAAATAAACCATTCTTGTTTCATATATTAATAACAGATCAACAATTTGAGGTTATTTATGATAATACATGTCGTACAGCCTGGAGATACCCTACAATCCATTTCTGATGCTTACGGAGTTTCTCTTGCTGCTCTAATTCAAGCAAATGGTTTTACTAATTCCTACTCTTTAGTTATAGGGCAATCTATCATTATTGTATATCCTGAAGTCATCTATACTGTAAAAGAGGGCGATACCTTGACTGATATCGCCAACTCACATAATGTTACAGTTCTTCAATTATTACAGAACAACCCGTTTCTTTCAGATAGAACTTATATCTTTCCAGGTGACATCCTTGTTATAAATTATAATCAAGCTCGTAAAATAACAACACATGGTAACACTGTGCCTTATATTAATAAGAATACCTTAAGAAAGACCTTACCCTACCTGACCTATCTTTCCGTTCTTAATTACACAGCAACAAATGGTGGTGATATAGTTACATATTATGATGATACAGAGCTAATACAAATAACAAAAGAATATGGCGTTATGCCACTTATGTTATTAACTACATTAACTGTTCAAGGTGAAGCTAATATCAGGACAGCTTTTGATCTTTTATTAAATGAAGAATATCAAAACCGACAAATTGATAACATTCTTATTATTTTAAGGACAAAAGGTTACTATGGGGTTAATATTTCCTTAGAGTATATCAGCATTTCTAATTTTAGATTATATGAAAAATATTTTATGAAATTATCCACTCGATTAAGTGCGGAAGGTTTTTTGGTATTTGCAATTATTAATCCAAATATTACAGAAGTGGGTGATGAGATAAGATATGAACGGGCAGACTATACATTTTTAAATCAAATATCGCATAATATCATTTTTATGAACTACGAATGGGCAAAGAGCACCAATCCCCCCTCCCCTATAAGTTCTATCTATAACATTAACACCTATCTGAATTATTTATTGGGATCCATACCTCCAGATAAAATAATTATAGGGTTAGCTACCATTGGATATGACTGGGAACTTCCTTATTCCGCCGGAGTCTCCAGTGTTACCTCCCTGACCGTTGAAAGAGCTATTGAACTTGCACGAAATGTAGGGGCTATTATACAATTTGATGAAAAATCGCAAACTCCCTATTTTACTTATAGTGTAATGACGAATCACCAGGCCATTAACCATATCGTTTGGTTTATTGATGCTAGAAGTATAAATGCACTTTTGGATTTGGTAACAATTCACGACCTGTTGGGAACTGGAATTTGGAATATTACCATCTACAATCCACAACTATGGTTAGTTATAATATCTCAGTATCAGATAGAAAAAATACCACTTGATTAGCATATCAGCGCGTATTTAAATCCATCCTATTCCATTTAGTATTCTTTATGTAAAATAATTTTAATGAAGTGCATTACTATAATGATTTTTCTTAAATTCAGTCGGTGACATATTAAATTTGCTTTTAAATTGACGGGATAAATCATTAATGGTCTCATATCCTGTTTTTTCGGCAATCTCTGCAATTGTTAGGTCTGTTTTAACCAGAAGTTGACGAACATGTATTAAACGAATCCTTGACAAATATTGTTTAGGACTATATCCCGTATAGGTGCGAAAAATATGGGATAAATAATACTGATTTATATAGAACATTTCAGCAATTTCCGCAACTTTAATCTTTTTATTATAATTATCATCAATATACTTTTGTACTTTAGCAATCTCCACCTTACCCTCAGGTTGAGCAAATCGTTCTGGTGCGCTTCTATAAAGCATAATAAGAAGCTCAGCAATACAATTAGACATCTTTAGATTGGAGAATTGACAATCCTTGTATTCTTTAAACTCTTTTGAGCAATTTTGAAAAACCGACTCAAAATCCTGTATATCAGAATAAAAAATATGATTATAATCTGCTGGCCTATTTTTTAAAATACCAGCCAACATTGAATTATTACAGTATACCTCGTAATTGTCTGGATTCATAAAAATAATATACCTTTCATACTCCTCACTCAAACAGGTAACACTATGTTTTTCCATTGGACTTATAATATGAACGGAATTCTCTGCTGGTTCATATTCCTTTCCTTCTATCTTTAATAGAATTCTTCCTTTCTTTAAATAATAAATCTCGCAACATGAATGAAAGTGTTCTTCTGAATTCAAAGGCCCTTTATAAAAATCTGCATTTTCTACAACTATCATATTTAATAACCTCCCATAGTCCTCTACACAAACTATATAACCCCTATTCCCTTCTTTATTCTACATTAAGTATAGAAACTAAACAAATAGAAAAAGCAAATTTTGCATAATACAAGCCAGCTTTCCTAGGGGACATAACTTACATGCTACTTTATAATTAATATATCCGCGCTATATTGGATGAGGGATTAGTACTTTAATAGGGAGTGGTGCGAAGAAATTTCACACTCTTTAATTTGTGCCTGTGGACTATAATTTTACGGGCATAAGGAAAGGCATGGTTATTTATATGAAAATGAAACGTATTTTATTGGTCACACCAGCATTATTACTTTTTATTGCAGCATTATCAGTATCATCAGTTCATTCCAGAGCAGAAAACAGTAGTAAATCCATAACGATTAATGGAAAGAACGCAAACACCGCAGCACAAAATAGTTACCGTGGACTTGGCATGATTTCTGCTAATGGGTCCTCACGTCTGCTTCTGGATTATAAAGATGAAAACCCAGAGGCATACTGGGAAATAATGAATTATCTATTTAACAAGGAAACCGGAATGGGACTAAGCCATATCAAAATTGAGATGGGATCAGATGTCAATTCCTCTTCAGGAACAGAACCTTCTATCAAGAGAACGGAAAAAGAAATTGCCGATGTTACACGGGGTGCTGGTTTCATACTTGCAGCCGATGCGAAAACAATAAACCCAGACATTACACTGGACATGATTTGGTGGAGTGAGCCTTTATGGGTTACTCAAGCGAAAGACAAATTTGCTGCCCGATATAAATGGTATAAGGAAACCTTGGATGCTGCTTACAAAACCTACGGACTTAAATTTAATTTTGTTAGTGCTAATCGAAATGAAAAATTTATTGAAACTGACTGGATTATTTATCTTTCAAAAGCTTTAAAATCTGAGAAAAACGATCCATATGACTATAGTAAAATCAAAATAGTGGCCGCAGATGAAGTTGGTGGTTGGAATATTGCTGATTTGATGTTAAAAAACAAAGATCTAATGAAGGCAGTTGATGTTATTTCATCTCACTACACCTCCTGGTCCTCTGACAATGCTCAGAAAATCTGTGAGCAATATGGCAAAGAAATCTGGTTTAGTGAAGGTAGTGCACCAATGAGCTACTCTGAAGGTACCTATCGCTATGATGGAACTGGTACAGGCATTAGTGGAATTAATGGCATGCTTGATATTGCCACAAGAATTATAACTATGTACCCTGAAGGCCTTATGAATCTATATGAGTTCCAACCCGCAGTTGCCTCCTATTATAGCGGTGCAACCTATTTCCCTAAACAACTCATTACAGCTAATGAACCCTGGTCAGGCCATTATACCCTTGATGCTGGATTTTATATGGCCCTGCATTTTACCAAGTTTTCAAATCCTGGCTGGCAGTATATTGATGGCGCTTGTGCTGGCGATGGAAAAGCTGGAGGTGATGGACATGCCATTGTTGATTCCACCTATAATTATTTGACTTTAGCTGATCAAAAGACCGGTGATTATAGTGTTATCATCGCAAACAATACCGCAAAAACATTACAATATACCATTCATGTATCTAATCTTACAAAGAGCCAGTCTCCAGTAGATGTTTGGGAAACCCGCGGTCCCGATAATGATACGAACTATTATCAAAACTATTTAAAGAAGATTAATACCATAACTCCCACAGTTAAGGGTAAAAGTATAACTTATCAAGTGGAAATCAAACCCTACTCCTTAGTTACACTCACAACACTTCAAAAGGAAGAACAAAATTATAATATTAAAACTACTTCTGAAACTCTAAAGCTTCCTTATACGGATGATTTCGAGTATAAGAATTATGATAAGAACTACCTTGCCGACAGAGGCTATGCTCCAAGATATACTACAGATCAAGGAGGCGCCTTTGAAGTAGTTAATCTAAAAGGTAACAAGGTATTACAGCAAAAGGTAACCTATGATATAAAGGCATCTGAATGGGGTTATACTCCTAATCCAGTCACTACGTTAGGGGATGACAATTGGACTAATTACAGTGTCAGTGCTGATGTCTTATTTAGCTCTAAAGCTACCGGTAATAAAAAGGTAAATTATGTTGGTGTAGGCGCAAGATATAATCTTGCTTCCATTGGAAGAAGTGGTTACTGGTTTCAGCTTTTTGAAGACGGTAGTTATAAACTCAATAGAGAAGCCAAAATTTTATTCTCCTCCACAGCATCTCTTAAAGGCTTTGACAAAACTAAATGGTATCATATAAAAATAACTGTTAATAAAAATGTGATTACCTGCTATATCAATAGTAAAAAAGTAATCACCTTTACAGATAAACAGTCTATAATTGCTTCCGGTCGTGCAGCTCTATACAGTGAGTTTAATACAAATTATTTTGATAATTTTAAGGTTGAGGTAATAAAGGGCTCCACTCCTTATTCAACTCGCCTTGATAATACAGATACTCTATTGCTCTATAAGGGTGCCTGGGAACATAATACCATGAGTAGTTTTAAAAATTATAATCGTACCCTAGCCACCGGTACAATAGGCTCCTCCTTTAGTTTTAATTATGAAGGTGAAGGCTTTGCAATTATTGGTGCTGTCTCAAGTGGGGTGAAGATAAAAGTAGAGGTGGATGGAAAAGTAATAGAAAAGGGATATTTGACTACATCTGTTACAGACCGAGGAGTTTCCTATTATAATTATAATTTAAAAAATGGCAGCCATAAGGTAAAGATTACTGTCCTTTCAGGAAAATATAACATAGATGCGGTGGAGATATTGAAAAATAATGCAAATTAAAGTTGCTTAATCTCGTTATCGTTACATTGGTATTTTAAATTAGACTATTCTAAACATAAAAGGGAGCTTTAAACTTAAGCATTGTCTACTTGACACGGTGTATACCATTGCTTAGTTTAAAGCTCCCTTTTATTGAATTTATAATTCTTTAACAGCTAGCTTACCTTTCAGCTTTCTTAATTCCAAAAATATAATTACTGCTGTGATAATAGTTGCAGCTGTGTCTGATATTGCTCCTGCTGCCCAGACTCCATTGAGATCAAGATAATGCGGAAGAATGAGTACCAGCGGAATTAGTATAATAACCTGACGCAATAAGCTTAAAATCATTGATATAAATGCTTTACCTACAGACTGAAAATAGTTGATACAGGCTGATTGAGCACCTACAGTGAAGATTGCTAATAGATAAATACGAAGTCCGTTAGATGCTAATTCAATTAACTTCATATCATCACCATTAAATATTTTAGTAATTGCAACTGGGAATAGTTCGATTAATAGCCACCCAAAAGCAGTAATACAGGTATTAACTATCATGGAGTAAAATAATGCTTTCTTAACGCGTGAAACATTTCCAGCTCCAAAATTATACCCTATAATAGGCTGAGCACCTTGATTAATACCAAAAGCTGGCATTAGTATTAGCATGGCAATTGATGAAACCAGTGCATAAGCGCCTACTGCAAGGTCTCCTCCATATTTTTTTAAACTGGTATTAATTACAATTGTAACTAGGCTTGCAGATACTTGCATAATAAATGGAGAAACCCCAATTGCTGTAATCTCTCTGATAATTGATAACTGAAGTTTCAAATATTGCTTTTTCAATTTAATAATACTCTTAAAGCTAAGGTAGTAAATTACCCATATAGAGCAAACTGCCTGTGAAATTAATGTAGCAAGTGCAGAACCTGCAACACCCATTTTAAACACAAAGATAAAGATAGGGTTTAAAAGAGTATTTAAAACTGCACCAATCAACATTGTTTTCATCGCTGTTTTAGCATCCCCTTGGGAGCGAATAATTGGATTGAGTCCAAAACCAATGTTCTGTAATAGTGCTCCAGAAAGTAATATGGTTGCAAACGTCTTTGCATAAGGCATAGTTTCTTCACTTGCGCCTAATACTTCAAGTAATGGGTGAAGAAAAACAAGTCCCAATATCGTTATTATTGTCGTAAGAATTAAGGTAAGAATAAATGCATTGCCAATAATACGCTCTGCTTCTTCATTTTTTTTCTGTCCAAGCTTAATGGATACAACAGTAGCTGCTCCTATTCCAACTAGCATACCCACTGCCATAATAATATTTGTTATTGGAAAGGTTACTGCAACTCCTGATAAGGCTAATGAGCTAACACCTCTTCCAATAAATATTCTGTCAACCACGCTATATAATGCATTAACCAGCATTCCGATAACCGCAGGTACGGAAAGCTGGTAGAGAAGTTTACCTATACTTTTTGATGCTAATTCTTTTGTCACATTCAATGTTAATCTTCCTTCTTTCTAGTATGTAGTTCATGTACTGGCTACAAACGCACTACCTATTTTACATCATATATTTATAAAAATTCAACACAATTTTTCTATTTATTAATACCTTTTATAAAATCAAAACCAGCAAGTCACACTTTCAAGAGAAAACCCTTGCTGTATACTATGCTGGTTATTAAGTAAGTCTCTGTATAATGCACATAAACTAAGACTTACCATCTTTATTTTATGGATTTGATTAGGACACTCTAATTCTTATATTGATTTTCTCCATTCTCATATCCTTTCATTCATGAACATTTCTATATCCTCCTCCACAGTACCTATTCCCGAAACTCCAAATGTTTTGACAATAAGGTTTACCACATTAGGAGAAAGAAAAGCCGGAAGTGTTGGCCCAAGATGAATATTCTTTACACCCAGATAAAGAAGTGATAAGAGGACTATAACAGCCTTTTGCTCATACCAGGAAATATTATATGCAATCGGAAGATCATTTACATCCGTCAACCCAAAGACTTCCTTTAGCTTTAGTGCAATTAAAACGAGGGAATAGGAATCATTACATTGACCTGCATCCAATACTCTTGGTATTCCCCCAATATCCCCTAAGCTTAGCTTGTTATAACGGTATTTTGCACATCCAGCTGTTAGTATGATCGTGTCCTTTGGCAGTTTTTTTGCAAACTCTGTGTAATATTCTCTAGATTCCATTCGTCCATCACAACCTGCCATGACAAAGAACTTTTTGATAGCACCTGTTTTCACTGCATCTACAACTTTGTCTGCCAAAGCAAAAACTTGCTCATGTGCAAATCCACCAACGATTGTCCCTGTCTCTAACTCTGTAGGAGATTTCTGCGTTCTCGCATAAGCGATTACTTCGGAAAAATCTTTGTGTCCATTTACATCCGCTTCAATATGGATACATCCCGGATAGCCTGTTGCTCCTGTAGTAAAAATCCTAGACCTTACCTGATCACTAATAGGTGGTACAATACAATTGGTAGTAAAAAGAATTGGTCCGTTAAAGGACACAAATTCTGTTTCTTGTCTCCACCAGGCATTTCCATAGTTTCCAACTAAATTGCTATACTTTTTAAAGGCTGGATAATAGTGTGCCGGCAACATTTCGCTGTGGGTATACACATCAACACCCGTATCCTTTGTTTGCTCAAGAAGTTGTTCTAAGTCTGTAAGATCATGTCCAGATATAAGAATTCCTGGATTGTTTTTCACACCTATATTTACGCTGGTAATTTCGGGATTTCCGTATTTTGAAGTATTCGCATTATCAAGTAGTTCCATTACTGTCACACCAAATTGCCCTGTTTTAAGTGCAATGGCTACAAGATCATCTATAGAAAGACTATCATCTATCGTTGCGGATAATGCTTCATATATAAAGATATATATATCATTATTTTCTTTTCCAAGATTAAGTGCATGATGCGCATATGCAGCCATTCCCTTAAGTCCATAGGTAATTAACTGTCGGAGCGATCTTACATCATCGTTTTTTATGGTATCCCACCCAACAACGGATGCTTTATAGGTTATTTCATTCTTTGATGTTACTTCAAAGGTTGCTGCATCATGTAGGCCGATTAAGGACATATGTTGGCGCAGTTCATTACGCAAATTCAGCATCTGCTTAATTTTGTTAGTAACCATTTCTTCATCAAAATTAGCATTGGTTATTGTCATAAAAAGACTGCTTAAAACCTCGTGGTTTATATGTTGTAGCTCTTTTACATTAATCTTATTCTTCACAACTATGTCTGAAATACCCTTCAGTGTATATATTAATAAGTCCTGTAAATCTGCTAACTCCGCACTCTTTCCACAAACACCTTCTTCTGTACAGCCCTCACCTCTGCTGGTCTCCTGACATTGGTTACAAAACATCAGCATAATAATATCCCCCTTTGTGAACGTAATAATAATACCATTTTACATTTACCCATAATAATTAAATATAACAATATGTGTCCTATTTAATAATACAGTAAAAGTTTAATTCACAATGTTGCTGGAGCTACATAGTCTTATATTTTTAGTCTTATATATTAAAGAAGGTTGTCCCTGAAATTCTTGTTACTACATTTCTAAATAATGTTTTTAGCTAGTTGCAATATCATATTGTAGTATATATTAATATTTATATTAATCTTACAATTACTATAAACCCGTAGAAAATTGAAATGGCACCAATTACTATGCCAATTATTGCAAGGTTTCTACCCCTTTCATTCCTCTCTTTACAACTGATCAAGCCCAATACTGATATAACTGTTCCCGCCAGACCTACCAGACCAAAGAAATTCAACAAAAGTGAAACTCCTGATATAACTAACCCAATTATGCACATTGTATTATATGGGGTATAATTTACATAGGGTTGATTTGCTGTAGTATTACTATAACTTCCATAGTTTGCGCCTGGAGGCGGGGTTGTTCGTTGCTGCGCTGTACCGCATTCGGGACAAAAAGCTACCTCGTTATTAATTTCTTTTCCACAATTCGTACAATACATTATTCTCCTCCTACTTTTTATCAATACTTTTATCTATTAACTTAACTTATATATTTACTATTTAATTATACTTAATCTCATTTTACCAAATTTTAGACTTATTTCAACATTTATATTGGAAGTTTAATTACAAATTCATACACATAATTATATTAATTATGAGTTCTTTTTGCTTTATGAAAATATGCGACCTGCACCTCTCACTCACCTAAAGAACATCACCACCATCTCGATGCATTCAGCCTCTCGGTTGCGTTGGCCTTGCCAATACAACCTATGTCTACATAACCGATACCTTTATAGTGCGCCTTCAGGGGTCGAACTCTGGACACCCTGATTAAGAGGACTGTGTACCCTATCAAACAAAAATCAAGCCTTGATAAATTTGACTTATCAAGGCTTGATATCATATAAGTGATTTATTCTCTTGAGCAACCAATTGGGCAGTATGCCCAGTATCATACTATCTATTAACAATGTGCCTATAATACAAACCAAGTTAAATATTTAGTCTCATATAGTATTAACTATCTTCAAATTAATACACTTAAAACTTTAACCAGCCATGTATTCTATTGAAGCATTTTTTATTTTCTCTATTCTAACATCTTGGATATACTCCATTCTTATATCGTCTAGCTTTGCATCATATATTTCACCAATAGTATTAAACTTAACTTTTAATCTATTTACAATTTTATGTGATAAGTTCAAAAAATCTATACTATGGCTTCTTAATATCTTATATAGCGACTCTGTTTCTGTTACCATCATCTTGCTACCACACTTCTTACAGAACGTATAAGATCCATCACTTGTTACAAAATCACATTTTGAATTCGAACAATAATATTCTTCTTCATTATGTAAACTTTCAATTAAATGATTTATTTCTGGTACACTGTCCGTATAGACTTGGTTATTATCAATATTGTTAGACACTTCATCCATTTCCTTTGCATTATTTAAAACTAAGTCTGCAAATAAAAGACTAGGATTTACTGATATATAATAACCATATTTACTATGTCCAATACTTTTCTTACTATAGCTAACAATTACAAAATTAGAATATGCTAAAATATCAAATACTTTAGAAATCTTTTCATATACGGATGCTTCAATATAGAAACCAGCAGATAATTTTTTTCTTGCTTTCCTTCTCTTTTTATTCCATTCTCTTAAATTTGGTATAAAAAGATTCTTCATTATCGATTCTGCTTTTGTAATTTGATCTTTATACTTTACCATTCTATTACTTAAGGTTATAAACTCAGTCCATTTTCCCTCATTCAATGATCGCAGTCCATTTACTAAAGTTGTATTAGTAATGCTTTTTTGTTTAAATGCATTACTATTTTGCAATTCATCAATTATATGAAAAGCAAACCTTGGATTACCATTACTACACATACATATTGTTGTTACTATTTCATCATTTAATGTTAACTTATTCCAATATGATTCATTAAAGTCTTTAATTCTTTTCTTTAATATATTTTTTATATAATTTTTATCCTCCATTACTTGAGGTGACCATGATATTCTAAGTTCTTTTGCATCTTGGTTTCTTTCAAAATATTTTCCATAGTTTGTTACACCAGGATATACAGCTGCTTTACAAGCTATTTTAGGATGCCTTAAGCTTTTAAAAAAAGTAAAAAACTTTTCTTGTTGACTTGCTGAGAAAACATGTGCGGCTTCGTCAAATAATAAAACAATTCTTTCTAGTTTAAAATCATTAATTAACTCTAGAAGAAATTTTTTAAAACTAGCAGGATTATCAAGAATTTTTACAAGCTCTGTAGAAGGAGCTTTTTCATTTAGTAATTTATTATCATCTACATCACCTTTTTCAAGTAGGTCAATATATTCATACAACAATTTAGAATATTGTTCATAATTATGGTATCTTTTATCTATATCACATGTAAATATTGTTGATAATCTAGAATTAAGTATATCTAAACAAGCTGGTTTAAGTTTTATAATTTTATTTAGTATTTCAATTAATATCTTTCCCATTGTCCATTGAAGAAATGGATCAACTTGAGAATTAATAACTTTAATTCTTTCAATTCTTAATGATTCTTCAAAACTTACCCAAACAGCTAACACACTATCCTTGCCAAAAGAATCTGATGCTTCTATTTCTGCCGACCTCATGAGCATCGTTTTCCCAATTCCCCTACTGCCTTGTAAAAGATACTGTTCTGAATCTAATAATCTTGATATTTTATCATCGTTTCTATCTATAAAATACTCTTTAATCAACTTATCATTTAAGCTCTCAGTGCGATCGACTATATAATCTCCTAAAGACTCTCTCATACTAATACCCCCGAAATTTTTGCCAAATCTACTATATCATCACTAGTAAAGTCATTAAATCTAAGAATATATAAAACAGATAATATACTTAAGGTTGTGTTCATAAGTTTCTCATACCTTTTAAAATTTGCCTTATTATAGTTTATACTTAGGTTTTCTATCTTTATCAAACTTGAATATCGACCATGTACAACATCAGATAATTCAGCATATTTTCTTAATAGATATTCACTTACTGCATCTGTCCTTTTTTCTTTATTTACAATATCTTTATAAAATGATTTAATATACTTCGTTTTAAAAAAATCATAATTATTAACTAATGTACTTACATATTTATCCGCTTTAGAATTTTCATTTTGAAAAATAGAATATTCTACTTTATGATCAAGGAAATAAATTGATATACAGCCTATCTCCAAAATACTTCTTAGTGTGACTATAGCAGACCGATAAAATCCAGATGTTGCTGATGAAATTGATGCCAATAAATCAAAAATAATTTCGTTCCATAATAATCCAACTTCATTATCACTATGTATTAATCGTTCCCGAATGTCCATAAATGCATTTAAATTTTTAAGTATAAAAGTAAAATCATTGTCTTTTAATGTATCTCCCTGTATTTTATTTATGGGTAATAATAAATTATCTTGTAATGTACTTTTTGTATACGACATAACGCACCCTCTTTTAACCTTTTTCTTCAATAATTTACCACCTTGAACTTAATTATAATTCTTTTATACATAAAATTGCAATATTTTTTTATATTTCTACATTTAATGCCTTTATAATAAATATATATTCCACTGGTTACTATAATCTATCCATAAAACTTTAGCCTTTGATTTATTCATTACTATCAATAACCGGAAAATTACAATTATTCCATATTTATATACAATTTTTGCAGTACCTCTGATACCATGATATCCCTCGTGTTTAAAGTCTCTGTAATCTGCCATTCTTGTTTTAATCTTAATAAAAATTATTTTAATTTTTCTCTTTAATTCTATTTTTCGCAACAAAAAGAGGTATAACCTTTTATAGCTATACCTCTTCATAATGAATGTATAATTGTATATCATTTACTAGTTCACATTAGTGAAACACACATAGTTGCCTGTATTAGGTATAGGACTTGTGACTTTATAAATAATCCATATCGATCCTCTGCCTAAATCAGAAGTTAATTCACCGTTTATACTTATAATATCTTTTGTTATTTGATAATCTAATTCTTTAGTTAGTTCATCTTAATATAAGTATAATCACCTTCAGGAATATTAAATTCTACATCATCTCCAGTCGCATACATTTTTACAAAAAAAGAAAAAAGCACCGACCCCGTAGCTCCTATGTCTACAAAACCGATACCTTTATAGTGCGCCTCCAGGGGCTCGAACCCTGGACACCCTGATTAAGAGTCAGGTGCTCTACCAACTGAGCTAGAGGCGCTTATTCGTATTTCCCGAACGCAAGAGTTATTATATAATAATCAAAATCGAATTGCAAGTGTTTTTTTAATTTTTTGAAAAATATATATTCTTCCATTTTTACTCGTTACATTTTAGTCAATTAATTACAACATTATCCTATTCGTTCCTCTTTTACTTAATCTTTTCGCTTTAATCCTTTTATCTACTGTATAATGGAGAAAATCGCTACACATTAGAGATTTTCTCCATTATACATAACAACATACTCTTATGCATAGCATAAGCGCTATATTGCATAGTAGGTTATCTAATAATCTTCTTTAACTTGTCCATCCTAATCATATATGTCGCTAATATATCATCATATTTCATAAGGATTTTGAGCTTATAAATAATAGGCTCAATTACTTGTGAGCTTCCAGTTTCTCTTGTAAAGCCTTTTTAGGAACAGCTCCAACAATGGTATCTACTACAGAACCATTTTTTAAGATAAGTAAGGTCGGGATAGTCATTACTCTATACTTTCCTGCTGTCTCTGGTTCTTCATCAACATTAAGCTTACCTATTTTAATAACTCCATCATATTCTCCAGCTAATTCTGTTACGATAGGAGCTACCATCTTACAAGGTCCACACCAATCTGCATAGAAATCTACCAATACAGGAATGTCCGACTCTAATGCTTCTTTTTGAAAGTTGTCGTCTGTAAATTTAAAAGCCATTTTAATTCCTCCATTCTTATTAAAAGTAGAATGAGTTTAATCATCATTCTGCTTATTTATCTATTATAGTTAGTATATCACTTACTACCTCTATTATGTGCTACATCTTGATATTACATCAAGCTTCCTTAATATACAAGTGCTTTTAACATTTTCGTTTCTTTTTTACTACCTTATTCAAAATGCTTTCAACTTCGTCCCACGACGCCTTGAATCTCATTAATTTGCGATCAAGCTTACGATTACAAGCAGTTGCCCTTGCCACTTTTACTCTCCAATTATATCCCATTCTCTAACCTTCCAGCCTCTTTTTATTATTCTATGAAGAAGTGGACTATTTCGCACCAGTCTTATTAAAATTTATTTGCAGCATTCATCCTAGTATTTATATGCGATAAGCAACCAGTCTATGAATTGGATTTCCAATAGAAGAAAACCGCTCTTCATATTCGGTCATAAAATTCCCAACCATATACTCACTGTGATGCAGATCAAAGGTTACATCCTTCAAAATCCACCCTGCCTCTTCTACTTGTTCCAGTGAAAAATCAAATAATAAACGATTATCTGTTTTAAACATAACCTCGCCTTCTTTCTTTAGACACTTATTATAACGGCTAAAGAATTCCTTAGAGGTTAGTCGTCTCCTAGCGTGGCGATCCTTTGGCCAGGGATCTGAAAAGTTAAGATATATTCTTGCTATCTCCTCTACTTCAAAGATATCATTCAAATACTCTGCATCAAATCGAATAAAATATAAATTAGTAAGCTCTTCTTCCTTACGTTTTTCTAATGCTCTAAGAAGTACACTTGAATACTTTTCTATTCCTATATAATTAATATCTGGATTAGCTTTTGCAAGCTGCATAATAAACTTACCTTTTCCCATACCGATTTCTATATGAATAGGATGGTCATTTTGAAATAGAGTACTCCATTTACCCTTCCATTTTTCCGGCTCATTTACAACATAGTCATTGGAGGAAACTGTTTCTCTGGATCCCCTTATATTTCGCAACCTCATGGTAATATCTCCTTATCCCTCTATCTAATAATATAATTTTTCTCACTCAAAGAACCTCTTCCTATTATAATTAGAATGGTTTATTTCGTCAATTATTCTAAGAACCTTTACAATAAAATTAATCCTTTATTAATCTAAAAAAGACCTTTGCAGCTTACATAAATTGCAATAGGCCTTCTATAGACTCCATGAATATTACCAATCATTAATATATATAATAATATCCTTATATATACTTCTTAAATATCAAACTACTTATTTATTCAGTTCGCTCTATTTTCTTTATTTTATCTAACTTAGATATTCCCCAAAGAATCCCTGGTATAATAAAAATAATAGGCTGATTATAAGCCACTTCTATTATATAATGTTCAATCCATCTTAAAATATAGGGTATCTGATTGTTAGAATGGAATCCATTAGGATAAAGATCTGGGTTTTGGTCGAATTGATACATTTGCACCATAATCTTAGCTCCTTCTATATATAAAGGTAACATAAGTAAAAAATATAATACAACAATACCGACTGATATAATACCTAATGTTTTTTTATACTTCCAATTACCCAGCCTTATTGCACCTGTTAGGCTGAGGCTTTGAACCAAAGTCCAGCCAACCAATATCCAAAACAAAGGTAGATACAATAATTGCAGGTATACCCTGGGAAAATAACTATATTTAAGATTTAATACTTCTGTCACTTGTTTATTAAGAAAGTAATATATTACGCCTAGAACTAAAAGAATAAGTACGGGTATAATAACCCTAAGTTTCTCTTTTTTCCGATATAACATATTCGGTTGACCATAAATCAACGAGGTTATATCTGTATCTAAGACCTCTGCAATCTTAATAAGCATATCAACATCAGGCTGTGATTTACCAGTTTCCCAATTCGATATTGTTTGCCTTGTAACAAATAACTTATTTGCCATATCTTCTTGTGTTGTCTTTTTCTTTGTCCTAATCAATTTAATATTTTTTGATACTGTACTCATCTGATCACCACCTCAGTACCAATTTACTTTAAATTAAAATAAAAGTCACGCAAAGCTTCTTTGCAGTGTATCTTTTTGGCATAGAAATTATTATATAACACTTTTATATTTATGATACTTTGTACTATTTATAAATATTAGCAAAAGAGAAGTCAGCTTTATCAGCAGACTTCTCTTTATTGACATTTAATAATCAGAACCAAATGATACCTACCAATTACAATAATCCTTAATCTTCAAGATTATTAAACTTCTCACTTAATACAATAATATCAATACGTCTGTTTTTAGCTCTGCCATTAGCTGTTTTATTATCTCCGATTGGACGGTATTGCCCATATCCAACGGCTACCAGCTTATCTGGTGGCACATCACATTCATCAATAAATAATCGCACAACACTGGAAGCTCTTGCTCCTGACAACTCCCAATTGGAAGGATAAACGCCAGAAGTTATTGGTATGTTATCCGTATGACCTTCGATACGAATATAGTTATCCAAGGAGTTAATTATTTTTGCTATATGAGCTAAGGTCTCTTCATTTTCTCTTTTAATTTTTGCACTGCCTGAATCAAATAAAATAGCATTATTCAAACTAATTACTAATCCTCGAGTGTCTATGCTAGTCTCAATATCAGAGGAATTTTCCTGAAGCATATCATCCAGCTCCTGCTTAACTTCCACTAAATTTGATAACTCTTGCGCATCCAGATATTGTTTCAATTCTTCCATTGAAACTCCGTTTTCTTCCCCAGTCGTTCCTTCTTGTCCGGTACTTGGTATTGTACCTGGTAAGACACCTATGGTTCCTGGTAAAACACTCTCCGAGGTAGACATCATCTCTTCACGAAAGGCTTCTGCTATTGCTTCTGCTTTCGTTTCATCAACCTGACTAACAGCAAATAAAACAATAAAAACTGCCAATAGCAAAGTCATTAAGTCAGAATATGGAAGCAGCCATGCCTCGCCGCCTTCTTCTTCGTGATGTTTTTTCTGTTTTCTTTTCGCCATAAAATACTCCATTCTTACGAATAAACTATATTATTGTTCATTATTACAATATTCGTAAAGTCGAAATTCATAGTGTAAATATACAACTTTTCTTATTCATTACCGCTACCTAACTCTTCAAGTATCTCTTGTTGTTTCTTGTAGGAAAGAACGGAAAGTAATTTTTCTTTAATAATAACTGGGGATTCACCTTTTTGAATGGCTATTATCCCTTCTATTGCCATCCCTTTAATTAAAGCTTCTTCATGGCTTTTTACTTTTAATTTTTTTGCAAATGGATTCCAAAGCACATATCCGGTAAAGATACCAAGAATAGTTGCAATAAAGGCGGCACCAATGGCCTCAGCCATGGCTTCGGTATCATCTATATGTGACATGGCAGCAATTAAACCAAACACGGCACCTAATACACCTAATGTAGGTGCATACATTCCAGCTGAGGAGAATATACTTGCATTTTCTTCATGTCTTGCTTCCATGGCGGAGATTTCAGCTCCCATAATATCGGTAATGGTGTCCTCCCCCATACCGTCAACTACCAAACGAAGACCTTTCTTTATAAACGGATCATCAATATCTTCCATTCGGCTTTCCAAAGCTAATAGCCCTTCTCGCCTAGTTAAACTGGAAAGCTCAACCATTAGCTTAATGATTTCAACTTCAGAAACTCCCTTATATTTTGTAAAAAGAATCCGAAACAGTGATCCGATATTCTTGATATTTTCCCCAGGAAATGAATTCAATATGGTCGCAACCGTACCGACAAAGATAACAAAAAACGCAGCTGGATTCAAAAAAACTGAAAAGCTAATATGCTTAAATATCATCGCTCCAACTACTGATAGGACACCTACAATAATACCTACAATAGTAGTAATCTCCATTCTAATTCTCCTTATTTCTATATTATTTTACATATTTCATCATACCACTTTTTTTTAGTTCAAACAATCGTCAATTATTAGTATTTATTACTATAGTAAATTGCTTTTCATACAACATATCTTATTGTATACCTTTTCTATTTTCAATAAGGACATCCTGTAGTATACTATAATAGATTTTGAATACTGATATTGAAAGGAGTAACGTTATGAAAGTTATAGCCATTAACGGCAGCCCTAAGCCTAGGGGCAACACATACCAATCACTTGAAATTGTTTGCAACGAGATGGAGGCCCGTGGTATTGAGACTGAAATTATTCACGTTGGCAACAAAGAAATTAAAGGCTGCATTGCTTGTGGTCGTTGTAAAGATGGTCATTGTGTATTTTCAGATGACTGGTTTCGTGAAATAGTTGATAAGATACATGCTGCAGATGGCCTACTCCTGGGAAGCCCTGTCTATTATGCAAGTATTGCTGGCACTATGAAAAGTTTTCTAGATCGCTTATTCTATCCAAACAAAGGTAGAATGCGTCTTAAGGTAGGTGCAGCTATCGCCGTACTTCGTCGTTCTGGCGGTGTTACTACCTTTGATCAGCTTAACAATTACTTTTTAATCTCAGAAATGATGATTGCTCCTTCCTACTATTGGAATGCTATTCATGGTGGTGTACCCGGTGAAATGGCACAGGATCTTGAAGGTGTCTCTGTATTAAATAATCTTGCTAACAATATGACATGGATGCTTCAAATGAAAGATTATTGCAAAGAGTCACTACCTGCTCCAGATCCAGTAAAACGCTCCTGGACTAATTTTATAAGATAATGTGACTGTTGGACTATAATGATGTACTTATTGCTACATTAATTCTTATCTAAGTGTATTGATCTTATTTTACTTGTTTACAATAATATAGTAATTATTGTACAATTAGGAAGATGTGATAACAAATACCAAACCGATAGTGACAAGGTAGAAGCTTTGTCACTAAGTTTTTCTGTAATTATGGAGGTTTTTATGAAACGGCAAATGATAGCCTTTTTTACTATATTAATAATATTAATTTTTTCTACACTCTCCAGTTATCAGGTACAAGCCACAACCACTAGCTCAGGAAATGATACTTCTTGGCCAGCTGGACCTAATGTATATGCCGATGCAGCAATTGTAATGGAAGCCTCCACTGGTTTAATCTTATACGAAAAAAATATAGATAAAACTTATTATCCAGCTAGTATCACAAAAATAATGACAGCCCTGCTTGCAATTGAAAACTCCTCTTTAAGTGAAATCGTAACCTTTTCGACCAATGCCATTTATGAAGTTGACCTTCAAAGTAGTCGTATTGGTATTGATGTTGGGGAACAGTTGACTATGCAGCAATGTCTCTACGGTATTTTACTGGAATCTGCAAATGAGGTATCCTATGCTGTAGCTGAACATATTGCAGGGTCTGCAGATGCATTTGCAAAAATGATGACCGACCGTGCGAAAAGTCTGGGTTGTACCAATACGAACTTTTCTAATCCTCACGGACTGCCTGATGAAAATCATTATACCAGCGCACGCGATATGGCACTTATCACACAGGAAGCTATGAAAAATGAAACATTCCGTAAAATTTTTAGCACAAGAACCTATCAGATTCCACCAACCAATATTCAACCTGAAATCAGATATTTAAGAAATCATCACGCTTTTGTATTAAAACAAAAATATTTATATGATGACTGCATTGGTGGAAAAACTGGTTACACCTCTGTTGCAAAGTACACTCTGGCATCCGTTGCAAAACGTGGTGATTTAGAATTAATTTGTATCGTTTTACAAGACGATTCTAATGAACATCAATATACTGATACTGCAGCATTGTTTGACTATGGTTTTGATAATTTTTCTATTTACTCTATTGCAGAATTAGAGGATAGTAAAGCCCTAAACGAATCACCATTTTTTACAAAATATAATTCCTTGCTTAGTGAAGTTGATTCTCCAATATTAACTGATAAAAATGGGTATCTGATATTACCTAACACGGCTTCCTTTGAAGATGCTGAAAAAGAAGTAACTTTTAATACCTCCGAAGAGATAAAGAATACTGCAGTTGACTCAGATGGTAACACAGTTATTGGTAATATCTCTTATTCCTATCAAGATAAGTATGTAGGTGGTGCTAACATTTTATATAATAATGCTCCCAAACTAGCTCTTATATTAAAAGAACACGAAAAGCCTACTCCCACTTCGGAACCTAATGTATCTGAACCCTCCTCAAAGACGGATGGTAATTTGCGTCCAATTATTATTGGTTGCATCGTAGGATTATTTTTACTGGCATTTGCATTATATTATGTTATTATAGAGCGACCACGACTGAAACGCAGAAGTGCATATTATAAAAAACGTGCTCGACGTAAAGCTCATAGAGATGATTATCTTGACCTATAACCCTTTTTAACCTAGAGATGCAAATAATGCAGCGATTTCATCTGCAGTTAAAGCTTTATTCGGATCATCATATAATGGTACTATTTTGGGAGCCTCTAGGTTTTCCTCTTCTGCACTAACATTATCCTCTGATGCTGACTCCTCTGATATTAACTCTTCAGAAACCGGGTCAATGTCAGAGGTTTTTTCAAGCTCTGGTACAAAACGCTCAAACCCCTCTTCTTCATTTTCATAAATAAAGTCTTCCTCATATAGTTCCACATCAGAGGTTATTGTTTGCTCTACCATCTCTTTACTTGATAGGAGGGTTTCATAATCATCCTCTTGAAAACCGGTTACTATCTTTTTATTAGTATCCTCAATATGTTTTTCTATAAGAATTTTTAGTTCTGCCACCTGTTCCTTAAAACCCTCATAAGCATGATTGCTTTGAAGTTCATCAATAATTTGCTTCGTGTTTTCTTTGTTATACTTAATCTCTAAATTCAGTGCATTTTTCTGGCCCTCTAGAATCTTTTTCTGAAGCTCAATTATTTTATTAATATAATTAGAATTTGAGTTCTCAAGATTGTCTATTCTTTTTAAGGCTTCTTCCATCTGCTTTGCAAGCAAGGCTTCACTTTTTTTAACAGCTGTATAACTTGCTTTTTGAAGAGTAAGTAATTCTTCATATTGACTATCTCTCTTTGCTAGCTCTTCCCTCTGAAGTTCTTGTAAAAGTTGTTTTGACTTTTCAAAGCTTTCCTTGTAAATACTCCTTATCGAATCCATAAATAGATACCCGGTAATTAGAACTACAATCCCAATTCCAATGGCACTAAATAATTCCCCTTCTAATACTTGAATGCAATATACCTCCAGTAGGATTGCCGCTAATAAGCAGCTACCAAAAAAAAGTGCATTCATACGTTTTATCATATTATAATCTCCTCTTCTAGCTTTTTAAAAAACTTGCAGGATATTATAATATATCGTCAACTCATTTCAAAAAGATTACAGAATCGACAAATAAAATGTAAAAATGCACTATATATTTCCTTATTCAATAGGTTTGTTACTATTTTTTATTGGAAGACGAACCGTAAATCTAGTTCCTTCTTGTAATTTACTTTGTACTTCAATGGTTCCTTCATAGTAATTTACGATATGCTTAACAATTGATAGTCCAAGTCCGGTGCCTCCAACCTTCTTACTGCGCCCCTTATCCACTCTATAAAAGCGTTCAAAAATCCTTTGCCTTGCATCCTCTGGAATACCAACACCTGTATCTTCTACAATTAACACTAGTTCCTTTGCTTCGGAGGTGATAATAACATCCACCTTTCCACCGGGTTTGTTGTACTTAATTGCATTGGTAATTAGATTGCTAAATAATTCTCTTAATTGCTGCGTATTGGCTAACAAAGTAATTGGCTTGCAATTCATATGAACCTTTACCTGATACTCCTTAGCTAACGGTTCCAACGCTTTGCATACCTCATTAATTACTGGATAAATTCTAACCTGAGTCAAAATGACTTCTGCTTCCTTTGTCTCCAACCTGGATATCATTAAAATATCATTAATCAGATTCGTCATATTAAAGGTTTCTTTTTTTATACGAGCTAAAAAATCTTTTTTCATATTTTCATCAATTACCATGTCGTTTTCCAATAACTCTACATACCCTCTAACTGAAGTTAACGGTGTTTTGAGTTCATGAGAGGCATTCGAAAAGAATTCTTGTCTTACCATCTTTTCAAATTCAATTCGTTCCATGGACTCTTTTACAGCCTTAGACATTTGTAGGGTAGTATTAGCAATTACATTCATTTCCTCATAATTATAATGCTTAAAATGAAACTCTGGATTCTCCTCCTTTAGCTTATGCATCTCTTCTGCTATTTCTTTTAATGGTTTTGTTACCGAATAAGAGAAACGATCCGCTAGAATTAATGACACGATTAAAGGAATACCAATACTGATAATTACAGAAGGAATAAGAATTCCAACATACTGCTTTAATCCAGAAAAGGGAATTGCAATTCTTAAAATATATTTTTCATTCTCAGATATAGAAGCAACATAAAGCATGGATTTACGCAGGGTCTCTGATTTTCTGGTTGCATATCCGGTTCCAGTTTTTAATGCTTCCTTAATCTCTTCTCTATCCAAATGATTTTCCATGGTACTGCTATCTTCAATGTCACTATCTGCTATGACATCTCCGTTTAAATCTATAACTGAGAAACGTGTATGGTTGTTCCCTTCCACCTGTTTCAGTAAATCCAGTTGTTCTCTTAAATCGCCCTGATAATCAAGTGCATGGTCTGCAATCCGAACAGAATACAGCATATTCTCTACTGTTCTATCCAAAGTAATCATACTGATTGCCACACCAAAAATACTGCCGCTTAAAATAAGCGCCAGTGATAAAATCAGTATGAACCTTTTAAAAATTGCTTGCTTCACTTACTCCTCATTTCTCACAAAACGATATCCTACGCTTCGAACAGTTCGAATACAATCTGCACCTACATTACCCAGCTTTTGTCTTAATGTTCGAATATGACTATCTAACGTTCTGGTTTCTCCATCGTATTCATATCCCCATATTTGATTTAGCAATTCATCTCTGCCAACCACACGCGAGTCACGTTCAATTAAATAAAGAAGAAGCTCATACTCTTTGAAAGTCAAGTCAATTAGCTCTCCATTATTTTTAACCTCTCGTTTTAAAGGATTTATAGTAACTGTTTGAATTCGAATAACCTCATGGTTCTCTTCTTTTCCTGATCTTCGCAACAAGGACCTAATTCTTGCTGCTAGTTCTAGAACACCAAAGGGCTTTGTGATGTAATCATCTGCTCCAACATCCAACCCCATTACTTTATCAAGCTCTTTATCCTTTGCTGTAAGGCAAATAACTGGTATTGCTTTAAGCTGAGCGTCTTGTCTAAGAAGTCTAATTGCAGATAATCCATCCATACCTGGTAGCATCAAATCAAAGATAGCCATACTAGGAACGTCCTTTTTCATGTCTTCAAGTGCTGGCTCAGCAGCTTCATAGGCTTTGATTCTATAACCAAAGCCCTCTAAGGCTACTTTAAGGAGCTCGCGAATACTCTCATCATCCTCAATTACGTATATCTTCTCCATAAGAATCCTCCACTTATAGTAACCGAATATTATTAACCGATCCTGTTTCATGAAACTCTGTCCACTCACAGATATTAACCGCATGATCACCCATACGTTCAAAATATTTTGCAATCATTAAAATGTCAACACACTGATCCACATGATCGTTGGAAGCACGAAGTAAAGTTGCTACCTCTTCTTTCACTCTGTCAAATAAATCATCCACTTCATCATCTCTTTTTACAATTGCTCTTGCATTTTCTACATCTAATGTTGTAAAGGCCGTTACCGAATCATGTACCATTTCCTTTGTAACTCTTCCCATTTCAGGAATATGCTTTGCAAGATTATAAATTGGAACTCTTTTTTCTCTCATAATAAGCTCAGCAATATCAGCTGCATGATCACCAATACGTTCCATGTCTGTTACTACTTTCAATGCTGTTGTTACTATTCTCAAGTCTCTTGCTACCGGTTGCTGTTTTAAAATTAATGATAAACATCTAGCTTCAATTGTCTTTTCTATATCATTAATATTTCTATCACCTTGAATGATCTCGTTTGCTAACTCATCATTTTCTGTTTCAAATGCCTTCAAGGTTTTTTCAATGGCCTGTTCTATCAAATGCCCCATCTCAGTGAGATTTTCTCTTAATAACTGTAACTCATGTTCAAATGTTAGTCTAGCGGTCATATGTATACCTCCTATATACTTAATTATAGTGTCCATTACTTTTCCTGTCAAATTTCATTATCAACCAAATCTACCTGTAATATAATCTTCTGTACGTTTATCCACTGGCCTTGTAAATAAAGTATCTGTAAGTGCAAATTCAACTACCTCTCCTACTAAGAAGAATGCAGTATAGTCTGAAATTCTTGCTGCCTGTTGCATATTATGCGTAACAATAGCAACCGTATACTTCTCTTTTAACTCTGACATTAAATCTTCAATCTTTAAGGTTGAGATTGGATCTAGTGCTGAGGTTGGTTCATCCATTAATAACACCTCTGGTTCAACAGCTAATGCTCTTGCAATACATAATCTCTGCTGCTGTCCACCAGATAGGCTGAGCGCTGACTTTTTCAGACGATCCTTAACTTCCTCAAATAATGCTGCTCCCTTTAAACTCTCTTCAACAATTTCATCTAGTTTTGCTTTAGACTTAATACCATGAATTCTTGGTCCATAGGCTACATTATCATAAATTGACATTGGAAATGGGTTTGGTTGCTGAAACACCATACCTATTTTCTTTCTTAGAAGCGTAGTATCTACTCTAGGATCATAAATATTTTCACCATCTAATGTTACAAGTCCATCTATTTTAACATTTGGAATTAAATCATTCATTCTGTTCAGTGTCTTTAAAAATGTTGATTTACCACATCCGGAAGGGCCAATAAAGGCGGTAATGGCCTTTTCTTTAATGTTCATATCAACACTTTTTAAAGCATGATTTGTTCCATAAAAAAGGTTTAATTCCTTTGTTACGATTTTATCCTTACTCATAATAATCTCCATTCTTACGATTTCAGTAAATTTAGGTTTAAGCTTAAATATTGACAAGTAACTTTGTAGTATCCAAAGTTACAAATATTCAAGATTCTCCATTTATTTAACAATCTTTATATCTCTTTTTATTAGAATTTCCCATCATTAAACTTTATATTTTATTTACATTAAACTTCTTTGTAAGGTATTTTGTTAATAAATTTATTCCCAGTACAATAATTAATAATACCAAAGCTACACCAAAAGCTTGATCGTATTTTGCATTTTCCATGAACAAGTATAACTGTATTGTCATTGTACCACCTGGTTGCAGTATTTTCTCAAATAGACCTTCTCCATATTCGCCTAACTTTGGTAGAAGAAATCCGCTTCCGGCTGTAAATATTAAAGCTGCTGATTCACCAACAATACGTCCAATGGATAAAATAACACCAGTTATTATTCCCGGCATCGCTGATGGTAATAGAATTGTACGTATCATATACCATTTGGTAGCTCCTATACCGAGCGCTCCGCTTCGGTAGCTGGAAGGAACTGTTTTTAATGCTTCCTGTGTATTTCTTGTAATCAGAGGAAGTACCATAATAGAAAGTGTTAATGCACCTGTTAAAACAGAAAATCCCAATTTTAAGGTTATTCCAAAAAAGACATAACCAAATAAACCAAATATAATGGAAGGAATTCCGGCAAGGGTTTCAGTAGTAAATTCTATCAAACGAACTGCTCTTCCCTCTTTTGCATATTCATTTAAGTATATAGCTGCACCTATACCAATTGGGATAGCGATAAGTAAGGTAATTACAATAATATAAATAGTATTAACAATATTGCCTGCAATACCTATGGTCCCCTTAATTGTACTACTTACTGTAGTTAAGAAACTCCAATTAATTGAAGATACACCACGAAAAGTTACATAGCCTACAATTCCTGCTAAAAGCACTATAGAAATTGAGGCACAAAAATATATAATAATATACACAAATAAATCCAAGGGTCTTTGTCGCTTTTCAAAAATACTTTTACGCGTTGGCATTGTCTGCTCCCCCCTTCATTACCTTATTTAGTGCAAGATTTATTAGCATTATGAAGGCAAATAGAACTAATCCGATTGTAAATAAAACTCGTTTATGTGTATCTGCAGCATAGGACATTTCACTTACCACCGCTGTTGTTAAAAATCTTACAGAATTAAATGGTAGTGGAAGATTAGCACTGTTACCTGCCACGAGATTAATAGCCATTGCCTCTCCAATTGCTCTGCCTACTCCAAGTACAATGGCGGTAATGATACCCGATTTTGCAGCTGGAAGAATTACTTTGAATATAGTCTGAATTTTAGTAGCGCCTAAGGCAAGCGATGCCTGTTTGTAATGTTTAGGGACAGCCTTTAAAGCAGATTCACTTATGTTGATTACCGTTGGCAAAATCATTATTGCTAGTACAATTACCGCTGAAATTAAGTTTGACCCACCAGTAAATTGATGATCTGGAGAATTCTTAAATAAAATTAATTCCAGTTTATAAATAATTGGATTTAATAATAGTATACCCAATAAACCATAAACAACAGAAGGAATACCTGCCAATAATTCTACTGCTGGCTTTACTATTCCAACAAGTGCTTTGGGCGCTGTTTCTGCCAGAAAGATTGCCGTCATTAATCCAATAGGAACACCAATTAATATTGCTAATAAGGTACCAACTATAGAAGTTAGAATAACATATAGTATTCCATAGGAAGGATTAGCTGCTGTCGGTTTCCACACAGTTCCAAATAAAATATCCTTTAACCCAACCTCAAATATTGCTGGTGTACCACTAATTATCATATATAATGTAATTGAAAAAACAGCCGCAACAGCAAAAAAAGCGCAGATAATAAAAACCAATCCGGCAGCCTTTTCAACACCCTTTTTCGTTTTATAACTTCCTATAATAGAGAAATTATTGTTACTCATCCTATACCTCCACTGTGATGCCTGGCACCCCTATAACTTTATATATATACTAACAGCTTTTACAAACAGCTGTTAGTCTTTCTAATTCATGACAAGTGAAACGACTTGTCGTTTCATCTTGTTTTAGTTTACATTTCATAAACTATTTTTTTAACTGCTTAAGGAAGAATACCATATATGATACATATGGAATTCTCCCTACTCTGCAGCTTATTTTTAG
This sequence comes from Bacillota bacterium, assembly GCA_023407575.1. Taxonomy (GTDB): domain Bacteria; phylum Bacillota; class Clostridia; order Lachnospirales; family Lachnospiraceae; genus Mobilitalea. The sequence continues at coordinate 144,644 of JAEYLX010000068.1, forward strand.
CTGTGTATTAATCTACTGTAAATAATCCTACTGATTTAATTAATTCTTTTCCTTCTTCTGAATTTAAGTATTCAAAGAATTTCTGTACAAGTTCTGACTGCTCTGAAATCTCTCCCTTAGTAGCCATTACGAAAGGTCTGCTAAGTAAGTAAGTGCCACCTTTAATGTTTGCTTCGGTAGGTTCAACACCGCCAATGTTTGATGCAATTACGGTATCATCAAGTACATCTACTGATACATATCCAATTGCTCCAGGAGTACTTGCTACTTTAGCTAATACACCACCTGTACTGTTGATTTCATTAGAATATACACAAAGATCTTTTACTTCAACAAGTTCTTCAAAAGCATCTCTTGTACCAGAACCAGATTCTCTACCAATAACTACGATTGGTTGATCTGCACCGCCAACTTCGCTCCAGTTTTTAACGGCTCCTGTAAAAATCTGAGCAATCTGTTCCTTTGTAAGATCCGTTACAGTGTTAGCTTTATCCATGATTACTGCAATACCGTCGATTGCAACAACATTCTCAATTGCGCCTGCACTTGTTTCGGTGTCCTTAAGCTCTCTTGATGCATTTCCAATATCAACTGTTCCTGCGAGAAGTGCTTCGATACCTGCACTGGAACCGATGAACTCTGGTGATACAACAACATCAGGATATTTAATCATAAAACCTTCTGCAGCTGCGTTAGCAAGCTTTTCCATGGAAGTTGAACCAGCCATGGAAATTGTTCCACTTAAATCTCCATCATCTGTTGTGTCCGTACCTTTATCTGTATCTGTATCTGTTGAATCTGTACCTTTAGAATTATTATTTGAATCTTGACTTGAACATGCACCTAATGCAACTGTTAAGACAAATAAAACTGCCAATAAAATCGATAATTTTTTAAAATGTTTTTTCATATTATTCTCCTTTTGTCTTTTCACTTTTCTCTTCTTTACACATTAAAGATAACATAACCTGTTTTATATCGAAATCATGATTATGTATAGATTTTGTAAAATATATGTGAAATCCCTCGGGCCCTCCCCCTTGGATTTGACTCATTACTAATCTAATTACATTAGAGATATGCAAGTTAACCTATGGATTAACGCAAACATAATCATAATCAAAATTCTTTATATCTATGTCAAAATAGATTTTATTAGTATTATTTGCACATTAAAGTTTTTTACACAAAAAAAGATATTATGATTGAATATAATCATAATATCTTTTAATCAATGTGCCTGGCGGGATTCGAACCCACGGCCTTCCGCTTAGGAGGCGGACGCTCTATCCTGCTGAGCTACAAACACACAACATAGTTATTCTACTATCCTGACTTGCTTTAGTCAAGTCAATCCATAAACTAAATCAACTCATTATGTTCAATTTCAAAAACTTGTTACAAAGTGAAACGACAAGTCGTTTCATCTTATCATGCATATGGAGGGCTCACTTTGCAAAACAATGCAACTATGGCCCTCCACTTAATATCTACATTATATTAGTATTCCTTTATGAAAACGAAATTGCACCTTGCATCCATATATTACCCTTAAATCTTCTGCCTACCACTGGTTCACCCAGTAAATCCTGCTTACTGATACACAGACGAAAAGAAATATCATTGCATACAAGCTGCAGATCATAAACTTCTTCCTTGGTCAGTTCATTTATAATTAGATTACTCTCAGTTATGGTGGCAATAACGCTATAATTATCTGACTCTGATCCAAATGGAATGAATGAGGTGTCTACAATGGAATAGATATCTTCTTTCTTAGCTCTTCTTGAAATCATAGCATAGGTATCAATATCATCAATGGTCAAGCTATCAATTGCGTCCTGATTACCCTTTTTTGCTTCTGCAATTAAATTGTTTCGATGCTTAGTTTCTGCCGACAGATTTCTAACCTGAACTTCATCTTTCTCTATGGGTAATAATATTCTTCCTTCCAAAGAAAGGGCAGCAAGTGTTATAGGAAAGGGGGTTGTCATTGGCATGTTCTGATTCTTTTTCTCCAAAAATTCAATTACATTTTGTAGATAGAAAATCAATGATACACCTAGTCTAAAATCGTCACACATTCCCGTAAAGGCTTCAGAATCTACCCTTTTATTTATTCCGACTTCTTCCCGTGTACTTGTATTGGTTCCACGAATGCAAGGAAAGTAATGCTCCATATGAAAATTCCCCTGGTCATCAAGTTCTCCACGCAGAGTAATTCCCATGCCTTCACCAAATTCTTTGGTAATCTCTGTTAAGTTACTTTTGTTAGATAATTCAACTGTATTCTTTGAGGTTGAATTATCAATGATATTCTCCAAAAGTTTATTTAACATTATTCTATTATTAATATCGCTAAATCCTATTGCTCTTAAATAACTATGCATAACTTTCACATCCAATCATAACCGATAAACTCTTTATATTTTACGCGCATCCTAATCTTTTCATGTAATAATTATTTATATCATATTTTTACTTCAAAGACAAGTAGTACTGATCTTTCGTCGATACATAGAACTAATCGATTATTGAATCAATTATAAATAACGTTAATTCTTTTGTTAAATCCTTTTCAATCCACTCATTTGGTATCTCACCATTTGCATCCCTAATAATACGTATTACAGGTCTAGTAGGACATTGGGGATTCTGTCTTAAGACAATTCCAGTTTCCCCTAAGTTTGTTATTACAATTCCACCAGTCGGATATGCTGCCACAGAATCCAAGAAGATTTTAACTACATTAAAGTCAAATAATACTCCTGCATGGCTCATAATATAATCAATTGCTTCATGAACCTTCATTCTCTTCGTTAGATTACCATAAACTCTACTATCAAATTCATCACAAACTGATGCTATTTTACTTCCTATTTTAATTCTACTTTCCTTTAATTTAAAGGGATATCCTGAACCGTCTAATCTTTCATGATGATTCAATATAATCTCTTTTGATGTTGGGGACAGCCACTTCATATTCTCAACTGCCGAATAACCGTATACCACATGTCTTTTAAGCTCTTTTCTCTCCTTATCGGAACAGGTTTCCATCGTAAGATTATGATAATCAAAAGCTAGATAGGTAAACCCAATATCGTGTAACAAACAACCAATAGCAATATCTCTAATCTTTGCTCTTGAAAGCTTTAATCGAAAGGCGATTATAACAGAGAGTGCACAAACGTTAATAGAATGAGAATATGTACTATCATTTCTCTCTCTAATGCTGGATAAATTATAAATAACTTCTGGTTCCTTCATAATATCATGAATTATATTATCTGCAACCTTTATAATCTCTTCCAGTTCCGTTTCGTTGTGATAAGAGTACTTAATTAGTATATTTCTAACTGCCTCTTGACATTGTTCCTGAATTTGTATTTCTAAACTATTTGTTAGATTGATTCCTTTACCAATCTCATCTTCAACGTAAATATACTCTATATTTAGCTCTTTCAAGCGTTTTATATATTCCTTTTTTATTACTGTTCCTTCTGTCATTAATACCAATTCACTGTTACCGATGATGTCTTTCGCTAATAGTTCATTACCTGTCACAGAATCTACTGAGATAATTCTCATATCAATACATCCTTTCCAGTTTATTTATATCTATACTATTTATACTATCTATATATTATAAATGGTGATTGTCATTTCCTATTATATCTTATCTCTTTCCTATTAATATTACAAGTAAAAGACCTATATTATAATAAGAAGTATTTCTTCCTATTTTTCATTATCTTACTATCTAAAATGGTAATTACCTTTACCATTTTTAGGTATAATATTTAGATTTTCAACGATTTATTTCTTTCTTTTATGCATGATAACAAGTCATTTAGGAAATATTTAAATTGATTGTATATTATATATATATTTAGTTAAATACTAAGTAAATTTTTTATTGTTATTTTTTTAACAAATGTATTTACAAACTGATTTTTATCTGTTATATTCTAGACATAACGATTGTGTTAATTATTTAACAATATAAAGGAGTGTATATTATGACAAAGGAAATACAACAACCTACACCAAAAGAACATGTTGATGGCTTAGTTAAAAATGCACTAATTGCATTAGAAGAATTTGCTTCATTAGATCAGGAAACAGTAAATAACATCGTACATGAGATGGCTTTGGCAGGACTTGCAAAACAACAATTACTTGCAAAGATGGCAGTTGACGAAACAGGCCGCGGTGTTTATGAAGATAAGATTATTAAAAATATATTTGCTACCGAATATGTATGGCATTCTATCAAGGATCAAAAAACTGTAGGAATTATAGAGGATAACGAAGAAGAGGACTATATGATTGTGGCTGAGCCTGTTGGTATCGTTGCAGGTGTAACACCAGTAACAAATCCAACCTCCACTACAATGTTCAAATGTTTAACCTGTATTAAAACAAGAAATCCAATTATCTTTGGCTTCCATCCAAGCTCCCAACAATGTTCTAAGGAAGCTGCAAGAACATTATATGAAGCTGCAATTAAAGCCGGTGCTCCAAAGAATTGTATTCAATGGATTGAATATCCCTCTATTGATGCAACCAGAGAATTAATGAATCATCCTGACATTTCTATGATCTTAGCTACCGGTGGTTCAGGAATGGTTAAGCAAGCCTATTCCTGTGGTAAACCAGCTCTAGGTGTTGGTCCTGGTAATGTTCCATGTTTTATAGAAAAAACTGCTAATCTTAAGAGAGCGGTTAATGATCTTGTTTTATCTAAGTCCTTTGATAACGGTATGATCTGTGCTTCTGAACAAGCAGCAATCATTGAAGCTCCGGTATATGCTGAAGTTGTAGAATTAATGAAAAAAGCAGGTTGCTATTTTGCTACAAAAAATGAAATAAAATTACTTGAGCCAGTTGTTATTAATACTACTACTGGTGCCGTTAATCCATCTATCGTAGGGCAGTCTCCAGCTGCGATCGCAGCACTTGCAGGAATTACAATTCCAGCAAATACAAAGATATTATGTACAGAACTTGAAGGTGTTGGTCCTGAATATCCATTATCTAAAGAAAAATTATCTCCAGTTCTCGCTGTAATAAAAGCAGCTAATCTTGAGAAGGGATTTGCTCTTTGTGAGAAAATGATTGATCTAGGTGGACTTGGTCACTCATCAGTTATTCATTCTACCAATGAAACTGTAATTAAAACATTCTCTGCTAGAATGAGAACAGGTCGTATCCTTGTTAATTCTCCATCTACACATGGTGCTATCGGCGATTTATATAATACTAACATGCCTTCCCTTACATTAGGTTGTGGCTCTTACGGCGGTAATTCAACAACTCATAATGTATCTGCTGTAGACTTAGTTAACTATAAACGAGTTGCAAAAAGGAGAGTTAATATGCAGTGGTTTAAAATACCTGGTAAAATTTATTTTGAATCTGGTTCAACTGCATATTTAGCAAAGATGCCAGAAATAACAAAGGCTTTTATTGTTACTGACCCCTCTATGACAGAACTTGGTTATGTAAACCGCGTATTATATCAGTTGAGAAAACGCCCTGATTATGTTCACTGTGAAATCTTTGATCAGGTAGAGCCAGATCCAAGTCTTGATACCATTCTTAAAGGTGTCGAGGAAATGAATAAGTTTAAACCGGACGTAATTATTGCTCTCGGTGGTGGCTCAGCAATTGATGCTGCGAAAGGTATGTGGTTATTCTATGAGAACCCTACAGCAGACTTTAAGAACATGTCCTTAAAGTTCTTAGATATTCGTAAGAGAACCTATAAATTCCCTCATTTAGGAAAGAAGGCTCAGTTTGTTGCTATTCCTACTACCTCTGGAACAGGCTCAGAAGTTACCTCCTTTGCAGTAATATCTGACAAACACGAGAATAAGAAATATCCTCTTGCAGATTATGAGTTGACTCCTGACGTAGCAATTATAGATCCAGATTTTGTTATGACGGTTCCAAAGAAATCAACTGCATGGACCGGTATGGACGTTCTAACACATTCCATTGAAGCATATGTATCTATTCTTGCTTCTGATTACACTGATGCGTTAGCAATTCATGCTATTGACTTAGTAATTAAATATTTAAAAGAGTCCTATGATAAAGGTGCAGAAAGTCCAATAGCACGTGAGAAGATGCACAATGCATCTACTATTGCAGGTATGGCTTTTACGAATGCCTTCCTTGGAATCAATCACTCTTTAGCTCATAAATTAGGCGGTGAATATCATATTCCACATGGTTGTGCGAATGCAATTTTATTACCACATGTTATTCGTTATAATGGTGTAGAGTGTCCTACTAAGTTTACCTCTTTCCCTAAATATGAAAGCTATATCGTTGGTGATAAAATCTTTGAATTAATGAAGAAGTTAGGTAAAACTCCAAAGAATAATGCCGAAGCTGTTGAAATGCTTGCAAAAGAGGTTGAAGATTTAAATCGTCATCTTGGAATACCTGCTACATTGCAGGAATACGGAGTTGATGAAAAAGACTTCTTATATAAAGTACCTATGTTAGCTGATTTAGCCTTTGGTGACCAATGTACCACAGCTAATCCTAGACTTCCATTAGTATCAGAGTTAGAGGAGCTATATAAGTTAGCTTACTACGGTAAGAACTACAAGAAATAATAACAATTAAATAGATACATTCGTAATTGAAATATAATGAATAAGAAGCAGATGAGAACTAACATTCAATCTGCTTCTTTTTTTAGTTTCTAGTCAATAAAGTAAGACTTGCTTTTATTTTAGCTTTTATTTTAGCTTATATTCCATAAATTATTATGCCATAAAATTATTACTATTCAATGCCTGACTTAAAGATTTTTTCTCATCTGCGGATAACTCTAAAAAGGACTCTCCTTTAATGATTTCCTTTAAGTAGGTATAACAACCCTCTCTACTACTGTGAACTGAATTTATCATGATACCATTATTTTTTTTATCTAAGAGAGTTAAAACGAAGCTGAGCTTGCCACCCATTTCTTTAAATGCATCGTATTTAACTACACCAACTTTTTGAAATGTTATCAAAAGATTATCATTTACTTGAACAATTTCATCTTTAATCTTTTTCGCTTCAGCTTTTAAGTTATCGATATCTTCGAATCTCGCAAGAATCTGTCCTTCCAGGTTCTCTCCGTTTGCTCCAGTCATAAATTTAAGATATTTTTTATTAAGTTTCCTTTGTTTAACCGATAAGATAATAATAAAAATTAATAATAATACTACTATTCCTGTTAACCCCAAAATAATAACATCTGAATATGAGCTTAAAAACTCTGATAAATTCATTGTAAACGTCCTCCAACCTGTGTCTTAATATTTCCTTTTTTCATTTAGTGAAACATTATATTTTTACTTACTGATGAAAAGATTCAAAAACATCAATTATTTTTTCTAATTCTTCCTTTGAATAATATTCTATCTCTATAGAACCTTTATCATTCTTTTTATTATGAATTAATACCTTTGTACCAATAATAGTACGAATTTTATCCTCTAAGCCGCGATATATATAATCCACTTCATCCGTGGCTGCAATTTCTTTCTTCGGTTTCTCATTAAGGAGGTTCTTCACTAACTTTTCTGTTTCTCTAACACTTAGTTTTTCATCAAAAACTTTGCAAGCAATATTATATTGTAGCTCACCGTTTTCTAATGAAAGTAATGCTCTAGCATGTCCACTAGATAGCATATCATCAATTAACATTTGCTGAACCTTTATATGTAATTTTAAAAGTCTCATTGCATTTGTTACTGCAACACGACTTTTGGAAACTCTTTCTGCTACTTCATCTTGCTTTAAATTAAAGTCTTGTATTAACCTTTGATATGTCAATGCTTCTTCAATTGGATTTAAGTCTTCTCGCTGAATGTTTTCTATCAAAGCAATTTCAACAATTTCTTGTGGAGAATAGTCCTTAATAATTGCTGGAACTTCTTTTAACCCCGCTATTCTAGCAGCCCTCCATCTACGTTCACCCGCAATAATCTCGTAAAATTTTTCTCTTTTTTGCAGTATAAGTGGCTGAATAACTCCGTATTGTTTAATAGAGTCCGCTAATTCCTGAAGTGCATCTTCATCAAACTTTTTTCTTGGTTGAGACTTATTCGGCTCTATCTGGCTTATATGTATTAATGTTTCACGTGAAACATTTTCAATTTTTTCTTCATTTTTTGTTATGATCTGTTCTGGAATCATAATATCCAGTCCTTTACCTAAACCCTTCTTTACTGCCATGCAAACCTCCTAATAACTAAGAATAAGTAACTTAGCTCTTACTTCTATATTTAATTTCATGTACATCATTTTTTGAATATGTATCAGCTAAATCTTTTTCAATTACTTCACTAGCTAATTGACGATATCCATCAGCCCCTGCAGATTTAGGATCATATAGATTAATTGGTAATCCATGACTTGGTGCTTCTGCTAGACGAACATTTCGTGGAATAATAGTTTTATAAATATTCTGCTTCAAATTACCTTTTACATTCTCAACAACTTGTAAAGATAGGTTTGTCCTAGCATCAAACATTGTAAAAACAACACCTTCCATTTCAAGTTGAGGATTAAGCCTTTGTTTTACCAAATTAATAGTATGTATTAATTGTGTTAAACCTTCTAGTGCATAAAATTCACATTGAATTGGAACAAGAACTGTATCTGCTGTAGTCATTGCATTTACTGTTAAAGTATTCAGTGATGGTGGACAATCAATGATTATGTAGTCATATTCATTTCTAATTTTATCTATTTCTCTTTTCAAAATGAATTCTCGACCCTCAACTCCTATTAGTTCGATTTCAGCTCCTGCTAAATTAACATTAGAGGGTAATAAATCAAGAAACTCAATTGGTGTTTGTATTCTACAATCCGAAAAAGTACATTCACCAATCATCAATTGATATATTGTGTTCTTAAGTTTATTTTTTTCTATCCCGAGACCACTTGAAGTATTTCCCTGTGGATCAATGTCAATGGTAAGTACTTTTTTATTTCTCTCGGCTAAGCAGGCAGACAGATTAATAGCAGTTGTTGTTTTACCTACTCCACCCTTTTGATTTGCAATTGCAATTATTCTTGCCATATGATACTCCATTTCACTAAAGTTATCTGTAATGAATAACCTAAGAACTCCTAATCATTATATTATTTACACAAAAAGTATTATAGCATTAATCATATATTATATCTATAAATTTTTAATTCTTTTATCATAAATATATCCTTTTATATAATTATAAATAGTAATATTCTTTTATTAATACTTTAATTATTTTAATTCTTATTATATGCTCTTTTACTTGGTATTTTATGATTTTTGCTTTTAATATTTGTACTTTTAGGATTTGCATCTTTATAATTTATACTTTTATAATTTGTACCTTTATGATTTGCACCTTTATGATTTGCACCTTTATGATTTGTACCTTTATGATTTGTACTTTTTGATTTATACTTTTATGATTTGTACCTTTATGATTTGTACTTTTATGATTTGTACTTATATGATTTGTACCTTTATGATTTGTACCTTTATGATTTGTACCTTTATAATTTATACTTTTATGATTTGTACCTTTATAATTTGTACCTTTATGATTTGTACTTTTATGATTTGTACTTTATGATTTGTACCTTTATGATTTATACCTTTATGATTTGTACTTTTATGATTTGTACTTTTATGATTTGTACTTTTATAATTAACACTTTTATTATTTATACTTTTAACAATCGTATCTTTATAATTACAAAATATGTGCATTATAATATACATTAAATAAATTGGATCATAACAACAATACAGCATGCAATTATAGGTTCATCATAAATTAATGATTTTTAATGTAAATATCTATTACATCTTATTTTAAACTAGTTTTGCTTTGTCTAGCTTTTGAACATATAAGTAAAACAACTATCTGTTTTATTTGCCATTAAAAAAGGAATGTTTCACGTGAAACATTCCCAATACATATAATAATTAAAGTAATTCCACAATATTATTTTTAATCGCATAAACTGCGGCTTGTGTTCTATCCGAAACATTGATTTTTTTAAATATGTTAGATACATGATTTTTTACGGTTTTCTCACTAATGGATAACATATATGCAATTTCCTTATTAAATAATCCCTCAGCCAATAACTTTAAAACTTCAATCTCTCTCTTTGTTAACGCATCTTCTTGATTATTTAAGAAATTATTTTTCTCTTCCAATCTTTGTTTTAATAAAGGGGCTAATTCTGGTTGAATAAATATTTCACCTTTAAATATTGTAAAGATGGCTTTTTTTAGTAAATTAGAATCTGAGTCTTTTAATACATAACCATCTACTCCAATTTCAACTGCTCTAACTAAATACTCAACTTCATTATGAATCGTAAGTATTATAACCTTGACTTTTCTTTTTGACTCTTTAATATGCTGTAATACTTGCAAGCCGTTCATATTTGGCATATTAATATCCAGTAAAAGAACATCCGTTTGTTTCTTATCTAATAATTCTATACACTGCTTTCCATTATTTGCTTCTGCAACTACAACAATATCCCCATCCAATTCAAGTAACTGTTTAATACCTTCTCTAACCATAGAATGATCATCCGCAATCATTACATTAATCGGTTTATTCATTTTCTTCCTCCTCGCAGTATATTAAGGGAATTGATACTATTACTTTAGTTCCTTTTCCCTTTTCTGTTTGTATATCTAGTGTTCCAGATAATAAAGAGGTTCTCTCCCTCATGATCGACAATCCAAAGTTTGCAGTCTGATTAGCAGATACTGGTTGTATTTTTTCCTTCTCAAAGCCTGAACCATTATCTTCTATTACTACTTTAACATAATTATCTTCGTACTGAATATCCAATATAATTAAAGTTGCATTTGCATGTTTTATTATGTTATTACATGCTTCTTGAATAACACGAAACAATGTTAAACGAATGACTGGTAATAATTCATCTTTATCTTCCTTCGATTGAACTTTTACTTGTATATTGTGCAAATCCATTAACTTATTTGCATATCTACGTACAGTCACAGCAAGACCTAGATCATCAAGGGTCATTGGTTTAAGATTATAAATGATTCCCCTCATATCATTTATAACAGTTTTTATTGTTGATGACATAGAATTTAATTCCAATTTAGCACGGATTGTATCAATATCAATTAATTTAACACACAACTCAGCCTTATGTACCATGCTTGTTAAATTTTGAACCGTTGTATCATGTAAATCTCTTGATATTCTTTGCCTTTCAATTTCCTGAGCCTCTAATATACCCAGAGATCGTTCATTAAAGCCTTGTTGTTTATCAGGTATATATATGTTGTTACTATTTTCTGATACATGATTTATTAATTTTACAGCATTCTTTAATGACTCAACTTTATTTACAAGATTATTCTGCTTATTATTTAATTCTTCAATTTGAACTTTAAGTTGAGCAATCAAAGTGATTAGTTCAGGTGAATCAACTGATTTACTTTTAATTGTAGAAAACAAATCATAATTATAAACCTTTGTTTTTTCATACTCTTCAAATTCTTGTTCTTTTTCCTTTAGCAAATTATTTTTCGATTTTAACTGAATTTTTACAGAGTATAATTCCTCTTCCAAATCCACTGCTAAATTCTTTAGAGCAAGAGCAGTACTTTCTTTTTCTTTCTCCAAATGATCAGTTCCTATTTTCATATTCATCTCGCTGTCATTCATATTCTTATTCCTTTCTATGCTCAGAGTAAAAGTGTTCGGGCAATAGAAATATTATGAATAATAATTATTGTATATTAATTATTATTAGGTACAAATTATCTCTAACTGTTGTATTCTATATAAATACTACCTTGAGAAAAGAGTATAGTACCTACATCAATTTAATAAATATAAAAATTATCAGTTATATCATATAACATATGGAATTAATTTAAAAGCTTTTTTTTAATCTATAGGTTAAATTAGCTATTTTTCGAGAGATTTTTACATTGTTTAACAATAGAATTTGACTCAACTTCTAAATATTTTATCTCATTATTTATATTATAGCCTTCATCAGTAGTCTCATAAAACCCAATCGACTTAAAGAATTTTTCAATATTTTTTGGTGTTTTAACACTAACTGAACTTATTCCTGAAATAAATGCCTTATTTAATAACATTCTAACAGCAAAATCTCCATATTTATTTCTACGATGCTCCTTAAGAACACATATTCTTTCAATTTCACAAATACTTCCATCAAAAACAATTCGCCCTGTGGCCACAGGACAATTAACATTTTTATCTTTTATATAAACTACTACATGAATCGCTTGTTTATCTAAATCATCTTTTTCATATATTAATGGTAACTGTAATTCATCTAAAAAAACCTTATGTCGAATATCGAAAACTTCACTTAAATTATCATTACCGGTTAAAAGCTTTGCTTCAATCATAACAGTTTCCCCTTTTATTCTACATGAATTAATTTAGCAATTATAATGGCTCCTTTGAAGGTTTACCTGAAGTACGAGGATATGCAATTGGAGTTGCATTCACCTTTCTGATTAAAAGTAAATTTCTTTCCATATCAGTATCCGGCAACGTGAAAGCCTGGTTCTTTTCAAACTCTGCACCTAATAATTTTAGTGCTCTTTTTGACTCATCCAACTCTTCTTGTACTTTACCAGATTTATAAGGAATAAAATACCCACCTTTTTTTACAAATGGTAAACAGTACTCACTAAGGGAAGACAATCTAGCGACAGCTCGTGATACACATAGATCAAAACTTTCTCTATATTCTTTATCTCTTCCATAATCCTCAGCACGCCCATGAATTGTTTCTATTTTCTTTAAGTTAAGCTTTTCAATTATATCATCCAGAAATATTAATCGTTTCTTCAGAGAATCAAGAAGTATAATTTCTGTATCAGGATATACTATTTTTAGAGGTATTCCAGGAAACCCCGCACCCGTGCCAACATCAATCAATCGTTCCTTCGATATATTTACTAGATTAATTATAGAAAGACTATCTAAAAAATGCTTCGTAACAACTTCTTCCCACTTTGTAATTGCTGTTAAGTTCATTACTTTATTTTTTTCAACTAATAATTCATAGTAATCAATAAATTGATCATATTGAACTTGAGATAGTTTAATATTCCATTTTTCTAAACCTTTTTGAAAAACACTCAAATCAAGGTTACTTTTTGCTTCCATGATTTACTCCATTTCTACTAACTATCGTATTTATTATTTTTCTTTCGATTTTCTATAATTGAATTGAACTAGATAAACTAATAAGACAGAGATATCTGCTGGAGAAACACCAGAAATTCTCGATGCTTGCCCAATGGACAATGGCTTAAATTTTATAAGTTTTTGTCTAGCTTCAATACGTAGGCTTGGAACGTCATTATAATCTAAATCATTTGGAATTAGTTTATTTTCTAACTTTTTAAACTGTTCGACCTGCTTCAATTGTCGCTTAATATAACCATCATATTTTATATTAATATTAATCTGGTTAATAACATCCTCTGGCAAAGGTTTACGATCAATGTCTATTGATTCCAATAACTCATAGGATAACTCTGGTCTTCTTATTAAGTCAGCAAGTGTTGTTGCTGTATTAAGCGCAGAACTACCTTGCTTCTCTAATAGTTCTTGTACTTCCTTAGTTGCTCCTATAACTTTATGCTCAAGCCTTATTATTTCTTCTTCAATCCTATTTTCCTTTATTAGCAGGCCCTGATATCTCTCTTCATCAATTAGTCCAACCTCATATCCTTTCTTAGTTAGTCTAATATCTGCATTATCTTGTCTTAATAATAATCTATATTCCGCTCTGGAAGTCATCATCCGATAAGGTTCATGAGTTTCCTTTGTTACTAAGTCATCAATGAGAACTCCTATATATGCTTCGGAACGATCGATAATGATAGGTTCCTTTCCTAGTATTTTCATTGAAGCATTAATACCAGCAATTAATCCTTGTGCTGCAGCCTCTTCATATCCAGAACTACCGTTAAACTGCCCACCTGCGAATAATCCTTCTACTGCTTTAAACTCTAATGATGGTTTTAATTGAAGAGGATTAATACAATCATATTCTATTGCATAAGCATTTCTAACAATTTTAGCATTTTCAAGTCCTGGTACGGATCGATACATTTGATACTGTACATCCTCTGGTAAGGAACTAGACATTCCTGCTATGTACATTTCATTTGTCTCAAGACTTTCCGGTTCAATAAAAACCTGATGCCTATCTTTATCTGAAAACTTAACTACCTTATCTTCTATGGACGGACAATATCTAGGTCCAGTACCCTTAATATCACCTGAGTATAATGGAGATCTAGAAATATTATTCAGAATAATTTGATGTGTATTTTCATTGGTGTAAGTCAACCAACATGAAATCTGAGGTTTTATCAATTCCTTTGGATTTGTTGTAAATGAAAATGGAACAACTTCCTCATCACCAAATTGTTCCTCCATTTTGGTAAAATCAATTGATCTACTGTCTATTCTTGCAGGTGTTCCAGTTTTAAATCGATACATTTCTATACCAAGTTTTTTAAGGGAATCCGTAAGATGTGTTGCAGACTGTAACCCATTAGGTCCAGTATGATTTACTGTTTCTCCATATATACATCTTGCATTTAAATAAGTTCCCGTACATAAAATAACCGCTTTACAGGAATATATTGCTCCTGAAAAGGTTCTTACCCCAGTTATTTTACCGTTTTCACTTATTAATTCAGTTACTTCTGCCTGTCTAATTGTTATACGATCAGTGCTTTCTAGTATTCGTCTCATTGATCTAGAATATTGTTGTTTATCAGCTTGCGCTCGTAAGGAATGAACTGCAGGTCCTTTTGAAACATTTAACATCTTAGATTGAATATAGGTCTTATCTATATTTTTTCCCATTTCACCACCAAGTGCATCTATTTCTCTAACAAGATGACCTTTAGATGTTCCACCAATATTAGGATTACAGGGCATCATAGCGATACTGTCTACACTTACTGTAAATATTAATGTATTTAAAGATAATCTAGCACATGCTAATGCTGCTTCACAGCCAGCATGTCCCGCACCTACAATAACAATATCATAACTTTCCTTTACGTATGACATAATTTCCTCCATTCCTCACACGCTTCTGCACTCAAAAACTCATTCTGTGCGTATTCACTAAACCTATTTACCCATGCAAAATTCTTTAAAAATCATATTTACTAAATCCTCTTCTACATTTTCACCTATAATTTTACCCAAAGCTTCATAGGCACTCATTAAATCTATGGAAAGAAAATCTTCTGGCATTTGATCATTTATACTCTGCTGTACCAATTTTAAACTCTTCAATGCATCAGATAATGCTTCTTTGTGTCTTTCATTTGTAATATAAATATCATCATTAAAAGTTAACTCTCCTTCAAAAAACATTGAAGTTATTCTTTCTTTTAATTCATCTAAACCTGTATTATTCTTCACAGAAACAGGTACAATTGATCTGATATTAAAATTATTTATTTCCTGCTCAGTAATCTTAGCTTCTAAATCAGTTTTATTTAATAATACTATTGCTTTTTTTTCATGAAGTAAATTAATAATTATCTCGTCATTCTTATCAAGTGCTGTGGAGGAATCAATTACGTATAGTACTAAATCTGCCTCCGATGCATATCGAACAGCCTTTTCAACTCCTATTTTTTCAATAACATCCGAAGTCTCTCTTATACCTGCTGTATCTATTAAGTTTAAAGTAATACCATTTAAATTAATTACTTCTTCTAATGTATCTCTTGTAGTTCCAGCAATATCTGTAACTATTGCCCGTTCTTCGCCTAATAAATAATTCAATAAGCTAGACTTACCTGCATTTGGTTTACCAAGAATAACTGTCTTTATTCCTTCTTTAATTATTTTACCATTTTTTGAATCACGAATTAATTTATCTATTAAATTGCAGCTACTAACCAAATGGTTATCTAACTCTATCTGAAATCCTTCCAAACTAATATGCTCAGGATCATCTAATGCTGCTTCAATAAAAGCAATATCTCTTAATATATCTTCACGCAATTTTTTAATTATATCTAAGACATTGCCTCTTAGTTGTCCTAAAGAATTTTTCAAAGCTAATTCATTTTTAGCATGAATAATATCACTCACAGCCTCAGCCTGTGATAAATCAATTCTACCATTCAAAAATGCTCTTTTTGTAAATTCACCTGGCTCAGCTAATCTTGCACCATATTTCAACACGGTTTCAATTATTTTTCTAGTTACAATAATTCCTCCGTGGCAATTAATTTCAACTGTGTTTTCTTTTGTATAAGTATTTGGGGCTTTCATAATAGCTACCATTACTTCATCAATAATCTCAGCTTTATCCATTATAAATCCATAATGAAGGGTATGACTATTTTGTAATGACAATTTTTTTACACCATTTTTCGAACAGTATATTTTATCTATAATTTCAAAGGCATCGTTACCACTAATTCTTACAATACTTAAACCTGAGTTACTTAATCCAGTTGCAATTGCTGCTATGGTATCAGTCACTTCTATTTCCTCCCTATTAACAAGATAAAACACAAGTAGTTTCACTTGTCATGCATAAAAGGTGCCCAAAAGTATGCTATACTTTTAAGGCACCTATTTTCAACATACATTCATTTAAATTAAACTATCTAATCTTTTATAAAATAAAAATTGTAACAGTTCAGCTATAAGAATTAGTTACTTTCTACTGTCTGTTCTTTTTTTTCTTTACTTTCTTTATACTTCTCATAATCTTTTTTATAATCTGTACTATAATTGCTATTATAAGCACTTTTACTAGTATTAAAAGGCTTTTTATAATTCTTATTAGTTACTCCATGATTATCTTTATTGAAATCTTTATTATAATCTTTTTTATAATCCTTTTTAAATTCTTTATTTGTGTCTTTATTAGTATCCTTATTAAATTCTTTACGATATCCATTCGGTGAAGAATTTTTGTGATTGTTGTTTGAATAGTTATTATTATATTTCTTCTCAACCAATCCCTTTTTAATATTGATAACTACCTTACGATATGGTTCTTCTCCTTCTGAATAAGTTTCTACGAACTTATCATTTTGCAAAGCAGAATGAATTATTCTTCTTTCATATGGATTCATTGGTTCTAATGAAACTGGCTTTCTGGTTCTTTTCACCTTAAAAGCTATATTCTTCGCTAAGTTTTCTAAGGTCTCTTTTCTTCTAGCTCTATAATTTTCAGTATCCAATTTAACCTTAATATAATTCTCACTATTCTTATTAGCTACCAAACTAACTAAGTATTGAAGGGAATCTAATGTTTGTCCTCTCTTACCGATTAAAACTCCCATTTCGTCACCATCAATATTAATATCAATGGTTGCATTCTCTTCATCGTAGCTAACTATAGAAGATGCAGTAATACTCATAGCCTGGAATACATCATCAAGAAATTTCTTTGTAACAAATTGAATTGTTAGCTTTATTCTAGCTTTAATTTTAGCAGCTTTTCCAAACATACCAAGAAAACCACTGGTTTCTTTTTCAATAACTTCATACTCTATATTATCTATTGTTGATCCTAATTCAAGTACTGCACTTGCTAATGCTTCTTCAACTGTCTTAGCAGTGAATTCTTTCCATTCCATCCCTATTTATCCCCCTTCTCATTCTTGTTTTTTAAAAGGTTCGCTATTTCAGATATACTTTTCGTATTTCCTGAGGACTGTCTTGAACTTGTATTAACTTCAGAAACTTCCTTTTCTTCTTCCACGCTGTCATCGCTATTTAATGATTTATCATTGGATGAACTATCAATATATTTTGTCTGTTTTTTAGCAAGTTCAGACATGGATATTCCTTTAGATTCTAAATAATTATTACGTTTTGATTGTTTCGCAACGTTCTTTGCAATCAAATCATCAACATTAATTCTATCCATATACTTATTTACAAAGAACTGCTGAACAATTGTAAATACACTGGTAGCAATCCAGTATAAGCCAACACCGATTGGGAAAGTAAAACAGAAGAATGTTGACATAAGTGGCATTACAACAACCATGGAATTATTCATTGCAGCTGCAGTAGGGTTATCCATACTTGCATTTTTTGTTGTAGCCTGTAGCTGTTTTCCTTGTATGAATTGCAATCCACCTGCAAGAATTGGAATGATAAGTGCTGGTGTAAGTTTAAATCCTGGACTGTTTGCAATGTTCAAACCAAAAAACATATTTACATTGGTTATATTCTTAATTGTATCTGCAACTGTTGTAGTGTCACCACTTACTACTGTACCTTGAATACTAGAGAAACTTGTACCAAAAGCAGCCCAAGTGTCACTTGTAAAATGCTTTAATAAGTCTATAATTTGTCTAGTTTCATCATAGCTGGAAGGAAGTCTAGTAGAATTACTTAAAGTACCTGCTAATGTTTTTAATGATTCCTGATAGCCTGCTGTGCCCTGTATTTGTAAGGCAATATGCTCATATAAGGTATAAACATGTTCTACGTATGCTGGTATATTTGTTATTACAGAATAAAGAGCAAACATAATTGGTAATGTTATTAATAAAGGTAAACAACCAGAAGTAGGATTTGCACCATATTTTTGATAAAGTGCCTGTGTTTCCGCTTGCTGTTTTCTTAAAGAAACTTCATCCTTCTTACCTTTATATTTAGCCTGAATTTTTTGTATTTCAGGATTCATCTTCGAAGATAGTTTTGAAAATTTCTGCTGTTTAATTGTTAAAGGTAACATTAAAGTCTTAACAATAAATGTGAAAACTATAATTGTTAAGGCAATATTCTGAATATGAAACAGATTGAAAAAATCATATAATACATTCATGATTAATCCAAGTAAACTTGCGATCGGTCCATACCACGAACTACTTTTTGTTAATATTGTAAATATCAATTATTTTTCCTCCTTATAGCTGCTTTCCATCATTTTTATGGATACATTTGACTACCTCAAATGTTTAAGGAACAGGATCATATCCACCCTTATGAAAGGGGTGACATCTTAAAACTCTTCTCACAGCTAAATATGTTCCCTTTATTACCCCATACTTTTCCAGTGCTTCAATTGCATACAAAGAACAGGTAGGTGCATAAATACAGCTTGGTGTACGTTTTAAAGGTGATATATATTTTTGATATAATTTAATAATAAATATCATAATCTTCTTAATAATCACTTTTATACTCCTACTAACTCATAAAATTAATCTGTTCGTTTCAATCTGTGTTTTTCCCGATTTTATGGAGTTTTTTCAAATGTAACAATGCACTTTCAATTTCTAAATAATCTTTTCCTTTGGCATTCGCTCTTGCCACAACGACGATATCTAATCCACTTATAAAGCTATTCTCCGATAATCGATAGCTTTCTCTAATTAATCTTGTAACCCTATGTCTAATTACGCTGTTTCCAACTTTTTTACTAACTGATATTCCAAGTCTATTCTTTTCTAAATTGTTATTTTTAACATACATAATCAAATATTTATTCGCAAATGATTTACCTGTATTATATATTTCCCTAAAATCTTCATTTCTTTTTAATGCTTCGGAATATTCCATGTTTCCTACACCTTGTCCTAGTATGAAACCTTGAATTTACATACAAGTGAAATATAAAACTAAGTCTTAAAACTTATGTTTTAATTTCACTTGTCCTAAATCCAACTGTTTTTAAACATTCGAATTATGTTTTCAATTGTTTTAACAAATAGAAGAAAAGGTCACAAAATTGCGACCTATGCTGATAATACTTTTCTTCCTTTTGCTCTTCTAGCAGCTAATACTTTTCTTCCACTTGCTGTCGCCATTCTTGCTCTAAAACCATGTACTTTAGAATGGGATCTCTTTTTGGGTTGGAATGTCATTTTCATTACGTTGCACCTCCTTTAAACACGCCGTGCAATATGATAAGCGAATTTTCTCTATTATACTTTTAATATTAAGGAATATCACGTCTATTATATTCGTATTACCTTATCCCGTCAAGTAAATCTTTTCTTTTGTTATTATAAATAGGTAATCATAAAACCTTGAAAAACGTCTTTCTTCCTATTAATATACACATTTGTTGATAACTTTTATACTTATGTGGATAAACTGTTCTATTTTTTCTTATAAATTGTATAAATCATAGTCTTAATAAACATTTTCATGCCTGTTTATAATGTTCAATCTTTTATCAACGCTTCCACAAATGGACGAAAAATAAAGAATGGCATATTAACCATTGAAAATATAGTAATTTTGTTATAATATATATTTATGTGAGTATAATGGAGGCAATAATGAGGAATTTAATTCAATCAAAATGGGACGATATTTTAAAATATATGATATCGGAATATGGAATCACTGATGTATCCTATAATACCTGGCTTAAACCCCTTAAGGTATATGATGTTGATGATCATTTGATTACAATTCTGATTAATGACGAGCGAATTGGGCCTCCAAGTTTAAGTGTTATTAAAAATAAATATGAATTATTACTTAAAGTTTCTATAGAAGAAATAATGAATGAACCTTATGAGATAAGATTTGTTCTTCAAAGCCAAATTGATTTAGAAAAAAAAGAACTAGAAAAAACTCCTGTTCAAAAAAAGAAACAGAGTGGACCTACTTTTTTAAATACAAGATATACCTTTGATACCTTTGTGGTGGGTGGCAATAATGAATTTGCAAGAGCAGCCTCCTTAGCTGTAGCTGAGAATCCAGGAGAAATCTATAATCCTCTTTTTATCTATGGTGGTGTTGGACTTGGTAAAACACATTTAATGCATTCGATTGCCCATTTTGTATTAGATCAAAATCCTGATACTAAGGTTTTATATGTAACAAGCGAGAAATTTACGAATGAGTTAATTGACGCAATTCAAAAAAATACAACAACTCAATTTAGGGAGAAATATCGCTCAATCGATATTCTCCTTATTGATGATATCCAGTTTATTATAGGTAAGGAAAGAACTCAGGAAGAGTTTTTCCATACTTTTAATACTCTGCACGAGTCAAAACGTCAAATTATTATCTCCAGTGATCGCCCTCCCAAGGAGATGCTTACCTTAGAGGACAGGCTTAGATCACGTTTTGAACATGGTCTGCTTGCAGATATTCAATCACCTGATTATGAAACCAGGATGGCAATTCTCCGCAAAAAAGAGGAGCTTGATGGTTTAAAGGTTGATGAGGATGTTATGCGTTATATCGCTAATAATATAAAATCCAATATCCGTGAGTTAGAAGGCGCATTAACTAAGATTGTTGCATTTTCAAGGCTTAAGAAAAGAGATCTTGATCTCGTTTTAGCTGAGGAAGCATTAAAGGATATTATATCTCCTAATGAAAAGAAGGTAATAACAGCAGAACTTATAGTTGAAGTTGTTGCTGAACATTATAATTTATCTCCAGCCGAAATATATTCAAAGGATAAGAGCAGAAGTGTATCTTACCCTAGACAAATAGTTATGTATTTATGCAGACGTTTAACTGAAATGTCTGTTACAGATATAGGCAAAACTTTAGGAAACCGTGATCATTCTACTGTTCTTCATGGATTTGATAAGGTTTCAGGTGATATTGCTCAGGATTCTTCTTTACATAATACAATTGATGTATTAATAAAGAAAATTAATCCGGAATAGATTATTTATTCTTTGTGAATGACTTGTTGATAGTTAGTTGATAATTTTGGGACAACATGTTAATAAATTTATTTACATATTCTGTATGTTATTAAATTTGAATTACTCCACATAATAAAGCATTGAATTCATCAGGGTTATCAAACGCTATAACACCTGAATTTAATGGCTTAACAACGGTTATAAACAAATTCACATCCTATATGACTAAGAGTACTAAGAATCTTTTATTTATTTATGTATTTAACGCGAAGGGAGTTTATACACGGATGAAAATCAAATGCCAAAAAGCGGATCTCTTAAATGGTGTTAACATAGTATTGAAAGCGGTTCCTGTAAAATCAACGATGCCAATCTTAGAGTGTCTGATTATAGAAGTTACAGACCAGGGAATTAAATTAATAGCAAATGATATGGAAGTTGGAATAGAGACCATAGTTAAGGGGTCCATTCTTGAAAGCGGATCTGTTGCTTTAAACGCTAAGATATTTTCTGAAATAGTTCGAAGACTTCCAGAGAATGAGGTAAGTATTTCAACTGACTCCTCCTATATGACAGAAATAATATGTGAAAAAGCGAAGTTTTCTATTTCAGGTAGATCATCGGAAGAATTTCCTAATCTTCCAAAGATAGAAAAAGAGAACCCAGTTGTATTATCACAATTCACATTAAAAGAAATTATTAGACAAACAGTATTTTCTATCTCAGATAATGAGAGTAACAAGATTATGACGGGTGAATTATTTGAAATTAAGCAGAATGAATTAAGAGTAATATCATTAGATGGTCATAGAATATCAATTCGTAAGGTAATTATGAAAGATTCTTATGAAGACAGGAAAGTAATTGTACCAGGTAAGACCTTGAATGAAATAAGTAAAATATTATCTGGTGAGATTAATTCTTATGTTCATATCTTCTTTACAGAAAAACATGCCCTTTTTGAATTTGATGATACTGTTGTATTAACCAGATTAATAGAAGGAGAGTATTACCGAATCGACCAAATGCTTTCCAGTGATTACGAAACAAAGGTAACGATTAATAAAAAAGAGCTACAAAGCTGTATCGAAAGAGCATCTTTGCTTATTAGAGAAACAGATAAGAAGCCAATTATTATTGACATTAAAGATAATGATTTTGAATTAAAAATTAATACAGCCATTGGATCGATGAAAGAAGAAATTGATATTACTCTAGAAGGTAAAGATATAGTCATTGGATTTAATCCAAAGTTCTTAATTGATGCTCTTCGTGTTATTGATGATGAAACAATTGATATATATCTAATTAATGCAAAAGCTCCCTGTTTTATAAGAGATAAGGATCAGTCTTATATTTATTTAATTTTACCGGTAAATATAAATGTTGTAGCATAATAAGAGAATGTAGTGTAAACTTATTCTTTGTAGTTTTCATGTAATTAATTGTATCTGCGTAACAAAAATGTGAGAATAAATTCTTTTCATTGTAAATTTACGCTTTTATGAATTATATCGTAAGAAATGGAGGATTTATATGCATCAGATTACGCTTAGAGATGAGTATATAAAACTTGGTCAGGCATTAAAGGCTGCTGGACTTGTGGATTCTGGAGTAGATGCAAAGAATGAAATAATAGATGGTATGGTTAAAGTCAATGGAGTTGTAGAAGTTCAAAGAGGTAAAAAACTTCATGATGGAGATATCGTTGAGTATCAAGGGGAACAAATTAAAATTATAAAATAGTTCAGACTAAGTTAATTCTATTTTTGTAAAGGAAATATTGGTATCATTATGATTGTTAAGTCGTTAGAGCTAAAGGATTATCGCAATTATAATAATCTTAATATGAATTTTTCTAGCGGCATCAATATTTTATATGGGGAGAATGCTCAAGGAAAGACGAATATTCTTGAAGCTATTTATCTATGTGGAACTACAAAATCACATAGAGGTAGTAAGGACAAAGAAATAATTAAATTTGAACATGAGGAAGCTCATGTTAGAATAGGTTTGGAAAAAAATCTAATACCTCACCGACTAGATCTGCATTTGAAGAAAAATAAATCAAAAGGTGTTGCTATTGACGGAATTCCAATAAAAAAACAAAGTGAATTATTTGGTATGCTTAATTTAGTGTTTTTTTCACCGGAGGATTTATATATTATAAAAAATGGTCCTGCAGAAAGAAGACGTTTTCTGGATTTAGAATTATGCCAACTTGATAAAATATATTTAAACTATTTAGGTAACTACAATAAGGTTTTAGTACAGCGTAATAATTTATTAAAGCAGATTAGTAATAACAGTAAATTATTGGATACACTTTACATATGGGATGAGAAACTTCTGGAATTTGGAGTTAAGATTATTAAAACCAGAAGTGATTTTATTGTCCGTTTGAATGAAATAGTCAAAGATATTCACAGTAAATTAACTGGTGGAAAAGAAGAACTAATCCTTCAGTATGAACCAAATGTCAAAGAATCAGAGTTCGAAGGACGATTGAAAAAATCCCTGGAAAAGGATATTAGTTTAAAAATGACTAATGTTGGACCACACAGAGACGACTTAAGTTTTCTTTTAAACAATATAGATATACGCAAATATGGATCTCAAGGTCAGCAACGTACGGCTGCACTTTCTTGTAAATTAGCGGAAATTGAATTGGTTAAAAATTTGATTAAGGAAAATCCAATACTATTACTGGATGATGTTTTATCAGAGCTTGATAGGCAAAGACAAAATTATCTCTTAAATAGCATAGGTGATATACAGACGATCATTACATGTACAGGATTAGAAGAATTTGTCACTCATAGATTTGAGTATGATAAAATTTTTCAAGTAATCGAAGGTACGGTAACAGATCACTAAAACTATGGAGGTTACACCCTTCATAAAAAATGGAGGTTAAATCCTCCAAATAACGGAGGATTGATAAAATGAGTAACGAATATGGTGCAGATCAAATTCAAATTTTAGAGGGATTGGAAGCAGTAAGAAAACGTCCTGGTATGTATATTGGTTCAACTTCCTCTAAGGGGTTACACCATCTTGTTTACGAAATTGTAGATAATGCCGTTGATGAAGCATTAGCTGGATTTTGTGATACGATTGAGGTATTTATTAATCCGGATAACTCAATCACTGTAACTGATAATGGTCGTGGTATCCCCGTTGGAATTAATCAAAAAGCGGGAATCCCAGCTGTTGAAGTTGTATTTACAATTCTTCATGCTGGTGGTAAATTTGGCGGTGGGGGATACAAGGTATCCGGCGGTCTTCATGGAGTTGGTGCGTCTGTTGTTAATGCTCTTTCTGAATGGTTAGAGGTAGAAATCTGTGTTGATGGTAAAAAATATCAGCAACGCTATGAACGTGGTAAAGTTATGTACTCCCTAAAAGAAGTTGGAGATTCAGACTGTAGAGGAACTAAAGTAACCTTTTTACCAGATAAACAAATATTTGAAGAGACTGTATATGACTACGATATCTTAAAGCAAAGACTTCGTGAGATGGCATTCTTAACAAAGAATATTAAGATTATTCTTACAGACCTTAGAGAAGAACCGAAAGAACGTGAATTCCATTATGCAGGCGGTATTAAGGAGTATGTGGAATACTTGAACAAACATAAAGATCCTATCTATCCTGACATTATTTATTGCGAAGGACAAAGAGATGAGGTATATGTTGAGGTGGCATTGCAGCATAACAGTACCTACACTGAGGGAATTTATAGCTTTGTAAATAATATAACAACTCCGGAAGGTGGTACTCACCTGGCCGGGTTTAAAAATGCGATTACAAAAACCTTTAATGATTATGCAAGAACACAGAAGTATTTAAAGGATAGTGATGCAAATTTATCCGGAGAAGATATCAGAGAAGGCTTAACTGCAATTATTAGCATTAAGATTCCTGAGCCACAGTTTGAAGGTCAAACTAAGCAAAAATTAGGAAATAGTGAAGCAAGGGGAGCCGTAGATAGTGTTGTTAGTGAGCAGTTAACCTATTATCTGGAATTAAATCCTCAGGTTTCTAAAATGATATGTGAAAAGGCAGTACTTGCTCAAAGAGCAAGGGATGCTGCGAGAAAAGCGAGAGATTTAACCAGAAGAAAAACAGCCTTAGAAGGTATGGCACTTCCAGGTAAACTTGCTGACTGCTCAGAAAAAGATCCATCAAAATGTGAAATCTATATCGTTGAGGGTGATTCTGCGGGTGGCTCAGCCAAAACAGCTAGAACCAGAGCAACGCAAGCAATACTTCCACTTAGAGGGAAAATTTTAAATGTTGAGAAATCGAGACTTGATAAGATATTAGTGAACAATGAAATTAAAGCTATGATAACAGCTTTTGGAACAGGTATTTCGGATGATTTTGATATATCAAGATTACGTTATCATAAAATTATTATTATGACAGATGCCGATGTGGATGGAGCACATATTAGCACTTTATTATTAACGTTCTTTTATAGATTTATGCCAGATCTTATCAAACAAGGATATGTGTATCTGGCTCAGCCTCCACTATACAAAGTGGAAAAAGGCAAAACAGTACGTTACGTATATAGCGATGAAGAGTTAAATCAAGTACTCACTGAAATAGGCAGGGATGGAAATAATAAAATTCAACGTTATAAAGGTCTTGGTGAAATGGATGCTGAGCAGCTATGGGATACCACAATGGATCCTGAAACAAGAACGCTTTTAAGAGTAACGATGGATGAGGAACAGTCTTCAGAGGTTGATTTAACCTTTACAACCTTAATGGGTGATAAGGTTGAACCAAGAAGAGAATTTATCGAAGCGAATGCAAAATATGTAAAAAATCTTGATGTTTAATATTAAATAAGTGTATATTGTTTTTAATAAATCAAAATCAACCTAAATAACCACATAAGTAGGATATAACCGCAAAAGTCGGATTATTTGGGAAATCAATTAAACTTTATGATAGGTCTAATTGATGAAGATTCGAACGGAGGAAAAGTAATGGAAGAGAATATCTTCGACAAGGTGCATGACATAGATCTACGAAAGACAATGGAAACATCCTATATCGATTATGCCATGTCCGTAATTGCTGCGCGTGCCTTGCCAGATGTAAGGGATGGTTTGAAGCCGGTACAAAGAAGAATTTTATACGCAATGATTGAGCTGAACAACGGTCCTGACAAACCTCACAGAAAATGTGCCCGTATTGTCGGTGATACCATGGGTAAATATCATCCTCATGGAGACAGTTCTATTTATGATGCATTGGTAAAATTGGCTCAGGATTTCTCTACCAGATATCCTTTAATTGATGGACACGGAAATTTCGGCTCAGTGGATGGCGATAGCGCAGCTGCGATGAGATATACCGAGGCTCGTTTAAGCAAGATATCCATGGAGATGTTATCTGACATCAATAAAGATACGGTTGACTTTTCTCCTAACTTTGACGAAACAGAAAAAGAGCCTAATGTACTGCCTTCCAGATATCCAAACCTTTTGGTAAATGGAACTTCAGGTATTGCTGTAGGTATGGCAACTAATATTCCTCCTCACAATTTACGTGAGATTATTGATGGTGTTTTAAAAATTATTAATAATTACATTGAAGAGAATAGAGTAACTGAGATAGATGAATTATTAAAGATTATCAAAGGACCTGATTTCCCAACTGGTGCTGAGATTCTTGGAACAGCTGGAATTGAAGAAGCATATAGAACAGGTCGTGGTAAGGTTAGAGTTCGTGCTGTTACGGATATCGAAGCAATGCCAAATGGAAAAAATCGAATCATTGTAACTGAATTACCTTACATGGTTAATAAAGCACGTTTAATTGAAAAAATTGCTGAGCTTGTAAAAGATAAAAAAATTGATGGTATTACAGAGCTCCGTGATGAATCCGATCGTACCGGTATGAGAATTGTAATCGAGTTACGTAGAGATGTGAATGCGAATGTAATGTTAAATCATTTATACAAACATACACAGATGCAGGATACCTTCGGTGTAATTATGTTAGCGTTAGTTAACAATGAACCTCGTGTCTTAAATCTATATCAAATGCTGGATTATTACTTACAACACCAGAAAGAGGTAGTAACCAGAAGGACAAAATATGATTTAAATAAAGCAGAAGAAAGAGCTCATATTTTACAGGGCTTATTAATTGCACTTGATAATATTGATGAAGTAATATCCATTATCCGTTCTTCACAAAATGGACCTATAGCAAAAGAGCGTTTAATTGAGCGTTTTGCACTTTCCGATGTACAAGCACAAGCAATCATTGATATGAGACTTCGTGCTCTAACAGGTCTTGAAAGAGAGAGACTAGAGAACGAATATGCTGAGCTTATGGCAAAGATTGCTGAATATAAGGCAATTTTAGCAGATGAAAAGTTGTTACTTGGTGTAATTAAAGATGAAATAACAATAATTAGAGATAAGTTTGGTGATGAAAGAAGAACATCCATTGGATTTGATGAGTTTGATATTTCCATGGAGGATTTAATTCCAAATGAAAGCACTGTCATAGCTATGACTAGACTCGGATATATCAAACGTATGACCATTGATAACTTTAAGAGTCAGCATCGTGGTGGTAAGGGAATTAAAGGAATGCATACAATTGATGAAGATTTTATCGAAGATCTCCTAATGACCACCAACCATCACTACATCATGTTCTTTACAAATAAGGGTAGAGTGTACCGTTTAAAGGCTTATGAAATTCCTGAGTCTGGAAGAACAGCGAGAGGAACTGCTATCGTGAACCTTCTTCAGTTACTGCCAGAAGAAAGAATTACAGCAATTATTCCGTTGAAAGAGTACCAGGAAAATCGATTTTTATTTATGGCTACCAAGAATGGTATTGTAAAGAAAACGCCAATTAAAGAGTATGAAAACATTAGAAAATCTGGTCTTCAGGCAATTAGCCTAAGAGAAGATGATGAGTTAATTGAAGTTAAATCAACCAACCATCTGAAAGATATTATACTTGTAACAAAGAATGGTATGTGTATCCGATTTAACGAACGTGATGTTAGACCGACAGGAAGAACTTCCATGGGTGTAATTGGTATGACCTTAACTGGAGATGATGAAATTGTTGGTATGCAGCTTAATACTCAGGGAGAATATTTATTATTTGTATCTGAACATGGTATGGGTAAACGTACCCTAATGGAAGAATTCACAGTTCAACGTCGAGGCGGTAAAGGTGTAAAATGCTACAAAATAACAGAAAAAACTGGTGATGTAGTAGGTGTAAAGGCAGTAAATGAAGAGAATGAAGTTATTCTTATCACTACCGAAGGCATTGTTATTCGTTTAATGGTAAATGACATTTCCATACTTGGACGTATTACCTTAGGTGTAAAATTAATGTCTATTGATTCTGATACGGATATTACAGTAGCCAGATTAGCTAAGGTAAGAGAAAGTAACACAATTACTTCAGATGATGATGTAATTAAAAATCTTGAAAAAGAGCTTGATGAAGAATCAGTTGAAGTAGATCTGTCAGAATTTGCACAGGATTCTGAGTACGAGTCAGTTGATCTTCCAGAGGATCATTCCTTAGAAAATTTATTAAATAAGATTGAAGAAGATACGCTAGAGGATGAGGACAAAGAATAAGTAACTATTCTGTAAAGATAGGTCTTTCGAAAATAAACCGAATAGTATTTTAACTTAAGTCTTGAATAATTTTCAAATAGGAGTTATATGAGAAATATACACACAGATATTATTATAAAAAATATAAAAGAAATGTGCATCGAAGCCAACTATAAGTTGGCTTCTGATGTAGATAAAAGAGTTAGAGGAGCTTCATCAAGAGAGGAATCCGCTCTTGGTAAACAAATACTAGAACAATTAAATGAAAACTTAGATATAGCAGCGGTCGATAGTATCCCGATATGTCAGGATACTGGAATGACGGTTGTTTTTATTGAAATTGGACAAGATGTTCATATTGAGGGTCAGGGTTTAGAAGAAGCAGTAAATGAAGGAATTCGTCAAGGCTATGAGGAAGGATATTTAAGAAAATCTGTTGTTTCAGATCCTTTGCTTCGAATAAATACAAAAGATAATACGCCGGGAATCATACATTATCAGCTTGTAACCGGGGACAAACTTAAGATAACAGTTGCACCTAAGGGGTTCGGAAGTGAGAATATGAGTCGAGTTTATATGCTAAAACCCTCAGATGGCGAAGAAGGGGTAATAAAGGCTGTTCTTGAAACGGTCAAGTTAGCAGGGCCAAATGCTTGCCCCCCAATTGTTGTTGGTGTTGGTATCGGTGGTGATTTTGAAAAATGTACAATTTTATCGAAAAAGGCTCTGGTCAGGAGTATGGATGAACCCTCTAAGTTGGATCATATTAAAAGACTGGAAGAAGAAATATTAACTCAGATTAATGACCTCGGAATTGGACCGGGTGGTTTTGGTGGTAAGATTACTGCACTTGGAGTTAATATAGAAACCTATCCAACTCATATTGCAGGTCTTCCAGTTGCAATTAATATATGTTGTCATGTTAACCGTCATATAAGTAGAACTTTATAGATAATATTAAGGATTATATTTTTTACTATAACATCTATACCAGATTATAAATCCATTATTACTTGGAAAGGATATAGTTGACGAATAACCTTATATCATCCAAAGTAATATTACAAAAGTAAAAATAAAGAGGATTTTACATGGATAAGTATATTAAAACCCCGCTTACCAACGAAATAGTTCAAAACTTACAAGCAGGTGATTATGTTTATATAACAGGTACCATTTACTCAGCAAGAGATGCTGCACACAAAAGAATGTATGATATGTTAGTTGAGGGGAATTCTTTGCCCTTTGATATTAATAACTCTATCGTATACTACCTTGGACCAACTCCAGAAAGAGAAGGACAAGTAATAGGATCAGCTGGACCAACGACTAGTAGCAGAATGGACAAATACACTCCTGCTCTTTTAGAAAAAGGGTTGAAGGGTATGATAGGTAAAGGTAAAAGAAGTAAAGAAGTTATTGACTCAATGGTTAAAAACAGGGCTGTATATTTTGCTGCAGTTGGTGGTGCTGGTGCGCTGTTATCAAAAAAAATAAAATTATCTAAAATAATTGCATATGATGACCTTGGAACGGAAGCAATAAGAGAACTTTACGTTGAGGATTTTCCTGTAATTGTTGTAATTGATACAATGGGAAATAATTTATATGAAATAGTTATGAAAAAGAATTGACAAAAGAGAAGTCTTTTGCTATACTTGATTTTGCCTTTGTAAAGAGGCAAGCTAATTGAATGAAAATAATATAAGTTCAGTTTCTTGGAGAAATACTCAAGAGGCCGAAGAGGCGCCCCTGCTAAGGGTGTAGGTCGGGTGACCGGCGCGAGGGTTCAAATCCCTCTTTCTCCGTTTAAATAAATCCGAACATAATTCTTTTTTAAAGGATATGTTCGGATTTATTTTTGTATAAATTTATATACATAGACTACTTAAAAAAAGGAAATGCATTTATTAACAAAGACATGGTTGATATCTCATTAATTAGTATAATATTTATGATACTAATTAAAGGAGGGATAGAGAAAAATGAAATTACGAGGATATTGTCCAGGGGATTGTAAAGAGATAGTTAATTTATTCTATGAAACAGTTCATTCTGTTAATACCAGGGGTTATACGGAACCTCAAACAAATGAGTGGGCATCATGAAATAATAATTTAAAAAAATGGAATACAAAACTTATAGCCAATTATACTGTTGTTATAGAGAAAGATAGTAAAAATTGTTGGTTTTGCAATTCATTACAACTGACGCATCGATAACAGCAAAATCTTTTTTGAAAAGAGGGGTTATGTAATACTGAAAGCACAGACAGTAGAAATTAGAGGACAACATTTTAAATATTTTTAAAATAGTAAAACAATTATAAGAATTAAATATAGATATAAATAATAATCCATTTAATAATATTTCTCACTAATCATACTGCAAAATTAAAACAAAAAAACTATCATTTACATTAGTATAACATTGTACAAAACATTACAAAGATTAAACAAGGATTTACTAAAAATAGTATGATACAATTATTTGTAAATAGCTGGATTATAAAAAGTAAGTAATAGTAAGATATTGAGGTAAATAGGTTTTAGATGAGCGGAGGGAAAAAATGAAAAATATTACTTCATGGGAGTTAGTGAAAAATATTACAATAGGCTGGAATTTAGGAAATACAATGGATGCAACAGGTACAGATAATTTAATGGCGGAGACCTCTTGGGGAAACCCAAAAACCACAAAGGAACTAATAGCGACTATAAAAAAATCTGGATTTAACACACTAAGACTTCCAACATCCTGGGGAACTCATTTGGGACAAGCACCTGATTATAAGATTGATGGTGAATGGATTAGACGGGTACAGGAAATAGTAGACTATTCAATTCAAAACGGGATGTTTGTTATACTCAATGCACATCATGAGGAGTGGTACTACCCCTATTATAAGAATGCAGATAGAGCAAAGGATATATTATACAAGGTATGGGCACAGATTGCTGAGCGATTTAAAGAATATAATGAGTATTTAATTTTTGAGGGGCTAAATGAACCTAGACAGGTAGGAACAGAGGCAGAATGGAATGGAGGCAATGAAGAGGGCTGGGAGGTGGTTAATCAGCTCAATGAAGTTTTTGTTAAAACAATAAGAAATTCTGGAGGAAATAATCCAGCACGTCATCTTATGATTGCTCCATATGCTGCAACAACAAATCTTAATGCCTGGAATACATTTAGAGTACCAGAGGACGATAAAGTAATAATCTCTATTCATGCTTATATTCCAGAAAACTTTGCTCTAAAGAAAGATGGTACAGCCGCGTGGTCAGTACTAAATAAAAATGATACTTTTGCAATTGATAGTCTAATAGATAATATTGACGTCAAGTTTCTAAGTAAAGGCATACCAGTAATAATTGGTGAGTTTGGTGCAGTAAATAAAAATAATAGTAAGACAATATCTGAATGGGCAGAATATTATGTATCCAAGGCAACAGAAAAAAACATACCCTGTATATGGTGGGACAATGGAAAATTTGAGGAAAAAGGTGAACTTTTTGGATTAATTGATAGGACGACATATCAATGGAAAAATCCTGAACTAGTAAAAGCATTAATGAGGGGATTAAAAGTAGAGTGAAAATGAAGTAAAATAATTCATACTTTGCTTTTTTCTATTACCTTCGAAATTTACAAGGACTATATTAAGAATTATATAAAACTATTCCTTTTATTTCATAATCTCATCAAATAGAGGTACTACAAAATAACCGTTTTAACTATGTCGATATTACGTATAGAGTGTCCATTTTATGGGCATTCTATTGATTAAGCAATTAAAATAGGGCTTTATAAAATCATTTCATTGTCTAATTTAAATATATTGTTTTGAAAAATAGAAAAATTTCTTTTAAAAAGTGGTTGACAAAGATTTGCCCATGTGTTAAGATTATTTCTGCTGACGCGTTAAAGAAATAAACGACAGCAACATGAACCTTGATAATTGAACAGTGAAACAACCCTGAAAATTCTAAAAAACTTGAGTCTTCACATGAGACTCAAAAATAGATTTTTCATTAAGATATGTCAGTGATGATATATCACGAACCGTATTATATACGTAAACCATTTTGTGGTCGCGTATTGATACAACCTAAAAACAGTAAAGATAACAGGATAGCTTGAGCAAC
>JAEYLX010000074.1 GCA_023407575.1 Bacillota bacterium
CACTAATGCAAAAGAGGTCACAGCACACCTTCCTCCAGGAATCTGGAACTCTATCAAATATTTTTAACTTTTTTCGGATTTTAAAGTGTCAAACTTCCGGGGCGATAGACCATTGTCTCATATATGACCCTTCCGCATCTGTGGAGGTCCGCGTCTTCGACTGCATCATGGAGGAGTACACCGTCAAGCTGACTGACCATTATCCGAACATCATTGACGTAAAACTGTAAAAATCAAGTATTTTATTGTCAATTAAAAAATTATGTGTAAATTTGTAGCCCCCAAAATTGGGGAAAGTAACATCCCATCTTTGACACTTTGATTTTAAGATATAAAGGCCCTAGAGCGCTGTAATGGCGATTCTGGGGCTTTAGCAATTGTGCAAGTATGTAATGCATTGACGGTGATTTCACGCCGACAGGCAGTCCGTCACGGCGGAACTCACTCCGCGTTGCTTCGTTCGGCCCTCCTACCGTCTCCTGCGTCCTCGCTATCGCGAGAACTTGTATCCGGCAGGCACCTCCCACTTCCCGAGGCCGTGGGCTGGCCACGTCCGCCGTGGCTGACCGCCTGTCGGCTACGCCTCGTCATTGTCCTTTTCATCCTTTGAAGTCTTGATGGAGGCTATGATGCTCTTCATGGCCTTCTTTGTCACTATCTGGGTGTCGGTTCTGAAGCCGGCTGAACCGTGCAGGTGATTAGTGAGGACGGTCCTTGTGTAGGTCGGGATGTATCCTTCTCCCGTAACTTTGAGAAAGTTCATGTCTTGGAGGGTTCCGATTATCTGGTCGGGGCTGAACTTCTCCCCGGCGCGGTTGACCTTCTTCGCAAGGTACTTGTATATGATGAGCGCAAGGAAGCAGGTGAGGAAGTGTGCGGTAATGCGGTCGTCCCGCTGAAGGAATACGGGACGCGCCTCGAACTCCGTTTTTGTGAGTCTGAAGCAGTCCTCGATTATCCATCGCCCGCCATTGACCTTTATGATTTCCGGAGCGTCGTCCCAAAGGTCTGTGCAGATGCCGTAGAAGCCGTCAAAACGGGATTCCTGCTCTATCATATCCTGATTTAGGGAGTAGCTGCTGTACTGGGCCACCTCGCCGTCGACGGTGCACTTCTCGCACTTGATGAATCGCTTGGGGTCGTTCTGACCCTTGCCGAGTTTGCCGGCGGTGCCGTTCTTTATGCTCTGTTCGGCTCTCGCTATCTGTTTTTCTCGTATATGCTGCAGGTAGTCGCGGTACTTGAACGAGAAGGTCACGATCAGTCTCTGCTCCAGCTCTTCACCCGTCTTGCTGAGTTTGGTCTGTATCCAGCGTTCCCGACAGAAGAGCCTGTCCGCATATTCGTCAGGATTCAACTTGGTCAGGTCGTATTCCTCCTTTGACAGCATTTGACCATTCTTGGCGCTGAAGTCAACCAGTCTCCATCCCGTAGTCTGTGTGGCCCAGTCCTGCAGGTGGCCTTCAAGCTTCTTGAGCGACTGGACGGTAATGAAAGAGCGCTCTCCGACACTGTCGTGCTTCCTGTTGTCGTACGATGACAGGCCTCCGTCGGTGCAGACGACTACTTTTGACAGGCCGAAGTCCTCCTTGAGCTTCTCCTCCAAAGGCTTGAGCGTGGTGGTCTCGGCCGTGTTCCCGGGATTGACACAGAACGCAAGCGGAATGCCGTCCATGTCGGTGAACAGCCCCATCTGGACTATAGGGTTCGGCCTGTTCTCTTTTGAATGGCCGTATTGGCGGAGTCCGTTCTCCTCTTCCGACTCGAAGTAATAGTTGGTACAGTCGTAGTAGATGACCTTGTCGCGTCTCTTGCCGAGTTTCAGGCTGCGCCTGTATACGTCCGCCTGGATGTCGTCGCTTTCCTCCGCGAGGATGGACAATGCCCTGTATACTTGATGGATGTCGACTTTGGGTTGCTCTATGAAGCGCTTTGCATCCTCGAGTGACGACAGCTTGGAACCGGGATAAAGTATCCTCGTGTAGAGCAGCATCTGAAGGATCTCGTCCAGGTCGTACTTGTTCCTGTGACGCTTCTCTATCTTTCTGCATATCTTGTCCAGCCCCAGTTCGTGATAAACTTTCTGAAGAAAGAGATATCCGCCATTGTAGCAGCGCTGGGTGTTCTTGTCAATGAGTGCGGCCGGATTGTACTCCAGCATTATCTTCTTCCTGTTCTCTTTTTCCTGGGCGGTAAGCTCGGCAACGTACTTTTTGGCTTCTCCGACGGGATCTTCTCCCCCGAAGCGCTTCTCCAGGTCCTCAAGAGTGCCGAGGCGCTCTACATACTTGGTGGAAGGCTTACCGTTTTCGTTGCGGTAACTCTTCTGAACATAATAGACGGGCTGCTTGCCCATTGACAAAGTCTTTAGAATCATATCCGTAAAACCTAATAAGCATCACAAAGGCATTACAAAGATAGAAAATAAATTTGACAAAAAAAAGAGTTCTGAACGAACTCTATCAATTATTTTTAACTTTTTTCGGTTTTTAAAGTGTCAAACTTCCGGGGTGATAATGGTGTATAAAATGTTTTTTATGAAAAAAATGATAAAAAAAGTCGGAAAAAATTTGGAGGTAATGAAAAAGTGCGTATCTTTGCAGTCCGTTTGAGAAACAACGATGCTGAAAAGCTTCAGAAACACGTTCAAACGGCCAAGTTCATTGACAACATTGAGAGAGAATAAGAGGTAAAGATAGAAAAGAAAATCAGTTTGTAATTTGTATATAATTCGAGAGTTTTTTCGAGTTGCGAATTAGGGACTGCAATTTCATAGGCAAAAACGAGACAAGAAGAGAGTCGCTGAATATGGCGAGTAACCATATTGAGGGACTGTAATTCACGAGAGAAAGAGGAGAAGGGCGAACGGGGGATGCCTAGGCTATCCGGAGGCGAGGAAGGACGCGGTAAGCTGCGAAAATTCACGGGGATTCGCAAACAGGAAGTGATCCGTGAGTGTCCGAATGGGGCAACCCGGCAGGCTGAAGGCCTGTCACCATCTTAGGATGGGGCGAACGGGGGGAACTGAAACATCTCAGTACCCCCAGGAGAAGAAAGAAAGATCGATGACCTGAGTAGAGGCGATCGAAAGGGTCGGAGCCTAAACCGTGCAGCTCGAGGGCTGTGCGGGGTCGTAGGAGCTCCCAAGGGATGACGTCAAGGAACTGGAAGCGCATGGAAAGGCGCCGCGCAGAGTGTGACACGCACGTACAGGCAACGAGGACGTTACAGGGGAGCCACCTGAGTAGGGCGGGGCACGAGGAATCCTGTCCGAATCCGCGGGGACCATCCCGCAAGGCTAAATACATCCGGAAGACCGATAGTGAACCAGTACCGTGAGGGAAAGGTGGGAAGAACCCCGAACAGGGGAGTGAAAGAGAACCTGAAACCGTTCGTCTACAAGCGGTCGGAGCTCGCGAGAGCGACGGCGTGCCTTTTGCATAATGAGCCTACGAGTCGCTTCACGCCGGCGAGGCTAAGCCATTGAGTGGCGGAGCCGGAGCGAGAGCGAGTCTGAACAGGGCGTTCAGTCGGCGTGAGCAGACGCGAAACCTAGTGATCTACCCTTGTCCAGGGTGAAGTCGCCGTAACAGGCGATGGAGGCCCGAACCAGTTTCCGTTGAAAAGGGCTTGGATGAGATGAGGGTAGGAGTGAAAGGCCAATCAAACTGGGAGATAGCTCGTACTCCCCGAAATGTCTTTAGGGACAGCCTCGACGGTGTGTATGTGAGGTAGAGATACTGATAGGAAGAGAGGGCTTCGCCGCCTGTCAATTCCTGCCAAACTCCGAATGCGCATACATTAGACGTCGGGAGTGAGTCGGCGGGTGCTAATATCCGTCGGCGAGAGGGTAAGAGCCCAGACCTCCGGCCAAGGCCCCAAAGCGCAGTTTAAGTTGAGAGAGAACAAGGTGACACCGCAGAGACAGCTAGGATGTTAGCTTGGAAGCAGCTATTCATTCAAAGAGTGCGTAACAGCTCACTAGTCGAGCGGAGCCGCGTGGATGATGAGCGGGCATCAAGACTGCCGCCGAAGCCGAGGACGCGAAGCGATTCGCGTGGTAGGGGAGCATTGAAACCAGCAGAGAAGGAAGGGCGGCGAGTTCTTCTGGAG
>JAEYLX010000039.1 GCA_023407575.1 Bacillota bacterium
AGGTCCCATGCCGTGAACACGGGCGCGGCGGGGTCATAGGGCACGCCGGTGATGCGTCCCTCGTCAGCCGCCCGGGCAAGGAGCTTGCCGTAGTAGGCCCCGACCACGGGCGCGTCGAGGTCGCACATGTATTCCTGCCGGAACAGAGCCTCGCCGTCCTCCTCGCCGTAGGTGCGGTGCATCTCCTTGCGGATTTCCTCCACCTGCTCCGGCGTGAACACGGACGTTTCCGTCACCGGGAGGCGCTGCGCGAACCAGCTTTCTTCTCCTGCGGCGTACTCGTAGAGCGTGGCCGCGTGGTTCCGCCCGCGCGAGGTGAAGTTGAAGATGGCCCATCCGCCGTTTTCTTCAAGTATCGGTTTAAGGTACGCCCACGACAACGGGTTGGTCAGGGAATATTCGGAAAAGACAATGCCGTAGGGCGGTGAACCGACCAGCGTGTCGAAGTTGTCCGCCCCGAGGAAGTGGACGGAGGAACCGTTGGCGAGGGTGAGGGTCATTTCGTTGTCGCGGGTACGGGCGACGATGGCGTCGGGGAAGGCTTCGATCACCCGACGTTTGCCCGTATGCGGGTTGACGGCCTCCCAAATGGCCCGGCGCACCTGCACGGCCTTGGGCAGCAGGTACCAGTACGTCGCGGTCTTCTCCATTGCGGCGCTGGCGAGGTAGCGCAGGCTGTTGTCGTCCTTCCCCGCGCGGCGGTGCCAGAGCAGGACGGAACGGCGCCCTCCGTGCTCCATGTACCGCCACATGGGAATCTGATAGTCCCGGGGCCGCCAGTTGTGAGGAAGCGTGATCTCCATCCCCTACTCCCCGCTCACCCGGAGGATGCGCACGGTCAGCGCACCGCCGTCCGGCTGGGCGTCCACGTCGCGGATGCCCCACGCCTTGCGTTCGGCCTCCTGACGGATCTTGAGCGTCTCGGCGGTGATTTTGGCGAGCTTGGCCTTGTCGAAATCGTTCTTCTCAATGGCCGTTGTGACCAGCGCCCGTTGTGTCTCCCACTCCTCGCGGTGCCGGATAATGACCGCAACTTTTTCGTCAGCGGCGGAAGCGATGGCAGCGGCCTTTTTTTCAGGGTCAACGGTGTTGACGATGCCGTTGACTTTTGCGTCAACTGCCCGATCAACGGCACCCGTAACATCTTGAGCCCATGCCTCTTTCTTCGCCCGACGGCTGATGGCGGCCTTGTCCACGCCGTACTTGTCGGAGAGCTTGCCCATGCTGGAACCGGCTTCATACTCCGCCCTGATCGTTTCCCAGTCGTACCGCTGCTTCCTCATATTCACCCCGCAATCCAACGCGAAAGGACGTTTCCGGCCGCACCTGCCGCAGCCGCCACGGCCACCAGCGCGGCCATGCCCCCGGCCCGGCGGTTCTCGGCGGCTTCGAGCGCGGCAACACGGGTTTCGAGCATGGACATTCGCTTGCCGTGATCTCGCAGGTTTGAGATGACGACATCGTCGATGCGCTCGCGCAGCCCGGCCAGTTCCGCCTTGACTGCGGAGAGTTCGGCCTTCACTTCGCCGAGATCGCGGAGCATCTGCATATCGTCGCTCACCGTGCCGTTTCCACGCCGTCGATCCACGCGGCAAGGGCCTGAGCGTCGCGCCAGTCCATCCATGCCCCTTCAATCCCGTCCAGCGTCACCGGACGCAGGCTCGTCAGTATGGGCGACAGCGGGATTGTCCGGCTGTCCGCCGAGCTTGCCGCAGAGCACCCGCACAGGAGCGGCAGACAGAGCATCACGAGCAGCGGAAGCGCGGCGGCGTTCAGCATACGCGCGGAATGAAGCCCAGAGGGACGCCACCGCTTCCAGAAGGCGAAGGAACGTCTGCATGGCATATCCCCCCTCATTGGAGCTTCCTCTGCTTCTGCGCGTCATCGGCGTTTCTGGCCTTGCCGATGTTCGCCCCGATCCAGTTGATGACCTTGTAGAGGGACCGATAGATAACGCCGGATGTCTCCGAAGGGGCGGGCATGAGCGTGGCGGCCCACGCGCACACGGCGCTGGCGGCGGACAGGAACAAAGCCCAAGATCCGGTCTGGGAATTCAGGAAATCGGAAATCATGGAAAAATCCATCAATACACCCTCCCGGCAGCGTAAAAGATGACGTCCTGCGGCTTGGCCGGATCGTTGTCCACATGAACCCACGTCGGCCCGGCCTCGATGCGGCGGAACCCGGCCTCAAGCAACGCGGAAATGATGCGGAAACGGTAGTGGGAGGACGTGCACTTGATGTCCACGGCATAGCCGTGGGTGTGCGCGGAATCAGCCACCCCGCCCACCGCCTTGTTGTGCTTGGCGCAACGGAAAGCGGAAGAAAGGGAAAACGGAATGCCCGCCAGCGCACGCGCCTCGTCGAGCATACGCAGGAGTCCTGCGTCCATGTCGTCATACCCGCGCCCGCACCCGCATTTGCAGGCGAATTCCTCAGGCTTGAAAAAACGAAGAGTGGACATGAAAAAACGCTCCTGATTTTTGCTCAGGAGCGTAACATGAGGTTTTGGCCTTTCTTTGCGTGAGCCGCACGTCAGCCGTACGGGGACTGTACGTCAGGGGGATTGACAAGATTTTCCGGGCGCAACGATTTGCTCCGTTGCGCCCGATTCGTTACAACCCTCCACGCCTGCAACGCTGCAACCTCCGCACAGTAGCGGACGTTGTTCCCCCTGCCCTCCACTACGATGGGAGCGCCTTGTTCAATCCAGCGCGTTACCGTGTCATCCCCGACTTGAAATGCATCCCGTATTTCTTTGCGGCTGAAAAGAAGTTGAGGAAT
>JAEYLX010000049.1 GCA_023407575.1 Bacillota bacterium
CTATAAACTGTTCGGTATCCTTTCTTGCAATCTCTGGATTCACATCATACTCTTCTATTAAAGCATCCACTATTTGAGGCAACTCTTCCTTTAAGGTTAACCTCTTCCAAAGAAAGGCTGCGGTTTCGTTTAAGGAAATAATTCCATTAAAATCAGCTATATTATTACCAATTGGTATTACTACATCTAAATCAGCAATCCTTCTTAAAACTAATCCTTCTCTTATCTTCATAACTACCTCCCTATTGGCACTCCCTGCCACTACAAAATTTAATAAGTAACTCTACTAAAGGGTTCTAAGCATTAAATATTTACCACTTGCTCCAAATACTCCTCGTTAATGATCTGCACCATATTTGAGGCATTTACATGATAAATCCTGTCGCACATAGCCCATACACTATTCCTGTGTGTTGTTAAAATACAGCTGCTATTTTTATTAAAATTAATAATTCCGTGAAGGACTCGTTTTTCTGTCTCTGGATCAAGTGCAGAGGTTGCCTCGTCTAAAAGTAGAATTGGTGCTTTTCGTAATAGAGCTCGCGCAATTGAGATTCTTTGAGCCTGACCTTCTGACAAGCCTCCTCCACCTTCTAACAATTGTGAATTTAGTCCCTCCGGTAACTCCTTAACAAATTCATACGCACAAGCAGCCTCTAACGCCTTTATCAGCTCTGTTTCCTCTGCATCCTGTTTTGCTAACCGAAGATTATCTGCTATTGTTCCACTAAAGATCTGATTACCTTGTGGTACATAAGAGAAAAACCGACGAGTTGCAGCTGATATTGTAACTTCTAAACCACTATTGCTTATAATTTTGGCTTCTCCCTGAATGGGTTTTAACATTCCTAACATAATATTAATTAGTGATGTTTTGCCTTCCCCCGAGGGTCCTATAATTGCAATTAGCTCATTTGGTGCTGCCAGCATGGAAGCATTCTTTAGCAACACATCCCTGCCCTTATATTGAAAGTCAATTTGAGATAACTGTAAGGTAATCCCATCCCTGCAATTTTTATCAATTATATTGACGGTAGGTAAATCGTTACCTTCTTCCCGTGGAA
The DNA here is from genome assembly GCA_023407575.1 of Bacillota bacterium. Classification (GTDB taxonomy): domain Bacteria; phylum Bacillota; class Clostridia; order Lachnospirales; family Lachnospiraceae; genus Mobilitalea. The sequence goes on from JAEYLX010000049.1 coordinate 1,065, forward strand.
GATTAATAATCGCCATAATTCTTCCAGCTGACGTAGCCGCACTAATTGCGGAAGGCACCATCCCCACCAAGGCATTAAAGCCGCCGGATAAACTACCTGCCAACTGTAAAAACATAGTCATTGTTCCATATGTAATTGCTCCGCTCCACAATCGATAAACACCCCAGCCATAAGTGGCATAAGTCACTAGAATTCCTACTAAGCCTAAAAAGGAGCTTGTATAGATGGAGAACTTATTATAATCCAGCATACTGACGGTGTACTTCTTCTGCATTCCTAAAAGTTTTTGGAGGAATAAAGGTATTAGATCAAAGCTCTTTATAACCTTAATTTTTTGAAAAGATTCTTCATGAAACGTTACAACTTCACTGCTAATCTGACGCATTTGCTGATTATAACCTCTCATTCTTCCAATTAATATTCTGGATAGAAGTAGAGTAACTGGTGCACTAAGTAGCGCAATGAATGCCATGGTCGGGTCATAATATAAGATAATAGCTAAAGTGGCTAAAAAACGTAATGCAATTGTAATCAGGGATGGAAACCATCCTAGAACACTTCCTGCGACATTATCCACATCCCCATTAAATCGGTTTAATAAATCTCCACTGTGAAAAACAGATACTGATTCCCACTCGGTAAGCATTATTTTGCTATATATATCCGATTGAATTTCATTGGTTACTTTTAAATTAATTTTCGTAGAAATTCGATTGGTAACAGCGTCTGTTACTATTCCACCAATTGCCATACCTATGATTATTCCAATAATAATTCCAATATTACTGGAATCGTGTCCCGTTACTGCATCAATTAAATACTTAGATGCAATGGACCCTATCAGCCCCATTCCTATCCCCAAAATACCAATAAGAATATAGTATGCAATTGCCCATTTATACTTTTTTCCATATTGATAGATCCAAGCGGTTTCACGCAACATTTCACGGACTGTACCATCCTTTATCTTTTGTTTTATCTTCTTAATGTTATATCGCATAAAGACCCCTTTGCACGTTCGTCACTTTTGCATAAAAAAACTAAGCTTAAGGTATCTCTTATTCTTATGCTTAGTCTTTCGTAAAAAAATTATGTCAATATTCCATACTCTTTTAAAAGCTTAACTCTTTTATTTCCTATTTTAAAACTTTTCGTCAGAAGCTCTTTATCTGTACCACCCTTATATAACATAAATTTAGTCAGACGAAGAATCCAGATAAACGGCAGTAAATAGGGGTGTTTAAATAGCACAGGATACCCTTTTATCAGATTTCGACTTTCCGGAAAAGCCACTCTTAGTAATCTTAGCTTGTTATGCTGATTCATAGCAGAGGCTGCTATATTAGCACTGAGAGAAAAATCTCTGGATTCGTTACCAAAACACCCACCTTCCAGAATATCCTCCAGTAATATCTGTACACAATGACTATCATAATCGACATCTCCTGGAAATCCCAAATATCTCCTACCGATAAACCTCACATCAAGATATAATTTATAGGCTGACACTTCCCGAATTCTATCTTCAACTACTTTCCAGTCAATCTGATTATGGTATGACTTATCGAACATAAACATATCGATAACTTGTCTGATGCCTATGCCTGATAGCGTAAAATGTTTAAAAAAATGTAAGAACAAATATAAGTAATGGTCTGTGGGATTTAATGTATATATAATATGTCCATCTATTTCCACACTCATATAGCTTTCGTGCACAGTCTCGAAAAAGGTATTCATTTTTTTTCTAACGAAATTTTCATTCCCCATTACATTCAAATGTACTTCCAGATATAGGTCTATACTATTGTTATAGAAGCTGATTTCTTGCGCTTGTGACAATACCTTATCTGTTACCTCCAGTTGTTCCATTTGAAATCCTTGCTCCGTTAATATTCTTTTAATTAATGGGAAGTCTTCTTTTTTTATATAAATATCTTCATCAGAAGAGGGACGGTGATCCGCGTACGTACCATATATACTCCGACAAACCAATCCTTTTAAGATCAAAGGTTTTAAACCTGCAGCCACCAATTTATCATAAACAGATAAAAATGCTTTTGTCCTCTTTGCCTGCCATATAATAAGCCTCGTGGATTGTTCAAAGCATTCCTTCTGCAATCCCTGTGGTAAAGGATACACCTTACCATATCCGACGCAGCCCTCGTTAAATATTGCTAGTAGATTTTGTTGCTTTGCAATTTCAATTAAGTGATACCAATCCGGAGCCAATAGGTCATCGAACTTTTGATTTATAGCAAACTGTATAATATGTAAAAAATTATTAATCTGATTACTCATTATAATTTCCCCTAAAATCATCTAGTTATTAGATAGGTCTTTCTCTCTAGGTGTGTCCCCATTATTTTCCAATGACAGAATTATATACTAGCATATAGTCAAATACAACCCTGCAAATAGAAAAAAGAGGTAGATTTGATTTACAAATTCACCTCTTTTTAAACAGCAATTTTTTTAATTTTATGGGATATCTGTTTATCTGACAGAATCCTATAATATAATCCAATAGATCAATTTCTTATTATTTTATATTATCCAACATATTTGGATTTAATAAAAGAAATTTATCGCTAAGGCTATCCTATCAGACATTATTTATCATCAATGTTAATCTTATAACAATAATTTTCCTAATTCCTTATAAGATTTCGGTCTTTCTGGAGCCTCTTCAAAATTATGAATACGCTTTTCCATTACCAGAAGATCCCACCATTGACCAAACTTGTAGCCGGTTTTTTCGTAAACACCAACTTCACTAAATCCAAACTTTTTATGTAAGGCTATACTGCTGCCATGGGAATTGGTAATTAAAGAGTAAATCGTATAATACCCTTGCTCCTTCACTAATTCAAACAGCTTTTCATACAGTGCACTTGCTACCCCTTTGCGATGTGCTTTCTCATTCACATAAACAGAACACTCACAATCCCAATCAAAGGCAGCACGTTCTTTAAACCTGGAACAATATGCATAGCCTACCACTTCCCCATCAATTTCACAAACCAACCAGGGAAATTGTTCCTGCACAGTTCTCATTCTTTGCAACATGACATCCAAGGATATCGTTACATATTCGAATGTAATTGCTGTATTAAGAATATATGGTTCGTAGATAGCAAGGATTACCGCAGCATCCTTCTCCGTTGCTTCTCTTATTTTCAATTCACTCATGTAATTCCTACCTCCATTTTGGAGCTTCGCTCTATTTTTTTTATTATAGCTTATCCTCCTAAAAACTCAAGAAATTTCTTAGTAAAGAATAACCTGATTCGTTACCTCTAATTTAGCTAAGGGAAGAAACCGCTATGTGTCATAAATTATAAATTTTATTACTGAAGAAACAACTGCCACTACAAGATTATCTTAAAAGAATATATCTAAATACCTTTTAAATATCCTGTACTGGCAGTCCCTTATTTATAACTATATTTCTATATTTTTTCTATCCTTCTCTATCCTTCTCTATACCTTTTCTATACTTTTTCTATACCTTTTCTATATCTTTTCTATACTTTTCTATATCTTTTCTATACTTTTCTATACTTTTCTATATCTTTTCTATACCTTTCTATACCTTTTCTATACTTTTTCTATACTTTTTCTATACTTTTTCTATACTTTTTCTATACTTTTTCTATACTTTTTCTATACTTTATCAATTTCTTTTATTAGTTAATTATAATCAATTTCTTTGTAATATATCAACACCCATTACATGATGACATGCTACTAAATGTCCCTGCTTCATAATTAGTGCTGGTTTCTCCTCCCTACAGATATCCGTTGCATTTGGACAACGTCCTGCAAAAGGGCAGCCCTTGGGTGTATTAATAGGACTTGGTACATCTCCTGCTAAGATCTGCTGTTTCTTCTGTGCTTCCATGTCTGGATCAGGAATTGGTACAGAAGAAAGCAAGGCCACGGAGTATGGATGCAACGTATTGTTATACAACTCTTCGCTGGTTGCCAGCTCTACAATATTACCAAGATACATAACTGCAATACGGTCACTAATATATTTGACGATATTTAGGTCATGAGCAATAAAAAGATAGGTAAGCTTAAACTTTTTTTGAAGGTCATGTAAGAGGTTGATAATTTGAGATTGTATTGATACATCCAGCGCAGAGATTGGTTCGTCACATACAATAAACTCGGGTTCAATTGCCAACGCCCTTGCTATTCCGATTCGTTGTCTTTGACCACCAGAGAATTCGTGGGGAAAACGGTTTGCATGCTCCTTATTTAACCCGACTAACTCTAGAAGTTCATACACTCTTTCCTGACGCCTGTTCTTATCATACATCTTATGAATAATCATTCCTTCTTCTATAATAGAGCCCACCGTCATTCTAGGGTCCAAAGAGGAGTAGGGGTCCTGAAAGATAATCTGTGCAACTTTAGAATAAGCAAATAAGTTCTTTTTCATTACTTCAATATCAATTTTACCGTGATATAGAATTTTACCATATGTCGGTGGATAAATTCCCATAAGCACCTTACCCAAGGTAGACTTGCCACAACCAGATTCGCCCACTAAACCTAGTGTTTCTCCTTGATAGATGTCAAGATTCACATGCTCTACCGCCTTTAAAATCCCCTCAGAAACCTTAAAGTACTTAGAAAGCTCCTTCATTTCCACTAATTTTTTCGTCTTTATAATATCATTATGTTTACTCACGTTCTTACACCTCAATCCTATCTGAAGGACAATCAGGATGCAGTAGCCAGCAGGCAGAGGTATGATTCTCTCCGGCATCAAAGTATGGCGGAAACTGCGTCTGGCATATCTTCATACTATTCTTACATCTACTTGCAAAAGGGCATCCAATAGGAGGAATTAATAAATCAGGAGGGCTTCCTGCTATGGAAACCAGACGTTCATTTTTATTCATTTCAACCGTGGGAAGACTCATTAATAATGCTTTGGTATACGGATGCGAGGGATGATAAAAGATGTCCTTTGTGGTTCCGGTTTCGACTATTTTGCCAGCATACATAACAGCAACTCGATCCGCCATACTCGCCACTACCCCCAAATCATGGGTAATCAAAATAATTGCTGTATTGGTTTTTTGTCGAATCTCTTTCAGCAGCTCCATGATTTGCGCCTGAATGGTAACATCCAGAGCTGTGGTTGGTTCATCTGCAATTAATAATTTGGGTGCGCAGGATAATGCCATTGCAATCATAACCCTTTGTCTCATACCTCCAGAAAATTCATGGGGATACTGTCTTGCTCTTTGCTCAGGGTTGGGTATTTTAACAATGCTTAATAAGCGCAAGGCTTCTTCATTTGCTTGGGACACAGTCATTTTCTGATGATGACGAATTGCCTCGGTTAACTGCTTTCCAACCTGCATGGTAGGATTCAGACAAGTCATTGGATCCTGAAAAATCATACTTACATCCTTACCTCGAATCTTCATCATTTCTTTTTCAGAAGCCTTTACAATATCCTTTTCTGCCAGAATAATGTCACCATTCACTATTCTAGTGGGCGGCATAGGATTCAGTTTCATAATTGTTTGTGCTGTAACACTTTTCCCGCAACCGCTCTCTCCAACAATAGCAAGGACTTCTCCCTGCTTCAAATGAAAACTTACTCCGCGAACCGCCTTAACCTCACCGGCATACGTGTCAAAGGATACTTGTAAATCCTTTACTTCTAACACATTATTCATACAAATCTCCATTCTTACAGAAAACTTTGAATATAGATTTTACATCCTGCCACAAGGTTTTATGCAAAAGTCTTGGGCAATTGAAATACAATATACTATCTTCTAAGCTTTGGATCTAATGCATCTCTAAGACCATCTCCCAATAGGTTGAAGGAGAGCATTGTCAAACTGATACAGATTGCAGGGATAACCAATTGGGAGGGATACATTTGAAATACACGACTTCCTTCGTTGGCTAAAGTTCCCCAGCTGGCTAATGGCACCGGAACACCAAGGCCAATATAACTTAGGAAGGCTTCTGTAAAAATAGCACTGGGTATTGCTAATGTAATATTGACAATAACCACACTGAAGGTATTAGGAAGCAAATGTTTCCCAATAATTCTTGCTGGTTTTCCGCCCATTACTTTTGCTGCCACTACGTAATCCTGCTGCTTCAAGCTCATAATCTGCCCCCGCACTAGTCTTGCCATGCCTGTCCACCCCACCGTAGCATAAGCAATGACCATGGTCATAACCCCCGGTGGAATTACCATCATCAAAAGTACAACTATAATCAGGTATGGAATACCATTTATAATTTCAATAATTCTCATCATTACATTATCTACGGAACCACCCACAAAGCCGGAGATACCACCATAAATCATACCTACAATAAAATTTACAAACACAGCGGTAAGCGAAATGAATAATGAAATTCTTGCACCATACCATATTCTCGTAAAGATATCACGACCTAACGTATCCGTACCAAATATATGGATATGACCATCCACAGGGTCTTTATAACCCATCTTTGCATAGGTATGTGTCAAATGCTGCTCACTCATTGTATAAGGAGATACCATTGGTATGATAATACTAAGCAATGCAATAACTATAATAATAAACAAGCATACCATTGCTGCTTTATTCCTGGAAAGTCTATGCATGGCATCTCTCCAATAACTTGTACTGGGTCTGTTGATGCCTTCGCTATCCTTTGTATTGGCACCTACCCATTCAAACTGGTGTTTTTCTATTTCAATCATCTTAATAACTACCTTTCGTGGTTTATGTTCACTTATAGACCTCTAATCCTTTATATCCTCAAGTCTTACCCTTGGATCTATAAATCCATAGGCCAGGTCTACTATTAAATTTGCCAAAACAAGAAAAGCTCCATAAAACAGTGTTGTACCAGATATCATTGTATAATCCTGTGTTTGTATACTTAGAACAAAGAATTTACCCATGCCCGGTATTGAAAATATGTTTTCCACAACAAATGCACCTGTCAAAACCGCAGCAGCAATGGGTCCGAGTACTGTAATAACTGGCATGATTGCATTTCGAACAGCATGTTTCCAGATAATTTCTTTTTGTGATAATCCTTTTGATTTTGCTGTTTTAACATAATCCTGACCAAGAACATCTAACATACTTGTTCTCATTAATCTTGAAATAGTTGCCAAGGAGCTAAAGCTTAAAGCAAACGAAGGCAAAAGAGTGCTGGCGAAAGTACCCCAGCCGGTAATCGGGAAATAACGCACCCCTGTCCAGGCATATAACTTTAATCCTAAAAAATATTGGAGAAGTGCGCCAATGATAAATCCTGGCACGGATACACCAATAATTGCAAATAGCATGGATATGGTGTCCCACTTTGTTCCTCGTTTAACAGCAGCCACGATACCCAGCAAAAGGCCAATTACAGTTGCAAAGATTAACGCTCGAATACCAAGGTCAAAAGAATAGGGAAAGGCTTGCGAGATAATATCCATGACTGGTCGATTATAGTGTATCGATAAACCCAAATCTCCTTTTAAGACATTTCCGATGTACATAAAAAATTGTTGAGTCAACGGTTTATTTAAACCATATTTTTCGTTCAAGGCATCCAATGTTGTTTGGGGTATGGATTTCTCTCCAATAAAAGGATCACCGGGCAGCAGTTGCATCATAAAGAAGGTTAATCCAACCAAAACAAATAACGTTAATACTGCATAGAGTATTCTTTTTAATATATATTTAATCACGTGACGACCCCTTTCAAAAATAAATATAAGGTAACCCCAAAATTCTGATTACCTCGTACTATCATCAGAAGTCGAAATTTCCTTACAAAAAACAAGTGCAGGCTTTTTAATACCTGCACTGCCTCATTCCTATTGTGTATAAAAATTTCAGTAAATATTCAAAACCTAAGCTTGAAAACCTGTGTTTTCCTACTCTGCTAATTTAACATATTTATAATTCATATCCTGGAAGGCGGTACGAATTACACCGGATTTTATTTTACCACTTACCACGTAGTCCTTTGATCTCCAATAGATTGGACCAATCGGCAGTTCATCCATGAGGATCTTTTCAAGCTCTACTAAATATCCGAAACGTGTTTTCGCATCATTTTCCTTACGAACCTTTGCTAATAGTTCATCATATTTTTTATTGGTATAGCTGGTATGGTTATTACCGTTTCCTGTTTCAAAGATATCAAGGAAGGTCATTGGATCATTATAGTCAGGTCCCCATCCAGCAAAAACAATTGAGAAATCTTTACTGCTCATACGCTCAAGACGGCTCTTAAAAGGCATCGACTCTACATTAATTGTAATACCAAGATTTACTTTTAACTGTTCCTGCACAAATGCCGCATTTTTAACTGCTGTATCAGAATCGTCGCTGATCATTGTTAAGTCAATCTTATCAACACCAAGTTCTTCGAGGGCTTTCTTATAATATTCTTTTGCTTTCTCAACATCCACCTTTGGTATCAAGCTCCCCACTTCCTCGTTAAACTTTTTATTTAGACCTAGAATCGTAGGTGCTGTAAAGGATTCTGCTGGTTTTGAGGAGTTTTTCACAATACTGTCAACGAAGGCCTGCTTATCAATGGCATAGGTAATTGCCTTTCGTAGATTAGCATTAGCCAGCTGGGGATTTTCTAAATTATACTCCAGATAAAATACTGATCCGTCATCATAGGTTTGGACTGGATAATTTTCACCTTTAATCAGTGCAGATTGTTCACCATTAAGACCTATAACATCCACTTCCCCGGCTCTGAAGGCATTTAGTGCAGCATTTGCATCATTAATCATAACCATATTTATCTTCTGTACTTCGATTTTACTAGCATCATAATAATCTGTATTTTTTTCCAGCACAATCTTACTCTCATGCTCCCAACTGGTCATTTTATAGGCACCGTTGTATACCATCTTATTGGCATCCGTACCATAGGCTGTTCCGAATTCCTTGTAAGCTTTTTCATTTAACGGTGCCAGTACACCGAAAGCTAAGGTACTAAGAAAATAGGAAGCTGGATTTTCCAGAGTAACCTCAAGCTTATAGTCAGAAAGTGCTTTAAAGCCAAGCTGGTCCGCTTCTACAGTTCCTTCATTAAACGCCTGTCCATTTTTAAAGATATATCCAAAATAAGCATAATCCGCTGCAAAGCTAGGGGTTAATAGAGAAGTCCAGGCAAATACAAAGTCATGAGCAGTTACCGGTTCACCATTGCTCCACTTCATCCCTTCACGAAGATTAAAGGTATAAACCAGACCATCGTCACTTACATCCCAATCCTTAGCTACGCCAGGAACTACTTTATCGTTTTCATCTAATGTTACAAGATTTTCTATTACATGACGAATGATAGAAAATGATGTTGTATCAGTAGTCGTAACCGTAAACATTTCTGGTGGCTCTGAGGCTATGTTTACGGTTATGGAATTCTTTTCTGTGGTTCCGGGATATGCATCCACATTATCCATAGGTACCTCATTTTTTTTACCACAGCCACTCAATAAAGAAACTACGAAAATCGCACATATCAATCCTGCTATAATTCGCCATTTTTTATTTATAATCATATTTTTACCCTCCTTCTATTCTTTTATTTTACAAAAATAGAGGAGTTTTTATTCGCCATTTTTCAACAAAAAATTTGAAATTATTTTTTAACTATGTCGAAATACCACTTCTTAGAACCAAATGAACTAGTTGTACTTCTGACACCTTATGTCACATACAACATAAAATATCATATAATGTGGCATAAAGGAGTGAACGAAATGTCAATGCGATTCGATCTTGGTATTTTTGGCGGAGATCAGCGACAAGTCTATATGGCAGAACGCTTCTGTAACATGGGTTATCGTGTATATACGTATAAAATAAAGGAACCTGTGCTTCATTCTAATTGCACTTCTCTTGATACCCCCGAAGAATTATTTACTCACTGCAATGTTCTCATTGGGCCAATCCCCTTAACGAGAGACCTGGTCTCAATTGCCAGCACGAACACAATGGACCTAAATACCTCTATGCTAGCTAATAGCCTGACCAAGAAGCATATTCTGATTGCTGGTATCCTGCCGGAAACAATCGTTTCGCAATGTGAAAAAAAAGGTATCCCATTTTATGATCTTATGAAAGATGAAAAAATCACCATATTAAATGCAATTGCAACTGCAGAGGGCAGTATTATGGAAGCAATTAAAGACAGTCCCATTAACCTTCACGGGAATAATAGTCTCATTCTCGGCTATGGCCGTTGTGCAAAGGTCCTTGCTGATAAATTAAAAGGCCTTGATGCCAACGTTATTATAGCTGCTCGTTCTTCAGAGGCTCTGGCCTATGCAGAAGCTGCTGGTTTGAAGACAATACTGTTATCCGAGATCAGGAGTATCTTACCCTCCTGTCCTTTTATTTTTAATACGATTCCAGCACTCATTCTGGATCAGAGTATGTTATCCCATGTCCCAAAGGATGTTACAATTATTGATATAGCCTCTGCTCCTGGAGGTATTGATTATGAATATGCACTAAAACATAATCTTCGCGCTAAGCTTTGTCTTGGCCTCCCAGGAAAGGTTTCCCCTAGATCCTCCGCTGATATTTTAGTGACAGAAATTGATTTGTTTATAAAAGAAAGAAGTGATTAGATGACATTACGTGGAAAAAACGTGGGAGTTGCCTTTACCGGCTCCTATTGCACCTTTGATAAAATTTACCCTGAGATAGAACGTCTTCAGAATGAGGGTGCCAATGTATATACTATTTTCTCCGAACGTTCTCAAACCACAGACACCAGATTTGGTAAAGCACAAGATTTTCTTCAAAGAGCACGAGAGTTAACAGGAAATGAGCCTATCACTACCATCGTGGAAGCAGAAAGATTAGGTCCCAGCAACACGCTGGATATCATCGTTATTGCCCCATGTACCGGTAACACTCTTGCCAAGATGGCGAATGCAATAACTGACTCCTCTGTTCTTATGGCTGCCAAAGGACTTCTTCGAAACGGTAGACCATTAGTAATTGCAGTCTCTACCAATGATGCTTTAAGCAACAATCTTAAAAATATCGGTTTATTAATTAATGCAAAAAATGTGTACTTTGTTCCTCTTGGTCAGGATAACTATAAGGGCAAACCAAATTCCATGGTCGCTCACTTTGACCTAATTCTTCCAACCTTAGAGGCAGCGTTGGATGGCCGACAGTTACAGCCAATTATGCTGGCACCACTGTAACACCAGTATTTTAATAACTTTGAAAGCAAGGGAGCTTTATCTATCACAGGAAGGGCTCCCTTCCTTATAAATACAAGTTTCTTTTATCCATAGTTTTTGTAAGAATGGAGGATTTTTATGTGTGGAATAGCCGGTTTTAGTAACTGTAGGGCTGATTACACAAACGAAGAGGGCAAATGGCTCGAGGTACTAAACAATATGAAGCTGTCCTTAAAACATCGAGGTCCGGATGCTGATGACGTTAAACTTTATGCACAGTCCGGCCTGGCACATACGAGGTTATCCATCATTGACTTAAGTCGTGGTCATCAACCTATGACTCGCGAGAAATTCGGCTGTTCTTATACCATCGTCTATAATGGTGAATTATATAATACAGCTGAACTAAGAGATAATTTAGTTCGAATGGGGTATGTTTTTAAATCCCATAGCGATACGGAAGTTATTCTTGTTGGATACATGGCCTTTGGAATCGAGTTTGTTAAAGAATTAAATGGTATCTTCTCCTTTGCAATCTGGGATGAATGCAACCATACTCTACTATTAGCAAGAGATCGTTTTGGAGTAAAGCCATTGTTTTATACCGTACAGGATGGGACTATCATTTTTGGTTCAGAAATAAAAGCACTTTTACAATATCCAGGTGTAAAAGCTCAAATAGATGCTGATGGATTAAGTGAAATTTTTGGTTTAGGTCCAGCAAAATCCTATGGCAGTGGTGTTTTTAAGAATATTAATGAAGTGCTGGCTGGTAGCCTGCTTATTTTTAATGAAAGGGGAATTCATAAGAGTACTTATTGGAATCTTATCAGTGCCCCACATCTGGATTCCTACGAGGAGACCGTAGATAAGACCTCTTTTTTAGTATATGATGCTGTAAAACGCCAGATGATTTCTGATATTCCAATCTGTACCTTCTTATCCGGTGGTCTGGATTCCAGCTTAGTAACTGCCATTTGTGCAAAAGAACTAGGTAAACTCGGCAAGCAAATTGAAACCTATTCCTTTGATTTTAAAGATAATGAGAAGAATTTCAAGTCCAATTCCTTCCAACCTTCACAGGACCGTCCTTACGTAGATATTATGAAAGAACATGTTGGCAGCAAGCATACTTATCTGGAATGCGATAATTTTGATCTTGCCGATCATCTATATCAAGCCGTTGATGCGAGAGATCTCCCGAATATGGCGGACGTTGAATCCTCTTTACTTTATTTCTGTAAAAAGGTTGCTGTCAATACTAAGGTAACACTGACAGGAGAGTGTGCGGATGAAATTTTTGGTGGTTACCCCTGGTTTCATAAGCCAGAACTAATGGATGCTGATACTTTCCCCTGGGCAAGAAATATGGAAACCAGAAAACTCCTGCTTTCACAGGATTTACTTTCTAGGGTTGATCTTGATGCCTATGTAAGGGCAGCCTATGAAAAATCTATTTCTGAAGTTCCAAGACTCCCTGGAGAAAACAAACTAGAAGCAAGGCGTCGTGAAATTGCTTATCTAAATCTCAAATGGTTCATGGTAACTTTACTGGATCGTATGGATCGCTGCAGCATGTCCACTGGACTAGAGGCCAGGGTTCCTTTTGCAGATCATAGAATTGTTGAATATGTATGGAATGTTCCTTGGGAAATGAAGAGTCCAAACGGAGTTGTGAAGGGTCTTCTGCGAGATGCCGGAAAAGGACTTGTACCAGATGAAATCCTATATCGAAAAAAGAGTCCTTATCCTAAGACCTATCATCCAGAATATGAAAAATTGCTGGGTAATCGTCTTTTAGATGTGCTCTCTGATTCAAATGCTCCAATTAGGTCCCTCTTAGATACCAACAAAGTAAAGACCTTCTTAGCCTCCCCTTCAGACTATGGAAAGCCGTGGTACGGTCAGTTAATGGCTGGACCTCAATTGATCGCTTATCTGCTGCAGGTTAATTACTGGTTGGAGAAATACAAGATAGAACTGATATAAATTATTTAAAATAGCATACTAGGAACAGTTACTGGCAAAACACCTAGACACAAAATAGAATTTTGATAAGTCTATTCCATGTCCTCGCGTTCTGTCAGTAACCTGTTTTGTACAGCTTTATCTATATTTTTTATAAACGTCACCTACAAGTTCAATTCCTGACCCATAGTTTTTTCAATTCTTTCAGACTTAACAGTCTTTTATCTCTGTACTGTTACCTCTTCTCTGTTACTTCTTCTCTTTATCACTAATCTTTCATCTTTTCGTCAAAACAAAAAAGATAAAGTCTTAATATTTACCCATAGACAGACAGAGAGGATCACTACTTCCTAAAATGCACTGTTTGACAGATCAGCTTGTAATTTATGTATGACCAGGAGCGAACATTTATGTTCGGTAATGGCATACAAAAATTACAAGATGTCGGTCAATCTGTGTGTGTAGGAAGTAGTGATCCTCTCTGTCGTCCCTTTGTATATCCCCAATTAAGCTTTTTCTGTATTTGGTTTCTCAATTTCAACGACTGCACTCTTCTTCATAGGAATACGACAGTTCTTATTGTTACCAAACTCTACAATAACGATTTCATCCATAACGTCAATTACAACACCATAAAATCCGCCAGATGTCAATACGCTGTCACCAGAAGCCACTGTAGAAAGCAATGCCTGCATTTTCTTCTGTTGCTTTCTCTGTGGACGGATCAGCATGAAGTAGAGTAATAAACCAAGTACTGCAACCTGTGCAACAAGTATTAGCGCGGAGCTTCCACCACCAGTTTGCGTTGTTTCGCCTGTTAATAATATAAGATGATTCATGTTTAAAACCTCCTGAATAATAATTTCTATAATTCAATGTTATCGCTTATGGCGTGCTCTTGTACAAACTCTGGGAAGAGGTTGTAGCACTAGTCCTCGCTTCTAACAAATCCTTCTAACTTTTGCTTCTTATACTCTTTATAACGACCTGCACGGATAGCTTCTCTGATTTCTTCCATCATGTGGTTATAGAAGTACAGATTATGCAGCACTAAAAGGCGCATGCCCAGCATTTCCTTTGCCTTTAAAAGATGTCTGATATAAGCTCTGCTATAATGTTTACAAGCTGGACAACCACAACCTTCTTCAATGGGGCGTTCATCAAGTTCATATTTCGCATTTAACATATTCATCTTTCCATAACCGGTATATGCATGTCCGTGTCTTCCGTTACGGGTTGGGTACACACAGTCAAAGAAATCCACTCCACGGTCCACTGCTTCGAGGATATTTGCTGGTGTTCCTACACCCATCAAATACACTGGTTTTCTTCTGGGCAAATATGGAACTGTCTCTTCAATGATACGATACATCTCTGAGTGACTTTCACCAACTGCCAATCCTCCAAGGGCATAACCATTAAGATCCATTTCAGAAATACGTTTTGCATGTTCAATTCTTATATCTTCAAAGGTTCCGCCTTGATTAATTCCAAACAACATCTGATGTGGATTAATCGTATCCTCAAGGCCGTTCAAGCGATCCATCTCACTCTTACAACGTAGTAACCATCTGGTGGTACGATCTACTGAATTTTGCATATATTCTCTGGTAGCCGGATGAGGCGGGCATTCATCAAATGCCATCGCTATGGTAGATGCCAGATTTGACTGAATCTGCATACTTTCTTCCGGTCCCATAAATATTTTACGACCATCAATATGTGAACTAAAGTATACACCTTCTTCTTTAATTTTACGAAGACCTGCCAGGGAAAAGACCTGAAATCCGCCGGAATCTGTTAAAATAGGTTTGTCCCATACCATAAACTTATGAAGACCACCTAATTGCTTTACAATTTTATCACCTGGTCTTACATGAAGGTGATAGGTATTCGATAATTCAACCTGGGTACCAATTTCCTGAAGATCAGCTGTCGAAACCGCTCCTTTAATTGCGGCTGTCGTACCAACATTCATAAATACCGGGGTCTGTATTGTTCCATGGACAGTAGTAAATTCGCCGCTTTTGGCACTGCCATCCTCTGCAATCAATTTATACATGTTTAATATATCCTGCTTTCTCACGCTGTTAACGCCTATGATGAGACAAATACATAAAATGTCTTGCCCCATTTATAACATTTAAAGTATACCCTTAAAAGGCCCTCATTTCAACTAAAATCTAAGTATTTAAGAAATAATTCATGATTATAAATTCTATTTAAATACCCAGAGACTGTCATTTTTTCAGATTTATTTGCGAAAGAACTAAGAATTTGTGAATTATAGACAAGAAATGGATGTAGATTTTGCATGAAATACCTTAATTTATAAATTGCATTGCATATTTATGATAGAATTGGTAAAATATTAACAGCTATTGTTTGCCTTGGAAATGTTCACTAATGTCGGAGGTTATTAACTTATGTCTATTAGAAAATCCCTACACATACTGCTTATTACATCCTCCATGATACCACTAATCCTTGTTTCTCTTATTGCTCTTGTTTTTCTTACTGATAAGATGCTTTCTGTCAATACTGGTAATCTTAAGCAAACCGCCGAGAATTGCGTTAGCGGCCTGGAAGCTAAGATACAAGCCCAGGTACGTGAACTTTATCTCATATCCATTCAGGATGAACTTGTTAATGCAGCTATGGAAGGTAGGGCTTTAAGCCAGGTCGACCATGAGGCTGTAGTGTCCTTATTACAATCCAGATGTGAAAGTTATGATAATTGCATTCGTATTTCTGTATATAATACCAACAATGAAATTGTTGCTAGCTCTGATACATCAATTATTGAAAGCGATGCAAAGTCCAATCTTGCCATAGATTATATTTTGTCGTCAAAGTCCACCTCCGTTGGTATCGATGGAATTAAGCCACTCTTAATAGATGACGAAATTCACTACACTTTGGATATTGGATCTCCAATTGTTGATCCAGAAACCAAATCTATTATAGGCTGCGTAATCAATACTATTGATATTTCGTTTTTGTATGGATTTTTAAATTCAATTTCCATTGGCGAATCAGGAGATAGCATCCTACTAGACCAGAACGGTAAAATAATCTATCATCCTAATATGCAATTAATTGGTACCACAATAAGCTCTGATCGCTTAGCGCATATTATAAGTGAATATAATCTTGGTAACATTGAAGATAATGGGGCCTTTGAGTATTACTTTGATGGACAAAAACAGGTATTTGGGTATAGTGTTCTTCCTAGTCTTAACTGGACACTTATGTTGAAACAGGATATTTCTGAAATTACTGAAATTACACGGTTTTTATTTATATTATTTGCAGTTGTTATCATAACCTCTTTTATTATTATTTTATTTTTTGCTGATATCTTTTCAAAGAATTTCTCTGCGCCAATCATTGCCTTAAGAGATGCAATGCGAACCGCCTCCGACGGCAACCTAACCGTGCAGTCTAATATTAAAAGCAATAATGAACTTGGTGAATTATCAAAGAATTTTAATAAAATGCTGCATATTATAAAGACAAATTATGACGACCTGGAATCCATGCATGAAGAGTTATTATTAAATGAAGAGCAGCTTCGAACGAATTATGATCACATTGAGTATCTTGCATATCATGATACGTTGACCAGCCTTCCTAATAAGCTTGCCTTTCTTGAATATATCAATGCCGTCCTGGCATCTTCCACAGACAATAGCATGCATGCTGTTTATTTTGTAGATTTGGATAATTTTAAGACGATTAATGACACCTTAGGTCATGAATATGGGGATGCTCTACTTATAAAATCAACACAGCTGCTGTCTTCCATCATTGGTTTTGATGGTATGCTGGCAAGAGCAGGCGGCGATGAGTTCTTAATATTTAAAGAAAATGTTACTCCTGATGAAGCAGTCACCTTTGCAGATCAGATTATTGAACATTGTAAAAATCCACTTGATTTAGATGGTGAGATTGTTTATGTGTCTATGAGCATCGGTATTTCTATTTTCCCAGAGAATGGCATATTACCAAATGCTCTCATAAAAAATGCTGATATAGCAATGTATAAATCAAAGGATACTGGTAAAAACAAATTTACTCTATTTGATAAGACCATGGAAGAAGAATTGAACCGTAATACAATTATCGTTGAGGTTCTTCGAAATGCCATTGAAAATAAAGAAGTATACATACAGTATCAGCCTTTAATGGAAATCAGCACAAATAACGTAATCGGCTATGAAGCACTTATGAGAATCCGTAGTGAGCGTCTGGGTAATATTTCTCCGGTAGAGTTTATACCTATTGCAGAGGAAAGTGGCTTGATTATCGAGTTAAGCTCCTGGTTAATTCGTGAAGTCTGCCTCTTTAATAAGAAAATTATTGACTTAGGCATTACTCCAAGACCAGTATCGGTTAATATCTCCTCCGTTCAAATCAATCGGCCAGGTTTCGTGCCCTTATTATCTGATATTTTGACCGAGACCCTGTTACCTCCGCAGTATTTGGAGCTTGAAATTACCGAAAGCACTTTAGTATCATCTTTAATGGATGCTACGAAACTACTGCTCAGTCTCCAGGAACTTGGTGTTCGTATTTCTTTGGACGATTTTGGTACAGGTTACTCCTCACTGAATTATCTTACCAAGATGCCGATTGATACCTTAAAGATTGATAAGTCCTTCATAGATAATATCTGCTTTAATGACAAAGATTCCTGTATTGCAGAATCCATTATACAATTAGCTCATAGCCTGGATATTAAGGTTGTGGCCGAGGGCGTTGAACATGAGGAACAATTAGCTCTATTAAGATTAAAGCATTGTGATATTGTTCAGGGTTATATTTATAGCCGTCCGCTTCATCCAGAAGCTCTGCTAGAGGTGCTTCGAGAAGATGATTTGATCATTCAGTGCTCTTTGTTTTAGAAATATATAACTGTAATAAAAAAGGGAAGTGCCACTTAAATAGTGACATTTCCCTTTCTCCTATTTTAATCAAGTAATTGCTTACAATAAAAACATATGATTTTCTAGGTAATACCCTTTTAAATATATGTATTCATCACTTCTATACATCTTATAGCTCTGCTGCAGCTCCAGAACATCCTAAAACATTAACAATTTTATGTTTTACAACAGCCTTAATATTATTTCTAGCTGGGGTGAGGTATTGCCTTGGGTCAAAATGGCTTGGATTCGTTGCAAAGTACTCTCTGACACCTGCTGTAAATGCAAGTCTTAAGTCAGAATCGATATTAATCTTGCAAACTGCCATTCCAGCTGCCTGTCTTAACATCTCTTCAGGAATTCCGATAGCATCATCTAACTTACCGCCAAAACGTTTAATAATCTCCACGTATTCCTGTGAAACAGAGGAAGCTCCATGTAATACAATTGGGAAGTTTGGAAGTCTTTTCTCAACTTCTGCCAGGATGTCAAACCGAAGCTGTGGTTTCTGACCTGGCTTAAATTTGAAAGCACCATGACTGGTACCGATAGCTATTGCTAAAGAATCAACGCCTGTACGGGAAACAAACTCTTCCACTTCTTCCGGTCTTGTATAGGAAGCATCGGCTGCTGATACATTTACATCATCTTCAATACCAGCTAATTTACCAAGCTCACCTTCTACTACACAACCATGAGCATGTGCATACTCAACGACTCTCTTCGTAAGTGCAATATTATCTTCAAAACTATGCTTTGAACCATCAATCATAACGGAGGAGAACCCACCATCAATACATGCTTTGCAAATCTCAAAGTCATCTCCATGATCCAAATGAAGTGCAATTGGCAGGTCTGTATCTTGTAAAGCTGCTTCTACCAGCTTAATCAAATAAGCATGTTTCGCATATTTTCTAGCCCCTGCTGAAACTTGCAGTATAATCGGAGCATTTTCTTCTTTCGCTGCTTCTGTAATTCCTTGTACAATTTCCATGTTGTTCACGTTAAAGGCTCCAATTGCATAGCCTCCAGCATAAGCTTTTTGAAACATTTCTTTGGTTGTTATCAATCCCATAGTTTTTCATCCTTTCCTAATTGTATGATGCATTACCATATATTTACATCGATTCTATTATATCATAAAATTTGAAAAAGATAAGTATTATTTTATTGTATTATATGATTTAAGCCTCAAAATCCTCCTAACCGAAGGGATGAATGTTTATGCTGGATTATTCATCCTATATAAACTAGATTGATTTTTTGACGCTCATATTATTAAAGTATTTCATATGAAAATAGCCCAAAGGAGCTTCCATATGAACGCTGCCTCTGGACTATTAATATCAATAACTTTAAATTTTTATGGTTTATAATTAAATAAATCTAGTTTAATTATGCTTGACCAACGGAACCGAATAACTCCATTTTATCCTTTACAGTTGCTTTGATTGCTTCATAACCAGGAGCTAATAACTTACGAGGGTCAAATCCTTTCCCTTTTAAATCTTTGCCTTCTTCAATGTATTTACGGGTTGCTTCCTGGAAGGATAACTGGCATTCTGTATTCACATTGATTTTAGCAACACCAAGGGAGATTGCTTTCTTAATCATGTCTGCAGGAATACCTGTACCACCATGAAGTACTAAAGGCATTTCGCCTGTTTTCTCTTGAACTGCTGCCAAGGTCTCAAAGCTAAGTCCTGGCCAGTTCTCTGGATATTTACCATGAATATTACCGATACCTGCTGCTAACATAGTTACACCAAGATCAGCAATTGCTTTACATTCTTCTGGATCTGCACATTCGCCTGCACCAACTACGCCATCTTCTTCTCCGCCGATGGAACCAACTTCTGCTTCAATGGAGATGCCTTTGCTTTCACAAATAGCAACTAAATCTGTTGTTTTCTCAATATTCTCAGCGATTGGATAATGAGAACCATCAAACATTACTGATGAAAAACCTGCATTGATACATGCAAGTGCACCATCGTAGCTGCCGTGATCTAAATGAAGTGCTACAGGAACCGTAATCTTTAATTCCTCGATCATTCCATTTACCATACCAACTACGGTCTTATATCCACACATATATTTACCAGCACCTTCGGAAACTCCGAGAATTACTGGTGATTTTAACTCTTCTGCTGTTAATAAAACAGCTTTTGTCCATTCTAAGTTATTGATGTTGAACTGGCCAACTGCATATTTGCCTTGTTTTGCTTTTGTAAGCATTTCTTTTGCTGATACTAATGCCATTTTGATATCCTCCGTTAAAATTATTTATTTTAAATATTAACATAAACCGATATAATCTTTCACAGCCACCATTATAATCGTTTCTATAGTATTTGTCAAAACTAAAGTTCAATTCACCTAATGTATTATGAATGCTTTTGCTTTATTTTAAGCATATAAAACTAGTAGTGATTTGCTCAATTACGGGGATTGTAACTTATGATGCAATAGTATATAAATAATATATAACAATTTTCAAATGATGCATTACTAAGCATAGCTATTATCCAGAATTAATAATAATGGAAAGGTGGTTTCATACATGAGTAATATAGCATTATTAATCGTAGATGTTCAGAACGCAATTGTGGATGAGCATCCCTATAATGAAAAGAAAGTAATTGAAAACATTGAAAATCTACTTTCAGTGGCAAGATCTAATCATAAGGAAGTTATCTATATTCAGCATGCGGAAGCTGGTTGTGAATTCGAACACGGTTTAGATGGCTGGCAAATCTATGCTCAAATTTCGCCTATTGACGATGAAAAAATAATTGAGAAGAACTATAACAGTGCCTTTGTCAAAACTGAATTAAAGGATTATCTCACTTCAAAAAACATAACCACACTTGTCCTTGTTGGAATGCAAACTGATTACTGTATCGATGCAACCTGCAAAGGTGCATTTGAACATGGCTATCGTGTTATCATTCCCGAAGCAACCAACGCCACCTTTGATAATGAGTATCTTACTGGTGAAAAGCTCTATGAATATTATAATCATTATATGTGGGACAATCGTTATGCTAAGGTACTATCATTAGAAGAAACAATTAAATTACTGAAACAATAAGGGTTAATAGTTTAACTATGCCAGGGTTATGGCTGAACCGTTATAAATGGTATACACTCTATGTCAAACATAAATTTAAAATTGACATCGGTCAATTTATGTGTTAATCTTTTTGAAAATCTAGAAAGCGAGCTGATTCTATGTTGTCATTTGTATATAGTTACTTGAATAGGGACGACGATCGTTAGCGCTTGCAGCTATGAATTAATCATAGGTGCAAGTGCTTATTATCTTGTGCCTATGTGGAAGCAACATATTTATGCTAGGTATTTATGTTGTTATAAAACCGAAAGACCACATTGGTGAATTTTATTCAAAATCATGCCATTGTGGTCTTTTTATATGCTTTTTTAGGCAACGAACTGTAATTTACTTAAGGATTAAGAAATATTGTAACAAGGAAAGGTTGTGATACTTTGAGACATACAGATTATGTCGGAATGGATTCTCGCTTCATTCACCTATAAGTTAAACTATAGTATCCAAACTCAATCTCAGCTATAAAGAATGAATAAGCCCGCATATAGATCCAGTCCTATTCATTTTTTCCGTTTAGAAAGGTTTTTGATACTATACTCAATATTGTATTTCGAGCTTGTTCTAAACAGTTAGATTAATACAACTACTAATCATGAAGGGATGAAAATTATGTATTATATGAATGGATATATGAAAACGGAATATGTTAAGCCTGAGGAATTAAATAATTATATCGGAAAAACAGTAAAACTCTATGGTTCGGTTTATAAAATAAGAAAAATGAGTGGTTTTGCATTTATTGTACTAAGGTGCAGAAGACTTATGCTCCAATGCATTTATAGTGAAAAATTCAGCAAATTTTCAATAGATCAACTGAAAGAAGAAGCCTGCATTATCGCAAGTGGTGAAGTAGTTCTCGATGAACGTTCTAAAAGTGGCTTTGAACTGCGACTAATACAGATTGAAGTTCTCTCCGCTCCATCGCAGGAATTGCCTGTGGTTATTAACCAAAAGAAAATAGAAGCCTCTCTTGATACCTTGCTTGACTATCGCCCCATTACGCTACGTAATGAAAAGGAACGTGCTATTTTTAAATTGCAGGAGGGAATTCAGCGAGGTTTTCGTGATTTCTTAACTTCTTTACAATTTACAGAGATTCATACTCCTAAAATCGTTTATGCAGGAGCAGAAGGCGGAGCTAATATTTTTCAACTGGACTATTTTGGTCGTGAAGCCTATCTTGCACAGAGTCCTCAATTTTATAAGCAGATGATGGTAGGTGTTTATGAGAAAGTCTTTGAAATAGCACCAGTATTTCGAGCAGAAAAGCATGATACTTCCAGACATTTGAATGAATACATCAGTGTAGATCTTGAGATGGGGTATCTGACTAACTATACAGAACTAATGCAACTAGAAACAGCTATGCTTCAATACACCTTTGAGTTTCTGCAAAGAGAATACACTCAGGAGCTTACGCTGCTTAAGGTATCATTACCAGATGCTTCTAACATTCCTGCTGTAACTTTTGAACAGGCAAAGCAACTGATATCCACAGAATATAAACGTGAGATTGCCGATTTTGAGGATTTCGAGCCGGAGGAAGAAAAATTACTTTATGAAATTATGAAGAAGAAACATGGAAGTGAATTTGTATTCGTCACTCACTATCCTACCAAAAAACGTCCCTTCTATGCTATGGAAGATCCTTCAAATCCTGATGTAACCTGCAGCTTTGACCTATTATTTCGAGGTCTTGAAATTACGACTGGCGGTCAAAGAATTCATAATTACGAGGAACAGGTCAATAAATTACACAGACGCGGCATGAATCCCGAAGCCTTTAAAAGTTATTTAATGCTTCATAAGTACGGTATTCCGCCTCATGGAGGTCTTGGCCTTGGTCTAGAGCGATTTACAAGTAAACTATTAGAGCAGAACAATGTTCGTTATGCGACCCTATTTCCTAGAGATATTAAGAGATTAGTACCATGATTATATAAGTAAGTTTTTTATAGTTTTTTATAGTTTTTTATAGTTTTTTATAGTTTTTTATAGTTTTTTATAGTTTTTTATAGTTTTTTATAGTTTTTTATAGTTTTTTATAGTTTTTTATGCAATAAAACAGTGGGTGTAATTTTCTAAGATAGATGCAGAATTACTCCCACTTGTATTTTATAGAGATCTAAAATAATTGAAGTAAATACATTTTTCTATATGCGATTACTATTGTTTAAATTTATTTTATATAGATATATATTTCTTTCTATATTCTATTATTTCGACTGATCTAACTGTTCCTTGCGATGTTCCTGCTTAGCTGTCGCATTTTTTAAGGATTCTTTCTCCATATGCTCTGCCTTATGATTAATATAGCCTTCTGAATAACGAAGCCTTTTTTCGGTGCATTCTTTATAGTCATTATTGCAATTTTCACCATGTGTTAAAATATTTTTTTTATTAGTTATTTTCTGTTCATGATCTTCATTTACCTGCTTAGCAGGCTCAATGTTGGAAGGTGAGTGTGATATATCTGAATGTTCAACACTATAATCAACCCTTTAAATGCCTCATATAATAAAACATGTATTGCTGAACAATTCCAGCATAACCCTTATATAGTTCTCTTTCAAACTGGTTCTGATAAATCTCCTCCAGTACCCGAAGTATCCATACATCCACCGGAAAACCTTCAATATGGTGAAGTCCGTATAAGGCAATACAGTTTGCCACCTTTTCCCCAATTCCATGAATTTTCTTAAGCTCTATCACTGCATCTTCAAACTTACAGTTTATCAAATTCATAAAATCAATTGCTCCATTTGTAACTGCTCTGGCAGCACTTATGATATATGCATCTCTATAGCCAGTTTTTAATTGTCTTAAATCCTCGTTAACAGCCTCTGCTAATATGGTTGCAGACGGAAAGGAGTAGTACTCTTTCCCTGTACGTGAGCATGCTCTTTTCTCACCATATCGACTACAAATTGCCTCCACGCAGTTCTTAATCGCTGGTATATTTTTATTCTGGGAAATAATAAAACTTATAGCAGCCTCAAAGGGTTCTTGTTTTAAAATTCGAATACCCTGTCCATAGGTTGCCGCTTGACTTAGGAACTGGTCCTCACCTGATTTTAAGTGTTCCACAATTCTATGATAATCATAATCCATATCAAAGTAATCGTGCCACATTTCATCATATTCTTCCTTCGAGCAGCTTAGTTCCACCACCTCATCCTCTAACTGCTCCAGTTCAAGATATCTTCCATAAGCGATTAGGCTATACTTTAACTTCCCTTCCTCACTAATTGGATTCATACGAAAACATTGTCCAGATTCAGCAATCTGTTTTATATTAAAATTTTTATTATGTACTATCATTTCTTCCTCTTTCTATCACCCTAACCTGAGCTGCCTCTGTTAGCTAACTGTAATAACCTCTATGATATAAAAAGTATAATATACCCCCACCCCATAATACAAGAGTTGGTGTTAAGGTATTTTCTTCTAACTATTCCATTTATCAATAATTTTGACTGAAAGTTTATTCGAAAACACATTGAGTTAAACCCCCTTTTCCCTTATACTTATAGGTAGGGGAGCAACGAACTTTTGTGATTTATTTTTAGTGATTTATTTTGGAGGTTTTACGTTAGATGTTAATGAATTTTATGGATTTACATAGATATTTTATTGGAAAGATCAGGAAGATTTATTTTATGGCACTTCCTGAATCCAAAGAAGATTTAAAACTTAGCCGTATCAAATATACGGTTTCAGATACTGCTGCACAAACGATTATACAGCTTGCTGGCGGTACTTTTTTAGCTACCTTAATGTCCTATAGCGGAATTTCCGATGCTAATATTGGAATTATAACTTCTTTAGTTAGCTTAGCAGCATTATCACAGCTATTTTTGATTAATTTTTTTAAAAAACTTAAAAAATACAAATTTCTTGTTAGTATAACTGCCTTGCAACGTATCCTGTTTGCTGCCTTGTATTTTATTCCTTTATTGCCAATGGGGGCTGTAGCTAAGGCAATACTTATCGTCTTGCTTTATTTTTTTGGTCAAATCTTTGTCCAGGTTGGGATTCCTGCCTCCCAGGAATGGATTGCAAGTCTGGTGCCAAGCCGGCTACGAGGCAAATACTTTTCAATAAAAGACTCTTTTGCAGTTTTCGTGGTTTCTACCATGATGTTACTTTGCGGTATGATACTTGATTTCTTTAAGAAAGGAAACCTCCTCATTGGCTTTATTCTAATTGGGATCATTATCTTTCTATTAACCTTGGTTAATGTCATCGGACTTTCCATGATGAAGGAACCAAAGCTCTCCTACATAAATACCGACGGTAAAGAAATGCATGGTCGACTTGCAAAAAAAGCTAAGCAATTAGATGTAGCTGAGCAAAAGCAGAGCATATTATCAGAAGTAAAAGAAGCCTTTCATAATCGTAAATTTAGAAAAGCCTTTACAGTACAATGCCTATATACCCTTTCCTTCTACATTTGCCTGCCCTTTAACGCAAGTTATCAGATCAATGATTTACATTTACCTTATACCTTTATCATGTTTGTTGGTTTTCTATGCAATCTATATCGAATCTATATCTCTCCAAAACTTGGACGTATGGCGGATAAGCATGGCATGGGAAAACTGTTACGCTTTAGCATACTTGCTTTAGGATTGAATATGCTGTCCACCACCTTTACCATGCCCTTTAACGCTTATCCTATGTTGGTGCTAAGTGCCTTCCTATCCTCTACTGCCTGGGCATTTTTAGGTATCGGCTTATTTGGAATTCAATTGGATTTCTTTCAGGGTGAAAAACGAATGACCTGGTTAACCATTACCTCTTCCCTTTCTGGTCTTTTTGGCTTTTTGGTATCCATTCTGGGAGGACAACTACTTGGGTATTTTCAATCCCTATCGCTTTATATCTATGGACAGAAAATATACGCTCAGCAGATTCTTAATTTAATTGGATTTTTTGTCGTTTTATTTATGGTTTATTACATTCGCTTCCATATTGAAACCGTTAAAATTGATGTTAATCGAAAAGATGGTGTGGTGTAACTTTCACATTGACATGGTTTACCTTTTCATATATAATTACAGCTGACAAGACAGCTATCAAGTCAGTATTATGAGTTCTTAAAAAGGAAGGGTATGTTATGACAAACAGTTCAAGGAAAGTTTATACTATGGCAATTGCTGCATTACTTAGTACCATTGGAATTTTAATTCCACTTTATTCACCGCTTAAGATCCGATTGGACCCTGCATCCTTTACCTTAGGTGTCCATGTACCTATTTTCATTGCTATGTTTATATCCCCTGCTACTGCATTGTTTGTTTCCTTAATTACAGCACTGGGATTTTTAGCTTCCTATCCGCCTGTTATCGTAATACGAGCTTTAACTCATATTATTTTCGCAGTATTAGGAGCTTATGTACTTAAAAAGAATAACAATATACTATTGTCTTTAAAGACTGCTATTCCATTTGTTGTTATTATCTCTGTGATCCACGCCGCAGCCGAAGTTATTGTTGTAAGTATCTTTTACTTCTTTGGTGATACCTCTTCTGATTTTGTTAGAGTAGTCCTTGGTCTTGTAGGTGTTGGTGGTACTATACACAGTATTTTAGATTTTATGATTGCTGCTTTCATTTGGGTACCTCTACAGCGTGCAATTCAAATTCCATCCAATGCAAGAATACGTATTACCAGTAAGAGCAAATAACTTATACTATTTATTACTATATTGTTCTATAAAAATAACTCCCTGTCACTTAAGATAGGGAGTTTTCCATTTCTAATTCTGATTCACTTATGGTTATTGATAATACCTTTAACATATCGATTTCATACATATCGATTTCATCCCCATTCTCGTCAGCAATTACTCGTACAATTGGCCTAAGTGGAAAGTTAATGTTTTGTTCTTTAACGATGGCTAGTTTTTTATCGGATAAACGTACCATGGACCCATTGGGATAAATGGCAATTTGCTTAATAAAGATAGAAACGAGCTTTAAGTCAAACTGGGTCTCTGCATTCTTTACTAAATAATTCACTGCGTTATTCGAACTCCATTTCCCACGATAACAACGATTGGACACTAATGCATCGTATACGTCAGCAATTGCTGCTATTCTAGCAAATTCATGTAATTCTCCAGCCTTTAACCCATTGGGATATCCTGTTCCATCCATACGCTCATGATGCTGTAATGCAATGATTCTGGAAAGCTCAGTCAAATTAATACATTTTTTTAGACTTTCATAACCTACCGTAGTATGTGTTTTTAAATATTCAAATTCCTCTGTTGTCAATTTATCCACTTTATTTAATATATTTTGATCCAATAGAATTTTACCAACATCGTGCAATATGGTACCCGCTGCTAACTTCTCAAGCATGGACCTACTATAACCCAATTTATTTGCAATTAATAACGAATATACAGTGGTACTTACAGAATGTGAAAATGTATATTCATCCGTAGCACTAATATCGTTTAGACTTATCTGTACATCGGGATTTGCAAGTATTTCATCTATAACTGAATTTATTGTAGTGGACATATTTTTTATATCAACAATGGACTTTTTCGCGAAATCATCAATTGTCTGTCTCAGTATTTTTTTACAATTAACCCTGGTCTCTTCAGAAATAGCATCAGGGATTTCTATTCCCTCACTCTTTTCATCCTCCACATAAACGTAATCAATGCCGAGCCTTTTTAGGCTTTTTTGAAAACGCTGCAAGTCTGTTACGCCCTCACGAAGAATTAAACAATCTTCATAATATATCGCTTTTGCCAGACTCATCTCTGGTTTTAACATTGATAACGATACTAACCTCATGAATTCACTCCTTTGCTGTGACCTTATCTACCTTATTCATGATAAAATATACAAACATTTGTGTCAAGAATCTTACGCTTCAATTCTCCATTTGTCGACCTTTTTTGAGCTAAAGATAAGCAAAAGTTACTAGCCCCTGAAATAATAAATTATAACACTCGAAAAGCCCGCTCCCAGCATAATCCAAACTGGATTAATTTTAGTTTTTCTAATGATTATAAAACTTATCAAAAACAAAGTCGTTGCTATATAATCAATATCTGAAAGATGATAATCAACACTTTCACCACCCCATAGCGTTGTGATAAGAATGGACATACCTGCGGAAGCTATCAAAGCCACAACAGCAGGACTAATCCCACCTAAGACGCCTTGTAAGGTCGTCATACTCTTATACCTATAATACAAATGTGCTAATACAAGAACAATTAGTAAGGACGGCAAAATACATCCAAAAACGGCTATAACAGATCCAGTAAAACCTGCAACTCGATTGCCAACAAAAATAGCTGAATTAATCGCAATGGGTCCGGGGGTCATCGGAGATATTGTAATTAAATCTGTGAACTCTGATTTCGATAACCACATATTTTTTTCAACGACCTGCTCCTGTATCAACGGAAGTGCAGCATATCCTCCACCAATACTAAATAATCCAATCTGTAAAAAGCTAAGGAGTAATTTAAGATAAATCATCTCTTAATTACCCCCTTACCAATTTTTTCACGGATTAATACGGCTACCAAGCCTATTATTGCACTTACCAGGATTATCAGAACAGCATTTACTTTAAAGATAAAGGCTGCTGTAAATGCGACTATCATCATGAGAATGGATAGCGTTTGTTTCTCCTTTACAATAACACCACCCATCTCTAACACAACATCGGCAATAACCGCAGTTACACCTGCTTGCATACCTCTTAATAAAGCACCTACTATTTCACTAGATCGAAATGCATGATAAAAATACGAAATTATGGTTATTGTAATCAGTGGCGGAATAACTGTACCGAAAACCGTAACTACCGCTCCTAATATACCTGCCATTCGATAGCCAATTAAAATAGATGCATTAATTGCGATAGCTCCTGGCGAGGATTGAGCAATTGCCACCAGGTTAAGCATCTCGTCTTCTTCAATCCAGTTTAATTTATCGACAAATCTTTTTTTCATTAATGGAACGATCACATACCCTCCTCCTATGGTAAATGCACTTAGGGATAAGGTCGAGGTAAATAGTTTCCAATAAAGCTTCCAACTTCTTTTCATATATGTTGTATTGCCTTTCAATTTTCCTGTTCTATTTAATCTCAAGTAAGGTATAGTAAAATTATGTTTACACAGTTATAACACTATATCTATGCTATCTTTTATATTATGGTAGATTAAGTGCTACAATATTTACATTGTAGCACTTAATCCTTTCTCTCTCTATTCTTTTTCTAAAACATTACTAAATATTTTATTTCAACAATGCTTCTAGTCCAACTGCCCCTAACTGTCCTAGCGAAGTCTTATATTTCATAGATTTTCTAAATTTATTAACTGCATCGGTGGTTTTCTTACCCCAGACCCCGTCTACGATTAAACCTGCTTTAATTTTTCTGTTTAAAGCTGCTTGTATTGCCTTTGTTACATAGGTGTTATTATGCTTTTCATCAAATAAACTGGTAAAGTTACCATTCACCTGATAATGGGTTGCATCCTTTACCTTAGTCCAATTTGCTCCACACTCAAACCCGTAAGAAGACATGATTTTTACTATAGTCAACTGCTCCTTCGCTGTATGGTTCCAGGTTAGCTTCCCATTTATTACTGGTACTACGTCTAATGCCTTTTTTTGTGTATGCATACTCTTTAATGTCCAGGTCACCTTATTTTTTTCTGGCTTACTATACTGCTGTGCAAATTTTTTACTAATTCCAGCACTTACGCATTCTGTTACTGTTCTGCCTTGACAATATAGATAATTCTGCCTGTCCTGTGTTCGATAGGTCTCATAAACCACTGCCTCCACACCACTCTTCTTAATATCAGCCAGGGCAAGCTTTAGCATTGTTTGCACTAATTTATTTAATTTATTAACATCACTATAACGTGTTGTTACACCCATAAGTTTTCACACCTTTCGTCTCAATCAAATGTCAACAGTGAATTACAGTTTATTTTTATCCCATACACTTACTATTGCTTCACCTAGTATAAGCAAACCTACAGTATCTACCAAAGAGTTAAAAATAACTGTTACTATTTACATATTCAAAAAGCTCGAAATAGTGCTAATTCACACTTATTAAATTACATTTTTCGACACATTCAATTATAGATTGCTTGTAAACTTCACTAGATAACCTCAAAATATGATATTGTTTCACAATTTCTGATAATTAATGAACTTATTTTACAAAGCTTCATATCATATTTTATAACATAACATTTAACTGTGCTGGACTATTTCCTTCCTTACTATCACCGGAACAATTAATAAAAATTATTTCTTATTAGGAGGTACCGCTATGTTCCTATACCGTCCTTCTGAAGGCTCTTCGAAATGTGAATGTAAATTCTGTAACTACGTTCAAATTCCAAGCCTTCCATTAAAAGGTCCCAAACCATTCGATCAAATTCTCTGCGACATCCATAAATCAATAGTAGATGAAGCCACCGCAATTGATTTTTATTGCCATCTATTAAAAGACGCACCTAATAAACTACATCGTGATTTCATCGAGTCCATCATTGAAGATGAAAGGATTCACCTCCAAATATTGACGAAACTTTATTGCTATTATACGGATGAAGTACCACCTTATAAAGTTATTCCAGTGTGTTATCCCTGTTACAAGGATGGACTTCTTATGGCCATGACTGGAGAATTGGAGACGGTTCTTTTTTATCGTAATATGCAGTTGATTACAATGGATCAGCTAATTATTGACACTTACTTTATGATAATGGTTGATGAACAAAATCATGCCACTGTATTTAGCACCCTGTTTAACACCTGCAAATAATCTCATTTACCTTAGATTAACGGCAAAAACGGCAGTTTTTATCGAAAATTCCACGATACAAACTGCCGTTTTCTATGGGATATTTTTTAACTAGATAATAAATACACTTACTGTATCCTTTAAGTTATTCGCATCATCATTTAACTGTTCCGCTGCGTTATTTAATCTCTTCACAGTTTCCAGCTGATTATCTGCAGTAGCACCAACCTCTGTGGAGGCTGCCACTGTCTCCTCCAAGGTCGAAGATATACTTTCAATGGCACTTAAGGTATCCTCCTTCGCCTTTGCAATCGCCTCAATCCCCAGAGATATCTTGTTCAGGTTGTCGGTTAGATTGCCAACGTGATCATTAATTAATCCGAAGTTCATAAGTGCAGCCTTTAGGGCATTATCTTGATCTGCAACAATGCTTTCTGCCCTTCTTGCTGTCTCCAGCGTCTTCTTTGTCCGTAGCTGAATGTTGTCAATAATCTGATTAATATTCTTTGCTTCATTGGCAGATTTTTCTGCTAATTTACGTATTTCATCTGCTACTACGGCAAAGCCTTTTCCATATTCCCCAGCTCTCGCTGCTTCAATCATGGCATTAAGAGACAATAAATTTGTTTGGTCGGTTATTTCATTCATGGTATTAATAATATCAATAATTGCACCTGATTCCACTTCAAGATTATTAATATCCACCATGATAGACTCTGTTATTTCTACAGTATCTTTTTGCTTTTCCGTTAAATCCTGAATAGAATCAAATCCGTTTCCTACTGTACTTCTTGTTTTTTCTGCTATCTTTTCTATTTCACTTGTACTCTCATAAACTACATTAACTTGTTCAGAAAGCTCTGACATACGAAGTAAACAATTCTCTGCATCATTTGCTTGTTGCTGAACGCCTTGTTCGATATCTGCTATAGCATTGGCGATATTTTTGGAGGTAACCAGCAATGCTTTTGATGCTTCTGAAACCTCATCTGCAGAATTTGCTGTGGTATTACTTACTCCAATTGTTTTATCAATTAAGGCTTTCATACTGGATAACATATGATTAATACTCTGTCCCAGATTACGAAATTCGTCCTTACGCTTAATATTCAAATCAACTTTTAGGTTACCTTCTGCCACCTGTGTCATAATCAGATTTGTCTTACGTATGGTTTTACTTATTCCATTGGATATCAATATACCAATACAAAGGGCTAGAATACTTGTAAATATCACTATAAGAAGTGTAACAAGCTTAACACTTTCCGCCTGACTGGTTACATCTGTCTCCGGAATCAAAGCAAATACAAGGGAATCACCGATATCTAACTTAGAATAGATGAATAAATAACTCTCACCCTGATAGGTAACATAATCGGATGCTAACGTGGTTTCTTGATCCTTCATTGCCGTTTGATAAAATTCTTCCTTTGCAATGTCAAACCCTTCTGGAGAACTACTACTAAGGATCGCTTTTCCGTCATTTGTTAAATAGCCCGTAATGCAGTTTTCTCCGAAGGTAGCCTTCTCCAATAAATTTTGAATATAAGCAACGTCCACATCAAGAACAATGTAGCCTATTTGCTGAAAATTTGAATTATTTAGTTTTTTAATATAGGATAATGCAAACTTTTGAGTTTTTTTAGGAAAGGCTGAATCAATAGCTGGATGATTCCCCACCCATACACCTGCTTTTCCAGCCGCTTCCACCCTATCTGCTTCTTCTGAGGATAGAAAGCTTTCATAGAATTCTGCATTCATATTACCTACAGAGGAAACTGGACGTCCATAATTACCAAAGACATAAATGTCACTAATGTATTCGTCTGCTGTTTCGGTCGCAATAATTTTCTTTTCGACTTCACCACTTCGACTCGCCTCTTCTGTAGGATTTGTGGAATAATAACCGGAGTAATATTTTACAACTACTTCATCAGAAGTTAAGCTAAGTGCCTTTTCTGAAATATTACCTATACCCTGTTCATAGTACTCACTCATCATATCAAGACTAACCAGTGCATTCGATTCATAATTATCAACTAAACCCCGGGATGCCATCTGATAGCTGAGTATCCCAAGAAAGATAAGGAAGACAACCGGAAGTAAAAAGGCTAAAATTAACTTAGTTCGTATGCTATGAAAATTATGACCATTATTTTTTTTGGATGCTTCCTGTTTTTTTATTTTCATTATAAGTACTTTCCTTCCTTATTTTCATGGGTACTTTATAAATCTACCTTTAATATCTTATTGTATGTTTTTTTATATGTTTTGGTTTATATATATATATGTTTTTAGCACATTGTATCGATTGTACGGATGAATTAATTCTTACTGTACACTTCAAACTCTGCGACCTGTCCACCGCCTGCACCAGAGTTTTCTGTAATTTCTAATTGTACGAATCTAGCTTCTGTTTCAGCAAAAGTTAACTGAATTTCGTTACCAGTATCTGGATCAAAGGTATACTGTGTAGTTCCTATTAAATCTGTAAATGTTGTTCCATCCGCACTGATTTTAACTGCAATGGTCTGTGTACGCTTTCCCCAAATTGCAAGAGGGTTAAGTGCAACTCTTATTGCATTGATCTTTGTTGGATTCTCTAGGTCGACGGTTAAGGTATTTGGATAGTCTTTTGTTCCTTCCCAGTAAGATGCACCGTCTGTATTTCCATCATTTGCTTTCTCTGCATTATAAACATCATTAAAAGCGTTTGCTTTTATGCCTTTACCTACAGCGACATTGGTGCCTTCCGGTAGTACAGCTACATATTCCTCCTTAATAAATGCTGGGTGCTCCTCTGCTTCCGTTTGATCCCTTGCTTCGTTAATTGTCACATTCGCAGTTGGAATATCCTGTGGTGGTTCAACAATACTTTTTTGTTTATATATTGCAAGCGCTATTATTGCAATGAATAATAAAACAATTACTATTCTTCTTAAAATCGTTACAATTTTCATAATCCTCCAATCCGCTGCCAGGCAGCTTCACCCGTTATTCAATAACCAGATTCTTTGTCGAAGCTTCATCAATATCAAATTTACCCTGTTCAAAGCTTGTAATCTTCTCACCTAGAATTGTAAGGTTCTTAATCGTAATATCTTCAACTGTGTGTGTCTCATCATAGCCATGAATTCTTGATTCATTAAAACGTCCTGCCAATACGGTTACACCATCAATCAACACATTTCTTATCTGGCCTCTTTCCTTTGTTGTAGACCAGTTGGAACTATCCGCAATATTAAAATCAATTAGATATGGCATTTGATCTCCATCACCTGAACCTACCTGTGCATTTTCTACGGTAATATTTCTAAAAACAATATCAGTGATTGTTGCGTCGTCTGCGTTGTGAACAGATATAACAGGTTTATGGAAGTTATTAAGTACTAAAATATCCTCGAAGGTAATCTCACTAATAACAGCATCCGGCTGACTTCCTTTATTTGTCTCATACCCAAGCTCCATGGACTGTGCTAAATCCGTCCATAACTGGTTGTTTTTAAAGGTTATATTCTTTGAGTTCCCAGCATAATTCTTAACAACAAGGTTGTCATCCCAGCTTCTAACAAAGGAATTCTGAACAACATAATTTTCACAGGACTGTAAGGTGATACCATCTCCGTTTGGTCTGGAAGAAATAATCTTAATACCATCAATCAGACCGTTCTTTGAAGAGAGCGCGGAGCATACCCATGCATTGGGATTAAGTACGATGATGTCATGAATTTCTACTCCATCACAGTTATCAAATTTCAGAGGAACAAATGCAGTTTTACCCATCCAAGATTTATAGAAGGAACCATCTACAATACCCCTACCCATTACTTTGATATTAGAAGCGTAATTGGCTTGAATAATCCCATGAACTACAGCTCCACCAGCGAGATATAATGTTTGGTTGTCTTCTAAGATTATAGATTCTGCTTTCCATTCACCTGGTCCGATGTATATAACATTTTCATCACCATCCTTAGGAGGATTTACTTCCAATGGATTAGCAAAGATGTGTATTGCACGAGCAGGTGAATCATTAAAAGTTACCGTGTATGTATCTGGTTTTGTAACCGTAAAGGATACTATATGATTTTCTTTATCAACTACTGGTTGTATTCCATAACTTAATGGACTGATTTTAACAGATTCAAGGTCAATAGCAGGTACATTTACTTCGATATTTGCGATGCCCTCAAAATCAAAATAGGTAATTGGTGTTCTGGATTGTAATGGCATATAATCCGCATACCAGGTTCTATTATGATTTACATTAGTCTCATATACATAGGAATCATACCCATTAACCTTAATCATGGTATTAGTACTGTGCATCAAGGAGAAATCCCTATCTTCCTCACTTGCTGTTTTTAAGTCTTCCTCTGTGGCATCCTTAAGTGATTTTGGGCCCTCATAAAGTACCAACTTGGAAGTACTCATGTCTGTCATAGCTTCAACAGCTTCCTGTCTTTCTTTCGTTGATAGTCCTAGCCATACAAGAACCCCTGCAAGACCTAGTAAAAGTATCCATTCCGTTATTGCTAAGCCAATATTTTTTTTCTTCATAAAAACAACCTCCTATCTTATCTTTGTAATATGTAATCCCACTCCACATTGCTTTGAAGTGTATAAGATTCGTAATCTGCGCCGAGCTCCTGATATTCCGGTCCAACTCCCAGTGACTTCATCTTTGCCGCTTTAGCCGCTACAATTCCTGCCGCAGAATCTTCTACTACTAAGCATTCCTCTGCTGGTAAGTTTAATTTCTTGGCAGCGATTAAAAACACCTCTGGATCCGGCTTTGATTTTGTGGTATCAAGACCACAACTAACCTGATCGATGTAAGTATGTAAACCTGTTTTCTCCAGTATCATAGGTGTGTTTTTACTTGCTGATCCTATACCAATTAAGATACCTTTTTCTTTTAACTGCTGTAAGGTTACAATTACATCCTTAAGTACTGCTGTATCATCCAATTCTTGCAGATAATCTACATAGTATCCATTTTTTCTTTCAGCAAACTCCAGCTTCTCTTCGTCACTATAGGAACAATCTGCTTTTTCCAATACTACCTCCAGGGACTCCATTCGGCTAACCCCTTTTTGTCTTTGATTATCCTCCTTTGTGAAATTGTGTATCCCAAGCTCTTCTGCAAGCTTTTTCCATGCCTTAAAATGAAGTTCATCAGTTGATACCAAAACTCCATCTAAATCAAAAATTACGCCTTTCATCAAGTCTCTTCACTCCTTTGCTTTATTACAATTCAGCTATGCAAGTCTGCCTAACGAGATGTTAGTAATGCAATATCAAACTTATAACTGAACCGTTATTTTGTTTTAGTGACTTTGTTAATATTTATTCACTTCTATCTGTACAATTATGAAAGCATATGTTAGACTAAATTCAGTAGTTTAACATTAAACTTACGAGAAAGGAACATAGATATGTCAACGATAAAAGATATAGCAAGTATTGTTGGTGTAAGTGCTACTACAGTATCGAATGTTATTCACGGCAAATCCGGCCGTGTCTCAGCGGAGACAATTGAACGAATTAATGAAGCGATTGATCGATTAGGTTATGTTCCTAATATGTCCGCACGTTCTTTAGTATCTAGCTCCTCTAAAGTGATTGGAATGATAAGCCATTTAACGGCAAATACAAAAGAAACTATCGTAGAAGACCCCTTCCACTCTGCATTCATCGGTTCCATTGAGAAAACCCTTCGTGAAAATGGATATTATCTAATGCTTCGTGCCGTTGAATCAACTTCCGACATGGTGTCCTTTCTTCGAAATTGGAATGTTGATGGTCTATTCTTCACTGGTGTATTCGAGGATGAATTTTACGAAGCTTTAAATGAATTAAATATACCAATCGTATTAATCGATAGCTATGTACCACCCTCAAAAATGTGTAACATAGGTCTAGAAGATTTTAATGGTGGTTATACAGCAACAAGGTATTTAATCGATCATGGTCATCGTAATATCGCTTTCGCTTCTCCTACAATTAAAAACCGAGGCGTTGTATCCGAGCGCTTCCTGGGATATAAGAAGGCTTTAGCTGAGGCCTCCATATCTTTCCGTTCTGAAATTGTGTTCGAGCAGGAACTTGATACGGAAACTACCGTTGCACTTGGTCATGAATTAGCAAAACGTAATGATATTACCGCTGTATTTGCAACTGCAGATATTCTTGCCGCTGGTATTATGGCAGGTATTCAGCAGTCTGGTAAAAAGGTTCCGGATGATATCTCGGTAATCGGTTTCGATGATATTAACTTATGTCGTCTTACCTCTCCACCCCTAACAACCATTCATCAGGATGCTCCTTACAAAGGTAAATTAGCCGTAAATTTCTTAATTGATCTCTTGGATAAGAATACCTTACAGAATCGTGAAATTATTCTTCCAATTCGTTTAGTAGAACGAAACAGTGTAAAATCTATTAATATGTAGTTTGACAAAAAAGCTGTTACAAAACATTCTTCCTTTATAGAACTGTTTTGTAACAGCCTTTTAAAATCTTATATTATAATGATAAGTCTCATCCACTAAATTCTATTAATTTAATAATTACTCCCATTATCCATATGTATCAATTTTGTTTTTCAATTAAGGCATTATCCTTGTTGATTAACACTTGATACAACTCCCCACGAAAAACTATCTTAAATCGCATGCTGCTCCAACTGGAGGGCAGGCATGGATTTGCTTTTAATTCATTACCTTCTTGATGCATCCCTGCAAAACCTTCAATTGCCGTCATATATGCACCACCGGAGGAAGCGGGATGTGTTCCGCCAATATAAATGAGACCTGCCCACTCTTTACCCTTTTGGGTTATATCAGACATTGCCGATTTCATAAAAAACGGATATGCCTGATCTGGCATCTTACATTTACATGCCAGTATTGCATACATACAAGCGCTAAGAGAAGATCCATGTTCCGTTCTAGGCTCATAATAAGACCAATTTTTGAGCAATACATCCTCTAAATACTCTGCGGAAAATAAATTCAACATCGTAACCACATCTGCTTGTTTTATGACTTTTGTATGAGTGGCAACACCATATGCGCCTCCCCAATACTCCTTCTCATGAAGTAAACGACTTTTTACTTCCTCAATGGATACGTCCTCCAGATGCTCATATCCATCAAATTGTTCGATAACTCCTGTTTCTTTATCTGGCTGTGGTATATAGAGCTTTTGTGAAGCATCCTGAAACATGGACAAGAACGAATTCAAATCATAACGCTGCTCTAAAATATGCTTAGTTTCTACACTTAATTTCGATAATTCAGTAATAATTCTAACCGCACTTTCAAAGGTGTACTTTGCCATACGATTGGTATAAGCATTGTTATTCACTCTTTCATGATATTCATCAGGTCCGATGACATCATGGAGCTCATAGTACTTTCCATCCACCTTTTTTAGTAAAAGATCATAATAGAATTTAGCGCACTCAAGAATTACTTCTGCACCACCTTCGGATAGAAGATCGTAATTACCTGTATAATTTACATATCTCATAATTCCATAGGCAACTGCTGCTGAAATGTGTATTTGCTTATCTTTAAAAAAGGTTCGCATCTGTCTGCCGGTAAATACATCTGTTACATTATAATCGGAGCAGGCGTCATACCCACCTTCCTGGCTTTCCCACGCATAAAAGGCACCTTGATACCCATAACCTTTTGCCTTCTTCTTAGCACCTTCTAAGGTAGTAATACGATACTTTAATAATGTCTTTGCAACTTCTGGTTCCGTGAATAGAAAGAAATCTAGCATAAACATTTCGGTATCCCAAAAAACTGCTCCCTTATAGGTTTGTCCGGACAAGCCCCTTGCTGCAATAGATAGCTCCTTGGAATGTCTAGGTGCAATACAGTGCAAATGATAGATGGAATAATTCAATGCCTCCATAGCAGCATCATCTCCTTCTATCTCAACCTCGGAAATGGTCCATAGTTTTTCCCAAGCTTCTTTATGGTCAAACATAACCCGAGAAAATCCTAGCATTTTTGCCTTCGTCACTGTATCCAGTGCTAACTTTTCATAATCATCGGTATCTTTACTAGTAAAGATACCGATGTATTTATATATGGTATAAATTTTATTTGCTTCCATTTGAAGAGTAAGCTCGCGAAGGTTCTTTCTTCCCTGCTCTCTTTTAACTTCATTCGTTATAAAATCTGCTTCATAGGTTTCACTTACGCATACCTCATAGTTACATTCATGGGTGGTTCCAATAGATAGCAATACTTCATCCTGTACCTTGTGTTCCACGCAATCATAGTGAGGACCATTAATATCCCATACCTCACCGTCAATTCCAGTAATCAAAGTTAATTCCCCTGCAGTATCTGATTGAATTTCATATCTTAATAAAATCAGATGTTTATCCTGCATGGACGCTAAAGTTTCTGCCGAGACACATAGTTTTCCTTCAGGAGTAGCCCATATGGTTCTACGTTCCTGAATTGCATGTCTATAATTCACCGCAACCTTTTGATATTCCGGTTCCACTTCCGGTAATCGATAAGAAATTTTATTAAATGTAATTTCTGTATATAAACCATTAGGTGCATTCAGTGGCTCTCTCCAGGCATCACCAACCTGATCATAGATTCCGGCAAGGTTGATTGCCGGAAACTGACTTTTTTGATATTCCTGCATCGTACCACGAATACCCATATAACCATTACCAACTAAGTATTTGTTGCCTAAATTGGAGATTCGTTCTCTATCATAGCCTTCCTCTTCAATTCTCCAGCTTATCATAACCTACCTCCAATTAGCCAACCCATTCCTGTGGGATTTCGATTACTGTTTCGTCTTTCTTAAGAACAACTTCCTTCCCATAGATTACAACTGCAATCTCTGATCCGTTTAGTGTTTTAAAACTTGCTCGCTCTTTGTTAATACTTACCTCAATTATGTCATTTTGATAACAAATGCGGAAGGAATAACTATTCCATGCCTTTGGTATGGAAGGTTTAAATGTCAATTTCTCTTGATCGGAACGCATTCCACCAAAACCATATACTATATTCATCCAAGCTGCTGCGATGGAGGTTGTATGTAATCCCTCTGAGGTATTACGATTGTAATTATCAAGATCAAGTCTAGTGGCAAATTGGAAGAATTGATATGCCTCTTCATGCTTCTTTAATTGAACTGCCAGGATAGAATGTACAGATGGAGAAAGAGAACTTTCGTGAATGCATCTAGGCTCGTAATATTCATAGTTAGCCTTAAGCTCTTCCTCCGTAAATCTTCCATTATATAACAGCATCATCATAAGTACATCCGGCTGCTTTATCATATCGTTACGATAAATCCTATCATAACTCCAATGATGATAAAGAGGGAAGTCCTCGGTTGGTATTAAATCAACATCAATATGAGGAAGATTAAAATAGCCCTCGTGCTGCTCATAAATTTTGCTATCCTCACTGTAAGGAAGGAACATATGATTCGCCAACGTCTTCCATTCAATGCACTCATTCATGCTGAGGCTGCTTTCTTTTGCGATTTCCTCATAAGCAGAAGGATTCTTTTTCTTTAATCTTTCAATTACTTCAAGTGTATATTCAAAGGTTGTCTTGCCCATAAAATTAGTATAGCAGTTATTATTAACCATCATCTGGAATTCATCAGGTCCCATTACACCATAATAACCATAGTTGGTATGGGATGAATTCCAAGCGCCTCTGGAAGCAAGCATACGACTCACTTCAATAAGAATAGGCAGTCCCTTTTCAAAGACATACTCCTCATCCTTTGTAATTAACTCATAATGCCAGATACCATAAGCAACTGCTGTTGATGCCTGAAGCTGTATACTGGCATGTTGCCATAAACTACAACATTCGCGACCACTAATGGTAGCGATCGGATAAAATGCACCTTTATTATCCAGCGCTTCTGCTCTTTCTTTTGCCTGTGGCAACGTCAAATAACGATAATCTAATAAGTGTCTTGCTGCATCACGGTTATTAAAAATATAGAAAGGTAAACAATAGGTCTCCGTATCCCAGAAGGTATTTCCACTATAGGCTTCCCCGGTTAAGCCTTTTGCACCTATTATCGTTCCGCTATCAGCTCCATGATAAGTTTGATGCATCTGGAAGATACAATAGCGAATCCCCTGCTGATTTAATTCATCTCCATCAATTACAATGTCAGAATCTTTCCAGGTTTTATCCCACCACTCAGTATTTTCATTCTTCAAGGATTCATAGCTAGTGTTCTGTAACTGCGCCATGGAGCTACTGCACTTATTATTGAACTCCTCCCGTTGTTTTGTGGAATTGCCTTTATATGCAATATTTAATATAAGCTTATGAAACGTTACTGCTGCGCCTTTTGTTAATTTAATTTTAAATTCCTTTAAGGCTTGCTTCTCTTCAATCAAATCCTTTTCTTCAATTGAATCAATATCAAATCTACATATGGAGTATACGGATTGATTTGTATTCATTGTGTCTGCTAATATACTGGTCCACTTCTCACCATAATTTATTGAATTGCTATTCCAAAAATTTTTATTTGCCATACGATGCAGTATCGTAAAGTCAAGACCAGTTGTAATGGAAGCTTCACCCTCAAAGTTTAAAGGCGTCAGCGTAACTTTCTGCCCTGCTTGATGGGCATCCTTCATAGATAAGAAGCGTTCAAATTCTAATTTGATTTCACGACCATCTTCGAAAACATAAGTATAGGATCTAGATAAAATTCCTGTCTTTAAATCCAAAACTCGGTTAAAATCTTTTATCCTCGTTGCATCTGCTACGATAAGTTCGCCACCAATCTGAATTCTAAGGTATAACCAATCCAGCGAGTTAACCATAAATTCCATCTTATCAATGATACCCTTATAGGCAGAGCCTTCTGTTTTCAATGTTTCATAAATTCCATTAAAATAACTTCCGATTAGTCGGTCGCCAGTATATCCTTCTTCAAAATATCCACGAACTCCCATGTATTCATTGCCTAAACTGAATATGGATTCAGATACCAGCGAATAACCTGGATTAAAGCCTTCTTCAATGATCTTCCAAGGATCTGTAATATAATATTTGTCTGCTATTTTTGCCATAATTTATCCCTTCAATGCACCGGCTGTTGCACCCGCTGTAATCTGTTTTTGGAAAATTGTAAATAAAACTATCGGTGGTATAATGGAGAATGCTACTGCACGAAGCACCTCTACGTCTGTTGCATTAGAATCTCTAAACTGGAACAAACGTACCATAACTGTTTCGTTTCCCGAACCATTCAGTACCAAGTAAGGTAATAAGAAATCAGACCATGCCGCATTAATTGTAAAGATTGCAATTACCATTACAATTGACTTTGATAATGGTAATATAATTCTTATAAACGTCTGCAAAACGCCACACCCGTCTAATTTGGCTGCCTCAATCAATTCCTTGGGAAGTCCTTCAAAGAATTGTTTAAAAAGAATTACATAAAAAGCATTTGCACCGATGGAAAGCCAGATTGGAATAAAGGAACCACCTAGTCCCAATTTTGTAATATTTACGAACAAAGCAACAATACTGGTTGTTGATGGTATTAATAAACTCCACATAACTAAGGCAAAAATCACTTTATGCCCTCTCGGCTTTAATATTGCAAGACCATATGCCAGTAAGCCATTAAAAAAGATAGAACATACGATGCTGCCAACCACAACAATAGAGGAATTAATGTAATACCTCATAAACTTTAATTTGTTCCAAGTAACTAAATAGTTATCAAAATTAAATACTGAAGGAAGAATGGTTGCATCCTTTCTAAATTCAGCGTTATCCTTAAAACTGGCTAAAAACACCCATACTGCAGGGAAAAATGCTATGATTACTAAAACGATACATATTACAAAGATCAATACGGCCAATAATTTATGGCGAAAGGAATGAAGATCGTAATACCGAAGTGTTCCCTCATCCTTTTTTAAATACTTATTGAAAAACATTATTACCTCCTAATCTACCCGAATACTATGGGATTCTACAAATAATCATTGCACTGCTCACGATAAGTCAATTTAGTTATCCTTTGACTTGGTAAGTTTAAAGTACAACCCACTTAAAATAACAAGAACAATACAAATCAAAACGGATAGTGCTGCCGCTGCAGGGTAATCTATTCTAACAAAAGCATAGTTATAAACTAAATTCATGATAGAAATACTCGCATTATTCGGACCGCCATTGGTCATTACCAGTGGCTCGTATAGGATTTGGAAAACTGTTATTATCTGCAGAATAAGTAGTGTTTTACCTAAAGAGAAAATATTAGGGAAGGTAATATGCCATATCCTTTGGCGAATACCGGCTCCATCTAAGGTTGCCGCTTCATAGAGTTCTGAATTAATACCATTAATACCGGCCATATATATAAGGGCTGTCGAACCAGCACCCTTCCAGGTCATTATTGCAACAATGAGCGGAATTGTTAATTTGGGATTTGTTAACCAAATCATTGGTTCTATGCCAATCTTGTCGATTAAAATATTTAAAACGCCTGTTTTTCCTGATCGAAAGAAAAAGGTCCACATCATTACCATTGCCATACCTGGCATGATGTTAGGAAAATATACACCTAATCTGAAAAAGCTTTTTAAATGGACTGTTTCCGTAATTAAGATAGCCATAAAAATCGGGATAAAGAAACCGATAATTAATGACCAAAAAATATATTTAAACGTATTAGCAAACGCATCTAAAAAATCTACATGACTTAAAACCTTTATATAATTATCAAACCAAACAAACTCCTCTAACCGAACACCTTTT
This sequence comes from Bacillota bacterium, assembly GCA_023407575.1. Taxonomy (GTDB): domain Bacteria; phylum Bacillota; class Clostridia; order Lachnospirales; family Lachnospiraceae; genus Mobilitalea. Next base: position 44,922 of record JAEYLX010000049.1, read on the forward strand.
GCTGTATATAGGGAGAGTCGAACACTTTCCAATAATGGCTCCCATACAAAAAAAGCAAATAATACGATGGTCGGTAACATGATTAACCACCCTGCAATGTCCCTCTTCCACACTGCATTTCTTTTTTGCTGTGTAATAAGAGGTTTTGTCGGATCCTTTTTCCTAGTCAACATTTATTCACTCTCCTCAAACTTAATAATCAAATCTTAATGCTATGCTTATTTAAATCTTCCCTTTTTTGATGCCCTATTTCATAGATGATGGGGTCATCTCAGAAAGAAAACCCCATCATCATAGATGTAATATGAAAATTATTTGTTTACAGTATCATCAAGTGTCTTCTGATAATTCTCGTCAGCTGTCTTCATAAGAGCTGCAACATCTGCATTCTCATCTGTAACAACAGCCTGAAGCACTTTTGTTAACTCTGCATATAACGCCTGTGTATCTCCGCCTTCTTCTGGACGAAGAGCGCCTTCTTGCTTAATGAAATTGAAGTAATCGTTATAAAGATTCATATCAACATTACCAAACTCAGTAACGATTGCATTCTGTGCATCAATGATATCCTGTGCAATCCAAGCTGGGAAAGGAGGGATAATCGGAACTTTGTTCTCAATCTTTGTCTGTGCATCTTTTTTCATACCATCAATACTTGCATCTGTTACGATTGGAGCTTTACCCATAACTTCAAGATAATCAAGTGCTGCATTGATCTGCTCTGGTGTTGCATCAGCAGAGAACATATAAGGTGTACCACCGGACAAGGAATACTGCTCGCCGTTAGGACCAGCTGGAAGTGGAACAATCGCTAAATCTTCTGCAGGAAGACCGTTAATAAGTGTTGGTTGATCAACAGCATCAGCTGCTGCAATATACATACTAGCTACGCCAGTACCTAACTGCTGGAAGCCAGTACCCCAGTTTTCCATAGTAGGATCTGCTGTAAGTACATCATATTCCCATTTTAATGATTTCACATATTCCATAGCTGCAATTGCTTCTGGTGTATCAACAGTAGCTGTATATTTTCCGCCTTCTTCTGTTACAAAGGTTGCGCCAAATGCCCATGCAATATTTGAGAAATGCCAGCCGCCAGCAGCATCTCTTGCTAATAAGCAGAAACCAGCCTGACCAGTTGCGTCTTTAATCTTCTTAGCTGTTTCAGCTAATTCTGTCCAGGTCTTAGGATATAAAGGAACACCATTTGCATCTACAAGACCAGCTTCTCTAAACATAGCTACATTAACATATAAACCAAGTGCATAACCATCACGTGGAACACCATAGATTCTTCCGTCTTTAGAAAGAAGATCTCTAATGGAAGGATTCATTTTATCAATCCAACCACGTTCTTCAAGGATATCAGTAATATCAGCTACAAATCCACCATTAATAAGTTTCTGTGGCTCTGTAAACCATGTTTCAAAAATAGTTGGAAGTCCGCCGGACTCTGCCAATGGTACAAAAGTATCTACAGCATACTTATAATATGCAGGTTTTACTGTTACATTTGGATGAGTTTCATTAAAAGTCTTTACATAACCTTCATGTAATTCAATTGCTACTGTATTAGTATCTTCAGGCCAGATACCAAGGGAGATTTCAAATGGATCTGCATTCTCCTCTGGAGCTGTTGTAACATCAGTATCTCCGCTTGGAGCTTCTGTTGCCTTAGGAGCATCTGTTGCTGGATCCTTAGTACCATCCTCTTTTTTACCACATGCTGCTACCAAAGATACTACCATCAACATGCATAACAAGAGACTAATTATTCTTTTCATTTTTTTCATAATTTCTCCTTCCCTTTTCCTTCATAACTTATTAGGTTATACAGATTCATTTTATTATGTAATCCGTATTTCGTAAATATGGGATTTATTATGCTCTTTCTTTTCTCTTTAAACCTACAAAACCAGCTACACAACCAGCCATAGCAACTACTGCAAGAGTAGCAACTGCAACGCTTTCACCAGTCTTAGGTACAGAAGTATCTTCAGCTACAGGCTCAGCTGCAACTTCTTCTTCAACTACAGCGCCAATAGTAGGAGCAGCATCATCGGATAAGAAGATATCTTTAATTGTATATGTACCACCGTCAAAACCAGTAAAGTTAGTCCAAGACAACATCTCAAGACTTGATACATCAATAACTACATCTGTATATTCTTCAGTTATTGTAGAAACATCAGTAGTTAATGTGTCAGAAATAACGATTTGTGCTTTTGATAAACTCTCGCCAGTTCCCTTAATAATAATGTGAAGATAAGGAACTTCAACTGCTGCATCACCAAGATTTAACTGTGTCCAGTTGCTAGGGCCTTGAACTGTTCCATCAATAAGTTCGCCTGCATTAATAAATCCTGCTGTTAATGTACCATCTTTCATTAAATCCTTTGTAGTTGCTGCAAAAGCACCAGCTGACATAACCATTGTAAGAAGCATTGCTACTACCACCGCGGTAAGACTTTTCCGCATAATTGAATTTCTCATATAAAAACCTCCTCATAAATAATTAGTTTTACGTTAAACGTATAAAACGTCAGATTATATTATGTACAAAACGTTGTACACTTCGTATACGTTTTACGTTTAACCTAATATTATCATTTGTATTTATTTATGTCAATAGTATTTTGGTAAATCCCAAAAATATTTATTTTTACTACGAATCATATACATTACAAATTAATTTTATAATATTTGCACAAATAAAAACCATTTTTTGATTCTATTTCTTGTTTTATTAGGCAATCTTATATTATTTATAAACCTCCAAACTTTGGTCTTAAAAGCAACAGGCACTTCAAGTATCTTATTGTTGTCTGGAATGAGAGAAAGTGTTAGTTTTACTAACACTTTCTCTCATTCCAGGTTAATCAAATTTTGTTTTTAACATTGTCTCAACATCATACTGTGTATTAATAACAAGCCAAGTATAAGGTGCAAAATACATAATGTTCCAGACTGCAACACCTTCTAAATTATACTCTTCAATTAAATTAACTATAGCATTGATGGACCTTGCATCTTTAAACCAAACAAAATGGTCCACCCCAGTAATATTATAGGTATAATAAGGTGTTTCAGTTGTGTCATCGTACTTAATCTCTGCATTTGTCTGATTCGCCAAATTTAAAGCATCTGAATTAGTCAGTACTGATCCCATCCCGGTTGTTTCTCCCTCAATATAAGGAAGCTCCCAGTCATATGCCAATCTGGTTAAACCAATAAAGATTTTTTCTGGTGGTATTTGAGTTAAAGCAAATCGTAAATAATCCTCTAAAAAATTAACTGTAGTTTGAGCTACTGTAGGCATGAAAGCAGTTGCCCAACTATAAGACAATAAAACAACATGATTAACAATTTCACCTATCCTTTTGAAATAAGCTATATCATTTTGAATCCCCGAAATATAACCGAAGGTGGATGGCACCAAGGTTACAAAGACTTCATATCCTTCTCTGTTAAGGACCGTAGTTACTCTATCAATAAAATCTATGTAACGGGGAATATCCTCTGGCAATATTGCCTGGAATCCTAAGTCCACACCTCGAAAGCCTTTCGACTTCAGAATAGAACGCAGATTATTAATTAAATTTAACTGTGCAACATCATTATTCAAAATAGAATGGTTAATTCCATAACTGCTCCTACCCTCTGCCGTAATGGAAGACAGCATCATTATTGGTATTACCCCATAATCTTTTGCTAATTTCAAAATTTCAGAATCGTTAACACCTAAAATGGTTCCGTCTGCCATTGCTTGATAATTAATCACTGTAATATAAGTCAAATATGGTAATGTTTTAACTAAAATACTACTATTTATAAATGAAAACGCATACCCTATAACCTTTATGTTCCTCTTATGAAGATAACTAATAACCAGCTCTTCTCCCACATATAAATAATCCCGGTCAGCAAGATACGGATTATTACGAAGCAATTCTATTACTGTGACTCCATTCTCTTCTGCAATACTTTCAATTGTATCCCCATCCTTAACAATATAAGTTTGTTCTGGAAAGGTTATTAAAAGACTTTGTCCGATATTCAAATTATAATTTGGAGGTAAACTATTATCCTTTAATAATCTTTCTACCGGTATATTATATTCTTCCGCTATGGTATAAATAGTTTCATCTGCCTGAACGGTATGAATTTTCATTAAAAACCCCTTAAAAGCACTTAGTATTATATATGCTTTCACGGGGGTTTTATGCTAGAAAGCCCTTTTACCTCAAGTTGATACCCCTATATTATAGGCTATTATTGCATAGTTTTTAGACTCTTCCAACTAAATGGTATAGAAAGCCTTTTTGCAGCATTGGCTCCTTCCACGCAAGTTACCTGCGCCATTCGAAATCAGATAGACAAACTCCTGTAACCATTCCAACATATCCACAGCCTATGATAGCAATATTGGTCATCTACTCTTACCTTAAGCACTGATAGAACTGCTTCCCTTTCCTGTCAGAATTTTAGAATAATGTGCCATTAGGTTATTAAATATTTTTTCCCAAGACTGATTCATACTATATTCGCGGCCATTTGTTTTAAGAAACTCTCTCAAATTGTAGTTCTCAATAAGTTCTGACATATATTTTGTAAGCTGATCCGCATTTCTTTCTGCAAACTTTAAACCGGTAACTCTATGCTTAATAATTTCACCTACACCTCCGGCATCTGCCCCTATTACAGGAATTCCTGACGCCATGGCTTCCAGGACAACATTACCGAAAGTCTCGGTGGAGGACGGAAAAGTAAAAATATCACAGGAAGCATATAGCTCCTTGAGATCTTTTCCTTTTTTATAACCAGTAAAAATAGTGTCCTTAGGGAACGTTTGCTTACATTTTTCTAGGTACGGTCCATCTCCGGTAATAACCATGGCTACACGTTTACTATAGGTTTGGCGGATTGCTTGATAGCTTTTACATAAGATATCCAAATCCTTTTCGAAACTCACTCTGCCTACATACAGAAATGCGATTTTATCCTCAATGCCCAGCTCATGTCTCAGATCACTTTTCCGGTTCATGGGATGAAAGCCCTTGAAGTCAATTCCTCTTGAAAAAATCGCAGTGTTATGTATTCCCTGCATGTGTAATACTCTTCTTGCTTCTTCGGAAGGGCAAAGAGTCAGATTACTTTGTGTATGAAACCATTTCAAATAACTCCATAAGGGTTGTTTTAAGAAATTAATTTTATAATAATCGGTATATTGAGAAAAGTTGGTAGTATAGTTAGTGAGAGTTGGAATATTATGACTTTTACCATAATTAAGACCTGCAAGGCCTAAATTAAATTCCGTCATAATATGTATGACATCAGGTTGAAACTCTGAAAGTATGGAATGAATTCTAGATTTATTAGGAAGTGCCAATCTATTTTCAGGATAAAAAATAAACTTAATACTATGAAAACGTTCAACGTTTTGATCTTGTAGTTCCATATCGTATTTAGGAACAAATATTTTATACTCTATACCTTTCGTATCAAAGTAATTAATTAGGTTGCTTAGCGTATTGGTAACTCCATTAATTTGAGGCAAATAAGTATCTGTAAACACAGCCACCTTCATAGTACCCCTCCTTCCTCTATCAAAAACTGATAGAGTACCGCATCTAATTCATTCTCGGTTTCAATGGAGTTCTTAATATAATAAATAATCGATTCACATACCCATGCTGCTGAAGTAAATGCAAAATCAATATCTTTTTGCATACAATGTGATGTAGAGGAATAATTATCTCTCATTTCAAGAATAATGGATTTAATGTCCTTTCGCGGAGGTTTCCAGTTAGGGTATAATTTATATTTATCATGAAGAAGCTTCCTGTGTAATTTAAGTTCATAAATGAAATGCTTAAGGTTTTGATTATGTAATTTTTCGTTGTAATGCGGATAGCAACAAAAATCACAAACATAGTGACATATCTCTCCAAGAGTTACTGAAAAAGTTTTTACTGATACATCCTTTTCCACGAGCTGTTTTGCCTTTTCACATACAGTAATAAGGCAATTATCCAGTGTGTGATGTTCTCTTGTTCGAGAGGGCAAGTCGGGTTTTATATTTCCATAAGAAAAAGCTTGTTGATCCAATCTAACCTCTTCACTTAAATAATGGTATAATACTTTAGCCATATAAAGGTGCGTATAAAAATACATATATCTACCTCCTGTTATAAGATAAATGATTCTACTTACCTTTTAATTTTATAACAATTTCAATAAAATAGTTTAAATTGTCAGTCAAATCCATCTTATATTTATGTGAAATATGATATATTAAGGTTCTGATATATTGTAGTTCTTTTTATATTGAGTCAATGAAACTAATTCTTATGAAATTAAAAAAACCTTATAACCGATGAGTTATAAGGCTTTTCTTCTAAGCAGGGGATGAGAGATTCGAACTCCCGTGAACGGTTTTGGAGACCGTCATACTGCCGCTGTATGAATCCCCTAAAATATATAGGACATTTTTTCGCTGGTATGTAAGACCATTATTTAATCAAATTAAATACACTCTATAATTGAAATAACCCGTCCCATTTCGACCACGCTTGAATAGTATAATATGATTGTTATTAAAAGTCAAGAGGTTTTTAGAAAGTATAAAAAAGCAGTCAAACGCTTATAAACTAAGGTTCCCAATGCTTACAGGGACTGTAAAAACATTAAAATACATCAAGTACCTATCATTATTACCATACAATAACCTTCCAATCTACTGCCATACGGTTATATTAATCACGAATCCATAGCACCATCTATTGAGGACTGTATATTATACTGTAACATGAATTACAGGGAGTTCTATATGAATAATCTAGAACATCGTACTCTAATAAATGAGAAACTAGGTGATATAAACGGCGACGGCTTAATTGATCGTATCCGTATCTATGGTGATAAATCATTAGCTTCTGATTTAATTCATAATATTATAATAGAGGTTGAAGGAGTTCCTGAAGACTGGCTTAAAATTGATATGATTACAGAACTAAATGGTTATAATCCAACTCTATTCCTAGGAGATTTTACAAAGGACCAGAGATATGATATCTTATTTCAATTGGATAAGATGTTTAATAGTATGAAAGCATCTGATCAAGGTGAGTATGGTGTATTCATTATAACTTTTAAAAACAATAATATTAATACAATTTTTGCAAGTGATAGATATAACTCTGAATATTTGTTTGTAGTAGAGTATGTTGATCTCTTTAAAGTTCGTATATTAAGTAAGCGATTGAATAAAATGTTCTTCCTTGATATTAGTGATAAAGGTTTTGATTACTTATATAAATATTATTATGCTGACGGAAAGTTAATAAAACCCATCCATGGCTTGATACTTAAAGCAGAGGCTTTCATACCAGTTGTTAGTAATAAAAAAGAAAACTTCTATGATTTACTAGCTGTCCATCGTATTGTAGGTATGAATGAAATTGATACCTTAGGATACATTCAAAATCTGCTTAGCTGGGACGGTGAAGATTTTATCTCTATTCAAATGATGGCAATTACAACAGGTCTTAAACTACCTTAACTCCTCTGATTTAGCACTTATTTTAGAATTATTTACATCTATACTCATCTTCCACTACCACAATCAGTTGCCATACAAGATCTTTTCATCTTAAGCTTCTGAACTGTATTAACTTTTTCCTTTGGTAATGTGTCATCTGCATTATACAGATTATTGAGCTCATCTAATGGTGGCTTAAGAGCTCTGATTTAAGTAGCACTGTTTAGTTCAAATATAACACCTAAATTATCATTTACTTTACTCATGTTTATTCCTCCTATATAATTCCACATAAAAAAACTTACTTATTTTACATCAATACTTCAAAATATCACTTCATAATTCTATTCTAATCACATTGATCTAATTTACATTAAATTTAATTAATAATTACATTATATTCCTTTTATAAACATATTAAAATATGAAAATCTGATAAAATAACCATTATTTTAAAATAATATATTTACTTTTTCGGTTGACAGCTCAAGATTAATCCATTACAATAAACAGGCAAATTAAATATGAGCTAATAAACCTGTATAAAGGGAGTAGTTTAAATGCATCATTCAACAGTCGCGGCAAAGTAGCCTGGAGGTGCATGCCATAAATTTGGTTACAAGACTTTTCAGTGTTCTATTTCATAACAAATGAAATGGGCATTTGAAAAGTCTTTTTTATATGCTTGGAAGATAATTTTGTTAAATGAGCCAAAAATATTCCATCATATAACGCTCCTTTATACTGACTATTTGTTATAAAGTTTGCAAATATTAAAGCAGAAGAAACTACTTCAAATTCAACTAGGAGGAAACGAATGAAACAATGGTATAGAATGACAGCAACGGAAATTCTACAAGAACAGAAAATTACCATGGATGGTTTAACAACCGAACAGGCTAATGAAATTCAAAAGGAAAAAGGCGAAAATATGTTGCTGGAAGCAGCAAAGAAAAGTGCGCTTCAGGTGTTTTTAGAGCAATTTAAAGATATGTTGGTTATTATATTAATTATAGCTGCTGCCATCTCTATGTTTTCTTCACACATTGAGAGTACTATCGTAATTGTATCCGTAATTATCTTGAATGCTGTACTGGGTACTATTCAACATGTAAAGGCTGAGAAATCCTTAGAAAGTTTAAAGCTGCTTTCCTCACCAAATGCTAAGGTATTAAGGGATGGTAAAAAAGTAGAGATTTTATCCAGAGACGTGGTTCCTGGTGATATTCTCTTACTTGAAGCTGGCGATTTAGTAGCAGCTGATGGAAGAATTCTTCGTAATTATTCCTTACAAGTAAACGAAAGCTCTCTCACTGGAGAATCCACCAACGTTGATAAAAGTGAGGAAACCATAGCAGAAGAAGTGGGGTTGGGTGATCGTATTAATATGGTGTTCTCCGGCAGTCTTGTTACATATGGACGTGCCACTGTTCTTGTAACAGAGATAGGCATGAGCACTGAAATTGGTAAAATCGCTGGGCTAATGAATGATACCAAAGAAAAAAAGACTCCCTTACAAATCAGTCTTGATAACTTTAGTAAAAAGCTTGCCTTAATTATAATGGTGATTTGTGCTTTTGTATTTGTTCTAAGCATGCTTCGTGATATGCCTATTCTTGATTCGTTAATGTTCGCAGTTGCCTTAGCTGTTGCTGCAATACCAGAAGCCTTGGGTTCCATTGTTACCATTGTTCAAGCCATTGGAACTCAGAAGATGGCAAAGGAACAAGCCATTATCAAGGAACTAAAAGCAGTGGAAAGCTTAGGTTCCGTATCCGTTATCTGTTCTGATAAGACAGGTACTCTGACACAGAATAAAATGACTGTCCAACAGGTTTATATTGATGAGCAAACAATTGATTTTGACGAAATAGATTTAAAAAATCAGTTACACCGCTATCTTCTCTACGATGCAATCTTAACCAATGATGCGTCCTTCCATAATGGCGTAGCCATTGGTGACCCTACGGAATATGCTTTACTTGAAATGGCTAGAAAAATTCAGGTGCTCGATGAAGAAATTCGTGACATGATGCCTCGTTTGGAAGAATTACCGTTCGATTCAGACCGTAAATTAATGAGTACGAAATATGAACTTCGTGGTATTCCAACTATTTTAACAAAAGGTGCCTTGGATGTTCTGCTCGATAGAACCATTAAAATTCGTACTTCAGCAGGAATTAGAGAAATAACAGAGAAAGATAAAGAGAATATCCTAACGCAGAATCGTGTGTTTTCTGAAAATGGATTGCGTGTCCTCGCCTTTGCTTATAGGGAAGTGGGCGAAGAGGATGCACTTACCTTGGACAACGAAAAGGATTATACCTTTATCGGCCTTATCTCCATGGTTGACCCGCCGAGAGAGGAATCTAAGGCTGCGGTTGCTGATGCAAAACGTGCTGGAATTCAAACTGTTATGATTACAGGTGATCATAAAATAACCGCTGTAGCAATTGCAAAGCAGATTGGTATCTTCGAAGAAGGTGATCTTGCCTTTACCGGTTCAGAATTAGATGCCATGTCCGATGAAGAACTGGATAAAAAGATTGAAAATATTTCTGTATATGCCAGAGTATCTCCAGAAAATAAAATCCGTATCGTTACTGCCTGGCAGAAAAAAGGTAATATTGTTGCCATGACCGGTGATGGTGTCAACGATGCTCCTGCACTTAAGAAAGCCGATATCGGTGTTGCCATGGGTATTACCGGAACTGAAGTTTCTAAAGATGCTGCTGCAATGATATTATCCGATGATAATTTTGCTACGATTATCAAAGCCGTTGCGAATGGTAGAAATGTATATCGTAACATTAGAAATGCAATTCAATTCCTATTATCAGGTAACATGGCAGGTATTCTTAGCGTATTGTATACCTCCATTATGGCACTTCCAGTTCCGTTCCTACCAGTACATTTACTATTTATTAACCTGTTAACCGACTCCCTTCCAGCCATTGCTATCGGTATGGAACCTCCAGAAGATAATCTGCTTTCCCATAAACCAAGAAATCCGAAGACTGGTATTTTAACCAAGGAATTCTTATCCATCTTATTGATTCAAGGTGGATTAATCGCAGTCTGTACCATGATTGCTTATTCCATTGGCCTTCAAAGCGGAAACGAAGTAGTTGCCAGTACTATGGCCTTTGCAACTTTGACTATGGCAAGACTCTTCCACGGCTTTAACTGCAGAAGTTCCAGATCCATCTTCCACATTGGCTTTAAAAGAAATCATTACAGTTTATTAGCCTTTATATTCGGAACAGTATTATTAAATTTGGTGCTCTTTGTACCAATTCTGCAAAGAATGTTCTCCGTAGCTGACTTAACAGGAAATCAACTTGGAATGATTTATTTATTAGCACTGATACCTTCTATCATTATTCAGATTACTAAAATCATTAAGATGAATGTAAGATAACCATTAGCTATCATAGTTATAGTTAAACTTTTACTATTCCTTCCTGTAAACTGTAATTAACACGTGAAATGAGTTTCTTACCGTTTACACGGTTCGTTCATATTTAGCAAAATTAGCTTTGTGGAGGCTTCACTTTACCTTCATATAAATATTTCAAGGGATATTGCTAATGTAAGATGAAAATCTTCATTAACAATATCCCTTGTTTAGGTTTAATTATATGTCCACATATCCCTTAGTATCGTTTACGTTACAACCGTAGCTTATTTGTTTCTAGGCTTTCTACCAAATGGTGAATAACTTCGTTTCTCTTTCAAGGTTCCATCTGCCGTCATACGATATTTTTTCTTTTTTGGTTCATCTGTCTGTTTTGTAGTTATAGGACGGGAAGCTTTTTGTGAAGTGCTATTTTTATGTGTACCATATTGCTTATTATTTAAATCGGTTCTCTTCGTTGCATTTCTTGGCTGTGAGGAATCTCTTTTTTGAGATGCATCCTTTCTCGGAGAGGAGTCTCTCTTTTTTGAAAACTCACTATTGGTTGCTGACATCGCTCTTTCTAATATTTTATCCGTTAAGTCATCGCGTTCCACTGCGACTTTTTTACTGCTTTTTCTTGGTTGTGTATTCTTTTCCGCAGGGAAGTTATTCATTAATGGATAAGGATGCTCTTTCACCTCTTTTAAACGTTTTCCTATTAAACCTTCTATATCAGCTAAATATTCCTTCTCATCAAAATCACAGAAGGATATGGCTACTCCACCTAAACCGGCACGGCCTGTCCTCCCAATTCGATGAACATAGGTTTCCGGCACATTTGGTAAATCATAATTAATAACATGGGATAATTCATCTATATCAATTCCTCTTGCAGCAATATCCGTTGCAATTAAGATGCGCAAGCTTTTATTTTTAAAATTAGAGAGTGCCGTTTGGCGGGCTCCTTGTGATTTATCTCCATGTATGGCTTGTGCGGTTACCTTCTCCTTCGCCAATTGACGAACAATTCGATCTGCTCCATGCTTGGTACGGGTAAATACCAAAGCGGATACTATGCTCTTATCTTTCAGTATATGAAGCAGCAAGTCTTTCTTATTTATTTTATCTACATAATATAAATACTGATCAATGGTGTCCACCGTTGAAGAAACCGGTGTTATTTCTACTTTTGCTGGTCTACGAAGCAAACTGTCGGACAATCTGGCAATGTCAGGAGGCATGGTTGCTGAAAAAAGTAATGTTTGCTTATCCGCTGGTATCTTAACAAGAATCTTCTTAATATCATTGATAAAGCCCATATCCAGCATGCGATCCGCTTCATCCAATATAAATATTTTAATATGCTTTAAATCAACTCGTTTTTGATTAATTAAATCATTCAATCTTCCAGGCGTTGCAATAAGGATATCAACTCCCTGCTTCAATACCTCTTCTTGTGGCTTTTGAGAAACCCCACCAAAAATCACACAATATCTTAAATCTGTATACTTTCCATAAGTACAAAAGCTTTCATATATTTGAAGGGCTAGTTCTCTGGTCGGAGTGACAATAAGTGATCTTATTTTTCGTTCGGCTCCAACCTTCCCCTTATCTTCACATAGCAACTGCAGAGTTGGTATTGCAAATGCAGCCGTTTTACCTGTCCCTGTCTGTGCACATCCAAGTAAATCTCTGCCGCTTAAAATAATTGGTATTGCTTCTTTTTGAATTGGTGTTGGCACCTCATAATTTTCTTTGGCTAATGCCTTTTGTATTGCGGGTATTACCTTTAAATCTTTAAATTGCATAATTCTCCTTACTTATCTTTCTATATTTTTATAGATATTGTGCTGCTAACTTAATCCTTAAGTTTATTATCTCATCATTTTGCTTATTATTTTCTATATTTAATTGCTAATCCTTTTAAGAAGTTTCTCGGGTAACGATCGCCACATTCCTTATAATTACGTTGTCCCTCTCTTCGTAGTACTGCGCTTAACTCACTATTTGACAAATTAATTCCGGATGCTTTAAAGATATCTAGCATGTCCTCACTGGTTAGGGATAATGCTATTTTCACTTTCTTCAAGAAAACATTATTAACTGTCTTGCTATCTTTTATAAGAAATGCTTGTTTTTCGGATTCCCCGGGCTTTGCCTCCTGCTTTCCTCTTTTAAAAATAATAAATCCATTTAAAAAGGACTCAAACATGAAGTTATTACAACGCTTCATATTATCATTTGCAACAAATTCTTCTTCATCTGAATCAATATAATTAATGTTCTTAGGCTTTAAAAGCATTCGTTGCAAATCTTCTCTGGTCAGAGTTATGCCACCCAACTGAAAGATTTCAAGCATATCTATATCTCTAATATCCAAAGCGTATCTTAATCGAAGTAATATATCATTATTATTCATACTAATAATCGTGCCTTTCGTTATACCTGTGGTTACAGGTACAAATATTTGTTTATCAGACTTAAACCTATATTGAAATTTGATAACGACTAATTATAACCCAAACTTCTTACGATATCCACACTTTCTGCATAACTCTTCCACTGCTTTTCTATTTGAGAAGCCTTCCACGATCAGATTGGCTCTCTCGCCTTCCATTATTTCAGAAAATGATGTGTTGTTAATATTACCCAGTGCAATCACTCCTTCCCCGTCCAAACAGCAAGGTACTACCGTTCCATCTACCAAAATAGCTGCTTGATGGCGAAGTCCATAACAAAAACCCTCCCCGGCATCTTCCTGTTCTTTCAGGTCCGGCCATTGAAATTGATGATCTTGATTGATATAGATACGATCCAGTATTTTAATTCCCTTACCCGGAGTAACCTGTTCTTGAATGTTGTAGGGTAAGTTAAACTCTTTTTCAATAGCAACCAGCATCTCATTATTAATCATTTTCTCTCTGTTAATAGAATTATCTGCTTCATAATTCCAAAATCGATAAGCTATTAGCATCTGAGTCTTTTGAATTGCTTCCTTCGTAAATAATAGAATATCATTTAGATACTCTTCCCTATTTCTCCCGCCTTCGTTGCCATCAAAACTATGTAAGGAAAAGTTAATCTGCCGAAGTGCGGGTTTTGATATCAGTTTATCCTTAACCTTTTTGATTAAGGTGCCATTTGTGGTTATATTGACCTTAAATCCTTTTTGATAGCTGATATCCAGGAGCTTATCAAGTTCTGGATGAAGTAGTGGCTCTCCTTTGACATGAAAATAGATATACTCGGTATGATCTTTAATCTGATCTAATATTTTGCTAAATAAATCTACTTTCATAAATTCAGATTTTCTTTTTGTGGTGGGACAAAAATTGCATTGAAGATTACATACATTCGTTATCTCTATATAAACTTTTTTATATTTTTTCACTGATCTCTCCTACCTAATATTACATTCATTTAAGATGATTCCCTGCTGCCAAACATTATTAATAACTTTACTCAGTAACCACTTTTTCCTATTGATATAACAGCTTAATCTCATCTACTGTTAATTCCCTATACTGTCCTGTCTCTAGCATGGTATCCAGTTGTAATCCACCAATGGAAATTCTTTTTAGATACACTACATAACAACCCACTGCTTTCAGCATTCGTTTTACCTGATGCTTTCGTCCTTCCGATATGGTAAGATATCCGGATACAACTTTTTGTTCCTTGGGGTTGATGCTTATACTATTTATTTTCTCAATATCAAAACTATCTTTTAGGTCCTGATACTGCCCTTCTTTCACTATTTCAATCTTAATTGCTTTTGCTAACGGACCCTTTTCATCCTTATTATTAACATCTTCGCAATTACCTCTTTCAGATCCATCTTGCCCAATGTCAATACCCTTTATCAATCGTTCCTTCGCTATTAAGTCTAAGAACCCCAAAGCCTTGAAAAAATAAGTCTTCTCCACATGTTTGTTTGGGTGCATTAGACTGTGACTGAACTCTCCATCATTTGTTAGGAGCAGCAGCCCTTCCGTATCTTTATCAAGCCTTCCGACAGGGAATAAGCCCTTTGCCATTATTGGCTCAAAATAATCAAGCACAGTTTTATTCACGGCATCTTTCCTTGCCGTAACACAACCAGCTGGTTTGTGAAACATATAATACGATTTCCCGGTATAAATTACTTCAGTACCCAGGTATTTTACAACATCTTTATCCACATCTATTTCAAAAGCTGGTTCTTTTATCAACAATCCATTGACGGTTATCCGCTCTTCTTTCACATATTCTCTGACAACTTTTCTGCTTCCCACGGACACCTCTGCTAAATATTTATCTAATCTCATAATATATCATTACCTCATGCTTCCTAGTACATTCGTTACTATTCAGCCCTACTGCTTCATAGCAAGATATTACGCAAAGAGAGTCTGCCCCTTAGCCTTTCGCCCATGCAGTCCCAGGTTTTCAAATCAAAACATGTCTCATTCTCTTAAGCCTAATCTTTGACATACAATCCAGTATAGGATTTCTTTGTTCAAAAAAGCAACTATAAAATTATAATAATTTATGTTATACTCATAAATAATTGACTTTAAACACTAAAAGTGGACAATAATAGTAATAATCGAGAGGGGAAGAACAATGGAACTTAATATATTTGAAATACTGAAAGCCATCTTTCTTGGCATAGTAGAAGGAATTACCGAATGGTTACCAATTAGCAGTACGGGGCATATGCTTTTGGTGGACGAGTTTATCCACCTTAACATGAGCGATAACTTTAAAGAAATGTTTTTTGTAGTTATTCAACTTGGTGCGATATTAACGGTTGTTATACTGTTTTGGAATAAAATGTTTCCTTTTCAATGGAAGGATAAAACTCAACCCGTAATAAGAAAGGACGTATTTTCACTCTGGTTTAAGGTAGTAGTTGCCTGCATCCCCGGAACAATAATTACTGTACTATTTGATGACTTTATTGAATCCTACCTGAACACACCATTTGTCATTGCCGCCGCACTTATATTCTACGGTGCCGCCTTTATTGTAATAGAAAGCTGGAACAAAAGACGAACTCCAACCACAAGAAAGCTAACAGATATTACTTATCAAACTGCTTTAATGATTGGTTTCTTTCAAGTATTATCCATTATTCCCGGAACCTCTCGCTCCGGTGCCACAATAATTGGTGCTCTGCTTATTGGTGTATCCAGAGTTGCTGCTGCAGAATTCACCTTCTTTCTTGCAGTACCTGTAATGTTTGGATTAAGTGCTTTAAAAATATTAAAGTTCGGGTTTAATTTTACGGGTCCCGAGTTAGCAATTCTAGCAACTGGCAGTTTGGTCGCATTTGTAACTTCTTTCTTTGTAATTAAATTCTTAATGAGTTATATCAAAAGACATGACTTTAAGATTTTTGGTTGGTATCGAATTGTAATTGGTGCAATCTTAATCTTATACTTTATGTTGGCATAAATCTGTTCAATTTTAATCCCTGCTTACTAGCTAAGCACAGCATATTATAATCCTTTTTTGTAAATACTACAAAAAACATCAGAAAGGAGAATAATATGGACAATAGCAAAGATACCTCTTCAAAAAAGCAGGGTAAAAGTAGCGTGACTGACAATGTTATTACCAATAAGAATGTTACTCATACAGATCATCGTTCTAAGACCGAATCTAATAAGACCTCATCCACTAATAAAACGAAAGATATTTAATGGTTTTATTCTAATATAATAGGTTTATAGGAGAAGATCTATGGAAATGAAAGATTCTAAAGAGTATGTTTATGCCAAGGTATCAGAGGAAGAATTAGACACAATATCTAACTGTGAAAAGACGTTAAGCGAGAAGCTAAACCAGGATATTGTATTAATTGCTTATCAACCTAATAATGTCAACAAAGAATAGTATTTCATAACAAAAGGAGCGGATCACAATGACCTGCTCCTTTCTGTATTTCTACAATAGAATGATTATACCGCATCATCGCTATCAAGCTTTTCATTACTCCCAATTTCTTATTTCCAGACCAAAACCATCTCTAAAGGTTCCGCAGGCTATTAAAATAAAGTCTATTAAGGTCCCAATACCAAATAGACCAAAGGTAACTAAATAAAGAATACCCGTACCTATCTTCCCCGCATAAAATCTATGAATTCCTAATACTCCCACAAAGAAACATAATAATAATGCTACTAATCTGCTCTTTGAACTCACTGTAATACCATATCCATTATAAGCATTGTTATAGGAAGTATTGTATGTGTTATATGACTGTTGCTGCTGTGGATTATTCATTGCTTCCGCTACATGTTCTCTACAATAGTTCCTTCCCTTTACATCAACTAAGCAATCTGCACAATAAAACTTCCCACAATAGGTACAGACTCCTGCAGCTTCTCTCTCAGAGTGTATTGTACAATTCATAAATATTTACCTTCCTTCTTGAATGAAATGAATTTCGTTCTCTTATTCATTATTATAGCAAAATAAGTAAAATAATTCTACAACAACTGACAATATTATTATATATGTACTTTTCACCAATAATATCATTAAACTATCTTATCATCCATTATATAATAAATAAATCAAAGTAATTTATTAACATTCTGACAAGATTTAGCCAACATTTTGACAAATTAATCCTTTATCTTTTACTAAGATGCATTTTGTAGCTACCTGATAGGAGGATGATTTAAATGATAAAAAAAATGCTAATTCTACTTACAGTATTAATATTTGCTCTTGCTTTAACTGCTTGCAGCAGTGCTAAAAAATCTGATGCACCAGTAATTGATAATACTATCGATATAAGTGACGCGGATAAGACGGATGAAAGTGCTACTGATAGTGGACCTAGCGATGCTCCACTAAGCACCCCCTCACTAACACCTGCAGAGAATCCTGTGGTTACGCCGAATTTACCTGAAAATGAGAACGATACAACAGAGGAAAATAGCGTAAAAGATCCCACCAGTGCCCCAACACCAAACAAAGAGATTACATCTACCCCAACCCCAAAGTTAAAATCTGATGCAAAAAAAGAAACTAACCAAACCAAAAATGATAATAAACCAACACCAACAAAAGTACCTACTAAAGTTCCAACTAAAATACCAACCAAAGTACCTACTCCAACCATGCCAATTTCTATTGACTCCGAGCTGTCTGTGAACAGTCCTCTAGCCGATACATCATTAACGCATAACTATAAGGAATCGTTTCTTAAAGTTTATAAATACACCCAAGACTATTATGGTGGTTGTTGGGATTTCACAAAATCCTACAAAAACGATTTTAATCTTTATACCAACTATTTCACCGGAAGTCTTGTGGATGATACCGAATATGTTGGTTATATGAGAAGAAGTTATCTTGATAGTAACAATACCTTTAAGGAAGAAATGTTAGGCTACACTTCCGTCTTCTTTTCTCCCTATGAAGATGAGGACGGTAATATATATGCCGAAGTCGGTAAGACTTCTCTTTATTCTAAAATTACCAATGATAAATTATTTATATCAAAAATGAATACCAAGGGTAATATTATTTCAAAAATATGTGTAGGTGATTACGATGAGGATGATCTTGTTTATCAAAATTATATTTTAGTTAAAAAGAATACAGTAGCATTGTTCTTTGATAAGTACAAAGATGGTAAATGGCAATCTAGCGAAATTAAGTTTATCAATATGGAAGATAGCGAAATAAATAAAGTATTAACTTTTAAAAATAGAGTATCCTATCTTAGTCCAAAAAGTGATGGTAATTATTATATAATAACAGCAGACTCCTTTAACGAGGTATATGTATACGATACGAACACCTATGAACTGGTCAATACAATTGACACTACAAAATGCAAGGAACTGACTACTTATGAATTAAATTATCATATGACAGGCCAACCTTACGATAGTTATACTTATGATACGGATATTCGTGACGGAAAAGTATATTTCCTTAGACATTCCGGAATTTATGTAACTGATTGTTTAAAGTCAGAATTCTATCAATTATTGGATGGAACTAAATATGAAACTTTCAGCAATATGATTAACCAGTTTACAAGCTTGCTCGTAGGAAGTAAAGGAGACTTTTATATTATGAGCATCTCCTACAACGCTGAATCACCAGTCGATTTCTGGCATTATACCAGATAAGATTCTATTTCTGATATCAATTCGTTTATAAATGTATTATAATAGAAAAAGTAAACGCTAAAACGCTACAATCAGTATCAGCTTTTTAGCGTTTTACTATGTTTAGAATAGATTTTATAAACAAGTATTAAGTATCCGCTTGTTCTACAATAAATTTATCATGAAGTACGTGAGGAAATAAAATGATTAGAGAAGTTAGTCTAAATGAAATATCTGATGGTAAGCTATATGGAATTAATGACTTGGTTAAGGCAGACTGCCACGACTGTAAAGGCTGCTCTGCCTGCTGTCAAGGCATGGGAAAGTCTATTATTTTAGATCCCTTCGATGTGTATCGTTTATTAAATAATCTTGACTTATCCTTTG
Source organism: Bacillota bacterium (assembly GCA_023407575.1). GTDB lineage: Bacteria > Bacillota > Clostridia > Lachnospirales > Lachnospiraceae > Mobilitalea. Next base: position 64,366 of record JAEYLX010000049.1, read on the forward strand.
AGGAATTATTGAAGGATAAAATAGAGTTAAATGTTATGGATGGAATTATTCTGCCTAATCTTAAGATGGCAGGAGTTTCAGAGCAATGTGCTTTTCTGAATTCCGAGGGACGATGCAGCATTCATTCCTATCGTCCTGGAATATGCAGATTATTTCCTCTTGGGCGGTATTATGAGAACAATTCCTTTCAATATTTTCTACAGATTCATGAATGTAGAAGCGAGAATAGAACAAAGATAAAGGTTCGAAAGTGGATTGATACTCCAGACTATAAGAACAATGAACCGTTTATTACTGACTGGCACTACTTTATCAAGGATGTACAAATCCTATTAAAAAGCACCCAGGAGGATAGTAAAGTCAAGGCAATCACAATGTATCTGCTAAAGACCTTTTATCTAACCCCCTATGATGCTAATTTAGATTTTTATGTACAATTCAACGAGCGTTTAAATGCAGCACGAAGCTATCTTTCATTTCAAACAGAAGCAAACCAACCATAACAATCAGGCCTCCAATTACTGTTCCCATATTAGGCAGCTCTCCTAACATAATGGCACCTAATATAGCCGTGAGAAAGGGAGATACAAAAATATAATTTGTTACATCACTGGTTTTTGGTGCCAGGGCTATCGCTCTTGACCACAAGGTATAGGCGATACCGCTGCATCCCACTCCCAATATTAAAACACTGATAATAGCTAATGGAGATGCCACACTAAGCTCTGGTATTGATTTTGGCAGAAATACCAGCAACAACACAGTGGAAGTAAGCATGCTGTAGGAGGTGGTCTGAACTGGTGTGTAGCGTAGTGTTAGCTTTCGTTGTAAAATATTATAAATACTGAAGGATACAGAGGCAATCAAGATCCAATAAATACCTGAATTAATGGATAGAACACCATCCCAAAGACAGATGATACTTACTCCCACTAGTTGTATTACAACTGCAAACCATTTCATTTTACTTAATCTTTCACCAAAGCAAAAGTTCGCTATTACTGCTGTTATAACTGGCGTTGTGGAAATGATAATGCTTGAGGTTGCCGCAGTCACACTTGCTGCACCTATATTAAAGGTCACCACATAGAGTGCAAAACCAAAAATTCCAGTTAAAAATATAATTGGCAGGTCTTTGAGTTTAGGAAGGGGAACTTTTTTAATTACTAATACAAAGATTAGATAGATGGAAGCTACCACATATCGTAATACGCTTAAAGAAAGAGCCGAAAAGTGCTCCAGCCCGATTTTTGTAAATATATATGCTAAGACCCAGATGATAATTGTAATCATTGCATAAACTTTGTAGATATTCTTTTGAGTTTTCATCGTTATCTCATTTCTTCAGTTTTATTTTCTAGGTTTATAATGTTATTCCATATAACTTTTATTTTCTAATCCCCCCTAAATACGATGTCAAATTACTCTTTAACAAATGCATTAATCTACTATTTTTCTATATAATCTGTAGGCATGTATTGATGATATACCAATAAAATCATTGTGTCAATGAGGTATGATTGAAAGAAAATGGCTTATATGCAGAAAGGACTTCAAACTGAAATTCATGGGAATTTCAGTTTGAAGTCCTTTTAAATAATGTCTGGATTTACCTATCCTTCACATTCTATTTAATTATAATGCCTTAAATTTTGAGTATATTTATAGCATTTCTGCTTTCGAAATCTTAAAGGAATATGTGATATCCTTCCTTGCATCAATATGATAATCCACTTCTACATCTGCTCCCCAGCTATCAATGCCTCCTACTCCTCTGACAGCACCGAGAATACATACCACAGTTCTTCTCGCTAAGGGGAGTTCTTCCTGATGAGTAGCATTTTCTAATTCCCCTGCTGTGTAAGGGAGGCAGGTGAAGGCAAACTCTTTGTCCCTTTGTGCAAATCTAAGTCCAAAGATTTTATTGCTCTGATAAGTATTATCCTTTGTGGTATTGCGATATACTTCCAACCACTTTGTATTCATATGAACATTGCTATCCTGGGGGACTAAATATTTCGTTACAGGAAGTCCTTCTACTTCATAAACTCCTGGAACTCCTCCCGCCATTCGATCCGGATAAGTTTCACCGGATAACCCTTCATACCGATATCCGATTGCCTTGGTGGGCATAATAAAACGCATTCCGAACACAGGAAGTTCAGGTAAATCTACGTTTCCATGGTAGCAAACACTTACTTCAATTTCACCACAGGTAGACACTTCATATGCTACCACAACCTCTGTAGCTGGTGTGGTAATCGTCCTATAGGTATAGATAATTTTAATGGTTTGTGCTGTTTCATCTTTTGTATATTGATTATTCACAGGTGCCAACGGCAGTTCAATCTGTTTTCCATCCACAACAACCTCAGCTGCGATGGTTTCAATGAACATATCTGCACTAAGCCACACACCGGAACGCAAAGGAAACTTGTTGCCTCTGTCATTGTCCGTGGTAGCACGCCAGAAGGTAGGCTTAGGTGTGCGATATAACCATTCTCTGCCATCAATTACAAGGGATTCCAGACCTCCAGATTGATAAGAAAATATATAATGAAAGTCTTTTCCATGTACACCTAAGGTACAATCACCGTACACAAGTTTAAGTTGTTTCTCTTGCCCTTGAAGCTCCTTATTTATGCAATCCATAATAGTATCTCACCTCCTGCAATGCTGGTTTTTCAGTACGGTCTGCAAATACAATTCCATTTCCAGAGAATTCATAATCAGAGGGTCGATCATCAAAGTCTCCGCCATATCTTAACACTTTTTCCCCCGTAATTTCATCCTGAACAAAGAGTGCCTGATCAATGTAATCCCAGATAAAACCACCCTGATACATCTCATACTTTTCAATTAAGTCTATATAGGATTTCATGCCGCCCAAGGAATTTCCCATATCATGCATATATTCACACAGGATAAATGGTTTCTGTGGGTCAGCCTCCAGATATTCAACAATACTTTGTGGAGATGCATACATACGACTCTCCACATCGGATATTGTTTCATTATAATCCCTGTTATGAAATACACCTTCATAATGAACCAGGCGGCTGTTATCGATCTCCTTGTAATATCGATTTGCATGTTCGATATTGTCTCCTGCATAGGATTCATTGCCCAGGGACCAGAATAAAATTGAGGTGTGATTTTTGAAGGTTTCAAAGTTCGTTCTTGCTCGGTCAAGGACAACCTCTTTCCACTGTGGTATACTGCCGGGTACATTCCAGGAAGGATCTATTCGTCCCATCTTCTGCCAGGAACCATGGGATTCCAAATTCATTTCTGCCATCATATAGATACCATTTTCATCACAGAGATTGTACCAGGGAATCTGGTCCGGATAATGACAGGTCCTAACAGCATTGATGCTGTTGTCTTTGAATAACTGGATATCCCAGTTCATTTCTTTTCTATCTATGCATCTACCACTTTCGGCACTCCATTCATGACGGTTAACACCATTCAGAATAAGCCTATTTCCGTTCAATAAAATAATCTTATTCTTTATTTCTATTCTTCGAAAACCGATTTTATATGGAACAACTTCCATAAGATTGCCTGCTGTATCATAGAGTTCCAGTTCCAATGTATATAAATATGGATTATGATTATCCCAAGGAATAATAGTTTCGATAGCTTCTGGTACAAGTTTCATATTTTCAGAAATTGGAGCTGTCTTCTGTACTAGGATCTTCCTTTGAGCATCCTTCAAATATATCTTTATATCCCCTGGTTGTTCTAAGTAAGAAATCTTCAGGTCAAGAGCCAGAGTCCCCGATGTATTATCCTCATTCAGTACCGGTCTCACCCACATATCTTCAACATGAATCTCTGGCTTTGCATATAGAGTTACATTTCTATAGATTCCAAAAAAGCGGAAGAAGTCCTGATCCTCCAAGAAAACTGCTGAACTTCTCTTATGCACCTCCACTGCAAGCACGTTACCCTTTTCTCTGATAAATGGAGTTAAGTCAAATTCCGAAGGTGTGAAGCTGTCTTCGGCATAACCTACAAACTCCCCGTTTAGCCATACAAACATCGCCTGCTCCACTCCTTCAAAGCAAACACAGACTCTTTTGCCAAGCAATCCTTCCTCCAAATCAAAGGTCTTAAGATAGGAACCAACTGGATTATAAGAAGCCTTGCTAAAAGCTCCTTCTCCCTTATCCTTACCATCCAGACTATAAGCTGGACGTCTGAACTGATGACCTTCCCAGGGATACATGGTATTAATATAGTGAATTTGATCATATCCAGCCAACTCAATATGACCAGGTACTTTTATTTCTTCAAATTCTTCTTGTTTAAATTCTTCTTTAAAAAAATCTGTGGGCCGTTCCTTTGAATTCATGCTGTAATGAAACTTCCAAACACCATTTAAGGATTGTTGTAAGGAATTTACTTCTGTCTGCATTTCTTCTGCGTTACAAAAAAATGCATGGTCACTATGTGCTGGTAATTGATTGACTCTAAAAATCTCTGGATTATCCAAATAATTAATGTCTGGTTTCATATTAATTCTCCAATCCTACGAAAAACTTAATTTCTGCATAAGTACAAGTCTGTAAAAGTAACTATTATTCACCCAATTATTCTTTTACAGAACCTGAGGTAACACCGGCAATAATGTACTTCTGGAAAAAGATATAGATTAAAATTGTCGCCATCATTACTATTATAATACCAGCTGCAAGTAGTTGCCAAGAGCCTTGTTGAGCATTTGCAAAATTCATAATATAAGTGGTAAGTGTTCGTAGTTTATTCTTTGGCATATATAAATAAGGAATATACATGTCATTGATTATATTGATGGCTTTAATAATAACAACCGTTGCTGTCGCTGGTGCAAGAAGGGGAAATATAATCCTTCGAAATAATCCAAAATAGGAACATCCATCCAGTAGTGCTGCTTCATCCAGGGTCACCGGAATACCGGATAAGAACTGTCTGTAGATATAAAGCTGCATAAGGTCTGCTGCGATATAAATAACGATGGGAGCACCCAGGGTATTGTATAAATGTAATCCTTGTATAATCTGAAATCTTGCAATTTCAGTAACAAAGTTGGGAATTAACATACCAACAAAGAACAGAGCCACTACAATCTTTTTACCTCTAAATTGAAAACGTTCAATAATAAAAGCTGTAATAGTACCAAACATAACGTTAAAGAAAATGGAAACTACCAATATAATCCCAGTATTTTTAAAACCTAATAATAAATACTTATCCGATAAAACCTTCTTAAAATTATCAAAAGTTATTTTACCCCAATCAGGCAGAAGCAAGGGAGAGGTATTTACCATATCAGCCTTTGTTTTTAATGCTGCAAACAACGTCAACAGAATCGGTAGTAATACAACTACTACCATACCGATACATATGATTTGTTTAAGCAACTGTACTGTTATTCTTTTTTGCATGTGTCTTCCTCCTATCCCTTAATACCACACCATGAATGAATTTGTTCTGTATAAAATAAATAACTACGATTAATAGCATAATGGTAACCGCCATTGTAGAAGCGAGACCAAAGTTAGAGAATGTAAAAGCAGTCTTGATTGTATATAAGGTAAAGGTGGAAGATGCATATCCAGGACCACCCGAGGTCATTACAAATGGAATATCAAATACTTGAAGTGCTCCTCTAATATTATCAAACAGAACAAAATCCACCATTAACATTATTGCAGGCACCTGAATGTATCGGAACAACTGCCAGGAATTTGTACCATCTACCTTTGCCGCTTCTCCTATATCCTGGGGGATGGACTGTAGTGCTGCCATGAATAAAATTACATGATAACCGCTGAATCTCCAAACAGATACAAAGGAGAGCACGTAATTCACAATGGAAGAATCTGATAACCAGTTCTGACTTAGGAAATCCAACTTAAATAATTCTAAAATGGCATCAAAAGCACCATTGATGGGTGAAAAGAAGTAAGAAAAGGCATAGGCAATTGCAACACCATTAATAATGTAGGGCATAAAAACCATTGTCTTATAAAACTTAGCTGCCCGCAGCTTCGTGGTTAATAAAACAGCAAACCCCAACTCTACTGGTATCATTAAAAAGTGAACAATAAAATAAACCGCATTGTTCTTTAACGATAACCATAGGTCTGCGTTTTGAAACATGGAAAAATAATTACCAAAACCAATAAATTTACTTTCCTTAGAAAATCCATCCCAGTTTGTAAAACTCATACGAATTAAATCACCAGCCGGAACCACTACAAACCCTATCAGAAGTAATACAGGTACTATAAGTGATATTAGAATGAACCACATTCGATTTCTATTTAATTTCGACATAACAACCTCCTGATAGTATATGGGGCAGTTGTAACGTAAACATTTTACAACGGCCCCATAACCATTAAAATATGATATAATTACTTAATCTCAAGTTTTTCTCTTGCGGCTTTCCACTTATCATTAAGATCTGTTAACTTTGCATTAAAATCAAATCCATTTGTTAACATCTCAGCGCCTAGCTTCTTGTAATCAAAGGTAGTTTCATTTTGAATGGAAGAAAAGTCTTCGCCACCACCATCATACATAATAAGTACTTTATCAGGAGTTAAAGTATCTGCCTGTGCAAGAATCGGATCCTTCTCCTTAGGGAAGTTTGTCATGGAAGAAGCAGAGGATACATAGTTAAGGTAATCTGGATACCATGCTTCGGAATAGAACCATTCAACGAAGGCAATTGCTGCTTCCTGATTCTTAGAAGTATTTGTTACACCCATTAAAGAGTCACCTTGTACAATTACATTATATGGATCAGTTTCAGAATTTCTTGTTGGAAGATAGAAGGTTCCAAGTTCGGATACATCTTCTGCACCACCTACGATATTTTGAAGACCCCAGTCACCAAGTGCGATCATTGCTGCATTCTTTGTAGCAAATAAAGTTGTTGCCTGATCATTACCTAAACCTAGAGGATCTTTACCTAGAACTCCAGAGGTAAATAAGCTGTTAATCTTCTGATATGCTTTATAAATGTCAGTTCCTTCAGCAAAAGGTGTATCCTGTGTTGCCATTGTATTCCAGTTCTGTCCATTGCCTGCTTCCAGTGCTGGCATGAATTCCATGAAAGGATAATCCGGCCACTCATCTTTTAAGCCCATTGCAAGTGCCATAAAGTCTTCATTGCTTGCGCTATAATAATCCTGTAAGGTTTTTGCTGCTGCTTCAAATTCTGGCCAAGTGGTAGGAACTTCCACACCAGCTTCTGTAAACATGTCTTTCCAATAATACACATACTCATAACCAGCTGTCATAGGAACACCAAGAACTTTACCATCCATTGCATAACCGCTTGCTAATTCATTATTAGCTGCTGCTTCTGTGGAAGAAAGATCAACTAAATAATCTTTAAATCTTGATAAGGTAAAAGGTTTGTTGAACATAATGTCAGGTAACTGATTTGCTGATGCACGCATTTTCATAGCATTCCAGTATTCGGAGTCATCTTTGATTTTTTCAACTTCAATATCTATATTAGGATATTGTTCTTGAAATTTTGATACCATATCATTTTCTTCAATAAAAGTATTTAAGTTATTATCCCAGATAGTAAAGGTAAGAGTACCGCTTAAATCTTCCTTTGAAGTTTCTCCTGATGTATTATCAGGTGTTTTAGAATCATCTGGTTTGTCATTTTTCGCATTAGCACATCCTGCTAAGGTAGATGCTACCATTGCGAAAGATAACATAAGTACTAATAGTTTTTTTCTCATAAATAAAATACCTCCCTTTCGTTTGTGAGGTCAGCATATCAATTTCCTGCTAAAATCACCATTTCATATTATCATTTTTCTTGATTATTTTTCAGATTGTCGCTTTTTGAAACTTGGTTTTTTGTTAGAATTATTGATGCAAGGTAAGAAATCAATTGATATTTTATATTTTTTGCCAAATAAAGTTATATATTGTAAGTATGTATTTTATATTTTTCGTTTGTTATTTAGCACTTATACTCTATTTATTACGTAGGATTTGTTATCATTTATATTTTGTGACTATTTATTAATATCCAAACAACTAAAATTTCGCAGGTTCTCCTGCTTGGGTCTGATAAATACCATATTTTAACTCGTAAATCACTTTGCCCGAAAAAGAATAACTTCCTTAAATACACCCGCTGATTGACTTTTCATCTATCAACTTGTGTTCCAAGGAAGTTATACTTATTCTTCACGACAAATAAAACGATTTGATGTTTCATTTATTATAAGAGAAAACGACTTATTCTTTCATCTTGTTTACGTGCTTTTACGATATTGGGCTGGACTAATTCCATTTTGTCTTTTAAACATTCTGTTAAAATGCTCTACATTATAGTAACCCACCATTTCAGCAATTTCATATACTTTAAAATTAGTATTCTTTAACAATTCACAGGATTTTTGAATTCTTAATTCTGTTAAATAGGTGGAGAAGGTTTCACCGGTTTCTTTTGTAAATCGGTTACTAAAATACTTTTCATTCAGCTCAACATAATCCGCAACCTTTGTTAAGGATAGTTCTGCCTCCTCATAATGATCTGCTATATATCTTTTCGCTTTTATAATTACATCGTTGTTAGACACATTTAATTTGGAAGCGGAATAATCCATAATCCAGGCAAAATAATTTGTAATCCAAAGTTTAATATTTCTTATATCCTCTATTCGCTCTATCTTATCAAAGTAATCATATTGCTGTTTACCGAACACCTCCAAGTAGTTTGAATTATCCTTGTCAAATTGCATCCCGATTGCCAAAATGACGGAATAAACCTGCAACTTAATTTCCTCTATGGAATAGTTGCTAAAAGCTCCAAACATCTTCTCTTTTTCCTGGTTCATATTCTTCTCATCCGCAATATACAGAGCTCTGGCCAGCTTCTCATACTCCACTGCTTTTTGCAGGAGGTTATCAAACTTTTCCTTTTCTTCATTAAGATTAATAATTGCATGATTACCTTTTAAATAGCGCAGAGGCATCTTGTCCCTAATTTCATTTACTTGCTCAAGTAATTCAGCGTAACCAGAACTAATCTTACCAATACAAACACTAATCTGAACTCCCTGGTCATGACTTCCTACCCTTTGCAATTCCTCCACCATCGTAATTATCTTAGAAGAATACTCTTTTTCTGTAATCCTATAAAATACAAGAAAGAATTCAGGACTTTCCATATAAATGATACATCTGGAAACAAATCTTGGATTTCGTTCAAAGCTACTTAAAAGTTTCGTTGCTTCTGCTTCCATATTCTTAGAACTATAGTTTCCAACTTGAAATCCCAACAGAGCATACTGATCCATAAAGAATTCCTTGGATTTCTTACTAACCTCTTCCGGAGACATCTCACCTTTTATCATTGCTGCTAAGTAATCCGCAGGTGATTTATCTGCATTATTAATCTTATCTTCGTATTCATTTACCAATGCCCTTAGTCTTCGTACCATGGCATTGAATTGATGAATCATTGTTCTAATTTCAAACTGGCCTTTTGAAGAAATATGAACCTCAAGATTTCCTTCCTCTACCTGTTTCAGACCCCCACTGATCTCTTCAATGGGTTTAATAATACTTCTTAAAAAATATCTGGAGTAATAACCCGATAACAGAAGTATTAATATTGCTGCTCCTAATACAAATAAAGCTGTATGCCAAAAGTCTGCTGTAAGTTCGGAAGGTTTGATATAATTTTCAATATACCAGGTGGTACTGTTAAATTGAATAGGTGTTTTTATACAGATATACTCATCTAAAGGATAATTACTCTCTTTCTGTGTTGAAAAAACCAATTCTCCCTCAGTGCCTGTAATTTGTGAAATACCTAGTTTATTTTTTCCTCCAAGATAGGCTTGGTTATTTGATTTAATACGTTCTGCTGCATCTGTGGTTTGATAATACATAACCATTTCTATTTTCTGTGAACGATCGGTAGTCACATCTGGCGCTAATGCAAATACGAGGATTAAGGAATCCTTTTTATTACCCATATATAAATCATTCGTAGACTTTGTATCATAGAATCCTATGTTTACGGTATTTTCTTTTTTCAAAGCATCTTGATACCACTTGCTCGCGACTATTTCTTCTCTGGTCAGCCTTATTTTATTTTTCAGATAGGTTTCTCTTCCATCCTTCATATAAAAACTAACAGAAATAATATCTTTCACAGGTTCTAATACTAAATCCACTGTCTGGGTAAGTTTTTTTTCATATTCATTTCTGTCACTTTGATCTTGTGTGTCTGTTCCCGCTGCATACTTTAAGATTTCATTGTCATTGGTGTATATCATATGTGAAAGTCGCATTGACATAATATCTTCATCTGAAATCAAGTCAGCTATAACAGCCTCTTGCGCTCTCTTAATGTTTTCTATTGCCTGATTCTTAAACTGTTGGTTTAATACCATAAGTGCAACTACTAATACAATTAAAATCGGTATCACTATAAAAAACAGAAAAGATGTATAGTATACTGTTTTTAATGGTAATCGTTTTCGTTTATTTTTAAAGAACATAAAACCTCCAAAAGTTCCCCTAATAACCTGTCCATATTATATTAAATCTAGCACGAATATCAAAGATAATCTTCAGAATATCTATTGTATCCTCGATGTACATCTTTTACCTTCATGTAAATCAAAATCATATCTTTCTAATATAATTATACCTCAAAAATTCTGTAGTTACTAGACTTGTAATAAAAATGCTATCCGTATATGATTTAGGTATCATTCCCACTACTTGAAAAAGGCTATGAAATATATAACATTTTTAAACAAGAAAGATATATGCTTAATAAGTTTTATGTTTAATAAATTTCATATTCAATAAGTTTCATATTCAATAAGTTTCATGTTTAATAAGTTTCATGTTTAATAAGTTTCATTTTTAATAAGTTTTATTTAATTAGTTTTATTTTTAATTAGTTTCATGTTTAATAAGTTTTATTTTTAATAGGTTTCATGTTTAATAGGTTTCATGTTTAGTAGGTTTTATGTTTAATAGGTTTTATGTTTAATAGGTTTCATGTTTAATAGGTTTCATGTTTAGTAGGTTTTATGTTTAATAGGTTTTATGTTTAATAGGTTTTATGTTTAATAGGTTTTAAATGTAATAGGTTTTATATTTAATAGTCATGTTTAAAAATGATTGATTAAAGGAGAGCTGTTATGGAGGATATGTTTCATTTAATTGTTGCAAAGCAGAAACAGGAAGAATTACTTAAGATATTGGACTGTAATAAAAAGACAGAACCTTACGGATTAGTATTAACTTCAGAAGATGTAACCAATTTAATGATAAACAGAAAAAGCTCACTTACCGATAACCAACGCGTAGAATTTGGATCAGGTATTCTGCCAAAACTCATTGATGTCTTCTGTGACTCACAATACATTATTCAAGAGAACTATATCGATACTCTGGCAGAACTACAGGAAATTTTCTATCTTTATAAAAATGAAACCCAGGACGAGTTAACGGATAACGAATTAATTAACTTTATGAGAAAGCAGTATGATGAAGTTTGTTTTGGTGATCTTGAATATTTACGAAACACCTGCTTGGAACGATATGCCCGAGCAACACGTGCAGGATATCACAGCCAGATGCAATCCAGACTTCGGGATGAGTATGCTCTAAGGGATACCGAAAATGAATATAGTGCATTATCAGAAGAGACCAGATGGGATTACGAGGTTTATAAAACGAAGCTAGAGGATATGTATTAAAAACTTAAGCCAGGCTTACCCATAACTAAAATAGCGTGTGATTATTATCCACAAAGAGAACTATTCTCTGTTGGATAATAATCACACACCATTTTTTATGCACACTATTTTTTATGTATACTATTTTCTACAAATCAACCATAATCAATTCGGTAGCTGCAGTAGCCAAGTCAATACTTTCTCCTGCTTTTAGAAGCTCCTTGTGTATGTCATCTCCTAATTCCTTTTGGAAGGCTATCTCATCTTCCATACGATGGGCAATGTCATTCGCTGTTGCAGTAGTTTCAGAAATCAGCTGAAGCAGACCATTAAGTTCGTCTAATAGGCTTTTCATGCTCTCTCTCTTATCCTCCGGCGTAACACTGGCTATTTCTTTATAACATTCCTGAAGCATTATAAGAAGGTTCTTACTTTCCTTTGAACGAGTTTGGACATAATCAATCGTGTTCATAGCCTCAAAAGCACATTTTTCCGTATTAATCTGCGAGTTATTCCATTGACACATTAACTCTGTGACATTCTTCATACGTTCCTGAGCAGTTGAAAGAATGATTAATTCATCCTTTAATTCCTTCATCCTCTGTATCCCCCTGTTATATCAAAGATTAATTCTCAATCACTTAACCTTCCAGCCGCAGTTGTTATGTATCGTATGGTTACTTGCTCGATAAATTACTATATTATTTACGCAATATTGCCATAACTTCTTGGAGATTTTTAACACCTATTAACTTAATACCACTTACCTTAATATGCTCTTTATTAGCCTGCGGTAAAATACATACCTCAAAGCCCATTTTTGCTGCTTCCGACACTCGTTGTTCTGCCATATTAACGGCTCTGATCTCTCCAGTTAATCCGACTTCACCAAAAATTACAGTCCTATGATCTATCGCAATATTTTTATGACTGGACAGAATTGCACAGGAAACAGCTAAATCTAGTGCTGGCTCCGTGATTCGCATACCACCTGCCACATTCACATAAGCATCACAGTCGGACAGTTGAATTCCAGCTCGTTTTTCGAGTACAGCCATCAAAAGATTAACTCGATTATAATCTGTTCCTGCTGCTGTTCTGCGGGGCATATTAAAATTAGTTCTGCAAATCAAGGCTTGTACTTCTACAAGAATTGGTCGTGTTCCTTCAATCGAAGCTGCCACTACAGAACCCGGTTCACCTTCCGGTCGACCTTTCAGCATAAACTCCGAAGGATTTTTAACTTCCACTAAACCAGAACCTTGCATTTCAAAAACGCCAATTTCATTGGTAGAGCCAAAACGATTTTTAACAGCTCTTAACACTCGATAGGAGGCATAGTTGTCACCTTCAAAATAAAGTACAGTGTCCACCATATGCTCCAATACTCTTGGGCCAGCTACTACACCTTCTTTTGTCACATGACCTATGATAAAGATAGTGATATCCGTCCCCTTAGCAATCTGCATTAAAGTTGCTGTTGCCTCCCTAACTTGACTTACACTTCCAGGTGCAGAGGAAACCTCATCTTTAAACATGGTCTGTATAGAATCTATTACTACAATATCTGGTTTATGTTTTTCAATTGTATCTTCAATTAAATCTAAGTTTGTTTCACATAGTAGAAGAAGTTCACCTTTAAAAACACCGAGCCTCTCAGCTCTCATTTTAATCTGGCTCAAGGATTCTTCTCCTGAAATATAAAGTATCTTCTTTGACTGATTTACGATTTCTCTACACATCTGTAATAGTAGCGTAGATTTACCAATACCAGGATCACCGCCTACCAGAACCAGGCTGCCTTTTACGATGCCCCCTCCCAATACACGGTCAAATTCCTCTATTCCAGAACAAAGTCTTAACTTTGACTCAGCTTTTATATTCGATAAAAGCTCTGGCTCTCTGTTTGTCTTTATTCCAGTGTTTTTATTTGACTTCTTTAAAACGGGTTCCTCTGTAAAGGTATCCCACTCTTTACACCCCGGACACTGGCCCAACCATTTTGATGATTCAAAGCCACACTCTTTACAGAAAAACACCGTTTTATTTTTAGCCATATTACTGTTTAACCACCTTTATAATATCCTTATTTCCTTCTTCAAGTTCTAAACTTAAAATTAGTTTTCCGCCAATATTAGTCTTAATTTTATCCAAATAGGAATCATTTTTTAAGATTTCATATTCTTTATCTGCCTCAAGCTCTAAGGTAATTTGAGCATTATCCTTACCACTAACTTCAAAGCTTAAGCTATTGCCCTTGGAATCAAAATGAAATACGGCAGTTCCGGGTACTGATTCGTATACAAACATCCCGTTCTTCTCCAGTTTCGTAATTTCACTAAATGTCTTAACCTTATATAAGTCCCCCTGATGTTCAAAATCAGAAACCTTTGATTTTATATTTAATGAATAGTTACCGAAGCTTAATGTCCCATCGCTTTCCTTGCGTATTAACTCTTCCACGACTGCCATTGTATGATCCTCCTAATAGTATTGATTGCACAGTATGAGTTTTTTCTCTATTTTTCTTGCATAGCTCAATTATATACGAAATCCTAAAAAATTTCCACTACCAACTACTAATAAATTTGTAACTGTTATCCATTATTTTGCCTGTAATACCATTTCGTTGTCAAGATATTCTACACGAACGGTATCTCCCTCTTTGATTGTACCTGCAAGGATAGCTTCTGCCAACTTATCTTCAATATTTGTCTGAATTGCTCTGCGAAGAGGTCTAGCACCGTATTTTGGATCAAAGCCCACCTCTGCAAGATGATCTGTCACTGTATCAGAAGCTTCAATTCCAATATTCATCTGTGTCTTACTACGTTTTGCAATAGTAGCGACCATGATAGAAACAATGCTCTTAATATTTTCCTTGGTTAAGGAGTGGAATACAATAATCTCATCAATACGGTTAATAAACTCTGGTTTAAAAATTCTTTTCACCTCATCCATAACCCCTTCTTTCATTTTCTTGTAATCTTCTTTTTCATCAATTACAGAAGCAAAACCAAGACGTTTTGGAGCAATAATATTCTGTGCTCCAGCATTGGAGGTCATAATAATAATCGTATTTTTAAAGCTAACCTTTCTTCCTTGTGCATCGGTAATATGCCCATCATCCAATACCTGTAAGAGAATATTAAATACATCTGGATGTGCTTTTTCTATCTCATCAAATAAGATAACAGAGTAAGGATTCTGTCTTACCTTCTCACTTAACTGACCACCTTCATCATATCCAACATATCCTGGAGGAGAACCAATTAATTTGCTGACACTATGCTTCTCCATATATTCGGACATATCAACACGAATAATGGAATTCTCACTGCCAAACATTGCTTCCGCCAAGGCCTTGGAAAGTTCTGTCTTGCCAACACCAGTTGGCCCTAAGAATAAGAAGGAACCAATTGGACGATTAGGATCTTTTAATCCAACACGGCCACGTCGAATTGCTTTTGCAACTGCTCCCACCGCTTCTTCTTGACCAACTACACGGTTATGAAGAATACTTTCAAGATTTTGAAGACGCTCTGTCTCTTCCTCTGCAAGCTTCTTCACAGGGATTTTCGTCCAGCTTGCAACGATTTCAGCAATTTCATTATCACTGACTACTAATTGCTTCTCCAGCTTTTCTTTCTCTTCGGAAAGCTTACGCTTTTCTAATTGCTCCTGCATTGCTTCCTGTTGTTTCTTTATCTCACCAGCTTTTTCATAAGCCTCTTCTTTAATTGCTTTTTCTTTGTTATCCTCAAGTCGTTTGATTTCCTGCTCCATATCTTTAATTTCCGGAGAAGAGGTATAAGTGCTTAGGCGTACTTTAGATGCCGCTTCATCCATTAAGTCTATGGCTTTGTCTGGCAAGTAACGATCGTTAATATATCTGCTGGATAATTTAACTGCTGCCTCAATTGCGCTATCTGTAATGCGAACTTGATGATGTGCCTCATATTTATCACGTAAACCAAATAAAATTTGAATTGCCTCATCTTCAGAAGGTTCTTCCACTACTACTGGCTGAAATCTTCTTTCAAGCGCAGCATCCTTTTCAATATATTTACGATATTCTTCTCTTGTGGTTGCACCGATTATTTGAAGCTCACCTCTTGCTAAGGAAGGCTTTAAAATATTTGATGCATCAATTGCACCTTCGGCTCCACCAGCACCAATAATTGTATGGATTTCGTCGATAAACAATAATACGCTTCCATCTGCAATTACTTCACTGATTACCTTCTTAATTCTTTCTTCAAATTCACCACGATATTTACTGCCTGCCACCATTCCTGATAAGTCAAGGGTTACTACACGCTTTTCTTTTATTGTATCCGGTATATTACCTTCTACTATTTTTAACGCGAGTCCTTCTGCAATGGCAGTTTTACCAACACCTGGCTCTCCAACAAGACAAGGATTATTCTTGGTTCTACGGCTAAGAATTTGAACAACTCTTTGAATCTCATTTTCTCTTCCGATAACCGGATCAAGCTTTCCTTCTCTTGCATATTCCGTAAGGTCTCTGCTATATTGATCCAGGGTTGGTGTTGCACTGGTCTTCCCCTTTTGTTTGCCTTTCGCTGCTGTGTACTCGTTCTTTGCAGCATTAATGTCCACACCAGAAGCTGCAAGAATGTCGAAGTATACCTTCTGTACATTCACCCCAAGAGTGTTCAGTAATCTTACAGCAATACAATCTGATTCCTTGATTAGTGAAATCAAAATATGTTCTGTTCCTACCAATTGAGCCTTAAATTTGGCTGCTTCTTTATGGCTTTGATCCAAAATTCGCTTGGACCTTGGTGTAAAGGTTCCTGCATCCATGATTTCAACACCATTACTTGGTGCTATTAATTGATTTACAAGTTCTAAAACTTTATCGGTGGTAACACCATTCTCTTCTAATATTTTCGAAGCAACACCCTCTACCTCTAATAACCCTATAAGCAGGTGCTCAGTTCCGATATAATTATGGGATAAGCGAAACGCTACTTCCCTAGCCACATTAATAGCTTTTTTCGCATTTTCTGTGAGTTTTTCATTCATCTTTATGTCCTCCATTCTACCATTTTCTAAATAATTGTAGGCAATTCTTTTCTTATATATTCAGCTCTCGCTTGATCTCTGGTTAAACTCCCAACATTTTTACCTAAGGTCCATTGAAGACTGCCGGGTTGAACCCCCATCATAAGTTTATGAATATTAATGTCCCTATCAAAGGTAACCAATCCGCAATCCATTCCAAACTTAATCTGTGAAAGCAGTGTCATCGCATCATCTGAGGAGATTTGCCTTGCATACTTTAATATTCCATAGGTTCGATATACCTGATCTTCAATTTCATCAGCATTTACCGACATCATATATTCTCGGCGTTTACGTTCCTGCTTTACTACCTGAAATACAATACGCTTCAAATTCTCGATTGTTTCTGCCTCTGAAATCCCCATCGTCTTTTGATTCGATATTTGATAAATACTTCCTAAACTCTTGGTACCTTCCCCGTAAATTCCGCGGATGGTTACCCCATACTTAGCTACCTCTTCAATTAGTTTCTGAATCATTCTTGCGGCACTAAGTGCTGGTAAAAACACCATACAGGAGGCACGTAGCCCTGTTCCTGAATTTGTTGGACACGAGGTTAAATATCCGTATTTTTCATCATAAGCAAAATTGAGTTTTTCACAAGCAATATCATCAATACGATCTGCTTCACTATAGGCTTTCTCTAAATTTAATCCACCCATAATCGCTTGAATTCTTACATGATCTTCCTCATTAATCATAATACTGTCAGTCTCATCATCTGATAGAATGAGTCCTGTTGTCTGTTCCTTTTCAGCCAAAAGAGGACTAACAATATGTCGCTCCACCATAGCTGTTTTATCAATATCGTTCAGTGTTTTAATATTGCAGGCGTAAAATCTTCTGTTTTCTTTCTCAGACAGAATTGGAGCAATGGCTTTTACCTCTTCCACCAGCTCTTCCGCTTGTTGCTCTGATATTTTTGACGAAAAAGGATAGGTTTTAAGGTTTCTTGCAAGCCTTATGCGACTGGAAATTACTACATCACTGTCTGGTACATTCTGTTCATACCATTTAAGCATTGCTTGCCTCCTCCTGCTTCATTAGCTTTATTAAATCTCGAAGTCTTGCTGCTTCTTCAAACTCTTCCTTCTCAATTGCTTCTTGAAGGTTTAAAGTAAGTTTATCTATTTCCGAAATGCCCTTTACCACTTTCGCTGTTTCTGCAGCAGTAAACCCACGTGGTTTCTTTCCAACATGTTGTTCTGCACCTTGTATTCCCTTAAAGGTTTTTCCAAGCTGTGAATGAAAGTTATTATAACAATCGGCACAGCCAAAGCGTCCCTTTTGAACAAATTCGTCATAGGTAGTATTGCAACTGGAACATGTAATGGTAGGCTTTGCTTCACCTGTTCTCTTCTTATCGTAGGTATTGTAATTATCAAGTAAGGTAGACAACAGGTCACCTAATGTTAATTCACTATTCATAATTGGTTTTTCCATTTGGAAAGAGGTGTAATCGGTAGCGCACTCCTCACATAAATGCTGTTCTTTCTTTAATCCGTTCACTATCTCAGTATACAAAATTTTAGCATCCTTCTTCTGACATCTATCACATAACATAGGTGTTACCCCCTTTCAAATTCACTAAAGATATCGTTGACAATTTGATGTGCCTCTTCACAATTAATATTCTTACAGAATGCCTTTGCTAACACAATCCGCAACTCATCACGCATCTCCTGAACCGCATATATTTTATTAATATCAACAGCAACCACTGCACCCTTTCTGCGATCAAGTTTTACGTATCCTTCTTGTTTTAAAATAGCGTATACCTTGTTCACAGTATGCATGTTAATTCCTATGAGTTCCGCTAAGTCTCTAACAGATGGAAGACACTCGCCTTCTTGGAGCTGTGATGTAGCAATTCCATAAATAATTTGATTTCTAAGCTGTATATAGATTGCTTCATCGCTATTAAAATCTATTTGCAAATACATGAAAAACACCTCTTTGATTTCTATTGCGGCTTACAACAAACTTCAGTTGTACAGAAATATTGTTGTTATGCAAAAAAAGTACATTAGTTAAATAAAAGATACCAACATATAATATAAGCAAAAATAGCTCTACTTATTTCGTTATATCTGTTATATATTCAATATAACAAATATACTATAAATGTCAATACCTTTTATTTTAATGTACTTTTTCTATCAATTTAATTCATCTACAGTTATTATCTTCTTCTTTTAAGCTTCAACCAAAAACGTACGCTTACAAATGCTAACGCACCACTGACTGCACATAAAATTGCAATAAAGATGGCTGCCTTGGTTAAATTATCATTATATTGTTTTTCTAATTCAATCATCTTATCTGCATCCACACCATTATCAGTTTCTATTTTTTGTGTATCAGGATAATATCTAAGTAAAGTATTCTCAACTCTATCAAAACGATAAAAACTAGCTTCCTCTTTTTCATTCATTGCATATAGGAGTATAAAATCGCTTGCCGCATTATCCTTTGGAATATAAGCTGTAACTGTTGTACCTGCTAAAGTTATGCTGCTTACTTGATAACCCTCCGGTATTTGAACATCACTACCAGCTTCTATTAGCTTAAATCTTCCACTAATAACAATGTATTCTTCACCATCAATACTCACAATTTCAACATCCTTTATTTCCCCTGATGGTGTTGGCTCCGGTGGTGTTGTTGGCGTTGCCTCTATTCCAGCTTTGTTAACATGAATAGTATATTTTATGACGTCTCCTGATTCTGCTACCACAGAAATAATAACATTATTTTTTCCTTCTTGAAACTTTTCATTGCCACCTATGGAGATCGTTGCTTTTTCATCTTCTGGCAATGCTGAAATAACTAATTCTTCTGTATCACTGTCGACATTAATATCATACTCCGTTATTCCGGAATCAAATTTGGGGGACAACACATAGGAACTAATTTTTAAGGATTCTAGTTTCGCATTTGTTGAAGCAGTTGGTTGTGCCTTAATATTTATAGTGAGTGCGGAACTTGAGACTGACATCTCATTTCCATTGGTGAATTCATAAATTGGTGTTCTTCCATCAAAGGAAAATTCACAATAGCCTGATTTAATTGCTTCAAATTCCATGGTGTATCTTCTTGTGTTATCTCCTTGGAGTACACCCATGTCAGAAATACTTAAAAGACCATCTCCACCACTAATTACGGATTCTCCTTCCTTAAATTGAAGAAGTTCTTTATCATATGCTAAATATGCTTCGAAATCTCCAAAAAGTGTCTCCGAGTTTATATTAATATAAACAAATAAACTGTCACCTACGGTTACTTCTTTTGAGTCCGCGGTAATGGTTACTTCAGCACTAGCCGCCTGACAAGTTGTAGTTGCAGCAAATGTACCTGCTAAAAAACAGAACATTGCTACTATGTACATTATCATTTTCTTTTTCATGATGTTTTATATTCCTTCTCTCTTAAAATCCGGCCATCAGGTAAATCCCTGTGGCCGGACTATTTGGTCCATTCCTTCAATGTTACAAGCCACATTACAATATTCGTAATAGCTCAAACCTTTTTGCTAATCTCCTCGAGTAATTGTTACTTTATATACGACGACATCACCATTCTCAGCAGTAACAGGAATTAAGTATTCATTTTTGCCTTTATTTACCTTAAGCGTTCCAGTTCCTGAAACTTTAGCCTTTGTACTAACTGTTGTTGCTGCAATTGTAATACTGTCAACTGTAGAATCAACTACTATGGTGTAGTTAAAGGTTGCATAATTAAACGTAGGTGTCAATGCTAATTTTGCTCCTGTAGAATCCGTAACGTTTAATGTCTTCAGTCTATTATTCGGATTTAACATAGCTTTAGGTACATCGATCTTACTTGCCGGCATATTTAAGTACACCGGGATAGAAAATACAATTGCTTTATCCGTCATACCCGTGTAGGCAGTAAACATTTTCTTCCCTTCGGCATAAGGTGCTTCCACGTTGGTCATATATTGATGATAGTAGGTCGAATACGAAGTAACATTAAATTTTTGAAGATAAATTGTATTTTGTCCTTTACTAATATAACCATCGCCTATGAAAGTGGATCCTCCGACAATCGCATTATAAGGATTCGTCCAGGGAATCATGTAGGTTTTATTTAGAGTTTCACTATTGGATCCGCTTTTTGCATAGGTTAACCCCTTCGCAATTGCACCACCACTGGCACTATCACTGGCTCCAATGTTATAGAAGTTATAATATCCTTCGTAACCCGGATATTTACCAGTAACACTACCGCTCAAAGTAGTTGCTCCAGTAACAACCTCCTGTTTTACTCTGGATGCAAGGTGATATGGACTTACTCCAGAATATTCTGCTGCCTTCACAAAGGTCTCAGCATATGTATATGTTTTCGTTTTTCCAGTTTCATCAACAAAGCTATAGGAGGTTTTGTAAAGTGCTGTCCCTTTTAGTATATTCTCTACGCCCTCTACTACCTGATATGATTTCTGGTAATTTAATAGCTCAAATTGAAAAATGTACTCCGGAGTCAAAAAATTCCTTGGGTCCATATAATAACCAATTGCTGCCTTAGAGGCTGTTACCCAGGAAGGTGCATCACGTACAGTAAATGTATCAGTGCCCCAGTTATAATCACTTGTTGCAAAGGATTTCCATTCCAATGCCTTCGAATTGGGAAGTACATTCTTTCCTGGACCACTTTCGGCTGTTATAACATCATTCCAGTTTAAACCTGTTTGATATGTTTTAAAAACCCAGTTCGGATACTTTTCATGTAATTCTAAGAGTGGTGCTATGTAACTTTGAGGGAAGCCCTCTGCTAATAACTTATCTGTAAAACTAAGGTTGTCCGTATTGGTCGGAGGATTCTCTGTTGCGCTGTCCTCGTCGATGTAAATGTAAGCTACCTGAACATAACCTGTTTTAATTGTTCCATTATTCCAAAAATCCACTTTGTAAAAACTCTCACCTGAAACTGTAGTTTTAGCTGATACGATTACTTCCTGTGAGGCCTGTAAGACAATTGGATTCGATTTTTCATCATACATGAGACTCAAGCTATTAGTAGATACCTGAAACGCATTCAGATAATATGTATTACTCACATAGCCACGATAAAGTTTCGTTACCGTATCTAAAACTTTAACTTCTACACCCTGCATATCATCTCCGGATATATTTGGTGAAGGTGTTATTACCGGTGTAGGTGTCGGGGCTTTTGTTGGTGTCTTCGTTGGTGTTGGCGTTACTGTTGGAGCTTTTGTAGGCGTCTTTGTTGGTGTTGGTGTTACGGTCGGTGCCTTTGTTGGCTCTTTCGTTGGTGTTGGTGTTACCGTTGGCGTCGGGGTTGGTGTCGTTACTGCTATCGTAGGTTTAAACTTTACTTTATTAGCTTCAACATACCCAACATATTTAACTCCTGATATGGTTCTTGATACTTTTAACCACTTTACACCTGAACTGGTTGTTTCTGACCATAGGAGAATTTCTTGATTCTTCGCTATGCTGACTAGATTGCCAGTGGTTTTATACTTAACATATGCCGATGTACTTGAAGCCTTGGATTTCAGCATAAGTTTGGTCTCTGAAACCTTTGCTCTTATTCCTTTAGAACCATAAATAATCTTAATATAATCGGTTGCCGCATATCCTGTTATCCATTTACCATTACTGGCAAACGTGATTGCGTACCATTCTGTTCCGTTTGTAGCCATTGTTTTATTAATAACTATAACTGAAGCATTAATTGCCAGGGATGCCAGCTTATTGTAAGCAGTTCCCGGTCCAGTTCTAACATTTAAGGTCGTAGCAGTTACGTTTCCCTTTATTTTAACTTCTTTTGCAATAACATTTGTTGCAGTATTCCCTGGTGCAGGAGTCACTGTAGGTGTTGGTTTCTCTGTAGGCTTGGGTGTTTCTGTTGGTGTTACTGTTGGTTTTACTGTAGGTGTTGGAGTAACAGTAGGCTTCACCGTTGGTGATGGGGTTGTGCCTGAACTAACCGTAACATACTGCTT
Source organism: Bacillota bacterium (assembly GCA_023407575.1). Classification (GTDB taxonomy): domain Bacteria; phylum Bacillota; class Clostridia; order Lachnospirales; family Lachnospiraceae; genus Mobilitalea. The sequence goes on from JAEYLX010000049.1 coordinate 87,184, forward strand.
ATATACATACCCTTCTACCGTCTTACCATTAAATTTTAATGTTACTTTATAAAAGTCTCCTTCGTCCCCAATTATCGAAACACTTTCACCTTTTATAAGGTATACATTTGTACCATTCAGCTGAACGATCGCTGCTGTTAAGGATGGCTCAGCTCGAACATTTAGTGTAGATGCTGTTACTGTCCCCGTTTGAGCTGCCATTACATGATTGCTGTTCCCAAATAATCCATACGGAATTATGAGTGCAGTTACCAAAAGAAAAATCATTGTCAACCTAAAATACTGTTTTCTCATACCATACCCCTTTCATTGAGTGAGCATTCGCTAAACCATGCATCAATGTTCCTTTTCGCCTATTACTCAGCTGAATTTGGAGTTGGACTTTATCAAGTCATGCATTGTAAGCAAGTTCCGTATAATGATATCCATTGTACGAATTAACTATGGCACTTCTATGGCAATTGTGTGATTCTTTGTCTTATCTTCACTAATTATGTAGTTTTTAAGTTAATTATCACCTTTTTGCATGAATATTATTTACAATTATCTACATATGCGTATGTGTATTGCTACCGTTAATATTAATCATATCCGTCTTTCCTTAGAGTGTAGTAATATAAAGAAATATTTCAAAGACTTGGCGGAGAAAAGAGAAGAGGAATACCTTCCCCTAATGCACTGTTTGACATCTGTCTGTCAATCTGTGTGAGGGAAGGTGTTCCTCTTCTCTTTTCTCATTCATACACTACGCTTCTTCAATCGCTTTTCCAATATCATTACGCATATATTTATTTGCAAAATCCACCCAGTCGGCAGCCTCATATGCTTTTGACCTTGCTTCTTTCAGATTTTTACCAAGAGCTGTAACTCCAATTACACGCCCTCCATCGGTTACAAGCTTATCTCCTACTTTTTTCGTTCCAGCATGAAAGGCATAATAATCTTTCTTTCCTTCAAATTCTTTTAATCCATTGATTGGCAATCCCTTTGCATATTTCTCCGGATATCCAAAGGACGCCAGAACTACACATACTGCAGCATTATCTTCGAACTCCAGCTTAACTTGATTGAGTTTTTCTTCCAGACAAGCTTCTATGATATCTACCAAGTCATTCTTCATTCTTGGTAATATTACTTGTGCTTCCGGATCACCAAAACGAGCATTGTATTCTATAACGATTGGTCCATTTTTTGTCAGCATTAATCCCACAAAGAGAATTCCAACAAACGCTCTGCCTTCAGCCTTCATAGCAGCTATTGTTGGCTGATAAATGTGTTCTCTACAATATTCATCAATATCTTGTGTGTAGAAAGGGCTTGGGGAGAAGGTTCCCATACCTCCAGTATTTAATCCTTTATCCCCATCCTTTGCACGTTTATGATCCTGTGCACTGGTCATTGGCACTATATTTGTCCCATCACAAAAGGCCAGAACTGATACTTCACGTCCAATCATAAAGTCTTCAATCACAAGCCGATCACCCGCAGACCCAAACTGCTTGTCTTCCATGATTTGTTTGATACCATCCATGGCTTCCTTATGATTATTACAGATTAACACTCCTTTTCCAAGGGCTAACCCATCTGCTTTTAATACTAAAGGATATGTTTTATTTTTTATATAAGCGACTGCCTGTGAAGGATGGTCAAAGCTTTCGTAAGCAGCAGTTGGAATATTATATTTTTTCATCAATTCCTTCGAAAATGCTTTGGACCCCTCTAAAATTGCAGCATTTTTACGAGGTCCGAACACACGAAGTCCTCTTTCTTCAAAAACATCCACGATTCCACCTACCAAAGGATCGTCTGGCCCAACAATTGTTAAATCAATGCCTTCCTTTACTGCAAATTCAGCTAACTGTGCATACTCATTTACTGATATATTAACGCACTCTGCAATTTCTGCTATCCCGGCATTTCCAGGTGCACAAAATAGCTTCGTTACTCTTGGACGCATCGCTACCTTCGTTGCTATTGCATGCTCTCTTCCACCAGAGCCAATAATTAATATCTTCATCTTTATCCTCCATTACGGTACTTGAAAAAGCAGAAAGCAGGAAAAGGCCTACCTTCTGCTTCCTTCTATCTTCTATTATAAAACGATAACCTGATTATTCTCAATCATTATCTTTTTATTTGCTATTAATTCAACTGCTGCCGGTAAAAGCTCCCATTCCGCTTCTTCCATAACCCTCTTTTGAAGTATTTCCGGGGTATCCCCCTGTTGAACCCGAACTGGCTTTTGAAGAATAATGGGACCTGTATCTACCCCTTCATCCACAAAATGCACCGTTGCGCCGGTTACTTTTACTCCTCGGTTAAGTACAGCTTCATGCACCTTAAGCCCGTAATACCCATCTCCACAAAACGAAGGGATTAAGGAGGGATGGATATTAATAATCCTATTCCTATAGCTTCTAAGTATAGAAGTTGGGATAATTAGAAGGCATCCCGCCAAAACGATTAAATCTGGTTGATAACTATCAACTAGCTTTAATAATGCATCAGCAAATAAATCCTGATTTCCAAAGTCCTTCTTTAGAATTGTATGCGCCGGTATTCCATACCTTCTAGCCCGTTCCAGAGCAAAGACATCAGCTTTATTGCTAATTACTACTTCAATCTTAACGCCAGTGAGCTTTTTTTGTTCTATCTCATCAATCAGAGCTTGTAGGTTCGTTCCTCCTCCTGATACAAGAACTGCCAGCTTTAGCATAAGCTAACTCCCTTCTCACCCTGAACAGCCTCTCCAACAATATAAGCCTTTTCGCCCGATTCCTTTAGGATTCTCATCGCCGTATCTACCTCTTTATTATCAACGGCAATCATCATTCCAAGACCCATATTATAGGTATTGTACATCATCTGTTCTTCAATATCTCCATCCTTTGAAAGCATGTGGAAAATAGGCGGAATATCATAACTATTCTTAATAATTCTTGCATGTATCCCTTCTGGAAGCATTCTAGGAATATTCTCATAGAAACCACCACCTGTGATATGGCTGCAAGCCTTTATAGTAACATTACCGTTTTTTAAACCCTGTAAGGCTTTCACATAAATCTTAGTAGGGGTTAAAAGAGTTTCCCCCAGCGATGACGAAAGTGATTCATAATAGGTATCTAAGGTTTCTCTTTGCATACGAAATACCTTTCTAACCAAGGAATAACCATTGCTATGAATCCCGGAAGAAGCAATTCCAATTAAGGTATCTCCGGCTTTCATAGATGCACCTGTAATCAATTTTTTCTGGTCTACAATACCAACTGCAAAACCTGCTAAGTCATACTCATCCTCGGGATAAAAACCAGGCATCTCTGCAGTTTCTCCACCAATGAGTGCAGCATTGGACTGTTTACACCCTTCTGCAACACCCTTTACAATGGTAGCTATCTTTTCTGGTTCATTTTTTCCACAAGCAATATAATCCAAGAAAAATAATGGTTCCGCACCTGCACATGCAATATCATTCACGCACATTGCAACACAGTCAATACCTATGGTATCATGCTTGTCCAATAAAAATGCTATTTTTAGTTTCGTTCCAACACCATCTGTACCAGATACTAACGTGGGCTGTTCCATATTTTTAAAGCTTGATAAGGAAAAAGCTCCCGAGAAACCACCGATATCTGATAATACCTCCTTGCGCATTGTTCCCTTGATATGTTCTTTCATGAGATCAACTGCTTTATAACCTGCCTCAATATCGACCCCGGCCTTTTTATAGTCCATGTAAAACCTCCCAATCCGGCAAAAAACAGCCTATGTTGTAATCTATCCTTTATCTCGTATTTCCATCCATTTATGCTCACATTTTAGCATAATCACCTTGGTTTGTCGTTAATTTTTGTCGGAAAATTTCTTATGCTTTTTATTAGTCATCCTAATAACCTTGCTAATATTCATTAACTTTCAAATATTAACAGCATTATTTCACAAAAAATACAAATAATAATAGCAAATTTATAACTGTTAAGAATCAGGCAGAATATCCAGCAAACTAGACGTGAAAAGCTTACCTTCTATGGATAAATATAAATATAAGATGAAATGACTAATCCTTTTAATTGTCATTTATTCATGTTTGGCGAGAGCCAAACAGCTAGAAACTGTAGATTAACATGCTTGGTTCTAAATAGTTATGACGAAGGGAGGTTGGATGTATGCCGTTAAAGAAAAGCACACGTAATTCCAATAATACAAGCATAAACATCAGTAATAATACAACAAATAGTTCCTCAAATAGCGCAAGCAATAACGCAACCAATGATACTGACAAAGAAAGAAAACAGAAGAATAATCCATACTACACATGGTGGTAGAAAAATCTATGAAAGGGGCGGTGCATGAATAATCTCTACTCCGTCCCTTTCAATGCACCTTACTTGGCAATACACTAATAATCATTAAATAAATAGCTTGTCAGCAGAATTTACTCATTGTATAATATTAACAAATATAGGAAGGAGCCGTAACTGCATGATAAGAAAAAAAAATAATAGCAATAATAAATCATTGAAAGCAATAATGACAGCAATATCAGCAATAATATTTGGTTCACCCGGGCCATTATTGGGTTTACTTGGCGAAGATTTACTAGAATCAATATTTAGCAGTTCGACCAATGTAATTTCAAACATATTATGTAATTACTCGTTCGAATACATAAAGGAAGGCTCTAACAAAAAGTATCATGAAAATACTAATTATGATATTGAAAGAATGATTTTTGAAGCATTGGCTAAAGCAGTAAGGAAGCTTGAAGGAAGCTCCAGTGTAAAAGAGTATAAGAATGAGATAAGTAGAAATATTAATAATAACATTATCAATGATTCTGATGATTTAGCAAGAATCGAAGCTTTTTTTAAATACTGGAACGATTACGCAGAAGCAGATAATATATCTATCGAAACATTAGATCGATACTTTCATCAGTTTAATATGAATCTATATGACATTGATGTGGTAGCGCACCAGCAGCTGGAAGTAACTTTACAGCATTTAATTTTCTTAGACTTTGATAATTTACGTTATTTACACAAATTTAAAGCTATCATAGGTGAGCTTATTATCCCTGAATTTAAATATGAGTCCCTGCAAGCCATTATTACCGATGACAAAAATACTAAGGCTCGACTTGCTATACAATACCAATTAGCCTCTGAAACAAAAAGGATAATCCAACATTTGGAACAGCAACAATATAACTCAACAGATGACCTTGCTATATTAAAGGAAGGAAATTCTATTGTAGATGAGAAATTAAATCGGATCATAAGTTACATAAACAATTATGAGGATTATTTAAATATATTAAATAAATCTATCCAGGAATCTCACAATATATTAATCAGTGTCGAGCAGCAAGTTAGAGATATACGTTATGAACTCCAGTCTATTAGGCACGACATGAAACTATTCATTAATCGTATTAACCACAATGAATATCCAATTATTCAAGAGGTAAATTCAACACTCGAATCTGTAGAAATTCTTAACCAGAAACCTGATTTGTCAGCGGAAGAATATGAGCGTATTAATGAAAATGAAATGCTTTCGGAAAAGATTATACATAATAGTAAAAGGAAAATAAAAGGAGAAGTCTTTGCTATTGAACTGCTTACTAGACCAATACGTATCTCCAATCAAAAACGAGAGGGCCGTTACGTTGTAACCATTGATCGCAGAGATGTAACAAATTCAATTATAAGTACTGCTGCCAAAACAGCCATTTGCAACGAATATGTGGAGAAAAATAAGGATAAACGATCCGAGCTCATAAAACTGGATCAGGAAATTCATCAATTTTTAATTGGAAATTCGGATAAAGAAGAGTTTCTCATTGATTTACCCAGTTTAGGAATACCTTTGCGTTGGGCTTCGGGTGGAGTTCTTTCTGTAGTGGACATCTATAAAAATGATAAGCATGAAAAATGGACCCCCTTCTTCTTTCGAGATATAAATCCTTCGGGCTGGAACATTGCTTTAGGTGCATCCGAACGCCAATTTGATAATAATGGTAATTGTATTAAACCCATTGATTACGAGTTAAATAAACCATCTCAATTCGTATATCGAGAATTCCTGGAGGAAATGTTGGTATTGGAAGATGCTCCAACCAGTAGTTCTTCGGCAAAGTTTAAAAAATTTTATTTCGACGACGATCTTGCTTTAGAGCAGCAGAAGGTGGCTAATTTATTTGCAAGGGAGCATATTGATAAGAGGAATTATGAGGAAGGTCTGCGGATTGTAAAAGAAGAAAATAAAACCGGCGGATTTGGTAGTAATGTAATTAAAGTTAATTATGGGTTTGATACAAGAACAGACTTAATTGTTATTGATAGAGAGGGTAATGAACATTTTACTGGTAATGTTTTAATTACCTTTAACCTTCTGGAACTTGGCATTGAGGTTATAAAGGTCTTAACGTATAGTTTAGATGTCAGAAATTATATCCTGGATGGAGAAATTCTAATACGAAAGAATGGTGATTCTGAATTAGTTCGAATGCCTTGTGCTTTAATCTCCCATAAAGCACTAAAACGTATTTTTTCTAAAGGCAACTTCGTTCCTCAATATTCAGATGGTATTCAACCATCTTTTTCACCTGATAGTATTAAGTCTGGTAGCAGTATAAAGACAAATGAATTTAAAATGTTTGACTGGGATATAAAACAAAGGCACACCCGAATGGATTCTACAAATTCTCAAATCAGTCTAGTTGAAAAAGAACGATATCGTTCTTCCTTTCAAAACTTTGACTATATCTTTGAACACAAAAAATATTTAAATGGAGAAATACCCACAAGCTTTAATCCTGGTACTGCAAAAGCACTTAGTCTATATTTTGCAAGAAAAGAAGAAAAGTAGTTCAGAAAGCAGGCTCTGTAAAGTTGACGATGAACTGACCTCCTATCCGCTAGATTTTTAGACCTAACGGATAGGAGGTCAGTTCATTCTTCTCCCATCGAATCAGTTTTTCATGCTAAGAAAGAAACTTGTTGTTTCTTCTTGTTCGCAGTGTACATTATTAGAACGAATAATATCTACGCTTACCGTAGGTCATAATCATAAAATAGAGCACGCTGTCTAAAATTGCAGTTACAATAAAGAACGTTACATTTGCCCACAAACTGTTGGGTAGTAATACGTAGCAGCCAAATTGAACTGCGATATAAAACATACCGGCAAACACGCTAATCATACCAGCTGCACTTTGTTTGACTACCATGACCTCGCTGGTCCAATTAAAGTTTGGAAGTACAATATTAATCAAAAGACCTAGTAATGAAGTAAAGCAGGCACATGCAACAGTAACCAAAAGAAGCACAATGGTCTGAAGTGTTCCAATCTTAAATACTAATCCAATTATGATAATGTCAACAATAGCTGGTGCTGTAATCGTCAGATTAACAGCGAGTTTCGCATGATACACTGTTTTCGGCGTAACTGGCAGGGTCTTTAATATCCACAGGCTTTTCCCTTCCAGCGAGATTGCAGAGGCCGCTGTATAGGTCATGATTACGCAGAAGGTAATAATAAATGGTACATAATTAATTAACACGGTTAAAACCATAGGGTCCGGAAATATTTTATCTAAATCTATAAAAATTAAAGCAATCGCTGCTATTGTTAATATAACAATTCCAAATCCAGTGTTTGTTACGTAAATAGAAGATGAGAAAAATCTCTTTAGCTCCTTTTTATAAAGCGCAATGAATATAGAAGATGTTTTTAATCTTCCCAGCTTATAATTGGAACGTGAGCTTCCTGCCAGGAGCATTGTATTCATTTTCTTAAATACTGCCTTTATGATAAATGTATAGACTAAAAATGCTGCAACAGAAATAACTACAAACAAAACTAAATCTATTATATCAGAATGAATTACTGCATCTGTATACATTTGTGCCAATGGATAGATTGAGTTAATTTGTTTGGTTAAAGCTTCACTCATAGCAACCATTTGTTGTCCGTTACCATTTAAAGTAAAGGATGCTCCAATTATTGCAATAACTAAAAGCATAGAAAAAACAATGTTTAGAAAATTACTATGCTTAAATCTCGCTGCTGCATAGGCAATTACTGTCCCTAAAACTGATGCTAAAATAATAGGTATCAGAGGTATAAAGAACATAAGCACTAAACTGCTTAGATAGAAACTAATGCCAGGAGCTGCAAGAATACCATATACAACTATCATTGGTATATTTAATATTATGACAAACAAAAAGTTAAAGGCATATAAAATAATTACTCTACAAGCCACAATACCACCTGTACTAATCGGGAGGGACATTACCATGTCATAGTCACGGAAACCAAAAATCGTACCCTTTATCTTAAATACAGTAGTCATTGCAATCATTAGAGAGGTAGCCGCCATTATTAATGCTGGTTGAAGCTCTGAACTATCAAAATATTTTAGGCCTGATCCAATCATAAAATTATACATAAAGGACACCGCTGTCATTAATAAGGTGAAAAATACAACACCTATGTATAATACTTTTGGCTTTTTATTCTGAGATCGTCCAACAGAAAGCATCTCTCCCAGTACCATCCATATCTGAACACTTAGTAAACGCATTACTTTTTTCATGTTAATACCTACACCTTTCTAAGAATCTACTGCTGCTCTATCAGCTCCATAAATACCTCTTCAAGGCTGCTATTCCCTTTAACCTCGCTGGTTGTACCATAGGCAACTAGTTTTCCACCCTTAATAATTGCAATTTTATTGCAGAGCTTTTCTGCAACCTCAAGTACGTGTGTTGAGAAAAAGATAGCACATTGATTATTACATAACTCCTGCATAATTGTTTTTAGAGTATGGGACGCTTTGGGATCAAGTCCTACAAAAGGTTCATCCAGCACCAATAATCTTGGTTTATGTATCAAAGCGGATATAATTGCCAGCTTTTGCTTCATTCCATGAGAATAAGAGGATATGACATCCCCAAGGTTCCCGGTAATTTCAAAATCCTGCGCATACTTTGCAATTAGTGTTTCTCGCTCTGATTGTTTTACTTGATAGATGTCCCCAATAAAATTAAGATATGCGATACCTGACAAATGTTCATATAGGTCTGGATTATCTGGAATATATGCCATAAGTTGCTTACAGGCAACCGGATCTTTCTTAATAGAAATCCCGTTTACTGTAATTTCTCCTTCTTCGAAATCAAGTACACCCACAACAGACTTTATTGTCGTTGTTTTACCTGCACCATTATGTCCAATAAATCCAAAAATGTCTCCGCTTTTTACCTCAAGATTTAAATTATCGACTGCCTTCCTTTCACTCTTATAACTTTTTGAAAAATTCATAATACTTAACATGCCTCACTACTCCCTTCTATATATGATGATACCGTACAAAACAAAGCCAGACTTCGTTATTATTCACTTTATCTTTGTATAAATAGTATTTTAGTTTGAGTGAAAAAGAGCAACACTCAAACTAAAACTTAACTACTATTTATAATGTTTTTATATACTGTTTTTATATATTCTTTCCTATTATTGTTCAAATGCCAGATTTAGAGTTTCTGTTCCTGGTAGAACAAATCTTGAATCAAGAATAATTGGAATTGTAGAGCCATCTTTTTTACAAACTGAAATTTCTTTAATTTCATCATAGGGAAGCGTTATATCTGTATGACAATTAAAGTAGGCTTTTGAAATATCCGTCTTTCTAAGTAAGGATATGTCATTATCTCTTGCTACAATTTCTTTACCATCAGAATTGTATACTTTAACATCCTCACTCATGCAGTAGCAGGTATCACCAATTGCAAAATGCGGTCCTGTCTTTTCCGCAATTAAAATAGGCAGTCTATGTGCAATATCATATTTCTTACCCATCATATATGCGGTTGTATTCGTTCCTATTGCAAATTCTCCCAGTGGTAAATATTCACGGTTATATAATAAATTCTCCTTTATATAACTCTTATCTTCCTCTTCCTCATTAAAGTTCTTACAATTGTAATCCTTTACCAAACCATCTTCAAACACAAGTTCAAGCTCACGATATTCAAGATCATTGAGATATACCTTAGGTACATGGAGTAAGCCTGAGGTGCCCTTTAGAACTGGACTGGTAAACACCTCACCAACTGGTATATTAACATCTGCAACACAATTTTCAAATATAGTCTCCTTTGCAGCATCTGTTAATGGATATAGCTTCACCTTCATATTGGTACGATTATTTCCAGATCCCAGAACTCTTACATATTCACCCTGGTCCAGTGCATCAATGATATATTGCTGAATATCTCTATATTCATCGCTCTTTAAGGTATTCACTTTTACTGTTTCAGCAAATATAGCCTCATAGTCCTCACCTATCTGTGGAACAGGATAAGAAATAATTGTGAAGGAGGTTTCTTCCATCTTTAAATAATCCTTCTTTAAAAGAGCTTCTTCATTCTTCAACTCTACAGATAACTCTTGTTGACGCTTATCCAACTTAACTGCCTGCTTAATATCCTCAGGTGCAAAATTCTCTTCACCAAATACTTCGATTAAGGATGGACCTGCAAATACCGCTGCCTGTTCCTTATATTTTTCATAAGCAAGTTTCACACTTTCTAACTTTCTCTCCTTAAAGGCTTTATCTAAAAAGAGACCCGTATCAAAGCGATGATCATAATCGTATTGCTTATTGGGGCTAGTGGAATGATAACCAATTTTAATATGCTGAAGTTTATTTACGGCGCTGTGTGCAGCTCTATAAATAATTGGTTCAAGACCCATCTTCTTAAATTGGAGTACTGCATGGTAAATCATTTTTTCAAATCCAAGCTGATAACGGATATTTACGATTTTCTTCTTGCTAAGATCTAGACGATTATGGACAAATCCTAAACGAAATCCTTCTGTAAAGGTGTGTGCCATTGCCTCAATCTGCTCTTCGGGTAAGGTATTAAGAAATTGCACTGTCTTTAATTCAGCTTCTGTAATATGCTCACCAAAAAGATAAAGGTATGCTGGAGTTGATAAATCTGATTCCATGATAATATCCTTTGCAAAAGACATATCTGCATCAAGCATTTCTCTAATTCTTCCCTCTACCAGGAGATCACAATAATCATACATGAAATCATAGATAACACGCTTTACATCCTTATAAGTATACTCATCCTCTTCTTCAAAATGATTATATACTTCTATTAATAATTCTAAATAAATAGTAATCGCATGTAAACGATACTCGTATGCATAAACTATAATTCCACGTAGTTCTGTCATTAAGAAGGCTAAGAGCTTACCAAATTTATCACCTAACTGTTCACAAGCATACTCTGGATTGGCGTAACTATAATGATAATTTTCTCCTGCAATATCATTGTATAATGCTTTATTCAAGCTTTCCTGTTCTTTTAATTCAAGCGTGGACAAACGTCCTTCCGTACGCATTACAACGATACTATCGACTAACTGTACAAGAGCCGCTACACTTTTAAAATAAGGTGCAAATCGTGCACTTACGGTTTCTTCGTTCTCAAATAATGTAATTCGCTCTACCGCTAGTTCATATCGCTCACGAATTGCTTCATTTTCTTCTTTAAATAATTCTAAATACTTCATTTCTATCCTCCATCTTAGTGCAAGCCATAATTTATGCCAGTACTTTTTCTTATTGTTTTATATATACGGTTATAATCCCGTAATTCTTGATTTATTCTAAATAGCAATTCCAATGATATATAATGCTAACATTAAAATACTCATAAAGCCATTCAATAGTGCCCCGATAATAGGAAAGCGATAAAAAATATCCTTTTTTTGAAATGTCCGATAAGATAATACAAAACCAAATATGGATAACGCAAAGAGCAGGATACCTATCATCCCGATTACGAGTCCACCTTGTCCGCCTGCAACCCCTGATACAATACTTAGAGCGAGAAATCCAATTATGCTAACGCCACCAACGACAGTGGAAGCAACTCCCGTCTTCGCATGCCTTCTTCCTGAAAAATGAATCTCCTTGTTACGCTTGAATAACACGCTTATTTCCTCCTATTCGTTTTCTTCGGGGTAACGACTTTTAAAATGCCCCAGTAAATACGAAAGCATAGATAACCCAATACTCCCCCCAAGGTATTTAATAGAATGTCATCTACATCAAAAATTCCAACCTTTAAATAAAGCTGAATAGCTTCAACTGCCAGGCTAAACAATATGCTCAAGCTTAGGATTGCAATAAACTTTCGATATCGCTGATTCAACAAAGGTAAAAGGAAGCCAAAAGGTGCAAACGCAAGTACATTTCCAATAATATTTACAGCAAAGCTCTGAAAGCCTACCTGATTACGATACGTAATAAATCGATTAATTTCTTTAAAAAACTCTAAGTTAAAGCGATATTCCTCATGAACACTTGATCTACCATAAGCTTCACTAAAGAACAAAAAGTAGGAAAGTAACACGATATATAAATAAAACAAAAGCCATCCCAGCTTTGTTATTGCTAAATTTTTTTGCGTTTTCAAAACACTTCTCCAAATCCTTTATTTTCTAACTATACTATCCGCAACCAGTTAAAATATTCATATTCCTTACATTTCTACACTTAATTCTGTAAATCCATTTCATAAATTTGCATTTGGTAAGGATTTCATGTCATACAATTTATTATAAAACAAATCCAAACACCAGTAAAGCATAATAGCTACTAAATACGAATAAAAGCTTTAAATCTGCTAATCATTTAATTAAGGTATTAACTAGTTTTACTTATTTCAGGGAAAGGAAGACTCAAAAACTTATGAAATCATTTGAAGAATTGTATTATGAGGTTTTAGTTCGAACCCTTAAAGAAAAAGACATAAGCTTTTTAGATAAACTTGACCTTTATGATACCCATCAACTTGATTGTCTATTACATCCAGAAAAACACCCTATTATATGGCAAACAGGTAAGTGTAATTGTGAATCACCGGATCATCACTGTATGCACGTATGTCCTTTCCATGCAATCCATCCCGGTGCTGCCGGAGAAATTCTAATTGATGAAGAACAGTGCGTAGGCTGCTCCATCTGTACTCAGGAATGCAGAGCAAAAAACCTTACCGCCAGTAAAGATGTAATTCCTGCGCTTCGTGCTATCCGCTCTCATAAGGGATTGGTATATGCACTGGTAGCACCTGCTTTTTTAGGACAATTCCAGCAGGAGGTAACCCCTGGTAAGTTACGTAATGCCTTGAAGGCTGTTGGCTTTGACGGCATGATTGAGGTTGCTTTATTTGCAGATATTCTAACTTTAAAGGAAGCTTTGGAATTTGATAAAAATATTATTACCGAAAAAGATTATCAGCTGACCAGTTGCTGCTGTCCCATGTGGATAGCAATGATACGAAAAATATTCAAAGAACTTGTTCCGCATGTCCCTCCTGCCGTATCACCTATGATTGCCTCGGGACGCGCCGTAAAGATTATGCATCCAGATGCTATCACTATATTCATTGGTCCTTGCCTTGCTAAAAAAGCAGAAGCAAAGGAAAAAGATATTGCAGATGCTGTGGATTATGTGCTTACCTTTCAAGAGGTACAAGATATTTTCAAAGTTATGGATATTGATCCCGCAAGGATGGAGGAGAGTGAAAAAGATCATTCCTCCAGGGCAGGCAGAATTTATGCACATACCGGCGGGGTTAGCGAAGCAGTTAGTGAAACAGTGAAAAGGTTAAATCCCCACCGTAAAATATCCGTGCATACCCAACAAGCAGACGGTGTACCAGCCTGTAAGGCAATGATACAGTCCATTATATCCGGAGAAATCACAGCAAACTTTTTTGAGGGAATGGGTTGTGTGGGTGGATGTGTAGGTGGACCAAGAGTGATAATTCCAAAAGAAGAAGGAAGGAAACATGTGGAGGAATACGGGAATGCCGCTCCTTATCCTACCCCCATTGATAATCCCTATGTAATTGAACTTTTACATCGCTTGGGATTTGACACCGTGGACAGTCTCCTGGAGCGAAGTGACATCTTTACCAGGGATTTTAGTTTATAGTAACATTTCGTTTTCGCATAACTTCTAACCCTTAAGATACACGCTGCACCTTTCTTCTGATATCAAGAGAAGCGGTCATATAAATAACAAAAAGTAGCAATGTCGCTTCAATCATTTATCTCCATTGAAACTACACTGCTACTTTTTCTACGTTATCGGTTAATATATTTTATTACTGTGCAATTAACTTGTCATTTTCCATGATATGATGTACCAACCAATCACCTAGGAAGTCAAGAACCTCCAATATAAATCCCTTTTGATTTTCATCAATATCATCAAAATTATAGCTGGAAACCTTTTCAATAAAGTCCTGATGTTCAGCCTTATGGGAGAGTAACTTCTTGTGACGAATTTTCATCATATACTCTTCTTCATTCTTGAAATGAAAGACAGCATATTCTTGTAATTCCTTTAAGATATCTACAATATAATCGTATTTATCCGGAATAAAATCATCCATTAAGGTCTCATAGGCTCTGTCTGCAATTTCAAACAACTTCTCATGCTCTAAATCAATTTCTTCAATACCAATTTTAAATTCCTCTTTAAATTCGTACATTACTCCTCCATCTTAGGCATCTGACATATTTTTTGTTTTCTTTCCTTCATTGAAGTTAAGATTAGTAACTGGCTGCTACATTAATCGGTGTTGGCATTGAGGTCAATGCATTACCGCTTAAATCGGTAAGGTTTGAGCTTAAAATATCAATTTTTATTATGCTACCAGTGGTTGGTATGTTTGAAAGAGTTACAAGGGCATAAGTACCACTAAAAGATACTGTTGCAGGAACCTCATAGGAATAAGAACTATAAGTTACTGTTGCTTTTACTACCATGCTACCTTGTATTGCTTCAGAGAAGTTAAGTCTTACAACATTCTTGGAGGTGGTATCAAAGGTCCCACCAACAAAGGCTGGTCTTATATTCTCTTTTAATGCAACACTGGATTTGTATAATTCAATGGCACTATTGCTGTTATTAAATCCTTTGACACCTGTGATTGTAACTGGATAATCAATGGACTGTGTTATGGTTCCATCAGCGATAGTCAATACAACCGTAGCTCCTGAGGTGGTATTTTCCTGTAAGGCAACTTTCGTAATTGTCAATCCAGCTATCTTATAATTATTAATATTCAGTGCAGATGCTGTATCCAACTTATTTAAGAACCTTACATAAATATCATTAGAACTTGTTGTAGACTGTACAATTTCATAAGGTCCAGGCTGTACTGAACTACCAGTTCCTGTATTATTAATTAATATGCTCTTTGTAATGCTCTTATTTCTAAAGTTATCTGTTACAAACCCAGCCACTAAATCAAATTGATATGTACCAATCATACTGGAACCAGTTAGTTGCAGCTTTATCACTTTATTACCTTCCGTATGTGACAGATTTGAATAGGTAATATTCGTATATGGTTTTACATCCTCATTAATAGAGCTGTAGATGGAACTGAAGATTCCGCTGGAAGCGTTAATAACAACTGGTTCACTATAAGTCAAGGTCAAGATAGCTGAAGTCGTATCGTAATCATATGTAAGAAGGATTGGACTTGTCTTCTCTATTGTAAAGTCAAGATTATAATTTTTCATTGTATCTGCTGAGGTATCGGTTGCTATTACATTATAGCTTCTCCAGAGTCCAACAGATACCTTCTTAACTCCAGTATAAGTAGCTGCCTCTGCATCACTAATTGTATAGTTAACTTGTCTTGTATTAGTGGCATCCGGTACACCTACAATTGTTAAACCACCTTCTACCTGTAAGTAGCCGCCAAAGGAAATGGCTCTATCAAAGGTTACTGTAATAATGTTATAGCTTGTTCTTTGAATGGCAACAAGTTTAGCTTGAGGCTTTGGTGATGTATCCGTCTGAAGATATGCTTGAATGAATGCATTTGCAGGTGCATTACCAGCTAAATCAGTTACATTAGAAATTACGATAGAGAAATACTTACCATAATCCGTTGCTGATATCTTAGTAAGGTCAATTACCAAAGATTTCTTATCATCGGAAATCTTATAATTCATAACATTATTTAGCACGCTTAATGTTGTAGCTGTCGCAGCAGTGCTGTTGGATATCAGTGTTGCTCCTGAAATCTTCAGATTGGTAAAATCAAGTGGCTCTGAAAAATTAATTGTAGCTACAAGTCCCGAATCATCTAAAGTATATCCCGCGTAAGTCGGCGGTGTTGTATCCTGATAACTTAATTTCTTATAATATGACTCCAAGGCTACACCAGTGGTTGTCAAAATATCACTTGTAAAGTTGATACCATAATAACCGTTTAATGAATTCTGTGTGTTGATCGTAAGGGTCTTGCCATCTGTAGAAAGGCTTGCTGTTAACTTACCAGGATCTGCTGCAAGCACACCCTTGGTATCCTTACTAAGTGTGATTTCTATATTATTAGTTAAAGTACCATTTGATCCAATAATAGTATTTGCATTCACTGCGCTGTCAAATAGAACTCTTATTTCCTTTGAGGAGATCATCTCCACGCTCTTAACGGTGGCTGTTGGTCCTACAACTTCCACAATTACAGCATCATTGATTATACTTAACTCTGCTGCCTGTGCAGTTGCTGACTTTGCAGCAGATGCTCTAAGGATTACCTTACCAGCCTTTAATGCAGTAACACTGCCATCACTTACATTGTCAATACGGATACAAGATGCGTCACCGCCTTCAACACTCCAATAAACCTTATCAGACGAATTTTTAGGAAGTAAGGTGGTACTAAATTTCATTGTAGATCCTAAGGAAAGTACATGTGCACCATTCACTAGTACATCATTGGTTATTTCTATACTCTCTGCTGGAACGGTAACTGTCACCTTACAAGAGAGAGTTTTAGTCTTCTTTGACGGATATGTAACTACACATTTAATAGTTGTGGTTCCCTTATTAACTGAGGTAACCAGACCACTTGAATTAACCTTTGCTATTTTCGTACTGTTACTGGTCCATTTGTAAGTACTCTTTGCTACCTTATCTTTAATTTCTAGCTGATAGGTTTCCCCAGTTCCAATAATCTCTACCTTTGTCTGTACAAGAGTTGGCGTTGCTGTTGCTGCTGTTGCCACTGCAGTATTTTGATTGAAAAGCAATGGTAGAGCAAGAACAAGTGCCAGGAGCACTGCTATCCTTTTGTAAAATGTGTTTTTCATCTTCATCCTCCATTCTTACGAAAAACTATTTTCCTCTTCTGTTTTACTTCTTCATAATCAGGCAAAACTTTACCAGGTTTTGTTTACTCTTTCTCTAAATTCACTTCGTTTATCGTAACATAAATAGACAGCATTGTCAAAATTATGTCGAGTTGTTTTATTATGGTTGACCTATGAATTTATATGTGTGATGTTAATAATTTTAATCAGCATCTTCAAAACCTTTGTTAAGATGGATCATAATAGTTATTCATTCATTATAAATATTAACCTTATGCTTATATTAATACTTATCCTAATATTGTCTATCATTTCTTGCAATTGTAAGGTTAAGGTAGTTTATCATCCTCCTAACATTTTATTTCATTATAAATAATTAAAATTCAGTGTAAAGTCTGTCCTTTTTAGCAATATTTTCAATTTTATATAATTTTTACTTTATTTTTTGGTGCAATCGAATTATAATCGAATAATAGTATATAATTATAATATAAATAGAAAGGAAGACTCGGCATATGAAGAAATTCGGAAAATTTTTATTCGGAACAGTTGCAGCCGCATCCGTTGCAGCCGGTGCCTATTATCTTTATAAGACCTACATTAAGAAGGATTCTACGGATGATTTTGATGATTTCGAGGATGACTTCGAGGACTTCGAAACGGACGAAGAAACAGAAGAAGATTCGAGAGAATATGTTTCCATTAATCTTACTCCGGAAGATGACTCTGAAGAACAACCTTCCGCTTAGAAAATAAGATTAAGTTACTTTGTGTTATAAGATCATTTCATTTGATCTAATTGCTGTTTTGCCACTAAAAAGGTTCTTAAAGCGGTTGCTTATGCAACACATTAAGAACCTTTTTTCTCTTCTGTAATTCTTTCGTTAACAGTAATTCCTCTTCCCTTTATCTACTGTATTTGTCAATCAAATTCTTTAAATCCTGTTGAAACACATCAATGTCAGCCACATCATAAATACTCATACTGGTTGTTTGAGTATCCGAATATTCAACCTGAAGATGTTCTCCCACAGATATCAAATAGGTCTGATTCTTCTCTGTATTCGTCAGCTCCATTTGAAAAACTACATTCACAGGTGCAACTGTAGAAGCCGTAAATTGATGCTTCTCCATTGTTAAATAGAACTCTTCAATATCTTTTTGATCGGTAAGAGTAACCGTTGTATTATCTTCTGCTTTTGTTAATTCTACAGCTGCTGTACCCGTTAGTTCGAGTGCAACGAGCTGAGTAAAAGCAACTGTTACTTGTTGTGGTGCTGTGAGTGCATTGTCCGTTGTAAAACCAATATTATCACTTGACTTCTCTGGTACTACTGCTGCAATATTCTCATCAACGAGTGTCTCGCCGGCATCGGAAGTCACCATATTCTCTTCTAATTTTGCTTCCGCATCTGCAACAGCTTCAGGCTCTTCTGTTGTGGTTCCTGCATTTCCAGTTTTCGCCGTATCATCTGTTGTAGTATAGATTTCATAACCATCGCTTTCAGCAGTGAACTCTTGATCCATTGCTGTGGAATTCATTTCTGATGCTGAATCTTTTTTACTACCAATACTACCATCCAGCAACTGTGTTCCTGCTACTACTATGATTGCCGCAGCCGCTACTCCTGCAAAACCACGCACAAATTTGTTTATTGAAAAACTCTTTCTAAGCTCGGCTTGCTGCGAATTTAAAGGTGGCTGATCCTGCTTTTCTACAGTTTGATTATTAATTGCTTTCAGGGTTCTATTAATCAAATCCTCAGATACACTAATTCCTTTCAGTTCCATAGAAGTGTTCAGATGGGATTTTATATTAAGTTGTTCAAAATCCAATTGCTCCTTCTCTTTATCGTCAAAATTCATCAGGAACCCTCCCCTCTAATAATGATTTTAATTTCTGCCTTGCTCTTGATAGTCTACTTTTTGCCGTTCCCTCCGCTATATTAAGTACGTTGGCTGCCTCTGCGAGTGTCATATCCTGATAGTATACACAGAGCACCACATCCTTATATTTCGCTGGTAAAGAAAGAATCGACTGCCTAACCAGATCCTTGGTATCCTTATTTTCTACCTCTTCATAATCACTTTCACTAACAATAGCGTCCTCTTGATACTCCATCATTGGAACAACTCGTCTACTATAGGCACTTTTTAAATAATCTTTGCAGGTATTAATTGTGATACGTATGATCCAAGTCTTAATACTTGAATTGCCTTCAAATGTAGAAAGCTTTTGGCTAACTTTAATAAACACATCTTGGAAAATGTCTTCTGCCGTATGAATATCCTTGACATACATATACGCTGTTCGTAGTACGTCATTTCCATATTCGCGCATCAGGTTCTCTATGTCATAAGCAGGTACCTTTTCGAAGAGGTCATTTTGCACATCCTTCTGCATCCTTCCATCCCCCTATCCTATTTCTTCAATCCTCTGTTTCCTTCTTTTGCATACCCTACTATTTCTGCAGGCTTAAACCGCCTGTTTTCTACAGTATAGTATACATGGACTGGCAGATGATGTAAACAAGATGAAACAAAAAATGCTTCATTTGTTTTGATAAAAATGGATGCACTCTTTCCTCTTTCTAACCATTAGACGGGGGTACACCCTACAGGGTTCCATAAAAACAGCTGGTTTGCATATGAATCTTTTACTAATTCTTCATATATAAACCAGCATTCAATTAATGTTTCAAATAATGTTTCAATTATTATTAATCCTTTGCATCTGAGCTTTTTCTAATTATTATAACAAAAGCTCTTATAAATAATTCTTTATTTTAAAATTAAAAAAACGATCTTAGGCATTTTTTCGTTCGTAGGCCAACCGATAAAGTCCTGCATAAATACCATTTTTCGATAATAATTCCTCATGAGTTCCGGTTTCTTTGATACCTTCCTCTGTAAGTACCAGAATCTTTTTCGCATTTTTTATGGTTGATAAGCGATGAGCAATTACAAACGTCGTCCTGTTCTTCGCTAATCGCTCTAAAGAATCTTGAACTACCTTTTCACTCTCATTATCCAGTGCTGAGGTAGCCTCATCAAAAATTAACACCGGAGGATTCTTTAAAAATACCCTGGCAATACTAAGTCTTTGCTTTTGTCCACCGGAAAGCTTAATACCCCTCTGTCCAATATAAGTGTCATACCCATCTGGTAATTCTATAATAAAGTCGTGAGCATTGGCATTCTTCGCAGCTTCTATTACCTCTTCCTCACTTGCTTCCAGACAACCATATCTGATATTATCCATGACCGTACCTGCAAATAGATAAACGTCCTGTTGTACTATACCAATATTCTTTCTAAGGGAACGAAGGGTAATATTTCTTATATCCGTTCCATCTAATTTAATACTTCCTTCGGAAACCTCATAAAAGCGTGGAATTAAACTGCACATTGTTGTTTTACCAACACCGGAAGAACCTACTAGTGCAAGATAATCACCGGCCTCAACCTTCAAGTCAATATCTCGGAACACTTCATTGTTGGCTTCCGTATATTTAAAGGCAACACCTTTAAATTCAATCTCACCTTTCACTTCTCTAAGGGTGATAGCATCTTTTTTATCTGTAATATCTGGATTAATCTCTAATATTTCATTAAAACGAGTAAAGCCAGTCATACCATTTTGATAAGTTTCGGTAAAGTTGATCAACTTTCTAACCGGTTCAATTAATGTGTTGATATAAAGCAAGAACGTAAGCATATCACTCATATTGATAAGTCCCTTGGTTATAAAGAACCCACCACCAGCAATCATGGCTATATTAATTAAAGCTGTAAACAAAGTTAGTCCTGAATGAAAGCTGGACATATTCCAGTAACTATTTCTTTTACTTTCTACAAATCTTGCATTCCCTGCCTGGAATTTTTTTGTCTCAATTTCCTCATTTGCAAAGGATTTAACTACACGGATACCGGATAAGTTATCCTCTACCTGTGCATTAATTTCTGCAATTCGTTCTCTATTCTTGCGAAAGGCACGATTCATCCTTCCTCTCATAAAATAAGCAAAGGCAAACATGAAGGGAAGAAATGAAAAGACTAATAAAGTAAGTGGTACATTAATTTGAATTAAAATCGCAAAGGCACCGACACCTTTAATGATTGAAATTACAATGTCCTCAGGTCCATGATGGCATAACTCTGAGATATCAAACAAGTCACTGGTTATTCTGGACATAAGTTGACCAGTTTTCTGATTGTCGTAAAAGTTAAAGGATAGCTTTTGATAATGCTCAAAAAGATCATTTCGCATATCATATTCCATCTTTGCACCCATAATATGTCCCTGATAGGAGATAAAAAAGGTACTGATAAATTCAAGTAAGGCTAGTCCAAGCATTGCTAACAAAAGCTTTATGATAATCGGTGTTGCTTCGGACATTTCATAATTCACCAGCACATCATTTGTAATATATCGCACTATCATTGGATATACCAGGGATATGGCTGCTGCCAGCAAGGCAAAGAACATATCCGCAAAGAACAACCCTTTATACGGTTTATAGTAAGATATCAATTTCTTCATTCTTGAATTCATAAATGTATGTACCTCCTTTGGCTCTACATAATATAGTTCATCAATTTACTCAATATAGTTTACAATTATGTGATACTTACAATGCTCACATATGCTATAGTGCGAAAAAGTCCGGGATAGATCGGCAGAACCGAAATAACCCGGAGAAAAATAATCTTATTTTATGTGTCTATTATTTTGAAAGGCGAATTGATAAGTCATACATGTACTGATCAACATCCTTCTTCATTGCCAGACCTTCTTCAATATCGTAATCAACAAATTGACCATCTTTATATGCCACAATACGTTTGCTATGGCCTTCCACTAATAAATCTACTGCTTTTGCTCCCATCATAGATGCATATACACGGTCTCTGGTGGTTGGGCTGCCTCCACGCTGTGCATGGCCGATAATTGTTGCACGGGTTTCCATACCTGTTGCTGCTTCGATTCTCTTAGCCATACCATTGCTATCGCCAACACCTTCTGCATTTACAATAATGTAATGCTTCTTGCCGGTTTTACGTTTCTCAATAATACGATTGATAATGCCCTGTTCATCATAATCATAACGCTCTGAAATCAGAATTTCTTCTGCGCCGTTAGCAATACCACTCCAAAGTGCAATATAACCAGCATGTCTACCCATAACTTCAATAATACTACATCTTTCATGGGAAGTGGAAGTATCTCTTACTCTATCTATGGTTTCCATTGCAGTATTTACTGCTGTATCAAACCCAATGGTGTAATCGGTACAGGTAATGTCAAGATCAATGGTACCAGGAATACCTACTGCGTTAATTCCTCTTCTTGCTAAAACCTGTGCTCCTTTAAAGGAACCATCTCCGCCAATAACAACTAATCCATCAATTTCATGTTTACGGCAGATATCAGCTGCAATATCCTGAACCTCTGGCTTTAACATATCTAAACAACGAGCGGTATATAAAATTGTACCACCTCTTTGTATGATATCCGATACGCTTCTGGAGTCCATATCAATGATATCTTCCTCAAGAAGACCTTGATAACCGCGCATGATACCTTTTACTTTTACTCCTGCTGCCAATGCAGTACGAACTACAGCTCTGATGGCTGCATTCATTCCGGGTGCATCCCCACCGCTTGTTAGTACTCCTATTGTCTTAACGTTTCCCATTATTTAATAACCTCCGATAATTATCATCTATGTCCATTCAGTCCCTGTGGCTCTATGATTCCTACATGGCAAATTCCTCATTTTGTAGCTTCTACAAACCCTTTGTACTATATTTTGACAATGTCTGTATTCTAACCCTTTTTCGCTAAATTTTCAATACTCTTTTCAGTAATTCGTACATTTTCTTCTGAATATTGGCTGATTAGACGACCTATTAAATCTTTATCCGCTTTTACCCCTCTGCTTTTCGGAAGTTTTTTGATACATTTTTCAGCTTCGCAGTAAATTACAACAGCATCGTTGCCATCATATCCTTCTAAAAGTTGATATAAATTGCTTTCTTCATTTTGAAAAGAGGCTAAATCTTTGAATTTAACCCATAGCTCACATGGAATTGCATCAAAAGGAATGATTTCCTGACAAATTAGCTTTGCTGCTTTTTCTTCCTCTACTGTAACCTTTCCACGAACAAATATCTTTTCTTCCGGTCCCAGAAGATTTTTATATTTTTCAAAGTCTCTAGGGAATATTATAACCTCAACTATACCAAATAAATCCTCCAAAGTAATAAAAGCCATCATACTATTATTTCTTGTGGATTTAATTGTCTTTGAAGTAATCATTCCTCCAATTAATTCTGTTCTTCCGTCTATAACTCTTGGCTTTTCCGTATCTTCATCAATTTCAAAATCATTGGAATTAACAGTGACATTCTTACGAATTCTTGCCTCATATTCTTCTAACGGATGACCACTGACATAGATACCAAGAACTTCCTTTTCAAAAGCCAGGAGTTGTTCCTTATTATATTCCGTTACATCTGGCATTGTAACCGCATATTCTATCTTCTCTGTTTCGTCTACAATATCAAATAATGTCATCTGTCCGGTAAGTGCCTTCTTCTTCTCAGCCGAAATGCTGTCGAGAATTTGTACGTAGCTCATCATTAATTGTCTTCGATTGGAATGAATACCACTAAATACGCCCGCTTTAATAAAGCTTTCAATTGTTCTCTTATTTACTTCTTTGCCGGATAGTCTGGATGCAAAGTCTCTTATATTAATAAAGGGACCATTTGCCTCACGTTCGCTTACGATTGCCTCAATAACCGGTCTTCCAATCCCCTTAATTGCTGCCAGAGCATAACGAATTGCTCCATCTGCCACAGTAAACACTCCAAACCCCTCATTAATATCCGGTGGAAGAATCTCAATATTCATCTGTCTGCAATGGTAGATATACTCTGAAACCTTACCAGGATTATCAATCACTGAGGTCATTAGTGCCGCCATAAACTCCACTGGATAATAGCATTTTAAAAATGCTGTTTCATAAGAAACTACAGCGTATGCAGCCGCATGGGATTTATTAAAGGCATACTTGGCGAAGTCCATCATTTCATCAAATATATGATTGGCTACTGCTTCAGGAACACCGTTACTGATACAGCCTGGTATTCCCTCCTCCGGGTTACCGTAGACGAAGGTCTTTCTCTCCTTAATCATTACGGATTCCTTCTTCTTTGACATGGCACGACGAACAAGATCACTTCGTCCATAGCTATAACCTGCTAATTCTCGTACAATCTGCATAACCTGTTCTTGATATACAATACAACCGTAGGTTGGTGATAATATTGGTTCCAACTGCGGGCATTCATAGATTATTTTACCAGATTCGTTCTTTCCTTTCACATATTTCGGGATAAAATCCATTGGACCTGGGCGAAATAGAGATAGTCCAGCAATAATATCCTCTAATGTACGTGGTTTTAACTCCTTCATGAAGTTCTTCATCCCCGCACTTTCCAGCTGGAAGATACCCTCGGTTTTAGCAGAGGTAATCAAATCATATACCTTTTCATCTTGATAATTGATCTTTTTAATATCAAATTGATCGTCTATATTTCTATCTTTATTAATTAACGCTTCCGCATTCTGAATTACGGTTAAGGTACGGAGCCCCAAAAAGTCCATCTTTAATAGACCCAGCTCCTCTAAGGTCGTCATTGTAAACTGTGTCGTAATGGACTCATCTGAGGAACGGGATAATGGAACATATTCATCAATGCTTTCCTTACCAATTACAACACCCGCTGCATGCATGGACGTATGTCTTGGCAAGCCCTCTAATCTTTTTGACATGTCAATTAAATACTTAACATCCGAATTTGATTCATAGAGCTGTCTTAGCTCTTTGTTATCATGTAATGCTTTTTCAATGGTAATCCCCAACTCCGTGGGTATCATTTTTGCTACCGTATCTACCTGAGCATAGGATAAATCAAGGGCACGTCCCACATCTCGAATTACAGCTTTTGCAGCCATTGTACCAAAGGTAGATATTTGAACTACCTTGTCCTTACCATATTTGCGAGTAACATAATCAATGACTTCCTGCCTGCGTTCATAGCAGAAGTCAATATCAATATCCGGCATGGAGATTCGTTCTGGATTAAGAAAACGCTCAAACAGTAGACTATATTTAATTGGATCTATATCAGTGATTTCCAGAGCATAGGATACGATGGAGCCTGCGGCACTACCTCTGCCTGGACCAACCATAATCTCATGATCCTTTGCATATTTAATAAAGTCCCATACAATTAAGAAGTAATCAACAAAGCCCATACTTCCAATGGTTTCAAGCTCGTAATCCATTCTTTCCCATAGTTCCCCGGGTACATCTCCATATCTTTTTACCATGCCTTCCTTGCATACTTTTTTCAAGTAATCAAAGGCTTGGTATCCATCTGGAACTGGGTAAACTGGTAATTTATATTCACCAAAAGTAATGGTTACATTACAACGTTTTGCAATTTCATGGGTATTGGTTAAAGCTTCTTTCGCATAAGGAAATAACTCCAGCATTTCTTCGGGGGACTTCATATAAAACTGTCCGCCTTCATACTTCATCCTGTTCTCATCGTTAACTTTCTTCTGGGTCTGAATACAAAGAAGAATATCGTGTGGATCAGCATCCTCTGCATAGGTATAGTGCACGTCATTGGTGGCAACCAACGGAATACCCGTCTCCTGTGATAATCGCAGTAAACCTTGATTTACTGCCTTCTGCTCTGCCATTCCATGATCCTGTAACTCCAGAAAGAAATTGTTCTCACCAAATACACTCTGAAGCCTAAGTGCTGCTTCTTTTGCCTCTTGATAAAAACCTCGGAGTAGGTTGTTTGCTACTTCACCTGCCAGACAGGCACTAAGTGCAATAATTCCCTCATGGTATTTCTCTAATACCTCATAATCAATTCTTGGTTTATAATAAAACCCTTCTAAGAACCCTCTGGAAACTATCTTCATCAGGTTTTGGTAGCCTGTATTATTTTCTGCCAGCAAAACAAGATGATGATATCGTTCCTCATTATTTCCCAATTCACGGTCAAATCTAGAATTCGGTGCAACATATACTTCACAGCCAAGCACTGGCTTCACACCTTCTGCAAGACATGCCTTATAAAAATCAATAACTCCATACATTACACCATGATCCGTGATTGCAATGCTATCCATGCCTAGCTCTTTCGCCTGATGAACCATTTCCTTAATCTTACCGGAGCCATCGAGCAAACTATATTCTGTATGTAAATGTAAATGTGTAAATTCCATATAAACTCCAATCTATCGCAAGTGCGACTTTGTAACTTATATAATTCAATAGCCAATATATCAATGCAAAAATGAGGGTTTATATAATCATCGGACCTACCTTATCATCGAATGTCTGCCCAATAACGTCATCCATTCGATACCGGTCTGCGCCATCTGATCATATAACCCTCATCTTCTCTGTTCTAGTGCATATATGAATAAATGACACTTTAATATAATATCGATACGTCATAGACCTATATCAATCATATCTTTCATAAAATTATTTTAAGTCAGGTATACTCGGATGTCAATGAATTAGTAACTGCCATTATAATATGATTCAAGCGTCATAAGCCAATCTAGTCTATAAATGAGAGCAGGTCTGGATTATATATCCAGATTTATCCCATTCCGCTTAGAGCAGCTTTTGACGCTCAAACAAAATAAAAATATGAGGAAGTCAGATTTCTAGAATTAGTAATGCGCTACCAGTTTTTTATTGGACGACTTATATCTATTATTTCGTCTACATTAAATAGATCCTCTAGTCGCTCTGGATATTCCAGCAAGGCTTGTCCATCGATTGGCCGCCTAGTCATACGTACATAATTTTTCTTAACATGCATCCAGGGTTCTTTGTAAACAGCTAAGAAGATATCGAACCCTTTTTCCTTTAGATATTGATATTTACTGCTTGAATATGTTCCTGTAGTTGTTTCTATATCATTTCCAAATGGAAATACATACATATTAGTTGGTCCAACAATGGACCCTACCTCCTCAAGCCATCTATCAGTATCTGATTTCAAAGTGCTTAGGCTCGCTGCCTGCATATCCTTATGCCCCCAGCTATGGGACGCAAATTCCCAGCCATTCTCCTTCAGTGCTTCAACTACTTCTTTCGCTGCTTTCAACTCCTTCTCATAATCAGGAGAAGTCTTGTCATTGGTTCGATACCCTAATATTCCTTCGTAACCTGTTAAAGCAAGGAGTCCCTTTGCACCCTTATAGGAAAAGTCGGGATGTCCCTCAATAAACTCATTTAGAATTGGTATAATATCAAAGGCACCGGTTACTGTATTCCCATTCTTAAGAATCCTTTCACATGTAAGCTTTCCTTCTGAATCAAGTACTATTTTTGATGCAAATCCATCATCCAGCATGTACTCATAAAAGGCAACATCATCCTCGGATAACACAATAGGTTTCTTGCCCTCTCTTAGATATATTTCGTTTTCTTCATAACTGACCGAACCATCGGAAAGCGTAACCTTCTTCACCAAATCTGACATTCGAACCAAAACATAATTCTGATCATAGAGAGATTGAAGCATTTTCTGAAATTCCTGCACCGTCACCATGTACATATTATAACCTCTAGTATCACTATCTCCATCAAAGGCTAAGGATGTGTCCATAATTAAGGTATGAAAAAAAAGATGACTAACCTCCGTAACAGAATGATAAACACCACCATACAATACCAGCTTGTCCTGTTCTTTTTCGAGATTTTCAATTTCATCCACTAGAATTTTATATATCTCATAGCCGCCTTCTTTCCCTTTATAGTTTTTAATCAGGTCAATGGCTCCTTCATAATCATAGCCAATGGTTAAGGTTCTAGCTTTTTCAATCAAGTTCTGCCGGTCTTTTATCTCTGCCTGAAGTCTATCCTGCTCCTCTTTTGCAGCCAGCTCTGCGGAGGATAGCTTTTCATTATCTTCCTTATGTATAATTTCTCTGTCCTCGTCTGCAAGCTCCTGTTGTTTATCCTGCCAGTATAAATAAAAACGATAGCCCCCAAATAAGAGTACTACTATAATGATCTCAAGAATCAAAATAATAGTTACTTTTCTAGGCTTCTTTTTCTTTTTTAGCTGTTGCGTTTTTTTATTCTCTACCATTG
The DNA here is from genome assembly GCA_023407575.1 of Bacillota bacterium. GTDB lineage: Bacteria > Bacillota > Clostridia > Lachnospirales > Lachnospiraceae > Mobilitalea. The sequence continues at coordinate 115,608 of JAEYLX010000049.1, forward strand.
AATACACCATATTCCCTTGTAATTCTAATGTTCATCATTTTACATTATTTACCTGTTTCTATTATTATACTTTGATAGAGTAAATTTCACAATGCTGTAGTTTCTTTCCTTTTCGAGTTAAAGCCTTATAATATAGCAAAACCTTTTGCTGTTCAATCATAGCTCAATTTGGCATGATTATTTCTTTCTGAAAGGAACTGTAACAAAAACATATTGTATAGCTAGGTAATAAGTATTATAATTAGCTGTCATCTAGTTTAAACGCTATAAGTTTTATGTAAAAAGGAGTACTATTATTGGTTGGTTACTTGAGAGATTTATTTATTAATATGACAATATTGATCAGTTTCATCAGCATTGCTAGTCAAATGTTACGAAACAAACATTTTTATGACAAGCCTGCTATAAAAACTAGAATTGCAATGGGCCTTATTACAGGTACTTTAGGTTGTGTATTAATGTTCTTTAGTGTGAGAATAACAGATAATACCATTCTTGATTTTCGAAATATGGCTATTATCCTATCTGCTACCATGGGTGGAACTATAACTGCATTTCTTACAGGCAGTATTATTGCGATATTTCGTTTACTTTATTTTGGAGTTAATCATTCCTCTATTATTGCTATATTTGTAGCAGTCTCAATTACCTTGAGTTGTTCCTTAATCTGCAAATGTCAGTTAAAGCATTATATCAAATGGCTGCTTCAGACAGTTATGATTATTGTAATAACCTCAATCGCATTATTTCATTTACTTGGTTCCAGGCATAATTTTGGAATAATAATTCTATTCTATGGCATTTCCCACTGCGTTGTATCCGTTATTACATACTCCTATGTAAATTATAGTCTTGCAACCAATAAACTTTTTCAAAAGCTTAAAAATGAATCTAGCAAAGATTATTTAACTGGTCTGGATAATGTAAGGCAGTTCGATTTAATATTAAACGAACTTGTTATGAAAGAATATAAAACAAAGAAAAGTATTTCCTTTTTAATGATAGATATAGATTTTTTTAAGAATGTAAACGATACCTATGGTCATGTTCAAGGTGATACCATATTAAAAGAGCTTGGTTTAATATTAATTAATTATTGCAAACCCAAAGACCATGTTTTCCGTAATGGTGGTGAAGAATTTTCTTTATTATTATCCAACTGCTCAAACACTGAAGCACTATCGATTGCTGAAAAAATTCGAAGTCAGGTGGAACAACGAACCTTTCATCTTCTGACAGGCGAACAGATAAAGATTACGATTTCCATCGGAGTTTCTACTTATCCTGAAACAGTGAAAGACCTTAGCAAACTACATGAGAAAGCAGACAATGCCCTTTACGAGGCAAAACGCAGCGGTAGAAATAAAGTTTGTAATTGTTAGACATAAAACAAGGGGCACAGCAACGCTGTACCCCTTGTTCTGTATTAAGAACTAACATAGTAATATATTTATTTACTTATTGGTCAAATATTTTTCAATATTTTCAAGTGCTACTTCCTCATCTGGTCCATCTGTTGTTATGGATACTGTATCTCCGGCAGAAATACCCATGCTCATCATACCCATGATGCTTTTTGCATTAACATGCTTATCTTTAGTGGACACATGTATACTGCATTCATACTGGCTTGCCACTTGTACAAGTAATGCAATTGGTCTTGCCTCTAATCCGTTTGGGATGTTAATTAAAATTTCCTTAGTTATCATGACTATTTTCCTCCTTATGCTCCCGCAATTGATCTGCTATCATACTTAATTTTCGCAACCTGTGATTAACTCCGGATTTACCTATGGTCGGTGTAAGCATTGCACCCAATTCCTTGAGTGATGCTTCCGGATAATCTATCCGTAGCCTTGCAATATCTTCTAATCCGTCTGCTAGATCACTAAACCCTACATTATCTCTAATAAATATAATATCGTCAATCTGCTTTGATGCAGCAGCTACTGTCTTACTGATATTCGCAGCTTCACAGTTTACCTGTCGATTAATTGAGTTACGCATTTCCTTAAGTATTCTCACATTTTCCAAATCCATTAATGCCACATGAGCCTCCATGACATTTAGCAAATCAACTATTTGAGAACCTTCTTTAATGTAAACAACATAACTTTTTTTGCGTATCACGATCTTTGCATCAATAGAAAAGGCCTGAATCATATCTCTAATCTGTACTGCTTTCTCATTTGTGGCTGAAACTATCTCTAAATGATAAGCTTTTTTGGGATCACTCATTGAGCCAGACGACAAGAATGCGCCACGTATATATGCTCTTTTACAACATAAATTCTGAGTAATCAACGGATCCGTTACTTCGTTTAGCACTTTCCTATTTTTTTCTGTCAGTGTCTTATCAACCTCTGATGCTTTCTCCCCATTGAAAGTTTCATCAAAGTGCAGTTTTGTTGCATGCAAAATCTTGTCCACATACTCTGGTTTATGAATTACCAAAGTATAATTGCGATTGTCATTTGCATTGCTATTAGTTTTGACAGAAACATCAATATTTATATTAAATGTTTTTTTTATTAATGTAAAGTACTTTCTTGCAACAACTAAATTTTCTGTCTGCAACCTCAATTGATAGTTCGGAGCTACTCCTACAATTCGACCTTCGCTGGAAAGAATTGCTGCCAACTCCGCTAATTTGCAATGTCTAGCACTGCTTAGTTGATGAGAAAGCTCTTCCTTTACGTCCATCGAAAACGACATAACAATCACCTACTATCCTTTTCAATATCTCTATGTTCCAATTTTATTCCATACTCTGATCGACTTAATCGAATTGCTAATTCGTTCACTAAAGTAACCGAACGGTGCTTACCCCCAGTACAACCAATGCTAATAACTAGCTGATTTTTTCCTTCTACGATATAATTTGGTATTAGAAATAACAACATATCCTCTAACTTATTCACAAACTCAAGTGCTGACTTTGATTCCATCACATAATCTCTTACTGCATTGTCATTACCGGTTTGCTTTTTTAGTTCCGGTATGTAGAAAGGGTTTGGTAGAAATCTTACATCAAACACCAAATCTGAATCCACGGGAATACCGTATTTAAAACCAAAGGATAAAATAGTTACGAAAAAATTGCTAAACTTCTCATCATCCAAATATATCTTGTTGATCTGCGCCTTTAATTCACGTATTAACAAATGACTGGTATCAATAATTACATCTGCTTTCTTGCGCAGAAATTCGAGTCTTTCCTGTTCCAGAGAAATCCCCTTTTCTACCCGTCCCATACCGGATAAAGGATGACTCCTTCTGGTTTCTTTATATCTTTTTACGAGGACTTCCGGGGAACAATCCAGGAATAGAATTTCATACTTAACGTTTGATCTCTTGAAGTCCAGCAATACATTATCCATTTCCTTCAACGCCTGTCCACTTCGAACATCGATGCCTAAGGCCACTTTAGATTGATTTCCTTGGATAATTAAGCGTACAAATTTCTTCACCAGCTGAATAGGAAGGTTATCTACACAGAAATAACCTGCATCCTCCAGCATCTTTAACACGGAACTCTTACCTGCTCCCGACATACCTGTAACTATTACGAACCTCATGTACCCCTCCATTATTTTACCTGGCGGCATCCTTCTTCAACCCGTAAATAATTCTTTAATTCCCTCAAGCATAAACGACTCTATATTATGAAATCGAAATCAAATAATACTCACATTATTTATAGTATATTAAATTTCACCTAAAAATTTAACTTCAGGCTCCAGCCTAACATCAAATTTCTCATCAACAATGCGTACAACATCCTCAATTAGTGTTAGAAAATCATTGGCTGTAGCATTGTCCTTATTAATCACGAAGCCACAGTGCTTTTCTGAAACTGCCGCTCCACCTACCTGATAACCACGTAATCCTGCATCACCAATCAACTTTCCTGCAAAATTACCAGGTGGCCTTTTAAAGGTGCTGCCTGCACTATATTGTTCCAGCGGTTGTTTTTCACGTCTCTGACGATTTAATTCACTCATTTTCTGTCTTATTTGCTGCTGATCTCCTTTATTAAACCACAAATCAGCTTCAAGAAGAATATAGTTTTTGGTTTGCAAAACACTGGTACGATAGCCTAACTTTAGTTCTTCCAAATTAAGCTCTATCACTTGCCCAGCTTCATCCATCACTCTTGCGCCTGTTAAGCATTGCTTCATTTCTCCGTCATAGGCACCAGCATTCATGGTTACTGCTCCTCCCAGTGTCCCAGGAATTCCAGAAGCAAATTCAAAACCAGTTAAACTTTGTTCAGCAATCACATTTGCGAGTTTGGATAGCAGCACTCCTGCCTGTGCTGTCACTTTTCCGTCATCTAATATAACTATAGAAGAAAATTCATTGCCCAGCTTTATGATTACACCTCTATATCCCAAATCGGAGACTAGAAGATTACTTCCATTCCCCATAATATAATAAGGCATATTCTCTGCTTGGCATAGATGGACTACCTCTCTCACCTCTGATATTGTCGTTGGCAATACCAAATAATCAGTTTCTCCTCCAATATGAAGTGAGGTATGTTCTACCATTGATTCCTTTATCTTAATTCGCTCTTTGGGTAATATTTGTGTTAATTTTTGATAAAATTGATTTTCCACTGTCAGCCTCCTAAATACTGTTCTAGGATATCTTATTTAGAGGTCTCAAGGATTATTCCAGTATCAGTTTTGCTGCTCCATAAATTCCTGCATCATTACCTAAAACCGCTAAACGGAATTCTCTATTTTTAAGCGCATCCATTACATGCTCATTGTAATACTTCTTCATGGTGTCTGTAATAATCTCTCCAGCTTTTGATACACCACCACCAATAACAAATACCTCAGGGTCGATTACCTGTGCTATATGAGCCATGGAAACCCCAAGATAATAACAAGCTTTTTCAACTGTCTCTAAAGCAAGTTTATCACCTTCTTTTGCACAATCAAAAACTGCCTTTGCACTAAGTTCCTTATAATTTCTCATTTTAGAAGCTTCTTCACTACTATCCAGATAGGATTTAGCAAGTCTTACAATACCAGTTGCAGATGCGTATTGTTCCAGACAGCCCTTTTTTCCACAACCACAAGTCTTGGTTTCTTCTGGATTTACAAAGATATGTCCAATCTCACCACCAGCACCATTACTACCAGCGATAACTGTCCCACCTAAAATGATACCACCACCTACACCTGTTCCAAGTGTTACAAGTACCATATTATGATAGCCTTTACCACCACCCATCCAAAGTTCACCAAGAGCTGCCACATTTGCATCATTTGCAGCCTTTACTTTGAGTGTTGTGAGGCTTTTCATCTCTTCTTCAATATTAAAATAACCCATTCCTAGATTCGCAAGTTCCAGAACATCTCCATTTTCCTTAACTGGTCCAGGAATACCAATTCCAATACCTAGAATATCAGCTTTATCAAGTTTTAATTCCTCAATCTTTGCTTCCACAAAGTTAGCAGAATCCTTAAGAATATCTTTTCCGTTTCCTGTTTTTACTGTTGTAAAGTCCCAATTATTTAAGAGTGTTCCCTCTGTATTGAATAATCCAACTTTAACGGCTGTGCCGCCAATATCAATTCCAAAACAATACTTGCTCATACTAAATCCTTACCTTTCTCAATATCGCTAACTTTGTTCCACCAGCGCAAAGTTAGAAAGTGAATTGAAGGCAATTCACTTCGTGAAATACTTATTTTTCACATTAACCTACATTTTATTAATAAAATCAATATTTAACAAATTATCTTTATAACAGCTCTGCCTTAAAAAATTTCGCTTTGCTATATCACTCTTAGGCAGCACAGTTACAATTCTAATTATCTGTCTTACTCATGTTATTTAGCACTCTGCGGTAAAGTTCCTGCACTGCATTGTAGCCCATCTTCTTTTGACGGTAATTTACTGCCGCCGATTCACAAATAATTGCTAAGTTTCTACCCGGACGAATTGGAATTGAATGGCATGGAATCTTGTTACCAAGAAACTCAATATAAGTTTCTTCCAATCCAAGTCTATCATACAACTTATCCTTATTCCATTCCTCAAGCTTGATAACAAGATCAATAGACTGAGTGTTCTTAACGCTTTCCACACCGAATAAGGTCTTAACATCGATAATACCAATTCCTCGAAGTTCGATAAAATGTCTAATATTTTCAGGGGAGGAACCAATTAAAGTTTCGTCACTGACCTTCTTAATCTCAACTGCATCATCTGCAACAAGACGATGTCCGCGCTTAATAAGCTCTAGTGCTGCTTCACTCTTACCAATGCCGCTTTCGCCCATAATTAAAATACCTTCACCATACACGTCCACAAGACCCCCATGTATTGTAATTCTTGGAGCCAGCTCAACATTTAACCAGCGAATAAGCTCTGCCATAAAAGAAGAGGTTGTTTTGTCTGTTCGTAAAATTGGTACACCTTTTTCTGTAGCAAGCTGAATGAAATTCTCATTAACTTCAATATTTCTGCTAAATATGATACAAGGCACATGAAAATCCATTAGCCTGGATAGAATCTTAACTCTCTCTTCCTTATCCATTTGCTCCATATATGCCATTTCCACATAACCAATTACCTGAACTCGTTCCGAATCAAAATGATCAAAGAATCCTGCAAGTTGTAACGCAGGTCGATTTACATCAGGTTGGGAAATCTTTATATTCTTGATATCAATGTCAGGAGTACAGTTCTCCAAATTCATCTTTTCAATCAAAGCCACCAATTCAACTGTATACATCATATCCTCCTTATTTTACATAAAAATCTTCAAATTACTTCGTAAGGAGGATTTTCCTCCTTATTTTACATAAAATCTTTATATTACTTCGCAAGGAGGATTTTCCTCCTCTTGCTTATCTTCCATTTAGTTTGTTTCATTCTATCACATCTTTTTACCAACTGTAAATGTTTATTGCACAGATGGCTTATGAAAAAATTCATAAACCATTTCTGCTGACTGTCGGTTCATCGCAGGCACTTTCATAATCTCCTCTACCTCCGCTGACTGAATTGCTTCTAAGGACTGAAAATGCTTCATTAACGCTCTTCTTCTTGTAGGTCCGACCCCATTGATATCATCCAAAATGGAGTGCACCTGCTTCTTCTGGCGCAGACTCCGATGATATTCTATGGCAAATCGATGGGTTTCATCCTGAATTCTGGTAATAAGTCGAAAAAGTTCACTGCTTTTATCAATTGGCAGTTCCTGATTGTTATAGAATAAACCTCTGGTTCTATGGTTGTCATCCTTCACCATACCACAAACAGCAATATTTAGCTTAAGTTCAGATAACACACGCAAGGCAATTCCCACCTGACCTTTTCCACCATCCATCAAAATCAAATCCGGATACCTGGTAAAACTTCCAAGGGATTCATCCAGCTGTTTTTCTTTCAGTTCCTGCAGTTCCTTCTGTCCATGAGTGAATCTCCTAGTTAATACCTCATACATGGAAGCATAATCATCCGGTCCCTGTATGGATTTTATTTTAAACTTTCTATAATCCGCCTTCTTTGGCTTACCCTTTTCATATACCACCATGGAACCTACTGATTCAAAGCCTGCCGTATTGGAAATATCAAAGGATTCAATCCGTTCAATGAGTGGCAGGTCAAGATACTGGGCGAGTTCCTTTAAAGCTCCGGTGGTTCTTGCTTCTTCCCGTTTCATCTTCTCCAAATCCTGATTAAGACTTAACTCGGCATTCTTTCGGGCAAGTTCTACAAGCTTCTCTTTGTCCCCTTTTTGAGGAACCTTCAAGTACACCTTCTGTCCACGCTTGGTAGTTAGCCATTCCGTAATCAGCTCCTCATCCTCAGTTCGGGTCCCAAGAAATATTTCCTTTGGAATATACGGTGTTCCTGCATAAAACTGTTTGAGAAAGCTTGCCATAACCTCGCCATCATCAACATCTTGAACACCACTTAAATGAAAGTTGTCCCTGCCTATTAGCTTACCACCGCGAATAAAGAAGGTCTGAACCACTGCCTCTTCTTTATTCTTTGCAAAGGCAATTACGTCTCGGTCCACTTGATCGGTATTCGTAATCTTCTGTCTATTTGCTATCTGTTTGACACTGCCAATTAGATCCCTGTATTGTGCCGCCTTCTCAAATTCCATGGCCTCGGAAGCTGCTGTCATCTTCTCTTCCAAATTCTTTGTAACTCTGGAATAATTACCATTTAAGAATTCCAGAACCTCGTCAATATTCGCCTTATAATCCTGCTGTGAGATATATCCCTGACAGGGTGCATCACACTGACCCATATGATAATATAGACAGGGTCGTTCTTTTCCTATATCTCTTGGAAGTATGCGGTTGCAGGTACGAATTTTATAAATCCTGCGCAAAAGCTCCAGGGTGTCCCTTACTGCATTCACACTGGTATAAGGTCCAAAGTACTTTGCTTTATCTTTTTTTTGCTCCCTGGTAATTGCAACCTTTGGAAATGCCTCATTTAACGTAACACGTATGTAGGGATAGGTTTTATCATCCTTTAACATCGTATTATATTTCGGCATATGCTCTTTAATTAAATTACATTCCAGAACAAGCGCCTCTAGCTCTGAATCTGTAATAATATATTCAAAATGGTCGATATTCTCCACCATTTGCCTAATCTTTTCGGTATGGTTACGACTATTTTGAAAATATTGTCTTACTCTATTCTTTAAAATAATCGCCTTACCCACATAGATGATGTTATCGTCTATGTTTCGCATTATATAAACACCGGGCTTCGCCGGTAGTTTTTTCAATTCTTCTTCTATATCAAACATAGCCATCTCCTAAAGTTAGCTTATTGGTCTTTCCGTTTCCTGTTGTACTGAATCTGTAACTTTTGTGTCATAGCGATTATAACATAGAAAAAATTATTTTACTAGCAACACGTTGGGCATATGTATTATATAACATATATTTAAAATACACTATTTCCCGTAAATGAACGACTAAATAGTGCAAAATCCTTTTTAATTTATTTACTAATTTTACAACAGTTATGGTATTATTATACTTTAAATTCCTTACATCAAGCACAAAAAAGAAGGAGGTACTGACAGATGTTAGAAAAGACCGCTGATCTCCATACTCATTCCTATTATTCGGATGGAACAATGTCACCGGAAGAAATCTTGAAAGAAGCTCTGCAAAACAACGTAGGCTTAATTGCACTTACCGATCATGATATGCTAGAAGGTTCCAGAGAGCTTAGAAGTTTATGTCAGGCTGCAGATATTAATTTTCTGACCGGAGTTGAACTGAACTCCTTATATGAAGGCTTAAATTATCATATCCTAGGTTATGGTGTGGATATTGACAACCCAGACTTCCAAGCGTTTGTTAATAAGAATCGATCCCTGCTGTTTCAAGTTAATTCCTTATTAATAGAGAAAATGGAACAGGATTATCCTTCCATCAGTATTGCGGAATATAATAACTATCAATATGATAGAACAAAAGGAGGCTGGAAAGCCTTACATTACCTTATGGAAAAAGGCTTCACAAACACCCCTCGGGAAGGATTTGCCTTATACACCAAATACAACTGTTATTATGACTGTGTGGATTTTCCCTCTATTCAAACAGTATGTGATATGATCCATATGGCTGGTGGCAAATCTATCCTCGCTCATCCAGGTGTGTCCATCAAAGCAAGTAATCACGCAGAATTTAAGCAAAAAATAAACCAACTCCTTACTCACGATTTAGATGGCATTGAATGCTATTATGTTACTCATACCAAGGAGATTACGAATCACTGCCTAAGCCTATGTAATCAGCGTGGGCTTATGATAACCAGTGGATCAGATTGCCACGGGACTTTTGGTACTGCCAGCATTGGTGATGTAAATATTCCTATTAGAAATATAAATCTCGGCAGTTTACTGGAGTTAGGTTAATTCTCCGTCAGTAAAAGTTAGCCCCATCAACTCATTTTGGGCTACCTCATCTATGCTGATAATGTTGGAGATTTCCAATATTCCCTTTTTTAAGTCAATCGTTAGTAAGCGTTTTGCTACTTCTGCTGCAATTAACCCGGTAAATCTTCCTTCCCCATGCCCCGAGGCAACTAATACCTTTTCACCTGACTTAACAGAAACAATAAAAACATCAGTTCCAAATTTAGGATTTCTTAAAAATGTTTCAGCAATTTGATAAACTTTTTTTAATTTCAATAGACTTAACAAACCTATTTTTTTAGCAATATAAATTAGAGTAGTTATACTTGATTGGTCAAAACCCAGATATGTTGTAAATTTCTTATTTAAATATTTTTGATTTAGCATGTGTTGATCAACAAAATTAAAATTATATGTTTGTAATTTCTTTTGTTCAGACTTAACTGTGCTTTTCAGTTTAAATGGACTTATTTCCCCAAGGGTTTTATGACTGTAGCTCTTCAAAAAATTATCCAGTGTCCACTTGATAGCTGCATCCCCATGCCTTTCTCCCAACCCTAAAACAAGTCGAAGCTCTATTGTCTCTACAGACGGATACCTACTTACAAATCTTTCAGCTAAAAGATTTGTAAGCCCTGGGGCTAGTCCAACACCTAGCAAAATTCTACTTGTTCCTTTAAGCTGTAATTGCTTAATTTTTTCTATATATTCGGAATTTGCAGTTATATCCATGTAATCAATTGTATGCTGATCACAAAATTCAACCAGTCTGGTGCTTTCTTGATCTACACAAACGATTACGCAACTAACATTTCGCAATTTTGCAAAATCGATATTGTCAATATCTATCTCATAAACTTCAGCCTGTATTTTTTCTTTATCCAAAAAGCCTTTTATTTTTTTCTCTTCCCGCCCAACCAAAACTAAGTTGTAGCTCTTCAACGCTCTGGTAATGTATTGTCCTACTTTACCATGTCCTCCTATGATCATAATCTTATCTTTCCTATTCATTGTACCCTCCTATGATCTTTTACAGTTAATTATGATTAAAACCGTAATATTCCGTGAGCAGCCGACCAGTAATTCAGATCAAATGCCTTATGCATGATTTTTAATCAGTCCAATGGCATGCTCTAAAAACCCTTTAATTGAGCTCAATTTGTCGTCAGGCATATCTCTTAGAAAATCAAAAAGGGAGGTATCGTATTCATCATGATATTTCTCATGTAAGTGATAGGCCTTTTTCCCCTTCTCTGTCAGGTAAAGCAAGAAGCGCTTTTTATCCTCGGGGTCATCTGCTTTTATAATTAACTCGCGATCACTTAGTTTTTGCAGAGTTTTGTGAACCACAGGTCTAGTTATTCCAAATTTTCTGGCAAGTTCTGCACTGTGAATTCCGGGGTAATCGCCAATCATTTTAATTATGTGTATTTCACCCCTGTAAAAGGTCATGCTCTCACTGCCCAAATTAAGGATATTTGTTTTACTATTTGCAATTACCTCCGTCATCTCAATAAAAGAGCGGATCACATCACCAGAGCTTACAGCAAAATCCGTAGCTCCTTTTCGGTAAACGGACCCTTCAAACATAGCATCTTTTAACCTGTCTGCTATAATTAGCCCCGAGCTCTGTAGCGCTTCTTCAATCTCTTGATTAGTTGGCGGAAGCGGAGCACCGTTTAGAAGACCGGATAACCAGTTCAACATATTAGCTGGAGCATTATTTTCCTCAACTTTATACTGCCCAGTTATAAGAAGTAATCCTTCCTCCTTTAATGCTGTATATATTTTTTTCATAAATGCAGAAAGGCCACCTTCTACAAAGTTTAAAATACCAGAAGCAATGATGAAATCATAAGGGCCTCCAAAAGCATCAGAATTAAAATTACCGGATATTACTTTCACATTTTTTTGTGCATGATATTGATTTACAATTTCCTGGGTGGTCACAGCCACATCGGGTGTTTCCAAAATCGTAGCTTTGCTGTTTGGAAAATGTTTCACAAACTCGATATCTAAAATACCCGTGCCCCCACCCAAATCCAAAATATGCAAAGCTTGGTTGCAATCAGGATACAGCTTATTCATTTCCTCAATAAAAGCCTGTACTCTTCCGGCGTACATTTCTGGAATTACTGCCTGTGCAAGTTCAGAAAAATTATATGCTGGTTCACTAACTGCAGGTGCAGTCTTTACTTTTTGCTCCAGCTGCGCAAGAGATGTCATTTTTTCACGAAATAGAAGTGTATCTCCTAAAAAGACTCTGCTATTACGGGATAAAAAGTCTTTTGTTTCTGATGTATTGATATAATAATCACCCTGTTTATCTACTAATCCGCAGGATACCAATGTCAAAAGCAATAATTCAATTTGCTTTTTGTTACATTTCATTTCATCTGCAATCGACTCTACAGTCTTTGGAATGTCAAGATAAGAAAAAATATTCAGGCGAATTGCTGCAAAAAGCAACTGTGCCTCCTGGTAGTTATGCATAATATCATAATAGCGACCTGGACTGTTTTCCATATTGTACATAGATTTAAACGCCTCTCTTTATATAATTTAATTTTAGTTAGTTTCATTATAATTAATCTAGCATACATTATTATTGTTAGTCAAGATAACATTATTTATTTTAGGATTGAGGCTACATATTATTCCTATATTTCGTAAGCGCTAAATATAACAGTACCTACAAATAAGAAAAGAGATCAGCTACGATTATTAGCCAATCTCTATCCTTCATTTTCCGCATTCAGACTTTATTGATTTGGACCAGGGTATCTCACTGCTTACCAAAATCCCATAGCTGCTTTCACTTCTTCCATTTTATCCCTTGTAGTCAGCATTTCTAATAAAACAAAGGCAACTTTGGAAGCTGTTTCAGGGCAGTAAGAGGTTATAATATTTCTATCCACTACCACTGGCTGATTTACAACTTCAACCCCGAATTCTCTTAATTGATTTTGCCGTCTTCCATTGTTTAAATGATAGGTGGTTGCTTTACGACCTTTTAATACTCCACTTTTACCAATCGGTAAAGCAGCAACACAGATGCTCGCTATTATCTTTCCTTTTGCATCAAACTCTCTGATTAAATTTAAAAACTCTTCTCTGTACGCTTCCTCATAAAAACCATACTCCTCAAATCCTCCGGGAATTGCCAAAGCATCATAATCATCCACATTAATTTCCTCAATAAGAGTGTCCACCAAAACTGGAATGTTAAAGGTACTAACTACCTCCCGTTGAAAACCACAGGTTATCACCTGGGTATCACAAAAAAAATCACTCCTTGCCCATCCTAATACGTCAACAAACACACTAAATTCCATTGTTTCAAACCCTTTTGCTAAGAATAATAACGTTTTCATGATTATTTTCCCCTTTCCTATTTATCCTTGCTGAATAATATTTGATTCAAGGTATTAACTATAAAGTTACTTTTATTAATATAAAAAGGACGGTATTGCCGTCCCTTTTATGCTTTACCTAAAATGTATAATGTTCAAACCCCTTATCTTTTAGATTTCTCTCAATGATAAAATACAATCTCGCAGCTACGCTAATAACTATGCCTATATCATTCTTTATGGAAACTAGCTCACTTAAGTGATACACTGGTTTTTCATGAAAAATATGATTTATTATAGGCTGGTCATCACTAATAATAAATCCTTCAATTGAAACATTAAGCTTATTTAATATATTGATAACATTGTCCACCAAATTTCCCATTCCATAAATATATATTTTTTTGTTCTTCGCCAGCTCTAAAATATTCAGATCATAACTATTTGATTCCTTATATTCAACATGCTTTTCCATTTGCATATCCAATAACTTATTACTATTAAAGGTAACCTTACCTTTCTTTAGTTTAGCAATAAATTCAATACTATTTGGTTCTTTATAGATGTCTTCAATATATAAATCTACCAATTTTAGAGCATTAAGTTGATAAACTAGTATTTTAAAGGAGGCAGGTGTAAGAATCCAAGAATGACAATCTGTATACTCTTTTTCTTTATAATTTTCGATTATATTTCTTAGGTTTGTGATATCATGCTCATAAATCATATATTCCTTAAGTAAGTGTGCACTATTAGGTAAATATGATCCACCTTGGTCTAAAGAAACTATATTTAAATTATGATCAACATACGTTCCCATTGAGTGATTGAAATGTTCTCTGTATACATGGTTATCAATAACAGTTCTAATTGATGTTATTTCTCTAAAATAATCAAAAGTATATCTCTTATCTGGTATTGCTAAACTTATTGTTCCGTCTTGTTTTAATATTTTTGAACATTCCGATAAGAATTCCACTATGTCCACACAATGTTCTATTACGTGTGAAGCAATAATGTAATCATAATATTCTGTTTTACCGATTAATTGTGAATATGGTTGTCCACTCCATACATAATCAACTTCTTCAATATTATGTATTAAGTCCGCTACGTTAGGGTCGTTTTTATATTTATTAATTAATCCTTCTTTATCTAAATGATCAATGATTTCAATATTGTATCCTTTGCTTTTTGGACAAATTGGAGAAAAAGATGGCCCAATTTCCAAGCCAATTCCATCCACATTAATATTTTGTAATATTAACCCATTTCGTTTACTCATCTTAATCTCCTCTTACTCATAAGTTTAATAATTACCATTCCAATATCCTTATTTCAATATTACAAAGTTTCCTTCTTTTATATCGGCTTGTATATAAAATGACTTAACCTATGATTATGATATGTAAAAAGGGACGGCATAGCCGTCCCTAACACATTATTACTTGTTATCCTTTATTTCATTTTCCACTGTTTGACTTGGTTCAACATCTGACACTGGTTTTGTTTCTAATTTTAATTCAATTATGTTATCTGATTTAGCAACTTCTGCAGCACCTGATCTCTCATTAGCTTCCGTTTTTGGTTCCACAGTAATTCCTTTAATCTCATTATAGATCTTCATGAATTCTTCACCAGTAATCGTTTCCTTACTGATTAAGTAATCTGCAATCTTATCCAAGACCTCACGATTACCTGCCAATAGTTCTTCTGCTCTTGCATAACAGGATTTTAATATATTCATTACTTCTGTATCAATTTCTGCAGCAGTTTGATCGCCGCAGTTAAGTACTGCTCGACCATCCAGATATCTATTTTCTACAGACTCCAGACCCATAAGTCCGAATTTCTCTGACATACCATACTGTGTAACCATTGCACGTGCCAGAGAGGTTGCCTTTTCAATATCATTAGAAGCACCTGTGGTAATAGAGTCAAATACTAGCTTCTCTGCCGCACGACCACCGTATAAGGTAACGATTCGTGTCAGAATTTCTGCCTGACTCATCAGGTACTTTTCTTCTTCTGGTACCTGCATTACATAACCCAAGGAACCCATGGTTCTTGGAACGATTGTAATCTTCTGAACAGGCTCTGCATTCTTCTCAAGGGCAGTTACCAACGCATGCCCCACCTCATGATAAGCAACAATACGTTTTTCTTCCTTACTAAGAATACGATCCTTCTTTTCTTTACCTGCAATAACTACTTCTACAGATTCAAATAAATCATCCTGTGTAACTACGGTTCTTCCCTGTTTAACTGCTAAAATAGCCGCCTCATTAATCATATTTGCAAGATCGGAACCTACTGCTCCAGAGGTAGCTTTCGCAATTCCCTCTAGGTCTACAGAGTCATGCATTAATACGTTCTTTGCATGAACTTTTAAGATATCCACTCTACCCTTTAAATCAGGTTTATCTACAATAATACGTCGGTCAAAACGACCTGGACGAAGGAGTGCCTTATCCAACACTTCTGGACGGTTAGTTGCACCAAGAATAACTAATCCTTTGGAAGAATCAAAACCATCCATATTAGCCAGCAACTGATTTAAGGTTTGCTCACGCTCATCATTACCACCGCCGTAATGAGAATCACGACTCTTACCAATGGCATCAATTTCGTCGATAAATATAATACATGGTGCAGTCTGCTGTGCCTGCTTAAACAAATCTCGAACCCTAGAAGCACCAACACCTACGAACATTTCTACAAAGTCTGAACCAGACAGAGAGAAGAAAGGAACTTTCGCTTCACCAGCAACTGCCTTGGCTAACAAGGTTTTACCTGTTCCGGGAGGTCCTACTAATAGTGCTCCCTTGGGAAGCTTTGCACCGATACGGGTATATTTTGCTGGATTATGAAGAAAGTCAACAATTTCTGTTAAGGATTCCTTCGCTTCCTCCTGACCGGCTACATCCTTAAAGGTTACACCCGTCTGCTTTTCTACATATACCTTGGCATTGCTTTTACCAACACCCATCATTCCACCGCTGTTTTTACTAAGCGCTCGGAACAAGAACCACATAACAACATAAATTGCAATGAATGGCAATACCATCGAAAGGACTGACATTAATACATTCTGTTTTTCAATATCCCTTGAAAAAGCAATATCTTTTGCCTTAAGCAAATCTACCGTTTTGTCATAATAAAGATATCCGGTAAAGAAGGTAGTTTTTATTGTCTTATCCTCTTGTCCCTTTGGTGTAATGATAATCTGGTCTGTTTTAAATAACACATGCTCAATATTACCTTCCTCAATCATATCTAAAAATTCATTATAATTGATTTCACTCATGGTACCTTCTTTCATTTGCGTCTGCAGCAAGGAAAAAATATACCATATAAATAAGGATGAAACTAATATAATAATAATGCTAAGCCGATTTGGCATTCCGTTCTTCTTGTTATTATTATTTTTATTATTGTTGCTATTATTGTCCATTAAATCCTCCTATTCATAACTTAACCCTTTACTCTTAAGTAATTTACCTTCTAAAATACCTTCTATTTAACGACTTCACTGTATTTTCCAATCACATGTATAACTCATTATACTTATTGTCTTTCCATAAATCAATAAAATTGTTCTTAAAAAACTATGTCCAAATTGTGTCCTACTACTTAGTATTTACCATTATTTAACACAATAGTCTTTTATGATAGATATTTTAATTGGTTCCCATTACTACTTACATCTATAACAAAAAATCTAAACAAGGATATTATTATATTACTTTCATAATTTCTTAAGAACTAACTAATAATAATCAAAATGACTGGTAGATGTACACGAAAATCAATTTTTATCTTTTAAAAGAGCGTCAGTTTGACATTTTCAGACAAGTAGTTTACCTATTAAATAGCACGAAAAACCTAGTATAGATGGTATATCTTAATTGACTTCCTGTACTAAATATAGTATACTGTATCATAAATTATACATCATACCTGCAAAGGAACCGATTAGTGGTAAGGCCCACTCTTCGGAAAACCAGATAACATATGCAATTATGCCTTAAGCCTTTCATGCGACAGGGTTAATGGCATTTTTTATTTGCGCACATTTGATTATAATTTACGACAAAATTATTAAATTGAGGAGGAGATGAAATGGCAGTTAAATATGTATTTGTAACCGGTGGCGTTGTATCAGGTTTAGGAAAGGGAATCACAGCTGCATCTCTTGGTCGGCTATTAAAAGCTCGTGGCTATCATGTTACAATGCAAAAATTCGATCCCTACATCAACATTGATCCGGGTACTATGAACCCTATTCAGCACGGTGAAGTATTTGTAACCGATGATGGCGCAGAGACTGATCTTGACCTTGGGCATTATGAAAGATTCATCGATGAGAGTCTTGATAAAATGTCTAATGTGACCACCGGAAAAATTTATTGGTCCGTATTGTCAAAGGAAAGACGCGGCGACTTTGGGGGAGGTACTGTTCAGGTTATTCCTCATATCACCAACGAAATCAAAAGCCGTTTTTATAGAAATGATCAAAGCAATGACACTCATATCGCAATCATCGAGGTTGGCGGTACTGTTGGCGACATCGAAAGTCAGCCCTTCTTAGAAGCTATCCGACAATTCCGTCAGGATGTTGGTTCTCAAAATGTAGCATTAATTCACGTTACCTTAATCCCCTATCTTAAAGCCTCCGGAGAAATGAAAACTAAACCTACACAGGCAAGTGTAAAAGAACTTCAAGGAATTGGTCTGCGTCCTGATATTATCGTATGCAGAACTGAACTTCCGTTAGAAGCTGGTATTAAGGAGAAAATTGCGCTCTTTTGTAACGTTCCAAGCTCCAATGTATTACAAAATCTTGACGTAGAATATTTATATGAGGCTCCACTTGCTCTTGAGAAAGAACATATTGCTGAAGTTGCCTTGTCCTGTCTTAACTTACCATGCCCTACTCCTGATTTATCCGATTGGGAAGAGATGGTACAATCCTTAAAAAATCCTAGAGCTAATGTTACCATTGCTCTTGTTGGTAAATATACACAGTTACATGATGCTTACTTAAGTGTTGTAGAATCCCTTAAACACGGTGCAGTAGCTAATCATGCTTCTATTAATATTCGTTGGGTGCCCTCCGAAACAGTAACCAAAGAAAATGCTAAGGAATTACTCGATGGTGTTCAAGGTGTCCTTGTACCTGGTGGTTTTGGAGATCGTGGTATCGAAGGTAAAATAAATGCCATCCGCTATGCCCGTGAGAACAAAATCCCATTCCTGGGGTTATGCCTTGGCATGCAGCTGGCACTGGTTGAATTTGCTCGCAGCGTACTTGGATATGAAGACGCTCATAGTGTAGAGCTCGATCCTTCTACCACACATCCGATTATTCACCTTATGCCAGAACAAGACGGCATTGAAGATATCGGTGGAACTTTAAGACTTGGTACTTATCCATGTATCCTGGATGAAAACAGTATTGCATATCAGTTATATGGTGAGAAGACCATTCACGAGAGACATCGTCACCGTTATGAGGTAAATAATTATTATCGTAACGTATTCTTAAATAATAATATGAAGCTTTCTGGTTTATCACCAGATGGAAGAATTGTTGAAATGATTGAATTAATGGATCATCCATGGTTCGTAGCGACACAGGCTCATCCAGAATTCAAATCCAGACCAAACAAGCCACATCCATTATTTAAGGGCTTTATCGGAGCCGCTCTCACTTATACTGGAAATTAAACTTGATAGCATTATTAATGCACTACCCAGAAAGATTACCATATCAGCCAGATTAAATATAATTGTCTTGAGCTTCTTGCAGTTGAAACTAAAGTAATCTACCACGTAGCCTCTGCGGAAGCGATCAGACACATTACTGATAGCTCCACCTAATAATAAAGCCAAACCTAATTTATATAGCTTATTACCCTTCTTGGGTAAAGAGAAAGCGAAAAGGAGAACTAAGAGACCAAGGAAAATTCCTGATACGGTCTTGACGAGCTCCTTTTTCTTTTCCAAAAAATTAAGCATCGCCCCTTTGTTATGATATCTTCGGATAATAATTTTACCGCCGAAATGCTCTGAACTTTCATCCATTTCTCTATTCTTCTCAATATAATCTTTAATCTTATGTTCTGCAAATACAAAACCAATTACAAGAATTAAGTAGATCATTTTACCTCCTTGTTTTTAAGGAGGTTTCCCTCCTCAACTTATTAGGAGGATTTCACCTCCTTTGTTTTTTGGGAGTTTTCCTCCTCAACTATTCTTATTCTGACTCTCTTGTTTCAACAATTAGAGTTTTTGGCAGTATCTCCTGTAAAAGATTCTTGCCAACCTCTGCACGTATATTCTTATAGGATGGAAAGTGAACGATTAATTTATCTTTTTTATTCATTATCTCCATTCTAGTCTTTAGCAATTGAAACTCTGGATCGTAAATCACTTGAGTCTTTTGAGATGTAAAAATCTCTTTCATATCAGTAAAGGCACAAGCTAATTGTACCACATTCATGTCCGATTCATAGATAAAGATTTCGACATCTTTATCAAGACTTCTAAGCTCTCTTATATGATAGCCCAAACCGAGTCCATATACATGATATCTCTTAATATCTTTTTGAAACCAATTTTTAGCCAAAAGAAATGCTTCTGTCTGAATTTTATTATTTGTATGAAAATAAAAGCTATTTCCTTCATTTTCTGCAGCAAGCGTCATCTGACCACAGGAGGTAAATTCAACGCGATATCCACCTTCTAAAAGCTTGCTTGTCTCAATTGACTCCTCCAATTGTTCAAACCCGATTCCGTTTGATTTTAATGCTCTGATATTCTCTCTATAATGTTCTTCTTCAAATAGAACTTCTTCCTTAACAATAATTAATTCCTGAACCCCAATCAAGAAATTAATGAGCTGTAACTCTAGAAGATCTGCCAATAAGATATAATCCTGATTCTTCTTTGCCTCTAGAATACCTGCCAGCATTTCAAGCATGGATTTCGTATCTACCAACTGGAAATACTCTCTGTCTGTAATTATGGCTTCTATAATCAATTTAATTGTATCCATCGAATGAGCCACTAAGTACATTGCCTTGTCATATTGCTGTTCTCTAAAATAATACACGGACTTGTCCATGGATCCAAGTAACTGTATATTTTGATCAAAAATCGTCCTTATATTCTGTGTCATATTAACCCCCAATTATGGCACTATGTGCCATCACTCTCTTACTGCCTCCAGGCTATTGCGAGCTCAGTAAAAGCATTCCCTTGTTCCAGGTTCCCCAATTTGTAATAACACTCTGCCAGTTGCTGTAAAGGATAATCTCCACCATAATGGATATTAAGCTCACATTCTGTTTCATAAGCTGCATTGTAAAACCAGATGGTAGCTTCTTTATAATCCTTTAACTCTTTAAAATACTCACCTAGCAAATAACATACCTCTGAACTACCCTTACCATCTGCAATGTTATGCAAGCTATATTTCATCAGTCCGGTAATATCCTTCTTTATAAAATAGCATTTCGCCAGAATGCATTCATAGATTTTTCGTTCACGCTCGCCGCATTCTTCAAGATCAGCAAAGCTTTGAAAATAATCCATTGCCTCTAAAAAGTCATCATCGATTCCAGCAATAAATAATTCTCTCGCATACATCTGATACAGTCTGCCAGTGAGCTTGCCTTCCTCTTTTATCGTCTTTTTATAGATGCGAAAATCCAACCCTGCATGGTTGGATATAGGCAAATGTTGAATTACAATATCACTGTCATAGATAATAGGTTGTAGTACGACATTTTCATGTACCGGCTCCACCCAATGAAAAGTTCTAAGCCTTTTATAAAGCTTGGGTCGATATTCCAGATTAAAGTTATAGGTAGTATTAAATGATAATTGATTATCGTACATCATCTGTACGATTTCAATTTCCGGCAAAAGGTTCTGCTTTAAAAGCAGAAACCTTTGCCGGTTAGTTTCATCTAGTACTTCATCGGCATCAGCCGCATAAATATAGTCCATAGTTGCCAAAGAAAAAGAGAAATTTCTTGCTGCTGAAAAATCATCAATCCATAGAAAATCATAGATTTTATCGGTATATTCTGCAGCTATTTTCTTAGTGTTATCCACTGATCCGGTATCTACAATTATGATTTCATCCACCAAATCTTTAATAGAATCCAGACATCTAGCTAACACCTTCTCTTCATTTTTAACTATCATGCAAACACTGATGCTTATCATATATAACTCCGTTCCTTTTTTATATTACCCAATTATTCCCATAATGTCTACAATTAATTTCATGTTTCGCAAAAAAGAGTTTACAAATAAATTATTACGAATATCTATTTATTCATTACCATTTGCTGGTACTTCATTTGTAGTCTTGGTATTACTTAAGATTTTATCATATCCGAAGTGAGTAATATACTCTTGTATTTCACAATTAACCCATCCTCATCTACCTCGAATATTGTAATATATTTATCGGTTGCAGTAATTGCAATATTATCCACTGTGTTTGTCGTAAAATCATCCTTTGTATTACCTACCGGTACTATTTTGGTTAATTCATCCATGGTAGTTACATTTGTAAATGCTGTTTCGGAGAGAGCATACCACCAGACATTCGATGATGACTTGGCAGTGCCTACAGTAAAGGCTGTAGTTCCAGTATTGGTACCCTTTGTATTTGTTATAGATAAGGTTCCTGCTGGAGATGGGCTTTGAATGGTTAACTTGATCGAGGTTTTATCTATGGTACCGTTCATAAATGTAATTGTAATAGGCTTACCTATACAATTTGCCAGAGCTTCCAAGGACGCTTTTTTCAACGTAACCTTCATCGTTGTAGTCGTACCTGTTGTAATTGGTGCCGCTGGAGTAAATTCAATTTCTTTCGTACCAAGTTTAATTGTTTTAATGCCTGTTTCAAAAGGCACTTTATTATTCACACTTAATACTACATCAAATACATAATCTCCACTATAACCCTTTGTAAACACATGGGTCACTTTTGCAATCACTGGCACGGACGGATAGCTAATCTCATGTGTTACATAGGTGGATGCCAATTGATATCCAACGGCTGGTTTCGTTGCAGTGGCAGCCTGAGACTTAATTTCCTTCTGTCTTATGTAAAGAGTACCTCCATCAATCGCCTTTGCTGGTAATACTTTCACTTCAGTTCCCTTTGTAATAGCTGTCCAGGTTGCTTTACTAATATCAATCGCTTCATTCTTTTTCGTAATACAGTATTCGTAAGCATTGCTGGTAGTTGCCAATGGTATTGTAATGCCTATATTCTTGTCACCATTGTAATATACATAGATCTTCTCTTTATCTGCATCAGATGGGTTAGATGGTAACTTACCTTTAACAACCACGCTTTCCAAAGTACGCTGAGCACTTAAGTTTATCTCTGTAATCTTAGAGGCTACCGCCTTGGTCGTAGCATAATTACGAACTTCTATCTTCATTGAAGGAAAAGCGTTTGCCTTAACCGTACCATCTTTTGATGGTAGCTTCAAAACAGTTGAAAGAGCTATGGACTTCACTGTTTTATCTGTTACCTGTGTCCAACCGGAAGTGGTGCCATTTGTTGTTACACGATATTCATTTCCATACTTAATAGCCGCAAAGAATTTAGAGCCATCTATTCCAGTTACCATGGAAGGAGCTTGCTTTACTACCTTAACTTTAACCTCGGTGCTAAATCGTCTGCCCCCTCTACCATCGGGATAATTTGTACCTACGGTTAAGGTCTGGCCTTTATAATATGATAATCCACCTGATTTACCTTCTTTTCTTCTGGCATTAAGATTAATATCGCCGTCAGAGTTACTTAAGGTAGCCTGAGCATCCTCTGCTCGAATTCGAAAATATAAATTAGCGCCTTTTGTTAAATACTTTTCAAATAATTCAACTTTTAATTCGCTGGAATTCTTCCATTGACCATTGGTACCCTTTCTCCATTCAAGGTCATCAAAGGTAATCGGGTTGTTCCCGGTGCCTACGGAAGACATAATATTAACCATTGCCCCAATTGGTTGGCCTGCTCCAACTAAGCTCATGTTACCATAATTAATTGTAACTCCTAACTTTGTCGGCTTTGCACCAATAATAATACGGGACTGTGTTTTATCCTCATCGCCTCGAACTACAAGAATATTCTCAACGCTGTCGGGCAGCCAGGAAATATCTATCATTGTAAAATCACCAGAATCTTTCGGTATGATTTCCCAGTTATTCCTTGCAGCATCCGCTTCTGTTGCATAATAGATCTTCGAATTACCATTATTTAAAACAAAAACTTGTTCCTCATAATATTCAACGGCTACAACCTTAACAGGGTCTGCGGCTGCAGCAGCTTGATTTGTGGGAGCAAGAATTAGCAACGAGAACATTAGCATTAAAAATATTCCTGCTCGTAATACCATAGTTTGAGTCTTCTTCATTAGACACCTCCATCATTTTGTAAAAACTTCATCTAGTAACACTAAATTTAACCCATTTAATAGTATATCGTCAATTTGGTTGATACTCTTAAGATTTTTGATGAGATTATTCTTTTATGTATTTGAATTTTTAGATAAATTGTGACATAAAAACAGGAAAAGCAAACTTTTCTCAACAGAATATTACAGGTTAATTAATTTTAGACAACTGCTAATTTATTAAACACCGTCCTTAGACAAGAGCTACCCTATGGTAATTCACTTATATAGATATTTTATGAAACTATAAAAAGAGCTTATTCAAGCTGCTAAATAATAGCCCCCCTGAACAAGCTAGAAATAAAAGCTATTGCTTAATTTGAAAGCAAAATTTATAAAGATTAACTTGTATCTAAAACCCCTTGACAACTCAAATTATGATTTTAAGTAAAGTCCCTTAATCTTTCTTTGTATATATCGCAAATAAAGACGAACTAACTCTAGGTCCATTTATATCAATGTATCTAAAAGGAAGGGTAATTAAACTCTTAAGAAATATTCCAAATAGACTATTCATTGATCCAAATAGATTGTAATACAAAAAAGCACCAATATTTCCAATAATACCAGTATTATATTGTTTTTGAATTCTATGGTATCCTTCTCTTTTAAATAATTTATCCAACATGTTAATATCATATCCATCCATCACGTGTCCTACTTCTCTATTAAATTTATCTCCAAAAACTTTTTTATACATTTTTGTGGGGACAGATATAATGAATATAAGGTCATGCTTATTTAATAATATATTATTTAATTGGCATAAGAATTTATGAGGATTATTAATATGTTCTAAAAAATCATATAATATTATTATATCTGCTTCAGCGTACTTTAAATTATTTTCAAGGAAATGAAATGCATCTTCATTAAAAAATTCTGTTTTTTCTATATGCATTTTTTTACATATTAATTTTGCATTTATTATCGCTTTTCTATTAAGATCCACCCCAATATACCATTGATAGCGATTACTAATTTTGTTCATTTCAAATATGTTAATTCCTGCACCACAGCCAATTTCTAATATTTTTTTTTTATCAATACCAGCATTTTTAACATAATCCAATAAAGGATTTATTCTAACATGTGTATGAAAATCATGAATTCCACTGGCGGAATAAAATTTTTTTAAACATTTTTGCATTAATGTTGAAACTTTACTGAATCGAATAAACTCTTCATACTGATCACCTACAGACATAAAACCTCCAAAATATAAATATTTTATAAATTTCTTAAGCGAAATATTTCTAAAACATCTCTTTGAAAATATTCCTTTTCACCTTTTATCATATCACGATATTCACTAAATTTTTTATTATTCGTCTCATAATTCATTAAACAGTCACCAATTTTATTAATTATAAGTGGTATATTCTTTTCATTGTCAGCAAATTTATATTGCCTTGGAATTGGAATGTCTTTTGAATTCTTAGCAGCACCTTTTTTACCTGTAATAATGCAACATCCACTTGCAACAGCTTCTCTTGGAAATCTGTCCTTACCAGGATGTTCACCGAAATCTATATATACTTTACTCTTTTTTAGCAAGACACTAACCTCATCGTTAGAAAGGTTAATTAGTGGAACAAATTTGATATTTTCATTACAAATCCTAATTATTTTTTTTGTAAATTTTAAACCCTTTTTAGGATTATATAGTACGATATCTTCCTTTAATAGCTGATTATCCTTCTCATCTAAATATATCGGATTAATATAGTCAGACAAATAAATAACTTCTTTAATTCCTTTATTCTTAAGGTAATCAACTGCATAGTAACTTTGTGCCATATGTGTATACTTATTTTTATTGAACCCAAATTCAAATTTCAAATTTAAAAGAGATCTGTAATAATTCATTATTTTACTTCGGAAATCGTCATAATAGGATGCCTTATGATTTACAAAGAAATTATCTATACTTAACCACCATATAGACCTCTGCATTTTATTATATTTATATAATAAATCAGTATTAACTTCTGGTACAATTAAAATGTTGTTAATATTATTGTCCTTGTTACTTATTTCCTTAACGAACTTTACATTATATTTTAAAAATGAGGAATTCGTTGGATGATTAAATTTACAGTCAAAATAAAAAATATATACATTAGTAAATTTATTCAGTTCATTTGCCAGTTGATGCAAGAGTTCAGTTCCACCTGTCTTAAAATAGGCTGGGCATGCAATAAAAATTTTAGTATTTTTCTTTATATTAAACATTATTTCCCCTCCCTTTAAATTGATTTAATTAATAAACCATAGTCTATTTCTTATTAATGTAATGAAATATTTAAAAGTAAAAAGTCTTTTTTAAAAATTTTCAAAAAGCTCTTCAATTGAAATAATATCACATGTAGTATTTGAAGCCAAAAGTTCTTTAATCTCATCTAATATATTAATATTGGTAATTACAATAGCATCAATATCTCTATTTCCTTGAATATCCATATACCCAATTACAGGTACATTTTCATCATGCATCATTTCTATATCATTTGCAATTTTGTCAATAAAAAAAGCCACCTGAACCTTTGTTCCTTTAAGTTCTTCATATAATCTGCAGCCAATCTCGCCATTACCATATATCGCTATTTTATTATAGTGTATTTTTAATAACTGATCTGAAAATGAAAATCCCAAATTTTTGTTTTGAATCCATGCATTGTATAATTGGTAATATTTTTTAAATTTTAGAAGCCTACCATTAGTATCCTTCAAAATTTTTTTTTGGAATTTTATATATACTAGTAATCCCATTCCAAAGAACCCTAAAACAATCAGCAATAAAGTGTTAAATTTTTTCATTTTATTCCTCCAATATTATAATTTTCCAAACCTATTTCGTTTAAAATCAATATACGCTCTCAATATATAATAAACATTTTTTAATTTATTCTTATCGTATATTATTATCTTCATATATCTCTTACTTGTTATTACTTTTCTCTCTTTAATCCAATTCGGAAAATGTTGTTTATACTTTTGCCTTACAAATAAATCATTTCTAACAAAATAATATAGTCTTGTAGGAGTATGGGAATCAAAATACATATTGTCAATAATCTGTGTTTCACCTAAACTATGATATAAGATTGATTTATTAACCATAATAATCTTATAGCCATGTTGGTTTAGCCTTAAACAGTATTCATGATCCACTATGTCAATAAACAACTTATTGAGAATTCCTCCGACTGCTTGATATGCTTTCAAATTTAGTATATTTCCGGAAGACATTACTATAAAAACCTGTTGATATTCTCTTAAAAAATAATTATTTTTCTCATAATCCAGTTTTTGATATGCAGTTACAATTCCTACCTTCGAGGTATCATGATTTTCAATATATTCCACCAGCAATTGGATCATATTATCAGAGGCAGAGCTATCCTGATCCATAGTAAGCAACCACTCATATCCTGCTTTTATTGCCCTATGTGCACCTCTATTTTGAGCATACGCAATCCCCTTGTTTCCCTTATTGTCAACATATACTACCTTATCCATTGTTTTTATTTCAGAGATTATTTTATCATTTTTTTTCTCACTATTATCTACCGCATATAAAATATCAATATCTTTTAAATATGTATTAATATTTTGTATGACTTTTTCGTCTGGGTGATATAGAACTACAACACCTGCTATCTTTGTCATGATATTCCCTTTCTATCAGAAGAAACCTCCTCCAAGTTTACTACCTTTAAAGAAGGCTTTATAGACTCTCTGTAGTTTTTATATAAATCTACTTTTTATTGCTTATATAATTCTGCTCCATTGATACATAGAGCATACGATATTTAATACTCCCGTCTTCTCTTGGTGAAAGCATCTTATAGTCATCATACATCACTGTAAGATACTTATCCATATCATTTGGTATCGGAAATTTGAGATTTTCAAAATTACCTTCCTTAACCGGAAAAAATACGTTCTTATCAAAATAAATATCCTTTTTATAATGGGTACAAAGATCTCCTACGAGAATGCAATTCTCATATCTATATCGAACAAACTCTCGATACTGCAAGTTTTTTAGAATCCATAATGGTATTAATTTCAACATATAATAAGGCGAATTAACAATAAAGCTTTTGAACGGATTTTTACTTTCGTAGGGTTCCGGTATCAGTTTTTTTCGAATCAAACTTGAATATTTTCGTATAGTACGAAGTTGTTTTTCTCTTAGCTTTTTATCCTCGGGTACATGATCAATTGGGGCAATATCTATATGAATCCCGTGGTGCATTCTGGCTTTTTTGAATTCCATTCGGACAAAACTAGTGTTATCCTTCACCACCTGCATATACGGATAGGGATAGTCCTTACCCAACTGCATCTGTTGCATAAGATAACCCGCCTTTAACTCTTTATTCGCTATTTTCTGAAATTTCTCGTAATCCTCGCGAAACATCCCTATATCTATATCATCATCGCAGGGAATGAACCCTTCGTATCTGGCTGCACCTAGGGCTGAACCCGCTTCCAAAAAATATTTAATATTATTTTCTTTGCACAGTCGATCAACTTCCTTTAGTATGTCCAAGGTTACAAGTTGAATATCTCTTAATTCATATCCAAATATTTTGCTATCCTTTTTCGTCTCAATATCTTCCTTAAAGGTTAAGACTTCCTCCAGATTTTGTTTTTGTTCTATGATTTCGTCCATATCCAGTATAATGCCTTTGTAATTGTTCTTTTGTAGCAGCAAATAAATATCTACATAAAACACTTTATTCATTACAAGAACAACCTGGATATCCTTATTAAGAATATGTTCATAGCTAACAATTTCGTGACCCGTTGAGGTGTGTGTTCCATGAAGGGACTTATTCATATCAACAACGCATTGAATTCCTTCCTGCTTGGGATCCATATTTGATAGAAATGAGGTTCCTTTCAGTCCCCCTCCCCATATAGCCACCTTCATATCTTTACTCCTGTAATACTCTAATAGTGGAATAATTACATTTTTGGCAGGTTTATAATAATCACCATATTGAATTACAGCTCTAAGCTTTTTTAAATAACTATTCCAACCCTTCGGCATGATATCACCTTGCTCTCTTGCTCAATATAAAGAAGTAATCTTTTGTCTCTTTACGATTCTTTAACTCCTCTGAAAATAAATCCTCGCTTACGATGATTTCGAATCCGAATTTATCAACAAAGATTCTAGTAAGACTCTCTGCGTATTCCTGGGTGGTACGATAAATTGCAGTATAATCATGTTTTAAATCCTGGGAATAGAATTTATTAAGTGTAAGTCGTTCACTGGTTGCAACCGTCTCTTTGATATAAATCGTACAATTTTCTTTGTCTATAACTTTACTGACATCCTCAAGACAATCAGATAAATCCGCATCATTTAAATACATTAATACTCCATTAATAAATACCTTGTCAAAGGCGGTATTAACTCCTGCCTGCTCTAGACTATTCACTATGTTTTGTGCTGCACCTTGAATTAAGGTACATTTATCTTTCTTGTCCTTTAAATTGTCTTCTGCTACCTTTAGTAAGGTTTCAGAGTAATCAAGTCCAACATAATGCATGTTCCTGCTAAGGATTTCTTCTCCCCATCGCCCAACACCACATCCGACATCCAATACCCATTCATCTTCCTTAAATTCAACAAGACCTAAAATCTTATCTTTTTCATAACGATCTCTTTCTATTGCCAATTCAGGATGCTCATCTTGAAATAAAACATAGTTATACTTATGTTTTAATGGTGCATCACTTCCTCGATCATTAAAGAAGCTCAAGGTATCATTATAATTAATATCAAAACTTTTTCCTTTGATTCTATCTTCCATTTTGGTATCCTGCCCTCTGTTTATAGAATTCTTGCTCTTACGCCTCTAAATTCTCTTATTCTCTCATAATCTTCGATAAAATCAACCTCTGCCCAGAACATTCCCTTAATATCTCTAATATAAACTGCTCTTTCAGAGGAAAAGGAATATAGTACATCCTCCCACCACATAGTGTGCTTACCTTCTTTGATATACTCCTCCATACGGGAGCAGTATTTCTCAACAAACTCCTTTTTCAGTTTAGCAACTCCAACATACTCACCAGATATATCATCTCCAGATAGGTCTTTCCCATATTTTATTAATTGATTATCTTCGTAATAGAACTTATAATCCGCTTCTTCTTTTCTACTGCTATCGGAAAACAGTACTGGACTTCTCTGCTCCTGAAACAATTCATCGATCAGCTTTTCTTCCAGGAATACATCAGCATTCATTAATATCATGTCATCATTAAGAAAATCTTTGGCAAACCAAGCAGAAGCTATACTATTAGTAACTTCATAAAAATAATTGTAATAGTATTTTATATTATGCTCTTTTAGGATTTCTTCAATAACACCGCTTTTATACCCCAGTATCATCCCAATTTCGGTAATTCCTCTTGCCTCTAACTGCTTTATGGTATATTTAATTAATGAAATCTCCCCGATATCTACTGTACATTTAGGCTTACCTTCGATATATCTGCTGATACGGGTTCCTACTCCTGCTGCCATAATAAGTACTTTCATACCAAACCTCTTTTCCGCATCTCTTTCAATGCTTGAATTAGTTCATCATTATTCGCAAGGGTTAAATTTCCCATATGACCCACGCGAATTAAGGTATCCCTTAGCTTTCCACCACAGGGTGTAATAAATAGATTGTACTCTTTTTTTAGGATTTCAAAAATGGAATAAGCACTTATGCTTCCCTTTGGACTTAATGGGGTTAATGCATTGGACAGCCGCTCAGAAGGAATTGTAAAATCAAATTTAGCTACCTTTTCCCGAAAATCTTCTGCTAGTCTTCTTGCTGAAGTACAAACTTCATCAACGCCGGCTTCAAGTATCTTCTGTAATCTTACATCCATTTGCAAAGTAATTCCTACCGCCGTGGTAAATGGTGTCTGTCCTCGTTCCATATCCGTAAAATAAGCTTCCAGATTAAAATAAATACTTTTCTTAGCATTTTTCCTAATTCTTACCTCTGTTCGTTGATTAACTATAACAGCCGCCATACCTGGGGGAAGTGCCAATGCCTTTTGGGAACTGATAATTGTGGCATCGATTCCCCATTCATCCATTCGATATTCATCTGCTAAAAAGCTGCTGATTGCATCAACCACTAAAGTTGCTCCAATACTTTTACTAAACTCACCAATTAACTGTCCATCATATAATACTCCAGTAGAGGTTTCATGGATGTTAATTAAAATACCAGTGATAGTATTAGCCCTATACTTTTCTAAATGCTCCTTGGTCAAAGTCTGTCCTTGTTCCAGCTGTAGTATCTCGTGCTTAAGATTATGACATTTGCAGATTTCCACGAACCTTTTACCGAAATCACCGCCCACAATAATAAGAATCTTATCCTCTTCGTTAAAAATATTCATTACAGCTGCTTCCATTGCTGCGGTTCCTGAAGCAGTCAACAAAGCCACTTTTGATAACTTGTCTGTATAAAGACATTTCTTTAAATTATCACAAATCCTATTATTAATAACAGAAAACTCTGCCGTCCTAAAATAAGGTAAATTTTGAGCTCCTATTTGTAAAGTGTCTTCATACATTTCAACCGGTCCAACTGTAAACAATGTTTCTCTCAAGCTTACCTCCACTATGTCTATATCATTTTTGAATTGCTTTCTCCGAGCTACTTAGTTTTACTAATTAATTCTTCTGCTTTTCTACTTGAAAAAATTGGCTGATATTGTTGATTTACTAATCGAATATAAGCTTGTCCATTTTGAGTGTTTAATATATTTGTACTTAAATCCTTTAGGTCGTAAACTTCTTCCGTCCCAGTAGCTGTTACGATGTATAGATAATTTCTTGATAAGAATGCATCAATTCCGTCGATATAGTTGTCATACTTGTATTGTCTTGCATGCTCACGCATTTTGGGATTATGCATTGGATAATACTGATATCTTACAATTTCTTTCTTTAACTCACTCATATCAGAGCTGTTTAATATGGTCAAAAGTATCTTATTGAAGTCAACCATACTATAGAGTTCATCAACCTCTTCCTGCTTCCAGCTTTCTTTTGATATGATAAGTGGAACATGGGTAGTTAATTCCTTGTACTTATAGTACATATTGTATGTCTTATGGTTATTTTCCCTATCATAAACCACTTGGGAATGGTCACTAAATATTACTTTCACTGAATTTGGTCCAAGAAAATCATAATAAAATTCAAATTGTTTATCTGTATAATCCACACATTCATAGTATTGCTGTTCTATGCTTTCCGGAAACTCTTCAATCCCTAAATCACTGAATGCTTTTATAACTGGCTGTTCTTTATGATAACCACAAAGCAGCGGAAAATGAACTTCATATGGAAAATAAACAAAATTAAAGGTCTTTTCTACCGACTCTGCCAGTTGACAAGCTAAAGTCCATAGTTTTTGCGGCATATAATTTTGAAGATAATA
Organism: Bacillota bacterium; assembly: GCA_023407575.1. Lineage (GTDB taxonomy): Bacteria > Bacillota > Clostridia > Lachnospirales > Lachnospiraceae > Mobilitalea. Next base: position 147,856 of record JAEYLX010000049.1, read on the forward strand.
ATTAATCCTGTCCGTCTCTTTTACTATTTTATAACATTCTGAAACCATAAAGTTGATACTATACTTCATTTCTTCATAGTGCTTTAAAAGTTTAAAATCCTCTATCTCGTGAAGAAAATCATTGGTATAAACCTGCGTTTCCAAAGGGTACTTACCCGAAATAACCGACATCATACTTTCATAGGTTGTTACTGCCGTTGAATAAATATTAGTAAATACTTTGCCATGTTTACCATATCGTTTAAATATTTGAAACTCCCTATTCTCTTCATCAAAGACTTCCCTGCCTCTTAAGGCGTCAATATAAAACATTGAGATATCCTCGTAACGCGTTGCACTTTGTTCTTTCATCTCTGAAAACATATTATTTAAATCTACTATCAGTAGCTCATAATTACGATAATCCTCATAGGACAGATCAATATACTCTTTCATGTACTTCTCAGCATAATAAAAATCCCGGATGCTAAGGTAAAGCGAAATCAAGTAGCTTAAGTCTTCTTGTTTTCCTTCCTGTTGATACTTGATCTGCGTGTTATAAATCTGTGAATAGATACTGTTCTCGTCATAGAAATTATTATATACTTCTATCTCTCGAAGCCTTAACTCCTCATAAATATCAATATAACTGCACTCACTATCCAGCTCCAGTAAATTCTTTTTAATCGAAGTCCCGCTGTTTTTTGAAGCTATTATAACCAGATTAACGTTATAGTCCTTCATTTGATTCGGTGCGATAACTGGATAACCTAAGAATTGTTTTCCTTGCAACTCTGTATTGGAATCAATAACGCAAACCATATTCTGAATAAAAGTTGCATACTTAGCAATTAAAATTGCAGCATGACTGGATTTTGTGTTGTTTTGTCCAGCCCCCCATAATGCACAAACTTTACCCTTACATTTTTTAGTCAGAACCTCAATGATAATTCCTTCCAAGTTGTCACTTAGTTGGGATTCACTTTTTACTTTTATCTTATATTTATCAAATATATTATTCAATTTATTCTCATACAGCAATTCGCTCATCACATACCTCAACCTTTTCGTATATTCATTAGCTGCTTAATTGCTTCATATAATCTTTCACTAGCCAAACCAGACATTTCGTCAAATACTTTCTTTCTGATTATTGCCCTCTCTTTGCAGAATTCATCCTCTGCTAAAAGAGCATCCTCTAATTCCAAAGCCGACTTAACCTTCACTCCCGGTGTAAATTCTTCATAGTTAAAATACATCTCTCTGGTATTTTTTAAGTATTCTTCTCTATCATAATCAAAAAAAACAATAGGTCGATCCATTAATAAATAATCAAAATAAATCGAGGAGTAATCTGTCACCAACACGTCTGCTTTTTTAACAATTGGATATGGGTCACAATCAGAATTTATAAACCTGATATACTTTAAATCCCTGTTTTGCAACTTGGTTCTAATTAAGTTTTCCAGCTTTGATTTGGGATGAAGCTTCATACAAAACAAGATATTATTATTTTCAAGAAACATATGAAATTTATCAAAATCTAAAACGTTCATTAATTGCTTTTCACTATCTCGAAAAGTTGGCATATATACTGCTATTTTCCCGTCATGCATATCCATACTCTTGCAAACCTGCTCTTCATTCGATAACAGAACATTTCTAATGGTGTCAGATATTAATACATCATTTCTTGGATAACCACATATCATTACATGCCTGGTTCGAAATGATGATTCGAATATATTTCTTACAAACTCCGAAGTGCTAAGTATATAGTGCGAAGGCTTCTCATCTGACATACGTCGAAGAATCCACCTAAGGCGCTGCCATTCTGTATCAGGATATCTTACTTTATCATGCACATTATCCATCTGAATTTTTTTTAACGGTATCCCATGCCATAGATTAATCTTTCTTGCACCGCCCGATAAGGTGAAACATATATCTTTGGAGTAATTATCAAATAGATACACCTTTGCTCGAAGACAATACCAAATCCCCTGAAAACTATATAGATAATATGCTTTTAGATTATTCTTTTTTAAAAGTGCAATTATATTTTTCTCTTTTGAAATCCATACGGCTTGAATTTCTTTCTGTTGTATTTGACTTAGATACAAAAAAAGATATCTCGGATTATCAGCAAATCTTCTACCAAAGGAACTACCCAATACCCATATTTTATTTGATCTGACAGAACAAAAAGATAATAGGTAAAAGGGCAACAACAATATTTGGCTCCAATATTTAATTTCTGTAATTATTTTTTTCATACTTTTACCCGATCTTATTCAAAGATTAATCTTCTAGGCATATCCATCATTTCCATTCTGCTTTGTTGTATTATATATCGACAAAATGCGAAATTACATTAAGCCTATACCAATTATTTGCCAAAACATTACTCATGATTTCGCTATAAACGTAAATTTTTATTAATAAAATGGGGGTGTTATAAGATATATTTTCTTTATTTTCGAAAATATATTTTATAACACCCCCATTTTATATTAATATTTCTTTCATTTACAAAAACTGTTCTAAATTACTACCATTTCTTTAATATCGTCTTTCTTTCAATTGGATCAAGATTACGAATAATCGGATCCTCATAATATGAGTCATTTTTTATATGAGTCGTTGATACCTCTTCAAAAATAGCTCCCTTTGAAGAAGTAAAAGAATGCATCTCTTCACGAAGTACCGTCTGAATATCACCTGGTTTTAAATACCTATCTTTTCCTCCAATATTAACCGTCATATCACCATACAGCAACTGGAAGGTTTCCTCTTTCACCTTATGCATATGCATCGGATGTTTTTGACCCGGTAGAATAACTAAAAGCTTCTTACAGTACTCACGATTGATAATACTAATTATAATTGCACCTGTTTGTCTAAAATGTCTCATTCCATAATGATGGGATAACTCAACCTCAAATTCGCTGCCTAGTGCTATCCCAGCTTCATACAACATACCTTTTGCATCATGAACTACGCTTCTTACCAAATTCACATCTGTTAATATTCTCTTTTCATATAGCGGTTCGTTCATATTGTAGTCTCTAGTTGCAATAATACCTTCGATAAACTCACCACTTGTCATCTGCTTGTCCTGACAAGGCATTGCAAAGAACACATCTTCAAGCCTAATCGCATCACCCTTTTTAATGTTCTTCTTTACATATGCTCCTCTCATCAGAGAACGAAGTGAATCAATCTCTTCCTGGCTGACATATTTATCATTTTCTTTCTTTGTTCTGCAAATCATTTTGGCATCTATGACTGCTTTTACCCATTTATCAGACTGCTCCGGATTCATAGAGTATGCATTTAGAGTTATAGTTTCTGTCGGCAATCCCACATGACGCTCTAATATTTTTGCTCCTTTTGCTACTGCTAACATGGCTACAATATTCTCATTGGGATCTTCATGTCCCGAATAACCAATCGTTATTTCTGGATAACGCCGATTCATACGGTCAATGAAATCCAACTGGAGGCGTTCCAGCGGTGCAGGATACTCTGCTATGCAATGTAAAAAAGCAAATTCACAACCCTTGTGTGTAAAGAAATTATATAATTTATCTATATCTGACAGTGTCTTACCACCTGTTGAAATTATTACTGGTTTATGTGTAAAGGCAATTTTAGTCAAAAGAGGCCAATCCAGAGCACTACAGCTTGCTACCTTTATAACATCAATACCCTGATCCATACACCAATCTACGCCATCTTCATCAAATGGTGTACTCATCGCAATCATACCTTCTTCATGAATAACATCCACCAACTGCGAGAATTGATCAAAATCAAGCCTTGTTCCCATAAATCTAGGTATATGATTGATATCTTTTCTCTCCTTAAAATCAGGATGTACAAAAGTATCTAAATTACGATATTGCAGCTTCACTGCAGCTTTAATATTATATTTACGTGTTATTCTGCTCATCGCCTTTATGATATCAATTCCATGCTCAACGCTACCTTGATGGCTATTTGCCATCTCAAAGATAAACAAATCAGAAAAAACATTACTTTCATTTATCATTAAAAAGTTACCTCCCTAAAACACAAAATCGCGAATCATTATAACTTTATAACTTATATATCGACATTGTATACTAAAATATTAACAACGTATAATAAAGAAATAGACTTACGTTTTATTAACATCTAAACAACTATTATATGTGCTACCATGTGTAGAAAATTTTAATCCAACAAAAAATGCTTAAGCAGTCATATTACTTAAGCATCTAATTATTATATAATCATTTTCCCAAAAGCTCTATTAATCTATCCATGGATATCATATGATCATCAACATAAAAATCTGCATTTGGCTTTCCAAAATGTAATTCATGGTAGTGTACGCCCCATTTTTTTAATTGATTTTCTGTAATCTCTCTCCAATCAATTCCAGTTACATAACCTCTAGCTGTAAGAAGTATAATCTCATTATTCATATCATAGAGCTTATTAATTATATCAATCATAACCACATTCGGTTCAGCTATGGAATATTCATTGTTTACAGCAATCTTTGCTATCACACCATCAATATCAAAAACAAATCGTTTCTTACCTGCTGTAATTCGAAGAAATTCCTCTGCTGCCTTGAATTCTTCCTCTGTATCTATGTCGAAGTTCTTTCTCATTTCATAACCACAAATTTTATTACCAGACATGGATTTCTGATTAAGAATTACCTCTCCTTTAACAACGTCAATACATGCATTTTGATAGTACACCCTTGGCAATTGCTGCCTTGGCATATTGTAGCATTCAGGAATATCTGTCATGATAGGAGCTATCTCATCATTGTCATCTTTAAACCACATTTTATATGGAATCTCCTTGGCAGGAGCAATACTTCTAACAGAATCATATGATGGATCTTTTAGTAGAATTTCAATCATAGCATCAATATCTTCCACGTTGCGAATCGGATATGTTGGTCTAAGCTGTACAACAATATCTGCATGATATCCTTCGCATTTTTTAAGGTAATTCAAACAATGATAAAAAACATCAATATCCAGCGCTGTATCAGTTGCATATTGCAGCGGTCTTATAAATGGTACCTCTGCCCCGTATTCTTTTCCCAGGTTGGCATAGGCTTCACTATCCGTACTTAAGATAATCCGATTAATATACTTAGATTCTTTGGCGTGCTCTATGGAATATCCTAACATAGGCTTCCCATTAATTAGACGTATATTTTTATGCGGCACACTTTTAGAACCACTTCTTGCAGGTATAATTGCTAATATATTCATACCCTATCCTCCATAATTAATATTCTAGAAGAGACTGAATATAGTACAACAGTAAAGGTTGCAGCTCTAAAGCTCCCTTATTCATCGCTTTATATACCTCAAGTGACTTGGTATAGGTTCTAATCTGATTTTTAATCCTATCTTCAGATAGTAGGTTTATGTTTTCCGTCTGTTCTGTAGTAACCTTTGCAATAAAATCATTTAGTAATTGATATATACTCATCTCATAAATATTCTCATTGTGCTGTGATAATCTTTTTAGTTTTATTTGATATTCATTGTTGGATACACGATCCTTTTGTGCCGCCGGAATCAAATCTTCCAAAATATGCGTAGCAGCCTCTGCCATATCTGCTATTTTACCCAAGTCAGATACACCTTCCTGTAAATATTGAATTACTAACGGAAGTTCATCCTCACTAATAGTCTGATTTTTATTTTGGAGTATAGTATCAACATCAATTTCTTTCACACAGTACTTAAGAATCGCCTCTGATAGTGCCATGATTTTTGTACCTTTAATCTTAGCCCCACCTTCTGTAGCATCAATCACCTCAATTTGGGGACATACAGCGATTGTTTCCTCAAACCATAAAAGGTAGGTATACCAATCATATCTCGCTTTTACCATATTCCCAAAAATATCTTCTACTAGCATCATAGCACCTTCTCCAGCGGAACGTGCATTAAGAATTACACCACCGGCATGTGTTAGCTCACCATGATAACACAAGTCCTGTCCTATCATAATAATTCTTTGAAAACCTAACATGATAGAGATGGCAAACGCTGCCGTCGCTACACATCCTCCAACTCCAAAAACAGGTTGCTTTTTACCAATCCTCTCAAAAAGGTTATGCATAAAGATCTCATTCGCATAAAATATTTTCCTTCCCCGATGCAAATCCATCAGTTGCGGATTACTTGATGACTTGCATAAGAGAGGTATCTCTTTGAATCTTTCATCCGAAAAATGACTCAAAGATTTAGCCGCATCCAGGGTTACAACAAAATTCGGGATAATATCTCTTTGCAAAAGATACTTAAGGGCACTATCTACTGCAAATATAATGGCTTTTCCCTTTGCGTTTACTAATTCGTCAATATTTTTATCTAAAGATGGTCCTGCAGATACAATAATTGCAGGGACATCTTTTGAAAAACTCCCTACAAAATCCTCTAATATATTACATTTTTTTATATGCTTAAGATTTATGATTTCATTACAGGTCATTGTGGCACCCCAAAATGCTTCAGTATTTTTATTCACAATAGTCCGTATTTTATGATCCTCCAATATCTTGATAAAGTCAGCATATTCTGTTGTAAATATTCGGTCATATTGGGGATGTAAGCACTTTATTTGTGAGTTCAGGTTTGTCCAATCAATATAATCATAAATTTGGGTTGTAAATTCCTTTGGATTTATTCCCTCTATACTTATGGAGACTCTATCATCCTGTAATATATCAGTAATATCATAATTTGCCAGTGTATGTAAAAAGATATCTGCCGATGGTTCATAAACAAAAAGGAGATCGTTTTCTTTTCTTCTCTTCATCAATTCTCTGGCAAATATACCATTTCCTAAACCAAACATGGAAACTACAATACTAATATTGTTAAAGTTAAATTGCTTTGCCCATTCCTCTGCCTCATTTAATGGTCGATAAGCACTATTAAGTCGAATCGAGCTCTTATCTTTTACATAAACAATCGCTTTATTTCCATCCTTTGTATCTGTCGAGGTAACTGAACATGCTGAATCCATAGATGAAGAATTGTAGTTTAAAATGCCTTCATACAACATCTTATTGTTATCCTTTATCGCTTTTAAATTCTTTTCTAAATAGTCCATTTGGTCACCTCCAACATTTCATTTTTATAGAATGGTAGTCAACTGCTCAACAACCTCATATTTTAGGATATCTGATAAAAGAATGTAATCCAGTTCTTCCATTGCTTTTAATGCTTGTGTTAAATTACTCATAAGTTTATCCAGATCAAATCCCTCAATAAGGCCTATCTCATTAATTAGTTCTGTCAAATCACCCAACACTATGTTTAATTTATCATAAGCTTTTCTTTGCTCCTGTTTATATAAATCATTACAAACCAGTTCTAAGCCGTCAATAACATTCTTTACATGAATCTTTAAATCTTCCATTAAAAATGCCCAACCTTTCTCCATACTTGTAAACATAAAACATAACCGTATATAAATAAAACAACTCGTTGATTGTTCTATAAATATGTTTTCCAATTCCTTCATATAATCAAAGAGTGTTTTCAAATTATGAATAACTTATTCCAGTATAAAACTATTTATCATAATTGTAACTGTTCTGCATCTCTGTATTTATGCGGTCTATTCTGGTATTCTATAAATAATAAATTAGATAGAATCACCTATCTGCATGCCACTGTACTCCGATGCACCCTTTCATCTCTGAGTTCTGAACTGTTACAAATAATATTCTGATTTACATAATGAAACGACAAGTCAATTTACTTGTCATGAATTAAAGTGTAAAAAGGCCGACCCTCGGGTCGGCCCTATATACTAAGGTACTTAAGAAATTACTGTAATAATGACAACACGCCTTGTGTAGACTGATTAGCTTGAGCTAACATAGACTGAGCTGCCTGCTGAAGAATGTTGTTCTTCGCATACTTAACCATCTCTTTAGCCATATCTGTATCACGAATACGGGATTCAGCTGACTGTAAATTCTCAGCAGCGTTATCTGCATTTGCAATAGTATGCTCTAATCTGTTCTGAAGTGCACCAAGTTTGGATCTTTCAGTAGAAACAGTCTTGATAGCATCATCAATTGTCTTAACAGCTGCAGTTGCTTTACTATAGCTCATAACTTTGCCAGAAATAGAGGAAACGCCTAATTTCTTAGCTGTCATAGTGTTAATGCTTAAAGTAATGCTCTGTGCATTGTTAGCACCAATCTGGAAGTTTTTGCTCTTGAAGGAACCATTTAATAACTTCTGAGTATTGAACTCTGTCTGATCTCCGATACGAGTGATCTCGTCTTGAAGAGCAGTGATCTCTTCTTTGATAGCAGTACGATCTGCATCAACGTTAGTATCATTAGCTGCCTGTACAGTAAGCTCTCTCATTCTCTGAAGAATGGAGTGAGTTTCATTTAACGCACCTTCTGCTGTCTGGATTAAGGAAATACTGTCCTGAGCATTAGTAGAAGCCTGTTCAAGACCTCTAATCTGTCCACGCATCTTTTCGGAGATGGAAAGACCTGCTGCGTCATCGCCTGCACGGTTAATTCTATAACCAGAAGATAATTTTTCTGTTGATTTTCCAAGATTAGTTGTAGTAATACCTAATTGTCTGTTTGTGTTGGCTGCTGCCATATTATGTTGAACTACCATATTTAATTCCTCCTTGAATTGTTAGTAGCATCCATGCTACCTATTTGTTATGTTAGTATACAGAATTGTCTAAATGTTCTCCGGCCGTACGCTCCATCTTTAACATTCTTCCATTCTGATCTACTTGTAATATATATCGGATTAATCTGTTATAACTTTATAGCTAATTTTATATTTTTTTAATTTTTTTTGTCTAAAAAATATGCTTGTCCCTGATGTTGATTTGCCATGTTTTTATAATAGTTTGATACCATTTGATTATTGGCTTTAAAGTTCTTGACTTCTAAGCGTTTCTTTATTAAGACATTATCCATCTTCGTTTTATTACGTTTTTCTAGCGCTTGAAGCTTCATATTTAAGTCTGTTATTATAGTAATTAATTCTTTAAGTTCCTTGACTTCTACTTCAAAATATTTTGGATATTTAAGTAACGACTCCTTAATCCTTTGATAAACCTGTTCAAAACCATCATCCAGCTGCAATAAGATATTCAACTGCTTGTCTTTTTCAGAGATTGTACCCAGAAATTCCTCTTTTTCAATCTCACCTTTATCAATAATTTCTTCCTGTATTGAAGTATATTTCAGCAATTCCTGCAGCACACCAATTTTCTTTTTCAAGGTATCCTTTAGTAAAATAAAATATGTTTGATTTGGATTATTTAGTTCCATCAAAACCCTTCTTTCTTTTCAGGTTTTCACTATGCTTGTCTGGATAATTTCATAACCTCTTTCCAGGCATCACGCATTTCTCTGATGTAATCTAGGGCTTCCTCTAATATAGCTTTATCCTTCTTTATATTAGCGTCAATTAATCTTCGGTAAATATAATCATAGATTTTATCAAATTCACTAGCGATTGGATACTTAAAATCCAAGGTACCTCTAAGTTCAGTTATAATTCTTTCTGTCTTAATTATATTTAAATTAGTCTTTTGTATATCATTTTTCTCCATTGCCATAATTCCCAAGTTTGCAAATTTAATCGCTCCCTCATATAGCATTAAAGTAAGCTCTGCTGGTGACGCGGTTAATATTTTACTATTACCATAAGCAGCTGCTGCATTTGTTGCCATAGTTACTCCTCCTATTTCAATTGAAATCCTATTCTATTTCTAACTCTGTCCTAGCATTGATAAGAAAGAGGAACTCTGTGAATTCATTTTAGACATAGCTGATTCCATTGCCGAGAATTGTTTATAATACTTGCTCTCTAGTGTAGACAGTTTAGACTCCATACTTTTTAGACTTGTATTATATTCTCTTAGTTTACTGGTCATCTCTTTATCATTATAAAAGTTCAAAGCACTTTTAATGGTAGAAGTCTTCATCTTATCTGATAAATCAGTGTATAAATCATTCATAATCGTTGTAATCGCTGTTATGGTAGTTTCTGGATCCTCTGTCAAAGCCTTTTTTAACTTATCGGCAGATCCTGCCACTGTTGAATCCTCACTATTACCGCTAATGTGCAATAAACCTTTTTCTGTATATGCACCTGTGTTAATACCAAAAGTGGAAAGCGAATAACTTTTTCCATTCACGCTAACACTTTTTCCAAGACCTGTTCTTAAAGAACTGATTACAGAGTTTAAAGAGTCATCTCTACGAAGCAGTGAGGTTTTAATTTTTGTTTCCCAATTTTCAATCTGTGTGTCAGTCATTGCCTCTTTCTGCTCATCAGTTAATGGATCATACCCTCTAGCTGATGCAGCACCATAGGTTTCATTCATCTCTTTTAAAAGTTCATTATACCCTGTGATAAAGCTCTTTACCATATTATAAACAGCATCCGTATCCTTTGCAACCACCAGGTTAAGTGTCTGATCTTCTGTAGCGCCTTTTAGATTAAAGGTTAGTCCATTAGCTGTAATGGTATTGTTTTTACTCGTTAGTTTAGCTCCATTATACTCAACAATTGCATCCTTAGGTTGGACTATTGATAACCCACCAGCATTAACTACCAGTTCATCGTCGACAATACTTGTTGTTATATCTGCTAAACCAAGATTAGATAAACTATCTATTGTAGTTGATGTCATGGTAAAGGCATTTGCTGACCCACTGTCGGTGGAACTAAGGAAAAACCTCTTCTGTGTTGCATCATAATTTGCATTAATACCAGCACTTTTACAAGCATCAATAAAACCTCCAACCGTAGTTGAACTGTCAACACCTAATGTGACTTCCTTTGTACCACCTTTAATTGTGATTATATTACTATCAGTATCACTAAAACCAAGATCCGTCAATAAGGTACTTCTTCCAATCGCTTTTCCATTCTTATCAGCAGACACGGTATCACCTGTTACATATTGTGAACTTGCAAGTTGCTTTATTTTTAAAGAATGGGAACCAACTGCTGCATTGGTATCAGCTGTTACGGTCACTTTACTACTGTCAGACACCGTAACTCCTTTGGTATTATAGTTACCCTGAAGCCTCATTTTTGATAAGGAATCCGTATAAAACTTATATATTTTTGAATTTAAAGTTTGCCATTTTTCTTGCTTCCATTCGAGAGTTGTTATCTTATTATTTAGCTTGGTCGTCTTTTGACGCTCTGCTTTCATTAATTCAGAAACCATGCTCTCTGTATCCATACCAGAAGCTAAACCTGATAATCTAATTGCCATCCTATCACTCCTTATCTCTTCTCATCCACGAGCATACCCGCCAACTCCCACATCTTTTCAACCATTTCGATTGCCTTTTCCGGTGGAATCTCACGAATAACCTCTTTTGTTTCTCTATCGAACACTTTAATGGAAACTCTTTTTGTTTCCTCATGATATGTAAACTCACATCTGGTACGTTGATCTTTAAATCTCGTATTTGCCTTTGATAAGGCATCCTTTAATTGTTGCTCCGATACATTTCCTTCTTTTTGTTCGCCGGATTGATCACTCAATTGATCTTTTCCTGACTGATTACCCTTTGTAACCTTAGATGTTCCTGGTAATTCAGTAACATTAATTGTCGGTTGACTTCCTACTTGTGAAGGATTCAATTCGACTCTTGGTTTTACTATAGGTTTTACCTTATCCTGATAAAAGGCACCTGATACTCCTTCTAACGACATAAATACTACACCTCCATGTGTGATATAAAATTATTCGTCCCTTGCTGTCATCCTTGTTCGCAATTTGTATCTCGGGAATTGTCTTAATAAACATATCGGCTAAATAATTCAAAATGTTTATAGTGAATTAGTAAAAAAGAAGCAAAAAAGCTCTCGTAAACACATAATTTTAATTATCACATGTTCATGAGAGCTACTTCATCCCGTTTACTTTAAAATCTTATTTAAATAATTTCTTTAAAATATCCTCAGTTGGTTGTGACTGGGCTGCTTCCTGATTAGACTCCTTAATCTGCAGATATATTTCTTTTCTATAAATCGGCACTGATTTTGGTGCATTAATACCAATCTTCACCTGATCACCTTTAACCTCTAGTATAGTAATTTCCACATCTGCTCCAACAATAATGGATTCATTTACTTTTCTTGATAGGGCTAACATATTATTCGCCCTCCTTTGCCGACTTGTGCGCCATTAATTGTTCGTAAAAACGATATTTCACCTCATACTCCGAATTCTCGATAATAATCTGTGCACCTTTTTTTGAGTCCGAATTAATGATAAAGGGAGCTTTTAAATTCGCCGTAATTTTTTCAACTTCTTCTGACACTGTAATTGATACTAATACAACGATGTTTTCCTCACCCAGGTTCCCTAATGGTTTTAATAGTTCATCCTCTACTTCTGGATTGTAGTTTTCCTTCACCAAGAATGGACTTACTACAGGTATTGCTAAAGAAGGTAAATCAAGACTTTGTAACCATGTGATATCAGCTCTTTCACCATCTTCATTATCAAATAATAATGTGTACTTTTTACAATCTTCAAAACCTAGAATTCCATTATCAAAGGATATTATTTTATCTTCATCTAGATCAATATCGCCAAAATGTCTTGTCCTTACCAGCATGATATATCCATCCCTTCTGTACTGAATCTTTCGTTTTCAACATTATTTGTAACAACTTGGCTATTTGATGGCTAAATTGTTACCTTTGTTTTATTTTAATGACTTATACTTTATTGCTTTTATTTTATAAAAAGTCTAATAGTGACTTTTGAACCACCTTTGATACCGCTGATAGCGATGCATTATAGATTGTCTCTGCTGCATTATACTTGATTACTGTTTCCACCATATCGACATCTTCATTCTTAGATAATAAATCCTCAAAATCTACTTTCTGTGTAGAGAGTCTGTTTTCTGTAAGCTCCAATCTAACATATCGGCTACCCAAATCAGCAACTGCTACATTTACTCTGTCCTGTTCCTCATTTGACACAGTGATTCCTTTTGAGAATGCTTTTTGCATAATATCCTTTTTTAGTTCCAATTCTGTATCCAATTGGTCTTTCAATTGATTATACCGATCAATTTCAGATTGAGGTAACGTTGTATCAGCTAATCGTTTTTCCACTTCCGTTATCTTACTTTCCGTTTTAATAACATCATCTACCGCACTAAGGATATAGTCAATATGCCTTCCCATTTGATGTGAAATTGCATCCGAGCCTTCTGTATTAATGGTAAGTTTTTGATTATAATTTACCTCATACTGAATTGCTTGTTTTTCCTTCTTGTATTCAATTTCCCCTTGTTCTGGTTTAGAACTATCCGTCATTACGCAATCAAAATAATGCTCTGGCTTTAGACTACCACTCGCAAAACCCGTTTTAGAATAGGTTATATCCATTTTATCCGCAGTTCTAAAATCCTCATATACGGCGCTTCCTATGATGAGTTCTCCAGTTTCAGCAATATAATGTACTTTATCTGGAGCAGGATTATAAGCATCTTCATCATTAACTGAGATGGAATCAATATTCGTAAATGGAGCTTGTGCCTCCAATACACCAGAGGAATTCTTTTTATAGATATTGATACTATCCGGTTTTGTCATACTTAAATTATCATAAGCTAATTGAACACGATGGATTACATTTGTCGTTGGAGCCGTAGAAAAATCAGGATTTTCAAAATCACTAAGCTCATACTCTCCTCTTACCTTATTAATAGTCTGGATGCTTTCTCCTGAGAAATTCTCGGTAATCTTATAGGTTAGGTTATTCATATCCTCAGTAAATATTAGCGGACTATCTGTTTTATAACCTGTAAACACATATCTTCCGGCATAGTTGGTATTGCCTTCCTGATAAATCTGTTGCTTCAACTGATCTAAGTTGGAAACAATCGAATTTCTATCGCTAGCCGTCAAAGTATCCGAGCTTCCCTGTACGCAGTAGGTGTTAATCTGTTTTAGAATTTCGTTCACCGTAGTTAGTGCTGATTCTGTAACATCCATCCAGGATTTTGCATCTGGAATATTCTTATCATAATACTGACTAAGTTCCGATAAACTGGTTCTAAGCTTCAATGCTCGTACTGTAATAATCGGGTCATCGGAAGGTCTCTGAATCTTCTTTCCTGTGGAGTATTGCTGTTCTAAATTGTTCATATTAACTTTATTTTTATTTATGTTACTTAACATATTGTTTGTCATCATTTTGTTCGTTATTCTCATATCTAACCTCCTGACCAAAATTATTGCACTCTTTAAAAAAACAGTAATACTTATGTTTAAACTGAAATAACCTTCAGCTTGTACTCCATAGGTTAATTTTCGCTTTCTATAAGCTGATAATTCTTACAACTAAACGCCCATATAATTGATTAGTTTGTCATAGATCTCATCCATCACACTAATAACTTTTGCTGATAGATTATATGCATTTTGAAAACGCACAAGATTCATTGCCTCTTCATCCACATCTACACCAGAAATGGAAAGTCTCTGGTTTTTAATTGCATCCAGCATATTCGCCTGCGCTTCTGAAAAGGTATTGGCTTTTGCAGTATCAATGCCAATTTCTGCAATCATGGTCTGGAAAAAGCCTTCCGGCGAACCTTGCTTGAACAGCATTTTATTTCCCTTTAATGCAATAAGTTTATCAATAACGCTATTATCTTCGGCGCCATTCACTACATCCGATGAGGCTGCCAACAACCGTGAATCCGCTATAAGTTCTTTACTAATGCAAAAATTCTCCGCTGTCATTAAATAATACGAACCATACAAAGGCTGATTATCTGGAATTTCTTCTGCATAACCGCCTGTCTGTGAATTAAACGTATCATAATCGTAATACTCACTGTCATCAGAACCTTCCAAAGGACCAAAGGTATAGGTTCTACCGCTAACCCTATTGGTAGCATTAAAGAAGTCCATTCCGGAATTACCATTTAAGTCAACTCCAGACCGATGAATGTCATTAAAGGCTTTTGCAAAGGTTCTGGTAAATTCATTTAACTGGCTCATATAGTAAGGGATGCCTTTATAATCAATACTCTCGCCAATGGAGGAGGGCTGATCCGTGACATCGACAACAACCGAATCTTTCAGTTCAAAGGTATAAACGAAGTTACCACTATCCGGATCTTTTGTTACCTCAAATCCAGTGTACGCATATTCTCTGTTTCCAACTGTGAGAACACCTGTTTCCGGTATGTTCAGCTTTTCTATTGCATTTATATTAGTATCAGTCATAATTATATGAGAGTCACCAGTCTGTGCACTCACTGACCCTCTTAAATTATACTGATTATTACCATCTCGAACCTCTAATAATGCCTTTAAAGCTCCTCCAAGAGTTGCACTTCGTTCATTAAAGGACTGTCCATTGCCCCAGGTGATATCATAAAGGCCATCAATATCATTTTGATTTATTTTTTGTTCTCTCGGAACCACCTTTAGTGTATTGGTATTGGTGCCATCCACCAGTACTGCTCCGTCTAACTTGACTACGTAGCTAGTTACTCCGATTTCCGCTCCAACTGTTTTTTCTGTTACAGATACATTAGCAATTTGTGAAAGCTCATCCACCAGCAATGCTCTCTGATCTCTTAAATCATTTGCTTTTCCACCATTTACTTCCAATGTATTAATTTGCTTTGTTAAGGACGCAATCTGTTGTGATATGGAGTTTATATGCTCTACCTGATTGCGAATCTCAAAATTACATTCTTCCTGAACACTCTTTAAGTTAGTGGATATGGAATTAAAGTATTCCGTTACACTCTGTGCATAATTAATTACCTGCGTACGCACTGTAAGGCTTGAGGGGTTCTTTAACAATTCCTGTAAACTATCGTACATAGAATTAAAAGTTGTGGTAAACCCGTCGTCATTAATCTCATTAAAATAATTTTCTATCTCTGTCATATAATGAGACTTGCTGTCATATTCACCATACAAGGCATTGTTCTTTCTAAATTTCAAATCGTAGTATTCGTCTCTCAGCTGTGTAACACCACCTATTGCTACACCAGTACCTGCCATACCATAGGAGCTATTCATCAAAAGAGCTTTTCCAGCTTTCTGACTCATAACCTGTCGAGTATAGCCCTCTGTTTCTGAATTTGTTATATTATGAGCAGTTGTATCAAGAGCCGCTTGATATGCATAAAGACCAGTCTGTCCTATATTTAGTCCAAAAAATGTAGATGCCATACTTTCACCTCTTTACCTTATTATTCCTATGCTAACTTTACAATAACATCCTCCAGCATCTGACTGACAACATTTACGTACCTTGCTGCCGCATTATATGCATGTTGATATTTAATCAAATTGGTTAATTCTTCATCCGAGGATACACCAGTCACCTGCATTCTTTGGTTATCAATGCTTTCTACCATGGACGTCTGATTAACACTAATGGTATTTAACTGTTCACCCCGATTTGCTAATTCAGATATAAATGAAGTGTAATAATCATCAAAATTATTTTTTGTCAGAGTATTAGGTGATAAGGTTGAAAATGGTTCCTGCCACTTTGACAGCAGTTTATCCACTGCTGCAATATCAAAATCACCTGATCCTGTATTACTTGAAAGTGCGATTAAAGCATAACTATTTAAAATGTTTGGATTAACCTCAATTTCCCCCAGTGTAAATAAGGAATAATTATCTGACGGATCTTCCTCAATATAAACGCGTGCCATAATTGGCACAGTGTCACCATTTTCATCGACAATTTGTATTTCTTCTGGTTCTCCATAGCGAGGTGATGATTTTCTGTTAAATAAGCCTTCACCCATAGTCTTATCTGCATCCATACCCACCGGAGCATTTGCTTCGTCTAATATTTTTAATGTAGTTCCATCTGGTAAAGTAACTGTCTTATTCGGGCTTAAGATATCATTAATCGTTGTGGTAATACCATGTATTAGCTGATCAAACTGCGCTTGAACGGTCATAATAACCGAAGCATTGGTTTTATTGTTGTAATCCATAACAGCTGCATTATATAAGGTATCCGTCTCATAGTTACTTCTTACGGGAATATCAGTATAATTTGCTTGCTTTGACCCCCTGGCAACTAACAATCCTTTTAATGAGCCAATATCATTGTTTTTATCAGCACTTGGAACTTTATCAAGGTTAAATACATCCGAACCACCATATGCTGCCCATACAGGTTTCAGCATTTGGGTTGTATCATCAACCGGCACCGTATTCATCATAAATACAGAATCTTCGGTAACAAAAGGCATTCCTTCAAAATTAACATTAACAATTCCGTTTATATTTTCTTTGTATGTAATGTTTCCATATTTTCCAAGCTCATCTAGCAAATTATTGCGCTGATCCCTTAAATCATTCGCTTTCTCAACACCTGTACTTTCATACTGCCTGATTTTTAAATTCAGCGTTTTTAATTCCTTACCAATCTCATTGATGCGCTCTACCTGATCTTTAATCTGTGTATTTAAATTAAGCTGATAATCCGTAAGCTGTTTTGAAATATTGTTTGCTCTTTCCAAAAAAGTTACTGCTGACTGTATCAGAGTAGCTCTAGCCACAACACTATCAGGTTCTTTACCAAGTTCCTGCAACGAAGTCCAGAAGGTGCTTAAAGACTTTTGAAAGGTTTCTCCTTCCAATTCCCCGAATAAGCCCTCCACTTCATTCACTGCCGAATATTGGGATTCATAAAAGGCCTGCCGACCAACTTCCTGGCGATAGGCCTGATCAAGAAACGTATCTCTAACTTGTTTTACGGTAGCAAAATTAGCCCCTAAGCCTTTTTGCATAGAGGACATATAAGACTCTCCCATTTTAACATAGTTAAAGTCCGTTAATACAGCTTGCTGTCGAACAAAACCCTTGGTATCAACGTTCGCTAAATTATGGGAGGTTACATTCAAAGCCGCCTGACTCACATTCAGACCGGACACACCAATATATAAGCCGCTTAATGAACCCATGAACTCCACCTAACCTTACTCTTACTGTTTCGCATCAAACATCCGTGTTCCCTGCGATTGTGCTTCGTATTTTGAAGCACCTTTTGTGTAAGTATTGTTCCCCGGCGCCATCCTTGTGCTTTGAATAAAATTCATATTGAACTCTATCATCTCTAGGGATTGTTGTATTAATAATTTATTGCGATTGTTCACATCCACAAGTGAATCAATCACTTTTTTAAGATTATCATGTAATATAGAAAGCGCTTTCTGCTCCTTTGGTTGATTTTCCATTAAGCCAATCAGAGTTTTAAGCGTAAATTCACCAGATTTTCTATTGATTACTGTCTTTATATTTATCATAACATTGTCTCTTTTGTGTTCCAGAGCACTGATTTTATCCACCGATAATTGTTCTTTTTTCGTAATCTCCTGTAAAGCAGCTAGGTCATTTTTTACGATGACCTGTGTCTTCTCATTCGCTATCGGTATTAATTTCTGATAAACATCATATTCCTGCTCCAAGATTAAGATCAATTCATCAATTAAACTTGCCAAAGTAAACCTCTTTCCTATGCAGGTCCATTCCTACTTTGTTGATCCGCTGACCAAAATTTATAGGTCAGCGTTATCGATCAACTTGTCTGCAACATCTTTGATTGTGATGTTATAAGTGCCAGCTTCCATACGCTTTTTGATATCTTCTAAAGTTGTCTCCCTGATATCCGGAGTGCGTGCTACAATCTGCTTCGCAATCTGATAATCCTTACCAGCTTGTGATAGTTCAAGCTTATCACTAAAACTATTACCTGTTGGTTTTGACGTATTCTTTACACTGGTTGACTTATATAATTCACTAACCTTATTGAATGCATCGATACGCATCCTTATCACCACCCATCTTCACCGAAAACTCTATAGGTTTCCTGCTGCTTATAATATTTATCGGAAGATTCTTAATTAATATTATAGTATTTTAAAACTTTCTTTGTGAAATTATCCAGATATAGCGACAGAAAACGGAAAAAGGATGAATATTAGTTTCCCAATATCCACCCTTTTCTATATTGCGACTATGCTTAGCAACAGCCTCAATTAGTTTATTTCATTTTCTTTTTCAAAACTTTGATTGCTTCTTGCAGCTGATTATCCTTGTCAATTGGGATTGTTACTTCCTTTGCAAGCTCTTCCTTCAACTCAACTGTAACATCAGGTGCTATACCTGTTCCATGAATATTACGTCCACTTGGAGTGTAATATTTCGAAATAGTAAGTTTTACTGCTGTTCCATCAGATAACGGAATTACCTGTTGAACAATTCCTTTGCCAAAGCTTGTGGTACCAACGATAGTAGCTGTCTTATAATCTTGTAGCGTACCTGCAAAAATCTCTGCTGCACTGGCACTGTTACCATTAATCAGTACTGCCATAGGAATCTTTACTTTCTTTTCATCTATAGCCTTTTCTTCTGTTCGTTCATTATTCTTATCCATTGTATAAACAATCAGTTCAGGAGGAAGCAAACGATCCAGGACGTTAACAACTGATTCCAACAAACCACCGGGATTGTTTCTAACATCCACAATTAGTCCCTTCATTTTCTTCTTTTCCAACGCAGTCACTGCCTCATTAAATTGTGCAACAGTTACCTCATCGAATTGAGTAATAATAATATAACCAATACTATTATCCAACATCTGATATTCTATGGTCGGAACTTCAATCTTTTGTCTGGTAATGGTAAGTTTCAGTGGCTCCTTCTCACCTTCACGCCCTATGGAAAGTTCTACTGTCGTACCTTCAATTCCCTTCATGTGACTAACCACTTCAGATAAATCCTTACCAGTAACCTCTTCCTCATCAACCTTTATAATTATATCTCCCGGTAGAAGACCCGCTTTTATTGCCGGACTATTCTTAAATGGCTTAACAATTGTAATAATACCTGTCTTTACATCTTGACTAACGGTAGCTCCTATTCCACAATAAATACCAGAAGAACTTTCCATCAATGCGCTATATTCCTCTTTGGTAAAATAAGTAGAGTACGGATCTTCCAAACTGCTGATAAATCCCTTGTAAATACCATCTTCAAAGGATATATTATCAACGCTTTCCAAATAATTTGCATCAACTAGTTTTTCTAAAAATTCTAATTTTTTAATTATCTTATCATAGTTAACAACTGCCGTAGGTTCTTCAACCTCTTGATTATTAGAAATTTCCTTGGCATCACTACTGTCTGCCTCCGTTTTATCACTGAAATAGAATAGGGCAGCTATCAGTAGGACGAAAATGAACAAAGCGCTGCCGATTCCCGTTAATAAACCGGTCAAAAAATTCTTACGCATAATAAACACACCTCCATTTGCCAATATCAATAACCTGTCAAAATCACATAAAACATCTCCTGAGCTGTCAATAACGTTATATGTTTCTTAATACAGGCTTTGCTTTTTTGAAAAGCATGGCTGTTGCAAAACTATAAATCTACTTCCTCGTTTTGCAACAGCCTTATTATTAATAATCCAATTGTTCCATATACTTCATGTATTTTACAACCATGAGGGCAATCTTAAATGTAATTGCATCCTCAAACACACGAAGATCAAGATTAGTACTCTTTTGCAGCTTATCAAGTCTATATACCAAGGTGTTACGATGGATATATAATTGTCTTGAGGTCTCGGATACATTTAAGCTGTTTTCAAAGAACTTATTGATTGTTGTAAGTGTCTCTTCATCGAAATCGTCTGGAGACTTACCTTCAAAGATTTCCTTAATGAACATCTTGCAGAGTGGCATAGGCAATTGATAAATAAGTCTGCCGATTCCCAAATTATTATAAGCCACTACATTTCTGCCGCTATAGAATATCTTACCGACATCCAATGCCATCTTAGCTTCTTTGTAGGATCTGGATACGTCTTTAATCTCATTCACTATCGTACCATAAGATACATGTACCTTTGTCATAGCTTCCGTATTCAGCATGTCAAGAATAACCTTAGCAGTCTTATTTAAGTCTTCATAGGACTCGTTCTGTTTCACTTCTTTTACAAGAATAATATTCTTCTCATCAACAGCTGTAATAAAATCCTTTGTCTTGCCAGAGAACAAACTTCTAACTGTCTCTAATGCATTCGCGTCTTTTTCATTCTTTGTCTCGATAATATAAACCACACGTCTAGCTTCTGTATCGATATGAAGTTTCTTAGCACGGTTGTATATGTCTACCAGAAGAAGATTATCTAACAGCAGGTTCTTAATAAAGTTATCCTTGTCGTATCTTTCTTTATAAGCAACCAGTAAATTCTGTATTTGGAAAGAAGCAATCTTTCCAATCATGAACACATCCTCACTGTCGCCCCTTGCCAGAATAACATACTCCAACTGATGCTCATCAAATACCTTAAAAAACTGGTACCCCTGTATTGCCTGACTGTCTGCTGGAGACGCCACAAAAGATAATACAGCATTCTCATACTGATCCGCATTTTCAATGGTAGTAGCAAGCACTTTACCTTCCGTATCCATAACACAAATATCGATACGAGTGATCCCTTTTAATCCATCGATGGTGCTTTGAAGAATTTGATTGGAAATCATGATTTCACTCCTTTATATTATATTTCTATTTTTCTTTAAAATTCATGTATACGAAAGATATTTTAACATTGAAATTCAAAGAAGTAAACTAATTTTATAAGATTTGCATAAATATTTTAGTAAAATACTATCAAAAAACAAGTTATTATAATTAGTTCACTACTTAAACTATATTAAAATCAACTATCTTTGAAAGAATAACCCCCTTGTCCTATCCATCTTTCGGCGAATACATCTGAATTTGTACTGTATCACGGATTCGCTCATATCTATAAAACGAACTTTGTTAAATAATTTATTTTACCCTTTCGTATACACGATGAAACGTAAAACCGTTTCACTTATCCTATATAAAAAGGGGAACACCTAAGTGTTCCCCGGAATTAATATATTTATTAGTTAGTGATAACCTGTTCTGTCTCTTTATCAAATACATGAAGTTTAGACATATCAAATGCAATCTTTAATGTATCATCAGGTCTTGCTGTTGTACGAGGATTAACACGTGCTGTAATTTCTAATGTTTCATCCACGCTGAAGTATAAGAATACTTCTGCACCTAATAACTCATATACTCTTACTGTAGCTTCGATTACGCTATCAGGAGAGTTGCTTAAGAATACTTCTTCATCATGAATATCTTCCGGACGGATACCAATTACTACTGTCTTGCCATCATAACCGCCATCGATAACTTTCTTTGCTTTTCCTTCAGGAAGTTTAACTGTATTAGTACCGAAAGTTACAAATACATCACTGCCTTTTTTAGATACTACAGCATCTGAAAAGTTCATCTGAGGAGATCCCATGAAACCAGCAACGAATAAGTTCTTTGGCTTGTCATATAAGTTCTGTGGTGTGTCTACCTGTTGAACTAAACCATCCTTCATAACAACGATTCTTGTTCCGAGTGTCATAGCCTCTGTCTGATCATGTGTTACATAGATGATAGTAGTCTGTAATCTCTGATGTAATTTAGAAATCTCGATACGCATCTGTACTCTTAACTTAGCATCAAGGTTTGATAAAGGCTCATCCATAAGGAATACCTTAGGATTACGAACGATAGCACGACCCATAGCAACACGCTGTCTCTGACCACCGGAAAGAGCCTTTGGCTTACGGTCTAATAAACGCTCGATATCAAGAACTCTAGCTGCTTCTTGAACATATTTATCAATTTGATCCTTAGGAACTTTTCTTAACTTTAAACCGAATGCCATATTGTCATATACAGACATATGTGGATACAAAGCGTAGTTCTGGAAAACCATCGCAATATCTCTGTCCTTAGGTTCAACATCATTTACTAATTTGTCGCCGATCCATAACTCACCTGATGAAATCTCTTCGAGTCCTGCGATCATACGAAGTGTAGTTGACTTACCACAACCTGAAGGTCCTACGAAGATGATGAATTCTCTATCAGCTATCTCAAGATTAAAATCTTTAACAGCAACTACTCCGTTAGGATACTGCTTTGTTATGTTCTTTAAAGATAAACTTGCCATTTTATATCCTCCTAAAAATTAGCTTCCATGAGCTCTTGTACATTTCCTTATATCGTAATGATACAACATTTCATGTTTATAAACCATATCCCATTTTAACAAAATAGGTTTTTGGCTTTTGTATAATTTGTATATGAGGTTCAAAAATAAGTAGATTTACCGATAATAGAGCAAAATATTCTTAAAATTACTGTCTATATTCAATAAATCCCTCTCCCATAACCTCTCTTGCATCACAAACAATTACAAAAGATTTACGGTCAATGTTCTGTGCTATTTCAGTTATTTTAACAATTTCTTTCTTTGAAACTACACAGAAAAGCATTTTTTTATCTTGATTGGAATACATTCCCGTAGCACTGATACCTGTTACTCCTCTGTCCATCTTATGCAGAATATCGGCTGCAATTTTCTCATATTCATCCGAAATAATATATGCCATTTTAGCAAATTTTAGACCTTCCAGTATACCGTCCGATACCTTAGCAACAACAAATACCGCTATAATTGCATAGAGTGCATTCTTTAATCCGAACTGTGCAGCACCGATTGTTATGATGATACCGTCGATGCAAGTCATTACCACAGGAATTGATAAATGTCTCGTTTTGTTTTGAATGATATTCGCTAATAAGTCTGTTCCACCAGTTGATGCCTGGGCTGAAAAAACCAGTCCAATTCCAAGTCCCATGAGTGCACCACCCATAATAGAGGCTAAAAGATAATCGTGCAGCTGCAGGTCTATCACTGGAAATAACATCATTCCCAAAATAAAGGCAGCGGAACCATAAAGAGCGGAGAAAAGGAATCGTATGCCTTTTACCTTGGCAGAAATAATATAAAGCGGGATATCGCACAAAAGAGTGAATAACCAAACCGGGATACCGCCGTTTAGTAATGGCTCCGTCCAAGCTTTTACCACAATTGCCAAACCGGATACCCCTCCTGTAACCAACTCCATTGGTTCAAATACCAGGTTATTGGCTAGTGCCATCAATGCCGCACCAATTGTTATCGTCATATATTTCCTAAGAACAAGGGCATATTTGTTTTTAATCTTTTTGTTTATCATAACTTAAGTTTCTATACTCCTTTCTTCCTCCGTCACCTTCTATTTTATTAACTCATCCATCCTTGCTTTCATTGCTGAATAGTCCAGCTTGAAAGATTGATTGGTATTTTCACCTGAAATTAACTCAAACGTAATATTTTTAGTTGTTATCCTTTTATAACTTTCTATATATTTTAATTTATCCGACAAAGACAAATTTGATGTAAGGCTTGGATATATTTCTTCTAAATAAATCCGTATATCATCTTCAGTTTTCATTTTCTTTAATTCTTTTATGTAAGTAGCGGTAAAATTTTCTATTTTTTGCTGCTGATCCACGTATTCGCTTTGTTCCATGTTCTTTATTTTAATTTGGTCTTTACTATAAAACATTTTTTCATACTCTTCCTGTGGAATAGCAGTATAATAATTAATTTTTAAACCTAGTAGTTCCCCGATAATAACAGTTCCATGTTCAAACACGCTGTCCATATTAAAATAACTTGAAATTGCTGTCAACTGCAAAAATTGAGGCATGTCCGGATTTGCCAGAGTCATTTTGCGATATAAGGTATCCGATAATTTTATCTCAGTACTCATAGGTATTGTGATGTATGTAATCTGTTCTTTTTGGCTGTTTAAGATTTCAAGAATCGTCCTTGTGATTTTACCAGCTTCCTCATTATAACAAAAGATTAAATTTGTTGTTGAATCTTCCAGGTTAATTTCATGTTCAGTCTCTGGTTGCGTCTCTCCCTGAAAAGCATCTTCCGATTCTTGCTTCTCTGGCTGCCACCATTGCAAAGTGAGTCTATATCCAAGTATTCCCGCACTTAAAAGCACTATTATTATAAATATCGATAATATAAATGCACGAAGGAATATGCGTCCGGCACTACGTTTCAAGTAAATCACCCCATTCGATTAATCTGCTTGTAAATATATCATTTACAAATGCTTAAATTTTAATCCCAGCTTTCTAATACTAGCATAAATTACAGTCTTATTCAACTTCCCTTTCACTGGAGCATCTTTTTACTAATTGTACAAATAATAAGTTTCGCTATTGTTTAACTGTGCTATACTATTCTATATTGTATCGTTACATAAACTTCATAATTTCCAGGAGGATAAAGCTATGAACAAAAAAACCGTGCTCATTACTGGCTCTTCACGCGGCATTGGTAAAGCAATTGCTGTTAAATTCGCCAAGAAAGGTTTTAACATAATAATCAATGCTGCCCATAGAGAGGACGAGTTGCAAAAAACGAAGGCAGAAATTGAAAATTATCAGGTTCCCTGTCTTGCATTTCTTGGTGATGTGGGTGATAATGAAACAGCTGCCGAAATGTTTCGTCAGGCAAAAAAACTTTTTGGCCATATAGATGTGCTTGTAAATAATGCTGGCATATCTTTTGTAGGTTTATTTACAGATATGAAATTCGAGGATTGGAATCGAATTATGAATACCAATTTAACCTCTGTGTATAACTGCTGTTCT
This sequence comes from Bacillota bacterium, assembly GCA_023407575.1. Lineage (GTDB taxonomy): Bacteria > Bacillota > Clostridia > Lachnospirales > Lachnospiraceae > Mobilitalea. The sequence goes on from JAEYLX010000049.1 coordinate 173,520, forward strand.
CTTGCAGTTCCTGATATGGTAAAGAATAAATCCGGTAAGATCATTAATATCTCTTCCGTATGGGGTGTCATTGGGGCTTCCTGTGAGGTTGCCTACTCTGCTTCAAAGGGAGGAATGAACTCCTTTACCAGGGCACTTGCGAAAGAACTTGCCCCCAGCAACATTCAAGTGAATGCTGTAGCTTGCGGGGCCATTGATACAGAAATGAATCGTTTTCTGGCAGATGAAGAATTGATGCAGTTGATTGAAGAGATTCCCGCTAATCGTCTTGGTCAGGCAGAAGAAGTTGCAGATCTTGTGTATCATTTGGCTTATAAAAATGAATATCTGACTGGCCAAGTAATAAACCTTGATGGTGGTTGGATTTAGAGGTGTATGAAACGGACTACTTAGTTGCTAGTATTACGAATAGAATAATAAAGTTTGGAGAGTAATCATGATTAAGAAATTAACCAGTATGGGTCATAGAAGGTTTATCGGAATGATCCTTGGTAATGTCCTTCTAGGCATTGGTGTTAGTGTATTTAAATTTTCAGGAATGGGAAATGACCCGTTTTCCGCAATGTGTATGGCGGTATCCCACCAATTAAATCTTCCTTATGCCAGTTTTCTAGTTTTATTAAATGTATTTATATTTATGATAGAAATAACTTTTGGCCGTAAACTTATCGGAATTGGCACCTTTGTTAACTGGTTCCTTGTTGGATATGTAGCAGAGTTTTTTATGTGGTTGGCCGACATTACAATGACACCACCTCAGACTATTCTTCTTAAATTATTATTTGTAATTTTAGGCGTTATTTTGACAAGCCTCGGTGTTTCCCTTTATCAGACTTCAGATGCTGGAATTTCTCCCTATGATAGTGTATCCCTAATAATGAAGGAACGACTTCCCATACCTTACTTCTGGTGCAGAATGTCTAACGATGGCTTATGCGCAATTATAGCTCTTTTAGCGGGTGGTTTAATCGGACTTGGTACCTTTATTTGCGCCTTGTGTCTTGGACCTATCATTCATTTCTTTAATGAAAAATTCTCTAAGAAAGTTTTATACAAACACTCCGTACAGATATAAGATACTTTCTTAAAAAATCATAAAGCACTACCTATGTTGAATAAGGCTAATGTTATTCACTTCAATCTCCAGTGAAAACATTAGCCTTATGTTCATGAATAGGAACTCATCTAAGAATCGTTTATACCTTCTTTATTGGAACCCATACTTCGCAGTGATAATCCGATGTCGTTGGGTCATCTGTGGAGTACCATTCAATTTCAGGTCCATCTGCATGTTCATAGCCCGAGGTTGGAAACCATTCGGTGTACATACGTTTAAACACCTCCTGAATCTGACTTACGCCACGGCATTCAAACTTTACCCAAGTGAACTCTGGAACTACTACTACCTCACAACCTTCCGGGATTTCCCCTTCCGGTTTTGCAGCAATCATATAACGAAACTTATCCGCTTCAAAGTTAAAATCATAGCAAACTCCATAGGTTTCTTCCAGCTCCCGGTGATTCATATTAAAAACCACATCCCCTAAGTTGGTTGTATTAACTTCCTGCCACATCTGTGGGATTTTTTCAAAATTTTCTCCATTTACACAGGTAAATTCTCTTGAAATACCTGCTAAGGTAAATCCATTCATTTTCTCAATTCGAAACTTCATTGGCACATCTCCTTTAATTGATATTTGGAAGGATATTTTGGGGTACAGCTCCATATTGGCACCTTCTCGTTTTGCCTCTGAAGGTGCTATTTGATGTATAGAATAAAAGGTTCTTGAGAATGATACCGGTGATTCATAGCCATACTTAAATGCAACATCAATTATATTCTCATTGCTATGCAATAACTCCATTGCTGCCGCTGTCATACACCTTCTCCGTATGTAAGTTGCTAATGTAACACCTGTGATAAAGGAAAACATTCTCTGAAAATTATAGGGTGAACATGCCGCCTTTTCTGCCACCTTATCCATATTGATTTTTATACTAAGATTCTCTTCAATATAATCTAGTGCCGCATTCATATAATCCAGCCACTCCATAAGTATCCTCCTTACTTCGTAATTATATAAAATACTAACATTCTTTTCTCAACTATTCTTGCACATTTTAGTAATCAAACTATTATAGCATGTTCAAAAATAGTTTAGAAGTATTCATATTTTGTGAAGCGGTTTATCCTTACATTTTTTCATATCATATTAATGAAAACATTGCTTCTATGTTAATAAAGAGGTAACTTCCAGGTTTCCAATCGAAAGGATTGTAATTAGTCAAAAAAAATGTTATGCTACCAACGAAATCTCAGAATGGAGTATTACTATGATAAAAGTTGAAAATCTATCCTTTTCTTTTCCTCAAAAGGAGTTATATAACAATATTTCCTTCACTTTAGAAGAAGGGCAACACTGTGCATTTATTGGTGCCAGCGGCAGTGGTAAGAGCACACTTACCGATATGATTAGAGAACCGGACAAGTATATGTTTGATGGTACATTAGAAAGATCACCTGATTGCAGAATTGGTTACGTTAGTCAGTTCTCGAAGTTTGACAAAACGAAAGAATTAACTGTTTTTGAATATGTAGCTTCGGAATTTATAAAACTACAAAGTGAAATAACTAACATCTGCATCGAAATGGAGACAGCTACAGATCTTGAGCCTTTACTGGAAAAGTATCAACAAGCCTTAGATTCCTTCCAGGCAATGGATGGTGATAACTTTGAAAGTAATATTACCAGGAAGCTTGGGTTGGCGAATTTAGGGAAACTAGAGAGCCTTCCTGTAACAAATCTTAGTGGTGGTGAATTTAAGCTCCTACAAGTAATAAAAGAAATGCTAACGGCTCCAGATTTAATGATTATGGACGAGCCTGATGTCTTTTTAGATTTTGAAAATCTTAATTCCCTTAAACAACTAATTAATTCACATAAGGGAACCTTATTGATTATTACACATAGCAGATATTTACTAAATCATTGCTTTGATAAGATTTTACATCTAGAGAATAAAGAACTTCAGGAATTCAATGGTAGATACATTGATTACAATTTCTCCTTGCTGCAAACTAAAATTGAGGTACAGGAGTTAGCAGTTGCAGATACGGAAGAAATAGAAAGAAATGAGCTTTTGGTTGATAAACTACGCTCCGTTGCCGATGTCTTTACTGATGCATCTAGGGGTAGGTCCTTAAAAGCCAGAAAAAAAATTCTGGAAAGGTTGGAAGCACGTAGAATTAAAGCCCCTTTTGTTGAGATTAATGAACCTAATATAATATTGACAGCTGATAATGTAGGAAGCGACACCACTGTTTTAAAAGTTGATGACTTCAGTATTTCATTTGATGAGCTCCTATTAGAAAATGTTACCTTTGAAATTAACTCTACAGATAAAGTTGCCCTAATTGGTCCAAATGGTGCTGGAAAAACCACGCTACTTCGTGAAATCTATAAGAACAACCACCAATCTGTAGTAATAAGCGAAGGGACAAAAGTAGCTTTTCTATCTCAATTACAAGGTGAGATGTTAAACGAAAACAACACCATTTTCGAGGAATTCTATGAAATAGGGTTTCAAACGTATCAAGAAGTTACCGATTATATTATAAATTACAACTTTAAAGAAGAGGATTTGCATCAAAAGATCAGTTCTTTATCCGGTGGAGAAAAAAATATGCTTCAATTAGCCAAGGTTTCTGCCAGTAAAGCAAACCTTTTGCTATTTGATGAGCCAACCAGTCATTTGGATACCTATGCACAAATTGCACTGGAAAAAGCAATCGAAAACTATAATGGCGCACTGTTGATGATATCACATGATTTTTATACCATTGTAAACTCTGTGGATTATGTTTTAATAATAGAAGACAAGACCATTAGAAAAATGAGTATTCGCAAATTCAGAAAGATGATATATGCAAATCATTTTGATAAAGATTACTTGGAATTAGAACAAAAGAAGAAAGCACTTGAAACAAAAATAGCCTTAGCTTTAAAAGATACGGATTTTCTTTCTGCCAAGGTATTATCGGAGGAACTTGAAGATGTAATTAAACATTTATAGAATACGATATAAGAATAAGTACAATTAATAATAAAATGCCTTTAGGCTTTCTATGATAACATATAATCATAGGAAGCCTATTTCTTTTTGCCGTCTAAGTTATTTACATTACTTATCATATCAACTTAATAACATCAAATTCCGCATTAATTATCGTCCAAAGTTGTGTATAATAAATCATGATGTTCCATACTCCGCTACCATTTAGATTATAATCCATAATTATTTTGCTCAGCGCATCTATGCTTCTAGCATCTACGAACCATACAATATGCTGACGAGGCAGCTCAAAGCCAAAACGATTATAAAAGTAGTAAGGTGTTTGAGATGCTTCATCAAACTCAATAATTGCACCTACCTGATACGCCAAACTATAAGTGGAGTTAATTGTTAAGGAGGTTATACTTGATCTGCCTTTTACATAGGGCAATTCCCAATCATATCCAATGACAGGTTCTCCAATTACTATCTTTTCCGGCGGAACAGTATCAATAACAAAATCCACTAGCCTTCTTATATAACTGATATCACTTACAGGTTCTGGAGGTGTATCAATACTACCCCAGGTTAAATTAATAAAGGTAAGGTTTTGTGTGTTCTGGCTTAGTGTAAGATAATCTATATTCTCAATAACTGTCATTCCATCTGCTTCCAGTAACGAGTAATTAACTGTTACGAAAAACAATAGATTCTCTGCTTGTAATTTTTCTTCTGCTCTACGCAATAAATTTTGATAAAGGAGCTGATTATCCTTTGTCAAATTATTTAAAATGAGGTTAACCCCATAATACCCTTTCTGTTTCATAATGGATATAAATTCATCCATCATCCTACTCTGATATTCTTCATCTAAAAGAACACGATAGGTTAATTCAAGATTAGGGTCTCCTTGATACGTCAAAGTAGTAAGAAACAATAAGGGTATTGTTCCATACTGTTTTGCAGCATTTAAAATATCCGTATCATCATGGAAGGTAGAGATATTACCACTTTCAAGGACCGTGTAATTAAAAATAGATAAATAAGTAAGGCTTGGAAGTGTCTTAATTAGTGTTTCCATTTTTATAAACGGATACGCAAACCCATTTGTTGTAATACTCTTTTTTGTATTATAACTGATAACCAAGACATCACCCGGATAAATAAACTCTCTCTCTGATAAATTAGGATTATTTCTAAGAATTTGCAAAACAGTTACCTGATACCTGTCTGCAATACTCTGTATTGTTTCCCCTTCCGAGATAACATGAGTGGTCTTTGGCTGAGTAATGACTAACGCTTGGCCAGTGATTAAATTATATGGATAAGGCAACCCATTATCTGCTGCCAGTTTCTCTACCGTTACTCCATATCTTCGTGCTATCTCAACCAAAGTATCCCCTGGTTGAACAACATATATCTCCATACATGCCCTCAATAGGTTTTCTTAGTATAATATATGCACGAGTTTCTCATTTCTGACATAGATACAGTATTACATATTTCATTAATAGAACGTCATAAGCACAGTATTTGCTTAAATATGTCAATTAGCACAAGGAAAGATACTAATTCTCAAAACAGCCAGAATAACCTATCTTTGGATACACGAAACCCCAATTTCTTTTGTAGTTCTAAAGAAGCTATATTATTTACTTCAATTTGAGCAAAAGGTACTTGTCCCTTTTGGAGCATATGGTTCACCATGTAGCTTTCCAGTATTGTTCCATATCCTCTCTTTCTAAACTCTGGAAACACTTCCAGAAGCCCAATACTTCCTTCTAAATGATTGCCTATAAATCCAATAAGCACTCCATCCTTATATCCGCCAAACATCGCACCTTGCTCCAATAACTCTTTCATTTCTAAATAGGATAGTTTTTTATAATGCTCCAGTATTATATTAATATGTTCTAACTCTAATGCTCGAATAGAAATCTCATCACTTACTTCCAGCCTGTGTTCCTGTTCGTAAACCACTTGAAAGCATTCCATCTTTCCCTTTAAATTGTACTTATTGCTAATGTGTTCTGCCATATTTTCTTGGTGCGCTACAAAGAGATTACCTTCTGCAATTGTATCTATTAATCTACAGCCTGACTCAACATCATTGACTGAAATCATATAAGCATCGCTTTTTTGCTCTCTTATCAATACTCCATCCACATCTGCATATAATAAATCCGCTGTGTTTCTCCTTATTACTTCTATCATATCCATATGATGCAGTGGATTTTTTGATAAATATTTAATCGCTTTATCCTTCATGTTCTTCCACCTTTAAATTTCTAATTGCATGTTTAAAAAATTTTGTTTCTCTTACCTTATTCTGATCACTCATAAAATGATAGGAAATGGTCATTCCATCCTCCATCGTCGCAACTCCAATAATATGCTTTGCATAGGATACCACCGGAGGGATAAATATCATATTTTTTATTTCATAAGCTCCATAAACATAAGGAATATCCAGTTTTGTGAGATTGGTAATACCTAACTCTCTGGTCTGCCCTCCCACATACCCCATTAGCTTTGCAAATTTCTGTGTTGTTTTATTCTGGTATAATCCATACGTATATAACAAAACAGAATCAATCAGGCTTTTTTGAAACAAGGGGAGAAACCTAAGTATAAAATACTTTGTAACTGGCTTCGATCGTTTGAGCAAAGCCTTTCTATGGATGAGCTGTGCATTTTTCTCAAAGCTTAGCCTGTCGGAGTAGGTGTGATTAACACTGATTCCTGTTGCTTGATTGGACATGGATTTATTATTGTTCCTTCTAGCATTTACAGCAATTCCAATGATACCATTATCTCTATTTGCTTCTAGAAATGCTGTAACAATATAACTATTAACTGATACTCCAATCTTTTTTGCATTACTATGGATAAGATTTATTTCCTCTGGTGTAAAATGTTCTAATAAGACCTGTGACCTTCGATCCCTCCAATATATTTCATGGATTTTATAATAATCCTCCCAATGAAAAATACTTCCTGTGCTTTTCCATTTATAATTATACCAGGAAGCATATAGCTTTACGAGTACAGGTAATTCTGATTTTGGAGGCAGGGATTCTTGAGTAATTAATTCCATTTTCTTGTACTCCAGTTTTTCACCGGACAAGGCCCTCATAATGTCCTCCAGAAAATAAGTTATAGCTTTCCCGTCTCCTGCCAAATGGTGCGCCATTAAAAACAGATAAGTAGCTTCCTTGGAGGTAATAACAAATACCCTGATGAGTTCGCCCTGATTAATTGCAAAGGGTATCTTTTCATTCTTCCTTATAAGCTCAAGCCAATTATCTTTAACAATACTTACCTTGCAGCCACTCTCCTCCATACCCTTATAATATGCATTTCCCAACTCATCAAATTCAATTTTGGACATGGTTACCTCATTTGCAAGAAAGGCTTTTTGTATAGCAATTTCCAACGCTTCCGGTAAAGGACTACCCATAATTTGCACCTGAAATTGAATATAGATATTAGGTTCAAATAAATCAACCCGTTCTGAGTCAATGTATTTTTCCATCCAGCTAATCCACCTTTCTCAATTGATATATCTTTTAATTTGATGAACCCAGCGATGTATAATCACTTTTTGTGGAAATATTTTGGCTAATACATGAATCCATTTCACATACAAAGTACAAACCGACATATCTTTTCCTCGCTTTGCATCCTTAAGGGCTTGAAATGCAACTCGATCAGGCGAAACAATTCCAGGAAACTTAATCTTTCTTCCGTTCATTTCTTTCAATAATAAATCTGTATCAACCCAGCTGGGACAGACCGCTGTTGCAGTTATTCCTGTACCTTTCAGCTCTGCATTTAAAGCCCTGGAATAGCTTCGCTCAAATGCTTTCGTTGAAGCATATAAATTAAGATAGGGCAATGGCTGAAAAGAAGATGCCGAAGATATATTTAATATTCTGCTTCCTTGTCGCATATATGGAATACTCAAGGAACATAGGATTGATAACGCAGTGCAATTGATACTGATCGTAGTGCTAATTTCACCTGCGTCAAATTCCTGATACGAACCCATTCTTGCAATTCCCGCATTATTAATTAAATATGCTATTTCAGGCTTCTCTTTCTCCAGTAATAACCCTATAGAAGTTACTTCCTCCAGCTTAGATAAATCCTTAGAAATAGGTATCATTTTATCTTCCATTTCCTTTTTTAAAGCTGTCAGCTTTTCGTAGTTCCTGGCAATTGCCCATATTTCATCTATTTCTTCTCCTAACATAAGCTTGGTAAATTCTTTTCCTAATCCTCCACTTGCACCTGTGATAATTGCAATTCGCTTCCTCATTCTTCGCCTCCAGACCTGTTATTTCAGTATTGTTCGCTCTAAATCCTGTGAGCTAATCATCTCATACTTTGTTGTAAATAGCTTTTTAAGCGCATAAAGGTACACCACTCCCCAATAGTAATCTGCAAGTTTTAAAGGATTCCCTGAAACTACGCTATCTTCTTTTTGCCCTTGTTCAATTATCTTCGCCATATATTTATAAAGCTCCGATTGATAGGTGGTTTCGTCAGCCGAATAGGCTTCATCCTGTTCTAATAGCATCTGGGTATTGAGAGCAATTACTGCAGCGAATTCCTCATCCTTTTGTAATTGCTGTATTACTGTTGTAGTCAGCTTGTGAATTTTTTGTTTGGCAGGTATCGGAAGCTTTGACAGAAGCTTTAACTGACTTATATCCTTTTCTCTATTAATCCTTTTATGAATTTCCTGAAACAACATTTCTTTTGATTCAAAATAAAGGTATATGGTTCCTTGCCCTATTCCAATATGCTTGGACAGGTCGCTAATTTTGGTACCTGCGAATCCATTCTTAGCAAAGTAAAGTATGGATTTATTAATAATTTTATTACGCATCTCGTCTCTTATCTCTACACAACGCTCCGGTGATTTTGGCATACTATCTTCCTTTATGAATGAATATTTGTTCATTGATAGTTTATAAGCTTTGGTAAGATATGTCAAGATAAGTTTATATATTAATTGGTTGATGTAATTTATGAACAGTACTCATAATAAATATTAACACCCAATCTTCAAAGTTATTAATTTGTTTATTACATGATAAAATTAGTATTTATTACATTAAGAAAGACTTAGCTGTAGTCTTTTCACACTGGCTTAAGCAAAGTAATAATTAAGATATTAATTTGACATTAATTAACCCATTACAGTTACCAATAACTAAAGTAAGGTTATTTATATAAAAGTCCCGCAGGCACAAAGCCCGCGAGACCTTATTTAATCATTTTATTTTAAACTTCCCGGTTCTTCACTATCTTCTTTCCACCAGCTTCTTTTATCACTTTATCATATCGATAAGCTGAACAAACGAGTCCGATTAAAATCATATTTGTAGTGATACTGCATAACCCTTCTGAGATAAGTGGCAGATTGCCAAACCATCCAAACTGATATCCAAAGTTACCCATAAAATATAATGAAGTTTGTAATATCAAAGCAATAGCACTGGAAAATGCCAACACTTTACCCATTTTATTTTTAATCAAGCTAACCATTCGAATTAGCATTCCATAAGCTACAACTATGATACCTATTAATATAGCAGATGGGAGCCATCCATATTTTAATATCCAATATGCAATTCTATAGTTGTTTTGATAGTGTTGTGGAAGAATATGTTCAAGTCTTATTTCTTCTAGCTCCACAAATTGCATTCTATAGTTATAGTAAAAATCATCAACATCCTCGAAATACCAGTCACTTATATAATAATCCATTAACTCGTCCTGGCTAAGTTCAATGGTTCCCAGTAATTCTGCCTTACTAAGAAGATTCTTTATTAAAATACTATTATAGGAATCGTTCCAATGATTTTGAACCACTTTATCGGGAAAAAGGCTCTGTCCAATTATATAACTCCAGTTTCCCCCATTTCCAATATAAGATGTTATAAAGGTGGTAACTAATATCACTGCACTAATCAACCAACCAAAGATCAAGTTTCTTGTTCTCCCCACTAACATTCCCTTTATAATCATGAACAATAAGGTAACCATGCTAGATACCAATAAGATTAAATTTGCAGTTAAAGTATAATCCCTTATTATCATTGTAGTAATAACTATAATACTGGCTGTTGAAATCGTACTAATTAAAAATGGTACGTGTTTTTTACTTCGATTTAGATATACAATTACAATTATTAATGGAATACAAAGCAGTTCCATTGCAAAGATAAAGGAAAGTCCAGTTAGCCTCATTAAATAATAACTGCTGATAAATCTACTAATGACAGAAAGTAAAAGATATGCTCCCACTACTCCCAGTAATATAACTGATATTTTTCTACTATTTCCCACCAGCTTCTGATAACCAAAATAATATACAACTGTAAAAACCACAAACCCAAACAAAAAATAAAATATATGGGTAAACCAATTCTCACTATTCGTAGTTATCATCAGACGAATATTTCCTATAACACCAAGAGCGAATAAAGAGATAATAATGAACAACGCGGGTTGGTTCCTTTGTAATTTACGAACTTCATTCATTCGAATTCCAATTTCAACTGCATCACCCATATCCTCAATCGCTTTATTATAAGCAGTTAATTCCTCCAGTCCCTGTTCTCTATAATCTTCTTTTCTATCTTCTATATGAGCAGTTAATTCTGCTTTCACTTCATTTCGTACTGGTTTGTATTGAATTTGCTCTACAACATCCTCTAGAAACAAATTCAAATTTTTAGAAGGACCATGCTGCTGTTCCATAGCTCCTCCCCCCAATCACTTGATTTACTGCATTCTGATAGGTTGACCATTCTTTTGTCTTCTCTGCTAAAATCTTTGTACCGGTTTGAGTTATGTGATAATACTTACGCACTCTTCCTGTCTCTGCTACTTTTTCATAGCTTTCAATTGCTCCATCTGTTTCTAACGCATGCAACACTGGATATAGGGTTCCTTCTTTTAAGGAGAATACATTTTCGCTTCGAAAATCCAGCTCTTTAATCATCTCATATCCATACATATCCTGTTCTTCTAATAACTTAAGCAGTAGCATTGAGATACTAATATTCATAAGTTTTTTATCCATTCAACAATTACCTCCATACCTAGATTTCATAGGTGTTATTATACCTAGATTATATAGGTATGTCAAGATAGTTTTTTAAGAATACTACTTTCTTCTCATTAATGTTAATCCATCTACCTGGCGAACAGATAACAGCTCCACATAATGCACCTTCAGCTTATCAGCCAACTGTGATTATATGGAGCTGTTATTCACCATTTTAGATATTAATTAACTTACAGTTATTTGCTAATTTGAAACCATAACTAACAGATAATAGTATAATAATTTTAACTCTAACTCTTATAATTGATCTTAATTATGGTTCAATCCCCCATACCAGGCTACCTGCCAAATATCCAGTCATGTTCGTCCAATCAACATAAGAGGTACCTGTTGCATTATAGGAATAGTCATTGGACTGTGAATAATTTGTCCAGTCCGTTTTAGAGAATCTGGTTTGAACTTCAATAGATTGACCTGCTGCAAGTGTTCCTGCTCCAGATGTAAAGCCTACTTCTAAGTAGTAATCCGCCCCTGTCTTTGCAGTTGCTAGCTTCACAAAGGTTCCGGTTACATTAGCACTTCCTGCAGAAGACCAGTCACACCAGAAGCTTTGTGTCTTATCAGTATCAACCGTATAATAATATCTTAACTTAACGTCAGATAGATTTATACTGGTGGTTCCGGTATTGTAGAGCTTAATTCTTGGAGCAATACCATTTGTACTGGTCTGTGTATTACCATTGAACATCTGAATCTTTAGGTTACCTGTTACAACGATGGAGCTATCTTTAATCTTAACAACCAGTGTAGGATCAATTCCTCCGCTAAAATCAAAGGTTAACGTTGTATTACCTAAAGGTTGCGTTGTCAAATAAGAACTTAATAAGGTTACCTGTGTGCCAGAAACGGTATAATGTGTACCGCTTGTTAGGGTTGTAGTTCCATTCTTAATCGCAGTCAGAGTATGACCATTCAAGGTTAATCCAACCGTAACATTGCTTGGAACATTCTTATCAAATTCTGCCTGACTAATGGAAAGTGATGCACTAGGGGTTGAATCTGTAACTGTTATAACAAGTTTTGGATCATATCCCGCACTAAAATCAAAGGTTAGCGTTGTAGTTCCCACTGGTAAACTTGATAAGTAAGAAGTTGCAAGTGTAATATTATTACCGCTTACGGTATAGTTGGTGCCGCTCACTAGATTTACAGTACCATTTTTAATTGCAGTTAAGGTATTGCCGTTGTAATTAACAGCCACTCCAATTGCAGATGGACTATATTTATCAAAGGCAGCGGTAACCGGTGTGATGGAGGAACTGCTTTGTGCTGTTCCCGGTTCGTCACCAAACACTTTAACTCCAGCATTGTAAACAGGGATGTAGGTGGTCTTAACTACGCTGCCAGAGGTTACTCCGCTTAGATTTGCATATGAAAAATCATTTGCATTGTTCCAGAAGGTGGTATTCATAGGTCCAGCGATACGGAATTGAATTTCCTTCTTATAATTGGATTGTCCACCTGGGTAAATCTTAGTTCCTGTAAAATCTACGTTTACATAATAGATGTTATTCGCTTCATCCCAAGGTTGAATCTGGGATACCGTTGCACCTGAGTTGTAATTGGTGGTAACAGTAAAATTAGCTGCTGTATAGCCTAAGCTAATTGCTTCTGAAATATCAATAAAATACTTAAAGGATAATTTATCACCCATTCTTGCCGGCCAACCGGATTGATTGTTCATAAGTGCTTTGATTTCAATAAAGTTAGAACCCGAGGCATTAATACCAGCTTCTACAAAGAACTCATCTCCAACCACTGCTTCTACTGCCGTAAAGTTGGCAATTGGTGTTCCACCATAGGTTCCATATACTTTTGCTAATGCTCCAACAAAGCCTGCATTGTAATCACAAGCTATCTCATTATTCACATAATTGGTAATATCGTCGGTATAACTGTCATTATTACCAGGTCCACCTACGAGAGCACCATAAATGGTATGTCTGTGAGTCGTTGGCACACTTAAGCTATCAGCCCAGGAACTATGTGCTGTTCTGTGATGTGGATGCTGTGGTGAATTCGTACCGTAACCAACCACAAAACTACGTCCTGTGCTTCCAAGGGCATAATCAACCTGTGACTTCGTAAATGCTTTGTAAGTAGTAGCTTTTGTAGCACTACAGCCAGACCAGTCTGCATAAACACTTGCAAGGAATGCTGTAGTCGTGGCATATCTTAGAGAACCCCAGGAATCTAGCCATGCAAGTCCCTTAGGTGTATAAGTAATACGGCTGCCGTTATAACCGGTGGTCCAATAATCCAGATACATTTCCACAAAGGTCTTGTAAACTGCTTTACCAGTTATCTTTGCAAGTAACACACCCGCGCCATAATGAACATCATCCCAGCTCTGTGTCCATTTATAAGCGATATCTGTGGATTGTCCTTCTTTTCCCCAATTGGCCACATAGCCTTCAGCCTTTGTTAAATAGGTGGAATCATTGGTAGCAAGATATAACCAGGATCCTGCCCAGGATAACTCATCATAAAAACCACCATATAAGCTATAATAGCCATTGGCTGCTGTATAACCGGTATCGCTCTTCACTGTATCAGAATATGCAAATAATTGCTTTGCATGAGTAAGACAGGTCTGAGCGTAGGTAGGGTTAGTAGGCGCAAATACAACCGCTGCTGCCGCAAGAGCTGCAGCTGCTTCTGCCGTTACAGCAGAACCAGGACTAGCCAAATCCACCTTATAGGAAGGACGTGCCATTTGCATTACTTCGGCAGGTCCCCACCAGGAATGATCCGCACTGCCGGAACCCACCTGATAGTAAAATACATTAGCGGATGGATGGCATTTAATCAGATAATCCGTAGCCCATTTAATCTCTTCTAATAAATAGTTCAGCTGACCGCTGCTGGTAAGCGCTTCTCTGGTTTCATATACGCTCCAGGCTAACATCGATGCTGTATACGCCATTGGCAGATTAAATTTTACATGATCGCCAGCATCGTACCAGCCACCTGTTAAATCCAACCCCACATCAGCTCCATCTGTCATGCCAGAGTCACCTCTCCAGTTATTTCTGATGTTTGTGGGAAGGTCACCTGACCTTTGAAACTCATAGAACAGAATTGCCTTTTGTAAAGCTTCCCCATAATTATAATTTGTATCTGCCTGTACCTTTGATGGTTGAAATTGAATTAATCCTACCATAAGACAAGCGACTATTAATATACTTAATATTTTACGCATAGCTTACCTCCATCTTTTTTGTGAGAAAGAACTGCGAAGTTTTCAAAAAGTTTATTCATTTAGCACTTCGCAGTTCTTTAATTATAATTTACAGATAACAATATAATCTTTTATGGTTCGATACCCCACTTTAGACTATTACTTAAGTAACCTGTAGCATTATTCCAATCCACATAATTGTTACCTGAAGAATTGTAGGAATAATCGCCTGTTTGCGTATAATTTGTCCAGTCAGTTTTTGAAAATCTTGCCTGAACCTCAATTGACTGACCTGCTGCCAGTGTCCCGGCCCCGGAGGTAAATCCGATTTCAAGATAATAGTCCGCATTGGTTTTGACGGTTGCAAGTTTTACAAAAGTTCCTGTTATATTGCTGCTGCCCGCACTGGACCAGTCACACCAGAAATTCTGTGCCTTCTCACCATCCACTGTATAGTAATACCTAATCTTTACATCGGATAAGTTAATGCTGGTCGTACCGGTATTATAAAGTTTGAATCTCGGTGCAATACCATTGGTTTGTGCCGAAGTATTTCCATTATACATTTGTACTTTAATATTACCTGCCACCACCGAGGTATCCACTACTGTTAGGGCAAGTGTTGGATCAATTCCTGCACTAAGATCAAATACTACCGTATGTGCACCTGTTGCCAGCGTAGCCAGATAGCTCGCAGGGAAGGTAACCGTACTGCCAGAAACGGTGTAATTGGTGCCACTGGTAAGCGTCAGTCCATCCAACTTAATAGCCGATAAGGTATTTCCAGCCAAGGTAAGGCTGATTACAACATTTGCTTGATTGGCAGTCTTCTTATCAAAAGTGGCAGTTGTTGGTGTAATAGAACCACTTGGAGTTGTATCGCTTATCGTGATTGCTAAAACCGGATCCACACCTTTATTGAAATCAAAGGTAAGATTAAGTACACCCACAGTTTTGGTAGCCAGGTAAGCCTTTAATAGAGTTACTGTACTACCACTTACGGTATAATCAGTCCCGTTTACCAAATAAGTGCTTCCATCTTTAATTCCAGTTAAGGTATTACCATTTAAAGTCATAGCCACAACAACATTAGCCTGATTCGCGGTTTTCTTATCAAAGGTAGCTGTGGTTGGTGCTATTGCAGAGTTATTAACTGGTGTTGAACCATCTCCAAATAAAATGGAATAGATACCATTGGCAAGTGCGATATCACATTGTGCCCAGAAACGATGATAATTAAATGTCGGAGCCTGACCGCTATTATAAGCAGAAAGAAGGCTTTGATAACTTGGGTCACTCTTATATTTGGAACGAATATCCAGGAATTTAACACCTGATTTAATTACATCACCATTTGGCATTGTTCCTATCCAATTGGTAGGAACATATACTTCTTGTTCAAAGAAACGTGTATAGTCTGCACGTGATTCTGGTGCAGAAAGTCCTTTATCATCACGATATAAAGTCCACATACGATCCAGTAATTCCTTTGCAAGAACTCTGGAAGCATCATCACCGGATGCCTTGCTATAATATAACAATGCATTGGCAAGAGAACCTGTAACACCCAGGTCCGTTCCGCTATTTACTACCGTTACATGAAGATTATTATTACCTGTGTAAGTACCAGTCCAGGTATCCGGCTGTCCTGACCAATCAATGGTACTTGGTACCGTGAAGGTTCCGTTACTATTAAGGACAACAACTGATTTTACCCAAGATACCCATTTATCCAGCAATTGTTTTGCTCTTACATCATTGGTCTTATAATAGTATTCTGCTACACGCTGCATGGACCATGCCTGGAAGCCAAACCAGGTATTGCTGCCTGGGTCTGCATAAACAGGATTTGCTTCATAGCCCATTCCGTAGAAAGTGGAAGTACCTGCCGGCCAAGTTTCATACCTTCCATTGTAGGAGTTACTTGCTCCACCAGCGATTGCCCCTTCTGATGATTGAAGCCACTGATAGAATTCCAGCTGTCTGTTTAAGCTGGTAGCCCAGTCCGTTGCACCATTCTGTGATAGAGGTTCAAACTCGGGATCGGTGGATAAAATCCAGGCTGCCATAGGATTTTGATATCCAAAATGATTATGGCTGCTACCAATCTTCCAGGCCCAATTAGAGCTAATGCCACCGCCCCAAGCATAGTACCAGGACATTAGATAGTGTGCGGAATTGTATCCGGTTCCTGCTGTACTTGGCGAACCAATTTTTCTAAAATACTTATCAAACATTGCGTATCTTAAATAGTCCCCCATCTTAGACGCTTTAGCATTATAGGTGCTAAGATCAATGCCAAGTTCATCTGCCCACTCATTTGCCCAGTAGGAAGCCTGTACGGCACGTGCATCTGCATCAGGTGCATTGGTATACTTAAATTGTGTAGCATAGCTACTATCACCTACAAAAAGATCCAGATAACCATTCGTACCTCCAAAAGTCTTAGCATCCCAGCAAGGTTGAGGAATGGTTTCCCAGGTAGATTCCTGTTTACCTCTTTGGAACGTATTGATGTAAGAAGGCTTTGAAGTTCCATCTGCTCTTCTTCCAAACCCATACCAGTTATCTACGTCCAACAGCCAGTGCATTCCATAAATCATAGAATTACCATAAGTGGATACTAAGTCACTATGTATTGGGTCATTACCAACAGCAGCACTGCTATTTAGCTGTGCAGGGTACATACTAGGTAATTCTCCTTCCGGTGCATAAGTTGCCGGCTTACTTGCATTGTATTGTGCCATGCTGGTATTAGGCTGATCTTGTGCGGTTGGAATAATATAAGTTTCGGTTGCATTCCAGGCAGTTTGAAAGCTTGAAAAATCACCGGTAAACTTACCATACATTGCTTCCAGCCACATATAGTAACTGAAGGCTTCACTTGTAGTTACATGACCATAGTCTGGAGCTTCTACAATCATGGTCTCAATGGAATGGTAAGGTATCCCTTGCGGGCTAAAATAACCATTACTGGAATCATGAATTTCTCCCCAAAGCTCCATGAAACGATTTTGATAGGCATCAGTCGTAGCTGCTGATGCCGCCTTTGGCAAATCAGTAGCTTTCGGAAACATGAATGATGTCAGGGTCGTCGAAAATAATGCAAGTATCATCATTGATGTAATTAAATTCTTTGTCCATCTTTTAAATGTGAATTTTACTGCTCGTTTCATCATAAACCCTCCTTATTAATATATTAGTAACTAATCCTTTCCTACTAAGAAATTTTACATTTTCAAAATTATCCTAGCAGTGTCATCTACTTCTATCTAACAATTACTTGCGTCATTCTCTATCCTTAGCTGATAAACCCCAAACCCTCAACCCCTTTCCTTCAAAATTTCAGTAAGTATGATAATGTTTCGCAGCAACTGAAAGCAGCATAATTAACTAATTTGACCATAAAAAATGTCCTCCAAATATCGTTTTCATTAAATATAACGAAATTTTGGGGGACATGTGACACCATTTTATTTAATTTGTATATTTCTTCCTATTGTATATCTAAACTCTATTTTTTATCTACAAGCTGAGTATTCCAAAGGATAAAGGAACAAACAACAAATAAAGATAGTATTAATAGCTGTTGCCACTGTAAGGAGATTGGAAACGGCTTTGAGTTTTGTATTTTTAATAATTCTTTTTTTCTTTTACGATATCTTCTGGAAAAATGATGTCTGGGGAAACGATTAGAATCTAATTCAAAAGACAATTTCTCTTCTAGGTCACCTGCAGCTGTCCGTAAGGCATCTTTTAAGGTATTCATTCTTTAATTCTCTTTCTTTTCCATTAATTTTTTTATTGCTTTTCTTGCCCGACAGATATGCTGACGTACAAGATCCTCTGTTATATTCATCAAATGACTAATTTCTCTGTTTGATAAATCATAAACGTACTTTAAAAGTATTATTTCCTGGTACTCCTTCTTTAAACCTTTTAAGCTAGCTAACAGCTCGTGATAGTCCTCATCTGCAATAATTTGATCAAGAATCAACTCCTCGTTGCCAGTGACCTCATCCACTTCTTCTAGTTCAATCTCCTGCTGGAATTGCTTTTTTCGTTTTCGGTAAACATCAATGGCAGTATTCTTAACTATAATAACGATTAAAGCCTTGGTTTTGTGACATTCAATATCAGAAATTTCTGGCAGGTATTTCATTATTTTAATAATAGTTTCATTCACAACATCCTCCGCCAGATACTTGTCATGCAGAATACTATATGCAATATTATACATTGCTCTTTCATAATATTGATATAGCCTGTCCAGCTTTCCCCCATCTCCTTCCTTATTAAATTTAGGCATAAAGTTAAACAATAGTTTCATCCCCCATCTTATTAATTGTTAATAGTAACCCCTCTATTAATAAGAATTATAGCATATTTGTCATTATTTTACACTTAAATTTAAATATTTAGCAATTATTTACTATATTTGTTTATTTTATTGAACTAAATAAACAAATTAATCTTAAGAACCAAGCTCGGAAACATGCGTTTTCCTCTCTGTTTGACCCTCGCCCAAGCAGGATATGAATAAATTCCCCTTCGAAAGTAAGCTTTCATGGCTAATTTATTCATATCCTGCTTGGTACTGAACAGTTATTTCAATTGTTGATTTAGTTGTTATTGTAGATTCTATTTTAACATTAACCAATATTTATTGCTTCGCATATATAATTTTCATTTAACTTAACAAAGGCAAATAAATCGGCAGCATCTTTTGCTGATATTTCATCACCTATACCAAGAAAATACGCAACAAACAGCAACTCAATATTTTTCATAACGGTAATAACTGCCTTAAGCTCTTGGGTGCTTAACTTCGCTATAGAATGATATCCACTCACTACCTGACGGACGATATTGTACCACTCCTTCTCCTTCATTTGAAATTTTGCATTTCCCGAATACAAACCTAGCAGAAAATAGCATAGATCAAAAATGCGTATATTTCGCTGACTTAAGTCAAAGTCAATATATCCAGAAAAAACACCCTTATCAAATAAGAAATTCCCTAAATTTACATCTCTATGGATTAACTGCTTTGGTAATTCCTCGTATACATCCGCCAATTCATTTACCGCTTCCTTTATTTCTTCCTGTGTCAAATAATCAGGACTGAATTTTAGTAAATCTCTGCTAACCCAACCCCTCATTTCTTCTATCATACTATTGTTCCAATAACTAATCTTACTTTCGCACTTCAGGAAAGCAAAGTGTAAATTTGCTAATATCCTTCCGAATTCGTAAAACCAATCACTCTCAAAGCCAATTAAATTAACAATATTGCTACCCATCAATTTCGTAGTAAGAACATACTGTTTATCCCCTGACTCCAAATAATCTCTACCATCCGGTAACGTTATAATACCAGGAACCGGAATTCCCTCCTCTTTTAGAGTTCTCATCATCACAATATTTCTTTGTAAAGCATTTGAATCATGATATACCTTTAATATATAGGCATCATTGATGTTCCAGGTAGAGTGATAGACTTGTATTGGGCTGCATTCTATTCCCCATTCCTTTATTAATTCACTTATCATAATTGCCAACGGTTCTCCTTTTCTTTTTTGTTCCAGAATAATTCTTCTTACACTTTGCTCTGATAGATGAAAACATTCTGATATCGCTAAAACGTCTCCCCTTTGCAAATACTCATCATAGATGCGTTGATTTCGAAGAACCATTTCAGACTTATAATTGGTCATTTCACCCCATTTGTTTTTCGTGGTATCACTTTTTGGGATATAGAGGTAACTTCCTTCTATATATTTTCTAATTTCATTTAGTAATTTCTTTGGTAGAACTTTTTGTCCATTCACATATTTCATCTTTACCTCCTCCTTTCATGGGAATTGTATCATATTGGTAATTGCTTTACTTACTCATTCTCATTTCTGTAAAAAGTTTGAGCAACTGGTTTATATTAATAAAACCAAGCACTAGAAAAGGACATTCCCAGTGAAAATAACTCACTGAAAATGTCCTAAATTCAACTCCATTTTTCCTTGCTTGTGCTTAGTTGTTATGAACTAGTTTACATGCTTCGATAATTCTGCTTGTACTGCGTATATATTAGCTGACTTATTAAATTGTTTTTCAATTGGTCCTGAAACCCCTGATATCCATATTTTCAGTTCTGCATCCAAATCAAAATGTCCTGATGTCTCTATACTATATTGCGTTATTTTGCTGTAGGGTATGGATCTATACTCTATCTTTTTTCCAGTGATTCCTTGTACATCAATTAAAATCAATCTTCTGTTTGTAAAGATAAACATGTCTCTTACCAACTTGTATGCACGATCAATCTTTTCATTTTCAGCTAATAAATTTCCATATTCCTTCTGCGCATCCTCTACACTATATTCTGATGCATTCCCTAACAATCCACTTAATAAACCCATTCCCTTTACCTCCAACTTTTGTAATATTACGTATAATATTATACCGATATATACCATATTGTCAAAGATAAACGAAAGGCATTAGCAGCCTTCTAATTTGTTATACTTCAGATGCCGCCAATTTATTCACATGCTTTAGTGCGGATCGTACCGGTGGAAGTGTTAACAAAATTACAGTTGCTATTGCTTCAGGAAGAATATAACTAGCGTTATACGTAATTGTGTACCAGATTGGATTCATTCCCTCCGGTGCATAGCTGGCAAAAAAGATATAACCAGAGATACAGTGGCAAAGAAATCTTCCAAATGCACCAACCAGATATCCTTTCAGCAAACCATATTTGGAGCGATGAAATAGTCCAGCTAGTCCAAGGCAACCGAAAGCAACTGGGTAATCCAAAAGAACTTGAACTGGATGATACAGATAAGGGCCAACTACAAATTGCAATAACCCGTAGGCTACACCAGTCATAAGACCAGTTTTCGCACCATACAGATAACTCACATAGCAAATAAAGAACATACTAAAGAAAGTTATAGAACCTCCAAATGGCAGGGAAAACGGTTTTATAAATGAGGTTACTACTGCAAGGGCAATTGCGATGGATGAAAAGGTAACTTGCTTAATATTCAGACTCTTACTGGTGTTACTAGTGGCTGAAATAATTACAAGTAATAGAAGAACTAAAATAATAATACCTATGTAACCTAACATCGTTAGATTATAGGTAATCTCTCCATCCTCAGTTACACTGTTAACAAAGAGATCAAATAAGTTTTGTAACATAAAAAATCCTCCTTATGTTGCATAGGAGGGGCCACTCATATGCTTCCTTACGCTGGCTTTAACCAGATCAAGTTTTGAGGGTCAGTGTAATATTGCTACACTTCTCAGCCGTGGGCACCCCTAGCAGAAATAATATATTTACTTTTACTGTTATAATCTAGCAAGGATTACAGGAAAAGTCAAACAGTTTTTAATTTGTATATTTCAAATTTTCTTTTTCCAATATTATGCTTTTCTAATCGATTCCATTTTGGGCTATTTATTTTTTGTTGTTTATCCATGGAAACTGCTAAAACTGTATTTGAGTTTGCAATTTGATACAACTGTTCCAACATAGTATGGATAGGGTGGTCGTTTTCACCCTTCCATTCAACTAAAGCACCATATGGAACATCCGTGATAATAATATCTATATCACTCTTAATACATAATTCTTTCGTGCAATCCGCTTTAAAAATATTGATATCTATTTTACGGTTAACAGTTTTACCTAATCTTTTAGCGCTATCTATAGCCTCTCTATGAGAGGTTTTATTAAATAGTTCTAGCAGTTCCTCTAGCTCTAAAACTCTTTCCTGAAGTCCTTTTTCAGTTAAAAGCGATGTATTTTTCCTGGCATAATCAACCATTTTTTCATCTATATCACTGCCTAATATATTGGATATGTTATTATTACAAAATCCTAATACAGTAAGCGAGTAGCCTCCCCCACAACAAGGATCATAGATTGCTAAATCATGATTTTTATTGCAATAACTCACACTTCTTCGGAACATCTCATTTAAGAGTCTTACCGGGAAATTAGGTATTCCATAATTTCCATATAAAACTCTTCCACTAGCTAAATCTTCAAAATTACTATTCTCACTATATTTGTATTCCAAAATCTATCCACCCTTTATCTACCATAATTTCATATACACTATTCTTCATATGCTCATTACACCAAACAATAGTATAGTAACCAGATATTTTCTCTTTCCTCAAAGCACTATATCTGTGATTTCCATCCGTTAAGACAAACTCCGTTCCATTGTACTGAGCAATTAATGGCGGCATATCCCATTGGGGAAGCTTTTGAATAATTTGATCAACTTTATACCTATAATGTATCAATTCATTTTCATCTATAATATCCTGTTCAACTCTTACTGTTTTCAATACCTGTAACGGAATGCAAATTGGTTGAAAATAATGCCTGTCTTCTAAAAGTAATCCATCAGCCAATGCAAAATTAGGGTTTGGCATTTCACCCTCACTTTCACGTAAAAACCTTTGTATCCATTCTTGTAACCTGTTATTTTCAGAATAATGTACTGCCTCTTTTAGCGTAAATTCCATCCCGCATACACTCCCTTCAATAAAGTCTTAATCAATAATACAAAATAAATCAACCAATAGTTAGAGTTAATTATAGCAAAAATATCAGCCTTTTAACAGCTGATATTTTAGTAAAAGGATATTTGAACAGATTAAATCATTTTACGATTAAAAACTACTACACTACATCCAATTAAGAGTACAGAAGTTATTACGGTAATTAGTACGGCAGAGCTATACTCTGTCACAGAGGTCTCCTGCATCAGTAGAGATAAGCCATTTAAAAGCTTTATTGGTAAATATTTACTTGTATTTGAGAACATATTAAGTAGGTTAAGTGCAATTAGTATACCCCCAAGCCCAAGCAAAACGGTCGTGTTGCTTTGTGCAAGTGTGGAGAAAAACACAATAAGTATAAGTATCCATACCCCAAACAACCAACTTAGAAACGCTCCATAGAACATATGTGGTACAATGCTGTTATCCCAAAAATAAGCATTGTATCCATAGGTAATTCCAAAGCAAATCCAATAGCATAGTGTCCAAAGCATTAACATAGAGAAGGTTTTAGCAAAGATAACCTTAAAGCGTGATAAACCTTTGGTTAAAACTAAAACTAAGGTACCACTTTGAAACTCCTTTGTAAAAGTGTTACTTACAAATAAGGCAAAAATGATAAGGGCCATCGTAAGATTTTTATAATATTGTGTCCAGGAAGTCAATGCATCTACCTTTACCTCTGTCACCACCAATCCTGTATCCTTTAAGGAACTTGCCATCGTTTCCATCATCCAAGGTGTTATTTTTGCAATCGCTGGATTCATAATGCCAAAAAGTGCAAAAACAATAAGAAGAATTGTTAGCCGTCCAGAACGAATTAGTTCCATTATCTCTTTTTTTACAAATGCAAAAAATGTTTTCATTTGCCAACCACCTCCAAGAACAAAGATTCCAACGTATGCTCTGACCGTTCAAGCTTTATAAACTCAAGATTCTGTTTGACAACATACCCCAATACCTCAGTCATCTCCTGTTGTGTTGAGCCACCATAAATAATATGCTTTTCAGACATTTTTTTACCATTAGGAAATGCAGAGAGAAGCTTATCCGCATCCACTGAATTTTCAAACTCTATTTCGAAACCTGCTGCACGGCGCATATTTTTGATTTGCTCCAAAGTCCCACTCAGTGCTATTTTCCCTTCATTAATAAAAGCTATCTTATTACATATGCGTTCAACATCGGATAGAATATGTGTAGAAAATACCACAGTAGTCCTTTCTTTGGAAGACACCAAAATATCCAAGATCTCTTTTCTGCCTACAGGATCAAGCGCAGAAGTAGGCTCATCGCAGATAAGCAGCTTGGGTTGATTTAAGAGTGCTTGTGCAATACCTAGCCTCTGCTTCATTCCCCTTGAAAAACCTTTAATACGCCTTTTTTCATTTTCTAATCCTACAAGTGAAAGAAGTTCGGTGGTCCTACTTTTGATTTTGTGGTTTTCCATTCCCGTAATTTCACCACAAAAATTAAGATACTCCGTAGGTGTCATATAAGAGTAAAACTCGGGAACATCCGGCAAATAACCAATATAACGGTTTGTATTATTCTGCCCGTAAGAAACACGTTCTCCATTCACACAGATTTCTCCACTGTCAGCGGCAATAAGGCCCAGTATCATTTTCATGGTTGTGGTTTTACCAGCACCATTCTGTCCAACAAAGCCAAAGACACTGCCCTCAGTCACGGAAAAGTTCAAATTAGTTAGTACCTTCTTTTCACCAAATTGCTTGCAAATATTAGATACTGTCAGCATTTCCATGTTAATTATCCTCTTTTCCAATTAAAAAATATAAAATAGGTCCAACAAACTGCATACCGACAATAGCAATTATAAGCCACATCACACGATTCCCATGCTTGTAGTTCTGATGGGTTAAAATATGGCGTAGGGTATAAATTAATAGTCCCAATTCCGCTATAATAAGTGGAATAATAAATGGTAGATACTCAACAATGTTTTTCATGATTAATTTCCTTCCTTAACTATATTTTGTTTAATTTTTTGAAATATATCATTACTTTCAAGTGCCATAAAAGCTTGATGGTTAAATGAACTTACAAAGCTTTCAACGACTAATTTTTTATTTCTTGGAGGTGCTGTACCAAGATCAAGCCTTGAAAACAACGGATCAAGTGCATTAAAATAGCTATCTCCATGAAGATTAATATTATCACCTGTTAAAAGATATTTTACTGCCTGTGCATACTGCCCAAGACGTTCCACTGCTTTATCCTGCTGATTGTGGGTGGCATATATAACTGCTGCCTGATAATAAAATTGTGCGGCAGAGTTTGGTTGTAAATTATTTAAATTAAAGGATGAAATAATGCTATCCGTTCTACGTATTGTCTCTTCACACAAATCAAGATTATCATTATTAATATAAAGATAGGCAACCGCAGTGCCAATAAGCCCGAGCAAGTGAATATACATGGATATTTGGACGCTGCTTTTTGCCTTATCAATTTCCCCTATCATCTGATACGCTTGCATCAAAACTGCATCATTGGATGCAGAAAGATCTTGTGCCCTTACGATTTCTTCCAAGCTTTCAATAACGTCATTGGGTTTTCCAAGCTGTAGGTCTATCACAGCCTTAATAGATAATGTCTGATTACAAATTTCAATTATTTTGCAGTCCTTTAGTATTCGTTCGCAAAGATCAGTTATATCATTTAGGATTTCACGCTGTACATCTGCAGCTTCTGCTAACATAAAGTGATTTAGCCATAGCACACAGACTTGCAGGAGAAAAGGATAACAGGAATAGTATCTGTGAACCAGTAGCTTACACTTTTTTATCGTATCGTCAAAAGCTTTAGTTGCAAAATCTTCTGCAAGCTCCTGATAGAGCCGTTTAATTTGCTCCCTGCTAAGTTGCGGTTCAAAACCAAGTAATTCGTCAACAGTTACATTGAAATAAACAGCAATCATCGGTAATAATTGAATGTCTGGCATGCTCTGCCCATTCTCCCACTTTGAAACAGATGCTTTTGTTACACCCAGATACAATGCAACCTCATCCTGTGTCACTTTTTTATCATGGCGGAGCTTAACCAGATTTTCTGATATACGTAGTAAATGCAACTTGTTTTTCTCCTTTCTAATTATTTAATTGTTTAACCTAGTTATATTATACGAAACTCTTATTCGGAAAACAATGGAACAGCGCGATACTTTACGATACAAAATCAACCATTGAGAAACTATAAATAGAAATAAACTTCAATAATTATCTGCATATTAAAAAGGATGTTATCCAGACTAATTCATCCATCTGAACAACATCCTATGAAAATTGTGATTTTCTTATATACACTTTTTGTTATACTTTGAGAATTCAAATCATTTTTTCTTTTAGATCAACCTTCTTTATTAAGATTTCTTCCATTGGTTTACGTGCGCGAGGCTCCGGACTCTCATCCGGATATCCAACTGCAATTGCAGATACCAACTGTAAATCCGGATAACCCACTTGCTTTCCTATCTCTTCTTCTGTATACACTGTATCTCTGATCCAAACTGCCCCAAGTCCTAAATTAACAGCTTCCAGACAAATATGTTCTATAGCTGCTCCTATAGATATTAAATCTCCTATCAGCCAATTATTATCCTTTTCACGATAAACCAAAATTAATGTCGGTGCATTATTAATAATTTTTGCTGACGATTTTGAACTATTTATATATCCGGGTAATTCATAATCGTTTTTATTAAATAAATCCAGCATTATTTCAGCTACTTGATTCTTAGTTTCATTTTCTAAAATCATAAATTTCCAGGGCTGTCTGTTTTTTGCCGATTGGCATAGCCTTGCCATTTCGATTAATTGATAGATTTTTTCGTTCTCAATCTTTTTCGACTGAAATTTTCTAATACTTCTTCTACTTTCAACTACTTTTTCGAATTCCATTTGTTTACCTCTCTCCTTATCCTTATGCTTTACCACTTCCATTCTATATAAGGTAAACTATTATTTCCTGTCTTTTCTTGTTCAATCATGTCCGTTTGGTTTCTCTCCTTACTAATAAACGGGATCTCCATTTTCATATACTCATTACTCTGTCTCCATTAGATAGCGAATGCATGCATCTACCACATCAGCATCAAACTGAGTTCCTTTATTTTTTTGTAATTCCTCTATCGCCTGCTCTTTGGTAAGTCCGTTCTTTCGATATGGCCTGCAGCTGGTCATAGCGTCATACGCATCTGCCACGCACACGATCTTAGCTAGAAAATAAATCTGATCGCCAAGAAGACCGTCCGGATATCCTTTCCCATCAATTCTTTCATGGTGTTCACGAATTATTCTTCGGCAATCGGTAAGAAAGTTGAGATTTCTTAATATATTATCACCTTTTACAGGGTGTTTTTTAATCTCGTCGTATTCCTCCGGTGTTAATTTTCCTTCTTTGTTCAATATCTCCTCAGCTATTCCTATTTTTCCAATATCATGCAGAATACTTCCGAACTTTAGATCGTTAATCTGATCATCATTTAATCCTAATTCCTCTGCTATTTTCACAGAATACTCCATTACACGCTCACAATGCCCTCCGGTATAAGCATCTTTCTCATCAATAGCATTAGCAAGTGCCCTCACAGTCTCAAAATAACTGTTTGAGTTCTGGCGCAGCAACTCCTCTAGTTCTTCATTCAAGGCGGTTGTTTCCTCATAAAGAGCACTAGTCTCCTCATAAAGGGCAGTTATTTCTTCTTTTTGAGTAAAGATTTCATGGTTTTTATTTTTTAAATCCTCTTCAAACTGGTATCTCTCTTCCGTCATCTTATTAAACTGACCGCCCAAAATAGCTATCTCATCATTCGCTTTCATCGTGAAGCGGTAGCCAAGATTACCTGCAGCAACTTGTTTGGCCCCTTCTGTCAGTTCCTCAACTGGTTTTACGAGCTTACTTGCAATATAGTAACCGACAGATGCTATAATCACAGCGCAAAGGAAAACAACACCCGCAATAATAATCTCTGTATTCTTCAGTTTTTCCAGAGCAGCTTGGTTATTGTATATAATTTCTATAACATTTCTTTCATTGGCCCCTCTGGCCCCAATAATTTCATAAGGAATGTATTCATAGTAAGCCTTCGTATTTTCGTAGGTTCCTTCTACCTTAACTGTTTCCATTGTATTAAGAGCCTGATTAAAATACTGCTCTTTGGAAGATGAAATCTGAATATTATTCCCGTTCTCATCTTTCTTATAGGCCACTCCTTGATAATCATACAGCAATATACTGCTCACAAAACTGTTTTCTTCCAGTAACTGATGCTCAAAATCTTCAAACGTAACATTGGTTGCAAAGGTATTATTACTATTCAGCTTTGCTCCTGTTTCAAATATATAATTTCCATCGAAAGAGGGAATATAACAATACTTTGTTAGATCTCCTGAATTAATGGACAAACTAACTCGAGAGGATGTAAAATTACCTGAAGCACGTATTTCGTCCAAATACTGAATAAAGTCAGGAAAATCAGAAAAATTAAGTCCCATATCGTTTTGGTCTGTAGACCATATTACTGTATTGCTACTATCTATAACATATAATTGAAATTGCTCACTACCGTCTAGAAAAGATGCAATATCAAAGTCAATGCTATTTTTTCTTTTATACTCGTCTCTGATATTATTAAGAATAATTTCAGCCTGCTCATCAATAGGCTTTTCATTGAGTAGGTTGACATAATCGGCATTCCCAATCATAGTAACTGCTCTGTCATGTACCAACCCTCGCTTTTGCACAAAATCTTCTTCCATACTGTTATTCATAGTAAAATATTGAAAAGTAGCCAACAAACCTGAAACAGAGAAAACAATTAGAAACAGTAATAAAAATAGCTTAAATTTTAGCGGGAAAAATTTTATCTGACTCATCCATTCTCCTTCTTTATCTCTTGTAAGAAAATTATATGTTGTGATTTTCGTTGCTTTAATTATATCTTTACTAATGGAAAAACTACAACTAATTTTTATTAAAAATTACATTTTTTGATATAATATTCCTTTTTATAGACTATAGTGCTGCACTGTTCTCCTCTTCGTACGCATCTTCCATCTTCACTGAATCTTCCATCTGTTCCTGAATGTACTTCACACGTATGACTGCCTGTTGCCAGTTTATAGAAACCTGACTGCGCCAGTTCTTTTCCTTGGCTACCTCTGTTATGGTATGCAATAATTCTTCTATGATTGCTTTTGTAAGATATCCACCTCTCCAATGAAAGGTTAGAACCTTCCCTTTTTTGATTGCTTGTTGGCAACGTTTTGCTACCTCCTCAAACTTGGTAAAAGAAAGCTTCTTCTCTTTATAGTAAGAATGATCCCCATCGTTGCATGCAGGGACTTTGTATATCACAGGCTCATGATCCTTGAAAATACTCTTATCGTCCAAGTTAAAATAATCATATCTCACTTCTTTTTTCCCTAATGTATTATCAAAAGTAGCATCCAAATGATACCATACTCCATTCATACGTATTACATTCCAGGCATGACGATATTTAATCTGTTTCTCTGGATTATTTTCAGAAATAACAATAATACAAGGAATAGACAGCTGATCACAAAGTATCTTCACCGATTTTGCAATTCCTTCACATACCCCAACCCCTTGCCCCAATGGCCCAAGTATTTCATGGGAATATTGCTTCTTCAGCTTATCATAATTCACATTTTTACAGATAAAATCATGGATATATTGCTCCTTTTCCCAATCACTTTTATCCTTTACCACCCTTGCAAGCTTATCTACCCTAGCTTTCATTGCCATCAGGTGCTCTTTGATTTTATTCTTTTCAAACAAATAGACAGGCTTTATTTTAACCATCGTGGAATCAGGATAGAAAGAGTATTGAAATGTCGGTGCATAAAATATTTCTGGACAATCTAATCTTATCTTATAAAAAATCTCACTTAGCTCTGCTCCATCCATTCTTTGTACATCAAAACTTTGGGAGAGAGTTTCCAGACCATTCTTAATGACTTGATAAACTCGTTGTTGTTGTTTATTTAACTGACTATAATAATACGGTTCCATTTTAACACTTCTTCTCTTCCTTTTTTAGAAATACAAACGCTATACTTTGTATCTATCTTATGCAAAAAAGCAAGTAACAACTTCTTCTCGCTACGTTGTTATTGTATTCGTTTTTCATAACATTTGCAAATATAAAACAATTCCTTATATTCAAAAAACCTCCCAGGAGAATGCGTATTTACGCCTACTGGGAGGTTCTCTACCTATATTACTCTATTTTGTCCATTACGTCCTTTATACTACATATACTTAAGAGCCAGATCATTTAATTCTGATCTTAATTTGCTATTTCCAACTTTATTGCATATTGGTATAAACAGTTTTAATGTTTCCTCGGCTTTTTCCTTACGTTCCTTTTCATCCATAAATTCTACTGTGCGCATATTATGAAGCCTTTCGGCAAGTTTTAATAATACTACCTCTTCCATCATAATATCATCAATACTTCTGGCATCAAACTGCTTTGCCTGCATTAAGATATCTTTTACCTTATCCGTTGTTTCATCTGCAATTTTTGCTTCTGATAAGCCTGTTTTTAGCATGGCATCACAAAGCATTCCGGCTATTACTACATCTACTTCTGTTTCCATTTCAACTAGTATAATGGCTACATTTAGCGGATGCGTAATATATTCATCGCCTGAGTATCTTTTAATTCCCTTATAAGTCTCACAAGCAAATTCATAGCCCTTTTCTATTCGGTCAATACTGTAACCCAACCTTTTTTCCTTAATCGCTTGAGTTAAAACTTCATATAATTCTTCTTTTGTAGCGTGAATATCCATTTGCTTCATAAACACATGCTTCATAGCATTACCTCCATTAATACAATCTAATTGCAACTTAATTGCTCTAAGCAGTGAAGGTGAAAACCCAAATTCATTTTTAAAAGCCTTTGTAAAGCCGCTATGAGATTCATATCCATTCCCTATTGCCACATCTATAATCTTGGCACCATTCAATATATTATCCGATGCTTTAATTAACTTACGATGCTTTACATAATCCATCACCGAAATACCCATATATGATTTAAACAATCGAGAAAAGTGATAAGGTGAATAACCTATATTACCAGCAATAGTTTCTAAATCAATCGGCTCCGAAAGATTATTTTCAATGTACATTAAGCTTTTAACAATTAATTGGTTTGTCTCCAAAACGGTCACCTCTTATTTCCACGTGGTAGTTATACTATAAATCATATAATAATTTATTTCTTTTCCATTCTTGCTATAGGGAGAGTATAATACTAATCTTGAGCACAACTATCATACCAATTATTTACCCATTTTCATACAACAAAAAAGCCTTGAAACACTGTGTTTTCAAGGCTTTCATTATTATTCTTATTATCTCTTGGAGAACTGTGGAGCACGACGAGCTGCTTTTAAGCCGTACTTCTTTCTTTCCTTCATACGAGGATCTCTTGTTAAGAAACCAGCTTTCTTAAGTGCTGGACGATAATCAGCATCTGCATGTAATAATGCTCTGGAGATACCGTGTCTGATAGCACCTGCCTGTCCTGTAAAACCGCCACCTCTAACGTTTACTAATACATCGAACTTATCTACAGTTTCTGTAATAGCAAGTGGTTGACGAACGATTAACTTTAAGGTCTCTAAACCAAAGTAGTTGTCCATATCTCTTTTATTTATAGTGATTTTACCTGTACCTGGAACCAAGTAAACTCTAGCGATACTGCTTTTTCTTCTTCCAGTTCCGTAATATTTTGCACTAGCCAATGTTATTTCCTCCTTTCAACCTCTGATTAATATTTAATCTCTAATACTTCTGGTTTCTGAGCTGCATGTGTATGCTCAGGTCCAGCAAATACGTGTAATTTTGTAATCATTGATCTTCCTAAAGGTCCCTTAGGAAGCATGCCTTTAACAGCAAGGTTAATTACTTCGGTAGGTTTTTTAGCTAACATTTCTGCTAAAGTTGTTTCTCTCATACCACCTGGATAATCGGAGTGATTGTAATAGATCTTCTGACCTAACTTCTTACCTGTAACCTTAATCTTATCAGCATTTACTACGATTACATAATCACCTGTATCAATGTGAGGAGTAAAAGTAGGCTTGTTTTTACCTCTTAAAATAGCTGCGATCTCTGATGAGAGACGTCCTAATGTATGTCCTGTTGCATCAACAACGTACCATTTTCTTTCGATTGTTGCAGGACTCGCCATGAAACTTTTCATCGGTTTACCTCCTTATGAAAATAATCTAATTTTATCTTTCTTAATGACTGTAAACACTTCTATAAGCGTTATATACGTCAATTCTACAAATCACGATCTCAAATACTATTTACCGGGGCTTTGGCTCAAGTATTGTCACGTCACAATTCATTACTATAGCATATGTCACCGGGTGTGTCAAGCATTTTCCAGAAGTTTAGGCCTAGTAAAGCCATATTTTTTCCAGTTTATTTTCATATTAAATATTCTATGATAATTTACAAATATCTAATCAATTAAATTAATTAATTGGTAATAATCCAATAAAAGTTATTAATGATGCTATCTAATATTATCGGCACAAAAAAAATATCTTGCAATCATATTCACAAACTGTTGCTCTATAAAAAGATCAGAGGTAGCTGGGATTCTGCCACCTCTGATCTTTTATATTTCAACATTACCCTGCAACCGATAAATTAGTTCCTGTTATAATACTTAAAGCATAGGGTACAACACTTACTACTATTTTTACAAATTCCTCATTCAACGTCTTAACTAATTCGTCAACAGTTTCTTGTGATACAGTAGTATCGTTCATAATTATTTCTGCTGACATTATAATTTTTAATTGTTCCGCAGTAAACTGATCTACACTTACACCTTTCAGCATATTCAATAAGTTATCGAGTACGCTCTTGTCCGCTGGCACCAACCGCATTGCGGAGCTTTCAAGGCTTTGTGCTAATGTATCTGGTCTTACTGATCCAGGCGTATTACTGTAAGAAAAAGTATTTACAGCAGTTAATGTGTCCGTTGCAACATCGTAATCAAATACATGCCAGAGTGTTCCTTCACGACTCAATGGAACATTATAGGTGGCAATCAACTGATTGCCGGAATATACTCTCACTTGAGCCTGTGAAGATGACAGTGCGGTACTGTTAAAGCTGTTACCATTTGAATAGTCGTGTATATAGAAGCTATACAAACCTGTGGTATTTAACTCGTAAATTGTTGTAGTTTCAGGACCATAGCTGGAAGTATCATCCAGGTCAAGATTAGCTATGTTTTTGTTATCCAATTTATAGTCTTTGTTACTAAACCAAGTATGGAATGTTGAACCACCGTCAACTGTCGGCCCATACAAATGAGAGTCTAAGTCATATGGGTTTTGCCCCCATGTTAATACAATACGAATATCTCCACCAATAGTACCACTGGTTTCTGGCGACATAGTAACATGTTTTATTAAACTCTCACTGGATTGAATAGCAACATTGATTGATGTGGTCACATATCCAGACTTTACAAACTCAATCGTATAATTACCAGCAACTAAATCAATTGTAAATGTCCCATCGTTTTGAGTAGTCTCGGTTTTAACCACGGTTCCCGACGTATTGTTCCAGTTGTTTCGAACATTATAGGTAGCCTCTGATACCGAACCACCTGTTAAAGCATCTGTTAGTGTTCCATTGACATTGCCAAATAAGCCATTATTACTCCTATCAATCATAAGTAATGTTTCGACATAAGTCGTCTGATCTTCTGCAATTGTCACTCTATTCGTAAATGTTTGGTATCCTGTAGCTGATACCTTCAATATATATTCTCCAGCATGCAGGCTAGTTGAGTTGAAATTACCATTACTGTCTGAATACAATGTTTTAACAAGGTTATTTCCGCTATATAAATTAACTCTGGCATATGGTATTGCTATATTGCTACCCGCTTCATGTACATATCCCGAAATACTACCCACACCAAAAGTACATTCGTTAACT
The DNA here is from genome assembly GCA_023407575.1 of Bacillota bacterium. Lineage (GTDB taxonomy): Bacteria > Bacillota > Clostridia > Lachnospirales > Lachnospiraceae > Mobilitalea. Next base: position 207,509 of record JAEYLX010000049.1, read on the forward strand.
CTCACGCCGTTTTCAATATGAAGCTTAAGTTTGTATGGACTACTATCTTCATCCCAGATATCCCAGGCATATGTAGTGTGCCAAACAGTCTTAATAAACATCCCAAAAGCTGTATCCGTATCCAATTCTAGCGTCAGATAACTGTAAATTGTTCCGTCAGCACAGTATATGGTAGACATACCACTTATATGTGATGTAAACGAAGCAGAAATGCCAAGACCAATTTCCCCATCAATACCAATCAAATCCATTAGCTTAAAGGCATTTAACCTTATTGCTATTCCACCTCCAGCTTTTGCACTACCTTTCAATTCTATAGCATCCAAGGATTGTGAAAAATCATGTATAAGGCGTGTTGAGCCGTTTCTAACCTGAATGCCCTGAGTTGCTGCAACTGAATAGGTTATACTTGCACTACCCTTCACACTAACATTATAGAAAAAAACTATGTCAACAGAAAGTCCAGTTGTACCTAATGCAATTGGTAACCTTCCTAACTCAACTTTACCAGGAATCCATCTAGTCTCAGTTAATTGATATCCACTTTCGTGGGCTGTATATTCAATTTGCCCCGTAAGTTCAATTTTTTCTGTTATGGAAATAACCAGCTCATTTAAGTTTACACCGGATAGTAACCCAATAGAAGCGTCAACCTTGCAGGTAATATCAGGTATTTCTATTGATACTTCACCGCTCACCTCAACATTGTCAGCAATTTCTTTTTTAGCAACAGTAAACTTCAATGTACCTGGTACAGATACACTACCTCCCGCATTAATATTGAGCGCAAGGGATTCAATTGTTCTATCTCGTGTACCAACCTGAGGCTCATATTCAAACATAACACCTTCTGATGGAACCATATTATTTACATCCGCCACTCCAATGCCTTCATACTCGATATTGGTTAAAACCTCTGCTATATCAGGTTTAGAGCATATAAGCTCCAAATAATCATTCTCGAGATTGTTAATACTGACAGCCTTTAAAGCAATACCAGTAATATATTCATTATTTGGTGGCAAAACGAAGACGTTTCCAATGGATATTGCACTTGTAGCAATATTATTAGGAAGTGTGACTGTGATAGTGCTATCACCATTATAAACAATTGAATAATCCTTAACATTACTCAAATCGTCTCTTATTACACCCTCCGCTAGTGTTACATCTTCATGTGGATTAGAAACATCAACGATAGTCGAAGCGTTTATTGAATCAATAACAGCAAAGATTCTGATTTTATCTGTTAAGGAAAGCGGCAAACCCGGATTAAATTTATTTTCATTTAATGTAAGGAATCCTTGCAAAATAGCTATGGCATCTTCATTGGGATATTTAAATGTATCCACATCATCACAAAGAATAGAGTATTCTCCCATAAAACCCATTGCCTTTACTATTGTAAAAGCGGCAAACTCTCTTGTAGCCGTAGCTTCTGGACGAAAGAACGGGATATCCTGCTCCGGGTCTAGGTATCCTTCCGAATCCGGTGTAGGCAATATTCCATACGCCTCGGCAATTTCAATTGCCAATCCATACTCAGAAGTTTCCGTATCAGCGTATTTATAATCAAATTCCTCAGCTTCGACAGACGAATAATCAAAACCTAACTTATCTGCAAGTAACTGAATCCATTGCCCCCGTGTATATATGGTATTGGTATCAATTAAAAACCTGGCCGTAATCGTTGTGTTGTTATTCGGCATTATAAATTCTGTACTTACTTGGGAAGCGTTTCCAAATGTTCCGCCATTTGAAGACGACCATCCACCAAATACATAACCATCATGAGGTATTGCTGATATACTAATTGTCGCAGCCTTTGAGTAATTGCCTGATGTACCGGCTGTTATACTGCCTCCTTCTGTAGCTTGTATGGTTAATGCATAGGTTGGAGCAACTGGTGGTGTTGTAACTACTGGTATTATAATTACTGGTATCGAGGTTGGAACAGGTGTTATGGTAATAGTAGGCGTAATCGTTGGCACAGAGGTATCATAAACTTGGATTTCAACAGCCTTTGATTTAGCTCTTTGAATTGTTGCTTTACTGTTTCTATAAGCAACAGCATAAATTTTATATGTACCTGCAACTTTAGGACTAAATATACCGTTGTTTTCCATAATAACTTTATAAGATTTTATATGTGCCTTTGTATCAACAAGGATATTATCTTTCTCATCTGTTATAATCCAAAATGTCTGATTTGCAGACTTTTCTGGTATTAAGGTACTATGAAAGGTGTAGAAACTGTTAACCGACATAACGTAATTACTAGGATAATTATTAATGATAATTTCTTTCGCATGAATACTAATCTTAACTTCATCAGAGTAAGTTGCTACTTTCTTCCCCTTTATATCATAAACTGCTGCTGTAACTTTATATTTATGGTTTATCTTGTTCTTTGCATCTTTTAAAGTAAAAACTTTTATTTTTGAAGTTGTACCATTTACCTCTACAGTCTTTGTAATAATTTTTTTACTATCAGAAAAACTAACATAATTTTTTAGTGCTTTACTTATACTCCATTGTACTGTATATCCCTTTTTCACATTGTTTACAGTATAAGTATTACTGTCTCCTACATAGGAATAATTGTACGTCTGCACTAAAACTGGCTTCGTATTACTAGCTGCATTAATATTCAACGGTGGTAAAGCTGTAGCAATTAATATCACTATTGTCAGCATACTAATTAGCTGTTTTCTTAAAAATCGTCTTGATTTCTTCATAAAACAAATCACACCTCCAATTCTAATAAGCACTCCATCCTTATTTATAAGGTGGTATTATCATTAGTGAAAATGTGAAAGTATATCATGGGAAAATCCCCTCATGTAAAGCAAATTTCAAATTACAATTTATGGTAGAATTATTTGCTGAAATTGTCAATAAAATAACATAGATACTTTTTTGCATATAATTACATATTTCTTGAATAAAACAGCAAAACCAAAAGCATGTTCCAGTATTTGATTCTTGGAAAATCAAGTTTCATATCATGTTACATGGATTCATTATTATGTTGCATTGTGGGCTATAACTGCTGTGCCTTTTTCGTATTCTATGTCGATTCTAGAATAACAATTAATAATCGTTTACTTATCCTCAATATTTTTCTTAAGTTGTATAACGATTATAAATATATAAAATACTACGTACCCGATAACTGTTCCGGCTGCGTTGGTTAAAATATCGTCTAGTTGAAAGAAACCTCTCTTTGTTATTAATTGTATCAACTCAACACATAGGCTGAACCCAAGTCCAGTTCCTACGCATAGGTATACTTTACGAAAAGGTGCCCCAAAGTTTGGTACTATAAAACCATAGGGTATGAACAAGAGTATATTTTCAAATGGATATCTGTTATTAAGTAGATTAGATGAGATCGTCGCAAAGGGCATTAGATCTATACCTACCCTTGATCCCGCTGGCCTCGACAATAATGTAATTGAAATAACTAGAAAGAGATAGACTAAAAAGACATAGACAAGTAGAAGGGAATATCGATTGTGTCTGATAAAACCCTTCCAGCTTTGGCCATTTATTAATTTGTATAAACTTATCCCAAACAGTACAATACTTATACTTAATGCGGCAAAAATCAGGGCATACCATCCATAGTTCCTTACTGAATTCATGATATCAAGTAAAATAATTCTTCCCATTTGTTGGCTTCCTTTGAGTAAGTCATATCTGAAATAATAACGTAACATGTATAAGTATAGACAGGAACATCTTTCTCCATTACATTTACTTAGTAATCTTTAATGTTTCATCCTTCTTATGTGTCTGTAACCGAATAGGGTCATACTTAGGCGTATTTGCCAAGCATTTTTCAGCATACTCGTCTACAGTCATAATAAAGTGGGCTGGAACTCCTCCCCACACCTCTCCAGAAGGTATTGATTTTGCGACAACTGCTCCTGATGCAACTATGGAACGATTTCCAATCGTAACTCCCGGCAGAATCGTACTTCTTGCGCCAATAAAACAGTCATCTCCAATTTTTATCCTGCCAAATTTTATAATATCCTTATAGCGTTCTTCCTTACGAAAAACCCAAGTGGCTCCATCATGTGTAACGAAAGCGCAATCAAAAGATACTTCAGAATGATTTCCCAATGAAATAAGCCACGGCTCGCTTCCCCAGTCAGGGCTTCCATTGAGTTTACAATTCTCTCCAATAGATACACCAATTATCTTTGCATATTTAATTAGCGATGTTTTTTTTAGATAAAAATCCATACATTTTTTTAGTAATCCCATAAATCCTCCCTACTCATTCCCTGGTAATCAATATGTACATCTGTCTATTGACTTTAACCTCTGTAAATCACTAAACTACTAACTTTCATTTTGCTTCCTTATAAACATACCTGACTGTTCCATTTCCGCCAAGGACTTTTCATATCCACTGTTATCCTTTTCCTCACCAAGAACCCATTTACAGTAATTTTTCAGGCCTTCCTGCAGAGATATTTTCTGCTCAAAGCCGAGGATTTTCTTTGCTTTGGATATGTCTGCAATATTATGTGCAATATCTCCCACCCTGAAATCACCAGTAACGTTTATTGGGCTTTTGCTTCCATAAATTTCTTTAAACATTTCAGCAATTTCAATTACAGAAGTATCTACACCACTTCCTAAGTTCAAAACTTCTCCATTACTTTCCTTGTTAGTCAGAGATGCTATTACTCCTGCTGCCACATCTGAAACATTTATGAAGTCACGACTTTCTTTTCCATCCTCAAAAATATTGATAGGTTTATTTTCCAGCAGTAACGTGGAGAAAATTGATAAAATTCCCGTATAAGGGTTTTTTAGTGACTGACCAATTCCATATACGTTTTGAAATCTGAAAATAGTATAATCAATTCCCAATGCCGGGCACATCGTTTCAAGCATCTTTTCCTGAGCAAATTTTGTAAATGCGTACAGGGAGTTCGGAGTTACCTGACTGTCCTCGGTGGTTGGAAGACCCTGAAGTTTACTATCACATTTTTCGCAATATACAGAAAAATCTCCTTTTATCAATTTGTCTTTCTTACGAGCCTTTGGATATACTATACCGCAATTTTTACACTGATATTTTCCTTCGCCATACACGGATCTCGATGAGGACAATATCACTTTTTTTACCTTGCAGCTCGATCCCAGATTTGATATTGCCTGCAAAAGATTAGAGGTTCCCATTACATTAACTTCATTATAACGATTGATTTGATACATAGACTGACCAGTTCCGGTTTCTGCTGCCAAATGAAGTACAATGTCATTATCTGCCACGAGTTTTTCCATGATCTCATAGTCACATACGTCACCTTTAACAAACCGGCATTTATCTTTTATTATTTTATACAAATAGGAATCTTCCCACTTTTCTCCATGAATCTGTTGTGTCATAACGTCTAATACTGTTATTTTCCAATCGTTGCTTTCATAAAGCTGCTTAATAATTTCAGTGCCTATAAATCCTGCCCCGCCAGTTATTAAAACCTTATTCATTTCACACCCTCTCTTTCCTAGTATTCAAATCATATGTGCCAGTCTTACCACTGTAGCAGGTTTCCAGCACATTTATATAGATTTCATAAATCCTGTGACTGTATTTTCAAAGACAAAAGTACTGATATTTTAGTCTCTCATTTTTTTTACTGTTTTTATAGCAATTATTCCTCCTGCAACTCCTCCTGCCACAGCAATGAGATATCTTATGACTGTATACTGATACAGAAATAGTCCGAAAAGAGATGCAGCAATTGTGACAACTGCCATCAAACAAACTACTTTATCATTATATATGTATCTCTCTCTGCGCTCCTTAGCTTGCACCTTCCTTGCGAATAATGCCTGACCGCCTGCTAAAATAATATAGGATAATAAAGTTGAATACGCAGCTGCCATATATCCAAATGCTTTGATAAAAACATAATTCAGCACAACATTCACAATCGCTGCCACAACCGAGGAATACATAATATATTTTGTACTTTTATGATAGATCAGCAGGTTAGAATACATATTAGAGACAGAAGTCAGGAAAACACCCGCAGCAATTGGAGGCATAATGTAAATTGCTTTATAATACTCCTCTGTTGTCAGAATCTTGACTATTTCCGGAGCGAAAAATGCTAATATGACAGCAATAATTGCATAGGAACCCATCAAAGAAATGGAGATTTCCCGAATCTTATTTCCTTTCTTTTCAATGTTCTCATATAAATAAGGAATGAAAGATGCATTAATTGCCGCCCAAACCAGTAAAGAAATGGAACTAACTGTATACAGGGTACTATAGATTCCCACCGCATCATTACCAACCATTCTGCTAATGATCATACGATCAGAAACATTTAATACCTGACTTGCAAACCCATAACCTATAAGCGGAATGCTTAGTTTCAAAGAATATTTCCAATACCTAAGATTTACTACCACCTTCCCTTTTACATAAAGACAGATCCACAAAATAGCTGCAACTGATATAGCTATTGCATTTGTCGCATAAACTCTTCCTTCCGCAATCCTATCAGACCCGACATCGGTCAGTTTTAAGACAACAAGAATGGATACCACTGTTGCAGTTAGTGCTGTTCCCATTGTAAGAGCCGCTGACAATTTATATTTATATTCATACCTTTGCCGCAACAACCAAAAATCCTGTGCTGGTAAAAAGAAAAAAGCAAAAAACATCAATACCATCAGTTCTGTAGGTAATCCGATAAAACTATTCCAAATTCCAGGACAAATGAAATATACTCCTGCCAGCAGCAATGCCATGATTGAAGTTAATGTAAGTACGGAGGACTGATATTGATCTCTCTCTCCTTCAAATTCTCGCATTGCTGATTGAAATCCACCCGATGTTAATGAAAGTGTTGCTACCACATTAATCAATATGTACCAGGAATTATATAAATTAACGACTCCTAATTCACTTGTCGACATAATTCTGGTAAAAATCGGCACTGTAATCATTGACAGACCGCGTGAAAATACTGATGCGATGGTATATACAATTGCAACCCTAACCCCTAAAGGAATTTTTTGCAGTTTATCTTTTAACATTCTGCTCTCCATTCTCTCCGCACTTTATGTCATCATACAAATCGTTCGGCCCATGATTCCAGAGAATAATATTCTCGAACGCTTTCTGGATATTCTTGAAATTTTAATTGAAAAAATTCTGATATATCCTCTCCGCTGGTACATGCAAGATCAATTACAAGTATGTTATTTTTATTATAAAATTTCGCATCCTTTATTGTTTTATTTGTGGTTATAAGCTTTTTATTTAAAAATATTGACTCCATAACCCTCATCGAAAAACCATCTTGATCCGATTGCACAATATCTAAAATTGATTGGCTGCTATTAACCATATCTAAATACGAGTTGTAATCAATATATTGATTTCTCACTTCAAAGGGCAATCCAGAAGTTTGACTATTCAAATCTACAATAACAAATTTGGCAGTTACATTTGCTTCCTGAAATGTTTGATATAAACTTAGGAGCTTATCTTTTTTATCCTTCAAGAAACCTACAAAAATCGTATCATATTTTATTTCTGTCTTTGGAAGACTTAAAGTCCGATCATACATAATCGTATTAAAGTGAAAATTATATTTTTCACAATTCCCTTTATCATAGCAGTAGTATTTAAATCCCGCCTCGTCGACTAAATTTCTCATTTTTATATATTTTGTATCATCTTTGATAATGTTCCAGGAATATAAACTCTTAACAGCCGCGGGTGCCTTTTTACTGATATTCATTAACAAACAATTATCTATTTCCAGTGCCATATCTAATACAATTATTTTGTTTACTTTTGGGAGGATTTTAAACCAATCTCCGTAGTATAGATATGTGTAGTTCCATTTCATCTTTCTAAATAATCTTAATAAGTTATGTTTTAACGAAACAGAATCTCTGAATACAGTCTGAATCGTCATCTGCTCATTGTTAACTCTTTCAAAATAATAGGCACGTCTGTCAGCAGCAATTATTAACGTATCAATCATGCTAGTTCCCCTCTTTGTACAAGTCTTTTGTTTAACAGTAAATACAGTGGAATTATCATCAGGGAGGGATAAAATAAATCTGTTTGCGCCAGTGTCGTATTGAAGAACAATATTACAAACAGTATTCCCGGAAATAATTTCTCATATTTTATTACAGGTTTAAACACCATATACATACTGATGATCCATGGAATAATACCATAAACAGCTGCAAAAGCTACCACGCTGGCTGCTACCAGCCCGGAGGCATATTCATCTTTCAAAATATTCAATGCATCATACCCAACCCCTAATGGATGTTTGATTACTGATGCCAGACTAACAATAATTGTTCCTAATCTATATAGTCCTGTTCCTTCCGATATGTTAAGTCCTGATCCATTATCTCCAAATAATTTATGAATGATCTGGACATAAACTATACTTTCTGTCCCTCTGTATGTATAGTCTACCAGCAAAACAATAAATCCGATTGCCATTACTCCAGTAATATAAAGCTTAATCTTTGAGGTGTTATAATCCTTCTTTCTGGAAAAATAGAAAAACAAAATAATAAACATCATTCCTATATATCCTGTTGTGGATTGACAGGTTATCAGTGATAGCAAAACAATAAACACCGCTCTTTTATATTCTTTTTCACCCTTAAATCCTATCTTCTCTTTCCAAAACAGCAGCACAAAAAGAGCTGAATTTAAAACAATCTGATATACACCTGGTTCTGTATAAATCCCACAATTTCGGGTTGGGTGAATTTCAAGATAACTATAGAGCAGCACACCTTTTCCGTGTAAATATATCTCATATCCAGCCGTTCCCATTGTCTGGGTATCAAAGGTAACAGCCGGCCAAGCATTCACCAAACTGGGAAATACTAAAAATATCACCCAAAATGTAATGCTGATGACAGCAAAGATTTCAACCAAATTAAGCCAACGTCTCAAAAATTCTCTCTTATTTGCACTGATTGCCATCTGTGCTGATATAATACATACTACAAATTGAAACCAAGCTGAAATCCCTGCACCGCCATTGGTATAAAGTCTGGTAAAGACCACAAATATTAAGAGCAAAATGAAAAAGATCGACGAGTAATTACTCCTATATTTTTTGTTTATAGTGTATAAAATAATATACAGTATAATGATTGCATAATACTTCAGATCTCCCGTTAAAAACTTTGCAAAAAGACAGCTGCCTGGTACAATCAACATAATATAAATTAATAAGTATTGAGTAATTGCAGATACTTTAACTTTCATATAATATTCCTTGAGCTAGAGCATCCCTTTTCTTGCTGCAAATGATTTGTCTTATCTTTTTGTCATTTCCCCATACTGCCTTAGAATCGTATGCTCTATCGGGAAACTCACCATACCCCAGTTTTATTTTATAATGGTTTTCTCTAATAAATCGTTCCACTCTGTCAGCTAGCTTCTCTGGTTTTCCAGAACATATATTAATAATTCCTAAAATGTCATCTTGTACCACAGTTGCTGCAATCTGATAACAAAAGTCCTCATAATCTAAAAAATCATATTGATTTTCTCCAGATGTAAATGGAAATTTATCTTTCCCTTCTTTTTCAGCACTAACAATTTTAGAAAAAAACGAATTCCCAAATTGTATATTAGATACGATATAATAACCCCTTAACCACTGAAATTGGGTTTTTCTTTGACTGCTAATTAGTTCTATCATATCTCTTAGACTGTTTTTGGCTATCCCATATAAATTCATTGGCTTACAAGGCGTATCTTCATTGATAGCACCTTCAAAAAAGCCAATCTCATGCATGCTTCCCAGAACAGCTACTCGTTTGACTCCAGAATTAATCATCCTCTTCAAGAATAAAAAATGTAATGGCAAGTCAAGAACATGATTATCAGAATTATGTACGAAACCATCCCTCCAGGCTAAATGCAATACTACATCAGGATTTTCAAAGTACTCATAAGGATCATCTATATTAAAAATATTGCATTCCACGCTTTTCGCACGCTCATCAACATGAGTCACTGACAGATCAGTAGCAATTACTTTCCACCCATCATTTAACAGTTGTTTTACAATACCAAACCCCAGATAGCCATTTGCTCCTGTAACCAGTATTTTCATTTTCACCTCCACCCGCATGGTACCCTTTGAAATGTACCACACTGCTCTTTTATTTTTAGTACCTTGCTTAAATAGCGTTAATTATATTTTCCCATCTTACTCCAATAGCTTCGACGGAAAGCTTCTCCCGTACAGTTGCAGCTTCTTTAGAAAAGCTCTCTGATAACTGTTTATTACTGGCAATCTGGTCCATTGCTGAACACATTGCCTCTGGATCTCTCACCGGAACAAGAAAGCCATTGACTCCGTTATTAATATACATTCTGGCGCCACCCGGAGAACAATCGGTGCAAACACAAGGAAGCCCTATTGCCATTGCTTCCAGCATTGAATTTGACAAGCCCTCATAATCCGAAGGCAATACAAACATTGCAGCAGTACACACCTGTTCATGCAACGAAGATGTAAAACCTTTAAAATACACTTTACTGTTCAAATTTTTATTCAAAACCAGAGCTCTCAGTTCTTCTTCCATTATTCCATTCCCATATATTGAAAGAGAATAATCTGGATACTTGTCAAGAAAACGTTCAAATGCCTCTATAAGCAGCGGGAAATTTTTTTGAGGGTCAAGTCTGGCAAAGGTCACAACTTCTTTTCTGCGTTCTCCAGAGTATGGCATAGGCAAATCTACTTTAATTGGATTTGCGATAATTTCACCCTTATCCTGGATCTGTCTGCTGTAAAAACTTTTCGCACCATTTGTTTGAAAAACGACTCTTTTGCATTGGCTGATTTCGTATAATTTGTTTACTATGTATTTTTTTAAAACTCCTTTGATTGTTTGATATGGGTCGTTTCTTTCAGATACAATCACCTTTATACTCAAACCTATAGCTGCAAAGGTTGTATATAAATTTTCATTCGTTAGAAACGAAATAAATACTGCATCCTTATTCCTTATCATGAAGTTTCTTATATTTCTTACAGTGGCTGCTTTTTTTATCAGCCCATTGCTTGTTCCAATGCTGCTTGTATCTAATTTCACATGTTCGTTCAATGTGTATACACACTGATTTTCCCTCAGGAGAAAAACGGTTACCTCATAATCTTTTTTAGCCAGGTAATTTGTCAAAATAGACACAACCCGCTCCGCTCCTCCTCCTGCTAATGACGGCATGATGAATACTATTTTTTTCATGTGGACACCTTTCATTGTTGTAAATTTACTAATCTCTTTGAAAAATATCGCGTGTATAGATCTTGTTCCTTACATCATTCAGGCAACTATCATACCTATTTGCAATGATTGCCTGGCTACGCTTTTTAAATACATCTAAATCATTTACAACCTGACTTCCAAAGAAGGTATCATCATCCTTAAGAGTTGGTTCATAAACAATGATTGTTGCGCCTTTGGCCTTTATTCTCTTCATAACACCTTGAATAGAACTTTGACGAAAATTGTCGCTGTCGCTTTTCATCGTCAGCCGATATACACCAACAATTACTTCCTTTTCTTTGCTTGCATCCCAACTGTCATTTGCTTCATAAGCACCTGCAAGCTCCAAAACACGATCGGCAATAAAAGATTTTCTTGTTCGATTACTATCTACTATAGCTTGTATCAAGTTCTCAGGAACATCGGCATAATTAGCCAACAGCTGTTTGGTGTCTTTGGGAAGGCAATACCCTCCGTATCCAAAAGAAGGATTGTTATAGTAAGTACCGATTCTCGGGTCAAGACATACTCCCTGAATAATTTTCTTTGTGTCCAATCCTTTTATCTCCGCATATGTGTCTAATTCATTGAAAAATGATACTCGAAGTGCCAGATAGGTATTGGCAAATAATTTCACTGCTTCTGCTTCACTAAAGCCCATATATAAAGTTTCAATATTATCTTTTATTGCTCCCTGCTTCAAAAGTTCTGCAAAGGTGTGTGCCGCCTCCACTAATCGTACATCCTCCATATCCGTTCCAACTATAATTCGACTTGGATACAGATTGTCATATAAGGCTTTGCTCTCTCTTAGGAATTCCGGGCTGAAGATTATATTTTTGTGATCGAACTTTTCTCTGATATAGGCTGTATATCCCACCGGAATCGTAGACTTGATTACTATGACTGCTTCTGGATTGTATTCAATGACTAATTTTATGACCACTTCTACAGCGGAAGTATCAAAGAAGTTTTTCTTACTGTCATAGTTGGTAGGTGCAGCTATAACCACAAAATCCGCATCAGAATAAGCCGTTTTTGCATCCAGCGTTGCTGTTAAATTAAGCTCCTTCTCCGCCAGATACTTTTCTATGTACTCATCCTGAATCGGTGATTTTTTTTGATTAATAAGATCAACTTTTTCCGGGATAATATCCACTGTAGTTACCTGGTTATGTTGTGCTAAAAGCGAAGCAATTGACAACCCGACGTAACCGGTTCCAGCAACAGCAACTTTATAAGCTTTCATTTATGATCCTCCATTTTAACCGCATTGTTACTATAACTTGACCTTGTGCTTCCATAACTATCACAAGATATAATAGGCTTTATACCATTCAGCAAATTTGCGTAATCCATCTCTTAAGGATGTACTTGGTCTGAATCCAAAATCGTGCTCCAGTGCAGTGGTATCTGCATATGTAACAGGTACATCTCCAGGCTGCATCGGAACTAGTTCCTTATGAGCTTCAAAATCATAATTCTCCGGCAATACCCCTGCACGAATGAGCTCCTGCTGCAAAATGTCCACAAAGTCCAATAGATTTTCCGGCGTCTGATTACCGATGTTATAGATTTTATAAGGCGGAAGAGGTAACCCATCTTCACCAGATTTTTTTTCCGGAGCTTTCTGCAGAACTCTAACTACGCCCTCGATAATATCATCAATATAAGTAAAATCACGCTTACAGTTACCGTAGTTGAAAATCTGAATCTTCTTACCCTCCCGAAGCTTATCTGTAAATCCAAAGTATGCCATATCAGGACGTCCGGCTGGTCCATAGACCGTGAAAAATCTTAGACCTGTAGATGGAATGTTGTACAGTTTACTATAAGCATGTGCCAACAGCTCATTCGACTTCTTGGTAGCTGCATAGAGTGAAACAGGATTATCTACTTTATCATCTGTACTATATGGAACTTTCTTATTTGTACCATATACCGAAGAGCTTGATGCATACACCAAATGCTCTACTCCTTTAGCACCGTTCTCATAAGAATTGCGACAGGATTCAAGAACGTTGTAAAAGCCTATCAAATTTGACTCTATGTAAACGTCTGGATTCGTAATGGAATATCTCACCCCGGCTTGCGCTGCCAGATTGACAACAATATTGGGCTGATATTCTGCAAAAATAGTATGAAGCAATTGTTTATCCCCAATGGACCCCTTGATAAACGTAAAATTGGGCTGGGCAGACAATCCTGCCAGCCTCGCTTCCTTTAATTTCACATCATAGTAGTCATTTATATTGTCAATCCCGATAATTTTTACATGATCCGTATCCACCAGCAAACGCTTTGCCAGATTAGATCCTATAAATCCTGCCACACCTGTAATTAAAACTACTTTTCTATCTAAATTCATCTCTGCCACTTTATTACCCCTTCCGTCTGTTTGATATAAGGAGTGTTTCACAACTGAAACATCCAACTCTCTACGACAGCTTTCCATCTAACAGCATCCCATAAAACGTCTTTTCCCCATTTTTCTCCTTCGGATAAGACTGCTTCCAACTAAGTTTAAACATATAAGTATCCTCTTTTAGTTCCTGCCACTTATTCTCATCGTACGGATTTGCCAGTCTTTTATATAGCTCATCGCACGCTGGGTTATTAGGCGTAATACCCTTAAATGCTCTATCAACCTTTTCACTGTATCTTTGAACCAACACAATCAGATAATCTAAAAATAGATAATCTATCATCGAATCATTCATTCTCCAATATTGAAAAGCAAAATCGCGTATGATAGCAAATATACTGCGATGTTCAAAATCACATCCAAACGAATAATTTGCAAAATATCCAGATGCAATAGAAGCATGGAAATAGTCTGGTCTTTTAATTGACCATACGGGCCAGGATAAATACTGTTCCAACGTATTGCCAGTACAGAAAAATGTTGAATCCACCCATATTCCACCATGCTCTGCCAGCAACTCAAGTCTGAGCAAATCAGAATAATGTGTACGCGATATAATACCTTTTTTTCTTTTTTCTTCAATCCATACAGGAAAGATAACATAATCTTTATAGTTAGTTTCTGTAATTACAATTACTCTATGACCATTTACATTTTGACGAATAGAATCGATACACTTTTTCACAATAGCAGGCGCTTGATCTTCTCCCTGCCACCAACATACCCATATACAGTTTTCAAACTTAGAAGTTCCATTGCAGCTTGTCCTATTAAAGTCATATGCTGCAATATAACTGGAAAACGTATTTTCAAAGTATTCCAGCATTACTTTATGCTTTTTTATCAAATGCTTTTTAAATACAACTGTTTCCTTATACCCATTATGATTCATAATCTGAATATCAATTTTTGCTCTTAAAGTTACCAAAGCATCACTCCACGAAGTAACCTTTGCAACTCTTTTTGTCGCATCCAATTCTTCGATAATACGACGAGCTATTCGTTTTATATTTCTGTGTCCAACTGCCATATTCCTAATCCTCATTCTTAAGCCTTTTATATTGCTCAAAATAATAATCCTCCAGCACTTTATATGCAGTTTTGATATTATAATGACTGTTAACAATATCGTTTCTATCTGAGCTTCTGTTTTGTCTACTGCTTTCCATAATTCTTTCCGCCCAGCTTTCAGGCGTATTCTTTAATGAAATAAATTGAGTTTTTTTATTGAACGCAACCTCTTTAGGAACCTTATCTGAAAAAACACACGGCAAATCTGCAAACTGTGCTTCTACTCCTACTACTGGAATTCCCTCAAAGAAAGAAGGTAGAACAAACACATCCATTGCTTGATAAAGTTGATACACATCACTACGATTACCTAAAAAAATTGTCTTTTCATCTATAAAAAGCTGTTTTGCCAGTTCTCTGATTTCTTGTTCTCTTTCACCTGTTCCTACAAGCAATAAAATTGAATTTTTTCTTTTCTTTTTAATTTCAGCAAATATTTTTAATAAATAGTTATGATTTTTCTGGTAGGAAAGTCTCCCTACATGGCCAATTACAATGTGATCATCAAGGCTTAGTTCTTTTCGTTTTAAATTTCTAATTGTCGGATCAAAGTAAAACTGTTCTGCATTAACAGCATTGGGAATCACCTGAAAATCTTTATTTCTAAACAAGAATCGTCCAGCTTCCTCCCCACAAGCGAGATAGTGGTTTGCAGCGGTTGTAATTCCGTAACGAAAAAATTGTTTTAAGATATATTTAAAGTCCCTATCAATAGAGGTATTATGACTATGCGCAATTCGGACAGGTACTCCAGCTTTTTTAGCAGTCCATAAAACAAGATAACTCATTGAATCAATGTGTGAATGAACAATTTGATATTCCCGGTGCTCTGCCCAGAATACTTTCATCCATTTGAAATATGCTGGATAATTCTGCGGATACAATCTTGGAGCGTAGTACATTTTTCCGCCCAGACTAATTATTTCATCATCATAATCATTTTTTTCGGGACGGTGGGTGAGAAAATCAAACTGTATTTTGCTTCTATCTATATTTCTGTAGTAATTCATGAGCATTGTTTCCAATCCTGCTCGATGCATATCATTTACTACTTGTAGAACTCTTATCATAATATACCTCTATATAATTCCACTGTTTGTTGTGCCACATCATCCCATTTATACTTCTCGCAGATAAAGTCTGCTGCCTTATCTTTATAGTTTTGAACTATAGCAGCAGCATCACAAAGCATCTGCAGTTTCTCTCTTAAATCATTTACACTGCTCTTTCTGAATATCACAGCTTTATCCTCTACAACCTCTGCACACTCTGCTATATCAGATACTACACAGCAATTCCCATAACTCATTGCCTCCAGCAAACTTAGCGGCATCCCTTCCAAATCACTTGGTAATACATATATGTAAGCATTGCTATACAGTTCATCCAAAATCTTTCCCTGAACAAATCCTATGAACATAATTCTTTCATCGCCTTCTGCCAGTTTATGAATTTCTTCCATGAAACTACCCGTGTCAGATGCACCTCCAGCAATTATCAATTTCTTATCTGTTTTAATGTCTCTAAACGCTCTTACCAGATACCGAAGCCCTTTCTCCGGCACCAACCTGCCCAGGAAAAGGATGTAACTATCCTTTTCCAGATTCCAGCTTTCTTTCGTTATCTCTACTGGTCTAATAACAGGGCGGTTTACCCCATTAGGGATAAATAGTGTCTCTCTTCTATATGTTTTCTTAAAATACTTCTGAACACCTTCGCTTAGGACGATTATTTCATCTGCATACTTTGCAGCTACTTTTTCTCCAAACTTTATATACTTAGAGCCGAAGCCCTTTTTCCATTTTTCCCGGGACCAGTCTAAGCCGTGAATTGTGGCTACGCATCTCTTTCCAAAAAGCTTGGGCAGCCACAGCATTGCACATGGCCCTTCTGCATGGTAATGGACTACATCATACCTTCCGAATGCCGCTCTAAAGCTTGCGGATGCAGAGGAGGTCATCGCTGCAAGGCCCTTTCTTTCAATAGTAATGACAGACTGCAGCTTTACTCCCTTGTATTCCTTGAGTTCTTTGCAGTCGAACTCCTTACCGCTAACGTGATGTCCTCGCCTGTTATAGCAAGAAACGCTATGCCCAAGCTTCACCAACCTTGTGGATAGTTCCTCTACGACAATCTCAATTCCACCTTCTCGAGAAGGAATTCTTTTATGCCCAAGCATGCAGATATTCAATTTTCTTCTATTCTTCTGCTCGTTCATTTCTCTTATTCCACCTCGTTCAACTATCTTTTACCTCGACCCTCGCCCAGTAAACATCACCATAATTGTCTTTAATATCAACTTAATATCTAATAGCATGGACCACTGATCTATATACTCAATATCCATCTTAATTACCTCTTCAAACTCATTCACGTCACTCCTGCCGCTTACCTGCCAAAGCCCTGTTAATCCTGGCTTAAGACTAAGCCTCTTCTTATGCCTACCTTCATATTGTATAAATTCATCCTCCGTTGGAGGACGGGTACCTACCAAGCTCATATCACCCATTAAGACATTAAAAAATTGTGGGAACTCATCCAAACTTGTTTTACGGATGAATTTGCCCACCTTGGTTACTCTAGGATCATTTGTCATCTTAAACATTAAGCCATTAACCTCATTTTGATCCTCAAGGGCTTTCTTCCGCTGCTCTGCATCTTTGCACATGGAACGAAACTTGTATATTTTAAATTTTCTTCCATTCTTACCAACTCTTATTTGTGAGAAGAATACTGGTCCCTTAGACTCAATTAGTATAATCGGAGCTAAGATTAGGGTAAGAATTAATGTTAGTATTGTTCCAACAAGACCTCCTAGGATGTCTAAGAGGCGTTTTACTATTGCATTTCTGGCATCAAATAATACGGAGGAAAATGTTATGACCTGATGACCTGCGTATTCATTCACTGTTTTTTCTTTTACCATAAGGTTATCAAACAAATCTAAATTTATATGTACGGTAACACCCATCTTTTCAAACTCTAATACTAACTCCTCCAGCTGCTGCATATCAGACCTTGGTATGTTTATAAATACCTCGTCGACTACAATCAGCTTAGCCATTTCAAAAAGATTGTCACGGTTTGCCACCACTTTTATTCCTTCAATTGTGTCCCCAACCCGATCTTCATCCCAGATCGCAATGGAGTTAACTTGTATTGACCATTCATATTCTCCACGCATTTTGCGTATTGTTCTTAATGCATTTCTAGATACGGTAATTAGCATTACTTTATTACTGGATTGGCTTGTTTTATAGCCCAGCAATAATATAATCTTCATACAAGTTCGTAAAACATAAGTCATTAGGGAGTAGAGTGCGAAGAATAAGAATAGAAAGACTCTGGAATAGAAACCGCCTAGCTGAAATACAAACATATATCCAAATACGATAAGTGCTAATTTTCCTTGGTCTTTTATTAAACTAACTAGTTCTTCGAAATATCCTCTCTTGAAAATATTCTTATTATGATCGTTACCATGCCCTATCACAATTACGGATAAGAAAATAACAATGAACAGGTTTCCATAAATACCTTTTGGAAAGCCACCTTCTAAAATACCGCCTCGACTGTAACCAGCTATTAGAAATGATGCAACCATACTAAAAATATCAACGATAAAAGTAAGTAGAATTGTTAATCCTATGTTATCGCGTTTCATTATGCAACCTCATTTCCCTTAAGTAGATCAGTGATTTCATTATCCTTATCCATGCGCTTAACATAAAGCATATTTTTTTTGGATACAAATATACAAATTCCCAATATAAATAATAGAATTCCCAACACTAATATCAGTAATGGTATATTTATATTATTTGTTATGGTGTCCTCTGTAAAAAAATGTACAAATATTGATAAAATTGAATTCATAAAGTTCTCCCCCCTTTACCATTAAGCTTCATAATATCTCCTATGTTGCTAGGATGGCCACAGACCGACTAGTAACAATCGTATCTCTTGTTGGTAATTAGTTAGGTACTTTATTCAATTTATCAATTGTAATTTTTTAACATATTTTGATAGTTATATTAGCAACATTATAAGTATTTTTCAAATAAATTCGTAGGACATTTTCCAACAATTTACTATTATTTTTGAATAAGTATTCGTTTTTTTCTGTCACCTATTTTTTTGTAAAATTAATGAAACAGTGTGTATTAAAGGGGTACAAGAGATTAGCAACGTATTTTAGACATGAATAATCCTGTTGATTTATCATTTTTTTTATCATATTTACAAGATTAAAATATATTCTTTCTTTATTCTCTTAATTTCTGTTGTAACATAATCATGATTTATGTTAAATTCACGAATTATTCTATTAATTTGATGCTTTATTGTATATCTTTCACATAATCCTATTGAAACTGCATGCAAAAAGCTCCCGTTCCAAGCAGGTTTGAACCGCTTTGTAACGAGAGCCTCATTATTTAGAATTTTAATATTGTATTTATTATTCAATATCAAGTCATTATTACTTCTGCACAATATTGTTATATCTTAAGCTATGGCACATAATGTCTTGTTCCTAAATCTCTTCCACAAACCCAACACCCTCTAACGAACCGATGGTTGTTATGGTTTCTAAACGTATCTTTTTCTGTCTTAGCTTCAGCGTCATTATCGCTGCTGCGGAAGCATTTTTATCATAGGAGGGCTTCACCATCTCAATCGAATCAATATGTACCTGGTGTGCCTTTAATGCATCTAATATTGATGAAATGGATGCTGACTTGTCAAATTCCACATAAATGTCGAGAACCTTGGATTTTGACAGAATGTAATTATCTAATCGATGCAATACAATAGTGGAAAACGCAATTAAAAGACAAGAAAATATCGCCGCCTTATAAAACCCTATACCAATTGCCAACCCCATACAAGCCGTAGCCCAAAGTCCTGCTGCTGTTGTTAGCCCTTTTACCTGGTGTCTGCCAGTTACAATAATTGTACCTGCACCGAGAAAACCGATGCCGGAGATTACCTGTGCAGCAATCCTTGTGGGATCTTCTATATGAAACTCCTGAGCAATAAATTGATTGGTCATGATTGCTAATGCAGAACCAAGACAAACCAGGATGTGAGTTCGAAGTCCCGCCGGTCGCCCTGCTCGCCCACGTTCATAGCCAATAACTCCTCCAAGAATAATAGCTAATAATAACCTTACCACAATCGTTGTATCATTAATTGAGCTTAAATCCGTTGTAAAATCAAACATGAGACTTCACCTCCTTCTTAACTACTGAACTAATTTTTCTTTTCAGGCTTATTTGCCTTCTACTGTTTTCTTGCATTTATTTTAATTCTGTATCTGTTTCTATATTTATTCTGTATTTATTTTGTATTTAATTTTGTATTTACTTATATATTTATTTTTGCATCTTTTTCTGTATTTACTTCAGTATTTATTTTTGCATTTTCTTTTGTACTTATTTTTGTACTTATTTTTGTATTTGTTTTTGTATTTATTTCTGTATTTATTTCTGTATTTACTTCTGCATTTATTTTACTTCTATATCCCTTACTATATCTTCCCTTGTATCTTTTCGGTCTTCTTCCATATATTCTATCTTTATTAACGTTAACCCCTGTGCCAGCGCTGTCGGTCCAGCCAGGCTCCTATCGCATCCATCTAATATATCTCTTACTTTCTCGGGGGGATAAGCTCCTCTACCTACCTCAATCAGCGTGCCAGCAATAATTCGAACCATATTGTAAAGAAATCCACCACCGGTCACAGAAATCGTTATATTATCCACAGTTTTAGTTACGGTTAGTTGATATACGGTACGAACTGTATCCAGCACCTGGGTTTTAACAGAGCAAAAGCTTTTAAAGTCATGTTCACCCAGCAAATAATTGGCTGCTTCCTGCATTAATTGCACATCTAGCCCATAATAAATATGGGTACTATATAGTCTTTTGGTTGGTAACCCTATCCTATTATTATAAATACAATACTCATAAGTCTTTTCACTGACTGTTTTTCTTGGGTGAAAATCATAAGAAACTTCTCTAGAGCTTTGAACGCGGATATCCTCGGGTAATCTTTGATTAACTGCAAGGCAAACTTTTTCTGCAGGCATTGCACTCTTAGTATCAAAAACAGCTACATTTCCAAGTGCATGCACTCCAGAATCAGTTCTGCTGGCTCCAATCACAACAATTTCCTCACCTAACAAAGAGGATAACGCCTTATTTAATTCGGCTTCTATCGTTGGCATACCAGGTTGAAGTTGCCAGCCACAATACGCCGTTCCATCATATGCAATTATTAATTTAATTCGCTTCATATACGTTTCCGTTCATCCGTATGTTTCATAACATACCTTATTTTTAACAATATTTAAATTAGTTATAGCGTAAAAAGCCATATTAGACTGAAAGGGATGAATATTACTGAATCTATTTCCAGATAGCACAAACCAGCATCTATAAACTGTCTCATTTTTATTCAATTCATAGAATGGTAAAGCAAATCCCGATGGATATAGATACGGGCATAATCATCTATAATAGACTAGATTGGTTGTTTTCACTCTAATTAAATTAAGGTATCATAAGTATTTTATTCGTCAAATCCTACTTATGACACCCCATAAATTATAATTATATCCTGAACAAATGCTGTTCAGGATCTTGTTGCTCCAATCGGTATTTGCAAACATGCTTGCAATACCTCATTCCGCTTTCATTATATGATACCTGCTTTATGAATTAGACTTATTCCTATTAGTACGCCAAGATATAACACCATCATAAGATAGGATATATAATCTCTACTGTTATAACGGAGCGGTTTCATCTTAGTCCTTCCATCTCCACCTCGGTAGCACCTTGCTTCCATTGCCATTGCCAAATCATTTGCTCTACGAAATGCAGAAACAAATAATGGCACTAGAAGTGGTATCAAACTTTTAGCTTTTTTCATTAGTCCACCTGATTCGAAGTCAGCACCTCTTGCCATTTGTGCTTTCATTATTTTGTCCGTCTCTTCAAGTAAAATAGGAATAAAACGCAAAGCAATTGACATCATCATCGCAATCTCATGTACTGGAACTTTAATGCGGTTTAATGGTCTCATGACCTTCTCCAAGCCATCTGTTAATTGATTTGGAGTCGTTGTAAACGTCATTAACGAGGAGCCTAGAATTAGAAATATCAGGCGTATTGCCATAAATACTGCGGACCGAATACCCACATCTGTTACTCGAAATATCCAAAATCTTAAAACTTCATCTCCCTGTGAAGTTAAGAACAAATTAAAAAACATTGTAAATAATAAAAGTACAATGACTGCTTTCAAGCCTTTGACAATAAAGCCGAATGGTACTTTTGAAAGCTTAATAATTGTTGCCAAGAATAATGCCACAGCTATATAGCCATAGACCGAATTAAATGCAAATAGGGACACAATAAATACAAAGGTTCCTATTAATTTCACTCTTGGATCAAGTCGGTGCAAGATGGAATCGGTGGGATAATACTGACCGATAGTAATATCTCTAATCATACTTTGCTCACTTCCTACTAACGCTCTTAATGGCGATTATACATTTTTTTAACTAAACAACTTTAATATTTCCTTCTTAGCTTCTTCTACTGTAGTTGCTTTTGTATTGACTTGATACCCTTTATTTTTTAAGGCATTCATAACATAAGTAACCTGCGGAGCTGCAAGATGCATTTCTTCCAGTTTCTTATACTGCGAAAAAACCTCACTGATGGGATGCTGCATAACAAGTTCTCCGTGGTTCATAACAAAAAGGCGGTCTGCATAGTTAGCAACATCCTCCATGCTATGGGTAACAAGGATAATTGTTATATTACTTTCCTTATGAAGCTTTGTAATCTGGTCAAGAATATCATCACGGCCTTTGGGATCAAGTCCAGCAGTTGGTTCATCAAGTATTAATACTTCTGGTCTCATAGCCAATACACCAGCAATAGCGACTCTACGCTTTTGCCCACCGGACAACTCGAATGGAGATGCATCTAACAAGTCGTCACCGATACCTACCATTTTCAATGCTTCATAAGACCTTAGTTCACACTCTACTTTGTCTAACCCAAGATTTGTTGGTCCAAAGATAACATCCTTAAAAACTGTGGTCTCAAATAACTGATGTTCTGGATATTGAAAAACAAGGCCTACCTTGCTCCGCAATTGTCTTAAATTATATTTTGGATCATAAATATCTTCTCCATTAAAATATATTTGACCACTCGTTGCCTTAATCAGACCATTCATATGTTGAATTAGTGTTGATTTTCCAGATCCAGTGTGTCCAATTAAGCCAATGAATTCACCCTTTTCAATCTGAAAGCTGACATCTTTAATTGCATGTCTGGCAAAAGCAGTCCCCGTACTGTATTCATAATTAACTTTGTTAAAAATTATTTGCAATTCTCTCACCTACTTATCTGTGAATATAAAATTATTATCTATAAAATACATAACTTTCTCTTTATTTTAATGCCTCAATTGCTACCATAAACTCTTCAACAGTTAAAATACCCTTGGGTAAATTTAACCCTGTCTTTTTAAGTTCATATGCAAGTTCTGTCACCTGTGGAACATCTAATCGATATCTTTTTATATCTTCGACACGAGAGAAAATTTCACGAGGAGTACCCTCCATCACTACATGTCCCTTTTCCATAACAAAAACTTTATTAGCGTATATTACTTCATCCATATGGTGTGTAATTAAAATTACAGTAACATTTTCTTTCTCATTTAATTCCTTAACTGTCGCAATTACCTCTTTACGCCCGTTAGGGTCTAACATAGCAGTTGGTTCATCTAATATAATACATTCTGGTTTCATTGCCATAATACCTGCAATGGCAACACGTTGTTTCTGACCTCCAGAAAGTTTATTGGGGGACATATTTCTATATTCTAACATACCAACAGCTTTCAGGCTTTCTTCAACTCTTTGCCAAATCTCTTTTGTTGGAATTCCCAAATTTTCTGGTCCAAAACCTACATCCTCTTCAACAACTGTAGCTATAATCTGATTGTCAGGGTTTTGAAATACCATGCCAGCTTTTTGACGAATATCCCAAAGATTTTTATCTTCAGCTGTATTCATTCCCTTTACCCATACACTACCTGCTGTTGGATAAAGTATTGCGTTAATATGCTTAGCCAAGGTTGATTTACCAGAACCGTTAGCACCAAGAACTGCAACAAAGTCGCCTTTCTTTACATCAATGTTTACATTGTCAATCGCTTTATGAATGGATTCAACATTGCCTTCTTCATCACGCCTTATATATTCAAATGATAGATCCTTTACCTTAATCATTTCCATACTATATCCTCATTTCTAGGGCAAATTCAAACTAAAGTCAATTAAGCCATCTTTTATGTTGAATTATCTTAAGATAAAAAGTACTTTTCATAATAATGACTACAAAAGATTATAACTCATAAGTTCATAAAAACAAATAAAAATTTAAACTTTATATGAATTAAAGCATTAATTTTCTCCCAAACATCATCAATTATCTCTTTGTAGTGTCGGCTATTTGATTTAATTATTATTACATTAAAATTATTCAGCCTTAATTACCATAATTATATATGATAATTTTAAAATTTCTACTTATATTTTATAGTTATAAATATAAATTCATAAATTATTAATATCCACATTTTATATTTTATAATTTAGTGTTTTAAATCTTTAAATTTCTTGCTCCATTCTGTTGAAATATTTACTTAATCATGCTATATTTATCAAATATTGCTATATTTTGTAATATAATACTGATGAGAGGGGTTAATCATTGAACTCAATTACATTGCAAGATTTATTCATTGATTACGGAGATATATCCATTAAGCTACAAAAAGATCTGTCTTTTGAAGATAAAAAGAGTTATTTAATTCTCGGACCGTCTGGCTGTGGTAAGAGCACACTTTTAAAAATAATAGCAGGGCAATTACTTCCTACCTCTGGCACATGCATAACAAACGG
Organism: Bacillota bacterium; assembly: GCA_023407575.1. GTDB lineage: Bacteria > Bacillota > Clostridia > Lachnospirales > Lachnospiraceae > Mobilitalea. The sequence continues at coordinate 232,316 of JAEYLX010000049.1, forward strand.
CAAATTTGCCTATCTTAGCCAGGTAACTCATTTTTTAGAAAATTTTAGTGTTGCCGATAATTTAAATCTTGTTTCTTCCACAGTATCTGCAAAAGAAGTTGCAGAGGTTATGAATATTTCACATTTATGGAAGAAAAAAGCAAGAAAACTTTCCGGGGGCGAGCGACAACGGGTTTCGCTTTCACAAACTCTATTACAAGAATCTGATATTTTACTTCTTGATGAACCAACTTCTGCACTCAACCAGGTTTTAGCTCACTCAATTATTGAGCGAATAACTGCTATGAAAAAACTTCTTTTAATTGTATCTCACGATACCAGCTTATCAAAATATTTTGATCATGTTATAGATATAAGTGAGGTACTTACAAATGATTAAATATGGCTTAAAAAATATATATTATAAGATGTTTGATGTACTTTTAATAAGTATATTTTTTGCATTCATTACTGGATCAGTATTTGCTGCCTTAAGTGCCAGTAAACAAGTCTCTGATGGTTACAACAAGTTAACAAAATATTATGATATCGTTATAGGTCCGAAGGGAAGCTCCTCCGATATCATATTTAGTAATCTAACTTTTTCCACAATTCCTGAGAACACCTTCTCAATGGAAGTATTTGATAAGCTGAATGCATCTAATAAAATTCCTATAGCTGTTGGAGATTCTTATAACGATGGTTCCTTAATTGTTGGTACTTATAGTGGTTTCTTTGCTAACTATAAAATAGCGCAGGGAAAAGTATTTACTTCTGAGGAAGATATTTATGATATCGTTATTGGTTGTAATGTTGCTGACATGAATAATCTACATATTGGGTCAAAAATTATTGCCTCCCATGATGCAACGGAGTCACATGCCGAACATCCTTATACTGTCGTTGGAATTTTAGAACCAACCTCTACTAATATTGATAATACTTGTTTTACTTATATTAACAATATATGGGATATGCATTCTCATGAAGAAAGCGACCATGCTGAGTCAGAGGAAAAGGAACATGAGCATGAGTCAGAAAACAACTTAACTGGAATACTTATTAAAACCTCTTCTATACAAGAGAATTTAAATTTGGCTGCAAAATACAAAGATAATGAGGACGTCAGTATAGTTACAATTAACTTAATCATAAGAAATCTATTATCCTCAACCGAGACAACCCTTGCCTTAATTAGTTTACTTGTAGGTATGATTGCAATTATAGGTATCGCTGCCATTATAATATTAATCAATAATTACAGATTGGGCTTACTGGAAGACATTAAAGCAATCAAGGCTGTTAAAAAGAATCCATTTCCTTATATTCTTATTCAGATTTTAGTAATTATATTAATTGGTCTTGTTCTATCCTTATTCTGTCGCTATCTAATTCTACTTAAGATTGCTGGTATAATGAAGGAAAATGGCTTAATAATACAAACATTATTTTGGAGGTAGTTCATGAAAAAAATATCTTTATTACTTTTAGTTGCTTTACTTACTTCATTAATCGGGTGTGGCAAGAGCTCTGGTTCACCTTCCATCTCCTTTACCTCTCCCCCCACCATGGACAAGCTAAAAAGCTATGAAGGTGAAATAATAAAAGTTAGAGGTTTTATTGCCACAGTTTCACCACTTGATGGTTCGTTAATCTATATTATGTCTGCACCCTTCCAATCCTGTCCTTATTGTAACACCACCAGCACTGGCATTTCTAATACAATAACTATTTATCCTAAAGCTGGCGAAACCTTTACCTATACCAATCAACCCGTTGAGGTTACTGGTAAACTTGTATTCAAAGAGGATACGGATGTGAATGGTTATGTAACAGAATATCATCTCCAGGATGGTACCTTCTCAATTTACTCTGACAAATCAAACAAAGAATTAACTGCCTTTAGTGGCTTATTAGATAGCGGTTATACAGATAAATTTGAGTCTGCCTTAAGCCAAGTATATGATTCTGTTAATATGACTAGCGGTGAACCAGTCAAACTAGATGAAGCGTTATTTGATGAAATAATTGAAATGTCCTCTGATTATGATCAACCCAAAGAATTGGCTGAGCGAGGAAAAGAATTAGTTAAATTAATTAATACAACCATCGATAAAAATGAAGTAGATTTTTTACCCACATTAAATGAAATGGGACAGGCACTGTATGATGATTTCTATGCCTGGTTAGTGTCGTATGAGGTATAGATATAATCATACCTATATTATATAACTATAAATCACGTGTCCAATGTATAAAAATAAGGCAGATCAATTTTGACCTGCCTTATTTTTATAGTAGTAAATTGCCAATAGGGCTGTATTATCTCCCCCTTGTTAAGCATGAATGATTTATCAAGTCATCTTATCTTTCTTAGTCCTATTGTTTCTTAATTTAGAAATTATTCTTTTAAATTTATTCATTTTATTATAGTAATCGTAGGGACAAGTCCTAATATTATCTCCAAACATTTTGTCAAACTTATTCTTTTTTTCAAAATAATTATCTTTTACAATTACTTCAAATTCCTTGCTATTATATGGGTATATTTCACCTGCGATAAATAAAACCGGTTTGGTGTCTATCTGCTTTTCTATTACACCAACAATCTTGCTCATCTCACCTATCGCTTCTTCAAAGCATGATAAGCATCCTATCAAAGTAATATATGATCCACTTTGTTGAGTTTTAAGTTGATGGAATTCAATAATAGAATTAACTATAACAAACTCTTCTTTCTTTTTAATATCAAAAGAGTCTTTTAATACTTTTTCCCAATTTACATTAAAGCGGGCGTCTTTCCCAACAACAAGTCTCTCATTTAAGTATTCTACCGACATTCTGTCTGACAACACCTCGACAAAAAAGCTCTCCATCCCCATACAATACCTCAGTTTTTATAATTTTTTATTTTTATTGGTACTTTGTCAAGCACTGATTTTTGAGCTGCTAGCCATCGGTGATGTCCGTTAACAATTTCATAACCTCCTGCACTTAGCTTCTGTACAGTTATTGGTTCTTTAATTTTTCCCGTAGTCCCTATTTCTTTCATATATTTTGAGACTGCAGAATTGGAAGGTCCAATCTTAGGGTTACTAAACTCATCATATGGGTTAGCTTTTAAATTACTTACATTTGTTTTCTTTGTTGTTAATCGTTCAAATAAACTAGCTTTCTGATATTTTGAACTGGTGTCAGTTGATGCCTTAGATATAGTATTCTTAGTATTACTTATAGTATCAATCTTTCCCTTTGGCTTAAGAATATTTGCATTCTTGGCGACATCATCTGTTTTTGATGAGCTCTTGCTTATTATATTTGTTGTAGTTTTACCACTTACTTTGTTAACAACATTTCCAGCGACATGACCTGCCGCTCCTGAAGCTACGCTTGTTACTGCCGAGGTGACTACTTGTTTCGCATTTACTTTACCTGTTGATATGTACTGGTTAGCTGCATTTCCAGCTGCTGATGCCGCACCACCTACTGTAAGCGTTACTGCTAGAGAAGCACCTCCCGTTGCTGCTGCAGCTCCACCTGTGATTGCTCCTTCAGCTGCTGCCCCTGCATATGACTTCCACCCTTTATTTATTTTGCCATCATCCAAAAAGTCCCCAGCAGCTGTAATTGCTGTGTTTACAATACCTCCGACTAACGCACCAACAAGTATATGTAAAAAATGTCCACTCGGATCATCATAGGTAATCGGATTATTATGACAATAAGTATAAAGATTTAAACTTAGCGGATCATTCCTTTCACCGGTATAGGTATCCTCCGACATAAATCTAGCAGTTACACTGTCATAGTATCTTGCATTCAGATAATACAACCCAGATTCTTCGTCATACTGATATCCTGCATAGAGGATATTATTGTTTGCTTCTCCTACCTGGCTTAGGATATTACCAAAAGCATCATAATCATAGGATACCGCTATAATGCCTTTCGTGTCAATTAATTCTGTGACATCACCATGCGCATTATAAAGATAATAATAACCTTGTGCTCCTGTTTCACTACCCGCTTCACGATATAAAAGATTACTTCCATATACCTGGAACGCCTTCTGCTTATTGTCTGCATCAGTTTCTAGAACTACCTTATCATTTTGAAATAAATACCTTGTAAGTTCTCCATTTACGCTCTTGCTTATTCTATATCCCTGTGCATTGTAGGTATATGACGCACTATTACTTTTTGACTTTGTACTGATTAGTCTGTTGTAGCGATCATAACGGTACTGAGTTATTTCTTCTGCTCCGGTACCCTTTTCTGTTTCCTTCTTTATTATAAGACCATACTTCGACAAATCCTTTTCGGTCAAAATACCTTCCGTCGAAAGCGCTTTTATAACTTCCTTCGTCTTTGTTATCAAATTCCCATTATTATCATACAGATATTTTGTAACTGCACCTCCAGTTGCAAAGGTTGATACCAATCGGTTTTGACTGTTATAGGTGTAAAGAATATCTGTCGTTCCACTACCAATTGTTACATTTTCAGTCTTTCGATTTCCAGCTCCGTCATAGGTATAGCTAGTAATTTTACCCTCTGGCTCCGTTACGCTACTAAGACGATTTAAGGCATCGTAGGTATAGGTTGTAGTTCCATTCTTCTGTGTCTTCGACAGCTGGTTACCTACTTCATCATAGGTATAGGTAAAGGAGGATATGATGGTGCCATTCGCTTTTGCATTTATTAATTGCTTTACTTGGTTTTTCTTATCATAGGAATAGGTTTCTGTGGTTCCATCTGGATAAATGACTTTACTTCTTGTTCCATTAGCCAGATATTTATAGGCAGTTGTTTTTCCATCCACAGTAACCTTTGACAATCTACCTACTTTATCATAAGTTTTTAGCGTAATATTACCCTTCGGATCAGTCGTACGCTCTTTGTACTCACCTTCCGTATCTGCTGCAAGATCATACTCATAAATACTCTTACCAATCGAAGAAACTGTATCGCTTGTTAAACGGTTTAGCGGGTCATAGGTTCTTGCACTATTACTCAACAGATTTGACATTGTAAGTAAGTTTGCATTGTTGTCATATCGGTAGAACTGCAGATCACCATCAGCATTTTCGGATAATTTTCTTCCAAAAACATCATAGAGATAGACTGTGACAACACCATTACGATCGGTCTTCGTTGCCATAAGACCATTCGCATAATAGGTATAGTGTTCGGTCTTTGCAGAGTTAGCATTGCCCTCCGGATCAATTTTAGAAATTGGTAAGTTTGCTACATTATACTGATAGGTAGTGGCATTTCCATTACCGTCCATCTGGGATAACAGATTTCCAACTCCATCATAGGTATAGGAGGTGGTGTTACCTAAAGCATCAACAACCTTTATGAGTCGATTTTCACCGTCATAGGCAAAGATTGTAGCATTTCCTTTCTCATCTTTCTGCTTCTTTATATTCCCTCTGGAGTCATAGGCGGTAGTGGTGCTGTTCCCTTCTGCATCTATAACTTTTATCTGTCTCTTATTTTTGTCATAGAAATACTGTGTATTGTTATGTAATGCGTCGTAGGAGCTAATTTGTGCATTTACATCATTGTAGATCAGCTGATGGATTATATTTCCAAGTGCATCTTGTTTTTCAACTAATCGATTTATTCCATCATATAAACTCTTTGTTTCATTTCCACGAAAATCCTTTTCAATAATTAGATTTCCATTCTTATCGTAAGTATATTCTGTTTTCTGCAACAATGCATTGGTTGTGCTTACTTTACGGTTTAAAGAATCATATGTGTTAACGGTTATATTTTCTCTTCCGTCCGTTTGAGTAAGTATATTTCCGTTTTGATCATACGTTGTTGACTGCGTAATCTTATTCGTTGTCGTTCCATCGCTAGTTGTCTGGCTTAGATTACGTCCTAAACTGTCATAGGTAAATGAAACTACCGTACCCTTGGTATCTCTACTACTGATAAGATTACCAATCAGGTCATACTGATAAATGGTTTGATTTTCAGCAATTGTCTCATCACCAGGCGTCACTGTCTTTGACATCTTTCCAAACGTATTCCACTCCGTGGTCGTAGTGTTTCCATTTGCATCAGTACTGCTTGTCACTCTTCCTAATTTATCATAGCTTAGCAATGATTTTGTATTTCCATTTATAGATGTAGTTAAGAGGTTTCCTACTCCATCATAACTGTAGCTATACGTAGAACCTGGATAGCTTTCTTTTATCTTCTGTCCAAGACCATTATAACTGTATCTGACTGTATAGTCTAACCCCTGTTCCTTCGACTCTGGCTCAGTAACACGTTCTAGCTTACCTGCCAGGTTATAATCTGACTCAGTTGTATTCCCCAATGCGTCGGTATCACTGATCACATTTCCAAGGGTATCGTAACGAAGAGTCTTTGATGCTATGTTTACCCACGTCTTTTCCCATTCATAGTCTGCGCTCAGTGTCATTCTTTGATATACTTCAGTTTGCTTTACTACTCTATCCAACACATCATACGTAAACTCAGTTCGCTCCATCTCACTAACCGGCGTATCAGCCTTATAATTCTCTGGAGCTATAATGACCGTATTTCTACCTTGGCGATCATATGCTTTATAAGTCACAGAACCTCGTGCATCGGTTACCTTGATTTGATTCCCCTTCGCATCATAAGTATAGCTCGTGTGGTTTCCTTTGGCATCTGTTGCTGTAGCGACTTGCCCGTCCCAGTTATAGGTTTTGCTTGTAAGTATCTGTGAAATTACTTGACCTGTCGAATCCTTTAATTCCTTTTTTATGGAAAGGACACGGTCCAATTTATCATAAGTATACTCTGTTACATTTCCAGCTGCATCTTTTGTTTTCAATAGATTTCCGCTAACGTCATATTGATTGGTCGTAACAACATCCAATATATTGTTGTCAGAATAACTATTTCCTGCAATATCTCCTTTTCGTATCTTGCTTGTAATAGATGTTGTTTTTCCAAGATAGTTATAGCTATATTCAGAACTTTGTGTCTTTGAAGAATCAATTAGTAGTGTCTCTTGTTTAACTCTTCCTTCCCCATCGTATTGATAGGACGTGCTCCTGCCGTCTGAATCGGTTTGTGACATTAGTAGTCCGTTTATATAGGCATAATTCTTTCTATAGATATCCTGTGCTGTATTGTTCAGCGTCACTGTAGATTTTCCGGTTGACTCCGTTAACTTATTACCTGCCTTATCGTAGGTATAACCTGTCCAAGAATACATGGTAGTTCCATTTTCAATGGATGACGGAGCCCACTTGTCTGTTAAATTGCCAAGTGCATCGTAGTTATAATATGTAATCGCTCCATTTGCATCACTGGATTGCTTTATACTTCCATCTAGATTATAAACGGTTGAACTTCTACTATAATCACCGTACTGGATCATAACTTCTCTATCTGCATAATCCTTTATAGAAATCACGGTAGATTTTTGATTCTCATCCATATACTCTGTGGTATTGGTCTGTGTTGTTCCATTTGACAGAATTCCATAACTGATTTCACTAAGTAGTACTTCTGTGGAAGCATTATTATCTTTAAAATATGTCTTTGTCAAACGATTAATAGAATCATACTCGTATCGATAGATGGAACCGTTTGGCTTTGTCTCTGATATTTTGTTACCAAAAACATCCCAGGTAAAGGACGTGATATATCCTTCCACATCCGTAATTGTCTTTTGATAACCATTTGGATACCATTCATATTTTGTTCCTGATGACCCACTATATATACCTGTTACCAGGTTATCCTTTGCTACTTCATATTGATTTGGTGCTACTTCTAATTTAATCTTTCCTGTTGCATCATAAACCGTGCGGTTTACTCCACCGTCCGGGTTAGTTTCCTTAATTAGTAAGCTGTTCTTGTCATAGACATACTGAGTCTGGCTGCCCTCCAGAGTTGTTTCCGTAAGTTTATTACCTAGAATATCATAGGTATAGGTAATTTTTGTTCCTGAAACTGCTACAGATGCGGTATTTCCATAACCATCATAGGTATAGATTGTTGTCTTGCCTTCTGGGTCTGTGGTGGATTTTAGAAGACCGGCAACATTACAATTAAATAAGGAAAGTGCTTCTGTTTTGGTATAATATATATTGTTAGTTACAGCAAAGTTCTCAATATCTCCGTCTGCATAATTTCTAATACCATCTATAGGCCTAACCTGCTTTAATAAATTCTTGCCGTCTGTATCGTAAATATTATAAGTTCTACTTCCTCCTTCATCCACTTCTTCAATTACATTATTCCATTTATCATATACAAATTGTTTAACTCCACCATCAGGGTTAGTTATTTTTATTGTATTTCCAGTGGTCAAATCTACGACATACTCAGTCCTGTTTCCATTTCGATCTTCAGTTGCTAATAAATCGCCATAATAGTTATTATTGTTATTGAACGCATATTCTGTTTTCGTAGATTTACCTTCTGGGTCTTGTACACGAATTGTATACATTGCCGCATCAAACCAATAGGTCCACTTCTTGTTAGCATTGTTCGTAATCGTTGTACTTCGATTATTCACATCATAGCTATACAGCCAGGTTTCTCCAGCTCCGTCCGTAGTCTTGCTTACCTTGTTCTGTGCATCACCATAATCGTGGCTGTAGGTGATTTGTTGAAAAGTTACATTATTCTGATCAATGAGTGTAGTCAAATAGCCTGAACTGTCATAGGAATAGAGTAGACTTCCTCCTTGTGGATCAGTTACTTTGTTTAGAAGATTACTTGCGTTATATTCATAGGCGGTTATTCTCCCTGCTGGATCCGTAACTGTGGAGAGTAAGTTTTTCGCATTATAAGCAAATAAATAGGATCTACCGACAGTATCTGTAATCTTTGTAAGTTTGCCACTTGTGTAGGTTAATATAAGTTGGTTTCCATTCTTGTCCTCCATATATGTCATCTTATAAGTAGTCGAATCAAAACCATATTTATACTGATCCTGTGTAGTCAATATAAAGCTATTATCTGCGTTTTTTACTAATACAGCTCTAGTTCCTTCAGCAGCATATGACCCATTTTTAAAGTGGAATACATGAGAGGAACCATTGGGCAGGTTTACTTCAATTTCATCGCCTTTGTTAACCAATGAGCCCTCAAAACCAAAGGTCCATCCACTGCCCAACAATGTCTGCTTCGTATTCCTGGAGTTATATGATCTACTGATATTAACTGTAAAGCCTGGTGCTATTACACTCATATCTGTACAGGTTACAGAATAGTTACCGGATGCAGGACTTACCCCTCCTTCACCATAATGGAAACGTTCTACGTTGCTGGCACGTTCATCCATTATGTACCAGGTATCGTCTTTTCCTTCTCCCTCTGTTGGAAGTACATCGGAACTATTACTTGTCCCTGCATAAACATCGATTGGCTGTGCTGTTCCAGATAGTGCACCAAAAGCATCTACTCGACCTCCTGAATTTACTTTATTAGTTAAGCTACTACTAGGAGTTACGTAATTAATAATCTGATCTTTTATTCCCGTAATGCTTTTCTCTGGCATAGCACTCTTAACGAGGGCAGCAATACCGCTGACAACAGCCGCTGCAGTCGAAGTCCCACTATAATAATTATAACTATTATTCGGTGTGGTACTAAGTATGCTTGTCCCTGGAGCAGCAATATCAACATTTGTACCGAAATTTGAGAAGCTTGGTAATACTCCGTTACTATCAATTGCAGTAACTGAGATTACATTACTTATATCAAAGCCCGCAGGATACAAGCTCTTATTTGCCGTATCATTACCACCGTTTCCTGCAGAGCAGATGAACAACATCCCACTATTTTTCATTGCATCTTTAAGAGCTTGATTATCGTCTGTTCCTCCAAAGCTGCAATTCATAATTTTAACGCCCATATTCATAGCATATTCTATAGCCTCTATGGCATCACTGGTATACCCTGTGGTTCCACTTATAAATTTTAAAGGTAATACTTTTACCTTTGGTGCAACTCCGACTACTCCTTCGTCATCTGCACTAGCAGCTATGATACCAGCGATATAGGTACCATGTGTATCCGTACTTAAGCTATCAAAAACGGTTAGATCATCATTAGAGAAATCCCATCCATTAATATCATCAATATATCCATTTCCATCATCATCAATGCCGTTGCCTTTTATTTCACCCTTATTAATATAAATATTATTCTTTAAATCCGAGTGGCTGATATCTATTCCAGAATCCAACACACCAACTATCACGTCGCTACTTCCCATAGTTATATTCCAAGCATTCAACGCATTAATATCTACGGTTGCACGTCCTGCAATTCCATCTACAGATTGGCCATCATTATAAAGAGACCATTGATTTGTTAACTTGCTATCTGTAGGTATACTTTCAATTGACAATGGGTAATTGGGCTGTGCATATTCGACATTCGGGTCGTTGTTAAGTTCCTCAATTACAGCGTCTCGATTATCTGATGTATTAATCTCATATACACCAATTTTTTGCTTTCCAAAATACCTTTTTTGCTCAAGTTTACTGGCTTTTGATTTGCTTTTTGCCTCGTTTATAGTTTTGTCTTTTTTGTTTACATCCTTATACTTTACAATAATGTCGATTTTTTGATTGCTCTTATTTTTCTTCTGATATTTAACTTTATCTGAATTATTACTGTTGGTGCTATTATTATTGTTATTTGCTGCAAACACCTCGGAAGGATAACAGTTTATAAAAAACAGCGCAAAAACAAGAATATAGGCAACTATTCGCTTTCCTATAACCCTTTTATTCATAAGGTCCTCCATCTATATATTTTGTATTTTAGAAGAAATATTATCTTTCGGTAACTTCATAATATAAAGTCACAGTTCCCGTTGCTAAGCTTTTAAATTTAATACTGCTTGCAATACCTGACCAAACCGTATTCTCCTCCGATTGAAGTAAGAAGATTATTGTACATAAATTATCATTCCACTCGATAATAATATGGGTATTATAATCACTTAAAAAGATTGAGGTTGTTTCCTCCGCGAATGTAATTGCAAAGGCATCGATCAGTGTTAACTCATGCGTATTGAAGGTTATAATAAATTTATTGCGATTAATATCAGCATTTTCTACCGGTAGCAGTACTGTTATTTCTTCATCTTTCAATAGTTCAGCTGTCATAGGAATCGCTTGATCAAAATTTGTTTTTTGTGACCATTCACTCTTTTGTGTGCCATTGCAGGCCCTAATACGAATAGTTCTGTTTTTATAGAAGGTTTCATAATCAAATTCATAGCTTGTGCCTTCTGTTGTGGCAACTGTTATGCCATCTACTTCTATTTCATAATATCCAACTCCACCCATCTCGTCCCAGGAAATACGAACTACTCCATCTTTTGCAACAGCCGCAACACCTGTAGGTACAGTAATTTGAGGTGTAACTGTGATCCTACTGCTCCAGGCTCCAGCTCCTGCCTCTGTCAATGCTCTTACACGATAGGTATATTGTTTTCCAGCAATAAGATTTTTAATAATAATGTGATTGGTATCTGTTGTATATATCACACCATGTTCATCCTCAACCTCATAGGATACTACCCCTTCTAGAGCTTTCCAACTGATAGATAGCGCAAACCCTTCTAAAGAGCTTATATCAGCAACAGACTTACCTGTAATATTAATCGGTACTCCTGGAATTCCTTCATTGGTCATGATCGCTACAGTTTCACTCCAATCACTACGACCTGTTTCGTTATAAGCTCTTATCTTAATTTGATTAGTCGTTGATGGTTCAAGCCCGGAGATACTATATATGGAACAATTGTGAATATCAATTACTTGTCCATTGAATTCCAGCTCATATCCTAAAGCGCCATTTGATTTACCTATTGCAATCATTATAGTGTCGGCTTCAGCAGAGACATTATCAAAATACGGAGTTTTAGGTAATTTTTTTGGAGCAGTGAAGGTAAACTCTTCTGACCAATCTAGTTCTTCTAATTCCTCATTTTGAATTATAGATGCTATTCTGACATTATATTGCTCTCCAGCTACTGTATTAATCGTTACCAATCTTTCATAAAGAATACCCTCTAAAAGATCACCGTTAACTTCCACTCGATATCCGTCAACTCCATCCGTACTATCCCAGGTAATTGTTGTAGACGATTCTGTTTCTCTATAATAAGTAATATTAGTAGGTGTGGTTGATACTGTAGTCGTTGTTGAAATGATAATTGGGATACTCCATTCACTAAAACCACTGAAATTACCCGCAGATACACGATACTGATGTTGGCTATTTTCTTCTAAACCGATATGTAGATAATTAGTTACCGCTCCAGAATAAAGAATTGTACCATCTACTTCTAGTTGGTAAATTGTTGCTCCTTCCACTTCATTCCACTGCACTTGAATCATGGAAGAACCAATTGACCTACTCTCTAGTTCTGGTGATACAGGAATCGGCTCCACTGGGAAGGAACTTTCACCTTCACCTGCCAGTACCGCCATATATCCTTGGGACCATTCTCCCTGTCCTCCCTCATTCTTCGCACTTACTCTAACCAAATGCTCTGTTCCTGCAGCCATATCTCCAGAAACAGTATGTACATACTCGAGGGATGTTATGTTAGAATATACCACACCATCAATTTCAACTTCATAGGAAGTTGCTCCGCTAACAGAAGACCAATTTATCTTAATTTGCTTATTTGTGGTGTTAATCTCTATATTATTAGGTACAACTGGTATACTAGGTGTGGTTTGTATAGTTACAATGTCACTCCAATCACCCTTACCATATATATTTCTCGTACGAATTCGATAATTATGTAAACTTCCTGGTTCCAATCCATTATGAATATAGCTAATATCCAATCCAACATTATAAATATTGTCATCAATTTCAAGATCATAACCAGTTGCACCTTCTACTGGTGTCCATTCAACTGTCATACTAATACTATCTCCATTTATAGAAAGTACCGGAGGAGTTAAAAGATTTCCAAGAGTTTTTTTTGTTAATGGCTGGCTCCAATCACTGGTACCAGTCGTATTTTTTGCTTTAACTCTATAGGTATATTCCGTTTCAGCAGATACTTCATCATCTACATAAGAATTAGTCGCATGATTGTCGTCTATCACAACACCATTTCTTTCAATCAGATAGCCTTGCGCATTCTCCGCTGTCTCCCAAAACAGTGTTATTTTATCTGCTTTTGCCGTCGCTCGTAATCCAGAAGGAATTCTTGGGTAATCCATTAAGGTAGTAGCACTTATTTCATTGGACCATTCCGTATTAATGCCGGTACTGTTCATCGCCTTAACCTTGAAACTATAGCTAGTTTCTGGTAATAATCCTGAAACTGTACATTCATATGTAGTACCAGAAACTGAGTTATATATTAATTCCCTTACTAAGATATTGTTTGAAAATATACTTAGCTTATATTGTACAGAAGCAGGGTTATCATTTGTATTCCATTTGAGATTAACAGAATATGGGGTAACTTTGCTCAAGCTAATTGGCTGTAAGGTCGGAGTATTCGCATTTGTATAGAAAATAACACTTTCACTCTCAACTCCGCCATTTTTCCATTTAGTACTGTCACTCAAATCACTACTATCAGTTACATTAAAAGCCTGAACCGTAATATCACACTGACAATTATATAGTCCTGTATCAAAGACTAATTGATTGGTAGTTGTACTTTTTTCTGTGGTTTTTCCATCATATTTGATTTTAACTTTGTAGCCTATTGCTTCAGCCACCTTACCCCAAGTAATGTTTAAATTCTTTCCATTTGCTTCAACTGATACTCCTGATACTTTTTCCGGTGGTAATGGTAGAGTTTTCACAACTACCAAGGTCGACCAACTACTATATAGGCCTGCTGCATTTTTTGTTCTAACTTTGTATCGATAATTCTGATTAGATAATACATCTGAATCTTCACAACTTAGGAGAACTGTTTCTGCAAATTGTTTTGTTGATAAAACTGCTCCTTCATTGGATAGCGTTTCACGAGATAACTGATATGCAGTTGCAGCAGTAACACTGCTCCAGGATAGTTGTACGTAATTATAAGATTTACCTGTAACAGATAAATTTGCTGGCACAGCCGGTGAGGAGGTAATGGATACACCTTGCCCACTTACTTCTGTACCCGTAGCACCATTTTTTGCTGTAGCTGTAATACTGTAAACCACATTTGGTGATAATCCCGATACCACAAGTAGTTTTCCTGCACTTGCTGCATCATAGGGTAGAGTGCTCCAGGTTTCTGTATTTGTAATACTTCCATTGGCAGTCGCATAACTGCTTCCAATTTGAATTTTATAATTAGTCGTAGTCGGATTAGCATCTTTAATAATCAGCTGTACCTTATTTTCGGAAAGAGCAGTTGCTATTACCACTGGAGTATCTACTTTTGTACTAAAAGTACTGGTATTAGTGGTAGCAATATGCCCAACCTTATCTATAACATCAACACTATAACTATATACCGTATTGGCTAACAGATTAGGACAGTTATAATAACTTGTAGATAACCAATCTGTTGTTACACCAGCAATTGTAAAACGATATGCAGAAGCAGCAAGCCCTGCGATGGAATCCGTTGCACTGACGGTTAATTTGGCACTATTAATTGTTGGGTCAACAATCACCGAAGTAACCACTGGAGCAGATTTATCCACTTTAAAGGTCACTGTTGCCTCACCCAAAGGCGCTATACTATCCTTAACTGTCGCTCGAATCGTATGGCTACCCTCACTTAAGTTGGATACATTAATTATACTTGGAAATGTAACTGTCTTTAACGTACTTGTTCCTGTCGCACTTGTTGTACCCGAGGAGGTTGTGCTTCCGTCCAGATAGTAATTACAGGTCAGTGTATCATTTTCATTATCCTGAACCTTAATCTGCAATTGGAAAGCTGTATCCGTCTCCTTCAATATGGTATCTCCAGTAATATTTCCAAAGCTAACACTTGGTGCTGTGGTACAAGATACACAGGTTGAAACTGTTGTATAATTTGAGCTGGTTTGCGTTCCGCAGTAATTACATTTATATTGTACCAAATGTCCAGTAGAGGTATGAGATCCTGTAGAACTATAGGATCCATAATTGTTATATCCACTAGAACCTATATAACCGCATACTGAGCATTTACTAGTATAATAATGTCCTGATCCTGTTGTATGTGAAGAAGATTCATTATACACGAAATTATGTCCTAACGCCGTAATTACCACTGTTGAGCTATAAGAGCATTTTGAACATGTTGTTACCTTTGACCCATTAGCAGTACACGTTGCGGCAGTTGTTGTAGTTGTAAGGGTATGATCTGCAAATGGAGTAAAAGTTGTTAATGAATATGTACATTTTGAACACTTTTTTGTAATTGTTCCATTTGTAGTGCACGTTGCAGCAGTTGTTGTAGTTGTGAGGGTATGATCTGCAAATGGAGTAAAAGTTGTTAATGAATATGTACATTTCGAACACTTATTTGTAATTGTTCCATTTGTAGTACATGTTGCAGCGGTTGTAGTCGTTGACAAAGTATGTCCTGTTGCAGCTATAATTGTAGTTCCATCGTAACCACATCTGGAACATACTGCTTTATAACTTCCATCCTTCGTACAGGTTGGTGGCGTCAAAGGTCCATAAACCATACTATGCCCTAGTGCAGCTATAGATTCTGACTTGGTCGCTTTACATTTTGAGCACACATAATTTTGCGTTCCTGTTGCTGTACAGGTTGGCGAGACCTTTGTTGTTGTTGTCCAGGTATGTGAGCAGGTTGCCAGAGCATATACTGTTCCATCCTCCATCCTATTCAAATGCTGCAGGCCAACATTCCAATCATTGTTTATTTGTTTCTTTGAAGTAAGTCCTTTATTTAATAATTCATAGGATTTTTCTATATTCAATATTCCATAAAAAGAATTATCATCAGTATCTGTTCTCAAGAGATCACTTCCTTGTAACAAAACTTCTGTAAGTTCGACTATAGACAAATCTTTATTTTTGCTTAATAATAGAGCTGCCGCTCCCGCTACATGTTGTGCTGCAGCCGAAGTACCACTAATCTTAATTATTGAATTGCTCGTCCCTGTTGTTATAACTAATTCTCCCGGTGCAAAAATATCCACCTGTGTACCTATATTAGAAAAACTCGCAATCTCATTTTGATCATTGATAGCGCCTACGCATATAACTTGTGGATAAGCTGCAGGATATGTATTTTTATTATTAGAATCATTTCCAGCTGCTGCTACAATTAAAATATTATTATCCGCAGCTAATTGAACAGCATCCTCTAATGCCTTAGAATATTGTGTCCCTCCTAAACTTAAGCTGATTATATCTATACCATTATCAATAGCCCATTCTATACCTTTAATTATAGTTGAATATTTTCCGTTACCGTCTTTATCAAGTACCTTAACCGAATATAACTCAATTGAAGGTGCAATACCCACTATCCCCATACCGTTTAGCTGCGCTGCCAAAATCCCTGCCATTGCTGTCCCATGACCGTTATCATCATCATAACTTTCTATTCCTTCGATAAATGATATTCCACCACTCACCTTAATTTCATTACTATTAAGATCGATTCCAGTATCAAATATAGCAACCTTAATTTCATTTCCTTTTAAACCAAGATCCTGAAGTCTGTTAGCTTTGGTTCTTAATATGTTCCAAGTTAAGGCATCACCTTCCATATTAAAAACTGCATTATCAATTCCAATATTATTTAGTGTGACAGCTGATATCTTATTATTTTTCTCATTATTGGTTCCTAATGCACTGAAAGATTTAACAGAAGGATCTTCCAACTTCACAATCCTTTCTGATACACCTAATTGCGTTACAGTAATAAACACCCCCCCTGTAACTAACAAAGCAAAACAGATAATTCTACACCATACTTTAATTAGTCCTTGTTTCATTTTTTCCCCCTTATAGTTAATTAATAGCATTTTATAACTTATTTTGTTGTTAATTGATATATATTACCATATATTGTATTATTATTCAATATATGGATAAATATATATTTGAATTTATAAGCACGCAGTAAAACAGACTAGAATATATATACTTTATAAGTTGAAATGCACCAGTAAATACATGGTTATTTTATCTTTTATCCAAGACAACAGGCTGGAAACCACTTAAGTCTGGTTCCAGCCTGCTATAAATAACAAAAAAATATATTGCATTCCAAAGCACATGTTGTCTGTATTTTACAGTAATATAAAACCTAATTTAGTTAACATTAATTCAATGATTATTGAGATAATTAATCATCGTCTTGTAACGGTATAGTCTCTGAGTCAAACATTTCATTTACATCGCTTCTGTATACATTTCCATTGTAGAGTCATTTATATATGGAAAATCAGCTGGCTCACTTAATATGACATCGACAAACCTTCTCTGCTCGGTCTTATTGCCAGCGGCATCTTGAACTTTATAAATAAGTTCATACTGTCCCTCCTGTGTAGTATCTACACTTCCTTCTACAATTACGTTTCCTGTAATATCTCCATCTTTATCATCTATTGCTATATATCCAGGCTCAATATACGCTACTCCAATTTCTATTGTTATCCATGTCTCTCCAATAAGTTCAATTGTCGGATTAATATAGTCAATAGGATTATCCAAATTAGTTACAATTACTTTACGTATTTTCTGTTTTGCACTTATACCATCACTGTTTACCACATCATAAGTAACGTAGTAAATACCTTCTTTATTCCAATCTACGACATCTCCACCGATAATTACTTTTTCTGATATATCACCTTCAACTATATCATATGCAATAGCCCCAAGCTCCTGATAGGTAGTTCCAACATCAACAAAATCCAAAGAATAACCATTTAATGCTATAACAGGTTCTGGAGTTGAATATTCATCTATAACTACTACAACTCTATCTATGCTGGTAGTATTTCCCGATGAATCAGTTATTGTATAAGTTACACCATAGGTACCTGATACTGTTGTGTCAACTTCATTCGTAATATCAATTAAGTCCGAAATATCACCGTCTGAGTTATCTATTGCTGTTGCTCCTAACTCCACATAGTTTTCATCTTGATTTACAAAAATAACAGGATCACCATTTAAAGTTAAAACAGGTGCAACCCAATCACTTACTATTACAGTCCTAATAATCTGTTCAGCTACATTTCCAGCTGCATCAGTAGCATCATATGTTATCTGATAGGTTCCAGCTTTATTTGAATTTAAGTTACTATTGATTACAACTTTATTATATATATCAGTGTCGTAGTTATCTCGCGCATAATACCCCGGTTCTTCATATATTTCACCAACATTCATATAATAAGGGTTCGGACCCTCAATATCTAATACTGGTGCAAAATAATCCTTTGGATTTTCTGGGTCTTGAACTACAACTATAACTGTCTTTTCTGTAGTATTACCATCGCTATCTGTAGCTCTTAAGATAACATTATATTTGCCAGCTTTATTAAAATCAATGTTATCTCCAGCAATAACCATACTACTTGTAATATTGCCATCCTCATAATCCCAAGCTGTACCATACTCTAAATCAAATGAAATACCTATTATTGTCTCAATATTCGAATAATTCACTTTAATAACTGGAGGATTTGAACCTGTAAGATCTTTTACAACGACTAATCTAAGCGCTGTTTCCGAATAACCTGCTTCATTCTGTACAAAGTAATATAAATAAAATTCGCCTGGATTACCAGTAAAAATTTCACCACCATATAAGACAATCTTATTACTAATATCCCCATCTATTTTATCATAGGCCGTTGCTCCTGGATCTACAAAAGGTTCCCCCACCTGAACAAACATTATATCATTGCCCTTTAATGTTAAAGTAGGACTAGTATACTCTGCTTCTTCCTCTCTGACCTTTATTTTCTCCCATTCACTTGCTGCTACAATTAAGTTATTATTTTGCTTTTTGATCCAATTTTTATATGTTTTCTCTGACTCAAAATATAAAGCTCGTACCTTAAAGGTACCTTCTTTTGTTGGTAATACAACACCATCGATACTAATGGAATTTACACCTGCCTTATCCTTTGACAACTCCCAGCGTACAATTCCATCTTTGTCCTTTTCTTTCACATTCTTTGAAAATTTAACTTTAGCTTCAAACTGGAATGTTTCATTCACAGTGAGTTCTGTGTCCTTTGATACATTTTTAATGAATATTTCAATTGTTTTCTTATCATTTCCCTTGCCATTATCATTGCATTTCTCTTTTTCATTGCTTTCCTTGGCATATACGCTCGAACTACCTAGTAAAATCATAAGCATAACTAATAATACTGTGATAAACCCTTTACCCAGTCTTTTCATAAATTTCCTCCCAGAATTTTGTCCATCCCCTAAATGGTGCATACGCTATATCACCATTTTTTTACATGGCATATATATATTATTATGAAAGATTTAACAATGCAACAATTATTTTTCCTATTTATTGCCTTATTATGTTATATATTGTTATTTTTTTTGCAATTTTTTTCTGGAATTTCGTAGTTAAAGTAACATCCTCATCAATTCTGTTTGTTTACATAAAAAAAGCGCTACCAGTAGGTAGCGCTTAAGCTTAAGCATATTTGATATTAATGATTATACTAACTCGATTAATACTTCCATCGCTGCATCGCCCTTACGAGGACCAATCTTAACGATTCTTGTATAACCACCGTTACGATTAGAATACTTAGGTGCGATCTCATCGAATAACTTATCAGATAAGTTGATTTCCTTGGTATTTCTCTTCTTACCAGCGTTCTCCTTTGGAACTTCGGTAACAGGATAAAGGAATTTCATCATCTGTCTTCTTGCATGAACTCTAGAAGCCTTGTCTTTCTTAACAGTCTTCTTTACTTCATCGAAAACAGTAACCTTTTTACCATTTACAACTTCTTTCACTCTCTTACCATCTTTATCTTTACGAGCAACTTTAGCTGTTACTTCAACAGTTTCATAGTTGTCTCTTTCCTTAACAGCAAGTGCGATCATGCCTTCAGCAATGCCACGGATTTCTTTCGCCTTAGCTTCTGTTGTAACAATTTTACCATTGTATAATAAGTTTGTTACTTGGTTTCTAAGAAGCGCTTTTCTTTGGCTTGAGGTTCTTCCAAGTTTTCTATAACCTGCCATTTGTTTCCCTCCTTTGAATCATTCTATATATCTTAATCATCGCTTGCGTTTAAAGATAAACCAAGCTCTTTTAGTTTTGCAAGTACTTCCTCTAAAGATTTACGGCCAAGATTTCTAACTTTCATCATGTCTTCTGCTGTCTTGTTCGTCAGCTCTTCTACCGTATTAATTCCTGCTCTCTTGAGGCAGTTATAGCTACGAACGGATAACTCCAGTTCGTCAATGTTCATCTCAAGAACCTTTTCTTTCTCATTGTCTTCCTTCTCAACCATAATTTCAGCGGTCTTTGCATGTTCAGACAAATCAATAAAGGAGTTAAGATGCTCACTTAAAACCTTTGCTGCCAAGCTTACTGCTTCATCTGGGATGAGAGTTCCGTTGGTATACACATCCAGGGTCAGCTTATCAAAGTCAGTAATCTGACCTACACGGGTGTTCTCAACCATAAGATTAACACGCTCAACAGGAGTATAGATGGAGTCAATTGGAATAACACCAATTGGCAAATCATCATTCTTGTTTTTATCAGCGCTCACATAACCTCTTCCGTTGGTGATAGTTAACTCCATATAAAGTCTGCTATCTGGGCCACCACATAAGGTTGCAATTACTTGATCAGGATTTAGTATCTCAATATCCGGGTCAGCTTGTATATCCCCTGCTGTCACTACAACTTCGCCTTCAGCCTCAATATATGCAGTTTTAGGCTCACTCGTATCGCTTGTGTTCTTGATTGCTAAGCTTTTTATGTTCATGATAATTTCGGTAACGTCTTCCTTAACGCCTGGAACCACGCTGAATTCGTGAACAACACCGTCAATCTTAATTTGACTTACGGCAGAACCCGGTAATGATGAAAGCATAATTCTTCTAAGAGAATTACCTAAGGTTGTACCATATCCTCTTTCAAGAGGTTCTACCACAAAACGTCCAAACTTTTTATCTTCGGAAATTTCTGCAATCTCTATTTTGGGTTTTTCAAAATCAAACACAACAGGACCCTCCTTCTGGGTATTTTGAGTTGCTTTACGTTATTATTTGGAGTACAACTCGACAATTAACACTTCATTTACCGGAACATCAATCTGGTCTCTTGTAGGAAGTTCCTTTACAGCGCCTGTAAATGCTTCATGGCTAGCTTCAAGCCAAGCAGGTACGGTTCTACCGTCAGTAACCTCAAAGACATCCTTATATCTCTGTGTATTTTTAAATTTCTCTTTGATTTCGATCTTATCTCCAGCCTTTAATGTATAGGATGGAATGTTAACACATTTGCCGTTAACTAAAACGTGCTTGTGATCAACGATCTGTCTAGCTTCTTTTCTTGTTCTGCCATATCCCATACGGAACATAACGTTATCAAGTCTTAACTCTAAAAGTGTCATCAGGTTCTCACCTGTTGTAGCACCCTTCATCTTCTTCGCACGTGCAAATAAGTTTCTGAAAGGCTGTTCTAACATACCGTAAATGAACTTAGCCTTTTGCTTTTCTCTTAATTGTGCACCATATTCACTTACTTTCTTGCCTGCTCTTGAAAATGATCTGTTAGATTTCTTATCGATTCCTAAGTAAGCAGGTTCCAGACCAAGTGATCTACATCTTTTTAAAACTGGACTCATATCTCTTGCCATCGTAATATACCTCCTTAATTAGACTCTTCTGCGTTTTGGAGGACGACATCCGTTATGTGGAACCGGAGTTACATCCTTGATACTTGTTACTTCAATACCGCAAGCCTGAAGTGCACGAATTGCTGCTTCACGACCCTGGCCAGGTCCTTTAACCATAACCTCAACGGTCTTTAAACCATGTACTAATGCTGCCTTTGCTGCTGTTTCAGCTGCCATCTGTGCTGCATATGCAGTTGACTTTCTGGAACCTCTGAAACCTAATCCGCCGGCACTTGCCCAAGAAAGTGCGTTGCCTTCGGAATCTGTCAGCGTAACAATTGTATTGTTAAAAGATGACTGAATGTGTGCCTGTCCACGATCGACATTCTTTTTCACACGTTTCTTAGTCACTTTTTTAGCTGATGTTGCTATCTTCTTAGCCATCGAACAAACCCTCCTATTGGATTATTATCAATTGAATTAATCTCCAATTGACTTTCTACTTTTTCAATTCATGACAAGTGAAACGATTTGTCGTTTCATCTCGTTTGTGATCAATTTAATTATCAAATACTAACTCTTTCGACTAGAATTACTTCTTCTTGTTAGCAACAGTTCTTCTAGGTCCTTTTCTTGTTCTAGCGTTAGTCTTTGTCTTCTGACCACGAACCGGAAGTCCCTTTCTATGACGGATTCCTCTGTAGCATCCAATTTCCTGTAGTCTCTTAATGTTAAGAGCGATTTCTCTTCTTAAATCACCTTCAACTTGATGGTTTGCATCAATTTCATCACGAATTCTGCTTACTTCTTCATCTGTTAAATCTCTAACACGAGTGTCAGGATTAACATTAGCTGCAGCAAGAATGCGATTCGAACTTACTCTACCGATACCATAAATATAGGTAAGACCGATTTCTACACGTTTCTCTCTTGGTAAATCTACACCACTGATACGAGCCATGTGTTTTTTACACCTCCAAAAAAATTTGTTTTAATCTGTAATGTGGACTCAAGTCACACATTACCTCAGCCGCTTTAAATTGTGACCACAAGACAATCTGCTTGTAGCAAAGACTCCATGATGACGGCACGGTTCTTAAGACAGACTCATCACGGTCTAGATAAACCGGGTGACTGCCCACAATATCACAATGTTCTGCCTATTTGGCAGAAAGATTGTAACACAAAAAGCAAGAACTATAAGTATTCTGAAAAACCGGATACATTAGTATGTAGTACGGGATACAGAATAATCATATATAAAACAATAACGAGTCTTTGAGGTACTCGAACTATTGTAATTAGCCTTGTCTTTGTTTGTGTTTAGGGTTCTCACAGATAACTCTGATAGCGCCCTTTCTTCTAATGATTTTGCATTTTTCGCAAATCGGTTTTACTGATGACCTTACTTTCACAGTAATTCACCCCTTTCAAAAAAGTCCGTTTACTATTATATCACCGCAAAAGTATAATAGCAAGCAATATTTTAAAGTATTTCCAACAAGATACAAGTTAAACAATATCTTGTCCATTTTTTGTAAGGATTAGTATATAATCCCACAAAATTTTATAAAAAATGAACTGTTTGTTCATTATTTATAGCTCTAATAGAATAAATTACTTATCTCTCCAAATGATTCTACCCTTTGATAAATCATAAGGTGAGAGTTCAAGAGTAACCTTATCTCCTGGTACAATTTTAATGAAATTCATACGAAGCTTTCCACTGATGTGCGCTAATACCTTATGTCCATTCTCAAGTTCAACCTGAAACATTGCATTTGGTAATTTCTCAATTACAGTACCTTCAATTTCAACTACATCGGTCTTTGACATTTACAGCCTCCTAACATATTCTTAACTTTTCAACAACTTTATTGCTCTTTTAATCTCTTCATTTTTAATGGAAGAGTTTTTCACTTTATCTAAAATACTTTGATCATATTTCGGAAGTATACTAACATGTTTCTTTTTTTTCTTTTTTGGACGTTCGAGAGTTCTAATTCTACCGTCCACTAAATATACATATTCGTTATCTTCCTGAATTATTACATAATAGTTATCTGTATCATGACCTTTATTTGCCTTAGCAAAATAGCCAATGATAATCTCATTCATCATATAAGGTAACCTTTCAAACAAGCTTATAACGTAAAGAGCTCTGGCTCACCCTTAGTAATCAGAACCGTATTTTCATAATGAGCAGAAAGTGATCCGTCAGCTGAAACGACTGTCCAGTCATCATCTTCCCAATATACATCATATCGACCTTCATTCACCATAGGCTCGATAGCAAGCACCATGCCTGCCTCTAACTTGGGACCTCTGCGTTTTTGTCTGAAATTTGGTATTTGCGGCTCCTCATGAAGATTTCTTCCTATTCCATGCCCTACCAAATCCCGAACTATTGAATAGCCATGTGCTTCGACGTATGTCTGGATTGCTTCTGAAATTTCATGTAAATGACAGCCTTCTTTGGCAAATTTGATACCTTCATAAAAGCTCTGCTGAGTAACCTCAATTAAACGTCTTGCTTCCTTCGTTATTTCACCAACAGCAATTGTCCTTGCTGCATCTGAATGGAATCCCTGATGTATTACACCGCAGTCAAGACTGATGATATCACCATTCTTAAGAATACGATTTTTATTTGGAATACCATGAACTACTTCTTCATTGATTGAGAGACAAATGGAAGCAGGGAAACCATTATAATTAAGAAAGGAAGGAATGCAGTTGTTTTTTTTGATTAACTCAGCACATTTTTTATCAATGTCCAAGGTAGATATCCCAGGACAAACCATAGCCTGAAGTTCTTGAAGCACGGCTGCTAAAATCTTACCAGATTCTCGCATCAACTGAATTTCCTTTTCTGATTTAATAATAATAGACATAATACATTACTTCCTTTCTACTAGCCCATCTATACAAGCTTATCATAAAACTATTTCCTATCTATCTTATGCTTCTACGATTGCAATGATATCCTTAAATACATCTTCAAGATTTTGTGTTCCATCAACGGATCTTAATATATTCTTACCCTGATAGTAATCGATAAGTGGTTGAGTTTGATCATGATATACCTTAAGACGTTTCTCAACAGTTTCTGGCTTATCATCCTCACGTAAAATTAATTCTGCACCACAGGTATCACAGATACCCTCTGTTTTTGGAGGAATGGTTACAAGGTGATAAGTTCCACCACAACCTACACAAGCTCTTCTACCTGCCATACGGCTGATAATTGACTCATCTGGAACATCAACATCAATTGCATATTCTACTGCATCATTATTCTTTTCTAACGCTTCATCAAGAGCTTTTGCCTGTGGAATTGTTCTTGGAAAACCATCAAGTACATAACCATTTTCACAATCTGCTTGTTTAA
This sequence comes from Bacillota bacterium, assembly GCA_023407575.1. Taxonomy (GTDB): domain Bacteria; phylum Bacillota; class Clostridia; order Lachnospirales; family Lachnospiraceae; genus Mobilitalea. The sequence continues at coordinate 257,465 of JAEYLX010000049.1, forward strand.
AACGATCTACTACCAAGTCAACAACGAGTTCATCTGGCACAAGTAAGCCTTGATCCATATAAACCTTTGCCTTCTGTCCAAGCTCAGTTCCATTTTTAATATTGGCACGGAAGATATCCCCTGTTGAAATATGAGGAATTCCATATTTTGAAGCTAATTTCTTTGCTTGGGTTCCTTTACCAGCACCAGGTGCACCTAACATAATAATTTTCATGTCTGTTTCCTCCTGTTCATTATTCCTATTACATAATAAAATCAACAACAATATCCCGTTGCAAATATAAGCCAGTTATTATTATAATTCCTGGCCCATACTTACAACGGAATGTTATTAGTCGTTTAAGAATCCCTTATAATGGCGAACCAATAATTGAGATTCGATTTGTTTTAATGTTTCAATGACAACACCTACAACGATGATGATGGATGTGCCACCAAAGGTAAAGTTCATATTTAATACACCTTGTGATACGAGTGTTATAAGACATACAGCTGACAAGCCAATCGCACCAATAAAGATGATATTATTAAGAACTTTTGTTAAATACTCTGTGGTTGGCTTACCAGGACGAATTCCTGGAATAAATCCACCCTGTTTCTTCATATTATTTGATACTTCAATCGGATTAAATGTAATTGATGTATAGAAATATGCAAAGAAAACAGTAAGGGCAATGTAAATAAGTACACCAATTGAGTATTTAAAATCTCCAAAGGAACTAATATCAAACCAACTATTCTGATCTAAAACTTTTAACACCTTAGGCCAGAAATGTTCTCTTGCAGGAGTTACCTGGAAGAAAGCAGCAATAACAATTGGGAATGACATTAAGGAGCTTGAGAAAATGACAGGGATAACACCTGCTGTATTTACCTTTAAAGGTATATGAGAGGTTTGTCCACCAACCATTTTTCTTCCTTGTACCTTTTTCGCATAGGTAACAGGAATCTTTCTCTCTGCATTCTGTAATAGAATTACAAAGATAACAGATGCAATCGTTACTAACAATACTACAAGGACTACAAGAATTCCTTGTACAACTGATTTTCCCTGAATATAGGTTTGATAAATCTTAATAAAATCAGATGGTACACGGGAAATAATATTTGTTGCAAGAATAATGGAGATACCATTACCAATACCATTAATTGTTATTCTTTCACCAATCCACATTAAGAAGACAGATCCTGCTGTAAAAGCAGCAACGATAACAACAAAGTTTGTAAAGGTTAATCCACCCTCTAAAGCATTGGAGCCACCAAAACCAATAGCAAATGCTGCACCTTCAATTATTGCTAAAGCCGCAGTTAAATATCTGGTCAGTTCGTTCAGCTTCTTCTTGCCATCTTCACCTTCTTTATGCATCTCTTCCAATTTAGGAACAGCAATGGTTAAAAGCTGAACAATAATGGAAGCAGTAATATAAGGTGTAATACTTAATGCGAAAATAGACATTCTTGTAAAGCCGCCACCAGTCAAACTATTAAAGAAGCCTAAAGCATCTGAGTTTAAAAATTGATTGGTATAATCCTTGCTAATAGCAGGAGCAGGAAGCAAAGTTCCCACTCTTACTACTAAAAGAGCAATTATAGTATAAATCAGCCTGTCTCTAATATCCTTAACTTTAAAAGCATTTCGCAGTGTTTTGAACATTATACCACCTCAGCATTTCCACCAAGAGCTTGTATCTTTTCCGTTGCACCTGCGCTAAAAGCATTAACTTTGACATCAAGTTTCTTTGTTAATTCGCCGTGACCAAGAATCTTTACACCATCTCTAGGGTTTTTGATAATTCCTGCTTCTAATAAAGAATCAACTGTAACAATAGAACCGTCCTCAAATCTGTTTAATACATCTACGTTTAATGCAACAATAATTTTTGTATTTCTATTTGTAAAACCACGCTTCGGAATTCTTCTGTATAAAGGCATCTGACCGCCTTCAAATCCAGGTCTAGGAGCTCCGGAACGAGCTTTCTGGCCCTTGTGTCCGTAACCAGCAGTTTTGCCGTTACCTGAACCATGACCGCGTCCTTTTCTGAAGTTATCGCTTTGTTTGGAACCAACTGCGGGTTTCAATTCTGATAAATTCATGTCGTGCACCTCCTTCTTTAAGCAATTATATTTCTTCTACTTTAATTAAGTGTTTTACCTGATCAAGCATTCCTCTAACAGCAGCATTATCCGGCATTTCAACGGTCCAATGAGGTTTCTTTAAACCTAACGCCGTAACGGTTGCTTTATGCTTCGGAATGGCACCGATGGTAGATTTCACTAGTGTAACTTTTAATTTACCTGCCATTTCTGACACCTCCATTTTTATCAAGGTGAACCTTGCTATTTCTCGATTCACCAGCCATGAAATTTTGCGCTACCGCAATCATTATTGTAATAACTGCTCTACAGAAATACCACGAAGTTTAGCAACTTCTTCAGGAGTCTTTAACTGGCTTAATCCTTCAATTGTAGCAAGAACTACATTCTGCTTATTATTGGAGCCAAGTGACTTTGTACGGATATTCTTTAAACCAGCAAGTTCAAGCACGTTACGTGCAGGACCACCAGCGATAATACCAGTACCTTCAGGAGCACGCTTAAGTAATACGTGTGCGCTTCCGAACTTACCGATAAAGTCATGTGGTACACTACCATTCTCATCAATTGGAAGAGTGATTAATTTCTTAATCGCATCTTCTTTACCCTTACGGATAGCTTCAGGAATTTCTGTAGCTTTTCCGAGACCAGCACCAACGTGTCCGTTCTTGTCACCAACAACAACTAATGCTGTAAATCTAAAGTTACGTCCACCTTTTACAACCTTAGTTACACGCTTAATTGATACTACTTTATCTTCTAATTCCAGTTGATTGGTATCAACGATTGTACGTTTCATGTATTCTCCTCCTTGCTTAGAATTCCAGACCAGCTTCACGAGCTGCATCTGCCAATGCTTTTACTTTTCCTTGATATATGAAGCCACCTCTATCAAAGACAACAGCCTTAATACCTTTTTCCAATGCTTTCTTTGCAATTACAGTACCTAAGTAAGCTGCTGCTGCTACATCATTGGTCTTTGCAAGTTCAGCCTTAACATCTTTCTCAAGTGTGGAGGCTGCTACTAACGTCATGCCAACTGTATCATCAATTACCTGTGCATACATATGGTTGTTGCTTCTAAATACAGCTAAACGCGGTCTCTCAGGAGTACCTGTGAAACGATTACGTAATTTCAAATGTTTTTTAACACGAATTTCAGATCTTGATTGTTTACTAACCATGTTATTTCACTCCTCCCTTATTTCTTACCGGTCTTACCAACCTTACGTCTAATAACCTCATCAGAATACTTGATACCTTTGCCCTTGTAAGGTTCAGGAGCTCTCTTTGCTCTGATTTCAGCGGCGTATTGGCCAACCTTTTCTTTATCAATACCTTTAACAATAATCTTATTCTGACCTTCCATAGTTGACTCAAGACCTTCTGGATCAACCATAACTACTGGATGTGAATAACCTAATGTTAAAGTTAATTCTTTACCAGCCTTAGCTGCTCTGTAACCAACGCCATTGATTTCAAGGATCTTTGTATATCCTTCTGTAACACCAACTACCATATTAGCTACTAAAGTTCTTGTAAGACCATGTAAAGCTTTCATTTTCTTCAAATCATTTGGTCTGGTAACTACAACTTCGCTACCTTCTACTTTGATTGACATCTCAATTGGTAACACACGTTCCAGTGTTCCCTTAGGACCTTTAACGGTCACTTTATTATTTTCTGCTACCTCTACAGTTACGCCTGCAGGAATAGCGATAGGCATTCTTCCTATACGTGACATGCCCGCACCTCCTATGATTTATGCAAATGAATTGTTATGCAATTCATTTGTATTTTAATTTTAGTTTACCAAACGAATGCGAGTACTTCTCCGCCTACGTTTAATGCTCTTGCTTCTTTATCAGTGATAACACCTTTATTAGTAGAAACAATAGCTACACCTAAGCCTCCAAGAACCTTTGGCATGTTGTCTCTGTTAGCATAAACACGAAGACCTGGTTTAGAAATTCTCTTAATACCAGTGATAATCTTAACGTTTTTATCTTTACCATATTTTAAAGTAACATGGATTGTTTTAAAATTCTCAACTTCCTCAACTTCGTATTTCTTGATGTAACCTTCTTTTACGAGGATGTCGGCAATAGCAATTTTCATCTTTGAAGCAGGGATATCTACTGTATCATGCTTCGCAGTATTTGCATTACGAATTCTCGTAAGCATATCTGCAATGGGATCAGTCATTGTCATTTCATTTGCCTCCTTTCTTAACTTTTACCAGCTTGCTTTCTTTACGCCTGGTATCTGACCTTTGTACGCTAATTCACGAAAACAAATTCTGCAAACTCCGTATTTTCTTAAATATGCATGCGGACGGCCACAAATTCTGCAACGGTTATATTCTCTAGTGGAGAATTTCTGCGTACGTTGTTGTTTAATTTTCATTGACGTTTTAGCCATGGAAATACCTCCTCTATTTTTTAAATGGCATACCAAATTGTGTTAACAGTTCACGTGCCTCTTCATCAGTCTTAGCGGTTGTAACAAAGATAATGTCCATACCTCTAACTTTGTCAATCTTATCGTATTCGATTTCAGGGAAAATTACCTGCTCCTTGATACCAAGGGAGTAATTACCTCTACCATCAAATGCGTTAGGATTAACACCTCTAAAGTCACGTACACGAGGTAAGGATAAGTTGATCAAACGATCAGCAAACTCATACATCTTCTCGCCTCTTAAAGTTACCTTGCAACCGATTGCCATACCTTCTCTGATTTTGAAGTTAGCAACAGATTTCTTTGCCTTTGTAGTAACAGGTTTTTGACCAGCGATGATTTCCATATCCTTGAGTGCTGTTTCTAAAACCTTAGCGTTATCCTTAGCTTCACCAACACCCATGTTGATTACGATTTTATCTAACTTCGGCACTTCCATAACGTTCTTATAGCTGAACTTCTTAGTCATGCCGGCTACTATTTCATTTAAATATTGTTCTTTTAATCTAGCCAACGAAATGTTCCTCCTTTCTCAATTAATCGATTACATCTCCGTTTGATTTAGCAAAACGTACTTTTTTAGGTCCCTTCTTAGTTTCAATTGTCTTGAAACCAACACGGGTAGCTTTACCCTTGTGGACTAACATTACGTTTGATGCATCAATTGGATTATCTTGATGGATGATACCACCCTTTGGATTCTTCTGGCTTGCTTTGCTGTGCTTAGAAACGGTATTAACACCTTCAACAATTACTTTGCCGTCTAAAACTGCGATAACCTTGCCTTCTTTTCCTTTATTCTTTCCAGTGATAACTTGAACGTTATCATTCTTTTTAATCTTGGTCATAGCCATGCGTCGACACCTCCCTATAATACTTCTGGTGCTAAAGAAACGATCTTCATGAACTGTTTCTCTCTTAATTCTCTCGCTACCGGTCCAAAGATACGTGTTCCCTTCGGATTCTTATCTTCTTTAATAATTACGGCAGCATTCTCATCAAATCTAATATAAGAACCATCTTTACGGCGTGCGCCTTTAACGGTACGAACAACAACTGCCTTAACAACGTCACCCTTCTTAACAACACCGCCTGGTGTTGCATCTTTAACCGCAGCAACGATGATATCGCCTATATTAGCATATCTTCTGGTTGATCCGCCAAGTACTCTAATGCAAAGTAACTCTTTCGCACCGGTATTGTCGGCAACTCTAAGTCTGGTTTCTGCTTGTATCATGATAATACTCCTTTCAGTTGTAATCTGACTCTACGTTAGAATAACGTATTCGTCCTTGAATTCCTCATTGAAGTCACACTGGAACCATACTATGGCTTCCTGCGATAATCAATGAACTTGAATTCGAAGAATTTCTATTGTTTCCCTACGGAATGAAATTCTTTTATACGAGATTACTTCGCCTTTTCAACGATCTCCACAAGTCTCCATCTCTTATCTTTAGATAAAGGTCTTGTTTCCATAACCTTTACTCTATCTCCGATGTTACACTCATTGTTTTCATCATGTGCTTTCAGCTTGTAGGTTCTCTTAACAATTTTGCCATACAAAGGATGCTTTACATTATCAACAACTGCTACAACGATTGTCTTATCCATCTTGTCGCTTACAACTTTGCCGATACGAACTTTTCTTAAATTTCTTTCCACAACGATACTCCTTTCTTTGATCGAAGGTCAACCACGAGGCAAACCTACCGATCGTTAATTATTTAGAAGCCTTAGAAAGCTCGGAAATTACTGTCTGAATTCTCGCAATATTTTTTCTTACTTCCTTAATTCTGCTTGTGTTATCTAACTGGTTAGTTGCATTTTGGAACCTTAAGTTAAAAAGTTCCTTCTTAGCAGCTACTAATTCAATGTTTAATTCTGTAGCTGATTTTGCTTTTAATTCTTCTACATACTTATTAATTTTCACTGTTTTCACCGCCTTCTAAGTCTGCACGGGATACGATCTTGCATTTAACCGGTAATTTATGCATAGCAAGACGTAATGCTTCTCTTGCAACTTCTTCAGAAATACCACCGATCTCAAACATAACACGACCCGGTTTAACAACAGCTACCCAATACTCTAAGGAACCTTTACCAGAACCCATTCGAGTTTCAGCTGGTTTCGTTGTAACAGGTTTGTCAGGGAATATCTTAATATATACTTTACCACCACGCTTAGTAAAACGAGTCATCGCGATACGGGCTGCTTCTATCTGGTTTGATTTAATCCAGCAAGGCTCCATAGCAACTAATCCAAATTCACCCTGGTTAATTGTTGTGCCTCTACATGGCTTACCTGCCATACTACCGCGAAATTGCTTACGGCGTTTAACTCTTTTAGGCATTAACATTAGTTTGCGCTCCCTTCTACTTTTACTCCTTTAACAGGAAGTACTTCACCGTGATAAATCCATACTTTAACACCTAACTTACCAAAAGTTGTATCTGCTTCAGCAAATCCATAATCAATGTTAGCACGTAAAGTCTGTAACGGAATAGTTCCTTCACTATAGAATTCAGTACGAGCCATATCTGCTCCACCAAGACGACCTGCAACGGAGGTTTTGATACCCTTTGCACCAGACTTCATGGTTCTAGCCATTGTTGACTTCATTGCTCTTCTAAAGGAAATACGGTTCTCAAGCTGTGCAGCAATATTCTCTGCTACTAACTGTGCATTGAGATCAGGTTTTTTAATTTCTTTGATTTCCAGATTTAACTTCTTATCAGTATATTTCTGGATCTCTGCTTTTAAATTTTCAATTTCTGCACCAGCTCTACCAATTACTACACCGGGCTTTGCAGTAAAGATTATTATTTTTAAACGGTCAGATGCTCTTTCAATCTCAATTTTAGAAATTCCTGCGCTGTATAACTTTTTCTTCAGAAATGTTCTGATATTGTAATCTTCTACGAGATTATCAGCAAAATCCGCTTCAGCATACCATCTGGAGTCCCAATCATTGATAACTCCGACTCTTAAGCCATGAGGATTAACCTTTTGTCCCATTATTGCCCTCCTTATCTCTCATTAAGCACTACTGTTATATGACACATTCTCTTCTCTATACGATAAGCTGTGCCTCGTGCTCTAGGTCTAATTCTTTTCATAATTGGTCCCTGATTAGCAAAACATTCATCAATGTAAAGCTTCGCAGTATCCATATTTTTAACTTCAGCATTTGCGATCGCTGATTTTAATAACTTTTCGATTACTGTGGATGCGTATCTTGGGCTATATGCTAAGATACCAAGTGCTGTCTGTACATCCTTACCACGAATGGCGTCTAAAACGAAACAAGCTTTCTGAACTGAAATTCTTGTGAAGGATAACTTAGCGCTTGCTCTGTTATCTTTCTGCTCATTTCTTTCTCTCTTTATTTGGGATCTATGTCCTTTCGCCATGGATGAACCTCCTTCCATTCAATGCTCGCGCATTATCTTCTTGTTTTCTTTTCGTCTTTTCCGTGACCTCTATAGGTTCTGGTTGCAACAAACTCACCGAGCTTATGTCCAACCATATCTTCTGTTACATATACCGGTACATGCTTTTTACCATCATGAACAGCGATTGTATGTCCAACCATCTGTGGGAAAATAGTGGATCGACGTGACCAGGTCTTGATAACAGTTTTGTCACCAGACACATTCAACGCATCTACTTTTTTCAATAAATGATCATCAGCAAATGGTCCCTTTTTAAGTGAACGAGCCATGTATTCTAACCTCCTTAGAATTCTATTGTCGAATTCATGACAAGTGAATTAGGTTTAATTCATCTTGTATGCTTCAATTTATACATTGCAGAAACAGTTACAATTACTTGATTGCTTTTCCGTCTCTTCTTCTTACGATAAGCTTATTGGATTTCTTGTTATGCTTTCTTGTCTTAAGACCAAGAGCAGGTTTACCCCAAGGAGTAACAGGGCCTGGACGACCAATACCTGTTCTACCTTCACCACCACCGTGAGGATGGTCATTCGGATTCATTACGGAACCACGTACGGTAGGTCTGATACCCATGTGACGCTTACGACCAGCTTTACCAACATTAATAAGCTCATGGTCAATGTTACCAACCTGACCAACAGTTGCTCTACAAATGATTGGAACTAATCTCATTTCACCACTTGGAAGACGAAGGGTTGCAAACTTTCCTTCTTTCGCCATAAGCTGTGCAGAGTTACCAGCAGCACGAACTAACTGTGCACCTTTACCAGGATATAACTCAATGTTATGGATTTGTGTACCTACAGGGATGTTCTGAAGTGGTAAACAGTTACCAACTTTAACTTCTGCAGTTTCACCATTCATAAGTTTTGTGCCAACCTGAAGACCGTTAGGAGCAAGAATGTATGCTTTTTCACCATCTGCATAGTTGATTAATGCGATATTAGCTGTTCTGTTAGGATCGTATTCGATACTTACAACAGTTGCTGGAATACCGTCTTTTCTTCTCTTGAAATCGATAATTCTATATTTTCTTCTAGAGCCACCGCCCTGATGTCTTACAGTAATCTTACCCTGGTTGTTACGTCCTGCATTCTTGTTTAAAGAAACAACCAATGACTTCTCAGGTGTAGATTTTGTAATTTCTGAAAAATCAGAACCAGTCATGTGTCTTCTGGAAGGTGTATATGGGTTATAGGTTTTAATTCCCATGATGTGCACTCCTTTCAAAAACGATACCAAATATTGTTTTCTTGATATCTCATATACTTAACGTGAAATGTTCAAATGTGTAATTTGCTTTCACATTGTAGTGTAAAATTTACACTTCTTACAGACCTGAGAAAATTTCAATTTCAGCACTGTCAGCTGTTAACTGAACAATTGCCTTTTTCACTTTAGAGGTCTTTCCGGAGGTAGCACCACGTCTACGGGTCTTTCCATCCATATTAATTGTGTTAACCTTTGCTACTTTAGCTCCGGTAAACATCTTCTCAACCGCTTCTTTAATCTGATTCTTAGTAGCATCAGGATGTACGGAGAAAGAATATTTCTTCTCGCCCATAGTGCTCATGCTCTTCTCAGTTACGATCGGCTTAAGGATAACATCATAATATTTAATATCAGCCATTATGCGTAAACCTCCTCAATCTTTGCTACTGCATCCTTAGTTAATACTAAAGTATCATACTTTAAGATGTCGTATACGTTTATGGAGTTTGATAATACAGTTCTAACCTTTGGAAGGTTTCTTGCAGAAAGCTGTACGTTATCGTTCTTATCACCAAGAACAACAAGTGCCTTCTCTAACTTTAAGTTAGCAAGAACTGCTTTCATTTTCTTTGTCTTGATCTCATCAAAGCTCAAATCATCAAGCACGAAGAACTTTGCTTCGTTTACTCTTGAAGTTAAAGCTGATTTGATTGCAAGCGCTTTTTCCTTCTTATTCATCTTGAAGGAATAGTCTCTAGGCTTGGGAGCGAAAATAACACCGCCGCCCTTCCACTGAGGGGATCTGGTTGAACCCTGTCTAGCATGACCTGTTCCTTTTTGTCTCCAAGGCTTTCTTCCGCCACCGCTTACTTCAGCACGGGTTTTAGCGCTTTGTGTTCCCTGACGTTTGTTTGCTAACTGCAAAACAACTGCCTGATGAACTAAATGATCATTTATTTCTACTGCGAAGACAGCATCGTTAAGTTCTAATGAACCAACTTCTTTGCCTTCGATATTATAAACTTTAACATTTGCCATTTAAGTGTTCCTCCTTTCTTAAAGCTCTAGTTTGCTTTTTTTACTGTATCTTTCAGCATGATTAAGGATTTCTTTGGTCCAGGTACTGCACCCTTTACAAGAATGAGGTTCTTCTCTACATCAATTCTAACAATTTCAAGATTCTGTACAGTAGCTCTTACAGCACCCATGTGTCCAGGCATATGCTTACCTTTAAATACTCTACCAGGTGTTGTTGCAGCGCCATTGGAACCTGCATGTCTATGATGCTTAGAACCGTGCTTCATAGGTCCTCTTGATAAGTTATGTCTCTTGATTGCACCCTGGAAACCTTTACCCTTAGTCTTACCTACTGCATCAATTCTGTCACCTACTGTAAAGATGTCAGCTTTGATTTCCTGACCAACTTTGTAGTCAGCAGCATTGTCAAACCGGAATTCTCTAAGATGTCTTTTATTCGCAACACCTGCTTTTGCAAAGTGTCCTTTTCTTGGTTTATTTACCAGAGTTTCTCTGATATCACCAAAACCAACCTGTATTGCTGCATATCCATCATTATCCACAGTTTTAACCTGTGTAACATAGAGTGGGCCAGCCTGCAATACTGTAACCGGAATGAGTATTCCGTTATCACCGAATACCTGAGTCATACCGATTTTAGTAGTCAAAATCGCTTTCTTCATTTTCTTACCTCCTGTTAATCTACAGCGGATCACACATTCATGTGATCATCCTAGATGGTTATATACAATCATATATGAACCCTAAGGATTTCTACTTTATATTAATGTTATTCTTTGCAGCATCTCGCTGCTGTCGTCATTCCAAGCTGTCATATCCACTTTGTTGACTTGTCTTCTTTCAAGTCTCAAACGGATTATACATTACATTTTCATTAATTATGAAGTCGAATTCTTCTGTCTTTGAATTACTTTGTCTTCATCTTAATGTCGATGTACACACCTGCAGGCATTTCCAATCTGGATAATGCATCAACAGTTTTCTGAGTAGGTGTGATGATATCGATTAATCTCTTGTGGGTTCTCTGCTCAAACTGTTCTCTGGAATCCTTATACTTGTGAACCGCTCTCAGAATTGTAACAATTTCCTTCTTAGTAGGCAACGGAACTGGTCCGCTCACCTTGGATCCTGTTTTCTTCACAGTATCGATGATTTTACCTGCAGATTGATCGATTAACTGATGATCATACGCCTTTAATGTGATTCTCATTACTTGACTTGCCATAAAAAAAGCCGCCTCCTTTTCGCACTTAATTTCAGTACGACAAGTGGTGACTGTACACTCATCCGTGTGTATCTTCATATTTCATACATAAAATTCGGTATTCCCGAATTAATAGAACAAACCGTGAGCGATTTGCATCTTAACGTATCTTATGATATTTTTCACACGTTTTATCTGCCCAGGGCAGAACATTATATGGTACAGTGACTTGTCGCCAGTTTCATAACTTGACCTTCGCTCCACGGAAAACCTACCCATTATCGGTAGCAACCTCACGTTTCAACGCTATCAATGTCACAACATTAGCTATTATACAGCATACTAAATATTTTTGCAAGAACTTTTTTACAAAGTTTTTAACCCTTTTTTGGTATTATTTTTGGGTATATATTCTAGTATGCATCCGTCTATAGCCTATTTATTCAAAGGGATGAAATTTAGTTTAAAATATCATTTAACATTTGTATTTCAGCCAAGCTAATGAATACTGTAATTAAAAGGCAGAGTTGATCCCAGCAACACGGATCAACTCTGCCTTTTATATTTAAAATATCTTTTCGCAGCATGATACCCCTGCATATATAAAAACCAATATTTTTCGTCATTTGCAGTAACACTAAAATCAACAGGACTGATGTTTTTGGCATCCACCACAATAGATCGTTCTTTATTAAGAGCATTACTGTCATAAATACCTTGCTGAACATAGGAGGCAGCATGTAAAAGACTCTCTATATAGGTAAGCAGACAATCAATTTCTTTATCATTCAATTGCTGCATAAATCGAACACCAAGGGTCTCCATATTGACTCCATAATATAAATTCGGATTATATTTTGGCTTATCGAATAGGTTGAGGGGATAATTATTCAATAGCCCTCCATCACAAAAAATATTGTTCCTGGATGCTCCGCTGGCATCAACAGTTTCTAATTTTACCGACTCAAAGAAAAGAGGAATTGACATGGAAATTCTAACTGCCATTGCAACCTCCATTAAGGGAGTTGTTTCATAAGAAAATACACGTGTGGTTTTCATGGAAAGGTCCGTTCCAATGATATATAGATCATAAAAGGCACGGTTTTCTTTATGAAGGCTTGCATTTTTAAAATCAGCAAAGGTATAAGGAGGGCGTTTCTTTCTTATATCAAATTGGTCAGCAATGACCTTTTGTATCCACTTATAAAAATACTCCGTTGAAAACCAACCATATTCATGGATTAACCGATAGATGCAATTGATATCTCCAAATAAATTATCAATTTGTACTTTGATTTCTTCCGGTATTAGCTTCAACTCGTTGATCTCGGTTCTTTCAGGTATTTTCTTATAGTCCAGAGATGCTGCAATACTTTCAATCTTTTCAAAGGGAAGTTGAAAGCTTGTAATACATGCCGTAATTGCACCAGCTGAGGTTCCTGCAACTCTTTGCAGACCTTGCATTCTTCCACTTCGATATAGGTAATCCAGCACCCCCAAATATGAAATACCTAAGATGCCTCCTCCTTCAAAAATCATATTTTTTATCTGACTTGCCATGCAATCACCCTTTAGCGTGTTAATGCTAAATTATATGCAGATATAACCTGACTCATGCTCTTTGCAAAATGCCAGATTACTATGGCTTCAGCAGATTTTATCCTCCAGTATAAATTTCTTCATTAAAAAACAGGTTTCACAAGCAATTATCTCTTTTGCAAAACCTGTTACTAATTATTTCATTAAAGTTAATTTGCTAAACATCTAAAGACATCAACTTCTTGTCACGACGGAATATACTGCAGCCCGCTACTCCTATGAAAGCTATGCACAAATAAAGTAAAGCTATTCCACCACCAGCACCATCCCCAACTAGCAAAGTACAGAAATCACGCAAAAATGAATTTCCGGCCATAAATGGTATAAAAACTTTATCCGACAAAACCCCGGCTAATAATTTTCCTACGGGTATACTTGCATATTGAAGCGTGTTTCTTGCAGAGAACACCTTTCCCTGATGTTCAATCGGTATCTTCGTGCGCATAATGTATTCCATATTTGCCAATAAAATTGGTATAAATAAATTCCCCGCAAATACTGCAAAAGTCCATACATAGTAATTACGCCCAATCCCTAGCAACCCATTACATATTAGAAAAGAAAAAGACATGATATTTAATATGAGGGGTACCCTCTTTGTTGTATTCTGCACTCTGCTCACAAGAAAGCTGCCAACAAGCCCTGCTACACTAACCACACTGGTAACGATGCCCAGTTGAATATCATTATCCCCATTCCTTAATAGTACCATCGGTTGAAGAATTGTATTATATATAGAAGAAACAAGATTAACAAATGCCATGAACATGATTAATCTAAAAATACCCTTATTATTAAAAAGGTATTGAACACCAAACTTACATTGCTCAAAAAGATTGGTTGATCTGTCTGTTTGGACCATATTATGTGGAATCTTAACATATACCGCTAAGCTAATAAAAGCTATTATAAATGTAATAAGATCTATAATAACTATTATCTTAAGACCACAAAAGGCATATAGTGATGTAGCAACAACAGGCGGAGCAATCCCGGTAAACGCCGTACAAAAGGATCTAATCCCGCTTGTCCGTACATATTGATCTTTAGGTACGATTAACGAAATCGTAACTTCTGATGCCGGGTTCTGAAAGGAATCTGTGATACCAAGCACAATATTTATTATATAAATGTATTCCAATCGGAGTGTCCCTGTGAAAATCATAAGGATAACTCCAAATGAGAAACACGCAGCAATAGAATCTGCAACTAGCATAATTTTTTTCTTATTCCAGTTATCACTGATACTTCCTGAAATAAAACTTAGCAGTACTTCCGGTACCACGGAGCATAGTGAAAGTAACGCCATGGATAATACTGATCCTGTTTCTTTAAATGCCCAAAGTTGTAAACCAAAGCTAGTCAATTTACTCCCGAGTTGTGATACAAACTGCCCCAAAATAAATATATAAAAGTTATAGAGCTCTTTATTCAATTTGTTTTTTATCATTTTAACTTTACTCCTTTTCAATGTGAATCAATTGAAAATGCAAAGTCAAAATCAGATAGTATGTTACTCCATGCAAGTACTATCTACTTGACTTTGCATGGAGATAAAGCAAGGCACCTTTTCATATTACTACCTCTGTTCTTTCAAATTTATATTCCTATTACTATAGTTTTAATTATATCAGTTCTATGATAAAATAAAAGCTTTTTTAAACAATTAATTAAACTGCACATTCAACATATGAATAATTCTCCCGAATTAACCCTGAACAGAGGTGAACGCGATTTATATTTATTCTACTACATCATAACCAACCACTGTCCATATACCGGTTTCATCTTGACGGATTAGTCTCTTTAAATATACATATTTGGCTATAGAGTTATTATCCTTAATTTCTGCTATAGCATCAACACCATTATTTTCAATAATGACTATGTCATCATAAGCAATAGGATAGTCCCCTACAATCCCTTCCGGAGAAATTAAAAGACTTGCAAATACCTGGGTTACAAATACGGGATCAAGTTTCCAGGGCGAATGACCTGCATCCACACTCTTCTGTTCGTTTGTCTCCGCCTCCAGATCAGTCTCTACCTCAATCTGAGGTTTTACTTCACTATCGTTTGATACTTCTGGTATGCTTACCTTTTCTTCTGTTATTTCTTGTGCAAATGCCATAAGGTCCTCCATTTGTATTTCTCCATATATACTATATTCCATATCCCCCTCCTGCCAACGCAATGATGTCACCTGCCCAGAGATTAAAATCTCCAGATTATGATCACCTATGCTGCCAAGTACAGTTCCTGCATCAGGTATAAAATCCTTTAAGGCTTTCGACTGCATCAGAACTATCTTTTTCTCAACCTTTTCATAATTATAGTATAGCTTAACCGCGGATAGGTTCTTATCTACAGAAATTTTTTCTAATCTATAATCCGCGGGAGTTACTTCATAATATACTGGAGAAAATCCAACTAACTCTGCAGCCTCTTCCATGGTTAATACAAATTGCTCTGGATTAAGATCCACCTCTTCAAATCCTTGCGGCAAAGAATAGGTCTGAAGTTCATCTGGAATGGAATTAATATATTCAATAAAACTATAAGATATTTTATATTGAATTGAGTTTTGCATTGCGGTTAATTTTTGCAGTGGTAACTCTGTTTCCTCATCCAGCCATAGATAATAAGAATCTCCGTCTTTCGGTGTTATCTCTAGCTTTAATGCCTTTCTTTCATTAATAAATTCAACTCCAACTTCCTTAATTAAAGTTGCTGCTTTCATCTCCTCCAACTCTAATTCAAGTTCAAAGGTAAAGCGATAAGGATCCGGGTAAGCGGCAAATAGAAGAACCTGATTATCCTGTGAATTGATCTGCCATTTACTTTCTCCGTTATTTACGGTAACAATTCCTTTTGAGAATCCATCTATTTCCTCAAGGTAGTACTCACCCTTGAGATTTGCCCATACTTCTCTGGTTGATTGAGAGGTAGCTTCACCTAATTCATTTATCTGAGTTACTTCCAGTATGCCGTGATAAGCTTCTACTTCCTTCATTGCCTTTTCCATTGCATAAACTATGCTTGTGGGTTCTGTTGGCAATAACCTATTCAATCCCAACGTAAGTAATAACCCAGCAGCCACTATTACTGCTGTATAGGATACCCCTTTCCAAAAACGTTGTATCCTACTTTTTTCTTCTTTAAAATTTTCTATTTTTATTATTTTATTTATAGCATCTGTTTTGACACTATTCACAGAATCATTTTCAGATAGAGAATGAATTAGCTGCTTCTCATACATCTCATCAGGATATTCTATCTCACGCAGTAAACGTATTTTTTTTACAGTCTCTATTAACTTATCATAATCTTGATTATTGGTATCCTTTGGGGTTGGTAATTTCCCCTTATTTATTTCATCAATATATTTTGATAATTGTCTTTCCTTCATAACCTATCCACCTTTCTATGGGTTCAGAATTCGACTTAAAGCTTTAATTGCCCTGTATTGAAGAACACGAATTGTCCCTTCTCTTTTCTTCATTTGCTTTGCAGTATCTGACAGAGAATATCCTTTCATGATTCTTAATTCAATCACTATTTGCTGTTCCCTATTTAATTGAGATAAAGCCAGCTTAAGTTCCTCACGTTCTGCCAGATTATCCGTAAAATCCTCAGCAGCCAATTGATTGTGGTCTACTTCGTCCAATGTATAGCTATGCCCCTTTCTTGCTTTGCTTCTCCACTGATCACGTAACAGATTGACCGCTATTGTTTTTAGATAATTATTGTAGTTTCTTATATTAACTTCATTCTTACGGCTATAGGCTAATGCTTTAGCAAAGGTTTCCTGCGTAATATCTTCAGCCTCTTCCCTGTTTTGCACCTTATAATAAATGAAACGATATAACTCTTTCCAATGCTCCTTACAAATCACCTCTATGAATTCCTTATCTTGTGCTTCCATTCTCCCTCTCCTATCTTACTTATAGGCTATATCAAACACATTTATAGTTACAATTTAATCATCAAGTATTTATGTAGCCTGAACATTTATCCTATCTTAATAATTTCATATTAAATGTTCTATATTAATATAGACGAATTATACCCTTAAATGTTACAGACAACCTTATAAACTATACCAACTTATTTAATAGAAATCATACCCATAATCTGCTATATTATATATTAGAAAACAGCAATACGATTTAGTATGAATATACATCTAAAAGGGAGGATTAAGTTGAGACCTTACCAGATACCAAAAACAGTGGAAATAGATTATTTTAGTGGAACCGGAGGAACTCTACGAGTTGCAAAACAATTTGCCAGTTCTTTAGGCAAACATAATATTGATGTAACACTTCGTGATATCAGTCCTCGTACTCCATATGAACAGAAAAATTGTGATTTACTTCTTATCCTTTATCCTGTCTATGCTGCGAATGCTCCAGAACCAATTTATCATTTAATCAGTAAACTCTCTAGGCATAACACTTGTGCCGCTGTTGTAATTAGCGTCTCCGGCGGTGGTGAAATAACACCAAATACCGCTTGTAGACTTCATACCATCAAACGTCTGGAGAAACAAGGT
Organism: Bacillota bacterium; assembly: GCA_023407575.1. Taxonomy (GTDB): domain Bacteria; phylum Bacillota; class Clostridia; order Lachnospirales; family Lachnospiraceae; genus Mobilitalea. The sequence continues at coordinate 275,086 of JAEYLX010000049.1, forward strand.
TATCCTGTAGTATATGAGCATATGATTGTCATGCCCTCAAACTTTATCATAGCTACACCGGAGGAACTCTCTCAGCGATTATTAGAAATACTTCCTCATAAGGTAGAAAGAATTGTTAATGATCTCCTCTTAGGCATCACTCGAAAAACCAAACCCACTCTACTTAATCGTGCCATTTCATTCCTCGGAGAGTTTGAGAAGCTACCCTTTGCAGGAAAAAGCTTTGCTCTCCATATTAAGGTCAAAGATAGTTGCAATGGCTGTGGATTGTGCGCAAATAGCTGTCCTGCAAAAAATATACATATGTGTAATGACCATCCTGTCTTTTCAAAGAAGTGTTTCCTATGTCTAAAATGCATCTATGACTGTCCAAAAAGAGCACTAAAAGCTAATATAGCTAAGTTTATCGTTTTAAAGCAGGGTTACTCCCTTAAAAACTACGAATCTAAAAGGTTTACAGCAAAAGCTCATACGATAGACGAATTAGCAAAAGGTTATGCCCTAAGCGGAATAAAAAAATACTTGAAAGAGGATATATAAAAACAAGGCTATGAGACATATTGCGTTTGCAACTTGTCTCATAGCCTTGTTTATGTTTAGAACTCTTTGTTGGAAAGTTCTCTTCTTTCCGTTTCACTCTACCTCTATGCTTCCCAACGTCCAGATGCACCACAAGGCAGAACCAGCCCATTTCCGCTCACAGGTAATCCAATCTCATCAGCCGTAACCTGTCCACCAAACCTCTTCCCTAATTCCTCCGAAAGCATGTAAGTTAAAACCCCTGCCTGCAGCCCCGTTGTATAGGAATTTAAAAGGAAGAAAAGAGGTTTCTCTGTCAGCACCTGTGTACATAGCTGTACAAATGGATGAATGTTATCTTCAATCTTCCAAGTTTCACCCTTTGGTCCACGTCCATAGGAAGGCGGATCCATTATAATAGCATCGTATTTATTGCCTCTGCGAATTTCTCTTTCCACAAACTTAACACAATCATCCACCATATAACGAATAGGAGCATTTCCGAGTCCCGATGCCTCTGCATTCTCTTTCGCCCAGGTAACCATACCCTTTGATGCATCCACATGTGTAACAGCAGCACCAGCTTTTGCTGCCGCCAACGTAGCTCCACCTGTATAAGCAAACAAATTCAATACTTTTACCTGTCTATCCTTAACTCCTGCAATCTTTTCAGAAAACCAATCCCAATTAACAGCCTGCTCGGGAAATAGTCCTGTATGTTTAAAACTAAAGGGTTGCAAATGAAAGGTCAAATTCTTATAAGTAATATCCCACTGCTTAGGTAAATCAAAGAACTCCCATTCTCCTCCGCCCTTTGAGCTTCTATGATAATGTGCATTTGGCTTCTTCCAGCCTTTTTGCTGTTTATCTGTATTCCAAATAACCTGTGGGTCTGGACGTACCAAAATATAATTTCCCCAGCGCTCAAGCTTCTCACCATTAGAGGTATCTATAACTTCGTAATCCTTCCAATCCTTTGCAATCCACATATTGATCTCTCTTTCTATATTAAGTACTTTATTCATTAAGTACATTATTTCTAATTCCTCTAGCGAATTCGTACCTAATTATAAATCACGTGCTGTAAAAATACAACATGAACCGTTATTTCCCTCTGATAAATTGTAATAGTTCAGCCTTAAGAACTGTTACGAAAATTGATGCTTCTAATATTGCTTTAATCTGCTCTAATTATTCTAACCATAATTTAACTTGACGATGGAGTAAATAAATACTAAACTTGTAACTGTAATTAGTTAACAATTCGGCTCAGTGCAGAACGTTTTGATATGATTTCGAACACTAATATTTTTTGCAAGGTAAGCCGGAAAGATAATATAGGAGGATATCACAATGGGAATATTAACAAGATTCAGAGACATTATGTCAAGCAATATTAATGCACTGTTAGATAAAGCAGAGGATCCAGAAAAAATGATTGATCAGTGCCTTAGAAATCTAAATTCAGATCTTGGTAAAGTAAAATCTGAAACAGCTACTATAATGGCAGAAGAACAACGTGCCAAGAGAGTCCTTGATGATTGTGTAGAAGAAATTGGCAAAATGCAATCATATGCAATAAAAGCTTTAGAATCTAACAACGAAGACGATGCCCGCAAATTCCTGGAACAGAAAGCAACATTAACTGCGAGACAAACCGGACTTCAAGAAGCATATGATTTAGCACATACCAATGCAGTTCATATGCGCGAGATGCATGACAAATTAGTGGATGATATTAATGAACTGGAAGCACGCAAGGATATGATAAAAGGTAAACTTGCTGTTGCTAAGACACAGGAACGCATTAACAAGATGGAATCCTCCGTTGCCAGTGCAAATGACTCTATCGCAAGTTTTCATAGATATGAAGAAATGGCAGATAAGGCGCTTGATAAAGCAAATGCAATGGCTACCTTAAACAACTCTTCAAAGGAACATACAATTGAGGATCTTTCCAAAAAATATTCCTCAGCTTCCGATGTTGATAGTGAACTTGCCGCTCTCAAAGCAAGCCTTACAAAGTAGTACTCTTTCGAAAAGATAGGTTAGTGCAAGTCACTCAACTCATTTAAGATTCATAGATAAATGTCCGCAAGGAAAGAACCTTCTTTCTAAAGCGGACATTTTAACAATTCATGACAAGTGAACGCCTTGCCGTTTTATATTGTTGGCTTATATCATGCAATCTTCGGTTGATTACAGAATTAGCCATCAAAAAAGCTATTAGGTAAAGCCTAAAAGGAAGGATGTAAAAATGTCAACAGTAGTACACTATAAATGCCCTAATTGTGGGGCCGATATGGCCTTTGACACACAGTCCGGTATGCTTCGCTGCGGCAGCTGCGGACGGACAGATCATATTGAGGAAATGGCTGGCAAACATTCCTCTGGCGGAGATGCTTCCTATGATATGGATGACGAAGACAGAAAAGCTGCCGAATCAGGTTTCGAGTACGATTATTCTGATTCTTCAAATTCTGATGAGACTAGCAGACACTCAACCTTCCATGGAAGTGAGGCCAATGAATATCACTGTAACAATTGCGGTGCCGTTTTAATTACGGACACCCAAACAACTGCCACAACCTGTAGCTTCTGCGGAGCTGGAGTTGTTCTAGGTGATCGGTTAAGCGGCAGCCTCTCTCCTGCGCTTGTTATTCCCTTTACTATTAGCAAAGAGCAGGCACAGGAAGCTTTTAAAAAATGGTGTAAAAAAGGCCTCTTAACACCCTCTGACTTTATGACTGCCGACCGTATTAAAAATATTACTGGTCTTTATGTCCCGTTCTGGCTGTATGATATGAATGGCAGGGGTGAGGTAGACGCAACCTGTACCAGAGTTCGAACCTATACCATGGGTGATTGGATCTATACAGAAACCAAATGGTATCATGTTTATAGAAAGGTAGATTTGAATTACTCACGTATTCCCTGTGATTCCTCTAAGAAAATGGAGGATTCCATGATGGATAAAATGGAACCATATAATTACCAAAATCTGAAGCAGTTTGAAATGCCTTATCTAGCAGGTTATATAGCAGAAAAATATGATTTTGATGAAGAACAAATGTTACCACGTATTAAGGAAAGAGTTAGTAGGTATGTAAATCAATACATTCGTTCCACCATCAATGGTTATACTACTGTTAATATTAACCGCGAGGATATCAATATTAGAAAGAGGAAGGCCGAATATACTCTTATGCCCGTCTGGATGGTATGTTATGACTATCGGCAAGCCGAGCATATCTTTATGATGAATGGCCAAACTGGTAAAATTGTTGGTAAACCCCCTTTGAGTAAAGCAAAGATGTTGGCTTGGTTCACGGGAGTATCTACTGGAACTTATATCATTTTGCAATTAATACGAATCATATTAGGAGGTGGCTTCTAATGTACAAAGCAATCTCCAGTCGTTTATTGACCTGCTTATGCTTAAGTATAACTTTATTATTTATAGGAGCCGTGCCTGTTTCAGCGGAACAAACAGATCAAAGTTATCAACATATTTATGATAACGCTGATCTATTATCCACATCAGAACTTAGCGACTTAGAAGAGCTGTGTATTACTTACGGTGATGCAGCTGGTATCGAAATAATGATTTTAACACATGATAATTCCAGTGCTCCATATATCGAAAATTATATCGAAGATTTTGAAGATGCCCTGCCAGAGGGTAATCGTGTATACTTGGGAATGGATATGGTTGAACGTGATGTATTCATAGAGGGTTTTGGGTCTGCTGAAACCTATATTCATTCAAAACGAATTGATACTATTATTAATAAAATTACACCCGACTTATCCGACGGTAATTATTATGATGCCTTTGCTACCTATATAAAAATGGCTGCTGATTATATGAGTGATGATTCCGAATTAAATTACGATCATGATTACACTGCAGGAACTCCTCAGTCCAGTAATCCAGATGCTCCAAACTATGATGCAACCTGGCCTTCTGACCGTAACTCCACGAAAAGCCAAGTACTTGAAATAATGGAAAATCCTTTGGTGCTACTTGGAATTTCATTATTAGTTGGAGCAATCACAGTAGCTATTATGGCTTACAATTCCAGTGGACGGATGACTGCTGGCGGTAATAACTATATTGATCAAAACAACTCTGGGTTAATTGGCAGACGGGATATCTATCTTAGAACAACAGTTACCCGAGTAAGGAAGCCTCAAGACAATCAGAATAACCGTGGTGGTGGCTTTAACTCTGGTGGCTTCCGTGGTGGTGTATCAGGTGGCGGCAGGTCTCATAGCTCCGGTGGCGGAAAGTTTTAAGCATATAGCTGATTATCAAAGAAATGATTAACAGATAAATAGAAGCGAAATAATGAATTAAATAAACTGTATTTTTAATTATTTAAGTAACTAGTCGCAAAAGCAATTAGCAAAATTTAATTGCCGTATTAAGTGTAACTTAGCAATGTAAATTAATATGTATATAGGAGGTAATAGCATGGGTTTATTCTCAAGACAATTTGCTAACGTAGTAGAATGGCAAGAATTTCGTGATGACATGATTTTTTATAAATGGAGTAATGATGAGATTAAGAAAGGCAGCCGTTTAATTATTCGCCCAGGTCAGGATGCAGTCTTTCTTTATAATGGTAAACTGGAAGGTATTTTTAAAGATGAAGGTGATTACGATATCGAATCACAAATTATTCCCTTTCTCTCTACTCTTTCAGGGTTCAAATTTGGTTTTAACAGTGGTGTAAGAGCCGAAGTTTTATTTATAAATACAAAAGAATTTATTGTGAAATGGGGCACACAGAACGCTATTAACATTCCAACTCCACAATTACCTGGCGGTATGCCAATCCGTGCAAACGGCACCTTTACCTTTAAGGTTACTGACTATGTGAAATTAATCGATAAAATAGCAGGTGTGAAACAAGCATATTATATTGAGGATGTACGACTTCGTATTGTCACTATCCTTGATCAACTTCTTATGAAATGGATTAGCAAGGAAGGCAAAGATATGTTCAATCTTCAGGTTAACTCCTTTGAAATAGCAAAGGGTATCCGATCCGACCTTGATATGCAGCTCTTTGATTCTGGTATGTCAATTACCGCCTTTAACATCATGAGCTTTACTTATCCAGAGCAAATACAAAATATGATTAATAAAAATGCATCTCATAGTATGGTAGGAGACCTCGGTCGCTATCAGTCCATCGCTTTTACAGAAGGAATGACCTCTGGTAACATGCAAGGTGGTGGCGCAGCTTCTGATATGGCAGGAATGATGATGGGAATTAATATGGCAAATCAGATGATGCAGAATATGCCTAATGTAAATAAATCGAATAATGCTAATACATCTCAACAGCCAAACGGAACTCCCAATTCGCAGAGCAGTGCCAAACCAAATTTCTGCCCAAATTGCGGAACTAAGACGGAAGCTGCTAATTTCTGTTCGAATTGTGGACAGAAGCTGGTTTAACTTCTATTAAATATTGATTTATAAAAGCAAAAGAAGACTGTTTTAGTGTTTTATATCATTGCTTACAGCCAAACAATTCAAACATATGTTTGCTTTGTTTGGCTGTTTATGGTATAATATCCCATATTTATACGAAAGGGGTAGTATATATGGATTTTTATTCTGTAATTAATCAAAGACGCACTATTCGTGACCTGAAAGACATTGAAATTCCTTTGGAGGTCATTCATAGGATTTTAAATGCCGGTCTAAAGGCACCCACCAACGATCATATGAGAAATTGGGAATTTGTTGTCATTACCGATCCAGCTGAAAAGGCTAAGATTATTGGTAAAATTCCAAAGAAGATAACAACAAAACAAGTAGAAAGCTTTCTAGAAGGCTCCCACTTGGATAATCCCTGCCAAAGAGAGATGTATATGGATGGTGTACCAAAACAATATTCCATGTTGTACCATTCAGGATGTCTAATTTTGCCCTTCTATCGTCAGGATACTCCGTTATTAAAATCAAAATCACTGAGCCACCTTAATGGTTTTGCTTCCATCTGGTGTTGTATAGAGAATATTTTTCTTGCTGCGGCAGCAGAGGGTTTAGGTTCTTCTTTCCGAATTCCTTTTGATAAGGAGACTGAATATCTTAAGGAAACCATTGGACATCCGAATAATTATATCATGCCCTGTTACATTGCCTTGGGATATCCTGCGGATGATGCAGTCATTCATAACCAGCACGAATTTGATGTGAAGGACAAGATACATCAAAACATTTGGTAGTTGATTATATCTAGTGAACTATTCGAATTAGTATTGCATAGCTTGAGTAATTCATTTTAAAAGGAAGAAGAATTATGGCTTCATAATCCTTCTTCCTTTTTCGTAACGATTGAAACAGCTTTGCCGCTACATCTTGTTTATAATATTACATTTATTTAGGCCTTAACTTACCTTGAAAACCTCATCATTCATCAATTTTGACAGCTTCACATCAGCATCCTTAGCATCTGCTCCCTTAACACCAAAATAGAATTTAATCTTAGGCTCGGTACCGGATGGTCTTACAGCACACCAGGCATTATCATTTAAATCAAAGTATAGAACATCGGACTTTGGTAATCCTGTTGCGGTTACTTCTTTGGTCTCGGTGTCAGTAATTGTATCCTCCTGATAGTCTCTTATCTTAAGAACTTTATAGTCTCCAACTGCAACCGGAGGGTTCTCACGGTAGCTGTTCATAATCTCTTTAATTCTCTCCATACCAGTAATACCCTTTAACGTTACAGATACAAGGTCTTCTTTGAAATATCCATACTTCTCATAGATATTGTTCATTTGCTGATACAACGAAATACCCTTTGACTTATAATAAGCTGCTGCTTCACAAAGACACATTACTGCAACGATGGCATCCTTATCTCTGGAGTGAGTACCAACTAAACAGCCATAACTCTCTTCATATCCAAAGATATATTCATTTGAACCTGTTTCTTCAAATAAACGAATCTGTTCACCAATATATTTAAAACCAGTTAATACCTCAATTAATCTTGCATTATAGTGCTCAGCAATCATATCGGACATATTTCCAGTTACAATTGTTTTGATTAAAGCTGCATTGCTTGGTAATGTTCCCTTTTCCGCTTTTTGAGAAAACTGATATTCTGCAATTAAAGCACCTGTCATATTACCGTTAAATAAAACAAACTCGCCCTTATCATCCTTTACCATAATTCCAAGGCGATCTGCATCTGGATCTGTTGCAAGAATTAGATCAGCACCAGCTTCATCTGCTAATTTTCTTGCAAGTGCAAATACCTTCGGATCCTCTGGGTTCGGATAACCAACTGTGGAAAATTCAGAATCAGGCAACTCCTGCTCTGGAACTACTAATACATCCTCAAATCCCAGCTCATCTAAGATTCTTCTAACTGGAAGGTTGCCTGTTCCATGCAATGGAGTATAGACAATTTTCATCTTCTTGCTTTCCTCATTGATAGGATTTACAACCAGTTTCTTAAGTTCAGCAATATACTTATCATCTATTTCTTTGCCAATAATGGTAAGAAGTCCTTTTGCAAGTGCATCTTCTTTGTTCATAGTCTTTGCTTCAGCAAAATCATGAATAGATTTTACTTCATTAATAATTTCTTCATCTTTAGGGTAGGTAACCTGTGCGCCATCTTCCCAATATACTTTATAACCGTTATATTCAGCAGGGTTATGGCTTGCTGTGATTACGATACCTGCCATACAGCCTAGTTCTCTAACAGCAAAGGACAGTTCCGGAGTCGGACGAAGACTTTCAAATAAATATGCATGGATTCCGTTTGCAGCTAAACAAAGAGCAGAATCAAGTGCAAATTCAGGCGACATTCTTCTGGAGTCATAAGCGATTGCTACACCTTTGCTTTCTCCAGCTTCTCTAAGAATTGTGTTAGCCAAACCCTGAGTGGCTCTTCTAACTGTATAGAGATTCATACGGTTAACACCTGCACCAAGAATACCTCTAAGACCACCTGTACCAAATTCTAAATCACGATAAAAACGTTCCTTTATCTCTGTTTCATTATCTTTGAGTGCCACAAGCTCCGCTCTGGTGGCTTCATCAAAGTATGGGTTTGTTGTCCATTCCTCATATTTTTTTAAAAAATCCATACTCTTAATCCTCATTCTTTCTATTACAATATAATATTAGTCAGTCACTTCATTTTGTCATATTGTATTATTAAGTTTATTGTTTTAAAACAAAAAATCTAAAATAATGACAATGTTTTTATTCAGAATTGTTGGAGTTGTATATGTATCTCCATCAAAACATTTAGCTTTATAATACCTAACTTTATTTTGAAAATCAACCCCCTATTTGAACAAAGTGCAGGTTTTCCTATTGTTAACAAACGTACGCATTGCTGATTATCCTTAGTTCGGAGAGCTTTAATCATAGGAAACTTAAAAAAATTTCTAAGATATTAAAAAGCGGGTTCGAAAACCAACGTTTTCGAGCCCGCACATTGTTAAACATTACTTATTAACTCTAATCTTCGTCGCTGTAATCATCTTCTGAAATACCTTTTAGATTAAACTTTGCTTCTGTCCAGTTGCCATCATTATGAGCATTTGCTCCATAGGCAACACGAGAATCATCTGCGTCATCTAAATCGTCCATGTCATGAGTTTTGAATTTATCCTCATTATAAACAATGTCTGCTATTCCATCTTCAGCATCAAGGGAACCTTCGTCATCATAATCTTCCTCATATAAGGACTCTTCATCAAAATCCTCATTGGAGAATTCAAAGCTGTCGTATTCCTCAAAATAACTGCCTTCACCTTCAAGTTCTTCAGAAAGAGTATACTCCTCAGGTGTATCCGTATCAAGTTTTACAGAACGATATCTCTTCATACCAGTACCAGCTGGTATTAACTTACCGATAATAACATTTTCCTTAAGACCAATTAATGGATCGACTTTACCTTTAATCGCTGCTTCTGTAAGAACCTTTGTAGTTTCCTGGAAGGAAGCTGCTGATAAGAAGGAATTTGTTGCAAGGGATGCCTTAGTGATACCCAGCATTACCTGCTTACCATCTGCTGGCTCTAAGCCTTCTGAAAGTAATCTTGCATTCTCATCATCATATTCCAAAGTATCTACTAAAGTACCTGGTAAGAAACTTGTATCTCCATTGGTCTCAATTCTAATCTTCTTTAACATCTGACGAACGATAACCTCGATATGCTTATCATTAATCTCAACACCTTGCAGACGGTAAACTCTTTGTACTTCCTGGATCATATAATCCTGTACAGCACGAATTCCCTTAATTCTTAAGATATCATGAGGATTAACACTACCTTCGGTTAATTCATCACCAGCTTCAAGCACATCGCCATCGGAAACCTTAATACGGAAACCATAAGGAATTAAGTATGCTTTTGCTTCCATCGTTTCGTTATTAGTAACAATAACTTCACGTTTCTTCTTTGTATCTTTTATTGTAACTACGCCGCCGAACTCTGCAATAATTGCAAGTCCCTTTGGCTTTCTTGCTTCAAATAATTCCTCAACACGAGGAAGACCCTGTGTGATATCATCTCCCGCAACACCACCGGTATGGAAGGTACGCATGGTAAGCTGTGTACCAGGCTCACCGATGGACTGAGCTGCGATAATACCAACAGCTTCACCAACCTGTACTGCCTCGCCAGTTGCCATGTTTGCACCATAACATTTTGCACAAACACCAATGTGTGATTTACAGGATAAAATTGTACGAATCTTAACCTTTTCAACTCCTGTTGAAATAATTCTTGCTGCACGCTTCGGTGTAATCATATGATTTGCCTTAACGATCATTGTACCGTCAGCATCGTAGATTGACTCGCAGGAATATCTTCCTGTGATTCTTTCTTCCAAGCTCTCGATCATTTCTTTTCCATCCATGAACGCTTCAATTACCATTCCTGGAATTTCCTGACCTTCACAGCAATCTACTTCACGAATAATTAAATCCTGCGAAACGTCAACAAGACGACGAGTCAAATAACCGGAGTCAGCGGTACGAAGCGCTGTATCAGAAAGACCTTTACGAGCACCATGTGCAGAGATAAAGTACTCCAATACGTCAAGACCTTCACGAAGGTTGGACTTAATAGGTAATTCGATTGTTTTACCAGTCGTATCCGCCATCAAACCACGCATACCAGCAAGCTGTTTGATCTGCTTATCGGAACCACGGGCACCGGAGTCGGACATCATCTTAATGTTATTAAATTTATCAAGACCACTTAGAAGCTTATCAGTAAGAATCTTATCTGCTTCCTTCCAAGTATCAATAACTGCTGAATATCTTTCTTCTTCCGTCATTCTACCACGTCTATACTCTTTTGCAATATCTTCAATGGTAGCTTCTGCTTCTGCCATAATCTGTTTCTTCTCTTCTGGTACTTTCATATCAGAGATGGATACGGTCATAGCTGCACGAGTGGAATATTTATAACCAAGGGACTTAACTGCATCAAGGATTTCAGCAGTCTTTGTTGCACCATGGATGTTAATACATTTTTCTAAGATTGGCTTCAACTGTTTCTTACCAACTAAGAAGTTGATTTCAAGTTTTAAGAAGTTTTCATCTAGGGAACGATCAATAAATCCTAAATCCTGTGGAATGATTTCATTGAAGATAAAACGTCCTAAGGTAGATTGAACTGCTCTGATTTCCTCTACACCTTGGTTGTTTATGCCTGATCTTCTAACTTTAATCATTTCATGAAGAGAAATCGCACCATTTTCATAAGCCAGAATTGCTTCATTCAAGCTCTTATAGTGATGGCGAACTCCGCCCTCCATCTCTCTTTCGATGGTCAGATAGTAAATACCAAGTACCATATCCTGTGAAGGAACAGTTACAGGTGCACCATCGGAAGGCTTCAATAAGTTGTTAGGTGAAAGCAGTAAGAAACGACATTCTGCCTGTGCTTCTACGGACAAAGGCAAATGCACCGCCATCTGGTCACCATCGAAGTCCGCGTTATAAGCGGTACATACAAGAGGATGAAGTTTAATTGCCTTACCTTCAACAAGAACTGGCTCAAACGCCTGAATACCAAGTCTATGAAGGGTAGGGGCACGGTTCAGCATAACCGGATGTTCTTTAATAACCTCCTCAAGAACGTCCCAAACCTCTGTCTGAAGTCTTTCTACCATCTTCTTAGCAGATTTAATATTGTGAGCGGTTCCTCTTGCTACCAACTCTTTCATAACGAAAGGTTTGAATAACTCGATTGCCATTTCTTTTGGCAAACCGCATTGATATAGCTTTAATTCAGGTCCTACAACGATAACAGAACGTCCGGAATAGTCAACACGTTTACCAAGTAAGTTCTGACGGAAACGTCCTTGTTTACCCTTTAACATATCGGATAAGGACTTAAGTGCACGGTTACCAGGTCCGGTTACCGGTCTACCTCTTCTGCCGTTATCAATTAATGCATCCACTGCCTCTTGAAGCATTCTCTTCTCGTTACGAACAATAATGTCCGGTGCTCCGAGTTCAAGAAGTCTCTTAAGACGATTGTTACGGTTGATAATTCTACGATATAAATCGTTCATATCGGAGGTAGCAAAACGTCCACCATCCAGCTGAACCATTGGACGAAGATCCGGAGGAATTACTGGAATTACGGATAAAATCATCCAATCTGGCTGATTATGAGACTCTCTAAAAGCTTCAACAACTTCAAGACGTTTAATAATTCTAGCACGTTTTTGACCAGTTGAATCTTTAAGTCCTCTCTTTAATTCCTTGGATTCCTTCTCAAGATCAATTGCCTGTAATAGTTCCTGGATTGCTTCCGCGCCCATACCGAGGCGGAAGCTGTTATATCCATATTTTTCGATTGCTTCTTGTCTTTCCTTTTCATTCAGAACTTGTTTATATTGAAGGTCTGTTGTTCCTTTATCAAGTACGATATAGGAAGCAAAGTAAAGTACCTTCTCTAAAGTTCTAGGTGAAAGGTCAAGAATAAGACCCATACGGCTTGGAATTCCCTTGAAGTACCAGATATGAGAAACTGGTGCTGCAAGTTCTATGTGACCCATTCTTTCACGACGTACGCTTGCTTTTGTAACTTCAACGCCACAACGATCACAAACTACGCCCTTATATCTAATCTTTTTATATTTACCACAATGGCATTCCCAGTCCTTGCTGGGTCCAAAGATTCTCTCACAGAACAAACCGTCCTTTTCAGGCTTTAAGGTTCTATAATTGATTGTCTCCGGCTTTCTAACTTCTCCCTTAGACCATTCTCTGATTTTTTCAGGTGAAGCTAAACCAATCTTTATTGCGTCATAGGTTATCTCTTGAATGTTACTTGCTATTTCAGACATCCTTGGGCTCTCCCTTCGTTATCAACTTATATATCGGTTAACGATTGACCACAGGCTTTACCGCGGCTGTTACTCTCTGTTAGAATCGCTCCACAGATCGGACTCATCTTCCTCCAGCGGTTCCTCATCCTCTTCGTCTTCATAAATACCGTCTTCCAATATGTCTTCCGATTCATCTTCATAAACTTCGAAAACATCTGCATCAGTATCGATATCTTCTACATTTGCTTGGGTGAAGCCGGCCTCTTCGTAGCCCTCATCATATCTGAAATTATTATCACCTTCGATTAATGGAGTCAAGTCAGAATCACCGTAGTCAATACTTTCTGTCATCTTCACCTCATTACCGCTCTCATCAAGAACAGTAACGTCAAGTGCTAAGGATTGAAGCTCTTTTAAGAGAACTTTAAAGGATTCTGGAATACCAGGTTCAGAAATGTTCTCTCCCTTAATAATAGCTTCATATGTCTTAACACGACCGGTAACGTCATCGGATTTAACTGTTAAGATTTCTTGCAGGATGTAAGCAGCACCGTATGCTTCCAGCGCCCAAACCTCCATCTCACCAAATCTCTGTCCACCGAACTGTGCCTTACCACCAAGTGGCTGTTGTGTTACTAAGGAGTAAGGACCTGTGGAACGAGCATGAATCTTATCATCAACCAAGTGATGAAGCTTCAGGTAATGCATGAAACCAACGGTTACAGAACCATCAAAGTATTCACCGGTTCTACCATCACGAAGTCTTACTTTACCATCGCGATTAATTGGAACACCTTTCCAATCTTCGCTATGCTCTGGATGCTTCTCTAAATAATCCATCAATTCAGGATCTAAAGAATCTTTATATTTTGCTTCGAATTCATCCCAGCTTGTATTTGCAAAATCATTTGCAATTTCAAGGGTATCCATAATATCAAACTCGTTAGCACCATCAAATACTGGTGTAGAAATGTCAATACCAAGCACTTTGGATGCTAAGGACAAGTGGATTTCAAGTACCTGTCCGATGTTCATACGGGAAGGAACACCCAGAGGGTTAAGCACGATATCAAGTGCTCTACCATTTGGTAAGAAAGGCATATCTTCTACAGGTAATACACGGGAAACAACACCCTTATTACCATGACGACCAGCCATCTTATCACCAACCTGGATCTTTCTCTTCTGTGCAATGTATACACGAACGGTCTGATTTACACCAGGAGAAAGGTCATCGCCATTTTCTCTTGTAAATACTTTGGCATCAACAATAATACCGTACTCACCATGAGGAACACGTAAGGAAGTATCTCGTACTTCTCTCGCCTTCTCACCGAAAATCGCTCTAAGAAGTCTCTCTTCTGCAGTCAGCTCTGTCTCACCCTTAGGTGTAACCTTACCAACTAAGATATCTCCGGCACGAACTTCAGCACCGATACGGATGATACCTCTTTCATCAAGATCCTTTAATGCATCATCACCGACACCTGGAACGTCTCTTGTAATTTCTTCTGGTCCGAGTTTGGTATCTCTTGACTCTGCTTCATATTCTTCAATATGCACGGAGGTATATACATCCTCCTGCACCAATCTTTCACTTAATAATACAGCATCCTCGTAATTATAACCTTCCCAGGTCATGAAACCGATTAGTGGATTCTTACCAAGTGCAAGCTCACCCTTCGCTGTGGAAGGACCATCAGCGATAACCTGACCAGCGGTAATTCTCTCACCACGGAATACAATTGGTCTCTGGTTGATACAGGTTCCCTGATTACTCTTAGAGAACTTAATCATACGATAAGAGGTCTTTGTATTATCATCATTTTTAATTACAACTTCTTTGGCTGTTACTTTATCAACAACACCGGATTTCTTTGCAAGTACACAAACACCGGAGTCAATCGCAGCTTTTGCTTCAATACCTGTTCCAACAACAGGCGCTTCAGTAAGAAGAAGTGGTACCGCCTGACGCTGCATGTTCGCACCCATGAGGGCACGGTTCGCATCATCGTTCTCAAGGAAAGGAATTAACGCTGTCGCTACGGAGAATACCATCTTAGGTGATACGTCCATTAGGTCGATCTTATGCTTCTCATACTGAGAGGTCTCTTCCTTGTGACGACCGGAAACTGCATTTCCAACAAAAAATCCTTGTTCATCTAATTCTTCATTCGCCTGCGCAACAATGTATTTGTCCTCTTCGTCAGCAGTTAAATAAACAACCTCATCAATAACCTTTGGCTTCATCGGATCAGTTTTATCTACTTTACGATAAGGAGCTTCAATAAATCCATATTCATTAATTCTTGCATAAGTTGCAAGAGAGTTGATCAGACCGATGTTAGGACCTTCAGGAGTCTCAATTGGACACATTCTTCCATAATGGGAATAATGAACGTCACGAACCTCGAAACCTGCTCTATCTCTGGACAAACCACCAGGTCCAAGTGCGGAAAGACGTCTCTTATGTGTTAACTCACTAAGTGGATTATGATGATCCATGAACTGTGATAACTGTGAGCTTCCGAAGAACTCTTTTACCGCTGCAGTAACTGGTTTAATGTTAATCAGTGACTGTGGGCTGATACCTTCGATATCTTGAGTTGTCATTCTTTCACGAACAACACGTTCCATTCTGGAAAGACCGATACGGTACTGGTTCTGTAATAACTCACCTACCGCTCTAATTCTTCTGTTACCCAAATGGTCGATATCATCGGAATTACCGATGCCATACTCCAAATGGATGTTATAGTTAATAGAAGCAATGATATCTTCCTTTGTAATATGCTTAGGAATTAATTCATTGATTTCTTTTTTAATCGCTTCTTTAATATCTTCAGGATTGGTATTGTTTGCAAGAATGTTCTTTAGCACTGGATAGTAAACATCTTCATTAATACCAAGCTCTCTTCTATCAATGTTTACATAACTTGCAAGGTCAACCATCAAGTTGGAAAGAACCTTAACATTCCGTTCTTCCGCTTGTACCATAACAGATGGCACTGCAGCGTTTTGAATACGTCTAGCCAATGCATCATTTACCTGTGTACCTGCGGAGGCAATAATCTCACCAGTAGAGGTATCAACAACATCTTCTGATAATACAAAACCTACGATACGATTACGGAAAGCAAGCTTCTTATTAAATTTATAACGTCCTACCTTAGCAAGGTCATATCTTCTTGCATCAAAGAACATACTATTTAATAGAGATTCTGCATTTTCAACTGCCAAAGGCTCGCCTGGACGAAGCTTTTTGTATAACTCTAATAAACCATCCTGATAGCTTCCGGTTGGGTCCTTTGAAGTACTTGGATCTTTTGCTAAACTTGCAAGAATCTTAGGCTCTTCACCAAAGAGCTGTTTGATTTCCTCGTTGGTACCATAGCCCAAAGCTCTGACAAAAGTAGTGATCGGAACTTTACGATTACGGTCAACGCGTACGTAAAACACATCATTGGAATCTGTCTCATATTCCAACCATGCGCCTCTATTCGGAATAACGGTAGAGGAGAATAATCTCTTACCAATTTTATCATGATCTATTGAATAATATATACCAGGGGAACGTACTAACTGGCTTACAATAACACGTTCTGCACCATTGATAACAAAGGTACCGGTAGCTGTCATTAATGGAAGATCTCCCATGAAAATATCGTGCTCGTTGATCTCGTTATTCTCTTTGTTATGAAGTCTTACCTTTACTTTTAAAGGAGCTGCATAAGTTGCATCTCTTTCTTTACATTCTTCTATTGTATACTTGACATCATCTTCACATAGCGCAAAGTCCACAAATTCCAAACTCAAATGTCCACTGTAGTCTGCTATTGGAGAAATGTCATCAAATACTTCCTTGAGTCCTTCATCTAAAAACCACTGATAAGAATCCTTCTGTACTTCAATGAGATTGGGCATCTCCAGGACTTCCTTTTGCTTGGAGTAACTCATTCTAACGTTATTACCAACCTTAATTGGATGCATTCTGTTCTTGTCCATTGACGTTTTCACCCCTTGAGTTTAATAATATAAATCTTGTATAAAAACTTCTTTTCAAATTACTTTATATATGCTATAATATAGTTAATTAGGCATATAACACCACAAAAGTGCATCTTTCATACTAGCACACTTATTTTCAACTGTCAACGTAAATTTTTCGTTTTTTTCGATTTTATGCATACAATATAAAAAGTTTAAAATCCCAGCTCATTAGAGCTGGGATTTTCTGCATAATTCCTTGGGAGATTATGCAGGCATGGATGATAACTAATTTCGAAATTTCAGTTTCAAAATTAGTTATCATCCATGAAACATTGTAACAAATGAATTGTGCTCATTATAATTCATGAGACTACTTTGCAACGAATGATTTGTGTTTTACAATCCACGAGACTACTTTGCAACAATTGACTGTGTCCTTTACAATTCAAAACTCAACTTCGATTCTTTCCTTCATCTAACTTTCTTTCCTTCCACAAACTTTTTTTCTTTTATGTAACATTCAATAATCCCCATGCATACTATGATATTAGCTTTAACATGAAAATATTACAAAAAGTTTTAGTTCGTATTAGGAGGTACTACCATGCAAACACTTAATCACATTTCTGCAGGAGAATATGCAACCGTTTTAGACCTATCATCAATCGGAACCTTAAGGGAAAGAATGCTGGCACTTGGACTGACAAAGGGAACAAGAGTGGAAGTTATACGGAAAGGTCCTTCCGGAGACCCAACCGTTTATAATATTAGAGGCACAATGATTGCATTAAGAAAAGAAGAAGCTTCTTTAATATCAGTTACTACATCTCTATTTTAACAAAAGCTGTCACATATTATATCCCGCATGGAGGTTTGGGATGGGTTTAACTTTTCAATCCACAAAAATAGGAGCATTGATTGATACTTTTCACATTGATAAGAAAGAAGGTCAATACGTAATTGCATTGGCTGGTAACCCTAACACAGGAAAAAGCACTGTATTTAATTCATTGACCGGCTTACACCAACACACAGGGAACTGGCCAGGTAAAACTGTTGTAAATGCACGCGGCGAATTTACTTACAATAACATAGAGAACATTTTAATTGATCTTCCTGGAACATATTCCTTATTTCCTGCCTCTGCTGAAGAAGAGGTTGCACGAAACTTCTTATGCTTTGGTAATCCAGATGCCATTGTAGTTGTTGCAGATGCTACTTGTTTGGAACGGAATCTGAGTCTTGTTTATCAGGTAATGGAATTATCTGATCGGGTCATATTATGTATTAATCTAATTGATGAAGCAAAAAAGAAAAAAATCTTTATAGATCAACAAACAATTGAAAAAGAATTGGGTATCCCAGTAATTTTAAGTTCTGCACGTAATGGCATCGGTGTTGACGATCTTAAAGAAGCAATTTATAAACTAACAACTAAGAAGTTAAATCCTAGCGCCAAGGTAGCTCTTTATGGTGATCTTCTTGAAGAGCAAGTAAAGAATATACAGCAATTTCTTGAGGAAGGTGCCACTTTTGTAAAAAGCAGATGGCTTGCCTTACGGGCACTTGATGGTGATGACTTAATAAAGCAAATTCTATTTGATCACCTGGACGAGAATGTACAAAAGGAAATGCAATCACAAATGCACCTAAATAAGCTCAAAGAGGAACTCCCTCCAATAAGAGACCACATTATAGAACATATTTATAAGCGAGCTGAAGAAATAAAAAAATTGTGCGTTTCAGAGGATAGTAAAAGTACAGATCGTGATAGAAAAATAGATAACGTTATAACCTCCAGGTTATTTGGTATCCCAATTATGTTATTATCCTTAGCGCTTGTTTTTTGGATTACCATAAGCGGAGCCAATGTTCCTTCAGCAATGATAGCCGAATTTTTATTTGGTGTTGAGGATAAATTAACACAGTTATTTTTGTACCTTAATGCTCCCGATTGGTTACATGGAGTTTTAATCCTCGGTCTTTTTAGAACTCTTGCTTGGGTCGTATCAGTAATGCTCCCGCCAATGGCAATTTTCTTCCCTCTCTTTACTATACTTGAAGACCTGGGTTTTCTTCCTCGTGTTGCCTTCAACATGGACCATATGTTTAAAAAAGCTTGTACTCACGGGAAACAATGTCTAACTATGTGCATGGGCTTCGGCTGCAATGCTGCTGGAATTATTGCCTGCAGAATTATAGACTCACCTAGAGAACGCTTAATTGCAACTTTAACAAATAACTTTGTACCTTGTAATGGTAGATTCCCTACCTTAATTGCTATTTCCTCTATATTTTTAGTGTTTGGAGGAAGCAGTAAATTTGGTCTTATACCTGCATTATCTGTAACTGCTTTAATAATCATAGGCATAATGACAACCTTACTAGTATCCTACTTACTATCTAAAACATTATTAAGAGGTATCCCCTCTACCTTCACCTTAGAGTTACCACCCTACCGCGTACCTAAAATAGGCCGGGTCATTTATACCTCCGTTATTGACCGAACTTTATTTGTCTTATGGAGAGCCGTTATTATTGCCGCACCTGCTGGTGCAGTCATCTGGATCTTAGGAAATATCTATATTAATGATATCAGTATCATTGGTCATGTAGCAGGTTTTTTCGATCCCTTTGCTAATCTAATTGGCCTTGACGGGTTTATCCTAATGGCTTTTATCCTTGGTCTGCCAGCAAATGAAATAGTTCTCCCAATTCTAATGATGTGCTATCTTTCCTCTGGTTCCATGCTTGAGTATGATAGTCTTGACTCGCTAAAAAATCTCTTGGTTGATAACGGCTGGACGCATCTCACTGCATTAAATACCATGTTGTTTAGCTTACTGCATTGGCCTTGTGCTACAACACTTTTAACAATCCGAAAGGAAACAAAAAGTATTAAGTGGACGTTGTTGTCCTTTGCTATACCAACCTGTATCGCAATTGTAGTTTGTTTTCTCACAACTAGTATATTCCGTTTATTTAGTCTCGCCTGATACAGAAAGAAAATCCTGTGTATAGTTTAAGGATAAGGGATGGATGAATTTAATTCATCCACCTCTTATCCTTATTCTCTTGTAGAGCGATAATCATTGAAAGTTTTCAGTAATGTTGGATTATTATCAAAATAATCTACTAAGTCATGAAGCCCACATAAAATTTCATTATTTATCATATGTTCTATTTTTTCTGTCTCTTCTAAGAGTCCTTCTCTAACATTAAGTAATTTCAGGAAGCTTTCCACTATATTATGCCTCTTGAGTAATGCCGCACCCTTTTCGAGCCCTAAAGCTTCTAAAATAATAAAACCATATTTTTCGTACTTTAAAAACTTCATTTCTGATAGCTTCTGAATCATTTTTGTTACCGAAGGCGGTTGCACATTTAACGCTGTAGCTAAATCATTCACTCTAGTAAATCCATGTTCTCTTGATAGTCTGTAGATCATCTCAACATAATCCTCTGCTGACGGTGATAAATACTCTTGGTCTTTTCTTAAATACTCCCGAAAGGTATAAAAATCCTTATCAGACATAAGCAATGACATTTAATCCTTTCCAAATCAAAATAAATACCTCATTATTTTAGAATACTATCGCTGAAAAACAAAAACACCTTAATAGAGTATATGTCTGAATGTTCAAATTATTGTAACTAAATATTTCATTTTGAATGATACCAAATAGATAATATAACAGAGAGTAAAAACTCACCCTCCCTTAACATAAAAAAAGAAGAACCTCCCATATGGAAAGTTCTTCTTGAATTAGCATCAATGATAGGATTACTTTAAAGTAACCTTAGCGCCTTCAGCTTCTAACTTAGTCTTAAGATCTTCGGATTCAGCCTTGTTAGCGCCTTCTTTAACGATCTTAGGAGCTCCATCAACAAGATCCTTAGCTTCTTTTAAGCCTAAGCCTGTTACTTCACGAACAACTTTGATAACCTTAACTTTGTTAGGACCAGCTTCTGTTAACTCTACATTCCACTCAGTCTTCTCTTCTTCAGCTTCTGCTGCAGGGCCAGCTGCTACAACAACGCCTGCTGCTGCGGATACACCAAATTCTTCTTCACATGCTTTTACTAAATCATTTAATTCTAAAACGGTAAGGCCTTTAATTGCCTCGATAAAATCTTGAGTTGTCATTTTAATATACCTCCATATAATTTTTAATATTTGATAATGTTCGGGTTATATCATAACCATTTAGTAGCCACTTACAAAATGCTTACTATGTTCGTAATTAAGCCTGCTTCTTAGCGATCTGCGAGCAGATCTTCAACACAGCATATTATGCCTGTTTCTCAGCGATCTGCTTAATAACACGAGCAAAGTTTGTAATTGGTGACTGTAAGCTTCCAAGTAACTTGGAAATAAGAACTTCTCTGGAAGGAATAGTTGCGATAACCTGAATTCCTTTTTCATCATAGTAAGTTCCATCAACAACACCTGCTTTAAGCTCAAGCTTAGGCATTGTCTTAGTAGCTTCAAATAAAATTCTTGCAGGAGCAGTAGCATCTTCTAAACCAAAAGCAACAGCTGTTGGTCCTTCAAGCTTCTGAGCAAGAGCTTCATATGCAGTTCCTTTGAATGCAAAGTTAAGCATTGTGTTCTTGTATACCTTGTAAACCACACCAGCATCTCTTAACTTCTTACGAAGTTCAGTATCCTGTGCAACGGTTAAACCACGGTAATCTACTAAAACAGCCGCTTTCGCGTTTTCTACATAGCCCTTAATTTCTTCTACAATAGGTTGTTTTAATTCAACTTTTGCCATTACGTACACCTCCTTGTTTCTTTTTGCCTTGTCGACTTAGCGACAAGCTCTATCTCTGTATCATAACGATCAATAAATTAATCCCAATAATACAAAAAAGCCTCGTCCTGCCAAAGCAGAAAGAGGTCAACAAAATCAAACGATTTAAATTAACTTTCCCTCGGTAGGCGGTTAACACCTTATGCCTTTCGGCACCTACTGTCTTCGGCAGTCTTATTCACAAATGCGATTATAACATGACTTTAAGAGGCATGTCAACCCTTATTTGTTAATGTTTTATTTCATTTTAATAAATGCTTTAACAGTTCAGCCCTCGCTTGATTTTGCTTCGCTGTATCTTGCACAGGTAAACTGTTACATAATATTACTGCATAACTTTAAAGTCTATACTACAAATACCTTTATAAATTATGCAGTAACCATATATTTTAATTAGCCTAATTTAGCTGTGTTAAGCTTTACGCCAGGTCCCATAGTGGAAGCAAGTGTAACACTCTTTAAATACTGACCCTTAGCTGCGGATGGCTTAGCTTTGATAACAGCACCAATTAAGGTCTGGAAGTTATCATTTAACTGTTCCTGTGTAAAGGAAGCCTTTCCAAGTGGACAGTGAATAATGTTTGTCTTATCCAATCTGTACTCAATCTTACCAGCTTTGATATCGTTAACTGCTTTGGTAACGTCCATAGTTACAGTACCAGCCTTAGGGTTTGGCATTAATCCCTTAGGACCAAGTACACGACCTAAACGACCAACAACACCCATCATGTCAGGAGTTGCAACAACTACGTCAAATTCAAACCAGTTTTCGTTCTGAATCTTAGGGATTAAATCATCAGCACCAACAAAGTCAGCGCCAGCTGCTAAAGCTTCGTTCGCTTTATCACCCTTAGCAAATACAAGAACGCGAACCTTTTTACCTGTTCCGTGAGGTAATACTACCGCACCACGAACCTGTTGATCAGCATGACGACCATCAACACCAAGTCTGATGTGTGCTTCGATTGTCTCATCAAATTTTGCTACAGCAGCTTTTTTAACTAAGCCGATAGCTTCTACTGCATCGTATTGAACGGATTTGTCAACTAACTTTGCAGAGTCTATATATTTCTTTCCTCTTTTCATTCTATAAACCTCCTAGTGGTTCAACGGGAAGAACCCCTCCCACGTTATTAGATTCTATATCGCATAGTCTCTTTCAACCATGCAGTCTTATTCTTATTAGTCTACTACGGTAACGCCCATGCTTCTTGCAGTACCAGCAACCATGCTCATAGCTGCTTCAACGCTTGCTGCATTTAAATCAGGCATTTTAAGCTCAGCAATTTTTCTAACTTGTGCCTTTGTGATTTTAGCTACCTTAGTCTTGTTAGGAACTGCGGAACCGGACTTAAGATTAAGTTCTTTCTTAATCAAAACTGCTGCCGGAGGAGTCTTTGTAACGAAGCTGAAGCTTCTGTCTGCATATACAGTGATTACTACTGGTGTAATAATTCCATCCTGATCTGCAGTTCTAGCATTAAATTCTTTTGTGAACTGTACAATGTTCACGCCGTGCTGACCGAGTGCAGGTCCTACCGGAGGAGCCGGTGTAGCCTTGCCAGCTGGAATCTGTAATTTGATATAACCTGTAACTTTTTTTGCCATGATAGCATACCTCCATATAATGTGGTGTTTGCGGGGATTTCCCTCCCACGTAACGAGCCGTAAGTTATAAAACTTACCTTTTAGTGTCGATAAACGACGCCCTTAACTTAGTGAATTATGCCTTACCATTCACAGTTAACGGTGCATTAAAACACGCATTTCTTTTGCATCCATGGTGTCCATGCAAGTGGAACAAGCTAACCTAGAAATGATTGTCGATCTTCCCATATGAAATACTTGTCATGAATTAATTACGAACCTTAACTTCACTAAAGCCAATTTCTACAGGTGTTTCACGACCAAACATGTCTACGCTGATGGTAACGATCTGCTTGTGAGGATTGATTTGCTTGATAACACCGGAAGTATTCTCCCATACACCGGAAATTACGGTTACAGTATCACCAACTTCAAAATCAAGTGAGATCGTATCATCATTTTTAATACCCATGCTGCGCATTTCTGTGTCAGTCAAAGGAACTGGTTGTTTTGAATCAGGTCCAACAAAGCCTGTTACACCTCTGGTATTACGAACCACATACCATACATCGTCATTCATGACCATGTGGAGCAGTACATATCCAGGAAACATCTTCTTTTGTACCTTTTTCTTAACGCCATTCTTCACTTCTATGACGTCCTGCATTGGTACAGATACTTCTACGATCTGATCTTGCAGCTTTCTGTTTTCAATTGTCTTCTCAATGTTCGCTTTTACCTTGTTCTCATACCCTGAATAGGTGTGAACAACGTACCAATTTGCTTCTGACATATCCTCATCACCCTTATCCTATAATAAGAAAGCAATACCTCGTTCGATTGCATAGTCCAGAACGTAAATAACTATTCCTAAAACAATGGTAACTGATATGACAGCAACTGTCTGTTTTGCAAGGTATTCTTTATCTGGCCAGATAATTTTCTTAAACTCAGACTTAATTCCCTTAAACCAGCTTCTCTTTGGAGCCTTTTCGGTTGACGTATTAGCCATCTCTCCCATGTCTTCATTTCCTTTCAAATAATTATTTCGTTTCTTTGTGCAATGTGTGGGATCTACAGAATTTACAATATTTCTTAGTTTCCATTCTGTCTGGATGTAACTTCTTTTCTTTCATCGTGTTGTAATTACGTTGTTTGCAGTCTGTACATGCAAGTGTAATTTTTACGCGCACAATATCCACCTCCAATTTCTGTTGTGCAAATGTACCTTGATTTGGGCCGTTTTTTAGGCATAAAAAAAAAGCCCTCTTTCTTCGCTTACTAAATATATCATAGACACGTTGTGCCGTCAATATATTTTTCTTAGGCTTTTCTCGATATTTATTAATAATAACACAAATATTCAAATAAGTCTATTGTAAATTCAATAACAGTTCAACCCTTCAAGTTTTGCCTAATCGAGATGTAACGAAGCAAAATCGAGAATATAGCTGAACTGTTACGACTTTTCTATATTATTTTTCATGATAAATTCTATTCTTTAACCGCTTGATTTGCCTGTATTGACTACAATTAAACACTTAGCCTTTAAACCACTGGCAGTTTTTACAGTTATGTATACTTTCCCTTTGGCTTTCATGGTCACCTTACCTGTAGTGGAAACTTCGGCTATTTTATCGTTTGAACTAATAAAGGTAATGATATCTGTGCT
Source organism: Bacillota bacterium (assembly GCA_023407575.1). Classification (GTDB taxonomy): domain Bacteria; phylum Bacillota; class Clostridia; order Lachnospirales; family Lachnospiraceae; genus Mobilitalea. Next base: position 300,011 of record JAEYLX010000049.1, read on the forward strand.
TCCAGAGGGATTCGTAATTGCTCTAAGTACTAAGGTATCTCCAACTTTTGAATTTATATTTGTTTGTGAAAGCGATAATTGTGTGGCCTTCACTGTTTTGACAATAATCGGCTTAACAGAAATATTACCCCTATTATCCACTGCGAATATGGTATATATTCCATCTTTCGTTACCTTAAAAATTCCCTTTCCGTCCTTGACTATAATTTCTGTTCCCGCTCCAGAAGGGAGAAAATCCTGTGCTTTCTTTGTACCTTGCATATATTTTAAGCGCTTCAGTCCACTTTCTTCATCCTTTACCTTGATTGTGACTGTTCTTGTTTTATAGTCACTCGCCACCCTGAAACTTGAATTCAGTTTTGGCGGTGAGGTATCGCCCAGCACCTCATATACTTGCACACTTTCATTTCCTGCATAATCTGCCACATAAAAGGTATAGTTACCTGCCTTTGTCAAATCGACTTTTCCGCCAATAATTGTTGTACCATTGACACCTCGTTTAAAATCTGCCACAGTTTTTACACCGTAAATCCACTTTATAACTCTGACCTGTGAAGTTCCTCCATCCACAACCGAAACTGGAACTGTCATCTTATCCTTATTATAAATTGTCTGAAAGCTGATAATCGGTGCTTCCTCATCCTTATCTAACTTGGCTAGCGATTTAACTGCCTTAAGAGCACTTGGAATACCTGCATGTGCCATATATCCTGACAATCCTGATAATTCCTTAAAATTATTAACAATTAAACTCTTTACATTTGCTGCATATAAATGGTCAGAGGATGCATATAATAACGCCGCTATAGCTGAGACCTGAGGTGCTGCCATGGAAGAACCACTCATTGCACCGTAGCCTCCTACGATGGTACTGTAGATATCCTCACCTGGTGCAGCTATGTCTACAGAGTTCATACCATAATTTGAATAAGGGGTCATTTCACCATCCGCATCAATGAAAGTTACGGAAATTAAATTATCCAATGCAAAACTTGCTGGATAAACCGGGATTATATCATTATTGTCTCCTGTATTACCTGCTGCTGCCACAAATAACATATCAGACTCTCTCATTGCCTCTTCCAGCTCTGCCGAGTAGATATTGGTACCCCAACTTAGGTTGCAAATGTCTGCACCCATCATAGTTGCATACTGAATTGCTTTTTTTGCATCTGCTAAATCACCATCACCATCCGGACCACCAGTAATTTTTAGCGACATTATCTTTATGTCGATATTAGAAGCAATTCCTGCTATCCCAGTATTATTATTGGCAATAGCTGCTATAATTCCCGCAATATGAGTACCGTGATCGTCGTTATCTAATGGGGATGCAATGTTTTTATTGTATTTTTTAGAATATACATAATGACCTATCGTATTATCATTATTATAGTAGTCCCAGCCGTAAATATCATCAACATAACCATTGTTATCATTATCTATATTATCACCAGGAATTTCACCCTTATTAATCCACATATGATCTGCAAGATCTGGATGTAAATAGTCAACTCCTGTATCTATGATTGCAACCACTACTTCACGTTTTTCTTTTACTGATCCTTTCATCTCACTCCAGGCATCAGCCACATCCAGATCTATCCCTTCTGTAGACTTAATTTCATTCATCATCACTCCGGATAGATTTGTATAGCTTCCTGGATTATCCAAATACCACTGTGCTTGTGAGAATGGGTCATTGCTTATTGCAAATAAGCTAATTTCATTCTTTTTACCCACTGTGTTTAATATGAGCAAGGAAAGAACCAGAAGCAAGAAAGTCGTAGTCTTTATAATGATTTTTTTGTAACATCTTTTATTGTTCATTATTAGAAACCTCCATTCTGTCCATCTATCTGTCCTATTATAGCTATGTTAGCCTTTACAATTGGCAATCATATGGCAAAAAAATTAAGAATCCTTTATAAAAATTAAGTTTATGTTACGACATATTACGTCTTTGTGATTGTATAATTTTGTCAGTGCAATTATTGGCATATTATGCTATACTAAGATTAAATCAATATCCCCAATGTTCCTTTACAGCACAAATACTATTACCCTCACTAAGGAGGTGTCTCTATGAGTATTGTAGATAATTCAAGTTCTATGAACCAAAGAGATTTTTGGAATGGTCTCCAAAATGATCTTTTAACTCCGAATCAAAATCTTTCAAATGATGAATTCCTAGCAATCTTAGAACGAAGTATTATGTTTTCTCTTTTCTTTCGAGGATGTCAGGTTAATGAAATAAAGGCTTTTCAGCAAAAGTTAAATATTAAGGCGTATGTTTATGTTATACTTCTGGAGCTTTCTGATTCCACCAGCAACACTCCAGAAAGTAATGCTATAAATGAATTCGAACTTCATCGGTTAATTAAACAGGTTCTATCTTACAAAAACTGCGTGGTAGGTCCCATGTTGACCAAGCGTATTATCTTATTAATAAGCGATGACGTTCCAATCACGGAAGAAACTCACAGAAAAGAAAGTCAACAGATCTATTACGACTTGTCCCAGTTAATGAATGAAAAATATCAGGTAACTGCAACAGTTAGTACCGGTGGCATCCATAGTCTATTTTCCATCTTTTCATCCTACTTGGATGCATTAACTTCGATTTACCACAGTGAAAACTCCAGTTATTCTTATTATCTTGATTGGAAGAAAGAGCGTGCTACAGCGGACTTTGATTATCATATTGCCGAAAATCATCTGATTGAAGCTGTAAGGCTTCACAAGCCGGATGCATATTCTTATTTTGGATTATTAATGTCCGAGCTTAACAAGCTTACTATAGAAGCAAAACGAAGTAAGATTATAGAACTTCTTGTTCTTACACATCACGCTTTGGGACTTGATAAACAAAATGATATCATTTCTCTTGAATATATTAGAATTTTAACAGATATGATGTTGTGCAGTCCTGAGAAATTGGTGGATTACGCCTATCAACAGTTCTATTATATAACCAGCTATGCAAAGCCACAGAAGACAATTGATTATACAAATGATATTGTAAAAGCAGCAAAAGAATATCTGGAAGAACATTATGCTGATGATATTACCTTAGAAGCGATGGCAGAACATGTTAATATCAGCCCACAGTATTTTAGTAAACTATTAAAAAAGAGTACTGGTTTTAATTATATTGATTGGTTGTCTATGCTCCGAGTAAGAAAAGCAAAAGAGCTATTACTTAATCCAAACTTAACTGTAAGTGAAGTTTGTTTTATGGTCGGTTATAAAGACCCTAATTATTTTAGTCGTATTTTCAAAAAAAGAATTGGCATTACACCAAGTGAATATGTAAAGGCCAACTCATTTATTAGCAATATGAATTAAAGAATAACCCACTGTATACTGAGGTAATATATGGATTTCGCAGCGAAATCCCCTCACTATTTGGGTAGGTGACAATTATTTTATCCAGATATTCCATAGGATTTATTGCGACTGCTTCTGCTTTTTTCAGAAGTCCGGCAATAAATCCGTTTTTTTCTTCGAATAGCTGCTCCATGCTCCCATCTTCTGCTGCAGGAACAGCCATTTTTTTATCAATTTCAAGTGTTCCATCTTCTTTTGCAAGTATCCCGCAACTTTCCAGTTCCACTTGATGAAGTTCTCTTAGTCCCTTCATTTCGCTGATAAGTTTTAATGCTTTTAAGTGCTCTTCCGTATTCATTGTTCTGTCAGAAGCGAGTTTTATTAGGTTGTTATGGGTATCCAATATTTCCTCAACAGAGGATAATATCTTCTTACTATCCGATACAATTCGCAGTGCTACTGATTCCTCACTGCTTCTATGTAGATTAATCTGTATTGTGTTTTCCAATGTGAACTCGTTTGCCACGGACTGCTTTTCCACACCATTTAATGAAAAGCTCGCATAAGCAGCTTCTTGTTCTACACGATTAAGGCCGAAGAAATAGACTGCTCCACTATAATAACTATCCGGCTCTGTGAAAGAAAAGTCCCTTGCTCCATATCTTCCGGTTTTATCTGCTGCAATCTCAAGTCTTAAGGAATCATTTGAGGAACCCTTCTCTACACTAGCAGTTAATCCCCATACAGACTGATTAATTAACTGCGCCATTCTTTTTAGGGTATCCTGATTTTCTGTTTTATTCTCTTGCAGAAACTTAAGATCATAGGTATCTTCACCTACCTGTACCGTAAAGTCATATTCTCCGGCCGCCAAACTTCGGGTGGTGGATATATGTTCTCTTCCCTTATTAACCTGTACCTGTGCTAAAGAGTGCACCTCTAAATCTATATGTGCAGGAAGCTTACTTGTATCTTGATCCATTAGAATTGCTTCCAGTATTCCTTTTTTATTCACTATTACTTCTTTACGTTCAAAACCGCTGAACTCTGGATCTCTCATTTCATCAATCCTTGATTTCATTGTTAAGGCGGCTTCCTTTACACCAATTGTAAATTCTTGATTTTCTTTTGTTAGGCTAATCTTAAAAAAGGGCGAGTTTTTACTAAGGTTTATAATATCCTTATAAACCCTTCTAAAATCATCTTTTCTGCTGATAGGATACTTCATCTTCTTTGAATCGGATAATCCTTCAATCAAATTGTTATATACCTGCAGCATAACAACTCTCCTTTGTAGATTAAATCCATTTATAATTAATTATTGTAAATTAATCATCCAAATACTTCAAGAAAATTTTAATAGTATTTAGTAACTATTGAAGTTTCTTTACTGTGTCATTTTACATATTAATTCACAAAAAAGAGATTATCCACTGTTAGTCAGTTAGGATAATCTCTTTTCTAATATTCGCGAATATAAGCGAAGTTTTCCATCAAGTTGCCTGCTAGAAACGAATGCACTCGATATGATAGTTCTAGTTATATCTCACTTTATGAAGATATTTCTCCTTTGTAGCCAATCCGCCCCTAATATGGCGCTCCGACTTATTGAGGTCCAAGACTACCCTTGCTCTTTCCGCGAGGGAGGGGTTAATTTGTGTGAGACGCTCCGTAACGTCTTTATGTACGGTCGATTTCGAAATTCCGAACTGCTTTGCAGTCTGCCTTACAGTGGCGTTATTGTCGATGATAAAGTTAGCGATTTCAACCGCCCGTTCCTCTATATAGCCTTTCATAGTGTCTGCGTTCCCCGTCTGTCTGGAACGCATTCCCCCTTATTATCGTTGTTGTTACATTGTATGCAGGGAAAAACGACAGTATTACTTGGAATAATTACTGAAATAAAACTTATTTCTATATTTTCGTAAATAATTTAAAAAAAGCGGAAGGTTAATAAGCAGCGGAAGCAAAACTCCCCTTCTTATGTAACCTTCAGCTATTTGTGAATTATATAAAATTACTAAAAGAACCTTTTATAATTGACATACCTTACGTGGATTTAAGATGTTCTTAGGATCAAAGGCTAATTTAATTCCTCTCATGATTTCCACAGTGGCAGGGTCCATAGATTCAAAGAGATAAGATTTCTTTGCAAAGCCGATACCATGCTCACCGGATACCTGACCTTTTAACTCTCTTGCTTTACCATAGATTTTATCCATGGCTGCCGTCATTCTCTCCTCCCATACCTCTTCGCTTAAATCATCTTTTAAAACATAAGCATGAAGATTTCCATCACCAGCATGACCAAAACTCTTAATACGAATGTTAACTTCTTTATATAATCCATGAATGTATTCCACCATTTCATTTACACAGCTTCTTGGAACTACTACGTCCACCTCATCCATGTAAGTTGTGGAGCCTTTAATTGCTTCTAGGAATGCGCCTCTGGCTTTCCAGATGGAATCCTCTCTTTCACTGGTATCTGAAATTAAGATATCAAGTGCATCCTGTTCCAAACATATTTGTGCTGCACTTTCATAAGCTCTTTCCACTTCTTCGGTGGAATTACCATCAAACTTTAATAAGAGATAGGCATCTGCACTATTATCCGGGAATTTCTTGCCTAGATATTTTTCAGCATCTATGATAACTTCTCTCTGCATGAATTCAATCGCAGTAGGTGCTGACTTTGATTTGATAATCATCGGTACAGTACGAATTGCTTTCTCAAGGCTTGGGAATGGTACAAGTAAGCTAATCGCTTTCTTAGGCAATGGTAATAACTTCAAGATTGCTTTTGTAATGACACCAAGGGTTCCTTCTGAGCCAACCATTAAGTCTTTCATTGCATAACCGGTACTGTTCTTTACCACTTTGCCACCAAATTCAACAACAGTTCCGTTTGGTAATACTACTTCAAGTCCACGAACATAATCTCTGGTTACACCATACTTTACAGCTCTCATACCACCTGCATTTGTGCTGATGTTACCTCCAATGGTTGCTGATTTCTCGCCTGGATCCGGAGGATAGAATAAGTCTCTCTCCTGTACATAAGCAGACAACTCCATTAACAATACACCTGGTTCTACTGTAATTGTAAGGTTGTTTTCATCCAACTCAAGTACATGGTTCATAAGTGTAGTATCCAGCATAATTCCATGCTCCATAGCTACGGAAGAACCTACCAGGCCTGTGCCGGAACCACGAGGAGTAACCGGAATACTATGCTCATAAGCATATTTCATAATCTGTGATACTTCTTCTGTTGAGGTAACCTTAACCACTACATCAGGATAGCTTTCGGTATCACTTAATTCATCATGGCTGTATTCTTCATTAATGTCCTCACCATATAAGATACGTTCTGACTCACCAACGACACCTTTAATAAAATCTAAATCGTTCTGATCTAATTTTTTATAATCCATCGAATTAACCTCCTATGCACCTTTGCTCTGTTTTACCTTGTTAATAAGTTCCGGAAGAATTTCATATAAGTCGCCTACCAGACCATAATGAGCAACCTTGAAGATTGGTGCATTTTCATCCTTGTTAATTGCAATGATTTGCTCAGCATTATTCATTCCTGCCGCAAACTGCACAGATCCGGATACACCTACCGTAATAATTAATTTTGGACGAACGGTTCTGCCGCTAAGCCCAACCTGTCTTTTTGCCTCAAGCCATCCAGCTTCCATAACTGGTCTTGTACATGCAATCTGTCCACCCAGAAGCTCTGTCAGCTCCATCACCATTGCAAGATCTTCTTCTTTTCTAATTCCTCTTCCTGCAACTACAAGCACTTCTGCTGCTTCGATGAATTGTTCTTTTTCTTTTGCGATGATGTCAAGTACCTCAATCTTACTGGTAAGCCTTGCTGCCTCAACCTCATTCACAATAATTTCACCTGACTCTTCGCTATTACGTGATGGAGCATCCATTACCTTATAACGTACCGTAGCCATTTGTGGTCTATGATTTGGAGTTAAGATCTGTGCCATAATATTACCACCAAAGGCAGGACGAATCTGAATTAAATCTGTATTTTCGTTAATATCCAGAATGGTACAATCTGCGGTAAGTCCAGTCTTTAATCTTGCAGAAATACGTGGAGCCAGCTGACGTCCCACAGGTGTTGCTCCCATTAAGATAGCAGTGGGTTTCATCTTATTTACAAAATCTTCAAAGGCTGTAGTATATGGTTCGATTTTAAAACGGTCTAATTGTGGTTGATCATAAACAAATACTTTATCAACATTGTAGTGAAGAAGCTCTCTAGATTGTTCCTGAATGTTACTTCCAATCATTACAGCATATACCGGGTGACCTACTTTTGCAGCAAGTTCTTTTGCCTTACCAATTAACTCATAGGTTACTGGATGGATAACTCCGTCGATATGATCCACATATACCGCAATACCCTTCCACTCACTTTTATCTATTGCAACTACTTCATCTTCTACATACTCAACTGCGCCTTTGGGACCTTTCTTAACGCAGATTTTACACATCTTACAGGCTGCATTGATTGCAAGTTCACCGTTCTTATTTTCCATCGCATTGAAAGGACAGATGCTGATTAATTCATCGATATTACCAACGAGTGACTGATTGATTACTAACTTTGCCATTTTTCTTATCCTCCCTATGCAAATTTCATGTTCTGAAGCTTATGGAATAATTGTTCCGTTAATTCTGCCCCTGTTCCGGTCCACATTTCTCTCTGATCGTTCACCTGCGGAGGGAAAATGCGTTGTACCTGTGTTGGAGATCCATTAAGTCCATAGTTTTTTTCATCTTTATCTTCCAAATCTGCTAAGGTAATGATTCTTATCTCACGATCCTTAGTCTCCTGTTTCTTCACATAGGAAGGCAGTCTTGGCATGAAAATGTCTTTATCAACTGCCAACAGGCATGGGTACTGTACTTTAGTAATTTCAATATCATGGGTCATATCCATTTCTATCGTAATGTTCTCATCACCAATCTCAATAATTTTCGATACATTGGATACAGAAGGAATACTCATCCATTCGGCAACCTCAGGCCCCACCTGTGCGGTGTCACCATCAGTGGTCTGTTTACCACAAAGAATTAAATCATAATTACCCGCCATCAAAATTGCCTGTGAAATGGTATAACTGGTTGCAAGTACATCTGCTCCACCGAATTTACGGTCAGAAATTAAAATTCCTTTGTCTGCACCCATTGCGTATGCTTCTCTGATTATACTAGCTGCTTGCCCAGGTCCCATTGTAAGGACTGTGATAGAACCGCCTTTTTGCTCTTTGATTCTTAGTGCTGTTTCCAGTGCATACAAATCATAGGGATTTAACTTTGATTCGACACCATTTCTTTTTAATACTCCAGTAACCGGATCTACCTCAACTTTATTGCTGTCCGGAACCTGTTTGATACATACTAAAATTTCCATACTTAACCTCCATGATAAAGTCTGTTAAAAGAAGCCGCAGTGGGTTCTTTACTCCATGTATTAACCTAAGATACGTGCTCCTATAAATGTTACAATGCCTACTACTAATAGGAAGAACACAAATACCTTAATTGTACCCTTTAATAAAACACTTTCCTTACCTTGTAAACTTACAGCTGCAACTGCGATTGCAATACTTTGCGGAGAAATCATTTTCGCCATAACTGCTCCGGCAGTATTGGAAGCTGATATCCAAGCTTGGTTTAGATTTAATGCCACTGAAGTTTCTAATTGCAGACCGCCAAATAATACGCTGGCGGAGGTTCCGCTGCCTGTTACGAAGGTTCCGACAGCTCCTAGTAATGGAGCAAATAGTGGATAGAAACTACCTGTCACGGTAACACACATAAGTGCAATAGCAGAAATCATGCCGCTATAACCCATTAGTTTTGCGGTTGCCATAATTGCAATGATTGTTATGATTGTCTTTGAGAGCTGAATTATTGTCTTATAGAATACTTTAAACATTTCACCAAATTTAGCACCTTGCAGTTTACCTCCAATAAAACCAGCAAGGATAATCCATACACCAGGAGTTGCTAACCAGGAGAAGGTATAAGGTGTTGCATTTTCTGCTGAGTAAATAGGCACCACTGTTTTGACTGTTGCTAATAACTCATTGAAAGGAGCAATTAATTTTGAGGTTCCTAACAGGAAAACAAAGATTAATATAAAAGGGCTCCATGCCTTAAATGCATCTGCTGTACTAATCTTTTGTGTCTGCTTGCTATCTGCTTTCTCTTCTAAAGCAAACTCTGGATCCACTTTTTTCTTACCAAGTAACTTCGCTGCCCCAATGGTACATATCATGGAACAAACAGAACCAATTACTACTGGTAACTCTGCACCAAGATATTTTGCTACTAAAAATTCTGGCACTAAGAAGGATAAACCAGAGATTAAAGTAATTAATCCAATACCTTTGAATGCATTCTTTTTCTTATTCCCTGTTAAATAAACAAGCACGAATGGGGTAACTAGTATTAATATTGAAAGTAAAATTACTGTGTTCATTGATAAGTCAAATACATCTAAGCCTGTTATTTTTGCTAAGGTCGTGGTTGGAATACCAATGGAACCAAATGCTGTTGGTGTTGAGTTTGCAATCAAACATACAATTGCTGCAAAGATTGGATTAAAGCCTAAGCCCCAAAGCATACTTGCTGGAATTGCTACTGCTGTTCCAAAGCCAGCCATGCCCTCCATGAAGCCCCCAAAGCCCCAGGCGATGATTAATACTAACACTCTTTTGTCTGTTGTCACACCAGCTAACATCTTTTTGATTACTTCCATCTTCCCGGTTGCAACACAGATGTTATAAGTAAATATGGCAGCGATGATTACTATAATAATCGGCCATAATGCCATTGCAGTTCCCTCTGCCATAGCTGTTATGCTCTCAAAAAGAGGCATCTTAAAAGCAAATACTGCAAGAGCAAAAGCAATTACTAACCCAATTACACATGCTTTAAAGCCAGGTATCTTTAGTGCAGTTAGTGCGACAATCAGCCATAGGATTGGTAAGATTGCCAGTAAAAATGATAGTGTCATAGTTTTTGAATCTCCCTTCTAAACCTTCCGTTTTGTAAATCCCCATAAAAATAATCATCTTTTATTTCCAATTGGTACTACCAATTAGTAAGGCAAAAAAATTGGTATTGCAAAGTAAGATCTGCAATACCGCCTTTCTACCAAGGTTTCTAAATTGGTAGGACCACTTATAAACCTATTATATTATCGTTTGTATAATGTGTCAACAAAAGACATTTTCTTAACAAACTTGTTGTGCATTTTTAACAATCTAGAAATATTTTACTGTAAAAGGCTCTCTTTTTCGCTTAATTTTACATCAACAATATCGAAATGTTTGGTGATTGCTTGATACCCCAACTCCTTATCTCTCTTAACTAAACTCAGTAACATTTCATTGTGTGCTTCATTCAGAATTGCTCTGCTGTCTGGATTGCGCAAGATGTCACTACGCATATCATAGATAAACCTATCAATCAAATCTGACAATGCTTGCAAAATACTTATGATTAAAGTATTCTTAGATGCTTTTGCAATATTATAGTGTAGCTGCTTGTCAAGAATTACATTGATATCTTCTGTTTCATGCTCCAACTGACCGAGTATCTTCTCCAGACGTTCGATATCGGACTCTGTTATATTATCAATTGCCAGCATTAATGCCTCAATCTCAAGTGCACGACGCAATTGACTAACTTGATTATAGTCAATTTGATTAAGATAAAACATCATCGACATAGTTTCTGAAAGATTATGTTCAAAATTACCAGCAAGATAATTACCCGCACCCTGATGACTAACGATTACCCCCATGACATCCAGTGTACGTATTGCTTCCCTTACAGAATTTCGACTCACACCCAATTGTACAGATAATTCTCTTTCTGCTGGGAGCTTTTCGCCTATTTCTAGCTCTCCGCTTCTAATCTGTGTTTTTATATAATCTATCACTTTTCGATAGGATTTTTGCTGTAAGATTTTATCTTCTTCCATTGTATATACTCCTTTTTATATTTAAAAATATGTAAATTTTACAAATAAATAATCTTATAATTGATATCATTTTTGCAGCGATCTTAATGTTGATATTTCATGCTTATTACCACATGATTATCGCTTCTATCATTGTAAGTGGAATTGCCTAAAATTGCAAATATAACCTTAACTTTAACCTGTATATCATATACTTTTTTCACCCGATAAAATTCGGCAGAGTATTAATGCAAAAGCTTCGGACACATGTATCCGAAGCCTTTAAAAATTATATTAGTTCCTATAACCTATTTGTGTGCAAATATTTACTCATTTATATCATTACGTTTAATTTCTTCTGGCCAAAAGGTAGGATAACCTTCTCCAACATAACCTCCCGCAGATATACCCACCTGAAGGTCTCTTTTTAAATATATGTCCCTGGATGAATCACTTTTGTATTCCACTACATACAATTCTTTTTGCTGCTCGTAGATATCATTAAGAATCTCCATCAACCCGTTCCAATTCTCAAGATTCCAGTATGCTCCATTTGTATAGGTTGCCATATCCTGTAAGGCTGAAGAATCCACCTCGCCAGAACTAATGATATAAAGTGATACGTGGTTTTGATTAGCATACTCTGTTACATCAAGATAAGAATAATAGCTTTCATAGTCATGCCCTCCAGTAACTGCTATCAAACACTTAGCACCTTCTTGTGAAGCCACATGATTTATGCCTTCATACAACGCGTCATAAAAGTTTGCAGCACCATTGCTGTACATTTGATCAATCCCGTTGATAAGCAAACTTGGGTCGTTGGTAAAGGCACACATTTGCTGTACTAACGTATCAAATGCTAATATTTCTGCTTTATCTCCTTGACCATAATTCAGCGTTTGTACAAATTCAGTCAAAGCTGATTTAATTTCACCTAAACTAAAATTACCCATGTTGTTTCCCTTGTCTATAACAAATTCTATGCTTACACCTGTGCTTTCTCCCACAGATGTCACATCAAGTACCTCTCTGTTAACATAATCACCTTCATCAATACTTTCATTGATTGTAAATGAATCCGCTGTCAGATGGTTAATACGTTCTCCATTATCAACATCAGAAATATTAAAAAAGGTCTTCACAATCGGGTAATTGCTTAGGTCTGTATTTATTAAAGTTATATTCGCCTGCCCTAATACCGGCGTTTCATATTCACCCTTTACATACAACACTAAGCCCTCGGATGAAATATTTACCTCCAGACCACGTAACTCTGAATTACCTTCTGCTTCCTTTGCTGTATAGGTAAAGATAGCTTGTCCGGGTTTAAACTCTGAGGAAATAATCTCGTATTTCTCTGAATTTTCATAAATGGTATAAGAGTCCGCTGCTAAATCAGGATTTCCATTAAATTGAAGGACTACGTTAACTGTGGGAAATTGTTTCGCATCAATATAAACCCTTTCTGGCCGCAAAGCTACAAAGGAATAAATCTTTTGATATTTTTCGTAAACCAGGTCACCCTTTTTAATTTTTAATCCTTGTAATGCTAACAACGCCTTATCATAATCCCCATATGACAGATACTTCTGTATGGTATCAACACAATTCGTAAGTTGTAAGGTTTGAATTTCATTAATTTTATTTAATGCCGCCTCATAATTCGGCTTCTTCAATACTGCTTTCCTATAGTATACCATTGCTTTTTCATAGTTATTGTCCTGTAAATAGACATTCGCCATATTCATTATTTCGCGATATTTATTTTTCTCATCTATATATTTATATCCAAAGATAATACCAAAGATTGCAAAGACTATAAAGATTGACAATAACAGTTTCATTTTCTTTGAAAACGTCTTTTGGGACATCTGAGTTATGTTACCGCAGTTCGGGCACACGGTTATGTTATTCTCTAGTTTTGCTCTACATCTGTTACAATACATTTGTTTTCTCCTTCTATATGTAATTTTTGTCAAAATTATATAGTACATTAAAATAGACTGCCATATTTTAATTAGAATTTTTTTCAGCCAATTTATATATCGTATTTTACCTTAATTTACAAATACTGTCCATTATTTAGTAACAATACCCGTTCACATCTTCTTTCTATGTTTCATTTTATTTCCTTTTATAATTCTTTACTTATTAGCAGTACAGGTTATAATATTCTTAAGTTAACTAAAATTAACTTGTATACATTATTATCATTAAGGAACACATGGATTTACAATAATAATTTAATTAGGATAAAGGAAAGGATTAATCTTATGTACTATCAGATACAGGATGGGATTACAGAAATATCGTTTAAAGATATTCGAGAAGACTGCCTAACACTTGGTTTAATTACTCTGAATGAGCTTGAGCAGCAATATGAAACTTTTGGCTTCTCCTCAATAACTGTTGAAGAATGTAAAAATGAAATACTAAATCTACACAGTACTTTCAACTCCTACTATAATTATTTATTCGGTGTAATCATTGGCCTTAACCCCGGTCAAATTATTAAAGTTCAAGATCGCATCGGTGTCTATATTAAAAACAATCTCCTTCTCATCGTTATTATTGAAGATAGGGACAATAGTACAAAGCTAAGAGTTCTTGATCTTTTAGGTCAAATTAACTTATCAAAGATTACACAGGAACGCTTGATTTTTGGTTTTCTTGAGGGTTTCCTTAATGAGAATTATTCGTTACTTATTGAGATAGAAAATGATATCAGCGAACATGAGGATAGAATTATTAATAGAAGCATAGATGATGATTTTAATCATCAGATAACTGCACTACGGAAAAAGCTGCTTTTGCTGGATAACTATTATCAGCAATTTATCGCTATCGGTGAAGAACTTGAGGAAAATGCCAGCGATATCTTTCAAATTGAAAATTTACATTATTTTAGTATATTTTCAAGCAAGGCAACCCGCCTTTGTAATAATGTACGTATGTTACAGGAATACAGTATTCATGTGCGAGAATCCTATCATGCACAACTTGATAATGATATGAACAAGACTATGAAAATGTTTACGGTTGTCACTACCATCTTTCTACCATTGACCTTAATTGTTGGCTGGTACGGAATGAATTTTACAACGATGCCTGAACTAACCTGGCGTTATGGATATCTTTATGTAATTGTATTAAGTATCGTAATTGCAGCTATTTGCTTCCTATATTTTAAGAAGAAAAAATTCATGTAAGGCAATCAAATAACCGGAGAAACATACAAGGTATGCTTCTCCGGTAACTATATAGTTAATCTTTATGCTATATGTTTATCTTGAAAATTATGATAAATGTCTTCTAGCTTTTTACGATTTTGTAATACGACATCAATGATTACAGGATCAAAATGCTTTCCTCTTCCCTCTCTAAGAATATCTATCGTCATTTCAAGAGGATAGGCTTCTTTGTAAGGTCTCTTACTTAGAAGAGCATCAAATACATCTGCCACAGCTACAATTCTTGCACTTAGTGGTATCTCTGTTCCCCGCTTACCACGTGGGTACCCCGTACCATCCCACTTCTCATGGTGAGCTCCTGCAATCTCTGCTCCCATCTGAAAGAGACTTCTCCCTTTCTTTTGCAGATTTTCTTCCGCCGATCTTAGCACCTGTTCACCAAATGACGCATGCTGTTTCATCTCAATATGCTCTTCCATGGTGAGCTTTCCAGGTTTTAATAGAATACTATCTCTTATACCCACTTTACCGATATCATGCAACGGGCTAAAACGTTCCACATCATCAATGAATTCAAGTGTCACCTCATCCGTATAGAGATTATTTTCATATAACAACTCTGCGATAGCTCTAGAATAAGTTGATATACGATCCAAATGTTTGCCTGTATCTTCATCTCTGGCTTCCGCAAGCTTTGCCAAAGCAAGTATACTGCTATAAACAATATCTCCGATAAATATATTTTGATTTAAGCTAATCGCAATACTGTTGGCTAGTGTGTGCAAGAAATTACTGTGTTCTTCTGTGTAAACATTCTTTTCTGTACTTGAAAAGAATATCATGCCCATTGGCGCGCCTGATACCAGTAATGGAAGTGTAATCGAAGATTTAATTCCTGCATCTAAGACTATCTTATTATAACTTTTTACTGGTTTACCTTCACAATATGCCTCAAGGTCATTAATAATTCTAGCTTCCTCTGATTGAAATACTTTACCAAGACTTGTGTCATTAATCAAACAAGTGCATCCCACAATATTTTCGGGCAAACCAATTATTGTACCGTCGGAAACCCCATAGGATGCTTTTAAAAATTTCTTATCCTCACTCATTATAGCAATTCCAATATAGTTATATGGAATAAACGGTGAAAAGGTATTGCTAATAAAACGTAAGGTATCCATAAAGGAATCATTATTATTCATATTTTCAATTAAGGTTATAAGTGAGTTTATTTTCTTAAATACCCCATTGATCTCTTTTACGACTGGAATCATCTTCTGTCTGGTAGGTAATCCCAGATAACTACTCTGATTACTTAACCCAATCTCATCCAACCCTTTGTACAACTGCCTAAGGGGCAGTATTAAATGCCGCTGCAGCTGATATAGAGAGATAAATATTACTAACGCTAATAAGCCAATTAAAGCAAATGCTACACCTTGCAGTTCTCGATCTTCTATAAGTGAATTTTCCAGAAGCTCCTTTAATAAATCATCGCAGCTCTGTAAAAGTGTCTGATTATTGTTATTAATGAAAGAGACTGCCTTTTCTATATCCAAAGCCTGTCCATCATCATTAAGCAACACATTTATTGACGAATCAAAATCAGGCCAAAGCTCATCAATCCCAGCAAGGGCAACCGAAGATTTTATTAAATCAGTATTCAAATGCAATTGATAACCTTCTATTATGACTTTGTCTTTATGTACCTCTTTCAATAATCCTGCAAATCCATCTCTAGCTTCGACCATTTCTTCTCTGGTTATTTCTATCTCTTGCTCAATCTCAGCAGTAGATAGAATTGTAAGAGGTGATGGCTTTTGCATAAGTATATACAGATGGTTTACCGTTTTACTAATCTGTTGCGTGTACATTCTCTGTTTACCAAAGACATTCATCATTAATTTATCTTCATGTGCATTTTGTCGAGTTTGATATAGAAGCAGTAAAAAGAAAATAAGTATTATAAAGATTGCTGATACTATAATATAAATTCTCTTTTTAACCGGCATCAATATCGCTGGTTTTCTTTTGTTCATTACACTTCCTCCAAATAACGGAAACAGTACTTAATTTATATCTTTATATACCCTTATATTATGTGATGTCTCATCCTGTGTCAAACGGTTTTCTATAGTTTGCTTTAATTACCATTCCACTCAATTTACAATCCATCTCCACATTACTTTCAGATTATATCGTTATCGTTCCCATTTATCGCATAGTGAATTAATTTGGCTTAGGAACTTAGCAAGATCCTTGTTCGCTCCGCCTTTATTATGTTGAATTACTACTTCAAGTCGTTTTCCTGCATTGACCAGTCGATCATAAGCAGCATTGTGTTTCCCCTGGTCATCTCTGCTTTTTGCTTCAGCAGGGATTATCTTACCTTCCACCACATTTTCATTCCTAAGAAGATCAAATACACTTCCGCTATAGGGTGCAAATGCAGGGTAACCCAGCTCATCGTTTATATATTTTGTAAAGCCCTGACACACCTGATCTTCGCCATGTACCACAAAGACTCTTTGGGGTTTTTTCTCAAAGCTAGTTAACCATTTTATTAGGCCGTCCTTATCTGCATGCCCACTAATTCCGGATAATCGGTGAATCTGTGCCGCAACCTGAATTGTTTCACCAAATAATTTTACCTCTGTTGCACCATCCTGTAAGGTTCTACCTAGGGTCCCCTCTGACTGATGCCCAACAAACATAATAGTACTATCTTCTCTCCATAAATTATGCTTTAAGTGATGACGAACCCTTCCGGCATCACACATACCAGAAGCAGAAATAATTATCTTGGGTTCTTCAATAAAGTTAATTGCCTTTGATTCATCTGGAGTAATAGCAGTTACAAGTCCAGGAAATGCAAGTGGATTTACTCCCTTTTTTACAACCTCCATGGCTTCGGCATCGAAATACCCACTCATAAATTTATGAAATATTTCGGTCGCTTCTACAGCCAGTGGGCTATCTATATATACTTTAAATCCATCATGACCATGAATTCGATTTTCTTCTTTTATTTTGCGGATATAGTAAAGTAGTACTTGAGTTCTTCCCACTGCAAAAGAGGGAATTACCAGATTTCCACCTCGGTCCAAAGTAGACTGTATAATCTCTGTGAACTCGCTCACATAATCCGGAGCTGCCTCATGATTACGATCCCCATAGGTAGACTCCATAACAACATAATCTGCCTCCTTAATATACTGCGGATCATTTATCAGTGGTTGATTAAGGTTACCAATATCGCCAGAGAACACTATTTTCTTAGTCACACCTTGTTCCGTTATCCACACTTCAATACTAGCCGAACCCAGCAAATGACCTACATCTATAAAGCGTACCTTTATTCCAGCAAAGACCTCAAATACTTCATTATACTCGTGAGATGCAAATTGACGAATTGTTGCCATAGCATCTTCCATATTGTAAATTGGTATCGCCAGATCATCACCAGAACGTTTTCTCTTTCTATTCTTCCACTCTGCTTCAGCAATCTGTATATGCGCACTATCTCTTAACATAATACTGCACAGAGAGCTGGTGGCACTCGTAGCATGTATCTTTCCTCGAAATCCTTCACTGTGCAGTAAAGGTAGCTTACCTGCATGATCCATATGTGCATGTGTTAGTAATACTGCATCAATATCTGCTGAAGCAACAGGTATCTGCTGGTTCTCAAAAACATCTCTTCCCTGTTCCATACCACAATCTATCAATATTTTTTTATTATTTGCTTCCAGATAGAAGCAGCTGCCGGTTACCTCGTGGGTAGCTCCTATAAATGTTAACCTCATGGTCAACCTCCTTGTTCTCTAGTAACTTGTATTATTAACCTATTTTAACTCAAAAATGTCTTTTATCACAAATGTCATGACTAATAATATAACTTATCTTAAGGAAAAAGATGCATTTCATCTTCATTTACGTCTTAAGCTCTTAATTAACATTCTTGTGTCGGTATCAATCCTTAATGATTCAACAATTTTCTGTAGCGCCTTATTATACGTAAAATCGTCACACACTGACCAGTAATCAATCTTTGGTATAAAGTCAGAAGCAAATACTTATTTTTCTGTAAGCTCAACTTTACAGCTACCGATCACCATTCCTTGTAACATAACTTCTTCCATGGAATTATCTTTGGCTTTTCAAAGATATGATCGCCAATTACCCTTTAATATACTCTTTGATCGCTTACGAAGCAAGGGTATTCTAATTTCTAAAATATTTTCTTTCTCCGGCGTTAAGGCTGAGGTGAACTTACGATAATCCTCCTCGGCTAATTCCAGCAATTGTTCTTTCATGCACTTCTCCATAAATTTACCTCCCACAGGGAGTAAGCACATGTAACTACTTACCTTTTCAAACTATTACCAAGTTTTATTTCGTAATATAACCTAATCTCGTAATATTTGTACCTATATAATCATCTGGACTTGCCTTACCATCAAATGGTTGCTTTTAAGCTAGCAATCATTTGATACCGGTCTGAGCCATTTGATTATATAGGTACAAATATTACGTTCAATATCCCATTACCTAAACCCCAAAAAGCAAACTGCATGCAGTAGCCGAATTGTTATAAAAGCAATTCGATTTCTGCATGCATTCATTGTCGATTTTATAATTCTGTTTTCCATAATCCGTGGATATTACAGTATTCAAATACTGCAACCACTTCATCGTTATCGAGTGCAAAAGTCGCCTTTGGTTCATCACCAGGTGAAAGACACTTTCTTTGTCCGCCATTCTTGGTCTGAAGATAAATCCACTGAATGTAGTGCTTCTCCTCCATTGGATGAGTTACGCTACCAACTTCAACTGTAACCCTATCGCCATCCACTGTAACTACTGGTACATGTTTTTCTTTAGCAGCATCCACTGTATTCGCTACTAACTCTTCCATTTCTTCACCACAGCATACAACACGAGCACCTGAACT
Source organism: Bacillota bacterium (assembly GCA_023407575.1). Lineage (GTDB taxonomy): Bacteria > Bacillota > Clostridia > Lachnospirales > Lachnospiraceae > Mobilitalea. Next base: position 319,497 of record JAEYLX010000049.1, read on the forward strand.
TTGGATCATACCAATCAAATTTCCGCAATGCTTACATCTGTAAAACTTATGTTCTTTACACATCGGCATCTCTCCTTGTCACTATTATAATAAAAGGCATAAGTAGTTTGTACTTATACCTTTTTAGTATACTCCAATTTTTATATTTCCTCAAGATACCATTTAGCATTATTTTTGAAATCCTTTAGCTCTCCCTAAGTGAAATTGAGCTTATAGCTGTACTGTCTAATTTGTATAAATCAATTTCTTATATTAGTCGAAATACTCTCTATCCTCTAGTTCACTATTGGAGTGTTCTTTATTCTTATACTCTCCGTGCATATGTCCTCCATACGCAGCCCCACCATGCATGTGTTCACCATATCTGTGGTTTCCATGCATATGTTCTCCTTGTTCCTGTTCTTGATACACATGCTCTCTATGCATATGTTCAGGGCCATGTCCATGTCCAAAGCTTTTCCCAAAACGATGATCTGCTCTGCCAAATGGTCCTTCGAATGGAAGTGGTCTAGGTGGATGTGGCATAAAATTGTCCTCAGACTGTTCACTACCAAATTGACTCTCTAAACTTTCTATGATTCTATCAAGATAATTACTTAAGTTACTTTGTTCTTCCTCACTTAAGCATTCAAACAACTTATCAAACTTATCCTCCTGTTGATCAGCAGCTTCCGTTGCCTTAATTCCTTCCTCCGTAAGCTTTATATTCATAACTCTACGATCAGCTTCTGATGGTGTACGCGTGATATATCCATTTTTCTCTAATTTGGAAAGAAGTTCTCCTAAGGATTGAGGTCTCATATCTAATAAGAAGGATAGATCTTTCTGGCTAATTTCTTGCTGTAGTTTAAGAATTGCCAGTATTCTCCCCTGCCCTCTGCGGGAATCTCCCATTGGTCCAAAGTGCATATGATTTTTTAGATGGTGTCTATGCAATAACCATTCTACTCGTGTTAGTTTTACAATTAGTTTATTATTATTTTCCTTCATTCTAATTCCTCCATTTTCACAAGAAGAAACAAGCTATACCGTTTCTTCAAACAAGTGCAAATTCATATTATGTTTACTGCTTACTTTTTACTTTAAGAAACACGCTGCGTTCGTTTCTTAGTTATTTTGTGTGGGTTCGTATACGTATTAGTTTACAGGTTTACAAAGGTACCTTATAAATTATATTATAAAGGTACCTTTGTAATATGTCAATGCTTTTTTAAGGTACCTTAGTATTTTTATATTATTAAATACTCTTAGAATTATATGTAAAAACCCCAAATTCTTTTTATCAAGAATTTGAGGCTTAACGTTACTACTCTATTATCAAACATTATTTATCAACGTTCTTCTCTAAAATAATTAACTCCACAACCAGCCGGTTGTGAACCTTCCTTGGATTTTTGCATGGAAGTAATAATCAGTACCAGAGTTGTAATTAAAAATGGAAGCATAACATAAAAGGCATTTGGAATAACAATGATATTCTTTGGTACATAGAACTGAAGCACACTGAAGGCTCCAAAAATTAACGAACCAAAGATTGCCTTTACGGGATTCCAACTAGCGAATATTACAAGGGCAACAGATATCCATCCCTGTCCATTTACAACACCTGTGTTGTTCCATACACCACCACCATTAATCAGCGATAAATATGCACCACCTAGTCCACAGATACCACCACCTAACATAATGTGAAGGTATTTTACTAAAGTTACATTAATTCCAGCTGCATCCGCTGCGGCAGGGTTTTCACCAGTGGCACGCATTTTAAGACCGCTTTTTGTTTTTAACATATATACCGTACAAAGAATAGCAACAAAAATTGATAAATACACCAAAGGATTGTGTGAAAATAACAATTTACCTACAACTGGTATGTCTCCAAGTAATGGCAGCGGTTGTTCCGATATCGATTTCATGAATTTTTCTGAAAGTACCGGAGATCCTCCCGCATCGCTAATCATTAACTCACCAAAAAACTTTGCAATACCAATACCAAATATTGTTAAGGTAAGACCTGTTACATTTTGATTTGCCAAAAGGCTGACAGTTAAAACTGCATAAATAAATGCGGCAAATACGCCGATAGCAAAAGATGATAGTAAAGCTAATCCTAAATTGCCAGTATGGAATGCGGTAAAGAAACCTAAAAATGCACCCATGTACATCATACCTTCCACACCAAGGTTAAGATTACCCGACTTTTGAGTCATAATCTCGCCCGTAGTACCGAATAGCAACGGAGTGCCTGCTTTAATTGCTGCAAATAAAAAATTAATTATCATAATAACCATGCCTTTCTTAATTATTCCTGAACTGGACCCAACTTTTTAAAAGTAAGTTTATAACGAGTAAAGAAGTCAAAGCCAAGAATAAAGAACAAGATAATTCCCTGTAAAACGCTGGATACAGAAGAAGATAAACCAAAGGCACTTTGCATGACACTACAACCCTTTTCCAGCATACTAAATAAAACGGTTACAACTAAAATAACAATTGGATTTAATCTTGCGAGCCATGCTACGGTAATCGCTGTGAAGCCGACACCTCCGGCAACACCTTCCCCCAAGGTAAATGCCGCACCGGTAACCTGAGTCATACCGGCGATACCACAGATAGCACCACTTAAAAACATAGTTCTTATTACAATTTTCTTAACATTCATACCTGCATAACGAGCTGTATTTGGACTCTCACCAACTACACTAATCTCATACCCTTGCTTCGTGTAATTAATATAAATAAAAATTACTACAACAAGGATGATGCCTATCACCCAGCCTGCATGTACTCCAAATACAAGATCTAATCTGGAATTCTTTGCAAAGGTTGCAATCTTTGGAAACCCGGAGGAACTAGGATCTTTCCAAGGACCTTCTGTTAAATATTTAATAATATACAAAGCAATATAATTTAACATTAAAGTAAATAAGGTTTCATTGGTATTGTATTTTGTCTTAAAATAAGCAGGAATTAGTCCCCATAGTCCGCCACCGATTAATCCTGCTGCAAACATTAGAATTAGAAGTAAAACATGGGGCAGATGATCAAAGAACAACGCGAAGTAAGTAGCAAATACCCCACCCATGATAATCTGTCCTTCTGCACCAATATTCCAAAATTTCATTTTAAAAGCTGGTGTTATACCAATTGCTGCTATCAGTAGCGGTATCGCTATCTTAATGGTTCCCTTAATTGCTAATTCACTTCTCCAGGCTCCATGAACAATTGCCGCATAGATCTTAAATGGGTTTTCACCTATAGCAAGGATGAAAAGTCCGCCTGCTACAATTGCTGCAAATACTGCTAACAAGGATAATAATAAATTCTTACCAAAGGATATCTCGCTTTTTTTCACCACACGGAGGAAAGGCTCTTTTTTTACTTTATAGTTTCTTTCTGTCATTACCTGCTCCCCCCTTGGTACTTGCTCCTGTCATTAACAGTCCCAACTCTTCTTTTGTTGCATCCTTGGTATCTACAATTCCTGTGATTTTTCCATGACAGAGTACCATAATACGGTCACAAAGTTCAAGCATAACGTCTAGATCTTCTCCAATGAAAAGTACTCCCACACCTTTTTGCTTCTGTTCATTTAGAGAATCATAGATTGTATAGGAAGAGTTTATATCAAGACCACGAACCGCATAAGCAGTAATTAATACATTGGGCTGTGATTCTATCTCTCTTCCGAGTAATACTTTCTGTACATTACCACCGGACAACCTTCGAACTGGTGTCTCAACACTTGGTGTCACAATCTCTAACTGCTTCACAAGACGCTTTGCTAAGTCCCTGGCTTCCTTTTTATATACAAAGGGACCCTTGCCTTCATTGTATTTCTTTAAGAGCATATTATCAACCATACCCATGGATGCAGCTAGTCCCATTCCAAGACGATCTTCTGGAATAAAGCTCATACTAATGCCCATTTTAATTATTTCATTAGGGGATTTACCTACCAAATTTTCATTATGATAAAGAATTGCACCTTTTTTCACTGGTAATAATCCCGCTATTGTTTCACAAAGCTCTTTCTGACCACTTCCGGCAATCCCAGCTACACCAAGAATTTCGCCTCTGTTTAAATCAAAACTGATATCCTTAATGATTTCTAAGCCTTCTTCATCGGCTACCGTCAAATGATGCACCTCTAACAAGTTTTCATCAAAAAAGGTTTCAGGATGATCAATGGATAATTCCACAGGTCTGCCTACCATAAGTTCTGTCAGTTCACCTGCGGTTGTTTCTGCAGTAGTTACACTTGCAACACTTTCTCCTTTACGCAAAATCGTAACCCGGTCACTGATTTCAAGCACTTCATTTAACTTATGTGTGATAATAATAACTGCACAGCCCTCCGCTTTCATACGACGGAGTATGTCAAACAGCCTGGTGGTCTCCTGCGGAGTCAGTACTGCTGTCGGTTCATCTAAAATCAAAATATCCGCCTTGCGATAAAGCACCTTAATAATCTCTACAGTCTGCTTTTCACTTACGGACATCTGGTATATCTTTTTCTCTGGATCGATTTCCAGTCCAAAACGCTTACTGATATTTCGAATGGTCTCATATCTTGATTTTTTTAGAAAAAAGCCCTTTTCTTTGGCACCTAAAATTATATTATCTGCTGCCGTCATCGCTTCTACTAACTTGAAATGCTGATGGATCATTCCGACTCCATACGAAATAGAATCTTCTGGGGAATTAATGGTTACATTCTGTCCATTAATGAAAATAGAACCGCTATCTGGTTTGTAAATTCCTGACAGCATGTTCATTAGAGTTGTTTTACCCGATCCGTTTTCGCCAAGCAGGGCGAGTATCTCGCCCTGCTTAACGGATAGGTCAATCTTATTATTTGCCACAACTGAACCAAAGGTTTTGGTAATCTTCTTCAGCTCTATGGCCATAGTTTCTTTATTCATCTTAACCTCCATTATGGTGTTGTACACCATAACACCCTACTTTTAACCATCCGGAAAACTATAAGAAAATGGTTTGTTTTATATTAGTACATTTCATTCTTATTCTACTACAACGTTCTTATAATACCAGTTCATAGCGCCAGTAATATCAGCATCGGAAATGAACTCACCCGCTTTACAAACCTGATTTCCTGCATTATCAAATAATTCACCTTCAAATACCTTGAAGCCATTTAAAATATTCTGTCTAGCGGTTTCAATTGCTTCTGCAGTTCCATCAGCAACATTTGCAGAAAGTGGGGAAAGATCTACAAGGCCCTCGGTCATACCACCAAAATAGTTCTCGCCTGTCCAGGTACCATCAATAACTGACTGTACAGCGGAGGTATAGTATGCACCCCAGTTCCAGATTGGAGCTGTTAAGTGGCCTGCCGGAGCATCCTTAGTCATATCTGAGTTATAACCAACTCCCCATACGCCTCTTGATTCTGCTGCCTTCTGTGGAGCAGTTGTATCTGCATGCTGTGAAATAACGTCGCAGCCAGCATCAAGTAAAGCTTCAGCCGCCTGTTGTTCTAAAGTAGGATCATACCAGGTATTTGTAACTTTAACATAAACCTTTGCATCAGGATTTACAGATTCAACACCAAGTGCAAAAGCATTAATTCCTCCAGTTACCTCTGAGTTCTGAACATCCATTGCTGCAACAAAACCAATCTTATCTGACTGTGTTTTTAAGCCTGCTGCAATACCGGAAAGATATCTCGCCTGATAAATACGTCCGAAATAGTTATTGAAATTAGTTCCATTGCTCTTATAACCGGAACAGTGAGAGAAAATAACTTCAGGATATTCAGCTGCTAATTCTTCCATTGTGTCCATATAACCCCAGCTTGTACCAAAGATGATAGTCGCGCCGTCTTCGATGCATTCTTCAATTGCTGTTCTGATTGCTACTGCATCAGAATCACTTACGTTGTTCTTACGAATGATCTGATCATCAGAAAGTCCAACTGTCTGCTGCATTGCTACGATTCCCTGATCATGTGCATAAGTATAACCTGCACCACTGGCAGGATCTCCAATATGAATAACGCCAACCTTGATATCTTCTTTAGCTACAGGTGCAAATAAGCCAGTCGCTGCTGCATCAGTATCATCTGCTGTCTCACCAGTTGCAGCATCGTCAGTTGCAGTGTCGTCAGTTGAAGTTCCTTCCGTTGCTGGTGTGTCCTTTTTGTCATTGTTGCTTGTTCCACAAGCGGCAAAAGATACTACCATTGCAGCAACCATAGCCATAGCTAATAATTTCTTTAACATTGCTTTCTCCTCCTTGTTATGTCTGGATTAATCCAGTTGCAGGGGTTTGTCCCCAAAATTTATTTACTGGAAGACTTGCCCTCTGCTTCGTCTTCCTTATGTAAATCTTAGTCACGAAAAACTATTTGGCCATCCTCGCTCATTGACTCGAGAATTGCCAGAGACTCCACTCGGACTCCACTGCTTCGAACCAGCTCTCCACCTTCCTGAAAGCCCTTTTCAATCACAATACCTGCTCCCACTAAGGTTGCACCAGCATCCTTAACCAGCTTTGTAAGACCAAACAATGCACTGCCATTTGCTAAAAAATCATCTATGATTAAAATCTTATCTGTTGGTTTTAAAAATTCTTTTGCCACGATAATGTCATATACCCGACCGTGGGTAAAGGATTCTACTTTGCCCGTGTATACATCCCCTGCTATATTCTTTGTCTGTGTCTTTTTAGCAAAAACAACCGGCACTCTAAAGTACTGTGCCGCAATACAGGCAATTCCAATTCCTGAAGCTTCTATTGTAAGTATCTTCGTTATCTCGCAATCTGCAAATCTTTTCTTAAATTCTTTTCCGATTTCTCCGAATAAATCAATATCCATCTGATGATTTAAGAAGCTGTCCACCTTCAAAACATTACCTGAACGGATCTTACCATCTTTTCTAATTCTATCTTTTAAAAGCTGCATACTTGCTCCCTACAATTCCTTCGTTAATTAATACTTTTTTATATTATCGTGTAATCTGATATTTTTCAATTTAGTAAAACTAATGAATACTATTACTATAGATAATAAAGTTCAATCCTTTGAACTGGAAGCTACAAGCACCTTTGCATAAAAAAACAGTCCTTCGTACGAGGACGAAAGACTGTTTGCTACTTAATTTATGTAACTATACGAATTATTTGGATTTTCTCTTAGAAGCTATTAAACCAGCACCAGAAAGTCCAGCAAAGCCCACATATGCTAAAGCCATAGAAACAACACCGGTTTTAGGAACTTCAGTAGTTGCTTCCTCTGCCACTGCTTCTTCTGTAACTTCTTCTGCTACTGCCTCTACAGCGCCAGTTGAGAAGCCTTCTGGAGCCTCATAAGCTACATCTGCTGCAAACTTTCCATCTGCACCAGCCTCTGTCACAGTTAACCAAAGTTCTTTTGATTCAACAGTCAGATCAGCTGTTTGAGCACCGGCTCCGTTATCATTAATAATAACAGCATCTGTTGTTACAGGAACAGTGAAATAGAACCATCCAGCGTTATCAGGATCAGCTGTTAAAACCTGTCCTGGCCAAGCATCAAACACATTCGTGCCTTCTGTTGTTGACCATGCCCATAATGCAGGTGTTGTCCATTCAGCTGGAGCCTTTGCGTGTACTGTAAATTCCTCTTCAGCAGCTACTGGTAAGGAAAGTACGAAAGTTAAAACCATTGCTACTACTAATGCCCATGATAATCTTTTTTTCATAATACCTATCTCCTTTCAATTTGTCGGCAACTTGCCCTTTAAATGTAGAATATAACCCCATTTTTTGGTAATATTACCAAAAATATTTACAAATAAATCGTATCACGAAAGTTTTCGAAAATCAACTAAATTTTATAAAATTAATAAATATTTGGAATATATTTTTCCTTTAAATCTTACATTTTTAGTTTATTTAACAGATCTAATACCATAAAAAAAGCACCTAAAAGGCTAAATTACAATACCTTTTAAGCGCAAATTTTAGAGAATTTTCGTAATTTCATATTGTGAATTTATAACAGCCCACATCTGGGGAAAGAAAAACATAATGTTCCAAATACCATTTCCATTTAATCCAAAGCTCGGTATTAATCTCATAAAGGCATCTATACTTCTTGCATCACGAAAGCGAACCATATATTCTCCTCCGGAAATATATTGAAAATACGCTGATTTTGTAATCTCATCATAAAGTATTTGTGCCCCATGTATATACGCAAGCTCTACTGCTGCTCTATACGGAATTGCCAGACCTCTTGTTATTTCGGGATCAAAAGGAAGTTGCCATATATATCCGATACTCGAAATACCAATCGATATTTTACTTGTAGGAATGTAGTTTGATATTTCAAATATTAAATCTCCAATTGTTTCATAAGGGGCAACTCCATAGGGAATGCCAAGGGAAAATCCCCATTCATAGGATATCAGCATTGTTCCGTCTACGATTTCCCCTAGTGTACGATAACCGAGACCTTCATAGATTACCTTTGTTACAATTTCAAAAGGGCTTAAGCTCAAGGTGTTAAATACATGAAACCCTGCCTTGGATATTTTATCTGCGAACTTGGTAAAAAATTTAATGTACAAAGCCCTATCAATTGGAGCAACATAAGGGGTATTAACATTCACTCCATAGTAACCCTTATCCTTCATTATACTAATTACCTGCTCAATAAACCGATCCTGTAATGCCTCATCATTTAATACAATGTTTGTTACTCTGATCTCTTCCTCCAGCGTCCCCTCTAATCCCGTCAGAAGCATAATTGGCGCTACTCGATATTCTTTTGCAATACGAATTATTTCCTGATCATCAATATCAATGATTTCTCCCTCACCTGTTACCTTATAGCTATAAATAGAAAGATAGGAGAGGAACGGAAGTGTTTTTTGTAATGTTGGGAGATCAATAAACGGATATACATAGCCATTTGTTGTAATCGGCATAATTTTATCTTCTCGGTATTGAATAACAATTTCTTCTCCCGGAAATATAAATTCCCGATTTGACAAATACGGATTATTTCTTAAAAGCTGCTCTACGGTTACATCATAGGTTGTTGCTATACTATAAAGAGTATCTCCTTCTTTAACCGTATGGGTTATTTCCGGAAATAATATAACCAAAGTCTCACCAATGGCCAGTTTTGGTGGAATTGACAGCTCATTTTCTAATATCATTCTTTCTTCCGATATTCCATAACTATCAGCAATTGATTTTGTTGTTTCACCTTTTTGAACAACATGAATTATCATAATAACCATGCCTTTCTAGTTAGGTGCGAACTGTGTTAAACAGGCACACTAACCACGAAGCCATCTTGTTATCATTATATGTGAGTACTCCTAAAATGTTTTTCAGAAGGTTCTCCTAACAAACAGGATACTATGTTTATTTTTTTACCCTACAACAAAAAATCCTATCGCAGCAATTATATAGATGGAAATCAATTTTAAGCCCTCCATCCAATTTGTCTTCCCTGCTTTTACAATCTGATTTGCTATTAACACACTTGCACCAAATAAGAATAGTTCAACTGGCTTAAAAACAATACTCATTGGAGTGAAAAAGAGACTAATAAGTACCGATACTGGAATAACAAATAGAGCTACCTGAAGACTTGATCCAACTGCAATTTCAAGAGATATGTCCATTTTATTCTTTAATGCCATGATAATAGCAGTTGTATGTTCTGCTGCGTTACCCACGATTGGGATGAGGATGATACCAATAAACATCTGTGGTATTCCTGCAGCCTCAGTCATTGGTTCTATACTTGCAACAAGTAATTCAGATTCAATTGCAATAAATATAGTGGCTACTGCCAGAATTGTAATACTGACAGGAAGACTCCATTTGGTATCCAGATCATCTGCATGCTCTACACCATATAGGTCATTTTGCGTCTTAAAAGAATATACCATTCCGATTACATAGATTACCAGTAAGATAACACTTATAATTGTACTTAAAGATTCATAATCAGAGGTAATTAAATTCTCAGGAGTATTCCAGGTAAATACCGCAGGCAGTGCCAGGCCAATTACTGCAAATAATAGCATGGTGGCTGTAAAGGTTCCCTGTTGAGAATCATATTTCAGCTCCTTGTGTTTTAATCCTCCAAAGAATATGCTGCAACCCAACACTAAAAGGATATTCCCTAAAACTGATCCTGCAAGCGAAGCTTTTACTACATCAAAAAGTCCAGCACGTATGGCAAAAAAGCTAATGATTAATTCTGTTGCATTTCCAAAGGTGGCATTTAAAAAGCCTCCCAGCTTAGGTCCAGTATAAGCTGCTATTTCTTCTGTAGACTCTCCTAAAAATCCTGCAAGTGGTATGATAGCTGCACAGGTCAAACAGAACATAATTGTTGCATTCCAGTGCAGGAAATAACCTACGAATGATAAGGGTAAACAAACTAGTAAAATCTTTAAGTACTTCATGAAATCGTCTCCTTAGAGTTTATTAATTAGTATATGCAATTCAAATAAAGTGTTAAGTTGTATAATTTGATGCCATTATATTCCTCAATAAAAGTAAATTCAACAGATAATAAAAACTCCTAATATAATAAACCTGAAAGTAATAATAACAGCATATTTGTTATTTTTTTAACTATAAAGTTAATTTTGCATTGTAACAATCCTTTAAAAAATAAGAATATTAATAATTACATACCACTATTTGAGATAAACTTCTCCTTAATACTCCAACTCAAAACAGAACACTTGTTTTTATTGTTGAATAATGGTATTATTTATTCTGATATCTATGATAATTTTTGGGAGGAAAAATGATGACTGAAACAATATCCAAAGAAGAAGCTAGATCATTTCTCATACAATACCATAATTTAAATAATCAACAGAAACTTTCAGGAAAAGAAGGAATTCTTTCGCATTTCAAAAAGGTTGGCAGTATCCAATATGACCCACTTAATGTTGTGGGTCGTAATGCTGATCTAGTTCTCCAATCAAAAATATCAGATTATAAACCTGATCTATTACAGGATTTACTATATAAAGAGCGTGACTTAGTTGACGGTTGGGATAAAGAGATGTGTATCTACTTAACAAGTGAATATTCCCGGTTCGAGCGTATTAGGCAGACTCGCACTGACTTGATCAAATATACCTTAGAAAATCGCGGACAGCTTGCTGTATTTGACATACTTAATGAAGTTCGAAACTCGATAAAAAGCCGTGGAGCTTTGAGTTCAAAAGACCTGTCCATAGGTGAAGTTAGAAAAGATCGTTGGGGACACAAGAAATTATCCAGCGCTGCACTTGATTATCTATATACCAAGGGTGAGCTATGTATCGTTAATAAGAGTGGTACACAAAAGTTATATGACTTTACTGAAAATATATTCTGTAAAGAGATTGTCCAGCCTTTTTCTTTTCAGGATGAGGAAGCTTTTCTTAGCTGGTATGTGAAACGCCGCATTGGTAGTGTTGGCATGTTATGGGATAGACGTGGTGGTGCATGGCAGGGATATTATTTGCATGATAAAAAACTAAGAGAAAAAACACTGAATCATTTAGTGGAAGACGGTAGCATCCTTCGCTTTCAAGTGGAAGACCTCAAATTTTCCTTCTATATTAGAAAGCAGGACTTATCTTACTTTCAACCTTGTTCTAATACCACGGTTGCCAAGTTCCTGGCTCCTCTAGATAACTTTCTATGGGATAGGGATATGATATCAAAGCTCTTTGGATTTGATTATAGTTGGGAAGTCTATCTTCCAGTAGAAAAACGCAAATATGGTTACTATGTCTTGCCCGTACTGTATGGAAATCAGTTCATTGCTCGGTTTGAGCCCAATCAAACACGAAAAGGCTCTGAATTTTCAATTAAGAATTGGTGGTGGGAGAAAGATGTAGAGGTTACATCGGATATGAAAGATGCTATTTATGTCGCCGCTAATAATTTTTGCAGCTATCTTGAGGCAGAAAATAATTTTGATATAGCTTTACTATAACAACCAAGCTCGTAAATTCATTTGATTATAGAAGATAACTGGAAGAGACACGTTTTCAAGCCTCTCCAGTTACTTCTACTCTAAATTAAATACATCTATCTTTTCAATTTTAACACATTTATTTTTTTCAAAAACAAATTTTACAATCCAAGGCATTAAATATTTTATATCATTAAATTCACTGAACCCAAAGGAGTTATCATAATAATTAAGAATGGTACTAAGTGCAGTTCCATGACTGCCCACTACAATATTTTTATTCTCATGTTCCGTCAGCACTTTTTCTAGTGCCCCAATATTGCGCTTCTGAACTTCACTAAGACATTCTCCATCACTTAACTTATAGTTAAAATCCTCCCATTGTTTCTTAGCAAATCCGATAAAATCTTCGATCCAGCAACTATCAACCCTACGCTCTCTAAAGTCTTCGATAATAGTAACTCTTATGTTTTGTGTGCCAGCAAAGCCTTCTACTGTCTCAATGGACCGTTGATAGGGACTGGACAGCACAACATCTATATGTTTGTCTTTTAAATATGTATTAACTAAGGCTACATCACGTTTCCCCTTCTCCGTTAGGGCTCTGGTTAAATCATCATGATTACTATAATCCGGTTCGGCATGTCTTACAAAATATATTGTTGTCATAAACCCTCCAAAAAATATTCAAGTTATAATTTATAGATGACATGTGTTAAAAATAAAAATGATTTATCAAACATTAATTTCAGTATTAATTTTTTTCAAAAGAAAGGGTTGAATTTCCGGATAGGTCCAATTATCCGGTAACTCATCAAAAAGCTCAATTTTTTCAATTTCAAGATTAGGTAGTTCGTCAAAGCTCTGAATATCTGCATAATACAGCATGCCAAATGACTCTTCTCTGGATATACCATCTTGGACAGCAACAGAATATACGCTGACTTGCTTGATTGAGTACTCCGCTGCTCCTGTTTCTTCAAATAGTTCTCTTTTTGCAGCTGTTAGTATATCTTCACCTGCTTCTCTGTGCCCACCGGGAAATTCATATGTATTTCGCTCTTTATGCTTGCACAACACCCATTTTCCCTCGCTTTGGGCAACTATAACTGCGAATTTCAACAAACCATCCTCCACACTATTATAAAAATTAACCTTTAGCATGAGACCTCCTCTCATTCCCTATTGCTCACTTATCATATGAAAAATTATTTGTCTTTTATTTTACAATCTTAAATTACAAATATCTATATAAAAATGCATTTTGTTTAATATTATAATTGAAATATCCTATTTGTCCCATTATTAACATTAATATATTCTCTTAATTTAAATTAATTAGCACATACTAATTGTATCAATTTGAAAAAAGGAGGAATTTTGAAATGCATGATAATAAAAACAGAATGAAGGACAGGGAAAAAAGCAGCTCTGAATTAAGAAAAATGGAACCAAAAGACAATGAAGATGTTGGACGAGTAAATGGTCATGGACCAAAACAGCATGATGGCGGACATGAAAAAGTAGGTCATGGAAGATAAATCCACTCTATTTTTGCAATATCTCTATAACCCTATAATTGGTATCCTTGGCATAAGGAAGCATTTAAAAAAGCTGAAACTGAAAAATCTGTCTTCCTTTCCATTGGATATCCCTCTGTATTTACATTATCAAACATGACACACCGTTGTCGTGTTATGATTGAAATAAAGGGAGCTTTATTATGAAAAAGTGTAACTAGCGGCACATTTTTGATTCTAAAAAAGTTGTAGGTTGAACCATAGAGATGCCGGATGATATCATATAGATAGAAGTTTATGATAAAATTATATATTAAAAGGAGGTTCCAAAATGTGTACAAGTTTTGCAGTATACCGTCCAGCAAAAGCTATTTATGGTATGAATTTCGATGCTGATGATATTGATTTAAAACTTAAAGTTAATAGTTATAATGGTATAAACTTATTTTATTTTTCAGGCTTAATGGATAATAAATATAGGGATATCGCTGGTTTTAATAGTGAGGGTCTTTTTATCTGTACTCAAGCAGTAGAATATAGTCCAGGTTTCAAATCAAAATGTAACGAAAATGATTGGTTTGCTTTTGATATTTTTGATGAGGCGCTTAAGAAAACAAGAAAAACATCTGATTTTTTTGAAATTCTTAATAAAAGAGTAATTTCGTACCCTAGAAATCCATTATTCCCAGATTTAGGACTACATACTATTATTGCTGATAAAACTGGTGATGCATTTATTCTGGAAGAAGGAATAGATTCTAATATAATAAGTAAAATTAATAATTCATTTATTATTATGACTAATTTTCCAAATGGAGATTTCCAGGAAACAAATTATGATAAAATATACGGATGTGGTGCTGACAGATATATTTGTGCTCATGAATATATTCATAATAATATTTATAGCTTTGGAATAAATGAAGCCTTTGAAGTTTTAAGTAAAACTAGTCGGGAGGATACTCTGTGTTCAATAGTATATGAACCATTAAAAAATGAAATTTATATTAGTTTTAAAAAAGATTTAAGCAAAAAATGGAAAATTTCTATTAATGAAAAAACAATACAGTCATTGGATGGATTTTTAAGCAATAATAAAATTCAATTTACAAATGAAGAAATACTTGTGAAGGATATTATTAGCTTATATAACTGAAACCCATTTAAATGACAGATAACCTCTAGCGACCAAAGCAAATTTACAATCCCGAACCTCACAGAATTTTGTGAGGTTATTTTTTGTAAGTATGGACTTACTAAAACAAATTCAATAATTAAAATAAAGTGATATCTGTGGCTACTAATGATAAAGTAGGCAATTTTAACGTTTCAATAAACACACTATCAACAAATACATCATTTCTGCCAAGTAATATATATCTTTTTATTTAGAATTAACTATTCAGATGCTTTTATATCTAATAATTAAATTCAATCAATAATGGCATAATAGTTAAATAAGTTCATCCATCTTCATCAAAAAAACGAAAAGGAGCACAAAATGAATACAACAGAACATGTAACCAACAAAGGCCAGGGAACCTCAAGAATTCCCAATAACTTAGCTGGTCAAAATTCACCCTATCTTTTGCAACATCTCTATAACCCTGTAAATTGGTATCCCTGGTGTAAGGAAGCCTTTGAAAAAGCAGAAGCAGAGAACAAACCCATATTCCTATCCATCGGGTATTCCACCTGTCACTGGTGCCATGTGATGGCACATGAATGCTTTGAAGATGATGAAGTAGCCCAAATTTTAAATGAATCTTTTGTTTGTATCAAGGTGGATAAAGAGGAACGGCCTGACATTGATAATGTCTATATGACAGTCTGCCAAGTTACTACCGGTCAAGGTGGATGGCCGCTTACTATTCTTATGTCTCCTGATAAGAAACCCTTCTTTGCAGCCACCTATATCCCAAAAGAACCACGGTATGGTATGTATGGATTAGTTGACCTTCTCACACAAGTAAGACAGGCTTGGCAAGAAGATCCAAAGGATCTGCTTCTGACTGGCAACAAACTTTCAGATATATTGAAAAGTGAGTTTGAAACCTCTTCAGATAGCGCTGAAGTTACAAAAGATTTAATCAATCTTGCCGTAACACAATTTAGTCAGAGTTTTGACCATGATTATGGCGGTTTTGGCAATGAACCTAAATTCCCTTCACCACATAACCTTATGTTTTTACTCCGTTATGCTAAGCTGGAATCAGATGAAACTGCCTTGTTTATGGTGGAAAACACTCTGAAGCATATGTATCGAGGCGGAATCTACGACCATATTGGATATGGATTTTCAAGATATTCAACGGATGCCAGGTGGTTGGTTCCACATTTCGAGAAAATGCTTTATGACAATGCCTTGTTAGCTCTCACTTATACCGAAGCATATCAGCACACCAAAGACAGACTATATAAAACAGTAGCCGGGCAAATCCTTGAATACATCCGCCGTGAAATGACAGACCCAGAGGGTGGTTTCTACTGTGCCCAGGATGCTGACAGTGAAGGTGTTGAAGGTAAATATTATGTTTTTACCCCTGATGAAGTCAACAAAGTATTAGGTAATGAAGATGGTTCTTTCTTTAATGAATACTTTAATATTACTGTAGATGGTAACTTTGAAGGTGTATCCATTCCAAACCTCGTTAACTCACACGAGTTAAAATCCGATAACGAGCGTATTGTACGGCTCTGTAATAAACTATATACGTATCGTTTGAATAGAACAAAACTTCATAAAGACGATAAAATTCTTACCTCTTGGAATGCTTTGATGATAACAGCATATGCTACCGCAGCAAAGGTTTTCGATAATCCTGATTATCTTGAGGTAGCTGAGCAGGCCGCAGCCTTTACTAATGCAAGACTAACTGACAAGAACGGTTTACTCTATGTTAGTTATCGTGATGATCGTGCTGCACACTTTGGTCTAATTGATGATTATGCTTTCCACTGTATGGCACTGCTTTCCCTTTATGATGTCACCTTTAAAATAGATTATTTAAAGCAAGCAACTACACTAGTTGACACTATGATAGAACTGTTCTGGGATGAAAAATACGGCGGTTTTTTCCTAAGCGCCGCAGATGCAGAACCTCTACTTTATCGCCCAAAAGAAGTACGTGATGGTGCAATCCCTTCTGGTAATTCAGTAGCTGGTTATGTACTTCAAAGGCTTTCTAAACTTACTGCAAATGAACGGTATATTAAGTATGCAGACAAACAACTTAGATTTTTGGCAGGTCAGGTCAAGGATTACCCCGCTGGTCACAGTTTTTCAATGATAGCCTTTCTTGGCGTACTTTATCCTTCAAAAGAAATTGTATGTGTATCTCATCGAACACCTTCTGCTAAAGTTAATAACCGTGATTCTGGTGAGAGAGAAAATTATCCAGAGTTATTGGAATATTTGGCTGAGAACTTTGAACCAAATACGGTAGTATTACTAAAGACCTTAGATAATGAAGAAAAATTACAATCCATTGCGAATTATGTCAAAGATTATCAAGTTATTAATGATAAAACCACATATTATGTATGTGAAAATCATAATTGCATGGCTCCCAGCAATGGACTTCAGTCTCCAAATTGTACTACTAAAGAAAAGACCTCACCAAATAATTCAAGTCACTAGTCTATATTAATTTGTTTAAACGTTTTAAGTTAATCTAACGATTAACAACAAAAGTGATAGGATATTCTTTTAAGCAAAGATACCTATCACTTTTTATTCTGTCTTTATCTTTAACTAGATAGGGCATTATCCTATCTAATTATTTTCAGATATTTAGTAATTACTCACGATATATTCTGCTGCTTTTTCTACCATGTTTTGCATGGAGGATTGAACAACATTGGTAGTATGGGTACGGCTATTCTTAAAATGAATATCCATGACACCATTACAGCCATTGTTTTTTACTGCATCCAAATTCACACCTCGACCATATCCACCGCTTCGATTACTAACATATTTACCAGCTGTGGCAGAATCGACTCCGGCATGGGGCATTGCAGTCATAGAAGCAGCAATTGTATAATCTCCCATCTGAACAACTACAGCTCTACGTTCCCAGCTAAAGCCACCCCATATTTTCTTTATTATTGCTGTATCCTCTTTTGTAAGTGGTTCCACATCTGCATGATTGGTTCCATAGGTTCTTCTTACTTCAAAGCTCTTACCGGTTTCAACATCTGTAATAACTGCATTTATTCCCCTATCCCAAATATATCTTACTTCCTTAAACCAATCCAAATCACCAATATTATCACTTACTGTTTTCGTTGACATTGACATGAGTGAAATTTCACTTTTCTTATCTTTTGACTTACTACTTGTTAGTAGAATATTTTTTGTTTTCTTTCCAACAATACCATCTGCATATAAGCCGTTAGCTTTTTGAAAGCGCTTTACTGCTGCTACTGTTATACTCCCATAGTAGCCAGTGGTCTTGGAATATGTATAGTAGCCCAATTCTTTTAGACTTGTCTGTATCTGTTTTACTTCACTTCCCTTATCGCCACGTTTTACTATAGCTGCTGAAGCATTAATTGGTGTAAATGCCATTAAGAAAGCAATGCAGGTTACGGTTAATCTAATCACTAATTTGGTACTCATCTTTTTTTCTCCTAACTTTTAACTTTGCCATCTGTAGTAAGAACAGTTTATATTCTATTACGTATTTATTAATATGTCAACAATTTATTTAATATATTCGTAATATTTAATTTATATTTATGTAATAATTGGTAGCTATGGAATTATGTGTATTACATAGCAAAAGTTAGTGTATTATAGAGTTACATTAAAAAAGACCTTTTGCTTGTAACTGCAACAACATACACAGTTATAAACAAAAAGTCTTATATTTATTTCAATGGATAATTACTTTTTAATATAGGTAATAAAACAAGCACCGGGACCAGCATGCGTGCCTATAACACAACCTACTGGATACATTCTTGTATTCTTTAAATCATACTTTTCTATTACTTTTTCCTGAAGCATCAATGCTTTACTATCCTCCGAGGAATAACCAAACATAACTGGATAGCTTTTATCAATGGAGCCATATTCATCTACAATCTCAAGAATTCTTGCTATTCCCTTGTTGGTGCCTCGTTCTTTATCTACCACGGAAACCACACCATCCTTGACAGTAATAATAGGTTTGAATTTTAAAAGCGTTCCAAGAATAGCAGAAGATTTTGATAAACGACCGCCCTTATGTAGATATTCTAAGGTGTCTACCATTGCTAAAAGCACGGTACGTTTCTTTAGTTCTTCTAACTCATTGGCTATTTGAACCATTGGTATCTGCTGTTCTCTTAATTTTATTGCATGCTCTACCAGTAATCTAAGATTTGTAATGGTAGTAATACTGTCTACAATTGAGATTTCTGAATACTCGCACATTTCCTTTGCAATCACAGCACTTTGGTAGGTCCCGCTTAATTTACTAGATATTAAGATTACAAGTACACTGTCTCCTGCTTCCTTTGCTTCTTCAAAATACTTTAGAAAGTCATCTGGAGCAGGCTGTGAAGTTGTTGGGAGCTTATCTGCAGTTACTAACTTCTCATAAAAGCCTTCTATAGAAATATCAATCCCATCTCTATATTCCTTTTCACCAAAAATAACCTTTAAGGGAACAACAGTTATTCCCATCTGTTCTGCCTGTTCTGTTGTAATATCTGCAGTTGAATCAGTTATAATTTTAAGGCTCATCCTATTCCTCCTGTGATAACATAATGTCATTAATTCGTTCTATCATCATTTCTAATTGAAGTATCTCATCCTTTGAAAACTTCTCTCGAATCCCACTCATTAAGTCCATATTAAAGGAGGCATTAACGCCATAGGTATTCGTAAATTTATCTGTGACCTCCAGATAGAACTCCCTTCGATCAGCTTCGGAGGATACCTTTTTCACATATCCTTTGTTTATTAGATTGCTAATTCTATAGGTCGCATTCGGTTGTGATATATTAACATACTCCGCAAATTGATGTATCGTAGGGCGATTCATTAAATAAATTGCTTCAACGCAATAAGCTTCCGTAGGGCTTAAGCTATCTTCTTCCTCATTTACGCTGGAAAACAGATTTTTACAATAATTATTTCTAAAGGTAATATATAGTTTTTCAAATTGTTCTTCTAACATTTAGTCACCTACTTTTGTTAAAATATTTTAATTAAATTTATTTAAATATTATCACTTGATATTTATTTTGTCAATTCAAATATTAATAGGGTATCCCAAAACAACAATTCAATCTCTTTTGTTTATAACAAACAGCTTACATCGCTTCAAAAATAGATAGAATTTATACTAGAAAGTACTGAAATATGCTGAAATTGCGTGCATGTTTGCCTCGTCTATTGTATAATTTATTAATATAAATAATTTATCGTACCCCAGTACGAAAGTATGATGTAAAACATTTTATAACATGATTAAGGTTTCCTAAGCGTAAATACTTAGGATGCGTCAATTTTCACGGTGAACGTATCATCATAACATTACCAAGAAAGGAGATTTCATTGAATTCTTTATTAAACCCGGAACATATAAGCTTCTTATTCGTGTTTTTTGAGGGCTTACTTTCCTTCTTTTCCCCTTGCGTAATACCTTTAATTCCTATCTATATGAGTTATCTTGCTGGTAATACCAGCACAACTAAAGAGGATGGAACCATTTCTTATGACCAAAAAAGAGTATTTTTTCATACAATATTCTTTATCATAGGAGTATCTACGGCATTTTTTCTTCTTGGTCTTTCTTTCACAGCCCTTGGTTCCTTTTTTAAGGATAATCAAACTTTGTTTACCCGAGTGGGTGGTATCTTAATTATTGTTCTAGGTCTGGTACAGATTGGCTTCTTAGATATTCATTTCTTAAAACGGGAACGAAAGCTTCCCTTTAAAATGAATGTACTTAAAATGAATCCGGGAATTGCTTTTCTCATGGGCTTTACCTTTAGCTTTGCCTGGACTCCTTGTGTTGGTCCTGCTTTATCCTCTGTCCTAATCATGGCTTCCGGAAGTAAAACTGTATTTATGGGTAATTTATTAGTACTTTTATATGCTGCCGGATTTGTTATCCCATTTCTACTACTTGGCATTTTTACAACCAGTGCTTTAAATTTCTTAAAGAAGAATAAGAAACTGATGAAATACACAGTGAAAGTGGGTGGAATCTTACTGATTCTTATTGGTATTATGACATTTACCGGATGGATGAACGGAGTATCTAATTACCTCAATCGCTTTACATTTACTGCATATACCAATAGTAACGGTGATACCTCTAATCCTTCCATAACACCACCAGCTTCCACTACATCACCTACTAGTCCCTCTGAATCAACCGATACTTCTGAAAGTACAACCGATCAAAAAATAATTCCTGCCTTTGATTTTACACTTTTGGACCAATATGGTAACGAACATACCCTTTCCGATTACAAAGGTAAAGTTGTATTTTTAAATTTCTGGGCTACCTGGTGTCCTCCATGTCAAAATGAGATGCCTTACATCGAGGAGTTATATCAGGAATACGGAATGAACAAAGAAGATGTTATATTTCTGGGTGTAGCTAACCCTTCCACCGAAGAAAATCCTAATAATAATGACGTAAGCCAAGAAGAGGTTACCCAGTTTTTGAAAGAGAATGGCTATACTTTCCCGGTGGTCTTCGATTTAACTGGTGATGTTTTAAGAGATTATTATATCTCTGCTTTCCCAACTACCTTTATGATAGATGCGAAGGGCAATATCTATGGATATGTTTCAGGTGAGCTTACCAAATCAATGATGACTAATGCGATTGATCAAACGTTGGCATCTACCAAAGAATAGGACCATTGACACAGTATGGTTCCTATGCTAGAATTACTTTAAAATTTGCTTTTTGAAAGGATGGTTTTGATGTCGGTATTAACTGTAAGTGAGGTTCGTGCTATCTAGCACATAATTGAATAAGTTCGGGTATATAAGATACCTTTTCTTTTTTGTACCCAACTTTCTACCTTTACAGTAATACTCAAAACTATTCTTATATGTAACTTGTTCAGAGTTTAAGTAGAATCTTTAAATATTAACTTTAAAAGCTTGCTTTCTAAAGATGATTATTAAGGATTTATATCTTGCAGAAACCAAGCAGTGAGGAGCCGCAGGTTTTTGAATTTTGTTCTGACTAGTTACCTTAATATATTGGAAATGCTTAAATATGTTTTAAGCTTATCAATGTTGAATAGATGTGCCCACAGGAGTATTCTACCCATGGTTTAGGTAGTAATTCCTGTGGGCTTTTTATATATTTTAGCGCCGCGTAATCGGCAGAACGGAGTAAGTAATGATAGATAAATCCATGAATACATTAGAATTTAATATAATAATTCAACAACTTAGCAACAATGCTGTTTCTGAAAGTGCAAGACAAAAACTATTAAACCTGAAACCTTATCTAAGTCAACGGGAGGTTCAAGCTAAAACAATTGATACCACTGAAGCAAGAAAAATTTTGGACCAGATAGGTACAGCACCTTTATCCACTATGAAAGATCTTTCCATGCTATTGGAATATGCTGAAAAAGGTTCCATGTTAATTGCTGAACAATTAGTGCATATTGATCAATTTTTGAATTCCTGTAAGCGTATGAAGACTTTTCTAAAGCGTGCCGAGTATCTTGGGGTTGGAATCGCCGGATATGGTGGCTCTTTAAAAGAACTTAGTGAGCTGTCGAACGAAATTCAAAACTCAATTCGTAACAATGCTATAGACGATAATGCTTCAAAGGAGCTAAAGGATATTCGTCGAAGTATCGAACAGATAAATTCTGAAATTAGAACTAAGCTTGAGAACCAATTGCGCGGCAAAAAAGAATGGTTTACTGAAGGCTATGTTTCTCAAAGAAATGGGCACTATGTACTTCCAGTAAAAAAAGAATATAAGCATATGGTAAGTGGCTCCGTTCTTGACATTTCTTCTTCCGGTGCTACCTATTTTATAGAACCTACTGCCATTGGGAAACTAAGAGATGAGCTGAATATACTTGAAATTGCTGAAAGCAACGAAGAACGAAGAATTTTATTTGTGCTTTCTGGGTATGTTTGTGACAATGGTTTTGATATTCGCATGAATATGGAGGCCATGGAAGCACTAGACATCCTCTTTGCAAAGGCAAAATTAAGTGTGGATATGAAAGCAGTTCCTGCCACAATTAATGTAGACCGCTATATTGAAATTGTCAATGGCAGACACCCATTGATAAAGCCTGAGGAATGTGTCCCCCTAAACTTTAGTCTAGGAGATAATATTAATGGAATAGTGATTACCGGGCCAAACACCGGAGGTAAAACGGTTGCTCTCAAAACCATCGGCTTGCTGGCATTAATGGCACAGAGCGGCTTGCATGTGCCCTGTGAAAGCGCAAACTTATGTATGAACAATACTGTATTGTGCGACATTGGCGATGGACAGAGTATTACTGAGAACCTATCAACGTTCTCCTCTCATATAACAAGTATTATCCACATTTTAAACCAATCCGATCAGGATAGTCTCATTCTGTTAGATGAACTTGGGTCTGGAACTGATCCTGCGGAAGGGATGGGTATTGCAATAGCAATTCTGGAAGAACTTAGAGCTAAAAAATGTCTCTTTGTTGCAACTACACACTATCCGGAGGTAAAGGATTACGCTAATAAAACCGAGGGTATTCTTAATGCAAAGATGGCCTTTGATAGAGAAAGTTTAAAGCCCTTATATCGTTTGGAAATAGGAGAAGCAGGTGAAAGCTGCGCTCTTTACATTGCTAAGCGACTGGGGTTGCCAAAGAGACTTCTAGAACGTGCTTATCAGGAGGCATACTTTAAGGAAATAAGTGAAAAACATGTACTTCCACAAATGGATTCATTCAGTAATTTTCCCGAAGAACCTTTACCTGTACAAGAAAAAGTCCTTCCAACCTTGAAAATAGAAAAGATCCTTCCTAAAAAGGAGACTAATACCCGCTCACAGAAATTTAATCTTGGCGATTGTGTTGTGGTTTATCCCCAAAAGAAACTTGGAATTGTATATCAGCCTTCAGATGAACATGGTATGATTGGTGTTCAAATTCAGAAAAAGAAAGAATTAATTAACCACAAACGGTTAAAGCTTAAGGTTGCTGCAACGGAAATGTATCCGGCGGACTATGATTTCTCTATTATATTTGATAGTGTAGCAAACCGAAAAGCAAGACACAATATGGATAGAAAACACCAGGAAGGTCTTGAAATTAAATATTAAACTTCCAATACAGTGAAAATAGCTTATATGCATTTTAGATAAAAACATATAAGAATACCCGGTACATAACCAGAGAAACCCTCTTTCGTTATGACCGGGTATTATATATGCTGCTTTATTTTTCAACTCTATTTCTTCCGTTATGTTTTGCTTCGTAGAGCTTACCGTCCGCTAGTTCCAATACTTCATTCATAGTAACATGCTTGCCTGGCATAATTGTATGAATACCAAAGCTAGCTGTTATTTGAAACTTTTTATTTCCATAGGTTATTACACTTTTTTCTACTTTTTTGCGTAATCTTTCTGCTATCTGTCCAGCAACTTCATTATTGGCTCCTGGGAGACAGATTAGAAATTCTTCTCCTCCGAAGCGAGCTACCCAATCAGTTGTTCGATTAAGTCCTTGGGAAAGTAACTGTGCAAATCTCTTTAATGCTCTATCCCCACACAAATGACCGTATGTATCATTTACTTTTTTAAAATAATCAATATCAACCATAATAATTGAAATGCTTTTCTCTGAATGTCTTGCATGTTTTATTTCCTCTGGTAATTTCTCATTAATATACCTTCTATTGTACACTCCGGTTAACGAGTCCTTTAACACAAGGTTATTCATCTTATCAATTACTTCATGCATCTCAGAATAAATATTGCTATGATTAGTTTCTAGAATTAAACTGCTGGTTGCATTAATAATAATCTCTATTACAACTCTCCGATCAGGTAAATCCACTGGAATTGCAATAATGAAAAACACATTATCTTTATTATATTCCATCTTTGTATAGGTTTTATCATCCTGATATGCTTTTATGGAAATACAATTTTCACAGACCCTATTTTTACCCAAAAGCTCAAAGCAATGAAATCCAGTAGGAGCTGAATCCACACTATTATGAAATAATACTGTGTGCTCTAATGGATCAATCACTCGAATATGATCAAACGCTTTTTCTAATATACCATACTTAATAATTAATTCTTCTAATTCTTTATTACACATAGATTCCTTCTCCACTTTTGTAATTTTAGTTAGCTGCTTAGGTCTGGTATCTCTATAGATAATTAATTATATTTTTGTCCTATGTTAACTAGGTATTTATTACTATTATATATTATAATTTTTTGTTTTTCTACATTTAATTTATTTATTTAAATTTACTAATTTTATATAACAAATATTTAAAGAAATCAAGCAAAATATATCCATTTATTGAATAATATAAAAACCCTCTGAAAATACTAATCGCGGAGGTGTTACTATGATCACAAATTTTCAATTAACGACGAAAGAAAGATTTTTACTTGAGGATGCAAAAAGCCATGAGGAGCAGTGTATATTAAAATATGAGAACTATGAGAAAATTGCTGCAGACCCTCAGCTTAAGGCAGTATTTCGCACAAATGGACAGAAGGAAAAAGAGCATTTACAGACGATTAACCAATTACTAACCGGAAAAGTACCTGATATGAACCAAGGTGGTGGACAGAATAACCAAAACAGTTCCTCATCTGCTACCCAATCTTCCAATTGGGCTTCAGGAGAATCTAGTTTTAATGCGTCTGATAAAGATTTATGTACAGACATGTTAAATACAGAGAAGTATGTTGCAGGCACTTATAATACTGCAATCTTTGAATTCAAAGATGCTCCTGTGCGTGATGTACTTAATCACATTGAAACAGAAGAACAAAAACATGGAGAAGCAATCTTTGCTTACATGCAAAGTAAGGGCATGTATAAACCACAATAATTATAATGATTAAGGCTGAATAGCTTATGAGAAAATCTCACAATAGCTTTCAGCCTTATTTGATGACTCCTTCGATGGTATTATGTATTGATACGAATGGAGCCTTTATATTATTACACCATTGTCTCGATCTCTTGTCGAAGTGCTATTATTGTTTTCTCTAATTGCTCAGTAGCAAAATTCAACTGCCAATCATCTGGATAGAATCTATAGTTTGTTTCAATTATAAGAATCGCATAGAGATAAATATCATAAAGCAAGGACCTAACTGGAGCTGCCTCACGTAAGTTACCACCATATCCTTTATAGAATTCCTCAATATTATTATGGCCTCTAAAGTTAAATTCCATTAAAGGGTCAGCCCACATCGCTCTCTCATAATCAATAATTCCACTAACAGAATTATTCTGAACAAATACATTTCCATCCCATAAATCCCAATGTACCAGAAAAGGTTCTTTTACTTCTTCTAACACAGGACTTGCCTGAAGGACAAGCTTTCTTACCTCCTCATAGGAGATACCGAGGCTTATATCCACACGTTCACCGTCCTTTAATACTTCTTCCAACATCTGGAGAAATACTTCCTTCCAGCTGTCGCCCTGCTTTTCCGTTAGAGCATAGTAACCAAAACGTTCTCCTCTGATTTGGTTTATTTCTTTACTATAGCGTCCAACTTCCTTATATATTTGCTTTTGTACATCACTTGAAATTAATTCTTTAATATTAAGTTCAAAAAAACTTTCCCCTTCTATCTTCTCCATAAAGAAGTAATCAGCATTGCAGACACTATGAGATGCATCATAATAAAGCACCTTAGGCACAGGAACAGATGTCTTTTCATACACTAGCTGCATCGCCTCTGCTTCTGCTTTCATCATATTATGTTCATAGCTCATAACCTTGACATCTGAGGGTGGCGCAATTTTAAGAATTACTGCTCTGCCTCTCATGATTACTTCGTAGGCAACATTGAAGAAACCACCTGTAAGCTCTTTTATTTGAACTTCTTCCAGTGCCAGGTTATCTCCAAAGGCTTTTTGTAGCATAGTAAATATTTCTTCGTTCGATTTCTTATTCTTCGTTAAGCTTTCCATGAAATACCTTCTCTCTTGTGTGAATAAACCCTGCTTTATAATTAAATTTAAACTACACCTCTAAAGTTTGTATAAAACTTCCTACATTATTTATCGGCAATTTACTTAAAATCTGAAATCCCTGCTGCCAGTTTTAATCTTTTCTAGATTTTCTGCGGCAAGCCTCAATACTTTTTCATTTGGAATATGTTCTAATTCATTTTCAATTAATTCACTTCCCTTTATCTTTGTATCCTGGGAAGCATAGTCCTGAAGATACTCTTCCAGTGTCATCAAAGCATTTGGTTGACAACAGTTAGCAATCTGACCTGATTTTACCAAGCTCATAAATCGATCTCCGGTTCGACCCTCACGATAACAAGCAGTACAAAAACTTGGAATATGCCCAAGGGATAAAAGCCAGTTTACAATCTCATCCAGGGTTCGCTTATCATCTACATCAAACTGTGCGGAATTTTCTTCTTCCGGTTCTTCCTCGGCATATCCTCCCACACTGGTTTTGGAACCACCGCTGATTTGGGAGACCCCTAGTTTTAATACTTTTTCTCTACTCTTTTGGGACTCTCGAGTAGATACAATAATACCTGTATAAGGAACTGCAATTCTAAGAATTGCTACAATCTTCTCAAATATTTCATCTGATATAGAGTCTTTAAAGCTTCCTGCATCTATATCCTCTGCTGGGCGAATTCGGGGAACACTGATGGTATGAGGTCCGCAGCCCATAGCAGCTTCCAAATGTTCCGCATGCATTAGGATTCCTGCAAAGTCATAACGATACATATTAAGCCCATATAAAACTCCCAGACCAACATCATCTATTCCTGCTTCCATTGCACGATCCATCGCTTCGGTATGATAAGCATAGTTGTGTTTTGGTCCTGTCGGATGGAGATTTTCATAGTTCTCTTTATGATAGGTCTCCTGAAATAAAATATAGGTTCCAATTCCTGCATCCTTAAGTTTTACATAATCCTCAACTGTTGTAGCTGCTATATTAACATTCACTCTGCGGATAGCACCATTTTTATGTTTGATGGAGTAGATGGTATTAATGCTCTCTAATATATAATCCAATGGATTATTCACAGGGTCTTCCCCGGCCTCCAGTGCCAAACGCTTATGTCCCATATCCTGAAGAGCAATTACTTCTCTTCGAATTTCCTCCTGCGTTAGCTTCTTACGAGAGATATGTTTATTTACAAAGTGATAGGGACAGTAGACACAACCATTTACACAATAATTTGATAGGTAGAGCGGAGCAAACATAACGATACGATTACCATAGAATCTCTCTTTAATCTTAATGGCAAGATCATATATTTTTTGAATATCTTCCTCATGGTCACATTCCAGTAAAACAGAGGCTTCCCTATGCGTTATTCCCTGCATCTTAGCTGCTTTTTCAAGAATATTATCAATTAATTCTCTGTTATTCTTGTTTGCACTGGCATATTCTAAGGTCTCAAGAATCTCCTCGTGACTGATGAATTCTTCTGCTTTCTTTGACATTACATTATACATGTTCGTATCTCCTTTTATGAAATGTGGGCAAAAGACTCAATTGATTGATAATCCCCACGATCAACAGCTAGCTCATAACCTATTTTCTTCATTCGATTGGAGAGGCAGAAACGACATTCGGCAGCCTCATCACCAGTACAAATCTTATTATCATATAATTGATATTTCTTACGGACAACGGTAGGTGATAAATTCGGCATTACCACATTTGCTCCTGCCAGAATTCCCAGTTCTCTGCCATTGGGATGGATAGTACCTAATGCAGTTGTTGCAGGAATAAGCGCATTTGGAATTAATAATCTTAATATGCTAATCAATAACAGCGTCTGTTCCATGCTTCCCTTGGACTCATTTGCAAAAGGGGTCTCATGATGAGGAAGAAATGGGCCAATCCCTATCATCTGTGGTGAAAGCTCTTTTACATATAATAAATCTTCTGCAAGATTTTCCAGCGTTTGTCCAGGGGAGCCAACCATAAAGCCAGCACCAACCTGATAACCAATTTCTTTCAAAGCTTTTAGACATTGTTTTCTATTTGCAAGTGTAAGATTCGCTGGATGAAGCTTGCGATAATGTCCATCATTGGCTGTCTCATGTCGCAATAAATATCGATCAGCCCCTGCTTTATAATATTTAAGATAACTCTCATAGCTCTTCTCACCAATGGATAGAGTGATTGCACAATCCGGGTACTCCTTCTTAATCAGCTGAACGATTTCAACAATATCCTCATCCTTATAACTGCCATCCTCACCACCCTGTAACACGAAGGTACGAAAGTCAAGTTCATAGCCCACCTTACAGCAATTCAAGATGTCTTCCTTTGTCAAACGATAACGTTCTACCTCTCGATTACTCCTTCTGATACCGCAGTAATAACAGTCGTTTTTACAATAATTCGTAAATTCTATTAACCCTCTGGTATAAATCTTATTGCCAAAGAATCGATGTGCAGTACGGCGAGCCTTCTCTCGAAGAATCTCATTCTCTTCCTCGGAAATATCCGATAGCAACGCAATTAATTCTTCCTTATTCAATTCTCCCTGCCTGTCGAGCTTCTCAATTAATTCTCTCGTCTTTGTCATAAACATCTCCATTCTTAGATTGCAAATCCTACATAAACTTCACACCATAAAGACGCAAAAATCCCTGTGTCTATGGACACTGCCCAAGGACACAGGGATAGGTATCTAAATCATAGGATGGTAGTATGAGACAGGGACATATACTGCGATAGCACAAACCCCTTCTTTACAATACATTTCTATGTATTAGTTATTCTAATCTGTCGCCTTCCTACTTGGGCTAACCCTCATGGTCAGAACGATATTTTTGTTATTTATTTAACAATTATATTACAATTTAATTCATTTGTAAATGTTATTTTATAGAACTATTTGTAGCTGTTCTGCGCCAATTAGAATATTAAATTAGCCGTGATAGCTTGCTTTCTAAGGATAATCTATTATTTAATAATCTTCTTTCATTATTTCTTCAAGCACACAGTATTTGCGAGAATTATTGTTACTACTAGCGCAACCAAATACCCCCAAGGCATTAACCACTTTATTGGTGTCGGAAGTTGCCCACTGTAAGCTAACATAAGTCCAACAATTGCAGTTAGTGAACCTAACCCACAGCCCATAACGCGACCTAATCTCTTAACATTATACCTTGACTTTTGCTCACTGCTGGCAGTATTAAATCCTGCGATTAAAAAAGTTCCTTTGCCAATAAACAAAAGAATTGACAATATAGCCATAACTATCACTAAAATCCACGGAATCATCTTTTGTTACCTCCTAATATTGCAGATATTTTCTAACTACAACTATCTCTTCAAGTTTTCTTTGGGATACGAAACCTTCCTTTTCATAGATGGAAAAAGCTCCATGGTAATTATGCTGATGATTCTCTACATATATAGTTGGATATGCCTCAACATAAGTATATCCCTCCAAAGCTGCGTCTTCAATTACTTTCTCTAAAAGCTTTGTTGCGATTCCTTTACGGCGCATGTTAGGTGCAATTGAGTAGCAAACAATTGACCTAACTTTTTCCGTCTCCATATAATCTTCCCATAACTCCGGTGCATTTTTTTGATTGAAGGTTTCATATGCTGATCTATCATTGGTATTGCACCAACCCACAACCTTATCATCAATATATGCCAAATAGCCTTGAAGGCTACTTTGCTCAATCATTTTTACGGCAAGTTCTCTTTTAAAACACGAACCACCCTTGGACTCATATTCCTCTCTTTCTGCTTGCAAGACATCACTCCAATGATAGTATACACAGTAGCATCCAGCCCATTCCTCATGGTCGGTAAAACCTATATGTTCAAAATAGTATAAATAGTCCTTTATTAGCTCCAGTGTTAGTTTTTTAATTTCAATATTCATAGGTTCTCCATATCGCTTCATCCGCAAGTTTATCGCGTGAATTGTATTTTTAATTTCTGTTTGATATATAATCTATTCAAATTCTTTCATTTTCATTAAAGTCCTATTTAATTAAGCAAAATAAAAATTATTCTAGCATTAATCGCATTTCATTTTCTAAAAGCTTAAAGCCTAATTTTTCATAAACAGGCCTTCCATCTTCCGTCGCATTTAAATACAGCTCACCAACTCCAAGTTTTCTCACTTCAGAAATCACCTCTTGTAAGAGTTTGGTAGCTAAACCCTGTCTGCGATAATTCGGCAGCGTATATACATTATACACATAACCAATCTTACCTGATATATTGTAAGTCTTGGGGATAACATGTGCAAGGGTAGTAACAACACTGGCAACAATCTGATTCTCATGTGTAGCAATATAACACAATACTGTCTCTGAATTAATGTTGTTATGAAAGTACTCTGTAGTAGCCTTCATAAATTCATCAGATGCTTCCCTGTTCATAACCTCTGTAATAAATGCTTTCCTATTAGCGATAACCTTCTCCGCATCTTCTTTTGATGCCCTTTTAATTAATATATCCATATAAATGCCCCCACGTATTCTGAAGAATGATTTTACAACTAATTAAGAGAAAATCTTTCTCCTAACAAATGCGTGTACGCTTTGGGTTTTCTATACTTACCCATATCCTCTCTGTTTCGATGTTCTCTTATAGCATTCATATCAAAGGTAGCTAATACAATGCCTTCCACCATACTATCCGCAATAATTATAGTATTATCAATTATATTTCCCTCCTTATCCCATACCATAGGATAAAAAGCACAGGAATTTCCGGCATCTTCACCTGGGGGATTGGCCATTGCGATTCCTAACATGTTCTCAAGTGCTCGAACAGATAATTCCTGCAGTCTTGGTTTCATACCGCCACAGTCGTTTGGCATCATAATTAGCTCCGCACCTTGTAACATCAATTCTCGAGCACTTTCCGGATACTCTCTGTCATAACAGATCATTACCCCAATACATATATCATCAAAGTGACAAACATTAAATTGGTCCCCACTTTCAAGATAACCCTCCCAATCAAAATCGCAGGTATGTACCTTACTGTACTTAAGTATTATTTCCCCTTCTCGATTGATAATAAAAGCTGTATTTTGCGCCGATCTTTGACTTTTTGTTAATCCTGTTATCTCAATACCTATTGATAATTCTTTGGCAAGCAGACAGAAGCTTTTTATTGATTCACTATCTTCTGTCAATAAGCTTTCCCTCCATGCGATAAATTCTGGTTTCTGCTCAACCTCTGCAAAGGGTCTTTTCTTACATAGAATGTCTGGCGGTTGATAAGAGGTTATCCAACACTCTGGAAACAGAACAAAATCTGCACCTATCTCCTTTGCCTGTCTGACATATTGAAGTCCTAACTCTGTATTTCTTTGTTGGTCACTGTTCGTAATTTTATGTTGTATCATAGCCACTTTAAAGTGTTTCATAGTTGCTGCCTCCAGTTTAATCCGTTATGATGATTTCATATTGGAACGGAGATGTCTCCGCTTCTTTGAGGTTAAAGTCTATTTGATAGCCTGCACCATCCTTATAGCAAAAACCCTTATCTAATTCAACTTTTACATAGCACATAAATTCATCCTGTTCATTATTATGCTTAAAATACCAGGGTTCAAAAACTTTCATTAATTTTTCACGTATATCTTTATTTTGAGAGAGTAAAGGATGCCCGATCTCATAAGCCCTACCCTCAAATCGGTAACAGTCCTTACAAAGGGAAACATTTGAATTATGCTCTAATTCTTGAACTTTTCGTGATTTCTTATAAGTTACAATATAAAATGCCCCAGACTCATAATAGGTGTCAATCATACGTACCGTTGGAACATTGTCCTTTGTCGTAGCAAGTGCAAATTGTCGGTCACATGCAAATAATTCTGTCATTGTATTCATTGCCTTTTCATATGAATTCATTTTACATCCCTCCTTATTTATAGGCAGAATTATTCTACCAATTTATAATTGTATTTCTATTATTATAAGTGATTTACTAAAACAATTCTACCATAATTTAACAGGATAACTTTCTTTTTAGTATAGAAAAGAACAGCCTAAGCTGTTCTCCACTAAATGAATATTAAGGTACCTCTTTTATGAATACAACTCTATCACAAGAGATCTTCCCCGGTTTTATTCCTTTGCTTTTTCCTTCAGGCAGTCCTCTGGATTGAGCTTAATAAGCTCCCATTCTCCACCATCTTTTCTATTAAATTGAGATATTTCAATATCTGTATCATTGGTTAATTGATAGAACACAATGAGGTAATCCTTCCCATCCGTACCATGAAAGGAAACATTCTTTATATAACCATCCTGTACAACAGGATACATTTCCTTAATCATAGAGCACCAACCCCCATAGCGTATCTGAACAGAAGCTTCCGCGTCGTGAGACCAGCCATGATAAGGTGCACACAAATAATCTTCACCCACGAATTCTAAATTATCTATATAATATCCACCATTCTCCTCCACTAAATCAACAAAACCATAATAATAGGCAAAAACACCTGTATATTTCTCCGTTCCCTCAATTGTTTCAAGCTCCACAAAATAACGTTTTTTATTTGTAGGATTATCATATACCGGTATTTCTCTATATTTAATTAGGTTGATATGTAAAATATTTTTAAAGGTGTTCAGGTATTCTTTGTAATTTAGTTTCTTTTTATATTCGGAGGATAAAAAGTTATATGCCACCGGATAAGGTATCATTCCATTACCTAAACTTCCACACCCTGCACCTTTATCCTCTTCATGATTGGCAGCTTCTCGCAGTATGCTATAGTAATTTAATATGGTATCCTCTGGGGTAGCTAATAAGTCCTTAGTAAGGTTTATTTTCGAGGCTTTCTTGCCAAAATAATCATCAAAAAACCGTGTATTATACCGATCATTCAATACCGGCAAATCAGAAGGTCTAAAGTAGGTTTCAACATCCAACTTCTTTGCTTCTGAACTTTCCTCTTGCTCAATTGTTTGTTTAAAATAACTACCGCCCATCACAAGTATAGTTTCTTTGTTAAACCGCTTATATTGCCAAAATGCAAGGCATAGAAATATAAGTACTGCCAAGGTCAATAGTGCTGGAAGTCTTTTCTTTCTTATAATTATTAATAGCTTCATTCGATCACAACCTAATATTATTGTTTCTATAATATATGGATGAGATATTAAAATTATTGTAGAAAATAGAGCAATCCCTAAATTAGTTTAAAAGTTGTTGATAGGAATTCTTCCTGTTCAAGAAACAAGTCGTTAAATTTAGTTCTACTTTGTTGAACTTTTATATACCCATTCCTCCAGGGCTTTCCTGCTAAATATATATTCACTGCCTAGCTTAGTATATGGAATCCCTTCCAGTTCATCTTTTATAATGGCATTTATTAAATCCTCCCTCTGATAACCAAGTAAAGCACCTGCTTCAGCAGCAATTAAAATATCCTTATTAATGCCATTTATATTCTCTGTATAAATAGCATCTGCTGATGTACTAGTGAACGATCCACTTAGATTACCTGTTAAATCACCATATAATTGATTCCCCTGACGTATGGCACCAGACAAAATCAGAGAGCTAACGATTAAAGCAATTCCCAAAAAAATCATTCCATAAAATAATGTATCTTTTTTCATTCCTTTTTTCCTCCCCCTCGAGAATTTTATTTATTATCACTTACACTTACTGTCCAAACAATATAAGTTTTCCAATAAATTTCTGTACCTACATTTACTCTTTTTTCATCAGAATGGAATATAACTGTCCCGCCAATTCTCTGCTCAAATGTAACCTCATATTTACTTTCTATGTACCTATACAACTCATTATAATTATCACCTATCGAATTGTGAAATTCCTCATAGTTATCTTCCTTCGTAATGTATGTTGTTGGCTCACTTTTTTGAATCTGCGCAAATTCCTTATTCGTAAATTGCAATTGGAGCATTCCTCTGATATAAGGAAATGGATTTCCTCTTTGGAATATGGCAGACCAATTAAGAATGAATGCGATTGCAAATAGTACTACAACCACATTTATAGACGTAAGTATAATTATCTGTTTCTTACTTTTCCCCAAATTAATCCCCCAATTCAAATAAGCCTGCAATCTACCATTATTCGTTCGGGCATTCCCCTTTTCTTGCAAGAATAATGATATCCAGATACTCCTGTATCATTTCCTTTGTAACTTCCATTTGTTGCAAATATAATTCTGATAAGGTTTTCTTAAAATACCATACCATATCTTTATCCTGTGCTTCTTCTGGAATAGGCGTATACTCAACCAAAAATACTGTTCTTGCAATATCATACAAATAATGTCCATGACATAAATTCATAAAATCAATTACTGATACCCCATTCTCTGATATTAAAATATTGCCTGGATGATAATCACCGTGGCAAAGGGTGTCCCCTTCAGGCAATTGATTAATTCTTTGAATTACTTCTTGCTGATAGCCAGGTTCCAAGTTAGCATTTCTGATAAGTTCTTTTAAAAAATCTTTATAGTCGGGTAAACCGGTTACAACATTCTTTATTATCGCTTTATGTAGGCTTGCCATATATTCTGCACAACCTGGTAAATCACCTGTCCGTATGACCCAATCCAGTAGCGACTCGCCTTCGGCTTTATCATAGACAATACCTGTATATTCTTCATAGGTGATCATCTCATAAGCTTCCGGTTTCTCAAAATTCATTTGACCTATTATTCTGGAATTATTATATTCTTTTATTGCATCCTCATGTGGATATCCCTCATTAAAAAGTTTTAAGACTTTACCTTCTTCCCATTCATAAACCTTTGCCGTATTGCCAACACCAATTAATTTCCCTAGTTTCATATATTTCTCCTTTTGTACATCTTAATTTGCATGACTATCATTTATTCACGCAATAATATCATATAACTGCTTAAACTCACTTATATTATAGTCCGCTATCTCGCTTACTTTCCCTGTATTATCAAAGTAACAGGAGGAAATGCCTGCGTTTCTTCCTGCTATAATATCAAGATCTCTATCCCCAATCATAATTGCCTCATTGCGGTTAATTTGATACTTTTCAATCAGATGATTCAATGCCTGTGGGCTAGGTTTTCTCTCAAACCCATGAGTCGAAAGAATGTAATCTTTAAAAGTATCATAGAGTTTATAAAACTTAAGTATATGCAGGGCGGATTCACCTCTATGTGTATATAAGTAGTTGAACTTCCCTGCCTTACAAATCTCTTTGCAAATGCCTTCAATCCCTGGATACGGCTTATATTGCTCCACACCCATCTCCATATAGATTTTATTAGACCGTGCAAAAAAAGAATCCTTAAGCTGGTATTTCTCTTTATAAATCTCTATAGCATTCTGCATGGTAACTTTCATATGGCGCATTATTTCATCCAAGTTCTCTGTTATACCCTCTTCCTCCAGTGCTTTTTGAAAAGCAAGTGCCATCACCGGATAGGAATCAAATAGTGTACCATCAAAATCCCAAACTATATGTTTATACATTGTAGTCCCTCCAAAGTAGTCTTAACTACTGATAATCACAGCTAATATTAATCTTCCATCGGCAGATAACCCAAATCACGCAAAGTATAGATATAGATTTCAAAATTAGAATTTCTTAAGTTTATATCTTCTCTTGTAATACCTTTATATGCGATTAGGCGGTTATATAGCCCTGTTCCTCTTCCGTTAAAAATTATATAACCCGTCGTCTCCTCAAAAAAGATGCAGATCTCCTCGTTATCCTCTTTATTGTTTTTCCTGTATTCTTCTGGCAGCTCCTCCCACCTCGGATCTTTTTCCTCATATATTTGCTGATTACGTAAGGTTTTGGGTAAATAATATCCTCTCATTATTAACCCATATTCCTCTGGAGAAGAATTTGAAACCTCCTTAAAAAGTTCGTTCTGCCTCCTATGCCAGCCTTCAAACTCCTCATCGGACATAGTAAGGGATACTCGGTCTAATTGCTTCCTATCCTTTAGACATCGATTCATAACAACATTGATATAAAAATTCCTCATTCGGCTATCCGCTGAATTCATGGGTATTGCCTCACATTGCTGTAGGAAATAATCTTCCACCTCACTAATAGTATGCGGTTGGGGTTTAATTATTTGAGCGCACTTTTCTTCCCAAGCTTCACGTTTTGCTTCTTGCTTAGGATTAACATCTGGCGTAAATACAGCACCAATTTTGCCTACTATTACCATTCCACTTTCATCTCTAATTGTTATACTACCATCTTCATTCCGTTCAATAGCCATCTACATTCTTCCTTATCAAGGATAATAATTTTGTAACTGTTCAGAGCCAACCGCAGATTTTTGAGCTAGGTTCTGAACAGTTACATAATCTTTTACATATTAATTTAACCTTTAAGCTTCCTTTATTTTTGACAATTTGGACAATAATATATTGTTCCTCCTAGAAAATTATCCTTTATAATATCTCCACCACAATATAAACATGGCTTCTTATAGCTTACCTTACTTAACAAAGTCCTATACCCACCAGGATTACCATAAATATCTGTTTCAATATCTCTGCCACCTTGTTCCATCATAGCAAGGACTGTCTCTTTTAAAGCCTGAAATAGGAATTTAAATTCGTTCTGTGTTAATGTACCAATTGTATGTTTTGGATGTAGCCCTGCCTTTAACATAACATCCTGCACGGTACCATTCCCAAGTCCAGGGATTCTTTGCTGTGTCGCTAGGAATTCCTTGATAGAAGCTTTTGGCTTGTTCATTTCTTGAATTAACTCTTTAAAATACTCAAAGTCAAACTCCTCAGACAATAACGCTGGCTTACTTCTGGCTATTGCATCATAAATGTTATCCAACCGTCCTTGATACCCATAGATGCCACCATACATTTGAATCGTACAGACCAGATATGTATCATCACTAAATTCAATAAATAGTTGATGCTTCTTAGGAACTTTCGCTATCTCTGTATGGTACTTTATGTTTGTCCCCTCACAAAACATAAATTCATGGTTGTCGCTGACTTTAAGATATACTTTACCTCCACAGGAATATGCCCCTTCCACAGTTCTTCCATTAAAGCGTTCTCCATAATCAGCCGGATTATCATGATACCAGGCAAATCCATGAGGAGAGGAGTTTGCAATTACTGTTTCTATTCTTTTACCCTTCAGTTCCTTATTCAACTGACTTGCTAGTACAATACCTTCCGCAATCTCAATCATACTATATCACCCCCTAAAGTTCATAAATACAAATAATTACCTATATGAATTTATCTATACCTCTACCTAACTAAAAGATAAAACGCATATATAATAAAAAATATTGAGATGAAAACAAAGTAGGTCATTATATTTCTAATTGATTCCAGGTACCTGGTTTGTTTTTTCTGCATCATCAGCATTTCTGATTCAAAATAGCTGTGATCTGTTTTTATATGTATGGTTTGCTGTTCACCACCAATCTTGAGATCGATATGGTCTTGCATATTCTCATTTACTTCGTGCTTCTGTTCCATTTTCCCTCCACTTCTAAAACTGATACTTTAATTAAGCAATGTACTTATCGTGTCACCTTTAATTAATGTTAGCACTATATAGTTTTCCTTCCTTTAACGCTTATTCTAAAAAATTACCATCCCTATATTGCGTATACTAATTCTCTATAATGCTTTTACATGTTGATGTGCTCGACTAATTAACTTGTTATACATGTAAACATCATATTCATTAAACGTTTCCTTCGTAATTTGTTCTATTTTAAACCACTCTACTGCACTATTTTCTCCAGCACAAATATGCAATTCATCCGTTTCTTCCGCAATTAAAATAAATGCGATGGATAGATGCAAATGTCCATTTACGTATTTGGAATTTTTCGTATGTCCATAAACCGGTAAAATATCTATGGATGCAATCTGCTCCATAAGTGGCTGTAGATTAATAATTCCTGTTTCTTCTCTTGCTTCTTTTAATGCGACGTATAACAAATCCTCATCTCCATCGGCATGTCCACCTGTCCAAGACCAAACACCTCTTATATTATGATGCACCAGCAATACCTTGTCTAATGTCGGATTCATTATAAAGCCTGAACTTGTTATATGAGCAATTTCATTATCTCTAAGTAAAACATTAGAGTGAAATAACTTAATGTAGTCCAGTGTAACTTTTTTCTCCAGCTCTTCCTGCTCATTAACAGGCTGATACGCCTCAATCATTTGTATATAGTTCATACTTTCCTCTTAACTTTCTATTATCAAATCAAATAAGCTATGTAAATTTTTCGTAACTGTTTTGTTGATTATTCTTATAAGCCGTATTTATTATTACGTAACTTCGTCAGATAACTTTCTACTATTATCTGACAAAGTTACATTGTTTTGAGATTATCCTCTTGTATGACTCTTACCTATATCTTTTGTTACTTATATTTTTGTTACTTAAATCAAATCATCATCCTCTGCTCTATCATCTTCTGCTCTATCCTCATCTTCAGCAACTATCTCAGCATCCTCAACCTGTGCCTTTGAAAATATGGATTTTATAATTCCAAAGCCAGCCCAGATGGAAAGCAAATAACCAACTGCAAGATCTTTTATGAAGTCTCCCATGACATCACCTTGTTTTAAAAAGTCAGGTAGTTTACTGAATGAGTTTCCTAAGTTGTCCAGACTATAGACCCCTGAATAATAATACCTGCAATAGTCAAAGGAATAAAGTGTATAGTTCGCTGCAAATATCATAAGTAAGGCTATTAACAAGGAGATAACTTGTCCTTTCTTATCAAGGAACCCAGATAGCATTCGATAACCCTTAATAGCAAATAACATCATCACATAGCCTGCTATTCCAGCTATGAATCCAAGCATGCCAATTACAATCCAAAGGATACCACCAATTACAGCACCATTAATTGCACCAAGAATACCTAAGAAAACATTGCTATTGGCTTTTTCACCATTCTCCACAGTATCAACTTCTATGCCCTGCCTTTGTGATGCCCTCGTATAAAAACCATTCTTAAATCCGAATTTTATATCAGGAATACGGTTTTCTATTGCTTCAAGAATATGAGTATACTTCGCACTTTGTACTTCATTTACCTTAATAATAGCCACTTCATGTTCTACCTCATCCTGTGTTACTACAATAATTGAGGTTTTTGATCCTTTTACGTTATTATTGTAGGCCAGACCATATATATGCGTAATATCACTAAATGGAATAACATCAAATCCACCAGCTGAACTGACGATATAATTATCTGTAAGATAGAGCTCTTGGGACTCTGAATAGTAAACATTTGAATTATTGAGTTCACTGTCGACTTTACGTAAAGTCAAATTATCGACTCTTTTCAATGTTGCTTTTCTTACTAAGGATTTCTTTACTCTCAGATTAATTATAACTACATACAAAATCAAAATTAATATAAATGCAATGAAACTAATCGTAAATATACCATCCTGACTGGGTTGTTGTGTAGTATCCAGATAATAGATACCGAACACGTCCTTTATAGTGTCAACCTCTACAAAATCACCACCCATAAATGTATTATAAGAAGCCACTGCAAATTCACCTAATTCTTTATCAATTTCAATTGGCATTCCTTTCAAGGTAACTTGCTCCGGTGCCTCGATAATATCTTCATCATAGGTATAATCAATTAAATCCTGATATAGCTCCATTTCGTCTGCTTCTACTGCAACAATGTAAGGATTAAATTCTGTATCTAAAGCAAAGCAGTATAAAATACTATTATCATAATTAGATGCAAATTCTTCTGAAAATAATTCAGGCACTAACTCACTATAATTTTCATCCTCATTAAAAGGGTCAAACGCAGTTAATTCTTCAGAGGATTGTTTTGTTTGTCTCATTGATATTAAGCCAAGTGTTGCTCCTACGAAAGAACTAACTAACAGTGCAATAAAGATAATGTGTGTGAATATATTTGGCCGACGAGACATTAACCTCTTTAACTTTTTCGAATACTTGAAATCCATGTTCTCTCCTCCCATAAAAGCAATTTATATCTTTATTATTGCTTTTATGGGATTGGCTTATTACATTTTTCAACGAAATTTCTTTCTATTTAATTTTATATTTTTCTTTTAGCTGCATTAATTCCAGAAACTTCTCTACATCTCCGCCTTCATCCGGATGACAAACTTTATATAACTCACGAAACCTTTTACGAATTGTAGCTTGGTCTGCATCATATGGCAGACCAAGAAAAGCTAAAAGTTCCGGGTTTTGAACACTTCCAATTTGTATTCCCTTGTATTTGTACATTTCATAATAAACCAAAAACCAGAATTGTTCATAAACTTCCTTCATTTGCTCTTTATTCATATGCTCCAGCTCTTGCAG
Organism: Bacillota bacterium; assembly: GCA_023407575.1. Classification (GTDB taxonomy): domain Bacteria; phylum Bacillota; class Clostridia; order Lachnospirales; family Lachnospiraceae; genus Mobilitalea. Next base: position 360,508 of record JAEYLX010000049.1, read on the forward strand.
GGAATATCGTGCTTTACTTTTATTTGTACTACTTAGATTAAAAAACTCTCTCCACACTAAATGTATTTTTTCTAACTGCTGCACTGTGCAATTATCAATGTATTCCTTGGAAAATCCATATCGGATACTAAGTTCTAATTTTTTCAGCTGTCTAATTTTCTTTTTTAACTCCCTATCCTCCATAAAGACAACTCCTAAATTCACTATTTAATAATACACTCTAAAATGCTTTGATATCTTAAAATATGATTAAGATATCAATAAACTTTGAATAATTTAATATCGTCAATTGTCACAATTTATAAGCTTTTTTTCATGCATATGGATAAAGGCATTCCCTCATATTGTCCATAGTTATCTATGACTTCATACCCCAGCCCTTGATATAACGAAACTGCCGGTAAAAATGACTTTCCTGTTTCCAGAATTAAGTACTGATAGCCTAGTTCCAATGCTTTCTTTTCTATTTGCTCCATTAATATTTTGGAAATACCTCTGCCTCGATAATCTTTTTTAGTATAAACGCGTTTTACTTCGGCGACTCCCTCTTCATAATGTTTAAAGGAGGCACATCCAATGGGCTGATCCTTCTCATAAGCCACAAATACATCATGGATATGGTTCAATTTATTGTACTGGATATAATCCTTTCTTTGTACTTCACCACCAACTTGATCATTCAGGTCTTCATCCAGTAAATCACATAAAGCGATAAAGTCTTTGTTTTCCCCATTTGTATATAAAATTTTCAAATCCTAACCTCCTCATGCAGTAGATTAAAATACTTATACTTTTAAAATATTATTAAACCATATTTTACCACTATAAATAGTTTTACTGCAAGATAAGATAATATAATATCGTTTATTTACCTGCCAAATACCTCTAAATGGTATCATCTAACATAAATTGTATCTTGACTATTACCCTCATATTTGATATTCTTCAATTGCAATTAAATATAAATGTCTTATAGGGTTCCGCGGCGGTGAATAACCACTGGTCTGGTCCAAGATAAGACGCACAGTTTTACTGTGTTCACGGAGGGATAAAAGCCTGGGAGATATTTTATAATATCACCCAAGGCTTATTTTTTTACTACCTTCCACAAACTTATACTTAATGAAAAGGAGCACATTATGATCAAATGGTTTTTCTTAATTATTGCTGGTTTATTCGAGGTTGGCTGGGCGATTGGCTTAAAATATTCCAATGGTTTTACTAAAATAGTACCTAGCTGTCTAACGGTAGTCGGTATGATAGCCAGTTTTTATTTCTTATCTCTAGCTTTAAAGAGTTTTCCTTTGGGAACAGCTTACGCCATCTGGACCGGAATCGGTACGGTAGGCACAGTATTACTTGGAATCGTACTCTTTAAGGAACCCCTTGACGCTCTGCGTCTTGCCTGTATTGGACTTATTGTATTAGGTATTGTAGGATTAAAGCTCGTATCGCCTGGGCATTAATAATATATCATTCCAATCAACATCAACCGTCGTTATAGGAACTAATGAGGGCATCTAACATGGGGCTGTTGCAAAACTAACAATAATAGTTAGTTGAGTAATAGCTCCATTGTGCTTATATTCGCTTTTATGTGCTTCAATGAAATCAAAAATGCGGATTCCGAAGAATCCGCAAAAATGGTATAATTATTGAACTACCTGATCCAGGTTAACCAAAAAAGGTTCTCCCTCTTTCATAAGGATATGCCCCGATTCGTATGGCTTACCCTCTACTGTGATATAGACCTGATTAACCCCATAGTATTGGCCTAACGTATTCACAATGCACTGTAAAATAAGAGTTTCAAATCCAGCACCTGCATTCATTTCTGTTATTAATTCTTTTGAAAAGTCTACTGCTATTGCTGAATCCTCAGTCCTGGTTATGTTAAGAATCTGGGTTGAGGGACTTATCAATGGAAGATAAGTATCCTTATCAGGTGTATTTGACAATACCTCCTGCAATTTCAAAAGCGTATCATCATTGGTAAAGAAGGATACTTCTTTATTCTCTATATATATTTTCTCATCCTGATTCACATAGTAAACACTTATTATTTGATTTAGTGCTGAGTCTGACTTTAATGCACTTAGTTGTGAAGCTACTACATCATCTCCAGTCATAAACTCACTCATAACCAACCCCACCTGTGGAGCGTAAAAATCCTTTGATATACTATCTTCCGCTTCGGTGGTAACTTCCAATGTCGTGTAAGTCCCCAGAGGCGTAGTAATTATCACATCAACATTTGAAATATATCTTTTTCTGCCATCTGGCAAAGTCCATTCGGTTCCTTTTGTTAAAGGTTCCATAAGTAATACTTCTGCATCCTCCCCAGCCACAGCATCCGACATTATATTTTCCCGGGAATAGCTTTCACTTGTAGATTCGATAATCGATAACCTATTCTCTGTTAGCTCCAAGACTCTAACTGTTTCTGTTCCACCATTATTCGTCCTGGTTTGCATTCGATTGTGTTCTTCATCCAAAAAGTCAACATATCGATTATAAAAAGCAAATTCACTTCCTTTGCCTTCATATACATATACTGAATTCGCTTCAAATGGATAATAATCCTCTAGGGAGAGCTCTTTGGTTGGCGCGTCCGTTGGCGCTGTTGTTGGCTGTTGTGTAGGTGTTTCGGTTGGTGCTAATGTTGGTTGATTCGTTGGTGTAATATTCTGTTCCTCTTCTTTAGGTTTTGAACAAGCACTTAGCATTAAACATATAATTAGTACCACGAATGGCAATTTCATCTTCATAGAAACCTCCTAATCTTAATGATTGAGCGACTGTGGAACTGGATTCTCAATTACTCAAACGATTACCTTCAGTTATGAATATATACTTCTCGAAAATTAGACGATGTAATATTTGGTAAGGTTCCTAAAATGTGTATCACAATCCACTAAACTAATTTCTTGATAAAACATCGTCTGCGTTTATGGTTAACAGCCTCATAGTGCTTCCATAAAGACTGAACTTGATGATTAGTTTCAAGCTCCGGACCAGTCTCTGCATACAATAGGCCATTCTTTCTTGCCGATGCTGACATTGAATTTAGTAGTGCCGCTGTTAATCCTTTATTCTGGTATTTAGGAAGTACTCCTACCAGGTACAGATCTAAAATTTTAGTATTTGCATAAGGTGCGCGCATTATGTGGTACCAGCCAAAAGGAAATAATCTGCCACCACTTTTTTTCACAGCTTTACTTAAGGAGGGCATCCCAAGGCCAAAACCAATCAGCTCCTTGTTTTCATCCACAAGCAGCTTCACATATTCGGGATTTATCAACATAATATACTCATTAACATATTTTTGGATTTGCGCTTCTGTTAAATTCACTGTTCCATATAAGTGACTATAGCATATGTTAAGCAGACCCAGTACTTGGGGAATATAGGACTTTATCTCACTTCTGCTCTTTACTTCAATAAGAGTGATTTTGGATCTCTTAAGAACTGCTTCGGACAGCTTATTCATCTTCTCGTCAGCTTCCTTGGGAATCGTAACTTTAAACTCCATCCAATCAATATCTTTCCCATATCCAAGCTTTTCTAAATGCTGAACATAATAAGGATGATTATAGATTGTAATAAACATACTTTCTTCATGAAAGCCATCCACCAACATTCCCTGCTGATCCATATCACTAAATCCAATGGGTCCATGAATTTCTGCTAATCCTAAGGAACGTCCCCAATCCTCAACAGCCTCAAATAAAGCAGCTGATACCTCATAATCATCTATAAAATCAACCCTGGAAAATCGAATTCTTTTTGTTTCCCATTTCAGATTTGCTGCATGACTGATGATGGCTGCAATTCTACCAACACATTTTCCTTCTTTGTAGGCCAGAAACTGCTTTACACTGCAATAATCGTAGGCTGGGTTCTTCTTAGGATTAAAGGTATTAATTTCATCCAGAATTAAATCTGGAATCGCTTGTGGTACCGCTTTATAAAGCTTTGCCGGAAATGCAGCAAATATCTTTTGTTCTTTTTTTGTTCTGACTTCTCTTATTTCAACCATAGTAACCCCCATGTCTTTCCTATATCCGTAACCTTAGGGTCACTATCATTATATTTGCATAGTAAAATTATTATTTCACTTTGTAAATCTGATATTATAAGTACCCCTGGTTCTGTTCTATTCTATAAATCTTAATTTGTTTATATTTTTTTTATATTCTGTTTATATTTTACATGAACTGTTGTAAAATGCAAGATGCTGTTTTTTCCTGACAAATTATAACTCAATAAAATTATTTTCCCTCTTGACTGGAAATAATTGTTGTGATAGACTAGGAAAAATTTATCTTTTAGGAGACCATAAATGAAATCTTATACTCTTATTCTCGTCATTAGCATAATTCATGTCCTTAAGCCGCTTCACTTGTAGCCCTGTTCGCATAGCTGCAAGCGGTTTTATTTCTTGTAGTTATGCATAACGGATAAGTTAATATATATATAACAGCCGCCTTGCATAATAGTCCTTTGGATATTATACAAGGCGGTTTTTTATATTCAAAACATTAAGAAGGGAACGATGTAGTATGAATGCAATCGAAGTAAGTCAGTTGTCAAAAACCTTTCGGGTGAAAACTAAGGAGAAAGGCTTTCGGGGGAGTATGAAGTCTTTATTTCATCCAAAGTATCAAAGTATTACCGCAGTAGATCAGATTAGCTTTCAAGTGGAATCAGGAGAAATCCTTGCCTTTATTGGTCCAAATGGAGCAGGAAAAAGTACCACAATTAAAATGCTTACCGGTATTCTTTATCCCGATCAGGGTAATGCAAGGGTGCAAAATCTTGATCCTAAAGTCAGCAGGAAGAAGCTGGCTCATCAAATTGGGACCGTGTTTGGACAAAAGGAACAGCTTTGGACCCATCTAACCCCTTATGATAACTTCAAGTTCTTTGGTGCTATCTATGACTTATCTGACCAAGAGGTAGAAGCTAGAATTGAGGAATTAAAAATAGTCTTTGAGCTTGACAGCTTTATTAATACACCAGTACGTAATCTTTCCCTAGGGCAGAGAATTCGGTGCGAAATCGTTGCCTCGTTAATTCACCGACCCAAGGTGCTCTTCTTGGATGAACCCACCATTGGGCTTGACCCTGTGGTAAAAGAGAATATTAGATCCTTAATTAAGCGAATGAATAAGGAATATAAAACTACCATTTTCCTGACCAGTCATGATATTGGAGATATTGAGAAATTATGCAAAAGAATTATCATTGTTAACCATGGACGAATCGTCCTGGATGATTCCATGGAAAACATTAAGTATCACTATCTAAACAAGAAGATTATTGAGCTTAAACTAACAGAAGCAACGGACTTCTCTGTGGAGGATGGGATTACCGTGTTAAAGAGTAAAGGAAATCACTTGAAGCTTGAAATAGATACTACCAGGAAAACGATTACTGATGTCCTCAAACTGATTGATTCCGAACAAATCCTGGATATTAACATTTCAAATATTCCTTTAGAAAATATAATAACAGAGATATACAAGGAAAATAGAACTGGAACAGGAGGGATGGTTTGAAAAAATATGTCTTTATCTTTAAAGCAACTCTGATGGAGAGCCTGCAATATGTTATGAACATCCTGCTGGGGTTTATCAGCTTCTTTATGCTTATGTTTGTATTCCTCTGCTTATGGCAGTATCTTTATTCTGATTCCACCAATCTAATTAAGGGCTATTCTATGGAACAGATGATTTGGTATGTAATATTAACGGAGGTATTATGGTTTGGCTGCCGCAGCAGGAGTTTAACCGCTCAAATTACTACAGATATTAAGAGTGGAACCATTGCTTATGGTATCAATAAGCCCTATCACTATATCCTTTTTGTAATCTCAAAGTATTTAGGTGAAATAGTAATTAAATTGCTCCTCTTCATTGTCGTAGGCTTATCCATCGGATACTTCTTTGTAGGCAGTATTGAGGGCTTTCAGCTTAATAAACTTCCCTTCCTGCTTATTTCCGGTTTCTTTGGTATTATGATTCAAGCTGTTATCCGTATGCTGATTAGTGTTCTGTCCTTTTGGATTGAGGATGCTCTCCCTTTTCACTGGATTTTTGATAAACTTATCATTGTAATCGGTATGTTATTTCCAGTTGAAATGTTCCCAGAGTGGGCACAACCTATTATTCGTTCTTCCCCAATCTATGTAATTACTTATGCTCCAGCTAAACTTACCATAGATTATAGTAGTGAAGTATTCCTATCCACATTAACAGCGCAGGTATTATATTTCACCTTTACTAGCTTATTCTTATTTTTGTTATTTCAGAGAGGAGTGAAGAAATTAAATGTTAACGGCGGTTAAAAATCAATGTAAGGTTATGCTTCTTTCGGTTCGTTATAATATTATGCGTGAAATGACAAACCGTGTAAGCTTTTTCATGTATGTTAGCTTTATGATTTTAAATAATGCTACCTTTATCATACAATGGCTTCTTTTATTCAGCCTTAAAAGTGATATTGGTGGTTATTCCATTGATGAAGTAATGCTCCTATGGGGGTTGGCTGCCGGAACCTTTGGTTTTGCTCATGTCTTTTTCACTGGGGGCTTTTTACTTTCGGACTTAATAATTAACGGGAAATTAGATGCCTTCCTGGTTCAGCCTAAGAATGTTCTACTAAGTGCCATTACTTCTAGAACGAGTTCTGCCGCAATTGGCGATGTTGTTTATGGCTATCTAATTGTGATTATTTTTCAGTTTAGTATTGGTAATCTCCTATGGTTTACCATCTATAGTATTATGGGAGCCATTATCATGACTGCTTTTGCTGTTATTACAGAAAGTATTTCCTTCTGGCTGGTTCGAGGTGATTTAATATCGGATAATCTTAACGGACTAATAATTAATTTCTCAACCTATCCAGATGGAATTTTTAAAGGTGTTGTTCGTATCTTACTTTTTACAGTTTTACCGGTGGGCATGATTGTATATCTCCCAGTAAAACTTATATTAAAATTTCACTTGCCTTCCTTCCTCTATCTGGTTGGATTTACAATTGTAATTTCCCTCTTAGCCTTTTTTATTTTTTATCGTGGGCTAAAACGCTACTCCTCCAGTAATCTGATGATTGCCAGAATGTAGATTGTAACGGTTTGTGTTTACATTAATTGCCATTCTATGGTACAATACTTTATATTGATTTCTTCAGAATGCCAGCCTGCTACCGGGGGTTTATGAAAAGTAGGTCAGCAAACGAATAACTCAATACTTAAGCAATTATACTCCAGATAAATTCAGATCTCTGTCTTTATCAGTAATTGGATTAGACAAAGGTTGATGCGAACTTTTTACACTATGATTCAATTAAAGAAAAGGAGAGAAGTAATTGTATGGTACTTGAGGGAAAAGTTGTTGTAGCACAAGGTGGTGGCCCCACCGCAGTAATTAATCAATCCCTGGTCGGCGCCGTGCTGGAATCCAGGAAGTTTCCGCAGATAACAAAGGTATATGGTGCCATTAACGGTGTGGCAGGAATCATTAATGAGGATTTTCTGGATCTTACACAGGAAACCACTCATAATCTGGAGCAAGTGGCAATCACCCCTTCCTCCGCCCTTTTTTCCACCAGAGACAAACCAGATACCGCTTATTGCAAGGAAATTTTTCACGTTTTTAAAGCACATGGCGTGCGATACTTTTTCTATATTGGCGGAAATGATTCCGCTGACACGGTTCGTATTGTTAATGAGCAGGCGGAAACCTCCGGCTATGAGTTTCGCGCCATACATATTCCAAAAACCATTGATAATGATTTACTGGTTAACGATCACACACCTGGTTATCCCTCTGCTGCCAAGTTTGTTGCACAGTCCTTTATTGGCCTAAACTTAGACAATAGAGCCCTGCCCGGTGTGCACATTGGCGTAGTAATGGGAAGACATGCAGGCTTTTTAACTGCTGCTGCATCCATTGCAAAGAAATATCCCGATGACGGACCACATCTTATCTATCTCCCAGAGCGTCACTTTAATATTGATAACTTCCTTATGGATGTCAAGGATGTATACGCACGTTTTGGACGGTGTATCATTGCAGTATCTGAAGGCATCCAGGATGAGAATGGGGTTCCCATTGTAACTAAATTAGTAAAGAGTGAAAAGGATTCCCATGGCAATGCCCAGCTTTCTGGAACCGGTGCCTTAGGTGATCTGTTAACACAGGAAATTAAGAATAAGCTTGGCATAAGCAGAGTTAGATCGGATACTCTCGGGTATCTGCAGCGTTCTTTTATGGGTTGTACTTCTCCAATTGACCAACACGAAGCCAGAGAGGTTGGAGAAAAGGCAGCACAGTTTGCCATCTGGCATAATGTTGATGGCTCCATTACCATTCATAGAACTGGCTACTATTCAGTGGATTATAAAATGACACCTCTGGCACAGGTGGCTGGTAAAACTAAACTGATGCCGGACAATTTTATTAATGCAAAGGGCAACAACGTAACTGATGCCTTTAAATATTACCTTCAGCCACTTCTTGGCTGTGATATGCCAGAAGCTAGTATGCTTAGAGCACCAAGGGCAGAAAAGTTACTGCAAAAATAGCAATATACTAAATCCAAAGCAAAGCCCCTTTCCCACAGATTTAACGGGAAGGGGGCATTATTTTTATTTACTCACAATATTCTTGTTTTTTTGAAGGAGCTTTCTACCTATCTCTTCCCTAAAATATATAAAGGACATGTCATATTATTATTTTACGACACGTCCTTTATATATTATTTCTTCTTTGTTGAACTAGGTGCTGCACTTGACTGTGCAGTGCTTTTCTTTTTTGGTGCTTTTTTCGGATTCTTATCTCCCATGAGTTCCACCTCCTTTTGTACAATTTAGGGAATTAATTACATTGTATAATTAGTTCCATTTATTGTCAAATAGATTCTGAACTCAATCCACTCCATCTCTAATTCTATTATTAGAATCAAACTCTATTTTATTATTTCTCTTTCTGTTATTAACACTTCACCCTCTGTATTACTCTCGACAAAATTAAACACATGCTCGAGAATACTATCCGCCTGTGACCTATCTCCTGCGATGCCTGCAAACCCCAGCACAGCTATTTGATGAATGTCCTGCTCTTCAACTTCTGCTGCCGATACATTGAATTGATTTCGCACCTTTGCCACCAGACTTTTTACAACCATACGCTTCTCTTTCAGTGAATGCACCCAAGGTAAATGTATCTTAATTGTTCCTGTTGCGATAAACATGGGGTAACCTCCATTTATATAACATTAATCATTGCAAGGACTACATAGTTTTCTTCTCATATATAACCTTTAGAAAGTTTCTCAATTATTTTAGTAGTCAATCTTCTCTAGATAGAGGCCACAAGCCTCGGCCAGATTACCTGTCTTATCCCTTTCTTTTGCCTTAATAATATCCGGAATATCCTCTCCATTTAAATTACCAAGACCAACCTCAATTAAAGTTCCTACCATCCATCTTACCATATTGTATAGGAAGCCATCCCCAGTTATTCTTATATTGATAAAACCATTTTCCTCTTCCATAAAAACTGCATGTATATTACGTACCATGCTTTTCTTCTTTGATTTTGCATTCGAAAAAGCGGTAAAATCATGTTCACCAAGAAAATAGATTGAAGCCTCTTTCATCAAAGTAATATCTAACCCTTCCTTAACATGCATACTATACTTACGCATAAATGGATTGCTATGGTCTTTGTTCCATATCTTATATTGATAGGTTTTTGACTTGGCATTGTATCTTGCATGGAAGTTATCTGGGACAGATGTTACCTTAATTACACAGATATCCTGGGGTAAATATTGATTAAGATAACTTTTTATCTGATCCTCCGGCTTATACTCTTTTAATATAAAATTAGCTATTTGAGCAAGGGCATGAACTCCGGCATCGGTACGGCTACAACCAATAATCTCTATTTCCTGTCCGGCAAACTGGGTCAGTACCTGTTCAATTCTTCCCTGAATTGTATTTTCTGCTTTCCCAAGTCTTTGCCAGCCTTTATAACGGCTACCATCATATTGAATTGTCAGGCAATAATTGTACATTTCCGCTCCTTAATAAATCCACTTATCACTCGTATAAGCTTCCTCTTCTGTGTTTTACTTATTCTTTTTTATACGTTTATTAACATAAAGCATTATAGTAAATATTAACAAATACAAAAAAGTAACTACCGTCAGCGTTAATCCTCTTTCTTCATTGGAACCATCTGCAAAAAGTACCGGTCCAACGCCAAAAAAGGTGAGTAATACTAGGATAATAACTAAGCAACAGTTTATAATAATTCTTGCCACTCTACAACCTCCATTTTATTTATTCCGCAAGGTTCTCCCAAATTGTTTCTAACGAAATAATTTCAACATTATTATCTAACGTTTTAAAGGAACTTATCCATTCCGGTTGTTTTGGCAATTGATCTGAAACTTCATCAAATTTAATATAATCTCCGTACTCTTCCTGAACAACATTAATTCCCTGTAGTTTCCACCACTCTTCATCTGTAAGCCTTTGATTACTTGTAAACTCATAAAAACTATACACGCTGCCCATAGACAAATATAAACTACCGTTATAAGGAACTACCACATAAATCTCATCAAAATATCCCGTACCTAAGGTAAGATAGCTCTCTCCTCCGGTAGCAATATCCGTAACTAACATATCTGTCGGATCTTTTACCGTAAAATCTCCTGTTGAACCCGTTGTAATATTATTAATAATATTTTCAATTGTGCCGCCGCACCATAATAATTCCCTTACTTCCTGCTCGCTTAGAGCCTCATTTCTTAGTTCCTTAATGGAGCAGGTAATTAATAGATTTAAAAATTCCTTATACTCCTCTATCCCTTCACTCAACACATCATTAAGCATGCCTTTATCTTTTAATACTTCATTTGTGGCGTCTGTCAGGAATAGAAGTTTATAATATAACTCGACATTTGGCTCTACATATTGTTGCTCTGCAGTAGCTATTGGTCCTCCCATTTCTGCTGCAGACTGTTTTCCATATAGGACAGTATCATGCTTCAGTTCGGTATAGCTTCCCAGGGCAGTATTCAAAGATTTATACTTCCAGGCTTCGTTTTGCATAAAGAAAGGCATCCCAGAGTCACTTCCATACTCTGTGAGTACTGATTGAATAGAAGATAACCAACCACGGTAAAGATTACCCTGCCAAGAACCAGCACTATACTTCCCTACCTCTTCTTCTAACTTCTGATATCTCTGTGTATACTCCGGCCAGCTTTCCTGTGGCTTATATACATGAAAGAGCAGGTTTTCTGCCGTATCACTTCCAAGCACACCCATAACGTCAAGAGCTGTGGGTATTGGTCTTATAATCGGCTCCACTAAGGTCTGTAAAATATCACTGTCCAAAATGTACCTCTGCCCCATGAACTTAAATTGTTTTTCTGTGGGTTGGTCACTTTCCAGATAGACTGCTTGAATTTGTGGCTCTGGAAGTTCCTTCACTGCAGCAATTAGCTTCTCTTTATATTCTTCATCATTATAAGAATTGGGGTCTTCCTGCCCAGCAAACACTTTATTACGTAATCCATTTAAGGTAAATACATTAATATCATCAGACAATCCCACATATTGTGAGGTTGGTTGATATATATCTGACCAAAGCTGTGCATCGCTGATTTCTTCTGATTCTGCAATTGTAGTGAAATTAATTAACAGAGCTTGCAGCACATTATCATATAGGATTTCCCCATCTTTCTCCAAGGCAAGAGGTGAATAACCGAACCACATCATTGCTTTAAAATATCGACCCAGTTCTTCTGCTCTGGTGTAATGTCCTCTAACTGTAAACTGAGAATAGTCTAAATCAACCTGTAATAACGGGGAACGAGTTACTCCTTCAGCAGCTGCTATTAAATCATATTCCTGTTTTGCAAGCTCTAGTATGGAAGGCTCTACGTTAACAGGCACTTCACTGGTACCAAGTACAAGCATGCGGGCTACAAGGAAATAAACTATATTCTTATTTTGAAGCAGGGTTAACTCTTCCTCCTTTAGCTGCTCTTGAAGTAATATAGACTTCTCCAGCATCTGCTTAGTCATAAGGTCAAGGTCCTTATAAAGATAGTTCAGTTCTACCCCCATCAGCGATTTATCATAAAACTGATGATATAGATGAAGTGCTACATCTGTGGTAACAAAGCTTGGAATTCCCCTATATTCGTTAGAATCATAAACATAATTTATTCTTGTCATATTGGAAGGAAGAACTACAAAACCATTTGATACCAGCATATTCCTTTGTTCCTCAGTAAAACCGCTGAACTGATTGATATTTTCAATATTAGATAAATCCTTTGCTATGGTATAGGGTGCTACATTTGCCTCATAAGCTGGTACCTCATAACCTGATTGCTCTAGCTCGACTGTTTGTATTGCTGCCCAGGCTTTATCCAGCTTTAATAACGTTTCTACAGTCTGCGAACCATTGTCTGGATTGGAAGCTTCCACTGCTTCGGTAATATCCGTAGCTACCTGCTTCGGCGTTGGTGAGTTTACTCCAGTCTGTACATCATCTTTTTTACTCTTACATCCCGTAATAATCAAACATAGACATAATACAACTACTATAACCCTTTTCATAAATACCCCTTTCTGCCGCTATCGCGGTACTTTCGTTAATACACCAGTGTACTATATAATTATCATTACTAACGTCCCTCTGTTGAATTCAATTCTACTATCTTTCCACCTTTTAGCGTCAAATAACACTCAATCTGATTTTCTGTCCCATAAATCATTCTTATTAAATTTTCGCCGCAAATTGTTATTTCCTTAATATTTTGATACTCTTCACTTTCTGCCAACTTTAGAAAGCCAAAATCAAACCAGTAATAAACTCCCAGCTTTTCCAGCTTTTGCTCAGTTTCTTCCACAAGAATAATCTCCTCCCCTGGTATAGAAACTAAGTCCCCTATATAAACTTGATTCCAGTTCCCACCGATCTGGGACCCAGTCCATTTTTTGACCAATGCATTATTTTCATAGTTAAATAGAAATAATCGATTTTTTATTTGCTTATCATAATGCGTTGTCTTATTCACTACCGTTATTATCTCCATAACATCGTCCCCATCAACATCTGCTAAGTCAATCTTCCAAGGACTTAAATCCTGAAAATTATTCTCGTATTTTCGATTATATTTTTTTCCTTCTGACTCCAAAATAACAAAGTAATTACCATAATCTGTTCTTCCATTGGTACTTATGATGAGATATGCCAAATCTCCTTCTTCCACTCCATCAATTAGTGTTTCCCCTTTATGGAGATACTCCTCCCATTTTGAAGTTCCCTTTCTATCCATATGACCTGATTTAAAAATTGCTCCACAAATGCATAGTATAACTATCAATAAAAGTAATAATTTCCATAAACCAAATACAATTGTATTTCTTTTTTTCACTCATAGCCTCCGCACATGCATAAAGCGAACAACCAAAGATCTCACTCTATTATTTTCTAATTATATTACTTTATTTTCTATTATTTACCTATTTTATTGTATCTTATAATTATGAATTACTCAATAAAAATTCAAGTATTTGTTACTTTTGTAACACATTAGTCAGCTTGTACTATAGTTTAGTTTTCTTACATGAATAACGTTTTGAATGTACAATATACTATTAATTATGTATCGCATATAATAATATGGTAAATTATTACTATTAATAAAAAATATAGCTACCTATCAATAATTTATTTCCTCGAAATAATCAAAATGCAAGAAAGTCAAGGTGATGAGATGCAAACGGATAAACGCTTAACCAAAGCATATCATAATGCAAAGATTGAATACTTTGATGAAAATTCAAAGTATATTTTTTTTAGCGATGTTCATCGTGGAGATGACAGTGTATCCGATGAATTTAGCAGAAATCAGAATTTATATCTACATGCTTTAAATTATTATCATAAAGAAGGTTTCACCTATGTAGAAGTTGGAGATGGTGATGAGCTATGGGAATATCCCACCTTCAAACACATCCGACTTGCACATACGGATATCTTTATTGTCTTAAAGAAATTCTTTGACGATAAACGGATGAGAATACTTTATGGTAATCACAATATATATTTGAAATCCAAGCAATATATTAAAGATAATTATTTTACGTTTTATGATGAGTATAAGCAGGAAAGAGTTGAGTTGTTTAAAGATATGGAAGCCTATGAGGCACTTATTCTTAAGCACAAAAGGACGGATCAGGAGGTTTTAATTCTACATGGACATCAGGGGGATTTTATGAATGATCAACTCTGGTTAGTATCCATGTTGTTAATGAGATACTTCTGGAGATTCATGCATGTGGTTGGCTTTGAAAATCCTGCTAGTCCAGCACGTAACCTTTATAAAAGACACAAGGTTGAAAAAGCATATAAAAAATGGATTGAAAAACATAAGATGATGCTAATTTGCGGTCATACCCATCGACCCAAATATCCAAAAAATGGTGAACTTCCCTATTTTAATACTGGTTGCTGTATCCATACCAGAGGCATTTCTGGAATAGAAATTCAAAATGGAGAAATTAGTATGGTAGATTGGCGTATGGTTGCCGATCACAATGGAATTGTTCGCATTGATCGGCAATTAGTAAGAGGACCTGAGCCTTTATCGCGTTTTGATTGCAAGCACAATCCTTACTCGCCAAACTGTGCAGAATGTGAAGATGATGACTAATAAAATACTTCCTTACCGGGCATCCTAATTAAGTAATGATAACGCAATCTATCATTATCTTGTTGGTGGTTAGGAATGGAGGTAGTGTGAATTATAAAACAATTCACACGGTAAATTTGTGCTTACACACAAATTTATGGTTTTGTAAAGGTGGAGGTATAGATGAGAGTAAAAGATATTATGTCAAAAGATATTGCATGCTTAAGATCAGATGACTCCATTGAAAGAGCGGCACAGCTAATGAAGCAATATAATTGCGGTTCAATTCCTGTTTGTACCAAGGATAAATTAATAGGAATTGTAACTGACCGAGATATTGCCGTAAGAAGTGTTGCCTCTGGTCAGGACGTTTCACAGCAAAGAGTTGGTGACATTATGACGGAAACAGTAGTATTTGCAAATCCAGAAATGGAAGTTGATGATGCTGCAAGATTAATGAGTGACCGTCAGATTAGACGACTCCCCATTGTTGAAAATAATAGTCTTGTGGGTATTGTAGCCTTAGGCGATATCTCTTTAGAGCCAAAATGCCAAAACAGTGCCGAGACTGCCCTGAAAAACATCTCTATGCCCGGCTCCAATTGGAAATAATGTCGACAGACATTATTATAGCGCCAAACAAAATGAGTGCGCATCATCGGCACGCAAGTGCCACAATCATGTGATTTTTACATGATATAATCAAACACAACAAATCTCATACCTGGTATGAGTATAAGGCTATTTGGAGTTAGCCTTATAAAACGGATAACAGCTTCCTACAAATAGGTAGAAGTCGTTATCCGTTTTTCGTGCCATACATAATTATTTTTGGTAACATCTGTCTAATACCATATATCGGCCATTTCAGTTTGTTTCACCATTTATGATTTAACTTTTGCTTTTTTATAAGGTTTATTGCGTATACTAGAACAATTAAAATATGAGCTTTATATGATCAGATGGCGCAGACCGGCAAACTTTTATTTGTCGCCTTTACAAATAAAAGTTTGGTAAGGCAAGTCCAGATGATTATATAAAGCTCATATTTTAATTCACTATCTTTTCATCTACAAAACATTTATCTTACAAACTGGAACCACTTAAAGTCAAAATCAGAACCAGGCAAAAATTCAAAACTGACTTTTTGTAATCCAGTCACCTTATGAAGTGCAAATTCTAACTCTACATATTCCTTACTATAAGGGAATTCCACTATTTGTTTCTGATTATCGCTTTCGCTGTTAAAACGAATGTTAATGGAATCTCCTTCGTGATTGGAACGGCCACAGATTAACAGCTTAGTAACGCCTTCTTCCCCAAAGTTCATATGATCAAATTCTATGGTTACATTATTACCAATATTGATAATTGCATCTTCTGCTACGGTAAAACTGTCACCATAAATCTGATTATTTTCTTTTATAGCCAGTCGTTCCAGGCCTTTTTCCAGGTACTTAAATTCAAAGCCTTTCCAGTTGGTCTTATTATACAATACAAAAGCTACCGTTGTTACACCTTTTAATCGCTTAGGCAACTTGAAAGTATTCGGCTGAAAAGTCTCCCAAACGAGATTCGCTTGATAATGTGTATTTAATAAAAGTTCCGCCCCTTCTTCGCCTGGCATTCCTTCCCAGATTTCAATTGGTATAGCATCATTTGCCCAATAGTTAATTGGTAGTGTTACCTCATCAGAACCATACGCTCCGAAGTCGAGTCCAACGAATCCAACACAGTTTCTTACATCTGCTAAGGTAGCGATTCCTCCGAGGAGACCGGTCTCATACTCATGATTTCCTGCATTTGACAAACCAGCATCCACCATCTGATAAGGATTAATAAGTGCAGCACCTACACCGCTAATCTCAAATTCCAACTCTGAAATAATCTGTGGAATTAAACCTCCATTCTTCGAGGAACAACGTAAACGAAACTCACCATCCCCCAATGCTGTAAGGGTAGCTTCATTTCCGACCACCTCAATCTTAGCAAGATTAGTTTCTATTCCACCTGCTGTAACCGCTTTCCAGATCAAATCGTTATAGGTAGTATTTTCTGGGTATCGTTTTGCTGTTACCTTAACTACTGGATTGTCTTTATTTAATTTATGACTGTACGCGCTATATAGTTCAATCTTACGGATGGGAACTTCCTCGTTATGCTCTGATTTTATATTCTCTGTTAAGGTTGACATTCCAATCGACTTTTCACATGACAGCGCTTGCAATGTTAATTCACTCGTTGGTAACCCAATGGAGGATACCTTAACTTTAATATTACCTGGCTCTAATTTTCCGGCAATAATTGCAAGCAGCTTACCGCTAAAGAGTCTTCTACTTGTTCCTTTATATTGGTCATAATCTGTGCTATCTCCATTATCCAGTCCAATCAGTCGTCCTGCACCACTTACCTCTACTTCTACTCTGTTATTTGCGTTGTCAACCGGAATACCATTTTCATCTTCCATGGATATTTCCATAAAGATTAAATCGCTACCATCTGCAAATAAAGCAGCCTTATCCGGTGTTAGTACAATCCTGACAGGATTAGTGAAGGAACTCTTATGGTCGACAGCAACTACATTACCATTTTCGTCATAAGCCACTGCCTTAATTGTACCTTTTTGATAAGGCAGCTGCCAAATACCGCTTAGCTGTTTCCCCTTAACATGGTCAATCTCAAAGATACCTAGGGATTCCTCATTAAAGAACAGCTCGGTCTTTGGTGCATTAGAATAAATTCGAATATCAATTAATTGTCCTTCATTAAAGTCCCAATAGGGTAATATATGAACCATTGGATTCTTTTTATAATCAGTCCACTCTGCCTGATAAAGATAGAAGTGATCCTTCTTAAAGCCTGCGGTATCAATCTGTCCAAAATAAGAATTCTTTGTGGTATAGGGTGTTGGCTCACCGATATAGTCGAAACCTGTCCAGATAAACTGTCCCATACAATACTCGGCATCACGGTCATCTGTAATTGTCTTCTGCCCGTTCTTTGCTCCCCAGCTAACACTGCAATTATCGAGAGAAGAACATTGTTTATCCTCATAAGTTACAATTAATTTATTTGCTGGGAAATGATAGATGCCTCTACTTTGTATCGTAGATGAGGTCTCACTTCCATAGATATACCAGTCCGGATATTTTTCATGATGCCCTTCATATAAATTCTCTGCATAGTTGTAGCCTGCTGCCAGAACTTCTTCTGCACATTGTTGAGCATTCTCACCACTCATATAGTTAGATCCAATGGTTACTTGCCCATTCCTTTTAGGGTCATGCAATAACACCAGATCCTTTAAAAGCTTTGTTATCTCAAGTCCTCTTACTCCCGCATGGGTGTCATAGATTTCATTACCGATACTCCACATAATAATACTTGGATGATTACGGTCCCTGCGAATCCAACTGGCAACATCCCTGGCGCACCATTCATTAAAAAATCTGGCATAGTCATACTCAGTCTTTTTCAGTTCCCACATATCAAAGGCTTCGGACACAATAAGAATACCTAGCTCATCTGCCAACTCCATCATTTCTACCGCTGGCATATTATGAGAGGTACGAATCGCATTAACGCCCATCTCCTTTAACATCACTAACTGACGGCGAAGTGCGGTTTTATTTACTGCTGCACCTAAGGAACCTAAATCATGATGCTGGTTTGCTCCGTGCAGCTTTACATGTTTATCATTTAAGAAGAAGCCTTGTTTAGAGTCAAAGCCTATGGTTCTAAAACCAAAGTTCTGGAGTTCCTCATCCACAACTTTATTAGCTACAATAATCTGTGTCTTCAAAGTATATAAATATGGTGTTTCAATACTCCAAAGCACTGGCTCCTTTACAGATATCCTCTGCTGTTCTGCATCAGCCTGTCCATCAATTACTAGCTCTTTTAAAGAGCTTGCAACTTCATTTCCCTGCTGGTCCAAGATGATATGTTTCATTACTGCTTCCACTTTTACAGGACTGATAAGTTCTGTCTCAAGTTCCACACTCCAGTTGTTATCCTCTCTTTTTGTTACCAGATAGACTCCGTCCGTAACGATATGTGTGGCTGCCGAGGCTTTTAACCAAACATTACGATAAATTCCTGCACCAGAATACCATCTGGAATTAGGAGCTTCATACACTACCTGAACTCTGACTACATTATTACCCGACTTTAGATGCTTGGTAATATCAAATTCAAAAGAAGAATAGCCATACTTCCACTCCCCTGCAAACTCGTCATTTACAAAGACTGAGGAATTCATATAAACTCCTTCAAAGCATAAGCTTATTACCTGATTCCCTTGTTCTTCTAAATAGAACTCTTTTTGATACCAGCCTTCGCTAGTTTCATACAAATCCTTTGTGTTATATATTAACCAGTCATGAGGTATATCTATCTTTTCCCACAGATATTGATCCTTCCTCTCTGAAAGATATTCCGTACCAACCTTCTGCTTTGTAAACAGCCAACCATCATTAAATAATACTTTCTTAGACAATATCTTTCCTCCTATCACTTACGAAAACTAATATATTTATACTTAATACAACCCAGCTTATTACTTATAGTATCGCTACAGTTCAGCACCACTTCTAAGTTTAACTCTTTTTATTGGTCTGGCTAGATTGAATTATTATAATCAAATGTACCTAAACTTTTTCGATTGTATTATAGCATAAACATATTCTCTAAAAATACTTTTAAAATTGTAGGTGTTTCGTGTGGTTATTGGAGTTTCTGATTAATATTCTATCTCTTGTAAAAAAAGTCCCTGTGCATTTGCGGGTACACTTCCCGTAACTGCTGAAGCTGGATCTAATATGTTATCTATGTCGGATTTCTCACGTTCCCCCAGTCCAATTTCAAGAAGGGTACTGACAAGCATCCTTGCCATATTGTGCAGGAAGTCGTTCCCCTTTATTGTTATTTGGATTTCCTTTGAATCCTGATAGATGTCAATGTTATGAATTTCTTTTACTGTGGATTTATTCTTCTTTACTGAGGAAAAATCTTTAAAATCATGCTTTCCGATAAGCTGTTGTGCTGCTTCCTTCATTCGTTCAACATTGGGTTTATGGAAGCAATAGTACGTGTATTTGCGATCAAAGACACTTGGCACATCCCCAATTGCAATACGATATAGATAGGTTTTTGTCTTTGCATTTAAGCTAGCATGAAAACGCTCCGGCATTTCCTCAACCTCAACAACAGCAATATCCATTGGGAGGTAACGGTTAAAATAATTTTTAATCTCATAAAGCTTTAGATCTGATTTTGTTTTAAAGTTAACAATCTGTGCATAAGCATGTACTCCTACCTCGGTACGACATCCACAGTTTAACTCCACTTCTTCCCCAGTCATCTTACGAATTACTTCTAATATTTTATTTTCAATTGTGTTATCTGACTCTGTCTTTCCAAGTCTCTGCCAGCCATTATAGCGGCTTCCATCGTATTCCATTGTTAATTTAATATTTCTCATTATTTTCTCCTTTAGTTTAAATCTGAATCTTACTGTTACTTTGCTATCATGAATTTCATTTCTTTTATTACATCAGAACCATTAATACTTTTGCTTTTTAACATAATATCGGTAATAAATAATAAAACATATCGAGGTTACGGTCCAAGTCATAGGATAGCTGAACATTACCGTTCTAACATCATGTAAAATTGGTACCATGGAAAAAATCCATACCACACGAAGCGCACAGATTCCCACGCCTGTCATAAGCATTGGAATAAATGAATTTCCCATCCCTCTTAGTGTACCTGATAAAATCTCAATTAAAACATAGGTGAAGAAACCAGGAACCATAAAATGCAGGATCTCCACTCCTTCTTGCAAAACAAACGCATCTTTTGTAAACAGACGATAAAGATAAGGTCCTACAAAATAAAGAAAAATACTCAAAAAGATTGCCACAGACATTGCGATTGAAATACACACCTTTACTCCTTTGCGTACTCGATCGTAGCGTCCTGCACCAAAATTCTGCCCTGCAAAGGTTGTAATTGCAATACCAAAGGAGCTCATAGTCATCCAAAAAAGACCGTCAATTTTACTGTAAGCACTCCAGGCTGCAATGGTATTTGTACCAAAGCTGTTCATATTGGTTTGAATTATAACATTGGAGGAAGTATACATTAAGGATTGCAAGCCTGCTGGAAAGCCAATTCGTACTATACGATGCAGTGTATCACCATGAAATCGAATTTTCCTTAAGTTTAGCTTATAGATATCGCTTGTCCTAATCAAAGTAATACACACCATCACCGCGCTAAAAATCTGTGAAATAACCGTTGCCATTGCCGCACCGGCAACTCCCCAGTCGAGCAATACCACAAAAACAACATCCAGTAGAATATTTAATGCAACACTTAGAATTAAGAAATATAATGGTCGTTTGGAATCTCCGATTGCTCGAAGTATTCCAGCACCCATGTTATAGATTAAATTTGCAATCGTACCTGCAAAATAAATTCTTAAAAATGTAAGTGAGTAATGCATGATATCATCCGGTGTGCCCATCCATTTAAGGGCAATAGGTGCGCCAAGTATACCAACAAAAGTGATTACAGCACCACCTACGATTGCCAGCGCAATTGCGGTATGTACTGCCTTCTGTACCTCTTCCTCATTTTTGCCGCCAAAAAATTGAGAAATTGCAACTGTTGCACCTGATGAAATTCCTATGAAAAAACCTATTAGTAAATTAATTAAAGTTCCTGTGGTTCCACCTACAGCAGATAGTGCTTCTTTCCCCACAAAATGACCCACAAAGATAGCATCCGCTGTATTATATAATTGTTGAAAAAAAGTACCAAATAAGAGTGGAAAGAAAAAGATAAGGATTTGCTTCCAAATCACACCTTCGGTAATTTCATTTGTACTTTGTTTATTCTTAATTGTAGGACTTTCCAAGTTAATGACCATGCCTTCCTTCAAGTTGTCTTTGATAATATCACTTCACATTATTACCTTTTCCCCGTGTAAAGAAAGGGTGATAGGAGTCACCTCCCTCACCCAATAAGTTCTTATAACTAGCTTATTCCTAAAACGAATTTCTTAAAGATGTCTCCACGTTCTTCAAAATTTTTAAAGAAACCATAACTGGCTGCCGCCGGTGAAAACAAACAGGTCTTTCCGCTTGCTGTTACCTTCCTTGCAACCTCCACAGCTTCTTGAACATTAGCTGCTAAATAGATTGTATGATCTTTTACTTTCTCCATGTCTTGCATAAGTTTCTGTATCCTTAGACCAGTGTCCGGCATCAGAATAAAATTCCGAATATTTGTCTCCATAAGGTAATCTACAAGAGGCTGATATTCAATCCCTCGATCCATTCCCCCAAGAATTACAGTATCTATATTTTTAATACTCTTTACCGCCTGGATTGTTGTCTCACATATGGTGGAAATAGAATCATTATAAAACTTTACACCCTGTACCTCTGCAACATATTCCAAACGATGCGGCAGGGGCTGAAAGGTCTTCACTGCTACTTCAAAATCTACCTCGGAGATACCCAGATATTTGACAATTGCATATGCCGCACCAATGTTATAGATATTATGCTGACCAATGAGCAGCATCTCATCTTCGTTCAAGTCTAAAACAGTATCTTTATAGCTAATTTGATTTTCCTTTACAACAACATCTGCATCCGATTGGGTATTAGAGATTGTAATCGTCTCCTGTTTTGGATGCTTTCCAACATCTAAAAACTCCTTATTATAAAGAAGAAGGTCTCCCTTTTGTTGAAACTTATAGATATTTTCTTTGGCAACCGCATATTTTTCAAAGGTTCCATAGTGGTCCAGATGTTCCTGATAGATATTAAGGTGCAGGCCAATATGAGGTGAGTGTGTCACATACTCTAATTGGTGTGAGGACATCTCATAAACTACTAACGTATCCGGCATAATCTCCTCGAGTACATTAAAAACCGGAATACCAATGTTACCCGCCAATACCACAGGTCTCTTTACTTCCTTAAGCACATGATATAACAGAGAAGTTGTTGTACTCTTACCCTTAGTTCCAGTAATTCCAATGGTCTGATCACGATAAAATTCCAAGAACAATTCTGTCTGCGAAGTTAACTTCTTTAATGCTTTATTATTCTTACTATGAAAAACAATACCCGGGCTTTTAATAATTATATCATAGTCTGACAAAATCTCCTCATAAGAATTTCCGTTATGTAAGACTACGTTTTCTAATTTTTCATTTATTTGATTCTTATCATAAATTCCAATTTCAAGCTCTGGTAAATGTTTTCTAATAAACTGATAAGTTGATTTTCCTTCTCTTCCAAACCCTAGTAGCAAAATTTTATTAGCTTTTAATTTCGTCAAAATTTGACTGATCATGCTGTACCTCATTCACCTAACATCAGATTTTTAATTTGTTCCACAAATTCCTCCGGTACCGAATTTTCATCATTATAATACTTCAGATACGGATTTTCCGGCCTACTGTTATAGGAGGTATAGAAGTCAGTGGTTTTATAATATTCAAAAAGTATCGGCAGCTGCTTACCTTCTGCCTCAAGCTGGTTTATCGATATACAGATTGCTGTATTAATCTCATCACAAGTTCCAACACATTCAAAAGGCTTCTCTGGTTCTGCTCCGATTAGCTGTCGAAAAATCGGAATAAGGCTTTCCTTCTGGAACATATCGGTACCAAATATTTCTGCCAACTGCTCTATTGGAATAAAAGGTGACAATATAAGTCCTACGAACAAGCATTTCGGACAGTTACCACACCATCTATCCTCTTTGCTTCCAACATTACAGCTTCTAAAAATCTTATAGTAAGGCTCTTGTTTTGCAAAGAATTTGGCTATTTGAAATTCACTAAACGGCCTTAAAAGGCTGAAATAATGTACACCGCTATCCACATATTTCTTCTCATAATTAATGAAATCCATTTCAAAGCGATAGCTCTTGGAGTATTGATGATTTACATCTGTACCTTCCACTGTACTCTCATTTGCACTTGCTTCATTTGAAAGGGCTACATATTTTTTATCGTGAAGGTAGGCTGTTAAAACAGACGAAAATGCCACAATTGCAGAGAAAGGCGTATGTCCATTCAGATATCCTACTTTATTTAATCTTAGTAGATTAGCATCCAGACTTCGATTGACCACAATAATTTCCTGCTCTGAAAATCCTGCAATCTGTGCACCTTGTCTGGAGGCACCCTTTTCATTAATCATATAACAAAGATTATTTTCTCGTTGTTTTCTAAGTAATTCCATCGTAACAACAGAATCCTTGCCGCCTCCTACCGGAATTAAACTTCCTGTTTTATCAGCTTCAAATTTTACAAAATCACTTGTTATTGGTTGCGCGAGGATTTCAATCGTCATAAACTCCTCTATACTGCTTTGAATCCGATTTGTATAAAAGAATTCTCCGAGTCCCAAATAGTACTGTGATTTCCACCACTCGATTTGATTCTCATCAAGAAAACCTGCCTTAATTTGAACCAGGGGGGAACAGGCACATTTCCAGTAACTGATTAATTCCACAAGCCCTAATTGAAAAGCAAGTTTATGAACGATTTCTTCCTGTTCATAATTAAAATCGGTATGTTTTTTTACAAACTCCCACTTGGGAGTAAAAGTAACATAATCTCCCATACTAAAAAAGTATGTAATAGACAATCTATCTTCGTGATCTAACAGCTCATATTTATCATACGTAAAAACAGGATGCTTCTCCCGCAATTCATAGAACCTATTTTGCATAGAAAACCTCCTGCTCCTTTGCTTTATTCGTTGTCAAAGTATTCATATATTATTAATTCTCCTAGAAAATATTGCATCCAAAAGCATGACAATTACAAAGTGAATATAGCTCCACTTTGTAATTAAGATTTTAACTATGCTTATTATATGCTTCCCTGGGAAAGAATTCAATGCTTTCTTTGAACCAATGATTATTTCCTTATCATTTAGTCACAGTTCAGCTTCGCTAGGCCTATGATATGAGTACAACAGTCTCTATAACTTCTGTGACAATCTGGCCGGCGGTTGTTTAATCATCTGATACACTGGTATAATTCCCACTATAATATTAACCACATAGAAAAATCCCAGTAAGGTCACCATTGCGATCCATGGATAAACAATTGTTAACTGTAAGGTTGGTATGACTGCCAAGAATTTTATAATACAACTTAAAGCCAATATCACCGGCAGAATGGTTGCATTTGTAATCCATATTACTTCAAGTGTAAATGCAGAAAGAATACTCCCCTTGGTTATTCCAAGTAATCGATACACAGCTATTTCATCAGAGCGTTTCATTGCATTGGATTTCATAGTAAAAAATAATAGAAACATTGCAATTAAGAAAACAGCTAAGGTACTGATAGAGCGTGCGTTTAGCCTGACCGCTCTCTCTGCCTGATACTTGTCCATCTGCTCTTGATAGGTATCTTCGATCAACATCTCTACATAGGTCATATCATAGTTCCCCGATTCTGGAGAAAAATAATGAATCGTATCTTCCTTGCCCTCTCCATAAACCTTGAACTTTCGATTCACACAGATATAACTATTCAGAACTTCATTGTAATAGGAATCCTCCAATACATAGGTTACTTTATAGTCATCTGGATATGTTCCTGCCACTTGATAGGATATAAGATTTTTACCTATAAATTCTTTTTCACCCTTAGCTATCATATCTGCATATTTTGCTTCCGAAACCATTACCTCATTGGCTCCCAGCTTAATATCATCAAACTGGCCAGGATAACTGTCTTTCAATTGATCCAGTGAAGCAATACTATCCGCCCAAGCTGCCATACTTATTCCCATATACTTATTCACATAGATAACAGGCTCATTTACATCACTAATCCCTACTATAGTAAGCTGTGAACCAAATAAATCAGAAGTTACTTTTAAATTAATAAAATCTTTTAATTTCATTAGATTCTTAAGGATACTGCTATCTAAGAACACCTCAGCAACCCATTTATCTATGACAATCTCATCTCTTTTTTGTGGCATTCGACCAAGAATTAAATCCTTTTGATCTAAATGCTCAAGGGTTACATACGCTGCCTCGGGAAGCGTATTTGAAATCTTTCCGATTTGTCCAAAACTATCATAGTAAAAACCCAGCTTCGTGTTTAGGTCAATATAGACATCCTCTGTTATATTTTGATTTAAAAAGGTATTGTAAATCTCATTAAACTCACCATAATACTGTGTATTACTGGCAGCAGAATTACGCTTTGCATTAATGAAAACATAATGAGAGTCGTCTGTAACAAAGGACTGACGATCAATGGAAGCTATTGTTAAGTAATCCATAACGGAAAACACAAGAAGTACTGCCGTTATGATAAAGGTAATAATCATAAACAACTGTTTTCTCCCTAATATCTTGGCGTTTGATTTGGAAAGTCGATAGATTTCTCTTAGAGAAAGACGCGCACCTTTCACTTCTTTCAATTTGGAAAGCTCATAATTATTTTCTTCTAAATGTCTTAGCTCTATTACAGGCCTTACATCATCCACCATCTGTATTTCTGTTTCCTGGTCCAGCATTACAACATTGGAGGGGTTTGCCGCCTGAATATAAAGCTTTCCATTTTGATAGACCAGATTAATATTAATATTTTCAACGTTTGATTTCTCAACTATGTCTTTATCAGGAATTTCGTTGCTATAAACGTGAATATTAACCTTTCCCATCGGAAGAATATCTTTCTTAAATTCCTTTAGGTAGAGATTAGTATCCTCCATATGATGATAAATATCATTTCCTTTATGCTTAACATCAGAGGTTATCTTTCCATCCTGTATATAAATGATACGGTCAGCAAAGAATTCTGCAATTCTTTTCTCATGGGTAACAAGAATGACCAAACAGTCCTTTGATATCTTTTTAATAATCCCCATAATTCGCATGGTATTTGCTTCATCCAGATTTCCTGTGGGTTCATCTGCAAAAATGATATCCGGGGCTTTTACTAATGCCCTTGCGATAGCCACTCTTTGTTTCTGTCCACCAGACAATTGTGAAACTAACCGCTTGCGGTATTTTCTTAAATCTACCGCTTGCAGTACATAATCAATTCTTTCTTCCCGTTCTTCGTCGCTAAGGTCATACATATTTAAAGCGAGTCCGATATTATAAGCTACGGTAGAGTCCTCGAGAAGGTATTGATCCTGAAAAATATAAGCAAATCTGGAATTTCGCACAGCCTCAATTGACTTTTCTGAATATTTCATAAAGGTTGTATCATCAATTTGAATTGTTCCACTTGAAAATGTATCCAGTCCACCAACTGTATTTAGAAAAGTTGTTTTTCCTGAACCGCTTTCGCCAAGTATACAAACCAGACCACTGTTTCCAAATTCAACACTGGTATCATTAATGATATGATTTTCATTTAGCTTTCCTTTATTATAATATTTATTAAGTTTATTTACCTTAATCATACAGCCTCCAGCTTACTTCCATTTTTGCCTGTTTTTTAGATAAACATTATATAACCATGCAGTAAATGTTATCACAGAAAGATTTAGTATAATATAAATACCATAGGTAAACAGGTTGAAATATTTAATGATCCGTACTAGATAATCAACTTTAAATACATGAAGCACATTTGCAACTATGATTACAGCTGCCACTGCAACAGTAGTATAAAGATACATTTCAAAATAGTTAATTTTTTTGATTATTTTATGCTCCATACCCATAGAACCTAATATCATAAAATCCTTGTTTCTAATTTTCATAATTGATCTGACTATTAAAATTTCCAGGGTACTTATAATAATTAAAACCAATATGCTCCAAATGATAGTTAGATTACGCTCTCTTAACTTTACATTATCATAGAAAACAGATCCTAAACGAAAGGAACTAATTGCCTCGTAGCCTAAATCTTCTAATTTTGACAAGACCTTGTCTGTATAGATGTAGTCCGTCATATAGACAGAGGCCTGACTACTTTTATGTGAATATATTTCATAGAACATATCTGAATTTATCTCTATAAAATGTAACGTACTTAAATTAAAATCATCAATAACTTTCGTATCCCTAGTGTAAATATCTTCCGAAAGGTACGCCGTGAGAAATGCATCTCCCACTGCATTTGAATTAATACTCAAATACTTACTTGATAATCTAACCTCACCATAGTTTAAACCATCGCCAATCACTGGAATCATAGAGATACGATCTGTATATTCATCTGTAAGTACATTCTTAGACACAGCTAGATTATAGGAATCCCCGTACATGGTTAAGGATAGCATCTGACTTAGTTCTTCCGAGAAATATGCTTGATCTGCATCCTCCTTTAGAATACCTACGACTTCAACCTCTGTACTATAATACTGATCATGCTTCCAGGAATTCTGACTTTCAAAATAACAAAGGAACTGACTTCCTAGCAGGTTATCATTACCAGATATGACTACCTCGTTTCTTTCCTTTGGAAGTCTGCCACTACTTAAATCTTCTTCAGATATACAGCTTGAGGATCTTACATAATGATTCCAGTTCTTGGGACTAAAATATCTAAGACGCTCTTCCTGCTCCGGGTCGTCACTAGATTCATAGTTATAAATATAATCTGTGCCCTGCTGAAGAAAATAGTTAATATCGTTAGCGTAATCGTATTTATCCGCCGTCACTACCTGGGAAATATTTTTAAAGTTCTTCATATCTTCTTCTGTTATTTCATTGCCATCGGGTTTTTTAACAACAATTCTGGTATCATCCCCATTAACAAAAATCTCTTGATTATATTCCTTGGCAAAGGTATCATCCCAATTCGCATAGATTTCACCTAAGAACAAAAAGCTTATGGTAGCTGTTAATAATAGAAATAGAAGGTAATATAACACCCGCCCGGGCTGTGTGATTATATTCATCCATGTAAATCTGGCTGCAATTATACTTCTGGACTTTGGTTTCTGTAGGGAGTTCGCAGCATTCTTCTTTTTTACATCCTCTTCAAGGGTCACTTGTTCCTCTGTATTTTGCAATATGGTGTCAGATACTACCTCACCATCGTGTATCCTGATTTTTCTCGTAGCATAGGGTTGTGCTTCCTCATAATTATGTGTGACCGTGATAATTAGCTTATCCTTTGATAGCTCACTAAGCAGCTGCATAATTTGCTTACCATTCTCGCTATCCAGATTACCCGTTGGTTCATCAGCAATTATAATATCTGTGTTTTTAGCTAAGGCTCTGGCAATGGACAGTCTTTGCTTCTGACCGCTGGAAAGTCTTAATGCTTTCTGATTCAACTGCTTTTCAAGCCCAACCTTTTTGACTAATGCAACAGCAGTCTTTTTTGCTTCCTTTAACTGATATCCTTGAATTAGCAATGCACTTTCCACGTTGGCTAATACACTATAATGTTCAATCAAATTATAATTTTGAAACACAAACCCAATTTTATTCTTACGGTATTTTTCCCAGTCAGAGGCATCATAATCAGAGGTGATACTGCCATCAATGTATAATTCTCCGTCATCATAGGTATCAAGACCACTGATGATGTTCAGTAGAGTTGACTTTCCGCTGCCGCTTTCCCCTGTAATAACGACAAATTCTCCAATATTAAATTCCAGCTTAACTTTGCGTAATGCAGGTGTTACCGCATTCGTAGAGTAATAATACTTGGATACATTTTCAAGCTTAATTCTCATAAAGAAAAACCTTTCCTTTGACAATTACCGATCCCATTGGCAACTGCAAAACTATATCATCTTATGAATTTATTTATATCGATTATATCAATGTCAACTGTAGCTTATTAGCGACGTTCAGCGTTTAACGTATTACAATTATTATACTAATTATTCCATATGCCTACCAATTACTTAACCTTAATAAGTATACAAAAAACATGGATATATTTTACCTGTTTCAACTTTTTATTCCTTATTGACATAAACGTAATGTCATTCTACAAAATTACATGCATTTATCCCTAAATATATGGGTATAAGTGTAGCATATTTTCTCGATTTATCAAGTTATTTAAACTTAATTCCTTTCTTATAAATTCATTAGAATTTTCAAAACAACTTTTCTATCTCAATATAAAGTGCTATAATCTTCCTAATCGCAGTAATTTATTCCTAGGTTTACCATTACTGCGTATAAACAAGCTGAAACAGTAAGTCGTTTCACTTGTTATGAATATAATTGAACCATATCAATACGATATGAGACAAGAAAGAGGGAAGTTATGTCATTAATTGTTAATCATTTATCAAAAAGCTATGGATCAAAGCTAGTCGTTGATGACTTAAGCTTTGAGATTACAAGTCCAGGCGTTTATGCCCTTCTTGGAACGAATGGAGCAGGAAAAACTACCTCCATCCGAATTATTTTAGGAATGCTTGCAAAAGATGGCGGTGAAGTGCTTTGGAAAAACAGACCACTGGATGCTGTAAATACGAATATAGGGTATCTTGCAGAGGAGAGAGGTCTATATCCTAAATATTCCTTATTAGACCAGCTACTTTATTTTGCCAAACTACGTAATGTAAACAGGTCTACAGCACTGGATCGAATTCATTATTGGTCCGACCGTTTGCAGGTAAATGAATATGTATTTCCTCCAAAGGTAAAAGGAAAGACCTCAAAAGCAAACCGCGCTGATCAGCTATCCAAAGGTAATCAGCAAAAAATTCAGTTGATGGCAGCTTTAATCTCTGATCCAGAGCTACTTATTCTAGACGAACCACTTAGCGGACTTGATCCTGTTAATACTGATTTATTCAAATCCATTATTAAGGAAGAAATCTCAAAGAATAAGTACTTAATCATGTCCAGCCACCAAATGCCTGTGATAGAAGAATTTTGCAGTGATATTACCATTATGAATCGTGGTAAGACGGCACTACATGGCAATCTAAACGAAATTAAAAAGGGTTATGGAAGGGTTAATCTTTTAGTAAAGAGTGATCTTGACATTTCCACCTATATTTCTAATTTTAACCTTAATATAGTAAATAAAACACCAAGTGAATATCATCTTAAGGTGACTAGCGAAAAACAAGCAATGGAATTTTTAAGTGCTATGATTAAAGATAATATTCCTATTATCAAATTCGAGTTACGTGAGCCGTCCTTACACGAAATATTTATTGAAAAGGTGGGAGATGGAAATGAAGAAAACTAGTATTACAGGATGGAAGGATGTCTTTACCTTTACCTTAAGGCAAACCCTGAAAAGTAAGGCCTTCATCATATCTTATATTATCCTTCTTACAATGGTAGCAGTCTCCATGCCCCTGCTTAGTTTATTAACTTCGGATGGGACAGCAACAAACGATAATATCTCCATAGAGAAGGTTTATGTCAATAACCAAACGACCTTGCCGATGACGGACTTTAGCACCTTATCAGGTGATGAGTTATTAAAGGATATCGAATTTACTGAGCTAACTGAAAATTACGACGCCGTGGCGAATCGTATCGACAAAACAGAATCAGCATCAATTCTCTTTACCCTTACAGACCTTGATGGAGTATATCAATTATCTTTAGCAAGATCTGAAAATGGCTCAGTGTCAGATAGCGATCTCTCTTACCTGGGAGATGCCTTAAGTAGACTATTTGACCAAAACCGTATCCAATCTCTGGGAATATCGGAGGAGCAACTTACGTTTATCCAAACCCCAGTTTTTATTGCTGAAGTAACATCAGATCAGCCAAGTGATGCAGTTTATACAGAAGATACTACTATCAGTGGTTCAGATTATGGTTTTATGTATGCTATTCTTTTTGTAATACTCATGGTTAATATGATGGCAAGTACACAGATTGCAACTTCAATTGTCACCGAGAAATCTACTCGTGTAATTGAATACCTGCTTATTTCTGTAAAACCCTTAGCTTTAATTCTTGGAAAGATATTTGCTATGCTGGTTGCCGTTTTACTTCAGATAGTATCTATGGTTATTATGGCTTTTGTGTCAAACAAATTGTCCACAATTATTTCTGGTAATAATAGTAGTCCTTTGAAACAATTTCTGCCAGAAAGTGCTTTTGATAATTTGACTGTCACTAAAATAATTCTTTGTATTATTTGCGTAGCCTTGGGTATTATTTTCTACGCAATTATGGCTGGTCTAACTGGAGCTACCGTTAGTAAGCTGGAAGAGCTGAATGAAGGCTTAATATTATTTACAATCTCTAATATCGTAGGTGCTTATATCGGAATGGGTGCCGCCGGTTCCATGGTTGCAGCTGGTTACAATGCCTTTGTTATTTTCGCTTTTTTGTTCCCTATTTCCTCTCCGTTCATTCTTCCTGGAGCGATTTTAACCGGCAATGCAAGTTTTCTAATTATAGCCATTGCGATTGTTATTCAAATATTATCTATCATTTTGATTTTCAGATTTGTTGCGAAGGTATTTGAGACTTTAATTCTTCACAACGGAAACAGAATTAAACTTAAAGAAGTATTCAAATTATCAAAATCCGCATAAGGCGCTGGTACTTAATAGCGCAATGGAGGTTCGCTATGAAAAATAATTTTCGTGGTTGGAGAACTGTGTTTGGCTTTACCTTTCGACAGGCTACAAAAGGTGCTGCATTTAAACTAGTCACAACCTTAATAATTGTAGTTATATTTGCTGCATGTATTCTGCTTAATATTTTAGCTGCATCAAAACCTAAGCAGGAAGAAGCCATAAATTTGACTCCAATCAGCAAGATTTTAGTTCTAGACCACAGTGGTTTAGAACCCATTGATTTCAAGGCAATGAATCCGCAGCTAAATGAGGGTTCCTTTGCATACCTTGAGTTCGTCCCATCACAAGCAGAGGACAAAAATGCACTAATACAAGAAGCTATCAAGGATTCCCCCCAGACCATCGCAGTGGAAATCACCTTGACAGATGCTGGCTATCAATTAGAAGCTATTGTACCTAGCTCTTCTTTTATTACCTATGATACAGCAAATGCCGTGCTTATACCTATGCGAGCCGCCTTTGAAGCAGGTAAACTTGTGCAGTCCGGTTTATCCACCGAGCAGCTTACTGAAGTACTTAAGCCAATTATAACCAGCCAAACTGTAATTGGTGAAGCTACCAATACCACTGCTTATTTAATTAAATTAATTGCTCCTATGATCTTTGGTTTAATCCTTTACATGATGCTACTTCTATATGGTCAGACCATAAGTAAATCTGTAGCCAATGAGAAGACCTCAAAATTAATGGAGACCTTATTAACTTCAGTGCACCCTTATGCATTAATTTCAGGAAAGATTTTAGCAATTACATCCATGGCTGCACTACAATTTATTTCCTGGTTTCTGTCTATAATTCTTGGATTATATGCAGGTAATGCAGTTGCACATTCCCTTTATCCTGATTATCAGAATTCAGCTGTGGCAGTCATAAACTTCTTGAAGGATAATATTGGTGAATCTGCTCTGTCTATACCAGCCGTTGTACTTGGTATTTTAACCTTCATTATTGGTGTATTGTTTTACAACATACTTGCAGGTCTTGCAGGATGCATGGTTTCAAAACCAGAGGATGTTTCTTCTACACAGGCAATTTTTGTTTTTCCTATTATAATTAGCTGGTTAGTTTGCTATATGGCATCCTTTTCGGGACGCACTGATATACTAAAAATTGCACGTTTCGTTCCTTTTACGGCACCATTTAGTACACCGATTGACATGATGACTGGAACCATCGGCTTAGTCGAAGGTGCACTTTCCTTCCTAGTACTACTTGTCTTCTGCTTCTTAGCAATTGTATTGGCTGGTAGAATCTATAAAGGCTTAGTTCTTTATCATGGACAAAAGGTTAATCTTAAGATGCTTGGGAATATTATTAAAGCGAATAAGTAATCAAAGGGTTAGACTGTGAAAGGAAAGAGAGGGTAATACCCTCTCTTTCCTCTGTAGGTTACTGTTGTATAATAGCTTAATGTTAATTTATGGTTTTATTTTTTTCGTTTATAATAATTTCGATTAAGTTTTTAAGTTTATTAACATCCATTAGTTCTACTTATGCTTTATTCTGTGTCCTATTTCATTCTTATTAATCGCTATATATAACATATTCTTCTCATTGATTTTATACTTCCTGGAATAATGCCTCACATGGTTATTTTATATTATGGGGTTTATACCTTACGCTTTAAGCTCACTTATTAATAATCTTATTCCTTAGGGTCATTATCGTAGGCTTAGTCTATGATAAATTCCTGCCTACCCATAAAACCTGGGGCTACTTCATATTTGTCGAAGCAGATTACAACTTTTCCTTCTTTGTTTAAATAGAATTTTGTATTTTCATCTACAGATGTAAAGCCTGCCATTTCAGAATCTTCTTCGTCTGTTACTCCCCAGTATACATAATCTGAATTTTCCTCTGCTCGTGCCTTCATCTGGTTTATGATACTTTCATTTGCTATATTGCTGTAATCTGATCCGAGTACATCCATTAATGTTAGATTTTTATTTTCCTCTAAATTAAGATTATAGTAATAAGTTAAATCATAAGCACCATACCAGCTCTCATTTGCTGTTAATATTAGGGACAGAAGATTATCTTTTTGATATTTCACTTCATAATCCACATTAATGTTAAGGTCACGCTCTGCCCATTCCTCTTTGGTACCTCCCGTGGTTAAAAAGGCTTCTTTGTCAGCCTCGAGCCTGCTTTGTGCATCAGCTGTATAAGCGTCCACAATGGCATTGATTTCTTTATTTATATCTGTAACGAATTCATTTGACTCGCTGGAGTTATTAATCTCCGGCACCTTAACGGATATATTTTTATTATCCTCGGTAGTTTCATAGTCTCTTACTGTAAGTACCTTTGCTAGAGCTCCCAGTACTGGAACATCTTCCGCATTTTCTGCAAATACTTCGCTTGTATTAAGAGCTAGCGTAAAGCATAATAACACAGCAGCTGCAGATAATAAGGACTTTTGTAAAATTGTAATTCTTCTGTTTTTATTTTTCATATGTAGATCCTCCTCATTTCTTTTATTATTGTTTATTGCTTCCTTTACGATATCATCTAATTCCTTAGGAATTTCTATCTGATCGTAGATTTCTTTTGCATCTTTTAATAGCTTCATAATTTGACCTCCTTTTCGTCACTTTTGACGCACATGAATAAATGTAACCCCTACTATACTGTATCTATTTCTTTCTTTAATCGCTCAATTGCTGTATACAACCGAGTTTTTACCGTGTTTAAATTAACACCAGTTGATTGCGCTATCTCCTTTAATGTTAGCTGCTCAAAATAATGTAAAATTACTACTTCCTTCATTTGCTCCGGTAATTTGCATACCTGATTATATATCTCAAGTTTTGGCTCAAAGGCTTCTTCATAATAAACCTCTTCCTTCAAATTTTCTGGCTCATACAAAATTTCTCTTTTACCTTTGTTTAAATACTGGAGACACTCGTTAATTAATATCCGATAGAACCAGGTCTTAATTGCATCCTCATTCTTTAAGGTTTGATACTTCTCTAATGCCTTACAGATAGCATTCTGGACAATATCCAGCGCCCCCTCCTTACGTTGTACATAGCAGTAAGCAATACGGTAAAATTTATTTTGATTTTCGACAATATGGCCAATCAATTTGTTATACACACTTGACTCTTCCTCTTGCAAGTCACTCACCCCTTTATTAAGTACTGACAGATATTATTTCAGAACGTGTATCAAAAACATAAGAATATCTCTTAGCATTCCTATTTTTGTTATCCTTCTACTATATAGATGATTTCATTCAATAAAAAGTTTGCCTAAAACTTATATTTTATTAATTTAATAAAAAAATGCCAAATAAATACATAAAACCCTAAGATTTTAAATATCAATTTGGCAATTGTATCATCCTATTTAATTTACAACGAAATGCTTATTGGTGAACCAGTGCATCATCTGTAAGAATCGCTTTAATTCTGTGCATGAGCATATCGATTGCAACATCATTCTTTCCACCTCTTGGAATAATGACATCCACATATTTTTTGGTAGGCTCAACGAACTGTTCGTGCATTGGTTTTACTGTATCAATATATTGATTGATTACAGACTCCAGATTTCTCCCACGTTCCTTTACATCTCGAAGAATTCGTCTTATTAACCGCTCATCTGCATCAGTATCCACGAATACCTTTATATCCATCAAATCTCTTAATTGCTCATTTTCAAAAATGAGAAAACCTTCCACGATGATAACCTTTGCTGGATTCACTCTAATTGTTTCTTCCAGCCTCGTATACTCTGTGTAAGAATAAACTGGTCGATCAATTGGTACGGCTTCCTTCAACTTTTTAATATCCTCAATCAAACGCTCAGTATCAAAAGCATTTGGGTGGTCATAACATAATTGAATTCTTTCTTCAAAAGGTATCTCACTATAAGGTAAATAATAGTAGTCATGGCATAACAATTCCACGTTGTCCTTAAATTCTTCCTTAATTCTATTAGCTACGGTAGTCTTTCCAGACGCAGATCCCCCTGCTACTCCTATCACTACTACATTCTTCATAAGTTTCCTCCAAATATCCTTCTGTCAATAAAAGGGTAATGCTTGCCAATCATTCGCTATATTTTATGCTTTCAAGGATAGTAACCCTTTTATTTTTATTCTGCAATCATTTTATCTGATTTATAAATATGATTTACTAACCAGGTATTCAGGAAGTCAAGTAATCCCAACAGTGTTTCCTTTTGATTTTCATCGATATTATTAAATTGATATTCATCAAGCTTATCAATAAAGTCGTTGTGTGTTACCTTATGAGATAATAATTTCTTATAAGAAATGCTGCTCATATATTCTTCTTCATGAGCAAAATGATATTTTGCATACTCCTTCAGTTCATTTACCAAATCAATAATGTAATCATACTTGTCTATTATAAACTCATCAATTAATACGTTGTAGGTCCGATTAGCAATCTCAAATAACTTCTCATGCTCCTGATCAATAAAATCAATACCTGTTAAATACTCCGGCTTCATCTCATACATATCTTTGTACCTATACCTTTCATAATATAGTGACTACACATCAATGGTTTATAATACTTATCTTCCTTATTATAAGGCATAGTTTATCACAGACTCAGCTTATGTTCAATATCCTATTGCATTGTAATTATAACCACAAGTTATAACTGATATAAATAAATCGCTTGAATTTACACGAGTAAAGTGATATACTGACGAAGTGTATAAAGACAAATGTCTTTTAAGTAAAGACTTTGAGAGGAGAACAATAATATGAAAAGAAAATCATTAGCAATACTTCTCTGCTTCTGTTTAGCTGTTGGTATGCTTTCAGCATGTGGAAAATCTAATGGTAATAGCAAACCTGGCACGGATGATAAACCTAAAACTGAGGATGGATCTAGTACAGATGGTGAATCCAGTGCTGATAAAAATGTAATTAAAATAGGTGTCTTCGAACCACTAACTGGGGAAAATGGTGGTGGTGGATATCAGGAAGTATTGGGTATCCGCTATGCAAACAAAATGTATCCGACTGTTGAAATTGATGGCGTTACATATGACATCGTATTAGAAGAAGTTGATAACAAGAGTGATAAAACTGAAGCTGTAACAGCTGCTCAAAGCTTAATTAGTAAAAAAGTTAAAGTCGTTCTCGGTTCCTATGGCTCCGGTGTTTCCATTGCTGCCGGCGAATTTTTTAAAGAAGCAGAAATCCCTGCAATTGGTGCTTCCTGTACCAATCCTCAGGTAACCTTAGGAAATGATTATTATTTCCGTGTATGCTTCCTCGATCCTTTCCAGGGTACTGTAATGGCTAACTATGCTTTCCAGGAGAATGCAAAGACAGCAGCCGTTATTACACAACTTGGTGATGATTATTCTTCAGGTCTTGGAAGTTTCTTTGTAACAGCGTTTAAAGACCTTGCTGGTGAGAACTCTATTGTTAGTCAGGAACAGTTCCAAACAAATCAAACGGACTTTAAAGCTATCTTAACTAATATTAAAGCAACAAATCCTGATGTAATTTTTGCACCATCCTCTATTGCTACAGCACCTCTTATTATTAAGCAGGCTCGTGAACTTGGTATTGAGTGTCCAATTATGGCTGGCGATACCTGGGAAAACTCGACAATCATAGAAAATGCTGGTGAGTATGCTGAAGGAATTGTTCTTTCTACTTTCTTTGATGATGCTGATCCTGCTAATGAGGAAGCAAAAGCATTTGTGTCCGGATTTAAGACCTACTTAAAGGAAAATGGTCAGTCCGAAATTATCCCTGCTGTTTCTGCTCTTGGATATGATGCATATTTAATCGCTCTTCAAGCAATTAAGGATGCTAATTCTACTGATACTAAGAAGATTCGTGATGCATTAGTTAATGCTAAGATTGATGGTGTAACTGGTTCTATTTCCTTTGATGAGAATGGTGATGCTAAAAAAGATATGGCTTTCATCAAAACTGTTGAAGATGGAGCTTTTAAATTCTTAAAGACCGTTACCGTTGCAAAGTAATATAGCAGTTTTGAGGCTGCCATTGAATGATTGGCAGCCTCTTTTTCATTTATAATGACCATACCCTTATCCTTCAGAAATAATTTTATTATTTTCGGGAGGATAAGGCTATGTCTATGAAACATGAATGTTTTTGGAGGACATCACATGACTTTATCAACTTTTTTACAGCATACTTTAACAGGGGTATCCCTTGGAGGAGCATATGCACTTATTGCCATAGGATATACTATGGTATATGGCATACTTCGCCTTATTAACTTTGCTCATGGCGATATTTTTATGATGGCGGGCTACTTTATGATTTTCTCTATGGTAACCTTACCTTGGTGGATTGCTATACCTGTTGTATGTATACTTACTATCATTTTAGGTGTTCTGATTGAACGTGCCGCCTATAAGCCAATACGTAGTGCGCCTCGTATGTCAATTATGATCTCTGCCATTGGCGTATCTTATTTACTACAGAACTTAGCAACTTATTTATTCACTGCTCTTCCACGTGCTTATCCAGAAATCCCATTTCTCAAGAAAATATTTCATATAGGTAATATTTCATCCTCTATGGTTACTTTCCTTACACCGGTATTAACAATACTTTTGGTAATTGGTCTGATGTATTTAATTAATCATACTAAGGTCGGAATGGCAATGCGTGCCGTATCAAAAGATTTTGAGACTTCTCAACTGATGGGAATTCGAATTAATAAGACAATTAGTACAACCTTTGTGATTGGCTCCTTACTTGCGGCAGTCGGCTCTATCTTGTATTTTACGGATCGTTCGTCAGTTACTCCTTTTAGTGGTACTCTCCCTGGATTGAAATGCTTTATAGCAGCCGTTCTTGGTGGTATCGGAAGTATACCTGGTGCTGTTGTCGGTGGCTTTATTATCGGAATTTGCGAGACCTTTCTAGTAGCTTTTGGGTATTCCACCTATAGCGATGCGTTTACATTTGTTTTATTAATTATCATTCTTCTCTTCCGTCCAACTGGCTTATTTGGCGAGAAGATGATCGATAAGGTATAGGGAGGCCAAGTATGAAGAAATCTAAAAATCTAATCTTAACCGCCATTCTTGGTATAGTAATACTAGTCCTATTGTTCATTCTGGAAAAGAATAAGATGCAATTTGGAATGGCTTATACCGTATTACAAAAAGGTATGATATTGGCTATTGTGGCTGTATCAATGAACCTTGTTACTGGTTTCACCGGCTTATTTTCCTTAGGACAAGCTGGCTTTATGGCAATTGGTGCCTATGTTACAGCCATTTTCTTAATACCGGCAGAAGACATGGAAAGAGTATATTATATCAGCGGTGTTTCTCCTGTGGTGATGAACTTTAAGAATTGGTTGGAAGCAGGTCCTGCCTTCTTACAACCTTTGCTGCCCTATACGGCATTAATCGTCGGTGGTCTGGTTGCAGCTTTGTTTGCAGCGATAATAGGCTTTCCCGTTCTACGTCTGAAGAGCGATTACCTTGCAATAGCGACCCTTGGCTTCTCTGAAATTGTAAGAGCTATCATTTCAAGTCCTCAAATGGATAAGATAACAAACGGTTCCTATGGTTTAAAGAATATTCCTGGTTTTGGCTCTATTATTGAAACCTTTGCCATTATGGCAGTATGTATAGCATTAATGGTCCTCCTGCTTCGCAGTACTTACGGACGTGCTTTTCGTGCAATTCGTGAGGATGAAATTGCTGCAGAAGCAATGGGAATTAACTTAGCCTCACATAAGCAATTATCATTTATCATCGGCTCCTTTTTCTCAGCTGTTAGCGGTGGTATGCTGGCAATGTTTATGCGCTCCATTGACAGTAGAACCTTTAGCGTATCCTTAACCTATGATATTTTACTTATTGTTGTAATTGGAGGAATTGGAAGTGTTACAGGTAGCGTTATTGCCGCCCTTATCGTAACAGCAAGTAAGGAATGGTGGTTACGTTTCTTTGATAATCCACTCTTTATTGGAGATTTCCAAGTTCCATTATTCCGCACCGGTTTTAGAATGGTTGTTTTCTCTGTAATCCTTGTATTAGTAGTTCTCTTCTATCAACGAGGAATTATGGGTAAGAATGAATTCTCCTGGGCTGGCCTAGGTCGATTGTTCAAGAGACTCCTACGAAAGAGAGGTGCTAAAAATGCCTAATACAATTCTTAGTGTAAAAGATATTACAATGCAATTTGGTGGTGTCGTGGCAGTGGATAGTCTCTCTCTGGATGTTCATCAGAATGAAATTGTGTCCCTGATTGGTCCAAATGGCGCT
This sequence comes from Bacillota bacterium, assembly GCA_023407575.1. Taxonomy (GTDB): domain Bacteria; phylum Bacillota; class Clostridia; order Lachnospirales; family Lachnospiraceae; genus Mobilitalea. The sequence goes on from JAEYLX010000049.1 coordinate 401,049, forward strand.
GGAAAAACCACAGCTTTCAATGTTATCACTGGTGTATACGCTCCGACGAATGGAGCTGTGTATTTTAAAGATAACATGATTACCAGTAACTTCCCTAAGAGCAATATGAAAAAGTTGTATGCAGGGCAAAACAGAGGTGTATATACTACAACCATGAGAAAGACTCCGGACCAGATTACCAAACTAGGCGTTGCCAGAACCTTTCAAAATATTCGTTTATTCAAGGAGTTAACTGCCTTTGATAATGTATTAATTGCAAAGCATATGAGATATAAGGCAAATTTTGTTACTGCAACTCTAGGTATTAATCATAAAGAGGAAAAGCAGATGCGTGAAGAGACCATGCAGCTTCTTGATATCTTAGGCTTGACCTCTGTAAAAGATGAAATTGCAAGCTCCCTTCCTTATGGTCAGCAGCGCCACTTAGAGATTGCCAGAGCTCTTGCGACAAAGCCGGAACTACTTCTGCTTGACGAACCTGCTGCAGGTATGAATCCACAGGAAACCGATGAATTAACAACCTTTATCTATGATGTACGCAAGAAATTTAACCTTACTGTTTTTATGATTGAACATCACATGGATCTTGTTATGGACATTTCTGATCGTATCTATGTATTGGATTTTGGTAAATTGATTGCTTCAGGTACACCGGAGGAAATCCAGAATAATCAACGTGTAATTGAAGCATATTTGGGGGTACAAGAAGATGACGAAGAATAATTTATTAACCCTTGAAAATCTGTCTGTATCCTACGGTGGTATTCGCGCCGTTAAGGGTATCAGCTTAACTGTTCCCGAAGGAGAAATCGTAACTCTAATTGGTGCCAACGGTGCGGGTAAAAGTACCATTCTACGTGCCGTCTCCGGTTTAGTTAAAGCAGAGACTGGAAGAATTATATATAAGAACGAGGACATTACCGGAAAGCCTACTACTACCATTGTTGAGAGAGGTATTACACTTGTTCCCGAAGGGCGACGTGTATTTCCCGATCTTACCGTTTTAGAGAACATAAAAATCGGTGCCTATCTTCGTAAGGATAGTCTGGAAGATGATATTAACTGGATCTATAAACTATTTCCGAGACTTCAAGAACGTTCCTGGCAGATGGCCGGAACTCTATCTGGTGGTGAGCAACAAATGTTAGCCGTTGGTCGTGCACTTATGAGTAAACCAAAGCTAATTATGATGGACGAACCCTCCCTTGGTCTTGCACCTATCATAGTTAATGATATTATGAATATTATTAAAACAGTTAATAAAGCTGGTGTAACCATACTTTTAGTTGAACAAAATGCAAACCTGGCATTGAAAATTGCTCACACTGGTTATGTATGTGAGACCGGAAGTATTACTCTGCGGGGTACTGGTATGGAGCTGTTGAATGATGACAGCGTAAAAGCAGCTTATCTTGGTAAGTCAAAAAAGAAATAGGAAATAGGAATATAGAAAAAGAACCATATTTTTCAGACCTGTTGGTAAGAAAAATATGGTTCTTTTTGATGACATATGAAACGAATTTTCGCTTCATATTATTAATTATTCCATATAGCTTAAATAGTCCTCTACTGGTGTTATTACAGTGGGTTGATAAGGCTCACTTTGACTTAGTACCGTCCCGCCATCCGTTGCCTGTGCCACTGTTATGCTAACATCAGTAATATCTTCCATCGGCAGGGTTAAAGTATTCTCATCCACATAGGTGGTATCCTTAGCATCCTCACCAAAATATACCACACTACTTGGTGTAAAGTTCTCACCAGAGACAACCAACATATCCTGCACCTTCGATACCTGATTAATCTTTACATCCAAGATACCCATCTTCATCTGTGTCGGTTCGTAAGGATTCACTCCACCGTATACGAACTTATCACCATAAAGCATATCATATTGAAGCATCTTGAGATCTTCTTCATAGGTAGGGCTATTGCTAAGTCTCTGATGAAACTGCGTTAGAATTCCATCTTCGTATCCAATCAATCCCATTACATAAGGACTTAACTGATACGCATTTAGGTCTTTTTGCTGTTTCTCTATCGGGAAGTTACTCCAGATAACATATTCGGTCTGGAACTTATTTGCGTTAATTACATCCTCTTCCTCAAAGGATAGTGGTGGGAGATGGTCTCCGTATAATACAAGTACAGTTGGCTCATCATATGTTGAAAGTTTATCCACTAAATTTCCTACAAACTTATCAGTTTCATTTAATTGATTTACATAATATTGAATTTCATTTAAATGAGCTTCTGATACTGCAGTCTCTTCACTTTCAAGATATTCCTCTGCGCTCTCCTTTGGAATACCTAATTCCAGTCTCTTATCCGGATCCTCATATACGCTAATAATATTTTCTTTTATTGGTGTATGCTGATAGATTCCGTGTGATTGAACTGTAATGGTATAAATAAAGTCGCGCGCTTCATCAGCTTCAAGTGCCTTAAAGATTTCTCCTTCTAAAACTTGATCTTTTGTCCATCCTGTTGGATTGCTCTCTCTTTCATTCATATATTCAAGAGACACAAAGTTATTAAACCCTAGCATTGGTAGAACTGCATTCCTTCTATAGAAGGTTCCTGTATTATTATGAAGGATAGAGCTTCGATATCCTCTCGCTGCAAGATCATAACAAATACTCTCACTGGTTGTTGATTGTAAAATTGTACGATATGGATACTCTCCAGTACCAAAGAAATTGAGGCTCATACTTGAAATAATCTCAAATTCTGTATTTACTGTTCCTGCACCATAAGCTGGTACGGTTAGATATCCGTGAGAATAGTTTTCTTTTAAATTCGTAAAATTCGGTACTGGATTTTCAGAGAAGGAATAGTCCAGTAAATTGTTCACATCAAAGAAGGATTCTAACTGTATCATAATAATATTTGGTTTAACTTCAGCTTGCGCATCTGCCTGTGTTGTTATACCGTTCTCATCATCCACGAGGGTATCCTTTGATGCATTTTTAATATCCTGTAAAATTCTATCAATTTCTTCTTCCGAGTAATTATCTGGTTTGCTAATACCACGTTCAATTACACTGTTTGAGAAGCAATAAGCAAAACCATAATCCTCATAAGCATCTGGAAGATTATCAAAATCTTCAGAAAGAGCACTTACCTTCAAGGCGAAGGTTGATAAGAAAATCATCGATACCGAGGTTACACCTATAATTAATAAAGGAAGTCTAAACTGGATTTTATATTTCTTAAATTTTCTAAACATAAATAACATTACTGCAACAATTGACAGGAGTACTACTGATATTAAAACCATTTTCACTGTATCCAAATATACGGATATAATACTAAATACTGATTTTAACAGGTAGAAATCCATTGCTGTTAACGGGGTGGAGCGGTAACCCAGAATAATAAAGTTTGCAATACCAAGTCCTAACCATATTACCGTGAATAACACCAAAGTAAAATTACGTTTTGGAAAGAGCATGGAGATTGTTAACGTAAATAATACTATCAAAATATTAAAAAGAAACATTACAGGATTTTCAACAATAAAATAGAATCCTTGTGTTATAGAACGACGACTTAACATCTCAATCAATAACACTATAATTGAAGATAAACCTATAAGGCTTAAAATCGTATGTTTACCTAGTAGTTTTTGAAAAGAGCCTTGAGCAGCAGCCCTTTCTTCTGTCTTTCTAATTCTGTTTTTATTCATAAATGACATATCTATCTCAACTCACTTTTCTTTATAATAGTTTTACAATTTACATTTCAAAAAAATTTCACATAGTTCTTACATCAGCAAGATTATATCACTCAAATTTTTATTCGTCAAATTAAACTAACATTAAAATTCATTAGAATTATAAATATTTCCCATTATTTATTGTAATAACTGATAAGAGAACTAAATGTAACTATATTAACCTGACTTTTGCATAAAAATTCCAAGGGTGTTCTCCTTAGCAGGTTCCTTATACTTTGAAGGGGTGTGCACCTTTACTATATGTTTATAGCAGCAGGAAAATGTATTCTCTAACACAAAAAAATACCAGCCCTGGTAATTTATTAGCTGGTATTTTTTACATATACTATATTTTATTATTCTGAGTCGCTCCCCAAAGCAATATTTTTTGTAAATGCTAAAGAAGCAATGATGCTAAGGGCTAATATAGAGAAAATAATAACCAAGGACATCTCTACCGGTATGTGGATATCAAAGAATAGTACGGCTAATTTCACACCAGTAAAAGTTAATATTAAAGCCACGCCATATTTCACATATTTAAACTTCTCATGAAGTTTGCCAAGTAAAAAGTACATATTACGAAGTCCAAGAATTGCAAATATATTGGAGGTATACACAATGAACGTATCTGTAGTTATTGAAAATATAGCAGGAATCGAATCTATTGCAAATAAAATATCAGTAAACTCAATTAAAATTAGGATTGCAAATAAAGGTGTTGCATATAGTACTTTATTTTTTTTAACAAAGAATTTTTCACCGTGGAGTTGGTCTGTTACAGGAATAACCTTTCCCAATAACTTTATAATTTTACTGTCTTTTACATTGTCTTCTTCATCCTTCTTAAGCATCATTTTGACACCGCTTATGATAAGGATGGCACCAAATATATAAAGCACCCAGTGGAACATATTAACAATTGTAATTCCAAGTAAAACAAAGATGAATCTTAAAACAATAGCACCGGCTATACCGTAATTTAATACTCTTCTTTGGTGCTCTGGCTTAATTCCAAAGCTGGAAAAAACCATAATAAACAAAAACAGGTTGTCGATACTAAGACTTTGCTCAATTACATATCCACCTAGGAATTCAAACGCCTTTTGCTGCCCCATAAAAATGTAGATACCCACATTAAAACATAATGCTAAACCAACCCAAAACCCTACCCATGATAATGCTTTCTTTGTTGACAATGAAAAATCCTCCTTATTATAAGTACTTCTGTTTCAGGGTTGTGCTGCCAATAATAGCAGTCATAGCGATGGCATTCAGAAGCTGTTCCTTCGAACGAATTAAGAATAGTTACTATATCTTATGCCAAAAAAAGAGTCAGCATGCTGACACTTTTTAATCGTTCGAGGATAAGGACACTTTATCCTACTACATAAAAAAGACTTTTAATATAACCTTAAAGCTTAAAGTTATATTAAAAGTCTTGCTATCCATCATTGGAGAATAAAGCCAGGCAATCGTATCCGCCGGTTGTTGACTTTATCACTTATTAGCTACTCCCTTTCAACTTTTTTAGTATATCATGTCAAAAATCAGCATGTCAATGGTTATATAATTCACAAAGTTGACCAGTGCCAATACAAAAATTCCGACATATTATGATATTAGATTAATTGTATTTGGTGCTTGCTTCTATCTAATGATACCTCATACTTCTACTAATCCCGTACCTGATAAATATTATTTATAATGACTATTAACTAAATTTAAAGAAAGGATAAATCCTATGGCACTCACTAAGTTTGTAGATGCCCTACCCATTCCAAAAGTTCTAAAACCAATGAAAAAAGAAGAGGATACTTCCTATTATAAAGTTATTATGAAGGAATTTAAACAAAAGCTTCATCGCGATTTACCCCCCACTACTTTATGGGGCTATGATGGCATATACCCAGGTCCAACAATTGTTACAAATCGCGGCGAAAAGGTAAGAGTAAAATGGGAAAATAATTTACCTGTTTCAAGTCACTTGCTCCCCGTAGATACAACCGTTCACGGTGCAGGTCCCGATACTCCAAGGGTTAGAACCGTTGTTCACTTGCATGGAGCCCATGTTGCACCAGATAGTGACGGCTACCCTGAATCCTGGTTTACCAATGATTTTCAGATTGTTGGTCCTACCTTCAAAAATAAAGTATATGAATACACCAACGATCAACGTGCCGCTACAATGTGGTATCACGACCACGCAATTGGAATAACCCGACTAAATGTATATGCCGGTCTTGCTGGTCTCTACCTTATCCATGATAAGCTGGAGCAAAGTCTCAATCTTCCCAGAGGTGAATATGATATTCCTCTCCTTATCCAAGATAAGACCTTCCAGGCAAATGGTGATTTATTCTATCCTGCGCAACCGGCAAATCCATCACCTACCCTGCCAAATCCATCACCTACCCTGCCAAATCCATCAATTGTTCCCGCCTTCTTCGGTGATACAATTCTAGTAAATGGTAAAGTATGGCCTTACCTGGAGGTAGAACCCAGAAAATACCGTTTTCGGTTTTTAGACGGTTCAAATGATAGATTTTACAATTTCACTTTAGATGCAGGTGTTGGCGGAGAACTTCCACCTTGGCTGCAAATTGGTACAGATGGCGGACTATTAGAGCGTCCTGTTCCATTAAGTCAATTAACTATGGCTCCGGCAGAACGTGCCGATGTCATTATTGACTTTAGTAAGTTTGCTGGAAAGACAATCCTCCTTAAGAATTCACAAGCTCCAGTTGACCCTGAAACCACCGGACAGATACTTCAATTTAGAGTTACACTACCGCTTTCCTGCCCTGACACAAGTACAGTTCCTAGCTTTTTAAGCCCTATTCAACCCCTAAACGAAAGTGATGCTGTCAAAATACGTGATATGTTCTTTAGAGTTACACTCGACCAATATAATCGCCCTCATTTTATGCTAAATGGCTTAATGTGGGATGATCCGGTAACCGAAAAGCCTGTGTTGGGAACCACAGAAGTATGGAATATCATTAATTCCGGACTAGGAACACACCCTATTCACATCCACCTAATACAATTTCAAATTATTAGCCAACAACCATTTGATGTTGCACTATATAATTCTACCGGTGAGCTTGTATTTACAGGTCCACCGCTTCCACCACCTCCAAATGAACAAGGCTGGAAGGATACCGTACGATGCCCACCTGGCTTTGTTACAAAACTAATTATGCATTGGGACGGTTACCCAGGTGCATATGTATGGCATTGTCATATTCTTGAGCATGAGGATTACGATATGATGCGACCAATAGAAGTGGAAAAGAATTGCTTATGGACGAAATGTAAAAAAATACTGGAGAGTGAGAAATTGCTTAAGACCATCTTCAACTACGGCAGTCAAAAAACAAAAGAAGAATAGGTTCCACCTAGCGCTGGAATGAATATAAATATAACAGGAGGTGATTAACTATGCCCTGGCAAATGAAATTGCAGTATTTGATTAATCAACCTGTTGGTGTTTCTCTGGTGAATGGTCAGGGAGTTTCCGGCATTCTTTGCAGCGTTACGAATGGAGAAATCTATTTGATTGAGTATTTATATCAAACGCAGTTTGCAACGAAACACTATCCATTCAGCCAAATCCAGGATATTAACCCCTTTCCTAGATGTTATAATCCTGGAAAACTATATTAACATTCCTATTATTAACATTCCTATAGGAAGCTCTATGTACAAGATGAAATATGTAGTCAATTCACTTGTCATCATTAGTAAGAAATGTGAAACAGCTTCCCTTAGTAGGAAGCTGTTATCTTTCTGCTATGATTAATTTGTACCAGTTCTAAGAACTCACGAAGTCGATTTTTCTTCTTCATAACAAATAATTGGTATTCCAGGTTCAATGTTTTCAAATATTCTTTTAGCCACGTACTTAGGAGCGTTAACACAGCCATGGGAACCTCTAGTCTTATAAATTACACCACCAAAGGCATAACGCCAGGTAGCATCATGTATACCAATATTTCCATAGAAAGGCATCCAATAAGTAACCTCCGCCCGATATCCTGGTCCCGATAAAACAGAACCCTTCTGTTTATAATTAAGCATATATGTCCCAACAACAGTAGCATGGCCTTTATTAGGATTCCCCGTTACAATCTGCCCCTGTGTAATAAGTTTGCCATCTTTGTAAAACCAAAGCATCTGTCTTGTAATATTAATCTCTACATAGGTATCTCCAATTTCGTTTCCTTCTCTTGATAGTGCTCTCTGAATATAAACTGGTTCACGGCTTACGACCTCTCCTTTTTCAATATTTGTCAGTAATGTCTTCTGCTCTTCCTCCTTATTCATCTTCCATCCGTAGAGGCCACCTTTAACCGTAACCAGCTTTCCTGTTGATGCCCTAAATTCTCTATCAATACCTACAGTATCATATTTTTTACTTAATGATTTGATATATTCCTTAAGAGCTGTTTTGTTAATCTCCACATCAAGCTCCTCATTCACCATCAACCATAGGTTAATTTGCTTTCCATCTAACACCTCACTTTTATCCTCAAAAAGATAGGTTATCTTTGAGGATACATATCGATTTAAGAGATTCGCTGTTTGTAAGGTTTTCTTTGAGGCCAGAGTATATTTTGGATTTTCATAGCAATCTTCCTCATTTAAGTCCAATTCTCTATTCCCGAACATGATATGATATTGTATGCTGCTAATCAATTTACCCTTTATTATCTTAGTACCATTAATTTCTTCTTCTATTTCATAGTAGCCATTGTTGTATTGAAAGCTTACATTTTTAGGCTCAATATAATTCTCGGTGATACATCTTAATTGTTCGATGCATCGTAGCAATTCTCCCTTATTAAATTGATATAAATTTTCTATACTGTAATGTTGAGTCCTAAATATGGACATAACCCATTTAGGTTTACTTTGGTTATTAATTATTTTCTTCAGCTGGTTATTTTTTTGATAGCTCAAACCTATTTGCTGCCTGCTTATCTTTTCATTGCCAGTGCGGCACAAAATTGTAAGTTCATAATCCTTAACATATTGTTCCAGAAGGTCATCCGCTTCTGTATAAGATTTTAGCGAAACATCTACTCCATTAATAACGGTATGAAAAAAATAATGCTTAGAAAAATATAAGGATATAAGGAAATAGATCAAAACTACCACAGAGATTACAATAATAAGTACCTCCAGTGCTTTTTGCCCTAGTTTTTTCTTAATACTAGAAATACTGATCATGGCTTGCTCATTTCATTACATATTTACTCTATCATATGTGGTTGTTTTAAATTTTATATGTTTGTTGAAGATATTTAAGTTTTCTATTAGGCATTTATGATTGTATTTGTCAATAATTTATGTATAATTATGGTAGTATCTATGCCTTTACTGTAAATTTATTGTATGGCTACTCTATATTTCGAAATGTTAGTAATTAAAATCTCTTATAGAAAGGATGATGTTCTATGACTAATAATATTTTTGAAATCAGATGTGTATGGAGGGTTCACGCACAATAAACCCTCCTAATAAATTTTGGAGGTAAGTTATGCCATTAGAAAAAGTTGAAATTCGTCCGTTTAGCAATGATGATATGCGTATATTTACAGAAATGTTTTCTACTTACTTTAGAAATGATTTTAAAATTGAAATTGCTGATGAAAAGCTTGAAACAATTTGTCAGGATATTGCTGACTACTCAATTTTAGATATTTCACCCGTAGATATACTGCTGGTTGATGCTACACCAGTTGGGTTTATAATCTATCAAATTGATAATAAAAAAAGTAATTGGTGTGAGCATGAAGGCTGGGGTTTTATTCGAGAGGTCTACATAACTCATAGTATGAGAGGAAGAGGCTTCGGATCAACATTAATAACTAATGCCGAAAAAAAGCTTTATGACAAAGGAGTGGAACATATCTATCTTACGTCAGATGAAGCAGGTGGTTTTTGGAGGCAATGTGGCTACAAAGAGACTGGTGAGGTTAGCGTTACTAACCATGACCCCATATTTAGAAAATAAAAATTATCCTATCTTTCAAAATGTATAACTATATATAATAGACAATACTGCAACTAAAAGTCGTTTCACTTGTCATAAACTAAAAACCACTATGGAACTTTTCAGTCATTATCCATAGTGGTTTTTAATTTATACTTATTCTTAAGGTTTATCTATCCTTACTCTGTCCTAAGTGCCACAACAGGATCTTTCTTTGCTGCCATTCTGGAGGGGAAGAAGCCTGCAATTAATGTTAGTAGCATACTTCCGGCAATAAGAACTACTGCATGAATTGGATTTAAAGCTGCAATACCTTCAATGCCAACAAGTTTTTCAATAACAGCATTAATTGGTAGGCTAATGAGATAGGAAAGCACCACTCCTATGGTTCCTGCGGTAAAGCCTACAATTAAGGTCTCTGCATTAAACACGCGGGAGATGTCTTTCTTTCTAGCTCCTACGCTTCGTAAAATACCAATCTCCTTGGTTCGTTCAATCACAGATACATAGGTAATAATACCAATCATAATTGTGGATACCAAAAGCGATATTGCTGCAAATCCAATTAATACATAGGAAACCGTATCAAGGAGAGTTCCGGTAATATCAGAGATAGTTTCCGCCATATCTGAATATATAACCCGATCCTCATCCGCCTTGTCTACATTATAAGCATCCAGATACTCTTTTATCTTTTCTTTGGATTCAAAGTCAACCGGATAAATATTAATCCCCGTTGGAGTTGTATCGGCTCCTAAACTTAATAAACTTGCTTCCTTTGCCGCAGCATCAGCAAACGGTGCACCAGTTAAAATATCATTGTCACTGTCTATCTGTGATATTGCTATTTTTGAATTTTTGGCATTATTAACTACCATATCTGTTAGATCACTTGTATAAACTAATCCCTCTGAAAAATAAGAACTTGCAGCATCTTCTTTAATTCGTAAGATACCAACTACGGTTAGTGCTACACTGTTATCGCTATTATACAATGTCTCATAATCAGAAGCACTTGCCGGTGTATAAATACCATTCTGTTCCGTATAATAGTCATCGTTATAAACAACCTTTAGCAAGGTTCTCCCAAGAAAATCACTTACCTTATAAGAGTCCTTCTCTGTTATACCTAATTTTTCAAAGAAACCTTTGTTGATACGATTGTATTCGTCTACCACAATTGCAACTTCATTTGCTCCTGTTGGAAGTACACTATCTTCACCTACAAGGTCATAGAGAGAAAGAATAAAATCTTTATTTTCAGGCATCTCCTGCCAATAAGAATTTCTTCCCATCCCAGCCATTCCTGCCATTGCACCCATAGAACTCTGTCTGCCAGTATCATAAGCTACAACCGTATCTCCTCCTTTCGCAAGAAGGTTCATATTTACACCACTCTGGTAGGAAATTGTGTTGACTGCGTCTGGCAGTTCATCCTGAATACCTTCTATATAGGCAATGTATTCCTCATCTAATATATTCGTATGGGTAGTTGTATTTGCTTCACTGTCATATCGATAAATCACATCATTATCTGGAAACTCCTCATAGGACTGAGTCGTATCCTGATTGTCCATCATAGGATTCCTACTACTCATATCAAAGCTTTGTTCCGTAGTGCCAATGGTAACAGGGAAGCCTGAAAGTGTATCTGTTTGCATGCTTGACATATAAGCAGACAGTCCACTGGATAGTGCGAGTACCAGAGCTACACCTATAATACCAATACTGCCTGCAAAAGAAGTTGTTATGGTTCGCCCTTTCTTTGTCAAAAGATTTTTAAATGACAGGGAGGTTGCTGTCCATAAGGACATAGAGGTCTTTCTTATCCTTTTCTTTTCTACTTCAGTTACAATCATAGTTTCTGTCTGTGGAACAGGATTACTATCTGACTGAATCTCACCATCTAACAGTTTAATAATTCTAGTTGAATATTCATCTGCCAGCTCTGCATTATGCGTTACCATAATGACCAGACGGGTCTTTGCTATTTCTTTTAATATCTCCATGATTTGAACACTGGTGTGACTGTCCAGTGCACCTGTTGGCTCGTCTGCAAGAATAATATCTGGATCATTAACTAAAGCTCTGGCTATTGCAACTCGCTGCATCTGACCACCGGATAGCTGATTTGGTTTTTTCTTCAAATGTTTCTCCAGACCGACCTCAATCAGTGCCTCTTTTGCACGCTTTTTGCGCTCCGAAGGTGATACCCCGGAAAGAGTTAATGCTATCTCAACATTTTGCAGTACCGATTGATGGCCTATCAGATTATAACTCTGGAATACAAATCCAATGGAACGGTTACGATAAGCATCCCAATCGGAACCCTTATACTTTTTTGTAGATAACCCGTTGATGACAAGGTCGCCACTGTCATACTGGTCAAGACCTCCTATGATATTTAACATCGTTGTCTTACCGCAACCGGATGGTCCAAGAATAGAGATAAATTCATTTTCTCGAAATCCCAGTGATATTCCTTTTAGAGCGGTAACTGTCTCTCCGCTTCGATAAGTTTTCGTTATATTATCTAGTTTCAATTTTAACATTATCATTCCTCCAATTTTTTGACTGGTTTTAGAATAACTTGTGAAAGTAAACTCTATCTCAACAAATTCGTTGATATTCAGTTGATATTTCTATGCTAATCTTCTTATGCTATAATTGATTAATTATTTAAAAACAAATAGTAATTTGCAATTGTATGAATAACTTAACACGATTCTAAGTGAACCGAGGTGTTTTCTATGTTTAAAATACTAGTAGTCGAAGACGATACCAACACTCGGAAATTAATGTGTGCTGTACTTAAACAGAACGGTTTTGAAACCTATGGTGCAGAAGATGGTATTGCAGCTCTTGATCTTATGGATAAGCAGCATGTGGATTTAGTGGTGCTGGATCTAATGATGCCACGAATGGATGGTTATGAACTTACAAGACAAATCCGCCGTACCTGGTCGACCCTCCCTTTGTTAATGGTAACTGCAAAACAGGAACCTAAGGATAAGCATGCCGGTTTTCTGGCAGGAACGGACGACTACATGATTAAACCCGTGGATGAGCAGGAGATGTTGTTAAGAATAAAGGCACTACTTAGGCGTGCACAAATTGCCAGCGAACATAAGCTATTAATTGGTGATGTAGAACTCAATTATGACTCTCTTACAATTAATCGTAAAAATGAGTTAGTAACTCTCCCGCAAAAGGAATTCTACCTCTTATTTAAATTATTATCTTATCCAAATATGATCTTTACAAGACTGCAGCTCATGGATGAAATCTGGGGTATGGAATCCCAAACCGATGATCACACCCTAAATGTGCATATTGGTCGTCTACGTGATCGTTTTCGTGATTGGCCGGAATTCGAAATTATTACAGTTCGGGGACTTGGGTATAAGGCGGTGAAAAAGGTATGATGAATTCCATTCGTAAACGACTTAATTTAGCTATTACGTTGGTACTCTTTGTATTTGTTGTTTTAGTCTCCTCCTTGGTGGTAGCCTTTACCATTGGACTATTGCTTCATCACTTGGGGGTTATTTCTTTTGACGGACATGGTATAAATGGCCGCAATAAAATACCTTATTTACCATTGCTCTTCATTTTGCTCTTATGTGTTCTTATTGGCACAGCCCTTACTGCTTTCCTAAGTGAAAAAGCACTAAACCCAATACGTAAAGTAATTGATGCTACAAAAAATGTAGCTGGTGGTAATTTCGATGTTAAAATCAATATCAAAGGAATTGGAGAGTTAGAAGAGTTATCCGAGAGCTTTAACAAAATGGTATATGAACTTTCTACTATTGAAACACTTCGAAGTGATTTTGTAAATAATTTTTCCCATGAATTTAAAACACCAATCGTTTCGGTGCGAGGGTTCGCAAAATTATTAAAAGAAGGGGATTTAACTGAAGAAGAAAAACAAGAGTATCTTGATATTATCATAGCAGAATCCGAGCGACTAGCTGACTTATCAACAAATGTTTTAAATCTATCAAAATATGAAAGCATTGAAATTATTACAGATAAGGTTTCCTTCCGGCTTGATGAACAGATTCGTAGATCGGTCGTCTTAATGGAACCGAAATGGTCAATGAAAAACATTGATATGACAATAGAACTTGAAGATATTACCTTCCTTGGTAATGAGGATCTAACCCAGCAGATATGGATTAATCTATTGGACAATGCAATTAAATTTACCCCCAATGAAGGGCATATTAAAATTCACTTACTCCGATGGAATCAAGGAATTCGTTTTACCATACAGGATAATGGACCTGGTATGGATGAACAGACTAAGAGTCATATTTTTGATAAATTCTATCAGGGGGACAGTTCTCATAAAACCACCGGAAACGGTCTTGGACTTGCCCTTGTGAAGAGAATTATCAAACTCTCCGGTGGCGGTATTACTGTGCAAAGTTCTTCCGGGGAAGGCAGCAAATTCACGGTATTTCTTCCTATGTCGTAATTTAAGTTATCATATGTTCTTTTATACTAATAATGGCAAAAAAGAAGCTGTATTAATGACGAAAAAGAACAGGGACATCTCATATTGCATTCCCTGTTCTCTAACTACATATTCAAAAAATATTATAATCTACTGAAGTAACGTTAAAATACCTTGTGGATTTTGATTAGCCTGTGTTAACACTGCTTGCCCTGCCTGCTGAAGTATATTGAATTTAGAAAACTCTACCATGGCTTTTGCCATATTCACGTCCCTAATTCTGCTTTCCGCATTCTGTGTATTTTCAGAAGTATTATCAATATTTGCTATTGCATGCTCTAATCGATTTTGTGCAGCCCCTAACTTTGATCTGACACTTGATACTTTTTTTATTGCACTGTCGGTAGTATTAATTGCTTCCTGGCACGTTGCATGATTTGATACAGATATATGATCAATCCCCAGTGCTGCGGACGTAACTGCATCAATACCTACCTTCATGGATTGCTTGCTTCCTGCGCCAATTTGCAGAACAATGGCCTGATTGGGTACGTTTTCTCCCCAGTTAATATTAATTGTATTACTGCCAAAGGTAAGAGTCGTAATTTCGGTAGACGGTTTATTCGGTGTTCCAGTATTAGCAACAACATTAGAGGAATCCAAATCCACTCCATCCAGAGGATCTGCTAATCCATCGGTTAAATCAATGTTACATTCGGAGGATAAAAAATCCTTAAATGCGGTGTAATTAGTATCATTTGCTGTGACATCAGTATTATATGCTGTCTGCGCTGCATTCTTAAAGTCTTGAATGAAACTGTTAAAGGATGTGGACCCAGTATATTTAGCAACTAAGTCCCGAAAGGTTTCATCGCTTTGATCCATTTCACCCAGCATATTTTTAAATCCTGTCTCCGTAGCCTTTTGATATAAATAACTGGTAGCCAGATAACCCACCGTATAGATATCATCACTATATTCATTACCTATGAAATCAAAGTTTTGAATACTTTGATTTAAACCGGTATAATTCGTATCATAGCCACTTTCGAAACCATTATATCTAATGTCACTTGCTCCATGAACACCTTCTGCTAACCCTTCTACAAACCAATTGTCAGGTATTGCTGTATAGGACACATTGTCAAACATATATCCATGCGTCAGCTCATGAACAATTAGGCGGTCTGCTGGAATTCCACCCATCGTTGGTCCATCTGTACCATTGTAGGTCATCTCATTTATTAGAAAGTTAGTATTAATTGTAAGAGTTAAGTTATCACCAAGATAAGCGCCTCCCATTGTAGCAACAGCACTATTCCCTATATCTGCAAAAGCAACATTTATAGTGGTGCCATTTTCCAATTGCCATCCAGTAACACTCTCTATTCTTGCCGCAGCATCTTTTAGCCAGCTGCCGTTTAACCAGCTAATAAATTTATTTTTTTCTTCCTCACTTAAGGAAGGGGCACTGCAAGAGCCGTCCAGAAGCTTTTTACTATTAAATTCTGTATTCCTCGCTACACGGTCAATCTCACTCTTTAAAGCACTGACTTCTTCCTGAATTGCAGTTCGATCTGCATTCACATTCGTATCAGTAGCACCACTAACCGCCAGTTCCCGAATACGCTGCAGCATATTATGAATTTCACTCATGGCTCCATCAGCTGTTTGAATCAGAGAAAGTCCATCTTGCGCATTCTTTGAAGCTTGCTCTAACCCACGGATCTGTGATCTCATTTTCTCACTAATGGAAAGACCCGCTGCGTCATCAGAGGCTCGGTTAATACGATAACCCGAGGAAAGCTTTTCTGTAACCTTTGATTTTCTATCTGTATTAATTTTTAAATTCCGATTATTATTTGAAGACATAAGATTATGCTGAATAATCATAGTTCCCACCCCAATTATGTTTCTATGTTATTCATCGGCAATTTTTAATATAAATTAATATATTAAATTATAAATATCTAAAATTTACAAATATAATTTTCTTTTACCAGTAGTTTTATAGCTGCTACAGTATTCGGTCAAATATCCTAACAGCGTCAAATTATCATTATCTGTGAGCCAGGACCACACCTCTTCTTTACTACTTTTTATTTGTCGTTCCAGGATAACTCTATATCCGATTAATGCTTTCTCGATGACTGCAGGCACGATAAACCCTTCATAATATGTTCTAGATATCACTATTACTCAGTAATAAATTCCTATCACACAATCCTTTATTCAAAAAAAGTTAATATACTCCCATCAATGGTGGTTACGGAACAAGTTTTTCCACCCCAGGGCTGCTTCACAACTTCAGTAATTTGATTCCAACCCTTTCTCTTTACAAATTGATATAATTGATCCACCCCTTGCACCAGCATAAAGCCAATCATCTGCTTTATTGGTTCTCCTTTGAACATATGAATACCTGTAAATGGTGCAATATGCAGTGCTTCAATTTCGATGGGAATGTTATTGACACAGCCGTAGAAGCCAACATTATTATCGTCTCTTCCTTCAATCTGTCCATACCAGCCAAGAATCTCTTGAAACCATTTTAAAGTACTGTCCATATCCTGAGTATAATATACTGCACCTGTTTCTTTTACTACATAACCTCTTTCCGAAAAATCACTCATCAATGTCTTTCCTCCTACAATATTAGTTTTTACACAGATAGGCGCAAAAGCTTTTAGATTTGCATGACTTTTTCTAGCTTCGGATGGCATGATACCATGAAACCTACTAAAGGCTCGTGTAAAACTTTCATGAGTTTCATAACCGTATCTCAACGCAATATCTAAAATCGAATCATTTGTATCTATGATCTCATAGCCAGCTAAGGTTAATCTTCGATTTCTAATATATTCACTGACAGTACAGTCACACAGAATAGTAAATACCTTTTGAAAATAGAATGGAGAAACATAAATTCTTTCTGCCAATACTTCCACACTTAGCTCTTCTCCTATATTCTCTTCCATATAATTAATCGTTGCTTGAATACTCGTCATCCAATCCAAGTTCTCACCTCCTATGAGTAAAATAATATCCGATTCAAACAACCTTCTCTTGATTATCTATGCACTCATTTGTCCGTATTACTAATTATAAATCACCGAGGGGTTTTGAATATACTTTGATGCAATTACATTGTCTATGTCCATCGTCATAATTTGACCCGGGTCTAATGCCTTAAAAAAAGGTCTCGCTTTATTATAAAACAAAGTCCCTGTTTAAATCAAACCACATACACTAAAACAAACCACAGAGCTATTAAACTCTCTGTGGTTACTTACACCCATACAAATAAGAATATATTTCCCAATCTTAAAAGTTTTTTTAACTGGATGTTTTCTATTGACTCCATCGTTGCGTCGTACTTTATAATGGCTATAGTAAATAAATATGGAGGTACCAATGAGCGAACTAATAAAAATACGTGAAATGTCAGTAAAATACGATATTTCTGCACGTGCACTGAAGTATTACGAGGATATGGGGCTACTATCCAGCACCCGAGGTGAAGAATACGCCTACAGAATGTATGACGAAGCTGCTGTAAAAAGACTAGAGCAAATATTGATTTTGCGTAAACTCAATATAAGCATAAAAGATATTCAGCGTATCTTTGACGCACCGAATTCTAATGTAGTACTAGAGGTTCTCGGAAAAAAAGTCAGTGGCATTGACGAAGAGGTATCACTTTTGCACGAGTTGAAGTCAATTGTTTTGGAATTTATCGAGCAAATAAAAAAATCCAATTTTGCACAGGATGAAGATGTAAAGTTGCTTTACGAGAAAGCACAAGAGATTGAAGGGCAACTTGTACATGTTGATTATAATGGCAACCCATCGAATGCGAACCGATTACTGGAAATAACTGAAAGACTTGACAAGCAAATCCCAGATGTAATGATTGTAAGGATACCAAAATTCTTAGCAGTAGCAACAAAGTATCAAGACTTTGGTGAATTGTTCAAGGAAGACAGTTTACTGTTTTGGATTGAACAGCATAGAGATTTAGGAAAAAGTATAATCTTTGATAGCACAGATTTTTTGTGCAGAAGAAACGACGAAGAGTTTAGATGGTTATATAGTGTACATAAGAATATCAAAGACGTTAACACCACTCCATATGACGTCATTGAGTTTGAAGGTGGCTTATACGCTTGCGCAGTATGTATTGATGGTGATGATAATAGCCTTATGAAAGTTGAAAATAAAATCTTGAAATGGCTGGAGAAAACAAATTTTACGCTGGATAGAGAGCGTGACATCATGGGGAACATGATCTATAACGACGACGAAATAAAACAAGGTCTTGGTTATGAACAGCTTCAAAGATATGTACCTATAAAGCTAAAGGAAGAAAAGATAGCTTTGGAGGCTTAATCCTGTAAATTATTTATATATTAAATTAACATCATAAAGCGCAAGCCAATAATGAAAGATCGTTGGCTCGCGCTTTTCATAGCTCCAGAATGTAAATCTACGAATTCTATTTTTACTACTTAGCTACTAAAGTTGATTTATTAAACCAGTTCCACCAAAATACTTACGCATTTCTGATTGTATAGCTGCTCTGTTCTGGTATCGGGCTGGCCAAAGCCAACATAAATAGTATAGTTGCTGCCTTCTTGCACATACTTCCCTTCTTCATTTACAACAAAGAAAGCCTCATCACGAATTGGCAACTCTAGCTTTGTGCTTTCACCCTGCTTTAGAAATACTCTCTGGAATGCGCATAAACTATGATTAGGAACTGCAAACTCTGAATCCCTGTTCTTTATATAAACCTGTACAACATCTCCTGTATCGTACGCTCCAATATTCTCAATTTCAACTTCCACATTACCGTCTGTAAACTTTGCATGTTTGACAATACAGTTTCCATAAGTCAAACCATATCCAAAGGGGTACATTGCTTCTCCGCTTATATAGCGGTATGTTCTTTTAGCCATGGAGTAATCTTCAAATGGCGGTAATTCCTCTAAACTGTTATAGAAAGTGATTGGTAATTTCCCCGAAGGTGAATTTTCACCAAATAGAGTCTTTGCAATCCTGCTGCCTCCTCTGGCTCCCGGATACCAGGTAAGAAGAATTCCTTTAAAATGCTTCTGGGCAAAGGACAAATCGATTGCACTGCCCGCAGTTAAACATAATATGGTTGGCTTCCCAACCTTAGCTACTGCCTCCATTAGAATTCTCTGCGGCTCTGGTAATTGTAAATCCACTTTATCACCTGAGGCATAGTTATTCCCTGCATCCCCTTCTTCCCCTTCTAAGGATTCATCAAGTCCCAGACATAAAATAACCACATCACTATGTTCTGCAACAATAACCGCCTCACTAATTCGGTCATTATCGTAGGCGAGGCCTTCGGTCTTTGCATTTACAAGACTGCTGCCCTCTGAAAAATATACTCTTGTATCTTTTCCTACCTCTCTCTGAATTCCTTCCAGGATTGTAATATATTCCGAGGAGGTTCCATGATAATTTCCGATCAGGGAAGCTCTGCTATTTGCATTTGGCCCAATGACGCCAACCGTCTTTATCTCTGCCTTATTAAGGGGTAGTATTCCATCATTTTTAAGTAGGACCAAGCTTTCCTCGGTTACTTTATCTGCAAGTTTCAGATGGCTTTTGCACTCTACGACCTCATATGGAATATGGTCAAACTCACTTCCATCGAATAATCCCAGCAAATACCTTGTTGTAAATAGACGTTCTGCCGCCGTTGTTATCTCTTCCTCTGTCACTAAACCATCCTGATATGCCTTCATAATATATAAGTAAACATTTCCGCAATTTAAATCACAGCCTGCATTCATTGCCATTGCAGCTGATTCTACTGCCGTATGTGTAACCTTATGATATTCATGAAAATCTTTAATTGCCCAACAATCGGATACAAAGTGCCCCTCAAATCTCCAATCCCCACGGAGAATCTCACGAATTAAGGTTTTACTTCCACAGCAGGGTTCTCCGTTGGTACGATTGTAAGCCCCCATAACTGCCTCAACCTTAGCCTCTGTTACAAGTGCTTTGAACGCCGGCAGGTAGGTTTCATACAAATCTTTCTTCGTGACAACGGCATTAAAGGAATGTCGCTCAGCTTCTGGACCAGAGTGTACAGCATAGTGCTTTGCGCAAGCTGCTGCTTTCATTACTTCTCCCTCTCCTTGCAAGCCTTCTACAAAAGCAACTCCTAACCTGCTGGTTAAATAAGGATCTTCCCCATAGGTTTCATGCCCTCTTCCCCATCTGGGATCACGAAAAATATTAACATTGGGGGACCAAAAGGTTAACCCTTTATATATGTCACGATCATTATGACTGCTATACGCATTGTATTTGGCTCTGCCTTCGGTTGCGATTACGTCCGCCACTTGTTTTATCACGTCAGTATCGAAAGTTGCAGCCATACCAATTGCCTGCGGAAAACTGGTGGCCACACCAGCTCTGGCAACTCCATGCAATGCCTCATTCCACCAATTATAATCAGGTACTCCTAATCTCTTAATTGAAGGAGAATTATACCTTAATTGAGAAGCCTTTTCTTCTAATGTCATCTTTGCAACTAACTCTATCGCTTTCCTTCGTGCTTCTTCTCGCTTCATATTTTTTCTCCTTACGATAATCCTCTAACTAATTTTATGTATTTATGCAAACCACATTTATTCCTTTACTCCGCCTAAGGCAACTCCCGCAATTATATACTTGGAAAGCAGGAAGTAGATTACAAAAAGCGGCAAAACTGTCAAAGCAAGCCCTAAATATACAGAACCCAGTTCTGTCTTATAGATGTCACCTCTAAGTAAGCTAACCATAATCGGCATAGTATATTTATCACTATCTGTTAATAAGATTAATGGCATAAACAAGCTATTCCAGGAAGAAACAAAGGAGAATATTGCCTGTGTTGCTATTGCTGGTTTCATGATTGGAAGAATAATTCGATTAAATATGCTAAATTCACCTGCCCCATCGATTCGAGCAGAATTAACTATATCGAGCTGTAGCGATGCCATTAAATATTGTCTCATAAAGAATACGGTAATTGGTGCTGCTATGGCTGGTAACATCAGCGGTAAGAAATTATTGGTCATGTGGATTTGATACATAAATTGATAAAACCCAATACTAGTTACCTGTGCCGGTATCATCATAACAGCTAATATAAATGTAAAAAACGGCTGTCTCATTCTCCAGTCATATACAATCAGTGCATAGGCTGTCAGTGACGAAAAGTAAACTGTACAGGCAGTTGCCCCAGTAGATATCATCATGGAATTAATAAAACCCTTTAATGGATTAAAACTTTTACCTAAAAGTACATTAATATTGTCAAATAAATGCTTGGAAGGTAATAAAGAAATGGAACTTTGCTGTATTTCAAAGGTTCCACGAGTAGCATTCATGAACATGATCCAAAAAGGTAAAATACTTAAAATTGCCAAGGATATGCAGACAATATAAACAACTATACGAGAAATCCTTTTTAATATTGTCTTTTCTTTTCTCATTTTGCCATCCTCCTTGCTGCCTGCTCTGCATTCTTCATTTCTTTTTTCTGATCTTTCATCTGCTGCTTTAACTTAGCAGCACTCTTATCCCTCATGATATAAAAGATAATGGCAGAAAGAATGGCAATTATAATAAACATAATCATACTTGCGGCAGCGGCACGATTATATAGGTAACTTCCGCTAAAGGCTTGATTATAGATGAATACACTGGTGGTAAGTGTTGCACTGTCTGGTCCTCCCAACAGATAAAGTCTTGGAATATCAAACATTTGCAAACCGCCAATCATACTTGTAATCAGCGTATAGAGCAGAATTGTCTTTAAGTTGGGCAGAGTTACAAAGAAGAAAGTCTGAGCACTGGAAGCACCATCAATCTCCGAAGCTTCAAAAAGTTCAGGATTCAAGCCCAGAACTCCCGATATTAACACTATCATTGTATATCCATACCACATCCAAAATTGAATAAAGGCAACAACTCCCCGAGAGGTCCATTTTTGAACAGAAAAATTAAGAGGCTCTTGAATGACACCTAAAAACTTCAATAAGTCATTGACCGGTCCTATAGGGTATCCAAATAACGAGTTAAAAAGAATTGCAATTGTTGCTGCAGTTATAATATTGGGCATATAGAAAAGAACTTTAAAAACTCCCTGTCCCTTAATTTTATTGCGATGGCTGGTAAACCACGCCGTTAACAGCAAAGCCAGTAGTATTTGGGGAATAAAATTTATGATCCAGATGATTAACGTATTCCACAAGGACTTTTGAAAGGATGGATTTTTTAAAATTGTTTCAAAATTCTGAAAAGGATTTGCTAAAAAATGAAACTCTGTTCTCCCAAGACCCTTAAAATCAGTAAAACCAATTACAGCTGTATATATAATGGGATATAGCGAAAAAATTAGAAATGCAAGTACAAACGGTATACAAAAAATATATCCGTATTTTGCATAGCTGACACCCTTATGTCGCATAAGCCCTCACCTCCGATAAACTGTTACTTCTATAATGTATCACTTCATATAGCCTGTTCTTTGTTAATAATCAATTATATCCCATCCACTACAACTGGAAGAAACACGCAGCGCGTGTTTCTCCAGTTAATGACAAGCGAAACGACTTATCGTTTCTCATGTTTGAGGGGGATTACCAAGTTGCAGTAAGATTATTCTACTGCAATGTCCAAATTGTCTGCTACATTTTGCTTAAAGTCTGCAATTGCATCTTCCTTTGATTTATTGCCTGCCGTATATTCACGTACCTGATCACGCCAGTAGGTATTAATTGACTCATCCAACTGTGTCTTGTTCTTACCGGTAGCATTGTTACCTGCTGGAACAAAGATATCAAACATATTCTGACCGCCTAAGAAGTCTAGTTTTCCATCCGATTTCTTCATAACAGTACCAGATGCAACAGTATCCTTAGTTCCTCCAGGACCGTTCAGAGTACCATTTGCCCAGTAATACTGAAGTCCAGTTTCTGAACTATCCAGGGTTATCCATTCAATAATATCTCCTACTGTTGCTTTCAGTTTCGTGTCTTTATTACCCATTACCCAAGTACCACCCCAGAAGAAACCAACAGGGGATTCACTTACTGCCCAGTCACCATAGGTGCCTTCGCCAGCTTTTTCTCCACCACTATTGCCTGCCATTACATAATTAATGAGCCATGCAGGACCAAAGAAACCAAATACTTTCTGGCTTCCGGCATCTTTCATATCAGCGTACCAGGCATCTGTCCAGTCTCTTGTATCATTGTGATAACCGTTATCCTTCAGCTTCTTTGCAAGATCAAAGAACTCCTCACGTTTAGGGTCTATGTAAAGTTTACCATCTACAATCCAGGACTTTTCAGAACTATTCTCTACCGCATGCCAGATGTCACCATCGCCAGACACAATGCCGTAGCCCTTAGCTTTTAATTCCTCTGCTGCTGTGAAGAATTTATCCCAGCCAGGACCAATTTTTTCTTTAATTACTGCAGGATCATCAGTTCCCCATACATCTTTAGCGATAGAACGACGATAAATAAATGCTCCACCTGTTGCCTGGTATCCTAACCCAACCAGATCGCCATCGGTATTAGATCCTATATCCACAGTATACTGTGCAATATCTGCTTCCTTTAATAGCTTATCCACATCGATGCCCAGCTCTTTATAGCTTGCCGCATATTGTGAAGCATCCCCTTGTGTATACTTAAGTATAAATGCACTTTCTGCACAGAAAATATCAGGTGCATCCGCTCCGCCACCTGCAAGTGCTTGATCCAGAGCAGGTTGATATGCACCATCGGTAGTTGCTATAATTGTGGTTTTGATTTCATAAGGGAAATCAGGGTGAAGCTCCTTATACTTTTCAAGCATTTTTGGAACTTCATCGGTAAAACTCCAAACATTAATAACCTTAACATTTTCATCATCTTTCACATCTGTATTCACCACGGTGTCTTTACCCTTGTTGTCTACTGCGTCATTTTTTGAACCGCATCCAGCAAACCCCATTGTTGCAAGAAGTAAACAAGTAAGAACTAAAGCTATAAATCGTTTCATTCAAATACCCTCCTCTTATCTTTTTATTAATTACACCGTAATTGTATCAAATCCCCTAAAAGTCCGCTCCCGATAAATTGCTATGTTACTATCAAATCTTGCTATTTTTTAAATTCTTTTTGTACACTTTATATGTTTTATGTTAAAATGTATATAGTAATATAACCATTATGTATATGAGTATTTTTGTTTTATTTTAAACGAATTAGTAATATTGTATAGTAATATGTGATTTAATCAATATTCAGTTGTGTATTTTATATGCTAATCAGCACTTAAAATCTATCTTTAAAATTAACCATAATTAATATCGCGATACTACATAATTATTGCTATTTATTTCTATGAATTTACTTAAACCATTGCTAAGTTTATTCTTATCCAATTATCAGAACATATCTGTGCAAGTGTTACTTTTAATATTATTGAAAAGTCAGGAGACAACTATGATAGAAAATCTTCGCGGAATACAGGAAACAGTCAATTTTAAGACCAATACCAATATACGCCTTTATGCGAATGAAGATTGTGAGGAATATCCTTTGCATTGGCATGCTCCACTTGAAATCATTATGCCTCTCCAGAATAAGTACCGAGTGACCTGCTGTAAGATGTTATATACCCTGCGAGAAGGTGATATTCTTGTAATAAATCCTGGAATTGTACATGGTATGGAGGCAGATACTGGTATGCGCCTTATTTTTCAGGCAGACTTTACCTTGCTCCATGGTATAAAAGAGTTGGAAGCAACTCTCTCCTTCATATCTCCTGTCCTTCTCATCACTGCAGAAGATGCACCGGAAGCACATGAGCAAATACAAAAACTTATTTTGGCTATCTCGGATGAATATTTTGCAGATGCCCCCTTAAGTGAAGCGTCAATTTATTCTAAGCTAATTGAAATTTTTGTTTTGATTGGACGAAGTTATTCTCCAAATGCTAAGAATTTTAATCATAATATAAGCAAACAACGGGAATATACGGAACGTTTTTTATTCATCTGTAATTATATTAATGAACATTGCAGCGAAGATTTAGCATTAGATGTGATTGCGGACCTGTCCGGCTTTAGTAAATATCACTTTAGTCGGTTATTTAAACAATTTACCAATGTATCTTTTTATAAATATTTGAACAAGAAGAGAATTGAAAGTGCGGAAAAACTTTTAATGGACAAAGAGCTAACCATCACGGAAGTGGCTCTTCGATGTGGTTTTAGCAGTTTGTCCGCATTTATACGTATGTTTAAACTAATAAAGGACTGTACTCCAACAGAATTTAAAACCATGTATACTTTATAGACAGATGAAATGATATGCCCCCTATATGTATTTAACTGGAAAAACCAAGTGGATTGGTTTTTCCAGTTTATATTTATATCACTATAAGCTCAAAGGCCTATATAAAATTATATGAAATCTATTCCCACTTAAAAAAGCGGTGAGATATCGTAATACATACCACAGCAATTAAAATCATTATAATTACTGGAATAAAGACATTATCTATTGGTAATCCGAGTGAAGCCGCCTTGAGGAGTTTTATTCCTTGCGTTAGCGGCAATATATTTGCCACCTTTTGAAGTGCAACTGGCATCACTTCATATGGCAAGGTAGCACCAGAAAAGATAAGCATTGGGAAATATAATAGACTTGCAACTGCACTTGCTATTCTTGTATTTGGTGCAAGACCTCCCACAAGTAGCCCTATACTAAACATTGACAGCATAACCAACATATATGCTCCAAGAAACTCTAACCATGAACCGAGTAACCTGTATTCAAAAAATATTGCTCCAATTGCATAAACCAGTATAAGTGAAATAATTGAATAAAGTGCATAAATCACAACCTGTACTGTTAAAATCAGTGAAGGACTAATTGGAGTTACCTTGAAACGCTTCAGTATTTTTCTGCTTCGGTACTCTGATAAAACTAAAGGAAGTCCCATTACACCCCCGGCGCAAATTGCGATGGTTGAAACAGCTCCGAAGGATTGTGCTAAAAAGGTATATTCTGCACCATCAAAAGCTGGTTTATTTCCAAACACTGCCCCCAGGATAATAACTGCAATAACTGGCATACAAATAGCAAAAATAAACATATCTAACCCACGAAGGGATAATTTAATTTCTGTTTTCAGTAAGGTTCTAAATGCTTTCATTTTTTTCCTCCTCATCTGCATACCAAAGGTACGCATCCTCAAATTTTTCATAAGGGCTGGCTTCTATTGCATCTTGTACTGACCCACTGAAAACACTTTTTCCCTTTTTCATAATCATAATTTTGTCGCAAAGTGCTTCTACCTCATCCATAAAATGAGAGGTTAATAAAATTGTTATTCCTGTTTTTTTTAATGCAGTAAGACTATTCCAAACATCACGGCGAGCTTTGGTATCCAAGCCAGTAGTTAATTCATCCAAAAAAACAACTTCAGGATTTGGAATTAAAGCAAGCACTATGAAAAGTCGCTGTTTCTGACCTCCTGAAAGCTCGCTTACAAGACTTCCCAGCTTATTAGAAAGTCCAAATTGTTCTAACAACGTTTCATAATTCGTTGGATTCTTATAAAGCGAAGCTGTGACCTTACAAAGTTCCGCCACCTTTATTCTATCTTGATAGTTCCCTTCTTGAAATTGAACTCCAACCTTCTCAAACAAATTTTTCCGCTCTCTTTGTGGATTCTTACCCAAAATGGATACAACCCCATTGTCCTGCTTTTTAGTTCCTAAAATGCATTCAATTGTGGTGCTTTTACCTGCGCCATTAGCCCCCAACAGCCCAAATACCTCTCCCCGGCAAATAGAGATATTGATATTCTCTACAGCTTTTATATGGTCATAGTATTTGTAGAGTTCTTTTACTTCAATTGTTGTTTCCATGTTGTTAATTTCCTCCTTGTTTTTATACAAAGAATAACACCAGCACAAAGTCTGGTGTTAAAATGGAGGGTTTTTCTTAAATTGTTTTTTCATCATCTCAAGATGAACCATCATCCTTTTCGCATTGAGTTCTGCATATTTTAATGATGTTAGTAGCTTATCACACACAGAAATAATATCCTCATCTTCCTTGGGCGTGTCAATTATATGCCGTATATCTGCATCCGGATTGTTAGATAGAGTATTCAACATACGCAATATTGCTGAAAGAGAGTAATTCGCACAACGCAAAGAGCGGAGGATTTTTAACCGCCTAATATCCTCCTCATCATATACACGGTAACCATTTTGTTTTCGTTTTATGGTAATCAAGCCATTCATTTCCCAATTTCTTAAAGCATTTATAGAGATTTGCAAATAATCAGCTGCTTCTTTTCTGGTCATAAACGTAGTACATGTTTGCTGCTTGTCGCCTGATAACAACTTTTCAGTAATTATAATTGCTTCTTCTGCATTGCTTCTCTCATTATTTAGCTGCTGCAAATAGTGTTGTGCCAGGAAAATTGCCCTATTAAAATTACCCTGCGCGGATGCCTTAATTATATCAATCGCCTCCTTTCTTAATCCGTTTTGCAGTACTTCAATCTTTAAAGCAATTCTAGCAAATCTAATCTGTTCTACATGAAATTCTGTATAGACACGATATCCATTCGCTTTACGCTCTGGTTTAGGAATTAGCTCAAGTTCTTCATAAAGCCTTACTGTATTCGGATGAATCCCAATGAATTTTGCAACCTCAGACGTCTTATAGGTATTCATTTTATCACCGCCATTCTGTTTGATAAGACCATAATATCATAGAACTGAAGTCTGATGTTATAGTGGAGGGTTTTATTGTCCATTATAACAACTGCATGTACAAAAGTTAATAATATAATTAATAATATCATAAGTAAGCGTATTGTCCATTAGGAGCAATACGCTTACAATTACATTAAAGTTTATCTCTAAAATTCAATACAATACAATGGACAGCCTGGCTAGCCCTGTGGTAATTGGATATGGTGACTCAAGCTCTATTGATACCATTACCTCTCCCTTAAAATCATCCGTGGTAAATATGATATCACCTGAAGTGAAGCTAAGTGGAAAATACGTATGGGACGACAAAGGTGGGTAATAAGAAAATAGCTCTATTCTTTCCTGATGAGAACTTAAGATTAATTTTATTGCTACATCTCTAATGGAACTGTTTCTGCTTGTATTTTTGTTATTTCTGCTTCCCCCATAATTGATGGAACAATTTTGACCCTTGATATCAATATCATGGAAATTCACAGTAAAGCAAAGATTATAGCATTCATTTGGTTTTAACCATATATTGCAGTCGTCATACTTTATACAACACTCTCTTATAAAATTAGGTTTCCAAAGAAAACTTTTTCCGTTCTCCCATATATATGGCTTCTCAACTTCAGAAAAAGAAGCTTTGCAGGTGATAGACTGCCCCTTAGGGCCTTTGGGTCCTGTTGCGCCTTTCGGCCCTGTTGCCCCTGTTGCTCCCGTAGGTCCTTCTGGTCCTCTTTCTCCTGTTGCTCCTTTTTCTCCTTTTGAACCTGTTGCCCCTGTTGCTCCTTTTGGCCCCATCGGTCCTTCTGGTCCTCTTTCTCCTGTTGCTCCTTTTTCTCCTTTGGGACCTGTTGCCCCTGTCGTACCTTTTTTACCCGGAGGTCCTGTGGGCCCTTTACAACCTGGGGGTCCCGGTGGTCCTGTCGGTCCTATTTCAGATTCCATTATCTCAAGTACCTTCTCCATTTTATTCTTAAGAAACACCTGACTCTGCATTAAAACGTCTAGGAGGGATTCCACGCTTTTATTTACACATAAAATATCATCTACGGTTGCTCCAGAACCTGTTTTATTAACCAAATCATTTAATACATATTGTATCTTTTCGCCTTCTGCGTTAATGATATGACTGATTCCAAGTTCCTCCATAGCGATAGATGCCAAAATCATTGTAAGTGCTTTTTCACGTGTGATTTCAGGGCTAATGCTTGGGAAATTGGGAAGGGACACGTTATTTACTCCTTTTTGATAATTATTATGTCTTTTTCATCTTCTCTTCAAAGTACTTTTTGTTCGATAAGGCTGATGAGGAATCTGGCTTCATTTCCAGCGCCAACTGATTGTAAAGCATTGCTTTTTGATAATCACCTAGTCTGTCATAGCATACAGCACACTCGATAAGGGGGATATACCCCCAACAATCTGGTTGTAAAAACCCCCAGTTACCTTCTGGCTTCTCTAGAGATAATATGAAGTTAAACCAAAATGCAGCTCTTTTATAATCCCCGGTATTCTGATAATAATAACCTATTTGGCAGCAAATTTCGCCTCTTGGCGTATCATAAATAAAGCTTTTATAGAGTGCCTCCAGGGCTTTTTTAGGTTGCTCCAATAACAGATAACATTTTGCTATTTCACTGCAAGCATTAATATTATCCTCAATCCAGCCTGCCCCCTGATCCAAAAACTTTGTAAATTGTTCTACCGCTTCTTTATAATAGCCGTGATCCTTTAGCTCTCTCGCGTAGTAATAGTTTCCTCTAGGTGATAGTGCTCTCCCTGATTTCATCTGCTTCTTATAGATTTTTAAATTTCTATCTGACAATGTATTGGATGCATTTGGTTTTGCATGTGTTATTGTAATATCACTATTTATAATATTACCAGAGATTTGTAGATACTCATGAACTGGCTCCATCCATTGACAATTCTTTTCTCTCTTACTTAATCGCTCTCTATAATAAGAAAATATCACATTTCCTTTGGAATCTAATCCTGTTGCGTATTTCATCATTACGACATCTACATCCTTACTCAATGACTGCTTAAGTTCAAGGAATTTAATATTATCCTCCGGAAGAAGAATATCATCTGCATCCAGCCACATAATATAGTCCATTGTCGCACAACTAAATGCATGGTTTCTGGCAGCTGCAAAATCTTCTATCCATTTAAAATCAAAAACTTTATCCGTATATTTTAAACATAACTCTTTTGTTCGATCTGTTGAGCCTGTATCAACAATAATGATTTCATCCACGATGTTTCGAACCGAATTAAGACATCGCTCAATGGTCTTTTCCTCATCTTTTACTATCATAGCCAAACTAATTGTTATCATCAATTCACCCTGTATTTTGATTATCTAAGATAGGCCAGCAAAAATATATTAGTGTAAAGATTTCACCCTATCCTAGATAAGCGTTTCATATTATCTTATGTATCAGCATGTAACTCTGTGTCAGAATTACACTTTTTGTGCAGTAACCCTTACAACAAAATTACATAATATGTTATTAAGTTACAAAAATTTCAAGGTATGAGACCGTATGAGTTCAGTTAGTTTATGTATGATAGTCAAAAACGAAGAGAAAAACCTAAGACGCTGTCTAAAAAGCGCAGAAAAACTGGTAGATGAAATAATAATTGTAGATACTGGCTCAACTGATCAGACAAAAGCTATATGTGAGTCCTTTTCTGCTAAAATCTATGATTATGAGTGGACGGATAATTTTAGTGATGCCAGAAATTATTGTATTAGCAAAGCTACATCGGATTGGATACTTTGGTTGGATGCTGATGAGCAACTTATAATAAATGATATTGATGCAACTAAAAAATTATTATCAGACAATGAAGCTGATCTCTTTTCCTTACAGTTACAACATTTAACTAAGAAAGATCAGGATGACTTGGAAGAGTATTATATTTCGTATCACTATAGATTATTTAAAAATAACTGTGGTTACAAGTTTCAAGGCTCCATCCATGAATATATTACTTTAGAAAATAATCGAGACCTTGGAAAAATTAAAATTATGAACTCCGTAATTATTAGACATTATGGTTACGGTGAAGAAGATGCCTTAGAAAAATCAATACGCAATCTTAAACTGCTATTGAAAGAAAAAACTATGATGAGTGATAATCCCTGGATAGATTATCATATAGCTGCTGAATTGTATCGTTTAAAAGATATTAACAGGTCTTATTCCTTTGTGAATAATGCCATATCAATGTTTGTAACCCAAAACCTCGTTCCACCGCCACTTGTATACAAACTAAAATATGAAATAATTACTAACTACTGCAACACGGATAATGCAGTTAATGCAATTGAAAAAGCAATTGAATTATATCCGGATTATGTGGAGCTTTATTTTTATAAAGGACGGATGCTGTATCAACAAAAGAAATATGAGGATGCAATAAAGACTTTTCAAAAATGCCTTGTGATAGGTGAATTCAATCCAAATTATCTTATATTGTCTGGAAATGGCAGTTATAACCCCTACTATTTTATTGGGCTCTGCTATGAAGAAACAGACAAAATGCTACATGCTATCGAGGCTTTCACACAGTCATTACTAATCAATCCTAAGCTTAAGCTCTCATTAGATCGATTAGATTCTATTCGTGATAGGATGGCTTTATCTTAATTATAACAAATCAGAAAGGAATTTAAAATTTATGTCACAACCCAGTTTTCCGCTCATAAGTCCTCCACTAACCCGTGAAGATGTAATAAACCAGATATTATCTTCCATCGCAATGGAAGAGCTTGGTTTAAGCCATATTTTAAATACAGAAGGTGAAAAACTCCAATATATATTAGGAACACTTCCAGGAATTCCAGGTCCTGGTGCTACAATTGAAGAGATTCTGGCAGCGAATGAAAGTGTTCGTTCCATGATAGAGACAATTTCACAAAACCAATTATTTTATAAGAATAAAATGGCCAGCGCATTAGCTTCTTCTGAAATGGCTGGCCCTACTGGTGCCACTGGTCCGACAGGTCCTGCTGGTGCAGCTGGTGGTGCTACTGGTGCCACTGGTGATACCGGTTCTACTGGACCTACTGGTGCTATCGGTGTTACCGGTGCGACTGGTGATACTGGCCCTGCTGGTGCTACAGGTCCTACTGGTGCTGCTGGTGCTGCTGGCGCGACCGGTGCTGCTGGTGCTACTGGTGCTACCGGCTCTATCGGCGCTACTGGTGCGACTGGTATAACTGGCGCTACTGGTGCGACCGGTCCTCTTGGTCCTACTGGCGCTACTGGTGCGACTGGTGCCACAGGTGCTACCGGTGCTACCGGCGCGACCGGTGCGACTGGCGCTACTGGTGGAACTGGTCCTACCGGCCCTACTGGCCCTACTGGTACTAACGTAACTGCTACAGCAGGATTTGCAGCAAATACTACCGGTGCAACTATAACTGTTGCCATAGCTGGTACACTTGTTCCTCTACCAAGCAGTCAAGTATTGCCTGCAGATATTACTGTAAATGGTACCAATGATACCTTTACTTTAGCTACAGCAGGAAGATACCGTATTTCCTATCACGTAAATACAACCGCAGCATTACTTATGGGCTCAAGAGTCCTGCTTAATGCAGCACCAGTTACACAATCAACAGTTACACCGGTGATTTCCTTATCCAGTTTCTCCAATGAAATATTAATCGATGTTACGGCCGGTAGTACGGTATCTCTGCAATTATTTGGTTTAGCAGGTGCTGCAGTATTATTGCCTGCTTCTGCAGGTGCGTCACTTCAGATTATTCGCCTAAGTTAGGAGGTCCCTTATGTCAATGCCTAATTTCCCTGTAATAAGCCCTTCCTTAACAAGAGCAGCTTCTATTAATCAAATATTATCCTCTATTGCTTATGAAGAGCTTGGTATGAGTCATATTATTAATAGTGAGGGTGAAAAAATACAGTATGTCCTTGGTACACTCCCTGGATTATCGGGAGGTCCCGCTACTTATGATGATGTAATTAATATAAACACAAGCGTACAAGATACACTGAATAGTGCTTTAGAAAATCAAATGTTATTAAATGCAAAAATGTCACTGGCTTTATCCTCACCAGTAATACTTGGCGCAACTGGCCCTACTGGTCCAACCGGTCCAACCGGTTCTGACACTGGTGCCACTGGTGCTACCGGACCTACTGGCCCTACTGGTGCTAATGGTTCAGCTGGTCCTACTGGTACAGTTGGTGCTGCTGGTATTACTGGGCCAACCGGACCTACTGGCGCTACTGGTGTTGCTGGCGCTACTGGTGCTACTGGCGCTACCGGCAGTACTGGTGCCGCTGGTGTAACTGGTGCTACCGGATTAACTGGCGCTACTGGCGCTACTGGACCTTCGGGACCTACTGGTGCTACTGGACCTACTGGAGGCACTGGCGCTACTGGTGCTACCGGTGCCACTGGTGCTACTGGTGCCACTGGACCTACCGGTGCTACTGGACCTACTGGTGCATTAGGACCAAACCCTTCAGCAACCGCTGGTTTTGCAGCCAACACAGCTGGTACTGCAATTACTGTCTTAGTAGCCGGAACCCTTGTACCTCTTCCCAGCGCTCAGCTGTTATCCGCAGATATTACTGTAAATGGTGCTAATACAATTTTTACCGTCAACACCTTTGGAACCTATCGTATCTCCTACGCCATTAACACAACCCTATCTCTACTCATGGGTTCCAGACTTTTGATTAACGGAGTGGCAAACACCTCTTCGACAATTAACCCTGCCATATCCACCTCAAATTTTAGCAATGAAATCGAGCTTAACCTTGGTGTAGGTACTACAATATCACTTCAAATGTTTACTAGTTTATTAGGTATTGCTACTTTAATCAGTGGCGGCGCTGGTGCAACGTTAATGATAATTCGTTTAAGCTAATATTTTAATATAATTTGTTGTTTTTTTAACGTAAATATAAGAAAGATAGTTATCCTTAAAAATTTAAACCTTCGGATAACTATCTTTCTTATATTATTAAATTGTACCACTGGAAAAACTCCTTATTATAAGGTATGATAGCCTCAAGATAATCACATTTGCAACTTATGTCAGGAAATTATCCTTACAGCCTGCTATACTATGAAGGGAGTGAAGAATAATGTCTGTTCAAACAATAGAAACTATGGTTAATTGGGTAGAAAATAATATAAAAGATAACCCCACACTGATAGAGATGTCCTCATATGTTGGTTATTCTCCATTTTATTGTTCCTCTAAGTTTCGGGAGCACATGGGTTTAACCTACAAGCAATTTCTTGCCAACTGCAGATTAAAAGCAGCTACCAGTGACCTTTGCAATACCAATGATAAAATTATAGATATTGCTTTACGCTATGGATACTCTTCAGCGGAATCTTTGACGAGGGCTTTTGTTACCGTGTATCAATGCTCTCCTCGCCAGTACCGAAAAATGATAAAAGAGATTTCCATGCAAAATAGTCCTGAAATAACTCTTCCTCCAAATCAATACTTATAAGGAGAAGTTTATGTCTCAAAAATATAATAGAAATGATCCCTGCTGGTGTGGTAGTGGTGAAAAATATAAGAAATGCCATTTAGAGCTCGAGGAAAAGATTGCAAGTTATCGTTTAAAGGGATATAAAGTCCCTCAGCGCAAACTACTTAAAACCAGGCAGCAGATTGAAGGTATAAGAGAAAGCAGCAAGCGTAACATTGAATTACTGGACTTCATCGGAAATTATGCAGTAGACGGAGTAACAACGGGAGAACTTGATCGATTAATTTCTCAAAGAACCAAGGAGCTTGGAGGTATTGCGGCACCACTTAACTATAATGGATTTCCCAAAAGCTCTTGTATTTCAATCAATGAGGTGGTCTGCCATGGTATCCCCTCCGACCAGATACTTTTAAGAACTGGTGACATTGTAAACATTGATTTGTCTACTATATACAACGGCTACTTTTCTGATTCTTCCCGTATGTTCTGCATCGGTGAGGTATCGGAAGATAAGAGACAGCTTGTTCAGATAGCCAAAGAATGCATGGAAGCAGGCATTGAACAAGTAAAGCCCTGGGGCCTTCTTGGTGATGTTGGCCATGCCGTCAATACACATGCAATGAAAAATGGTTATACTGTAGTCCGTGAAATTGGTGGTCATGGGATTGGTCTTGAATTTCACGAAGATCCTTGGGTAGGTTATGTAACAAAGCCAAATACAGGGATGTTATTGGTTCCTGGTCTCGTCTTCACTGTTGAGCCTATGATTAACATGGGTGGAGCAGAAATATATACTGATGAAGAAGATGACTGGACGGTGTATACCGCTGATGGGAAACCATCCGCACAATGGGAAAAAACTGTACTCGTAACAGAAAACGGGTGTGAAGTTCTTACTTATTAAGTGAATTTAATACCTATAAAATAGTTATCCACTAGAATCAATTCAAGTGTGTAACTATTTTTTTTATATATATAGTAGCATTTTTATTCTTTTTATATTTATTATTCGAAATTATTCGAAATATCATTGACAGATATAACCATGCTTTGTATAATAAAAAGAAACAAATGTTCGTGTTGGATATGGTGTTATTAATAAAAATGTCTCTTATATCTCAAAACTTAATTACCTGTTATATAAAACAAATCTAACAACGAGGGGGAGGAATGTTAGTTACTTTATCTATCTGAAGACAGTAAAATGTATTAGCCTTTCAATTAATAAAGTCCTAACAATATAAGAAATGATACGAGTAGATCATATAACCAAGGAATTTGTAACAACAAAAAAATATCCAGGCTTTAAGGGTGCTATTAAAGGCCTCTTTTCTACAGAGAAAGTACGAAAAGTCGCTGTAGATGATATTTCCTTTCATATTAGCAAAGGAGAAATCGTAGGCTACATTGGAAGTAATGGTGCTGGTAAATCCACTACCATAAAGATGATGACTGGAATTCTCGCTCCTACCGGCGGAAAATGTACTGTAAATGGGCTTGATCCCAATAAAGATCGAAAAAAAAATGCACAAAATATCGGAGTTGTATTCGGTCAAAGAACACAGCTTTGGTGGGATTTGCCCTTAAGTGAATCTTATTCCGTACTAAAGGAAATCTACGGAGTAAGCGAGGAGGACTTTAAAGCAAGAATGAAGTTCCTGGATGAAGTCCTAGGCTTAAATGATTTCATCCATAGTACCGTTAGAACGCTATCTCTGGGACAAAGAATGAGGGCTGATTTGGCTGCAGCTTTATTACACAATCCAAAAGTTCTTTATTTGGATGAACCAACCATTGGCTTGGATTTGGTAGTTAAGGACAATATACGTCGTGCCATTAAAGAAATTAACGAGCAATATGAAACTACCGTAATCTTGACTACTCATGACTTAGGAGATATTGAAGAGCTTTGCAGTCGTATTATTATTATTGATGATGGCAAAATCATTCATGATGGTTCTATAGAAGCTCTGAAAAATACTTATGGACATACAAGAAAAATTCACATTGATGTAAAAGACATTACTGCAGTGAGTGGTAAGCGTTTTGAACAAGTATTTTCCCTGAATGAAACTGACTTAAACACCTACGTCGAAAATAAGACAATCCATTTTACATTCAATAAGAACAAAATTAATGTATCAGAGATCATTTCCCACATCATGACTCTTACGGAAATCAAGGATATTAAAATAGAAGAAACAGAAATCTCACAAATAGTTAAAGAAATTTATAAAAATGGTTTATAGGAGGCTTGCTTATGAAAAAGTTTTTTAGAACCTATTGGCCATTTGCTATTAATGAAATAAAAACTAATTTCGCCTATAAGGGAAGTTTCTATCTCTTTATACTTTCCCGAGTGCTAGGTATATTTATTTCATATTTCTTGTGGATGGCAATTTACGGAAGTTCCACCAGTCAAACCCTTGGTGGCTTAACTCAAACTGAAATGATTGTATATATCTTTATGTCCTATGTAGCAACCGGACTAATTGCAATTAGCATCTCTGGTGAAATCGGATTTCACGTGGTGGAAGGTTCCATTGCAAGTAATATGATTAAACCAATTGATTATAGAACAAGTCTGCTATTTAAAGCAATCGGAGCATTGATATATCGCTTTTTCGTCCCCTCAATATTTATTTGGATCGGCTTGGAGGCTTACAAGTTCTTTATATTAAAGGTACCTTTTACTGGAATAACAAACATCATTCTATTTCTTATTAGTTGCATTTTTAGTTTTCTGATTTATGTATTTTTTGATTTTTGTTTTGGTATGCTTGCGTTTTATACAACTTATATTTTTGGTATGGCAATTGCTAAAAATGCTATTATGTCCTTCTTAACAGGCCAGCTAATTCCGTTAAGCTTCTTTCCAGCCGCAGCACAAAAGATCTTTGATTATTTACCCTTTTCGTCTATGAACTATGTACCAGTAATGATTTACTTAGGAAAATACAATGAGAATGAGTTATTGTTTGCCTTGGGCAGGCAAGCCCTATGGGTAATTCTGTTGTTTGGGCTTGGCAGCCTTTTGTGGAGTAGAATTACCAAAAGACTAATTGTATTGGGTGGGTGACAATTATGAAAAATATTAAAAGATATGGCAGATTATATAGGGTTTTTATTACCCAATTTCTTAAAACTCTCATGCAATCAAAGGTTGACTTCTGGGTTGGATTAATTGGTTTCTTCTTTTCGCAAATGACCGGTATTGCTTTTTTATATCTGGTTTTTCAACAAATACCTGCTTTGAATGGCTGGAGCTTTTACCAATTGCTCTTTATTTATGGCTTTGCACAAATTCCAAGAGGCCTGGATCATTTATTTACCGATAATATATGGATGGTTGCCTGGAGAATGGTAGTTACGGGACAATTTGATCGCTATATGTTACGACCCATGAATCTGTTCTTTCAGGTTATTTGTGAAAAACTGCAGCCTGATGCACTTGGTGAGCTTGCAGTTGGTATTATCCTAGTCGTAATCTCCGTCCATAATGGAGTGATTTCCTTTACCATTGCTTCCTTTTTTGTATTTGTTCTATCCGTACTTGCTGGCAGTATTATTTATACCTCAATTAAACTTTTCTTTGCAGCAACTGCTTTTTGGATTAAGGTTAGTTCACCCTTTTTACAGGTGGCCTATGAACTTGCTGATTTTGCAAAATATCCAGTGGAAATTTATAATCGTTCTATTCGTTTTATAATTACTTGGGTCATTCCGTTTGCATTTGTGGCATATTATCCTGCTTCTTATTTTTTATTGGGTTCCAGTTTCTTAAAAACCGTTGGTGCAGAATGCATTCTTGCTTTTGTCCTATGGGTAATAGCTTATGGATTATTCAAAAAAGGAACCCTACGGTACGAAAGTGCGGGAAGTTAAAGCATTAATTGCCAGAATTTTCTTTTCGATACTTGCATGTTCTGAATTTGCCCTCAATCCAAAAGGTTGCCTCTGATGTAGTGAATTTAAGCAATCGGAATTTTGGATCGGCAATACCCTTGCTAAAGAATTGCCGGTCAGATTCTAGCCATAACTTTTCTTTTAAGACTTCATCCTTCACAAAGTCAACCTCACCAACTAGAGTAACACTATCCGCTCCTTTGAAATAGCATACAGAAGCTTTGGAGTTGTTTTCAAAATGGGTTGCCTTCCCCTGAAGCTGAGAACGTTTGGATGTAATAAAATACAATTCACGAAAACCATTGTCACTGGCCTTTGTCATGCTGCAAATTCGAGGATAACCATTCTCGTTAACTGAGGCCAGTGTTACAGTGTGAACCTCCTTAAGAAGTAAATCTGCTTTGCTTTCTATTTCCGCTATTCTCTCTTTTTGAATCTCTGATGCTTTCATAACCTCACCTCACTTTCTTATTTTTTACTGGTGACTATGCAGGAGAACCCTCCCTTATAAATAATTATAAAGTATGACACGACGTCAAAGTCAAGTTCAAAGAAAATTTTTTCAGCAAATATGTCAAGGCTGGGCATATAATCCTGCTTTTTTAAAGTATCAGTTGAACTGCACTTAATGTCAGTACCAGAGCCATAATCGCATTCATCAATCGATAATGCTTTTTATATTGTTTTTGAAGGAAATGGCCAGCCACAGCCCAGGTAATGCAACCAGAGATACCAATTAAGGTATTACATACCACACTGGTACCAAGGAGTAATTTCGAACTGGAATATGGAAGAACATAACCTGTATAGATCGTAATCGCATATAAAATTATCTTTACATTCATAAACTGCAGTAAAAAACTTCTCCAAAAGTCACTGCTTGAATCGTTTGTACTTTCAAAAGACCTACTTCTGAGAATGTGAATTGCTAGCCATAGGATATAGGCAGCACCCACGTACTTCATGACAAAGGTAACCTGTGGTAACACTTTAGAAAGCTCCAGACATACAGCAGCAGTGATACCCATAACCAATAAAAATCCTGTTGCAATCCCTAAAAGTGTTGTCTTCCCTTTTCGAAGTCCTCCTCTGCTAACTGAATTCAAACATAAAATGTTATTAGGTCCTGGAGTATAAGCGTTAATAAACGCATAGGGTAAATACGCTAGTATAATGTTCATATGTACTTGTTCTCTCCTTGTTTTTCTTATATAATACTAAGTATCAATACTTAAATCTAATTGAAACTTTTAATAATACTATTCATAATTATTGAACCATTAGTTGTACAAGGAGAAACCATGGAGCTTAAATATCTTCAAACCTTTAAAACAATTGTTTTAGAAGGCAGTTTTACAAAAGCTGCAGATAAGTTAAATTATACACAGTCAACGATAACCTTTCAGATGAAGCAACTTGAACAGGAACTTTCTGTGAAGATTTTTGAGAAGATAGGCAGAAATATGATTTTGACTAAGGCAGGTCAAGAATTAATTCCTTACGTTGATGGAGTATTAAATTCTATGAATCGCCTGTCTGGATTTAGTGAAAATTTAAATGATTTAAAAGGAGAAATACAGATAGAAATAGCAGAGACCTTATTATGCTATAAGATGGCTCCCGTACTGAAGGAGTTTCATCAACTAGCACCACAAGCAAAATTGTATTTACGCTCAACTAACTGTTATGAAATCTTAGAAAAAATAAAAGCAGGTAAAATTGACTTAGGTGTCTTCTATTTGAATGTATCGAACTCCGATGCGTTTATGCACACCTACCCAATTGGAGAATGTACCATGGATTTAGTGGCCTCTCCAAAAATCCAAGAAGAATTTCCTGACTTTATTACACCGAATCAAAGCTTTAATCTTCCTTTTATTATTGATGAACCTGACTGTATTTTTCGGCAAAAATTTGAGGATTACATCCGCTCCCGTAATATTTCACTTGCTCATACCATTGAATTATGGAGTATCCCTACCATTAAAAATCTAGTAAAAAATGATGTAGGAATTACTTATCTTCCTTCCTTTACCGTTCAAAACGAATTAGAAACGGGTGAGCTTCGCAAAATTAAAATATTAGATGGCGACCAGAAATTAACTGCGGTTTGTGCCCATCATAAGAATAAATGGGTGAGTCCATTAATGCAGTTATTTATTCATTTATTGACCAGTAACAAGATTCTATAGTGGACCTCAACCGACCATTCTTAATTATATAGTTCGCCATGAAATCTGATATAGAATCTCAACGGATTTCATGGCGAACTATGTGCTAGAGAAACTATTCATCAAATGAATACCTTATACTTTTCAATACATTGGTTTACTATACCATCGGTATTTTTTCCTCTATGATAATCTTCTCATGTTTATCATAGTAACTACAGGTCATTTTCTCTAAATCCGAAACCCATTTATAAACACCGGTTTTAGCAATTTCAACACAGAAGGTTGGAAAATCTGTTTTCCCTTTTTGATTACGTTGTAGAGCTGCAATCGCTGTTTCATAATTGGCGTGATCCTCAATATCAAAATCCACAGCCAATCCTTTTCCATACAGGCATTCACCTTCCTTATTTATATAAGATACCACGCCTGTTTCCAAATTAAAAATATTTGTAACCATACCCATTTTTTTAAATACACCTATTAACTTTGGGAAATCCGGACCAGTATACATACTATGAGCTTTGTTAATAGCTTCTAATGTAAATTCCATGATAGTATCTCCTTTCTAACATAAGGTTGTCCTCTAATTATATCACATTTTTTACTTCTGCAAATTGGATTTTAGCATATGGATTTCTTGCCTATGCCCCTCATCCTCAAGCGGTGTTTCCAGATAGAAGGGAAGGCTGCAAAGGTATGGATGTTCCATAATCCGTAAGGTTGCTTCCAAGCCGATATGCCCCTCACCAATTGGAGCATGGTTATCCTTTTTTGAGTTAAATACATTTTTGCTATCATTTAGATGTACGCCTTTTAATCTGTTAATCCCTATTATCTGATCAAATTCATTAAGGACATCCTCCAGATGATTTACAATATCATATCCAGAGGAAAACATATGGCATAAGTCCATGCAAATGCCGACTTTTGAATTAAATGCAATGCCATCTATGATTTGGCGCAGCTCTTCAAATCGACTTCCAATTTCGCTTCCTTTTCCCGACATAGTTTCTAATAAAACAGTGATACCCTGATCTTTCGTTATGGCTTCATTCAGCCCCTCTATAATTTGTTTAATCCCCTCTGATTTATCCTCTCCCAAATAATTTCCTGGGTGGAGATTATAATATTCGATTCCAAGTGCATCCATACGAATAATATCATCGTTTACCACCTCTCTTGAGAAATTCCGCAGACTTTCATTGGGGCTGGCAAGATTAATTGTATAAGGGGCATGTGCCATAATGGGACCTACCCCATATTCTTTTCTTAACCTTTGAAATTGCTCTATATCTTTTTCAAGGTATACTTTGGCTTTACTTCCTCGCGGATTACGGCTGAAAAACTGAAAAGTAGTCCCACCCAATTCATATACTGTTTTTACGGCATAGGTAAAACCCTTTGCTATGGTAAAATGCACACCTATATTCTGCAAATGTTGTCCTGTAGTTCCAGCTTGAATATTGTCGTCATTATATTTCATGGGCATACTGAATTCCTTCTTTCCTTGGTACTTGATGTATTCAATTAAAATACATCAATCTATCTTTTATTATCCCTATATGTTATAAAATCTTGTAATTACTTCTTTTATTTATTTTTTGTATTTATTTTTTGTATTTACTTTGTGTATTTATTTTTTGTAATTACTTCTTTTATTTAGTTCTTGTAATTACTTCTTTTATTTAGTTCTTGTATTTACTTCTTTTATTTAGTTCTTATATTTACTTCTTATATTTACTTCTTATATTTAGTTCTTGTATTTACTTCTTAAATTTAGTTCTTGTATTTACTTCTTGTATTTACTTCTTGTATCTACTTCTTAAATAAATTTTTGAATTCCCTTTTTATTTTTAATTTACTTTTTTATATTTCATTTTAATTTTATTTTATAATCAATATTCTCTTATTTCATATTATGGGTTCCCTCGTAAGCTTTCATACACTCCATAGATATCCAGGATTCCATACCCCCATTCCCTGCTCGGATATGTTTTGCCCGTATCCCTTCTAGCACCACGAATTAGCAAATTTTTAACATCCGTTCCATCCATGTAACTGACATTTCCTCTAATCTTCCCCCACTCCAGTAACATTGCTGCAATTCCAGCTGTATGAGCTGCGGAGACACTGGTTCCCGACATCGTTACATAATTATTTGCCGGTGCAGGTCCAACCAAGTTCACTCCTGGAGCCGTAATATCAGGAGCAATGCTTCCTAGTCTAGTATATCCTCTACTGCAATTTAAGTAAAGGCTGTCATTTGAATTATCATATGCTGATACAACGATAGGAATTGTTACGTTTCCTGGTGAAGTTAGGGTCATGTTAGGTGATGATTTAATAAAATATGTTTCTTTACCTATAAAGCCATTTATGGGAAGCCATATATTATAACGTAAATCCAGAGTTTTATTTATTTTATGAATTTTAAGTTGCCAAATTCCTTCTGTAGGATTTTTAAGTTTAACAATAACTAATTGAGCTCCCGACCTGGATCCCACTAGTTGAAAGTAAATACTGACAACAGTTTTTTCAAATATAAATCCTGTTTCTCTTCTCTCATTTAATCGTGGAACAACCGCAGGTATCACCTCTCCTCCTGGTGACATCATCTCAATAGAAAATGTATTAGGATTGTCTCCCCATATTTCCAAATAGATACCTGGTTCATTTGGCCCGACATTCAATTCAACCGTCTCATTGTCTACTCCTACTGTTAAATTGCCTTCATAATGGTGTCTGCTAATTCCCTCATTACCAGCTGCAATGGATACAGAAATACCTTCTTTTTGCACTATGGACGTTAAATAACGACTTAAGGCACCTACCTCATCATGATCTCCTTGGGAGGTACCAAGACCAATACATATGGATATCGGCCGATCCAATTTTTCAGCAACATCTACTAGATATTTTACTCCCAGCATAACATCATTTTCTTGATAGCAGATAGTATCCTGAGTTACCATATAAAATTCTCTAAGTCTATTTTTAGCTGGCTTTAACTTTACAACAATAAGCTCCGCATCAGGCACAACACCGGAGAATTCGTTCCCCCGGTCTTCCTTTCCCGCTGCAACACCTGCCAGAAAGGTTCCATGCCCGATATCGTCCATGCTTGGAACTATTGATTTAGGATCACTATTTTGAAGAGCTAAATTAATCTGTTCCCTGGTATATTCTGTACCAAAAAGTAGTCCCTCCGGCGGTGTATCACTTTGTACTGACTGATCCCAAATAGAAACAATTCTAGTAGTCCCATCCTCATTTAGAAATGCTTTATGGGTATAATCAATCCCTGTGTCAACAATTCCTATTAAAGTCCCCTGACCTCTTAAATC
This sequence comes from Bacillota bacterium, assembly GCA_023407575.1. Taxonomy (GTDB): domain Bacteria; phylum Bacillota; class Clostridia; order Lachnospirales; family Lachnospiraceae; genus Mobilitalea. The sequence goes on from JAEYLX010000049.1 coordinate 444,958, forward strand.
CATGTCTGACACATTATTTAACCTTATAACACCCGAATCCTCTATACTACTCACATCCAGTAATCCAAGCAATCGTGCAAACACCTTATATCCATACACATCCAATGGTCTCTCAGGAACTAACTCCTGTGGAATATATACCGATGCAAAGGTTGGATCAATTCGAATGTAGCAAATTTCACTTTTAACCAGTTCTTCCATAGGATCTAGTTCATAGTCCGCAATAAAATCAGCATAATTTTCACTAATAATATTATCTCCACAGTTATTATTCATGATTTCGTCTCCTATAAAGACATAATTAAAATAATATATGTTACTGTTGATTTATAAATTCAATGATTTGCGCTTCTCTTTTTATTACTTATAATCCACCGAGATTTCAATTGTTATAACTATTCAAAAAATCAAAATTAAATAACAGTCAACGTCATTCTTCCGCTTTTAATATAGATTGTACAGAGCAACGGTTAATCTGACTAACAGAAACGATTGCACCTACCAACCAAAAAGCAATAAAAATGACGGTTAGAACAAGTCCCAGCTTTCATTTAGGTATGGATTATACCCCAACTCATCTGGATAATCAGCTCCCATGTATTCAAAGACAGCAGTTGTAGTATAGCTTTTATTACATTCATTAAGGAAATCATTTATTGTCACTGTCAAGCTTGTTCCAATGCAAAGAATAATTACGACCATAACAATTAAAAAGAAAAACAAAATTGATTTCTTCCAGGACCGAAAAAGATTTAACATACTATGTCTTAAAATCATGATATGCTCCTTATTAATATTGATAAACTTTATAAATGTAATGTATTAATGGGGCAAAGTATAATTACATATACTTTGCCCCATCGGATATAAGAAATCTTATGCTTACAGTTCATTGTACTCCGATAACCGTCCATCCACTATGTGATATATAACATCCGCCTTTTTCATTACAAAGATATCATGTGTAACAACGATAACACATTTACCTTCCTCATGGGCAAGCTTTGTTAGGAGGTCAATAATCATCGCACTGTTTTCACTATCTAAACTTCCTGTAGGTTCATCTGCCAGAATTAACTTCCTGTTCATCGCCAATGCTCTGGCAATTGCTACACGTTGCTGTTCCCCACCACTCATCTTCTGCGGGAAACGGTCATGCAGCTTATCGGGTAATGATACTAACCCCGTCAACTGCTTTGCATCCTCCATTGCCTGTTTCTTACTCACATGACACAATTCCATTGGATACATAATATTTTCAAGAGCTGTAAGTAGTGGGAAAAGTCCAAAATCCTGATAAACCACTGCTGCACATTGTCTCCTGTATTTATCAAGATCCATATCATTTGTCGAAGAACCCTCATAGGAAACCTGCCCTGCCTTTGGAATATCCAGCCCTGCCATTAAAGATAACAATGTACTTTTACCACTTCCGGACTTACCGATAATGGCATAGAACTTTCCCTGTTCAAAGTTAACATTAACGTTATTTAAGACATTCTTTTTCTCTGTATTATTGCTATAACTGTAGCTAACATCCTTTAATTCTAATAATGCCATTTCTACCCTCCATATAATAGGACCCGCTTATTCTAATTAATATCGGTTCTAAAATTCAAGTATTTCTAGTTGCCTTATTCTGCAGCCTTAAGGATAGACTGCACCGAGCAACGATTAATCTGACTGATAGAAATGACCGCACCTACCAACCAGCAAGCCACAAAGATTCCTGTTAAGACAAATCCAAAGGTATTAAACCTCATCAACACTAAAAGAGATATAAGTGTGCCAGCGATACCTCCCATTACAACTAGTAAGGATTGCTCCAGGAAAATATTCAGAAAAGAGATACTCTTGGAGGTTCCCTGACCTCTCATCATAGCAATCTCCCTTTTTCTAAGTTGGATTAATATGAAAGGAATTAACATGGCAATCAGCACCACTAATAGATACAATGCCGGAAAGATACGTTCCATATATAACACACGTTGGTTCATTGCTGTCTTTGTGGTTAGATACTCTTTATCCTCTATTACAATAAAATTTCTGATCTCTCTTATCTTTTTGATTTGTGAATATCCTTTACTAAATAAATAACTTTTCAGTTCAGGTAATACTTCTCCACTACTTAATCTAAAATGAAAGCTATCAAAAGAATAGTATTGTAAGACATTCTCTTTGTCCCCACCCTTAGTAAGTACGCTTGGTAAAAGATATAATCCTAATTGACAATACACATTATCTAACTTTCCAGCCTTCACATAACTACCAACCACACGCATATTGTATGAAGATGAATTACCATACTCATCATATATGGATAGTGTTATAATATCACCCAGCCTAATCCCTTTCTCCTCTATATATGCAGTAGAAACGATGCAATTTGGATACTCAGTGTAGTCCTTTCCAAACATTGTTAGGTCATATCCATCATAGAACTGAACTTGTACTGCCGAACTATAATAGAATTCTGGAACTGTGGTCAAGTTATTTGTAAATACAATTCTTGGCCCTTGAAATAACTTATAAAAAAAGGTTTCTACATCAAAATCGGTAACAGGAACATCGAACTCCGGAATATCTAATTTATTTCCTTCTGCATCTGATCTTCCGGCATAGATAAAATTATACGTTTTTGTCACATTTACCTCTGAAAGATAACCCGAGTCAACGATATCCTTAACAACATTCCCCTCTACTCTAAGACCGTTCGTTTGCTTACCGTCAATATCCGTAAGATATCCTTTAATATCCGGGCTATTATTAAGCTCAGCTAATTTCTGATCATATAAGTTTCTAGTATAAGTAAGCTGAAATAACAGTATAACGCCACAAGCAGTTACAAGGATAGGAATAAGGGTACGAATTTGTCCACGTTTTATGGAAAGCCACATATATTTCCATGGTCCGCCACGTAAGGAAGAAGAAATACCTCCACCTCGCACCCGGAGTTTTCTTCCTGAATGACTACGTGATTTAATACTTAAGACAGTAAATAAGAGACAAGAGCAAGTTGCCAATATAAATACAATACATCCTGCTATTAATAACGTTTCCGTTCTTATTTGTGGAATAAACTCAACTGTTTTAACCGTTGATAATCCACTATTGCTATAGTTAAGGTCGGTTACTGTATACTGTGAAACAATATTTTGCACAAGTTCCATACAACGATCGATAACCCCATTACTAATCAGTATGCCAATAACAACCGCTGTCAAGGAAAGGAAGCCTGAGCCGGTAAGAAAGTAGACGAAAATATTACGCTTTCCTGTTCCAAGTCTATGCATATTCGTAACCGTATCTCTTTGTCTGTAGATAAATAAGAAACCAAAGAGCAATAATACTGCCACACAGACCAAAGCACAAACCCCAGTGATAAGCACTGCTACTAAAAACACATCCTTTAAAGACTTTGTGGTACTTGCATATCCCTGATCATAGACTGTCATACGAATGCGATCCTGTAATAGCGGTGTTACTTCTTCTATGAACTTACTCGCTTTACTATTATAAAGTTCTACTTGTGCTAACGTATATGTAAAATGATTGTCCGATAAATTAAATGCTTGTGACTTAGGAATGAAGATATCCTGTCTGTATTCTTTTTGCAGATTAGTTAACCCAACGATAGTGAAACCATCCTTATAGGCAAACCCTGTTTTAAACCAATAACTATCTTTCTTTGCACTGCCCTCTTGAACTGCCAGGGAAAGATTTATTTGATCTCCTATTTTAACGTTTAAAACACCTGCTAATTCTTCCGACATTAAGCACACTTTTGCTCCAGAGATATAATCCTCTTCCGTAAAATTCCTACCCTCCATAAGATATAGAGAACCCTGTTGGAACGGGAGCAAAGCGTTTATATTGTTAGTCGCATGAACGGTAACACTGTTGTTGATAATTGAATATGTATTGGCAATATCTCGAAAATAGCTGTCTTCTTCTATCTGATATTTACTGTTAACAGAGCTGACATCTGCAATCATGCCTTCCATTGAAATGTTAAATCCTGCCGCTGCTGCCGTTGAATTTGAAAAAGGGGATAATTTAATGTAGGTATAAGAGGAACCGCCCAGATAAAATTCACCATGCAAAATGTAATAATTGCCGATTTCTAATTCCATTCCCATGGAATTCAGATATACCATCTTTCCTTCCATATCCTTATAGGAGTAAAGAGTTTCCGTAACCTCACCCTTGTAAACCGATTCATTCTCATTGTAAGAAGTAACATGCACAACCAGAACAGCGTTCTCCTTATAAAGCGGATCAAAATTTAATCTCTTGGTCCCCTCAATATATCCCAAAGCAACCGCACTTGAGTCCCATTTCTTCACAGCAGGATTTGAAGCAATAATCTCCGAATTAAATCCCTTATAGGTTTCATCTAAATACGGATTATATTCCATTTCGTCTGGATAGTCCGCTCCCATATATTCAAACACAGCTGTGGTAGTATAGCTTTTATCACATTCCTTAAGAAAATCGTTAATTGTAACTGTTAGACTTGTCCCAATGCAAAGGATAATCACAACCATAACAATTAGGAAAAAGAACAAAATTGATTTCTTCCAGGACCTGAAAATATTTAATAAGCTATGTCTTAAAATCATAATATACTCCTCTGTGACATTTTTATAAGCTATTAAAAATATAAACCAGCTTGTATCTAAAAATCCCCTTTAAAATTATTACATAAATTGTAATAATTGTTAAAGGGGAAGTCAATACATATTGGTAAATTAATCGTATTTTAATCTATGTACTTCTACTAGTTAACAAAAATTTGTATTCCTGCTATTCCTACCTGCTTTGGCAAAGAAAGAACCAATTATCAAAAATGCAATTGCACCTATACCATAGACATTTCCTAATGGAATCGTACCAGTCTTTGGAATATTCACTGGATTATCTATTCCTTCGAGCATATAATCAGTAATCACTTTAATTGCATCGTCTGAAATATCCTTGTTAAGGGTAGAATCTGCAAGAATCAGGTTTAACTCATCCTGCCAATCAAAAGCTGCTGGTTTCATGCACTCTACAAGATAGGTAATAACAGCAACAGTAAGGCTGTCACTCCTATTACTTCTTGCCATTTTCAAATACTCAATTGCCTCTGTTGTATCAAAATAATCATCCAATGCCAACAGATACCCAATACAAAATTGCTGATCTGCGGATAAAGCTTGAACATCAATGTCCTTAAGTTCTTTGCCATAAATAAATTGACAATAAACTTCCGCATTATTCTTCCCATCCGCACTCCAGGAAAGTGCATTAATGATAGCTGCTTTCACATCAATGGGATTATTTGCATCAGCCAAATATTCCGCCATATCTTCTGTGATAGTATTCCGCTCACTGGCTTTCTTCACTATATCAACATTATAATAGGCTTTGCTAAAGGGGGTAGAAGTTACCGGGGAGTCTGCTAATGCTGTTTCTGTTACAAAAACCAAACCAATTATTACTGTAATAATTGCTATTAATTTCTTCATAATAACCTCCCTTTCATGATAAAGGTTAACACCTTTACCCTGACACAATATATTTTACTTCTTATACTCATAGAACTTTACTTTTTCTTAATATAATTATAAAACACATGTATCCATATTTCCAGTTATTTGTTATTTTATTGAAAGCAAAATTCTCTTAAAACAGATTATTTTCAACTTGCTTTAGAGTTTGGATAACAGAAGTCTTCAATATCCATTAATTATGATTATTTCCCCTTCTTCGGGAGACGGAGGTTGAAAATTGTCATAATAAAGCGCAGCTGTCTGCTCTGATATGATAATATCATTACCATGGCCTCCATTTCTTTTTCGAATTCGTTCCAGAGCAACTTCCTTAGGGGTTTTCATATAGTATATCTTTGGTTCTATATCATAATTTTTTAGTAATACGATATATTCCTTTCTCATTTCTCTAGACCAAAAGGAATAGTCTAGAACAATATCCATATTTTTCTTAATAAGCGAAATCAGTTTATCATCAAGAAAGTCTTTAATATCTTTCCATATCTCCGTTGGCAAAGGATGTACTTTGTAACCTCGTTTATAAGATTCTTCGTCAAATGACAGTCTTATCATTCCGTTACGTTCAAATGTTTTAGCTAAAGTAGATTTACCTGCTCCTGCCGGCCCGCACATGAAATAAACCTTACTTGTAGACATGTTAGCCATATAATTACCTCCTTGTGTTGCATGAAGTAATTATAGATTACATGTAGAAATTTTCAAGTACAAAAGTATCAAGAACTCTAAATATACATAACTATATATCTATATAATAATTTAATGGGTGTATGGTATGAATACATGTAGTAATCGTATCGTTGGAGAAGAATACGCTGATTTTATTGCAGACTATGAACTAGATACAGAGGAAAACCTTGCTAATAAGGGAATATGCTATATACCAATTGATTCTACTTTCACAGCAGTCTATATGCCATTAAATATATTACCAACCAACCCTATGCGGGAATACGGTTACAAGGTTTATGCCAGACTATTCGGATTATTAGACTTGCAAAGTTTAGAAACTTCCGGTGTTAGCAGACTTCGCAATATACCTGGTTTAGATATAAGAGGTCAAGGAGTTTTAATAGGAATCGTGGATACAGGAATTGATTATACTCATAAAGCTTTTACTTATTCCAATAACACAACAAAAATAGTATCTATTTGGGATCAGACTATTCAAAGTAATTATGCTCCTGAAAATTTCTATTTTGGGACAGAGTATTCAAGAGAACAGATTAATTCTGCACTCCAAAATAGTAATCCGCTAACAATTGTTCCAAGTACTGATAGTATCGGTCACGGGACTTTTCTTGCTGGTATTGCGGCAGGCAACGTAGATAATGAAAATAATTTTTCTGGAGTAGTTCCCGACTCTGAACTTATAGTTGTTAAACTTAAGGAAGCAAAAGCTGGATTTAAGGATTATTATATGGTCTCACAAGATATTGTTAGTTATCAAGAAAATGATATTATGCTGGGGGTAAAATACTTGATTGATACTGCCGCAAAATATCAACGACCAATCTCTATCTGCATAGGACTTGGAACCTCACAAGGTGCTCATGATGAATACGGTGCTTTAAGTACCTACGTATCAAACCTCTCACAAAAGGATGGTGTATCAATAGCCATTGCAGCAGGTAATGAAGGTAATAGCCGCCATCATTTTGAAAGTACTTTATTAACTGGTACTGATACAGAAACAATGGAATTAATAATTGGACCAGACGAACCAGGGCTTTATATGGAAATATGGGGAGATGTTCCTAATACCTTTTCCCTCGAAATGATCTCGCCCGGAGGCGAAATAGTTCCTTTAATTTCACCAAGAATAAACGAAAGAAGAGAAATACGCTTCATTTTTGAAATCACAACTATTTTTATAGAATTTCTATTGGTAGGGTCTCGCTCTGGTGCACAAGTGGTTGCATTACGATTTAAAAATCCCGCTGAGGGTTCTTGGCGAATTACAATAAAAAAAATTAATAAAAGTTTGGCTTTGCATATTAATAGCTGGTTACCTATGACCGGATTTATCGGTAATGGAACTTTTTTTATTCCATCATCCCCCTACACAACATTAACTTCTCCTGCCAATACATTTAATCCAGTCGTTGCTACAGCCTATGATAATTCAAATGGCAGCCTTTATATGAATGCCAGCAGAGGTTTTACCCGCACCGGACAAATCTCACCAGATTTAGCAGCTCCAGGAGTTAATATTATCGGTCCAATTCCGGGCAATAAATACGCCAAACATTCGGGAACCAGTATCGCAGCCGCTCATACTGCTGGTGTTGCAGCTATGCTTTTAGAATGGGGTAAGGTGAGAAGAAATGTTAGATACCTGGATGGAGTGGATGTGAAAAATCTTTTAATACGTGGTGCAAATAGAGACCCCGGAAAAGTATATCCGAATAGGGAAAATGGCTATGGAACGCTGAATATATTTGGTGTATTTGAAAATCTTAGAGGCAATTAATATGATTATCTCATTTTAACGTAAAACCCTCTTAATTACTTACACAGACTGTAAGTAATTAAGAGGGAAAAGTAAATTCATTACAATAAACGTTCTACAGCCCTATGTAACCCTGTAATCCAAGGTCTTGACTCCACCATTTTAATACCTGATTTTTTGCAAGTATCTACTTGCCAATCTCCGTAGGCAATACTAATATCTGCTCTATATTCTTGCAGGTCTCCACCTTCTCTAGCTAAATAATTCTGCACTATATGATTTTTATCTGGCTCTCTTACGAAGATAGTTTTAATTTCTGGATTATCAAATGATGTTGTAAGTTCAGGATGAATAAAATCGCCCTCAATGATGATAGGTAATTTATCTTCAATATGTCTGTTTGCAAGTTCTATTAATACAGGGCACATTTCTTTACTTACATCAATTAACCACTTTACATTGCTCTCCACTCCAATATTTTTCCAGTCCACACCTTCATCCCAATAATGAATTGCAGGAAAATTCTCCTTTGTGGTAACTGTTTTTATAGCCAAGTGAATATCATCTGCCTCTATAACATTTACACCGTAGAACTTTGCAATTTCGTAAGCCAAGCTAGATTTACCGGTGCCAGATGGTCCACCTATAAATAATACTGTCCAATTTCTATCCTTATTCAAATAAGCCTCCCCCAATCCCCATAGAATAAATTCAAGTTTTGAACAATTTTTAATTTTTCCATTAAATAAAGTAAATTTTGAATCAATCATCTCAGCTAAATACTGAATTTCTATTATAAAATCAACATCTTCATTGCATCTTATAAACTTTAAGAAACTCCCATCATGGAATATATCAAATGTTTCTGCTTGAACTTTTAATAGCATTTATAATACTCCTTATAGAAAAACTTAATTCTTTAGAACCGTATTCATGTCGTCTTTAGTTATGGTAAGTATATTTCAACTTATTTTCCATTATAAACCTACTCCGTACTATTATCAAAACTATTCTTACATAATTCAACAGAGTAAGCTTTCATTTGCATAAAGCTTTTAAACATAAATAGACCTTCTATGAACTATTATAGAAGGTCTATTATTAATATGCTGTCTTTTTCATATATTTATTTTTAACATCTTACAACCTCGTCAGCAATACTAATCTTTCGCACTTATTTTGATCTCATAAATTGGCTATATAATTGTTCAAAGGTATCGTATTGTTCGACTTTCCTCCCTACCTGATTATATTCTTCGAGATATTCATCCATAGCCTCCAGAAATCTATCTTTGAATAATATAAGATTATCAACGTCAAAATATTGTATTAAATCAACCTTCTTTGTTCCTCTTGTTTCTGCCATTTCATCAAGATAGTTTTGCGCACCCATTGCTACATGATAAGCATAAGACTTGTCCCCTACATCTATACTTTTAAAAACCTTATTCCGGTAGTTACACCATAATTCTTCATAAGTTCCCCTAAGATTATCATAAGTAGGTACAGGTAGTTCAACAAGGTTTTTTTGCATAGTTTCATATAACCCCACCATACTTTTTAGCATGTCATAGGAAGTATTCCGGATTTCATCGATTGTTTTCGAATTAATCACATTCATATATTTTATAATAAAATTATCAGGTAGATATTGATATTTGCTTATTTCCTCCAGATATCTCTTAACGCCACGTCTAAAATAGGTATTATTCAAATGGACAAGTGCGTTTATCAGATTATATAATACTCCATAAGAAGCATACCTTACCGTACCCAAATCATCCGTCAGTAGTGTATTAGTATATTCTTGTTTTGCTCTATCAATATGCTTTTTTGCTCTTGTTATATTGTCTCTTCCAATGGGTTTTGCCAAGGAATTGAGTGCTCTCTGTCTATACGTATTAAATCTCTCCCTATATTCGGGTTTGGCACAATATAATATCTGTAAATCAACAAGGCAGGAAATACCCGGGTTCTCTAGGTTAGCCTTTGCTTCAATGTTATCCCATGGAGTACAGTATATATCGTATCCGACATCCTCCAGTATAAAACAGGTAGAGAATTCCCATCCACGATCCGTGTTATTAATTATTATAAGGTCAAGATCGCTTTTTTCATAATAATCATCCGTACTAAAAGAACCAGTTAGTCCAATGATTGCTATGTCCTCTGGAAAATCTCTCTTAGCGCGTTCAATTATCATATTGATTAGTTTTTCATTTTTATCCTTTAGCTTTTGCTTAATCAAATCCTCCATAATATTTCCTCTCAATCACTATCGTAGTAATTCAACATAACAAAATAATTGCTTTGTTTATTATCATTATATAAGCATAGTAATTTTAAAGATATTCCAACTTTAATTATAATTAGTTTATACCATGGAAAAGGGAGGTACTTGTATTAACCAAGTCCTCCCTTAAGTTAAGCTTTATAAACAATTTTACGTACTGTTTCATATGCCAGTCCAAATTCCTGTGCTATTTGATTGATGGTATCGCCTATTTGATATTGCTGTTTTATTTGATTATTTCTTTTCACAAAATAACGTTTTGAGCCATTCTTCTCTCCCCACTTCAAGCGTTCCTCGCCTGCGGGTATATACAAGACCTCTCCACTTATGTGTTTCTGAATTTCGATTAAAAGATATTCCGGTAATACTTCTGCTGCATTTTTATATTTCATAATATCCACTCCTTATTTATCATATATAAATAAAGTTCAGAGTTCAGCAGATAGTTTACTATATACCCATACAGAATAGTAACTATCGCTTACTCTGCATGGGATAATACTTGATTCAGACTATTATGCAAGATAATTCTTAATTTCAAGCCTTATTCACCTCCGTAAAAGGATTTTCCTTATATAAATTTTTATTATTTAAATCATAAAACGTCAGTCTCAATTTTAACATTATAATTGTTCCTGTATAAAAAAGTTGGTACATAAAAACTGCCTAAAACCACCTATTTCATTCATTGAAGTATTATATCATAAACAAAAAAGATGGTACATAAATTATTTCAAAAATTCTTTATTTCTAATATATTAAACAATAAAGTTGGTACATGAAATTTATAAATGCATAAACATTCAACCCAATCATAATAAAGCTTAATGAAAGCTGTTCCAATAGCTTTGACATATATTATTTAGCTCATCATAAATAATCTCATGGCCACTTTCATCAAATATCATTATATCATCAGCTATCAGAATTAAATCCCCTCCACAATTACCATCATATGTATTGCATCCGATAGCTATTTTGTTATCAATTACTTTTGCAGATATTATCTCTAAATCCAACATCCCTAATGTTTTTAAATCATCAATAGCCTCATGTTCTTTTCCCCATAGAATAAATTCAAGTATAGAACAGTTTTTAAGCTTTCCACTAAATGAAGTAAATTTTGAATTTACTGTCTCGGCCAAATACTGAATATCTATTATAAAATCAACATCTTCATTGCATTTTAGAAACTTTGTAAACTCCCAACATGGAATTTATCAAATATATCTGCTTGAACTTCTAATAGCATTTTATAATACTCCTTATTGAAAAGCTTAATTCTTTAGAAACATATTGATATCGTCTTTAGCATCATGTGCATGACCTCTTATGAAATCATCATTATCCATCAATGCATTATTTATGATAGGCATAACTTTTTCAATATGTAATTGTCCATGTATTCTTGCTAAATGTCAAAAACACAAAATGGCTATTCCCCTTACTTTACTATCACTATGACTACTGTATTCAATACAAAGATTTTCAACGAACATCCAATCCTCATCACAAAATGCTAATGATAATAATGCATCAGCAATACTATCCGTTTCATCCGGTTTAATTTGTTCTAAAGCCCACTCCCTGTTTTCATCCATTAAATTGGCTACTCCTATATAACATAATATTAGTTATGGTTTAAAGACTGATATATTTTTCCAGCTGTCGCCAAACATTTTTTAATCTCAAATTTTTCATCGAATGATTTAGAGAGCACTTTGGATATAATCTCGGCTATCTCGTTTATAGTACTATTTTGATTAATTTGACTTGCAATCTTTTTGGATTCAATATCATACTCATTCTCTGGGGCATGTGGTAATAAACCCATAGGATTAAATTCATCTATATATTTCTTAACAATATTAAACATATCCACCTCAACGTTTGTTAGATTTTTTACCATTATTTCCATTGTTTCGCTATTAAATGCTAATTCAACATGATTATCCCAATTCAAAAATTCATCGCATGAAATTATTAATATATTATCATGCCATATTCCAAATTCAATATTATCCATATCCAAAGGACTTTTTATTGGTTCTTTGTCATTCAAAGAGGACTTTATTATTTCAATACTATAATCGTCTGATAACAAAAAATCACCTGAAGGCATTACTGATAAATTCTTATATTGGGGTTGGGATTCATATTCTAATAATTCTGTACTATCACAATCAATTTGATATAAATAATCAGAGGTAAGAATTAATGTGATATTATATTTCTTAGAAATTGCAACTTTTCTTGGTAATCCTCTAAATTCGCCACACCACTCAGTATAATCATCATTAATGAACCTTACCCATGTCCAATTTGGTGAATTCCAAGGACTCGAAATATCATATATCTTTTCTATGTATTCTCCTGCGTATGGTTGAGAAATAATTTCTGTATTAATTATCATTAGACTCTCCTGTGATTATTGACCTTACTGAATAAAATAATTATTCGTATATCTTTGAAGCAAATAATATATTCGCCATCAACTGCCAAACATTCATAGTTGAAATATCAATAGATAAGTTGTTTTCCCATCCTTCCATGTCTTCAACCCATGACTGCATAGCCTCTAAATAATTATCAAGGTTAGGATTTTCCCATGTTTCTGGATTATTCTTCAAGTCTTTTATTAATTGACCGACAAATTTAATAAATTCGTCTTTACTATTTACCTTCGTAAGGTTTTCGTTCAAATTCAATAATATTACCTCACACTCTTTGAATATTATAATTTACTATGTAATTTTATCAAATAAACACTATCTATTCTACTAATACTCATTTAAACTCATTTTTGAAATCATCGAAGCAATCTTCACATATCCAATTCGATTGTTTTTCATCTGTAGTGCAATACCCACTATGAGCATTACAATTTAATTGACTTATTTTTGTGTGCTTAATATGTTGGTACATACAAAAACAATTCTGTATAATTATTCAATGACTATAATAATTCTCTAAAGCATCCATCATTTCTGCCTTAGCATCAGATTCTCTTTCCATATATATTATTTCCATACTTCTAAATTCACCAAAATCAACATGAAAATCAATATTAATTATTTCAGGTTCATCATCGCACTGATAATTCTCGTTTATCTTACATTTCACAACTACATTTCCAACTAAATCTATATTTATCTCTCCAATATCGATGTTATCTCCTTCATTATCTTCATAATAAAGTTTAAAATCAGCATGTCCGTTAGTTTCAAAATTATATATTGCATATTCATCTCTAATTTCAACACTACCATTATCTATACTCCATTCATCCCATACTAATTCACTATCATTGAATTCTTCTAAAGCATACTCAGTTAAATCAATGTCATTAACTGTCTCAATTAGATTAGCTTCAACCTTATTGTAATATAAACGTTTACTCATAAACGAATTAATAAATGAATGTATTCCTAAATTTAATGTTGTATGAAGTGATTGAATATTCAAATGCTTAGACATATAACAGTAAAAAACATCCAAGGTTAACATTTCAATTTTATATTCCGGATTTTTCTCCAAAAATTCTTTTTCTAACTCTGGCCTAATACATACACAATTATCTCTCTTATCCTTTATCCACCAATCTTCCTTTGTATCATTAGTCGTAAATATAATATTAACTTTCTTTTTTTCAGGAATACTCATCAGCTCTTTCCAAACAAATAAATCGCCATATTTGTCCATACCCTCTTTGTCAATGTCTTCATATCCTGGTGGCAACAAATTATTATATCGTATTTCACCTTCTCTTAAAATTTCTATTCTTTTCTCAAATGATATTTCTTGTAGGATGTTTCCAATAGAATTCAATGAATCAATGTAACTTTTTACTTCATCATTTTCAAGAAATTTCATATTTTCTTCTATCTCATTTGCATTCTCACTTAAATAGCTATCAGCTTTATTTTTCATTTCGTCAATTTTTTGAGTTAGAAATTCTTGTAAATCACCTATATCTTTATAATTATATCTTTTATATCCCTTTATTTTCTTTTCTATATCCCTTTGTGTATTTTCAATTACACTTTTCAATTCATTTTTAACTTTATCATACTTCTTTTTTTCTTCACCCCTTACCTTCTTATAGTTATTTAAATACTCTTTATATACTTGATAAGTAATATTGGTTTTACTTTTAATTTTTTCAAATAAACTAAGTAAATCCTTAGCATTTTGAGTAGGATTCCTATATAAATCCATTAATACATTATTGTCAAAGGAAATTATGTAAGGCATTTCTATAAATTCACAGAACTCTTCATATGTTATCATTTCGTACCCCCAGTTTCTACTATGTTTGTATATCACCTAATATTTTGCTTATATCTATTCCTATTCCTCTAAATCTGAATTATCCACTAAATCATTTTCACTTTTCATTTATGAGCATCACTTCATCCTTAGAATATATCTATCTATTCTTTAATAATGTTTTTCATTTTATTAATAATATCATAACTTTTAAGAAATTCTCTTATCACATTTTCCATATGAATTAAATACTTTTCTGCATCTTCATTTTCAATATTATCCTCAATATCTTGTTTTGCAGAACAAATTTCTGAAATCAGAAGATAAAAACTATGTAAATCAAGTTCATATATTTTTGAAGCACGGTTTTCCGAATCCACGTCATTGAAATCTAACAAAAAATATCTTCTATACGATTTTCCTTCCTTAACATCTATTACTAAATTATCTTGAAATCTATAATTTCCAACTTGTGTAACAACCCTATAATTAAGCCCAGTCCTTGTTGATAAATCTATATCAGATAGTTTACTATATTCTGTAGGATTTAATATTTCAATTATGTGAAGTTTGGAAATAAAATAAGTCATCATACTTTTATTCATTATAGTATTAAAATCATCTACATCCACCCAGTCAAAACCTTCTTTTCTAAAAATATTAGATATATCAACATGTCCTTTTATTATTTTAGATAGCTCCTCTGCAGTCATAAAGTTAATTTTATTGTTCATGATTTACCTCCAAACTTAATAAAAATACTTCATCAATCTGACATGTCCCACATAAGTATTGCAAATCAATATCAAAAATTCTTTTAATACCTTCTGCTAATCTTGCTGTCATTATTCCATTTTCTAATGCAGAAAATAACTCATCCAAATCATATAAAGTCAATGATGATAAAACCCCTATTTGTTTATTATTTATAAGATAGTTAAATATAATTTTCAAATTATATTTTGTCATCATTGAATTTACACTAATATTTATATCTGAATTATTTTGATTAATATTTTTTAATATACTATATTTATCGCTATTAAGCATTTTTTCATATTTTGCTTTTACTTCATTAAAAATATCATTTAATGCCCGTTCATTCAATTGCTTAGAAAACCTATATGTAATTGAATTCTGATTATAAAAATCAATACAACTCTTATCTACAAATTCTCTTATATTGTAGCACCAATCCCAAAGAAATATATCATTATCTTCAAGATAAATAATAAATAAAGAATTTATACTATTTGTCAAATAATTTAATGTTGAAATTTTTATTTGATACGAGTATGTGTTATCAATGTTAAACTTCCTAGCTTCTTGTACATCTTTTAATTGAACATCAATTTTATAATTTGATGCGTATTTCTTATCTAGAAGTAATTCAAATCTTAAATCTACCCCATAATCTTTTTTTGTTTCTTGTCTAACCAAAAACAATTTACTTTGGCTAACAATCATACTTATCTCAATTATACTTCTATCTTCTTGGTGAACACTTTCCAAAACTATCGGTAATTTATTTCCACTATTATGATTTACCATATATACCCTACCCTCCACAAAATAAGTTCGATGTTCTTAACTCATCATCTTACTTCTCATTTTAGAAGTTATTTAAAATAAAGGATTAATCACACTTTATTGGCATTTCAAAGTTTATAAATGAAGCATCAAAAGAGTCTTCATCACAGGTTATAATAACGTCTACATCAAATTTATACTTTTCCATTATTAAGTTATTGAACTCAAATTTCAAATTCAACTCTGTGACCCCTACATTTATTGGGATATTGACAAAAATAATATTTGCGCATTCACCAGGCGTTATATCGCACTCATAATTAACTATAAAGCCGGGGTCCTTTCCATCAATTTTTATATCTAAACACACAAAATTTCTTAAAGCTTTTTCTCCTATATTTCTTATTACAAAACCATATGTTTTATATGTTTTCATTAATTTATCTAAAGGTAAGTTTAATGCATCGTCCCCAATATTTATTAGATTCTTTTGATAAACTATGGATTCGTCTTCAAATCCTTCATCTAACTTTTCTTTTGTAATTCCATAAAAATTATATGGTATTCTTTCTATAATTGGCGTGTATATTGCAAGTTCTATTCTTTCTAATGTTTTAATTGCTTCTACCGTTTTTTTACTTAACTCTTTAAGGTCCGCCTGAATTTCTTTTGCTTCATTGGATGATTTATCGGATAATTCCTTATATCTTTTATTTTGCCATATGGCTATAATCCCTAGGATAACAGTTCCTATTGCCCCTAAATATGAAGCCATAAAACCGAACCAACTTTCCTTACTCAATTCTATAGTTAAATCAAACGGGAAATGTTTTTCATCCATAATTATCTTTTCAATAAAGAATGGCACAGAAATAAGAATAATAATTATACTTAAAACTGCTAATATCTTAATAAGAGTATATAGTTTTTTTGTTTTTTTCATCGATTTTTCCTATTCAAGATTTATTAAGACATCTTTAAATCATCTGATGATAATATGATTTATCTTACCCAAATTACACTTTTATCATCAGGGAAATCCCATCTATGCGTTCTTAATATCTCTCTGTCTTTCTTTTTAGACAAGTAAGCCACTTTTAAATAGCTTTCTATATCACCGTTAATTAAAGCATAATCATAACCAACTCTGCAAAATCCTAAAGGCATACCTTTATTAAGGTTTACTTTTATTTCAGTGCTATATTTTTTATTCCATTCTATCCAGGACCTTCCTTTCGCTGGATAATAAATACGTATTATATGCTCTCCTTCTTTATCTTCATATCCCTTAAAAAATGCCTTTACAAGTTTTACTTTATCTGAAATAATCTCCCTTACATCAGCTTTATTAAATTCATTAAAATTATTTCTAAAACAAGTATCATCAAGCCTAAATATACCATCTTGTTTTAGCACTTCATTTTTCCAACTATCTATGAATGCATCAGCTAATGCAACTATGTAGTTAGCACTCATCTGAATATTATAATCATGTAACTCCATAGCCAATGCAATAGCAAAGTCTTCCCTAGGAAAAACCTTTTGTTTATTATTAAAGGTTTCGTAATAGAATCTTAACATAGTATAATGTCTTGAAATTTCGCTACAACTCTCTTTAGTTACAAACTCCGAAAATTCAGCTACATCTGTAAATGCTTTTTCCCATTTTTTTGCTCCTATTATTTGACTATATAATGATGCAGCACTCTTGCCAGCAATTTCAATACCTTTGCCAAATAATTTTTCAAATAACATTTCTTTAATCAATATTATCCTCCTGCTTGAACAGTCTATGTAAATTATTAAATATTCCGGTTTACATCTTTAATATGAACAATACTCATAACAATTCTACCATATGGACCTGTTATTTTAGAATCCCCATAAATAGGATAAACAAACTAATTACATTACCAAAAACACTCCCGGTCGATTTTTCATTTCTTTATGCGCTAAGTGTAATATTAACTTTCAAATCAGCTATATCTTTATCCATCTTCTCCAAAAGTTCTATCAATCGCCTTATATCAGCCCTTTCAAATTCTTTTTGATTATCTTCAAAATGTGTTCCTTTATTTAACAACATCCAATTATATGTATCTCTTAAAGTAATCAAATCAGCGTTTATCTCTTCCGCTCCACTAATTTTCTTTTTATTTGTAGCAACTATAAGCCCTGATACAACAGAGTAAAGGTCAGGAATAGACTTAGGCCCCCTTAAAGCAACCAAAATTTCGCAAGAATATTTGTCCGATAACTTTTTCCACAACCTATTTGTTATACTCTCTGTAGCTTGTCTGCATTTTGCTGCTGCTTCTTTTAATTCATTTTTATCATATTTATCTCGTGCAATAGATAATGGTTCTTTTGCATCAGCATATTTTATTACCACCCCTCGCTGCTCTAGACAATCTGCTGGTAAAAAGCAATATCTATTAACTTTTTTATCTCTTTGTTTTAAATCAATTTTTTCTTCGAGTTTTGTAATAAACTGGTCTCCATGGCAAGTTATTATTATCTGTTTTGAAGCGAAATCAGAACATCGCATAAGTAATTCAGCAACACCATCTCTATGGTCATCATCAATAGCATTTACTATATCATAAAATTAATATTCTCATGATTAGTCTTTGATAATAAGATAGATAAACCAAGTATTTTTATATGGCCTTCACTAAGTACTTGTAATGCATCTGTCTCAATTCCATCTTTTAATTTGATGTTTATTTTTTCGTTCACCGCTTTAGGTAAAGTAAATTTTTCAACCTTTTCAAAATCAGCATCGTCATGATTCATAAAATTATAATAATCAGTAACTTTTTCAGATAAGTTATTAGCTAAATCCAATGGTAATTTATCCTTATACTTAACCATCATTTCCCGAATTTTCTCATAGCTTTTTACCATCTTTGTATTAAAATTTATTTCTGCTTTTTCCTTTGCGATTTTATCCAATATTTCGGAATTATTTTTTTCAAATTCCTTAATTAAATTAATAACATGCTCTTCTTCACAGATTATCGCTTCATATTTTGTTTTACAAACAATCAATTTATCGTATATTTCATTATAATACGCTAATTTTTCTGCATCTGCATTGATTTTATTTTTTTCTCTTACTTCCAAGTTATAAGAATTAATATTTTCTATAATGTGCTCTTTTTGCTACAACAATTGTTTTATATCTGCAACCTGGTTTCTAATTTTTACTCGAATATCAGACCTTTTTATAAAATCCTCTGTTTCAAATTCGTCAATACATAACGCTACATACGCTTCAGAAAAGGAGCCTGGATTATTTGGCATCTGCTTTAATAATTGATTTATATTGGTTACACAGGATTTTATATTGACAGCATATTCTTTAATTTGTGTTTTTATATCATCTACTAATTTCATACCTAGCAATTCATTTCTTGCATTTTCAAAAGGATTAATTACAACTTTTTCTACAGGTGTTTTACATAACGGGCAAATACTAGTATCATGACTATTTTCGATATGATTTACGAGAGTATATATTTTATGCATGTCCATATCTATTGCCGCATCAATAAGTTTTTCTTCACAGTCTACCACCTTCTCAAGATAATCAGAAATTTCTTTTACAGCCTCATCAAGTTGGCACACCCAATTAATATTAATTCCAATCAACTTATTATCATTCACAGTATTATACAGTTCTGGTATTACCCCATTATCACCATTCTTTAAAAACAGAATAGCATCTTCCAAACTAGTTACACCATTTTCTGAGAATTCTTTAATTAACTCCTTTTCACTAGCCTTTAAGTCATTTCTCTCCTTAATAATTTCCAACTGCCTTTTGCTATTTTGTTCTACCTCAATTTTTTTCTTTTCATACTCTTTTTCAAACTCAGATTCCAGTTTAATATATCTTTTGTCAAAATCTGCTGTGAACCCATTTATAAAATCATTAAATTCAGTTAAACCAAATAGAGCTGCCAGCCGTTCACTTTGACTTTTACCAGTTATTGCATCTATATGAGAAAATTTATCAATTCTGTTTTTTTCAATAAACGCAAACTTATAACGGTCATAATTAGCAACCGCTGGTTTCTTATCTTGTTGATTCATATATTCACATAATACAATAGGTTTCTTGGCTTTACCTATATTTTTATTTTCTATGAATTTATCAACGTCTATTTTTCTCGCATTTGCTTCTTCAATAGTTCCGAGTAAACTAAACTCTAATGCTTCGCACATGCTAGATTTTCCGGCACCATTAGGACCATATAAAAATGTGTATTGCTTAGTAAAATCAAAGATAGTTCTATTGACAAAGCCTCTGAATGATTCAATTTGCAATTCATCGATACGAATAACATTATCTGAATTTATGTTTTCTAGTTCTATAATATCCATTATATCTTTATCCATTATACATGTTTGCTCATCGATATATTTTCCTATTAATTCTGCACGCTTACCCCTAGCTATACCTACTGCCGCTATTTCATTAAAATTCTTAATTATAATATTAATTATTGTTATGTCATATTCTGATAAAGTCGTTACATCTAATTGATTCACCCATTTATAAAACTCATGTTTTGCTAAATCGTCCATATCCACTCTCCTTAACCACAAAACTTATATGTGTTCGAAACTCTTATTTTAAGCAAAAGTTATCATCAGAATAACACGTATTTATAAAGTTTCTAATCAATGTTCTTTCTTCTTCAGAAAATGCTACATTTTCCAATACCCACAAATGAATTGCTTTTCCTATAGCATAAGCTAAGTCTAAATTTTGTTGCTTGCTTATATTATTTCTAGAAACATTAGGTATAATATTGCTATTTTTCACATTTATCGCTGCACTCTTTAATTGAATTCCATCTATTAAAAACGGGATTTTTATCATAGCTTCAGAAATGGATACATATTTTACAAATATCAAATCTTTATGATTAAAAATATACTGTCCAACAAATGGTATATCTGTACTATATGGGATAATTTTATTCCCATCTCCGTTAATCACTTTTTGTTCATATACATCAGCCTTTGTTGGAATTCCTTTAGCATGTCCTACTAATTCACACATGTCTTTATATAAATATTGTCCAATAACATATTCATCTTCAGAGTCGACAAAGCATGAATCATAGTACATGTCCTGATTCATTGATATTATATCTATCATCTTACAATCAATCTTTTTTATTGTTTCATCAAAATCCTCTAATACATCAAAAACTTTATTGTAATTACTTTTTTCTTCTTCTGAAATAATTGGTAAGGAAATATATTTTACAACACCATTATTTATATACTCTTTTAGATAGAATTGCTGATTTAACTTATCTTCCAATCTTAAAATATTTGTATTTTCATCATATTGATAACATGTATTACCATTAATATCAGATAGATATTGTGCAAAATTTATGCCTTTATAACTAAATTCCACTCGTGCTTCTTCAGTTGAAGCATTTATGCCAAACAACGATTATAATATTCTTAAAAAAAGGCATAAAAATAAATTACTTTTATTGTTAGCTCAAGAACCCAATTTACGACGTAGCCAATTATATAGAAAATTAAAAAACACCTATGTATGGTTATCTAAAAACGAAAAAAATTGGATGGAAAATGTATTACCTAAGCCTTATAAACATAAGGACCATATTAGAAGTAATATAGATTGGGAAGAAAGAGATACCGATTTTTTCATTAAAGCAAATAATGTAATTAATATCATTTTGGATAATGGAACTTTAGAAAGAATTACTATCCATACAATAAGCAAATTAATTAATTACAAATCATTATATAAAAATTTGAATAAATTGCCTAAAACCCAGGCACTTATAAATCAGTACAGCGAAACTCACATTGATTTTAATAAAAGAAAATTACAAATAGCAATTAATAATTTGAAATCAAATGATATTAACATAACTCCACCAATGGTTTTACGTAAAGCCAAAATTGCATACAAATACCAGCATCACTATTATAATTACATAAATAAATTATTAGAATAAACCTTTATAAAAAGAAGAATATACATCAATTATTGATGTATATTCTTCTTTTTATACGTATATTTATACAATTGTATAATATATTGACTTTTTTATTTACGTACCATCTTTATTACTTACGTACCAACTATTTTATTCATGTACCAACTTTATTCTTCATGAACAATAATCCACTTAATTTTTTCGCGTTAATAAAACGCACGTCTCCACATGGGTACTATGCGCAAATTGATCAACTGCTCTTACCTTAGTCAAGGTATAATCCTTCTCACACAGATATTTTAAATCCCTTGCCAATGTTGCCGGATCGCAGGATACATAGACCACCCTTTTAGGAGTCATTGCAAGTATGGTATCAAGTAGGCTTTGGTCACAGCCTTTACGTGGAGGGTCAACTACAATAACATCAGCTTTAATATTATCTTCTTTATATTTCTTAGGAAGTACTTCTTCTGCTGCTCCTACGTAGAATTCTGCATTTGTAATGTTGTTCAAACGAGCATTCGTTTTTGCATCCTCAATTGCTTGAGGTATAATCTCAACACCATATACCATTTTAGCCTTCTGTGCCAAGAATAATGATATAGTCCCAATACCGCAATAAAGATCCCAAACCATTTCATTTTCCCTTAGATCTGCATAGTCCAAAGCCAACTCATATAGCTTCTTGGTCTGTACCGGATTGACCTGATAGAAAGATAAAGGGGATATCTGATACTGCACTTGTCCAATATAATCGGTAATAAACGGGTCTCCCCATAATGGAATTATTTGATCTCCCAGTATAACATTTGTTTTGTCCAGATTAATGTTAAGACAGATACTCTTCATTCCATTAATCTTCTTCAGCCCTTGTATCAGCTCCTCCTTATGAGGAAGTTGTGAACCATTAAGTACAAGGCACACCATAACTTCATCAGTACTATAACCCACACGTATTAAGATATGTCTTATTAGCCCTTTATGTGTTTCCTCGTTATAAGGCTCAATTTGATAAGTTTCTATAAAAGAACGAAGGAATGCTATAATTTCATCATTTACTTCTGCCCCAATATAACAGTGCTTTGTATCAATGATTGAATGGGTTCTCCCTGCATAAAACCCAACCGCTATACTGCCATCCTTATTTTTCCCAACAGGAAACTGTGATTTATTGCGGTAATGATAAGGTTCCTCCATACCACAAATCGGTTCCATAGGGATGTCAGTAAAGCCACCAATCCTTGTTAAACAGTTCATCACTTTCTGCTGTTTATATTCCAATTGCTTCTGATAATCCACATGTTGAATTTGACAGCCACCGCACCTAGCAGCGATGGGGCATCTTGGTTCAACGCGGAAGTTGGATGCTTTGACTAACTTAACAAGCCTGGCATAGCCGTAGGTCTTACCTGTCTTTGTTATTTGTACCAGAGCCTTGTCGCCCATGACAGTATCTTTAACAAATAAGGTATAACCCTGATACTTTCCAATACCTTCACCTTCCGAACCAATATCCTCAATTACAATCTCAACCTGATCATTTTTCTTCAATAGTTGTTGTTTTGTTGTCTGCATTCTCCACCTGAACCTTACTTTACATTTCTTTTCCGAATTTTTCTTATCCTTAATCTATCGACTTTATCTCGTCGTTTTCTTATTTCCTCATAAGACTGATTTCATTAAGTTAAAACAATTTATTATTTGCTTAGTTATCCGTTAATTACTCTTCGTACTTCTCTTAATATTGGATTCAAAAAATCTTTGATACCCCAACCACTCCGCTTTTGGATCGGCAGAAGCAAGAAGTTCATTCATTGTCTGAAGCTTTGCATCTGTATTATCAGCAAAATGCAGTGCCAACGCCTCCATGGTAGCCGGCTTCTTTGGAGAACCATATTCTAATTCACCATGGTGTGACAGAATACAATGGATCAATTCATTTGCCAATTTAACAGGGAATTTATTCATTTTCTTAATATGATTATTAACAATGTTGGCACCAATAAATATATGTCCTAATAATTGCCCGTCATCTGTGTAATCATTTTCTGGGAAGGAGGAAAGCTCCTCCATTTTACCGATATCGTGGAACATGGCAGCCACAACTAACAAATCCCTATTAATAACGGGGTAGCTTCCTGAGTAATGTACACAAAGCTTTACAACGCTTAAAGTATGCTCCAGTAGTCCTCCCACAAATCCATGATGAACGCTTTTTGCTGCCGAATGTGATCTGAATTTCTTTACAAAATCTGAATTAGTAACAAAGAAATCTTCAGTAAGTGTTCTAAGATTCGGTTCCTTTATGGAAGCTATATATTCTTTAAGCTCAGCATACATTGCATCTATATTTTTAGTTGATACAGGTGAATAATCCTCTGGATAATATTCCCCCTCCTGTGCTTTATAAATCTTACTTATATTTAACTGAAGTGCATCTTGAAAACTAGTTATCTTCGCATCAATATGTACAAAATCCATTGATTCATACTGTCTGATCTCACTCGTAAAATCCCATATTTTTGCGTCAATTGTCCCTGTTTTATCTTGCAAAAGCAATGACACATAGGTCTTTCCGTTTTTGCTTGTTAAAACCTGCTTATTTTTACATAAATATATCTCATTCTTTACTATATCGTTCTCTCTCATATCTTGAATATATCTCATTATACTTACCTTTCTATTCACAATTGCTACTTTGCAATCTGCTCTCTTACTAATTATAACCCAGCAGTTCGTATATATAAAGTAAATATTATTACTTCGTGCTATTTCATAAAAAATAAAAGTGCTGTAAATGGATATCTGTCGCAATTTACGTCAAATCATCCATTTACAGCACCTAACTTATACCTCATTCCAGCACAACGCTCTCATAAATATTAAAGGAGGAATATGGATGTATCGCATATTCCTCCTTATAGACTTAATTGGCTTTTGTCACTCAATCATATTATTGAACCTTATCTCCTAGCGTCACTGTCAATTCTTTATCACTACCGACGGATGCCGCCGTTCTCTTAATTTTTATGGTAATCTTCTCACCTGATTTATATTCCGATATTTTATTATAAAAACCACGAGTATTTGTAATCGCAATATCATTAACACTTAGTATAATATCACCATTTTTAAGACCTGCTTCGAATGCTGGTGATTCTGTTTGCACTTCACTGACAAAAATTCCATTTTCAATCTCATATTCTTGCTTTGTCAAAAGCGTCATGTCATCGGCTTTAATTCCAAAATAGATACGAGGTTTTTGATTACCCATTTTTTCAATTATAGACGTTATTTCACTAATACCTATGGCCGTACATAACTCTTCATTAACATCTTCCTTTAAAGTTCTGGTGATAATGCCAATTACTTGTCCCTTCATATCAACAATAACACCATCACTATAGGTATTGCTGTCCATGTCCGTATTAAAGAGTTCAATACGATTGTCTGTAACACTTGCCCAGCTTCCTTTACTAGTAATCATACCTGTTTCCATTGATCCAAAATGTCCATTGGGATTACCCAGCGCAATGACAGGTTGCCCGACAGAGATTATATGAGAATCTCCAAGTTCAGCTACTTGAAGACTGTTTAAATAAATCTTTGGTATATCCTTAATTGCTAATGCCATAACCGCAAGATTAAGATCACTTTCATAATCAATTAATTCTGCGCTTACATACGTAGTATCAGAGAATTTAATTTTAACACTGGTTGCCTCTTTCACACTATCGAGACTTGTAAGTATTAGAAAATCCGAGTTATTAGCGGCTATAACAACACCAGAGGTATTGATAATTTTTTCAACCTCATTACCAAAAATATCAAATACAGTAAATGAACTTGAAATCAGAACCTGTGACTTATTTGCCTCATAAGCAATTTCTTGAATTCCTTTATAGATACTTAAAAAGTCGTCCACCGTTGCATCAATTGATGTAATAATCGGATCTGGCTCCTCAGGATCTTCTTCAGAATCATCCACCACTGGCTTTACCGTAGGTGTAATTGCCTTTGTTGGTTCCGGGTCCTTTACCTCCTGTTCCTGGGGTGTTTTTGTCGGAAACGTAAATTGAGATCTATCTTCCTCTTCTTTATGTAATTTTTTATATAGGCTTGGCTCAACAATTACCATTGTAGCCGCAGCAATTAGACCAAATATAACCGCACAGATTGCCGTCATACACAACTGTAGCAATCGCCTTTTAAGCTTTTTATGCTTCTTATCAATTACGAGTTCTTTAATAAATTCAAAATCATTATTATCTTTGATGATTTTATTGTCATTATCATGCTCTGACATTTATTTTCTCCTTAAATCCTCTAGTACTATAACAATTATATCTTGAATTAGTTCCATTCTACCATTGACATATGAACATGTTATGAATGATTTGTTAATTTAACGCTACCATTTTATTTAATCACAATTATGCCTGCAAGTCCATCCAAAAATTTCCCTTTTCCATTTACTTGCTAATTACTACTGTATTCTTGTAATTTGTTGTTTTATTTTTTTACAGCATAAGGTAAAATAGATTGTATCTATACCGTAGTTTTGCTTGATGAGGTGCAGATTATTAGTAAGTCACCCGGAAAGGTATTAATAAAATGAATGAAAAAGCATTAAGAGTTCTGGAATATCATAAAATTATCGATAGATTATCCTCACTTGCAGGTTCCACTTTTGGACGGGAGTTATGTAATAATCTATTACCTACTTCTGATTTAGATTTAATTCAGAAGCTTCAGAAAGAAACAACAGATGCACTCTCCCGTACTTACAGGAAAGGAAGTGTATCCTTTAGTGGTATCCACGATATTAGACCCTCTGTTATGAGACTTAAGGTTGGTTCTTCCCTTGGAGCAATTGAGCTGCTTCGCATAAGTTCAGACCTGGATGCCACCCTTAGACTGAAAGCTTATGGTGGATATACGGGTAAGGAAGGTGAAGATCAGCTAGAGGATTCCCTTACAGAATTTTTTGCAAATCTTGAACCTTTAACTCCTTTAAATAATGAGATTAAGCGCTGTATTATTTCAGAAGAAGAAATTGCTGATGACGCCAGCCCTGCACTGAAATCCATACGCCGCTCAATTCGAATTACCAATGATAAAATTCACAGCGAGATGTCCTCTATTTTAAATTCCTCAAAGACCATGCTGCAGGATAATTTGATTACCATGAGAAATGGTCGCTACTGCCTGCCAGTTCGTGCTGAATTCAAAAGTCAATTTCAAGGTATGATCCATGATCAATCCTCCTCTGGTTCCACGCTTTTTGTTGAGCCTATGGCTGTTGTTAAACTTAATAACGATTTGAGAGAGCTCGCTATTAAGGAACAGGAAGAAATAGAGAAAATTTTAGCTGATCTAAGTAGCTCAGCTGGTGAGTTCGTAGAAAGCCTCGACTATAACTTTAGAACCCTCTCTCAACTTGATTTCATTTTTGCCAGAGCTTCTTTATCTAAACAGATGAAGGGCTCAGAACCCATTTTTAACAAGAAAGGCTACTTTAATATTAAAAAAGGACGTCATCCCTTAATTGATCCGAAAAAGGTTGTCCCTATCGACATTATGATGGGAAAGGACTTCTCCATGCTGATCATCACTGGTCCAAATACCGGTGGTAAAACCGTTTCCTTAAAGACTGTTGGACTATTGACTATAATGGGTCAAGCCGGTCTGCACATTCCCGCCTTTGACAATTCAGAGCTTGCCGTGTTCGAGGAAGTGTATGCAGATATCGGCGATGAGCAGAGTATTGAACAAAGTCTTAGTACTTTCTCCTCCCATATGACCAACATTGTTAGTTTTCTGGATAAAGCTAATGAAACCTCTCTCGTATTATTTGACGAGCTTGGAGCTGGAACTGATCCAACAGAAGGCGCAGCCTTGGCTATGTCCATCCTATCTTCTCTTCATAAAAGAGGGATTCGTACTATGGCAACCACACATTACAGTGAATTAAAAATATATGCTCTTTCCACAGAAGGTGTAACCAATGCTTCCTGTGAATTCAGTCTTGAAACCCTAAGACCTACCTATCGTTTATTAATTGGTATTCCCGGTAAGAGTAATGCTTTTGCTATCTCCTCCAAGCTTGGACTTCCGGATTACATTATTGAGGATGCCAAAGATCGCATCGGAAGTAAGGATAAGAGCTTTGAAGATGTTATCAGCGACCTTGAAGCAACTCGAATTACCATTGAGCGTGAGCAAAGCGAAGTGGAAAGATATAAAAAAGAAATTGAACAATTAAAAAGCAGTTTAGCGAAAAAGAATGATAACCTGGACGCTAATCGTGAACGTCTTATGAATGAAGCAAAGGAAAAAGCTGCAGCTATCCTCAATGAGGCAAAAGAGTTTGCTGACCAAAGTATCAGACGTTATAATAAATGGCTTCAAGAAGGTGGCAATATTAAAGAAATGGAGTCAGAGCGTAATAATCTGCGCGGACGCTTAAGTGATAGTGAAGCAGGCCTGATTAAAAAGCAAAAAGCAGTGAAAAAGGCTCCAGTGAAAGAACTACGTGTAGGTGATGCAGTTCATGTAATTGGTCTAGGGTTAAATGGTACCGTTAGTACCTTACCAAATGCAAAAGGTGACCTGTTTGTCCAAATGGGAATTCTTCGTTCCCAGGTTAATCTTAAGGATATTGAAGTACTGGAGGAAGAGCCTATCACTCCACCTGAATACAAAAAGACTCAAAGTGGTAAAATTAAAATGTCTAAATCAGCTAACATTCATCCCGATATTAATTTGATTGGAAAGACTGTCGATGAAGCTCTTATGGACTTAGATAAATATTTAGATGATGCTTACCTTGCACATCTTCCACAAGTCACTGTTATTCATGGCCGTGGAACCGGAGCCTTAAAAAATGCGATACATTCTCATCTTAAAAAATTAAAGTATGTGAACTCCTATCGTGTTGGTGGCTTTGGTGAAGGTGATCATGGTGTTACAATTGTTGAATTTAAATAACCTGTGACTGTTCAGAGCTAAGCAACGAGTAAATTGTAGGTTTTCGACCTTGATTCTGAATAATTACGATAATCTGGATAAAGAACTTAAAAAGGAGTTTATCATGATTGCAAAACAAAAAATACTGATTGTTGATGATGATGTTAACATAGCTGAATTAATTTCCCTTTATTTAACCAAAGAATGTTTTGATACGGTAATCGTCCATGATGGAGAGGCTGCAATTAAACAATTTGCTGATTACAAGCCAAATCTAGTTCTTCTGGATTTAATGCTGCCAGGTATTGATGGTTATGAAGTTTGTCGTGAAATACGTAAAACCTCTTCCGTTCCTATTATTATGCTCTCCGCAAAAGGTGAGATTTTTGATAAAGTACTTGGGCTTGAACTTGGAGCTGATGATTATGTCATAAAGCCTTTTGATTCTAAGGAATTAGTTGCTAGAGTTCGTGCTGTTTTAAGACGTACCACCCATACAGAACCAAAGGAAGAACCAGTTACCTCCACTCAAACTGGTGTATTTGTGGAATACCCTGATATTATTATAAACCTTAGTAATTATTCGGTTCTATATTATAATGACACCATTGAGATGCCTCCAAAGGAGCTTGAATTACTGTATTTTCTTGCTTCCAACCCGAATCAGGTATTTACAAGGGAGCAATTATTGGATCATATCTGGGGCTATGATTATTTTGGTGACACCAGAACCGTTGACGTTCATATCAAACGTCTGAGAGAAAAAATCAAAGACCATACTGATTGGAGCTTGGCTACCGTTTGGGGTATTGGTTACAAATTTGAGGTAAAGAGTACGAAGAGATAGAAGGGTTGGTGTTTTCATGAAGAAAACCATTTGGTCTAGACTTATACTATGTTATCTAATTGCCGCCGTCATGATATTTACACTCCTGAATACTTTTGGGAATGCACTGTTAGAAGACAAGCTAAAGGATGATAAAAAAGAGCTTCTAATGAAGGAAGCAAAATTAATTGAGTCTGAATATCTGACCAGTTTTTATGAAGAAAGCCTTCCCCTTCCTCACCTAAAAACGCTGCTTAAGTCCATCAGTACCTTCTTAGGAATTCGAGTTTGGATTGTAGATGCCAATGGTGTAATAACCTCAGATTCTACTCCAAACAGCAGAGCCGAACAGAAAAATATTGTTGATATTGACCCGACCTTTTTTGATAAAACGTTTACCGAAAACAATGATTTCTCCGGTCTAATATCTGAAAAGGTGATGAGTTATACTCATCGTGTTATCTACAACTACGAGATAAAGAACTATATTGTATTACATATTCCGCAGACAAAGATAACCGAGGATGCTATCTATTATTTGGATGTTGTTAATATTTGTTTTCTTGTATTTCTACCTCTATTATTTTTACTATTTTTATATATCTATTATATAACTGCAATACCTTTGCAGAATTTAACAAAGGCTGCCAAGGAATATAGTTCCGGACATTATAATTACGCTTTGGTGCTAAAGGGCTTAAGTGAATATAAGACCCTTGGTGCTGCAATTTCTTATATGTCCGGTGAGCTTGCTAAGCTGGATGACTATCAGAAGAAATTCGTGGCTAATATCTCTCATGATTTCCGCTCTCCTCTAACCTCTATTAAAGGCTTTGCTGAGGCAATGAAGGATGGTACTATCCCTTATGAAATGCAAGATAAATATCTTAACATTATCTTATTTGAGACCGATCGATTAACAAAGCTTACCTCCAGCCTTCTTGAGCTTAACCGTTTTGAAAGCAAAGGAACAACCTTCCTGGATATCACTTCTTTTGATATAAATAATATTATCAAAAAGACAGCAGAGAGCTTTGAAGGCTCCTGCCGTGAAAAGAAAATTACTCTTAATCTTGTTTTTTCTTCCAAGGCCAATTATGTGGAAGCAGATATGGGTAAGATTCAACAAGTTCTTTACAACCTAATTGATAATGCAATTAAATTTAGTCATGCGAACTCAAAGATTAAGGTGTCCACCGAGGAAAAGGGAGATAAACTTTTTGTATCCGTTAAGGATTATGGAATTGGTATTCCAAAAGACTCCATTAAAAAGATTTGGGAGCGTTTCTATAAAACAGATGCTTCCCGTGGAAAAGATAAACGTGGTACTGGTTTAGGGCTTTCGATAACAAAAGAAATCATACTAGCACACTCGGAGAATATTAATGTAATAAGTACCGAAGGTGTTGGCTCCGAGTTCATATTCTCCTTAACAAAAACAATGGATTAACAAAAAAACCCTGATAGTGCACCATTGACAAATGGCCTCCTATCAGAGGTTTTTATTTTTATACTTCGTCCCAGCTATGGCGATGAAGCTGACCTTCCATTTTCATTCCTTCAAAATTCTGCTGTCTTAAGGCTTCATATAGAATAATAGCTACGGAATTCGCTAGATTTAAAGATCTTATATCTCCGACCATTGGTATTCGTATGGTATTCGCCTTATTTGTGAGTAACAGCTCCTCAGGTATTCCTGCGCTTTCTTTTCCAAACATGATAAAGCAATCGGGTTCATATGCAACATGTGTGTAGGAATGCTGTGCCTTGGTTGTAGCCATATATATTTTAGCGTTTGGATTCTTCTGTTGGAAATCCTGATAATCTTCATAGACTGTGACATCAAGATCCTTCCAATAATCTAACCCAGCTCTTCTAATCTCTTTTTCATCTAGTCGAAACCCCATTGGCTTAATTAAATGCAAGCTTGTTCCAGTTGCCACACAGGTTCTTCCTATATTCCCGGTATTAGCAGGAATTTCTGGTTCTAATAGTATTACGTTCATTTCATAACCTCACTTTAATGATCCGCTCTTCTATATAATAATAGATGAATCTTTCCTATTACATAGAAAAAAGGTGATTAATCACCTTTAATTGCTATATTTATCTCAATTGTTTTTCCTTCATACTCTAAAGGAATACAGATATTTGATGCGTAGGTTGTACTGAAGGATACTGTACCAGTTCCTACCGTTGGTGGTGTAATGTCAATAGCGATTCCCTTTGTTGAAAAGATTGTTGCCGTATTACCCATTATCATATTTCCGAGTTCACAGATAGCACTTTTTGCGAGCTCATCCATTACTGTAATTGGCATCATAATCATTTTAGAAGCAATGTCACACGCTACTGCATTTTCAAATGCAATCATAGCCTGTCCTCGCATCTCTCCGGTAAAACCAATAAGAATCAGCAAAGTGTCAGAAAAAAATGCAGGGTTCTTAATATATGGTTTACCAATCTTAGCATCAATATAACACATCTCTTTTAATACCTTTGACGATGCAATCAAGAATGGATTAATATGCTCTACGTTAATACTGGCCATTCTGTAACCTCCTAAACTCCTATAATTCTATCGCTATTCTAACACACATTCATAAATAATTTCAACTAATTCGTACATAAAACACTGAAAATGCGGAACTCTGTAGTATTTAGGATGTACTTTTGGCAATAATTGTTATTTTATGGTAAATAATGATTTTTGACCTAAGACCTTTGGCCTATTTTTTATTTCGTATCACAAACCTTTCGATTCGCTCCAATGCAATCTTAAGATTTTCTATCGAATATGCATAAGATATTCGAAGATAACCTTCACCACATTCCCCAAAAGCAGTACCTGGTACAATGGCTACTTTTTCTTCCATTAACAGTTTCGTACTGAATTCTTCTGAAGTCATTCCAAGGCTCTTTATACATGGAAATACATAAAAGGCTCCAAAGGGTTCAAAGCATTCCAGTCCCATGTTATTTAAGGCATGTACCAAATATCTTCGCCGTTTATCATATGCATCACGCATCATTTCAACGTCTGAATCACCATTTTTAACTGCCTCAATGCCTGCATACTGACTTGTGGTAGGTGCACACATAATTGCAAATTGATGTATCTTAATCATCTGCTCTATAATAATGGACGGTCCAACTGCATAACCGAGTCTCCAACCGGTCATTGCATAGGATTTTGAAAATCCATTAATAACAATTGTTCTTTCTTTCATACCTGGAAAAGATGCAATGGAGATATGTTGACCCTCATAGGTTAGTTCAGAATATATTTCGTCGGATATAACAATAATATCCTTTTCAATAATAATGTCGACAATGTCTTTTAAATCCTCATAGTCCATGGTCGCTCCGGTAGGATTATTAGGATAAGCGAGTATTAATACCTTTGTCTTATCGGTAATTGCCTCCAGTAATTGTTCTCTCTTTAACTTAAACTCATTTTCTCCCTTAAGCTCAATGATAACTGGTTTGCCACCTGCCAGAACTGTACAGGGTAAATAGGACACATAACAGGGTTGTGGAATTAATACTTCATCTCCCGGCTCGACCATAGCTCTTAATGCTATATCAATAGCCTCACTTCCTCCAACGGTTATAATTGTCTCATTATTGTAATCATATTTTAATTGAAATCTTCTATCTAAATAATTGCAGATTTCTTGCTTCAGCTCTTTTAATCCTGCATTGGAGGTATAAAAGGTTTTTCCTTTTTCCAGTGAGTAAATACCTTCTTCACGAATATGCCAAGGCGTATCAAAATCCGGCTCACCAACACCAAGAGAAATTGCATCCTTCATCTCACTTACAATATCAAAAAACTTACGGATTCCAGAGGAGGGTAAATTAACAACGGTCTTTGCTAATGGATTTCTCAAGGGGTAATCAGCATCCTTTCATCTTGTTTCTCTTGTACAAGTGGCAGTCCATGCTCTTTGTATTTTTTTAATACAAAATGAGTTGCGGTACTAAGAATTGCTTCCATTGGGGCAAGCTTTTCTGATACGAAGTTGGCAACTTCTCTCATGGTTCTTCCCTCAATAATTACCGTCAAATCAAAGCCACCAGACATTAAATATACAGACTGTACTTCTTCAAACTTGTAAATGCGCTCTGCAATACGGTCAAAGCCAAGCCCTCTCTGTGGGGTTACTTTTAATTCAATGAGTGCGGTAACTCTCTCACACTGAACTTTATCCCAGTTAATTAAGGTTGGGTAACCACAGATGATAGCTTCCTCCTCCATTTGCTTGATTAAGGAAACAATTTCATCTTTGGTGGTACCAAGCATAATTGCCAGGTCCTCTGCTGATACTTTACTATTCTTATCAATTGCTGTTAAGATCTTCTCCCTCATACCTATCCTCCGTTATAGTGTCTTAAACCATTACAATTTGATACAAGTGGTTTTACTAATCAAATGCTATTCAAATGCTATTCTTATTCATTGCTTAGATTACTTTATATAGTTCATCACTCTTTGGAGGCTCAAGGAAGCGTCTTTCCTCTTCATTCAGAATTACACGATCATTGTCTTCGGTAATACGTCCGATTACGGCTGCAACAATTCCTTCTGCCTTTAGGCTATCTACCAAGTGATTAGCATGGTCTGTAATAATGAGCATGCATCCACTGGAAATTAGCATATATGGATTAAGATCATAGAATTCACATATCTCTACGGTTTCCTGCTTTAGAAGAATCTTTTTTAGATCAACCTCAAGTCCAACCTTAGAGGCAGCACCGATTTCCCAGAGAGCGCCAAAAATACCTCCCTCTGTTACATCGTGCATAGAGGTAACCCCAACCGCTCTGGCAACTTTTGCTTCTGGTACAACACTGATCTGATCTAACATTTTTTTTGCTCCAGCAAGGAAACTATCGGAATACTTTGCTCTTAGTTCCTCTTCCTTTGCTGTAGCGATAATAGCAGTCCCTTCTAACCCAGCCCATTTGGTCATAACAATTTCCTGGCCTGGTCTCGCACCTGCTGTTTTTATCATATCCTTACGTTTCATCTTACCAACACCTGTTACAGTAACCACAGGCTGATTGACTACTTTTGTAATTTCTGTATGACCTCCAATTACTTCAATATCAAGCTTAACACATACTGCCTCAATATCTTTCATCATTGCCTTTAAGGAAGCTTCTTCGGTTTCCTCCGGCAATAAAATAGTCAACATAATACCTATTACTTCTGCACCATTGGAAGCTATATCGTTAGCAGTAATATGCACAGCTAAGGTTCCAATATCTGAAACAGCACCTGTAATAGGATCAGAGGAAATAACCAATACTTCATCCTCTGCAATTGCAAGTACACTACAGTCTTCTCCGATTGCGGGTCCTATAAGAACTTCATCCCGTCTATGCTTAATTTGATTTAGTACAGACCGTTTCAGGACTGCTTCGGGTACTTTTCCAAGTTTCATTTTATTCTCCAATTATGCTTTTGTAGTCACATTAATATCAATTCTTAATCTACTGGTTCTTCAAAGTCCCAGGTCGGATCCCATTCATTCATTTGGTAGGTGCTGTCATCATTTGCAATAACAGCTTGATCCTCTGTGCCATCTGAATTGTCAGTGCTATCACTTGGTTTACTGTCATCTGATGGCTTTGTTGTATCTTTTTTATCATCCTTCTTCGTATCTTTATCGGTATCCTTTTTCGGCTCTTCTACCTTTTTGGTACCAACAGTAACATACTGTGGAGCAGCCTGGTAACGGCTGGTATTCACAAGGGTTCTGCTAACTTCCTTACCATCTTCATAAACCACTTTGTATAACTCTGCCTTATATCCTGTATGCGCTGACTGTGTAACCTTACGATAGGTTGTAGGTTGTGAAGGATCCTTTGTCACAACTTCTGCTGGAGGATTTGTTTGTGATAGTACTTTTGTAACGTACTCAATCTTTCTGTTTTCCGTATCTCTTGTTTCATGTCCCCATATTTTAAAGGTTAACTTTTTATTCTTTACAAAACCTTCTATTAAAATAGGTGTGTCAGAATTATTGGCAAATTTAAAATCTTTATAGGTTCCTGCAATAGCAGCATCTCTGGATAAATCTACATAACTAATTGTCATGGAGTGAGGCATACGTTCCACTACCTCAAGCTCTGCTGCCAAAACCGCATTATAGAGTGTTGTTGTCACCTGACATGCACCGCCGCCAACACTATCAACAACAATACCATTTAAATAAGCACCTGCAATATAATATCCATTCTTCTCTGTGAATGGTGTTAATACCTCATAAGCCGAGAATTTATCGCCAGGATATAATACTAAATTATTGATTAATCTTGCACCATTGGTTACATTTTCTGATCGTCCAAATGCTGAAGAAGAGAAATCGGTCGTATAAGTACCCAACTCTTTGTTACATAATTCAACGTCTTCTCTTGTATATTTTGGTATATCATCCTCAATAACAGCATCAACGACAATGTCCAAACGATTCCAGTTAGTCATAGCATCTGCAATTATTTTCAGTGTCTTTTCAACATTAACCTTTTTGCCCACAACATGATCTGTATATACGAATTCACCATTCTCACGTTTTACTGTGGCATTAATCGGAGCAATATTATAGGAGCTTACATCCTTGCTAAGAAGATCCTTAATCTTACCCTCATCAAAAGTAAACTCAAGTGGAAATACAACATTTCCCTGTTCAATATCTTTTAAATCTTTATATCTTTTAATTAAGTTTCCTGACTTACCAAGCGCTAAAGCCTCACTTATGTCATCATTTATCTTATAGGTATAGCCAAAATCACCCATTGTAGAGTAAATAATATCATCCCCTGCTTTAATGGCTATTCCTTTGGCTTGCAATTGTTTTACAAAATCCTCTAATGCTGCCTGTGCCTGTGCTTTTGTCATACCACTCACATCAACCTGATCTATAAAAACTCCTTGACAGATGGTGTTATCTTCATTTGCAGATACAGTCTCACTTCTCCCGAAGAAAACCAGGGCTACAACCGCGAATATGATTGCGGATAATAAATACTTTCTGCTCATATTCATCCTCCTTTTACTAACTAACAACTTGTATGTATTTTTTGTCTAATGTATTCTTTTTCTTGTTCTCGTGTAATTTAGGCTAATATTATACTCTTACATATCCATAAAATATTCAAGATAATCCAAGTTTTTCAAGCTTCTTCCTATTTTATCATAACCCTTGGATTATTCAAGAAGATATTTTTTATATAATATTTGGTGAACCCAACCTCTTTTTAATTCATCTGATTCTAACTGTTTAGCTTAATACACTAACAATATAAGGAATTATCATTGATAGAACTAATACAACTACAATCACAGTAGCTACCACTCTTTTAAATTTGTTGCTATAAAAATTCATATTTTTATCCTCCATTCTTCCGAACGTTTTTTGTTTATAGTATATTAAATGCCTCATTAGTATTATCACCACGACATTTTATACTATACCGAAATAGTTACGCACAATACTTATACTATGCTATTTTTATCAATCAATCAAGATTTTTTTCTTTTATCGCCTAAATCTGGATATGGGCAATCTTTCCTAAGAAAACACTCCTCACATTTAGGGCTTCTTGCCGTACAAATACTTCTTCCAAGTGTAATAATCTGAATATTATATAAGATCCATTGTTCCCTTGGCAGAAAATCCATTAAATCAAATTCAATTTTTACAGGATCCTCTTCTTTGGTAAATCCCAATCGATTGGATATTCTTTTTACATGGGTGTCTACTACAATACTGGGTTCATTATAAATATTACCCCGGATTACATTAGCTGTCTTTCTGCCGACACCTGCCAGGTTGGTAAGAATATCA
Source organism: Bacillota bacterium (assembly GCA_023407575.1). GTDB lineage: Bacteria > Bacillota > Clostridia > Lachnospirales > Lachnospiraceae > Mobilitalea. The sequence goes on from JAEYLX010000049.1 coordinate 482,704, forward strand.
ATATCATTTGGAACCTCTCCATTATAATCCACGACCAATTGTCTTGCGCAGGAAATAATGTTTTTCGCTTTGTTACGGTAAAAACCAGTGGAATGGATATCCTTTTCGAGCTCCTCCTGCTTCGCATTGGCAAAGTCCTCTAAGGATGTATATTTTTTAAATAAATCCTTTGTTACAATATTTACTCTCTCATCCGTACACTGTGCACTCAAGATAGTTGCAATTAATAATTGCCAGGCTGTATCATGATTTAAGAAACAACGATATTCTGTGGAATATTCCTTATTTAATGCTTCAAGAATTCTTTCCATTCTCTCTCGTTCTTTTTTTGTTCTTCTTTGCTTAGCCATGAATCTTGCTCCTTTCTAAACAGTACGTTACATCATGTCTTTAACCTTAATTAGTGTGGCAAAAGTCCTTATTACGTGTATTCGAGGAATATATATACGCAAATATTCATCTTTGCAGCCAAAATAAACTTTTGACACTCTTATCCATCTTTATACTTCCATTAATGTCGCCCCATTGTCTAAGGCATCTCTATTCTCGTAGTCAAATAATATCGTAGTTGGTCTGCGTATTAACTGTCCCGTCCTAGCAGAAGTAATAACATCGTACTCAAATTTCTCTATATGAATATGCTTTCTGTCCATTCTATTTTTTTCATATAATTCACGTAGATCATTTCGGTTATCAATATTTGGAACAAAACTTGGTCTTGCCTTTAACTTTTCTCGAAGAAATAAGTCAAGTAAAAGAAGCTCTTTAAAAAGTGCTATTAAATCTTCTTGCTCCTCAAGAATACACTTATCCGCTATCATCGTTTCAAAAAACCCAAGTAACAGCTCATATCTTCTGATACGACTATGTGCCATCATCTGAATGGAAGTACTATTATAATATTCACTTAACTCCTCATACAACTTCATGGGAGAGGAATATAAGTGTTCCAAATATTTTATGGAATATCTAAACTGTCCACTATTATAATATATCTCAACCATATCACAAACACCCTTAAGCTTAATTACATCGTCATAAGAGAGCTCTTTCGTAAATAAAATCTCATAGGGTGGGACCTGTCTGTAAGTAATCCCATAGCGTTTTGTATCTTGCTCCATAGCCGACCCTTTTAAGATCTTTAGAAAGCCCAGTTGCAACTGATCGGGTTTAAGTAGATAAACCTCCTCAAAGGACTTTTCAAAGGATGAATACCCTTCCAAGGGAAGTCCTGCTATTAGATCTAAATGCAGATGAATATTCTTTCCTTGATTTAGTAGCTCCACATTATGTGATAGTTTATTAAAATCCATCGTGCGGTGAATTGCCTTTGCAGTATCCGGATTGGTGGTCTGAACTCCAATTTCAAATTGAACCTGTCCGGGTCTTAAGGTTGCCAGGAATTCTATTTCTTCTATATCTAGAATGTCTGCTGAAAGTTCAAAGTGAAAATTTGTAATTCCATTATCATTTTCTTTGAGAAACCTCCAAATCTCCATTGCATGTTTCTTACTACAATTAAAAGTACGATCAACAAATTTTACTTGTGGTACCTGATAGGATAAGAAGATACCCAGCTCCCGCTTCACTAGTTCAACATTACGAAATCTTACTTTCTTGTCCACTGAAGATAAGCAATAGCTGCATAAATAAGGGCATCCTCTACTACTCTCATAATAAATAATTTTATTCTTAAACCGTTCCATATCCTCATAGGGAAATGGGATTTGATCCAAGGAGATTGGCATTCTATCTCTTGTCATAACAACTTTTGAAAAAACATCAGTGGTATCCTCCTTATAGCAAAGACCATCAATTGCTCTAAGATTAATATCCCCCTCAACATAATATTGCATTAATTCCAGAAAAGTCTGTTCGCCTTCTCCAATCATAATACCATCCAGATAATCCTCTACGGCCAGGCACTCTTTTGCATCATAGGTCACCTCTGGACCACCAAACCATATTCTAACCTTAGGCTGTATCAATTTTAACTGGGCTGCAATCCTCTTTACCATGCCAATATTCCATATATAGCAGGAAAAAGCCACTACATCTGCACTTTCCTTATATATTTCACGAAGAACCTCCTCCTCGGAATGATTAATGGTAAGTTCGACTAAACTAATTTGATCTTTATATTCCGAAGCATAGGACATCAAACTATATACAGCTAAATTAGTGTGAATGTACTTTGCATTAAGCGCTACTAATAATACCTTCATTATTACCTCTGTTCTTCCATTCTTAAACGGTGTTTGGATACTTTATTTTATCACAAGCGTATTGTTACAGCTACTTCTTTAGCAAATTTTTATATTTATTATTACTAATTATCTTTCTTTTTCCATCAATTAACTCTATAATTATGTAGCGACAAAAGCTTTTTCGTGTAACATAATCTTAGTGCACTCAGGTAAATAATATAAAATAACCTATACTAGACAGAATAAATGTCTTGTGCTATAGTCTTTTTTGTTACAAATTAACTCTTGGCTTACCAGTCCTCGGATTGTCTCCAAAGATTTTAAGCCTGTAAAACGACAAACATTAAAACTAGACAATTACGAAGAACTTCTATCATTATCCCCTTCTACTCTCCGCAATTATCTAAATACACCTTCAGGAGGTTATATGCTATCCTTTGAGCCGATAAATGCTAATAATATATTGAAAGCAACTGAATTCTTTAAATATAAAATTACGCGTACCAGTGATTACACCATAGGCGCAATGTATATGTGGCGAGATTTTTATGAAACACAATTTACAATTCACGACAATATGATTTTTTACAAGGTTAAATTTTTAAATCGTACTTCCTTTACAATTCCAGTTGGCAGCGGTTCCCTTCCACAAGCTATGGAAGCACTTAAGGAATATTGTAATGCGAACAACCTTCCATTATGGTTTTGTACCATTCCCGAACCACTACTTCCCATCCTTGTGGATCAATATAAGGGAACCATTCCGGGAACACCAAGTCGCGATTGGGCTGATTATTTATATCAAGCGGAAGATCTTGCAGATCTAGCAGGCCGTAGATATAGTGGTCAGAGAAATCATATTAATAAATTCAAAAAACTTTACCCTAATTATAGTTATCAAAGAATTACCGAGGAAAATATACAAAAGGTTACAGACTTCTTAATAGATTATGAAAAAAATCATGGCAAATCCACCTCTTTAGCGAAAGAAGAATTAAACAGAACCCTAGAATTATTACCTTTCTTAAGTCGTTTCAATTTACCAGGAGCTTTTATTGAGGTCGATGACACCATTGTTGCACTAGCAATTGGTGAAGTTGTTAATGATACCTTATACTGTCATATTGAGAAGGCAAATAGAGATTATCCAGGTTCCTATCAAATGATTGTGAAAGAATTTTCCAGCGATATGAGATCTTCCTTTGGTATTCAATATATTAACCGTGAAGAGGATGTCGGTGATGAAGGGCTTCGTACTTCAAAACTTTCCTATCATCCTGTTGAATTGCTTGATAAGTATTGTGTTTTAATCCCTTAGAATAATTTATATTTCGGCTTTTCTTCTTTCATTAAAAAATATCGTAAGTAATCATCCAATAAGATTGCAAACAAAGATAGAAGAAACCATATATTCGTATATAGCAGACATACCTGACCCAATAGATTATATGGTTTTGAGGAGTAATCCCAAACTCCTAGCTTTAACCACACGTTAACTATAATACCAACCGTAAATTCCACGGTGGTAATAATACCCGCAGAGATTACCATCTGGCTTAGCAGGGACATGTCCCAAGCGTAGACCTCATTCAAAAGACCGATTAGTATAAAACAGATTCCCCCAGCGATTAGCATGGAAATATGTGAATATCCACGAGTAAGAATTTCTATCGCACCATATGCAAAGCCACCTGTTAAAAAAAGAAACGTATATTTTAAAAAGCGATTATACACCATTAGCATAAGTTAATCCTTTCTAATCTACTATTACAAAGCCGGCGGTTTTATTCCGGCTTTTTATGTTAAAATTTTTTATAAAGTGTAGGTTAAGTTACATCAAAAAACACTTTTCGTATACTAAAGTATACGCACTTGTTTGTCGTAATATATCACTTTTTAGTAGTTGGTACAAACTACATAAGAAAAAAGTGTCAGTAAACTGACATTTAAAAAATCCATTCCTTTATTGCTTGTTTGAGGAATGGATTTTTCATATTTTTGCGCATAAAAAAGGACAGTTATGGGACTGTCCTTTTTCGGAGAAGGTATTTTTGTTACTTATGGGGGTGTAGCAAAAACTATATAATGTATTGGGGTTTACGTTTATTAGTATAACATGTAGTTCACAATAAGTGTGCACAAACTTTACAAATTTCTTCATAATTTTCCGTCGTTTTGCACAATGGTATTTTTTCTACACTGTTTCTACTTCAAAAAGTTCCTCAAATTCTTCTCTAGTAATTCTTTCTTTTTGAATTAGTAGTTTTGCACAGGCTTCAAGTATACTCATATTTTCAACTAGAATTCTTTTTGCCTCTGCATAACACTCATCAATGATTGCTCTAACTTCATCATCAATTTTATTAGCAATACTTTCACTGTAGCTTCTGGTATGAGCTAAATCTCTGCCAATGAATACTTCGTCATCATCATTATCATAGTTTACCATACCGATGTTTTTGGAGAAGCCATAACGTGTTACCATAGCTCTCGCTGTCTTGGTGGCAACCTTAATATCCTGAGATGCACCTGTGGTGATATCATCGAAAATCAGCTCTTCTGCGATTCTGCCACCTAAGTCAACGATAATCTCCTGTTTCATCCTTCCCTTGGTCTGGAACATCTCATCCTTTTCAGGAAGTGGCATTGTAAAGCCCGCTGCTCCATTACCGGTAGGAATAATTGAAACTGTATATACTGGACCAACATCCGGAAGCACATGGAACAGAATCGCATGCCCAGCTTCATGATATGCGGTAATTAATTTTTCTTTTTCTGTAATAACCTTACTCTTCTTTTCAGCACCAATACCAACTTTGATAAAGGATTTCTTAAGATCTTCACTGTTGATATAGCTTCGATCATCACGAGCTGCACCAATGGCTGCCTCATTTAATAAGTTTTCGAGATCTGCTCCGGTAAATCCAGCAGTCGTCTGTGCAACCTGCTTTAGATCTACATCGTCACCTAATGGCTTACCTTTAGCATGCACCTGTAAAATCTCTTCTCTGCCCTTAACATCCGGACGTCCAACGGTAACCTTACGATCAAAGCGGCCGGGACGTAAAATTGCTGGATCAAGAATATCCACACGGTTTGTAGCTGCCATAACAATAATGCCTTCATTTACACCGAATCCATCCATCTCAACTAAGAGCTGATTTAAGGTCTGTTCTCTTTCATCATGTCCGCCACCCATACCGGTGCCTCTTCTTCTTGCTACAGCATCGATTTCATCAATAAATACGATACAAGGGGAATTCTTCTTTGCTTCCTCAAAGAGATCTCTAACTCTGGAAGCACCCACACCAACAAACATTTCAACGAAATCTGAACCGGAAATAGAGAAGAATGGTACACCTGCTTCTCCTGCCACTGCTTTTGCAAGCAGTGTTTTACCTGTTCCAGGCGGTCCCACAAGAAGCACTCCCTTTGGAATTCTTGCTCCAACCTGAATATATTTTTTAGGGGATTTTAAGAAATCAACAATTTCCTTTAACTCTTCCTTCTCTTCATCAAGTCCGGCAACATTTTTGAAGGTAGTATTCTTATTCTCTTCGGTAGTCATTTTTGCACGACTTTTACCGAAATTCATTACCTTACTGTTACCACCGCCAACTGACGCTTGATTAGATAAGAAGGAAAACAGGACTATAATTACGATCAAAACTAAGATATAGGGTAATATCGATAATAGAATATTTTCTTTTGGTATGTCATTTGTAGTAAAACTTATATCTTTTTCGTTGGCTAGGGATACAATTACATTTACATCCGGTGCCGGAAACGATTTTTCACTATCATTTGCCAGTGTAACTATGACATTGCCAGTTGGTCTTTCTCTATTAAGCTTAATATCAATGTTTTTGACATTGCCTTCCTCTACGTCCTTCATAAACTGACCATAGGAATATTCATCCGAATTATTAAAATCAATGCTTTGAGATAATAATACTGTTGCTAATGCAATCAGAAGAATAACGATATAGAAACCATATCCTTTCATCTGTTTCCTCACTGAACAACCTCCTTTATTGTGTATACTTTTATGTTATTTGTTACTATTCAGAACCAATTAAAATATATGGAAATTAGCTGTGAAAGCTTGCTTTCTAAAGATAATTTTTATATATTCCTGTTTGGCGAGAGCCAAACAGCGAGGAAACCGCAGGTTTTCGAGCTTGGTTCTGGGTATTTACAATTCTTCACTGCGTTTATTGCTCAACTACACCAACATAGGGTAAATTTCTGTAGTATTGATCATAGTCAAGTCCGTAACCTACTACAAACTCATCTGGGATAACAAACCCTACATATTTTACATCTACATCGGTAACACGACGATCTGGCTTATCCAGCAAGGTACAGATAGATAAACTTCTTGGTGATCTTGTTGCAAGTAAATCCATTAAGTAAGATAAGGTATTTCCAGAATCAATAATATCTTCAACAATCAGAACATCTCTATCCTGAATGGATTCATCTAAGTCTTTTAAAATTCTTACTCTACCCGAGCTCACTGTACCACTTCCATAACTAGAAACAGACATAAAGTCCAAGGTTACAGGAATTGTTATTCTCTTTGCTAACTCACAGCTAACAAATACGCTTCCCTTTAGAATACAGATAAGATGAATACTTCTGCCTTCATAATCCTTGCTAATCTGTTCTGCTAATTGGCGAATCCTTTCATTTACCTGTTCTTCCGATAACATAACCCTTACTTTATCTTTCATCTTGCATTTCCTCCAAATCAATCATTTTTATCAATAGTACTTTCGTGGTGGTCTCATCCACTTTATATTTTTCACTCATTCGGTCTCCATAGCCGATAATCCACATGATATGATTACCATCCGCTATAAGTACCAATGAATCTCTTTGCTGCTTTGGTATTTTATGATCAATAAAATAATCCTTTAGCTTCTTTCGTCCTCCGAGAGTATTAATTTGAATAAAATCTCCCTCTTTTCGACCTCTGACCTCAACAGCATTCTCTATTTTATCATAATCAAACCATTTGATACAACTATTTTTCGGTATTACCGTGTTTTTTTGATAGCTAATAACTTCAGTCATTATCCTTTTGCCTTGTGGTTTCAAGTTCATACTACCTGGAATTAAAAGCTCCTGTGGGCGAATTGCCTCCTTGTTGTCCGCATCTATCCTCTTACCTTGCTTATGATATAATAAAATCTCTTCATACCCACGTTCTGCAATGATCCCATAGGGCAGATGCACGCTTCTTCCGACCTGTTTCTGTAATAGCGTTAGTACAGCATCAATGTGCTTTGACTCTAAATCCTTTAAATTCCCTACAAGCCTCTCAAAGGCATTACGAAGTATTCCCTTCTGGAGAATTGGCGCAGTCTCTAGTAATTCTTTTAATTTCAGCCTAAACTCAATCTCACCTTCAATTACACAGTTCCTATAACTAAGTTTAACCTGTTCCTCAATATACTCCTGCGCTTCTCTTAGTCTGCCTGCAGTTTCATAAATATTGCTCACCGCATTCTGATTAATTTCTGTCTTTGCATAGGTTAATATTCTGTTTCTAATTTTATTCCTGGTATAATCATCCGTTTGATTTGTAGAATCGGTTCGATAGCTTATCTGCTCCTCTTTTAAATACTTTTCAATTTCACTTCTTTCTACACAGTTTAACGGTCTAATAACTGTAATTTCTTCCATACTCGTAGACAACTGCCGTATTGGAGCAATTCCCGATAATCCTTTTAATCCACTGCCACGAAACAAATGAAACAAAAAAGTTTCCGCATTATCATTTTTATTATGTGCTACTGCAATTTTATTACACTTTTGTCTATTACACACTTCTAAAAACGACTGATATCTCACATTTCTTCCTGCTTCTTCTTCAGAAATCCCCTGTGAATCTGCTATCTGTTTCACATTGAAAGAATAACTATAGCACTCTACATTCATCCGATTGCAAAGTTCTTTCACAAAGGCTTCATCCTCATCCGCTTCTGTTCCTCGCAGTCCATGATTAATATGAACTACCAACAGACTGATATCCCTGGACGCATATAGCTTTTGAAGCACAGACAAAAGACAGACAGAATCAGCGCCTCCAGATACACCGACGACAATCCTATCTCCTTTTTCAATCATATGAAATTGTTTGATGTTTTCTGCTATTTTATTTAACATTGTCTCCAACTTTACCCTTAGTAAACAGTATGCAAAAGATTAATAGTATCATACCCTTTTTATTTTTATATTTCAACTAAATTTCAAATAATATAAGACTGCAAGTCGTTTCTCCTGTTCTGAATGAAATACAGCAGGTAAACTAATTTACATGCCTGTTATCTATTTTAACCACATTCCCGCTGTTATTACAGTCATATCATCTTTGGGAACATAATTCGTCTCTGCCAAGGTCTTTTCTAGAATTTTATTCGCAATTTCCTGAGGGTTATTACTCTTTAGTCCGAGAATCAGCTGCTCCATATAAGCTTCCTTATTCTCCTCTTCGATACAATCAAGGACACCATCCGTGACCATGATGAGAATATCCCCCTCATATAGCTTCTTGGTTACTGTATCATAGTCCACGCTTTTCAACATACCGATTGGAAGAGTGGTGGAGGTTATTGTCTCTACCCAGTGATCTCTCTTGATAAAAGCTGCTGCTGCCCCAATCTTAATAAACTCACAAATACCGGTAAATAGATTGACGATACTAAGATCAATAGTAGAAAAGGTTTGCTTTTCTGACTTAAGTACTAAACTGGAGTTTATGAGTCTGATTGCTGTCTCCGCTTTAAACCCTGCTTCAATCATTTGCTCTAATAGGGACATTACTGTTTCACTTTCCTCACCCGCGTCTTTACCAGTTCCCATTCCATCAGAAAGTGCCAGCATATATTCGCCATTCTCCAGCTTTAAAAGAGAAAAATTATCTCCAGACACCTGCTCTTTTTTCGCCCTTGCCACACCGGTAATCAATTTAAACTTTGTATCCGTAATAAAGCAGAAATTCTCATACTCCTTACTAATTACCGACTTCGACGTATCGGACACTTTCATTTTAACTCCTAAGGCATCCGAGATAACGGATGCAGCCTCTTTGGCGGTAATACATCTGCCACCTTGGCTTGCCGCATTGAAGTGAACTTCTTTACGTTTCTCTGTCTGTTCAAAAACAGTAATATCTTTAACCAGGATATGAGCCGAACGCAAAGCACGAATTATTTTCTCTTCTTCGGCTACAAATCCCTGTGTGGTTTCATAGATTTCCCCTGTAACTTCTTGAATTACATCTGAAACTTTTTTCAACTGCTCTGCAATAACCTCTCTACTTTCGGAAATTCTACTATGCCATATCTGGTTAAGTTTTGCTATTTCAAATCCACGGTTAGTCTCTGCTATGAACTGATCCACACTAATACAATCATCTAGGAATTCCAAGGGTATGTCCTCTTTTTCAATCATACCTTTCTTCTCTGCCAGCTCAAACATGGAGCATGCAGCTTGATAGGTTTTTTGAAATTTCTGCTCCCAGCACTGATCAATCTTAGAGCAGTTTTTACAGAGCTTTTCCGATATATCTTCAAATATACGGCTGACCTCCTGCTGCTCCAGTTTGGTCTGTTTCTCTGTAATGATATCCAAAGTCTTTGAAAGCTTTAAAAAAGAATCAGAAAACACCCTCATCCTTGCCTTTGCAATCTTTCTTAAATTAACTGTTGCTAATTGCTCCTGTTTTCCTGTTCCACCCACTGCGTCCATTTTATAGCTAAGGCTGGCGGGTATTAACAGGAATAGGATAACTGCAGAACATAGTGCTCCAATTTCCGCCGTATTAAGTTCCATTTCACTATTAATTGTACCCATAAGTACTGCTGTAAGTAAGTATATAATTGCTGTTGGAAACCGTCCCATCTCCCGGAAAACAGCTGGGATAATTCCCATAACCGCATACAATCCAATCTCTGAAGCAGAATTACCACGAAGGCCTATCGCCAAGCCACAAACAGCTCCGGTAATTGCACCTTGTCCAACTCCAAACTTATAGGTAAAGAACAATACAATAAAATATACAACACTTTTTAATGGCGAGATAAATTCCATATCAAATTCCGGAATGGCGTAGATAACCACAGCTACCATTGCTGCAATACTAATCATCTGCTCATTGTTCATTCGATAATCCTTACCCACCTGCTGCAGGTACCCCATTGCAATTTGAAAAATACCAGAGGCTACCACAGCAATTATAGCTTCTAAAATCGCTAAAACTGCACTGTCAGTAAAGTCACCTGATGCGGATGCCTCAAGTAATGAAAACGCAAGTAACATTATGGAAGGGAAAATAGATAATACCATCTTAGAAACATTTTTATTTTTAAATAGAGGAGATTCCATAAATACTAAAGATGCCACCATTGTAAGTGCATATTTTATTATTTGTGTAGGTTCCATGACAGAAGAAATACCGAGCAATACTACGATAAAGGACATGCCCGCTCCTGCATTAGTAAGATAAGCTGCTGTAAAATATCCAATAGACAGTGGATTCATATCATTAAACATAGCTCTGGCAATAATAAATCCTAATAAATATACTAAAAAAGTCCTCTTTGTAAATCGTCTCATAACAACACAAATGCCTCCTGCTTCTACTTGTTGATTGAATTACTGTGTTGTTATTATAGGAAGTGATTCTTGAAATCTTTGTCAGTTTAAAGCTCAGTATTTAAAAAACTTTATGACAAAATAGCCATGGAAAGGTCGAAATTATCGATTAAAGGGAGTTAACAGATATTAAGAACTTGAAAATAATTCTGTTTTTCTACTTATTATTACCTTAACAATGAAAGGTTTACTAACCAGCTTTGTGATATAACTCTACACCTAGTAGCTAACATATATCTGTACACAAGATAGCGTCGTTAACCCATATGGCATTCAATCTTAATGCATGTAAAAATATGTTGTAGGTATTTCTATAATTTTTTACTCAAAAGGCACAATTTATAAATCTTATATCAATATTTTCATGTATTAGTAATATTAACTTTATCAAATTGACCTAAAAAGTTGAATATAATAAAAAAAGAGAGTCTATTAGACTCTCTTTTCTTCGTAGCGAAGGACGGATTTGAACCGCCGACACTGCGGGTATGAACCGCATGCTCTCGCCAGCTGAGCTACTTCGCCGAAGTGACGAACTCCATTATATCTGCTTTCCATGGACTTGTCAATCCATTTATTCTTGTCTTTTAAAAATATATTCATCCTCATAGACAAGTCCCAGTTTATCCCTGGCTATCTCTTCAATATAACTCTTTGTCTGAACATATGCTTTAAAGTTCTCGATCTCTTTCTTTCGTTCATTTTCATCCTCTATTTGCGCCTCTAAACGACTGGCCTTCAATTTCGCTTCATCATATCGGTCCTCAAGCCCTATCCTACTATAAGCAACAATTGCAAATAGAATGAGAACCACAAATGAAATTATTCCAATACCTGTCCCACTTTTTTTTCTGCTCCTCATCCCAATGCAACACCTTTCTTTCAATATAATTACTTGACAGATTGATCCTTTATTTCCTTTTTAACTTTTCTTCCGTCCGTTTGCCTTTAGACTATCCTTTGGCTGACTCTGTTCTTCCTTATTCCTAATTGACGTATACAAACTTAATTCAACTGGCTTTCTTTTTTCTACAGACAAGCTTTTTTCAGGTAAAATGTGATTACCTACCTCTGCATTCGCAGGTATGTTTCTTTTTGTGGAGGATTTTTTCTTTGCATTTTTTGCTTGTGCCAGCTTCTGTTTTTCTTCCAGCTTTGCTTTATTTTTTTGAAGATATATTTCTTGCTTTTTCTGTTTCTCTAAAGCTTTCTGTTCAAGGAGCTGCTTTCTCTTAGCCGCTCTTTTTTGTTTCTTAGTATTTACTGCTATTTTAAACGAATCCAAATGTTTTTTCAATCGTTTAAATATGAAATTTCTAATTTTTCTAATTCGGCTCCGTACACGACAATAAAACCTCTTCACCATCTTAATTGCCATTGTAAAAGGGGTAAGTAGAAGTTTAATTAGTTTGGTTATGCTATTCACGATAAAGTTACTAATTGTGTAATGATAGAACACCATGCCAAGTGAAACTCCGATTACTGAAAAACCTCGGATAATTCCATTATTAGAATTATAGATCATGGCAAAAATAAATACACTGGCTACTACCCAGAATATGATATCCTCTATCGCCAGGATTATTGTATTATGCTTTATAATTCTATGAAAGATTCTTAAAAAATCGTATACAAACAAAATAATTACGCCCCATAGTATAGATATGAGAAAGAATTGCAGCTCTGTCGCAATTGCATGATTCATACAGGCCTCCTACTTAAATAGCCTGCCGAACAGCGATTCCGAAGATTTACCTGCATTTGAAGCATCAGAATAGGTTAAGCTATCAATTCGTCCATCGATATCAACCTCACCTTTTTCAAGGGTAAGACGGTTAACATGAAGTTCGCTACCACGAATCATAAGAATTCCTTGCTCGGTCTGCAAAAGCACTTCTCCCGCATCAAAAGATAGCACATCATTTACCCCTGTAATTGCTGCTGCCTTTCTCGCATTAATATTTAGCTTATGACCCTTTAGTACCTGTTGTTTTTCATCCATAGATATCCTCCATTCTTTCCATAAACTGTGAAAGTTTTCTTATATACACCCCTAAATAATCATTCCAAAAATGGAACAAGATGTACCTTTTTAAGTATATGAGAATATCTTTCAGTTCATGACGATACTTATTTTACGAGCGAAAGAATCTTTTCTACGAACTTTCCTATTACATAAAAAGGTTTTACAGTGTCATCTTAGCTACACTGTAAACCTCTTTTGTTCAATCATTGCCTATAAATATTTGTATAACTCCTTGGCATCATCTTTTCTTGTTGATTCCTGTACATCCAGTACCTCAACCTTCACCAGCTTAGCACCGAATCCAATTTCTATTACGTCTCCTACTTTTACCGTTGCAGAAGCCTTGGCCGGCTTACTATTAATCATAACCCTTCCAGCATCACAGGCTTCATTAGCAATGGTACGGCGTTTAATCAATCTGGATACCTTTAAAAACTTATCTAATCTCATATTTGACTCCAATCTGTTATTAAAAGGATGCGGAGTGCTTTTTAAAACAAAATGAAACGAGAAGTCGTTTCATTTGTCATGAATTAAAAAAAGGCTGTCTTAAATTCGTTTGTTCGGAATTTAAGCAGCCTCTTCATTGTCATCTACTAAGCGTTAATAACATCCTTTAAAGCTTTACCAGCTTTGAATTTAGGTGCCTTAGAAGCAGCAATAGTAATAGTTTCCTTTGTTAAAGGATTTCTTCCTGTTCTTGCAGGTCTCTCAGATACCTCAAATGTTCCGAAGCCAACCAACTGTACTTTCTCACCTTTGGTTAATTCCTCTGTAACTACATCAATAAAAGCCTTTAACGCTTTCTCTGAATCTTTCTTTGAAAAATCTGTCTTCTCTGCGATAGCTGCAACTAATTCTGCTTTGTTCATGGATTTCTCCTCCTCTAGAGTATTAATTATATTTTTTGGATAATCTAACGATTATTTAACTTCCCGCCACAACATGTCCTGATTTTCAGGGGAAAGCTCGCATAGATTTTGTCCCCTGCTCTCAGCTAGAGCAAAGACGTCTACAAATCTATTTATAAACTTATTAGTGGCATTTGTCAAGGAATTTTCTGCATTTAATTGTAAAAACCGGGACAAATTAATCATCGAGAACATGGCATCCCCAAATTCCTCGAAAATCTTGCTTTTATCCCCATTTTCAATGGATTCCGTGAGTTCATCAAGCTCTTCATAGACCTTTTTTAAGGCTTGTTTATAATCTTCAAAATCCATCCCTGACTTTGATGCTTTCTTCTGGACTTTTTCCGCTCTGACGTTAGCCGGAAATGCTTTGGGAACACTAAGCACTTCCTGTACTGGACTTACATTCTGTTTTTCAGCCCTTTTAATATCTTCCCAGTTCGCTAAAACCTCTTCACTATTTTCAACGGTTGCATCACCGAATACATGGGGATGTCTGCGAATCATTTTTTCAGATACTCCTTGAACGACATCTTCAATTGTAAATTCATTGGTTTCTTCTGCAATTACACTATGAAGTGCAACTTGTAAAAGAATATCTCCGAGTTCTTCACTAAGATTTTGATAGTCCTTCTTATCAATTGCTTCTAAGGTTTCATAGCACTCTTCAATCAAACAGGTCTTAAGACTTTCATGGGTCTGTTCCCTGTCCCAAGGACACCCCTCCTTGCTCCTTAACTTGCGTATAATTTCCATAAAATCATTAAAATTATAGTTTGTCACATTAACCTCCCGTTAACGAAACCCGTAACTTATCTTTTGTATCAGGGACGTTTCCGTTTCTTCGTACACCCATTGTTTACTTACTTTGTGATATCAGTATTATAACCACCTTTTCCAAGGTTTACAAGCCCGTACCTGTAACAAAGTGCGCAATAACAGGAAATTAAGAATAATTTACTGTTATACAAAAAGAAGGCACTCTGACAGCATTCACATTTTATCCTATACCTATAAGGTATCAGACTGAGAAACTGCTATCGGAGTGCCCTAATAATCTTATTGTTCCATCTGTCTTCCTAGAAATGCTGCTGCTGTACTTGCAAGTTTAATCTCCAGATCTGAGAATTTAGTTTTTGCATCCTTTGTAAGGATTATCACAGATCCAATAGCATCACCTTCACTGATGATAGGTGTAATAACCTGGAACATGAACTCTGAATCCTCTTCGTTCATAATCTTTATATAACTCTTGTCGTCTTTTGAAGCAACAATTGTTTCTCTTTCGTTAATTACTTCCTCTAAATCATGGCTGATTCCTTTTGTTACAAGGTCTTTCTTGGTTGGTCCTGCAACTGCAATGAATTGATCCTTATCGGTTATCACTACGATATGCCCAGTTGTCTGTGTGAGTGAGTCTGCATATTGCTTAGCGAATTGTCCTAATTCACCAATTGGAGAATATTTCTTTAAAATAATTTCTCCTTCCCTATCAGTAAATATCTCCAAAGGATCTCCTTCTCTTATTCTTAAAGTTCTGCGGATCTCTTTTGGAACAACAACACGTCCAAGGTCATCTATTCTTCTTACAATTCCAGTGGCTTTCATATATGAGCTTCCTCCATTTTACGTATTTTAGATTTTTAGTTAGTTGTTACAATTTTTAACTAATTATATTGTTTGTAAAATGGGAAACTTTATACATTTATTTTAGTTTTTTTATATAATTTTATAAAATATATTGAGGAAATCTATATTTTGTAATAGTTTAGCCATATCTCCTACACTTGAAATCTAGTAGTAATTGTCAACAAATTAGAAGATAACTGAGATAATCGTTCACTTGCCAACGCCAATTCTCTGACTGATGTAGATTGAACCTCTACAGAGGAATATACCTGTAAGGTTCCTGCTGCATTTTCTTCTGCTACCGATGCTAACGCTTGCATAAGTGATAAAATTTGGTTCTTAGCATAGTTCATATCTTGCTCTGATTTATTTAATACCTCCACAACTTCTTCCGATACCTTCATGTTATCAGCAATGGACTGATATCTTTGTAATGACTTTTCTACACTTTTTTGCTGTAAATCAGATGCATTTGTAATCAGATTTACAAAATCAAAGGCTTTTGTCACATGATGTTGTAATTCTACTATGATCTGATCTATATATTTTGCCGAGGTTGAAGATTGGTCAGCCATTTTCTGAATTTCCTCTGCAACAACAGCAAAGCCTCTTCCTGCCTCACCTGCTCTTGCTGCTTCTATCGCTGCATTCAATGCTAAGAGATTGGTTTCTCGTGCAATTTCAGAAATCACGCGACTTGCTTCACCGATTTGAATGGAGCTGGTTTTCGTTGTTGTAATGATTTCGCAGATATCCTCCATTACTTTACGATTATCATTCGATATCATTGCCAACCTTTTCATATCTTCTTGTCCATGCTTAACAGAATGATCCACACTTTTTGAGGATGCATTTAAATTAATCAAATGTTCATGATTTATTTCGATTAAACGCTCAAGGTTTATTGCAATACTTGAACCTTCTTCCGTATTCTTAGCCTGATCTGATGCACCTTTTGCCACTCCTTGCACTGTTCTTGCTATTTCTTCACTGGCTACGGCAGAATTTAAGGAAGAGGCACTAAGCTCTTGGGCAGTTGCACTAACCTGGTTAGAGGCATCCGTTATCATAGTTATAATGTCTCTTAGTTTATTAATTAGTTCCTGGAACGTCGCTGAAAGTATTCCTATCTCGTCCTTTTGCGCCAGATAATTATCTGCAATATTATCTCTTAGGTCAAGCTCTGCCAACTTTGTTGACAGTTTCGTCATTCCTATGAGTGGCTTTGTTATTCTATGATCCAGCAGGAATACAATTCCTACACTTATTACTAAAACGAAAAGCATTACCAACAGCATCGTCTGAACCATCTTTGGAAGTACATTTAAAACCTCATCTTCAACTGCTGTAATAACATAGATCCAGTCCGTCCCTTTAATTGGTGAAAATCCAGCGTAGTACTTCACACCTTCTAACTTATAGCTACTGACACCTTCTTTTAAATTTAGCATCTGCTCCACTGACCCTGCTAAGGAAAGCTGTGCTTTATCTTCCTTTGCCTCTTCAATGGGATTGTACCGATTAATTACTTTCTGGGTATCTGGATTTGCAATCATTCTGCCTTCTGAATTTATCATAAAGGCATAGCCTTCTGCACCATAGCCTTCATCTTTTATTATCTGACCCAAAGCATCCGCATTTCTTCTCCCAAGAAGTGCGCCAACTACCTCTCCATCTCTTATAATGGGCACACACAGTTCTATTTCTGGTTTTCTTGTTACACGGCTAATAACAACATCCGACATCATTGCCTGGCCTTGTAAGGCCGCTTTAACATATTCACGATCACTCATTGATCGAACCGTTCCATCCGTATAGTAGGTATAACCGTTAGGGAGAACATACCCTATATCAAGAAAATCCGTCTTGGCCAGCTCTTCCTTTAATACTGACAGGTCTACTTCCCAATCCATATTAGTCATTGCCTTATCTTTCGCTAACAGCGAGAGTATAGACATCATTGCATCCATACGACTTTCGGTTACTTTTGCGCCTTCCTTTGCCAGTAGCTCTAAAGACTTATTCGCTTCTACTTTAATCGCTTGAAAGCTTTGATATAAGGATATCATTCCAACACATAGTGTAACCATGAGTACCAAAGCGGAAAATGCTATAATAAGCTTTGTTTTAATACTCTTCATTTGTATTCCTCCAACCCCTTTTTCTAATGTTCCCGTCTACTTCTGATTACTAGTCTACAGGAATTGAAAGTCTTCTTCCTACATGGTTAATTCAAATCTATGTTAAATTTGTGTAAAAAGAAGCCACCTTGGACATTGCCAAAGCAGCTTCTCTTTCATCATTCTATATATACAATTAATTGCGAACTAAATGATTTAACCCATCAAACTCTCATCCAGGACAATGGTAAAGGGTCCGTCATTGACTAAGGATACTTTCATATCTGCGCCAAACTCACCTGCTTCCACCCTTCCAATACGCTCTTTTATTCCATTAAGAACATATTCATATAAATCCTTTGCATGCACAGCACCTGCTGCTTTAAGGAAATCAGGACGATTACCTCTTTTACAATCTGCATAAAGCGTAAACTGTGATACCACAAGTACTTCTCCTCCTACGTCATGTAGGGATAAATTTGTTTTTCCCTGCTCATCAGCAAAAATTCTAAGCTTTAGTATCTTATCCATGTACTTATCTGCTATTTCCTTTGTATCCTCTGAACTAACTCCAAGTAATAGTAAATATCCTTTGCCGATTGTTCCTATAATGTCCCCATCAACACTTACACTTGCTTCTAAAACTCTTTGGATTACGATTCTCATGACAATATTTCGCCAAGGAACGAGGTTCCTGCTACCCTGGACTCTATGTTGAAATAATCAAGGATAGTTGCTGCTATATCTGAGAAGCATTCTTTTCGACCGAGGTTTAATCCCTTTTTTACTTTATCACCATATACCACCAATGGAATGTATTCGCGTGAGTGATCTGTCGACGGTGTCGATGGATCACAACCATGATCTGCAGTTACGATAAGAATATCATCTTCTTTCATTCCAGCTAAAATTCTTGGAACCTGTTCATCAAAATAGGTTAGAGCTTTTGCATATCCATCCACATCATTACGGTGACCATAAATCATATCAAAGTCTACCAGATTAACAAAGCATAATCCTTCAAAGTCTTTATCCAGACGTTCAATGAGTCGTTCAATTCCTTCTTCATTATTATGTGTTCTAACGGTATCTGAAATGCCTTTGCCAGCAAAAATATCATATATTTTACCAACAGCCAGTGTATCGAGGCCTTTTTCTAACAATTGGTCCATCATTGTTGTAGGTGGAATCAACGAATAATCATGTCGGTTGGAGGTTCTCTTATAATCCGGAGCAGTCCCTTCAAAAGGTCTTGCAATAACACGGCCTACACTATGTTCACCGGTAAGTATCTCTCGTGCAATTTCACAATAACGATATAGCTCTTCGATTGGCACCACACCTTCATGCGCTGCTATCTGAAATACACTATCAGCAGAAGTATAGACAATAAGTGCTCCAGTCTCTACATGCTCCTTACCAAAATCTCTTATTACATCTGTTCCAGAGTATGGAAGATTACAAATTACCTTTCTTCCAGTTCTTTCTTCAAACACATCTAAAATTTCCTTAGGAAAGCCGTTTGGATACGTTGGAAATGGCTGTTCCGATATAATACCAGCAATTTCCCAGTGTCCAGTGGTGGTGTCCTTTCCTTTTGATCTTTCTGCAATTCTTGCTACCGAACCCTCAAACTGCTTTATTTCGTCCATTTCAGGAAAATAATTCTTTACTCCGTCTATATGAAATAATCCCAACTTCTTCATATTCGGCATGTTAAAATAATTACTCTTTGAAGCGGCATACAAAGTATGGCTTCCTACATCTCCATACAGGTCAGCATCTGGAAGCTCTCCAATACCAACACTATCCAAAACAACAATAAATACACGTTTCATAATAAGCCTCCTTATATCACAAAATATATCTCTAATATAAACTATTACAGATAAAGACGGACTAATCCATTGATATATTCCAAATAATTCAAAATCTTCTTTAACTTACTAACAATCCATCTTATAATCATATTATAAGTATTTTGCATCTATCTGTCCATTCTTATTCTTACTAGAAAATGAGGCATTAAAAAGCTTTCTTATAAAATACCGCTTATAGTAACAAGATTATGGACATGTTATATGTTCATGATATAATAGTTTTAGCTATCCGTACTCAATAATATATGATACAATGAAATACATAACACAATTCGTAATGTTATATACTAGCACTAACTAGTATGACACAGTGAAACTATTCCTTATTTTAAATTAAAAAACGACATAAGAAATCAAGTTATGTTATATAATAGTAATATACTTAAAGGATGCTCCCCAAGCATTGGAATTAGAAAGGAAAACGAAGTATGAATTTATTAAAGCAATTAAAAAATTTTATAATAAAATATAAGCATGCTGCAATACTATCTTATTTCTTCGTCTATATGATTTGGTTTACTTTCTTGGAGCGGTCCGTTACCACTAAGTTTTACCCCATTGAATCCAAGCTTGACCAATGGATACCTTTTTCTGAAATTTTCGTCATACCATATTTCTTATGGTTTATTTATATTGCTACCACCGTCATCTATTTTCTGTTTACCTCTAAGTCAGATTTTTATAAATTCTGTGCAAATATTTTTATAGGTATGACCATATGCTTAACCATCTATACCATATGGCCCAACGGGCACTACTTAAGGGAAAATCTTGACACACTTGGACGGAGCAATATATTTACATCGATTATAGGTAAGCTGTATGCCATTGATACTGCGACAAATGTTTTCCCCAGCATCCATGTGTTTAACTCCATTGCTGCTTACATCGCCATTCATAAAAGTGAGGCTCTCCGCCGTCTTCCTAAACTGCAATTTGGAGCTTTAATTTTAACCATTTTAATCTGTATGTCCACCGTACTATTAAAGCAACATTCTATACTAGACATTTTTGGTGCCATGGCACTCAATATGATTATGTATGTAATTGTTTATGTACCCTCAAGAAGCAAGGTTTCTAATAGTACTACCGAGTTATCTAAAATTTAGACTATATACCAAATACTATGCAACATAATACTTATAAGTCTTAAACACAAAAAAGACGATAACCTGTTGAGTCACATCACATGCTCAACGAGTTATCGTCTTTTTCTATCTTTCTAACTAGTTAAATCCATATATCTTACGGGTTATATTATAACCCGTTTCAACCACTTTACGTCCAAATTTACCTGGCAGATTAACCGTTCTTCCTAAGATATGTGATTTTATTTTTTTATAAAGCCACTTATCATAATATTTTAGATAATCCCAAAGATCCTTTTTCTTTGCAAGTGCTGCATCGCTTCCATCTTTAATTAAAAAGACTGTGCTTACCATCATCATCATTGCGAGATATTTTATCATGTAATTTTGAAGTTTCTTACTTTTTAACTGTGTAAGGTTATGAGATTCAATCATAATCTTTGTTATTTTTAGTTGTTGGTCAATTCGTCTGATCATAACTTGTTCATTCACTGACTGATCCACTCGTCCAATGAAATACCGATATAGATTAACATCCATATAATACATGGTTTTTACATAAGGGAGCGGTTGAAATACAAAAATGTTATCCACATAGAAGGTGTGTTTTGGAAGCTGTATTCCACAGCTTAGTAAAAGTTTAGTTCTATAGATTGTGGAATGCATAAGGATATTCTGACTTTGCTTAAAGTGCATAGCATCATCCCAGGTAAAAATCTGATCCCTTGGCAATGCCCACTTGTAGTTGATAACCTTTTTCTTAGCCCCTTCTTTTTCGTAAACGTAGTTGGCAAGAAATAAGTCCGGGCTTTTACCTTCAGCAATTAAATCCTTTAAGGTATCCATTACCTGACGTAGAGCTCGTTCATTCACCCAGTCATCACTATCAACAACTTTAAAATAAAATCCTGTGGCATTTGCAAGTCCTGTGTTCACAGCTTCACCATGACCACCATTCTCCTGTTTAATCACCTTTATAATGCTGGGATACTTACTTTGGTATTCCTCTGCAATCTTTTGCGTATCATCAACAGACCCATCATTTACTATTATAATCTCCATCTCTTCCCCGCCTGTTAACAGGGTTTCGATTGCGTGACTCATATAGGCTGCTGAGTTATAACATGGTATTGCTGCTGTCAATAGCTTCATTTTTGTCTCCAATCCTTAGATTAAGTTCTCTGGATTTAAGCATTCTAATTCAGGTACGATGAATTTTCCATCTTTACGAATTAAAACATCATCAAAATAGATTTCACCACCGCCGTATTCAGGAGTTTGAATACATACTAAATCCCAGTGAATTGCGGAATGATTACCATTAGGAGCTTCATCTTCATAACAGTTTCCTGGTGTGAAGTGGAAAGATCCCATAATCTTCTCATCAAATAAAGTATCCTTCATTGGCTTTAAGATATAAGGATTTACACCAATAGCAAATTCGCCAATATAACGAGCACCTTCATCCGTATCCAACACCTGATTAATACGATCCGTATCATTTGCAGTTGCTTCTACAATCTTACCATTTTCAAAACGGAATTTAATATTCTCATAAGTAAAGCCCTGGAATACTGCAGGTGTATTGTAAGCTAAGGTACCATTAATGGATTCTCTAACAGGTGCTGTGTATACTTCACCATCAGGAATATTGCGTTGTCCGTCACATGGAATTGCTGGGATACCTTTAATTGAAAACTGAAGATCTGTTCCTGGTCCAACAATTCTTACCTTATCCGTACGCTCCATATAAGCTTTCAGGTTTAACATAGCTTTGCCCATCTTTGCATAATCAAGATTACATACCTGGAAGTAGAAATCTTCAAATGCTTCAACACTTGTATTGGAAAGCTGTGCCATTGCTGCATTTGGGTAACGAAGTACAACCCATCTGGTCTTCTTGACGCGAACCTCATGATGCACTGGTGTTGAATAATATTTCTCATATATCTTCATTTTTTCAGAAGGAATATCGGAAAGTTCTGATACATTGTCTGTACCACGTACCGCTACATAACAATCCATTTCTTCCATTTCTGCTGCATCTATTTTACCACTTAAGGTCATTTGCTCTTCTGTACAATTTAATAATACTTCTCTCTGTAATAATACATCGGTATAATGTACAAATGGAATTCCACCTGCTTTATATACTTCCTTCACTAATTGTCTTGCCAAATCCTGTGTGGAAGGTCCGATATAGTGAACATACACCTTATCACCTGGTTTAACTTCCATTGAATAGTTAACTAAATTATGTGCTAAAACTTTAACTCTTTCGTCCATAGCTTATCTCCTTTATTTTTTAATTTGCTAGATTGTGTGAAATTCATACGATCTAGTTACAAATAACTAACAATATTCTCTATCTATATTTACTCATATAGATAGGACAAAAATACATTTCCTGCATTTTTAAAGGTTTGTGCACTATCTTGAATTCCCATTTTCAGTGTTTTCCCAATAGCAGGATTGTAAACCATTATATTAAATGTATCATATCCATAGATAACTACTGCATCTTCTAGATTTGTCATCGCTATCACAGGTCTACCAAGTGATACATAATACAATACATCATCCAGCTCTACACCGGATAATCTGATTGGCGTATATCTGGAATATTTTTTAAGTATATCATACGCAGAGCTATTTTGTACAGAAAGCTGCTCCAAACTTTTATCAACATTCTGGTATTCTAATAAACGTTGTATACAAGCTTCTAAGGTTTTATTAGGTAATGCTTCACCTGTCATGTCCACAAATGTATTGATTGTCTTCGTGGTTTCTTTTACTCCTCTTTCCCAAATCAATTGATTGCTGCTATTTAGCACTACTCCAATTCCTTCTTTTGCAATTTGAATTGCATCTGCTGCATTTTCATAGGAACCCTCAATACCTCCAGTAATATATGGATAATAAGCCAACATCATCTGTCCATCCTCTGGAAGGCGTACCGTTGGGTCTTTTGCAATAATTGTATTAACTGTAGTTTTAACTTTAGGTATTTCATACATTTCAAACCCAGCTGGAAAACTAAGGTAATATTCTGTTAGAGCTAAATCTGTAACTCTAGAAGAAGCTTGAATTAATAGCTTCTTTTCCTTCTCCTGATTCATAATATAATCTGTCGGCGCAAACGTATATAAGAGCTTATCCTCTTCTTCTACCTTTTGTACTCTACGAAGCTCTACTATATTATCCTTAACCGCAATACCACTAATATAATAGTCTTGTTTTTGATAGGATTTCAAGATCTTTTTATCTACAGACGCAATTTCCACTTTTGACAGGGGAGCCATTAGGCTTCCATCAATTAAAGTAGCAAAATTGTTCTTCTCAACATAGCCATAGATAATATTGGAATCTATCTTATCCATAAGACGAATATTATATCCTTCTTTTGTTTTTATTATATCTTGATTTCCAGTTTCTAAATCCATCAGATATATTTGTTCTGATTGTCTGGGATCAGAATTCTGTTGCCAAGCAATATAATTAATATCTTCCAGAACCATTAGTTGATTCTTATTCACATCTTTTGCTATCTCTGATAACTTTTTGGTTATTAAATTATAGGAGTATATCATTTGATTTACCTGAAAATAGAATACTTCTTTCGTGTTAACATAGGATAGTTCACCTAAGTTCTCTTTTAATTTTTGATACGGTTCCTCCACGGGTATATACACTAATTCTTCAATAAGGCTTTCTGAACGAATGTAATGATACAGAATAATGGCAACCTTCCCCTCATATTGGCCACGATTCATATACCCATAAACCATGAAGTTCATATTTCCTTCCGCATCCATGCTCAATATTCTGATATCATGCTGGTCATATACATCTCTTATATAGTCTGTGTTTTCTTGTTTAAAGCTGAATACTTTCGTAATCTCATTGTTTGTAAGATCATAAAACCACAGCTCTCTATTTCTAACAAAAGCAATTTTGGTTTCATCTTCTCCCGCTACATATGGCACTTCTAGATTTTCTGTTATTCCCAGTTTCAATTCACTATAATCTAGACTCGCAAGTGATGTGTCAAATATGGACTCCATATGACGCTCATAATTAAGCAGAAACATTCTTGTACTTGAATATTTTACCCTGAAAAACTCTGAGACATTAAAGCTCTCAATTACTCCGTTAATTTCAGCCTCTACTATATAGTTAAGTTCAATTGATGTAGTAGTTGGATATATTTCCTTAATTGTTGGTATTACTGTCGTAATAACCGTTGGATTTAGATTTCCCCAACTAATCATATCAAAACTTGAGAAGATATTAACATTGGCAAAGCTTGAGTTATCCGCATCCTTGGAAGACTCAATGTATTTAATCATACTCTCTGCTTCGCTTTTATCCAGCATTGCCTGATGAAACTCAAGAGCAAAATTAAGATTTTCTTTTAAATAAGCCTGTTCATATATTTTTATACGCTGATAATAATACATTTTTTCACTTTTACTGGTAATCAGGGTTAGTTTTAATGCATATTCCTTGCCCTGTTCTAACTCTGCCTGCAGCTTAACTTTTGCTGTTTTATCCGTTCCATCCTCTTCAAATACACTGACAGAACTTGTTTCAATCAGGGAATTACCCACAAACTCTCGTACTTCATAATTCATCTTTTTTATATCATATTCTTTATAATCAATCTGTACTTCAAAAGCTTGATCCTTATCAAGTGGTGTAACTGACTCTCTAATTTGATTTGCATCCAAATTACTGCTGTAACCATGCAGCAGATTAATTGCCCCATCATTAATTTTTATTTTCACTAACGGAAATGTAGCATCTTCCATTATTGTCGTATTATCAACATCAAAAACAACCTCTTTAATATCCCCGCTAAAGTAGGAAAAGGCTGCTACAAATACAATAATTAATATAATTATTCGATAAACATGTTTTAGCATTTAGCCTCCAAACATCATTACAATCACTAATTAATCAGTTTACTATCTTCCTCCTGAAAAAGACGATACAAGCAGGGATCTACCTTTAAAAAATCCATGCAATTTTTCAAATCCTCACTCAACTTGCCCTTCTCTATGCCCTCACCAGGCCTCTTTACCGCACGTATTAAGATGTTTTTAGGCGTATGCTCCATATCTATAAACTCAAGAAGCTGAACCCGATACCCCTTTGTTTCCAGTAACTGTGCACGTAATGCATCTGTAACCAATGAAGCCATTCTTTCTTTAATAATTCCGTATTGAAATAATGGATTTAGTGTCTCATTTTTCATTTGCTTATTTAGTTCATGCTGGCAGCAAGGCACGGATAAAATGACCTTTGCACCCCAACTCTGTGCCTTATACAAAGCATGGTCTGTTGCTGTATCACAAGCATGTAACGTAACAACCATATCAACTTGATTATTGCCAGTATAAGACGCAATATCCCCTTCAAGAAAGCAAAGTTTATCATAACCATATTTTTTGCTTAAATTATTGCAATTTTCAATTACATCTTTCTTTAAGTCAAGTCCAATTACATTAATATTGTAGCTCTTCATATGTTTTAGATAATAATACATTGCAAAGGTAAGATAGGATTTGCCACAGCCAAAATCAAGTATCGTTAATTCTCGATTTTGCTCAAGATAGGGCAAAATATCTTCTATATATTCTAAAAAGCGATTGATTTGCTTAAACTTATCTGACTTTGCTTTAACTATCTGCCCTTCTTTTGTCATGACTCCCAAGTCAACTAAAAACGGAAGTGCAGTACCTTCCTGCAAAATATAGTTTTTCTTCTTGTTATGACTAAATTTCTGCAGCTCTTCCTTTTCTAATTTTGCATTAATATCGGTAGTCGTAATATGACTTTTCTTAATTTTATTAATAATGGTTACTTTACCCTTTTTACTAAATAAGATAGAAGCACTTCCGTGAGTTGTGTTAATCTCTATTTGACGAAAACTTCCGTCCGTCAACTCCTGTGCTTGTATTAAAAATTCCTCTTTCGATTCGTTAGTGTGAAAAACCTTCTCCTTAATATATTTTGTTATCTGAAAAAGTAACTCTTCCTTAATTAAGACCGGTCTAACTTTAATCTTTGTAATGATATCTTTATCTATTGGATTACTAAACACCAAGCTTATCAAATGTTGGTTCATTGTTTCTTCTAATAATTTTTTTACTGTAAATTCCATATTTATATTCCATTCTTGTATTTTCACAATTTTTTCAGACTACTATTTAAATTTTTGAATTAATCAACCTTAAATATTATATTTATTCCCCTATATTGTAATGTCTTTTCACTAATAGTACAACCAGGTAATTATAATTTTTTTGAAACAGAGATGCAGCAAAGCGGAATTGAGCTTATGGCTGAGCTGTTAACATTATTAAAGAAGATAAATGAACTGCTTTGTAGTAAATAGTTCTTTTCACACTCAGACTTCGTCTGCATATATTGATATAAAAAGCTTAGGAGTACTTAAATGTCATATACCAGTGGTAGAAGTTATGGCTCCAGTAATAAGAATAATAAGGTGCCAAATTATAGCGCTAATTCTCAACCAACGGCTACGCCACAGCGCACTTCGAATACATCCTCTAAAACCGTAAGCAATACATCAACGGGTATCAGAAAGACTACACCTATAAAAACAAATCAAATACCTAGCCCAGATTTGGGTTCTGGTCCATATCGGCCAGGTTCAGGAACAAGAATGACTCCAGGCACTACATCTCCTTCGCCAAATAACGGTACAACACCTACTCCCGGTTCGTCACCCATAATGCCAGGTATTACTCCTGCAACACAACAAGTTGTTCCTAATAATCCAATCTTTCCAACCCCAGGCAGCACGAGAACAACTACGCCTAGCACTGGTACCACTCCTATGACTCCTCGTACTCCGCAGACTATGCCTGGCACTGGCGCTACTCCTATGACTCCTCGTACTCCACAGACTATGCCCGGCACTGGCACTACTCCTATGACTCCTCGTACTCCGCAGACTATGCCCGGCACTGGCACTACTCCTATGACTCCTGCTACTCCGCAGAATATGCCCGGTACTGGTGCCACTCCTATTGCCCCTCGTACTCCGCAGACTATTCCAGGGCCTCGAGCCA
>JAEYLX010000057.1 GCA_023407575.1 Bacillota bacterium
TCTGACCAGCACCTACATCCCTCACCCGCTGCTCAGCCAGCAGGCTTTTTCACGTTTTGTGCAGGACTATCTGGTATTTGGTAACGCCTACCTGGAGAAACGCACGAACCGCTTCGGTGAAGTTATCGTCCTTGAACCGGCCCTGGCAAAATACACCCGACGCGGGTTAGACCTGGATACCTACTGGTTTGTGCAATACGGCATGACCACGCAGCCGTATCAGTTTACGAAAGGCAGCATCTTTCATCTGATGGAACCGGACATCAACCAGGAGATCTACGGCCTGCCAGGTTATCTTTCTGCCATTCCGTCAGCCCTGCTCAACGAGTCCGCCACGCTGTTCCGCCGAAAGTATTACATTAACGGCAGTCATGCAGGCTTCATCATGTACATGACCGATGCCGCGCAAAACCAGGAGGATGTGAACAACCTCCGCAATGCGATGAAAAGCGCCAAAGGACCAGGTAACTTCCGCAATCTGTTTATGTACTCGCCTAACGGCAAAAAGGACGGGCTTCAGATCATCCCGTTGTCAGAAGTCGCGGCGAAGGATGAGTTTCTGAACATCAAGAACGTGAGCCGGGATGACATGATGGCGGCGCATCGTGTGCCACCGCAAATGATGGGGATTATGCCGAATAATGTTGGGGGTTTTGGGGATGTGGAAAAAGCGAGCCGTGTCTTCGTCCGCAATGAACTGATGCCGCTGCAAAAGCGGCTGCAGGAGCTGAATTACTGGCTAGGTAAAGAGGTGATCCGCTTCGAGCCCTACACGCTGGGAATAGACACAAACAACGATAGCTAAATTTAAAAAGCAGCGCCTCTGCTTGTTAAAGGCGCAGCTAAGCCTCAAGAAATTATCGCTCTTCCCCAAGAATTCCGGTCTTAATCAGCTGATTCCAGAAGTTTTTCATTTTCTGTCCTGTCTGCTGATTAACAAATAGAGATGATCTGGCACCGTGCGGATATCCCATCAACTGCCCGCGCATATCTTCCCAATTTTCACAATAAACTGCATGCCGCCAGTTAGGAACCTCGCTTTCAAGCATCAATCCAATTGCTGCTTTTGCTGGAATGGTGCCATCCTCTTCCATATCTTCCGAAATAAGCCAATGGCATTTTATTAACAACGGGACGGCGTTGTCATTATAAAGCACAACGTCATCAATCTTCTCAATAGAGAAATGGGCATCCGTGTGCTTTAGACGTTTTATACCAGCTATAAATTCATCAACCCCATGACCATAAGGACAGGTAAGAATGCCGTTCCTGAAATAGACCGTGTGGTCCAGGTATTTAAAGCTAGGAGTATTATTGGGAGTCATAGGCGCCCAAATAGCTTTATCTCTTTCCAGCAAAAAAGGATGCCATGCTGGATACCCATCCACTACTGGCCCACATTCTTCAACAATTTCTTTGAGCTTCGCCCTAACTTTCGAACGCATCTCCTGATTTGAACCTTGTGGAACTAGATATCTGTAAGCATTTTCGAAATTCGATGCTGCTGCTTCTTCCGCTCTGAAAGCCATAAAACACCCCGCAATATAGACACATTACGCACAATGTATCAATTTCATGCACAAGTTGCAATGTTTGTGTTTTACCGCTTAAGCCAATTCCCTCAATAAACAACCTCAACAACTTCCTGTGGGGCGGTTTTTTTGCTGCTGCACCTCACCATTTCAATTTGAAGCCGCTAGCGGGCCGTAGGCTGTGCCGAGTTTTGCTATTTCACCTCGTTGCGCGCGCTCGTATCCCCGCCACGCCTGCCCACTTTATGTAGTGGTTTTCATGCACCTGCATGATCTACGCAAAAGCCCGCCAGTTCTGGCGGACCTTGGCAAAAACGATCCGCAAACGATCATGCGATCTCATGCGGCATAGTCATGCACTTACGGGGGAAGTGAAATCCCGTAACCGAATGACCGCTTGAAAAACAAAACTCTCGTTTTTATAAAGCACAAAGTCCGCTTCGAGCGAAGCGGACTTTAATAATTTTACTGACCATGTCTAGTACTTCTAATAATATTACCTATGTTAATCAACAAAATGTTAATCAGTTCCCTCAGTAAATAATTTGATTGCATTAGTTAGTGCATAGTCAATAAAAAACTTTACATGAAAAACCTGAAAGGAGTTATTGGCTGCGTTTTGAGTGAAATCTACAGCTATCTCTTTTAGGCTAATCAACCAGTTGTATTCTTCGGTCAGTCTGGTTCTGGCATCCCTATCAGAATAACGATCCCTCAAGCTAAATGCCAGTTTCCTCATGATGATTGGGTCAAGTTTCCTATAGCTTTCAATGAAAACTTCAGGAGAAACCAAGTGTAAAAAAGGCACGTTATGAAGATTTAGCTGCCTATTATTAGAATGACACAATTCAGATACAAACGATAAATTTCCTCTTTGCAACTCATCGCTGAACTTCAATGCAAACTCCGGAATTGATTCATCAAACCGTTTCTTCTGCGCTATCTTAATATGCTCAATAATGAGTTTGAATTCATCGCTATCCCTGTCAAGAAAACCAAAGCCACGCCATGCCATTAACTCATTATAATGTCTTTGCGCATACTCCTGATGTATATCTTCAGGTCCTAATCCATTGTAATAAATATCTATATGATGTTTTGTCTCATTTATAATGTCATCAACAGCATCTGTGGTTAAACCTTCTTTCGCCAATGCCAGCAAAATACTCGCGGTCATCAGGAGTTCACCTAAGGAAGTGATCTTACCTGAAAATAGATTATCCTTGGCAATGGCGTACTGTTCATTAAGAATAGTTTCATTAAGTTCTCGATAGTTCCACAAATACTCCCATGCTTGGGCATCGGTGCTTCTAAAAAATCGCGTAATATCCAGCTGAGCGAGAAGATCATGCGTTACCTTTCCATCACAGATTAGCTCTCTCCAGTACGCACCATCCAGTAACGTCTCGGTTAATACAGGTGATGAATATTTCTCGACGATCATATCATACTTAGTTTTGGCACGCCCTTTATCTAAAAACATACTATAATTTACATTGCCGATTGAATTGAAATCCTCGTAGTTAAGGTTCCCTCCCCGGTACTCCATCGAGAAAATTAATAACTGCTGGAAAAATACTTTCATAAAATCGTCGTTGCTGACATATTTATCTCCCAAAAGGGAAATGATGCGTTGTACATCAAGAAAGAACTGCCTCAAATGTCTTAGATTATTATATTTCGCCGACACATAGAGGTGTTCTATGGTCTGCATATCTTCTTTAAATATATTAGCTACATGTAAACTACTAATTACGCCCAAGAAAATATTACAAGCACTATGTAAATCTGACGTTACTTCAAATGTTTTACCTACAAGCTTTTCTTTTGTTCTTATGTATTCACTGCTAGATTTCTCATCATCATTATTTATTCGCTTTTCTCTGTTGATTATTTCTTCTTCATTGGCAACCAGGATCGCTTTGTATCCGTTTACTTCTACAAAGTGATTTATATATCCAAATAAGATTGGTAAATCTATACCAGCTCTCTCGATATCATCAAAGACCAGCACAAAACCATCTGGTTCTCTGCTAAAGTCGCTAAGATTAATAGTGGGGACACTGGCATTGACATCTACGTCAGACTTATTATCGCCATTGAAATCGATCTTGAAAGTAGCCTTAAGCGTATTTTTTAGTACATTTGCACCAAAGATAAGGGCTTTGTTTGATAGAATAGGATGAAGTTGACGATAGAACTCATCTTCAATCTGCTCAATAGAGTTGACGCCATACAAACTCACTTTAAGAAATTTGAACTCTGAATGCTTTTGCTTATATTCTTCAAGAACTCGTTCAATGAACCAAGTTTTACCTGATCCCCAAGCACCTTTAAGCATAATGGCGTATTGAGGTTCAGTTTTAAGGCTAAGGTAATATTCTATATAGTCTTTGATGTACGTATTGTGCATTTTTAGTCCATTTTGATAAAATACATAAACATAGATGGTAAGTAGAGCCAAAGGCCAACTATGGAAAATTCAATAGGTAGTGTACATTGTAAGGTTATTATTGGTAAATATTATAGGAATACCCATAATCTTACAAAATTCAGATTATCCGTTGCAAATTAGTCTGCCATTCGTTAATTGACGAAAGATAGCAGAAGAAACGTTCGCTTCTGGCACAAAGCGGACGATCATTTATCAAAATGACCACCCACCTTACGCCTTATTTCACTCATTGCCCAAACTAGCCCCCATTCGAATGAATCCTCTTGGGGGCAACGTTTCTTAATGCAGCCAGCTGTCGTCTTCCCACACTTTCTGCATAATTTTCATCACTTGTTTTCTTTCTTCGTCCAGTTGCAATCCGGTAAGTTCCACACCGTTAGAGCTACCTTTGCGGATACGAATTACCGTTTTGGGATACAGGGGGCGCAGATTGCGGTAAAGCTCGGATTCAAGGGCGTCCAGGGTAGACTGGCTAATCTTCTGCTCTTTAT
>JAEYLX010000075.1 GCA_023407575.1 Bacillota bacterium
TTTGGTCTTTTTATCCATTTCTTTACCACATATTCTTTTATGATTTCTTATTACAGATTATTACTACATTGATTTACTGATTTCTTCTTGCCTAATTCTTTCTGACTATTTTTTCTTTACTAATTAATCCTCATATTACTTATTTCTTCAATCCTTTTATGTACTTAGATTTATAAGCACCTTACATATTTTATATTTGTAGTATATTTTATTTTATATCTATTGAAAAATACATAAAAATATGGGTTTGATATAGTTTTAAGCTATATCAAACCCATATTTTGCTGTTTTACTGCTTTTATCTCTTATTCTAGCTACATATTTTAAGTTACTTTAAAGAATCAACAGCAGCTCTTTCAACGGCCAGGCCTTTTTTATAGAGTTCCATGAATTGTTCAAATCCCTGTACATCTTTCTGATCTGGTTCCATTTTTAAGCTTGGCATTTCTGCAAATACTTTTTTATTTAAATAATCCTCTAAGGTTTCCGCCTCTGCTTTATTCGCCATATAAGAAGCAAGAATTGCAATTCCCCAGGCTCCACCTTCACCTGCAGTCTCCATTACACTAACAGGAACATTAATAGCAGCAGCCATAATTTTCTGTCCAACGCCTTTTGTTTTAAACAAGCCGCCATGACCTAGAATTTCATCCAGTCCAACGCCTTCCTTCTTCAAAAGAATATCAAGACCAATCTTTAATGCTCCAAGTGAGGTATATAGATGTGTTCTCATAAAATTAGCAAGATTGAATTTACTCTCAGCAGATCGTACAAAAAGCGGTTTACCTTCTTCGAAGCCTGTGATGTGCTCGCCTGAAAGATATCCATAAGATAATAACCCACCACAATCTGAATCACCTTGCAGTGCCTGAGTATAGAGTAGTTCATATAATCGATTCGTATCAACAGGTGCTCCAAGAATTTTTGAAAACTCATCAAATAAGGAAACCCACGCATTTAAATCAGAAGAACAATTGTTAGAATGAGCCATAGCAACGAGACTTCCGCTTGGAGTTGTCACTAAATCTATCTCATGATAAACCTTGGATAACTCTCTTTCTAGCACAACCATAGCAAAAACACTGGTTCCCGCAGATACATTACCGGTACGTTTTGCAACACTGTTGGTAGCTACCATACCTGTTCCTGCATCGCCCTCAGGTGGACATAATGGAATACCGGCTTTCAGTTCGCCTGTGATATCCAGAAGTTTTGCACCTTCCACAGATAGTACGCCAGCACTTTCACCTGCTACTAATACTTTAGGCATTACTTCTTCCAGCTTCCAGGTAAACTTTTCTGCTTCAATTAACTGGTTAAATTGTTCTATCATATGAGTATTAAAGCTATTTGTATTAAGATCAATTGGGAACATACCAGAAGCCTCCCCAACACCTAATACCTTATGACCAGTTAACTTCCAATGGATATAGCCTGCCACTGTCGTAAAAAATGAAACATCCTTTACATGAGGTTCTTTATTTAAGATAGCCTGATAAAGATGTGCAATACTCCATCTCTGGGGTATATTGTATTGAAATAACTCTGTTAAAATCCCAGAAGCTTGTTCCGTTATTGTATTTCTCCAGGTACGGAATGGGACCAAAAGTTCTCCCTCCTGGTCAAATGCCATATATCCATGCATCATGCCACTAAAGCCAATAGCTTTAATGTTCTGAAGCTTCACTTCGTACTTCTGTTTAACTGCTTCCGCCATGGAGCGATAACTATTTTGTACTCCTATCCAGATTTCTTCCAAGCTGTAAGTCCAAACATTATCTATGTAGCTATTTTCCCAATCATGACTGCCAGATACAATTGCCTCATGATTTTCATCAATTAATACTGCTTTAATTCTGGTAGAACCAAGCTCAATACCCAGTACTGCATTTCCATCTAAAATTGTTTTTTTTACATCGTTTATAGAAAGACTCATGAATACCTCCTCGATAGATAGAAAGGTAATTGTAAAACTGCATCCATATTATGACCATCAGTTTAGCAATTACCTTTCTTCTGTATATCCTTTTACCTTTTTATTTCCTCATTATAATCTAATAATATATAGATATAATCATATAGATAATATTTGACTTACTTGGCATTTTCCACACGAAGCATTATGTTACTGACCATAATATGCATTCTCTCCGTGCTTACGAAGGTAGTGCTTATCCGCAATCACCTGTGGAGCAGGCTTAATACTAGGATTAATTAGTTCTGAATAACAGGACATTTTTGCAAGTTCTTCTAAGACAACTGCATTATGCACAGCTTCATGTGCATCCTTACCCCATGTGAAAGGTCCATGATTAGTACACAAAATTCCTGGCATACTTTTAGGCCTTATGTTACCTTTCTCCAAGGTTTCAATAATAACCAGTCCTGTATTCTTTTCATACTCCGTATTGATTTCTTCCTCTGTCAGGCTTCTGGCACATGGAATTGGTCCATAAAAATAATCTGCGTGAGTCGTTCCATAAAGCGGGATACTTCTACCTGCCTGTGCCCAAGAGGTTGCCCAAGTGGAATGTGTGTGAACAATACCGCCAATTTCGGGATACTTCTTATATAATTCAATGTGAGTAGCTGTGTCAGAAGATGGCTTGTAATTACCCTCGATACGATTGCCTTCTAAATCTACGACCACCATATCCTCAGCTTTCATACTCTCATACTCCACGCCGCTGGGTTTGATTACCATATAACCACTCTCACGGTCGATACCACTAACATTACCCCAGGTAAAGGTTACA
Source organism: Bacillota bacterium (assembly GCA_023407575.1). Lineage (GTDB taxonomy): Bacteria > Bacillota > Clostridia > Lachnospirales > Lachnospiraceae > Mobilitalea. The sequence goes on from JAEYLX010000075.1 coordinate 2,757, forward strand.
AGGCCACGTTTTGGAAGCTCCATATTTGCCTGAAAAACCTGCTCTTTTAAATGTTCCAGCATAATATACCCTTTCTAACTTAAACTTGTCAAAAGCTTTTAATTACCTTTTTCTATAATTTATATAGAACAAATTTTTATCCTGCTTTTTTGACTAATTATTTAAAAGCGATAGAATTCCATCTAAGTTCGTTTTTAAAGTTTCTAATATTTGTGTTCTTATCAATCAGAACAGCTTCTATTCCCATAGCAGCAGCCCAATCACACATCTGCTCAGCGGTTAAGTCATAGGAGAAGGCGGTATGATGTGCTCCACCAGCTAAAATCCAAGCTTCTGCGCCTGTCATTAAGTCTGGTTCCGGACGCCAGAAAGCACTTGCAACAGGAAGCTTAGGCATAGGGGTATCCTGTGGTAAGCATTCAACATCATTTACCAAGAGGCGGAAGCGGTTGCCTAAATCAATAAGAGAGGTTGCAACACCCTTTCCAGCCTTGGAAGTAAACACAAGACGAGCTGGATCTTCTCTCTTACCCATAGATAAAGGATTTACTTTAATACCAACTTTGCTGCCTGCAATTGTTGGACATACTTCCAGCATATGTGCCTGAAGAATACCTTCCTTGCCAGGTTCAAAATGATAGGTGTAGTCTTCCATAAAGGAGGTACCCTTTGCATCTTTTTTCCCTTCGGTCATGAGCTTCATGAGGCGCACCATTGCTGCTGTTTTCCAGTCACCTTCGCCACCGAAACCATAGCCTTTTGCCATAAGTCTTTGGATTGCAAGACCTGGAAGCTGTTTTAAGCCGGATAATACTTCAAAATTGGTTACAATGGCATGATAATCGTGCTCTGTAAGGAATTTCTCAAAACCAATTTCAATTCCTGCCTGCACTGCTACATGCTCTCTAAATTCCTTTGGATCTCTGCCATCAAGAAGAATCTCATATTGATCGTAATACTCATCAACCAAGGCATTAATATCACCTTCTGGAACTTGCTGTACATATTCTGCAATATCTGTAATGTTATAAGCATCAATTTCCCAGCCAAATTTAATGTGTGCCTCTACCTTGTCGCCTTCGGTAACTGCAACATTTCTCATGTTGTCACCAACACGAAGAACACGAATGTGACTGCTTTCGATGATACCTACCGCAGTAATCATCCAATCAGCAATACGTTCCTGCACCTTTTTATCTTCCCAGAAACCAACAATTACTTTTCTTTCAATACCCATGCGGCTAACGATATGTCCAAATTCTCTGTCACCATGAGCAGACTGGTTGGTGTTCATGAAGTCCATATCAATGCTGTCGTATGGAATATCTCTGTTAAACTGTGTATGTAAATGTAATAAAGGTTTTCTAAATTCCTGTAAGCCTAAAATCCAGGACTTTGCTGGGGAGAAGGTATGCATCCAGGTAATAACACCGGCACAGCTTTCATCCCTATTTGCATCATTAAAAAGAACACGTATGGAAACATTATCAATTAATGTTGGCTTCCAAACCACTTCAAAGGGCAGAACACCTGATTTATTTAACCCATCTACGATAATTCTGGAATGTTCAGCAACCACCTGCAAACATTCATCTCCATATAAAGACTGTGAACCAGTTGCAAACCAGATTTGATAATTCTTCTTTATCATAATTCTATACCTCCATAAAATTAATATTATTGATTGGGATGCCAATTATCTGCATAAAAGTTTTATAACAGCATTTGACACCTATCGTTATATGATATATAAAATTATATTAAATCCTTGGCTTGATATCTATTGCTTCTTCCTACTTCTTAATAAAAAAAGTTACCTATTCCTACTTTAACTCAAATTAGTCATTAGATTGCTTCAACATAATTACTAACCTTTTCGTAGTTTTGCAGGTGTTGTTCCATATTTATCTACAAATATCTTATAAAAATAACCCTTATTCTGATATCCTACCTGTTCCGCTACATCGTCTACCGTCATCTTTGTAGTTTTAAGAAGTCTATGAGCATTCATCAGTCTAAGGTTCTGTACATATTCTAAATAAGTCACTCCCAGTTTCTCTTTTAATAAACGATTAAAATAATTCTCATTAAAATGAAATTTAGCTGTAAGTTCCTTAATCGTTATTGTTGCATAATTATCTTCTATGAAAGCTTTAATTTCCTCATAAACCAGCCAATTCATCTTCTTTCTCAAGTCATTGGAAAGACTGAACTCATACATCTTACTTATATGGTGAAGCATTCGAAAAATAAGCCCCTTGCAGATATACTTAGAGGCTGTATCATGCATTTCTAATTCATATAACAATTGAAGGAATATCTCTTCGAGCGTATGGTTCTCCGGATCTTTGGGCTTAAAATGCAGAAATTGATGGATGTCCTTTTGCTTCATTAGGGCAGTTCTAAGGAAGTTAAGCAGCTTTTCTTCTTCAATATTCTCAACCATCGCCTGATCAAAAATTTCATTGGATAGTCCAAGAAATAAGATTACATTCTTTTGATTCGAAAGATAGTCCTGATGAGGGCAGTTCTTATCTATTAGGCATAAGTCGCCTTTCTTAAAGGAAATGTCATTTCCCATTATTCTTTGTGTAAATTCACCTTCCACGATATAAGCTAGTTCAATAAAATCATGAGTATGATATTGTGTCTTTCCCCCAGGTTCAAAATCGCTATGATAGGTGAAAGCTTGAGCAGAAGGCTTAATGGTTGAATGCAAATTACCACCTTCTTCAATATTCCAGCATAAGATAAAGCTGCCTTCCTTTTCCGATAAAGGGAAGGTTTTGATATCAATCTTGTCTACCGAATATTCCGGACACATGATGCGTTGTCCCAAATCTGTTTCCAACTCGGTGGACTTATTCCTATCTTTTGTTATATCAATACAATAGTCCACTAATCTCATATTTAACTCCATTTCTACTTGCCTTACTTCCACATACTTTTCAAGTTACTATCAAAAGCAATAACTAAATGTAATTGTGATTTGTTAAAAAATATGGGGACGCTTAAAATGTCAAAAGTCTTTCTAAACTAAAAGGGATGAAAATAGCTGTATAAATCCAGATAGCGCAAACGGTATCTAAGAATTGCATGTCTTTTATATGAAATTCTTAGAATGGTAAAGCAGGTCTGATCGATATAGATGGAGGATCTTTCATCATTTATAGCCTAGATTTGCTTTTGACAATCTACTCATTATTTAAGAGATATAATCAGAAACATGGTCTTTTAAAGCCGCCATGTATGCGATACCGTATCTGCTTAGTGGCATATTCTTCTGCTTAATCGTTCCCACTCGTATTTGTTCATCTACCTGAAGCGGTTTTGCTATAATGTTTTCTCCATTTAATTCCTTACTAATTACTCCTGTACTCACCGTATAGCCGTTTAAGCCAACTGCAAGGTTAAAAAGTGTGGCTCTATCTCTGACTTTAATGTTTTTGTTTCGATCCAAAGTGCTTAAAATCTCCTCTGAAAAATAAAAGGAATTATAATCCCCTTGTTCAAAAGATAAATAAGGATACTCCTCTAACTCCTCCATCGTTAGCACCGATCTATCAGCAAGCGGATGTTTGGAACTAATAAAAACATGAGGCTTTGCCACAAACAGTTCTTCAAACTCCAAATCATACTGTTTTATTAGCTTGGTTATGACCTCCTCATTTTTAGAGGAGGTATATAAAATTCCGATTTCGCTTTTTAACCTGCTGATATCTTCAATAATCTCATAGGTCTGTGTTTCTCGAAGAGTAAAATCATATTGGGCACCGCCAAACTCCCGAATAACATCCACAAACGCATTAACAGCAAAGGAATAATGCTGTGCAGATACAGAAAAACGTGGGCTTTGCTTCTTTACATTCAAAAATTTCTCTTCCAAAAGATTAGCCTGTTCCAACACCTGTCTTGCATAGGAAAGAAATTCATCCCCTTCATTTGATACTACAATCCCTTTATTGGTACGATGAAATATAATAAGCTGCATTTCATTTTCTAACTCTTTAATGGCATTTGTGAGACTTGGCTGAGAGATGAATAACTCTTTCGCAGCTTCACTAATGGTTCCTTTTTCAGCTACCGTTACTACATATTTTAATTGTTGTAAGGTCATCAGAACTTTCACCTCTTTCCTAAGTTCAACTTTTCATTAACATTAATATTCCTCAATTTAATATTTTAATTTAGTCTTAAATTTCTTTTATTCTTAGAATATCCGAATAAGGCTGTAACAAATTCCATAACTGTCCGGTCAATTCATCAATGCTGCATGGCATGGCATTTCCTAACCACCATTCTAATATTCCTATAATTGCAGAAGTAAGAAAATGTGTAGTGATTTGCTTTGAAGACGATTTATTACTTGTTTCCTCCTGAATCATCTCTGAAACAGTTTCTTCTATAACTGCATATAATCTCATGCGGAAATGATTCGCACTTTCCTTTATAAATAATATCTGATAATTTTCATAATTACCTTCCATATATTTAAATGCATGGTACAGAGCACTGGCATCCGGCTGTTTTGAGGTATCCGATTTACAATATAACAAAAGGTCATCTATATATGAATCAATGCACTTGTCTAACAGGTCGTATTTATCTATAAAATGCAAATATACGGTACCCCGATTAATATCTGCACGTTCTGCAATATCGTTAATTGTTATCTTTTCAAACCCTTTTTCTTTAATTAGCTCAAGAAATGCCGTCATAATCGCTTTCTTTGTTTTTAGAACTCTTCTATCCATGAACTCTCCTATAATCAACAGATTATCATAATTGTTGTTTAATCAACAAATACAAAATATCGGTTATTGAATCTGCGTAAATAAATATTTAAGATAAGTATATCAAACACTTGTTGAAAAAACAACAGATGATAAGACACATCATTCTGTAATAAGTTTATTAAATATTATGAAAAAACGCATAGCACATTAAGAATGCTATTAGCAATAAGAGAGGAAGGGTATTTATATGAAAATACTATTTATAGGCCGAGGAGTGATAGCTACGCAGTATGCCTGGGTATTTGAAAAAGCAGGCCACACAGTTGAATTTTACGTTCGCCCAGGAAGAAAAGCGGAATATGGAGATTATGTTAATTTAGAAATCTGGGATACTCGAAAAAGCATGAAAGGAAAATTTGTTAAAGAAAAATGGAAAATTGTATGTCAGGAGGAAATAGATGCATCAAAAAATTATGATTTAATTATTGTAAGTGTAAATACACATCAGATTGCAGACATTGTTTCCTATTTAGCACCTAGAATCGGAACGGCAACCGTATTGTTCTTCCATAACTTCTGGCAGGAACCCCTGTCCATGGTACAAACCATTCCCATTGAGCAAATTGTATGGGGCTTCCCTGGTGCTGGCGGTGGATTTTCAGGAAACACCCTAAAGGGTGGATTTATGAAAATGGTATTCTTTGGCACCTTAGGACGGGCACCTTCAAATAAGGATCAAGCAGTTCAAGATTTATTCATAAAATCAGGGTTTAAGATAAATAAACTAAAGGATATCCGTAGTTGGTTCTTTAATCATCAAGCTATAAATGCAGCAATGGAAATAGAGGTAATGAAGTGTGGCAGTTTTCATAACTTAATGACGGATACAAAAGCCTTGGCAGCAATTGGTAAGAACTTGAAAGAGATCCTACCAGTTATCAAAGCAAAACAAGCTAAAATCGATGCTATCTCCTACTTATTCGCCTATTTCCCTTCAAAACTACTGGGATTGCTATTGAGCAAACTGGTCTTTGCACCAAAGAGTTTACCGCGCTTGTTAATGGAAAGTAATAATAGTACCTTTGGATATTCCAGCAAAGAAATATTGGCTGATGCGAAAAAGTATCATATTAAAACACCTAGATTAGAGAAATCAAAATAAACTAGCATTATCGAAATTTAAATTTACCTTCACATAAACAAAATGAAACGATAAGTCATTTACTTGTAGTGCATAAAAGTGATGATAAAGGGCCATTAATTACTTTTCCTTTATCATCACTTCATTTAAATTAGACTATTATTTACTTGTTCCCCATATTTTACTTTATATCATTTGTTTGCATCCCTAACAACCTTTACAGCATGTTGTTGTCCTTTGAACGAATTAACTGCAGTCGCTTATTCTCAAGTTCTTTCTTATATTTATTCAGTTAAATTTATTAAACGAAAGACTATACTCTACTTCTTCACCCTATTTGTAGTCTTATATTTTATACCACAGCTGTCGTAGGTCGTCCATTCGCCTATTGGCTCCCCTTTTTCAAAATATCCCGAACGTTTTAATGTGCCATCTGGGCGATACCATTCCCAATAACCTTCTGGATTATTATCAACAATTTTTCCTTTCGACCAAATGGTAGTGCCATTCGCATGATACTTAATAGTATATCCATCAATTTCATCCATTTTCTTTTCTTTCACACCATTTGGACGAACCAGATCACAATCTTTACTTCCCATTTACTCTCCTCCAATTTAATTAATTAAAACTACTTTTATTTTGGTTTTAATAGTTAATTTATATAAATCTAATATCATTCTGTATTTGCTGAGTACACTTTTGATATTGTTACAATTTATTTCATTTTGCTATAATAATTAGATTTTAATGGTATTATACCTTCGCATAACTTTCATGTCTACAAAAGTCATCTGTTTACAGAAAAGAGTTTTTATACTGTTGCTTCTAACACTTTCCTACATAAAAAAGAACTATCAAAATCAGTCGATTTGAGATAGTTCTTTTTATTATATTAAATTGGACTCTAATATTATTTCGTAACAGTAACTTTAAATTTTGCAACTGTAACGGTCTTCTTATTATAAGTCTCTTTTACAGTCACAGTATAGGTACCTGCTTTTTTTGCAGTATACTCGTATCCGTAAATACATCCATCACCCAAAGGTTCTTTATACAAACCTTTCCACTCATCAGCTATATCAAGTGAATCGATATAAGCAGCATCAATCTTAATGTCTTTAATCGTGAAGTTTTTACTATCTGTAGTCCAGGTATAGGTTGCACTTGGATTACGGTATAAGATATAAAAGGCTTTGTCATCATAACTCACAAAGCTTTGAATACTATATTCACCGCTTCCAACACTAAATTCTTTTTGATCCGCTTTAAAAATTGCTTTTTTTACAGTAACCTTACAGTAACCAACCGTAGTAGTTTTACCTTTTAAAGTCTGTTTACAGGTAATTGTTGCAGTCCCCGCTTTTAGACCAGTAAGATACCCACCGTCTTTACTGATAGTAACGACTTTTGCATCACTTGAGGTGAAGCTGTAGGTTGCGCCTGATACTTTGTTACTTACAGAAAGTTTCTTTGCGAAGCTAGTTTCATATAAACTAGTATCCCAACTAACCTTTCCGCTCATCTTGCCCATAGGAATTGTCATCTCTTTTGCGCTAAGGGACGGACTCTTAGCAGCTGCCTCAGCAACTTGAACCGGAACCAATAAGTTTCCTGCTAATAAAGCAGCAAATAAAGCCATTAAACATAGTAACTTTAGTACATTGATTTTCTGTAATTTCATTATGCTATCTCCTTAGTATTTTTATGTTTCCTTCTTTAGGAAATCATTACTATTATTTTAACCAATAATTTTTTATATGTAAACCAACAGTACATCCGACTTTAGACCTATTTTTTAGTATAAAAATAGGTCTATTGTATATTTAATATCCGTATTGGATAGCACAAAGATGTTCTAATTTTTTAATATTTTTATTGATTATATTGGCTTAAAGTATTATATTAGAATAATTATTTTAATCATCATAGAGTTGGCAATACTTTACAGGGATTTGTTTTACGAGCAATACTTGCACAGTTCTTATTAACCTCTGAAAAAAATGAAGAAATGAATAGTATAAAGGAGATTTAGAATGAGTTTTAACGGGATAATTATCGGTTGCGCTGCCTTTTTGATTATCGGTGTGTTTCACCCTATTGTCATTAAATGTGAATATTACTTTACAGAAAAGATATGGCCAATCTTTCTCATTATAGGATTAGCTTCTATCATAATTTCTTGTAGTATTGAAAATCATGTTCTTTCAGCAATCCTAGCTATTTTTGGTTGTTCGAGCCTATGGTCTATTATTGAATTAAAGGAACAGAAAAAACGAGTTGAAAAGGGATGGTTTCCCAAAAATCCTAATCTAAAAAATCCCAATATAAATAAGATGAAATGATAAATCGTTTTGCTTGTTATGAATAAAAAACGCTAACATAAATCCAATGAAGAATGATTTATATCAGCGTTTTTAGTCTGGACTGCAAATGTTATTTCCCTATTTTAATAGTTTTTATATTATCCTTTTTCGTCTTTCTCTTTTCTTTATACATTTGCTTATCAGCCTTTTCAATTATCTCTTCTAGGTCGATATCCATTTCAGAATTGTAAAAGAATAGTCCGTGACTAGCCATTATCTGGTAGGGATTTTGTTCTTTCTGATTTCTAACGATAAGCTGTTCTTTAATTTCATTCCATACATTTTCCGCATGATTTTTGCTCTTGTCTTTAAAAATGATGATAAATTCATCGCCACCTAAACGGAAAAAGATATCTTCCTCCCTAATCTTACTTTGTATTGTTTCGCAAAAAATAGTAATATATCGATCTCCTTCGGTATGCCCGTAAGTGTCATTCACTTTTTTCAAGTTATTAATATCCATGAAACATAATGTAAATTCCATAGAAGTATCTTTTGCTTCTTCCAATAGTTCCTCTAATTTTTTTAATCCAATTCTCCTATTCAGAATACCTGTTAAGGCATCAATAGAAGCATAATGAGACAATTCTTCTTCATTTTTCCTGATTTCTGTTATATCCATAATACCTGTCAGAATGCATTTTTCGCCATGATAATCAATTAATTCATAATTGGCAGTAACCCAGGTCTGATTACCATTAAAATTATATTCCACAATTCGATTATAGGTATTGTTATGTTCCTTTAATTCGTTTAAAAGAGCGATTTTGCTTTCATTCTTAATAAAGCGATCTATACTATGATAATTCTTAACCTCATCTTCATCAATTCCAATTAAGCTGCAGGCTCTCTTACTTGCTTCAATAATCTTTCCATCCTTTAGCCTGGTTATTAGCACCGGATAAGGGTTTATGTAAAAGAGTCTCTTAAAATTTTCTTCACTTGCCTTTAGCTTCTTACGATAGAAGAACTCCAGCATTCTTTGCCTGTAGAATATAACACCTAATAAAGTCGCTGCTCCAACAAAAACTGTGGCATTCGCTTGTTTTGCTATTAAAAGATCTATGTCTTTACTATAAGCAGCTAATCCAACCAGAAATATTAGATGATTAACCCCAAATGCCAATAACATATAGGATGGTTTTAAGGAAAATGCAATTGCAGCAATTAAAATAAGTATAATATAGGAATATAGGTTACCGGTATGCAATTGACTGTTAATGGAGGATAGTGCACCAAATAAAATATAGAGAAAAACATAGAGCTTAACTATAAAAGATCTAATGCGATTATATTTATTTCCTTTCTTTTGCGCAATCCACTTATAAAAGTCCAAAAACGCAGCGGATACAATCACACATACCACATGCATAACGATAAGAGTCGTAGTATAAATCCTATTGGCATCACTTCTAATAATTGTCCAATCAAAAAAGACCCAAAAAATAGTTAGGCAAAGAGAAGCTACTGAAATCAGCCTAATTCTACTTAAAACGATCTGACTGTTATATTTCTCAAACTCTTTTTGTTCTTTGTCGGATCTGCTTATGAAAAGCTTTAATCCTTCCTTTATCCATTCCATAAGGTCGTTCCTTTTTTGTTCGTTATATGTTTCAAGTATTATATAAGAAAGGCATTCCCAATTCCCAGGAATGCCATTCAAACATATATATATTATATCAAATACGAGGTATGGAATCAAGATATTTTTGCGTATCTCCCTCCAGTAACCCCACTGCTTCCTCTGCCCAATCGAGATAAGCTTTATAAAGATGTTGGCCGAATAAAACCGTAATGTAATAAAACATATGATCCTGTTGTTCTCCTAATACACTTTCCAGATTTGCCTTAAACATCTCAATCATTTTTAGGTTCTCTGTATATCTTGCCTTAAAGGCTTCAATTCTATTTGTGCTCTCTTCTACAGGTACTAGGCTGCCAAAAAATAGTTTAAGTAATATCTCATATTTCGTATATTCCCTTTGCTCGGGTAATTTCAGCCATTCTGTTAAAGCTAATCTACCAGCATCGGTTATGGAGTATAAGTTTTTTTCTGGACCTTTCGTCTCCTCACTGGTACGTTTGGTTACCAGCTCTTCCTTTTCAAGTTTCGCAAGCGTTGGATATATTTGACCATAACCTACTTCCCAAAAGCTACTAATCATATAGTCCGCTCTTTTCTTAATATCATATCCACTTAGATCTTCATGATTTAATAACCCTAGGATGATATAGATTGTCGTATTTTCTTTTGCCATTTCTTGCTCCTTGTATCACAGATTCTATTTCTTCTGTTTCTATAGATTTCTTTTCTGCATTCATTAATTTATTTAGCCTTTAACCCCAAATTGCACTGCCATCTGTGGAGCTTCTATTTAATCTGGAGAAGTCCGTCTTAACAAAAGATAACGTCGATAACAGTAAAAATATCAAACCAATTGCAAGAATGATAACAAATGACATAAAGGGAGTAACAATAAAGCCATTGATACTAATTGCTAATTCCTCCTGTATCAATTCAGCTGTTGAAAGGCCCGTCTTTTCCAAAACAATCATGCGGAAGAAGGCTGTTGCATAGGTCATCGGATTAATATAAGCCACATATTTAAGGGTGCCCGGTAGCATTGATAAGGGTATATAGGCTCCGGAAAGAAAGGTTAACGGCATTGTTACAGCAGTCTTTATAATCTGAAAAGTCTGTCCATTGCGAACCTTGGTTGCCATAAATAATCCAACACCAGAAAATACAAGACCAATACTTATCATTGAAATTAAAATATAGAAAGGTGTGGTCCAGGTTGTGAATTTAATACCAATAAATAGACCAATGATTAATATTAAAAGTCCTTGAAGAGTTGAAACAGTGGCAGCAGATAATAACTGACCCATTGCAACAGCTATTCTTTTTGCAGGGGATACCAGTACCTCTTTCATAAATCCACTTACCATATCATCAACCGTTGATGAGGCTAAATTCAGTGAACCTTCAAATACAGTTGTTATTATAACACCGGAAAGCATATAGGCAATGGGATTTTCAATAAAATCATTTTTAAAGACTGCACCGAATACATATACAAAGAAAAACGGAAAGATCAACGAAAATATTAAACCCGTTTTATTTCTTATAAAGGCTTTTAATCCTCTTTTCCATAAAGCAAATACAGTACTCATATTAAGCCTCCTCTCTTATCTTTTTACCTGTAATCTCTAAAAACACATCATTAAAGGTACCTTTTTTTATTTCAATGTTGGTGATTTCTTCTTTATGATCACTAAGTACCTGCAACAATCCTTCCAGATTTTCAGCTATTACTTTATAATATCCCTCTTTCTTTTCATAACTTAAATCATGTTTTACCAATAACTGTTCCAATACTTCTCCATTTTTAGTGGTGATATACGCTTTATCCTTGGTATATTGCTTTTTTAATGCATAAGGTGTATCGTGCGCTACTATAACACCTCCATCAATAATTGCAATTTTATCACAGATTTCTGCTTCTTCCATATAATGCGTGGTTAAAAAGATGGTAATATTTCTTTCTTTTTGAAGCTTAATAATGTACTCCCAAATATGGGCTCTTGTCTGTGGATCAAGACCAGTAGTAGGTTCATCTAAAAATAACACTTTTGGGTAATGAATGAGTCCACGGGCTATTTCTACACGTCGTTTCATACCTCCAGATAAAGCACTCACCAGTTTCTTTCTCTCTGCTAATAAATCCACAAGAGTTAATACAAACTGAATTCGCTCCTCAACTTCATTTTTGGGTATGTTATAAAAGACGCAATGCATTTTCAGATTTTCTTCAATCGTCATTTTTGCATCCAGAGTTGAATCTTGAAATACAACACCGATTGCAGCTCTTACCTCACTCTTTTGCTCTGTTACATCCTTACCATCAATCAAGAGTGTTCCGGCTGTTTTTTCAAAAATTGTACAAAGGGTATTAATCGTTGTGCTCTTTCCGGCCCCATTCGGTCCTAGAAATGCAAAAACACTTCCTTCCTGTACATCAAAAGTTATATCATTCACAGCCGTGAAATTACCATAGGTTTTTGTAAAATTTTTCACTTCAATAATTGAACTCATATTGCTTATTCACCTTACCTTCCTATTTTTTATACAAACATATATTATTCAATAGCTATCAGCTGACTAAAACCCCTTAAAACTATATCCAATTTTTTAAGTATTTAAATGGAGTATTTCCAAATATACCATATATTTATCTGTTTGTAAATTTACAAATAGTCAGATTACAAACTTTTGTTCCTATTTTGCTAAAAGAGGAGTCAATGCAAAAGTTTTACTTCTGCATTGACTCCTCTTCACACTAAAATGTTCGTAACTCTTATGGCTCCTCTACTCCAAATTCTATAACAAAAGGGTTCCCAGCCTTATCCCAGTCTAGTAAAAACGTAGCCCAGCCCACCTTATGATCAATACCACCTTCTCCATACAGGTATTCCTTTGCCAAAAGATACTGACGCCCATCTTTATTTACTATATTAAATTCTGTGAATCCTCTGGAATTACCTCCCGCTATATAATTCTCTCTCCTGTTTTTAGCATTATAATTACCGTCAGAATACAAAGAATTATCAGCATTAAATTCAATCGTCTTTCCTAAGCCGTCACTAACCGCCTTGTATTTATTATTCCCTTTCCCAAATAAAACATTTACCAGATACCCTTCATCTATAATGTTATCCACTCCCTCCAGATCTCCTCTTGGGAAGGTCATTTGAACAAGGCTATTGTCCTTATATTTAAATATATATTTTGCCAAAGAACCATTACCACCAACACCTCCGGTGTCAAGGCTACAGATGACCTCAATATTTCCATCATTATCTACATCTCCAGCAAGAAGCTGTCGTAAAGCAATATAATAATTGCCGTCATTTAACTCCTTCACATAAGCAACATCTTCATTCATGTAAAGAGCCAGATATGCCTTAGGATAGTCCTCTGTGGTAATTGCTCCATTTTGTAAAGTCAATAATACTACTCGATCTAATGTACCATCCTGATCTAAGTCATCATATTGCACACCACGAAGGTCATAACTTCCTTCTGCATATGGAATATCTGTTATTAACTTTTCATACCAGTCTTCGCTTTGCTCAGCAGATATGCCGGATTGTAAGCTTAGGGTATCCCAACTATCTTTTAATACTTTCTCCACCGGAGCGGATAATTCATTTGGAGTATTAATTGCATAAATCTGATATCCGGCTTCATCAAAAGTTTCTAACCACAAGCTACCATTCCCGAGTCCTACCCCATACATGTTCTCGACTTTATTACTGGTAGCTAAAACCAAAGACTTTAGTTCTTGTGTGATGATTTGATCATAGGTTAGCAAGAAATCCTCGTCACTCTGCATTACCTTTTCCTGTCCATTTATCATCAACTTAATTGGGTATTTTACAAGCGATGCAAATCCAGACTTATTATTATCTCCCAGATACTTTATAACTAATTCTATGAACTCGTCTTTGGTTAACTTCGTGGTATCCACTGGCTCCTCCTCTAACGCTATAGAAGTTGGTGCTGCCGTGGGTTTAATCTCTGGAGTAACTGTCACATCGTTGGTATTCGTATCTAAGTTCTTATTTTCTTCTTTTCCTGGAACTGTAAGAAAGCAAAAGGCGCATATCCCTATTAAAAGAATCAATAAAATACTTAAAACTAGCTTCGGTTTACGGAATTTCATAATATGTTTAATCCTACTTTCTGTATTTGTTTCACCAAAGGAAACAATAATTGCTAATTTACTCTGTTTCATTGCAAAATTAAGAAGTGTCTGCGCATATTCTTTTTTGTTATTGATATCCGCATATTTTAATACTTCCTCATCACAAAACATTTCTCTGTCCTGATTCATCAAATAAACTGCTAACCATACCAAAGGATTCCACCAATGCAAACATAATGCAATTATTTGAAGAATACGTAGCTGTGGATCAAAATGTCTGATATGACATCGTTCATGGTTTACAATATAAGTTCTTTCTGCTCCAAAGATACCAAAAGGGAGGTAAATACGTGGCTTAATACAACCCATGACAAAGGGTGAGTGAATGCGGTCACATTCCCAGGTACCATCCAGTGTTATTACTGCTGTTCGAAGTAAATGCTTCATTCTTACATATTGAACCATATGAAGGATACTCATTATTGCTGTACCTAATATACCAACTACAATTAGAATGACCTCTAAATTCCATTTAGATTGTACTACATCATTTGTTGTAGACGGTGCTGATGGCTCATAACTTGGACTTGTATTAATAGGTTCTTCACTGTCCTTAGTCCCCTCGTTAATTTGTGTATTGCCAGTATTAATAGCTGGTAAGCCGGCTGATGCAGATGGCTGATTTTGCTGTGTGGATACTATTCGGGGACTTTCCATCTGTGGCACTAAACTGAAACTACTTTCTATAAATATTGGACATAATAACCTTAGAAGTACCAATCCCCATAGGAAGCAAGTGTAAACTTTCGGTAGTTTTTTTATAAGCAATCTTATTACCAAAACCACAGCAATGAGCAGGGAAGCTTGCAGACTCATTCTTAATAAAACATCTAAAAAATTCATCATATATTTTCCGAGGCCTCCTCAATCATCTTTTTCAATCGATCTGCCTCTTCTTTTGATATTTTTCTATCTCGCAGAAAGGTTGCAAATAATTGAGGGATATCTCCCCCAAAGGTTTTCTCCAAGAACATATCACTTTCCTGCCTTATAATCTGTTCTCTTGCTACTAAGGCAGATACAATAGTATTCTTACTTTCAACTATCTTCTTTTCTGTTAGTTTTTTAATCACTGTATATGTAGTAGACTTCTTCCAGCCCAGTTTTTCTTCGCAGATTTTGACCAATTCTGGTGAACTTATAGGTTCCGATTCCCAAAGGATTAATAAAAATCGATATTCGCTCTCAAAAATTGTGTATTGCACTCCGACACCTTCTTTCCAGTCTATTGCAATCGACTGATGATAGGTTCAGTCTATCACAATAGACTAAAAGTGTCAATGAGAGGATTTATCCATATTTATGTTATAATTTATAAAAGAGCGGACAACAGTTTCATATACAGTTATTATCTGTATTTTGAATCTATTGTCCGTTCTCGTAATCACATTATATTTTTATTCAAATTATAATTTATTTAATATTATATTCATTTCTATATCTAATCTATAATATCGCTTATCTAAGATACTCACGTTTCGTATCGTTTCATTCTTTCAACAACCTTATTTCGTATTTATGGAGTAATCTAAAGTAACAATGCTGCTGTTATACTTTGTTCCATCCCAATGCGAGAAAGCTAGTTCTTTACCCGAAACACTCCAACAAGTAGTTACATATTCAACATCCACTGCAACCTGTGTAGCTTTCCCGGTTAAGATATCATATACCATCAATGCACCAACAGAGTTAGTATTTCCTTCACTCTTACTGTAATATGCGATTAATTGCTGGTCAGGAGACCAAGATGCTCCACCAAGTTCAACACCTTCTGCAATTGTCTTTACATTACTTCCCTCTAAATCACTAATTACAAGTACCTGCTTCGAACCAATATACTGTAAAACTAATAATTGATTATTTTCAGGGGAAGGATACACTCCCACTACACTGCCTATTCCAAGACTTTTTGTTTCCTTGGTAGATAAATTGTAAGACATTAAAGTATTATCATCTGCTGTATTGTAATAAATCGTATCATTGATTTTATTAATTATATAAACAGATTTTTGGTCAAATTCAGGTATTGTTGTAATCTTACCTTCCATATCAGCATAGTAAGCACCACTTGTATATCCTGAGCCAATCACTGTGGAATCATCCGCCCATTTCGCGCTACCTGCACTACCAATTCCATCACCTGAAAGTGAGAAGCTTTCTAAGGTCTCAAGATTTAACACATAATAAGTTGCATCACCCAAACTGTAACCAGAATATATCAGATTTTTCTTATCTGGTGAAAGTTTAGCACTACCTAGATTAAGGTCCTGCTCTGCATTTAAAAGCTTAAACTCCTTGGTTTTAATGTTATACAGATACAAACTTTTAGGATAGGAGTCAGATAATTCTGCAAGACTCATTTTGTCTAAGGTATCATTTTCTTTTGAAACTACCACAGTTTCTGCATCCAACCAATCATGGATTTCCAGCTTATCTAAATTCTCTATATTACCTATGGTGAGTTCCGGTTCTTCTTCTACAGCTGTAGTATCTTCATCTACAATGGTAATTATTCCATCTTTATCCGGTAATCCTACTTTGTTGTCTTCATTTTTCATGCTGCATCCTGTAGCTGCCGTTAGTAAAATAAGTGCACACATAACCTGTGCTATTCTTTTATTTTTCATATTTATATCCTCCATTCTTTGAAAGTATTTGTTTACTTCCATGAACTAAGATTATCAAGAAAATGTTTCAATACAATATACGTTGATATCCTTTTTGTAAACAATTGTTTCTAAATTGTAAACATGGAGGTAACAGGCAAGGTGACACAAAAACTGCTACCCTGGGTTCCTGTATTAAGTAATACCACGTTTCCACCCATGGCTTCTGCATGCTTTTTAACCAATGATAATCCTAAGCCAGCTCCACCACTTTCTCTTGCTCTATTCTTATCTACCATATAAAAAGGTTCAAAAACCTTATCTCTTAATTCCATTGGTATCCCAATCCCCGTATCGGTTATTTCAATATTTACTTTATCGTTCACTACATATGTTTTAACAGAAATAGTACCATTCACCTGATTATATTTAATTGCATTATCTAAAAGATTAATTAAAATAATGGTCAAACTGTCCTTATCCCCTTCGATATATGCCTCATTTAGCTCAACTTTTAGGCTAATACCGAACTTATCCATTTTTCCTTTCAGGCTGCTTAACACTGATTTGATTACCTCATCAACGGAAAGTTTTTCAATCTGCTGTTCGAAATCATATTTCTCAAGGGCTGATAATTGTAATACCTTGTCCACCATTTCATATAATCGCTCAGTTTCACTTTTGATATTAGTAGTTGCGGTTTGCAAAAGCTCTTCATCATCTGGATACATATCCAGTAAATCTAGATATGCTTTAATGGAAGTAAGCGGTGTTTTAAATTCATGGGTTACATTTCCAATAAACTGTTTTTGTTGTTTATCAAGAAATGATAATTTCTCAACAGCCAGCTTTAATTTTGACTGCTCAGCTTCCAAACCCTGAATGGTTCTGCTAATCTTACCCCCCATTGCATAGATCCCTTTGCTTAACTTGCCAATTTCATCTCTTCTCTTCAGGATCTTAGTTTCATATTGGCCGTCCTTTATTTGATCTACCATTTGGTCTAGCTTTATAATACCTTTAGCAAAGGAACCAAAGAAAAAATTACCCAATAAAAAACTAAGAATAAATAATCCTGCTCCAATATAAAGAAATAACCTTAGGATGTTATGATAAAAGGTTTGTTGTTCACTCAGCGCATAATAAAATTGGACAACCCCCACCTGCTCCTTACCAATGGTTAGTGGAGTAAGGTAATACAGCGCATCCTTTACTGTGAGATAAGCAGTCTTATTACTAAGCGCATATTGAAGTGTTCTTTTAATATTTTCCGACTCAGTATCCGTTACTTTTTTGCTGACCAATTCACCATTTATATTATAGATCACTAAGGATAACCCGCTGATAGCTTCTAGCTGCTCTGCGAAGGACTGACCCTTATCTTTAAGAAAGGCTTCTGGCAGCTTATTATCCTCGGATAAAATTCTTTGAAGTAAATAAGTATTTGCTGTCTTTGCTTGTTGTGATAAATATTGCTCATACTGGTCTTTCTGATTATCCCTGATTCCCCTTAAAACCAGAATACTTAAGATTGCAACCACTAGAAGTAATAAAACAGCTAGGAACAGACTGAATTTAAGCTTAATACTAATTCTCACTATTACCTCCTATTGCTTTATATCCAACTCCATAAACTGTCTGAATTACATTTTCATATTCTAAACCAAGTTTTTTCCGAACTCTTTGAACATGGATATCTACAGTTCTAGTACCTCCAAAATAATCCATTCCCCAAATTTGACTAAGTAATTGTTCTCTGGAATAAACCCTTTCTGGACTGGATATTAGCAATGCCAGCATATCATATTCCTTTGGTGTCAGATCCAGTGCTTTCCCTCCAGCATATACAGTTCGCTTTTCCTTATGAAGTTCAATTCCTCCTAAAATAACAATGTCTGTGTCCTGCTTCTTTTCTGCCTTCTGCATTCTACGAAGCAGCGATTTCAGACGAGCCAATAACTCCCTCATATCAAAGGGTTTTGTTAAATAATCATCTGCTCCCAACTCTAGTCCAAGTATTTTATTAATAATATCCTCCTTGGCCGTTACCATAATAACTCCAATACTATCCTTCTTATCTTGAAGTTTCTTAAGAATATCATAGCCATCCATACCCGGCAGCATGACATCTAAGATAATTGCATCTGGTTGAAACACCTTTAGCTTTTCCAGTGCTTCTCCTCCATGATAAACCACTTCAGTTATATAATTCTCACGTTTTAACGCATAAACAATTGCATCCGCAATCTTTTTTTCATCCTCAATTACTAGTATTTTCTCATTCAATTTGCCACCATTCCTCTCGTGCCAACTATCATTTCCTATCTATTTTCAACTCTAAGGGCCAGTTCATTCTCTATTTATAATTCATTTTACCACAAAACCTATAGGATTGTCAGTTATTAGTAATAATCTATCTTTGTTAATACAAAGGACCATTTTAATGTGATTATACTTTGCATAACCTATATTTAATTCCCAATACTACCATTTACAACTAAGAAAAATCTCTCATCTTGAAACCATGGTTCAAACTCATCTCCAGGACCTTATAAGACTTAACTGAATCATTATAATATGTTGGTTTTCTGTGAATTTTATATTACATGTTTTCATCTACCATATTTCGTAGTAAACTGTATGAAGTATTTGCACCAACGAGAAAGGAGTTTATTTAATGAAACAAATGTTATCCTACCTAAAAGGTTATCGTAAGGAAAGCATATTAGCACCTGCCTTTAAGATGCTAGAGGCTACTTTTGATTTGCTTGTTCCTTTGGTAATGGCTTCTATAATTAATATCGGTATTGTGGACAAAAATACCAATTATATAGTTAGGCAATGTATTATATTAGTACTTCTGGGTATCATCGGACTTATCTGCAGTATAACTGCTCAATATTTTGCTTCCAAAGCAGCTGTGGGTTATGCAACTGCATTACGCAGTTCTCTTTTTAAGCACATTCAGTCACTGGGTTTTTCGGAAATGGATACGTTAGGAACAAGTACGTTAATAACACGTATGACCAGTGATACCAATCAAGTTATGAATGGACTAAACCTATTTTTACGATTATTCCTACGCAGTCCTTTCATTGTATTTGGAAGTTTAATAATGGCATTTCATATTAATTCCAAAGTAGCATTGATTTTTGTAATAATTATTCCGCTCTTATCCCTTATAGTTTTTGGTATCATGTTTTATACCATGCCATTATATAAAAAGGCTCAGGGAAAACTTGATCAACTACTAGGCATTACCAGAGAAAACTTATCCGGTGTTCGTGTCATTCGAACCTTTAACAAAGAAAAGAGCGAAATTAGTCGGTTTGAAATGGCAAATTCGCTGTTTACATCCTTACAGCAAAAGGTTGGACGCATTTCGGGACTAATGAATCCAATCACATTTATTGTAGCTAATTTAGGTATCATCGCTATATTATATACCGGAGCAATCAATGTTAATCTTGGTGAAATGCAAACAGGTGATGTTATTGCGCTCGTAAGTTATATGAGTCAAATATTAATTGAACTTGTGAAACTTGCGAATTTAATTATTCAGATAACTAAGGGTGTTGCCTGTGCTGGACGAATTCAGACTATTTTTCAAACTAAAACCGATATGGATTTTTGTGATTCTATAAACCTTAATCATTCATCGAATACAACGGATGCAGTTTGTTTTGATAATGTTTCACTTACTTATAAAGGGGCTAGCGAAAACAGCTTGAATAATATTAATTTCAAAGTTGCTCCTGGGCAAACAATTGGTATTATCGGTGGAACAGGTAGCGGTAAATCTAGTCTTATTAACCTAATACCAAGATTTTATGATGCAACCACAGGAACTGTTACCTTGTTTGGAAAACCTGTGAAGGAATATAGCAAGAACGAATTACGTGACTTAGTTGGCATTGTCATGCAGAAGGCACTTCTATTCAAAGGGACCATACGCTCTAACCTCCTGCTTGGCAATGAAAATGCAACGCAGGAAGAGCTTTGGCAAGCTCTCGCCATTGCTCAATCTGATAAATTTGTTAAAGAAAAAAAATATGGTCTGGAGGATCCAGTAGAGCAAGGTGGTCGTAACCTTTCTGGTGGACAAAAACAACGTCTTACCATAGCACGTGCTCTTGTTAAGAAACCCAAAATACTAATCCTTGACGACAGCTCAAGCGCGCTTGATTATGCAACAGATGCTGCTTTACGTAAAGAACTTCGAGACTTACCAAAGTCAATGACTATATTTATCGTAAGCCAAAGAACCTCCAGCGTCATGCAAGCGGATCAAATATTTGTATTAGAGGATGGTGCTATCGTAGGTACTGGAAATCATGAAGAACTCCTTGAAAACTGCACTATTTACAAAGAGATTTATGAAAGTCAGTATAGAAAGGGTGGTGACAAATAATGCAAAATAACGGAAACGAGAATAAAAGTAAAACCACCTTTAAAAGAGTACTTAAATCCATTCTTCCCTATAAGGGCTTAATCCTGATCAGTATTCTTTTTGCTGTAATCAGTGTAATCACACAATTATATATTCCCATACTAACTGGTAGAACGATTGATTATATGCTTGGCCCAGAACAGGTAACCTTTCATAATATTTTTATTATTTTAGTGTGGATTGGGATTACTGTTATGATATCTGCTATTGCACAGTGGCTTCTTAGTCTCTGTAATAATCGTATTACTTTTCGACTATCCCGGGATTTGAGAAATAAGATGATAGCTAAAGTTCAGGATCTGCCTCTCTCCTACCTTGATACTCGACCCTCGGGCGATTTAATAAGCCGAATGATTGCGGATATTGATACCTTCTCTGACGGTATTTTGATGCTGTTTACCCAATTTTTTACCGGAATATTTACCATTGTTGGCATTATTGGCTTCATGCTTTCTATTAATTTACCTATAACTTTTGTAGTTGTTCTTTTAACTCCCCTTAGTTTACTGATTGCAACCTTTATTGCAAAACGAAGTTATCAGCATTTTCAAAGCTTAAGTAAAGTAAGAGGCGAGCAAACTGCATATGTGAATGAAATGATTGAGGGTCAAAAAGTAGTACAAGCCTTTGGCTATGAATCAAGTAGCCAGAAAGTCTTTGATGAAATAAATGTCAAGTTACAAAAGGTAACTCTGAAGGCAATCTTTTATAGCAGTATCACCAATCCTGCTACCCGTTTTGTTAACAATATGGTATTTGCAGGAGTAGGTCTTGCAGGTGCATTATTTGCAATAGCCGGAACACTCTCCATTGGTCAATTAAGTATCTTTTTAAGTTATGCAAACCAATACACCAAGCCCTTTAATGAAATATCCGGTGTTATCACAGAGCTGCAAAATGCACTTGCTTGTGCAGCACGAGTTTTTGAATTATTGGATGAGAAAAATCAGATATCGGAACCAGCGAATGCACTGGAGCTTAACAGCAATGGACATGTAGACATTGAAAATATATCCTTTAGCTATCAACCGGATCGGGAATTAATTAAGGACTTTAATCTAGAAGTTGCACCTGGACAACGTATTGCAATTGTAGGTCCTACTGGATGTGGTAAAACGACTTTAATTAATCTGTTAATGCGATTTTATGATGTTGACAGCGGACAAATATTAATCTCCGGAATTGATATCAGAGAGGTGACGCGTGCCTCCTTAAGAAGAAGTTATGGTATGGTATTACAAGAGACCTGGTTGAAGGCAGGGACAATAAGAGACAATATTGCATATGGTTATCCAGAAGCCACAGAAGCAGAAATTCTAAGTGCTTCAAAATCCGCCTATGCACATAATTTTATCAAACGACTACCCGAGGGTTATAATACCATAATTTCAGAGGATGGCGGTAATCTAAGTCAGGGACAGAAGCAGCTACTCTGTATTGCACGTGCAATGCTTAATCTACCACCCATGTTAATCCTGGATGAAGCCACAAGTAGTATTGATACTCGAACTGAAATGAAAATTCAGTCTGCATTTTCTTATATGATGCGAGGCAGAACCAGCTTTATTGTTGCTCATCGATTATCTACCATTCGTGAAGCAGATATTATTCTTGTCATGAACAACGGACAAATCATTGAGCAGGGAAATCATGAAAGTCTTCTTGAACAAGGTGGTTTTTATACAAAATTATATAACAGTCAATTTTAATCATCTTTGTCTCAATGTTTATACTTAATTTTTGCGGTTTTGAGTAAGGTAAGTCCAGTTAAGGAATTGAAAATAATTTCAAATGAACCTAAAATGAGAGAGGTTTTCTACCTCTCTCATTTTTATACCGAATTATATGAAACCATCCAAATGTCTGATATAAATTTGTGTCAGCAAATAGTTGTAAATTATGGGTCTAAAAGCCTTACTACAATATAATAATGTTACCGCTCGCTCAAAAATGTTTAATTCTTAGTTACTGAATAACTGTTGGTAATGAAATCCAACCCTGCCGCTGAGGAGGTGATTTCATAACCAAATTGAACTGTATTAACTGTTTGGGTGCCACTAAACCAGCCCTTGGTATTAATCCACTTAAGTACTGCCAGAATATCAACGGTACCAGAGTTGGTATTACTGGTTCGAACAAAAGAATAAACCACATTAGAACCGTTGCTGCCCTGATATACATTCCAGGTATGACCACCTACGGATTGGTTCGTTAAAACCGCAACTGGATTACCTGATGAATTCCAATTATAAGAGATAGGTTTAACACCTCCATTATAATTCATCCAAAGCATGATCTCATAGGTTGAACCATTGGTCCAAATATCATAAGCAGTTACATAATCTCCGCTGCTTGGCCTGGTAACATTAAAGCTGCTCTTTAAGGTGGATATTGAGGATAATGAAGTTGCTATGGACTTCGTTACATTGGGATATGACTTTATACCACTGGTAGCAGGATGTTGTGCCCAAACACCCCAGTTACTGTAGCTGTTGGCCCAGATGGATTGATAACCTGCACCACTGCCCCAAATATTGTTATAAAGTGTATATCCTCCATTCGTCCAGGTTCCCCATTGATCGGATGAAGACCAAGTAGCTGCAAAAGCCGTAATAGAGATACTTAAAGCTAAAAATATACTAAGCATTAAGGATAATAAAACTTTGATTTTCCTTTTCATAATAGAATCTCCCCTTATTTGTTTTAATAAGAGCTGGTACACATTATTATATACTATATGTATATGACAACTTGTCCAAATTATTCCATTTATTTCATTTGCGACTGTATATTTTTAACAATTAATTTTTAATGTTTTATCCTATGCTTTAATATTAAACTATAAAACTCTCTTATTTTCTTTTGTAATTGCTCTTAACTATCTGTTTAGCATCTAACATATTTACGTTTAAAGCCCAACTTACCTTTGTCAGCCATTTTCTGTATCTCTTCCACTGCATTACCAACGCTTACCTTATTACTGCCTCGGAATACCTCGACCGTACCAATCGAGTTAGCAACTTTGACTGCTTGCTCATGCAAAGGAACATAGGAAACCCCTACGGTTGTCACAAAGTTATTCATTGCATATCTAGTTCTGTTCGGATTACTATGAATTGTTTTCTCTACTATATCAAGCATGTTACTTAACTTATCCTTATCAAACTCATCATCCTTACGATTACCTAAAAGCCAGCAATAGCAGCTATATCCAGCAGACATATATAATTCTTTACCCGAAGCAATCCACTTGTCCGATACCTTCTGGGCTATATCACTTTCTGCAAGGGTAACTGCAACGATAAAATCTGAAATCATATGAAAATATGCAGTTTCCATCCAGCGATCATAATCCTCTTCTGTCATAAGTTTAGGATCAGCAATCATTCCTGCAAAATACATAGCATCAAAGTTTCCAGTAGCGTAAAGCTCCTCAGCAAGACGTTGATTAAGCTTAACTTTTTTAAAGATTGGTTTCATTGCACCTGTAGCTACACCAAAAAGTGGTTCCTGTGCACCCTGTGACATATATATTTTTTTAGTTCTCTCTGAAGCCAATGCCTCAAGTTCCTGTAAAATCTCTTGAACGTCCATAAAATCCTCCTAATCTTCTCCCTTAGTTTTATCCGTGTATCATATGATAATGTATAAAATCATTATAATAACGTTAAACAGTCCAATCAAATATATTCAGTTACCTTTTTAAAGCAGAAATAATCAGCATCATGGGACGACGCATTTCATCAAGCATTCCTGGGTTATCCAGCATATCCTCTAGGGGTTTAGGTTCAACAATATGAGTTATCACAAACCCATTTGCAAGCAAAGTATTAAGATAAGTAGTCAAAGTTCTATGGTATTTTACGACCTTCTCACCTAAAAACACGGTATCTCTTTTCCCTTCATAGTAGTAATTATCTATCGGGAAATGTTGGATTACTCCATTTGCATCATAAGACCAATCCTGTGAACCTTCGGCAGTAAAGACGGGATGCTCCACGGTAAAGATCAGTGCTCCCTCTGGTTTTAATATTTTGTGCAACTTTTTGATTAAAGCATCATAGCCTTCAATGTAATGAAATGCTAATGAACTTAGAATAATATCAAAGCTTTCTTCCGCAAAATCAATATCTTCAATAGCACACTTTCTATATTCCACTTCGGGAAAGGATGTCTTCTGTCTTGCTATTTCAAGCATTTTATTCGATATATCAATGCCTATTACCGAAGCAGCACCATTTTCCATGGCATAGATACAATGCCACCCATATCCACATCCAAGATCAAGTACCTTTTTATCTTTAAAATCCGGCAGCAGGCTTCGAAAATACTGCCATTCTCCAGCACCTGAAAGTCCTTTCTGGGAGCGAGTCATTTGTGCATATTTTTCAAAAAATGTATCCTTATCATAAATATTCTCTTTCATCTAATCTCTCCTATTTTTATCAGCTTCTATTGTTAAACCTTACTGACTATATTTGAAAAGCGACCAAATAAACTACTTATTCATTGTACTCATATAATACAATACCTTCAATATAATTAACAAAACGCCTAAGTTCTTTCTCCTGTGCTAAATTAATGTCACCAGATTCATACATTCTGTGAATCTCCGCTCTCTCAGTATCCAGTACTTTAAGTCTCAATCCTTCTTTCTGTTCCTCGCGGCTTGAATTATCTCTATTTTCGTTATGCTTAAAGCGTTTGCGCATTTTTTCATAGTCAAGAAGCACGGAATAAATATATTCAGGTTGTTCATGTGTTTTTGCATACTCTTCAAGGCCCATAATAGCCGCATCCATAGACTTTAATTGAATATCTCTGATGGATAGGAGATATTTAAATTCTGCATCTTGTCTTTTATGCCGTCTCCAACCTAATCTTAAAAATCCATAAAAAACTTTCTTTAAGAAATGAACTACTCCAACCTGGAAATTGTATTCCAGTGAAGCTTCCCTAAGATCAAGAAATCTGGTTATAGTACTTGCAATCACTACATCTATCTCATTTCTTGCTACAAGATTGTTGATGTATTTTCTTTGCAAATCTAGTGCCAATAATTGTACCTCATTCATTTTACGATTATGATGCTCCGCTTTTTTACCACTGGAATTACGTCCCAAAAGATTTCTCTGAAAGCTATTGGTATATTCATTTATTAATTCTAATGCCGCAGCTTCATTTTCCTCATTAGTTTCTGATTTTATTTTTCTAATTGCCGAAAGTAAAAGTTTATTTTTAGCGACGGATAAATCCATTACCATTAGACTGTTCTCTTCGGCTTGTTCTTTTTTACACAGAACAGGCAAGAAAATGGTGGCAATCACCAACAGTAGTAATATTACCCCTGCCGCAATAAATATAATCAAAGAACGTGACGGAAAGATATCGCCATTTCCCAAATATACTGGAATTGTAAGAATACCTGCCATGGTGACTGCTCCACGAACACCCGTCAAGGTAGTCGTTAAAATTGTTCTGATATCTGGCTTTTCCGCTTTGCTGTTCTTTCGTTTATAATTAAAAAATGCTGTAAGGAAAGTCCAAAGAAAGCGAATAGCTAGTACAGTAAATCCAATAATTGCAATATATCCGAACGCCTTCCAGTTACCGATCTCCGGGTTTGAAATCGTATCAATCATTGCAGAGGGAATATCCATACCTAAAAGCAAAAATACAAATCCGCTTAAGACAAATAAAACAATGGACCAAGTATTTTCAGTAAGCAGTTCTTCCTCCGCCATCTGTGTTTCTGTCTGTTCCTTTACTACAGCATGCACAATTCCCGCTGCAACTACAGCAATGACACCTGAAGCATGTAAGATATGCTCTGTTAAAATATATATGCCGAATGGAGTTAGAATCTGTAATAGTGAATGAAATACAGTATCATTGATACCATTATTTCTTAGTTTAAAGCGGATGAAAGTAACCATGAGTCCAAGAATAATACCAGCTAAGGCTCCAATTAAAAAAGTATAGGAAAAGTCCACCACTGCTTCCTTTAAGGAAAAATAGCCGGTGACTGCTGCTGTTATGGCATAGTTAAATGCTACAAGTCCTGAGGCATCATTGATAAGGGACTCTCCCTTTACAAGCGCCATTACTTTGTCTGGAATACTAATTCTTTTTGCAATTCCGTTAACTGCAACGGGGTCCGTTGGTGATAAAATAGCAGCAAGTGCCAATGCAGCAGCAATTGGAATGCCCGGTATAAGCAAATTAATGACATAGCCACACACTACTGTTGTAAGAATAACCAGAATAAATGCATTACCAAAGATTTGGGCTCTCATCCCCCACAGTTCATTTCTCGAAAAGTGCTTTCCGTCATTATACAATAATGGTGCAACAAAAAGCAGTAAAAACCACTCAGCACCAATCTCAAAAGTGTAATTGCCTGATACCAGTGCAATTACTATACCAAATACAATCTGCGTCAAAGCAGTAGGGATAAACGGAATGTAATGGCTGACAACGTTGGAAATAAGTAATCCAAGCATTAATAGTAAAATTATTGTTAATAGGTTCACAAAATGCCCTCCTTGGTGAGCTAGTCTTTTGGGTCTTCATAATGAATTATGTATCTAATAATATAAGCTTAATTTAAACTAAATATAAACTAATTATATAAAACTACAAACGAATGTCCATGTCTATATTATAAAAATTTTCTTAAGTCCTAGTAAAACAGTATAACTCCCCTGCATCTATTTAAATTCTGGTTTCATTTTCTTTACAATAATATAACTTGACACAACTATATCTAGTTGATATAGTTGTGCTATACATAAAATCAATGTAATAACAGAAAGGATTTTTTAATGAAGCGACAAAAACTTCGTAAGGTTTTAATATTTATCTCATTTCTCATTTTCCCAGTTACTTTATTTTACTTTTCACCTTATTTAATTATTCAGGGTGGCATTGCAGGAATCATTACTGGGAGTTTTTTAATTTTTGCTGCGCAGTTTATATTCTCTCTCTTCTTTGGTCGAGCCTTCTGTAGCTGGCTTTGCCCTGCCGGAGGATTACAGGACTGCTGCTCTTCTATTACAAATAAGCGCCTTAAAAACAAGAAAGTCAATTGGATTAAATATATTATATGGGTATTATGGATGTTTGGCATAGTATTTGCCTTCATTACTGCTGGTGGTATCCATTCTGTTGATTTCTTTTATATGACTGATCATGGGATTTCTGCGTCTAGCCTACCTGGTATGATTACATACCTCGGTATCATTGGATTAATTACCGTATTAGCACTAACCTTGGGAAGACGTGGTATGTGTCATTCCCTCTGTTGGATGGCACCTTTTATGGTATTAGGTACAAAATTTAGTGCCTTACTTAGACTTCCCTCCTTACAGTTAAAGCCTATCCCCTCTAATTGTGTTAATTGCGAACTGTGTACAAGAAAATGTCCAATGAGTCTTGAGGTACATACCATGGTAAACGAAGGCAATATGAAACATAGTGAATGCATTTTATGTGGGGAATGCGTGGATTGTTGTCCAAAGAAAGCTATACTTTTAACCTTTAACAAGTAAAAATGTATATCTATCTGCGGACAAAGAAAGTGGAGGCTTAACCTCCACTTTCTTTGTCCATTAATCTATCCAATTAGTATCAAGTAAATACGTACTTATTGAGACACATATTCTTTCCCACGTTCCTCTAATACCTGTAAAGAACTAAGTACTAGGTGAATGTACGTCTGCCCATCTTCATTATATTCTTCTAATACCCCAACAACTTCTACCCAGTCATCTACTTCCGGGTACTCCTTATCCCAAACCACTTCAAAGCCAGCGTTGGCGTCAATCCCACAGCATCCCGGTCCATATCGAATTACGGAATAATATGTATTTCCAGAAGTGGCATCTTCATAAGCGCTAAAGATTCCCTCATATTTAATTGTTTTTCCCAAATAATCTTCCGTATTGAAATAAACATCATTGGTTTGTGCTATAAACAATTTCTCCTTTATTTCTATTACGTCACCAATAGGTAGCGTTATTATTGGCTCTAATGGTTCTAGGATAAGGACATCATCCTTTATTTGTTCCTCCACAGGTGCGTTTGTAATCTTATTTTCAGGTAGATTGGTAATCACAGTATCCTGATTATCTGTTGACGATAATTTTATATCCGTCTTCTTGCTCTCACATCCCATTAAAAACAGGAGAGAAACTAGCAGTAATAATTGTAGCTTTTTCATCGTTTCACCATACCCTTCATTAAACTCACTCCCCAGAACAAAAAGAAACCAACAATATTAATAATTACTACACTGGCTCCAGTTGGAGTTGCATACAAATAGGAGCCTACAACACCAACGAAAAAACATAGAACTGAAACAAGTGCTGAACATATTGTCACGCTTTTAAAGGTTTTACATACACGCATAGATGTAAGTGCCGGAAAAATAATTAAACTAGAAATTAAAAGTGCACCCATCATTCTCATACCTAGCACTATAGTAATTGCAGTTAGAAAAGCAATTAACATATTGTAGATATTCGTTTTCACACCAGTAGCCCTTGCAAAATTCTCATCAAAGGTAACAGCAAAGATTTTGTTATAGAATAATAGAAATAAAATAAGTACTACAATTGCCAACACAATACTAAGTGCAACATCATCTTTACTCATTGCCAAAATACTACCAAACATATAATTACATACATCTGTATTCATTCCTGTTGTTAATGAAATTACCACCACACCAATTGCCAGGGAACTTGTTGAAATCAATGCAATTGCTGCATCTCCTTTTATTTTACTATTCTCACTTAGCCTTAGTAGAAAGAAAGCTGCCAACACCACAATCGGAATTGACACACTTAAAGGTGCCGCGTTCATTGCCGTTGCAATGGCCAGAGTACCAAAGCCTACATGGGACAGCCCGTCTCCAATCATGGAGTAGCGTTTCAATACCAAACTTACACCCAGAAGTGCTGCACATAAGGAAACCAACAAACCAACGATCACTGCGCGGACTAGAAAAGTGTAGGAAAACATCTCAATTAATGTACTAATCATTATAATAACCTTTCCTCTCATTTACCTGTAAACACAGTTACAGATAAGTTTTAAATTGCTAATTTTAGGCATTCCTTTCATTAAGAATTCCATAATCACTTTAATTACCAAGGAAACTCATTGATACATTGGATTGCATATATTCTTCGGTTTTTCCGAAGAAGACCTGTGAAGTTTTCAAGTGCAGGATATGACTGGCGTTTTTTAATGCGCTTTGAATGTCATGTGAAACCATAATAATTGTGATTCCAGTTTCATGATTAATCTTATTTATTAAACGATAAAGTTCCTGGGTCACTACAGGATCAAGGCCTGCTACCGGTTCATCCAGTAACAGTACCTTATTGGCACTGCAGAGTGCTCTAGCCAATAGCACCCTTTGTTGTTGGCCTCCTGATAGTTCACGATAACACTTATGCCTTAAATCTTCGATACCCAGCCTCTTTATATTTTCCTCTGCTATTTCCCTGTCCTTTTTTGAGTAAAAAGGTCTGATACCACGTTCACTAAGACGACCAGATAGCACAACTTCATAGGCACTTGCAGGAAAATCTTTTTGTGCAGCGGTTTGTTGCGGTAGATATCCAATTTGATTCGCTTTTAGACCTTCACCCATCAAAACACTTCCACTTTGGGGCGATTTCAATCGTAAAAGCCCTTTGATTAGAGTGCTTTTGCCTGAACCATTTTCTCCTATAACACATAAATAATCTCCACTGTGAACTTCAAACTCCAGACCGCTCACAGCTATATTTCCTTCGTATGAGAAGGAAGCGTTTTGACAAGTGATTAAAGCCATGTTATTTTAAAGCCTCCTTTAGATTTTCTACATTTTTGTACATTAATTCAAGATAGGTTACCCCGCTTTCAAATTCAGCTTTTGACACATTATGACAGGCATGCAATAGTAATACTTTTGCACCTGTAGCTTCGCTTATGGTATTTGCCATTTTCTGATTGGATAATTCTACATGAAATACAACAGGAATTTTGTCTTCTTTTATTTTATCAATTAGGAAAGCTACTGTTGCTGCACTCGCCTCTGTTTCCGTTGAACATCCCGGAAATGCTGCAAAATAACTAAGTCCATAGGCATCTGCAAAATAACGGAAAGGGAAGCGGTCTCCGAATACAATGGTTTTGCGAGCAGCTTCATCGACAACCGTCTGAAATGCCTGATCAAGCTCATCAAGTTTCCCCAGATATTCCGTCGTATTTTTCTTATAAATCTCCTTATTCGTTTCATCAACTTCGCATAAAACATCGGAAATCCTCTGTACAATTAACTTAGCATTTTTTGGCGAAGTCCACACATGTTCGTCATATTCGTGTTCCACGTCCGCAGGTTCCTCGTTCTCGTAGTCTTCGTTCGCATGTTCCTCATGCTCGTCGCCTTCAAGCTTTTCTCCCTCATGTTCTTCTCCCTCATGATTATTGTCTAGACTTATGTCCTCGTGGTCATGGTCATGTTCTTCTTCCATACCTTCAACGATTTCTTCCTCTACAACCTCAACACAATCAATTAATGTAATAATTTTCATTTTACTGGTATCCATTGATTCCAACACTTCATTCACCCAGGCGTCGGATTCTCCGCCCACATAGATAAACACGTCACTATTTTGTATTTTGATAATGTCCTGGGGTGTTGGTTCAAAGGAATGACTTTCAGAGGCGGGTGGTAAAAGCATGGTCAAATCTGCTTTATCTCCTGCTACTTCTCTTACAAAATCATAGGGGGCAAAGATTGTAGAAACAATACTTAACTTTTCATCAGATGTGGATACCTTTTTTACATTACTGCATCCATTTAAAAGAAATATCAAAAGACACATGCTTAGCATGGTTATCATTATTTTTTTCATATTTAATCTCCATTATGGCCCTTGCGCCATCTCTTAAAATGTGAATGTATTTTTTCTTTCACATTTCTTAATTAGTAATTTTGGGCATAAAAATACAAGGAGATACGATACCAAAAAAGGGTACAATCTACCCTTAGTGATAAAGCATTTCCTTGTTGGAGATTATATCAATGATTCATTCTGACCTTTAACTTAACCAGAGTAATAGAACCTATGCTAAATGAAATAGGCTTTAATAAAGATAAAATACTATATAAACTTCCAAAGATAAGTAAAGAAGAAATAATCGCTGTAGATAATTGTTTTACTATATTCTCTGCATTTGTTATATGAATACAGGTTGCACATCTTCCATTTGGACCATCATGGTCGTGTTCATGTATCCCATGCGTCATTATAAATGTTGCTGAAAGTAAGGATGCCAGGAGGAAGCAAATACACATTGCTAGAGCAATACTTCGTGTTAACCATTGCTTTTGCTTTGATAATTGTACTGAATTATTATTGTTTTCGCAGCACATATCTTGTTCCTCCTTCCGATAAATTACTTTTATACACTCATGCAATTATTACATCTGCCATAGAATACTGTCTTTGTGGCATTAATTTGAAAATTATGTTCCTGTAATATATGTCCTGTTAATTCTTTCATTGTATCACATTCTAGATGCTGTAAGGACCCGCAGATATCACATTTTAAATGAAACTGCTCTGGATTCGTTTCTTTAACGTATTGATAGCAGGCACTGGATACTCCGTCAATAATATATTTTCGTACTTTACCACTCTGAACTAGTTTATCCAAATGTCTGTAAATGGTGGTAAGCCCAACTCCCCTGTCTATTCCCTCGAAATGAGAGGCAATTTGCTCCACTGTAACATGAGTGTCTTCCAGTGAAACAATATAGTCAAGGATTGCTTCCCCTTGTTTTGTAATATAACTTGCTTTTTGTCTCATAGAATCTCCCATTGCAAGAAATTGAAAATCATTTTCATATTAATATAAGATTATTAAAATGTCAATATGAAATTGATTTTCAATTTATGACAATAAGTTTTAACATAAATCATTGTATACGTATAGAATCCTACTTCTATTACATTTACCTACGTCCATTATTTCCTTTATAGGACCCTACAATTATTTTTTTGCATATAACAACAAACACCACTGTACTATATGATACAAGCGTTACATAGGAACCTGAATACTGACCATACAGAAAAAATGCAATAAATAATATTATCATTAAAAAAATTTTTTGTGGTCGAAGCCCTATCTTACTTTCAAAAATAGTATTGTTTTTTTCATTATCGTTCGATTTAGTAGTTTCATATTCATCAAACTTCGTATTATCAGTATTCCAGCCAGTAGTTTCGGAATTCTCATTATGATGGTATTCCTGTCTTGACAACATATCAAGCTTTGCTCCGTTGGCCTTCTCTTCTCTACCACTGTCTCTTACCAATTCATCTACTGTAATTTGAAAATATTCTGCCAGTTCTATCAGTTTACTTATTTCTGGTACGGCTTGATCTAATTCCCACTTGGATACAGATTGCCTGCTTACCGTAAAAATATCAGCAAAGGCTTCTTGTGATAATTGCTTAGATTTTCTAAGTCTTTGTATTTTTTCACCCAATGTCATAGTAACACCTCCAGCAAAATAATACTATAAACAACTAGGAAATACTACCAATTATTAGTGGAATATTGTCAATTGATAGTTGCATAATTAATCTGCTTACCTATTAAGGTATTCAATAGTCGAATTTTGTAACATTATGATTTTATTTAACATAAATTGTTACTAGGGTACTGGTCAGAATTTTGAGCTATTTTAAGGCTTCAACATTCATAATCAGTACGGGAAAAACATTCTTACTGAACAATTTCAGCTTACACATAAACTTATAAGTAGTTAGATTGGAGATTTCTATGCTAGGTGACTGCATTAACGATGATACAAACGAGAAGCGTAACAATAAAAAAGTCACAAAGGTCAACGAAATACCCTCTCCCGAATTAGTTGAGAAGACAAATAGATTTTATCAAATACCGGTTTTTTTAAGCCATCCTACTAGTATCACAATGAATAACCTTCAAATAAGTTTCCTTATTCGTTTGCTGAATGAGTTAAAAAAGGAACTATTATTTCCTAGAACATTACCTAATACAGAACAATATCCTGAGTCTACAATGACCAGTATCAGAAGAATGGTTCTATCAAGTTTTGGTATGGTAACCTTAAACCTTGCCAGACGAAAAGTACAAGTGATAGAAACCAATGGTGCAACTGTTTATAATAACGATATTGGAAGACAGTTCTGGACCGGTTCAGTTTTTTCCTTTATAGAACCTGCCATGGCATATCAATTTGGCTTACCACAGCTATTTATTACCGAAGCCTCTGTTTCTGATCAGGATGTTAATCAACAGGGTGGAATTTTCCCTTTCCGCGTTTTAATATGGGATTCTACCAAAGGCATTGATTACTTCTTCGACAGTGTCGAATGGAAGGAAATGCTTCAAAATTGGGCTGCAGAAGTAAGAAGCGGTTACTATTTACAAACACGTCCTGATTTTAATTATACTGGCGAAACACAGTAATAGGTATACAGCCTTGGAGAATTCCAAGGCTGTATGTATGCATGTAATAATTTAATGTTTTTATCTATGATATTAAATATTTGCTAACATCTAACCTCCAACAGTGATTATTGGTGAATAGTAATAGCTAGAATATTATTCCACTAATGTGTTAAAATAATGTCAGCATTTAACTATTTAAGTGTAAAGAAAGAGCCGACAATAGTGATTTTAGGCACTTATATCGACTCTATAACATTTAGGATTGGCGATTTAAGCCCTAACTAAGTAATATTTTTCTTATATTATGAAGTTACATAATGAAGTTCTGTAAATTGATTAAAGCGCCTTATTCCCTTTAGCACTAATCGAGTCTCAAAATCAAGCTTTTTAAACAAAGGAATTCCATCCCCAAGGATTGTTGGGGTAATGGTAATATACCATTCTTCTACTAAACGATTCTTTATAAAATCATGAAGTAATTCTCCACCACCTACAATCCAGATATTCTTCCCGTCCATCTGTTTCAACTTACTTGCAAACGCTACAAGATTACCATTTACAAACTCAACGTTGGGATCGTCTGTTTTTACTGATTTTGAAAACACATAACATTTCTTATCCTTATATGGAAAGTTATCGCCTTCCTTTTCGATAAGCCAATCGTAGGTTCTTCTTCCTAGTATAATTGTATCTATCCCCTCCATAAATTCAGAATATCCATTATCTCCTTCACCCTCTGTTTGAAACAGCCACTCTAAGGAATCATCTTTTGTTGCTATATAACCATCTAAGCTCGTAGCAATAAACAATACAATTTTTCGACTCATGTTCTTTCCTCTCCTTTGTTATGAATGCTTTATATAATTCACAGATATTTATATCTAGATAAAGTATGAGTTATCAAGGTTTTAATATGGCACCTCTCAGACTTTGCAAATAGTAGGTTCTTACAATAATGTACATTAAGTTCTAATCATGATAAGTTGCTTTATGATATACCACTCCACCAAGTGTACAATACTTATCATTTCCAAGTAAGTTACTTAAGGTTAAACCATTCGTACTGAAACACATGTTTTCAGTCTCTACAATAATCTTTTTTAGATATTCATTACTTACAATGGCATCCAATGCTTTTTCCCTGACTTCCTTCAGTGTACTTGGTATCACCACTTCCATATTCTCTGAATTCTGTGGATAGAGATACAAAATAGATAAATCCTTGTTATAAAGAATTCCATCTTTTACGCTGAAATAAGGATTATTTTCGGTAACTACAAAATTCTTTAGATTTTTAAAATCCCAAATTGGATTTTCTTCAAAGGTATCAAATAGGGTTTCGACACTTTTCCCTATTATTATTGTTTCAAGATATGGGTTAGAAAATGAATTAATGACAAACTCTGATTTTGTTGGCCAGTATGTTCTTTTATAGCATAATCCTGTCGCAATAATCACTGTGTCAGGTATGGTAAAAGATATGTTTTTCTTATGATATGGATACGAAATTAATTCCGTCATCTCTTTATTATACAATACCCCATCTATACTTGTATAAAAGGCATTATCCTTACTCACATTAATTTCTTGAAGTGAATTGCTCTGTTGAAAACTATACTCATCCTTTTTTAACAGTTTAGATAAGGTTATACTCTCCA
The DNA here is from genome assembly GCA_023407575.1 of Bacillota bacterium. Lineage (GTDB taxonomy): Bacteria > Bacillota > Clostridia > Lachnospirales > Lachnospiraceae > Mobilitalea. The sequence continues at coordinate 38,985 of JAEYLX010000075.1, forward strand.
AATTAGGATTGCTAATAATAAATTGAACATTACTAATGCTTTTCACACTGTCCGGCATGACATAGGATTTATCAGGTTTATTCATTGGATAACATATTAGTTTTGAACAATCTTTGGAATACATAATACCGTCAATACTTGTAAATAAATTATTTTCCTTATCGACCTCAATCTCTTCTATCATTTTTGCATTCAATAGGAAATAAAAAGAAAACTCTGTAAATGATTTTGGAATAAAAATACTTTTTAATTTACTCATTCCAGCACTTAATGAAGTATCAATACTTTTCACATTGTCCGGAATAATCAGGTTTTGTACATCTCTTGGAACATCAATTAAAACAGTCTTATCCTTGCTAAGCAGCATTTCATCTTGCATGGAATAATATTGGCTGTTCTTATCAACAGATAACTTTTTAAGTGTTGGTATGTCATAAACACTATCTTGCCATACAATAAGTTGTGTCTTAGCTGGAATTACCATTTCAGTGATTCCGCTGTTTCTCAGATATAATGCATTTAAATTCTTTAAAGTACTAGGAAACTCCGCCTTACTTTGTTTCTTAAATAGCATCAACTCTGTCTTATCTTTATTATATAGGGACCCCTTATATAAAACGAAATTTTTATTACCTGCTTCTAGTATGATTTTATCAAAGCTGTTTGGATTCTCATTATATAAACCTAATTTCTTCAATGACTTGGGTATGGTTATTTCTGATACTTTTTCTAAATTGAAATGGCTTAAATACAGGGATGATAATGTACTTGGAAACTTTAACGCAGTTTTCTCATACGCTCTTGGGACTAATATCATCTTAGTTTTAGTTGTATTATAAATAATACCCTCGTAGGAGGCATATAACTTATTTCCACTTTCCACATAAATCGACTTTAAGCATTTTAAATATTGAAAATCACTAATATTCATTTGGGTTACTGATTTGGGTATCGAAATGGAGATTAAACTAAAACAATAGGAAAAAGCAGCCTCTTTTATAGTTTTCAAGCCACTGGGGAGTTTAATATACTCTATATTGCTCAAATAAAATGCATTGGATTCTATCGTTACTGTACCTTTTGGAACCTTATAAGAGTTTCCCTTCCCATTGGGGTAAAGCAGCAAAGTATCACCCTTCTTATTAAAGAGGACACCATCAATTGCACGATACGATAAATTCTTACTGCTAACTTTAAACTCCCTTATATGTGATAACTGCTCTCCAATACTATGAAGCTGTCCGCCTGCTACTTTAGCGCCAAGTGTTATGGTTTGAAGATTTTTTGCATTTACAAAGGCACTTTCATAAATCCTGGTAACCGTGTCTGGTATTATATATGAGGTATTCGTTGACCCTACCGGATATTGAATTAGCGTCGTCATTTCTTTATTATACAGACAGTTTGATACAGCTGCAAAGTTAGAATTGTCTTTTGAAACAATAATGCTTTCAAGCTTTACTTGTTTATTGTAGCTATATCCATTGCAGTTTATTTCCAATACTGTGCTTGAAATGTTTACGTTAACAACATTAGGGAAATAACCCATTATAATAAAATCCCAGTCAAAATAGGTTACTCCTTCCGCTACTATGATTTCCTTTACCTCTGCATAAATCGGATTTCCCCCTGCTTTAAAATCCAGATAATCTACATTATCTTTAAAAACAAAGATTTTTTCCCCTTTGTATGTGGTCTGGTTTTCTTTTGTAAAATAATATTCTGTGGTTGCTGCATTAGTGGATTTTCCTGGAGTTATTACAATAATTAGTGTTGTTATCATGAGTAAAAACAATAAACCTTGCATAATCTTTCTCATTTTTCCCTCCATTATGGTTCTATAAGCCCTCTTAGATTCTGATTAAAAGTTGGTGAAGCAAGCACTCTCAAAAGTAAAGTAATTTTCTAATACCTTTTACATGATTTTGTTAAAATGAATAATAGAAAAGTACAATAGGATAAATCATTATTTGGTTTAAGCTATTCTCATACTAAAGGAATAATATCCCATTACTATGTTAAATCAATGTCAAACTAAAATATTTGTAAAAAAGAAAAGCGGTGATTTAAAATAAAACCACCGCTTATAACCACTGTTCCATATAAGTTTAAAAGCAAATAGATGAATTAAAATATCGATTTTTATTCAAAGCAACAATAATTACGTTATTGATAAATTCTTTTCTTATACTCTTCACCTATTTTACAATATTTATAGTTGCCATTGTAAGTTCTTAAGGTTAAACCATCTGTGCTAAAATACTGGTTGCCATCTTCAACTACAATCTTCTTTAAATATTTGTTGCCAGCAATTGCTTCGAATACTCTTTCACTGATTTCCTTTACTTGCGCAGGTATTGTAAATACTGTGTTTTTCGAAGTATCCATATACAGATACATAATAGAAAGATCCTTATTATAAACAGCCCCATCCATTATAGTAAAGTATGGATTATCTTTACTAATACTAAGATTTTGTAAATTTTTAAATCCCCAAATTGGATAATTAAAATGTGTCTCAAATAAGGTTTTAACATTCTTTCCAATAAATAAGGTTTCGAGATAGGGATTTGAATCACCATCAAGTGAAAAACTGGTATCATACTGCTGGATAAATACACGGCAATTTAAACCTGAAACGGTGATTACTGTATCCGGTATTGTAAAGGATTTGTCTCGTTTTTGATATGGGTATGCAATTAACTCCGTCATATCCTTGTTATACAATACTCCATTGACACTGCTATAAGATATACTATTCTTATTCACATTAATTTCTTTTAAGGTTTTACTATACTCAAAGTTATAATTATTCGATGGTTCTAGCATTTTTGATAAGGTAATACTCTCAAGATTTGGATTTTGAGTAATGAAATAGTAATTCATTGTTTTAACACTGTCTGGCATAACATAGGTTTTATCTTGTTTATTTGTAGGGTAAAAGAGCATCTGGGATAAATCCTCATTATATAGAACACCATCTAAGCTGGTAAATTTAGCATTACCTTTTTCTACTTCTATCTTCTCCAAGGTTATATGGTTTATATACAAGCTTTCATCCAACTCGGTCACTGACTTAGGTATTACAATACTCTTTAAGTTCTTAATATTAAAATTCATAGGCAAACTAAGTTTTTTAACAGTTGCCGGGATTTTTAATACTGTCATGTTTCTTGGAGCATCATATAAAATTGTCTTATCCTTATTAAATAACATATTATTTTGAATTGAATAATATGGGTTATTTTTATCTACTGATATTTTTTTCAATGTGGGTATATCAAAAACACCATTTAAAAATATTGGCACTTTTGCCTTGGCAGGAATCACCAGCTCAGTAATTCCACTATTATAAAAGAAATTAATATCAATATTTTTAATTGTACTAGGAAACTCTGCTTTCGTTTGCTTTTTAAATAAGACTAAGGTTGTTTTACTTTTATTATAAACAGACCCGTTGTATAAAATAAAGTTCTCGTTCCCTGCTTCTATTGTGATTTTTTCAAAGAAATGTGAACTACCTTTTGCAGATAACTTCTTTACTCCTTTTGGAATTATAATTTCCGTAGCGTTATCAAAAGGTTTAATGTTAGTAAATAGAGATACTAAGGTACTTGGAAATTTTAAACTGGTTTCCTTATAGGCCATTGGAACGAATTTTATATACGTCTTTGCTTTATTGTAAAGAATGCCTTTATAGGAGGCATATAACTTATTCCCACTCTCCATATGAATTGTTTGTAAGGAGCTCAATTTCTTGAAATCGTCAACGTTAATTTTCGTAACTGATTTAGGTATCGTGATTGTAATCAATTTTGAAAAAGTAGCAAATGTACCATCCTTAATTGATTTAAGGGTACTGGGAAGTTTTATATACTTCAACTCATTTTGTGTAAATGCTGTGGATTCAATTGTTATCGTTCCCTCAGGAACGCGGTAAGAGGTACCCTTCCCTTTTGGATAAAGCAGCAAGGTATCACCAGTTTTATTAAAAAGGACACCATCAATTACACTATAATAAGGATTATTGCTGTCTATTTTAAATTCTTTTATATGCGATAAATGATATCCTTTTGCTTGGAGCTGCCCATCTTGCAGGTTAGCACCAATTGTTACGGTTTGCAGGTGTTTTGCTTGATCAAAGGTACTGTGCAAAATTGTTGTGACCGTTTCCGGTATTACATATGAAGTATTTGTTGACCCTATCGGGTACTGTACTAAAATTGTCATATCTTTATTTAACAAGCAATTATCCTTTGCTATATAGTTTGCATTGTCTTCTGCTACAATAATTTCTTTCAATTTCTCCAAACCTTTAACGACGTTTTCCGTGTAATGAATCTTTGTTACAGTACTTGATATGCTCACACGCTCCAGATTCGGAAAAAATCCTTTTAAAAGAAAATCCCAATCAAAATAAGTTACTCCTTCCGCAACTATGATTTCTTTCACCTCTGGATAAGAGTCCTCACTATAAATATTAAAATCTTCTAGAGTTATGTCTTCCGAAAAGACTAATATAACTTCACCTTTATAATCCCCTTGATTCGATTTTGTTAAGTGGAACTCTGTTTCTGCTGCATTGCTATAGCTACCTAGAGCTAATATAAAAATTAATATTGTTATTGAAAAAAGAATCATTATATTTTTAATAAATTTACTCATTATAGTCTTACTACCTCCTAATTAATATCTTTTAAGCCAATATTGACTAATTGGATAATATTACAAGAATATGTTAAAACAATGGCAATTGATATTTATCTGAATATTCAAGCTTATAGACATTTGTCGAAATCTTTTTTTAATAATATTGACATTCATTTTAGGCAGTTGTAGAATATCATAGTAGACAATTGCCTAAAAGGAGCTGATAAGATGAAAAAAATCAAGAAACTGCCGGATGCAGAGTTTGACATTATGAAAGTGGTGTGGGCAAATGAGCCACCAATTACAACCAATATTGTTATGCAACAACTTGGAAATGAAAAAGAATGGAAAGCACAGACTGTAATATCCCTTATGTTACGGCTGGTAGATCGAGGCTTTATCCGAACTGAGAAAATTGGCAAAGAACGTACCTACTTTCCCATTATTAGCAAAGAGGAATACTTGAAGTTCGAAACAGGCGACTTCATGGAGCGATTTCATGGAAATTCATTAGCCAGTCTAGTAGCTACTCTCTATGATGGTAAAAAGATTAAAGACAGCGATCTTGATGAACTGGCAAAGGCACTGAAAGAAAGGAAGCAATAATATGGATTCCTTTTTATTCGTCTTCTTAAGATGTACCCTATCCATGTCAGTGATAACGCTTTTATATGCGTTAATTATGCCGATACTTTCAAAACGATACAGTCCCAAGTGGCGATATCTAAGTTGGCTGATGATTGCTGTATTTTGGGTATTCCCATTCCCATTTCGTCCTCGGATTAACCTTTCGTTTCTTCCAGTACAAATGAAGGAAATATCATTAAAGCCCGTTCAACCAGTGATTAATGCTTTTTCTTCTAGCTCTAATACTGCCGATATTATAAATGCTCCCACTACAATTTCCATTTGGTTGTTGCTTGCAATCATTTGGTTTCTGGGATTTGTAGGCATAATAGCATTTCATACCATAAGACATAGATATTTTATGAAGATGGTACGTCGATGGAGTGAGCCTATCACCGATTTAGATTGCTTAGAGATCTTGAATGACTTAAAATCCGAATTAAGAATTAAAACACAGGTAGGTTTAAGTGTGTGTCAAACCATTACCAGTCCCATGCTTGTAGGATTTTTTCGACCTACAATTTTACTGCCTCCTATTGACGTTAATCGTAACGAGCAATTACTTATTCTAAAGCATGAACTTATTCACCTGAAAAGACATGACCTTTGGTTTAAATTTATGATTTTAACAGCAACCGTACTACATTGGTTTAACCCAGCGGTATACCTGATGGCAAAGGCAACCGCATTACAATGTGAAATTTCCTGTGATGCATTGGTTTTACAACGTTCGAATTTTCAGCAGCGTAAACAATACGGCGAGATAATTATCGAAGTCGTAAGAAATGGGGCAAAGCTCCGAACTGTTTTATCAACTAATTTTTATAGCGGAAAACGCGGAATGGAAACACGCATTGCTTCTATTTTAGATACAAAACACAAAAAAGCTGGTATTGCAGTTCTATGCTTGGTACTGATAGCAATTGTCATCTTTGGGGTTACTGAGATGATTGGTTTGAATAATTATAATTACAAAAGTACTGAGACACATTTTAGCCTAAATGTTCCACAGGGTTGGACCGTGGTAGAAGAACCACGAATACCGGCTGGTCAGGATTGGGAAGCAACTCCTGACGATGGAATCAGGATGCTGCTTGCTGGTAATGAAAATAACACTATGCATATATTTGCGCAGTACGGTACTCTATCAATTCCACTAGAAAGTGAATATACCAAGGAAGATTTCACTACAGACCAAGGAGTTAAAGGTAGTCTATATAAATCTTCCACTTCTGAAGCTTACTGGTATCTAATTCTAAATCAGGATATTACTCCAGACAATTATGGTGCAGTTATTAGATTTGAAAATCAAGAGTTATTATCAAAGGAGCAAAAAAACATTATAGGAATACTTGAAAGTATTAAGATTTATAAACCGTAGCACTTTCTATTGTCATAAATATTGTTATATTACATGATTTCTATGTTTCCTACCCAGAGATTTGATAAAGAGCTAAAAAGCGGTGGTCTCAACAGAAACCACCGCTTACTATCTATTCATATCAAACTTTTTATAAATTATTTAATTTTATCATCTTTGACTACAATATTTAGCTGTATTTTTCAACAGTTAAATCAATAATTATATATTTTCTTCGGTAACTCTTCTCCTAATTTAGCATATGTGTAATTTCCATTATAGGTTTTTAAGGTTAGTCCATCGGTACTAAAGTACTGGTTTCCAGCCTCAACTATGATTGTCTTTAAATATTTATTAATCGCAATTGATTCTGAAACCTTTTCACTTATTTCTATAACACTTTTCGATACTGTAAATGTAGTATTTTTACTATTACTTGGGTAAATATACATGAAAGAAAAATCTTTATTGTAAAGAACACCATCTTTTGCGGAAAAGTATGGATTATCTTTACTTACACTAATATTTTGCAAATTCTCAAAACCCCATATTTGATAATTAAGAAACGTTACAAATAAATTTTTAACATTCTTTCCAATATGCAAGGTTTCCAGATAAGGATTTGAAAGTACTTTGATGGTATAATAACCATCCCGATTCACATATTCACTTTTCTGAATATTGAAACCTGATACTGTCGTTACTGTGTCCGGTATTGTAAACGAAGTATCTGTTTTTTGTAATGGATATAAAAGTAGCTCGGTCATTTCTTTGTTATATAGAACACCATTTAAGCTTTTATATTTAGCGTTATCCTTATTAACTTTTATCTCTTTTAACGTCTTAATTTCTCTTAATCCACCATAATACCATTCTTCAAGCATTTTAGATATTGTAATACTCTCCAACTTATAACTTAAGGGTTGGAAGGTAGCAAAATTAATTACCTTTACATTGTCAGGCATAATAAACGATTTATCTGGTTTATTTAATGGGTAACAGAGTAATTCTGAAAGATCCTTGGTGTAAAGAACACCATTTATTGTTGTATACTTGCTATTTCCCTTCTCTACTTCAATATGCTCAAGGCTCTTTATATTAGCTAAAGTAAGTTCATTAATTCTGGTAACTGACTTTGGTATCACAATTTTCTTTAATTTATTCGTATCCTCATCATAATTTATTGGAAGCAAAACTTCTTTCACGGTTGCAGGAATCCTTAGTGTTGTCAAGCTTCTAGGTGCATCGTATAATTTTGTTTTCTCTTTGTTTAAAAGCATATTATTTTGCACTGTATAATACGGGTTTTTCTTATCTACTGTTATTTTTTTCAAGGTTGGAATGTCGTAAACAGTTTCCCCTGCAGGTGTAATCTTTGCTTTTGCTGATATTACAAGTTCCGTAATGCCACTTTTACCCAAGTAATGTACGTCAATCTTTTTGAGCGTGCTAGGAAACTCCGCTTTTTGTTGCTTTTTAAATAAGATTAACTTAGTCTTCTCCTTATTATAAAGAGATCCTTTGTACATAACAAAATTCTTATTTCCTGAATCAAGTGTGATCTTATCAAAGAACTTAGCATTTCCGGATATACCGTTTACTGTCTTAACTCCCTTTGGTATTACTATTTCAGTAGCTTTTTCAAATGTTTCTATTTTAATAGTTAATGTCTCTAAGGTACTTGGAAATTTTAAAACTGTTTTCTTATATGCTTCAGGAACTAATAGCATTTGTGTCTTTGCAGCATTATAGAGGATACCATTATAAGATGCATAGTACTTATTACCACTCTCCACATGAATTGCTTCCAATGAATCTAAATATTTTAGATCATTTATATCAATTGATGAAACTGATTTCGGTATTGTTATTGAAATCAATTCGGAACAAGCTGAAAAAGCACTATCCTTCGCTGTTTTTAAAGTACTTGGAAGTTTGATATACTTTAATTCATTTTCATAAAATGCATAGGTTTCAATAGTTACTGTTCCTTCTGGTACTATATAGGAAGTACTTTTCTTGCCTGGATAAATAAGCAGGGTATCTCCTTTTTTGTTAAAAAGTACCCCGTCAATCACACTAAAATAAGGATTATTACTATCTACCTTAAATTTCATTATATTTGATATATAATATTTAATTGCACCATACTGGTCACTTGCTAAGTTCGCACCTATAGTTAACGTTTGAAGCGTTTTATCATTAACAAAGGCATATCGTTTAATCGTTTTAACTGTATTAGGAATAATAAATGTGGTATTGGCAGCCCCCATTGGATACTGAATTAATTCCGTCATATCCTTATTATATAAACAGTTATCCTTTGCAGTATAATATGCATTATCTTCAGAAACTTGGATTGTTTTTAATTTATCATAGGTTACGTCAATGCCTTCGTAGATGTTTTTATAATAAAATTGAATTTCTGATACAGTACTGGATATGCTTATGCTCTCTAAATTAGGAAAGAAACCTCTAAGGATCAAATTCCAGTCAAATTTAGTTACTCCTTCAGCTACTATGATTTCCTTAACCTCTGGGTAAGAAGCTATCCCATAACTGTTCAAATCTTGAAGTGTTATATCTTCCGTAAAAACTAAAATAGATTCGCCTTTATATGTGTTTTGATTTGTTTTAGTTAAACGGTATTCTGCTTCTGCCGCACTGCTTTTGATACCTGGTGCTATGATAAAAATTAATACTGCTATAGAGAAAAGTACCAATAAATTTCTCATAAATTTTCTAATATTACTCATCTTACCTCCTACTTAATAGTTAAATTTTTGCCATCAATTGCTAATTGGATAATATTATAAGAATATGTTAAAACAATGGCAATTACTGTTAGTTAGGCCATTGAATCCTTTATTTAGAAAAATAGATTACATTGTAACTATAGTCCTCTTACTTTAAGATTCGACAATAAAATAGAAAGCGGCGGTCTCACCAGAAACCACCGATTTCTGTGTCTTCTGCACTGCTGTATTTACCTGGAGCTAATACAAAAATCAATGCTGCTATAGAAAAAAGAAATACTAAACTTCTACTTAAATTTCTCATTTTATTCATCTTATCTCCTAATTATTAGTTTATTCTAACCACCATTGGCTATTTGTATAATATTCCAAGAATATGTTAAAGCAATGGCAAAATTTTATTTTGACAAATTGGAGCTTTCAACTAAATAAATTCGATTATGACTATAATCAATGATGATTCATTTGTATATATGGAAGGTTTTCCAACAAGAAAACATAAAAAAGCGATGACCTAAATTAAAATCATCGCCTTACATTATCAAATATTTTTTAACATTTGTTTGTATCTCTTATCTTCTTCCTAAGCCATATCGCTTGTGCATCTATATTCTTTATATCAACTTTGTGTTAACTTCTTCTAATGACTTTACACCACCATTTATCTATAACGATTTCAACCTCTGGACAAAGGATTATGCTAACTTCAAACAATTTTTAACTCTGTAATACGAGGAAAATATTCCTCCTGTTACTATAGCATAAAGTATGAAATCAATTATATTCCTTGCAATGTCTGGGGTAAGTACCTGGAAACTATAAGCCATACCCGGAACAACAAAGAACATAGCAGCTACCAATTTCCCCATCTTATCAAATACAAATACATTTTTCTTATTATCCTTATGTTTCATTGAATAACTTGAAGTTATGATAAATTCTATGAATTTTAATAAAATAAACACCAAAAACCATACCGGTATTATCTTCAATTTAATTAAGGTAATATGTGAAATTACAATAAAGAATAAATCAGCTAAAACATCCAGCCTTGCTCCAGTCTTTGTAGTACAATGAATTTTTCTGGCTATTTTTCCATCCAATAAGTCAGTAAGACAAATAATCAAAAATACAAGGATACAAGGAAGCAATTTATTTTGTTTGTAAATAAATTGTGATATCACATTCATTACAAAGATAATCGTTAGTCCCACTCTTGAAATAGAAAAGCAATTAGGTATGAATTGAATAAGTCTATACATGAATTTATCTTCCCCCCTCCTACTTATCTTGAGTAAAAATTACTCTTAAGTATCAAGGTGGTAAACCATAAAATAAGACCTACAACAACGACAATACCAGCTAATAAAGCGAACAGTTCCATTCCTAATCCTATCATATAAATTATTAAAATAACTCCTGTCAAATAAATTGCTCCTAAAACCAACCAAATAGGCACCTTACGAATTACAGCAATACCAATCGTTACTAAAATCAAACCACCGACTAAGAAGGAAGCAAAATCACTATCCATTAAACTAATTGGATGTTGTCCCCCTCCCCATATGCAGGTAATAACACCTAACGCAATCATTACATATCCTAAAATAGTTAGTCCCGTTAGGCTGGTTCTCCCCTCCTTTATCAGGTTATCCTGAAAATTTTTATCACCTTTCACCAATTCATCAAGAGAAAGATTAAATATCTGTGACAGCTTTAAAATTTTTTCAATATCTGGATAACTATTACCCGTTTCCCATTTTGAAATAGCTTGACGTGAGATATCCATTTTTTGTGCTAATTCGTCCTGTGACATATTTAATTTTTCACGCTCTGTTTTTATTCTGTTACCTAAGTCCATATTTATGCTCCTTTCTAATACTTGCATACCGTCAGCATAGCCACAAGCGCTTGAAAAGTAAAGAACTTAATAGCTGCAAACCTCGCAACGATTAGTTGCAAGCCATATTATCACAATTATCAAGCATTTGAATCGATTTCACTTTGTATATCACCAATGATATTATTGCATGAAAAAAGGATCAAGAATAAAACTTTCTGACCCTTTTCAAAAATATTTATTTAATCTGAAAATTTACACATTTACATTTAGAACCGATGGTATTAATTTTACTTTTAAGTTACTTTCCAGAGAAATTTTAGTTCCGTCAGATAGATTTACATTTTTCATTTCCTGTACAAATTGTTCAATCATTCCAAACGGCTCATTTTTTCTTTTCTTCTCTGTTTATTTTTCCTAAATTCGAATATAAACCCTAATAGTCCATTACCTTCCATGCCATTCACTTTTGTATTTATTTATCTTCCTTCTGCTTATATGCTTTAATATAAACAAAATTTTCGTTATTCCTATCCATGATATAATCCTCAGACAGAATCGCATCAATAAACTCTTTTCCACCTGAGTCTACCGCAACCACTCTAAGCCCTAGTTCTTTCTCAACATCCTCTACCGTGACATCATCCAAAAATACCTGCTCACCCATTCTTAGCATATTCGAAGGTATCTGTAATACATCCCCTAGTTCTTCACCTTGATCTTTTCTTTCCTTTAGTTGTTTGATTAGATCTTGTCCGGTAATTAGTCCCGATACTGTAATTGTTTCTCCGAAAAAGTCATTTCGTATGCAACACACATTTATCTTTATCTTTGGAAAATGTTCCATTATTTGATCTGCAAACTTTTGTATTGTAGAATAGGTGAGCTTTCCTGTAGCTAGTGTCAGTGTTCTTGATAGATTATCTCTTATTTCATCGTAATTAGCTTCCTTACATCGATCTGCTAATGCCTCTCCAAATTCATTAATAAACAATCGCATCATACCCACACCATTTTCAATCTGGATATAACCATCATATCTATCTTCTTCGGGGAATTCCTTTTCCGCAGTGATGTAGAACTCATCACTGGCATGAATAAAGTGCAAACCGAATTCATCATAGAATTCCTTCTGCCTGCTTTCTATCAGATCAATGACTTGCTCTGCCTCTTGTTTGTTAAATAATTCAAGCGGATGAAGTCCCTCTCTATATTTTGTAATACCTGCAGGAACAATGGATACACTTCGCATGAAGGGTAAGAATTTCGCCAAATCATCTATGGATCTTTTCAGCTCGTCCCCATCGTTGACATTCTTACATAGCACAATCTGTCCATTCATCTCAATATGGTTTTCATAAAAGGTCTGTAAAAACCTCAGCTTCTCACCAGCAAATCGATTATGCAGCATTTTACTACGCAGTTCTGGGTTGGTAGTCTGAATTGAAATGTTAATAGGCGCAAGATGCATCCGCACGATACGATCCACATCTTTTTGCTTCATATTTGTCAATGTAATATAGTTTCCCTGCAAAAAGGAAAGCCTTGAGTCATCATCCTTGAAATACAGGGTATCTCTCATACCCGGTGGCATTTGATCTATAAAACAGAACATACACTTATTGGTACAAGATTTGTAACAACTCATTAAACTATTATCAAATTCAATGCCTAAATCCTCGTCAAAACCCTTATCAATCTCCAGTAACCATTCTTCTCCGTCTGGCTTTCTTATTAATACTTCTATATATTCATCTTTAATCAGATATCTGAAATCGAATACATCCTCTATTTCCTCATCATTAATGGCTAACAGGATATCTCCTGCCTCTATCTCCATTTCTTCAGCAATAGAATCCGGATATACTACCTTAATCAGATGTCCCTGATTTTTCTTATTATTCAATTGAAATCTTCCTTTCAAAACATAGATTAACCTGAAATAGCTTCTATTTGATACTTAAATGATTTTATCACAGTTCCTCTTATAATACCAATAAAATCATTTTCTTTTTATCTCATATTCTATCCATCACGAACAAAACTTGCAGCAATCTTTATCCATTGCCAGCATATGTCACCCACGATATTATCGCTTTTTCTCATGAATATTTAATTTGACATTTTTAATTCTTTTTAATAAAATACAAATATCAAAAGGGAGTAGTTGACACCTTATGGTGTTTGCGATTGCATCAATACGATTATATCATTAATTATAATGATAACATATAATCTGCTTCGCGACTAAGTAACAAGACTTTTGTTGTAGCTTATTTACTTACAACAGGAGTTTTTTTTTGCATTTTTATTTTTTAACGAATATTTGATAATTACGAAAGAAAGAAGCATTCTAATTGTATGATTTCGTATTAATCAACAAACTATCATTTAAAAGGGGACGCAGATGGAACTCTCATCACACAAATCAAAAATTTCAAAACTTTCACTTGGAGGAATTCTCGTAACATTAGGTGTCGTTTACGGAGATATTGGTACTTCGCCACTTTATGTAATGAAATCCGTTCTTTATGGAAATGGCGGAATAGCTAATGTATCCGAAAATTTTGTACTTGGTACCTTATCCTTAGTGTTTTGGACACTCACAATTTTAACCACAATTAAATATGTACTCATTACCTTAAAAGCAGATAATAACGGTGAAGGCGGTATCTTCTCCCTCTTCACACTCGTTCGTAAAAAATCTAAATGGCTCGTTATTCCTGCCATGATAGGTGGCTCCGCACTTTTGGCTGATGGTATGCTAACCCCTGCCGTAACAGTTACTTCCGCAGTTGAGGGATTAAAATTACTTCCTGTCTTCCATAATTTTTTTGGTAACAGCCAAAGCAATATATTAATTATTGTAATATTTATTATCTTTATATTGTTTTTTATACAGCATCTTGGTTCAGAATCTATAGGAAAATTATTTGGGCCAATCATGTTTATATGGTTCAGCAGCTTAGCCGTATTTGGTATTATTAATCTGACAAAGGATTTAACCCTGCTTAGAGCACTGTCTCCTCACTATGCAATTAATATTTTGTTTAGTAGTGATAATAAAGTTGGATTTTTCATCCTTGGAAGCATCTTCTTATGTTCCACCGGTGCCGAGGCATTGTATTCTGATCTAGGGCATGTTGGCAGAAAAAATATTTATTTTACATGGCCATTTATTAAAGTTTGCTTATTACTCAACTACTTTGGTCAAGGTGCATGGATACTATCCGTCATCAACAATCCTAACTTTAATACGACCCATGAAATGAATCCATTTTATCAAATGATCCCTGATAATTTTCTGGTCTATGGGATTATCATTTCAACTTTAGCAGCGATTATCGCTTCCCAAGCTTTAATTTCAGGTTCCTTTACTCTTGTATCGGAAGCAATTAAACTGGATTTGTTCCCCAAATTGCATACTTTATACCCATCTCGTTTAAAAGGACAGTTATACATTCCAGCAATTAATCGAATTTTATGTATTGTATGTATTGGAATTGTTCTTTACTTCCAAAGTTCAGAGAAAATGGAAGCTGCTTATGGTCTTGCAATAACAGTTACTATGCTTATGACTACTATCCTATTATTTAACTATATGCTGCAAAAGAAAACACCGAAAGTATTAGCAGTTATTATGTTAGTCTTCTTTATGGCATTTGAACTCTCGTTCTTTGTATCAAATCTTCTAAAGTTTTTCCATGGTGGCTTTGTAGCGGTGATTATAGCGTTAGCAATATTATTTGTTATGTACCTTTGGTACAAATCACACATTGTTAAAAATCGTTATCGGGAATATGTAAACATGGAAGATTATAAAAATCAGTTGAATCAACTACGTCATGATACTGATATTCCCAAATACGCCAGTAATCTTGTATGCCTGACCAGTTGTGCTAATCCTAAGGAAATAGAACGCAAATTCATGTATTTTCTATTGGATAAACGACCAAAAAGGGCTGATGTCTACTGGTTTGTAAATGTTATTGTAACGGATGATCCATATCAGGCTGAATATTCTATTGAGACTTTTGATACTTCGTATATTGTTAACATTCAATTAAAGTTAGGTTTTCGAGTTGAGCAAAATCTCAATGTATACATGCGCCAAATTTCAACCGAGTTAGTTAAGAATAAAGAGATTGATATTCAAACACACACCTACTCAATTCTCCCAGATCGTAAATTAGGTGACTTCCGTTTTATTTTCATTCAAGAAATTCTCTCACAGGAATCTTCTTTAAAGGGTTGGGAATCTTATTTACTAAGAATTAAATTCTTTATACAGAGGTTCACTGCTGATCCAACGGTTTGGTTTGGCCTAGATACCAGTGATGTTTATATCGAAAAGGTACCGATGTTCTACAGCCAGTCCAATCGTACGATTTTAAAAAGAAAATAGATATAACAATATATTGCAATTGATTAAGGGAGAAGGGACGTTTTTCATTCGAAAAACGTCCCTTCTCCTACTTTTACAAAGCACCAACAATTTTATGAGGAATATATAATTCTTCCAGATATGACAGTTCTTCCTTATTTAACTTTACGTTAAAACTACCCACAGCATCGTCAAAATACTTCTCTTTTGTTGCACCAATAATTGGTGATGTGACACCTTTGGCAAACTCCCAAGCCAATGCAACCTGAGTCATACTGCAACCTTTCCTGGTCGCTAACTCCGAAACTCTATCTACAATATCCATGTCGGTATCTTTGGTACTATCATATTTTCCAGCCGCAGTAACATCTGTTTGGCTTCGTAAGGTATCTGCTGACCAGGGTCTCGATAATCTACCAGCCGCTAATGGACTATATGGTGTGATAGCCACCCCATCTTCCATACAAATTGGAATTAATTCTCTTTCGTCCTCACGATATAAAAGATTATAATGATTTTGCATAGATACAAACTTTGTCCAACCGTTCATTTCAGCAATTCTTTGAAGTTTTGTAAATTGATATCCATACATTGCTGATGCACCGAGCGCACGTACTTTTCCAGACTGCACAGCCTTATGGAGTGCCTCCATAGTTTCTTCAACTGGAGTATTGTAATCAAAACGATGAATAATAAGTAAATCCACATAATCCATTCCTAACCGCTTCAAAGAACCTTCAACTTCTCTTGGAATTGCATCTTTCGATAGATTACCCTCATTAAAGTATACTTTTGTTGCTACGACTACTTTATCTCGTGAGGTATTCTTTCTGATTGCATTACCCAAATATTCTTCACTTGTTCCTGCTGAATAGCAATTAGCTGTATCAAAAAAATTAATTCCCAGATCCAAAGCGTGCTTAATAATAACTTCGCTCTCAGATGGATTTAATGTCCAGGCATGCATTTTACTTGCAGGATCACCAAAACTCATACAACCCACGCATAAACGTGATACCTCAATTTCTGAACTTCCTAATTTTGCATATTCCATTTCATTCACCCTTTCATAAGTCATTTTTCACATGATTTTCGCATCAATGTAAAAATCACAAAATAAGTATTGTCTCTGGTTATTACAAAATTGTATTCCTTGGAGTTAAGTCCATGTCAAGAAATTTTTCATATAATTTTAAAATAGCCCTACCCCGCTGCTTTCCTTTATTTTTTAGCATCCAATACGAACATCGATGCATCCTGATTCATGAAGATCTTACTACCTGAATAAAAAGTTTTTGACCGAATATCACGATACCCAAATTGCTTCATATGTTCGGTAAGTTTCTTCTGCTCAAACCCATTTTGAACCATATCATTACTAATGGCTTCATTCTTATCGAAATCAACAATGATTAGATGTCCGTTCTCATTTAATACATTATAAAGTCTTGATAAAATTAAATCCACATCCTTAATATGCAGTAGAACTTGAGCCATAAAAATATAATCCACACGCAGATCTAAATTTCCCTCTGTTTCAATGTCAAAACACATAGTTTCAGCATTCTGAAGATTAAAATCAATTATTTTCTGGTTTATCTGATGAATCATATTTTGCGAAGAATCCAAAAACAGGACTGATTTAAACTCCTTTAATAAATTCATTCCTACCAGCCCAGTTCCGCATCCAAAATCAATCGCAAGCCTATTCTTAGTATCCACTAAATATTCTCGAATTGCATCAGCAGCAACCTTTGCAATGTGAAACCTTTCGTTCGTATCATATGTATTAGCCATCATTTCAAAAATATCTGTGTTTCCCATTCCTTATCTTCCTCTCTGTCTCATCCATTCATAAATACCTAACAAAATACCGCCCACTCCATAGCAAAGAATATCCTTTACATCAAATACAGATCCTATAACAATTTGTGCAAACGTATTATTCTCTAACCGAAGTATCTGTACTAAATTAAAATACTGCAAAAATTCCACCATAACTGCAAACAGAAATACATAAATAGGCAGCCACCGACCTCTATCTGGAACAATTACCTTGACTGCCAGATATAAAACCACCACAACTAACACATCTCCAACATATGGTCGTATAACTGTATCATGTACAAATAGTGCAATCATTACTTCTATTAAAAATACAATTACAAATGCAACAGCATAATTAATTCTCTTAACTTTGCTTTGTAGAATCATGACTTTCCTCTAATCTTCTATTTTTATTTAAAACTCTGTTAGATAATATTAACATAAGAATATAATCCAAGGAAGGATATCCAAAGTCTCCTTTGAAGCTCACAATAGAGATGCAAGACGATTTTTTCTTTTACTCTTTTACTCCTATTTGATTTATTCTTTTGTACGTTGCTGTAAAACAATTGAGATTTAATAATTGATATTATACTTATTTTCTTCTCTTAGCAAATAACTCTCCTTGTAACCTCCATGTACTTCCCTCCTGTGCTCTTAAATTTTGCCAACGAAAAGACTTTTCTGTAATCTCTGAAAACTCCCATTTCATATTCTGCAATGTTATTTCCGTTAAAACAATTTTATCTCCTTCTTTTCTCGCCTCAAGTCGGGTTGCTCCACCCATATATCCATAAAAGATATCCCAAGCTTTAGTATTCGGATTAAATAGCCTGACCGTCGTACCATATTCGGCATCCTTTTGACGATTCATTCTTCTTTCTTCTCGTGATGGACAGATAAATATGTCTTGAACTCCCGTACCTTCCAGTATCCATGAAAAAATCCACTCGCCTTTGATATGTCTCTCCTGCTCTGTTCCATGTCGATCAACCCATTCAAAATCCCATTCACCTATCATCGGACCAAAGAAATTATATTCCTCCGGTATTCTATCACTTTTCGATTCAGCTAATAATGTTTCAGCAAATTCCTTCATTGATAAACCTCCTTATATTCTTTCTTTTAGTACTTGTACTATATAATAACATGCCGTTTAATCATTGACCATTTTGAACTTACCTGTTATTTACTATTTTAGTTATTCTACACTCCTTCAAATCAATTTCACAATGATTGATATATCCCATACAAAATATTTTATTATCGTCTCATACCCTAATATCAAAATACATATCGTAAAAGTATTTAAATCCATTTTGAAAAGAAAAATCTTTCAGTAATTCAGCTATATTCCAAACCAATTGTCCGTTCTCATCATAAGCATTTATATTATTTTTTAATGAATCCTTTAAGGTCAAATCCTCCGGTACGATTAATTCTAGTATATATTCCCCCACATAGAATAGTTTTTTCTTATTCATCCCTGCATCCCCATTATATATGTGCTTGCACAAATCTTAAATTTCCTATAATTTCTATTATAAACCAGCATAATTATTATATCAATGATGAAAAGGCATGAAAGTTTTCACTCTCATGCCTCCATATACTAAGTATCTCGATATTTTATTACCATGTACCTTAATATTCTTTTTTTATCACAAAGAAAGAACCACGGATTGTACCCGCAAGTTTGGACTTCTGTCTGGCAAATTTAAATTTCTCTGCTAATTCCTTCGGAACCTCCATCCCTTCAGAAAGTTTAAACCCAACTGCTCTCTTCTTTGGATCATCAACGTTATACATGACATTGATACCCAGGCCATCCTCGTAGAATACATAAGCCATTTTAAGATTTTCAACTTGAAAGCGTGAAGTCTCTAAAGGTTTTGCGGAAAATTCAAGTCCACGTTCTTCTTTCAGTATTCTGTTCACATAATCAAGCGTCTCCTGACTCTCATCGGCTGGAACAACCGTAAATTCATGCTTATACTTTGTCATATAATATCGTGCTTCATTTGCACGTAAGCCAGCCAACGCTTCTGCTACTGGTGAAGTCTCCAGACCAACTGTAGATACATTTTTAAAATCAACAATATAGGACATACTCCTACCTCCTTTTTATCTTATTATTTCTTTACAACAGGAATCCACATTTCACCAAAGAATAAGCCATTTTGTTGTCCCATCTCGACTGTAGTATTCGGGCCACCCACATAAGCAAAATCCTTTGCGTCTGGTAAGGCTTGTCCAAAGGCGATACCGCTAAGTGTTGTATTTAATTCATTCGTTGTTGCACCTTCCCCTTTTACAACTAAATATGTGCCCTTGGGAAATTGTATGTGCCTTGCGGCTTCTGGTCCAACGGCTTCTGTCATAACACCGGCATAATGCATCATTTTATTATTCACTGCCTCATTTACAGCGAAAATATAATCATTTAAAGCAATTTTCTTTAATTCTTTGAGACTTCCATCTTCCTTTACCCTTTGCCAAAAATCGGATTTTTCCTTATTTAGTCCGATGAAATCTGTATAGTTACTTTTTAGTTCCGTTCCAATTCCTACTACAATAAAACTATCTTTTTCTTCCAAACTATAATTTGCCATATATGAAACCTTCCTTTTTTCTTCTTATTATTTACATAAATGCTTGTCTTCATCAATTGATAGGTTTATTATATCCTTAAATCATGTCAAGAATTGATACTGTTTAGGAGTTGCAATGAAAAAAGTAGAACGAATTAATATTATTATGCGTTATATTAACAACCGTACACACTTTACAATAAGCGAACTCATGAGTGAATTTCATATATCCCGGTCAACTGCGATTCGAGATATTAGAGAAATTGAGACCATGGGAATGCCACTGGTTGCTGAAGTTGGAAGGGACGGAGGCTATTTTGTTATGCATAACTCCGTCCTTCCGGTCGTTCGATTTACTGATAATGAAGTAAAGGCACTTTTTCTTGACTTTATGGCAACTAGGAATCAACAGCTTCCCTATCTGAAGAGCCGTCAATCATTAACAGAAAAACTACTTGGTCTTATTTCCGAAAATCAACAAGATGATCTTGTCCTTTTAAATCAAATTCTCTTATTTGAAGGAACGAACCCGAACAATCCCGACTTACTTGATCTTTCTGACTTGCCACACCCTATGTTGGAACGGCTCATACATCTTTTACTAAAAGACCGTTATTTATTCGTTACTTTAGAAATCAATAAGGGTATAATTACGTTCCCCATCTATCTTCTGCACCTATACCATGACAAAGGCATATGGTTTATTGAAGGTTTTGATTTAAAGGAAGATAAAATCAAACTTCTTCCTGTGGATAATCTTATTAGAATTGAATCTTACTCTGAAAAAAATGCCCTGAATAAGAAAAAAATATTAGAAAAATTGAAGAATAAAGAAGCTTTGTTCAATCTCATTCTTGATTTTGGACCAAAAGCAATTGCTCAATATAAGAAATATCATCCCATTAAAGTATCTATTTCTTATACAAATCCTTTCCAAAGCACTGCCATTCTAAAAACTTTCATTGATGTTAATAATGATGAAGAGTTCAACGAAATTGCAAATTGGATACTTTTCTTAGGAGAAGATATTACTATAAAAGCAGCCCCTTTTGAATTATTAAACCTTATACAAGAAAGAATAAGACTCTATACTAGGACGCCATAATTTATATTTTATGACAAATTACTATTTCAATAAATGGTTTCTTTCTTATTGTACTTACTATTTACATCAAAAGATGTTAACATTAGACAAAAGTTTTGTAAGAATGAATTATATTTTCTGTTATTATAAAATTGAAGTCATAACATTTTTATGTTATGATTAGTTCCATATGAATTGTATAAATTATATACATTCTATTTTTATTCTATTAGAGGACCTTATTTTTACAAATCCAATATAGTTCTAGCGCAAATAGAATAAAAAATACTCCATGCTAGCGACATAGTTCACTTTGATATGGAAATAGAATATAGATT
Organism: Bacillota bacterium; assembly: GCA_023407575.1. Classification (GTDB taxonomy): domain Bacteria; phylum Bacillota; class Clostridia; order Lachnospirales; family Lachnospiraceae; genus Mobilitalea. The sequence continues at coordinate 60,442 of JAEYLX010000075.1, forward strand.
TTTTGATAGGAGATGAAATTATGTATTGTGTTCAGGAAATATCCCCGAATATATTTTGGGTCGGTGGCAGCGACCGACGTTTAGAGCTATTTGAAAATATGTTTCCCTTACCAAATGGTGTAGCATATAATTCTTACTTAATTATGGATGAAAAAACCGCCTTAATTGATACGGTTGATCGTTCCATAGGTCAATTATATCTTGAAAATATTACTCATGTACTTGGTGGTCGTGACCTTGATTACCTTGTAGTAAATCATATGGAACCAGATCATTGTGCTAGTATTGAGGAAATTGCACGCCGCTACCCAAATGTAAAACTTATTGGTAACAAGAAGACCTTTCAGTTCATGGAACAATTCTATGAAATGGATATGACTTCTAATTATCTTGAGGTGAAGGATGGTGAAGAACTTTCCCTTGGCTCTAATATCCTGCGTTTTTATACTGCTCCTATGGTTCATTGGCCAGAGGTAATGGTAACTTATGAGACAACAAATGGAATATTATTTTCCGCAGATGCCTTCGGCTCCTTTGGTGCAGGTTCCGGTAATCTTTTTGTAGACGAAATGGATGATTTTGATGTTGATGAAGCAAGACGCTACTATTCCAATATCGTTGGTCGTTATGGACCTCAGGTTCAGGCTTTAATTAAGAAGTTATCTGGATTAGAAATCAAAATGATTTGTTCCCTCCATGGTTTAATCTGGCGTAACGAAAAAATTGCATATATATTAGATTTATATGACAAGTGGAGTCGTTACGAACCAGAGAAAAAAGGTGTGGTACTTGTATATGCTTCCATGTATGGAAATACAGAAAACGTTGTTCAAGTCCTAGGAAACAAATTAGCACAACGTGGTGTTCGCGATATGCATATGTATGATGTTTCAAAGACACATGCATCCTATATCATTTCTGATTTATGGAAGTATAGCCATGCTGTAATTGCGTCCCCTACCTATAACATGCACCTTTATTTTGGAATGGATGCACTGCTTAAAGATGTTGCTGTTCTGGGATTAAAGAATCGCAAGGTATCACTTATTGGAAATCATTCCTGGGCAAGTGCTGCAATGAAGTCCATGAAAGAACAACTTGAATCAATGACTAATATGGAATTAATAGGTGAACCAATGGATGTTCGCTCTTCTTTAAAGACTGAACAAGAAAAGCTTCTGGAAAACTTAGCTGATGCAATCTATTCATCCGTTACTGAGTCATAAGAATACAATGACAGGAGTCCTGTAAGATAACCTTCACTTACAGGACTCCATTTTTATATCCCTTCTTTTTACATATATAAATAGCAGGTTCAATTAAATTTAAAAACTATTGAACTATTTATTTGCCTTTGCATCAAAATAAGGTAGAATTAACCATTCATATCAAAGCTATATAATATTGGCTATCTTAACGGTATCCTACGAGCACAGTGCCTACCCGAATCAGATTGGTATTCTTATAATGAATCAGAAGGTGCATAGGCTTATGCTTTACCTAATAATCAATATTTATTTATCTTCTCTTTTTTTCTTCTTTGGTGCATAATCTCTCATCTCGGGAATAGCACCTCCTGCTATTGCCCAAAGATATAAACTGGCTACGGTTCCATAAGGCGAATATCGCTTTTTGTATTTCGCAAACTTAACTTTGTCAATACTTTTATGATGATATAACATACGCATCCCACGGTGAATTGCCAGATCACCAAAACTAAATACATCGGGACGCTGCATACAGAAGGTCAAAAGCATTTCAGCTGTCCAAACTCCAATACCTTTTAGAGCTGATAACTTTTGTATCACCTCTGTATCTGTCAATGCTTCTAATTCGTTAATATCAAATTCATTATTCCTAACCTTCTCTGCAAAATCCTTAATATATTCGGCTTTTTTATACGTCATACCAAGCTTCTGCAGCTCGTTCAATTCAAGAGAGTATATTGTACCAGCATTAATCTCACCAACTCTATCAATAAGTCTCTGCCATATGGTTGCTTGCGCTCGAACTGATATTTGCTGCCCAATAATATGATGTATAACAGACGAAAACAGGTCACCTTCAACCTCCCTGTAGATAGGTCCAATTTGATCTATTGCTGCCCCAAGTAGTTTATCACGCTTTTTTAAATATTCTATTTCCTTGTCACTGTATTCAAAATACATAAATTTAACTCCTTACTAAAAATCTCCTTTAACTGTAGTGTCAAAGTCACCTAATTATATTTATGACAATTTATTTTACGTAAACTTATACATATTAAATAAGCATACCCCATTGGCACTTTTTCATATCAATACAACCATTCTCTAAAAAAGATACCCCTTCCTTATCCAGCATAGCTCGCTGTATCTCTTCTCCTCCAAAGACATGCTCTGGAGCTAGTTTTCCTGACCTATTAACTACTCTATGACAAGGTAGATTCATATCCTCTGGTATTCTACTCATAATATATGCAATCACTCGAGCTCCACGTGGTCTTCCTGACATCCAAGCAATCTGACCGTATGTAGCAACATACCCCTCCGGAATATCTGCTACGATGTCATAAACCTTTTGATACAAGTTTGAATTATCCATCTTAGTCCTTTATCCTTCAATCTATCTTTATTTTTCAATCTATATTTAATAATATATCTTTATTTAATATTGTATTTTTCTTAATCCTTGTTCCTATCTGGTTGTAAATGTGAACCCTAACGCATCTTCTTGTTACTTCTATTGCTATTCACACGCAAGCTAATACCTCATTCGGCTTTCATTATATCATGTAAAAAGCACATGATATTGGTACTTCGTACCAGTGATGCACACTCACTTCGTTCAGCGCTGATATAATGTCTAGCGACATTATATCATAAATCGCATATTTTGTGGAACTAATTCAGGTTCTCTACCCATAGTAAAATTTTTAACTTATAGAATATTATAGAAAAAGCTTGACATTAAATGATAATGATTATAATATTCATTTAGTAAGTTAGCCAAGGCTAACTTACTAAATACATAATTTATAATGGAACAAGAAGAAAGGGACATTTTATGAAATTTAAAAGCTTACAAGTAATTCTTGCAACTATGGTTGCAGCATCACTTATTTTATCAGGTTGTTCAAAATCAACCCCCTCTGATACCAATAAAACCGAACCTACACCTGTAGAGTCAGAAACTTCTGTTACAGAAGCTCCTACACCTACCGTTGCTACAGAAGATACAGCTGCAGAAACAGTTTATCCGATTACTATTAAACATGCTTATGGTGAAACTGTGATTGAAAGTAAACCAGAACGTGTTGCAACTATCTCTTGGGGAAATCAAGACCTTCCATTAGCATTAGGCGTTGTTCCTGTAGGCGTATCTAAGGCAAACTATGGTGTTATTGATGACAGCGGTCTTCTACCCTGGACTTTAGCTAAATACAAAGAATTAGGCGTTACAGATCCTGTTCTTTTTGATGATGTTGCTGGTTTAGATTTCGAAGCAATCAGTGATGTTCAGCCTGATGTAATTCTTGCCGCTTATTCCGGTATTACTCAGGAAGAATATGATTTATTAAGTCAAATCGCACCCGTTGTAGCTTATCCAACTGTTGCATGGCAAACCTTATGGCGCGAACAGATTACAATGGATGCAACTGGTATGGGTATGCAATCAGAAGGTGAAGCACTCGTTAGTGACTTAGAAGCTTTAATCGCTGAAAAGACTGCAGAGTATCCTCAAATTGCTGGTAAGAAAGCAGCTTTCTTCTATTTCACTGCTACTGATTTAAGCAAATTCTATGTGTATATGCCAAGCGATCCACGTGCTGCTTACTTAACAGACTTAGGCATGGCCTTCCCAGATAGCGTAACTACCTTAGCTGGTGAAAATGCTAGCTTTGCTTTAGAGCTTAGTGCAGAAAATGCAGATCTACTTTCTGATGTAGACATTATTATAACTTACGGTACTCCTGATTTACTAAGTGCGTTACAGGCAGACGCTCTTCTTGGAACCGTTCCTGCTGTTCAGAGAGGTTCAGTGGTAGTGATTGAAGATGGTACACCTCTGGCAGCATCTGGAACACCAAGTGCACTTTCTATTCCAGCAACTATTGATGAATATCTTACTTTAATTGGAGAGGCAGCTGATAAAGTACAATGAAACAATCAAAAATAATCATCTTACTGTTTTGTAGTTTGGTTATTCTATTGATGTGTATTTTAGCTTCTTTGGCTTTTGGAGCACGATTTGTTAATTTTCATGAAGTAATAGACACTTTGATTCATTCTAAAAGAGATACCTTAAATGAATTAGTAGTTCATGAACGGATCCCAAGAACTGTCTTCGGCCTTATGGCCGGGGCAGCGCTTGGGGTTTCCGGCGCTCTAATGCAAGCAATTACCCGTAACCCAATTGCTGACCCAAGTATTCTAGGTGTCAACACTGGTGCTTCCTTATGCGTGGTAAGTGGCATAGCTTTCTTACACATTCATACCTATAACCAATATATTTGGTTGGCTCTGTTAGGAGCTGGCGTAACCTCTATCTTTGTTTATAGTATCGGCTCTTTAGGATACGGTGGTGCTACTCCAATTAAACTTGCGTTGGCTGGAGCTGCAACCACTGCCGCCCTCTCTTCTATCGTGAATGCTATTATGTTACCACGTACAGAAGTTATGAATGCTTTTCGTTTTTGGCAGGTTGGAACCATTGGTGGTGCTACCTGGGAAGGAATCTATGCAATGCTCCCTTTTCTTGTTGTCGGATTACTCCTGGGAGTTATTGTTAGTCCAGCCTTAGATGCTATGGCTTTGGGTGATGATGTGGCAACAGGTCTTGGTGTCCGTACGGGAATTATCCGATTAGTGGGTGCCACCGCAGGTGTATTGCTATGCGGTGCAACAACTGCTCTTGCTGGCCCTATAGCATTTGTTGGATTAATGATTCCTCATGTGATTCGTATGATTTGCGGTCCTAATCTTCGAGTGTTAATTCCGATGTCAGCAATTGGTGGTGCAATTCTCTTAATTATCTCTGATGTCCTGGGAAGACTTATTAGCAGCCCGGGTGAACTTGAGTCTGGAATTGTCACTTCGTTCCTGGGTGCTCCAATCCTTATTTTCATTGCTATGAGAGCGAAGGTGCGTACATTATGATAGAGACGAATATTAATTTAATCCGAGAAGGATATCGTCGCAGACGATTAAGATGGGTAGGTGTAACTTTTCTCTTAGCTTTGGTAGCTTTAATTCTCTGTGCTACTGCTCTTATTGTTGGAAATACCATCTATCCTTTGGATACTGTTATTAAGGTCCTTCTGGGCGAGGAAATAAAAGGTGCAACTTTTGCAATTGGTACTATAAGATTACCGCGAATGCTTGCTGGACTTCTGGTTGGTTTAGCTTTTGGTATCGCAGGTAGTACCTTTCAAACGATACTTCGCAATCCTCTTGCCAGCCCGGATATCATAGGTGTTTCCTCCGGTTCGAGTGTAGCGGCAGTTTTTTGTATCCTTATGCTAAAGGTAAGCGGCAATATTGTCTCAATTAGCGCAGTAATTGCAGGTCTTTCCGTTGCAGCAATTATCTATATACTATCCAGAGGTGGAAGCTTCTCAGGTGGCAGACTAATTCTCATAGGTATCGGTGTTCAGGCAATGTTGAATGCAGTCATCTCCTATATGATCCTCAAGGCTTCAGAATATGACGTTCCAGGTGCACTTAGATGGCTTAGCGGCAGTTTGAACGGAATTCAGATGACAAAAATCCCTAGCCTATTTTTTGTAGTTATCATCTTTGGTTTACTAATTTTATTATTCGGCAGACACCTTAAGATTTTAGAGTTAGGTGAACAGTCTGCGATTACCCTTGGTGTTAGAACGGATGTAACAAGACTTTTACTTATATTAAGTGCTGTATTTTTAATTGCTTTTGCTACTGCTGTTACAGGACCTGTTGCATTTACAGCCTTTCTGGCTGGTCCAATTGCTGCCAGACTTGTGGGCATCGGTGCTCCAAACGAGCTTCCATCTGGTCTAGTAGGTGCCATATTGGTATTGGGTGCGGATTTAATTGGTCAATTTGCTTTTGATACCCGTTTCCCTGTTGGAATTATCACCGGTATTCTTGGCGCACCATATCTACTCTACCTACTCATTCGCATGAATAAAACAGGAGGATCAGCATGACAACAAAACATTTATTAAAAGCACAGAATATCGTTGCTGGATATGATAAAAAAATAATTATTGATGGGATTAATGTCAGCATACCCAGCAATAAAATCAGTGTAATCATCGGTGCAAATGCTTGTGGTAAATCTACTTTGCTTAAGACTCTGTGTCGATTAATACAGCCGGTTTCCGGTGAAATTCTTCTTGATGATAAGAAGGTTACTGACATGCCACCAAAACAATTAGCAAGAGTTCTTGGTCTTCTGCCACAATCACCAGTTGTACCGGAAGGTATTACTGTTGCAGATTTAGTAAGCCGTGGTCGCTTTCCATATCAATCCTTCTTAAAGGGACTCAGTAAAAAAGACTACGATGCCGTGGATGAAGCTCTAGATATTATGGGTATTACAGAACTTGCAAATCGCAGTGTGGATGAGCTCTCCGGTGGACAGCGGCAGCGTGTTTGGATTGCTATGGCTCTGGCTCAGCAGACAGATATTCTTCTCCTGGATGAGCCGACAACCTTCCTGGATATCAGTTATCAAGTGGAAATACTTGATTTACTGACAGATTTAAATAAAAAAAGAGGTACCACCATTGTAATGGTACTGCATGATATTAACTTATCTGCAAGATATGCGGACTATATCTTCGCTCTTCAAACGGGTAAGCTTATAGCGGAAGGTACACCTTCTGACATTATTACAGATACCTTGATCAAACAGGTCTTTGATCTTGACTGTATGGTAATAAGTGATCCTGTTTCAAATTCTCCTTTTATCATCCCAAAGGGAAGACATCATGTGGGTTAATAAAAATATAAAACTAGATGAAACAACAAGTTGTTTCACATGTCTTGAATTAAAAAATGAGCCTATACCTCAATATTAACTGAGGTTAGGCTCATTTCTAACTATTGATATATTCTTAATCTAATCTAACACTAAGGATGGTGCTGAATACACTCTTGCCGCCAATTCACTATCAAGCATGTACAATCCTTTTGCATCAGAAGCAAATAACTCGAACTTTTTAATCAAGGTATCCGCATTATTCTCTTCTTCACCCTGCTCTTTTACAAACCAGTCCAAAAACTGCATGGTTCTGAAATCCTTCTCTGCATACGCACTATCGTAGATATTATGGATGAGTGAGGTTACATACTGCTCATGCTCAAGTCCAACTTTCAAAGGATCCATGAAGTTAGTAAAATCCTTATCTGGTTTAGCAATAGCTTCTAATATAACGTTTTTGCCATTATTCTGTAAATATTGGACAAAAAGTAATGCATGGTCACGCTCCTCCTGTGCCTGTATCTTATACCAGTTGCTAAATCCCTCTAATCCTTCATTCATATAATAGTTGGAGATATCCAAATATAAATAGGCTGAGAAAAATTCCTGATTGATTTGAAAATTAAGTAAATCTACTACTTTTTGACTTAACATAACATACTCCTTTCAGATTTCGAATATAGTGCAATTCCATTATTTATGGAAAAGCTTATATCTATCTTACAGGATTTTTTCATAAGCGTCTAGTAGGAATTAGAACAAATAGAATTTACTGTTAACCTTCTCTTCTAACTAATTTGAAGTTCCAATATTTCTATGTGAAAAATACGCTGACAGACAAACAGTTAAATACTTATATGTTTATTTTTGGCTGTTCAACAACTGATTTACCACATCATTAACCATAGCAATACCTGAATAGATATCGGTATAGTAAGTAAGAGCCGTATTCATTACCAATACTCTTTCATTTTTTACTGCTGGAATCGTATTCCAAACAGCATTCTTTGACATACTCTCTGACAAATCACCTAAGTGGAAGATATAATCTCCACAGAAATCTGCTAAGGCTTCCATGGATGGAGTTCCCCAATATTCTCCTGCATTAATAATTCCTGTCTGAAGAGCCTCGGGTGCTTTTAAGCCTAATTCATCATATAATACTTGTCCCAAAGCATGCTTATTACCAGCTACCCAGGTACCATCCTCTGTTACTAACATGGCTGAAATAACAATATCACCAAGCCCAGCTTCCACCAGCTTTGCTTTGCCTTCCTCCAGTGCGTCATAATATGCAACTGTTGCAGCCTCTGCCTCCTCTGGTCTGCTTAGGACCTCACCCAAAAAGCTTAGTCGTTCTGCTGTTGTCATAGTACCGTAGGGTACAACTACAGTAGGTGCAATTTTTGATATATCTTCATACTGAGTATCACTGGCAAGTAAAATTAAATCTGGCTCCAGCAACATAATATCTTCCAAACCAAAATCCCATCTACCCAGATCGGTTGCATCTTTAATTTCATTTTCATATGCGGCACCTTCATTGATGGTGGTCACACCAATCGGTGTAACTTCTAAAGCCACTAAATCACCCATTAAGTATTGTACAATAACTCTTTGGGGATTCGTAGGTACTTCCACCTCACCCATTACTGTATTTACTATCTTGGTTCCGTCTACAGGAGGATTGGTAACTTCAATCTTTGGTGCTACGGTTGTACTTGCTGTCGGTGTTGCGTTTGTACTATTGGTATTAACTGGTGCTGCACTGCAAGCAGTTAACGTTAGCATCAAAGATACTGCCGCAGCTGCAATTGCTTTACTTCTTATTTGTTTCAACATGGGATAAGCTCCTTTTTCATTAAGTTCGCCATGACTAACCAGGCTCTCCTTATTATAGGAAAATGCAAGCATATTTCCAATGGTGTTATCTTGAAACTTAAGTGGTGAATTCTTTCGATATGTATTAGGTGATACTCCATAACTTTTGGCGAACAACCGATAAAAACTGCGTTCATCTGCAAATCCGCAGTGTTCTGCAATCTTTTTCATTGGAATATTACTGGATAATAACCGCTCCGCTGCAGCTTCCAATCGTAAATGTATTAAATATTCCTGCGGACTTTTACCCGTCTCCCTTTTAAAACTCTTATAAAAATTGCTATAACTTATTCCCAGAATATCACACAGGTCCTGTATCGCAATCTCACCGGCATAATGCTCCTTTAAATAGTGCCTTGCCATATTGACAATATCAGGTTCAAACGTATGTATGCTACCCTTTTCCAACTCCTCATATATTTCATACACCATGCGATAAAAGGCAGTCTTTCCATAAAAAAGATTTAGTGGTGTCGGCCCTTTCCATCTTTCATACATTTTCCGTAATTCTTCTGAAAAGAAAATCGGATTATCTGGCATAAAGCCATATTGCTGACGAAATGGATTTACCTGCTCCAGGAGTCTTATCAACTCTTTAGCGTAGAAGGGGGGATTTTCCGCTCGATATAGTACAAGATAATAATCGAGCCAATCCTCCAACGGTCGAACAGAAAGCTCTGTTCCCTTCCCTCCATGAAACAATCCAAACTGTTCTACTTCATAGATGTTGTGGTTGAGGGAAACTTCCGCCTTGCTGCCACAGGTATAAATAAAACCACTGGCTGGCAACCGATAGCTCAAGATGGCTTCCCTTGGTGAAATCAAATTATGGCGAATATCCAAAAGGGAAATTGACGCTCGGTTCCATATCTGAAGCCCAACATCGATTTCCCTCTTATCATAAATAATCTCATTCTTCTGCATATACATTGACATATCCTCTGTAAATATATTGTTAGATTTATCTAACTACAACTATAGCATACCTTAACTAACTTGTAAACCTAACCTCTTAACATCTGTTGTTTTTCAAAAAAATCATTCCAGGGATTCTTCGTATTCAATCGACGCAAGGCTTCGGTCATATCAATACCATCTGGAGCTACTGTATCCAATTCCTCCCAGGTTATGGGCATGGATATTTTCGCCCCCTTTCTGGCTCTAATGGAATAGGGAGCAATACTTGTGGCACCTCTGCCGTTTCGAATCCAGTCAATAAAGATCTTACCGGCACGCTTTGTTTTTCTGACATTACTGGTGTAGCGGTCAGGCCATTTTCTTTCCATTACTTCAGCAACATTTTTGGCAAAATCGTGCACCACTTCCCAAGAGGCGGAAGGTTTTAAAGGAACCACCACATGATAACCTTTACCTCCACTGGTCTTAAGATAGGATTCCAGTGACAGTTCCGATAGAATTTGTTTTACATCAAGTACCCCTTGGCGTACTTTACTTATGTCCATTCCCTCGTCTGGATCCAGGTCAAACACTATCATATCAGGCTTTTCCAACTCCTCTACACGGCTTCCCCAGACATGAAATTCCAGGGTTCCCATCTGTGCTTCGGCGATTAACCCAGCTATATTTTCAATATAGAAGTAGTCCTCCGTGTCCTGTCCGTCACCAGATACCGGCATGATAACAACACCTTTACTGTTTGCTTCCGGATGCTTTTTAAAGAAACAGGTACCTGCCACCCCTTTGGGGCAGCGAACTGCACTTATAATTCTATAATTCATATATGGTAACATACGCTCTGCAATTCTTTCATAGTAGCGAATTACCTCTTCTTTTGTAATGTTTTCCTCTTCAAAAATAATCTTATCTGGATTGGTGATTTTTATTCCTTGAATCATAACACCTGACTGGTTCATCTGTTCTTGTGTGCTTTGATTTATCTGATCTGTTTGCTCTTGTGTCTCTGGTTCATGATACATCATTTCCAACTTCACCTCCTTAGGGTTTTTATCATCACGCAACCCTTTATAGCTTGCCTGTCTTAACAAATTTTCGCTTGTCCATTCAGCAAATTGTATTTCAGCAACCAGCTGTGGTTCCAGCCATATAACCTGTTCCTTAACTCTTGACTCTGGTGCTATCAGAAAGGGGGCCTCTGTCCTTTTTAAATCCTTAAATTTTTCTTCTAGCTCCTTCTGACTATGTTCACTTAGGCCAGTTCCAGCACGTCCAACATATACTAATTCCTCTCCCATATAGACTCCGAGGATTAAGGAGCTCACACCTGTTACCTTTTTATCAGAAAGTGTATATCCACAGATAACAAATTCCTGCCTTTTCTCACACTTTAATTTAATCCAATCTCCATTTCTAGTACCACTATAGATGGAATCTGCTCTTTTTCCAACAATACCTTCCATACCAGACTCACAGGCAACAGCTAGACTTTCTTTGCCACTCCCCTTGATATGGCGACTATAATAGAGGTTCTTTGGAGCATTATTCATCAGTTCCTCCAAGGTGTCTTTCCGATCCCTAAGGCGCTGTTCCCGCAGGTCTGCACCGTCCAAAGCCAGTAGATCAAAAATGATATAGGTAAGCTTCTTACCTAGTGGATTCTTAATATAATTTTGCAGGGCTTGAAAGTCCGTTTTGCCGGTTTTATCAGTGACTGTCATTTCACCATCCAGCACCATTGACCTTCCTGTTGCAAGCTTCACAAGTGAATCAACAACATCCGAAAACCGACCTGTATAATCATTCCCATTTCTGGTCATTAAACGTATATGATTTCCCTCTATAAATGCAATAATCCTGTAGCCATCATATTTTAATTCGTAGAGCCAGTCATCTTCTGCTGGAATTGACCGAACTAGTTTTGCAAGCTGTACCTCCACACGTGAAAAAGGGTTTTTCGTAGTTTTATCTTGTTCCCCTTTTTCAATTTCTTCTATCGTGCGTCCCGTTCTGATACTGGTTATAAATTCAGAAATTCCGGGAGAGGACTGAACAAACTCATCTCGTTCTTTTAATAATAACCAGTTATCCTTTGTATCACCTGCTTTTGGTTTTAGACGGACTAATGCCCATTTTCCTCTAAGTCTGCGACCCTTGATTACAAATTTCAGTGCCCCATCCTTTAACCCCGTCGATACATCCACATAAGGTTCCCAGTAGCCTTCATCCCAAAGCATTACTGTCCCTCCGCCATATTCTCCCTGTGGAATTGTTCCCTCAAAATTCCTGTATTCCAATGGATGATCTTCCACATGAACGGCAAGTCTCTTATCATGGGTATCATAGGAGGGACCCTTGGGTACTGCCCAGCTTAGTAAAACCCCGTCCCACTCCAATCGGAAGTCGTAATGATCTCTGCGGGCCAGGTGATGCTGGATGACAAACCTTAGACCTACCATACCAGCTTCAGTTTCTCCCGCAGGTTCCAGGGTTTTTTCAAAATTTCTCTTTTGGTTGTATTGCTCCAGCTTTTCTGTCATAGATTATGCCGTTTCCTTATCGTTTTTCGCCTTTTCTACGCTAGCACGTAAAGCTTCCATAAGGTCAATAACTTTACCTTCATTCTCATTCTCCGGAGCAACTACTTCCTTGCCAGATATCTTAGTCTCAATTAAAGCTTTCAGCTTAATTTGATATTCATCTTTATATTTCTCAGGGTCAAAGGGCGTATCCATGGAATTAATGAGCATCTTCGCCATGCTAAGTTCCTGTTCTACAACTTCTGGTTTTGCATATGGTTTTTGCAACTCCTTGATATCATCAGCATAGAACATGGTGGAAATTAAAATTCCCTCTTCTCGTGGAATAATTGCCATTAATGTATCCTTTGTCCCCATAACAGCTTTGCCTATAGCAATCTTCTGTTCTGCCATCAGTGCTGACCGAAGAAGTTCAAATGCTTTTTCCCCACCTACTTCTGGTGCAGCTTGGTAGGTTTTATCATAATATACTGGAGAAATTTGATTTAACTGTGCAAAATGAAGAATTTGAATGGATTTCTCTTTTTCTGTTTTAATTTTTTCAATTTCACTGTCTGTAACGACAACATACTTTTCATCATCATATTCAAAGCCTTTTACTATATCATCTGTCTTAATCTCTTTCCCACAATGCGCACAGGTTTTTTTATACTTGACGCGGCTATTATCTTCTTTATGCAGCTGATTAAAATGAATATCATTATCTTGTGTGGCAGTATACATTGCAATTGGAATTGCAACCATACCAAAGGTTATTACTGACTTACGTGCTACCATTTGAAACACCTCCAGGAATTATTTATTAAATTCATTGTTTCCAAGTTTAAAAATTAGTATGCGGTTTTCCAAATATGTAAAACTGCTTGATTTTATACTAACCCTAAGAAGTTGGTTTTATCTTTGTGTATACTTCACTTTATCCTCATTTAAGTTGACCGAAATGAAAGGTCGGTCGTTTTGTCATTTTCATAAATAAAAACGAGCGAACGCCAAATCCATAAGATTCAATGTTCGCTCGTTTCTATTATTAAATTATACAAATTCTATTTATTTTGTACCTTCCAGTGTGTCTGTTTCAACATCTAATGCTGGTGCAACTAATTCCAAAGTCACATCAGAGGCTTCGCTCACTTTTACACCAAGTTTCTCTAAAGTAATGAATTTTAGTAAAGTATCCAGAATTGTACTGCTACTTCCTTCATTCTCCTTATCACTTCCACCCATGTTGACAACAGTCTTTGGAACAATATCTACCTTAGCACTCTTAATTGCATCTGATAACTTATCTGTTACTTCCTGTATGATACGGAATTCCGCACCACCATAAGCCTTAACCTGAGCATCAATCGCACGTGCCTTAGCCAAACCAATATTAGATTCCTTAGAAGCTTCTGCTTCACCTTCCAGTGTAATTCTTGAGGCATTAGCCTTTGCAAGGGCAACAATCTGATTTGCCTCCTGCTCTGCTTTACTTGCAAGTGCAGCACCACTATTACGCTCGATATCAATTTGTATCTTAGATTTCGTAAGAAAGCTCTGCTGTTCTGCAATTGCTTGTGCTTCACGCAAGGATTTTTCACTTTCTGCTGCTGATTGTTGTTTTTGATAAGTTACTTTCTTTTCTTCCGCTATTTGCCTTTCACGTAACTGTGTAAGAATATTTTCGATTTGAACGTCTGCTACTGGTGATTTTGGGGTACCAATAAGTACTTCCTCTAGCTGAAGATTATATTTAGCAAATTTATCTTTCATTTCACTAAGTGCTTTCTCACGAATTTCGCTACGTTCCTGAATTAATTCAATCAAGGTTTTTGTCTGGGCAATATCTTTAAAGTATGCGCTTACCAATGGATCCAGGGATTGATTGACCAGCATATTGATATCACCAAAGCGCTGGATAACCCAAGGTGCCTGCTTATAGTCGATATGCATAACAACCGATAACGGTAAGGAAGGCTCAAAAGCATCCTTTGTAATAATATCTACTTCAGTTAGATTCTCATCGTATTTATGGGAACCAATCTCTTCCTTGTTCCACTTTAAGATAATGTTAATGGTTGGCACTAATACTACTTTTCCTGCGTCTGTATTAAATGCATATTTACCTGGCATCAAAGGTTTCTCTAATACACCCTTGCAGCCTTGCGCAACCAATTCTCCATGTTTATAATCAGAACCGGTAGTATCTACGCCTTCTTTACCATAGAAGGATACAACAACACCTACAAAACCAATAGGCACAACTGTCTTTGGCCTGAACTCTACAGTTGCAAATAAACGATTAATATAATAGGTACCATCCGTCAGAACCTGTATTTGCTTACCACGTCTTCCGTTTAATTGCAGAAACATCTCCGGATCTTGAAAGCTTGCATGTTCTTCACCTACATAAGGTGCAATTATTTCGCCATCCTGCAAAGAAAGTCCATCATGAACAGTGACTATGCCCATGATATCACTTGCTTCTCCTCCGTTCCCCATAATGATAACAGGACTGAAGGCATTTCGCTCAAGTAAAGTCTTTTGCATGCTCACTAGCTCAACTTTTTCACCCTTAGAACTATTAAAGATTGCTTTAATTTCTCCTGGTGTAATTACGATAAATTGTGCTAGATTAATAGCGTATGTACCTTCTCTAAGTATTCCTCTCTGTGGACCACGTTGACCCCCGTTTTTTAAAAACCCGGTAACATCCTGAAAATTATTAGCCTCCGGGATAACTTTACCTAAGGTCTGAACCGGTGCCAGAGGTTTACCGTCTCGTGCGAAGATATATGCAATCTGTCCCTGAGGAATAGTAATTAAAGGATACTTGTGGATTTTAAACATTAACGCCGACTTAAAATGAATACCACCACGAAGGAGGTTGGGTGAATATCCAGCTTCTCCGTTTAAAGCTACGATGGAATCTTTTAGTGATCCCCTAAAACTCCACCACTTTTCAACTACTGCTACCTGATCTGAGGAGATTACTCTTAATCCGAAAATAACAAAGATTAAAAGATATAAAACAATAATTACTCCAACAGCAATCAATAACCCAATTACATATGAATCCATTGTTTTCGCCACTTCACTTTCTATAATTTTTGTTATAAATGTAAGATAAACTTATGGAACTTAGAACCATTTACTTTATAACTTATTATAGCTCCTTCTCTGTCAAGGGAGTGTAAAGAAACGACCGGCAGTATAAATATTGTGTAAAGAATCCTACTTTATGTGATTTTATTTACGGTCACTAAAGAATTTTACTTTTTTTTTAATTTTAATAAACATATTAGTGATATTATAGAAGAAACTACCATATAAACTACCACCATATAGAAGTAAGGCATGATGCCATTATAGGAACCTACAATGTACCTGAAATAGCGGCCAACGATAAATATGATTGGTAATAGATCTACAAACCATATGCTACTCCCATAAAACCAACATCTATTTCTTTTTTTATCTTTATTGTCTAATTTTGTATTGTAAACTTCGAATAATACAATTCCTATAATTTGAATTATAATGCCAGGTGCAATTAATTGAAAGGGCAAATATTCCAATTTGGCACCATCTGTTGACCCTCTTGCCCAGCCGACAATAAGTCCAATGACGGTTAACATTAACGATATAATTAATACAGTATTTTTCATTGCTCCATTATTCATTACGCTATTGTTACTTGTGCCATTCTCTTTGTTAACGCTAATACTTTCCTCTTCATTTGAATTATGTTCTTTTATCAGGTAGTCGGTTGTAACCTGAAAATATTCACTAATTAAAGCCACTTTATTAATATCTGGCATAGATTCACCAAGTTCCCATTTTGATATTGCCTGTCTGGAAACATCTAATTGATTCGCTAATTGTTCTTGAGATAAACCTTTTTCTTTTCTAAGTTTTTGAATTTTTTCACCTATAGTCATATGAGTGCCTCCTAAAATTTATGTTTTTATTCTACAAATAATGTCAGTTGCACTCCACCAGACTATCCTTGAACTTTCGCAACCTTTGGTTGCATACATACTTATATCTTAATAATTCCAATTAATTTTCAATAATTTTTAATAATTTTAATTAATCCAAATCTTTAAATCTGCTTATCTTGCAAAAGCACGAAATGGATTTTCCTGTGTCAGCATACGGATGGTATCCTGATCGACACCTGCCTCTGACAGTTTAGGCAGAAATTCGTTCACTAAATAGGTGTACGCTTTTGGTTCTCCACCCATTGGTTGTGCAGGGTCAAACCATCCCCTGTCCTGGCTAAGCAGCAATCTCGAGCCAAAACCAGCATTCAGCATTCTTAAAATCAACTCTATATATGGCTCATCCGGCCCACTTCCAATCCAGTCGTATTCAATCCAGACACCTCTTTTAACCATCTCCAGATGAAGATTAAAATCTGGTTCTGCTTGTGTGTGTATCCAGATAAAGCGGTCAGCTCTATATCCTGCTTTTTCAATGATAGCAAGCTGATCTTTGACTACTTTGCCTTTGATAGTATGACTTCCTATAATAGCATCCACTTTCTTTGCACTTTTGGAAGCTGCTCGTAGCACTTTTGCTTCATTCTCTGTAATCCCATCATCTCCAGCACTTACTTTGACAAATCCAGCTTGAACTTTTGTATCCTCCATTCCATCAGTAAGCTCTTCTAACATCCATTCTTCCAGGTTTTTTTCATCTGCTTCTTTCACCCAGGTTGGTAGCCAGGGTTCACGGTATACTCCAGTAGGTATTATTAACGGATATTCGCCTGCCATAGAAACAGCCTTTAAGATATCAGCTCTTCTCCCGACTCCCACTGGTCCACAATCCACAATTACTCCAATACCTGAATTTCTAGCCGCTCTAAGATATGGACCCATAAGTTTGACAACCTCCGTAGTCTCTGCTTGAGCATAGCCTTCCTGATCCGAGGTTCTTAAATCTACAAATACATGTTCATGTGGCAGTATAATACCTGCTTGTTCCATGGTCAGATTACCCAATGTTGTAACTAGTTTTTTCATATTTCACTTTCTCCAAATATGCTTTAAATTCTTTTAAACTATAAACTGTATATAATGTATTTATTTAAATAAATTATCACGCCTAACCTCTTTTATAAAAGTAAACCCCATATACTTATACTTTATCTTAATAACCTTTACTTCTTCTCCGTGATTAAACCCTATTCCATAGTCAATTGGAGTTGTATTTGTTTTTAATGCTTCTCTAACTTCTTCCTGTTTCAATTTAGGATGAATTGGTGCTGCATCTATATTTATAGACTTCGTTAATGGATTGTCTTCAATTCCTGCAGATACCAATTGTCCTGAAAAGCTAATCACTAATTGCAATTCCGAGGGTTTTTTATTGTTAATTAATACATCCTTCAAATGTATATCAAACCATCCATTATTAACTAACTCAATATAAATTTTCTTATCCTTTGTATTGGCGTATTCGGTATAGCCACCAATTCTTAATGGCTTACTATTTAGAAATAAAATCAAAGTTAACCCTAATCCCAATATGATTATTAATACTACTGCTATAATAATTTTCTTCTTTAACATAATATCCCCTTTTATTCTAGATTAAGTTCAATTGTACTAACGGTTCCAGAATACACTTCTTCCTTATTTTTACCTTCAAACCTTATTATAAATTAATAGTGTAGAAATTTCCAATAATTTTTAGTAGCATAAGCTTTTAAAAATATGGAGCAGTTTTAAAAAAAAAGGGACAATAAACAATGAATACTATTCCTAATATTTTGTGTGAGAATTTATGAGATTTCCTAAAAGCTACCGCATACCCTGAAGATGAATCATTGGTATCAACCGTAGATAACTAGATAAAAAGCAATTTGTAGCAGGAAAAGCATAAAAAATGCAATCAACTATGTGATCGCATCTTTCTTCTATTATTTAATTATTTTACCTGCTTACAGAACGGGAGACTGTTCGATGAACACAAGCGTTCTCTATTTCCTAAAAGTATTTTGAATACTCACCCACAGGAATTTCTGACTGTAAACCCAAAATGCGAGGCCACATTCCTTCTCCCGCAATCACGTAGCCCATTATCATACCTATATGCATATCAAGGTGCCTATGTTGTGCAAGAATGAGGTTAAATCTTGTATAAGGACATTGGGGCGGTGTTTCAAGGAGTTCTTCATCGCAAAGCTCATTCAGATAAGAAATAATTTTTTCTCTGATTTGATTATAGTACTCTTTCATTAGTTCTCTTGATAAAAACCCATTCGTTTTCACATCAAGATTGTTCAAATCTTCTGTGTGAAATGACGGTTCATTATAAACCAAGGGATTAATATACCACATATCTAGAGAATGCAGCGTGTGATAAACATGTTTCCACAGCGGCATTTCGCAATATTCCTTTTCCCAGTAGTCATCTGGAATGCTGTCTATTACGTTATTCAGACTCCAAAGTGTTCTTAGCGTTTGATCTTTAATTGCTTCGATATAATTAATAGGAAATGCCATTGTTATTCCTCCTGCCAACCTGATATCAATCTATTAATCTACATGAAGTATAGCAAAAAAACAGGAACATTTCCAGCAATTTCATTCTTATAACACACTGGTTACGACAATTTTAATTTTTCCATCTGGCACTTCCCATTCTACAATACTACCTACTTTGTAACCCAGTATTGCAGTACCCATTGGAGATAAAACCGATATTTTATTTTTAAGTACATTTGCTTGCTGCGGGTACACCAAAGTTATCTCTTCCAGAGAACCATCCACTAATAAACCTACTGTTGAATTCATTCTTACGATATCTTTGGATAATTCATCCACATTTTTTACTTCTGCTCTATTAAGTTCTGCCTCCAGCTTCTTTATGTAAATGTTTGAGCTTCGTTCATTATGCCTACTGTCCTCAATCAATTTACTTAATTCCTCTTTATCTGTATTTGTGATATAAATTGGCTCTGTCAACTCTCTCCCTCCTTCCCCTCTGTATCTTCATAACAATATATTAATTACATATTTCTGCATAAGCCTTGTAATAGTCATAATATTTCCCATCGCAGGCAGAGAACAGATAGCGGGCAAAAATATTAGATACTTGATATCCTTTTGTTTCAAAATACTCAAGATGCGGTTGAAAAGCATCAATTGACGGATTACTGTAATCTACCTTTAACACAAAGGATAAATATTTTGATTTCTTATTTATCATCCAGAGTACTTCTTGATTCTCCGTAGTGGTAACTGCTAATCCGGTTTCTATTTTCTTATCCAAAGGAATATAAAGTAAAACACTCTGATATTGATCCTTGATATAAATGGACCACGCTTCTGTATCATCTACGCTAAAGGTATAAACTCGGTCATAATCCGGCTCTTCCTCTTCGTACTGATGTTCGAGCATTTGATTATATTCCTTGATGCATTCCTTTTTTTTATTAATATATTCCTTTGCTGTATATAGCTCCTGTAGTTTTTGATCCAAATCACTTTCGAGCTCCTTCAAGGA
The DNA here is from genome assembly GCA_023407575.1 of Bacillota bacterium. Classification (GTDB taxonomy): domain Bacteria; phylum Bacillota; class Clostridia; order Lachnospirales; family Lachnospiraceae; genus Mobilitalea. The sequence continues at coordinate 80,223 of JAEYLX010000075.1, forward strand.
ATCTGCTAGTTCATTCGGAGAAAGGCGCGGTAATATCTTCATCTCATGTAAAGACATACGCAAACACCTAAAATGCGCCAAATCAGAGATGGTATAGATAGAGCCATGGTTATACTTACGATAATTGTTTACATTATCTCTTGGTAAATTAATCAAGCCTTCACTTTCCCAATAGCGAATTGTAGACTTTGGAATATTTAGCAAACGTGATATTTCACCAATCGTAAATGTATTTTTCATGTGCATATATTTAACCACCCCTAATTCATTTGTTTACTACCAATATCTTAATAAGAAAACTATGTAAGAATTCGCTTTATATAATGTTCCATTGTCATACTATATAATCTGCATGTACTTAAATTACTTTCATAATGAAATCCGGATTTTTCAAAAACTTTCACCGATCGTATATTTCCAGGATGTATCTTGGCAATGACACGCGGAATTCTCCATTGAAAAAACGCCTTACTAAGCCCTTGTTCAATAGATTTGGTTCCAATCCCCTGCCCCCACTTTTCTTTTTCGCCAATTACAAGGACAATTTCTGCTTCGCTCTTTTTACGAACTAATTTTAGAAAGCCCACAGGCTGACTATCTCCATGTAATATCATGCAAAAGGTCCCATTCCGATTAAATAAATGTGTCAGGATATCCGTATTAAATTTATTAACAATATCATTAATTTCATAAGAAATATTATTGGTTTCATTTAAATATTTTGTTATTTCTGTATTTCCTAGCCATTCTCCAATGATTAAAGCATCTTTTCGCGTCACTTCCTGTGTCAGGGTCACATCAAGTGCTTCCATTATATCATTCCTTTCATAATATAATAAAAGCCTTTCATAGCTCCATGGTACTATGACGGTTCTTTCCATACATGACTATTATAAACGTTCAAGTAACTTTAATGTCAATAGTATTCCTAAAATCTGCATATCAATGCTGTTTGATAATTCAAAAATAAAAGCACAAGCTGACCTTTGCTTGTGCTTTTTGAGTATTGTTTGCTAAATCATATGATCCAAAAATTCAATTTGGTATGTTTTTCTCTGCTCAAATTTTAATAAATTCTTTGTAATAGACTATTATTACAATTCATATATTTCATGAAATCTTCTGGGTTTACTTTGATTAGTCCTAAAAATCGTATCTGCTAATTTGAATTCCTTCAAATTACCTTTATAAATCATCTTACCCTCTATTTTTAATAAATTTTGCGGTCTAACTAGATTTCTTGAAATTTTTAAATCCGCAATACTACTTTCTTTTAGAATATGATACACAAATTCAGAGCATAAAAATCTATACTCTCTGCATAACGGTTTATTTATTAAGCTATAAAGAAGCCCCTTATAGTTATATTTATATAAATCACTATTAGAAATAAAACAGTCTATTAAAGCTTTGGCGTTTACATATTGCTGCTTTGACACCTCAATTTCAAGAATTGCTGCGGGTATGGTATTGCAGTACTGATACAAGCCTTCATTCACATTCTCTTTTTTAAACCTACCAATAAACGGGTTATTCCAGGTTTTTCTTCCAAAACTGTACATTTGATTAAGTTCTTTGTCAAATGATATTGATGCATGTGTATACTCATCATTTTTTATAATGTGAATCAAATTGGAAACTACCGTTTGGGTTCTAGTTAAGACAATATATAAATAATACTTTTTCAAATTTAAATACCTCCGCAAATTTGTTGACCTACTAATTATAAAACAAAAGGTTTAATAAACGTTAAAGAAACAATAAAGAATTGTTTAAAATATATAACGACTTAGATACTCAATATACCTCATCATTTTCTAAAAATTTTAAAGTTTATTCTAATTCATTTCTTAATCAAAAAAAGACATGAAAGTTTACACTTTCATGTCCATCTCTTTGTGTATTTCAATTATTTAGTAAATCTTTTTTAAAAGTTCAATAACCTCTTCTATCGTAAGTCCAAAGGACTTATAATAAGAACTGTCATATGCCATTTGCTTTAAAATCATTTCGTTACGTTTTTGAAGTATATCAACAGGTGAAAGTTCAGCTACAAAACATCCTTTTCCCGTTACTGTATATATCAAACCGCATCGTTCAAGCTCTTCCCAGGCTTTTTTTATTGTTATTATACTAATACGAAGCTCTGTTGCTGCTTGTCGAATTGGGGGTAAGCTATAACCTTTTTCTAACTCACCCTTGAGTATTTGCGCACTAATTTGTTCAAAAAGCTGCTGATAGATTGGTTTATCCGAGGAATTTGATATGGCTATGTTCATTGTATTTCCACTTTCTTAAATCGTTTAATGGCAATATTATAAGCGATTATCGTAAATATGGCAAATATTACAATACCCGTAATTAGAATTGCAAATTGTATTGCAAAGTTATCTGCACCCTTTCCTTTAAAAAGATCAAACACCATTGAATTTTTTATACCCACCCATTCTGCGGCTGCGCCAAATAGCATGGCTCCTATAATCCCCACAACTGTAGGAAATCCATATTTATAGGAGGTCTTATAATACATTGAAATAAAAATCAGATTGAAGATAGCAAGCATAACAAAGCACAACCCAAAAAAACCTATGCTTGGTCCAAAGAAAAAGTAGTTAAAATCCGGATATATTTGAGTATGGATTACACCATAGATAGCTGCAGTCACAATGTGTAATAATTCCAATAATACAACAACTGCCATCTTGGATTTTACAATATCTTTTTTAGTTACAGGCATCATAATTGAAAAAATTAAATCATTCTGGGTTTTATAAGCTCCATAAATATTCGGTATCGTTATGAAGCAAAAATATAAAAATACGAAAAAATACAACCAGCCTGGAATCAGCATTAAGGCACCTGTCAAAAAGGGCATAAAGTAAAAGAAAGGATTTACTCCTAACTTTATATCTTTCATTAATAAGTTATACATACATCTCCTCCTTCTTCGAGAAATATATCATAATTTCTTCCAGCGTAGGCAGAGTAGATTTAATATTTGAAGATGGATTAAAGTCTACTGTATGGATTAATCCTGTAAATCCAAACGAATTCTTTTTATAGGATACCAACTGATTCCTTATTTCAGTTAGCTCACTTTCATTACCACTCACCAAACGATATGAATTAATAAATTCATCTTTCTCCGCACTATTAATGATTTGCCCATTATCAATAAACGTTATATAATCTGCGCATTTTTCCAAGTCTGAGGTTATGTGCGTCGAAAACAGGATACTGATTTCCCCTTCTTCCACCAACTCCTGAAATAGCTCTAACAAATTGTCTCTTGCAACCGGATCAAGTCCGCTTGTAGGTTCATCCAGGATGAGCAGCTTAGCTCCATAGGATAAAGCTAGGGCAAGGCTGAATTTTACTTTCATACCGGTGGATAATTCAACTATTTTTTTGTTCTCATCTAATTTGAACTTTCTCATATAATTTTGATAGGTTTCCTCATTCCAATTCGTATAAAATCTCTTAATTACCTTTGTTAATGTTTTGACTTTACTTCGAGTATAGTAATCAACACCACCAAACATATAACCAATTTCCTGTTTTAATTCCATCTCGTGCTCTATGAAATTTTTACCCAAAATACTGATTTCACCACTATCCACCTGAAGCATATTTAAAATTGATCTTATCGTAGTTGTTTTTCCTGCACCATTGATGCCGATAAAACCCATAATATATCCCTGTTCCAATCGAAAAGAGACATCTTTCAAGCCAAAATTTTTGTATCTTTTATTTAAATTTTTAATTTCTAATGCTAACATTTAGCATCTCCCTTCTTACATTGTGTATATTGTATATACACAATGTAACATCATTCAAACATAATGTCAATAATTTTAATAAAATATAAGAATTCGTTCTTATGTAGGTAAACAAAGAAACGGTATATCATAAAGTCTGATTAATCAAATCCTTTATGATATACCGCTCTTCAATTAACTATAATATAAACTTCTTTTTAAATGCTCTTATTGATTTTTAACCAGTAATATAACTCCTCTGTTTCATGTGTCCTTTCAAACTCAAGCTTTTCAAGAACACGTATGGACGCAATATTATCCTTATCACTTTCCGCAATAACCCCTGGGACTCTCATCTTATTAAAAGCCCAATTAATAAGACATCCAATTCCCTCTGTTGCATATCCACACCCCTGAGCTTCATCACTTATACCATAACCTATCTCTACATATCCACCCTCTTTTGGCTCGCCTTTAAATATTCCTCCGCCTATCACATTATTTTCTGACTTGTCATAAAAGGTCCAGGTTCTGTACCAGATAAGGTCTTCCTTATGAAAGGACCCCTCCTCTGCAAGGGCACTGTGGTATTGATAAGCATTTTTAAAGTCACTCGCCAACTCATCGCCATTCTCGGCAGCCGCACACATAGATTCATAGCTTTCACATATTAAAACCAAACGCTCTGTTTCTAATTTTAAATCTAAATTATACATATATTCTCCTTCTCATTGATCTTTACTTTTTATTAGTTTTTAGATAGCTGCATCTTATTTAGCAGCACATAAACTAGACTCCCTCATGGAGTTTTCATACAAAAAAGCCGTAGTATATTTTTATATACTACGGCAGTAAGATCAATGAAAAGAAACAGCCATGTCTATAAAAAGATATACTTCTAGCCATAAAAATGGGTAAATAATATATTCTTTTTTGATGTCATGGCATTACCTCACTCTAATTATTATGTAATATTTATAGCACAACATAACCTTAAAGTCAAATATTATATCTAGCAATTAGAAACACCTACTGTCTTCCTTTACCTTCATCATTAAATACTCATCAATTCCTTTACGATACAAGCTTGGAATTGTTCCTAAGTATTGATATCCCAAGTTCTCATAAAAAATCTTCGCACCAGGATTGTAATCTCCTACTAATAAGAATATTTTATCTCCGGTCTTAAATACTATTCCTTCAATATATTCTAATAATTTTTTTCCTACACCTTTGCCCCTATATTCCTCCTTAATAGCTATTAAATGCAGATAATGAAAGGCATGAAAGGCACCTTCCATGATATAGTATGCAAAGCCTGCACAATCGCCATTACATAGGACAATATATAGCGTTCCTCTATGTATTCCTTCCAGCACTGCATTTTTTCTGCTTTCTTCTGACTGAAAATAAGATGTGCATAAAGTCGAATTATCCAAAGCTTTTATACAATCCTCTAAATACTCTTCTGTTCCTATTTTAAATTGGATATCCATCTTGCTAACTCCTTCATCGAAAGCTATGTCTTATGTTAAGCTTTTTTTCATCTATGTTCTATTCGTCTAAAGCAAGAATTTTTCTTGCATTCAGCCTATAAATATGCTCCTTTACCTTTTCTGATAGGTTCAACTGTTCCACTCTTTCAATTTGATCCTCAATATTTGCATAAGGTGTATCCGTGCCGAAAATGATATGGTCATAACCGAAAGCATCAATTGCTTGCTTTATATCACTGCCCTGAATCCTCTTAGAGCTAGAAGTATCAAAATAGATATTCTTTAGGTTAATACCACTGTTACTAAATAGATCGACACCCGTTAAATGTCCGATAATAAATACGGCAGCCGGGTTTTCTTTTATAAAACGAAGAAGACTGTGGACTTCATTTTTTGAATAGATATGAATAAACACCGGCAGATTATGTAGTGAGGCAATATCTACCAGCTTTTTGAATTCTTTCCCATCAATTTTGAAGGAATTCCATGCCTGATGAAGTTTAATTCCCCTGGGCTGGTATGTACGGATTGTATTCTCTAGATTACTCATATCCTCAATATCTAAAGGGTTTACCCATAAAAACTGGATTACTAGCTCGGGAAGCTGTTTTCTCAATTCATAGACATATTGATTGCCATCACCATTCTCTTTAAAAAAATGATTATAAGCCAGGCGGTTCATCCGATTCATCTTATAAATGCTATCTGGTTTCTGTTTAAAGGGCATGCTTGGTGGTTTTTTTAGATTCTGCATGTTCTTTGGACTTGTACATAAAACAATTTTCTCAATATTGTACTTTTCAGCCATATTTTTTAAGGAATCTACTGTGCCATAATCGCCAGCTGCATGAGCGTGAATATCAATTAACATAAGAGCCCTCCTACCTGCCACATACTACTCCAAAGGTCCACAGCCTCATCATTACTCCCTGGCTCTGAACTTATCCTAACCTGTTTTCCGATTAAACGTACTGCCGGAAATCGTTTTACCTCAAATCTTATAAGTTTTGACATGTTATACTTACCTCCTCCCTAATATTATTAGTTTAACATTCTATAAATAAATTTCAACATTTTAATCCATTCATTTACTTTAATTACCTGTTAAGCTTATATTGGGGGAAACAAATAATTTATTCTATTGCAAGTTATTTCATTGCAAGTTCTTCAATTTTAAGTTTCATAAAGTTATTTATATTAATATTCTTCTCCACAAATCGCAAAATCTCTAAAGCTGACTGTGGCGTTCTATCATAGCCTTGAATGAATTCTGCCAATTGATCTTCCCCTATAATATTAGCCGCTTCGATCCTTCTAGCCGGATCAAATCTGTCTGCCTGATGATAAGATTCCGGATTTTGTGTTCGCAGAATTTGAAGTAACAGGTCAACAGCATAGTTCTGCACAAATTTATAGGCAGAAAGCTTTTCTCCTCTATGAAATCTACATAAGCCTACATACAAATTAGTAAGTAACTCGCCAAGCATCCAATCTAGCTCCAGTTTTTTTTCATAGTGCAAAGTAGAATTAAAATGTATTTCTGATACATCGAACTCCTCCTCTTTCCATACAATTGATCCATTTGATAAGTCTATGTTTTTCAGTTCACCTTCTTCAAAAACTGCAAACTCACAGTACACACCATCCTTATAAAAATACTTATACCCATCCACCGTATTACGAAAATAAAATCCAGTAGAAGAAATTTCACTTAACCAATTCAAATTATCAATGTAGTGCATTTTATATCCAGGCTTAGCTATCACAAAGAAATCTAAATCCGATTGGTCATCCATCATTTCCTGATTTCCACTGCAAGAACCAAGTGCCAATAATGCTTGGGCATGTCCACTGTTTTTCAAGGAATTTGCGATCTCCATAAGTCGAATTTTTAATAGTTCTTTTTTTGTCATTTTTCTTCTCCTATTAATAGTATTTTTATATCGTCGAGTTCAAGGACTTCAGTCTAAGCATGGAATTCACTATAAAAACTTACTTCACTTGTTCGTTTTCAATAACATCATTCTCTCTATTTTGCTGAGGTATCATATGAGAATAAGCATAGTCACTGGCATAAGAATAATAGGAACAATAGATTACCAGGTTATAGCACTCCCAAAATGCTGATATGTCCATATCTGTCACACTGTCTGGAATATCAACACGCTCTAAGTTAATACAATTATAGAATGCAAAACTATCAATACTTGTTGTTCCTTCTTCTATCACTACATTTTTCAAACTAGAACAATCTGCAAAGGCATAATCTCCAATAAATTTTACGCTTTTTGGAATAACTATGCTTTTTAAATTAGTACAGTAACGGAAGGTTGCACTACCTATTTTTGTCACATTAGCTGGTATGGTTACACTGGTTAATTTTTTACATTCATAGAATGCACCATTGCTGATGCCCTTAATATTGCTGGGGATCTTTACAGAACCACCTTTTCCCTTATAATATATCAGTATATTATTTCCACCTACTACAAAGTCACCTTTAAAGTTTGATTGCCAAGGTGTATTGTAAAATGCCCCACCTCTTATTTCATTCACACTCTTTGGAATAGTTACGCTTTTTAAACTGGTGCAACCATAAAATGCATCATTTCCAATGTAAGTTACACTACTTGGTATCTTAATACTTTTTAAATCATAACAATATTTAAATGCATCATCATAAATACTCTTTACGCCTTTAGGTATGGAGACATTACTATCCTCTCCATTGTATCTCATCAGAATATTATCACCTACAATAAAAAACTCATCTTTGTTATCCCTCAGCCAAGGGGTTCCGCGAAATGCATAGGAATCAATACTTGTAACGCTCTTTGGAATCGATAATTTCTTCAAACTATCACAATATGAAAATGCAAGCAATCCAATCCTTTTCACACCTTCTGGTATTGAGACACTAGTTAATTCTTCACAACCAGAAAAAGTTTGATCTTCGATAACCGTCAATCCAGTCGGAATCACTATCTTTTTTAGTCCTGAATTGGCAAACGCTAATACCCCTATACTCTTTAATCCCTTGGGTAAGCTGATACCTGTCAAACTAGAACAACCTGAAAATGCCAGATCTTCTATTGTTGTAACACTACTTGGTAGGGTTACACTTTTCAGCCCACTGCAGGCGCTAAATGCATCTTTCCCAATGCTTATAACCTTCTTAGGGATTGTTATACTCTCTAATTTTCTGCAGTAATAAAATGCACCGCTACCAATTCTGGTTACATTATTAGAGAGCTTTACTGTCTTAAGATTAATACATTGTGAAAAGACATACTCTCCAATATTAATTACGCTATTTGGCATTGTTACACTTTTCAAATTTTTACATTCAGCAAATGCCCAATAAGCAATAAACTTTATTCCCGCAGGTATAGTTACTGTTCCACCCTTACCATTGTATTTAACTAGAATATCATCATTTGCAATCGTGAAATCACCCACTGTTTTAAGTAATGGAGTATCTTCAAATACATAAAGACCAATGCTTACTATGGTATCAGGTATATTAATATTTTTCAGACTGGTACAACCGCTGAATGCACTTTGACGAATTGTCGTTACACTTTCTGGAAGCGTTACACTTACCAATTCTGTGTGACCACGAAAAGCATATACATCAATGGTAGTAACGCCTTCTGGTATAACTGCAGCACTACATTCTGTCCCATCATAGTCAATTAAAACTCCATCAACAATAAAAAAATCATCGTCTGCCTCTGCATTTGCGGCCACCCCAGGTACTGCTATTGCTATAATCACAAAAATGAAAATGCTAACTAGTAATTTTATATTTGCTTTTTTCATAGGTCCCCTTATCTTTTGTAACGTTATAGTAAGAAATAACAAAATTATTTCTAATTATACCTTAATATTCCAATCAACTCAAGATTTTTACATTAAAATCCTTACTTGCTTTCTACTCGTTACTACCCTTTCCCGGCTAAAGTTTCAATTTTTATAATTCCCTTTTGTTGAAGTAATTCCTTCTGCCCTTGCTCAACCATATAAGAAACACCAATATCTTGCATAATAAGTACTGCTTCTAATAATTGTCCCCCTCGATCAGTCAAATAGTATTCCACATGGAGCGGATATCCTTCTTTACTCCTTTTATTTATTATTCCAAACTCCTGCATTTCTTTTATTTGCTGCAGTAGCATCTTTTCCGAAATCCCTTTAATTCCTTTCTTTAGCTCGGTAAATGTCCGTGCTCCATTTCGGAGCTGAAAAATTAATATTGTTTTCCATTTACCTTTTACGAAGTCATGTACTATTTCTAACGGACAAGTATAATTATCTCGTATTTTCATTTCTTCCCTCCAACCAAACATCGGCCTTGCATACATCTGCAAAGGTTCCATGAAGTGCAGCCATGTAGGAAAGCTGTACTTGACTCGCAGTAACGGTATTACCCTCCCAATTTAAATCTCTTGTTGTACAAGCATCTTCGATTAATGTAACTGAATAACCATAATTACTTGCACTCCTAACTGTCGTATCAATGCACATGTGAGTCATCATGCCACAGATTATCAAAGTATCAATATTCTTTAGATCAAGCTTTTCCTTTAAATCAGTATCCTGAAAACTATCTGGCCTATGTTTGATTATTATTTCTTCACCATTGAGAGGTTGAAGAGTTTCATGAAAGTCCGCTCCTACCGTATCCGGTAGAAAGAAACTAGCACCTGGCTTTGTGCTAATATGGCGAACATGATAAATAGGCAGTTGATGCACTCTAAAAAAATCAAGGACTTTTTTAGCTTGTAATGCTGCTTGCTCTGGCTTAAATAATTCATGTTTGCCGCCTTTAAAATAATCATTTTGAATATCAATTAAGATTAATCCGATTTTCACTGTAACTCCCTCTTTCTCATAATAATTATATTCTAAGTATATTTTATCTTATAAGATATGAATCGTAAATTACTTACTTTTTTGTAGGTATTAATTTTATGTAATCCCTAAGATTTAAAAAGGTGCTACTTAAAATAGCACCACTTTTATTCGTTATGTCTATGCTTAAGGGTTAACTTTCAAGTTTAGCTAAAAACTCACCTAAGGATTTCTTAATATCAATATTCATTCGTTCTGCCAGGACAATTAACCACCAGATACATTCACTTAATTTATGTTCTAATTGGGCATCTTCCTCCCCATCAATTGGCCATCTCTTTTGCTTTGCCATCGTCAATCGTCCAACAAGACCTGCATCTGTTAAAAATGCCAATGCATCTTCCTCTACAGACCACTCAGTGTTATGATATTGCTTTTCTAACTTATGATAATTCTCTCTTATTATTGTAGAACGCTCAATTAATTCACTAAATAACAAATCATCTTCTTTCATCATCATCGCTCCTTGCTAATTATTAGTTAAACTGTCCCTTATCTAATAAACATGTCTAAGTTAAAATAACATCAGTTGTTCATACTTATCAGTCTCTGGAAACTGATGCAGATAGGTGAAGACATCCGCTGTATTACTCACTATTCCATGTTCACTACAGGTCCTATGAAAAATGTTCATTAATTCTTTGTTATTGTCACTGACTAATTCATAAGCATATCCATATTTCTTATGATACTTTTCTTTCAAACCAGGAAAATGGTGATCCAGTGCCTCATAATAATATTCCCGATCTCCCTCTCTTAGTGTTACCCCCATATTAAAATTAATAATTCCATATACTTTTGCTTTCACACAATAGTCTAAGATTCCTTCTATATTCTCCTTTGTATCGTTTATAAAGGGTAAAATAGGACTTAGCCACACAACAGTGGGAATATTATTGTCACGCAGTATCTCTAAGACTTCAAACCTCTCCTTTGTTGTAGAGACTTTAGGTTCTAAGATTTTACATAATGCTTCATCATAGGTGGTAAGTGTCATTTGCACCACACATTTGGATTTCTTATTAATGCTTTTTAATAAGTCTAAATCACGAAGTATCCGACTGGACTTGGTCTGTATAGCAAGTCCAAATTCATATTGGTCAATGATTTCTAAACATTTTCTTGTCAACTGTAATTTTTCTTCACAATGCATATATGGATCACACATAGCTCCTGTTCCTATCATGCATTTTTTCCTTTTGGACTTTAGACGCTGTTCTAAAAGTTCCGGTGCATTCTGTTTGACCTCAATATCTTCAAAATCATGAGTAAAGTTATAACATCGACTTCGACTATCACAGTAAATACACCCATGTGTACAGCCTCTATATACGTTCATTCCATTTTGTGCAGATAATATCCCTTTCACATTTACAAAATGCATCTGAAACCTCCTTAATATCCTTTCAGTATTGCTATCAATTTATCTTTAATAAGAGTTTTCAACTCTGTTGGCTCCAGAACCTCACAATTCTCACCATAGTTGATAATCTGATTTAGAAACCATTCACTTTTGGGAAATAACCCTTCTATTAAATAACTTCCGTCCGGTAGTCTTTGATAGGTCTCAAAATCATCAAGTACGCGATATGCTGCTTTTTTATTAATCCTAAGACTCACTTTAATATGTTCGGTTTTATCCAGGTTATTATCATAAGCTAATATGTCTTTCGGACATATCCTAGTAAAGGTATCTTCTAGAATAACTATATTATGTAATCTTTTAAAGTACTCAGCTTTTGCAATGCCAAATCTTTGTCTTCTAAATTCACTGACTTTATTGCATACAAGGAAGATAAAATCTCTTTCTTCTCCAAATCCGTAATAACACTTTTATCAAGTACAAAATCAGATAATAAAGAAATTCCTCCACCTTTCCCCTTACTCATATACACAGGAATCCCTGATGCCGAAAGTGTTTCAACATCTCTATAGATAGTTCTCGTAGACACTTCAAAACGTTCTGCTAGTTCTTTCGCTGTCACGTTTTCTTGTTGCAATAATACATATATAATTTCAAACAGTCTGTTGATTTGCATAACCCTCCAGGTGATACTGATTTGGTATCTATAACTTTTATTATAAGCTAGAAGAAACACCCTACACAAGTTACTAATAGCTATAAACAGCCATTAGTTAGCAGTTGGATATCTCTTTCCTCTTACATAGATTATACAACAATTAATATGACATCAGTGTGTCATATTAAAGATAATCTTATGAGATATTATATTGAATATCAATTTACGATAATCGAATTTGTAGTTTTAATGCCATTATTACACCTACATATCTCATAACTGAAGACAAGAATATGTGTAATACTATCAGAAAAGCACATGTCACATTAAAAAAAACGAACTCTACATTAAAGATAAAGCAGTAATACACGAAAAAATACAAAAAGACCGTTTATTTTCCCTCCTCCTCTGAAGACAATGAAAAATAAACGGTCGTATCTCTAATCTCTATCCATATTTTTTATTCCAACTTTAACACTCTGCCTACTGTCTTTATTACTTGACAATTGCTTCTTCCATTGCTTCTCTTTGATTTTTTGCTTCATCTTTTTACGTAGTTCAAAGTTTACCATTTCCTTTTGTAGTTTAGACCAGCTTTCGAAACGCCTTCTTTCTAATGCACCGTTATTCACTGCTGCTCTTATGGCACAACCAGGTTCATTCTCATGTTCGCAATCCATAAAACGGCACTGGGTTGCAAGTTCCTCTATATCTCCGAACATGGCTTCTATACCCGCATCCGCTTCCCAGAGAGATAGTGATCGCATTCCAGGAGTATCTAGGATTAAACCACCTTCTGGCAGAAGAAACAATTCCCTATGAGTCGTTGTATGTTTTCCTTTATCATCATACTCACGAATTTCTCCTGTCTTAAGGAGCTCCTTACCCGCTAAATAATTCAACAGAGTTGATTTCCCCACACCCGAGGAACCAAGCAGTGCTATGGTTTTACCAGGAGCTAGATACTTGAGAATCTCTGGGATTCCTTCCCCTGTAAGACAACTAACCGCATATACTTCCACCCCTGGAACAGTGGTATATACCGTCGAGATTTTTTCCTCTACATTGTCACAGCAATCTGACTTTGTTAAAACAACTACTGGCATGGCACCACTTTCCCAAGCAGTGATCATATAGCGTTCCAACCTCCTCATGTTAAAATCTTTATTGAGTGACTGGATTAAAAATGCAATATCAACATTAGAAGCCACAATCTGCTCCTTTAACTCAGGTCCCGCTGCAGCTCTCGAAAACTTGGTTTTCCTAGTTAATACTGTACGGATATAATATGCTTTCGTGTCTTGCTCAAATTCTAATACTACCCAGTCTCCTACTGCTAATAGCATACCTTCACCATATTTAGATAATGATCTGCTTACCTCAAGTTCCCCATTCTCAGTTATCACACGAATTTTCTGTCCATAATCAGCGATAATCCTGCCAGTAAGCAAGCCTTCTTCCGTAGAGTACTTATTCCATTCTTTTTCAAAGAACTCATTCCATCCATAATCTTTAATATTCATTCCTTATTTCCTTCCATACTGTTTTCTGTTCCATATTTTACTTATCTTATAGCCATAGAGGCTTGCCATTTACCTTCTTCGCATTTTTGCATACAACACACCACTAATATCCCAGTGCATATAGTTCAACAAATGAGCATTATGTCACTATATTAACACCTAATTTTGGGTATAAAAATACCGCAGACAACGAATCACCTGCGGTTAACGCGGGTAAGCTTGTATTTAACCTAGCCACGCTTGGTTAAAACTTCACTTATTACGCGTAAATAAACACTTTTTTATCGCATGAAAATGAGCATATAAAAAGCACGCCACCAAGGCGTGCTATAATTATTCATTATCACGATTCAGGTTGCTCGAAGAAGGTGCAAGGTAGTCACACATGTACATATTTATTCACTTACTTATTCCTATCCTGTACTTATTTAAATCTTGTACTTATAGAATCATGTACTTGTTTACATTGTGTCCCTTGCCGTTATTTAGTTAGATTAATGTTACCTCAATATTTAATCTTGCCATAAAACTAACAACTCCTTTCGAATCGACCAAATCAATTCCTTTTAATCTGTAGAATAAACCATACATAGTTTTCTACTTCTCTTCGATTCTATCTCAAATTCCATACATTGTCAATCATAATTCTTTTTTATTCATATCTCTGATAAAGAAAGCAACCTGATAAGAAAATAGCTCCTCCGTATTATCTAATTCACTATTCAAGATACGTTTTATATTCTGAATACGATAATTCACCGTATTTCTATGAGTAAAAGTTTCTTCCGCAACTCGCATAAGGCTTCGATCATTCTTTATATAACTTCTTAGAGTGTTACTATAACTACTGCCATGACCTTTGTCATAATCCTCTAATGTCCCTAATATTTCGTTGGCGTAATTTGAGAGGATATCTGTATCATCAATGGAAAAAAGGATTTTGAAAAACCCCATTTCTTCAAAATGTATCATTTCTTTTCCTGTTCCTATTGACATCCTCATTGCAGTTCTCGCTCTTTTATAGCTGATCGAAAGATTTTCAATGTGATTAATACCAGGTCCGATACCCATATGAAAATTCTTTTCTTTTACAAAATAAACGAAGCTTTGTTTGATTAAATTGGGTAATTCCTTGTATTGTTTATCCTTTCTTTTATTAAGAATCAGTACAAGAAAATCTTCCATTCGAATGAGTCCGTAGGAGGTATTAATTTTATCATTGCCCTTCCAGATACCAAATAAGTTTTCTAGTTTTATGATAGCCTGGTTATAATTTAATTCTTCCCCAATTGTTTTTTTTACATAGATGCAAAAAACCTGGAAGTTACCTTCTATATCGTATCTTTCTCCTAATTCTTGCTTAATATCTTCCAATGAATAGCGACCATGTATAATTTCACGGAATGTATTACCTATATTCTTTTCTAATTGGTTTTGTCCAATAATTCTCATACAATAAGCTTGAATTAACTCGGTTATAGATATTTCCCAGGGCATTTCCAGTAAAGGGAAATTATTTGCCTCACACCATTCAATGACTTCTTCCGGTATAGCGTTTAAATACATTCCTGTGTTAATAATAATACCAGCACATTCTTCCTTTGCCATTTCCTGAACCAGCTTCAATAGCCAGCCTGGCTGAACTGCTTTCATACCTGTTGTGATGGTCAATTCCTCTCCATGAAATCTGGATACAATCGTTTCATCCTCCAGCATATGTACCCAGCTGACAACTGTATCCATTCCAGCTTTCCCAGCTATTATTTTAAGCTGAAATTGATTTTTTGTTTCTTCATATAGTTCCCAATAACGTACCGCCATAGCACACAACCTTCCGCCTACTAGAGACTCAACCTAGAATATATATTGTCATAAATTTTATTTGTATCGTCAGCACAAATATTATGTATATATTTAGATTACCAGATTATATACAAAAAAGCAATTTACACATATAATTTAATTGTAATAAAGAACATTAAATGTATTTTATAGATAGGAAGGAGAATACTTTATGTATATTGGCAGCACAAATTTATTCTTAGATACAAATAAATATGATACTATAGTTCCTTCAAGCTTGATTGCTTCTGAGAAGTATGAATATTGCGAAGATTTTTATCATTCCATGATGTCAAAACAAAAGTCAAGATTCTTTCGTAGAAGAAGCAAATAAAATGTGCACTTTTTAACACATTATTATCATATAAAAATAAAAAACCACGCTAAGTTAAGCGTGTTTTTTTATACAAAAATATGTTGTATCAAATTCCTTTTAATGCTTTGTCTCTTCATAAATATCATAGATAAAGCGCTCGTAATTCTCCCTTTGGGTATGTAGGTTGTTAAATAATATTTTATTCAAGGTTAATGAGTAATTTATATATTCGGAATCCATATCGCTAATTATATTATAGCTATTATTCTCATATAGTTGGCTAAGCCTCTGCCCGAATAAATATAGCTTTTCCTTATGAGCTCCTTGAGAGAACCCCCTTAATTCACCTTTATCTCTACTATTATTAAAAAAGAGTGATTTTGCCAGCCAACCTTCGTCAGCATATCCATCTTTCGTTGACTCTGTAAGTACATAATTAATATAATTTGTAAACTCTGTGAATTTACCCGTAAATAGCTTTATACCAACAATGGGATACCACAGTCCATTTATTTTACCACTATTGGTACCAGAGGATCTGTAGAATGCTAAGGTTACTTTTTCTAATCCATAATAGTAATTAATATGTACATCAATTAATCCGACCATTCGAAAAGGTACTCTTGTAAACGTATTTATTCGAAAGCTATCTTCCTGTATTTTAATTATTTCTTCCACGTTTCTCATGAACATTCCCTCCATGATTTAATTTTCAAGATAGTTCCAGTTATCTGCTTACAATATTCAATTATTAAAGATTATCCTAACTACCCTATAATTTATTTTTCTAACCTCCAATTAACTCATACTATGATTAAATTTATAAAAAGCTACCATGTGATTTTAAATTTAATTAAAATCACATGGCTCCTACATTAATTACCGTACCTTATTTCGTTCAGTTGTTGTTTGATTTCAGGAATACTATGATATATTTTTTCAATACCCATAAGTCTCAATAGTAATTCTTTTTCCTGTTTATTTAAGTCAAGTTCTTTATACCAGGGCCGTTCCAGCTTACTTGTTTTTTCATAAGTTGTGTAGTATAGATGTATTAAAAAATCACCAATATACCAATAATCTATATCCTGTGTATAGCGCTCGGTATCCATAATTCTAGCAAGGCCAAAATCAATCAGCGAAAGTTCCTTATTCTCTTTTCTAATGACATTAGGTAATCGAATATCTCGATGAACAATATTGTGTTTGTGTAAAATCTCAGTTATATCCAACAATTCCTCACATATCCCGTATATTTCTTCTCTTTTGAATTGATATCCTTTCTCACGAAGAATATCTTCAAATACTTCACCTTCTATATACTCCAGGATATACCCTTCACTGTAATCATCCTTGTAATTTGCTTTGAATTTTGGAAAGTAAGTGTGATGTAACCTTTTTAATGTCATTTCTTCGTAAAACAGTTTATTACTGTTCTTTTTAGAGATTTTCTTCTTTAGTTGCTTTATCACGTATTTTTTATTGTCTTTATCTACAGCCAGGTATACAATTCCATATTGTCCTTCACCTAACATTTCCTTAATTGTATACCCGGCTATTTGATTGTTCTCTTCGTAATATTTATCTTGATGAAACTTATTTATTATAGAAAAGCTCATAGGCACAAAATGATTAACTAATATCTGCTGTTACGCCTGCTTCTAGACCTAGACCTGGAAGAGGATCTGCTCCTTGATCTTGACCTACTACTTGATCTTGACCGGCTCTTTGATCTTTCCTTCGATTTCGAACGGGATCGGCTACTCGACCTACTACGGGAATTGCTAGCATTCGATCTACTGCTACTTGCTGAACCATAATAACTATGCCCTCTGTCACTTCTGTTGTAGCTCATACAATCACCTCACTTTGAATATATTTGCAATAGTATGAAATTATACTATTCCTTATTATCATATTCCGATTTCGACATTATGTGACATATAACTTCTGTATTCTGCAACAACTTACAACTATGTATACCTCGTATAAATAACACATATCTTTTACTAATCCCTACTAATGAATTCCTACTTAATTATCTTCTTTACTTCAATACTGGACCTTTCATGAAAAAGAGAAAAAGCTGGAAGCATGTTGGACAAATATGTCCTTCTGCTACCAGCTCTTTTCTGTAGGTTTAAACTAAGATAATATTTTAATTAAAATAATAATTAACAATATATTGTCGACGAATCATATCCTTGCAGGCTTTTTTTGCTGCTGCCCTGTCTATAAAACTCATAGTTACCAGGTAATATTTCCCTTTGCTCGTAACCTTAACATTGGCAGTATCATATTCCTTTTTGAATATATTTGCTACTCTATTTGCATATTTTTCACTACCAATTAATCCAAGACGGATATTACTCTTATAATCTTGTGCTTTACGTGTAATCTTTAACGTATATACCTTGGTTGACTTTCCATTCTCTGCTGTTACCTTAAGGTATACTGTAGTAATTCCAACTTTTAGGTTAAGCTTGTGATTTGATATCTCCTTCTTTAAGGATTTATCACTATAAAGCTGATAGGAAGCTTTATTACTTACCTGTACCTTTACAGAAAGTGATGACTTCTCATTGGCAACTGTCGTTGTAATGGTACTACCTTTAATTACTGTTTTTTCATTAATTATTACTTTTGTTATATCGGACATGGAAGATTTATTTCTTGTAATAGTTAACTTATATAGCTTGGTTGACTTGTCTTGTGCTGTTACTTTAATGTAGCTTGTATTTACACCGGTGGTGAGCTTTAACTTACCCTTAACAGCTTCTTTCTTTAAGTCCTTATCCAGGTATAGCTTCCATGCTGCCTTATCACTTACCTTCACGTTCACAGAAATACTGCTAATTTCATTTGCTACGGTTGCTGTGATATTGCTTCCCTTAATTACCGCATTAGCTGGTACGGTAATCTTGATGATTGATTTTTCTGTAGATTTTAAGAATGCATCTGTTTTAACTACAGTAAAGGTACTAAACTTATGAATGCGGAAACTAATTCCGTATTGACCTTTTTTGTATTCTACAAGTTCACCCTGCACCAACTCTTTATCACCGTCTGAATGTTCTATGTATACTGCTAATTGCTTTAATAAAGCTTCTTTATCCGATGCTTTTGTTGGAATTACAATTCCAGTTAATGGCAGGGTTATTGTGGTTTCAGTCGATGGCATATTTGTCTCAATAGTAACTGGATTACCAATCACTGTTGCAGTTGCATTTCTGTTATTGCTTACCAGCACTGCATTCATTTTAGCCTGATTTGAAACCGCTGTTTTCTCTGCTTCATTTTTCACTGGTACTAAACGGAAATACAAGTCGTCATTCATTGATTTACTTATACTTTTCATACTTTCTTTTGACAGGCTAATTTTTGCTTCTTCCGTATCAATTTGGAGATTAATATTTCCTTTAGATAAAATTCCCAATGAAGTTGTTGGTATATAAATGTTTGTCTCTGATACCTCATCTTTTGTATCAGGTATTACAATTCTTGCTGTGTCCTTCCCTTCTGCTTTTAACTTCTGAACTGTTTCAGTAGCTTTATCTTTTTGATAAGTGACCTTATCGGATTTCTCTCCATTTTCTTTTGTGGTTCTTTCAATTGTTATCTGTGAAGCAACACTATTTGTATTCCCTTGTTTTACATCAACAGTAATCTGCTGCGGACCAGTTGATGGTGTTGTTCCAGAGTTATTAGAATCACCCTCGTTATCGTCTGGATTATTATTGTTGTCATCTGGATTACTATTGTTATCATCAGGGTTACTTCCGTTGTTACCTGTGTTACCTCCATTGTCACCTGGATTGCTTCCGTTGTCCGGATTGCTTCCATTGCCTGGATTGCTTCCATTGCCTGGATTGCTTCCTGATCCACCGTTGGAAGCCGCACTTACTATAACTGTAAAATTCTTTGTATAAGCTGTTTCAAAAGAAATTCCATCTATAATAGTGGCTGTTACGACTACAGTTCCGGCTGCTGTCGTAGACAAAACATTACCTGATAATGTAGCACCAGTGGTTCCTGTGGTATGAATGCTCCAGATTATGATCTTATTAGTTGCATTTGCAGGTACTACAGTACCCGTTAAGGTCACATCGGTTCCTGCTGTTGCTGCTGTAGGTACACCTGTAATATTCGTTACTGCTACAATAGCGGGAGAAGCCTCATTTACCGTAACTGTAAAGTTCTTTTTATAAGGCATTTCTATAGAAGTTCCATCTATAATAGTGGCTGTTACGATTACGGTCCCTGCTGCGGTTGTGGATAATATATTTCCACTTAATGTTGCCCCAGTGGTTCCAGCGTTAAAAATGCTCCAGATTATAATCTTGTTTGTTGCATTGGCAGGCACTACAGTACCTGTTAAGGTTAAAGCTGTTCCTGCCGTTGCTGTTGCAGGTACACCTGTAATATTCGTTACTGCTACAATAGCCGTAGGTGCTGCACTTACCGTAATTGCGAAGTTCTTTGAATAAGGCATTAATATAGAAGTTCCCTCTATAACAATTCCATCTGTAATAGTGGCTGTTACTAGTACGGTACCTGCTGTTGCTGTGGACAGAATATTGCCATTCAATGTTGCCCCAGTGGTTCCAGCGTGAAAAATACTCCAGGTTATGGACTTATTGGTTGCATTCACAGGTGCTACAGTACCTATTAAAGTTACATCGGTTCCTGCTGTTGCTGTTGTAGGTATCCCGGTAATATCAGATACAGATACTAAAGTAGGCGGCGCCTCACTTACTGTAATTGTAAAGTCTTGTGTATATGGTATTTCTATTGATATTCCATCAATAATAGTGGCTGTTACAACTACAGTTCCGGCTGCGGTAGTGGACAGAAGATTATCGTCACATACTGCTCCTGTAGTTCCAGGGTCTTTAATACCCCATATTATATACATATTAGTTGCATTGGCAGGAACTACAGTACCTGTTAAGGTCACAGCGGTTCCTGCTGTTGCAGTTGTAGGTACCCCTGTAATGTCGTTAACAGCTACTATCGCAGGTGGGGTAACTGTAACTTTCACTACTTGTGTTTTTATACTGTCCGCTCCCGGTGCACTTATTTCACAGTAGTAATAATAGTTTCCTACGGTTAAATTAGTGGGAATGCTAAATAGTGAGCTTGTGGCTCCATATAGTGCTGATCCATTGTTACTTCCATTCATACTTAAAAACCACTGATAGGTAGGTGTAACATTTCCCGAAGCACTTGCAACTACTACTAGATTTTTATCAATAGCATCTACCGTAACAATAGTATCCCTAGGTTGACTGTTAATCGTAAGAACTGGTTTACTTTGACCTGCAAAGCTAACAGTTGTTAACTCGTTATAGGTAGATTGAACTGTAATACTAAGTGCTGAAGGATTGCCTGACATCACTCGCTCGGCTGGATCGACATTCCATAACCCTTGTGAAGCAGTGGAAAAGGTCACAGCGTGAGTGGTAGTAACCGTCCCTGTACCATCTTTAAATTGTATACTTCCTGCACCAGACATGTTGATTGAAGTATTTGATTGAATTGCTTTTCTACTTTCGGTAGAAAACTTAGTGTTATCTCCACCTTGCGCAATAATTCCAAAATTGCTGTTAAATGTGAAGTAATTCGTATATATACCATTACCGGCAATACCGTTGGGACAGTTCCCGCCATTAGCTTGAAGACCACTGCTATTGTTTATTGTAAAGTTTGAACAATAAATACCATTGCCACCATCCCCACTAGCACTAGCACCTCCGGTTCCACCGTTTCCTCCAGTTGCGTCTACACCTCCGTTCTCAATCGTAAGATTGTTGGAGCTATAAATGCCTATACCACCATGACGATTTGTACTGTTACCTCCTTTAACTGATAAACTAGCGTTACCATTTACCGTTAGGTTATAACATTGGATACCTA
Organism: Bacillota bacterium; assembly: GCA_023407575.1. Classification (GTDB taxonomy): domain Bacteria; phylum Bacillota; class Clostridia; order Lachnospirales; family Lachnospiraceae; genus Mobilitalea. The sequence continues at coordinate 102,009 of JAEYLX010000075.1, forward strand.
CGCCACCATTACCATTACCGTTGCTCTTTCCACCATCTCCACCCTGTACGTATACAATTCCTGAATTAAGTGTAATGTCTCTTTCACAGAAAACGCCAAAGCCTGCATCATCAACACCACTACCACCATTAAATTTTAATGTACCAGTATGATTTACTATGAGATTTTTACAATAAAGAGCCTCCATACCAACATTTGTTCTTTCAATACCATTCACATCCAGATTTCCGGATCCGCTGATGGTGAGGTCACCTTGTGCAAATATTACTCTACTGTTGCTTTTAAGAACAACATAACCCTCTGTTACTAACTCGGATACCCCTCCAAACATAATAGAAGGTTCAAAAAATGCAGACAAAGTTATATCTTTCAGCTTTAGTTTCATATTAGGTGCATTGCAGACAATTGCCAATGCTTGCTCCATATAACCATTTCCTGCAATTGTTAATTCATTAATACCTGCTGGTATAGTTAATCTGCTTACCTGATCTGTAGTTTCGGTAATTTGTAGGATATCCCCATTTTTTATGGTGCCATCCCCTAACTTTGCTGCCAAATCAGTCCAGGCAATGTTTGCTTCATAACTTTCAAAGGTTGATACGGTGTAAATAGTACCTGCTGTATTCGTTGTTCTCTGCACCGATTCCATTTCAGTACTTTCTTCGTTCTGTATTTCTTCATTTGAAATTTCTTCGTTCGAACTTCCTTCGTCCGCAATTTCTTCGTATCCAAATCCCTCGTCCGCATTAATCTCTACGGTATTAGCTGCTGCTGTTATTGGTGCCATTCCCAGTAGCAGGATAACAGTCATTACAATTGCTAAAAGCCTCTGGGGTAGCTTATAAATGCTCATAATTCTTTCCTCCTTGAAATTTTGCTTTAATAGCTGACCACCTATAGTTCTAAGTGTCACCATCTATTCTCACATCGCATTATTATACAATTTCCTTCTAAACAAAAAATAAACAGACATAATTCGACCCCTGTACGAAGCACAGGGGTCTACAAAACGACATTATTTGCAATAAAGAAAAATCTATCTTATGATTAAACTGTTATATATTCTGCTTTCAAGAAGAGAGAACGAATGCAATCCACTTTTACGACCGTTTTCTTAAGACTAAGGATATTGGTTTGGGTGTAGAAGCAATTGTTTCATCTAAAAGAATTTGTTCCATCTGCTGACTTAACTGCAAGGCTTTCTGATACTTTCCACTTTTCCTATAAATAGAAATCAAACTACTGCCAGCCTTTTCATTAAACGGATTCAAATCAAGTACTCGCAAATATAGATATTGTGCCTTCTCGAGCTGTTCCTGTGCTTCTAATTGTTCTGCTGACTTAAGCAAATTAAATATGAGACTTTCTTCCAGTACATGCGCCTTAACAAAGGACCATTCATATATTTTCCCCTGAAACAATTCACCACGATACAGTTCATTCAGCTTTTCAAGTGCTTGCTTTGTATTCCATGCACCTTTTTGCAGACGTTCAAACTCATATAGATCACAAATTACCATTTTCGCATCAATTGAGATTTGGCGGTGTGTGGTAATTAAACACCTCTCCAACCCATACTGCTGCAAAGCTTTACGGATATAATATACCGTTGAGTTTATATTCTTCAGAGCTTTGTCCGGCGTAAATCCATCCCACAGTGTATCCGCTATTTCATCACGGCTAACACTGCCTTTACAAACTAAAAACGCAAACAATTCCTCCACTTTTGGGGAACGCCAATTGATTACATCCCCTTTCTCACCATCAGCTAAAACACGAAAGCCTCCAAAGCATGAGACAAACAAGCGCTGCTCTTTGCTCCTATTGGGGGGTATTAACCGACTTACTGTTTTTGCAAGTCGCTCCCGCCTAATGGGTTTCAGCAGATAATCCACGGCTGCTAATTCAAAAGCATCCACTGCATATTCTTCATAACCGGTAACAAATACCACCTTTACCGAAATATCCTGCTCTGACAGAATGTTTGCAAATTCCATTCCATCCATTTCAGGCATACTGATATCCAGAAAAACCACATCCACTGAATTTTCCTCTATATACAATAGTGCTGCTGCTGCAGTTTCAAAGGATCCACATAATTCTATATTCTCAAGTTCTGCTAATAAATTGGCAAGTCTGCTACGCGCTAATTCTTCATCATCAACGATTATCGCCTTTATAGCTTTCTGCCCCCTTTCTAGCAAATTTCTTTAAACTATTTTCATCTTTAAACAGGGGCAAGCTGAAAGTCACCTGTGTACCATGCCCCTTTTCACTAAATACCGTCAACTCTCTATTATATAGCATCTTCAACCGCTGATTGATATTCCAGACACCGATTCCTCTATCTTTCTGATTTTCCTTCAGTAATCCTCCGAGCTTCTCCATATCCATGCCAACACCATTGTCAGAGATAGTGAAGACAGCCTCGTTGGACTCACGTTTAATTGAAATTACTACTGTTCCTCCAGCTATGTTATCCATCAATCCATGTCTTACAGCATTTTCTACCAATGGCTGTAAAACCAGAGGAGGTATCGATAGATCCAATGTCTCATCAATATCATATTCTACCCTTAACCGATCACCGAAGCGAGTCTTCTCTATATACAGATATGCCTCCAACAACTCTAGTTCCTTTTTTAATGTAGATATGGCATTCATTCGTTTAAAATCAAAACTGCGTCGAAGGTACTGTGATAATTCTAATACTACATTCTCAGCCTTATCAGGCGCAGATTGGCAAAGTGATGCTATAGAATTAAGGGCATTATAGAGAAAATGTGGATTAATCTGTGCTCGCAAGAAAGCGATTTCTGCTTCCTGTGTTCGTTTTACTGAGGTTTGTAAATTTTTTAGTGCAGAAAAATATTGCATGGATAACAGTAATATCATTACGACTGAAAAAATCATAATATATACTTGAATGAAGCTGGAACTGTTCTTAAACCCCAGTGAGAATAGGATTGAGTCCGCGGAATACTGGTTAACCGATAATATTGCCAAGAAAAGCAGCAACCCTTCTGCCTTTCTAATATATAAAAGGATTATTCTTATTAATAATACTAAAAGAATTACTGTGTTACAAACCATGACTAGTATGTGTATTTTGTAATAGATGTGAATTGGAAGTACCACCACCGCCAATAAATATATCCCGTAGGCAATTGTAATATATTTATCAGAACGAACCGGTAGAAGCCCTTTCTCAAACTTATTAAAAATCCAGATCATTACTATAAAGTTGGCGGATAAAAAGAAATCCTTCATTTTAAAAACCAGTGTAAAAGGAATTTCTGGTAGCAAAAGCAGCAATGGGCGCTGATCTGTTAATCCATTACCGATTGCAAAAAGAAAACAAAACATAGAAAACAGCAATAATAAATACTCATTAAATCCTCTAATCCTCGCAACAACGAAAAAGATTAGGTTTAACAAAGCAATTGTACATAAAATTATAAAAACCGCAAAACCAAGCAATTGGTCCTTTTGGTACTGATGTAACATTGCAGATTCTCTACCAAGCTCCAAGGAAACTGGTATTCCAGAATTCATATATTCATAGTTAGCGACTTGAACAAGAATTTCAATTTTACCGCCATCGCTGTTAAAAAAACCTATCTTAGGGGTATTACCTGATTTGTAATCCATCGCCTGATAAGCCGGAACTCCGTCTGAAAGCAACTCTATTCCATTGACATAGATTTTACTGGAGAAACGTGCGTTACCCTTTTTTAGTCCAAGCACTCCATGGAATGGAATATTATCCAAGACCAGCCGATAGGTCGCACACCCAAAAACTGGCATCTTTTTCGCCCCAAACACCTTGCCGTTCCATAACCCAGGCACAGACATATAACCGGAAAGTTGTGGCATATTTCTATTATCTTTCACAAAATCCTCTGGAATTAGAAGTTGCCCCCAGTAAAATTCCCATTTCCCATCCAAGGAAATAATTTCACTTTCTTCCATATCCCAACCTGTCAGCTCCATTCTGCCATTTACGGCCAAAAACTCACTGGATTCTTTCTGTCTTTGGTTTGGCAGAGAAAAAAGCAGTACTAAAATAGATACAAGTGATATTATGAATATCACCAGTGACCTCTTAATCATCATAACCTCCATACGGTGTCTTTGTTCAACTGTTTTATTATTATATTGCAAAAGCGTTTTATTTTCAATTTAATCGTAGTATGTTTTTTTGAACACTACAAAAAATGAGATAGATTAATAAAAATCCATCCCATTTTCTGTATGTTATAAACTTATATACCACAGCTTTCTATCCTTTAAGCTTCAACTTATTCTTTAGCAGAGTGCATGCTGCTACTTTCTATTCCTTGAACAAATTATACTCTGTAATACAATAAAGAAGCAAAGCATTGCTGCACGCGTAATCTGAGGCCACCAGGGGTCTTGACTTCCTATTGCTGTTACTACCAGCAGTACAATTCCACTTGTTAATACTCCAAACAATGTCCCGAAGATATTCCCTACACCACCGGTTAACAACGTACCTCCAATAATTGAGGCAGCGATGGCATCCATTTCAAGACCAGTTGCCTGTTGCACAGAACCTGACCTGGTATGAAAGAGGTAAAGGAATCCTCCAATACCTGCAAGTAAACCACAAAGCAAATGAGCATTAAATCTGGTTCTTTTTACGTTGATACCTAGCATTAAGGCACTTTGGGGATTCCCTCCCACCGCGTAAAAGCTTCGTCCAAGCTTCGTCTTCTTAAGTAATAAATACATTAAAAGTACGATGATAAGGGCGACGACAACGCCATACTCCAGCTTTGATTGAATAAAAACACCTTTCTTATTCACATCTCCCAGAAAGGGAATCAGTATACGAGCACCTGATAAATTTTCAAAACCAGCATTATTTACCTGAATCTGATTTACCTCAATTAATGCGACCAATCCTCGCCCTAAGAACATTCCTGCCAAGGTGACAATAAAGGGTTGCATCTCTAAGTATGCTATAAGAAATCCTTGAATTGCACCAAACAATAGTCCTATAGCTAATGCAAGCACCAGTGAAGTAAAGAAGTTAAAGCCATAATTGTTAAGGCATACAATACAAGCGGTACAAATTAATGCCGTAGATCCACCAACAGATATATCAATACTGCCTGTAATCATAACAATGGAAAGTCCACAAGCAATAACAATTAGTGCCGCATTTTCGTTAAAGAGATTAAAGAACATTTGTATCTTACTAAAGCCTTTATCTCCTAGGAAGGCAATGGAAAGTGCATAGATTATAATAAATAATGATATAGTGATTGTCAGCAGGTAAACCGTATCGGTTAAAGCCACCTTGTTTTTCAGTTTATTCTGATAAATCTCATTTTTCTTTATCCCTTGAACTTTGTTTCCAGACGCCATATCAACCACGCTCCTTTTCCACTCCTGCTGTCAAATTTGGAATTGTGACTTTCCTGCTAAACAAGCTTTTGACAACTGGTGTTTGGATTGCTACAAGTAAAATAATGATGATAGCCTTGAAGACCGGTACGGCATTGGTATTAACATTAAGTGTGGTTAACATAGAAGTTAAGGTCTGTATCGTATATGCTCCTATGATGGAACCTGTCATATTAAATTTACCACCACCCAGTGAATTGCCTCCAAGTGCAACTGCTAAAATAACGTCCATTTCTATGCTGGGCACAATCGTGTAGGGGTTTACTGTTTGTACCCTGCTAGCTTGGACAAATCCCGCAATTCCAACGCAGAGACCAAGAATAACATAAGTCAAAAATTTGATTCGCGCAGGGTTAAGACCATTTAGACTGGAAGATCTGTCATTAATACCTACAGCACGGGTATACAGTCCCAGGTTTGTTTTTTTTAATGCAAGAAATGTTATTGTAACAACCGCTATTGTTATCAGAATTGGCGTCGGAATTGGAAAACCCGGTATAAAGTTACCATAATATCCAAAGGCTGCTGCAGCTTTTGGCTTCAGTCCCCCCATTGCCATAGAACCAATGGACCGTCCAGCAGTAAATAGAATAAGTGTTGCTACCATTGGCTGTATCTTAAATTTAGAAACAAGAATTCCATTAAAGGCTCCGCAGGCTATACCAGCAAGACAGCCCAGCAATAAGGCTACGATAACAGGGGCATGTAACAGGTCGGGCTGTGTTTCATTTCCGCAAAGAACTCGCATAATTACACCACCTACAATGGCAACTGTTGCTCCTACACTAATATCTTGTCCCCTCGAGGAGGCTGTTACAAGGGTCATTCCTATTACCAGAATAACTAATTCTGTCGCATTGTTCATAATATTAATTAGATTTCCAATTAATACGGGATTTCCATTACTGTCACTACCCATGATTATTTTTAGAAAACTGGGATTAATAAATATATTCACTAGTAGCAAAAAGGCAAGAAATGCAATGGGAATAATCAATCTATGCCTGAAAATATTCATAAATACTACTGCCATATGGTCCGTATTAAGTTTGTTATTCTTGGACATTCTGACTTACACCCCCTGCTATGGTATACATTATTTTATCCTGTGTCATATTCTCACCCGTTAATTCTCCAACTACATAAAGATCTCGCATAACAATTAATCTGGAACAGGTACGTAACATCTCCTCAATTTCTGATGAGATAAAAGTGATACTCATACCTTCGGCAGCTAGCTTCAGCACCAGTTTTTGAATCTCCACCTTAGTACCAATATCAATTCCTCGGGTCGGTTCATCAAGAATAAGATATTCTGGATGGGTTAGCAGCCAACGCGCAAGAATTACTTTTTGTTGATTTCCACCAGACAACGAATTGATGGGAGTATCCGCCGAAGCTGTTTTTATTCCAAGTAACTTAATATACTCCGTGGCAAAAGCGTCAGCTTGTGATCTGGTAAAGGGCCGAAAAAATCCTCTCATAACTTGTAGTGCAAGAATAATATTCTCGCGGACTGACAAGTCGCCAATAATCCCATCTCTCTTACGATCCTCGGAAAGATATCCGATGCCTTTCTTCATCGCTTTCATTGGTGACGAAATATTAACACTTTCACCTTTTATTCTAAGTGATCCTTTCATTACCTTATCCGCACCGAAAATCGCACGCACACACTCACTTCGTCCAGAGCCAAGTAAACCAGCAAAACCCGTAACTTCTCCCTTATAGGTGATAAAATCAAATGGCTTTATTCCTGATGTGCTTGAAAGCTCTTTTGCTTCTATAACTACTTCCTTTAATTTTCCTGTATCCGTTTGTATTGCATTATGTAGATCAGCCAGATCCCCCAGTTCCTTACCCATCATTTTAGCAACCAACTCTACCCGGGGTAAGTCATTGATCTCATATTCTCCAACTAACTCTCCGTTTCGTAAAACTGTAATCTTATCACATAATTCGTATACTTGATCTAGAAAATGGGTAACAAAGATAATCCCTACACCTCGATCTCTCAGTTCACGCATTAATGTAAATAGTTTAATAACCTCTTGCTCATCCAGGGATGAGGTTGGCTCGTCAAGAATTAAAACCTTACAATCCATATCTACAGCACGTGCAATCGCTACCATCTGCTGTACCGCAATGGAGCAATTCGATAATTGTTGCGTAGCCTTCGCCGGTATTCCCAGGCTATTAAGTATAGTTTCTGCTCTGCTGTTGCTCTTCTTCCAGTTCACTAAAAAATTGTGATTTCTTCCAATAAACAGATTTTCAGCCACCGTCAGATTAGGACATAAGGTGATTTCCTGATACACTGTACTAATTCCAAGTTTTTGCGCATCCTCGGGGGATTTGATATGAACTTGCTTATCGGTTCCTTTGATGTTAATTTCACCGGCATCCTTTGGATATACCCCAGTCAATACCTTTATTAGAGTGGATTTTCCTGCACCGTTTTCACCCATCAATGCATGAATTTCTCCTTCTTTTAAAGTAAAGTCCACATGATTTAAAGCTCTCACACCAGGAAAATTCTTATTAATACCTCTCATTGTTAGTACGATATCTTGCATAATAGAATTCAAACCTCCATTTAGGTACGATATAAAATACCTGTCACACCTGTGATTAAAATTATAATAACAGGCAGGAATTAAGATAAATGCGCGGTGCAGTATCTGCGAACAATATCCACATACTCGGCGCCGCGCATTATGATTCATGAAAAATGAAACGACTTGTTGTTTCATCTTGTTTCATATCTTACCTTATTTTACAAGTTAAATGACCTCAGATTATAATAAAATTATTAGTAGGAACGAGCATCCACAATAGCTTGCGTGATAGTTTCACAATCAAACATTTCTTCATCAACATAAGCATTCTTTTCAACTGTCTCGCCAGCTTCAAGCTGATTAATAAGTTTAACAATACGAGGTCCATGTAAAGGATTGCACTCTACATCTAGGTTAAATTCTCCTGCAAGAACCTTTTCAAGAGCCCATTTGTTAGCATCAAAAGCAATAACCTTAACATCACCATCTTTACCATATGTAATACCTGCAGCATCCATAGCATCACAGGCACCACGAGCCATGTTATCGTTTTCAGCATAGATAACATTGAAGGCTGTTCCGCCAGCGATAAGATCTGCAACTGCCTGTTTCGCAAGGGTTTCGTCCCACCCCTTCATGTTTTGGTTAAATACAATTTCCCATCCATTGGCTGCTGCACCGTCTTCAATAGCCTTGGAACGGCCAAGCTGTGCAGAAGATCCTGTATCTCCACCAAGTACCACAATCTTTGCACTCTCCAGTGCTTGCTTCTTCAACCAATCAACAGCCTTATTTCCTTCAGCTTCAAAATCAGAGCACACCATCGCGGTGTAAAGATCCTCGGAAAGCTCGAGCTTACGGTCAGCCATAATAAATGGTATTTCTGCTTCCTTAGCAGCTTTTGCTACATCTTCCCAGCCTGCGGATTGAAGTCCTAATACAACAAGATAATCCACTTCTTCCTGGATAAGCTGCTGTGCTTGTGAAATCTGTTTTGCATGGTCACCTTCACCAAAAACCATCTTAATCTCAAAGCCAGCATCCCCAAAAGCTTCGTTAAAGGATTTCGTGTTCGCTGTACGCCAGTCCGACTCGTTGGCATTGGTCTGCACCACACCTACTGTAACTTTTTTGTCACCTTTACCTGAAGTCTCACTGTCTTTGTTACCACATGCTGCAAGTGAAAGAACCATTGTTAAAACCAGAACTAAAGTAACTAATTTCTTCATAAATATCTCCTCCAATCATATTAACCCAAAACCTTGGGCCTACTTGTAATTACAAGTATAGATAAATAAAACACATAAAAATACAGATATTATTACTCGCTTTGTAGTAATTCTTCCTGTATTTCTATGTGTTCTAAATTGGAGTTAAGATTCTTATGAATTATGTTTGTTTTTTTATTATCCTATTTTAATTATTTTCAGCAGCTATCTTATTAATAGCTGCGTCCGATTCGGTCCACTGCCGCATTTTCTGCTTCAAAAACCTCTCCTTCCACGTAGGATATTTTATCCACTGTTTCCCCTTTTTCTAACCGTCCGATTATATCTGCAATTAGTTGTCCCTGCAATGGATTACATTCAATGTCTGCATTAATTAATCCAGCTTCCATTTTATCAAACGCTTCTGATACCGCATCAAAGGAAATAACCGTGATTTCTCCGTTAACTCCACAGGTTAAACCAGCTTCCTGTATTGCCTCAATTGCTCCGAAGGTCATATCATCATTTTGAGAAACCAGAACATCAATATCCTCAAACTCCTGTAGATACTTCATCATTACTTCTTTTCCCTTTGCTTTGGTAAAATCACCACTATCATGAGCAAGAATATTCCAGTTCTCATGAAGCTTAGCAATATCTTCAAATCCTTTGGAACGTCCGATTTGAGCTGTTGAATTGGGATTTCCCTCAAGGACAACGATATTTAAGCTTTTCTCTTCCTCCCTATGTTTTTCCAGCCATTGTCCTGCCTTTCTGCCTTCTGCATATTTATCCGTACCAACGCTGGCAACATAAAGATTTTCATCTTCCGTATCAATCATACGGTCCACAATAATCACTGGTATACCTGCTTCCTTTGCTTCTGTTAATACCGTATCCCAACCTGTTTCCATTACCGGGGCAATTACAATATAATCTACCTCCTGAAAGATAAAGCTTCTCACATCTTTTATTTGATTTTCCTGGCTCTGTCTACCATTGGCAAAAATCAATGAAAATCCATTATCTTTTACAAGTGCCTTCTGAATCGATTTGGTATTCGCAGTACGCCAATCTGATTCTGAACCAAGCTGGGAGAAGCCGACTATAATCAAATCAGAATCTATAACATCCTCTGTATTTTCAGGTTCCCTAACCTGAAGATTTTTCGAGGGTCTAAGACTGCAACTGGCAAGCACTATCAATCCTATAAATAAAATCCATAATATGATTTTAATCTTTTTGTTCATATCCCACCTCAATTCATTTCTTCTCCCTTGGAGCATGCTTAAAATTTAGTAATAGACTCATCCTAATCTAGCTGGGATCTTGATCTGAATTTCTGTCCCCTCTCCTTTTTTGCTTTGTATCTCCAGCCCGTAGGTAGTGCCATAATTTAATTTAATTCGTTTATTTACATTGGCAAGGCCAAATCCAGTACTTTGTTCACTTCCCGGCATTTCAACCTCTGTTCTTAAAACCTGTAACTCCTCTTCATTCATCCCAATTCCATTATCAATTACATAAAAGCAGATAACCTCGTCCATTATTTCTCCAGTTACCGTTATTTTCCCTCTCGCCCTTAACATTTTAATGCCGTGATATAAAGAATTTTCAATGAGTGGCTGCAGAGTCAGCTTTAAAATTTGATATCCATACAATTCTTCCGGGATGTTAATTTCATAGTCCAAAATATCTTTGTATCTTGACTGTTGTATCTGCAAATAACTTTTAATATGTATTTCCTCTTCACGAATTGTAATGAAATCCTTTCCTTTGCTCACAACAATCCGGAAAAAATCAGAAAGGGAGACCACAATATCAATTGCCTCTTTATTTTTATTTCCTTCTATCAGCCAGATAATAGTATCTAGTGTATTATATAAAAAATGAGGATTAATCTGTGTTTGCAGAAGCTTTGATTCCATATGTCTTAGATTTTCCTGTTCCAGCCTTATGCTGTTCACCTGCTGTTCCAGTTTCGAGGCCATGTCATTAAAGCTGTCTGATAAGATAGATAATTCATCATGATTATCGCAGGTTGTTCGGGTTGTAAAATCCCCCTTCGCTACCAGGGCTGTCTTTTCGCACAAGGTTCGGATTGGTTTTGTAATACTGTCTGTTACAAGGATATTGACCAAAACAGAAGCAATTATAATAGACGCTAATGCAACAATCATTGTCATAATAACATTAGTCACCTGCTCATTAAGACTCTGTCTGATGGCTTCAAAGTTTTGGGTTTCATAATATATGTAGTACTGAATTTCTTCCTGAAACAATTCTGTCAAAATGTAGATATCAGATTCTAGCATTTCCAGATTTTCTTCATAATGCCCTGTCAGCTGCAAATTATCGCGTATTTCATTAATTCTATCCTTCAGGGTATCCAAATTAAGTAGAATTCGTTTAATCCAATCCAGACTTTCTCTGCTGGAGGTTATCTCACGGAGAGAAGTAAAATTCTCTTTTGCAGCGTCAATCAGTTCATATGGATTTTTCAAATCACTATTTTCATCAATAGATTCAAATGTTTCAGCTTCAACAACAATTTTGTACATACTTTCGTCCATTTCCTCTTTGAAATTGAGGTTGTAATTATTTGCCGAAGTAATTCTTCGTACAATCGTATCGTAGGCCGTACTATAGTTATACAAAGCTACAATCTGATAGACTGATAGTATTATCATTGGTAGAATAATGACAGCAGCTACCATGAAGAGCTTCAGTCTTAAAGGGTATTTAATTGATTTTTCATTTGCACTGTTTACCATTCATCTCCCAGTCAGCTGCTTTACAGCTTTTCAATTTACATTTCACCAATACCCTGCAGCCTATATTCCGAGGGTGTACAATTCTGTGTTTTTTTAAATATATAGCTAAAATAATGGGAATCCTGATATCCTACCAAAGACCCAATCTCAGTTATCTTTCTGGAGGAGCATCTTAAGTAATCCTTTGCCTTATCCATTCGAAGATTCGTCAGATATTCAATAAAGGTCATTCCAGTCTCCTGATTAAATAATGAGCTGAAATAATTGGGACTAACATTAACAGAAGCTGCAACCTTATCCAGTGTAAGATCTCCCATTGCAAACTTATAATGCATATATTCTTTTGCTTGTTGGATGAGACCAGCATATCGTTTCTGACTATTCTTATTACGCATATCAATTGCTTCCTTTAAAATTGATTTATAAAATTCAGAACAATCCTCTAACCCCCCAAATTGGTCTGTAACATGACTCATGCTCCTTAAGCTACTTTCCAGGTTTTCCAATGGATACTGCAATGTCTTAAGAAATTTGATGATAGCAGAATATCCATCCATTATAATATACTGTCGAAAAAGAGTTGAGCTCATGGCTGTTAGACCAAATCCTTTAAAATAGCTGTCTACAAACTCATCTACATCCTGTAGGGTACCTCGTTTTAAGAAATCTTCTAAAAGATTCCTATCATGCTTCTCTAAATTTAATTCACTTATATTAACCCGATTCCCCAGTTCTTCCTTATTACGCACATCTTTATAAGATACAAACTGATTTCTATCTTCAAAATAACGAAGAGAAAATGCCTTATTCGCATCAAGAAAAGATTTATGTAAGTCACGAACTCGAAGAACACTACGGCCAATTCCTCCAAAATAGTGCACTTTTTCATCTTTAAGCTGAATCAACAACTCACACAGCTCTTGAATTAATCCGTTAATCTGTAATTCATCTTCTCCGAGAAGGATAAAAGCCCACCCCTCCATACCACGTTCAAATACTTTGATGTTTGTATATTTCCTTAACGCCTGAGCCATTCTTGCTTCACATTGCACTATCTCATTGGAATATTGATGCATATCCTCCTGTCCATTGAATTGAAACAGAACCACACAAAAAAAACTCGCCACCATATTGATTCCGAGCTCTTCCTCCTGTTCCAGAATCTGCGAAAGAGACATTTTCCCACTGACCAAAGCATTAAAAAAATCCTTCCTTCTTTCCCCTTGGTTCTGATAAATCAAGTGCTGGTACTCCTCCAGTAACAGTTTTTCTTTCCGTTCTTTTTCAATTGCTGCAGCTGCATTTTTCACCGCAGCTACTAACTTAGCAGAGGTTACTGGCTTTAAAAGATATTCGTTAACGCCAATATCAATTGCTTGCTGTGCATATCCAAATTCGCTATATCCGCTGATAATAATAATTTTTAGCTGTGGTATTTCTTTTTTAATTAACTTACTTAACTCCAGACCGTCCATAAAGGGCATTTTGATATCCGTAATCAGAATGTCTGGTTGTTCCCTTATAATCATCGGATAGGCAAGCTCCCCATCGCTTTCGTCCCCAACAATTTTAAATCCCTCTTCTTCCCAATGAACGTTGTTCTTAATACCTTCTCTAATAACAATTTCATCTTCCACTAAAAAAACCTTATACATAATTCCCCTCCAGGTTTAGAGAATGATCCCATAAAATATTATTTATATCATCGTCTGCATTGATAGACAGGTCCGTTAAAAATGCTATTTTGACTTTCAAGATTTGAATTGGTAACAAATCAATAATAACATATATTGGGCTATTTTGTATAATTATTTCCAGATTATAAAGCTATGGCATGCTCGCGTGACTTAATTCGGTAGTTGGTCGGTGATAACCCTCTCTTGGCTGTAAATTGTTTTATAAAATAAGTATCATACTCAAATCCAGTCGAACGTGCAATTTCATCCAGACTCATATCCGTATGAATTAGAAGATCGCCTGCGAGTTGTAACCGATATAACATCAAATACCCCATCGCTGTGCATCCAAACTGCTCTTTAAACATTTCATTCAAAGACACACGGTTTAAGTGTGCACTGCGCGTCAACTCCTGCAACGTTATTTTGTTGAAATAATTTGTGTAGATATACTCCAGCGCTAAATTGACTGGTGATTGATCCAACTGATTTTCCAACAGCTCAAGGAGTCCAAGTATTTGGATTAAGTATTTTTTTATTCTGCAGGCCCAAAGTGCATCACTTTGTGCGTTTGTTTCCATTCCCAAAATAAAAAACCATTCAAAAATTTTAGAATAAACCTTTGAGGAAATTGAGTATATCCCCGTACGATTCTCCTCCCTTTTAAAAAGGGAAAGTCCCGTTTGTATTCTTAAGTTCGTAGATACTTTATCCTTAATATCTGAAACACGAACACTATTCAAAAAATCTGTATGAAAACAAAAGGATTGTGCCGAGACATTATCCTTACTCGATATTGTAATTTTATCGTCCTTTGCTAAGCATAAAAAGCCCGGTGCAGATAAGTTCATGGGACGTCCGTTCAGTATTCCCTTAATACTCCCATCCGAAATTAGAACAATCGTATAACGATCTGCATACGGAAGTGTATGAAACTCCTCAACGGCGATAAACTCTATATTGACTATTCTTTTCTTATATCGATCAAATTGTGGCATCTATTACTCCTATCTACAGATTGTATAGTTTAAAACTACATATATTCCATTGTATCTAATTTATTTGATGATAGACTAATTGCATAGATTACACGATAACTGTTCCTTACTTTCCTAGTTATACACGAATCTTCACCGTAATACTCTGGTTTTAAAATAATCATTTATATTCATAATAACTGCATCAAGAAAGGAGTGCAATATGCCTATGGAACAATTTCATATTAAAGTAGAACAGGAGGTTCTTGACGATCTAACCTATCGACTTAAACAGATCAGGTGGCCAAGGAATATTAATAATACAGATTGGGAACGAGGTACGGACCCTGCTTATTTGGAGTCCCTTATCTCATATTGGCTTAGTGATTATGATTGGCGTATGCAGGAAGCTAAGTTAAATCAATTCTCACAGTTTCGCTGTAATGTAGATGGCATCGATATACACTTTATTTATGAGCGAGGAAAAGGGCCAAATCCAATACCAATCATTCTCACCCATGGATGGCCAGACAGCTATTTACGGTATCTGAAACTTATTCCATTATTAACTGATCCTGAGAGTTATGGTGGTAATGCTTTGGATTCCTTCGATGTAATAATTCCATCAATTCCTGGGTTTGGTTTCTCCAGTTATCCTAAAACTGGTGATATCAATAATAGCTTTGTCGCAGAACTTTGGGCAAATCTTATGACAAATAAGCTTGGTTATGAACGGTTTATCGCTGGCGGAGGTGACCTAGGTTCCGGCATTACCAGGTATTTAGCCGCAAAACATCCTGAGCTATTATATGGAATCCATCTGACCGACATTGGCATACTAAGAGATCTTTTGCAGGCACAACCTAGTGATGCTCTTTCACCAGACGAACAGCAATATAAAATGAAAGCTCAAAAATGGATGGCAAAAGAAGGAGCCTATATGTCCATTCAATCCACAAAACCAGCTACTCTCGCCTATGGCCTATCCGATTCACCTGTTGGTTTAGCAGGCTGGTTAATTGAGAAATTTCATGGTTGGAGTGATTGTAACGGCAACCTTAATCAAAGCTTCTCTAGGGATGAATTAATTACAAATTTAATGATTTATTGGGTTACAAATTCAATCAGTACTGCGAATGCAATTTATTATGAAAACATGCATTCCTTACCTCTGTTGGAGTATATTACTGTACCTACCGGGCTTGCACTTTTTACTGGTGATGTTATGCAACCCCCAAAAGAACGAATTAAGAATTACGTTAATGTAACCTCCTTAACTACAATCCCTACTGGCGGTCATTTTACTGCAATGGAGGAACCTGAACCAATGGCAGAAGATATTCGTGCTTTTTGCAGGACTTTTCGTTGAGCTTCCCATATACATTTTAACTTTTCACCTATAACAGGAGACTAGAAGGAATTTCCTATTATATAAAAACAAAGGTATCAAGATTGTAATCCTGATACCTTTGTTTTTTATCTAACATATCTGTTGATTTAGTTTTAATCCCATAATCGAAGAATTTCAAGCTAATAACTAATTGCCGCATCGCTTACAAACACTTTGTTGATTATTATTCTCCATTATCTTCGTCCATAATAATTTTAATCCTGTACGATTACATGCAGGACAAGTACCACGCCAGCCTGGTACTGCTTTGGCATGTTTACCTCTTTTTGGTTTAGACATATAATTACCTCTCATTTACTTTATGATAAGGACAATTATATTTCATTTAATAATTTTTGCTATTCATTCTATGCCCGATTCTGCACAGTCCAATTCCACTACTCTAGTTATCACCTTTTATTATTTTTGATTGGCAGCCAGACCTCTGCACGCAGAATATTTTCTTTCTCATTAATCCAGGTCTCTTTCTCAACAATAATCTGATCTCCTATTTCATAACCGGAGGTATATAACCAATTTGTGTAGATATAAGTCCAAACCTTTGGTAACCCCTCCATATGCTCGCCGTCATACGTAAATACTGCCCAGGTTGTTTCAGGCACATCAAGCACTGTAAAAGCTGCATCAATTTCACAATCTGGCTTCTCCCAGCCGTACATAAAATGAGTCAAATCCTCACTATCCTTAAAAAATATGCCATGTAATAAATGAAAAGGGTAGTTATCACCCAATGGAAAACCAGCTGCGAGATTAACCGCTGCATGACTACCATTTGCTACAACCATTTCACCATAATTCTTTATAAAATCAATAGCGTATTTATGTTCCATCGGAACAACAATATCATTTCTGCCAAACAATTGATAGGGTTCGGTTTTTTCTAGTCGATATCCAATGATATCGTTGTTTTGAATTGCAATATTTAAGTGAATTGGCGGATATATCCTAATTCCCATTCCTTTACTACGAACCTCTGTAGGTGTAACTCCATGGAACTGTTGAAATGCACGACTAAAGGAGGAATGTGATTCATAACGATATTTTAAAGCAATATCTATTATTTTCATATTCAATTTCTGAATATCAAAACCTGCTAAAGTCAGCCTTCTGCATCTAATATATTCCGCAATTGGTATTCCAGTTAAAAAGGAAAATAATCTTTGAAAGTGAAATACAGATACACCCATATTCCTTGCAATTGCTTCATAATTAATGTCATTACATAAATTGTCTTCTATCTCTTTTATAGAATTATTAAATACAGTACTAATATCCATTCTATCCTCATCTAAGCTCTAATTCTGAATCTCGTTACTTATGTTCTCAACCTATCTCTCTACTAGCAGTGTATGGTCATATCATCTTTTTACAGGGTAAATAATAGCCAAAAGTAAAGATATTATTACCATCTTCTTCAATATTTGCATACTTTTCAAAGGAATAGTATTCCATTGAAATCCCTACAATGGAATAATCTGGTACACATCCATTTGCCTTCATTATCTTCTCTGTTTTTGAATGAGCTCCTTTTTCCAGATTGGAGGTATTTCCTTGAATCCATCCAATTCCCATTAGACAGTCAGGAATATCACGGTAAGAGAAGCCCTCCGGAACCTCTGAATTAGGTTCTGCAAATATCCCAGCAATATAAATGAACTCTTTTGTCTGTGAGTTGTACTCTCCCATCCATCCAATAGTGTCACCTTGTGGAGATACTCGTTCAGGCAGACCTTGTAAAAATTCATTTGTTCCATCCTTTAGCATCGCCTTCCATAATTCTGGTACAGGGTTTTTCTTTCCAACAACAACTTCTTTTCCTATGAATCTAACTGCTTTAAAGTCTTGCACTTCAAATGAAATATTTACTCCCATAAAACCTCCGAAACTTTAAAAGATTGTTTATATAGCCATATCTCTGTTCATACCCATTTACTTTAACGGAAATAACAATTCCATATAAGACGCTTCCGGTGCACTGCTATAATACAATTCCGGAGCAAATGCATCCATCGCCAGGTTGTGCTTTTCAAGCCATAAACCGCTGTATTTTATGGCTTTGTTCAGTGCAACGGTCACTAGTTCAGTAAAATCCTTTGCCTCAAAACCACAGACAATATATTCTCTTTCAGGTAACTGCCACACTTGAAAATTACTAGCTGCTATCCCAGATTCAGCCTCTGCTCCTGCAAAATAAGTAAAATATCCCTCTGGAGCATCACCCAAATATGCAACACCAATTTCACGACCATTGGGGATATGTTCAATATATTCTTTCTCTTGATGGAAGCGTCTCCATATTTCACCAGGAACATCAACTCCGGTAGATTCACCAACTGGCAGCTGCCCCATAATTGAGACATAGCCCTTCACTCCCATAAAGTTAATTGGTTCCATTAAAACTCTTCGATTCATTTCTAAGACAAGTCCCTCACTAATCAATGGCACACCTTCATCAATTAAGATATACCCCAGTAATAAATCAGGCTTATCAAATTGATTGAGCGAAATCGGCTTTCTTCGGTATTGCTCCGGTGTCATACCATACACCTCTTTAAAGGCTCTGGTAAAAGTTTCATGGCTGCCGAAACCGTACGCTAAGGCAATATCAAGAATTCGGTTATTTTTGTCCTGTAATACTTCCAGCACAATCGCCATTCGGCGCAGTTTAATATAATCTCTAACTGGCCGTTTTACCAGACGGCTGAATAACCGCTGATAATAGAACAAGGATAGTGAGGCTATATCGGCTAAGACTTCCATTTTAATATCCTCTACTATATGTTCCTCAATATAATCCAGTGTTTTTTGAATTGCTTCCCATGCATGCATCGTGTGCACCTCCTACATGGACAGGGTATCATAAATATTTTATTTCTGCTTGACCAGGTCTGCCTTATTTGCAAACCCTACTATAAGATTACTACACCCTTTTCCTCCATGTCCTCTACTATACCATCTTCCCACACAGAGGCTTGTACTTCTCCAATATGTACCTTGTCCATGAAATACATGCATATTCTGGACTGTCCAATTCCTCCGCCGATTGTAAAGGGTAACCTGTCATTAAGAATATCCTGGTGATATTGCAATTCTCTTCTATCGTCGGCCTTTGCCTCTGTCAATTGTCTGTCCATAGCTGCTGCATCCACTCTTATTCCCATCGAGGATACTTCAAATGCAATATCTAAAAGATTGTGATATAAAATCAAATCACCATTTAAATTCCAATCATCGTAGTCTGGTGCACGTCCATCATGTGGTTCACCATTGGCTAATTTATCTCCTATCTTCATTACAAATATTGCACCTTTTTCTCTTACATAAGCTGCTTCTCTATCCTTAGATGTAAGATTAGGATATAGGTCTGCCAGCTCCTGGCTCATAATAAATGTAATTTCTTTCGGTAATTTAGCTTCGAACTGATTAAACTTCCCTACAACAAATTTTTCTGTCTCCAAAAATGCTTCATAAATTCTATTTACTGTACTTTTTAAATACGCAGGAGTTCGTTCTTCTCGTAGAATGACTTTTTCCCAATCCCATTGGTCAACATAGATGGAATGGATATTGTCCAGTGTCTCATCACATCGAATTGCATTCATATCGGTATACAACCCTTCTCCAACACCAAACTTATACCTCTTAAGCGCAAGTCTCTTCCACTTTGCAAGTGATTGAACCACTTCACAGGTTCTATTTTGTGTACCGATTCCTGCAAAGGAAACTGGATGCTCCACACCATTTAAATTGTCGTTTAATCCTGTTTTAGGTAACACAAATAATGGTGCAGAAACCCTGGTCAGATTTAACTTATCTGCGAGACTATCTTCAAAATAATCCTTAATAAGTTTGATTGCTGCTTCTGTTTCTCTTAACGTTGTTTTGCTGGAATATCCCTCTGGTATATAATGCATATAGATGTCCTCCCGTTTATTTATAGTTATTTATATGGATTGCTTCACCTAATTGGTTTGCTTCCTTTAAAGCAGCTTTCCTTTGTTGTTATACATAAGTGAGTCAATATGCTTAGAAAAGTCATCTGCCTTCATTCTTTTCTTATAGTCGTACACTGCATAGCCTATTGTAAAGCTTAGCTTGTACTCTCTTTTAGAATCCTCATTGAATCTGTCTACCATACGTTTCATTCTTTCTACTGCAATCTCAAGAACTACGTTATCACTACTATCCAATATCGCAAAGAATTCATCTCCACCATACCTTGCTACAAAGTCATCTTTTTTCAAGGATTTTTTTATTATATTGGCAGCATCTTTTATCGCTTCATCTCCAATATTGTGACCAAACGTATCATTAATTTTTTTAAATCCATCCAAATCAATTAACATTGCTGAAAATGTATTATACTCCGTACTATTTTTAATTTTCACCTCAAGATACTTATCTAACTGCCTTCTATTATAGACACCAGTTAGATAATCTGTATTCAAACTGGAATCTTGAATATTAAAATAGATAATTAACAAGGACACCATCATCCCAGACCAAGCCAATGCCCAACCATAGAATAGTATTTGAAGGGTTGCTCCAATTGTTATTGGCAAAATAAATACCAGCATGGATAAGTAATATCTTTTTTCTATCCTTTTCCTATGCTTGAATACGTAATACATAGAATAGATTAATAGAATGTAACAATAAAGGATATGAATCAAGTACAGATTTCCCCTGGAATATATATTGTTACTATCTACATAGAAGAACCAACCAGTGTGTAAACTAGCAATCGACATTACACCATTAAAAGTAAATAATATCGGTAACATTCGCTTAAAAAATCTTAGCTGCTTTTCATTTTCTTTAATCTGATAACTTACATATAAAACCCATAAGGTTCCTGCAACCGGTTCAATTACAAAAAGCATAAGATTAAAAAATTTATTGAGCAGCAAATAATGCATACCTGGTAACCCATCAAATACCCATCCCCCAACATCACTGAAGATTAATGTGATATTTGTAAGAACTAACCCCAGAAATATTCTGTGGCTAATAAATACCCGCTCTAATTTGTTTCTTGCATTATAATAAATAAAAAATAATATGATTAATGATAATACACTCGAATCTATAGTTTTAAAATTATCCATATCTTCCATCCTAAATAATAGTACTTTTGCTTCAGCTCATTATAGCACTAAAGATATTATTATAACAAGAGATTAAATACCTTTACGTAAACCCAAAATTTGAGACCAGTTTAAAGAAGTAATTATTTTTTTATTACTTACTAGACATTTTTAACACTGGCAAGGTATTAGATGACTGCTGTAACACTTAATAAACTTACGTGTTTAAGGATTTTATTGTAATGAGTAATGGAGAATAGTACAATAGCAATATGAGAAATGTGACAAAATTGCATATTAGATAAGGAGATAAAATTATGCAGGATAAAACAGTGGTATTGAATGCAAGCTTGGTAAATTATGATGGAAACGTAGACTACTCAAAAATTGCATCTGAGGTAGTAATCTATGATGAAACACCTGAAAATAAAATTTTGGAACGAGTGAATGGTTTTACCATCGTCGTAACAAAGGAAATGAAAGTCAGTGGTGATATTATTAGACAGTTCCCGGATAGTGTAAAGATGATTTGTGAAGCCGGTACTGGATATAATAATATAGATTTGGAGGCAGTACGCGAAAAGGGAATTATGCTATGCAACATCCCAGCATACAGCACTGAAAGGGTAGCACATACTGCCATCCTTATGATATTAAATCTAGCAAGCTCCCTGCAAAAACAGCTTCGTATGCTTTCGGAAGGAAACCATGACAATTTTCATAAGCACTTAATGGTTGACCATGTAGAATTAAATGGTAAAACCTTGGGTGTTATCGGCTATGGAAATATTGCAAAAGCAACCATCAAAGTGGCACAAGCACTGGGAATGAAGATTTTAGTATCCACCAGAACACCAAGAGCAGATGAACAGGGAGTTCACTTTACAACCACAGAAGACGTTTTAAGACAGAGCGATTTTATCTCTCTTAATTGCCCTTTAAACGAATCAACCAGGCATATGATTAATAAAGAAACACTGACAATGATGAAACCAACAGCCTACTTAATCAACACAGCAAGAGGGGCTCTTATTGATGAAAAAGCATTGATTTATGCATTACAAAACAATGTTATTGCAGGTGCAGGCTTAGATGTTCAGGAAGCAGAACCCTTAGATGATTCAAGTCCGTTGTACACAATGGATAATGTTATCCTTACTCCACACATGGGATGGCGGGGTTTAGAAACCAGACAGCGTCTGGTATCGCTCATCCAGCAAAATATTAGTTCTTTTACTAAAGGACAACCAATTAACAGAGTAGACCAAACGAAATAATAGCAATATCACATTATATGTTAACTATTTTCCAAATCCATATTCCATACAAATACAAATGTTATGCCCCTATAATCGTGGAAAACGCCATTATAGGGGCATAATTTATGAAAGCGCAATGATACCTTACTGAGATTCTCGATGAAGAGCAAGAGTATCAGCGGCTTTAGAATAACAGTATATTTACCAGGTATGTGCGCTGCTTAAAAAACCAAGCTACCACCATGATAGCAGATAACCTCTTTCGCTTCGTAGGACTTGATTTTTTGAAGTGATTCCTCTGCTTTTATACTATCTAATGTAAATTGCGGATTAGCAATTACCAGCTCCCCATTCTCTAGAGCTGCCGCATCCCCTGTAATCATAACTTTTTTCTCATTGATATAGATAGAAATATGACCCGGTGTATGCCCTGGTGTTCCAATAATGGTACAACCTCCGCACCAAGCAAGGATATCTCCATCATCTACTTTTAAATCCACTGCTACAGGCTGAACATTTTTCAGTATCTTGCAGAACTGCAGCCCAAATTGCTGTTGCTCCTCAGGCAAAGTCAGCTGTAATGCTTCTGCCTGTTCCAATCGAAGTGATTTCAATTCACCTGAAATATAGGGTGCTTCCTCTTTACTGGCAACAACCTGTATCTGCGGATATTCCTGTTTTAATGCAAATGCTGCACCCATATGGTCGTGATCTTGATGCGTAATTAAAACATGGGTTAGATCAGCACATTTAAGATTGTTTTGTTCCATCGCCTGCTTAATTGCAGGTAAAAAACCTGTATAACCGCAGTCTATTAGAATCATATTCTGATTATCAACCAATACAACTGGGTGGATTACATCCTCAGCTTCTCCAAACTTGAATTCTATATCTAACACTATAATTTTATTCATCAGTCTATCTCCTACTATGTTTTAAGCAATAACTATAAATTATTATATCTGTGAAAGGATCATTGCCATGTCCTCAGGCGGCAATATGATATCCTTCGTCGCCCAAGTCAACATTACGTTCCAATACCCCCCCGATTCTATAGGTAAATGCATATTCTAATGGAACATTTAGAGAATCCCTGCCTATCAGAAATTCAGAGTGTTCTCTTGAGAAATCCTCAAACTGCTGAAATACAAAATCACTCAACCCACATTTTTTAATATTTCTGATAAAATATAAATGTTGACTCCAAAATTCAAAGAATATTTTAGCAGCAGTAAATTTAGTTGTCTCTGCCAGCATCCCATACATCTTAATATACTCTTCACTAAGAAGCTTGGTATATTGCTCTAACACATCATTCTTTGAACTAAAATTACGATAGAAGGTTCGTCGATCCAACTCTGCACTTTGACAAATCTGGGATACAGTAATTTTATCATATTCAGTTATCTCCATCAATTCCAGCAGTGCTTTCATTATCCACTGTTGTGATCGTTGTGCTGTTGGATTAATACTCTGGAGCATTTTGCATCCTCCTTTATGAGATAACGTCACAAAATCATTCCCTTTGTAGCACTTACTCTTCCTCTATTGCTCTTTTTCATTTTCCCCATTATACTATACAAAACAAACCGCTACAAGCGTAGCGGTTTAATCTATAACTGTTAGGAGGATATTCCTTTGACCGCTCATTTCGATTGCTTGATATGCGTTTTCATTACAACAGTAAAATGATAAGTCAAGCGTTTGAACAAATCAGTAGTGAAGGCCGAACAGCTTATCAAAAGTATTTAGTGTTGGATTTTATATTTATTGTATTCTTTTTAACTACTATGATAATCATTTCGAATATTGCAGTTGTTGCACCGTATGTTAGAATATTTCTTTATATCATTTGTGGATTGCGAGCAATGTCTGATGTGATTGAAAATATATTACTTTTACATATGCTTGGGCAATATCCTATATTCAATAATACGATAGCAGTAATATGCTCCTGGTTCACAACCTTTAAATTTATTATGCTATACCTTTGGTTAATATCAGTTATTCTTCCTCCTGTTTTAAGAGGCGTAAAATCACTTAACTGATACATATTCATTATCTTCTATATAAAATCTCCAAGGGTAGTCTTTCGCTTCCTCTGCATAGTCAATACCCACTCGTTTTGTTGTAATAATACTTAAGTTCTTGCTTTCATCCTCCTCGACATATACTTCATTGCCACACAAATCCATTCCATTAAAGCTCCTGTCTAAGGATAATGCATTACATAACTTTCCAGGTCCATTTGTAAGGCCTCTGCGCTGACTTTTTATTAACTCATTGGCTGACTTACCAAATCTCTTTTGTGCCATCCACTCGGTCCCTTCCAGCGGTTCAAGTGCTCTGATTAAAACTGCTTGAGGTATCTCTTTTTCATTACATACTATATTAAAACAGCAGTACATTCCATAGATTAAGAATATATAAGAAAATCCAGGACTTCCATACATAACCTCCACTCTTGATGTTCTTCTGCCACCATAGGAATGCGCTGCTTTATCTTCTACTCCCATATAGGCTTCTGTTTCTATAATCCTAGCTGAAATTCTTTGACCGTCAATTTCGTGTACCAGCACCTTTCCCAGAATCTCCCTGGCAACGATTATTGAGTCTCGGTTATAAAATTTCCTCTCCAATTTTTTCACTGTAATCCTCCTTATCAGACATCTGTAGCTATCCTGCTTTTTCGTTAATAACCATTTAGTCTTGCCAACTCCTGCCAGGAGATATCCGGATGTGTATACCTCTTCCTGTTTTGTGTTTTATCCTTGTAGTTGATTGCATTCACAGGACAATGATGAATACAGGCTAAACATTGTTCACAGTGATGCTTAAAATATGGCTTTCTGTCCTGACCGTACTCAATGTTGTTTACCGGACATACTTTCCCACATATACCGCAATGAATACATGCGGAGGATACATTAAAATGTTTATCCATATGAGGCACAAAGTGAGAAAAACCTTTATTAATTATATGGTTTAATGATTTGTATTTTAATTCTGTCAGAGTGGTAGTTCTTTTCTTTATGTTATTAATAATTGATTCTAAATCAAAGGCCGATTGGCGTGTTTCCTCTTCTACGGTATCACTCATGTTATACATAATGACATAGTTTGAAAACATATCAAGCTTTTCAGCGTAATTTAGATTAATTTCTTTTCTCTTTAATAAATGGTACAATTGAGCTGTTGCATTGCCCGCAGCAACAATACTTCCACAGGTTGCAACTGCAAAAAAGTAGGCTTTCTTATTATTTTTAACATCTAAATGTAAAATAAAATCCTGAACCTTTAAAGGTATTCCTCGAAAGTACGTCGGATAAATAAAACCAATGACATCGTATTCCTCTGTTAGGGTATATTCCTTATGACTGCCCATAGATACAATATCACAGTTTTCCAGTTCTTCAGAGATTTTCTTTGCAGCCCATAAGCTGTTACCTGTTCCTGAAAAGACAAAAATAATGCTCTTACTCATACTATATACTCCTATATCATTTAGAATTACTTTCTTAAATTACTTGCTTAAATTACTCTCTTAAATTATTTGCTTAAATGAAAAATGCCTCCATTACCAAACTCAAATGTTCCACCTGCTTCAATCTCAAAATGTTTCTTAGCAATACCTAAATCAATCAGATCTGCTCCATAGTCATCAGCAATTTGAGCACTTAGGAGGTTCTTTTCATACTTAAATATAGCTTTCTGTGTGTTTTTGGCACTTGGAGCAAGTAATACCGCTTTCATTCCTGCTTGTATCCATTGAGGCAAAGGCTGATCGCTTACAGTTCGTTCTTCTATGGTTCTTACTTTTCTGTGTATAATTGATCGCATCATTTTTTCTTTCAAAGAGGTTCCTGCCACCTTACCTACAACAATGACACAAGCCAGCTCCTCGTTATCATCAACAATTAATTCATCCTTATCAAAAGTTCCACCAACCCAGCAGGTTCCCAGACCCAGATCAGTTATATCAAGTACCAAATCTTCTCCATAATACCCTATCTTTTCCTTGAAATTTTTATCCTCTTTATTTCCTTTCATTAATATGACAGAACGCACATTTACAAATAAACCATATGTCTTTCTTAACTTCTGAAAAGCACCGCTTCCATCCTCCAGGAAAGATATTGTTAATCCAGATGCTTTATTTAAATCATTAATCTTTGATATGATGTTTCCCTTTTCCTGTGCTGTAATTGGCTCACTTTCAAACTTTCTTCGTGAGATTCTATTTTCTATTGCACTGCGCATTATGTTACCTCCGAGTTAATTTAGTATTCTTGCTTATTATTCCCTTCTGTTACATTCACAGAATTAAATCTTATGTTTTTATAGACCTTTATAATATTCATTGCAATTTTGACGTTGCGTTTGTAACACCTTAACTGTATAATAATACCTGAAATATAAAAACTCAAGTGAATTCTACCTGACGTTACAAAGGAGGACTATTTGTCAATGAAAAATAAAAATAACGTCTTACAAAACCAGATAGCGAAAGAAAGTATTTTTACAGCACTTATGATTTTAATGGAGCAAAAGAGCTTTAAAGAAATTACTATCACTGAATTAACAGAAAAGGCTGGTGTATCACGCATGGCCTTTTACAGAAATTATAACCAGATGGAAGATGTTATTTCGAATTACTTAAAGGAATATTTAGAAGTCTATTCCAGTCAAATATTGAATAAAGAAAATTTTGATACTTACGAAAGTGCACGCTTATATTTCGCATGTTTTAGAACACAGGAAAAATTAATTACAAATTTAATTCAATTTAATTTGACTAATTTATTATTTGAAAGCAACATTGAATTTTTCCATACTCTTTTTAAAAATTTATGTGAAAAAGCATGTTCCTCTACCAAGCAAAAATACTATGCGGAATTTATAGCAGGGGGCTTCTATAAGGTTCTAATTGAATGGGCAAAAAATGGTATGAACGAAAGTGATGCAGATATGGCTAGCTTTATTAATTCCCTCAACATAAATAAAACCGTCACATTCGCGTAACGGCTTTATTACAACCTATTAAACTATTTATACAGGAAACATTATTATTCTATTGCTGGTTCGAATATTTGTATAGCAGTTTAGACCAGTATCCCATGGCTTTGTGCAGT
This sequence comes from Bacillota bacterium, assembly GCA_023407575.1. Lineage (GTDB taxonomy): Bacteria > Bacillota > Clostridia > Lachnospirales > Lachnospiraceae > Mobilitalea. Next base: position 129,524 of record JAEYLX010000075.1, read on the forward strand.
ACTGGTATAATAATTATCATTAAAACAATTCCTAATAAGGAGAATAATAGAATCATTTCCAGATCATAGTGTAATATCGTTTTTGCTTTATAAATAAACCAGATGCTTGGCAGTAGAAAAATAATTGATGTGATTACACCTGGAACGTAATGCTTAAAGTAAATACACACTAAGATATGGACGAAAATAAAATGTATTGTAATACCTAAGAAAGCACTAAACCAAAGAAAATAGCTATGAAAAGTCACTGATAGAAAACTAATGAGCGAAATCAATAAAAATTCGACCTCCACTCCTATAGAAAAAGTAGGCGTTTGACATACCTTTATATAATTTAAGCCAAATGGTTGCCTTTTGGGCCAAACTTTGTTAATCTCTTCTCTGTAGCGGTTGCCCCATACCTCTGCCATAATAATTTCTTCAAAATCATGGATCATAAAAATGACTGGAAACATCCAGACGATAAAATTCATAGTATTCATCATATTGATCTCCTTTTATTGTCACACTTGTGTCGATCGGCAATTCCAATTATAATGGTTAGAGTAACCAAGTCAATTGTTTCGACATAATAGCTACACATTGGAAAATATGTGACGATAGGAGAAATAATTATGTCCTATAAAAATAAAGGGAATCCCGTATCCAACAAGTCAAAACTGTGGATGGAAAATACACTGCTGAAGTTAATGCAGACAGAGAATTATCAGGAAATTACCATACAGGAGATTACAGATAATGCCGGGCTTTCCAGACGTACTTTTTACCGAAACTACTCCTCAAAGGATGAAATAATGGAAGGTTGTTTCTATAAAATATGGATAGAATATAGATCGCTTCTCTCTAAGCAAAAAGATTTATCATTACCAAATATTGCCAGAGTATTTTTTACGGTAATGGAAAAGCATTTATGTTTTCTTTCACTTGTGAACCGTCATCAATTGCTCCCACTTTTTCTTACAAAGATTGATGTGCTTTTACCTGTAGCTTTTGATGAGGTAAAAGGAGAAAACACTCCATTTTCTAAAGAAAGTATTCAGTATGCTTTAACCTTTAGTACTGGTGGCTTTATACGTATCCTTATCCGGTGGCTAAATGACAGCGTGCAGAAATCACCGGAAGAAATGGCTGCACTTGTAGAAGATTTTATTGCAATCTGTACCTATCCCATTAGGTCAAATGAATAGCCTGCAAATACCATAAATGAACTTTAATCGTGTTCATGATTTTGTTACTTCCAACGGTATTTGCAAGCCAGCTTGCATTACCTCATTCCACTTTCATTTTATTCTGTAAAAAACACATGATACTGACACTTCGTGCCAGTGATGCGCGCTCACTTCGTTCGGAACTGATAAAATATCTGTCGACATTTTATTATATTAATGTAAATCGCTCTTAGAAAGGATTTTATTATGAAACAATTTTATATTCGTCTACTACGCTTATTCTGTGGACTATTTCTATATGCAGTAGGAATTGTAGTCACACTAAATGCCAATATCGGATACGCTCCCTGGGAAGTTTTCCATGTCGGATTCTCAAAAACAACAGGAATCAGCCTTGGTACTGCTTCCATTATAGTTGGAGCAATTATTTTAATCCTAACCATATTGCTTGGAGAAAAAGTAGGGCTTGGCACCATTTTAAATATGGTATTAATTGGGGTTTTTCTCGATGTAATTCTTGGATTACATATCATACCCTCGACTCATAACTTCGCAATCGGAATCCTAATGTTAATCGCAGGGTTATTCATTATTGCTTTAGCCTCCTATTTTTACATCGGATCAGCCTTTGGAGCAGGCCCAAGGGATAGCTTAATGGTTGCACTTACTCGAAAAACAAGGCTACCAGTAGGCGTCTGCCGTGGAACAATAGAGCTTTTAGCAGTATTTGCAGGTTGGAGACTCGGTGGTATGTTTGGTATTGGTACCATTATTTCTGCTTTTGCAATTGGTTTTTGTGTCCAGACAACCTTTAAACTGCTTAGATTTGACACAACTAAGATTCAACACGAAACCTTGGGATTGACTTATAAAAACCTCTTTGTTGTAAAAAAATCTGCAAGATAAAATGATAATTCAATTACTTGCCATAAAAATTAAATAAGACAATATAACAAGTCTTTTCACGTGTCATGAATACAAAAATCCCAGAGGGTGCTATTCTTGCACCTCCTGGGATTTTTGTAAACCTTTCTTAATACCTGACATGAATTTCACTATCTTCCCTTATACCAAACTTAGTAAAATAAGCGTTCTCTTTGGGAATCCAAACATTTATAAATTGTTTTAATCTTTCTTCTCCATTTCGCTTTCTGATATTATCAATCTGTGTCTCATCCTCAATATCCATAAAAATCTTAAGATCATATGCATCTCCAAAATACGGGTGCTGACTATAGGACCCTTCTATTATATTTAGACGCTTATGCTTTATAATATCAATGGATTTATCGATACATTGATCCTTACAGTTATATCTCTTGTATTCTACCTCTTGCTTATTTAGTACCTTGTCGATTACTTCTGCTTTAAATCGTTCATAGTCTACATTACCACCAATCTCCCTGACACGTTCCTCTGTTTTTTGTTCTTCTCTTAAGAAAAAGTCATCCATATGAAACAGATTGCTTTCATATACACTTTGCAAATAATATGCCAAGGTTGTCTTTCCACTGGCGCATTTCCCATCTATTGCAATAACTAGATTGTCTTTGTCTGACTTCAATAATTTATCAACTTCTAAGAGAACAGGTTCAAATTTTCTTGAACAGTCTGCTTTCATGTCCAACTTATCGTTCTTTGCCAGATGTCCATTCGTCCTCATTTTATCCTCCCTGATACTGTGTTCAAATGTTGTTTATGATTAAACCTGTTATTACTGCAAAAAATATTACATACAATAAATACATTACAAATCTGCGAATACCAAGTACTATTTTAACAGCGCTTAAATTAGTTATTTTAGTGGCTGGTCCGGTTATCATAAATGCTGCAGCAGACCCCATGCTCATTCCGTCATAAAGCCACTGCTGTAACAGAGGTATGGTTCCACCACCGCACATGTAAAGCGGAACACCAATGGTAGCAGCCATCAGTACACCAAAACCTTCCTTATTTCCAAACAGTTTGGCAAAAGCATCGGTTGGTACATATCTTTGAAACAATGCAGATAATACAATTCCCAACAGAAAGTAGGGTGCAGTTGCTTTCACATTTCGTCCAAAATTCTTAAGTAATCTTAGAAAGATATTAGGATCAATATCACGGCTTTTTGATTCAGCAAAAGAAGAAAAGTCAAAAAATGAAGTCTTCTTGTAGAATATATGTACCAACAACCCAGCTACAACACCACACACAAGGCAAACTGCTATTCGTACAATTAGAGCTTTCGTTCCCAGCGCAACACTGTAAATAATTAGCTGTGGATTGAGTAAGATAGATGACATCATAAAAGCAGCCAGCCAGTCGTCTCTCATACCCTTAGCGGAAAAGGATGCCGCAATAGGAATCGTTCCATACATGCAAAGCGGGGATGCTATCCCAAGTAAACAGGCAGGTAAAATACCAAACACACCCATCTTTTTATCCTTCAAATTGCGAAATAACCCGTGAATTCGTTCCTTACCAAATACAGATACCACGGAACCAATGACCATTCCCAACATCCAGTATATAAAAATCTGATTCAATTGTACATTAAAATAGTACCATAAATATATAAATTCTCGATGTAATATCTCAATCATCGATGTTTACCAATTCATACTCCCGGCTGCCAAGTCCAATTTCTTCTGCACTTTCCAGGGTATGAAGTCCATTCTTTCCTTCAATTCTCTTAATGAGAGACTCACTACCTTCTGCAGCATATACAAGATCAATACATGCCTGATCTAATGCTACAGGATCCGTTGAAGATAGAATTCCAATATCATGGATGTCCGGTTCAGCAGGTCTTCCATTACAGTCACAGTCTATACTTATCCTGTTCATAACATTAATATAGACAATATTTTTCCCATTGTTTAAGCTGTCAGATACAGACTTCGCTGCATCAGCCATTGATTCCAAAAAGCTGTTTTGAATTCCGCCCCACATAGTTTTATTGCTCTTTCCTGCTGTATGTATCAGACATTTACCCTCTCTTGATGCAATTCCTATAGAAATATTTTTTATAGCTCCACCAAAGCCAGCCATTTGATGACCTTTAAAATGAGATAACACCAGGAAAGAGTCATAGTTTGCAAAGTTTGCACCTACATGATTCTCTTTCAGCTTGATTCCACCGTTTACTGGAAGGATGATTGAACCGTCAGTATCCATGATATCTACCTCAGCAATATCTGTAAAGCCATGATCCTTCGCCACCTGTAAGTGCATTGCTGTTTCCCCTCTAGAACCGCCATATGCTGTATTACATTCCACAATGGTACCCTTTACTGCTTGCACCAAATCTTTAATCAATTCTGGCTTCAGATAGTTGCTGGCAGGAGGTTCACCCGTGCTAAGCTTTACAGCAACCTTTCCCTCTGGCGTCCAACCCAAGGCTTCATACACAGCCATCAAACCTTCCGGACTGATATCCGTTGTCATATATACCTTTGGTGTTTCCTTCGACACCTCAGTTACTGCCTCCAAAGTGGGTTCCGATTGGTCTGTTTCAACCGCTTCGGAATTATCAACAGCTTCATTTTCTACTCCAGTACTACCTACTTCAGTGCTGTTTGCATCAGAATTTTTAATCTCAGGTTCTGTCTCACTTCCATTCTTAGAATTGTCACATGCTGCGAAGAAAAATGTAACCACAATTATTAATATAAAACTAACGAACCTTTTCATTGTCATACCCCACACCCTCCATTATAATACTCTTTTTTATGTATATGCTGCTCTGTTACCCTGATTTTTACAACATAAACTTAAAATTAAAATGTGAGAAATATGTGAGAAAAATAGTAGATTTCTATGAAAATAGCTTCATATTTTATTGTCCCTGATCTAATCCAAGAGGCGATCGGTAATCATTCGCAGTCAGAAACTCATGTCTCCTCGATATACTATTTTACTTGTATATAGTTATTATTATAGCAAGGAAGCAGGTAATGTAATTTTACCTGCTTCCTCTTATCCTTATCCTCCATATTATCGATCAATTTTAGCCTATATAACTTTAATCTGCGTATTCAAACCAAAAAGTAGTTAGTCCTTCGTTACAATCTACACCATACTTCATACCGTGAGCCTTTAAATAAGTACTGACAATGGAAAGACCAATGCCGGTACCTTGTTTACGTCCGCCATGATGTTGACTACGTTGATATCTCTCCCAAATGATTTCTTGATCCTCTACCGGAATCGGCTCACCTGGATTAACAATAGATACACGAATTTGATTGTTCCTATTCTCGATTACTACGCTAATTATTCCTCCATCAGCAGTATGATTGACAGCGTTATTCAATAGATTTCGCATTACCTGACAGATTTTCATAGCGTCTACAAAAACAGGAATATTCTTACTAAAACTCTCTAATTGAATCGTTATTCCATATTCAAAGGCGTTCTGTTCACTATGAATCACCTCTGACTTAAGGAGCTCATATAGATTATACCCATCCACTTTTAGCTGCACATACCCTGACTGCAACTGCGAATAATCCATAATATCTGTGACCATCTCGCTCATTCTACCAGCTTCTTGTATGATAAGATTAAGGTCTTCGTTACGCTTTTCATCATTTTTCCAGCTGATATCCCGAACCATTTCTGCATAACCCCTGATAACAGCTAAAGGTGACCGTAGCTCATGGGATACGTTGGCAATAACCTCTTTTCGAAGGACATCCACACGTTGGAGAGCCTGACTCAGCTCATCTACTGAATTGGATAATTGCCCAAGCTCATCCTTCAGTAATAACCCAGGGGTTGCGGTTAGTTCTCCCTTCGTAAGTTTGTCTACCGTATTCTTTATAATATGAATTGGTTTCACAAAATGACGGGATAAAAGTGCAGCTAATATAGCAGCAGCCAATGACAGGGTTATGCTTAAGGTGACAAGCTGGCTCCTGTTAATGCGAAGTACGGTATGTAATTGATCCAGAGAATGATACAAAACAACCAAGGCCTTCTGATTGTCATACACCACTGGAATACCAATTTCAAGTACTAAGGGTTCAGATTCGTATTGTATAATTTTATGGTAAGATTTTCCCTGTAAAACCTGCTGATATTCTTCGCTCTTCACCAAGATGTTTAGGAATTCACAGATAGCCTCCAATGAATATTCATCTTGTAATCGATATCCTAAACTATAAAGTGCAATTAGCCTTCCGTGAACGTCAATAAGCATCATCTTCCCATTGGTAGTCTTACTGATCGAGGGAAGCAGTTGATCGTAATTGGCGAGATCTTTTGTTTTTAACTGTTCTATCGTAGGCTGCAAGCGACTTTCTACTTCAGCCACGGTGGAATTCACATAGTTTCGCTCAAACAGAAAAATCTGCACAACCCACATAAATGCTATACTGATTACCACTAAAAGCATCATAATAAGCCACAAGCGTACCACAATTCTGGAACTGTAAGGCGATCTTTTATAAATCTTATTCATGTTCAAATTTATATCCAACCCCCCATGCAGTTTGAATTACTTTCCTGTAATCCCCCAGATGCTCCCGAAGTGATTTAATATGGGTATCTACTGTACGAGTATCACCATAATAGTCATATCCCCAAACCCTATTCAACAGTTGCTCCCGACTAAGAACAAGCCTTTCATTCTGTGCAAGGTACAATAAAAGATCAAACTCTTTGGGTGGCAGGTAAAGTGCTTTCTCACCTACCGTTACTGTTCTGGAACCAGGCGACACAATGAACTCACCAAAAGTAAGCTTATCGCAGGATTTTTTCCCGCTACGCTTAAGCACGGCACCAACACGTGCCATCAACTCCTTAGGACTAAAGGGTTTTGCTACATAATCGTCTGCGCCAAGATTAAACCCCAGCAGCTTGTCATATTCCTCGATGCGGGAAGTAAGCATGATAACTGGAACCTGACTTTCCTTCCGTATTACCCCCAATGTTTCAAAGCCATCAATTTCTGGCATCATGACATCCAGCACAACAATATCAAACTGTGTGCTGGTTACTTTCTCAATGGCTATTCGACCGTTTTCTGCTTCTTCACATTGATATCCATCCAATTCAGCATAAGTCAATACTAGTTTACGAAGATGTATATCATCATCAACAATTAGTAATTTTGACATCTGTTACCTTCTCTCTTTAAATACGTAGGTTTTTTAATACACATGTCCGTCTCACGCTAGTCAAGGCTTTCCGTCTCTTGATGTTTACACCTCTTCATAAATGAACAAATCTACCATGGTGTGTTCTTTTATATTTTATGTTACCTTATTTTCTGCTATTAATTTTATATTGTTAATTCTCTGCTATTAATTTTTTGTTATTTTTTTTGTTAATTTTCTCTGTTTCTTTCAATCCAATGAACTGCAAAATCCACAAGTTCTCTTTGACGCATACAGGTAACCACGGCATTGCCAATGTTTACTTTATTAACATTTTCATTTGCTTCAAACGCTTCTCCTATTAGTTCGAAATCTTCTCCGTCCACAACAAGAGTTTCATATGTAACCCATTGCCTCCTTCCGTCTACTATCATGGCGCTGCTTTCCTTTGCATATCTTTTTCCAGAATAGTTTGCTCTAACATCGGCAAGATGAAGGGAAGTATTTTTATCATAACCAACCCCGATTAAAAGTACCTTGCCATCTAAAGCATATAGCTTTCCAACAGGCGAATCTTCACCAAAAATATCACATAAATCGTGATCTTTTACTAAATATTCTGCATTTGCTCCCTTCGCTGCAAAAGATCGAGCCGGATGATTACTTCTAACTGCACCAGACCATTTACGAAACATTTCAGCAACTGCCCCCATTGTGTTGGTGGGTGTAATATCCTTATCATAAGCAGGCCAGTTCTCTCTTATAAACTGCCACCATTCCTCCGGTTCCTCCCAGTGAACTCCTGCTTCCGGGTCTAAATTCTTCCAGCTTTGGGTGGGCATCAGAAGAGTTCCTCTATCAGTTATTGTTTCAAGAAGTGCTTCAATAACAATCTGTGCACCACCACATACATATCCTAAACTTCCCAGAGAAGTGTGGACTATAACATTATCCCCTTCCTGTAATCCCAACTCCTTGAAGCCTTTTATTAAATCTTCTTTTAGTACTATTTTTCTATTATCCATAGGCTTTAATCCTTATCATATATATTTTTATAATCTGTAGGTGCTTCGGCTCCTCATTTTAATTTAAACTAAATACTTTCATTCCTATGTAATATACTGACATAGTTGGCAACCTTATCATTCCACTCCTGTAGACTAAGCCCTCTTTGAGTCAAATAATGTACTCTGGAAACTAATTTATGAGGAATACAGTTCTCTATCTGTTCCTTATATTGTTCTGGTACGATACAAGCATATAGATTATCAGATAATATAACCTCATCCTTTACTTTCAGAGGATGATATCCATCAAATGTGTGTCCCTCATTCTTTATAATGTCTTGGTATGTACAATAAAAACGTACCCCTGCATCAAAATTCCCCTTTATAAAATCTTCTTCCTTTGGAAAGTTTTCTGAAAGGACAACGTAATCACCCACTAAGTGAGTCCCCCAACCAAACATAACATATTCATAAAAATCCGCAGGGTCCTCCCATCCTATTGTACGTCTTTCAAGAGCAAGTTCTTCTCCTGTTTTTCCATAGACTTTTGTAGCAGAAAGAAGCCTATCGCTTGATAGTATTTTCTGCGCCGCTATAGCATTTGTTGCATGATAAACAAATTCCTCTCTGGCCTCTTCAATTGGAGGGATATATTCTGCCCCATCAAGTTTATTAGCAGCCTTTTTCACTAAAGATAATACATTATGATTTTCGCAAATAATTTCTAGTTGCTGTCTAATCGATTTTTCATAACTGATGAATGCTAATAGATTATTCCATTCCCATTCTTGTATATTGGGATAATCTGACAAGACAAAATGATATATTCCATTTTGTAGTTTCGTTATACCATTATTTGAAATTTCCAGTATTATGATAACTCCTCCTTGCCCAGCAAATTTATTTAAATTTTTATCTTATCATCTAACCAATAAATATAATTCTTTCCTACTTCTCAAATTTAATAAAATCAACTATCCTATCATGCAACTCAATATAAGGATTTTCTTTCAGTTTTAATCCACTAATTCTATCAATAATATCCAACTGAATGTTACTATCGACATAGCCGTCAATTAATGTCATAATCCTGGCAATCAGTTCGCCTGTTGTAGCATATAGCAAATTCTCTATATCATCCTTATCTTTATAATTGCACATTGCAATCTGAACAACTTCATCTTGATCTACTGTGATAGCATTAAATATTTGTTTTTGATATAGATTTAGTTCAGATATAATAACCTCCCCTTGATTAAAACATGTTATATAAAATCAAGTGAATGAGTAGATGGGGTCCCAAGCCTTATTTATTCAAGCTTTGTTTGGAAATCTCAGCCTTTGTATTAATAAATTCCAGAAATTTAAGTTTTTCCATTTCTTCTGAAAAAGCGCTTACTGGAAGGATATATGCCTGTACAGAACTAAAATAAATATAAATAGCATTTTCTGTTACAGCAATTTTTTCAATCAATGTGTACTTCGTTATACTTTCCGTATTTGGAGTAATTTCATGTATCTTCTCATCATCGAACTTTATGATGGACTCCTTGCTATAAGGTAGCTTGCCTACTTTTTTCATTTTCATAATTCTTTTATTTATGGATTTAATAATATTTTTTTTGTAAAATACAATCCACCAAATAGAAATAATCGTCATTAAAATAGCTTCAATTAAAATGAGTTCAAAATCTGAGCCTGCAATACCAAATATAATAATAACCATTAAGCAAATATATGGAACAATAAATCTAGAGAATATCAAAGACTTCTTACCAGAACGACTATTAAATATATGATATTGATTAAATAGTAAATAATCATTATCATCTAAAGTAATATTAAACTCAAACATAATTTTCACCTCTCATTTTCAAATAATATTATCCTAAAATCAAATTTTCACACATATCGACTTTATTTATTCCCAAGCGAACTAAATATCTCCTCACACCATTCTGGCAATCTTTTAGCAAACCAATCTTCATCTTTCCATAGCTCATGATGCAAAACTATACCTAACAAAATCTGTAACGCAAAGTAATAATCAATTTCTTTTCTATCTACTCTGCATCCTCTAACCTCTTCATAAGCTTTTATTGTACTCATCTTACATTTTTCATCAGTAACAAAACAATATACACTTCCCAAATCCAATAAAGGGCTGCTATATCCAAGAAGTGAAAAATCAATTGGTACTACTCCATTTTCAGTAATTAATATATTTGATAGTGATAAATCAGAATGCAAAAGAATATGTTCCGATTCCGATTGCTTTAGTTTGTCCCCTATCAATTCCAATGTAGTAGACATTGTTCTATAATATTTCTTATCTATTTTTTTATTTTCGTTTTCGGAATAACTAGATATAAGTCCACTTAATTGCCTGCACATATCCTGATTATAACTGAGAAAACTATCTGCCTGATATCCTTTAGCAGCCACATGCATTTTCCCAATCATTTCACCTAATTCATACCCGAAGTCTTCCGTTAAATCATTCTTATTCACTATCCTGCCTGGTAACCAGGTGAGCAGGGTCGCTGGTGTTCCATCCTTAAGTACGGTAACTAATTTATTTTCAACATTTCTAATTGGAGACTGTACCTTCATCCCACACTCTTTTAAATGCTCTATAAATTTAAGTTCCTCCTCATGAATTTTAATTATATCTGCGCCATCATAATGCCAGGTGGTATTAAAGCCACTTTTTGATTTATGTACTCTCAATAAATATTTATTATCTATACTGTACGTTATATTTTCATTATGGCGAATTAATTCCATTTGCGTACATCTTAAGTCATATCGTACAGCTACCTCATTTAACAATTCAGATTCTTTCATATCTTTCCTCCAGCTTCAGTCTTATAAGCATGTTATCATCTCCATATTACATTGTTTCAGAGAATTTTGTAGTATCGCTTTCACATTTTCGGATTGATAATGAGGGTTTCCAACAGAAAAGTTTAAATAATCCAAACCATACCACACATGAAGTGTGTCCTCTATCTCGTAAAAGATGTTTTTGTCGTACTCCGTTTCATAACGATTAAGAAAAACCTTTCGGTAAGTATCGGCGGTCTCCTCATCGTAATTCAACTTCATCCAAAAAGTCAGACGAGCAATGTCAGCCATCCAACAAAGTGATTGCGTATCATCCCAGTCAATTAAAACAATTTCATCAGAATGGACAAGAATGTTTTTCGTTGAAAGATCTCCATGGCAAAGCACCGATGGAAATTGGTCACATACTATCAGTTTTTTATGGAGTTCCTGTTTGATTGTTTCCAATGAGGCAGCACAAATCAAGTTATTCACCCTTAAGTTAGAGGTGCAGTCATCAAACATATCATATATAAACTCTGAAAAAGTTGTCCACATTGCTATGCCACCACCTGTATACCCAAAGTTCTTAAGCTTTATTTGATGCACCTGCGACACTAATACCGCTAGTTTTTCAAATAACTTTTTAGTTTCATCGATTGACATCTTAAGCCTGTCTGCGGTTATCCCCTGAAGACATTCCTCTATTAAATAACCATGAGGGAAGTTACTATCGCCCCGATCGAACACAAAGAGCTTTGCATGAGGGATTTTATATTCATCGAGCTTGTTGACTACAAAAGGTAACTTATTATCTTCCGGCCATCCACTGCTGTAAATCTTAAAAATGTAAGGCTGAGATTCTGTTTCAATTTTATAAACTTGGTTATTAGGTACATTTTCAAATTTATGAATGGATTTTACACTTTTTTTTATCTGGCATTCAAATGTTTCCTTAATTATGGTATTATTATACATTTTTATATTGCTCCTTTGAATATAACAATAAATATGTTTTTTGTATCACCTTAATAATAAATGTTTAATAAAACCCTTCCTATCTCATTTATTTTTCTAATAAACATTGCGGAAAGCCACCTTAATTTCATAATCTGAATGTACGAATTAATTTGACATTTTAATGCCTTGAAAAGTAAATAAAATTAAATCTATATATAATACTATTACTCCGATTGCTAAACTTATTAAATCACTGGCCAGACATTGCATATTTAGCTTATAAGCTTTCTTCATTTTAAAATATATCCTTTGAACTAAATCTACTAATGCACAGGCAATAAGTATAAAAACAATAATAGCAGAAATTATGAACGGTATACCTAAAGGTAATATTAATAACGTAAGGATAAACATACAGATTTGTATCAGTCGATTATATTTACTAAATAGCATAATTACCAACTCCTTTTATTTACATTTTGAAATTTTATGAATGCCACAGTCATATTCCTTTGCATTAAAGTACCGGCAAATCATTTTGATAAATCCTCATTAAATACTCTGGTTCGTCTTCATCAGGTACCTGAATCAACTTATAATATACAAATCCAACTTTTTCATATGCCCTTATTGCAATCATATTCAACGGTTCGGGTCCTATAATACAGCAATTAACCTCGTTTAATGTGAAAACATAATCCATAAGAAACTTTTGTAAAATTTGCTTTCCTAACCCTTTGTGAATAAAATTTTTATCTCCAATAAATAAGTCTAACCCTGCTGCTGGATCTTCGGCCTTAACATATTTACTATATTCTGGATAGTAGTCAATTCGATAAGTCTGTATATATCCTATCTCTATATCATCACAAACAATAATAAATGAATGTGTCGGCTGATTACCATTAATTCTGGGCAAATATTTCTTCACAACATCGTCATATGTACTACCACCCTTATTGTACCATTCATTTACATGATCTGTATTTAACCATCTATGTAATAATTTTAAATCTTTCTCTTCTAATAAACGAAATACTATATTGTTTTTCAACTTCATTCTATCTCCCTATTAACTAAATAATATTTCCACGCCTTAATCACAGCATATAATCTAAACAAAAAGGCACCAGTATACACCGAATTTATCAATTAGAGAGAACATACATGTGCTGTAATCACATGGTCCAATAGGGACATAAATAGTTGCTCCGTCTTTTAACACTTCATAAGCTTTTTTGACATGAACTTCGCCGCCATCTCCTAAATGAAAACAAAACTGCATGGTATTTCCGATTACATGATCCTCTGAAATCTCAGACACTGCTAATATCTGTCCATGAGCATTCAACTCGGAGTGCATATATCCACCATTATCATCCGGATATAAACCAAGAATTTCAGCGTTAAAAGCTTTTTGATAAAGACTCACCGCTTCAACGCTTCCCTTTACATAAACTTGCATCATTGACCTTAACAAACTGTATACCCCCTAGAATTTCAAATTTATCTATTTGTTAACGAACTAATATTTTCTTATAAATAGTTATTTAAGTAATCTAAAGATAATTCATCTAGAATATCATTCCATGAATTGGAGTTTTTTAACTTCCCATTATACTCATACTTGCAGATTATAAATACTTGTGTAATAACTCTTTAGGAATATGACAATAGTCATTAGGGCATCTATCTAATCTATCTTGATGTTCCTCCGCACTTTTAACATAATTCGTAAGTGGAAGGACCTCTACTACGATTTTGTCCCTATCTGCTCTTTTTGTTATATAATTCTCGGCAGCTTCCAAATGTTGAGATACTTTGCTATATACGCCTGTACGGTATTTTTTTCCCACATCTTTACCTTGTTTATTCACACTGTATGGATCTATAATCTCAAAAAAATAATCCATTAATTGCGAAACAGTTACAATGTCAGGGTCAAATTCTGTTTTTACGCATTCAGCATAACCATCATACTCGCCTTCGAGAGTATTTGAATAACCATTTGCTCGTCCTGCTTGAGTATTAATAACACCTTTTAATGTTTTAATAAATGCTTGTACACCCCATAGACAGCCTCCTGCAAAATATATTGTTTCAACCATAATTTATACCTATTTCCTTTTGTTAAATAAAAATAATCAGTAGTTAATTCACCACGAACAAATTCTTTTATTATCCCAACAACCAGGAAGTTGTCAGGAAGATTTCAGATACTATTATAAATATATCACGTAACTATAATTAATCGTTTTCCAGTTTACAGTCATGCCCAGAGTTATCATTGTTTAATATTATTTCAATAATCAAATCTAAGATTGTAAATCCCCTATGCTTCTTAGCATTCTTTAATTTTTTCTTTACACTATCAATATTTGATGGATGGCAGGTTTTTAATATATTTTCATAATATTTAATAGTGGCTTCATATCCAAGGCAATCTCTACTTTTGTCACAATTCTTCCAGCTTATTAATAATGATTCTCCATATTCGTGAACACCAAATCCCCCTCTAAGTAAATCGTTGAAAGCATCCAAATTATGCCCTGTCTTCCAAGTTAAATCCTTAGTAAGAACCCTATCTATTTCACAATAAAAACCTTCTAGATCATCAAAATTATTACCATCAATTACAATTTTCGTACGCATATCCCTGCCCTTTCTAAAACTCTACTTCATATGCTCACCTAACTATTATAGCCCATGAAGTTAACATTATTTTACTTATACTCATTTTATGGCTTGTACAAAAATTATTCAATATAAATTTCCTAAATTACCTTAAAATAGACTAATTCAATGATATATTTATTCCACTTAATTTGTAGATTGGCTTTGCTCTCACTTTTCCCAATTCAAAGGTTTTGAAGTTGATACAAAAAAAGAACAAAGTTTGTATTTCTACACACTTTGTTCTAAAAGTTGTTATAAGTTAAATAACGAATTGACCTTGTATCACATGAAAGACATTTCTTACTAACATATATCCCAGTTGTAAGTAGCTGCACTAAACATAATTGAAACTATAACTTTTTATAGATTCTCATTACAAAGATATAAGCAACAACTATAATAGCTAAGCACCAAGCCAGGGCTACCCAGATGTCATATCCAACTGGTTGGTTTAACAATAAATTACGAATTGCTTCTACGATAGGCGTTACAGGCTGATTTTCTGCAAAAGCACCTACTACGGAAGGCATCGTATCTGTTGGAACAAAAGCTGAACTAATGAATGGTAAAAAAATGATTGGATAAGAAAATGCAATTGCACCATCGGAGGTTTTAGCCGCTAGTCCCGCAATGATAGCAACCCAAGTCAAAGCAAGTGTAAACAGAGTAAGTATTCCAAATACTGCTAACCATGCTAAGATCCCTGCAGAGGAACGAAAGCCAATTAATAAGGAAACAAGTAGAATTACAACTACAGAAATTGCATTTGAAATTAAGGAAGTTAGTACATGCCCCCATAATACGGTAGACCTTGCTATGGGCATAGAGTGAAAACGTTCAAAAATGCCTCGTTGTTTGTCTGTGAACAATCGATAAGCGACATATCCAATTCCACTGCCAATAGCCATTAACATAATGCCTGGTAACAGGTAATTCGTATAATTTTCTGTACCTGTTTCAATTGCACCACCAAATACATAAACAAATAATAGCATCATCGCAATTGGTGTAATACAAACAGTAATAATTGTATCCATACTTCTAAAAATATGACGCATCGAACGTCCAAACATAACACTCATATCTTTAATAAAATATTTATTTGTTGATTTCATCTATTTCTCCTCCTTTTTACCAATGATTGTTAGAAATATCTCTTCTAATGTAGGTTGCTTTTCAACATATTCAACTTTTGCAGGCGGAAATAATTTTTTCAATCCTTCTAGGGTATCTTTAGCAATGATTTTTCCTCCATGAAGGATTGCAATTTTATCTGCAAGTTGCTCTGCTTCTTCTAAATACTGTGTTGTTAAGAACACTGTAGTTCCAGCAGAGGATAGTTCTTTTATAATTTTCCAGACCTCTAAACGTGCTTCTGGATCAAGGCCAGTTGTTGGCTCATCCAGGAAAATAATCTTTGGATTTCCCACCAGGCTCATTGAGATATCAATTCTTCTTTTCATACCTCCAGAGTAAGTCCCTACCCTGCGATCTGCTGCTTCTGACATATCAAAACGTTTAATTAACTCATCTGCAATTTGATTTGGATTTTTCAGATGTCTAAGTTTTGCTATCATTTGAAGATTTTCTCGACCAGTCAAGATTTCATCAATAGCGGCAAATTGACCAGTAAGGCTTATTAGACCTCTAATGTCTCTTGAATTTTTCTCAATATCAAAACCATTAATTACTGCACTCCCAGAATCTGCTTTCAGTAAAGTAGACATAATTCGAATTATTGTTGTTTTTCCTGCTCCATTGGAACCAAGTAATGCAAAGATACTACCCTGCTCTACTTCGAAATCTACTCCTTTTAGTACTTCTACATTTTTGTAAGTTTTCTTTACACCTTTAACTTGTATGATATTTTGTTTCATTTCTTTTCCTCCTCTTTATTAAATAAATCCACTTAAATATTTAACCAATTCGTTCTATCACCTTGTAGACAATTACTAGGGTGAACTGTGTTCTCACTCACGGAGAATTTTAAATCAATAGAGAAACTTACCTAATGATTAAAAAAGAGCCGACAACTATGATTTCATTCATGGTTGTCGGCTCTGCGTCTTGCGTCTGGCTCTTTAATAACTGATATTTTTAATTTTTTTAGATTGATTATCGTTTCCTGTTTGCATTTGGGACAAAATAGTGGAAAGTTTTCAAGAACTGTATCAACACTTATTTTGGTCCTTGTTTTGTTGTTGCAGACTGGGCACAGTATCCAATCGTTTTTTGACATCTCAATTGTCTTTTCCATTTAGGAATTCCTCTCACTTTGTTTTATTCGTAACCTTTTTCATAGCCTTGCTAACTTCTTGATTAACAGTTTCTTCGTAGACGTCAGTGTAAGTTTTTGAATCTTTGATTAAATCATCACAGAACCCAGCTACGTCTTTACCCGTAACTTCAAGCACACCTTTTTTCATGATGGCACCTTCCTCGAACAGGTCGACAATCCCCGAGAGCAAATCTGTCCCCTCTGATAGCTCTACAGGACCAACTTTGAAAAGATATTTCTGAAGCTCTTTATATACAATCTGATAATCTTTGGGAAGTGCTTTAACACGCGCCATGTGTGCTTTCCATTCGTTTTTACCTTCCAGGATATCTTGTATTCTCATATTAACCTCCATTCTGCCTTCAGGCAGCTCAATCGATGAGCGAAAAGCACGCTCCATTCTGTTTGCTTTTTGCTTTTTGAAAAGTACTTTTCAACCTAACCCTTTACTTGCTTAATTTTTTAGTAATATTATTGTTAAGTTGCTCCCTCCACTTATCGCGGTACGATTTTGCACCTTCTTTACCGACCAACGCTGAACAAAAGCCTTTAATATCGTCTCCTAAAACCTCTTGGACATTCTGCCCCTCCAAAGCTGATTCCTCAAGCAAACCCAGTACACCGTCAAGAATTGGCATAAGATTACGTCCGGTTAAATCTGAATGTGGCCAAAGATTTTCTTTGATTTTTTCCCATGCCGCTTGGTAATCATCTGGTAGTTTTCCAGCCCGGGCTTCAAAAGTTTTCATTTCAGCAGTCATATCACTGCCTGTGATTTTCTCCCAAAAATTCATTAGCTCTTCTCCTTTAACTCGTTAATTTTTGAAGCTACGAATTCCCATCTTTCCCAGAAGCTTCGTAACTCTTCCTTACCCGCATCATTGAGCGTAAAAAACTTTCGCGGAGGTCCCATATCGGATGGTTTTTTCGTAATTTCCACCAACTTGTTTTTCTCAAGTCGAACCAGGATGGTATATACTGTCCCATCTACAACATCTGAAAATCCAAGTGTATTCAGACGCCTCGTAATCTCGTAACCGTAGATTTCCTCGTGACTGATGATTTCAAGAACACAGCCTTCCAATACGCCTTTTAACATTTCAGTTATATTATCCAAATTAATCACCTCTTAACTATTTAGTATTACCGATATTCTGTATCACTGATATTCAGTATTACTTACTACCGCTATATAGTATCACGTAGTAGAGACAGTGTCAATAGGATTTATATTATATATTTTATAGCATTTCGAGCCAAACAGTGAGCATGCCCCCTAGTTTTTAAGGTTGGTTCTGAATAATAACATTTACTTTTAATTAAGAATCCTGCTGCTCTAGCTTTTTCAATTATAGTATGTGGAGATGTATCAACAAAGTGTAGTTTTATTAGTTTGTGTTTTATCTTCGCATAATTTAATAGGAGGAAATATCTCTAATTGAGAAATCCCCTCCTACTTATATCAACGTACCTACCGCATGGTTCATATTAACTTTAAAATTTAAAATTTTAAATTCAGATTTATGGAATAAAACTGATGTTTGAATCTAATTGAGAGCAACTATTTAATAGAATAACATTAAAGATTGAAATTTGATTATGTATTTATCCTCATTAACTGCTTTGATAGTGATTCTTCTTTTTACTTTATTCATTCTTCTTACTATTACTAAACTTCTGAAAATAATAATTGCCATTTTCTACTTCACATTTAATATTTGAAAAATAATCTGCTACATTGTTAAAATCATTGCTATTGTAACTTTTATGATTATAGCCATATGGGATACGCTTTTCAATTAGTTTAAATCCACTTTTTTGAGCAGTTTTACCTTTAAACATACAGCAGGCAGATATCCATGCTCGGGATATTTAATCACTTTTTTCGCATTGTGTTGGAAGTACAAAATGGCATTTCTAATAAAATCAATCGTCGCATTTTCAAAGAATGTCGGATGACACTTCATTACTTCCTTGTCATTTTTTATAGCAATTAATGCATTTGCTTCTTGCTCCATAAGTTCGCGGATAATAAGCCTGTTTGTTTCAATATACATATGTACCTCCTTCGTCCATTATATAAATAATCTCATATATAAAATGGTTCCGTAAGTTCTGATTTATTATTCTGTTTATAATTTTGTACCCTTGCTAATTAACTAACTTTGCAAAATATAGTTGTCAATCTAAATTCTTGTTAATAGTAATAATTGATTCCTCGTTTTTTCCTATCACTTCGACGGATACCTTATCCACTATTGTCTTAAATAAATCACTGTTTAACGAAACATCTTTAAACGCTTCCTCTAATAATTGTATTGTTGGAAACTTTCCCACTGTCATATGAGGAACATACCCATATCCCAAATCAAACTTACTAAATTCATTTTCATAAAATATGTTATGGATATTTTTAATTTCATCTATACCCTTTGTAACATTTAAAAATAGATAGTTGCTAAATCTGTCCCTTTGCTTACTAAAACCATTTAAGGTTATTTCAAATGAATTTATCCCAAATAGTCTTTTTTCTAGCAATTGTTCCAGTTCATCATTGCTAATTTCACTTTCAAACGGAAACACTAATGTAATATGAGGTCGTACTAGTTCAGATAAAGGATCGTATTTTGTTCTAATATTGTCTATTACACTTATATTTTCAAATTGTGGAACTATCATAATAGTTCTGAACAACAATTTATCCCTCCTTTGGTTCAACCCCTTTGATTATAAATGTACCAACCCAAGGTTTCCTGCAACAGTTACTTTGGTTGATCTCCATTCTATATTCTAGTATCATAAGTACATATCTGTTAAATAAACTCATAATAAAACAAAATCAAAATTTTTTCAAGATATATGAATCCCTCTAGAAGTATGCACTGTAAACCAAAAAGATGGCCTCATCAAATGATAGCCATCTTTTTAGATCTTCCCCTGCATCTTCAACTGTTCATAACTAAGGGATTACAATATAAAATCTACTATCACTTCATCAATCTATACAGAATAACCGCAGCCGCCGCCCTGGATAACTTTGAGGCAGGCTTAATCTTTCCGTTATTACCTGTAATAATTCCACTCTTAACTAGTGTAGCAGCACTATTCTTGGCATATACAGCAATCTTTTCCTTGTCACTAAATTTGCTCAAATCAGAAGCAGTACCTGCTGGTAAATCCCTTTTAACATACTTCAAGGTTCTAGCAACCACTACCATCATATCCTGTCTGGAAATCGCTTGATCAGGAGAAAACCTACCATTATCCCCTGTTACAATTCCAAGTTTTTTTGCTATACCGATTTCATTGTAGTATTTATGAGCTGCTTTCACATCACTAAAGTTTGAAGCTACTTTGCCTGACAATCCAAAGGCTTTCATAAGACTTGCAGTAAATTCTCCTCTGGTTATACTTCCAGAGGGATTGAACTTATCAGCAGAAATACCTTCCAGTATTCCTTTTGCAGCAACCACTTCGATGGCTTTCCTTGCCCAGTTATATTTTTCAATATCACTGAACGTACTAGGCTTAACATCAACCTTATTTACCAGTTTAACCATTCCCCATTTGTCACGGCTGGAGGAATTGGAGGACCCGCCACTCCATACATACTGTCCAACTCTTTTGTCAACCTCTCCGTTATCCAACGCTATATCAAAACGTAATTGACGTCCATCACCAATATTGGTTACATTGAGTCCTGAAAGGGGAATAGCAGCTTCAATGGTGTATCCTGTTTTGTCCTTATCCATTTTTGTAACTAATTCTACCTTAGGCTGTGGGTTTTTATTGTTGTACCAAATGTAATTGCCATCAGCAGATCCGGATAATACCAGCTGAGAGTCAGTTACCTTGAGTGACCCCGGACTTTCCAGCAGTTGAGGACCTACAAACAATTCCAGTCCATCACCGTTCCACATCCAGTCGCCGACATTTGGATTCTGCATAGGTGTAGGATCTTTGATATGGGCAAATACATATAAGTTATTTTCATCCCAGGCTAAATTGATATCAGCGGATACGTTTTCTACCTGTGCTCCTGTAACTCGATCTGCATCGGTAATCTTAATTGTTTCGCCTGCTGGCCAGATAGCATCTTTACTTCCGTCAATTGTTATTGTTCCTTCTGTTTTTGGTATTAAAGATTCCATCTGTGTTTTCTGAACAGGAGGATTTGGATTTTTAAGATAGTCAACTTCTCCTGTGATAATGTCATAAATGTTATAATTGGTATCCATAACTGACTTCAGGAAGGTTTTATATGGTCTGTCTGCAACATTAAATAATCCAATGCCCGCTGCTTCTCCTCCCACTCCCTGGAACCAGCGTCCGGTTGCTGCCTGGTCCATCATTTCAAACCAGTGTGCTCCAACTGCATAACCGGAAGCTGCAAGCTTTTCAACATAATATCTGTAATATAACCCTTTTTCTTCTTCGGTATCAACTCCAATACCCGGTGCGTCCAATCCCTGAGTTGGTTCACTGAAGTGGAACTCGGTAATCATGATTGGTTTGTCTGCAGCATCAGAAATTGCTTTAAGTCTTTCGAGATCTACATCGTAGGTATAATAGTTATAAGATATAACATCAAGGTATTGGCCTGCTACTTTGCAAAGTGTATCTCTGATATCTGCCGTATCAGCAACATTTACAAAGTAACGGTCACCCATCAGCATATGATTAGGATCCACCTTTTTGAATTCCTCTGATAACATGCCGTAGAACTTATGTAAATACTGCTCAAAGAATTCACCCATATCGTCTGCGGCAAGATCTGTGTTAAGAGTAATGGCAACCTCTTTCATAGCGTCAAAGCTCTCAAAGTTAGAAGCCCATACTTTATTTAAAGCAGATATTTTTTTATACTTTGCTTTCAGCATATCAATCAGTGCGCCTTTCGTAGCTGATTCGCTTGCTTTCAAGCCAAGTACAGTCGCATCAAAGCTGTGGTAGGGAAGCTCATTTCCAAAGAAATAACCTACTATTTTAGAATCATCTTTACGAGCAGGTACATTATTTTTTACTAACCATTGTGCTATGGCTTCTCTTGCTCCCTCTTTATAAGGGTCAAACAAGGTAGTGCTGCCTAACTTGTAGCTGTCAGGTAGATATTGAAATGGAATTTCAGGAAAACCTGTTTTGTTATCTTCAACAGATGGCGTCTCTGCAAATCCACCTTCACTGGTGAAACCAAGCTTCTTTAATCGGTCTATCATTCTTGCATAATACTCATTCTGGTCAAATGCCTTACCATATTTTTTAATCAGATTGGCAACATAAGGTGAATAATATGCTGAATTGCCACCTAAGAAGGCACCTGTATAAATTCCTTCATTTTCAGGTATCCACTCATAGATTTGTTCTCTGCCCTGAACCATGGTATAGGTTTCACCAGGTGAACCAGTGCAGCAGGTTCCCAAACTAAAATAGAGGTTACCCAAGGGGTCTACCATTACAAACTTTTCATCTTCCCCTTTATGAAAGGCAAGTTTTTGAACACGGAAGAAGCCTGTTGCTTTCAGATTATATTTTTCTTTACTTCCGAGCATTCCACCATAAATATCACGTTCCGGTGGAGTTAAACTGTCATAGTATTCTTTGTCTGCAGCAACGTCAGCCACCAGTTGTTCATCACTTGTTACTTTTGTAGCGAAATCAGCATCTTTCCACTGTCCATATTTATCTACTGTAATGCTTTCGGTAGAATAATAAATGTAGGTATTCTTAACACTGTCTTCCATACCTGCTTTTTTTGCATATGCTGTGAGTTCGGTATATTTTGAAATACTGATTGGAGAAGTATATAATTTCTCTTTTGAATCTTCTTTTGTAAAATAATATATTTTTGCATCTGCTGTAGGTGTAGAGAGGGTAACATTAACAGTTCCGCTTATTTTTCCTGTTGGAGGATTAGCACTAACAGGCATTACACAACGGTTAATGATCAATTTGGAAAACTGATAGGACCAGCCTGCATCCTGATTATCTGATATTGCCAATTTCGGAACTGTCATCTTAATATATCTTGCATTTGCTATAGGCATCTCAAAATTATAATAAACAATTTTAGCCCAGTCATTATTGGCTCCTACAATACCAAGCTGATTTTTTGTAAGTGTGATATCGGTATAGGTTATACCATCTGCCGAAACCGATACCACAGGATCAATTGTTGATACATTAACCCAGTTATAAGTCAGAGTGTAAAAAGAAGTTATGTCGTAATCTGTTTTATATATGAGTGTACGATCTTCTATTCTGTTCGGTATCAGTCTGTAGCCATCGCCCTCAAAGGTATCAGGGCTTTCATTTTCTGAAATCCAGAAACCTGCTGTACCATCTGCATTTTTACTGTACTCATAAGCTTTGTCCAGATTGTAAAATTCATCAAGAATTCCCTGTGCTACTGGAACATTAGTTATCTCAATTTTCATATCAGAATCATTCCCTTTGTCAAAATCAAAGGTTAAAGTTGCAGAACCTGTTGCAAGCATTGCAAGGTATTCTTTTTTTATCTTAACGTTGGTACCACTTGTAATATAATCAGTATTTTGCACTAAAGTAGCCGATCCATTTTTAATTGCGCTTAGGACATTACCGTTTGCGGCTATTATCACGGTGATATCTCTTTGCTCTGTTGTATATTTGTTAAAAACAGCACTTGTAGGATTGATGGTAGAATTTGTTACCACAAGTCCTGGTTGAACTATCGATATCTTAACACCCTCTTCATATGCCCAACCGGTCTCTCCTGCCTCAAAGTCTCCGTTTGCTGCAAGATTTGCTGTACCATTTTTCGCTAATCCTACAAACAAATCATCAATGTACACCAAGCCTTCACTTTTTGTATCCACCATTTGAAGATGTATCTTAGTAGATACGCCCGAATTAAACGTCATTGTTACCTGGGTCCAATTATTAGTTGCTGTGTTCTCTGCCCACGCCAGAGTGCTGCCCCAATCGTCGCTTTTCACCGCTGTACCTACTACCGACGTACCCTTTAACCAATACTTGACTACATAATCAGTATTAGCCTTTACATTGATATCCATTGTCGCAGCCTTCCAATCAGCTCCGGATAAATCAACCGCCATAGCCCAGGTTCCGCTATGGGTAGTATCTTGTACTGCATTTACCGGTACGGATTGAAGCAATGTGGTCAATAATAGTACAATTGCACATAGCATGGATAAAATTCTTTTTACCTTTCTCCTCATGTTTCCTCCTATACTTACATCAAATTTTGTAACAATTCAACCAGACAAATCTTGATACGATATAGGTAAGTAGTAAGCATACTTTCAAATGCATATCATATCTAAACTTATAGTTTGTTCCGCTTAACAAGATATAGCTAGGCAAAATCAAGCATATGGCTAAACTGTTACAAGCATTTTAGTTGAAAATATTAGATAAAAAAATGGATTAACTTAAGATTTTATTGTATAAAACTCACATAATTAGTTAATTATAACAAAGCTCACAAAAAGCCCCCGGATATTATTCCAGAGGCTTTACTAATACATTAGATATAATAGAATTTATACGTTTTTTAATAATTAAATATTTAGCATATAATATCCTGTTCTTTGTAATATCTGTTCCTCGTAGTATCTGTTCCTCGTAGTACCTATGGCTAGTGCTATACTATTTACCTAGTAAATCCGCACATTGCTGGTGCGCTGTTAGCACCATCATTCGCATAACCACGAACTGTATAAGTACCACTTCCAAGTGTAATTCCAGTTAGATTCAATGTCCAATAACCATCATTAATATTATAGCTTGCAGGGTTATATACCGCTGTACTTCCAAAGGTCTTTGTGGCTACATTCAAATACTGACCTGAAGCATTCTGTATTGTTACAGTTACACCAGTGATAAAGTTATTGCCATCTGGATCTAATGCGATACCTTTTATCTGTGTTGGTGAAGTGGATAACACTGGATTATAATCCCCTTCCACAATTCCCACTGGTGATGTAATTGCTGCTATGACATTACCAGGTGTATTGATAGTAGGATTAGCGGTATAGGATCCGAAGATTTGTTTATACATAGCAGATGCATTGGGATGGTTGCTTGGAGTACTAAGTTTTGCGTCGTAATCCGCATCTCCGCTGTCCCAATAAGTCTGATATATTACATCGGTAGCCAGGAACCATCTTTGCATTGCTTCTACCAGATAACTGTTATCTCCTGATTCCAAACCACCAAGTCCCCATTCAGAGAAGGACATCTGCTTGTTATGTGTTCTTGCAAAGTCTCTTATCCAGTTTAAACCATATGGCCGAATGACGCTGTATTGGAAACGTTTTACAGGATCATTGATGTGAGCCCAGGTATTTTCATCATAGAAGTCCATACCAATAACATCTACATATGCATCCCCTGGATAAGCAAGTTCTGCTGAATAAACTCTCTCTTGACCAATATTTACATTCCATTCAAATCGGAACTTTGAGGATACTGATCGGAAAGTATCTACGTATTGACGCCAGGCATTGATAAAGTTCTGTGTTTTTGTCTGTTGATTTTCTCCGTTCTTAGCAACAACAGTCCATGGGAACCAATCTCCATTGAACTCCCAAGCTGGACGTATATAGATAACGTCTTCGTCAGCCATATAATTAGCAATGTTCTGTGCTACAGTCCTATAGTAATTGTTATATGCACCTGTAGCAGCTTCAGCTAAAGTACCCTCCTGAGTAGTAATCAGACCAACATTCCATATGGTCTTATATGGCATTTTGCTCCAATACTCATCAATCAGCCAATTGGTACTTGTTTGGAAGTCAGACCAGTTCGCATAACCATTGGTGGAATAGAGATAGAAATCATGTCTGCCTAACCAATTACCATAGTTGACAGGTGCAGTAAGTGAAATCCCCTCGTACACTCCTATGATAGTTGGATTATGTGAAATTGAGAAAATACCGGTAGCATCTGAAGGTATATACCAGCCGTTAACTCCTAGTTCAAAACCACCATTACCCAGTAGATTTGTTCCGGTGCCAATTCCAAGGAACACATCATCAATATACACTTTACCTACTGTATTACCGCTGTCATAGAATTGTAAATGTACAGAACTATTTGTCCCTGAATTAAAGTTAAAGGTTACCTGGGTCCAGGTATTGCTTGCTGTATACTGTGTATCGGACAGATTAGCAGACCAGCTAGAATTTGCAACCTTTAAGGATAACTTTCCAGTACCATAAATCCAAAATCTTATGGTATAATTTGTGTTCTGGGTTACATTTAGATCAGCCGTAGTACCCTTCCAGGTTGGTGTTCCACTAACTGTTGCTTTCAGAGATAAAGCTCCGCTATGTACGTACTTTTCTGTAACTGGATTAGTTGGTGTTGTCGTTGTAGATTGAACAATGGAAAAGATTCCAGTTGCATCAGCGGGAATATACCAACCGCTTACACCCTGCTCAAAGTCTCCATTTCCAATAAGATTAGTACCCCCGTTGATACCAAGGAATACATCATCCAGATATATGGTTCCGGCAGTATTACCAGTATCCTGGAATTGAAAATGGATTGAGCTGTTGCTGCCTGAATTGAAATTCAGGGTAACCTGTGTCCAAGTGCCAGTCGCTGTTGCTTGTGTTTCTGCCAAATTACCTGACCAGTTGCTGTTAGCAACCTTTGCGGTTATTTTGCCTGTACCTGACAGCCAGAACTTTGCAACATAATTGGTATTTGTCGCCACATTCAAATCAACTGTTGTACCTTTCCAGGTTGGTGCTCCGCTTACTACTGCTTTCATAGACCAGTTTCCGCTGTAAGTGTTTGTTGCTGCAAGAGCCTCCTGTAAAGGAGTTATCTGCAATAACAATGCAAATACGATAAGAACAGCTATCATGTTTTTGTAAGACCTCATAGCAATACATTTCATACTTTTTGTTTCCCCTTCCTTAAAAAAAGATTTATTTATTCAAATAAATTAACAAGTCGTGGGCTTGCCGATTTAATGAATACAAAATAAAAGCACTATTTTGGAAACAGGATTTCTCTTTAGTTAAAATCATTATGCTATCCCTTATATTTACACGTTACAAATAAGTACCATCTGCGAACGTAGCTTATTCAATCGTATCTATAAAGACATTAATGTACTAATTATAAGACTGCTTATGGAAATATTTACATGTACAAAACTCATCTTTCTATGTATTAAACTCATGAAATTAATAAATGTATCCTAAATATTACTTCAAGTATAGTCGACTTATGGTATTAGTCTCTTAAAAAATATCCAATAAAAAAAATATGGCTATTGTTAAATTATGTATTTACTTATCAAGGAATTTATAGTAAAATTAGAATTATTCTAATTCTACTAAGCAGGTGATAAGATGACCACAAATGCAAAACAAATTCTCAATATAATTAGTACCTCCGACAAGCACCTTACTGCTGAGCAAATTTATCTAAAAATGAAAGCGACCTCCTCTAAGGTAGTATTGGCAACTGTTTATAATAATTTAAAGACTCTGCATGAGAATGACCTCATTCGAAAGGTCTCTGTAGAAGGATATCCAGATAGATACGACAAAGTAGTAAGACACGATCATTTAGTTTGTAAAAACTGCGGGCAGTTAACGGATATTATACTTGATGATTTAACTTTCAAATTAAAAAAAGATATCAAAGAAGAAATTCTTTCTTATGATTTAAAAATTAGTTATATCTGCTCTGCTTGCAGACAGTCAGAGCCAAGTGAGTAAGTTAGCATGACTCAAAGAAGTACATGCTAAAAATAAAAAGGAGGATTTTTATATGCGCTCAATTACTAAATTAAACCTTCAGTATGCCCATCGCTTTCTCAACTATGAAGGAGAAGCACAGTATCTTCATGGCCATACTGGATTACTAACCATTGAAGTTGATGGGGAGGTTGATGGCAGAACTGGTTTTGTGTATCCTTGTAACAGCATCAAACGTATCGCCTGGGATTATTTAAAAAACTTTGATCATGCTCTGATTCTTCAAAAGGAAGATCCCCTTTTGCCGGAGCTCTTAAAAGTTTATGAAACCCAGGGTATTCGCAATGGTGCAGAAACAAATACTATGGTTGGAGAGCCTTTTGATATTCCATTGGCAAAAGCATATCCTGAATGTCGTCTCGTAGTGGTTGAAAAAGTTGCTACCTGCGAGAATCTCATTGAGGTCTTCTACAACTTACTAAAAGACCACTTTAACATCAAAAAAATGACATTTGCTTCTGGTGACAATTGCGCTTCAGAAGAATTCTAAGTACAAAAAAATAAGACATAAGAGGCCAAGCTCTTATGTCTTATTTTTCTTTACTATTATTCATAACAAGTACAACGACATATCGTTTTATCTTGTTATTTTACTGCTTATTTGTGTTACATCCGCAACTACTTTTTCCACTGGAAGGACAACCGATACATTTGGCTCCCCTCTTCTTTTCAATAACAATCTTTGTGATTGCAGCACCAACAATTGCTACAATAACGATAATTATAATTATATCTGTCATAATAACCTCCTGACTAAGCGTTGACAGTTACATTTTTCACTGCTTTTTCTGTCCCTTTTCTCATTAGAAAAACAACAATACCAATAATTACAGCTACTGCGATAAATCCTGGTAAAAATCCGGTTCCTAAAGCTCCAGTTGTTACCAATGTACCTACTTGATATGTAATAAATGCTACCACATAACCCATTCCAAATTGGAATGCAATACCGCTCCATAGCCATTTCTTATTCTCCATTTCAGAGTTCATTGCACCAATTGCTGCAAAACATGGAGGAGTAAATAAGTTAAACATCAGATATGATAAAGCAGCTACCGTGGTCAAACCCATAATACTTGCTACGTCTGCTCCACCGGATACAAGTGCAAGTTCATCTGTATCAATAAAATTGGTAATAGAATATACAACTGCTAATGTACCAACTACATTCTCTTTTGCTATGAAGCCAGTAATAGCTGCTGCAGCCAACTGCCATACACCAAAACCCAACGGCACTAATAAAATAGCAAATGGAGTAGCGATACTAGCAAGAATACTTGTATTTTGTGCACCTTCCGCAACTACTTGGAATTGCCAGTTAAAGGTTTGCATAATTTGAACAACTGCATTACAAAGAAGAATAATTGTTCCTGCTTTAATAATAAATGCCTTACCTCTTGAGAGCATTGATATAGCAGCTCTTTTTATGCTTGGAACTTTATATTCCGGTAATTCCATAATGAAAAAGGTTCTTGCATTCATTTCTCCTGTAATTCTTACTACAACTAATGCACCTAAAATGATAATTAAAATACCAATAAAATACATTGAAGTTCCTACCCAAGCAGAGTCATTAAAGAATACACCTGCAAATAATGCAATAACAGGTAACTTTGCACCACATGGCATAAATGGTGTTAACATTGCAGTCGTTCTTCTTTGTCTTTCGTTTTTAATTGTTCTGGTTGCCATAACTCCTGGAATTGCACAGCCTGTTCCAATAATCATAGGAATAATGGATTTGCCTGATAAACCAACTTTTTTAAAGAAACGATCCATAACTACAGCAACTCGAGCCATATAGCCACAATCTTCAAGTAAAGCTAATAGGAAGAATAATATCATAATTAAAGGTAAGAAGCCAACCACGGCTCCAACACCGCCAATAATTCCATCAAGTAAAAGTGAGGTTAGTACTGGTGAAGCTCCATCTCCAAGTAACCCTTCTACAAAGCCATAGAAGGAATCGATCCAGCCAACAAAAGTATCTGCTAAAAATGGTCCTACATAGGTTTGTGAGATAGAAAATACTGCCCACATTACTACGAAGAAAATAGGAATACCCAGCCATTTGTGAGCTATAATTCGATCAACTGCATCCTGTTTTGTCTGAGCACTACTACTAATTGCTCTTTTTTCAACCTTAGATACGATATTTTTCACAAATTCATATCTTTTTTTATCAGCTGCTTGCACGGAAGCACTATCTGACAAATTCACACCCTTATTAAGAAAAGGAGCGGTTTGAGCTTTTCCTCTAACTTCTACTACTGTAGAAATCAGTTTTTCTAAGCCATTATCATTACCTTTGGTGGATACTGTTTCCACAACAGGGCATCCCAAAGACTTAGCTAACGCTTCCACATCAATCGAGGTATTTTTCTTTTTTGTCAGGTCGCTTTTATTTAAAGCAACCACTACCGGGATACCAAGTTCAAGCAGCTGTGTTGTAAAAAATAAGCTTCTGCTTAAATTAGTGGCATCAACGATATTGATTATAACATCAGGACTTTCATTCTTAACAAAAGCACTGGTTATACTTTCCTCAGATGTGAAAGGTGACATTGAATATGCCCCTGGAAGATCCACAGCTGTAATCAGGAACGAAGAGCTATTAAGATTCTTCTTAACATCACCTTCTTTTTTCTCAATTGTTACACCTGCCCAATTGCCAACACGTTCAATTTTACCTGTCAGTGCATTAAATAACGTTGTTTTCCCACTGTTAGGATTTCCAGTGAGCGCTACTTTGATATTACCGTCCTTACTCATGACCATTTGCCTCCTATTTTATCATTGCAGAACAAAATTAACATATTGCTATTAATTTTGTTAAGTATTTCACATAAAGAAACTAAATAACAATAGCCCCAGCTAACTCTTTATCTATACTGTATCGTGCATCCTTTACTGTAATGATATAATTCTCAGCCAGCATAGATATCACAGTTACCTTTTCACCTTCATAACATCCAAGCGTAAATAAAAAGTTTTTTAGTTCCGCATCCTTGGTATCAATGCGCTTAATACTATATTCTGTATTGATTTTTGCTTGTATTAAATTTGCCATTTTACCACTCAATCCTTTTGCTTTATTTAAAGTAGTTTTCATAAAATTGATATAAATGTGTTCGCTACCTTATACACTTAGTTCCCCTATCTCTTTTTGTAAAACTATTTAACTATAATATAATATGAATTAATTTTTGATTTTGATATTAATTCTCATTATTATATATATTACAGTATCACAAATAACTTACAAATACAATATAATTTTCCATTAAACTAAAATAATTTGTTACTGGATAGCCAGCTTTATAAAAAGCAAAGCCCTCAAATTTAAAATACTTTAATTTGAGGACTTTGTCGCAATAGCAATTAGATCGTTTTAGGTTTTGTAGCATATTTCTGATATAACTTTAGTAGATCTACTAAGAGATAATTATAACCATAAGAAACGGGTTGTGCTCCACCAAACTTGTACGGTGCAAAATCAGCTCCATATGCTATGATTGCATCATAATCATTTGCTAACCAACCCAAATCTTTCTTATTACACATTGCCAGAAAATCTTCATAATAAGAAAGCGCTGATTTTAAATCTGTTCCAGAGAAAGAAGCAGCTTCACAACGGACAAGTGAGGATGGCGCAAACTTGGCAATTATGTCACCCCAATGATTAATCGTTTCTTTATTCGCTTGTGCTACAACAGCATTCGAAGTATATGTAATATCAGAATGAATCGATATTTTATTCCCTGTATCATAGCTATTAGGGCTAATCCTGATATTAGATGTCTTTTTTAGTATAGGGGTTATTGCAGTCAAGGTTTCTTCCTTCCCTTGTAAAAACAAATCATAAGTGGAAGTACTCCACCATCGGTTTACTTCATATGTTTTTGGTAAGGTAACATCTATCCCACTCCATTCCCAGTAATTACCCAAATATTGAACCTTCAGTTGATCTATATCGTTATTAAGCGTAATACTGATGCATTTATCACTTTTCGCATATGGATAGAAACGGGAGAACGGGTTGTCAGTCTTATAAGTCTTCGTAGTAAGTGGCTCGTTATAAAGTTCTTTCCCATCTCCAGTTATTACAAAGCTTCCCTGTCCCTCAACCTTTCTTAGATAAATCTTAAGTGTTGTACCCTTTACCAAATCCCCACCAAATTCAAGAGTTTCATCTTGTCCGAAACTGTATTTTGCCCCATATATCGTTGTAGGATATACCTGTTTAAACCCAGAGTGGTTATTATTATCAATATGTTCCCCTACTACCGCTGTCATATCTGCATAGACATAACTGTTTTCGCAGAAATTAGTACTCATTTGGACATCCTGATACTTTCCCTCAATTGCCTCTTGAATAGCCTTTGCCTCTTGAACAATTGCCTCCGAATCATTGTTTGGTGTAGGCTCATATATTACAAGCCTACCCTTTCCATACTTCTTAATTGTACTGACAAGCTTTTCATAAACGACAGCCACCTGCTCAGGTGTATATGCTTCTACAGGTAAGCCCGTACTTAGATTGTAATTCTGTGCTTCCCATAACGGACAGAAGGATAGAACTGCGCTTGGAATATCCTTATATCTCTTGGCGAGCAAATCCCAAACCGCATAAGCTTCCTTTTGCCGATCCTTATTCGTAAATAAATCAAACTCTCCTGTTGAGGTAAATGTATCGTGATCTGTATCGGACCATCTTCCGGGAATCGTAAAGGTTACCAGATTTAAATGAATATTGTATTTTATGGCAGAGGCAACAATTCGATCTAATTGTCTTAGTTTCGCTTCGTCAACCTTGGTTACTTTTTTATCAAATAAGGACTGATAGGTAATCATATACCTAACACAAGAAAAGCCCCACTCTGACATATGCTTCGCGTCGCTGTCAAATTTGACAGCATCAATTTCACGGTTTTCATAGTCACCACCTAAAACAAATCCACTCCAATCTGAAACATCTCCAGCCTTTATTTCTGACACCTGCTTTGCCTGTTTTAAAAGATCTGACGTTATAATAGAATCATTATAATATACAGCGTTTTTATCAGAAAGTGATACATATTCATTTTCTGCCTTTTCGGCTGAATCCAGAAATCTTGAAAGAGCATTCAACGCGTCAGAATATGTCATGAACGAGCCCAGATGCATGGTTATATTAGTTGCATCATAATCAAACAACGTTTTTTGGTTTAATAAGGACACACGCCCAAAGCTATAACGATATGCTACACCTGCTGCATCCCATCCATCATAAACATATACGGATTGCTTAAAGCCTCCCAGGTCATATGGATAGGAATTCTTTAAATATTGGTACGGATTGATTGTTTTTTGAATCTGATCAATCTCATCCCAACACTTTTCACCAATTGCTTCATTGATTGGAAACCAGTCTGTATTAAATTCACTATAATCAGAGCCAAGTGTAACTGCTGCTCGAAGGATTGCCATCATACCTTCCAGTCTTGTCATCTTTCGACTAGAAGCTCTGGCTTCTTTTAACGTACTCTTCCATTTACTTAATTTTTTTGAATCCGCAATTTTTATCGTATTATCTAATAGCTTGAAAAATTCTTTGTAAGTAATTTGCTTATCAGATGGTGTACCAAGGTCATAATACTTAATTCTATTCTCATCTGAAAAATTGTTGTTGCTTTTTGTCCAGATATAAGCTGCCTTCATGACATTATCATATTCATAAGAGGCTACTTTGCACTGCTTTGCAAGATTTGATAAGCTTGCATAGGTTGCTCCATTAATCTTTACCGTGTTAGTTGGCGCTTTCCCTAGAAGTTTTTTTGCTGCTGCACTTGTAACATAAATATCATTATTTTTGATGTAAGCCTTTGTCTGATATACGGTGCCATCTACAGTAATGCGAAACTCATTTTGTAATCGATATGTACTATCCTTACTCTTTGTAGCTGCATTTATTGCTATCACATTAGGACTATACGATAGCAAATATACCCACGCTAAAACAAATGCAATTATACGGTTTATTTTATATCTTTTCATTCATTCTCCTCCACCTTTCCAAATAGTAATGATATGAATAGTAACAAAATCTATCAATATTGCGTTTTTAATTCGATATTTATGTTAAAATAATATCGCATTTAATTAATAATCACAAGTCCTCTTACTATTGTACGAAATACTGATTGCCCTTCAGGGTGTATCCACTTATCTAATCGAATAAAACAGCTTTGTGAATTTACTTTCTACATGATAAAATATAGTATACAAGAATGGAGGTAACTATGAAAAAGGTTGTAATGGCAGTAAGCAATATTTCAAACATAAATCCAGACGCTAAATCTCGATTAGAAAATGCAGGCTTTCACGTGGAGGAATATTCGGATACCTTACTACTCTCCCAGAAGGAACTCATTTCTCTTCTTCAACAGGCCGATGCCGTCATCGCAGGCTTGGAGTCTTATACAGCGGAGGTTCTAACCAGTCTTCCCTCCTTAAAGTTGATTGCGCGACGTGGTGTGGGCGTTGACAATATTGATTTGGAGGCAGCAAAAAAGTTAGGCATAACCGTTACTCGTACGGAAGGACTTGTAGGCATTGCCGTAGCAGAATTAATTATGGGTTATCTTTTGGAGCATTCCAGAATGCTATCCTTGCATAATGAGGAGATGAAAAAGAATATCTGGAACAGGCATTTGGCAGAGGGTGTTTATGGAAAGTCCTTGGGATTAGTTGGTTTTGGAAGCATTTCCAAAGAAGTAGCCGTAAGAGCTAATGCTTTTGGAATGAACGTAGTATGCTATTATCGTCACAGAGATACTGATATAGAAAGACAATACAATGTACAATACTGCGATTTTAACACCTTAATTAGTACTAGTGATTATATTTCCATTAATGTACCACTGACCACTGATACTACAGGCATGTTTCACTATGAGATCTTCCAGAAAATGAAAAAGACAGCAGTAATTATAAATACGGCACGTGCCCGAATAATAAATACTGCCGATTTAGTTCATGCTTTGCAAAATCAGGAAATAGGTGGAGCTTTCATTGACGTATTTGACCAAGAACCATATCATGATAGCGAACTTATGTCCTGTGAGAACACCTTCCTCACTCCACATATTGGAACCTTTACCAAAAGTACCTTTCAGGCAATGAACAGCCGATGCATTGATCAGGTTATTGAATACTTTAACGAGTAAATTCCTAAACCACAGATTCTAAGCACCAATGACTTCATACAGTTGCTCATTGAACTATATCTTGCCCCATATTTGCACTATACCTTCAATGTGCAAATATGAGAATTTTTTATAATAGCAGCATTAGCAACGGAACTGTAAGTAAGGATAAAATGGTAGTTACAAAAACACACTTTGATGCAAAATCAACATCTGCCTGATATTTTGCAGCAAGTAAGGCTGTAGTTGTGCCAACGGGCATAGCTGTTAATAATAAGGCT
Organism: Bacillota bacterium; assembly: GCA_023407575.1. Classification (GTDB taxonomy): domain Bacteria; phylum Bacillota; class Clostridia; order Lachnospirales; family Lachnospiraceae; genus Mobilitalea. The sequence goes on from JAEYLX010000075.1 coordinate 164,769, forward strand.
ACCCCTGATATGGTTGCATCCAGATGAAAGATTGATACAATCCCTATCGTCATTAAAGGCAATAATATCAGGCGAACTACAGCTACAAAAAAAACTGATTTATCAAATATCTTCCTGATATTCACATCCGCCAGTACTGCACCAACTATTATCATAGATATTGGTGATACTGTACTTCCTATCTTATCAATAGAATAATCAATAAAATACGGCAATTCTATGGAAAACAAGCACCGAAGTAATCCTAGTTCGACTGCAATGATATTTGGATTTAATAATACATTTTTCCATTTGGTCTTTGTATCCGTCTTTTCAAATAGGGAGATACCCACCGACCACATAAAGATTCGATTTGGTATCAAAAAGAACGAGGCATAGAATAATCCCAGCTCCCCCAGAACTTCACCCGCTAAAGGCAATCCCGCGAATCCTGCATTATTAACTACGGTTCCATATTGCATTATACTTCTTTTGCCGTAGGGATATTTTCTATACAATATTTTACCCAATAATAAAGCCATCATGGCAATTGCAAAGGCAATCCCCGTTATTGCGCCAACTTTAATAAGTACATCTGAAGTTAATTTCTGTTGAAAGGAACTAAAAATCATACAAGGCATTAAAATCTGTAACACAAAGTCAATGTATTTATTTTGATTTTCTTTTGTGATTAAACCTTTTCGTTTCACATATACGCCAACCACTATGTATACAAAAATAACTGCTTGTATATTCAATAATCTGATAAAACCACCCATGCTGCAACCGTCCTTCTGTCGTCTTCTGTCTATTAAAAAATGCTGACTAAACTGTACCTCACCATTTTTCGTATCTTACAATTTCCTCCATCGTTCTTCGGGGCCGCTGTTTTGGTTCTTCATCACCATATCCCAAGGTAATAATACCGCATACATATTTATCCTCCGGAATATTCAGAATAGGTCTGATCGCCTTTTGCTCATACCAAGCTGTCCAACAGGTCGCCAACCCCTGATGTTCTGCCTCCAGTAAAATATGTTCCATTGCTATTGCTGTGTCTCGAATAATTTGCTTAAGTTCCGGTAAAGAACTATTCTCATCCAGCTTAACTTTGGTATCTGCGTCTATACGACATCTTATGTCGGCTACACACACGAGGAAGATTGGAGCTGTCATCATCCATTTTTGATTATGATCGGCAATGGAAAGCTTTTCTTTCGTCTCTTCCGATTCTATAATAAGGAACGTCCAAGGCTGCGTATTGCTACCTGATGGTGCTAATCTGGCGCTTTCCAGTATTTGAATGAGCTTCTCTTCTTCTACTTTTTTATTTCGATATTTACGGATACTTCTTCTATTTTCTATTTGTTCTAGCATGGTTATCTCCTTTATTAACACTTTACATTTTGAAAGCAGAATGAATTGTAATTTTATTTAGTTTCCTATTATATCACTTTTTACTTTCATAAAAACCAAGGAGGAATAATTCACTTGCATCAGAAATACTTAGATCTTGGTAACTATCCTTTTTTGATTCAACCGTCCATCTTTGGTAATACGTGTCTTTGTCAGTATAATTAGTGATTAACATCTCACTATTATTCAGCTCTTTATCAAAGTAGCAGTAAATATTGTTGTCAATAGCATAGATATTCTCCAAATGCGGAGTACATCTAATCAATATGGCTTTATCATTCGTAGAATAAAAGGTTACTCCACTGTAATACTCTGTTTGAATCTCTTTCTCTGCCGGTACTACTTCAAACTCTAAATCGTAGTCGCAATCATTCCAAGTGAATTCTATGCCGTTAATCTTTTTCGATGCATAGTGGGCATAACTGTAATTAACGTTATCGTCGAACTCGAATTCTCCAGTCTCATCATTGAATTCTTCATTCCTAGCAGCGGTAACTACATCACTTAAACTATAATAATGCTTTGGATTGTCAAAAAAATAGTCGTGAGAAGTAAACTCATCGTTAATATATCTATCCTTGCTGCGAAAATTAATAAGCGCCACATACACATCGGATATGTCCAGTTCTGTGAAAAAACTCTTAGCATCAATGTTTTTAAAGTCCATATCACTGGCAATATATTTACATACCATATAAACTTCATACTGGTCTTTATCATACAGCTCATCTAATGAGCCTACGCCATCTTTAGTGAAATTGGTATAATATTCTTTCTCCACCTCTCCAATAAGATCATATGGATAATACTGCACTTCAATATCATATGGAACATCAATTGAAAGAGAAGCTACTGCATGTTTTTTTAAATTATCCACAATCAATGAGACGTTAAAATTATCATAGCATTGAGACGTTTCTACATTAGTAATGATGGAAAACTCTTTCTTATTTACAATAACTGAAGATTTGACATAAGAACTTGCTTGGTCAGAATATATGGGGATAACGAGTTCTTCTCTTGGACTGAGTAGGCACTCTAACGAAATAATCTCTCCACCTCCATAGTTCAAATCCAGATACTCCTGTACAATTGGTTCGGCCAATTTTTCGTTATCCCTTGCCTTCTCTTTCTCATCCCTTGACATGCAAGCAGTCAATGACAAGAGACACAGAATACTAAAAATATAAAACAGCTTTCGTATAGACATTGCCTTTTTATTACTATTCATTCTGTTCTCCTTTGTTTCATAATATTTTTATCCTTTGTTTTAAAATCCGCACATAAACCCCTCGATTGTCAATTACACCTTCCTACATTATTAGGAATAATCCAATCTTTTCGTTTATCATACCATAATGATTAAGTATCTTCAATAAAACTTAACCCAATAAGTCCCAATATATCTTAACCCTATAATTTTGAACATCCTTGTTTACACTTGCTGCTTCTTCGCCCTATTCTTTTACAAAAACCCACCAATCTTTCCTGATACTTAATCCCCATTATACCTAAAATGGCGGTTAAAGCAAATATTAGAGCAGCGGTTTTCCATTCTCCTTGCCTTATGGTTGATCCGATAAATGTAGAGGATATAACGGAGGGAATCCGTGCAAAAGTTGATACAGCCAGAAACTGTGTTATCTTCATTGGACTGGCTCCAACTATATACGTCAACATATCCTTCGGAGTTCCCGGTATTAAAAACAGAAGGAAAACAATAATTTCGAGTTTTTTAGCATCTTTTAGAAAAGAAAATTCATCTAGCTTACTTTTTTTAAACAGCTTTATTACAAGGGGCGTACCAAACATTTTAGAAATTATAAAAACACCGGAGGAAGCAATAACGCATCCAATCATACAAAGAAAAAGACCTCCAAACCCTTCATACAGCACCCCTGCCAAAATTTCCACAGGTTCGCCTGGAATAAAAGCAATCACAATCTGAATTATCTGTATCCCCATAACGAGAAGCCAGCCTCCTATGCCAAGAGAAGTAACCCATTCCTTAAATTTCTGTTGTGTTTCTGGTTCCGATAAAAGGTGGATATAAGGAAGAGATATCAAGCTTAAAGCTATCGTTAGCATAAAAAATGCACTAATTGCAATTATTATCTTCCCATTTGTTTTTTCTTTATTTTTCATATAGTCACCTTGACACTTTAATGTCCCCATTGCGAGTTTCCAGTTCTACGGAAATATCAGGGGAAAGACCAATAATTCCAGCTGCTGTGTTGTCGATAACAGCAATCTGGTCTGCAAATGAAGTAGTAATAGAACCTTCTCTTGTTGTTGCAGAAAAACTGAAGGCGAGTTCCTTTGGAAGTGATACTGTAACTTCTCCATTTTTAGAGTATGCAGAAATATCAGCTCTCACCTCGACAAAGGTAATATTAATAGAACCCTCTCCTGAGGCGTTAAATGAACCTGAACCACTTAGTTCGGAAGCGGTCAGCATTCCACCCTTTGATTGATAGCTGATAGCTCCCTTTATCTGTTTCATTGAAGTCTTAGCATTGGTAGTCTGTATGTTCACCTCGTCTGCATCAATATTGTCAAAGTTCAGACTTCCATTTGTACTGGTGGCTTTAAACTTTGCCGCCTTTGTATGTGATACTTCTACTACGCCGCTGGTAGTATCAACACTCAAAGTTCCTGACAAATTCAGAGCAATATCCGAATTAATTGTTCCACTGGTAGAATGTAAGGATAAGTTACCGAGATAGTCCTGTGGAATATAAATTTCAATGTAAGCTTCAAAACTGAAACGTCTTGGCCTATGCCCCTCAGTAATTATCAGTTCACCATTATGTAAAGAGCTTCTGGCAAAATAGCTTTTTTTATCCTCGTTCATATATTCTTTTAATATCACCTTGTCATTGTCACTTTCTAAAACACGAATATCATCTGCATCATAATCAAGTCCTAAGCTCTCAAAATCTCCGGAATTAAAAGTTAGTGTGTTTACGAGTGCGGTCGCTTTTTGTCTTCCGCACCCTGATAAAATCACTATAAGTAAAAAAATCATACCTACAATTAAAATTGTATTGCTTTTCATAAACATATCCTCCTTTTTATTAATTGAACCATTCATTCAATGTAATTGAATTTTTTTACGGAGCAATTGCTCCGTAAAATTTTATCTTTTATATGCGTGTAGCAGGTTATCCATGCATATACTTTTCGCTGTTTGGGCTGTAATATTCTTTTGAGTCTCAAAAGCGTCATTTGTTATGTGCATTCCCCACCATGACAGAGTTTCGATGATTAAGCGTGTAACATACTGCGGATGTTCCACCTGACGGAAAGTTCCGTTCTGCATGTATTGTTTAATATACGATAGAACCTGATTATAAAATTTCTCACGATATCCCTTATAGTACCCAGTCAGCTTTCCTAAATCGTCCGGATTTTTTTCAATAAGTAAGCATCCAATTCCGTATTTTGAAATTACATTAAATGCATCGGACAGCATTTGTTCCAAAGGATATTCCGTAATGTCATCAAGATGAGCAGAAAATGCTTTTGTATTCTGTTCAAATGCTTCCATGATTTCACGATCCAAAGAATCAAATAATTCGGAACGAATTGGTAATTCAAATTCCTGTGTAATAAACGCAGGCTCTATCGTTCCTTTGAGAAGAAAGCTCAATATATCCCGTTTTCCCGTGAAATAGACATAAAGCATACCAGTTGACAAGCCAATTTCCTTTGCTACATCTTTCATTTGTGTTCGTGCATACCCTTTATTAATAAATAGATTGCTGGCTGCGTCAAATATCAATTTCATTCTGTTTTCCATTATGCTCACCTCTCTAACTGAACCGTTCATTCAAGGATTATTGTAATACTTTTCTATTCGAACGTCAAGGTTTTACCATCCGAATTAGTAATTAAGAAGTCTGCCATTATCATTCCACTCCCAATAATGTATCTGGTTTCTGTTTTATCCTGACAATTCCCCAACAAAACTTTTCTGTTGAAGAATATAATTCCAGCCAATTTCTACGTTAATATTTCCATATATTTGCCTCATATGGCCTTAAAAATGATGATGCATTCTCTGCATAATTTGATAGCAAACAAATTCCTTCTGGATATTTTTTTCGACTTTTATTAAATGCACTCAAATTTATCTCAATATATAGAGTCTCTGTTCCGTCCTTACGATAATAGGTGAACAGATCTTTTTCTTTTTTGTTGATGATTATCACATCTCCATAATAAATGACCCTATGCTCCTTACGCAAAGCAATCAATTTCTGAAAAAAACGAAGGACAGAGTTCTCATCTTGAAGCTGTGTCTCCACATTGCACTTCTTATAGTCCTCATCCATCATAATCCACGGCTTCCCAATCGAAAAGCCTGCATATTGCTGATTGTTCCACTGCATTGGTGTTCTGGCATGGTCTCTGGAACCAGCTAATACCTTTGCGAATGCCTCTTCTTTTTTCACGGTGTTACTTAGCTCCTCATAAAGATTCAACGACTCCACGTCACGAAGGTCATCAACGGCCTTAAAGTTTTGATTAATCATTCCAAGCTCCTGCCCCTGGAAAATAAATGGGGTACCTCGGAGTGTAAGCTGAATTACAGCCAAAAGCTTACCCAGGACATTCCGATACTGCAGGTCTGGATTTATTTTAGAAATCATACGCGGATTATCATGGTTCTCGTAAAACAGGGAGAGCTGACAATGGTTGGTGTAATTCTCCATCCAGTTAATCATATAGCTTTTTAGATAATTAAGGTCATATTGATAATCATCAAAACGTGTATGTCCCGGTGTTTCCAGATGATCAAAGGAAAATACCATATCCAATTCCTTACGATAATCTGCAGTCAATAGCTTGCTCATTTCCATTCCCGTTCCGGGCGTTTCCCCCACCGAAAAAGCATTGTATGGAAGAAACACCTTCTCTTTCATCTCCCGCAGATATTCGTGGAGACGAGGTCCGTAGAAATAATGTTCCACCCCATGATATCCCATAAGCTTACCGATACTTTCATTTCCCTCAGGCAGACCGCTGCGTTTAGAAATATAATTAATGACATCCAAACGAAATCCATCTACACCCTTTTCCAGCCACCATTTTACCATAGTATGAATCTCCTGGCGCAGGGCTTCATTTTCCCAGTTTAGATCCATCTGTTTCTTTGAGAATAAATGCAGTGCATATTGCTTGCGTTCTTCTACATAATTCCATGCCTTGCCGCTAAAAAATGATGTCCAGTTATTCGGTTGATCCTTGAAAATATAATAATCTCCATACTTGGACTCCGGTTCGTGAATTGCCTTCTGATACCACATATGTTCATCCGAGGTATGGTTCACTACAAGATCCATAATAAGCCTCATATCACGGTTATGAACTTCCGTTAATAGCCGTTCAAAGTCCTCCATGGTTCCAAACTCAGCCATGATTTTATGATAATCTCTTATGTCATACCCATTATCATCATTCGGAGAATCATAAATTGGTGAAAGCCAAATGGCATCAATACCCAACTCTTTTATATAATCCAATTTACTTATGATACCCTGCAGATCACCAATACCATCTTCATTGCTATCTTTAAAGCTTCTAGGATAGATTTGATAAAATACAGCTTCCTTCCACCAAGCCTTTAGAGTTTCCTCATCATTACCCTTTGCTGTTTCCAGTTCCGTGTTTAAAAGTATAAGCAGTGTATCCACGAAGCCTTCATCCAGCTGGTTCTTCGATAGCTTTGGTAAAATCTTTAGCTTTAGATTGCCAATAATCGGATTGGTAACTACCTTTTTACTTATATTCATTTGTAAGAGCACTCGGTCAATGATGTCCCGTCCAATTGGATTTGCATACACATCTTTGATACGGCTTTTTCTAGTTAGCATAGGGCATCACTCCTGTTCTCTATTTATTTCACCGCGGGCAGCCAATTCTGATATTATTTTATCATACATCTGCTTATCAATCTTGAACTTCTTAGAATAAATTATGTAACCGATTACAATAAATATCAAAGGCAAGATTAACATTGCCAGCTTCATAATCAACAGTCCTGAATCAGTAACCTCCTCGGGTGTTGCCGCAGCATTTATGCCAGATATAATTAAGGTTATGCCAACAATACCGTTCGCAATTGCTCCACCGATTTTATTAATAAATGGCTGTACCGAAAAGGTGATACTTTCATTACGACGACCCAGTTTCCACTGTCCGTACTCTACCGTATCTGTCAAAAACATCAGCATCAATAGCTGTATAAACGCCTGGCCCGTAAAAAGGAGGATACCAGCAGCACCAATAAACAGCATATTCATTGGTGAGACAAAGAATATTATATACCCAACTACTACCAATATAGTTGCAAAGGCATATAACGTCTTTCTATTGAATTTTTTTGAGAATAGAGGAAATACAGATAAGGCTGCCAGTTGTGAGACTCCGAGAATCGCAGCGAACATCGAGTACATTCCTTCATTTTTGAATGCATATTTAAAGAAATAAACCCCAAAGGAGGTGGTTGTGCAATAACCTATCATAAATAACGCCATTGATATGGCCGTAAATAACAGCTGATCATTTTGGAATAAAATCCGAATCATTTCCTTTAAGGAAGTGGACTCTTGCCTAACCTTAATGCTTTTATCCTCTTTCACTCCAAATAACGTAAACATAAGAAATGCCCAGGTAATCAATACAATTGCAATTACTGTAATCTGCCAGGCTCTTTTATCGCCTCCCAAGGCGTTGGTAACAGGCAATATAGCAACTACGGTGGTAAACAATCCAATATTTGCACATATTCTAGCAAAGGAGCCAGTTTTTTCACGTTCCTTTTGGTCTAGCGTCAAGGAAGGAAGCATAGACCAATAAGCAATATCATTGGTTCCATAGGTTAAGTCCCAGAGTAGATAGACTATAACAAACATGATTACATATCCTGCACCCTTTAGCCCAAAATCCTGGAATAATAGAGTCGTAAGAATACCTCCAATAATTCCTCCGATTACAATCCAAGGTTTAAATTTGCCATATCTTGAACGGGTATTATCTACTAAAAATCCCATGATTGGATCATTTACCGCATCAAAGATACGAAGTATGGTCATTGCTCCTGTCATCCACCACATTGTAGAATTTGGCAAATCCAAAATATCTGTTAAGAAAAATAAGAGATACATGCTTACAACTGCATATAGCATATCTCTGCCAATCGTACCAAGGCCAAACATATAGCGATTATGATTTCTTTTTATATTCACTCCCATATTAACCACACTTATCCTCTTCTATTTTCCATTCCTCAATACCTCTCTAACTGAAACAAACCCAAATTTTTCATACATTTTAATTGCCTTGTCGTCGCAAGCTGCAACTGTCAAAATAATTGGCGAGCGCTGTGTTTGCTGAAGTTTTGCAACAGCAAAATTCAATTGTAAACCAAGCGTAAACAATACCTTTTGCTTCGTCAATTCGTAATGGATAATCTACTTTCATAATTATTACCTCCTTTATTACACTTTTTCAGCAAGAATTTTAATACGCTCCAGCGCTCTGGGAAAGCAAATATTAAATGTTTCTTCTTGTTCTAGTGGAACTTCGGTTCTAACAATTAATGTAGTTACTCCATTTTTTTCAGTAAGGGAATAACTCTCTGTTCCCCCAGTCCACTCTTTCTCGCGTTCCTGCTGACCACTTTCTTTTGTATCTGCACCGTGTTTAAAGGATACAAACTCGTTTGTATTAAGTTTCTCTATCAGACTTGTTACACCATAACCATTTATAGCGGATATAAACTCGACTTCATTTCCTTGCTCCATTACGCCCTTCATATATGTGCCTTCATCGATAAAATTTGACCAATCACGGAAGGATCTATCTTCCCAAAGTGTTTTCCATACTCTTTCTTTAGCTGTATTTATTTCGATTGAAAATTTAAGTTCTTGCATCATTAACCTCCATTATGGCGCTTTTATTTCCTTATTAGTTCATTCGCTTCATAGTTATATGTCACAGGATCTTGATTAGGTTCAAAGGCTAAATTAAACGTGTTAGTTATATTATCGTACATCGAATACTTAGCACCGGATTGCTCGTTAATATTAACGCTATTAACTATTTGCTTATCAAAATCGAAAAAATAAATTGAAGTTTCTGGCACTGTGCCTACATTGGAAACTACTTCCTTTGTGTTATTTTTATCTATATCATCAACTTGAGCAAATCCGTCGATCTCCGATATAATATACGGTTCTTCGTTCTTTATCATAATGAAAATTGTTGCACTGTAACTCGCCCCTCGCAGCTCATTTATTATATAAACTGTATTTGCATCAGCCAGTGTTGTTTTCGTCAACTCATATCTGTTTTCGCCAAGAGAATGTGATAAAGCATATTGTATTCCGGAAACTTCAATATAGGAATAAGTATAACCTTCAGGATTATCTTCATTGAACTCTTTGGGAATATATTCACCATATGTAACTATATCATCTATTATTGTTGAGTCTGCAATACTTCCTATCTGACTATCATTCAATACACTAAGTGGTATATTAGAAAAATCCTGTGAAGATGAATTTAGTTGTATGGTATCTGGAGTTAATGTCGTTTTTTGTATGTCTTGTTCTACAAAAATATCGCCGCCCGACAAATTAGACGCCTCTTGTTTTTTTGTACAGCCTGTAGATATTAATAATAGATAAATCATCATAAGAGCTATTATACTTTTAATATTTATCATTTTCTTCTTTTTCATATGTCTCCATTCCTACTTACATTTTCTTGTTGGATGGCAATATTGTTGCCTCAATTACAGCAGTGTCCGACTTCCAATACTTCATGCTATTAATAGAATAAATATTACTTGTGATATTTTAGTGGTTCAACATATTCTCTTTAAAGTTCTACTGACACACCTTTCTCTTCCCTCATCCTGGTATAAACTTACCCGATGTTTTAATGGTTCTTTCTTGAGTCTCATAATTGACATGTATCAGTCCAAAGCGTGCACTTACTTCTTCCACCTTCAATTTGAGTTACTACCGATGCAACCCTAAGGATAATTGCTCTTTGAATTTAATTTTCACCTCCATTTCCTCCTTTCATTTCTGTATTTTTGTTGTACTTCTCACTATATTTATCGCATATAATTATTTAATTAAATTATAGCATATATTCGTTCAAATGGAAATTTTATCATCTATTTGTAAGTCCTATACATAAAACACCCTCGATGGGTTCCAGGAACGCCTATCGAGGGTTAAAGTTACTCTGACCTATATAATTTCATTATTAATTTCCTACCAAACGAGATGCTTTTCTGCCACTTGCTGTTCATAAAAGGATTCCAACCACTTTACTGTATTAATATCCATAGGATAATCGAATGCGCTGACATTAGAAAGCAGTTGCTCCATACCGGCTATTCCCGGTATCACCGTGCTTACTGCCTCATATGCGAGACAATATTGTAAAGCAAATTGGGACAGGGATTGACCTCTGGCGGGCAATTCCTTCAGTTGCTCCACTAATTCGGCTCTGGTCATAATATCTTCCCTGCTCCATCTCTCACGGATACCCGTAAAAGTGGAATCCCGATGATATTTACCCGAAAGCCATCCTGAATCGAGGGGGATCTTTGCGATAATCTTAACCCCTTTCTTCAATGCCTGTTCAAAGCTATAGCGGGCATCCTGATGTAATATATTAAAGAAAGCCTCAATTACCTGCCCATTCGTATACTTTAAGAAAGTGTCCATATCCTCCCTGGTATCCAGTGATGCCCCATAAGCTAATATCTTTCCTTCCTTTTTCAACTGCTCCAGCACCACATAATGTTCATTGCCTTCCGCTTTCAGCAACTTAGAAGGTGGATTATGCAACAATACTGAATCAATATAATCCATACCCAGACGTTTGAGGCTGCCTTCAATCGTTTCCCTTATGATGCTATGGCTGTAATCTGTATGACCGTCACTATGATGACCAAACTTAGTATTAATCACCACGGTACCTCTATTTACTTCTTTCAAAGCCTTACCGAGGATTAACTCACTTTTCCCATTTCCATAGTTAGGAGCTGTATCAAAGAAGTTAATTCCTTCCTCCATAGCTTTGTGAACCAGTCGTATAGCATCTGCTTCTGACATTTCATGCCAATCAATATCATTGCCAAGCTGCCAGGCACCAAAGCCAATTACCGATACTTTCGGACTGCCCTCCACGTAAGATTTATATTTCATACTCTCTATCTTCTTTCCATTTTTATTCCAAGAATTCTAAATAATATCATTTCCATCAAAACAACAATCACTATTCAGAGTCTTCCTGTTTTCTTAGTATACCATAAATTCCTATCACATTACTATTAGCATCTTTGCCATTCATTGTTATTGTATTGAATTATTTTATTAACATTATCTTAGCTGTTATTCTCCTCATTACGAGGATCCTGTGGTGAATACAGTAGTTCGGTTTTTCATCAAAAAATATTTTATATTTATAAAGCTTGACAAATGCATGAATGTGCATATATAGTTATATCTAAGGATGGTGAATATATGGGAAGCAAATATGATCCTCAGGCATGCAGCAAGCTGATACAGGATAATATTGATTTTGAATTTTTTAAGACACTATTAGATCCGGTACGCACAGAGATTTTACTTTATCTTGTCTCTAATGGGATTAAGAACATAAAAGAAATAGCAGAAAACTTTTCACAAGACCGCTCTGTTATATCGCGGCATTTGGACTTAATGTACAGATATGGCATAGTAGATAAAACCAAGGAAAATCGTAATATCTACTATGAAGCGAAAAGCATGTTTGTCATTGACAAATTTGACCAGACCACAAATAATATTAAAAATCTGTTATCCTTAACCCTCAAGTCAAAGGAATAACTCGGACAGAAAGGAATCTCTATTGCTTCGCTACCCGCTTAGGCGCAAAAGTGTCAGTAAAACTGACACTTTGTTTTTGCATTATATGTGCAATTATGTGCATATAAGCTCAATTATTCAAATTGAAACCTCAAATAAACAAATGGAAAGGATACTACATTATGAGTAAGAACATTATTTTCGTTTTTTCAGGAACAGGCAACAGCCTGTGGGCAGCAAAAGAAATCGCAAGGGAGTTGGAAGACTGTGAGATTGCGACTATGGGCAGCAGTGGAAAGTCGTCCTTGCCGGGAGGCTATGACAGCATCGGCTTTGTCTACCCTACCTATGCAGGGGGAATGCCAAAACGTGTAAAGGAGTTTGTTTCACATATTGATTTACAGAATAACAGGGATGCATATTACTTTGCGATTGCAACCTGCGGGAGAATATCCAGAGCTCAAAACGTTGTTACACAGATGCGAAATTTGCTGAAGCATAAAAATATTAAACTTAACTATGGAGAACGCCTTGATATGTTTTCCAACTATGTCGTTGGGTATGAAATGCGTGATACGGTCAGAGAAGAAGCAGATCAGTCTGCTGCCGATATAAAACCAATGATAGAGAGCATCAAGCTTCATATGTCGAATAACGGGAACACTGTTTTAACTCCAAGGCAACTCACCTCGATTGGCTTTATGCACATTGTTTCGAATATGGATAAGAATTTCAATGTATCCGACGCTTGTACAAGCTGCGGCATATGCAAGAAAGTCTGCCCAATGGGCAACATTGAGCTGGAGAAAGGTGCAAAGCCCTGTTTTGGACATCACTGCGAACAATGCTTGGCCTGTATTCAATGCTGCCCAACCATGGCAATTAATTATAAAGACAAAACCCAGAACAGAAAACGATATCTCCATCCCGATATTGCCTGGAAGGAACTTGCAGAATTAAACAAAAAGGGACAAATCTCTGCCCATTATTCTATGTAAGGCAGAAAATAAAGGCTCAATAACTCACGCTATGCTATACCCTCGATATGATCCATAAACACATATCGAGGGTATATTGTCTGGTATTTATTCTTCGTTAATGATTGTAATAACCTTTGAAGGGCACTTTTTGACACAAGCCATACAATGTGTGCACTTTTTGTAATCAATCTTTGCTAAATTATGTTTCACCGTAATAGCATCAAAATTGCACACCTTTTCACACAGCTTGCAGCCGATACAACCCACAGAACAGTGAAGCTTTACTTCCTTGCCCTTTTCCTGTGTAAAACAAGAAACTCTTACATTGGAGGATTCCGGAACCAGTTCAATAAGGTTCTTGGGGCAAGCCGATATGCATTTACCACACCCGGTACATTTCGTCGGGTCAATTACCGAAATATCATGTTCTATTCGTATTGCACCAAACTGGCATAGCTTCTTACAGCTTGCAAGTCCGATACAGCCATAGGTACATTGCTTTGTGCCTCCGCCAGCCAACTGTACGGCTGCGTTACAATCCAAAATCCCCTCATAGCTGTATCTGTAATGAGCAACTGCAACCGAACCTATGCATTTTACAAAGGCAACACGCTTTTCAAAGGATTCGGATTTAACCCCAAGAATAGAGGCAATGCTTTCCGCTGTGCTCGCTCCTCCTACAGGGCATCCATTCAACTGAGCTCGCTCTTCTACCAGTGCCTCAGCAAATGAGTAACATCCTGCGAAACCGCATCCAGCACAGTTTGCACCGGGCAAAGCATCGAGAACTCTCTGCAGACGTTCATCAACCGGAACTTCCAGTTTTTTGCCTGCATAACCAAGTACAAGTCCAAAAATCAAGCTAATTGTACCGATAGCTATGATCGGATTTATTAAATAGGAAAAATCCATCTAATTCTCTCCTCATTTCATTATTTTGTAAAGTTGCTATAATTCTTCTAAAACAAACCATAAAAGCCCATAAATGCAATGCTCATTAAGCCAGCAATAATAAAGGTAATCGGATGCCCCTTAAATATTTTAGGAATATCTGCTTTTTCAAGCTTTGTACGCAGCCCTGCCAGCAAAAGAATCGCAAGAGAAAATCCAACTCCGGCACCAAAACCATAGACAACGGATTGGATTAGAGTATGATGATTCTCTTGATTAATAATTGCAACACCGAAAATTGCACAGTTAACGGCAATCAGAGGTAAGTATACACCAAGCGCACGATGAAGAGCTGGACTGCTTTTTTTAATGAACATTTCTACAAGCTGTACAAGCGACGCTATTATCAGGATATAAGCCATGGTGGAGAGATATTCCACCCCCAATGGTGCCAGTATATATTTATAGGTAATATGCGTAAAGAAGGAAGATAAAGTAATAACAAAGGTGATTGCCAGACTCATCCCGATAGAGTTTTCAATTTTGTTGGATACTCCGAAGAAGGAGCAAACTCCCAAAAACTGTGCAAGAATAAAGTTATTGACCAGAACTACACCTAAAAACAGAAAAAACAAATCCATAGTTATTGATCCTCCTTCTTAGGCTTTTCTTTGAAATAGTTAATGGCTGCAATGATAAATGCGATTGTAAAAAACGCTCCAGGGGCAAAAATCATAGTCAGCGTTTTGGGAAATAGCTCTGGAAGAACTGTAATCCCAAAGAAAGTCCCAGCTCCTAAAATTTCACGAATGCTACCAATCAGAATAAGAGCAATTGTAAAGCCTAAGCCCATGAAAAATCCATCAGCCACAGAGTGGATGATCTTATTTTTTGAAGCGAAAACCTCTGCTCTTGCAAACGGAATGCAATTTACTACAATTAAAGGGATAAAGATACCTAAGGATTTATCCAGGTCTGGAAAATAAGCCTTAATTAAAAGCTGAAGAATGGTAACGAAACCGGCTGTAATTGAAACCAGAACAGGTAATCTGACTTTTTCAGGCAGAATGTTACGCAAAGAAGAAATCGCCATACTTGCAAACGTCATAACCAAGGTTGTAGAAATCCCCATACCTAAGCCATTTGACGCACTTGTGGTAACCGCGAGAGTCGGACACAGACCAATCAGTTGGACGAATACTGGGTTTTCATAAATAATCCCATTCAATGCTATTTTTTTAAAGTTGCCCATTATTCTCCTCCTTCAATCAACATGATAAGTTCAGCGGCATGATTTACGCCTTGTGCAATTGCTTTTGAAGTAATGGTTGCACCTGTGATTGCTAGTACTTCCATTTCCTTAGCAGGAGGTTTTACAATATTGATTGGAAAGATGGATCTCCCTTCAAAGCGACTTGTAAACTCCGGTTTGGCAGCGATATCACCAAGTCCTGGTGTTTCGTTTGATTGTAAAATACGATAGCTGGTTACAGCTATATCTGCATCAAATCCTACCATGGTCAGAATTTCTCCCCCATAGCCTTTTGGCGTAACGGTTACAACATATCCAACCCTACTACCGGATGCATCTAAACCTCTTTCCACCATCGATACCGTCGACTTGTTATTGTTTATGAAGTCAACTGTTTCAAAGGTTAATGCTGACGGCAATAATATTTGCTTTGATAAAAGTAATTCCCGCTCTAATTGTGCTTGAATAGGTTCTTCTGTAATATAGTATACAACGCCTAGCAGGCCTGCAATAATTACAGTCGTTGCGAATAAAAATAGCGCTTGTTTTAGAACTGATTTCATCATTATTTTCCACCTCCATACACTCGAGGTACTGTAATTTTATCTATATATGGCACAACAAGATTCATAATTAAAATGGAATAGCAAACACCTTCTGGAAAACCACCATAGAATCGGATGAGAATAGCTATTACTCCACAACCAATTCCCATAAGGAATTGTCCTTTCGGATGAATAGGAGCTGAAGCATAATCGGTAGCCATAAAAAATGCACCTAATAACAGACCGCCCGTGAGAAGCTCATACAGCGGATAGGAAGCGTCAAACCCAGCGCGTTTTAACAGGGTCGCAAGAAGAAAGAATACTACAATAAAGGAAACAGGGGTTCTCCAGGAAATGACACCGCGTACAATGAGGTAAATACCTCCTAAAATAATTGCTATTGCACAAACCTCCCCAAGACTACCTCCTTTGAAGCCAAAAAGAGCATTGATATAATCCATGGAGGTCGGTATAAAGTCGCCTTCCTTCATTCTACCAAGAGGCGTTGCTCCTGAGGTGGCATCAAGGGACCAGGTTGTCATTTCTACAGGATAAGACATCAATAAAAATGCTCTGGCAGCCAATGCCGGGTTCATAAAATTATGTCCCAGTCCGCCAAACAACATTTTTACAACGATAATTGCGAAGAAGCCGCCGACAATCGGCAACCAGAAGGGTACTGTATATGGTAAATTCATTGCCAGCAATAAGCCCGTAACAACGGCACTGCCATCTCGAATGGTGATTGGTTTTTTTGCTATTTTTCCAAATATCCATTCAGCAGATACACACGCTACCACAGATACAATAATTGTAATAAGTGCTCTCACCCCAAAGAAATAAATCCCTGCAATACATGCAGGCAAAAGTGCAATGACTACATCATACATGATTTTTTCAATGGTAGCTTCGGAGCGTATATGAGGATTTGCTGAAACTATTCTTTTATTTGTCATTAATATTAATCATCCTTTTTCTTTTTTTGTGAAAGCAATTGTCTTCTCTTCTTTTTTATGGTCTGCGTTAAGTGTCTTTTCGAGGGGCATACATAGGAACAGCTGCCACATTCAATGCATTCCATCCCATTACTATGCACAAAGTTATCTACTTCGCGGTGTATCACAAATTGATTAAGAGCATACGGCATAAGACCAATAGGGCAACAAGCCACACAGCGGCCGCACCGGATACAATTTCTTTCAGGAGGTATTTCTGCTTCTTCTGCTGTAAGAAGAAGAATACCGGATGTTGTTTTCATGACAGGTATTTTCAGCTTATATGTAGATATTCCCATCATTGGGCCACCCACTATAATTTTAGACGGTTCAACATGCAATCCGCCTACATCTTCTACGATTTCATCAATAGGTGTTCCAAGTCTGATTTTATAATTTCCAGGATTTTTTATTGCACCGCCTGCAAAGGTAACAACCTTTCTCATCAAGGGGCGCCCTCTTACAATTGCTCTGTGTATTGCAATCGCAGTATCCACATTGATTACCAGAACACCGGAAGTAGCAGGAAGCTTTCCTTTTTCAACTTCACGTCCTGTACAAGCCCAAATCAATTGTTTTTCACTGCCTTGAGGGTATTTTGTTCTAACTGCAAGAACCTTTATCTTACTATGGCCCTCACATGCTTTTTTCATAGCTTCGATTGCTTTCGGTTTATTGTCTTCGATACCAATAATAGCTACCGCTGACGGCAATAGCTTCAGTATGATTTCTGTCCCAATGACAATTTTCTCTGACTCTTCCAACATAACCCGATAATCAGTTGTCAGGTATGGCTCGCATTCTGCTCCGTTGATAAGGACTTTATCAATAATCATGTCCTTCGACGGTGATAGCTTCACATGGGTTGGGAAACCTGCTCCTCCCAGTCCAACAATACCAGCCTCTCTAATTATTTTTATAATCTCATCGTGGGTATAGCTGTTATAATCTTTGGGTTCGGAAATTGAAGGATGCTCTTCATAGAGCCCGTCATTTTCTACTATAACAGCATTTGAAACAATTCCGGCAGGAGTTAGGACCCTTGTAATCGCGTCTACAGTTCCCGACACGCTTGCGTGGATTGGAGAAGAAATATCTCCTTCTGCATCTCCAATTTTTTGTCCCAGAAGCACACGCTCACCAACAGCTACCACTGGCTGGCATGGAACACCTATGCTTTGTACCATAGGATATACCATTTTAGAACCGACTCTGGGGAGTATTACTTGTATTGCTCTGTCACCCGTGTGATGTTTCTCACCTTTGGGATGAATTCCTCTTTTAAAAGTAGGCAATCTCATAATTTCACTCCAAGTCTCTATATTTTTTTTAAATTACGTTTTTTAGTATATCATATTTTCTGGAATATAACAAATTCGTTATTTTGTTCACAAAATTGCTATGTGTTCTATCCATTTGTATGTATATTTATTATGCTATCCCAACATTTATTCAAATTATATACACAACAAAGAGTCTAACTATAATTAGGAACACTTTTTATAAATCTAAAAAATACTATAAACTGAAATACCCCAATAAGTTAGATTTTTGATCTACCTTATTGGGGTCAGTTTAAGCTTTACAGTGACTTTAATATTCAATTTCTACTTCTAGGTCATTCTCCATGTTATTTGGAATAATAGCGGTTGCAACCGGAAATGTTGTATGGCTCTTAATCAACGGGTCTGCTAGGCGGATACACAAATAGCTTATTAATAAAAAGCTAATTCCTGCTGCAGCAGTAACAGGTTCCCGCAGACTTTCAGAAACCAGATTCGGTGTAATAATCCAACCTAACAAAATACCAACGGCAAAAGCAATCAGCGGTATACCGTAGAAAATAACAGCACCTGCCAGAATAGTTTCCTTCATATCAACAGATACATAATCTCCAACAGAAGCATTACAGATGTTTTCAATTTCTATTGTCATGTCAGACCGTCTGTGCGCATCACATGCTTTACACTCACCACAGCCGGTAAGAGGGAACATTTTTACGCTCATACTCTTTCCAGACACCTTTGTTACCAAACCTTTTTCAGACATTGCAAAAACCTCCTCTGCTTATGTAAACAATAATAAGATCTACCGGTTTTATTTATAGCTTCACATTACTTAGCAACATTATAACACATGAGGAGGAGAAAAGGAAAAGATACTCTAATTAAAAGATTTCCATTCAAATGTACCATCATCATACTCTATTTTTCTTCTGCTAATAAAAGCTCTCCGGTTGCTGCATCAAAATCAACATGTGCAAAATTTCCATTAAGGGATATGCCTATTACCTCCAAAAATATTCTGATATCCTTTGGACTTTTAACCAATGAAAAAAATGATAGTTTGAAGTTGTAACCAGAAACCCAGTTTTCTGGTTATCAGGCTTCCCTCCTATAAAACATCTTAATTAAATGTCCAGTAGTTAATTTAATATCAGTTACAAAAACACAATAATTAAGGATTTGACAAGGATTTGTTTAATTTTCGGAAAAGACTATTCACACCTGCCTGTGTTATATTGGTACTAGAAAAGTAAGAAGGGATCAACATATGAATAAATCAATTTTACAAACAAGACAATTATGTAAGACATTTTCATCGGATGGACAACAGCAGCATGTCCTAACTAATTTAGATATTGATATTTATGAAGGTGATTTTACCATTATAATGGGAAGTTCAGGTTCCGGTAAAACTACTCTTTTATATGCATTGTCCGGGATGGATGCCCCAACCCTTGGCAAGATTATCTTTCAAGGAACCCAGATTCAGGACCTTAATAGTGATGAACTAGCTAAATTCAGAAAAAAACATTGCGGTTTTATATTTCAAAACATCTATCTTCTGGAAAACATGAGTATTATGGATAATATTCTGACAGCAGGATATCTTGTAAACAATAACAAACCCGAAATAATCCAACGTGCAAAGGAGCTTTTTCAACAGGTAGGATTAACAGAAGGAATATGGCGCAAGTTTCCCAACCAATTATCTGGAGGAGAAAAGCAACGTGCTGCTCTTATTCGCTCCTTAATTAATAAGCCTGATATCATATTCGCAGATGAACCTACCGGAGCACTTAATTCTTCTACCGGTAAAGATGTCCTGGATATACTTACAAAAGTAAATCAAAATGGCCAGAGTATAGTAATGGTGACACATGATATAAAAGCTGCAATCAGAGCTGACCGTATCATTTACTTAATGGATGGTAAGGTTTGCGGCGAACTAATTCTGGATAAGTATACAGAGGCAAATATGGAAGTACGAACTAAGAAGGCCAGAGATTTTCTTCAAGAAAATAATTGGTAAAGGAGACCTTTTAATGATTTCACTACATTTGGCACTTACAAATCTAAAACAAAAGCATAGGGGTGTCGTTTCTTTCGCCATTATCGTAATGATTGCAGCCTGCTTTTTTAATATTATTCTATCAACCGGAGCCGTTAACTCCTCTTTTGATGCTCAAAGCAAACGATTAAATGGCACAGATTGTTATATGCTTTTTTCACAAAATATGTACTATGAAGATTTTGCGACCTTTCTAAGGGCAAAAGAACATGTAACCGATGTAAACGCAGAAGATATTGTCTTTTTTACCGGCAAATACTACTCTGCTAATTCCAATCCAAGCCCTGCGTCTATGTTCATTCAAAATATAAATACAGAACGTTCCATTTCTAAAATTGATATTATAAATCCTAGAGATGACAAAAGGGGGGTATATCTCCCAATTGCTTTTCGGGAACTTGGCTACAAGATTGGTTCTTCCTTCCTATTAAGGGATTCCACAGAGCATGAATACACCTACGAAATATTAGGTTTTTGCAATGTATCGGAATTTGGTGCGGTAACTAATCTTTCTCAGATAAGAATCGCTGTAACAAATGATGTTTTTCAAGAATTATCCTCTAACTTTGGAACGAATACTTTATTAAACTTTACCGTGGATGATACGGATGCTCTACGCTATATTGAATCACAGCTTACGGATTATACAGCAGCATATACCAGAAATACTCAAAGTATAGAAATGGCAGCTTCCCGTACGGATTTTTCTGCTGCATTTACCTTGCTAGCATCCATTATATCAATCATTATCATTGTTTTTTCAGGAGTAATTTTTTTAGTTGCTCTTATTATGTCCATTTATAGAATCAAATCGGGTATTACGGAAAGCTATACCGAAATTGGTACCTTAAAATCATTAGGGTATACCAGCAGGCAAATTGCTTTTGGTTATGTCTTTGAATACATAATCATCAGTTTTATTAGCAGCATAATTGGTACCATGTTTTCCTATGCCGGTGCACCGATATATCATAAAATACTCATATTGACCACTGGTGTATCAATGAATCAAGCTACTCACCTGAGTTTAGATATAATCTTAATCCTTATCATTTCAATACTAATTGGCTTGGTAGCTTACCTCTCCACTACAGAAGTAAAAAAGTTACCTGTTGCTACTATACTCCGAGGAGGGCTTTTATCCCATAATATAAAGACAAATGCAGTAGAGCTCGAACACGCAAAAGGTTCCATCCATCAGATTCTTTGTTTGAAACATTTGATTATGTTTAAAAAACAGAATATATCAACCTGCATCATTATTACGATTGTTAGTTTTACATTATGCTTTGGATTTATACTTTTTGAAGGGTTTGGAGTTAATGACACCTTTATAAAGAATTTACTGGATAGTGAATTAACAGAAGGTAATATTAAAATTGATAAGCATGCAGACATAGATGAAATAACCAACACTCTCACCTCTAATGAAAAGGTGCTAAAAATTATAAAAATAGGCTATGAAAGCGTAACAATTGACAATACCTCTTACAACGCTCGTGTATTTGATAATTTCAATAATTTAGAATCTATTAAAATTGCCAAGGGAAGTTTCCCTGTCAATGAAAATGAAATTGCTATTTCGATTCATGTGGCAAGTTTGTTAAACAAAAGCGTCGGAGATGTCATAACCTTAAACTCCATCGGTATTAAAGCAGATTATATTATCACTGGCATTACTTCCTCTGCCATGTCTTATAGTACTTATTTAAACGAAGCTGGTTATAAAAGGTTATACGCAGCTTATACCCCCAGCACAATATGTGCTTATCTGGAGGAGGACTATACCTATGAGCAGTTTGCTGATTTTATTCATGACCAATTCGGATATACGCAAAGCGAATTATTATCCGGAATAGTATCCAATGATACCAAGAATAAATACTCTGCAATAAAAAATATAATCGATTCAAAAATGATAAAATTAAAGCAAAATTATAATATTGACAGTATGGAATATGCATTGAATATCGATGGTAATACTGTCTTAAGTAGTGGTACCTCTGCTTATCCTTTAATAGAAGTGTTCTCAAACGCCTCATTATTAACAGATTATCTTAGTATCTTTAAACTTGCCTTTGGTCTCCTGGCTATTTTTATCCTGGTAATTACGTTAATTCTTATTATCGTTGTACTTTCTATTATGGTAAAACAGGCTGTGAATACGAAAAGATTAGAATTTGGAATATTAAAGTCCTTAGGATTTACAACTAGTGAATTAAGAAAGCAACTTACTTTTTGCTTACTTCCTTCCAGTATCGTCGGTGCTTTCTTAGGTTCGACTGTTGCTTATCGAATAACCTTGCCCTTTGTATCAAAAATATTCTCTCTCGTTGGCTGGCCTGGCTTACAATATGGATCGGCTTCAATCGTTACACTGCTATCTGCTGCCATAATTATAATTGTCTTTACTTACACCGTAACCTATTTACTTACTTCAAAAATTAAACGAATCTCAACTTATGAGCTGTTAGAAAAATAGAAAGGAGAATCAATTCATGACAAGACCATATTTACGAGCATTTATAAGCCTTTCTCTTCTTGCAGGATTGGTAATGCTGCCTGTTTCGTCATATTCCAAAAACAATCAGGACAACAAAGCTGCAACAGAAAATTTGACCTCCGAAACACTGATTACCTCAGAAAACAAAATATATGGTATAGGTTCTATCAGTAAAACTTTTACAGCAACCGCAATACTACAGCTGGTAGATCAAGGACTTATTACATTGGACTCTCCTGTATCAGAATACCTTCCAACCTTTACAATGGCAGACGAGCGTTATAAAAAAATCACCGTACGTATGCTGCTTAATCATTCTTCTGGCCTTCTTGGATCTCAATATTCAAATTCAGATCTTTATGGCAGCATTGATAATTCCAATCACGACCGTATTCTTGAACATTTAAGTACGCAACGCCTTAAGGCTGAACCTGGAGAGTACTCAGTATACAGCAATGACTCTTTTGAGTTGGCAGAACTTATTATTGAGGCAGTAAGTGGACTTTCTTATACTGATTACATTACAAAGTATATCGTGATTCCTTTGGGTGCCAATGACACCATAACGATGAATTCTGAATTTGACAATTCTGATATAGCCGCTACCTATCAAAATGATCGGCTTATGCCAACAGTAATGACGACAACCCTCGGGGATGGCGGTATTCTCTCAACAGCAGCAGATTTATGTACTTTCTCAACTATATTTATGAAAAATCATCCTTCCATACTAAGCAGCTCCAGTGTTTCCGAATCACTAAAAGATCAAAATGCAGGTACACATATGTATGATGTTAATTATGGCCTTGGGTGGGATGAAGTAAATGCATATCCATTTAATAAATATGATATTCAAGCTGTTAAAAAGGGAGGCGATACGGATAATTACCATGCGATGCTTACCGTTCTTCCTGATTACAATATGTCTGCTGCGGTGGTGTCCACAAAGGGAAGTAGCGCTTATGCTTCGCTATTAGCAAATGAACTACTATTAAGTGCTCTTAATTCAGAAACTAGTTTTGAAGAGATTAATGCAGAAGCTTCCTTTTCAGGCGAGCCCTCTTCCATTCCTGATGAATATTTTGATTTTACAGGTTTTTACGATGGTGCTGCTTCCTTTACCCTTGATTTTAAAAATAATAAGATGTATTTAACCTTATATTCTGTACCTGCATCCTCAAGCAATAAAATAAATAAAACGTTTGAACTGACCTACCTGGATTCCGGTTATTTTGTCTGTGAAGAGGATAATATATTAAATACTATAATGCCTGCTGCGCAACGTTATATAACGGAAGGCTTTCGCCTTATTAAGGATGGCGATACGTATGCCCTACAAGCAGAATATTATGCAAAATACTTTGGTGTCTCTACAGACTTTTCCAGTATGACCTTAGCTACTAAATTAGAGGACTATCAAGCTTCTAATGAATCCAAAACAGCTTGGAAAAGCAGAAATAATAAAAAATATTTTCTTTTGGATGAACATTATGCCAGTGCAAGCTATTTATCACAGCCTTATATTGAAGGTGAAATTCTAAATTTTAATGAGAATTATTTTGTAATAAAGGGATCACTCTACGCCATAACTGGTGATGCTTCCATTTCAAACGTTGGAAAGAAACGTGATATCACAGAGTTAACCATTACCCAAAAAGATAAGATAGAATATCTATCTGCCACCAATGGCTTTCAATATGTAGGAGAAGAATATTTATTAAACCTTAATTCAAATCAAACCTATACCGTTGGAACAGATGGATATACCAAATGGTATCGCATTACTGAATCAAATGCTGGAACCTATATCTCCATTGATATTTTAGGGGAAGGCAATTATTATATCTATAATCAATATGGTGCTCTAATTGATACCTCACTTTTCGTAAACAGTACCCAGACCTCATATTTGATCAATGACGGTTATATTGCTTTTGCTGGAAAACCGGGAACTAAATTCACAATTAACTAGAAAATACTATTTCATATATACTTTAACTTCATAATGGACAATAGCATGACCTGTTATCTATTCAAATTCTTAAGTAAAGCCTCTATCTTGAGAAACATCTCAAAAGATAGAGGCTATATTTATAAGAAATTAAGTTGTACGCTAATTAAGGATTCGAGAGTCACACGTCTTCTTTATACATCGGCGATGAATCTGTGTGTATCTATGTTCAGATGGCGCAGACCGGCATCTTGTAATTGCCCGCACCTGGCAATTGCAGGATGGTAAGGCAAGTCCAGATGAATATAGATATACACAGATTCATCACAATACCTAAATCTGGATTTTGACCCAATTAATCTAGTTCCAATTCCAGTTCAACAATAAATCCATCCTCTTCATTCCGAAAAGATACGCTCCCGTCCATCTTATTCATCAGCTCATTAACAATATAAAGACCAAGTCCGCTGCCATGCTTATTTTCCGTACCTTTCGCACGGTAATATTTCTCTTTTATCTTATGTATCTCTTCTTCTGCTACTCCATTTCCCATATCTTTTATCACAATCAATAAACAGTCGCGCACGATTTTACTTCCGATCCAGATTGAGGTATCAGCATACTTATAGGAATTATCAATAATGTTATTAACAACCTGCTGCATGCGCACCTTATCAGCCTTTACAATACAATGCTCTATCTTACAATCCACTATTTTTTTCTGACTGTCTGCAACTAAGAACATCTCCCTAAGATCACTACTAAGAACTGAGGTCATTGTTACTTTTAACTCTCCCAATTCCTCCAGCTGACTGTTTAACAAATCTGCTGTCATGTGGTTAATTTGCTCTGCTTTTGAGGAAATAGATAAAATCTTAGAACGCTGATCTTCCTCTTTTATAATAACACTTAAGAGCTCACATATTACCAAGATAGATGTAATCGGTGTTTTAATATCATGGCTGATGGCTGCAATCAGTTCCATTTTGCTTTTTTCTGATTTTTCCGCTTTGTCTCTGGCATGTTTCAACTCTGTACGCATAATATCAAAGCTTTCCGTAAATATACCAAAGATATTTTTCTTATCCATCTTAAGATCCATTTCTAGATTTCCTAGAGCTATTTCTTTCGCAAACTCCTTCATTTTCTTAAATGGTCTTATGATTGATTCATTAATATAAATAGCCGCAGCTATGGATATTCCCCACATTGCAATTAAAACACAAGCTAAAATAATAATTATATTTGTTCTAAAATTAGATATGGCAGCCTCATAGGTTGGAGCAAGAACTACAGTACCAAGTACCCTATTATCCAAGATAATATTCTGCATAGCATTAGCTTCTTTCATTGCCTCTACCATAACTTTGACATTATAGCCATGGCTGTAAATCAGCTGTCCTTTTAAATCATAGATTGCATAAGCTCCTATATCTTCCTGTACCTTCATCTCTTCTAAATGATCGAAGTTCTTACTTGCCTCAATCGTTATACGGTTAAGGGCTACTACATCATTACTGTAGTCCAACTGCTGTCCAGCTAAAATAATAATTCCAACAATAGTAATTACTGTCACCGCTATCATACTTATAAAAATATGTTTTATCTTTTTCATGTTAGTGTGATACCTTTACTTCAAACACATAGCCTACACCCCAAATTGTCTTTATGTACATTGGATTTTTAGCATCTTGTTCAATTTTTTCACGTATGCGCCGTATATGTACATTTAAAGTAACATCACTTACATAAATGTCCTCCCACACCTTCTCAAACAATTCCTCTTTTGAAATAACACGGTTACAATTCTCGAGCAAATATGCCAATAGCCGAAATTCCTGACTCTTTAATTTCACTATCTCACCATTTATACTAACCTGTCGGTAGTTATAATCCAAGGTAATATGCGCAGGCACAGGTGATAAGATAGTTTCTTCCTTACTCCTATATGTTTGATAACGTTTTAGCATGGCCTTAGCCTTAGCAAGTAAAATATTTAAGGTAAATGGTTTTACAATATAATCATCTCCCCCAATATTAAGACCTGTTAATATGTCTCCTTCACTATCTCTTGCACTCATAAATAAGATAGGAATATCAGATTCCTCACGAACGCTTTTACAGAATTTAAATCCAGAGTGTTCCTTTAGATTAATGTCCAAAATAAGTAATGACACTTCATTTTCCGTAAAAAATTTCATTCCCTCGTTATATTCTGTAGCATATGCCGTCTTAATACCAAACATTTCAAAATACTCGGCTGTAGTCTTGGCAATATCTAATTCGTCATCTATAACTAAACAATCATATTTCATATCTAAGTACCCTCTAAAATGACTTTTCTCAACATTTAATACCTAGATATAATTATATCTCATTACAGATAAGGAGTAAATACAATTAAAAAACAGGGTATCCCTTTCATGTATGTGAGGGATGCCAATGTATTGGAAAGCTGGTAGCTCAATATTATTCTATGTTAATTATTTTCACGGATTGGCATTTAGAGAAATCGATGGTTCTATTGCCTACCATTACAATTGGGTTTGTGATATCCTCCGCAGGAATATGTACAATTTTACCTCTTTCACCGTTACTAAGCTGTACTGTTGCTCCGATCAGATAAGCGGGATATTTCGTAAAAAATGTATGTGCTATCTTCCAGTCGAATTGATCTTTAAGGTTATTAAGTAGTAGCTCAAAGGCTTCAAAGGGTGTCATCTTTTTTCTATAAACTCTTTCCGATATCATTGCATCATATACATCCGCAAAAGCTATAATTCTAGAATATAGATTCATCTTCTCCTCTGTAAAATGGTAGGGATAGCCTGAACCGTCACTCCTCTCATGGTGCAGTAATACCGCCAACTTTACATTTTGATCCAGACTAGCTTCGGTCTTCAGCATTTCATATCCATTGATTGGATGTAATTTCATAATTCTGTATTCATCCTCGGTATATTTTCCTGCTTTGTTTAATATTTCATTGGGAATATTTATTTTTCCAATGTCATGTAATAATCCGGACAAAATCAAATTATTGGTATCCACTTTGGAAAGATGAAGCCATTTTCCAATTAATACGGAATAGACGGCAGTATTAATTGAATGAGTATAGGTATATTCATCCTTTTCCTTTAATTCCATTAAACGCTTTACTATCGTATCGTTTCTCAAAATATTATAGTATAATTGTGTTGAAATTAACATTAACTTGTCCAGATTAATTGCGGTCCCTGCCGCAAGCCTCCTTATTAAATAGATTTCACCACTTGCAGTAATAACATCAGAGGTTGCTATATTCCCAACACTATAATCCATCATAGTTTTTTTCTCTTCAAGCATATTACCTACCCACATATTTTATATTTTTAACTCAAAGGAATTCTGGCATTTCAATCCATAAATATATAACAATTCTTACTTCACAGCAGCAAATTCTCCTGTAAAGTAAGAATTATAGATCTCCCCTTATTCGGATCGATTAATATTTTCCAAACTCTTTATCACTTAATATAATTTTGGATTTTGTAGTTGCGCTCTCTTCCCTATTATCTGCTTTTGAGCCGATACTGCCATTACTTGTATCCGTCATAGTTTTCAACATTGCAAGTACTTCAGGTGAAATTTCATCGTTTTTTCCATAGCCGTTACTGCGCTTCAGAGTAAACTTACTCACCTCTTCCTTTAGTAGATCAGCCTGGCTTGCCAACTCCTCACTTGCTGCGGCAGTTTCTTCAGAGGTTGCAGAATTGGTCTGAACAACCTGTGATACCTGCATAATTCCCTGGTTGATCTGTCCTATACCAATTGCCTGCTCATTTGATGCGATTGCGATGTTGTTGACAAGGCTTGCCACCTTCTCAATCTCATTTACAATTGAATTTAATGCCTCAGCTGTTTTTTTAGCAATTCTGGTACCGCCTTCCGCTTTTTTGATGGAGCCTTCAATCATATCTGTTGTCTCTTTTGCTGCATTGGCAGAACGTGCGGCAAGAGTCCGTACCTCTTCCGCTACAACGGCAAAGCCTTTTCCGTGCTGTCCTGCTCTTGCTGCTTCTACCGCTGCATTTAAGGCAAGTATATTGGTCTGGAACGCAATATCATCAATGACCTTTATTATTTTATAGATATTCGAGGAGGATTCATTAATATCCTCCATTGCTCGAAGCATTTCCTTCATCTGGTCATTACCTTCAACTGCATTTGTCTTGGCATTAACCGCAAGTTCATTTGCTTGATTCGCATTCTTTGCATTTAACTCTGTCTGTGAAGATATCTCCTCCAGCGATGCAGTAAGTTCTTCCACAGAACTAGCCTGCTCTGTAGCCCCCTGGGAAAGAGCAATGCTGGAATCCGAAACCTGTCTGGAACCTATCGCAACCTGCTCTGTTGCAAGTGATATATTGGACAATACTTCATTATTCTTCCTAAGCATTTCTGATAATTTTTTACCCAAAAGATCGTGTTCTGATCTGATATCTACTTCTACTGTAAGATCACCAGCTGCAATTCGCTCTACCACCAGTGCCTGCTCTCTAATATTTGCTATCATTTTTTTAAACGATTGAGCAAGGCTACCTATTTCATCCTTTGTATCGATGGCAACAGTTGCATTCACATCACCCAGTGCAAGCATATCTGCCGCATTGGCTATTTTTCTGATTGGCCTGCTAATAATATTGGAAATAAAAACACCTAAAATTAACGCAACGAATACTGCAGCAATAACCACTGCAATCATAGTATTAATTGCTATATTTGCTGTGCTTGAATTGGTTTCAGAGCTTTGTTGCGCTGCACTTGTCTTCATATTCATTAAATTATCAGTGTAGGTTTGAATATTACTACTAATCTCTTTCCCAACAGCGTCCATCAATAGTTCGTATGCTTCATCCATATCTCCAGCCTCTAGCAGGCTTATGATATTGTTGGTGCGCAAATTATACTTTTCAAGTTCCTGCACCAGCAGATTGTATTCCTCCATTACTTCGTCACTTACGATACCTGCTTTAAATTTCTCCATACTGTTGGTTATTAAGCTGGTGGCGTCATCAAATTCCTGCTTATAAGAAACCATCTGACCGGGATCTTTATCAATATACATATTACGAACTGTAGTACGTTGTCTTTGATAAGCCCTTGCGACATTCGCCAGATCTGGCAGGGTTGAAGTGTGCTTCTCATACAGTTCCGTATCTAAACGATCCATCGTCTTAATATTTACGATACCAACGATACCAACCACTCCGGCTAGTATTGCTACAAGAATAAAACTTACGATTAATTTCATACCAATTTTCATATTATAAAACAATCTCATATGTAGTCCTCCAAAATTTTAATTTATATTGCCTCACTTATATCCTCAAGCTCAGTATCAGAGAGTAGTCTCTCACAATCCAGCAGGAGTTTGACCTCATTTCCGACCTTGCCTATTTTCTTTATATACCTGTTATTACTTCCAAGATGCATTTGTGGGGGATCTACCGTTTCCACTTCTGGGATAGTTATTACCTCCGCTACTCGGTCAACGATAAGCCCAATCATCAAACTATTCATTTCCACCACAATAACGCAAGTCCTGTCGTTATATGCCTCTTGCTCCTTTTTAAATCGGAGCCTGATATCGATGACCGGGATAATTTTCCCCCTCAGATTAATGATTCCCTTCACATAAATCGGAAGCTCCGGTATTTCGGTAATCGATTGAATACCTATAATTTCAATCACATACCGGATTTCAATTCCATAGCTTTCACTACCCAGTGAGAAGGTCAGATAGCGGTCTTTTTGAGTATCGTCATCCGCTTCCTCAGTATTGTTCCATATGTTTGTCATTTCTCCCATCCTTTCTTATCTTTAGTTCCTTTATGTAAAAGCATGCTGCTTTACAAACTGATCAACTCAGCTACATCTAGCGTCAGACTTATGCTGCCGTCCCCAAGCAAGGTGCACCCAGCTAGTCCCTGGATTGTTTTAAACTTATTAATATATTCAGGCAATGCCTTAATCACAACCTGTTGCTGCCCCAAAAGCTTGTCTGCCACAATACAAACCGCTTTTTCCGCCTGCTCCAGCATAATAATAATGCCTTCCTTACTGTCCGTATTCCCTGAAGTTATATGATACAATTCATTTAGCCGAACTAATTTATAGCACTGTCCTCTTATCATAATCATCTCATTACCATCTGTATCAACTATGATATCCCCCTGTTCAGGGCGGAAAAATTCCTTAATAGAAATGGTAGGTATGGTATAATGTTCCTTTCCGACCATAATATTCATTCCATCAATAATTGCCAGGGTAAGTGGTATTTTCATAGTAAATATCGTTCCCCTGCCCTGCTCACTTTCTACGGACAGATATCCTCCGATTGCTTCAATATTTTTGGCTACCACATCCATCCCTACGCCTCGTCCGGAAAACTCTGTCACATTTTCATTTGTAGAAAAACCCGGTAGCAGAATTAAATGAAATATTTCTTTATCGGTCATTTCAGTTGTATCACTAATTAGATTATTTTCTCGGGCTCTTTGAAGTATCTTTTCCTTATCTAGACCTCCTCCGTCATCTCTTACAATAATGACTACATCACTTCCGGAATTTTTCGCCTCCAAAGTAACCGTTCCGTTCTCAGGTTTTCCTTGCTTTATTCTCTCGTTAGCTGACTCAATTCCATGGTCAATTGCATTACGCACCAGATGCATCAGTGGGTCAGAGATATGATCAATAATATTTTTATCCACCTCTGTTGCTTCTCCGATAATCTCCAGATGCACCTCCTTATCCAGCTTCCTGCACATATCACGTACAATTCGATTCATCTTGCTGAAGGTAGCCGACAACGACACCATTCGAATGGACATAACAATATCTTGTAATTCATTGGTGATTTTTTTCAGTTGAATGGCGGATTTCTTAAAATTGCTTAATTCCAGACCGTTTAAATCTGGATTCTGTATCACCATAGCTTCAGCGATAACCATCTCTCCTACCAAATCCATAAGCATGTCCAGCTTTGCTACACTGACACTGATCATTGTCTGCTTATTCAGAGTTGCTGTTATGTCCCTATCCTCGGATTTTATCTCTGTTTTCACTTGTGATAGATTGAAAGCCCGTTCTGGGTGTTCAGGTTCTAAGGTCAAATCGCTAGTTACAAACAGTTTATTCATTTCATCCTCGGTGTTTACCTGTACTAGCTCCAGATTTTTCAGAAAAATGGTTTGCAAAAAGAAACTCTCTATTTCCGCATAGGATAAACTGCTTTTAAACTGTATTTTAAATCCTTCCGTGCGTATGATATCCTTGCTATCCCCATTGTCCACAAGATCCTGTGGCAAGAAAAATAATACTTCTGCAATTTCTTTTAATTTAAAAAGAATCGTAAAAGCTCTCACATTCTCCATTTCACAGCCATCTTCAAAATGAATTACCGCCACAAAGTTATCTTTTTTATCAGTCTGAATATTTATACTTGGACTCGGAAAAGCCAGTTCTATGAAATTATCTTCGATAATAGATGTTTCACAGCAGATCGTGCTGTTTTGTTTCAGATTTAATAGATAATTTTCCCAAGAATGTATTAACGAATTGGAATCACCGTCAGGGGTATCACCATTTTTTAGTTTTAATATTTCAATGTTAATTAAATCAACACTTACAAACACTAAATCGTATAAAGAAGAATAATCCATTATCTTTGGTTTTTCTTCTCTCAGATAATAAAAGGTATCCTCAATTGTGTGCGTAAGTCTGGCAATATTATCCAACATCATCATAGCTGCGGATCCCTTAATCGTATGCATGATACGGAAAACCTCATTAATTGTATGCTGGGAAAAACCCTTTTCTTTCTCACTACTTAACATTAATTGCTCCATTTGCTGAAGTAACTGTAAGGTCTCAAATACAAACATCTCCGCTAATGGTTCTCCAGTAAATTTATCTGGCATATTTTTCCTCCGTTTAATGTAACATTTTACTTAAATCGTTACATTAGAACGCGTTCATATTTGCCTATAATTCAAGGTTTCTGTAATAAATTTAAAAAAATTATGCATTATTTAGTTGAAAAGTAATGTAACATTTTATATTATATTTATATAAAATAATACATTTATACAAAATATTGTATAATAGAGGAGATTACTTACATATGACAGTCGAACCAATCAGAGACAAGACGAAAATAAAGCAGATGTACCAATATTTGCTTGGAAAAGACCCAAAATATGGTTTGATATTTAAATTTGGTCTTAATACCGGACTGAGAATTAGTGATATCCTACCCTTAAAGGTAGATGATATTTTTTATGACAATGGAAAATATCACGATTATCTTGTACTTAATGAAAAAAAAACAAAAAAAGAAAAGAAAATAAAAATCAATAATGCGTTGCGTAAAGCGATTGAGCCTTATATTAAGGAGCATGGCTTATCAAAAAATGATTATTTATTCCCCAGTAATAAGGGTGGATATATAGGAAGAATACAAGCTTATCGAGTACTAAAGGAAGCTGCCGAGCTAATAGGAATAGAGAATTTCGGTACCCATAGCCTGCGAAAAACCTGGGGGTATTGGACTTATAAGATATCAAAATTCAATATTGGTCTGATTATGGAAACCTTTAACCACAGCTCACCTAGTATTACCCTGCGATACATTGGGGTGAATCAGGATCAGAAAGATGAATTATATTCCATGGTTCAGTTTTAGGAATATATTACTAATAGAATTATGTCTTTATGATTCAAAGTGCCTAATTTTTCTATAAATATCCTAATCAAACAAGTTATGCATAAAAAATGCATATAAAACTTGCCACTATTATCCATTAATGGTATTATATGCCTATAATGTTTTATAATCTGTCATACAACAATTTAAGTAATTTGTTACGTCCAGATAAACATTTTTTAACATTTCAAAATAAATAATAATTATTCCGAGCCAATCAAAGCATTAATTAATCGCAGTTAAAGCTTGATATCTAAGGATAATTTACAGTCTATATAGAAAACAATAATACCCCTGAATGAGTATTGAAAGCTCTCATTCAGGGGTATTATCATATCAACTTAAACTTATATGATTGAATACTGGACGGCAGCACTCATCCAGAACTGCGGAAACCACTGCATAATGTTCCAGCTACCCACACCATATAAATTAAACTCCGGTACCAGTTTTAGAAAATTATCATAGCTTCTGGCATCCCAGAAACGTACCAAAAACTCATCTCCCGAACAAAAATAAAAAGAAACCGCATTGGTTAAAGGGTCATAAATAATCTGCGCATTATTTTGTGCTGCTAGCTCAAGAGCAGCTTTATAACTAATCGCCTTACCCTGGGAAGAACCCGGCATAAAAGGCAATTGATAGATATAACCATGCATGGGCAAGCCGAATGACACCATATCAGAAGGAACCATTTTTGTAAAATCAGCTATTGTCCTACGGTAATTATCCGTACAAAGAGTTCCAAGAGACGCTCCATCCGAGTATCCAAATTCATATACAATCAGAGTAATTCCTGATAAGCCACCTGTCATAAACTTGTAATCAAAACCAAAAATAGGATTTTCAAAAGTATCCATGACCTTATAGCCTGCTGAAGTGATACTATCTAACATTTTTAAAGCATGTCTGTGATAGTTTTCACGATATCTGGGGTGAATATAAGGCGTATGAAAAATCACCCCACTGTACCCCTTGGTTTTCAATCTATAAAGTATTTGACTGATAAGCCGATCTTCATTCTCTATGTTTGATATAATGGAATGAACTACTTCCATTGCTTCCTCAGGATTTTTAGAAGACGGAACAATCATCATGAGAGGTTCTGTTCCATACGCTTTTGCAAGTTTTATTAGCTCTTCATCATCTAAGTTATTTAAATCGCCTGTCGCCGATACCGTATAACTATATACCGTAAGATAAGTCAGATAGGGTAAGGTCATTTGTAGGGTTTTTGTCTCAATAAAGGGATAGGCAAAGCCATTGGTAGCAATTGTATGTCCTTTTTGCCCGCGAAAACTAATAACTATCTCTTCTCCTATATATAGGAACTCACGATCCGTCAATTCCGGATTATACCTAAGAAGTTCAATTACGGTTGTACCATAGGCTTTTGCAATCTGCTCTAAGGAGTCTCCTTCTTTCACAATATAAGTTATTTCAGGAAAAAGAATAATAAGGGCTTCTCCTATTACCAGTGAGTCCTCATCCGTTAAATTATTATATATTTTTAATTTATTAACAGATACACCATAAAATCCTGCAATTGAGAGAATGGTCTCTCCAGGTTTCACCACATGAATAATCATTTCTGCCCTCAAACTGTTTTGTTACATTATATGTGGCTTATTTACATAGGTTTCATGTTAAGTAATATCAATTTTTGTCTCTTTACGTACAAAGTAAAGTGATATCGTTAGCCCTAAAACGAGTAAAACCCCGCAGACAATAGGTTCAATCCACAAAACACCTGTCCAATGATATAGAATATTTGACGGTTCAAATATACCGTTTAAAACACTCACAGCAATAACTCCAAAAACAGCAAATAAAGGAATAAGCTTCATAATCAAGGTTATAACGTTTTGGCTAAACCTCGAGAATACAAAGGTCAAAGCGGCAGCACTCAAGCATAGAACATAGAGAAGCGTAACATAAAGGATAATGTACTGTCCATAAGTTATGTTCACTAAAAAAGTTAGATTTAAAAAAGAGGTAAGACCGTTATTCCAAAATACCCATGTATCATTAGTGCTGTAAATAATTCCAAAAATCAAAATAAAAGCTGTGGTCAGCAAGAAAGCAGATAACATGGTGGCACTAAATTGTTTTTTTAAAATAATCCTACCCTGCTTCGTGGTATATTGCAACAGATGTACATTCTTAGTGCGGTCTGTAACTATAAGCGGAGATATCAGAACTAACACAGCAAGTATTGTCAATATTGCTAGATAAACAGCATAGATTGAGGTATTATCGTATACCAGATTACTCATAATATTTCTATATTCTTTCGAATTCCGAATTTCCACGAGGCGGTCAAGCTCTTTTTCATTGATTGCTTTAGGGATTAGATTATTTATAATATAGTTCGGATAATTGTAATAGTTATCCTCAATATTGTTTAGTGCTTCCAGCTTAAAACGAACAAAGGCACATTCCTCTCCAAGTAAAGTCCAAAGTGCTTTTGTTTCTAAGTCTGACTGATTATTTTTTTCATGTATTTTGTTATAATCCTTATAAGTGTATATTTCTGCTTCCGTAAAGATGGGCATCGTTTTTATATATGTTTCTGCTTCTGAGATTAATTTCTCACGTGTGTTCAATATAAAATCTGAAAACTCGTCTTCTTCTATTGTTAAACCGAATTGCTCTATCATCTGTATACTTAAATTGACTTCTTCCGTACTGGGATGTCCATTTGGAAAATGCTTTATATTAAAATCTATAAACATGTAGTAAAATAAAGCACAAAGCACGGTAATAATTACAAGCAACTTTAAGTTCCAAATCTTTCTCATCTCAAATAAAATAATTCTCATGTCAGGTCTCTCTTTCTAAAGTAAATTGTGACAAACCCACAAAAAGCCGTTAAAGCAAGAAACGATATACAAAGTCCTAAAGTTTCAAAATGAGGCCAGAGTATGTCAACATCGCCATCAGTAAACCAAATGCTATGTTTCAACCATAGCCAAACAGGAGTAAGCATGGAATAATATTTAGCGTATATACCTACCGTAAAAGTTTGTGGTATTTGCATTGGCAGCACGACAATCGCTGCATTTATCACAAGAAAAACAAGAAAACCAATATAGTTGTGCTGTATAAGAACGCTAATACCATAAGCCATAAGTGAAAAGCAAAAAATAAGGCCTGCGCACATTCCAATGGTTGCCATAAAATAGGTCAGTACACTATGACTTTGCCAGGTCACAAATGGCCTGTATCCAGCAATAAGGT
Source organism: Bacillota bacterium (assembly GCA_023407575.1). Lineage (GTDB taxonomy): Bacteria > Bacillota > Clostridia > Lachnospirales > Lachnospiraceae > Mobilitalea. Next base: position 201,498 of record JAEYLX010000075.1, read on the forward strand.
CATATCTGTAATTAAATATGCTTGATACATTACTACCCCATATATTCCCGTAATCATTTAAACTAAAATACACGAGAAAGGTAATCATCGCCAAAATAACATATGTACCAAGTCCCGCAGAAATAGAAGCTATAAATTTTGTTCGAAGGATTCTCCGGCCTTTTTTTGTGGAATAAACTAAAGCTCCTGTCCTGTGGTTATTCTCATACCCCATGGAAAGAAACACCAAAAGAATCGCTATTAATGCTCCCTCAATGAGCAGCCAGCCTATCAGACCTCTAAAAAGCTGTTGATGTCGTTCATAAGTAGCTGCCGCAAAATAAAGTGACAGACTTTCGTTTTTTACAGCCTTTTTATCAACGACTTTCTGTAACGCCATATATTTGTCCTGTATAGCTTTAGCAAAATTTCCTTTTGCACCTGATGCAGCAATATAGCTTTCACCAATTCCTTTTGTTTCATAACCATCAAATATATCAATTACATTGTCAGTGTCTGACTTTAGCAATTCTAAATACTCTGTCTCATCTTCTCCTGCCCTGAATTGTGATAATTTTTCATAGAATGGCTGTTCAATATTATATCCAGTTTCAGCGGATACTCTAGCAACAAAATCTGCATACTTATTCCCTGAACTGCTTATAGCTAAAAAGATGTTAAACAGCAGACATACGACTATAAAGCCTCCTACTGTCACAGAGGAAAACAGTTTCTTTATTTCATACCAATAAATGTCCATCAGCGTACCTCATCGCGATAAGCATACAGAAATACGTCCTCCAGATTTGGCGTTACCTGGCGAGCAGAACCTTTATATTCTGTGTCGCAAACAAACCTTACAAGAGTATGCCCCTCCTCTTGTCTCTGCGTTAATAGAAGATGCGGCTGTGTGACTGTATCAATCTCCCAGGTTTCATATACTTTGCCTCTTAACGTATTGCAAATATTAATCGGTGAGTCATTGCAAAGCAGCTTCTGATCCTTAAACATGATGACCTGGTTCGCAATCGTTTCAATATCGGAAACAATATGTGTGGACAATATTATAATACGGTTTTTGGAAAGCTCTGAAATCAAATTACGAAAACGTACTCGTTCCTTGGGATCAAGCCCTGCAGTTGGCTCATCCAGAATCAAAATTTGAGGATCGTTCAACATTGCCTGCGCAATACCCACCCTCTGTATCATTCCACCCGAAAACTTTCGCATTTTTTTATCCATTACCTCTCTAAGTGAAACAAGCTCCAAAAGCTCCGGTACTTTATGCTTTGCGATTTCTTGGTCAATCCCTTTTAAGGCCGCTAAATAGTTTAAAAACTGGCGAGGAGAATAATTCTTATAGTATCCAAACTCTTGTGGAAGGTATCCTATCAAGCCGCGATACTCACCGTCCAGTTTTGTAATTTCGCTACCATTCCACAATATTTCACCACTTGTAGGGAAAAGAAGGGTTGTAAGCATTTTTATTAAGGTAGTTTTACCAGCACCATTGGGTGCCAGTAAACCATAGACGCCGCCTGCGAATTCAAGTGATATATCTTCTAATGCGGTAAACTTTCCATATTTTTTCGTAACGTTATTAACAACCAACATAATTTGCAACCTCTCTTATTCGAGTATCCATAAGTTTTTTGGTTTCCATAAGAAATAAAATACAAGCAACAATAGCAACGAATATAGTTATTACAATAGGCAACTGTACTAAAAACAATTCCCATTGTTCACCTAAAATACGAGCTGGCAATAAACCACTTAATATCCAAAACAGCAAAACAGAACTATGATTCCATTTCCAATTGAAACGCCGAAGGATAAATATGGTCAGAAAAGCGCAAAGGAACAGCGCACAAAGGGAAAGCGAAAATATCCTAAGCAGATTGTACACCATTAAAAACCGACTAATATATATACTTATAAGGGTAGAAAACACTATACCAGTCAATGAAAAATACAGCATGCGAAATGCAGTAATCTGTTGTATCGTATATTTGCAGGTCATTTTCAATTCATATAATCCGCTGACCTTTTCTATTGTCTCAGTAACCATCACAAGAAATATAAAAAATACTGGTGTTAAAGCAAATACGGAAGCATATATGTGCTGCACTTGTGTCAGGGGATATACCAGCACAAACCCAGTCGTCAAAATAACAGTCAATATCATTGCATAACCCATATTGCAAAATATGTATCTAAGACCAAGTGCTCGGTATATGTCACAAAGATATTTCCAAAGGCTGTTAGGCTTTGATAACCCCTTTAATAAAATTTCCTCAATTGTCTTATCCCTCTCCTTTTGGGACGGTTCAATTATATTCATCCTTAAACTCCTCTCTAAGATTTTTAAGCAGGCGGTAATACTTTGATTTTACCGTTGCTTCCGGCAGTGACAACAGCAAAGCAATCTGTGCAAAGGTATATTCACCATAGAACTTTAATCTAAAAATCTGCTGTAAGTTTACTTCCATTGAATTAATGTATACCTGCATTTTTGATAACAAATCCTTAATCTCTAATTGGTGTATAAACTCCGTTTCATCTGGAATATCCACATCTTCTATATTGAATAAATGTTTTCTCTCTGTTGCACAGCTACGAAAATAATCAATGGTTTTGTTTGTTGCAATCCTAAACAACCAGGTTCGAAAACTGGCATGTTTGTTATCATAACTGGAGATTGTCCGAAGTACGGATATAAATATATTCTGTGTTAAATCCATTGCAATATGTTTATCCGGCGTTTGCTTATAAACATATCTATAAATTTCATCATAATATTTACGTAACAATGCATCCGCAGCTACTCTATCGCCTGTTCTTTGTACCTTGCGTATCAGTCGAAGTTCCTCATCCAATACCACACCTCCCTGCTTAACCCTTCGTTACTATATTCGTATTAACTAAAGGAATAGTTTCAAATAAAGTTGTTTTTATTAAGTAAATTTCGTGATTTATATAAAATTATAAAAAGGACTCTCCGTTATCCATAAAAAATGAGTAAAAAAGAGATCAAATTTTTCAATTCTCCCTCTTTTTACTCATTTTATTCATCACAATTATAGTTTAACTTATCATCAAAATCGTAAAACACAATTTTATCATACTTCATCTTACCTTAACTTTTGAAAACAATTTATTGATACTTTTAAGAAATCCATTTTCACGCATGAAATGCTTTTCATTAGATCATTTACGTTGTTTGATATAAGCGTCCTTTCCTTTATCTTCCTTTAATCTGTACCTCTATATTAAAACTGTACCTCACCTACTACGCTGAATATTTAATACGCTGTCCGAGCAATTCTTCATTTAAATTATAGCATACAATCCAGCAAATGGAACTATTATCATTTAATCGTAAACTCTATACAAAACTATACCCTCGATAGGTTCATAAACATATATCGAGGGTTAAGTTGCTGGCCAAATGTAATTGAGAAGATAAGATTAAATATATAAATAGGAAAATGAATAATAATTACACAACCCGTAGCATTGGAATCTCATTATTTATCCCCTTGGACATTAGTATCTGATGTAAATCTATAATTCCATTGTTAAAAGTAGCTGCACAGGCGCAAAGATATAATTCCCACATCCGTGCAAATTCTTTACCTCGTATCTTTTCAATCTCATCTATATTGTTGTTGAAATTCTCTCTCCAGCATAATAGTGTACGATTATAGTGTCTTCTCAAGCTTTCAATATCAAGTGTATAAAAATTATAATCTGGCAGTAAAGTTACTATTTCGCGAAGTGATGGTACTGTACCACCCGGAAAAATATATTTTTTAATCCATGCATCTCCCGGATACTCTTTCAATGCACTGATATAATGAAGTAGGAATAAGCCTCCTGGGTTTAGGACAGAATTTACCTGTTTTAAAAATTCATCATAATTTCCTCGTCCAACGTGTTCGATCATGCCCACACTAACTGCCCGATCAAAAGTTTTCCCTAATTTCGGTAGATCCCTATAGTCCATAATTTGCACTGACAGATAATCTTCTAACTGCTCCTCTTTTATTTTTTCTTCGAAAAGTCTGCACTGCTCCTTACTCAAGGTAATTCCAGTACCCTTAATATGATATTTTTTTGCAGCTTCGATCAATAAAAATCCCCAGCCGCATCCTATGTCCACCAATGTCATTCCTTCTTCTAACGCTAATTTTTGTAGAATATGATCTGCTTTATTTTTTTGTGCCTCATAAAGTGTATCCGAATCGTTTTTAAAATACGCACAAGAATAGGTAAGACTTTCATCTAGCCATAGTTTATAAAAATCGTTACCCAGATCATAATGCGCCTGTACTTCTTTCTTCTGATTTGTTTTCGTTTTTGATGTCATGATTAACTTCTTCAATTTACTATGATCCGTAGTAAATTTACCCATCTGTCCTAGGAACAGATTCAAAACATAGTATAAGTCTTTATCAACTTCTATGTCACCACGCATATAGGCTTCTCCCAGTGCTAACGACGTACTGGTTAAAAATTCTTGCGCTGATGGCATTCTATTTACTGTAACTGTAAATTTCGGTTCCCCTGTACCTATCCGTTTTTCTTCACCATCCTGAATAACTGCAAAGTTAATCGGAATAATCTTTTCTAAATAATTCACCAATAAATTATTCATATATACCTCCAAATATCTTATACTTATAAGTAAAACAGAATACCATCCAGTCATTCCCGTACAATGTAACAAGTGAAATGACAAGGCGTTTCATTTGTGGTGAATCAAAAATCATCACGAACTGAAGTTATCTGTAATTGTTCACTTTTTTTTGAACCTCATACAGAGCCATAGGATTCTGCTACTTTCGCTATTTTCTTGCTATTCTTAATGATACTGATGTACCAACAATCATTGGAATAGGAAGTGCTATATAAATTATATGGAGATAATAAAAAAATGACACCATTTGCTTTATCTGTGCTACACCGCTGCCACAAGATGAAACGACAAGTCGTTTCATCTTGTCATGAATGATAACAAAAATAACCTGACAGCATCGTGTCAGGTTATCTTTATATATCATATTAATTATATCTATTTCTTTTTGAAGCATAAAAGTAGTTCTCTAGAAAAGATATTAATAAATTTATAGATTTAGATTCTTCTCTTCAGGAGACAGTACTTCATTCATACTTCCAGTTCTGTATCCTAGAATATCTAAGGTAACATAGGTATAACCAATTTTTCTAAATCTTTCACCTATCTTATCCATAATCTCAAGATTAAAGAATTTTGCTCTTTCTTCAGGTGCAACTTCGATTCTAGCTATCTCTTCATGATGCCTCACCCTAACCTGCCTGATTCCTAGATCAAGTAAAAACTGCTCTGCTTCCTCTACCATTTTAAGTTTTGGTGCAGTTATTTTATTTCCATAAGGAAATCTGGAGGATAAACATGCAAACGCAGGCTTATCCCAAGTGGGTAGGTCTAGTTCCTTCGATAGTTCTCTAACCTCTTCTTTGGTTAATTTCGCTTCTTTTAATGGGCTTATAACTTCCAGTTCTCTGGCTGCCAGCATTCCAGGTCTATAATCGCCGTCATCATCAATATTGGAACCATCAAAGACATAGGCAACGCCATTTTCCTTTGCGATGGCATTTATTTTACTAAATAGTTCTTTTTTACAATAATAACACCTGTTTTTCGGATTACTTGCAAAGCCTTCTATATCAAGCTCCTCAGAAGATATGATCAGATGTTTTACTTCCATATCTTTTGCATATTTAATTGCCTCCTGTAATTCCCTTTCAGGATATGTAGAGGAAGTAGCTGTAATAGCAATCATCTTATCTCCTAATACTTCATGTGCTACTTTAACCAGAAATGTACTGTCTACTCCTCCAGAAAAAGCGATCGCCGCACTACCTCTTTTTTTCATATTGTCTTTTAATAGCTGATATTTTTCTTGTAATAACATATGTCCTCCTAATTTGTCCAATCTTTGATCCAAATAATTTTATAGTAATACCTTAAACATAATACATATGAATTATGTTACCCTCCTAAATTAGTCTGTTTCTTTACTATATTTAATCATTCCTTTTATTTCAAGTATGGAACGTCCTGTATTTTCAGCTACTTTTCTTAAATCCTCATATTCCAATTTTTCTTTTTTTAAACCATATGCTGAAGATTCTTTCACTCTGATCTGACCAAAAGAGCTATCAATAATCCTTTCAACTCGTTCCATAATCATACGATTGCAGCTGTATTCCCTAATACCAATGGTTGTTGTATGGTAAAACATCAAATTCGCTATTTTTTCTTTATTTTCCTCTTTGCACAATACAGAAAACAAAATACCTGGTCTTGATTTTTTCATACCAATTGGTGTTGTAAATACATCCAGAGCACCATTTTTTAATAGTACTTCCATTGCATACCCAATTTCTTCCGCTGTCATATCATCTATATTACAGCTTAGTTCAATAATCTCATCACTTTTTTTATCTATTTCACCCATAAATGCCCGCACACAATTTGCTGCCTCAAAGTCTTTCTTGCCCATGCCATACCCAATTTTTACAATTGTCATAGGCGGCAGATTAGAAAACGTAGAAGTAAAATATTTTAGTAGCGCTGCTCCTGTAGGGGTACAAAGTTCTCCCTTTATATTGCCTGCATAGCAGGGGATTCCTATTAAAATATTAGCAGTTGCCGGAGCCGGTACTGGAAGAATGCCATGTGAACACTTAACCTGACCAAACCCAACATTAACTGGTGACGAAATGATTTTATCTATTTCAAGTTCATGAAGCAGCAATGCACATCCCGTAATATCTGCAATAGCATCCATCATTCCAACCTCATGAAAATGGACCTCGGATACCTTCTTTCCGTGTACTTTACTTTCAGCTTCAGCAATTATTTGATAGATAGCTACTACATCTTTTTTCACAACCTCCGGAATTTGTAAATTACTTATTATTTCACAGATATCTAGCATAGAAGTATGACGGTGAGTATGTTCCTTGTGTGCATGTTCAGGGTGAATATTTTCAGGGTTCCTATGTTCATAATGGATATGCTCCTTGTGAGTATTCTTATCTTGGGTATGTTCATCATGGGTATGTTCATCATGGGTATGCTCATCATGTGTTTGTTCATCGTGTGCATGCCTATGGTAGATATGTTCATTCAAAGATTCGTGATGTGTATGGTGACGAGGTCCATCGTGATTAATATCCTGACTATGTTCTTCTTCCCCTTTAATCAATACTGCCACATGGGTTCCGGTTATGCCACATTTAATACTTTCTTCTGCACTGACCACAACATTTGGAATTCCTATTGTATTCAATTTATTCAGAAACACATTTTTATCCGGTACTAATTCCAGTAATGCACTCATTAACATATCTCCTGCAATACCCATTGAACAGTCTAAATAAAGTGTTCTCATTCTTTCTTTCCTCCCATATGATTAATCATACTAGCCTGATAACCTGCACCAAAACCGTTATCAATATTCACAACACTCACTCCACTGGAGCATGAGTTCAGCATGGAAAGAAGAGCTGATAATCCTCCAAAATTGCTACCATATCCAATACTGGTAGGAACCGCTATCACAGGACAGTCAGCCAAACCACCAATAACACTCGCAAGGGCTCCTTCCATTCCTGCGATAGCTATTATAACATTTGCACTCATAATCTCATCAATTTTACTTATAAGCCTGTGTAACCCTGCTACTCCAACATCATATAATCGAACCACTTCATTTCCAAAAGCTTCAGCAGTAAGTGCTGCTTCTTCTGCTACCGGCATATCGCTGGTTCCACCGGTAGCCACAACAATTTTCCCAATTCCATTTGCTTTTGGCAAAGTACCTACAATACCCACTTTGGATAGTTCATCGTACTGCAAGGGCTGTTTTGAAGATATATACTCAGCTGATTCTCTACTCATTCTGGTAATCAGAATTGTTTTCTCTTTTTCAGCCAACATTGCTTCCACAATTTTCAAGATTTGTTCTTTGGTTTTTCCTGCTCCATAGATTACTTCAGCCATACCTTGTCTGACCCCTCTATGTGTATCTAATTTTGCAAATCCCATCTCCTTAAATGGTTCTATCTTAATATCTAAAATTGCCTCTTCTGGCTTTATCTCTCCAGATGCCACTTTATTTAATAATTCACTTAATTCCTTCTGATTCATTTTTTCCCCTTCGTTAATCCTTATTGCCTTCATGGCAATTTTATCATATTCAATTTTAATTTACTATTACCTGAATAATCAACTACATTTTTTTCAGAATGCATACCTCTGACTTAATATTTTTAACGTAATGAGAAAATGTGTAAATTCTGTGAGAAAAGCAGTAGATTTTTATGAAAGATATTCCAAACTTATTTCCTCTAGCAGATAGCTTCACACGGATTAATTGTTAAGCCTGATTTTGATTATACCATTCCGTATATAACTTTTCTAGTTCCCTGCTTACTTCCTCCTTCTCCTCAAATAATTCCTTCAGTCTTGCAAAATCAGAACTATTTGCTTCAATCGTTACCTCCAGGGACCTAATACTTTCTTCTTTCTCCTCTATGCTCTTTTCGAGAAGTTCCAGCTTTCTCGTATTTTTTGATTTAGAATTCTTCGGTTCCAAAAATGAATTATTAGTGGAGGTCTGCTTATTTAATTTATTATTGTCTTGGAGTTTTACCATACTATCTTTTACCACTGACTGTTTCTCCTGTAACTTTTTCACTTCTTCTTGATAATATTCATAATCTCCGTTGTATTCTTTTGTGGTCAAATTTTCGATTTCTATTATTTTATCTGCCATTTTATCGATAAAATATCGATCATGAGATACAATAACAGTGTACCACTGAAATTTAGCAAGGTCTCTTCCAGCACCTCTCGTGATTCTATGTCAAGATGATTGGTTGGTTCATCTAAAATCAATAGATTAACCCCTTCAAACGTTAATGAACAAAGCTTTAGTCGACTCTTTTCACCGCCAGATAAGAATTTAATACTCTTATTTACATCTTCATTAAAGAATAACACCTTTGCCAATTGAGCTCTGGCCTCTCCATAGGTAAGGTTATGAAGTCTTGAAAAGTACTCTAAAACTGTTTGATCCTCATCTTTAAAATCTACCTGTTGTGGAAGATATCCGATCATAACCTGCGAACCCATCTTAACTGTTCCAACGTCAGGTTCTTGTTCTCCTAACAGCAGCTTAAGAAGTGTCGTTTTACCACAGCCATTCTCACCTATGATACAGACACTATCCTGATAAAAGATATTAACCTTTGCCTCTTTAAATAGTAATCGTTCTCCAAAGCTTATCTTAAGATTAAGAGCTTCAATCACTATTTTCCCAGACCTTCCTATCTCTGTTTGATTCAAACGAATTTTTCTCTTACTTAATATTGGACGGTCTAAGACGTCAATTTTCTCAAGACGTTTTTCAATCTCTTTTGCGCGTTTATACATTACTTCACTGTCTCTCATTGCACCCCAGATACGAAAACGTTCCATCTGCTGTTCCATCCTATCTATTTTTTTCTGCTGATTTTGATATTCCTTTTGAGCTAATAAAAATCTTCTTTCCTTTTCCGTGACAAAATAGCTGTAATTTCCCAGATATTCTTCTGCCTGGTCGTTATTTAGTTCAATTATTCTGCCAACAACATTGTCTAAAAAGAATCTGTCATGAGATATGATAAGTGCTGCTCCCTTATAATCTTTTAAAAAACTCTCTAGCCACATTATTGTATTTAAATCTAAATGATTGGTTGGCTCATCCAAAAGGAGAATATCCGGTTCCTCCAGCAAAAGTTTGGCTAAAATTACTCTTGTTTTTTCACCTCCACTTAGACTGTTAAACAGCATATGCTTAAGATCTTCCGTTATTTTAAGTCCTTCTGTTATCTTATTAATCTTTGTCTCGAGCTCATAACCTTCTCCTAATTCATATTGTTCCTGTAATTTACTATACTTCAAAATGGCTGTCTCAAGCTCTTGCTCCTGCAGATAAGTCATCTGCTGCTCTAATTCCTTCATTTTTGTGTGTATGTCATTGATGCTTTTAAATGCCATCTGTATTACATCCATAACAGTGGCATCTTCTGCATATTCAGGGATTTGATTAAGATAGCCCAGTTTACAATCCTTTCGGATACTGATGTTCCCTGCTTGATGTTCTTCCAGACCCATCAATATTTTCAAAATCGATGTCTTTCCACAGCCATTTCTCCCAATCAATCCAATGTGTTCCCCAGTTTTTATATCAAAGGAAATGTTTTCAAATATCTTATTTGCTCCATAAAACTTCAATAAATTATCAATACTTAATTCTATCATTTTCTGATTCCTTTCGTTTATAAACGCAAAAAAACCCAAAGCCAATAAGCCTTGGGTTCCATTCATCAATGTTATTATGCTATCATGAATTTACCAATTTTCTTATATGGTTTTTATCAAAGCTATTAATTTTGGACGCACCTATCCCGTTATTCGATAAAATTGCGATCATTATAGCTTCAAATCTAATCCATCTAAGTGTTGTATTCATGAGTTACCATCCTAAATTTATTCTATGTTATAGATTATATGTAATAAAATGTATTTCGTCAAGATGCTTCTTACTATACTTTTTCTGCTAAAGTTTTATACACTCCAAAGCTCCAGGAATCATAGTATTGTTAATTAGCAAAGTTTCTTGTTTAGAAAATTATGAACGGAAAAACAGACTCCTGAACTATAATGGTCTTTCAGTGATTATCATCTGACTTTCATTCACTGCTTTATCTAAATGGCAATAGACGTTGCTATTTACATGACTCATGTTTTCCAAAAGCGGAGTACATTCAACCGAAACGGCTATCGAGTTTGTGAAATAAAAGGTTGTATCACTGTAATTGTATGTTTGAATCTCGTTCTCAGCCGGTACCAATTCAAAATCTAAAGTATAAGCTAATTCATTCCATGCAAATTCAATATCATTTATTTTCTCTGACTTAATGCGGGCATAGCTGTAACTAATATTATCGTTGTAACTAAAGCTCAGCAATAGCTTAGAGGTTTCAAATCACTTATTCCTTTATCTCTAGGTCTCTACAGCTTCCTGTTATAAAAGGGGTGTATACGCTTGTGAAATGAAATAAAATAGTAGTTTTCTGGAACATAAAATAGAGCTTATTTCTGATGCTCAATTTGAGACATCTGAACAAGCTCCGTTTTATTGTTATATTATTCTAAACTATATTATAATTCTAAATGCATTAATTCTATCTTGGGATAAATTGAATTAACTCTTACTTTTGCATAATGTGGATTGCAAAACCGCCAAACTCGCCATCTAGATAAACGTTTTTCAAGGTTCCATCTTCAACATATGCAGCAGTATCCATGTTAAAGGAAAAGCCTTTTACTTTTAACTCTTCTGCGGCAGCAGTTAAATCTGGCGTGCGCATTGCAATATGACCATTTGCCCCTAAGAATGGAGCCTTCATACACTCAAAGTAAGGACCGCCGAATTCTGACTTTTGTCCATGACGAGGCTCAAGGTTAAACATCATACTGAAAAGCTGCGCTAGTTTTTCTGCTTCTTCGGCATTTGCGGTGTTGATACCAATATGTTCTAATTCAAATTTACAATTCATAGCATTACCTCTTTCTCTAAATATCGGAAGATTATGTTATATATTGGTTGTTTATTTTATAAAAGCTTACATAGGGAACATCAATAAAGCTCCTGCAGTTAATGCAAGTAAACGAATAAAATACATCGGAACTGTAAATTTCCAGAACTCCGTTAGCTTATACTTACCAAGACCCATAATCATAGCCGGCATTCCATCAACAGGCAGGAAATGTCCGTTCCAGCCTGAAACCACGATTGCCGCAGCTGCTGCAGTTGGATTTAAACCTAAGCTTAAGCAAGTTGAAATTGCTAAAGGTGCAAATACATATACAGTACCCAAGGTAGAACCTGTAAGGGTTGCAAGTACGCTTGTCAGTACACAGAATGCAAAAACTAAAAGGAAAGGATTGATGCTATTACCAAGCATGTTTGCCACAGTCTCCCCAACCAAACCAGTTAGTCCAGTGCTTCCAAGAGCATCGGCAACACCAATAACACCAGCAGACATTAAAATGATCGGAGATCCGATGCTATTACGTATTTCTGTGAAATCTAAAACACGGATAGCTAATATCACTGCTACAGCCAAGCCTGGAATTACATAGCCTGCATCGCCAACTTTACTTTGAAGAAGCATACCAGCTACAGCAGCAACAAAGGCTACATATGTAGTATATTCTTTCCATTTAGGCAATTGGGTAGCATTTACGCCTTGGGTTTTCGCATCATCCGTTACCGCTTCAATATCACGGCTAGGCAGTCTTTTGTAACCAAGTAAGCACCATCCCAGGAAGGCTAACGAAACAACTAAGTTTACAACAGAGAATTTTACTAGGGAAACTTCCCCTACAACTGCTCCAGCAGCTTGAAGAACAGCAACAACAATACCATATTGCAGCGCTACGTTCATAGGAATTAAAGGATGGTTAGCAGCAAAGCCGGCAGACATAATAAATTTGGTACCTGGTAATTTTTCATTGAAAGGTATGGTGGATAAGATACCTAGAGTAAGTACATAGTAAGCAGTTGAGCCTGTACCAAATAAGCTGGTACCAAGCATAACTACAAGTATTAACAATACATAGGCTTTAAACCCGCCTTTACTAGCCATGTTGAACATTGCTCTTTTGAAGGAAGCAATAAAGCTGGTCTTTTGAAGAGCGGCAATAATTGCCATAAAGGATGCAAGCATAACAATGGTAGAGTTAGAAAAGCCGGCAAAAGCAGCTTTTATATCTGCAATACCAAAAAGAACCAATAGTAGACAGGCAAGTATTGGAGGTGCACCGAAGGGAAGTTTTTCTGTCATGATTAAAATAATCATAAATACAGTTATAGCAAGGGCAATAATCATTGGAATAGTCATTTTGAATTCCTCTCTTTTATACAGGATTATTTTTTTGCAGTTGGTATATTATCAATTCAAGTATTCTGTTCGAAATGCTTGGCATTAACCATAAGAATGGCATAATCTATGGCATTAATGAGGCTTAGCTCGCTGGAACGGCCACTGCCTGCCAGGTCAATGCCTGTGCCATGATCCACGCTGGCACGAATGATAGGCAGACCCAGGGTTACATTAACCCCTTCGACCGCATCCCAGTGCTTTTCTTCACGGTTATAAACAAAGCCTTTTACCTTTAGTGGGATATGACCTTGGTCGTGGTACATGACCACAACAATGTCATACCATCCGCCCAGTGCCTTAGAAAACACTGTATCGGGAGGGGTTGGCCTCTTTTCGGGAATAATAATGCCTTCTGCCATGGCAGCATCGATGGCAGGTTGGATTTCTTGCACTTCCTCCCAACCGAACAAGCCATTCTCGCCACAGTGGGGATTCAGCCCTGCTACTCCAATTTTAGGTGCTTTAATTCCAAGTGCTTTACAACCTTCATTGGCAATTCTAATACAATCTAGGACACGATCTTTCTTGACACGATCACAAGCTTCACGTAAAGATACATGAGTGGAGACATGAACAACCCGCAGATCGCCATGAGCCAGCATCATGGTGTATTTAGGTGTGTTCGTATAGTCAGCATAGATCTCAGTATGGCCTGAATAGTGATGTCCTGCCATATTTATGGCTTCTTTACTCAATGAATTGGTAACTGTAGCATCTATCTGCCCATCCATTGCCAGCTGAATAACTTTTAAAACATACTGGAAAGCTGCCTCGCCACCTAAGGCACAGGCTCCCACGCCAAACGGCTTTGGTACCTCTAGGTTTGAGGTGTCCGGAATTGCTTCTGCAGGAACCAGCTTCAAATCCATTAGATCTATGGTTCCATGGATATACTTGCCTTCGTCAGGTGTAGAAACCACATTCAGCTCCAGATGAATGCCGTGAACTTTCTCGGCTACCTTCAGCGCGTAACTCATAGAAGACTCGTCTCCTATTACTAAAGGTTTACAACGCTCATAGATTTGTTCATCTGCCAGTGCGCTAACGGTAATTTCCGGCCCATTTCCAAAGGGGTCACCCATGGAAATACCAATAATAGGTTTAAATTGCTTACTCATATTAACACATCCCTTTGTCGGCATTTTCCTTCAAAACTTGTTTTAGTGCGGCAATACCTTCGTCGCATAGATAGTTGAAGGGACGGCGGCAATCACCTACCGGATAACCAAGAAGAGAAGTAGCCTTTTTAACAATCGTATTAGGGTTACCATATTTAAATACGGCACGGAAGGAGGCAATAGAGTCTTGAGCAACTTTAGCCTCTTCGAGCTTGCCAGCCGTAAATAGTTCATAAATAGATGCCAGAATCTTAGGATATACGTTAGCACATCCTGCGATACCACCTGCACCGCCTGCCTCGAGACAAGGTAGAATTAGTGCATCGTTTCCGGATAATACACGGAAATCTTTGTCTAAATCCTTTGTAAGATTGATGTAAGCAAGTAAGTTATCCCAATCACCGCTGGAATCTTTAGCGCCCATAATGATATCTACATCTTTCGCTAACTTTGCAACAGTTTCAGGAAGCAGTTTGTTACCTGTACGTGCAGGGATGTTGTATAGCACGATTGGAGTATCCACATGCTTAGCAATTTCTACATAGTGGTCATAAAGCTCCTTTTGTGAAGCAAGAGCAAAGCTGGGGGTGATAATGGATAGCACATCAGCACCAAGCTCCTGTGCCTTCTTGCTAATACGAATGGTATCTGCAGTGGAAATACAGCCTGTTCCTGCGTACACCGGAACACGACCTTTCACCTGGTCAATGGTGGCCTCAAGAATTTCAATTTTCTCATTCTCGCTAAGGATGTAACCTTCGCCGTTGGTTCCGAAGGGGAACAGACCATGGACACCGCCCTCCAGCATGCGTTCAATCTGATTACCCATCTCCTTCAGATTAATTGATTCATCGGCATTCATAGGGGTTAGAATGGGTGGGATAATACCTTTCAATTCAACTTTTTTCATAATACCTTCTCCTTTTTATTTGAACATTAATTTATAGGATTTCTAAGTACAGATTTCTTGCATCCTCTGGTGTTACTAGACGCATATTATTTACCAGCAAGCGTTGTACTTGCATACCAGCTTCTACTAAGCCCTCCAAATCTTCCTTGGGAACACCAAATTCCTTTAAGCTGGTAGGAATCTCTAAATGAAGTACAATTTGCTCAAGTTTCTTAATCATCCATTCTGTCTTTTCATTTGTTGTAAGACAGATATTTTCGGTGTCATGGCAGCAACGGTCATAGGCTATGGCTAAACGTTCCTGACAAACAGTTGCATTGAAACGCATAACCGGTGCCAATAAGATAGCATTGGATACACCATGAGCAATGTGATATTTGCCACCCAAAGGATAACTTAGAGCATGTACAGCTGTGGTACCTGAAGCTGTGATAGCAATTCCAGCATAGAATGCGGCAATCTGCATCTTATTCTTAGCTTCCATAGCCTCTGGATCATCACAGGCAGGGATAATATTGTTCAAAATCAGATCAAGCGCTTCCAACGCAAAGGTATCTGAGAATGGATTTGCTTTTTTACTGGTGTAGCACTCAATGGCATGCGCTAAGGCATCTACGCCAGTAGCGGCAGCAATCTGTCTAGGTAAATTTTTAATCATACGAGCATCTAAAATCACATAATCAGCAATCATATTCTCATTTACTATGCCGACCTTCAACTCTTTTTCCGGAACTGCAACAATGGCATTTGGTGTTACCTCAGCACCTGTTCCGGCTGTGGTGGGAATCAGAACTGTTGGAACACATTTTTTTGCACGTCCTGGCTCATCCAGTAATTCCTTTACACCATATTCATCTGTTACAAGTACACTGGCAAGCTTAGCAGCATCCAAAACACTTCCACCGCCGCAGGCAATAATCATATCTGCACCGCTTGCTTTGAATTGATCAACAATCTTCTGTACTGCTGTGTAGGAGGGTTCTGGTGGAATCTCGTCCAGCACATAGTAATCTGCGCCTGCAGCCTTTACCGCAGCTTCTGGCAAATCAAATAAACCGGTGGCAAGTATTCCCTTGTCTGTAAACATGGCTACACGCTTAACATGGTTATTCTTTAAGATTGTAGTGATATTGTCTATTGAGTTTTCCCCGCCGTAGACGGCATGGGGCATTTTTAAATTATATACTGTCTGCATTTGCTATCACTCCTATTATTAACAATTTGTGAGAGTCATCACTCTGGATGTCGTTTATTTTGTTCCCTCGCCAGAGGTAGGGTTGTACACACCGACAGACTCACGTTTTGCTCCAATAACATCTTCTTCGGTAAAACTAACATATTTTATGCACTTACGAGTGTAGGCTGCGTAGGTTAGATGCAGTCTGCCATCTCTACTCTGCATCAGGTAAGGATACTCGTACTGCTTATTGTTTGTTTTGTTCTCCTCTCCCATGTATCCTTCGCCACGTTCCATCCAGCGAATTAATGGGAAAGTAAGACCGCCGTCTTCGGATAATGCCACAGCAACAGGACAACGAAGTCCCGGCCATGCAGCCTTTCCTGGCACTGGAGTTGGTGTGCAGGTGGGGTTATATGCCACAGCAATACGACCACTTTGGGTGCGGATAGCACTTACAGAGGAGTTATTGTTAGGCAGAGGAGTTGGTTTTGGCTCTGACCAAGTTTCGCCCCAGTCTAGGGATTCGCTTCGGTACACCTTGTCAGCCTCACGGCTACGCATGAAAGCTACAAGGTGCCCGTCATCCAACTCCACAACGGTAGGATGAACACGGCCACGACTATTCGGCATTTCTACCATGCGCCAGGATTTGCCCTGGTCATCAGAAATCTGAAATACACTGGGATCACCGGATAGACCTTCTTTTGAGTCAGTGCATAGCCAGTTGCCAAAAATCCAACGTCCATTTTTTAGAATCTGAATCGGTTGGCGGCAAAAGCTGCCTTCTCTTGGGAAGAATGTTTCATAGTCGCTCCAAGTACGCCCTCCATCAAAGCTCTTTTGGCATCTAATCTGTGAGGTGAACTGCATATTGTCTTTACCCTCAACCCGATCTAATTGAGCGGTGTACATGCACCATACAGCATTATCAGGGCCATAGAATAAAGATGGATTCTGCTCGCTGCGCTTAGGGTCTCCAGATACCGAGACTGGCTCTGTCCATCTGTCGTCACCCTTTGGTAAACGGGCACATACGATATGGACATCGGCTTCACCTTCATAAGTTCCAGCAAACCAGCAACACAGCAGGTCACCATCTGGCAATTCTAGCATTGCAGGAGAATGACAGGTGGCGAAGGGGCCGGGTGGTACCATGGATTCCACAGTACCCATTTCTTCATTGCGGTAGATACGACCGTCCAGAGTCAAGCCGGGAAGAATAGGATAATTCATAATTTACCTCCATGTTCTAAGAATTAGTGTTACCATTTTTGGGAAATCTTTTCTGCCAGTTTAATTAAAAGATCTTGATCTCCAAAACCACCAGATTTAGAAATAATCTGATAAGTATATCCTTTGTAAATAAATTCTGTTAAAACAACACCTGTTTCCATTTCGCAAATTGGTGTAAGCTTTGAAATACCTATTGCTTGCATTAACGACATCAAGGTGTCGCCACCGGTACATAAAAGAGTAGCTTTTAGGCCGTCATCAAGCATTCGTTTAATCAAAGCTGCTAGATTGTCAGAAATTAGTACCCTTAGCTGTTCCGTTGTCAAGTTATGTTCACGCGCGTAGATATCGGTATCTTCACACCCTTCTGGATCATTAACGTCTAGAATAAATTGTCTTTTCGCAGATGCCTGTGCTTGCCAACTATGAATACACTCTCCTGCAGCCTTGCTATCTACCCAGCTTGATTCCAGTTTTTGAACAGGCTTCAAATGCACATGCGGAAACCCGTGTTCCTGTGCAGCCTTCATCTGGCTGATCGTTACTGGATTGACACTGCCACAAGCAATAAATAGTATATCTTCAAGTTCTGGTATTTTGGGGGTTGGTCCCTTCAAATTCAGCATATCTGCCAGCACCGTCGCAAACCCGGCACATCCTGCACTGAAACGAAGCTGTTCTAGTCCCAGTTTTTTACCAATGTGTTTCAGATCTGTATCTGTTTCTGCATCAAATACCTGGATACCTGGATTTGGAATCCTATACTCTTCCATTCGTGGGTGTATCAACACCGGCACCTTTGTTTGCTGTCCTAGGATATCTGCCACTGCCGAGTTAAGAATTGGTTCAAACGGGTCTTGTCCAAAGACGCTTTGAGCCACAGGCACACCATCGATATAGTGAATTCCCTCTCGGGTGACCCTGTCGAGTTTGGGAAAGGCAGGGAGAAAAGGTATGGTGTCGACACCTGTTGCATCCATCAGCGCTATCAATTCACTCCCAATATTTCCTCGTAGTGCCGAGTCTGTCTTTTTATAAATGTGAGCAATTCCGGCTTGAAATGCTCTATGTGCTGTACTATATACAATCTCATAGGCTTTCTGTGGCTGCAGATGTCTTGTTTCTGTCACCATTACTAAAACTTCCACTGTTTTTTCAATTAATTGAAAATCATAATTCAGATCTGTTACCACGATTGTTGCTGCACCCCTGGCTGCAAACTGCACGCCCGTGTCAAGTGCTCCCGTAAAGTCATCTGCAATAATTAGCAGCTTAACCATACATCCGCCTCCTATCGTTTCATATTTAAACACTTTAGAAGGGCTAATTTCTTTTTTGTGTATTATATAAATTATTTATCCCTTTTTGTTAAAGTTTATATTCATATTATATAATTTTTTGTGCTTACGTCAAGTTATACCCACTCTTAAATCGTTTATTTATGAAACACATGAAAAATCTATTGCTTATTTTTTGTGCATTTGGTACAATATGTTCAAATATGAAACGTATTTTGAGGTGATTATGAAGAATTATATTCGTGTCTTGGGCATAGCGCCCTACGAGGGAATGAAAATTCAGATGATGAATCTGGCGAAGGACTTTCCTCAAATTGATTTGACAGTTTATGTAGGTGATATGGAGCAAGGTCTTACCATCGCACAGAATAACTTCCACGGAGATTACGATGTGGTAATTTCCCGTGGTGCAACAGCCCAGATTTTACGTCAGAAACTAACCATTCCAGTCATTGAGATTGAAATATCCATGTATGATATTCTATGCGCTATTAAACTGGCAAATGGACTAAAGAAGAAGATAACCATGATTTCCTTTGCAGATATCAAGAACCATGTGTTACCCCTTTGTGACTTACTGGAATGCGACATTGATATCCATACACCAGATTCTATCGAGGCTGTGGAGCCGACCCTGCGCAGCCTTCAGGACAAGCAATGCGAGCCCATTCTTTGCGACGTGATTGTTAATACCACAGCCCAACGGCTCGGAATCAATTCCTTCCTTATTACCTCCGGGATAGAAAGTATCCGAAATGCCTTTAACCAGACACTGTTGCTGTGTAACAGCCAACAATACTTACGGGATGAAAACTTATTTTTTAGAGAGCTTCTTCGTGGACAGATTGGGCAAACGATTGTTTTTGACAGCCAGGGAAATCTGTTTCTATCCACACTGGAAGATCTAAAGCCCGAACTATTGGAGTTATTACGTAACGAACTTTCCCAAGCCGGGTACGAGGGGGATCAGAGAATTAGTCGATCTCTAAAAGGTATGCGCTACTCTATTCGTGTTCGGCAAATTAACAGTGGTGCTTTACGATATACCGCTTTTTTCTTCGATGAAAGAAAATTGCCGGTAGCCTCTAACCAGATGGGCATCAGTTTCTCTGGTCGAGCCGAGGAAGAGGCAGCTTACTACAGCAGCATATTCAGCTTTGTAGGTAATCTCCAAGGTTCCCAGCAGGAAATTGACCAAATCAGCCAAAGCAACACCCCTGTCATCTTCACAGGCGAGGATGGCACTGGCAAGGAATCTATCGTCAGCATGCTTTACATTAAGGGTCAGCTGCGGAACACCCCTTTAGTATCCATAAACTGTAGCTTACTTAACGATCGAAGTTGGGCGTTTCTTATGGAGCATCACAACTCCCCATTGGCAGATGAAGGCAGCACCCTATACTTTGCAAATGTGGATGTCCTATCTCTGGAACGACAGTACCAGTTAATCGCAGTGTTGACTGAGATGGATGTATGCCAGCGAAATAGAGTAATGATTTCTTGTGTTTGCCAGAGCGGCGAATATATTTCTAAAGTAGGTGCTTTATTTAGAGAAAAACTTTCCTGTCTTTCTTTATATCTCCCCCCGCTCCGTCAAGTATCTCATCAGATACCAACACTGATGAATCTATGCTTAAGCCATATGAACGTCAATATGCCTAGACAGGTTTTAGGTGCTGAACCGGAAGGTCTAGCTTTACTGCAACGTTACAACTGGCCCCATAATTACACTCAGTTTCGCCGAGTAATTGAGGAACTTGCAGTAACTGGTACCAGCCATATCATTACTGCAGAAAATGTCCGCCAGGTACTACTTAAAGAGCGTCACGTCGGTGCTTTTTCTTCTCAGCAAGAAAATGCTGCCACTCCTCTGGACCTCAACCGTACACTTTCAGAAATCAGTAAAGATATCGCAATTCGAGTGGTGGAAGAAACCGAGGGTAATCACACTGCCGCCGCCAAACGCTTGGGCATCAGCCGCACAACCCTATGGCGTTTGTTGCAGGATAATGTGCAAAACTAGGGTATACCATCCTATGTACAATCATTTCCGTCACGTTTCCTATACGCAAACAAGATGAAACGACAAGTCGTTTCACTTGTCATGAATAGAAAGAGACCGTTCATTCCCAGCTTAGAAAGTTTCTAAAGAAACTCTGGAGGAACGGTCTCTTTCTATTCAATTCACTTATCTTTGCTATAACTATCCATTCACTATCTCACCACCATTAATATGAATGGTCTGTCCCGTGATATAAGTAGATGCATCCGATGCCAAAAATACATAGGCTTCTGCTACCTCAACTGGCTGACCAGGTCGCTTCATCGGTGTATCTTTTCCAAATATTCCCACGGTGTTCTTGTCTAGAGTAGATACAATCAATGGTGTCCAGATGGGACCGGGAGCTACCTGGTTTACTCTTATCTTTCGTTCTGCCAAATTTGCAGACAGGGATCTAGTAAAGGCTGTAATGGCACCTTTTGTTGATGAATAATCTAGTAAATCTGGATTTCCTTTAAAGGCTGTAACAGAACTTGTATTTATTATAACGCTATTTTCCTTAAGATGTGGAAGTGCTGCTCGTGTTAAATAAAATATTCCAAAGATATTCGTTTGAAATGTCCTTTGCAGCTGCTCATCCGTGATATCTTCCAGCCTTTTTTTAAGATGCTGTTCTGCTGCATTATTAACGATAATATCTAAGGCTCCAAAAGCTTGAATGGTTTTCTCTATTATTTGATTACAGAAATTGCTATTACCAATATCACCTTTTATTAATATTACTTTTGCTTGATACCCTTCTACAACTTTCTTCGTGAAATTTGCATCATCATCCGCTACATTATAAACGATGACAACATTGCAGCCTTCCTTCCCATAAGCTACTGCAATCGCTCTTCCAATCCCACTGTCTCCCCCGGTAATTATGGCGGTCTTTCCCTTTAGTCTACTGGCTCCTTTAAAATCCGGATTATCATAAAGCGGCTCTGGATTCATGCTGCTTTCTTTTCCCGGAATTGGCTGTGTTTGCGCTTGTATCTCCTGCGCGGTATACATTTCATTATCTTTCATGCTGCATTGTCTCCTAATTGTTTTATATCTATATTGTGTTTACCTATGGTAATATTTATTTAAAGTAATTAATTTTTTCTGCAGAAAAACTGCTAATAGCCAGTAAAATGGAGTCCCCACACAAAATCCCCCAAAGGAGGCAATGAAACAGGACTGATAACAAGGTAATATTAAACCAAATAAAAACAGGATTGTCGCTCGACCAACTTATGTTAGCCTTGCAGCAGCCCTGTTTGTTATAACTTAATTTTACTAAAACTTATAATATTATTTTTACCTGATTACGACCACTGGTTTTGGCTTCATATAGTGCCTGATCCACACGTTTTAATGCCTCCGAAAAATTAGAATCCGTTTCTTTAAAATAAGAGAAACCAATAGATAATGTTGGACTTATTTTTTCGTTATCTACAGGTAAATTCAACGAAGATACTACTGATAATATTGTATCGCCAAAACCAAGGGCATTTTCCACTTGTAAGCCATAAAAAATCACAATAAACTCGTCGCCACCCCACCGTATAAGCTTATCAGAACTTCTAATAATACGATAAATTGATTTAACAATTTCAACTAAAACCATATCACCGACAGCATGTCCATAAGTATCATTTATATTCTTAAAATAATCAATGTCAAACATCATTATTCCTGCATTCGTTCCATTCTTCCTGTATTCCCTGAATGCGCTACTTAGCTCCTTTGTACCGCTTCTACGACTATCCGCTTTAGTAAGAGCATCTTTATTAATCTCTGATTCCAGTACTTTTTTCGAATGTCTAAAATATAATTTTTCAATTAACATAACAATAGAATAACCACTACTCATTATAATAACGAATACAAAACCCAATATAAATATAAGTCTGGAAGCAAGCGCTTTGCTCTCTTTATTTGTCTGATCTATATAGGATTGCATATCCTTCTGATAAGTACCCATTGCAATAACCCAGTTAAAATTTTTATATAGTTTAGCATAAGTTAACTTTTCTGACACCGTATCTCTGTGGAGTTCCTTAAAATAATAGTAAAGAAACACTTCACCATATTTATTGATTCCTTCGAGTTCGGTTACATAATAGTAATTCCCTTTCATATCGGTCATATCAGTAGAAAGATATGCACCTTCCTCTTCTGGAAGGTTCGGATGAATCCTTCTAATTGCAAAATTCTTACCGCCCTGATAATTCAAAATTTCATTAACCCATACATAAGTGTCACCTTCAAATTGCAATTTTTTTATATTAAAAGATATATTGGTTTTAACAAGATCATTAACATAACTTTTACTAATACCAAAAACAGCTATCTCATCACCATGGTTAACTATGCGATAAGAGGATAAATTGGCTTTAATGTTACCTAAGGTATTTTCCCAGGTATCACCTCCTAAGTTATGTGAATCATAAATTGTTTTATTTTCATTGTTATTCCAAATAAGTGTCGTCCATATATTAGATGAGCTATTTTGAAAGAATTTAACAAAGTAATTGTTAAATTCTTTGTCGCTTTCCGGTATATTTAAATTCATAACAGAAAATGTATTATTAACTAATTTTCTTATATTTTCTGTCTGCATCTTTATTTCAAGTTCTATATCAGAAATCAGATTTTTTACAGTATCTTTCATAAAATCCTTATTCATATCAATAACTGTTTCTTGGGTCTTGCTTCTATAAACACCACTAACTTTATCGATAGAAAACAAAAAAAAGTATATCATTACAAAGAAAAGAATACTGGAAATTATAGATAATACTAAAAAGTATTTATACTTAATAATTCCCCCTCCTTAATCATTTATTCCCTAATGGTTACAGGGTGGGTATCGCTAATCGTTCGTTAGCTTGTACACCCATTATATCAAGGCTTATGCATTTATACAATGCAAATGAGAATACAATACCTTTTCACAACTACTTATAGTTGCCAATAGCTCCAAAATCATAGGTCTTATCATAGGTAGGATCACTTGAGATAAAGTGAATAAATACTGGTGTGTTATCAAGATAAGGCTTTGTATCAAACAAGAATCTATCAGCTTGACGCAAGGCCTGAAGAGCAGTAGGCATTTCGTTATAGAAAACTTGATTTCTAGCATAAGCCTTTCCAATAACATCTTTACCATCTACAAGTACCCAGCCAACTAAAGCAATTCCTTCTTTGTTTTCCACCCATGCAGCTCTTACCTCATCACGCATTTTAGTAATTTGATCTTCAGCATAATTTCCCGACACAAATACATATAGCTGAGCGGTGGTGTCCGAATGGGTTATAGTATATTTTCTGCCAATAACAGGCTTATATGGCATCATTTTATCCCTATATTGAACAAATACTTTATGAGGATCAAGTTCTCTCATTTCTAACCTTCTACTCCAAGTTTAAATTACGGTATACTATATGTTTAAATATATTTATTTGTGATATTTTCACATAGATTACTTTACACAATATGCAATAATAATCCAACACCTTGTATTAGCTAAACCTTACTATAGAAGTATTTTTCATCAAAAAAACTCGATATGTTTCTGCAGAAACATATCGAGGGATAAAATTATGTTGAGTTACTCTTTTACCAATGCTCTATCAATATAAATATCCAATAATTCATACAACCATGTATTAAGATGTGAAAATTTATATCCAATTTTTTCGGCTTTTTGTAAGTCGAGGCTGTAGGTAGGAGTTCCGTTATAAGGCGCATTCTCACCATCATTCGATAAAATTGCCTTAATACCTGTTTTATTTTCAATATAATGAATAATTTCAGATAACGAGACATTTCCATAACTCGCGGCATTAATTGAACCGCAAAAATCTTTATCTAGCAATTCCGCAAGAAATTTACCTGCTTCCTTTGATTTTACAAATGACATCGTATGGGTTAAATTATCTATATTCATAGGTCTAGACTTAATAATATGCTCGATATAAAAGTACAAACGCTTTGTATAATCATCTTCTCCAATTACATATGGAAATCGTACAGATACAGCAGATACATCGGCGTACGTTTGATACAGTGCACACTCAGCTTGCCTTTTTATTTCATCATAGGTATAATCCTCTCTTGAGCACCATTTTAGTGGATAAGTTTTAGCATCAAATTCCTCTTCGGATAGATGGTCTTTTAGTTGTTGGTAAACCGACAGAGTCGATATTTGAATATATCTATTACACTCTAAAATATCAAGAAGATATTTTATATCATTAGAACAATAAGCCAGGCTATCATATACCGTATCGAAACATCTTCCACTAAGTGCCTTAAAAATGCTTTCTTTATCGGTACGCTCCATAACTATTCTATCAACATCACTTCCAAAATCATCAGCAGTTTGGCCTCGTGTTGCAATAGTTACCTTGTGTCCTCCAGCTAATAAATATTTAACCAAATGTACACCCATAAATCTAGTACCACCTATTACTAAAATATTCATTTACAACCTCCAAATTGTGACTTTGAATACATCCTAAAATTATATGGTTTTATTTTTCAAACAAAAAAGTAATCATTTACATTATATACCTGAACATACAAAAAACAAAGTGTTCCTATAGAATTCAACAGAAAAATGCACTTATTTATAAGATAAGTGCATACATATATTGTCATTATATTATTGAATAATTCTCTATAAGTTCTTATTCACAATTTCTTTTAGAACAGGTAAAACATCCTCTTCAAACCATGGATTTTGCTTCAGCCAGCCAAGATTTAAAGGAGATGGATGCACCAATGGAAAAAACTCCGGCAAATAGTTTTGATAATTTCTAACAGTTTCAGTTAAACTTTTCTCTTGTCTTTTATTTAAATAATAGTTCTGTGCATAGCTGCCAATTAGAATTATGATTTCAATATTTGGCATCTCCGCAAGTAAACGCGGGTGCCATTTTTCGGCAAAACCTTTTCTAGGAGGAGCATCACCGGTTTTTGCTTTTCCTGGGTAATAGAAATCCATAGGCAATTGAGCGATACGATTCGTACTATAGAATATCTCTCGAGATACTCCCAACCACTCTCTTAAACGATCACCACTTAAATCGTTCCAAAACAACCCAGTTGCTTCTGCTTTACGTCCCGGCGCTTGCCCAACTATAGCAATCCTAGCATGTACTGAAGCTTTAAATATTGGCGGGATTCCCAATTTTGTATAGGCTTCGTTTATCGGGTCAGCCATAATTTCTTGTTTGATTTCTTCGAATAGCATCATATTTCACTTCCATTATTTTTTATAACATTTTATCATTACATTATCCTAGACTCGTCATAGTCTAAACTCTACTTTTTGACATTTACTCCAGGCAGTATCACATATACTTTACTTTTTACCGACAGTTGCTAAGTATATGACAAATTCTTCCTCTCCATCTAATTGCATGAGTTGATCAACCGCCTCCTGATCATATATGCCAATAGCACAAACGCCCATATCCAGAGATTCCCCAGCCAAATATAGGTTCTGACATATATGTCCAACGTCGATTAATATTTTCTTATGCGCTGACACATCAAACTTCCATTCCGATCTATAAGGTGTCGTACTCCAGGCAAAGGTTACCGCAGATTTTTTCGTAAAATGAGGAACAAAAGGCTGGTCCAATGAAATTTCATCTAGTTTTTTATCTATATCATCTAATGAAAACATGAACAGTAATGCATGCTCTATTGGTAAATATCTATAAATTCCTTTCTCTAAGTCAACAACATTCATTACGAATAAATAGGTTTCAAACGTATGCGTTGCTCCGCTGCAGGGAACTGTCTTAAAAGTCAAACCTGCTTTATTGGTTCCAGTGATACCCTGTGTTGCCCATAAAAGGTAGGATAACTCTGCAAGACTTATAGCTTCCTCACTATAATGTCGAATACTCCTCCTATCCTTAATACATTGGAAAATATCCTGCTTTTTTAGAATATCAGCACTGACGTAAGGTAAGCTGATTATTTTCGAATCAGAATCATACCATTTTATTCCTTCTGGCTGCGGCAATCCCTTCATTTTATCCGTCTTAATACTCTTCAATTTATTAAAATTAGTCTTTAAAAAGTTTCTCTCTACTTCATATCTTCCCATTTCTATTCTCTCCTTAATATAAAACAAGTAAAATACCTCATATTATAAGTCGGAGAAAATATATAACTTATTTCTTTCGACCGATATTTCTATGAGCAATGTCAAAAACGATTGAAGCAATAAGAGAACTTGCGCATCCAGTTAGCAATAAAATCCCCATTATAAATCTGCCTAATGACTCAAAACCCTCACTCGTTACACTATACATGGTAATAAAATTGTATAACATAAAAGGAAACAATACAATTGCCGGTATATATTTCACATATCTTTTTTCCTTAAAAAATAGATTTAATATGAAAGTTATTATAATCGCTGCTATGGATATTAAAATTAATATAAAACCAAACCTCATAAAAACTCCCCTTTCTTTATTCCTTTATGATTAGACGAGCGAATTAGCTCATATGTTCCATAACGCTGCTACTGTCTTTTAGCACTGCTTTGATAAATCCGGCTGGCTGCTTGAAAATAATAATTTTAGCATTAATTCGATATCCTTTTATTGTATTATTCACATAACTTATTATACCCTTTTTGCGGATTCTTTGGGACCCACATCTTTTATTTATCCTATAAAAAGGAGCTGTTGCAGAACTTAATAATTCTGCAACAGCTCCTACAATTTTAGATAGTTAGTTTAACTCAATAACATTAAAGTGTATAAAGATAAAGGTTAATTACTCCAGTTTACCGTTACTGCTCCATTGCCTGAGACGGGTACGGTATATGTATGGTTGGAACCGCTTTCCCACACTACATTCCCACTGGAATCCTTCTTAATTCCTTTAAACTGGATCATTTCCCCGGCAGGCAGATTAACTGTTACCGTCCATGTCGGATACTCGGAGATTATCATTTTAATTGCATTTGCAGTATTCCAGCTTCCAA
Organism: Bacillota bacterium; assembly: GCA_023407575.1. Lineage (GTDB taxonomy): Bacteria > Bacillota > Clostridia > Lachnospirales > Lachnospiraceae > Mobilitalea. The sequence continues at coordinate 229,311 of JAEYLX010000075.1, forward strand.
GTTCAGCTATGTTTCCTGCAATATACACCTCCTGCCCCACATTGGTCGTTGCATTTTTTATCACAAAGGTTACCGGAATTAATTTGGTTACCGGTTTTTCCGTTGTAATTACACCATCTTTAATCCATGCTTCTTGCGTTACCAGATATCCGCTCATTCCTGACCCAGGAGTCTGGCTGCCGTTGCTGTTAAAGATTACATATGCCTTGTCCCAACCGGTAATGGTGTAGGAATACCATCCGTCCCCTTCATTGGTCATGGCTGTTCCCGGCCATACGGCACCTTCCTTCTTTGGCGATACCGTCTCATCATAATAATAAATGTTCGGAGTTCCCCAGCCATATGGCTTATAGTAGTGAACAGTTAAGGTATTTACCTGTGGTTCTTCCGCCTTGGTAAAGGTATAAGTCTTGTTAGTAGTACCGTTGGCATTCACTGCCTCAATTCCCAATACATAGGTCGTACCGATTGCCTCACCCTCACCAATTACTATCTTATCTCCCGAAACCAGCGAAGTTGCCGAAGATCCATTCACCGTATAGGAAGCTGTTTCCGCATTGGTCAGCGTCGGAGTGATTGTAAGGGTATCCGTGTAGAAATCTCCTTCGTTCACATCAATGAATACAGCAGGTACCGGATTGTCTGGATTCTTTGTATAAACCACTCCGTCTTTAATCCACGAATCTGCTGTTACCAGATATCCGGTCATTCCTGAGGCAGGAGTCTGACTGCCGTTGCTGTTAAAGATTACGTAGGCCTTGTCCCAATCGGTAATGATATAGGAATACCATCCGTTTCCTTCGCTGGTCATGGCTGTTCCCGGCCATGCTTTTCCTTCCTTCTTTGGGGATACCGTTTCATCATAATAATAAATATTTGGTGTTCCCCAGTTGGATGGCTTATAGTAGTGTACGGTAAAGGTATTTTCCTCTGGTTCTTCTGCCTTGGTAAAGGTATAGGTCTTGGCAGTAGTACCATAGGCATTCACTGCCTCGATCTTCAATACAAAAGTCGTACCGATTGCCGCACCTTCACCAATTACTATCTTATCGCCGGAAACCAACGAGGTTGTCGAAGATCCATTCACCGTATAAGAAGCTATGACCGCATTGGTCAGCGTCAAGGTGATGGTCAGGGTATCCGTGTAGAAATCTCCCTCCTCCGCATCAATGGAGACAATAGGTGCAGGATTATTCGGATTTTGTGTATAAATCACACCCTCCTTAATCCACGATTCCGTTGTTACCCGATATCCTGCCTGCTGCGCTCCCGGAATCTGACTTCCGGAATAGTTAAAGATTACAGAAGCCTCCTTCCAAAGCGGAATGCTATAAACATACCATCCGCCTCCTTCATCGGTCATGGCTGTTCCCGGCCATGCTTTTCCTTCCTTCTTAGGGGATACCGCTTCATCATAATAATAGATATTTGGTGTTCCCCAACTGGACGGTTTATAGTAGTGTACGGTTAATACCTGATCCGGATCTTCCTTCGTAAAGGTATAGGTTTTGGTAATCGTAACACCGTCAGCGTTCCTGGCAGTAAGCTTTAGAGTAAAGACGGTACCAAAAGCCGCAGCCTCACCAAAAGTAATGGTATCTCCCGAAGTATATTCCACTGCTTCAGAATCATTCAGTGAATAGGCAGCCGTATCTGCATTTTTAAAATTCATATTTACAGTCATCGCGTCGGTATAGAATCCGCCTTCGCTCTGGTCAATCCAAACAGAAGGTTGGTTGTTCATACCCTCAATCAATATGACACCATTGGTTCCAGCCGTAAACGTAACCTTTCCATCAGAAACCCTTGCCTGCGCTCCAGTATAATAATCCGTCAGAAGCGCTCCGTCTCCGAACACTGAACTGACATCCACAGTAGTGGCTCCGCTGGCACCAATAACTACAATAATTCCATCCGTAATTCCCTTCTCATCATAGGTCCGGCTAAAGGTATACGGCGAACTGCTGATAAGCTTATGTTGTCCGGCTCCGACTGCAATATGCTTGTCGCGGAACTGACCCAACTTCTGCCAATGAGCCAGCACATTTTGATTTATCGAATTCCAGTTCATGTCGGAACGATATTTCTGATCCGCATATGTACAATTGAGAAAATCCAGTGGTCTCGCGGTTTCATCACCATAAAAAATCTGTACGGCGCCAGGTGCCAGCAACAGTGCCGTACCTCCGTTGATGAGATCGCTCCGGTTATAAAGGCTGGTATCATGGGAGGAAATATAACTGAGATAATTCACATTACTGCTGCTACTGTTGATTACATTGGCATAGTTGCTGTAGGTTGTTTCCAAAGAGGACATGTTGGAGGGTACTCCTTGGAAGCCAAAGTTAATTATGGAATCAAACCCATTGGAGAAATAGGAGGAAGAAGCGGATACACCATGTCCCCACACCTCGCCGGTCATCCAGAAATCAAGGTCATCCAGAGCCTTTTCCGGATTATTTGCTTTCCATTCCTTCAATGCAATAATGGACTGCTCTTTCAGTGTGTTCCATACATCCTGCTCCACATGCTTGGCGGTATCCACACGGAAACCATCCACACCATATTCACGCACCCAGTCAGTCAACCATTTTACCTGATAATTTGATACCTGCCGATTAAGGTCGCTGGTACTAAAGAAATCATTCAATTCAGCCACTTCCAGATCATAACGCCCTTCGCTCTTCCACTTATTTTCCAAAAGCTTTGGAATTCCAGGATCATTCAGTGTCTCGGTCTTAAAGTCCGGCAGCCCTGCAAGACACATAGTCAAATCGTTACCGCTTTCACTTCCGCTATAGCCATAAAAGCCTTGTGAAGCACGAACCCAGGCACTACCCCACCAGTTCGCCCAGTTTGCAGAAGTCTTGTCCATGTAAAGATAGTCTTTACTCCAGTAAGCATTGGTAGAGGCGGAATAATAGTAATCCTTCCAATTACTGGTCAGAGAACCGAAATTGAAATCATTCATATCTTTGAGTGTAGCATACCCCGCATGATTCATAACAACATCAAAAATTACACGAATTCCATTTTCATGAGCGGTGTCAATAAAGGTCTCCAGATCCGCCGCCGTACCCATATTGGCATCTACATTCGTATAATCCAGAGTATAGTACCCATGATATGCATAGTGCCGGAAACTGTCTGCCCCCAGCCAGCCATGAATCTGCTCATAAGGTGCCGTAATCCAAATCGCATTTACTCCCAGATCGGTAAAATAGCCTTCATTCACTTTATTAGTAAGACCTTTTAGATCTCCTCCATGAAAAGTGGCCGGTTCCGTCAAATAATTGGAATAAACATTGCCATTCTGGTCAAGCTCGCGTCCATAAGAATGGTCGTTGCTGGTATCACCGTTAGAAAAACGGTCAGACAACGCAAAATATACGGTCGCATTGTCCCATGAAAAGGTGGAAGCATCTGCTTCCAAAGTCGCCTGCACCACAGAAGTAACCTGGGTACTGGTCTGTTGCGTCTGTACTGCCGTACTATCCACGGCAAATGCATTAAAGGTCGACTGAAACAAAACGACCAGTACAATGAACAGACTGCTTAACATTTTTCTAGTTTTTTGCATAAAAATCTCCCATAAATATATATTTTTCACATACCATAAAGCATATGTAAAATTCATAAAAAATTCTCTTCCCCATTCCTTTGCTTGATTTGCATATCCATCAGTATAGTATAGTATTTCGAAATATTTCGAATATATTTTTACAAATTTATCCTATCATACTTATTTATACATTGTCAATAATAATTATTCAAAACTATATATCTATTTGTTTATTTGTACTATTAGTTCATTTATCACACTTTATTTAAATATTATAATTTGCTATAAGAACCTTATTATTTCAATATTTATAGTGCAATATTTCTATATCCACACATTACGCACTTTGTATTCAACAGTGACTTAAGTCTTAGCTATATGTATTTCATATTCAAAGAAGGAACTATTGGCTGTTTTATGTTTGATTTTCGCATCAATATCTTCTAAAACACTTACATCTTCTACTGTTTCGTCTGTTTTCTATACCCATCTTTACTGGGTTATTTTAATTCAAGATTCTTTTACAAGGTGGAATTTCCTATTCTATAAAAAAGACAACCCTATTTATTAACAATATTCTTTTTCTTTCTAATTGTTGTATCCCAAGTCATGAGATCAGCAATTAAATATGATATATCGGTGCCATTGAATTCCTCCAATCTTTATTGACAGAATTAATTTGAAAACATAAGGACATAAAAAAGCGGGATACCTTCGTTAGAAAATACTCCCGCTGATTTTCATATTATTTTTTGTTCGTTTTGGCTTATCTTTTATAGCTTCCATTTAATCTTTTAAATTACAGTTTGTCAGAGTCAAAAGGATTATTCAATTCTGATGACCATCGATCTTGGTACCCATTTGGCGTTAGGGTATATTTTCAGTTTTTATAAAATAGCTGTATTAATTATAATATCAATATTCTTACCCTTAAAGAGCCGTACCCTTTGTAGGTACAAACAACTGGGACATATCGACACCTTCCAATACAAGCAGCTTTGTTTTTATTTTCAGGCCCCCAGCGTAGCCTGTCAAACTGCCATTTGCTCCAACGACCCGATGGCAGGGAATAATAATAAATATAGGATTATGTCCAACAGCCCCGCCTACTGCTTGACTTGACATTGTTTCTTTGTTCATTTTAGCCGCTATTTTTTTCGTAATATCGCCATATGTGACTATCTCTTCATATGGTATTTCACATAACTATGACATAAATACCCATACACTATGCTTAATTTTATTGAAAGAATCTTAAAAAATATTTAAATATATTCCTCCAGATAGGTTTTTTTCCGTGGTTATCGAACAAAAAGACATTAACGCCTTTTACCTACCTTCCGGTATCAAATACGTTAATGCCTTTTCGTTCATTCTAATTTACACTTTAATTATACTACTGTCTCAACATGTTCTGATCAGATAAAAATGCTGCTTAAAGCAAGTTTGATTTATACCTCCTGGAATAAACCTTTGGTTCCCTTTTGATAAAACATATGCTCGATTCTTGGTAAAGAAATTTCCAGAGTTTCTTTCAGTACATCTTCAATCGTTTCAACCGGTATCACCGTAAGCTGATTCTTTACTTCTTCCGGCACATCCTTTAAATCAATCAGATTGTCTCTTGGTATAAGCACTTTATTAATACCTGCTCTTTGAGCTCCCAGTAATTTTTCTTTAAGGCCTCCTATTGGAAGTACAGCACCTCTTAATGTAATCTCACCGGTCATGGCAATTTTGGAATCCACTTTTTGGCCTGTAATTAAGGAAGCAAGAGCAGTGAATAATGCAATTCCTGCGGATGGGCCGTCTTTCGGTACCGCTCCTGAGGGCACATGGATATGCAGATCCCTTTCTTTGAAATTAACGGTATTTAAAGGTAGCCTGGATTTTAACAGACTTAGAGAAATTCTTGCCGATTCCTTCATCACCTCTCCAAGTTTACCTGTCAACATAACCTCTCCGCTGCCCGGCATATCGGTAGCTTCAATAAATAAGATTTCACCTCCAACCGGTGTCCAGGCAAGTCCGGTTACAACTCCCGGGGGATTATCCAGCTGTGCTTTGTCATGTCTGGAAACCTGTCTGCCAAGAAGTTCCTCCAGCTCCTCCAGCTGAATCTTATAAGGAAGCTCTGCTTTGTTTGAAACAATCTTTTCGGAAGCAACTCTGGCAAGCGCTGCCAGTTGTTTTTTCAGTCCCCTGACTCCAGCTTCCAGTGTATAGTCATTGATAATTTTATAGAGGATCTCATCTTCTATAACCAACTGATCTTTTGATAGTCCGTGCTCTTCTAAAACCGACGGCATTAAATAATTTCTACCGATATGAAATTTTTCATCAACAGTATAGCTGGAAACCTGAATTACTTCCATTCGGTCCAATAACGGCCCCGGAATGCTTTCCAGGGAATTTGCCGTGGCAATAAAGAAAACGTCGGACAGATCAAAGGGAAGGTCCAGATAATGGTCGGTAAAGCTGTTGTTTTGTTCCGGATCAAGGACCTCCAGCAAAGCGCTCGCAGGATCACCGCTGTAACCGCCGGTTGTAAGCTTGTCTACCTCATCGAGAACCATCACTGGATTATTGACTCCTGCCTTTCGGATACTTTGAATGATCCTACCCGGCATAGCCCCAATATAAGTCCTTCTGTGCCCCCGGATTTCAGCTTCATCTCTGATACCGCCTAAGCTCAAACGGATATACTGTCTGTCCAGTGCTTCCGCAATACTTTTACCAAGACTGGTTTTACCGGTACCAGGCGGTCCCACCAACAAAAGTATGGAACCCTTTTTGTCATTTTTCAGCTTCATAACAGCCAAATGCTGTATAATCCGGTCTTTAACCTTATTCAGTCCATAGTGCTGTTCATCCAGTATCTGTCTGGCATTGTCCAGATCGATAGAACTTTGTTCAATCTTTTTCCAGGGAAGCTGTACCAGCAGTTCCAAATAATTGCGGATAACATTATACTCGGAACTGTTAGGTCCCTGAGCATTTAGTTTATCCAGTTCTTCCAGTGCACTCTTTTCAATATCAGACGGCATCTGGGCTTCTTTAATTTTGGTCAGATAATCTTTATCTTTTTTATTTTCGCCCTCATTACCTTCCTTTAATTCCTCCTGAATGGCTTTAAGCTGCTCTCTAAGTACGGTTTCTCTGTAATGTTTGTTGGCTTTCTCGGAAAACTTCTCTGAAATCTGGAACTGCAGCTCTATAGCCTCCTTCTGTTTTAACAGATGATCCATAAACCGCAGACTTCGCTCTTTTAAGGAGTCCATTTCGAGCAGTTCATATCTTTCTTCATTTGTAATGGGTATATACTGGCTTAAATATACAATAAGGCTATTCAAATTCCTAATCTCATCCACAATCCGAATATACTGTTCGCCACCCTGGAATTTTACACTAATTTCATGGATTACCTTCTTTAGATAGCCCAGCATCTCCTCCTGATTCTTATGATCCAAGTCCCTTTTGTCCGGAAAAGTCTCATATCTGGCTAATATCAGACCACTTTTGAAATTCATTTCCTTTACTTCTACCCGTTCTGTAATATAAACTGTAAGCAGAATACCATTTTCTGTTTTCTGGGTATCATTAACCTTAAATATTACTCCCATCCGATGGAAATCTTCTTCCTTTAGATCTTTCTGTTCGAAATTCTGCTTTAACGTCAGTGCAATATTGGTACTATTCTCATCTTTTAAAAATGGTTGCTGCGCTTCTTCAGGAGTTTTTATAAAAAACTTTGTTGTGACGCCCGGCAATAAAACCGTATTGGATACGGGAAAAATAATTCCCGTGTTTTTATTATTTTCTGACATACTATCATCCTTTCCTCTCGTGTTAAATGAATGTTCATTTATTAAAAATAATTAATAATTGCGAGATTCCTTTGCATTTTATTTTTACAAAAATATCTCGCTGAAAATTTTTATTGTAGTAAAACCGCATCCTGTATGATTAAAATCATCTCCTTTAATAAATCTGCTCTCTCCGACTCACTCTTATGGTTATCTACTGCTATTGCCTTGACCGGATAAAAGATAATGGCCAACAGATTATCATAACGGTAATTCTTTATGATCTGCTTTTTCTTCATATCCTCAATCAGGCTGTAAATATGGCAGATTCCTTTTTTTCCTGAGCAGCTGTTAACTAGTGAGGGGCAATTGGAAAACTGCTCTACAAAGCTGAAGATTTCCTTATTTTGAATAATATAGTTGTAGTAACTTCTAATGAGTATCTCAATAAGCTGCTGCCCGTTCATCTTCAAGTCCACACAGCTAAGTAAATAATCAAAAATATCTTCGGAATATTCATTATAAATATTCTGCAGCATATTTTCCTTATTTTCATAATAGATGTATACTGTTGCCGGCGAAACTCCAGCCAACTTTGCGATTTTTGAGATTGAAGCACCGTGAAAACCTTCCTCAAGAATAAGTTTTATCACTGCTTCTTTTATGTTTCTCTCTTTTTCATCATCTTTTTTTCTCATGATATCACCTCAACGTACCTTTATAATAAACGATCATTCATTTAATGTCAATATTATTTTTCTGCTATAAAGCGATCCGGTTTGAATGAAAATATATAATTAATATATTCTTTTGCACTCTGATTGATTTCCTCATCACTTGCTTGAAAGGAAGCACCAAAAACAGCAAAATAAGGTAATGCAATTGCACCAACATGCTTTAGACTCGCCTTAAACGGTGTAATTACTTCATCAACGGTAAAGGAAACTGAACCTGTGGGTAAATAATTGTCTTTTTTATCTCCTATTGACAAAGCTATTCCAAATTTTTTATCTTTTAATTTAGTTCCCATTGAGCCATATGCCCAGCCATGTGTAAAAACATCGTCAAGCCACTTTTTTAATAAAGGTGGATAGCTGTACCAATACAAAGGAAACTGAAGAATAATATGATTGTGTGTTTCCAGCAACTGTTGCTCTCTTTCAACATCAATATGCCAGTCTGTATAGTCCTTGTAAAGCTCGTGTATTATAATATCATTTGGGTACTTCTCTAATTCCTCCTTCCAACTTTTGTTTACTTTTGAATGATTAATGTCAGGGTGTGCTAAAATTATAAGAGTTTTCATAAAGTCTGGAATCCTTTCTATTTTCTATGGCATTTGATTTAGAAAAATATTTCAAAACTAATTTTACAGTACTTGAAATTATCTTTATATTTATTATTGTCTGAAAACAATATATTGTAAATACACACTATGAAGTCAGTAAAATACTTACTTCAAAGTATGTATTTCTTTAATCTAAGCTGATACAATATAATGCAATATACTAGGAGGTGATAGTTTGAAGCAATATAATTTAGGAATTGAAGCAACTCTTGAAATACTCGGAGGTAAATGGAAAGCTTTAATTGTTTGTCTACTTATGTCTGGCACTAAAAGAACCAGTGAATTAGAACGTCTTATTCCAGATATCTCTCAAAAAATGCTAATACAACAACTTCGTGAACTTGAAAGAGATGGAATTGTAGGAAGAATAAATTATCATCAAATGCCCCCCAAAGTTGAATACTATGTGACTGAATATGGTGAAACTGCTAACAAAATTATTGATGTTATGTGTTCATGGGGAAGAGAAAATATTAGACTTAGAAAAAGCCAAGGAGAGGATATTAATCTAGTAGATAAATAACTCTAATAAAATCCATACATAGAAAAAGATGTGGTATGTATATAAACAAACCCAAGTGTGTAGCTCAATTAATGGAAACCTACGCACTAGGGTTTTTCCTATTGGGATACCGGCAGGTATTTTCGTTGGTTAACTTATTGGGATACCATATACAGGGAATAAAAATATCCCTTTTCCATCATCAGTTCCTCAAAAGTACCCTGCTCTGTTAAACTTCCATTTTGTAAAACAAAAATCTTATCATATTTCCTTAAAATAGCTTCTTCCAGTCGATGGGTTACAATAATTCTTGTTAAATCTTCGATTTCCAGTATGGAGTTGGTGATAGCTACCGCTGTCTTTGCATCCAGTGCAGCTGTTGCTTCATCCACTAGCATCACAGAACTTCCTTTTAAAAGACATCTGGCAATGGAGATACGCTGCCGTTCACCTCCGGACAATCCACTCCCATTTTCTCCACAGGCATAGTTCATCCCTTTTTGTTCAATCAGAGCTGATAAACCTGCCTGTTTTATAGCACGTTTAATTCTGTCCTGGTCAAACTCCTTAAACATAGTAATATTATTTTGAACATTGCTGTCAAACACAAATACATTCTGCTGGATTATAGACATCAAATCATATAAGGAATCCAGATTAATCTGTTTTAATTCCTGCCCATCATAGCTAATCTCACCTTGATAGGTGAAATAACTTCCCATAAGAAGATTTAACAATGTGGATTTTCCACTACCGGAGCCTCCGACCAGAGCGTAACTTTTCCCAGCTTCAAATTGAATGGAAATATCCTTTAATATAGTCTGTTCTTCTTCATATCCAAAGCTTACATGTTCCAGTTTGATGGCTTTATTCAGAGTCCGACCTATAGTAACTCCATTTTGTTCTACTTGCTCAGATAAAGAGAGTGCCAGTTTATCAACCAGCCCCAGGGCTGCTTTACGGTTTGCCAAAATTTGCGGAACTTCTCCAATAGGGCTGACCACAAAATTCATCAGCTGTACAAAAATAATGACCACACCCGCTGTAATTGCCTGGCTATGTAGGGCCAGATAGGCACCAAATAAGAACACCCCAAACTGTGCAACAATTCCCGCAACTACCCCAATCATTTGGATCAAAATCTCAATCTGTCTTCTTTTTCTTTTGGAAAGCTCTGCCTCTTCATTGCTCGCGCGAAAGAGTTTCATCATTTCTTTTTCTACTTTAAAGCTTTTTACCACAGAAAATCCAGTCAGCATATCCTTCACTAATCCAAGAAAACTTTCATTCTTCTCGGAAACTGTTTTTTCCACGTCAGCCAGTCTATTTCCCGAAAGTATGGAGCCAATCACAGGGCACAGAGATAATATAACAGCTACCAGTGTCAGCAGGGGGCTATAATAGAGCATCATCAAAAAGGCACCAGTGAACAGAACAATCTGCTGAATCAGCGGAAATATTTTTGCTAAATAGTTTTTTTCAATACTGATAGCATCATTAGACAGAGCAGATAAATACACTGAGGTATTTTCTGTTGCAAAGGAGCTAATACTTTTTTTGGAAATCTCAGAAAATACCATGCTTTTATATTGGGCCATTGCCTTCTCCACAAAGCGGGGGTTGGTTTTCTGTTCCAAGACCAAAATCGCTATCAATGCGAGGGCAAGACTAATACTGATGATAAGAAGCTGAAAAAGATTAAATACCTTATTGCTCCCAGTTGCCGCATCAATAATCTGCTGCAATAACCAGGATATAATCAAGTTCGTTGCTGCCGACAGCAAAGTTGCAAGTAAGGCTCCAGCAAAATTTATATGATTATTGTTCATAAACTGGGCTCTAAGTTTATGGCTTAACTGCATGGCAGCTTGATTTTGTGCTGTCGTTTCTTCTTTCTTTCCTTTTTTATTCATAACACTTCCCCTTTTTTGGTATCTGTTAATTATTATTAGTTTTATTGGTTATGTTGCTCCAGGTTTGTTGAAGAAAATCAGTGTTACTTTCCTCCATCAATATGATTCTTTCTACACTATCCATGGCAGTTTCTCCAGTATCATCACCAAAAATCTGCTTTTTCCCTTTATAAAACTTAATGTTCTGAGCATTATAATCTGGTGATGCATCGAACTTTTTCGCTAGTTCATGTGCTTTCCTCAAGCAATTTTCTGCTTCCTGAAACTGCTGATTTTTGGTATAAAACTGTGACATACCCGCAAGAAGAATTACCTGAATTTTATCAATATAAGAAACCTGATCATCTTTTCTAAGATGCATAGAAAGGTCATACATCATTTTTAAAACCTCACATGAAGTCTTGTAATCCTGTATTTCATTATATGCATTGGCAAATCCCACACTGCAGCGCATGAGCTGTGCTATATTATCCAGCAGACACTCTGAAAGATAGGGAAATGCTTCCTGAGGATTTTTCCCCTGTGACATTAACATTCCTATGAGGCTGTTGTTAATACCACAGTAATTATATTTTTTCAAATGCTCATAGGCTTCTTCTGTTTTTCCAAGAAAAGATAAAACCTCACCGATATTTACCTGTATGTCCAGCTCACTGGCATGTTCGTCTTGGCTTTGCCCAACCAGAGGACAGCTGCGTCTGTAGAGTTCCAAGGCTTTTTCCAACGATTCCTGATTTCCTCGCTCAACACCCTGCAACATAAAAAGAGCTGCACTTTGGTATATTATGTCAAAGTGATTGGGATATCTGCGAATTGCATTAAGAGCAACTTCTGCACCCTTATCGTATTGTTTCTCAAAACGGAAGGCTTTGATTTCCCCTGCAAGATCATCGGCCGAATGATCCGTGAGCTGAAACGAGAACAGTACATCCAGCGATATTCCAAAGAGCCTGGCTAGCTTAGGTAGTAGCATAATGTCCGGGTTTGACAGTCCCGATTCCCACTTGGAAACAGCTCCTATGGTTACACCCATGACTTCAGCCAGTTGTTCCTGCGTTAATTTCATCTCTTTGCGAAAAGCTCTAATTGTTTCATTTAACATAAAGTTTCCCTCGGTTTTTCCATATTTTTATTTTATCAGAGATTACCAAATAAAACAGATACCATTTATACTATTAGTAATAAATTAATTATACCATTGGTAAAATTAATAAAAGTATATCTTTGTGCTATGTAATCTGTCAACTCTGCCCTATCAGTCTTATTTTGTAGCATTTTCCAATAGTGAAAGTCCGATTTTCTGATCCAAAGCAAATCCCAACCTGTAATTAGCCAAGACTACAGATGCAGCCTTTTTGTCTTTATTGATTATCAGAAATGAACTGAAGCATCCAGTTCCCCCACCATGCATTATAATATTGTTATTGCTTCTAAGCAGCCACCAAGCAAGACCCATATCATATTTTTTTGAAGCATTTGCATGCTTTTCATGACAAAGTTGTAAATATGGTTTTTCTTCAAACATATTCATCCTGGCATATTTTAATAGGTCTTTGGCTGTTGAGCTTATGGCTCCTGCGGGGGCTACCAGATTTTTTTCATCCCAGAACCAATTTCCGCATCCCACATTTTTTGCATTAAAACCATTTAAATTTTTATTACTTAACGTACCTAGATAAGTATTCTCTAACCCAAGTTCACTGAATAGGAACTCATTCATTATTTCCCAGTAATCTTTGCCTGAAACTGTACTAATCGCATACCCAAGTAATGACAATCCGAAATTTGAATATTTCCATTTATAGTCAATATCTCTCAGTTTGCTTTTTTTAATCAACCTGATCATTTTATCCATATCCATATTCAGAGGATTTACTTTTTGAATCTTCCCTGAAAATATTAAATCCAGATATAACCCCATATTATCCAGATTATTTAATGGAAAGGCAGATGAATAACCAGCTGTATGAGTAGCAATTCTCTTCAGAGTAGGAAAGTATTGTTCCGTATCAAGTCCTGGAATATACTTTTTAATTGAATCATTTAATAACATCTTGTTTTCAAATACAAATTTGGATAATAATGATGCGGTAAACGTTTTGGTAATTGATCCGATTTCATATGTATATGCTGGTGCAGAAGCTATCTCACCAGATTCGTCATATACTTTTAAGATTATATCTTTTCCTGAAATAAGACCAGTTGTAAGTTTTATATGTTTTTTTCCCTTACAAGTTTTTTGAATTAAATTTAATGTCTTCGAATCAATTTGATACATACTGCTCCTCCTCATTCTTGTTCCTTGCGCCTTTTTCTGAATTCTTCCAGCATCCTTATCTGAATATCGGAATAATCTCCTTCAAGGCGGCCGCTTGCATCTTCTTCAAATCCATCGTGCTCTTCACCATCAAAGCTGTATACCTTTTTCAATAATCTCCATAATGTATCCAGTTCGTGTTCCGTAAATTTCTTAAAAACCTTCGACATGAAAATCACACCGGTTTCAGAGCATTCTAAAATAGCCTGTATACCTGGCTCGGTGACTTTTACATTGATTGCCCTCTTATCACGCTCGCTGGTTGTAATAATAATATACCCCTTCTTCTCAATTGCGCTAATCAATTGATTTACATTTTGCTTCGTCGTCCCCAGCTTTTTAGCAATATTTTTTAGTGTTGTTTCCTCTGGCGGGAGATGGAAAACGGCTAATATTGCCATATACTGTCTTGACGTAAGACCTTTATAATATTTATCATCTTGAGCTTCAAGCTTGTTTGCAACAGCCATCAAGGTTGCATATGCCTGCTGCATTAAGAACAGTTCGTTTACTTCTTTAGAATAATTCATTGTGCGCTCCTTTTTTTGTATTTAGTCAATACATTGTCTAAATACAGTAATACACTTTCTCTGTATATTTGTCAATACATTGACTAATATACTTTCGTTTAAATCTTACAAAAAGAAAAGACGTGAAAGTTTTTACTTTCACGTCCTTAATTTTAGCGCATTTCAATTATTTTCTTATAGGATTTAGCTATATGTCACTGTACATACCTAGCCGTTATTTTCTTTATTGCTTCCACTGCTTTGATAGAAACGGCTAGCTAATCTCTGCACTTTCTATTCGTCTTAATTTCTCTGTGTCCCTAGCTGGAGATGCACCTAAGAAGCGGGAGTATTCTCAATTAAACTGTGAATTTGATAAATGCATCATTATCAAAATAGTATAAAAAGGCATCTAGTAAATCTTTTACATTGCTATTCGAATTTTGTTCATATGCATTTTCGACAATTCCCTGTATATCTTGGATAGATAATGCGTATATCAGATTATTATCAATGGCTCTTGTTATCTATTTTATCTCCCTAATGATCGTAAGGCATTGAACCCTTATGATCCAATGCCCCTGGTATCTATACGTTATTTAAAAGTTCCTGCTCTGCAATCCACATGGCTGCATATTTACCGTTTTGATCAAGTAGTTCTTTATGGTTTCCTTCTTCTTTTACACGACCATCTGCTATTACGATAATCTTATCTGCATTTTTTACAATAGAAAGGGTATGCGCAATCATTACAACTGTTTTCTTTTTTCTAAGTAAATTAGAAATTGCATTTTTTACTGCCAGTTCGTTTTCTACATCCAGATTAGCAGTTGCTTCATCCAGCAGTAGAATGGGCGAATTCTTTAAAATAGCTCTTGCAATAGAAATACGCTGTCTTTCTCCGCCAGATAACTGATTGCCATTTTCTCCTGCCATTGATTCATATCCGTTTGGCAAATTCTTTATAAATTCATCGCAATTTGCTTCTTTACATGCACTTTCTATTTCTGCATCGGTGGCATTCTCCCTTGCATAGCGAATATTATTTCTAATGGTATCATCAAATAAAAAGACATCTTGATCCACCATAGAAATCTTTGATAACACCTGCTCCACGCCTGCTTCTTTGGTAGAGTAGCCTCCAATTCTAATTTCTCCGGACGTTGGTTCATAATATTTCATTATTAAATTTAAAATAGTTGATTTTCCGGAACCTGAATCCCCAACAATTGCTGTCAGCTTACCATCCTCCATCCTTAAATTAATATCCTTACAAACAGGTTCTACAGTTATATAGGAAAAGGCAACCTTATGAAACTCAATATCATAGGATTTTGGATGAAACGGTATTTTCGACTTGTTTTCCTCTGGTTCTGTAATTACACCCTTAATCTTTTTCTTTGCTATCATCAGGTTTTTATAGCTTGTAAAATCAATGAAAATGGTTCCCAATAACTTGGTAAGAAATAAAGGGAATAAACATAGCATAATATAGGTTACCGCATCTAGACTACCATTTTTAAAATCCATTCCTGCAATATAAATAACCAGTGGAAGGCTACACCAGGAAAGAATGCTGTAGGTCATACCAATTGGAATAATTTTTAATTCATAAATAAAGCTAATATCGCAAAAAGATTTCATTGCATGCGTTACTGCTTTATTTTTGATCCCTCCAATTCCATAAGCTCGAAAGGTTTGTATTCCATGAATATATTCTACAATGCTGCTGACATTTTCTGTACAAATCTCATTCTTTTGCTTTCCGTATTTTCTAACCTGCCGAAAAGAAAGCCAGATGGCAGGAATAATACATAGTTGTGCCAGTAAAAAAATAATAGCCGAGGGCACATGCTTTGTACTAACAAATATAACAAGCATAAGTGACAAAGTAATATTTTTAATTAAATCCCCTACTTTATGAGTTAATACCTTTTCATAGCTGTTAACGTTTTCTGTTGAAACATTAATATAATCACCGATTTGTGCAGACTGAAAATTAGCCAACGGTATTCTCTTGATTTTATCCCCCAGAAAAAGTCTGATTTGCCTGCTAACTAAAGCTCCGCCAACCTGTCCTTGCACATAACCAAAGCTATAGATGATAACTCTAAGTACAAAAATACCAGCTAGCAGCAAAGTCATTCTCCCTATTATTTTAATATCCATCGTCTGATTCCATAAGGACTGGAACGTATAATAAAGCAGCATAAAATTACTTCCGGATAACAAGCCTTCCAGTATCGTACAAATGATCGAACCATATAGTCTCTTATTCCATTTCATTGGCTTTTTATCTGTCATTGTCAGTCTCCTCCTTAAATCCTTCTATCTGATAGGTAACGGATCGAGCCTTCTCATAACTTTCCCAGGTATCACGATAATATTGATTGTTTAAAATCATTTCTTTATGAGTACCAATACTGCTTATCGTTTGATTTTCAATAACAGCCACTCTGTCACATATTTTAAGTGCACTCAGTCTGTGCGCAACTATGATCACTGTTTTTCCTTCACATAGATTTTTTATAGCCTTATCTATTTCAAGCTGATTTTCCGGATCTGCCGCAGATGTGGCTTCGTCTAAAATGAGAATTGGGGCATTTTTTAAGATTGCTCTGGCAATAGCAATTCTTTGCTTTTCACCGCCGGAAAAACGTGTTCCAAAGCCACCTACCAATGTCTCATACCCCTCTGGAAGACTCATAATAAAGTCATCAATTTGTGCTTTCTTAGCCGCTTCTCTCACTTCTTGCAAGGATGCGTTCGCACCCATTTTTATATTATTTAATACACTGTCTCGTGTAAGAAATGTTTTTTGAAATACGATGGCCACCTGCTCTAAAAGCTGTTCATAATTTATATTTTTTACATTTACTCCACCTATTGTAATACAACCTTTATCCACATCATAAAACCTTGTAATCAGTTCAATTATCGTACTTTTTCCAGCCCCTGATTTTCCAACAAGAGCCACTTTTTCTCCGGCATGTACAGTAAGATTACAGTTGGACAATACATTAACTGGTTCATCCTTCATATAAGAGAAACTAACATTTGCTAATTTGATTTCATGTGTACGTGGAAAATCTAGTCCACCCTGATAGATTGGTATATCAAGAATAGCCTTTGTCTTCGTTATACCATGCAATACTTGAGCAAAATTAGACCCAAGTTCTTGTAAAGGTCTTAATTCAGTTAGGTACATAGAACCAATAAATGCGAATAATAAGAATATACTGCCGGTAATGGAACCATGCAGGAAGAAATAACCCCCGATTGGTACCATTAAGAGCATTCCACATTCTGTAATTATTACATAAGCTGCATAGGGTGGCCCCATCTTTTTTGACACCTGATTCCAAGCATCATTTGCTTTGTCGACTGCATCTGAATACTTTCGAAAGGAACGGCTCCCCATATTATAAGCTTTAATCAGTCTCATTCCGCTGATATATTCAATGATTGCAGAATTTAATTTAATCAAGGATAAACTGGTGCTTTCCAACATGCTTCCCATTCCCTTGAACATCAATCCCATAACAGCTAATGCCAAAATCAGAGGTACAAGAGATATCAATGCCAAAGGAAGATTTACCGTACTAAGATATATAAATACAGCCACCGGTCCGCATAAATAACCTATAAATTCAGGCAGATGATGTGCTAAAAACAACTCTAACTTTTCAATATCTTCATTTAAGACAGTTTTTATTGCTCCCGTATTGTGTTCGTTTAAAGCACCTAAGGGTACCTTTGCCATATGTTCAACTGCCATGCATCGCACCTTATACAAAGCGCTGTAGGCCCCTTTATGTGACAATATTCCTGCTGTACCAAAAAACAGAAAGCGTAATACAACAGCGACAGAAATTAACAGGCTGCTCTGTATTATGATATCCTTTGTAAAGGTTCCCTCGTAGGCATTTTGAATCAATTGGTACACCCCATAATAAGGCACCATAGTACATAATCCACTAAGAAAAGAACACAGTATTGCTAGATATAAATAATACTTATCCTTCCCTGACCATTGCAAAAGCAGGCGTATTGGATTTTCTTTTTTCATGATTATTTCCTTTCCTTTATGTATTGAATTATTATGTTAAACCATTTCATATATTAAGGTTTCAAGCATATTACTCTCGTACATGCCTCTGCCAGGAATTCATAGTCATGGGTAACCACAAAAATGATTTTCCCCCTTTGTGCTAAAGCTTTAAGGAGTTTGGAAACTGCCTGCATACTATCGTAATCCAGTCCGCTTGTAGGTTCATCAAAGATTAATATTTCTTTTTTACAAATCATACTGACGGCAACTGCGACACGCTGCTTTTGCCCTCCCGACAAAGTATTAGGATGACGCTTACCGTAGGTATCTAAACCAAGTTCCAACAACGTCTTTGTTATTAATTCATAATCCGGTTTTTTGATACCAAGACTGCATTCATGTTCCACGCTGTCTGCAAAAAGCTGATAATTTACATCTTGAAGAACCATATAGGAATGAGACAAGCGCGTCTTCTCCTTTAAAACAACATCATTTAGAGTTATTTTACCTTCCAGCGGTTTTAAAAGGCCGCAAAGGGTTCTTGAGAAGGTCGACTTTCCAACTCCGTTATGACCAGTGATTGCAATAATTTCACCAGTTGAAGCTGTTAAATTAAGGTTGGACAAAATCACTTTTTTCCCATAGCCGATAGCAACATTTTGAAATTCCAGTATTTTTTCCTCTTTTATAGTAATCTTACTCTCCTTATTTTTCTTGCCTTTTTGATTATTTATAATAAGCAAATCCTTGTTGTAGTCTATGGAACGAAGCCCCATAGCCTTTCTCTCTTTGGCGGGTAAATGATAAAATTCTTCTCTGGTCCAGATATGTTTTAATTCTCCCTTGTCAAGATATAGAATGCGGTCTGCTATTTCTCTTAAGTAATAGAGACGATGCTCTGCTATAATAACCGTTTTTCCTTGATTTTTTATTAATTGAATATGCTTTCTCAAATCTTCAATTGCTTTTTCATCCAGATTTGACGAGGGTTCATCCAATAGGTAGATGTCCGGATTCATAGCATAAACCGAAGCAAATGCAACTTTTTGTTTTTCACCCCCGGATAAAGAAAAAATACTTCTTCCAAGTAAATCTTCAATCTCAAGTTCTCTTGCCGTTTGATTTACCTTTTGCCTCATTTCAGCTTGAGGCACTCCGTTATTTTCCATCCCAAAAGCAATTTCTCCGTCAGTATCCATGTTAAAAAATTGTGTTTTTGGATTTTGAAATACAGAACCTACTTTTGACGCAAGCTTATAAATTGGTTCTTCAAAAAGAGGCTTGCCATCTATCTTAATTTCCCCGGATAATTCTCCCGGAAAGAACTCCGGGATCAATCCATTCATCAGTCGCGTAATTGTTGTTTTCCCGCATCCGCTGCGTCCTGTAAGAAGGATGCACTCTCCTGTTTTAATTGTAAAATCCAAGTCCTGCAGCTTACCCTCTTCTGCACCTTCGTAAGAAAAGGATACCCCTTTAAATTCAATCATAACATTCCACCTCTCAACAGTAATCCAAAGACAAAATAGAGAAACATTAGTAGGATTGCTACTGTATCAAGAATAGAAAAACGAATATCAGTTAAGCAACTTCTTGTATTCGGATTTTCAATTCCTCGGGTTACCGATGCAATGGATAACTCATCTGCTGTTTTTGATGCCGCCATCATCATAGGCACATAGAAGCATTCTATTGTCATAGAAGGATGTTTGATTATTCCTAAAAGCGAAGGAGAGATATCTCGCATTCTCATGGCATCCTTAATCGAGTGCCAATCTTCTTTTATAACTGGCAAATAGCACATCATAACTGCAAAGGGAATAACAAAGCCGTTTGGCATATGCATTTTATAGAGTGCTGCCATAAATTCACTGGTCTTGGTGGTTGCAATCATAATTCCTGCCATGAATCCACAGGGATATACTTTATTAACGAGTCCGAAGAAAGCCATAAACATTGCTTGCCAAATACTACTTAAATTGTAAATACTAAGTTTGGTAACAAAAAAAATGATTACATAAGCTCCAATGCCTAAAAATGTATAGTGGTATTTCTTCATTAAGAATCCAAGCACCCCGATCAAAAGAACCAGCAGTAACCCATACGTTAAAGACGGTGCAAACATGGTAGATAAGACACATAGGAACAATATTCCTAACTTTGCACGTGGATCGAAGTGGATTGCACTCATGCTGTAATTCCTGCCTTATCAAACTGTTTCTTTAATAGTTTTTGGCCAATCCTTGCACTAAGAGTGGCAATCAGAATTGTTCCTATCAGAATTACTGCAATCATCCAGTTTTGTGCGGCTGCGTTCATCGCATCCAGATAACTTTCTGTAGTTCCTCCATTTAACATATACTTACCCCAGGCTTCTTTATCTATAAAAAAGCTGATGTAGGTCCAGGTGGAACCAAGGCTGATACAGATATAGGCTACTACATTTCCAAACTTGCTTTTATAATTCTTACTGCCTGCAATAAAATCTCCTACAATTCCACCGATAATATATCCCAGATCCATAGCCCAATGCATTCCTGTGGCAAACATGATAACACCACATAAGATACCTGCAGTTGCAATCGCACCTTTTTTAGGGACTTTAGCAATTAAGAGTATCAACACAGGCCCTCCTAAAAGAGCAGAACCTAACGGCATGTAAAAGGTAAGTACTGGATTTGGCCCAAATATGATGCCTCCAATAAATATAGTAACCATAAGCAGTGCAGAAAAGATTCCAATTGTAATAAGCTCTTTTATTGTGAGACCTTTCTTTTTGAAATGGGATCGATTACTCATAAATTATCCTCCTTGTGTTATGCAATATAATTGACCTTATCAGCATAACCTGTTATTATTTGATTGGTTAGACTTATCTAACTTCAAGTAAAATAGCATACCAAGATTTTCATTTCAATATGTTTGAAGGATTTTCGACTAATCGTTATGATAAAGCGTCCGATTGAGATATTTTTAATGAATTACAGGTCTCATGCAATCTTTTTAATTATACGATTTGAACGAATTTTATTTTTATGTAGGTTTAATATATAGATTGGAGCTCCTATGAATCAAAACCTTAACGAATTATATCAATCCATGCTGGGTGAATTCGGATTTAATACTGTTCCTGGTGGATCGAGATTCAGTTCTTCCGGGCAGACCTTTGCTTTGACAGATGAACTTGGAAAAGGATATTATTGGATTTATACAGAAAAGAACTTATTCAATATTAAAATACATGATTTTTATTATCACGAGGACTATTTATTTGAATGTAATATGCCTGAATGTCTAAGTGTGACGTATTATTATTCCATAGCAGGGCATGAACTAAATCCCTATCGCCGCATGAATGCGAATTGTATTAAAAGTTATTTAGGCGGACAGGTACCCTTTAAAGCAATGATGCATAAAAAAATACCTATTAAGTCAATAGGTATAGAAATTATGCCTGAATATTATAATCATTATTTAAAAGATAAGTATCCTGACGAGTATATCAATCCTTATAAGGCTTTTTGCTCCATTGATGAAACTTCCAGCTTTCCTGAAATGATGGTTTTATTAAATCAGGTATGTGATTACAGGGGAGAAGGTATCCGTGCAAAACTCTTCTATGAAGCCAAGGTTTCCGAAGCAGTTTCACTTGTATTGGAACACTTTCATAAGATGTCATATTCTCATAAGCATCTGTCTAAAAAGGACATGGAGCAAATACATAATGTAACAGCATATATTAATGATCATGCTGCCTTTCCTTTAACCTTGGAACAATTATCTCGTATTGCCTGTATGGGAACGACAAAATTAAAGCAGACTTTTAAACAGGTGAATAATTGTACTATAACGGAATATATTCAGCAGCAACGAATGGGGCAGGCAGAGTTCTTACTCTCCCATACTGATTTGAACATAGCACAGATTTCGCAGACAGTCGGTTATTCCAGCGCAAGCCGTTTTGCGGAACTTTTTCATAGAAACGTTGGTATTCTGCCTGGTGAATATAGAAAAATTATGAATTAATCTTTTGGGATGTTGAGAATTAAGGAAAAACAGAGTCGATACCACTGATAGCATCTGGATGGGAGGATTATGCTATTTTTGCTATTATTTTGCGCCTTGCAAAAAGAAAAATAATAACAATTATCATAATACTTAATCCAGCATATATACTGCTTTCTTTGGTAAATGTGGGAAATTGTTTTGATTTTAATATATAAGTTATAAATGCGTTTGGCAGATTTATTAGGTATGACACTATTAAATTGTTGCCGGAGAGCTTAAACGCAATGGAAAATCCAGTACCCACAACTAGCAATAATAAAATATCTTCAACAGTCCTAAAACCGGGATATCCTAAATGGTATAACGAAAACATTGTTGCGGAAATCAGAATTGCAATAATACTTCCATACTGCTTCTCAATTCTTGTTTGAAAATATCCCCGAAAAAGAAATTCCTCAAAAAAAGTAGTCATAATCAGCGGCAATATACATATCGGCAGTTTGTTCCACTCCATATTCTCTCCTGCAATCACTTTAGGAATAACCTGCCCGCCTATAGAAAACACTACAAAAAGCAATAAAATAATTATTTGACGATTGCCAAGTCTTTTTATACCAATCGATGAAAAATTCTCATTATTTTTAATGACAAGATAAAACGGGAGGAAGGTACTAAGTATTAGACCGTAAATCCCATTGTAAAAAACGGCAAAGCCTATCCCTCCATTATATAAAGCCGCTATAGCTATGGATAATATTAGCAGACATACTATTTCAACACTCAAAAAAATGATATTTTGTTTCTTCATTCATTCCTCCTAAACATTACCTCTGGATAACTTCTTTTTTACTTCTTCAAATGGCGGGCGATACACTACCTAACATCCTCCAATATAGCTTCCTCCGTCACGCTGACCACGAGCCATTTCATATCTTTTATAGGTATCCTTTAATAGTTCATGCTGATATACCTGTCAATCATTTTATCATTATCATGAATTGAATAAGAAACTACCAGGCATTCTATATTTCAACTTCCGTGAGGGTTAAGTTCATTGCTCTCCCACCAACCTTGACTCTAAAAATTTTATTATCCTTTATAGTTAAAGACACATGGATTTCAGATGGCCTTTTCATAGAATAACCTTGTTCAAAAACAATGCGTGAAGCTTGCTCCTCGTTGATTTTACCATAATGGTACAAATAACAACCAAGTGCACCATTTGATGTTCCTGTGGCAGATTCCTCTGGGATACCATATAAGGGAGCAAAGTTTCTACAATAAGCGTTAGCACCCTGTAAGGAGTCCAAAGAAAAAACATGGTATCCAACAGTATTATACTTCTGACTGATTTCTTTTACTTTTTCCATATCCGGTCTGATCGCATCTAAAATCTCAATGCTTCTTACGGGAACAATAATATCCCGAAGCCCTGTTGATACAACTTGCACCAACAAGTCTGCTGTAATTTGTGAAGTACTAATGTTTAAGGACTCTGCGACTTCATCTTTATCTATGATTTCTGAAAATACAGGAATAGATTGATCCATCATAACAAAATTATCGTTATAAATTTCAATGCCAAGGATTCCTGCTCTGGTTTCTTGCTCATACTTACCTTGTTTTAACAAGTTAAGACTTGACATTGCATAGAAGGTGGCAATCGTAGCATGGCCACATAAGTCAACCTCTTCCTTCGGTGTAAAAAATCTCACTTTAAAATCTGCTGCATTTGATTGTAATATAAATGCAGTTTCACTGAAGCCAAGAACAGCAGCAATTTTTCTCATTTCTTCCTCTGATAGTGAATCTGCATTCATAACAACACCTGCTGGGTTTCCTCCTTCTTTTGTTTTAGCAAAAGAGTTTAATGTATATACGTTAATTTTCATGTATTCCCACCTCCCTATCATGTATTATTGAGACATTATGTTTTCAAAGAATTCTCTATAACCACAGCTGGTTTCCCTTAAAATCAGTAGCACTCCTAATAATTCTTCGGGATAGACATTCACTTATGCAACAGTACTATTGTCTCAACATCATATCTTCATACATATCTTTACCGATATAGTACCCTGCTGCAGGATACTTTGTAACATTTATAGCACAGTCAAATACATCAATCATCCCTGAAATAGGCTGTAGAAAACCACTCCACTCAGGACCATATTCCATATGTAGTCTCTTCCAATCAGTAAACATACGAACGGCATCTCTATTGTATTTTCCCTCCATTGTTGGAAAATTCAATTTTAACCCCTCCTTGAGTACAGCTTTTCCATTTTCATCAGTTTGAGGCACTTCTCCTTCTGTCTTCATTGGAATAACGAACATGGCTTTCGTCATCTCAATAGACATAAACCTATAATACAGATTGTAAATAAGCTCTGCATCTGGAGTATCTGGATTTCCAAGCTGTCCTAAAAGAAGCATCCATCTCATAAGATCCGGATTAGTAACCGGAATATTAATTTGAGGGGTATCACCATAATCAGGCTTAGGCACAATCATGCTGGCATCAATTGCTGTCTGTTCTGAAAGAATTGCAGCACCACATGCACCGTTCATATAAAATGAACTTCCCATGAAACTATAAATTCCATCCTTATTTGTACCATTTTCAATTTTTCTAATTTCAAATTCCTCTGAAGAATACAGTGTTTCATATGGTTTTGAATACGCCTTTGAAATAATCATGATATCTGGAGGTGTGCACACATAGCCGTTATCTTGTTTAATGGTATGCGAAAACATATGAGGCTCGCCAGTACTCTTATTAAAAACTGTGTAAATTTCATCTGCGGCTAATATCTTTTTACATAAAGCATCAGCAAGTTTCTCTATCTTTTTACGTTTTGCTTGTCTTTCCTCTTCTGACTCATTTGCAGAATTCTTTGAATGAAACCAGTTAAATAATCTCCAAGCTTCAGCACAATCAGTAATACTCATAGCAGCAATCTCATCATCAGATAAAACTAATTTTTTACGCATTACATACACATCACCTATTGCCGCAATATACGCCTCATGAACCTCCTTAGTGCTTATATCTCGCGTATGGACAATTGAGCCTATTTTTATATCAACCTTTTGACCTGCCTCAAGCTTTAATGCCACCAAGCAATCTGTAGCTGTACCCACGGGTCTTTGATTAATCTCAAGTCCTAAGACTGTTGTAAGAAGTATTGAACCATTATCATCTCCAAAGTTAGAAACATAAACTGCCATACCTGGATTTACTGTTCCCTTTACTCTTCCAACAACCACAAGATCATTAGAATTTTGTAATTTAAATGTATCGTGAACCCCATATACAAAGGAACCGCCAATCGACTTCTGATTAGCCGAACTATCATTTGTTAATTTAGATTCCTTGACATTCTTCTGCACAGCAACCTGCTTATTTTCTTTTTTTCCAAAAAGATCAAATAACTTTCCCATATAATCCCCTTTTCAATATGTTTTTTGATATTTACTTTTTGATAGCAACACTACCAGCTTAACATACCACTACTTATACAGGTAAACGTGAATATCAACAATTTCAGTACCTGCTTTCGCTTAAGTTGTTAAATGAATTCCGAATACCATTAAAACGATTTACTTACTACAAATTTATCATATCAATACTGGTAAGTAAATCCAAAGTCAAAACTAATTAAAAAACAAGGTGCAATAAGATAAATCTGCACCTTGCTAACTGAAAACTCACTATCTTCGGTTTAATTCTACAATTACCTCCACATGCCTTGAAGAGATAAAAAAGGTGCCACTTTAACTCAGTAAGTCGTTGGCGATACAGAATATATAAAGTTAAGAATTAAGGAAACAAAGTCTACAACTTTCCAATTCATTGGTTTATGTATAATTGTAAAATAATTTAATAAAAACTTACTATATTCTTTATGTATAATTTAAATGATTTTTTGCTAGTATAAATTTATTTTTATACTGCCTAATTGTGAAATTAATAATGTATACTTTCCACCTTGCGAAAAACGCTTGCATAAATCTGATAAAATATAAATAAAAACAAGGAGTAAAGAACAAAATGGACAATTTACAAACTAAAATTTTAGGGTATTTAACTTATTGCCAAAACCAAAAGAGATTAGATAGTAAAACTATAAAAGCATATAGAATTGATTTATCACAATTTGTTAGTTTCCATTCAAATGACTTTTCAAATTTTACTAATCCAATTTCTATAGAAGAATTCATATCATCTCTTCATCAATCTTTTAGGCCCAAAACCGTAAAGCGTAAAATAGCAACTTTAAAAGCTTTTTATCATTATTTAGAGTACAAAGATATTATTACAATAAATCCTTTCAACAAATTGCAAACCAAATTTCGAGAACCTATAATTTTACCAAAGGTTATACCATTGCATATAATAGAAAACCTGCTCGCCATATTATATAAACAACAGAAATTGACATTAACAGTATTTCAAGAAAAGTGCCTTTCTCGTGACATTGCAATTATAGAACTTCTATTTGCCACTGGAGTCAGAATTTCAGAATTATGTTCTTTGAAACTATCTGACATTGATTTTATAGAAAAGAATCTATTAATATACGGAAAGGGATCGAAGGAACGACGAATTCAAATCGGCAACGATGAAGTGATATCGGCATTAAGAATCTATCAAAATAGTTTTAAAAAAGAGCTTGAAACCTCAGATTACTTTTTTATCAACCGTTTAAATAAACGCCTTTCAGAACAATCTGTACGTAATATGATAAACAAATATTCTAAGCTAGCTACTATTAAATTACATATTACACCGCATATGTTTAGGCATTCATTTGCAACATACCTTTTAGAGGAAGATGTTGATATCCGATATATACAAGAAATGCTTGGACACAGTTCTATTAATGTCACTGAAATCTATACGCATGTTACAATGGCTAAACAAAAAAATATATTAACGAAAAAGCATCCCAGAAACACTCTGATTCTTAAATGAATATACTTAAAATGCAGCCATATAAAATTAGGCTGCATTTTTATTTAAATACTATTATTTCTTTCGAAAAAGTATCAACATGTTTTTTTAATGGAGGATAATTCGATATTATCCTCCATTCATTGTAAGGGAAATATAATAGCATTATTTAATTATAGCAAAATAAGAGGAATTTTTATGAAAAATTTTAAATTTATATATCGTGAAGATGAATTAACGTATGCAAAAGAAGCCTTAGAAAATAACAATTTTGCAGTCTACTATTATTTTGATAATAGTGGTTTGTCCCATTACTTAAAAAAATTACAAGTTGAATTAAATCAAGATAAATATATATGTTTTTATATAAATAGTGAAAAGAAAGAAAATATGGCTATCCAAATAGCTGAACAAATAATATCAGGAAGTGATCAACAACAAATTATAAAATATACTCGTAAAAATAATGAAATAGTTAAGCATATCTTAAAAACATTAGTTACATCTGTTGATATTATACCTTTCATTAATATTGGTGAGATAGTAAATGGATTAACAGAAGCAATAAATGAAACTTTAGACGTAGATATTGAACACATTTCAGATTATAAAATAGAAAAAGCTATTCTTAATATGTTGTTAAAATTAGAAAAACAAAAAAAGTTTAAAAGAATATATTTTCTTATTGATGATGCTGGAAATTTATCTTCTGATTCATTAGATTTTTTATCAAAAATTATGGCTATTAATTCTTCAAAAATACTATTTACTTTACCAAGTAATAAAAATGTAAATGGATATGAAGTACTTTCAAAATTATCGTACATAAATTCTACCCCTTATGAAATAAAAAAAGTTTTTGATAGACCAAATGAAAGACTTATTTGTGGGTTATTTAGCTGCTATCAAAAAACATATAAAGAAGAATATCTTAATATATTTGTTCGATATGAACGTAATATACATATTATTATGTCATATATACGTGGTTTTAATATGAATTTCCTTCAATTAAATCCTCATACTCAATCTATATTAAAAATATTATTGATATTAGGAACAAGTATTAATATTCAAATACTACAAGAGGTTTTTTATAAAATTAATTTTAATAAAAATGAAATAGATAATATAATTTTTAAAAACTTTATTAAAGAATTGGAGAATATGGGTTTTATTACATCAGATATAAAACAGGATATTTACTTAAATGAAAGAATGATGCTAGGTTGTGAAATACAAATTTCTTTAATAGATAGGATAATAATAGCACGTGATATCATTGATATTTTTGAAGAACATATCTATGAATTAATTGAACCACAATTAAAATTTGTGATTAAAAACCTTGATAAAGATTATTCAAGGCGCAAATCATATATATTAATTTTATTAGATAAACAAAAAAAACTAGGAAAAGTTGAACAACAATATCTCGATATGTTATTTTATCTAGATAATAAAAATGATTTATTTAATATATGCAGCATGTATTATAATCTACAAGTTTATGATGTTCCTTTAATTAGACTTAAACAACATACTATCTTTTCAGAAGATAGAAATTACAAAATATTACTTGCTCTTTTACAAGAACGCCAGCATCAGGAGAATTATAGCCAAAATCTGTTAAACCTAATTGAAAATAGTACAAATTTAGACGAAAAATGTTTGTTGATTGCTATTTGGTTTACAGCATTATTAAATGAAGGTAAAACTATGGATAGTATGAAAATTTTAAATTCTTCAGAATATGAATTTTATTACAATAAGTTTTCCCAATCATACAATTATCATTATTTATTACGGAATATAAGTTACTATATTGAAGAAGTTCATTTAGGAATAGATAATTACAATGCATGCCTTTATAAATTTAAAAACCGTGATCTGGTAAATTATAATCGCACTATCTCAAATTTTATTTGCTATTTAATGAAACATGATGATGATGGATATGCTAAAATTATATTAAAATCAACGATTTTAGAAGTTGAAAAAATTTTAGAATTCAATGACGACAAGTATCTTTATTTAAATATTAATTATGGTATTTACTTAATGAGAGAAGATAAAGGCGATCCTACTAAATATTTTGATGCAATTTTATCTGAATCGGGAACTACAGAGACACCTTATATTTATGCAAAGGTTAACCATGCTCTATATGTTTCAAAAAAGGATCCCGCTAAGGCCCTTTTATTGCTTGACGAAATCTACTACTCTTTTATACGTAATACTAAAGTAATTCCAACAATAATATTTTATCAAATTAATCGTATTCTCGTAGAGTATATGAATGGTATAAATAATTTTGGCTTACTCAAAGAAATAAGGAATAATCCTTTACGTGGTGATAAGGGAAGCGCGGATAGACTATACTCTTATTATTCAAGAAGATTTGGGAGGCAAATAAACTATACAGATAAAGATTGGAAAAAATTATTTCTTCCAGGCTATATTTTTTATCATGGTTTTAATGCTGAATTACTTTTATCGACTCTAGACAGTCCAAGATTAATAATATAACCTATTAAATCGTCATATGTACTAAAATAACTTTCTAGAAAGCTATTTACAAAGCCTCCTCGTATGCCTAAATTCATTAGAACATTAACCTCTAAAAAATATGGTGTCATACTATCTTCTTCTAATATGAAATCAATACGAGCGTAATCGCAAGGTTGCATCTCAAGAAAATATTTTTTTGCAAGAAAACTAAGCTGTTGATTTATAATGGAATTATCACTTATGTATCTTGTCATTCCCTTTTCAGCAAACCTTTTTTGAGAATACGTCATGATATTACCTTTTTTGCTGGAAAGACTATAATGTGGTACCGCAACTAATGGTTCACCATTATTTGAATTAAGTATGGATACCCCATAACATACGCCAGGAATATATTTTTCCACTATGATATCTACATTTTCCATAAAGTATAGTTCGGATTTATTTATAACTTCATCCCATGTCTTGCATAAGGAAGATTCATCAATACCAATTGAGGCACTACCAAAACGAGGTTTAACAAAATAAAGACCTGGAAATGGTGCTATTGGACACAATGGATATTGTTTTGATGCAACTACCCATGGAGCTGTTTTGATTCCAAGATGTTCCGATAGCTGTTTAGATAAACTTTTGTCTTCAACAAGTGCACGAACATTTGGTGCGGCACCAATATATTGTTTACCTAAATATTCGCAAAGAGACTGTATAAAAATTTCACTATTTCGAAAGTTAAGTCGATTATATACAGACCAGATTAGTTGATATTTATTATGATTTTCCAAGAAATAATCAATATCACTTGCAGTATCAAAATCATAGTTTAATCGTTTTAACGATTCAATAATTTTAAGATGATATGTTTCTGCATAAAATTCTTCCTCCTTTGTTATAGGCGGATGCAAAATAACTCCATCAGTAGGTGCAAATTGTGCTAAAAATAAAATTTTACTCATATGATAATCTCCTTTGTTCGAGTTAATTTATAGTTAGAATTTTATATTATGTCTTACACCCCTCCAACGTAACTTCTAGTGAAATTGGGCATAACTAATTTTCCATCTTTACTAAATGCATCAAAGATATTTGTTAAATCATTGATATAATTTATGTAATTGCAATCATTCGTGTTTAAGTGATATGATGCGGATTGATGTAGGCCTATAAAGCGCTCCAGTGAGAATGAAATATTATTGCAAAAGGCTTTACTTACGTATTTACCACTAAAGAAATCATCAAAGTCATTGTTATTAATTGCACCGCGCATACCTTTTGAAGATCCAGAAAAATTTGGGCAATATTTTTTGTTTATAAAATCAATACTTTTTACTAAATCTGATGATTCATCTCGACTATTCCAAATTAAGATTATTTTACCTTGTGGTTTTAGAATTCGTTTACATTCATGTTTAAAAGATTTTCTATCAAACCAATGAAATGATTGTGATGCAGTAACAAAATCTATACTATGGTCTTTAAGTGTAGTATTTTCAGCTGTTCCATTTATAGAAAAAAAACCAATTTCATTTTTCAACGTAATTTCAGCCATTCTTCGCATATCATTATTTGGTTCGATGGCATATACATTTAAACATTTTTGTAGGAGACTTTTTGTAAGTATACCTGTACCAGAACCAATGTCGGCAATAATACTTTCTTTGTTTATCCCAATTGTTGAGCAAAGATACTTATAAAAAGAATTTGGATAGCCTGGACGATATTTAGCATATTGTTCGCTAATATCGTTAAATATTTCTTCGTTCATAATTCCTCCCAATCAACAATAATCATCCAAAATCATTTAAAATATAATGGAGGATAATATCGAATTATCCTCCATTCATTGTACCAAATTTTGTTACAAAATAAAACATATTTTTTATTTTTCGGAATAAAATTACAAATTTTAATTAAATAATTTGTTTATTACATCGAATAATAAAGGTTTTTGTGCAGCAGCCTTTGCAACTTCTGCCAGTCTTTTTCTTGTACACATATTAAACTCCCTTCAAGTGAACTATCATTATTTTTTATTTACTGCACCTTGCTTAAGCAATATAATACTATTCCATCTTCTGGTACGTATATCTCACCTTCTCCACTTATTACGATGTCATACCCCGCCAATTTTGTATAATTCACAAGTTCTTCTAGTGAAAATGTCTCCCAGTAAATATCATGCTCTAAATATGGATAAAATTTATCATCATCAAGGCAGTCATTATGATACTCCCTAAGATATTGCAGGGAATGCCCTGAGTAGCTCAATAGCCCTTTCGATTTTAACACACGTTTGCATTCCTTTAGAAAGCTATCCTTATGACTTTTACCATATAATAATCCAAATGTCTGGCTCCATATGATTACAACGTCAAACATCCCATCACCGAACGGGATATGTTCTCCATCATAATTATAAAATTTAACTTCACAATCTCTCATTAATGCTTCTTCGTTTGCTTTATCTACTACATCTTTTGAAATATCCAGTCCAACCACTTCAAATCCCTGACTATATAATGCAAATGCTTCCCTTCCCATTCCACTGCCTATATCAAGTATTTTTGCTCCGACTGGAAAATTATTAGCAACCCGCTGCTCCCAAATCTTTAACTTTCCCCTATCCCAGCCTTTCATTTCGTCAATATGTTCCTTTTTTTCATACCACGCTGTTACATTTGTATTCATTGATAGCCTCCTTGAGTTAGGATCCTTTATACCGGTAATTCCATTGTACTGCGTATGAAAAAATTTACTAGACTTTAATTCCAACTTATGGTATGATGTATAATGTACTATGCTAAAAAAGCTTCTTCGAATACCGAAGAAGCTTTTTTATTTATTACTATATATTCTTTAACCTATTTTGACCATTTTAATGAATAGTTTCATCTTTATTGATTCTGCAAAAGTTTTTTCAGTATCAGATAACAATTCTATAAACCAACTCATTATAAATCTAACTCAATTTCAACATTATAGCTCGCCAAATTTTTTTCTAGTTAATAAAACGCACGTTTCCACGTGTTCCGTCCAAGGAAACATATCCACAGGAACCGCCTTATCTGCTTTATAACCCTTCATCTTCAAATACTTCAAATCTCTCTCCAAAGTAATCGGATTGCAAGAAATATAAACAACTCTCTTTGGCTTTAAGAGTGCAAGTGCATCCATAAACTTTTCATTACTGCCGGTTCTTGGAGGATCCATAAATACGACATCTGCAGAGGCTTTCTGCTCTGCCATCTGTGTCATAAAATCTCCGGCATCATTTTTATAAAACTCAATGTTTTTTGCTTCATTAAGCTTAGCATTTACATTGGCATCTTTCACTGCATCCTTATTAAGCTCCACGCCAATTACTGTTTTCGCATGATCCGCAGCAACAATTCCAATGGTACCAATACCGCAGTATGCATCAATTACAGTTTCTTCACCAGTCAAGCCTGCCATTTCAATTGCCTTGGCATAAAGTACTTCGGTTTGCTCTGGATTAATCTGGTAGAAGGATTTAGGTGAAATACGGAAGGTTTTACCGCATAATTTATCTTCTATAAAACCTTTGCCATAGATAACCTGCTCCTTATCACCTAAAACCATACTCGTCTTTTTATCATTTACGTTAATTACAATGGTTGATATCTCAGGATGTTCGTTTAAAAGAGCTTTGATAAAGTTATTCTTTGATGGTAATATCGGTGAACTTAGTACCAGCACCACCATTATCTCACCGGAAGCAAACCCAGTTCTTATCAGAACATGGCGCATAAGTCCATAACCAGAATCCTCATCATAGGTCTTGATTTTAAAGGATTTTAGCATTCCTCTAATGGATGCAATAATTTCATCTGCCTTTTGATTATGAATGTGACAACTTTCAATTGGAATGACACGATGTGATCCTGTCTCATATACACCTGAAATAGGATTGCCCTTTCTATCATGGTCAAATACTACATGCACCTTATTACGATAATGCTCTGGTTTCTTCATACCTATAATTGGTTGTACTTTACAGTAATCCTTTAATAAAGCTTCTACTTTCTTTTGCTTTGCTTTTAGCTCTGATTCATAACTTTCTTCGCCATAATCACAGCCGCCACAACCTCTTATATAGGTGCATCCGTCATTTAAATTAGTTTTTTTTTTAGTATTATCTCTATCGTCACTGTATCTTCCAGCCATTGCGCCATATACTCCGCCATCGTTTCTACCTGGCTTTGCTTTGCGTTCACCATTATAACTCTTAGCTGGCTTTTCTACACGATCAACATCATAATTTTGTACTGGCTTATCGTTACGATAAACTCCATATCTTTTTACTGGTATCTCACTCTGATCACCCTCATAGCTTCTTGCTGGCTTGTCACTACGTCTATCATCAAAGCTTCTTCCGGACTTAGCACCATTTCCATAGCTTCTATCTGGTTTTTTATCAAATCCAGCACTATAGTTTCTTTCTGTTTTAGCACCACGATCTCCTTCATTGTTTCTAGAAGGCTTCTCACTACGATCATTATCATAACTTCTTGCTGGTTTATCGCTTCGTCTATCGTCAAAATTTCTTCCAGACTTTGCCCCATAACCGCCTTCAAAACTTCTACCCGGCTTTTTATCAAATCCACCACTAAAGTTTCTTTCAGGCTTAGTACCACGGTCTCCATCATAGTTTCTAGAAGGTTTCTCACTACGATCTCTATCATAGCTCCTTGCTGGCTTATCACCTCGATCACTCTCATAGCTTCTTACCGGTTTCTCACTACGATCACTCTCATAGCTTCTTGCTGGCTTGTCACTTCGTCTATCATCATAGCTTCTGCCAGATTTATTACCTTGTCCGCCCTCATAACTTCTTCCCGTTTTTTTGCCAAATCCACCGCTGTAGTTTCTTTCAGATTTAGCACCACGGTCTCCTTCATAGCTTCTTACTGGTTTCTCACTGCGATCATTATCAAAGCTTCTTGCCGGCTTCTCACTCCGTCTATCATCAAAGCTTCCTGCTGGCTTCTCACTTCGCCCGCCACCATAGCTTCTTCCTGACTTATCATCACGTCCACCGCCATAGTTACTACCTGACTTCGCTCCATATCCACCACCATAACTTCTACTTGGCTTAGTGTTGCGTTCACCTTCATAATTATTTCTTGCTGGTCTATCACCACGTTCGCCCTCAAAGCTTCTTGCTGGCTTCTCACTACGATCACCCTCATAGCTTCTTACCGGCTTTTCGCTGCGTCTATCATCATTATATCTTCCTGATTTAGCACCTTGTCCGCCGCCATAGGTACTACCTGACTTTGCACCTTGTCCACCACCATAGCTTCTACCTGATCCAGAACTATTCTTATCCTTGTCAAACTTTCTAAATCCAGTATCTTTTCCTTTATTGTCCCTTGAAAATCCTGTTCCACCTCTGTAACTGGACGTGGAGCTATCTTTTCTATTTCTATCTCCATTTGAACCACTTCTGTTGTAACTTTTATTTCTATTATCTTCACTCATTGTGTCATACTCCTTCATTATTGAATTCCGGGATAAAGCTTTCCAGTGCTGTCTCTCCCTCTTGAATAAAACCATTCTCTATGCCAAGCTCGATTGCGTAATCAACAAGCTCATCATATTCTTCTAACGTAATTTTTCGCTGCAGCTCCGGATAACGATCCATTCCTGCTATTGGTGTATACTGATTCATAATACTGATATATATATTATCTCCATAATTTTCATATAAATATCGAATTAGATTCTTTGAATCTTCAAGATATCCAGGTAAGGTCAGATGTCTGACAATAACGCCCTTCTTCATCATCCCTCTCTCATCAAATTGTGCCTGTCCAACTTGCCTAACCATCTCCTGCAAAGCAGCTGTAGAATAAATAAAATAATCCAGACAATTAGAATATCTATCCCCAACCTTCTCTTCCATATATTTAAAATCCGGAAGATATACATCTACTATTCCTTCTAGTAGCTGTAGTGTTTCTACCTTTTCATAACCACTGCAATTATACACAATTGGTAAATGAAGTCCCATTGTTCGAGCTAGTCTAATAGCCTCTATAATATGCAATACATAATGACTGGGTGTGACCAGGTTAATATTATTAGCACCCTGATGTTGCAGGTTGATGAATATCTCCGCCAGACGCTCTACTGTAATAACCTTCCCGGTTAATCCCTTTGCAATGTTTTGATTTTGACAGTAGACGCAACCAAGTGCACATCCACTGAAAAATACCGTTCCCGAGCCTTCCTCACCTGAGATACAGGGTTCCTCCCAGTGATGGAGAGCCGCTCGTGCAACCACAAGGTCAGAGGTTGCTCCGCACATACCTTTCTTCCCTTTTGTTCGATCAACGTTACACTCTCTGGGACAGAGGGAACAATTTTCCAATAACTTATGATACATCCTTATTCCTCGTTACTTTAATTCAAATTTATAACAGTTAGCCCTAGCTCGATTTCGTTACGCTACATCTCCCTTAGGCTGAGCACGCTCCAAGTCTTTAATACAATACTTATCCGAAGCTTTCTCCTCTCTATTGTATTAAAACATGCACGACTGAACTGTTCAAAAAATTACTTTCTCCCATATTCTACATTACAATGACAAGAATATCAAAGGTTATCTTACTAAAACCGTTGATTTTCGATATATAGTTAAAATCATCGAACGATACTTTATTTCATAGAATAATATCACCAGTATATTTTATATAGTTTCATGAGATATTTGATCAGGAGGAGAACAGGAATGGGTACAGGTAATTTAATTATACAAGTCCGTACTTCTGAAAATGCATTGCCGATAAGTGGTGTAATGATTCGAATTAAGAACCAGGAAGGTACTGTGCTATATGACTTAATTACAGATGAAAATGGGGAAACTGAACAGATTAGGTTGGATGCAGTGGCTAGAGAATTATCACTTGATCCAGCCTTCACCGGAATCCCCTATACCAGCTATGAACTTGATGCGAAAGCTACTGGGTATAATAACCTTGAAATTGCCGATGTACAGATTTTTGATGGTGAAAATGCTATTCAGCCTATCACGTTGATACCTATGTTAGAGGGTCAGCTCTGTCCCCTTGACCTTGAGCTGTTTATGGGTAAGCAAGCCTTAAGAATGACGGAACCCCGCATGCAAATCGGATCAGATGTTGAACCTTTCATCTTTCGCCAGGTTATTATACCAAATCCAATTACTGTTCATCTTGGTCCTCCTGCTGCCAGCGCTACCAATGTTCAAGTTCCCTTTACAGACTATGTTAAAAATGTGGCCAGCAGTGAAATATATCCCACCTGGCCCACGGCTGCACTGGAAGCAAACATATACGCAATTATTACCTTTGCTTTAAATCGAGTGTTCACCCAATGGTATCGAAGCAGAGGCTACAACTTTGATATAACCAACAGTACCGCTTATGACCAATATTTTGTATATGGAAGGACGATATATCAGTCCATAAGTGTTATTGTGGATCAAATTTTTAATCAATATGTTCGCAGACAGGGGCAAAATGCACCGTTTTTTACCTCCTTTTGTAACGGTACCACAGCAACCTGTGCAGGTCTGTCCCAGTGGGGTTCAGTGACTCTTGCCAACAACGGGCAATCCTCCCTTGAAATACTACGCCACTATTATCCAAAGGATATTGAAATCACACAAACCGATATTATTACAGGTATTGTCGTTTCTTACCCTGGGACGCCATTAAAACTAGGCAGCAAGGGTGCTGATGTGGAGGCAATCCAAATTTATTTGCTTAGAATCAGACGTAATTATCCGGCTATCCCCTTCATTACCGATGAGCTCGGTGTATTTGGAAACTCTACTAAGGCAGCTGTAACAAAATTTCAAAGTATTTTCAGTCTGACACCGGATGGTATTGTAGGCAAGGAGACCTGGAATAAGATTTCATTTGTATTTGTCGCTGTTACTAATTTAGCTAGTCTGGAGACTGAGGGAACTACTTTGGGAATTGGAACTGTACCTCCAAGCTCTGTGCTTAAAATGGGTTCCAGTGGTATTGATGTAATCACTCTGCAATACATTTTAAATTTTATAAGTGAATTCTATCCTAGCATTCCAGCACCTTCGCAGAATGGTATCTTTGGAAATGATACTTACTTATCCGTTATCGCTTTTCAGCAAATGATGGGTCTATCAAATGACGGAATTGTAGGTCCGTCCACCTGGCTTTCTCTATATGATACTTATTGGGGTATCCGTAACAATGTCGAAATCCCCAATCCTGATCCAGATCAAAATATTATTGAATATATTGTTCAAGCTGGTGATACCTTGTGGCTGATTGCTCAAAGATTCCAAACTACAGTTGATGCCATAAAGTCCCTGAACAAACTTACCAGCGATGTCCTTAGGATTGGTCAGCTTCTCTTGGTTCCTATAAAAGGAACAACTCCACCAACGAACTTTTCCTATACGGTTAGGTCAGGTGATACGTTATGGCTGCTTTCACAGCGATTTAATGTCACAGTCATTGCTATTAAATCCCTCAACAACTTAACCAGTGATGTCCTTGCAATAGGGCAAATCCTCTTAATTCCAAATAATTGATATTACCTTTTTGATTAAGTACAGCAAATAACAAGCCTCACCTACAATTATTGCATTATAAAAAGGAAGTATAGACCTCCTACAGGTCTCTACTTCCTTTCATCATATGATTTAAATTATAATATTAATCAAAAATATCGAATATCACATGCAACCAATCTAACCAGACAATTAATATATAACTGCTCTGTTAATTAATTTCTTTAAGGTACGTAAAGTATCACCTGCATGTTCAAGAGTTCTGGAGGAAACTAGATAGTTACATACCAATAACTCTCTTAAGTCCCTGCTCTGCTCTTTCATTTCATAGCTTACCCAGTCCGCTGTATCAGGAGTTATATAACAAGCTTCTTCCAGCAATCCTAGTAAATCAGGAAGCTGCTTGTCCTGTCTTTCTTTGTTTGCCATCTTTTTGATTATCTTATTCATAGCAAGAATTAGATTTGCAACCTCACCATTAATCTGACTGCGACTTGTTAACCAGCTAATTGCGCTTTCCTTATCAGGTACTTGTGCAAGTAAACTTGGAGAGGTAAGTCCCATGGCTTTTACAAACAAATAGACATCCAACTTACCCTTTTTATAGGTTTTTTCGAATAAATCCAGCTCTTCTCCTGTAATTCTTTCATAAGGCTCCAGGGATCTTTCCTTTAATAGCTCTGCATAACTATTCTTAATTTTATCTGCTTCTATTTTTTGCTCTAATTTATCAAGGATATCAAAGATTCTTGAGGGACGTGCCGCTACAATATATAAATCCAATCCAAAGATTTCTTCCAGTGCGGAACGTATACCCGTCCAAGCGCTTTCGCCACATGCAACAACATATCTGCCATCCGCTCTCTTGCCCAGGGGAAGTGCTTGCAGACCTCTCGCTTTATTAATACTTAGGCTAGATACCCAGCTGGTATCCTCAAACTCCATTTTCGTATCCAATTCATAGTAAGGAATATTCTGCTGTGCAGCTAAAGTGCTATATAGGGTTGTCTCATCAATAAAACCCAAAGCAATTAAGCTGTCTCCTAGTCTGCTTCCTACTCTCTTCTGATAGTAAAGTCCTGTTTCAATCTCTTCCTGTGATATGACACCACGATCCAGCAAGATCTTTCCAATACGTTGCTTCCCTTCCATTAATTGATTCACATAGTTAGGATCAAATACGTAAGCTGAATCCTCAGTATTGACAAAGAACTTTCCAAGCTTAGTATCGTGAATTACCTTGCTATCCGAATCCATCGCAACCTTTATCAGGTCATTCAAATTAAAAAGATTAACGTGTAACTGTTGTGTCTCGGGTGCTCTTCCCTTGCTTATCATATCCTTATATTCCATCTGATCTAGAGCTGTCTGTCTACTCATTCGCATATTTTCCACACATACCTGGTTGGTATTACTCCTTTATACGTTTTTAACTAACATTTGTACTTTATAACCTTTGCTTCTTCTTCAACTCTGGGGTTTGTTCCATAACATATTATAAAGGTGCAAACGGTTCCTATAAAGATTTCAATAAGTAATACTACTTCACATAAATGCCTATTCGTCCAGTAGGTATTTACTTGTTCATGTTCTTGTTACTCAAATCGGTATCTACAAGCAAGCTTGTAATACCTCATTCCGCTTTCATTATAACATGAACTTATAACGTGTTCATGTTCTTGTTACTCCAATCGGTATCTACAAGCAAGCTTGTAATACCTCATTCCGCTTTCATTATAACATGAACTTATAGCATGTTCATGTTCTTGTTACTCCAATCGGCATTTACAAGCAAGCTTGTAATACCTCATTCCGCTTTCATTATAACATGAACTTATAGCGTGTTCATGTTCTTGTTACTCCAATCGGTATTTACAAGCAGGCTT
This sequence comes from Bacillota bacterium, assembly GCA_023407575.1. Lineage (GTDB taxonomy): Bacteria > Bacillota > Clostridia > Lachnospirales > Lachnospiraceae > Mobilitalea. Next base: position 269,244 of record JAEYLX010000075.1, read on the forward strand.
GTAATACCTCATTCCGCTTTCATTATATCATATCTCATACATTTTCCAACATTTTTTTCGAAAAATATACAAAAAGAGCATAATTGCTAAACAGATTCTGTCTGGCGTCCTGCTCTTTCAGTTTATTGTGTTGATTTTTCGTTTTTCTTGTTACTAATTTATCAGGAAAAATGGTAAAATGCTAATTGGATTTTAAAAATTTCCTAGCAATTTTAATGACCGGTTTAAATAAAATTCCTTCCATTTCCTTTTTTACAACTTTTAATTCCGAACGTATCTTAATATTCTGCGGACAATGGCGTTCGCATTTCCCACATTCTGTACAAAGGGAGGCGAAAGCAGGTTGCTTTGACGTTACTCCCAACGTCTGAAGATACTTCCATCTCGTACCCTTTAAGTTCAACAAGTATTTTTCATTATAAGAGGAGAAACATCCCGGAATGTTGACACCAAAGGGGCAGGGCATACAGTACCCGCAACTGGTACATGGAATTTTGGTTTTCTCATGCAAAACCTCTTTCACCCGGTCAAATATAGCCAACTCAACTTCTCCAAAATCATTTGCTTTCGCATCACTTGCTATTTTAATATTTTCATTCAATTGATTCTCATCACTCATTCCAGATAAGATTACACTAACCTCTGGATGATTCCAGATCCAACGCAAGGCCCATTCTGCAGGTGTACGTTTTTCCTGATAGGAATTAAATTCATCGATTACCTCAGATGGCAAATTGTTAACTAACTTACCACCTCGCAATGGCTCCATGATAATAACCGGAATCCCCAAGGAATGTGCCAATAAAAGTCCAGATTTGGTAGCTTGATTGTTCTCATCCAGGTAATTGTACTGTATTTGACAAAAATCCCAGGGGTAAGCCTGAACCAGCTCTTCAAACTCCATTTTACTTCCGTGAAAGGAAAAACCAATATTACGTATAACACCTTTACTCTTTAATTGCTCCAGCCATTCTACCACCCCAAGATTCACCATTCGATCAAAGGTCGCTTTATCGGATAACATATGTAGCAGATAGTAATCAATATAATCTGTCTGCAATTTGGATAGCTGTGTATCTAAGATTTTCTTAGCACCTTCCAGTTTATTCACCATAAAGGGTGGCAGTTTTGTTGCAATTTTGACTCTTTCACGGTATCCACCAGTTAAAGCCTCTCCTAATAAGGATTCACTCTTACCTGCATGATAGAAATACGCAGTATCAAAATAATTGACACCTTTCTCAATGGAATCTCTTATCATTGCTATGGACCTTGGCTCATCAATTCCTGTTCCTTTCATTGGAAATCGCATACATCCAAATCCCAGAATAGAAAGCTCATCACCGTTTTTGCTATTTCTTCTCGTCAACATCTACTGCTACCTCTCAATCATAACTATTGTGCTATTTATAGTATACCACGTTTCATAATATAATGGCAAAAATTAAATGATAGTTTATTACTATAATGAATATTTATATTTGTTAATGGCACAACTCAATATAAAATAAATTCACTTTTATTTTAATTTATAACCCGATTCATCATAAAAAAGTTTCTTTTATTCTTCTTATAGAGCTCTCTAAATACTTCAAAACATTTATCATAGATTTTTTTATTTTCTAGAATAGGATAATAAGTAGCTGAACTAGGTATGAACGCTTCTGCCTCCTCAAGGGTATGGATATATCCAATTCCAACAGCCGTAACAATTGCCGCTCCCATTGCACCAACATCCTGCGGGTAATCCACGGTCTCAATTGGATGCCCTAGAATATCAGCAAGAATCTGACAAGCCAACGCAGATAAGGCTCCTCCACCGACATATCGAATCGCCTCAGAGGTTTTTATCTTTCTCTCCTGGGCTTCTAGCATCCATCTAAGGTGATAACAAACACCTTCGAGAACCGACCGAATTAATTCTGTTTTACCTGTTTCTAATCCAATATTAAAAAACATACCTCTCACATTGGAATCTTCAAAGGGACATCGATTGCCATGCAGCCAGGGAGTAAATATTACACCATTGCTTCCCGGGGGTATCTTTTTAATTACATGCATCATGTAATCATATAAGCTGGTATAGACCGCTTCATGGGTTTCCGACACTTTTTTCTTTTCCAGATAGATATCAATTTCATCCAGTGCCAGATGGTCCTTCACCCATTCCAGGCATTTTCCTGCTGTTTCAAGCTCTGAAAAATAGTTATAATATCCTGGATTTGCTCCAACCACAGCAGCGATCATTGCACTGGTATCCACCATCGGTCGATTAACTACCGTGGACACCCATCCAGAGGTTCCGCTATAGATATGTGTTTTGCCAGCAGTAATCGCTCCTGCACCAATCCCAATTAAGGACGCATCCCCACCTCCGCCAAATACCGGAGTTCCTTCTGAAAGCCCAAGTTGTTCCGCTGCCTCAAAAGTCAATCCACCTGCTTTGTCCGTGGAGGCGATTATCAAAGGTAGATGCTCATATCGAACTCCATACATTTTGCACAAGCTTTTACTAAAGCAATTTTTTCCTTTTCTAGTATCGTATAAAAGAGTTGCAAAGGCGGAGTCACTGGTCATGATGAAATTCCCAGTGCATTTTAATATAAGATATTCCTTCACATCTAACCACTTATGTATTCTTTCAAAGATTTTTGGCTCATTTTCTTCCACCCACTTGTACTTCCAGACTGGGTCCTTTACACTTGCTGCCACAGCTTTTGTTATGGATAAGGATTTTAATAGTCGATAGATATTACAGCCTGCAATTTGAACTCCGAAGGCAAGCCCTTTCTTAAGCTGCTTCCTCGCCCGCTGGTCCATATAACTCATGGATGGTCGTAGTGCTTCCCCCTCTTTGTCCACCAACACTAGTCCTTGCATCTGTGAACAGAAGGATAGACCTGCTATTTGATCGCATCTAATCTCTGTTTCACGGATTAATTGCTTTGTTGTTACAGCGATTGCCTGCCACCAATCCATAGGATTTTGCTCTACACCACCATTGTCAAGGATTTGCAGCGGATAACTCATCTCTGCTTGTGCAACTCTTTTCATTTGCTCCTCTAGCTTAAAGATACAGGTCTTTACTGCTGTTGTTCCTACATCATAGGTTACAACATATTTACCCTTCGTTGTTCCATCCATCCCATCACATCCATTTCCTACGATTTCGTATTCCATTTGCAACTGTGAATTCAACTATATTCTGTTTTTATTTATGACCAAATTTGCTATGTAAGTATTATTGTGATATTTGCTAAGCTTACTTTTTGGTAAATGCTGACTTAATAAATTTCAACGCATTATCTACTAAGAAATCATCCTGTAAAAAAATATCTTCGCCGGCATAAAGTTTAAAACGCTGCTGGTAATAGGTACAGGAATAAGAAAACTGCAGCATCACAAACATATTGTCAATGAAAAATGCAAGCATTCGAGGATCACAATCCGTCCTTGCCTCACCTTGTTTCTGTAGTTGTTCAATAATTCTCGTATAGAGTTTTGCTGTCATTCCCTCAATGTCTTCTACTGTCTCTAATACCAAACGCGAATTACTATGTGTTGACAATTCATTATAAAGCCTTATCATATTAACATTCTCACGGGAATGCTTTAGAATTACACGAAGTAATTTTTCTACCTTAAGGAAAATATCTTCCTCACCTTCTAAGATATTCTCCAGTGTTACCTTTAATACTAAGGCACAATGCTGAATGGTTGTGAGGAATATATCCTCTTTATTTTCAAAGTATTGAAATAGACTTCCAACACTTATGCCCGCTCTTGCTGCAATTTTATTGGTATTTGTGTTCTCAAATCCTAAGTTCGCAAACTCATTTACTGCAGCGTCGAGTATGCGATTTCGTTTTTCCTCTGGTATTCGTTCGAAAAGTGATGTCATTTGTTTTCTCCTCTAGTATGTAATTATGAGTCGTTACTCATAAAAATACTATCATACCATTTCCAAAAATAAAAGTATTTTTACATATAATTTCATTTATTTGTATTTAATCCCAATTAGTATTGACTATTACCCAATATCTGCTATATTTAAATCATATGAGTAGTGACTCACTCATACCTTATATGGAATGAAAATCTAATTTTCTCGTATAAACTGAAGGAGGTCTTAAGAATGGATACTAATTTTGCTATCTCTCAATACCCGGATGCGGCAGCAATCACCAAACAGCTCAATGAGTTGATCAGTAAACCAGTACATAGCATTAGTAAGGAAGCTTTGGAGCAATATGAAACGGAGTATTATGGAAAGAAATGTTCCAAGTCAAAGCAAATGATTGATGTGGCAAAAACCCTAATTCCCGGGGGAGTTCAACATAACCTTGCATTTAATCATCCATTCCCACTTGTCTTTTCAAAGGCTCAGGGAGCTTATTTATACGATATTGATGGGAATCAGTACTATGATTTTCTTCAAGCTGGCGGTCCAACTGTTCTTGGCAGTAATCCTGAAATAGTACGAGAAAAGGTAATTGAACTTTTAAATGATTGTGGTCCATCTACCGGTCTCTTTCATGAATTTGAATATAAACTTGCACAAAAGATAGCGGAACACATTCCCTCGGTTGAAATGTTTCGTATGCTAGGTTCCGGTACGGAAAGCTGTATGGCAGCTATTCGTGTTGCAAGACTGGCTACAGGCAAGAAAAACATACTTAAGATGGGTGGTGCTTACCATGGCTGGAGTGACCAGCTTGCCTACGGTATCCGTATTCCCGGTTCAAAATGGACCCAAGCTCATGGTGTTCCTCACTTCTCCTTCAAAAGAACGGATGAATTTTTCCCGAATGATTTAAAGGATTTAGAACATAAATTAAAAAGAAACCGCCTTCACGGAGGAACTGCTGCTGTAATGATTGAACCTGTTGGTCCTGAAAGTGGAACACGTCCGGTTAGTATGGATTTCAATAAAGGCGTGGAAGCTCTTTGTCATAAATACGGTGCGTTGCTTATCTTTGATGAAGTGGTAACAGCGTTCCGTATCGGTATGGCAGGCGCACAGGGTTATTACGGTGTAACCCCTGATCTTACGGTGTTTGGTAAGGTAGTTGCTGGTGGTTATCCAGGAGCTGGTGGCTTGGGTGGCAAAAAGGAATACATGAAGTTCTTAGCTGCTGGTATTCAGACTGGTGATAAGTACAAAAAGGCATTAATTGGTGGAACAATGGCAGCAACACCCATTAGCTGCGTCGCTGGTTATTATACACTTTGTGAGATTGAACGAACCAAGGCTGCAAAAGTAGCTGGTGAAATGGGTGACCGCCTTAACAAAGGGCTACAGGAATTAATTAAAAAATATAATCTTCCTTTTGTAGCCTTTAATCAAGGTTCTATCTGTCACTTAGAAACTGTAGGTGCTATGCACTTTTCAATTAATTGGAAGAAACCCTGGACGATTCCACAGGTACTAGAACAAACCTCAAAGCGTAAGAAGGAAATGGAACATATGGGTGCCGCTTATATGGCAGAAGGTATTGTTACTTTAGCCGGAAGCAGACTCTATACCAGTGCTGCTTATACCGAAGAAATGATAGATGATGCCTTAAGTCGTTTTGAAAGAGTCTTTCAGAAGATTGTAAATAAGGAGACTGAACAGAATTAATTTGTATAATAAAATATGTTCAGTGTGTCAAAAACTAATTAAAATGCTTACCTTTATTTTAAATAATTCTTATAAGCAATTGTGATACAAGATGTTAGTTGACTATTAACACTCTAATCAAGTTCTATAAATATTACTATGAAACATTGTGTTATATAAGTAGCATACGAAAGGGGATCAATCATGCTGGAACAGGAAGCAAAAAGATTAGTTGTCCTTGCTGGAAAGGAATTGGTCAGCTCTGGACTTATTGCTCGTACTTGGGGTAATGTAAGCTGTAGAGTAGATCAAAACACCTTTGCTGTTACACCGAGTGGACGTGCCTATGAAACCTTAACGGAGGAAGAGATCATACTATGTAAAGTGGAGGACGCCTCCTATGAGGGTGATATTAAGCCCTCCTCTGAAAAAGGAATTCATGCTCTGCTCTACCGTAACAATCCAGATATTAAGTTCGTAATACATACGCACCAAACCTATGCCTCTGCAGTAAGTACCTTTGATATTAATGATATGCCTGTGGATGAATACCCCCTCCTTGGCAGCTACGTACCCATCGCCAAATATGGTCTTCCTGGAACCAAACCGCTGAAAAAGAATATAGGAATTGCTCTGACAGGTCTTCGTGGGCATGCCATCATTATGGCTCATCATGGTGCGTTGATGTTTGGTTCTAGCTATGAAGAAACCTTTGAGGCAGCAAAACAACTGGAAGCGGCTTGTTTTGACTTTATCCAGAAGAAATATCTGGCTCTTTCTAAAGCCGCAGCCTATGAGGAAGAAGCTTTTTATCAGCACTATGTGTCTGGTTTATTACCAAATGCCGAGAAACTATCCAAGGGTACTTTTACTGTGGGTCATAGTATACGTACCACAGATGGACTTATCTTCTATGGTGATTCCGAAATAAAATACTTACCTTCAGACAGTAACCTACCCAAGGAGATTTTAATACATTTTGAGATATATCGCCAACGAAAGGATCTTAACTATATTCTTTCAACCAATGATCTTTGTCTTAGTGCTGCAGCCGGAGCAAAGAAAACACTTCGTCCTTTACTGGATGACTTTGCCCAAATTGTTGGTTTGTCTTCAAAATGTTCAAAGAGTTCCTCTCCTGCTGTAATCGTGCGAGCCTTGCACGGTCGATTAGGCGTATTAGTTCCAAGGCATGGTGCACTATGCTGTGCTGCAACTTTATCTGATGCTCAAGCAGTTGCAATGGTTATGAAAAAAAATGCTTACGCACAAATCAGTTCACAGCTTTTTGGTGGTGCAAAACCCTTAAGCTTACTAGATTGCAAATTAATGCATTTTGTTTATACAAAAAGTTACTCAAAGAAATCAAAATAACAAGGCTAAGGAGGGACATTCGTTCCTCCTTTATTTATGCTTTTCTATCTGCTTTTTTATCTGCTTTTCTATTTGCTTTTCTATTTGCTTTTCTATTTCTTTGCTTTTCTATTTCTTTTCTATTTGCATTTCTATTTACCTGTCTATTTTCTTTTCTATATATTTCTATATTATATATCTACGTTTATCTATCATTAATATCCAAACGTATAAATATTATCGTAATCCCCATAAAAACTAACCGATACCGTCCTTTGGGTCAGGTTATAGATGACGGACCAGTCTTCATCTCCAGGGATGGTATTCTCAATTAACAATTCCATAGCATCCTCTTCCGAAATAATACCCTTACGAGCGCTAAGGATTTTGTCGTAGTTCTTGTACCGATCAGAACCAAACCCTGTAAGTGACGAATTATTATACAGTTTAAAATTCGTCATAATCTGGTAATCATTACCAGAATTCAATACCTGCATTTCACCATTATTCCATTCTATTACTGCGCTATTACCATCTGCATCAGCCAACATAAAATGAGATAACCCGTTGCTTGTTGCAATAACATTGAACTTTGACAAAAACTTTACCGCATCCTCCACATTGGCAGCATTATCAAGTACAGCAGTAGCAACAGAAGTATCAAGTAATGTTACGCTATCCGTTTTTGTCTTATTATACATACGACCAGGTGCAGTGACAGCACAAGTTGCCACGGTAATGGCGAGGCCATGCTCATTCATACCATTCATACTAAAATACGGAGTGGAACAGCTTAAGAGTCGATTTTTTACAGACATAACAGAAATGTCTCGGGTTAAAAATATCATGTCAGTAATTCCAATCATTTGATTGTTATTCTCATATTTCGCCACAATAGGCAAATGCTCTGGAATACTTAAATCTAAATTCTGTGCCAGTATGTGATTTCCTTCCGGAGTAACTGCATAAAAACTGGAACAACCATGTTCCTGTTCTATCTCTCCCTTATATAATCCGAAGGTCAGCTTATTATATAGGAAATCAGACAACTCAGTTGTACTTTTTGCACCTGTTTCCATATACTTATCAAAATAATAATCACCATAAATATGTACATAGTAAGCAGGAGCATTGCTAATTTTCTTAACACTAACCATAGTTCGAAGCTTGTCAAAATAAACGATAACAAACAGAACAATAATGATTAATAGAGCTCCAGTGAAAATAAAACATATCCTCCTGAATAATCTTCTAGGCTGTTTTATCTTATTTATCTCACTTTCCATTAATTCTCTTGTATCTTTCATTTCCTGCCCTACACCTATTTCTTCATGAGGTTTCATTGTTTTTTCTGCTTTTCCTACTTCTCCCACCCAAATTCTCCTTTATATTATTATCAAAATATTTTATCTATCTAGCTTATAATGTTAGTCCATCTATTTATATTTAGGAGAATATTAATATTAAATTAGATTACCTAACACTTCATAACGCAAAACAAGGGTAACTCAAACACATGGTAATATTATACATTCATTATTTGTTTTAAATCAATATTAACTTGTTCAAATTCACCATAAAATCCCCTGCCCTTGTTGCATCATATGTAATAATATGGTAATCTTAAAATCATAAAATAAAGGAGCGTATGTTTAAACATACATAATTACTATGGAGATGCAGTATAAATTATATCGTTACCGCTGGGTTATTCTTTTTGCTGTTGTTCCTATTATCCTGTGTACTGAAATATTTTGGCTGGCCTTAGCACCCATCTCCAGCCTTGTTCAGGAGCATTATCACATCGGAAGTATGGAAGTTTCCCTGTTTACATCAAGCTACATGATTATGTACATTCTATTTACTCTGCCTGCCTCCTGGGTAATTGACAAATTTGGTTATCGTCCCTCTCTTATCATTGGCGCTCTACTAACAGCAGTATTTGGGATATTAAGGATTTTTATTGCTGATAATTTTACTGCTGTTCTCGTCACTCAATTTATCATTGCTGCCGGACAGCCTTTTTTACTAAACATATCAACTAAAATTCCTGCAAACTGGTTCCCGGTAACAGAACGTTCTGTCGCTGCAGGAATACTTACTATGGCTCAATATCTAGGCTTCGTTGTACCTATGATACTATCTCCTATTTTGGTAGAAAGCTATACAATCTCTACTCTTTACATAGTTTATGGGATTATTGCAGCTGTTTGTACGCTTGTTGCTATTCTTTTCACCAAAGAGCGACCAGCTCTTCCACCAGGACCAGCTGCTGTGAAGGAGGATTTAAGTCCTGCCTCTATGATAAGATTATTTAAGAATATTAATTTTCTCTATGTATTAATTATCGCCTTTATCTCAATGGGAATATTTAATACATTGCTTACCTTAATTGAAAGTATTGTAACCCCCAGAGGGTTGTCCATCAATGAGGCAGGTATGATTGGATCCGTATTTGTCGTTGCGGGAATCCTGGGTGCAGTTATTTTACCAATTATTTCGGATAAGTTTAGAAGGAGAAAACCTTTGTTCGTCTTTGGCATCACCTTATTAGCCCCGCTGTATTTTGGAATTACCTATGTTACTGATTTTCTTCCCCTTATAATATTATCTGGGGTTGCAGGCTTTACCATCATGGGGTTAGCACCAATCTTATTTCAACATGGTGCTGAAGTTGCATATCCTGCACAAGAAGGAACTTCACTTGGACTAATCTTATTAATGGGACAGATTTCCGGTGCTCTCTTCGTATTCCTTTTCGAAGCAATCAGCCGAAGTATGGACTCGGTAACTATTCCTATGCTAATCTTTGTTGCCTTAACAATTATTGAAATTCCTCTTACTTTTAAAATGAAGGAATCTTTGTTGTTGCATAAATCAAGTTAAATTAAAAACTACATTTGTTTAAGAGTAACTATAACTATTTCTGGTCGATTAAATATTCTTACAGGAATAACACTATTACCTAATCCCCTGCTCACCACCATGGTGGTTTGGTCTTCCAAATAGGTTCCAGCCGTGTATTTCGGAAAGAAACCCTGATTCGGTGCAACCAATCCACCCAGGAACGGCAGCCTAAATTGTCCTCCGTGTGCGTGCCCTGCAAAGACTAAATCTACCTTTGTTTGACTATAATAATCCAGATTCTGTGGCTCATGAGCAAGTAAAATCTGAAGCTTATCTGGATTTAGATTGCTGATTAAAGTCTGCAATGTTCCATCTGTTAGATTTATATCGCTAAGACCAATGAAATAAAAGCCAATCTCTTCACCCTTATAAATATTGATTGCCTTATTATCCATAAGTATGACACCGCTGTCACTCATGCCCTGCATCAGTTTATTCCAGTCCTCACCTGATATGGAATACTCGTGATTTCCAGTAACATAAAATACCGGAGCTATTTCTACTGCACCCTTAACAAACTCCAGAGCAATATTGATATTAGTTCGATTTCTGTCCACTATATCACCTGTAATTAATATCATATTAGGTTTTTCTTCTCGGAGTTTATATAACAGTCTCTTGTTGTTATCGCCAAATTCCTTATTATGCAGGTCTGATATCTGTGCTATTTTAAACCCATCCAGTTTTACTCCAATTTTATTGTTCTCATATACATATCTTGAAATAACAATGTGATTATTCTGCCAAATGCAGAATATCACTATGCCAAAAACTATAATCAATAGCCCTATCAACATTTTTACCTTTTTAGTTTGCATTGTACACCTCACTCATTATAACTAATAACTATTATATAGGAAATTTTTAGTAAAATCACTAAAAGATTTTAAGTAAGCCTATACCCTACTTGGGTTATTGATTTAATTCAACTAATTAATGTATAATATTACCATGCACTCGTTATTTTGAAACATTGGAAGCAAGCATTATGCAACCATTATTTGAAACCAATGGTACTCTTTTATCGTCAAAATAATAATTGGAAATACATACCTAATAAGGGAGGAACAGAAAGATGTCTAAAAGAATATTCAAAATACTTATTGTAACACTTCTTACTACAGCTATTACAGCTTCATTACTAATTGGTTGTAAGAAAAAAACAGACCCTGAATCCTACAATTTAGAGCAATTTGAAAATGCTATGACTGAGAAAGGGTATGAATTTGAAATACAAGAGGCAGAACAGGATTTTATTCCAACCACAAGAAAGAGAATGTTACTGGATAATGATATAGCACTTGATATCTATCTGTTCATAAACAACTCAAAAATGGAAAAAGAAGCAAGTCGCATTGACAGCGGTGGCTCCGGTTATAATGGTCCTTTAAATAAAGTTAAAGTCAGCTGGGTTTCAGTCCCTCACTTCTTTAAGAAAGGCACAATAATTGTTCAGTATATCGGAGAAGATGAAACAACTATAAACACCTTAAAGGATATATTAGGTGAGCAATTTGCAGGCTATACTCCCTAATCGTTTATTTAAATTATGAATATTTAATTATGAAATTATAATGAACCCATCCTGTTAGAGCAAGGCACTATCAATCCGTAGCGAGCCAGCTTTTATACTCCAACCTTATGGGTTCAAACTATTCTACAATTTAATTTCGACTCATTATTTTATAGTCATATATTTTAATAAACCTATTATATACCTGCTTGTTTAGTATTTATCTTTAAGTTTATCATGCTCTGGCTTTCTTTTTAGCACTTAAGGATTCATTAATATGAACCACATGATGTCTGGTCACTGGCATTAAAAGTATCCCTGCCACATTTTTTCTTCCCCAGAAATCAATCAGCCAAATTGAAGCTTCTTCCTTTAAGACTGCACCTTCCTCTAATATCCGTTGCAGTCTCTGCTGATCAAACTTTCTCTTCATATCATTGATTGTAAGCTGCTTGATTAACTCCCTAGTTCTTCTTCCAACTTCAATCCGATAATTCTTTAGTTCCTGTATATTAAGGGTTTTACTGAATTCTAATAGTTCCATTTCGGACAATGCATTCCCCGTATCAATTATAGTTGAATTTATTTTTTCTTTCCAATTTCCTTTGTTAAATACCTGCTCCTCGCCAGCTACTAAGAGATTCATTGTTATGTCTTCAATTCTGGTGGAGTGCCAAGTTCCATATGCAATGGTACGTCCTTTTTCATTTATTGAAGTCCTTACGGTATCGTCGTTCAGACCTTCCCACAATTCATCTTCAAAGGTTTTTAATTCTGTTCCAGACATAACGCCTGCATGCACCATGGAATGTAATTTTAAAGTCAATTGTATGCTTTCTTCAAGTTTATCAGGACTTAAAATAATTTCCCTTAAGTGCTTAATATCATTGTTCCATGGTTTTAATTCCATTTCATAATCTCCCTCAGTTGGCTTATGTTATAATAAAACAGGACAAACTATTTTATCTCTTTGGAAGTACTTTAATGAATTCCTCTACGTTTTCTTTTGTGGTCGCCCAGGAGGTAACCAACCGAATTACGGTATCATTCTCATCTATCTCAAATTGCGTTAAAAACCCAAATTGATTACTTAATTCATTGATTTCACGCTTAGTAAGAATGGGGAATAACTGATTAGAGTAAACAGGTGCAAAAAATTCATATCCTGCTGCCGCCAAAGCCTTAGCCAGTTCCTGAGCCCTTAGATTTGCATTTCTGCCATTTTGGAAGAATAATACCTCCTGTTCTACTTGTCCCATAACCTCTCTGGGTTGAAACAAAGCTTCAAATTGGATTCCAAGAACAAACCCCTTTGCAAGTAAGGCTCCTCTTTGTTTAATCAGGTATCTAAAGTCCTCTTTTAATTCGTCTTTACAGATGATAAGAGCTTCTCCAAATAATGCACCATTCTTTGTACCACCAATGTAGAATACATCCACCAACTTAGCAATATCCTCCAGTGTCAGATCATTGCTGTCGCAGGTCAGTGCCGAAGCTAATCTGGCACCATCCAGGAATAGAATTAAATTATTCTCTTTACATACTTCATGTATCTCTATAAGTTCGCTCTTTGTATAAATTGTGCCTAATTCTGTAGAATCAGAAACATATACCATCTTCGGTTGAACCATATGCTCATCCGAATGTTCTTTCAGAGCTTTTTCAATTACTTGTCTTGTTAATTTACCATACTCGCATGGCATTGCCAGCACTTTATGCCCTGTCGCCTCAATCGCACCCGTCTCATGTACATTGATATGTCCAGTGTCAGCCGCAATAACACACTGATGCGGACGTAAAAATGAGGCTATTACTAATAAATTTGTCTGAGTTCCACCTGAGATAAAATGTATATCAACATTCTCTTTATTTAGATGCTTCTTAATATACTCCTTGGCTCTATCACTATGCACATCCAGTCCATAACCATTGTTCTGCTCCAAATTCGATTTTAAAAGTAATTCCAGTACCTCTGAATGAGCACCTTCGCTATAGTCGTTAACAAAGCTAATCATAATTTTCCTCCAAGTTTTGTGAATAAGTGCTTGCATTCATTTACAAAACGCAAACCTTAGCGTGAATGTATCTTTCACACTATCTCGTATTCCTGTGTGTTAGTATTTTATGTAAGGGTAAACCCCTTTACTTATCATCTGTTTTCTTATTTGACTTATTATACACCTGCGTGCCGAATAAATCATGCACAAATTTGTTATTTTTATAGACGTATTACTATATTGTGGTTTATTAGCTTGTCTTCAAATAAATTATTATTGTCTTTAAAAAACAATTCAAGCCCAGAAACATTATCCGGAAGAGATGGCGATACAATAAAGTTATAGTGAAAATGCCCATCTCCTCCGGTTCCATTTACTATCCTGCAGTCATATTGTTCATCAATAAATAAATCAAAATGTGTATGTCGTGACTGGTGTTCTGATGAAGCACTTGTACTATCCCAATCTATATTAAAATTTACAATACTGGAATTAGTATACTGATGAATACAGGTCACCGAAAAAAGACTATTATTTACTTCAATTGACTTTAATATTGGTATATTTTTCAGAAAGCCCTCTGGTTCAACAATGGGTTTATATATTTTTTCATTCCATAACAAGTTAAACATCGATTTTAACAGATCTTCATACAGCTCATACTTTTCTGCCCAGCTAGTTATGCATTCAAAAGGCGGATACCCTGGATTATCTTTTGAAATATCCTTGCGATGTTTTATTAATTCACATATTTTTTCATCAATTTGCATAATACTTTCATCATAGTGAGTGGTAGGTCTCCTAATCTTCATTTGTTTCATTTTGTACCTCCAAAAGACTTATTCTTCATATAAACTAATGTTGCTACTTTACAAAGGGATTAATCCGATTTACGAATTGAAGTAAGTCCAAATAAACTACCAAAGAACCCAAGTGCCAAACTTACTAAGATAATTATGCTGCTAATCCACTCCCGTAATTCCACCATAGGCGGGAAGGGCAAAAACATCAGATAACCACTTAACTCGCCATACCCTTTTGTCAACAAATAAGACAGGAAAAGTGCAGAACCAACTCCACCAATTACAGTAAGTAGTGTTCCTGTTAAAACAAAAGGAAGCCCAATAAAGCTTCCTGGCGCCCCAAGTAAACGAAGTGTCCTGATCTGCTCCTTATTATTGTAAATTCCCTGTCTTATCATATGCGATATAATCATTAGGGTTGTAATTGCAACTGCCATTGCGATAAGTATGCCAAGTAGCTTCACAGCACTTACGATTCCTTTTAATCTTTCTAAAATCTCTCTATTATCTCTTACATACTCAATTCCTTCCAGGTCAGATACTTTTTGAAGTATCGTATCCATGGAATCAAGTTCAATTCGTATGTCAATAAAAGCTTCAAAAGGATTCTCTTCAAATAAGGTCAGTATCTCTGCTTCATTGCCTAGGAGCCTTTTATTGAGTTCGTAAGCTTCTTCCTCATTCTGATAGGTTGCTGTTAAGACTCCCTCCATAGCATTTATCTGATCTGTTAGCTGCAACGCCTGCTCTTCCTTGATATTATCTGCAAAATAAGCACTTACTGCTGCCTCTTCCTCTAAAGAGGTAACCAGTTTATCACCTATACTCCAACCGGCTAAAACAAGACCCAAAAGGAACAAGATCAATGCGGTTCCAATCACAGAAAATAGGTTAGACAGAGGTTGAAAGCGAATTATTCTCACAGCTTCTTTCAAAAAGTAACCTAAATTATAGAATAATACCTTCATTGCTGCCTCCCTCTGGATTCCACAGTGACTTCTCCCTGTTTTACTCGTATATAGGTTGCCTTTTCCCTGTCTTCAATTAAATGAGTCGCATGTGTTGTAATAACAACTGCGGTATGCTCATTACATAAGGAAGTCAGCATATGTAATATATTCAACGCATTGGTCTGATCCAGGTTGCCGGTAGGTTCGTCAGCCAGTATTAGGGAAGGCTTTCTGGCTAATGCTCTCGCGATGGCAACTCTTTGGGCTTCTCCCCAGGATAAATGCTCTACCTTTGTCCGGATCTTATGCTCCAAGCCAACCCTCGTTAAAGCAGTCACTGCCTCTGCCTTCATCTTTCTTGGCGATATTCCCAAAAATCTCATGCCCATCATTACATTCTCCAGCGCAGTCCTTCCATCAATTAATTTAAACTCCTGAAAAACGGGACCTATTTTCTTACGTAGCTTTCTAATGTTATGGCTTTTACTACGCTTCATTACCTGTCCGCATACCTTTAGCGAGCCTTTACTCACATATTCCACCCCCAACATAAGCTTGAGCAGACTTGTCTTGCCGGAACCGCTTGGCCCGGTTATAAATACAAGTTCGCCAGGTTCAATATGCAGATTAACTTCCTTTAAGGCCTCTGTTCCATCCGGATAAATTAAGGATACATCCTTCAATTCAATCATATTTTTCTCCATTTCTACACAGGTTCTGCGTAAATATAAGGACTGTTCTATAAGGCTGTTTATATTTAGGGTTTCTGCTCCAAACTTGTTACTTTAGAATAAAATATTTCTTTTCCATCCTCTAAAATTGCGGATAAATAATAAAGTTTAAAGTTCCTTCCTCACTCCAGACATCTTCAATTCGAAAGTCCATCTGAATCATATCCTTTGCAATTCCCTCAAAGTCAAAAACAATCGGTCCATTTTGGAATAACTCCTTCAAGGTCTCTGGTTCTAATGGTAGGTCAAAGAAGCGTGCTTCCTCTACCTGATACTCAATTGCTTTTTCACCAGTAACGATAAAATGACCTTTTAATACTAGATGCTTATCCACTACTTCTATTACTACCTGCTCCTCTTCAAAAAGGAACTTTACTGGAGTAAGTGTGGAATTATCTGAAATAATTTGGTTAAAGGTTTCCTCCTCTAAATATCCTGAAATGTTAAAGAATCCAATATTTAAATTTAAATCTTCCTCTGTAAAATGACCAGCTGCAATAATATCATTAATTTCTTTCATGAGATTTGCAAATAATGCTTGGTTATCCGTCCATAGAAGCACTACTTGCGCCAATTGCTCCTGATAATAATCACGTTCATCAAGTAGTGTTGCCAGATATTCTTCCTGGTCCTGCTGCAGTGTCTGCTTATTTTCTATCGTTGAAAGAAGTGCATCTTGTTTTTCTTTTAACTCGGAAGACTTCTTAATCAACAGCTCCTGTTTTTGTTCCAGCTTTAACTTATTATCCTTTAATAAAGTAAGTAGGTCCTTCACGTTATGTGAAATGTCCTTCATAATATTCAGACTTTTTAAAAAGTCTGATAAATTATTTGCCATTAATAATATTTCCAGATAGGAGGTTGCTCCGCTTCTCTGATAATTTACCAGCACCTTCTCCAGTACGGTAAGCTGCAAATCATATTCTTCCTTCTGGTCATTGATTTGTTCCTCCAACTCTCTCATTTCTTCATTAAGCGACGTTATATCCACTTGCAAAGCTTCTTCCTCTATTCGAAGGCCATCAATTTCTTGCTTGATAGAAAAGAGCTTTTCTAAGACAACCTTTTCCTCATCCGATATTCCTTCTAACTTTTCTTCCAGCTCTTGAATTTGCTGTACTTCTGCAATTGCTTTCAGGGGAAGTAATCCTGTTAGCAGCAAAAGTACCATAATTATCGATAGGAATCGAAAACCAAGTTTTTTACTTAACATATTACTACCCCCTTTTATTTTGTGATAATAGCAAAACAATATAATCGACTTGGACAACTTACACTGTTAAAACTATTATGCTTATCCTTTCCTTATTATACCATTGTTTGTTACTACTTTCTACAAATACCTATGACTATATGATTTGCTTATTAAATTAATTAACAACATCTCATATAAAAAGATTGACATTGGAATCCTCTGCCTCACCCAGATAATAACCGACTCCGCCGATTTTAACTCCATCTATTAATTCCTCCTGCTTCAGTCCCATAACATCCATGGACATTTGACAGGCAACAATTTCAATCCCACTGTCAACTGCAAACTGTATTAGCTCTTCCAGGGACGATATCTTCTTATTCTTCATGACCATGCGAATCATTTTGCCACCCATCCCCAGCATATTCATGTTGGAGAGCTTCAGCTTTTTACTCCCTCTCGGCATCATTACGCCAAACATTCGATCTATGAAGCCCTTAGAAACCTTTTGCTTATCCGGTTTCCTTAATATATTTAATCCCCAGAAGGTAAAAAACATGGTAACCTTCTTTCCCATAGAAGCAGCTCCATTTGCAATAATAAAAGAAGCAATTGCCTTATCAAGATCGCCACTAAATACAACCATTGTCTTATTATCTTTCAAAACAACTGGCTTATCTATAGCTTCTAACTGTTGCCTTGTAGCTTCTTTACGTAAATGAGCTGTTATAATTCCGCCTTCTTTCTTAAGGTTCAAGAGTTCCGTATTCGTTCTTTTTGACCAGGCCTTTACATCTTCATAGAACCCCGGGTCAGAGGCAATCACTTTCAAGACCTCACCTTCCTTCATTTCATCCATTGAGGTCTTGAGCTTTAATAACGGTCCCGGACAACAGAGTCCACAGGCATCCATAATCTTATCCGACTGCATTTCTTTTTCCTCTAATAAGGTCTGTGTATCCGGGTCAAGCCTAATTACTGCCCGTTCTGCCACTCCCAGACTTGCTGCCATAAGTCTGCTCTGCTGTGGTACTTCTAAAAGAATATCATAAGCAGATCGATAGCCTCCGGTTACATTAAGTACCTTAAATCCATATTGAGTAAGTAGGCGATCAGCTATATAACCTCGTAATCCAACCTGACAGTATTCTACAATCGTCTTATTCTTATCTAGCTCGGACAAACGCCCTCTTATACTGTCTAGTGGTATATTCTTTGCTCCTTTAATATGTCCATTCTCATATTCCAGCTCACTTCTAACATCAATTAGCTCATAGGTGCCTTCCTCCAAAAGCGCAATCTGTTCCCAGGTAGCAAGATGACTTCTTCCCTCCAAGACATTCTGTGCTGCAAAACCTGCCATATTCACGGGGCCTTTCGCTGATGAATACGGTGGTGCATAGGATAGCTCCAATTCAGCCAAATGATTCACATTTCCTTTTAGATGAAGGACTGTTGCTATTACATCGATCCTTTTCTCAACTCCTTCATACCCTGCTGCCTGTGCACCCAATACTTTCCCTTCCCTATCGAATAACAGCTTTAAGCTCATTGGAACAGCGCCAGGATAATAGGAGGCATGGGAAACCGGATGAATTACAATTGTATTGTAAAATATATCTGCTTTCTTTAATGTTCTTTCATTTGCGCCAGTGCAGGCAAGTGTCATCTCAAACACTTTAATTACACTTGTGCCCTGGGTTCCCAGGTACTTACTATCAAGTCCAACAACATTGTCAGCAGCAATCCTGCCTTGCTTGTTGGCTGGACCTGCAAGAGGTATGGCAGTTTTATTTCCTGTAACATAATCCACTACCTCTATTGCATCGCCTACCGCATAGATTCCATCTTTATTCGTCTCCATTCGATCATTAACAAGGATATGACCTCTTGCTCCCAGTTCTATACCTGACTCCTTTAAAAAATGGGTATCAGGTGTTACTCCAATTGCAAGAATGACTAAATCTGCAAAAACCCTTCGGTCACTAGTTAAAGTAACCTCTACCTGCTGACCATTTTCACGAAAAGTCTTAACACCATCCCCCAGAACCAGCTGTACTCCGTGGTTTTTCATTTCCATTTCAGCTTCTAGAACAATATCCGTATCAAAGGGAGCCAGAACATGCGGAGCAGCTTCCACCAAAGTTACACTAATTCCTCTTTCTCTAAGATTTTCCGCCATTTCAATACCGACAAAACCGCCACCTATTACTAATGCACTTGTGATTCCTTTCTGATCCACATATGCCTTAATTTTATCCGTATCCGGTATATTTCGAAGTGTGAATATCTTCTCACTTTGTATCCCTGGTAGATTCGGCTTTATTGCTTTGGCTCCAGGAGATAGAATTAAAGCATCAAAGTTTTCCTCATATATACCGTTATTCTTACTTTTAACTAAAACCGTCTTATTTTCGGCATTGACCTGAATTACTTCACTATTAATTCTGACATCAATGCCATATCTATCCTTCATACCTTGTGGCGTCTGCACCAGTAACTTACTTCTATCATCGATGCTTCCACCAATGTAGTAAGGCAGCCCGCAATTTGCAAAGGAGATATACTCATCTCTCTCAAGCAATATGATTTCAGCTGTTTCATCTAATCTTCGCAATCTCGCTGCTGCAGATGCACCACCTGCTACACCACCGACAATTAAAACTTTTCTGCCCATTCTAAATCCTCCTTTTACTTTTAAATACCTCAAGCATTATGCCACCTGACCCATATTAGGGTAACAGCAGTTTCATCAAAGCTTCAACTTTATCATTGCAAACTGCATAGTTTATCTCTAATCCATTTCTTCTTCCCTCGATAATTCCCGCCATTCTTAGCTTTTGTAAATGCTGTGAAATTGTCGATTGAGGTGCTCCCAAACAATTTTGCATATAGGTTACATTACATTCGCCTTTCCCAAGAAGCCCATTTACAATGCAAAGTCTTACAGGATGGGCTAAAACCTTTAGTAATTCTGCTGTTTCATTATACTTTTGTTCCATATGTTCCATACTTTTCAACTCCTTTGAATTCACTAATATTTAAATTTAATATCATTATATTCATATATTACGATATAGTGATATATATTACAATATTTTATTTCTTATTTTCATATTTTCATCTTTATACTTTCATTTTCATATTTTCATCTTTATAGTTATAATTTTATTTTTTTGCTATAAAATTTTGCATACTTTTTCACTATTTATAGTAACCTACCTCTACAGATATCAATCCGTAGTTTTATTAATCTTCTGGATAAAACCATGTAAATCATTTACATATTTCATTGTATTTTTCTTACTAAAATGTTATAATTGTACAAACTACTACTATCCGGTCCGCCGATTGGAGGGTTATCATGAAAGTGTTAGTTGTGGATGATAGTCATTTAAACTTAGCCATTGCGAAACGTTACCTAAGTGAAATACCTGAGCTTAATGAAATCCTGCTCTGTCAGGATCCGAAGCATGCAATTGAATATCTCAATCAACATGATATTGATATTCTTATTCTAGACATCCTAATGCCTGAAATTGGCGGCTTAGATATTCTTACACTATTAAGAGCGGATATTCGATATGATGATCTCCCCATTATAATGCTCTCTTCGCTGGATGATTTAGCAAGCTATAAAAAATGTTTTGAATTGGGAGCCTTTGATTATATTAATAAACCCATCCAGGCAATTGAGTTAAATGCACGTTTAAAAGTTGCAATTGAATGGAAGAATAACTCCAATCATTTAAAATCATTAATAGAATTTACCAAGAAGCAAAATGAGAAATTAAAGGAAATGAATGCAGAATTAACAGAAGCTAAGTTCAGTCTGGTTCAGTCAGAGAAAATGGCTGCCGTTGGACAATTAGCTGCCGGTATCGCCCATGAAATCAATAACCCTATGGGCTATGTCAGCAGTAATTTTGAAGCATTAACCGGTTACTTTAGCCGTATTACAGATTTCTTAAAATATACCCTGGAGAAAATAGATCTGGATGCTAACATTGAAAATGAAGAACTTCGAGATATTTCAATCGACATTAAATCACAGTATAAAGCGCTAAAACTTGACTATATTATGAATGAGTTAACCGACCTGTTTACAGACTCCATCTCCGGCATTAAGCGTGTTACAGATATCGTTCAATCCTTAAGAGCTTTTGCCAGACCCTCTGCGGATGACGAAAAGAGCACAAACCACCTCCTAGACCTAATTAATCAGGTTATATTAATTACAAAGAATGAAGTTCGCTATCTTGCAGAGATAGAGCTCAAGGTTGCTGATGATATTCAGCTTTACTGTAACCGTGTTCAGATCTGCCAGGTTTTTGTAAATGTTATTATAAATGCTGCTCAGGCAATTGGCTTACAAAAGAAGGAACAGTTGGGGAAGATCATTATTACGGCAAAAAAAATTATGGGCAAAATCCTTATATCATTTCAAGATAATGGCCCCGGTATCTCAAAGGAGAATATGACCAAAATATTCGAACCCTTCTTTACAACAAAAGAGATTGGTGAAGGTACTGGTCTGGGACTAAGTATCTCCTATGATATTATAGTCAACAAGCATCATGGTAACATACGAGTCGATAGTGAATTGGGTATTGGTACAATCTTTACCATTGAACTACCCATCGTTACAATTGACTAATAACATTATAACTTATACGTTAATGTGATTTATAAACGATGGTATAAGGCTGACACAAAGGAATAATGATAGATAATAAATTATTCTACTACAGATAACTGACAACATAACATTCTTACAATTGATTTACCAAATACGAAAGCAAACAATGAAAAGGAAAGGATGAAGGGGTATGAAGAGGATTTTAGTAGTAGATGATGAGGTACAAATTCTAAAAGCCATGACAAGGATGTTTATGGACACTGATTTTGAGATCCTGACTGCTGAAAGTGGCGCTGAGGCATTAGAGTTAATGAAGGTTAACCAGATTGATATGATTATTAGTGATATGCGCATGCCAGTTATGGATGGTTATAAATTACTTAGCTTAGTAAAAGAACAGTATCCTAGAGTTATTCGCATAATTCTAAGTGGATATGCAGAGGAAAAACCAATGTTTCGAGCTCTCCTCCACAATGTCGCACGCCTTTATGTGTTTAAACCCTGGAACAATGCAGAGCTCCTGCAAAAAATTCATAAGTTATTTGCTGTAGATCTTGCTCTAAATTCTAATGAATTAATGAAACGTATTGAAGAAGCAAACTGTGCCTGTGATCTTACTGACAGTTGTAAGAATCTTTTATCAAAAATCAAAGACGAGGATCTTGATGTCCTTATTACGGAAATTGAAAAGGATACTGAAGTTTCGGAACTACTTTTACAGGTATCAAAAACCGGAATTTATGGTGTTATGCCCAATAATGTTAAGCAGGCAGCCACTTATATAGGAATCCATAATTTAAAAAGTTTTCTCCACTGGGCGTGTGTTATTACCTCCTTTGATGAATCAAAGAATGATATGATGAATCCCGAAATACTCACAAGGCATGCCTACTTAACAAACCGTATCTTCCTATTCTTTTATGAGGCCTTTCTACACAAGCAGCCGCCGGAAGCCACCTTATTTGCTGGTTTAATTCATAATATTGGCTTAATGCTGCTCTTAAAAAGTATTCAGACAGAAGCAATTACAAACCAGGCGTTTCTGACACCGCAGGATTATATTGAATTGGAGAACGGTAATTATGAGCAATTTCATCAGGAGGTTGGTGCTCATTTTCTCGATGAATGGGATTTACCGTTCCCATTACATGAGGTAACCTTATATCACCATCGTCCATTAGATCCGATTATTGTCTCAAATGAATTAGTATGTGCTGTTCATATTGCGCAGGCTTATGCTTGGAAAGCTATCACGGGGGAAACACATACCCTACTGCATACCGATGTTTTTGAAGCACTGGGCGTTTCTTTGGATGACTTTGAAAGACGACTTGCCAGGTATTTAAAGTAGCGATAACTATACTATTGCAGTACTAAGAGTAACAATGCAAATTGTAGCTTACTTTTCGCATTATAAAGAAAGTCATTTATATAGAAAACAGCTTCCTGGCACATAATCTGACAATTGTTTCACTGTCAGTTGGTGTGTTAGGAAGCTGTAATTCTTATAAACAAATTATTATCTTATAAAAAGATAACGCTCTATTTGTTATGATACAGTAACTAAGTTTCTCTCCTGCTCTACTGCTGCTTGCGCAAGTAAATTAAGATAGTTCCAGGGACGATCAAAGTGTGGTTGGAAAAAGAAATCCACATAAGCCAGATCCTCAATGGTCATGTGATTTTGAATCGCTAAAGACAGAGTATTTGCAGATTGGGTAATATCATATTTAGACATTACCTGCCCTCCTACAATGCGATTAGTTCCAACTTCATAAACCAACTGCATCAAAACCTCCTGTGTGGTTGGCATGAATTCCGGTCTGTAATTATCTTTAACAAGTACCGAACGGACATTTAATCCGAATGCTGGTGCACTACCGACCGTAACTCCAGTGGAGCCAATATTATAGCCAAATAAAAGTAAACCCGAGGTCGACTGTGTTCCTCTGTATTTTACTGTGGGTTCCTTAATATTCTTACCAATTAACATACCCATACGAACAGCATTGGTAGCAAGCGGAATGTATGCCTGCCCATGATTCGGATTATAATGCACCGCACAACTGTCACCTGCTGCATAGATATCCTTATCACTGGTTCTCATATACTCATCCACAATGATTGCACCGTTTGGCAGCATATCTACCTTGCCCTTTAATAATTCATTGTTCGGTCTGAAACCAACACATAGGATTACTAAATCTGCTTCGTATTCTCCAATCGTAGTTACTACACTGGTAACTTTACCCTCTTCATCTGCCTTAAAGCTCTGTACCGCTTGATCAAGGGCCAACGTTACTCCTCTATCTATTAAGTCCTGTTCGAGTACATCGGTAAACTCTTTATCCAGATACTTATTAAGAATTCGATCTAGCCCGTCAATTAGTGTTACCTTTTTCCCGGATTCATGAAAGGCTTCCACGAGTTCAATTCCAATATATCCACCACCTACTACTACAATTCGTTTTGCGGAGCATGCACTTTCAATGATTGCCTTCGCCTGCTCATAGTTCTTACAAAGCAAAACATTCTTATTGTCAATGCCCGGAATTGGCGGAAGGATTGGCCAGGAACCTGTTGTATTTACTAATTTATCGTAGGATTCCTCAATTATTTTTCCGGTAACAAGATCTTCCGCAATCACTTTCTTACCTGTCGCATCTATACTTTTTACATTATGACGCATCTTTATGGTAGCCCCCAGCTTTGCCAGTTCCTCTGGATTGGAATAGAATAAGGACGCTGCATCCTTAACTACACCACCAACATATAGTGCTATTCCACAGGACAAAAAGGATATATTATCATTACGCTCAAAAACAGTGATTTTAGCTTTTGGATCTTCTTTTAATATTGTTTTTACTGCACTGGTACCTGCATGTGTACAACCTATTACTATTACTTTCATATCATTAACCTTCCTTTCTAGGTGCCGGTAACCTTGGGTTACTAGCATATAGGTTAACAGCGAATTATATAAGCAATTCACTTTGTGAAATAATCTACATTCCACCCTAACCTTTTATCTCAATCTGTTTCTTCTAGCTGATTATTTCTATGGATATTATCTTTATAATATGAATTTTAGTTGCTTAAAATAACAGTAATCGTTACTATTATAGGTCGATTATATAATATTCATGCATTATTTCATATAGTAAATTTTCATAGTAATTGATTGAATACACTAATTCATTTTATACAACATTGCCTGACTCAAAATAATTTTTTCAAATCTCCTTAAAATGGAATCCATCGACTTAAAACATAATATTTACTCTTATTTTGTTGATAGAATTTTCTTGCCAAAAAATAATATAAGGGTTAATATGAACATAGTTCACTAAAGGAGATTTTATGCCAAAAATATACGATGATTTAAAAGAAACAATTGTTGTTAAAGCGAAAATGATAATTGTTTCAAAGGGGTACAGTAAATTAAATATGCGTGAAGTAGCTAAAGCCTCCGGGATTGCAGTCGGTACTGTTTATAATTATTTTCCCACAAAGGATAGCTTAATGTCGGAGCTAATGTACCGATATTGGCTAGAATTCATAGTAGCAATACATAAGACACAACAAGAAGATTGCGAATTGTTTGTTAAATTCAAAAAAATCTATCAGCTTCTGGAATCCTTTTTAGATACCTTTAAAGATACTTGGATAAAGCTTAATGGTGTTGAAAAGGGAATGACAAAGGAACATTATAAGCAAAAACAGGAAGTAGTTGACATGTTTGTAGCTATCCTGGAAGAAGCCATTAAAAAGCATAAAGCAGAAAATTACAGCACTTTAAAGCCAGAAATTAATGATCTTGAACTGGCAAGTTTTATAGTGCAGAATTTTATGTTGATTGCTCAATTAAAGCAATTTAAATATGATACCTTTGAATTAATTTTGAAAAGCTATTTCTTGTAGTCAGTCGCCAAAGTAGGAGAACTATCAATTTTTTTAATATTAAATGAACATCGTTCAGAAAGAAGGTTATATGATGCAAAAAAAGCATACTACATTAATTTTAGTCTTGTTTTTATTGGGGATTTTCATGGGGGCCATCGATAATGGAATTGTTTCTCCTGCCAGAGAGATTATTCAGAACAGTTTTTCCGTGTCAAAAGGGACAGGAGCTTGGATGATTACCATCTATACTTTGGTTTACGCTGTCTCTATGCCAATCAGCTCAAAATTATCCGATACTATTGGCAGAAAGAAAATGTACATCTTCGGAATTGTAATTTTTGGAATAGGCTCTGCTCTCTGTGGTTTCAGTAATTTTTATGGAAACTTTACTTTTTTCCTAATTGCCAGAGTTATTCAGGCAATTGGTGCAGGCGGTATTCTCCCAATCGCAACTACCGTAATTGGTCAATCCTTTCCTCCTGAAAAAAGAGGTACTGCCCTTGGGCTTGTGGGTGCTGTATATGGTGTGGCAACCATTGTGGGACCAACCCTTGGAAGTACATTGATTGATATTGCTGGCTTGGAACACTGGGGTGTTATCTTCTTTATTAATGTGCCAATTTGCATTGTAACATTATTCTTATCAACCGTGATGGAGGAATCAAAAACCACAAGAAAGAATCCATTAGACATTGCAGGAGCCTTAGTCCTTGCAGCTATGATTGCCAGCTTATTATATGCTCTGACAAATATGGACTTTTTCCATATCCTTAGCAGCTTACAGCAATTAAAGGTATACCCCTTCCTTCTTGTATTCCTAGTGCTGATTCCTATCTTTATCCTGGTAGAGAAAAGGGCGGCAGACCCTGTTTTATCCATCAAATACTTTAAAAATCGTGAGATTGTTACCATCTTCCTTATTGCTTTTATTATAGGAATCGGTATGATGGGTATGGTGTATATGCCTCAATTTGCAGAAAATACGTTGAAATTAAAAAGCGGGTCGGGTGGTTATCTGGTCACTTTACTTGCTGTATTTTCCGGTATTGCAGCTCCTCTTAGCGGAAAGCTTCTTGATAAAAAAGGTGCAAAGCTTGTACTTATCCTTGGCTTTTCGTGTACTGTGGCAGGTACTCTGCTTTTAGGCTTTATTGCTGCTAAAGCTTTAACTTTTATCACCGTTTTAATCGGGCTAGCTTTCATGGGCTTCGGGGTTGGATTTACTATGGGACCACCACTGAATTACCTTATTCTTGGAGCCGTAAAGGAAGAAGAAGGTGCTACAGCTCTTGCAACCATGTCCTTAGTACGCTCGATCGGAGTAACAATTTCTCCAAGCTTTATGATTGGGTTTATTGTTGATGCCAGTAAGAATATTCAAACCGAACTATTGCAAACCTTACAAACAGGTTTTACACAGGCTGGTGGTGGAGATATGATGGCTACCATGAGTACGAACGGCTCTGACAGTAGTGTGAGTTTATTTGCATCGCTACAAAATGCAGATGTAACGACCATAGTAAGTCAGCTGACGGATATTTTTAAGATAATTTTACCGGAGAATGTTCAGCCCTATGTATTACCAGCACTGAGCAACATGGCTGCTGATATTGAAAAGACCTTTCAAAGTGTTTTGAATCAAGGTTATACACATATGTTTCTTGCTTCTGCTATTATTGCAGCAGCTGGAATTATTGTATCCCTCCTGTTGAAGAAGAAACAAACAATTACGAAAGAATAATCTCCCAAACCATTCATTTTTCGAGTTTATTTGACACCATTCTTATATCTAGGCATATCTTAATATTAGAAACGTGTTTCTAATATTATAATAAGGAGTGATCATTGTGTGTTGCTGTCGTAGACGTAGATGTTGCTGCCATAGAAGAAGGAGATGCTGTGGCTTTTAGTTTTTGCTAAACAAGCTTTGTTTAAATGCACTAAATTATTATAAATACAATCCTACTATATTACTTTCTATAAATCGCAAAATAACAGAAAGCACCGCTGAATTACTATAAGCCCTTCCAAGTGTATCCATTTATCTATTTAAACGGTATATTTGAAAGGCTCAGTCATTCAGGGTGCTTTTCTTGATTTTTTCTATCTATCATTGATTTATAGCAATCATAATACATAAGTACCTATTATTTCACTACGCCGTCATAGGTTAGTATTGCTTTATAAAGCTCCGGCCTGCGATCTCTAAAAATTCCCCATTCAATTCGCTGTTCCGCAATTGCATCCAGGTCAAATTCAGCCACAAGGACAGTTTCTTCAAAACGATCTGCTTCCGCTATCTTCTCTCCGGTTGCATTAGTAATAAAGGAAGAACCATAGAATTTAATAGTTGAATCTTCAATTTGCTCTGCTCCAACACGATTGGAAGCAACCACTGGAACCAGATTACAAGCCGAATGTCCAATCATGCAACGCTGCCAATGATCTTTTGAATCAACCTCGGGACTTTCCGGCTCCGAGCCGATGGCTGTCGGATAAAAGATTATCTCTGCACCCATTAATGCCATACATCTGGCTGCTTCCGGATACCATTGATCCCAACAGATACCAACTCCGATTGTTCCATATCTGGTTTTCCAAACCTTAAATCCTGTATCTCCTGGATTAAAATAGTATTTCTCTTCATATCCTGGTCCGTCAGGAATATGACTCTTTCGATATACTCCTAATACCCCTCCATCCGCATCAATGACAGCAAGGGCGTTGTATCTTGCATTATTTTTCTTTTCATAAAAACTGATGGGAAGTACAACCTTAAGTTCTTTTGCAATCTCTTTAAAATGTGCAATCGCTCTATTCTCTTCTACTTCAGTTGCGAAATTATAAAATTCCGGTTTTTCCTTTTGGCAAAAATAAAGAGTTTCAAAAAGCTCCTGAATTAGGATAATCTGTGCGCCTTGTGCAGCTGCCTTTCTTACCAGACCCTCTGCCTTCTTAATATTTTCTTCTATCTGATTCGAGCAGCTCATCTGTGTCGCTGCAACTTTAACTAATCTCACTTCATTCCCTCCTGCCTGTCCTACTAACGAATTCCAGCTGGCATCTGCTGAGTAATACAGTGAACATTACCGCCTTCTTTTATTAGTGCCATACCATCCACTGTTACAATTTTCCGCTCTGGAAATACTTGTTTTAATATTACTTCTGCTTGTTTATCCGTTTCGCTGGCATCTCCACCAAATACAGGTAATATGATACCGTTATTTACAAAGTAAAAGTTTAAATAACTAAGGGTTAAACGAACCTCATTATAATATCTAATTGGTGGCTGCGGTATTTCAATGATTTGTAAGCTTCTGCTCTTAGCATCTGTTTCATTTTGTAAAATCTCTAGATTTTCCTGTGAGATCTTATAATTTGGATCACTTGGATCGTTACAGGTCTGAATTAGAATAACTCCTGGTTTTGCAAAGCAAGCTACATTATCCACATGTCCATCTGTCTCATCTCCGTCAAGGCCATGATTTAACCAAAGAGTTTTAGTAACATTAATATGTCTCATAACCTCTTTTTCAATTTCCTTCTGTGTTAGATGAGGGTTTCTATTTATATTAAGCAGACATTCTTTTGTGGTAAGTAAGGTGCCTTCTCCATCCACATGGATAGAACCACCTTCCAGTACAATGGGTGCATTTACATAAGGTACACTTAGATATTCCAGCACCTTAGGAGCTACTTCATTGTCCAGATCATAGGGTTTGAATCTTTCTCCCCAGGCAT
Organism: Bacillota bacterium; assembly: GCA_023407575.1. Taxonomy (GTDB): domain Bacteria; phylum Bacillota; class Clostridia; order Lachnospirales; family Lachnospiraceae; genus Mobilitalea. The sequence goes on from JAEYLX010000075.1 coordinate 298,578, forward strand.
TAAATTTCCAGTTAATTGCGGATAACTTTTTCTCGCTATTCCATAAAAAAGTAGGACCGTTATCCCTGCACCAAGCATCACTATGAGGTATCGCCAGAAGTTCTACAGCTGTATTACATAATTTTTTTGCATCCTCTATGGAATCCTCGTTCACAATCATGGTCACTTTTTCGAATTCTGAGATTGCATTTGCAACAGCTGCGTATCCTTTGCATACCTCATTATAGTTCTCCGGCCAAACCAGTGATTTTCTCACCGGCCATTCAATTAATGTTCTTTCATGCGTCTCCCATTCAGCAGGCATATAATAATTCTGATTATCTTGCATTTACAATCCTCTTTCTTCTATAAAATTGTAACAGTTCAGGCGTAAGACTGATTTTTCTTCACTACATCTAACACCCAACCTCACAAATCCCCGAAGGTTCTTTAAAATAAATTGTTGAAGTTATTCCCTTTAGACCACCACTTTGCTGATCTATTTCGTATATTACAAGTTCTCCTGAAAACTGATTGCAAATCATAAGATAGTTCGCATCCTTTGATATCAACATGTGTCTTGGATGTTTTCCGCCACAGGAAAATTCCTTTAACCATTTCAAGGTTCCTTCCGCTTCTACTTGAAATAGAGCGATGGTATCTGCACCACGATTGGCAGCATACAGATAATTATAATCTCCAGAAAAGCATAAGGTTGAACAATTACTAGATCCAATAAACTCTGGTGGCAAGGTCGATATTCTTTGCAGCAGCTGTTTCGTTATTATGGAGTACACAAATATCTCATTCGAATATTCTGTTATGATATAAAGCAAACTCTCATCTTCGGAGTAGATTGCATGTCTTGGTCCAGTTCCTTTGGGTAAAGGAATCTGATCCTTATAAGTTAGATATCCCGCATCGATATCATAAAAGTAAACGAGGTCCAGCGCAATGTTTACCACTACCAGCTGTGTTTCCGCTCTATTTAAAAGAACACAGTGGGCTCTCGTAAGCTGCTCTGCATTTCCAAGGGATTGGACTTCCTGATGTAGGAGTTCTCCAAAGGAACTATCTTTGACTTGCACCGAGAATAGTGTTCCTGTTTCATAACAGGCACCTAAAAGGGCATTGTTCAAAGGAGAATAAGTGATATGGCACAAGCTTCCGCCATCAATTTTCTTTTGGTCCAAAAGTACATAGCCATTATCCACTCTTTGCATTAGATAAATTACAGCATAATCCCGCTCTTCGGTTATTGTAAAAAGATATCCCTCGTATTCACAAACAAAGCTAGCATTTACAATGGAGGAGTACCATTTTCTTTCCACCTGTCCCTTATGATAAGAATAGAGAGCAAGTGTTTGTGAAGGATATTCTCCATAGCCCGACAATAAAAACTCCATTTTCATGTCCTCACACGATTTATATTTAGATAAATAAAACGACTTGTCGTTTCTCTTTTCTCTGCCCTTAGTAATAGACTGTAACTCAATTATTGTTCCAGTATCCTATACAGTTCTTTCAGACTTTTAATTTCATAATCTATTTTAATATCTTCTGGCCTTTCAAAACCCTTTGGGTTAAACCAGCAGGTACTCAGTCCCGCGTTATTTCCACCCTTCATATCGGAAGATAATGAATCCCCAATAATCATTGCCTGCTCAACATCAAAATCCTCAATTCTTTCAAAGCAATAATTAAAATATTCCTTCATGGGCTTTTGATATCCGGTTTCTTCAGAAACAAATATTTTCTTTACATATTGTTCAATTTTAGATTCTCTAAGCCTTCTGTATTGGGTTACAGTTACCCCGTTGGTAACGATATATAACTCAAAATTTTTCGAAAGCTCTATTACTGTCTCCAACGCATCCTCAACATAGACGTGCTGCATCCCTAATAATTCCTGATATTCATCCTCAAAGGCAATTCCGTCATTCTCAATTCCAAGCTCCTGAAATAAAAGGCCAAATCTTGAATAAATAACCGTATGACGATCCATTAAGCCTTGCTCATATTGTTTCCACAAGCCATGATTAATTCTTTCATAGCGTTGCTTCACTTCATCATTCAGTTCATAACCATACTTTTCAAACGCTAGTCGAAGTGCCTCTTTTTCACAGGCTTGAAAATCCAATAAGGTATCATCTGTATCAAATAATAAAAACTTTATTGTGCTCATACTCATGTTGTCCCCCTTGAAGATTTTTGCTTATAAATTATTGCTTAATATTATCCTAATCTATTTTCTATAGTACCTTTGCGTACCAACATTAACAAATACGTGGCAGACCTTCGCCATACAATACATCAATCTTTCTGCTTCCCTTAATGGCAGTAGTCATTACCACTCCTGCTCCCTCTGATATGGTACCAATAATAGCTGCATTTTGACCATATTTCTCTGCTCTCATGATTTCTAAGGCTTTCTCTCCTTGTCCCTGAGGTAGTATAGCAATTAACTTTCCCTCATTTGCCATATAGAGGGGATCTAGACCCAAGATATCACAAAAGCCTCTTACCTCTGCACTCACAGGTAAAGCTGTCTCTTCAATTGTAACCTTACAATTGGAATTCGATGCCACTTCACTTAATACTGTCCCCAGTCCACCCCTGGTAACATCCCGCATACAGTGAACATCAATATTTTCTTCAAGAAGTCTTCTAACAATTCCATTTAATGGGGCACAATCACTTACAATCTGATTCTCTATTCCCATTCTCTTGGACATGATTGCCGCATGATGCTCACCTAAATACCCCGATAAAAGGATTACATCACCTTTCTGACAATTAGAGATACTTACCCCTGATTTCAGTATTTCACCAATTCCAGAGGTGTTAATATAGACTCCACCTTTACCTTCAATCACCTTAGTATCACCTGCAACAATTCTGACATTTGCTTCTTTCGCAGCTGCTGCCATAGAACTTGCAATTGATTCTAAGGTTTCAATTTCGGCTCCCTCTTCTATAATAAAACCGGCAGTCAGATATTTAGGTGTTGCTCCCATCATAGATAAATCATTCACTGTTCCACACACAGCAAGCTTTCCAATATCTCCCCCTGGGAAAAATAACGGTGTCACCACAAAGGAATCTGTCGTATAGGCAATATTCCCATTTACCTGAAGCACAGCTGCATCCTCAAGCTTATTCAATATCTCATTATCAAAATGTTTCAGGAAAACCTCATTTATTAAATTGCCCGTCTGCTTACCGCCACTGCCATAGGACATATCTATCTTCATAACTACCTCCTGTACTACCTTCACCTATGCTAAATTTTTATACCAGATACCGCAAGCACCCTCCACAGATACCATACATGGTCCGATGGCATTAAAGGGTGTACATACCTTGCTAAATAGCGGACATTCCACCGGATTGATACGACCAAGAATAACCTCAGTACATTTACAACCCTTTGGTAACTTTTCCTCCACATGCTCCAAAGTACTTCCAGCATCATATTCCTTATATTCCTGTCTTATTTGAAGAGCGGAGGTTTCAATTACACCAATCCCTCGCCAGTGGTCCTCTGTTTCTTCAAAGTAGGTATCAACCATCGCCAATGCTTTGAGATTTCCTTCTTCTGAGACAGCGTTCTTATATAAATTCTTTGCACTTGGTTTCTTATTCTTAACTTGCTGTATTATCTCATAAATGGCTGCCAGGATATGTTCTCCTTCAAAGCCAGCAATAATAAAGGGCTTTTGATACTTCTCTGCTAAAGGCTCATACGCTGCACTGCCAGTAATAACACTAACATGACCTGGACAGATAAAAGCATCAATTTCCTTTTCATTTTCACAGATATAGCCAAGAGCTGGCAGAGTTGCTTTAATTGAAGTCATCAGTTTTAAATTTTTAATATTGTCTTTTATCATTTCTTCCAGCATTAGAGCATAGATGGGTGTTGTGGTTTCAAAGCCAACCGCAGCAAAGACAAATTGTGTATTTACTTCCTCTTTTGCTATTTGAAGTGCTGCTAAGGGAGAATATAGAATTCGAACCTTAGCACCAATAGCCTTAGCTTCGGTCAAGGACATCTTATTACCCTTTACCTTCATCATATCTCCAAAGGTTAACACACAACAATTTTCCTGCAATGCATAGTCCACCAAACGATCGATATAGGCAGAAGAGGTGACACAAACAGGACATCCCGGACCAGAGATTAATTTAATCTTAGAGGATAATAGACTTCTGATACCACTTTTAAAAATACTTCCGGTATGCGTACCGCACACCTCCATAATCTTAATCTGGGGTCCATCATATTGTAGAAGTGCATCCTTAATTTGCTCCAGTGTCATCTGCCATAACCTCCTCAAGCTCTGCAAAGATCTCAAGTATCTCCTCAGCTGCGTCTTTCTTCATAACCTCCATAACACAACCGGCATGAATAAGTACATAATCTCCTACTTTAGCAGAAACAAGCTTTATATTCGCTTGAGTGATATTATTCATAATATTAACTTTTGCCATATCTCCATTTATTTCAACGATTTTTCCTGGAACTGCAACACACATAATTTATCAGCCTTTCTGATTTAAACCTATATAAGCTTGTCCAAGGCTAATTCCACCGTCATTTGGAGGAACTGCCAAATTAACATATACTTCAAAATCTTTCCTTCTCAAAACCTCAAGTGTCCGTTCTGACAATACGGTGTTTTGAAAAACTCCACCACTTAAGGCAATGCAATTCGTTCCATACTTACTTTTAAGTTCAAGGCAAACTGCAAGAATTGCATCAGCTACAGCATAATGAAAGCCCAGAGCAAGTGCTCCTATCTCTTCTATGTTCCTAAGCCTGCAAAGCATTTCAAATACAGGTTTTGAATCTATCCTTATTATCTCATATTCTTTCTCAATTGCAAAGGAAAGCTTTATGGGTTTCTTACCCTCTCTCCTTGCAAGTACAGCTTCTCGCTCCAGTAAAGCTCCGCATTCTCCTTCATATCGATTGATATGAGCGATATTCAGGATAGATGCTACCGCATCAAAGAGACGTCCTGCACTGGAGGACCAGACAGTATTCACTTTATGTTGCAGAGCTGCCTTGATAATTGGTTTACGTTCATCCTGTACATACTCTTCGAGCCCTGTCTCAATTAAAAAGCAGGAAGCTGTTTTTCTGGCATCACGCATGGAATCATCACCGCCTAACATCAGGCTGTATTTTAGTTGACCTGCTCGAATATATTCTGCGCCTTCACATATCAGGAATTCACCGCCCCAGACATTACCGTCTGTTCCATAACCAGTGCCATCAAAAGAAACACCAATTACCTTTCCTTTTAAATCATGCTCTGCCATAACACTTGCAACATGGGCATGATGATGCTGAACTTGTAAAACTGGTATTCCCAAGGTTTTTGTAAAACCAGTTGAGAAATAATTAGGATGCAAATCGCATACCGCCAAAGTAGGTTTCATTTTTAAGAGTCTGGATAAATCCTGAAGCGAATTCTCATATTCCTCCAGAACGGATACTTCCTCAAGGTCACCAAAATACTGTGATAAAACTGCTTTTCCATTATGATAGAGACAAAAAGAAGCCTTTAAATCTCCTCCAGCTGCAAAAATTGCTTTTTCTTTGCTTATGGAATCTTCTATCTCTATCTTTTGATTTACCTTACCGTTTAGAGCCTCATTTATGTTATTTAATTCATTCCTTATATTGTTATTTTGTTCTATAAATACAGGATAAGGTACATAACCTCTGCTTCTTCTTATTAATTGAGGTTTGCCATCAATTATTTTCGCAACCGAGTCATCTACCGAACGTATAATCCTTCTGGTATTATATAAAACTCCATCCAGGTATTCTGAATTCATAGATAACATCTTGATATCATCTCTGATAATTGGCTCAGAGGAGTAATTTGCACTGGTCATGATAAGTGGCCCGCAAGCCTGTAAGAGTAAATGCTGCAACGGTGTATACGGTAAAAATGCCCCGCAATACATACTTCCCCTTACCGTAGAAGGAGCAAAGTTGTTGGTATGCAGGTATAATAATACAATTGGTCTGGCATTTGTTTTTAACAATGCTTCCTCTTCTTTCGATACCTGGCAATAGTTATTAATCTGCTCCAGGTCAGGAAACATTACAGCAAATGGTTTTTCTTCTCTGCCTTTTAATTTTCTTAAGTTTTTAACAGTATCTTCTCGAAAAGGGGAACATACCAGATGATAACCACCAATCCCTTTTACTGCAACTATCCCACCACTGTTAATAACAGATATTGCTCTCTCCAGCACCTTCTCTGAATCAGCTTTATCTCTTAATGCCATGATTTTATTCGTTGCATCATCTAAATTATCTGTGAGAACCAATTCATTAACCACATTCTGTTTAACTAATTTATCCTGGAAAATCAAAAATGGACCACAATCATAACAGGAGATGGTCTGGGCATGTAATCTTCTATCTTCTGTATCCGTATACTCCTTCTGGCAGTCTGAGCACATCTTAAAGTCTACCATAGTCGTATTGTCTCTGTCGTAAGGTAATTCTTCCATAATGGTGTAGCGTGGCCCGCAGGACATGCAACTAATAAAGGGATTTAGGTGACGTCGGTTTGTCTCTTCTAATAATTCCTTCTGGCAATGTACACATACAGGCAAGTCCGGTGGTATAATTGATGAATCCCCATTGTTACCGCTTTCCAGTATAGCAAAGTCCTCATAAATGACATTACGATTCTGTGTCACAACTTGTTTTATATCTTTTTTTTCTATATCTATTTGTTCTATGTCTTTTTGTTCTATGTCTTTTTGTTCTATGTCTATTTGCTCTATGTCTATTTGTTCTATGTCTTTTTGTTCTATGTCTTTTTGTTCTATGTCTTTTTGCTCTATGTCTTTTTGCTCTATGTCTTTTTGTTCTATGTCTTTTTGCTCTATGTCTTTTTGCTCGAACTCTTCCTGTTCTATCTTAACAATCTGCGCCTGTCCGTTATCGCCATTCTGAAGTTCATTAAGGAATTCTTCAATTGCTTGTTTCTCAGCCTGAACGATAATTTCAACAAACCCTCCAACATTGCGCACGGTTCCACAGACAGAAAACTTTTTCGCGACACGATAAACAAGGGGTCGGAAACCAACCCCTTGTACAATACCGTATACCTTTATTCTTTTTGTTATAAGTTTACTCTTTCCATTATCCATGCTGCTACTTCTTCAAAACCTTCTCCTGTTTTACCGGATACTTTAATGACAGGAGCGGTCTTGTTTTGAGCTCTCACACCCTTCATAAAAAAGTCTTCGTCAAAATCAATATAAGGTAATAGGTCACATTTGTTTAAGATGATAATATCAGCTTTCTCAAATGCAAGTGGATATTTATAAGGCTTATCGCTGCCCTCAGTTACGGTGGAGATTAACATTTTTGCATGTTCTCCAATCATAAATTCTGCAGGGCAAACAAGATTGCCTATGTTCTCAATGAATAAAACTCCGTTGGAAAGCTTTAATTCGTCAACTGCATTGCCAATTAACGGTGAGTCAAGATGACAAGCTCCACCGGTATTAATCTGAATTGCGTTAACACCAAGTGCCTGTAAGGTCTTGGTATCAAAGTCTGCTTCAATATCTCCTTCGATTACATAAGGAGTTACCTTATCCAGACGCTTGATAATATTAATTAATGATGTAGTTTTACCTGCACCTGGTGCACCCATGACATTAATTGCGTAAATTCCGCTGTTCGTCAAGGAGGCATTAATCTGTGAGGCTACCTCATCATTTTTATCATATACGGATTGCATTACTTCAATTTCTTTATTTTCTGACATAGAAACCTCCTATGCTATACTTCAATCGACTTGATGTAGAACTCTTTCCCGATTTCAGTTGGACCGCCTTCCCCCTTGCAAACAGGACATTCAAAGGTAAAAGGCTTACGGATAAATAATTCACCGCATTGATTGCATTTTAATCTTGGTGCAATTCGTTCCATCTGTAATTTTGCATGCTGACATCTGGTTCCTTCTGCAATAATTTCAAAATACAACTCAATGGAGCTGGCAACATATCCAGAATAATCTCCAACAACGAGATTAATTACTTTTACATCAGCAGCATCATTCTTAATTGCAAATTCTTCAGCAATTTCTATGATTCGCTGGGTGATTGGGTATTCATGCATTTTATAAACTCATCCCTTGTCTTTTCCTGTGAAGGAGTGGTGTAATTATGTTCCATGTTGAGACATTTCTTAGGGCATACTTCAACGCAGCTATTACACTGAATACATTTGAAACGCTCGATACTCCAGGAAGCATCTGCTTTTTTTACCTTAATTGCTCCGGTAGGACATCTTCTGTCACACATACCACAGAAAATACAATCCTCAATTACAATTCCAATGCTGCCTCTGGTACGTTCAAAATTCTCCTTTGGTTTGATTGGATACATTGTTGTATAAGGTCCATGAAATAAATTTTTAAACAGAGTCTTGCTCATACTTAAAATAGACATTATAATAACCATACCTTTCATGCTACCTGCAAACTTTGGCCGCAGGCACAATATTTGTAGAGCGAATAAAAGTCTTATTCACTCTGTGAAGATGTTTTTCCTTCACACTAACTCCACGATACCTCTGGCATCTTATTGATCTCGTTAGTAAGGTGTATCAATACCTTACTATTATCTCTCGGTACAGCTGATACAAGGATCAATGGTCACCACCAGAATCGGAACATCAGCGAGTGCACAATCTTTCAGCGTTTCCATTAATGCAGGCACATTAGCAAAGGTAGGTGTGCGGACTCTTACCCTATCCAGGAATTTCGTTCCGTTACCTTTTGCATAATACACTACCTCCCCGCGTGGTTGCTCGATTAAGGTGAAATGTTCACCATTTGGATTACCAGTTACTTTAACTTTAATGTCGCCATCTGGAATAATCGCAATACATTGTTTGATTATATCAATTGCTTGAAGAACTTCTCTCATTCTAACAGAGGTTCTAGCATAGCAGTCACCTGCTTCTTCTACAATTGGTTCAAAATTAATCTTACCATATGCTGCATAGCCTGTGGTTCTCATATCTCTTACAATTCCGCTGGCTCTAGCCATAGGACCTACCGCACCAGTGTCTATCGCTGCTTGCTTAGATAATACACCTACACCTTGGGTACGAAGTTTAACCGTTTTATCATTTAAGAATACTTCAATAGTCTCTTTTAATTCTTTCTCGAGCTTTGTAAGTACATCAACAATCTTATTTAAAGTTTCAGCACTAATGTCTTTTCTTACACCACCAACATCACATACGGAGAAGATAACACGTCCTCCGGTGGTTTCTTCAAAGATATCAAGAACCTGCTCTCTTAATCGAAAGGACTGCATAAACAAACTTTCAAAACCAAAAGCATCTGCCAGTAAGCCCATCCATAAAATATGACTGTGCATACGGGATAACTCTGCCCAGATGGTTCTTAAAAATTCTGCCCTTTCTGGAATCTTAACCTCCATAATGCTTTCTACCGCCATACAGTAGCCCATACCATGCATAAAGGAACAGATACCGCAGATTCTTTCTGCTACATAGGTGTATTGAAGATAATCCTTCTTCTCAACTAATTTTTCAAGTCCACGGTGAATATATCCAATTCTAGGAATAGCTTCAATAACACGCTCATCCTCTAGCACCAAATCCAAATGAATTGGTTCTGGAAGTACTGGATGCTGGGGACCAAATGGAACTACCGTTCTCTTACCCATTAATTTTCCCCTCCTTTGGCTTATATGGTGTTGGTTCTGGTAAAATATAAAGTGAATTATTAAAATCAAAGGAAATGTTCTTAATTTGAACACCAAATAGTTCTTTAATCTCATTCTCATAAAGGAATGCAAAGTTATACATAACACTAATACTTGAAATTTCTTCCTCTGTATCAGTAACGAATCTAAGATGTATTAAATCATAGTCTTTTTCAAAAGTATAGCTTAATTCCATACCATCTTTCGCTGTACAGGTGATTGCTACAAGTCTGTAGCCTTCATTCTTAAGGCTAAGAGTTTCAGCTAATAAATCAGTAGATAAAATCTGCTTAATTGTTTGTTGAGCCATCGATTACTCCATTCCACCGCTTTGGGGCGGTAACTATATTATATCCTTATCGCAGAAAGGGTTTTTCAATTCATCCTTTTCAGTATATCCATTCTAGGAAATTTCTTCCCTCCAAAAGGATATTTCATAAGAACTAATGAACTTTTATTTCTTCTTTCTAGCGTATTTTTGCTTTTCTTCTAATACAGCTAAACCTTTTACAACACCGTCAATAATTGCTTCAGGACGAGCTGCACATCCTGGTACATATACATCAACTGGAAGAACCTTATCAACTCCACCTACAATATTGTAGCATTCAGCAAAAATGCCTCCTGTATTGGCACAAATACCAACAGCAACAACTACCTTAGGATCAGGCATCTGCTCATATAACTGCTTAACAACCGGAATGTTCTGTTCATTCACACTACCTGTGATTAACAATACATCCGCATGCTTCGGATTACCTGTATTAATAATACCAAAGCGCTCAACATCGTATAACGGTGTCAGACAAGCAAGTACTTCTATATCACAGCCATTACAGCTGGAACCGTCATAATGTAAAATCCATGGTGATTTCTTAATCGCTTTCATTCAATCGTCTCCATTCTGCTGCCTTGCAGCAGCAACTAGCTTATAGAAAGACACACAAATGGCTTTTTATAGAGCGAATATTCTTTATATAATTCGCTTTTCTTCAATTCTGCTGCTCTTTAGCAGCTCATTCACCATAAAAAGACACGTAAGTGATCTTATATCAATCATAATTATAATTCGCTTTTCATTAAACCGACTTTATTATTTTATTACAGAAAGGATGAAAAGGTTTAAGGAAGCTAATATTCCTGTTACTAACCAAGAAGATACAAAAGCTTGCTGCCATTTCAGACGTGCCATTGCATTATCAATAATGATTTCAAGGAAATAAGTAAGCAAGCAAGCTGCTACAGCTACTACATGACTTACTGGTGTACTTGATGCAAAGAATACATATACAAGTGTTAAAGTGATAATAACCTCGTACCAGTGAGTGATTTCAATCACTGCCAAGTCTCTACCGGAATATTCAGTTGTAATACCTTTAACAATCTCCTGATGTCCATGATGGGACATACTTAAGTCAAAAGGAGATTTTCTAAGTTTAAAGGCAAGGATGAATAATAATCCAAGAAATACACCTGGTAAATATACAATTGCAGGCTTATCGGCACTAATAATATCGTGAATAAAGAAGCTGCCATTCGCGTAATATAAAGCCACGCAAGTAAGTAACACCATTGGCTCATATGCCATAATCTGAAGAAGCTCTCTCTCGGAACCGATAGTACTGTATGGTGAATTAGAAGCATAACCACCAAGTACAAAGAAGATGGAGCCAAGGGTCAGTGCGAAGATTGCAAGTAGGATATCTCCGCCAGAAACCAGGATTACGGTTGTAAATGCCACAAAAATCAAGGAGATATAAACAAAAAAACGATGCATGGAATTAACTTCGATAGATTCCTTATTGATCAATTTCAATACATCATAAAAAGGTTGCAATACCGGAGGGCCTTGTCTTCCCTGAAGACGGGCACTAATAACTCGGTCAATTCCTGTCAGTAAGCCACCAACCAGTGGCGCTAAAATAAGTATTCCAATTGTTATTAATATTATCATTATCCCACCAAGCCTCCAATAAGAAGAATTACGCCAACTACAAGGATTAATACCGATATGATATCACTAGCTAAAGCTAACTTTTTCACACCGAAGTAACCATCAATATACCAGTTGCGAAGTTCGACTTTACGTGTCATACCAGCTGAACCATGGAAGGTAACATTATCTCCAGTGTTTTCACCGGACATATAAACTGCTACTCTTCTACGTTTATCTTTTTTGTAGATTGGAATAAAGCTTAGAGGTAGTACAACTAACATACTTAACATGTAAAGCATTAACTTCACATCGCTTGTTCCAATCGGAATAGTTGCTGTCTGTCCAAATAAATCTGTTAAATAAGGTATTAAAGCATACTTAGATATTAACGGGAACGAGAAACAGGAAATCACCACCAGCAATGCGTGGAGGAAAATTGGAACTTCTTCATCCAAATGGAAATGGTTCTTTTCCTTCTTTTTAACATTTGCGTAGCTCACCAATTTACCCATCCATTTACCCCAGTAGAACAAAGTCGCTGCACTACCATAAGCAAGTATAATTAAAATCAACATATTATTGGAATCTACAAAAGCTTTCATCGCTACCCACTTGGAAATCAACATACCAAATGGTGCCAGGAACATACCTGCGATACCAATGATCATATATAAAGAAAGTTTTCTGGATACATTCATAAGAATATCCATATCTTCTACATTTCTACTTCCAATCTGATGTTCAATTGATCCAACGGACATGAACAACAGAGATTTTGATACAGCATGGAAAATAATTAACAAAATAGCTGCCCAAAGGGATTCCTGTGTGCCAACACTTGCACAGATAACAATAAGTCCAAGGTTTGCAATTGTGGAATAGGCTAATATCTTCTTTGCATCACTTTGTGTAATCGCCATTAAGGAACATGCAAGGAAGGTAATACCTCCAACTAAAGTTACAATTCTTCCTACACTTGAATCACCTAAAAGCGGTGCCAGACGAATAATCATGTATACACCAGCTTTCACCATTGTTGCGGAGTGCAATAATGCGGAGGAAGGTGTTGGAGCTACCATCGCACCAAGTAACCAGGAGGAGAAAGGTAACTGTGCAGATTTTGTAAGTGCTGCTATGGATAAAAGGAACACCGGTACAAGTACTGCTGCTTCCGGCTTCATCTTTATTAACTCAGATAATTCAAGGGTTTCAAATCTCATTCCAATATAAACAATCGCTGTTGCAAAAGCTAATCCACCGCCAAGGTTAATTACCAAGGCACGGAAGGAATTGTTCTTTGCTTCTTTGGTCTGTGTATAACCAATTAATAAGAAAGAGCAAAGGGTTGTTAACTCCCAACAGAAATAAATCCAGGTTAAGTTATTGCTTAACACTAAACCAAACATACCGGAAAGGAATAAAAATAATATCGCGAAAAAGAAGCTCTTTCTTTCCTTATATTCCTTATGATGTTCATGGTAGGCTTTCATGTAGCCTACTGCATAAATACAAATCAAACTACCAACGATACCAATTACGAGAACCATGATAGCAGACAACTTATCAAAAACAATTGCGGTGTGAACCTCAATCCCTTCCTTCTGTGTAAACTCGAACCACAGAATAAGAGGTGTTTGAATTGCTGAAAATACAGAAACCAAATACTTTTTGTTTTTAATACCTGTTGCAATAATGAATAATGCTACCAAAACTTCTACTGCGGCGATGACATGGTCAATCGTCTTTTCTGCTTCAATGCTTAGTGTTATCCCGTCCTTAAAATAAAGGAATACGACGGATAAGGTTAAAGCGGCAGTAATGATTGCGCTGACTCTTACAATCATATTTCTTGTCCCATCATGTCTGACAACAAATATGAGTAACGCAGCTAATAACGGAAATAAAATTAGTACTGAAATTGCATTCATAATCACGTCACCCTGTCCATTAAAATATATTTTTGCTATGCTAATAGCATAAAAAATGCCAATAAAGCATTCTAAGGCTGTTAAGATTTTTAAATACCCCATCGCATTATTGACAAGTCCGTTCATATTATAGCACTCCTAAAAAATATGTCAACTATTGTTATATATTAAACAAACAGGGTAATTTTTCCCAATTTTTATCTTCTATTTTACCTACTATTGTACTAATTGTCCTATCTTATCTTCCAAAGTAATTGTAGCTTGATCATCCAGTGTTCCGAATGAAATGAAACTCCAAATATGTTATACTTTTTTTAAAAGTTGTAACAATCCTTAGTTTTAGAAGTCATATAGATGAAGCGAGGTGAAACGGTGACTGATTTCAGTGAAATATATAATAAATTTTTTAAAGATGTATACAAATATCTGTTATCCCTCTGCAAGAATCCTACAACAGCAGAGGAACTGACACAGGAAACTTTTTTTAAAGCACTTAATCACATTGAGGAATTTGACGGAAAGTGCAAGCTATATGTTTGGTTATGCCAAATTGCAAAGAACACATATTTTTCGTATTACAAAAAGGAAAATCGCTATGAGTATGATTTTGATCTAGAAAACACACAACTTACAGATGATATTGAACAAAGCTTGTTAAAAAAAGAAACTGCCTTTGAAATACATAAGATTGTACATACCCTGGAGGAGCCCTACAAAGAGGTCTTTATACTCCGTCTCTTTAGCGAACTATCCTTTGCACAGATTGCAGAACTATTTGGGAAAACAGAAAGCTGGGCAAGAGTCACTTATCACAGAGCAAGATTAAAAATTAAGGAGGATTTATCATGAAACTACCCTGCAAATTAATAGATGATTTGCTACCCTTATATCATGACAATGTATGCAGCCAGGAAAGCAGAACTTATGTGGAGGAACATTTGCAAGAGTGTGAAGCTTGTAGAACACAATTGTCTAAGCTAAATAACGAGTCTGTAGATATACCCAGTATATTAGAAGAAGCAAAGCCATTAAAAGCACTACGTTTAGCGTGGGAAAAAGGAAAAAAACGATCATTTATAAAAGGAGTCTTGATTGCTGTCCTTTTATGCACAGTTCTTATCAGCGGATATTTTGGTCTTACTTCCTGGAGAATCATCCCTGTGTCACCTGCTCTTATCGAAGTTTCAGAGGTCAGTAGGCTGTCCGATGGAAGAATTATTTATCATCTTAATATAAAAGATGATAAAAACCTGCACTTCATTAAATTCACAACCAATGAAGACGGTTCCTATTATCAGACCCCTATGCGCTCTATAATTGAAGGGAAACGTTCTATGGACAATGGTTTATTTAACGAATACTTCCTGATTGATATAGCAGAAAACAATGCATATCAACAGAACTTTGGTGATGGTATTGAAATCAATTCCTGCTATATAGGACCAAAGGATAACGGCATTCTAATCTGGCAGGAAGGAATGGAGCTTCCTGCTGCCAGTGAAGCTCTAGAACAGATGATACTGGGCGAAAAATAGCAAGAAATAAAGGTACTGTTGCAAAAATCTACTATGCTTGAGAAAAAGGAGTATATATTTATCATTTTTGCAACAGCACCTATCTATTTGAAAATAATGTGAAGTGAAAGCAATGTAAACTGAAAGCAATATGAAGCATCATTAAAGCTTGTTTACTAGATGTAAACTCACCTTTCTAAACACAAATAACAATTTCTACTTGAAATATGGAATAATAGATTATATAATTAGCTAAAATATAATTAATTCCAGCTGAGATAAAAGCTACGATTTATGAATTTCTTCAGAGAGCCGGTGGTGGGTGCGAACCGGTGAAAGGATAAATCCTTCCACTTTTGGAGCTGTCGGCGATAAGTCGAAAGGTTAGTACCCTCTATCGTACTGTTGAGTGGCTGAATGATTTCATTTAGCAATTTGGGTGGCAACGCGGATTCCTTTCGTCCCATGTTATATGTGGGTTGGAGGAATTTTTTTATTGCTTAAAAATTACCTACCTCCCATGATTTAATGAAGATTGTAAAATCTGCTACCGAACAATCTTCTACTATTCTGAAAATCCAATGATGTATTTTCAGATTTGAATAGCGGTTGTCTGCTAACGCAGGCAATGGTTCCGCGTAGGCGGAGAAGGAGGAATAAAAATGTTAGATTTAAAATTTGTCAGAGAAAATCCAGAGATTGTAAAACAGAACATGAAAAACAAATTCCAGGAGCACAAGCTTGCTTTAGTTGACGAGGTAATTGCCCTTGACATTGAAAGCAGAAATGTAAAACAGGAAGCAGATAACCTTCGTTTTGAACGAAATACCATTAGCAAGCAAATTGGTGCTTTCATGGGTCAAGGCAAAAAAGCAGAAGCAGAAGAATTAAAGAAACAGGTAACTGCAGATTCCGAACGACTTGCTGAGCTTGAAGCAAAAGAAGCAGAGCTTCAAGAAAAGGTTAAGAAGATCATGTTGGTTATTCCTAACATTATTGATCCAAGCGTTCCGATTGGTAAGGATGACAGCGAGAATGTTGAAGTTCAGAAATACGGCGATCCCTTTGTTCCTGATTTTGATATCCCATATCACAGTGAAATAATGGAGAGATTCAATGGTATTGATCTTGACAGTGCAAGAAAAGTTGCTGGTAATGGTTTCTATTATCTGATGGGTCACATTGCTAGACTTCATTCCGCTGTTATCTCCTATGCCAGGGACTTCATGATTGACCGTGGTTTTACTTACTGCATTCCCCCTTACATGATAAGAAGTGAAGTTGTAACAGGTGTAATGAGCTTTGCCGAAATGGAAGCCATGATGTACAAGATCGAGGGTGAAGACTTATTCCTAATTGGAACCAGTGAACATTCCATGATTGGTAAATATATCGATACGATTCTTACAGAAGAAAGCTTACCTCAAGCTTTAACCAGCTACTCTCCTTGTTTTAGAAAAGAAAAAGGCGCTCATGGTCTTGAGGAAAGAGGCGTATATCGTATCCACCAGTTTGAAAAACAGGAAATGATTGTTGTATGTAAACCGGAAGATAGTATGGCTTGGTTTGATAAATTGTGGCAGAATACGGTTGATTTATTCTGTACCCTAGATATCCCAGTAAGAACCCTGGAATGCTGCTCTGGTGATCTTGCTGACTTAAAGGTAAAATCTATTGATGTTGAAGCTTGGTCTCCTAGACAGAAAAAATACTTTGAGGTAGGCAGCTGTTCCAACTTAGGTGATGCACAGGCTCGCCGTCTTAAAATTCGTGTTACTGGAGACGATGGCAAGTATTTCGCCCATACCTTAAACAACACAGTTGTTGCTCCTCCTCGTATGTTAATAGCCTTCCTGGAGAATAACTTAAATGCTGACGGTTCTGTTAATATTCCAAAGGCATTACAACCATATATGGGCGGTCAGGAAGTTATTAAACCCGTGAAATAATATCTAACGACTAAGTAACAAACAGCAAGGAAACCTTAAGTTTTCAAGCTTGGTTTTGAATAGTTACAACAAATTAAAATCATATAAAAAAGGATAACAGCTTGCTCTCATAAATTAACCATGAGACATAACTGTTATCCTTTTCTATCTTGCTTTATACAAACTTACTATAATTAAATTTATCCAAATCTCTACTCTGTAATGTAGGAACAGCAATAATCTGTCAGTTCTTTTACTACTAATTGAAATTTAGAGTCAGCTGCCACTTCAAAAGACTGCCCTTCTTTAAAGGTAAGCCACTCTTCACTACCGGGTAGTTTAACCTCAAGTAATCCAGCCAAAATCTCCATTATTTCTTTCTTTGCTGTACCAAACTCGTACTCTCCTGGCATCATAATCCCAAGGGTTTTCTTTTCTCCGTCTTCGAACAGAATTGTTCTGCTTGTAACGTTACCCTCAAAGTATACATTTGCTTTCTTAATCGCGGTTACATTCGTAAATTGATCCATCATGCTCCTCCTGACTCTCACTATTTTATTTAAACTCTAAATTGTCCCATTAATTTATCTAAAGCTTGTGATAACTTCTGTAGCTCATTTGCAGCTTTTGCAGCATCTTCGATATTAACTAACTGTACTTCCAGAGACGAGGATATCTCCTCTGTGGCTGATGTTGTCTCTTCTGCAATGGAAGAAATACTCTCAATGGCTCCCAAAACTTCATTCTTGTCCTGATTAACTTGTGAAATTCCTTCAATTAAGATACGAATTTCATCCACCATCTGATTAACTGATAGATCTATCTTATCAAAAGCTTTTCCTGTTTCCTTTGAAACAGAAGTGGTATGTTCCACTATTTTAGAGCCTTGTTGTACATACTCCTGTGTCTGTTCAATGGCGGTGCTAACCTCCGTAATTATTTGTTCAATCCCTGTTACAGAATTTGAAGTTTGAACTGACAGCTTTCCTATCTCTTGTGCAACAACAGTAAAGCCTTTTCCACTTTCTCCTGCTCTGGCACTCTCTATCATTGCATTTAGTGCAAGCAATCTGGTTTGATCCGAAATATTTCTAATTACAGAAGTAATGTCTGTTATTGCAGCAGACTTTGAGCCTAATATCTCTACTAATTCCCTGATTTTCAAAGTTACTGATACATTTTCATCGATAGCCTTTTGTAAGTCTTGAATGAACTGTGTTCCCATCTCATTCGCATTCTGTGTTACTTCAAGACTTTGCTTAATCGAATCCGTACGGTCAAAGATTGTATTTATTTCCTCTGCCAAATTGTTTAATCTTTCAAAACCTTGAGAAGCATTGATTGCTAAATCAGTGGAGGCTGTAGCCAATTCTTCAGAAGCTTTTGCTATTCCTTCCGCTACTTGAGTTGTCTCCTCACATGCCTCGGAAAGTTCTTTTGCATTATTATTTACCTCTGTGGAATTATGCTGCATATCTTCCACCATAGCCTTAAGGTTTTGCTGCATATGATTTAATGCATTCCCCATACTGCCAATTTCATCACTACTCTTGCTTTGAAAACCAACTGTAAAATCTCCTTCGGAAAATGTCTTTATTCCACCTAACATTTGTTTAATAGGTTTAATCATCATTTGCGAAAAAACAATTCCCATACAAATGGCAATCAGCATAATTACAATGGATATCGTAACTGTCGTTAACAGTCCCTGCTGAATTTTATGCTCCATGTCCTTCAATGAAATGCCTAGATTTAGCGCACCATGAAATTCTTCGCCTAGTTTGGTTTCTGTGGATATATTATAAACTTCTTCTCCTGATTCCATTGTAAGAACTTCACCAATTGTTGTTTGGCTATTAATTACCTGAGCAACGTCACCCTTGGTAGAAGCCGAGGTAACAGCATCTACCCCCAATCCTAAATCTGTGGATGCTTCACTACTATCTGATACAACTATATTTCCATTATCATCCGAAAGTGATACATAAACGATGTTTCCCTTACTTTCAGTTACAATTTCCTTGAATATTTCCTGAAGTGCTGAACTTTCCGTTGCATGATTTTTAATAATTTCCCTTTTTATATTGCTAATTAAAGTAGAGCCATCACTTTTCATTTGATCTGTTACTGAATTTCTAATCTGCACATAAGATAATGTGATATTAGCAATTGAACAAAGTGTAATTAATATAAGGATAATTCCCAATACTTTTAAGGTTAACGATTTTTTCATATTGACCCCTTCCCCACGGTGTTTATGATCTCTTACGTAAATGTTTTTCTGTATTACTCGACACAGTTCTATCATTATATTGGAAAACCTAAATAAAGTAAATAATGTTACTGAAAATAATTTCCTTAAACATATAGGCTTTTATACCCAAAAAACATGATATCTCATATGTAAATAATATACATTTTCAGTGTTATAAACTAATAATTTAATCTACCCACTTTATTTTCAAGACAAAAAAACTGTATCTGTTTCGTTGGCACATAAGCTACTGTGCTTCAACAATTCAGATACAGTTTTTACATATAACACGATATTTAATAACAATATATTGGGTGCAAATCCAGTATTATGCCTTAGTACTGGTTCTAAAAGGAGCCAATGGAATTCCATTCTGCCCAAAAATATTTACTTCAGCATAGTTGGTCCACTGGTAACGTACAAAACGAGGTTTAACAATTTCAGGAGAAGAAACATAAATTATAGAATCCTTTATCACAACCTTCGCTTCAACATAACTTAGATCATCCCCTGCAATCTCAAATCCATTCAATTGGCTGCCGATAACGAAGCCATCCTGTGCGTGGTCAAAATGAAGTTCCACTCCTCCATCTTTATATTCGAAGGATCGATAAATAGGACCAAAGGCATCTTTCTCCGTAATCGTATGATATACCTGGGATAACGCTTGAAGCGCAAGTCTCTCACCAACAGGGAACTTATCTTTCGGATGTATTTCATTAAATTCCCCACAATCTAGAATTACCGCAACTCCCGTATTCTTAACTGTTTGAAAGGTATTCATCTGTGCTTCACGGAGTAAACACCAGTTTTTAAAATCCGGATCACCCTTGTAACGATGCATCGGAAGTTGAACCAATAAAAATGATAAGGAATTATCCTCCCAATCCTCTCTCCATTGACGAATTAACCGTGTTAGCAGCTTTTGATACAACGTTGGTTTGTGATCGTCCCCTTCCCCTTGATAATAGATAAATCCACGCAAGGTATAAGGGGCAACTCTTGAAAGCATTGTATGATATAGTCCGGCTGGACGCATAGGATTTCTACAATTCTTAGGTCCAGGCCACTTACTTTCTCCAATTAGTGCTTGCAAATCCTCCCAATTGATATCAGGAGTCAAAGCATACTGTTCGTCACATTTCTTATTCCATACCGTAACGTATTCCTCATATTCCTGGTACTCTTTTATTTGCTCCTCTTCGCTTTTTCCTGCAACTGCCTCATTGAAATCTTCTAAATACCAATTTAGTTCTTTGTCTTCTCCAAGGCTTTCTTCGCTCATCCAACATGAAGCGGAGGTTCCGCCCCAGTTACAGCCAATAATACCAACTGTAACATCCAGCTCTTTTGCAAGTCGTTTACCAAATATGTATCCTACAGCAGACCAATTTTTAGCGTTTTCTTCACTGAATTCATTCCAACCGGATTGTTCCTCACACTGATAGAACTTATCGTCAAAGTAAGCATTTTTTGGTGTGTAATAAAAACGAACCTTGGGATTTACATCCTCTTGCAGCATCTTCCTGCCATTTGTACAATCCTTTAGCTCTAATTCCATATTGGACTGTCCGCCAGCTAACCACACTTCACCAATTGCTATATTATTAAATATTTTTCTTTCTTCTCCACAACTTACTGTTAATTCTACACCATGAATAGCTTTTTGGGGTGGAAGCAATACGGACCATTTCTCATCCCTAACTAAAGTGATATACCTGTTCTCCAAAAAATGAACAACAACTTCTACACCATTTTCTCCTGTACCAAAGATTTGAATATTCTTCTCTCTTTGCAATACCATATGATTGCTAAAGACAGCTGCAACTTGAAATTTAGCCATTGTTTACTCCTTATATTAACCTCATGTATTTACGTATTTTATTCCAAACTGTACTTTGAAAATAATCATATGCCTTATCATAAATAAATAGTAGAATTTGAGCTGCCAAGCAGATAACGCCCAGTATTCTCATATTTATATCGCCTTCATAGATCAACTTTGGCATTATCAATAAAATTGGAACGAGCAACAAATTAAATACAACGTATTTTATCAACCAAAAAACTCTTCTACGGTTTCGAATATCACTAATTCGAATCAATTTATCAAATGCGAACTCAATCACTATAATATAAAGTCCCATTGCTGCATACGTAATGCAGTAGAGCTTATTGGGTGCCAGAAGCAGTGATAAAAGAATGCTGCCCAAATAAAAGCCAAATCCAAACTGCTTACCACTTTCACGAATTGCAATTCCCACGCAGAAGGAGGCTGCAGCTAGTAAAAACAAGGTATTAAATTCTAAAATACCACTCAATATAATTAATACTACATCAAAGGCTAGTAAGAGACTTAAAAATGCAAGCTTTTTTGCATTTACAGACATGGTATGATATCCCCTCCCATACATTCACAAAGACTATCTGCACACCATAAATCGCAACATAGATTACCAGTGCCATAGCTTCTGCCTCCACCGCCATATCCAGTTGTATTATATCTGGTGTTCTGATACCTTTGTGTCTGCCATTCAATTTGATTTAAAAGGTTTTTATATTCTTGATTTGATGGCTCCATGTTAACCGCCTGTCTTGCATGGTCAGAGGCCATGACATTGTTGCCAATGTTAGCATTTGCAACTGCGCTATAATAATACCAACGTGCTGATCTGGAAGATATCCTCTCCAGTACATCCAAGGCTTCTCGATATCTTCTGGAATTCAAGTAACTGTATACTGTATTTAATTCCGGAGAATCTTCGGTAGAACCACTTCCTACGTTACTGTACCCTCGCTCACGGTCCTTCATTATCTGTTCGTAAGCTTCTTGTACCTCTTTAAATTTCTCTTCCGCTAAGGCAGGCAGCGGATTATTAACATAAGAATCCGGGTGGTACTTCCTACTCATTTCACGATATGCTTTCTTCACCTCATCATTTGATGCGTTGGGTGATATACCCAATATACTGTATGGATTTGATATCATACTTTTGTTCCTTCCTCACTGCTTCTCTTCGTATTTATAGCTTCGAACTTGGTCCAAACTCCCTCATAAAGGATGTTCCTAAGGATATCCACATCCAAGATGCACGGTAGTTTCTCAAATTCTCTGGTGCATTCCACCATCATAAGCGTTAAAAGTCTTTGACATTCTTCTTTAAAATCCGATTGTCCGCTCATTACTAGCAATGGATTATAACTTCCATGCTTTCGGTCCTTTTCAATATCATCATAGGCATCCAGAATATAAATAAATTTCCCTAGATAAAAGCCTATTTGTCTCAAATTCTTCTCCCAAACATCCTCCCGATAAGTAAATAAGGATGCCATCAATTCACCGAAGCACCTAGCTACCACATCAATATTACTTTCCCCTTGCCTTTCACATTCAGCAAGTTTTCCAAGACTTTCACTGATATCCCTGCATTGTCTTGGATATGACTTTTCAATTTTTTTATAAGCCTTTTGAAATGCCTTTGCTCCCGCTAACGCTGGGATACTCTGCTCATCCTGCCAATCATCTATAAAGTGATGATAGGATAAAACAATATTCATATCTGCAACATACTCTGTAATTTCATTGGTTAAGGTATCGTGCTTTTTCACAGGATGTGTAATGCAACGATTTTGCTCTTTTTTTGTTTCACTTTCATATAGAGAGGTTAACAATAAAACTAAAAATGTCATATCATAGGATAATGTCATTTGTCCTAATCGACCATACTTTGTATGTAATGTCTTACACAAACCACAATAATATGCTTTATATTTAAAGAAATCCTTCATTTTCAATTCTGGTTTGTTGATATTAACATATCCGAACATGTTTCCTCCATATTGTGCCAATCATAGCCACGAATTAATTTAGTATAGCATACTTATCTTTTGATTTATAGGAGGTATAGTAAAAAATCACACTTTTTTAAGAAATTCTTAATAAACACCATTGTTACCAAACTCTTATAAAAACCATGACTTTAAACAAGTAGAAAAGGCAGTCTATGATCTGTTACGATTCATAGCGCTGCCTCAAGCATACATTTACACAAAGTATATTCTAATTATCTTTTTACCGTTTAAATTCACATTTAAAAATGTGATACTTTTGACTCCCTACAGACTATCTTCTGCCTTTATCGTAAGGGATACCCTCTGCCTTAGGGGCTTTGGATTTCTTTGAAGTAAAGATAAGTACAATTAAGGTTGCAACATAAGGAAGCATCTTAAAGTAAGTCTGTGGTATATCCAATTGATTTAGAACTGGTATTAAGGCTACGGAATAAGCTAAAACTCTTAGGAAAGCAAAGAAAAGAGCCGCAAAGAGAATTCTAATTGGCTTCCACTGTCCAAAAATCATAACCGCCAACGCCAGGAAACCAAAACCAGCTACTCCAGTATGTCCATTAATATTACCATCTGTTACACCTACCGAATAGAAGAAACCACCAATACCACCCAGAAAACCAGATAATGCAACACCTGCATATCTCATTACATATACATTGATACCTACAGAATCTGCCGCATGTGGATGCTCACCACAAGCACGTAATCTTAAGCCGAATTTGGTTTTATAAAATACAATCGTTGCAATAATCAATAGCAAAAATCCGATATAAACAGTAATATAGGTTTTTGTAAAGAATAGCTGACCAATCACTGGAATGTCACCTAGCCCTGGCACCTTTTTAATATAAAAATTAACATCCGTGGTAATTCCATCACTGTTAAAGGACATCTTTGCGTAAAGAAGAATAAGTGCAGGAACGATCATATTAAGCGCTGTTCCTGTAATGGTCTGGTCTGCTTTTAAGTTAACTGCTGCCACAGAAAGAAGCATAGAGAATATAATACCTGCCAATGCCGCTGCTAACATACCAATGATCAATATTACCTGACCATTCATATCTGATCTTTGTACAAAATACACGGTAAAGCAACCTAAAAATGCACCGAATAACATAATACCTTCCAGTGCTATATTAATGATACCACTTCGCTCACTAAACATTCCGCCAAGAGCAACGAGCAACAATGGAATAGCAACCGGAAGCATATTTTGAACTAAATAATATAAAGTATCCATTATGCCACCTCCTGATCCTTTGTTACTGATGAATCTTTCTTATTGCGCTTTTTCTTAATAAACTTTGCTACTGACATATTCATTAACATAGCAAACGCTGAGAAATAAATGATTACTGCAATAACAACGTCAACAATTTCAGGTTTATAACCAAATTGACTGCTGATAATAGTTCCGCCACGTTGAATATGAGAGATAAATACTGCCGAAAAGATAATACCAATTGGATTAGCGCTACCTAATAACGCAACCGCAATACCATTGAATCCATTGGCTGCAATAATATTAATTGGCTCATAGGTCGTACTGCTTCCTGCAATTGTGGATGGTGCTAACATATAAAAGGCTCCACCCAAGCCTGCTAAACCGCCTGCGATTAGCATGGTAAGAATAATGTTGCGCTTATCATTCATACCAGCATATTTACTTGCAAATTTATTAAAGCCGGTTGCTTTTAATTCATATCCAAAAATTGTTTTGTTTAGGACAATAAATAGTATAATAGCGATTAAGATTGCAATCACAATAGCAAAGTTTACATTTGAATCTTCAATCCCAAGAGATGGTATCTGTGCTGATGCAGGTAAATATGCCGTTCTGGTCTTGGAAGCCACATACATTGTTGCATTCCCCTGAACCATCATGTCCACAAGATACATACCAATATAATTCAGCATAATAGACGTAATTACCTCATTAACATTGGCATAGGCTTTCAGTATACCTGGAATTACACCCCAGAGCATACCACCGATCATACCTGCTAAAATACATACAATCCAATGAAGTGCACCCGGTAATTTAAACATAAAACCAGCATACATAGCAAAAAACATACCCATGGTATATTGACCGGAGGCTCCAATATTAAATAAGCCCATTTTAAAAGCAAATCCAACTGCAAGACCAGTCATAAGAATCGGTGTTGCAAAGTAGAACACGTCACCTAATCGACTGAAACCACCGAACAATACATTCATGAAACCGTAAAATGCATTCTCTGGCTTTGCAGCAATCATGACAATTAATCCAAAGATAAGTCCTAATGCAATTGCCAGAAGTGCTGCGCTAAACTGTGAAAAACCTGGCCCTTTCAACTTAGCTATATTAAATGGAGAACTCTGTTTATTTTTCATCGATTTTCTCCTTTGCTGTATTTCGTTTGGCTCCTGACATATAAAGACCAAGCTCCTCTACGGTTGTTTCTTTTGGGTTTAATTCTCCTACAATTTCACCCTCATACATAACAAGAATACGATCACTTACATTCATTACTTCATCCAGCTCCAGTGACATGAGCAATACCGCTTTTCCTGCATCTCTGGTAGCCACTAACTGCTTATGAATAAATTCAATTGCACCAACATCAAGACCTCTGGTTGGCTGAACCGCAATTAATAGCTCATGTTCTTTATCAATTTCTCTTGCTATAATTGCCTTTTGCTGATTACCACCAGACATTCCTCTTACAATAGTGATAGGACCTTGTCCACTTCGAACATCAAATTTCTGTATTAAACTTTCAGCATAGGATCTTACTTCTTGTTTTTTAATAAAGCCAACTTTATGGAACTTTGGTTGCCAATAACGTTGCAGAACCATGTTCTGTTCCACAGAATAATCCAGGACAAGTCCGTGTTTATGGCGATCTTCCGGTATATGACTCATTCCTGCCTTAGAACGAGCACGGACAGAGTATTTAGTAATATCCTTACCAACAAGATTAATCTTCCCTCTGCTTAACTTCTCCAGACCTGTAATTGCTGCAATGAGTTCAGATTGACCATTACCTTCGATACCTGCCAGACATACAATCTCACCAGCCTTCACTTCAAAGGACACATTATTAACCGCTTCCTTCTTGCTAATCTTAGAGGGTACAGAAACTTCATTCACAGAAAGCACAGTCTTTCCTGCTTTTTGCTCATTTTTATCAACAGCAAACTTTACATCTCTGCCAACCATCATTCTAGACAGTTCTTCTTTACTGCTATTTTTTATATCAACAGTCCCAATGCATTTGCCTTTTCTAAGCACGGTACAACGATCTGCAACAGACATGATCTCATTCAATTTATGGGTAATAAATAAAATCGATTTTCCTTCTTTTGCAAAACCACGCATGATTTGCATTAGTTCATTGATTTCCTGTGGTGTTAGTACCGCCGTAGGCTCATCAAAGATAAGAATATCATTTTCACGATACAGCATTTTTAAAATTTCTACTCTCTGCTGCATTCCTACCGATATTTTTTCTATAACGGCATCCGGATCAACAGAAAGCCCATACTGTTTACTTAGTTCAATTACTTTTTGCTTCGCTTCCTTCATTTTAAGAAAGCCTAGTTCATTTGGTTCTACACCTAGAATAATATTTTCCAATACTGTAAATATATCTACCAACTTAAAATGCTGATGAACCATACCTATCCCAAGATTATTTGCATCCTTAGGATTATTAACCTTTACTGTCTTTCCATCTTTTTTAATCTCACCCAGCTCTGGCTGAATTAAACCAAAAAGAATACTCATTAAAGTGGATTTACCCGCACCATTCTCCCCCAAAAGAGCATGTATCTCTCCTTTTTTGAGCTGCAGAGTTATATCATCGTTCGCTCTGATTCCAGGAAATTCTTTCGTTATGTGAAGCATCTCAATTATATAGTTTTCCATGTTTACCTCACTTTAAAATTTTGGTAACTGTTCATGGCCAAGCACTGACGAAACCGTAGGTTTTCATGCTTGGTTTTGAATAGTTCAATATTTTGTAAAACACATAACTTTCTATAAAACATTATGAACAATATTTAAAACGGTTATGTATTTGAATAAGTTTCACCGCAGTGCTTTTTTATTCTGTAGGACAAAAAAGCTGCTGCAAAATAGAATACATATGATTTTGCAGCAGCAGCTTTTATCAATCTGTCAACAACGGCTTACACCATTATTCATAAACATTTTCTAAAACTATCTTACAGTAACAGCTACCTTAACAAGGCTAAGACCTGCTGTTAATTCTTCAGCAGTAGCAATACCACTTGCATCAGCAACAGTAATTGTACGAATAGGGGTAACAGTTCCATCAACTAAAGTTGCAAATACAGTATCATATGCAGCTTTATCAAAGGATGTAAATCTGTCAAATGCATTTGCTTTGTCATCACCAATAACTACGGTTGGAAGACCAACACCAGCATTTGTTGCATTGAAGTAAGTTTCCTTGCCTGCATAAGTGCTCCAGCTATCTTTATTGTAGATGGAATCAAGTACTGCATATACAGAAGCTCCAAGACCCTTCATTGCAGAAGTAACAACAGTTTCGCTGTCATATCTCTGGTCAACGTCAACACCGATTACTTTAGCGCTGGATTCGTTAGCAGCTGACATAACACTCTTACCTACAGAACCACCACAAGCAAAGATAACTTCTGTACCTTCCTGGTACATAGTCTTAGCAGTTGCTTTGTTGGTATCGTTCTCTTCAAAGTTACCTGTGTAGTGATAAGTTACGGAGATTGCACCATCGCCAAGGCCAAGTTCTGCTGCAGCAGCTTCTGCGCCTTCAAGGAAACCATAACCGAAAGCTTGTACTGCTGGAACTGCCATACCACCCATGAAACCAAGCTTTGTCATGCCATCTTTTACAGCTGCATAACCTGCAAGGTATCCAGACTGCTCTTCAGCATACTTAACACTTGCTACATTATCTTTTTGTGTTGAATCAGAATAATCAGTGTTATGTGGTGCACCATCAAGAAGAATGAATTTTACTTCTGGATATTTGGTCTGTGCTTCAAAAACTGGTACTTCAAATAAGAAACCAGGTGTTACAACTACTTTAGCTCCTGCTTTAACTGCATCATCAATTGCCTTAAGGTAACCAGTATCGGATGCATCCTCTGGTTTGATGTACTGGTAATCTTTAATGTCGTTATCCTTACAGAACTCTACAACACCTTCCCAAGATCCCTGATTAAAGGACTTGTCATCGATGTTACCCTTATCTGTGATAAGAGCGATTTGGTTTGTCTTGCTTTTTGTACCACATCCTACTAACATTGCAGCAGCAAGTACAAAAACTAACATAATAGCTGTAAATTTCTTCATTTTGTTCCTCCCTTTTCCTGTTTACGGTTATAACCGTTATTTTGATTATATCATTTATTGTATCTTTTTCAACAAAAACAGTTAAGAAAAATTGAATTTGTCCCATATTATTTTAAACCTAGTCCAAAAAATTAATGGGAATAATTATTTTTATGAATACTTATGAATTCTATTGTTACCAGATAATATTTTTTTATCAAGTTTCACAAAAACAAATCCCTGTAAAGTCATTATAAATTTACAAAATTATAACATTTTATCAAAACCTTTTTCAAATAACTATTAGCAGAACATTATTGATACAAGTGCAATTTATGGGGTTTTTGTATTATCTTATCTAATGGAGTTAATGGGGTTTTCTCATTTAGGTAAAAAACACTATTTTATCGTGATTTAGCGACAAAACAGTGTTTTATTAGTTTCTTGGTTATTCACTTATTAGATTGAAAATAGCATTATCTGCTATATTATCTCCAAACCTCATATTTATAACATTTAGCGAGGAAGAGTCGTTTTTTTGAAAAATCAGATTATTTTCCTCTAACTGAAATACATAAATATATTTACTATCATCAGTTGTCATCGTTAACGTTTTATTATCTACTTCATATGTACCACTAACCCAATTATTAGAATTACTGCTTAATAAATCACCAATAGAAAATCCCTCATCGGTTATAGTGACGCAGGGAGAAAATCCTACTTTTTCAACTAGAACATAATATCCATTCTTTACTGTGACTGTATTCCTGATAATAAAAAATGATAATAAAAAGAAAATTAAAATCATAATGAAGCTTATTCTTGCTTTTTTCAAGAGAATTATCCCCTTTCCAGTAACGAATATAATATTTGTTCGTAATTATAAACAATTACAAATCAAATGTATGGTAATATTATACATTATATAATTACTTAAAATCAATTGATTTTGTCAATTACATCTAAGTTAAAACTGAATATAGGACATAAATGATAATTAATAAGATTCTATGTCTGCAGGTATTTTAAAAATACCTGAGTGATTTCACCCCAAAATAAGTAATTGAAAAGTCTATGGAATAATTATCTAATTTCATGTATTATTAGTATTATAATCGATTGAAGCTGCTTAAATATGTATAGAAAAATTATAATTTGTGGAAGGTGTGTATGACAATGAAAAAAGATCTTTCAAACAAATTAACAATATGGGGTGCGACTTTATTCCTGTCAGGTGCAATTCTGCTTTCAGGAGGTGTCGTAAGTGCTGGCGCATTCTTTATGATGATTGGTGGTATGATTGGGCTTCTTAATTTGTTTCATAATAATAGGGAGTAATATGGACAATGTTATAAGGCTGTTGTAAAATGAAAACACATAGAGCAAAATAGCTTTCATCATGAATTTATTAAACAATCAGATAAGGAGGATGGCATCTATGAGGCAAGCAGGCTGCAGCTGTCACAAATGTAAAGACAGAGAATGCCCAAAAAATGTCCCTATTTTTGCAGGTTTAGATGACTTAGAAATCACTAAAATTGCTGATCTTATCGTTAGAAGAGAATATAAAAAGGGTGAAATGATAGTAATGGAGGGCGGTAAATTAGATAGCCTCTACATTATTAATCAGGGCAAAGTAAAATCCTTTCGTTACACCTTTGAGGGAAAGGAACAAATCTTATATATTTTTAATGAAGGTGATTTTTTTGGTGAAAAGAATTTATTAGGAACGCTTAATGCTACCTACAACGTTGAGGCATTAGCGGAAACACATATATGTACTATTCCAAATAAAAGCTTTCAAGAACTACTAAAAACAAATCCGGAAATTAGTTTTAAGATAATTGATCAGTTATGTATCCGTATTAATCTGTTAGAAAGTACAATTCAAAATATGGGCACAAAAAGTATTGATTCCAGAGTCAATGCCGTTTTACTTGAATTTGCTGAAAAGTATGGAAAGAAAGAGTCAAAGGGTACTTTAGTGGAACTTCCTATTAGTCGAGAAGGTATCGCCAACTACATAGGTATTGCCAGGGAAACTGTGAGTCGAAAGATGAGCAGTTTACAAGAGGGCGGCATTATAGAATTAATTGGAAACAAAAAGGTGCTTATTCTTAATATGAACGCGTTAATGGACGAAGCTTAGATAGACAACTTATATGAATCCCTTGAATGCAAACACAGCTAAAACTGTCGTTTGCATTTTTTATAAATTTTTTTATAAGTATGACTGGAGTCACAGTTTTAATCTTCAAAATGTTTTATGTTATATATGTGCTTAGCAATAATCACTAAGAAAGATACGTTAACACTTAAAATAAAACTATATAAAAAATGGAGGTTAATTTATGGATTCTATAAAAATTAATGACACTACTTATTTTGTAGGTAAAATTGATGATCGGAAGGTTCCCTTTCATCGTTTGATCTTAGAAAGAGGCACCACTTATAACAGTTATCTATTGATGACAGAGAAGCCCACAATTATAGATACCGTGGATATTTTATTCGGAAAGGAATACGTAACCAACTTAAGTCAATTCATTGATCCCGCTTTCATCGAATATGTCGTAATAAACCACGTGGAGCCAGACCATGCTGGTGCTCTCCCAGCCCTCCTTGCAAAAGCTCCAAAGGCAAAAGTAGTGACCACTGAACTAGCAGCTAACTTATTAAAAGAAATGTTTCACCTTCATCATAAGGAATTCTTAATTGTAAAAGACGGCGATACCTTAGATATTGGCGGCAAAGTACTTCAATTCTTTGAAACCCCATATCTTCATACAGAAGAAACAATGATTACCTATGACGTTACAGATAAAGTACTCTTTCCCTGTGATATCTTCAGTACACATATCGCTGCTCCAGAACTATTTAATGATATCGCTAATGGAGAATATATTGAAGATTTTAAAGTTTACTACAGCTTGATTATGGCTCCTCACAGACGTTTTGTTCGAAAGATGTTAGATAAAATTAAAAACCTTGAGATAAATATGATTGCACCTTCACATGGCTACATTTTAAGAGAAAACCCTCATAAATTCATTAAGCTATATGATGAATTAAGTTCCATTGCTGATGACTCCGCACCAAAACACGTAACCATCGTTTATTCTACTATGACTGGTAACACCACAAAGATTGCTCAAAAATTGGCACAGGGCTTAGAGGATGTTGGTCTTGCTACTACCGTTTTCAATTTAAAGAACGCAGATCTCTCAGACGTAAAAGAATGTATCCTCCAAAGTGACGGAGTATTATTTGGAAGTTCCACCAGATACGGTGATATGGTTGGTAATGTCGAGGAATTGTTACGTTCTTTACAGGAGGAAGACATGAAGGGTAAGGTTGCTGCAGCCTTTGGTTCCTTTGGCTGGAGTGGAGAAGCGATATCCTATCTTGAAGACTATATCTCTAAGATAGGCTGTAAACTGATAAATAAAAATCACTTAGTAAAAAAGACTGGAACTGACCATATCCTATTCCCATTAAGAGTTCAATTCAGTTCTGAAAAATATATGGAATTGTCAGAGGAAGCAGGTCGTGAGTTCGGTGAAGAGGTGTTGTCCCAATAAAATATCAATTCAAATAATTAAATCCAAATAATACTTCGTAACTAAAATACTAAATAATAAACAGGAGGATTATTATGAATAAATTTAACAGCAATCAAAGCATTGGTCAAATTGTTGCCATGTTTCCAAAAGCCAGTGAAATTTTTATGGAATACCGAATTGATTTTTGTTGCGGCGGTCATCGACCGTTAATGGACGCAATTAAGTCCCAGAATATTAATGAAAAAGAACTATTAGATAAATTAGAGGCAGCTTACTCGGATATTACAAAACAGTCAGATCAAATTGATTATAACAGTATAAAATCTGATGCACTGATTGATTATATCATTCATAAGCATCATGGCTACTTAAATCGTTCCTTACCAGAAATAAGTGAATTATCACATACCATATTGAGAGTGCATGGCGTGAATCATAAGGAGCTATTCGATTTGCATAAGCTATTTCATTCCTTAAAATCAGAATTAGAATTACATTTAATTAAAGAGGAAACTCTTCTATTTCCCTATATCAAGGATTACGAACAGAACCCTTCTCCTGAGCTATTAAAGAAGATTGGCGATACTTTAGAGGAACTTGAAAGCGAACATGATGGTGCAGGCGACATCCTAAAAGAACTTAGATCTTTGACCAAGGAGTATACACTTCCTGATGATGTATGTAGAACCTATGAACTTACCTATGAAAAAATTCAGGAGCTTGAGGCAGATTTATTCCAACATATACATCTCGAAAACAATATTTTATTTCTTCGTTACCATGCCACTGTTTAAGTTTAAATAAAGTAAGAATTCACTAACTTTATATATAACATTGTATTTAATATATATTGTAAACCCAATAAATATTGTATACTGAAAATGTAATAAATGGAAAACATATAATTTAATAATCAATTTTAAC
Organism: Bacillota bacterium; assembly: GCA_023407575.1. Classification (GTDB taxonomy): domain Bacteria; phylum Bacillota; class Clostridia; order Lachnospirales; family Lachnospiraceae; genus Mobilitalea. The sequence continues at coordinate 331,568 of JAEYLX010000075.1, forward strand.
TTAAGGAGGTATTGTAATGGCCTATTTGATTGATCCTAATAAAAGTGTTTTTGAATTAACAAAGGAACATCCTGAACTTATTCCCATTATGAAAGAAATTGGCTTTGACAGCATTACCACCCCCGGAATGTTAAATACAGCCGGAAGATTTATGACCCTTCCCAAAGGTGCCGCAATGAAGAAAATACCAATGGAACAGATAAAAGCTGCCTTTCTGGAGCATGGATTTCAAATATTAGATAAGGAGTGATTTTATGAGCGAAATGATTAATAACAGAGAACATCGACAGCAAATTCTAAAAGGACTAATTAAGGAACTGCATGATGGAAAAACAGTGGAGGAAGTAAAATCCCGTTTTGAAGAATTAATTCAAGGTATCTCAACTAGAGAAATAACCGAAATGGAGCAAGCCTTAATAAGAGAAGGGCTTCCTGTCGAGGAAATACAGAATTTATGCGATGTACATGCTGCTGTTTTTAAAGGCTCTATTGAAGAAATTCATATGCCGGATAATCCACAAGACATCCCTGGACATCCAGTTCACACCTTTAGAACGGAAAATAGAGCAATTGAACGCTTCTTGACAAAACAAGTTGCTAATCACTTGTATACTTACCAGGAAGAAGCTTCTGACAGTAATCGTGACTTGCTGACGGAAGATATGAAGAAGTTATTAGAAATAGATAAGCACTACTCCAGAAAAGAGAACTTAATTTTCCCCTATCTTGAAAAATACGGTATTACTGCACCTCCGAAGGTTATGTGGGGAGTTGATGATGAAATTAGACAGGACATCAAAAATAGTATTGCTGCTCTGCAATCCAGCGATGCTTCCGAAGCTGTTAAAAAAGTAGAATATGCTGTAGAACGTGTAAATGAGATGATTTTTAAAGAAGATAACATTCTCTTCCCAATGACTCTAGAAACATTAACTGAAGATGAATGGTTTCAAATTGAACAGGCTAGTGAAGAGATAGGCTTCTTCTTCTATGAGCCAAAAACAAAATGGACTCCAAAGAAAAAAGCCGAAGACACTGCAGACAGCCTACCTTCAGCATCAGCAACTACTTCATCTGAATTAAATGGCGATTCTGTAGCTGATCAGCCAGTTGGAAAAGGGCTAATCCCATTTGATGCCGGTGCACTAACCCAGGAAGAACTAAATGCCATGCTTAACACGCTTCCCTTTGATATTACCTTTGTTGATAAAAATGACATCGTAAAGTACTTTACTCAGGGGAAAGAAAGAATCTTCCCAAGACCAAAAACTGTTATTGGAAGGGAAGTAAAGAACTGTCATCCACCAGCAAGTGTTCACATTGTTGAGCAAATCGTTGAGGATCTTAGAACCGGGAAAAAAGATAATGAAGATTTCTGGATCAATATGAGAGGGCAATTCGTACACATCAGATATTATGCTGTAAGAAATGCAGCTGGTGAATTCCTTGGAGTTATGGAGGTAACTCAAGATATTAAGCCACTGCGCGACTTAACAGGTGAAAAGCGTCTGGTTTCAGAGTAAATATATATTTACTCTGAAAGAAACACACTACACATGTCCCTCCAGTTATTACGAGTGAGTTCACACCTACAAGATGAACCTACAAGTGGTTGCACTTGTATAAAAAAGGAGTAAAGATTGATATAGCAGGATTCCAATATATCAATCTTAGCTTCTTTTTTCACAAACTCATAGTGGAGTTTATTTGTCCTTTATTTTATTAGTCTTTTATTACTGGATTATTTAATATCCAAATGCACTTAGTTGTTCCTTCACACTATTTTGCTTCGTACTGAAATACCACTCTTCATTGGTTAACTCCCACAAATTACCTTCCTTCATTTCATTATCCACTTTATCTCCGTATATGTCGTATAATTTATGATATAGTTCAAGATACCTATCATAGGTAACATAATTATTTTCTGGAATGGATAATTCATTCAGATAGTTCAAATAAATCTCTCTATACTTGTCTATTGCTAAAAGCTTATCAATCAGTGGATGCGTTGTCTCTTTCTGATATAACTCATTGTTCATATTCTTCCATTCCATAATATCAACCGTTGCAATTCCTTCATAGCTCCAATGAGGATTGCCATCCCACCCGCCAGCTAAAATGTTATCATAATCGAAGGGTATCCATTCCACTTTCCCCTTTTCATCAAAATAAAGATAATAGTTATTTCCCATGCTGCGATAACCATCAATATGACCAAGCATAACATCCATTGCCTGCACTCTTAAAAATTGGTCAATGTTAAAATGTTCCTCCAGATATGCTGCAAATTCCTCGCCTTCCAATTTGTTAATTTGTTCTATAAATTCTTTCAAATCTTCGAAATTATCTTCTCCTTCGTTTGTCTTTCTATCGTAGGTAGGGCGATAATTTTCTTCCCAATCTTTTATTCCAATTGATTTACTGTCTGTTATTGGCATTAACGATGCGGGTCCATAATTTTGCCACAGGCATTTATAAAGATTTCCATCATTATTATCCTTGCCAAGTCTCTTTGTAAAAAAGCTTTTATCCACCTCTTCCATATATCTCACAACACCAAAGTCATGCTCTACACCATCAATTACGATAGTAAGAACTGCAAGCGACGCCTTGGGTGCAGTTATCCCAAAGGTATTCATTACGTCATAACTGAATATCTCTCTAATGTTACTTGGATCAGTACCAGTATGTGCCTTAAAATTAAGCTCTGACACATCCGCCATTTCACGATCTTTTCTTTGTTCATATTGTGTGCTATTCTCATCCATTTCAAAGGTCTCATCAAATTTAAGTTTAAAATTAAAGCGATGTAACCCGTCCTCAGTTTCTGGCAAAACTCTACTGGTATTTCCTTTGGTTCTAACTCCTATTTCACCTAGAATAACCTCACTATTTCCATCAGAATAATATAAATCTGCCCTACGATAATTACCGGTTCTCATACTGTTATCTACACGCTTTATATCCAGCATGTCCTCTGATAAACCGACCCACTCGTCCTTTGTTATAACAATCTTAAATTCATGTAAAAGAGTTGGATCAAAAAGATCCTTATAGGTTGCCTCTCCCGAATCCTGTACTATCTGCATTTGAGGTTTTTGTTCCTGTGTCTGACTCTGTGAATCTTGCTCTGTTTCTTTGGAATCCCCAAGATTAAGTTGGCTATCAGACTTCCCCTGTTGATTCGTCTTTTCTCTTTGATTCATAACGATAGAATTAATCAGAAATATGCTACTTATTAAAAGAAGCAATATTATAATCAGTAAAATCTTCTTTCTCATACATTCCCCACCTTTTATATAATACCTATATTATACAGGATAAATTAATCAATTGAAAGAAAATACGAAATTTTTCGAAAATATTAAATCTCAAAATTGACATCTATTCAGAATCTATCACAAAAAAAGTGCATCTTCACAATATAAATGTGAAAGAAGCACCCTTAATTTAACTAACTTATGCTATTCTACAGATACCTTATTCTTACCAGCATCTTTACTTAAATACATAACCTCATCCGCCTTTTTAATAACTTCATCTAACGTAAGGTTCTCATTATTCTTAATATAAACTCCAAAACTAGCCGTAACTGTAATTGAATTGATTTCATCTGTTATCACGGTACGTTCTATTTCAGACCTTATATACTCTACCCGTTGTCGAACTTTCTCTTTGTCAACAAAATTCTGCATGTACATTATAATCTCGTCACCACCATACCTTGCAACGATATCATTCGTTCTTGTAGCACTACTTATAATTTGAGCAACTGTTTTTAATACAGCATCTCCCATAGGATGCCCATAGTGGTCATTGATTAATTTAAAATCATCCAAATCAACTATCACTATACTGTAATTCAGCTCTGTCAAATTGGCAATATGATTTAACGTCTCAAAGAAGTAACGCTTGTTAAAGATTTCAGTAAGACCATCACGATAAGCACTCTCTTTAATTTGTTTATATAAAAAGTTATTCTCTATAGCAACACCAATGTGGTTACCGATTAAGGAAAGAAAAACTGCATGATCCTTTGTAAAATAATTAATTTCCTTATGTTGAATTATAATATATCCGATGAGACGATTATCTATTTTCACAGGAACGCCCATACAGGAGTGTGCTTCGTATGCTTCCTGTGTATTGCAAAAAATAGATGACTCACTATTAAGTATAAACTCTTCATTATGATTTAAAAGAATAAGACTTTTTTCCACTTCAGAAATTTCATCCGATACGTTCTGGGTTACTGCATCATATTCCTCTTCTGACTTTATATAAATTGAGGAATGCATTGCACCAAAAACACCGATTAACATATCGTTAATCAGTGAAAAAAGATTAGGATCTTTAATATATTGGTTAATATATCTACTTATCTCTAGGAGGTTCGTAAACATATCTAACTTCTTTTCCAAATTGGTAACCTGCCAAGACAACTGATTTATAGTCTTCTCAGTGAATTCTTGATACCTCTCAAATTGCTCGGAATTCATTTCTTAAGCTCCTTCCATTTCGAAGTAATCCCATTATAAATACTTTAAAAATATCATTTCATTCTCATCTAGGTATAAAGTCTTATTTTATTGTATCACCTAAAATCAAAACTTTCTACTATTAATCGTATATTTTTACAATATTTTATTTTATACCTTTAAAACTGCTCTATTTTGCGCTATTTAAACCAATCATTTCCTCTGGTATTATTTTTTCTATCAATTATATAGGAAAGACTTTGCATTTTTCAATAAAATTATTATCGTAACATCTAATTACCATATTTATTTTAATATTTATGCAGATAAAAACTGGTGCTGTCATTAATGACTACACCAGTTTTTATTCTATGACATTTAATTATTATTTTTACAGATTAATTAATCTTCATGGTAGATTGCTTCGGTTCCATGCTGACCTGTACGGATACGAACGGTATCCAACAAGCTGTATACAAAGATCTTACCATCGCCGGGCTTACCAGTTAAAGCAGTCTTAGTAATAGCTTCTACTGTTTTATCCACCCATTCCTGATTGGGGACTACAATTTCAAATTTAATTTTAGGAATCATATTTACATCAACTTTAGAACCTCTGACAATTTCAGTATACCCCTTTTGAACACCACAGCCCATAACCTGGGAAACTGTAATGCCATGTACATCAAGATCGTTTAACACAGCCTTAACGTCTTCATATTTTTCTTCTCTAACGATAGCTTCTATTTTAATCATGCCTTATTGCCCCTTTCCAATCTTATTAATCTAAACCGTTAAATGACGGATACGCATTCTCACCATGCTGTGTTGTATCAAGACCAGTCTTTTCATCCTCTGGAGATACTCTAAGAGGAATAAAGAGCTTAACGATGGAAGCACAAACGAAGGTTCCAACTACTGCTACTACAATAGTTACACCAATGCTAATTACCTGTGCTAAAAGCAAATGATAATCTCCAGAAATTAAACCGTCCCACTTAGGGAAGCTATTAATTGATTTCTGTGCGAAAATACCAGTTGCTATACCACCCCAGATACCGCCGATACCATGGCAGCCAAATGCATCAAGAGCATCGTCATAACCAAATTTCTTCTTAATAACTGACATTGAGAAATAACAAACAGGGCTAACTACAAGACCAATAATAATGGATGCCCAAATAGGAACAAAGCCTGCTCCAGGAGTAATTGCTACAAGACCTAATACAGCACCAGTTACTGCACCAACAACCGTTGGTTTGCCCTGTTTAATTACATCAATCGCCATCCAAGATAACAAAGCACATGCTGCAGAAGTATTAGTTGTCATAAATGCATGAACTGCAATATCATTTGCTCCAAGAGCACTACCAGCATTAAAACCAAACCATCCAAACCAAAGAATGGAAGCACCTAAGATTGCAAATGGAATGTTATGAATACGATAGGAAGCTTTCGAGGAACCTCTTCTGTTACCAAGCATAATACAAAGAACTAAACCACTTACACCAGAGCTGATATGAACAACGTTACCACCAGCAAAGTCAATGGAACCAATGGTAGCTCCAAGGAAGCCATCAATACCCCATACCATATGTGCTAATGGATAATAAACTACAAGTGACCATAGAGCTATAAATACAAATAATGCACTAAATTTCATACGTCCTGCTACCGCACCAGTAATAAGTGCAGGAGTAATTATAGCGAACATCATCTGGAAGATAGCAAAGGAAAGGTTTGGAATTCCAGTAGCATAAGGACCTGGATCTAATTTAGAAACACCTTCTAAACCTATCCACTTCAAAGAACCAATAACACCACCGATATCATCACCAAAGCTAAGAGTAAAGCCAACTAATACCCACATTACAGAAGCAAGACCCATAATAAATACAGAACTCATCATTGTATTTAATACATTCTTTCTTCTCTCCAGACCACCATAAAAGAATGCTAAACCAGGTGTCATAAATAAAACCAATGCTGACGCAAAAAGCATAAATCCAATATCTCCGCTCATAAAAATCCTCCTTTAAATATTATTCCATCTTCGTAATCATGTTTTGATACCCCGGCCCTAAGCATCAAATTTATAAAGAAAAGGTGTCTGATATGTAGAACCACATAACAGACACCTTCGTCTCTAAATATAATATTTTAATTAACCATTTTCTCTTAAATAACAATTTAATATCTAGCATTTTAATTTTAATTAAGGATTTAATAATACAAAAAAGCGAATTGTGAGAAATCTTCTGATTTCTAACAAATCGCCATTGATTGATGAAGTGATTATATCTAGTATTTTTACAAATGTCAATAACTAAATTTAAAAATATTTTCAAAAAATTTTATTGAAATTTAATAAATGTTGTATCATTATTCATACATATGACCCATCTTTTCCTTCTTAGTATCAAAATATCTTTGATTATGAGTATTCGTATTCATAACAAGTGGAACCCTTTGAGAGATTTCAATTCCATGGCCCTTAAGCCCTACTATTTTCTTGGGATTATTCGTCATAAGCCTTACTTTTCTAACATTCAATTCACTAAGAATTTGAGCTCCAATTCCATAATCCCTCATATCAGACGGAAATCCAAGTGCCAGATTAGCTTCTTCCGTATCCATCCCTTGTTCTTGTAATTTATATGCCTTAATTTTATTAATTAGACCGATACCCCTGCCTTCTTGGCGCAAATATAGCAAAATTCCTTTGCCTTCTTTTTCAATATTCGTAAGTGCAGCTGCCAACTGCTCGCCACAATCACATTTTAAAGAATGAAACGCATCCCCTGTTAGGCACTCCGAATGTACTCTCACAAGGATTTCCTCTTCGGGAGTAATCTCACCTTTTACAAGTGCAACATGATGCTCGCCGTTCAGAGTATTAACAAAGCCTACCATTCTAAAGTCACCATATTCTGTAGGTAGGTTTGCCTCTGCCTCTTTCACTACGTAACATTCTCTTTCTCTACGATATGCAATAAGCTCCTCAATTGATACTATCTTAATTCCTTCCTGTTTGGCAAAATTGAAAATTTCCTCGGAATTCGCAACTTCACCCTGGTCATTCAATAACTCTGACAAAACACCGGAACCAGAAATATCACTCAGATTTATTAAATCCGCTGCTGCCTCTGCAAAGGAAGCTTTTTTTAATACACCACCTTTTACAGTTGGAATAAGGAAAACATGCCCCGGCGTTTTAAAATTACTATTATCAATCTTATCTTCTTTTAACTTCTTAAGAGTAAAGGCTCTATCCTCTGCTGTTACCCCCATAGTTGTGCTGATATGATCCAAGGAAAGTTCATAGCTTAAGGGAAATCCTATTTTGCCTGTATGTGTCAAACGAGGTATAGATATATCTGCCATATCTTCTACACTAACAGTAGTGTAGATAAAGCCTGTTCCTTTTTTCATAAGATTATTAATATTATTTGAATTGGCATATTCTCCTGCTATACAGAGTACACCACCTGTTTCCGCTTGCTCATCATCCACTACAATTACAAAATTTCCCAATTTTATATCCTTTAAGATTTCTTCCACTTTTGTTAACATTTCCATTCCTCCTAACTAGATTATCTTAATAGTAAATGAATAATTATATTTGTTATGAATATTTAAGTTATATATCCCTTAATAATAACATCCGTTCCTATGACCTCGTGCGATACTTTATTAAGCACAATGGCATCTCTCATGAATTCAATTCCTTTACCACCTACAGGCGTTATAGCTGTTACTCCACCTACTATCTTTGGGGCAACCGCGGCATAAACTTTGTGTATACATCCACTTTCAAAAGCAGAAGCAAGGACACTGCTGCCCCCTTCAATATACACAGAATCTATCCCAAACGCACCAAGGGCACTCATAATTTCATTAAAATCTATATGTCCATTTCTTTCTTGTAACTTTATCAGGTCTATTCCTTTTTTAAGAAAATACCTTTCTTTTTCTTCAGAAATATTAACTGATGTTATTAATAATGTCTTTGTTTGATTGTCGACGTTTAATACCTTGGCATCTTCTGGTAGATTACCATATTTACTTAAAATAACCCGAATAGGATTTGAAATCTTCCCTTTCGAAAGTCTTGTGGTCAATAGTGGGTCGTCTTTTCTAACCGTGTTTTCTCCCACCATAATCGCACTAACTCTTTGTCTTAGATGATGAACAAATTCCAAACTGCCTTCCGAACTAATCCATTTGGAATCACCTGACCAGGTGGCTAGTTTGCCGTCTAAAGTCATTGCCCATTTCACAACAACAAACGGTTTTTTATTCTGTATATAATAACTATAGATCTCATTCAGCTCTTCACAAGCACTTGCCAGATCGCTGGAAACGACATCAACACCTACTGCCATTAAGTCACTGATAAAATCAGCTTTTTTATATGGATTGGGGTCTTTCATTCCTATATAAACTCTAGTTATTCCGAGTTGCTTTATTCTATTTACTAGTTCATCACTACTGCTATGAAAGCGAAAAGGCTCAATTGTAAGATATAGTTCTGAACCAAGTATTGGCTCCTTAATCTGTTTTAATATCTCATCCTCAGCTGAATTGCTCCCATAATGCTTATAAAACCCTTTTGCAATAATCTTATTATCTTTTACAAGAACTGCACCGGATAAAGGGTCTGGATTAACAAAACCACTACCTTTCTTTGCTAATTCCATTGCCTTATTCATAAAATCTGTTTTCATTACTACCTCCTAAAGTAGTCTATTCGAAAACGAACCACATGTGAAAGCTTAATATATTCGTAAACTTTAAATAAACTTTCTTTCTATTATTTTTTGACAATTAATTCAATTACATTATTTATTCTATTTATTATAGAACAACCTCTTTTAAAATGCAAATATTGTCCATATAAAATTTTGTATATATACAAAGAAAACCCACTGCTACATTCAATAACAGTGGGCTTCCAGTAAGGATACTCCTTTATTAACTATTCAGGACTGCGTCCTTCATTTCCATAAATGCTTACAGATATATTAAGATTTTAAGGAAAGATTGTTCTCCGCAAGTACCTGTTTTAATATTCCAAGTGCTTTTGGTCCGAATCCATGTAAAGCTAACAATTCCTTTTCACTATATTCGGATAATTGATCCAAGGTCAAGATACCAGCATACTCTAAGGCACTCTGTGCAGGTCTTCCTATTTTAATTGTTGTAAGCTCCGGCTTCATGTTTGCCTCCAGATTAGATTCTATTTCACTACAATATTAAAGATTCTGCCAGGCACATAGATAATCTTAACAATTGTCTTATCCGCTAAAAGTGTCTTAATTGCAGGCAATTCAAGTGCTTTCGCTTCTACTTCTGGTTGTTTTTCATCCAAAGCAATAGAAAGGTTCGCCTTAACTTTACCGTTGATCTGAACCGCTATTTCCACGGTATCCTCAATGGTTTTTTGCTCATCATATGCAGGCCAGGTCTGCTGATATACTCTGCCTTCTTCACCAATAAACTGCCAAAGCTCTTCTGTCATATGAGGTGCTACCGGATTCAGCAGTAAAATTAAGGTTTTAAATTCTCCCTTAGTCACGGAACCCACTTTATAGAAGTCATTAACCAAGGACATCATTGCAGCAATTGCAGTATTGAATTTCATATTTTCAAAATCAAGACTTACTTTTTTCATTGTCTGATGCATTTTGGTCTCAAGTCCAGCACTGAAGCCTTCCTCCTGTGTAAGCATATCCTTCAGCTTCCATACTCTATCTAAGAAACGACGGCATCCCTTAACACCTTCATTGGACCAAGCTGCACTTAAATCAAAAGCACCAATGAACATCTCGTAAGCTCGAAGTGTATCTGCACCAAATTCATTAATAATATCATCCGGATTAACCACATTACCTCTGGATTTGGACATTTTCTCATTGTTCTCACCAAGAATCATACCATGGGAGGTTCTCTTCTTATATGGCTCCGGTGTATTAACTAAGCCCTGATCATATAAGAACTTGTGCCAGAAACGGGAATATAAGAGGTGAAGTGTAGTATGTTCCATTCCACCATTATACCAGTCAACTGGCATCCAGTAATCCAGCTCTTCTTTACTTGCAAAGGCACTATTATTATGAGGATCAATGTATCTTAAGAAATACCAGGAGGAACCTGCCCATTGAGGCATAGTATCTGTCTCTCTGTGTGCTTCTCCGCCACATACTGGACATCTGGTTTCTACCCAGTCAGACATGGCAGCAAGTGGAGATTCTCCATTATCCGTAGGTTCATAAGTTTCTACCTCTGGAAGCATTAATGGTAATTGACTTTCAGGAATTGGAACATAACCACAACTCTTACAATGCACAATTGGAATTGGCTCACCCCAATATCTTTGACGGGAGAAAACCCAGTCTCTTAATTTAAAGTTAACCTTCTTTGCTCCAATTTCCTTTTCTACCAACCAGGCAAGAATTTTATTCTTTGCCTCTGATACTTCTAGTCCATCTAAGAAATCAGAGTTTACTAATTTACCGGTGGAAGTATTCGTAAAAGCTGCCTCCTCAACATTTCCACCAGCTACAACTTCAACTATCGGTAAGTTGAACTTCTTAGCAAAATCCCAGTCACGTTCATCATGAGCAGGTACTGCCATAATCGCACCGGTACCATAGGTCATGAGTACATAATCTGAAATCCAGATAGGGATGTTTTTCTGATTTACCGGATTAATTGCTGTGAGACCTGCAATCTGAACACCAGTCTTCTCTTTCACAAGCTCTGTACGTTCAAAGTCAGATTTCTTGGATGCCAATTCACGGTATTCGATTAATTCCTCGTAGTTTGCAATCTCATCCTTGTATTTATCAATTAAAGGATGTTCCGGTGATATTACCATATAGGTTGCACCAAATAATGTATCCGGTCTGGTGGTAAAGATTCTAAGATTTTCATTCTTACCATCAATCTTAAAATCAACCTCCGCCCCAACGGAACGACCGATCCAGTTTACCTGTGATACCTTGATTTTCTCAATATAATCCACCATATCCAGATCATCAATTAATTTATCTGCATAATCAGTGATTTTCAGCATCCATTGACTCTTAACCTTACGAACAACTTCTTCTCCACAACGTTCACATACACCGCCAACAACCTCTTCATTAGCAAGTCCAACCTTACAGGAGGTACACCAGTTAATTGGCATTTCTGATTTATATGCCAAACCTTTTTTAAACAATTGTAAGAAGATCCACTGGGTCCACTTATAATAATTTGGATCGGTGGTATTCACTTCACGATCCCAATCAAAGGAATAGCCTAACGCCTTTAACTGATTGGTAAAATTCTCAATATTATTCTTTGTAACAATCTTTGGATGAATATGATTTTTAATCGCATAATTCTCTGTTGGCAACCCGAAGGCATCCCAACCCATTGGATACAGAACATTATATCCTTCCAATCTTCTCTTTCTTGCAATAATATCCAACGCTGTATATGGTCTTGGATGTCCAACATGTAACCCCTGACCGGATGGATAAGGAAATTCAACTAAGGCATAAAACTTAGGCTTAGATCTATCTGTACCTACCTTAAAGGCTTCTTCCTTCTCCCATATTTCCTGCCACTTCTTTTCAATCTGCCCAGGCATGTAATATTCACTCATTTTAAAGCTCCTCCTTAATATCGTATCCTCGTATACCACAGAAAAAGTTTCTCATGCATTTCTACTTACACAAAAAAAGAACCCATCATCTCCCAAATCTAGAGACGAAGAGGTTCATCATAATGAACTGCTTTCCGCGGTACCACTCTAGTCCACAAAGCTTTACTGCTTCATGTACTCATGTAATCTATAACGGGATCTCCCGCTCTGCCTACTAAACTTCAGTCAGAGTGCTCCAAGGCGAGTTCTAAGTTCTTATCTGCCACTTTCCACCACCAGTGACTCTCTGCAAGATAGGTTTCTTATACTACTCCTCTTCATAGCTGATACTTTATTTAAATAATCTATAATATTCTATATTTTATCATTATTGTTCCATATGTCAATGAAAATTATTATACAAAGTAAGAAACCCTAGAAAATAATGTTGTTTTACAGTCACTGAATAATAAAAGCCTCTCTATCACCCGAAAAACGGAACTCCTTTTTTGCAAAAATACGAGCTGACTAAAGCATTCCCATAAACCAGAAGAATCTTTCTGGCTTTCTGTCTGGCTTTTTATAGAAGCTATTGTCAGCTCTTTTATTATTTTATTTTAAATTGCTGCTTATTTATTATAATAGAATTTCCCCTGTTGCTATATTGCTCCCAAACAATTCGTCATGTTCTACGAACAGTAGGGTAGGCTGAAAGGTCAGAATTGCTTTCTCTAACTGCTCTCTGAAATAGACATCCATAAAGTTTAAAGGCTCATCCAGCAGCAGCAAATGGTTCGGGGAGGATAACGCTCTGGCAATATCTATTTTCTTTAGTTCTCCACTGCTGAAGGTTTCCAAGGGCTTTTGCAATATATCATACCTTAAATCCAATCGGTGACAGATTTCCATAAACCTGTTTTTCCTATCACCCTCCGAGATTAAGTCCCTAAGTAGTCCTTCCGTCCACAATGGTTCTTGAAATGCAGTTTCCATTACCAGTCCTCCCGCATAATGAACTTTAGTGCTTATAATTTTTCTTCCTATAATTTTAAGCAAAGTACTTTTCCCAGCACCGTTTCTGCCACGAATCCATATCCTTTCACCTTTATGAATTGCGAAAGACAGCTTTTCAAATAATGGCTCATGTGTATATCCAAAGGATAAGTCATAGGCCGAAACAAGACAATCTGCTCCGTTCTCCTGCTGTTTTAGCATTAATTCAGGTGTTATTTCATAATTCTTCAGTAAATTCTTTTTATCCTTTAGATTATCCTGAATATTTTGCTCAGCTGTCTTTGCCTGCCTCATAAACTTTGCAGCTCTGGTGCCATTGCCTCTGTTATGGGTTGCAAAAGGGTTTTTCTCTTTCTCCGCCATAGCTGCCCAGCTTCTGGTTCTTACTGATACCTTTTCTAAGGCCTCAACTTCCCGCTCCAGCTTTGCCCTAGTACGAAACTCATATTCCTCCAGCATCTCTTTGTTCTTCTTCCAGGAAGAATAGTTTCCTTTTTCTATTGCAATGTCTGCTTTATTAATGGAAAGTACATGGTCCACTACCTGATCAATAAAGCTTCTATCATGGGAAACCACCAGAAACCCCTGTTTATTTCGAAGATACTCAGCCAAAATCTGCTTTCCTTCAAGATCAAGATGATTCGTTGGTTCATCCAATAAAACAAATGCATTTTTTCTTAAAAACAAAGAAATAATCTGCAGTTTTGTCTGTTCACCACCGGAGAGCAGTTCATAATCCTGTCCCAGCAGTCTTTCGGGAAGCTTCATCAAATTCATTTCTCTTTTAATATTGCTCTCTACCAAAAATCCATCCAGCTCCATATACTCTGATAGAATTCTCTGGTATTCGTCCATGTCATTCTCATTGGCAGAAAGGAGGTAATCCATTCTATCCTCCATCGATTTCAAGCAGCCAATGCTTTCTTTCATCACATCCAATGCATTCTTATACTCTGTTTTTAGGGCATACGGAAACAGTTCCATGACAACATCCTTTATTATCCTCCCCTGATCCGGCTCCAACTCCCCCTGCAGCAATCGGAGAAAGGTTGTTTTCCCTCTTCCGTTGCGACCAATCAGTCCTAATTTCCAATCAGTATCAAAGGACAGGTTGACCTTGTTAAAAATTGACTGGTAATATTCTTTATAAGTAAAACATAAATCATTTATTATAATTCTCGACATAGATAGCCTCCTTGTATTTCTTACCTGACGGCCATTATGGCGACGAAATCGCCACTATGCTATGCCAGGTAATATGACCTGTTAACAGTTGCTGTGTGGGTTATTCTTAATTTAATAAACATCATCTGAAAGCCTCCTTTCGCTAACCTAAGGTAATACCTTGTTTTTGGGCATAAAAATACCCATCTTTTAACATTTGTTACAAAAGCCTACGCTCCTGTAACAAACAATAAAATACGCTAATAAACCCTGATACAAGTCAGAGTCAGCTACCTTTAGGGTAGTTTCTTAGCGCATTTTATTGTTGTTAAAAAATAGGTTAATCAACATACTGTATTACAACCTCAGTCTTTCTCAAAATCAACTTTATTGTATTACAGATGTTACACAAAGTCAACCGTGCTTTATTTTGGAAATTGTAAATCTTTTAAGTATAAAACAGAAGGGACTGTAAATCAGATGTTACATTATGAGAAGTCCTGATTCTAGCATCCTCTCCTATTTTATCTAACTAATGCTTAATTCTATTCCTATATTAACAATATTACAAATTTACGCAGATTCCTCAATTACTTTAATTACTCCACTTTCTACCAACTCAACAAAGATTGGAACTAATTTCGGATCAAACTGAAAGCCTGCCTGTTCTTTTAAAATACGTAAAGATGTGCTTACAGAGAACGCTTCTTTATAAGGTCGTTCTGAAATCATCGCATCAAAGGAATCTGCTATACATAGGATTCTTGCAGAAATAGGAATATCTTCTCTAGCAATTCTTCTGGGATAACCCTTACCATCATAACGCTCATGATGCCCAATTACCGCAGGAATAACATAATCCAGAGATGGTAAATGTCTGATAATACCGATAGAACTTTCTACATGCCCTTTTACAACCTCATACTCCTCATCGGTTAATTTACCCGGTTTATTTAAGATTTGCTCCGGAATACCAATCTTGCCGATATCGTGTAAAAGTGCTGCTTCACGCACTATTTCCACATGATCTTCATTCATACCATAGGCATATGCCAGTTCAGTTGCATAATAGGCAACATTTCTGGAGTGGTCAAAGGTGTAATGATCCTTTGTATCAATGGCAGCAGTTAAGGCGTATATTGTGGAAGCATATTCGGAATAGATTCGTTCCTTTCGGTCAATAAAATCCATTACCTTTCGTTCTGCTTTTTGCTCTCTGCCGGTATATAGCATTATCGCATTCTTTCCACTGTGCTTCACGGTATAAATTGCCATATCAGCATTGTTGATTAACTGTTTCACATCACTTGCGGCATATGGTATGGAACAGATACCACCACTAACCGTTAACATCTTTAATGCATAATCAGATTCCCGTTTGTTCATATTCATAATTTGTTTACGAATAATCTCAGCTAAATTCTTTGCCGAGAACATATCATAGGCAGGCAGAATAATTGCAAACTCTTTTCCACTATACCGGGCAACCTGTCCATTCGTTCCAACACTAACTCGAATAATATCAGCAATGTTTTGCAGTGCAATATCACCTTCCTTATTGCCGTATAACTGATTATAAAGTTTAAAGTCATCAATATTAAGGATAATCAGTGCTAAGGAACCCTCTATGTTTTTCTCATATTCCTGCTGAATTACTTCATAGAAATATTTACGGTTTAAAAGCCCGGTTAACTCATCCGTTCTAGCCTCCAAATATGCCTTTTCAAACAATTTAGAATTTTTAACCGCGATAGACCCAATGGAATTAATGGAATCCAAAAAACTGATATCCTTAAAGGTAAATCCAGCTTTTTTCTCTTTTTCGGATAAGAAAATCACACCGATCATACCGCTGTCATCTCTTAAAGGAACCATACAACCAATATTTAAATCATGAAGCTGATGTTTCTCTTTTTCCCACATTGACTTATAATCAATTGTTCTCTTAAAATCTTTCATCAGCAAGCATCCATTGCTTTGCTTTAACTGCACAATTAATGGATTATCCACAGTTAAAGAAAACTTACTCTGTTCTAAAGGGCTGGTGCTATGTACAATTTCATAACTGGCATTGTTTTTATCACTAATACAGATATATACTGTTTTTATATCAATTGCCTTCTGTATCACCTCCGCCAGCTCCTGTAATATCTCATTCACGTTCAGACTTCTCGATATGTTTAAACTAAACTCCCTTAAACTTTCCGCCTGCATTACCTCATCTCGGATGAAGAAGGTATCGATAACCCGCTTCATCATGTAATAAATGAGTGTTGTGGCAATTGTAAAAATGGAGGCAATTACAAGTGTTGTATTTTCGTTTGAAATATAAAAATTGTTATTAATTGCTTCCTCCAATGGCTTTATCATATTAATGAATAAGAAAAAGGATATCCCTGCTGAGATTACATAGCAACTGCCTCTAGATACAATTAATCTTAAGTGAAAGATATTTTTCCGATAAAGGGCATAGAAGATAAAAAATGCGTTTAGAATACCTGCTGCAATATCAGTTGGAAACCCTTGAAATATTGGTACAAGAAGCAATAAGTGACCCGTATAAAGACATACAATACCCAAAACAATTGGCATAAACTGCTTCCTGGCTAAGGAATTCTGCTGGCTGCTTTTAAATAGAATTACTATCATGTGTAGAATGATAGCCATACAAAGAAGAAACACCAGGCTAATTCTCCAGGAAAATTGATACACAAAAACAATTGATTGGTCAGCGCTTACTATCCTGCTTCTCGGTGCTTCGAGAAAAAAACCATTCCATACATTAAGACAATTGATACTCAAAACAGATACTAACCAGATCAACCTTTCCTTTGTATATCTTTGCTCAACGAACTCGCAAGCAAAGGTTAAAAAAGAAAATGGCAGCATCGTTAATCCAAGGAATGAAATATCATACCAGAACTTTGTAGAGGGCAAAACTTGCATTCTCATACAGAAAGAACCGCCTGTCCAAATGATAAGTACGGATAGCACCAACAAAAATGCATTAATCATCCGATTCTTTTTTGCTGCCAAAAAAGTTAATAGAATAAAGCAATAGCAAAGTAGGGCAATTACTGGTATATTTGCATAGTTTCCCATTAGCCTATAACCCCTCCCATCCTTTCATAATATTCTGGAGATTGACGTTTCAGAAACTCCATTACCACATAAGGTGATGGATTCATATGACTAATTGACTTTCCTGTATTTCTTTTGAATCTTGAAAACATACCACATTTTACAATAGTGATTTCCAGAGGGTCCATTCCCAGGATGTGTTTTAAATCTTTATAATCTTGATCTACATATTTAAAGTAGATAGATAATTGCTCTCTTAATATCTCTTTACTGATTGCAGATGAGGTAATGGAAGCCTCTTTCATCTCAACATATAAATGGAGTATTGGTCGATTTTTTTTGAATTCTTTTACAGCAAACCAATCTTCAATTGGTAGTCCCGACAAATCTATCACGTCTTGAATACAGTTTTCAGTAATTCTTGTAAATCCAGCAATATCAATTATGGAAGGTATTCGGTCTATGTATTTAAAACGTGGTATCTTTGTCTCATCCTCTGTGTTCGTTAGTCCTATACATTGGTACATGTCACCTACCCGATATCTTACAAATGCTCCACCCTTTAGTAACGTAATTACCAACTCATATTTTTCACCCGGAATGACTTCATTCATCAGATAAGATTTTGGTTGATAATCCTGTAGCTCCATTCCTTTCTGCATTTCATCTTCCGGAATAAATTCATAAAAACAGGTATCCGGAAAGAAATACATACCATTACGAGTCCAGGTCTCAGTTCCCATAATAGAAGGTTCAGTTCCAGCAAATAATTCCATAGGACGTACCCCCCACAATTCCTCAAGTTCATCCTTATAACAATGATTATCCGTCCCTGCAACCATAAACCCTTTTAATTTGAATAAATCCTTTGGCTTTAGCTCTCTCTTTTCTTTCTTGCATCGGTACTTTGCCATTAGATAACGAATTATCATTGATATAGAGATCTGAAACGAAATGCCACCTCCTGCTTTTGTACCAGGTTCTTTTTTACCAGACTCTTTAGAATTTGATGTTTTAGACGAGCCCTTACCCATGGATGCCAAGCTAATGCTTACATAATATGCAACACTTCCAAGTCCGAAAAAGAAATCAATTCCTTTTCGAAGCCCTAGTTTAAAGCCTAATTTGTTACGTTCACGAAAAGACATCTTAACCGCTTCTTTAACGGTTGGTAAAAATTCAATTCCAATCTCTTCACTTAAAGCAAGGGGGAATAGTCCTGTTGCATAGGGTAACGGAGCCAATCCATATAAAAACTTATCCGTGGCACGTACATTGAATTTACCTTTTTTTGAGCTGGTGGAAAGTATTAAGCAAGCAATAATATTATTTTTGTAGGTTTCTAGCATACTTTTGGTATAAGGCGCAACCTTGATTGGGTGTTTACCACCCTCCCAAGTGGTCTGAATCCAGATAATTGGCTCATCTGGAAGCATATTCCCCTTCTTTTGCAAAAGTATGTCCGCATAATCTCCATAGCTGGTCAGTGGCATCATTCTGCGAAACTCTTCTATTGTGGTAGGTTTTTTATTTCTTAACATAATTCTTCCAAGCTCTGAATGACTCCATAACTGTATTTGCTCCAGCATAAGTCTATTCTGGATACTCATGTAGGTATCTAGATCCAAATCTAAAAAGCCACAGTATTCCTTCCAAATTTTATCCTGTTGGTTGTGCTTTAATTTATCCTCAAATCTCATGTTCTTCAATCCTTCCAGGCTGCCCTATTGTTTCAAAACAACGCTTTATACTTTCTTTGTTTGGTATTAAAAATGGAGTACTATTTTTATATTGTTCATACTCTTCAAAGGTTTTTACAAAAGTCCATTGATCCTGCAGTACAATGTATAGTACATTTAAAAAGCTAAAAATAAAGGCTGTTAAAATTAACATAGGTAGCATTAAGGCTAGTCCTATGAATATATAAAAACCAATAAACCACAGAACACCCGGATGTCTACAGAGTGCATAAATCCCCTCTTGTTGCAACGTCTGACCTCTTTGTTTGCTCTCAATATATGTATTTTGAAAAGGTAAAGCAAAAAATAATGTGTAAATAAGTAGTACAAAAAACAGAAAAGAAATAGCTCCAAAAACACCCATACGAAATGGTTCCAGTAATACCTTATGTAAATTTGTTAGGACAATCCCTATGGTTGCTGTAATGATTAGAACGGAACCAACAAAAAAACAGGAGTAGAGCAACTTTACTTTAAAAATAATGCTATTTATATCATATGCAACAAGTAAAAGAAAACCGATAATCCCAATAAACAGATACAACATTTCCATATTCCCCCAATGCTTCATTTGAGATAGATAATATCATATTTTTAGACTATTTAAAAGAAATATTTTCCAAATTATATAAATATTTATAATTTAATACAGCAATTTAAAAAATTGCGAGATTTACTTCCACTATATTCATTTATTCAACACATAAACCATCAAATTTATGTGTTTTGCAGTAAAAAAATGCTGCCCTGGCATAATTCCATAAGGCAGCATTTTATCATATTTCATGACAAGTGAAACGAATTGTCGTTCCATCTTTTTTTATTGGACTTCCGTAGCACCGACTATATCATCCAAGGTCTTAAATGTATAGCCCATCTGTTCCCATCTGGTGAGTAATTCATCCAGGATTTCTGAATTAGTTTTTGAAGTACTATGCAATAATACAATAGCACCCGGGTGTATTCTTCCTGTTAATTTCTTAAAAGCTTCCTCTTTGGAGGGTTGCTTATCATTATACCAATCTACATATGCTAGACTCCAAAAGAAGGTCTTATACCCCATTTCTTTGGCCATCTTTAAATTACTTTGGCTATATTTTCCCTGTGGTGGTCGATAATACTTCACCATTTCTTTCCCGGTTATACTTTTATAAGTAGCTTCAAGGTCTTGAAGTTCTTTACAAAAGGCATCCGTTGAAGATATCTTCGACATATCAGGATGTTTATTGGTATGATTTGCAACTTGATGTCCTTCTTCTACCATACGAAGCACTAATTCTGGATTTCTTTCTAGAAAATTACCTACCAAAAAGAAGGTTGCAGATACCTTATGCTTTTTTAGTGCGTCAAGAATTGCTGGTGTATAGCCGTTTTCATAACCAGCATCAAAGGTTAAGTATATTACCTTTTGCTTTGTATCTCCCAAGTAATAGGCATCATACTTCAATAGTTCTGCTGACGTAGCATTTGCCGTTGGTGATTGCCCTTCACTTCCATACCCCAGTCCCCAATTTTCACCGCCAGCTTCTTTCAGCTTTCCGTCATCATAGGCATTTACTAACAATGCCAAGCCACCACCACTAAAATAAAGCAGTATGAATATGAGTAACCATCCCAGTAGGCTTTTATAATTCGATTTTAACATCTTAGACTCCAAAAACATTTCTTAATAATGTATATTTGCATAACCGCCTAAGCATGACTATAATCTTATCTTACCTGTGATACCTGCAAAGAAGTGTCTGTGAAACAATGTCAGAGAATAGCTCTAACCCATTGGTTTTAGCAATATGAATAACCTCTTCATAAGCTATTGCCTCCGGACAGATTTCAGACAAGTAATTCTTAGTCTCCACTATCCTCTCTGGAAAGTACTTTACATCTTTTTGTCCATTAAAAATAGCTGCATAAAAGATGCCTGATTCCACTAAATCCTGAAAGAAATGACTTCCATAGGATAGTTCCGGTTGAAAGCCTTCCTCACTGGAAGCAACTTCACATATGACGGACATATGACATAGCTCAGTAAAATGTACCGGCACTCCTAAGGAAGTCGTGGTGGTTCCCCATCTGCCTGGTCCGATCAGCATTGTTTGGTAATCTTTCAGAAGAAGATTAATCCGTCCAATGAATCTAGCAATTTGATATTTATCCTGATCACTTAGTTGCAGATATTTTGATGTTGATACCAAAACAACATAATCCAAGGAAAGGTAGAGATTCCCACCCATAAAATTACCCTTTGTTTTAAATAAACAATCCTCATTTCGAACTTTTTTAGGAAGCTCAACCGTTTTTCCTAATCCTCTGGTTTGAAGTGGACGACATTGCAAAAGGTTAATTCTAAAATCCGAACCCTGTGTTAAATTAGCAGTGAACTCGATGTCAACAGGATATTCATATGCTGTTGACAGCTTCGAAAGAATATGCCTCATAATGTTAGGAAACTCTGTCTCCTTCAATAGCTTTTTGAAATCCATAAGATACCTTGTTTGTTGATTTACAAGACCACGATCCCTCAATCGATCCATGGTTTGATAATCTATACTTGCAAGCATCGCTCTCTTCTCTGATGGCTCCACGCTCAAAATATCCTGCAAAGGTTTGCTGGTAAACTCCCTTTCACTAATTGAAAGAATATCAATAAAATGCTGTGAATATTTGTTCTGATCTTCATAATTAATTAATGGCAATCTTAAAGGATCATCAAGGCTAACGATTCGTACATAATCCCCCTCTGTACGATCTACTGCCCTGGTTCCAAGGCCGTATACCAATCTTAACATGCCTGCTTCCATATCCATATTTTGATCCCATACATAGAGATTGGATGAGTTTCCAACACCTGCTATATCCGGATAAAAACAATTGCCGTGATAGTCGCCTGACACTCGCTGCACAAGAATAGCCATCTGCTCATCCTTATCAGATAGTCCTCTGTTTTTTCTATAATTTAACGCATCTTCATTCATTGTACTTGAGTAAACAATTCTTACCGCATTGGTAAAGGCTTCATATCTTTCTGAAAGAGTACCTTGATTTACACAAAATACACTTTCATATTTACCTGCAAAAGCATTACCAAAATTATCTTCCTGTATTGAACTAGATCGAACAATAATTGGAGACTGCCCAAAATACTCCAGCATTTGCAGAAATTGTTCCTTTATCTTGTCAGGAAACTTTCCTTTTAAGAGCTTCTCCTTTAATTCAGGGGCATACCGTTCATATCCCTCTACAGACTTTTGCTTCGTTCGTAGCCTCCATAACCCATTTTTAACAATATAGGTATAAAAGATATCTGCACCCAAATAATAGGAATCATGTGGTTCCAACAGTTCTGTAATATTAATTTCGTTTTCTGACCCATTGGTATTTTCTTTTATAGATTTATTTGTAGCTTCATTTGTAGTTTTATTTATAGATATATTTGTTGCTTCATTTGTAATTTCATTTGTAACTTTATTTATATCTTCATTTGTAGCTTCATTTGTAACTTTATTTGTAACTTTATTTGTAACTTTATTTACAGTTTCCTTTATCGGTACCTTTTTACTTTCTAGTATTTTTCGAGCGAGTAACATACCTACGCTCTTGCCTCCTATATATCCCGTCCCTATTTCCCTGGAAGCTATATCCAGCAAGTCTTGTAACGAAAAATATAGCTCGCATAAATGAAGTAACCTTGATTCTTTTCCAACTAATAACTTCAAAAGTTGTTTTATAACTTTTCTCTGCTGTTCTGGCTTCTTATGCAAGGCTTCTTTTGCTTTATGAAAAATAACATTCCAATAATCTAGCCGCTCCTCCCCACGCTGAATCTGTGAAAATAGTTCTGCTGTTTGGGTACTGGAAGTAATACATTCTGCCTCCTGATCTTGAATTAAATGGGGGAAGAACATCGTAGGGGAATATCGCTGCCATACCTTAAGCGGATGAACATAGAGACTATCCTTAATTTGATATAAATCTACCAATAATTGTGTGGTTTCTCTAATACCAGCGATGGTACTGAAGGTATGAATATTACGGATAATTGCAAAATAAGCTATGGTTTCAAGCTCAAATAAATAGGGACAGGTTACTTCAAAGAAATTACCAATCATTAAATCAGAGGACCAATAAGCTAATAGATCTGTAAGGCAGTCAAAAACATAGAAAGCATACTTTCCTTCTTTTTTAACCAAATGATGAACTTCTGTTGCGAAATGCTCAAAACCTTTTTCCGCATCCAGTTCATAGATTGTAATACCCTCCTGCTCCTCCAGGAGTGATTCATTGTTGTCAAAACGCACGTATATTAATCGACGTTGTTCAGCTATTGCCTGCTGAACAAATGGGTTAATAAGTTTCTTATAGCTCTCTATAGAATCTACCTGCCATACAACATTATCTCCCAATCTTAAGGAATCGATCGCTATATCAAATCCCTTGAGTCCAGAACTAACTTTCCCGTAAGCTTCCATACATCCACCTCCTAAATTAACAAGTATCATTGCTGTTAATGTTAAGTTCAAATTAAATCACTCATTTATATCGATAACTACATCTCTTACAACCTGTCCATTATTTGTGAAGGATGATTTTAGTATAATTTTACATGCATATTTTATTCCATTTGGAAACTCACAGTATACTTTTTTCCGATCTTCTGAATATGTAATAATAGCTGTATCAAATCCTGAAGTATAGACACTATTAAACTTTGTTATGGGATCATCATATTGAATTTCGACAATATTGTTATTATTCATAACACTATTAACTGTATCATGTTCTGATATATAGTTCGGTTTAACAAACAATCCATTTAATATTCCACAAAAATACAATGCTAAAATAATACTAACGAATAATGGCAAGCCAATGGTTGAATACAACAATCCTTTTGCTTTTTTAAGACTAACTGTTTGATTAGGGTTATTCATAATATATTTTATTTCATTCTTAACTGAATTCCTATAGATATAAACAAATACTGTCCCAACAAGAGTTGCAAGGAAATGATATATATTAGTTCCATCCCAAGACTGTATAGATGTAATAAAACCCCATATAAACACAAACTCCATAACCATTATCCAAAAGATTTTATCCTGTATTAAATTAAACTTCTTCTTAATTCCAAGTACGTACAGAATATAAAATACGATTGGTGCATAGGCATATACAATTCCGGAAGCTCCAGAACCCGAAATTACCTGCCCGCTAAATCTTATGTGAAAAAATGCAACATAAATAATTCCTGCTGTTATACTAATAATAAGCAGCTTCCATGAACCTAACAATCTCTCGATAAATACGCCAAATATAATAAGGATTGACATATTCCCTAAATAATGAGCCCATAAAAACCATCCAGGAAAAATAGAATGCTCAAAAACCCCAGAAAATAACTGCCAAAAATAAAACGGTTTACTTTGAAGCGCAAATACATAATACAATTCATTCTGAAAATATGTCGGTATAGTCACTATGGAACATGTTAATAAGAATACGGATGAAAGCAATGGAAATCCATATTTTTTACTTCTATATATTTTTATTAACATATATTAAAATCCCTTCCTTATTGTTTTTAATTATATTAAATAAACATAGTCAACTTATTTTACAATGGTTATAACAATGGAACAACAATTAATCTTGATTAATGAAAATATTTTACAATACACTTTTATTCATAGTAAGATATAAATATCATTTTAAGTTTGGTATTAATGATAACTGCGACTATGAAAAATGGATATATAAAATCAGATGGCGCAGCAAGTCAGGACCAGATGATTATATATATCCATTTTTCTTTTATATCTATATCACTTCTTATTCATAGCCATTAATTACGACTTCCACTTTGCCAGTAACTGGTTCCATTATTAATCCATGTATAAATACATCCTTGGGTATTAAAGGATGATTTTTTATTACATTAACGCTTTCTTTAATTGATTCCTCCACTGAATCAAATCCCTTCAGCCATCTTTTTATATCTATTCCAGAATGGTTTAGGGTCGCAAGAACCTCTTCAGAAACTCCTCGATCAATTGCTTTTTGAATTACACTATCTGCATCCAAATGGCTCATTCCACACCCATGATGCCCGATCACCAAAATATCCTTGGTTTGAAATTCATATACCGCAACAATAATACTTCGCAGGATACTTCCAAAGGGATGCATAATCGTGGCACCAGCATTTTTAACCAGCTTAACATCACCATTTTTGATATTAAGCGCCTTGGGGAGGAGCTCTGTAAGCCTTGTATCCATGCAAGATAGAATTACCATTTTCTTATTTGGTGAACTTGAGGTTTGATATTCTACATATCCTTTGTTCTCAACAAACGCACTATTATACTCCAGCATTTCATCTAATATGTTCATTCTAACCTCCTGATTGCTTTTTGTATTATATCAATATAACCACTGAAAATATCGTCTGTTGCGGTTGTATTGACACTATCGATCTACTCTGTTACACGCCCTGTTAAAAAGTCCTGCATCGCAGTGACCGAGGTATTACTAATAACGTGTTCTATCAGGCAGGCATCCTCATCAGCAATCTCCGCATCTACATGTAACACTGTGGTTAAAAATTGATAAATTAAATGATGCTTACGTGCAGTAAACTCTGCTATTTCACGTCCTGTTGGTGTTAAATATACCAGCTTGTACCTTTCATTCGTAATCAATCCTTTTTCAGAAAGTGTTGACATTGCACTATTTGTACTAGCCTTTGACACTCCAAGTCTCTCTGCTATATCGGATACTCTTGCACCCTCTCCCTGCTTACCAAGTTCATAAATAGCTTCAAGATAATTTTCCATCGTATAGGTAAGATTGTTCATTCTTTCTGACTCCGCCTTTCGAATTTATTCAGTTCGGCTTGTATAATATTTACCAGTAAACTGAACCCATTATAATACAAAAAAATACAAAAATAAAGTAGTAACTACCTTCTATTCTAAGACTCCATAAATAGGCTGTCTATCACTTTATCATAATCATATAATCGTTCTGTTTTCCTAATCTTCTTCCCATAGCTTGCTGTATCAGTAAACATAGGCAACAGATAGAACCATATTTCCTTCATTTTAAACAGGACATTTCTGTCGCCATGCATTACTTTAATATAATCCTGGTATACCATGTTGTGAAACTTAATCAACAGATCTTTTCCTACTTTTTTCTCTTCCTGAATTTCCGAAAGAAGTCCTGGATTAGCAATAAAGCCCCTGCCAATCATCACAGTGTCAACGGCAGGAAATGCCTGTGTGAACTCCTTATAGCTTTCAACCGATACAATGTCTCCGTTATACACGACTTTATTTTTACTTAATGAAACCGCCTCTGTAAATATCTTCAGGTTGGGTTTATTATTATAAAAATCTTTCTGAATTCTAGGATGTATGATTAACTCACTGATAGGATATTTATTAAAGATTTCAATTAGTTCATAGAACTCTTCTGGAGCATCCTTACCTATTCTCGTTTTGACAGATATCTTGACTGCAGCATCAGCAAATATTTCTGCTAAAAATTGATCCAACTGCTCCTGTTTTGCGAGAAACCCCGAACCTTTATTTTTTGCTACTACCGTTCCAGAAGGACAACCCAAATTCAGATTAACTTCTTCATATCCCAGACTCTTTAACTTATTCGTGGTATAAATAAAATCCTGTGCCTGATTGGTTAAAAGCTGTGGCACTAAACATAAACCTTTATTATTTTCAGGAAGTACATCATTGATTTCCTTAGATTTAAATTTATCGCTCTGATTAGCGATGATAAACGGGGAAAAATATTTGCTTATTTGTTTGCCGAAACATTCGTGATAAGCATTTCGATAGATATATCCAGTGATGCCCTCCAAAGGTGCAAAATAAAACTTCATTGGTATTAACTCCTCATTCTAAATGAACTTTTTGTCCGTAATATCTTCAGTAACCATTTCCCTAAGAACCTTTAAGTCTTCGGTATAATCCGTCTTTGATTCATCTGCATCATAATCTAATTCTGCTAAGATTGATTGTTCGTAGCTGGAATTACCATTGATTTTCCATTCACTTTGTAAATCTCTGTCCTTAAACATACCGGAGTCAAGTTTAAATATATTCCCATTCATAGTCCCTTTTAAATTCTGTGTAATGCCAACATAGGATTTTCCTGTTAAAATATTTTTTATCTGATAAACTCCCATACTTGTCTTACTGCTCTTATAGGATTCCTTTAATTCTTTCTTACGATCACTCTGCATAGTTACCTCCTGCAATGTTTGAGCTTGGTTCTGAATCGTTTCTCCTGCTATTATCTCGTATCTAGCTTTGTTACCTCACAAACCCTTAACAGCAAATCAGATACTGTGAATTTGATATTAAAGCCTGCATAGGCAAACCCGTATTTTCGTTCCGGGTCATCATGATAGGATGGTCGCGGGTCATGTGCCATAATTCCATAAAGTGCCTCATGGTGTTTCTTGGGTATAAGGTTAATTAATTCTTCAGGAAAATTCACCTGAAGCTCATAATCCTTCAAAGGCTCAGCAAATCCACCAGTTGCTTCTGGATGACTGTCCGTATAAGCAAGATATGGTTTAATATCATAGATTGGAGTCTGATCCATAAGGTCTGCACCAGATACGTGAAGCACTGGACCCAGCTCTGGATTAATCTCTATACTTTCTAATTTGACCGAAGAAAGTCCTAAGGGATTTGGTCGAAAGGGTGATCTTGTTGCAAAGACTCCCATACGCTTGTTACCACCTAGTCTCGGTGGTTTTACCATTGGAGACCATGTATCCGTTTTTGTATGAAAGAAGCCCCAGATAAGCCAAATATGCGTGAAGCCTTCCATCCCTCTAAGAGCGTCCATGTTACGGTATTCGGGCTCAAAAACTATGGTTGCTTTTATGGAATCTACAATTCCACTCTGCCTGGGTATACCAAATTTTTCAGGGAACTCTGTACGAATACGAGCAATAATTTTCAATTTATGATTGTCCAACTGATGATCGTTGGGATTAATATATTTTGTTGCTTTAACCCATTGTTTTTTCTTTGAATTAGCTACATCACTCATTCTCTATCTCCTGCAATTGTCCTAGCCTTTATACGAATATTTATCCCATTCAATCTATTCCATACTTATTAATTATGGATAGCTTCCAATTCTAACAATAAAAGTTAACTTATAATTTATCTACAGCTTGTTCATGTTGGTAGATATTATACTAGATGAACAAGGTTTTGTACAGTCAAGTCACAAAACCTTGTATTAAAATCAGAGATGGAATTAAGTTATCTATACCTCATCTCCCCTGGATATAATGTGCCAAGATACTAAACTTAATTAATAGTTTGATAAATTACATAAAAATACTCCTAAAATAGTTTTGGAAGCATTTAAATCTATTTTAGGAGTATTTAAATTATTTCATTTTTACAATTCTTGAACTGCAATAATCCAGCAAGCACATTAATTTGTATTCTATACCCAAGTAAAGTTCTCTTTACCTGCACCTAATTCGAAATGGTACTTTACAATACCAAGATCTAACTTTGTCAGAAAACCAAGTCCCGCTTTCGCCGTTACTTTATTGTCTTCCAAAGTAAAATTAAATTTCTGTTGGTTAATGGCGGTAGGTGCCAACTGTGCAGCTTCCATACCTTTTTTAAACCAATCCGGTACACTTCCCTGAACCTTCGATAGCTCTTCTGCGCTCTTTGTTTTATGAGGAACCCCATCCTTGTCGAAATAGCCAATTGCAATTACCGCCAGGAGCTTCTCTCCTTTATCAACTACCGCTTTGCATTTACCTTTACTGTAGGTACCAGCTACCCAGCAGGTTCCAAGATTAAGTTCTCTTGCCTTTAATACAACTTTCTCACCATAATAGCCAGCCTTCTCTTCCAAGTCCTTGGCCTTTTTTCCAACAACGGCAATGTAATTATTTACATTACTGAACTTACCATAATGGGCCATAAAGCCATCAAAAGCAGCTGAATCCTCCAAACATAGCTGTAAATGTAACTTACCTTTTTGATTACATTCCGCTATCAGTTCTTGTAATTCCTTTATAACCTGTGGCTCCATTTTACGTTCGTTATAGTTGCGTACGGAGTGACGTGCCTTCATTACCTCAAAAGTATCCATTATTAATCTCCTTATTCTAAGTTCACTTAGATTGTTTACAATTTATTTCATATTGTAGTATATTACTTCACAATAATCAATAGACTTAAAACAAGTTTTATACATCATTTGAATTAATGAAGTACCTCCGCATTAGCTCAATTCATAGCTCAATCTGTGTCATTTATGATATCCCATTCATTTTTCTTCTTCCTATGTGTTAATAATACTCCACTTGTTAGAGCGGTAAATGGTGCTACCGTAACCAATCCAATACTCCCAATCATAGTTTCTAGTATCTCTGCCGCAACAAATTTATAATTCAATATGTTATAAATTGGCGTTCCTTGCGCCATAAATACCATTAGCAAGGCTATGTAACCGCCGGAATATGCGAGTAGAAGTGTCGTAGTCTGTGTACCAAGTGCTGCTCTGCCCACCCGTATTCCTGACAGAGTTGCTTCCTTCCATTCAATGTCTGGCTTTTTTTCCACAACCTCATTAACAGAAGAGGTAATATCTACTGCCAAATCCATTACCGCACCTACACTTCCGATAAAGATACCTGCAGTAAATATGCGTGTTAGATTAAGATTAACATAACCGCTATAAAGAAGGCTTTCCGAAAATGGCATAATCGCTCCATGTACTTTATATAAGTCAGTAAATATGATGCCCAAAATGACAGTTGTGATGGTTCCTAAAAGGGATCCTGTAATGGCAGACATCGCCTGACGATCAAAGCCATATACCATAATTATTGTAATTATAATTAAAACTAATACAATTAAAAACCCAAAGATAACTGGATTATAGCCACTAAGATATCCTGGCACCATAACCTTCCAGATCATTAATACAGTAACTGCAAAGGATATCAACGATCTGATGCCTGTTTTTCCAGCAAACAGGATTAACAATAATGCAAATATTCCAACCAGAATCAATTCTTTTCCTATTCGATACTGATCTATCATATTGACAGATATAATCTTGTCCTCCTGATAGCTAATAACTACTAAAGCTTTGTCTCCCTGCTCAAAAAGCTTATCCTGCTCCAGTGAGCCATTTAATAGATTTATTCCGTCCACTATTTGCCCCTTAAAACGTCCACCAAGTAACTTAATTGAGCATTTCTGTTCACCAGAGCGTATTAACCCGGAGTCAATTAACATACTTTCATCCGTCTCTAGCACCTCTGCTGTTGTCCGATCTGTTCCTTTATAGATAATAGCTTCCTCAAAGCCTGTTGGAATTATTATTAAAACGATAAGTATAATTAGCGTAACCAAGGTTGGTAAATAAGTACTCCACCATTTTTTATGCCCTAACTGCATCTACAACCATACCTTTCTTAGTACCTGAAGGCTTTTCCCAAACCACAACAACTGGAAGAAACTCGCATTGCGTGTTTCTTCCAGTTCATGAAAAGTGAACTATCCTTTCCTCATGTGCAGGATACAAGCCCCGGTCTTGTATATTTATTTTACTACGGTTAATGCTGCTAAATTCTTATATATTTCCGTATTATCATAATATCCTTCAAAGCTTTCAGCTCCATTACCAAGAGCAAAAACAGGAACTGGAATACCCGTATGAGAATAGGAACTGAAGGCAATACCGGATTTGTTATTGAGAATATGGCAAATGGTCACCGTAAGAGGCTCGTAGGTACCATATAATACATACTCTTCTTCTGTTAACTGCTTTACCTCATTCATGGTCATGTTATAGGCATCTAGAAGTTTACTATATTCATAATCTGTTAATACCAAATGACTGTCCACAGCACTTGCTGCTTTATTTTCTGGTACAAGTCCAAAATTTTTCTCTATGTCTGACAAAACCTGTGAGAATTTAGTGTTATTCTTCTTATAATTAGCAACATAACTGGTATCAAATTTTGCATATGATATCTTTTGATTTTTAATATTTGCAAGATAGGTATCATAATTTGTTCCAGCAAAACCAATGGTTAAGCCACCTGTCTCATGATCTCCTGTTACTAAAATTAAGGTTTCCTCTGGATGTTTATTATAGAAGTCAATGGCAACATTTACTGCATTACTAAGAGCAACTGTATCTTGAATAGTAGAGGCTGCATCATTTGCATGGCATGCCCAGTCAATCTTTCCACCTTCCACCATCATAAAGAAGCCTTTGCTGTTATCCAGAACATCAATTCCTTTTTTAACATAATCAGCAAGCTTCCATTCATTTGCCGCAGCATCAATGGAATAGCTCATGGCTTCAGAATCTGCTAAGGTTTCTGCAATAACAAGTGCTTTCCCATCGGAAGCCTTCAAATTATTTGCAGCAGCTTGTGTCTTTATTACTTTATAGCCAGCCTTTGCAGCCAGATCATAAAGACTAGGTTGATCATTTTTATTACCAGTCGGTTTGAGTAACGCACCACCTGCGAAATAATCGAAGTTACTTGCTATCATTTCCAAGCCAATTTCATAATAATTGTTTCTTGTGGTTTGGTGAGCATAGAAAGCTGCTGGTGTCGCATGATTAATGTTTACAGTTGAGATAATACCAATCTTATAACCCAATTGCTTTTTCAGCTTTTCAGAAATGGTTTCATACTTTACCGTTAAGGTAGTATCCATGTTAATGACTCCACTGTAGGTTTTATATCCTGTAGACATTGAAGTCGCTGTGGAAGCGGAATCTGGACAGAATGAAGTACTGTCAAAGGTCTGTGCCGATCCAGCAATTGGGAAATTCATAAAGCTAAGATTATCTGATTTCACTTTACCGCTACTCTGTGTTGCTCCGAGATAATAAGATGCTGCCTGTACCTGGGGATAACTCATGCCATCTCCGATAAATAAGAAGATATACTTTGGAGCCTTTGTTCCCTTTTCCTTTATTACCTTTGTGATTGCAACATTTTTCTTTTCTTCTGAAGCTTGTGCTCTACTGTTGGTATTAACCAGGACAGCAGATGTAACGAATAATACAAATAACATTCCTAATGCCAGAATTCTTTTCCAATACTTCTTCATACTCCGTCTCCTTTTGAGATAAATAGTGGTTTGTAACAATAGTTTCTTTTCTCCTTAACTATATCAATTCCTATGTAAAATCTACTATCACCTCAAAGTTAAATATTGGATAAATATGGATGAAATAAAAGACAAGTTTGATAAAAGTAATCAAAATCTATCCCAAACTAATTTCAAATTTATGTAACTATTTTTACATAGGTAAACTACGCATTGTAACTGCTGACAATTTTTTGCAAAAAAATAAGCCTATTACCAATCGAATATTTCACCTTAGCATAATATAATTAAACTATTGGCGAACCATCAATTGAATAGGCTTTAGGCTCTTTTATTGACTATTATATTCAAACTCACTACTACTCGGCTTCTGCTTCTATTTCGGCTACGGGTTCCCCCACTTTAAGTAAATTTTTGTTCCTAACTAAGAAAAATGCCTGCACAAATATGATTGCACCAGTGCCAATTAATAACCACTCGATTTTAACTGCATCAGATAATGGCCCAAAAAGTAGCATCGCTAAAGGCATCATGGAACTGGAGATCATACCGAATACACCAAAAATTCTGCCTAAATAATCCCCTTCCACTCGCTCCTGTAAGATTACAACAAAAGGTGTATTAAACCCAGGTATGCTAAGACCTGTTGTGAGCATAAAGAACAAATAAATCCAAAAATCAGGTATAATACCGAGAGCAATTGTACTTATGCCAAAAAGTAAACAAGCTATAAACATGGTTTTAACTCTATTTTTAAAACCTCCCCAAGAAGCAATTAATAGTCCACTTATCATTGTTCCTATAGAAAATACAATTTCTATTGCTGTTAATCTCCATACCTCATCACCAAAGGTTCGGGTAACCTGAAGAGGTGTTAAAAATGCCGCCGGAGATACCAGAAAAAGAAAGATACCACAGAACACAAAAAAATCTCTGATATATTTATGTGTTCTTATATAACTAATTCCCATTTTAAAATCCGTGAGATAATTTACTTTTTCTTTTTGTAGCGCTTTTTCATGAGGTTTTACCCGAATAAGCGTCAACATGATAAATACTGCAATTGCTGCTGTTACCACATCAATAAAAAAGATATTCTCCAGTGGTGCTACAAACATAATTGCCCCACTCACCATAGGTGATAATAATAAGATAAGTGATTGAATACTTCCATTAATACCATTAATCTTTGTCAGTTTGTCCTCTGGAACAATTTGTGGAAGAAAAGCAGCTACTGCAGGTGATTGAATTCCTCCACCAATGGCCCTAACAGAGGATATGACAAATAATAACCAAATAAACTTAAACCCATTCATATAAAAAAGGGCTAATATCAACGTAGATGCCGCTATCATTGTATCGGCTAGAACAATTAATAACCTCCGATTGTATCGGTCCGCCCAAACCCCTGCAAGCGGCGATAGAAAAAACGTAGGGAGAAACCCGCATATTATCGAGATTGTCATCATAATGCCTGACTTTGTTTCTAATGTGATATACCACATTATTGCATATTGGACTAAGGATGAGCCAAATAAAGAAATTGTTTGACTTGTCAAAAACAAGATAACATTCTTTTTCCAGTTCTCTTTCATTAAAATAACCATGCCTTTCTAAAACCTACTATGTTTTTGCAGGTGCCGTTTAAATTGAAATTGAATTCAATTATCACTTAATTAATAGATCCCATATGTTAAAGAGTGAAGATTAATTGTAATAAAAAAACGGCTTATTTGCAAGGAGTAAAAGCTCAAATTCTTTGTAATTTAGTCTATTTCACATACATTTTGCATTATTGTTCTATACTGTATAAATATTCTTAAACAATAATTTTAAATCTTATGATTAAATGAATGAAATATTTAGTTTCTCCTATTTTTCATTAATTTTTTATATATCAACAAAATTAATAGTGCTCAAGAATAAGCTTTTCAAGGGGTTTAGCTGTTCTCGCTTATTTCCATCCCCAAAGTTGTCTTAATTTTCTTAATTTTTCCTTATAAATAATTAATATATACTATTAGTAAAATTAATAAGATTTTTTTCAAAAACACTAATATTTATGTAGAAATCTGTTGACATATGTGCTATACTATTCGAGATAAATATTAAGGAGGGTAATACGTTGGAAAACAAAAAAATCATTCAAGTGGAAGATAAGGTACCGATGAAACTAATGTTCCCGCTGTCACTTCAGCACATGTTCGCTATGTTTGGCGCATCAGTTTTAGTTCCTATTCTCTTCAAAATTGATCCATCAGTCGTACTGTTAATGAACGGTATCGGCACACTATTATTTATTCTTATTACGAAAGGCAAAGCACCGGCTTATTTAGGCTCCAGCTTTGCTTTTCTTGCGCCTGCAGGTCTTGTCATCAGCAAATGGGGTTATCAAGAGGCGCTTGGTGGTTTTATAGCAGTAGGTTTTGCACTCTGTATACTTGCTTTCATTATTTACAAGTTCGGAGTAAAGTGGATTGATATTGTTCTTCCGGCAGCAGCTATGGGTCCTGTTGTTGCATTGATTGGTTTGGAGCTTGCTTCGACTGCCGCTGATACAGCTGGTCTTCTTATTACAGAGAATAATCCTGCGATTGATCCAAAAAACGTAATCGTATTTCTTGTTACACTGGCTTTTGCAGTATTAGGTAATGTACTTTTCCGTAAATTCTTTGCAGTAATACCTATCTTAATCTCTATTGTTGCTGGTTATGTAACTGCACTCATTACTAAAGTTGTTACTCCGGA
Source organism: Bacillota bacterium (assembly GCA_023407575.1). Classification (GTDB taxonomy): domain Bacteria; phylum Bacillota; class Clostridia; order Lachnospirales; family Lachnospiraceae; genus Mobilitalea. The sequence goes on from JAEYLX010000075.1 coordinate 366,576, forward strand.
AACCGTTCTGGAAGCTTTAAAATCTAGCTTCTTTGTAATGCCAAATTTCCAGGCTCCACATTTTAATTTTGAAGCAATTCTAATGATTTTCCCTGTTATCCTGGTTCTTGCTTCCGAACATATCGGACATCAGATTGTAACAAGTAAAATTGTTGATAAAGATCTCCTTAAAAATCCTGGTTTACATCGTTCTATGTTGGCAGATGGTGTTTCTACAATGCTTTCTGGCTTTGTAGGTTCAGTACCAACAACAACCTATGGTGAAAACATTGGTGTTATGGCGATGACAAAGGTATATTCCGTAAGAGTAATTGGCGGAGCTGCTCTCCTTTCTATCATTGCTTCGGTTATTGGTCCAGTTGCTGCTCTTATTCAGACCATCCCTAATCCAGTAATTGGTGGTATCTCCTTCCTATTATACGGTATGATTGGTGCTTCCGGTATCCGTGTTATGGTCGATGGACAAGTTGATTTTGGTCGCAGTCGTAATCTTACCTTAACTTCTGTTGTATTTGTTACAGGCTTGTCCGGTGTAGCTTTCAATATAGGAGAAGTAACCTTAAAAGGTATGGTACTAGCTACTATTGTTGGTATGATTTTATCCCTTCTCTTCTTTATCTTCGACAAATTCAAACTAACAAACGACAGAGAATAGTTCATAAAATAATTATTTTTACTTAAAAATCCCCCTGCTGATATTAACCTTCATCCAAATATAAAAACTTGGAATGCGGTTCAACCTTAACAGGGGGAATTATTTTGCTTTTCTATATAAGATTTATTTATTTTGCTTATCAGATAACAATAATTACATTACTATCGTTTCATTAGACTGTTTTTCCATACAATAACCCATCATAATAATTGTCCTCTATGAAATAATGATCCTTTAATCTTCCTTCTAATACATATCCATTCTTTTCAAGAATTTTAGCAGATCCTATATTCGCATCCACAACTGCTGCATGGAGCTTATGTAGATGAAGTTTTTGAAATGCATAGTCACTTAATAATGCTAAACTTTCGGAACCATACCCCTTACCCCAATAATCTTTATGAAATACATATCCTATCTCTGCTTTATTTGCTTCCTTATCAAAGTCAAAAAGCATTACAGTGCCAATCACCTCATTTGTTTCCTTTATAACAACGGATGCATATAAATGAGTTTCCTCTGCTTCCCTTTTTAACATCACTTGAATAAAATTACTGGTCTCCTCCAGAGTGTTCATTAAACGCCAGCCAATAAATCGTGAGACATCTGTATCCGAGGCATATGCATGTATTTCTTTCGCATCCGCTACATTTAATTGTTGAAAACGGATATTCTTACCCTCTAAAGAGTGAAATAGGTTCATTTATTCCTTATCTCCCTTACTTTAATTATAGTTAGTATAACAGCATTTATTAGTTATTTTAAATTATAAATAATATAATAGCAAACCACAATTATTATTTCATACCGTAATTAAGACTAAAAAAAACACAGCATGATTAGATATCCTCCATCACATACTGTGTTCGTATCTTTCACTTTATAATAACGTATCCTTAACAATTTGAGTTAAAATGGACGCCGTTTTATCTACCCCAAATCTGCTGCTATCTATCATTACGTTGTAGCCACTATAAGCATTTTCAATTCCTTTGCCATAACGCAAGCGATACTTGTCTCTTGCCATATCAACTTCTTTGATCATTTTCTTCGCTGTTTTAGGATCCATTTTTAAAGTTTCAATACAGTTATGTAGTCTCCATTCATATGGCGCATAGACATAGATATTCAGACATCTTGAATGATCCTTTAAGATACTGCTCGCACATCGTCCTACAATGATACAGGACTCTTTCTTTGTAAGATCCCGTATAATATTAGTTTGTACCTCGAAAATCTCATCCTGAAAGTTGCTAATTCCTATGCCTAACGGATACTTTCTTTGAAAGAGAGAGGAACTGGCACTTTCTTCTTCATTACTAATTAAAGGTATTGGTTGCCCCATGCGTTTCGAGGTTTCTTCTACGATATCTCTGTCATAGTATTCAATCTTTAGTTCCTCAGACATTTTCTTAGCAATTGTACGTCCTAAACTGGCAAATTGCCTCGAAATAGTAATTGCGTAATTCTCCATGCAAATTCTCCATTCTTATGAAAAACATTATAAGGTAAGTATAAATATCTTTTTTTCATTATGATACTTACAAGGTTTTAAGTAAAGCTTATTATCTGAAGTAAATTATTATTACAGGGTAGGTGTCAGCTTTGCCTTTAAGGTCCTACGCTTTTGAATATAACGAACCACTGAGGATAAGGAAAAATTAATGATGAAGTATATTAAAGCTGCAAAACCAAACAACACAAAAACATCTGATACATTAATCTTTCCAGTTCCATTATAGATATATGCAGAAGTTAAAAGTGTCTTGATTTTGGACATCAACTCAATGACAGCAATATTTGCCAAGTAAGAGGAATCCTTAATTGTTGTTATTATCTGACTAATTAAGGTAGGTATAATATTCCTATAAGCTTGTGGTAATACAATGTAAATCATAATCTGCACCGTATTGAACCCTTGTGAGCGTCCAGCTTCAAATTGTCCACTGGGAACTGAATTAAGACCACCTCTAACAATTTCTGCAATAACGGAAGATGTAAATAAAATTAATGCAGTTGCGGCTTTAAATAACAAGGTAACTTCGACAGAGGTTAACCCAAACATTTTTCTTGATAAAAAACTAGGAAATTGCAAAGATACAAATATTACAATCCAGAGCATTAAAGGGGTATTACGAAATATTTCAATATATGCAGTAGCTAACCACTTTAGCGGTCTTGTCCAAGTGGTACAATAATTACGAACCAATGCCAGTATGGACCCGATTACCACTCCAAACCCAACAGCCACAACAGAAATAATTAACGTAAAAACAATTCCTTTTAATAGAAAAAATAATATATTATAATCCTTTAGGATTGAGATACTAGCTTCAAAATTGCTCATAATTAAAGTACCTCCCCTTCTCCGCCAGTTTTGAGGTTAACAGTTCTCTGCTCTCGTTTCTTTAAGGATGTCTCCCAGGCACTAGCCAAAGTCGACAGTGGAAAGCATACAGCAAAAAACATGAGACCACATAGGAAATAAGCTTGTGAATATGATCCCCCTGTTTGTTCGCCTGTAACGAAACTATAAGTGAGTGAAATTAGATCAGCACCACCAATAATATAAAGACAGGAAGTGTTCTTAATTAAATTCACCACCTGATTTACCATAGGTGGTAAAATTATCTTGATACTTTGTGGTAGGATAATATAATACATTCTCCCTACATAGGTAAAACCCTGGGATTGTGCTGCTTCAAATTGTCCTTTTGGAATAGACCCGATTCCAGCACGAACCACTTCGGAAACATATGCTCCATGATAGATTCCCAACGAAATAATACCGGTTGGAATAATACCTATGCTGTTACCTGAATATGCTAGAGCAAAATATAAAAAACACAATTGAAGAATGAGCGGAGTATTCTGAATAATCTCTACATAAATACGGCTAATAACTTCCAGCCACCGCTTCCCACTTGTAGCTAATAAGCCAAAAATGATGCCTAATACCAAGGAAATAAGTAAGGCAAATATCGCCATTCTACAGGTATTCCATAATCCCAATAAAAATGTGGATCTGAATATCCATACTTTCTCCCAAGCGTCTGGAGAGAAAAATTCTACCATTCGTAATACCTCCTATAATTTAGTATAGAAAGTGCTGTTGCTATAGAAACTCAAAGAAAAGAATGTAGATTAGTTCCCTAATATGCATTCTTTTCTTTCTCTTAACTCCTATATTTAACAACTACTTAGAATACTCATTTTACTAACCGATTAGTTTAATTTATTATCTGCTATTAATCCTTCGATGGTACCATCTGCCAGCCAACCGGTAACCAGTTCTTCAACAACAGCTGAAATGCCTGCACCCTTTTTCGTAGCAACACCATAATCCTGTGGTGAGAACTTATCTGATATGTAAGATCTTGTATCTGTGCTGTAAACCGCTAAGATTGACTTATCAACACAAAACGCATCAACTTCTCCAGCACTTAATGCGATTGAAATGCTTGGGTAGTCATCATATTGGTTGAAGGAAATACCCTCTGTCCAAGTAGCCGGGTCAAAGGTCTCTACATTAAAATTGTCTCCACTGATAAATCCACCTTCAATCATTGCACTAACCAAAGCCTTTGCAGAAGTGGAACCGGAAGAAACACCCACCTTCTTATCAACTAAGCCTTCAAGACTTTTAATACCGGATGCATTTTCAACCAATACAGTGACGAAATCAGTAAAATATGGTGTGGAGAAATCCCAGCTTTCTTTTCTCTCATCTGTAATTGTAAAGGTAGCCAATACACAATCCAAGTCACCTGAATCTAAAAGCTGTGTACGAGTTGCTGCTGTAACTGCTGTAAACTCAACATCAACACCTAATTCTTCTGCTATCTTTTCTGCTAAGGTGATTTCAAGTCCACTATATTTCTGGGTAACTGGATCTTGAAAACCAAAACCAACAACTGCATTCTTTACACCAACTCTTAAGGTTCCACGATCAATGATTGCCTGTACGTCGGCAGGATAATCTTTGCCATTTGCATTACTTTCCTTTTCTTTATCCTCACTCTTGCAGGCTGTGAATAAAGTCATCATTAATAAGACACTTAGCACTAAAACAAATCCCTTTTTTAAATTCTTCATCGAAACTCCTCCTTATAATTTTATTCTCATAGACTGTTAAACCAATCTTTTGTTAACTTTAATTCTTATATTTATTAATAACATCTTTACCAACAAATCACAATTCATCCCTATTATAAAAGACTTTGTCTTAACCTATTAACATCTGTCTTAATCTTTTAACTTCTGCCTTAATCTTTTAACTTCTGTCTTATTCTTTTAACATCTGTCTTAATCTAAAAAATTTATCTCTATCGAATAATCTTACTTAAGAATTGTTTCACACGATCATTTTCAGGGTTGTTAAAGAAATGTTCCGGATCGCCTTCTTCAATGATTTGTCCATCTTCCATGAATACAATACGATCTGCTACTTGTCTTGCAAATCCCATCTCATGAGTCACAACTACCATTGTAATGTTTTCCTTCGCCAATTTAATCATTACATCCAGTACCTCTTGAATTGTCTCTGGGTCCAGAGCTGAAGTTGGTTCATCAAATAATATGATTTTTGTTTGTGCGCATAACGCTCTAGCGATGGCTATTCTTTGTTGCTGTCCGCCGGAAAGAGTCGCAGGATATACATTAGCCTTATCTCTAAGCCCAACAATATCAAGATAACGATATGCCAATTCTTCTGCTTCCTTTTTGGTCTTATTATGTAATTTCATAGGTGCCAAGGTTAAGTTTTTTATAACAGATAGATGTGGGTATAAATTAAATTGCTGAAAAACCATTGAGGTGGTTTCTCTAACTAACTTTGTCTTATTCCTTGACGTAAGCACTTGTCCATTAATGGTAACACTTCCACTGGTTGGCTCTTCCAAGTGATTCATACAACGAATCGCTGTGGATTTACCAGAACCGGAAGGTCCTATGATAACGAGTTTCTGGCCTTCTGAAACCTCTAAGTTAACATCCTTCAGGACATGAAGGTCTCCAAAGAATTTATTAACATTTTCCATTTTAATCATAAGGTCGCTTCTCCTTTATAACCCTTGTTTGTAATTCATTAACAAACTAACACCTTAACGTTTTAGCACAATAACGTTCTGGTTGAATAAAAATAGTGTCTGAAATCTGTCTTCAGACACTGTTGTCGTGGCTTATTATACCTTACTTTTCTTTTGATTGTCAAGATTTTTAATTTATTAATTTACCATTTTACTATTTTACTTATTTAAAGCGTGCACCAATTAACGTTAGAAACTGACCAAAAATCAGATTAATCTTGCACCTTTACTCCGCAGCTTATCACTTATTATTACTCCCAGAAAAGTTCATCTAAGGTTCGATTTAAAGTCTTACATATTGCTATACAAAGACGAATCGTGGGATTATAATCTCCCATTTCAATTGAATTTATCGTTTGTCTCGATACACCTACTCGTTCAGCAAGCTGCTGCTGTGACATATCCAGTGCTGCTCTTGCTGACTTTAATCTTAAGTTCTTCATTGTACCCCCTGCTTTACTTCAAATCTAAGCTTTAACCACTTAGCGAAGAGGGCTATAAAAATAACTACAAAAAAACATCCAACTATAAAGGAGACCCCTCTAAAATTCAAGACACCATCTGTAAAAGCCATACCGCTTCTTATATTTACAGCACCTAACGACATGTTAGTAAACCCTAGAATTCCAAATGCTATCAATACCTTTCCTGGATTGTCGTTTAAAGCAAAATATGCATCCTTCCAAATACAATAAATCACATGGATTAATTCTGCAAATAAGATACCTACCATCATTGCTGTTAAAGTATCAATTGGAAGCTTATCCACTCTAGAATCGACTATTCCGTAACCTACATTATAAAAGATTAAAGTAAAGAAGCTTATCTTATAACCCTTCCCTCTAATGAATGCTTGACGCTCATCATATTTGTCTAATACACTATTTTCATTTTTTGTAGCTTTAATTACAATCCAAATTAGTAAAATACAGAACCCTGCGATAAGACCTATACCAATAATACTATCCATAATTCTCATCCTCTCTTTTTCAGACAAAATCAATAGTATTTTAAAAATCATTTCATCACATTAAAATGCCATCACAGCTGTTGTAATGATTTTACATCTGCGATAGCATTTTGTCAAATATATTTTACATTTTGTAATATGTTATTTTTAATCATTTTTTCAACGTAAAATCACAGCTAAAACCTGCCTTTACATAAATCTTACTGACTGGACTGTAATCAGCTATCAAATTGCCTTTAAGGTATAGCTCTGTTAGTTTTGTTAAACCCTTTAGAGGTGCTATTGAGGTTATTTTATTGTCCGTCAAATAGAGTTTTTGCAAGGAGGTCAGCTTTGTCAAAGGTTTCAAATCCTTAATCAAATTTCCGTTCAAGGACAGTAAGGTAAGCTTCTTTAAATTTGAAAGAGTCGCAATACTACTGATAGAATTTCTTTGCAGATATAGAATTTCTAATTTTGTCAAAGTCTTTAACGCCTGTATATCCTTAATTTTATTATTATCCAAGGATAATTGTTTTAAATTTTTCAGATTAGCCAAGGAAGTTACTGTTGTTATATTATTAACACCAAGCTCTAATATCTTTAAGTTTGTAAGCTTACTTAAGGAGGTCAAACTTGTAATTTTATTCTCCCGTAAGTATAGTTTTTGTAATTTTGTCAATCCCGCTAATGATGTAATCGAGCTTACTTGATTTCCATTGAGAGATAGCGTTTCAAGATTTTTAAGTTTCTTTAATGTACTGATGTCCGTAATACTATTGCGTTGTAAATAAAGAACTCTTAGTTCGGTAAGTGTACCTATGCTTGTAATATCTTTTAAGCCAAGCTGCTGTGCATCAAGATATTCCAGATTTACCAAGTTGGCTAAATCTTTTATACTCTTAACTCCTTTTGGAAGTTTCAAGCGATAGATGTTCTGTATGTCGTATAGGCTTACTTTTCCTGTTAGTATACCAAGTTTTTCTCTGACAGCCTTCTCTACCACTGGGTCTTTAAAGGTAACTGTTTTCGTACTATTTGCAACAGATTTTTGGAAGCTACTCATCTTATTTAGGATCGTAGTCCAGCCATTTAATTTATACTTTAGTCCATTCGTATCCGTATAGTCAGGTACATTAGCTAAGCTCCAAACCGAGATACCACCCACTCCATAGGTTCTTGCAAGGTCAATCTTAGCTGAAATACTTGTGCTGTCTTCATAGAGGATAATGTTCCAGGTCTTATTTACAGTATTAAAATACTGAAGAAATGGACTTTGTAATTCATTATTATATCCATAGGTTAAGTTCTGCCCTGCACCATCTTTATTATCGACACGATCCTTAATTGACTTGTAGAGCGGCGTGGATCTTACCTCTTTACTAAGTACTGATTCCTTCAAGGTTTCCCAGCCTGCAGCACTAGTTACATCGTATTGCCACTGTGCACTGTCAAAGGTGATTTGCAACCAAACCTTTGACATTTGGGAGGCATCCGCTGCAGCGCTACGCAAATCATTCAAGGCATCTCTTACAGCTCCAATTGGGGCTAAACTATGTACCGGTTCCAGCACATCATAGCCAGTATACTGCTGAACTTGATTTTTTTGAAGTTTTTGTACTGGTTCATAATCATGTGCCATTAAGATAACCTGATCTGCAAGCTCTAGAATATCTGAATATTCATATCCGTCATAATACAGTAATGGATTTACTGCCACAAACATCGTTTTGTTCATCTGAGTGAGTTGTGTTTTTAACTCTGTTAAAAACTGTGTGTAATAGTAGCTAATTGTTTGCCCGTCATAGAGGATTGATTTTTTGTCACTTCCGGTGTTACGAAGTCCTTCAAAATCGATTACAACTCCATCAAAATATATTTTCTCTCCTTGTGATATATCCAGCAGTAAATGGTCAGTGATTGCCTTTATTACTAAAGAACGCTTATCTGCCAAGGGCAAAAGTTCAATTGCAGCTTTCCCATCCATATAAATATTCAGCTGAATTGATTTCCCATTATTCTTAGCATACTTTATTGGTTCTAGGTAGTTACTAGGATAGTAAAAGCCGTAATTTCCATTCTTAGCCTTTACAATATTTAAGGATGTAATATCTTCTGCATCAATTCTGCTCCAGGCAAAACTAAGAGAATCAACTTTGTCTATGTAATTCTTTATTTGGTCACTAAATACTGCATTCGACGGATAGAATGTGTGAAGATCACCTTCTGTTACTTCACCTGACACCTTTAAGGGTAAAAGTATACACAAAAATGTTGCTATGAGACTTAATGCTATTTTATAAAATAGTTTTCCTTTTCTAGATATGTATAAATCGGCTTTTATATTATCCGCTTTCCTATTGTCAACTTTTATATTATCCGCTTTCATATCATCGACCTTCCTTTTTAACTAACCACCAATATCAACTTATTAGACCTTACAACTATGGTAAGAGTTCTTTGTTTTTCTCATCCCTATTAATTATAAGCCTTTTTATTATTATTGGAAATAACGAATTTTCTTTAACAGTAAAAATGAGGCTGTTTTAACAGCCCCACCTTTATTCCTGACAAACGAAATGCCTTTTATATTGTATTAAATCCGTCTATAGTCTGTGTTCATAAATAGTTATATTAGAACGATTTACCTCATAGGTACCAGTATCCGTATAACGAACGACTGGATTATTCTGATAAACATCTACCAGCATTTGAAGTGCAATAGTTACCCAGGTAAAGGCACGTTGCGCTATTGCTCCTAATATTTTATCCTGTTTAATTAATTCTGCTACATCTTTACGAAGATCAACTGTCATAATTCCATAGCTAAGGTGATGTTTAGCTACATATTCAGCAAATGCAACACCCCAGGCACCATTGGTGGAATAAATTAAGCTGGCATTTGGGTAATCTTTTTTCAGTGCTGCAAAAATTTGATTCATTTGTTCCTCCGTTGGTGTACTTAATACTTTAATTGGATGGACTTTAATATTGGAGTTGGCATTTAACTCATTGATGAACCCTTCTCCTCGCTTTTCAATGGAAGCCACTTTTACATCACTCCATTGGTTTACAATAACTTCTCCTTGATTATTCAGAAGTTGCTTGATTAACTTAGCCGCACTTTTACCTAATTCTATGCTATTAGTTTCAATCAGAGCTTCGTAGGAGACATCTTCAAAGGAAGAATTAATAAAGATAATCTTAATCCCTTTATTCGTTGCCAGCTTTAATGCAGCTTTGATTTCCGGGCTGTCTAATGGACTAATAATGATTGCATCAAAATCCCGATTAATAAAATCGTTGATAGCTTCCAACATATCAGCTACACCATTTTCTCTGTCCTTGGGAGCAAAGAATTCAATATAGAAATTAAGTGCTTTCGCTGTTTTTTTACCTTCATTACGACTCGGAACCCAGAAGGGATCGTCAATATCAAAGATAGCTGCAACCTTCTTCTGCTGATTAGCAACATGATCTGTCTTAATAACTGAAGAGGAGGAGAAAATCGCATCAACCTTATTGCGCATATCGTGTGCCATTTTATTTATAATATTTGCTGTACTATTTTGTGCTACCGTTAAGGATGCTACTTCTTCTGTGGTTGCAGAAGCTTCTTCAATAATAGAAGCAATGCTACAGAAAGAGTCAATAAGATTATCCTTCTTGGTAGAAAGCCCCTGGACTTCTCCATTAAAATCTTGTTGACTTGTGATGAAACAACTAACATAGGAATTAATCTGTTCAAAGGATTCAATTACTTCCTTCACTGCCTGTGCCTGATTACTAAAGGTTTCTTTGGAGCTATCTGCAACCATTTTAAGGTTACCTAACTGAGTTGTAATTTCAGATATGTTCTCAGTAATGGTAGCACTAGCTGATTTGCTGCGGTCTGCTAGTTTTCTGACTTCGTTGGCTACAACTGCGAAGCCTTTACCTGCCTCTCCTGCTCTTGCCGCTTCTATCGATGCATTTAAAGAGAGTAAGTTGGTCTGACTTGCAATATCATATAAGACACCTGTAATTTCATCAATTGCTTTTGTCTTATTCAGCACCTGATAGATTTCTGAAATAATTGCATTATTTGCCTCGTAATTCTTATTTTGTTGCTCTGACAGATTTTGAACCGCTACTCTACCTTTATTACTTACTACTCCCATTTCCTGTGCCGAATTAATTAGCTGCTGTGATCTTTCACTCATGATGCTAATCTTGTCTGCTATTGTATCCGCAATCGCCTGACAGTTTGCAATATCTTCTGTCTGACTTTGTGCTCCTTCAGCAATAAATCCCGCTGACATACGAACATAATTAGAGGAATCCAACATCTCTTCGATAAAGCCTTCCAACTGGTCGGATACAAGCTTTATATCTTCAAAATCTTTCTTAAATTGAATAAAATAATTTCTGTATTTCTCATGTAATGTAAAATCCTTGCTGTCTACATTTTTTATTTCAGTTACCGCATTTTCTGTAAAGTCCCAGTTTACGAATTGCTCCAATACTTTACTGCTTTTGTTCCCTTTGTTACCGATAAATTTCATTTGCATCATAGCATCCCCTTTGCATTTGTAATATCAATCCCAATTTTGTATAATATTACTATAATGTAACAAGGATGTCAACTTTAACTTAGTAACATTTGTATAGTTAGTAAAGAATCAAGCTTCAATTTCTTTGTATAAAGATTATAAAAAAACAGTAACGAAATGTACTGACTATCTAATTCCTATTCTAGCATTTTCAAGGGTTTTGAGATCAAATTTTTTCATTTGTAAGAAAGCTTCTGTCACACGTTTAATTTCTTCCTTATCTCCTTTTTCATAAACTTCATTCATATTTATAGGTACAATTTGCCAGGAAACACCAAACTGATCTTTTACCCAACCGCACTGCTCTGCTTCAGGTACATGGGATAATTTCTCCCAATAGTAATCAATTTCATCCTGATCCTTACATGGTATCATAAAAGAAAAAGCTTCGTTAAAGGTAAAGTCACCACCAGCACCATGATCCATAAGAATTAATTGCGTTTCTGAAATATTTAATTCTGCATAATTTAATTTGGCTCTATCATCCGGTGCTTCCCCAGGTTGATATCTGTTTACATAGCCTTGGCTAGATCCTGCAAAAACAGAACTATAAAAGTTAAGTGCTTCCTCTGCTCGTCCACATTGCTCCTGTGCAAACAAGATGTTAGGTCTTATTCTTTGGTGTTCCTCTATATTTTCAACCAGAAAGAGCTGCCAGTTCAAACCATACTTATCTTGCAACCAGGCATAGTGCTTGCTAAAGGGATATTCACCAAGAGGCATAAGCTCAAATCCTCCTACAGATAGCTCTTTATATAATCGATCCACCTCATCGGCAGTGGCACAAGCTACCATCAAGGAAATTGATGGGTTCAGTGAAAAATATGGACCGCCATTGATTGCTGAAAAGTTGATATTTGCTAGTTGAAAATCTACCAGTGCTGCATCTCCAGAAGGTGTATCTGGTATAACTGCAGTATTAATTATTTTTGAATCCTCAAATAAGCTAACATACCAATTAGCTGCTTCTATTGCTTCTTTATCGTACCATAAATGTGAGATTAATTTCTGCATAAATGTCTTCTCCTTTTTAATGTAAATTTTTCTCGGTGTATTGTTTAAAGTTATTTAGGATGGACAACCACCCCTGCTCTTGATATTCTTTGGGAAATTCGTTCTCTGCCTCAAAGGTTTGAATAATTTCAGTTTCATTGTCTTTTGCTTTGAAGGTGATATGAACTGTTCTATCATCGTCCAGTGTATAAGCAATTATCTCATGCAGCTTCACTTCATCGTAGGTTCCGCTAAAATCAAAGCCAAAACTGCCATCCCTTGCTTCCATTCTCGATAAAAATCTACCCCCGGCTTTTAAGTCATTTTCTGCCGCGGTTGTATGCCAATCCTCCGATGCATTATTCCATTTTTTAATATGTTCAGGTTCTGTCCAAACGTTCCAAACCGTTTCAACCGGTGCATTAATTGTCGCATTAATAGTTATTCTATTTCCATCAATCATAATTTTTCTCCTTGTTTGTCCCATTTCTTTTTATTTCTATGTCATTACTTTCGCTTCATTTTACCTATAAATTATTCACTTATGACTTTCATTATTATTCAATGCTCTTCTTATTAACAACAGCATATTTTCATTGATTATTTTAAAAATATAAAATATTTCCATGTTTCAATACTAGCATATATTCCTTATTTTGACTAGCACTTTTGGTGTTTTACAATTGAATTACACACAATTAAGTTTATTATACAAAAATAACTGAAAAAAAGAAGAACAGATTTATAGTTTCTGTTCTTCTCGATAGTTCACTAAACACGCTTTGCAGACACAAGCCTTCATTTTCTTCTCCTTCGGAATTTTATTTAATAATTCCTCTGGAAAATATTCTTTCTCACACCAGCATCCTGCTCCGGTGGTATGTTGACAATTGTTCGGCTTACCGCAAAGAGGACAAATGTCTTGATTAATTTTATCTTGCATTCATAATCTCCTTATTTTTCAATTCCCATCCTTGCGTATATTCCTTGATCAAAGGGATGCTTCACCTTAACAATTTCAGATACATAATCTGCCAATTCGATTAATTCGAGATTGGGATTCCTTCCGGTCATAACCACCTCTAAATGCTCTGGCTTGTTCTTTAAAAATGTAAGGAGTGTATCTTTATCAATTAGATTATAATTATAGGCACCTATGACCTCATCCATCACCAGCATTTGAATCTGCTGATTTTTAATTGTGTCAAGTATTTCATTCAAATAATTACGGTAGACTTTCTCTGCTCTTTCTTTTGTTTGCTCATTCATTCTTGAATAAAACCCAAAGGTTTCCTCACACAACAATAATTTAATGCCATCAAGGTTATTTAATACGCTTAGTTCACTGGATTTATTGTCTTTTAGGAATTGGGTGAACAATACCTTTCCACCGCTGCCAATAAATCGTATACTAAGTCCAATCGCTGCCGTAGTTTTTCCTTTTCCATCACCTGTATATATATGAATTAAACTTTTCATTTTGACCTCCGGTTTAACATAGCTTTATTAACGTCTTTCCTCTATAATAACGCAAGCTTCTTCTTAACTCAACCCAGAAAAATCAATATAAATAATCACCTAATTATCTACTATTTCCAGCTTTCTGTTCTTATATTTTCTGTCTTATATTTTCTGTTCCTCTGTTTTCTGTTCCTCAACACCAGCCCATAGTACCTGATAGATTTTATCCATATCCAAATGTATCCGTAAAATCTCTGCAAGCTTATCATATTGCGTCTCTTTATATTGCTTGTAATCCATTGAGGTTCCATGCTCAAAGTCAATATTTTTATCTTTCGCAAGGCATTCGATTATTTTATTGGCGGTTTGTGTATTATCAAAGATACCATGCACATAGCTTCCGTAGATATTATGATAAGAGACTCCCTCGACTTTTACTTCGCCATTTAACTCATTGCTAATGGAGGTTAAAGCTGTAAGTTTCTCGTTTGCCGTAGAAATCCCCATATGAATTTCATATCCTTCAATCTCTTCTCCTGAAAGCTTTTCCAGACAACCACTAATCTGTCCAAAGTTCCCCTTCACTCTTGTTCTTATTTTCTCTTCCTGAAAGATTGTATTAATGGGAAGCAATCCCATCCCTTGAATGGTTCCCCCCTCTTCCACTCCAACTTCATCAGTAATTAAATTACCAAGCATCTGATAGCCTCCGCAGACACCAAAAATCACCTTATTTGCTGCTGCCGCCTTCTTAATTGCTGCTTCTAAACCACTTTGTCTAAGCCACAGCATATCCTTAGTGGTGTTTTTTGTACCAGGTAAAATAACCATATCTGGATTTTTCAATTCATTTACAGAATCTACATAACGAAGAGATACTCCCTGGGTTCTTTCCAATACGTTAAAATCGGTAAAATTAGAGATACGAGGTAAACGGATTACAACGATATCAATTAACCCTATCTCCTTTTTTTTATCAAACCTCTCGGATAAGCTATCCTCATCCTCGATATCAATATACATATAGGGTGGAACACCTACTACAGGGACCTGTGCTTTTTCCTCGAGCATTACAATTCCCGGATCAAGGATGGTTTTATCTCCCCTGAACTTATTGATAATCAGGCCCTTTACCAGACTCTTTTCATCCTCCTCCAGGAGCATCATTGTACCTAAAAGCTGTGCAAATACCCCACCTCGGTCTATATCACCGACCAGCAGCACCGGTGCCTTTGCCATCTTCGCCATTCCCATATTAACGATATCCTCGGACTTGAGATTAATTTCTGCTGGACTTCCTGCACCTTCAATTACTATAATATCGTAGCTTTCCTCTAATTTGTGATAAGCTTCTAAGATATTAGGGACTAATTGCTTTTTATATTTAAAATAATCTCTGGCACCCATGTTTTTCAGTACTTCACCGTTAACAATCACTTGAGAACCGGTATCCGTGGTCGGCTTTAATAATATAGGATTCATAAGAACAGAGGGTTTAATTCCTGCTGCCTCTGCCTGCATAACCTGTGCCCGTCCCATTTCCAGTCCTTCGTCAGTAATATAGGAATTCAAAGCCATATTCTGTGACTTAAAGGGAGCAACCTTATAGCCATCCTGCATAAAAATCCGACACAAACCAGCTGTAATTAAGCTCTTGCCCACATTAGACATAGTTCCCTGTATCATAATTGCTTTTGCCATTTGCTTTTTACCTCCGACAACACTCTGATCAATTGTTCATTTTCTGTATGGTTTTTGACTGCTATACGATAATAGCCTTCGGTCAACCCCTGGTAATTGCTGCAATCTCGAATTAAGATGCCATTTTTCAGACAATGTTCATATAACCCGGGTGCCGTATGAAAGAATATGTAGTTCGCCCTGGAGCCATAGATTGCATACTCCAATTTTTGCAATTCAATAGTTAAATATTTATGTTCTCTTTTTATTAAATCCAATGAGTCTTCAACATACTTGTCTTCTTTCAGAGCTGCAATTCCTGCCCACTGCGCTGGTATCGACACATTCCAGGGCTGTGAAACTTCTCTCATCCGCTTTAATAAAGCTGTATTGGAACTAATGCCATATCCTAATCGTAACCCGGGCATTGCATAAAGCTTTGTAAATGCCTTCAGGATGACTAAATGTTTTGCCTCACTACAATATTTCATTAATGTCAAATCTTCGGAAGCATTAACAAAATCCAGAAAACATTCATCCATGATTAACCAGATACCCAACTGCTCACATCTTTTCAATATTTTTATCAAAAGCTCCCTATGAATTAATTGACCGGTTGGATTATTGGGATTACATAAAAAGATGATCTCTGTATCTTCTTTAATCTCCTCAAGAAATTCCACTCCTAATTCAAAATTCCGTTCTTTTGTCATAGAAAAGTAAGTCAGTTCACAGTCCACCGTCTTTAAAGCCTGCTCATATTCATAAAAAGAAGGAACTGGTAAAAGTGCTTTTTGGGGCTTTAAAGCAAGTACCAGAGAAAAGATTATGTCTGCCACTCCGTTTCCACAAATGATATACTCTAACGGTAGATTTAATTTATCAGCAATTGCTTTTCTTAAATCAGAACAATTGGTATCCGGGTAGTGACTAGACCATCTTATCCCTTCCATTGCTCCTTGTATAATTCCCTCTGGAATTCCTGCCGGATTAATATTCGCAGAAAAATCCAACAGACCATCCTTTTGATAAATATCACCGCCATGTTTATGCATATAGGTACCAAGCCTTTCACAATGTCCACAAACTCTGTGCCTTTCTTTATATAATCTAATATCAAAAAAACTAATATCAAAAAGTAAAAATAATACGCACACTACTACAACAGGAAATAAATTATTAGAAATTTCAAACCACCAAATAGAAGCACACCAAGAAAAGCTGTCCAGTACAGCAATTCATTGGCTCTTTTAATGTCCTTTATTTCAATCGGCCTACTATCATCACCAATGTTTTTTTTATGATATAGGATTCCAAAATAATAGGCATCCCCTGCCAGCTGCACCTGTAACGCACCAGCTGTAACCGCTTCTGTGTGGGCAGAATTCGGGCTTGCATGATTATATCTGTCCCTTCGATAGATGTTATAAGCATTCCTTGGATGATATCGCTTAATCGCTGCTGCCATTATCATAAGATATGCGGATATCCTTGCTGGAACATAATTCAAATAATCATCCAGTTTTGCCGCCGCTCTTCCAAAATAAATATACTTATCATTCTTATATCCAACCATGGAATCCATGGTATTTACCGCTTTATAGAGGAATCCAAAGATAGGTCCTCCGATTGCCATATAGAAAATCGGTGCAATGCTGCCATCCGAGGTATTCTCTGCTACAGTTTCCACTGCTGCCTTGACAATCCCCTCCTGGGTCAGGTTCTTGGTATCTCTGCCGACAATCATGGATACCGCCCATCTTCCCTCTTCCACGTCACCTTTTATCAGGGCATCATGTACCTTCATACTTTCAACCTTCAGTGACTTTGTAGCCAGCAGCTGACCGCACATAATAATTTCAGCAATCACACCAGCATATACATTCCAACGAAATAGTAAAAATAAAAGAATACCCGGAATTGCTGCCGAAATCGTAACTACAATTATGACCAGCAATCCTCCAGCTATCAATTCACCTTTTGGGGTTCTCGGAAATATCCTGCGAAGTAATTTTTCCATACTGCTGATCAGGTTCCCAATTCCTCGAACTGGATGCCACAGCCAATGAGGATCACCGACAATAAGATCCAGAAGGTAGCCGCAAACCAGCGCAATCAATGAATTTTGCATATATTTATAATCCTCCCTTCTTTCTCCTCATAATCGGCTATATACCCACTGCCATTCTTCACCTGCCAGTAATAGAATTCTTTCTTTGGATATGCATATTTCTCCAGGATACTCATAATGGTTCCGCCGTGAACCACCAGAGCGACAGCTTCCTTGCCTTTTGCATTACAAAACTCCATCCTCTTTTGAAACTCTAAAAATATACGTCCCTTAAATTCTTCCACTCCTTCACCCTTAGGAAAGGGCAGAGTTCCATTACTGTCCAACCAAGCTTGGTACTCTGGATTGCCCGTCAGTTCCATATAGTTTTTATTTTCAAACTCTCCAAAGTCACACTCTCGAAAGTCATCACAAATAATCGGGCGTATCTGTGGGTATATGAGTCGTGCAGTTTCTCTGCAGCGAAGCAATGGACTGGTTAATACCATATCAACT
Organism: Bacillota bacterium; assembly: GCA_023407575.1. Lineage (GTDB taxonomy): Bacteria > Bacillota > Clostridia > Lachnospirales > Lachnospiraceae > Mobilitalea. Next base: position 384,559 of record JAEYLX010000075.1, read on the forward strand.
ATGGGATAGCTAACTTTATCTAATAACTTCTTACCCTCTTCACATAAAGGTTCATCTGTAGTACCAATATATTTTTTCTGCAAATTACCTATGGTGGCAAAATGGCGAATCAGCACCAATCTAATCATGCTTTATCACCGTTCCGATTCCACAGAGAACACGGTGCACCTCCCTGGCATTCTTTGCCAATCTGCAGCATATCCTGCCCGTAAGTTCTCTGTATCTGCGATCATAAGCCTCCATTGGTACAATACCGCAGCCTAATTCATTTGTAATAATTATAATTTCGGGATTATGCTGTAAAAGCTCATCAATAAGTGGATACACATCTTTGTCCTCTTTCAGCATTCGGTCAACCCATAGGTGAAACTGATTTATAATTGGTTTTTCATATAATTCCTGCAAACTGCACACTTTACCATCTGCTACCTGTTCCTTGCTTAAACCTGTAAGTTCTAACACATAGGAAAGCTTTCCCTGATATGCACCACCGCTGATTAACCACATAATCTACCTCCCAATATAACTCCGACCGCCATAATCAGCTCACAAAGCTGCAGAAAATATCCTGCCAGATCTCCGGTAATTCCTCCAAACTCCTTTATCGCTTTCTGGCGATAATAAACATAGGTTAAGAGTGCACCTGCCAGGCAGATAATACCTAATTTCCAGTTAAGAAGTAACATACTGGCAGCAGATAGAAGTATATATAGTAGCATTACTCGTTTTGTAAGTACCTTTTTTGCTTCGTTCGAGAAAGTGGCAGCCAGACCACTGTTCTTTGCCAAGGGAAAGGTTACGACCGATAATCCGCTTAATGCACGCGAGAGTAAGAACCCGATACACAAAAACGGTAAGGTTTCTTTGGATATCTCAAACCATGCTCCAAAGGTTAACAGGTAATATCCCACACAGGCAATTACCGCAAAAGCACCTGAATTAGGATCTTTCAGTATTTCTAACTTCTTCTCCTTCGACTGGTAAGAACTAAGTGCATCCGTTGTATCCATGAACCCATCCATATGAATTCCACCGGTAAGAAATAGGGGTATTAGTACATATACCACAGTAAGAAAAACCGTGCTCAAGGCCATACTCCCTCCCAGAAGGCTCCAAAGATAGATTACTGTGCCAATTACAGCACCCACCAAAGGAAAAAAGCACATAACATATCTCATATTCTCTTTTGACCATTCAGCACGTGGCATTGGAAGTTTAGAATACATGGCAAAGGCAATTATCAGGCTGTTAAATATCTGCTTCATAAACGTTTCCTTTCTATGTAGGTTCCCTAAATTAAGAGATTTCATAATAACAAAAAATGTTTATAACACATTTAATATCTATTACTGTATATACCTATTACTGTATATACCTATTACTTTATATACCTATTACTTTAAAACAATTGGAATACCATGCACAACTTCAATGACTTGATCTGCCCGCCTGCTGATGCTAACATTAATTTCTCCAAGGATTCTTAGGTATTCCATTGTTGACCTGTCGTAGTTATAACCATCCTCAAACACATTATTGGTAACGACCACCAGCTCTGCTCCCTGGTGTGAGAGCCGTTCTATTCCGCTTAGAACTTCTTCCAGTGTATGTTCCCTGGCTCCCTGCTCCGAGAACATTTCATTTGCTACCAGATTTGACATACACTCTAATAAAACAAAAGCCTTCTCCGGTAAACTGATTTCAGCAAGCCCAGTATAACACTCTAGTGTTGTGAAATTCTTTTTCTGTCTCATAAGCTGATGTCTTTTAATTTTTTGCTCCATCTCTTTACCAAAGGGCTGCATGGTAGCAATATAAATTAAATTACCGTTACGTTCCAATTCGTTCTTATCTAATCGCTCTTTTTTTAAAATCTGATTCTTTTGTTGGAGAAGGTGTCTTTGCAATAGATAATCCTCTGCATATTCTGACTTACCACTTCCGCTGCCACCAAGAATAATTGTTATCATACGACTTAACACCTTCACTTTTTATGATAATGATCAATGAATACCTTTTGGGTTATGTATTTTTCTGGTATACTCAAACTTTGATAATATTCTCTATAAGGGTTGATAGGCTTCTACCGCTATCTGTTCAAAAGTGCTCATTTGGTTATAGACAGCCACTCCCAGGTCAAGTAATGGTAATAAGGCAATAGCACCGGTTCCCTCACCCAGGCACATTTCACAGGTAAGGAAGGGTTCTTTATCCATGGCCTCTAATAAGAGCCTCCCAGCTTTCTCTTTTGATACATGGGAAGCCAGGATATATTCTCTTGTTTTGGGATTGATACGAATGGCAAGCAATGCCGCCACCGCAGATATAAATCCATCAATGATTACAGGTATTTTAGCAACAGCACCTCCCAAATATACTCCGACCATCCCTGCTATATCATAACCTCCAAGTTTTGAAAGCACATCAATGGGGTCATTTTTATCTGGCTTATTAATTGCTATAGCTCCTTTTATTACATCAATCTTTCTTAACAACCCTATATCAGATAAACCAGCACCTTTTCCGGTTACACTTTCCACTGAAAGGTCCAGCATAACGGAAGCAACTGCACTACTGGTGGTGGTATTTCCAATCCCCATTTCTCCGGTTGCAATTATATTATAATTCTGCTCCTTCAATTCAAGAGCCGTATTAATTCCGACTTCAATTGCCTGCAACGCCTGTTCTCTTGTCATTGCAGGTCCTCGTAGAATACTATTTGTACCATAAGCTATTTTTTTATTCTTCGATAATTTTGTATCACGATTCATACCAATATCGATTGGGATAACATCAGCACCTATTTGTTTTGCCATTACACAGGCACAGGAGTTCAGACTTAGGAAATTCTCTGCAACAATTGCTGTTACTTCACTGGTTGCCTGAGTGACACCTTCCTCAACAACACCGTTATCCGCACAAAAAATTACAAGTACCTTTTTCTTCAATTCAATTTGAGTATCGCCAGTAACACCAGCAATCTGGATAAGGGCATCCTCCAGTTTACCAAGACTATGTAAAGGTTTTGCTATACTGTCCCACCGTCTTGCGCAACGTAACATTGCCTCAGCATCAGGTGCTCCAATGCAATCTATTGCTTCCTCATATTTCATGCCGATTTCTCCTCAATCACAATTTAATCTAACTCGTCCCACCTATTGTAATGTTCCTCTTATTGCATTGCTCACTTATTGCATTGTTCCACTTATTGTATTGCTCTACTCATTGTATTGCTCTACTCATTGCATTGCTCTACTTATTGTATTGCTCCACTCATTGCATTGCTCCACTCATTGCATTGCTCCACTCATTGCATTGCTCCACTCATTGTATTGCTCCACTCATTGCATTGCTCCACTCATTGCATTTTAATAAGAATTGAAAGGCTACTTTAGGATTAGAATAATAATATAGGTGTGGAAAGCCCAGCAAACGATGTTCTCCTCCATGAATACAATTCCATTCAATATCTCTTAGTGGCTTCTTAGCTTTATAGTCCTCGCCCAAAAGTGTGCTTTCAAAATAATGAAATTCATGCCCTCGAATTGCTTCCCCCTTTTCTAAGACCATTTCTTCCCTGCCCGTAGTTATTTCGATATAACCAAAGCGATTAAGACGATTCGTTTTATATACCTCACCCTCAATACATCCTGCCATAGGAAACGCCTGCCCTATCATGTCCTCCATACTACGGTGAAGATACATGAAGCCTCCGCATTCTGCAATACAGGGTATCCCCTTCTCCAGTGCAGATTTAACTGCCGCCCTCATTGAAGTATTGTTACTTAAGGCTTCTGCATACAGTTCAGGGTATCCACCGCCCAAGATTAATCCCTGTGCACCGATTGGCAATCTGTTATCCTTTATTGGAGAAAATTCGATTAATTCAGCTCCCATCTCCCTTAAGAGCTGGAGATTATCTTCGTAATAAAAACAAAAAGCCTCATCTCTGGCTACCGCAAGCTGTACACTCTTCTTTAACCTTGGAAGTTCAGGCGTGTGAATGTTAAGCTCCTTCGTACTATCAGCAATACCCAGAAGCCCATCTATATCTATTGTCTTTTCAAACAATGTTGCAAGCTCATCCAGTTTTCTTTGATAATCCTCGACCTCTTCCGGTCGAATAAGTCCCAAGTGTCTGCTTTCAATCACGAGGTTTTTTACTGTTGGTATATAACCAAATACTTTAACCTGTAATTCAGTCTCTATTTTTCCTTTAATTAAAGGATACAACTGCTCCGAAATTTGATTCAAAAGAACTCCTTTAATCATAGTATCTGATTTAAAGGTCAAAAAACCCTTAATCACTGCTAAGACAGAACTGCTCATTCCCTTACAATTTACTACAAGAATTACCGGAGTTTCTGTAACTTTACTAAGTTCATAGGAGGAGGCTTGTTCCGATACCGAAATTCCATCATAGAACCCCATAACCCCTTCCATTACTGATATATCTGCCTGTGTTGCTGCTCTGGCGAATAAATATCGGGTGGTATCATCATCTGTGAAATAAGTATCCAAATTCCTGGATTTCGCACCAATAATTTTAGAATGAAACATTGGGTCTATGTAATCGGGTCCGCATTTGAAGGCCGCCGGCTGAAGATCCCGTTTAAGGAAAGCCTTCAATAATCCACAGGTAACCATTGTCTTTCCGCTCCCACTGGAGGCCCCGCTAATCATAATTCTTGGTAATTTCATTTCATACTGCCTTTCTTCGTACTTGCAAACACTTGGTTCTCAGATTTTTCCCCTTTTTTCCTTCACAATGACTACCGTCAGATATCCGCACTCTGGATTCAACTCCTCCAATCCAACAGAAATCTTTTCATTCTCCATACCGCAATTAGACACAGCAAATACATCATGCTCATTCGCTCTTTTATGTTCCAACAACGCCTGCTTTAATTCCCCAAGCTTGCTTCCCGATTTCATGTAAACTTTAGTTCCGGGCAACTCTAAGGTATGATCAATATCATAACAGCCGGGTATGATGTGTATTTCCTCTTTATTATCTGCCAAAGGAACTCCAAGAACTGCTGCTGCAGCACAAAACGAAGGTATTCCATTTATCACGACGGCATTTCCTTCATTTGCAATTACCCTGTTATGAATATAGCTGTAGGTCGAATATACTGTAGGATCACCAATGACCAGGAATGCAATATTTTTATCCTGTTCTAAAAGCTGATTTATCCGATTATAGATTTCATCATGCACCTTTTTTAACTCTGCTTTATTCATAATCATAGGGAAGGGCATACAGAGAATTTCTTTTGTATTAATTTCCGGATATACCTCCTGTACAATCTTGTAGGCATAACATTCCTCTTTGGTTTCGGTGGGAAGTATGATGATATCACTTTCTTTGATGCACCTTAATGCCTTCAAGGTTAATAATTCCGGATCTCCTGGACCAACTCCTACTCCATATAAAACACTCATATTTACTGTCAACCTTTCTAATTGCTAACCTGTGCAAAACACACCTGTTTTAAAATTACAATCTTTTTAGCCTATTGCAGCTTTCAGATGCTGGATATATATATTGCGAACAGCCTCATACTCACCTATTCCTTTTAGAATACACTCGGGCCGATAACCTTCTTCTATTAATAATGCAGCAAAGGAATCCTCTTCCCCTGCCATGTCGTTGGTAGCATGATCTCCGGCTACAAGCATAAAAGGCAACAATAACACCCGTCCTCTCATTGAGCTTACCACATTCAAACGACCTATAACCTCTTCAATTGTGATACTCCCTTCCACCGTTGCAAGGTAAATATCTCTCCCTGACACAGCCCTAAGCTCTGTCTCCAACAACTCATAGCTGCTGTCCGCCTCATGGGAGGATCCATGCCCCATAAAAATTACCGGGTCATTCTTTGCTGTCTGTTTTATCTCCTGCCATAGGGCATTAGCTGTAAGCTTATAATCCTTCTCGCCTTCTAAAAGTGCATTTGCAATGCTAATTTCATGAAATAAATGACTTTCTGCTTTAATTTCCTGTTTCATTAAGTTGTTTTCTATTCCATCGATAATATGGGTTGGCAGCACCACAACCTTTGTAATACCATCTGCCTCCATTTGTTTTAATGCTTCTTTTGTACTTAATACGGTGATATGATCCCGTTCCTTTAAAATACTTCTCACCTTATTACTGGAATAAGCCTGATAAATACTCCAGTCAGGGAAGTTATCCCTGACTGTTTCTGCTAATTTTTCAATATTCTTTTCTCTGGTTTCTTTATAGGTGGTTCCAAAACTTACAATAAGAATTCCCTGCTTCATTAATTATTCTATCTCCCTACCCTTTGTCCACTTTTTTCGCTCAACCAGACGTCCCATACAAAAAGCAAGAATACCAACACCAATTCCTGTTTGAAGACAGAAGATCAAGCTTTCCACCTCCCCTGGCAGCTCACCGTTTAACATATTTTCAAGAACCGGTGTAAACCAAGGGGTATAGCTTCCTGTAATTTCCTCTATCATGACACTGCCTGCATCATCGGAACCTCCGAACTCAGCGCCTTTTAAAGCAAAGAGAGGTACAAATGCAATTAATACAGAAAGTATGATTAATACAATAACGGTCTTTTTCGTCTTACTCATCTTATTTTACCTCCTTAAATGTACGTAGTGTTTTCAGTTCAGGCTGTGCATAAGTTTCCAATGCAATCACAATTAAAACAGTAAGTATACCTTCCAGAATTGCTAGAGGGAGCTGTGTTGGTGCGAATACACCTAAGAACTTTTCCAGTGATAACATAACCCCACCCTCAGAAGCTGGATAAGCAAGTGCAAGCTGGAAGCTGGTTACACAATAGGTAAAGATATCCCCTAAAAAGGCGGCCAGAAAAATCCCTACCTTACGGTTTACCTTAGATTTCTTACAAATGATATAGATTGCGTAACTAAGAAAAGGTCCTGCAATTGCCATGGAGAAGGTATTAGTACCTAAGGTAGTCAGTCCGCCATGTGCTAATAAAATTGCTTGGAAAATCAAAACAATGATACCAAGAATGCTTACGGTTGCAGGTCCAAATAAAATAGCTCCTAACCCTGTTCCTGTCATATGGGAACAACTGCCGGTTACCGAAGGAATTTTTAAAGATGAGATTACAAAAATAAATGCTCCAGCCATTGCCAACAAGGTAATATTCTTTCTGTTCTCCATCAAATTCTTTTTAATTGCAAGAAAACCAGCAACTAAAAAGGGAATGCACAATACTCCCCAGCCAATGCTAAACTGTGGAGAAAGATAACCCTCCATAATGTGCATTGCATTAGCAATTGGGGTAAAACTCAAACTCACCGACAGGATTGCAAGAATTGCAATCAGTTTCTTTTGTTTCTTTGTCATAATCGTATCCTCCCGTTTATTATTTTAAAAGAGCAGCTCGAATTCCTTTAAATTCTTTGGAATTTCAGCTCTAGCTTTTACAATTCCTTTTTGCAGCAATAACTCATAGATCTGAAGGTACGTCGGCTTTTTTAGATTTGCTTTTCTAAGTAAATCTTCATCCCCAAAAATAGACTCCGGTGTTCCATCACCAATTAGTCGTCCATCACAAAAAACCAAGATGCGTTCAGCAAAGCGAAAAGCAAAATCCACATCATGAGTAGAAAGCAAAATTGTTTTTCCGGCCTCATCCATTTTATTTAAAACCTCTTCCAACATACTTGCACTTACCGGGTCAAGGGATGCTGTAGGTTCATCAAAGATAATTACATCTGAATCCATCGCAAGAATATCTGCAATGCTGACTCTCTTTTTCTCTCCCCCACTTAGATAATGAGGTGGGCGATCTACATAAGCTTCTAGATTCATTTCCTTAATTGCATACAAGGTTCTCTGCTCCACTTCCTCTCTGGGAAGCTTCATATTCATAGGACCAAAGGCAACTTCTGCCTTAACTGTGGATGCTATAATTTGATGATCTGCTTCTTGAAAGACAATCCCAACATTTTTTCGCAATACGTTCTTATTCTTTTTCTGAATGCTCTCACCACGATATATGATTTCACCCGAACTTGGTTCTCTTACGCCATTTAGATTTAGAAAAAAGGTAGACTTTCCAGCTCCATTTGCCCCAAGCACTGCAATCTTTTCCTTGCTATAAATCGAAACACTTAGATTATCTATAACCCTTTTCTCTTTTTCATAGGAAAATACCAGTTGATTTACCTCCAGAATTTTCTCCCTCATAAGCTAAACTCCTTCCACATGCAAGAGATAAGTAATACAAGATATACCCCAGCAATTAATAGCTGATTCACAGTAAGCTCCCTCTTTTCCTCCCAGAACCTTAAGCTGCCTTCATACCCCCTGGCTTCCATTGCATCATAATACAGATCAGCCTTCTTTATAGATAACACAAGCAGGGTTGCAATTTCACTGCTAAAGGTACGAAAGGAAGTCCTTAGGTCGCAATAACCAAGTCTTGAAGCGGAAGCGTCCTTTTGCTGTTGCTTGATTTCTGATAAAATAAATATGTACCTATAAATGAGATACATAAGCTCCAATATAATCTCTGGCACACGAATTTTTCGAAATACAGAGATTATTTCACCCATCGGTGTCGAGAGAGTCATCACATATAGCGCACTAACCGCAGCAAAGGCCTTTAAAACTGTACTTAATGCCAAATCAAAACTTGCCTTGGTAATATAAAGCCTTGTCCACAAAAATTTAATATCAAATAGGGTATCTGTCTCCTGTCCAAATTGAACCAGAATTGTAACACCGCCAAGTAAAATAAAAGCTGCTGGAATAAGCATCAGGTGATAATAATCTCTTGCATCAATATTCGCTAAAAATAAGCTGACAAAAATCATATAGCTTAGGGTTATCAATGAGACACTTAGAGAATTAGCTGCAATCACGGTTATAAGGCTGCCCACGGAAAATATTACTTTAAATGAGGTATTCCAACTGCTTATTCCCGAGTGATAGGAATAGTAATCAATTGATACATGTCTATGAATTTTACTCACTTTCCTCTCCCCCTTATAGCAATCTATTTATTACTGCCTGATGCTATTTTGCTTTGATACTTAATTCGTAATATTACACGACTATATTCCCATAACAGTAATTTATAGTATCTTATATATTTACCTATTGATTTATAGGACAGGACTTACTCTAGATTGCTCTCCTGCGAAATGAAAGGATATAATATACACCGGATTCTCCGCCTGCATCATATGATACCTTCCAACCTCATGTGCCCTATTCACCTGCACTTGAACAATGTCAACCTTTGTCACCGGCAATATCTCTGTTAGCTTCATTACTTCCTGCATGGTTTCCAGGGTAATTGCATTAATAACCACACGAAGTTCAGGATTTTTCTGATACAGTAATTCCAGAATTTCATTCAAATTCCCACTGCTCCCGCCGATAAAGGCATGAGTAGGAGTGGGTAGCAGCTTCAATACTTCCGGTGCCACTCCTTCTACTAGCGTTATGTTATTTAATCCAACCCGAGCACGATTCTTCTCAATAAGGTGAACCGCTTCCTGCTTCTTCTCAATTGCATATACCTGGACACGATCCGATAATCTTGCACACTCAATAGCAATGGAGCCTGTCCCACTGCCAATATCGTAGAGTATGGCTTCCTCATATAGCCCCAGCTTACAGATTGATATTTCACGGACTTCCTCCTTAGTCATTGGCACTTTATCCCGAATAAAGGCTGAATCTGGTAATCCATGTGTTAGATAGTCCCTTACAACACCTTTATTTTCTATAAAGCAAGAATAAAGACCTTCCTGCTCAAGCTTTAAACATTCCTCTGGTCTAATTGATAAAATTCTCTCCTCTGGATAAGAAAGCTGATAACCAATGTGAAGCTTTACCTCTGACAAACCTTCCTGCAATAACCTTAAACCAAGATTTTTAATATCCGCTAAACCGGAGGTAAGTAGATAGATTTTCTTGTTTCGTTTCACAGCCTCTAACACATTCCCCACACGCCCATGGATACTTATAATGGTCGCATCCTGCCAGCTAATACCAACTTTTGAAGAAAGATAAGAAATGGATGAAATACCGGGATAGATTCTTACATCAGCATCCAAGTCTCCAGTGGATATCTCCTGGTTCAAAGCCTCGTACATCTTATCCGTTCCACTATAAAAGCCGGTATCTCCAGAAAAGAGAATAACAATGTTTCTTTCCTTGGACTTATCCTGTTGCTCCCATCCCTTCTTCTTAAGAAAGGGAAGGATATCCACTGCTTGATAATAAGGTAATTTAACAGCGCGACTTGAAACTCCCTCTAACAGTCTGTTCGCTCCAAAGATAACCTCTGCGTTATGAATTAACTGTTCCGCTTCTCTTGTAAGTAACGATTGGTTCCCCATTCCAATACCAATTAAGGAAATTTGCATCCGTTCCTGTACGTTCAGCATTTTCCCTGATAGCATCTCTATTTCCTTGCAGACACCTTCAAAGGAATAACCTTCTTCTTTCTCTGGGTTGCCAATTATCATTGTCTTAATACCTGTGTTTTTAGCAGCCAGTAACTTTTCAATTAGTCCACCAGTAATTCCACTTTCCTTCGTTACCAGATAACTTATGTTATACTGCTTTATCATGGCTTCATTCATTTCTACGGTAAATGGTCCCTGGAGGGCAAGAATCTGTTTGCCCGTAAGGCCATTATCATAGCAAAGAGAAATACTTTCGAGCCCTGGTAACACTCTTGCATATAGCCTGGAGGAAAGTTCTTGCTTACTGCTATATACAGATAAATCCTTACTTCCTGTGGTTAGTAAAATATTTCCCTGTATAGCAGTTAAAGCTGTGGCACAGGCTTCATTATCCATGAAATAAAGGATATCCTTCTGCTCTTCCAAGTCACAATTCGTATTTCTACTTAAACGTAAATAAGGTATCGAAAGATTCTTCATACTTTTTTTAATATTTTCGGAAACCAACGTTGCAAAGGGGTGCGTAGCATCCACCACGGCAAGATAATTACCTTCGGTGATAAATTGTCTCATCTCATCTGAGTTCATTCTACCTGTGCGAATCGTTAGTCCTGGCTTACCTTCCATGACCTGCTCTCCGTACTCCGTGGCTACACAGACGGTACAGTTAATTTTATTCTTGCTTAGGCCTTCAGCTAAACTTCGGCCTTCCGTAGTTCCTGCAAATATCAACACCTGCTTCATAGCTGATATCCCCTTTTTGTCACTAATTTACCATTCTGAAGCAAGGTCTGTGAATTCCCAATGAACACTGTAGTGAACATATTAACCTGTTCTTCTCTTAATTCCTTTAATGTACAAGTTACAGTTTTTGTACCTTCCCTGCCTATGTTCTCTATGTATCCGCAGCTTCTGCTCTCTTCCAAATATTCCAGTAAGATATCACAAGCTCTCTTTAAATAATCTGCTCTTTTATGACTGGAAGGATTGTAGAGTGCGATACAGAAATCACCCTTTGCTGCAGCTGTTAATCTTCGTTCTATCAGCTCCCAGGGAGTTAATAAATCGCTTAAGCTTATAACACAATAATCATGATTTAAAGGTGCTCCAAGACAGGCAGCTCCGCTGTTTGCCGCTGTTATTCCAGGAATAATCGTAAGTTCACAATCCGGGTAATCGTTAACAAGTTCGTACATTAAGGAAGCCATCCCATATACCCCGGCATCCCCGCTGCAAATCATCGCAACTGTTTTTCCTTTTATTGCTTCCTCAAAGCACATCCTGCACCGTTCCGTCTCTTTTCTCATAGGAGTTGACAAAAACTCCTTATCTGAAAATCTTTCCCCCAGAAGCTCCAGGTAAACGGTATATCCAATAATGGTATCGCATGCCTCCAATACCTGTATTGCTTGAACTGTCATCATTTCCTCGACACCCGGTCCGATTCCGACTACATATATCTTATGTTTCATCAAAGGTTACTTCCCATTTCCTTTCTGCAATTGCAACTGTAATTCCATTCTCTGCCCACTTTTTTACGATAAGTTTACCGTTTTCACCACAGGCCACTATGGCTGAACGTTCACACACATTATCTACCCCAACCTGCTCCGCTACGAAGGCAGAGGATGTAAATTCACCAGGTACCGCTTTTAACTTTTCCTCTGTAAAAGTGAGAAAAGGCAAATTATAATGGTTTGCTAAACGAATCAGTCCTTCTTCGTCCTTTTTTCGATCAATGGAGGCGAATGCCATAATCGATTCCCAGCGTACACCCATCCACTCTATCTGCCTCTTTACTGCTGTTTCTAATTCCGTGTAGGATTTGTTGCGCCTGCAGCCTATACCAATGACATATGCCTTGGGACATAGCTGCAGGTCAGCTTTTTGCCTGTCAACCTCAAAAGGAGATATAAGAATCGATACTTTATTCCTTACCGGATAGTCGGTCATGGTTAGTTCCTTCGGTATTACTCCCTTAACTTCACCGGATATTGCAATGGTTACTTTCTCTTTGTTAAGAACAGCCGCAGACACTTTTTCAATCCCTTCCCTGTTACAAATATGAAGGTTGTTTTTTTTAGCAAATACGTCCACAGCAAATAATTTATTTACATCCGTCGCCGTTGTGATTACCGCTGTTGCACCAAGTTTATCCGCCAGGCTACGTGCAAGTTCATTGGCTCCTCCGTAATGTCCTGATAATATTGGGATTACAAAGCTACCTCCCTCCTCAATGACCAAAACCGGTGGGTCGCTAAGTTTATCTTTTACATAAGGAGAAACAGCCCTTACTGCAATTCCACAAGCTCCAATAAAGACGAGTGCTTCTTGCTCTTTAAAATGTTCTTTTGTCCAAGCTGACACCCCTTCTTCTACCTTATGTATTTGTGAGGTTAATTTTTGCTTTGTCACGGACGCTTTGGTATATAATGCAACTTCCTGTTCCCTGTCCGCCAATTCTTTTATTTTTAATGATAAATCAACTCCATTAGAGGTAAAGCTTATTATGCTGATTTTCATAGTTACCTCCATTTCGATTCCTATAAACCACAAATGTTGATGTACAAGTCAACAACGTATATTTTGTAATTTGGGTTTAAAATCCAATATTATTATATAGATTTACAACTTAATAGCTCATACTCTTTTCTTTCTGAATTCAGTTTCAAAATCCGGTGCATACAATCTAGACCTTTCAAACGTCTTAGGTCCAAGAACCTCTCCAATTAAAATTAATGCTGTTTTAGTAATATGATGTTCTTTCGCTGTCTCTGCAAGGGTTTCTATGGTACAGATATAGGTCTCTTCCTCGGGCCAGGTAGCTTTATAAACGATAGCTGCCGGTGTATCCCAGGTATATCCTCCTTTTACTAGCCGGTCCGTTAATTCTTCCAACATCCCCGTACTTAAATAAATTGCCATGGAAGCTCCATGTGCTGCGAAGCTCTCGATACTTTCCTTTTCCGGTACTGGAGTCTTACCTTCCATTCTTGTAATAATAAGGCTTTGTGAAATGCTGGGAAGGGTATATTCAAGATTTAAGGACGCTGCTGCACCAAAGCAGGCACTCACCCCCGGACAACTTTCATATTTGATATCCCACTTATCCAGGATATCCATCTGTTCTCTGATTGCTCCATAAATACTAGGATCTCCGGTATGAAGTCTTACTGTATCCTTGCCACTTTGCTCTGCCAGTTTCATGACTTCAATTACTTCCTCCAATGTCATCTTTGCACTATTATAAATTTCGCAATTCGTTTTAGCGTAAGTTAGCAGCTCTGGGTTTACCAATGAGCCAGCGTAGATGATAACCTCTGCTTTTTCTAACAACCGCATCCCTCGTACAGTAATTAAATCTACCGCTCCGCTTCCGGCACCAACAAAATAAACCATGCTACGTTTCTCCTTTTATCATTATCTGTAAAAGCTCCAGTGCACCACTGCTTTTAGCCAGTTCGCCAAAATCATTGGAATACATAATACATTCCACCTGCATTTTTCCTGCAGCACGTTTGTTAAGATAGAAGCAGGCTTTTGAAAGAATATACTCCATGGCAGGAGCTAACTTATCACTTTCTCTTAATCGTTCCAGTGCTTCCTCTGTGGTGACACAGGAGAGTATTTCTCTTGCAAGCAGGCCACTTATTCCAGCTTGTAACCCTGCTGCTGCCATCAGCTCCATACGGCAATCTCCCTCTTTTGAGTGAGTATTCATTATTCCGCCTGAGAGTTTTATCAGCTTGCCGATATGACCGGTTAGCAGTACTTTCTCAAAGCCTAATTCCAATGCCATATCGATGGTATCTCCAATGAAATTACTGCACTTAACACTTCGATCTAAATTATATTGATAAGTATTTTTCATAAAGGTCAGTCCATAATTTCCTGGTGAAATAACAATTGCTTTATGCCCTTCTTCTTTTCTAACATTCAACTCAACCCGAATGGTAGCTAACAGTGCTTGACTGCTCATTGGCTCAACAATTCCCGTAGTTCCTAGAATCGAAATACCTCCAACGATACCGAGTCTAGGATTAAAGGTTTTATCCGCCAGATTTTCTCCTTCCGGGACAGAGATTACCACTTGTATTTCACCTCTGTAATCTGTAAGATCACAGACCTGCTCCACCTCTTTTTTAATCATTTCCCTGGGAACATGATTGATGGCCGCATTACCCACCGGTTGATCCAAGCCTCTTTTTGTCACTCGGCCAACACCTTTTCCTCCATCAACAATAATACAAGGTCTCTCACTTTTATTGCCATTAAGACTTAAGGTAACCGTTGCAAATATAAGTGTTCCTGTGGTAATATCCGGATCGTCGCCACCATCTTTTCTCACGGCGCAGCTGACCATAGTTTCTGTTCTGGTTATTTCTTCTATCTTTGTATCAAAGGGGATGCCTTTCGGTGTATCGATTGTTATGAAATTCTTCTCATTCCCAGTTAGCAACATATAGGTTGCCGCTTTTGCAGCAGCAGCTGCACAACTTCCGGTAGTAAATCCATAGCGCATAACTATCTCCCCAGTTCATAAAGTATTGCATTGCAAATTGCTGCCGCTACATTACTGCCGCCTTTTCTGCCTTGATTAATGATGTAGGGTATGTCTGTATGTAAGATTAATTCCTTTGCGGCTACCACATTTACAAATCCAACTGGGACTCCAATAATAAAAGCAGGTGTAAAGATTTTATTTTCATACATTTCATATAATTGAATTAGTGCTGTCGGCGCATTTCCTATAGCAAAGATAACCGGCTTTTCAAGCTTGGCTGCCATTTCCATACTTACCGTTGCTCTGGTTACATTTCTCTCTTTTGCTATCTCTGCAACGTTATCCTCAGCCATAAAGCAGTGTGCTGCTCCACCGTAACGGGCTAATACTTTTTTATTTACTCCGGCAAGTGCCATATTTGTATCTGTAACAATATCCGCTCCTGCTAAAATTAGTTTTTTGGCAATTTCAACAGCACCTTCGGAGAACGTAAGGGTATCCGCATATTCAAAATCAGCACTGGTATGAATAACACGTTTTGTTACCATCGCCTGTTCAGGTTTCAGTGTAATGTTATGCTCCAATAGCTCCTCTGTTATTATTTCAAAGCTTCGTTTCTCAATCTCATTAGGTAAAACAAATTCTATATTCTGCAACCTTTTGCCTCCTTTTTAACAACAAAAAACCCCATGCCACAAAAATGGCATGGGGTATAAAAAGACGTAGTCAGACCTGTCCCTATCTATCCATTCCAAACCAGTTTCTCGTGGTTGTAGTAACTTCATATAAGGCAGGTCTCCTGGCTGAAAGATCATAACTTACGGCAGCCTTCCCAATTAATATCAGTGACTTATTTGCCGCAAACTCCCTTATCACAGTGACGAGTTCGTACAGGATTTGCACCTGTTTCCCTTTTCATCAGAACCAAGCATATGCTTTTTCTGACACCTTAGATGTATTTAGTTTTCCTTATGTATTATATAGCAGTTGGCTAAGTTTAACAAGTATTTTCTGTTAATCCTATCAAAGGTATAAGGAAGTCCCCACCTGTGTTATTAATGGAAATAGCTTTTCCTCATAAATAATCCCTTATAATTCACCCCTGGTAGTTCATTTCTCCAAATAGAAACTGCAGCTATCACAGGATACAATAGCTGCTGATTCAAAATTTTATATGCTATTTAACAAGTAAAAATACTAAATTATAATACAGTACTTGTTATAACTGCCAGGATGATTCCAAGTATATCATCCATTACTTCCAGTGTAGCACGTACAATTGGCTCTGAGCTATTTGTTAACACGTTATCAATCTCCTGTTTTAATGTCTTGTTTTCTTCCTTTGAAAAGTAGATATTGAGCAACCCGGTTTTCTGAAGAACCTTGGCAAGTACAACTCTATCAATATCACTCGCTTCAGCTGTTATATTATGTCTAATCCCCTCTACAATCATCTTTACTTTCTCATCTGTCACATTGAGAACTACCTTTTCCCGGTTAAAAAAGCCCTTTTTTGTATCCTGCTGTAATTCACCCTGCTCCGTCAAATACAAGGTAATATCATCAAGACACTGGTTGTAATAATGACTGGAAATTGTGAAGGAAAATGTATATATGATATCAGAAATTGTTTTTTTCTCAGAGAACTTCACTGCCTCATATAACTGACTCAGGTGTTTCAATTCAACTGGCAGGTTCCTCTTCACAGACAATTTAATATCATCCCTTTGCTTTTCGTCAGGAAGAATTTCTAATACCTCGTGTTTTACCAGTTCATACAATCCCAGTGAAAAGGTACCTCCCAAAAGATCATAATCAATTAAAATGTTTGGATACTTATTTTGATTAATTGCAAGTAATACAAACTGACCAGTAACGGAATTATTCATAGGTGTTCTCCTTTTATTATATTTACAATCTATAGATTGCATTAATTATATTGACGAAACACAATAGTATATGTCAAAGTTCTTTGTTGTAGTATTAGCAAGGATCTAAGGAAATCTGCATAACATCCTCCTTTATCCTGGCAATTACGATATTTTGCTTCCATTCATTAAGATAGCTTTCAATAAGAGCAGTAATATTTTCAAAACTCAAATAATTAAGGTTGTATAAAACAGAAATTTCCAAATATTTTCCATAGTCAAAGATTCTAAGGGAAAAGGGATTGTAAACCCCCACACATTCAAATGGATAGATATAATTCCATAATGAATTCTTTTTAAAATTATAAAGCTTTTGATAATCAAAAATAGCAGAACCGCATAAAATCTTATCTCTTATTTCCTGGCTCCTGCTGTTATTGTCCAAAAACCCATTCTCATTGCTTCGAAGCACTTTTAAATTATATTCAATCTCATGAATTAATTTACAAAAATCATTATTAAAATCAATGCTCCCAGAGATAAAGGCTATTAGGTAAGAGAAGTATCCTATCGTATCCACAGGCATAACTCTGCTTCGTCCGGAAGTAAAAAACAGTAAAGACGGATTTTGAACCTCCTCCTGTCTATGAAGGATTTTAAGCAAAAGAGTAAAGAGAACCGTGAACTCACCCACTTCCATAGCCCTGCAAAAGCTCCTTAGCTCCTCTGAAAAATCAGGTCCAAGCTTGTAGGCACAATTACAAAAGTTAATTTGCGTTGTATATTGTAATGATTCATTTTTTACAAACAAATGCCGATACTTATGGGTACCTGACATGTTAGCAATGATTTTTTTCCAATTTGGAAGCTCTGCAGCTTTAAGTGATTTTTTCCATAATTCAGCTTCCTTTCGCATATCATCACTTAAAAGATATTGATTTTGTTTTTTAATGTATTCACTGAAATGGTTCTGCCTGATAACGCTATCCAGAGAAATATCCGATTTTTTATAAAACAGTTCCAGATCTCTCATAAAATACATTAAAGACAGGTAATCAAATACCGTATGATGAATTGCCAATGCCAGCAAATCATTGGTTTTCCCTTTATAATATAGCATTTTTATGTGGGGTGGATGATTCCAGCCTGTCCTATCAAAATCTGCATTAATTGATTGAATCGTCTCTGTATTTAACTCCGAACCAATGCTTATGCTGTGAAAAGCATCGGATACATAACTGTTTGGGCATATTTTAATATTCTGAACCTGTGTATCTGACAAATTAATACGAAGATGATTTCCATTCTCCTGAAAATTCATCTGCAAGGCATCATATTTTTTCTGTACTTTTACAAAAGCCTTATTAAGCCGGGAAATATCAATTCCTTTTTGAATAGGTATATAATATATCATTTCATTGAATAGCTGAAAAAAGCCCTCAGCTTTATTGATTTGTTCCAGTTTAATCAGATATTTTTGCATTGGCAGAGCATTCATAATTCTATTTTTATTTTTTGGTAGAAAGGGTTCCGTGGACTTGATATGTTTATTTTCTTTAAGGAGGGTTAATTTCTTTTTCACCAATTGATATATCTCACATAGGTTTAATCTTAAGTGCCATTCGTCATTGTCAATTTTTATTTGAAACTCACTTTCTATCTCTGCTAATAAAGCGTAGGACATAAGTGAATCAAACCCTAATAATATCAAGCTACGGTCAGGTAATACTGACATGTGAGAAATCTCTTCGGCGCATTTACAAAGCTTCACATAATCCGTTTCTGTTGCTAACTGCGTTGTTATTGATAAAGCTTCCGTGTGATATTTTAATGAATGTACCTTATAATCCGGTAACTGTGCTTTATCAATTTTTCCGTTATTATTTAACGGATAGGAATTCACTGGAACAAAAAACTGAGGAAGCATATAATCGGGCAACTTTTTTTCTATATAGTTCACTAACTGTTCGTAAATAACAGGTTCGCCATTTGCTATATAATAAGCAACCAGCTTTTTATCCGATATGGTGCCAGTGTTAAAGTCCTCCATCAAAAAGACCCGACAAAATCGAATTCCGTCAAAATCTTCTATCGTCTTTTCGATTTCACTTGTCTCTATTCTATAGCCTTTATATTTAATCTGGTTGTCGATTCGACCCTTATAATATAGACAGGAGTCCTTACCCCAGTAACCCAGATCACCGGTCTTATACATTTTCTGTGATGAATTTAAAATATCTTCTACAAATGCGGCCTTTGTCAGTAATTCATCATTAATATAACCCAATCCTACTCCTACTCCTGAAATCCATATTTCACCTGTAACACCTGGTGCAACTAACCGTTTGTTCTCATCCAGAATATACACTAGCGTATTCTGAATAGGCTTACCGATTGGAATAACAGGATACTTTTCTTCTATTTCCTTATTCAGAAAGAACAGAGTTGTCTCAACGGTACACTCCGTAGGACCATAGCAATTCGTAACAAAGATCTCGGGGCAAATTTTAAAAAAATTATGAATGGTATCTTTCTTTAATTCTTCCCCTGCAGACATATAGTGCTTTAGTGTCAGCTTTACCTCCAAATTATGCTTCAGATACTGATTTAGCATATCCATTATTAAAGGTGTCCCGTCGCATACATCCAGCTTATTTAGTTGTTGTACTAGAGCTGCAGGACGCGCTTTTATGTCTTTCGGTATAATATGCAGGGTATGACCCAACAGTAAGGCGGGGAAAATCTGCTGTACCGAAAGATCAAAGGAAAAGGATGCCATCACCCCGATATCAATTGTATCTTTATGAAATCGGTTGAATACCTCCTCCTGCATTGCCCTGGTTAAATTTAATACAGCCTGCTGCTTTATCACAGCCCCTTTAGGTTTCCCCGTAGAGCCAGAGGTAAACATAACATAAGCTGCTTCACTGTTTGAAGTCCTCTCACTATGCATGCAATTTATATCGTTATTACTTTTTGGCTGGATTAAATTCTCATACAGTAATATGGGGATAGGAAAAGGCAACTCATTATGAAGTGCTTCTGTTACGATTATAAATTCTGCCTTTGATTTTTCTACCATATAGAACAGTCTTTCCATCGGAAGCGTCTCATCCAACGGCAAATAAAAGCATCCCGCCTTTAAAACTGCCAGAAAGGAAACAATATGACTAATTTCTCTGGAGCACATTAGTGCGATACAGCTACCCGGTTTACAACCGGAGGCCATTAGCTGCTCACAAACAATTCCTGAACTCTCATAGAGTTCCTGATACGTTATAGTCCTGTCATTACAAACAACTGCTATTTTATCAGGATTCCTCTTCGCACACAAATAGAAAACCTCAGCTATATTATCAAAATCCTGGATTGATTTATAAGGATTGCTTAAGGCATACAGATCCTCTGCGTTATTTACATTGCAATAATTCGTATGACACAGGTAAGCATAGGAATGTTTTCCCTGCTCCTGGGCAAAGTAAAAAAGATCCACCAACTGAAGCTCATTTTTCATTCCCATATAGACTCTATCATAAAACTCCTTCAGTATTGTCCCTGGAATTGCCAGCACTCCTGTACCAATCAAATTATTAAAGGGTAATTCCGGTTTTTCAACCGCATTGAGAATTACCATATCCGATCCAAGCTCAATGCTATAGTTCTTTTTTATTTTATTCAAATCATTGGTTGGTACGGCAATCGCACAAATGGAATTCCTATAAAAATCATAGAACTCTACAAAGGATTTAATATCAGCATTCTCGATATATTCATCCCCCAGCATCAACAATATATCCTGTTGAAATAAATCCTCCCTTGAATTAACCGCGTAAAGACCGCCGATAATTCCTTTATTTTGAGGAGATTGGATACAATACACAACAGGTATTCCTTCATAAAAAGTACCGAAGTAATCTTGTATTTCAGTCTCATCAGTATGTATCACTACATAAATTCTCTCAATTCCAGGGCATTGCCTGTACATTTCAAATTTATACTTTAGTAGCGGCGTCCCCCCGTTTACAGGTAGCATACATTTACTCCTGCAAGCTTTAACTTTTCCGAGTCTTTCTCCGTTTCCCGCAGTTAATATTATTCCAATCATTATAATTCCTCGCACTTTCGAATAATCTGATGGATACCAGTCTTGTTCCAATATTCATTTAGTTCATTCTTTATCCGTCGAATGCCGATCAGATACCTTTCATAATTTCTCATAATATCATCGCATTTATTCCTGATTTCCTCCTTATTGATGGGTCGTTCCTCTGCCATAAGTCCTGCACCATACCTTACAAGTGCACTACCAACCTGATATTCAGGAAAACTGGAGGGTATCACTAACATAGGTGTCTCACAAAAAATAGCCTCTCGTACTCCTGTAATCCCTCCATGCGTAATAAAAAGAGTTGCTCTAGATAACTCATCAATTTGGTTTGCGTAGTTCATAATGTGTAGATTCTTATTACGACTGTGTGTGATATGATTATTATTTCCAAGACTAACCCTGATCCTATATTTATCATTGTCTTGATGAATGCTTCCCAGGGTATCTTCCAAAAGACCGTTGCTATAGCTGTTCGTTATTGTCCCTCGGGATATGTATATGGTATTTGTTTCCTTGCAGATGGTAGGATTAAGCGTAAACCCCAGATAGCTTTTATGCTCTGGAATCATTTCAAACTCATCCTGTAATAAAGGGGAATGATATGCAAAATATAGTTTCTTGTATCCATCCTGCCTGCCCTGTTTTGTTTTATTTCGTTGAAGGTTAAGAAGTCCGTCAAAAGTCATTGAATAGGTCGTCTCTTTTCTTACGATATCTTCATAATACTTCTGAAAACTCCTGCTTTTTTGGAGTGAGGGAATATAGGCAGAGCAATTTAATTCGATAACTGGACAGTTTAAATACTGAAAGAGAGGTTCACCGAAGGTAATCTGAGAATCAGATAGAATAATTTCAGGACGGAAGGCATTGATTACTTCAAGATATTGGTTTAAAAAGATGTTTCCTTGTCTAATCGCCTCCGAGCTGCGCAACTGTGTCAAAGTACTGTCCGTGAGGAAGGAATAATACTGATTGGCAGCCTGCTGCCTGTTATTGGCGTCAGGTCCAACTTCATGGCAAAACTGCAGGATTTCTTCCGGATAACTGAAGAACTGGATATTTTCATAGTATATTAACTTTCTATAGGCACTATCACAGAACAGTAGAATAGGAACCTTTCTCCGAGATAATTCCTCAAGTAGCTTCAGATTAGGATTAACATGTCCTCTCAGAGGCATCATTAAAAAGAGAAGTCTTTTCATAAAATAAATATCTCCTCCACTTCTTCTTTGGGAATATAAATGCACATTCTTTGATTTGTTACCGGTGCAATCCAATAACCCTCTCCTGCTTCCTCCTCTATATTATCAATAAGCTGACCCCGATAACTCACTCCTCCCTTCACCCGTACCAGTACAATATCCTGATCGGAAAGGTTCGTGCTGGAAGTGTATTGCAGATTATACTGTTCTGCCATAAACTCTTCCTTGTTACCATTTTCATGATAAATTGTATGTATCTGATCTCTGTGAAAAAAGATACATACCTCTGATTTTTTACTTGGCTTTAACCCGATCCACTCACTTTCTTTATGGCTAATCAATCGATTACCGGCAAACATTACGCCGTAAGAGTTAATGATTAATATATACTCCATTACACAGCCTCCAGACCATTCAAAGACAAAAGCTTACCAGCTTTTGCATAAAAATCTTCTTGAATCTTTGTATCAAAGTTTTTAGTTTTAATAACTGGTCCATACATATCAAGCTGAGAATAAGTTTTAATCGTAAATTCCATACCTAGCTCCTTCATATGATCATATTGATAGGTTCCGGGAAATGGAGTATTGAGTCCATAAACAACATCTACCATCCTACCGTAGGTGTTTTTTAGATGTTCCATAATTCTTAAGGTATCCTCCATGGTATCCACTGTATCGCAATAATGAGCAAACATGAAACTTGTTGCTACCGGAATACCCTGCTTCACTGTTTTATCAATAACAGCCAGTGCATCAGTTAGCTTCATTTCTTTTTGTATATTGTCTAATACTTGCTGATTACCGCTTTCTATTCCAAATTGAATTCTTTTACAGCCGCACCTTTTCATACCTTCCAGTAGATACTGATTTTTAACCAAAGCATCAACCCTCGACTCACATCTCCATGTAAATTTAATTATGGAGGCATCACATAGCTCAATGAATCTTCTTATGCGAGAGGCTATTGCCGTGAAGGTATCATCAATATAAAATACTTCAATGGAACCGCCACATTTATCATGAACGAACAAGGTTTCCAAAAAAACATTTTCAATATCCCTTACCCTGTACTTCCCTCCTGACATACTGGGAGCAGCACAGTAAATACACTTGCCCGGGCATCCCCTGCTAGAATATATTGTCGGAGATAGGACCTCGTAAGCCTCTGATATATAATCCCTGTTTATCATTGGAATTAAATTCAGGTTATCAATATTTCTCCTCTCTTTTCCTACCTGGTAATGCTTATTATCATCCAAATAAACCAATCCATATATATCACTGAATTTAATTAGTTTTTGATTCGTGCGGATTGCTTCCAAAAGCTCCAGGGAGTTTTGCTCACCATCACCTTTCAAAATAAAATCGACATATCGAGATTTCAGACAATAATTGGTATCCAGCGTAGGATGTGGTCCTCCGAAGACAATAGGAATATGCGGATATTTTTTCTTAAAATATTTACACATGCTAAAGGAGGTATCTACATTTTCTGTATAAACAGAAAACCCGATCAGAATGGGGTTAATTCTCTCTATAATACCATTCATATCCTCTGTACTGTAATTCTTAATACTTAGGTCAATAATTTCCACATAATATCCATGCAATCGCAGTGTATTTGCAATAGACATCAGTCCCAACGGAGGCATATAATTACTTCTTGCAAGTTCTCTGTTGTCACAATTCGACTTTACAATATAAATTACACTTTCCATTCCATCATCCCCCCAATCCTATTAATACTATCAATAAATTCCAAAAAAGTACTGTGAGCCTACACTACTGTATACCCACCATCAACAATCAAATTCTGCCCAGTAATCATTCCTGCCTTATCGCTGCTTAAAAAGAGGACAGAATTTGCAATATCTTCACAGGAAGCATATTTTTTTAGGGGAATCTTATTAAGATACTGTCTTTTAATCTCAGGGCTCATTAACGCATCTTCATTCTGTTTATGAATAATATAGGTTGGAGAAACTGCATTCAGTCTTACACCAAATGCAGACCATTCCGCTGTTAATGCCTTTACTAATCCTAACAAACTACTTTTACTGGCGCAGTAGTGAGCTCTCATTGTATTGCCAACAACAGAGTGCTGGGAGGCGATGAAAATGACAGCTCCCTTCCGGTCAATCAGTGAGTCCCTTGCTATTCCTTGTGTAAGAAAGAAGCTTCCTTTTACATTAAGATCGAATATATAGTCCCACATTTCTTCTGTAATTTCGCAAGCTTTCTCTAAAACATTTACTCCTGCATTATTGATTAAGATGTCAATGGGAATATTATCGTCTTTTATTTGCTTTACAACCTTTTTTATTTCACTTAGTTCCGTATTATCAGCATAATAGGTCTTAACTATGATATTGCTGTCCCGAAGCTGATCAGCCAGCATCTCCAGTTCATCTCTACGACTTTCCTGATCCAGCAGTAATAATGTTTCTGCTCCGGACATACCATAGGAATAAGCAAGTACATGCCCCAACTGACCTGTGGCTCCGCTGATAAGAACATTTTTATTATTAAAAAGTATCTGCATCTTCATTATTCCTATCTAGAGAACTTAAACTCTTTTATTGTCCCATAATATACAATACCTCGACTGAAAAGTCTCGAACCAATTATTGCAAATAATGCCACTGTAATAGCTAATATAATCAAGGAAATCATGGCTTCCATCAGATTTGCATATCCCATCATAAACCTTACAAACATTACAGCCGGAGACGTAATTGGGAAAAAAGAGCAAAACTTTGACAGGAAGCTGTCGGCTCCCAATGCCCCCAGGCTGACAAAAAACTGTATCATAGCCATAAGTTCTATGGGAACTACTGTCATGGAAAGATCGTCGTTTTGATTTACGATGGAGGCCACAGCTGTATTAATAAAGGAAAATAGCAAAAAGCCCAAGATAAATAATGTAATAAAGAGAATTATTTCTACAAAAGTCATGGGGGACAGAATAATTCCCATATCCTCAATACCCGTCATATTCGTCCCAGATAGTTGATATGACATCCAACTAAATAACATAACTGCAGTAATCTGTAATAGTCCACTGAGCCCGATGGATAAGGTGACCCCCAGATAAAAGGGTAAGGGCTTAACCGATGTGGTCAGTATCTCCATTACCTTATTTGTTTTCAAATAGGCGATCTCACCTGCTGAGGTTGCGGAGTACATGACAATAATAATTACCATAATCATGTATAATATATAGGTAGTCCAATAGTTCTCTGATTTCTGGGTAGGATTTATCCGGTCCACAGCTATACTCTGGCTGGCCTGATTAAAAACCTCTACAGAAATTCCTGCCTCTTGTATATTCTTTTGCTGAAATAATTCTTGAGTCATAAATAGTAACTTTTGAATATCCGTATCATTTATTTTTCCATTATCAATTACAGTAAGCCTTACCACTTCATTTTCCCTTGAAAACACAGCGTAGGACTGCTCTTCTTCCACAACAAGCTCTTTTATCTCATCCATTGATTTATTCCCCGCAATGAATTCCAGCTGTATTTTTTCGAAGAAGTCTGGTGAAATCACATTCTGTTGTAATAAACGGGATATTTCATCCGTTTCGTCTACCACATAAAGAGTTCTCTTATCAACTCCTGCTGTAATCAAATTCATAATAAAAAAGGAGGCGAAGCTCACAACACACATAATAAGAGTTATAACCAGATAAACCTTGCTTTTTAATTCTTTATTTAAATAATAATGGAATACCACTCCGAAATCCTTCATGTTAAAATCCTTTCTTTACTGAATTTCTTCCTCTCCCGCTAAATCCAGAAAAATCTCCTGTAGGGTTTTATTTGATCGTTCAATAGAGCTTATCAATAACTTTGAATCAGCAACTCTCTGAATAAATACATTAAAGTCATCATCTGTTTTTGAATTAATTTTAACCTTATAATTCAATGGAGCATATTCCACAGCATTCATACATTCCGGAATTTCTGCCTGAGTCTTCAAACTGAATTTGATGTAATCTCCTCCATGCAGTGCTTTTAAATTCTGAATAGATCCGGAATAAATGATGTTTGACTTGTGCATGATGCATACATCCTCACAAATATTTTCTATTAATGGAAGCTGGTGACTAACAATCAGGATACATTTCCCTTCCTCTCTTAGTTGCTTAAAGAGTTGTATAACCATCTGCATATTTACGGGATCCAGTCCACTGAACGGCTCATCAAAGATAATCAACTCCGGATTATGAACCAGGCTTGCTATCATTTGAATTTTTTGTTGATTACCTTTTGAAAGACTCTCCAACGGTCTTTTTCTATATTCAGAAACCTCCAGCCGTTCCAGCCAAAGATCAATCGATTTCAAAGCATCTTTATACCCCATACCTTTTAACTTCGCAAAAAAAACAAGTTGGTTCAGTATCGTTTCTTTTAAAAACAGACCTCTTTCTTCTGAGAGATAACCAACATTTTTAATATCCAACTCGGATTTTTTACCATCAATATATATACTTCCACTGTCTCGTTTTATCAATCCAAGGATGGAACGGATTGCCGTTGTTTTTCCTGACCCGTTCCTGCCTACAAGAGCAGTTAGTCTTCCATTGCAGCAGGAAAAGCTTACTTTATTAACAGCGCAAAAATTCCCATAATTTTTACTCAATTCTTTTATATCAATCTGCATTGCTCTTCGTCACCCTTTCAAACATATTAAGACATCATATTAAGTAAACGATAATAATCATATTTAACCATTTTGTAATACCGTCTGATATTTTTTGATAAATCAAGTAATATCAAACATACTCCAAGAATCATTACAATAAATACTACTTCAGACCTAAACTCAAAATAATTACTGAGTAGAAATAGGTTATAGCTCCAAAACAATGGTTTAAAAAGGAAGGCTATCACACCATACAGGGCTACCAGTCTTCTTTTGACAGCGGTCATATGCATTTGAACAATATTCTTACGGTCAAATATTGTTGTATAGGCAGCGAGGAAGCCCTTATCCATCAGATTTGTTACTCCAAGTGTTGCACTCAGCAACCAATATCCGTCCAGCTTGACAAAAGGAATCAGATTATAAAAACTTACCCATAAGCATGATATTGAAAAATAATACAAGGGCAGTGGAATAATATTGTAAAACATCAATAGGAAGGCTACCAGAAGTGTAAATAATCCCAATATCATATTTGTAAAAACACCTGCTAGGGCTACTCTGGCACGATGCTTCCTTTTTTGTATTCCATAGATGTCTGTAACATCACAATAAAAACAAGGAAAGAAGTAAAATAGCAAAATACCCATGGATTTTACTTTACCTCCGTACTTTTTACATACTACCGCATGTCCCATTTCATGGGCAGCCGTGCTTAACAGATATAGAATAACAGTAAGGATAATATCCTTCATATCGAACTTAAAAGAGATATTGCTTGTAGTCGCTTCAGCTGCACTTAGCAAAAAATAACCTATTATGGATACATCAGCCAGGAATAACAGTGCTAATAAAAGTAGACCTCCTCGGCTGAACAATTTGGAGTAAAACGGATAGATAAAATTAATTAGTTTTTCCACATTAAATCGGATTAGCTTGATTTTTGAGGGATCTGAAAACTTATCTTTTCTTTTCAATTCTTGGCTGTTATCATTTAAAAAATCCCACTCTTCAAACTTAGTAAACAATTGACCTTTGAGATTTTCAGGCAAATCCTCGACTTCCTCCAGCTGCAATGCACTTGCTTCCTCTGATGCATTGAGTGTCTGCAGTAAATAATTCGTTTCTCTTGCTCCCAGTCTTATAAAGCGTCCTGAGTTTGTATTTTTAACAAGGAATCTCTGTAAATTCTCATCGTCAGACAATTCCCTTTCTATTAAGAGATGCTTTATTTCCATTTACTTTACCTCTACTCTCAAACAAAACGTTTCAGGGTTTTTGCTATGATAGGAACATATTTCAGAATCTCTTCTTCCGTAATGAGGAAGGAAGGAAAAATACTGATCCCTCGGTTATAATCACCATTGTTGTACATATATACCAACACCCCTCTTTTTTGTAACATACTAAGGATGTCCAGGAGCCTTTCTCCCATGGTTGAAACCGTAAAATCTATTGCCAGCATTAAACCAAATCCACGGATTGATATGTTCTCACAATCAGAAAGCTCCATCTTAAGGCTTTCAAGAAACAGTTTCCCCTTGCCTTCCACATCATAGCTGTCATATGACTTCATCAAATCAAGCATGGCGCTGGCGGAGGAGATAGCTGCCAAATTACCCCCTTGTGTAGAAAAATGCTCGATTACCGTATTCTGTTCTGTAAAATACTCCGATAAAGCATTTGAAAAAACAAGGCCACCTAAGGGAAGATAACCATTATTGATTGCCTTTGACAGACATACCAAATCTGGTTTAAGCTCATATTTCTGAAATGCAAATGGAGTGCCAGTTCGTCCAAATCCTGTTGCTATTTCATCGACTACAAGCAAGGAATCATTCTTATTGCACAACTGTTGTAAATACCTTAATACCTCCTTGGGAACAGCAATAATACCACCCGAAGCAAATATAGGTTCTACAATCACCCCGGCCACGAACTCCCCATATAGCTCAAAATGGTAATCAATCAGCTTAATCCATGCCCTTTCATCCTCCAGATTCACAGGTACCTCGATCCATTGAATTTGAGGCAGAACCGGCTGGTAATCCTCAACCAGGACACGTTCAATACCGCTTAAACTCATGGCCCCATAGGAAGTTCCATGATAGGATAAAACAAATGCAGATATGATTTTCCGATTTGCCCGTCCTTTTTGCGCCTGATACTTTCGACATGTTTTGATTGCTGCTTCTACGGCTTCCGAACCACTGCAGGTATATAAAACCGATGAAAAGTCTCTCATGTATCCCGTCAGATTAACTGCATATTCCTCTTGAATATCTGCAACCAAGCTCAATAAATTATTGAAGGGAAGTTTGTCCAACTGCTCTTTCACTTTATTAATTATGGTATTATTGGAATAACCAAAGGGCATATTCCACAATCCACTGCATAAGTCTAGATATCTTTTACCGTTACGGTCATATAGATAAAATCCATCTCCTGTGGTTACGAGTGTGTCCTTTGAACCATAGGAAAACGGAAAGCCTCCACGGATTACCGGATTTGACCTCATGCTAATTCTCCTTAATGGGTCTGTATAATGTTCCAGATTGGTTTATAGTATCAATAATATGAGTGCATACCTCTTTACTCTGATCAATGGGCATATTGTACAACATACTAAAGTATCCAGGAAAATCCATTACCGGAAGGCGTTTCAACAATAATTCAGCAACAAAGGCATATTCTCTGCTTATGTTAAAGAATTTATTGGTAGCAACCGTCCATAAGACACTGGTCTCTCCATTATGTAAAACATAGGTGAATTTAGGAAAATAGGGTATTTCCTGACCATCATCAATAGTGCTGGTGAAATTATACATATACTCACTTGAAACTTTAATATTTGCCGGATGTGTTGTTGAAAACTTCGGGATTGTGGTAACCAACTGAATACAAGCAAGCGAGGACATGATATAATCAATAACATATGACTTATCCTTCATAATGGTGCAATAACTATTCTTCATAAACGAAGGCAGCTGCGTACATTTTGCACACCAGCCCTTTGCTTTACAGTGAATGCAGTCTCGGTTTTTTATTTCATTTTCCTTTTTTACATAACAGTTTTGTGTTAATTCGAATATAGTTTGTCCTATCTGCCCGATCGCCTCTTCTTTATTAAAGCAGGTGTAGAGATTACCGTCCCTACTCAGCTGTATTCTTGGTATTTTATCAACAAAACAGCACTTGCTGTTCATAAATCGGCAATAATTCTTCAAATATCCATACGCCAGAGGCAGGCCCGCAAAATCATGGATGTCCTTATACTGTTCCGCGTCGGATAAAAAGCATTGATAGTCCTCCTCATCTTCAATGGAAAAGATATAAAATAATCCTTTATGTTTTTTAAATTCGTTTTGGATATCCCCAATCATTGCTTTTGCTTGTTTATAAGCTAATTCTTTTATACCCTGCTTCGATGTATAGAAAAAATCATTAACCCTTAAGGTGTTATCCTGCAATTGCAGCAGATTACTGGGAGTTGCATCAGCCTTACAAACAGTATTGCAATAATTCTGATAAGCGCTGTCTACTACCTTTCCAATACCTGAATTATCAAAATAACTTTGAGTATGATTGACCATCGTTGTAAGACCACGAATATATACCGATGAATTTATACTGGCAATCTCGTTCAGATAGGACGCTATGTCTTCATTGTAATCCTCTTCTGCCACCTCAACATGCTTTACATACCCATCTAAATTCACTGTATTGTACATACCTGTCCTGCTTTTTAAAAATCCTCGGGAAAAGGGGGCATATCTTAAGCTTGTTTGCTTTAGGAGGATTGTTTCTTCCTCTTCCGAAAGCAAACCGAAATCCATCTGCCCTTTAACAATCAGCTGAAATAACTTATGCTTAACCCCTTCCATTAAAGCTATTCGTAATGCCTGGCTGTGAATTAAGGTATCTGCCTTCACAATCACCTCATTAACTTTATTCTCTTGAGCTATACGATTCAGCTTCTGGATATTCTTATCATCAATCGGTTCTGTTATAAAAAGGTCATAAATTATCGTTGTTGTATCTGAAGGTTCAATCTCGACTGCTACTATGAAATCCACTGGTAAAATATACTGAACAGAAGAATTACTATCGGATTGCAAAGCATCCATTACCTGTAACGCTAATTCTTTTTGACGTATCTCCGGACCCTGCAATGTTATCTTCTTTCTATGTTCTTCGGATAGTCCGGAAAATGCAGCTGATATTGCAGCACAATCGGAGCTGATGGCGGAAGTGCTCCTAAACTCCGTATTCCCATTCATATCTGACCTACCCAGCCATATACCATATTCAGCAGCATCCTGTGGTAACACAATACCGGTTTGATATGGTGAGCATTCCATAATAGATATACAGCTGTTTTCATTCCCCGTAAGCTCCTTTATTAACTTCCTCTCGGGCTGCTCTGTTATATGGGTATCATCTCCCATCAGATATATCGTAATATCCTCCAGAGCTTTAATTCGATGTATCAATGCCTCAACTATGGAACAGTTATCCTCATCAGCTATAAAAACTAATGCATCATCCGCAACCGATAAAATATCCTCCGCCAGATCATTCAATGACGGCAAAGAATCATCCATATAAATCATCGAACTAATCCCATTGCGCTTCAGATAATCCCTTATACATACCGTGGCAATGGATTGACCAGCATGAAAAAAATTATTTTTATCTTTTTTTAATTCAACAATGCATATATTCGACATCTTCTTCTCCTCTATTTTATAAGCTTACAAAAATAACATAATTCATTTTGTATGAATTCAATGTTCCCAAAATAGCTTTCCAGCGCTGCCTTTTCTATTTCATCTTTTCCAAAGATTCGATACTTACTATACGTAAGTAGTATCTTCTCAGTTGTTGTCGGTAAAATTTTTATCATATTTACCGTTGCCGTCTTCTCTGTGTAGCTTATCCTACGCTGCATAAGAATCATGCAGAGTCTCTGTTCCTTGTCCAGAAGGTTTAAAGTTGTCATTTCACCAAGTTTTTCTCTGCACCCCTCCTTATTTGGCAGATGCTCAAAATCAAAGCAAAAGCATCCTCCCTTATTCAGCAAAAGATAGATCTGATTAAAAAATTCTGTAAAGCTTCCTGGCAAAAGTCTGATACTGGTTGCCCCAATCATAATCAAATTATAAGTATCAGGCAGCTTTAAGCTTGTCATATCCTGTTGATGCAAAGTAATCTTGTCCTTAATTCTTTTATACTTGTTATTTAACAGAAACTCCAATTGGGATAACATGTCCCTTGATAAGTCCACCCCGGAAACCTGAAACCCCTTCCGTGCTAAAGGCAATAAGAGCCTCCCGCTTCCACAGCATAAATCAAGTATTGGAGCCCCGTATATATTAGCCATCTGATAGAAAAAGGAGAGATCATTATTTGTTACAGCTAATAGATCATAAAGTTCAACTGTATCACTATAATAAAAATCCTGATCATTAACATAACTGGAATGTTGATCAGCAAGATCTTCAAAAATTCCGAAAAAGTTTTTCATTTTCCTCCTTCCAATGGTTATCTACCAATACAGCATCATGGCTTTAGTAAAACACATTCAGGTTTTTTATGTATATAACTAATAAACAATTTTAGGTTATACCTACGACAGCAAGGATAGTAACAACAGCTGCACCGGCAGTAACTCCATTACGAAAACCTTCCATGAAATCTGAAAATGCTCCCAGATCTTCAACAGATTCTAATTCTTCAAAATTAAGCTCCTTTAACTCTTTCATCTTATTTCCTCCTTTCCCAATATTTTAGATGAATAATCAGGTCGCTACTCCAACATAAACAATAAGTCCAATGCCTACTCCAATTACTGTACCGACTACAGCTTCTTGCCAGCCAAGCTCTTCCACAGGTTCAAGTTCTTCAAAATATAGTTTCATATCAAATCCTCCTTTCGGATTAATAAATTACGTGGCAACAGCAGCATAAAGGACAAGTCCTACGACAAATCCAAAACCAACACCAGTGCCCAGATCTTCCCAGTCAATGATTTCTTCGACTGCTTCAAGTTCTTCAAAATACAGTTCCTTTAACACTGTTTTTCCTCCCTTCTCAATCAGTAATTAGTCAATATTCATATAAAAACCTAAATGTGTTCGACATCTTAAGAAGCAGAATGCTTTCTATAAATCACCAAGGGGGACTAATCTATCTTTAAGAACCATTTAATTAATTCCCAGATGTCAGTTGCTGCATTTGTAGTATACATAATCATCCCTCCTTTTTTCAGTTATTTACTTTATTCTACTAAATATATCTAATAATTCCATATTAATGTTCTACTATGCATATATAAGTTCTAAAATACACACTACCGAAGTCTTCTGTTATAAACCTTGTCCAATCAGGGGCAATGACCCCCTAACGGGCACACGAAAAAAACCTATGGTACTTCTAACTAAAGAAATACCATAAGTTTTTATTTCATATAAATTATTCAATTCTCAAATTTAATCCTTAACCGCTCCCTTCAGGGCTATCTCTGTGCGAATACTATCTACTAGATTACTCCAGCATATACTGCCATGATATTTCTCCACTACACTTCTCATATTCATTATTCCAAACCCATGATTTTCTATATCCGTTTTATCACTAATCATTATTCCGTTCACTATTTTAACTGGATGAAGGAAGGAATTATCAATAGTTACATACAGCCTGTCCTTATTATGTTTAAATTCCACGTGAATAAATTTATCCCCCTCTGCTGGTATCTTCTCACAAGCTTCATAAGCATTTTCCATTGCATTTGAAAAGAGGGTACATAAATCAACCGAGTTAATATTTAGGTCTGGCGGAATAAAACCTTTAAAAATAATTTTAATTCCTTTCTCAACGGATTTTTTAGAAATGCTATTCATTACTGCATTTATAATAGAGTTACCGGATTGGTAAGCAATGCTTAGTTCCTCCTTCATAGTTTCTAAATTCATAAGATAAGTATGCAGCTCTTCATATTGCTTACTTTCACAAAGATATTGAAGACTATTCATATGGGAGTTATAATCGTGACGGAATTTACGCAGCTTTAGATTCATATCATCGATGTTACGATAATAAGCCTCCTGTTCATGCTGATATACTTTATTAAGGATATTCAATTGCTTATAGTGATTTCTCGAATTTAGTAAAATGATGAAATAGATACATATGCCTAAGGTTAATAAGCATAGACATAAAATAGCGTACATGAGAATTCGATTTGTTGTATGGGTATCTTCGCCCAACAGGTATCCTTGAAGACAACCTACTACAATGGCTCCAATTGTTCCAATCATAACAACAAAAAAATAACTCATTTTCGGAATAGTAAAGGAATAACCTAACTTGCTTTTAATGAACCTCTTTAGGCGTATCAAAAGTATGAGGCAAAAAACAGTTATTATATTATTTAATAATTCCCAGGGAGATAGAACCCATAACTTCACAATGGGATGGTTAATAATGTCCGACATACAAATTGATATGACAATATCTAAGCAGGATATTACTAGAAAAGAACCGATAAATACCATTGTTTTCTTTCTAATAGACTCACTAAAAAGTAGTACTAGAACTATATATCGAAATACGATGCTCCATATAATCCAGTTGTTTTCCGACTGTATTTGGGTATACACGGTTGTACCCATGATTAATACAGCTATGTATATGACACAAAGCTTTTTATTTCGAATAAACGAACAATTAAAAAGTCCTGTGAATACTAAGCACAATTTTATAATATCAAAAAGCATGCTAATAATTTCATGTACCATATTTTCCTGTATCATATCCTACAAATACCTCGCTGTTTGTTTTAAGAAATCATCATAGGCTATTAAAAATTCCTTTCTTTTTCCTCTGCTTACATTTATTTGATCTCCGTTCTCCAGAATAAGTCTAGATTTCACC
Source organism: Bacillota bacterium (assembly GCA_023407575.1). Taxonomy (GTDB): domain Bacteria; phylum Bacillota; class Clostridia; order Lachnospirales; family Lachnospiraceae; genus Mobilitalea. The sequence continues at coordinate 419,274 of JAEYLX010000075.1, forward strand.
TCCTTGATATACTCCATATTCACCAGATATGAATTGCCGGTGCGAAAAAACGAATTTCCCGGTAATATACTTTCCCAATCGGTCAGGCTTTTACGTATCATATATTTCTTTTCAGTTGTTACAACCCTTGTATAAATATGATCACTACTTATGTACATAATATCTCTGGATATAACATATACAGGATTGTTACTATCCCCCACATCGATCATGATACTACTCTGAAACTCGGAGATTGCTTTCTCTAGGGCTTTATACAGCAACTCTTCCTGAATAGGCTTTACAAGAAAATCAATTACATTCGTTCCAAATGCATGTCCCATCATGTCTTTATGCGACGTTAAAAATATAATCAATACATTTCTGTCCAGTATTTTTAGTAGCTTCTTAATTTCGATTCCATCAATCCCAGGCATTTCTATATCAAGAAAAACCAGATTCATTCCCTCCGTAGACGCTAATAATTCTTCTCCTGTGGAAAAGGTCTGCAACGTATAAACCATCTTCATATTCCTAAAATAGTTATCACATAAGGTGCATACCTGTCTCTGTATATACTTCTCATCATCGCAAATAGAAATTCTCATTTGTGTCACCTCTGATTCAGATACCAAAGTCAATTTAATTCACATAATTTTCCTTTTATATGTTTTTATTTTAACAGAATCCCGTAATAAAATCACTAAAAATTTATGTAAAATATTGAAGAATTTCCTTATTTTTTATAATATTATTGCCTGCTGTAACTTTGTTGGGCTTACACTTACTTCAACATTATATAAGTTCCTAAAAATTAGCCTGCAGCTTTTGTATCGTATTCATGGTCCTTGAAGTAAGTTTACTTTTAAATTCTTTTTTACCGAGTATTTTATTGCCAAAATCAGACTTCAATGTATTTCCTTTCGGCACAATCCAATAAATTCCCTGTTCTCCTAAGAGCAACTGCTCCTGCTCTTCTTTACTACATTGCTCAAAAAGAGCCTTTAATTGCTCTCCAAGTAATATGTCATTGTTAATCAGAATGTAGTGATGGTAATTCTCGGGAACTACATGATTTTTTGCTTCCTCAATCATTTGAGTAATTTGCTCCTTTGATTTAATAAAAATATTTGCTTCATATCCAAAGTGAGTACTTAATTTGTTCTCTATTTGCAGTTTTTGATCTTCATAGGACACATTTTTCTCCGAAGTCGTTAAAATTACATTTCCTGTAGCTAATATGGTTTTAACCCTCTGATAATTCATCAGCTCTAGGACCTTAGCCAATTCACCCATTTTTATATTAATACCATTGAGATTAATACCTCTTAAAAAAATTGCAAATGCTTCCATATCCACCCTGCTTTCTTTAACTAAAAGTCCGTTTACATTACACACATTCTTGTTCTGATGCAAAAATAGGCAAACTCCAATCTATATGATTGATGCTCGCCTATTCGTTTTGGAATGATTTTAATCATAACTCTTATTAATTTAATTTGTCAATATGCTTTCCAGTATCTCCTAATTATTATGTGAAAAAATCTATGATCTAATAATCTTTAAATCCTTCTTTACTATTCTTTTTTCCTGATACATTTTTTCATCTGCATTGTTAATGATGATATCAATATATTCATTTGGACTAAATTTAAATTCCTCTATCCCATGGCTGGCACTAATAAGGTATTTTCTATTCTCTGTTTCATTAATTTTTTGATATGCCGCATTAATTCTAATCCAAATATTTTCTGCCTCTGCTTCATCCAAATTATTAAATATAATGAGAAACTCATCACCACCAAGTCTGGAAATAAAATCATTCGAACGAATATTTTCCTTTATTACACTAACTATGCTTTGTATCAGCTCGTCTCCAGCCTCGTGTCCCAAATGATCATTTACGTCTTTTAAACCATTGATATCAATAAAGCAAATACTCACTTTTCCGCCTTCTTTTGGGGCGTCTTTATATATCTTATATAGCTTTTCAAAACCTGCTCGTCTGTTATAAACACCAGTCATCGTATCATATTCTGAAAAATACTTTACTCGATCTTTTTCAATCTTATTGATCAGCATAAGTAATGCAACTACAAGAGCAATAATAAAGAGTAGAACAAATGCCCAAATATTCGACTCTAATATATCAATAATTCTTTCTATAAAATTATCAAAAAATAATTTCCCCTTAATACTCACTGGTGATATATAGGATACGATATACCAATCGCCCTCACCAAGACTAATGGAATAGTCCTTATAATCTACTGCAAATTCATTGCTTGTCAAAATATTTGTATAGGAGAAAAGTCCTTTTGAGGTTCTTAAAGAACCAACATCACTTTTAGAAATTTCCTTCCATTCTTCCGAAAATTGATTGTTAAAGGATTCTGATAATCTATCTTCATACATGAAGGACCATTCTTTATTTCTATCGGCTCCGTTATATAACCAATAAGAGTTTGAATTCAGCATAAAGATATGACCTTTACTGTTTGTAGCTATCCTTTTCACCTGTTGTAACATATCATCAGCATAATAGTTTAATATAATAATACCCTTTAGCACACCATCACCATAGTAGGGAGTTGCTAGACGAATTACAGGATTTATTGGTTCTTGAATGGCATCACCATCCATATTTAGATCCATTTTTGATATGTATATTTGGTTCTCCTTCAAGTTAATGGTATCTAAGAAATAAAATCGTTCCTTTTTATTCTGAAGTTGCTCCTTCGGTATGATATTCGCACCTTCCTCTGAATAGTTAATACGAATCATTTCATTGCCATCGATATCAATATATCTGATTTGGTCATATATTTTCTTTCTATCCGAGAACGCTTTCCACTGTTGTTCAATATCAGAATAATCCTTAGTGCTCATATCGGTTAGTTTTAAGCTGTCACTTATATATAATAAATCAGTTATTAATCGATTCACCCTATTTAATATAATTGTTCTCTCAACTTCCACTAAGTTTTCTTCACTGTTAAGAATTTCACTTTGTTGAATTCGATCCGCATTCATACGAATAATTAATGAAACTGATAAATAAATCGTTCCTAATACTAAAAACACAATTATTCCGTAAATTAATGTTTTTTTCAGCATTCCTAAAAAGTTCCTATCTGTCACTCGCATTTTCTCCTCTGTTATTACTTAACTATAATATTGCTTATCCTGTATCACAACTTATTCCTCTATTGCTACTTATTACTCTATCACTACTTATTCCTCTATTATTAATTTTCTCTTCTATTATTACTTACTGCTCCATTACTTACTGCTCCATTACTTACTTAATATTCTATTATTACTTAATATTCTATTATTGCATACTTTTCTATCTTTACATATAAATTACTACTCTATATCTTTTACATTGTTACACGTTACATCATTTTCAACAAAAAATCATACAAAAGTCCTATATTAAAAATCATTATATCAAATGAAATTCACAAATACAATTTAACTTTTTAACGAAAACATTTTCCGATAAAATTTTCATATAGATTATTGATAATTTAGCAATTGTTTACTTATTTCACTTTGGTATCATCTCATCAAAGAAATTTTTATGGAAAGCTAACTTGACATTGTAGTTTTCGTATGATATTGTATAAATGTAAAGTTTACTTTCCGTTTTAGAATAAGAGGTGATAATTTGAAAAACAGGCTGGAAGAAATTCGAAAGCAAAAGGGGATAAAGCAAGAAGAACTTGCAGCAGCCTTAGAGGTTTCCAGGCAGACCATTGGTTCTTTAGAAAACGGACGTTATAACCCCTCTATCCTGTTAGCCTTTAGAATTGCCAGGTATTTTAACATGTCCATTGAAGAAATATTTATTTATGAGGAGGAAAACAATGAATAAAAAAATAGCTCCATATTTAGGTACACTATTTATTGGTATCTGCAGTTTTATTGCAAGTTTCTTTTTTCAAGGTGAAGAGGTAAAGGCTATATCGGGTGTTTTAATTGGAATTGGAGCAGGTTTGGTTGGATTAAGTGCATCTTACTTAATTATGAAGTATATGGAACATAAGAATCCTGAACTCGAAAGACAGACTAGAATTGATCAGAATGACGAGCGTAATGCGTTAATTCGTAATCGTGCAAAAGCAAAAGCCGGAGATATTACCCAGTGGTTTATTATGGCTCTATGTTACATTACTATATTAATCTCTGCTCCTGTTTGGCTTTCCCTTACTGTTGCAGGTGTGTTTCTATTTTACAATCTTTTAAGTATGTATCTGACTTTAAAATATCAAAAAGAAATGTAGCTAAAGAACTTAAAGGGAGGAACGAATTCTTGTTTTTTTGTATGAAATTAAGCAGTCGAAAACTACTCCTTCAAGTAATCTATACGACATTACAGTTCTAGTCATATTTTTGAGTATGACAATAATAAGTTACTTGTTACTGCCTAAGGGGTTTTTAAAAAGTAAAAACCCCTTACAAAACTGGGAAATCTCTGGTAATACTTTATTACTGATTTTGCAAAGTATCTCCCATCACAGCTTATAGTAACTTATTCTTTACTTTAGTAACTCATCACATTAGAAATCGACCCATTTTAAACCGAAGCTCAAAATATATTATGGGTTCAATTTGCACTTTCAAACTCAAGTATGGTTTCCTCACACCAAGCGATTGTTGCCCTAGCGGAAAAGATACCTCTTCTTAGGGTTGCTCTAAGATAGCGTATCCTATCCCCTGTAATTTCGGTAATTTCCTTCTTTAGTTCATCTTCCAAAGCGATATATTTATTAAGTTCTGCTTCCTGGCGTTGTTTGTATTGATTTAACATTACTATAACCTTCTCCTTAGGAATTGAACTGGAGAAAAGAAATTTTAACATGAATTCAGAACGAACTGGCTGCATCTGTGTTTCTTCTTGTAACCAAGTAAGAAGCTCCAGTTTCCCCTCTTCTGTAATTTCATATTTTATTTTCCTGGACTCTTTTTCTCCTTCCATCTGTCTAATACACCCTTCATCAACCAACGTTTTCAAGGTAGGATAGATATGTCCAAAGTTCTCATTCCAAATTCCTGAAATTACGGTATCACAATACTTTTTAATATCATAGCCTGAACTTGGTTGAAGATTTAAGATACCAAGAATTGCAAATCTCGATTTGTTTTTTATCATAGGGCTCTCCTTTCTTCCTTTAGATTTCATTTTCTCATTTGATTAATATTAGTTATGTACCTTTTATATCAACTATTCGCCTTCGCAGATTTTATCTAACGTTTCCACTACCAGTGTAAGGTGATTTGCTGCTTTAAATTGTGCTGAAATCCTTTGGCAATTTTCTTTCCATTGTTTTTGAAGTAATAATTTCTCTACTACTTCTTTTAGTACCTCTGTTGTCACTTCTTTGAAATTCCCAACAATACCAAGGTTTAAATCCTTTATTCTCTTGGCAACCATATGTTGATCATTGACCATTGGCAGCGCATACATCGGCACCGCAAAGTTAAGTGCTTCGTTTACACTGTTAAATCCTGCATGTGTAATAAACACATCTGTCACCATCAATATTTCTACTTGTGGCAAGAAATTATCCACATAAAAATTATCAGGTAATGAGCCAAGTTGCTCCCTGCTGCATTTATTACCGATTGACATCACTACGAAATACTTAGAATCCTTAAATGCATTCATACACATTTTATAAAAATCAATAAAATCTGTATGAATACTGCCAAGTGAAATATAAACTAATGGAAGCTTCTGCGGATTAATAACTTCTGTTAACTCCTGACAAACTTTCTGTGGTGCTGCTCCAGTAAAGAGATATTTTCTAAAATCCGGACCAACATCACCGTTAAACTCCGGTATTGTATATACTACATTCCATTCTGCCTTGCTTATAAATATCTCCGTTAAACCTAAACTGGGAATACGATGCTTCTCACACAACCTGTTTAATATTTCATAACAATGATCCAGCTGTGGATGAGTCCTCGGCTCTAACATGGCGGGAGGTACCGGAGCAGTTTTCATAGCAAAGCTGGAATGTGAACTAACAACGGGAATTTTAATTATATGTTTTAAGAAGCTTGAACTGCCAAACAAAGAATCACATATTATCAGATCATAAGACTTTTTACCAATTAACTCAATAACAAAGGGAAGCACTACTTCCGTATAGAGAAGAATATACTCCATAAGCATATAGAAAGGATGCTTGTCAGTCGGTCGATAGGATAAAAGAAATTCATCCAGTTCCTCCGAATAGTTAAGAAACTCTGCTCCTGCTGAATTAACTTTTTCCTTAAACTGTAGCGAGCAAAAATAATCTACCTGATTTCCTCTGTTTACTAATTCTTTCACTAAGGGTAGTGTTGGATTAATATGTCCATTAAGATTTGCATTAACAAATAGAACTTTAGCCATATGCCTTCCTCCATATATCACTCTGATACATCATATATTATATCAGAGTGATATAATATTCAAGAAAAATATTTGTTTTTTCAATTGTTATTTTTAATAATTATTGGCAGGCTAATAGCTTTAGCTAAAATATAGTCATATTTCACTTGTATTTATCTATTTTTTCGTTATAATTAAGTCATATGTTAGAATACACTAACTTATATTCAGAATGCTTAAGGGGATAATTATTTATGATCATCGTATATGACAGTTTAACTGGTTTAGGGAAACAATTTGCAGAAGGATTGGGATATCCGATTCAAAGTATTGATTTGGCTATAGAGGAGCCTTGCATCCTTGTTACTCGAAATGTAGGATTGGGTAATATACCTGACACAACCAGCTTATTTTTAGATAAGCATAGGACATATGTAAAAGGCGTCGTTGTGAATGGCAGCAAAAGATTTGGTCCTTTTTACTGCAAAGCCGGGGATAAGATTAATAAGCTTTATAAAATACCCGTAATTCGTAAAATAAGCGGAGCCGGTAATCAAAAGGATCTTGAAGCTGTTAGGGAGTACATAACTGCAAAAGAGCTGTTACAAAAAAGATAAGTTTAGAGAAAAGGGAGTAGAAATACTCCCTTTTCTCTAAACTTAGTAGACTTTTGCATAAGCCCTTTATTAAGAAAAAATATCGTTCCGTGATATTCCGTCACAGGGACAGAATTTTATGTCCATTATTTCAGCAATTGTGGGTGCTATATCCACCATCTGAATATCACCTAGATCATATTCGTTCTTTATTCCAGCACCCGATATTACCAAATTACATCTATAGTCTGGTTTGTCGGGTGAAAAGCCATGGGTTGCATATTTTATCCCTTGAGCTTCCAAATCTGAAACAATTGGTCCTTCCAAGCTATCATCAAAGCAATATCCTTTCTTCGCTTCCAACATGCAGGGGATGGAAGGCTCAATTTTAAGGTTATCCAGCTCCTCTCTGGTATATAATTTCTCTATACCATAGCTATCATCAGATACGGCTTGCTTTAGAATATTAATTGCTATTTGCTCTGCTTCAACATCCTTCTCTCTAATATGCAGATATGCAGAACCACCTGCATTCTGTATGTAAGCTCTCCACTTCATATGTCCTTCTTCTTCGTAAATGAGGCCTTCTGCTTTAAATAACTGATTCAATTTCACTTTATATCGAATGTTAATCTGCCCATGATCACCTATCACGATGAAAACCGTATCCTCGAAGGTACCAGCTCCCTTTGTAGCTGCAATAATCTCTCCTAATCTTTCATCCATTCGAAGTAATACGTTCTCTACTTCCGTACTATCAATACCCTTCTCATGTTTCGCATCATCCAGGTCAATTAGGTGCATTAACAATAGATTAGGTTTCTTTCTCTTGATTGTATCTGTAGCACACTTGGTGGTAAAGTTATCCAGATAGGGTTGTTCAATTCCTCTTCTGATCTGTCCATATTTTTTCTCCATATGAATACTTAAGAGTGGACTTCCGTTTTTTAATATTTTTATCGCTTGGTTTTCATTTTTAATTGCTCTTATCTCCGGAATATTGTATCGAAGGGATGCCTTGCCCGTCACAGGCCAAAGAAATCCTGCGGTTTTAAGCCCCTGGTCCTTTACGGCATCATAAATTGTTGGCACTTTAATATCTTTACGAAACCAGAACCACCTTTGATCCTTTTCCTTGATAAAGGGTTGGAGCGGATTATTATGATAAATTCCATGCTTGTCAGGATAAACCCCTGTGACCATTGTGGAATGCACCACATAGGTGAGAGTCGGATAGATACTCCTTAATTTATTGGTATATGCTCCACTTTTTATCAGCCCTGAAAGATGCGGGAGCTTACTCGCTTTTTCCCAGTTATCTTCCGAAAAGGCATCATAGGAAATTACCACCACATGCTTTGCTTTTCTAGACATTTCATCCCTCCTCGCGCCTGCATTATTTTACATAAAATTCCGTTTGTTATTTTGTATTTCAATCCATCATTCACCTAATTATTCAAAAATCTATGCGACTATCTTCTGCTCTCTGGGTAAAGTTAAAAATATAATAAATCCAATTAAGAACAATGGAATAATTCCAAATATACTAACTCTGGCATTGCCCGTAATGGTGGTCGTCAAAGACATAATTACTGGTCCGATAATTGCGGAGAATTTACCAAATATATTATAAAAACCGAAAAATTCATTTGAATTATCTTTGGGAACAATCTTTGCATAATAGGAGCGGCTAAGTGCCTGAATACCTCCTTGTGCAGAACCAATTAATGCTCCAAGAATAAATATATGCCATACAGAAGATATAAAATATGCAGCAATACAGGAAATAATATAAGTAAAGATACCAACAATGATCATTAATCTTGCCGAGTATTTTTTTGCAAGCATTCCATAGATAATTGCACAGGGGAAGGCTATTATCTGTATAATTAATAGAATACCTAATAAGGTAAAGGTATTCAGAGCATTATCACCTAACACCGATTTGGCATATGGAACTACCATCTTAATTATGGTATCTACACCATCAATATAAAAAAAGTATGCACATAAGAAGATAAATACAATTTTATGCTGTCTGATATTATTAAAAGTAACTCCAAGTCTCTTGAAACTGTTTGCGACAGGACGTGGTTCGGGTTCAATGTAATGTCTCTGCTTTACATTTTTAATCATTGGTACCGTTAACAGTCCCCACCAAAGTGCTGTAATAATAAATCCAATTTGATAACCTATCGCCTGGTCCATTCCCATAAAAAAGATTAATGCCAAGCTTATTCCAAAGGGAATAACACTGGAGATATAACCAAAAGCAAAGCCAAAAGAGGACACCTTGTCCATTCTTTCATCACTGGTAACATCAACGATAAAAGCATCATAGAAAATGTTAGCTCCAGAAAAACCTATGGCTGACAGAATAAAAAATAGTACTAAAATCTGCCATTGTCCGCTGGAAGGAGGTACAAATGCAAGGGCAGCAGTTGCAAATACTCCCAGGAAAGTAAAGAACATGAAGAAACGTTTTTTCTTGTCTTTATAATCGGCTATTGTACCCAGGATAGGACTTAGAATAGCTACAAATATACTGGCAATAGAGTTAAAATACCCCAGATCCATACTGTTTTTCACATTGTCAAACATATCAAAGATAATTGGTAATAATGCTGTTGTAACAGCCATTGAGTATGCTGAATTTCCACAGTCCACTAATACCCATGATTTCTCTTCCTTACTTAGCTTCATAAATTAACCCCCTATAATATTTTACAAGATGAAACTGCAAGTCATTTCACTTGTCACTTATTAAGTAAATACAAAAGAATCGGTTTGCATTTAAATGCTTGCCATTCCTCATTTCGCTTTATTATATCATAAATTGGCAGACAACAGGTAAAAACTGTGTGAAATCTATCCTAATTTTTCTTCAAGAATGCAAAAATTGTAGAATAATATTCTTTTCTTATTTTAGAATCTGCATTATATATCTCATGCTTGGATTCTGGTATTATCACTAATCTAGTATTTCCTGATCTCTTAGCAAAATTAATCTGACCACCTGATCTTACTGTAGTATCCTTGCCGGCTTGAAAAAGCAGAACTGGTACTTTCACCTTCTTAGCATGCTTTCTTATCTTACGCACTGCACTAATACTTGCCAGTGTCCAGGCACAGGATGCCCCATAAGTTTGATAATTCTCATCCTGTACTCGTTTGGAGAAAATATCCTCATATCTGGCTTTTGATAAGCAACTGCTTGTTTCAAAAAGTGGAATGCCATCAAAGGCACCATGTCCTGAAACATATTCCTCCTCAGAATGAGTAATTTTTTTTATTAACATCACCCACCAGGCAATGGTTGAGGGCGTTTTACCAAAATCAATTTCCAACATCGGCGAAGATAAGATAGCACAGGTAAAAATCTCCGGATGCTCTTCCAAATATAAAGCCGCTATAGCACCACCCATGGAATGACCGTAGAGAATTAATTTTCTATCCTTTTGCTCGTTTCGTACAACATTGGTAATAAAAAGGTGCATGTCCTGCACATATTCCTCATAAGACTGTTGATGCACCTTACATCTGTCCAATGTATTTCTTTGGGAATAACCATGTCCGCGATGATCGTGGATATAAACGGAATATCCCTCTTGAAAGAAATAAAAAATCACTTCTTCAAATTTTTTTGTAAATTCACAGAAACCATGTGACATAACAATGGTTGCTTTTTCCTCTGGATGCTCATAGGATTCATAAAATATCTTTGCTCCGTCAAAGCTTTCAAAATATCCAGTCTTGCGATTTTCCTCTAAGAGGGGACGAACCTTTAAAAGCATCTGTTCTTTATAATCCTCTTCTCCTATAAAAATCTTATCTTTACTTGTCACTAACTTTTCTTTCATATTCATCCACAACCTTACGCCCTTTGTCAGGATAGTTTGTAATAATTGCATCCACTCCATACTCACACAATAGCTTCATTTCATTCATCTCGTTAACCGTCCAGGGACGAATCTTAATATTCCTGGCAATACAGTCTTCAATAAAATTAGGATACTGAAGATTATAAAGAGCAGGATGCAATGCCTCAACACTATAAGTTGACGCATATTCCGGCATATTAAGATATCCATCCTCGTATAAAAATCCCACTTTAATTGACGGATCTAACTTTTTTAACTTCATTACGGAATAATGATTAAAAGAGGAGTAGATTACACGTTCCTGTAACTCAAACTTATTCGTTAGCACAAGGACTTTCTCTTCTAACTCTTTATAAAATATAACTCCATTTTTAAGTTCCACATTTATCGTCAAGGACGATTTCTTCATCAGCTGATAAACTTCCTCCAGTGTAGGAATTTTGACTGCACCATACTCTGGAAATTTTTTATTTACATTCAACTTTCTTAGTTCCTCGAAGGTAAAGTCTTTCACCCACCCGCTACCGTAACTAACACGGTCAACGGTCTCGTCATGGATAATAACAAGTTCTCCATCCTTAGTCATCTGTACATCTAATTCAATTCCATCTGCTCTTAGCTCTATTGCCTTTTCAAAAGCTTCTAACGTATTTTCAGGAGCATATCCAGAAGCTCCTCTGTGTGCCCATATGGATGTTCGTTTCATCTGCATTCCTCTCCAATAAACAAGTTTCATTTCCTCAATCTTCCTTTATTATACTACCCTTTTGTGAACCTGCAAAGTACAAAGTAGCAGTAACACTGACGCTTATACTCCTACTTATCCTAAACAATTATTTGCTTTTACTATTTGGATTTGCTATGATATCACCTGTAACTGTTATTTTATTTGATAAAGGTTAAGGAACTTATGGATAATCAAGAGCAAAAACACCAACGACGTGTTCGATATAAAGGGACTCACCCAAAGAAATTCAATGAAAAATATAAAGAATTACAACCCGAAAAATATGCAGATGCCGTGGCTAAGGTAATCCAAAAGGGGAATACACCTGCCGGAATGCATCGCTCTATTTGTGTTCAAGAAATATTAGAGATTTTGCAAATTAAACCTGGCCAAAATGGATTGGATGCTACTTTAGGGTATGGCGGACACACATTAGAAATGCTAAAATGCTTGGATTCTAAAGGACACCTGTATTCCTTAGATGTCGACCCAATTGAATTGCCTCGTACCAGAGACCGCCTGCAAAACCTTGGCTACGGTCCTGAAATATTAACGATAAAGCATATGAACTTTTCTGATATTGATCTAGTTGCTGTAGAATCTGGCCCACTTAATTTCATACTGGCAGACCTGGGTGTGTCCTCCATGCAAATAGACAATCCTGATCGTGGTTTTTCCTTTAAGACCGAAGGACCTCTGGACCTGCGCCTCAATCCAGAAAAGGGTATCTCAGCTGCTGAACTTTTGAAAACACTTTCACAGGAAGAATTACAGGGAATGTTACTAGAGAATTCAGACGAGCCCTATGCTAAGGAAATCTCAAAGGCTATCCTTTTAGAATTTAAAAAAGGAAGAGAAATTACTACCACCACGCAGCTCCAACAGGTTATTAAAGATGCTCTGAAATTCCTGCCAGAGACGAATAAAACCGAAGCAATAAAGAAATCCTGCCAACGATGTTTTCAAGCATTGCGAATCGATGTAAATAATGAGTTGGAAGTACTCTTTAATTTCTTAGATAAAATTCCTTCGACTTTAGCACCTGGCGGACGTGTTGCTATTCTCACCTTTCATTCCGGTGAAGACCGCCTTGTAAAGAAATCCTTTCAGCATTTCTACCGCCAAGGTCTCTATAAAGAAATAGCCCCAGATGCAATACGCCCATCAGCTGCGGAATGTAATTCTAATAGTCGTGCGAAGTGTGCAAAACTACGTTGGGCCATAAAAGCTTGATAACGAAAGATACTTATTAAAATAATATTATTATAAGGTCTACCATAAAAGATATTTATGTAGAAAATGGAGTTTATCGTTCCAAAATCACACTGTTTGACAAGTGTCTGTCAAGCTTGTGCGTGGAAGCTATAAACTCCATTTTTCTTACCTATAGTAAACCTTTAAGATAGGTCTTATATACTTACCTTTGTCACTTTAAGCTGTCTATCACCAATCCTGGTATCTTTCATGGTTTCGTAGACTAACTGACCTTTTCCATTTAAAATCTCAACATACGTTAGTGTTTCTTGAATTGTTATTATTCCAATATCCTCTGCTGAAACACCTTTGATATTTGAAATAACACCAACAAAATTAGTTGCTCTAAGTTTCTTTTTCTTTCCGCCGTTAAAACGTAGTTTCGTAATTTCTTTATTTAAATGACTGCTTTTCAAAATTTTAGGCTCTGGAACTGCATTCATTTTTTCTTCAAAAGCATATTTCTTTAACAATACCTCTTCTTTTGAAGGACTAGACATTTTCTGGATCTCAAAGCCGATATATTCTTGTATCTCTGCTAGGTATCTATCTTCTGTAGGGATTATTAACGTAATTGCATTCCCTTCTTGTCCTGCGCGACCTGTTCTCCCAGTTCGATGAACATATACTGCTTTATCATAGGGAATATCATAGTTTATAACTAAAGAGATATTTTCAATATCTATTCCCCTGGCAGCTACATCTGTGGCAATAAGATAGGGAAACTGTCCACTTTTAAAACGCTTCATAACAGCTAATCTATCATCCTGCTCCATGCCACCATGTATTTTATCACATAGATATCCCTTTTTCGTCAATTTCCCGTTCAGTTCATCCACTCGTTCCTTTGTTCTGCAAAAGATAATACAGCTATCTGGATTTTCAATAATGGTTATGTCTGTTAATAAAGACAGCTTCTCTTCTTCTGCTGTTTGATAAAGAAGATGCTTTATTTCCGAAGTAGTTATTCCTTCTGTATTTACCTCGACATGAATTGGTGTCTGCATATAACTTGAAGCAATTCTTTTCACTGCTTCTGGCAGGGTTGCAGAAAACAAAAATGTAACCCGTTCCTTTGGAAGTTCATTAAGAATCAATTCAACTTGATCAAGAAAACCCATATCCAGCATTCGATCCGCTTCATCAATGACCAAATATTTTATTTTACTTAAGTTTAATGTTCCCTTCCTTATATGGTCATGGACCCGCCCAGGTGTACCCGCAACTACATGGGTCTTTTGCTTTAATTCAGTCTTTTCAAGGGCAAAAGGATGTCTTCCAAAAATAGCTGCCGCTTTAATTCTTTTAAATCTACCGATATCCGTAAAATCCTCTTTTACTTGTACCGCAAGCTCCCTGGTTGGCGTTAGAACCAGTACCTGGGGTTTGTTTTCCAACCAATCAATTAATTCACAGATGGGTATTGCATATGCGGCTGTTTTCCCGCTTCCTGTCTGGGCCGAAACGAATAAATCCTTATTTTCCAATGCCAAAGGGATAACACGCTCTTGTACAATTGTGGGATTTTTAAACTCCAGCCCCTTAATTGCTCTCTTTATCTCATCACTTATTTTATAATTATTAAAACCTGTTTTGCTCATTTTTAACCTTTATCCTATAATAGTTAATAAATATTCATTTCTCTTTTTAAGCCAGTCTCTCAGATATTCCACATTACCTTCAAAGGTACTCTCCGGAACTCGTTCAAGTATAAAATCATTTACAAATACCCAGCCTGTATTGGTAAAGTTACGTTCAAAGGATTTACCAAACCTTTCTATGAGAAGGTCTATTTGATTCTTACCTAGAGAATTATCTTCATATAAATTAATGATCTGCTCCTGAAGTTCCAGGTATCTTTTACTTAATGCCTCTTTAAACTCCGGAAATTCATAACAATAACTATACAAATTCTTATTGCACCATAATCCTAAATAACTTGAATTCGGACCAAACCCCTCATGATAATTGTAATCATAGTAAAAGTTCTCTTCCGCATTTCCCGAGGATAAATCATTATCCCAAGGCGGTCCTCCGTATAGCTTTCCATCCTTTATATAAAATCTTGTTGATGAATAATCAATATCCACCACTTTAAATAATTCATTCGTAATATAAAAATCAATATAGGACTTTTCATCAACATAGCTGGTAAAAAGCTCCCAGTCACGATCTTGTATGGCTTCTTCCAACTTTCTGAAGAACTCAGTAATAGTCACTAATTGCTCCTCGCTGACTACTTCCGGCTCATTAATTCCGAATCGATATCCGAAGATAGGAGTCTTAAAGTAAGTTGTGCCCTCATCCACTCGGTCATATTCTCTTTCAATTAGAAAGTCACCATTTTCTGAATCAATATCTACTCTTGTTGCTGCTTCTTCCACTACTTCTGTAATTAAATAATTCCCCATATATCTTCCATTTAAATACAAATCAACAAAAGTACAATCTGGTGAATATTCCAATCCTATGTTTTTTGCAAAATCAAATACCATTTTATTACGCATTAGGGATTTATCAAAGGCATTTGCGATAAGTGCCCACTTTTTTGCCTTTCCCATACCAAGTACGTCCTGCTTCTCTGAAAACTTAATGGTATACGTCTTCTTTGCTACCTCTGTAGAAGAGTTCCCTCTAATTTTAAGCTCTGCAGTTTCATCAATGATTTCCTCAAATTCACCACCCTCTTTATCCAGAACAGCCACTGAAATCGGAGTATATTCTTTCGTTATTACTCCTTCGTTGTGTTTCAAATAAAGTTGAGGAATCTCGGATAAGGGATAGATAAACTCTAGTACCTTCTCAATATCCCGTGTATAAGAATCCACCATATCCTGTGTCATAGCACTTTTATTAACGTCAACATAATCCAACAGCTCTTTTAAATCGGTTGCCCAGGTTTTACTTAAACGTATATTATAGTGTTCCGGTACTTTTTCTACTGCAGCATCCAATTTACTATAATCTATATCTGGATTTAGTTCAATGACTTTATTCGTATTATCTTGATTTTGATTTACGCTTTCTGTTGCCCCTGTTTGATCCAATATCAATGTTTTGATCAAGAAAGTAATTATTCCAATCCCTATCATTGCTGAAATAATTACGCATCCCATAATAAGCTTTTTATTTCTTTGCATTGTATTCCCCCACTTTCATATTACTTTTTACTGCTTTTTATTAATTTTTACTGCTCTTTATGCTCTTTATGCTCTTTATGCTCTTTATGCTCTTTACAGCTCTTTACTGCTCCTTACTGTTTTTTATTGCTTTTTATTGCTTAATTACTCTACTTTAAATCTTACTCTAATATTTTTTACCTTCACTCAAAGTGCTATTTATTATGTTTTACGTTAAACTTACTATAAATACTTTGTATAAAACTATTTTTATGTAACTATTTACCTTGTGAAATCTATTATTGCATTATTTATTATTACTGTCAACAAGCATAGCTGATGTAACGATACTAATATTATATATAGTAACAGTTCCGTCACAAGCTCTATTTGGTTGAACTATGATAAAAATAGTTGAGTTCCAATCAACTTGAAACTCAACTACTAAAATTCTATCTATTAAATATTCTTAATAAAAATGCTGGGGTGTTGTAAAAGTAGTACATTCTCCTGTGGTCGGATTATATAAGGATTGATAGCATTTCGAACAATATAAATCCACATAATCTTTTTTAATACCAAAGTAATGTGCACTCCAACGCTTTTTACTTCCGCAAACAGGGCACTCATGCTCCAAAACATGATTTATATAATAATATGTTATTAGTAAACCAATCACAAATAATGATAGTATAAATGCCATAAAATTATCTCCATCTTTGCAAAGAAGTAACTACACATGTTTTTTGTCTCAATCAAAATTGTCCAAACCTGTTGTCTCTATTTTCCTGTCAAACTTATGTGTCAAATTTTAAGCCTTCCATCTTACTCTTCTATATATTATTTTTAATGATTATACTATATAATAAGATTTAATTACTAATTTTATTATTCAATTTGTATATTTATATTATAGCACTATTCCTTTAAATATCCATCATTATTTTTGTATCACTATAAGTATTTTATGTGTGAAACTTTCACAATAATATACCTTTTGACCTGCAGTCTTCTTCTACAATAAAATTTATTATATCATTTTATTAACTTTGCAATAAAATCATCCTTAACGAAACTCATCGTATTATAAAGTACTAATACATCTGTTATACCATTCTCCTCCATATAAGCTTCCACACTTCCGTTAAAATATCGAAAATCAATCATATAGGTCTTTTCAAAATGGTTTACAACAAACGGTACAAACGAATGAGCAAAGGAATCCTTTATAACAAGTAGTTTCCTTCCGTTTTTGTTGTTGGTTTCTATCTCAACAACTGGATTATTTCCACCCATGTAAACCGAATATTTGTCTTTTCCGTCTAATTTACTATAATCAAATAGGGAATTTGCTTTGTCCGTTAAGTTATACAGCAGCTGATAACCCAAATCCTCTTTTATTTTATATAAATATATATTATCAGGTTTAACGTTCGTGTTAACCTTTGAGTGCAAGGTACCATAGAATTTATTGGTTGCTAAGATGATATCAAACTGCTCTTGCCTAATTGCCTCAATCCCAGTCTCCTTACACCATAGTTCATAAGCATAATAAGCACCTAACGCAGTCCAATGATGATCTGTTCGATAGTAGATATATTCTTCATTATGCTTCATTAGGGTATCTCTAAGATCTAGAAATGTTCCCTTGGGAAGTGATGCAATCAATTGATTCATATAGTTATTCTGGTCATAGCCAGTAGCAAAGAGCGGTAACTTATCTTTCAGGATTTCAGATGCAGTTGGAACTAACATAACCTTAATTCGTTCTTTTCCAAGCTCTTCTAAGTATTTATTGACAAACTGCACTATATATTCCTTGTTCTTTTCAGCTAGTTGCGTAGATACATCCTTATCGGCATGTTTTTCAATCAGGTAGCCATCTTTTGCAAAATAGACAGAATTAATATCCTGTTTCAGCATGGCTCTCTCCAGCATCGTTTTTATACTAATCCAGTCATCACGCAGGACAAATTGGTCATTGATATAGTCATTTATCCCATTCATATATTCACCCTTTATAAACTTATCAAAAGTGAACTCTGGTATTGCAGCCAGATATCTATTCTCATTCTCGGAAAAAACTTTAGCTGGTGTAATCAGATTCCAAAGGATGAAGGCAGACCATAATGCGGTAAATACAAGAAAAAATATTTTATTAAATGTAACCTTCATAACAACGCTTACCTTTCACTAAGAGCAGGTTCAATAAAGACATAATAATAGCTCGAATATCATCTTTCTAAACTCTATCTTTCTAAAAATTTTTCTATTACTACAGCTTTCAATCAAATCGTTTAGAATCTAAAATACAAAAATGGATTATACGTACTTCCTACCAAATAAGCTATACATCCCGCAAATACAAAAACATATGCAATTGTAGCCCCAATGAATACACTTTTTCTATTGGAGGTTTCTGCAAAAACAACTACCTTTTTAAAATGGGGTGTTGAAAAGTAGGCTGCCAGGATAAAAATAACACCATACCCACACAAATAATATAGACTCTGATTATTAAACATTGGCATTTCTGTTAAGCCGAACATTCCCTTTAGATAATCTTTCATTGCAGCAAGGTCATCAAAATAAAAGATTACCCAACTTATCATAACTAGGAATATCGTATATAGGTGGCGAAACACTCTTGGTATTCGGTCAAGAATTTTCAATATATAATACTTTTCAGCAATTAAGATAACTGCAAAATATAATCCCCATAAAATAAAATTCCAGGAGGCACCATGCCAAAAGCCTGTTAATGCCCAGACAATTACTAAATTTCTAAGGTGTTTGACCTTTGAACAGCGATTCCCACCAAGTGGGATATATACATAATCACGAAACCAGGCCCCCAGGGTAATATGCCATCTACGCCAGAATTCTGTAATACTTTTGGAGATGTAGGGATAGTTGAAATTTTCATCAAAGGTAAGACCAAAGATTCTTGCCAGACCGATTGCCATGTCAGAATAACCGGAGAAATCAAAGTAGATTTGAAAGGTGTAGGCTATAATTCCAAGCCAGTATAAAAGGATGGAGCCCTCTCCTGCCGTACCACTGGATATTTGGCTCCACAACAGCCCGGTATTGTTTGCAATTAACACCTTCTTAGCTAAACCAATGGTAAATCGGCGCATACCTATAGCAAAACTATCCTGCGTAAGTCTATGATCATCCAAATCATTCTCTACCGTCACATATCGAACAATCGGTCCCGCGATTATCTGCGGAAATAAGGTGGTATAAGCAAGGTAATTGTAAAAGGTTTTCTCACAGCTTGTAGTCCCTCTATAGACATCTATGGCATAGGAGATGGACTGAAAGGAGTTAAAGGACACCCCAATTGGAAGTATAATTTGTACAAATGGAGACTCCACCCCAAACAGTCCAAATACATTACCCATTAAAAAATTTGTGTATTTAAAGAAAATAAGAACACTTAAATTGCTGCACACTGAAATCAACATATATACCCTACGCTGTCTCTTATTATCCCGATGTTTTTCCATGAGCTTAGCGCAGATGAAATCCTCCACCGAAAGCAACAGCATAATAGGTATAAATCTGATTTCACCCCAGGCATAAAATACCAAGCTGGCAATAATCATAACTAAATTCTTCAATTTGTTGGGTGCCAGAAAATATATAATTATAAGCGCAGGTAAAAAATAAAATAAAAATGTCAAGCTGCTAAAAACCATTACAATTTTCCCACCTTTGTTATCTCAAATTATTTGAAGAGTCCGTTAAAAGCATCCACTGCCTTTGCCACTTCATCCTCTGCGAATTGTTTCAACTCTGCTTCGGTAGGATTTTCACTTTCATTTACAGCACCTACTAGAAGGAAACATACAAAGTCACCATTGCGAACTACTTTGGTTGCATTTGTCTTGGGTACATTCATTGGATACTGAAGTGTATCGGCAATTTTTCTATCCTTTGCATCATTTAAAGCTGCCTCAACCTCATCTGCTTTCCCTTCAGCAGCCTTTACAACAACGACTCTATCTGCGTTAACACTAATCATTGGCTGTTCTGCCTTTACTTCCTCATACATATCAGAAGTCAACCCGAATTCTGTTTCAAGAAATTCTGGAGTAATCTCTGTATTCGGATAATAATTTTCTCCGTAAGCTGCTTTAATTGCTTCTAAGATTTTATCTACTGTTACGTCGGAATTGGTGCTTTCCGAATTATCGTTATCTGTTGCTGTATCGTCGTTATTATCTACATCAGTGTCCTCATCTTTATCCTTGTCATCTGTGGCACTATTATTGGAGTTATTATTTTCTGCCGGACTATTGGAATCTGATTTTGTACAACCAGTAAAAATTGCTGTTGTGATTGCTATCGTAAATAGAATTGTAATTAATTTTCTCATTTTATTTTTCCTTTCCTATCCATGTTCATTTTAATATTCGTTTTGATATTCGTTTTGATATTTGTTTTGATATTCGTTTTCTTTTTCATATCCATTTTCATAGTTATGTTCGTTTACATTTTTAAACTTTATACTTTACTGTATCCTCTTGTATCATTCACATGGTGTTTTCCCTATGCTATATACATGTATCCTTTTGTATCATCACGCATGTTATTTGTCCTATACTATATATCTTCTTGTATCATCACACATGGTGTTTACCCCTATACTGCATTTTTCATTTGTAGGTTTATCATTTTGATAATTCGTCTAACTCTTCCTCCGTTACTACCTCACCAAAAGGGCTGACATAGGTATTCGCTTCTGTTTTAATAAAAGTCTCCATAAGTATTGCTCCGTTAGAATCTGCCTGTAAAAATGCAATGGCGGAATCACCTGCAATTAAGCCGATATTATTGTCATTAAAAAAAGCTATAATTAATGTCTCATTACCCGAATCCTTATAAACCTTTACAATATCCTGCTGTAGTACTCCATTATTGTCCTTAACATTAATCTTAACAATATCGGTTGCCTGCTCCAGAGTTTGACCCGTATAATTAATAATTTTCACACCATGGGGATTAGGTATGTCAATGGCATTATTATTTTCTTGTAATTTTACAAAGTAGATGGTTGAAGATATCAGCAAGATAAAACCCGCCGCCATTCCTGCATATTTTGGATACCTTGTAAAATATTTTTGCTTTCTTTTCTGGTTAAAGGATGCTTCAAAAGAGTTGACACCAACCTCATCTTCAGAAATTTTCACTTCTGCTTCTAATTCTGCTTTTAGCTCTTCTGCTTTTTTATATATCCCGTTCAAAAACTCATTATCAGATTTCATAAGAAAACCCTCCTTTCTCCAAAATCTGCTTCAAACGTTTTTTTGCCCGATGGGATAATACTTTGATGGCTGACTCGGATTTATCCATTACAATAGCTGCTTCCGATAAGGACAAACCATTTAAATCAACTAACAAAATTACTTGCTGATATTCCGGTTTTAGCTCCTTCAACTGATTTTTTAACATTGTGATGTCATTATTCTTAAAAACAACCTCCTCCAAGGTATTAGCATCCGTTTTATCAGCCTCCTCCAAGGAAACCAAATTGTATTTTGATTCCTTGCGTATATAGTCTATTGCGCGTCTCTTGCCCAACATAAATAAGAAGGTCTTAAACGCATATTGTGTCGCGTATTGCTCCGGTTTTATATAGATATAAGCAAAAACCTCCTGTGCTATATCCTCTGCTACATGATAACTTTTCACATATTGCATGATAAAATAAACCAAACTATGACGATGTCGTATTACCAGCTCTTCGAAGGAAGCTTTATCTCCCTCCAAAAAAGCTAAATACAGAGATTTGTCAGAAATCATTTGAAGTGCACCTCGTTTGACTTTCTTTTGTTTGTCATTTATTATTCGTAATAAATTTAAAATGGTTACACCTAAAATAAAATTTTTTTAATTTATAACTCTTACTTTATAATTATTGCTTCTTAACTCGATAAAAATATGTATTTTAAGATACTAGGAAAGATCTTATAATAGCCTTTTCCATTGACTTCAATTTACAATTCGAATTGACGAAAGGCTTTCATATAATATGGTTTCTACATTTTACTTTGTATATTTGACTACTCTAGTTAAATTTAGGTTGCAAAAAAGAGCTCTAAGATTTCTCTTAAAGCTCTACATCCTCTGACTTCATTAATTCTTTTTCATATATTAACAAATTTTCTTCATAACTCTCAATTTGTAATCCGATTAAGCTAGTGTCATAAATATCATGAGAGGCTGATTGAGATAAAAACTATCTCACCACATAGTCAGAAAATATATTTTCACTAAAACTCTTCCATATTATTTCTGCCCCTTCTTTAATGTCAGCTGTAGCTCCCGCCTTTTCCTCTTTTTCCGAAATCATATTGGAAACCTCCTCTGGAGTAATAAATGGTACCAATGCCTCCTCGAAGATTTCTTTGTATTTGCTATGTGTATAAAGGGACTCATCCTCTATTAGCTCCCAGTTATCGTCATAAACATAAAAGGTGTAAAAACATTCTTCATTACCAATCTCATCTGAATTAGCCACATTTTCATTCTTATTAAAACAAATGGTGTCTAACTCAATTTCGCCTGATATTCCTTTTGACTCAGCCACTTGGGGAATCTGCCCCAACTCATCCGAAAAATAAAGCATATTGACATCGAGTTCACTTTCAACAGATACTATAAACTGCCAATTACCATCTTTGTCCACTAAACTGTATTCTGTCGTATGATTGCTAGCTCCATTGCTACCGCTAGACTGAATATAGCCATATTCATTTATTGTGGATTCACTTCTAGCCCAAGTTTCGTAATAATAACAAACAAATAGTTTTTCATCCACATATTTTATGATATAAACAAGCGTACTATCATCATCCTTATCATTTATGTCCATACCATTAAAACGGAGAATTAATTCGTTCACTCTATCCTTACCACAATCGATATAGCTATAATCTATAAATTCAATTTGCTTATTTGCAGAATTATTTAAATAATGCTCCGTAACTATTTTGAGTAATTCCGAAAGAGTATATTGACTTCCCTTTTTGTATAAGTCTTCCTCCCTATCGTTCCTTGGCATATATCGATCAAAAGATACCTTCATTTCATTTTTCATAAATTTCTCGTATGCTTCCATGGAAAGTTCTTCTGTAGTGAGGGTATGTATTATTGGTGTAACGGTTGGCGCTGGTATCACTTCAATCGTTGGCGTTGCAGAAGGTTTTACAGTAGGTGGAATAGTTGGAGCTACTGTAATAGACGAAATCGGTGACGGAGAAGTAGTCAACGCCTTAGGATTATCAATGCTTTCGACTTTTTTACATCCTCCAAACAGTAACACCATTGATAAAATAAGAAATACTAATTTATTATTTTTCACTTTATTCATTCCTCTTTGTTAAATGTTTTGTGTGGTTAATTATAACTGTTTATAAACATAATGGGAAGTTTAAAGTTCCACAAAAAATGGAATTTGACAATGAAATAATCATTTAGCTACTACAATAATAAAAATTTACGAACGAAAAATTCATGATAGCGATAAACTACACTTCAATTTCATATTCTAAATACCTACCTCTGTTTCTCCAAAACAGGTCATCTCCATAAAAGCATACTTTGTCCAATTCCCTGATTGCGCTAAATATGCTTTCTTCAGGTTTGCATTGAACTGTTTCCAAAAACGCTTGCTGATCTGTATATTCTCCCTTTGATAATTAGTCATCCCTGTATCTTGACCAATAACTGAAAATGCTGGATATTCTTATATACTATATATCATTTCTTTTCCTTGTGTGCAGTTATAATTGTAAAACTATATGCGTTAATTGTTATAATGCAGGCATCTACATTTACATACCAGTTCTTTCCTTGTCTAGTGATAGTAGCATTTGTTGATTTTATCTTGGTCTTGCACCAATCAACAACATTTTCTGTATCCAAAGAAAGATTTTTCTTAATTCTTGTAACACCCATTACTGTAGTATGAACTTTCTCTATATTTTGAAATAATTCATTATCTGTGTTCGAGTTATTAATTGTATCCTTATACATTCTTGTCCTTTCTGGTTTCCATCTCCTTGAACCATACAAAGAAATTTACATCTATACCTTTCATAAAAGGATGTGTGGTCTGTTATATGATAAGCATATCTATTCCCTTTGCCTTGAATTCTAATCTTTCAGACATCTCTTATATTTTATCCCAAAACCTTACTGATCCACATAATGTTATTACCTTTCTCTTTACAACTATTTCTCCTTGCCTGTCCATCTTAAATATAATGGGAATTAACAGCATATTGCTTACTTTGTTCAATTTGGACAAAGCGAAAATGAGGTAAACGAAAGGGCAGTTACTGGTAAGCGAAAGCTGCTTTTTCACACCATCATCGATTCTATTCTAAGGAATCTAATATCATTTTATCTCAAGCCATCCATGCTTATTATTACATATTCCTGCGTATTCTAAAATAGCGCTTACCGCGAATACTGGATCAAATGTAGATTCACCTTCTATGTGTCCATAATAATTCATCGCAATACAGCCGCAGACTGTATCTTGAGTGCATTTTCCTTGTCCCACCTTACTCTCTTTATCTCTGCCGCCTCCTTTTAAGGCTTTTCCACCGTTTTCTAATAAGAATCCCATAACAATATCAAAGCAATTCAAATCCAGCTTCTGGCTTCTTAGAGCGGTTTGAGATTCTATGTAGGTTTCATCACTACTCAGTGTAAATAAATGAGATTTCCCCCGTAGAGTTTTAACAATTATAGAACCATGATTTTCTTTTAGTATATTGTAAATTGTTTCTGATGCCTTTTGCATATTTATGTTCCTTTCGCACCTTCAAATTAAACTAAAATTATGTATTTATATATTTGACAGTATAAATATAATGGGAAGTAATGTTACTTCATAATTTATAAAGATTGTAAAGATAGCTTATGATTATGGTCATTAATAAACTGTATATTCGGATTCCAATCGTTTTAATTTAAGAATCGATATGCCAGGAGTTATGTAAAACAATGTCATATATTATTAGCCCTACTCCAAAATTTCCACCACTCGCTCTTTTTTGAACCGAAACTACTTTTCCTAATTTTATGCTCTTTACTACCGTTCACTTCTATCCATACTGTTGACTTCTTTTCTTCATCCGTCCTATTATCTATAAACTCCCATCGATTATAATCACTCCTCTTTCCACTTAAGACGATTTTTTTACTTTCTATCCAAATAAGTGCTCTTTTCAAATCCTGCTCAAGTTGAGGATAAAAACTATTTATAATGCTTATCCTTTGCTGGTCACTCAATTCCTCCCAAGTATTTGCACCTAAGGGTACTTCACAAGATAATCCATATCCCAGTCCAAGATCTTCTAGAAAATAATATCCATCGCAATACATATCATAGAAATTACGTAAAATCTCTCCAATTTTTTCATCTTTTTGCAATGCACGAGTTAATAAAACTGTTATTTTTTTAGTCTCATACTTCCTATAGTCTATGTATTTATCCATAATCCTTATTATCTCGTAATATATGTTTTTACTGTTATAATCAAGTGAAATCAAATCCAAATAATCTTCATTACTTAATATAACTTGAATCTCTGCTGAGTGATACACCCATTTCTCAAATTCATTGATACCTAAACCATTCTCTTGTAGTTCAAAACAAATATATTCGATTATATTAAAATCATCCGTGTCCATAATTACCCCCTCCACCTATGCTGCATGAATTATCGTATTCATGATACCGAGAGACTTTAGCGGATGAAGTCAACGGCTGTTTAGCTTACCCCCACCAATCTTCACAACACAGATACTCATTTGTTTTTCATAAGATGCTTTGTATAATATAACAAGTGCGTTTCATAATATTCAATCATGCTTGACTTCATAATAAACATAATGGGAAGTTCGGTTCACTTTGTAATTCATAAAGATTATGAATTAACTATGTATATATTTTTTGAATTTCTTTATCATTTTATCTAAAACATTTTGTCTATAATCTATATTTAATTCAGGCCATACTAAAGTTTCATCTTTCATATTATCACATAACCAATTTAAATGTTCCGTTTGTTCTTCAGTTATAATTGGTCGGACTTTATTAATCAAATCTATAGCTAAATAAAATACTCTTTGTCCAATATCTAAATATTCATTTTTCATAGCATATTCAATAAATCCACCATGAGTTTGCGAACTATTATTTCCTACAATAGAGTTTAAAATATGATAATGATTAATGTCGATATTTTTACTAATTAAGTCATAGGTTAAATTAATAGCCATCTCAAAAAGAGCCTTTTCTTTTAATGAACCAAGTTTTTCTATTAAATTTCTATACATATACCACCATTCTTTATCATTACCATAATTCGCATAAACTGTTTTTATTTCTATAAGAAATTGTTCTTTTGTCCATTCTAATTCCTGTTCTCTAGTAATTCCAAGTGCTTCATATTCTTTTAGTTTATCGGTATAATCATGCCACAAATGGTATTTGTTGCAACCACACATAATATATGCTATTTTTGCTTTATCAATTGTATCTAAGTGGTTGTTTCTGAAGAATTCTTCATTCGTCATATAAAACCCTCTCTTTTAAGTTCACTTTTCCTAGCAACAGCGAAAACTGTTAATCGCTACACCATATTCTTAATAAATATAATGGGAGGTTGTCAGATTGATAGTAAAATTGATAATACTACAGTCCTATCCTTCTTCCAAGTTGATAATTTCATTCTTTAGTTCTTTTACATAGTTGTTATAGGTAGGAATTAAACCATTTGTAGAAGGTACTGCTACGAAATTTAAATTATCCCACATCTCCGGATATTTTTCTTGCAATAAAATGCAGGACAGAAAACTACCCTTTTGTAAAATCATTATTTTAACCTGCCTCAGTGAAACAATTTTAATATGACTATGAATGTAATTCTGTTCTCCAATATCTAACTCTCCTGATCGTTCCATATACAATTCAAAATTTTATCATACATCTTTTACCTAGACAGAGCTATGTCATCTAGAACAACTACCACCCCAAATAGATTTGCCTTATCAGCATTTTGCTCTCAAATGTAAAATTACCAAGGCTTTCTAAAGTTGATAAATCTGAATGTAGTAAGGAACTATCACAATCACTATTCATGTGATTCTTCACCTCTGATTTAGATTAGTAATTTATTTCTCTGGCTATATTCATCTGTGAAATAATATAATATCTTGAAATTCTCAATTGCAATGCAAAGGGAGCTTGCTACATTTACTGTCAATGTATATTAATATATTGTTGCAAATCTTAATTAATAAATGTCTCATCGTGTTTTTCAAAAGATTTATCTTATGTATATCTGCAACTTCCCATTATTGCTACAATGCAAACTTACCTAAGCTATCAAATTATTTATATATTTTAACTAAAAATACTGTGCAGAAAGTCTAGTTACCTGCTCCACTTGGTTCTTTATAGCTCTATCCACAACTTCACCCTTTTAATCGATATAATTATACCATGTTTTTCTATTATTCAAATACCACTTTGTAAATATTTTAATAAATTTTACTAGGATAGTAATATTCACTTTTTTGAACAAAAGTTAGACAAAGTAGAAGAAAAAATGTGTAGTTATCACCTAACACCAGTTATTTTATAATTTTATAATTTCATAGTTTAGGGTTTACTGGTAACATAGTTATCCTCTATATAAAATATTATTATTTCGTGCAGAGGGATGAACAATTATTACTTGTCTTCAAAATATAAGTGTAAACAATGTGTTATTTACATTCCCATTTGATATGTACTAACTGTTCATATAATTTATGGATTACCTATTTGTTATTGGCAAACCTTCACTTATTATAACAATAAGATTGTTCTGATTACTAACCGACTAAATCCACCTACATAGTAATTTTGTAATGGAATAAAAGAAAAAAGCCGTACCGCCCAGTACGACTTTAATTCAAAAGACTTAAACTTACTCATCAATTTTTTTTAAACCCTTTTCAACATTTAGTAGATTATCTTCATAACTCTCAATCTTATGATCCAGATAAACAAGTGTACTTTGAATTTCCTCCAACCTTTCTACAATATGCTTTCTCTGCTCAATCAATAATTCTTTTCTTGCGGCTGTGGTCTGTTGGCCCTGTTGGAATAACGTCACATATTCTACAAGAGCTTCAATGGAGAGACCGGCATTTCTCATACATTTTATGAAGGAAACCCAACGGCAATCCTCTTCTAAATACTCACGATTACCACTGGTATTACGACCCACCGGTGGAATCAACCCTATCCGTTCATAATAGCGTAAGGTGTCTGCAGTTAAATCATATTTCTTACCAACTTCTGCTATCGTCATATTCTCACTCCTAACTAACTTTCCTTCCCATCTCATAAGCTTCTTTTATTGCTTTACTACTTTTAATATCACCCTTATTCCAAGCTCCAACTCCATATAGGATATCTTTCTCCTTCACTCGGTCAAGACAGGACAGATATCCTCTGAACTCTTCCATGGTTCTATCCATGGCCGACTTTGCTCCATCCGCAGCAGTCATAATGAAATAGAAATCCTTGCTCTTTAGTTGGGTATAGAAGAAACAGTTTCGATCAATAAAAGTCTTTAATTGACCCGCCATGGTGTAAAAGTAGATTGGCGTTGCCATAACAATCACATCTGCTTCAATCATTTTATCCTTTAGTTCTAGCATATCATCTTTTTGTGAACATTTTCCTCTGTTATCAAAGCAATATCCACAGCCCGTGCAATAATTAATCTTTTTATCTTTTAAGAATATCTTCGTCACTTCATTACCAGCATCTGCTGTTCCTCGTGCAAACTCATCACATAAGAGATCTGAATTACCCTGCCTTCTTGGGCTGGAGGATATGATAAATACTTTCTTTCCCATTATATCTACCTTTCACATTCATAATATCGTATTAAAATGGCTATAGCAAAAGAATCCTTTTCCTTGTGCTTTTATTATGCATGATCCAACCTATAAATTGTTTTCTGATCTAATTGTTTTCTATGCACCATTTTTTTTTATATAAGCTTTATTCTTGCAATCGTGTTCTGCCTGTGATTATTTTCCCTATGCAATAGCCACTTTCATATTTGATTACAGGCACATCGTAAAGATATTTTCTATGTCCTGCTGTTTCAGTGGTTTGAAGCCAGGAAGAACGCCATCTCCACAAGCTTTCTTTGCCATTATTTTAAAATGAGTGGTATCAATACCTATTTCTGTGAATGTACTATGCAATTCCAAGGTTTTAAATAAGAATTCGGAAACCAGTTCAATACTCTTCTTTGCCACTTCCATCGGGTCAAGGCTTGAATCAATACCAAATACATTACAGCCAAATTGATAGAACTTAGAAACCGTGGTTTCATCCAAGGTATAGGTTAACCAACGAGGTGTAAGAATTGCAAGCCCAAGACCATGGGTAATATCATAAAAAGCTGATAATTCATGTTCCATTGGATGACAGCTCCACGCCTGTCTTTTGCCTCCATTTACAAAACCATTAATTGCCCAAGAGGAAGTCCACATAAGATTTGCTCTGGCTTCATAATTTCCTGGTTCCTGCATAGCAATTGGAGTATATTTGATTATTGTTTTCATTAACCCTTCCATTACTGTATCGAGCATATAAAGGTCCTGATTCATATTAAAGTATACTTCTAAAATATGATTTAGCATATCTGCTGCGCCACAAGCAGTCTGGTATTTACTAACCGTGTAGGTGTTTGTGGGGTCAAGGAAGGAAACTTTGGGTTGCATTACCGGGAACAATAATCCTATTTTATCCTTGGTTTCCGGATTGCTGATTACTCCACCGCAATCCATCTCGGAACCAGCAGCGGCTAAGGTTAATACATTAATAATCGGTAGACATTTCTCCACATTAACCTTTTGTAATAGAATATCCCAGGCATCTCCGTCATAATAGGTCGCTGCTCCAATGTATTTGGTACAATCAATAACGGAACCTCCACCCACTGCCAAAAGAACATCGATCTGCTCTTTTTTACAGATTTCAGCACCCGCATTGACTGAAGAAACTCTTGGGTTTGGATCAATTCCTGATAATTCAAATAATTCTAGTCCTGCCTTCTTGACCTCTTCTACAATCTTATCATAAAGGCCTATTTTCTTTATAGAACCTCCGCCATAGGTTAGCAAAACCTTCGTACCATATTTACTTAATTCTGCACCTAAATGCCCTAATTGGTTTTCTCCAAAATATACCTTAGTTGGTACGTTATATACGAAATTATTCATGGTTATCTCCTTATCAATTATTAAATTTTCATTTATTGCTTAGCTATACTCTAGCACTTGGAGTTCACTCCATAGCAAGGACTTTTTTATTAATTATTTTTGACCGATTAGGCTTAGTAAAATGATAAATTAAACTCTACTTTGCAAGACTAACTTCATTTTTAAAGAGTAATTCATATCTGCACTATTGAGTAATTGGGAACGCTGCAGTAGTATATTTTTTAACATATCCTTTGAATCCAGTTGTAATAAAACCACAACACATCAAATTATGGAATTAATATTGTATACTTAAACTTCATCCTGTATTATTGCATTATGAGAATAAAATTCAAAGATAATATCTTGCATTGGGGGATTGTATATGGGATTACTAAAAATTTTTGATAAGAAGAAAATAGAATATAGCTTGGAAAATGTCCAAGAATTAAACCAACAATTTCCGAGAACTTTTTTAATACCTGATAAAGAGGAAATTGAGAACCTGGAAATCGGAGAATTAGTTAAACTCATTTTTGCAATGAAAAAGCCACAAATAAATGGTTGCCAAGCGGAAAGAATGTGGGTTGAAATAATCGAGAAGAATGGCAACTATTTTACTGGCAAACTTGATAATGATCCATATTATCTCAAAACAATTAAATGTGGAGACTCTATTACCTTTAAGAAAGAAAATATTGCAGGTTTATACGGCGGTAAATCATCCTTTGATGAAAACTTATTTGCCATAATTACAAAAAGAGCTTTAACTAATAGACAAATCAACTATGTAGTAAAATCAGATGATATTGATAACGAACAAGACAGTGGATGGCAATTGTTCTATGGGGATGAAGATGAGGCATATCTTGATGATACGAGTAATGGATCTATCATTTCACTGGAACAAGTCTTAGTATTTGAGCCATTATTGGAAAGTGTATTTAGTGGAACTGGTACTTCATATGAATATTCTGAAAGTGAAAATAAATTTTTAGTGCTGAATAAATAAAGAACACTTTAAACAAGTTATGTCTTTGACATAATTAAGGAGAAGCGTGTAAATCGCTTCTTATAATCTCTATATTCCATCCTTATCTATCCGAGTGCAAAAAGTGAGATATCTTTTACATACCAAGATATCTCACTTTAATTTAGATACTATTTATATTAGATTATTTATATTAGATCTTTAAGTCCTACTTCAAATTAAATCCTTACATGTGGATTAAGAAACTGCCCATGTTTCTTCGTCTTCTTACCATATTGTATTACAAAGTTAGGACAACGGTGGAGGCACCCCAGGCAGAGTGTACATTCTGTTTTAATCCATTCTGGCTTTCCATTCTTCATAGCAATTGCATTGGTTGGACATTTCATTGCACATTTCCCACAACTGATACATCCCTCCTCCAAATGAAATCTCTGGGTTCTTCTAAGCTTCTTATATATTGGATAATAGACTCTTTCAGCAATGCTTGGTACCTTCTGTAAATTATAATTCCCTTCCAATCTATCTATAATCTTAGTACATATTTGGTCAATTTGTCGTTCGGCTTTTTCATTTATCTTTCTAATTTTATCTTTGTCTGTTAAATCAAATACCGGAGTCCAGGTATCCACCATCTTAACACCATAACTTCCGTTTGTTAGAATTCCTTTTTTCTGAAGTGCTTCCTTCAACCTCTTATCAGTCTGTCCTGAAGTCGTTCCATAGGTACTAACAGTAAAAGCATAGGCTTTCTCTGCGTTATGTATTTCCAGCTTATCTAAAAACTCATTCACTACAGTTGGCAAGCCCAAAAAGTAGGTTGGCGTGATAAATCCAATGTATTCTCCATCCTGCAAGTCGAAGGAAAATTTCTCACTTGTATTGCAATCCGTTATTGAAACTACTTGTTGTTTTAACTCTTTTGCTATGCACTCCGCCACATACTTACTATTTCCTGTTGCTGAAAAATAAAAAATCATGTCCTTGTAAGCTCCCTTCTTATTCTTCATATCCTAATCATGAATAATTCTCCTATCAAAGAACTTATTCGAAGATTGGAAATTACATACATAATTTGTAATAGTAGTATAATTGAAGAAGGTAAGAACTACAAGTACCAGAAAATACAAATATGTTATAATTATTTATTTTAAGAACAGTCTATTACATTAAAGGAGGCGAATCTTCTCTCGTCTTCTTTCCCGACAAGTAGGTCGAAAGATAGGGATTCCTTTGATTAACATCGATTCCATGACTTTGTAAATCACGATCAATGCTCTGGTTCATTTTCTTCACCATTACTTTAAAAAATATAACCGGTAGTTTAAACTGTGCTTTCCGATACACTTCTGGAGAAGCTACTTCCTCCTTCTCTATGTGTTCAAAGAATATATTTAATTGCTTGATTACTTTCTTCCCATTTGGCAGTTTAGTTAAAGGTTTTCCGTCAAGATATGCGCCCATTCCCATAACAAAACCTCCTTGAAAGAGCATGCCACATTTTCTGCAAAAGATATCCAGCATGTTTAAGCCGCTTTCATGGGTATGACCATAGGGCATCCCCCCTTGAATAATTCCGTACATACTTTTTCCTTTTAATAGCTCTTTATGAATAAGCAGTTCCTCTAACAGTACAATTGTATCTGCGGGATACGTATTAACATAACAGGGTCCGCTGATGATTATTGTATCCGCTTCTGCTGCCGCAATTATTAAGTTATCCAAGTGGGCTAAGTTCTGATATAAGTGTAACAGCACAGTTTTGTATCCATTATCTTCAGCATATGTTTTACACATATGCAGCATAGTGAAGCTAGTTCCCTTTGTACGAGGGCTGGTATTAATCAACAGCATTTTCTTCATACCATCAGAACCTCCTTTGCTATAAGCTCCTTCATTTCTGAAGTGAGCACTTCGTCTATAATAAATGTGCTTCCTGTACCTCTGGTTATGATTAGATTTTCTTTATGTAGTTTTTTAAATACATCAATTTCCTCTTCCAGACAGTTTTCTTTCACTCCTATTACAAAGAATTTAAACTGCTTGCCTTTCATACCTACCTTTACTAACTCCTTCTGCTCCACGATATAGTGACGATCCATAATTAAGGCAAATTTATCAAAAACTCTTTTTATTTTGAAAGAATAACTTCCAAATGTAATTGGAGTAACAAAGATAACCACCTCCGCCCCAATAACCTTTGGATAAATCCAATCTCCATCATCCCGTACTACACACTTTCCATAGGTCTTGTAGGTACAGCCGCCACAACTTACGCAGGGCTTTACATTTACTTTTTCCAGGGAAATATATTCAACTTGAACTCCTTGTGACCTTAATATTTGTTGGAGTTCTAAACCAATTTGCTGTTTACCTTCATCTGCAATTATTGCAATCATTTAGTCTTCCTTTCGTAACTATGAAAGCATCATAGCCTTTATATTTAATTACTATTTACCTTTAAATTTCTGATATATCTATACTAATCATTTTCTTTTAATCGCCTTCTATTAATCCCCGTATCCCTCTTTCAATGCCCTGCTGACCGCACTTTTAATCGCTTCACTTGAAAGGGTTGCACCACTGACAGCATCCACATCATAGTTGTTTTGTTCTATTATTCGATTTGTGATGGACTCTGCTTTACTACCCAATCCATTTTGGTGTTCAATGATATCTATTTTATCTATAGTATGATTCTTGACACTTACTTCAACCTCGACAATCACAAGTCCTGCGTTGGTTTTTCCTTCATAAGTTCCGTCTGCAACTAGCTTCATATTAATATCTTCATACTGCATTGTTTCTAGCGCTGTATTTGCTTTGCTGGTCATCAGCAAGAATCCACCTAATATAGTAATAATTAATACCCCTACAATAATTAAAACCTTTTTCATTAATTACTCCTCTCCATTCAAATAACATTTATAACTATGTTTATTTAAATAACACTGTTATTATAATGATAGTATGATTTCTAGCCTATGTCAACAATTACCATAGATTCTAATTAAACTCTTAATAATACATTTCTTAGATAAAGAAAAACACCAGACTTATTTGTCCGATGTTTTTAGGTGAAACTTACTATTCAATTACCAAATCAAATGGCTTGATTTATTCTGCTTATATGATTTAACTCTTACTTCCATATTACAATATCTTCTAAAGGTTGTCTGGTTTTGTCACGATGTGGATCTTCTGTACGATACCCAAAGCTAACCATAACAGATATTCCAAAATGCTCCGCCTCGATTAATCCTTCCTCCATCAAAAGTTGATCCACTGCTTTCTGGTCATACCCTTCAATTGGGCAAGAATCAATCCCGAGAAATGCTGCGGTTGTCAGCATATTTGCCATAACAATATAGGTCTGTTTGCTAGCCCAATCGAATACTGCACGGTCACTTTCTAATAGATTAAAATCGTTCATTTGAAAGTTCTTAAACGCATTTCTTTTACTTTCAACAACCTCATCCGGTAACTTTTGTACGTCCTTCATTATATGTGTTAAGTATTCTGAATCATGCTTAGTATCTGAATATTTTCTTGCCAGGAGAAGTACGAAGTGACTGGCTCCCTCTAAACTCTTTCTTGCACCCCAGGCGATAGGATATAACTTCTTTTTGATTTCTTCATCCTGTATTACAATTAATTTCCAGGGTTCAAAACCAAAGGAGCTGGGTGATAGGTGTGCTGCTTCTAAAATCGTATCAAAATCCTCCTTTGATACTACTTTTAATGGATCAAATTGTTTGCAGGCATGGCGAAAACGAAATGTATCCAGTATTATTTGATTCTTGTTGTTCATAATAAAAACCACCTTTCTTTTCTTGAAAATATCCTAGCATATATAAACCAGTTATTGAAGTACGCAAAATATTGATATATAATATACAAAATGTATCATTACTATCTTTTTTATAGTATTGGAGAAAACTATGGATCATACCCCTTTAACACCGGATTGCCCAAGCATCAATTGCCCGGTTGAAACAACCTTAAATATAATAAGTGGAAAATGGAAGGGCATTATTCTTTATCGCCTTCTGGCAGGTAAAAAACGATTTAATGAGCTGAAAAAATTAATGCCTGCAATTACCTTTCGTACTTTAACATTGCAATTAAGACAGCTTGAGCGAGATGGAATTGTAGAACGAACTATTTATGCAGAAGTACCACCACGTGTTGACTATGCCTTGACTCCTTTAGGGGAATCTATGCGACCAATCATAAAAGCCATGTATGATTGGGGTATCGAATACCAAAAGCTTGATATCGCAGTAGATGCCAGGGATCTTGATTCAGAATAGCCGGCAGATATAAAAAGAGCATATTAGGTCAATATAACATAGCCTAATATGCTCTTTGCATTTACTCTCTATACAATCCTATTATTTTTTCCAAAACGTTGTACAGTCAGCTTTATCCATAATATTAAAAGCAACTATTTTCTCCAATAGGGAAAAGTCAACCGAGCTATTCCATGGAATTTTAAATAATCCCTTTGTCCGCTCATAGCCTGCTTGAGCAATTTCGTCATCAAATTTTAACATTGCAGCATTCTCCGGTGCAACTGCCATATGTTTCTTTGCAACACTGAAGCCAATAATAAAGGTTCCATGATCTGTTAACATAGGTTGATTCCAGCCAAATTTAGTCTCTAAAGTAGGAAATTTACTTAAAAGCCATTTTAAAATTTCTTCTACTCTGGCTCTATTCTCTGGATTCTCAATACTTGATAAATATTCCGCGAAAACTTCCATGTTCTAACCCTCCTTATATCATTCTATCATCTTCAATATACTCGTCAGGAGCATTTTCCTTCTACTACAAATTATCCAATAAACATGCCAGATCTGTTTTCTTCCTATAAACCTGTATACTAGTCAGAAATCTCATATACATAATTATGTCCACAAATATACTGTTACTATAACCTGTTGTTCCATTTACTCATAAAATCATTAAAACAACCACAATAGCTTAAACATACATGCTATAATCTTCTGCTTTACTAATTTCAAAGAATTTCTATTTTTATAACAACTTAAACTCATATTACGATAGGAGTTAGGCATATTATCAAATAGCCTCTTCTCGTGGAGCCTTACGAAACATCTGAATACCCAACACAACAAACCAAGTTGTACATAATAACTGGATTAAAAATACTATCTCATTTGTAAGTAACCACGGAAATGCTCCCAATAGGTTCATTATACCAGAAGCATATCCCAAATATGCCACGCCCTTACCAATAGAGCTTTTTCTTATAACAAAACTTAAAAGTATAATAGCAGTGCATAGAATTAAAGCCGCCATGTGCATTCCACCGTAATACATACTAAGGACAAATTTATAGATTTCAGGTGAAGCTTCAATCCCATATACCGGATAAACCAGCCGTCCAAGTATTATGGCTACAACCAGATTTACTGGTATATAAACGAATAATAACCCACATCCGAAAATGGTTTTTATTTTCTCAATCTTTACTAATATTTGATACAATCCTACGATGGAAGGAATTAATAATATTGTCGCAAAGAATATTAATTCATCTACCATTGACAAATTTATGATCCATTTATCCAACCACAGCATGAAATCCGTATTATTTACAGGTGGAGTAGCTATAGGCAAAAGGAATAAGGCTTCAATAAATACCAGAACTCCAAATAATATCAATGTAATTCCACCTAATTTTATTAGCCCGAGCTTCTGCTTCATGGTCTTCTCCTTCAAAACTATTCCTGTTAGTAGGTTATGAACGTATATACGTTCTCATTTATAGTATTTATACATTATTGTTACCCAATTATCGGACATTTTCAGTTCCTTTACGAGCACGCTTTACTTCATACATTGATTTATCTGCTTTTTCAATTAATACATCTATTTCAATACCATCTTCACTAAACAGAGCGTAGCCGATACTAGCACGAAGATTAATGTTAACTCCTTCAAAATCGAAGGGCATTGTTATTGCGGAATCTAATCGTTGTATTAAGACTTTAAGATCACCTCTCCCCGGTACCGCTACCACAATGATACCAAATTCATCTCCACCAAGTCTGGATACTGTATCTGCCTCACGTAAGGTACTGTTAATTCGTAAAGCGACTTCCTTGATTGCTGCATCCCCTGCACGATGACCATAGTTATCATTAATCTCTTTTAATCCATCCATATCAAGAGATATAATACCAAAATGTTCAACCTTTCTTGATGCTCTGGACAATACTTGCCTTAATCTATCATAGAATATAGAGCGATTTGAAATTCCTGTGAGACTGTCATGTGTTGCTTTGTGGAATAATTCACTCTCTCCATTACTCATTGCCGTATACATTGCTGCTGCGATTAGTCCAGACATAAGTTCCAATATCTTAATGTCTTCTTCACAAAAATGTCCAGCCTTCTTAGAAAGTACTTTAATAATTCCAACAACTTCATTTTTGTAGATGAGTGGAACCACTATCATGGAGTTAAGTCCTATTTGCCTGCAAGCATTTTTATTAACTCTGTCATCTGTTTCAATGTCATCGCTGATCAGTGGTCCTCTTGCTTGTATGCATAACCCGGATAGACTATTCTCAATTTGTAAACGTAGACCCAGAAATTTTTCAGCAATTCCAGAAGCTGCACTATACACCAGCTCATTTTTTTCAATTAATTCCACGGATGCACCATCTGCGTTTGTAATATGCTGACTTCGTTCCGTTACCAAATCCATAATACAACTTAGATCCATTCCCTGCTGAACAACCTCGGTCTGTACATTAATAATCTCCAATAACTTATCCTTGCTAATATTGTTTTGATTCACAATTATTGATCCACCTTTTCTCTCTACAAAATATTCCTTATAACCACTGTTTCTGCGGTATTCCTTATTAAGAAATGCCCTTACTATTATACCTCATTTTTTACTTTGTGCAATAACGTACTATCCATGGTGTTTTGCTTAAAATAAATACAATTTATAAAAAATCCGTAAATTTATTGATTAATTATTCAATTTATAGTATAATTAATTTATGTACGTGCAAGTTTTAGTATTAATTTGTTTTTTTCAATGAATAGTGCAATAATGTAATCATCATTTTTTTCTGTGCATTTTCTTAAGCCCTTGATGTTTTTTAGTTTAATATTCTCCTATGATTTCACCATCTATAATCATGTTTTGTTGAACTTATTATTAAACTGTCTTTCATTGAATTATTCAGCTTGTATGTTAACTAATATATGAGATAGGAGACCGTGATGAATAATATGAACCTAAGAAGTAAGCTCACAATTTTTACCACCACGTTGAAGGAAGTTTTCATTTCCTCACTACCTCTAGCTGCAATAATAGTTATTGTTTGTGGTTTTATTGCTCCTCTACATAACATATCCGATTATATTAAATTACTAGTTGGCTATGTGAGTGTGGTTTTGGGGCAAACGTTATTTTTGGATGGACTAAATATTAGTATCCTGCCGATTGGAATGCTCGTCGGAGGCTCACTGATAAAGCTTAAAAAGCCCGTCTTTATTATCTTTTTTGGACTTGTTTTTGGTCTGCTTGCTACAATTGCTGAACCAGCCTTAACAGTATTAGCAAGACAGACAAATATGATTATGCCCATTATTAATGAAACTGTATTTATTTGGATTATGGGTATAGGAATTGGTGTTTTTGTTGGATTTTCACTTTTTCGAATTATGAAGGACCTAAACATTAAAGTTGTTTTCGCCATTCTGTATATCATTACATTCCTTTGTATCTTCCTTGTCCCTAATGAGTTTGTTGCTCTAGCTTTTGATGGAAGCGGCGCAACCACCGGAGATATTTCCGTTCCGTTCATCTTAGCCCTAGGCTTGGGTGTATCCGTTACATTATCCAAACATAAAGGTAATGATGATACCTTTGGAATTATAGGCCTCGCTTCTGTTGGTCCTATAATTGCTTTGGCTATCTATGGTATATTCCTTAATTCCAAGTACAATGGTATTCTTCCTCCGGAACAGATATATGCACCTGGCACTGTCGGAACCTTTACTGAAATTATTACTGGAAATCTATCAGGAATCGCGCTGGCGCTTTTACCTGTTGTCATTGTATTTTTACCTTTCCAGTTCTTCTTAATTAAACAACCCCGAAAAGAATTTATAAACATTCTACTTGGAACTGTAGTAGTTTTCGTTGGTCTATTGATCTTCCTGTCAGGTATCGATTATGGTTTTGCTTTTGCCGGTAAGTATATCGGTGAAGTATTCCTGGATGCAACCCGCCCTGAATGGTTTAAGTGGCTGCTTCTACTGATTGGATATATTCTAGGGGCTGCAATTACCTTATCGGAACCCGCTGTTACTGTACTTGGAGAACAGCTGGAGGAAATTACAAACGGTCATATTAAAAAGTTAACCATTCGTATGACACTTGCAATTGGTATTGGGTTTGCTTCCTTACTCGCAATGGTAAAGATTTTGACAGCCGTTAATATCATGTGGTTTTTAGTACCCCTCTACGCAATTGCTCTTATTATGATGATATTTACACCAAAAATGTTTGTTGGCTTGGCTTTTGACTCCGGCGGTGTTTCCGGTGGTGCTCTAACTTCTGCTTTCTTAACACCACTTACACTTGGTGTAGCTCAGGCTGTTGCTGGTACCTCTGGGTCTGGTGCACAGTCCATTTTAGTAAATGGTTTCGGAATTATTGCATTTATTTCAGTTACCCCATTGATTGCTGTGCAATTTTTAGGTATAGTGTATCATGTAGCAATGAAGAAAGTCGATAAAACTCTGGAAGAAGCAGAGAATGATGATTTAGAAGAGTTGGCTGAACTTGCTGACCTTGTTGATGAGTGGAATAAGTCTCATGAACCCGAAGATCTTGATGAAGATCTTTCGGATGTTTTCTCTGATGATTTACTAGGCATACAACTTGAAGTCAGGAGGCAGGAATAGCCTATGGAAAATTTATTTAAAGAAGGAGAATTTATAACCTTGACTGGTCTGGAATATGGTGTTGATTTTTTGACTGTTGTCGCTATTAGAAAATATAAGGAAGAAATAGCGAAAATGTTGTTGGACAATGGCTGCCATCTAATCGATTTAGTGTATACTAAGTGCTCCGTACAAACTGGATATTTTAAAGATATGCTTGGCCTTGTACCGGATGAAAAGAAAGTTATGATTACTTGTATCGTGACTGGTGAAAAAACCAGCAAAATATTGGAACAATTAATCACAAAATTTAAGTTTGACAAACCGAATACTGGAATTGCATTTGTTGTTCCTGTTGATAAATTGTCTGTGTAATTGGAGGAAAAAAAGAATGATTAATAGTAATATGAAGGCCTTATATATTGTTGTTAATGTGGGCTTTGCCGAACAAATAGTTGAATATGTTCTTTCAAAAGGTGCAGTCGGTGCTACTATCATCAATGCTCGTGGTATTAGTTCAATGCACAAGGATATTATGGGCATTAGTACTGACAGTGAAAAGGAAATGATCTTAACCCTTACCGACAATGAAACTTCAGATAAGATTATGGAATGTGTAAAACAATATGCTGGATTTAAAACGGAAGCTCACGGAATTTGCTTTACTTTACCTGTAACAAAAACCGTTGGCCTTTGCCAGAATCCTTCAAAAGTTTGTGATGTTAACAAATAAGCTTTAAATAAATATTAATGTGCCTGTTATGGGTTCCGTAATGTATAAGAGGAAGAAACTCGCTATACCCGTTTCTTCCTCTTATGTTTTAGTTATTCCCATACAGCTGAATCAAACTTATAACAAAGTATCATCTCTTAGTGTCTCGATTAGATTTATCTTACTAATTTTTCTTCCCCCAATGAAATATGCCAAAGCAACAAATCCAAAAATCATAATAGCAAATAATGTTAATGGGAAAATTGGTAAATTTACCAGGAATTCAGACAAACTAATATAACTTTCATTTGCCGCAACGATTACAAAAATTACAACGAACGGAATGGATATTACGATTGGCTTCCCACCTATGATAATTGCCTCAATTAGTAATATTTTTTTCATACCCCTTGGAGATAATCCTATGGATAGATACCTGGCAAATTCTCTTTTTCGTTGCAGTATAAATCCTAAGGTATGAGAAAATACATTTGCAAGACCTATTAAAGCAAGCAGTCCACATATTGTTCCTATAATTATTGCATATCCCTTATATGCTTCCTCATTAAATCGTTTTTCTTCTATTCTATTTTCGATTTCATAATTTCTTCCTTGAAAAAGCTGTTCCAAATTAGTTTGTATTCTGTCAATCGAGGCTTCTGTTTTTGTTTGTACATTAATATAAGTTTCCTCTTCTTCAACCCCAATGATATTTCCTAATAACTCTTGCCAGGTACTTGCTGAAACAACCTGAACTAAAGCATAATTAGCATACTCTTCTCTTAGATTTGGAACCTCCTTAGAATAGGCTAATACCGGTATCTCCACCGCTTGGCTACCCTCTTCTCTTTGAAAAACAGACAGAGTGGAATCATCCTGCTCCTTAAGAAAAGATATATATTGTTTATTGCGGTAATTACTATGTGTATTGTCCCAGATTCGATTGATGACTACCATTCCTGGTTTATGTAAATCAACATTTCCGTTAATCCTCTTTAAATATTTCTCAAAACTTATATTATCCAGTATTAGTATTGGTACTTTTACTTTATACCTATTTCCCATTACCTCAATATCAGAACCAGCCAGGTTTGAAAGACTTCCCAGTGCCTTTAGTTCCTTACTAAGCATATCCTCTTCTACCCAGGTATATGCAAGTGCCTTCTGATATACGCTGCAGCTTTCCACATCTTCCAGCGACCTAATTCTCATCATTTTATCTGATAAGTCCTCGTTTTCTTTAGCCAAATCCTGACTCATTAAGGTTACCATTATGTCCCAGGCATTCTGATACCTTTCAAAATAGGTGTATTTTGTACTTATCTCTGATAACGTTATAAAACAAAGAAACATACTAAATGCAAAAAAGGATAAAGTCAAAGAAAGTGTCGACGTGCGAAGTGACTTTCTTCTGGCGTAGAGTGATTTTCCTGCCAGTTCCCCCTCAATACCAACCACTAAGGAAAGTAACCGATATTTCTTTACTTTTCTTATCACCTTTTGATTATCTGCTTCTTTTAGCACCTGAAGCGGGCTAAGCCTGCTTAACTTTCTAGCTGGAAGCCAAGCGGAACCTAGTACAGTTAGTAGTGCAACAACTAATGTTATTAAAAATAGCTCAATTCGATAAGTGAATACCGCTGAACTTCCTCGATATGCTTCTGCAATTCCATTGGCATACTCCAGAAAACCAAGACATAATCCTACTCCTGAACCAATACCCAGAATGATTGGCAATAAGCATAAACCGAAAGCTTCCTGTAATAAACATAGTTTAATCTGCCTTGGTGTAGCTCCTATACTTTGCAGGATTCCAAATTGATGGAGCCTGGATTGCATAGAAACCATAAATGCATTTCGAATAATTAAAATTAGTGAGATACTGGCAATTAGCATGACAAAAACATAAAAAGCAAGTAAAAGTGGTGGTCGCTCTTCCTCTGGAGCAAATATAAAATACTCAGCTAATAAATTCTCATGATACTGAATTGATGTTTCGTCTATCTCCATAAGCTTTGCCAACCTTGACATTACCTTATAAGTGTCTCGTAATTCATAGAAATATAGTTTGGTTACCGCATCACTGCCTGTTTGTGTTGTCACTACTGTTTTGACCTTTGCATTACTTTCAATGCGCTTAAGGTCTTCCTTTGATATGTTTCCAATAATCTTTGCCTGCCAGTCTCCTTCTTCGGATACAATCTGATTAATGTTATCCGCCCACATATTGTAGAAAACACTGGTTATCAGCGAAAGAAACATTGCTGACATTAGTGCTGCTACCATAAGTGAAATGCTTGCAATCCTATTATTTTTAATATAGCTAAGAGAATATTCTTTCCACATATGATTATCTCCCTTGCTTTACATTGGAGATAATTCTTCCATCTTCGAAAGCGATGATGCGGTCTGCTTCCAAAGCTAGTTTCTCATCATGAGTAACCATTATAATTGTTTGCTTTAAATTCTTATTCGCCAGCTTTAACAATTCCACTATTTCTCTAGAGTTTTTTTGGTCCAAATTACCTGTTGGTTCATCTGCCAAAAGTAATGCGGGACGGTATAGCAAGGCTCTTGCTATGGCTGTTCTCTGCTGTTGTCCACCTGATAACTGGCTGGGAAGACTATTAAGTTTATCTTTTATTCCTAAGGAAGCTACCACCTTTTCATAATATTCCTTGTCTGGTTTTCGTTTATCTAAAAGCATTGGCAGCTGGATATTGCGTTCCACTGAAAGTGTTGGAATAAGATTGTAAAATTGATATATCAGCCCCACCTTTCTGCGCCGAAAGATTGCTGCTGATGTAGGGGTTAAGGACGATAAATCCTGGTTCTCCACATATACGGTTCCCCTTGTTGGGTGATCTACACCTCCCAGCAAATGCAGGAGTGTTGACTTACCTGAACCCGAGGCACCCACAATTGACACAAACTCCCCTTTTTCAATACTTAAATTTACCTGATCTAAGGCAATCACCTGATTTTCTTTAGCTCCATACACCTTTGTAAGATTTTCACACTTTAGAATTTCCACCTTGATACCTCCCCACGATATATTACATATTTGTTAGCTAAATCCTAACAAAGTAAAGTGACATCTTAGTGACAGTAGAAGCGTACGATGAAACTAGCACCACCTTCGGGTATATTTTTTGCTTCAATACAACCATTTTGCAGGGTAATAATTGATTTTGCCAGTGCAAGTCCAATTCCGATTCCACCTTCCTTTGCTCTGCTT
This sequence comes from Bacillota bacterium, assembly GCA_023407575.1. GTDB lineage: Bacteria > Bacillota > Clostridia > Lachnospirales > Lachnospiraceae > Mobilitalea. The sequence goes on from JAEYLX010000075.1 coordinate 463,397, forward strand.
CCACGATAAAATCGCTCAAACATATGTGATAAGTCCTTTTCAGAAAAACCCTCTCCATCATCGGATATTTTTATCTCAATATAGATTGGGTTTTGCAAGTATCCAATTGTAACCTTTGTTTTCGCATATTCCATACAATTTTTAATTAAATTTGTAAAAGCTTCTATGGACCACTCCATATCGCCTCGGTAGAATTCTCTTCCTAAATTCTCAGGCAGTATTATTTCTAAAGCTTTTGCGGTTGCTAACTCTTCTAGGCTCTCCACTGTTAACTGCAGCATTGTGTAGACCTCAACCTTTTCTTTTTCAAGCCTTATTGCTCCTGCATCAATTCTGGCAGCGAATAATAATGCCTCTTCTAGCTTTGTCAGTCGTTCCACTTGCTTTTGCAGTTGCTCAACATACTCCCCTTTTTGCTCTGTTTTTAACAGTTGTATCATAAGCAACATTGAGGTGAGGGGTGTTTTCATTTGATGTGCAATGTTAGTCAGATTATCCGCATAATTATTCTTTACTGTTATTGCTTCTTTTCTGGTCTCGTACAGGGTTGTAACAGTTTTATAGATTTCATCCTGTAATAAAGCAAAGGCATCCTCTTTCTGTGGTAGTATCGTAACTTCTCTTCCCATATTTATCTTTTCAAGATACTTTGCAATAGTTTCAACACGTTTTCGTATTTCACCGTTCCTTAAGCGGATGATAAAGGCAGCCAATCCTATTATTATTAAAATTAATAGTAATACTAAGGGTGTTATTTTTTCTATGTACTCCCTAGCAAAATCCTTAGCTTCAAAACCATATACGGATAGATAATTTCTGTTTGCATCTAGCTCTATACGTAAGCTGCTATCTTTTATTTGTTGGAGAATATTCTGCTCCTCCTCTGGATATTTAGATATTAACACATTGGCTAAACTAGATAACCTCTTAAACTGATGGTCTGCGTAGTAGAAGGCACCTGCGATTAAGGACACCGTCCCAGATAATAAAATAGAGATTAGAAGCATACTAACTCCAAACTTTATATCTTTTCTATCCATTACACATCCTCCATTCGATAACCAAAACTTCTTATTGTTTTTAGATTTGATGGATTGTTTAGCTTCTCCCTTAGACGTTTCATTGTAACAGTCAAAGTATTATCATTTACAAAATTACCATTTGCATCCCATAATACCTCAAGTAATCTTGTCCTTGTCAGAATGCAGCCTTTGTTTTCTATAAGTAATTTTATTAATTGATATTCTATTTTACTAAGTATAATCTCTTGCTTCGAAATAAAGACTTGATGCTTCAATAAGTCTATAGCAATATCACCACAGGTTAGGTAATTGCTTGCTATATTTCCAGTACGCCTTAAAATAGCACTGATTCTAACATACATTACCTCTAAGTCAAATGGTTTTATCAGATAATCATCTGCTCCTCCTTGAAAGCCCAACACAATATCCTTGGAGTCGCTTTTCACTGTAAGGAATATAATTGGCAGCTCCCTCCAGTTGTCTCTTACCCACTTACATAAATGCTGCCCACTCCCATCGGACAGATTCCAATCAATTAGAATAAGGGAGGGCAGTTCTGTTTGCAGTGCATTCTTGGTTTGCTCAATTGTGTCAAAAACATCTACTTGATATCCTTTATTCTTTAAATATTTCTGTACAGCCAGGGCAATCGTAATATCATCTTCTACATAATAAAGCTTTTTCATAGTTTTACCTTTCCAAAATAAACCATGTGTACCTCTTTATTATATTTAGACCCGTGATATATTTCAACAATTTCCTAACTATTAGTGGACAACTCAAAAAGACCGGTACTTGCTTTAACCGCCCCACGAAAATTAGATAAAAAAATCTAATAATAAGGAGGTCGGTTCAGCAACTACCGGTCTTTTCAGCATAATACTTACTAATCTTAATTCATTATTTAACTATCTCTCGTGCCAATACATTTCCCAATTGTTTTGGTAATAACGAATACATCCAGCATCCTAAACAAAAGCTGAAAAATGACTCTAATGCAGCACATAGTAACAAAATAACTAATACGATACTTCCTGCAAAAAGGAAGTTTCCCGCATACAAGAGAGTTGCTGCTACAGAGAATACCACACCTATTCGTGCTGCAAACACTTTTGGAGCACTATCAACCATTTTCTTTGGAAGATTTAATCCAGACACAATCCCTCTAGCTATTGTTGCAATTGGACTATAACGAGGTTTCAAAAATGCTCGAATTATAAAATCCGTTGCTAATATCCCTGCAATAATAGCTGCTGTATCTATGGAAAACAGCATTGCTACCAATAATACAATCCCTGTAATAACAAAAACTATACCTGCAACTACCCTGACGGTAGTATTATCACGTTGATTTCCTGAAATCGGACAAGAAAGATTAAACGCCATACTATAACCTTCTTCCATATAAAATATACTATACATATATGTTATGCCTAATTTCATTTCTTGTCAAGCAAACTTCTTACTATAATCAGGTTTTTTATTATAACCTTTTACATACCCTTACTTTAACTATTTAGAACCAAACACCACTATCTGTAGTTTTCTCACCATTGGTTTTTAAGTGGTTGCTCTTAAAAGATTTCTATCTTTTATATGATTTACTTAGATTTAATGGAAGTATACATAACCGTTCCTAAAATGAGAATTCCGCCTAAGACCTCCCGTAATGTCGGTAGCTCCTTTAATAAAAACGCCGCAAAAACAATTCCATAAACAGGCTCTAAGCTTGATAGAATACCTGCTGTCTGTGTTCTTATATTTTTCAATCCATTAATAAAGAGAGAGTGGGATATCCCTGTAAAAATAACACCTAAAACAATTAGTAACAGAATATCCTTACTGGAAAAAATCGCTTTTTGTATAAATAAAAAAGGAATTAAAACTATGGCAGCTACGAACTGTTCATAGAAAGCGATTACTGTGCCTGAATATCCTTTTACATAGGAGCGGTTAAGCATGGATAGAATTGCGTATGTAAAACCAGATATAATCCCCCATAGTACTCCTTGAGTCATACTATTTCCTAATTCAAATTGAGGAATGACAAGTACAACTCCAGAAAAGGTTATTAACGCAAGTACGATATCTTTTAATTTAATCTTCTCTTTTAGAAAATAAGGTTCCAGAAATGTAACAAATACCGGGAAAGTTGAAAAGGTAAGCAAACCAATTGCCACGGTAGAAATCTGAATGGATTTAAAAAATGTACTCCAATGAATAGCCAGAATAATCCCCATAATTGTTAAATACAAATAATGCTTCTTATCTTTTAGTCTTATCCCCTTTTTTAAAACCCGCAGCAATATGAATAGAAAAATACTCGAAAAGAATACTCTGCCAAAAACAATAATCATTGGTGGAAGGGATAACAGCTTTCCAAACAAACCGGATATACCAAACAAAAAGACGGATAAATGAATTTCTATTAAACTTTTATTCCTTGCACTCATATTAGTAACAACGTCTCTCCTTTTATAAATAAAGTTTATTGTTTTTTCCTGTTCTGTTGTTCCTCTTTGATATTTTAGGTTCTATACCGTATTTAGTCAAACAAAATATGGTACACAAATAATTCAATAGGAGGTAATAACAAGAAGATTATAAACCTTAAAATATAAATCAACTCTAAATATAGTAATGGAGCGGAAGATAAAAAATTCCGCTCCAACACTTTACAAAGAGTTCATTTTATTAATACTATTGATCCAATATGGCTTTTATGATTAACCTGTGCGTGGCTATGCGAATTGGGGTGCAGGTTATCAGTGTAAGGGTATATTCATCATTCTGATCTAACACCCAGGTTTCTTCTGGTTCCACCACAAACTTCTCCGTAACATAATAGGTGTATGTTTTATCAGCTCTCACAATTTTGATTTTGTCACCAATTTCAACCTCATCAAGTCGATTAAAATATTCACCCCACACGTAATTACGGTGCCCAATAATAGAACAATTACCGTAACCTCCGGGTAAAGCAGTTTTTTCAAAATGTCCTACAGAATATCGCAATGCATCACGTGTCACGCCTTCAGCAATAGCAACCTTAAGGTTAATTTTTGGAATTTGCAATACACCGATAAGCTCTAATTCACTGGAGGAATTTGATTCCTCCTCACTGCTCTCTGGCAGCTGATTTGTATCAGGAATAATCTGAACTATCTGTTGCTCTTCATCGGACAGCCCTTCCGGTATTTGATCTACCGAAGGTTGATCCTCAACAACAATTGGTACATCCAAGGTATCCTCAATTGGAGTATCTGTAGATTCCAAATCTGCTGTATCCGCTAAAGCTGTTTGATTTTTAAAGTACTGTTGCAATAATCTATCCTGTTGGTATTTTGCATATAGCTTAGATCCTCCTACATAGAAAATCAACCCGATACCTGCACCTATTAACAAGATTGGAAAAAGCAACTTAAGTTTATTGTAGAGTCTTCTTCGTGTGTCACGTCTACGCTTGTAATTAATTACTTTTTTATCCATTTTCATTCCCAACTGTTTCGTTTCTTACGTCTGCGTACTTCCAAGATCACAACACCTGTAAGAATAAGTATAACGCCAAGTGTTATTAATACTGCCGCATCCATAAATCCACCTGCTTGCGGTAAAATACTGCCTGTTGATATACCATCATCGCTACCCTGCTGTGAGGAATTTCCGGTAGGGGATGAATAATCACCTACACTGTTTTCCACTACATAAGAATATAAACTATCATTTTCAGCAACAAGTGTTATAGGTGTCCGATTTTTATTATACCCCTTTGGAGCCTTTGTTTCAGTTATCGTGTAATTACCAGGTGGTAAATCAGAGAACTCAACGATTCCATCTTTATCAGATATTGCTGTTAGTTTTATTAAGCCTTCTATGCTAGTCAATGTAAACTCTGCGCCTGCTAGAGGTTCTTTTGTTACTGAATCTACTTTATGAATTGTAATTATTGCACCTTTACTCACATTAATATCTATCAAGGTGTTAATTATCTTGTATGGGTTTGCTTTTACTATAGTTCCTGCTGTGCTTAAGGTTACTTTTGCACTGGCTATGACATCGGAACCTTCGTAACCCTTTGGTGCACTTATCTCTTTCAGGGTATAACTGCCCAGTGGCACCTCCAAAAAGCTTACTTTTCCCTTAGAATCAGAGGTTGCTTCTTTGATTGCATTGCCATTCTCATCATATAACTCAAAAACTGCGCCGGAAAGTGGCTCTCCAGTTTCATTTATTTTTAATAATTCAATTGTGCCTGATAAGGTTGGATCTAATACATTTACCACCGGTTCATCTGGTGACAAGGTTACCAAGATATTTCCGTCTTGTTCATTATAGGAAACTACTGCTGTAATCACAGCATCGCTTTTCATGTACTTTGAAGGGGCACTTATTTCACGAATCGTGTAATTCCCAAGCGGAACCCCCTTAAATATAACCTTACCATTGGTACCGGAAGTTGCAATTGAGATTGCAATACCCTTAGAGTTATATAGTTCAAAAGCCGCACCTGATAAGGGTTGTCCGGACTTATTGGTCTTAAGTAGCTCAATTGTTCCAGATAGTGTTTCATCAAGGACATTGATAATCGGCCCCTCTGGAGTTACTTTAGCAATTGCACTATTATTCATTGCATTATAGGTGACAACTGCAGTTATCACCTCATCACTTCTAACATAGTTTTTTGGTGCAATTGTTTCTCGAATTGTATAATTACCTACTTCTACACCTGTGAATTTAACTAATCCATCGCTGGAAGAAACCGCTCGTTGCACAAAGCTATCCTTATCATCATATAGCTCAAAGGTTGCTCCAGCCAGACTATTTGTTCCATTGGTTTTTATTAATTCAATTGTTGCTGTAGGCGTTGCTAGTGGAGGTATTATAACCGGGTTATTTTGAACTGTTGTTCCTGGGGTTACTGTAACGATTGTATCTGTTCGATCAGCATTATAGGTTATCACAGCTGTTATCGCAGAGCCAGAGTTATAAAATCCATTTGGTGCTTTTGTCTCACGAATTGTAAAAGTTCCAGCAGGGATGTCACTAAACACTACCTCACCGTTTACTTGAGAAGTAGCAGTGCCTACGGCTGCACCATGATTGTCATAAAGTGTGAATTCTGCTCCTTCTAAAGGCTCAGCTTTATTATTAACTTTATTCAATGTAATTGTTGCTACTGGTAATGGTTGATTCACCAACTTATTACTCACAGAGGTAATGACAACATCTACATCCGTCATATCGGCATTATAAACAACCTCAGCTGTAATCACTTCACTTGTCTCTACATAGCCTTCCGGAGCTATTGTCTCTTCAACGGTATATTCTCCTAAAGGCAAGTTAGTAAAGGTAACAACCCCATTTACACTTGCAGCAGTTTGATTTACCGCATTATTTAAATAATCTGTTCCAGTAAGTGTAAATTTCCCTCCGCTTAGCAGGGTTCCATCTGCAGCTTCTTTTGTAAAGCTAAGTGTGCCCAAGGCTGGTTCGTCACTTGTATTTACAGTTAAATTTGTACTTAATCGCTCACCACCAACATAATTAGGATTAATCAAATATCCCTCTGGCGGAGAAACCTCAACTACATAAAATACCCAGGAGGCAAGATTTTTAAATAGTGCATTTCCATTCACATCCGTGGTTGCTTCCTGGAACGCACCACCCTTTTTGATGGGTAGCTTATTCACATTAAGCAAACGATAGGTAGCTCCCTCCATAGGATTTCCTTTTTCATCCACCTTATGGACAGTCAATGTATTACTACCACTTCCGCCACTCGCCCAAAGATTATTAATCGTAATCTGCGCTGCATTGGCATTTCCGGTAGGACTACCTGTTTCTCCTGTCAAACTAATATGGTTTACAACATTGAGATTATCCGCAACTATAAAGGTGTCAAATTCCAAGCGATACGCTTGATCACCATCCGGTAAATTCACCTTAAAGGTGTTATTATTCAGCGTAGTAGGTAAAGTCACTGTATAATCTTCTGGATCAACCTCCGTACCCGCTGAAGCAGCTGCAACTACACCCGAACTACTAACAGTTACTTTATATAATTTAACCGAAGTTGGATCCAGGATTAAATCTGCATTTAATTGGTCACTAATTACAGCGTCTTTAAGCTCGACTTGCCCTGCATTAATTGCAGCTGACCATTTAATAATATCGGATCCGGCTGTATATGTATATGCCTTTGTTACCACTGGATTACCTACTGTAATGTTTGCAGTTGCAGTAAGATTACTTACCTCATCCGCGTCTAATCTTGCTGTGTTCGTATAGGTCTTATTCGTTTGCCCTTGTGATACCAATGCTGCATCTGTTAATTTTGTGTAGAAAGTAATGGTATATTGATCCAAGGTCGAAACAGGCAAGTTAACCGTGAAACTCGTACTTCCAGTCACTCCACTGGTAGGGGTAGTAGCAAGGGTTGTTGAGGTTGTATTATTTGTTACAACAAACGGATATCCTGTTCCTATTAAGAGCTCCAAACCAGCAGGAAGTGTATCTGTGATTATAGCATTGTTCAGTGGCAAGCGGTTACGATTAACCACCAGCCTCCATTGCGTCGTACGATCCGTATAGTTATATGCAACAGGTGTCGATTTAGCGAGCATCTGGCTGTTATAGCTTTTTGTCCCGGAGGTGGTTACTTCTGTGTCACCAGTTCGGGTGAGTTTCACATCATTACCATAGCTTTTTGACCCATTGGAATAGAGCAGTTCAAGACCCGTAGTATCATTTTTATTTCCGGGTGTAGTGTCTATGATCTGAGTATAGTATTGAATCATATACGATGATACAATGGAGTTTCCTGGTGTTACGATATCTTCATCATCAAATACGTATTTAAATTTATTTTTAAAACTATCCGTCGAACTAAACCCTGCATTAGAAGCTGCACTTGTTGTTGTAAAATAATTTGATGAGCCCTTCTTCACTGTAAAAGGATGGGTACCATCAATTAGTAGAACCTGTCCTACTGGAATACTATCTTCAATTACTGCGTCTTGAATTGTAATCTTACTCTGATTTACCGTAATAGTCCATTGGATAATATCCTTTCCATCTCCATAATTTTCGGAACCTCCACTTGCATCTTTACTAAGAAGTCCTCCACTTCCAACAATATCCACACTTGCATTATCTGAGGGTGAGGTTGACGTTCCGCTTGGCATTTGATTCCATGACAATGCTGCCAAATTAGTAAAGGTTATCGTTCCGTTATTATTCAGGGAAGTTTGCGGGTTCGTTATCTTGGTATAATATACGATTTGTGCGTCTTCAGAAAGATCTGGTAAGTTAAATGTAATTGCTTGCCCGCTTAACGAATAAGTGCCAACACTTCCACTTATATTTTCTGACATATTCTGCGCGGTTCCTGTTCCAACTTTATATTGACTTGGATATGTGGAGTCATTAATTACCTCCTGCCCAGAGGAAAGAGTATCTTTTACGGATACTCCTGTAATTGTACCGCCCTCGGGTACTGTTACATTAATTGTCCACTTCATGACATGATCGTCATTATTTTCCTCAGCACCACTTTTATTAATCCAGTCAACTGCTACAGCTGCACTAACTGGTCCTTTAATGGTATCTTCACCTCGAAGAATAGAAGCACCGTTGGTAAAGTTTGATTTATCAGCTGCTGCACTATTTCCTGTTTCTGCTCCGAAAGTGTTAGGTGATGTTTTATATGTAATTGTCTGTTCGCCATTTGTGGGGTCTGGAAAGGTATAGGTTATCTTATTCGTTGCAAATTCCAACTCAGTATCAGGGATGCTGGTACTTGTACCATCATTCATAAAAGACCCTGTCACATAATCCTGATTAGAGCTATAGCTGTCAACTAATTTATAGCCTGTTAATGTTACCCCGGTAGGAGGTGTCACGGTAATTTTCCACGTAATCGTATTATCACTTGGGTTATAACTGCCCTCTTTCGCAAGTCCTATCTCTGGTGGAGGCGGTAGGGTTCTAATAAAATTAATTGTCTGTGTTCCTAGTTGCATGGAGCTTTCTGGATTTTCTGCACCTTCTACTGCGTCAAAGGTTCCGGTTATATTAACAGCACCCCATCTATTTTTATGTGCATTTATACTTGTAGCATTTGTTAGGTTAATTCTAACAGTTTTACCATCACTCTCAATGCCCCAGGTACCTAAAAGCCAGTTTACTGGATTCTCTGAATCTGTTGTATCAGTCGCATAAATTTCAGACTGTGCACCTACTGGGTTATTAAAAGTAATTCCCTCAGGTAATTCAAAGGTAAAGTAGCTGCCATCCTGATACTCATACTCAGTAGTGCCTTCATCATCTCCATCTTCCAAATGAAACACATAGGTTATCTTTAATTTAGCCCCTGCTGGTACATTTGAATAGGTACTTCCAGTCGGTAAAATCGCACTATTATCCGATTTGGTGACCGTTACCACCGAGGGTCCTCCTGTAAAACGATATTCCCCAGAAGCATTATGAACTACAAGATAGTCATCTTGACCCGTTAAATTAATATCAGGATCTGCAAGTGCTACTTGCGGTAATATCATCTGACATAACATGGTAAGTATTATTAGCATACTGAAAACTCGCAGCACTGGATGACTTTTTCGCTCTTTGTGTTGTCTTCTTCTGTGATTTCTGTGTCTTTTCATAAGCATTACCTTTCAATATTAAAATTTATTATATTTGCTACTTGACGTAAATTTAATAATATAAACGTCTTTTATAGTCCAATATACTCACTAAACTGGTACAAGTTTAACATAGTGGTCGTTATGTTTCAAGAAATATAGTTCAAATTATTCCACTATTATACACTATATCAATAACAATTACCATTATTATTATTATTTTATATTAAAAAATTAACCCTTTGCTGTATGCAAAGGGTTATACAATTAAGAAATATTATCTTTATAGAGAATTAACTCTTACAATTTAGGTAGTTCCTTATCATTCCATATAATTATTTTTGAGTTTGTCGTCCAGCTCTGTAGTGCCTCCACATTAATCTCTAACGCAATAGCTTGCGAATCCCTTTTAAGTAATGCCCGTTTAACATCTCCAATATACCTTCCATTACATTTTCGGGCAGTCCACCTTCTCCGTTGGCAACCATTGCAAAAAAAGGCATTTCCTTAATTGTAGCAGATATCATGCCCTCCTGCTCTTTTTCCACTTTTGCCACTTTTCTAGCCATTCTATCTGCAAACATAAGTATAATCTTACCTATCAGCGTGTGATTAACATCTTCTAAAGTGTTCTCTGGTCCATAGGGTCTCTTTGCCCTTTGGATATCCTCTGGAAGTGTGCTTCCATATAGTTCCTCAAACTCTTTTTTATCAACTTTAAATATCTTATTTGATAATTGGTAGTAGGTAGGCGCACTCCTGTTATAATTCGGTTGGGGTTTCTTAGGGCTAGTGATATGAATACTATCTATTAATGTGCAAGCATTCAGTGATGTTCCAACCATAATAGGATAGTCCCCACTTTCACAATACCAATCCTTTGTAAGTGTATTATAGTAACCAAAGGTAGTGGAATCCAGGGTTAAGGTAATTTCTTTTGTTTCACCAGGCACTAACTCAATTTTAATGAATTCCCGTAATTCCTTTTTTGGCAAGAGAATAATTTCACTTTCATGTGCTACAAAGATGAATGCAGTCTCCTTTGCCGTTCTATTACTGTTATTAGTGATATGAAATGAAATAGAAAATGACTCTCCAAAACTACATGTCTTTTTTTCTAATTTCAAATGAGAATAAGTAAAATCTGCATACGAGAGACCATGTCCAAATGGGAATAAGACCGGTTTCTGCGCTTTTTCATAATACCGATAGCCCACAAAAATACTTTCGCGGTATTCTGTGGTGAGTCTTCCACCTGGATAATAGTTATAACAAGGCGTATCCTCCAACTTTCTTGGCCAAGTCTCCGCTAACTTACCACAGGGCACTTTAGAACCAAGTAACAAATTAACAATTGCTCTACCAACTCCTTCGCCTCCAAGATAGGCTAAAAGTATAGATTTCACTTTATCAATCCAGGGAATTACAACAGGTGCTCCACCAATTAAAATAACAACAATATTAGAATTATACTCACTTACTGCTTCAATTAATTTATTCTGTGTCTCTGGAAGTTCTAAATCAGTACGATCAAATCCTTCTGATTCATCCCCTTCGGGCAAACCTGCAAAAAGGTATACAATATCCTTATCCTTTGCTACCGCACAAGCTTCTCTGATTAATCTTGCTTCGTCTGTTTTATCTCCCTTGGAATCTAAAGAATATCCTTTTGCATAGGTAATATCACCCCCAAGTTCCACTAAAACATCCCATGGGTTTTCTACTTTAATTGGATTGATCTTGGAACTGCCTGCCCCTTGATATCTAGGTGTCCTTGCAAATTCTCCAATGACTGCTGCCTTTTGCTGCAGGTTTCCAGGCAGGAGCATTCCATTATTTTTTAGTAATACCGCTGATTCCTCCAGAGCTTTTACAGCCAGCTGGTGATGCTTCTCTTTGTCGTATTGGTATCCGTGTCTTTTATTTCTCATTCCCTTTAATATAAGTTCACATGCATTTGTAGCAGCTATATCCAAAGCTTCTTCTGATAAGCTCTTATTCTTAACCGCTGCCACAAGCTTTTTATCATTAAAGCCATTGTTACCAGGCATTTCAATATCAAGCCCTGCTGCTATTCCAGAAGCTCTATCATGTACCGCACCCCAGTCAGATATAACCGCATTATCAAATCCCCACTCACTCCTAAGGATATCTGTAAGCAAATATGTATTTTCACTGGTATATTCACCGTTCAGTCGATTATAAGAGCACATAACCGTATCAGGATTACCTTTTTTCACAGCAATTTCAAATGCCTTTAAATAGGTCTCTCGTAATGCTCTTTCATCAACAACTGCATTAATTGTCATTCTGCGTTTTTCCTGATTATTCACAGCAAAATGCTTTAAGGAGGTGCTGATTCCAGTGCTTTGTATCCCATTTATCATACTGGCTGCCATTTCACCTGAAAGCAACGGGTCTTCACTAAAGTATTCAAAGTTACGTCCACAGAGTGGACTTCTTTTCTGGTTCGCTCCCGGTCCCAAAATAACTGAAACCTGTTCCTGCAAACAAGCCTCTCCCATTGCTGCACCAACCTCATATAATAATTCACGATCAAAGCTGCAGGCAATTGCACTTGCAGTAGGATAACAGGTTGCAGGTATACTTGCCCCTATCCCAAGGTTATCTGTTGCATTCAGCTGTTTTCTTAGCCCATGAGGTCCATCTGACATCATAATAGATTCAATTCCAAGTCTATCAATTGCTTTTGTATTCCAGCAGTCTTTTCCAGAACATAAACTGGCTTTTTCTTCCAGTGTCATTTTTGCAACTAAGTTCTTTGCCTCTTCCTTAAAGGAACCTTTGTTATTCATCTCTGCTTTCATCGTCAACTCCACCTTATTTTGCATTCGTTTTAGTTATCGAATTCTTTATATTCTCAAAGTTCTCTTTTTCGAGGGAAAGCTTACGAATAAAGATAACAGACAAAACCAGACATAGTGCCGGCATTCCACTCATCAGCAACCGAATTCCGAATATAGTCTCTTCCGTCTGAACTGCAACCGTATTTCCGACACTTTCCACATACCCGAACCAGCCCATTGCAGCAGTTACAATTGCAACAATAATCGCTGAACTTATCTTATATAAAAGCATAGTAGAACCATAGATAATGCCTTCTCTTCTTATCCCATTTTTTAATTCATCTACCTCAACAACATCAGGAAGGATGGAAAATACCAGTACCTGTGATGCCGATATTCCTACACCAATGAGGATAGTAATAACTGCTGTGAATACAATACTTTCAGCTGGGATAAACATACATGAGAATAAGGGAAGCAGAAAATAGATTGCAGATATCATATAGGTCTTTTGTTTTCCTATTTTATTACTGATACCAACCCATAAAGGTGTTACAATTACTGCTGCCACAAGTGGTATTGCCATAAAAATGTAACTCAAATCATCAGAAATCTTTAATACATATTTCATAAAATAGATATAGAGTGCCATGATAATATCAAAGGATACCATATTGAAGATGAAGACTCCCAGCACTACCTTGAACTCTCTTAATTTTAGGAGCGACTTTAGATTTTTAATAAGGTTATCCTGTTTCTTAATTTTCTGTGGTTCCACACGCTCCTTCGTCCCACCAAAAGCGAACAAAATACATATAATCAGAATAAGCGCTAGTACCTTACCCATAACCGGAAAGCTTTCTATGTACATGTTTTTTCCCGGATAGATAGAATCTACAATAAGTGTAACACCCATTGCTGACAAAAGCGATCCAACAAAAGAAAAAGCCATTTTGTAACCAGAAATGCTGGTACGCTCGTCATAATCCTGCGACATTTCCGGTAAAAGTGCGTTATATGGAATTGATACTAACGAATAAAGAGTATTAAATAAAATACCAATCAAAGTGTAATAAATAATTAAATGGGTTGTGTCTTCAAAAGGTACGATCCAAAGGAGTGCAAATCCAATTCCAAGTGGGACTGCACCAAAAAGTAAAAATGGACGTCTTCTTCCAAAACGAGTTCTGGTTCGATCGGACCAAACTCCCATGAACAGATCACAAACTGCATTCCATATACGAACCACCATAAAGATATATCCTGCCCATAACGGTGATATTCCTGCAACGTCTGTCAGAAAAAATACAAAATAGAAGCCGATTGCACCATATGCCACATTGTTTCCCATGTCTCCTAATCCATAGAAGATCTTTTCTCTCTTTTTTATTGCACCTTTATTGCCCATAAGCACCTCTCCTGTATTTTATTTTATTACCCCTATAACACTCATAGTTTTTTGCAGAAAAACCTACTGTGTTGAAATATTGTAGGATAATTTTAACATCAGATAGTTATTATTAATATTATTATTTCGTTTTTTATATCATAATTTCTTGACATCGTACCTTATAATTTATATATTAAAATTGAAAAACACAAAAACGTTATAATCGTGAGTCATTCAGCAACCAACTAACACCTTTCTTGATGTACAATTACAATATAAATTACGAAAAGAGGCAGTTCTATGTGCTTAGCAGCATCCGAGAAATTAATGATCGAAGAATTATATGAATACAATAGAATTCCACTTTGCCTGCTTAATAAAAACTTAGAAATTATTACTTCCTTTTTTTCTACTAACTCTTCTGAGCTAATAGAAACCTTTCCTTCTATTATGAAAAAGCTTTTTGCCAAAGTCACAAAGCCTGACTTTGAGGTACTATGCTTTGAACATGAGTTGTATTATATTTTTTCCTTTGAGCGAAATGGAGAAACTTTTTATCTTGTCGGTGGTCCGATGCTTTTGTCTAGCTTCTTTCATATTATTGAAATGCGCTCTCTTTCCTTTGCAACTGATATGAATACAAAGGTACTAAAAAAATTAGTTGAGAATTTACCGATTGTTTCCCTTACATCCTTTAGTTCGTGTTTACGGATTATGATGCTGCTTTTGAAAAATGAAGCACCTAGTAGTGAGGAGATTATTAACCACAACTCCTCTCCTCTGACTAAAACATTATCACAAAAATATATTTATGAACTTTTTGAAAACAAAGAAGATTCTAGAATTCATACTTCCTACAGTCAGGAGCTTACCGTACTAAATTGTGTGAAAGATGGTGATGTAACAAGACTGGTATCTACTTATAAAACACTTCCTCAAACGAAATACGGTAATATGTCTAAAAATCCGTTTAAACAGCTCTTTTATGGTTGTATCGCAAACACTACTCTGGTAACCCGCTTTGCCATAGAAGGAGGTCTGGAGGAAGAGTCTGCCTTCACACTTAGTGACATTTACATTAAGCAAATGGAAAATTGTACGACTTTATATGAGCTAAGCCTACTAAACGAAAAAATGGCTCTTGATTTCACGGAACGTGTATCAAAAGCCAAATCGATGAAACTATCAACCTATTCAAAATCAATTTCTAACTGTATGAACTATATTGCGAAAAACATTCCTAATAAATTAACATTAGCTGCACTGGCAAAGGAAGTGAATTTAACTCCAAAATATCTATCCTTTCTCTTCCATAAAGAAACCGGGCAGACGCTTATGTCTTACATTGAAGACAAGAAAGTGAATGAAGCAAAAATCTTATTATCCTGTTCCCAATACTCCGCATGTCAAATCAGTGATTTGTTATCCTTCTATTCACAAAGCTACTTTATCACTGTCTTTAAGAAACATGCGGGAATGACACCAAAGGCATATCGTGATCAATATTACTCTTCAACAGATTGACTCAGGCTCTTTCTAATACCTGAAAAGCTATCCCAAATACTGATTACTACAAAGACTGCGATAAATACCCATCTGCTTTGATTTCCCCAAGTCGCAATCGTAGTCGATGCTGCATTTGCCTGCTCCAATATTTTATGAAAGAACTCCCTGTTAATTAAAACTTGATCATTCATCATAACAATAACTACAATGCAGGCAGCTGCATTATAAATTAAATTCACTACAGCAAGTGGCAAGTTCCAGCTCCTGGTTATATATTTCCAAATGGATATTAAAAGTTGAACAATTACCAGTATAAAAAGGATAGTCAAGTACGCCTTTAATCTATCAATATCGAATAGTGGTATTCTACTATAGGTTCCATTATCTTCTGTAAAATACCCTGCTATAAGTTGTGGCTTTACAAATATAAAAGAAGCAAAAAACACCGTGAAACATATGGAAACTATTGTTTCACCACGAGATATCTTCTTTTTATTACTAATAGTAACTGCTGGCAAATCCTTGGGTGACCATTCCTTTTTACTAAATGGAGCCATTCCTGTATCAACACCACTTCTTTCCAGAATAACAAAAACCAATGTTACCCACAAAGCGCTTTGCAGCGCACCTTCAAAAGCTGCAGAGATTAAATCACCAAATAGAACCGATAGATTACTATATTGAAATCCCTCCACCGGTGGCTCTATCGCCCAACCCAGGATAGCAAGACAAACAAATACGGTAATACAGATGCCAACTACTAGTTTAAGTACTGATAAATATTGTTCATACATCAAAGGTCCAATTAAATATCTCTTATTCGGATTGTATTCATTGGCAAGTTTTCTTGGGTTACCTAGTTTCTCCAGTACCTGATAAACCTCCTCCTCTGAATAATCCTCTGGAAGCATATCTTCTATATTAGCACGAAGCTCCTTGCTTATCTCATCTCTTAAATCTTTTTGAAAATGCTGTGTTACAGCATAAACATATCGATCAATTAGTTTCATTTTCTTCCTCCTTTAATAATGTATCTACTAAGTTAGACATTGCTCTCCATTCTTTTTTAAGCTGTGAATATACTTCTTTCCCTTCCTCACTAAGCTTATAAAATTTACGTGGCCTGCTCTCACTGGTATCCCATTCACTGATTAACAAGTTCTGCTTTTCTAATCTGCGCAATAAAGGATAAAGCGTACTTGCATCAATAGGGGCATTCTTATTTTCGAGCTTCTGTACAAGTGAATATCCATACTCATAGGTACTTAACTGACTCATTACAGATAAAACCAATGTGCCTCTTTTTAATTCAACGATTAGTGAACTTATAAGTTCATTATTTGAATCCATATTAATCACCTCATAATCAGTATACTGTATGTCATACATTATTGTCAATATGTTAATATTATAATTTTTAAATTAATATCAATTTACTATTAATTATCAAATACAACTATAGAATGCTACTTCATAGAAATCAATATGTGTTAAACAACTGTTAAAAAAATAAGCTGATATATAATCAGCTTGAATTTATAAATCTATATTATTAGGTTCATACTTCTGCTATACTGCTAGTAACCAGCGATTCCTTTTCCCTTTCTGGGCATAACAATTCCTGGTAGATATCTTACCAATGCTTGAAGCCATACTACATTTACGTTATCCTATATATTACATGGAATTATGAAAAATTCGGAGGTATTCCTATGATACACACCACAGATTATGTTAATACATTTATAGAAATCGCAGAAGATTGTAAAGCTGAAAAAGGAGTGGAACCTCCTTTAAAAGAGGATAAGAAATCAATTGCAAGGCTACAGTACGAACTTTTATTAACAAATCCATATAAGTTTACATCTGATGAACTTATTTTTAACATATATGCTATAAGGAATTTAATTACAGAAGAACAAAAAGAAGCAGAAAAAGAAAGACTATTTTCAAAGGGTCAAGCATGTATGCGCTCCTCTAGCCTTCCTAAAAAATATGGGTGGGGAATCCATTTTGATGAAAACGCCAAAATGGCTATCTATTCTATAACTTCAAAAGAATATATAGAATTTAAAATTTCTCCAGGCATCATTCATAAAAAAGCTATGAGAAGCGCTAAGGGCTAATTATATTTTTGAATGCTTTGTAATAATCCACTCATGTTCAAGGAAATACTTCCACATAGACATGGCATGTCCTTTCCCCAAACCATACTCAACACTCAGCCAGTTTACGAATTCTGTGGCTTTCATATCTTCAGAAATGATATTCCGTGCTAACGCTTTCTCTCTGATTTGATCCGGTGTTTGCCCTGTAATCTTCGTTATATTATCGATATATGCCTGAAATGACATACTATCACCACCTTTCAGGTTAACCTTCCATTCAATTTTACCTTATCGGTCTTTATCGTTACTTTATCTATACACCCTTTTATTATAGCAGATAATTATTGTCTTCATTCGCTTCCTCTAAAAACCTTAGCTCAAAGGTTTTACATCCTGATGAAATAAATGGATCTGCCTTTGCTATATCCATAGCTTCCTCTTTATTACCTGCCTGAAACACCACCATACCTCCAGGATAATCCTCGAATGGGCCGCATAGCACAAGCTTACCCTGTCTTTTCAGTTCTTTTAAATGCTCCACATGGTTTTTTATCAGCTCCTCATTTAGAGGCTTTTGGTTATTCATTAAATATACATACATTCTGCATACCTCCATACCTATTTGTTTTATCAGGAAAATATCTAATATTAACGAAATACTTCTACAATTCACGTTTTAGGATCTCTAATGTTTCATTAACCCCTACTTTCCAAATCATATGATGAGACCCTACGGCCCAATAATCCTTTCTACAATAATTAGGACTACCAAATTTTTTACTCCATACAGCCTGTGCTATTTTGTATCCGCTATCAAAGCAAACCTCTTGTATAAGATTACTAGATAATTTAAGAAACAAGTTATAAATTAATATCGAAGAAACCCCTTGTTTCTGATATTTCGGATGAACAAAAACTGTTCCTATTTCCAGTATATCTTTCATTTCATTGTTTGTACACTTATTCAAGACTTCATTTGATGCTCCATATTCTATTGAGCCAATCAGATTACCCTCATATACAGCCAACAGAAAAAACCTATCCTTTCCGTTGGAGGTAAAATCTTGAAGGATATATTTCTTTTTAACCTGAATTTCCTCTTCCAGCAATTCAGTTAAATTACTTATCCCATTAGCCTCAAAAGTATCCTTCAACATCATTTCAAAAAATGCATTAATTCCTGCTAACTCATCTATTACAGGTCTTCTAATTACTATTTTATCCCTATCCATATTTCGATGATTACCTCAATTCCTTTTGTCTATATTCTTTTATGAGTTTACCAGCCCTGCACTTTCACCTGGTATTTTCAATATATTTTCTTCATACTTCTACTCTATTTTCCACATTACCTCATCCTAATATATTAATTATAAGTAAATATTACCATATGCTAATTTAATTTGTCTAACCCTTTTATTTGTTTTTAACCCTGACAGGTATCTGTCTGAGTTAATATAGTAAAATAAGGGTACAAAACTTAAAGGAGGAATATTATGAAGATTTCAAAAATTAAGGCAAGGGGACATTTATTTACTTTTGAAGATTTCGGATGGGATTTAAATATTTACTTAATTACCGGAAAAAAATACAACTATATTATTGATACGGGGCTAGGCTCAAACTACATTAATCCTGTTTGGGAATATATAAAAAATGATAGTAAAAGAACGATTGTAGTAAATACCCATTATCATTGGGATCATATCTGGGGAAATACCTCCTTAAAGGATTGCCTTCTTATTTCTCATAAATTATGTAAGGATTTGATGCACACAAATTGGGACGAGATGCTACAAAAGAATCAGCAGTATTGCTGTGGTAATATTAAAATGACGCTCCCAACCCTTGTTTTCGATGAAGAGCTTTATTTCGTGGAGGATAAAATCAAATTATTTCATACCCCAGGGCACACTCCTGATTCCATCAGTATTTTAGACGAAGAAGATAACGTTCTTATTCTAGGAGATAATGTTGGGGACAGTATGGACAATCTCCTGCCAAGTATTTATTGTGAGAAATCGGTATATAAAGCAACTCTAAAAAAATATGAGGAACTAAGTTTTGACACCCTTGTGTCCGGGCATAATAAGGTTTTAAATAAACAAGTAATCTATAAATTATTATATATGATATAATGAAAACGGAATGAGGTATTGCAAGCTTGCTTGCGAATGCTGATTGGAGCAACAAGATCATGAACATGCTTTTTGTTCATGATATAATGAAAGCGGAATGAGGTATTGCAAGCTTGCTTACAAATGCCGATTGGAGCAACAAGATCATGCGGAATGTAGCATTGTAAGCTTGCTTGTAAAAGCAGATTGGCAACCGGATTATGAATATGATATATGTTCCTATCTAATGAAAGTATAGTAAGGATTATCGAACAAAGAAGGATAAATATTTGAAAAAAACAGAACGATTGAATGCTATAATCTATCTACTTAAGGAAAAAGGTAAACTTACAGCTGGTGAAATTGCAAAGCATCTAGAGGTAAGCGAACGTACCATATATCGAGACATTGACGCACTTAGTCAAATGAAGGTACCGATAATCGCATATGAAGGAAATCAAGGTGGCTATGCCATTGAATCTAATTATTTTATACCTTCCATAAATCTTACAGAAACTGAAATAACTAATTTCCTCCTGCTTTTAACACTTGGCAAAGAACTAAAAGTCCCTGAACTTCACAAAGATTATGAATTATTACGATTAAAACTTTTTAATGCACTTACGCAAAACAAAAGACCAAATTTTGATCGCTTTCTTAATAATTTTAAAGTTTACATTAACAGGATTAATCCTGGTGTCTATGAAGATCATATACTCGAAACAATTATAAAAAGCTTTGAAGAGGAAAAAAGGGTTAAGTTTACTTACTATACTCCTTTAAAAGATATCTTAACCGAGAGAGAAGTTTCTCCCTATCGATTTACTTTTGATGAAGGTGGATGGTATTTAAATGGTTATTGTCATCTGCGAGAGAAATTAAGAACCTTTCGATTAGATCGAATTACAGATATTTCACTTCTTGATAGTACTTGCAATATTCCAAACTTGGTTGCAGCTGATAACACCTTTGGCAGATTGAAGCAATTATACCAATTGCACATTGATAGGAGTTTTTATGAAATAATAAAGCACAATTATTATATGGAAGACCATAAGATTATTGAGCACGGTAATTACTTAATTGTTGAAATTTATACCGAATACGAGGATGCAATTCTTGAACTTGCACTGAAAAATCCAACCTTTGTCAAAGTTTTAGGTCCCCAGAGCACATGTAATCAGTTAAAAGAACGAATACTGGAATTAAGGAAAAATTATAATTGAAAACATGCCCTAGCTGTCTTAAATAGAAAAACTACTTAAGAGCTAAGGCTTAGTAAGCCTAATTTAATATAATTGTTATAAATTCGCCTCCTTCAAGGTTTTCGTTATTGTAGCAGACAATTTTTTTATGTCTTCTTGATTTATTTTATAAGCTGATGTTTCTTTACGAACGGCATCTTGCCCTGAAGGCAATAGATCTGCAATATGCAGATCTAACAGTACAACAGGGTCTTTCCCTGCTATTTTTCTCAATTCACCTGCTATTTTAGGATTAGCACCATCAGCTCCTCCGCTTATCGATATGGAAACATAACGTTGCTTCTTAATATCAAGGCTTTTTAAATAAGTCCGAAGCGGTGTTGCCACTTTACCCATCCAAATAGGTCCAAACATAATAAATAAATCGTATTTTTCAAGTACATCAGGTGTTGGCTGTACCTTAGGTGTTCTGTTAAAAATTAAATCTAATACAATGGAACTAATGTTTCTAGGCTTAGCTTCTTTTATTGTAATATGCTCTACTGCTAATTCCTTTGCTATACTGTCTGCCAAAGCTTCATTGTTACCAGATAATGAATAAGAAATAACCACCATTTTCATAATGAACTCCCCCTACTGAATATTTTACTATAATTATTACTTCCGTTAACCTAGCGTATCTTATTGTTTTCTTTTGAATCCATTAAACCATGCATTGTAAATTCTGCCAAATATTCTAGAACCTTTGGAAAATATTTAAGTCCAATCTCTTCTTTATGTGTGTCAACAATAACTAATGCCGAAAATATCGCCATTATCATATCCGCTTCTATGTCATTTCTTACTTTACCTTCTGTTTGCCACTTCTTAACAATTGTATTAAAACTGTTATATAGAAAATCCACACCATCAAGTCCGTTTTCTTCACGAAAGCTCTGTTCTATTCTAGTAAAAACATCTCGATTGTACCATTCCTTTAGGATTGGATGCTCTGTCATACCCTTATAATTTAAAAAAGTAATTTCCTTCATGACATTCAGCGGACTATCTTCCAAATCAACCGACTCCATGATTTCCCTTTTAAGCTTCATATTTTCATCTAAATAAATCTCCATAAATAACTTATCTTTGGATGGATAATAGTTATAAAAAGTACCGGTAGCCATATTTGCCTTTTTTGTTATCTCAGCAATATTAGTATCTTTAAAGCCTTTCGTACTGAATAATTCTCTGCCACATTTTAAAATTTCTGCTTTTTTATCAATCAAAGTATTTCCCTCCCCATACTGCAAACTTTTTATTATTAAAATAATCAACTTTCAATTGTACGTAAATGTGATAAAGCTTTCACAAAGTAATACAACCCAAAATATGAATGAATCATTTAATATTCATTCATATTTTAACACTAATATTATTACCTGTCAATTCCTATCATCCTTATAATTGTATATGTTACATTTAAATTGCTTGTTCTATCTTGTTATTCGTATTTATTCATGTTAAAATCGAAAGCAATTGAGTAAATATTAGAAAAGAGGACCTCCATGTTATTTATTGAATATCCTAAATGTACCACCTGTCAAAAAGCAAAGCTATGGCTTAAGAAAAGTGGATTTAACTTTACCGCCCGCCATATTAAAGAGGACAAGCCAACGTATGAAGAACTTAAAGAATGGCATGTTAGAAGTGAATTACCTTTGCATAAGTTCTTTAATACCAGCGGAATATTATATAAATCCATGAATTTGAAAGATAAGTTGCCTAATATGTCCGAAGAGGAACAGCTGCATCTACTGGCAACCGATGGAATGTTAGTTAAACGCCCTATTATTGTAACAGACTCCATAATTTTAGTTGGCTTCAAACCAAACAATTGGGAAAAATTAAAACAGGTTTCATCTAATTAATCATAATCTATTTAAATACATGTATTGCATTTCGAGCCTCTTTTGCTTCATATAAGGCTCGATCTGCATGTATAAATAATTTTACTGTGTCGTATTCCTCTGTTATTTCTGCTAAACCAAAACTTACTGTCAGTTTAAGTTCCTCACACTCCTTTAATACCATACTATTAACTTTAGATTGAATTCTACTGCATAATGCTTCTGCATTCTTCATATCCGAATTGTGGAATAATAAGCAAAATTCATCTCCGCCATAGCGAAAGGATGTTACCAGCTTATCATATTCTCTTAATATTCTCCCAAATTCGATTAAACAGAGATCACCTATATGATGTCCCCAAGTATCATTAACTGATTTAAATTTATCAATATCAGCAATTGCAAGAATAACTGGATTTTGAAAAGTTGAATATTCCATGTATTTTAACTCGTCATGAAATGCTTTTCGATTATAAATTCCAGTCATTTCATCCATATAAACACTTTGTTGCAATTGATGGCGTTCGATATCCTTTTGTACGCTTGCGCTGGTTTTTTTCTGCTCAAATCGAATTGCAACCATACAAGTAATTGAAAAAGCAATTAAAACAAAAATAGAAATTAAAAATTCACCCAACCGGTGCGTACTTTGATATACGCTTACCTTATCAACATCCCAGGATAAAAACAATTCAGATACAATCAGGGCTATTAAACTGGTAATAGCCGTCCAACTTGTTACGCTATAACTAGCATAAATTGTTGTTAACATAATTGCTATTGCAAAAATATAATAAGTTGCAGCAAATGCACTATGCACTGTGAAAAGAGTAAAACTTATTACAACAAAAATCAATGAGACGGAGTAAATTTTAAAAGTTTGCGTTAATTTTTTTGCTTTCATTATGTAAGTATCCGTAGCAAGGCATATCAAATTAATGCCGCTAGGTACAATTAAGAATTTTAAAAAGAATCGCTCGACTGTCGTTGATAGCATCTCTGAGTTAATCATAATAAATCCCAGAAAAATCTCAACAAAGAATGAAAATATAACCAGTCCCACTGTTGTATTATAATGTAGTCGAAGCCACTTCCCATCAATTTTCGTATATTCATAACGAATTGCATTGATATGCATTTCGTTTAGGTTTTGATCCTGTATATTAACTTTAAAATGTCCTGTCTCCACTCTAGTGCCTCCAAAATGCTTTTTTCTTTTGTCGTTTAACAATTAAAGGTAAATGCCACTATTTAAATTCCACTTATTTACATTTTTTAAGGGTTATTACTTTTAATTGTACTGTTATAAATTAACATAATTTAGAACACATATCAATATTTACCACTGAATATGATTATTTTCACACTATTTTATACTATTTTACAGAGTATGACATTCAAAAACAATATCTTTAGCACTATTTTTGACAGGCTATCTATAGGATTAAATCCATTTGGGCAGTAAATAAGGTAACTAAAAAAGACATGAAAGATAGCTCTCATGTCCTAATGTTATATACTTTTATTTATTTAAATTGATGGTTTCCTAACTGTAATTTGTATCCGCTTACTCTTCTACTGAAAGATAAGAATTTACTAAAGTCAACCTCTTCCTCTTTAATGGTAATTGTAGTAACACCACTTAAAGCTAACTTTGCTGCTTTGATACATTCTTTCTCATCCTGGGAAGTAAAATTACCCTTATCATATTGCTCCAAGGCTTTTTCTAAAGATCCACTGGAGGCTGGACTAAATTGGGATTTCTGAAATATTACTTCTTTCACAGTATCAGGATATTTATCTGATCTAACTCTGTTCATAACTACAATTCCTACAGCTAGTTTACCTCTATATATTTCTGATTGTGATTCACAATAAATTAATGCTGTTAAAAGTCTAAGATCTTTTTCTGAATATTCAGCGGTTACTTCCTTATCTTCTTTATCGGTAGTTTCCTCTGCAGCATATGCCTTTACGTTACCTATATTTAATGCAAACATTACAACAAATAAACTAATTAATAACTTTTTGAAATTCATGTTTTTCTCCTTGTTGTGGCTTTAATTATGAATATTTATGTCCATAGTTAAGTCCATAATCAATGAATAAATTAAGTCTAAATATTTACACAATCAATAAGTGTTTAACATTTATGTAACAATTATAACACATTCTGTTAAAAAATCAAGTCCAAATCCATTATTTATCATTTTTTATTACTATTTCTTTTCGACAAAGCTTTTTAATACTTTATCTTTTTCTCCAATGACCCTAAAACCAGTGCTCTTTTGGCTATCATAGATTGACAGGTAAACAAGATGAAATGACAAGTCGTTTCACTTGTCATGAATAAAAAGAAGAGTCTGGCAACAGACTCCTCTACTATTAAAATACTTTTATTATATTTGGTGTTTACACCTACAACAACCATTACATGGATGCGTTTGCTCCCACAGTTGAGCCGCCTTGATACCCCACTCATCTGCTGCATTCTTACATTTTTCAGTTAAATCATGTACGTCTTCTGGATGGAGTAAATCTGTAGATTTAGCACCTGATACCTCCACCATAGCTACTAAACGTTCCGGATTATCCATTAATGGACAAGGACGCAGATGATTATTGTTAAAAGGTTGATTCAAATAAAATTGATTTAATAATGGAGCTTGTAAGGCTTCCAATATGGTGGTGTTGTAAATATTAGAATCTGAATAATGCACGAAGGCGCAAGGTTCAATATCGCCGGCAGAATTAATATGCAGATACCTGCGACCTCCTGCAACGCAACCTCCTGCATATTCACCATCATTCCAAAAATCCACTGTAAAGAGCGGTTTTGTCTTCCGAAACTTATTTATTTGCTGATACATGTACTCCCTCTGTTCGGCAGTTGCAATTAAATCTGGTACTGCATCTGCTCCAACTGGAATATAGGTAAAGAACCAAGCAAACTTTACTCCTTTATTAATTAAATCATCAATAAAGATTTCACTTCCTATTATATCAACATTATTTCTTGTATAACAGCAGGAAGCGCCAAAAGCTAATTTTTTCTTTTTTAATATTGCCATAGCTTTTTCCACTGCACGATATGTTCCATCACCTCTTCTTGCATCAGTTTCTTTTTCAAACCCCTCAATACTGATTGCAGGTATAAAGTTTTTTACGCGAAGCATCTCATCTGCAAAGGCTTCATCAATTAATGTCCCATTCGTGAATGCAGTAAAGATACAATCCTTATGCTTCTCGCATAAACGTATAATATCTTTTTTACGTACCAGTGGTTCTCCACCTGAGTAAGCATACAGATGTGTCCCCATTGCTTTTCCCTGTCTTATAATATCATCCAGGATTTCATAACTCATGGATTGCTTATTGCCATACTGTGCTGCCCAACATCCAGTGCAGTTTAAATTGCATGCAGAGGTAGGATCCATCAAGATGGCAAAGGGAATATTGCATTCATATTTCCTTTTAAGTTCATCATGCTTTTTACCAGAGAATATGGTTGCATTAAATATAAAATTATGAAAGAATACCTTTCTTACCTCGGGATCAATATCCTCCCACATGCTCAGCATATACCTGTTCCAATTATTATCCTTATTTTCTATGATATTGCGAAAAACCCTACGCTGTGCTTTTAAACTATCCTTTCTATCCAATTTATCAACTAAATCAACTAATTTTATCATTCGCTTCTCCGGCTTTTTATTCAGATAGTCATATGCAAGATCTGTAATAAAAGACATAGCTTTTTCCTTAATCATTTTCTGCCTCTTCGTTTTTATCCTTAGGATTAATTTATGATGCAGACTGGTTAAGAGTTCATAAAAAAGGTAGAGGGCTTTTAACCCTCTACCTTTGATATTACTTCTTTTTTTATTTCTTTTTTGCTGTAACTGTATATAAATCCTTCTTCGCATCATATGTTAACGTAACGCTTACATCAGGATCTTTCATATAAGGAATAATCGGTTTAATCTTTTTATCAGCCATACGGAAGGTTTGCTTATATCCATCTGTCCAAACGAAATTCTCTAATAAAAATCCTCTCAGTTCTTCCTGTGATTTGATGTTGAACTTGTCAACATTCGTATAAAACTTAGGATTAGGGATACCCGTTACTGGAACATGAGTTTTCATAAAGGTATATTTATCTACCAGAAAATAAGTGTATTTTAACTTTCCATTGTCTGCATCATCCCAAGTAGTATCTATAAACATCCATTTACCATTTAGATATACCGCATTCCAGGCATGTTGCATCAGATAGTTTGATTCATATCTTGCTGGAATATTAGCTCTTAAGCACAAATATTTAAAAAACATGGCATAATCTCCACATACTCCTTTTTTAGCATCAATGGATTTAATCAAGTTTTCAATACTTTCTTCATTCCTATATCCGTAGTCATAGGTTATATTCAAAACAACATAGTCATGAATGGCTTTAATTTTTTCTTTGTCACTCATTCCTTTTTTAATAATTTTGGCCAGTATCGGGTCCAGCTTCGTATTGAGTTTTTTAAAACGACTGTCTATTTGCATACTCATATTTACTTTATCAGTACTTTTCAATACCTTCGGTTCAAGGTTATAGGCTATATCTTTTCCATACAAACCATCTTCAAAACCCACATATGTTACACCTTTTTTTATTGTAAATTTAATTCCATTCTTTGAAGTATACAGTTCAATCAGCATTCCGCCAGTATCCACTCTGGTATAATTACCAGTTAATTTGATTTTATCTAGTAATGTATCATCTAAATAATCTTCAATATATGGCTTTATCTCCTTCTTATTATCAAACACAATATGAATTGTATTTTTACCAACTATAATCTTTGAGGCATCAGAAAAATTAATTGGAATATTATATCCCCTTATGTCTTCATATCTAAGTACAAATTGGTCTACTATGGCCTCTTCCTTTGTATATTTGCTCTGTGGCTCAAATTTATCAATTCTAGTCTTCATACCAGATTCTATACAAGTTCCTACAATTGGATAATCATCAATAGCAATTTTATTGTAATCTAAAATAGGAATAGAAGTCGAGATTCCTCCTAGCTCACTGGTTGCTGCACTCATCAATTTTCTAGCTGCTTCTATTCTTGTCAAAGACTTATTTAAATTACTGTCATCATCAATCATACCATAAATAAAAGCATTTTTAATGTAATCGGGACTATCAGAACTAATTGCATTACTGTCAATAACAATTTTTTCATTCAACTCTACGTTCTCAAAATATAATTTAGCCAGTTCCTCCACTGTTATAGCATTTTTAAATCCATAAGAAAATGTCTTGGACAGTTCACCATCTAATATACTCTTAGTAATATCCTCTTTGTTACTAGCAGTTGGTTCATCCTTAGGATATTCATAAAACTCTATCGGTTTTTCCTCTTCTCTATAGTAACGAACCCAGTATAACCCTGATTCAATACTTTCTACCAGCTCTTCCACTGTATCTGTCCCATCATAACTATCCCAGTCCGGTGTGTAAATATCCTTATGAATATCTGCTAACGCTCTTGCAGCCTCAATTTTGGATAAGTCATATTCAATAAATAGCCTTTCCACTTCACCTGGTAATTGCTCAAGAACTTTCTTGCCAACCTTATTTCCTTTTTGAATGGATTGATTTAAATACCTAGTAATCTTGTCTTTGACTTTCAGTGCAGCAGGGTTTACCTGGTCTTTTTCTTTCCCCATCCTGGCAAAATTACCTACTACGCCTTTAAAATTGTATAAATCATATTCTTCATCCCAAGATACATACAAACTAACTATTTTCCCATCAAAGTCCCAGCCATAGCTACTATCCTTAGCTAAAAGCAACTGCTCATTAATGTGATCCACAATTATTTTATATTCTTGTGCAGACAATCCACCCAGTCTTTCTTCAATTATCTCAATTTCAACTTTCATAGTATTTAGTTCTTTTGCTGCAGCTGCCTTCATCTGTGCTGCTGTTATTTTTTTCGTCGGCCAAGGATCACCTTTCTGACTTGAATCCGTTATAATTTCCATATATTCTGGACGAATCACTTCATCTTTCTCATATTTTGCAAATATCTTCTCCAATTTAGCAAACATACTATCCAATGCTTTATTGTTTGAAAAATAGGATGCCGCAGAAACTGACGAATAACTAATGCACAGTGTAACAAAAATTGCAAAAACCATTGTTAAGAACTTCTTCATAGTACTTTCTTCCCCCGATTAACGTATTTAAATGTCATTTGCCCTATTAGCCATATTTTTCTATTATATTATACGACTTTACAGTATTCAACATTTTTCTACTCTTTGATAAGACTATGGTACATTTATCCTATTTTGTATTACTTCCTGTATTTTAGTATTATGAAAAGATTTATTTATGGTTTTAATTATAGTTTTATTTCTAGCTTTATTTATAGCTTTATTTATAATTTTATTTAAAGTTTTATTTATAGTTCTATCTATAGTTTATTTATAGTTTTATTTACAGTTTTATGTACAGTTTTATTTACAGTTTTATTTACAGTTTTATTTACAGTTTTATTTACAGTTTTATTTACAGCTGAACGCTGTTATCATATGTAATTAAAGTAAGTATCTTCCCCTGAAAATACTCACTTTTACTAATTCAATATTATTTCTTCTCCAATCATTGGTACAATTACATCGATACTAAATTCGTCCATTCGCTGCTTATAATCATAAGGATTTTGCTTTAAATGATGTACAGGAATCACTATTTTAGGTTTCATATTATACATTGCTTCTACTGCCTCATTCACATCCATTGTAAATACTCCACCGATTGGAATGATAGCTATATCTATATTCCTTAATTCCTTCATATCAGGTGTCAAATCTGTATCTCCAGAGAAATAAATCCTTTTATTGTCAATATTAATTACATAACCTACGCTTTCCCCTCTATTATGAACCTTTCTTGTGGAATTGCCCTCACTGGTATTATAAGCATGTACCACTTCAATCAAAATGTTTTCGAATTGATATTTGTCCCCTGCTTTCACATATAGGACATTCTTATCTAGTTCTTTGCTATACTTCTTTGGAGTTAGTACCATTGTATTACTATGACTTAATCGTCTAATCGTAACTTCCTTACAATGATCCTTATGAATATGTGATAGTAAAACCATGTTCCCTTTTTCCAGCTCTTCCGGGAGCGTATCGTCCTCTTCTTCCGAAAAAATTATTTTGTTTTTATAATTCTTAAAGTACGTACTCATATAGGATGGGTCAATATAGATAATATATCCAGATGATGATTTCAATTGAATCCATGAACGTGGAAACCATTTTATTTTCACTGTACTCACCTCTTTTATTAACATGATTTAAATACATAGCTGTATGTTGTTTCATAATATGTATATTTCAGTACCTATCTCCTCTTTTTATTATAATAGCATATTTAAATCTATGCTTCTATAATACCTTTATAATTGAAAACAAGATAAAACATAATATCGGGAGACCTTTGCAGGCACTCCCGATATTATTTCCCCAGTATACGAAACATGTAGCCAACTAGTAGCTCCATAGATATTTGTAAAGCAAAGAGTTATGTAAAACTATAATAACTATATAAAAATACTCCCCTCAATCTACGATACTATGCTGTAGATTAATAAGTACCTTCCACTGAACTACTTACCGCTTCTGTTACTCCATTCCTAGTAACATTTGCACTGACACTTAATCGGTAGGTATATCCAGAGGATACTGCGTCCGAATTTGAAAAGGATAGTGTGCTGTTACTTGTAGTCTGTCCCCAAGCATTTTCAAAAACCCAAGTCGATCCCACTTTACGTTCCAATTTAAAAGTTGCACTAATGTTGGTAGTACCGGATAACCCTCTTATTGTTCCCGAACAATAGGCCACACCACTACTGAAGTATAAATTCAGCGTAATATCATTTACATTTGTCCATAATGGTGTAACAATTCCTTCTCCTATTATAACTTGAGATAGTTCTGTCTGTTCTTGCGCTTGAACTGAAACACCTTGAAACAATAAAAGTATTCCCCCCAGTAATAGCGCTATCATTTTCTTTAATTTCATTGGAACACATCCTTTCAGCTTCGTAAGGTTATCAACCTTCAATATAATAACGTTTGAAAAAATGTTTTCCCTACAATAAATTTTAAAATATTTTAAAAAATTATATAAATATTTAAAATTCGTCATTTTACTCTATCGATTCAACAATTTTAATTAGTTCTTCCATCGGTAATTGACTCCATAGATTAAATGTGTAACCTTCCATCGTCCATATTACTCCATTTTCATAATCATCATCTGTCGCTCTTGCAATATATGCTGCTATCCCCTTAATCTTAATGCTCTCAATTTTGTGATTTTCATTATCAATGGATATACTTGAATTAACTCCATCTGGTCGATATGAAAAATAAATGACTTGGCCTTGCTCATTCACATATTCAATATTTGTTATCATTCCAAGGTTTTCAATCTTATCTTGTTGATAACCAATGGGCAGATATTCAAGTTGCCATTCTTTCTCATCATTCATATTAGAGGACTTATTACTTTGGAAGATGATTGAAGTAAACTTATCACGCCATTCGATGACTGTTGATTTAACTGCTGCTCGAACTTCAGGATTGATGAGCAGCAAACTAAATACAACAGCAATTGTAACGATAAACATTGCCGCAACTTGCTTACTATAAAATAAAAATCTGTTGAATAATTCTCTTCGCCTTTCTTTCGCAAATAATTTATTCATCCTGAATTCAAACTCAGGAGAGAAAGAAAGTTTCTCCATCAGCTTATCATTGGTAGGAATAGAATCAATTTCTTCATTATAATCGTCTATAATTGCTTGGCGAAACATCGCCTCAAATATGGAGTCATTAAATTGCTTCGTATTTATTCGTTCTCACCCCTTTATTAAATTTAGTTTTTCTTAAAATTCTCTTTGTCTACAAGTTTTCTTACTTTTTCTTTCGCACGTAGCAATCTAGTGTCAACATGTTTTGGCGTCATATTAAGCTTCTCACCAATTTCTTTATATGACATTCCAAAAGCATACTTCATTATCAGTACCTGTCTGCTAATCTCATCAATGTTCTCAAGATGTTTTCGAATTGCAGCATATTCCGAAGAGAAAATAACCTGTTCATCCACTGGTTTTGCTTCAGACTCCAGATATATTTCCATGTCCTCAATCGGAATGTTTGAATATGGTTTTTCTTTTCTTATAAGGTCAATGCATTTGTTCCTTACTATAATAACGGATGAAAAGCGAAAATCCCTACTACTTAAATTGAAATATTTTTCCTTTTCCTTAATTATGGAAATAAAAGTGTTATGTACTGCATCTTCTGCCATAGTTTGATTATAGTTTGTAATTTTTAATGCGTAGTTAAGTAGAGCATGTTTGTGCTCTTCGTAAATTTGAGTCATCTTATCTCTTTCTTGCTCGGTTTCTAGTATACTTAAATATAATGATAACAGGTTAACTCCACCCTTCCGATATATTCATCTTACGATTAAAGCTATTACTTTTTCCTCCAAATAGTGGTTGTAGAAAACGGACGCATGCCTATATTGTAGTAAAACTGCTGGGATGATCCCACATAAACAATCTTCGCACCCAGATCTTTGGTACGGCGAATCCCCTCTAATACTGCCGCTTTTCCTAAACCCATTTTTCTATAAGCTGGATCTGTAGCCACCGGCTCTATTACAGCATATCCGGCTTGTGGGTCATACCACATACCACAGTAAGAAGCAAAATTCCCATCTGGTGCAACTACTGCAACCTTTAAATTTAATTCTACATTTGGACGAAGCATCTCTATTTTTGCGTCTTGTTCTTCTTTCTCGGTAAATAAAAGTTCTCCTTCCCCATTTAACTCATGGTCAAAGCCCTTCCATAGAACACGACGATATTGATATAAGTCAAAAGTATCCTGCATTGTCGTAATGTGAAAGCCATCTGGTAATTTATATTCCGTTGGATTCTGATCACACAGGAAAACTGCATCCGCTTCCTTCTCTTCCGTAGCTACATACCCTAACTTAGCAGCTGCTTCCTGGAAGAATAGGTCTCGGTCTGCTATAGCAATTCCAAAGTTCCCATCCTTTGATAGATTTTCACTCGCATATATAAGCATATCACTTTTCAAGGACTCATACTGGGGTAATGCCAAACAGAAGGCACTCCCTAACTGACAATCATAAGTTGCTACTCCGACAACCTCTTCTTCGTCTTCCCACAAACCAATCTTTCCTACCGAGGACTGATCTAGATAAGAATGAGTCGTCATCCAATCCCATCTTACATATGTAAATTCAGCATAACCTAATTTTATTAAAAATGCCCTAACCTTATAATAGTCCTCCGTTATACCTGCTTGACTTGTATAGTTTCTAAATGTTATTGACAAGCTTTCACCCTCCCATTAAAACTATTTTACCTATTATACCATGAACAAAGGCCGTTCATGGTCTTGTTGCTCCAATCGATATTTGCAAGCAAGCTTGCAAATATCTCATTCCGCTTTCATTATACCATGAACAAAGGCCGTTCATGGTCTTGTTACTCCAATCGATATTTGCAAGCAAGCATGCAAATACCTCATTCCGCTTTCATTATATCAATTATAATGATAAAACGATATTCCTATTTTGTTTTAACTTATTTAATATTGTTAATTACATTTATTTGCTTAATATTTTATAACTTTGTCCCTTTATAGTAACTTTGAATATTATTTATCAATTAGCTAACGATACATTCTAGAGACATTATTCTCAATAATATAAGAAGAAGGTTAAAATTATGAAAGCATTGACTTATGGTGGGGTTCGAAATGTTGAGCTAAAGAATGTACAGGACCCAAGTATTCAAAAATCCGATGATATTATCCTAAAGATTACATCTACAGCAATATGCGGCTCTGATCTGCATTTGTTCCATGGAATGATTCCTAAAATGCCTTCGGGTTTTATTCTTGGTCATGAAGCAATGGGGATAATTCAAGAAACTGGTCCTGATATAACTCATCTTAAAAAAGGTGACCGAGTAATTATTCCCTTCCCCGTTGCCTGTGGACACTGTTGGTATTGTGAACATGATCTCTGGAGCCAATGCGATAATTCTAATTCTCATGGTGAAACTGGCGGTCTTTTGGGTTATAGTGAACTGTTTGGCGGTTATGATGGCGGACAAGCCGAATTTCTTAGAGTACCGTTTGGAAATGTAGGACCAAAGGTAGTACCGGAAGAGTTAACGGATGAACAGGTATTATTCTTGACTGATATTCTTCCAACATCATATTGGGGTACCTTAGTTAATGGTGGCGTTAAATTAGGTGATACCGTAGTAGTGCTTGGTTGTGGTCCCGTCGGCTTGTTATCACAGAAATGGGCTGCTTTTGTGGGAGCAAAACGAGTTATTGCCGTAGATAATGTAAAATATCGTTTGGATCATGCAAAAAAATACAATGATGTAGAGGTAATTAATTTTGAAGACCATGAGAATACTGGTGAATATATTAAAGAAATTACTCATGGTGGAGCTGACGTCGTAATTGACTGTGTGGGAATGGACGGTAAAATGTCCTTATTAGAAACAGTTGAAACTAAATTAAAACTTCAAGGTGGCTCAAAATCTGCTATTGAAATGGCAGCTCAAGCCGTGCGTAAGGGTGGTACTGTTTCATTTATAGGTGTCTACGGAGCTAAATATAATATGTTTCCTTTTGGAGACTTCTTCTCCCGAAATGTGACACTAAAAATGGGACAATGTCCTGCTCATGCATATGTTGAGCCAATTCTTGATTTAATCAAGAGTAAGAAATTTGATGCTACGGATATTATTACGCACAAAATCCCTCTGGATAAAGGTAGCTATGGTTATGAAATCTTTGATAAAAAAGAAGATGAATGCATTAAGGTTATTTTAAAGCCATAACAAAAAGGAATTTTTATAAAAATAACTTACTATATTTTAAATAAATAAAACCGACACTCTACTTATTTATTCTGAAAAAGAATAGAAACCTCTTTAAGCATATAAATAGTAGGATGTCGGTCAAAATTTGTTTATGGCTAAGGCAGTCTTATTCGTACTGCATTTTTATCAATTAATTACTTGATTAATACTTTTATTCAACGCCCTGGTTATCACTCTTTGAGAATAATCTGTTCATTCGATCCGGCATGGAAATCATTGCCGGTAGGAAAACGGGCAGTAATACAACACATAGTGCAATTAAACCAAATATAACTGTCACCGCCAACTCAATTAATAAGATCAAACCTGATGGTATTAAGGTTGCAAAGGTACCACCCAGGATAATTACTGCACCGGTTACCACGCCACCAATATGCTTGCAGGCTTTTATAATTCCTTCTCTTGGTGAGCGATCATGATATTCCATATATCGAACCATTAAAAAGATACTATAATCCACTCCTAATGCAACAATTATAATAAAAGCAAAGAATGGTATAAAGGAATTGAGTCCCGTATATCCCATAAGGTCGATAAATATCTTATTACTTAAGAATATAGCGGTATAATATGCTCCAATTAATGATGCTGTAATACAGATAGAGGCCCAGAAGGAACGAATGACTAACAGTAATACCAGGAAGATTCCGATTAGAACAATTACAATCATCCTGCTTAAATCGCCACTTAAAACCTCATTCATATCCTTTGTAGTTGCACTGGAGCCGGATACTCCGTATTCAGCCTCTGATAATATAGTACCTTTTAAGGTACTTGCAACAATATCATTTATTTGACCAACGACTTTAACCGCATCCATAGAATATGGATCGTAGTCAAGTACTACCATTAACTTCGTAATTTTTCTATCTCCAGGCATATAGGTATTCAATGCTATCTGATAATCCTCTGCAGTTAGCGCTTCTTCCGGTATATAGAAAGATTTCACGGAACTTAGCTCTGACAGGAAATTGTTCGTCTTATTAAGACCATCTGAAATCTGACTTAAACCGCTATTTACCTGACTCAGTTGTTCACCAAAGGAGCCAAATCCATTTAACCCATCGGACAACTGCTGCTGGCCTTCTGCCATCTGGGATAATCCATCTTCAACATTCCCAAGATTGGTCACAATAGTACCCATACCATCCGTTGCCTGGGATAACCCATTCTCCAGCTTAACAAGTCCATCCGCCATTTGAGCTAACCCACCACTCATTTGTGCCAGATTATCATTTGCTGTGGCAAATCCCTGAGTTACTGTATTATAATTCGTATCTAATTGCTCCAAGCCCTCCGGTGTAATTGCACTTAAGGAACTTACCAGAGCATCAAGGGTTTGACTTAAACCAATATAGTTCATGTCTGTAGAAGAACCGGTATAGCTAGTACCTAAGGCTATCACCAAATTTTGAAGCATTACAAGCGTATCCTTTACCTGAAGCAACGCCTTAGCTGTACTTTGATAACTACTGCCCATTTGCTCATAACCTGATTGCATTTGCACATAATTATCTGATAGGGTCTTCATACCTGCGCTCATTACTTTTAAGTTGCTTTCGATTGCAGATAAGCCATTGCTAATGTTCTCTGAACTTACGGAACCATCACTAAGTCCGTCTTTTATTTGTTGCAAACCATCTGCTAAAGCAGAAACTCCAGTCTCTAATTCCTTTGTTCCATCTACCATTTGACTAACCTGTGAGAAGTCTGCTGATGAAAGTTCTCCTTGCGCTAACTGCATCCCATCATAAATCTGGTCTACACCATCTTTTGTCTGGGATAAGCCTTCGGATACTGTAACTAAATTATTACCTACGTAGAAGGCATCAATCTGTGTACCTTCTGGTTGAGTTGCTGATGATACTTTATTTACACCATCTATGTTCTTTATTTTTTCTGTGAGCTCATCGATGATCGTTAGGGACTGATTATTATTTAGTGCAGTATCACTTTCAATCACAACATTAAGGGGCATTGCCTGACCTTTACCAAAGTGATCTGACAGGATATAGAAGCCTTTGGCAGAATCAAATGACTCTCCCAACTCTCCAACGGTATCAAAGTTTAACTTCTGCTCATGAAAAATAATTGTAGGTACAATTAGTAAAATAATCACAGCAGAACAAAGTATCGGTCGTTTTGTTGCTATGGTAGCTGCTTTATTCCATACCTTGCTTTCATTGTGCCCTGACGACTTTTTAGAAGGCCAGAATAGTTTTTCCCCTAAGGTCTTCATTACAAATGGTGTTAATGTAAGTATTTGGAGTAATAATATCATAGCACCAATTACCACGACAACACCTGATTTATAGATTTCTGATTCTGCAAAGATTAAACTTAAGAAGGCAATAAACACAGTAAGTATGCTAAATGCAATTGTTTTGCCTGCTGTTTTATATGTTTTTAGAATTGCCTCATCTATCGCTAAACCTTTTGCAAGCTCTTCTTTAAATCGATTAAATAGAAGAATATTATAGTCAGTACCGATACCAAACAGAATTAGCACCAGTAAGACCTGTGTTAATGTCGTTACTGGAAAATTAGCTTTATCAATGAGCTGTGCTGCAATTCCCATGGAGCAAAGATATGTAATACCAACAGTTAATAGAGATATGAATGGTGTTACAATGGATCGAAACATAATAATAAGAATAACCAGAATAAACACAACTGTTAATGCTGCGCTCTTCTCCACTCCTGCCACAGAGGATTTTAAATAATCATTATTAATAAAATCTTCTCCGGTCAGATAATACTCCATATTTAAATTTGTTATTTTGCTCTCCAGACTATCTTTAATTTCATCTACACTCCGGTCGCCTTTATCCAGTTTAAATGCCACCATCAGAGTTGTGCCATCCTCTGATATAAAATTACTTTTTGCTTCCGGCATGCTAAATGGGTCCATCATTTGCACAATACCAAGTTCCTTACTACTGTCATTAATGGCCTTTACCGAAGCTTCAATTTGTGACATTTCTTCGTTGGAAATTTTATTCTCTTTGTAAAATACAATTAAATCGTTCGTACCTTTTGCGGTTTCCATTCTACTTAGTAATTCATCTGCAATCCTTGATGGGCTTTCTTCACTGATTGGAGTCTGCCCTCTTTGCTGCAATATTGCGTTGGTATCCGGCTGAAATACCGTCAATAACACTGCTGCAACAAGCCATACAATAAGTATAATTGTCCTATACTTAATGACGTGTTTCATGTTCATATCCCCCTTCTGTCTATGTACACGCCCTAATGAGGCTGTACATTTTTTCAAACACTGTGTTGTATTAGTAGCAATAATGGATTATAATCTGCATTAAGATGTATTACAACCAACAATGTTGGAAAGGGTTGTGAGAAATCCAACAATAGGATATCAGTTTGTTGGACTTTAATAAAAAATTAAGAATTAGGAGTTAAAGCAATGACTAACGAAAAAGAAAATCGCAGAGTAAAACTTACTAAAATGATTTTAAAGAATAGTCTTGTAGAATTAATGAGTGAGAATTCCATCTCTAAAATATCAGTAAAAATGATTTGCGAAACTGCTGATGTTAACCGAAGTACCTTCTATGCTCATTATACTGATCAATTCGCGTTATTAAAAGATATTGAGCTGAATGCCTTTAATGAATTAAAAAAATACATTAACAAGCTGGAAAAACACCTACAGGACAGAAATGATCCAAAAACCACACAAGGAATTAGAGATATCTTAATCTATATACAAAATAATGCGGATATTTTTCGAGTACTGCTAAGCGATAATGGGGACATAAAATTTCAAAAAGACCTTATGCTTTGGATTCATCAACAGACAATAGAAGACTTTTGGCATGCCAAAAATCCTTGTATTATAATGAAGGATTACGGTCCTGGCTTTATGGCAACTGGAGCTTTAAATATTCTGCAGACCTGGTTAAAGAATGGAATGAAGGAATCTCCCGAAGAGATGTCTGAATTTGTCACAAAAATACTATATAATGGACTTTCCAGCTTTATCTAAGTTAAGCTCTAGCTTTTTTTAGAGCCAATACTGGAGCTACAACTATATGCTGCAGCTCCAGTGTATTCTACAACGATATATGAAACGCTTTCAGGTCATTTATAATTCCCTCCAAATTATTGATTGCCCAGGAAGGGTCATTATTGTCCCGTAATCGACATTCTGTCGCAGCCATTACATGGTCTACACCACGATAAAGTAGTCTTCTTAAGTCCCGATGCTCTGTACAGAATAATTTACCATAGCCTTCCCAGTAAGCAGGATGTACCTTCATAAAGGTATGAATCCATTCCGATATTTCATCCCCCCAATAAGCACGCTCGGAATCCAAAATTCCACATACATGCCACTTTCCGTTATCCTTATGTATTAATATGTTTTTCTCCCACAAATCTCCATGTATTAATCGGGGCTTGTCAACCACCTGAAGTATATCATCATAATTTTTAAATAACTCGATGAAGCTGTCTACTGGTAAATACTCATATCCCATCTCCGACATATCATTTCTCATTCCCAAAAGATAATCCATAAGATACTCGCTCCAGGTAGAGAATTGCTTTGCTGGGTTTGGCGGTCCAAACTGTTCACCAGTTATACTGCTTATTTTCTTTGCAACCTCACCAATTTCATACCAGATTTGACTATTTTCCTCTTCTGAAAGGGTATCTTTCATACCCTCCCAATTAGTTCCTTCTAGAAAAGTCTGTACAACATAATCACGGTCACAAATTCTTCTGGTAAAATCCGCAAAAATTGTTTTAGGAAAGAAATCTCCCATAGGCATTAAATAAGGTTGAATGTTATATTCCCTGCGCATAAATGCGCGCTCATACAAACTCATGCGTACACTGCTATGTGGCGATACCCGTAGAATAAATTTTCCTTCTGCTGTATATACCACAAAGGTATTATTAAAAAAACCACCTGCAATTTCTCTTACTTCCGTTACTGTTTTTCCCTCAAAAGCAGTTTTGCACATAGTCTGAAGCTGCTCTCTGGTAACTGCTTTTTGTAATCTATCATCCTCTGCATGTAATAGTGTAATTTTCATTTGTGCCTCCAAACAATCGTTTATTATTTTCTTAAATTACACCATTTTCTATTTCCCTTTACAATGTAATAACTTATATACCACATGGTCATAATTTGCATAAATCACAATTGTTCAGAGCTAATCAGTATATTTAAAACATAGTCGTAAAGCCGTAATCATAACTTTAAATACTTATCTTATAAAATGAGAATGATTCCTATTTACTTGATAAATAAATTAGTATACTATTAATAACAAATAGACTGCGTATTTAACTATAAATTCTATTATAAAAGACATAGTGAACAGAATATCTCGTTATGTGGTCCCTCCTAGATTTGGAATAGCCTATTATTTATTCCTTGATAACTTTATGATTGAAAGGAGTTTCTCTATGAACATAAATTTTGAAGCAACAATAACTACAATAAATTCACATTCAATTATTAGAATTCCTTTGAGTTCCAGCGAGATGCTACCGTCCCGGGGCATAGTTATGATTCAAGGTACAATAAACGAAATTCCATTTATCGCACCTTTGGAACCAGATGGAAAGGGAAGTCATTGGTTGGAAATAAAGGATAACCTGCTTAACAAAATTGGAGCAAAGGTTGGACAAACCGTAACCTTCGCCCTAGAACCAGCCACTGAATGGCCGGAGCCTGAGATGCCCCCAGATATCCTGAATGCCCTAATCCGTTCCGATCTTCTTAACCAATGGAATGCGATAACTACAAAAGCGCATTGGGAATGGCTTCGTTGGATTCGTTCCACCAATAATCCTGCAACTCGCGAAAAAAGAATTAATGTGGCATGTTCGAAGATGCAAAATGGCGAGAAAAGGCCTTGCTGCTTTGATGCTACCCGTTGTACCGTCCAAGAGGTATCAAAAACCGGCGTACTAATAGACGAATAAAATAACTCTATTTTATTTGAAATTCTTATAATTTTACAATAATTTAAATTGAGCAGAGTATATTAATATGCTCTGCTCAATTACTTACTATCCGATGGTTCGATTCATAAATTACACTTTACTAAATCTCATGAATTTCTAGTCAACTGATTTTAAAGATTCTAACATATCAATATGCTTGATCTGTGGTTTCATACACTGATTAACCAACCAGGTGAAAAACATTGTCAGTATTGCCGCACCTAAGTATCCTTGCCAGGTAAGGTCACGGGTTAAAAATATCATATCCGGCTCTACCGTTGAAACTACTGCCCGGTACAGGAAAATTCCTGATAACAATCCTATGACACAGCCAAGGAGTGATAGAATTACAGTTTCTCGGAAGATATAACTGTAGGTTTCTTTATCATAGAAGCCTAAAACCTTTAGAGTTGCGAGCTCTCTTTGACGTTCTCCGATATTGATGTTTGTCAAGTTATACAGTACCACAAAGGCAAGAAGACCTGCTGCTATAATTAAAATCCAGATTATATTATTTACACTGTTAATCGAGGTTCTGATATTGCCCATAAGGTCGTCTGTAAAAGAGATAACTCCAATTCCAGAAGCAGATGAAATATAATCTGTTATTTCTTCCTTACTATTTGAAGCCTTTGTAATAGCGTAGAACTGGTTATAGGCAGGTGTAGCTCCAAACGAACTTTCGTATGCCTCATTTCCTATATATACATAATTAAAAGCATAATTTCTTGTGATACCAGTAATGGTTATCGAATGATACTTGTTGTCCTCCAGATATTTAACAAGAATGGTATCCCCGACGCCTACCTTTAAATTCATAGATAGTTTTTCTGTTATAATTACACTATCGGGCTGAAATTCAATTGTTTCGTTTGAGCTTGGATCAGTAAAGGTCACAAAATCAGCAAAACCCTTTGCATCCTTCGCTGTCACAATATAAATATTACTTGTCTTCATATCGTTTTCGGTTAAGCTTGCTTCTGCGGATTTACGCAGTATTTCAGTTGACTTGTCAAAGTAAGCTTTGTCACTCAATCGTGTTATTAATTCAGCAGAGGGTTCCTCCTCATCAAATCCAATGGAAACATCATAATGAAAGATACCGCCAAACTGTTTATCCAGTAACGTTCTGACTGCATTTTTTGCACCAAAGGCTGTTACCACCAAGGCTGTACAACCTACAATACCAATTAGAGTCATAATAAGTCGCTTTTTATTTAGCCCAAGATTT
Organism: Bacillota bacterium; assembly: GCA_023407575.1. Taxonomy (GTDB): domain Bacteria; phylum Bacillota; class Clostridia; order Lachnospirales; family Lachnospiraceae; genus Mobilitalea. The sequence goes on from JAEYLX010000075.1 coordinate 505,313, forward strand.
CTGACAGTAACTTTTTTGGTAAAGGAGAGTCGGCTCCATATTGGTTTTACATATTCCAAAAATACACGTTTTCCACTGCTGGGAGCTTTCGGACGCATTAATTCGGCTGGTGTCTCCCTAAGCGATTTCTTTGCAGCAATTCCTGTAGAAATGGTTATAATAAAAACAGTAGCAAAGATGGACACACCTGCAATTTCATAGTAAAAGGCTGGCGTCATATCCGGTAAGGCAAATACAATACCGTAGGCATTCCAAATGATTGTTGGCAGGAGCCAAAAGCCGATTGCCACTCCTGTAATACTGCCGATTAAACTTGCAGCTGCAGCATATTTTAGGTATCTGCTTGCTATTTTACCATTGGAATAGCCAAGTGCTTTAAAGGTACCAATAAGAGTTCTATCCTCATCCACCATTCTTGTCATTGTGGTCAAGCATACCAGTGCTGCTACAAGATAAAATATTACCGGGAACACTGTCGCCAAATCTTGCATACGAAGAGTATCATCCTTATATGCAACAAAGGATTCGTTCATATTCCGGTCAAGTACATACCACTTTGGGTCTCCCATATCAGTTAATTTCTTCTCTGCATCCTCAATTTCCTGCCTTGCCTCCTCGAGTTTTGTATCAGCCTCCGCTTTCTTCTCCTCATACTCCTTCTGTTTGTCTATCAGTTCTTTCTCTCCGTCTGCTATTTCTTCCTTTGCCAAAGCTAATTCTGATTTTGCAGTTGTAAGCTTTTGCTCAACACTAGAACTTTGTTCTTTATATTCGGAAAGTCCAGATTGATGAGATTGCTTGGCAGCTTGAAGCTCCTGTTTGGCACTTTGCAGCTGTACCTTCGCACTGGTCAACTCCGCAGCTTTTGACTGGTATTCACTTTCACCAGCATCAAGCTGTCCTTTTGCTGCTGTTAATTCTGCCCCGGCATCCTTTAACTTTGCTAAGGCTGCATTGTACTGCACACTATCAAGTGCCTCCTTGTTCTTCTCAAGGAATTGCTTACTATCCAAATATTCTTGATTTTTACTGTTATATTCCTTCCAGCCTAAGTCAAGGGAGGTTCTGGCTTCCTTTAGCTGGATATTGGCTACGTCCAATTCCTGCGTTTTAGCCACAAGTTCTTGTTCTCCCCTTGATATTTGCTTCTCTGCATCGTCAAGCTCTCCTTTTGCCTCCAAAAGCTCCTTGTCTGCCTCAGCTTTCTGAGTATTATACTCGGTTAATCCGTCCGTATATTTTTCCTTTGCTTCTGCAAGTTCCTCTTTCCCTTCCTGAAGCTTAGACAATGCATCCTTTAATTGTTTCGCCACATCTTTTTCTTTGTCTTCATATTCTACCTTTGCATCTGATAGTTCGGACTGGAATCCCTCATATCGCAAAGTTTCCCTATCCATAGCCAAACTCTCAAGTCGGTTAATAGTAGCCGCAACCTCGTTAAAGTATTCTTCTTCAAAGGTATTCTGCTCTTTTGCTCCTTCAAGGGTGACATACAAATCGGTATAACCGTCAACCTGAAAGCTGTCTTTCGGAACATAAAGGATATAATCAATACTGCCGCTTCCTACGGAGGTATTTCCTTGCATAAAAGATAGATAATACGGCGATTCTGCAATTCCAGTAATCGTATATTCGGTACCAGCAAGCATTTTGGAAAGCTTAACGTTGGAAGCACTGTCCAAAAGTACAGTGCTGTTTAAGGTAATATTCTTCAATCCAATGGAGGGGCGAATAATAATTGCTTCATTGCTATTATCGGGCCAGCTTCCATCTATCAACTTAAGCTGGTTCATGTAGTCTTTATCCTCTGCGCTATTTACTTGTGGCAATCCGTTTAAACGAAAAGCATAATCCTTATCTCCTACGCTGCCAGTTGCATCCACTGCATAACTTGCCATAACACCTGTAACACCTTCAGTTGCTCTGACTGCACTAATATCTTCTTCTGTAAAGCCATAGGTGGACAACATCCTGACATCCATCACATTCTTCTCATCATAATATCCATCCCCTACCCGCTTCATATTGGGGGACACCGCAGCAAGTCCTGCAAATATCCCCGCACCCAGGAAAGAGATAAGTGCAATGGAGATGAAACGTACCGCTGTACTTTTAACCGCGCGTCTTGCGCTTTTTTGAAATACTGCCCTCTTCATTACCACTCAATCCTTTCTGCAAGTATGGGATTTGGATTAACACTTACTTCTGTAACTGTACCATTACTCACACGGATTACTCTGTCCCCGATTGCTTCAAATGCCGAGTTGTGCGTAATGATGACTACTGTTTTGCCGTTCTTTCGACAGGTATCCTGCAATAACTTCAAAATATTCTTACCTGTTACGTAATCCAGTGCTCCAGTTGGTTCATCACAGAGCATTAGCTTTGGATTTTTTGCCAATGCCCTGGCAATTGCCACACGCTGTTGTTCTCCCCCCGATAACTGTGAGGGGAAATTCAATAGTCTTTCCCCAAGTCCCACATCTTGCAGGCATTGTCCGGCATCCAAAGGATTCTTGCATATCTGAGAAGCCAATTCCACATTTTCTACAGTTGTCAGGTTCTGCACCAGATTATAAAACTGAAATACAAAACCAATATCCTCACGCCTGTATTTCACCAATTGATTATAATTATATTTACTGATTTCCGTTCCATCTAAGAAGATTTCTCCTGAAGTTACCGTGTCCATACCTCCCAGCATATTTAATACCGTTGTTTTTCCAGCCCCAGAAGCACCTACGATTATAACCAGTTCACCCTGATTAATGGTAAAATTAACGCCCTTAACTGCCTCCACTTTAACCTCTCCGCTTTGATAAACCTTACGTACATCCTTAAATTCTACAAATGCCATGCTTAGTCACATTCCTTTCAGTCGTATCCTTTTGTTATCACTACCCTGCCCAAAGTATACTTCGCATATAAAATTCTATAAACGGACACATCACCCCATTCTGTATAAAATACGGACAAATCACCATAAATTGATGGTCAAATACGCTATCACCTCTTGAAAATTTTACCGGACATTTGTATAATAAATGAATTGGAGGGAATTTATGAAGCATGAAACAACGACCTTAATGACTAAAAAAGCTCTGGCAGCTTCCTTAAAAAGAGTCATGGAGCAAAAACCTCTGGGAAAAATATCTGTTCGAGAAATTATTGAAGATTGTGGTGTTAACCGTAAGACCTTTTATTATCACTTTCAGGATATTTATGATTTACTGAAATGGATTTTTGAGGAAGAGGCGATTGGAATTGTTAAAAAATACGACTTAGCAAATGACTATCCGAATGTAATTCGCTTCGTCTTAGATTATGTAGAAGAAAATAAGCTTATATGCAACTGTGCCTTTGACGCTCTTGGCAGAGATGAGCTAAAGCGCTTTTTTCAAAAAGATTTTTATTCTGTAATATCAAAAATTGTAGAACAATTATCTGAAGGGTTGGTAGTTCCTGAAGATTATAAGTCCTTTCTCACTAATTTTTATACGGAAGCCATAGCTTCCCTTCTAATTGATTGGCTTCGAAATAAAGAGTACCGGGATAAGCAAAAAACCATTGACTATGTTTCTATCACTCTTTTTGGTTCTATGAGACAAATACTTGAAAAAGCAGAAAGAGAATTATAACTATAATAAGCAAAAAGAAAATTTCAACCTAAAATACGAATTCGAATACGTTGTTTCACTTGTCATGAACTAAAAATGTCCTCAAATGCAAGTTATTCACTTGCATTTGAGGACATTTCTGTTCTTTGAGCCTTGTTCTATTTGCTTCTATTAGAATTAATAAAGCATAATATGAAATTATAATACCTATCCACTCTTTAAATTTTAAATTGCCCCACTTCAGTTCTTAACTGATCTGCCAATTTATTTAACTCTTTCGAATATCTGGAGAACTCTTCCATCGTTGCTGTCATTTCTTCTGTGGAGGCTGTTACCTCTTCCGATGCAGAGGCAGTTTCTTCTGATACAGCAGCAATATTCTCCGCAGCTTCCACCACGGGATCTGTATTCTCACTGGCAACACCGATCAAAGCTCTGATATCCTTCACTTGTGCAATCATATCCCCGATGGTTTTTAAAATCTCACTAAAAATCTGCTTGGACTCTGCCACGGTATTATCCTGTTCCTCAACAACACTTTTGGTCAGGTTAATTGCATTTGCTGCATCCAAAGACTTTCTTTGAATGCCGTCAATAATGCCTTGAATTCTCTCCGTAGAATTCTTTGATTGGTCAGCAAGCTTTCTAATTTCCCCTGCTACAACCGCGAAGCCTTTCCCTGCTTCACCTGCACGAGCCGCTTCGATGCTGGCATTCAGGGATAATAAATTCGTCTGTGCAGTGATACCATCAATTGCTTCTGTAATTGTACTGATTAGTTTTGTACTTTCATACATATCCTTAACAATAACACTCACCTCCTCGGTGGATGTTTTTGTTCTTCCGGATTTTTCAATCAGAGTTTCAACCATATCTAAGCCTTTACCGCTTAGAACCTGAGTATTGTTTGTAATATCATTCATATCCACTGATTTACGACTGATATCTTCAATAATCTTTGATAAATCTTCAATACCATCAGCAACATTCTGCGCATCCTGTGCCTGATCTACGGAACCTCTGGATACCTCTTCGATTGCCTTTGCCAACTCTGCAATGGAACGTGTTGCCTCTGAAGACATATTTGCCAGATTTGTCGAGGTCGTCAGTACCGTTTCTGAAGAATCCACAACCTTCTTCATTAGATTTGACACATTTTTAATCATTAAATTAAACGAGTTTGCTAAGTCATTAAATTCATCCTTGGTGGATGCTGCAATCTCTACTGTAAGATCCCCGTTGGAAGCCTTGGCAAAAACCTCCTTTAAACGTTTTATATTCTTTGTAATTCCATTGCTTAGTAAAAATGACAGGGTCAAAGAAACCAAAATCATGATTAAGGTTACCATAATACTTACATACATAATCTGCTGGGTATCATCCGATAGTTCAGAATCCTCCAAGGAAGCCACCAGCTTCCACCCAGTAATACTATTGGTATCAAATACTCCAAACTTATCCGTACCGCCATATTGGTATTCTACAAATCCGCTCTCTTCTGTTTTTGTTTTATTCCAAAAGGATAGTTGTGCAGCCATATCTGTATTAATTAACTCACTGTCTGGGTGCGCCAGTACAATTCCATCCTTATCTGCTAAGAAGGTATATCCTGAATCACCAATCGTAACTGATGAAATTTTATCAGATATGGTTGCTAAGGTACAATCAATTGCTGCAACTCCTATTACCTCTTCATCCCTTACAACCGCTTTCGCGATGGTTATAACATTATCTCCGGTGACAGCATCCACATAGGGTGGTGTGAATATTACAGTTTCAGGATACTCCACTGCCTGCTGATACCAGCCTCGTGATGTTGGGTCGTACCCTTCCGGTAAATCCGCAGCCGGATAAATCAGCATTTCCTTAGAAGACATACCAATGTATGCATTCGTAATATCCTCGCTTCTCTCCTTCACACTTTTTAACAGATCATTTATGTAGGACTGATTATCCCCTTCATTTGCATGAATTACATGATAATTCTCTGCTGTTATAGCCACCAGCTCTGTCATACCATAAAAATACTCCTGCAGACTATTATTCATCTGCGTTAACGTCTGCATACTGGTTACTTTCAGCTTTTCTTCCAATATAGACTTTGATTGTAAATATGTTCCTGCCCCTAAAACTAATAATGGAATTAAGCAAATCGTCACAATTCCAGAAATAAGTTTAAGCTGAATACTGTTAAGTCTTATTCTTTTTTTCTTCATTTTCATCACACGGTGCGTTATAAAATGCACCGCTTTCTCCTTTCCACACTATCATTGTTTTTTACATGGTCTCATTACATACTGGGTATTTTAATAATCGGACTAATTGATATGCCTTTATTTATATTTCAACATTACTATGTTTTCTTGCATTTATCAACATTATTCGACATTTACAGCTATGATTTTTTCTGGTAAATGGTAATGCTTCTTTATAACAAAAAGCTTTTGCAGCATAGCATATTACGCTATACTGCAAAAGCCCTGTTTATATTACATATTACATATATCCTTTTAACTCATTCCTTTTTCAACTAACCTGTCATACATTGTTAATCTGTTTCTTCTAATGTTCCTGGTGCGTAACGTAAATAGTATAATTGTCAAGCATGTGAAAACTAAGAAGATAGCCACTAACACTATCACATCATGTACAATAGATTTCCCTCCCGAAATTGTAGATCGGAAAGCCTCCACTCCATAGCTAAAAGGTAAAAATCTATGAATTTTTGCCACATAATCTGCTGATAGTTCAATTGGATAGGTTCCCGTACTTCCAGACAGCTGTAACAGCATAAATATAACCATGATATAGCTTCCTATTTTCCCTAGCATTGCATTGGCAAAATAAAGAATACTCATAAAGGTACAAGATACAATACAGGCTAATACAATTGTACTTCCCATTCGTACTGGATCAAAACCACAGAAATGACGAAGCAGGATTACCATTAAAAGTGCTTGAATAATGGCTACTGCGCCAAGAACGGAGGCCTTGCTTGCCCACCACCGAAAGCCGTTCTTAAGCTCTCCTGGATACCGCATTAAAGGATACATTAGCGTAAATGCAATACACCCTACCCATAAACCTGCACACAACATATACGCTGCCATTGCACTTCCGTTGTTCGGTACCTGTGTGACTTGTGTTTCCTGGCTCTCTACCGGATTCGCCATCATGTTATAGGTATTCTCATCTGCTTTAATATCCGTTATCTTATCTGCTCCCTCCTGTAAACCAGAGTGTAATTCTTTTGTTCCATCTGCAAAGCTGTTGATTCCTTCCGCTAAGGAGATATCTCCATCCAACAGTGTCTGAGCACCTGTTGTAAGTGAGGAGGTACCCTCCTCCAAATCTGATGCGCCACTGGATAACTGATTCATTCCTGTATAAAAGGAATTCATTCCTTTGCTTACCTTTGATGCACCACTTGATAAATCTACTGCACCAGAATTCAACGCTTCCAGACCAGAATTTAAGGTCTGATTCCCCTTATACAATTGATTAATCCCTGAAGATAATGCGAAAGCTCCAGCCGATATTGCAGTTACTGAAGACTTTAATAATCCCAAGTCCGTACCCTCATCTGCTAACTGAAGATTCATTGCAGATGTCACAGCCTCTGCTCCGGATACCGCAGCTCCTGCTGCAACTTGCTGTACTGCTCCAGTAACAGAGTCAGAGATAGATTTGTCAATTGCATCCGCTGTAATGTAGGAAGCCACTCCGTTCAATGAGCCTGATACAATTTGATTTACTACGGCTCCTGCTTGTTCTTCGGTATAGCCGCAGTAAGTTTCTAATGCTGCTATTAACTGCTTAATCTCTGGGCTAGATAATACGTTGCCAGCAACTGCACTTATGGTATTACTACTTGTCAGGGTACTCTTAATGTTTGCAGATACTCCATTCGCAATACCAGTAGATAGCTGATTGGCTCCATTTGTTACCGATGTACTTTCTAAAGCCGCTGTTTGAATTGCTTCCTTTTGTTCCTCTGTAAGTGAGAAGTCAATTTTGCTTATTGCTTCATTTAAATTAGTTGCTCCGTTCGCTAAAGCTTTCGAGCCAGCTACAAGACCTTTTTCTCCTTCAAAACCCGCAAGAATTTGCGAGGAACCTTCCAAAGCGTTCACGGTACCATCAGAAAGACTGACTGCACCGTTTGCCAATGACGTAATACCCTTTTCCAGATTAGATGCTCCCGTGGTTGCTGTATTAACACCGTCGGCAAGCTTTATCGCTCCATCATTCAGCGCCGTGGCACCCTCATATAGATCCTTTGTGCCGTCACTTATTTTTGATGTACCTGTCACTAATTCGTCACTACCATCAACCAGCTCCTTTGCCCCATCTGCCGCTTCCTGCATGTTATCGCCAATCTCTTCTATCTGACCAAACAGTGATTCGGCATATGTTTCAGTGACTGATTTTTGAACCGAGGTCTGTATTTTCGCTAGTGCAGATTCTGACAGTTTTGAAGCAATATAGTTACTTCCTGGATTTGTTGCATAGTCCAGCATCATTTTCTTTGGTTCACTGTTCATTAAGGTTGTTGCATTTAAGGAAAAATCCTTTGGAATTGTTATAACCATATAATAGGTGCCATCCTTTAACCCTACTTCCGCCTTTTGTATTTCGTCAGCGTTAACAAAGATAAAGTCAAGAGCATCATTTTCTTTTAAATTTTCCACTAGATCATCACCAATGGAAAGAGTGTTTCCTTCATATTCTACTGGTTCATCCAGGTTTATAACTGCAACAGGCAGATTACTAACCTTTCCATAGGGGTCCCACATTGAGGATAAAAACAATACATTGTAAAGTGCAGGTATCATCGCTATGGAAACAATAATGATGAACATTAATTTATTGTTCCATAAGCTTTTCCATTCTTCTTTAAGCATATATATCTCCTTTCTGCAGCTTGAATTTTCCTGCAAACGAATTATACTTTTACTTAAAGTTATATACAATGTATAATAAATTTAAAAAAGTTCAAAGTTATACAAATATCTATTGAAATGTTTATGTTTCTATCATTTTTGTTAGTTTAGATATTTTTGACTGTGAAAACAAGTTTTTTATAGTGAATTTTTAATAATAGATTTTTTATAACATTTACCGGGAAAGGCATGGTTATTCCTATGACAGAAAGAAGAGACGTCACCAGATCAAAACATTTAATTAAGCAAGGTTACTTTGCACTACTTTTTAGAAAAGATCAGACTAAAATTACAGTAAATGATATTTTGGAAGAAGCCAATGTCAGTCGCGGAACCTTTTATTCACATTTTAAAGACATTCCAGACCTGGAGGAGCACCTGGAAAATGATATAATCGCTGCTTGTCGTAAAACCCTACAACAAAAAGCCCTAGAAGAAATTATTAAAGACCCTTATCCTCAAATTGAAATGTGTGTTAACACCTTCGCATCACATAGCAAAGAAATTCGTGCACTTGCAAGAAATCGTGATTCTGCTAAAATTGCAGTTAAATTCAAGCGATTAATAAAACAAGGGTTAATTGACAGCGGTCATTTTCTACCTGATCCTAATGCATCACACCTTCTATACTCCTGTATTGCCGGTGCACTTGTTGATGCTTGTATTGATTGGATTGTTCGGGAATCCCCCCTAGATAAGGATTTCTTAATTCGTACCATTTGTCATTTTATTTCAGGTGGAATTTTAAACGTACAAAATAAATAAATTTCATCGCTAAAGCCTTAATATTAGAAAAGTATGTAAAGTTAGTTAAAAATTTAATTAAAAATGTTGATTTCTTCTTTATTATAATAGACAAACCGTATTTAAGCAGTTAGAATAAATGAAATAAAGCAGAACCACACTACTACACTACTATTTTACTAAAGCGAAAGGGGCTACTTATGAGACAACTGTTTTTCAAAACAGTGAAGGAAACCACAGAATACTTACAAACATCTGCACAAACTGCTGAGGAGGGAACCATTTTATTTACCTCTGCGGACCTTGTACAGGAACTTTCCTCACAGCTTCCAAACGATACCATATTATGTTCGACCTCGGGGGAATACACCTGTAAAGGATATCAGGACGGGGTTATCACAGGCTTTAGTTATCACAGAGCAGAAGCAGAGATTGTTGAAATTCCATATCCTCCAATTAAAGGTATAGATGCCTTAAAATCAGCTTATAGCAAGGTTAAGAATAACAAGAATGCTTTCATGTTCCTACTTTGTGATGGTCTAAGCGGAACAGAGGAAACTGTATTATCCACCTTCTATTTTATGGCTCCTGATTTTAAAATTCTGGGTGGCAGTGCAGGAGATAATCTAAAATTCAAGGAAACTTACATATATATCGGCAAAAAACGTGTATCTAATGTTGCAGTCTTCTTTAACAGCAGCAAAAAAACCATCCTTGTAAAAGAAAACATATTTACCACAACCGGAAAAGAACTCCTAGTAACGTCAGCAGATGTGCTTAATCGCACTGTTTATAGCTTTAACCAACGACCCGCAAGTGAGGAATATGCCAGAATAATAAATGTTGACGAGCGAGATTTAGCCAATCATTTTATGAATAACCCTCTTGGTAAATCCTATGAAGCAGATATCTTTATCGCTTCCCCAATGAAGGTCAACAGTGATAAATCCATTACCTTCTATTGCGAATTAATGGAAAATACCTTTTTACAGGTACTAAAAGCCGAAGATCCTATTCAGGTTTTAAGAGAAACTCTAAAGAGTGTTGCCTTCAAACCCTCCTTTGTATTTTCCGTAAATTGTATTCTTCGCAGCCTTTATTTTCAGCAGTCAAAGCTCTGGGACGACTTCGACCGTGAAATGCTCGCATTTTGTGCTAATACTTCCGGCTTTGTAAGTTATGGAGAACAATATTACAGAAAACATTCCAACCAGACCATGGTACTGCTATTGGAAGAATAGGGGGAGAACTGAATGCTTAATTTCTTAGAAAAACGAAAGAAAGAGAATATGGTAACAGATAATTCATCCATTACTCTTCCTACTGACATATCGACTATAACAAATACTTCGAAAGATACTACCAAATTCATCCTTGAGCTAATTAATCAAATTAAAGCACAAACAGATCTTCTAATTAAAGAAGATGGGATAAGTACAAATAACTTTAATTCCTTACTTAGTAATGAGAATTATACCAAGGAGCAGATTCAAGAAATACAACTTCATTTGGAGCGTGTTGGGAGTGGCAGTAATCAAACTAAGGATTTACTGGATGGTATTAATAACGAACTAAATCATTCCTTTGAGGATTTAGCACAGGCAAGACAACGAAACGAGGCTATGGTATCAGAGATGAACCGTGTTATCGAGGTATTTGCCCAGTTTAATCTTCTATTTACGGAAATGCATCAGGAGTATAAGCAGATTGAGAAATTTGCATCCGTGATATCGGGTATAGCGAGCAAAACTAAGCTATTATCTTTAAATGCATCAATAGAAGCAGCAAGAGCCGGTGAACATGGCCGAGGTTTTGGAGTTGTTGCAGATGAAATTAAAAAGCTTTCCGAAAGTACTCAATCTAACGCTAAAAGTATTATTTCCTCTCTGGAGTCAATGACTTCAATTATTGGCAGACTGAGTGATAAAACAGATGAAGGAACGCAGATGATGCCTACTACAAAACAGATGGTCAGGGATTCCTCCACAATACTAGACAAGATTGAAACTATTGAGACCAATTTAGTAAATAGTTTGGACAGCGTTACTCAATCCCAAGATAACAATATCGTAGCAATTGATCAAATTAATACTGAGTTAATTAATTTAATTGAGAAATCAGATGCGGATAATACCCAGTACAAGAAGTTAATTCTTGGCGTTCAAAGAAAAGCCGACTACTACCTGGAATTATTGCATTACTTAAAGCAAATTGATGCCCTTCGAGAAGATTTAAACTAAAAAGAAACGCTATTACAAACTCTTTATGAAAATTCATAATAAATAAAAATATAAATTTTGGAGGACAATCATGAGTGAAGAGAATTTAACATTACAGCAGTGGCATAGGAAACAAGCAGTAAACAATTTTAATGCTACTTGGGATTTAATTGACAAAAAGGATAGAACAAAAGAAGACGATATTAAAATGATACATACTGCTCATGCTTCCCGCTTTCATTGGGGAATAATCGGTACTCCACTTGAGTTTGCAAGGGGTGAATGGCAAGTTTCCCGGGTTTATTCTTTACTCGGTATGACAGAAAGTGCATTGCTCCATGGCAAGTATTCTCTTGAACTATGTAAGGACAATAATTATGGTGATTTTGATTTAGCCTTTGGCTATGAAGCAGTTGCAAGAGCTTATATGACCGTGAAGGATGGCAAAGCCATGGAAGAATATCTTGAACTTGCCAGAGAAGCAGCTAATCAGATTGCTGAAAAAGAGGACAAAGATTACTTTTTATCAGAGCTGGAATCTATTAAGCTTTAATACTTAATTATTATAATATGGAAAACAATACTTTATATAGTGCAAAAGATTTCTCTATGATATGCCCCCTAAAAGTTAGACTTTATGGCGAGGTGGATTTTTCCACTTCGCTTTTTTCTTTTATGTATCAAAGAAACTAAGCCTGTATTCAATAGTGCTCATCCATGTAAATTAGTGTTGACCACTACCGTTTTTGAAAGCAAGTCGTGTATTCCTCTATGGTCTTTTCTAAAAACCAGGATAGCAATACAAACAAAAGGCAGTATATCTGCAAGAGATAACTTATGTAAAAAATAAAACAGTGAAAAACTGTTGTATTAAACCACACAAATTTAGAGCACATCAGGTTACCAGAAATGAATGATTTTCATATATTATAGGGATTAAGTTTCGAAGGGTATTCTATCTATGTGTACAGCGATGACGTTACAATCCCAGTCCAATGATGTATTCTTTGGTCGAACCATGGACTTTTCCCATGATATTATTCCCAGGCTTTATATCGTCCCAGGTTCCTATGAATGGTATAGCAGTATCAGTGATCATCCAATTAAAAATGCCTATCGTTTCATAGGACTTGGCCAAGAACTTGATGGAATGCTTGGCTTTTTTGACGGTGTTAATGAGAAAGGCTTTGCAGCAGCCGTTTTATATTTTGCTGGTTATGCCAAGTATGATTCTAAACCAAGTCAAGGTGCTACTGAACCAATTGCGTCGATTGATTTCCTGCACTTCCTTCTTGGTAACTGTTCTTCTGTGCAAGAATTGCCCTCCAAATTAAAAGGTGTTAATATTGTGGGCATTCCAGACCCTGTTACGAAAACTGTAGCACCCTTACATTGGATTGTTACCGATAGAAGCGGTGCCTGCACCGTTATTGAACCTACTGAAAAGGGGCTAGAATTGATAAACAATCCAATTGGTGTAATGGCGAATAGTCCAAACTTTCAATGGCATATGACTAATTTAAGAAATTATATGGAAGCATCACCAACGCAAACAGAAGAAACTCTATGGGATAATGTAAAGCTAACACCATTTGGGCAAGGAGGCGGAACTGTAACTTTGCCTGGTGGATTTACCTCACCGGAGCGTTTTGTTCGAACTGCTTATCTCAAATCCCACCTACCAGCCCCTAAGGATAGTACAGAAGCAATTAATGCATGTTTTCATATCTTAGAGAGTGTTTCCATTCCAAAAGGCGCAGTCATTACTAACCGTAATACCTATGATTACACAAAGTATACCGCATTTATGAATACTTCCACCTGTGAATATTTCTATAAAACTTATGATGAGATAAATGTTATTTCAGCAAGTCTGTGGGATAATGAAATAGAATGATTTTAAAACAAAGCTGTCACTAGACTTCTCTCTAGCGACAGCTTTTATATATAGGTGCGTTTAATGGGCCAAAATATTATCAATAATAAAATCTAATTGCGCATTTAAGGAGGTAATATCTGCGAACCAGAACATTCCGCTGTTAGTTTCGATTAATCTTCCCTCCTTTACCGCTGAAAGTGAATTAAAAACCTGATTATCTGCTAACTCTTTGATATTTTCGTCAGAGAATATGTAATCTGCTGAGTATTCACCTAATGCCTCATAAGAGATATCAATAAAGCTTTCTCCTTCTGCATTTATTACTTCTGTCATTATTCGCTCTGGAGCTTTAAACCCTAACTTGTTGTAAATTAACTCTCCGCCTCTGCCATAATCGTTACCAAAAGCTCTTAAGCTGCCTTCTTGTTGATTTTCAAGAAGAATAACTGTCTTGTCCAGTTTATTAGCCGCTGTAAGCTTTGTTTTGCCTTCTTCAATCTTTACTGTAAATGCATCCACCAGTTCTTGTGCTTTTTCTTCCTTTCCAGTAACCTGACCAAAGAAGGTAAGTCTTTGGGTGTAGTCCATTGCATAATAATCCATAATTAGAGTTGGTGCAATCTTACTTAAGGTGTCATATTCGTCTGCATTATTCCAAATAATTAAGTCCGGATCTAAGGACATTACAAGTTCTGGATCTAGCCCCCAGGCATCAATCACAGTTATGTCACTTAATTCCTCCTCAAAGATGGCATCATCATTAAAGGTAGTTCCCACCGGTTTTATACCCAGTGCAAGAAAGTCCCCCTGAAAGAACGCTACTACAATTCGTTTCGGATTAGCAGGAATCGTAATATCTCCTTTCAGCGTTGCTATCGTTTTCACTGCCTCGGCATCTTCAGTAACCTTCGTATCATCAGTAGCTTCAGAAGCTTCAGTATCTTCTGAAACTTCTGAACTTTCACTTTCGTTGTCCAAGGACTTCGAAGGTGTAGCAGGACTATTGTCCCCCTGGGAATTTTCCTTCGAAGCGCAGGCAGTAAGACCAAATATCATGGTCATAGCAACTATTAAAATAATAATTTTTCTCATAGAATTTTGCATGATTTTATCTCCTTGTTATATGATTTAATTGAGTTAGACTAAGCTAACTTCGCAAATTATAGCATCTGTTTTCTAACCAGTCAATTCTTGAAAAAGGGTATGATAAAAGGTTACTGGATTACTATAAATCGCTCTTCCCCTTATAATTTCTGCTGTTATGTAATATTATCTCCTCTTACAGATGTTAAAATCAAGCGAGCAATATCCTAAAAAGAGCGTTTATGGTATTGATTATCAATATCATAAATGTTATAGTAAAAACGGTGTAGGAATCTCTTCTCCTCTTAAGATAGGTATCAAAACAGTTTCGTGTTATATGCATAGATTAGGTAATGGGAGTAAACGAATGAATAGCTTTAATGGACTGGAGAACCTGGCAGAACAGCTGGGATTAAAGATAACTGAATATGGCAACGGTAAAGCTTATACCTTTCCCTCTTCCCTGGGTAATGGATGGATTTATGAAACAAATCCTGTACAAGGTCTGTTTGTTTCAAGCTGGTGGTTCACTTCGACCTCCCTATTGACCTATGGACTAAATTGTGAGATTCCTGGTATGCTCTTCTTAAGTTTTGACTGTGGGAGTATAAAGATTGTACAAAATGGCAGAAAAACAAAAGTATTAAACTCCAGAAACCATATCTACATTAATCCAGGTGTACCAGTTAAGTTCATCTTTGAGAAAGAGGAGCATATATGTTGTACCTGTTTGTTAATTTCGGAGAGCTTCTTAAAAGATATGTACCAACGTGGCTTCCTAAGCAGACCTTTATCCCTTGGGATTATTCAGAAATGGGAAGACAAAGATTATAATACACCGGACCTTACTCTGGTAACGGAGCAGCTGAAATGGGAAGTGCGGTATTCCGATATTGAATTGAATTACTATATTTATAAAGTCTTAGAGTTGTTTTCCTTAATTGATCATAATATCTCACAGCATTCACGTGTTACACAGAAGCGCTCCTATCATGTGTCCTGGGATGTGAAAAAGAAGATTCTTTCAGCTGTACAACTGATACATGAAGATATCCTGTCACCCCCCAGTATTGAGGAGCTGGCTAAGGTCACTACCTTAAGTGAAAGTAAGTTGCACAGATGCTTTAAATCAGAATTTGGCCTGAGTGTCAAAGAATATATTCATTTGGAAAAGATGAAAAAAGCCATGCTCTTATTAGCTGATGATGAGCTGGATATAAGTAGCATAGCATTAAAATGTGGATATAAAAGCCCCGGTATGTTTACCAAGGCTTTTAAAGAAATCTATCATATTACCCCAAGTCAGTATCGAAAAGGGTATTATTTATAAACGTCCCTATCCAATCAGACATCCTGAGCAGATAAAGCTATTCAAATGGATAACGGACACCCCAGGCAGCCCTAATCTCGTCCATTTGTTTCATGATATGAAGAATCTCGCTGTGAGGCATAGCTTCACACTCCAGTTTGCCACCTTCTATCGCATCCACACAGGCTTGCACTTGATATTCAAATCCAGTGATCTGTTCCGGACGACTTTGGGAGGATAACTCGTTATGTCCATTGTCAAATGCTTTAACAGTTTCGAAGTTATTAATGTTTTCAATCACGATATACCCTTTGGTTCCATAGATGATTCCCTTACGGTCACTGCAACCTCTCATGGTACTTGATAGATTAGCAACCTTACCGTCTTCAAACTCTATCATAATTGCATTGGAAGCATCTACACCTGTTGATGTATAGGTACAGCTGGAGGTTATCTTCTTCACCTTATTGCCAAACATCATCGCAGCAAAATTAAGTGTATAAACACCAACATCTAACAAAGCTCCTCCGGCAAGTGCTGGATCAAGAAGTCTTGGTACATGTTCTATATAATACCCCAGATTACCAGTCAGATAAGTCGGTTCGCCGATGATTCCGGAATTCATTACATCTCTGATTGTTGCTACCATTGGCATATATCTTGTCCAGATAGCTTCTGCAAGAAAGACGCCCTTTTCCTTTGACAGTACAATTAACTCTTCTGCCTGTTTTGCATTTGCAGTAAATGCCTTTTCACAAATTACAGGTTTACCATGAAGAATACATAACTTAGCTTGTTCAAAGTGATGGGAATGAGGAGTTGCCACGTAGATTAGTTCCACCTTATCGTCTTTTACCAGCTCCTCATAGGAACCATAAGCTTGTTGAAATCCAAATTCCTTTGCAAAGGCATTTGCCTTTTCATAGTCTCTGGACGCTACTGCATATGCTTCAACATTTTCCATTTTATTAATGGTTGCTGCCATCGTCCTTGCTATATTTCCAGAACCTAGTATTGCCATTTTTAACTTTTTCATATTCATCCAACTCCTTTACACATGTTTTTATTTGAAACTTTCAAGTTCACAGCTTCTGAAACAAAAGTGTGCTAGGCACACTCTAGCGTTCCAATACTATAATGCACAGCTTTTGTTCCGCCCGCCCAGCTGCGTATCATTAGCCCAAAGAGCTTTTTATATAGCAGGAAATTCTGAGGATTCCTGCTATATAAAAAGTCTATGTCACACTTTCTTGTACAACATAGACTTAGTTTACTATAAATCCTTTACTCTTTTCAACCATATAGAAGTAAACTCATGCAAAAACAAATGCTTTTACCAGGTCGTTGTATCTGGATTTGCTGAATAGCCCACACAACCCTTTAAATCAGCAATCAATTGCACATCTACCGCTTCTAATTCGAAATTAAATACCTCTGTGTTATCCTTAATTCTAGCAGGAGTTACTGACTTTGGAAGTGGTAAATATCCTCGTTGCAGGCTCCAACGTATACAAATTTGAGCAATTGATTTGCCATATTTCTTTGATAACTCTTGCATTTGGGGAACCTCAAAGATTTTACCGACACCTAGTGGACTATAAGCCTCAAGAATCATACCTTTTGAACGGCAATAGTTAACCAGTTCATCCTGTGTATCTCCCGGACAAAGTCTTATTTGATTTACCATAGGAGCAATTGTCGCCGTCTCCAGGATGGCTTCAATGTGATGCTGGTGAAAATTACTCACACCGATTGCACGAATGCGACCTGCCTTATATAACTCCTCAAACGCTTTCCAGGATCCAGCATTTGCTTCTTTCCAGTTATCTCGGAAGGCAATCGGATTTGGCCAATGAATTAAAAATAAATCCAAATAATCCATATCCAACTTTTTCATTGTATTATCAAATGCCGCAAGTGTTCTATCATACCCATGCTCGCTGTTGGTGAGTTTAGAGGTAATAAATAGCTCCTTACGATCGATACCGCTTTTCTTTACAGCAATGCCAACGCTTTCCTCATTACCATATCCTTGTGCCGTATCAATATGACGATAACCTGCATCAATTGCACTAAGTACAGATGAAACTGCAACGTCTCCGTTTGGTGTTTGCCAGGTTCCAAAACCAATACAGGGTATCTCTACTCCGTTTGATAATTTATAGCTATCAGTTAATGATTTCATATTTCGTTCCTTTCCTGCACCGGTTGTGCACTTCTAAAGTTGATTAGTTATCTATTATCACTATGAGATGCAAAATTTTGTTAAGGAATATTACTCCCCTTTATCTTCTTTGATATGCTCTTCTATCTATGGAACTCTATATATGGACGCCTATTTATGGAAGTCTGTTACCAGCAGCCATATATATCTGATACCATTCTTCACGGGTCAGATATAATTCTGAGGCAGCGCAACACTCTGTTAAACGATCTATATTCATCGTTCCGATTACAGGTTGCAGGTTGGCAGGATGTCTCAACAGCCATGCAATTGCAATTGTTGTGTTGGTAACGGAATACTTCTCTGCTATCTTATTTATAGCCTCATTTAGTTTAGGAAATTTTTCATTATTTAAGAAGACTCCTTCAAAGAAACCATACTGGAAGGGTGACCAAGGCTGAATTGTAATATCGTTAAGTCTGCAAAAATCCAGAATACTTCCATCCCGATCTATGGCATTATCTGTTAGCATGTTTACTTCAAGACCATTACCAATCATGGTTGCATTGGTTATACTTAATTGAAGCTGGTTTGCCACAAGGGGCTGTTTCACATATCTTTGTAAAAGTTTAATTTGCATCGGTTTCTGATTGGATACACCAAAATGGCGTACTTTACCGGATTGCTCCAGTTCATCAAAAGCCTCGGCAACTTCTTCGGGCTCTACAAGTGCATCCGGTCTATGCAACAGTAAAACATCCAGATAATCCGTATTCAGTCTTTTTAAAATTCCATCAACGGAACTTAATATATGCTCTTTAGAAAAATCAAACATTCCTGGACGTATTCCGCATTTTGACTGAAGAATAATATTATCTCTTACTGATGAAGACATATGAATTGCTTCAGAAAATATTTTTTCACATTCACCTGCTCCATAGATATCAGCATGGTCGAAAAAATTAGCACCTAAGTCCAATGCTTTTTGAACAAATTCTTCAGCCTTTTTAGAATCAATACTATTGATTCGCATACATCCAACGGCTACATTTGGTACTTGTAAATTACTACTGCCAAGATTAATCTTTTTCATTTTAATCCTCCTATAAAATCTGATATTGTTAGTGGTTAGTTACCTTTTAATTTCATTTGTGTTAGAACTTAGTTTTACTATACCCGTTAAAGTTAACTCAAAGTCAAGCATTTCTTGTATTTTTTTTTAATTCTGCTAAACTGTTACTATGTTAAATCATTTCGATGTAAAATAAAAGGAGAGCTATGTACACAATCAAACAAATTTCCGAAAAAACTAACTTAACAGAACATACCCTACGATACTATGATCGAGAAGGGCTTATTCCTTTCATATCACGTACAAACAGTGGTATTCGACAGTTTTCTGAAGATGATCTGGAGTGGATACACTTGATTTGTTGTCTTAGAAATTCTGGCATGCCTTTACAGGAAATCAAGGAATTTATGCAAATGTGTTTGCAGGGTGCAGAATTATTAGAAGAACGAAAGGCTTTGCTGGTAAAGCATCGCACCAGAATATTAAATGAAGTTAAAAACCTGGAGAACAGTCTTGGCATTATAAATTATAAGATTGACCACTATAAAGAAATTGGTATCTTCCATATAGATAAAGTACAAACAGCATCAAATGAATAGATAGATAGGAATACTAACATAAAAATGATGATGTCTATATTTAAAGTCATCATCATTTTTACATCTATTACTCATTTATATCCGACAATTTACAACATATAATATCGGTCATAAATCATAGCAAATCAACCCATGTAGTTTTTCCACTTTGCTTTAACTAATTCTTCTACTATATAAAAGACAATTCTGTGTCAAGCCAAGTTTCAATATCATTTCTTATATTAAGAATTGAGTCCTCCAGTGTAAAACGATACCCCTGGCAACCTCCATTACAATGATCGCTTATCCCTCTTTTTATTCCACATCCATAGCCTCTTTTAATCATTTCTTGTATAAATGAAGGGAGTTTCTGAATGGTATCAGCGTATTTATGTGTGTGTTTCGCTTTGATGTTTATTTGATAACCATTATTTAAGGATACGTTAATCCCCCATATCTCTTTACTTTTATAAGAATATTTCATCTTTATCCATAAATCTTTTATTTCCATATTACATTTAAGGCCTTTATCCAAATAGCGTTGATGCAGCTGCAATATAAAATCTTGTACTTTGATAGACATAGGGTTCAAAGTATCTTTTAATATAGAAATTACATCCTCGCTATCATTATTTTTCAATACTCTGTAATCACATCGTAATAAAATATCGGAGAAACGACAATAGCTGATTGTATTGGACTTATTAACTTTCAATTTATCCGCGTTTGTACCAAATTCTATCTCTGCTATTGCCATTACCTTCAATCCCGTCAACATAGCAGGATTATCAGGATACGAAATCTCTATTCTTTCTGTTTTTAATAAATCCGGTTTTTTATCATTCAAGTCTATACCTTTAATCACTACACCGCAAGTATTCAAAAATCGTAGGCATTCCATGCTTTTTGAAACGGGGATCTTTGCATCAAATATAAGGTTTCCAACGGAAAATTCCCCATTACTTTCTGTTAATACACCATAATAACCTATCTTCAATAATAAGCATTTCACATTATGCAGGAATGGAAAATATACAGAAATCGTAACGCGGTCATCAAATTCGTGAGCGTTCTTTTTTTGATTGTCATATAAATCACCTTTAACAATCAAAGCATCGCAAAGCTGATACAAAAAGTTTCTGAAAGCAAGAACTCCTTTTCGAATGTTTTCCTCGTCTGAAATATTAAACATAGGATTAATCTCATATGCTTCGGGTATTTCCGAGGTAATAACATTTTTTAAGTGTTTTGCCATATCTCCAAGTGTCTTTCCCAATTATTTCACTTCTTTCTTTGCAAAATCAACTTTATACTGCCACTCACCATATTTTTTCTCGTTATCAGTTATCGTTCCTTCTGTAAGGGTGATACGAAGAACACTTGAGTCAGGGTTGTCTTCATCACCGTGTGCATCAAACCAAGTGAAGAATTTTTTCATCTTCGCTCTTATTTGGGCATTCCTATCGTCCTTTACCCAACCAAGATTTTCAGCCGTTCCTTGAGCAACAAACAAGTCTAACCCACAAATAGAGATTTCGCTATTTTTCTTAATTTCCAGCATTTTGTTTTTCTTCGCATCTGTAGAAACGTAAAATATGCCGTCCTCATAATAAGCATCAACCATACGGACTACCGGGCGGGGGTTACCGGCAGCGTTTGGGGACAATGCAATTGTTGCAAGAGCAATAAGGTTGTCTTTTCCATTACCGCAGAATTCTTCCATAAGCTTCATCGCGTTTTCATACTTGTTCATATTAAATCCTCCATTTATTTTTTATTCCCTATGGGTTCTGTCTCCGTTGAATTTCGCAATTTTCCTAATAATGTATGGAATATTTTTTGTATTTTATATTCCTGCTTTTAGCTTGATGGGAAAATATCTTTGCATTTGTTTATAACCAAGTCCCTTTTCTATGTCTTTATATGCTGCATCTCTTCCATCTTCATATAAATACGGCATATTGAACATAACACTACTGCTCTTGTCTATCTCAAAATTGGTGTTTTCAATCCAGCGGAGAACTTTATCTTCCACCTTTTGCATGCTCTCGTTATCTTCATCAATGCTGACTGCCATAGCATATAAGCCACCGGGAAAATCGATTAATGTAAAAGAACCTACATCAGTGTCGGTTACACCATCTTGTACAGCACATATCCACTCTGCTTTGTCATTTTTGAGCAACAAAAAATCAAAGCAATCGAATATCACGCTCTTATATAAATGACAGTACTGCCACAATTGATACATATATCCGCCTTCTTTAAACATTTCTCCCCAAGGTTGGTCACCGCAGGTTACTGCTTTAAACCCAGGAATCCTCACAACCATTATATCAGGAATTTTTTTATCTAATTTATCCGTTATTTCAAGCAAGCGGTTTATATGGGAGGGTTTTCCAATATAGTCAATGCTGATTAATTGTGTTTCAATCTCTTTGGCCTTGTTATACAACAGTTTTATGTCGGAGTTGTCTGTAAAGCTCACTTGTTCGATTTCATGTATAAAATCAAGTACAATTTCTTTCAATTCATGTAAAAGAGCGACCTCGTCATCTATGTTCTGTACTTTTTTTCCCAATACTTCTAAAACTACATTAGAACCAGCGGTGTTGAAAATACGTTGTATGTCTTTTATGCTGATATTCAACTTTCGTAAAATGAGTATTTGTTCCAATCTTCTAATAGCATTATCATCGTACATTCTATAGGTGTTGTCACCACTTCGAATGCTGGACAGCAAACCTATATCCTCATAATAACGCAGTGTACGAGCTGTAACGTCATATTTGCTTGACACATCTTTGATTTTGATTAGGTTGTTCATTTGCTTCGGCCTCTTTTCTAATTTACTAGGATAAACTTAGTATAAAGGATTCCCTAAAGGAAGAGTCAATAGGGTAATGCTATTTTTTTGTAAAAAAAGTAAATTTTCTTCACAGTACAGAATAAAAGGTCTCCTTTGATATTTTACCAAAAAAGACCCTATAAAGCTATTTATTAAAAACTTTCACAGATGCATGTGACTATTTTATACTACCCTTAAATTCTCCTACTCTGGAGGCCTCCAGCCCGCATTGGATAATTCCTTTGTGATCTCTCATTGCTATACCAGTATACTTGAACAACTTCCCATCCACATCTCGAAAGGAGGATTTCTGATTTACCTTTAAGGAGGGTTCATCAATTATTCTCATAAAGTCATAGGTCTGGCTTCCAGGCTCTTTACTGAAGGTAAACCCTAAGATTGATTCATTACTGGTTCTTTCAATTACACCTTCTTGGTTAATTATATGTATTTCGCTAAGTCCTGCTTTCTGACACAGTACTTTTAATTCTTGATTGGTATAATGATGTATTGTATCCAAATCTGCAAGATCTTCACACGCTGCCAGCATCTGATTACCGATGGATAGGTCAAATTGCTGCATCACAGCTTCCAAATTCTCCGCTATCTTCATCATTTGATCTGTACTGCGATGATTTTCTTCAATCGACTCAAGCTGATTCTGAGTAGTTGCTGACAGTTCCTCCGCATTCGCTGTCCCGATTTGTCCCAAATCAGCTAATTCAACTGTATTCTGGGATATGGTTGTTGTTTTTTCTGACTGTTCCGCAATATCTTTTGCAATATCTACCATCAGCGTTGCTGCTTTATTTACATTCACTTTAATCTTTTCAAAGCTTGAGATTGCCTGACCGGTAACTCCTACCCCATGATTGACATCAGCTTCTACTACTTCCATGGATTCCTTTGTATTTTGAACTGCGTTTCTTACATCTACAACCAGGTTATTAATTTTTTCGGCAGAACTTCTTGATTCCTCCGCTAACTTTCTAACTTCTTGTGCTACAACTGAAAATCCTTTGCCATGTTCTCCAGCTCTTGCTGCTTCAATTGATGCATTGAGTGCCAATAAATTGGTCTGACTGGATATTGCCGTGATACTTTCTGTAATAGATTGTATCCTATCCGTAATACTTCCCAGCTCTACCACGGTTTGTTGTGCATTGGTTACTTCCCTGCATATCTTTTGCATTGACTCTGACATAATAGCAACAGCCTGTCCACCTTCATCAGCGTCCAAATTGGCTTGATTCACTTGACTCTTGGCTTTATCTGTATTATATGCAATCTTTGTACTGGTATCATTAAGTACCGTTACCGCATTGGATACCTGATTAAGTCGATCTGCCATATCCTCAAAAAACTTGGCAATTTCCTGGGTAGCCATGGACATTTCATACATACTTTGCTTTGTATTTTCTGAAAAGCGATAGATTCTATCAGCTGAATTCTTAACGGATACCGAAGAAGTTAAAAGCTGATAGACCCATTGATTTAACATCTGTTTTAAATCTATCAATTGATCATTAATTTCCCTATAAAAGGAATTATGATACTGTTCTTCAACCTCAACTACAAAATTCCCTTCGTTAAACGCTTGCAGACTACGCTTTGTCTGCTGATTCATCTTCTCCTGTTCTCTAAACAATAAGAATTGTATACCAAAGGTCCCCACAAAGGACAAAGCAGTAAACAAAAGTATACGAGGTCCAGAAACACTCCCTCCCCCAATTAGGAGTACCAGATAAATTCCTAAATGTATTCCCATGATAATCAACGTACGTACTGTGATTTTTTTCATATGTATTACCTCCGTAATTCTTTACTTTTGTCTTTACTGTACCGTTAAAGCGTAAAAAAAGATGAACTGACTTTCGTGGTCAGATCATCCTGCCTATCATTTATTTATACTTTGGTTAAGATTATATTCTATTATTCAATTTTTTTCAATCCTAGCTTTAACCTATTTTATAGATTTTGGGGTAACCATTTCATGTTATCTTCAATATATTAGTTGCAGGAAACATTATTAGTTTTAGCTAACTTTGAGAAATATTTTTAATTGATAATGATTCTCACTTGCATTTGATAAAAATTAGGTGTATAATGAAATCAAATTTAGGTATGCCTAAATTAAGGAGGTTATATTATGACACCAAATAAAGAGGATTATTTAAAAGAACTATATAAATTGGGCGGTTCCCATCAACTGGTAAGCAATAAGCAAATGTCACAGGTTTTAATGGTGGCACCAGCCTCCGTATCAGAGATGCTCACAAAATTAAGCCAGGAGGGGTTACTGACCAATCAACCCTACAAAGGATCTCTTTTAACTCAAAAGGGTGAGCAAATTGCACTTTCACTCTTACGAGGGCACCGTTTATGGGAGGTTTTTCTCATTCGGCATTTGGGATATTCCTGGAGTGAAGCCCATGAGGATGCCGAATTACTGGAACACATCTCTCCCTTAAGACTTACAGATCGACTTGATCGTTTCTTAAATTTTCCGGAATATTGTCCGCATGGCAGCATTATACCAAAACCTGACGGTCAAATGGAAGAACGCACTTTAAGGTCACTTGCCGAACTAACAACTGGTGAAACATCAATTATAGTAAAGGTACAAGAAGAAAAAGAGTTCCTTGATTATCTTCAGAATCAAGGAATTGAAATAGGAAGCCCGGTCACCATTCTTTCCATAGGTGAATATGAAGGCTCCTTTACACTTGCTCACAGAGATAAAACGATTCAGCTTAGTCACAAGGCAGCTGGTCAGATTTTTGTTTCTGCTAACTAAAAACAACTGTAAAGTTAAAAGATCGGAGGAATTTATAATGAAGAAATTTAAACATATGATTATTTTCTGCTTTGTTACTGTCTTTATCCTGACCGGGTGCCAGAAAGCTGAACCGAGTAATACCGCAGATACCTTAAATATTGTGGCAACCACAACCATGCTGGCAGATCTTGCAAAAATCGTAGGCGGGGAACATGTTACCGTAAATGGACTTATGGGACCCGGTATTGATCCCCATCTGTACCAGGCAAGTGCAGGGGATGTTACTCTAATGCAAAATGCAGATGTTGTTGTATATAACGGTCTGCACCTGGAAGGTAAAATGGGAGAAATATTTGAATCCCTAGCGGACCTTGGAAGTACCGTAATCTGTATTGAGGACGGACTAAAGGAAGAGGATTTGTTATCCTGGGAGAGCGATACCTCCATACATGACCCTCATATCTGGTTCGATGTTACACTTTGGAAGAAAGCAGCTAAGATTGTTGCTGCAAAACTTTCTGAAGCAGACTCTACACATACGACAGATTACACCAATAACCTTGAAGCTTATTTGAAGGAACTTGAAGACCTGGATACATACATTAAAAATAGAGTAAATGAAATACCTGTGGATCAAAGAGTTCTCGTAACTGCCCATGATGCCTTTAATTATTTTGGCAAAGCTTACGATTTTGAAGTTAAAGGATTACAGGGCATCAGTACGGATGCTGAAGCTGGAACTGCCGATGTTAGCAGTCTGGCTGATTTTATAACACAACGTCAGATTAAAGCCATCTTTGTAGAATCCTCTGTTCCGCCTAAAACCATTGAAGCCCTGCAAGCAGCAGTCAAAGCAAAAGGTTTTGATGTAAGTATTGGAGGAGAACTATATTCAGATTCTCTCGGTGGTAAAGACTCTGGTGCAGATACCTATCTGCTTACCGTGAAAGCAAATATTGATACTATTGTTGAAGCATTAAAATAGAAATTACAGGAGGTTCTATATGGAAGCAAATAAATCAGATTATGCAGTTAGAATAGAGGATTTAACCGTTGCATATGATGCCAAACCTGTACTATGGGATATCGATTTAGATATCCCGCAGGGAAAATTAATGGCAGTCATTGGTCCCAATGGTGCAGGAAAGACTACCCTTTTAAAAGCAATGTTAGGTCTTTTGGTACCAGTTACAGGTACCGTAACAATTTTTCAGGAAACCCTTTCCAGCTTACGTAAATTAAGAAACAAAGTAGCTTACGTTCCACAAAGTGGAAGCGTAGACTGGGATTTCCCTGCAACGGTATTAGACATTGTACTTATGGGTTGCTATGGTAGACTGGGTTTAATTAAACGTCCTGGTAAAAAGGATAGAGATGCAGCACTACAAAGTCTTAAAAAAGTTGGCATGGAAAATTACGCCTCACGTCAAATAAGTCAGTTATCCGGTGGTCAGCAACAAAGGGTCTTTTTGGCAAGAGCGTTAATGCAGACTGCTGACATCTACTTTATGGATGAACCCTTTAAGGGCGTGGATGTTCAGACAGAGAAAGCCATTGTTGTCCTATTGAAGGAACTAAAGGACGCTGGTAAAACCGTTGTTGTAGTTCATCATGATTTACAGACGGTGCCAGAATATTTTGATTGGGTTACATTAATTAATATTAAGGTAATTGCATCAGGACCAGTAGAAGATGTATTCCATGAGCAGAACTTGAAAATGGCTTATCGCAGTACGGGCAATTTATTAAAAAGTGCTACGGTCTAGGGGGTGATACTATGGAAAATCTACTTCATCTTTTACAAGACTATACCTTTCAGACAGTAGCCCTGGGCTCTGCTATTCTGGGATTAATCAGTGGAATTCTAGGCAGCTTTGCAGTGCTGCGTAAACAGAGTCTTCTCGGTGACGGGGTATCCCATGCAGCACTTCCCGGTGTGGTATTGGCCTTTGTCTTAACCGGTTCCAAGAATACGGAAGTACTTCTTCTTGGCGCACTACTAGTTGGACTTTTAGCAACGTTATTTATCATTAGTATTGTTAAACATACACGTATTAAGTTTGACAGTGCACTTGCCTTGGTTATGTCTGTATTTTTTGGTGCTGGGCTCGTACTTCTAACCTTTGTTCAGAAAATCCCCAACTCTAATCAGGCTGGCTTAAAACGATTCATCTTCGGGCAGGCATCTACCCTACTCCTTAGAGATGTATATTTTATGGTAATTTGCGGTGCGATATTGCTTACACTCGTTCTTCTATTTTGGAAAGAATTTAAGCTTTTTATCTTTGACTCAGAATACGCCAGAACCTTAGGCTTTCCGGCTCATAAGCTTAATTTACTCTTATCCTTTATGATTGTTATGGCTATTATTATTGGTTTACAGACAGTAGGTGTTATCCTTATGAGCGCAATGTTAATCGCGCCGGCTGTAGCCGCAAGGCAATGGACGAATCGGTTCTGGGTGATGGTGGTGCTCTCCGCCTTATTCGGAGCGCTGTCAGGGGTAATAGGGACTGCTGCCAGTTCCCTTACCACAAAACTACCCACTGGACCTTCCATCGTTGTCTTTATCAGCTTAATTGTTATATTCAGTGTACTATTTGCACCAGGAAGGGGTATTATTCAAAAAGTTATACACAGAAGGAACCTAAAACTGCTTATCCACAAGGAAGGAGGTGAGCCAAATGTCCCCACAGTTTGAAATTCAATTAATTGCTGTTATTGTTGCTATAGCCTGTTCTCTGCCGGGTGTATTCCTGGTATTGCGAAAAATGTCAATGATGTCAGACTCTATTACCCATACTATACTTTTAGGAATCGTCCTTGCTTTCTTCCTAACGCATGATTTAGCCTCTCCTCTTCTGATTGTTGGTGCTGCTTTGGTGGGTCTGGCTACGGTATGGCTCACAGAAACCCTAAATCGTACAAAGCTTCTTTCAGAAGATGCGGCAATTGGAATTGTATTCCCATTTTTGTTTTCTATCGCAATTATTTTAATTACCAGATATGCCGGCTCCGTCCATCTTGATACAGATTCTGTCCTACTTGGGGAACTTGCTTTTGCTCCATTTAATCGATTGGTAGTATTCGGTCATGATATCGGTGCTAAAGCTATCTACAGTACTTTTGCTTTGTTAGTTATTAATCTTGTATTTATAATTACCTTCTTTAAAGAATTAAAAATAGTAACCTTTGACCCTATGCTGGCTACCGTTCTTGGCTTCTCTCCAACCCTTATTCATTATGGGCTAATGATGTTGGTTTCAATGACAACAGTAGGGGCTTTTGAAGCCGTTGGATCTGTACTTGTAGTTGCCTTTATGATTGGTCCCCCTGTTACTTCCTATCTGCTCACAGATAACTTAAAGCATATGCTAATTCTAAGTGGTATCATAGGGGCTGTGAACGGTGTCTTGGGATTTTTATTTGCTCTCACACTGGATGTTTCCATATCCGGAAGTATGGCCGTCATGACAGGCATCATATTCTTCATTGTATTTATTACTGCACCTAAGAGAGGATTTCTAAGTTCCTTAAGAAGACGAAGCAGACAAAAATTGGATTTCAGTAAAAAAACTCTGCTTTTCCATTTATATAATCACGAAGGAAATCTAGAAGAAGCAAAAGAAGCCTGTGTTCCCATATTATCAAATCACTTTCACTGGGATAGGACTTTTACAGATAAAATTGTCAAACTGCTGTTAAAGGAAGGGAATATTCTCCTCAATGAGGAGTACATTAAGCTGACGGATCAGGGACGGTCTGTAAGTATAGCAGAATATAATGCTCTGTTTACGAATTAATCTTTCTATAAACCATCGTGCTGGCAAGTAAATACAACCAAAGAAGGGGTAAAAATATGCTGCAAATTCAATATGAAAATAAAGAGTGGGCACCTTCCCAATTCAGTCTTCATCTGGATAATAAAATAAATGATTACACTCCTGATAACCGTATTGTTTTACCAAATGCTATTGGAACAGGTAATATCAAAATGTCCCAAGTCAATGAAGGCATTTTCATTGGGGAGTCAGCTTTTGTTTTTCACAAATCCTATCAGCTTGTAGAAAGCTATAGAAAATCTCCATCTTTTCAGCTATGTTTTTGCTTAGAAGGTCAAGCCTCCTGGCAATACTTAGAAAGCTCCACAAAGGAGTTATCCCTCCAAACCGGTCAGGTATGTGCCCAGTATGGACAGCAAAAGGAAAGTATCAGCCAGTTTTTTGCAGGCCAGCACTGTAAAAGCTTTACCATTCTGTTAGAACATAGTAGATTTATAAAAATGCTGGAAGGTTATCTTAATAACCTCTGCCTAGGGAATAAAATACCTGTCCTGTCCTCCAATACAAGTACCGTTTCTCCAGAACTTTTTCAAATAATAAAGCAGATGACGGAATGTAGAGTTAACGACAACTTACGCCCTCTTTATATGGAGGGAAAGATAATGGAGTTATTAGCTGTTTATCTAAATGAGCTGTTTTACCAAAAAAGTGATGCACTCCCCACATCGATAACACACGAGGATTACCTTCAGCTTAAACTTGCTAAGAAATTAATTGAAGAGAATGTGGGAAAATCATTTACGATAGCAAACCTTGCACGAGAAATCTATTTAAATGAATATAAGCTAAAATCCGGTTTTAAACATTGCTTTGGATATACCGTCTATGGCTATGTTGTTCACGTAAAAATGGAAGCTGCACATAAACTGCTCCTTACGGGTCGTTACAAAGTAAAGGATGTCGCCTGGCGGGTAGGTTATTCCAATATCAGCCACTTCATTACAGCCTATAAACGCAAATATGGGATTACTCCAAAAGAAGCTTCCCATCCTATCTAAACCTGATTTTCTCCCGATTGGAGTATTAAATTCTTCCAATCGGGTTATTTTTTGCTTCATTTATATGCTAGTCTATTTTTAAGTTAACATCTATTATTAAACTCCATGAAACAAATGGCTATGAAAAGGAGCAAAAAGTATGCAATTTACAATTGGTCATGTTCTGATTAAAACATATAATTTTAGAAAAGCCGCCAGGGATTTCGAACAATTGGGCTTTCAAGTGACTTATGGTGGGAGCGAACAAAAAGCAACCAATGCAATGATTTATTTTGAGGATGGTTCCTTCCTGGAGCTTTATGATGCCAGTATGGGCAAGCTGAATAAACTCGTTCCCTTGCTTTTAAAAGTAATATCTCTATTTAACAAGGCTAGGGCAGATCGCCTGCGAAACTATACTTTATCAAAGGAAGGAATGAATGATTTTGCACTAGACAGCTATCCCAAAGAAGATTATTCCCGCAACATGCTGTTACTGCTGCAACGTGGCTATGCCTGTACCAAAAGCTATCCTATAAAACGAATTGACGCCGCAGGAAATGCTCTACAATGGGAAATCACTCTTTCTAAGGATTGGAGACTCCCCTTTTTCATGAGCCCTTACCACCCTGAACTTAAACAACAGCAAAAGGGTGTAACTCATAAAAACGGAGCCAGCGCAATAAAAAGACTTGTAATAAGTGTAGATGATTATGCTTATTATTCAGCACAATACGATAAAATTCTGGGAAGTGGCAAAGAAACTATAGACGGCTCTTGTTATACCTTGGGGGAATGTGAACTGATATTAAAAAAAGGCTCCTTTACTCGTATTGAAGAAGTAGGGTTAAAGGCAAAGACAAACAAACTTCTTTCCACCAATTTAAGTCACGGTGCCAGGATTTATCTTACACAGGAATAAATACAAATATCATATATTAATTCAGCTCGTTTATAACGGACAGCAAAACCATAACACTTTGGGTTTGCTGTCTGTTTTTGTTCGCATTTTAAAATATGGAATAGAACAAAGCCTTAGAAAATCAAAGAAAGTATATTGACATTCCAAAATCCTGGGGGTACAATCAAAATGATTTAGCTGCTAAACAAAAACGCGAAATGTTGCTGTACTGCATATCGTAACTATATAAAAGGATGGATCTAATGATGTATTGCAAAGTGACAGAGCAGATATTTGGAATTACTCGTCTTCTGGAGGACGAAAAAAAGAAACCCAAGGACTATGGCAACGGAGTTTTACTCTATCATGCCGAGGTTCAATTATTAGATACCATAGCACGCTATCCTTCTGATAATGTTAGTGCCCTCTCCGAGCGACTGGGGATTACAAAGGGTGCTGTAACACAAATGGTTGAGAAGCTCCGCCAAAAGGAATTAATTGAGACGATAAAACGTGAGGATAATAAAAAGGAAAAGTACTTTTGCCTGACGAATAAAGGTCAAATATCAATTCAGGGCCACCAGCAGCTTCATCAACAAGCCAATACCAGTTTATGTGAATTCGTTTCAACACTGAATCCCAGTGAAGCAGATGCTGTTTTTCGCTTTTTGGAGCATTTAAAGTTATGTGTCCCCTTTTGTGAATTTCAGTGTACCTGTAAACAGGATGACGTTAAAGATAAGGAGGAAAATCATGACGAATCAAACATTATTGAATGTGCAAGGGCTACACGCCGCGCTTGAATCCGGAGAAGAGATTCTGCGAGGTGTGGACTTAACGATACAAAAGGGAGAAGTTCATGTCATTATGGGACCAAACGGTTCGGGTAAATCAACCCTTGCCAATACCATTATGGGCAATCCTGTTTATCAGGTAACCGGAGGTCAAATTGAATTTGATGGAGAAGACATTACCGAAGCCAGGGCTGATGTCAGAGCTAAAAAAGGGATATTTATGGCATTTCAAGCTC
Source organism: Bacillota bacterium (assembly GCA_023407575.1). Lineage (GTDB taxonomy): Bacteria > Bacillota > Clostridia > Lachnospirales > Lachnospiraceae > Mobilitalea. Next base: position 537,298 of record JAEYLX010000075.1, read on the forward strand.
CTGAGGAAATCGATGGTATTACTGTAACTGACTTTATTAAGACCGCTCAGGTTGCCAAACAGCAAAAGCCAATAAAGTTTCTACAATTCAAAAGTCAAATGAAGGAAGCATTAGAAACCCTTCAATTAGATAATTCCTATGCTAACAGATACTTAAATGTTGGCTTTTCCGGCGGTGAAAAGAAGAAAAGTGAAATCCTACAGCTGCTAACGCTGCAACCAAAACTGGCAATCCTCGATGAAACTGATTCCGGGCTAGATGTAGATGCAGTACGTGTGGTTACCAAAGGTATCTTAAACTATAAAAATGATGATAATGCCTTACTGATTATCTCCCACAGTCCCAGACTGCTAGAAAATCTCCCTGTAGATTATGTACACATACTCTCTAACGGTAAATTTGTCAGCCTGGGAAAACGTGATTTGATTGATGAAATCAATACCCACGGCTTTGCCCGCTTTATTTAGCGGCTTCTTTCAGTAATTTTGTAATGGAGGTAAATATGGAAAGAAAAAAGACACAACTTGAAGAAATAGAAAGAGGCATTTATGACATCCGTGATACCTCTCACGACAGCGAACAGGTATCTCCCGGCTTAACAGAAAGCATCGTTCGTGAAATATCGGCTCGTCAGAAGGAACCTGATTGGATGCTTCAATTACGCCTTAGAAGTTTTGAACTTTTTAACCAATTGGAGATGCCCACCTGGGGACCATCTCTGCATGAACTTGATATGGATCAAATCGTTACTTATGTTCGACCGGATACCCAGATGACGGATGATTGGCGAAAGCTACCGGATGATATCAGTGCTACCTTCGATCGTCTGGGAATTCCCAAAGCAGAGCAGGAATCCCTTGCCGGCGTAGGTGCCCAGTATGATTCGGAAGTGGTATATCACAATATGAAAGAACAAATGAAGGATTTGGGTGTTATTTATACAGATATGGCTACCGCTTTACGGGAACATGAGGATATCGTAAAGCAGTATTTTATGAAACAGCTGCCTCCAAAAGAACACAAGTTTATGGCTCTTCATGGAGCGGTGTGGTCAGGTGGTTCTTTTGTTTATATACCAGAAGGTGTTACAGTGGATATGCCCCTGCAATCTTATTTTCGTTTGAATGCTCCTGGAGCGGGTCAATTTGAACATACGTTGATTATATGTGAAAAAGGATCTAAGCTTCATTTTATTGAGGGTTGTTCCGCACCAAAATACAATGTGCTAAATCTTCACGCAGGTGGTGTTGAACTATATGTGGGAGAAAATGCAACCCTCAGATACTCTACCATCGAAAATTGGTCTAAGAATATGTTAAATTTAAATACTAAGCGTGCTACTGTTGAGAAGAATGGCTCTATTGAATGGGTCTCCGGCACCTTTGGTTCTCACATCACCATGCTCTACCCCAGCAGTATTTTAAAGGGAGAGAATGCCCGAAGTGAGTATATTGGGGTAAGCTTTGCCAGCCAGGGACAAATCTTAGATACCGGTACCAAGGTAATCCACGCTGCACCTAACACTTCCTCTACCATGTCTTCCAAGTCTATCTCCAAGGATGGTGGAATCACCACTACTCGTACTTCCGTGAAGGTTCTACCTGCTGCTAAGAATTCGAAATCAAGTGTTATTTGTGAGGCACTTATGCTGGATAATCTCTCCCGTTCCGATACGATTCCTAGTATGGATATCCGAAATGACGAGGTGGATATCGGACACGAGGCTAAAATTGGACGTATCAGTGAAGGTTCCATCTTCTATCTGATGAGCCGTGGTTTAAGTGAGGAAGAAGCAAAAGCATTGATCGTGCGCGGATTCGTTGAACCGTTGACAAAGGAGCTGCCACTGGAATATGCCGTTGAAATGAACCGACTCATCGGGTTGGAGCTGGAAGGAACCATAGGTTAGGGAGGTAATAATATGAAATTTACAAAGCTTAATGAACTGCAAATACCAACCTGGCGATGGCTTCATCTCAATTCCTCAGAGCTGGAAGTGGAAACAGAATTTGACATCCCTTATCAGGGCGGTGTTGTTTCAGCAACAGAATCTAAGATAAAAATTGAACCATATGTAAAGGTACCATTCATCGATAACATACCCGAGGATGTAAGGCGTATGTCTGAATTTGTGCTTAAGAATAAAAACTATGGACTTACGGTGACCCTTCCTGCCGGAATTAAGATTACCGAACCCATAACACTGGAGTTTGTACTGGATGAAGTATCTCCTGTACTCATTGATTTTCTCCACATCAAAGCGGAAGCTGGAAGCAGTGCAGAAATCATTGTCAATTATCGCGCTACTGGAAAAGGACGTTATTTTCATAATGGCTTTGCCTATGTACAGTCTGCAAAAGATTCCCAGGTGCGTTTAATAAAAGCACAAATGCTGGGTGAAAATGACACACATATTGACAACAACGCTGTTCAGGTCGAAGCAAATGGACAGGGTGATTTTATTTTTTGTGAACTGGGCAGTGGTCAGATTAGTGCTGGCTGTAACGTTGTTCTATCTGGCGCTAAAAGTCGCAGTGAATTGCAATCTCTCTATCTTGGTGATGGGGATCGAAAAATGGATTTTAATTATCGTATTGAACTACGTGGCAAAGAAGCGGATGGAAAAATTACTGTAAGAGGTGCTCTTGCCGGTGAGGCAAAAAAGACCTTGAAAAGTAATCTGGATTTTATACGTGGAGCCTCTGGTTCAAAAGGAAGTGAGGAAGAAACTGTTCTTACCCTAAGCGACCGAGCGGTCAATCTTTCCGTTCCTCTGCTACTTTGCGGTGAAGATAATGTGGAAGGTTCCCATGCCACCTCCAGCGGTAAACCAAGTGCTTCAAAGCTCTTCTACCTAATGAGCAGAGGATTGTCTGAAAAAGAAGCCAAACGCCTTCTTGTGGAAGCTTCCTTTACTCCAATTCTTGCTAAGCTTTCCTCAAATGAGCTTAAGGATGCTGTGAATAATCGTATTCGGGAGGTATTAGGTTGAAAACAAATTTTATGTTAGACAATACAGAACACCCAGAAAACAGTGTACTTCCCAACGTTTTGAAGAGAATGGATTATAAGCAAAATTTCCCCCTTCTCCTGCAAAAGGATGAGGAGGGGCAAACCATTGCCTACCTGGATAATGCCGCTACTACTCAAAAACCTAATCAGGTTATCGATGCTGTTTGCGATTACTACAAAACCTATAATTCGAATCCTCATCGGGGAACCTATGCAATCAGTGTCCGGGTAACAGAAATGTTTGAGCAGGTTCGACGAAAGGTTGCCAACTTTATCGGTGCAGAAGAATCAGAAGAAATTGTCTTTACGTCAGGTACCACAGATTCAATCAACCTGGTTGCCCTAAGCTACGGCGAACAAATCCTCGAACAGGGTGATGAAATTCTTATCTCCGTTTTGGAACATCACAGTAACTTATTGCCTTGGCAGCGACTTGCCCAGCGTAAAAATGCAAAACTAAACTATTTGATACCTGATTCCAACGGATACCTTACGTTAGAAGAAGTTAAGAATAAACTCAGTCCTAGAACAAAAATTGTAGCAATCACTCACGTCTCCAATGTACTTGGATATGTAAATCCAATTCGTGAAATCACCGATTTGGCACATAAAGAGGGTGCTGTTGTCGTATTAGATGCCGCACAAAGCATTCCTCATATGTCTGTAAATGTAAGTGAGCTTAATGTGGATTTTATGGCATTTTCCGGTCATAAGATGCTGGCACCCGCAGGCATTGGTGTCCTTTATGGAAAAAAAGAATATCTTAACCTTATGGAACCCCTTCGTGTCGGAGGTGGTATTGTTGAAGAGGTGACGAAAGAAACCGTTCGTTATTTAGATGCTCCCTGGAAGTTTGAGGCTGGTACTCAAAATGCGGAAGGAGTCATTGGTTTAGGAGCTGCCATTGACTATCTGGAGCTGATTGGAATGCCTACTATAGAAAAAATCGAACGCAGTCTTATGGAATATGCTTTAGATAAGCTCTCTTCTCTCCCTGATATTGAACTGTACGGTGGGAAAAGTGCCTCCTATCGAACAGGAATTCTGTCCTTTAATGTAACAGAAGTACATCCGCACGATACTGCTACCATTCTTGCTTCACATGGTGTCGCTGTCCGTGCCGGTCATCACTGTGCTCAGCCTCTGATGTCTCATATGGGGGTTAATGCTACCTGCCGAATGAGCCTGTACTTCTATAACACTGAAGAGGATATTGACCGCTTGGTAAAGGCATTGAAAACAGTGAAAGGAGTCCTTGGTCTTGAATCTTAATGAACTATATTCCCAAGCAATCAAAGATCATAATTTATCCCACCATAACAAGCACACGCTGGAGAATGCCAGCCTGGAAATGCCCGGAAGGAACCCCAGCTGTGGCGATGAAATTACGTTGTTTATAAAACTGGAGGATGGAATCATTGCTGATGCTTCCTTTACCGGCGTTGGCTGTGCTATCTCGCAAGCCTCTGTTTCTATTATGATCGATCTTGTAAAGGGAAAAACTCCACAGGAAGCGAAAGAATTGTGCGAGCTGTTTCTTCGTATGATACGCCACTCCACTCTTACAGAAGCAGAATTGGAGAAACTGGATGAGGCAGTTGCTCTTTCCAATGTTTCCAGCATGCCTGCGCGAGTAAAATGTGCTACAATGCCCTGGCATACATTGGAGGTAGCATTAGACACCGCCAATGAACGACACTAACTCATTCTAGTTTTTCTTTTTACGATTCAAAGAAGCGTGCGGCAAAACTAATAGGATGTTTTGCAGCACGCTTCTTAACTTATTTTATGAATGACAAGGGAAACGACTTATCGTCTCATTTTGTTTTAGCAGCTACATAAACAAGCTTACTGCCAGTTAACGGTTACAGTAGAAGTTCCTGTGGCAGGTGTTGTAACTGTATGATTACTTCCACTTTCCCAGGTCACGTTGCCGCTGCTGTCTTTTTTTATAAATTTATACTCTATTGTCGTCCCGGCAGGTACATTCACATCCATGAACCAGGTCGGATACACTCCTATGGTGCTCGTTGCATTATAAATCGGACCAATTGCCTTAGCCGTATTCCAATTACCAAGTTCATAACAGCTACCTACCAAATACACATTGGTTCCCAAGGATGTAGTTGCATTATTAACCTTAAACCTTACGGATACTTGTGTCCCTGTTAGCACATCATAACCATCATAGGCTGCACTGGTTGTACCGGAAGAGGTTGTTACATACAGTTTGTAGCTTCCTGCTGTAACACTTGGAACTGTTACCTTAATCATTGTGTCTGACCAATAGCTGACTGTTGCTGCAGTGGTTCCGAATTTAACAGAACCAGTAGAAGTACCAAAGCCCTCGCCTGTAATTGTTACAACATTACCAGCCTTACCCATATTAGGATCAACATTACCGATTAATGGTGTCGATGTACTTGACACTTTATACTGCCATACCGCAGATTCACCAGCGGCTAAGTTAAAGGTAGTTACTGCTTTATTACTTCCCACTGTAATACTATTACCGTTTAATAAACCTTGCAAAACATCACTATAAGTACCAGCCGGGAGGTTGGTATAAAGTCCTGTTATATCGTAGCCTGTGGTGCTGCTGCGGTTAACTGCAGTTAATACAACACTATTTCCAAACTGGCGTTCATAGATTAATACGTCGCTATTCACCCAACGTTCCACCGTTGTGCCATAAGCAAGCGCTGGATTGGACTTACGTAACGGAGCAATTCTGCTAATTACCTTATAAGCTGTTGAGGAGGTACTAAAGGAGGTCATATCTCCTCGATTATATGGATCTTCACTACCTGTCATATACTGTTCAGACCCATAATATATGTTAGGTACCCCACGCGAGGTTAAAAGAACTACATATGCATTTTCTAAGGCTCTTGCAGTATTTCCTGATAAGGTCATAAAGCGGCTCATATCGTGGCTATCCATAAAGGTAACCTGATCATTCACTTCACTATAGTCTGTGCTACTACTTGAAATTACACTATATAAATCAGTCATCGTACTAGTCTTACTGCCCAAGGTATTACGAAGTGCATTCGCAAATCTGAAATCCAAGAGGCTCATACCTGAAGTATTGGCAAAGTTTGAATATTCAGCATCATTCGCCGTGCCTCCTAAATACCATTCACCAAAGGTGAATATTCCATTTTTGGAATAGATACTGCTAACCCAGTTCTTCACCCATCCGTAAGACATATGCTTTACTGCATCTACACGGATACCATCGATACCAAGATCAATCCATTTATTAATGGCATCCTTCATATAAGCGTCGACCGTACTGTTCTGATGATTTAAGTCAGACAGCCCATATATACTGTGATAAATACCATTTTCAGTGGTACTAAAATCAGTCCATGCTGTTTCATGATTAAAAATACCTTGGCTATCGTTGGAATATGTACTAATTAAACTACCATCACGATATAATGCCCCATCTTCTCCGTATACTGCTGTTGAAGTGTGGTTTGGTACAAAATCAATGACTATCTTAATTCCATTTGCATGTGCCACGCTTATTAGTTCCGTAAAATCACTTAAGGAACCAAATGCAGCATTGGTCTGAAAGAAATCCTTGCCCCAGTATCCATGATAGGAGGCATTATTATTCGACCCATCAATTACTGTAATATTTTTTACCGGAGAGGAAATCCAAAGTGCTGTCACGCCAAGCCCTGTTAAATACCCATCTTTAATTTTACTGGTAATACCCTTCCAGTCTCCGCCATGATATTTTGTTAAATCACTCTTATTAAAAACAGTTCCTGTTGGATTGTTTGTTGTATCTCCATCATAAAAACGATCTGTAACAATCTGGTAAATAATATCCGTTGAAAAGCTTGCCTTATTTGTAACATCCGTATCCTTCACTGCATCTGCTGAGGATGTAGTGGAATATTTTAAACTACCGAAGGCTACCAGGGCAATCGTAAAAATTAAGGTTGCGATAACAACTATCCTTTTGGGCGAAAATCTTTTGTATGATTTGATTAACTCTTGATTCATAAAATTTCCCCTTTCCACATTAAAATTAATTCACTATGCATTCCTTCCAAGTCATCTATTGGAATTCCTTTGTGCATTCTTATGTATCAAAGAAGAATGTATTATATTCTTCTTTCTATACTAATTCTTTTGTGTGAGAGTTCCCCGACTTCCTTTGTTAACTTTATATCTCCATTCAGGGATAGATTACTTTATAAAACAATCGCCTTACTTCAGAATCCTCCTATTTCTATGCGGATTATCCTGAATCCTCATTCATTCTAATTATTTCATAGGCATTACCTCCTCTACGGTTAAATACGCATAAGAGAACATAGGGATTGAACTTGTCCCATTACACCATCAAAAGGAACTATTTTCGATGGGAATGATTCTATCCCTTCACAGCGCCAGATGTCATCCCATTGATCATGTATCGAATAAGTACAAAGTATAGAATTACAATCGGTACGGCAATGAAGACCGAACCTGCTGCAAATCTTGAGAATTCTGTTTCTCCAAGACTCATCAGACCTACTGCCACAGTATAAAGATCTTTCTCCTTTAGTAATAGCTTGGGCAGAAGGAAATCGCTCCAGGGAAAGGTAAAGCTGGTAAGTGCGGTATAGACAATAATGGGCATGGACAAAGGTAAATTGATTTTTCTAAAAATCTGAAAATTAGTTGCACCATCAATTTTGGCTGCTTCATCAATGGAGCAATTAATCGTGTCAAAAAACCCTTTCTGGGTTAAATACCCCATGGGAGCACAAGAACTATAAATCAAAATAATTCCCCATAGCTTATTAATCAGACCAAACTGAGTCATTATAATATATACCGCAATCATCCCCATAAAGGAGGGGAACATTCCAAGTACCAGCGTGGACTTCATCAGCTTTTTTCTGCTGTTAAATTGAAATCTTGACATGGTATAAGCAGTTAGAATTACGAGGAACGTTCCAATCAAACTGCTGAAAATTGCAATAATCAGCGTATTCATAAACCACTTTGGATAGTTATACATGGTCGTATCCAGGAATAGATTCTTAAAGGTATCCAAGCTGTATTGACTTGGAAAAAATCCATCATAGGAATAGATGGAACCTGATTTACTAAAGGAGGCCAGGATTAACCAAAGGCAGGGAAACAGGAATATAATCGCAACAGCAATTAAAATCACATGGGTGACAATCGTATCTGCTGAACGTATGATTTTATACTTCATCGGAAAACATCCTCCTCTTTGTAAGATGGTGATTTAACATATACCAATAAGGAAATGAACGAGGTAATAAGGAATATTACTAAGCTGATGGTTGCACCAATACTATAGTAATTGTTGCTGATGGATAAGTTATAGAGCCAGTTAATTAACAAGTCAGTATCACTGGCCAGGAAATATCCATCCATGTACATTCCGCCACGCAGGAAGAAAAAGATACCAAAGTTATTAAAGTTTCCAATAAACTGGGAAATCAATACTGGTGTAGTGGAGAATATAACAAAGGGTAGTATAATTTTCGTAAACTGCTTCCATCTTTTCGCTCCGTCTATCTTAGCTGCCTCCAACTGATTTCCATCAAGATTAGCCAAGATTCCTGTCGATAGAAGCATTATGGATGGTATACTAATCCAGGCATTCACCAGCAGACCAATCAATCTTGCAATCCATTTTGCATCAATATCTAAAAACCCAACTGCTCTGAACCCCATATCCGTTATGAAATGATTAATCGGACCACCATAGGAAAACATGAATCGAAAGCCCAACAGTGTTATGAAGCCAGGAACTGCATATGCTAATATGGGAAAGGCTCTCCAAATTATCTTTCCTTTTACGCATTCCTTATTCAAGAGAAGGGCAAGCCCTAATCCTGCAAAATAATTCAGTAAGGTGGACGACACAGCCCAGATCAGATTCCAGCCTAATATCTTTCCAAAGGTTGGTGCAAACTTAGATAAGGTCGCAATCTGTACGAAATTATCAAACCCAACCCAATCAATTAATTTTGGCGGAACAATATTGCCTCCATAGTTCGTAAATGCGATTGCAATCATGAATACAATGGGCAATACACTGAATACCAATACACCAATAATCGGTAAAAACAATGCTGCCTTATAAAACTTTTTATCCCCAAACTTCTTGATTTCATCTTTAAAAGTAAGTGACTTTCCTCCTCTTTGTATCAGAAGTTGTGTCTTATAAGCATCTTTGATATTGGAGATATAGCAGCTGATAAAGATAATGATAATCGCAATGGAAAGGATACCCATAAGCAGCATAACAACAGAGTTATCCCCTTTAATACCGAACCAGGAATCTGCTTCCTTTGTTCCTAACGTGAAGAAACCGACAAAGTCGGCAGCTCCACGAAACAGAAAAAACGTAATTCCACATATCAGTATTGCAAGATAGATCAAACCTTTTCCAATCTGTCCGTACATCAATTGTCCCAAGCCCATAAGGAATATGCTGGCAATCACCTGCTTATTGGCATTTTTCAGAAAAGCCTTTAATGTTTCGATTTTATTTCTTATTATTTTCATTTTTGTCCCTCTATTCAGAAAGGGTGTAGATCGCATCATATATTTGTTGGTCTACTTCCTTTAATGCACTCTTTAACGCTTCTAAAGATGTGAATTTTTTATCTGTAGTTCGAAAAGCATCCTTTGCTAAATCTGTAAAAAAGGTTTCTGCGGGAGCCCATACCTGCACCATTTCACTGATAGAAGGCATTACCACAATATTTCCTTCATTTAAATTATTAAAGACAATTTCTGCTACACCGCCTGCTTCCGTCGCTGCATCAGATCTGGCAGGGATTACTCCCAACAATTCATTTCTTTTCATAATCATTTCATAGCTTGTGGCAAAGTCAACAAAGGCAAGACTTGCATTCGGAGCTTTTGTATATGCGCTAATTGCATATCCATTGATTCCGCCCATGGACTTTAATGGAATGAGTTCCGGATTTTCTTCTGCTAAATCACCGCTTGCGGGTAATAAGGGCAATCCGGTAATCATAAGGTTTTCCTCTGCCAGAGCTTTGGCCTCTTCCTTACTCATCCCCTGTTCTTCATATTTTAAAGTAAGTTCTTTGATGAATAAAGTATATACGTCCGGTGTTGTCATAGTTGCAAAGTAGGAACCATCCGCAAGCTTGCTATAGGCATTCACTGTTATGGAATCATCAATACATTCTTCATTCATGGCAGAAGCTAACTGTAATAACACATTAGCGCCAACTTCGGCATTTCCTTCCGATAGTCCCAGCACCTTTGGATTGGTATTATTATCGCCGAAAATGTAACCACCATAGGAAAATAGGAACCCTGACGAAAAGTACACATCATATAAGGATCTCATGTACCCATATTTACCACTTCCTGAGTCAACAATTGACTTTGAATACTTGTACAAACTATTCCAGTTTTCCACCATATCAGGTACTTGGTTGCTGTTAGTGTCCCAATCTGTTTCCCAACCCTCTGGCAGCATATCCTTTCGATAAAAGAGCATTGAGGTTTGAACGTTAACAGGTACCCCCATATAATAGGTAGTTCCATCCACCTCGGACTTATAGGCTTCCCAAGCATTTTCAGGAACTTGGGAATAGCAATCTAAGCTCTCGATGGGAATAGGATAAATGTGTTTCCCATTTACATACTTCATAAGGGAATCATTTGCTTGATATAATACATCAGGGCCATATCCATAAGGGCCATCATCTGCTAAATTGCTGCGTTGGTCCATGTTTGCATCTACTGCTACAATCCCATATTCTTTATATTTCTCATTAAAGGCTGCGATTAGTTCAGCAAAATATCCCTGTTCAATGGCTGTATCATTTTCAAGAACACGAATTGTAACATTTTGTTCCAGTTCTCCACTGTAGATGGAGGTTAATGCATTGTTGGCGGATGTCTGTTCCTTGTCAACTTCCTTTGCTGAATCCTTTGAACTACAGGCTGTTAATTGCAGGAAACACAAGGTAATTACAAGTAGGAAACTAAAGATTCTCTTCATAATTAGGTTCTCCTCTCTCTATTTCAAAAACTACAAACCCATCCGTTAACAGGTTAGTATCCTCTTTCAGATTATTGGCACTTAGTATCTTTCCTGTTATACTTATCTCCACGGATTCACCAGATTGATTCACTACCAACAAAATCTCACCGGTCCGATACGTTCTGCTGATATAGCATAATTTCTTGTCATAAGTGATGCTTATATCACCATATTGTAATGCAGATATATGCTTCAGCGATATTAATGTCTTTAGCTGTTGCATAAATGATAGATCCCAATGATCTTCGTTCCAATCAAAGCATCTGCGGTTATCCGGATCATATCCTCCTTCCAAACATAGCTCTGTCCCGTAGTAGATACAAGGAGCTCCAATATACAACATCATAACTGCAAGCGCAGAAAGTAATCTGTCCTTGTTCTTATGTACACTGGTGTAAAAACGATCCGTATCATGGGTATCCAGAAGATTCATCATCATGGTATTGACCTGCCCGTTGTTTCTCATTAATAGATGATTCAGTTTCTCCGCAAATTCTTTAGCGCTAAACTTTTCAAAGGCATAATAATCAAGACAAGCCTTGGTGAACGCATAATTCATGATACTGTCATATTGGTCACCCTGCAGATAAGAATATGCATCATGCCAGTTCTCACCGATAATCACACATTCCGGTTTCAATTCCTTCACCTTATTTCTAAATCTTCTCCAGAAGGAATGGGAAACCTCATCAGATACATCCAGCCTCCAACCGTCAATCTCGTATTCTTCAATCCAATAGGCAGCTATATCCAGTAAGAAATCCTGCAAACCCTGATTATTTGTGTTAAGCTTTGGCATGTAGTCACAGGAACTAAATACTTCATAATTAATGTTCTCTGTATCGACTTGGTCTCCTCGTATCATGAACCAGTCAAAGAACTCGGATTCTTTTCCTTTTTGAACAACCTCCTGAAATTCCGGCAGTAAATTGCTGCTGTGGTTGAACACTGCATCCAGTACAAGCTTCATCCCTCTTTTGTGAACTTCTTTTACGAATAGTTTAAACTCTTCGTTGGTACCAAAGTGTTCATCAATATTTTTATAATCAGATATGTCGTATTTATGGTTTGAAATTGATTTAAATACTGGTGTTAAGTAAATACCATTTACCCCAAGTCCTTGAAGATAATCGAGTTTTTGTGTAATTCCTGGAATATCCCCACCGGTAAAGCTCTTGGGGTTCGGTATTTTCCCCCAGTCCAAATTAATGTAGTCAGTATTTTTATTTTGGCTTCCCTGATAAAAACGATCTATGAATATCTGGTAAAATACCGTTCCTCTCATCCAATCCACTACTTCATGGATATCACTCTTATTAATATAAGAAACCTGAAACGAATTATAGTAGGATAAATTAAAATCATAGGTTGTGGTAATTCCGTCTTCAGAAAAATAGTAGCATTTCTGATTCTCCCAAATCTGGAACACATAAACAAATCTTACATCCTTAAGTTCTAACTGTATCTCATAATAGGTATATAAATCATCCTTATACTTCGCTTCCATTACCGCAGTTTCTTTTTCTAAATAAAATCTATATTTACAACCATATACAACCTCGACCCTGTCTACGCAATCTCCTTTGTCCATACGTAAACGTAATACAAGGGTATTTTGATTTATTGGGTAGCAGTATTTCGATTCCGGTATATGTAATATCGCCTGTTTATTCATGTTATCATTCCTATCATTTCATTTTTCTGTCGTTCTAAAAACTGTTTTTATGCAATAAAAAATAACGTTATATTGCAGGAAAAACCCTTTGTGGCTCTTGCTAAAATGGTTTTAATACCTACTTAAGTTCCTATGATTTTTCATATATTGACAAAGACATCATTAGAGTATATAACTAAGTCATGGATAAAAAAATTACAATTAAAGACATTGCCCGAGAGGCAGGTGTCTCAGTAGCTACCGTTTCCTATGTGATGAATAACCGTACAGACCAGCGAATTAGTGAAGAAACGTGGAAAAAAATTGAACAGATAGTCAATTTACTTGACTATAAGCCTAATTCCTCAGCGAAGTCCCTTTCTACGAGCAAAACCAATAGCATTGCCCTGTATATGATGCCTGAGACTTCTCTATTAAAACGTTCCGAACAATTGCTGCTGACTGAGGTTTTGTCAGAAATACTGACCACTCATGGATATCATTTAATCTTACAGGACAGTAAGGATATTACTAAATTAAATTTCGTAGATGCCATCCTATGTTTTGATGCCACCTATGATTTCTTTTTGAGCATAAGTGATAAAAACTTAATTCCTGTCATTGCAGTTGATTCCCTGATTGATATCCCTTGGTTCTTTCAAATCTGCACCGATTATAATCAGCTTAAGATAAGTGCGGATGCACATTTTGGAAATGACAATTATACTTATATCTGTCTGACTCCAAATAATGAACTTTTAAAAGCACTTATTTTCAAGACCTTCTCAAAAACCACGTTTGTAGATAATTTAAATGACCTCAAGGATATTTCTGGTCAGAACTATGTATATAGTCAAAATGCATTGGATTATCTTTTGAACACTAGTGAAAATACCCTTTATCTTTCAACTAATCTGCAGGAGAAAATGGCAACTGTATATCAATGTATTGAATATGCAATTAATCGTGTTCCGGATAAAGAACATATACAGTTCGTATAGAAATGTTTCATGTAAGGTTGCCGCTAGCATTAGCGGCAACCTTTTTAAGCCTTTATCTCCTATTACTTAAAAGCTCTCTATGTGAAATGCTCACTTACACGAAAAGAACTTCATACTGTGTTCTTTGAACTATGCTTACTTTACTAATCGCACTTCACGGGATAGTTTGTCGATGTATACACAATACCGTCTACTTTGCTTCAAGAGAAATGGTCAGCTCTGTGGTTTTTGGATTGTAAATAAAGGTATAGGTTCCTGCTGCCTTTGCAATCATATTATAGCTGTCACTGCTGTCCATTAACTCCAACGATTTACTGTCCTTAATATTGGTATATCTTACATATTCATTTCCGACATTCTCGGTATCTCCAACCTTAACTGTAGAAGTGAATAAGAATTCTTCTCCTTCTGCTAAATCAATTGTTAATGTTGGGAGTCCATCTACATCGACAAAACGATACTTATCTTCATAAAGATCTTTCCATTCGGTAGAAATGGAACTCTTGATATAGTAGGTAGTTGTATTCTCTGCAACAGCAGCCTGTGGTTCTCCGTTATATACCCATGCAATCGTATCATATGGATTCAAATTGAAGTTTTCCTTGGCTTCTTCCGAATAACCACTATCCGCCGTATCATAGGTATCTGCACCTGGATATGTAGTTAAGGTAAGTGTATAACTGCCAGTTACAAGGCATTTTATATTTGCTTTTTTTGCACTTCCGGATTGATAGTTACCTGAAGAACTTGCTAGATATTCTACCCCATCCTGTGCTGTAGCAGTTAAGTAGCCTGCTCCTCTTTGATTTCTCCAAGACGTATCAATGGCTAATTGGAACTCGTCACCTTCATATAAATCCAAAGTTATACTATAAACATTCTTACCGTCTTCTTTTGTCAGCATGTGCTCGTCGTTAATTACAGTTCCCCAACTTGATGTCACAAGTAACGGACTCTTGCCACTGCCGACAATTGCAAAGCTTCTTGTATCCTCTTGATTCTCTAAAAAGCCTGCAAATATCTTAGTATCCGCATTGATAGATGCAGTAAAGTCAAATGCATGAGATAAAGAAGGCGTTGCAAACCACCCCATAAATATACTGCCATCCTTTTCAGGTATGTATTCGTTTACTAATTCACCGGCTTTTACTTTCTCTGTGGATAATTCTGTTGTTCCGTCCATATCATAAAAAACAACCGAATACATCGTCTCTTCCACATTATTTTCCGGGTTGCCAGTTACCTCTGGTTCTGTTGTTCCTTCTGACTTGTTACAAGCTGCTAATAAAAAAACGCTTGCTAAAATGGATAGGAACATGATAATTCTTAATTTGCCTTTTTTCATAAAAATACACCTCCAAGATGATTAACCGGTTAAGCATAATTGCAAAAAAATATGTTTATTTAGTACAATAATACAAATCCATTGCATCCGCTTAACTGGTTAAGCAAATCTTACTATGTCTCCATTTGTATGTCAATACAATAAATCACCAACAAATTATTCTATTTTTGGTTATTTTGTATATGTTAAAAATATACAAAATAACAAAAGACACAATAGCCAATATTATCAATTCATAGGTTTAACGTTTACTGTTATAGGTTTCAAAGTGACAAAATCAGAACTAAAGCCTACCTTGGCAAGCGGAGTTTTTTTTTCATAGACCGTAATTTCTTGTAGAATAAAAAAAAGGATGTATTGTTTTAAATACACCCGCAGAATTTATTTATTATTTTTATTAAGGCTGATTCTCTTTTTCAATTGAAAGCTTTAATAACCATTAAATATTCAGAAATTCCTTTAATTTTGTTTTATGTGATATCCCTGTGATAATCATAATTCTTTTTAAAGGATTATATTCAATTATACTTTTTATATTATTGTGAATTCGTTCTTCTCTTTCTATATCATAATCCACCAGATTTTTATAACCTTGCTCACATAAATATTGATCCAGTTCTTCATCAATGTCCTTTATCTTGTCGTAGTTTGTTTCGTAATCCGTCTGGCAGGACTCCAAGGTACATGAATTGAAAAATGGATTCATGAGCGCTTTTCTTTGAAGAATAAAATCTCGTACCATAGTATCCTGTTGCATTAGACTAAAGATATTAGGAGCTTCTGGCACTTTATCTCCAATCCTACGGCTTTCCATGCCAGTCCCACGCCAATCAAATCCGTATACAGGTAATTTACCCTCGTATTCCTCTTTAATTAAAATCATTTCCGGAGGATAATACTCTCTTAGATAGGAATTAGTCTCGACCATGTCTCTGGCACGAATTTCAACACAAATCAAATCAGGGGAAAATTGTTGTACCTTTTGTAATATATGATGAAGTCCATAGTTGGGATTCGTATGATGAGTCGCGTGTATTGTTCCAAGTATATAGATATTGTTCATTTGAGTTAACTCCATAATATATAATCTTATAACCTTATTAATTTTATGTTCCAAGCTTCTTTTTTTATTTATTTAATGTATTTTATAAAATACTACCTTTTATCTTACAATAAATTTACTTCATATTCATTTCAATATAATCTGATTGCAACAGACCATATATCTTTGTATCAATATATTCTTCATTATACAAGAATTCTTCTCTTTTAATACCTTCCAGCTTAAATCCTGCCTTTTGATAAACTCTTTCCGCTCTGGGATTAAAGCTATAAACCTCTAAACTAATCCTGTGAAGTTGTAGTTCTTCCATACCATACTTAATAAAAATAGCTATAGCCTCAGTTCCCATTCCCTTATCACATCCAGAGCTGCTTAATAATACTCTAAAATTCACATTACCTGCTTCTTCGTCGTATTCATTAAATACCACCTCACCTATCAATTGACCACTTTCCTTGTGAACAACTGCCAGGTCAAGACGATTAGTTTGCTCATTACGAGTTGAATACCATTTTATTGTCTTTTCTTTTTCTTCCTGATCTGAAGGTGTACTGGCTTCCTCATCACTGGAAGCAGAACCTGTCAACTTTCTCAGTTCAAATTCCTCTAGAATTTCAAACATCACACCATAATCCTTTTCTTCAAAAGGTCTTAAGATTACCTTATCTCCAACAAGCACAGGCTTATATGCAAAATTAACTTTCTTCATTTATTATTTCTCCTTCGTATCATTAAATCGAGCAGCTATTTTACTAATCTTTTCTAATGCATTTTGATCCGCTTTTGTTGACAGCTTATCCGTATAATTAGTATTTTCATTATATCACAAACTCCTTTGTCAATATGACCAAGTAAGACATAGTAATTATTGTATTATTTTTTCTTGGTATATTATAACATAATTTATATATTCAGCAATCTATATTAATTTTATGTTCCAACAAGTTGTTTCACTTGTCATGAAAAAAGCCGTCAAGAAGACGACTTTTTACCTGTTAAACTATTCTTTCTTCAATTACATATTTCTAATATTTATCTCTCCACCTATGTAACTTTATTCTTTCAGAATATCTACTCTTTTTAGTTCAATTCGTAAATCTCATAATTATCTTGCATAACAATTATCTTATACAGTTTACCTTTCCACTGAATAGGAATCTCAACCTTTTCCCAGTGTTCAGGCAAATGCGGTTCTATTTTAATTTCATCTTCCCACATAGCACTTTTTAAGCCAGCAAATCCGTATACGACCAATTGCCACAAACCACCGCAATTCGCAATATGAATACCCTCTGCCGCTCCTTTTTTCTCGAGTGACATATCAATATCCACAACTTTTTTAAGGAACCTTTCTGCCTCCTCTCTCCTACCCATCCAAGCAGACAAAATTCCATGAACCGCTGCTGAAAGTGAGGAATCATGGGTTGTTATTGGCTCATAGTAGTCATAATTATGACCTACTTGTTGTAACGTAAATTCTTTAGAGAATAGCAACATCATTTCTAAAACATCGGCTTGTTTTAACGCCTTTGATCTATAATTCTTCTCCTGAGAGATAAAATTGCCAAATGGTCTGGATCTGTCCGTCCAGATAGCATTGAAGTCCAAGTCTGCATAGTTTTCAAAATCATCGGACTGATAAATAATCTTAGAATTCTCATTATAGGAGAGCTTCAACTTATCCTTTACTAGTATAAACCTTTCAATCTCATCAACCGTTAATCCTAATCGGTGTTTGACCTCCAGATATTCTGTTTCATTCTGACTTTGAAGCAGTTCCAGATACTCTAGGGTTTTATCTAAGCTAAACTTAACCATACGGTTGGTATATACATTATTCCTGGTCATGGGAAGATACTCATCCGGCCCCATAACTCCTAATAGTTCATAGTAACCTTCTCTATTCCAATCCGTTCTTTGAACCCAGTATCTTGCTGTTTCAACCATCATTTCAATGCCATATTCTTTAATAAACTCAATATCTCCAGTGGCATTTACATAGTGAATCATAGCATAGATAATATCTGCTGTGACATGAACCTCATGGTCACCATACTGCCAGCACGGGCATTGTTCCTCTCCTGTAATTGAGGATTCCCAGGCGTAACGAGCTCCTTCATAACCGTAATTCCTTGCATTTTGCTTTGCACCTTCCAAAGTATTATACCGGAACATAATCAAGTTTCTGGCTGATTTTGGATTTGTATGTATGAAAAATGGTAACATATTGATTTCAGTATCCCAGAAGTAATGCCCAAAATACGCCTCACCAGCATATCCCTTTGCACAGATAGCAACCCTTGAATCATCTTCATGATTTGCTCTGATGAGGTGATAGATGGAGGCTCTTATGGCTAACTGCACTTTATCATCTCCAGTTATATTTATGTCTGATACCTTCCACTTTTCCGACCATGCCTGTAAATGTCGTTCATAAAGCTTATCATATCCTTGTTTCTGTGCATCAACTATATATTTCTCTGCTCTTTCTTTCAATGACTTACCCTCACGGTCCCTGTCAGTAACGACTGAAGTTGTCTTATCAACCGTGAACGAATCTCCTGCTTTTAGTAACTTTTTTCCCTGAAACATCACCTTCTGGGAATCCTTAACCTTACTCATAACTACTTCATTATGAGCATCCATATATGACATCATGAGCACACAATTTCCACCATCTGTTATGGTCTCTGTCATAATATAACCATTATCCTCTATCGTAGTATATACGTTTTTGAAATGGTTATAGCCGTTTGTTCTAACACCAGAGTTAATGCCACCTGCAATCGTCAGAACTCCTTCCCCTGATAAAGCCTGGATATGAACCTGCTGTAAACAGAGATGTTTATCTGCCAAACTAATATAACGGAAATACTCAAGTTTCAGCTGTAATCCTGCTTTTGTTTCCCACGTAAAGCATCTATGAAGGCATCCATCTCTTAAATCCAGCCATCGCTTATAATCCTTGACCTTGCTTCGTTCCATATCCAACGTTTCATCATTTACGCATACTTCTATACCCAGAAAATATGGCAGATTAATTATTTCCATTTTTAATAAAGGATGGACACCAACGATACCCGGAAGGAAGGTCCCCCATTTTGTTTCTGGATGTTTGGGTTCTTCTAAAGTTACATTGGCTGGCATTCTTAGATACTCTTCATCCTGCAATGAGCCCTCCAAACCTTCCTCGAAGCTTCCCCTAACATGCATATAACCATTCCCTTGGGTAAATAAACCTTCAAAGTGCTTATTTGTATCTACACTATAGTTATCTTCAATAATACACCACTGACTAGCTATCTCTTTTGTCCTAATAATCATATTTAACAAACCCAACTCCCCTTTATTACATAACTTCACACTGAAACACCTACAACATACTTACTCTACAATATACTTACCCTACAATGACCATATTCGTTTACCCTTTTACTGACCCAGCTGCCAAACCTGATATAATTTGCTTTTGTAATAGAATAAAAATCACAATACTAGGTAGAATTACAACGATGGTTGCTGCAAACATTGCGCCATAATCACTGGCAAAGGCACTCTTAAAATAAAATAACGCAATAGGCAGTGTTCGCTTTAAAGTGTTTCCTGTTAAGGTGAGCGCAAATTGGAATTCATTCCAGCATAATAAAAATTGAAGAACCCCTGCTGTGGCAAAGGCAGGTCGCGTGATTGGCAGCACAATCTGAATAAAAGTCCTAAAAAATCCTGCTCCATCAATATAGGCAGCTTCCTCAAGAGTGTAGGGAATTGTCTTGATATAGCTGATCATAATATAAAAGGTTGTAGGCATACCTAATGCAGTATACACTATAATCATACCTGTTAAAGTATCATATAAGTTCGTGGTCGTTAATGTATTGTAGAGCGGTTGAATTAAGGCTGCTCCTGGAATTACAAGCCCCAAGGAAAAAGCGAGAACTACAGTCTTTTTCAATCTGAATTTACACCGAACAACTACATAAGCTGCCATTGAGAATATACATAGATTTAAAACGGTGGATATGGTTGCTATAATTACGCTATTCCTATAAAATACAACCAATGGTGCCAGATGAAATGCTGTTACATAGTTTTTGAATTGTAATCCACTTGGAAACCCAGCTACAGATGACATAATTTCATTGTTTGCCTTTAACGAAGAAAACAATACCCAAACAAAGGGTGTTAGTGAAATTAAGACAATTACTGATAACAGTAGACCTACAAGAATTTTCTTAGTTATTTTAATCATAGATATTACCTCCATGATGGCGCTTCCTGCCATTACAAAATTTATGAAAGAAGTCGATAACGGGTTCTTTCCACGTGAAAAGTCTTATCATTCACGTTTCTACCTAATCTTCTTTATCCATCTTATAAATCAGACGAATTGTTAAAAGCGTTACAACCCCTAGAGTACTTAATATAACCCCTTGTGTATTTGCTAAGGCATAGTTATTATTCGTAAATACGGTTCGATAGAGGTACATAGGTAAATTCATAGTCCTATCCCCTGGTCCTCCACTTGTCGTCATCATGATGATATCAAGTTTTTGGAGCATACTTGTGGCTGCCAAAACCGTAGCTGTACCAATAATGTTCTTCATTAAAGGCAGGACGATATATAAATCTGTTTGAAAGGATGAGGCACCATCAATTCTTGCCGCTTCGTAGACTTCTTCTGATATGGAGGACATTTCTGCAATGACAAGTATGGTTACTAATCCTGCATAAGGTAACCAGGTCATTATTACCGCCAGAAAGGCAGTTTTGGGGTCCATAAACCAGTTTTGATAGAAGGCTTCACCTGTAATTTTCGAAATTAAATGATTCACCATTCCGAATTGGGGATTCATTATGCAGAGGAATAGCATGCCGAGGGCGGCACTTGAGATAATATTTGGTATAAAGAAAATTGTTCTTACAGCGTTAGAATACCACTTTTTCTTTGCTAGTATTAACGCCACAGCTATGCCGATTACAATATGTATGGTAGACTGTAATGCAATCCAAATAATCGTATTAGACAAACTTTTAATAAAGCCATGATCCTTTGTAAACAAATAGATGTAGTTACTAAGTCCGGTAAAGGATGGTTTTGATCCGATGGACCAGCTAAAAAAGGAAGTTCCAAACAAAACCATGACAGAGCTAAGAAAAACAAATGCAAAAAGCAATAAACCCGGGGTCAAAAATATTACGATCCATTTTCTATTTTTAGACATAATTGTCTCCTTAAAAAAGTTTAATCAATGGGGCTGTTGTAATATCATTGATTTTTGCAACAGTCCCATTGATATGAGAAGCACATCAAATATTATTTATTGAGTTCGGCTGCCTTTGTAAGGTAGGTTGCCATATCTTCTGGTGTTATATCGTTAAAGGCTAGTTCCGGATAACGAATTGAAAATTCAGCCACAACGCTGGAATACGCATTATTATCAATATTTCCAAAGTAATAATCAGCTTCTCCGCTTAACTTGATTAACTCTGCTACAATTGGATTGGCAGCTTTGTATTCCTCTGTAATCGCTACATTTGTTGTTAACGGAAGTGCACCTGCCTTTTCTAAAAATACTCCTTGCGCAAACTTATTGGTTTTGAATTTTAAGAACTCTAAGGCAGCGTCTTGTTCTTCTTGGGACTTACCATTTGTACATAGTACATAACCAACTTCAAACTGTGAGATGATACCATTATCCGGATATAGCGCAACTCCTACTCTGTCTTGAAGACCTTCTTTTGCCTTTGTTACATCGGAGAAATCAGGACACATCCACGGACCATTGGCAATAATTGCTGCATTTTCCTGTAAAAAGTTATTTGCTGCATTGGCATAAATTGCTCCAATCGCATCCGGTGTTGTATAATCTTGTAAACATTGTTGAAGCATTGTTAGTCCGTTAATTAATGATGTATTGTTATAGGTTTCAGGATAGGTTGTATTCATATATTCATTGCCTGCAGCTCCGTCTGTTCCTATCATCGCTGCTAACCAAAGGTTTGTTGTCCATGCATTTTCTCCAGTCATCAATGCCAAAGGAGTGAAGCCCGCAGTCTTGAGCTTTTCGTTATTTGACATGAATTCATCCCAGGTCTTAGCCGGTGTAATATTAGCTGTTTCAAACATATCTTTGTTATAAAAATAGCCCATTAACTGTTGCTGGTTTGCTATGGAATATAGTTTTCCGTCGTCTGTTTTGTTGTAATTGATGGCACCTTCTCCAACATTGCTGCTCCAATCGGCATCTGCTGTAAGCAAGGGAAGTATATCTACTGCCTGACCATTTGCAATGGCGAGTTCTCTGATCCCATTTTTACCCATAACTACATCTGGTAAGGATTTTGATGCCGCTAAGGTTTTCATCTTATTCACATAAGCATCATCACTTGGTAGTTCTTCAATAACTACTTTGATCTTACCTTCATATTCTTTATTAAAGGCATCAATCACTTCTTTTTCAGCTGCTGCGGAGGCATGCGCTCCCACCATAAATGTGGCATAGCTGATCTCCACAGGCTCTTTCGCATCTTTGGTTTCCCCACCTTCGTTCGAGGGTTGTTCCTCTTTCACATTTGAGGGATTGCCACCATTTGTCTGCTTATTTTGATTTGAGCAAGCGGTAATTGATGCAACTAACAGGAATGATACGAGTAAAGCAAGTACTTTTCTTAAAATAATTTTCATAATTTCCTCCCAATATTTACGTTTTTTATCGCCCAATCACTTGAGCAATCTTAATATACTGTATTTACACATGAATAAGAATGGATAGCTTTTTCTTTTCATTGGGTTATTTTGACTACCTTTTTTCCAGGTTTTTATATATCGTTTTTTTACTGTGACATTTTTACTTCTCTTAGATAATATTTACCTTGTTGATTAAGCAACGACTGGTTTTAAGGAAAAATGTGCCTCCAAATATTAGTACTATTACATCTAGTCACTAACATTCGTGGCACACTTTGTTATACTGATATTCTCATTCACGTTATTTTGCGCTGATTCTATCAGCCCCTTCCTTATTCCCTCTACTGATTATTTCCCACTGATTATTTCCCACCGTTAACTATCCTGGTTTAGCTATGCTCCTGTCTGTACTCTGTCGGATTTTGCCCAACATATTTTAAAAAGACATTCGTAAAGTAAGCGGGATCTTGAAATCCAACTGTCATTGCCACCTCATAAATCTTTAAGGTACTGGTAATTAATAAGCTTTTTGCTTTTGAGATTCGATACATATTAATTGCTTCCGTTATTGTATTACCCGTCCATTTCTTATAGGCACGACTTAAATAACTACTGTTAAGATATAATTCTTGACTGATAAATTGTAATGTCAACTCTTCTTTATAGTGATTTCGAATACATTCATCTGCTCTTTTAACCAAATCACTTTTTAAATCTTTTTTATCCTTACAGGCATTTCTTAATTGATCAATTGTGTTATCTCCAATCGACACCAAACTGAACATCGTTCTTGCATTCTGTATCAGTTGATAAACCTCTTTTTCAATAGCATTAAAATCCTGATCCGTATGAAATCGCACTGCTTTTCGAATAATTGAGCTGCATATAACCAACATATACATCTTGCATTGTTCAAAACTGCAATTCGAGGAAACGAGTTTATCATAGAGTTTATGTAATTGATTACTTGCTTGACCGCTATCACCCTCAAAGGTTAGTTCAACTATTTTTCCTATGTATTGATCAATGTCTAGGGAGAATTCTTGACCTTCTTCGTTTTTTAACACATTGTAAACTTGAAGTTCACTGCCCTTTATAATAATTTTTGATAAGGATGCTTTTGCTTGTTCATATCCTAGATGGATCTCCATTGGCCGCTGTATCAGTTGACTTAGCCCAAACCTAATATCAATTCTCATAAATTCTTCAACCATGATGATGATGTCATTAAAAAATTTAATGATATCATTTAAATTTATTCGACTTGATTTATCAACACATATCACAATAATCATATGTGTTTCGGATAATGGAACAATACTAAAGTAACAATCTTTTAACGCTATATTTAAAATATTCTTCAGCATTTTTGTTAATTCACTCTTATCTTTATCTTTATCATAATAATCAATTTCACAGGCACATACACAGTAACTATATTGATTCAAACGGTAATATTCCAAATCTGCATTACTAACGTTACCTGAGGTTATAAGCTTTTGAAACACTTGAGTAAGATAAAAATCTTCATCTGCAGAAGCATCTTTCTGGTAATATTTTTCATGGTCCTTCATAATTAATTGAACTGTTTTCTCAATTGCTATTGGTAGCTCATCGATAAAATCGTTTTTTATTATAAAGTCCACAACATTATATTTAATTGCCTGCTGTGCAAAAGCAAAATTAGAATAAGCTGTTAATATAATTACCTTGGTATCTTTAAATTCTTTATGAATTCTTTTACTAAGTTCAATCCCATCGACTGTGGGCATTTTAATATCCGTTACTACTATGTCAATTGGATGTTCTTGCAGATATTGTAATGCAACTGCACCATCACTACAGTCCATAACCATTTCACATCCTAATTTGTGCCAATTAATTAGTTGAACAATGCCATTTCTAATATTACTTTCATCATCCACAACCATTACTTTAATCATATACAATCTCCAATTTCCTTTTAGGTATACGTATCTCAATACAAGTATAGCTTTCCTGGCTCTGAATATTTAACCCATACATATCGCCATAAATTAATTTAATTCTTTGATTGGTGTTGTTCAAACCCATCTTTTCACGTCGTATATTACCATTATCAAACCCGTTGCCTGCATCACTGACAACTTTTGATACATCAAATCCAACACCGTTATCAATTACCTGAATAAGAAGATCCTTTTCTTCATAAAAAAGCTTTACAGTAACAGTAGCTTTCTCCGACATTTTCTCAACACCATGAACAATTGCATTCTCAACAATTGGTTCAATTATTAACCTTGGAATTTCACATTGTAAAATAGAAGCCTCTTGGATATCTATCGTATAGGTCAATCGATCCTCAAATCTTACTTTTTGCAGCCATAAATAAAAATCTACATATTTTAATTCTTCTTCAATATTGATTAAGGACCGTTTATCTCCATAAATTCCTGCTCTTAATAACGTAGATAAGGAAGAGATCATCTTGTAAATGGTTTCATCTCCCGACATTTTTGCTTTTATTTGTATCGTCAGAAGGATATTAAATAAAAAATGCGGATTCATTTGGTGCTGTAAAAATTTAATTTCCATTTCATTCAGTAATATCTTAGATTCATATGTAGTTCGTATTAGCGTTTTAATTTCTGTAGTCATTGAATTAAAGGTATCGACCAACTCGTCTAAGGCTGGAATATCGTATTTATCCATTTTTGTGTCATAATCATTTGCTTTTACCCGCCTCATTGCATTTGAGAAATCCTTAATAAACTTTGTTGCCCACATGGTTCCAATGAAAGCAATTACCATTAAAAATACTGCAATAAAAATGGATATATAAATAAAAGAGTTCATACCAGAAAGTGATTGTTTTACTAAGTTCGCTTTGGGGAGTAAATAGACAAAGGTGTAATCTTTGTCTATATCTTTCATAATTCCAAGGTACTTAACCTGGTCATATTCGATTTCACTTTTATTCTGTACATCAATTTGACTAATAATCTCTCCCGAAATAGTACTCCCCAGCTGGTTATCTGCATTTGAGGAATAAATTACACCCTCTTTATCAATTAAATATACGATTGCTCCTTCGTAGCTAACCAGCTCTTGATATTTATCTCCAAAGTAATCCTCTTTGGTTGCACCAATAATATAAAGACTATCCTTGCTTTTGAAATCAGACTGAATCCTAACCGTAGTATAAATGGTTTTATTCTCCTTAGAAGGAGGTATCGTCAAAGTATAATCTTCTTCTGTTTTAATCAGATCATATACGTTCTTTGTATTGTTAATAATCTGTTTCGTACTAAACGGCTTCGTATAAGTATATCCCAGTAAGGTACTATTTGAATAAATCGTCACATAATCAAACATCTCAAAATTCCATACATTATTATTGGTTAAGATATTTTGAATCTCTATATTTAGCTTTTGCAAATTTAAATAATAATCTTTGTTGGTTGTAGAAAAATAATTTTGATCCTCAATCCAATACCGTATGGAATCGCTCCCTGATAAGGCAAATTTAGTACTGGAAATCATGCTGTTTGCTTGATTCAAATTCTCTATAGTCACATCTATCATAAGATTAATATTCTTATAATTGTTTTTCAAAATATTATCATAAACATTGTAAGTGGCATAGGTACCATACACACCGAAGGATAATATTAAGATTATAACAAACATAACGATAATACGATTTCTTGCCGTGAGTACCTTTTTAAGCACTTAATCACCTTCTTCTATTTCACCAATTTTTATCTAGATTACCTTAAATAATCAAGCATGATTTCACTTGAAAACTATTATTTTTAGTAAGTAAAGCACATATTTTATCTTTTTACAGCCTTACCATTATTTATATTGTACAACTTTAAAAGAGGTATCACAAGAAAAATTACCATATTTTTTACATAAAAAAGCGACGGTCTTAAATTAACAACCGCCGCGTTCTCTCTTAAATAACAGTATCATTTGATTTAAACATATTAAAAAAAGAGACCTCAAGATTTTACTCTCAATGCCTCTATATTCTTATTTTCAATAAACTTCTTTCGAATAATCAGTAATTCCCAAGCGATTCCCAAAAGGATCTTCAAACTCTACAGCTAATCCTGTCCTAATTGCAAATGGTTCTGATAGAAAATTCACTCCCCTGGCTTGCAGCTTCGGGTACTCCTGCAGCACATCCTCGACAGTAAACCAGATTGTCGGTTTGGTGTCAGGGAACTTAGATACGTCTTTCAAAATAATAGCTGGCTCTTCCTCTCCAACATTATAAGCAATCATACCATTTGATGAAAAATCAAACTTTAATTCTAAACCCAAAGTATGGTTATAGTATTCTTTTGCTTCTTCCATATTATCAATTGGAAGAAAATAATTATCGTATTTCATACTTTTCACCTCGATTATTTTATTTCTTCCACGCAGGAAGCTTTGCCATCATTGCTCCAGCAGCATTTTTAGCAACCTCTTTTTCAAGTCCTTGAGTTTTAATAATAAAACCAGTTAAATTATCAAGCTTTTCTTCATAAGATTGCATTGTACCATCAGGTCTCGCACAAAACTTACAATAATCCTTACTTTCATCTTCTAATGCAAAATCTGATTTAACCTTCATTGGCATTCCACAAGCAATACACGATTTCATTCCTCTTCACCTTCTTCCGCAGAAATTAAATTCATAAAATGATCTATTAGCTCGCTTCCATAGCGTGTTATGACTTTTTCATTAGGTGCAAATAGTTCTTTATTAATTAAATAGTAATGCAGTAGCCCAATCCATGTATTAAATAATAAATGTAAAGGCATTTTCTTAAGCCTACCTTCTATCATTTCCCTTTCAGCTACTTGAGTTATGTGAAAGGATAACGTGGACTGCATTCCAATTAAGGTGAAATTCACATTAGACTCTAGCAGCGGTACTTCAGTAATTAATCGAATATATAGATCTTCAAATTCATTAATGACATGTAAATGCGTCATAAGTACTTCTTTCATACCACATTGTAAATCAATTAATTCGTGCAGACGCATTATAACCGTAGTGCCAAATTTTGAAATTACTTCTTCAATTAAACATTCCTTCGTTGGAAAGTGCGCAAATATAGTCCCGTGTGATACTTGTGATTTTATTGCTATTTCAGCTGTGGTAGTCGCTGCAATTCCATTTCTGGCATACAGATCCAGCGCAACTTTTAAAATGTTTTCTTTTGTCTTTTCTTTTTGATCTGTTCTTTTATTCATCCATTGACTCCCAACTCATTGAGTGTTAACTCAATATTATAACTTTCTAAAAATAATGTCAAGCCATATTTACGGTAATATTTAAAATAAATTAAAATTACTAATCATAGGTACAAAGAAGCATGAGAGTTTTCACTCTCATGCTCTGAATTTTGGTCTATTATTTTCTCTGCTTCCTCTTCTACCAAAGTATTAATATAATCTTTTAATTTTACTGCTATCAATACCATATCTTCCTTTGTAATACACATATTAATGTCATCGTAATATTTAGCCGGAAGAATCTGTGCATCAAACAATGCGATGATCTTAGGAACTTCTTCCTGTGTCATATTAGACAAGACTTCTATCTGCCCCATGGATTCTTGTATTTTATCTTCTGAGACTTTTATTGGATAGCTTTCATAAAGTATGTCAGCAAAGGTATTTACCGTGATATACTCCTTTTTCTTTATTGCTTTTAGCTTTGTGTTACATATTTGATTTATAGTGTCGGCAAATGTCCCTTGCTTTACCCTCTGTGTGGGATAAAATTCACCACTTTCAGGCATAGACAATATCCCTGCTGTACTAAGCTGCATAATTGCACTTTCTGAGTCGCGATATCGGACGTCATAGTAACTTAGGCTCAAAGATAACTGTTTCGTATCCTGACATTGAAAGGCATAATCCAGCAGTTTTCTGGTATCCTCGTAGGTACTGACACGAGATTTGTTTCCGAAAAAAGCACAGATTAACTCATGACCCTGTTGATCTCTGGCTGTTGAGACCAATACAGAACCAGCTGCATTTGTTGAACCAGTCTTTGTTCCTATAATTGAATATCTTTCGGTATTATAAGTAATTTTAGAATAGAATTGGTTCGTATTATTAATTATTCCTCTGCCTGGAAAAGTGTAAGTTTTTTTAGATACAATATTTCGGATCTCCTTCATCGACATTGCATATCTGGCCAATTTAGCAATATCTGCAGCTGTAGAGTATGTTTTATTGTAATCATCTCCAATGTCCAGACCTATGGTATTATCAAAGGAGGTTCGGGAAAGCCCAAGTTGTTTCGCTCGCTTGTTCATTTGCTTTATAAAGTCTTTTGTACTTCCCTTGGCGGCTACCGCCAAAGTGTCTGCTGCATCAGCTGCAGACACTATCAGCAGTAAGTTCAACAGCTGTTCCACAGAATATGTATTTCCTGCTTTTAATCCAATCTTAGCGGCACTCCCTGGAATTTTATTTAATACAGATGACTCTATCGTTATTTTATTAGTAAGCTTTTGATTTTCCATAACAACAATTGCTGTCATCAGCTTCACTGTACTGGCAGGATATATTCTCTTATTCCTGTTCTCTGAAAATAATATCTCGCCTGAATTCGCATCCATCACCACATAAGCATGAGCACTCACTTTGGGGGGCTGTACTTTTGCTTCAACTGTCTGCGGCTTGCTAAATACGCTAAAAATAGCAACTAAACATAGTAAAATCCATATGTACTTGTGATCTTTTTTAAATCCCCTCATTATCTTCTCCCTTTATCAGTGTAAATTGGCAAATGGGTTTTTGAAATAACTTTAACACTTAAATCGTAGCATTCAGCAAAAGGCACCCTTTAAAAGCATCTTACATTCCTCTTATTAATTTCGCTGATGACCTCTGGATTTATCTTATAATTTCTATCCATATCCAGTAAACCGTTGATTTCCTGCTGTACATCTGTGACCTGTGTGTAACAAAATCCACTGACATAAGGTATCTTCTTTATTGCCAGGGTAATATCTTCAAATCTCTTTACAAACTCTTCTTTTGTATTGACTTTATTTCCATAACCCCAGCCACTGTCATCATTGTTAAAGGCAATTCCGCCATATTCACTTATAATGATAGGTTGTCCTTTATAGTGATATCCATTCGCAAACGCATTTCTATAACAATTATGTGCTATCTCTGTAGATAGTATTTCCTTGGAATGGTTAACATATCTCTCGAAAAATCTTTGGCCGGATTCCTCATAATCATGCAACGTAATAATGTCAGATATGGTATGCTCCCATCCGTCATTTACGATTACTGGTCTCGTCGAATCAAAGGTTTTTGTAATGTAGTAAATTGCCTCAGTAAATTTCTGTTGTTTTATATTGGTTCGTATTTTATCCACACCCCAGGATTCATTCACAGGTGTCCAGGTTATAATACATGGATGGTTGTAATTTTGCCGCACAATTTCCATCCACTCCTTTAGAATTGCTTCGGCAGCTGTATCCGTAAATCGATAAGTAGACGGGAACTCACTCCATACCAGAACACCTTTTACATCACACCAGTACAAGAATCTTTCATCCTCAATTTTTTGATGCTTTCTTACTCCATTGTAGCCCAACGCCATAATCTTCTCAATGTCTTCTATAATCGCTGCTTCACTAGGCGGAGTCAGATGGGAATCCTTCCAGTAACCCTGATCTAAAATCAATCGTTGGTATAGAGGGGCATCATTTAACAAAATATTAGAGCCTTCTATTCTTATTTCCCTCATTCCAAAATAGGAGCTGACCTCATCCATTGTCTGTTGGTTTTGAACAATTCTATAGGTGATATCATATAGATTTGGATTTTCTGGTGACCAATATCGTATGCCATAGATATTATCATGCTGATTGAAAAGATTCATTCTGGCAGTAAGATGATTATCGTTGGCTGATAAATAGATCTGGTTGATGAAAGTCTCCTGAAAACTTACGGTAACCTCTACCAGTAAATTATCTTTCCTATTCTTTATGCTTCCCACCAAATCTACCTCTAGATCCAGGCTATCCTCGTTGTACACTGGTGTCATTTTTATCTTATCAAGATGCACTTTGGGAACCAGCTCCATCCATACTGTTTTCCAGATTCCAGTGGTCTGTACATACCAACACCCGTAATTGTCCTTTTCCCAACGTTGCTTTCCTCTTGGCTGTTCCATGCCCGACTGATCAAAAACTCTTACAGTTATATGATTTTCCCCATCCTTTAACAGATTGGTAATATTCATTGAGAACCGGGAATATCCTCCCTTGTGTTCCCCAGTTAATTTGTGATTCACCCATACTTTGGTGTGGTAATCTGAACCTTCAAAATGAAGAATTCTGTCCTGTCCTTGCAAATCTTCTGAACTTGATGAAATTGTTCTATGATACCAGACTACCTCATGGATGCTCTCGTCTCCAATCTGGCTGTCCTTTGTTTCATAGGTATAGGGTACCTGGATTTCTCTTTCTTTTGGAAAATCACTGTACCATTCTTCTCTCTCACCTGCATCCATATCATCGAATGCAAATTCCCACATGCCATTTAAATTCATCCAATTATCCCGGACAAATTGAGGTCTGGGATAGTCTTTCTTATAACATTTCATACTGTATTTCCTTTCTCTTCTATTGTATCATTGTATTTTAATTTGAAAGTCTCTGATAAGATTCCGAACCATAAACATTGCTGTGGAATAATACATAATCATATAGGTAAATCCTTGCAACCTCTTGATAAAATCATGGTATTTTGTAAAGAAGAAAGTAAATTGACCTGCTTTTATCAAGCAAATTTAGTATTTATACTGTAAAACAAGATATTTACCACTTCGAATGGAAATATCCTGTTTTTTTAATTTCTAGTTAGTCAATTCGATTTAATATATAATTGTCCTGGTCACATACCAAGCAGTATAACCCTGGGTCTTCTTCACTTCTATTATCAGTGATTTGAATGATTGGCTTATCATTCGTTTCATTCGTTAGTATAGAAGAAATTTTGTAAATATTTGCGTCAAACGTTACCATCTTACTTACCTCTTCGTTGACATCTGTTAATATAAAGTCTCTATTTTTGAAACTAAGTATATTTACATTTGGAGTATTTAAATGTAGTCCTGCAAATTGTAAAACTACTTCCTTTACACCATCCTGATTTATATCTATCGCTTGCGGAGTTCCCCAGTTATGAAAAGATAGCCACTTATCATTTGCCTCATCATAAACTAAATATGTGTAACCAACAATTGAAGACCCGATACAGGAAACTATTCGCATACTCTCTCCGTTATAAAGGTAGTCCAACTGTAATTCATAAACCACAATAGAATCAATATCTTGCGCATATCCTAAATAATTTAAAAAATATTCTTTTCCAAGATACTGAAAAACCCCATGAATATTACTGTCTTCATCAGAAATGAGCTTAATATTAATTTCTGTTTCATCAATTCTACCCAATGCTTCTACTTTTACTTCATTAAATGAATCTAGCTCGTTTGCATAAGTTATATCACTAAATTCAACTTTCTTAGACATTAATTCTATTTTGTCAGGGAGGCTAAAATCCTGTGTTTGATCCATTCGCTGATAGTTATCTTCATCTACTTGATTAATATAATTTTGTTCTTCTGCTTTATTTTCATTTTTTGCTGTAACAACATCACCTGCTCCAGTAACTGAACAAAAAATTAATAATAATACTAAAATTAAAACTCTCACAATATTCCCTATCCTATCTACAGTTTGTACTATATTTTTGTATCTGTAAGTCCATTGTATATTAATTAATTCTCTCATCTTCTGCCTTTAAAGTTGAAATAGATTCCTAACTATTTTAACAAATTATTTCCAAACTTACCATAGCAGAATGACATTTTTATAGTGCTTTCCCAATTTACAAGTTTCAAATACTGGCTCAATATATTCTTTAATTGTACTCAGACAATAATAAAAAAGCTTTGCAATTCTTGCTATATTCCTTTCAATATTCACTGGGGCTTATACCATAGTAATTCTTAAAGGCTCTGGAAAATACAGCTGAATTTTATAGTCCAAGCTCATAGGCAAGAGACTGCAAAGCAGGCGCTCTCCGAGGGAAAGTGATTTTTCTTTCCCCTCGTACCTTCTACAAAAATGGCTATCCATCTTCCTATCATGAAAATAGACAGCCAATATTATTAATTCTTTGTACTTTTCTTTGAAAGCAATCTGTCCAAATAGATGGATTTAAATTGTTTACTTGCTAACATCTGTTTTAAAGGAGGTAACTTAAGAATAACTCCCAGAACTGCTGCCATAGCACGGTGATTAGCAAAGGCCTGATTATCAAAGATAAGATTTTGCAGAGTTCCTTTTTCGATTGCTTGCAGTACAAATCTATGCGTACTGTTCACAGGTGTTATAACTTGAATCTCTCTTTGCACTAATTCGATAACCTTTTTAGGGCAACTACGCACACATACACCACAACCGAGACATACCTCTGTATCTATCACAGCTACAGCTTTACCTTCCTCATTTTTATTCATAGAAATTGCTAATACCGGGCAAACCTTTACACATTTGCCACATCCGATACAGTCCTTCGAAATCTTAGGGATATAATTGGTAGTAGCTACTGGCTGCATTGGACTAAACTTTCTTGCTGCCTGCAAGGCTTCACAGCAACAACCGCAGCAATTGCATATAAAGGCAGGGTCTTCACGAACATTCTCACCAATCTGAACCAGATTAGCAGTATAAGATCGTTCTAATACATCCATTGCTTCTTTCTTATCAATCAATCGTGCATGATGTCCATGTTCAGCAAGAGAACGGGCAACATTTCCAAAGGTCAGGCACACATCCAACGGGGCATCTATTTCACAGGGATGGCCTGCATGCAACATCTTATGTCTGCAATAACAGGTTCCAAGTCCTATATGGCTGGCTTCCTCAATTATATGGCTGGCTCTTTCGTAATCCAAAATATGAATCGTGTTGTCCTTTGTCAAAATTGGTTCCTGTACATAAACTCTGCCCAGATGTGTTTCTGTTGCATAGAATAAGTCTTTAACAAAATCCTCTTCTACATTCATATATTGATAATACAATTCACTCAAATATTTCTGATCAATATCGCCTCTTGTACGCATTAAAGCAAATTCAATAAAACCTGCCATTGGTGGCGGCATTACAAATTGCCGTACTCCATGATAAAAGGAATCCACTAGTAATGCCTTTTCACAAAGATGCTCTAAGAAGGCTTCTGCTTTCCCCTCTGTGGTATTCCAAATTTTCGCTGCCTTTTTTGCAGTAAATGGGCGTACCGGCAATAATGCAACCCATTTAGCTTCCTTTTCCGTATAAAGAACCTGCAAAATTTTATATAAGCTTTCTGTTGGTGGAGCCCCCTGTGTAAACCAATTAATTCTTTCTTCTAAATTCTTATAAGCATCTTTACTTGTTATATGTCCCATGGCTGCACCTTCCTTATACAATTTGGATAGACATATAACCATATTATCAAATTATTTCCAAACTTACTATAGAAAGAAAATATAATTTTCTTTGTGCCCATATCATCATAATACTAAACTGCATTAATTTTATTCCAATCGTATATTTTATAAATTATAAGTATATCACCCTTGAAAACTTAGTGGCAGTACATCAGTTCTTGTGATAGAATTAATTAGTAAATAATTCTAATATTAAGGAGGGGCTTTTATGTCAATACCTACAATTAATTTTGCCTCTGTTACACTAGATTGCCCAAATCAAGAGGTGTTAGCTGATTTCTACACCACATTATTGGGATGGAACAAACAACGCTTTGATGAAGAATGGCTTGCAGTTATTTCTCCAGATAAACACATTTGCCTACTATTTCAAGAGATAGAGGATTATATCCCACCAGTTTGGCCAAATGAAAAAGGGAAACAACAGCAAATGACACATTTAGATTTTTCTTCAACTCCAAATGAAAAAGAAGCCGTTAAAAGTCACGCTCTTGCTTGTGGCGCTACTTTGGCTTCCGTTCAATATTCTTCGAATTATACGGTCTTTATTGATCCTGTCGGACACCCCTTTTGTATTAGCTTTTTCAACTGATGCAACAATGCATATTATCATATTTTAAGAGGTCGTAAAAATGTATATATTATCTTATATCTTTTTTCCAATATAAAATACATACCCATAATATTGTTTGTATTTTGAATACAAATCTGCCTCACGCCTCATAAATGAAATCATTTCCTCGACAGTTCTATTTCCTGAATGCTTTTTCAGGAATTATAGTGAACGGTCGTTTACTTGTCAACAGAGATTTACCTTTAGATATCTATCTTAACTGTGATTGGCTTGAACTATATATTACATTTTTATTTGATAGCAGTGCCTTCAAAGGTAATTACTTTTTCAGCATTTACCGGATGCTGGCCATATTTATAATCTGAAGAAATTACAATATCTTGAAAGCCTATATTTTCAAGTATTAATTTAAACTCTTCTACTCCATACCAGCGTAACGGAAAGTACTCCAATTCACTTTCCAAAAGTACACCGGCACGCCACTTTTCATATCTAGTATGCGAAATCGTAAACTGATTTATATAGTCAACTTGTACAATTTTTTTATCTAAGGTGATTATGTCTCCATTATCACACGGAAAGGTTCTTGTAGAACTAATACCAATTGAAATATTTGTTTGCAGGAAGATATCAATGATTAATTTACCTCCATTGGATAAATGATTATAAAAGTTATGTAACGCTTTTATGGAATCTGCTCTTTCCTGTAATAACAGAAATGTTCCTGTTGGTACAATAATCGCATCATATTTTTTCTCTTGTGAAAATGATTCCATCTTCGCCTCAAAAAGATTAGGCTTTAGATTTCTTATTCTACAATTATTCTTACATATGTTTAACATTTCTTTTGAACAGTCAAATCCATCAACCTCAAAACCCTTTTCGATCAGTGGAATTAGCATACGTCCAGTTCCTGTGGCAGGTTCAAGAATTCTCCCCTTACACGACTTTAATCTCTCCGTATAAAATTCTATGTCACCAAAAGAATGACCAATGGGTTTATCCATATCATATACTTCTGAAGACAGTCTTCCATAATAACTCAACATCTCTGATTACCTTCTTTCCTATGTTTTAGATTATACTTTTCTGATTAGAGCGTTTCAGATTATACTTTTCTGATTGGAGCGTTTTAGATCATACGTTTCTACCAGGATTATGATAGGTTATAGTTTTCTAACGGGAATATAAATGTCCATAACTGTATCCTTTCTATGATGACAACGTTCATCGTAGAATTCAAAATCAAGCTTACGTTCGTCATATACATATCCACTGCTTCTAAACCAATCTTCAAAAATATACTTCCAGGTGCCAGCAATCATCATTGCAAACTCCCTTTGTTCTTCGTCTTTTGTGGTATCTACCGGCGTTGTTGTAAATACAGCATACTCCGCTTCCGGAACTTCTACTGTCAACATATCCTCCTCGACCTTTGAAAAATCATCAACAATTACACCCAAAAGATAGCATGCACTCCCTTCATCAGATAACGGAACGTACAATCCCACTTCGCCATGCTTATTGGGATTTAAAATTTGATACATTTTATTTTCCAGATTTTCACCATCATAATTAATCCAGAAGGAGGCAATATCCTTTGTATATGTTCCACCAGTAATATTGGTTTTAATCCCATATCCAGCGACCTTAAAGGCTGGCTTCTTAACAATTACAGGCTTCCTAGAATAACCCACAGCTTCAAATGTTGGTCCAGCATTCGTATTCTCTGTCATCTGTTCTATAAACTGCGTTGGACTACAACCAAAGCCTTTCCGAAAAGCTTTGGTAAATCCGCTGGAGGTCTCAAATCCATATTCCAAAGCAATATCAATAACTTTTCTGCCCTTGCTTAATTCTGTAGCTGCTAAAGATAGCCTTCGTTTTCGAATATAGTCCATAACAGAAACACCCATACATAAATTGAATACTCTACAAAAATGATAAAGTGAGTAACCTGTTTGACTGGCAACTTCATCAACTATAATCTCTTCTTTTATATGGTTTTCCATGAATTCTATACATTTATCTATATTCTCTCTATAATTCAATATTTTTCTCCTGCCCTTTATCCTTACGATAGCTCTATTATAACAATTATTCTAAAAGTATGCTGTTCCAATTTTGCTAACTATAAATAATTATATTGATTGAATTATCCTTATGATTCACCTAAAACAAACACTATAATAACAGTTTTATAATGGAGTAAGATTATTATAATGAGGCAAGGTTGTTATAATGCAGTAAGGTTGTTATAATGCAGTAAGGTTGTTATAATGAAGCAAGGTTGTTTAATGCAGTAATGTTATTATAATAGAGCAAGGTTGTTATAATGCAGTAAGGTTATTATAATGAAGCAAGGTTGTTATAATGCAGTAAGGTTATTATAATGAAGCAAGGTTGTTATAATGCAGTAAGGTTATTATAATAGAGCAAGGTTGTTATAATGCAGTAAGGTTATTATAATAGAGCAAGGTTGTTATAATGCAGTAAGATTGTTATAATGCAGTAAGATTGTTATAATGGAGCAAAATTGTTACAGAAAATGGCTGCTTATTTTCACCATGGGAAAATAAACAGCCATTATAATCGTATTCATAACAAGTGAAGTGCTTAGTCGTTTAATCTTATTAATTCTTAGTTACAATCCTAATGCATATACCTTGTTCAAGGCAGTCAAGAAATGTGCCGGGTCTTGTGCACCTGATACTGAATATTTTCCATCAATGATAAAATGCGGAATGGTGTCAATCCCGTACCTACGGGCTGCAGCCTCATCCTTTTGCACCTCATTTTTCAAGCTGCCACTTGCAAGCTCCTGATTGAATTTAGGTATATCCAGACCTATATCCTCAGCAATTTGCAATAGTGCTTTCTCATTGCCAATATCCATACCTTCTTCAAAATATGCTTTAAAATATCGATTGATTAAAGTATGCTCTTTATCATACTTTTTTGCATACTGCAGAATCTGATGTGCCAATCCCGTATTGTTAAGCTTCATCGCATCAAAATCATAGTTCAGACCAACTTCACGACCTGCTGCTGCAATTCTTTCGTTATTTGCTTTTGATTGCTCATAACTGATATGATATTTATCAGCAACTATTTGATGAATATCCTTGCCCTTTGTATCGACATTTGCCATATTAAGCTGGAAGCTTCTAAAAACCAGTTCAACCTCATCTTTGTGTTCAAACTCGGACAACGCCTTTTCAAACTTTGCATCACCCAAATAGCAGAAGGGACATACAAAATCAAACCAAACCTCTATTTTCATATGATTTACTCCTTTCTTCTCTATCCTTTAACTACCAAGAGGGGAACAGCTGACCTACTGCTGTTTCCCCTCCGCTGGTAATTAAGAAATTATTTATTTTCAGTTTTAATGTATTACTGATTAGCTACGGTAAATCTTGTACCAATAAATTGTGGGTTCTCTATTTCATTCAAAATAGCAACTGCCATAGTTCCACTGGTTACTACAGATTTACCATTGGAGGAGAATAGCAAATGATCCTTCCCTACCACAGGCGTTGTTGCTTCTCCCGCAATAAAATCAGCTGAAGGAGAAACTCCTACCCAGTTTACATTTTCAATACCCCGTAAGAAATTAAGTGTTTTATAGGCTTCTGTTGGAATGGAAATCCAGGACGCAACGTCAGGTAGAGTCTTCAAGGTATCCAGAAACAGCTTATCATTTTCATCCAGTAAGCTGGCTGCTCCAAGTATAAAGAACAATCTGGGATTTTTTGTCTCACGGAAGAAACTAACAAGCTTAGCTGCCAGATCAAGATGTAAATACGCTTTATCCGGTGTTGTTGCAAAAGCGTTTACAATGACATCAAAATCTTCCAAATCAGCTTTTGTTAATTCTAATACATCTTTATTCAATACTATTACATCGTTTCCTAACAAAGATGCGGCTTTCTCTTCATTCCGTACAATTGCTGTAACCTCGTGTCCACGTGATGTACTTTCTTTGTAGAGTGCTGTACCAGCCATGCCGGTTGCACCGATAATTGCTATTTTCATAGGGATACCTCCAATCAAAAGATAACACGACAAGTCGTTTCACTTGTCATGAATTAATAAATTCCTTGGTAATATCAGCCAGAGTGATGGCTGACAACTTTTCTTCTGTTGCTTTTTGTATGTTGTCAAATAAGTTCTTTAATGTTCCTTCAATCTTTGCACCTATAGGGCAGTTAAGATTGGTATTGCTGTGAATGCTAAACAAATCACTATGATCCTCTACCGCCAGAAACACATCCAAAACTGAAATATCCTCTGCTTTTCTTGCAAGGCCTGTTACACCAAGCTTGGTACTGGTTTTGATTAACTTTGCATTTTTTAATCGGCTCATTAATCGGCGGACCAGAGCAGGATTTGTATTAATGCTGGAAGCAATGTAATCAGATGTGATTGTTGGTTCCTCCATTAGAGCAATCACGCTTAATATATGAATACTTACAGATAGTTTTGTTGAATACATAAGCGCCTCCTTTTGTAACCATTATAGTTACAATTATATTTTTTGTCAAGGAAATAATTTTGCAAAGCTTAGCTACTAATCAATAACTGCGAAGTTTGAGTAAATTATCTATATCCATTTGCATTCGCAGGCTTACCAGCATCAGCAACTTCAACTGCATACCTCCAGCTATCCGGTTGAGAACCATCCAGATCCTTAAAATTATAAACCTTTGCTAATTGCCCACTTGAAAGAGACTGACCATTCCATCTTTTTAATTCCGGGTCTAAAGCTAGCGCAACCACAGCTCGTCCCACATATCTTGGTGTTTCAGAGATTATAAAATGAGGTTCCTTCTCTGTCGCATCACGCCAGTTTTCTTCTTTCACACCAAAGTTATCTAACATCATCTCCGAACGAAGCCAGCCTGGGGTTAACGCTACTGCGGTACACCCATATACCTCAAGTTCTTTCGCTTGTGCCCAACCGATACGATTAACGGACGCTTTGGTTAAGTCATAAAATAAAGGACAACGGTAATTCTTTGCATTATATTCTGTTGTACCATCGGTCATCTCAACCACTAGTCCACCACTATTTTTTATTAGTAGGGGGAGTGCAAAGTGACTTGTTATAATATGTGTATCAATGGCAAGCCTTAGCATATGTAGGCCATCTTCCAGTGAATGCTTCCAAACAGGAGCATTCCACTCAACTAAATTTTCACCTCCCCACACATCATTAACCAGAACATCCAGCCGTCCTTGTTCACGGTCAATTCGCTCTATAAGCCTTTGAACTTGTTCAGGATCCAAATGATCAACCTGGACCGCAATTCCCTGTCCCCCTGCTGCATTTACAAGTTCCGCTGTTTCTTCAATGGTTTCAGGACGATTATACTCTGAACGCTGGGTGCGTGTCGTACGACCTGTAACATAAACAGTAAAGCCAGCTGCTCCTAATTCAATGGCAATTCCTCGACCTGCGCCACGTGTTGCACCTGCAACCAAAGCAACCCTTTTATCCTCATTATTTTTAATCATAAACTTCTCTCCTTTTTATTTTTATGGTATGATAACTATAACAAAAAATTGTTGACACCATCGTGACAACAATTTTCAAGTAAAAAAATTTTAGGAGATATTATGAGAGTGCATAGACTAATTTCTATCTTGTTATTGATAGAATCCAATGGGATTATGAAAGCCCGGGATATTGCTGCGAAGCTTGAGATATCCTTAAGAACAGTTTATAGGGATATTGATTCTCTATGTGAAGCAGGCATTCCGTTAGCCACAACGCCGGGTCCAAACGGTGGAATTTATCTTATGGAGGGTTATTCTGGAGGAATCGATTTTCTTCAAGAGGAGGACATTATCAACCTTTATATCAACAGCCTTGGAATAATACCTGATAAACATAGTGATATGTCCATGAAATTGAATAACACCTTAATGAAATTGCAGAAGAATTTCTCCCCAAATCAAATTACTGAATTACATAAAGTAAAGAAAAGATTTCATTTCGATGATACCCTTTGGTGGGGGAAAAGGCCTGGAATGAATGACATTGATCGTATGATATATGCCGTTCTTCAGTCAAAATGTCTGGAAATCACATATTCAAAGTATAATGATGTGACTTCCATACGAATAATTCACCCCTACGGTATCGTCGTAAAACGAATGGATTGGTATCTGGTGGGATACTGTGAAAAAAACAAAATGATACGAAGCTTTAAATGTGACCGCATTCTGGAAAGCAAAGTATTAAATGAATCCTTTGAAGTTCCGGAAGATTTTTCAATCGAAAACTACTGGAGTACAGCTCAAGCTAAATTTAAAGCTTTAAAACAGGAAGAAACATACCCAGTAGTTATAAAGCTTGCAAAAAGTAAAACTGATCTTCTTGCAAACCTGGATGTACTTGCAATTAAAGCAGAGGAAGACTTTCTATTCGCAACGATTAATCTGCACAAATATCAGTTTGCAATTGACGAAATCATGAAACTTGTTCGCTATGTAGAGGTTATGGAACCTATTGAATTAAGAACTATTATTGAAAGTGAGCTTAACAGAATTATATTGAATTATAGCCCACTGTAAGTGTGCCGCAATCACTAAAAGATGTCACAGCTTTCTACTTGAAAATAAACACACAGCAAAATTCTATTCTATGCTATCAAGAATACGTTTCACTTGACGGGTAGCTTTCCCCAGTTCTTCGTCTAATATCATATGTCCACTATAATTAAAATCTACTACTTCGAATAAGTTAACATATAAATTGTATTTCCTTATATCTTCCTCCGTAAGATTGGAAGGAATGTCCGACTGTAGGTCAGTTCCTCGAAACAGCCACACCGGACAGTTCATCTCTTGAAAAACAGAGTAAAATTCCTTATAAATTGATTCAGCTTCTATCCCTTCTAGCGCACGAGTATTTATATAATTATCCAGACGATTTCCATTATAGGTTAGATTCCCCCAGAACTTAGCTGCTCCCTTTTCTAATTTAGAGTGAATAGCCGGATAATCTATAATTATGATTCCTTTTGCTACTTTTAAATTCATGGATAAATAACCAAGCATATAAGATACACCCTTAGAAAAACCTAAAAACACTGGTTTATGAATTGGCTCATTTTCAAGTACACAAGCAAGATCTGACATATGATCATTCCAATTATATCCTGTTTCTGGAGTGCTGCTGTTGCCGCGTCCTCTATAACTTAATACCATGCAATGTCTTCCTGACAGCCGTGAAATCAGTGGAAATGCCCGTTGTGCAGGTTCCCATATTCCCATGGATATTATTAAAGTGGGTTTTTCATTTACTTGATTGCTCACATAATACTCAATTTCAACTCCATTATTATCCACTACTTTTCTTACCAGATTCTCTTCCATTTCTAAATCTCCTTTATTTATAATAAGATCCTTAATATAATTCCCTACGCTAACCAGGTTACCGTATATCTTTTAAAAACAACTAATAATACCTGATTTATTTTCATACTATTTAATAAAAACCTGAGGTTTCTTATGATTATACATGTAGTTCAGGCAGGGGAAACAATTGATACAATCGCACAAAAATACGAAAAGTCTGTTGAAAGTATAATTCAAGATAATGAATTAGTAAATCCGTATAATTTAGCTATTGGTCAAGCTATTGTTATTGTGTATCCAAAAGTAGTGTATACCATTCAGGAAGGGGATACCCTTGAAGGGATTGCAAGTACCTATAACGTATCTATAATGCAGTTATTAAGAA
The DNA here is from genome assembly GCA_023407575.1 of Bacillota bacterium. Lineage (GTDB taxonomy): Bacteria > Bacillota > Clostridia > Lachnospirales > Lachnospiraceae > Mobilitalea. The sequence goes on from JAEYLX010000075.1 coordinate 579,980, forward strand.
ATAATCCTTATCTTGCTGATCGAGAATATATTTTCCCTGGAGAGACCATCGTGATAAGTTATGATGATGCACCTAAACCTGATATTACAACAAACGGTTATGCCTTCCCGTATATTAACAGGTCTATATTAAAAAAGACTTTACCGTTTCTAACCTATCTCTCTATTTTTAGCTACTCTATTTCAGCAGAAGGTGAATTAAATGTTATAGATGATACAGAACTCATTAATCTTGCTAAGGCCTACGGCGTAGCTCCGATTATGGTAATTTCAAATATTACAGAAACTGGAGTAGCCAACACTGCTATCCTGCATAGTCTACTGAATGATCCTGAGAAAGTAAAAATATTAACTGATAATGTTCTTACCATATTAGAAACAAAAGGGTACTATGGTGTAAATATTGATATTCCCTATATACCTCCAGAAGACACCCAGGTGTTTAATGATATTATATCTCAAATATCGGAACGATTACACAACGAAAATTTTAAAATTTTTATTACAATAACTCCCATCACCTTTGAAATCTATTCAGAAGCAAATCATCAAATTCCAGACATTACACAAATCGGCGAGAAGGTCGATGGAGTGAATTTATTATCTTATTCCTGGGGCCGCTCGTATGATGTCCCGATTGAAATCATTCCCTTCTATGTATTTCGATTTTTACTAAATCTTAATAATAAATCAGGTGTACTGGGAAAAACAACAATAGGTATCTCTACAATAGGCTATATTGCAGAAATTCCTATTATAGAAGGTGTTTCAAATGCAATTTCCATTACTGATACTAATGCTGTTATATTGGCAAGCGATTCGGGTTCTACGATATACTATAATCAAATAAACCAAACCTCCTATTTTTATTTGTTTAATTACGACAAGAATTATTTCATCTACTTTAATGATGCAAGGGGGATAGATGCTCGAACCCAGCTAGTGCCTGAATATGGCTTAAACGGTATAACTATTTGGAATATCATGAATTATTTTGCGCAGATGTTTCTTGTTATTAATACGCAATACTCCATAAGAAAGGTTCTATAACATATTAACAAGGTTACATCTCAAATTAATAGTAGTTACTTGTTGTTCCATTTATATCTTTCCTCTATTAGCCAGGTTCAAAAATAGTTTTCTTCAAACAATAAAAAATGCCATTTATATTGCTTTAACACACGTTAAAGCAACAATATTACTTTTGATAATTCATGCCTTGGCTCTCAGTTTTCTATATTTTTTCCCTCCGAGTAAAATATTTATGATTTTGATTGGTTTTTCCTTTCTGGCATACTGCAATTCCTATTTCCGCGCGTGCAACTGAGTATTGTTAGCCCATCGGGTTTTTATATCATAGAAAATTCGAAGGAATATCCTATGATATATAAAAGGGATTGGTTACCCTAACGGTTAACCAATCCCTTTTATTGAGTTTTAAGTTGATAACATAGTAATTTCTAAGTAATAATGTAAAAACAGATTTACTGAAACATCTCCATAAAAACTTGAAATTCACCTTCTTTGGTCCCAAATATCCTCTCTGCATTACATAAAAATGCCTGGACCTTTCTTGGATATTCTTCTGTTTTCCATTCAAAGGTATCACAATCAAACATCATATGCCCCAGAAGCAATACAGCTTCCGTACATTCTTTCGGAAAGTCTGTATGAAAAATCCCCTGCACCTCTGCTTCTTCTACTGCACCTTCCAAAACCCCTGTCATTTTAGTTAACATAGCTTTTCGATATTGTTGCTCTAGCTTAGCATTCTCCACTTTGTGCAACTCTTCTGCCAATCTATGCGCGCCTTCAAATTTCGGAGTTTGAGCCATGATAGCCAGCACAATTCGTTTTAATAACGGGATGGATTGCTCCAATAAAATATGTTCCGCTCTGGCAGCTCCTTCCTCTACAATATCCATAATAATCGTTTGTAGCACTTCCTCTTTTGTAGAAAAATAATAATAAAAAGTTCCCTTTGCAATATCCACGATTTTTAAGATATCATTGACAGAAGTCTGATCATATCCCTTCTGTATAAATAACTTTCTTGCGGTAAGCAGGATTTCTTTCCTTCTTTCCTCTCCATCCTTAATTGTTTTCATAAATAGTATCCTCATTTCGAAGCATCGAATACTCCTGATGCTATTCCTATAGTTCGTAACTAACTCTCCCTATTATAATCCAAAACTCTCTTTCTGTGAATTCTTATATAATCATTCTAGGTTATTTCCTTATATTTTGCAGTATGATGCTTTGCGGTACGATACCTACATAATGCAAGATAACAATATTAACTCTGAAGCTTTCTATCTTTCTTTTTACTTATTAAGAAATTGCAGTCCTTTCAACCATTTATCCAGTTCTAATTCACGATTATCACCAGTTTTAAATTCTTTACTTGCAGCAATCTGTCCATCCTTTATATATAGGATCTTTTTTGCTTTCACTGCAACTCTTGAGTCATGTGTAACTGTCATAATTGTCATTCCGCCTCTGTTTAGTACTGTTAAAATTTCTAAAACCTGATCTGTTGCCTCAGAATTAAGTGCACCAGTAGGCTCATCTAAAAAGAGAATTTCAGGATTATTAATCATAGCCCTACAAATAGAGGCTCTTTGAAGCTGTCCACCTGAAACTTCTTTTATATCACGGTTTTCTACTCCGGTAATCTCCATTTGTTCCATTAGTCTAGATGCACGTTTTCTAATATTCTCTGGGGACTCCTTCTTCGCCACGAGTCCCGGCAGAATTATATTATCAAAAATAGTTAGATTTTTAAGCATATGCGCATTCTGAAATACAAAGCCCATCTTTAAAAGCCTAAACTTAGACAAGTCATTTTCCTGCAACTGGGTAAGATTCACATCGTCAAATATTACATTTCCCTCGCTAATATGGTCCATTCCGCTAATACTATAAAGAAGAGTTGATTTTCCAGACCCTGATGGTCCCATTACTGCAGTAAAATCCCCTTTTCTAATATCAAAGGATATTTTATTCAAAATTTTGGTATCCTGAAAGGACTTACTAATTTGTTCTACTTTTATCATGTTCAGCCTCCTTATTCCATTATTTGATCTCTAATATGAAAGGTTTTTATCATCTTGGTGCCAATTATTATAGTAATAACAACTACCATTAACTGTACTGCCGGACAAAGCAGATAAGCCTGGACAGGTTCTACTAACAGTTTTATTTTTGCTACACCCACAGAGGATAGCATTCCAGCAAATATAACTTCTCCCAGTGTATTAGCGAGAATGGTTCCCACTAAAATCCCTATGAACTGAATGATAAGAAGCCTAATCCCCAGCTGTACTCTAATATTCTGATTTGAAAATCCAATTGCCTTCTTTATAGCTATTGCACTGTGCTCTCTTGCCATTATTAGCTGCAGGAACATTATTGTAATTAACATTGTTAAAAGTAACGAAATAACAATCGCCGCAACTTCCACTATACTCATATTTTTTGCAACTCCACTTAAAGTCTGGAAAACAAATTCATTAACCGGAGTTATTTTAACATCAGGCAGAGCAGTTCTCATATCATCAGTTTTTTTATCAATATCAACCCCATAACGAACCTCCAAATAAATCATATATCCTTCAATATCCTTTGTATCGAAATCTATCGTTGCTTTTGCCGTTTTGCCTCCATAGGTGATATCCTGATAGATACCACTGATACGATAGATGAGTTCTTTCCCCTGATAAGTTACTTTAATAGCATCACCCACTTGTTTGCCCAAATTAACCGCATTCAGATAGGAAAGTGCCATTTCCTGACTGTCCCTCGGAGCATTTCCTTTCAAGTACTCTACTTGAAAAACAGAATTATCTCCATTCTGTACGCGTATATATTCCTTTTCACCATCTACATTCTGCGACTGAACATAACCATTCTTGTATACAGCATACCGATTAAGTTCTAAATCCTTTTCCAGATAATTCATAACTGTCTCATTTTGCTCAAGCAGATTCTCACTGTACTGAATATCAATACGGATGTCACTATCACCAATGCCCATATAGGTCAAGAAGTCAGGATTATCAATGGTATTGTTCATATTGATGGGAAGTAGAATTAGAAAGGATGAAAATACAAATATCAGGAATATAACAATGTATTCCTTCCACTTACATTTCAATTCACCGTACGCCAGGATTAGATTACGGTACTTTAACCCTTTAGCAGGAAGTGAAAAATGACCTTCTTTCTTTAACTTCTCATCTCCACGCAAAAGCTCCATGACGGTACTTTTTAAATTCCACCGGATAATCCTATGGCATCGAAATATTACAAAAAGACTAAGTAATATCACTCCTACCAATGGAAAGCTCCATTTCATCCACTCACTGCTTCCATTTCCGCAATACCTTATTATAGTTTCAGAGAAGAAATCACCAAACGGAATAGAAATCAAATAACCAATAACCGCTGCTGCCAGCGCTAATATGATATATTTGATTTGGTACATTTTTTCGATTTCATTTTCAGGAATTCCAATCGCTTTCATTTCTCCAATCGAATAATTTTCTTCTGCCATAGTAGCTCGAATAATATAAGAAAGGCATAATACTGACATAGTAATCAGCAAAATACTAATAACTATAATTACAATCGCTATCAGACCATAAGAAAATGCATTAATCATATGAAATAGACCTGCTGTTACAGCAACCCCATTGGAGGGCATACCAGCGTTCCTGTATGAATTTTCCAAAACAGTTGTGGAAGTAGTATCGTTTATAAGAAATTCAAAGCAATATTCCCATTCTCCCATATGTAATGCCACTTCCTCCAAATCATTCTGACTAATGAGGAAGCGTTTTGAATAGGATAGAGCGGAATTCATCGTAGAGTCACGGATAATAGCAGATACCTTAAATTCTTTCTGATAATTCCCATTTCGAAGGATAAGCGTATCTCCTTTCTTAATAGTTAGCTCCTCCGTATAGTAAACTGGAACTCCGATTTCCCCATCCTGAACTTTTGCTATTTCATTATTTTGGTCAAGCAGAAAATCAAATTTATCATTTTGGGTCACAAAGCCATTGTCCATCAGATATCTCTCTAAGGACTCACCCTTGTAAACAATATTTCCATTCCTAATATTAAGCATCTTTACGACTAATGCAGACTCAATATATTCTTGGCTTTCTACATAATCCTTAAATGCCTGTTCCTCATAAGCTCCCTTGTGCATCTGTACATACTCTGGAGGTATTGCAACCTTATTTAAGCCATTTAAGGAAGACATCATAATACCAGTAATCCGCAATCCACCTGCCATAAAAACTCCAGAAAGAATTAAAAATGCAACCAGCGCTGTTGTTATAACCCTGTTTCTCTTAAAGTCCTTTCTTACGAGATTCAATAATAGCTTCATTTTATCCTTCTCCTTTAAAATAATGTTACCGTCTCTAGACCACTGGTCGGTAGATACCAAAATATATAGTACCGACCATCAGTCGATACTATATATTATAAATTAAAACTATAATTGTCAACCATCCTGTTTTAGGTTTAACCTAATTTTAATAATTATCAAATTGAGGATTATTATTTTGACAGGAAATCACTTCCAACATTCTTAACATCTTTTGACTCAATTGCGCTGTACAGCCAGTCACATAAGTTGATTCCATCCTCATTTGCCTTATAAAAATCCTCTGAAGAACTTAACGTATGGACTGTTGTCCCTAGCTTTGAATCCAAGCTATAATCCGTAATAAAAAAATGATAGTTACTGTATTTATCTGCTAAAAGCTTGGTAGAAGCCAGCATTTGAGCACTCCATATGTCCCTATACTCTGAATCTGCAAGGCTATTATCATTTAACCGCTTCTGGAAATTAATGAGCAGGTTATCATATAAGGTATTTGATTGAAGAAAGGTTATATCAGGGTACGTCAAAGCGTTGTGTGCAAAGGTGACAGTAATTAAATCTGCTTCTGGTTCAAAGCCATAATTACCTTTAAAATCCGCATTCCAGTGAGAATCTATGATATCCTTCCACCGCCCCGTTTGAATATAAGAACTATCCGTATATTCAAATATTCTGGTCTCTGTATATATTTCTGCAATATACGGCGTCCAAAAGGCTGCACCAAAACCACCCGCACTTTCTCCACAGATTAATATATTACTCGGTGTACCTGAATTTTGTTGAAACCACTCTAAGGCTGCCAATACATTATTTCTTCCGTTATGATAGGACTCATAGGTTTTACCATTTTTACTATATTCCACTGAATTGTTCCCAATGTGAAAATCGCCGGTACTATAAGGAATGTAAAGATAATTCCAGTTTGCAAATGGATTACTTTCATTGTCTTCCTCTAAGATACCTTTCATCATTGTAAGCTTATAAAAAGGGATATTTGCAAAATAGGTCAATCCCTCTCCCTTTAACATCGTTTTAAGAGTAATGGGCTCTGCTGTGGAGGTCTCATCCCAATTCATTCCGCCTCCAGATAAGTAGATCATCCAATTGTTTTCCGCAGATTGTTTTCCTCTCTTTGTAAATACATAATACTCTGACCCGTCTGCTGATATTGTATTATCTCCTAAATCTATTCTATTCCATTTTCCTAATTCTGTTTGGTTAAAATCACTGCTATGGGATGGTCTTTTAATAACAAACAAAAAGACTGCTCCAACCGTAAGGCTGCAGATTAAAAATAAAACTCCCAATACTATTCCAGTTCTTTTTATCATTTTTTTACTCATCTCTTGTATACCATAATGTACATTTATTTATGCAATCCCTTTCAGTTGTTTTATAGCAGATAGGTATCTTTCAGAGTTAGCTCGTAAAAAATTCAACTCAATATAAAATTCAACTCTTCATTAAATTCAGCTTTCCCATGTTAATGTTCCACTTTACCATTATATAATATTTCTTATGGATTTCACAAGTATCCCATGATCCACAAAAATACCCGGCTATGAATATTCAAAAGGTGGACAAAGGAGGCGGATAAAATTCTATCCGCCTCCTGTAATTACGATTACCTATTTATTAATTCTGTTGTCTTACTCTCACAGACTATATTTCATTGCTCTTTCTATAGTTCCTGTTCTTTTCCAGAAATAAACCAGCTAAAGATATGGTGAGACCCACTAGGGTAAGATAGATTGTCCAAGGTAAATCTCCGGTCTTTGGTATTTCTCCCTCTGAACCCTTTACTATTCCGGAAAGTACAATATTATTGTAACCGTCCAGTGACAATTCAATAGTATATGCACCTGTTCCAATCAGAGATGCAGGAATGACAATCTCATCGTTTTTCACATTTCCATCGGGCAAAGCAGTCCCATTTACCATTACTAAAGCTTTGCGTTCTGGTTGATCTATGTTACTTAGGAATTTTGTCTTATACTCACCATCTTTTAATGTGATTGTGAAGTCATTACCGTTAACAGGAGCACCCTTGCTTACGATGGTGTCTGCTGGTGCATCTTTTGCACCTTCTTGAACTTCTGCAACCATGGATACATCCTTTACCATAAAGCTTCCTGGCTGTACCTCAGGTCCAGACAATAAGAATTTTAGGAAAATCTTATTGGTACCGTCATTTGTAAGTGATGAAGTAAGCGTAAAATCAAACTGCTGCCATTCTTCACCTTTCAAAGTTAATTTTTCTTCCAGTGTCACTGCCCAGGTATTATCTTCTTGAATATTTACCATAACAGCGTTTGCATATTCTGATTTTGCTTGAAAGCTCAAATGATAGGTAGTACCTTTTTTTACATCTACAGGAACATATAGCATGCTCATATAGTTTAACTGATCGGTTACTGTCTGGCTGGTAATCACACCGTTCTCATTTGCTGCGTCAGTAACATTGCCGCCATTATTTAGATTATTCACCCATCCTGTAGAGTCTGTCTTAACAGGTTCTAAAACTAAATCGCTGTAGTCTATTGTGACATTATTATTGGTTGTACGTATCAATTTAATATTATCTACGGAAACTGTACTTCCCTTTTCGAATACCAATGCAAAGACTGCTTCTTTATCTGTTACTCCCTTCGACATTGCAAAACTTGCGGTATAATCTTTCCTAGTACCCTTGCCTGTAACGTCAAAAGCCTGCTGCATATAAATCTTGGAGCCATCCTTATTTGTAAGCATAGCAGTTACCTTAGTTGCTTTCTCAGAGGAAAGGTTCAGACTAAGCTTATAGATGTCAGACTGTTGCAACCAAATACCATTCTGATAGATCCTTGCATTATTGTCATTTGCAGTCACAGAGGCTCTGTGGCTGAAATCTCCTTTATTTCCTGTAACCGCATCAAATTCCGGATTAATTGCATTTGGAGCTTTCACCGTTGCCTTCTCGGAGTGCCAGAAAGCAAGACGTCCTTCTCCCTGATCAAAAGAACCGTTGTAGATATGATTTCCTCCATTTTGATCCGGATTTTTAAAGCTATCTGTTACATCCACCTTTTGTGGCTCCACCTGTTTTACAACAACATTTCCAATCCAGACATCTCCTGTTGCAAGCCCAAGATCAAACTCCAGTCGAGCTGTTGGGTCTGAAGCCTTATCCATAGTAAACTGATGTGTGTAATGTGACATTGTGGTAGTCAGGCTAATTGTGCTTGAAGTGCCATAACCTGTCCACCCATTGTCTGCATCTCCGCTAGGCTTGAGCAGAAAATCTCTGTTGGAAGAAGCTTTTGCATCAAAGCTGATTTCATAGGTGTAGCCTTCCGCAAATGGGATATGCTTTATCAATTGAACCGCATAGTTGAAGCTGCCGCCTTCTTTGATACTCGCCTTTGCATATGCAGTACCCTCAAGGGTATCCTTGGTAACTGTTGCCTTACCACCAAAATCACCTACAAAGAACTGCCAATCATTGTTAGTAGGTACTACTTCATCAACGGTTTTTAAGGTAGTAAATGCCGTATCCTTAACATAATCACCTTTAATGCCCGTAGGTTGATATTCCTTCTGGTTAAAGCTCACGGTATCCTTGCCCGCCTCCGGTGTTGTCAGATTATTCTCAAGTGTTTGATAATATTCCTCTGACTTTTTATATACGCGGACATAATCTACTTCCATTGCTGCCGGGAAGTTGGCATTTTCAAGATTAGCCTCTCCATCGAAGGTTCCTCCTACTGCTAAGTTAAACACAAGATAGAAGGGTACATCGAACGGTGCTCCATATGCATAGTTTTCTGAACTTCCAGAATCCTTGCTCCAGAAATTACTTGTGGTAAAATATGGTACGTCATCCACCAACCAGGTAATCTTGCCAGGTTCCCACTCTACGCTATATACGTGATAACCACCGATATCTGTTGTAGCGTCAAAGGTCATTTCTTTACCATAATATGTATTGTTTGGCCACTGTGAACCGTAGTGAATCGTTCCTCCAACCTTATCCGGAACTCGGCCTCTTGCCTCCATAATGTCCAACTCACCGGAAGCTGCCCAGGTTCCATAAATAGTGGTATCAACAGGAAGCATCCAGAATGCAGGCCAGAGACCTTCTTCTGTAGGCAATTTCATTCTCGCCTCAATACGTCCATATTGAGTTGAAAAAAGAGTCTCTCCGTCATCCGTCTTCGTACGTATACGAGTAGAAGTATAAGGCATTCCTTCTTTTTCTTCCTGTTTTGCAGTAATAATTAATTTACCATCTTTTACAACATGATTTTCATCAGTATAATATTCCTGTTCTTGATTTCCCCAATAATCAGGTCCTCCATTCGGATCTTTTGTTCCTAATTGGAAAGACCATTTACTTAGGTCAAGCTTGCTGCCACTAAATTCATCGGACCACTCTAGCGTATAACCGTCAGCAAGAAGGTCCTTCTGATTATCATACTTATAATCTGCTGCGACGAATACGGAAGCTGTATAATTAACCGGTGCTGTTGTCACTCCGTTTTTATCGAAGTAATAGCGAATAATTTGACCGTCTTTTAAAGCAACCTGATCCGATACTTCCCAAATACCATTTGTCTTCTTTGACATTGTGCACTTTTTAAATGCTTTGTTACCGACACTTAGGGCATTCGCCTTATCTTTTGAAGTGCTGATTGCATAATATACATTTGCAGTTTTTAAAGCCGCATCTTTTTCTAATTGAAACTTTACAGTTGTTCCACGTTTGTCAACTGTAATGGCTTTCGCTATTTCCGCTGCTTTAATCTCTTCCACCTTTATGTTCTTGAGGGTAATCGTACCCTTTAGATCGCTAGCTTCACTCCCAGTCCTGCCAAGTGCAAAGAATAAATGTTGTGTATCAGCAGAAGGGGTACCTGCTGTAGACTCATTGCTATAATGATAGGTTGTATTTCCTTTCAAATTAATCATCTCGCCAATTAATCCAGCATCTTTTCCATCCAATTTAACAAATACATTTTTGTCAATTGTTGAGGTGATATCAAACTCTACTAAATATTTGGTATCGCTTTTCAATCCAAGGTTTTTTACCATGTACTGAATTCCCCATTCATTACTGCCTCCGGTTCCAAAGTTGTCCACTGTAAGCGTTGTTGTCTGTCCGCTTGCACTCAAAGTTGCATTTGAGCCCGCCCAATCACTGCCAACATACAATTCTGTGGTTGCCTTCTCTACATCTATGTAATTTCCTTCAACAACTTCTTCCACCTTTACATTCTCGATGGTAATCGTTCCTTTTAGATCACTCGCTTCACTGCCTGTCCTGCCAAGTGCAAAGAATAGATGTTGTGTATCAGCAGAAGGGGTGCCTGCTGTAGACTCCTTGCTATAATGATAGGTTGTATTTCCTTTCAGATTAATCGTCTCACCAATTAATCCAGCATCTTTTCCATCCAATTTAATAAATACATTCTTGTCAATTGTTGAGGTAATATCGAACTCTACCACATATTTGGTATTGCTTTTCAATCCAAGGTTTTTCAGCATATACTGAATACCCCATTCATTACTGCCACCCGTTCCAAAGTTGTCCACTGTAAGCGTTATTTTCTGTCCGCTTGCGTTCATAGTAGCACTAGCACCAGCCCAATCACTGCCAACATACAGTTCCGTAGTTGACTGCTTCAAATCAATGTAATCTCCTGTGTTTATCGCTGCTGCTTCAACGTTACTAGCGGAGCTTCCCAGGATTCCTGGAAGCAATTGCAATACCAGGGCAATTACAAGTACCGCCACTCCAGTTTTCTTGAAATACTGAGCAATTCGTTTTTTCCTTTGTTTTTCTCCCATAAATACCTCCTTAAATTTTTTACACCATATTTATCCAAAAAGATTATATAGTCCTTTTTGACAAATACTACTATAATTGTAAAATGATGTGTATCTTATAAAAAGGGTATAAATTTTAAAAAAGCATTCTTTTTTTATTTATTAAAACCTTTTTTCTGTGAAATTGTCACAATTTTGACTTTTTGTTCTGTAGTAAATATTGGGGGTTAACAGAATAAGAACCGGAAGGTTCAGGTTGTATCTGAATTTTCCGGTTCTTGTTTAATTAAAGAATATTTAATTATTCTTTGTATTTTATTCTTTGTATTTTATTCTTTGTATTTTATTCCTTGTTATTATTCCTTTTTCTTTTAATTTGTGTGGCTACAATACAGACTACAATACCCAATCCCATTGCCACATAATCAAAAATTGATTTGTATTCACCTAAAAAACCCATAAACTTAAATTGAAGATTGAAAAGTGAGAGCCCAAAAGACATTATACCTATAAGAAATAAGCCAGCACTTACATTAATTATTTTATCTAACATAGATACACCTCCTATTATTTACATATAGCAAAATTGAGTAAAGAAAGCCTTCATCACCTCACTGGTAAGTTCTATCTGTACTTCAATAACACTTCCATCTGCCAATACCAGTTCCATTGAACTTTCTGTAAATCCTTTTGTTCCGTTGAAGCTTGTAACATTATTTAAATCTATGCAGTATTCATACTCATCCAAGCAGGATATGTATAACTTGTCAGCAGTAAATACAGCTGCTGATTTCATATTACCCAAAAGATCCATGGGTATGGCAGCTATTACCTCATCACGATTAATTTTATACTTATCAAGTATAAATTCTTTCAGATTTGCCATTTTCTTATCGTTAATATCTCCAATTAAATACAGCTTTTTGAGATTATTGAATTTTTTTAGATTGTTTATAACTAACTGGACTTTATTATTATATTGCCATTCAATATTATCAGCTGGCATATCATTCTTTGCCCCGCTCAAATAATTCTTCTTGAATATGGAGCTTAAAAAGGAATTCGTTATAAAAGCATTAATTGATCCATCTCCGGCCGAGTGTTCTACATATTTTGAAGCAAAACCACAAAATTGCTTAAACTGATTTAAGCCTGATTTTTCAGAGAGTGCCCCATATCTTCCCGTCTGCATGGATAAAAGAGTATGAGCTTTATCTATTGCACATGCCTGAAGAGTCCATTCCAGATTGATTAAGGTTGTCCCTGTCTGCCACACATTAGAAATTTCCTTATATACTGGAAGCTTAATACCTTTCAGGTTTGCCTTCTCACTCTCTGCTTCACATATCCATTCGCAAACACGGATTTTTTTTAATTTTACGATTGGAATACAATCCATGAAAAGTTCATACAAACCCTCCGAAAAACTTTTTTTCTTTTTAACTCCATACTGAACCGGATACTTCAAAGAACCCGGAATAACCTTAAAATGCTGTCCAGGAAGCGGAGTCAACCCACTGAACGGCTGCAAGAAATACTGAAGCTCATTACCCTGACGCATCATATAAATCTGTAGAAAATCATACTGTGCTTTTCCGCCCACAAGAGAAGTAACAGTTGAGCCTATAGAAGACTTTACTGCGCTTACATCACGAAGAGGAACATTTTTTACATCTAATAATTCGATGCCTTGCCCTCTGCATTCAGTTGTTATTTGCTCAACTCTTCGTTCATGTGATGTATCGATACTTTGATTAAAAACACTTGACATTCAACACCATCCTTTGTTAATTTTATCTTTTGTGAAATATTTATCAAAAAAATAATATCAAGACCGGATTATTATGTCAACAAATAATTCTTTTTTGCAGAATTATACTGCATGGTAAATTTGTACTAGAATTCATATTTCTATTAGCTTAATAACCTTTAATCAGGTCCTTTATTATCGAAGGTATTCTTTAGGATCTGTAAAAACTCCATTCATCAAAATGGATGAAGTTGGACAAAAACTATATAGCAACCAATGATGCATGAAAGTAAAAAAAGGGCTAAGGAGATCATTTCATCCCTAAGCCCTTTATTAGAATACTCTATATTATTCTTATTAACTAAAGACCGCTTTTACATCAAACCCAAAGTAAGGTAAACAATCTATCTATTTACCGCAGCTTTAATAATCTCTGCACACGTTGCAATGCCAAGTCGTCCACTGTCAAGACATAAATCATATGTTCCCATATCACCCCACTGCTTTCTTGTATGTGCATTGTAAAAGCTGTTACGTCGTTTGTCTATCTTTGATAATCTTGTATGAGCTTCTTTTTCTGGTATTCCATATTCATTGACAGCTCTTAAAATACGGGATTCTTCATCCGCATAGATAAACACCTTTAATACATCTTTACGAGTCGCAAGAATTTGTCCGGCACATCGGCCAACGATAACACACTTTCCTTCCACAGCAATGGTACGGATTATTTCACTTTCTGTTTGAAAAAGTCGGTCTGCAAACACCCCATCAGAGTTAAAATCTGTAGCCATTGCCAAGCCATACAGTAAGCTATTTGGCAGTACCTCTTCCAGATGCTCTACATTCTGTGGTTGTGTATTCAGCTTCTGGGATGCCATCTGCAAAATCTCTTCATTATAAAACTTAAGCCCTAGCTCCTGTGCTATAAGAGACCCAACCTGTCTTCCACCACTTGCGAATTGACGTTCAATTGTAATAATATTAATCTTCGACATATGAAATCCTCCTTTTACTTTTAAAGAATAGTGATAATACAAATGCAGCACCGCCAATTATGGTTGCCACAAAAAATGCTGAATTTATGCCGTGTACCGCTGCTAAAAGTTTGATGTCCATAGTCATATCAGTAGCACCGCTTATATAATCCTTTGACTTATTCGTCATGATTACTACCAGTATGGCTGTTCCGACTGCACCAGCAATTTGTTTCAAGGTATTTTGAAGAGCTGTTGCATGAGGAATAAGCTCCTGCTTCACTGTCATAAGTCCTGCTGATGTGATTGGCATGAGTACGAATGCCATACCAAAGGAACGGAGGGAATACAGTAATATAATCTCCCAATAGGGTGTTTCAAGTGTTAGCGTTGATAACATAAGGGTAACTCCTGTCATAATTGCTATCCCTATAATGGCAAGTGGCTTTATGCCAAATTTATCAAACAATCGTCCTGTGAAGATACCCATTATCCCCATAATCAACGCACCGGGCAGCAGCAGTAAGCCGGAAGAAAGAGGGGTAAAGCCACGTACCTGCTGCATATATATTGGAAGCAGCAGTACTCCACCATTAAGCGCAACTGTTAATATGATATTTACAATAATCGTATAGGAGAAATTAAAATCTTTAAAAACCTTTAGTTCTAACAGAGGGTTTTTCTTTTTTATTAAATATACAACGAATATAACTAGTACGACTACTGCAACCACCAGAAAGCTAATTACCTTGAGATCGCCCCATCCGAAATTTCCTGCCTCACTTACACCATATAATAGACTGCCAAAACCGATGGTAGACAGGATTGCACCAACGCTGTCAAACTTAGCTTTAACACGTTCATTCTGGAATTTGAAAACAAAGATTGCTGCTACAATAACACAGATTGCCGCAACCGCCATTGCGTAAAACATAACATTCCAGTCATAGCTTTGAATGACATATCCGCTGATGGTAGGTCCGATTGCGGGTGCAAGAATTATGGCCAGACCAACCAGCCCCATGGCGCTGCCTCTTTTCTCGGGGGGAAAACTATACATAAAGATATTCATTCCTAAGGGAAGTATGATTCCACCTCCGATTGCTTGAAAAATACGCCCTGTCAGCAGTAAGGTAAAGCTTCCTGAAATAGCACAGATGATTGACCCTACCATAAAAAATAGCATGGAGGTAATGAAGAGTTGTTTATAGCTAAAACGTTGCACTAAGAATGCACTGATTGGAACCAATATTCCACTGACAAGCATATAGCCTGTGGACAACCACTGTGCAGTTGCTGCGGTAATATCAAATCCTTTCATAATCTGTGGTAGTGCAACGTTAATAATCGATTGGTTCAAGCTGGTAACCATTAGACCTGCAATTACAATTGCAAGCATAGCACCAACCCCTTTTTTTTGTTCAGTAGATTCCATTGTCATTTCTCCTTAAGATTAGCCGTTCTCATAACGCCGTACTTGATGATATTTATTTTATTTTGAAAACGCTTACGTGCTTCTTGGATACCATACCCCCCATGAAACATTTGCGCCAGTGCGTTCTTTGTAATTGACCTTAGTATACTGATTAAGTCTTCAAAATCTGTCCGACTGCTAATTGTAAGGTCATCCTTACAGGTCTCATACAGATCCAATTCTCTTTCAGACAACTTCTTTCTGGCAGAAAGTATTTCCTGCATACTGATTTCTTTTTCAGAAGCCTCATCCGCTTCTTTATTGGATGAGATTGTACGCATACTGGTAAAGAGCTGTTGAATTGCTTCCATATCGCTGTTATCCTCTGTCAGATAATCAAGGGTTGCTTCGAACATCTCATTATAAATCTGAAAAATATCTCCACCACTGTCAAAGATATGTTCAATTCGCCTGTTCATCTGCTCAAAATAATCTTCCAGCATACAAAAAAGCAGGTCCTTCTTGCCTTTAAAATACATGTAGAAGCTCCCACGAGGAATGTCTGCGTCCTTAATAATTTTATTAATGGATACCTCTGTAAATGGAACACTTGAGAATTCTTTCTTTGCCGCTGCCAGCAGCTTTGCTCTCTTTTCTTCCGGTAAATTGTAAAATGTACTGGTAGGCATAAACTCCTCCTTTCATATGACACCCTGTCATGTTACTTTTTGTATTATAGGCGACACCCTGTCATATGTCAATCATAGATTAAATTAAGTATCTGTTTTACTGAAACTTTCAGTACCGAGTAGATTGCATAGCAACCAGATAAAACGACTATCCGTTTCATTTGTCCTAAATAAAAAAACTGTATTTCTCAAAAAAAGAAATACAGTCAATCTTCTTAATTCAATTTATTAATTTAAGCAGTCTATAATCTTGAAACACATTCCTATCTATCACTTTTTTTATATTCCGAAGGTGACATTCCGGTTACTTTCTTAAATACCTTTGAAAAATATTTATCATCCTTATAACCTACCTTAAAGGCTATTTCGTAGGTTTTGAAATAATTCTGCTGTAAATAGGTACAGGCATGCTCTATTCTTACCTCATTCAGATAGTCAATAAAGCTGCAATTCCTCTGCTGTGAGAATAATGTGGACAGATAGCCTGCCGTAATTCCGACTCTTTCAGCCACTTCATTTAAGGTTAGATCCTTGTAATAATACTCCTTAATATAATCGCTTGCGATTTCCACAAATCCATTCTTACCAGGTTTTTCTGCCAGATTCTTATTTTCACGAATCCCAAGGATATCATTCGCTGTATCATTCAAAATCTTAAGAATATCGGAGGAGCGACTTGGTTTAAGCAGATAACCCTTTGCACCGTAATTCAGTGCTTGTTGTGCATATTTAAATTCATCATGACCGCTTAAGATTATTGTTAGAGGCATAATTCCCGCTCTTTGTGTTTCCTGCATCACATCAATTCCGTTTTTAACCGGCATCTGCACATCCAGAAGCATAAGGTCCGGTTCATGGCGAAATATAGTATCTATTGCAATCTGGCCGTTCTCAGCCAGATAGATTTTGTCAAAGCGATCCGTATGCAGCTGGATATACTTTGCCAATCCGTTTCTTATCATATCTTCATCATCAGCAATCAAAAGTTTTACACCCAAACCTCTACATCTCCCTGTTCTCATATGGTAATTCAATAATGACAGTTGTTCCACTACCTTCTTTACTATAGATTAACAATTTAAAATCCTCATGATACTTTAGTTCCAGACGTTCTCTAATATTCTTTATTGCATATCGCCCAATTCTCTGGCTGGCATAGCGTTCGGAATCATTTACGTTCAAAATAGCTTTTACCTGCTCCCTGCTCATACCAATTCCGTTATCCTTAATCATAAAAATAATATGATTGCCTCTTTTCTTACCCACCAAAGAGATAAAGCATTTTTCACCTGCTTTTTCAAAGCCGTGGACAATTGCATTCTCGATAAAGGGCTGGAGAATCAGTTTTGGAATATTGGCAGTTTGAATTTCTTCCTCAATTTTAATTTCATAATCCAAACGTTTCTCGAATCTCATCTTTTGAATATGGAGATAACGGTCAATCAAATCCTGTTCATTTCTTACGGTTACAATGCCTTTTCCCTGTCCTAAAACTAACCGGAACAGCTGGGATAGTGCATAGATATCCTCCGCTATTTCATAATGCTGTGCATCTGTCGCTTGCCAATACAGGGAATCCAAGGTGTTATATAAAAAATGAGGGTTAATCTGTGCTTGAAGAGCATTTAGCTCACTCTCCTTCTCCCTAAGAGCCATGACATAATTATTGTCAATCAGGTTCTTAATATCATCCACCATCTGATTAAAGCAAGCTGCCGCTGCACCAACTTCATCCAGTGTATTTACTTCCACCTTTTGATTGAAATCACCCTTTTTAAACAATTCCATTGCATTGCATAATTTGTTCAAGGGTTTTGATATGATATTGGATACAAATATTAGAATTGGTAATAGCCCTACCAGGAAGCCCAACAACAGTGCCATTGGAGCAAATGCAATCGAGGATAATTGTGTACCGAGTCCTGCCTTTGGAACCATTCTATATACAATTGTCCCGGTATCCTCATCCTTGTTATAAAACACTTTATATTTTGCATACTCCACAAAGCCAGAAGTCGTCTCTGTTAACGCTCGGGCAGATTTCTCCCCTAATATCTTAGTAAGAATATCCTCATCAATCCTTCCGCTTCGTATCAGCTCCGTGCCTTCTTCGCTGACCACTACAATGCCTTCCAACTCCGAGGATAAAGAATTCTCACAGAGCTCAGTAAACTTATTCATCGAAGCACCAATCACCAGATATCCCAATTTATCGCGCTTTGCGAGATCATAAATTTCACGGTATAGAACTAATTTATCCGTTCTATTTGTTTCATAAGTATCTGTGTTGTTTTTTGTGACCCTTTTCCATATCATCTTACCCTTTCGTTCCACCGCTTTTTTATAGGTCTCGGTAGCACGTACTTGCTTCATAGAAGCGAGGTAGGCGGAGGCATCCATACATCTAAGATAGGGTTTCACACCGTTCTCAGGATAGATAGCAATTGTTTTAATTTGTCCATTGAGAGCCATCATATCCTGAAGAATTCTCATCGGAGCATTATGGAGCCAGATCAGGGAATCTTCGTTCAGTTCCTCTGGCTTATCCGACGTCAGTATTAAATTAATATCATTATTAATACAAATATAAGTAGCAAACTCAATAATACTTTTTTGGAGGACATCAATACCACTGGTCAAATTCTGAGTACTCTGAAGATAGCTCTCATTCTCTGCCTCTATTGTAGAATTATAATTTCTAATAAATAAAATGGCACTGATTAAGAGCAATATTGGAGTTATGATTATGTAACTGTAAAAAATCAATTTCTTTCTGATACTCAGTCTTCTGATTCGGTACTTTATGTGCAGCATAACCCCTCCGAATATTATAGTTACCTAGATTCTATCCCTTAACCGCACCCATTGCAACACCTTTTGTGATGTGCCTGTTTAATACAATATATACAATGACTGCCGGAGCTGCCGTTAGTGCCATAACCGCAAACTGTACCGCATAGTTAGAAGAATATTGCCCGGTAAATTCTAAAACCGAGAAAGGAAGTGTCTTCCACTTTGGTGAACTTAAATAAGTACTTGCCATCATAAATTCATTCCAGTTATTTAAAAATGTCATAATTGCCACCGTTGCAATGGAAGGCTTTAGTAATGGAGTTACGATTTGAAATACAATTCGATAAATACCACAGCCATCCATAACTGCTGCCTCCTCAAGTTCAATGGGGAGTGCTTCAATAAACCCTGTCATCAAGAACAAAGCTTGTGGTAATGAAAATGCAATATAGGGAATTAACAGAGCCCATATCGTATCCGTAGCATCAATCATATTATATATTTTATAGTTGGGCAAAAGGGTTGCATGAATTGGAATCATCATACCTAATAACAGCAGGGTTTTCACAAACCCACTCAACTTCCATTGCATTCTTCTGCACGCGTAGCCAGCCATAATGGAAAACAGGGAAACCAACAATACTGCAAGTCCGTTGATTAAAACACTATTCTTTAAATAAAGTAAAAAGTGTCCATCTACAAATGCCTTAACATAGTTACCCCATTGTAATTTCTCTGGAATAATCAAAAGACCGCTGGTGAACATTTCATTACTTGTTCCAAGAGAAAAATCAATCAACCAAACCAGCGGAAAGATTTGAACGATTGCAACTGCCGAAAGGATAACCCATAAAATAGTCCTTTTTATTATTACACCTTTTTCTGTCATAAAACCTCCATGCTGCCTGAAGGCAGCTCAAATACTGTGCGAAAAACGTTCCTTGCTTTTTGCCGGTTGAAAGTGTTTCTTTTCAACCTACCTCCCCTTCTGCACCAGCTGTTTTTCACGGAAAATCCGGTTAAGCATAACAGTTACAAACAGACAGATAATAATAAATACCACACCAATGGCATTGCCGTAACCGTACTTGAAGGCTTTAAAAGCCTGCAGATATAGGTAGTTCGCTGTAAACTGAGTACTGTCACCCGGACCTCCCTTTGTTAACAGGTATACCGTTTCCATCTGTTTTAGTGCAGAGATTACCGCCATTGTAACATTAATTTGAATCACCGGCTTCATCAGTGGTAAGGTAATTCTCATAAAGGTTTGCTTTGAACTTGCTCCGTCTATGGAGGCAGCCTCATACAGAACTGGATCAATATTCTTAATTCCTGCATAGTAGATTAGCATACCCCATCCGAATCCATGCCAAATCAGTACGATTAATACTGACCAGATTGCTGTGTCTGCGCTGAACCAGTTAATCTTACCCTGATAACCCAGCCCTTTTAAAATATTATTTAATAAACCGAAATCCGGATTATAGATAAATTTCCATAGATATGCGATTACTGCAACAGAAATAACATTTGGGATAAAGTAGACACATCGAAAGAAGCCCTCTGCCTTACCCTGTAATTTATCCAGTACTGCCGCCACTACAATTGCAATGGGATGCTGAATTACAATAAATCCGATTGCCAGAAGAAGTGAGTTAATCAGTGCTCTGTGAAAGGTTTCATCCGACATTAGATCCACATAATTTTCCAAACCAATAAATTTTGCTTGACCCATTCCAGAGTAATCCGTAAAGCCATAATAGATGCTCAAACAAATCGGAGCTAATATGGCTAGTAGAAAGAGCAGTAAACCAGGTAATATCAGACTAAAAATAACCAATTTATTACTGTATAGTTTTTTCATAAAATCCTCCCATATGCTATATTAAAAATCCAAGGAGAGATAGAGAAATGGCTGCCTTTTATTAGAAAGGCAGCCATTTTTATAAGTGCTTACTTACAAGCCTCGCCTATTTTTGCAAGGAAATCGCTAACGGAAGAGGTTCCATTAGAAACACTTTGAATCTCGCTCTCGATAGCTGCTTTGAACGCAGAAGGTCCACAGTCATTAATCGGTGTTCCTGATACGCTTGTTGCATTCTTTAATATATCGGTGAAGGTCTTCTGTAATTCTGTTTCATTTCCTGACATATAAGCTGACTGATCCTGTGCTGACATACCAACACCCTTCTCCCAGCCATATTTTGATAACTTATCTGGTTGGTACATAAAGTTTAAGAATTTAATTGCTTCGTCTTTTACCTTGGAGTCTGCTGCTACGGCATAACCGCCACCGTTCCAAGCTGCGATATCGTTCTGTGAACCTTTACCACCACTGATTGCAGGCATAGTAAATGCTCTTACATTGTTTCTGATGTCTTCCGCAATATCCTTATTTAAAGCCATGGAGGACTCCCAGCTTCCCATGTAGAACATTGCTGCTTGCCCATTGGTAAATAAGTTCATTGCAGTACCATAATCCTGTGAATCATAACCGGTTTGGAACATACCTGCCTCAGCTGACTGAACTAATAAATCAACAGCCTGTGTAAATTTAGGATCGGAGAAATCTCCTGCTCCAACTGCCTTGTTAATGAGTGCAGCTGCATCCTTGCCTTCAATGCGAACTAATAAATCTGTTAAGAAAATAGCCATTGGCCAGCCATCGCCGCCATCCATAGCAACTGGAACTATGTCTTTTTCTTTAATTGTTGCACTAAGTGCTAAGAGCTCTTCATAGGTGGTTGGAACCTTCCAGCCATTATCCTCGAACATCTTCTGGTTATAGTAAAATGCCATAATATCCGTATTTCTTGGAAGTCCATAAAGCTTGCCATCTTTTTTGAAGCCTTCTAAAGAGCCGGATACAAATCCGTAATCCGCATAATCTGCTTCATTCAGTTCTGCAAGAACTCCTGCATCCAATACTTCCCCTAAGAAGGAAGGCTGTCCCCAGATACTAACGACATCCGGCATACCGTCCATTGCATAAGCCTTAAATTTTGTCTTATAAGATTCTTCATCCAATGCTTCCACTTGAATTGTTACATTTGGATTCGCTGTCATATACTCATCAATAATCATTTGCTCTACCAAACCCTGTCCATTCTTTCTGTCTGGCAGGTTAGAAAATAACTTTAAGGTTACTTTCTCTGGAGCCTTGGTTGCCTCCGGTTTGTCTGTAGCTGAATTGTCCGTATTTGTTGTCCCCTTATCTGTAACGGTTGGTTCATTCTTTTTGTTACTACAGCCTGCTAACATGGTAAGCACCATTACTGTTACAAGCACGAGTGCCCATATTTTTCTCATACTTCTTTCCTCCCTTGGAAATGTTATTTGCTACACGTAAATAGTAGCATTGCTATCAGGTGAAAAAAAGATGGTAAATTTTGAAAATAGTGCACTATTTTCGAATTATGTAATTATATTTCTTTTGTTTACTAATGTTGAATAGCAACTGAAATAACAAATGAATTATATTCATAAGTTCTTACTTTGCTAATATCAAGGTTTTTCAGATTTTGCGCTATCCCAATTCCTGAAAGTTTTGCTACGCTCTCTTTCGCTGACCAAAGCTTACTAAACTCCCTCTCTTTCCATTTTGATGTAAGAATCCTCCTTAACTCCTCCTCATTACAAACTCTGTCAGCGACTGCATAATCGAATTGGGTATCCTCTTGAATATCAATCCCCACTGGGGTTTCGCTTATAATGCAAACCACTCCTTCTTTACAATGGCTAAGATTAAAATGAATATTTGGATATTCACTTAATATAGGTTTTTCATTATATATATAATCAAACTCTGGCATTTCGATGATTCCGTATTCATCCCGAAGACCTTTTATTAGCAATAAATATGCAATAATAGATAACTTCTGATCAATAACATACCGATAACGCAACGCTTTTTCTAAACGATTTTTAGGTAGGATTCTCATAGACCTACGCATTAGTTCCTCTGAAAAGTCATTTACATGGTTAAACAAATAAATCATATCTAATTATTCTCAATTCTTCCTTATATTTTTAATTTAATTATTTATGCTATTATAAAATAAAAATCAAACATAATACAACAAAAAATTCCAAAATTATATTTTCATAATTAGCCAGTGTTCTACTACAAAGATTGTTTGAAAAATTCCTAATATCTAATCACGCTTTACAAACACTCAAATAGAAGCTATAATTTAGAGTGCTCTAACAATTATGCGACAAGTTAATTAAAGAGTGAGTTGCAGCAAAGAATTATGAACGATGTACAAAGGATATAACAGGAGGTTCTATATGGATATTGTAAAGTCCCTTTTTTACTTTATATTAGCGGGAATTTTTGAAATAGGAGGTGGCTACCTCGTCTGGCTTTGGTTAAGAGAAGGAAAAAGCATTACCTATGGTATTGTCGGTGCCGTAGTATTAATCTTATATGGAATAATCCCAACTCTTCAACCGCAGAATGCTAATTTTGGCAGAGTCTATGCCACTTATGGTGGTATTTTCATTGTACTATCTGTATTATGGGGATGGAAGGTCGATCGTGTTCAGCCCGATAAATATGATATCCTGGGAGCTTTCATTGCACTGATAGGTGTACTGATTATTATGTATGCACCTAGAAAATAACATAGGTCAAAGAAAAAGGGACTTCCAATATGGACAGCCCCTTTTTAAGATAGCAAAAGTAATGGTTTTGCAAGTTTTCTATTGATCGTACTACGTGAATTATAAACTCCCTGTGATATCCTCAAGAATTTGTTCTACAGAAATTCCATTTTCCTTTAGCAACTCTTCTGGTTTTTATCCTCGAAATTCAATTAATTCTCCATCTGGGCCTTGGAAAACAACTCTTTTCCATCCCATTTCCTGAGGCGTTCTGGGTTCGGGGATATGTGGTTCTGTTATAACAGGAATACCAGCATTTTTAAGCCTTTGATAATCCGAATCAAAATCATCACTTATTAGGCAGAAATGGTACCCGTTATTCACCTTGTCCTTGGTCCAATGTTCGAATTCCAGTACTGTATTTCCCAACTGAAGATAAACCACCTTTTCCAACTCTGGAACCCCTGGAACGTCATGTTCAAAATATTTCTTGAACCCAAAGTTCGTTTCATAAAAATCAACTGATTTTTGTCTGTCCTTTACAGAAAATGCAACATGGTCTATTCGTGTAAACATGATTTATTCCCTCCTCTTTCATCTAGCGACAAGCCTTTATTAAAGCTATTAAGGCAGTCTCATTGTTTTCCTTGTCTATACCTTTTGGTTAATCATTCTTATAACTTTTAATAGCTAATCTTAACTTGTAAAACCACCCAATTGCTATCGCTGGTATTATAAAATCCATGTGTCTCTCCCTTAGGCGAGAAAATCACATCCTTTTCTTTCACAGGAACTTTTTCCTGGTTTATTGTGATTGTACCTTCACCAGAAATCACATAGAATACTTCATCAATATTCGTGTGCTTATGGTCCGGTGTTGTCTGCCTCGGGGTATAAAGCAAAAGTCCTGTATCCAACTGGCCTTCCTTAAAGATTGCCTTACGTGCACTTTTATCACTGGAAAACTCTAGAATATCATTCATATTAATTTTGTCCATTACTTATCACTCCTATCTATTCAACTCAAAAGTTAATGTTCCAGCTATTATCAAATATAAATCATGACCCTCTGATTTATTAATCAATGCTGTACAAAAACTATAATATCTACACAATCTTTTTGCAAGAAGGCACTATTTTGTGCTATACTAACCAAATAGTAAGTAATGCAACCTATATGATTGGAGTGATAACAATGCCCTGTGATAAATCCTGCCCTATTGAGCATACCGTCAACTTAATCGGGCACAAATGGAAGGTGCTTATTCTAAGAAATCTATTCAATAATGGCACCCAAAGGTTTAGTGAACTTAGTAAAGGTATCCATGGAATAAGTCAGAAAATGCTGACACAACAGCTACGTCAGCTGGAGCTAGATGGGATAATTGATAGAAAAGTTTATCCAGAGGTACCGCCAAAGGTAGAATATTCTCTTACCGACCTTGGACAATCTTTAAAGCCAATCCTTGATGAGATGAACCGTTGGGGAATTGAGCATAAGCAGCACAGCAATCAGAATGCGTAAAATCAGATAGGATGATACAGAGGAAATAGGAAGCTATTAAGACAACTGGGAAGGATTATTCAAATGTATACAGCAGATTACTTTATTAAAAGTTTGAACATGATAGCACATCCCGAAGGTGGCTATTATAAGGAAATTCATACGTCAGAAGAAAAAATAACCTCGAATGAATTACAAGTTAATTTTGAAGGTTCACGCCTACTTTGGACAAGCATTTATTTCTTGCTTAGGGACGGAGAAATATCGCATTTTCATAGACTAAAATCAGATGAAATGTGGTACTATCATTCAGGTTCACCGCTAACTATTTATATGCTTAGCCCCTCTGGTGAGCTTATTACAGAACAGCTTGGACTTGATATTGAACACGGTGAAAAGCCTCAAGTACTGGTGCCAAAGGATTATATTTTTGGTTCCGCAATAAACTGTGAAGGATATGCACTTGTTGGGTGTATGGTATCACCAGGCTTTGAATTCAGAGACTTTGAACTATTTAAACGAAGCGATTTGATGGATAAGTATCCAAAGCATCAGCAGATAATTCATAAGCTGACTTATGAAGAATAAGGATTATTGTAACACCCTTATCTAGGGTAAGCAGTATCGAACAGGTATCTTTATTTGCTTTTGAAAGCATTGTTTATATTGGTATGACGACGCTCCAATGGAACCGATAAATCTTATTATGTATTCACAAAGAAAAATGATATAAGACCATTCCTTAGCAAAAAAGAGTACCTTTCATTTGATAAAATTTCAAGTTTTGAAGTAAAAGAATTTACTGCATAAATGTTATAAAATGCTCGGACTTTTTCCGGGCATTTTTTATTTTAAGTTGAAATAAATGCGCAAAATACGATCAGAATTAGAACATTAATGTACTTTTTTGACTCTCCTAAAATCACTTATCTTAAGAATAATTTTATTATATCAGCTAAGAATATATTTAGTTTATAGGAAAGGAGTATACGATGCATTACATAGTATTTGACCTGGAATTTAATCAGGATCTACCCTCTCTGCAAAAATCGGAAGAATGCCTTTCTCTGTGCCCTTATGAAATCATCCAAATAGGTGCAATGAAACTGGATTGTAACTTAGACCATATTGCGTCCTTTCATCGTTATATAAGACCCGTCATCTATTCCGAGATCAGCTCCATAGTTACGGACCTCACTGGAATTACCAGCGGTCAGTTGCAGATTGAGAAATACTTTCCAGCGGTTTATCAGGATTTTATCGCTTTTATTGATGATAAAGACGCAGTCTTTTGCATCTGGGGTAACTCTGATATCAGGGAAATATTTCGTAATGCTACCTATCATAATCAAAAGAAAGAGCAACTCCCTCTGATGTATATCAATCTTCAGCCCTATGTTATAAAGCATTTACACTTACCACAGAATCAATTAATCAGCCTGCAGAATGCTGTTGAAAGACTAAATATACTAAAGCCATATCGATTCCATAACGCGTTATATGATACCTACTACACCACAGAGGTATTTAAAAAAATAGACTCTAAAATACTTCAACCAATTCGATACGACCCTAACTTTATTAAGCCAATTACCAGACCACACAAGAAAGTAATTGAAGTAGAAGAATTAATGAAGCAATTTGAAAAAATGTATTCACGTGATATCACAGAGGATGAAAAAGCAATGATTCTACTGGCTTATAAGATGGGTCGGACGAACCAATTCCTAAAAGAAATATAAAAAATCACGTAAACAAGTCTTGTTTACGTGATTTTAAACATGAATGCGATTTTCTCTAGTTATCGGATAAGGCTCTATCTTGCGTAACTGCAATATTTAAAATTAATATTACACTATCCAGCTCTCAAAATTTA
This sequence comes from Bacillota bacterium, assembly GCA_023407575.1. Taxonomy (GTDB): domain Bacteria; phylum Bacillota; class Clostridia; order Lachnospirales; family Lachnospiraceae; genus Mobilitalea. The sequence continues at coordinate 606,790 of JAEYLX010000075.1, forward strand.
GGCTCAATTTAACTTATAATTACAATGAAGTGAAAGTTATTTTTGCACAACTGGAATCCATATTTCAGCACTATTTCCTGTTTTTATATCGTTAATGTACATTTCCATATCAAAATCACAGTCTGCATGTTCATAGCTAGCAACAGGAAACCATTCGGCGTAAATTCGTCTCCAAGCCTCATGCAGTTTTTCATCGTCCTGCTCACTTTTCCATTCAGTTTGAAAGATTGCCCAGGTTTGCTTTGGAATGTTTAAGGTCGTGTATTCTGGAAAGTCACCCTGACCTTGTTTTATACACCCAAGCATATAGGACATATCTCCATTGGGGTTATGGGCATAGGTTACACCGGCATCCAGCAGCTCCCCAGGCTTTTTACCTGCTGCTTTAACTATGGCCTCACATCGTCCGTCCTGTCCGCAGGCAGACCAAAACTCCGGGATATCTTTATAACATTGTCCGTTTATAACAGTTGTTTTTAACTCAAGTCCAAAAATCTCAAATGCTTCTTTTTCTTCAATACGATAATTCATCTCTGAAACTCCTTTGATTGATATTGAGAAGGTCATTTTGGGAAAGGCTTTGAGTGAAACACCAATATCGCGCGCTGATATTGGCATAATTCCATGCAGATTTTTAAAGGCACGACTAAATGCTTCCGGTGATTCATATCCATATTTAATTGCCACATCAATCACCTTAATATTACTTGTTTGCAGCTCAAAGGCTGCTAAGGTCAATCGTCTGCGCCTGATATATTCTGATAAAGGCACACCCGAGATAAATGAAAACATCCTTTGAAAATGATAGGTTGAACAGCAAGCAATTTGTGCAGCTCTATCATAGGAAATTTCATCTGCCAGATTTAACTCGATATAGTCTACAGCCTGATTCATTCTGTTAAGCCATTCCATTAATTCCCCTCCCTCTAAGATCAATATATCATATTAGAATAATGAAACCCTTGCATTTGGTGCACCAAAAAATCAGATTATTATATTACGTATTGTTTTAAGCATTTGCCTATTTCTTATAAATCCATACTAATCAATTTGAATATTGCCTTCCAAGTATATAGCAGCATAGCCCGATATTTTTACTCTATCCTTATTATCCTTACAATATAACTTCCCACCTCTTTTAGATAATTGACAAGCAACTAAATCAGTTTTACCTAGCCTATCTGCCCAAAAGGGTATCAGTGTAGAATGGGACGAACCAGTAACCGGATCTTCAGGAATACCTGCATTGGGTGCAAAGAAACGTGAAACAAAGTCAACCTCTTTCCCTTTTGCAGTCACAATTACAGCATAACAATCAGGAATTGTTTTCATTAACTCCAGATCGGGCTTTAAATCCCTTACCATTTCTTCTGTTTCAACCAGTAATAATAAATCTCTTGAAAGATGAGCCTCTACTACCTTTACACCAATGACTTCTTCCATTAATGGCATAATATCAACATGTTTTGGCTTTCTGGACGGGAAATCCATTTCATATAGCTCGCCTTTTTTAATAACTGTTAATACACCGCTTACTGTATTAAAACAAAACTTATCACAAGCTTTATCAACGTATTTTGATAACACGTATGCACTTGCCAAGGTTGCATGTCCACATAAATCAACCTCTACTGTTGGGGTAAACCAGCGCAAATCATAACCTTCCTCTTTTTTAACAATAAAGGCTGTTTCCGCTAAATTATTTTCCATTGCAATGCTTTGCATAATAGAGTCATCAAGCCACCTGTCAAGTAAACAAACACCAGCTTGATTTCCTTGAAATAATTCTTCTGTAAAAGCATCAACTATAAAATATCTCATTCCAGGACTCTCCTAACTATTTTGATATGGGTAGTGAAAAATTCGTATACATAATAAAATATTTAAATACTGTACCATATTTTAACAGAAAATCAAGTATTTTAATGTGCCCTACGGCAATAACTTCTGATATCTTCATAAATGCTTATAAACGAATTTATAATTGTAAGAAGTATCTAGCCATTTAAAATATCTTTACAAGTCATATTGCAATAATCCCATATTTCATCCATCTCGCTCTGTTCTCTAAATTTACTCTTTATATTCTTTTCTTTTAAATTACCATAAAACTTACCAGTGACTCCCTCAACATTATCGGACACTGCCATATAAATACTAGTTGCAGCAGCCTTTTCAACTGACCACATCATTGGTTTCCACAAATAATATACTAGGTTTGCCAGTTTACCATTTCTGGAGACTCTCCCCAACTCACTGTCTGCAGATCCCGGTTCCACTGTGTTAAAGGTCACACCGTCGATATCTGACTGTGCAAATTTCTGCATAAGCCAATACACATATCTCTTTGACAAACCATAAGAACGTGTTAGGGAATATCCATTGTTCCATTCAATATCTTTGGCATCAAATTTGCCAATACTGTAGGAAGCAGAGGAAACAGTTACTACTCTTGCACTTTTACTCTTTTGCAGCATAGGCAATAAAAGCTTAGTTAACAAGAAAGGTGCTAATACATTGATTGCAAAAGTTTTTTCATGTCCCTCACTTGTAACCTCTCTCGTATTACCAAACTGACCACCGGCATTATTAATCAATACATCCACATACTCATATTTTGACTCTAATTCAGCCACCATTTCAGGAAGGTTGCTCATAATAGATAGATCTGCACAGATCATATCAAGATTTTCATTGCGAGATATACGTTTGATTTCATCAAAGACCTTTTTTGTTTTTTCAATATTTCTGCCGTGGATTATTACTGTATGCCCCTCTTTTGCCAAGGTCATCGCTGTTTCTTTTCCTATCCCTGAATTTGCTCCCGTAACTAATATTATTTTATTTTTCATGGTCCTTCCCTTTCTATATCTGGCAATTCGAGTCTATAATTTCTTTTATAGAAACATCCGGGTTTCTCCAACGCTCGTTACTTTTCTCATTTTTTAGATGAATAGAATTCTTAGGACAGGCATGAATACAAGCATAGCAGCCTTCACATTTATTGTTAAACACCACTGTTTCTTTAACAGAAACATTTCCTGCTGGACAAACTTTACTGCAAATACCACACTGGATACAGCTATCATTTACAATGAACTTATCTGAGGTGGTTCCATTTACTATCCTTCTAAATAATGGTTCACACATTTTTGTTACCATATTAGTGATTAGCCCCGCGCGCATCTCTTCTTTCTTACGTCTGGAAATATCATTTTTTATGATATTAAGATTTTGGTGAATATTCTTTCTTTCAATCTTTGACACTTCCGTTTTTATATCAAAGTTATCCAGGAAATTATCAACCATCAGTAATGTCCTCGTATAGTCAAATTTGTAACTATGCTTTTGGGCAATTCTTTGTACATATTTAAATGGATTACCAGACATCATTCCATAGGTAGCTATTGCAAAACAGTATTCTGCTTTCAAATTGACTTTTTCTAAAAAGTCCTGAACCATTTTGGGAGGTTCATTAGCGAAGACCGGAAATACAATTCCTATTACATCATCTTCAAAGACCGTTTTCTTTTCCCTCATAACTTGAGGAATTGAGAATAAATCTCCCCCAAGCTGCTTTGCTACCGCCAAACAATTTCCAGTTGCTGTAAAATAAAATATTTTCATTTTCTACTTCCTCCCTAAATTATTTACTATTGCTATATCTTAATAAATCCTGTATTATTTTCGATGTTACATCTGTAATGTCAAGATGATTGTAGCAACAGAATTTTTCAGCGTCAATAGGTTGAGTCTCGGATGCTACAAACAGGGAGGATTTGTTACATGGATAATAATACTGAATTACAAAAGAGAAATATCTTAAGACAAAACAACGCAGAGGCCAATGCCATTACAAAGGAATGTATTGAATCTGCGCTCATATTACTTATGGAAGAAAAAAACTTTAAGGATATCTCAATTACAGATATTACGAAAAAAGCCGGAGTTTCCAGAACTGCTTATTATCGTAACTACAACTCCAAAGAAGACATTCTTTCAAACTTTCTGCAAAACATCAACCAGGACACATCAAATACCTTAAAACAGTATAATCCCCTTACCGACACTCTTGAGGCCTGGATTGCTCTTCTTGAAAGCACAAAAAAACATGCTTCCAAATACAAACTTCTCATTCAAGCTGGATATGGTCATACCATACTGATGGAATATAAGAACAGCATAAATAAATGCGTATCCAAAAATCAGCCTGAATTATATTATTCTAACTGCTACTGGGCAGGTGCACTTTATACAGTGTTAATTGAATGGATTCAAAATGATATGGATACTCCTATCTCTGAAATTGCAAAGATAGGAAGTAACCTAATGTTAAATGGTATTAAAACATTGGAGTTTTACGGCAATCAATGCGAATAAAAACTATAGAAGTATGGATTAGTACAATCACATTGACTCCTGTCTGCACTGGTTGCTTTATCCATATATTTGCAGTATACTATTTTACAGGAATCGACAACCATCAACGCTCCTGTAAAACACAAAATCACACAAACCTGTCTAATTTGTGTGCTACCAACCTACAAATACTTGCAACTATTATCGGGAATTTCTTTTTACCCTATATTATACTTATCTTGAAAGGAGAGGTATATGGATACATTGGAAAACATGAAACAAGCAATTGATTACATCGAAAGCAATCTTGATGGAGAAATTGAATATGCAAAGATCGCACAAGTCGCATTATGCTCTCAATATCATTTTCAACGCATGTTTGGATTTCTAATCGGCGTGCCACTATCCGAGTATATAAGGCGACGTCGTTTAACCCTTGCTGCTTTTGACTTACAAAATAGCGATGAAAAGATTATCGACATTGCTTTGAAGTATGGTTATAATTCTCCTGATTCATTTACTCGTGCATTTATGGCAATGCATGGAATACTGCCGTCAAAAGCCAGAGAAAAAGGCATATCCTTAAAAGCGTATCCTCGTATCACATTCTCTTTATCAATAAAAGGAGCTGTTGAGATGAATTACAGAATTGAGCGAAAAGATTCCTTTACCATTGTAGGCGTAACACAGAGATTTTCTCATGTTGAAGGTTTGGGTGACAACATAGGAAAGATGTGGCGGGAGACACCACCAGAAACAATAGGCCAAATCGCTGGCCTTGGAGATGGACTTGTGGGTGTATACAGCGGAATGTATGAAGACAATACAACGGATTACTACATTGCTGCCATAACAGAAAAAGAATGTCCCAAAACGATGAGCAAGCTTGAAATACTAGCTCATACCTGGGCAATCTTTGAAATAACCGGTCCCATGCCTACAGCAATGGCAGAAATCTGGGGACGAATATTTTCCGAATGGTTTCCTACCTCCGGTTATGAACATGCAGAAGCACCAGAAATCGAATGGTACTCAAATGGTGATTTGAGCGCGTCTGATTATAAAAGTGAGATATGGATTCCGGTTATTAAGAAATGATGTCAGAAGTGCGTTCGTAACTAACAAAGTTTAACTTTGTTACTACTTCAATTTACTTTAGTATAAATATAAGCTGCTGAAGAGTATGACTCTTCAGCAGCTTATATTTATAACTATGTCTAACGTCTCAATACTTCACTAAATAATGCTAATTATATGTTCATAAACTCTAGGATACTTAACAATAATTGCTGAATAATAACTAGGCAAAGGAATATTATTCAAAATATTTCTGTCTTTTTAAGATACTATCTGCTCTCCTTTTTTGCAGCATAGTACCCTTCTCTACAAGCTTGTACTGTGCTAGCTCTTTGTGCCTATCAACTTGCATACAGGAGAACATATATTTCCTCCGGTATATTTGCATACGGAACACCACACTCTAGTTCCTGCCATATACGGCGACTTTCTGTTCAGACATTTCTTGGGTAGCCCTTTCGGGGGTGTTGTATATTTCATTGAAAAACCTCCTTTTCTTTTATGTCCCTATTATAAAGGAGTTATGTGGTCCCCATATGTCCAACTTAACTATAACGGAAGCCTTACTTCCATTGTAGTTCCATTCCCTTTTTTGCTGATACAGGTTATAGAGCCACCCAGTAAATCAACTATTCTCTTTACAATTGAGAGACCAAGACCGCTTCCATTTTTTTATGAGATTCATCACACTGATAGAATTTCTCAAAAATTCTATCTTGATTTTCTTCGTCTATTCCATTCCCTTCATCTTGAATTGTTACAATCATGTTGCCACTCTCGGTTTTTCCACAAATATGAATCGTGCTGTTTTCAGGCGAATATTTAATCGCATTGTCAATGAGATTGGACCAAACTTGAGTTAGTAAATCAGCATCACTTTGTATCTCCAACTGGCTTAGATCCATTTCATATTCCCGAATCCTATCCGCCCATTTTTCTGTGAGCATAATGACACATTTGCGTATCTGTTCATCTACCCGCACATGGTCTTTTTTCTGAACTATCTGCTGATGATCCAGTCTTGACATACGCAGCATACTTTCACATAAACGTGAAAGACGAAGCGACTCTTTGTTAACCAGAAGAAGATATTCCTGCTGTTCCTCCATAGTGATGTTGCCTTCCATAAGAATTTCGGTAAAACCGGTGATTGCTGCCACCGGTGTCTTCACCTCATGGGATACATTGCTCATGAAGTCTTTCCGCATATAATCCATACCATTTAGTTCCGCCGTCATGATATTGAAGCTTTCAGCCAGCTCGTCTGTTTCATTCACCAGCTCATAACCAGCAAACCGATTTACTTTTTTATCAATATGAACGGTAAAATCACCGTCTGCCACCTTTTTTACCGCTTTGCTTACTTCCTCAATCGACCTTGTAAAACGAGAAGATACCAGCCACAATATCGAGCCGCCAAACAGAATAGACAAGCTGCAGATAAAAAGTCCCATTATAACCACAACCGGTAACGTAAACGGCCCGTGATAGAGTAGCTTTGTACCTGACAATACAAGCAGAAATGAAAAAATACAAGCAACACACAACGAAGAAATGGAAACCAGCAGGAACGTAATTCGAAGTGACAAACGAAGCCGCTTCGTCTCCTGGTGATTTTTCTGTTTTTTCATAAGATAACTGCCTTTCTGATTTTATTAATACTTGGCTTTATAACCCAACCCTCTTACGGTAAGTAGTTCAAAATCAGGATAACTTTCAAACTTACGCCTAAGCTTTTTGATATGTGAATCCACCGCACGTTCGTCAACTTCGGTATCCATGCCCCAAATCTCATCCAGGAGCTCCAGTCTCGTGAAAATCTTATTAGGATTACTTAGTAGCTTAAACAGAAGAAAAAACTCTTTTGGAGGCATTTCAAATGCTTCTTCTCCCATTTTTATTGTCAGCGAATCGTAGTCAAGTACAGCATTGCCTATCTCAATCCGCCTGTCATTGGCAATCCTTGCACGCCGGAGCAGCGCATTTACCCGGAGTATCATCTCTTTCATCCGTATCGGTTTAACCATATAATCATCGGTTCCTGCCTGAAACCCCTTCTCCAGATCCTCCATCTGATCTTTGGCGGTAATCATCAAAATCGGCAGCTTGTAGGCTGAACCCCGAAGCTCTCTGGTTAGAGTGTATCCGTCCATCCTTGGCATCATAATATCACAAATAATTAAGTCAATATATTCCTTATCCAGTAACTGCAAAGCTTCTTCTCCGTCAAAGACTGAAAATGCACGAAAGTGCTCCTGTCTTAGTTTTGCACAGATCATTTTATTTAGAGTTTCATCATCTTCTACTACCAATACGGAAAACAAATGACTTCACCTCACTTTCGCTATATACCTTAGAGATCAATTCCTAATACATTCTTCACGAGCAATCCAACACCAAAAGAAATAACTGCAACTCCCAGGCTGATTCCTGCCATTACAAGAAAATTATGACGAAAAGGTCTGCTTTTTGCAATCGAAATATAAAAATTAAAGCCAGCAATAATGGCAATAGCTATTGTCAAAGTAATTCCCAACGCCCAAAGATAGCCGCCTGCCGGCAGTAATAGATACGGTATAATCAAAAGAGCAACCGTTACCAAATATGCCAGACCGGTGTATGCCGACGACTTGACGGCATTTTTTTGTTCAGCTTCACGAGATGAGAGATAGCCTGATGCTGCCATGGAAAGGGTTGCAGAAACACCAGTAATCAGACCTGCCATAGCAATCACATGTGTATTCTGCATAGCCAGAGTGTATCCTGCCAGTGCACCAGTCAGTTCTACCAACGCATCATTCATACCTAGTACCATGTCGCCTACATAATGCAGGCGTTCTTCGTCCAACATATCGAGGAGCAGCTGTTCGTGTACTTCTTCTTCCTCCAAGATTTGCTGCAGCTCCGGGAGGGTATCAATTTCTTTCTGATATGCTTTAATCCCCATATCCTCGCTGCGTTCCAGGAGCTTGATGACAAAGGTATATCCTAATATACGTGCCGCTACCGTGTAGCAAAGGATGCGAAAACGTCGGGGACGAAGCTTACAGCCTGTATAGCGTTCGAAGATTGCAGCATGCTTATGCTCATCATTGGAAATGAGCAACAGAGTTTTTCGTTCCTTTTCATCCTTTGTAAGACCTGCGATGTTACGATAAAGAACAGACCCATCTATTTCATTTTGTTGAAGTACCTTTAAAAATAAACAATCCTCTTTTCTATCCATTCTTCAGCTCCTTACTATGAGCGTTACTGGTTATATCGCCATGCGCTCTCGCCACCTGCATCCTACTACGCAACCTTATTCCTTGACATATTTTCGCGCAAATTGTTTTGCCTTGGCTAAATCATCGGCATTGGGGTGTCCGCCATGTAGTTTCATAAATTCACCTCGACAGTGGAACTCGTCCTTTGTTACACTTATTCCTTCGGCTTCCAAAAGTTTTTTCATCTGGGGATAGGCAGAGGGTAGAATAGCCGCCGTACTGAAAACCACTGTTTGTTTTGCTTTCCCAGCCAGGGACTGGATAAACGACTTCAATTTTTTATCAATTCCTGCGGCGTAAACAGCACCTCCCAAAAACAGGATATCTGTATTCGCAGGAAGATCAAACGTAATGGGTTTTGCAGTAACGCCAAGTTCCTCGGCAATTGCATCTGCAACTTTTTTGGTATTTCCGGACTTTGATAAATAACGAACTTCAATATTCATAAACTGTAATCTCCTTTGGTTTTCTATCATAATGTTGTTATCATACAGAGTGAATGTGGCCCTGATGTGTCCAAAACAATTAGATAGATTAATCCCAGTATAAATATCAAAGCTACAATTTCTAACCTTCTCATGGTATTATATCCAAAAACTATAACTGCAACCAGATACCCAAAACATACCCTGCCACAGCAAATATTATTGCCTGATTTCTTTGACCGCCTCTATCCTGCTCTCTGAAGCCTGGTATATTCTTCCACAAGTATTTAGCTAAGCGACGCTTAATGTTGATACTTAACTCGCTTTTACGTAAAAAAAATCCAGACAAAATATCGGGGACAGCTCGACTTCTTATCTGGATTTTATTATATTACGACTTGCAGATCTGGATGATTTGATCCGTCAGCTGATCGATTTTTATCGGTTGAAGTTCTCTTTTGAATAGCCCTATCGCTTTAACAAAGAATACCATAGCCCCAACACCGGGACGGTCACCATAAACTAGGCTGGGTCTGACAATACCAATCTCCTTTTTACTTGCTTGTGCAAGCGCTTCACCTTTTCTCTTGGAAGCTATAAACAACTTATTCGTTGCCGGCATGCCCATCCTACCGGAGATATAACACCCTTTTGAAATAGACAGTTCATCCATAAGATTTACCATGATCTTAACAGGCTCAACGTTCAGTTTTTCAAAGTCCTTTGCTTCCTTCGCAGTAGCAGTACCAACCAAATCTACAATCACATCGGCATGATCCGGCAATTTTGATAAATAAGAATCTATCTTGAAAATATCAGCTGATACCCATTCTATTCTTTGGTTATTTGCCAGATTTTCAGAAAGAGTCTCAGGTCTTCCGTTGCGGGAGATACTGGTAAACTTAACTTCCGGGTCGTACTGCATCCATTTTTCCATCAAGTGTGTCCCAATATAACCGCTTCCTCCAATTAAAATAATATGCTTCATTTCAAACCACTCCTTTTATTATTATTTATTAGTTAATACAATTCCATAAATGAGGCTGCGGAATCCTTCATGAATCTTATCTGACAGCTCTTTTCCTTTTATACCCGATTTCACAAAGAACAGAACGATCGCCTGCAAGAATTCAAACACCAGTTCCGGCTGAATATCCTTTCGCAGATATCCTTCTGTCATTCCTCTGTAGAGAAAATCTGTAATCTTCACAGTCATTTCATCCCGATGACTGCGAACCACCTTTTCCAAATTCGGGTATTCCAGTAAGACCTCGAACAAAAAATCGGCATAAAGGTTATTCATATGTTCGGGGAATTCGGCTGCGATAATCTCCAATGTGTTCATGTAGCTGTCTTCCCGGTCTATAATCTCAGCCATCTTGGATAACCCTCGGTAGCAATTCTCCAAGACAACGTGTTCAATTAATTTTTCCTTAGAGCCGATTATCCGATATAGTGTATTTTTAGCCAGACCCGCTTCAGCAGAAAGTTCATCCATGTTCCAACCACGAATACCACGACGAGACAGAAACTCTCCTGCTTTTTCTAAAACCCGTTGTTCACTTTGTTGATCATTGAATTTCATAATTTACCTCCAAATAGAGTGAAGGAGTGCTTGCATTCATTCACAGAACACAAACCTCAATGTGAAAGTGTTTTTCTTTCACACTTTAATACCTCCTTTATGCTAATGCTAATCAGTTCCTGCGACCTAAAATAAAGGCTTTACCCTTTATTTTGCTAATCATTGAACTGTAACTTATTACTACGATTTATACTATATTAGTTCATCTAGTATAAATTTGTCAAGAGGAATTCCAATCAATGTCTATGTACCTTAATGTATCGATGACTATTTGGCTACCTTTTTATTGATCTCCTTATCAATAAATTCTTGTTATTTGTCTCGATTTTCTTTCCCATTGAATAATCAGTAAAAATATGTTGTATAATGGTTTAAACATTTAAACTATAAGATTTCAAAGGATGATGTATATGAACAAACTACAAAAATGTGCTGAACATCGGAACTTCAAGGAACAGCTTTTAAGCCTGTCAAAGGAATTCAAGGCTTGCCAAAAAACATTCAACGCAATTGGTGATGAAACCAGGCAGCTTATTATTGTCGCATTGCTGGAAAGTGATTGTCAGGGCATTCGGGTAGGTGAGATAACTAAGCTTACCAGTTTATCACGGCCTGCTGTTTCACATCACATCAAGATACTAATGGATGCTGGAATTATCGGACTGCGACGCGAAGGGACACGAAACTACTATTATATTGATTACAGCATATCGGAGCTGAATATGGTCGAAGCATTATTTACCCACATCAGGGAACTTGTCATAGAAGCACCTAACCGAAACAGGGAGGAGAATGACTTTTGAATGAAAAATTAAAATTCATGTAATTACAGAAAGGAGCTGGCAACACCAGTTCAAGGAGGACGAAACATGGAAAATTATATTTTAAGCAATGGAGTTGAGATGCCTAAAATTGGGTTAGGTGTTTACAAAATAAGTGATGCACAACAGGACTCAATTATATTGGCACTGCAAAATGGATATAAGCACATTGATACCGCTGCCTTTTATCATAATGAAGAAATGATTGCAGATGCAATTCATAAATCAGGTATAAAAAGAGAGGATATTTTTATAACAACAAAGCTTTGGAACTCGGATCACGGGGTTAAAAAAACGAAAGAAGCCTTTGAAGCAAGTTTAAAAAGATTAAAAACTGATTATATTGATCTCTATTTAATCCACTGGCCTTCTCCAAAATATGTGGAGAGTTGGAGGATAGTAGAACAATTATATAAAGAAGGTAAGATTCGTGCAATTGGTGTAGCCAATTTTGAGGAGAAACATTTGGAAACATTAATCGCGCAAACTGAAATCATGCCAATGGTTGATCAGGTACAAACCAATCCATTTAAGCAGCAGCTTAAATTGCATGAATATTTAGAAAAGAAACATATACTGCATGAAGCATGGGGACCCTTTGGCCAAGGAAATCAAAGCCTTTTTTCCAATCCAGTCTTAACTGAAATCGCCTCTAAATATGGTAAAACTTCAGCCCAAGTTATGCTACGCTGGAATTTAGAAAGGAATATTTCTGTAATCCCAAAATCCGTCAACCCAGAAAGATTAAAACAAAACCTGGATATATTTGATTTCAGTTTATCAATAGAAGACCTGGAACGAATTAAAAGGCTGAATACAAATAAGAAAGGCTTCAATGATCCAAATAATCATTTCTTTTTATGGATTACCAGATTTATCAAATAAATACTATTGCTCCAGAAGTAAAACTGTATTGAGGATATTTATCTGAAACAAGGTAACCATTTGGGGAGGATTTTTATGATGAAGAAACCGTTTATTGGTTTAAATTTTTAAGAACTTATTGGTTCGCCTTAAAGGGAATCGTAAATTCTTCATATACAATGCAAAAAGTAATTTTGTAGTTTCAAATACAAAGCGTTTGGTTTCTGTGTCGATACCTCTCACCGAGCCTATAGCCAGGATTGCCTTTTTATGCCACTCTTCAGTAAAATCACTGAAATTTTCAACCCCAATGGATTCAACTACACTATAAAGTGTTGTTACAAATAGCTCTCGTTTTTCATCATCCAATGAGGATAACCACTGATTAATGACAGTATTAATATGCTCTGCTCCGCCTGTGATACCTTGTGTGTATTGGAAGTCCCCCTTATGGATAACCCACGAAAAGGGATCGTGTTGCAGGAACCAAAACTGTTTGCTTTCTACCACAATATAATCTTCTTGATGCTGCAGAAGCATTCCCACCAAAGAAGACTGTGGTAAGGTTTTGTGTATTCTTGCTTTAATTCTCGCATATTTTTCGCTTAAAAATATTTCTTCTCTAAAACCTGGACCATCATGGCTGTAAATACTCACAATGCGATCTTGAATTTCCTGCTGGCACTCCATGGCGGAATAAACAGCTACATTCCCGCCCTTAGAATGTCCTCCAACCAACAATGCATGGGGAAATCTCTCTGCCACAGTGTTTAAATACGAAACCCCCTCCTCCTGTGCAGGTACAGGAGAGATAAACGCCATATTGAAGTCCTCTTTCCAGCCCACAACAGTTGAGTCTGTACCTCGATAGGCAATATAAGCGGTTTTTTCATCAAGCAGGTAAGTGATAGCTGCAAATTGCTTTTGCTCAGATATATTTAAATGATCCGAATAGCAGCACATTTGAATATTTCGAAACCGTGGACTCATTCCCAGCGCAAGCAAAAGCCTGCGATTACTCTTGGGATCTCGCACATTATGAAGCATGCGTGGGATATATTCTGCCTTCAGCAGCTCTCCCATTCGCACAGGAGCTCCATTGCCTGCAAGTTTTGGTACAACTTTATTAAAATGAATATAGATAAACTGAGATAAAACCAAGCTGTCCACCAAATTGAACTTAGAGGTCCTAAAGTCATTCATTTGTGTTTCAACATAATCTACAATATTCACGTTTTGTGTCTCCCAACCTTTTCTTAGCCTTTTAGACGGTACCCTGTCAGCATCTCTCTATGTATCGGATATAAATAGTTTTATCCTACGTTAATTAATTATACTATTTATTTCTAGTAATTTGTACAGACAGGATACCTACATTTTGAAAGTAGCTAATTCCGGATCAGCTACAAACTTTAACTGCTAGCCGTATACCGAAACTGGTTCAATTCCAGCAGAAAATATTCCATGGAAGATGTTACATGAATTGTGAGCGTATTAACCAGTTCCGGTAAATGCCATTCTAGATCGTCATTAGGGCAAAATTTATATCCACTTTCTTGTTTGACGGTTACTTTTCACTAAATAATCCTTAATATATGCTCGGATATTCTTGGATACTTTTCAATGATAGCTGCATCATGGCTGGGCAAAGGAATCATATCCTCATTATGTACCTGTTTAATAAACTCCATATTTTTCTCTAAACTATACACATTTCCATTTGGAATTTGCCTCTCAAAGTTATCAAGTAAATATGTCTCGTCTCCTGAGATAACATACTTCTCTTCTCCATCCTTAAAGTAAATAACAGAAGAACCTTTCGTATGCCCACCAATTACCTTGAAGTGAAATCCTTGAACTTCCAACGCATCATCAACCATCTTAATTTTTGATGTTAACATTAGCCCGCTTGTAATCCCTGGATAGGCATTTTGTACTTGCTCCCAGGCAGCTTTTGCGATTATTATCTCAGCTCCCTGGTATAAATCCAAACATTCAACATGATCAAAATGTTCATGCGTAATAAAGATAATATCTGCTCTTCCCCCTGTTAAGGCAAGCACTTCCTCTTTCACATCAAGCAAATGTGTCCCATATTCCTTTGCTGTTTCCTCACTTTGAAAACCAGTATCAAACAAAAATATCTGTTTCCCTATTTTTGCAACATAGTACAAAAACACAAACCCGGGAACCAGTTCTGTTCGCTCATCATTATGATAGATTGTACGATAATCTGCGTATTTAAATTCGTTTGCATAGTGTACTGCGTAAAGTTCCATGTTGTCTCACTCCTTTTTAATAAAATTGTTATCATTAATAAAATGCATGTATCTGCATACCTTAAACGATTAATGTAGCTACTGCTTGAACCTTGTAAAACCTTGGTGGTATTGTAATTCCAAAAAGCAATTGTTGCTTATAACAGCTTAAAAAAATCACAACTTATTATTCATTTAATTTCTGTTAACAGTGAACGAGATTCGCGACTTTTTAACTAGTATATTAGCTCTATTATATTAACTCTATTATCCTACGCCAAGCTCCATCTGACTAATAGCAATGGCATTGAATGTTATAAGCCGATTACCTGCGTTCAAATACCGGAGAGTATTCGATTGGTGCATCTACTGATACGGTTATGCCGCCAGTATACTTTTCTCCGGTAGAAGTCAATATCCACTCACCGGCGGGGAGATATACGTCTCTCTTGAATTCATACAGATGAAGAATCGGTGCGACAAGATATTTGTCACCAAACATATACTGATCCTGAAGCTCCCAACACTTCTCATCCTCAGGAAATTCATAGAACATAGTACGAATCAATGGGGAGCCATTCGTATGAGCTTCTTCATAAAGCTGTTTGATATAATCATGCATACTGATACGGATATCATAGTATTTCTTCATAATCTTATAATTGTCTTCTCCATAACTCCAAAGCTCATTTGGCTGACCTGTATGAAGGTAACCGCCACCCCAGTCTCTATTATCCAAAGGCGGAATGTTGTAAGGGCCTCTGTCCCCATGCATACGCAGTACAGCTGAATACACAGCAAACTGATACCAACGAATTAGGAGATTTCTGAAATCAGGATCATTTACATCATCTGTCATGAAGCCGCCGATATCTGTAGTCCACCAGGGAATGCCTGCAAGTCCCATGTTCAGACCGCACTGTAATTGATCCGCGAAGGCTTCAAAGGTGCTTGGCACGTCACCGGACCAAACCACATTACCATACTTCTGGGAGCCTGCCCAGGCACAGCGAAGCAGATTTACTACAGGCTTATTTTCCTTACTCATCTCATCATAAAATAAGCGACTGTACATCTGAGGATACAGATTGCTAATAGCCAATGCAGGTCCATCACAGTATCTGTAATTCTCAAAATCATACACACCATAATCCGGTTCAGAGTTGTCTAGCCAAAAAGCATCAATGCCAAAATCGTAGTAGTTTTTCTTACAGACCTCCCATACATACTTACGTGTTTCAGGATTAAAAGGATCAATTTCCACACAGTCGCCTTGATAATCATAGGTCTGCGCCGCACCGCGTTCCGTCTTGATCAGAAGGCCTCTTTCCATCATCGGACCAAAGTTTTCACTCTTACGATCCACAGAAGGCCATACTGATACGACAACCTTAATTCCCATCGAGTGTAGCTCCTCCACCATTTCCTTAGGATTAGGCCAGTACTGAGTATCGAATTTCCAGTCACCCTGTACGGTCCAATGGAAAAAGTCTATGACAATCTGGTCAATCTTAATGCCTTCCTTCTGATACTGACGAGCAACCGTCAGAACCTCCTCCTGAGTTCTATAGCGCAGCTTGCACTGCCAAAGCCCCATCAGATCTTCTGGAAACATGCCAGCTCGACCGGTAACTGCGGTATAGTTTTCCAAAATCTGTTTCGGTGCATCTGCCACCGTAATCCAGTAATCCATCTCCTTGGTCGATCTTGCAATCCACTCTGTATAGTTCTTACCAAAGGTTACACGACCAACAGCCGGGTTGTTCCAAAGGAAGCCATATCCTAAGGAAGATACAGCAAAAGGAACAGATATCTGTGAATTACGCTGTGCCAGTTCCAACACACAGCCCTTTAAGTCCATATCATTTTGCTGATATTGGCCCATACCAAAAATTTTCTCACCTTTATTACCTTCAAATTTTACATTCAAGGAATAATCGGTTCCACCAATGATTCCCTTCCACTCGCGGTTTATCACTTTTAAGCAACGGCTCTCTTTCGAAATGGTCCCATCATACATACGGAAATATTCACGAAGAAACAACTTGTCATCTTTATAAAATGAAATAATACCCACAAAATTCACAACTACTTTAATTCGACCATTTGTAATTGAAGCAATGTCCCTCTGATCAATGGTTCCATCTCCTACCCAATGATCTTCCCTTTCAATCTTTACACTGCTATCTATATTCTCTACATTTTCTGTCAATGCCCAGTCATTTCCATTAAACTTGCCAAGCATGGTGGTACGTACTCTGACAGAATCCTTACCCCAAGCTTCGATTCGTGCCATTTCGCCATTATGGTAAAACACCAATGCCCCTTTATCATCTAAAAACTTCATACTACCTCCTCCTATCTATCAGTTGATTATTTGAATTACAATGATATAATACTCTATAGAATATTACATTTCTTCTGAAATACTATATATTTTCGATACTATTCTATGATTAAGTAATTATTTGGATTATTATCCATGGAGGTCAGGTATGAAATCTACGATTGTTGCATCTCAAGGTAATAAAGAACAGCGCCAGCACAGTTCCTCATTAATTCCCTACAGTATCTATGATTGCCAAATACCAGATTCTTTACCGAATGTACCTATGCATTGGCATAACGAGTTTGAAATTGATTATGTATTACAGGGAAAGGGCGACTTCATTTGTGGAGACGAACACTTTCCTGTAAGCCAAGGAGACGTAATTATGATTTCTCCCAATATGCTGCATGCCGCCTACCCTTCTTCCAACATGAAGCTGCATTATATTGCCTTCGTATTTCATGCCAGCATGCTCGGGCTGGAAAGCAATGATCGCAGCAGTACCCATTGTATACGCCCTCTTATTACAGGACAACTGCGTGTAAATATGAAATATGATTCAAGCCACTCTGATTATTCGGTCATACGCTCCCTGACAGAGGCAATCATAAGCTGTGCAAACAAAAACAATCCTTATGATGATCTTTTACTAAAAAGTATCCTATTGCAACTTTACTGGTATTTTGAAAAAAACGATAATCACGCTTCCTTTCAGGGTGATGATATCAGTTATTCCTCCCTAATCCGTCCCGCTCTGGAGTATATGACCTATTGCTATATGGATTCCATTACGATCAACGAGCTTGCCGCTAAATGCTCCATCAGTTCAAGTCATTTCATGAACTCTTTTAAGAAAGCCGTGGGCTGCAGTGCGATTGAGTTTCTGACCCATCTTAGAATTAAAGCTGCATGTACAGCGTTGACAGAAACAACGGATGACATATCAACGATCTCCTACAGCTGTGGTTTTAGCAACCTGTCTAATTTTAATAAGCAGTTTAAGAAAATCACAGGAAGTTCACCTCGGGAATACCGCAAACGATAAAAAGAGGTATGGAACACTTTCTCTACAAAGATGTCGCCTGTACCTGGCAAAAACCAAGCGGCGACTAATCTTGTAATTCCATCTCTAATGTTATTTAAATTATTTCATTCTCATCCGTTGCTGAATATAAAGCATAACCGTTATTTTGGAAAGCCCAATAACGATCCCCATATGACCAATGCCACCATTCAGTCGGATAATTTACAAATCCCACCTTTTCCAAACAATCGGTAAGTATTTTTCGGTTTTCTTTGGCAAGATCATTTATGTAGGTGGAATGCAGATGGGAACGATTTTCTGGTTCAACAGGTGCTTCATTAAACTCCGATCCCATATCCAATTCAACTCCATCCTTAATCAAAGTTATGTCTATTGCCCCACCAGTTGGATGTCCAGCGACTTCAACAGGTGCTGCATATTGACATGCTAATTTATAAATTTCTTTTTCATTTTTTAGCGGATATTGAGTTTTATAATATTTAATTGCTTCTTCAAAAAATTCTCTTTGTAGTGATAGAGGTCTATATGCTTCTTTAACTACAAATTTGTAACCACAGGGAAGATAATTAACAGCTTCCATCAATCTGTTAACAACTGATTCTCTAGCAAAGCAAAATAACTCTGATTTATTGCCAATTTGACTTCGAGATTCATCAATCAACAGATTTTTGTGAACATTTCTTAGTGATATGATTTTCTCTTTATTATCAATACATATAACATTTATAATTCTTTCATCATTTAAAAGTATCATAATAGTGCTCCATCACTTGCTTATTTTTCCTCATGCTTCTTATTGGGATAGTCTAAGTGTCCAGCATACTATAGATGCTCTCTCAACCAGATGATTTCTTCTTGTTTTTACTACCATAGTATATAAAACACGAATGAATCCCAAATTTTTACTATATGATTTTATTCTTCAGCCTCCATATCCATAATCCATTCTGTTTGTTCACTTATTTCCTTCCATCTATTTAACAAATTATCCAGATACTCCAAGGTACATGATTCGCCATTAACATAGATACTAAGCTGAGCCCCTTCCGATATTAATTGATGTATAAGACCTCGAAATAATAATTTCCTATCAATCCCCTGTAAATCTTCAAGAACATCCAAATAATGCAAATCAAAACTTATAACATATGAATTATTTTCTATATTACTTTTTATTTGACCAATTGATAAAGTGGGATCAAACTTCCTTATCAGTGTGATATATTTTACTACCTTACTATCTTTTTCTAATTTTAATTGTACTATTTTTATATGTATCTCCCCCTTCATACTTAAAAGTAATGTTAATTCATATTTCTGGTTGTACCTATCATCTCCAATAGGTCATCGCATATATTGCTATACAAAAGCAAAAACATACTTAAATAATTTTATAGCAGTAACCCCAGTTCTCAAAACAACAATTCTTCCATATTCTATAATCAGTCTTGACTCAAGAAATTCCAGAGTACAAGACTATCCATTCGTTACTCAATATAAGTAGTCCACTTACCACATTTATTACACCAGTATATAGCAAAGTCTAATATTTCATCAGCTGCTTCAACATCAAATGTAAAAATCTTTCCAGCTTTTATGAATCCTATATCCTTTCGCCAGACACGAAAGCTTTCCGCATTACATTGCGGGCATTCAGAATCACATTTCCCAACATACTCAAATTCGTCAATCGTTATCCCGTTGTCTTGTAAAAATTGAACAATAGCTTCTTCATAACCTACATCTGAAAGCTCAATGAAATCTTCTAACTGTAATAATTCACTCATGCAAGACCTCCTGTTACTCCTGTTAAATAATAATTACTGTTACTGTCCGAAAAGTTGATGTGAGTCAAGCGGTCAAAATATTGAGGATGTTCTCTCTCAACCAAATTATTTCTTCTGATTATTGGAATTATATCCATAATAAATTGTAAAGAATTACAAGTCAAGTTTGCTCTTAAACATAGCTTTATTAATTTTTCTAAAGCCTTATATGATTAAAGCCTTAGCTTAAGTCTTCAAAAGGCGCGGATCGTGGCATGATCCAAACAAGTCCGAGGCATATAAGAACAATTACCGCTACAATCAAAATACTAGACTTCATAGCTCCAACATCTCCCACTGTGCTCTGAAGGTTAAAGAAAATCGTCGTTACGACGGCAGAACCAATCGCTGCTGCTAATTGCTGTACAGCGCTTAAGGAACCGCTTGCACTGCCTGCCTCGTTATGCTCAATATCCCCAAGAGCCACCTCATAAATACTGCTGAAACAAGCGCCCATACCCAAACCAATAACTAATATAGCAGGGGCTGTTAACAATGCTGTATCTGCTGTGCCCATGATAAAGACGGTGATCCAGAGGCCAAGAGCACCAATCAGTGTAGCCGAAAGACCAATTACGATAAGTGTACGTCCCAGCTTAGTTAGAAGCGGCCGGCAGACCAGTGAGGAAATTACGATGCCGATAGCCATTGGACAGAGGCCCAACGCAGCTTCATAGGGTGTGAGATGAAGAACCAGTTGGAAAAACAACGAGATGACATAAGCCAATCCATTTACTGCCGCGAAAAACGCAAGGCCCAATAATAGTCCAGACGTAAATCCTTTATTTTTAAAGAGAGAAGGTTTCATCAGCGGATTGAGGGCATACCTCTGGCGAAACGCAAAGGCTACAAGCATCACAGCACCTGTAATTAAACTGATAATCGGTAAGATCGTCCATCCATCTGTTGAACCCTCATTCAAACCAAAAATCAAGCCAAGTATCGCCACTCCTAATAAAACAGTGCCCATGCCGTCCAGCTTTTCATTGGAGTTTGGCTGATCATGAGGCAATAACTTTATCGCTGCAATAAAACCTGCCAAACCAAGAACGATGTTGATTAGGAACATAGGTCGCCAGTCAAGTCCGCCGATATTAGCTTGAATAATAAAACCAGCCAAAATGGGACCAATAACGGAAGAAAGACTCATTACTGGACCAAACGCGCTAACCGCACGGGGAAATTGCTCACGTGAAAAAGTCGCCATTAAGATACTCATGCCTTGTGGTATTAATAGTGCGCCAAAGCCCCCTTGTATCAGCCTACCTATTATAAGCATAGATGGATTGACTGCTAATCCGCAAAGCGTCGAAGCCAATGTAAAACCAGTTATACCGATTAGAAACATTCGCCGCTTACCGTAACGATCACCCAGACGCCCGCCGATGACAAGCAGCACACCCATCGCTAAAGCATAGCTTGCACCAAGCCATTTAATCAGAGACTCGCCTCCACCAATGTTTTGAACAATAGAAGGTGCTGCAATATTGGTAATGGTCGAATCCATCAAATCCAGTATATCTGCGATAATTACAACAGCCAATATCAATCGCAGCCGAAGTGTCAGCCGAGATGGATCAACCTGTTTTTTTATTAATTTTGATTTATTCATACTTTAATCCTCCTTAAAATTAGAATTCTAATTATTAGAATTCTATCTAATTTTATAAATTTTTAGGCTAAAAAAATAAACTGATTACTCAATCTTTAAGTTACTGAAGGAAATTCTAAGCAGGCGTAGATAGGTTGCCTTTTCTTCCTCCGACATTCCTTCCACAAGCAATTGCTCCAATTCCTGAAAAGAGCTTTCAACCTCTTCGATTACCGCTCTGCCTTTTTCAGTAATGTCTACCTGTTTTGTCCGACCGTCCTCGTTTCCTGTGCTGCGTGAAATAAACCCCTTGCGCTCCAGTCCCTGCAACAGGCTGGTGATCGAGGAACCTCGTAATTGCATCGTATGCGCCAAGTCCTTTTGAACGATTTCTTCACCTCTCTTGAGATGGTCATCTAAATCACCCAGCAAGCGTGCCTGCTGATTCGTGATGTCATAAGGAAGCATCTTATTATCCAGTATTTGCTTCATGGCATGTACAACTGATCTTAAATAAAATTCAAAATTATTAATGCGTGTATCCATACAAATCACCATCCTCTGTGTACACATATTTGTAAAATGAAAAATAAATTAATTATAATTCTAACTAATTATATCTTCTGTCCTAGCTTTTGTCAATTGAAAGGTTGAGATCAAATACTTTGGTTTTATCTGCAATGCTGAAAAGGATCCGCGCCTCGTGTAGATCGAAGTGCGACTGCTGTAAGCATGTCCTCCAACGGATTTCTTATCATATATATGAATCCTATTAGGGAAAAAATATATTGTCTGTTTAGTATTGGAATAGCTGGCACTTTTATTTGCTCTTTAAATATTATGGTAATTTATTGCTAATTTGGGTTGCAGTTCTCTTTTAATATATGAATAAAGAACGAGACTATACTTCTAAAAAAACAAATAAGGACCCTGGTCTGTATGGTGTTACCCCAAATCAGACCAAGATCCTCCTTCTGTTATTTTTTATTATAGTTGAATTAACTTATTATCTTATCTATTTAGATACAATTACATACCATCAATTACTATGTCCCATAACCTTAAGATCCCATATGGAATAGCCATAAGGTAAAGCTCTCTCAATTCCCTGGAATTTCACATACCTTGCATTAACTGCTGAAAAATTCAGGGTTTCAATTCCGCCGCTGCCATTTGTCTGTTTATATACACTGGTATAATTTGTTCCGTTAGTAGATACAAAGATTTCATACTGCTTGCCAAAAGCCGCCTCCCAGTTAAGTATTAACTGGCTGATATTATAAGTTGCGCCAAGGTCTATAATAAACCAGGCATTATCAGCGAAGTTAGAAGACCATCTGGTAGCTGTATTATTATCTGTCAGATTACTTTCAGGAAAACCTGCCTCTATACCTGATGAAGTAGCAGATTTGCCCAGAGCTACATCAGTATTAGTTGTAGGATTACCTGATCCGCCATCTTCCGGCGTCCCCTGTGTCACACCGTGAATGTAAGTAAAGGTTTGTGTATCCAAGGCTCCGCCGCCCGGATTGTAGGTAAAGAAATATTGTACTACATCACCTTGTTTCATATTTTCCACAGAATAAACGAAATTGCCGCCACCCTTATTCGTCATGGCTACGTTTACTTGACCACCGTTATTAATTTTGTAATGAAGATCTGCAAAAGTAGCACCGTTTACATAGAATTCCAGCTTATCACCAATCTTTTTCAATCCTTTTACACTATCACCAATTACATATACAGTGGTTGATGCCTTTACTGTTACCTGGCAGACAGCTGTTTTATTACCATCTGCTGTCTTTACAGTAATTGTAGTTGTACCTGCTGCAACAGCTGTTACTTTTCCTGTCTGGTCAACAGTTGCAATGCTTGTATTGCCACTGGTCCAAGTAACTTGTTTGTTTGTGGCATTAGCAGGAGCAATTGTAGCATTCAGTGTTTGTGTACCGCCAACTGTTATTTCAGTTTGAGTGACATTTAAAGAAACACCTGTAACCGGAACATTTTGACTTCCTCCCGCATTAACGGTAACAACACAGCTAGCTGTATATCCTCCGTCTTTCGTGGTTGCAGTTATTGTGGCCGTACCATTTGCCACCGCTGTTACCTGCCCCGCATTAACGGTAGCTACTGATGGATTGGAGGAGGTCCAGGTAACATTTTTATTTGTTGCATTACTTGGTGTAATTGTTCTGCTAATAAGTAAAGTCTCCCCAATAGTTGAAAGAACTGCCGTCTGTTTATCTAATGATATCCCTGTAACTCTTACAGCATCAGGATCAACCCAGTCAGTATCTTTATATACACGTACATAATCTACCTGCATACTTGCCGGAATATCTCCAGATCCCGGTGTAACGCCGCCATCAAACCAGCCGCCAACTGCAAGATTCATAATAATATAGAATTCCTGATCAAAAGGTGCATTGTTATTAGAAGGTGCCCCATTGGAATACCACTGGTCATTTGTAGCTTTAAAGAAACACTTACCGTCTACATACCATTTAATATTGTCTTCTTCCCAAACCACACTGTATACATGGTAATCGGAATCTATGGTCTGCCCGTCACTGAAAGAGAAATCACCGCCGATGTAAGTATTGGCCGGCCATTGTCCGCCAAAGTGAATTGCTCCGCTAGTAGCTCCTGGTAAACGTCCTCTCGCTTCCATTACATCAAGTTCACCGGAAGCTGCCCAGGTTCCATAAGTATCATCGTTAGGGAGCATCCAAAGTGCCGGCCACAAACCGTTACCTCTTGGAAGTTTAGCACGAAAATCTATTCTGCCATATTTAAATGTAAAATTGTCCTTAGTTGTAATTTTACCGGAAGAATAAGGTGCTACACGGTTAGGATCCTGTGGAAATGTTTTAGGCTCGTTGAGAGCAGTAATCGTTAATTTACCATCATTAACAGAAATATTCCTTGTGCTGTCTGTGTAATGTTCCAATTCATTATTACCCCAGCCCCAGGTACCCGGATCGTCATTAATATAATATCCTGTATTGTAATTCCAGATGCTTGTATCAAGTGCTGTGCCGGTAAATTCATCACTCCAGATTAAATTCATTCCATCTACATCAGGATTCTCCGGTGTACTAAGTTCAATATCTCCAAGATCCGAAACGTCCGGTCTTGGTGCGTTCGGATTACCGATAAAGGTATAATTCACATAATTACTGCCTATACTTCCGCCCTTTTGACCATTTAAAGGATAACCAATTCTAAGTTCCATATTAACTTGAATCGGTTGGAACCACAGACCATAGATATAATCCACCCAATAGCCCCATTGATTTTTATCGGACATATTATTGTATCCGTTTCCGGAATAACTGAAACTGCTTTTACTGAAATCACTAAGTTCTACCCATACCCCATTTACTTTGGTTTCATAAACAAATTTATCAAGTTCAGTTTTAACGGGTGCTCCGCCGTCTATTTTAGGCAGCGGTATGCCTATTGCTCCGGTTTCACCTGCTGTAAAAGTAGTTGCGTCATAAGGTGTAAGATTATAATTATTTCTTACCGGTGCATTATAAGTTATGGTATAGATTAAAGATACGTGAGAAGTTTTAGATTCCAGTTTTACATTGATGGATTCCTCTACTGTAAACCAATAACCTCCGCCTCCGTCAGTAAACTGTCCAAAATTCTGATCATATATCCAGCCACTGGCTGCATTGTTATCAATATCAATCCAGGTGCTGTTCGCCACAGGTTTTACATAAACCTTTAAATCTTCAGCTACTGCTGCATAGGTTACTGCCGCATTTCCGTTAAATATTGGATAGGTAAATCCTGCTCCCCCTGTTACTCCTGCTGTAATATTAGGACCTTGCGTCGGTGCCATAGATGTTATGGTTGTTTTAGGGATATTCGTAAATACCAGGGTGTAATCTAAGGTAACACCACTTGTCTTGGAAACCAACTGAAGATATGTGGTTTCTGATACGGTAAACCAATAACCGTTAAATCCACTGTCACTCCAGTTACCCCAATTTACGTTGTAGGCGAAACTGGTACTGTCAATATTAACCCAGTTACCGTTAACCTTAACATTAACCGTTAAATCACTGGCGACCTCTGCCCATGTTGCTGCCCCACCATTGAAAATAGGCATTACAAAGCCATAACTTGCCTGTCCTACACCTGATTTGGTTATAACAGGTCCATCTGCAGCAGAAAAATAAGACATGGATGTAATTGTTTTTGCTGCTGCCTGTACTTGCATGCTAGCCCCCAAAGGCGAAAACATGCTACAAATAACCAACACTGCTGCAAGCATAAAACCAAGTGCTCTTTTGTTTAATCTGTTTCCCTTCTCCTTAAATTTCCTCATTTTTTCCTCCTTTTAAAATATAGTTGATAGTTTCAATCTTTAAGTCTATAGAAATAAGCATTTCTATTTCTATACCAGCTTATTTCCCCTCCCAAGTTGTTACTTTTATTGTAGTTTACATATTTATCCATTTTAAAGGAGTAATTTTTTAATTTAAGTATACTTTTTTTATTTTTTTCAGTTTTTTTATAGCATTTGTATAGTATTTAATATTTTTTTGTACAAATATTATAGTTTTGGTTATGCATTCAGACTATGACAAAGAAAATACGATACAAATATAGATATATTTGCCACAAGCTCCAGTATTTATATCATATTCAATTAATGTAGGATTGGCGGGTGTTTGATTTCTTGCTCGTTAAGACTATTTGCTATGATAACATCAATATTTGTAATAGGCTTATCCGAATTATTCATGTCGTCTAACCCTTCTTTATAGCATAAATAGATGTATTGGCCACCAGCACCGGCATTCAAATCCTTATTTATTTTTATGTAAACAAATTTTTAGTGCAATTCCAAAATTTGATGATCCAATTACGTCAAGATAAGTAATGCCGTTTTGCGAAATTCTATACTGCAGTTACTGGAATTATATACTTCTATTTTTTTATTACTGGCTCTGATACAATTCATTCTGTGATTTAGTAAATTTATTCTAAATTTTATCGTTTATTACCATTTCCTAAAGTGGTATTATACGGAAATTTTACAATAAAATTTTCACTTTACACAGAGGAAAATTTAGAGGAGTTCCATATTTAAAGGAGAGTCATATGAAAAAACATCTAGTTAAACGTATAATTTCACTACTCTTAATAGTGAGTGTTACCGTACCATTAGTTACAAACAATGTTTCAGCAAGTACATTGTTTCCGAGTAGCTCAAATGAAAATCTGAATGTTACCGGAGCAGTACAATCAGAAAATTACAGCGATCAGGTCAATGATGACGTAGAGAGGGAAGAAATAACTGAAAAAACAGAAAACTCTACGACTTACCAGCGAACAGACGGAAGTAAGGAAGTTGTCATGTACAGTAACGACGTCCGCTACCGTGATGAGCAGAATAAACTTATTGACTACGACCCATCTTTAGTCGAACTTACAGATGAAATAAAAAAAAATAATAATTTAGAAGGATACCAGTATGAGAATAAGCAAGGGGATACGAAGCAATATATACCAACAAATTTAACGGAAGAAACACCAGTATTATTACAATATGAAGATTACCGGGTAACCTTGAGACCTATATTTGCCGGTGAAACTATAGAAGCATTATCTTTAGAAGAAAAAGAAGACTCTAATACGAATGAAGAAATAAATAATAACGAAAAGATCGAACAGGTACTAGAAAATGTTGATCAAGGGCTTCTACCAAAAGAGGATACTCTTGACGAAGCAGTCCTGACTTCTGTAAAAACGGTAGACATTTATGATAAAGTTAAGACAAGACCCACGAAAACAACTTACACCACTACTGATAATACTATTTCCTTGGAATATATCTCACAGGAAACGGGTATTAAAGAGAACATTATCTTAAATGAAAAACCTGATACGAATATATTTTTATATGAATTAACAGTAAACAATGCTTATCCAAGAGAAAATGGAATTGACGGAGGTATTACTTTCTATGACAAGGTATCCAATGATATCATCGGAAATATACCTGCCCCATTCATGAATGATGCCTCTAATAATGCATATAGCGAAAACTTAAACTTTTCGATCGGATTAAAGGAAGGTACAAACGATACCTATATTCTTGCACTTACGGTAGATCCGGAATATTTAAACAGCACTGAAAGACAATATCCTGTCACAATTGATCCTTCCTACATATGGACAGGAGGAACAGACGTTGCCGATACCTACGTATTAAATGGTACAACCTACGAGAATACCAATTTCTATAGCAGTGCAGTTACAACTTTCTCTGTAGGTGATGGATCACAGGGTTTATATAGAACTTATATCAGATTTGCTGATTTTCTCGGTAAATTGTCAGGCTATTACGTAGACAGCGCAAAATTGACAATATATGAAACAGGAAGCAGCCAGGCAAATAACACAATTCAAGTCCACAGAGTAACGGAAGACTGGTCAAAAACTACAGTAAATTGGGTAACCCGTCCGAATTATTCCACTACCCCTATTACTTCTGTCGTTACATCCGGGACAACTGGTAAGGCTAAGACATTTGACATCACAAGTTATGCAAGACAGGTAGCAAATGGTACCTACTCCAGCTATGGATTAATGTTAAGAGCCAATGATGAATCTTCCAGTGGTTTGTTTTCACAGTTTTACAGTTCCAGATATAGTAATGAAGCATTAAGACCTAAATTGAGTATTATATATTATGATGGTCCTACAACTGCAAGTAGTGTTACCTTAAAATCGGCATATATTAAACCCGGGGCAGCAGCTACAATAAACTGGAGCGGAATAAACTCACAGTCCCTGAACATGGTACAGTATCACATCTATAATTACGATGATGAAACAGCTACTTTAGGCAGCGAAATAATTGGCTACTCCTCTTCCACTAAAATAGGTACTACTTCCAGTGGCAGCAGCACACTACCTGCAACGGCAAGTTTAAGCGAAGGGTGTTACCGGATTTATGTTCGAGGAGTAGACAATGGAGGAATTAAGGGAGCCGGAAAAGGCGTGACCCTGCATATTGACGGAACTGCGCCAACTCTCTCTACTGCCAAATTATCACCAACAACCTCATCGTTAAGTTATTCAAATAAGGTGCCGATACTAACATGGAGTGGAGGATCTGATAACCACTTCAGCCAGGTAGAATATAGCATTAACGGTTCTACTTATGTAAAAGCAGGAAGTACTTCCGGAACAATTACCTTACCTGCATCATCATTCACAACTGCAGGTGTCTATTCTATTAAAGTTAGAGCTGTTGACAAATCTGGTAATTATAGTACAGTAAAAACCTTATCCTATTATTATGATAAGAATGTATCGGGTAATAACATACCGGAGATTACAAAAGTACAGTTCATGAATACGACAAATGCATCACCGGACATCGAAATTACCAGTAGCCGCGCTGATGGAACCAGTGTCGCAGTATCTAAAGTATATTATTATATGGTTGCTGCAACAAGCACAGAGGAGCCAACGGATGTCCAATATATTTTAGCGACGAACATTTCCAACAATGGGAATATTACAAATCTTAAACTTAACAGCACTGAAACAAGCAAGGGTAACGGGGTATATAAACTGTATATTAAGATACAAGACACGAACAACAATACCTCCGAGCCATTTTTAGCAGCTTATTATAGAATGGTAAATGTTGTTTATGATAATTCAGTAACCCTATCTGCAACTTACAATGAAGCTGACAACGTGATATCCTTATCCTGGAACGGGAACAGCAATATAAGTTCCGTCAAATTATATAAAAGGTATGGCCAAGATTCATTTAAATATGGTCAGACTATAAACTCCGGCACAAGCGTTAACATAAGCACAGAGAGTATAGAAGACACAACAGATTTTCGTCTGCTGGTAACATATCTTGATGGTAGCCAAAAAGCATCAAATATTGTATCTTTCCTTAATGAGTCACAAATAGATGAAGTTACTGGATCAGAAGTATTTAAATATACTGTAACGACTTTGGATAGTGATGCCGATAATATTGAGGACGGCTATGAAATATGGCAATATAATACAGACTATATAAATGATGATACTGATAATGATAGTATTACTGATGATGTTGAAATAATTAAATTAAAATCTAACCCTTTAAAAACTGACACTGATAATGATGGTTTTAGTGATTACTATGAAATATCTATTCTCGGGACAGATGCCACTATTATAACAGAAAATCAGGATAGTGATGACGATGGTATTGATGATATAACAGAATATCATAATAATACCAACCCGTATTTACAAGATTCGGACTTTGATGGATTAAATGATAATGAAGATAGCGAACCGCTTAACACTAGTCTATCTTCAGGAGTGAATCCAAATTATGATGTTGAAGTACATGTTGGACTGTACAATAATATAGAAGAGACTATTACAGAATCTGAAGTTACTCAAAAGATAATTATTAACATTTATACCGGAAATATTGTTGAAACTTGCAAATATACAGATGATGAAGTAATTAGTAAAACCAATTATTTCTATGATAACTATGGGAATAATACAGCTATAATTTCTTATGCTGAAGGAAAATATCAAATTAACACCTATACATATGATGAAAATAGACTTACAGGAGTCTATCATAATGGGGTCAAGTATGGTATTATCTATGATGAAAATGGTCAACTTACGAGTGTCAATATTGGAAATCAAAGTTTATTGTCATATACCTATAACGAAAATGGAAATCTAACTGGAACAAACTACGCTAATGGTCAAAGTGAAAATCTAGTATATGACGAGAATACAGGTTTGTTGGAAAATGTCAAAATAAATAACCAGTTAGCATATGATTTCTTGAACAACGCATTAGGAAATGTAACATTACAGAATGATTACATCAATGGGATAACATACTCTTACACTTATGATTCAGATGGTAATCTAGTATCAATTTCTGGTGATGACGGTTTTTCAATCCAATATATTAATAACAGTACAATATATTCAGATAATGGGGTGGAGAGAAAAACTGAGTATGAAGTTACAGAAAGTTCAGATGATGAAGCAGGGTCATATGCGACCGCATCAACTACCTTACTAATTTCAGGCAGTAAGGCAAAATCTGTAGTTAATTATGTTGATGACACCATAACAGTAACCAATACGATAGCAAATAGTGAAAATGCAAAAGTTATAGAGCAAATAATTACCCAAAGTACATCATCAATCACAATAGAAAATCAGGATAATGATAAAATAATATATAAGTATGACCAAAATGGTAACATAATAGAAATTTATAACAATGAAGTACAAGTTGCTTCCTATGTATATGATGGTTTTAATCAATTAGTAAGAGAAAATGATAAACCATCCAATAAAACAACAGTATATAAGTATGATAATAATGGAAATATCTTGAGTAGTACGGAATATGATTACACTGTTGGTAACTTGGGGGACGTTAAGAGAAGTATAGTATACGGTTATAGTACTTCAGAATGGAAAGATTTACTTGAAACATATGATAATCAAACCATTACCTATGATGCAAATGGTAATCCTATTCAATACCGAGATGGTATCCACTTAACATGGACAAACGGTAGATTACTTGCTAATTACCAATCTGATATTTGTGATATAACTTATAAATATAATTATGATGGATTAAGGACAAGTAAGACCATCAACAATGTTTCTAATGGAACAACTTCGATAACTAAGTATTACTACGATAAACATCAGCTTATTAAAGAGATATCCGATAATGATTTAATATGGTATTTATATGACATCGACGGTTTACCGGTAGGTTTTGAATTTAATGGAAACACGTATTATTATGAGAAAAATATCCAAGGCGACATCATAAAAATATATGATACTATAGGTAATGAAGTAGTGTCGTACACTTATGATGCATGGGGAGAAATCACTAGTATATCCGGAAACCAAACGTTAGGAGAAAAAAATCCATTCCGTTACCGTGGATATTATTATGATAAGGAGACTGGATTCTACTATGTAGGTAGTAGGTATTATGATCCGAATACGGGTAGATTTATTAATACCGATGAACCGAGTATGTTGGCATTAGATAGTTATAGTCTTTTAAGTCCTAATTTATTCACATACTGTAATAACAACCCTGTGAATTATCATGATCCAGATGGACATTCACCAGAGGCAATTGCTGTTGGCGGATCAACCTTCGCGGCATTTTGTGCTTGGTTAGAAGTAATCGGCGGAGCAAATTGGTGGAATCCTGTTGGTTGGACTATTGCAGGAATTCTTGCAACAGGTGTTATAACTTGGGCAGGACTATCACTATACAATCAGTGGAAAGCAAGCGCATCTTCCAAAACTAAAGTACTTTCAGATGTAAATGCATCAATAAAAAGTCAAAAAGTATATTATTTAGCATATGTAAACAGTGTTGGGGAGTTAATAAAAGTTGGTAAAGCTATGAGCTTTGTAGAAGCTCTAACGACTTTAGGTATTACAGGCGCAACTAATACTTTGAGTAAGGTATATAAGTATAATAGGGGTAAATCATCCAATGCACAAAGGGAGCTGCAAAAAAAATCTGATAATTGGGGAATATATACACATGATCAAGCGGCTGCAAAAGCGTTAGCGGTTGTTTTGGGAGCTAAACAAGGTACAGAAGAAGGGACACCAAAAGTTCATTCTTCAGGAATGTATGGACATTATCATGATTCAACTCACACATTCCATATTTGGTTTGGTGGGAAAATAGTATATTAAGGAGTGAGAGAAATGTATCTCATATTAGTAGAAATATGTTTTTTCTTCGAAAAAATATTAGATGTAGATAATAATTATTTAAATCTAGATAATTATCAAATCTATTCTATCGAAGAACGCCAAGAGTTAATTAACATCGAAACCTATGGAGTGAATGACTTTTTGTTGATACCTCAAATGGATCGCAATGAAATTGTGATAAAATTTCTTAAAGAAAAGTGTAATAAAAAATTATTGTGGATTCAAAATAAGACTCAAAGTTTTGGAAAATTTCATGATTATATAGAAGAAAATCACTTGGTAGAAGCTTGGAGAAATTATGAAAAGTCAGAATTGATTAAGTTTGCATCCGTTTGGTGCGAACAAAATAACATTGAATTTACGATTAAATAAGAAAGTATTTTAGCTACACGCAAACCAAACTTCAAGTATAGACAACCCGCCCAGTTACTGGCGGGTTGTTTGTAAAAGTGTTCCCATTATTCTGCACTTCCCCTGTTTCTTCTTGTGAAGAGGTAAGGATATTAAATTAATATCTCTCCTGTCTTAACAGCCTTACGTACCAGCAACAAGTGGTCTTAATGTGTATTTTTGATACTTGCGCAAAGCCCATTAGCTACTGCATATTCGCTTCATCTTTTATTTTCCCGAAAATCAGCTTGTAAACCATATCCACACCTTGTTCAGGAAGCAGTTCGAGCATCGCCAGGAGTCTACCTGTTCCGACTCTGTATCGCAGTTTTGGATGTCTGGCTTCCATTGCCCTAATCACTGTTTTTACCAGTCGACGAGGTTCATTCTTTTGATTTAACTCCATCACCATGAGCGGCTTCATTTTTGTAAGCAGCTTACTGTAGTACTTTGTTGTTGAAATTACCTTATCAAAATTCTTGTACACCTGTTGCGTTATGTTCGTTTCATAAGAGCCGGGCTGAATCTTTACAACAGGGATACCTAAATAGATAAGTTCACGCCGGAGGCTGTCGTTGTAGGCATCGACCGCGTATTTAGACAATACATACGGCCCGGCAAACGGCTGTGGGGTCATCCAACCTGACTCCGAACTACAATTGATAATCCTGCCATGACCTTTATAAATCATATCAAAAAAGGTTCGGTTCACCCTTGCCATACCTATCATGTTGACGTTAAGCAGTTTTTCAATGGATTCCACGCTGTCGCCTTCGATAAGAGAGGTAAAAGAAGTTAGTCCTGCGAAATTCACTATAGCATCCAGCTTATTCGTATAGGATCTTATTATTTCAAGAGCAGCATCCACACTCTCCTGTTTTGTAACATCCAGCCGCACGGGAATGATATTTGCCAATTTTCCCAATCGCATTAGTTCAACTTCATTGGTACCGCCTGCAAATACTGTCCAATTTCCCAATCGGGATAGCTCTTTGACGCAAAGCGTACCAAGTCCGCCTGTCGCCCCTGTAAACACCGCATATTTCATGAGTTATCACCTCATTTTACTTTTTAGGATAAATCTCCCTTTGTCATTCTATTTCTATTATACTAACAGCATTTTAATTACGCAACAACTTGTACGATTGCTTTACAATCCTTTATTTATATAACGTTTCCCCGCCAGCAACCAAACCGTCTCCAAATACCTTGAACTATTAAAAAATTCACTTACCCTAGTAGGGTCTTGGCTAAAAAGTCATAGTGGAATAAATATTATTTGGTGTTATTTTCGAAGAGTTTGCTTCCACAACAGTGAAACATTAAAATATATTTTTAATACGCAAAGAAGAATCCCTTCTATAATAGAAAAAATCATTGTCATTGCAGACCACTTCCAAAGCATAGCGTAGGTGTATCCAATTAGATATGGTAAACACACCAGTACAAACGCTATGCAGAAAAGTAGTATAGTTTTTATTATCAAACTTGATGTTTTTGCTGAAGTACTTTTTTCCTTTATTACTTTTGAAACCATATTTATAATAAAATACAAAAGCAGCAAGCATATAAATGAGCAAATAATATCAAGTGTTGCTACCGAAACAAAGCTGATATTATATTTATCGACACCTTGTAAGGCTGCCATATAATTTGGGGTAATGTAAACAGCCGGAGAAAGCATACTATTACAGAGTGTAGCAACAGCGATCCTACTTTTCAAGTTAATCATGACACAAGAACCGTAATTTTGTATACCTCCTGTATGCATTATTTTTTCTCCGTCGGCAGATATATGCCAGCCAAAAAGATAATAATCGTCACCCTCTTGTGGTATGTAGGCACATTGGCTGATATCATGCGTCCGTGCAATAGCGATTTTAAATTATCAGGAACATTTGCATCTCCCATTTAGGCTTTTATCCATTTACTTAAATCAGCAGAGCAGGTAATCAAGCCTCCTGCAGGTTTATTGGCACCTTCAAGCTCAACATTATATTCCATACTACAACCAAAAAAAAGTTCTGGAGCTACTAATAAATGAATCTTTTTGAATTGCTTGATCTAAATATAAATAGGTGTTATTCATTCCAAGTGGTAATAAAATGTTTTCCTGAATGTAAGCTTCATAGTTCTTACCCGTAATAACTTCAAGTAAATATGCAAGTATTGTATAATTCATATTTACATATTGATATTGCGATCCTGGAGTAAAATTAAGTTCCATACCATTAATTGCCTTTACGCTTTTTTCAATCACACCCTTATAATCACCTGATGGTAGATTATATAGAGTTTTGTATGGAATTCCGCTAGAATGGGATAGTAGCTGACGAATTGTTATATCCGTTTTTTCCCCTCCGTAAAGAAACTGCAACCAAGGAATATATTCTGATATATTATCATCCAGATTAATATACCCTTCATCCGTTATCATTTGAATTGCTAAACCAGTAAACGCTTTTATCGTTGATCCAAGAACAAATAACGAAGAATCGCTAATATTTGCTCCATGGCTTTTACCGTAATTATCAAAATTCAACTCGGAATTCTTATAATCAACCACTGCGCAAGCCGGTATTTGATGAGCTATCATGATTTTCTCAGTAGCATTATGTATATCATTCTCTTTCGAAAAAACATTCAAATGTAAAAGCATTATATAAGCGAAGGCAAAACATAATGATGTTATAATAAATATTTTCTTGATTATATTAACTTTTATTGCTTTTTTCATTTTCTCCTCCCAATAAAATCCAAATTACTATTTCTCTTATAATAAACGCTCACTTTCTTTGATTATCTTCAATTTTAAAATTGTATTAACTTCCTTGTTATTTAACCGTATTTGCTTTTTATCTGTGAACTATAAAGACTAAACTCCTTTTGATAATAGCCAATATTTATTTGTCAGCTCACCCCTATCCAAAAAAATACCCCTCGATATGTTCCTATAAACATATACCGAAGGGTAAAATCAAGTAGAATTATTAACATTCATATTACATCATCTATCAATCCCAGCATTTTCAATACTTTCAGTGTCTCTCTTTTTCAATATCAAAACAATTACTTCCACATGCCTTGAGGAGATAAAAAAGATGCTTCTTGAGCCTGATAAGGCCTTGCCGCAGTATATCTCGAATCAAAAAATAACCAATAAGTCCTTATACATGACCTCGTTCATAAAAATCCTGTACTTTCAACATATTGAGAGTATCAGTTTTCTTAATCCACTCCTTTGCCTTTCTATAGTTGTCGATTCTAGGGAAATTCTGATAATTCACAACGAACATAGAGTACTGTAAAAGTATATCTGTGCAAAACCAAATCCTGATGATTCGATATCATCTTTATGCGGGGGTTAGCTTGCCAACAAAATCCCATGTATTATTATAAATTAATTCTTATCTTTTAAAACCTCTATCATGATTAATACCCCATGCTTAAAACCACATTCAAAAGCATCCTCTGTTTCTATTGCTATAGATTCATTATGTAAATCCATTAACTTAATGATAGTTTTATAGTCTTCTTCCGAAACATTCTTTTCTAATAATTCCATGACCTCAATAGCCTTTTTATTGATACTACAGTATTCTGGGTTTTTATCATAAAAGGATTGATTTCGGTTAAAATCAGCATAATATAGCTTTTTAAGTATTGTGTCCATTATGTTTCTTTCCTTTCATCATAATTACAAGTTTTATTTTCTCTTTCATCAAAGAATTTAATAGCATTATTATTTTAAAACATTGCAAAGTAGTAACTTATAAGTAAATTATTATATCTCTCCCTAACAATATTCTATTAGCATCAGTAATCCAGCACAGCAAACTAAAAATAAATAATACTCAAACTCATAATATAAGAGATAAAAATAGAAAATACATGTTTCTATCTTTATTTGTATCTTTGTGATAGATTTGGATATTTATAAAAATTGTGCTAATACTATGTAAATTAATTATCCAGTATCATTCGTAGCCCCTTCCTGACCTAAATTGACTTATATAATATTAATTCATTTTCTTTATAACAAAATTCTTGAATGTTCCTTATTAGAACATTCTTTCTCGCAATTTGATATAAAATGATTATGTTCCAATAAAGAACAGAGGTGAAGATTATGAAATTAATTTTAGATACTGAAGATCGTAATGCTATAGGTTACCAAATAAAATCAGCAAGATTAGGCTGTAAAATGACTCAAAAAGATCTATCTGCTAAGCTTGAAACTTTAGCTGTATACATAGACAGAGCAAGTATTTCTAAACTTGAACAGAAAAAAAGAATTGTAACTGATATAGAGATATTAGCTCTGTCAAAAGTATTAAATGTTAGCATACCATGGTTATTTGGTTTAGAAAAATAGAAACTCAATGTTCTAATAAAGAACATTGTAGCATAAAGTGCCCAATTAGTAAATAGCTACTATATAATTTATAAGTGCTTTAAAAGCTCAATTCCAACCTTTATGATCTGCTATATATTGAACTTATTTAGCCATTCAAAGTTTGTACGCCAAGATGCTTAGAAACAAGCTGTTATCCAGAAACCCCAAACGAGTTAAAGCTAGTGCAATATATACCTAAATTGAAATTGCGAAAGGCAAATTGGTCTTATGCATATACATATATTTTATTTTAAGTGATATTCGTGGTACTGCTTTTCTTCAATATCCTGAATTTTGAAAAATTACATGCCATGGAATTTTATACTTCAAAAGATATGTCACTAATATCCAACTATTGACTCAGTGCCATAATTTTATACCGATACTCACGTATACTTAGCGTGTATCCACGCAATTTTTTAAACATATTCTCACAACAAAATCTCATTTAGAGGATCTTAATTTTCTTATTTAATCGTATACAAGTGATACTTTACACCTTTATGACATTGATACTCTTATAAATCTATTAAAAAACTCCCCACTGCAAAAAGATTGACAAAAGAAAAAGAAGTTGAAAGTATACACACAGACCAACCGTCGTTTCAAAGGAGGACACCATGGGAAGAAATAAATATCCAGAACAAACACAGGAAAAAATAGTTGATGTGTCCATAAAGCTATTTATTGAAAAAGGCTACAAGCAGACCATAATACAGGATATTTTGGATGCACTCAATCTTTCCAAAGGTGGGCTATATCACCATTTTAAGTCAAAAGAAGAAATTTTAGAAGCTGTGAAAGAAAAACGAGCACAGTACGCCGCTGATATGCTGCGTGAATTAATTCAAAGCACTAAAGCAACAAACGCAAAGGAAAAACTGAAAAAAATTCTTTATCATCTGGGTACAAATACGAAAACTCATATGTTTGATGCAGTTTTAACTTCACAAACATACAAACAATCCCTATTTTGTAATGGGTGCCTTACAAAATGCTATCAATCAAGATGCGCCTATTATAGCGCAGCTGATAGATGAAGGGGTAAAAGATGGCTCGTTACGAACTGCACAGCTTAAATTATGTGCAAAAATCTTCTTATTACTTTTAAATTTTGGGGCAAGTCCAATGTTGTTTGAGCGCAATTTAGAGGAAACGCAAAAGCGTTTAGACTATCTGCAATCGGTTATGTGTATGCTCGGATTAGATATAATTGATAATGAATTTATTGTGAGCATTACAAGTGGGTATGACAAGACGGGAATGTTTTAAAAGCTTTTAAATCACAAAATGGCTGTTATTATAACAGTCCATTTTTTAGCACATTTTATAGACCGACAGTCGGTTTTTAAAATAGAGAATATATGAGATTACAAATAGCCCTACAAGCAAATCATTTAGTAAAGTGCTTTCGCAAAAAATGAAGTTATTAAGGATTGTTCTATGTGTATTGAACAAAGTACAATCTATGGCTTTCTTCGCACAAACGGTGCAGGAAAGACCACCATATTTAAGCTACTGACTGGTTTATTGATACCCGATTCTGGTAGTATTGAAATATTAGGGACAGATATGCTAAAGAACCGTGACCGGATGCTTTCTCAAATAGGAAGTTTAATTGAATCACCTACCTTTTATGGCATCTTTCGGCACGTAAAACTTAGAAATTCTCTTAGCCTATATGAATACTCCTGGATTTGAGGTTAAAAAAGCATTACAAATGGTGGGGCTATCTGATATTGGAGAAAAAGCCGTTGCCAAGTTCTTACTAGGTATGCGACAGCGACTTGGAGCAAATTAAAACAAAGCACAAAGGCAGTCTTGAGGATTATTTTTTTGCCATCATGAGTAGAGGAATCAGCTATGAGGAAACTTATTCATTTAGAATTACAGCGTATCAATTTGCGCCCCTATCTCATCTGTATGCAGCAATATTCACACTGTAAGAGGAAAAAGCTGTAATTATAAAGAAGACTCAAGAATACAGATATAGAGCCTCTTGTCATGAGGTAATCAGAGAAACTTCTATGTTAGTATTTCCTCAACAGTATTTATTAAATATTTTTCCAAATACATGAATTAATTTAGGATTATATTTGAGTGTGTGAAGTAAAATCTGTAAATACTGATCTACCCATGTCTTATTATAATGTAGAAGCTCCAATATTTTTATCTTTCTTATGTCCGCAATATCTAAGCAATAACTATAAATATATGCCTCCGATTTACTTCTGGCTTTGAATTGCGCCTAATTTTGTGCTTTTGCAGGTTAGTGATTAGATAAATTTCTTTCCAAAATCTTTAAATGCTTTAGCATATTGAAAATCAAAAACATCAAAATTTTTTATAAGTACAATGATACAATCTTTCTACTGAACTTATCTTCATGTAATATTTTTCCTTCAATATTAATTAACAAAATTAATTATTGCTGTATTAATTACCTTAGTTATTCATTATAATATACAAAAAGAAACCATTTGAGTCTAATAAGCTCATTACAATGAACTATTATTAAAAATATAATGTATCAATTTGAATTTAAAACATAATATTTTTCTATATTTCAATTGTATTACAGCATTTACAAAATCCATTAATTGGTTTTTGTACCCTTAACTGTTTATAAATTAATTGCTTTTCAAAAATTTTATTGAATTGATTAATAATATCTCGATTGTAAAATATCTCCTGCGCTCCTACAAAACTGCATGCAAATGATGCCATATTTTGTGCTTGAATTAAAGCGTTTTTAAGTTCATTTTCATCTATATAATCAGCATGTGGTTTATAAGGTAGAAAAAAATATAAAAAAGCTGCAGTAAGCCAATCCCCTGCACCACAAGTATCAACAATTTCTTGAGTATAATTAGCTCCAATGTACTGCCATTCACTAAATTTATTTGTTTTTTCTTTATAACTATATTTAATTCCTCTATTACCTAAAGTTACAATAATAAGTTTTGTAGTACTTATTTCCAAGTCTGTTCTAAGCATGTTAATATACGATATAGGAATCCTGTCTTCAGAAAATTTTAGAATATCAACTTTCATAGCCGTTGAAAGTAATTGTTTATAAAACCTACAAGCGTTAGGTTCATAAAATATCCAAGCATTATTCACTCTAGCAATTTCCACAGCTCTTTTTATTCCTTCAGAAACTCGATCAAAAAATAATACATTTGCTTTTTCTAAAAAAGATTGATAAGTTTCTACTTGCTTTTTAGAAGGTAAAACTATATCGTTTAATTTTCTTCTACATTCTGGGCATACCGTAAAAAATTTATGTTTAGATGACTCAGGTTCAACAACTTCTATAACACTTGGAGTATTTAGAGTCGAATTTGCAAAGGAGATTATATCAATTCCTCGATTAGCTATCTCATTTTGAAAATACTCATTCCACAAATCAGAATACTGTGGCACAAAGCATGTCACTTTTAAGGACAATTCGGATAATACAGATGCAACATTTGCAGTTGTCCCTCCTAATTGTATTTTGATCTCTTTATTAACTTTAATTATATCTAAGCACATAAAGCCAATGCCAACTATTGATATTTTTTTATTATTCATATTCTCACCAATCAAATTCTTTGTCATTTAAACAAATACAGCTCAAGTTATTATTTTTCTCTTTATATTCACCTTTAACATTGTAACCTTCATTCTCAACTATTGTCATCCCTACTGTATACCCCTGGCTTTGCAAATCTATAATTGCCAACAGTATACCTACATCCATTAACTTACTTGATTGTGTAGAAAAAATATACCTTATTATAGATTTCCCTTCACAATTTAAAGCATTTTCATAATATTGGACTGTATTGCATAACTTCATATATGTAAGTATAGGATGTGATTCTGGTACGTATATGATATTTCTTTTTTCAACTTCTAAAGCCTTAAAAAGAAATTCACCATAATATCTTATCGTGTTTTCCCCTCTCTTCGCATTTAATCCTGGGAATGGTATAACAGGACAAATTTCATTTGGTTTTAAAAATTCTTCAATCTTTTTAAATGCTGGAAGTTCATTAAATCCTAAAATAGGTAGCCAAACTTTAGTTGTATCACTTATTTCTTCTCTTCCAATACTAAATGTTCCAAACCCCTGTAAATATTCTGCTGATTCTGCAGAGATTATTGGATCTATTTTATCATCTAAGTCACTATTTTCACATACTAGAACATATAGTTTTTGATTATTTTCAATAATATCTTTAATTCTTTTTATTAAATTAAAACTAACAGTCCTGGGCATTGCACTAATGTCAACTATTATTTCCTTATATTTTCCAATAACTTCTTTTGTAATTGATTTCCTAATACTTTCGTGTGTTATTGATCTTTGGTTTTCAGATTCCTTCCTCCACATTTGAATATCTATTACTTTTAAATAGTCTTTATTTATAAATGAATTTAAATTGTTATAGTTATCTAAACTTTTAATTTCATTTTGTTTAGGTGATGCATAATTTTTCTCAAAATAATTTATTAATATTACATTTATATCTCTATTTAATTGAGAAAAAATCTTTATTCCTTCACATGTTCTCGGATCAAATCCCTTACCTAAAATAAATAGTTGTTCGGTATGATTTATGAAAAATTGCTTAACTTCATTATCGTTTTTCAAATAAACACTATCTTGCCATTGAAATATCATTATATTTACTCCCCAGTAAAACTTATTTGATAAATTTCATCATCATCAATTGACAGAGATTCCTCGCATAATTCAGCTGCTTTCTGAATGCTTAACTGACGCCAACCACCATAAGATAAAGGCAAACCATAATATACACAAAGCCACCTATTAAAATAAAAGACATAATACTCGCCGTCATGCGAAATAACTTTCTTTTCTAAATATTTAGAAGCTATACATTTACTTAAGATATCCAATAATATAATATATTTGTTTTTGTTATTTGCTTCCAATATTTCACTACTTCTTATTCCAATACCAGTAATGGCACCACCATTATATGAATTTCTTCCACTATCTCTAGTTTTAATTGCAATAAGTCCAATATTATATAAAAATTTCTGTATCTCACTTGCATCACTATACCTATAATGCATATCTTCCCATTTGTTTTTTATAGATAACATTATATATTTTTCTTGTTCACTTGCAGACAATTTATATTTATTAATAGACTTTTTACTTCCTAAAAAAACTGCTCTACTTCTTTCAAAAATTCCTGCTGCCATATATAAAAACTGTTCAATATTACTTGAAGATATTGCCATAACTTTGTCCACACCATAGTAATATGGGATAGAATTTTTATAACTAAAATAATACTCTGCCACTTTTTTGTTTATATTATAAAATTCTAGAAAAGAATCTACAGTATCAATTTCTCCTAAGTAAAATCTCATTTGTCCAATATCTTCACGCTTAATTTTAATGCAAATACATTCATAGTATGAACCTTTTTCAAATAAGTTACATTTTAAACTGTCTATGTATTCCATAATAAGGCTATATTTTTCTGCAGTAATAGATTGCTGTAAAATTAAATATCGTAATGATTCAATACCTTTTTTTGCATTTTTCTCGTATTCATTTTTAATCAATTCATTAGAAATACAAGATGAAAAATCTTCTAACCCTGCGAGATTAGCCTTTTTAACTCTTCTATTGGCTACGTCATTTAACATATTAACAAATTTTACATTATTTTTAATCCAATAATCATCTATAAATATTTTCTCATTATATTCACGATTTAAACTACCATCTAAACTTATTATTTGTGATGTTGTAAGTCCTTCTACTCTTTCACCAAACCATACACCTACTTTTGCTCTAAGTACATAAATAGAATCCACAAGGTTTTTCTTTTGATAGTTTGACAATTTATGTAAATCGTCAAAAATTATTAACGACTTTTCAAATAGCCTTTGTCCATTAATTAATATATTATTGGGTTCAAATAATTTAATCATCATTAAAGTCATATTTATGAATGATATTTCTACTTCTTGGTCTCTA
This sequence comes from Bacillota bacterium, assembly GCA_023407575.1. GTDB lineage: Bacteria > Bacillota > Clostridia > Lachnospirales > Lachnospiraceae > Mobilitalea. Next base: position 649,826 of record JAEYLX010000075.1, read on the forward strand.
TTACTATCAAGATAACTACATAATTTTCTTTCATTCTCGCATGCATATTGAAATAATTTTGCACCGTTTGAAAAATTATCTTTTTCACTTATCATCTCATCTGGTATTACTTCAAACTTTATTTTTTCTGCACCTTCTTCGATAGTTGTATCAAGTAAAATGCAGATGTTTCTTACAAAAGCAATAGCTATTCTATAATTCAATAATGAAAAAAAAACTTGTTTACGACGTCCATTCGTAAACATTTCATCCAAAATATCATAATTTCTTGCACACGATAACTGACAGGTAAGTAATTTTATTTTCCCATCAACTATTACTTTGTTTTTAACCATCGCAGAATAAACTTCATTATATGTATCTTGATATTGCTCTTTGCTTATAATCTGTAGAACATTTGATGAGAATGCTTTAAACAAAGATGTTTTTCCAGCACCAGGTGTACTTGTGATATATGTACTCATTTCAAACATTTCTTCCTTGATGATACTTAAAGCGGAGCTATTAAATAAATCCAGATAAGTAATATCTGAATCGTTTTGTTCAAAATTTTTTATCTGAAATGGATTTTTCCATATCATATCAGCTCTCCTTATGACGCGTTATTCTAGGGAATAAGGCATGCCCGTCCTTCCAAGAATGCCAAAGAACAGGAAATGAATTATTAGGTGTATTATGATATAAGATAAGAGGCAATGAGCATTTATCAAATCCTAAAAAAGGGTATTGACAATCACCCTTACTGAAATGTTTATCAACATATGAATTATCGTTTTTATTAATATGTACTTCATAATCTTCTTTAAATAACTGATAAATTGGACTATCCTGTTCACAAATATAAGGTTCTATTATTTGAATAGCAATTACATTAATTTCTTCATTTATGTTCTTTTCAGATTTGTAACTTTGTATTTGCCTTTTTATATAATCTATTGCTTTTTGCGTTGCTACATATAGTATTATATGTACTTCGATGCCTGATCTATTGTATTTCAATTTATCAAGTCTTTCAAAAAATTTAACTACTTTTCCCTTCCATTCTTGCTCTTCTTTACGAATATAACTTTTCCCACTAGCCGAAAAATCATCCATTAAAAAAAATGTTCCAAAAGCTTCATCACCATTTATTTGAAATTTTAATTTAATTTGTGTTATATCTTTGCTTAATTCTTTCAACATGTCCAAAGCTTTATCTTTAGAAAAGTCATAATGCACAAAAACTTGTTCATTACTTAGTGCTGAATTTTGTCTTCTAAAGTAATCCATATGTGATCCGTCACTTAATCCTAAAAACAGTGTTTTCCTTCTAAAATATTTCCATAAATCTTTCCTTTCATTCACATCCGTAATATTATTATTTAAACAATATTTTTGGGTTAATCCAAGAATTATTGGTTTCATATACATATCAAATGATACACTTACTATTTGTCTCATCTCTTCTTCTGATATAAAAATCAGATTTTCTTTGATGAATTTATATGCATTTTCACGCTTCTCTTGAGTATCAAAATTCCTTAACCATAATGCTAAATTTTCAATATACCTCGTACCGTGAGTATATTGTTGATAATCATCATATTTTATTTCAGATATAATTTGAATATCTTGTAGTTCTGTTGCAATAATTTCTGGATCAGCCCATTGCATTACACCTTTTAAAATAGTTTCCGCCATTTCTGCCTTCATAGTTTATCCCCTTTTCAGGTTTATCATAAATGTACTTTCTCCACTCTTTATATTTATTGCATCTAGGTAATATTTTGTAGCTTCTAAATTTCTTTTTCCCATAGGAGCATAATTCCAACAAGAATCTATATTTTTTGAAACATTATCCACGCTAAGTCCTGTTTCACAAAATAACATTTCAAAGTCATTACCGGTTAAGTTACCTGAATCCCCAATATAAATAAAATCATTTATACTATTTGCAAATTTACTATCTAAATAATACTTAGACACCGCTATTTTATTAGTTGTTTTTAATATAATATCCATTGAATGACTGGATGAAACTACTTTTACTTCCGGATATTTATAACATATCTCCTTTATATATTCAAACTCATGTTTACTATTTTGGCCATCATTTGATATAACAGTTAACTGAAATGGATTTTCAGTTTCATCTATAATAATTTTACTATTGGTATTATTCTTGAGGATTTCATTTTTTATTGTACTAAATACTATGGGTATCTCGATATTTTTATCGGGTCTTGTATCATCACTTAATAAACCTACCTCTGCTCCATTATAGTACCCAATAGCAACATAATCCCAAAACTCCTTTTTTATCACATTCCTTAAAGCTTTTCGGACCGATTTTCCTCTACCTGTAGCTATACCTATTACAATACCTTGTCCAATTAAATCATTGATTTTATTAAAAATATCTTGCTCAATTTCAACTATTTTATTTTTTATATGTAGTGTTCCATCATAATCAAAGATAATACCTTTAAAATTTTTTGATGTAATCCTACTTACATTTTGCTCATAGGCTTTTTCATACTTTATTAATAAATCATTTGATGGATTGATTCCTATTTTTCTGCTAATTGATAATTGTTTATTACTTTTTTTTAGTTTTCTAAAACTATTTTCATCACTAAAATTATAGCTAATATGATACATCTTCTTACCATAATCTATAACTTTTGGTTTACCAGGATTAATTTTTTGCATTTTACCTGCAATATTTACGATAGTAAACATTTTATAATATGCTTGTAACATATTTATAATGTTATCTTCTTTTAAATAAACCTCAAATCTTGGTATTACATCTGGTATTAATGAAAGTGTTTTATATGCTATTTTTTCTTCGTTTTTCCCAATTAGTGAGATAATAGAGGTTGAATCTTTTCGATGATTTAGCCAAAAATGTCTACCATGAGCGAAATTCCTAAAATCAACAAGTTGAATATTTCCAAGAGCCGTCTCACTAAATTTTGATTCTAAATCAATTGCAATTGGGGTTGTAATACCTCCGTGTAAAACAATTATGCTTTCTTTAAGAAGAACATCATTAATTTCTTCTGATATACCACTGTCATTTACAAAATCAAATTCTGTGGGGAGTTTGTAAAATTCATCCCTATAAATATTATACATTGATTTTGAGAAAAGAAGTATAGAAGCTATTAAGGAATTAACTGCCAAATAACCATCTTTTTTAGTCGGTAATTCAAACTCATAAAAAAAATTATGTAAATTAATAGATTGTAGACTTTTTATAGGAGCATCTTTTTTCATACAAATCGTTAGGAGGTTTTGTGGTTCTAAATCATGTAAAAATTTATAGGAATTTAAAGAATCCGAATTTCTTCCACCAGCAGTAACAAGAATTGCATTATAATTTCTAATTTGCTCTTTATATAGATTAAGTGAAAGAGGAGTAATTGCCTTTGCAAAAAAACCTTTTCTTGCACACAAGTATTCTAATGCTGATGCTACTGAATAAGATCCTCCAGAACCTACTAAAAGTATTATTTTTTCCTTCAATGAGCTTAGGAAATTTATGATAATACTATCTTCATTATGTAAAGTGCTAATGTAAGTCTTATTTAAATCAACCATTTCCTTTTCAAAGCTTTTCCCCATTATATTCTCCTATTTGTACGGTTTTAGTTACTCGTGTATAACCATTAGTTTCATTCCATTCCACATACATTTCTTTACAACTATTTTCTAGAAACAAATCCAGTCTTTGCTCCATCCCTTCCGCCAATTGCAGAGTACTAATATCCTCAATTTTTACCCATTCAATATCCCCTTCATCACAATAAGGCAATAATATACCTTCATAATCAGAAGATGTGAAATTCGATATTATATGCCTTTTGTTATTTTCTGTATTAAAAAAATGAGTTATTCCAATGTAATTAACACTTTTTAGTTGTAAACCCGTCTCTTCATATATTTCACGAATAATACACTCATGCATACTCTCACCATTATCAAGATGACCACCAGGAAAGGCGTATCCTTTCCAATTATTTTTTCTATTAATAAATAAAACTCTATCATTTGATTTATCAAAAACAGCACACATCGTAGTTAATTCAACTTCCAGCATAACTTATTACCTCATTTTCGTTTCAAAATATGAACTATTGCGTATTATTAATTATAACATTAATCTATCGATATGTATAATATTATAATTTCAATAGATAAAAGTTATAATCCTTTTTTATCACAATATTTGCCATAAATATTATTATTAGTTAATATTTTTCTATTTTTCAACAACAAATTTGTAATATCTAACATATTTCAGTTAATACAAAAAAGTTACACTTATACATATCTTATAAGCAAAGTATAATCATACCCCAACAATAACGCTGTTGACGTGGAAATTTTGAAATTAAAGTTGAGATGTGCTCAAAGAATTGAATCTTGGGAGGCAAATTTTCAGAAAGATACCCCGCCTCCAAGGGGGAACCAGCTTCAAGGGGCACCACTTCTGATATCCTCAATCAAAATTGTAAGCAATAAAACCCTCAATTACAGCATCTTTGAAGGCTTTATTCTTTACAATTTTTAACTCAATTCTTATTGTCACTCGATTTCTATATTAATAATATTCTCCGAACTAATGCACATATCTGATAGCAACGAACCTAATCCCTCTGAATCATCAAAATAGATGCTATTATACCATCTAAGAAAAACTATATAAAGTACATTATGAGGAATCTATTTCCCTTTAAAGTACATTCGCTTTTCTTTCATAAATTTCGGCAATACTATTATCTTTCTTTTCCCCACATTTATTAATCACAATAAATGCATGTCTCAACAAACACAAATTGCTATGTATTTCTAAATATTAACGTTTAATCAATGTCACCAATGCTACATCTTTTATCCTTCAGATGACTTATGTAAAATTTTATAAATCTATTCCTAAATCCTCTAAAATATCCGTTGTTAATTTTGACAATGGTCGCTTAATAAAATTTTTAGTTTCTATATAATTTCCAAAAATAAATGTTTCTATCTCCTTCCTTGATTTAAACATACCTCCATATTTTTTATATAATTCATCTATCTGAGAATCAGTATATATTTGCGCTCGCCTTATCAATTCACTAATATAATCCTCATGATTCCGATATAATGCATTTATTTTAAATGTGTTAATCGAATTGTTTATTTTTCGCTCGTTATCATCGTCTCCTGAAATATGAATACTAAATTGGGGTTTATAACCATATAAATAATCAATTGTATCTAATTCAAACTTCCCGTTCTCCCCATATTCTTCTTCGTATGGGTATATATGCTCATTAATATAAAAATCTTTATCCAATTTTAACCTAGAATTGCATACATGACAACAAGGAATAAAATTATATAAACACAATGATAATATCGGATATCTTGACTTAATAAAAAAATGGTCAATGTCTGCTGTTGACTTAACTTTTTTATTTTTTTCTAACTCCCAACATGAAATGTATTGTCTATTGCAGTAAGGGCAGGTCTGAATATTCATTGCTTTTAGTATTTTATGTCGCTCATCAATTGTCAACATGTCATATGACATAAATTGTTCAATATTACTATTCCAATTCAAAATTTCAAACATATCCAGATATTCACTATTTGTTTTTATAAAGTTTTTTTTCATGTCTTTTGATAATATATTTTCTTCTTGATTAGCAAAAAAAGAATTAAAATTTTTTACAAACAACAACCAATCATCTGTACCTGCAATATTCAATTGATTATTTAATATATTTAAAACATTTTTAACTATCACTTTAGGAGATAAATAGAATAATTTTAAAACTAAATGATAGCTTACTGTATTATTACATGATAAAGAAGAAGCATTGAAATATTTTATAATCTCTTTCATTTTCGTTATTCTAGAAAATAAAAGAAAGCTTAAAATTTTTTCCTTCTGAATTTTTTCATCTTCACCAAAATATTGATCAAATGCTATTATTAGATGAAGATTGCCATTATTTTTCTTATATAATTGGTATTTCTTTATTACTCTTTCAGCAATGCATGAATATATTTCTTTTAGAGTATTCCAATCAAACGACTCACTATCTATCTTTATCATCCTTTTCACTTCCTATTAATAATTGTTCTTTCAATCTTTTTATCTCATCTTTATACATCTTTATGGAGTCTTCTTTTTCTTCAGGAAAACATTCATAGAAATTTTTTTCCAGTTTCCACTGAATTAACGGTTCTCCTATAATGCATATTTCTTTCCATAATATCTCTTTTTCTTTATTAGAAATATTAGATTGTGGATTGTTTTTTATTTCAACTAATTTTGAATAAATTTTATTTATTAATCTTAAGGAAAATTCACCAATTGTGGAATCTAAAAAAAATGTATTTTTTAATAATGAGTGAATATTTTGACCGAATGTTTCAATTTCAATTTTTTTCACTTCACCATTGTCTAAAAATATGATATTTTCTGCTGGAATATCCGTTAAAATATACGGTGAATGTGTAGTTAAAATAACTTCAAAATTATATGCTGAAAACTCATTGGTAAGAAAGTCATATAAATCAACAATAAATCTTCTGCTCCATTCCGGATGCATGAAACAATCAGGCTCATCAAGTACCAATATGATTTTTTGCCTTTCAATAGGTTGAAATAACTTAAAACTACTAAATATTTCGCTTAAATCTTCGGAGAGCACTTCTTTAATACATTATTTGTACCTAGTTTTAATCAAATATATCAATACTACAATTAGAAACTGTTAAATCTTTAGAAGAAAAATCAATGTATTTAAACGAAGCCTGCTTATAATGAGGAAATTTTTTCAAAAATTCATCATATTCTTTTCTAGTATAAAACATGTCATTTTCCTTAGAAGGTATTTGTACAATATAAACGTAATATCCAAATCTAAATTCCATAAATGCATAAGGGCCTTGAATATTTGATTTTTTTATATATGTTACGAGTTCAGGTTTTACTAATTTACTATTAGGTAAAAAGCAAAAAGCAATTAGCGGAAACTTGTCCAATAAATATTCATTATATCTTATCCATCTCACAGTGTCGTTAAATTTTTTAACTATATCTATATCAACTACTGAAAAAAACATTTTACTAAATATCCGATAAATATTGTTTGGTATAAATTCATATTCAGAATTAATATATATTTTTCTTTCTTCATTATTAGAGGAATCTATAATTACTGGTCCTTTATATTCTCCATCAATTTCTTGATAAAAAAGCTTTATATCCTTACTTATTATCTCAGGAATACCGTTTCTTCCTGGTATACCTGACAAAGCCCTCAAAATTTTTGTATAGTTGTCCAAATCATTTTCTATACTACTTCCAAAATAAATATTACATTCATCGCACTCTTCGTTCTGAAATAATATTTTATTTCCCATAAGTGCTGGAATTGCATGAGCCTCAGTAACAAACCGTGCCCCAGTTTCCATAGTCCTTTTACAAAACCTACAAATTCTTTTTTTCTTATCCTTCTCGCCCAGAAAAATTTTTCTATTATAGCTAAAAATTTTCATATCATAGTTATTATTTATTTTTTCATATATATCTTCAAATAATCTACTAAAATCTAAATAATCTTTCATTGCATCTTTTACATAATTATGTTCATACTTTATATTGTAATATTTCAAAGATTCTCTACAATTATTACAAAATTCTTCTGAACAGTTTTCAAAAAAAATATAAAAACATTCATTTTCATCAATTCTATTAAAGAATGCTTTAATTCTATTGAACATTGGACTTAAGTTTAAATAATTATTTAGGTTTTGAATAACAATATTTTTTTTAGTTGTATTCATTACTAATGGTAGTTCTATCTTAACAATATTTATTCCATGATGCTGCTTCATTGGAGTTGAGAATGGTAAAAGTATTTTTGTACAAAAGTCATCATAATTGTTAAAGTTTCCAAACTCTGTCATAAAACTATCATCTTTACTAATTAGTGTAATATAATTAAAAATATCAGTCTCCTCCTATGCTCCTTTTATTGTAAAGTTACAAAGTCACTCCATAAAAATATTTCAATGGGTTGTTTTAAGTAATTCAAACTTATTTTTTAACTGATATAAATACCTAGAGGGTTTATACTGTTTAGTTCTTACTGCACCAAAACGATTATCCATCTCATCGTAAAACACTGAGTTCATTAAAATGCAAACACGTTAAGCTCTACTTACACATACAAAACATATTCTATTTTCTTCTTTTAAAGCAACTGGATCTTGATCTACTCTCCAACTTGGAAAATGCTTTTCTTCCATCCCCATCATTACAACTACTTCAAACTCCAATCCTTTTGAGCTATGTCTGGTTGTTATTGTAATTTGGTTTTCAGGCTTTCCAAGTTTTGAAAATTTATTTGTATCATAATTTTCATATTTATCCTCTGAAACTTCTTCAATGAGATTTCTCAAATTGTCTAACTCATCAGGTAACGGTTCTGAATCCTTAAGCAATTTTTCTATATCCAACCCCTTCAAAAAATACTCAACCCAATCTTTTAAACTCCCTGCCTTATCTATGCTATTTGATAATAGACTCAGCAACGATTTTTTTATCTGTAGAATTTCTTTTTCACTCATAAATTTATTATCACGATGCATTATGATTAAATTTCTCCAGTATTCAAAGATTTCATCAAACGAGGCCTTACTTTTGTCACTTACCCATAAGGCACATTCCTCCATCCATTTTACAAAATCAGTTCTGTTAAATCTATGTTTTGAGATATAGTAAGGTATATTATTTTCCAGACATTTAAGGGCCAACTCGTTACAACAATTATTATTTCCAAGTAAAACAGCTATTTCTTCAAGTGGAATCCCCTGTTCTTGGCAAGCCGGTATAATTTTTTCTATTAATAACTGGTACTGGTCTTCAAATCCATTTACACAAGATATAAATCGAAATTCCGCCGATTCTCCTTGCCTTGTCATAGCACAATAATTTCTTTGAATATTTAGCACAGTTTCAGAGCCATCAATTATATCTTGGTTACTTCTATAATTATTCTTTAATTCAATAGAAATAGTATCATCCCGATTATATAACTCCATCAAATAGTCAGGGATAGCACCTGAAAATCCATATATAGATTGATCCGGGTCACCTACAGCAAAGATTTTAATATCTGTTTGAGAGAAAAGCGATAATACCATCTCATGTAATGGTCTTCCTAAATCCTGATATTCATCAATTACAATCCACGGATATTTTGCACTGAGGCATTTTCTTACATATTCATTCTCTTGAATTAATCGAGTAGAATAAAGAATAACACTATCATAGTCAATATACCCTGAATTCAAAACCCTTTTTTCATACTCATCGGCTATTTTTCTTGCAGTTTCATTGGATTCAACAAGAATTTCACTTATCCCATTAATATGTAATGACCTTTCCTTATTCATTTCTTCCATCTTAAATTTTTTTATCCCTAACTCATTCAATACTTCTTTAAATATCTGGTTGTTAAGTTTGTCAGGAATAATTTTTATTGGTAGTGAAATACCATAATCATATAGGTCTGCAAAATTGCCCAAAACCTCTGAAATACAAAAGGAATGGACTGTACCTAAAAATACATTTTTTCTTTTAGCATAGCCAAGTTTTTTTAACCTATCACCAAATTCCCTCGCTGCTTCGCGACTAAAGGTGAGACACGCTAACCCCTGCGGCTCCTTTATATGACCATTAAGCAACTTCATGATTTTTAAAGTTAAAATAGTTGTTTTGCCACTACCAGGTCCTGCAATTACAACCGTACTATCCTCAGTCTCATATGCAGCTTTCTGTAATGGGTCTTTTAAGACTTGTCCAAGCTTTTCACTATAATAGCTCATTTTATTCATCTACCTTCTGATAAATATATTTAATTGCTTGCCTTATATAATTTGGTATATGTTCTTTAAGACATCTTCCTGCAAATGTCTGCGCAAATCTGCCCTTTCCAATTCCGTTATTCTCTATTTTTGATAAACACTTCCAATATTCACCCTTTTCAATCTCATTCTCAAAATTTGCTTTTTGTTTGTCCCCTCCAGCTGTTAACTCTTTAAATATATCTGTAATAATTTGTGTTGCTACAACATTTTTTCCACATGAATCCATCATATCCACTTCAAATGTATTATTTCCAATAAAAATTCCGTATTCTCTATACAATTTATCTTCATCCGAAAAATCATATGGTATTAAAGTTCCTTCAACCAACCCTACTTCAATAACCAATCTTCTAATAACTTCTAATCCGAGATATCCTATTTCTGTTTCTTCGTCTACATCCGCCTTTTCAAGAACATGATAAATTCTTTCATCATCCGTTTCATTAATATAATAGTAATCTCCATCCGTAATTATTGCATATGGAATGTTAAGACTCCTTAAAACTTTTACATATGGTGTAAAATTTGTAGAGTTTATATTACATACAATAATTCCTTTTTCATCTAATGGTTTATCTAATAATTCCGCAAATTTGGGCACTAGGTATTCTTCTGCTATTCCCTCAACTAGGATAACAGCTTTTCCAAGATAAATTTCGCCACGTTTTACATCAAGATATCTTTCTACATCTAAAAATTCTCCCTTATCAATTGGCATGTCTGCAGTAGCATGTATTAATGTCCCTTCTCCTACCTTTGCATGAAGATGTACTATCGATTCAATAGGTGCAATTGCTGTTATATGTGTAGAATGTGTTGTCAATAACACCGAATTCTGGCTATTTTTAATGACGTCCCTATAAATTAGTCTCTGATTAACTGGATGTAAATGTGCTTCTGGTTCTTCAATTGCTAATATAGTGACCCCTTTATTAGTTGACATGAACTTTTCCATAAAGGCATATACTTCTTCTACTTTATCTTCTGGTATATTTTCCTTTAAAAAATAATTTCTACGCTCATTTATTTCATATACATCAGGCAAAATTTCGCTTCCTTCTTTGGTAGCTAAGTCAGTATAAGTTTCTGCCTTTAAAAACGTTGGAATTGTCTTATCTTGTAACATTTGCAATACCATTGATATGTACAAAATATTATTTAACCCTAAGCTAATGTCAGCAGTATTTCGATTAGCCATAAGTAATTTAAGAGAGGACAATACTTTATTTGGATCTACTTCCATAGCCTGTAATGACACATCAAAATCACTATTTCCAAGAATAGTACTAAACCTTTTATTGATATTGCTTGACAGGTCTATTAGCTCATCTAAACATAAGATTTCTTTACCGCTTTTTTTATACTCATCAGCGATTTTCTCTAGTTCTCTTTTTTCTATAGAATACTCATCAAGCATCTTTTTTACTGGTGAGGTCCTGGAATTTTTCATTTCACCTTCTACATCTCGAAGAGCCTTAATTACTTTAAGGTTTAAATACTTTCTCTCATATGAGCCAAATGTCTTTGATTCATCATTTGCTTTATAAATGTTATATAAATACTCTACATTCCCCGCATCATCTTCTTGTGGGAAAAATCTATAATTAAGAAGTAGTTCTTCTTCACCATCCGCATTTAACACAGTTGCATCCTGTAAAACCGTTAACACAGTCTTGTTATTTTTATAATTTTTAATATAGATTTTAATTAAAATTTCTTCTTTATTTTCCATGGGATTTACTAATGTGTCATTAAAATCCGTTTCCTCTAACATTCTATCATCATCTGAAAGTGTCGTATCTAATATAAGCTGAATAGCCCTTAAGAAATTTGTTTTACCAATATTATTTTCACCTATAATTACTTGCTTATGCCCAAGATTAACATCAATGCTCTTAAAGTTTCTAAAATTCTTTATAATTACCCTAGATATAAATAAACTTTGCAAATTTTTCTCCCCTTTCACATTAAAAAACCAATCTTATGTGTATAAAATAAACTATTTATAAATTGGTATATTACTCTCTTTAATAAATCTAGAAACAAGTGGTATACGCTTGCCTAAATATTTTGGATATGTAATATATAAGTTCTTCTTTGCCCTAGTAATTCAGAGTACTTATTCCTTCTTCAATATAATGGCATATGCACTTTCATGAAAATCAATGATGTATGGTATATTATCAGCCCATTTTGATGTCAGATATCCTTTTTCTTTTAAATCACGCATCATTGCTCTTAATCTACTATCACTCTTATCATCTGCACCTTCAAATAATTCTTGCATATATTTTTCTGGACTATCTTCCACCATTAATATACTAAGCAATTCCATCGAAGTTGATGGCATAGATCTTTCATTCAAAACATCACGCTTATATGGTAATATTGAAATATCCCTCTTTTTAATTTCTTCACCCAAATCAATATCTTTTATTGTCCAATGTGTATGTTTTAATTCACTAATGCTTCTAGAAAGGTCAATATCCAACTCAAAGGCATACTTATGTAAATTGTCATATTTTAATATCCCATTTTTTTTAATATAGAACTTTATAGCATTACTTCTAACGACCAAATCTGTAATATAGCCAATATATGCATCTTTTTCTTCTAAATCATCTTCATAAGCAAAAATACATGGATATGATTTTATAGCCTCAATTTGTTTGCTGTTAAATGAACCATATTCTTCTTTAATCTTCTGAGGAGTATATGATGTTAGACACCTACTTCTCTCTAGTTGATATGAATCACCTTCCCAAGCATCCCCATTCGCCGAAACTAAAAGATTATATCTATTACTGCTTGAACAAACCTGAATACTATTATACTTTTTGTCTTCCCCGTTCTTAGCGTTTACATTTTGAATAGGAGGAATTGTTTTATTTGGATTAACCTCTGGAAATACATATTCGCCTATATTATTTAGCTTATATAACAATTGCTTAAAACCGTCATCGTTATCCAAACAAATCACTTGATTTCCACTTAAAAAATTCGGTTGGACTTTCTCCAAGTTCTTCTCAAATGATACCAATATATATTTTTTTGTTTCTTTTGATATATTGCCTATAATATATCGGTATTCCTCACCCACACCACCTCTAAAAGAATCCGCTTTCTTTTTATACTCTTCTGATAAAACTACTATGACTTTCTCTGCCTCTTGTAAGTTTTTAGCCATCATTTCAGAAAAGTTTATAGAGGTTTGTTCTTGGATTTTCATAACATCACATTCAGCCTTATAGCCATTTTCCCTCAATTCTGCAACAAGTTGAAGAACGTTTTGATCCGGCTTTTCATCTACCCACGAATAACTAACGAATATCATTTGAATACTCCTTCGTACTAAGATTTAATTCTTTACTTATTTCTTTAGTTGATCTAGAACACAATAAATATATCTATAACAGCTTATCACACGGGTCTATTATTTTTTCTTTTTAGATAAAACTAATAATAGTTTAATTTACTAGACCTTATTTCAATTAATATACATTTTTCTTAATAAACTTATTTAGTTAAATTTAAATCTTCAAGATATGATTTCACCGACATTCCCATATCTTGTAAATTTTTAAATGTGTTTACGAATAGCTTTTCTAGCAGCACCATAACCTGCTATATATATTCTTAATCCAGAGCTCAATCTCTCATTATTTTTTAGGTTGTTATTCTACTTAATTAAGTTATTATTTGTATTTAATGCCATCGAGTTATTATTTATTACAAAACTCCTTCTATCATTCTCCAAAGCCATATTTTTCACCTCACTACTGTTTTCAATATATATCACTTCTTTTAGTTCAACATATAATATCATTTTTAATAATAAAGTATTAATAAACTAGGGGGCGCCATACCAAAGCATTATATAATGGCATTAGCATTTTTATATATGTGGTTATTTCATAACATAATGAATTTATATCATAAAGTGCGCTATCATCTGCTGCATATAGTATTTTCAAATATGATAAACATCCATCGTAATCATTTTTAAGTAGAAAGTCACAAAATTTTTCCGCTTCATTATTATCAAAATCAAAACTAACAGACTCACTGGTCTCTTCGTTATATATTTCCCATGTCATTCCATAACCTTGTAATATTGAAATTTCTTTTGTGATTTTTGGACGGAGTTGATTCATTTTTTCCCGGACATGTGCTCTATCTATTGCATCATGACGTACTGCTAAAAATAAATTAATTTCGAACCCGACTGGAACAATACAAAATTGCAAACACCCATGTTTTTGAAATCCCTTTATTTCATCTCTCTCATTTTTTCCCAAATATTCATTAACTACATCTATCTCTTTCTTAGTCTTACCGTATCGTACACCGATCCAAGCAACTTTTCGTCTATTATAATCACATGGTTTTATAATCGAGGATATATTTTTGACATTCCAGTGACAACTTATACCTAATTTTTTAATTTCTGGATACACTATTTTATGAATTTCGAGCATTTTGTCTTGAACTGCTTTTCTTTGCTTCCTTATGTCAGCATCATCTCTTGTTTCATTTCTTTTAAAAAATATTTCATAATCCGTAAAATTAAAATAGTAATTATCTATTTTATAATCCTTTGAATCCATTTCATCATCTTGAAGGATATAACCCTTTAATTTTTTATCTAAATTTTTCTGAACTTGATTAAGTTCTTTAATTTCAGATTCCTGGGATTTATAGTAATTAATAACCTCATCAGTAACATCGATAGCACGATAATTGCAAAATCTAAAAAAGCTTTCAATTTCATGCAATTTTTCTCCATCAATTTTTTCAATACTGTCAAACTCAATATTCCTATCAAAACCTCCTGAAGTTAAATTTGATGATCCATATATAAGCTTATTTTCATTGCCTTTTAAAAGATAAACCTTAGAATGAAATGTTTGGTTGAAAAAAATTTTGACTTGCGCTAGAATACATAACTCAGACAATAATTCATGAGGCTTATCCTGTGAAAAACCATATGATAAAAAAATATGTACCTTTGTTCTATTTAAATCATGTTTCATTATTATTTTCTTTAATATGTTCAATCCATCATATGAGATAAAAGCAGCCCCAATAAAAATTTCATTTATATTATCAGCTGAAGTGAGTTCCTCCTCTAGATTTACATTACCAGAATTCTTATTCCAATAATACATTTCCACACCTCCCTTTTCTTTTATGAATTAAAATGTTCAATGTTACTATGTACTCTTCTATAATAGTATTATTTCTGCTAAAAACAAATCCAAAAAACTTGACTTCATAATTTCAATATAAAATAGAAATCTCCAGTCATTCCTTCCAAAATATTTAAACTGGGTATTTTTTTCACCCTCTATAATTCCTATAGCTATAACTTTTAATTTTACTGGATCTCTACAAGACTGATTTGAAAGCATATCATATATATGTGATAATTCTGTCGAAGCATATTCCTTGTATCTATTTAGTAAATCAAGATTTTCAAAATGATTCTTAATAATTGTTATCATTTTCAAATCAGTAATACCCTTGAAATTCAAATAATATTTTGCTATTAAGGAATTTTTAATATCTATTACATCGTAATCGATTTTAATTTCTAAAAAGTCAATTTTATCTATCTCATCATAGTAATAATTAATAAATTTTCGTTCAGATCTTTTGTCAAGAAATTTTTTTGATTTTTTCTTATTGCATTTAGAACAAATTGGAATTAAGTTTCTAGGGTAAATAGTATATTCGGCATATGTTTCTTTAGGTAAATAATGATCTAGTTCTTCAATTCTACCTTCTCCACAATAAGGACATACTCTTCTACATTGCTGATATACCTCTAACAAAACGCCTTCCTTTACATTATCAGTAAAAGATTCATTAAATAGTGAATGTAAAGCATCTTTTATGATTTTTTTTGACAAAGTACTATTACCAATATGTTTTAAATTGTGCTTATTCTTGTCAAAAATAGAATATCTACTTAATATATAATATTGATTTTCTTCTAAACAATCTTTATGTTCATTAATTTGCTTTCTAGCAATCTTTAATTGCAATTGCTTTGGTGCTTCAGTATTATTCGGTTCAGGTAGTTTTTTCATATTTTACCCCTCTTCATCAAATAAATAATTTAAATAAAATCTAGCATTCATACTTAAACTATTTTCAAACAGGCCTGTTATTTCTTCTTTAGTAAATCCCTCTCGTTTTTTTTCAATAAAAAAGCTTTTATAATTACTTTCATCAGCTCTTACATCAAATACATTTGATATTATTTTTGAAATATTTTCACCAAAACACTCATCATAGAGTGTTGTATCATAATTTTTATTATTATCGAATATTCTTACATACTTCGATGGAACTTCCTGAAGTATAATTGGAGAATGAGTCGATATTATCGCATAAGAATTAAATTCGACAAGTAATTTATTTAGCATCCGCATGAAGTTTGAAATAGCATTAGGGTGTAAATGAATTTCCGGTTCATCAATTAGTAGCAAAGAATCATTTGTTATACTTTCAATAACTTCTGTAAAAATATATATAATTATCTTTTGTCCTGAACTTAGTAAGCTAAACTTTTCTTTACTAATTTCCTCTTCGTTTATTTCGCTATTTCCAAATAATGAAATAACGCTTAGCTCATCATCAAAAATTTCTGTTATAACTTTATACCATTCATCTTTTCTTCGTCTCCGAATAATTTTTTCTAGATTAGATATAAATAAAGAAAACATTTCATCTTCTGTGACAATTCTATCTCTTCTTTTCAATCCACAATAGACATAACTACCCAATCTATTCTCTGTATAACAATTATCTTCAGCTTCATCCGTATTTAACAAATAATCAAAGTATTCCTCATAATCATTTTCTTGTTCAAATCTATCTGTCTCCTCTTTCCATCCATTGAAAAAATTATAAAGAATATCAAAATCATCTTTCTGTTCTTTTATTCTTGACTTACACTTAATGATAAATTTTTCTATATCCTTATAAATCCTTATCTTTTCTTCAACAATACCTCTCTTACTTATTTCATTATCAAAAGGTTTATAAAAATTATCAAAAGCACTATAAGATATAGCTATATACCGACTAAACTCTGGCCTATTATCAACTTCACAATTTTCACTTCTAGAATAGCCACTTAAAATACTTGCCAAAGATGATAAAGCCTTTGTTTTTCCAGTACCATTTTTACCTACAATAACATTAATTCTATTTGGTATCATCCCCGCATCATTAAACAAAAAGGATACTTTTTGGTCACTTTTTTTATTATATGTAAAAGTAAAAGACAGCTCCTCTTTAATTGTAGATGAAACCCCATAATATACATTATGACCAAATCTATACGCATGGTAGGCCTCACTATCTCTTAATAATGAGTTCTGTACACCTGAAGTTACAGGAAACTTTTCTTCTATATCTTTAAATACTGCAATATCATTTAAAGCACTTAATATTTCTCTACCAATTTCTTGCTCTCTTCTATTTAAACCTCTTAATCTCGAATAATATTCTACTGATTGTCCTAAAGAACAAAAATTATCACTTAAATGATCAAATTTATTATCAAGTTTTTCTCTTGTAATATAAGATTCAGCATTTAATATTTTAACTTTTCCAATAGCAATATAATTTGATGTTTTGAACTTTTTATAGTACATTCTAAACAATGTTTCATAACCATAATCATCAAATCGATCTGTCACTAAACTTATGTGTGGAAAAATGTTCATCTCTTGTTCTGGAATTCCATGGGAAGAGGCGTATCCTTCTATATAAAACTGCATCTTAACCTCCTTAACATTTCTTAAATCTAACAACAATATATTAATATATTTAATTACATTATTATCCTAATTGTATAACTTTCTTTTCCAAATTACAACATTATAAAAGTTATCTATACATATATTTACATGATATTCTCATAAATTTATTAATATATATTAATATTCAGGCTTTATAACTTCATATATTTTTCTAAAAAATCATAGCCATCAGATTCGGTAACATCCCCCACCTTCTCCATTATGATTTTTTATGAATCCTTCTTAGTTTTCTAGGTATTCTAATTACTTTTATTATTTAAGGAATAAAAAATACCCAAGAAAAAAACATGCTCTTGGGTATTGCTTAAAATTAAAGTCAATAATAAATATTTAGGTGGTTAATATGACACATCAATTCTTTATAATATAATGCACTTTAATCCAGTTCTGAAATTCACGAAATTATTGCTGTTTTTATTGATGTAAAACAGGACATATTATCAAATGTATGTTTTCCATACTATTAGTCCAAATAAGGTCTACAACCCATCATGCAGTAATCCCAGATTTTTTTACCCCCTGCTTCATATTGATATTTTGGCTTTATATTCTTTTCTTTACACTTACCATAAAACTTACCGTTAACTCCTTTGACCTCTTCAGATGTTGCCATGTATATACTCGTAGCAGCACCCTTTTCAACTGGCCACATCATTACTTTCCAGAGATTATATACAACTTTTCCAATGCCCTTCTGAGCTGAAACACGACCTAAATCAGTATCGACAGAGCCTGGTTCTACTGTATTAAAAGTGATGTTACCATACCCCATATCCTTAGCACTTTTAGCATAATGCTGCATAATCCAATACACATACAGCTTTGACAAACCATAAACCCTAGTAAATGAATAGTTTACTTTTAACTCAATGTCATCAAGGAAGGGCTTTCCACCTTGACGGTAGGATTCGGATGCTACCGTCACAACGCGGGGTGCATTACTTGCTTTTAAGGTATCTAACAATAAGTACGTCAGCAGAAATGGTGCAAACACATTGATTGCCATAGTTTTTTCATATCCCTCGCACGTTTCTTCTCGATGGAATCCAAATTGCCCCCTGCATTGTTGACAAGAACGTCCAAATGGTCATATTTTGCCTTGACCTTATCAGCAAATATCTTAACCTCACTCATCAGTGACAGATCTGCTGTTATCATATCAAGGTTTTTATTACCAGTTTCCTTTTTGATTTCATCAAACACTACTTTTGTTTTCTCGACATTTCTTCCATGTATGATAACCGTATGTCCTTGCTTGGCAAATGTCTTTGCCGTTTCCTTTCCGATGCCGCTTGATGCACCTGTTACTAATATAATTCTATTTTTCATAATTCACCTCTTTCATTGTATGCTTTGATACTCGCTGCCAAATAAAATACGAGCGCCAAATATAAAATTCCATATAATTGTCGGATAGATTGTTATCCTCTCTAATAATCCAGCAAAGGTAGATTCGCTGAGTGCAAACATACTAAAGGAACAAGCAACTCCCATTATTCCAAGTATAATACCCAAGACAGCAGTTTTTTTACCTATTCCCATTAATAATTTTCTACCCAATAGGATACTGCCTATATTTCCACAGTAGATGACCAAGATTGCGCCAATGCCGTGTATGAACTGTAAAAACCTGCTCTTTTACTACCTCCTCTGTACTTTTTGAAAAATGAGGATTTTCTTTTCTCTCTTTGAACTCATTCCCGAAATTTTTCTTTTTCATCTGCTTTTCCGCATCTTTTGCGGTATGACCGCGGTACAATCTTTTTCCTGCTTTGTAAGCACTACCTACAGGTTTTAGCATCTGATTCATGACCATATAGGCGCATAAACCTCAGCGCCGCCCTCCATCTGATCTAAGGCTGACTTTGTTCCGATGGTTCCTGCCATTTTCAAATAATAGGATTTCTTTCCAATCGTATCCTCTGCTTCGTATGAATGACCATGGTTTTATCATCCCCTCTTTTTACTCTTAACGTTCTCACCCACAATGAAAAAATGCCACTATGAAGTTTTATCTTCATAATGGCACTCATTATTAAGTATTTAATTATTGAATAAAGACAAATTAGAATACAAGGAGCTCAAATTATGCTCATAACGACAAGTTCAAGATTGTTTATGAATTATGTGAAGCCTTGATTTACAAACTATTTTTAGTTATTCATTCACATTATTAGTAAGGGTGCAGTTAATTGATGAACTAAATTTTTCATCGTTGCTATATAGCACTGTTTGTCATATTTCATTACTTTTGTTTTCGCAAACAACTTCACTGCGTTATCATAACGGAACCGATATAAGATATAGCAGGAATTCTAGATATATCCAATTTTCCTGCAAGTTCTTTCGATCTTGAGTACCATAGATTTATGTTAAATTCCATGGGTAAATTAGGAATTGGAGTAGGGTCCCACAATACCCTTTCATATACGACATTTTTATCAACGAACCAGCGTATAACATGTTTACTCCATTCAATTTCATATAAGTGAAATTCTTTAGACGCATCAAACCCGAGATCGATTAAAACAGGTGTACCTCTATAGCCATATTCAAGTTTAGCTCCTTCAACCCCTGGATTATAAAACACGTTAACTAGCATCTTACTAGTATCTTTACCAAGGAATTCGATATCTATTTCTTGATGAGGGCTGTTTCTGTGTAAAAACATTCCAGTAATTAATCCCGATGCGTTTGCTGGCTTTATTTCAGCAATATATCTGCCATATAAAAATTTTTGACGAGTTACAATTGCGGCTGATGTGAAGTTTCTCACAGAAGTAATCTGCTCTCGTAAAGTCATAGAACTTATGTTAGAGGTGAGTATCTTGACATTATCAGGTTTAAAAATAGATAGATTGCTTGGAAAGGTGTCGTTTCGAAGCTTCCAACTTTTGTCTTGTTGACTGTTTTCCCCATTCCATGATACAACGGTTCTTTTACTAGTAATGTTACTTTCCTCATCTTCTTGTATTGCTATACCAGTCCAGTTATTTTGTGATATAATCCAAGGGGACATATCAACACGAAGTTTTTTTGTTAAGGCAAAGTTTTTAATTTGTTGCATTTTATCTATGTTTATTTTACGCTGACCAATATCTATACAATTAGGATACAATGGTGAAGGATACTCACATTTTAGAAACGAGCAAAGGGCGTCCCATTTATTGCTATAATTTTGCGGTAAATTTAGTATCTTATCAGAAATGTTAGGATGGTTTGGTGTTGTATATATTATTTTCGCTTTTGGATAAATCCTGAAAATTTCACTTACAGGCCAATCGCTAAGTTGTCCAATATTGACATACGCATTAAAATGACGTCTACGTTTTTTCGTAAATAAATTATGACTTTCATCGGTTGGAAGTTCCGTTAGATCACTACAGCAAGTATATCCAAGAACAGAAAGAGCCAGAGCTAATGATGTTAATCCTGAACCCGGATTCCCAAAAGCAAATATTGGTTCAGGAAGATTTTGCCGATGTGTCACAAGAGACGAGTCGTGATTATATACGCCGATTTGTGATAGAACTGGCATAATCGAATAAGAATTTGTAGAAGGAACGTCTACTCGTTGCTCTATAATTGGCTTATTTATCAGAAAAATATCCAATTTGCTAAATTGTAGGTTTAGCCATAGATCAATTGGGCCGTAGACAGGAAACATATTCAGTAGTTTTTGTGCACCGTCTTTTGAAAGAACATATCCCGAGGCTTGCCAAATCCCATAATCTGGCCTATGTACTAATCCTTTTCTATGTATCTTATTATGAGATTTTATACCCACTTCTTGAAAAGATAGAAATAATATATCAAAGGCAGAAGAGTGCGATGATTTACTTATAATATCGGACCATGCATCATCAAGGCTATTTGCAAACCCGTGCTCGAAATATACATCATCCTCCAATACGAGAGTATACGAAATATCATCAGAAGCAATTTTTTGCCAGAGATGTATATGGGAAAGTGCTATTGCAACTTCTTGGGGTGTCATTTTTATCTTATGTACTTTAGAATTTACATCAATTTTTATAAATGGGTTAGGTTCCACTTGTAATTGGTCGGCTAAGGTAAAATATGGATACAAGACTGTACTGTCAATTTCTTCGTCAAGATATCGCGCATCAATCGCTGAGAATCTTCTACTAAGTTCAAACAAAGAGGAACCTGAACGGCTCTTTATTCTTTTTAGCTCATTGCTAACTTGTCTCCATCTCTTAGGCTTTCTATCTAGATTAATGGCGTATATTCTTTGAATAGACTCTTTAGAATCTTTTGAAAAAGAATTGGATTGCTTATTGATATCTAATAATCTTAATTGAAATAACGCTCTATAACGTAATCGTTTCAGCAAACCGGCATAATTTCTCATATTCATAATTAGTAATCTTCCTTTATATATTTTTTAATTTTGTGGTTAAATAGTGCTACCATCCCAAATTCTCCAATTCCGTTTATCTTTCCGATATTCTAATGGCCATTGGGGTACAGATATATTGTCCCAGTTATCAAGAAATCTAAAACTAAAGTTATTATTTATAGATTTTAATTCAATAGAATGTTTCACTAGACTCGCCGTTAAGTTTCCAGGTCCGGTTGTTGATTGGACATCTTTTATGTTCTCATTAGATGCTAACAATATTTGTGTAGAGCGTTCGAGGGCAATCTGTATTAATGGATGATTGGGTGGTGATATAATAGGGTCGTTATTAAGATAATAGATTCTGTCAGAACGATATTCGTTATTTAATATGAAATCGGATGTCCGCACCATTGAGTCTGTTGATATATCATAGCATAATGGATGAACCTTCAGTTTGTCATCAGAGAACAGTCCTTCAATACCAATTCCTTTATAAACATCATCCGTATCAACATAAAAACCACCGCTTTTTAATAAATAGCAAAGTCTAAAATAGTCTGATCTCATCGCAGGATGCAAGCAACGATGAAATGCGTTTAGATACCGACTATCATAGTTATTTTTGATGAATTCATTTGCAGTTATGTCGTTAAATAAGAAGTGCTTAAAGCCTTGTTCTTCTAGCGGATGCCAACTTTTTATGCACTCCTGTACGTCCAAAGGTATTGATTCGCTGTCATTCCAAAATTGGATTAATACGAGTGGAATATTTTGACCAACACATTGAAAAGCGAAATTATTTTGGTCATTAATTAATTGCCACACAAATTGTGACCTCAGTTCATTGTCTTCTGAAATGTTTGTAGCTGATGAAATTATCATAGGAACACCTCTAAATTATTATTTATACTTCATAAATTGCATTTGTTAGAATGTGGATTATATTGTAGTGTCTCTAACAAGCTTATTTTTTGCACCATCTGACTAATCTATATAATAAAATTCATATCTACCGTCGAATGCTATTATACTTATTAATAGCATATGAATCTGTCATGCCAGCTATAAAATCAGTAATATTTCTTACAAGAGCTTTATTTTTTTCGATATATTCATTATGTACTAAGTCACAGTCATCCTTATCAGATTCAGCATTAATAATTTTATACCACTCAGATTCAATAATTCGTGGGTCACCTTCTTCAAAATCAATTACATTTTTTGTAATTCTACGAAAATCTTGCATAATTCTGTGAAGTGTACCTCTATGCAATAATCGCGGATTATTATAGTAAGAAGTAAAAAGCGATTCAACGACTGTTGAACCGTTGCTATCAAATAAAGATACTTCTGCACTATTAATTACCTTTTTTGAAATAATCTTCTCAAGATAATCACATAGCTTTTTACCTTCAGGAGAAAAATCAATAAGCATCTCAGATACCTTATACCCTTCTCTTTTAAATCTTTGTACTCCATCAGCAGTAAGAAAATTATCTATATTAGTAATTGACTGAGTAAGTACATCACTAATGAAAAAAGAGATGACCCTTGATGATATACGTTCCTGTAAAAGTTCCTCATCATCAGCACCAAAGCGCTTAGACTTTTTTGCTTCTTTAAAGGATTTTTCTATCAGATTTATTTGATCTTTTAACTTATCCATCTTACTAAGAAGTAGATAATTCTTGAGTTCTTCTATTGTTAACCTTTTAGCAGAAAAAGCATCTTCTAGATCATGACTTCTCTGTGCAATTTCATCCGCAAGTCTTACTACTTGTCCTTCTAGTGTACATGGAATGTTTTGACTTCTTAAAAATCCGTTTAACTCCTCTGATATAATAAAGTTTTCGAGCGATCCATCTGATAAATTGGTTTTGGTGTGTTTCCAGATACCATCAAGTGTTTGAAATGATAAATTCAATCCATCATATTCAATATATTTTTCCTCTAATCTGGTTGCTACCCTAAGTGAATGATAGTTATGCTTAAATCCACCATAACTAGCTCCCTTTTTAATTATACCTCTTAATAATGGCTTTTCTCCAGATAATATTGCATTTAAAGTGCGTTCACCTTGGTGTCCAAACGGAGTGTGCCCTATATCATGTCCCAAAGCAATTGCATCTGTCAAACAGATATTCAGTTTAAGAACAGTGCTTATACTTTTTGCAATTTGACTAACAACAATTGAGTGTGTCATACGTGTTCTATAGTGGTCACCCTTTTCTGCAGAAAAAATTTGTGCCTTATCAACCATTCGTCTAAATGCTTTAGAATGTATAACTCTCTCATAATCCCTTTGAAATTCGCTCCGATGATTATCTAATGTAATATGAGAGTGTTCCCTCAAGCAATATTCATTCCGTTGTGCCAATGAATGTAATAAACTTTCTTCTTCCATTACCATGTATCTTATATTCTGAAATATATTAGGATTTTTATATGGAGGATATGCGACCAAATCCATTTGCTTAACAAGACTAGGTGAATTTTCAAGAGTTATGTAAGAAGTATATTCAAAATCTTGTGTTAAGTTTATTTCAGAACAAGATAGGAAATTCCTAATAATAGATTTATTATATATTTTTTGCAAAATACATATCTTAAGTGAAAGACCTTGTACAGTCTCACTTTTAGTACTTGAACCCAAATAAAGATACTCTACTTCCTTGATTTTATCTACCTCTGAAAATACCAAAACATACGTAGGGTAGGCGTCATCTAACAAACTCCTTATTACAGTTTTATCAGCCTGATTTCCTGTAATGTTAAAAAATTTTTTGTTTCCATTCTCCATATAGCTTTCTTCTAAGAATTTTAGTGAAGGTAACGTGTTTTTTGCTTTAATCATTATAAATTCACTCATACAATTTCCTCCTAAAAAATAATGTTTGTACTAATATTTTATCTTTATGGTCTATCACTAAAAATTAATAGCACTATAGGTATAATTAATAAATAAATCAACCCCCATTAGTGTTATTCAAATAAGTTATACTATTCCATTATTTCATACTCATTTTCAATGTAATTTTCTGTACCTCGTTCTTTCCATATGATTTTATAATACCACTCACCATCATTTTTATAAAAATCTCTCCACGCTTTAACACCCACTGCATGAATAATTGGAAACCCCATTCTATTTTTCCTAACTGTAGAAAGATAACATGATAACGCATGATCCTGCTGACTAACTAATTGATTGTAGTATATATAATCTCCACTTTGCTGTGCGTCTGCAATTGAATCTTCAAACTGTTCTATTTCTCCCAGATAATTGTTATAAACACTAATATCAAAATAATCAGTAAAAATGTTCTGCTGTCCACAAGAACACTGCTGTATAACATCTATTTTGGTTTGATAGTAACCTTTCTGTTCTATAAACATTATATTTAACAAAGGCATACCACAAGAAACGCACTTCGTCGGATTTCGGAGAATTTTTATATCAGATTTACTTAATTCCCATAATGCCTTAAATTCCAATAAATAGTCATAGACTAATACTGGCTGATCACAAATGTTTAAATCCTCTATGTTTCTGATATTTGCACTATTGGTCCAGTTAAAGGAGCCAAAGAGACACTTTGACTTGTCTATAACGCAAAACTTATGATGCATAATTCCAGAATATCGTACTAATCTAATCTGAGCACCATAACTATTAAGGAATGCTATATCATCAAGATATTTTTGGTTTATCACATCATCATTCAAAAGAATTTTTATCTTAACTCCTCTATTCAACAATTCCAAAAATATTTCTCCATAGCATTTAAAGTTTATCCATGCTATGGCTGCTTTAATACTATGTTTAGTGGATCGCAATTCATTCATAGTGATACTCTGCAAGTCAGTAAAAAAACATTTTATCATATTCTCAACACCTCTTTATCTATTAAAAAATAACCACTTCAATCAGTCCAACACCGTCATACTAAAATTCAAATAAACTTGCAAATAATAAGCAGGACCACAATTACTTACCACTCTCACACAACAGAATTATAGACTTCTTTAATACTTTCAAATTTTTATAAATTAGTCTTCATATATATGTAATACATACATGAGAATTCTTACTTCTGTCAAAATATCAATGTATTCTTTTGTAGTATGCACTACACTGAAATTAATAATTTCATTTATATTATTTGTTAATTTTTCAATATTGTTTTTTTCATTTATCATTCTTCTATTAGTAGGAGCGTTTTCCCCCTCCTTCTTAATATATTTTTCTAAAGTTTTTTGTTTTCTCCGACACTTTTTTAATAATGTTCTAACAGGTATTTTAAACCTTGCAATATATTGATAATCTTCATATTTATATTTCTCCAAAAAATTTATTTGATAGTCCAACGAATATATTATATATTTAATCTCTTCTTTTCTCTTTTTCTCCCTATCGGTTTGAACTATCTGTATTATAGTATCAAAAATAATAAATGCCACCATGCTCTCTTTGTATGCTTGAATGAATATCGATTTTATTGTATTCATATCCTGATATGATAGCGTTACTTTACCTAATCTCAAGAAAACATTTATAGTTCTCAGCACAAGATAATCTGAAATACCTCCAGAAAAATTGACATTACTGTTATAGCATATATAATGCCTGCAATGAAATAGAATGTTTTACGACATTTAAAAACTATAACTGAAATTCCTGCAAATAGCATACATATCAAAAATAAATTTAACTGTAAAATATTATTATCTAATTCAGCGGTTCAGTTATAACTCTAGCAAAATCTTGCTTGTTTTTTATTGTATCCATTTGATCAATATTTTCTTGTAGCTCAGATAAGATTCCTGTTCTTTCATCAACTTCTGCATTAAAGAAAATATTTTCCTCATACTTATTCCCAGTTGCATATCTTGTATATATTGATGTATCAGTATAATTAATTAATTGATATGTTCCAAAATACAATATAGGAAGCCCAACATTAATTAAAATAACAAATATAATTGCAAGTACTATTAGCTTAGATAAATATTTCACTATCAGAATCCTCCCCTTAATGTATTGCTCCCAAGCATTATTTTAAATATCCTTCAAAAATTCTTATACTTTGAATGACTCATATAAATAGATTAATTGCTCGCTTTTAAGGCAACTTATTAATAATCAGGATAGATTCTCTTCTGGAAAAATTGTAACCGCTGCTCTACTCATGATGCCCTTCATTTGTGCCTCATTTTCTTACCATTCATATCATTATCTAGTGTTATGTACGCATAATCAGCAAATTTAATCTATCCGGGAATCTTAAATGCACATGACAATCAGCAACTGCTAAGAGAGAAATAATTTTAATATTTTGCAATGCATGAGCTTTTTTATTTTTTCCTTTACAATGTGTTTGGTCAGGATGCATACAACATTCCTTCATCGCTGAATGCATCTTTTCCATTATCTGCACATCCGTAGGTTTCTTTCATACATCAACTGCTTTCAATAATACCCCTTTGCTACAAGTGACAAATTAAATTCCGCTCCCGCAAGGTGAAACCTTATTTCGTTCTTGCTTAACTTCCCATTGCTAATATATATAGTTTAAATATATCACCAACTGGATATTATTTCAAATTAATATACTAAAATAATATCTTATATTACAATATTAATTTGGAAACGACAAAAATATAAAGATTTTATAGACTTTTTATAATAAAATATATATCCCTAAAACGCTTATGATAAAAATGTTAACTAATAAATATAGTTTTAATGCTAATTTTTGGGGGTTACTTCCATATAATAAAATTAATATACTTTACAATTTGCCGTTTCAAATTATATTACCATTACAAAAGATGAGGATAAAAAATATCTAAATAAACTCCATGGGAAGTTCATTAGCTCGACGATTTGAAATTTTATAGTTTTCCATCATATATCATACATTACTTTAACTTCGATATAACCTTAACGCCTTTTTCCCTGTACCCTCTGCGGCAATACCAACAACCATAACTACATCCCCTGCTATTTCCAATGCATGTTCTTTATTAAACAAACAAAACAGCTCATATTTCTCAATTTATGATAAATCCTTAAAAAGGGCTATCAATTTCATTCACCCCCTCCCTCCTCTCCTTGCACTATTACATTTCTCTTACTCCACGTAAAAAAACAGAACCAATTCAGCAAAGGGAATACTCATCCACAAATCGCCAATTCAGTCCTGTCTAAATAACTCTTTATTTTATTATCGTTTCTTTCATCAACAGCAAGTAAAATATCTTAATAATCTTATTCCTATCCACCTATCACAGTAATGGATAGGTATGATTGCCATTACGCTAACATATCCGCAATACAGTTTGAAAGATCTTCTACTTTCTATCTGATTGCACAGAAACCACCAATGGTTTGTCCCGTATACAATACATGTCTTTACTCCTTCTGCTATATTTACGTTCTATATCTGATACAATAACTTCCTGTGCTTATTACAGTGTACCTGCTCTGACAAATGCAAGGAAAATTCTCATTACAAGTCCGAATAAAAGAAGAATCACTTTGCTAAGCCCTAAAATAAGGCCTAGTACCTTCATAATAATCCATAAGATTGCTTTTAATATACTAAGAATAACCTTGCCGATTCCTTTTATTATTCCCCTCATAATGATCCCTCCATTTTTTATGACCAGCTTAATGCCAGCTTTTCCATTGTTTCATCAACTTCATCCGTTTCATCCCCTGTTACTTCCTGCTTTATACTGTTAGCAACTGGTGTACCTTGACCCACATACATTCCGGCAACAACCCCACCCAGGAGCTTTATCACTTCATTTCTTACTTCAGTCAACAGTTCATGACGTATTTCATTTTTAATCTCTTCCAAATCTTCCCGACTGATATATTCCTGACGCTGAGCTTTCTTCCTGCTTTCCTCCTTGGTCAAATCTTCCTTTTCAAAACTATCAATATATATTTCTACCGCATCTGCAACAAACCGGTTTTTAGATTTAAAAATATCAGGGTTCAGATCTTGGAGTACTTTATTTATTTTTTGATGCTGTGGATTATCCAGATTCAGTCTTAAGTTATGGACCACTATATTATCCTTTGCCATTCCTCTTCACCTAACCAATCTTTTTATTTGCTTTCAGTGCCATCCTTGCAAGTTGCTCGAAGCCCTTGGCATTTGCCTTGATATCCTCAATAAATGTTATGTTTTTTTGCTTTAAACTTCCAAACAGCCTCATTACTGTTGCTCCTCCACCAACAAAAATGATATTGGTCGTATGCAGATTGTATCCATGCTCTCCGATTACATCATAAACATAGTTGGTAAATGCTTCGATTTCTTTTTTAATAATTTGAAAATACTTATCGTACAAATCACTTTTACCAAACCTCATAACCTGCTGGATTTCACTTTCATCAATCTCACCATTTAATAGTCTGACACACTGCTCATTAATAGAACGTATACAGGTAATCAAACCTCTTGGTGTGGTAACACACCTTGATTCATCTGGGGATTTCTCTTCAATCGGCATCATATCAATGGTCCAGCTTCCTATATCCACCACCAGAACCCTTTTTGTAAAAGTCATCATTCGGTCTACTACCGCCGCATAGCACTGTAGAAAAACCGCTACCTTGTCCAATCGTATTCGGTAAGTTATTCCCTCATATATGAACGTGACCTCTTTGTTTTTAGAGAGATAATCAATGAAACCTTGCTTTTCCACACCGAATCTTGTAAGTGGAAGACCGACAGCTAAGAATATATTAGCGCTTCTCATCCCTTTCCGCTCTAATTCCTTAGCGATTGCTGCCAGTGTTAGAATATAATAATTTTCATCTAGTACCTTAGTTGGTTTTACTGTTAGCCGTTCACTGCCAATTCTATAAAATCTTCCCTGATATTCCAAGAGATTTTCATGTATGGCAGGCTCCGAAGTAATTTCTCCCACTCCTGATGTAAATACATGGCTTACTGTCTTCATCATGGAAAATCCATGGTCAACTCCGATAATTTCTATATGATTATGTTCCATTTGCCTTTTCCTCCTTGTGAGAATATGTTTTATAAATATCACCTCTACTTTAAATAGGATTAATGTACTCTCTTTAAATTCTTAAATTTTATTTCTATTTACTTCTAAGTAAAATTATAATTAGTATGTCATTTATTAACAAATATGAAGAACTGCTTTTATATCTTTCTTATCTGCTACTAGCTAATCTCTGCTTTTTTTTCGGTTGATGTCCATGCCATTCCTGAAGTAATTTTTCAATCAAGTCTACTTTTTGCTTTTCTGTAAAATCCTTTGGAAAATATTTCTCTACTCTATCTGCTTTGATTTTAATCTGTAACTTTTGATTTGGCTTTTCTTCTCCCATAACTGAATAAATTGCATCAATATACAATTGTCCTGTTTGGCTCAACCTTTTAAGTCTATTCGCCTGTGATAAAGATGGTGTGCACTGCTCTAAATCCATGACCGCATGAAGTTCATACTGTTCTTCTTCCTTTAGATAAGAAAGTTCTACCGCCACCGTAAATGCTATTTTCTCCTGATCCACCATGTCTAATATCTTTGGAATTAGATTTGTCAAACGAATATAACGCTTAATTTGATTTACACTTTCTCCAGCTTGTTTGGCCAATTCTGTGTTACTCCTAAATCCTTTCTGATCAACTTCATCATTAACAACTTTCCACTCTCCATTTTCGTCATATAATGCTTTAAGCAGATATATTGCTAATATATTATTATCTAACTTCGGCTCAACTTGGGCCGAAGTTAAATCCGTTCTCTTTCCTTGATTCTTCATAGCATCTAATCTCATCTTATAGGCAAATGCCTTCTCGCTGGATTTCAAATTTTCTCTATGAAGATTACTGTTTACCATTGCTATAACAGCTTGATTATCATCTAAATCACGGATAATAACCGGAACCTCTGTTATACCCGCCCATTCACAAGCAGCCTTTCTCCTATGCCCGGAAATTAATTCATACCCATTGTCGTCTGGCTTGGGTCTCGCTAATAAAGGTACCAAGATTCCATCCTTTTCAATACTCTTCATCAACTCAAATAATTCTGTGTTTGTTTCAACTTTAAATGGATGATTTTTAAAACCAGTTAGCTTATTTAACTGGACTATTGTGATTTTTTGGTCATTTCTAACTGTTTCACTTTCTGTCTCATGGTTGTCTTGCCAAG
The DNA here is from genome assembly GCA_023407575.1 of Bacillota bacterium. Lineage (GTDB taxonomy): Bacteria > Bacillota > Clostridia > Lachnospirales > Lachnospiraceae > Mobilitalea. The sequence continues at coordinate 681,149 of JAEYLX010000075.1, forward strand.
AAGAATACATTTCTTCATTTTTGTTCACCTACTTCACCGCCTTCTCTTTTCCACTCATGCTTATATTTCTAATTTAAAATGCAAACAGACCGCTCATCTTCAAAAAGCTTGAAAATAAGCGGTCTGTACGACTTTTAATTATTTAGTTGAATGATAAAGAATTTAGTTTTTATAATGAAATTATGAACTGTAGCTTCATGTGTTCCGAGACACCATATCAAGAACTACCGACACATTCACCCCATCTGAAATTGCCTTTTTTCGCTCTTTTCGATCACTTTGTGAGAACTGATAAAACCGCTCAAAGTGCCTAAAATCAAGGAGTTTCAGGTATCTTTCCGATGTAGTAGAATTACGGTCTCCACATGCACCGTCTCGGGAAACATATCCACCGCACAAACCTTCTCTACCTTATACCCCTTCTCCTGCAACACTTCCAAATCTCTCACAAGCGATGTCGGCTTACAAGAAATATAAACAATCTTATCTACTCCAAAGTTAATAATCTTATCCAAAGCCTTGGGATGAATCCCATCCCTAGGCGGATCAAGAACAATAATATCCGGCCTTTCTGTTAAGGAATCTATTACCTTTAATACATCACCTGCAATAAATTCACAGTTATCCAATCCGTTCAACGCCGCATTTTCCTTCGCAGCTTCAACCGCCTCTTCCACTATTTCCACACCAGTTACTTTGCTTGCAACAGGTGCCAGTAGCTGAGCGATGGTTCCGGTTCCGCTATATAAATCAAAGATTGTTCGGTCCTTGGTTTCTCCTACATACTCGCGTACCTTGGAATATAATACTTCTGCCCCAAGAGAATTTGTTTGAAAGAAAGAGAAAGTAGAAATCTTGAATCTTAGCCCTAATAATTCTTCATAGATATAGTCTCTGCCATAAAGCTGTACTACCTGGTCACATTTTACAATATCCGCAAGGCTATCATTATAGGTATGCATAATTCCAACGATATCACCCATAAGTGGCATATTTAATAATTGAGTAGACAATGCTGTGAAAATGTCTTCACCCTCTACTCTAGCCTCCTGATTTTCCCCAGTTTCCTCCTGCGAAGATGTTAGGATATTAATTAATATCTCTCCTGTCTTCACTGCCTTACGAACCAACAGATGCCTTAAGTACCCCTTATGTGACAACTTGTGATAATAGGTCAACCCTCTATCCTTACAGTACTCTAAGATACAGCTTAATATCTTATTAAAATCCTCATCCACAATTGCACAATCATCTACGGTAAGAATATCATGAAAACTCCCCTTCTTATGCAAACCTAATGCTAAAGGTCCATCCTTATACTCATCTCCAAAGGAGAATTCCATCTTATTACGGTAACCCCATTCCACAGGACTCCCTAAGATACCTTCAAAATCATAATCCTGGCAGACCTGATCGAGTAATCGCTTCACCTGTTCCTTTTTCATATCAAGCTGGTTCTCATAGGACATGGTTTGATAACTACAGCCACCACACTGACCGAATTTACTGCAGGCTTGCTCTCTACTCTCCAGTGGTGATTTCTCCAATACTTCTTTCAGACTGCCTTCTGCTCTTCCAGCTCTCTTTTTATTAATGGCAAATCTAACTTTCTGTCCTGGCATACTATTTTTAACGATTACTTTTTCACCTTCACACTCGATTATGCCTTTGTTAGGAAAGTCAACTCTTTGAACGATACCCTCATAAATCTGTCCTTTTTTCATCTATCTACATGGTAACCAGCAATGGTAAATAAAATAATAATTTACTTATCCAAAACTGTTACCAATCCTCCTTTTTTCACAATTATCTATTATAATTCTCACTTCGAATATTATAAGGATTATTTACTCATTTGTCTACCCACGGTCTATTAACTTCCTTTACAAAAACTGTGCCGACTCCAGTGATATGAAAATCGGCGCATGAGAGCTTGTCCAATTATTCGACATAACTCATTGAAAATAGATATTGAATTAATATTTCTTAAACACAACAAAAACACTTTTCAAATATTGGTGATGTATTCTTTAGCCAACATCAAATATTACTTGATGAAAATAAAAATAAGTGAGGTATAAACTATGTCAATTAAAAATTCTTTGGAAACAACTAAACCTATTGAGAAGGCAATTAGAGACCGTCTCGAAACTGGATTCAAAAACTGGAACGGTGGATATGAGGGTTGGCTTGATTGGTGCAACACCCTGTATGAACCAGATGCACATTACAATATTCCTTTCGGTGGTTCCCAGCGTCGCTGCACCCTCGAAGAATACAAATCTATGATGGGACAACTGTTCCAGCATTTCACCATGGATCTAGGTGAGTTCGAAAACATGATTATAAAAGACAACTGGTGCGCCATTCGTTATACTGTTAAGGTTACAAATTTGGACACTGGAAAAGAAATCGTCCAGAACACAATGGAATTCGTTGAGTTCAAGGATAATGGCGATGATCGCGGTGTTCGTGTTGTTGAAGGTTGGGCTTTATCTGATTCTGCACTATCCTAATTATAAAATTAACGCATATAGATTATGAAAGGAGATGTTCTCAATAGGTGACATCTCCTTTGTGCAATCAATATACATAACCGTTTCTTCGTTGTCACAAATGACAATCCTAGTTCACAAACATTTACAATCACTTTTGTTAATGCTACACTTTACCTAAGTTTGCTGATCTTTTCCTTACATTCTATGAATGGAGGAATCTATGAAATACCTGAAGAAATTCTTACTTACGCTTATTGTAAGTTTATCCGTTCTTTCCCTTACCGCCCCAACGTTACAGGTTTCCGCCACATCTTCCCTATTTTCTTTTGTAATCCTTTCTCAATATAAGGCGACCGCTGATATAGGAGATGATATTTACATAGTTGCAGTCACTTCAACTGGAAAGAAACCCACCTGGAAGAGTAGTGATTCTAAAATTGCCTCTGTCAATACTTACGGCGTCGTTACGACCAAGAAAGCTGGCACTGCAATCATTACGGCTAAGATTAAAGATGCCGAGGCGTCCTGCCAAATTAGTGTGAATAAGACTAAAGTTACACTAAATAAGACCAGCGCTTCCCTAGAGAATGGCGAAACGCTACGTTTAACAGCTTCTACATCAACTGATGGCAAGGTCACTTGGAAAAGTAGCAAGAAAAGCATTGCTACCGTCGATGAATACGGTAAGGTTACAGCGTTAAAGCCTGGTGAGACTGCTATAACCGCTACAGCTGATGGAACAAGTACGATTTGTAACGTTACCGTTAATTTACCCACGGTAAAGCTTAACAAGACCTCCATCAGCCTTTATAGAGGACAAACCGCCAAGTTATCTGCCACTGTTTCGTCTGGCATAAAACCAACCTGGAAAACGAATAAGAAAAGTGTTGCTATCGTTGATGCCACTGGTACTGTTACTGCTGTGAAGAATGGTACCGCAATCATTACTGCTACTGTTGATGGGGTGTTACAAACCTGCGAGATTGTAGTAAATAAACCCGATATCACCTTGAGTGCTACTGAAGTCACCTTGAAGAAAGGTGCAACTACCACCCTAACTGCCAAGGTTTCTTCAGGCAACACCCCTATCTGGTCTACAAGTAATGACAACATATTATCCATTGACTTAAAAGGTGTCATTACTGCTAAACAAAAAGGCAGAGCTTATGTCTATGCCGCCGAAGATGGCACTAAGGTCCGTTGTACCGTTTATGTTACCGACTAATCATGTGAGTAATTGATCAGCAAACTCTCCAATCTCCTTTTATTTAACCCTTCTTAATTATCCAATAATCTCCATACGTGTCATACTTCCCAATTAAATGTCTTTTTGATTTTTGAAAACCCATCTTTTCCAAGACCCTTACTCTTTCCATAGCATATATTGCTGCCTTTGTTGCAATCATAGAGCATCCAAACAACGTATATGCTGGCTCCAAAATAATTGTCATAATCTCATAGAGTAATGGTAGATTCTCGTAATCACTTCTTACGTCTAGTCGCAAAATACCACAATCATTATAATAATATTTAGACCTGCGGTTAAATAACTCAATCGTTCCTATAGCTTTATTATCTTCTTTGTTAATAATTGAAAATCGTATATAGACTTTATTCTCATATTCCCATAGCCAGAACTTTATCGCCTTAAGCATTCTTGCTTCCGTAGGATAATAAAAATTATCTCCATTACAATTATCACTATTAAAATATGGTAATGTCTCTTTATTACCATAAACTTCGAGTAAATCTTTTGCATCTTTTTCATCTATTAATCTTAACAAAAAATTATCGTTTTCTAAGGTAGGACATTTTTCATAAATATCAATCACTTTGTTTATCTCCTTTTATTTTCCACCTTTTATTTATCCGTATTTATGTGCATTTATCCCCTTTTATTTCTCTGTTCTATAATGTACCCATAACTGTGGACACTTTATTTAGTGGAGGCCTGTCTTTCAGACATCATTCAGTGCCATTCATCCTGTCATAAAATATTTGTAGGGAAGCATTCACGACTTCTATATTATCCGAGCCGGTTCCCCGTATTCATCTAATAATTCATTGCAAGTTGCTATAATGCGATCAATAACACTTTGAGGCTCTATTATCTTTACTGAACTGCCCAAGGAAAGAATCACCCCAAACCAAAAGGTCTCTTTCTCTGGAACCGAAAAACAAAACTCAAAATCACCATTTTCGTATTCCTTTGTAACCTGCCCATTCAAATATTCCTTGCATTTTGATTTTACATGCGCTTTCCCATTAAACTTTATTTCAATACTTTTTTGAATATTACGATCACTGATAACGCTATTTTCTATATGATGTTCTTTCGTATTCAGCTTTTTTGTAATCTGTAGATTCTCTATTCGCACAAGCTTAAACATACAATAATCCTGATATTTTTCATAATACCCGATCAGATACCAGTTAAACCACTTATATACCAAGCTCGCAGGCTCTACTAACATTTGCTTTACTTCGTTTTCATTATTTGTATATTGAAATTGAACCATCCTTTTCTGTAATATTGCTGTTTCCAACAACTGAATCTGTTCATTAATCTCCTGATTTTCCTGTGCAACACTGAAGTCTATGCTGATTGGGCTTATCTTACCTTCAACCAGCGAACTCATCTTATCAAGGGTCTTCTCCAGATTCTTGTTTGTATATGCGCTTGCAAGACCTTTTAATGCCGTTACAATAAAGTCATAATCATTTCTATTTGCCAATTGTTTATCCATCACATAGGTCTCTACAATTTGATACCCTCCATCTACTCCAAAAGTGGACTGGATCGGGATACCCGCTTGACCTAAGGTTTCCATATCTCTCACAATTGTTCTTGTTGAGACTTCAAATTCTTCTGAAAGCTTTTGAGCAGATGTTTTTCCGTGCTTTAGCAAATATATAGTAATAGCCATTAGGCGATCTATTTTCATATGTCCTCCCTTCAACTACGATAATAGCAAATAAACTATGACACCATTATGTCACAGTTTAGAGCTTAATAAAAGTTTTTTATCATTGCCTTCTCTCCCTTAATAATTTGAATGTCATAAGTCATCTAAATGATTTAGCTTTGTCAATTTGCACATTCACAAAGCTAAACTAAAATGATCCGTAATGTAGTTTTATTGTTACTGTTCACACGTATCTTAACACTTGCTGTTAAGATACGGAAAAAAGTGATTCAAGAGATGATTTCTGCTTCGCGAAGCGAATTTGCATGCAGAAATCATGTGTTACTGTGAACGGAGTGAACAGTAACGTTTAATTAGCTGCTGTAATTAAACAATTAAAATTCTCTTGAATATCTTACCATTTTGAAATATACTGTTGAGCATGGGAATAATAAGGTTAAACACTATAATTATAATCATTCGTTGCGAATGAATAGGAGGATACAACTATGCAAATGGATCAATTGCAAAAAGATATGGTAGCCGCTATGAAGGCTCATGATAAGGTACGTAAGGATGCGATTTCTTCCTTAATTTCTGCAGTTAAGAAAATTGCTATTGATGAGGGCTGTCGTGATAATATTCAGGAAGAACTTGTTGATCGCGCAATATTAAAGGAAATGAAACTTGTGAAAGAGCAACTTGACACCTGTCCAGCGGAACGCGAAGAGTTAAGAGCTGGTTATCAGGCTACCTTAGATGTGATTAAAGACTATGCTCCTGTTATGATGACTGAGCAGGAAATCGAAGCTTTTATCCTTGGAAAATACTCTGAATTAGTTGCTACTAAGAATAAAGGTATGATTATGAAGAATGTTTCGCCTGAATTAAAAGGCAAAGCAGATGGTAAATTAGTTAATCAAATTGTGGCTAAACTGTGTGAATAATCTAATATAATATTTATAAAAGGCCAGCTATGTTAAATAATAGCTGGCCTTTTGAATGTTAAATAATATTTAATTTACTCTTAATATTGCTTAGAGTGACAAATCCAATCAAATATCAAACTTCGTCAATTTGCATATTCATGGGTTTAAATCAATTATATATAACGTTTTAATCTCTATTACTGTTCCTTACTATTCTTGTTCCTTACTATTCCTGTTCCTTAAGAACTCTCTTTAAGAATTCCTTGGTTCTATCCTGAGTTGGATTATTAAAAATCTGCTCCGGTGTTCCTTCTTCTGCAATAACTCCCTTATCCATGAATACTACACGATTAGCAACTTCCTTAGCAAAGCCCATCTCATGAGTAACCACAAGCATCGTAAGACCACTTTTAGCAAGCTCTTTCATTACTGCAAGTACCTCACCCACCATCTCTGGGTCAAGTGCTGAAGTTGGTTCATCGAAGAGAAGAACATCTGGCTCCATGGACAAGGCTCTAGCAATGGCAACTCTTTGCTTTTGTCCACCGGATAATTGCCTCGGCTTCGCATTAATGTACTGATCCATACCAACTACGGACAGATATTTCAAGGCAACCTTCTCTGCTTCTTCCTTACTTCTCTTTAACACCTTTATTTGACCAACAGTACAATTGCTAAGTACGTTGTGATTGTTAAACAAGTTAAACTGCTGGAACACCATTCCGAGCTTGGTACGGTAAGCATAGATATCATGCTTATCATCTAAGATATTTTCACCCTTATAGATGATCTTACCGGCATTCGGCTTCTCTAATAAGTTAATACAGCGTAATAATGTAGACTTTCCGGAACCGGATGCTCCAATAATACACACTACCTCACCTTTATCTACTGAAAAATCAATATCCTTTAAGATTAAATTTGTCCCGAAGGATTTCTTTAAATGTTGTATCTCAACTACTTTTTCCATTTGATTATCCTCCTTGACTAATTTTTATGTCTGATTGCATCTTCCGGGCGTTCTACTTGCATCTGATTGCCTGGAATTACATTATAAGAATCTGGGCCATCCAACCTACGTTCGAAATAACGAAGAATTCTTGTAACCGTAAGTGTCATAATTAAGTAGATTACACAAGTTACTGCGAACGGTTCAAAGTAACTAAAGGTGTTACTTACTACAGACTTTGACTGGAAATATAACTCTGTTACAGAGATTACATTAAGTACAGAGGTATCCTTTATGTTGATGATAAATTCATTACCGATTGGAGGTAAGATATTACGAAGTACCTGTGGAAGTACTACATGAATCATTGTTTTAAGATGGTTCATACCGATTGCATGAGCTGCTTCAAATTGTCCCTTATCAACAGAGATAATTCCGCCTCGAACGATTTCTGCTGTATAAGCACCAGTGTTAATGGATACTACGAACATACCGGCAAAAATAGGGCTCATATCTATGTTAAATAAAGCTTTTGAACCATAGTAAATAACAACGGCTTGTACAATCATCGGAGTTCCACGGAAGAACTCAACATAAATAGATAGTATTATGTTAACTATCTTTAATAAGAAACGCTTTGCACCGCGGTCAGGCATTGGAATGGTACGGATTGTACCGATGATTAATCCAATGACGGATCCTAGAATTGTTCCGACCATTGAAATCAAGAGCGTTGTTCCCGCTCCTCTTAAAAGCATCGGACTATATTTTTGTAATACCAATAGAAGTGTATCTAAAGACATTTGTGTACCATACCTTTCTAAACATATCGATAATTATGTTTCCCTATCAACTTCCTTAATAATAGCAAGAGAAGCTACCTGGGTAAAGTTTTTTATTTTTATAACCGTTTAGTCCTGCAAATATTTAATTCAATACATAGTAGAAAGCTCGCTTTCGAATGTATATTGAATTAAATATTTGTATAGCCTGCCAACCTATTACACAAGAATAGAGACTGTCCTTTTTGATTTAACTTTGGACAGCCCCTAAGTTTACACCATGTTATTCAGCTGCAGGTTGATTTGCGATTGCCGCATCCATAATAGCCACACGATCTTCTTCCGAAACCTTAGCTAAAATCTCATTTACCTTTGCAGTATATTCACTGTCTTTTTTAATTCCAACTGCTATAGCTGTATCATCAGGAGAGGTTTCAAATCCATCCGTAAACTCTACCATTGCATAACTATTTTCTTTTGCAGCAGAAGCGCTTACACCTTCAGGTCGTTCAGATACATAACCGTCAATGATACCAGACTCAAGTGCTACTCTCATTGCTGCGAAGTCATCCATAGCTGTTTGCTGTTCAACACCTTCGATTTGATCGATTACTGAGTAATGGAAGGTTCCTAGCTGCGCTGTAATCTTTGCTCCGCTAAAATCTTGAATAGAAGTTGCATTTTCATATGCTCCACCTTTTTTAACTACCATTACAAGATTAGAATTATAGTAATTATCAGAGAAATCGATAGATTCTTTTCTCTCAGCAGTTGGTGACATACCAGCAATAATCGCATCGATTTTACCTGATGTTAATGCAGGTAATAAACCGGACCATTCTGTCTTTACGATAACAAGCTCTTTTCCTAGGCCTTCTGCTATTTTCTTAGCGATTTCAACGTCATAACCACCAGCAAATTCGGAAGTTCCCTGAATTGGAACAGCTCCGTTGGAATCATCTAGCTGAGTCCAGTTAAAAGGTGCATAAGCACATTCCATACCAACTTTAAATGTGTTATCTGCTTCCCCATCCTTTGCAGGTGTCTCTGCTTTCGTTCCGCAACCAGTGAATATCACTGTTACCGCCATTGCAAGTGCAAGTAAAACTGACAATCTTTTCTTCATAAAATTTTTCCTCCCGTTGATAATAAATATTATGTGCAGAGATAATATTGTTAATCCAGACCTCTGCATTAACCGCTATCACTGTCACCATTTAATGACTTCCTATGTATTGGGTGCAAAATTCACGAGCTCTTACTGATTAGTTTCTATTTTTTGTAACAAAAAAACCTGAGGTATCCTCAGGTTGCACGCCATTGTCCTAAGTTCCCCACTAATCCCCTATGAGATAGCACAACCTAACAAACTGGGTTGTCTGTTAGGACAGTCCTGCAATTATTGATTGCAGGCCCAGCATATTATATCGAGTATATAATACACTTCGGCGATATTTCCTTCTCTGTAGCTTCCTCGCTTCTCAAGCTATTCTACAGACTGTTAAGTACCGCGCCTCTACCTCACCAAGTAAGTGAGGTCTTATGAATTTACGCTATTATATTACATCATTGGTTATATTCTGTCAATCAAAAATGAGAAATCCTTCTCATTTCTGATTGACAGATAACTTATATTGTGTTAAATCCCAGTTTCTTCTAAATTCCCAGCCTTTAATTTACTTTATGCAGGTCTATTTAAAATCAATAAGAATATAAAGATCGGATTGTACATCCTTGCCTTCATCGTATGCATTTAGGCTAATATTTTGCAGGATAAGCGTCAGCTTGGCAGATGAATTTTCTTCAGTAAGGGTTAGTTTCTCAGTAGGCAGTGATTCACCTTCATTCTCCAGTGTAATTGCTTTGTCAAAAAGTTGTTTTAAAGAAAATCTCAAAAGTTCCCCACTCTCATCTGTTAAAATTAGTTCTTGATTTTCTAAATTCAAAGAAAATGGCTGCTCTGCATTATCGCTCTTGATGACCAATTTGTTATTGTTCGTCTCAATAAAGGTATAGGTCATATAATCATAGCCCTCAATTAAAATTGGTGAAGCAATATCACGATATACGGATACATATTTATATTTGTCACCATCATTTCCATATTGTTCAAAACCAAATACAGATTTAAAATCCTTAAAGAACACATAATCGGAAAGAAAATCTATCCTCTTAATCTCATTTATCTCTTCCAAATATTCAAGGGAGTCTACAATTATATCCTTCTCCTTTGCAGTTAAATCAGACTTTGGTATAATTTTATTCCCCTCCAACATATCATTCTGTTCTAACACTTGCTGTAAACGGTCTTTCTGTGATTCTCGGCTTAAAGTAAAAGCATTTACAAAAGGTAGAATTGACACTATGGATAGAACAATTACAATTGGTGCAATTAACCCATTCTTATGAATGGATTTAAAGCAAAAGATTACACCGGCAATCACTGCGAAGATTCCAAATAATATAACATAGTAGCGTCCATAGGTAATTCCAACATCAGCTGTCTTAAGCAAGGATGCTATCACCTGAAATAATACAATAGGAACCAGAACTTTAGGAAATATAACTCTAAAATATTTTGCCAGTGTATTCGTAAAGGTACTAGCCAGCAAATATACCAGGATTACTGTTATGGAATAACTGACAAGAAGTGGTTCCATTAAATTATCTGTCCAAAACTCTTTTCTTATGTTCACAATAATATAAAGGAGCAGTATCACCGTAAGTATTGCTGTGATTGGAAGGATGATATAGGTAACCAAAGCCTCTAAGAACTTACCTGGTGTAAGGAAACGCTGCAGTTCCTCCTCCCTCTTTGATATAATCCCATTATCCTCTTGCTGATCTATACTCTCCCCTGTCACATTGGACTCGGATATAGTTTCTACATCAACATTTACACTCCTGTTTTCTTTCATCAATACCTTCCTCCCTGGATAAAAAGGAATGAGACTAAGGAAATGTATTGGAGCAAGGAAGGAGTAGATTAGATTGCCAAAATGCAGATAAAGCTTCGAATTCAAATTAATAATTAAGAAATCAACAGCACCAAGTATAAGGAAGATTCCTAATAGTAAAACTCCTTGAAATAACAGGGTCGTAAAGAATGCTTTAAAAGCTACCAGGAAACTTTGATTAAAATTGATTCTGCTTTTAATTACAGGGACCCATAAAAAGCTTATTAGCAGTACAAAAAAGATCACCGCAGCCTGAATGGATAATTGTAAATCAGAATCCTGCATCTTAATACCAAAATAATAGAACAGAGTCAACGCTAATGACAGAACCATGAAAAGATTTCGTTCTTTCCTTTTGGTAAAAAACCTTTCATATAGCAATTGAAGAACAATAGAAAGAGCAGCTCCTGTAAAAAAAGTGAGCAATGCCTTTTCCGGGGCAGTCCCATCAATTTGTATCGCAATTGCTTCCGTTATTGCAGCAATTGCTAGAAATATAATAGTAATGGGAAATCGCTGGATTGTTTCCGAAAAACCTTTCCCTAATTTTTGAATATTCTTAAACATTTTCATAAGAACCCTCCTTTTAGTACGTTATAATAATTAGACGATATTTTGCTAAAATCTATTCATAAAATACTTTAAATATTTTAATTTTCACTTTTATTATAACATAAAAGGTAACCTTTATAAACACATAAAATGGAATACTTGACCAACGGAAAGTCAATTTATTATATTATTTCTAATTATGTTGTTTCTAATTCAACATAACTTGTAGAAACATGCAACGGGAGTTTCTAATGGCTGGCAGTTTACAACCGCTAGTATTACAAAGTGTGTTCCTATCTAAGAAAGTTAATCTTTATTGATATTTCACTTGACCATAGCATAAAAAGAACCTCTAATCACTGCTAAAATGATTAGAGGTTCTATATGTGTTTGGAAATTATAATACATCTACCAATATTTAATTCTTATAAAAATGCTGTAATAATAAAGTTGATAATAAATAAACCAGAAGCAACCCAAATTACAGGACTTACCTCTTTCCCTTTACCAACAACCGTCTTAGTAATACAGAAGAAGATAAATCCACCTGCAATACCATAGGAGATGCTATAACAAAGCGCCATGAAAATTGCCGCAAAGAATGCAGGAATTGCATCATCAAGCTCTGTCCATACAACATCTTTAAAGGAGGCTAACATCATAATACCAACTGCAATCAATGCCGGAGCAGTTGCTGCCATAGGTACGATTCCTACAATTGGAGCTGCAAAGATACTAAGTAGGAAACAGAGAGCTGTAACAACAGCTGTTAAACCTGTACGTCCGCCTGCTTCAATACCAGCTGCACTTTCTACGTATGTTGTAGTGTTAGAAGTACCAAATACAGCACCTACGCTGGTAGCGATAGAATCTGCAAATAATGCCTTGTCCATTTTGGACTTAAATCCAGAACCAGATTCCAAAGCCTTCTCATCGTTTGCATCAAAGATACCTGATCTTCTACCAGTTCCAATAAAGGTACCAATGGTATCAAAGGTATCGGATAAGCTGAAAGCAAAGATAGTCATGAGAATCAAAGGAATTTTAGCAGGATCATCAAAGAAGGATAATAAACCTTCTTTACCAAAAGCAGCACCAAATGTTGTTCCAAGTTCTGTGAAGGATTTTGATAAATCGGAGGTAGCACCTACGGTTGATAAGTCAACAACACCCATAGGTATTCCAATAATGGTTGTAGCAACGATACTGATAAAAATTGAACCCTTTACTTTTTTAACTAAAAGAATAAAAGTAATTACAATTCCGATGAGAGCTAAAAGAACAGATGCCTCATTGAACTTAACAAGAGCAGGAACTGCACTACTAAATCCAACTACTGTACCACCTTCTAACAAATCATACTTTCCAGGATCGGATGTAAAGCTTAATAATCCTGCGTCTTTGATACCAATATATGCGATGAATACACCAATACCACCGCCAATCGCATGCTGAAGACTTGTAGGAATTGCCTTGATTATCAGCTTACGAACCTTAGTTACAGTAATAATAATATTAATAATACCGCAAAGGAATACCATTGCTAATGCCTGCTTCCAAGAGAACCCTAACGCAAACACTACGGTGTAAACGAAAAATGCATTTAAGCCCATACCAGGCGCCTGTGCATATGGAACATTTGCGAATAGTCCCATAACGAGAGTACCAATCACCGCTGAAATGATGGTTGCCAAAAATACTGCTCCATAAGGTATACCTGACTGTGACAGCATCTGTGGATTTACAAAGATAATATAAGCCATAGCAAAAAAGGTTGTCAATCCTGCAACGACCTCAGTAGAAACAGTCGTTCCATGTTCCTTGAGTTTAAAAAACTTTTCCATAAAAACTCTCCTTTGAATTATTTTTATAAAAAGAGTAATCTTTAGATCCCCTTATTATACATTCCCACCATTATACATTTTAATACATATTTAAACAGCAGCAATAACTCGAAGTAGTGTTCCATGGTCTATTTTAAAACTCAAAGGTAAATTACTTTCAAATAAGTCCCAGCTTACATGAAGGTTTTCCGCTCTATTTTCCGCTAATTTTAATTAGTACATTAAATTCCTTTGTGATTTATTTGACCTTTATCGTTCTTGTTAATTGCTATTATTTATTTTTGACATTATGTAGGAGGCTTACCATTAATCTTCCTCGATTAAGGTTAGCCTCCTAACATTCTCAACAATTGAAATAATATCAAGTTAATCAAAAAATATCAAGTAGAAATCACGAAAATCTACAAATTTTGATTATATATTGCATAATTATTCTTAACTATTCAAAACTTTCATCTTTCTGCACAAACATAATGTGTTTAACAATACTTTCAATCTAAAATGATTAAAATATTGTACAGTTTTTATTATTCTTCCGACTGTTCTTCCTTCGAATTTTCTTCCATAACTTTCTGCTGTACATCAGAAGGTGCCTGCTCATATCTTGCAAATTCATAGGAGAAATCACCGCTGCCGCCAGTCATGGAACGAAGATCTGTGGAATAACCATACAATTCAGAAATTGGTATATCAGCAATGATTTCCTGCTTGCCACTGGCAATTGGATTCATACCTAGTACGCGTCCACGACGTTTGTTCAAATCGCCCATGATATCACCGGTAAAACGATCAGGCACTACAACTTTTAGCGAGGAGATTGGCTCTAAAAGAACAGGTGAAGCTTCCATGAACCCTTGTTTGAAGGCTTGAATAGTAGCCATCTTAAATGCCATTTCAGATGAGTCAACCGGATGATAGGAACCATCAACTAAGGTTGCCTTTAGACCTACTACTGGATATCCAGCAACCGGTCCCTTGATAACACATTCCGTAATACCTTTTTCAACTGCAGGGAAATAGTTTCTTGGAACAGAGCCACCAAAGATTTTCTCTTCAAATACATATGGCTTTTCCATATCGCCGGAAGGTTCAAATTCAATATGAACGTCACCGTATTGACCATGTCCACCGGACTGCTTCTTATACTTACCCTGAACTCTTACCTTCTTACGAAGGGTCTCACGGAAGGGAACTCTAGGCTTCATCATTTCAATGTCAACTTTATATCTATTTAATAGTTTACTTACAACCACATCTAATTGTTGATCACCGATACAGTATAATAAGGTCTGTCTATTTTCCTTATCATTGACCATCTTTAAGGTTAAATCTTCATCCATGAGCTTTCCAAGTGCTTGGGATACTTTATCATCATCACCCTTATTCTTCGTCTTAAAACGCTGATAAGTATAAGGTGTGGATACTTCAATTCTATCATAAACCACAGGAACTGCTTTTGTTGCCAAAGTATCTCCGGTATTGGTATCCGTTAATTTACCAAGCGCTCCGATATCACCCGCATGCAGTTCTTCAACCTCTAACTGTTCCTTGCCTCTTAGAACATAAAGTCGGTTTACTTTTTCTTCCGTTTCTTTATTCGAATTAAAAATAATAGAATCCGATTTAATAATACCGGAACAAACTTTAAATAAGGAGAACTTTCCGATAAATGGATCTGCTATTGTCTTAAATACTCTAGCAGTGAATGGCTTCGAGTCCTCACAATTTGTTGTAAAGTCTTCTCCATTCTTTGTATTCTTACCCACAAAGCTATTCTTAGTTGGATCTGGAAAATACTTTTCGATTGCTTGTAAAAGCATCGTAGTTCCCTGTGCATAGACACCAGAACCCATAAGAACCGGAACAACAGTACCATCTATAACATTATTTCTAAGTGCCATAGAGATTTCTTCCTGCGTAAACTCTTCACCAGAGAAATACTTGTCCATTAATTCCTCACTGGTTTCAGCTACTGCATCGAGTAATACCTCTCGGAACTTCGAAAGGTTTTCCTGGCTATAGTCTGGAATTTCACACTCTACGTAATTACTTGCTGTTGTAAATCTTCTTCCAGCCATTTTTACTACATTAACAAATCCTACAAACTTTTCATTCTCTCTGATTGGAATATGAAATGGTGCTATTTTCTTACCATACAGTTCTGTTAATCTTTCCACAACTTCACGATAACTTGCATTGTCGTCATCCATATCTGTTACAAAGAATATTCTCGGCAAATGAAACTTTTCACAAAACTCCCAAGCTTTCATTGTCCCAACTTCAACTCCAGCCTTAGCTGAAACCACGATAACAGCTGCATCTGCTGCTATTAACGCTTCTTCAATTTCTCCAACAAAGTCAAAATACCCTGGTGTATCCAGTAAATTGATTTTTGTGTCTTCAAAAATAACGGGCACTACTGTTGTACTGATAGAGAACAATCGCTTCTGTTCTTCCTTGTCGTAATCACTGATTGTATTTCCCTCTTCCACTTTACCTTGACGCTTGAGTATTCCAGTTGTATACGCTATGGCTTCGACTAAAGTAGTCTTGCCACAGCCACCGTGGCCTAACAGAACAACGTTGCGAATCTTCTCTGAAGTATAAACATTCATAATATTTTCCTCCATTACGCTATAAGTAGTAAGTAGTTGGATAATACGTAACCAGGAAATAAATAAACTGTATTATTTCCTGTAATCACCCATAGATACCTCTTAGTATATTTTACTAGAGTTTTTCGTCTTTTACAATAGTTTTATGTAAATATGAACATAGTTTACCCGTTTTTACACTATTGCATCAGCAAATTAACTGTTTCGACATAAATCTTCAGAATATTCCTTGTATCTTTTTCACTTTAAACCGTAACGCTTTACAGTATTGTAGTATTGACACCGTATTCTGAAAAGAGTATAATGGCAAAACAAGTAAACACCCAACTAAGTACTCAATTCATGTTATGAAAGGAATATAAATTCTATGATTATCGTAATGAAACCCAATGCAAAAAAATCCTCCATCGAGCATATTAAAAGTGTCATTGAAGGAAAAGGTCTTGATGCACACATTTCCGCCGGTAAAGAAGTTACCATTATCGGTGTTGTCGGTGACAAATCCAAGCTGCAGGATCAAAATCTTGAAATATTTGAGGACGTAGATAAGATAGTGTCTGTTACAGAGACCTATAAACTTGCTAACAAGAAATTCCATCCCGAACCTTCTATTGTTAAAGTCGGAAATGTAACCATTGGTGGTGATACTCTGGTTATTATGTCCGGCCCTTGTGCAGTAGAAAGTAAGGAACAGCTTTTGACCACAGCACATGCCATTAAAAAGGCTGGTGCACACATTCTCCGTGGTGGTGCATATAAACCAAGAACTTCCCCCTATGCGTTCCAAGGCTTAGAGGAAGAAGGCTTACAATATATGAAGGAAGCCAGAGAAGAGACTGGTCTTCCAGTCATCTGCGAGGTAACCAGCTTGAATGCAATTGAAGCTGCTGTGAAATATGTGGATATGCTTCAGATCGGTGCTCGTAATATGCAAAACTTCTACCTATTAAAAGAAGCTGGTAAGTCCGGTCTTCCTGTATTACTAAAACGTGGTCTATCTGCAACCATTGACGAATGGCTAAATGCTTCAGAATATATTATTGCAGAGGGTAATCCCAATGTAGTATTATGTGAACGTGGTATTCGTACCTTTGAAACAGCAACGAGAAACACTTTGGATATTAGTGCAGTTCCTGTTATTAAGGAAAAGAGCCATCTTCCGATTATCGTAGATCCAAGCCATGCCACAGGGGTCAGAGCTTATGTAAAGCCTCTTTCCATGAGCGCGGTTGCAGTAGGTGCAGATGGTTTAATGATAGAGACTCATCCAAACCCCTCCATCGCACTTTCCGATGGTCCACAATCCTTAACCTTCCCTCAATTCGAAGAGTTGACAAAGGATTTGAAAGCTCTCACAGCATTTATGGGTAAGAAGCTGTAAAACATCAGTATATAGTAATAAGCATAACTATAAGGTTAAAACTTAGGGCAATTTATAGTTTATACTATAATACTATTTAAAATAACTGGATTTAATCTTAGAATAGAAACAGGATATAAAAAGTGCAAGATTTTATGAATCTTGCATTTTGCGTAGATAACCTGCGCAGGAATGGAGGCAGACATGAAGGATATTGAATGTGATTTTAGCAACGATTTGAAAATAGGCTTTATCGGTTTTGGTCTAATTGGCGGCTCTATTGCAAGAGCACTAAAAAAAATAAATGAGAATTATTATTTATTTGCCTACGATTACCATAAGGATAAACCCAGCAGTGATTTACAAGCTGCTCTTTCGGACCGTGTATTAAATTCCATCGTAGCTTCCTTTGATGAGGAATTTCCCTCTTGTGATTTATTATTTCTCTGTGCTCCTGTTTTAAGAAATATAGAGTACCTAACAAAGCTTAAACCAATTTTACCTTCTACCTGTATCATAACAGATGTAGGTAGCGTAAAGGGGAATATACATGAGGCAATTCAAGAATTAGGCTTATTCCAACAATTTATCGGTGGACACCCGATGACTGGTTCAGAGAAAACCGGATACTTGAATTCCTACGCTCTACTCCTTGAGAATTCTTATTATATTCTGACACCAACGGAGGAAGTCCCCCCCAAACATGTTGATTTCTTATATCATTTAGTTGAGCGAATGGGTTCTATCCCTATTATACTGGATGCCAAGGAGCATGACCGGATTACTGCTGCCATAAGTCATGTACCTCACATCATTGCAGCTCAATTAGTTAATTTGGTTCGCACCTCTGACGATCAGGCAGAAAAGATGCGTGCCCTCGCTGCGGGAGGTTTTAAAGATATCACGCGTATTGCCTCTTCTTCTCCTATTATGTGGCAAAACATTTGTCTGACCAACGCTTCTGACATCAAGCAATTATTGGATCAGTACATAGCTTCCTTAGTGGTAGCGTCAAATGCACTGGGTCAAATGGATGGTGATTATCTGTATGATATGTTTGATACCGCTGGGGAATATCGAAGTGCTATTCCGAATAAGTCCATTGGCTTAATGACAAAAATGTTTGAAATATATCTGGATATTATGGATGAAGCAGGTGCCATTGCAACAATTGCAACTCTTTTGGCAAGTAATCAAATCAGTATTAAAAACATTGGTATTATTCATAATCGTGAATTTGAGGAAGGCGTCTTACGAATCGAGTTCTATGAGGAAGTAGCTCAGATGAAAGCCACCACCATGCTATCAAAGTATCATTATAAAATTTATGAAAGAAAATAAAGCTTTTCTCTGTGAGATTAATAAAGAAAGGTTAATTCGATCGCCAATTGGTTCAATTACAAAGCTGTGTAATCTCTGTTCCTAAATTTATATAGCATAAATTAAATCTCATTGTTTTAACTGCAAAACAGAGAAAGAAGACTATGTATGATATTAGCAGAGAATAAGAATGGTTATCAGTTATTAGAATCTATAAAAGTCGAAGAAGATGCTATTAATGAAAGAAATGAGAATAAGCCAGTGAATTCAAAGAAAACAATGAAATGAATAAAATAATGCTCTGGGACTTAAAAAGTAATATTGGATATTTCGATGAAGTTGATAAAAAGATGTTCAACTATGCTTATAAAACTACCTTTTCAAAGTAAACATAAGGATGGGCTATAAATCCCTGTGAAAGATCATAGCCATAACTAAAATTATTAAACAGAGCTATGACTAATAGAATTAAAATTATAACTTAGATTAATTATATAAGGAGACATGCTATGATTTTTCGTAAGAAAGAGTCATTAAAAGGAAGTATTACCGTACCAGGTGATAAGTCAATCTCACATCGTGCCGTTATGTTTGGTGCATTAGCAAAAGGTACCACTGAGGTTACGAATTTTCTTCAAGGTGCGGACTGCTTATCTACAATTCGGTGTTTTGGTCAGTTAGGAATCGAAATACAAAACAATCCTTCTATAGATCAGGTTATCATACATGGCAAAGGCTTACATGGACTGACAAAACCTACTGGAATGCTGGATGTTGGGAATAGCGGTACTACAATGCGATTGATTTCTGGAATTCTATGTGGTCAGGATTTTGAGACCACGCTGAACGGGGATGACTCCATTCAACGTAGACCAATGGGTCGCATTATGACTCCCCTTACTAGTATGGGAGCAGATATTATAAGCCTTGCAGGAAATGGATGCTCTCCCCTTGCAATTAACTCCAAATCAAATCGAAGTACAAAGCTAAAAGGTATCTCCTACGCTTCACCTGTAGCTTCAGCGCAGATTAAATCAGGTGTATTACTTGCCGGTTTATATGCAGATAGTAAAACTTCTGTAACAGAACCATATCTTTCAAGAAACCATACAGAACTTATGCTGTCTCAGTTCGGTGCAAATATAAATAGCAACGGAAGTACCGCAACCATAGAACCGGAACCCGAATTAACCGGACGTCAAATTAACGTTCCCGGTGACATCTCCTCTGCAGCATATTTTATTGCTGCTGGACTTCTGGTACCTAATTCTGAACTCATAATCAAAAACGTTGGTATCAATCCTACCCGTGACGGTATTATACAGGTATGCAGACAAATGGGTGCTAAGCTTACACTTGAAAATGTGATAGATGATGGCGGAGAACCCGTGGCAGACATTATCGTTCGCCACAGTGAATTAGTTGGAACAGAGATTAGCGGAGCTATTATACCTACCTTGATTGATGAAATTCCTATTATTGCTGTCTTAGCTTGTTTTGCAAAAGGACAAACTATAATAAAGGACGCTGCTGAGCTAAAGGTAAAAGAATCAAACCGTATTGATGTCATGGTGGAAAACTTAAGTAAAATGGGTGCTGACATCACTGCAACTCCTGATGGTATGATAATCAATGGTGGAAAGCCTTTACACGGAGCAGTGATTGAAAGTAAGCATGATCACCGGATTGCTATGTCCTTTGCGATTGCTGCTATGCTATGCGAGGGAGAAACAGATATTGTTAATGCAGAATGCGTAGATATCTCCTATCCTAACTTTTATTCTGATTTAGAAAGTTTACATCAATAGACCTAATAAGCAGAACTTATGCTTCTATTAAAGTATTAAATAAAATAATCAAATAGATTTTAATTAAGCGAAGACACCTTATATCCCATTTTGTATTATTTGAAAAAATACAACAAAGTCGGAAGGAGTTGTTCTTCGCTTTTTGAATATAAAATAGAATTATATGGGAGAATACGGAACACAATACTAGTAACTTATCGTCTAATACAATATACAAAGTATTTAAGTTTTGGAGGCGGAGCGAAATGATGAAGTTTAGGAAAAGTAAAGGGATGTTATTATTTCTCACATTTTTATTGATTGTTTTATTATCAATTATCTATATCTTTTATAATCCATTCTCAAAGCTGTATCCTGTGTCAGCTCCAACGATTGAGACTGGGATGAACAACGAGTCTAATGCTGCTATAATATCGGAAAAAACAGCTTATGACCCCTACACCTATAAAACCAATTATGTTCCCTCACCAATTGCAACAATAGAAACTAAGGATATTCACATTAACTTTCAGCAACTTTCAAATATTCAGGAGGATACAGATAAATTAATAGATAATACTTATGACGAATATTCCATGAATAATTCACATGGCATTAAGGATTTCATTCCGGAATTTGATTCCGCCGGAGAGGTAAGCTTTTCGCGTATTTCTAATAATGACTCTGATAACCACAAATACTTTACGGATTACCTAGGAGATAATACATCTAATTTACTCCAAGCCTTAATTAATATGTCAGAACATCGCTTCTCCTCCATAAATTGCGTTTCTTTTCAAAAGGATTCTGATATTGAACTAGGCCTTATCTCTTTTCCTCTCTTTAGCAACGTAGAGGTTAATTTGCTGATATCCAAGAACTTTTCAAAGATTACTACAATTCACGAGAATAGTACCTATCAGGCTTTAAGGGACATTATGGAATCAGAGAATGTTTCCACTATGAACGATGTTGAACTGGCAACAGCTTATCATTATCAACAAAGAGCGTTTCAAAGAAATGAAGAATCTACTACTGAAGAGCAATTCATTTATTACACTTACTATAATAAGAATGGTTTAGAGTATCTAGTACAGTTTAAATCAAATTATACGGTATTAGAAGGGCAAAAGGAATATATGGTTGTAGGTGATTTACAAACTCAGGAGGTATGTAGAAACACCTTGATAAAACTACTTGATTTATTAACAGGAACTCAACCAAATTAAAGTGATAGAATATAATGATAAGTTTACTTTTATGCAAAATGTTAACCATTTATTCTAACATTACAAATTAAGGTACGGGGATTTTCATGCCTTTATTAATACTATGTCACTAAATTGGAATTTTTCTAGACAAAATCTTTTCTGCATCTTTAATATTTTCTAAAGTTAAACCTATTGTTTGGTCTGGTTTCACTTGATGTAGCTCTACTTGATCATTATTTAAATTAAGATCATCAAGTACTACCCATCCAGTAACGTCATTATGTAATTTTAGCCATGTGCGTATTTCATCCGCTTTAACAAGGCTAAACTTTTTTGATTTTCTTATATCTTCCGTAGTCAAATCTGGTGTTATTCCGTCTATTATCAATCCTTCATATGCAAGCAAATCAACTAATATCTTTGCTTCTTTGCTAACAGGTTTTGTTTCACTATTAAACCAGATCCGCCAACCTGAGTGAAGTATTATTTTATAATCAGAATTCTTAATCAAACTAGCTAATAACTTAATCTTCTCTTTATCAATAAGAATCCCTTGACTAATTTCCTTTTGATGGCTATCATTCCACATATTAGAATTCAGTACACCATCAATATCTAAGAATATTACTTTCATAATAATTATCCACCTATCACTTTTGATTTATTATAGAATATCATATGCAAGGATAGGAATACAGTATTGATTATTTATACGCTTATCTTGATATACCACTTTTAATATTTGACTTTATCTACAGTCTGAATGGACACTCACTTTCTTTTTTTATTTCACTTTTTATCATTATTCTGACTAAATATCTTTTAAAATACCATACATTCTTTTATATTATTCCTATATGCATTTAATTCTCAAATATTTTTCAATCTCGAAATAAATTCTACCCTCTCCTGACTCTAATAGACAGAAAGCAAAAGAAAGGAACGACTGTATGAAACTTCCGGAAGAACATTTCATAACTGAAATTGATGCGATGAAACAGCAACTCTATCGTATTGCTTTTCTATATCTCAAAAATGAGTCAGCAGCACTGGAGGCCGTGGATGAAACTATCTTTCTTTCCTATCGGAACTTGAGACAATTAAAGCAGCAAGAATATTTTAAAACCTGGGTGACCCGAATTCTTATTAATGTATGCAAAAAAGAACTAAGGCGAATAAAGAGGTTCCATCTGGAAGAAAGTCTTCCCCTGCTGATACATAAGGATTATGACTCTATGCCTTTGAAGGAGGCAATTGGTAAACTGCCAATGGATTTGCAAACCATTATAAATCTTCGTTACTTTAATGATT
Source organism: Bacillota bacterium (assembly GCA_023407575.1). Lineage (GTDB taxonomy): Bacteria > Bacillota > Clostridia > Lachnospirales > Lachnospiraceae > Mobilitalea. The sequence goes on from JAEYLX010000075.1 coordinate 704,170, forward strand.
ATACCCTGGTCGAGACTGCACAAATCCTAAAACTGCCACAGGGCACCGTAGCTACAAGGCAACGAAAGGCATTGTCCTTGTTAAAGTTAGAATTGGAGGTAGATTAAATGAATCGAAAGGAAGAATATCTATTACTAAAGAATGAACTGAATCATACTCCTTTAGCACTTGAATATGCAACTTATAAAGCAATTGACAGAGCAAAGCAGAACAAAGGTATCCCCCGCTTTATAAAAGCACCACTCCTCTCTTTATGTTCCGCTGCTGCCGCATTTATTCTTATGATTAACCTTTTCCCATCTATAGCACTTGCGGTGAGTGATATCCCTTTTATGGAGGAATTTGTAGCTGCTGTTTCGTTTAATAGTAGTCTAAAAACAGCGGTGGAAAATGATTATTACCAAATGGTTGATTACAGTCAAACCAAGGAAGACGTGACCGTTACTATAAAATCTATGATTGTTGATGCTGGACATATCTCGGTCTTCTATCGGATTGATGCCCCTGTACCAACTGGTCGCTTTCACTTTGAGATAACCGATGAGAATCAACAACCAATTGAAGCTGTAATAAGTTCTCCGACCTATTATCAATCAAGAGAACTGGCAGAGATAACGTTAGATTTCTTTGATTCTCCGATACCAAAGGTTCTAAACGTTCAATTAACAGTAAATGTTGATGAAAATTTTAAATATCCAGGTGAAGGCTTAAGCTTAGAGGATGCCAGTGACCCATTTACAATACCCGCGGAACCTACTCTACAAGGAAAAGATTATTTTTTTGAACTACACTTAAAACCTGACGATACCTACACCCGTATAGTTGATATTGTCTTAATAGACAAAACAATAACCATTGATGGACAGCAAATTTATTTTGAGAAACTCGCCATTTATCCAACACAGTCCAGGTTATACTTAGAGTACGCTGATGACAATACTGCTAAGATACAGGACCTTGACATTACTTTTACAGATGATAAGGGTAATACTTATGGTACTTCAAAAGGTGGCTTAACTGGACTTGGTAGCGAAGATGTTTTTAAACAGTCCTTGTTCTATGAAAGTAGTTTCTTTGCTGATGCCAAGCACTTAACCTTGTCCATTCAAGGTATAACTATGATTAAAATGGAAGTATTATATGGTGAGGTTCGTTATGATGAAAAAACTATTACGAATCTTCCCGACGGTGTCACAGTAGATTCTATGGAAATGAGGGATAACGATTTATATATCACTCTTAGAACTGTTGTAAGAACTGGTGAATATAATCAGTTAATCTCTCAAACCTACTACGACTCTAACTTTAAGGAATACTATTTTAACTCATATTCAGCTTCAACAACGATTGCAGAGGATGAAACTATCTATCAGGTACATTATATTATTCCAGACTTCATAGACCATCAATATTTAATCCAATGGAATTATAATCCGGTGCAAAAATTTTCATCACCTATTGAAATAAAAATAAACTAACAACACCTTTTTTCGATTTATTTTCCTGTTAAAAGAAGAGATACTGCATAAATCCAAGCAGTATCTCTTCTTTTCTATTCATGGCAAGTAATACGACTTGTCATTTCATCTTTTTAATACTCAGCTATCTCCGAAATCCATATCAACCTATCATATATACAAGTTAATTAGGTTCGCTTAAACCAACCTATATATTAGCCTTACTTCTTTCTCTTTTTAAGAAATACCACAATTACTCCTGCAATTACAAGAACTACTGCACCAATAGCAGCGATAATTCCAGCCACATTTGAAGTTGCTTTCTCATCAGTAAAATCTGCACTCTGATCATCATCTGTAGCAGGGGTATCTGTAGGCTCTATGGTTTTATCTTCTTGAACCAATACAAGAGTAGAGATTGGATCTACTGACACACTTCCACCTGATATTGTCTCGAGAACTTCTGTGCCTGCCTTGTCACCTTTAACATATACATTCCAGTCACCTTCAGGAACTGTTACAGATGTAGCTGCTTTGTTTGCATTATAGATTACGCAGATTGCCTTAGCTGCTTCTCCATTAGGAGAATTGTTGATCGTATAAGCAACTACATTATCTTCAAGGCCTTCGAGGAAGGTCAGATTTGCCTGAACATCAGCAGTCGTAGTCATGCGAAGTGCTCCATGTACCTTACGGAATGCAATTAGTCCTTTATAATATTCATAAACATCCTTATTGGTGGTTACAGTATCCCATTTAATGCTATTAACAGCATCTGTAGAATTATAGCTATTTTCATCAAAGCCTGAACCATCTTCTCTAGGTTTGCTGCGGAGTATTTCTTCACCAGCCTGGAAGAACGGAATACCTTGAGAGGTAAGAACAATTGCAGAAGATAGCATATTCATTTTCTTACGATCACCTTCACTGTCATCACCATTAGAGATTGCAAGCTTATCCCATAAGGTATTGTTATCATGTGCAGAAGCATAGCTAACTGTTTGTGTCGGCTCTTTCGCCCACCATGCAGTTGAGTAATTCAGTAAGGAGTAGTCAATCTGTGGATGATCTGTAGAACCTACAACACCAAACTTGATGATATTTTCCATACCAGCTTTTCCTGATACAAAGCCACGATCCAGGGAATCAAATACACTACCCTTGATACCATCTCTAAGATCATCACTGAAAGCTGCTATATCAGAATCCATGGAAGCCATATTAGCTTTTAAAGCCTTTTGATCATCTGGAAGCGGTGAAGAGCCAGCTGTCCAGCCTTCTCCATACACCATAATGGTCGGATCAATTTTGTCCAAAGCTGCTCTAACAGCATTCATGGTATCGATATCATGAATACCCATTAAGTCGAAGCGGAAACCATCTACGTGATACTCAGTTGCCCAGTAAACTACGGAATCAACAATGTATTTACGCATCATTGCACGCTCTGATGCAGTTTCATTGCCACAGCCGGATGCATTAGAAAATGTGCCATCGTCATTCATACGATAGTAATAACCTGGCACCACTTTATTTAGGTTAGAATCTGTATTGGAAGAGGTATGATTATATACCACATCCATAATTACTCGAATATCATTCTCATGAAGTGACTGAACCATCTGTTTATACTCGTTCACACGTACCTCACCCTTTTGTGGATTGGTAGAGTAGGAACCTTCAGGAACATTATAATTCTCTGGATCATAACCCCAGTTAAATTGATTATTCACTAACTTTGTCTCATCAACGGTTGCATAATCAAAGGATGGAAGTAAATGTACACTTGTAACACCTAAATCAACCAAATAATCAATACCTGTCTTATCTCCACTGGAATTCGTGGTTCCCTTTTCCGTAAACGCAAGATATTTCCCTTTATTCTTAATTCCAGAGCTCTTATCAACAGAAAAATCTCGAATATGAAGCTCATAAATAACGGCATCCGTTGCGTTTACCAACGCTGGCTTGGTGTCGTTCTCAAAACCTTCTGGATTAGTTGCTGCAAGATTAATAACCATTCCACGATCACCATTTACACCAGTCGCCTTTGCATATGGATCAACAGCTTCCTTGGTTATTCCATCAACCGTTACAGAGTAGGTGTAATAGATACCATTTAAATCACCTGTTTTTGTTGTTACCCATGTACCTTTAACATCCTTTGTCATAGGAATATTTTCTATTGTGTTAATTCCTATACCTTCTTCAAATAGATTAAGTACAACCTCTGTAGCAGTAGGTGCCCAAAGGCGGAAATTTGTTTCCTGTTCAGACCAAACTGCTCCAAGGTCAGAACCCTCATAATAAAATGCTTCTTCAAACTCTGGGGTAGAAAATACTTTTACATTAGATACTGTCATTTCGCCAAAATCTCCAAAAACTAAAGTGTATTTTTTAAATAAATCAAGTGGTTGTTCCATAATAACACTGGCAGATAAGGCTTCTTTACCCTCATCACTGGTTACTTCCTTAATAGGATAAGTCACTCCCTCTGTGTCCTTTACAACAATCTTAGAAGCAAGATCAGCTGCCGTACTATCAAATGCTGTCGTTACTCTAAAATCAATCTGTGATGCATTTTCAATTGCTGCTTCCATAATTTTTGGTGCCAAACTCATCTCGTCCTCCGTATATCCAAAATTAGGATCGTCCTGTACTGCATAGATGTCAATTACGCCGTCTTTTGCTTTCGTTACGTCTATGAAGCGATCACTGTTGGTATCTTTTAGGTTCCAGGCGTTACTGCTGGTAGATTGACGTATAATAAATCCTATTTGTGAGATATCATCTCCTACTTCCAGTGTATACGTTGCAACCTTACCAAATTCGTCTTCAGCTCCAAACTCAAAGGCTGCGCCTTCTCCGCCAGCTGGCCAAGACCATACATTCCAACCTTCATAGTCCCCTCCATAGCGGTGATAATGAAGATTAATCGTATACTGCTGCGCCGCTTTGACGGTTACCATCGGCTGAACTGCTCCAAGTACAGTTATCGCTAACAAGATAACTGCCATAACTACTGCTTTAATTTTTCTTTGCATTTAAAATCCTCCCATAAGGTATTTTATACCTCTATTGTAACATAGGTGGACGAAATGATAAAGCTATTTTTCGAAATTTTTCGAATAGTTATTGCTTTTCTACTATGATTCTTACAAATTTCTTCTTTCCTATCTTTATTACTGTATTGTCTTTTAATAGATTTTTCTCTAACTCGGCCACCTTTTCTTGGTTCACCTGAACTCCACCCTGTTGAACTAATCTGCGAAAATCACTTTTTGATGAGATAATACCCTTATCAAGTAGTTCGTTGCTAATATCCAGTAAGGATACGTTATCTGTAGCTATAATAATTTCGTCCATATCCTCCGGAATTTCTCCCTTTTGAAAAACCTGATGAAAGTATTCCTTTGCTCTAACCACTTCGGCTTCCCCATGATATAGTCGGGTAATAATCTCTGCTAACTCCAGCTTACAATCCCTTGGATTTCTTCCCTTTGAAAGTTCGTCACTAATCTCCGTAATACGATCCGGATGCTCATCCGTTACCAACTCAAAGTAACGAAGAATTAGATGATCCGGGATTTCCATAACCTTTTTAAACATAACCTCTGCTGGTTCATAGATACCAATGTAATTACCCAGACTCTTGCTCATCTTCTCCACACCGTCAAGTCCTTCTAAAATCGGCATAAACAATGAGATTTGCTTTTCCTTACCAAGACCGCCCTGAAGTGTTCTTCCCATTAATATGTTAAAGGTTTGATCCGTTCCACCGAGCTCGATATCAGCTTGGATTTCCACCGAATCATAAGCTTGCATCAAGGGATAGAAAAATTCATGTAAAGCAATGGGTTCATTCCTTTTAAACCTACCTGCAAAGTCATCTCTTTCGAGCAATCTCGCAACAGTTGTCGTTGCCGCCAGCCCTAATACATTTTCAAAGTTAAGTTTTGATAACCATTCACTGTTGAATCGTACAGTGGTCTTCGCTTCATCAATTATTTTAAAAATCTGGTTTGTATAAGTTTGAGCATTTTGCAGTACCTGTTCTTCCGATAAAGGTATTCTTGTTTTGGATTTTCCCGTTGGATCACCGATTTTAGCGGTAAAATCACCTATGATGATTACTGCGTGATGTCCCAAGTCCTGTAACTGCTTAATCTTTCGAAGTACTACCGTATGGCCAAGATGAATATCTGGTGCAGTCGGGTCCAGACCAAGCTTAACAATCATAGGCTTATTTTCTATCTTTGATTTAATTAGCTTCTCACGCAGCTCTTCTTCACTAATCATTTGTGCCGCACCCTTTTTGATAATCTTTATTTGGTCCTTCATCTCCTGTTCACTAACTTGAAGCTTTCTCTCATTTTTTTCGTTCTTCATATTAACATCCTTTCTCAAATTCGTTATTTTATTCAGTTAAAAATATATAAAGTACAGTTATAAGTCTCCAGTGTAAAACAGGTTGATAAGGTCTTTCTCATGAAACATTAGTAACTTTACTAAGTTTCATACACGCAAAAAATCCCGCTCCTCTAATTGCTTAGAGGGCGGGAAAACTCTCGCGGTACCACCTCATATTTATCAGCTATTCGCATAGCCAACCTTTTTGAGTACGCCATATACTGACATTAAAATCCTAAGAACCCAGGCTTATTTCTCCCTAAATACTTTTGATAATTATATCTAGCCATCTGGTTATACTCTAGCACGATAACGGGTGCAGGGGACCGTCAACAGCCTACTTAGATTACTCTGTTCGGTGTGAAGCTCAAAGATGTATTCCAAATCATATTTTCTGCACCTCTCATCAACCGGTTGCTTTCTGTAGATAATATTTGATTTGTACTGGTTCTTATCGACGCTTTACTTTATATTGATCGTAAGTATATACATTATTTTTACTTCTGTCAATACACTTTTAGTTTAATTGCACCAGCTCTTATCATATTTAAAAATTAGCATAACTTTAGCTATAAGCTCGATTTCGCTTTGCAATTCAGTTTTAGTAGTGCTACAATCTGATTAATCCATTAATTCCGACCCCAGTACTCAATTCAGATCCGAGCGTATTCTAATAGCTCAAATAAAAACAATTATTATAAGGAGAAGGCTTATGAACAATATTGATAAAGCTTTATATTGCTTTCAAAATGGTTATAACTGCTCTCAAGCAATATTTTCAACTTACAGCGAACAATTAGGACTACCACAGGAGCTTGCTCTGAAAATCTCCTGTCCTTTTGGTGCAGGAATGGGACGAACAGCAGAAACCTGTGGCGCTGTAACTGGTGCTTATCTATTAATTGGTTTAAAACATGGCAAATATCTTCCAGAGGATACAACATCAAAGGAAAACAGTTATGCCCTTGTGAATGAATTTAATCGTCGTTTCTTAGAACACCATGGCTCCCTTCTTTGTAAAGAACTGCTACATAACGATATGAAGAAACCGGAAGAGCTTGCCTACATTCAAGAACATGCCCTCTGGGATACTGTCTGCCCTCACTTTATCAGTACCTCAGCTACCATTGTAGAAGAACTTTTAGAGCTTAAATAATGTTTTACACAACCGTTTTTATTTTTACTGTCCTCTTACTGAATTTAATAATATACATACTTTTAACGCTAGCAACAGAACTTATTGCTACTTAAATATTTGTTACTTAACTTTTTGCTACTTAACTTTTTTGCTACTTAACTTTTTGTTACTAACTTATTGTTACTTAACTTATTGCTACTTAACTTTTTGTTATTTATCATTCAGTTACTTAACCTTCCGTTTACTTAACTTCACATTCCTTCATTGCTAAAGATAACAATAACTTTATTCTGTTCAGCTGATTAACCTGTGAAATTCCAGGATCATAATCAATTGGCATGATATTCGCTTTAGGATATTTTTCTTTTAAAGGTTTGAACATCCCTTTTCCTGTGATATGATTTGGCAGACAGGCAAGTGGCTGTACACAAAGAATGTTCTTCGTTCCCTGTTCGATAAACTCAACCATCTCTGCGGTTACCAGCCATCCTTCACCGGTATGATTACCAAGTGATAACATGGAAGATGCCATGTGAGCCAATTCTTCAATTGGTGTCGGTGGTAAGAATCTACTGCTGCCATGCAACTCCTGTATAATAGATTTACGATAACTCATCAGATAACTGGCTGCGATTGCGCTTTTTTGCTGGTCTAGCTTCTTCCCGGCAAGATATCTAAATCGGAAGCGTGAATTGTAAGCAGAATATAAGAAATAATCCATAAGATCGGGTACAACTGCTTCAGCACCTCCTTCTTCTATAATTGATACAATGTCATTATTTGCTGTGGGATGATATTTTACTAAGATTTCACCTACAACTCCAATCTTTGGTTTCTTAATATCCAGTAGTTCCAGATGTTCAAAGTCACGTACAATAGCTCTAATATTTTGTCGAAACATGGACTTACTTCCGTTTCTTAAATTGCTCTTTGCTGTCTCATTCCATTTTTCATATAAAAGCTGCGCAGAGCCAGGAAAACGTTCATAAGGTCTCGTCCGATATAACAATCTCATAAACAAATCTCCATAAATCATTCCCATAACTGCACGATTTATCATTCCCAGGGAGATTTTAAAGCCTGGTTGCTTTTCCATACCAAGTGTATTCAGTGAAATAATTGGAACATTGCCAAAACCAGCTTGCTTTAGTCCGAGTTTTAAAAATGCAATATAGTTGGTTGCACGACACCCACCACCACTTTGTGTTATGATGACAGAAGTATGATTACAATCATAGTCTCCCGATTTTAAAGCTTGCACCAGTTGTCCAATCATAATAATTGCAGGATAGCATGCATCGTTATTTACATATTTCAATCCTTCATCCACCGCTGTTTTATCCATAGCGGGCAGTACAACAAAGGTGTATCCACTCATTTTCATTGCCTCTTGAAGAAGGTCAAAATGTATAGGGGACATCTGGGGAGCTAAAATAGTATGCGTTCGTTTCATCTTTCTTGTAAAGGGAGGAATTTCATAACCAGCCACCATGGGCACCACTTTATCTTCCTGTCTTTCTCTTTCCTCCATAGCAGCAATTAAGGATCTAATTCTAATCTTTGCTGCACCAAGATTATTGCCTTCGTCTATCTTAAGCATCGTATAAATCTTGCTACCAGCAGCTAATAGTTCTGCAATCTGGTCCGAGGTGACAGCGTCCAGTCCGCAGCCGAAAGAATTTAATTGTATTAAATCCAGCTTGTCCTCTTTTGCTACTAGTGATGCTGCCCGATAAAGCCTTGAGTTATAAACCCACTGGTCTACCACTCGCAGTTTTTGAATTAGTGGAGAAAGATGAGCAATACTGTCTTCCGTTAATACTGCAAGGCCAAAGGAGCTGATTAATTCAGGTATACCATGATTTATCTCCGGATCAACATGATAAGGTTTTCCACAAAGCACGATGCCACGCTTATTTGTAGCGACTAACTGTGCTAGTACCTCTTCTCCCATTAATCTAATATCTTTTTTATAATGTTCCTGTTCGTATCTGGCTGCAAGTAAAGCATGTTTCATTTCATCTTTACTAATATTATAAGACTTGAGCTCCTCCAACAGTCTGTTGACTAACACTTTATCATTATCCAAGGATAAAAACGGCGATAGAAAGGTTACCTTGCCATCCCTGATTTCATCAATATGATTGCGTATTACCTCAGGGTAGGAGATAACCACCGGACAATTATAATGATTAGATGCATCTTTAAATTCCTTCTTTTCATAGACTATGGAAGGGTAGAATATCGTAGTAATCCCTTGTTCTATTAAATCAATAATATGCCCATGACAAAGCTTTGCCGGATAGCAAGCCGATTCCGAGGGAATTGTTTCAAGACCTTTATTAAACAGCTTCTTAGATGATTCCTTTGAAAGGATAACTTGAAAACCCAACCTAGTAAAAAGCGTAAACCAAAAAGGATAATCCTCAAACATATTAAGCACTCTAGGGATTCCAATGCTTCCTCTAATACTTTCTTTCTCCTGTAGCGGCTGATAATTAAAGGTTCTGTTATATTTGTATTGATAAAGATTCGGTAGTTTTTCTCTCTGTGACTGTTCTATTCCCTGTCCTTTTTCACATCGATTACCAGCAATAAAAGAAGCTCCACCTGAGAACCTATTTATAGTTAAAAGACATTGGTTTCCACATCTGCCACAGCGTCCGCTGGTTATCTGGACACGAAGCTGTTCCAACCCTTCCTTTGTTAATAAATTGGTGGTTTCTCCTTCCTTATAACGTTCCTTGGCAATCAAAGCTGCCCCATATGCTCCCATTAACCCCGCAATATCCGGTCTTACAACTTCTCTTCCAGTAATTAGTTCAAAGCATCGAAGTACTGCATTGTTATAAAAGGTTCCACCCTGTACGATTATTTTATAACCAAGATCCTTTTCATCTCTGACCTTAATTACTTTAAATAAAGCATTTTTAATTACAGAATAAGATAACCCCGCGGATAAATCTGCCACTCCTGCACCTTCCTTCTGTGCCTGCTTTACCTTAGAGTTCATGAATACCGTACACTTGGTTCCCAGATCCATAGGCGCTTTTGCAAAAATTGCTTCCTTTGCAAAGTCCTTAATGGATAAATTCAAAGACCTTGCAAAACCTTCTAAGAACGAACCGCAACCGGAAGAGCAGGCTTCATTTAAAAGAATACTATCTATCACTCCATTCTTGATTCGCAGACATTTCATATCCTGTCCGCCAATATCGAGGATAAAATCTACACCTGGAAGAAACTTTTCCGCCGCTTTATAGTGTGCAATGGTCTCAATCTCACCCAAATCAACTTTAAGAGCGGCTTTTATCAAGGCTTCTCCATACCCTGTAACACAGCATTTATTAATCCTTGACGTATTGGGTATTTGAGCATAAATCTCTTTCAAAATTCCAACTGTTTTTGATAGAGGATTCCCCTCATTATTACAATAATGGGAATAGAGCAATTCACCCTTTTCACCTATTAGAATAACCTTTGTCGTTGTCGATCCCGCATCAATGCCTAGAAATAAATTCCCTTTATAGTCTGACAATGTCCCTTGCAGAGCTCTTGCACTCTCATGTCTACTAAGAAACTTTTCATATTCGTCTTGATTTCTGAATAAAGGCTCTAATACCTTGACCTCTTCCTCTCTAAAATCAAGTAATCGTTCTGACTGCTTAGCTAACTCCTCCAGGTTCATAGCCTTTTCCTTGGCTGCAGATAAGGCTGCACCCATAGCGGTAAATAATTGTGAATATTCCGGAGTAATTGCCTCATCTTCCTTAAGTGACAGACTTTCGCAAAACCGTTTTAACAGTTCTGTCAAATAAAACAATGGTCCCCCCAGAAAGGCTACTTTACCACGGATTGGCTTACCACAGGCAAGTCCCCCCAAGGTTTGGTTTACCACAGCTTGGAAGATAGAAGCTGCAATATCTTCTCTTCTTGCACCATCATTAATAAGGGGTTGCACATCCGTTTTAGCAAATACTCCGCAACGGGAAGCTATCGGATAAATAACTTGGTGGGACTTAGCAAATTCATTCAAACCTGTTGCATCAGTATCCAGTAATACTGCCATTTGATCCAAGAATGCTCCTGTTCCGCCTGCACAGCTCCCATTCATACGTTGTTCAAGCCCACCCTTGAAATAGGTAATTTTGGCATCCTCACCTCCCAGTTCAATAATTACATCTGTTTCCGGGATATAGGTTTCTACTGCCTTTTGACAAGCAATTACCTCCTGAATAAACGTTAGTTTCAACCACTGTGAAACGGAAAGTCCACCAGAGCCAGTTATATTTATTCGAATTGGTATGTTTCCTAGCTTTAAGAAACAGTTCTTTACCAAGTCAATTAAGGTATGTTTTATATCTGATAAATGTCGTTTATATTCATGATAGATTAGTTGGTTCTCTTCATCTAGAACTACCAGCTTCACTGTTGTTGAACCAATATCTATACCGACGTTATATCTCATTCTTCCATCACTCCAATATCCATAAAGTCTAATACATTGACTGACACTTATAAAAAATCAATTGTTTGTATACTTATGTATTATTAACTGTAAACACAAAATCATTCATTGGATTTGTAATTCATACGGCTTGTCCTAACCCCTACCATCAACCTTAATATCTGTATTACCTACAACAATTCCTGTTGGATTCAGTAAGTTTTACTGGACGAATTCCACTTAAGTCATTATAATATAAGTTAGTTCAAATATTATTTTGAGGGAGTGATTTCAATGGCGAACAGAGACATAAAAAAAGAAGTAAAGAAGAAGAAAAAGACCGATATTAGTACTGCATTACCATCCTTAAAACCAATGATGCAGGAGCCAGAGGTCATCAAAAAAGCAAAGAAAAAATAGTTCTTGTTACTGAAAAAGCTGCAAATCACTCTAGAATTCGAGCGATCTGCAGCTTATTTTATGGATAAAATACAACAATCTTTCCGGTCATGTTTTCATACCTCATCTTAAGAGATGATATAAGAATGCCATGCTTATCCATCTTTTTACTTAAAAAGCATAACGGAGGTGACGACAAATGCAACCTCCTTTTAATTAATAAATTCATTAACTTCCTATAATAACGCAGTATTCTCCATTCTACTTCTAAACAAACTAATATTTTCCAAGTCTTCATAGTTAACCTCTTTCTCGTAATCAAAATGATTATTCTAAGTAAAGTAACTAAACCATCGTATCTTTTATATTAGTTTTCCGTCTTATTATAGTATTAGATGCCCCCTCTTTTTTCATTCAATGGACAAATCCCACATCCATTTACTTAATAAAAGAAAACAGGAATATATCTCCTATTTCTTATCTAAAAGTATCTTATTTAACTGAATTATATCACACGGTGACGCGTTTTGTCACATATATTCTCAATATTTTCTTAAATTTACAGAATTTTTACAACAGGTTAGCCATGCAAGTTTAAGATACAATATGCAGAAGAAAGCTTGCTTTCTAATATGTTGTATTTTAAACTTGTAAGGCGCTCTGTCTAAGCGAGATGCAGCGCAGCGAAATCGAGCTTATGGCTAACCTGTTACGTAATCTTAGTATTTCTTATAGTCGAACTACCTTTGTTGCAATCTTCTCTTGAAACAATTTATCATGTTCAATAAATATCATTGTGGCCTGATATTTAAGAATTAATTCCTCAATTTGCAGTCTAGAAAATACATCAATATAATTTAGTGGTTCATCCCATAGAAAAATATGCGCTGGCTCGGACAAACTTTTCGCAAGCAACACCTTCTTCTTTTGCCCCGCACTAAACTCACTAATATCCTTTTCAAACTGATTTCGGTCAAAATCCAATTGTCTAAGCACTGTTTTAAAAATGGTTTCATCAATTCCTTGATTAAGTGCATATTCTTTCAAATTTCCCAGTAGACCTGTGGTGTCCTGCGATACATAAGAAACCTTAAGACCTTGAGCTACATGATAACGTCCTTTATAATTTACGTCCTCACCTAATAGTAATTTAAATAAGGTGGTTTTTCCACTGCCATTTTTTCCTTCGATTGCTATCCTATCTCCTCCTTCAAGTAGAAAGTTAATATTGGCAGCAATTTCCCTTTCCCCATAGTACAAACTTAAGTCTTCTGCTTCTATTAAACGTTTTTGGGGGAAAGGCAGAATGTTTAATTTCAGTGGGACAGACTGTTCCAGGTTTTTAAGTAATCCTTTCTTTTCTTCAATAGCATCTATTTTTCTCCGCTCAACTGCTTTTGCACGTTTCATCATTTTTGCTGATTTATGCCCAACAAAGCCTCTATCCCCGACATGTGCACCAATTTTTGAAGCCTCAATCTGATCTGACCAACCTGCCATCCGTTTTGCTGCTTCTGATAGTATACTTATGTCTTTCTTTAACTGTTCATTTTTATCCAATTCATATTGATCCTGCATATCTCTATTTTCCCGCCAGGAAGAATAATTCCCTTTTACAATCTCAATATCTGCTCGGTTAATGGAGATTACATGATCTATACAGGCATCTAAAAATGCTCTATCATGGGATACTAGAATGAAACCCTTCTTTGACTGAAGATATTCCGCTAAAGTCTCCCTTCCCTGACGATCAAGATGATTGGTTGGTTCATCAATCAACAAGAAATTATTCTTCTTTAAGAACAACGCTACAAGCATTATCTTCGTACGTTCTCCAAAACTAAGGGTCGAAAATGATCTTTCCAAAACAGAGGGATCAACCTTAAGCTTCGCAAGTTCCTTTTCGATTAATTCCTCTATCTGATAACCGTCATGTGCCTGAAATAGATCCAGTAATTGCCCATAACGCTCCATCACTTCTTGTAATGCTATTTCTGTATTTGCTATTTCTGTATTCGCTATTTTGGTTTCCTGTAATTCAAATATGCCTTTTAATTCAACCATTTTTTCCTGCTGTTTAATACACTGTTCCATCTCTGTTTCCCATACCGAGTATGGTGCAATAATATCTTTCATTATCTGTAGAGTTGATTTTTCTGTGTTAACAACCTCAAAAGGAAAATAATCAAAATTAACTGTAGCAGTAATACTACCCTGATATTCATACTTTCCAAGTAATAGCTTTAATAATGTTGTTTTACCCTTGCCATTTCTACCAATAAATCCGAGTCTCCAGTCCGTATCAATTAAGAAACTAACATGCTCGAAAATATTATCATATGCTGTATCATAACTAAAGGTTAAATCCCTCACAAGGATTTGTGACATGAAAGTCACCTCCGTTCTATATCTTTACACCGAGACCTCTAAGGTCTTCCAGTATTTGCTCATAAGAGCGCACTAATATCGTATGAATACCAAAGTCAGCTGCACCTTTCAGATTCTCTGTTAAATCATCTAAAAATACAGCCTCCTCTGGATTAAATTTATATTTTGCAATAAGAGCCTCATAAATCTCTGGTTCTGGCTTTACATGCTTTATTTCGTAGGATATAATCCCTCCATCCACATGTGGAATAAAATCAAAATAATCCTTATCAATTTCAAAATGATTCTTTGAATAATTGGATAATAAATATACCTGGTAACCATTTGCTTTTAACTGTTTCACTAACTCGGTAGAATAATGATATACCTCAATCAATTTCTCTGGTGCATGAAACAATGCACGTATTCCTGGCTCCATAGTGGGATCTTGTGCACAGCAAAGGCGAATCATTTCATCTTCCTCAATTACACCACGATCCCATTCCTTCCATAAATCTGTTTTTACAGTAGCACGTCCAATTTTCTCTATAGTCTCCTCATCATAACCGCAATCAATTAAATATTCCTTCCATCTAAATTGTACCAGTACATTTCCTATATCAAATATAATTGTATTTATCATAATAACCCTCCATACCGCCATCAGGCAGCTCTAATAATTATCAAAAAGCAAGCTCCTTGCTTTTTGCCCGGTTGAAAAATCTTTACTTTTCAACTTAACTACATTCTGTGAAATGTTGATTTTTTCACACTTTTCCTTCATTATCTCTTTTTTGCACTAAATCCTATATAACATTACATTGTCTTCCTCCTTAAAAGCTTATACTAGTTAACCCTCATTTTCAATAGTTAAGGTCTCGTAAAATAAAGAAAAGGTCTTATAAAAGGACAAGAAAAAGGAAAGAACAATAATAATATCCCACAGAAACACAACAAGAAGAACATTTGATTAACTTCCCTAAATCAACTACTAATATAACTTCGTAATTGAACTATGAAAGTCTCAAATGTCATTCTTAACGTGTATTGCGTTTATTATTTATTCTTTCCTTATTTAATCATCTTTTATAAAACCTCTTTTTTAGTTATTAATTAACTTTGGTTTATTGGTCCAGCTCATCATCTTACGAAGTTCAGAACCAACCTTTTCTAGTTCGTGCTGGGATTCTATCCTTCTTCGAGCATTGAAGTAAGGACAACCAACCTGATTTTCTGTTAACCAGTTACGAGCAAAGGTACCATCTTGTATATCGGTAAGTACCTGCTTCATAGCTTTTTTTGTCTCTGCGGTAATAATCTTTGAACCTGTAATATAATCACCATACTCTGCTGTATTAGAAATGGAATATCTCATACCTGCGAAACCACTTTCGTTGATTAAGTCTACAATCAACTTCATCTCATGAATACATTCAAAATAAGCACTTTCTGGCTCATATCCAGCTTCTACTAACGTTTCAAAACCTGCCTTCATAAGAGCGGTAACACCACCGCAAAGAACAGCCTGCTCACCAAATAAATCGGTTTCTGTTTCTTCTCTAAAGGTTGTTTGGAGAACACCCGCTCTTGCTCCACCAATTGCAAGTGCATATGCAAGGCCGATATCATGAGCTTTTCCAGTAGCGTTCTGATGAACTGCAATTAATGCAGGTACTCCACGGCCCTCCTGATACTGACTTCTTACCGTATGTCCAGGACCTTTTGGTGCAATCATCAATACATCCACATCTGCAGGGGGAATGATTTGTCCAAAATGAATACTGAAGCCATGTGCAAACATCAATGCATTACCTTCTTCTAGGTTAGGTGCAATGGATTCCTTATATAGTTTAGCTTGTTTTTCATCATTAATCAATATCATTATTATGTCAGCTTTTTTTGCTGCTTCTGCTGCTGTGTATACTTCAAAGCCAGCTGCTTCAGCCTTTGCCCAGGATTTACTTCCTTCATATAGACCAATAATGACGTTAGCACCAGATTCCTTTGCGTTTAGTGCATGCGCATGTCCCTGGCTACCGTAGCCAATTACAGCAATGGTTTTTCCCTCTAATAAGGAAAGGTTGCAATCTTGTTGATAATAAATTTTAGCCATACTACTATATATCCTCCTTTATTTTTAGAAGAATTACTCCTCTTTATTATTACTTGGACAGGTAATTGCAGAACTTATAAACGGAATAAAAAGTTAAAATTCTATGTAGTTTGCAATTATCTAATGTCGTTCTAGTCCTCTATAAAATCCGTAATATCACCGGAGCCTCTGGAAAGGCCAGTTATACCGGTACGAACTAATTCCTTAATGGTGTATTGGTTTAATAGTTTGATAAAGGCATCAATTTTTTCCTGGCTGCCTGTAAGTTCTATCATCAGGGAATCTATTGCCACATCCACAATCTTAGCCCTGAAGATATCTGCAATTGAAATAATACCTTGTCGCTCTGTCTCATTTGCGCTGACTTTTACCAGGATAAGTTCCCTGGTAACAGATTCACTTGGGGACAACTCTACGATTTCAAATACATCTTCCAATTTAAACAACTGTTTTCTAATTTGCTCCAGCACCTGATCATCTCCGTGTGCTAACACTGTCATTCTGGAAATAGCAGGGTCCTGTGTTTCTCCAACCGTAAGGCTATCGATATTAAAGCCTCTTCTACTGAATAGGCCAGCAACACGGCTTAATACGCCGGCTGTATTATCTACCAGAATTGATAATACCATTCTCTTCATCGCATTTCCTCCCTGTTTTTATAGTGTTGGTTATACTAGCAGGTTATTATAAAAATAGCCCGCACCACAGGACACTCTGTAATGGGGCTTCTGCTTCTGTATCAACTTATTAAGTTGTATGTTATTGTACCAACTACATTTGTGTTTGTCAAGAGATATAGAATGCAATTTTTTTATTGGTTTAAATCACTAAAGTGTCCTCATAAAAATACATATTTTTGTATTAATACTCCAATCGCCATATACAAGCAAGCTTGCATATGCCTCATTCCGCTTTCATTATATGATTATTATTAATCCTAGGTTTCGGGTTAATCCGGTCTTTAAAAAACCATACTTTATCAAATGTATTCTCTTCTGTATAAATCCTTCGTGCTCGAGCTTGCAAAAATCTTGTAATATCTTCTTTTTCTCGTCTGACAATTGATCCTCATAAATAATTAAGAACTCTTCAGCCTGATGATACAGTTGCTCTAGCGCAGCTTTTTGCTTTTGCAGGGCTGTGATACGATTTTTTACATACGGAAGAAAGCCATTCCCTCCTACAACATTACCACCATGCTGACGATATAATAGGGTGCCTTCATTAAGAAAACCAATCTTACCCATGGAGGAAGCAATGATAGCAATCCACCAATCATGGAATCTTGCCTGAGTTGGAAGGCGATGTGCTTGGAGTTGTTTTCTTAACGCGCTGTTAATCATAACTGTACACCCAATTAATTTATTCTCCATTAGAATATGAGGAAGGTCAGTTTTCTTTGGATTAAGATGATTGGAACAGAAGAAAGAATTATTTAAAATATTCAGCTCTTTATCCACAACCAGCGTATCTGTAAAAACAGCTAACGGAAGATCTTTTCCAAGTTGTGTCTCCAGGTTTCTTATTCTTTTTAAGGTCTTTGCAATTTTATCAGGTTTCCAAACATCATCCTGATCACAGAACATGATATAATCCAGTGTAGTATTTAACGTCGCTTGAAGGAAATTAGCTGTTACACCTAAATTCACTCTATTTTGGTGAACATGCAACTTTGTCGGATACGCGCCTTCATATCCTCTTAAAATTTCCATAGTTTCGTCCTTGGATCCATCATCATATATGAATAACTCAAAGTCCTGATAGGTGGATTTTAGAATGGAATCTATCTGCTCACGTATATACTTTTCACCATTATAGGTTGCCATTATAATTGCAACTGTACTCATTTTATCAACTCCGTTGTTTTTAAAATTATTGCAACTGTTCCGTACCTTAGCAGTTACAAATATTTATCAATTTATTGTTGTTTGGGTTACTTTACCCCAACTTATTTCCAATATGTTTTATTCATACTACAACGTTTAACAAAATCCTTCGAGAATAAATCATAGCGTTTTCCCATCTGATATCCAACAAATTTAAAACCACTATTGATAATTAGTTCAGGAATAAGATAGAACTGTTTCTTATCTATTAGTGTTTTGAGACAGTTTGTTACTAGTTTGATACCCTCTGATTGAGAACTGACACCATAAAAAACCTCACTATACTGATTGTGAGATACCCCGAGGTCAAAATTACGTGTAAACTGCTGCATATAACTGTAATGGTGGGAATGGTAAACCTTAGCCTGCGCAGCATATGCTATTTTATATCCTGTTTGAATTATTCCTGATGCTAATATCATATCCTCATTAAAGATGGTTTTATCTACAAAACCCCCAAGCTCTTCATATACACTTCTGCGATAGGTGGCACACACATTAGAACAGAAAAAGGTCTTTATCCCAAGGGTTTTTAAATCCTCTTTCGTCTTTACCCTATCCTTCTTTGGATAATTAAAGGTTCTTGTATATTTCTCTAATATATCATCCTTATCATTGGATAACTGTCTTGCATAAGTAGCTGCTACCTGTTCGTCGGCATAGGGTTCTAACAGGCGTTCAATTAAGTGTTCATCCGCAGGAATCGCATCCTGTGTCATAAACATAAGAATATCTGCAGTTGATAAAGACGCACCATATTTTCGTGTACCACCATGATCAAAGGCGGCTTTCTCAATCGGTATAATCTCTATATTACCTTCTATATTTTCTGGTAACTGTTGAACATCCTCTGGTGAATCCTGAGTGTGAAGAACAATTACTCTGTCAGGCTTTCTTGTTTGCTTAAATAGCATCGTGATTAACTGTTGAAATTTATGATCCGAATGATATGCCGGGATAATAACATCCAACGTATCGCAGGCATTCTTTTTTGACTGTAAATCCATATTATCTACCTATGCCAAACCGGCATTTCAAATCACCATTATTGCAGTGATTCGAATCCTTTCCATAGTCACTAAAATTTAATATTAGTATACCACATTTTGGGTAAAAGAAAACAGACAAGTTTATATTCTAGGATAATTGCTTAAATCTTTGTATATTTTATCAAAAATATGCATTGCTTCACTACTATTAAATTAATTTATTTCATATCTTGACACGCCTGTTACATCTGTTTATACTGTATATGTATTTACGATAACAGTTAGGGGTGAAATTGTGTATATTGTACTATCTAACAGCTCCAACCTGCCAATCTATGAACAGATTAAAGAGCAGGTAAAGGCACAAATATTCTCTGGAGATTTGAAAGAGGATGAAATGCTTCCTTCTCTTCGCCAATTAGCAAAGGATTTAAAAATTAGTGTTTTAACAACCACGAGAGCATATACCGAACTGGAACAGGAAGGCTTTATTACAAGCCGTCAAGGCAAGGGGTTCTTTGTTATGTCCAGCAGCTCAGGTCTTGTACGTGAACAGCTTATCAAAGAAGTTGAAACTAATCTAAATAATGCAATTATAGCCGCTCAAAGAGCCTCCCTCCAGGATGAGGATATTATTAATCTTTTACGGCTTCTTCTGGAGGTAGACAATGATTGAAAATATTTTAGAGCTTAAAAATGTTAGCAAAAACTTTACCGGATTTCAGTTAAAAGATTTAAGTTTTCAACTTCCAAAGGGCTATATTATGGGTCTGGTCGGGGCAAATGGTGCCGGGAAGACAACAACCATACAACTTATACTAAATATGCTGGAGAAAGATACGGGAGATATCTTCGTATTTGAAAAAGACAACAAGAAATATGAGAATATAATTAAGCAAGAGGTGAGTGTTGTTTTTGACAGTGTATTTTATGTTGATACCTGGACAGTAAAAGATACTGAAAAAGCAATTTCTCTCTTCTATAATAATTGGAGTCACAGCACCTTCGATGAAATGGTTACACGCTTTCAATTACCCTATGGTAAGAAAGTAAGTGCTCTTTCCCGTGGTATGCAGATGAAGTTAATGCTTGCCTGTGCTTTTTCTCATAATGCGAAACTTCTTATTCTTGATGAACCTACCAGCGGACTTGACCCTATTGCCAGAGATGAATTTCTAGAGATTATACAAGAATATATCAAAGATGGTGAAAAAAGCGTGCTCTTTTCTACTCATATAACAACGGATCTGGAACGTGTTGCCGACTATATCACCCTATTAAATCAAGGTAATATGATTTACACCGGTAGTATGGAGGACCTTTTAAATAATTACTATAATATCAAAGGGAAACCAGGAGATTTAACAAGGCAACTGGAAGGTGCTGTTATTGGTCTTCGCAAGACAAATGTAGGGTTTCAAGGAGTCATCCGTTCGAAAGAAGTTCCAAACTTTAAACATTGTGTTATAGAAAATTGTTCTATTGACGATATCGTTATCAGTTTAGGTAAAGGAGGAGATAAATAATGACAAATTCTTTGAAGTTTACTAAGCTTGATTTCTTTACAATGAAATCTCAGCTTCCTGGTTATTTATCACTGGTATTTGTAGTTACCTTATTTAGCGTGATAGGTTCGGATATTATAACTATTTGTATTACCAGCGCTTGGTTTACAGCACTGATGTCCTTCAACATCTTTATTATTCAAGAAAAAAACAAGCTTAATCGGCTTTATGGTTCCGTCTCCATAAGCCTAAAGAATATAGTTCTAGGTAGGTACCTATATATCATCTTAAGTTATCTTATGTGCCTATTACTATCCTTAATTCTTTACCTGCCGCTCTCTTACTTCAAGAACATTACTATTACAAAAATAGATAGTTTCATTGGAATTAGTTTATCTCTATTAATTTTTACTACTATTGTGGGATTACAGATGCCGATACTCTTCAAATTAGGATATACAAAGGGAAGAATTTGGAGTGCTATTCCATTCATTGTAATTATGTCTTTCATTCCATTACCTTCCTTTGTCACTTCGCTATCAAATATAATCACTTTTATGTTATCCCACACCAGTTTATTGATAGCTGCTTGCCTAATTGCAAGTTGCATTATCTATTATTTGTCTTATCAATTTTCTGTTCTGGTATACCGAAGGCAAGTTTAGAATAACAACATCCCGTTTCCTAATTCTATAATTATATTGGTATTATTTATACTACATAAAAGAAAAGTGCGGTTCATACTTTCCGCACTTTTCTTTTATGTCCTATTATCTTTTTATGTCTTATATCTTTTTATATCTTATTTTTTTTATATCTTATTTTCTTTTATGTCTTATATTCTTTTATGTCTTATTTTCTTTTATGTCTTATTATCTTTTATGTCTTATTTTCTTTTATATCTTATTTTCGTCACAGCCTTTTTAGATTAATATGGATTAGAGTATCATAAGCCTACTAACCGCTTAGTTCTTTGAATTAGCTCAATAACTATCTATGCTTTAACCATTATTTATACTTCTTCAATTCCTCATTTGCTAAATAGTTGGATAAATTAAAATCTCTGATCTCCATGTTCTTAGCTGAATTCTCTATTTTATCGATATAATTATAAGTGTTATTAGCAACCGGAAGCACCAAAGAAGCAGCATCCAGAGATAATTCATGAGTTAGATAAATCAGGTCCTCTTGATCCAGTTCCTCTTGCTCCAGTCGGTAGGAAGCAATAATATAATCCGGTTTTGAGAAAGAAAACACTGTATAGCTAACGGCAATTACCACCACGAAATACTGAAACAACGGAAATGTTGGTCGGTATTCAGAAATTAACACTCCTGTAAGTATTAGCGTTACAATAAATAATGATAACAAAACAAACATGCGTAGGAAAGTCAAATGATATGCGCTTATGTAAAGCAGCATTCTGCAAGTTGCAGATATAATCAAAACATACGTACATGCTGTCATACCCGTCTTCACCATCCGTAGCAACTTACTATTTTCAAATAAAGCTCTGCATATAACAATTAGAGCAACATTTAAAATAGCAACAAACAGCAATTCAAAAAAGCCCTGTCTGGCATATTCAGCATAGGTAAAGCCCTCTGGTAGTTCGAATACACCTTTTGCAAACAAATAGATAATCTGAATTCCACAAAAGAGTGCATAAACGATTGTCAATACCAATAATACAGTTGTTGCTATTGAAGCATCTGCCTTCTTCCAGGATCGTTTTTCTTCTATTCCAACATTGGAAATCGCAGCTGCAAAAACACAGTAGCAAATGAGGAAGCCTACAAAAACCATTAGTAAGATACCTATAATATCTGTGGATACAAACACATCCAGTATTCGATTTGTCAACTTACTAAATACCATATCAGCATTCGCAAGCAATGCTGTTACCATCCATAAAAAAGGGATAGAAATTAAAACACCAATAAATACATTACGAACTTTATCATTCTTAAAAACACTTGTTTTTTGCAGAAATTTAGTAAAATCTATGAAGGGTAATCCAATACTTCCAATAGCTCGAAAAGGCATTCCTAACATTTTCAAAAAATGCTTTACAAAATCCCACTCTCTATTATCATAAAATTGATGTAACATAGATAAATCCAGTAGTATTAGAATTGCCACAATATTAAGAAATTGTAGGGTTTCACTGCTGGTTAATACAGTTGATACAGCTAACAAAAGCGCTCCAAGAAAATAAAACTTCGTTCCTTTTTTTACTGTCAGTGATAATTTCTTATACCCTAAGAAAAGTAAACCTATGATTAATAAGGTTATTAACAGTGTATTTAACCCCACACCTGCACTATAAAATAATATTGCAAAGCCTACCCCTAAGAGTAAACTGATTCCACCAAATGCCCCAAAGTTCTCCCTAAATTGTATCTGTAGCGGGGACGCTACCTTTTCATTTTGATCTTCCATAGTAAACCTCCATTCCTATGATGTATAAATAAGTTAAACTATTCACAATAGCTCGTCTATAATTTCAAATTTTTATAATCCATAATGATAATTCATGTATTGTAAGTTAATAAAAAATATATATTCCGTCAAATTGACAACATTAATTTTAAATTGTGTTATCTTTCTCATCTTCTATATAGGTCAAAATATCGCCGGGCTGGCAGTTTAATGCTTTACAAATTGCCTCTAACGTACTAAACCGTATTGCTTTTGCTTTGTTATTCTTAAGTATTGATAAATTGGCTAGTGTTAGGTCAACTTGCGAAGCCAATTCAGTTAACCCAATCTTTCTTTGTGCCATTACTACATCTAAGTTTACAATTATCATGTTATCCCTCCAATATGGCTTTCCATGCCATTCCAATACCGTAGGAAAGTAATTTACTTTCCTGTTAGATTGTCAGATCATTCTCTTCCTTATAAATAACCGCCTGCTCAAATACTAAGGAAAGGACCAAAGAAAATAATCCTGCAATCAAAAAAACAGCTACAAGTACCAATGCTGCTGGGGTTACAACAAAAATTAATCGAACCGCCATGGAAAGTGAAATAATGAAGGAACACATACCCATTCTCTTTAAGGAGATTACATTTCCTTTAACAAAGGGGTCGCCTTTTAGAACTGTCGCAAACATGCTTCTAAGTTCTTTTAATATTAATACTGCAAAAATACCTGCAATTATAAAAATAATTGTGAAGGGCAGATAGAATTTCGTAAAAATACTATAAAACTCACCCACGTAATGAAAGCTGACCGGCACTGTTAATGTCACTAGAATCCCTGAAAAAAACATAAAATCCAAACATATCTTTGTTAATCTCACTAATAAACTCTTATTCATACATTTATCTCCTATTATTGATTTATCCTTAATATATCACTTATTAAATTGACTGTCAATAAATATTTATTGATATTCGATAAATTATTATTGTTAATTAATAATATATCAAAATTATAACTTAATAGAAACTTAAAAGTAAATAGAGGATTTACTTTGCATAACACATAAAAAAAACTTTTTAACCCCTGACAGGTTAAAAAGTGTTAGGTATAATCTGATTAATTAAACTGCGCATTGATCGTATCCACAACATCCTTATGAATTTTTTCAATTTCAGTTAATCTCACGCTGCCTATTCTTATTTTCTCTTTATTAAAATCAATTTCTTTAAAGAGTCTCTTTAATAAATTGTTTACTTCTGGGGATGCTCCCATGGACGCTTTTACTATTTTTTCAGAGCTAAATGAGCTAAGGATAGTTTTTAACTCTATGGAAGCAAGCTCAATGATTTGTTCAAACTCAGCTATTTGCATACAGCCTGGTGGTTCTAATATATCATTAACGGTTATTCTATATAGTTTTGATAACCCTAACAGTGCCTCTAAATTCGGTAGGGATACTCCGGTTTCCCATTTTGATATTGCTTGCCTTGAGATATGTAACATTTCGGAAATATCTTCTTGCGTCCAACTATGGGACTGTCGTAAACTAACTAAGTTCTTTGCAATCAACCTTGTATTCATTCGTCCACACCTTCTTTAATATTATTGAAATTCAAAACAACATTTTCTCATCATACCGTTAAAACTTCCTTAATGTCTATTATATAAATAATAAAAAAAAACTCCAGAACTATATTATTAACCTCTGCAATTGTCAGTTGCTACAGCATATATAAAAGTGTACAAAGAATTGCCCATCCCCACTTTCTCTTTATGTAATGTAAACTGCAAGGAAGATTACTTATTATACTATTGATCTTTATATATTAGTATTTTAAAATTGAATTTTTAACTGGATATGCTATAATAGTTTAATTCTGAACAAAGGACGAACAATATGAAAACAACAAATCTTGAACAACGGTTAACTCATCCCATTATTGTAGTAGTTTTATCTTTACTGTGTACGATCTTATGGGGGAGTGCCTTTCCTAGTATTAAAATTGGTTATCAATTATTCTCTTTGCAAAATAATGATGTTTCAGGAACCTTGGTGTTTGCTGGCATACGCTTTTTTCTTGCTGGAATTATAGTTATATTAATACATACGGTACAACATAAAAAACTCGTTTTACCTTCTAAGAATAATATGAAGGGCATCTTATGGGTCAGTTTATTTCAGACCATTTTAGAATATATCTTTTTTTATGTCAGTATGGCTCATACCACTGGCGTAAAGGGCTCAATTATTGATGCTGCAGGCTTCTTTTTTGTTGTAATCCTTGCTCATTACTTTTATAAAAATGATAAGTTTACTTTAAATAAATTAATCGGTTGCCTTCTAGGCTTTTCAGGAATTATCATTATTAATATAAATGGACTAAGCTTAGCTGACATTAGTTTTCATCCAATTGGAGATGGCTTTATGCTGCTTGCTGCTTTATTTTTTGCTATCGGCTCCATTATTAGCAAAAATGTATGCAGGAATGCTGATGCTATCCTTGTTACAGGCTATCAATTAGGTATTGGTGGTCTAGTTCTCCTGCTCCTAGGTTTATTCCTTGGTGGCAGATTAAATACAATTACAGTCTCTGGTCTCTTTTTATTACTCTATATGGCATTACTTTCGGCAATATCCTTCTCTTTATGGACCGCCCTAAGTAAATACAATAAAATTAGCAAAATAGCTGTGTATAACTTCCTAACACCTATTTTTGGTGCTTTACTTTCTTCATTGTTTCTTGGGGATAGACTATTTACCTGGTATAACCTAATTGCTTTAATATTTGTATGTATGGGGATTTTTATTGTCAATTTAGTAAAAAAAGATTTTACTGCTAATGTAAAGTAGAGGTAGATAGAACAAGCCACTTGCCTCTCCCTAGTTACTATTCGTAAGAATCTGCTCAAGACATGATTCAGCGGTTTCATATAATATGGCATCCCCGAGAAATCAACCCCACTAAATAGGCTA
The DNA here is from genome assembly GCA_023407575.1 of Bacillota bacterium. Classification (GTDB taxonomy): domain Bacteria; phylum Bacillota; class Clostridia; order Lachnospirales; family Lachnospiraceae; genus Mobilitalea. The sequence goes on from JAEYLX010000075.1 coordinate 730,286, forward strand.
ACCCTTAAAAATATTCTATTTTATATCATTTTTTTAACTATTAAATTTTTTAGTTTCTATAAATATAAGACATTAATCCTTCATTCTAGAATCTCTTATTTAATACCCTCGGTTTACGTTTACTTTTGAGGCATACACAGCAAAAGCGGCTACCTTTATAAGGGTAACCGCCTGATGTAAGTAATTCTTTTTGTATCAATAACTTTATTTTTACATTTTAGCTTATATTTATTTCCCTTAGCTATCAAACTGGAATAAAGTTTTATTTAGTTTACGCTATACTATTTTTTGGCAAAACGTATCTTTTTTGCCTTAACTACAGTTCTACACAAATATTTGATACTCTTGCTATACTCCTTAGCATTAATTGAACTATGCATATAATTGAACGTACAAATAAAGCCACACCATGTTGAGGTGAGGCTTTACTCTTAACGTAAATTCAATTAATCTTTGATTTACAATATTAACGCCATATTATTGTAAAGAATAAAATGATTAGAAAGAACACAAATATAAATATCAATCCAAAAAATAATGCTGCAGCCATAGAACTAAAGATTAGATTCCTTGTTTCTTTTTTCCCTAAGGGTTCAATGGAACCTTCGCTTTTCTTATAAACTGGCTTACTCGAGGTATACCAGGGCATCCCTTCGATATTCATGTTCGCAATTACTTTATCGTCTTCGTTCACATCCAGTATATCATCTTTTTGCTCTATTCGTTGGTCATCTTCTTTCATCATTTCACCCCTTTCTATCAAATAACTAATCAAAAGTGCAAATCATTCTTTGCTACTAGCTTCATTATACCTCGTGTACATTAAGAATTATATAAATGACAGTTTACATAGTGTCCTGCTTCTAATTCTCTTGTCTCTGGAGCCACAGTCTTGCAGATTTCCATACACTTGCTACATCTTGTATGAAATTTACATCCACTTGGAGGATTTGCAGGTGATGGTATATTACCTTCCAGTATAATACGATTCATCTTAACCTCTGGATCTGGATTAGGAACAGCACTTAATAGTGCTTGTGTATATGGATGGGCAGGCTTACTAAAGATATCCTTTTTGTCACCATACTCCACCATGCTACCTAGATACATTACCCCAACTGTGTCAGAAATATGCTCTACTACGGATAAATCATGGGAAATAAACAAATAAGTAAGATTTAAATCATCCTGTAATTCTTTAAGTAAGTTAATAATCTGAGCCTGTACAGATACATCCAATGCAGATACTGGCTCATCGCAAACAATAAATTCTGGATTTACTGCCAACGCTCTGGCAATACAGATTCTCTGTCTCTGCCCACCTGAGAATTCATGAGGATAGCGGTCTTTATGATAAGGCTGTAAGCCACAGGAAGCCATGATTTTGTCTAAATAAGCTTCATATTCACTATCTGGTACAATTTTATGTTCCTTCACTGCTTCTCCAATAATTTCACCAACTGGAAGTCTTGGAGAAAGACTGGAATATGGGTCCTGAAAGATAATCTGCATTTTAGTTCTAAGCTGTCTAACTTGTTTCTTATTTAATTTATGAACGTTTTTTCCATTAAAAATTACATCACCACCAGTTTTATCAATCAGACGTAAGATTGTTCTACCTGCTGTAGATTTACCACAGCCAGACTCTCCAACAAGTCCCATTGTGGTTCCACGTTTCAGACTGAAACTAATTCCATCCACAGCCTTTACGAAACCTTTCACCTTGGTGAATACATCTGTTTTTATAGGGAAGTACTTTTTAAGGTCTTTTACTTCAAGAATTATGTCATTATCGGATTCAATATCTTTGATTATATTATCATTCATGCCCTACACCCCTTTCTTCTCTTCTTCATACAAGTAACAGGATACAGCATGAGTCGGTGATAGGTATATTTCCTTGGGATAAGCTCCTTCACATTTTCCAAAACACTTATCACAACGATCTTTAAAATAACAATGATTTGGCAAGTTAATTGGATTTGGCACTTTACCAGGTATACTGTACAGACGATCCATTGTCTTACCAACAACTGGCTTACTGTTCATAAGGCCTATGGTATAAGGATGGCAAGGATTCTTAAAGATCTCCTGTGCTGTACCTCTTTCCACAATTCTACCTGCATACATGATTACCACGAAATCTGCCATCTCTGCAATAACACCAAGGTCATGGGTAATTAACATGATACTACTGTTAATCTGATCTTTAAGATTACGAAGTAATTCCAAAATTTGTGCTTGGATAGTAACATCCAGCGCAGTAGTTGGCTCATCTGCGATGATTAACTTAGGATTACATGCTAAGCCCATTGCGATAACGATACGTTGACGCATACCACCGGATAACTCGTGAGGGTACATTTTATATACACCTTGGCTATTGGCAATACCTACCATGTCAAGTAACTCTATGGTACGAGCTTTTACTTCTTCCTTAGGCATTCTGTTATTATGAAGTGCAATAACCTCATCTATTTGCATACCAACGCGAAATACTGGATTGAGGCTGGTCATTGGTTCCTGAAAAATCATAGAAATCAAATTACCACGAAGCTTTTGCATCTCTTCTGTAGGTGTCTTAGCAATATCATAAACCTCTGTACCTGTATTAAAACGGATGGAACCACTTACAATCTGTCCCTGCGGTCTTTGAACTAATTGCATTAAGGATAAGCTGGTTACAGACTTACCACAACCAGATTCACCAACAACACCAACGGTTTTACCCTGTGGAATTTCAAAGGAAACACCATCTACTGATTTAACAGTACCTATATCAGTAAAGAAATAGGTATGTAAGTCATCAAATTCCACAACATTGTTCGGATTTTTCATCTGTGTAATGTATTCTTCTCTGGGAACATTTTTACGTTTTCTAACTTTTTCTATCTGATTGGTAATCTTCCTGTTTTCCTTGGAAATTTGACGGGCTTCTTTACCGGAGATATAATTCACATTTTTTGTTTTTTTCTTTAATAATGCCACCTTATCCACCTACCTCTTCATCTTAGGGTCGAATGCATCACGTAACCCGTCGCCAATAAAGTTAAAGCCAAGTACAGTTATTAATATGAGCAAGCCTGCAGGAATCCATACGAACCAGTAGGATGTCATAACATGAATGTCATTAACCGCATTGATAATATTACCCCAAGATGCAAGTGGGAACTTAACCCCTAGTCCTAGGAAACTTAAGGTTGCTTCTGTAAGGATTATGTCACCAAGACTCATCGTTGCAATAACTGTCAACTGTGGAATAACATTTGGAACCAGATGTCTAAATATTCTTCTTGGTACACTAATACCTAACGCTTCCGTAGCAATCATAAACTCTTGTTCCCTAAGGGACAGAATCTGTCCACGAACCATTCTTGCAATACTAGGCCAGCTTAAGATAGCCAAAATAAACATCAGCATAACAATACGGAACTTTGGATCCACCTTCATAAAGTCCATAATGGCACCTAAGATGATGAACAAGGGTAAGGATGGGATACAGTACATAATATCAACAATACGCATGATTAACGTATCCACCCATTTACCAAAATAACCTGCGATACCACCTAAGATTACACCAATAATAATTTCTAAAACAACTACAACAAAACCAATTATCAGAGATACTCTACCGCCATACATTAAACGAGTCATGATATCCATACCATTCCCATCAGTTCCAATTAAGTGGGAGGAAGAGGGGCTGACGTAGATGTCAATTAATTCAGATTCTGTATTTTTTCTAATGGTATATTGGGTGTCTTTTCGAACGATGGTATATTCGATCTCTTCCCCGTTTTTATCCGCCATAATAAAGGTTGTTTCACTATTTGCTATAGCATTTTTTGCTGTTTCTCTAAAATCAATGGTTAAGAACTCATTAACAACCGCATTAATACTAATGGTTGATGCAATGGCATATTCTGCCTTTTCACTTCCATTTACTGAATAGAATATAGCCGATCTGTCCTCTGCATTATACTCCATTTCATAAGTTGTTCCATTTACCTCAAAAGTATTGGAATTATCATTCATCGCTCTCTCAGATATTAAACGGAAATTATAGTCTATCTTTGTTTCCTCAGAATAAGAATTAAAAATCAGCTTTGATACTAAGCTAATATCTTTTGCAACTGCTATGGCAGTATTTTTACCATTCTTAGTAATGTAATAAATTGTTCCATTTAATTCAAAAGAGGTTTCCCCAGTACTAACTGCACTTTCATAAGCAGCTTTCATTTCCTTGGAAACTTCCTCTGAAGTAACTGCATTAAATCGATTAATACCTTTTAGGTTTGAAACTGTTGCAAAATCCTGGAACTGAACTATACGATAAAACTCTTCGCCTTCCTTAATCAAAGAATACAAAACGTCTTTCGCTGTAAAGCTCTCTTCCCCTTTGTTAATTGCTAATATCAGCTGTGCTTTCGCTATTGCGGGAAAGGTTTCTCCCTCAGCATTAATATATTGATAGTCTGTATTAACTGCAACGCCAGCATAATCTTTTAGAATGGATTCGTTAATTTTAAATACCTTAGACTGACTGTAAGGTGATATGATTCCCCCCAGAAAGGAAAATACAATCATAAATGAAATTATTATTAACCCAATAACAGCTAGTCTGTTTCTGAAAAATCGTTTTGCTACAAGTCTTCCTGGTGACAGTACCTTAATTCTTTGTAAGTCATCCATCGTATTAGAAGTGCTATTTTGTTCTTTCTTCTCATCATTTGCCATTGTCTGCACCTCCCTAATTTACTCTTACTCTTGGATCAACTACAGCATATAGAATATCTGCTATCAGATTACCCAAAAGTGTAAGAATTGCTAAAAATACCATAAAGAACATGGAAAATGGTATATCTCCAGTTGTAAGTGCTTTGTAAGAGGTATAACCAATTCCATCAATTTGGAATAAGGTTTCCGTTATCATAGCACCACCAAATAAGCCAGGTAAAGAAGCTCCTAAGATTGTTACCACTGGAATTAATGTGTTACGGAAGGCATGATAATTAATAACTTTATTTTCGGACAACCCTTTTGCTCTGGCTGTACGAATATAATCCGAGTTCAAAACTTCAAGCATATTTGTTCTCGTATATCTCATAAGGGATCCAACACCCACAATTGTCAACGTTAAGACAGGTAGTACATAATGTTTCGCAATATCCATCGCTTGACCAAACGGACTCATTTGCTCATGCATACGGTCAATCATACCAAACAAATCAAACCACCCTAATTTTATAGAAAAAATGTATTTCAAAAGCGTTGCAAAGAAAAAAGAGGGTAAAGAAATACCAATAAGCGCAAATACACTGATTGCATAATCCGCCCTACTATATTGCTTTCTCGCTGCTAAAATACCCAAAGGTATCGCTATAACAATTTGTAATATAAATGAAGCTGCTCCTAGCATGAAAGAGTACCAAATAACCTCAGTAAATTTCTCAGTTACAGGAATATTATAAGCCCAGGAATCCCCAAAATTACCCCGTATTGCTTGACCCAACCAATTAAAAAATCCAGGTATAATACCCAAGTCTAAACCATAAGTTGCATTTAATTGTTCTAACCACTCTGTATATGTCTTACCTCCCGGTAGGGAAGCCTTTTGTCTTGCCATGTTTTCTACATATGAGGTTGGCATACTTCTCATGATTGCATAGATAATTAATGCAACAAAAAGCAAAATAATAACACTTAATGCCAGCCTTTTTATCAAAAATTTTCGCATACTTAATTTCTCCCGATCTTCATATTCATAACAAACACCATCTCGTTAACACACTACTGGATTAAAGGATTTTCAACAAAAGCATAAGAATGCCATGAAATTAATCATGGCACCCTTATCTTTTATATAATCATAAAAAGTTTTGAGTTGTCTTTCTAGTTATATATTGTTGATTAATTGAATGACCAATTATTTAACTTCAGTTTTTTCAATCTCCATTAACCAACCATAGTAGGTAGTAATATCAGGTGTAACTGTATCAAGATTTACACGCTCAGGGCTAAATACGATACAGTTCTGTCTCTGGTAAACCGGAATTTCAACTGCCCAATCAAGGATAATATCAAGTGCTTGCTTATAAGCAGCTTTTCTGTAAGCCTGATCATCGCTCTTTCTAGCATCCATGATTAAAGTATCAAGGTCAGCATCTGCGATATGATAGTGGTTACTGTTAGTTCCACCTAAACCTACAGCGTTAGTGCTGTAATATACCTGATACATATCAGGATCAATGGTTGCACCCCATGCAGCACACCATAAATCTTGTGTACCAGCATCAAGTTTATCCCAAAGAACATTACTATCAGCAGGATCGTTAATAGTTAAAGTAATACCAATTGTCTTTAATGCTGCAGATGCATCAGTTAATAGTGCAAAGGAAGGATGGTTACCTTCTCCATTCGCAGGAATGATGATCTCATATTCAAGTCTAGCACCTTCTGGAGCTGCAGTTGCAACACCATCTTTTACTGTGTAGCCCGCTGCTTCTAAGTAACCAAGTGCTGCCTTTAATGCTGCTGCATATTTATCTTCTGCGCTCATATCTGCTGTGTAGATAGGTGTTCCAGTTACATCTGTCGAATATGCAACTGCATAATCTGAATCTGATTTCTGTGGAGCTGCCCAAGAAGTATTGGAGATTGGGTAGTTAATTACGCTAGCTGCATCTCCATAATAAGTATCAACAGCAACATCACGGTATACGGATAAAACAGTTGCTAAAGCTTTTCTTAAATTCTTGGAAGCATCTGAATCCTGTTCTCCAGCAACATTTACTGTAGTTGAATTTATACCGATATAACCATAACCTAAGTTATCAACTCTGCTAGTTGCAATCTTGTCGCCTGTTAACTCACCATTGCTGTTAATTCCAGCGATTTGCTCGAATACAGTTTTACTACCGGAAGGATTCGCAATATCAATAGTTCCTTGTTCAATACCAGTAATCTTATCGGCTTCAGTAGTTTCTTTTAACTGAACATACTTAGTTTTTGGTGCACCCTTGTAATAATTAGGGTTTGCTTCTAAGAAAACAACCTTATTCTCATATTTTACTAATGTATATGGACCAGCGCCAAGTGGCTTGGTTGTTTTTTCTTTTACAATTGAAAGGTCACCTCTAGGGAAACCAAATTTGTTATTTTCATAATCATATTGAGCTACATCACCATAGTAATGTAAAGGAGCAACAATAACTCCACCAATCTGATAAATTGCAGTAGCATCATAACCCTTGGTTACAACTTCTACTTCAGTATCGCTGATTTTCTTGATACCTTCGATATTTGCAACATCAGTACCTTCTCCAGCAGCTTTCTTTGCTTCGATAAGTGCAGTTCTTGCTAATGCTTCTGCATCTGCAGCATAGTAAGCTGGGTCACCAGCATAATTGTTACCTAAGGTTGCATAATCAGCACCATACTGTGCAATGATATCTTCAACTACTTGAGCTGGATCTGTTACAGTTTTAGAATCATAGCTTTCATCTTTATTATAGAAGAATGCAAATAAATCTTTCTGCTCTGGATTAGCATCTGTGTAGGTCTTATAGTTTTCATCACCATAAAGAGTTCCAGCCCATTCAAATTCAGATTCTAAAGTAGGTCTGATAATTGTGTCGGAAATCTGTTTTGCTAATGCTTCGCTTGGCTTCTCTAAAGAAGCAGTTACTTCTTCTGCTGTAATAGTATCAGCAATAGAGCTGTTTGCACGGTAATTCTGCATACCAAGGATTGGCTGTGAAAATAATGTTGTAGAACCATCATAGGAAGAATCAGATAATACATAATAAGAGAAAATAATATCATCAGCATTTAATACTTCACCATCGCTGAACTTAATGTCATCTCTAATCTTAATATTATAAGTTGTTGTGTCAGCAGCTTCATCAATCGTTACTTTGATGTCGGAGATACCATTATAGGTATAGTCTACACCATTATATGCAACTGTCTCTCCTTCAATTGCATTATAGATGATTCCACCAACTCTGTCCGTTGTTAATAACTGAACACCTGTAAGTGCTGCAACATCCTGATCATAACCTGTGTCAGCAAAGAAAGGACTAAACTTTTCGCTAAATGCGTCATATCCTACTACCAATGGAGTCGTATCCTCCACTGCTGGTGTTACCTCTGTTTCAGTATCCACTGTAGGTGTAGGTGTTGCTGTTGTTTCATCTTCTGGCTTATCTTTTTTACCACATGCTGCTAATGATACGATCATTAGTAGTACTAGTAAAAGTGATAAAACCTTTTTAAATTGTTTCATTGTTTTTCCTCCCATTTTTTATGTATTTTAATTAAAGTGAAACCTTAAAATAAATCACATAACTTATAATGCAAAAGCCATATAAAGTTATGTTATTCCTTCTCTGTGCTCTCAACCTTGTATACGACTTTTCTTCGAACTAACAAGAGAATCAAATTAATAAAAAGTATAAGCACTATACCAAGAAAGAAAATAATACTATTCTGTTCTCTTTCCATGCTCTTATCTGTAACAAGATAATATATTGTTCCAATGATTGATACAAAACATAAAAACATCTGCCCTGCAACTGACTTAACAATCCTATTTAATGATCTATCATATGCAACGTGCTCCATCTTATCGCTAGATGACATTAAACGAATTGCACCAATTAAACTGTAAAACGCCGGCAGAAACAGACAAATATAAGGAATTGTTATATAAAATATTCGGCTAACCGAAGTATTTAAAAATCCTAATCCAATCAAGACAACAAAACAAGCAATTGTCAAAACCAAACACATTAGCTTATATTTAAAAAGTTCAGCTTTATTTTGTTGGCTAATATAATATTGCCCAGTATATTCGATATCCTTTTTTACTTTTCCATTTTTAAGAGATTTGGGTACTACTTCATACTCTTTATAATATTTTTTCATCTAACAACCTATTCTAATATTAATTCTTATGTAAGTAATTCTAGCACTACTATGTTTAAAAAAGCTTAACATTAAAGTGCTTTTGCACACTTTATCATTAAGCTTCATTGCTATAATCACTTTCTAATTCAGGAGTAATACACCAGCATAATTTTGTGAAGCATTAATGCGCTAAATTAGTAAATCTTATGGACATTATAATATCGATTAACTTCAATGTCAAGCTTTTTCTCACTATCGTGTACATCTGTAATTATCTTGCGTACACTCTGTAAGATAAAGCATTTTCAGACATTTTAATACAATTTCTCTTTAAAAACAATAGTTTTAGAAAATTAAAACATGTTCAACTTTATTGCATGAATATCTTATTTTTATTATTATTTTTTCCTTTATTTCTTGTTATAAATAAGTTAATTCTACCCTGACTACAACTTTTTGGTTAACCTCTTCACCAAAGCAACAGCAGATTGTGCATCCTCTGAATATCCATCTGCACCAATTTCTACTCTATAACTGTCCGTAACCACCGCACCTCCAATTATAATCTGTGCTCTCAAGTTATGTGTCTTAGCTAATTCAACGACACGTGCCATTTCTACCATTGTTGTAGTCATAAGTGCAGAGAGTGCGATAAAGTCAGCATCTTCTTCCTTGGCTGTTTGAATTATCTTTTCCGTAGGTACATCTTTTCCAAGATCTATTACTCGAAAGCCATAATTTTTTAACATTAAGGTAACAAGGTTTTTACCGATGTCATGGATATCTCCAGCAACCGTTGCTATTACAATTGTTATCTGCTCTCTATTTGACTCATCTCTCTTTAATAATGGCTCTAGATAATCAATGGCAGTCTTCATTGCCTCTGCTCCGGTAATAAGCTGGGGCAGAAAATAAATCTGCTTATCATACAGATTACCAACCTCGGTGATAGCTGGTATCAAAGTTTTGTCAATTAAATCTCCCGGTTTTTCACCCGCATTTAAAGCTGCTTCCACAAGACTGATAATACTTTTTTTATTTCCTTTTAATACTGCTTGATAAATTGCCTGCTTCTCATCTGGAATGCCTTGAACCATAAAATTATCTTTTGAATTACCATCAGTAGAAACATTTCCCACTGGAACTTTTCCAGACACACCAAAGGAAACAGTTACTGGCCTAGCTGTTACGCGCTCAATATAGTTTCCTGCCGCATGTTCCACTCCCTTTAGCAAATCTGCTGCAAATGCTGTATTCATTAAAAGATCCTGGGATGGATTTGCAATTGCCATTGTAAGTCCGGCTTGAATTGCAAAAGAAAGGAAGGTACTGTTTATGAACTGTCTTTCTGGTAATCCAAAAGAGATATTGGATAAACCAACTATTGTAGCAAGCCCCAATTCCTCCTTACAGTAACGTATGGTTTGAATTGCCTCAATGGCAGCATCCTTATTCGCTCCCACAGTATTCACAAGCCCGTCTACGATAATATCATCCTTAGTGAGTCCATATGCGAACGCTCTATCTAAAATTTGATGAATAATACTTTTTTTCTCTTCTAGGTTCTTCGGTAATCCTTGTTCCGAAAGTGGAAGCAGAATAAACATTGCACCATATTTCTTTGCAATTGGAATTAGCTTTTCAAACTTCTCTCGCTCCAAAGAAATGGAGTTAATTAATGCTCTGCCCGGATACTGTCTTAATGCTGCCTCCATTACCGGTACATGACTAGAATCGATTGAAATTGGTTGCTTCCCACTGTAAAGTGCTTCGTTCATGGAAAGGAGCATCATCTCCTTCTCATCAATTCCATTCATCCCCATGTTAACATCTAAAATATCCGCTCCAAGTGCTGCTTGTTCTTCTGCCATTTGTGCCACTAAAGACAAATCACCGGCACGAAGCTTTTCCTGCAGTGCCTTTTTACCCGTTGGATTAATACGTTCTCCAACGACTAGAAAACGTCCATCCAGGGGTATTTCAACAGTATTTTGCTCTGTGGTGAGTGCTCTGATATGGGTATCCTTTGCTGGTATCTGAAGCAGGTCAGCTACTTTATCTACCATCTGCCTTATGTGCTCCACAGTTGTACCGCAACAACCCCCAATAATATTAGCACCTTCCTTAATAAGCTCTGCCATTTCAGCAGCAAATTCCTCGGCTTCCATCGGAAATACTGTTTCACCATTTACTAAGGCTGGTAGACCTGCGTTGGGTTTCGCTATAATTGGAATGTTCGCATATGCTTTCATTTCACGTACAATACTTCTCATTTTGTCCGGACCTGTGGAACAATTCACACCAATTGCATCTGCCCCCATGGACTGCAATACAATGACTGCTGTCTTAGGATCCGTACCATACAGCGTTCTTCCATTCTTCTCAAAGGTAAGGGATACCATGACTGGAAGTTCACAAACTTCTTTTGCTGCTAAAAGTGCTGCTCTGGTTTCCTGAAGACTCATCATGGTTTCAATGAAAATTAAATCGATTCCTGCCTCCAGTTGATACTTGAGCTGTTCTTTATAAATATCCACTAGTTCCTCAAAGGATATCTTTCCAAGAGGCTGTACCTGCTCACCTGTCATGCTTAGATCAGCGGCTACATAAACTCTTCTGCCATTCTTAGCTTTGACCTGGTACTGGTCTGCTGCTTCCTTTGATAATGCAACAAGCTTTTTATTAATCTCTTCTATACGGTCTTCAAGACCGTACTCTTCTAACTTTATGCGATTAGCGGTAAAAGTAGGAGCAAGGATAATATCAGAACCGGCCTCAAGGAACTCTCTTTGGAGATCAATCAACACTTCTGGATTTTCAAGAATCCATTGTTCTGGACATACTCCTACTGGCATTCCTCTTTGTTGCAGATTTCTTCCTGTGGAACCATCAAGGATTACAATTTTTGACCTTGTTAACTCTAGAAATTCCTTCTTAAGCATCTTGTTTCCTCCGTTCCCTTGTTCCCGTCCATATTTTCTCCATCAGGCTCACTCTATTAAATGGTAACATAAAATAAAATCCATCCGCTACCTTATCTAGCATTTCCATAACCTCAATTGCAATGGTAGCTCCTACCTGCTCTGCCTCTTCTTTGGACATATCAGGCTGATATCTTGCTACTATTTTTTCAGGAACATTAATTCCACTGATTTCATTTTTTATAAAACAAGCATTTCGATAACTGATTAAAGGCATGATCCCACATAATATCTTGGCACCTGTTCTTTCCTTTAGCTCTTCTATCCGTCCGACATCCTCAATAGAGTATACTGGCTGCGTTAAAAAATAGGATGCTCCTGCCTCCATTTTACGCTTCATTCGTTCAGCAACCTTTTCAGCGCTTCCTCGGTTGTGATTTAATGCTCCACCATAACAAAAGGGATCCTTCGAAAAATGCTCTAAGTTCATTTCTTTCACATACTCCATCAGCTTTGTGGAATTGTAATCAAATACTCCTGTGGTCTTCGTACGGTTTTCACCAGGCACAGGATCACCTGTTACAATTAAAAGATTACGAAGTCCATGAATATATCCTCCCAATAGTACTGAGCGCATTGAAATCATATTACGGTCTCTGCAACAGAGGTGCGGCATGACATTAAGACCAGTTTCCTCGGCAATCTTAATACTCATTAATATAGAATCTACGCGACTTCTTCCCATTGGTGAATCAGCAAAGGTAATGATATCGCAACCACTATTTTTAAGCTTGTGGGCGCATTCCATTACTTGATCAATATCAGCATCATAGGGCGGATCAAGCTCAACAGCAATCACTTTTTTGCCTGCTTCTAATTGTGTTAATAAGTCGTTTTCTTTTATTCTTTTACGACTTACCTTTGCTCTAATAGCCCCGACTGGACGGTTTTTCACAATCGGTTCGGATGCTAATTTGAGATTTAAACTGCTGATATATTCTGGAGTTGTTCCGCAGCACCCCCCAAGGATATCAATTCCTAATTTTGCAATCCGCTGCATATTCTCTGCAAAATATTGTGCATTATCCATAAAGACCATTCTACTTTGAAAATGCTGCGGATACCCTGCATTTGGCGCTGCATAGAGAATTTTATCACTGGGAAGCTCTAATCGCTTTAACATCTGATACATATGACCTGAGCCGAGGCCACAATTCAACCCGTACCCATCAATACCTTCAATTCTGCCTAATCTGTCAAAAAGCCTGGACACGCTAATTCCGGCCTCTGTAAACCCATTCTTGTTAATAGAAAAACTAGTCAAAAGAAACATTTCTTCTTTTTTTCCCTTAACATATGAGGTTAATTTTTCAATATAAGAAGGTGTGGCAAACGTTTCAAAATGAATACCGTCCAGCCCTTCTTCCAAAAAGATATCACAGAATAACTGGTATTCTTTTAGAACTTCCTCTGTATCACTGGCTGCATCTTCTGGTATGGGGCCGATATCCCCAAAGATCCAAATCCTTTCGCCGTTGTCCTTTGCTTGAAACCCTTTGCCAGCAGCATTTTTAGCAATTTTACATGCTGCTCTTATTAAGCTTATTTGCTCGTCTTTCTTCCTATTAAGAACGGCCCTATTTGCAGCAAAAGTATTCGTCCGCAGTATTCTTGCTCCGGCATTCAGGTACTCCGTATGTATGCGTTCAATTACATCTGGACTTGATAAATTAGCAAATTCAGAAATTGCTCCTGGTTGATTTACAATTTGCGAATAATAGGTTCCCATGGAACCGTCCGGTATGATATGATTATCCTTAAGAAATTCTTTCATGATTACTTCCCTCAATATGGCGATTCCCTGTTATATTGCTGTTACGTTAAATTTTCAATTATTATATCTTATCGCCACCGCATACACAAGTATTTTATTTAACTATTACCGCTCCAATATGCTATTCACTTTGGATTATTTTAATTTAGCTTGTTAAACTATTTTGTTATTCATTAAATAAATAAAAAAAGAGGTACTTATGAATCAAAGGACTGCTTCAAAACTTTTCGCTATTTTAATTCCTATTCTTATGCTTATTATCATAATATTTCAGAATCAAATCCTAGCTTCGCTTGAAGTTCTACCACCCTGTGTGTTTTATACCGCTTTTCATGCTTACTGTCCTTCTTGTGGAAATACGCGAAGCGTTACAGCACTTCTACAGGGTGATTTTCTAACATCTCTTCGATTCAACCTCGTACCTATTTATGGTAGTATTCTATTATTTCTTGGTTACGTAGAACTTGTAGGGTTAGCCTTTAATCGAAGGATTATTCTCCTTCCAAGAAAATTAAGCTTCTACCTGCTTACGATATTTCTTTTTGTGGTTTATTTTATTGTAAGAAACTTTATACCATATCTAACCCCCTAAATAAGTTAATATGTTAGGATTGATTAGTATGTCAAAAGGTCTTCCTTAACTTGGACTTTCTCAAATCCAAACTTAATAATAAGAATTTTCCATCTGAATTCTTAGCTCATCCCAGAAAGTCTGATTGTTAGCTAAAAAGATTACACCTATAATAGCTATTACACCAATTAAAAGTGAAATACCAGACAATACAATTCCGGCTATGGCCATATTTTTACCATCTTTATGGTTGCGTAATACAAGAATTCCAAGAACAAGTCCAACAACCGCAACAGCAACTCCAAGTAACCCCATACAACAAGATAATGTAAGTCCAACGATACCACAAATCATGGAAGCAATTGCCATTCCGTTGTCTTGTTTCCTTCCCTGCTGATAAGGTGAATATGGTTGTTGATACGGTGTGTACTGATTCTGTTGATTCTGTTGATTTTGCTGCTGGTATTGTTGGTGGTATTGTTGACCTTGCTGGTCATATGGCTGACCATTCTGTTGATATTGATAATACCCTTGATACTGCTGTTCTCCTGAATAATTTGGTTGTTGCTGCTGCTGTGATTGATTTGATTGGCTTTGATTCTGATCTTGATCTTTTCCGTCTTGATTTAAATCGTCCATAACAATTCCCCTTCCTATTCGCTAATGTTAATTACCATATAAATATTATAATACCACATAGTTTTAAATTATTGTTATATTTTTCTTCTAAATTAATACAAAAAATGACTATTCTGCGATTAACTTATAAATTCCCTCTATTAAGCAAGGTTTCTGATGATTGACTCTAATACAAGAACCCAATATAATTATGAAAGTATTATTAGATTTGACCTTAATTCTTTCACAAAAGAAATGCAGATTTTTAATAATTTGAACACATTTAACGATTATAGTTTAATAGAAGAATTATTTGCTTTGTCAGTGAAATACCTAACAGTTATAAAATATCATAGGAAATGAGGTTACCTTGTTGAAAATTATAATACCTGCATACGAACCGGATACCCGTATGCTACAAGTAATAAATGATATAAAAACACATAGCAATTATGATATTATTATCGTTAATGATGGCAGTAATTCAAATTGTTCCACCCTTTTTGAAAAAGCAGCAACAGCTGGATGTACAGTGCTGTCGCACGAACATAACAAGGGTAAGGGAGCTGCACTAAAGACAGCATTTTCGTTTTTACTTGAAAACAATGTTACCGAGGATTTCATATGTGCCGATTGTGATGGCCAGCATACTTGGACTGATATTAAAAATATTGCAGATGCTCTTCCCCGAAATCCTTCCTCCATTGTATTAGGATGCCGTAAATTTGTTGGAAAGGTACCATTTCGAAGTAAATTTGGCAACAAACTTACCAGAGCTATTTTTACTTTATTAACAAATAATAAAATTGATGATACACAAACTGGACTACGAGGTTTCTCTTTCACCATGCTGCCTTGGCTTGTAACTTTACAGGGAAATCGGTATGAATATGAGATGAATCAGTTATTGGAAGCAAAAAAGGCTGGATATCAGCTAAACAGCATTCCCATTGAAACCATTTATGAAAATAATAACGAGGGCTCTCACTTTCAGCCAGTTCGAGATTCCTTGCGTATTTATTTACCAATAATTAAATTTAGTCTTTCTTCACTTTCCTGTGGTGCAGTCGATATTATTTTGCTGTTTTTATTTAAATATATTTCAGATAATCTGCTCTATGCAGTTGTTGGAGCCAGAGTTATTAGTTCCCTGTGTAATTACCTGTTGAATAAGCACTTGGTATTTAATTCCGATTCAGATAAAAAGCGCTCGTCCCTTGTTCAATATTACCTTTTAGTCCTGCTTGTCCTATTTTTAAACTATTTATTTTTATCTTTTTTCAACGAAACTTTGAGTATGCCACTCTTAATTAGTAAGTTGTTAACTGAGCTTATATTATTTTTACTTAGTTATACTGTCCAGCATAAGCTTATTTTTAGATGACTCTTTCGGAGTTCCTACTTTCTTATTACAAAAATAAATTATAAGCTTTCATTTAAACGAAAGCTAGATACATATTTCATTCAGATAAGGTTAGCCTATGTATGAGGTGATAATATGACTTATGTGGCTCCAGCTATAAAGGAAAAATTTGAATCCTTATCCGTTGATCTTAAAAATGAAATATTAGAGCGTGATGTACGTTTAAACAACATTCATGACCTAATCAATGTCCTTGACGACATTGTAAAAGATTCTGAAAAAGATCAATAACACAGCAGCAAAAGAGGTCGTCACAAACGTAACGACCTCTTTTGTTGCTATTCATTCACCGCAATCGGTGGACTGTATTTTGTAATCAACAGCTCATTCATTTGATCAATTGGGATAGGTTTACTAAATAAATAACCTTGACCGGTCTCACATAAATGTTTCTGTAAAAATTCCAGCTGCTCTATTGTTTCAATTCCTTCTGCAACAACTTCAAACTCCAAATCATGTGCCAATGCTAGGATATTTTTTATTAGCAACATATTTACTTCATTATCATTAATGGCATTAATAAAGCTCCGATCTAGTTTAATATAATTAATTGGAAAAAGCTTTAAGTAGTTTAAGGAAGAATAACCCGTTCCAAAATCATCAAGTGCAATTTTTACTCCTATCTTTCTCAAATCATTTAAATGTTTAATAACGATGTCCATATCTGACATACTGGCAGTTTCTGTGATTTCAATAATTACTTCATCAAACTTAACCCCAGAGGCCTTTATAATCCCCTCAACTTCTTTAAAATTAATACTGCTGGTTAAGGTTTTACCTGATAGATTAATTGACATTACAACATCTCTAAAACCATCGATTTCCCATTGCTTCTTCTGTTCTATTGCCTTGCCAATAATCCATTGCTCTAACCGATAAATTTGACCCGTTTCTTCTGCAATTGGAATAAACTCAACTGGTGGAATAAAGCCATATTCTGGATGGATCCAACGAACCAAGGTTTCCACTCCGACAATTTCATTAGTTTTCAAATCAAACTGTGGTTGATAATATAGTTCGAATTGCTCCTCCTCAATTGCACATTGTAAAAGATCAATGGTAGTAAGAAGTTTTACATTGCTTTCTTCAATATCCTTTTTGTAAGTTACAATTCTATTCTTACCTTCTCTTTTTGCTGTATGTAATGCAATTTCAACATTTTTTAATAGTGAAATTGCGTTCACTCCATCTTCTGGATATTCAACAAGACCAATGCTAATCGATATATAAAATTGAATATTTTCAATTGTCCAGCTTCTAGTGAGTTTTTGCTTCACTGCCTCCAGTTTAAATAAAACTTCCTCTTTTGTCATATTGAAAAAGATAGCCTTATACTGATCTCCTCCTATTCGTGACAGAAAAGCGGGCTTTTCTATCTCTTCCTTTAATCGATCTGTAAAATAGGACAGGAACAAATCACCGACCTGATGTCCCATGGTATCATTAATATTCTTAAAGTTATCAATATCAATATCAGCTATGATAAATTTACCCTCTAATCCAGTAGCTTCAATTAATGACTTAACTTCATTTTCAAACTTATATCGATTTGGCAAACCAGTTAATGTATCATAATATGCCAGGAATTTAATTTTCTCATAAGCTTGCAGAGTTTTTTCATTTTCTCTTTTTAAACGATACATTCTGGTCCGTATCAGAGTATAAACCATAATGGTTGTAATGAGAATATATGCCCAACCCTTGTAGGTCTGCATTTCTCTATATACCTGTGTGTTCTGAATTAATGCACCTAACAAACGGTCAGATAGTAAAATCCACAATATACCAAAGATTGCATATACGGTGGTAAACACCACTGCTTCATTACGCAGTACTTTAAATCGCGTTCTCGTACTCTCCTTGTAACTAATCCCTAAGGTTTTCTTTTTCTCCATAAGGTTTTCTCCATCCGTGGAATTCTCTATGTATAATTATAGTATATTATATTGTGTTTTGTCGCTTTGTGTAAATAATTATAACATATTATAGTCCCATTTACACTTAAATATCAAGTGGCCAAATAATACTAAATTTTTTATTAAATTTTTCTTGACTTCCAAGAAAATCCTATGTTTTATGGTGATAAGAAAGTTTAATTTATAACAAAGATTTTATTTATGTCATAATATTTTCGAGAGGCATAAATATGCATTGGTTTTTACATAAAACGAGCCTATAAGGTTAGCCTTAATACTAACATTATAGGTTCGTTTAAATCACGACTTTATAATTGTAAATCTTCGAAGCAAAATGGATCGCCATGCCCTGGATAAACCGTCTTTATTGTTAAATTTTTAAACTTATTAATACTATCATACAATAGTGGAAAATCAATAGCATTGGGAGCAGGACCAGGTTTTTCAATATTTTCGAATAAATCTCCAGCAATTAATTCATCACCCTTTATAACAATTGCAATTGATCCTGGAGTATGACCAGGGACATGAAATACTTTTGCTTCTAAACCATAAACAGATAAGTCAAAGCCATCTTCCAATAAAATATCTGGGTTAAAACTCTCGAATTCATCAAGAGTTTTCTGCGTAACATTTGTGATAACCTCTTGATATTGTAAAAACATATGCTGCAATTCAACAGAGCTATATTGGTAACTTTTCATCCATTTTCGTAATGTTGGCCCATCCACCAATTCTTTATCATATGCATTCATAGCAATTGGAGCATTGTAGTGTTTTCGTAAATATGCTGCATTACAGGTATGGTCGTTATCTCCGTGTGTTAATACAATAAGGTTAAGATTATCAGGAGTACATCCAGCGTCCTTCAGTTCCTTTAGCAAAAGTTCTCGTCTGTTCGTAAATTGCTGATCCATTACGAGATGTCCACCTGTATCAAATAGAATAAATCCGTTTTCATTTTTGCTAAGATAGCAATTTACACCCTTTAAATCAATTCGAATAAGTTCTAACATCCTGTTACCTCCCTTAAATTAGTTCTGATAATGGTATACCATTCCTGATATGCTGACACCATCGTATGGATTCCTGTGTAATGCAAATACCATAATAAAGGGTTGATAATTTATAATAATGCTGTTCTTTGTTCTCCATTTTACTAAATTCGCTTTCCAATTCTTTTAACTTCCTCAAATAATTCGTATTATTAATCTCATGTTCCAACAGTTGTCGATCACGAAGCTCCGCAGGTAATTGATCAAAGAAATATACCTTAGCTAAATGCGTATTGGTTCCGTCAAGTACATTCATAGGTGACACTAACCAATCCAAAAACACTTTTTTACCAGCCACAGTTATTTTATAAAAATTCTTTTGTCGGTCTCCCTTCGGTTTCTCGTACATATTTAAATAGCCCTGAGCCGTCAGCTTTTTAAGGGCTGGATATAGGCTGCCATAGCTGGCTTTATAAAAAACTCCTATTCCGTTTTCAATGTATTTCTTAATATCATAACCCGTTAATTCTTCATTCAGTACCATTCCAAGTATAATATAGTCTAGCATTTAATCGCTCCTCATATATTGTTTGACACATCTTATATGTATCTTATAGATATATTGTATCAATATATCTATAAGATGTCAATGTTGTTACATGCAAGGAGCCAGAAAAGTTATGATACTTATTATGAATAAAAAGGACTTCTCAAATTGAACCGACCCCCAATTGTTAGACCAAAAATCTAATGATTGGAGTGGGTATGGTATAATAAACTAGACACTTAGATAAGAGAATTCTGTGAAAGGTGAATAGTTTATGGCAAGAAGAAAGTTTGATAGGAATTTTAAATTAGCAGCAGTAAAGCTTGTTGTTCATGATGAGATGCCTGTTTCTGAAGTAGCTAAGCAACTGGACATTCATTATAATAGTTTATATCGCTGGATTCGTGAATACGAAGAGTATGGAGAAAGTGCGTTCCCTGGTC
>JAEYLX010000006.1 GCA_023407575.1 Bacillota bacterium
CAACAATCTGTTGTTTGAATTCTTCCGAATAACGGGTACCGTTCTTGGACATTGTTTAACACACACCTTTCTATGAAACATTTTATCGTGTTAAACTTTTCGTGTCCACACTTATATACTAACACCATTATTGATTAAGGCTTTCATACAGACTTGCCTTACTTTAATTCCTTGATCTCCATAGTAATCTAACACCTTTCCTGCTAAATCATCACTTGCCCAGCGGGTCATAATGATTATGATCTTTCCACCCTCTTCAAGACGAGATAACATGGTGTTCGTGAACCATTCCCAGTGCCCTTCTTTTACTTTCTCGTTGTTGGCCTCAATAGCCAGCTTGATCAAGTCGTCGATTATCATTAAGTCAGCACCAAAACCCGTTGCGGTTCCTGAAGGGGAGGTCGCAAGGTAGTTATTGTATCCACCTTCTAAACTCCAAAGGTTCATTGCTCCGTCACCACGTTTTATTACTACTCCTGGGAAGACATCAGAGAAAACCGGCTTATACTGATCCGCTTTTACTTCCGTGATACTATTACGCACGTTCTTAGAAAACATGGTTGAGAGAGTCTCGTTATAGGATCCAGTCATAACCTTCTTCGTTTTATCCTTGCCAAGTACCCACTCTACCAGAAGGCCCACGGTACGGCTTTTACCATGTCTCGGAGGCTCGTTGACTACCATTACTCTTTCATCAGAGTCCAGGAACTCTTGAAATTCACTACAAAGCTGCTTAAGGTATTCTCTATCATCTTTATAAAAGTCAGGAGCTTTTAACTGGCAATAAAAAAAGAACTCGCGCTTTGCGAGTTCGATCTTGGCACCAAGCTTTATTAAATTTCGGTTTCTATCCATCGCTGATCAGCTTCTTAAGTTCTTCAGTGGATAGATCCTGATAAGGATTATTAACATTCACTGTTCCTGACACTTTAACGTCCGATTTCTCGGCATATATCCCTGCCATTTCGAGAATAACCTTACCATGCTGGAAACTACCTCGCTGTGCCTCTCGAATGAAGGTATTAAGAACGGATGCAACACTCTGCTTAACCAGGTCAACTGATTGCTGCTTATATATCTCAACAAATTCAGGCTTTTGAAAAGCTCTGTAATACGTCGATCTATCAACTTTAGCTGCTTTACAAATATCTGCAACACTTTTCATTCGATTTTCAGGATTAAGCAAAGCCTCAAGCAAGCATTGTTCAGCTTTTGTAAGCTTCTCATCATTTTCTAAATCTGTTGCATTTTGTTGCACTCTAATCACCTCCAAACAGATCTGGCAATTCCTTTCCAAACTCATTCCAATCAAGTCCGTACTTACTAAGGATACTGCTGAAATCCTCGATATCATGGGGGACAATCGTTAGTCCCCTTTCTCCCATGCCTATGTGTTTTAGCTCATGCAGCATTAACACCTTTAACTGGTTTTCATTAAGCATGCCGGTGTTACACTCGTAAAACGTTATTATAAAATCAAAAGGCAGGTAAGCCCTAAAGACTTCCTGCACCTTACGACAATCTGCATATACAATTTTCTTTCCCGATTTCTTCTCTTGGCTGATAACATAACCTATCTTGACATTCCACTCTCTGATAAATTCAAACTCTGCGAAAGTGTTTATAATCTTTTGACCTAATCTCTTAAGCTTAATACTTGGCTCTGCATCTCGAATACCAATACTCTTTTTAAGATTACGAATGAGAACCGTCTTGTCCTTAGTATCCTGTTCATCCCAAATTCTATAAAGTTCTGAATAGGCAGCACACGCTCCTTTACACTCCTTTGAATATAAACATTTACGGCATACCCCATTCATATTCATCACCTCGCTTTGTTTTAGGCGTAGAAAAAGCACCCCGAAGGATGCTCTTGAATATATTTTCTCTAATCTACTACGGCTTTCTTTTCTATATTGTTAGCTGATTCGTTCTCAAATTTTTTGAATATATTTGGTAGTAAGCTTTCACTAAAACCAGATATTATAGCAATTGTATATGCTAAATAAATATTAATTTCACCATTTATTTTTATTGCACTTAATATAAGGTCAGACTTAATTAAGAAATAACTTACTAATCCTGTCATCATGGAAAAAACCATTTTATAAATAGAAACAGCAACATAACTACCAGTACTTTCAGAAATTTCAAACTTTATATCATTCAGTCTCAAATTTAATGAGATGAAACCTCCAATTGAACCAAACGTTGCCATTTTTAAATACATAGTATATGGAAAATCTTTTACGTATACTGTTAGAGTGATAGAAGTTAATAAGATTAAAGCAGTTAATATCAAATACACCCCTATGTAAATTAGTTTCTTTTTAACGATCTCTATTTGTTGAAGTTTTTTAATTAATTCTAGTAAAATTTGCTTACTATCATCTTTTGCTCCCATTAAAAATGTATGTATAGCTAAGGCTCTTTGATAATTACACCACTCTCTTCGTCGACCAATAAACCCTTCTGATAGAGTTACACACTCCCCTAATAATGAAGCGATTTCTGTTGGTGATTTTCCACATACGCGTACCATATTATCATTTGTTTTAATAATCATATATTCGTTTTCAACATTAGAAAAATAAATTTTTTTTATTTTCCATTTTTTATACGTATCACCTTCATAGTAATCACTTATTTTCTTTTTCTTTTTCCCTTGATTACTATTGCTATTTGGCGTCGAATTAGGTTCATTATTATCGCTCATATAATCCCCTTCATTAAAAATCCCCATCAAATGGGAAATCATAATCTTCTAATTCTTCTTCTATGATATTTAATTCTTTATATTCCTTGAGCTGCCTCTGTTTTTCAGGACTTAATTGATTAAGAAGATAGCTTTTATTTTTTAATAGTGCAACCAATGAAATTGTAAGCATACTAACCAAGGTTAGCGCTCCAATAAATTCTATAGGTCCTGGTGACTGTATGTTAGTTTTAATGGTTAATTTTTCACTTTGATTAACATCTTTAATAATGTTGTATATTGAGTATGTATGACCTATGAACCTAGCATACTCCCCAAAATCTATTTCATTTTGGTTTTTAACCATTATTATTGAGTGTGCGTCTTCATCAGCTATATAGAAATTATATATTGATCTATTTATCTCTGTAATAACTTGAGAATTTGATATAAGAGAAATTCCATGGTTAACGTTAATGTTAAGCTTAATATTGGGTTCTAAATTATCTCGCTTAATTCTTTTTATCCATTTTACATCTCTTACTTTATTTAACTCACCTACTATAGTATCATCTAGACTATTATACTTTTTATTGTAGTATCCATGAACAACATACGCCTCGCTTAATACCTCACCAATTAAGACCTCATCTGATCCGGGCGTAACAATTATATCCCCAACCTTTAATTCATTAACAAATCTCCATATCTTGTTTGTTATGTCAGTAATTCGTCTAGAGATATTAGTCTTTTTGTCATCTGATAACTTCAATAAAAAATCTGTATAATAACTTTTCACAACGCTTCTTATTCGATCTGAATTCAAATTATTTTTAAAGATATCAATATTACTTATTAAGTCCCACCCTAAAGCAATTTGATTATTCATACTGAACTCATCAAAATATTTAGATTCTACACCAGATCGTACTAACCAGTATTTTGTTTCATTTTCAATTAAAGGAATATCACCTAATATACTTTCCAACTTTTTTCTCCCCTATACCATAGTAATTTTATTCCATTATCATGCAATATTTGATATCTGTCAACAATATTTAACTTATATTGCTAAACTAAAATAAAAAGACATTCAGCCGAATGCCTTTTACATTATGGGAACACATATGGGGGTCTCCGTCAGTGGAGAGTGGAATCGGCAGGAGTCGAACCTGCATACGCTGTACTTGTTATGCGCGCGCCAGTGCTCTGTCCATTGAGCTACAATCCCGAAACGACCACCAGACTTTTGACACCTGGCAGCCGTATTGAAGTTATCTAGTGATATCCTTTGCATCTTAAATATTATCATGTATTTTGGGGAATTGCGGGAATGTTGAGAAACGTGCGGATTCTCTTCCCTATCCCGCTTCTGTCCATACTCATGAGATCCCCTATGTCTATCAGCCTCATTCCATCTATATACCTATACTCAAAAATCTGTCTAAGTTCGCTATCCTGAATACCAGCGATAAACTCCTCTGTCTTACGGATCTGTTTCCAGCATTCTTCTACGCGCTTTCGCTTCTGCGCTACCAACTGATCAATCTCTGAAGCTATAACCGGATCCTCCATCTGTACATTAATCCTGATTTCTGTGTACGGATGCCTTTTGGTAGAAGCTTTTACCTTGCCAGCCACTACCGGTACCTCTTTTGATAGTAGCACTTCAATGCGCTTCTCTTGGTTAACGATCTCCCGTAAAAGACACCGGTATTGTTTTAACTCTATTTCTGTCACCTAATCACCCCCATTTCATCTATCTGCTTATCTAAAATGTATAAATCAGTTATACATTGATACTTACATCTGTTTTCTTATGTAATTTAAACTTGTATTTTATTTACATATATGGTAAAGTTTTGTAGAAAGGTGGTGTTTTATGGCTGGATTTTCATGTCCTTATTGTTCAAATGTTATGTCTATATCAAGTGATACTACAAGTAAGATTTATCCTAGTTTTGGTGATCCTGCAGGATACATAAATACTGGAAGAGGGCGCGATTATTATAATTCATGTCTTGAAATCACATTCTATAAATGTCCTAATTGTGGAGAATATACTATAGCAGCATCCGGAAAAGGTGATAAAGTTCAAAATGTAGATATATTAATCAAACCTCTTTCATCGTCCAAAATTTTTCCTAACTATATCCCCTCTGTAATACGACAAGATTATGGAGAAGCATGTTCAATCCTGTACTTAAGTCCTAAGGCATCAGCCACACTTTCAAGAAGATGCCTACAAGGTATGATTCATGATTATTGGGGTATAAAACTAAAAAACTTAAATCATGAAATCACAGCTTTAAAAGATAAAATAGCACCAGATTTATGGGAAGCTATCGATAGCCTTCGCCAACTCGGGAATATTGGTGCTCACATGGAAAAGGACACTGACATTATTGTTGATATAGATCCTAATGAAGCTCAGTCCCTTATCAAATTAATTGAATTACTCATGAAAGAATGGTACATTAATCGAGAAGAAAGAAAAAAGTTATTCTCTGATATTCTATCATCTAATAACGATAAACAAGAGCTACGCAAAAATGGAACTCAGTAATTCATCCACAGCACTTCGGTCCGGGGCAGACTTTTTTCAGCTCTGGACGGAGTGCTTATCTTTCGCCATCCCTGCAGGTATTCACTGTAGATATCATTGTCATATCCCGACAACATTACCGGTCCGGTATGTAATAAAAGAAGTTCTAATAATTCTTTGTGATCCTGATTAGTCATTTCATGTTGATACATCTTTCTTGACCTGGTAGATAATACATAAGGTGGATCTGCATAAATCAATACGTTTTCATGATTATATGCTTGTATTAATTCAATGGCAGGTCTATGTTCTATCTGAACCATTTTTAAGCGCTTCGCTACCGCTGTTATAATATCCGGCATATCATTCCAGTATCGAACCGCATAAGCAGCTTCTCTTGCGTATATGTCTCTTTTCCATCCTGTCTTCTCACATAACCGAAACCCATATCCCATTCCGGACCGAATCAGGAAGTTTTTTGCTTGTTCTACTACTGGTAGCTCATCCGAATTACAAGGAAATGCCTTGTCATAAGCCACTCTTGCATATGGAGTAAGAACTATCTGACGAATTAATTCTTCTCTGGTACCAGAATTCTGTATTACTCTAAAGAGATTTATTACATCATGATCTAAGTCATTGATAGTTTCTATTCGAGATGGCTCCTTATTCAGTAGAATAGCTATTCCTCCAGCATATGGTTCCAGGTAGCTATGATGCTTAGGCATCTGATCTATAATCCAAGGTGCTATACGCTGTTTGCTCCCTGGGTATCGTAATAGTGTTCTCAAGTTCTTTTCCTCCTCTGACCAATCTTTATCTTTAGATCCGCAATAACAACAGCGGTTCTTGTTAGATCGGCATCCTTCTGAATAAGCTTATGCTTATTTAAAACAGCCAATTGTGCACGTGTAACCAGAATTAGATTATCTAGATTAAAGTTAAGTTTATTACCGTCTCCGAAGACAAGGGCATGACCTTTAGGCACTGGACCGTTTTGTTCTTCCCAAAGTAATACATGTTTTTGCTTCCAGTTTTTATTAAGGTGTCCGTCCTGAATTTTCACATATATGTACCCGTTCTTAGAATCTACTCTTTCAGAGCCTATAGGTAATCGATTTGGAGGTATATTCCCCTGCTTAAACTGCGTCGGTTCCCACCCTCCTAATCCCTTCATGCCCTTGTTAGCAGGAACATTCCCTTTAACAAATCTTCTAGTTAATCCACTGTTCAGCTTAAACCTTGAGTAGTATGACTTCATTTGTTCCCTGGTATAATTCGTACCAAAGAACTGATTAACCATATTCGCCATTTCTAGATGCCCTGTTCCTATGTAGTGATTGTTTATAAAGTCCTTAATTTCAGGAGGATAAACCTTTGAATTACCAGCTGGAAGACCACCTTTTTTACCGCTTTTTAAATCATGATTGCATTTATAAGACTTCATGCTCGATGCTGTAAACTCGGTTCCATATTTTGCATTTGTTAGCTCTGCTAACTCCTGTGCTGTCCGACCAACAACATTGCAGGCTATAAACCCTGCCACTTCATCCGGATATTTATAAATAGCCATATTAACCCTCCAGCATCTTAGGAAGCTTTAGGTCTGCGTTCATACGATCCTCATTAAGCCTTTTTGCTTCAAGTACTAAGCTGCCATTTGCTATAATCTGCGTAGCAACGGAATTAATCGCTTTTGTTCGTGTGATTTCTTCCTGAAGAGCTTCGCCTTTTAGATCCTCATCTGACAATCGTTCAAGCTGTGCAAATAAGTGATTATTAAGATCTCCTAAAGTGTTATTCATGCGACGGTGCTCCCTTCTTCTCAACGGGACCTTTACGGTTCGATACTATTCCGTTATTAACCTTAACAGGAAGACTATTAAAAACTTCACTTCCATGCTTCGTCGGAAGTGGTATACCTTGATAATTCTCTATATCGATATTAATTCCATCTGTTTTTTTCAACATATGTATCACTTTCCTTTCTTTGCCTTATATCGTTTTATTCTTCGATAAGCAGCTTCTTCACTTATGCCATAATAGGATCCAATCTCACGGTGAGTCATTCCCTGTTGTTTCATCCGGATCATATCCTCGATATCCTCTCCTGTTATAGCCAAATTGTATCTATCGGATACATGCCCCTCCAACAAGCCAAAACCCTGTTCAATGGTTACCGGTTTCAGTATGCAGATTAGCAGGGCGTAATAATTTTCTTCCACGACATCACCTTTCCCTAACTTTCCGAATCTGCGCTTTCAAGGCATTTAGTAGATCATCTTGTGTAACCCTTTTATTCTCCAGTGCTCCCATAACCTCTTCGTCCATAGCCCCTGCAACAACCAAATGGTGAATAATAACCGCCTCGGTCTGCCCTTGCCTGTAAAGTCTCGCATTCGCTTGTTGGTATAGCTCCAGGGACCAGTTAAGCCCGTACCAAACGATTATGTTCCCACCTGCTTGTAAATTTAATCCGTACGCAGCACTCGCTGGATGCGCAAGCAGCACGTCAATCTGTTTATTGTTCCAGGTATCAATACTCTGTGGATTCCTAAGCTCTGAAACACGAAGACCTGTTTTTGATAATATTTTTTGTAGCCGTGCTAGGTCGTGCTGAAAATTATAAAAGACAAGTAGGGGTTTCCCCTGCGCTGCCTCAACAATTTCCAGGAAGGCTTCTAGCTTATTATCATGTATATCAATAACGTTTCTGCCTTCATCGTAAATAGCTCCATTACACAACTGTAGAAGTTTGTTTGATAATACCGCGGCGGATCCTGCATCAATTGTAGTCTCGTCGATTTCAAGAAGCATTTCGCGCTGCAGCTCGTCATACCTCGCCTGTGCTTTCGCATCCAGCTTTATGTACCTGACATTGTCAATTCGCTCCGGAAGAGTCAAATAATCCTTAGCAGAAAGACTAATACAAATATCTTTAATTTTTTGATTAATCAGATCCTCTGCTCCGATTTTAGGCATATAGTTGAATACCCTCTCCCTATTTCGCTGATCAGGTTGAAAGTAGTGTTCACGGTAAGCCGACACAGTACTCTCTAGCCTTTGTCCTGAATCCAGTAAAAATACCTGGGCCCATAAATCCATTAACCCATTTGGCGCTGGCGTGCCAGTCAAACCAACCATCCGTTTAATGTGCGGACGTACCAGGCACAATTTTTTAAATCTTTTAGCTGAAGGATTTTTAAAGCTTGATAACTCATCAACAACAACCATGTCAAACGGCCAGCTATTCCGGTAATATTCTACTAACCATTGAACATTATCACGGCTTAACACGTACACATCTCCTGGTGAATTCAGAGCCTTAATACGCTTCTTCTCTGTTCCGAGAACCGGAATAACACGTAACAGCTTCAGATGGTCCCACTTATCTACTTCCCTTGTCCAGGTATCTTCTGCCACCTTCTTCGGTGCAATTACCAGTACCTTTCTGACCTGAAAACGGTTATATCTAAGATCGTTTACGGCTGTTAAAGTAATTGCTGTTTTTCCAAGACCCATGTCCAAGAATAGCCCAAGCATATTCTCGGCTATTAACCGGTTTATGCAGTACCGCTGATAATCGTGGGGAACAAACTTCATAGCAGTCCACCTGCCTCCAAAATGTCTAGTATTAAATCTGACTGGCTATCCGTGCATAGCTCGATAGCAGAGATAACCTTGTCTATCTCGCCCGGATCATCCAGAATATACACAAAGCAACCTAATTCTTTCAGTCTCTGTATCTGCTTTGCCTGCAGCTTAGTGGGCTTCTTTCCCTTCTGTTTTAGTTCAACAAATCCAATGTGGCCACCTGGCAGTATCACAAGTCTATCGGGTACGCCATCGTTGCCAGGAGAGACAAATTTAAAGGCCTTTCCTCCTGCAGCTTTTACCTTTTCTATAAATTTCTTTTCCAACTCTTTTTCAAGCATTTTGACCTCCTAAATATCGGGCGGTAACTTTGGTAACTTTGATTCCCTATATTACTATGTGTATATACGCGTACAGGGGTACACAGGGGTACACGTGCCCTTATTGCCTTTATATTTATATTATTATATAAAAGAAAGTTACCTTAGTTACCCAAGCCTTAAACCCTTATACCGTAAGGCTTTGAGAGGTAACTTTTGAAAGTTACCGTAAGTTACCTTGGTTACCTTTTACAATTTTAGACAGTTACCTTTTTAGTAGAAAGTTACCTTTGAAAACCTCTAACAAATCCCTTTTGCGCACCATAAAAATTACCAAATTTTAAAGCCCCTTGCGTTCTTTCCCATCCAACTATTTCAGACAGGATACCATTTATCTCTACTGCATCAGATCTTCTCATTAGCTTAAGATCGCCATTGAAACACTCACACCAAACTTCTGCAGCACAGATCCTATCTCGTTCAACTAAAGAAGCCTCGTCCTTAAACTCACTTCCCCAAAAGATTCTTCTTGCATTTAAATCTCTTCGCATCCAGTCAGCAGGTACTTTCCTTGTTACAAACGCTTTAATAATACCTTCCTTAGGATTTGACTCTTTATGCTCTTCTTGCTGTCTCATTGCTTCTTCTGCAACAGTTCCCTCCAGGTAAAGCTTTTCGCCAATCCGGTAACGCATAAAAGCTTCCGCCCATATCTGATCCACTTCCTCTGGTAGTTGCTTAAAAATGTTTTTAACCGGTTGCTGCACACCCAAATCCACGGGCCAAAACCTACGATTACCTGTACGGTCCTTAAGAAACTCTTTATCGTTTGTGGTACCAACAATAATACAGCTTCTAGGGAATTCAGCTGTTCGCCTTCCATATGGCACTCGATATATATCTGTTCTCTTACTTAAAAACTGTTTGACTGCATTCATTTCTGACTTATTAAAACCTGTTAATTCTCCCGCTTCAACAATCCAATATCCTTGTATTAATTCAGAAGCGTCCTTGCCCTCAAAGGTTGCTAAGCTGTCGGAATACCACTCTCTACCTAAGATGTTAAAGAAGGTACTTTTACCTACGCCCTGTGCTCCTGAAAGGATTAGCATACTATCGAACTTCACTCCTGGATTTATTACTCTGGCAATGGCGGCTGTTAAGGTTTTACGAATGGCCATACGGCTATATTCATTATCCTCTGTGCCAAAGTAATCAACTAGAAGCCTGTCTACGCGCGGTACATTGTCCCACTTCAAAGACTCAAGATATTCCTTTAGCTTATGCCTTTTTCGCGCTGTAGCATAAACTGCTACGGCATCGTAGATGCGTTCTTTACCCGTGATCGTGTAAACTTTCTCAATGTAGTGCCTTAGGCCAGCGTCGTCCTCGTCGGACCAAGCCCTCTGTTTAAAATTCTTTAAGTTACCGTTTTCCCAGGGCATCGGTGCCGCAACTACTGCTCTGTTACCAAATTCATCATGGTAGAAGCGCTCTTTTAGCTTAGGGTCGTTTTCTAAGATGATAAGTACATTATCAATTGTCTTGTTCGGTAACCCGGTCTGTGAACTACATTTAAGCTTTCCCAGCCAGTCCATGTTCGGTTTTTCTTCTGTCGGCAAGTCTTGGTTAAACCTTGAATCCGTAAATTCTTCCTGGGCTTTTTCATAGCGTTCTATACTTACTATCTTAGATACTTCAGGATCTCCTAAAGCGTATTCGTACATCGATTTAAAACTTTGAAGATTAGTTACCGGTGTATCGGGTTTTGCATCATCATCCTGATCCTGAAATAGATGCAATCGAACGAGGTCAAATGCATTACACAACTTTCCACTTGCTGGATCCGTTCCGTGGTGGCTGAAAAGAAAGTTACCGTTATCATAGAGAACAGCTCCTCCAACCGTTGATCCTTCCGTATATGTAAAACGATCTCCCTCACACGGCTCATATACACCTGTAAGGAATTTAGCTATTGCTGCAGGCACGTCATAAATCTTACAAAAGGCTCCTACGATACCCTGTTTTTCTAATGGGTTACCCTGCTTCTTAGCGGATCTATCTCTAATCTTTGCAGCGCCAGGAATCTCCGGCCACTCTGAAACGTTTCGCCAGTCTGCATATAGGCTTAACATTCCATCTCTACTTAAGAAGGGTTTATCTCCATATACAAATACGTATTCACTGTCGCTACTGATACTTGGCCAGTACATTAGTCTTACAGGTTCAAATGTTGTAGGATCAAAAATATTTAGGTTTAGAAAACTAGCCGCTTTTCGAGCAATTGGTTCATACTCATCAGCTGAACAGGGTACGTCTAAAGGAAATATAATTCTTAACCTTGGAGCTGCACCCTCATGCTTTCTAGTTGAGTAAATAGCGTATCCGCAACCCAAAGCATCTACAGCATTTATAATTGCTTGTGTACCACCAGGAGCTATGTTATCAGCATCAAGAGTAACTAAGTGTCTACTTAAGGCATGTCCATTGCGGCGCTTACCGTCCTTCAGCTCGCCGCCTACAAACCCACCCACGTCCTTTAATTCGTCCTGTTTTGACTTCGGGTAGGATTTATACTCTGCAAGTGTTTCAGGGTGCCTTTCTGGTACGGAAAGCTTTTGTACCATAGCCGACCAAAGGAGCTCCTGGGTTATCCAGTTTGTAGCTTTTCTACTGTTGGCCACGGCGATTTTTACTTTTCTGTCATTTAGCATAGCTCCTACTCCTTCTTGTAATATGTTCCGGTAAATCCGTCCGCATTAAGCGGTAATCCCTGTGCCCAGGGAGCTGATTGACACATTATACTTACAGCTTCATCGAGGCTTTGGGTTCCCATAATAGGAATTTCCGTTATTACTTCATCGTGTATATGAAAATTAATTTTATAGCCGGCAGCGTGAAGATTAATAATAGCGTAAGCGAGACAGTCTCTAGCTACTGCTTGCACAATATTCTCGACCAACTTACCGCCGTATGTCTGTATTGATTCCCACTTCTTATTTGTTTGGTTCTGTCCCATAAACCAAATGGACTCAAAACCTCTATCATTTGGTATTAATCTAGGTTGTATATAGAATAACTTTCTTCCGGAAGGAAGTATGATCATGAGCCTATTCTCATCCCTGGTGAAAGTGATCCCGTGTGGTAAGGATGAAACAACGCCATATTTTATGCACTCAACTGCTCTTTGCTCCACACTGTACCAAAAGTCAACAATCCGTCGATTGGAACCTCGCCAACGTCTTACGATATCCGGAAGATCTTCTTCAGCAAGTCCCATTTTTAAAGCGCCCATTTGAATTAGTGCTCCACTTGATCCCTGGTACCCTAGCGCAAGCTCTGCGACTTTTCCTTTCTGCCGCAATTCATATTCCGGATTGCCTTTCTTTATTAATTCAATCGGTACACCGAACATTGCTGCAGCTGAAGCTTCATAGATTTTGCCATGCGTACGAAATACATCAAGCCTCCACTCTTCTCCGGAAAGCCAGGCTATTACTCTTGCTTCTATAGCACTAAAGTCTGCTACTGCAAATTCATGGCCAACTTCTGGAATAAACGCTGTACGGATTAATTGAGAAAGCGTATCTGGTACATTTCCATATATCAATTTAAGTGCTTGGATATTCTGATTCTTAACCAGCTCTCTTGCAGTATTTAATGACTCCAGGTAATTTCTAGGGAGGTTCTGAACTTGTACTAATCGTCCGGCCCATCTGCCGGTACGGTTGGCTCCATAAAACTGCAGTAACCCTCTTACCCGATTATCACTGCAAACAGCTGATAACATAGCGTTATATTTTTTAACACTGGCTTTCGCCATTTCTTGTCTAATCTGTAGCAGCGTCTGCACTTCCTCACTTCCAGTTTTATTTGCAAGAAGCTCTGCTACCGTCTGCTTTGTTAGTCCTTCCAGTTCAATATCCGCTTGCGCTTCAATCCATGCTTTTAACTGTGCAACGCTATTGGGGTTATCAAGGCCGGAAATATCTTTTGCTTTATCCGTTAGCTCGGTTGCCATGTATTCATTTATTGCCAGTGCACCGTTTACCATGTTCATATCAAGTGTTACACCATGGATATTGATCTGTTGATCGACCTGCCAAAGCCTCCACTCCATATCCGGTACCGGATATGCTAAAAGAGCACGTTCTACTTCCATTTCCGTAACGACGTCCTGCTTACAATATCCCTTAAATAATTTCCATTTGGCAGGTTCATGCTTTGGTAAATTCCTTATTCGACCACCGTTCCGCTTCGTAGGGGCGCATGGCAAACAAAAATATTTAATCAAAGCCTTACCCTCTGCCATTTTTCTTTTATCCGAGGAAAACTTTAGAGCTTTACCAGCGCCATCAAGGCTGCCTGGATACCCGCAGTATAAACTGTGGACCATAGTACAGCGCCATTGGTCTATATGAGTCGCAAAAAACTTACTAAGGCTATAGAACTCAAAGGCTGCGTTGAATGCTTTCTTTATTACTTCCGGATTTCCTAAATCCATAATTATATTTATTGGAATCGTCTCTCCCTGGGCTAAATCGATAATCTGAACAGCTTCACTGTCGTAAGAATAAGCAAAAAGAAGAATTTCAAAATCCGGAGACTGTACATATTTGTACAGTCCGGACTTTTTTAGATCTACACTACTAAATGTTTCTAAGTCAATGGACAAGGTCCTCAAATCCCCATCACTCCTCCGGTCATGGGTAATCCGGTAACCGGATTAATTGGTTGACTATATTGTGCTTGGTACTGTTGCGCCGGTTGTTGCACCGGAGCACCATACACGCCGTTAGGTTGTTGGTATGGCGGTGCTTGATAATTATTTGTAGCTGGTTGTTGCTGATTACCATACGCTGCCGGATGCTGCATTGCTCCGCCCTGGGTGTACCATGCTGGATCCTGATACTGTGTAGCCGGTTGCTGCGGTGCGCCATATCCCGCAGGAGATTGTACAGGGGCTTGATAGGATTGGGGTTTAAACTGAGTCGCCTGATTCTGACCATAGGAGTTTGCTCCCCCGAAATCATCTGCAGCCGTAGTACGGCCCGTTAGTGGATCGCCATCAGAAAGTTTTTGAATGTTACCAAGCCCGCAGCCTACTCCTTTATTTCCGTTTTTATTGTAAGCAAAAAAACGAAGGGAGGCTCTTCCAAAACAACCGCTATATATTTCTGCTTGGTTTAGTATTGGCTGAACATTAACATCAACAACCGAAGGCTGCTGCAGGGATGAAGCACTCATTACAAAATGACCTTTGCACTCTTCTCCAAATGGTTCACCTGAAGATGGTCTTACACCGTCGCCATCATAAAGAGGAAGATTGAGTCTAGGAGGTCGGCTTCCTCCAAATGTTGTCGTGATGCCTTCCTGGACTGCTACTTCTATAGCTTGCTGAATTGCTTGAATTGTCGCGTAATCTGATTTAGGAATTAGGAGAGTCACAGAATATTTAGGCTGCTCTCCAGGCTCCTGAGGTGCTCTTGGTGTAAATACATTCATAAAACTAAATCTAACTCTTCCGGTAGTAACTGTACTCATAAAAATTATTCCTCCTTGTACTGATTGTCGCCACCAAAATCCTCGGTAGCTGTTGTTTTAAGTTTCATTTCAGGACGCTTATCACCATGCAATGCGAGTGTAGGTGATCCTTGCGGTTTGGCTATGTACTTTGAAAGTACGTTTTCGTAATCTTCCTTACTTATTAGCTGTTCAACCGCTGTTAGAGCAAGAGGCTTATTCTCATATAAAAGAGCCTTATCATAACCTGCAGTAACCAATGCTTCAAAGGCAGCGTCTATGTCTTGTATAACTCTGTTACTTCTTCCTTCAACAATTTTCCATCCGTAAATCTCGTTACCCTTTACCAACTGATCGAGCGCATAATTTTCTAATTTTTTCACCCACTTTGCAAGGAACTGGGCCTTTTCAAGTATTTCACCGACAGCTAGATTAGATAACAGCTTCGGCGGCTCTGCTCCTTCGTATTTTAACAGCTCCATGTTGGTGTCAGCTCTATGCTTACAAGTGGCAGCAGCCCTGCAGAAACAATCATCGCACCATGCGCCTTGCT
This sequence comes from Bacillota bacterium, assembly GCA_023407575.1. Taxonomy (GTDB): domain Bacteria; phylum Bacillota; class Clostridia; order Lachnospirales; family Lachnospiraceae; genus Mobilitalea. Next base: position 15,231 of record JAEYLX010000006.1, read on the forward strand.
TAAATTCCCCTTTACCTTCAAAGGCAAGTAGTGCTGCAGGCTTGACCACAGTCTCTGACCACGATGTTAATTCAGTAGCATTAGTCACCCAGGAAGAAAAATTATCTAATCTAGGCTGCACAATATGAAGAGTAATTTTATCGATTGGATAGAACGCTTTATATGCGAATAAGACACCCAATGCATATAAAGCTAATTGTGGATTGGCTTCTGCTTTTACCGGTACTCCTTTGCCGTATTTAAAATCAATCACATGGCATTCCTTCCCGTAAATGATTACACAGTCAGCGGTCCCAAAGCCTTCCGGAGCAATGCTGCTGTAATCGATTTTTTTCTCTATGGCTATGTAAGGGCTAGGGGGGAAAGAGTATGCAATCTTTGACACATAATCTACATATGCGTCGGTGTATCTCTCCATTTCATCTTGATATAGGACTTGTTTTTTTAACTTATTTAGCTTAGTCTTGTAGCTCTTATCCGTCATTGCTATTTCAATAAATATCTTTCTAAGCTTCAGCTCTGATATGGAATGGGCGAGACTGCCTTCCTCTGCAGCTTTAGAGGACTCATCCGGAAACAAGTCCTCTAATCTCGCTGAAGGGGGACAGTTTAACCATTTCTTAGCACTGGACGCAGATAACAGTGCGTGGTCCCTTTCAACTTTCATTAGATATTCGCACCCACTCCCCGGAGCATGGTTACCAGCGCAGGATACTGCTCCTTAGGTACCTGCATCAGCGTTTCGGCGCCAAACTGTGAAAGAATGCCCATGACAGCCGGAACTTTACCTGAATCACACAAAGCAGTCATTGCCACAGCGATTTGATCTTGAGTATAAGCTTGTGAGGTATGTGTAGTTGGTACCGTTTGTTGAGGGGACACCATTGCCTGATTGGGCTGCTGTTGGATCTGTTGAGCTGGAATTCCTGGTGCCGGATTAGCTGCATACGGTATAGGTGTATTGGGGAATTGCTGTACCGGTGTTGAATACTGTTGTACCGGTGTACTTTGAACTGCTTGACCTGCACTTTGTTGATACTGTATAGGGGAAAATGATTCTGTTCCCCCTTTATTACCTTCTACTGCTTGTGCTAGCTGTAGTATCGCTTTTTCTAATCCCTCTGTTCCCTGAATTTTCACTATTACTTCCATTGTTTGTTTCCTCCTTAAAAATATTATTTTTATCACAATCACAGGATTCTCCTGGATCTAACGAAGCTCCACATTTTGGGCAGATACGATAATAACTCATAGGCTTAACCCTCCAAATAAGCACGTACCGCTGCTGTAAATATGATTCTTGCTTCCGGACGTTGCTTTTCAATGTCACGAAGCCCTACTAATATCAGAGCAGCTATCTCAATCGGGCACCCTTCCGCTGCAACAGTAATATGATCATCAGCAAATTTCTTTACTGTAAAATCGGCTACTGGCTCTGTGGTTTCCCTTGACTCCGCAATTTGTCTAAGCTGCTTTGCCTTTGCATATTCTAGTTGGTCCATAAGCTTCCCCCTATAATCTCTTTAGCATTACCATGTCAGTGACAGCCACAGCGCAGCGCTTACATACCTTAATCTCTTTTTCAGAAATATCAACATCGTGTAAATCATGGGTGTCTCCACAGATCTTACAATAGTCTCCTGATTTCCTAATGCAGATGGCATCCTCAAGTGGTTCAATGAAAATATCAACTTCTTGATTTTCAACATACCCTAACGATCTTCTAACCTCGATCGGCAGCGTATATCTCCCCAGGTCGTCCAAATTACGGACCATGCCGTGAAAGCCTTCTGCATTCTTAATTAAATAGATTGTATCGTCATCGACGAATAATCCTATTGGATCCTTCTCCTGGATTCCGTATGTACGTCTAAATTCTTTAGGTATAACGATTCTCCCTAACTCATCGATTTTTCTTACTATACCCTTTGCCATATTGCATTCCTCCTATTTTGGTGATACAATCACCTTAGATTATTTTGTTATGTGCTCACTTTGAACTTGCCGGTTTTGGTGAGCTTTTTTCTTATCTTCTTACTGCAACTTGGACAGATGTAGCCTGTTGGTGGTACCCGCTGTTTAACACTGATCTGCCAAGATCTCTGCAGCTCTTACATCTTTTATACCTAGCCATGGCAGTAATCTCCTTTCTAAAGAATTTTAGCTATAGCTGCCACAATCACCATGCCGATTGCAATGCCTGCACCAAACATTGCAGCATTGATAAAGGTATCCGCATAATCTTTCAGTTTCTTCACTGGTGTATCCTCCTTTCTAATTAATTTAATCTAATTCTCATCAATAAGGAGAATATCGATTGAGCGATACTTGCGCTAAATTAGGTACACCTTCCTAAAGAATAAGCGCCTTTTCTTCTGTACTTAGCTTAATTACAATACAGAGCTTCCTTAGCTCACCCAAGGTAAATGTCTCCGGACGTTTCTTTTTATTCTGAAATGTGCGCTTAGTACAGCAAAGTTTAGTTGCTACCTGTTCATCGCTTAAGTTATACAGCTCCATATTCTTTGCTATGTACGCTCTAGTAAGCTTGTCCTTTTGCTCTTTTTCTGATTCTTTCAGTTTTGGCACGTACTATCACCTCCAATCTTATTTGACATAAACTTACACCTGTGATAATATAATTCAGAACATATGTTCTTTATGCTGCTTGATTATCCTTTTTAAATAATTCTTCAAGGGAAAGATTCGGCGCAACAATATTTTTAATTTTCAGAACCTCGGACCAGCTAAATTCTGTTACACCATTGATCTTGTTTCTCAGACTTCTTTCGGTTATTCCTATTTTAAAAGCTAAATCTTTTACCGAAATATTTACTTTTACCATTTCTGATTTTAAGATTCTATGCATATTCCAGCCTCCTTTCTCGACAATTAGCATTTAATTGCTACTTACATCTACAAAATATCACCTTTAACTGCTAATGTCAAGTCGAAACATTAAATATTTTTCAATTAAATGCTAATTTATGATGTTTTACGGAAATTTTTTTCTTGACCTTAGCAATAAACGGTGATATATTGTTGATATAAAGGAGGTTTTGTCATGGGATTGGAAAAAATAGAAGAATATAAAAAGAAACTTGGTTTAACTTCTGCTGAATTAGCTGAACAGGCAGGCATCCCAAAAACAACACTCGATAAAATATTGAGTGGAGTCACGAAGGATCCTAAGTTGGAAACATTAAAAGCTATTGCAAGGGTATTAGGATTAACTCTAGATGACTTTGATGATAATATAAAAATTGAGTCAGAAGAGCCCACATATGAAGATATAAAGAGTTTGGTAGCTAGAAACGGTAAGTACCTAACACCAGAACAAAAACAAGACATAATAAAGGCTCTGCTTTCAGATGACTAATGGAGTGATTACTTTTGAATTATGCTTACATAAATAGAAAAATATTAGAGGTTTACAAGAATGGAAACATTATTTCTTTTCCATTTAACTGTGAACAAATACTTAAAGAACTGGGGTATAATCTATATAAATATTCGGAACTTTCTGAATCAAAAAGAAATCACTGTTTGCTGGTCAGTGATGAGGCTTTAAAGCTATTTGATAATATCTACTATAACGATAATATGCCAAAGACACGTGTTAGGTTTTCTTTAGCTCATGAGCTTGGCCACATTGTACTTGAGCATGGAGATTATCTAGTCCCTGAAAATGAAGCAGAGGCTAATTATTTTGCAAGCTACTTACTCGCACCACGAATCGCTATACATTATGCAAGGTGTGAAAATGAAAAAGAAGTATCAAGAATCTTTAATATGTCAAATGAAGCTGCAAGATATGCTTTCAACGATTATCTCCGTTGGCATAGAAAAATCGCCATATATAAGATGAGTTCACTCGATAAGTCCCTGTATGAACATTTTTATGATGTAGATTATAAAGGTTTTGTTTATAATAAAAAAAGATGTGGATATTGTGAAGAACCTATTTACAACTCCTCTGAAATTATATGTCAAAAATGTAATGCCCTCAGCAAGCCTTACTTAAACTACAGACAACCTGACGAAGATCTGCTAATTGTTGAAAGTCAGTGGCTATATGCAAGATTGTAATTTATTGTAGAATTTTATATCCTCTGCTGTTATAATGGAAAATGGTGTTAATTATAATAAAGGGAGGATTTTAATGAATTATATAAATACCAAATGCCCTAGATGTGGGATAGTGCATAACTGCAATTTTTGTCCCAATTGTGGACTTCAAGCTCCGCAACCTATTGTTTATGGATACGGAAATCAGCCTCTTATGAACTCTCCTGTACCCAAAAAGAAAATGCACGGTTGTTTAGTAGCTACTATCACATTTTTTGTAGTTGTTTTTGCATTTGTTATTATGATCAATATACTTAATTCAATTATTCCTATAATGAATAAGACTGTTGATAACATAAATAATGTTGCTGTGACACCTACCTCTACTTCATCCGAGACTGAATTGAAGGAAACCCTATTAGAATTTGACTCTGAATCCTGGGAGCAATTTAAATCCTTATATATATCCCACAATAATTTAATGAAAGCAGTTAGTTTATATTCAGAGAACAGTATAACTTCTTTAGAATTTTACAATTATTGCAAGGATTTTAAAGAGTATTTTCAGAATATGTCATCAAATTTTAATTGGGGAAAAACAGAAGATGAAAAAACATACTTAACAACATTTGAAACGTTCGCATTAGCAGATCAACAAGCTACAGAATATTTAATAAAATATATAGATTCAAGCAAGACAAGTGATTTATCAAAAGCCCAGGAAGCTATACAAAGAGCAAAGGATGCAGCCACTATGATAGCATCAAACAGAGGGATTCTGTTAGTAAAGGCTGGATTAACCGATGAGGAGATTCTTGATAAAATCGAATCCGATATGGCTGAACTCGAAGAAGAGATGAAAGAATAAATTAAAAAACCGCCCCTGCAGCAAACAGAGACGGTAAATGCAATAGAATAACCAGGTGGTTATAATATCGCCCTAGACAAGCCTATTATAACACCTTTAACATAAATCAACAATATGTTGGGTGTATTTTTTATGCCCATTTTTAAGGAGGATCAGATATGGCGAAAGCAAAAAAGTTACCCAGTGGAAGCTGGAGGGCACAAGCTTATGATTTTACCGATTCCGATGGAAAGATACACCTTGCGTCTTTTACAGCCGAAACAAAGAAGGAGGCTGAATACTTAGCAGCAGAATATGCTCTAAATAAAAAGAAAAAAAGCAAGCCAAGGAATATGACTTTATCAGAGGCTATCGATGAGTATATACAAACTTCAGATGCTGTTTTATCCCCTACTACTATACAAGGCTACAAAGTCATTAAAAAGAATAGTTATAAAGGTCTCATGGATAAGCCACTTAAAAGCCTTACGGTAGATATGCTGCAAGCAGCTGTCAATGAGGAAGCCAAGAGACCTTCCGGAAAAAATACGAAGAATCCACGCCCCGTATCTCCAAAGACAGTTAAAAATTCATATGGACTCATAACTGCAGTTATTAACCGGTACTATCCTGATCTAGACTGCACAGTCAAACTTCCAACATTAGTCGAGCATATTAAAGAACTTCCTCTTCCTGAAGTTATAATGTCGGTTGTAAAAGACACCGAGATCGAACTTCCTGTTCTGTTGGCCATGTGGCTTAGTTTCTCTATGAGTGAAGTAAGAGGACTTAAGAAGTCATCTATTAGTAATGGGTATATAACCATAAAGGAAGTTGTTGTTGATGTTAACCGCAAGGCTACACGAAAAGAACAGGCCAAGACACTCACCAGAATTAGACGACACGAGATCCCCGAATATATCCAGAGCCTAATAGACAGAACTGATCCGGATGCGGATGCCCTTGTTACACTAAGTGGGAATTCTATATATAGACGATTTACCAGGCTTCTCGCAAAGAATGGAATATCTCATATGTCATTTCATGATCTAAGACATATGAATGCTTCTGTCATGGCCATGTTACGAATACCGGAGAAATACGCTATGGAGCGCGGAGGATGGAAAACAGATAAGGTTATGAAGAAGGTCTATACTCATACGTTTTCGGATGAGCGTGAGAAGGTAGATGCTACCATAGATGACTACTTTAAAAAAATTGTCTCACCAGTGAAATTAGATATTGATTTGAAAAAATATCATGCGTGGTTGACGTTGTTTGATAAGCCTGATAATAGTAAATCTATGACTGAATTTAAGAAATACTTAACACGAAACTTAACACAAAAAAAATAAACCCCTGATAATTCAAGGGTTTTGTCGTCGAGGCGACGGGATTCGAACCCACGGCCTCTGCGTCCCGAACGCAGCGCTCTACCAAACTGAGCCACGCCTCGATTTTAATTTTACAATGCATCTACAAGAACATTGCATTAGTTATTATCTAATAAATACCTAAGAAAGTCAACTACGAATTCATGTATCTACCAGGAAATTCCTCCCTAGCCTTCTGCGTATATTGCCTTACAAACTCACCTTTTGCTTCAGTATATCCATCCCTATCATAGGTATACTGTTCTTTTAGAATTGCTTTAAGCTTCGCATATTCTTCTGCAACATCCGAATAGGTTCTTAAATAATCTCTAAAATATAATTCTCCCCAATCACCACTATAACGAACATGAATATGTATGGCCTGACCCTCAAACCCCTTAGGTGTATAGCCCTTCAAAAACATAATAATATCACTTTTAGGTGTATTAATGCAGTAACCTTCTTCTTCCAATATTCCGGTAATCGTACCAATATCAATATCATCAGATACTTCAAGTAAAATATCAATTGTTGGTTTTGCAATTAGGCCCTCCACCGCGGAACTGCCTATATGGCTAATTCTTACGATCTTATTACCAAAAATAGATTTAAGAAACTTTTCTTCCTTCTGATATTCTTCTTTCCAGGCTTTGTTATGTTCATCAAGCAGAATTGGAAATAACTTTGTAAAACCACTGCTAGATACCTTTGAAAAATCCTGCTTCATCACATTTCCTCCTAGCTGATTGCTTGTAACCAGCCTCATCCTACTTATAATAACAGCAAAATAATACCAAGAAGTTCCTTTCCCAATATTCTTATGTTATAATTCTGATTAAGTATCAAAAAAGCTTGCAACTCACTTTACTGTATTAATAAAACGAGGTATCTTATGAACAATAACTTTATAAAGGGAATAAAGATTGATTGGAACCGTGTATCAAACAATACCTATATCCAAAATATTACCTCCCTCCAATCCATAAGTCATCTAGAATTTAATAATAACATTACCTTCTTTGTTGGTGAAAACGGAACTGGCAAATCCACCTTATTAGAAAGCATTGCTGTTGCTTATGGTCTTAATCCAGAGGGTGGAAATAGAAACTTTAATTTCTCAACTATGGATACTCATTCCCCGTTGCATCAAGCAATTACTGTAATTAAGGGTCCCTTCAGACCCAGCAACAGTTACTTTCTTCGCGCAGAAAGCTTTTATAATGTTGCCACCAAGATAGAGGACTATAGAGATGGAGATGATTATGCTTCCTACTATCAAAGTTATGGTGGAAAGTCTTTACATGAGCAATCTCATGGAGAGAGTTTCCTTTCTTTAATCCAAAACCGCTTTACTTCAAAAGGGTTATACATTCTTGATGAACCTGAAGCGGCCTTATCGCCTCAAAGACAATTAACCTTATTAATGTTTATTCATAATCTTGCGCTAAAAGGAACGCAATTTATAATTGCCAGTCATTCTCCCATTCTTCTTGGAATACCGGGTGCTTCCATCCTATCCTTTGATGACGGAAATATCCATGAGATTGCTTACGAAGAATCGGAAAGCTATAGGATTACTGAGTTGTTTATTAATAATAGACAACTGTTATTAAATAATTTATTGAGTAATGATTAGTTTATTATCTTTTCTTTTACTGCTTCTGCCCAACAGTGCTCTGGAATATCCGGCCATATACATTTGCCGGTTTCTTTGCGACACAACTCCATCGCTCTTACCAAAACCGTTCCGTGAGATACATTGCCTCCTCGCAAATTGCTTTCCGTAATCAGACTCCAATATGGTGCATGTTCATAAAGTCCTACCTCGTGTAGCTCTCTAATTACCTTTTCTACATCATACTCAAGGCTAATAAATTCTTCTTCCCATCCTCCATTATTTTCCTGTAAGAGTAAAAATTGCGTTTTCCCTTGACTACAATGAGAAATCCCAACAGCTCCAGGGTTTAAAGTATATTTATTATTATGTACAATCTTCCTCTGCACATGGGTATGACCGCACAGGATAGTTGATGTATTTGCCGAGTCCATCATTTCAAATGTCCTAGGGTCATCTGGTAGCATTTTCTCATTTACTTCGAAGGGTGAACCATGACAGATTGTAAGTGCTGGATATCCTGGCATTGTTACCTCCAAAGCTGGCTGCATTTGTTCAAAGAAGCCCAAATCTTTGGATGTAAGTTCATTATATGTATAAAGTAAAGCACCCGTGGTAGAATTCATATCACTCCAACCCTTTTCACCACTAGAACGATAATTCAGCCAATACTCCTCTTTATTCCCCTTAATAAAATAACATTGATAAGACTTAGATAAATCATATAATAGTTGCATTGTCCTTTGAGGGTATGCTAATTCTGCAACATAATCCCCTAGAAAGATAAAAGTTTTGATATCCCGTGAAAATGCATAAGCAAGACAACGCTCCAATGCCACATAGTTGCTATGTATATCTGATAACACTGCTATTTCCATATTAGCCTGCTTTCATGTGTGTTTTTAATGTCAGTACTGACTTTATTTATTGCCAAATATCTTATATTCGTAAGATTACTGAAACTGTGCAAGTATCTTGCCGTCGGAATCAGCCACATACCAGGTGACACTGACACATCTGCCTCTCCATCCATTATTTGCGTTATAATCCATACATGTTACGGGAATTAGCAAATAATTACCGTATTCTTTGACACTTGCACTATATTCAAATTCCTTTTTCTGCTTGTAAGGAATACGAATAAACGATTCAACCAAATTTTCTTTATTAGTACCAGATGTAAAACGGGATACCACAATCGATTCTGTACCGTCTGTTTTGGCACAGTAAGTTTTATTTCCCAAAATATTAAAGGATTCTGTACCAGTAGTTTTATATATGTAGGAAGAAGTTTTATTGGTCTTCGTGTTGTATCGATAGTGTTTATCGCTGCTATCGGTATCGTTATAGAAAATAATACTCCCATAATGATATATTTTTTCCTCATATAACTGCTTTACAATAACAGATTTTTTATTCGTGGTGGTATTTAATTTTACTAACGTTCCATACCAATAATTGCCAGTACCCTCTTCTGTCCCATATTGATAATAAAAATCTCCATTTATTTTGATTATATCAGATATCATTGGAAAGGTACGTTCACTTCCATTCAGTGGTATCTTATTTGTGGTCAAAACAGTAAGCTTTGTCTGTTCCGGCTTCAGTGTGTATAAAGTCAACTTGGAAGACGCTTCCTGGTATTCAGTAAAAAACAAGGTATCCTCTAAATTTTTCACAAACCTGAAGGATATGTTCCCAGTAAAAACCAAGGTAGCTTTTTTACTGCTATAATCTTTTTTATAAAGCTTACTTTCTTCCCCCTTTGTAACAGTGTAATAAATATTACTGTCATCAAGATACATGAGATAGCCATTGCAAATAGTTTTTTTATCTTTGGCATCAATGGAAACAGAATAAGTCTTATAGACATCTCCCCCTGTATAACAGGTATAGCATAAGGTATCATTATGAATCATCATATCTAAAATGTCATTCTTTGACGATAATAGCCTAGTTTTATTACCTGTAGCAATCTCTAAGCGATAAATATCATTGGAGTATTCCGTATCATCTATTCTTTGAATATAATAAATACTTCCTCTGTCTTCCAGCATAGGCAAATATTCATAAACAGCCGTGCTACTAGCTGCATTGGCAATAGAGACATTCTGCGGCAGTAGTAAAGCAATTATTAAAGTAGTTAACATGATACTAAGTATTCGTTTTGTTATAGTCTTCATTGTATTCTCCTTATTCATTATAGACACTCCATCCATAGGATTGTTAATTCTTTAAAAAATGCCTGGAATCCAGTAAGCTAATCCAAATCCTAAAGCATAAGACGCGGTATTGGCGGTTAATGCATATATACCCGGCTTCCATCCTGGAATTTCTTTTTGACTGTTTCTTTTTAAATACCAAGTATATAGAACCGCTTCCATAACAAATACCACAACTTCCAGAAGAAAATAGAATGCTATAAATGCCAGTTCTCCAGAACGATAGTTAATGAAGTTTAATATAAGATTCAGTGCAATCTGCGTTATGACATTAACGATTATAATAAATCGAATTTGCTTTGCTTCCCTAAAACCGAATAGCAGCGCTATACCAAGTTCGGCAACGATGGTTAGTACAATACGAACAATCAATGAAAGTGTTTCATTCGTATAATTATAGGCTTTTTCAGTAGAAAAACTTTTACCCGAAACCTCAACTGTAAAATAACTATCAAAGGCATAACGTTCATAGTAGTCATCACTTATGATAAAACTATCTGTTTCAGGAAAATACAAAAGTATTTTAAATACTTGCGGTGGGTAGTATGTCCAGCTAAACTGATTCGTTTGAGTACAGTCTTCAAAGTATTGTAGAAAATAAAAACCATCTGCATCATGGTACTCCGAGTACTCAGCAAACTTCAGAAAAATATCATAATCTTCATCGTCCTCCTGATAATGTACATTCGTATGATTGCTATCATTCAGTGCCGAGAATGGACCTGTAGATTTCTCGCTAGAAAGCAATGTGGCATAATATGTTCTCCCATCTAATCCACTGAAATCAATCACAACAGACGGCTTTGGCCCCATGTCCGCCTGCGCAGTATTCGGGAACATAATTGTCATGATTAAAGCGCAAAACAATATTATAACTATTTTCTTCACACTTCACACCCCTTTCATGGGAAACTCAATTACCGCCGCTTCATCGCTTCCCAAGATATGTAATACCATCCATGTAATTTTCTTCTATAATAACCTGCATCTACATTCATTCTATCGAGAAAACGAACTACTTACAAGCAAAAGTTTACTCAATTATGCATTTATTGGTATAAAAAACAGACCTGAGATGAGGCAATAAACGCTCAATCCAGGTCCAAATTTTTTATTATTCTGTTAAAGCTTTTACATCCATTTTCTATTATGTCTGCAAGGATAATTGCAGCTGCCTTTTTTACAAAAGGATGTGTCACGGGACAATTTATGAAAATTAATAGGCTGTTATAATTCCACCTTCACTAGCATACATTGAGCTTACGCCAGCGGTATCTACGATAAAGCAATCCTTGAAAGGAATTCTCTTTAAGATTTCTTCCTTCACAAATTCCGCTCTTTCACGATTGTTACAGTGTGCAATTCCAAGGATTCTTTCATTTGGCTTAGTTACATCAGCTTCAATGGTCTTTGCCATCTGTATCAACGCCTTAACGATGCCTCTTGCCTGATCCAACTTACAGATAGTTCCCTCTGGAGTAGCTCCCATTACCGGCTTAATGTTAAGCGCACTCGCAATGATTGCCTGTAAATTAGTCAGACGTCCATTCTTACGAAGGGTATCCAGGGATTCTAATACAAATTTCGTCATAATGCTATCACGAAAAGCATTAACTTTCCCTACAACGGTCTCAAATGGCACATTTGCTTCTTTTAATTCTTTAATCTTCATTGCGATAAGTGCCTGACCAACGGATGCTGATCTTGAATCAAATATCTCTATCTTTTTTTCAGGATGCTCTTCTAAATAAAGTTTCTTAGCTAATTCCGCACTATTATGAGAACCGCTTAATTGTGAGGAAAGTGTTACTACATAAATATCTCCCTCAAAATCAAAGTATTTCATATAGTCTTCAGGTGATGGACATGCCGACTTAGGGCTGTTTGGACTGGCCTTTACTTTGTTTAAGAAATCTTTCTGATTAAAGGTCTCATCGTCAACAATTGAATGATTATCTACAATGAGTGTTAAAGGGACTAACATAAAATGAGAATCGTTTTTCAAAGACTCCGGCAAATCTGTACAGCTATCCCCAATAATTCTATAAGACATTTCTTTATCCTCCTAGTACTCAAATATTATATTTTTAATCCATTATTTTCCTGTTGTTGTTTCAATATTACATCATCAAGTTTTAATATCGTGTAATATAGTTTTCATTACTATATAATACCATACTCATACTATCTATTTCAATAGTTTTATTAGTTTTATAAAAATTTTATAACAGGTAGCCATGCAAGCTTTTAGTATAATAGGAAGAAGAAAACTTGCTTTCAAATGCATCTTGTAACTAATTATACCCAAAAAAAGAGACTCAAAAATCAATCTTGAGTCTCTTTTTATTATTAACAGGAACAATCACATTATTTATATTGAGTAGATTTCCTATCTTACTTAGCAAGCGCCATCATAATCTCGTTGCTTCTTAAGATAAATTTCGTCATTGCATCTGGCTCTAACTGCTTATGACTTAGTAATGCAAGATCATACAACTGCTCACAAATCAAAGGGGTTGTTTCGGAGCTCTCATTAGTCAGGATATACTGTACTAATTTATTATTCGCATTGAGAACTAAAGTCTCTCCGCCTCCAAAAGCATTCATATCCATTCCAGGCATGCTATACATACGCATCATGTCCTGCATTCTACGGCTTTCTTCGGATAAAGTCATTACAGATGAAACTTTTTCATTCTTGAATTTCTCCACTTTTACTTCTAATTTATCCTTAGCTAAAACCTTCTTAAATAATGTAGTCATTGCCTCGGTATTGTTCTGTAATATCTTCTTATCTTTCTTCTTGGTTTCTTCCTTGAAGCTTTCGGTAATGTCAGCATCAATTCTCTGGAACTTAATCTTCTGATCCTGCTGCTCTACCTGTGTGATAAATGGTTGGTCAATATTATGAGTCAGGATTAAAGCATCTACGCCTGATTCCTTAAACATATTGATGTACTGGCTCTGTTGTTTTAAATCAGTTACATAATAAACAGTCGTCTTCTTATCTTCTGAAACCTCATCTTCTTCATGATCGTGTCCGCAATCACAGCCATCTTCATGGGAATGCTCATGAGAATGTTCGCCGTGTTCATGATCCTGATGATCATGTCCGCAATCACAACCTTCTTTTTTCTCACCTTGAGCATCTTCTGCATCTGCTTCTGGACCTTTCGCTGCTGCTACATATTCTGCAAGAGAAATGTACTTGCCTTCAAGGTTTTTATAGATAATAACATCCTTCATTTTTTCACGGAATTTCTCATCTTTTAAGCAACCAAATTTGATAAAAGGACTAATATCATCCCAGAATTTTTCGTAGCTTTCTCTCTCAACTTTATACATACCAGCAAGTTTATCCGCTACCTTTTTGGAGATATACTCTGAAATCTTCTTTACAAATCCATCGTTTTGTAATGCACTTCTGGATACATTCAGTGGCAGATCTGGACAATCAATTATACCCTTTAAGAGCATTAAGAACTCTGGAATAACTTCCTTAATATTATCTGCAATAAATACCTGATTGCTATATAACTTAATGAGACCCTCTAAGGAATCATATTCAGTATTAATTTTAGGGAAATAGAGAATACCCTTTAAGTTGAAAGGATAATCCATATTTAAATGAATCCAGAATAAAGGCTCTTTATAATCATTGAATACATCACGGTAGAAATTCTTATAATCCTCTTCCGTGCAGTCATTGGGATGCTTTGCCCATAGAGGATTTGGATTATTGATTGGTTGTGGCTTGTTATCCTTCTTGTCAGACGCTTTTGCTTCCTCTACGACACCTTCTTCATCCACAGAAGCATCAATTACATCTTCTATTTCTTGTGCATCTTCTACTTCTTCTATCACAGGTGCATTTGCATTAACGAAGTAAATCTCAACTGGCATGAAGGAACAATATTTCTTAATAATTTCTTTTACACGATATTCGTTAGAGAACTCATAGCTTTCCTCGTTCAGATACAGCGTAATGTCAGTACCACGCTCCTGCTTTGTACCTTCACTCATTTCATACTGAGTACCGCCATCTGACTCCCAATAAACCGGCTGTGCATCTGGCTGCCAGGATAATGTGTTAATGGATACACGGGTCGCTACCATAAATGCAGAATAGAAGCCTAATCCAAAATGACCAATAATCTGATCTTCGTTGGTCTTGTCCTTATACTTCTCCATAAATTTCTGTGCACCGGAGAAAGCGATCTGGTTAATATATTCTTTCACCTCATCCGCTGTCATACCCACACCGTTATCGGAGAAACGGATGGTCTTCTCTTCTGGATTAATCGTTACCGTAAGTTTATAGCGATTATCCTCTGGGATGTTTGCTTCGCCCATTATTTCAAGCTTTTTTAGCTTTGTAATTGCATCACTGCCATTTGATATTAATTCACGAACAAAAATATCATGGTCAGAATACAGCCACTTTTTAATAATAGGAAAAATGTTCTCTGAATGAATTGATAAATTACCACGTTCTGTGCTCATACTAACACTCCTTTTTCTTTTTATAATCTACGTTAGGTATGGTAAGCCTTGGCTCCCATCATACATTTGCCTGCCAATTTGATCCATGGCCAGCCATTTAAAAATACTACTTTACTATTTATTTCTTCTAAAATATCATAATACGCCTATTTACAATTGTCAAGACAAAATTAGCACTCTATCAACTAGAGTGCTAACAAAAATCCAATGCCTTGTTCTTTTAAAATTAATTTTACTTGTTCATCCCATTCTTGTTCCAGGGTTTTATCAAGGGTAAACACTTTAATTGCGGTTCCGGTTATAATTCGAAGTTCACCTTTATCAAAAATTATATTAAAGAACAACCCACCAACATTTTCTATAGATAATTTACCGCCAAGTCGATGAATCAATACCTCACATTGATCGGTTGGTAATTGAAATATTATTTTAAAGGTTAGTGGTGTTTTACTTCCCTTAATCATAGCATATACAACCTGCCTTACTTCACTCCATAATACACATGTTTTGTCCCGTCGTTCTTCCAGCTCTTCTTTGCTAAAAAAAGCTTCATTTAGTTGACCTGTAATTTTAAACCCAGTAAAGGACTGAAGGTCCAATTCTTTTAATAAATACTCATCAAATGTTGTATTCGTCAAAAGCTTTGCCATAAAAGACTTAACCTCGGTAATACTTAAAGAAATCATACTTGCCTCCATTGATAAGTCATATCTTACTATATTTGAAAAAGAAATAAATGTAAATTCAATAGCTATTTCCTAGTATATATCTGATGTCTATGAAGAACAATATAATATAAACATTTATAAATATATCATCCCTCGTTAACCCCAATTTAAGAAAAAGGAGGATGTTGCCATGTATTTTGAGCCTTCCAAGAAAAGTTATTATCGTTTTCCATCCATTAATAGTGTTCATCAAATGGATTCAAGGAATTACTTTCCTGAAAAGCCCTATGCTTCCGGCGAAAATAATGCGAGGGAAGCTAGGTCAAATACAAATTCATCTACATCAGAACATAATAGTTCTTTTAAATAAATTGATAAATTAAAAATATAATAAATAAATGCGCAGGGTAAAAGATGTAGAATAGATATTTTACATCTTTTCCTTTTTGTCCATTGTATAAGGCTATTGGAATCATAGCAAAATTGGCAAAGAGGCTGATAACATAAAATATGCTTCTTGTATTTACAAATCCTGGTATATTACTTAACAATGCAGCCGTAATTAAAAACAGATATAATGAGGTAAGAATTTTTTTACCACGGAAAATATAAAATACTAAAAATATTAATATTCCTCTATAGTCATAGTCTATTTTCATCAGCACAGCGGCAAAACAGATCAGCACTGTAATTACTACCTCAAGAATATTACAAAATAAAAGTTTCTGTATTGTCCTTTCATTTAACAGCACCCTTCGTTCAATCCTATTAATCAAGTGTATTAATAATAAACCTAAAAATAATGTAAAGAATACATTTTGATGTTCAAATAATCTACCAAGTACCAGCCAGGCTTCATTTGGTTGAAAGCCACCTTGATATATTTGAGCGATGTCTACCAAAATATTCGTTTTATAATGAGTGGCATAAAATGCCAGGTCAAAAGGAATCTCTGATATTAATGCAAAAATAGCCACTCTCTTTAAATACTTATTTACATTTCTCGTATGATAATATCCCTCCACCACCAAGAAAACAAAAATAGGCATTGCCAGTCTTCCAATTCCTCGAAACAAAAGATGCAATTCTGGTTGAGTATAGGGCGAGATAAATACTGCTCCTATGTGATCGATTAACATTGCAATGATTGCTAATAACTTTAATGCAAAAGTACTCATATCCTTCGTCCTTCCATTCTATATTAAATCACTTCATCGTAGAACCTTATCCTTTAATAATTTTACAATTCATTTTAAATATATTTCATCAAACTGATGTCATTTTCTTATATAGTGAAGACTATCCATATTTTATCTAACCTAAAATTAAAAGTCAAACGATATATATTCTTCTACTATTACCCAATATGGCTCAACTGAACCCTATTGCTATTCTTTTTATGAAATGATACAATAATTTTTATGGAAATTACGAGCGTATATGAGTTGGTATAACAAATAACTATAGTTTCAAGTAGGAGGTATTCATATGTACTACAAGCAATACGGCGATACAGATATGAAGGTTTCCGCTATCGGCATGGGAACCATGCGTTATGACGATGCAGATGTGAAAGCTGGCAATTTTAACAAGTGTGCAGAGGTTGTTCTGCATGCACATGAAAAGGGCATTAATTTTTTTGATTCCGCTCCATTTTATTGTAATGATAAAAGCGAGGAAATCACTGGTTTAGCTTTATCACAATTACCAAGAGACAGTTATTACATATCCTCTAAAGTTAATCTGGGTACCATCGGTGGTCAATTTACACCGGATATCTTTCGAAAAAGGCTGGAGACCACCTTACAGAGACTTAAAGTTGATTACCTTGATTTCTACTATCTCTGGTGCTTGCTCGATATGGATTCTTTTCACCAGCAATATGACCTTATGTATCATTCCTTTGAACAGGCAAAGAAAGATGGTTTAATCCGTAATATTACCTTCTCCTCCCATATGCAGGGCGATCAGTTGGAACAAGTAATTCATACTGATACATTTAAAGGAATGTTAATTGGTTACAATGCACTGAATTATCGTTTCCGACAGGCAGGCATTATGGCAGCTCATGAGAAAGGTATGGGTATTGTTGTTATGAATCCCCTTGGTGGTGGTTTAATTCCTAACAATCCAAAGATGTTTGAGTACCTGACACTAGGTACTGACCTGACGGTAGCACAGGCGGCACTTCGTTTTGTGGCTTCCCATAAGGAAATTACAGTAGCACTATGCGGCTGCACCACAAAGGAACATGTAGATGATGCAGTTAAGGCAGTGGAGAATTTGATAGAGAAACCAGCTGTTGAAATCTATGAAGAATACGAACAAAAGGGCCTTGCACTGAATACACTCTGTACTGGCTGTGGTTATTGCAAATATTGTCCGCAGGACATCGATATTCCTAAATTTATGGATTCTTATAATGAAAAGCTTCTAGGAAATAGTATTCAAAATCGTCTGATGTACCATTGGCGAGTATCTTCAAAGAAGGCTGCGGAATGTATTAAATGTGGTCAATGTGAAGAACTATGTACACAACATCTTCCAATTATGGAACGCCTTGATGAGATAGCTTTAATTTGATTAGAGTGTAAAAAGCCAATCTAGTTTATAGATGATGAATATGACTGGAGCTATATCCATCTGGACTTGCCTTACCATTCTATGAATTACCTAAAAGAAGGTAATTCATAGATGCCGGTCTGCGCCATCTGGATATAGCTCCAGTCATATTCATCTCTTTTAGTTTAGTAAGGCTTTTTACACTCTAATCAAATAAATAAGAGAAGGTTACTACGTTGCGATACTTTACCGCTAAGTAGTAACCTTTTATTATCGTTATGCATCTTCATCAGTGGCAGCAACCTCAGCACCACTATCTCTCATTAATAAGGAAAGAACCTCACTTTCTGGCAATGGCTTACTAAATAGGTAACCTTGAATTCTATCACAATTATATTGCTTTAGATATTCTAACTGCTCCTGTTCTTCAACACCTTCTGCAATGACACACATTCCCATACTTTTACCTAGAGTAACAATATTACCTGTTAAGCAATTCTGTGTATCATCAATGATGGTATCCACAAAGGATTTATCTACCTTAAGTGTTGAGATTGGCAATTGTCTTAAGTAATTAAGCGATGAATATCCTTTACCAAAATCATCCAGTGCTATTTTAATATTAATGTCATGTAATCTCTTTAGTTCATCTTTTATTTGCTCTACAGACTCCATTAATACTGTTTCTGTAATTTCAAGCTCCAAATTTTTAGGTTCAAGCTCCAGCTCATTTAATATCCCCAATACAATGTCACAAAAGCCGCTCTGCAAAAGTTGGATAACAGAGATGTTAACCGAAATGGTAAAATCTGAGTACCCTGCTTGAACAAGCTTCTTCAGGAAAATGCAAGCTGATCTTAAAACCCAGGTTCCAAGTGGAATTATATAGCGAGTCTCCTCTGCAACCTTAATAAATCTTAAAGGAGAAACTCTTCCAAGTTCCGGATTGGTCCATCGAAGTAAAGCTTCAAACCCAGTAATCCTACCACTATCAATATCCATCTGCGGCTGATAATAAAGTTCAAATTCATTATTTTCCATGGCATTCAAAAGATGTTTTTCGAGGCTCATCCGCTCCATGAATTCTTCATTCATTAAGGAATCGTAAATTATAAAGTTCTTTTTTCCATCACCCTTTGCTTTATACATGGCAAGATCTGCATATTTTAATAATTGATCCAGTTCCATTCCATGATCCGGGTAGATTGCAATTCCAATACTAACACTAATTCGCAAAACACTTCCATTAATTTTGAATTCCTTGTCAAACTCTTTTAAAATTGCATTGGCTATTTCCTGTGCCTGCTCTACATCCCGAATTTCCTGTTTGATAATGATAAATTCATCCCCACTCAAATGATAGATGGTGTCATCATCACCAAATAATTTCTTTAATCTAGCGCTAACCTTTTTAATTAATTTATCTCCAATTGCATGTCCTAAAGTATCATTTACATTTTTGAAGTTATCAATATCAACAAAAAGTAAACCCACTTTCTCACGCTCTGGAGTTAATATGTACGGTGCTTTTTCATACATTGAAAGCTTATTCGGCAAGGCTGTCAACATATCATGATAAGCCAAAAAGGTCAGTTTTTCTTCACCGATCCTTATTTTCTCATTTATCAACAATATTTCATCATATTGTTGCCTCATCTCTTCTTCAGAGGCCGTTAACTCCTCATAAAGTTGGGTCAGTTCTTCATGGCTTTCAGCAAGTTTCTTTTTCATTCTTTGAATAATTCTAATATAAATAAGCAAGACACTGATAAAACATACCAAAATACTTATTACGGCAATTGTTACTATTACATATTCTTTATAAGTCTCATAAAAGGAAAAGGGTTTATTGATTATTTCCATATTATCTGGAATGAGATCCTTGCTAATACCGAAACGCTCCATCTGCTCAAAATCAACCACTGCCACTGTAGATGCAGGCTGTATGATAGGCATATTCTCAATATCTGCACCTTCTAATATCTGTAATGCCATTTCAGCTGCATAGGTGCCCTGCTTATTACCACTTAGCAATACTCCCCCAAGTGATCCATTATCCAATCCAAAATCATATAGATGATATACTGGTACGGAACTTTCTGCACTAATATTTTGATTTACATAATCCATCTCTATGACTCTTCCCGTTACATCTTGAGAATAGGTGGTCACCATAACAGCGCAATCTGTATCTAATTGGCTAACTGTTTTAATAACCGAACTATACTCAAGTTTGTTCATTGGGATTATTGTTAGATTTGGAAATTTAGCTGCAACCGTTTCACTAATTATTTCTCCGGTAGTTAAGCCACTTTCTGTATTATCATAAAGAACATATAGATATTTCACTGAAGGGTTTATTTTGTAGATTAATTCAATTGTACCTGTTGGATCAATAACTTCTGTTACACCTGTGACTCTTTCTGCATTCTCTGCCAGTCGTATCACACCATCCTGATTTATGCCGCAAAAAACGATAGGAGCATCAGAAAAAATCTCCTTTCGATATTCGGTAGCAAACTCAAGCGCTGCATCATCCGTGGTTATTATAACATCAATTGGTTTATTCTCATATTTGAATTTATAATATTCATATAATCTTTGCCTATTCTCGTCTGTGGGGTAATTCTTCCAATCCATATATTCTATAAACAGATTGTTACTACTTTCACAATCACATAAGGTTTCTTGAATACCTTCTACCTGCCCACTGGTCCATTCAAGTCCTTGATGGTATGAATTCAGTATCAAAACATTCTTCGTTTCAATTTGATCAGCTGCTAATACATTCAGAGGTACGCAGAATAAAAATAGTATTAGAAAAAATAAAATTCGCCCACAATGTTTTAAACTCCCCGTCATTCATTCCCTCCTAGCCATCATCCGAATTACTATTTATTAGTATTATAAATCATTTTCTACCATTTTCAAAGTAAATTTTCTAAATATCGACTAAATTTTTACTTTTTGTCGACAAAATAAAATTCGCTTGCAAAATCAGTAATATACGATACAATAGAAATGGCGATTATTTATAATTAGATTCGATGAACAGCAGGCTGTTGCATCATATTCGGTAAGTAACCAGGAGGTAGGTTTTACATGATTCAGGCTAGTAATATTACATTAAGATTAGGAAAGCGAGCATTGTTTGAGGACGTAAACATAAAGTTTACAGAAGGAAACTGCTACGGATTAATTGGTGCTAATGGTGCCGGTAAGTCTACGTTTTTGAAAATAATGAACGGACAATTAGAGCCCAGCAAAGGTGATATCATTATTACACCTGGGCAGAGATTATCCTTCTTACAACAGGATCACTTTAAATATGATGCATTTGAAGTTCTTGAAACAGTAATTATGGGTAACAAGCGTCTTTACGAAATAATGAAAGAAAAAGACATTATTTATGCAAAAGAAGATTTTACCGAAGAAGACGGTATTCGCGCAAGTGAGTTGGAAGGTGAATTTGCTGCCATGGATGGCTGGGAAGCTGAATCCAATGCTGCTTCTCTGCTTAATGGCTTAGGAATTGATACAGACCTTCATTATAAGAAAATGGCTGAATTAAGTGGCTCTGAAAAAGTAAAGGTGCTGCTGGCACAGGCTCTTTTTGGTAACCCTGATATCCTGCTTCTAGATGAGCCTACCAACCATTTAGATTTAGAAGCAATCCGTTGGCTGGAGGAGTTCTTAATTAACTTTGAGAATACAGTTATCGTGGTATCCCATGACCGTTATTTCCTTAATAAAGTATGTACTCATATTGCAGATATCGATTATGCAAAAATTCAGCTCTATTCCGGTAACTATGACTTCTGGTATGAGTCCAGTCAGTTAATGGTAAAACAAATGAAGGAAGCCAATAAGAAAAAGGAAGAAAAAATTAAAGAGTTGCAGGAATTCATCCAACGCTTTAGTGCCAATGCTTCCAAGTCAAAGCAGGCTACCTCTCGTAAGAAAGCTCTTGATAAAATTGAACTTGATGATATCAGACCTTCCAGCAGAAAATATCCTTATATAGATTTCAGACCTAGCAGAGAAATTGGTAATGAAGTTCTTACCGTTGAAAATCTCTCTAAAACAATTGACGGAGTTAAAGTACTTGATAAGCTTTCCTTTATTGTTGGTCGTGATGATAAAATTGCATTTGTTGGGCCAAATACTGCTGCCACAACTACTCTCTTTAAAATACTTTCCGGTGAAATGGAACCGGATGAAGGCTCCTATAAATGGGGAATCACAACAACAGTTGCCTATTTCCCTAAGGATAACACCAAGCTTTTTGCTGGCGATGAAACCATTGTTGATTTCTTAATGCCATATTCTCCTGAAAAAGATGTTACTTATGTTCGTGGCTTCATGGGCCGTATGTTGTTTGCAGGGGAAGAAGGTTCCAAGAAGGTTAATGTACTCTCCGGTGGTGAACGAGTTCGAGTTATGCTATCAAAAATGATGATCATGGGTGCAAATGTATTAATTCTTGACGAGCCAACGAACCACTTAGATATGGAGTCTATCACAGCTTTAAATAATGGTATGATGAAATTCTCTGGTGTTGCCCTCTTTACTTCACCTGACCATCAGTTCATTCAAACCACAGCAAACCGTATTATGGAAATTGTTAACGGTCATCTGGTGGATAAGGTATCTACTTATGATGAATATCTGGATAGCGATGAAATGGCAAGAAAGAGACAAATCTGTTTATTTGATGCCGAAGTAGAAGACGGAGAAGAATAAAGAACTATTTTAGAACATGCACCGCGGGTGCCAATGTATAGAGCTGCTACAACAGTATATAATTAACTGTTGTAGCAGTTTTTTATATATAACAGGAAATTCCTCCTAATTTCCTGTTATATATAAAGCCCTTTAGAGTAATGATTCACTTTGTCCTTTCCTAGGACTTGCAATTTATTGCACAAAAACATATATTTTGACTTCGTCCCATCAAAAATCTCCGCAACATGAACAACCGCTATGAATAAAATGAAATAAGAACATTTGTAACAGTTCATCCATGCAAATTTTTAATGCAATCTAACATATGACTGAACTGTTATAAACCTTTTGATAGGAGAACTTACGTGCCTAACTCAACTGTTGAATTAGCCAACCAATCTTATGTCCCTATTGTCAGGAATTCCAAAACCTCCTATGGTGGAAGCCAGATGTGGTTTCCAAAATCAAATTGGAATAGCATAGAACATATCATTCATACTTATGGTTGCGGAACCATTGCAACCGCAGACATGTTTCTCTATCTTGCTTTACAAAAAAAAGAGATAAATACTACCGTTACTGCAATTGCCTTGCAAGACTCTATTCAAATCTTATATGATAATTACCTCTCCTACGTTCTGGAGGTTCATAATAAATATACCAAAACGAAACGTTATCTTGCAGTGCTTGGACCAAGTTTGGCACGCGCCATCAATAACTATTCCAATCAATTTTCCCTTGGTTACGTTGCGACCTGGAAATGGAGACTTAGCTACTATGAAATGCTTGACCAAATAGAATCCATGCTTTCTCAGGACATTCCGGTTATTCTCTCCATCGGCCCAAATACACCAAAATTTTGGGGAAGACATGGTATTAGTTTCTATGAACATAAAGAAATTCAATATCAGGCTGCGGTTCCAGAAAAATTTATTAACAGAGCTTCTGATACAACAAATAATACCGCCGGTAGTGAAAACCATATAAGTGAAAACCATATAATTATAGATGTAGATGATCAAACAGATGGTGATGGAAATAAAATCCCTAACTCCCACCATGATATTGAAATCCGTAAGGATAAGGATATCATTGGAAACACTAATGTCCCTGAAGAGATAACTGTATCTAAAGATATTAACGACTATAAAGCTAGCGATAGCCTTGAGAGTATTGCGGTCCCTAAATTTGTAGACGGCTATAAGGATATTAATGACCCTAAAGATAATAAAGAGCCTATCGAATTAAGAGAAAATACAGAATCTGTACCTAAAGAGGATGTTGCCTCAAATGCCAAAATAAGAAAACCCTATTACTATAAATCTGCTTACGATGATATTCACGGCCATTATGTAACAGTGACCGGAATTATAAAAGATGACGTTGCTGGGCGAATTATGCTGCGAATTTCCTCCTGGGGCAGAGAATATTATATTAACTATGAAGAATACCGTGACTATATAGAAAGTTATAGCGGAACATATACCTCAAGTATGGTTCACATTAAAAAGGATCGAATCTATTATTATCATAAATAAATACTGTAGCTGATATGCCCCCCGTCAAGTAGACAGGGGGCATATCAGAATTAATCGAAAATAAAAACGATTGCATTCTAAAATATAAATGGTATGATAGAAGCTATGTTTGCTAGACGAGCTTACTTATTAAATAACAAAAGAAATGAGATGATTACGATCAAAATAAGAATAATTGAAACCTATCGAGGCCTCCCTAAAGCAATGTATATTATGTTTGGCGCTACCGTTATTAATCGGTTTGGTGAATTTGTTATGCCCTTTTTGACAATGTATCTTACTTTAAAGATTGGCCTAACCATTGAAGTCGCTGGAATTATTGTAACAGTAGCCTCACTGATTGGCATTCCTTCCTCCTTCTTGGGTGGAAAACTTGCAGATGAGTTTGGAAGAAAGAAAACATTTTTAATTGCTCAGGCTGGTGCCGCTTTATTCTTAGTACCCTGTGCCTTTTTAAAGGATTCCGTAGCAATTGTAATTTGTCTTATGATATCCACCTTCTTTCACAGTGCAGTAAGACCTGCCATGACTGCCATCATAACGGACCTCCTGCCACCCCACCAGAGACAGTTAGGCTTCTCTCTGCAATATCTGGGCATTAATCTTGGGGTAGCACTTGGACCAATTGTTGCTGGATTTCTTTTTAATAATCTACTTCCCTTACTCTTTATTGGAGATGCCCTGACCTCCTTCATCTCATTATTTTTAATTTGGAAATATATTAAGGAAGTTAGGAAAGACAATATCCAAGAAACCATCCACACAGAAGAAGAGAAAACCGAATCCGGAAGTACCTTACAAGTCTTATTTAAACGTCCTCACATTATTTTATTCTTAGTAATCTACATCATCTATAGCTTCGTTTATACCCAGCATAGATTTTCCCTACCATTGGCAACTTCTGATAGCTTTGGTGACAGCGGTGCAAGCAAATTTGGCGTATTAATGAGTGTCAATGCCTTTACTGTACTTTTCTTTACCGTTGCGGTAACTGCTATGACTAAACACTTTAAACCACTGGTTAACATTGCTTTTGCGGGTATCCTATATGCTATTGGTTTTGGTATGCTTGGTCTTGTTCATACCTATCCTTTATTCATCCTCTCCACAGTAATCTGGACTTTGGGCGAAATCCTGGTGGTCACAAACTTTGGTGTACATTTGGCGAATCATAGCCCTGGTAATTTTAGAGCAAGATTTAACGCAATTGGCTCACTTAGCTGGTCCATTGGTGCAGCTTTAGGTACCTCGGTTGCAGGTAAATTCATCGAAATAACTGACTTAAATAATATATGGTTACTAACCTTCTTTTTATCTATTATTGGAATGATAGCGATGTTTGGAATTCATATCTTACTAGAGAAAAAACAAAAAAAGATTTGGTCCTGATAGGTCAGCACCTGCTTTCTTTATTAGCAACTAATATTTATCTATAAAAGTTATAGGGACATAAAAAACTCTTATACTTAGAATTTAAACAGGTCTTTAAATGTTGGATCTAAAATCTAACATTTTCAAATCATTTAAATCTGCAAGTATAAGAGTTTTTTATTATCTATTTTTTATTATCTATTTTTTATTATCTATTTTTTATTATCTATTTTTTATTATCTATTTTTTATTATCTATTTTTTATTATCTATTTTTTATTAACTATCCTTTATTACGGCCTGATTGAAACCAGTTTTTTGTTGCCTCACTAATATCTTTGGGTATCTTATTTTCTACTTCACCATGCAGCCAAGCCAGTGTCTTATTGTTTAGGTACTGTCTCATCTGATCCTCTGCTTCCAACATAACTACCTTTATTAAACAGGGACATTTTGTATAGGATTCAGGCAGGTTATCCTTGTCCAATACTACTTCATTGCGACGAATTTCTGCACATTGAAAGAGGGGTGAGCTTCCTTCCACTGCCTCAACAATATTCCAAAATGTTATTTCTTCCGGCTGGCGAGCTAACATGTAACCGCCATTCACACCCGGTACCGATTTTACAATACCAGCTTTTTTTAATTTGGTATATACCTTTGATAAATAGGTTTCAGATACTCCTTGAAACGTAGCTAAGTCTTTTATACCAACTGATTTACCATTCGGTATATCTATCATATATAATAAACAATGCAATGCATATTCAACTCCAACAGAAAATTGCATACTATAGCCCTCCAAAAACTTAATTGAATAGTTATATCCTACTTTATTCTAATGACATAGTCAAGTAACTTGGTCCAATTATAGATATTATTTATCTATAATAGATAATATTACTTGACTTATTTAAAATAAAGGATATAATACAATTATAGATATCACTTATCTGCAATATACTCATTTATCGAGCATTAAAATATTTAGGTAAATGATTGTATTGTTGATAAGGGGTTACTTTATTAAATCGAACTCAGACACATCATTAGGAAAATGTAAAAAATCAAATTGTACTTATTAGGAGGATTTAAGATGTTAGCAGAAAAATTTTATGACGTATTAAAACACGAAGGAGTTGTTACAATCGTATCCTGGTCGGACGCAGAACCTCATGTGGTGAATACCTGGAATTCCTATATCGTAGTAACATCCGATGAAAGATTACTGATACCAGCTGCAGGAATGCGTAAAACAGAAATGAATGTTGACAAGAATGCTAAAGTAAAGCTCACCTTAGGATCTAGAGAAGTATTAGGTTATAAGGATTACCAAGGAACTGGTTATGTTGTAGAAGGTAATGCAAGCTATTTATCCTCTGGCGAAGAGTTTGATATGATGAAGGACAAATTCCCATTCTTAACTAGAGTATTAGAAGTAACCGTAACCTCTGCTAAGCAGATGCTATAAGAACATAAGGATTTCATAAATCGTAAATTACTCAAAAGGATGAAATGACACGTTGTTTCACCTTCCATGGATAAAGACACAAAAAGGAGGATGTCATCCTCCTTTTTGTTGATAATAGAAATCTTTCTAATTTATAGATATTAATTTAGAAAACAAATACCTGTTATTATATACATTTAAGGTATTTGCTCAATTTCAAATTGAGTGTTAATCACTGCCCAAAGCTGTGGGACGAATTGCATTATATTCCATAAACCGCTTCCATTTAATCCTCTGTCAAATATAAGTTGCATATTTGCATCCATGCTTCTGGCATCCACAAACCATACAACATGTTCGATAGGAATCCCGGTTATTTGTGTATTATAAGTATAGAACGGTGTTTGGGACATTTCATCAAATTGAATGTTCACATTATATTCTTTAGCAAGAGCTATGGCAGAATCTAGTGATAATGAGGAAGCCTTTGACAGACCAATCGTATAAGGAAGTTCCCAATCATAAGCGATTAATGGCAGACCTAACACCAATTTTCCCGGGAGCACCATGGGTGATAAATAATCAAGAAATTCATTAATCCTTGCAATTGATGCAACTGGTGCAGGTGGTCCCAGATAGGAACCCCATAGATAATTCAAAATAACTAATCCATCAGACTGTGTTGCAATCTTTGAATAATTAACCCTTTCATACGTGATCTCGGTTGCTGTAAAAAGGATATTCGGGTATATTGTTACGAAAAAAAATAAGCCTTCTTTTTTTAAACGGTTGTAGGCTTTTGTATTAAAACTTTCATAAGCAGACAGCGTCAAATTAGATAGTAATTCGTATGTTATGTTTATTCCATAATAACCTTTCTTTTTTAGTATAACTACCAAATTATCTATGAGTCTATCCATATTTTGTTCATTATTTAGTATTGTAAATGCATTCTCAACATTTGTTTGACCCAGGGTTGATAAAGTATTAATAATCAATAAAGGTGATACCTTATAAGCCTTTGACATTTGCAGTATATCCGTATCATCAATATCAATAACTTCTCCATTACCTGTTACCCTGTATCCGAGCACGGAGAGGTAGGTTAAATATGGTAATGTTTTTCTAAGTATATCTCTGTTTATATAAGCACTTGCATATCCGTTTGTCGTGACCTTACGAATTTTTTTCCCGTAACTGATTATTAACGTATCACCAGGAAAAATATATTGCCTATCTGCAAGAAAAGGATTGTTTCTTAGCAAATCTAATATGGTGACCCCGTTTTTATCTGCAATATTCGGCAATGTATCACCATTTTGAACGATGTAGGTTGTCTCTGGAAATGCAATAACAATAGCCTGCCCAGGAACTAATTTACCTGATGCTGCAATTCCATTAACCAAAAATATTAATTCAAGCGAAACACCATATAAAGTAGCGATTGATTCAATAGTTTCACCACTTTGTACAACATGTATTATCATAATAATAACCTTATTTCTATGTACTTAAGAATATTATATGAAATCTGTTTCCGTTAATTGAATTTTCTTGATACCTAGCTTAGGAACAACAGAAAACTTATTTGTGTTTACGACAATCATTCCGCACTCCACAAAGTATCCTTTGGTTTTGGACAAGAAAGGCCTTTTTTCACTGCTCTTGCTGCTATAAAGCAACCGCAATATCTGCACATTCCATTTAAGTTACTTTCACAGGTAGCGCAAATCTTTAATCTTTTCTCATATATTTCGTCACTTACCTTAATCTCAGGATCAAGATTAGCTATATAGTTCTGTAATTCTTTATCCAAATCTTTCTCATACATCTCTTTTAAAATAGAGCACCATTTACAAGCTACTTTCTCCATGCAATTCCATCCTTCAAGTAATAACTGCAGGCTTCTTCATCAGTTCAATGCAGCTTTCTTAAACTTTATATTTAGTTTAACTATATCATATCTATAATATATTATACAACACATGTCTAAACTAAAAACAAGGGATTGCATACAAACACCAACCCCTTGACTTCTATATATTTTTTAATACCCATAATAAATAAACAGCTACATTATTGGTTCTATAACTGATACATCACATTTTTCTATACTTTTGATAGCGTCTCTCAAGAAGTTCTTCCACCGGAAGCTCCATTAGGTTCTGTAAATCCTGCTCAATAATTCCCTTGATGTTCTGTGCACACTGATTATAATCATTATGTGCACCTCCTGTGGGCTCTGGAATAATACCGTCAATAATCGAGAATTGCAGCAAGTCCTGTGCGGTTAACTTCATGTCATTTGCAGCTTGCTCCGCTTTCGTAGAATCCTTATAAAGAATACTTGCAAATCCCTCTGGCGATAAAATTGCATAAATTGCATGCTCCAGCATATATACCTTATCCGCGACGCCGAGAGCTAGTGCACCACCACTTCCACCTTCTGAAATAACAACTGATATAATTGGAGTCTTGAGTAACATCATTTCTGCAAGGTTAGTGGCTATGGCTTCCCCCTGTCCTCGCTCTTCTGCTCCAAGGCCACAGAAAGCACCCGGTGTATCAATAAAGCAAATAACCGGACGACGGAATTTCTCTGCCTGCTTCATCAGTCGCAGTGCTTTGCGATATCCCTCAGGATGAGGCATGGAGAAATTTCTTGCTATATTTTCCTTTGTATTTCTTCCCTTTTGCTGTGCAATCACAGTGACAGGTATATCACCAAAAAAAGCAATTCCTCCAACAATTGCCTGGTCCTCGCCAAAGTAGCGATCACCATGCATTTCCATGAATTGATCAAAGATACGATCAATATAGTCCAGGCTGGTTGGTCTGACAGGCATTCGTGCTAGTTTGACTTTTTCCCATGGTGAAATTTCCATATAATAAACCCTGCCTTTCACAATGCCTGCAAAACTTTGGATTGCAGACACACTATATTCCATATAACACAACTCATTTTAATATAATATTAAATAAATCCCACATATATTAAACCTTAAGCTTTTATCTTCTGTCATTAAAATTTCCTGCTGCTGGAGAATGTATCTTAAGAATTGTACCTAAAGTATGCTTTAGGTGATCTCGGGGAACAATCTGGTCTACGAAACCATGTTCCAATAGAAATTCTGCTCGTTGAAAACCCTCCGGGAGCTTTTGCCCAATTGTCTGTTCAATTACCCTTGGCCCAGCAAATCCAATCAATGCTCCAGGTTCAGCAAGAATAATGTCACCCAGCATGGCAAAACTCGCTGTAACACCACCGGTGGTTGGATCTGTTAGTACGGTTATATATAAGAGTCCTGCTTCAGAGTGCTTTGCCACGGCTGCACTTACTTTAGCCATTTGCATCAAAGAAAATATACCTTCTTGCATTCTAGCACCACCAGAGGCAGTGAACACAATTACCGGAAGCCTTTCCTTTGTGCCTCTTTCAAATAATCTCGCAAGCTTATCACCAACTGCAGTACCCATACTTCCCATAAAAAAGGCAGCATCCATGACACCTATCAATGCCGTTAACCCGTCAATCTTACCTTTGCCGGTGACGATTCCATCCACTAATCCAGTTTGTGTCTGAGTTTTTATTAGTTTATCCCCATATCCGGGAAATCCAAGTGGATCTCTGGTAGTAACTTGTGCATCTAACTCCAATAGTTCTCCATCATCTAAGATCATGGCAATACGCTCATTGGAGGAGACCTTGAAATTATGCCCGCATTCGTCACATCGCTTATAGTTCTTAAGTAAAAGCTTTGTATAAATAACTTTCCCGCATTTAGGACATTTCGTCATAATACCTTGCGGTACATTGGGACGTTCCTCTTCAGGCCGTTCGATATCCTGCGGTCTGGCACGATATATTTTTGAAGTAGCATACTGTTTTGTCTTAAATGGATTTTTATTCATAATCCTACTTTCCCTCAATTAAGCCAGTATGATAATTACCGGAGATGATTTCATCTCTCTCTAACAAATCATACTGATACTCCACATTGGTCGAAATGCCGTCGATTATTAGTTCTGATAAAGCACGTTTCATTCTGCTAATGGCCTCTTCTCTGTCTTTCCCGTAAGCAATCACCTTTGCTAACATGGAATCATAGCAGGCTGGTACTACATAGCCTGGATACAGAGCACTGTCTACACGAATTCCAAAGCCTCCAGGAAATAACACATTTTCGATGCGTCCGGGACAAGGCATAAAATTCTTTGTGGGATCTTCGGCATTAATTCTACACTCAATTGCATGACCTTTAAATTCTATATTTTCCTGACGATACGGCATTGCCTCACCGTCTGCTATTCTAATCTGCGCTTTAATCATATCAATTCCGGTAACCATTTCTGTTACTGGATGTTCCACCTGAATTCTGGTATTCATCTCCATGAAATAATAATTACCTTGGTTATCTAAAAGAAATTCTATCGTACCTGCATTAATATATCCAGTTGCCTGTGCTGCCTTAACTGCAGCAGTTCCCATTTTCTTACGTAGCTCAGCAGTCATTATTGCGGAAGGTGATTCCTCCATCATCTTCTGATTTCTTCTCTGCACCGAGCAGTCACGCTCGCCCAAATGAACGACATTACCATAGCTATCCGCTAAAATCTGAAACTCAATATGTTTTGGGTGAATAATTAATTTCTCCATGTATAGATTGTCATCACCAAAACCAGCTTTTGCTTCCGCTTTTGCTGACAGGTATAAGCGTTCCAGATCTTCTGCCTCAAATACAGCTCTCATCCCTTTACCGCCACCACCTGCGCTGGCCTTAATCATGACCGGATATCCTATTTTTGCAGCCAAATCCTGAGCATCCTTTACTGTTTCAACCACTCCATCAGAGCCTGGAACCACAGGTACCCCTGCTTGCTGCATCGTTTCTCTGGCTCTTGATTTGTTACCCATTAAATCTATTGTATCTGCCTTTGGTCCGATGAAGGTAATATTACAGTCCTCACACATTCTTGCAAAGGAGCTATTCTCTGATAAGAAACCAAACCCTGGATGTATTGCTGTGGCTCCTGTTAATACAGTCGCACTAATTATGTTCTGCATGTTTAAATAACTATCCTTGGATTTTGCAGGACCGATGCATACTGCCTCATCTGCCAGCATTACATGCAAAGCTTCTTTGTCAGCCTCTGAATAAACAGCAACTGTTTCAATCCCCATTTCTTTGCATGCACGGATAATTCTCACTGCAATTTCGCCACGGTTTGCTATTAATATTTTTTTAAACATCCTAGCTCTCCTTGATAATAGTCTAGATGAAATCCTTATTCTATACTTAAACATCGCAGTACTATCTCTTTTGCTTTGCTTGGTAAATTCAAATGAGTTAAAATCTTAGCTGCGAAGTTTGAGTTTTATTTTAAATCGAAGTCCTAGCGTTAGGTTATTGCAAAGGTAAGTATAGCCTCTGTTGCTATTTTATCTCCCACATAGGCAATTGCAGTTCCTACCCCAAAGCTTCCTTTATGTTTTGTAATTTCAACCTTTAGGGTTAACACGTCACCAGGAACTACCTGACGCTTAAATTTAACTTTATCCATTCCGCCGAATAAAACTATTTTCCCTACATTTCCGGGTAAAGTGAGCATACAGATTGCTCCCATCTGTGCTAGGGCTTCTAAAATTAATACACCTGGCATTACTGCTTTACCTGGAAAATGTCCTTGAAAAAAAGGCTCATTCATTGTAACACATTTTACTCCTGTTGCTCCGATACCCGGTTCCAATTCATCCACACGATCAACTAGTAAAAACGGAGGGCGATGTGGCAGAATCTTTTGTATTTCGTCTATATTTAACATTCCATAACCATGCCTTTCAACTACATATATTAATTATGATACGTATTCTAGCTTTTATAACTCAATCCATTTACTGAACAAGATGAAACGATAAATCGTTTCACTTGTCATGAATTAAAAATAAAGGCTTACCGAACTCAACCATCTCTTCATTATTAACTAGTATTTTAACTACTTCTCCATCGTATTCACTTTCAATTTCATTCATCAGCTTCATTGCCTCAATAATACATAGTACCTGACCCTTTTTCACTTTGTCACCTACCTTGACAAAGGGTGGTTTCTCTGGAGAAGCTGCAGTATAGAAGGTTCCTACCATAGGGGATACCACCTTCTTACCGGACAGTTCTTCTACTACCGGTTCTACGCTGTCATTTACTGCAACACTGGTATTAATAGAAAGGGTTGGTGCAGGCTGCTGTATTTGAGACTGAACAGGCACAGACGGCATTAGCCCTGGCAACATTCCAGGCATAAATGCTGGATACGTAGCAACTTGTGTATCAGAATCCTGCTTAGGAGCTGACTTCTCGAGAACGATATGAAGACCTTCTTCCTCTATTTCAAGTTTTGTAAGATCCGTCTGATTCATTTCTTTCATCAAATTAAGAATTACCTTATAGTCCACGATTATACCTCCATGTTTTTAAATATCAAAGTAGCATTGTGCCCACCAAAGCCAAGGGAATTTGACATTGCATAGGAAACACTTGCCTGGCGACCAACGCCAGGAACATAATCCAGGTCACATTCCTCATCTGGAACGGTTAACCCAATGGTGGCCGGTATGAAACTCTTTTCTATTGACTTTATACAAACAATTGCTTCTACTGCTCCTGCTGCACCAAGTAAATGCCCAACCATTGATTTAGTAGAACTAACTGGTACCTGAAATGCAGCGTCACCCAATGCAAGCTTTATCGCCTGTGTCTCCACCTTATCGTTCGTCGGAGTGCTGGTTCCATGAGCATTAATATAGGAAACGTCTTTCGGGCTAATATTCGCTTCTTCCATCGCAAGTGTCATAGCCCGTGCTCCACCTTCCCCTTCCGGTGATGGTGCGGTTATATGATACGCATCACAAGTGGATCCATAGCCGACAACCTCAGCATATATTTTAGCTCCTCTAGCTTTTGCATGCTCATACTCCTCAAGGACTAGAACACCTGCGCCTTCTCCCATTACAAATCCATTTCTTTCTTTATCAAAGGGAATAGAGGCTCTTTTAGGGTCCTTACTGGTAGAAAGGGCCGTTAAGGACTGAAAACCTGCAACTGCAAGCGGTGTGATAGAACCTTCTGTTCCACCCGCTAATATAACATCTGCATAACCATGTTTAATATTACGAAACGCTTCTCCAATGCAATTAGTACCAGTTGCGCAAGCCGTAACAACATTAGTACAAACGCCTTTCGCTCCAAATTTAATTGCAATATTTCCAGCTGCCATGTTGGTAATTGTCATTGGTATAAACAATGGATTTACTCTCTTTGGCCCTTTGTCTCGTAAGGTATTGGTTTCTTTCTCAATATCATCAATTGCTCCGATACCGGAACCTACAATAACACCAAAGCGATCCATATTAGTCTCGGTAAGATTAATTTTAGAGTCATCAACGGCTTCCTTTGCAGCAGCCACTGCTAATTGAGAAAAGCGATCCATTCTCTTAGCTTCCTTTATATCCATTGTCTGTTTTGGATCAAAATCCTTCACCTGTGCGGCTAATCTGGCATTATAACCTTCCGTATCAAACCGATCAATGAAATCAATTCCACATACACCAGCCATAACATTATCAAAAAAATCTTCTACATTATTACCAATTGGTGTAATAGCACCCATTCCTGTAACAACCACTCTACGAATCATCATAACCTCCATGCTGCTGTCAGGCAGCTTTTTATTAATATCTGCAACTCTTACCCTTAGGCTGTTAACATCTACATCACCATACCACCATCAACCTGCAGCACCTGACCAGTGATATAATTCGCTGCCTCTGATGCTAGAAAGCTAACTGCACTGGCTACTTCAGCAGCTTTGCCATACCTGCGCAATGGAATATTAGTTATTGTGGCCTCTTTGATTTTATCAGACAAAGTTTCTGTCATATCTGTTTCAATAAAACCAGGGGCAACTGCGTTAACTGTAATACCTCTGGATGCTAATTCTCTAGCTGCTGTTTTTGTCATTCCGATTACTCCAGCTTTCGATGCAGCATAGTTAATCTGCCCAACATTACCGGCAATACCAACTACGGATGAGATATTAATTATTTTACCGCTCCTTTGTTTCAGCATTACATTTGACGCATGTTTCATACAGAAGAAAGTACCTTTTAAATTAATATCCAATACTTGATTAAAATCCTCGGAGGACATTCTCATCATAAGATTATCCTTTGTAATACCAGCATTATTCACTAATACATCCAGTCTTCCATAATGATTAACTGCTTCTTGCAGAAGTTTTTTTGCCTCTTCCTCTTTACTAACATCTGCCTGAATGGCGATTGCATCTCCGCCTAACTGTTTTATTTGGTTCAGCAACTCCTCAACTTGTGTAATACTGTTGCGATAGTTCAATACTACCTTAGAACCATATTCGGCAAATTGCAATGCAATTGACCTTCCAATTCCTCTTCCTGCACCGGTAATTACAGCAACTTTTCCTTTCAGCATAAAACCTCCTAATTCACTAACGCATTTATTGTCGCATCGAGTGTAGCAATATTTTCTACATTATAAATTGCTACTCCTCTGTCTATTTTCCTTACAAAGCCTGACAAGGTCTTTCCCGGTCCAATTTCAACGAAGTTTTGAACCCCATCCTCCAGCATTTTTCTGATACTCTGCTCCCAAAGGACACTGCTCATAACCTGCCTGTATAATAAATCCTTTACTTCTTTCCTATCCTTAACATAATCTGCGTGTACATTACTGATTAACTTCTTATCAAATTCTCCAAGTTCCATTTCTTCCAGTACGGTCCTAAGCTGATCTGCTGCTGGCTTTAACATGGAAGTATGAAAGGGTGCACTTACCGCAAGATCCATGCATTTCATTGCGCCTTTTGCCTTTGCCAGCTTTGCAGCTTCATCAACAGCAGCAACTTCTCCACCTATAACAATCTGTCCCGGACAATTAAAATTAGCTGGCTCAACAATACCATATTGCTTTGCCTCTTCACACGCTTCTCTAACCTTCTCCTCAGAAAGCCCCAATACAGCATTCATTTTCCCAATGCCTACCGGTACTGCCTCCTGCATAAATCCGCCTCTTTTACGCACTAAGGGAACTACCTGTGAGAGGGAGAATGCTCCAGCTGCTGTTAAAGCTGAATACTCTCCAAGACTTAGCCCGGCTACCACCTCAGGTGTAATCCCTGCCTGACTGATAGCCCGATATGCTGCTATTGACATGGTGACAACGGAGGGTTGTGTATTCTCTGTTCGATCCAGTTCTTCTTTCACACCTTCAAAAATCAACTTTGCCAAGTCAAGCTGAAGACTTTCACTTGCTTCCTCAAAGGTCTGTTTACAAATGGGAAAAGCTTCGTAAAGCTCTTTCCCCATACCAATGTATTGGGAACCCTGCCCTGAAAATAGAAATGCTGTCTTACTCATCTCTACCTCCAGTCCTTGCTAAGTAAGTTTTGTGTTTCTTCAAATAATTCGAGAATTATGTCTTTACAACTTTGTTCTTTGCGAACAAGTGCTGCCACCTGGCCTGCCATGAAACTACCATAATCCATATCGCCCTGAACAGCTGCCTTTGCTAAGGCGCCAACTCCAAGTGCTTCAAACTCTTCTGCTGATGCTGCCTTTGCTTCCAGTTCGTTGAATTGACGTGTTAATTTATTCTTTAAAACTCTTACTGGGTGTCCGGTTGGACGTCCGGTAACAACGGTATCAATATCTTTTGCATTTAAAACCTTTTGCTTGTAATTTGGATGCACGGTACATTCAAAAGCGGTAAGGAAACGTGTTCCTATCTGAATTGCTTCGGCACCAAGCATAAAGGCTGCTGCCGCACCTCTTCCGTCTGCAATACCTCCAGCAGCGATTACTGGAATATCAACTGCATCTACCACCTGTGGTACAAGTACCATGGTTGTTAATTCACCAACGTGTCCGCCGGACTCTGTACCTTCTGCTATGATTGCATCTGCACCACTGCGTTCCATTCTCTTTGCAATCGCAACACTTGGAACCACAGGTATTACTTTGATTCCATGCGCTTTCCAAGCTTCCATGTATTTACCTGGAGCTCCTGCTCCAGTGGTAACTACCTTAACGCCTTCCTCGCATACCATCCTTGCAATGTCATCAGCATGTTCACTAAGTAACATAATATTGACGGCAAAGGGCTTCTTTGTCATTTGCTTTGCTTTTCTAACCTCTTCGCGTACATATTCTACTGGAGCTGTACCACCCGCTATAATTCCAAGACCACCAGCTTCTGATACTGCTGCCGCTAAAGATGCGTCTGATATTCTAGCCATAGCTCCCTGGAAAATAGGGTACTCTATATTTAATAGTTCACAAATTCTTGATTTCATACTTGCCTCCATGATGGTGCTTTGCAATAACACAATTTAAATCGTCACATATAATGAGCTATAGAACTATATTTCAGCTATTATTGTTCTTCGCTTTTCTTGGTAAGATAGTTTTCAATATCGCCTATGGTCTGAATAGCTTCTGTATCCTCGGTGGGAATTTCAATGCCAAACTCTTCTTCTAATGACATAATTATTTGGAATAAATCAAGTGAATCTGCATTTAAATCATTTTTTAAGGATGTCTCCTGTGTAAGTTCTGCTACCTCTACTCCTAATTGTTCTGCTACTACCTCTTTAATTTTGTTGAAATCCATGATATTTTCCTCCTGATTTGTTATTGTTATATTCTCTTATTTTCTTTTTTTCTTTATTTCTTTTCTTTATCTTTTTATCTTTTTATCTTTTCTATTTTTTTCACTATTTTGTATTTCTAAGATTATTTTGATAATGTCCGTTTTAACACAACTTATACTTGAAATAGAATTGCTCCGCTGGTCATTCCTCCACCAAAGCCAACAAGAATGACATGATCGCCTTCTTGCAACAGCCCGGATGTAACTATTTCATCTAATGCTATTCCTATCGTTGCTGCTGAAGTGTTGCCGTAACGCTCCAGATTAACAAAGAACTTATCAAATGGAACCCCAAGCACTTTTGCCGCATGTTCTAGTATTCTGGAATTAGCTTGATGTGCCACAATATACTTAATATCCTCTTGTTGTAATTTTGAACTATCCAAAACTTTACGAATCAGCTCTGTTATACTTCGAACTGCAAACTTAAAAACCTCTTGCCCTTGCATTGAAATTGTAGGATGAAGTGCTTCACTCTCTCCTTTCATAAAAGGATTGAATACGGCAACTGCAGGTAAGGTTAAATATTCCTTCTTACGCCCGTCACTTGCTAAATGAATTGCGCTAATTCCCTTCTGCTCCGAAGCAGTTAATACCACTGCACCTGCTCCATCTCCAAAGAGTACACAGGTTGAGCGATCCGACCAGTCCAGGGTTTTCGAGAGTGTTTCTGCTCCAACAACTAAAATGTTAGTATAACGTCCACTTTCAATAAATGCGGTTGCCACCGAGATACCATAAACCAATCCTGTACAGGCTGCTGCTAAATCAAAGGCTGCTGCATTTACGGCACCTAATCGCTCCTGTATGATACAGGCAACGGATGGCATAAAGGAATCCGGAGAAATCGTTGCACATATGATTAAATCTAAATCTAATGCTTGAAGTCCCGATTTGAGTAATGCATTTTTTGATGCTTCAAATGCTAAATCCGAAGTATTTTCACCCGTCGAAATTCTTCTTTCCTTTATACCTGTTCTGGATACAATCCATTCATCGCTAGTGTCTACCAGTTCTGCCATTGCCTCATTAGTAACAACCAGCTGGGGTACGTAACTTCCAGTGCCAACAATTGTTGCAAATTTCATGATGTGAGTCCTCCTGTTATTCCTTTTTCGAACCCATATAGATTTCTTTTAAATGTATATTCAACTTACCCAAAGCAGTCAGAAGAATTTCCTCTTCCTGCGGGTTAAAATCCATCAATACAGCTTTCACCATATCTAGATGGAACTTTTCATGAATACGATAGGCAAGCTTTCCTCTTCTCGTTAAGCTGATATTTACAATTCGTCTGTCAACATCACTTCTGCTGCGCTCTAAGTATCCTTTTTTAATCAGCTTATCTACTGCAATCGTTAAGGTTCCCATTGTAATCTCAAGCTCAGTCGCTACCTCAGACATAGTCTTTGAACCATATAAACCAACCGCATCAATTGTATGTATCTCCGTGATGGACAGATCGCTAAACTCTCCGGTTTTAATTGAATATTCTTCAATACGGTTAACATCGTCATAGACTTCCACCAGCATCTTATTAATCATAATTAGCTTTTCATTCATCTGAACACTCCTAAGTATTTGCTTTGTATTGCAAATATTTTGATAATCAAAATATATATCATAGTTATAGAATTGTCAAGCGTATTTTATTTGATACTGGAACTAAGAAAGGTGTATACTATAAAAAGGACGAACACAAAACCGATTAATATCAGTTGTGTATTCGTCCTTTTTACCAAGTTATATCATGAAAGATAGAGTAAGGGCTATATTTTATACTTCAAATAATAGATCAGCGTAAGTAGGTACTGGCCATAATTCCTTATCAACAATTACCTCTAGTGCATCAATAGGTGCTCTTAATGCGTTCATAGCTGCAACAACGTCGGAATGGAAGAATTCTGCTGCTTCAGAAGCTTCTGCAAACTCATTTGCCTTAACAGTAGCAGCCTGTAGGGCCTTTAATGCCTTCTGTGCTTCTGCAAGAAGTGTAGATGCTTCTACTAATAAAGAACTCTGAACACTTACATCAGCATCAGCTACCGCTGCTTTTACAGCATTGATAGAATCAGCAAGTTTCTTAGTAAATTTAATTACTGCTGGAATATACTTCACACTTACCATAGAAATAGCAGTTCTAGCTTCAATATTAATTGCTTTTGCATAGGACTCGAATAATATCTCTTCACGTGAATGCAATTCTATAGCAGATAATACATGATGCTTCTCAAATAACTTAACAGATTTCTCTGTAGCAATTGCAGGAATAGCTTCAACCATGGATTTGATGTTAGGAAGACCTCTTCTTTCAGCCTCTGCAACCCATTCATCTGAATAACCATTGCCATTGAATACGATTCTCTGATGATCTCTTAAAGTGCTCTTAATTAAATCATGAACAGCAAGATCGAAGTTTTCTTCTTTTTCTAACTGATCTGCGAAATCGCTAAGGACATCAGCAGTGATGGTATTTAATACTGTATTCGGCATAGCGATAGATGCAGAAGATGCAACCATACGGAATTCAAATTTATTACCAGTGAAGGCAAATGGTGAAGTACGATTTCTATCAGTAGCATCCTTTGGAAGTGTAGGAAGTGTCTGAACACCAATCTTTAAGTTTCCACCATCTTTGCTATTCTTTGCTTCTCCAGTTTCGATTAACTGTGAAATTACATCCTGAAGCTGTTCTCCAAGGAAGATAGAGATGATTGCAGGAGGTGCCTCATTTGCTCCTAATCTGTGGTCATTACCAGGATTAGCTGCGGAAACACGAAGTAGGTCTGCATGAACATCTACTGCTTTAATAACAGCGGTTAAGAATAAGAGGAATTGAATATTCTCATGAGGTGTCTTACCAGGATCTAATAAGTTCTTGCCTGTATTCGTAACCATGGACCAGTTGTTATGCTTACCGGAGCCATTAACACCTGCAAAAGGCTTCTCATGAAGCAGACAGGTAAGATTGTGACGATATGCCACCTTCTTCATAGTTTCCATAACTAACTGATTATGATCTGTTGCAATGTTAGCAGTAGCATAGATTGGTGCTAATTCATGCTGTGCTGGAGCAACTTCATTATGCTGTGTTTTAGCTGTAACACCTAATTTCCAAAGCTCAATATTAAGCTCCTTCATATAAGATGCAATTTTTTCTTTAATGCTACCGAAATAATGATCTTCTAATTCCTGACCCTTAGGAGGCATAGCACCGAATAAGGTTCTTCCAGTAAAAATAAGGTCATCTCTCTTTAAGTACTTAGCTTTATCTACAATGAAGTATTCTTGTTCAGGACCAACAGATGTTGATACTCTGACAACTTCCTTATGTCCAAATAATTTAAGAACACGAACAGCCTGTGTGCTAATTGCTTCCATTGATCTTAGAAGAGGAGTTTTCATATCGAGAGCTTCTCCAGTATAGGAACAGAAAGCGGTTGGGATACAAAGAGTAACAC
This sequence comes from Bacillota bacterium, assembly GCA_023407575.1. Classification (GTDB taxonomy): domain Bacteria; phylum Bacillota; class Clostridia; order Lachnospirales; family Lachnospiraceae; genus Mobilitalea. Next base: position 56,372 of record JAEYLX010000006.1, read on the forward strand.
CTGCAGCATCTTCTCTTAAGAATGCTGGTGAAGTACAATCCCAAGCTGTATATCCTCTAGCTTCAAAGGTAGCTCTTAAACCACCGGATGGGAAAGAAGATGCATCTGGCTCACCTTTAATTAATTCTTTACCGGAAAACTCCATGATAACCTTACCGTCAGAGGTAGGATTAATAAAGGAATCATGCTTTTCTGCAGTGATACCAGTCATTGGCTGGAACCAGTGAGTATAATGTGTTGCACCACGCTCAATTGCCCAATCCTTCATGGCATTTGCAACAACTTCAGCAACGCTAGGATCTAAATCCTCCCCATTCTCAAGCGTCTTCTTAAGAGCTGCATAAGTTTTCTTTGGTAGGCGCTCAACCATTGTCGCCTCATTAAATACATCCGTTCCAAAAAGCTCAGTTAATTTCTCAGACATACAATATCTCCTCTCATGATTTAAGAAAGAGTTTCGCTTGCGAAACTCTAGCACCGAGCACGGTCGACAAAGCCGACATATTTCAACACGCGCGAGTGTGCATTTTTGCGAAGCATTTACAATTAATAGGACGAACTAGCCTATTAATGTAAAAAGGTGTCCTCAAATAATTGAGAACACCTTTGCTCCAATAATAGTTTTAGATATAAAATTATATATCTTATATACCATGTTTCGCTGGAAAAGAAAAGTGTTTTTTTGTATTTTTTTATAATTTATGAAAAATAACCGAAACAGCTTAATTTTCATAAGTTATTCATACAAATTTATTATAATCTATTCCAGATACCATTGATCAAGACCACTATTCTCATCCGATTCATCTGCTGGTGGCATATATTTTTTTAAGATTCGTTCCATAAATATTGATGTTACGAAAGCTGAAATAACAGGTGCTATAAATATTAATACAAATAAATACATAACGCCAACAATGATAGCCGCCTGAATTATTAACATAAGTAATGTGAAAGGCAAATGCTTAATGGACATTAAAAAAACTGTTTTTATTAGTTGCTTTGTCTTCATTTCAAATCGTGACAACACAGGGAAAATGTAAATTGTAACAAAAGATAGCATAAATGCAATTGCAATATAAATACCAAACAGCACTGAATTCATTGTATTCTCACCATTCCAGGAGGAATACGTAGCCATAATATCAATCGCTAGAATTACATACATAATAAACAGAATTAGCCCAATAAAGGATGCTCTTTTAAAATTTAGTTTAAATGATTTAAAGAACTCTCGAAATAAATATCCCCGTTCTCTTCTTAGTACCTTCACCGTTGCATAATAAAGCGCTGTAGTTGCCGGACCAATCGTTACAATTGGGATACAAAGTAGCAAGTAAACCACACTTAGGAAAATGACATCGCAAGCCTTTCCTAGAAATGTGAAAACAGGATTGTCCATATTAAAAAGATTACTCATATACTAACCATGCCTTTCTCTCTACCTGCTAACTTAGGTCCACAGGTGCATATTTACGTGAAGCTTAATCTATCTATAATTTTACCATAGCTTTAAGTTTTAAGAAAGAGAAGAGTGAAAGATTTTATAAATCTTTCATATACAGTGGATGTAAATAAACATTGATATCGTAGGGGCCTTTCACATATACCTTTGCACAATAATACAGACCAGTATAGAAAATCTACACCGGTCTGATTTAAACTAATATTTAATTCAGTATTACTTAGAAACAATCATCCAATAACTGGAAGTAATCTCTTGGATGGTGGCATGCTGGACAAAGTGCAGGAGCTGCATCACCTTCATGAATATGACCGCAGTTGATACATTTCCAGAAAACTTTACCGTCTTTCTTAAATACGGTACCATTCTCAATATTTTCTAAAAGCTTGCGATATCTGGCTTCATGATGCTTTTCAACCTTAGCAATTGCTGTAAAGCGAGCTGCGATTCCTGGGAAGCCTTCCTCTTTTGCAATTCTTGCAAACTCTGGATAATCGATTTCATGCTCTTCTTTCTCACCGTCAGCTGCTGCTCTTAAATTAGCAATTGTATCTCCAAAAGCAAAGGGATAGGTAGCATTGATTTCAACTGGAGCAGGATTCTCTCCATCTAAATGCTCTAGTGCCAGCTTCATAAATACTTTTGCATGCTCTTTCTCATTCTCAGCAGTCTCAGTAAAAATATTTTGTATCTGCTTATATCCTTCCTTACCTGCAACAGATGCAAAATACGTATAGCGTGTTCTTGCCTGTGATTCACCAGCGAAAGCCTTCATAAGGTTTTCCAGTGTTTTCGTTCCTCTTAAATTTGCCATATGTATCCTCCTATCAATATCATAAAGTGACCTCAATTGCTGATGTACGATTTAAGGTCTCTTTTTGCATGATACCATATTTTTAAATTAATTCCAAATGTTTTATAATAAATTAATAATATCACTCTCAATTGTTTATGTTTTTCCTATTTTTCAACAAATTGCATCTGCTTAGAACCAGATAAAATAAGAACAAATTAGCCGTGAAAGCTTGCTTTCAAAGGCCAATTTGTTCTTATTTTGTTTGGCGAGAGCCAAAAAGCTCGAAAACCGCAGGTTTTCGAGCTTGGTTCTAAACGCTTCTTCGTTCGGCATTTGCAAGAAATCTTTCGTTATATCATATGAACAAATAGACCACTTCTTAGTTTTGGTTCAAACCAAGTAGACTTTGGTGGCATAAGCTTACCGGCATCCGATACCTGGAATAATTCTTCGATTGAGGTCGGATACATAGAAAAAGCTATTTTCATATCCTGATTCACTCTTATCTCCAGTTCCTTTAATCCTCGAATTCCACCGACAAAGTCAATTCGATTATCTACTCTAGGATCTTTAATTCCTAATACAGGACTTAAGAGGTAATCTTGAAGCAATGATACGTCAAGAGAAGCTACGGGATCTGAAATTTCAAGCAGTGCTTTCTTTGCAGAAAGTTCATACCACTTACCCTCCAAATACATACCAAAGCTTGCTTTCTTATTAGGAGCATACGGGGTCTTACCCATTTCACTTATATAAAAATTTTCATTTATACCTGCGAGCAATTCCTCCCTGCTCAAACCGTTCCAATCTTTAACTACACGATTGTATGGCATAATCATAAGTTGATCATGTGGAAACAATACAGATAGGAAATAATTAAATTCTTCCTTCCCTGTGTATTCTGGATTCTCCTGCCTTCTCATTAAGCCAACTTTAACTGCTGATGCTGCACGATGATGCCCATCTGCGATATAAATATTATCTATGGCAGCAAATGCTTTCTTTATATCCAGGATTTGGTCCAGATTAGAAATGCTCCAGACATTATGGATAACCCCATCAAGAGCCTTAAAACTATATAATGCGCTTTCTGTCTTTGTCTGCTCTACGATATCATTTATCAATTGATGCGCGCGATAAGCAAGAAAAATTGGCCCAGTTTGCGCACTACAGCTATCCACATGTTTGATTCGATCAATTTCCTTTTCTTCTCTTGTATTCTCATGCTTCTTAATCCGATTGTTTAGATAATCATCAATAGAAGCACAGGCCACCAAACCAGTCTGTGACCTTCCACCCATGATTAATTCATAGACATAATAACACTCTGTTTGTTCCTGTATTAATATACCGTCCCTTAGCATCTGCACAAGGAGTTCTTTTGCTTTTCTATATACTCTGGAATCATAGGTATCTACAGAATCCTCAAAGCTTGTTTCTGGTCGATCCACTCGTAAAAAGGATAATGGTTCCCTGGATATCTCCTGCTTTGCCTCTGCACGGCTGTAGACATCATAAGGTAATGCTGCAACCTTATGTGCAACTTCCTGATTTGGTCTAAACCCGATAAATGGTTTGATTAGTGCCATTGCAACCTCCTATATCCTTTTTTTACTTTATATTTGATGTTTCCTGCTACTTAACGATTCTTACCTTAAGAACACCCTCGATAGCTGAAAGCTTCTCAGCCACCTCGTCATTAATCGTAGTTTCAACATCTAACACAGTATAAGCGTAATCCCCACGGCTCTTATTCACCATGTCTGCAATATTAACATTCATAGAGGAAAATGCACCCGTAAACTGGGTCAGCATGTTGGGAATATTTCTATGTAGAATTGCAATCCTTCCTGCAGAGGTACAAACACCCGCATCGCAATTGGGATAATTCACAGAGTTTCTTATGGTTCCATACTCCATATATTCACGAAGTTGCTTTACTGCCATGACGGCACAATTATCTTCGGATTCTTCTGTGGATGCGCCCAAATGAGGAATCGCAATTACACCCTCCATTTTAGCAGTCTTTTCATTGGGGAAATCCGTAATATATTTAGCCACCTTACCGGTTTTTAATGCAATTTCAATATCAGTATCGTTTACAAGAAGGTCTCTGGCAAAATTAAGGATAACAACACCATCCTTCATCTTAGAAATACTGTCTGTGTTAATCATTTCCCTGGTATTAACGCTAGAATCAGCATCTGCGATTAAAGGTGTATGTACGGTAATATAATCACAGGCTCTATAGATTTCTTCTCTGGTCTTTACGTGAACGATATCCCTGGATAAATTCCAGGCACTGTCTACTGAGATAAACGGATCATAGCCATATACCTCCATTCCCAAACGATTTGCTGCATTAGCTACCAGTACACCAATTGCACCTAGACCAATTACACCAAGTTTCTTTCCTTGAACTTCTCTTCCTGCAAACTTGCCTTTTTCTTTTTCAACCAGTTTGGCAACGGATGGATCTTCCTTGACGGTTTGAACCCAGTTAACACCCCCAATAATATCTCTGGAGGCCAACATAAGACCCGCAATAACTAATTCCTTCACGCCATTTGCATTTGCACCGGGTGTATTAAATACAACAATACCTTTTTCTGCGCAATCTACTAACGGTATGTTATTAACACCAGCTCCCGCTCTTGCAATCGCCTTCAAATTATCATCAAATTTCATGTCATGCATTGCAGCACTACGAACCAGTACAACATCTGCATCATTGATATTCTCCACTTTATCGTATTGCTCCGAAAAGATATTTAGCCCAACATCTGCGATTGGATTTAGACAATTATATTTCATAATAAGGATGCTCCTTTGGATTATTTCGTATTCTCTGCTTCAAATTGCTTCATAAATTCTACTAATTTTTCAACACCTTCGATTGGCATGGCATTATAAATAGAAGCTCTCATACCACCCACAGATCTATGACCTTTTAGGTTTTCAAAACCTGCCGCTTTTGCTTCTTTTACAAATTTATTATCCAATTCCTCATTTCCTGTTACAAAAGGAACATTCATTAAGGATCTGTCTTCCTTTACTACCGTTCCCTTAAACATCTTACTTTGATCCAAGTAGTCATAAAGAATTGCAGCTTTTTTCTCATTGTGTTCCTTCATTGCTGCTAATCCACCTCTGTTTTTAATCCATTTAAATACCTTTCCACAAATGTAGATACCATATGCAGGAGGGGTGTTATAAAGGGATTTCTCATCCGCGTGTATTTTATATTTCATCATGGTAGGTGTTCCAGGAAGGGTATCTTCTGTAATCAAATCCTCACGAATGATAACAATAACTACACCTGCAGGGCCAATATTTTTTTGAACACCACCATAAATTATTCCATATTTGCTAACATCTACTGGCTCAGATAAGAAACAGGAGGATACATCAGAAACCAAAAGTTTGCCTTTCGTATTTGGTAAGGTCTTAAATTTAGTACCGTAAATGGTATTATTTTCACATATGTAGACATAATCTGCATCATCAGAAATTGGGAGATCAGAACAATCTGGGATATAGGAAAAGGTTTTATCTGCGGAGGATGCAACTGCATTGGCGGTACCATAGATTTTAGCTTCTTGATATGCCTTCTTTGCCCATTGTCCTGTAATGATGAAATCAGCAACCTTATTCTTCATTAAATTCATAGGAATCATGGCAAACTGTAAAGAAGCTCCACCCTGTAGAAAGAGAACCTTGTAATTATCGGGAATACTCATTAATTCCCTTAAGTCCTTTTCTGCTTCTTCAATAATTGCTTCATAGGCTTTGGATCTGTGACTCATCTCCATAACTGACATGCCAGTTCCCCTGTAATTAAGCATTTCATCTGCTGCTTCCTGTAGTACTTCTACTGGTAACATTGCCGGACCAGCTGAAAAATTAAATATTCTTCCCACTCTTTCTTCCTCCTTATAATATTACATTTATTTCTCACTTTAATGTGTTAAAGTACAAAACTTATTATATTACTATGTTATTTTTTTGTCAATTCCAATCTGCTAATAATATGGATAAGAGTGCCTTATATGGTTTCATTATTTAATGAAAGCAACTCCAAGACACTCTGTCATCCAAACTATATTCCCGCTAAATAATATTGGTAGAGTGTCAAAAGCTTTGTAAGTTCTTTTAAATTGACTTCTGACACTCTATCCTTTAATTAATTAAATCTTCTTCTGCAAAAACTTCTTCAATTGCTGCTCCTGGTGCAACCATCGGCCAAACCTTGTCATCACGGTCAATCATGCATTCAATCAAGACAGGCTCATTTAAGGCAATTGCTTCCTTCAATACAGCTTCAACTTCCTCTTTTTCTGTAATACGATAAGCTTTTGCACCCATAGCCTCTGCCAGCTTTACAAAATCAACTTTATCCTTTAAATGAGTGTAAGAATATCTCTGCTCATAAAAAAGTGTTTGCCATTGACGAACCATACCAAGAACTTCGTTATTTAATACAATCTGAATAATTGGTATATCATAACGGGTAGCCGTAGCAAGCTCATTCATATTCATTCTAAAACATCCATCACCAGCAATGTTAACAACTGTCTTATCAGGCTTACCCAGCTTCGCACCAATACTTGCACCAAGTCCATATCCCATAGTACCAAGTCCACCCGAGGTAATAAAGGTTCTTGGATTCTTATATTTATAGAACTGTGCTGCCCACATCTGATGCTGCCCAACCTCTGTGGTTATAATAGCCTCTCCCTCTGTCACTTCGTATAGCTTCTCAAGAACATAAGGTCCAGTTAAACGATCATGTGCATATTTTAAAGGATGCTTCTGCATTAAGGCGATAATATGATCCACCCATTCCGTATGTTTTTGCTGTTCTAATTCTTTATTTAATAAGGAAAGAACTTCTTTAATATCTCCAACAACACTATAATGAGCAGTTACATTTTTATTAATTTCAGCTGGGTCAATGTCAATTTGTAAGATTTTTGCGTTGTTGGCAAACTTCTTAGCGTTACCGATAACTCGGTCCGAGAAACGAGCACCAATGGTAATAAGAAGATCACATTCCGTTACTCCAAGATTGGATGCCTTCGTACCATGCATTCCCAGCATACCCATATAGCGTGCATCCATTCCATCAAAAGCACCTTTTCCCATTAGGGTATCCGTTACGGGTGCATCCACCTTATCCACGAATTCTTTCACTTCCTCGTGTGCTTCCGAAATAACTGCTCCACCGCCTATGAATACAAAGGGCTTTTTTGAATTCTGAATTAATTGAATTGCATTTTTTATATCCTGCTCTGTAATATGCTTCGTATCACGAAGAATTGGTTCCGGTGCTGCAACTTGATAATCAGCCTTTGTTGCTGTTACGTCTTTTGTAATATCCACTAAAACCGGTCCTGGTCTTCCTGTCTGTGCTATTTTAAACGCCTTACGAATGGTATCCGCTAGTTTAGTTACGTCCTTTACTATAAAATTATGCTTCGTTATTGGCATTGTAATACCAGCAATATCAATTTCCTGAAAGGAATCTCTTCCTAATAAATTAACAGCAACATTTGCAGTGATAGCAACCATTGGGATACTATCCAAAAAAGCGGTTGCAATACCAGTTACAAGATTGGTTGAGCCAGGTCCAGAGGTTGCAAAACATACCCCTACTTTGCCTGTAACTCTTGCATAGCCATCTGCCGCATGAGATGCTCCTTGCTCATGGGAAGTCAAAATATGTTTTATTTCTGATGTGTGCTTATATAATTCATCATATATATTTAATATTGTACCGCCAGGATATCCGAAGACTGTGTCAACACCCTGCTCTTTTAAACATTCAATAACAATTTGAGAACCTGTTAATTCCATTCTTACCTCCATTCCTGCTCACATTCTTTGTACAAATCACAGAATGTAATGCTTAAGTATTATAATGCCCTATATATACAGCTATTCTATTAATAATCTTCCTTCTATTGAGCTTTAGGCACTTCCAAAATCGCTCCTCTGTTGCCGCTGGTTACCATTGCTACATAGCGGGAAAGATATCCTGTAGTAATCTTAGGCTGACGCGGCTGCCATTTAGCTCTTCTGGCTTCCAATTCTTCGTCGGATATAACAAAATTCAAACTATTTGCATTAATATCAATCTGAATAATATCTCCCTCTTCTACGAGTGCAATATTGCCTCCTACCGCTGCTTCTGGCGATACATGACCAACACATGCACCTCTTGAGGCTCCTGAGAATCTTCCATCCGTAATTAATGCCACATGTGAGCCTAGTCCCATTCCCATAATTGCACTGGTAGGATTCAGCATTTCTCTCATACCTGGGCCACCCTTTGGTCCTTCGTAACGGATGACAACAACATCCCCTTTAACAATCTTACCACCCTTAATTGCATCGATTGCATCTTCTTCACAATCAAATACTCTTGCAGGTCCTTCATGCTTCATCATGCTAGGATCAACAGCGGAACGCTTCACCACTCCGGAATCAGGTGCCAGATTACCCTTAAGGATTGCAATACCTCCAATTTCACTATATGGATTATCAATTGGCCGAATAACCTCCGGATTAAGATTTCTACATCCTTGTATGTTCTCGCCAACGGTTTTTCCTGTAGCAGTAATTAAATCGGTGTTAAGAAGTCCTTTCTTATTTAATTCATTCATAACAGCGTATACACCGCCTGCTTCGTTCAGGTCTTCAATATATGTATGTCCTGCAGGTGCCAGATGGCACAAATTGGGTGTTTTAGCACTAACCTCATTTGCAATATCTATATTTAATTCAAAGCCAACTTCATGTGCGATAGCTGGCAAATGTAGCATTGTATTGGTGGAACAGCCTAGTGCCATATCCACGGTTAACGCATTCATAAATGCTTCCTTGGTCATAATATCTCTTGGTCGAATATCTTTTTCAAGCAACTCCATAATTTTCATACCAGCATGTTTAGCCAGTCTGATACGTTCGGAATAGACAGCCGGAATAGTACCATTGCCTTTTAATCCCATACCAATTACTTCGGTAAGACAGTTCATTGAGTTTGCTGTATACATCCCTGAACAGGAACCACAGGTAGCACAGGCTTTATTCTCGTACTCTTCTAACTCTTCTTCTGATAAGTTTCCTGCACTAAAGGCACCAACTGCTTCAAACAAGGAGGAAAGGCTGGTTCTATTTCCATTCACTCGCCCAGCAAGCATTGGCCCGCCACTAACAAAAATTGTAGGGATATTAACCCTTGCAGCTGCCATAAGAAGTCCTGGAACATTCTTATCACAATTTGGTACCATAACAAGTGCGTCAAATTGATGAGCCATCGCCATTGCTTCTGTAGAATCTGCAATCAGGTCTCTGGTAACCAAAGAATACTTCATCCCTTGATGTCCCATGGCGATACCATCGCATACTGCAATTGCTGGAAAGACAAGTGGTGTTCCGCCTGCCATTGCGACGCCAAGCTTGACGGCATCGACTATCTTATCTAGGTTCATATGTCCTGGTACAATCTCATTATATGAACTCACGACACCAATTAGGGGTTTTCTCATCTCCTCCTTGGTCAGACCCAATGCATTAAATAAAGATCTGTGGGGTGCCTGCGATATTCCGGTTTTCACTGCGTCACTTCTCATCCTTTAACCACCTTTTCTTTCTTATTTATAGTAAAACAATACTTTAAGCATTTTGCAACAATACCATCTCATCACTTTAAAGTAGTACAGTATATATTAATGTATTTCTTTCTAAAAATCAATGTCAAATTTGAAAATAATATGGATTATTTTCCATAACTATTTATAAATATACGTATTTGACAATATTTATCTTAGAAAATTAATATTTTCAGTTAATATGCTTATTATAAATAGGTAAGTACTAAATATCAAATAAAATCTATTATTTTCTTCCTGCTAAAAATATCATTTGGATAATTTATAATTAAATAATTATGTATCATTTTAGCCATAATTACCATAGTAAATCATTTACAGTCTCTTTTGTGAAATCTATGTGAATTCCATGTAAATACTGTGAAATGTATTTAAAATAATGCAAAATTCATGTATTATTCATGTAAAATTTGATTGCGCATGTCTTTTATTCGTGATAAGATTTGTTTGTTTGATTACAAAGATGTAATTATGATTAATTTTGTGTTTTAGGAGGCGCTTTATGAATTTTACTGAATTTCTACAACAAATGGTGTCAACCCCCACTCTATTTATAACGGTGGCGTTGGTTCTAGGTGTTGTTTTAGTTAATGGCTGGACCGATGCACCAAATGCCATTGCTACCTGTGTCTCAACTCGTTCCATTAGTGCAAAAAATGCAATTCTTATGGCAGCTGTATTCAATTTTCTTGGTGTTCTTGTTATGACAATGCTGAACAATTCCGTTGCTCAGACAGTATACAAGATGGTTGATTTTGGTGGAGATTCAAAGAATGCTTTAATCGCACTATGTGCTTCCTTATTTGCGATCGTAGTTTGGGCAACTGCAGCCTGGGCCTTCGGTATTCCTACCAGTGAGTCCCATGCTCTAATTGCAGGTATAACTGGTTCTGCTATTGCAATACAGGGTGGACAAGGTATTAACCTGGATGAGTGGATGAAGGTTATCTATGGTCTGTTCCTATCGTCAATTATTGGTTTTGGTCTCGGTTATGTAATTTCTAAAATTATTTCTTTTATCTGTAAAAATGCCGACAGACGTAAAACTTCCTTCTTTTTCAAACATGCACAGGTATTAGGCGGAGCATCAATGGCCTATATGCATGGTGCGCAAGACGGACAAAAATTTATGGGTGTATTTATGCTTGGCGTATTCCTGGCACAAGGAAAATCCGGTGTAACAGAGTTTAGCGTACCAATTTGGTTAATGATTTTAGTTTCAATCGTTATGGCACTAGGAACCTCTATTGGTGGTTATAAAATCATTAAAACGGTTGGTATGGGTATGGTAAAGCTAAGTAAATATCAAGGTTTTGCAGCAGACGCTGCTGCTACAGTTGCATTATTTGTTGCTTCTGCCTTTGGTATCCCAGTTAGTACCACACATACCAAGACAACCTCTATTATGGGTGTTGGAGCAGCCAAAAGAATGAAAAGCGTAAACTGGAGTATTGTAAAGGAAATGGTTGCTGCTTGGGTATTAACCTTCCCTGGCTGTGGTCTGCTCGGTTATATAATGTCAAAAATATTCATGCAAATCTTTTAAATAGGAAGGAAGTCATATATTATGATTACAAGAAAGAATACTTATAGTTATTTTGATGCTTTTGCAAACCTCTCAAAATATTCTACCAAATTAGCAGTTAGTCTCCACGAAACCTTAAGTAAATTTGATCCAAGCAAAATTACAGATAGAGTAAAGGCTGCACACGAAATTGAACATAGTGCCGATTTGGCAAAACACGATATTATGAATCGTCTGGTGAAAGAATTTCTTCCTCCAATCGAACGTGAAGATATCACCAGCCTTACTCAGGAAATCGATGATGTAACTGACTCAATCGAAGACGTATTAATCTATGTTGATATGTTCAACATTCAGACAATCCGCCCTGAAATCCTTAAATTCACAGAGCTTTTAGTTACTTGTACTAAGGCTATGGATGAAGCACTGGAAGAATTCAAGAACTTTAAGAGTTCCAAGAAATTACATGATAAAGTTATTGAAATTAATCGCCTTGAAGAAGTTGGTGATGCATTATATGTTGACTTTATGCGTAACCTTTATCACACTTCAAAAGACCCAATTGAATTAATGTGTTGGACAGAAATTTTACATCGTTTAGAGCGTTGCGCAGATAATTGCGAGGACGTTGCAAATATTATTGAAAGTATTGTTATGAAAAACTCATAATAAGCCGATAATTCACATAGAGATAAATTGATCAAGAAAGGATCACTACATGTTGAATCTAGAGAAACAAAAGGCTTACCTCATTCGCGCGGCATTTATTGCCCTAATTTTAGGGTTAGTTTATGTTGGAATAAAATATTTTCTACCGCTCCTTATGCCTTTTGTTATTGGCTTGATTATTGCAGTAATTTTTCGCCATTTAATTGATTTTATTCAGAAAAAGACTAAGATAAACAGAGTTATCGTCTCCATCACTATCTTGCTTTTGTTTTATGGACTTTTAGCTTATCTTGTTAGCTTAGTGGGCTTCAAGGCATTTGATATTATTGTGAACCTGATATCAAATCTACCTACCTTTTATAGTGAGACCTTGAAACCAGCTATATTAACTGTTCTGGATAATATAATGGAAGCTTTTCCGGCAACCAAGCCTTATGTAGATAACTTTATTGTTGATGGCAATCAAACTATTTATGACTACCTGACTAAAGCCTCCTCTAGTATTGTTGATACATTAGCTTCTTTTGCAGCACAGGTTCCAACCCTACTTATAAAATTTATTTTTACAATTGTATCTTCCTTCTTCTTTACTATTGACTATCATAAGATTACTCGCTTTGTAGTAATTCAGTTTACCGGTGAACGAAGAACTATGTTACTTAAATTAAAAGATAATGGAATAGGTACAATTGGTAAATTCATTCGTGCTTATGCAGCAATTATATCAATTACCTTTGCTGAATTATCGATTGGATTTTTAATTATTGGTATTCCAAATGCAGTTATATTTGCTGCTTTAATAGCATTAGTAGACATTATGCCAATTCTTGGTACTGGAGCAGTTTTACTACCTTGGGCCATTACCGCATTAATCTTAGGTAATACGAAAATTGGTATTGGAATATTAATTATCTACATTGTTATAACTGTAGTTCGTCAGACAGTGGAGCCTAAAATCGTAGGTCAGCAAATTGGATTACATCCTATTATTACATTAATTTTAATGTATATTGGTGCACAGTTAATGGGTGTCTTAGGATTATTCATTCTACCGATTATGGCTACTATCTTAAAGAAACTAAACGATGAAGGAACCATACATTTGTTTAAAAAATAAAACTCTAAATTATAATAAGAATATAAATAAAGCTGAAGTTATATGAATAAGAAGTTTTAACTACTTATTTTTATAATTTCAGCTTTCTTTTTTCCCTTATTACTTAAAATGCAATAAAGAATATATTATTTATTTAGACCTATTTAGCTACGAAAGTAGTACAATCTGTCTGATCTGCTTCTCTTGCATTTTTAGGTGCAACTTGAATTTTTTCTGCACAGCAGTGATCCCCTGATGCATAATATTCACAAGTATTAACTACGCAGCTGATTCCTTCATTTGGTTTATCCATTTTTTTAATTGCCATAATAACCTCCACGTTTTTAATATAAGTGCAGAATACCGCACTTATCAATCTATATTAGTTACGCAATTATTATCTGTAGATATCAAATGAAAAATTCATTTAAATTTATAAATTTTTTTAGTCCGGAAACTGTGCTTCTATTCCCTCTGCCATCATATCTGCCATCTCGATGGCCTGACTCTCTATCGTATCAAAATCATTAATGCTTTCTTCATAATTACCAGCAATCATATTGGTAATATTTTGGCTTAAGAGCTCTAAATGTTCATCCATCATTGCGCTCCAATCCTCAACACTCCAGTTTGGATTAATACTTGCAAAGAACTCTGCTATTTGCTCTGCATTATCATGCCATCTTTGATCAGCATCCATAATAGCCTGATCATTATCTGCCAGCAATGCATTAACAAGTTCAGCTGCAATTGTAATATGACCGTTCATCAAATCGGTAAACTCTACTGCCGCCTCCTCACCGTAATATGGTCGTAATGCATTTGCGAAGTCCACCGAATTACGAAGTAATCTTCGAAGTACAAAATCTGTCTCTGGAAGGTCATGAATAAGTGACATTACGGCCATACGTGTCCAATAAACGTGCTGAACCCAGAGCATACGAAAAAGGTCTGATACAACGTTATGATCCTCATTGTTCATTCCATTATCCATATAATCGTCTATATATTCGTCCATATAGTTGTTCCAATTATTGGTATTATCATCGTTACTATTCATGCTATTATTATTTCTTCCATTGTTCATATTGCTGTTCATATTGCTATTCATATTACCATTCATACTGCTGTTCGTATTACTATTTGTATTGCTGTTCATATTACCATTCATATTACTATTCATACTGCTGTTCGTATTACTATTCATATTACCATTCCTATTGTTGTTCGTATTACTGTTCCTATTGCTATTCATATTACTGTTCATATTGCCATTCATATTACTGTTCCTATTATTATTCATCCCATTATCAGAGTTATTCTGTTGATTTGAATTAGTCGGATAATTATAATCTCCTGGGCTTAATGTAATAACTTGACCTATCCTTAAGTTTCTTGGGTCAATATCAGGGTTTAATTCCATAATATCATCCACAGAGGTATTAAAAACTTGCGCCAACATCCATATTGTGTCGTAGGGTCTTATTGTATATCTGACTGTACTATTCATATTAAATACCATCACTAATAAAGAGTTCTATTTCACTTTATGAGAAGTAGAAAGATATTGTTACAAATAATACAATTTTATACATTATATTAATACTAGAATCTAATATGGTTTACATATCACAGCAAGTTTATGTTCAATTAATTCCTTTCTACTTTAATAAGGTTATGTGCTAATTATGTATTTATATTCTGTTATACTGTAAAAATAGTTTTACATATTGAAACTGCCGCCTTATATTTCTATAAGCGGCAGCTCCCCCTCTATTCTATCAGTACCCAGATGTAAGTATATTGATTTCTAACTTTCTATTTGCTATTAATATAATTAATGAGTCCTTCTGCTTTAATTATCTTCTGCATAAACTCTGGAAATGCCTGACCTTGATACTGGGTACCCTTTGTTTTATCATAGATAATTCCTAAGTCGAAGTCTACCTCTACCTGATCTCCTGCTTCAATTTCTTTTGCAGCTGCAGGGCATTCTATAATAGGCAATCCAATATTAATTGCATTGCGATAGAAAATTCTTGCAAAGGTCTCTGCAATTACACAACTTATACCAGAAGCTTTAATGGCAATTGGTGCATGCTCTCTTGAAGAACCGCAACCAAAATTCTTATTTGCTACCATGATATCTCCATTTTTAACTCTATTTACGAAATCCTTATCAATATCTATCATACATTTTTCAGCAAGCTCCTTCGGATCGGAGGAGTTAAGATAACGCGCAGGTATAATGACATCCGTATCTACGTTATCACCATATTTATGCACTGTTCCAAACGCTTTCATACTAGCACCCTTACCTTTCAGACGAAAATAATTTGTAACTATTCAATCCTCGCTTCTCAAATCAAACTAAGACTGTTATTAAATACTTATAGCTTTTTCTATAATCCAAGTTCTTCCGGACCTGATATCTTCCCTGTAACCGCACTTGCTGCTGCCACTGCGGGACTTGCAAGATACACTTCCGATTCAACATGCCCCATTCGTCCTACAAAATTACGATTAGTAGTTGCAACCGCCCTTTCTCCTGCCGCAAGAATGCCCATATGTCCTCCAAGGCAAGGGCCGCAAGTTGGTGTACTAACAATTCCTCCAGCTTTAATAAACGTAGCCAGTAGACCTTCTTCCATAGCTTGAAGATATATTTTCTGTGTAGCAGGAAAAACGATAAGACGCATGCCTTTAGCTACTTTTCTACCTTCAAGGATTGCTGCTGCTGTTCTTAAGTCACTGATTCGACCATTGGTACAGGAGCCAATTACAACCTGGTCAATTTTAATATCGCCCACCGCTTCCAGGGTTCTTGTATTCTCTGGCAGATGTGGAAATGCAACTGTGGGTTTTAAGCTGGACAGGTTAATCTCATAAGTCTCTTCATACTCCGCATCCTCATCCGCTGAATATATCTTATATTCCTTTGTAGAATGCTCCTTCATATAATCAATGGCTGCTTGATCAACAGGGAATATCCCGTTTTTTGCTCCAGCTTCAATTGCCATATTAGCCATTGCAAACCGATCATCCATAGACAAATTACTAATTCCCTCACCAACAAATTCCATTGATTTGTATAAAGCTCCATCCACACCAATTAAACCAATAATATGTAGAATAACATCTTTACCGCTTACCCATTTTTCTGGTTTACCTGTAAGAACAAACTTAAGAGCAGAGGGAACCTTGAACCATGCTTTCCCAGTCGCCATCCCAGCAGCCATGTCCGTACTTCCAACTCCGGTGGAAAATGCTCCAAGGGCTCCATAGGTGCAGGTATGGGAATCCGCACCAATCACTACATCTCCCGCAACTACTAACCCTTTCTCCGGTAATAAAGCGTGCTCTATGCCCATTTCACCAATTTCAAAATAATTCGTAATATCATGGTCCATTGCAAATTCACGCATACATTTGCAATGTTCTGCAGATTTAATATCTTTATTTGGGGTAAAGTGATCTGGTACAAGCGCAATCTTATCCTTATCAAATACCTTCTTAATTGTCATCTTTTCCATCTCATGTATTGCAACCGGTGCGGTTACATCATTTCCAAGGACTAAATCAAGATCAGCTTCAATTAATTGCCCAGCACTTACCTTACCTAATCCAGCATGAGCAGCCAAAATCTTCTGTGTCATTGTCATTCCCATAAGAATATCCTCCTAAAGCTTTTTAAATTAGTTGCCTTTAAATCTCTTTTGAAATTAAATCTCCCATTTCGGAAGTACCGACTAAAGACATATCCTCGGACATGATATCTACCGTCCGATAGCCCTTCTTTAGCACTTTTTTTACTGCAGCCTCTATCGCCAATGCCTCTTCTTCTAAATCAAAGGAATATCGTAGCATCATAGCTGCTGAAAGTATGGTAGCAATCGGATTCGCCTTGTTCTGACCAGCAATATCCGGTGCAGAACCATGACTTGGTTCATATAATCCAAGCTTTGATTCCCCTAAGCTGGCGGAGGCTAACATTCCGATTGATCCCGTGATCATACTTGCCTCATCTGATAAGATATCACCGAACATATTCTCTGTAAGAATTACATCAAACTGTCTTGGGTCCTTTACCAACTGCATTGCACAATTATCCACCAGCATATCGGATAGCTCAACATCGGGATACTCTGCTGCTACCTCCTTAGTTACCTGTCTCCATAGTCTGGAAGAATCCAACACATTTGCTTTATCTACACTGCATATCTTTTTATTTCTCTTTCTGGCAATTTCAAAAGCCCACTTAGCAATTCTTCTGATTTCATTTTCATCATACACCAAAGTGTCCGTAGCTTTTCTTACTCCACCCTCCAAAGAGGTATGACGATCACCAAAATACAATCCTCCCGTTAATTCCCTCATAACCACAAAATCAAACCCATCACCAATTATCTCATCCCTTAAAGGACATGCTCCCTTTAATTCTTCAAATAAGATAGCCGGTCTGATGTTAGCAAAGAGATTCAGTCCTTTTCGAATTGCCAGAAGACCCGCTTCCGGCCTTAAATGAGGGGGTAGTGAATACCAATTGGACTGTCCGACATTACCTCCCACAGCTCCAAGTAAAACCGAATCACTTCTTTTCGCGGTTTCAAGTGCCTCTTGGGTAAGGGGCTCCCCTGTTCGATCAATGGATACACCACCCATAAGCACTTCTTCATATTTAAAGCTATGATTAAATTTATCTCCAATTTTATCAAGTACTTTTATAGCCTCTGCAATAATCTCCGGTCCAATCCCATCCCCAGGAATAACCGCAATGTTATAGTTCATATTGTAAGCCTCCATATATAGTTGTTCTTACTTCTGCCCTGTTAGGACATATCCTTCCTACATATTATCTTTATGTATTTATAAATCCTTAAAATAATTATTGTCATTGTAGCATAGTATCTGATATAATTAAAATACATATTATTAATAACTATTATAACTTCATATTATGACTAATCTTAAACTTGTTATAAATCAACTACTATAATCCTCTACTCATAATCTATGTACTTATAGTTCATATGCCTGCCATCATTCCGTAACTGTGAAACTATTCATCTATATTTTTTAATGTGTATACCAAATGAGGTTGCTCCTTAAGGAATCCAAATCGAGGTGTCTATGGAAGAGAATTTATCCCTGTATCATGTTTTTAACAGTGTTGCTGAACTTGGTAATATCTCGCGTGCAGCGAAACAACTGTATATCAGTCAGCCTGCTGTGAGTAAAGCAATTCAAAACCTGGAGGACAATTTAAAAACCACGTTATTTATAAGAAACTCAAGGGGTGTGAAACTAACCGAAGAGGGTAAACTTCTCTATGACCATACCCATAAGGCATTTGAAACCTTACAAAGAGGTGAAGAAAGTCTAAAGCGAGTCCATGAGCTTGGAATTGGCCATCTACACATTGGTGCCAGCACTACATTATGTAAATACATGTTATTACCCTACCTGAATGGCTTCGTACAAGAAAATCCTCATATTAAAATTACCATTGCAAATCAAAGCTCCTCCCACACTTTAAAACAGCTTGAAAGCGCAGCTCTCGATATTGGCTTAGTTGCGAAGCCCAACCATGCAGATGCCTTTCACTTTATATCCCTTGGCGAAATGGAGGATATCTTCGTAGCAACACGCAACTATTTAAATAACTTAAAAAAGAGGGATGACACTATGGATATCTTCTCTTCTGCTAATCTTATGCTTTTGGACGAAGAAAATGTATCTAGAAAATATATAGAGGACTACTTTAAGATGAATTCCATTGTCCCAAAGCAAATATTAGAAATCAGCAATATGGATTTGTTAATTGATTTTGCAAAAACGAGCCTTGGTGTGGCCTGTGTAATAAAAGCCTTCGTAGAGAAGGAGTTAAGTGAAAACAACTTAGTCCAAATTTCTCTTAAAACTCCGGTTAATAAAAGAGAGGTGGGCTTTTGTTATTCTAAAAGTGCCTACCTCTCCAGTTCCTTGCATAAATTTATTCGTTATATTGAAAGCTTTTAATTAGATGTCTGGCTTAACCTCATCATCAATAACTGGAGCTGTCTCCTCTGATGTACCTTCCTCTGACGTGCCTTCCTCCGATGTCGTATCCTCTGGTGTAGTTTCCTCTGGTGTTGGCTTCGGTGTTGGTGTAGCAGCGGTGGTAGGGGTCGGCGGAGGTGGGGTCAGATAATCTGGACGTTCTGCTACCACAAAATCCGAACTCACATAGTTAATCTTATCATTCGCTAAGAAACTTGCCCATCCATCCTTTATTTCAATGACTTCAATTTCTTCTGCATGAACTAAAAATCCAATAACTTCTCCATCCTTCGAAGCTGTTGCTCGTACATTAACATAGCCGCCATATTCATTTAACTTAACATACATCTTGGTGGTGGCACCGGTGTAAGTAGTCTCTGGCTCTTGTGCCGCCTCCGTATCAGATGCTGCTCCTGTTTCCTCTTCTGTATCTAAAGATATATCATCCTGTGGTGCTTGTGTTGGTATAAAATTAGTCATTTGATTCTTATTACTACAACCAGATAATAGCACTGCTGCTGTTATTGTGAATAGATAAATGCTTTTCTTCATCCTTACCTCACTCCAAATTCATATCAACGCTTCTTAATATATGGTCATAGCTCGATTTACTAAACAAGCAATAAGAAGCATTCATAATACTTAATCTATATACTATCATAGCATATTTGTCCTATTTTACAACAAATACTTTCTATTAGGATTATTCTTCCATCCTAAGCTTCTGCAAATAGGCTGAAAAAGCACTTGGAATACTATACTTCTGAATTATCTCGTTTTGGTCAGCCCATACATAGGCTCCATCTGCCAGTAAATCTGGGTTTACCTCTCCTGCAATAATATGGTAACCCTGCATTCGCCACTCTACATGGGAGAAAATATGCTTTGCCGCTCCAAGCGGTACAATCTCTGTTTCCTCTATCCCCTGCTCTTTTAGACTCTTAATAACACCTTCCATCGGTAATTCATTATTAATTCCAGGGAGTTCCCATAGGCCTGCCAGCAAACCTTTATTTATACGTTTATGAATTAAATACCGTTCTTGATATTCAATCAAAAGTATGGTTCTATCTTCAATTTTTCGTTCTTTCTTTGCAGGTTTCACGGGTATTTGTGCAATTCTATCTTCATGAAAGGCCCGACACAAATGCATAACCGGACACTTATCACAGAGTGGTTTTCCATTTGGCAAACATACTGTAGCTCCCAGTTCCATCATGGACTGATTAAATGCACTTGGCTGATTCACTGGTATTACGGTCAGAAGTTCCTGCCATAGCTTCTTCTTAACACTTTCCTTGGTAATATCCTCAAAGCTACCTGCCATTCGCATGGTAATACGAAGTACATTGCCATCCACAACTGGAACTGGAATGCCAAAGGCAATGGAAGCAATGGCACTTGCTGTATAGGAACCGATGCCTGGTAATGCTAGAAGCTTTTCATACTCTGCCGGAAGCTCTCCGCCATATACTTCACAAATTTGTTTTGCTGCTTTTTGAAGATTTCTCGCTCTGTTGTAATAGCCTAGTCCTTCCCATAATTTAAGAAGCCTCTCTTCATCAAGCTCTGCAAGTGCTTTAATATCCGGTACTTCATTGATAAACCGTTCAAAATAACCTTTTACCGCCTCAACTCTGGTCTGTTGTAACATTATTTCTGAAATCCATACATAATAGGGTCTCGGATTCTCGCGCCAAGGCAAAATACGTGCATTAAGGGAATACCAATCCAGTAAAAATGGAACTATTTTTTTATAATCATATGACATGTAAACCTCTATTCTTGTTGCTATTTTACCTAAATAGCCAGACTTTCTTTCTCTAGAAACTTATATTGGGAAATATATAATTCGTAGTACTTCCCGCCCTTTTCCAGTAAATCCTCATGATTTCCCATTTCTTGAATTAACCCACCATCCACATAGAGAATGCAATCAGCATTTTTAATCGTAGATAATCTATGAGCGATGATGAAGGAGGTACGGTTGGCCAGCAATCTGCCTAGACCTTCCTGCAATAAGATTTCTGTCTCTGTATCAATACTTGAGGTAGCTTCATCTAGAATTAAAATTTTAGGATCTGCAAGTAAGGCCCTCGCGAAACTGATTAATTGTCTTTGGCCAACGGATAATCGGGAGCCTCTTTCATTTACTTGTGTCTCATATCCATTTTCCATGCTCATAATGAAATCATGTGCACAAACTGTTTTTGCTGCTTCCATTACCTGTTCATCCGTTGCTTCCATATTGCCATAGCGGATATTATCCATTATGGTACCAGAAAAGATAAAACTATCCTGCAGCATAACACCCATTTGCTTACGAAGGGACTTAATGGTCACCTTACTGATATCAACACCATCGATGTTAATTATACCTGAATCTAAATTATAAAAACGGCTGATTAAGTTTATAATCGTTGTTTTACCTGCGCCAGTTGGACCAACGATAGCTATCGTATCTCCAACCTTTGCCTTGAAATTAATTCCATTCAGTATCTTTACATCATCTTCATAGCTGAAGGTAACATCTTTAAATTCAACCTCACCTTTGATGGTAGGCATTTCAACCGCATCTTCTATATCCTTTACAAGTACAGGCTCATCAATTGTTTCAAAGATACGTTCCAGATAGGACACCGCAGTTAACAGGGAGTTATAGAAGCTTGCCAAGGTATTAATTGGAGCCCAGAACCTTCCTATATATCCTGTAATAGCAACCAGCACACCTACTGTAATCCCTTTTACCCCTTGATCTATCCACGCAATACCTAGAACAAATACAGCTACATTTGTCCAGGTTGAAATATTCTGAATTGCAGGCCACAATAAGAAATTAAGCTTTACTGCCTTCATCCATGCTACTCTATAGTCACCACTAAGGGAATTAAAAATCTTTATATTTTCTTCTTCTCTTGTAAAGCTCTGGGTTACTCGAATACCGTTGATACTCTCTGCTATATAAGCATTTAGATTGGAGGACTTATTGCTGGACTGCTGCCACGCTACCCTCTGTTTTTTCTTTATAATAAAGATCAATGCCATAAGCAGCGGTAAACCAATCAGACATATTATAGTTAATCTTACATTGATATATAGCATGAAGCCAACGATAAAGAATAAGCTGATTAAGTCTGTAATGGTATTAACAATACCATTGGATAACAAATCACTTAAACCATTTACATAATTAACAACACGAACCTGTATTTTACCATGGGGTTTATCATCATAATAAGAAAATGGCAATTCCTGCAAATGGCGGAAGATATCGCTTCGTATGGTATGAATGATATTCTGACCCAATCTTGCAGTGATAGTGGTTTTGGCTGCTATAATAAAGGAAATAACCATATAAATTACTAATAGGAGTATGCTAATCCAGATAATTCCCTTAATATTTTTCGCCGGAATATAATCATCCATAATAATCATAAGGAAAATAGGGGTTACCATACCCAGTGCTGCTGAAATGGTATTCAATATTATAGTAAAAATCATATCCTTACGATAGGGTCTTATGTAAGTTGCAAGTCTCTTAAAATGACTAAAACTAAATTCAGATTGTAACGTTTCATCAATATCGTATTTATTTCTTGCCACTTTAGCACACCTCCTTTGCTGTCAAAGAATTGAAATCGCCATACTGATGGTGGAATACTGTGGCATAGTAGCCATTCTTCTCTAATAATTCCTCATGATTACCCGCTTCCATAATGCAGCCATTATCAAGTACAAGAATTTGGTCTGCATCTTTAATAGAAGAAATACGATGGGCAATAATGAATACGGTTTGATTTTGATTCAAAGCACCAAGTTCATTTTGAATTTGGGTCTCGGTCTCCATATCTACTGCAGAGGTAGTGTCATCCAGAATGATAATGGAAGGATTTTTAAGGAGTGCTCTGGCAAGAGAAATTCTCTGCTTTTGACCACCCGAAAGACCAACACCACGTTCACCAACAATTGTGTCATACCCATCAGGCATCTGAAGGATGAAGTTATGTGCATTTGCAATCTTTGCTACTGCTTCCACTTCCTCAAAACTGCAATTTGGTCTACTGTAAGCAATATTTCCTTCAATGGTATCAGAGAACAGGAACACATCCTGCATTGCCATACCAATATTATCACGAAGGGAATATAAATCCATGTCCTTTACATTAACTCCATCAATAATAACATCACCGGAAGTAACGTCATAGAAACGGCATAATAAATTCATTAATGTTGATTTACCAGAACCGGTTGCACCTATAATACCAACGGTCTGTCCATGCTTGATTTTGAAGTTAATATTCTTAAGAATAACATCATCTTCTGCCTGATAACTCACGTGGGAGAACTCGATATTCCCTTTGAAGCGTTTGGCGGAGATAGCGTGCTCAGGCGCTTTGATAGAAGGCTCTGCAATTACGGTCGAATATATTTTTTCAACAGAAGCAACAAAGCGCTGATAGTCATTTGCCAGCCAACCTGCCTGTCTAAGGGGCTGATTCAGCATCCATAAATATCCACTGGCAGTAACAAGTTTACCAAGCGACATGCTTCCATTTACTACCATAATACCACCAATTAGATAAAGAATAATTGATAACACATTTGCCAGGAATTCAAAAATGGGCACATACTTTTTCCAGATACCTGCCGCCTCAAGTTCAGCTTCTCTGTATCCATCATTCTCTTTTTCAAACTTTTTAATTTCATAGTCTTCTTTTGCAAAGGCCTTAATTACGCGGTTACCACTAACATTTTCTTGAACCGCTGTATTTAAGCTTGAAAAACGCTGTCTAATCTTATGAAAAGCTGGCTTTACAGCTTTTAGCTGTCTAATAGTTGCCCAAGCAGTTAATGGAAGAATCGCTATCATGATTAGTGCCAGACGCCAATCAACTGCGAACATCATAACAAGGGCAATAACAAACAATAGTATATTTTCATAGATTGAATAGATCGCATAGGCAACAAAATGACGGATTGCATCCATATCACCGGTCTGGCGGGACATTAAATCGCCGGTACGATTCTTATTGTAAAAACTGAAGTCCTGCGCTAACATTTTACGATAAACGTAGTCTCTTAAGGTATATAGCATTCCTTGGGAGCAGGTCTCAAAGATAACTAAGAACCAGTTTTTAATTACTGCTCTAAATAAGGTTGTAACCACCATAATTACCATCATCATAGGTAATAAGTCGTGGTTGCCTTTTAATATAATGTCGTCCACAATAATACCAGATACATATGGATTAACGATTGCAATCAAGCATGATATTGTGGTTAAAAATGAGGCAAAAATAAGCCTCCTACGATATTTTTTTAAAAATGAATAAAACCATTGCATCGCAGTCATTTCAAAAATCCTCCCAGGTGTATTTACTATGGTAACTGTGAAGGTACTGAATAATTACCAACCAAGTCACTTTATTATATCTCCTTCTGTCGATATTTGAATGGAGATTATTACTTAAGTCATGTTTTATTTTATAATAGGTCCAACCCTATTTCTTCTATATAAGTCCAATTGCTACTATAAGACTTCAAAAGTTTAAAATCAACTATTTTTCGCTAAAAAATATTACCAAATTACATATCAGTTTTTGATACAAATTGCATTCAAAGGTAAGCTTTCTCCTTTCATTTACAAAAAGACAGGATTGCTAAACTGTAAAAAAATATTTGAAAAATTCATTTACCTATTTAATATACTAATGTTATAATATTTTAAAGATTTAATAAGTAAGATATACTATTGCTAAATTGATAACTTACAACCATTCCCCAAGGATATAAATTATACAATACTACCGCTGATAGCGTTCATAGGAGGATCTATGGCTCTTGAATATGACTTAACTTATACAGATTTTAACCCATCCGTATTCTATGTGTCTAAGGTTCGGATGCTTGAAGAAGGTGTTTATCATGATCATGATTTTACAGAACTTGCTTATGTATTATCCGGTAAAGGTAAATATCTAATTGAAGGTGAGGAAATATCTGTAGAAGCTGGAGACTTGATTATATGTAACCCTGGAGTAAAGCATACACATATTGTAGTGAATAAGAAAGAACCTACGATAGAATTTATTTTCGGTTTTACTGACTTTCAATTCAGGAATATGGCTCCAAATTCCATAGAATTACCGGATAAGGGGTATGTACTTCACACCACCTCGGAGCTTAGACAGGAAATTTCAAAGCTTTGTTTTTCCATGATTGCCGAAAGGGACAGTAATCAAATTGGCCGATACTTTATGTTTAAGGCACATTTGATGCAGTTACTTCTATTAGTCATGAGAGAAATTGCAGATGTTGAAAAACCAGAACAAAAAGGTTATAACTTTGAAACCTACAGCAAGAACTACGCTGTAAATAGAATCATAACTTATTTGAATGAAAATTATGAGAACAAAATATCACTGGAGCAGATTGCTCATAATATGTATCTGAGCCCAGTGTATATTTCAAAAATATTTAAAGAAGAAACTGGTGAATCCCCCATTAACTATCTGATTAAAATTCGTCTGGAGAAAGCAAAGGATATTCTTCTCAATGAGGAAGGTGGCAGTATTAAAAATATTGCTAATCAGGTGGGATATGATGACGTATATCATTTCAGTAAGCTATTTAAAAAATATTATGGAATATCTCCCTTACACTTTAAGAAAAATTCCAAGACAAACTAATGTAGCAAACGATTAAGGAAGAAGGTTGATTAATGAATACTTTTGATGCAATGTTTTCGAGGAAATCGAATCGTCATTTTAAACATGAAAAGCTTGAGTGGGATGTCATTTCAGAAATCCTGGAATATGCGAATAAGCTTCCCATGCTGATGGAAGATATCGCAGTAGAGTTTAAACTTGTTAATCATATTGAAGAAAAGCAAGGCTTCTCTACCCCATTCCATGTTAAGGCACCGTACTATCTATGTATATCATCAGAAGACTGCGAGGGTTATCTTTTAAATGCTGGTTATTTAATGCAGCAGATGGATTTATTCCTTGCCACAAAGGGACTTGGAGCTTGTTACTCTATCTTAAGCCCGGGTAAGAGTCTCAAAGATACTATGAAATATAAATTTGTAATTGCACTTGCCTTTGGCATAACTTCCTCTCCTGTTATCAGAGATAGTTCCGAGGCACATCGTTTCCCAGAAAGTGAAATGGTAGTCTACAAAGAAGAGGTATCCACAGATATTAAGCAAATATTATCTGCTGCAAGACTTGCCCCTTCCCTGTACAATAGCCAACCCTGGAGATTCGTTGTTTACAATAACAGAATTCATATCTTTGCGAAGAAAAACTTATTAATTGGTAAGCTTTTGGATTACAATAAGATGATTGATATGGGTATCATGCTGGCTAATCTTCTGCTTGCCGCAGAAGAATTATGGATTGATGTATCCTTAACCATATCCGAGAATTTAAAGAATAAGCAGTTTCAGAAAAATGAATATGTGTGTACCATATCAATTGCTTAAATTACACATATAATATAAATAATAAATAAAATTTAAAAATTTCTTCTATACGCATTGACAAACTTAACAATCTATAGTATATTATGTCATGTGCTTACGAAATAAACAAAGCACAGAACATAATATGCGCGAGTGGCTCAGTGGTGGAGTATCGCCTTGCCAAGGCGAGGGTCGCGGGTTCGAATCCCGTCTCGCGCTGTCATAAAGAAAAGGATATCCTAATGGATATCCTTTTTTTTATTCGGTTCCAATCCTGGGCTCAATGTTCGAATGTCTCCGCTTCGTTCCAGTCCGCGTATATCCGAGGTCCCCGGACCCCATGCGCCGTCTCACGCTTAATTGAAAAAGTCGCTAATCCTTATAAATCAAGGTTAGCGATTTTTTGTTGCTTGTAAAACAATGTGTGCAACATCCTTTTACATATGGGATTGCTATAAGTGACAGGCAAAGGTTCTTCGAATACAATATTTGACGTACTTTATTATGAAAGTTATAATATAGATAATTGCATTATTCTAAAAATTACTTACAACTTATAAAGGAGATTCGAACATGAAAATAGCAGTAATTGGTTGTGGTCGATGGGGTTCATTGATAACGTGGTATTTAGATAGTATTCAGCATGAGGTTACATTATATGGACGGGAATCCTCAAAGAGTATGCAGCGCTTTTTAAGTGATAGAAAAAATGATTTATTACAATTACCTAATTCGGTGGCCTTTTCGACTGATTTAAAATGCATTTTGGATACCGATGTGATAGTTGTTTCTATTAATTCACAAGGATTACAATCATTAATGGATGAAATAAAAACATTAAATCCTAAAAATAAAATATTTGTACTATGTATGAAAGGTATAGAGATTTCAACCGGTCGAAGACTTTCACAAGTTGCTACCGATAATTTAGATTACTCAAATGAAGTGGCCGTTTGGCTTGGTCCTGGACATGTTCAAGAATTTTATAAAGGAATACCAAATTGTATGGTTATAGACAGCAATAAAGAGACAGTAAAAAAATTATTAGTAGATAACTTTTCCAGCAACCTAATTCGATTTTATTATGGACAAGATTTAATTGGAAATGAAATCGGTGGAGCAGCTAAAAATGTAATTGGAATTGCAGCAGGAATGCTTGATGGCCTTGAACTATCAACCTTAAAAGGGGCTTTAATGTCAAGAGGTACCAGAGAGGTAGCTAGACTTATCAAAGCTATAGGAGGTAATGAGCTATCTGCTTACGGTTTATGTCATCTTGGTGATTACGAAGCAACTGTATTTTCGATATTTAGTCATAATAGACAGTTTGGCGAATCCTTTGTAAGAAATGAACAATATCATGAATTAGCTGAAGGATATTACACTGTAAAAGCATTGCTGAATCTCGGTAAAAATTATGGCGTTGATTTACCGATATGTTCAGCTGTATATAATATCCTTTATAAAGATAAAAACGCAAAAGAAGTTCTTGAAACCTTATTTACTAGAAGTCTGAAAAATGAATTTTAGATATTCATAACTTAAAAAACACACTCATCCTATGTGTGCAACCAAATGTGCATATAAATACAGAAGCCACAAACCTCCTATTTATCAGTATTCGCGTGTGCGGAGATTTGTTCAAATGTCTACACTTTGCTACGGTCCTCGCATAACTGAGGTCCTCGGATCTCATGCGCCGTCTCATGCTGAATGAAATGACTGGGGAAGTCTTGATTTTTCAAGGCTTCCCCTTTTGTATATGCCTATAGCCTGTATACACTTGTAGACAGCATACAATGCCTTTGTTAAAGACAGTAAAAGCATTTTGATACAAATTCTCATTTAGTTTGGGTAAATTATATATTATCTTCCTATTTCATAATTTACTATTTCCTTACCCGTAAAACATTTCTTAAGTTTTATAATTACCCTATCTGCTTTATATCCGATAAATCTATCCAACATTATTGCAATCGCAGTATTCAGATCTTTACCAGTAAGGGCACCTGTCAAAGCAATATGTGGAGTCCAACGGTCAGGTGTATATAAATCCCAAGATAAGTTCGCAACTTTCGATAACGTCTGGCACAACTCCTTATATAACTCCAATAATTCTATTGTTGCTTTAGGTTCATAGAATACAATACCGCCAGAAAATATTCCAATTGAATTTAGTATTAATGGAATCTCATTTACTTTTTTAAAAAAATTGATTATCGTTTTTGCTAGTTCTTCTTCATTGTCACATCGCATAAATGTCATTGTTAAATGCGGAGGTCTTATGCCTGCTGGGATATTTTGTTGCTCCAATAATTCACATTTATTATTTAAAAATGCATTCATGTTTTCATCAAATTCTAACCATAATACATACTCATTTTCATAAAATATCTTTTCCATATAATTATTCTTTTTTCCTTTCTTTCATGATATTTTATTAATAATATATTTTATTAATAATATATTTTAAAATAAATCATGTTTATTGTACTTCACTTCAATAGTTTGCTATTGTAAACTATTGTATAAGCACTTGATTAAATAAAAGTACTCTGACCTATGAAGCATATCACTTGCTCATAATAACATCAATATTCAACAACATAATTTTTCCAATAAAGCAGTTGCGGACATTTGATAGACAGTGTGCATTTCTCCTTATTTTAATTGGGTCAGCGGATGTTGGAAATGCTCAAATGCCAAAATTCTTGTTCTTCCTGTGGATTTGCATAATGCATTTTACGGGGCAGAAACACCGCTAGTTTAAAAGCCTTAAAAGCTACCCTCTCAAATTGGAAGTTTACTGGTTCTTTAATCAATGTAGTGTTTTCATCAAAGGAAACATGATTGACTCTCGTATATTCTCTTTTCCTGTTAGCACCTGAAATACTCTGTCAATGCCCATTCCCCACCCAGAAATGGGCGGCATTCCATATTCCATTGCAGTAATATAATCATCATCCATCATCATTGCTTCTTCATCACCATTCATTTTACAGCGAGCCTGCTCCATAAGTCGCTCTTTTTGCTCCAATGGGTCTACTAATTCAGAGTATGCATTTATTATTTCTGCTCCGTTAATAATTAACTGAAATCTATCAACAACTGCTGGATTATCATCATTTGCACGTGCAAGAGGCGATAGATCTGTCGGATGTTGAATTAGAAATGTCGGTGATATAATTTTAGGTCTGCTTACCTTCTTATATAGCAAATCTATTAAATTTCCTCTTCCCAGGTTTTCCACATTTTCATATGTATCGATCTCTATTTTCTTCTCACGCATAACCGATAAAAGCTCATTTGCTGTGGAATATTGGTCAATATCTATTCCGCTGTCTTCCAACACCAAATCCCTAAATGTGACCACCCTCCATTCTCCTGAAAAGTCTATCTCAGTATCGTTAACAATAATTTTAGATGTACCCCATAATTGACAGATTACAGTAGATAACATTTGCTGCAAAAACTTCATATTATCAGCATAATTGTAGTAAGCACAATATCCTTCCAGCATATTAAAATCCTGTAAATGCGATGCATCTATTCCTTCATTTCGGAAACACCGTGCGAATTCAAATACTTTGGTAAAACCACCAACAATAGCTCTTTTTAAATATGTTTCAGGTGCTATCCTTAAATATACCTCCATATCTAAAGCATTATGATGCGATATAAATGGTCTTGCTGTGGCTCCAGAAGGATGGTCTATTAAGACAGGAGTTTCAATTTCTATATAGCCACTATCTTCTAGATATCTTCTTATTTCCTTAATAAATTGATATTTTTTAAGGAATCTTTCTTTTGTCTCATCATTCATGCATAAATCCAGGTATCTCTGTCTTTGACGGATATCCATATCGTTTACACCATGAAATTTCTCTGGTAACGGTCTAAATGATTTACCCAAAAAGCAAACCATTATTGCGCGAATTGTTTTTTCACCTGCATCCGTAGTAAAAACTTCACCTTCAATTCCAATAAAATCGCCATTATCAAATGCTTTCTTAAAAAAATCATATTGTTCTTCGCCTAGAATATCCTTCTTAATTGCTATCTGAATTTTCCCAGCAATATCAGCTATTGTTACAAAAGAAAGTCTTCCCAATTTTCGCACAGTCATAATTCTACCAGCCACACGAACATCTTTTGTATCATCCTGGAGTGTGGAGGCCTCACTCAAACTGTGTGTAACCTCGAATCTCTCTGGATAAGGGTTTGTAACGCTTTTAACATAATTGAATTTTACCAGCCTTGAATCAAATAAATTGTTTTCCTTCATGTTATCTTTTCCTTTCGATTTTATTAAAAGGGCAGAGATAAATGAATAAAAAAATCTCGTCCCTGTTATCCAAGGACGAGAATTATAATCCCGTGTTACCACCTTTTTTCATTCATGCTTCACAGCACGAACCTTAACAAGTACAGATCATCCATCCATAAATGCTAAAATGCAAGTACGGACTTTTATCGATACTCTGGTGCTATAATGGGCACACCCATCGTAATCTCAGCAAAATTGCAGTCGGTACGCAGCTCCAAGGCTTTTTTCGATTTTGTTTCCAAAATATAAGCATAAATGCCTAAATATCTTATTCCCTGTTCCTTCTCAGCTACCAGAACTCTCTGTAAAGTATTCAGATACCTACTCTCTCTCTTCATCGCTTTTTCTATTCATTTTGAACTGTATTATAGATAATCTTTAGGATTATGTCAAGTTGATTTAACCGGAGGATCTGGAATATTAAAAGTAGTTAAAATAATCTTAGATAATATGTCAATAGAAAAATCACCATTTTATTGCAAATTATAAAATAATATGTTATCATTCGTTTAGAACATATGTTCTTATTGAAAGATACTGAATTATGAGGTGGATTATGGAAGCAATTCTTGTTTTTATTGATGGAACAACCTGTGACATGAGGCATCGTATTCCCATACAAGGAACAGATAACTTTTTTACAGTTGAAAATATTATGAAAGATATTCCAACTGCAGGAAGTGTGGAATGTATGAAAGAGTTATCTCAAAAATATCATTTAATTTATATTGGAGCAAGGCCAAGCGATTATGTTGAGATAACTAAGAAATGGTATAATTTTTTTGGTTTTCCAGATGGAGAATTATATTTGGGAAAAGATCAGCAAGAGAGAATGGATATTGTTAAGAATTTAAAGAAAAAATATGTTTTTCATGCAGGTATTGGAGACCGTTGGGATGATAACGAACTTCATCTTGAACTTGGATGCATGAGCTTTATATTACAAGAATGGAATCCTGATTGGTCTACTGTTATAAAATACATCTAATGTAACATAGCTGCTATATCATTGGTATAGGTTTACATATGTAAATGTGATTGTTATAATAAAAATTACATAAATTAACTCTAATTTCAGTTCCTACTGAGTCTTTTTAATAAAATTATTAATGCTAAGGCCCAGTGGCTTAAGGAGGAACTAAACATAAATTCAATTTTTGCTGATGTAGTAAGCAAAGTTGAATTAATTGCTAAAAAACGAGACCTATCTAAAAAAGTTTGAAAAGGTTGTGGACTAGTTCTTAAGAATATTTTTGAGGTGAAACAATGGACGGATTTAATACCGATAAAAAATATGAGTCATTCCTAATTCCCGGACGGCAGCCAGTTCAAGGAGACGGGACTGTTGGCGATTTGTATAAAGCTAAATCCCCTGAACCTATTTCCTTTGAAAACGGCTCATTTTATGAAATTGAATATGATTCCTGTCCTATGCCCGGCGTTGGTAAATTTGTTTTAAAGCCACAGAAAATAGATCAGCCTGAAAAGGACGAAAAGCGGGATCTCTTTGGTCAAATGAGAGAGATTGCAAAAACACAACTCTCCTCCTATGACTATTTAAGGTTTTTTGATCAGCGGGTTCAACATAATAATGCGATTATCTTTTATAAGCAAGGTATGTTCATGAAGGATTTTTCAGATGATTACCTTGGAAATGCATCTTTTTCGCAATATTTCCCATATTATCACATGATGGGATATGAGCAGCTACGGACCTATTTTACCTGGCGGACTGAGGTCAGAAAGGGAAATGTTGCTGATATATCCTTATCCTACGCATTTCTCTATTTGTATGAATTATTAAATAACATCGGAATGCACGACCCACAGGAGGGCCTTACTCATCTAATGGCTTTCTGGAAAGCTTTTCGTGAATATAATAAATCCGTCGACAAGTATATGCTAAGATGGCTGAAGGACTACCATATTTACTATGTACTGCCCCATTCTTTTAAGGAATTCATCGATACCAACAATCTTACTGCGCATTATCCCAAGATGGTGGATACCGATGCTAACTTTGATTTGTTCTGTTCAATATCAAAATATGATATTAGAAAGTCAACTTTTTTTATTGATGAAAATGCAAAGCTGATTACGGATTGTTTCTATTTCGTAGCTAATAAGCTCAAGCTAGTATTTTCTGACTTGGGAATTGGTTTTGATGAAGCTATTGTTCATCCTACAAAGAAAATGTCTGACTGGAGACCCTTTAAAGATGCTTTGTTTTATCCTTGGATGAAGCAGGCGGACAGGCGAATCGTACTATCAGAAAATGAAATATATATTTGCAGCAATAATAAGTGGACCTTCAGCACGGTCCTCACCTCAGATAATGGCCGGCAATTGCTCGGTTACATTATGAAACAGATGGAAGTTGCTTTACGAAAGGTCACGAACTATAAGTTTAAGCTCTCTGCAAATATTAATACAGTTACGCATGAAGTCGTTGGTAAATTAAAAGATGCAGGCCTATCACTTGAAGTAATTATAAATGACGCAGTCGTCCAATTCTATAAAGAAGCGACTAAAACTGTCGTAATCGTAGATCAGGTCTCACTGTCCCGAATCAGACAGGAAGCACTGGATACACAAGAGAAACTGATTGTACCAGAGCCGGAAACCCAGTTCATTCCGATTATCCCAGATCAATACCCATATAATTTATCTGTTACATCCATAACGGACATGCCTACTATGTCGCCACCTGTAATCGAACCACCTCTCCTATCCAATACTTGGGCAAGCTTAAAAAACATATTAACCGAAATTGAAATTGGTGCATTGTCTGTGGCACTACTGGATGTGTTAGAGCTAAAGAAATATTCGAATAAGTGTGGTGTCATGTTGGAGGTTCTTATTGATGGGATTAACGAAAAGGCGATGGATTATATTGGCGATAACCTTCTAGATGAAGAATTCGTTATCTATGATGACTATAAAGAACAAGTAAAGGAACTAATTAAATGAATATAGCAAATCAAGTACCAAACAGAATAGCGAACATCTTAATAAACGCTTTGAAAGGCGGCGTTGTACCCAGAGTTGGCCTAGAATATATCACCGTAGGTCGAACTTTGGAGATTGCTGCCATACTTCATGATATTGAGATGATTGAGGAAGGCAGTGCTTCCTTCCGTTTCATAGTCGGTAAATATGGTAGCGGAAAAAGCTTTCTACTACAGACAATTCGAAATTATGCCACTGCGAAGGGTTTTGTGGTTGTTGATGCCGACCTTTCTCCCGAACGCCGATTCGCTGGTACCAAAGGACAGGGGTTGGCTACCTACAAGGAGTTGATTAAGAATCTTTCTACCAAATCAAAACCTGACGGCGGAGCACTACCCTTGATACTTGAAAAATGGATCTCCGGTATTCAAGCAACTGTTAAAGCTTCGCCTAATGTTAGCGAAGCTGAATTTGACGTTCTGGTAGAAAGACAAATCTACACAGTAGCAAGTTCATTGGAAGGAATGGTCAATGGCTTTGAATTTGCCAAAGCTGTGGTTACTTATTGGAAGGCGTACCAGCAAGATGACACAGCGATGAAATCAAATGTTCTCCGTTGGTTTAGAGGAGAATATCCAACGAGAAAAGAAGCAAAGGATGATCTTGGTATTAATTTCATTGTAAACGATGAAACCTGGTATGACTTTTTGAAGATATTCGCTGCCTTTCTGGTTGGCGCTGGTTATAAAGGAATGCTTGTTGTTATCGATGAATTAGTCAATATTTTCAAAATACCAAATTCTATCACCAGAGCAAACAACTATGAGAAAATCCTCACCATGTATAATGATGTATTACAGGGAAAAGCCAGCCATATCGGTTTCCTAATGGGTGGAACGCCTCAATGTATTGAGGATAAATATAAAGGTGTGTTCAGCTATGAAGCGTTACGCTCACGTTTGGCGGAGGGGCATTTCGCCACTGCTGATATCAAGGACTTATCTGCTCCCATCATCCGACTGCAGATGTTGTCCCAGGAGGAAATGTATATTCTTGTGGAGAAGCTTTTATACCTCCATGCCCAGCTTTATAACTACTCCCCCACCTTAGCACATGACGAATTGGTCTATTTTTTAACTGTAGAATATAACCGGGTCGGTGCCAATACTCACATTACCCCGCGTGAAATTATCCGTGATTTCATTGAGTTGGCCAACATCCTGCACCAGAATCCGCAGAAAAGCATTTCTGAAATTTTAGGGGACAATAGCTTTGAAATGGCCAAAGGTGGATTAACTGATGAAGATATCCACAGAGAATTCCAGGAATTTGAGGTATAAATAGTATGGAAGTTTTTAATCGTCTTGCACCATTTATTCAAGAATACATTTATCAAAACAAGTGGGAAGAATTACGAGGCAACCAGGTTGCTGCCTGCGAAGTTATCTTCGACAGCAACGATAATTTGCTTCTGTCTTCTGGAACCGCTTCCGGTAAGACAGAAGCTGCCTTTCTGCCAGTGCTTACCGAACTATATAATAAGCCGTCAAGCTCAATTGGAGTAATGTATATATCTCCGCTCAAGGCATTGATTAATGACCAATTTAAACGATTGGAACAGATGCTTCTGGATTCCAACATCCCTGTCACAAAATGGCATGGTGACGCTTCACAGACGCAGAAAAGCAAACTTATAAAGAATCCGGAAGGGTTATTACAAATCACACCGGAGTCCTTAGAAAGTCTCATTACCAATAAACGTGGTGCCTGTTTATCAATGTTCTCCGATTTGCGTTTTGTTATCATTGACGAGGTCCACTACTTCATGAGGGATGTCCGGGGTTTGCAATTGCTATGTGTTCTGGAACGGTTAAAACAATTAACTAATACGAATCCCCGACGGATTGGCTTGTCAGCAACCTTGGGAGATGTAACTCTAGCTAAGAATTGGCTGAATCTCGGTACCAACCGAAATTGTACCGCTCCTATTGTCGAGGAGGGAAAAAAGCGTGTCAGGCTTCATATTGAACGTTTTGTTAATTATGCAGAAGAACGTGATCTCGTAACCAGAGACGGAAGTGGTGATGTTGTTAACACCAACAGTGGAGATATGGGTGACCGTGAGCACTATGAATACCTCTTTAAGCAAACGCTGGATAAAAAGACTATTATCTTCACCAACAGCCGGGAAGAGACAGAGTTTATTCTTGCTCATTTACGTGAAATAGCCTTGAAAAACAAGGCACCTGATGTTTATCGGGTCCACCATGGTAATGTTTCGGCTCTCCTTCGAGAAAATACAGAGGACGAAATGAAATCTGCTGATGAAAAGATTGTAACTGGTGCCACTGTTACCTTGGAGCTAGGTATTGATATAGGTTCTCTTGACCAAGCCGTTCAAGTTGGCGCACCGCTTAGTGTCTCCAGCTTCGCCCAGCGTTTAGGTCGATGTGGCAGACGTGGCCAGGTTCCTCAACTGCTTTTCACTTTTGTGGAGAGCATAAGAATTAATTCCGCCGATATTCTCGGACCGATTAATTGGGAATTTATTCGGACCATTGGCATCATCGAACTATATTTAAAAGACCACTGGATGGAGCCAATCCCACCGCTAAATCATGCGTATAATCTTATGTATCACCAGACTATGAGTATTTTAAAAAGTAACGGTGAAATGTCCCCAGCAGGCCTTGCCCAGTCAGTGCTGACCTTGGGTTGTTTTAAAAATATTCCCAGTGAGGATTATAAGCAACTACTCTCCCACATGATTACTTTAGATCAGTTACAACGTACCGAGCAGGGTGGGTTAATCATTGGACGAGAAGGTGAGAAGGTTGTAAACAGTCATAAATTTCTGACTGTGTTTCTCGCACCTGAATATCTGCTGGTAAAAGATGAAAACCGTACTATTGGTACGGTAGATAAAGTCTATCCGGTTGGAACACGTTTTTCATTGGCGGGTATTGCCTGGGAAACGGTAGATGTAAATGAAAAATCAAAGGTTATCTTTGTAAAGAAAGTTCCGGGTATATCAGTTGTAGACTGGAATGTGGACTTTAACGCCGAACTTCATACCGTACTTGTCCGTAAAGTGCGCAGTGTTCTAAAAGAGACCGATACTTATCCTTATTTAAGCGTTCGATGTCAAGATAGATTAGCCGAAATTCAATATATCACTCGTAATAGTGGCATACTGGATAATCTCGTGACCCCGTTGTCGGATAGAAAGTTTGCTATCTTCCCCTGGGTGGGAACAAGACAATTAATGACCTTGAACTATGCCTTACGTCAAAGAAAAATAAAAAGTAAACTTCCTTGGATTACTTGTGTTTATCTTGAGGTACTTTTCGATGGGACAAAAGAGGATTTAGAGACTATTATTTACGATATCCTTCATAGCGACCTTAATCTATATGACTTGCCATTGCCTGACAAGGTGCAGATTGATGGAAAATATAACGAGTTTATACCACATAATCTGCTTCGCAAGCAATTCATTGAAGATTATCTTGATTTTGAAGGACTTAAGGATACTGATTGCTGTTAAACTATCAAGCTTCATATCTTTGTTGCATAAGAAGGCCCTTCTGAAAAGATGGGCCTTCTTCAAGGTATTGGTATAATTAGATTTAATCTATTTCTTGATAACATTTCAAGATAAGCCAAGCAACCATTGATTACTAAGCTTAGGTTTGTGTATTATTTACTACTGATATTAAAACCATTTAATTTTTCTTACAGTCAATAAAAAGATTATCCGAGATGTTTATTTTTATCGGCCTGAAAAAAGAGAATTTTATGAGTATGTAAAACAACAAGAATTAGCAGATATTTATTTCGATAATATTTTTAATAGTTTAGAATTAGTAAATGAACTTGAACAGGAAGCAATGAAAAAAAGCAAATTGTTTATGCTGGAAAGAACTAAAGATTTATCAAAAGAGCAAATGTTATATCGAATTGAAAAGCATTTCCGCTTGATATAATTAATAGAATTTAAAATTTATGTTAAATACATGGTGTTATATGGCAATATATTGCTATTTATGGTAGAATAATAAATACTAAGTTACAATAATAACTAATCAAGCTTGGAATTATTGGAATTTATGTTTATTTACTTCTTTTGATGGAACAATTCTTAGAAAGCCTTCCGTTATCATAGACAAGAATGGAATTATAGATAATGCATCTGCTGTATCGGTAGGCTAAATGGAATTAAATAGAACTGCTAAACTATATACCCTGTACAGAAATCGGAGGAAATGTGAAACTAAAAATTTTAGAACTAAAATCTATCATATCAATTTTATTGGGATTAATGTTTATTTCAACTGCATTCCTTGGATATTGGGGTAATTTTCAATATATTTATGAGTTGACCTTTTTAAGTAACCTTGCAACGGGTTTATTTTTACTAATTACAACCAGGTTAGCGAGAAAAGGTAAAGCGATTCCTCAAATATTGTATTTGGATTTTACATTGCTCTTATTTATGGTATTCCTCATATGTATTGCATTTATTAATGAATTTAATTTTACTGGTGCTATCTTTTTCTTACATATTGTAAATCCACTAATGTTAATAGGATATCTCTTTATTTTTATTGATTTGAGTACAATCAATAATTTTTTGCATGTATTGACTGTTATGATAATACCATTTGCTTATTTGATGTTCGCAGTTATCTACGGAAGTATAACTGGTAACTACATTTATTTTTTTCTAAATTACAAAGAAAAGGGTATTGTATACAGTTTAACTTTTATATTAATTGTATCCATATGTTTAGTTGCCATAGGGTATGCATTTTTCTTTATAAATAGGTTGTTTCATATGAGGAAGAATAAATTATAATTAGATACATGACAATTATCTCAGGTCTTGGTTGTAATTGGTCCTACCCCTATGCGCATCCCATGTTTATTGATTTGGCGATAAAATAAGATAAACAGACAAGCAATTAGTATGGTCCAGTGGTTATTAGGCATAAGGATAGCGCTTAATGAACTACATATATTTATATTTTTGGAGGTAAACATTAT
Source organism: Bacillota bacterium (assembly GCA_023407575.1). Classification (GTDB taxonomy): domain Bacteria; phylum Bacillota; class Clostridia; order Lachnospirales; family Lachnospiraceae; genus Mobilitalea. Next base: position 95,422 of record JAEYLX010000006.1, read on the forward strand.
GATTTTTATACCAACCTTGCATTGTGGTGGTCGTTGTGAGGAAGCGATTGAGTTGTATAAAAAAGCCTTTCATCTAGAAGTTGATTGGCAGGGAAAAAATGAAGAGACAAATCTCATCTACCATACGGAAGCCCGAATTGGTAAACAAAGAATCAGGTTGTCCGATGGTGGTACAGAACGAAATGGAATTCAAGCAGACTCCTTATTCCTTGCTATGGTTTTTGACACAGTTGAAGAGGTCGAAAACGTATTTGATATATTAAAAGAAGGTGGTACTATTATAGAAGCTCCTCACAAACCAGCGTTTGCGACTTGCATGTGTGAATTAAAAGATAAATTCGGTTTTAAGTGGTTCCTGATGGTTGACTAACCCTTATATGTTGTGCTTTTCGCAAATTTCTTTTAACAGTCCGTCACAACCTGCGTAAATATCTTCATACGTTTTATCAAAATTACCAGTATACCAAGGATCTGCAATGTCACCTGATCTATATGTATAATCCAATAGTTTTTGAACTTTTTTCTCTGAATCTATACCAATGATTCGATTGATGTTGGTAATATTTCTTTGATCCATTGCAAGAATATAATCATATTCCTTATAATCACTTTTTTTCATCTGTATGGCATATTTTCCGTCTGTTGAAATGCCTAACCGATTTAATAATTTTCTAGTTCCAGGATGAACCTCATTACCTATTTCCTCTGTGCTGGTCGCAGCTGACGCAATCATAAAGCTACCACTTAACCCCTTCTTTTTTACCATATCTTTAAAGACAAACTCCGCCATAGGTGATCGACAGATATTGCCGTGACATACGAATAATACTTTAATCTCCATCCTGTTGCTCTCCTTACCTTATATTGAAATGTAATCTCTTTTTCTTCTTCCTATTCCTATTTTATCATGCAGCACATATATAATCCACCCTTTGCAAGGGAATAGTTGCACTGGTAATTTTTGCAATAAAAGTGTATAGTAATTATAAAAATGGACATGCAAAGGACGGTAAATATGATATCAACAAAAGCATATAACCAGATTAAAACCTGGGTTTACAGAAATGCAAGAGTTCTTGAACTTAGCTTATGGAGCTATTATTTTGAAAATGCAAGTAAAGACGACATACTTACCGCTCTATCCTATTATCAGAATGAGGACGGAGGATTCGGAAATTCTTTAGAACCCGATAACTGGAACCCCAATTCCACACCCTATACAACCTTACACGCCATAAACATATTAAACGATATTGAATATACAGATTTAAGTCATCCGATTTATAAAGGAATTTTAAAATATTTGCATAGTGAAAAAGATCTATTGGAATATGGTTGGAGATTTTGTGTACCTACGAATGATAACTTTCCACATGCTCCTTGGTGGAACTTCAATGAAGAGACAAACATGACTGAAAGTATTGGAGTAACTGCTGGATTGTCCATATTCATACTAAAATATGTTGATAAAAGTTCTATGTTATATCAAAAAACAACTGTATTAGTGAAAAACCTAATGAATAATTTGATGACTGGCAATAGCTTTGGAGATATGGGTATTGGCGGATATGTAGAGCTTTTAGATGCTTTAAGGGCGTTAGGCTTTCGTGAATATGATTATACTTCATTGCAGCTAAGATTAAATGAATTAGTTAAGACTTCTATTGAGGGTGATATTTCTAAATGGCAATATTATGGCGTTCGTCCTTCCAATTATATTAAAAGTCCGCAAAGTATTTACTATAATGACAATAAAGATATTGTTCAGAAAGAATTAAATTATCTAATTGAGACACTACCTAAAAATGATGTTTGGGGAATTACCTGGACCTGGTTCGATAACAACAGTAAATATGCTAAGGAGTTTGCCATCAGTGAAAATTGGTGGAAGGCTTTAAAAGCAATTGAAAAATTAAAGTTTCTAAATAGTTTTGGGTATTATAAATTGCTAGATTAATTATATGATATATAAGGAGAACCTATATTGACTTATAGAAAAGCCTCGATAAAAGATATTCCGGTTTTATCCCAGTTACGAGTTAGTATGCTGAATGAAGAAATCACACGTACATCCGATTTTAATGATATCCTATTCCATAATACAAATAAATACTTTACAAATGGTATTGAGCAAGACTCCTTACTTATCATTGTAGCCGAACAGGATGCAACCATTATTTCAATGGGATGTATCAGTTATTTCTCATTACCACCTAATGATTGGTGTCCTTCCGGAAAAACCGCCTATGTGGGTAATCTATTTACTGCTCTTCCCTTTCGCAGAAATGGAATTGCTAAAGAAATACTAAGCTTACTGGTTGATGATGCTAAAAAACGTTCTTGCGAAAGAATACTATTAAATACAAGTGTATTAGGAGAACATTTATATAAAGAAATCGGATTTGACTTTTCGCCCACCGCTATGGCCTATTATCCATTTGGTATCAATCCATAAAATGTTTGAGCTTAGAAAACATTACAACAAAGCAATATCCCACGCAGAATAATGATAATACATTCTATTTCTGTGTGGGATGAATAGGTATTACATTGTCTGCTTATTCTTCCTTTATTTTGCTATCATAAATAAGGATCAGATAACTATCGAGTAAATATATAGGTGATTTCAATTAAATCCCACAGCTTTTTGCGATAGTTTATAGGCTGCCAACGATATTTTCTGCCCAGCCTTACCCGGCAGATTAACAGTAACACCCATAATTCCATGCCTTAATCGATAATATAATTTTTGGTCCTTTTCTTTTATGTATTGCCACAACTCTTGTTTCTTTCGAAGATCTTCTTCAGTTCCAGATCGAATTAATAATATGGTAGATACGACCGTAATAATTTCAAGATAACTCATCATATATTTACGCCTACTTAAAATCGATACTTTTTGAATATCCACTAACTCCATCATTAATTTATTTACTCTAATCTGCTGGTCAATACGACTTATCATCACCTTTTCATTCACTGACTGATCATCACGACCGATGAAGTAACGATAAAAATCAACATTCAAATAGTAAAGACTATTAACATAAGGCAAAGGTACAAAAACATATAAGTTATCCACATAGAAGGTATGCTTTGGCAGTTGAAGTCCACAATCTCTTAATAATTGCAGTCGATAAATCACCGAATGCATTAAAATATATTGTCCCTTTCTAAAATGTCCAATCTCATCCCAGGTAAAAATTCGTTCTTTGGGTAATACCTTGTCATAACAAATCAGTTTCTTATGTATTGCTCCTTCCTTTTCATAGACATAATTGTTTATCAGCATATCCACTTCATTTTTCTCTTGCACTAATCTTTCAATTGTTGATAATATTTGCATATACGCTTCACAATCTACCCAATCATCACTATCTACAACTTTAAAGTAGATTCCTTTTGCAGTGCGAAGTCCTGTATTTACTGCTTCTCCATGACCACCGTTTACCTGATGCATTGCTTTTACAATTGCAGGATACTTTGCTGCATATTCGTCTGCTATCTCTCCTGTACTGTCCTTTGATCCATCATTTACAATAATGATTTCAACCTTTTCTCCTCCCGGTAAAAGAGATTCGATGCAATGTCTCATGTACGCTTGTGAGTTATAGCATGGTACAACGATTGATAATAATTTCATTTTTATTCACTTCCTTTTAGAACGATTCATCCGTTACTTAGCATAATGATTACAAGAAACCATACAACTTTTGACATATTCCGTTATATTGTTAACTGTACCTTCTATTTCTATTATTTTATTCACTATCACCTCCATTTAATGCTTTACACTCTATTCTCTTACTCTGTCAAAGATTAACTTTTCATTGTTTGAAACTTATAATTAATGCTGACATTGGTAAAATCACCTCCTACCTAGAAATTTTTGAAAATTGATTTATTCTTTAAGCTAAATGACCGTTAACTCTTACTGCTTAGTTAGCCGACATTTTATGCATCTACTACTATCCTATGGTGTTAATTGACTCCTTGTAAGAGGCATTATATAATTAATATTCATAAATCCCCAATTATAATAATTCATAACGTAGCTTTTCTCTATGATTGATAGATATTTACATAAACAAAATAAATTGAATGTAACGATTTGAATTTTTTTAACACTAATTAACAGATAGGAGGTAAAACATAGAATGGATTCCATGGAACAAATATATTTACAGCACGCTAAAACAGTATATGGTTTTCTCTTGACCAGGTCACAGAATCCAGATTTAGCAGAGGAATTAACCCAAGAGACATTTTGCCAAGCTGTTATATGTGTTGATAAATTCAATGGAAGTAGTAGTATTTCCACCTGGCTGTGTGGTATAGCAAAAAACTTATTATTTGAGCATTTGCGAAGACAAAAGCATCAAATCAGCCTTACAGAAGCTGATGAAATACCACTTGTTTCAGCGGAAACAGAGTTATTTGGCCTTTGGGATAACCTTCATATTTTAAAAGCAATTCACAAACTGGAAGACCCAATGCGTGAAGTAATATATCTAAGGCTCATTGGTAATCTGACCTTTGGACAAATTGGTGAAATTATGGAGAGAAATGAGAATTGGGCTAGAGTAATTAATATAATCTTCCGAAGATTAAAAGCTAAACAGAAATGACGATGAAAAGCAACCGTTCCTCCATCTATAAACATTTTTATAAGAGAGGGGATTCCATGGAATCCCCTCTCTTACTCTCCAAAACCTATTGATTTATGTGGATTTATTGTACCAAAATACTACTTATTTATTATTAGTCACACTTGATCAAGAATCTTCATATCTTCATCACTAATAGCAAAATCTACTTTTGCATTGGATATAATTCGTTCTTCCTTGGTTGACTTTGGAATTACAACGGTATCCTTTTGCACACAGTAACGAATGCAAAGTTGTGCTGGTGTTACCTGATATTTCTTAGACATTTCAACAATTGTTTCATTTCCAATAATTCTTCCGGTTGCCAGTGGCGAATATGCTGTAATATTAATTCCTAACGGAGCACAGAAATTCACGATTTCTTCTTGTCTATGGCCAATGTGGAACGATATTTGATTCATCATTGGCACATGTTTGCACACTTCTAAAAGTGGTTGAATATGCTTTGGTTCAAAGTTTGAGATACCAATTGCTCTTACCTTACCACTATCATAGATTTCTTCCATAGCCGACCAGCTATCGATATTTCCTTGCGTACACTCTTGACCAATGCTGTGCCAGGGCCAAGGTGCATGGATTAAATAAAGATCGATATAGTCTAAACCTAATAAAGTTATTGATTTTTGAAAGCATTCATGAGCAATTTTATATCCCTTATGTTCTGCCGGAAGCTTTGTGGTAACAAAAATCTCTTCTCTGCTTATTCCAGAGTCTTTAATCGCTTTACCGACACTGGCTTCATTCCCATACGCCATTGCCGTATCAATATGTCTATATCCATTCTGTAATGCCCAAAGGACTGACTGATAAGTCTGTTCTCCCTCCGGTATCTGCCAGGTTCCTAATCCTATCTTTGGTACCTTAACACCATTTTTCAATGTATATGTTTCCTGTAAAACCATGTGTATCCCTCCATTTACTATAGATTATAATCTCCAACTACATGTGCTAAGTTCAATACTTTTGTAATTACAATTTATTATATATGTTAGAGTTTACTCTAAGTCAAGAGTGGAAATTTAATTTATTTATAAAATGAATAAGTAACGTAAAATGTTAAAGTAAATTCTACATTGCAAGACTAAATTCATTTTGAAAGAGTATTTTGCTTTGTGTGCAATGCAGAAATTCGATCGGCACTAAACAATCCATGTACATGTTTTACTGGAAATCTAATTTAATTGTTTGACTAAGTATGGTACTATAATTCTAGATAATTATTAACTAGCAGGTGAGGTAAACTACTATGGAAAAATATACAAGAGAAGAATTAAATGAATCGCTCCAGATTATAATCTCCAATATTCGTAACTGTGAAAAAATACAGCCGAAGTTTGCAGAGTCCTCCTCCCAGCACTCCCTCCTTAGGAATAGATTGAAAGCATTGTACATCTCTAAAGCATTGATAGATAACGAAAATGTACTAACCAAATACTCCACTGAAGAATTAACTGACGCATTACGCCCCATACTATCGATTATCAGTAAATGTGAAAAAGGCCAGTCAAAATTTGCAGAAGGCTCCTCTCACCACACTCGATTTAAAAAACAAATAAATGCTATGAATATATCAAAGGAGTTTATAACTAAAGAAATTAATCATAGAGGATAACTCTGTATCAGAATAGTTGCGAAAGGACAGGACTATGGGAATAGTTGATAGATGAGAGGCTTATAACTTTTTCTCCTGATATACTTGTGGAGGAAAGGAGATGTGAACTTGGATTGGAATATAAAAATGAACAGAGCTCTTGATTACATTGAAGAGAACTTGAGTAATGAAATTGATTTTGAATATGCTGCAAAATTAGCATTTTGCTCTCGCAATGATTTATCAAATATATTTTACCTTGTTACAGGAATACAATTAAGCGAATACATCAGGCGCCGACGTCTTTCGCTGGCAGCATTAGAGCTTCAAAATAGCAATGAGAAAATTATTGATATTTCATTGAAATATGGATATTTATCACCAACTGCATTTAATAGAGCCTTTCAAAATCAACATAAGGTATCACCTCAATATGCAAGAAGCCGTAAAATCTTTTTATACTCCTATCCTCGCATCACTTTCCAAATCATATTGAATGGAGAGATCTTATCCAATATCCCTTTCTTTTGCTTGCATTTGCCTATAACTTCAATTACTCAGTCATCAAGGTGTTCTGTACCCCATTGGCAAAATGTATTTAAGATGGGCATTAGGGTTTTCCCTCGTTCGGACAAATAATATTCCACCTTGGGAGGTACTTGTGGATATTCATGCCTGACAATCAGATCATTTTCTTCCAGTTCCTTCAACTGATTACTTAGCATTTTATGTGTAATTCCCTCCAGGGACTTTTTCAGCTCTCCATAACGCATGGTATCACGTTTCCAAAGCCAAAATAAAATATTCATTTTCCATTTGCCCCCGATAAGGGATAACGCATATTCAAAGGGCCTTGAGTTTACCACCATTGAGTCTGACATACTTGCTCTCCTTTTGGATAGTATCTATATTAAAAGTGCGTACTTTCTTTTTATTCTACTTTACCTTATCATACAGATATATGAAAAACAAGAAGGAGCTGTATTTATGAAGAAAGAAATCAATGTATTTGAACATGCCCAGGAAATATTACAAGCTGTACAGCACGGAGTATTGCTTACTACTAAAACAGACGATAAAATAAATTCCATGACTATTTCATGGGGAACACTGGGGATTGAATGGAATACACCTATTTTCACAGTTTTTGTAAGAGAGAATCGTTTTACTAAGCAACAGTTGGATAAGAATCCGGAATTTACAATTAATATTCCGATTGGAGCTTTTGACAAAAAGATTTTAGGTGTTTGCGGTACAAAATCCGGTCACGCAATAGATAAAATTGAGACACTTGGATTAACTTTAGAGGCTTCCAAGCTGATTACTGTCCCTGGTATTAAAGAATTACCCTTAACTTTGGAATGCCGTGTAATTTACAAACAAGAACAGGATAAAAATGCTATTACAGAGGAAAACAATATGAAATGTTACCCTCAAGACGTTGATAGCTCATTTCACGGTGCAAACCGAGATTATCATACCGCATATTATGGAGAGATTGTTAGTGCCTATATTATAGAGTAATACTTCTCATAAAATAAAAGAACCTATGATGTAAGCCGATTCCTTTGGAATCGGCTTACGCTTTATTATACTTAGAGAATGACGTTTCCTAAAAAGAAATTAATGACCTTTGTTTGCAATTGATTTTTCATAAACCTGTGAAACCTTTTTGGCAAAGGCATTGGAGGAATACTCCTGTAGCACCAGGTCATGTGCATTCATTGATAACTTTTCATGCAAATCTTCTTGATATAAAATTGCTGTTAGCCTGTCCGCAAAATGCTCATAAGAAGTGTACTGCCAGCCATTTACACCGTCAATGACTACTTTGTCAAGACATGGGTCCTTTCTACATAAGGCAGGAACTCCAACTGCAAGTGCTTCCATATAGGTCAACCCCTGTGCCTCGCTAATCGATGCACAAACAAATACATCTCCAAGCTTATAATAATCCGCAACCTCGTCAGGTGAAACCATACCAGTGAATTTAACCTGCTTCTCCAGCTTTAATTCTCTAACAAGACTCTCCAGGTTGCTGCGATATGGACCATCTCCAACAATAACTAATGTAATCTCTGGGTTCTGTAATCGCTCCAGATAGCTTATGATTTCCTCCAGATTCTTTTCTTTGCCTAAGCGTCCAATAGAAATCAGCACCTTATTTCCATCTGGGATTCCAATCTTCGCACGAAGCTTCTGTAATTTATCTTTATCCTGTAAAATATTGAAGTTATGTAAGTCAATACCAGTTGGTACGACCATAATATCCTGCTTAACACCATATCCCATCAGCATATTCTTTACCTTATCGGTCGGGGCTATAACATAGCTTGTGTGCCGTATAACCCCTTTTGTTAGAACAGATACCATTACTCTTCCAATTCTTTTATTAGGAAAGAAATAATGAGTATAATCTTCATAGAGCGTATGATAGGTATGAACAATGGGTATATCTAGTTTTTTTGCTAATCTGCGTGCCATAAGGAAGGTACTAAATTCACATTGGGAGTGGATTACGTCGGGCTTCCACTCTATGATATCCTTGATAAAGCTACTGTTCATATGAAAAGCAATTCGAGCTTCTGGATAAATCCAGCTTGCATTCCTTGCCCCTATATATGTCACATTACCTTCCATTGAGGATTGATTACAATGCGATAAAGTAAGTATTCTTACCTCATGTCCCATATCCTGTAGTTTTCTTTGCAATATTAAGACTGAATTTACAACTCCATTGATTACCGGTGTATACCATTCTGTGGTAATAAGGATTTTCATGTGCAGCTCTGCCTCCCCTTCGGTTTAATTACCTTTACTATTATAATTGTATTAATATTATTTTTATCCTTGATGATAGTTTGATACTATGTATATCTTTATATTACTCCATATTATATCATTTTTGTTAAATATTTGCTTAAGATTTATTTAAGAAATAATTAATTTTTTGATTAGATTTTAATATCCCTATCTTATCTATTGTCAGAATACTATACATTTTTAATCTCACTTCTCTTCTGGTGGTAATATTACGTTTAGATAAAAAGTTTGCATACTTTTTTATATGGTCATAGAATGAAGCATTTACTTTCCAATATTTATAAGATATAATCTCTTTAGTTAGATTATTCTAACTAAAGAGATTATATAAAGGAGAAATCATATGAACAGTTCAAAATCACTGGATTTGCAGTCAGTACAAGGAACTATGTTAATTCCTCTATGGGGCCGCGCAAAGTATAGTAAGCCCTACTCACACATTCTTGAGGATAAAGCTGCAATAGAAATTATCAATAAACAGACATTTGATTTTTCAGGCATAGAAAAAACTTTTGGAGATTTTAGCGGACTTTGCTACATTACTCGTGCAAGAAAAATGGAGGATGCGGTTCTTAAATTTATTACCAAGCACCCTAAAGCAACCATTGTGAACATTGGCTCCGGATTAGATACGGGCTTCTCTCGTGTTGATAATGGTCAAATTAAATGGTATAATCTCGATTTGCCTGATGCAATCGCATATCGCAAGACTTTGCTGCCAGACTCTGAACGAAATATATCCATTGCCAAATCTTTATTGGATGAATCCTGGTTTGACGATATTTATTACGATAAAAGCAATGGAATTATGTTTATTTCCGGTGGTGTATTTTATTACTTTAGAGAAGAACAATTAAAACCCATCTTTACTGCTATGGCAAGTCGTTTCCCTAATGGTGAGTTGTATTTTGATGCAGAATCCAAAGGTGCTGTGGAAAAATCGAACGAAATGGTTAGAAAAACCGGAAACAAAGGTGCGCAGATGTACTTTTATGTGAACAGTCCTAAGGTGATAAAAGACTGGACTCCTGCAATTCGTGAAGTAACAATAGAACCATATTTTAAAGGCCTTCCCTATAAGGATAGCTTTAAGCTACAAATGCAGCGTACATTAATGGATAAGTTGGGCTTGATGAAATTTGTACATATTAAATTCTAAAATTAATAGATTGTAGAGTTTATTTATTAGAATAATGTCCGTTAATAAAGGGTGTTCCATAAGTCATTTACTGACTTTGGATACACCCTTATTTGCTACCAGCATGCTCCTAATAATTGAATAGACTTATAGGTTGATTTGAGTAAATATACCTATATTACATTCCTTTTATAAAATGCGACATTATATGGAAAATCCTATTTATGTATGATAAAATTGAGACAAGTAAAAGAAAATCAGCATTATTTACCTATCTATTTATGTAATTAAGAAATTTAAATATAGTTTGTGAGGTTATTCGAATGCCTAAAGTAACAGAAAATTATAAAACAGAGAAGATATCAAAGATTATTAACGCTACCCTTGAAGTACTTAAAACCAAGCCTCTCTATAATGTCACTATGCTTGATATAATTAAGGAAGCTGGATTAAGCAAAGGTGGAATCTACCTGTACTTTAAGGATATAGACGAATTACTTGTTGTAGCAATTAATGCTTTAGCAAGAGAACAGGATGCAGTCGAGTTTACACAAGTATTCGATGATTCAAATATTGAAAGCAATCTAATCGCAAATTTTGAAAAATTAGGTGATTACATTGACTCTAGCCCTGCTCTAATCGGTAAAATCCGCTTTGACTTAATTATATATATCTCTAACAATCCTGAAAAAGCTGATACAATTTTGTCTAAATTACAACTTAAGAATATAGGCATGCAGTTCATGGAGATTGTTTCAACCCTTATTCAAAAAGGGATTCAACAGGATTTATTTCGTAAGGAATTGCCACTAGACATTATTATGCTTAACATATCTGCCTATGTGGACGGGATTACTGACTTAGTCGTAAGATCAAAAGTTTATGGCGGTCCACCCTTAAAATGTTCCACAAGAGAGTACTTTCGTCAGTTCATACAAAGCCAAATATTATTCTTGCAAATAAATGAGACTACAGTCATTTAAATGTTGACACAGATTTTTCCTTGACGTATTATAAATGAGAAACATCTCATTTATAATATTAAGGAGAATGATATGAATAATAAAATTGTAAAATATTTAGTATGTACTTTTTTATGTTTCTGGCTTATGTGGGGACTAGTAGCTCTCGGAGGAAAACTAAGAATTACCTATTTAACCTTTGGTACGCCTTTAGGAATGATATTATATATCCTAGGTGGCCTCTCTCCTGCAATCTGCGAATTAGTGATACAAAGAAGGGATTGCAGTAAAGATGAATTCAAGATTTTTTTGAAGAGTATTATAAACCCTAAGCATTCCATATGGCTGTATCTATATGCAATCGGTGGTGCAATTTTTATTCAAGGTATCTCTGTGTTGATTGGCCTCTCAGATATTAAACAGCCTTTCTATATGGGTTTAGTCATGATACTACCAATGGTTATTGGTGGAGGGCTAGAGGAAATTGGTTGGAGAGGTTTGTTACAACCCGAACTTGAGAAACGATTATCACATTTTGTAACTACTTTTGTAGTAGGTGTAATATGGGCACTGTGGCATATACCGCTTTGGTTTATTGATGGCACCAATCAACAGAACATTAATTTCTTATGGTTCTTTATAAATGCGTTTACATTATCCTTTTTTATTGGTTCCGTTCGTTATATTTCCGGAAGTATTTTATTGGCTATACTGGCTCATGCCACTATCAATGCCTTTTGGGAGGTTATGCCTGCTTCCAATAAAATTCTACCTTCACTGATTACATTAATCTTTATCGGTGTGACTAGTCTAGTCATAGATTATACTGTGGTTAAAAGGAAAGTTTTTCTTAATACTTAGCTGCAATACAGTTACAATATTCAAATCCTGCGAATATAAATGGTTTAGCTTAGCCCAATGAAGTAGGTAATAGTATAGGATATCCTCTGATAGAGATAGCCAAAAGGAGCTTGCTATCCCTTTACATTTAAGAACTGGAACGGGCGTTAGTGTTGAGTACTTGCATTTAATAGAATTCGAGGATTAATTCACATACTACGTAACCTTTACACAATACGACATTATATGGAAATTTATATCTTTTTATGATATAATTAAATTTAGTAAGTAAAGAAGTAACTATAAGTAAGGAGTAAACCATATGGAGAAATACTTTCATTTTGATAGGTACAAAACTCTTGAGGAGTTAGATAATGAAGACTGGGGTTGTCCAGAGTTTACATCTCATTTGGTTACTACTTGTCATGAGTTAAGAAAAAAGCCATTATCACATTTTGAAGTCGAGGATTTTCGTATAATGATAGGTCAAAATTTTTGCCTGGACTTTCTTGTACCCTTGGCATTAGAGCTTCTCGATGATGATATTTATTCCGAGGGCGATTACTATTGTGGTGATTTATTAGAAGCTCTATTAAGAGTAGACAAAGATTTCTGGAATGATAATGTTACTTATAAAACAGATCTTGAGAATATACTTGAAAAAAACATTGAGGATTTGACCAGTAAGCTCTTTTCTTTTCGTAAAAAACTTTCATAACTCAATTTAAATTAATTAATATTCTCTAATGATTACGCAACAGGTAATATTATTAAATAGAATTAAATGAGGGTTCGTATGTACGAGATTTTAGAAGATTATAAAACCATTTATGAGAATATAGCTATAGGAAAAATACAGAGAAAGCAGCAATATCAAGATACAGCTGCTTGGCTACATAAAAGCTACATTAAATATCCCTCCTTTGATGAAATCCTTACGTTTTACATAGAAAACAGCCATATTAATTTTGTTAAGCAGTTTTATGATAAACTCATTTTCCCTTATATACGCCTAGGTGAAAATAAATATAATATAGATGCATTGTTGTTTTTATTTCAAAACGATAAGATTAGAGAATATGAACAATATTTATCGTGGGAAGTTTCTATACAAACACTTGAAAATATGGTCCTCCAACAATATCCCAATAATATAACAATATTAGAATATCGATATCATCACTCAAATTGGTGGTTTGAATACTCCGTACATGAGGTACCGTACTTTGTCCTTTGCGGGAATGACGTACCCTCTCTTGAGCAAATTAGAGGAATGAAGAAGGACTTGATTGAATTTAATAACCTATCTCTACACTTGGGCTATACTGATAACGAGTGGATTACGTATCTATCACGCATTTACAATGCCTTCGAGAATTATTTATTAAATGCGGTTTTATACTCTGATTTTAAAGAATATTTAGATACTAATTTTATTGAATACTAGATTGTTATATATATTTACATAAAATTGTCATTACATAATAATTTGAAGAGGCTTGCATATCCCATCGACTATAAGAACTAACCTATAATGTATTATATCGCTTCGGCATTATAATAAATATCATAGAAAGGAGTATTATGATGAAGAAAATAAGATTAGTGAATGGAGGATACACTTTAAAATAACCTCTGCAAATACAAGGAGGAAGTTTAATGGTTGTATTTATAGATGTCAGAAAGCAAAAAGAACTGATCTCAAGTACAATTCTTGCTGATTTACCTGATGGGTTCGGGTTTTCCAACTTTATGGGATGAATGGAATCCTTGTCTAATTTACATTATGGCAATTAAGTGATTCAATTACGGAGGTAAAATGAAAAGCAAAAAAATATTAATTAATAGCATTCCTTCTATCCTATGGGGTGAAGACTCGGATAAAGTTTATATTTTTGTTCATGGTAAGATGTCAAATAAAGAAAGTGCAGAAGCATTTGCTGAAATTGCAAATTCAAAGGGTTATCAAGTTCTAAGTTTTGACTTACCCTCACATGGAGAAAGAACTGATTTGAATTACCGCTGTGACATCTGGAATGGTATTCATGATTTAAGGGTCATTAGTGATTTTGCATGTAACAGATGGAAGAACCTCTCTTTATTCGGAGGTAGTCTTGGAGCATATTTTTCACTCCATGCTTATCAAGATATCAGGTTTGAGCAGTGTATGTTTCTTTCACCGATTCTTGACATGGAATATCTGATCCAAACTATGTTCCTTTGGTTTGATATTTCAGAGGAACGGTTAGAGAAAGAAAAAGAAATATTGACTCCAATTGATGTTTTATCCTGGGATTACTATTGTTACGTAAAAGCTCATCCTATTAATCAGTGGGCATCACCTACCTATATTCTCTTTGGTTCAGAGGATAACTTACAAAATCGCTCTATCATGGAGGACTTCGCACATAAAACTCACTGCTCTCTCACTGTTTCTGAAGGAAGCGACCATCCTTTTTCACGTAAAGAGGATACGGAAACAATAATTCAGTGGTTTAATAAGTGTATATAAGCAAATAGTAGTAAACTATAAAATAAGAATTTATTTTACTTAAGTGTCTTAGAAGGTGCATCATCAGATGCATCTTCTTTTTTGCTCAAAGTGAGTTTGTCCACAAAGCGTTACAGTCAACATTTTCATTGACAAGCTAACAATTATTAGCTACAATCTAGCTAATGACCGTTAGCTTTTTACACAAAGGTAACCTGATCTGGTATAGCCCAAAACATATTTGGAGGATATAAAATGCGTGATACAAAAGATAAAATCTTAAATGAAGCCTTGTCTTTATTTTCAGTTAAAGGATATGACGGAGCATCCATGAATGATATAGCAAGTGCAGTTGGAATAAAGGCAGCTTCCATCTATAAACATTATTCTGGTAAAGAGGATATCTTTCATTCAATTGTTCTCTTATTTGAAGAAAAAACAAAAAACATATTTGATCCAGCATTACTTAACAATGCGGAGTATATGACAATATCGAAAGAAACTTTGATTGCTATCATTCAGCAAACCTTCCGGCTATATGCTGAAGATCCCTATTTGTCAAAATGCAGAAGGTTATTTATGATTAGTGCTTTTCATCGTTCTGAAATTAGAGATCTCTATGTCAAATTCTTTATTGAGCTGCCGATGAAATATCAATCTGAACTCTTTGCAACTATGCAAAAATCAAATTCTTTGACAAAGAAGGATACCTCTATTATGGCTTATCATTTTTATACTCCAATCCTTATATTGTTGCAGGAATATGACTATAAAAAGATCACACTGGAAAAAGCATTAAATAAGATAGAGTTATTGGTTACTCAATTTACGGAGGTATATCATTAATGAAAATAGCAGTAATTCATGGACAGCAGCATAAAGGAAGTACCTATCATATAACACAAATGTTACTGGATAATTTAAATTACACCAAGGAGGATTTGGCAGAGTTCTATGTAAATAATATCAGTCACTGCATAGGGTGCTTTCAATGTTTTATGAAGGGTGAGAATTCTTGTCCTCATCGCAGCCAAATCGAAGACGTTATAAATGCAATGGAAGAAGCTGACCTCATCGTTATAGACTCTCCTACCTATGTATTTAGTGTATCCGGTCAGTTAAAAACCTTCTTTGATCATATGGGATATCGTTGGATTTCACACAGACCACACCCGTCAATGAAACATAAAATAGGTGTTGCAATTTCAACTACAGCAGGTACCGGTGCAAAGAAAACTACAAAGATGATTGCATCGCAGATGTTTTGGTGGTCTATGGGTAGAACTTATCAACTGCCAGTTACTGTTGCTGCCATGAGTTGGGACCAAATGAGTACAGCAAAAAAAGAAAAGGCAGGAAAAAAGGCATTGCAGATTGCAAAATCCATACATAGAAACCTTGGACATGTGAAACCCGGCTTTAAGAGTAGATTTATGTTCTTTATAATGCGGCAGATGCATAAAGGTATGGATTACAACCCGCTTGAAGTAAGTTATTGGAAAGAGCAAGGCTGGATATAATTTTCAGCCTTGCTCCTTTCAATAATTTTATAATATTCCAAATCCATTTTATGAACCAATGTTGCATCACATATTCATTTTGATAAAATTATAGCTATCTCTGCACATGTCTTTCAGCGTTAGCTTGGCCTTCCAACCTAACTTCTTTTCCGCTTTTCTAACATCCGCAAATACTTCGCTTACATCTCCTGGACGTCGATCTTGTAGTTCCTGCTTTAGTTGTAGCCCCGACACTTTTTCAAACGTATCGATTAGCTCAAGGACCGAATAACCAATTCCAGTTCCCAGATTATAGGCCTCGGCTCCACTCATATACTCCAGCCTCTCCAGTGCCTTTCTATGCCCTTCTGCCAAGTCAGTAATGTGAATATAATCCCTAACCCCTGTTCCATCCTTTGTTGGATAATCTGTCCCACATATTTTTACTGATGGTAATTTGCCCACTGCTGCCAAACATAGATATGGCATTAAATTACTTGGGATACCTTTTGGTTTATCACCAATGAAACCACTTGAATCAGCTCCAATTGGATTAAAATATCTAAGTATTGCTACTTTTACCTCTTGGTCTGAAATAGCATAATCCGATAGCATCTGTTCAATCATAACCTTAGTCCATCCATATGGATTTGTTGCCGATAATGGCATATCTTCGGTTAGGGGTGCTGCATTATTTATCCCGTAAACGGTGGCAGAAGAACTAAACACCAGTTTCTTTACATTATGCTGCTTCATAACCTCCAATAAGTTCATCGTACTTAGGATATTGTTATGATAATAAAGTAGTGGCTTCTCTACTGATTCAGGTACAGATTTAGAAGCTGCAAAGTGGATTACAGCGTCTATTTTATTTTCTTCAAAGATATAATTTACTTGTTCCTTTATTCGTAAATCGCACTCATAAAAGAGAAACTCTTTACCGGTTATCCGTTTTATTTTATTTATGATTGAAGGTTCGGAATTACTAAAATTATCAATTCCGATAACTTCATATCCATTCTTTAATAGACCTACACAGGTATGCGAGCCTATATATCCAGTTGCTCCTGTTACAAGGATTTTCATAATATTCGCCT
The DNA here is from genome assembly GCA_023407575.1 of Bacillota bacterium. GTDB lineage: Bacteria > Bacillota > Clostridia > Lachnospirales > Lachnospiraceae > Mobilitalea. Next base: position 112,530 of record JAEYLX010000006.1, read on the forward strand.
CATTTAATTTTAACTTGCAAATCGATTTACTGTAATTTGATTTTAACTCATCCAGGTCGTCTTTCTCAAGTATCTAAAGTTGCAATTATATGTATTTATGTTGCATTTGTATCATAATAAGCATATAGTTATCTGCAAGAAGCAACTTATTCAAATTTATTACAGTTGGATACCTATGTTTCTAATATAAGTATTTTAATACCAATTCCATAATCATCACAGGAGGGAAACTATATGAATGAAGGGCAAAAATTATCCTATATATCAAACGGTGATGAAGCATTATCCATTCGAGTTTATAATGTTGGTCAAGAGCAATGTAAAGCAATGCACCAATGGGGTCCTGGAATTCGAAATTTCTATTTAATTCACCATGTTGTCTCTGGAAAGGGAATTTACAAAGCAGGTAAAAGAAGTTTCGAGATAACTGCAGGCAATACCTTTCTAATCTACCCCAACACCGAAATAACTTATATTGCTGACCAAAATGATCCTTGGGAATATTATTGGGTGGGTTTTCAAGGAAATGATGCGAGAATAATTATTAATCAAACAGACTTTACCGAAGAAAATCCGGTGATATACACCGATATAGATAACAATTTTGAAGCCTATTTAATGAATATCTACCATTCAAAGGGGAATAGTGATTCCGCAAAGATTAATATGTTAGGATATTTAATGCTAGCTCTTTCCCTTTTAGTTGAAAAAGCCTCACATACCAAAAGACAGTACAACTCTTCTACCACTTATCTTCAAAAAGCTACAGAATATATTGAATATAATTACACACAAGAACTAACTGTCCAAGGGATTGCAGACTACATCGGCATCAGCCGAAGCCAATTATTTCGTGTCTTCAAGGAACATTACAATAAATCACCAGAACAATTTATTCTTGAGTTTCGTATCAGGCAAGCCTGTCAGCTACTGAAGACCTCAAACCTATCCATTGGTTCCGTTGGTTATTCTGTGGGTTTTAATGATAATCTATATTTTTCTAAAGCCTTTAAGAAGATAAAAGGAATATCGCCTCGAGAATATTTGCATAGAATTGCTGAAAAGTGAAGTTTATTACGGAATTAGTTACTTTAAGCCTAAAATTTATTATAAAATTATTTAAGGTGTCTCTATTTCTTTCCCCATGATAAAATTTTAGTATCTGATGTACGATTTCCAATCAAATATCAATGTTAAAAAGTGCTGGGTTTATCAATGTAGCAAAGGTTTTTCGTGTTGAAAATACCACTATATTAGTTGCCAGGAAATAGACTTACCTTTCCTTTTATTCGCACAATCTTAACTTATTATTTATCATTCAGTTAAACATTTACTTGCTTCATTTACACATAAATCATTATCATACCTTATATAACTCAACTAAATACCTTATGACTAACTGCATAGATCGTATTTTATTACTTAATACTACACAATCCAGGTATGCTTATAATTCTGATAAGATCCGTCAATTTATACCATGCACAATATGAAATTCATACTCACACATTTTCAATATTTATTTATTTAAATTCTGTCAACCTTATTGTGTTCTTGGTCTCTACGGTTTATAATTTACCATATTATGCTAAAAATATTCTGATTTATATCTCTATTAAGAGTTATAATATAAATTTCCTAAGGAAAGGTGGATAGATAAGTTATGAAAACAACTAAATTATCTTTGTGGAGGGAATACAAAGAATAACTCTCCGCATTTCAGGAGGAAACTATGTTAGATATTATCGTTAGGCTAGAAGTAGAAAGTGATTATCGTATTGTAGAGGAAATTACCCGCGCAGCATTCTCCTATCCAGGTCGAATTGAGAGAGGGGGCATCGGTTGCCCTTTTGAACACTGGATGGTGCATGCATTACGTGAAACAGATGGAATAGCTGAACTTAGTTATGTCGCTGTCGTAGATGAAAGAATTATTGGTCATGTTATTTATAGCCATGCCCATGTGGAAACACTGGATGGCCAGATTGTACCTGTGCTGAATTTTGGTCCATTAAGTGTAGCCCCAGAATATCAAAAGCAAGGGATTGGTAAGGCCTTAATGACCGTTACAATAGCAAAAGCTACTGAACTCGGATTTGGTGCTATTTTATTTTTTGGTCGTCCAGAATATTACCCTCAATTCGGATTTGTTGAAGCCATAAAATATGGGATTACCGATTGCAATGGTGATAACTATCCTGCCTTTATGGCAATGGAACTCAAGAAAGGTTATCTTGAAAATGTTCCTGGAAAATTTTTAGAATCCTTAATATATGATGACAGCCTGAATCATGCTGCTGTTATAGAGTTTGATAAAGGATTTATTTAATAGGCTTTGAACAACCTCTTGAACTGTTCATGGTAAAGGCTATATCGCTTATCTAATAAATAATACATTTTACAAAATACACAATACGGAGGCTAATATGATATTTTCAGAAGTGAAACTCTTTCAGGTAAAGCCTGATAAACTTGATGAATTCGAAACACTGGCAAAGGAAATGCAGTCTTTTCAAAAAGAACAGGAAGGTAGTCTTGACATCAACTATATGAAAAGATTCTACGTGTTTGATGAAATTGGTGAATTACCAAGACCACTGACCAAGATTGTTAAATGTGTAAAGTACTACTCCTTTTGGAAGTTTGACACGATTGAACATTATGCAAATGCCACAAAGTGGTTTTTTCAAGAATATGAAAAGAAGCTAAGTAAAATACTGATTATGCCCTTTGACATTATGTGCGGAGAAAATATTGATTAAAGAGTGATAGGAAATTTACGTTTAGTATTGAAAACGAGTCTTCTATAAAAGTTGCTTTGGCTGTTGTTAGGGTTGTGACAAACAGGACTGACGTTCATTAATTTGATTGGATTACTGCATAACTGTTTATGGAGGTTATCTATGGAATTAACTTTTAAATTGATGAGAAACCCATATTAGATACTTTATTTGAAATGTATTCCACACTTCCGATACATGAGTTTATGGTGAAAGGTTATGAATTTTGTCAACACCATGAAGAATATATAAGAAGTTATATGCATTAGTCTGAATTGAGTACAACTTATATAAAGCTGTTCGGATATCCGGACAGCTTTTTTAGCATCGTTTTATGCTCTACTCAACTGATATAATCCACTTCTACGTTACTAAGTCTTATTTAATATTGTTTATAAATATATTATTTTCGCATTTATTTAGGATAACTTTGTAAGATTTATAGATTTTGTAAGTCTTATTAAGGGAGGTGAAAAAGTGACTGAAATAGAACAAATATATAAAGCATACTTCAATGATGTATATCTATTTATTTTAAGCCTTTCAAAAGATGAGCATGTAGCAGAAGAAATTGCTTCCGAAACATTCTTTAAAGCAATGAAGTCTTTTAATCAATTTAAAGGCAATTGCGAACTAAGGGTTTGGTTATGTCAGATTGCCAAAAACTGCTACTATTCTTATCTACGAAAAAATAAGAAGATTGATACTCTTACCATCCTTGAAGAAAAATCAAACGATATCGATATTGAGCAATTTATTCTCAATTCCGAAACAACAATGAAAGTCCATGAAGCCTTGCATAACCTTGAAGATCCCTATAAAGAAGTATTTACATTAAGAGTATTTGGTGAATTAAGCTTTAGACAAATTGCTAATTTATTCAATAAGACGGAAAACTGGGCTTGTGTCACTTACCACCGGGCCAGGAACAAAATTATAGATCGAATGGAGGATTATCAATGAAAATAACTTGTGATGTTATAAAAGATTTATTACCCTTATACTTTGAAAATATTTCAAGTGATGACACTCGTAATTTAGTTGAAGAGCATTTGAGTACCTGTGAGAGCTGTAAGAAGGAGCTTAACAGGTTATCCGTAGCAAATAATATATCACTTGATGTAAAAACTATTCCCTTAACTAAAATGCAAAAGACCCTTCGCAAGAAAAAACTATTAACAATACTTCTATCTGTAGCTCTCACCTTATTAATATTTGTATTGACAATGGGGTATCTCACCACGCCCTATTTTATTCCGTACTCTGAAGAAGCTATCAATATTACTGCTGACGAGAACAATCAACTCACAGTTCATATCGGTATTCCTGATACTTATTGTGATATTCGAATGATTAAACCATCGAATAGCAATGATAACCACTTTACCCTTGAACTCTGGACTAGCATTTTAGAACGCGTAAACAATGATCTATTTCCTCGAGATTTTATCTTAAATGAGGACGCTGACACAGTAACTAGCGTTTACTATTCTTCTAACGATGGAAGTGAGGACATCCTACTCTATGGTGAGGATCAGAATCCGAACGGTGGAGCAGTAACCTTGCCACGCCTCGTGTTGTCTTATTATGTTTCCATAGCTGCTGTTCTTATAGTATTTTTAGGAATTATATTAATCCTCGTTCGTAAAAATCCAAAAGCAGCTACCCTTGTGTTTAGAATATTTTTACTGCCACTGTCCTATCTTTTTGGTCACCTTTTTGTCAAAGGTTTTAATTCCAGTTCCTATTCAGTCGTACATGACCTTTATACAATTTTATTAGCAACAGTTCCTATTTATTTTGCGATTTTAATCCTAGTAAAATTAATTCTAAATCAAGTAACAAACCGCAAAAGCCAATCCTCATTGTAATATCCTAAACAAGTCTCTTTCATATAAGTACTAATTGACTCACCATATAATGGAAAGTATAATTAAATTAATCTGTTAAATTTAACGAACTGGATGAATCGTACAATCTACTGCTGCCAGTAGAGCAGAAAGAGGAATATGAGCACAATAATCCAGATATAGTTCCAAGTATGCTAATTGAGAAAGGTATGGTACATAATATGACTTATTATAATGCAAATTCACTAACAATTAGAGATATGCAGTTTGAGGATGCAGAAGTTTTTTATAATACTTATTTATCCTATGGATGGCATCCCTCAATGGAAACCTATACCGGTTATTATAAGGATCAATTAGATAATAAACGAAAAGTATTTGTCGCAGTGTATGAAGGAAATATTGCCGGAATCTGCACACTTGTGTTAAATCCAGAAGAAGGCCCTTTTGGTAATAAGAACATTCCAGAAATTGTAGACTTTGGAGTATTTTATACCAGATGGCACAGGCGTATGGTATCAGGGCAAGCAGTTAGATCAATATGCTCCTTGTGTGAATGATGATGATTTGCTTCTCTTCTTCTCTAAAGAATTAAATAGAAAATAAGTAACGATAAATTTAATTTTAATATTTTTCTGTAATTAATAAAATATTATTGTAATGCGAAATCTACGTAAATATTCAATTTTTTTACCAGCTATAACATTATGTATTATTTTAGCCTGTAAAAATTTTATATAAAACCCTCTTGACTCTTACGTAACGTGACCCGGTACTATCGTTTTGTAAGAATCATAACCTATGATTTTATAATCTAATAGGTTCACAATTTTAAAGGAGGATATTATATGAAATGTTATTTAGTTACTGGAGGCGCAGGATTTATTGGTTCCAACTTCATTCACTATCTTAGGCAGAAATATGAAGACACCGTTAGGATTATTAACCTGGATACTTTGGCTTACTGTGGAAACCGACAGAATGTCAGCAGATATGAAATATCGGATAACTATATCTTTCTGCAAGGAAACATCTGCGACGAAGAATTAGTTAAGAAGATATTTAGCGAATATGATATTGATTATGTTGTTCATTTTGCCGCTCAAACTCATGTTGACCGAAGTATTGCTTCATCAAAAGAATTCGCCGAAACTAATGTACTCGGAACCTTAAATTTATTAAACGCTGCCAAAGATTCCTGGCATGCAAATGACAAACGCTTTTTATACATTTCAACGGATGAAGTGTATGGGGAATTGCCTTCCCAAGGTTATTTTACAGAAGCATCTCCCCTTCAACCCAGAAATCCATATGCAGCAAGTAAAGCTGCAGGCGATATGATGGCACTTGCATACTACGCTACACATGGACTTCCGGTGTTAGTCACCAGATGCTCCAACAATTACGGACCGTATCAGTATGAGGAAAAGTTCATTCCACTTTGTATTAAGTCCTGTTTAACAGGTACTCCGATACCAATTTACGGAGATGGACTTAATATACGAGATTGGCTCTATGTGGAAGATCATTGTAAAGCGATTGACAACGTACTTTTAGAAGGTAACATTGGAGAGGTTTATAATGTGGGTGGCCAGAATGAACATACTAACATTGAAATTGCAAAGCTTATTTTAGATATAATGAAAAACGATTACGATATTGATGTCCCCTCTATTCAATTTGTTGTAGATAGAAAAGGTCATGATAAAAGATATGCCATTGACCCAATGAAAATCAATTCAAAACTGGGCTGGAGTAAAAAAATAGAATTTGAGGAAGGCCTTCGTCAAACCATACAGTGGTATTTCGAGCATAGAGATTTTTAAATGTCTCTATACTGTGAGCATCGCTAGTATGTTTTACTTATACTTTTAGTGTAAATAGCAATAGTCACCCTATACTCTGTTAACAAAATACATTTAAATCACTTTAGGAAATGCTTTGAGAGGTCACATTTATGCAGGAGAATGCTTTATATACAACTGGAGATTTTGCTAAACGAGCAAATGTATCCGTCCGAACTATACGGCATTATGATGATGCTGGTTTATTAAAACCCTCTATTATCAAGGAATCTGGATACCGCTATTATTCCGACAAGGATTTTGCAAAATTGCAGAAAATAATTGTTTTAAAAAGGCTTGGTTTTTCCTTAAACGAGATATCCAGTATTACTCACAATGGGAAAAACACTGATTTTATTATGGATTCCTTTGATCTTCAGTTAAAATTAATTCAGGAAAAGATCTCCGAACTAAAACAAATAGAACAGGCTATTCTTGATGTGTCCCAATCCATTTCTGGAAAACCGGAAGTAGATTGGAATAAGATAATCAGCTTAATTCATCTTACCAGTATGAAAGAGACTTTAATTAATCAATATAAGAATTCAACTAACATCAATGCCCGAATAGAACTGCATAACAGATTTTCCATAAATACTAGGGGATGGTTTTCATGGATATACGAGAATCTTAATTTGCAAAGTGGTATGAATATTCTTGAAACAGGCTGCGGAAATGGTCAATTATGGGCAGATAATCTTAATTTTTTACCTGATTCTATTCATGTAATGCTGTCTGATGTCTCCTCCGGGATGTTGAGAAATGCAAAAGAAAAATTAAAAGCTAAAAAGCATGTATTTAATTATCAATGTTTTAACTTTAGCCAAATTCCTTATGAAGACGAAAGTTATGACGTTGTCATTGCTAATCATGTACTCTTCTATGCAAAAGACCGGGAAGAGACCCTGAAAGAACTTCATCGCGTCCTCAAAAAAGGTGGGTTGTTTTGCTGTAGTACTTATGGAAAGCAGCATATGAAAGAAATTGAGCTCTTAGTTAAGGATTATGATGATAGAATTGCTTTATCCGAAATCAAACTTTATGATATCTTTGGATTAGATAATGGTGCCACTGAATTATCTCCTATCTTTGGTGAAGTAGAAATAATAAAATTTGAAGATAATCTTTTGGTAACAGAGGTTCAGCCCTTGGCAAACTATATCTACTCTTGTCATGGCAATCAAATGATTTACTTAAATGGCAAACAGGATAAATTCGAAAAATTTTTATTAAACAAACTTGGTAAGAAGGGTATTTACATTACAAAGGATGCAGGTATTTTCTTATGCCAAAAATAGTAAACCAACTCTTTAACCGTCGCAGATTCTTTTTTAAGGGTCTGCGACATTGTTTTATATTTTATGCGACCCGTTTCTAATATTTCAGTACATATATGGTATAGGAGGAATGATTATGGATGACAATGAAATAATTGAATTATATTGGAACAGGTCTGAGCAAGCCATTATTGAAACAAAGCAAAAATATAACCCCTTATGTACAAAAATATCTCTAAACATCTTACACAGTAACGAAGAAGCCGAAGAATGTGTAAGTGATGCCTACCTTGGAGTGTGGAATGCCATCCCTACAGAACGACCGGGATATTTTTCGGCTTTCTTATGTAAAATTGTGCGTAATCTGTCTTTAAAACGATTGAGCTATAATCATGCTGGGAAAAGAAATTCCAATATTCAAACAACAATGGAAGAATTGGAGAATGCTTTGGCTACGAATATCAATCTGTCAGAAAAGCTTGAAGTGGAGGAACTGGTACATATACTTAATGAATTTCTTAAAGGAGTTCCGGCATATAAGAGGAATGTTTTTATACGGCGTTACTTTTTCTTTGACACAATTTCAGACATTGCAAATCGTTATGGTTACAGTAAAAGTAAGGTCAAATCCATCCTTTCAAGAGACGGAAAAACCTTATGTAAATTCTTGTTAGAAAGGGGATACGGTAATGAATATAAGTAATCTCTGGGATGCAATCTCTAAAATAGATGACGTATTAATTAACGATGCTATGGAAGAAAAGAAGACATCGAACTCTATTCCCTATCACTGGTTTGTAGGCGCCGCAGCCATTATAATCCTAATTGCAGTATCTTTTTCTACTGCTTATACCGTCAATGCAGAGTTTCGGGAATGGGTAATTTCTTTGTTTCAGGTTGAGACCACAGAAATTGTTCCTGATTCCAAACAATCAGAAAACCCAAATACTGAATTACCTGCCGTTACCAATATCCCTACTGATAATGACCATATTACTTTATATGCGACTGATACTATTGAGGATGTATTTGCTGTTCAGTATTTAAAGTCAGATAACTATTTAAGCACTCTGGGTTCCTTGTTTTATTACTCTGATGGATTGGACAACATTCAATACTACACAGCAGTAGATAATGAATATGTTCCCGTTGAAGCACAAACTGTCAAAGGTCAAGTATCAATACTTGGTATTACCCATGCTATTGAATATACCTGTATAGCCTATGAGGATAAATTATATATACAAAACAATAATACTACCCGCTTTATGATAGATGATGATAATGATGCCCTATTTACTTTAAACATCTTTGATGGCAATGAAGTATGGTTAACGCTATATATAAACCCTCAATCTGATAAATGGGAGTATCCTGCTCGCTATGACCTGGAGACAGGACGAACCACGGATATTTTACAGGGTATCTATGTAAATGATATCGAACTATCCCAGTACCCCGTTCTTCGTAGTTGGAATTATCTTGGTAAGGGCCAGTTTGTTGTATCACTGGGGCAGACGCTGGATAGCACCGAAACTTATCTTCTGGATACTGATCATAAGAAGGCGATTTCTCTCTCCGAACTGACCGGCCTCTCTACCGTATCCTCAGCGAAAATCGTAGAAGACAAAATCCTTCTGCTGGAACCACTTTCCGAGGATACCTTTAATTACTATTGCTATGACTATTCTAAAGATGAACTTATCCAAATTTATAATAGTGCCCTCTACTGGAATTCTACAAAAACCTCAGATACTAATCTTCGGGTTAAGTTTTCTGGTGGAAGGTACGACTTTATCAAAGAAAATGGAGCCATCTATCTAGCAGATGAATTTACTGGAACAAGATTAACTGTTGAGGGAATTACAGAGGAGTTGGCAGAAAGTCTTCTTATTAATTCCGATAACAATAAAATTCTAGTATCTTCTTTTGGAGAAAATGTAATTAGGCAAATTGGTGTAATTGATCTTGAGGCTGGAACATTATATTTATTAAACCGGGAAAACCAACCCGGTGTGCATGAGTATTCCATCGGTTGGAACGATGCCGACCATATTATAATTAATGCTGCTGTCGATAATTCTAATATGAGTCATGTATATCTTTATTCCCTGAATTGACTTTCTATATTATGGAAACTATAATTGCAATAAAAAGGAGCTGCTATTATGATTAATATACTTATAAGTGGTTTTCGAACGGATTTACCAAGGCTTTTGGTTGTTTGGTATTGTCACTACTTTTTTAAGATATCTTCTGATTGTGGATTAGAGATAAAGTAAGCACTATATATTAAGGAGGTCAAAGCATATGTTAAAGTTAGTTAGACTTGAGTCTACTCACAAAGATTTATTATTTGAAGTGATGGATGAATGGTCATCAACTGGTGAAAGAATAATCCCCTATTCTATTAGAAGATTTGACTATCACGATTTTGACAGCTATCTTCTAGGGTTTGAGAATGAAGTAAAAGGCTTACCTGATTTTGTACCTGCAACAACACTATTCTGCTTCGATACCGATAAAGGAATATTTATTGGTGCAGTCAATATACGTCATTGTCTCAATGAAGCCCTTCTGCTAAATGGTGGTCATATTGGTGATGGGGTAAGGCCTTCGGAGAGAAGAAAAGGCTATGCAACTGAAATGATTGGACTAGCTTTGGATGAGTGCAGAAAAATTGGTCTTGATAAGGTTTTAATGGTGTGTGAAAGAACCAATATTGGCTCTGCAAAAACCATTATAAAGAATGGTGGAATCTTGGAAAACGAACTTGAAGTTAATGGAGTACTAGAGCAAAGATATTGGATTACATTATAACTTAAATCTTCTACTTATCTTTTTAATAAAGATTTAAGTATCATTCTTCCGCCTATGGTTATATAATTGCCTTAAAAGAAACAGAATACAAAATATGTTAGGGGGAATCACTTTGAGGTTAATAATTACTGATACGGATGCCTCATTTTTAAAAACGAATTCAGAAGACATGGTTATTACGAACAATGATAAAATTCATAATTGCATTGGCTGTTTTGGGTGTTGGATAAAGACCCCCGGCAAGTGTGTCATTACTGATGGTTTTGAAGAATTGGGTAAATATTTTAGTAAATGTTCTGAACTAATTCTTGTAAGCAAATGTACATATGGTAGTGCAAGTCCTTTTGTTAAAAATGTTTTAGACAGAGCTATATCCTACATACATCCTGATTTTGTAATTCGTAATGGTGAAATGCATCATAAAAGAAGGTATTCCAATAAGATTAAGCTGTCCGCTTATTATTATGGCGAAAACATTCTTTCCGATGAGAAAGAAACCGCCAAACGACTTATGCAAGCAAACGTAATAAATTATGACGGCGAAGTTGGAACAATCGCATTCTTTCAAAATTCAGAGGAACTAAGAGGTGTCGTCCTATGAAAATTGCAATGATAAATGGTAGCCCAAAATCAAAAGATAGTACAAGCGGACAAATCCTAAAGGAGTTGAAAACCTGCTTAAATAAGGATGTGACTTATATTGAATATCAATTTAATAAACCACAACCCTCCCAAGAGTCACTTCTTACCTTGAACGATGTTGATGTTCTTGTATTTGCTTTTCCACTCTATGTAGACGGTATCCCCTCTCACCTACTATCCTGTTTGGAAATAATACAACAATTTGGTTTAGCCAACAAAAATATAACCGTTTATTGTATTGTTAATTCCGGATTTTATGATGGTATTCAAAACTCCAATGCGATAGAAATCTTACATAATTGGTGCAGGCATATGGAGCTTAAATGGGGAATGGGTATTGGCATCGGTGGAGGCGGAGCCTTACTTTCTATGAGTGGAGTTCCTCTGGGAAAAGGGCCAAAGAAATCAGTCGGTTTAGCTTTTACTCAATTGGCAAAGAACATTGAACAAAAGTCCAGTTCCGACAACATTTATACGAATATTAACTTTCCACGTTTTCTTTATAAATTAATGGCTCAATTAGGCTGGCGACAGTTAATTAAGCTGAATGGCAAAAAAGCCAAGGATTTAAACTACAGATACTAGATTGCTATCAAAATTAGTTTAATTACTTTCAAAAAAAAATTACCTGCAAAGGTAATTTTTTTATATGTTATAATTAAATTTATATCAAGAGGATGCAATTTTAATTGCAAATTCTGCATCCTGTTTTCCCGCAAAAACAATGTAGCCCTTTAGCGGTAGCGTAACAGTAGATTCTTTATTAATGATTGAGTTGCTAAGCATGACTCCATATTCATTATAAACGGTGAAGGAAGCCTCCTTCGGTAGCTTAACACTGATTTTTTTCTTTCCTGAAGCTTGATCAATTTTATACCATTGTGCAAAACCTTCTTTACCAATTTTAACGGTGAAGGAAGATTTTGAAGATAGTGGTTTCACATTATCCTCTGATATCAATAAGCTCCCATTACTTTTCAGATATTCTGTGTTTCTGACTTTATAAAAAAAGTAATCACTCAAATCTCTACCATTGACTCCAGGTATCTGAAGATCAGCTTTCGCATTATTTTTATCTATGATCTTAGCATAATCACAATACCCCTCCAAATCCTGCAGTATATATAATTTGGATATCAGTGATAGGGAATACGCTGCTGAATCATACTTTTCATTTATCACAAAATATAGTTTATTATCTCTCTGGCGCCAGGTCGCCAACACATCATCAGAAATTGGATTATTCACTATCTTCTGTCCCTGATAAACAGAAGTGGGAATCTGGCTAATGCCATGAAGCATGCTATATCCGGAGATATTAAGATAAGTTAACCCATTCGTCTCAGTTATAAAATTTATATAAGTGCTTCCATCATAGGAATAGAATTTTCCATCACCTGTATATGTAAACTTTTTCCCCTGCAAATTCTTAAAAATTGCATCTGATAAGGTAAGTATTCCATCCTTACTAATGGTTACTTTACTAACGCCATTATAATAAGCATAAAGGCCCTCGAACTTCCTTATATTACTTGGCATTTCAGCCTTTATTGGCTTTGTAAAGGTTTTATAAGGCTTGATTTCATCTATAACACCTTTTGCCTTTAAAGCAGAAAGCAAAACCTCCTGTGCCATGGCTTGATTATAAGTACTTGCACCACCAGTGGATAGTACAGCCATTGCCATATTATGATCTGGTAAAACAATCATACATCCATGATATTGAAGCGTATCTCCTCCCTTTACCAAAGCTTTGATTCCATATTCATTGAATGGATAAGTATCCACACTATCCCACCCAAGGCCATAGGACAGAGGTCCGACTTCACCCTCGGGCCAAATACCGTTAAGATATTCCGGATTCATCATAGCTTTAACGGAATCGGCGGATAAAACCTTATTTGTCTCCTTCGTCATAAAAACCTCAGCAAATTTACATATTTCCTCTGCTGTTGAATAGATTCCACCTGCACCGATTGCATTCGTGTTTTCTACCGGTAATGCAATGTCACTGCCAATCTGATATGCTTTAACAAGCTGATTTCGATCAAAATTATCCTTCGGTGTTTTTGTCAAACGTAAACCTAAGGGCTGATCAATATTTTCTTTTATGTATTCAGTAAAACTAATTCCTGTAACTTTTTCAACTAGAATTTGCGCCAAACTAAATCCGTCGTTACAGTAAACAGAGAACTCACCTGGATCTGCTTTCAACCTGGAAACGGACAATCTGCTCAACAAATTATTATAAGTTGATGAATCATTATCGTTAAAAAGGAAGGTACTGTTAAAGGTACTACCAAATAGACCGGAGGAATGGTTTAAAAGCATTCTGGTTGTTATATCGTTGTATCTTTTGTCTGCCATTTTAAACTCTGGAATATATTGTACGATTGGAGTATCTAGATCTACTTTCCCTTGATCGACTAATTGCATTACCGCTACTGTTGTGAAAATTTTACTAATTGATCCGATACCATACATATCATCTTTTGTTGGTACAGTTTTTTTCACTTTATCATTTACACCAGCTTGGCCGGATAATATAATCTCTCCGTTGTCAATTAAGGCATATTGCACACTTGCAGAACCATATATCGAGGTTAGAAATGCTGCCTTTTTCTTTGCAAGAGCCATTGTATCATCATAATTTACTTTTGCATTCTGCGTTGCGATTAAGTTTGTAACGCTACTCGTTTGAGCATATGCTTGTGTAAATGGTGAAAATAATAACATCAATACGATACCAATAGAGGTACCTAAACGAAAAATCTTTTTGATCATAATAAGTCTTCTCCCTTATGCAAATTTAACCAATGTCATTATAGCATAGAAATAAGGTGAATCAATCTTTCTAATCATATTTTAACTATTTGTGGAAATTTAACTGTAGAAATAAACTTATGAAAGAGCTATAATAAAAATTGCTAAATTTTACATACTATAATAAATTAAACTTGGGAGGAATTAGTGTGAAACTTACTAGAATGTTCAACAAATTTTTTGTTATGATGATGATACTTTCCCTCATAACTCCTTTCGCAGTATCCAATGCGAATGCTACTGTTGCCTACGCTGCAACAATCAAACTAAACAAAACATCCATATCGTTAGATGTTGGTAAGACGTATACGTTAAAGATCAGCGGTACAAAATCAAAGGTCACTTGGTCTACAAGTAATAAAAAGGTAGCAACTGTAAACTCTTCCGGAAAGGTAACTGCAAAAAAAGCAGGTTCTGCAACTGTTACAGCCTTAGTAAACAAGAAAAAATACAATTGTAAGGTTACCGTAAAGACACCTGTAAATCCGCTTGTTAAGAATGCCCCCTTCGCTGCGCAGGATGCTAACCTTGGAAAATTTAATACCGTAGTTCCCAAGGATTGGACGATGGACATTTTAGCTCAAGAGAATAATGACATTATTGTTATGCTTTACCCAAGCTCAGCTGATTTAGCTTCAGGTTCCTCGAATATAACTATTCTTGTTCAGGAAACAGATACTGCAACAACCTATGATATTGCAAAAGAGTATTTTGCCAGTGTGCTCACAGAAGATCTATTTATTTCACAGTTTGCTGAAAATGGTATAGAAAATATAACCCTAAGTGAGTTTACGACCAGCGATTATGAAACAAAGAACGGTACAGCCTTTAAAACTAAGTACATAGCCGACTATAAGGTAGCTGAACAAGAGGGTTCATTTATTCAGGTCCTTTATGACATATACATTGATAACTATCTGGTTGTGGTAACAATCACAGATGCCGGAGATAATCTTACCCCTGATATCTATGAGGTTACAGAATATTTATTAGATGCCCTGCAATTAGTTAAGTAACACGCTTTGTTTTCAATGTGCAGGTATAGTATTCTTTGCTATACCTGCTTTTTTTGATATCATATTAATCCGAGTGAGATAAATATTTGGAGGGACAATTTGTGAAAAATAAAATAAAGCCCTATTTACCATTTATATTCAGTGTTATCCTAATAGCCATTTTTCTATTTATGTATGGAAATATTGGTGCATCAAAAGGTAGTTTAGAGAAAGACGCAAGAAAGAGTCAACATATAGATTCTTCTTGGGAGATTGCAAAATCTGTTAATGAAACCCTTGGGGTTTTATTGTTTTATGATAAGAATACTTATGACTATACCTATTCCATCTATGTTAATCATCCTGGTATATCTTATGGATACTTTTTTAGAGAAGGTGGTGGTTTCGTCGGACTAGAGAATGGGCCTGTTCAATTTACAAATGAACAAGGTTCTGCTATTTTTTCATTAAACCAGGATAAGATTAGTAGAATTGAATTTGGTAATAAGAATTTGTTACCCATTATGATAGATCCATCAAAACCTTTTACAGCTTTAATTCCTGACCATAGCGAATCAATAACAATGTATGATATTAATGAAGTCATAGTTCCATTTGCTAATGTTATTGTAGGGGAAACGATGACAAATCTTGTGCCTACTCATTTATCAAATAATATAACTGCTACCCTGCCAAAACCAACTATTACAGTCGAAGCATCGCTTAACGACACTCCCACAGAAGTAATTCGTGATTTTGAGGATTGTTTTGAGGGGTTTAACGGTTGTGCCGTTATCTATAATACAAATGAAAATGAATACAACTTTTATAACAAGGAACTGTGTAATATTCAAACAACTCCTTGTTCTACCTTTAAAATTATATCTACACTAATGGGCTTACAGAAGGATGTTATTAATTCTGAAGATTCTAAGCTGGGATATAGTGGAGTTAACTACCCTGTTTCTGAATGGAATTCTGATGTAACGCTAAAAGAAGCTTTTCAATATTCATGTATTTGGTATTATCGTAAAATAATTGATGAGGTGGGAAAAGAATCTGTTCAAGAACAACTAGATACCCTATCCTATGGAAACTGTGACATTTCAAGTTGGGAAGGAAGCAATGCTAATTCATTGCCGGATTTAAATGGCTTCTGGTTGGAGTCTTCTTTAAAAATATCCCCTACAGAACAGGTCCGTGTCCTAACTTCAATATTTGAAGGCAAGTCCAATTATTCTGTAGAAGATATTGAAATTTTAAAGCATATTATGAAAGCTGATAATAACGAGGACATTAAATTGTACGGTAAAACTGGTGCGGGTGTTCATAACAACTCCTGGTATGTTGGCTTTTTTGAAGTTGATGACGAAATACATTATTTCGCAGTACATTTAGACGATGCTACGAAAAGTCGCGTAACCGGTGCCGATGCCAAGCAGATAACACTCAATATCATAAATAAATATTACAGGGTTCAGTAACTTTCTAAATTATATTGCCTCCATGAAAATAACACTCATAGATTCTAATTCCCTTATAAAGAATCTCCTCATACCCCTGATACCATTCAAATGTTCCATCTACTTTACAGTGATAAGTATAATCTCCCTCTTGGAAGAAAGCAGGTCCACGATAGGGACTCTTGGCTGGAACATTTGATAAAGCATTCTTTAGTACATCTCCGCTAAAGTTTTCTCCTATCACTCTTCCACAATAATTCATGCACCAGAAGGGTTTATCCACAATCCATATGGCTTCTTCCCCGCCGAAGCGTTCTCCACCCAGATAGGTGTCATAATAGTGCAGTTCGCCTTCACTAAATTCCAGGTCATGAGAATTTATTCTAGAGGGAATAGTTTCGCTTCCAGATGCAGCATAGGTTGCTTTTTTTGCCTTTAACAAGAAACTGATTATCTCCTGATTGCTCGTCTTATTCTCACTTCCAAACTGCTTATTACACACCTCTTTGTCTCTGATTAACCTATCTAAAGACACTTTATAGAAATCACTTAACTGAATTAATCTCTCGACTTCTGGCAGGGAGCTTCCGCTCTCCCACTTTCCAATTGCCTGTCTAGAAACCGCCAAATATTCCGCTAATTCTTCTTGGGACAAACCCTTTGCTCTTCTTAATTCTATTAGGTTTTCTGCAACGCTCATTCTTAATCTCCTTTTCCCTCTAGGACTATCTTAAAAAGTGATGAAAGATACTGTAAAACAGAACCTTTCCATGTGAAAGTGACTTTTTCACCTCATCTTTTTCATTGTTTCATAGATACTAGAATATATGAAAACCTTACCGCAGGCTACCAACCATCTATCTACACTTTCGCTACTATTGGTTGCATGCTTTACTTGTATTATTTTACAAATAATATAGTATTGTTTTATAATGTAGTCAATCAGAATAAGTCATATTTCTAGCTGGTTTATATCATTTTCAATGAGCAAATAATTATAATTTTGCAACCAATACATCTTTTTCCGATTATATAGATGAAAGCTTTCAATAAACAGAGGAGATTAAGTGATGGAGGACAGCCAAATAATTGAATTGTATTTTAAGCGTTCTGAATCTGCAATCAAAGAAACAAAAGCTAAGTATGGTAAGCTATGCTATCATATTGCTTTTAACATTCTAAATAACAAAGAGGATGCGGAAGAATGCGAAAATGATACCTATCTTCGAACCTGGAATTCCATACCACCTAAGGAGCCAGATCCTTTGCCCGCCTATTTGGGTAAAATTGTTCGTAATCTTGCTTTGCAAAAATATGAGTATTATACGGCAAAAAAGCGAAATCGTAATTTAGAGCTAGTCTACAACGAGCTTGAAGAATGTATCCCAGGTGGCTTTGACCTAGAGGATCATTATTCGGAAGGTCAGCTTAGTGGACTTATTGATATATTTTTGCGTGGTATTGATCAGGAGTCTCGTATCTTATTTGTACTTCGGTATTGGCATACAAATCCCATTAAAGTGATTGCAAACCGCTTTCATATGAGTGAAAGTAAGGTTAAATCTTCTCTTTTCAGAACTAGAAAGAAGCTGAAATTATATTTGGAGGAAGAAGGTTATTATCTATGAGCGGAAAGAAGCTGTATAAAGAAATTAACAATATAAGCGATGATATTATAGAAGAAGCAAATAATGCACTAATTATCCATTCAGATGTAATTCATAAACCAGTTTATTGGAGATGGTATACCATGCTGGCAGCTGGTTTATGTTTACCGCTGATTATTATATTAATTAGTCTCACTATGAATAGACCTGAAATCATATTACCGGATAGTACCCAAATCTTTGCCAGTGATATAGTTGAGCAAAACAGTAATATCTACGGTATTAAAGCAGGTGCATCTACCAAAGCCTACTTTACTATGAGAGCTGACTCTTTAAATGACCTTATGAAATCACCTGCGAAGAGTAATGCAGACAGCCAATCTCTTACGGTCTACCAACCTGTGACGGTTGAGAACTATGACGTTTATTTTCAAGAAAAGCTTCAAACTGTTATTGATAATGCGATGAATAACTTGAACATTAACTTTATATCAGAAGAAAATAAAATTAATGTTAAACCTGCAAATTCAGATGACAATCCTTATATTATAATAGATAACAACATCTTAAAAAGTACTAAGTACCACTACTATTCTACTGATTTGATATCTGATGAATATAAAATTTGGATGGACTCCTCGGATGAAAGCTCCATCACTTATCGAATCTGGAATATAGATCCACTTGTAGATAATAATTTTAGATTAAACGGTAATGAAATAGCTATAACCTTTGAGGAGAGCGATGAATCCATTAAAAATAAATTGTCGGGAGCCCTTTCCTTCGCAAATAAGATATTTAATACTAATTTTGAATTCCAATTTATAATACGTAATGCAGATTACTTAGGAGATGGATATGTCTCGTTATTTGTTGAGGCTTATGAACCTTCAAGGGATATTAATCAACGGATGTATAACCAATATCTAAACAAGTTTAGCTTCTATTTTAGCAATTCTAATGATGATGAAACGCTTAAATTGGTAGGAATTTATTACACCGAACATAATTTGGAGCGTGCTTTCCCAGAAGATACGCCTATTATTACCTTAGAAGAAGCTGAGGGATACCTTCGTAGTGGTTACATTTTCACAGGTCATGTATGCACCTACTGTATGCTTCACAATAATGCAGTTGACTTTGAAGATTATGATAGTGCAGAAATCGTCTACAGAGATGATGTCTTTGGCAAGTATGTTATTCCTTTCTATGCCTTCTATAAGAAAACTGCTGATTATACCTATGCCGTGGCTTATGTACCTGCTGTGGCTGTAGGAGGTCTAAAGGAATATTTTAAAGAACAGGAAGCCTGGCATAATAAAATAGATTAATCATATACAATAAAATATTATTTACTAATCTAAGGATTATCAACTATAATTAGTAACACTGTAAACGTAAACCGGACAAAATCGAACAAAGTAAATTAGGAAAATAATATTGCAACCCTTTACAATACATTTGAGGTGATAAATATGGACTGCATAACAAGTATTCAAAAAGCAATCGAATACATGGAAGAACATCTACTGGAGGATATAAATTATGAGGATGCAGCAAGACAGGTATACATGTCCAGCTACCATTTTCACAAAACCTTCAGTATGATTACCGGAATAACTCCAAATGATTATATCCGCAATCGACGTATGTCACTGGCAGCACAGGAAATAAGTTTCTCAACCGCTAAGGTTATCGACATCGCCTATAAATATGGATATGATTCGCCCGAAAGCTTTACAAAAGCATTTTCCAGGTTTCATGGTGTTACACCAAGTGTGGCAAAACGCTCCGGTATGCAGTTAAAATTATACAACCGCCTCATATTAAAATTAATTGTGGAAGGTGGTACGATGATGGATTACAAAATTGTTGAAAAAGAACCCTTTACGCTGATTGCAAAGGTTGAGAGCTTTAGGATTGAAAGTATTAAGGAGGATAATAATAACGAGATACCGGATTTCTGGAAAAGAAGTGGTGAGGAAGGAGTATTTGCAGAACTTCGCAACCATTCCAAACACACTGATGTCTACGGAGCCTGCTCTCCTATCTCAAAGGACAGTCAATTCTTTGACTATGGGATTGGGATGTTACACGATGGAGGAAATGTTCCGAGCGGGTATGCACTTTTGGAGGTGAAACCTACTTTATGGGCTGTCTTCCCCTGTATTGGAGATAGCGGCGAATGTATAGGTGAAACCTGGGATCGAATTTACAAAGAATTTCTTCCAGCCTCCGAATACGAAATGCTGGATGACACAGATTTTGAACTGTACCCTGATAATAATGACGGTAACTTATTCTGTGAGGTATGGATACCTATAAGTAAAAAGTCAAAATAGAACTTTCAGATTTCATATCTGTATTATGGCTTGAAATTTTAATCTGGAATCTTAACCTTTAAAAGAATTTAAGCTTTTAGCTTTAAAACTTTAGAATTTTTAGCTTTTAGAATTTACCTATTGCATTTATTTATAGCATTTATTTATAGCATTTATTTATAGCATTTACCTATTACATTTAATATTTAAAATAGCAGCCAACAGGTTTCTTTACTCAAGAAAGCTATTAGCTGCTATTTTAAGTCTACCAAGCCAGACAATTATCACTTATACTTTTCTTTCAAAATTCATGAGGTCTTGTAGGATGCGGACAGCACCGTTAAATCCTAATAGAGGTGTATATCGATAAAAATTATAGCTATCCATATTAGGATTAGCAATTTGAAGGAAATGCTTATCACCGCTCATTCTATGAAGAACATCATCCCCCATAACCATATGATAATCCTTTTTCAGCTCTTCTTTTAGCATAGCCTCTGTTGGTTTTGCCTTGATTGCTTCTGGTAGGTTTGCCATCTCATGCTTTATATATAAGGTTGCTGCGTTTAGTCCTAACTCCTCCATAAATACTTTTAAGCCAAGTACGGTATCATATTCACCGTACAGAAGAACTTCCTTGCTGGTAAAATTAGTAATGTACCTCCGGTAATTAGAGCTATGCTCTTTTATTTCCTCTGCTTTCCCTTTGACATAATCCATATTGACTTTCTTCTCAAAAACCTGTGCGATTTCCTTTAACCATGCAAGGGTAGCACAACCTCCATAAGGTCGTCCATATACATATGGAATATTAAAATGCTCTTTCATATATTCAGCGCATTTTAACCCTTCTCTTCTTATAACAATATTATACTTTGCCTTTGCAGCTTGTTCAATTTCTTCTACTGAAGTATAAGCAGTAAAGCAGGTATTTAACTTCATACCAAAGGTCTCGTGAAGTATATTCTCAATTTCAGTTCTATCACTTAGAAAATTGTAGCTGTCAATGGTACAGCCGATGATATTATAGAGATTTTCTTCCGAAGCATTCTCCTTCGTCATTGTTTCCACCAGTAATGTCAGTGCCTGCTCTACCCCTAGGTTGTAATCCCCATCATAGCCTCCTGTGGATACTGGAATTAACTTAGCCTTTACTTCCTGCTGCATTTCCAGACAAATACTTTCTATATCAATACCGATTAAGGCGGATACACTTGATGCCATAACAAAAATGTATTTTGGCTGATGTGTCCCATCCACCTCTTTTATGGCTCCAGACAGTTTTTCATGCCTTCCAAAGGTAATATCCACTTCGGATATATGCGTGGTATACACATTCATTTTGTGCTCAGCATTCAGCTCCATTACACCCTCTATGGCAAAATGTGTAGTGCCAGCTGGCCCAAATTCTATGACATAGCATTCTGAAACACTGGTAAGTGTCCATAGAAATCCCATTCGGTCCGATGGAACAGGGAAATATTTTGAAAGTGCCATTATTTATGCCCTCCTTTGGATACCAGCTTTGCTATAGCCAGAGGCATTCCCTTGGCTACTGCCCTTGCCATTTCCGGAGTAAGTCCATTTTTGTCCAACCCGGTTTCCTGTGTATTCTCATCTTTATCTGCAAATTCTGCTAGTTCCTCTAAATAACTATCAATTCCTTTACTCTGGGGCCTGTTACCTTTTCCCATCATGCCTACTCCCATTGGGGAAACTCCTCCCTGTGACAGACCAGCCATGCTTATCATACCAACAGGTATTTCAGGGAACTGAACTGCTCTTTCATATATGGCAATCATTTTGTTAAGGAACTCTATGGGAACTTCATAACCTATTTTAGTTGTAACCTCATCCGTAGTTATCTGAACAATACCCTTCTTATGTAATGCCATGGGATTCTCATGTCCCAAATAAATATTGGGCTTTAGAATATCATAAACCTCCTGCATTGGCGAAATATTAGCGATTTGAGATATATACGGATTATATCCTCTTGTCAGTATTTGGTCCATATCCTGACGTTCTTCCTCATAGTATTCACGAACCTGTATAAACAGGGGTATTAACCCAAGACTGCATAAATAATCGGATACCTCAAAGGCCATCATTGGAGTATTTCCATAAATAAAGCTTTTCCCGGAAAATAATTCTCTTGCCCTTTGCTCCAGCTCCAGCAGCTTTTGTTGCCTTTCTTCTAAATGTGAAATAATATGAATACCCAGAACCTCCTCGATTTTTTTGTATTCCAGGTCAATACGCTCTTTTGACAGATGCCTTCCAAAATACACATATGGTATAGAAAGTCTCTTTTCCATCAACCTGGCAAGGGGAAGGGCTGTAAAATCCGTTACCACATTCAGTCCTGCGCTGGCGGCCTTTTCAATATCACTTATGGTACAGTTAGAAGGAATAATACTATGAATGTTGATTCCTTCCTGTTCGAGTACGCAGATTACCTCTGTATTTTCCACTCCCTGCTTTCTATGACCCAATATATTAATGCTTTTTTCTTCCATATCCGTTTTCTTCATTAAACCTATAAGGGAAGTAAGTGCCCTCTCCATACCTGGAATATGGCTCCCACATTTAAAATGCTCTGTTTTTACCAGCAACAGATGTGCCTTGGTTTCCCCTTCCTGTTCTATAAATAAGCCCTCTATATCTTCTCCGATTACTTCTAGCACACAGGTAGTTACCACCATAATTGCAGCCGGCTTCTCCTCACGTTCTATCTGATGAATTGCCTTCATCACTTTGTCCCCACACCCAAAGGTTAAATCATTTTTACCAATAACCAGAGAATAGAAATTATCTTTTCCTTTCTGATTGTTATAGGCAAACCCTTTACTATAGTAAGTGCACTCTCCTGTACCCACCACAAGAACTACCAAATCCGATATAAAGGATGCAATCATAGCAACGCCAAACAGAGGACAATGAGTACCGGGGAATTTTGCATAGGACAGCGCTTTAATATCCTCATTACTCCTCACCTCTGCTAATCGGTTGATTGCAGTATTCAAATTAATCATGCTGCGTTACCTCCTTCGTGTTTTTACTGATTTTCACAGGGTAGATTGCAAAACCTCCCATGTTTATATCATTCGTAATGAACGCATCTACCTGGTAAACATAACGTATTAACTCCCGGGTCAATACCTCTTCTGGTTTCCCATTCACCACCAAATCCCCATTCTTCAACACAATTACCCGATCGGAATATCTTGCTGCATGTGCCAGATCATGAAGTACCATTATGATAGTAAGCCCCAATCGGCGATTGAGGTCCTTTAGCAGTTCCATTACCTCAATCTGATGGCATATATCTAAATAAGTGGTTGGCTCATCTAACATTAACACCTTGGGTTCCTGTGCCAGAGCCAGAGCAATCCATACCCTTTGACGCTCACCACCGGATAGTGTTGCTACCCGCTTCTCACACAAGCTCTCCAAATTAGTTTCTCTTATGGCCCATTCGATAATTTCCTCATCCCGCTCATCCTTTTGTTCATACCATTTCTTGTGAGGCAATCTTCCATAATAAATAATGTCTCTCACCGTAAAGTCCTCCGGACTTTGATTTACCTGTGACAGTACTGACATTTTCTTCGCTACTTCCTTTACCCCCATCTTTTCCATATTAAGGCTGTCCAGATAGACCGTTCCTTCCTGGTGGGAGATAAATTTAGCAATGGCGTTTAATATGGTTGATTTTCCAGAGCCATTCGGTCCTAAAATAGAAACTATTTCTCCCTTTGTTACTTCAAAGGAAAAGTTATGTATTACTTCATGTTTTTCGTATTTTACTTTCAAATTATCTATTTTTATCATTATCTGGCTCCTCTTCTTAATAAGTATAGGAAGAAAGGTGCTCCTACGATCGCCATAATAAGTCCCACCGGCAATTCAATGGGGCTAACAATGGTTCTTGCAAAGGTATCCCCTAACAAAACAAGAATACTGCCAGATATCATTGACATTGGTAATAAAAAAGTATGATCCGAGCCAACAATTAATCTTGCAATATGCGGAACTGCAATTCCGACAAATCCAATTGGTCCCGTAATTGCCACCGATATACCAGCTAGAAATACTGCAAGGACAGAAAGCAGCAAACGATAGATATTGGTATTTACCCCAACATTTGCTGCCATTTTATCTCCAAGTTGAAGTGCATTGGCATATCGAATGCAAAATAGAGACGCTGTAAGACCCACTGAACTATAGATTGCAAGAGTTGTAATATCTCCCCAGCCCTTCCCCACAAGACTACCATTCATCCAGGCAATTACTCCTTGAATACGATCACTATAAAGCACGGACAAAAGAGAGGTACCACTTCCCAAAATAGCATTTACAGCAATACCTGCAAGTATAATACGCATTGGCTTAATTCCATTTTTCCAAGCCAACAAGTAAATCATAAAACAGGCAATCATGCCTCCAACAAATGCTGCAATTGGAACCAAATAAGTAAGTCCAGGAAATAGCATCATGATAAAAATTGCCACAAGGCTTGCTCCCGCATTTACTCCAGTAAGACCTGGATCTGCTAACGGATTCTGCATAACAGCCTGCAAAAGTGTTCCCGACACAGCAAGATTTGCCCCAACCAAAATAGATACTAAGACTCGGGGCAATCTTACGTTTATAATTATATTCTGGGAGAGTTCGGAGCCGTTACCCATTAAGGTTGCAACTATTTCTTTGTAGTCTATTTTCACACTGCCAAACCGCATCGCTGTAACTATTAGGAGTAGCAAAGCAATGGCCGTCACTACAATAACCATAACTTTTTTTCGATTTTTCTTCACGCAATCCTCCACAAACCTTTATTCACCATAAAGCATATTGGCTAGTATTTTTGGCGCATCAATCGCATTATAGTTCGCTGTTACACCAAAATATGTAGTATCCAAGTCATATACCCGCCCATCCTGAACTGCTTTGATTGATTGCCAGAAAGGTTTTGAGAACTCCACTTCAAATGCCTTAGCTGTTTCTTCCGGATCCGCATGAGAAAGCCGAAGTATAACCTCCGGATTCAGTTCAGCAAGCTTTTCACGGTCAAAGGTAACATAGGCATCTCCAAGTCCCATTCCATCAGTTATATTCTCTGCTCCCAGCATATCCACTACACTTCCTGCATAGGAAGCGTCCGTTGCCAACATAAACATCGCAGTAGTTCCAAATATTACGGCAACTCTTGGCTGTGTTTTACCTTCTGCCATCTGAATTGCCTCCTCCCGCTTATTTTCAATATCAGCAGTAACTTCCTTAGCCTTTTCTTCCAATCCAAGGAGACTTGCCAAATAGTTAATATTTTGTTCAACGGAATCATAGGAGTTATTATCTAATAAAACTAGTTCCACCTCTTTGCCATAAAACATCTCTTCCAGTGTTACCTTCATTGTACTATCCGCTACAAAAATATCCGGGGTACAGGCAAGCACCAGCTCCAGGTTTGGTGTCATTGGCAATCCAATTTCCTGTTTCCCTTTATATTTTTCTGGCAATTCCTTCTCCGTTGTAGGAATCCCCACAACATCTACCTCCAGGGCATTTAAGTACTGAGCTGCTGCCACAGTTCCTGCTACAATTCTTTTTTCAACCTGAACCGTTTCCTCTACTTTCGCTGTCTTGCTGCATGCAGTAAAACTAAAGCTGAGCAGCAAAACCATCGTAAGAGCAATTATTCTTTTCATATGAAAGGATCCTTTCCACTTTATAACAACGTAATTATGGTTTACCACAAAAGCCTTTATAAACTAAAGCAGATGAAAATGGCTGTATTTATATTCAGAAGGCGCAGACCGGCCATGTAGGAATTTCCTGGGTTTTTAGGCAATTTCCACATGGGTAAAGCAAGTCCAGATGAATATAGATACAGTTGTATTCATCTACCTTAGTCTTGATTAGCTTTTGACTCTAATTAATTGTCCATTATCTTTTTTGCCAGTTCTTCATAGACAGCATATAGTTCGGAACCATAGAATTCTTCTGCTATCGTATGACCTTTATTTTCTGCCTCTTGAATTGACGGATGCCTTGGTACCTCATGAAATACTGTGGTTTCAATTTCTGTTGCAAGCTTATTTACTAACTCTTTTTCATTTTCAACATTCTTGCTATTAAGAATTAGACCTTTGACTCTTGCATAGCCTCTACTTTTAAACTGATTAACTGCTGTTGAAATATTTGATGCTGCATACATTGACATCATCTCTCCGCTTGTAACGATATAGACATCCTCTGCATAGCCGTTACGAATGGGCATAGCAAATCCTCCGCACACAACATCCCCCAGAACATCATAAATAACAATGTCCGGTTGATGTATTTCAAAAGCATTAAGCTCCTCCAGTTTTTCAAAGGCAGTTATAATTCCACGCCCGGCACAACCAATACCGGGCGTGGGACCACCAGCTTCCACGCATAAAACTCCATTATAACCCTCGATCACTATATCGCTTAAAGTTACCTGATTATCTTCTTTTAAAAGATTTAATACCGTTGGAATAATTATACCCTGGCATAAATTTTTCGTAGAATCTGCTTTTGGATCACAGCCAATTTGCATTACTTTATATCCCAAATGGGAAAGGGCTGCTGAAACATTAGAGGTAGTGGTTGATTTACCAATACCACCCTTCCCATAGATTGCTATTCTTTTCAAGTGTTACCTCCACGTATTACTTATTGGCAAATTTCTTTCTTGTACCTATGTATAGGGTAGCGAAACCTATCATAACCAGACCTGCATAGATAACCATATCACTGGCATCTCCTGTCTTAGGAATATCATTCGCTTCATTTTCCGCAGCACTATCATCTGTGTCAATTACATTATTATCTTCACTATTCTCTGTACCACTTTCTGTATTACTATCTGTACTATTCTCTACACTACTTTCTTCACTATTTTCTATATTATCCGTTTCGTTTTCTATCTCATTATTTGAGTGATTACTACTTGAAGTACTATTATCAACCTCTGAAGCACTTTCTTCCTCTGCACTAGTATCCGTACTCGTTGCAGTATCTTTATCTTCTTCGTTAACTGCTGTGGTATGTAAGGTATAAGTTAACCTCTCGCTGCCATCTTTGAGAATTGTAAATACACCATTTTCAAATTCTACTGTACAGCCAATTCCTGCAAAGCCTTCCTTCACCTTATCCGCCACTGCTGCCTGAACCTCATCAGTACAATCTAAAAGATAAGTTTCACCTGCCTTTGTAACCGTGATAACCACCGTACCAGCTGTCATATCAACACTACTAGCTGCTTCTACGCCCATTAAGGTACCAACTTCACGAATACAACGCCACATTGCACCAGAGCCTGCAGGACTTCCACCAGCTGCAGCATATTCCGCTATAAGTGTATCAATCATATCCTTTTCTCTATCTGTTAAAGCAGGAATATATGCATTAAGATAGATTCTAGTGGTGCTAATAGGCTTTACAGTTGTTAATTTTATTGCTGCGAATTCTGCACCAGACTTTTCAATTTTTATAGTTCCTTCACTGATGGCAGCTGATAATCCGATGGAAGAAAGTGAGGATACCAGATATGATTCAAAGCTCGCTTTTTGTTCCTCTGTAAGTTTGTAATATTGTTTAATTACATCCGTTGCTGGTTGAACTCCATTTACCTGATTTTCGCCAGCTTCTGCTACTTGCCCAGCTTTACGAAGATTTGCATAGCCCGTCATAAGTGTCATCATTTGAATAGAGCCATCACTATAACCTGCTTTTACATGTTCTTTGATTAAATTTCTTGTTTCCGCATTAATGCCAAACACATAATATTCCATATAATCGCTAAAGCATTGTGAGAAGCCTTCTGCATCCTGTGTATATCCCCCCATGTCAGGTGCTTTTTCAAGAGCAAAAGCGCTCCAAGCTGGTAATGCAAAAATAAGTACAAGTGTTATTAAAAATAAACCTATCTTTTTCATACTATAATCTCCCTATTTTCTATATTTTTTTCTATATACTATGTACCCAGCGGATGCTATCGCTATAATTGCAAACACAATTACAAGGCCGAATACTACACCCTTACTGCTGTTTTCTGTTGTATCAACATTTGTCTGATCCGTATTTACTGCTTCCATATCAGCTGCTTCCTCAACTACCGAAATGTTTTCAACACCCGTCATACCAGGTGCATTATTAACTGTATAGGTAAACTGCACCTCTCCCTGCTTGGTAAAGGTAAAGGTTCCATTTTCATAGGAAGCAGTAACAGCAATGCCTGTCATGCCTTCTATTACCTTCGCCACAACTTTCTCCTTAACTTCCTCCGATAGTTCCATGAAATCAGTAATACCTTCTTCTGTTACTGTGAAGGAGGTATAATCTGGAGCCATCTCAACCTCTCGTCCCATAAATTCGCCTATTTCTCTGATGCATCTCCATAAAGCACCACTTCCTGCCGGACCACCACCATTATCGGAGTAGATTTTAATCATTTCTTTCGTCTTCTCGATATACTCTGCTGGAACCCCCGGTATATATGCCGTAAAATAAGTGGTTGTTACATCCGGTGCTTGTTCTCCACTGTTTGCCGCATCTATCATAGCCTGACTCGGTCCACTTCCCTGGGAAGCACCCTCCTCTTTAGAATATTCTGCATTACCTTCTTCCAAACTAGCCGAATTCTGTGAGGTTCCTGAACTCTCGGAGGAAGTAGAAGTCTCTGGTGTAATGGAAGTCTTAGATGAAGCGGAGGTTCCAGACGTAGCAACACCAGAAATATCCGTAGCCTCCGACACAGCAGTAACCGTAGGTGTTATAGCTGCTGGCGTGACAATGTTCTTTTCGGGGATATTTTTATCCGTAGTGCTTTTATTCGAATTATCCTTACTATCCCCAGCTTGGTTTGAATTGTTCATGCTGTCCTTATTCTTTGTAGAGGAATTAGAAGTTCCTGTCTGTTTAGTTTCTAGGCTATTTGAAGCGCTGGCTTCATTCGTTGTTGGATCATTTTCACTGCTTGTTACTGTACTTTTTATCTTAAACTTAATATTTGCCAGTACCATTTCCTCATTAGAAACAGTCATAATTCCATTTGAAAACTCAACTTTTAGGTAAATTCCAGTAAAGGCACTGGTTAAATAATTTACTGTATCTTCTTTTGCTTTATCTGAAAGCTTATTGTAATCGTTAATAACATCACTGACACCCTCGCTCTCCCCAGACTGTCCTGCTTTACGTATATTCGCTAACGTGGACATGATTGGCATAAAGAATTTATCCTTATTAGTAGTTAACCCCTCCTCCACATAACTTTTAATAGCTTCCTTTGCTTCCGTGCTTACACTGGGCAGATAATCATTAAAATATGTATCTAAGCTATTAACTAAATCTGTTACATCGTCGCCTGTTCCAGCGGACATGGCATTGGCACCAACAGGTATTGCCAGAATAAAAAGCAAGGTTATCAGCGTCATTACCATAAAACATTTCTTCATATACATGTTCTCCTTGTTTTATTTGGATTGTTATATCCAGTGAGTTATTTCCCCTACGATTAGTTAGATTCTTCTAACTGACGCGCAAAAAATATAGCAGCAAATTCATCGCGCCATTGTTAGATTCATCAAACATATACGTAAAAATTAAATACCTTATCTTTTGTATAAGATATTTCATAAAGGATTATAATCAAAACCTAAAAGGAAAATCCACTCCAATAGGACATAATTACTCCATTTCGTTTTGAAATTCATTCTTCCTTATCTTTTTTCTATACTCAATTGGAGTTAAGCCAAATTCATCTCGAAATGCTGCGGAGAATTTACTCGAGTTGCTGTATCCCACCTGTAATCCAATCTCAGCAATTCGTTCCTCCGTATTCGTTAACAGGGTTGCCGCCTTCTGCATTCGAAAACCTCGGACAAAAGAATAGATTGGCATACCATAAATACTTTTAAAACAGGACTTTAATAAGGTTTGCGATATCATAAACTTCTCTGAAAGTGCATTTAAAGTTATATGCTCTTCTATATGTTTCATTAAATATTCCTTCAAATGCTTCACTTTTTCAATATCGCTTTTTCTAAAATATTGCTGTTGCTCCACATAGTCTGATGTGTTTATTACGCTTAGGAACAAGAATAGTTCTAATATTTTTAATTTAATGTAAGTGTCTTTAATCTTTTCGGGTATCCCATATAATTGTGTAAAGATATGCTTAACGGTATTATCTGCACGCTCGATAAAGAAGCTGCTGCTGTTATGAAAGGTATTGCTTAGTAATTCTAAGTTAACACCAAAGCTCCTCAACATAGGTGTTATGGTTGTTATTTTATCCATTTCCAGTATTATGGTAATGCCATGATAATGCTCCAGAGGAAAGGTTTCTGTCTTTATCTTTGTTCCATGCCTATGTATGGACAAATCTCCTTCCCCTAAATAATAATACTTCCCATTAATTAATTCCCATTCGATGCGGCCTTCATGACAGTAGTTAATGAACATTGTATCTTGCTTATATTTCTTCCTTTTACTAACATTCCCGTAGGAATGGAAATCACTATACACAAGCTCAATTCCAGGAAATACAGAAATCGACCTTGTTTCATTCATATCACTTAAGATAAAAATATCATCACCCCATTTTCTATATTCTGCTTTAGGTCAAACTCCACCTGATATCGCGGTTATCATACCATATCCTCCCATGAATTACAATAAATGCTGTAGATGCTATAATTTCATCCAGCTCCTAACTGCAAAATCGCTGCTTTATCAAATTTCAAAATTATGTTTACTAATCCCTAATATATGGTATTATTAAATATAATTGGAAAAATACAACTGATAACATTCTTTTAAAGAACAGCTACAGCTTGGAGGACACATGATATATAGAGGTTTTAAATTTGGAATGCTATTGCAACTAGCCGTAGGTCCGATGTGTTTGATGGTATTCAACTCTTCTGCTACTTACGGGCTCATTGTTGGACTGTCACTGGTTTTAGCCATTACTTTAGTAGATCTGCTTTTTATAACCTTATCTGGTTTAGGTGTCGCTGCAATTATTAATAAAAATCGAGTTAAATTAATAATTAAAATATTAGGAAGTATCATACTCCTCCTTTTTGGAGCAAATATGATTGCTAGTATCTTTGAAATTACTTTATTGCCCAATATCACCTTTTTTACAAATGTAAGCAAACAGAGTATTTTTGTTCAAGGACTATTACTAACAGCTTCTAACCCTCTCACAATTATATTTTGGAGTGGTGTATTTTCCTCACAGGTGATTGAAAATAAGTATACTAAAATGCAGCTCTTATATTTTGGAATAGGATGTATATTATCAACCCTTTGCTTCCTATCCTTTGTTGCATTACTTGGAACTTTGATTAGTGGATTTCTGGCACCAATCGTAATACAGGTCTTAAATGCAGGTGTCGGATTAATGATTATTTATTTCGGCATACGTTTACTCCTAAAAAAGCAATAACGAATTATCCTTTCTAATTACTGATATAACAAAATGTATTTTCACCTGGACATATAACTAGGTTCGATATTTTATTACATTACGGAAGGAGTGACCATTATTATGAATAAACAAGAGGATGAATTAATTCCGATTATAAGTAAGTTTGCTGAAAGTGGGTGGGATGTCATTGATGCTCCATCAAAAGCTTGGCTTAATGCTACTTATGAAGAAAATTTATCAGAGTCAATTACAGCACAATTAATAGCTGCAGTTGAAGTAGCTGACACAGAATGTGGCAGCTGTGGCTGTGAGTTTGACCCTCTTTACAAAAGAGCGTTGGAATTATTATCTGTACAATGAATTATTTATGAAAAGAGATCCTGCCAATCGGTCGGATCTCTTTTTACGCGGGTTATTTCCAGATATTTATTTGTTAATTTCTTTTACACAAATGGGCAATAGTAAATCTAGTTGCATGGATGAATCATCACCCTCCAGATTATACATATTAATAAAATTCAGATGCTCTTCCAAGGATCCATACATACACTCTGGGTCTCCTGCGGCAATATCATATCTATCACTACTTACTCCCCAATTATACAGAAGTTCCCACTCTTCAAAGGCTCCCATAGGTATCATGTGTGCAGCATATAGTCCCCCATCAAATTGTTTTTTTACGAAAGGTGCTGTAACTTCTAAATTATCTGGTATGGTTATCCATCTTTCATAGCCATGATCACTTCCATCCGGCTTTTCACCGTTTGGATGGTTAAATCCAAGATGTCTCATCTGAGGAAATCGCTTCACCAACTCATTTCTTTCAATAAACTCTTTGATTGGTTCCGCTCCCTTCTGTTCTGCAGTACTTCCCATTGAATGCAAAGCAGCAACGGTCATTGGTGGCAAATAAGTGATACGTACCTCTTTATCCGTTAATTTTCTTGGTTTAGCATTTTCTAAATTAAATTCATTCATTGATTTTTCCTCCTTTAATGTTGATTTACTTACAGATAAGGATTCAACAATATCAAGAATAGAAATATCATCTAGTAACGTTTGTTTTAACTCAAGAGATGTAATATTCTTTAAGCGTTCCAGAAATACACCCAATATGGATCGGATTGTAGATAAAACTGTGATTTCTTCATTTACTTCAGTTAACTGTTCCTTTAAAACACGTATCATCTCCTTCGTGTTGTCATTGTCCAGAAGAATAATAATATGTTTCAAAGGAATTCTTAGCTTTCTTAGTACAATAATTTGCTGAAGCCTCGTAATTGCCCTATCGTCATAGGTGCGATACGCATAATCTTCTTTCTTGCAGCTTTTTAGTAATCCGATTTGCTCATAATAGCGCAGCGTGCGTGTTGAGATCTGGAAGCTTTTTGATACCTCTGATATTGTTTGAAGTTCCATGGTAACTCCTCCTTTCGATATCAGTGTAAGGTGCGACACGGCGTCAAAGTCAATACTCTTTTTCAATAATATCATATAATTTTTACCTGGTAAAATTATTGATGAAAACAATCATTCGTATATAAGAATTTGCATTGTAAACTTGAAACTAGAAGAAATATGCTATGATAGTTTCACATGTCTGCATACAATTATTGGTATTGTGGTTACGTTCGTGTATAAAATTTAACAAAAACAAAAAAATATTTCTAAATGATATTGACTTTCATTTTCAAATATGTTATATTGAATTTGCTGATGTACATAAAATATTCGGAGCACAATAAGCTCATAATAGAAATGTATCCTACAAGAGAACAATATCTTTTATTCAACAATCAATAAAATGCTGTATAGTCGTCGCCATACGATTATGCAGCTTTTTATTTTATTTTTTTAACTTCATAATTCATATTTTTCCTGCCGAAAATATTCGACTATGAAGTAAGTATTACAGAGATAAAAATGTGTTTACTTACTCTAGCAATAATATGGCAACTAAGTTATAATCAAATAACATTTATAATATGATAACAATAAAGACAATACTATTAAAACCAATTGAAAGGATGAAATAATATGAATATTATTATGTATGGCTCCGAAATCTGTCCTGATTGTGTAGAAGCTAAGGAGCTTTTGGGAAATCACAAAGGTATTAAATTTGATTATAGAAACATAACAGCAACTACCACTACTCTTAAGGAGTTTTTGTCTTATCGTGACAATGATCCAGTATTCGTGCCTGTAAAAGAAGGCGGAAGAATCGGTATTCCATTTTTCATTCTTGAGGATGGCACAAAGACTTTCGAACTTTCCGATATTATAGAATATGAGATAAGCCAGCCAGACAGTTCTGTAATTGCCTGTTCCATTGACGGAAAAGGGAACTGTTAAGTTCCTTTTTTATAAATGATTCATGTTTTTTGAAGTATTTTACTAACAATCCAATTATTCTATTGAATAACTTTTTGAAAAGTGTTAGTATAGCCAAGGCGCTTTTTTGAACGCCAATACTTCATTAGAAAGGACATGAATTTATGTCAAATCAATTAGAACAATCAACTATTGCTAATCCTGCTCCCCTTGGACTTCTAGGTTTTGGTATGACTACCTGCCTATTAAATATCCATAATGCAGGATTTATCCCACTTTCCATTGTCATTGTAGCTATGGGCTTTGCCTTGGGTGGCGCAGCGCAGATCATTGCTGGAATTATGGAGTTTAAGAAAAACAATACCTTCGGTGCTACAGCATTTACCGCTTACGGTTTCTTCTGGTGGTCCTTAATCCTGATCTGGATGAATCCCTTTAAAGGAATTGAAGCAGCAGATGCAAACAGCATGGGCTTTTATTTAGGACTTTGGGGCGTATTCACCTGCTTTATGTTCATTGGTACCTTAAAGCATAATAGAGCAACTCAGGTAGTTTTCGGCTCCCTTACTATATTATTTGTACTTCTCTCACTCGCTAATTTTACAGGCTCTGAGACTGTACATACTATTGCAGGCTACGTTGGTATTTTCTGTGGTTGTTCTGCTATTTATAATTCCATGGGTCAGATTTTAAATCAGGAATATGGAAAGACTGTAATTAAACTGTAATTAGTTGAGATATAGTTATAGATAATATAACTTAAAAGCACTAGGTGACATATTGATTTATGTCAATATGCCTCCAGTGCTCCTCTAATTCATAACAGGCGAAAACAAATGTCATTTTCCTTTGCATAAGGCTTTATTCTTTTATTATATTATGTCAACTAATATTTTGATGTTATTATTAATAAAATTATGAAAAAAGTGTTGACAAAAACCTCTCTATATTTTATTATATCTCTTGCACCGATTAAATTATGAAATGCGCGCGAGTGGCTCAGTGGTGGAGTATCGCCTTGCCAAGGCGAGGGTCGCGGGTTCGAATCCCGTCTCGCGCTTAATAAAATCAAGGATTACAGCAATTAGCTGTAATCCTTATTTTTATTTTAGCGACTTTTTAACGATTTTTATAGTCAATTATGCTTGTTTTTCTATTATCATTTCTTCTAAAATCCTACCAATTTACTCCTACCCATCTACTTCCTGAACTTATACGATATTCTGCTTGTTGTTTTTTCCATAGTTTTAGCATTTGCATAATGAAAGGTGCCAACGACAATTTTCTTACTGATTTTTTTGTTCAATGTTATTCCAATTTAAAGCCAATAACTCACCCTTTCTACAGCCACTAAATATAGACACATAATAGAATATCTTTAATTAAAATAGTACAATCCATTCTTTTGTGAGATAAAATTTACTGACAACCTATTATGATTATTGTATAATAATGGTATCTATGTTACAAAATCATAACAAATATGTGAAGTTGAGTTCTTCGCTATCGTTAATGATTATGAACAGAATATAATTTATATACAGTATAGGAGGGAGAAGATAAAATGACGAATAGTGACATGTTTAGTATTGTGAAAAACCAGCTTGCAATTGACCTAAATTGTACGGTTGATGATTTAGACGGAGAAAAAGACAGTTTTATTTTTGTTGAAGCAAAAGATAATCCCGGTAGGCGTCCATTTTTACGAGGAGAACAATTCTTTGAAATGCTGACCATGGGAAAGGCGATTATCGTTTCTGCAACACCTGCTCGGTTGAAATATGTTAAAGAGCAACTTGCGGGTAAGAGCCGCGATGAAGCTTATGCAATGCCGTTTATTGCTGATTATACTATGAACTACCTACCTGACCTTGAGAGAATTAACTTCATTCCTGCACCTAAAAGCTTTACGTACGAAACAATAGAAAAAACGGATATACCTAAGCTTCATGAATTAACTAATATAGCAAACTTTAAGAATGCAATTCAACAAAATCAAAATCATCCCATCCAGCATAATCTTGTAATGCTTGCTAAGAAAGGCGATACCATTGTCGCTATGGCATCGTCTTTTGTCTTGAGTCCAAAAATGTGGAGCCTTGGAATAGATGTTCTTCCAGAATACCGCAGTAAGGGATTAGCAGTATATTTGGTTAATACTCTCACAATGGGAATTCTAAATCGAAACATAGTACCTGTATACGCGACATCCGCATGCAATATCGCATCTCAAAAAGTAGGGTACAGGGCTGGATATATGCCAGCATGGATGAGTGATAACAAGTTGCGTTTTGAAGGTGAGCTAAAAAATTCATAAGAACTGTGAAATACATAGTATAAGCATTATATTTCGTTAAGTTGGTTTGCTAACTTTCATAATACTTATGGACTAAAATTAAAATTGATATACAGTTAATAGGAGTCTCTAGGATACTTCAATATTGATTATTACAGTGGTTTTTAGAAGGATGTGGGCAAGGTACTATTTTACGTTCTTTCCATCACTCTTTTTCAGATCCTTATTCATTATGTCCAAGTTCTATTATTCCATATTGGGATTGTAAATGTAACTAAGAGTAGTCCTTTCATCGACCTGTCCCAGAATATAAGAATTTGTATGGAGTCGAGAGATTTGTTTTTATTAACAAATGCGAACTGAAGTTTATTTATATTAGGTAATGCTGTTTATTTTAAATACCAGACAACATTAAGCATTTTATGACATGACTTTTTCTACGTGATTATTGTAACATTGACGTAAGGAGGCAGATAAACTGTGGATTGGATAACAAGCCTATCGAAAGCGATACATTATATTGAAAATAATCTAACCAATGAAATAAGTAATGACGATGTATCAAACAAAGCGTTTTCTTCAAATTCAAATTTTCAACGTATTTTTCATTTGGTGACGGGTATGACGATTGGCGACTATATT
Source organism: Bacillota bacterium (assembly GCA_023407575.1). Taxonomy (GTDB): domain Bacteria; phylum Bacillota; class Clostridia; order Lachnospirales; family Lachnospiraceae; genus Mobilitalea. The sequence goes on from JAEYLX010000006.1 coordinate 149,688, forward strand.
CGCAACAGACGTTTAAGCTTGGCCGGACAAGAATTACTGCATGGAAAAAGCAAAATCATTGATGTTGCTATGCGCTATCAATACGATACACAAGAGAGTTTTACAAAGGCTTTTATAAGGTTTCACGGCATATCTCCTTCAAATGTGCGAAAACAAGGAGGTAGATTAAAACTCTTTCAACCGCTGACTATCAATGTAACTATTCAAGGAGGATTTGACATGTCACGTAAACTGATTGATAACATACCTATTCATCAATTACAGTATCCTGACAAAGGGCAGAATTATGTTTTTAACGGCTGCATGAAATTTTTAATGGAATGCTTGAGTGAGGACGAACAGTATGATTATTGGTTCTTCTCCGCTGTTTCGGGAGATTGCTATGTGCAGGTGTACGGCACAGATAAGAACAAATGGCAAGTTTGTTTCTCACACACAAAGTTTGATTACGAGTTAATAAAACGAGTCTTTGACGCAATCGGCTATAATTTTACATATATTGATGCCGAAGAGTGGAAGAAAGACAAGGAAAAATGCAAAACTAAAATCATTGAGTATATCGATAAAGGTATTTCTGTCCTCGGCAAAGGCTTTTGCCATACGCCGTTTTCAGGCGGCGAACCGTGGCCGACTGAAGAAATATCTGTAGTTATCGGTTACGAAAATGATGGTGAGTGTTTTTATCGTTTGCCGGAAGAAGCCACAAACCTTATACCCTTTACCTTGGACGATGGCTTGCCTTATGTATTTGTATTTATCGAGGGGAAGAAAGAAGCGTTTCCGGCGATTTCGGAATCCTATAAAAAAGCGTTAATGGACGCACCTCGATTGATAAGGACGCTGCCTAACAAAAGTAACGATGTGTTTTTTGGCTATGATGCTTTTGAACAGTGGGCGAATATGCTGGAAAGTAATTTTTACCGCATGTCAAAAAAAGACTTTGAAGCATCAAACAGTATTGCAAGCTGGCAGTATTATTGTGTCTATATCTGCATCATAGCCACAAACATTTTTTCCAAACGACACACAACCGACCGCGCTATACAAATGAATCCTGAATTAGCTAGTATAGCACCGCTACTTGATAAGGAGTACCGGGCGTTGGACGATTTAGAAAACCAGTTAAAAGAAGTAGGTGGTGACTTTAACATAAGCTATGAAGTTTTACAGGATGCTGCGAAATGCAAAGAAATTGCTTGTATTATGAGGCAGTTTTCTGAAGTGTATTTACGGATATGTGACATTATTGAGAATTATAAAGAAAAATAAACTGTTGATTGTTTATGAATTGTCTCATACCGCAGTATAAGCATTAAGCGATGTAAATGTGTGATACGGAATATTTCAAAACAACGAATTATGACACCGTTACAAATTCCAATTTGTCAACGTGGTTATCAATTATTTGGACGTTCAATATCTACAAATTTAAACATAAAAAATATGTGCACATATTTCAGAACTGAATGAACTCCTTTCTTTTCAGTATTTGTGGGATGGTATTATGGTTCTAACCCGTCTCGCGCTTCCGTAATCCCTTGATTTTTAAGGGATTTTTTGTTGCCGAGATATGTACAACGTATAGTATGTGCACTTATTCTTACGACCAAAAAGCACTTAAATTTCTCATATATCAGCTTCACTAATGTAAAGGTTTGTACATCAAAATAATGATAGAGTATGCTTACTTTATTTGCTTGATTTTGGGTGCTGGATAAAACTCTTTTAATAAATCAATATAGTCAGGCAACTTTTCTACTGTCGGATTCCAAAACTCAAATACAACACCGCTGCACTTTTCTAGCGTTTTGTTATCAACCGTATAGTTTTTTCTCATACGACAATTCTCTTTTTTAGGACTACAACTACAATTCCCATGATTACCAGTAAATACCTCCTTTATATGACTGGGTGTATTTTCTATATAAGCGCTATGCTTATCAATATTATTGAAAAATAGTCTTAAAACAATACTATTCTCTCTTATGAAAATTCGGGCGATTACATTTTTGCTTTTTACGCCTGTTTTAGTATAAATAATCATGTATTTTCCCCAACAATATCCATCACCAATGCTACCGCCAAAGTCATATCCTAAGTTTTCAATTTCATTATCAAAAGCAGTAATAAAAGTCTTGTTGGAATCAGAAATAATATTAAACCTATCTTCTGACAGTATATCTTTCATATCTTTACGATCCACTGATTTACAATAAACCGTAATCGCTTCTTTAAGCGTTTTACCAGCCTGCGTAGTCAACCAAGGCTGAAATTCACAGCCTGGAAGTTCTTTTCCCGTCGCTTCCATAAAAAATGCACGGAATTTTGATAGTGGAATTGATTTACCGATCTCTATTACGGTATCTTCTGTAAGGGAACTTTTATTCACTATTCATACTCCTCTCCATTATATAAATTTTCTACCTTTGCAGTTGCTAAGGATAGCGCCTGATTAAACAAAATATACGCTATCCTTTGATATCATATCAACTATAAATAATAACATCAATATATAACCAAAATTTTTCCAATTAAAATAGTTGTATAATCTCCAAGAAACACTTCTTTAAACTGCCCCCTAATTTCTCCACTCTACTATAGACGTTTAAATGTTGCTTGATAGTCTCTTTATCCTTCCGCTGATTAATTAGTGTCGAGTTGAGCGGAGTAGGTAAAAGGTCAATATTCTCGTTTCCAAAAGGAGTATTTCTTTACGAATTTCAGATAAAGCTTTTAATGCTCCATGATAAGTGCACACAAGCTATTGGTAAATTTAGTTTATTTATTTTATTTAATATGATATTATAATTTTGGAAAAAAAGATCCCTGTTGTTTACTATTGTGAAGTAAAAATTATTTATATTGGGAGGTGTAGTATGCTAAAAACAAAACGGCTTGAATTGGTTGCCTTTGATGTTAAATATGCAAATGATTTCTTTGAACTATGGAGCGATTTTGAAGTAATAAAATATACATTTACACCTTTATTGACCACCCTTGATGAGTGTGTTAACTTAATTGAACATCAGATAAATCGGACAGACAAAGACTTCATAGACCGCTTTGTTATTCTGCTAAATAATAAAGCGATTGGTATGGTTGGCTGCATTTGTATGGATAAAAAAAATTTAGTTTATGGGCTTTATTATCAAATATCTCGAGTTCACTGGGGGTATGGTTATGCAAGCGAAGCAGCAAGTGCAATTATGCATTATGTTTTGAAGGAATATCCAAATGCCATTTTTAGAGCAGAAGCAGTATCTGAAAATCCAGCAAGTGCAGCTGTATTGATGAAAATTGGATTAAAACAAACACATATAGAAACGAATGGGTTTAAGAGAAACAATTTTAACCTAGATTTATTACATTATTCTAATATTTAGGCCAGCAAAACGAGTATAGTCGCCCCCTTCTTATCAGTAGATAGAATATGATTCTAGTTCGAATCTATCCTATATGCAATTAGTTTTCGTTGGTGGCAAGCCCTCCATTATAAAACGTTTGCTTGAAATAACAGAGAAACTAAATAAAAAAATTCTTGAAGTAATGGCCTTTTGGATACCAATCTTCAAAGCGGTAACATCCGTAGAATATAAACTCCCCACCGGCATAGCCTTCCTTCTCCATTGGAATATGTTGTCATAAATACAGATAAATGGTATACTAAATGTTAGTATCTTTTGGATAAGTAAAGTTTGCGCTGGAGGAGGTATTATGAATAAAAAATTATTAATAATATGCTCTATATTGCTTTTGGGTTCCATGTTATTTGGCTGCAAAACCACAGGTACTTCTAAAAATGGCGATAGCACACCTACTCCGCCTATTACGAGTCTTAACGAAAATAATACTCCCACGCCTCTGATGAATGCTCAGACTGATGACGGAAATATAGACGACTCTATAACCATGGATTTTAAAGATATCATAATTTATTCTGTATCAGATGATGTTTTTCATCTTCCTGTAGAACAAATTCCTTATTACTCTGTTGGAAATATTACATTTTTACCTCAAAGCCAATTTGACTCTTTTTCAAATGGTCATCAACCTTGGTTAGGAAATCCTATTTCAGTTGTACAAGTACAATGCAAAAATTTAATTGGAGAAGGGGCAATTTATGATGCTCTTATTAATTCCTTATCTTCTGCACAAACAAATGAATATCCAGTAATTGACACTGCTGAACAGTATCAATTATCAAATGGATTGGATATAAAACTAATGCAAGAAACTGATGGCGTATCCGTTGTTCAAATGACTGTGCCAAATTTAGGTAACTATACGATTACTTTAGAATCACCTCTTAATGACGGAATTCTTTATATAAGAAAAATCACATTTTTACCCAGTTAATACAGGGAAGGGGTAACTTATCAATAAATATTGTGGCTACTACGACAGGCTCACATATAAAACACACAAAGGTGGTGGTATGTTGTTAATTTATGATATTCTGGATAGCGTACGGGAAAGACCTGCATTATTAATGGGCAGTAAAAGTATTACGGTATTAAGAAATTTCTTAGATGGTGCAGGGTATGCATCTCATATATTTGGCATTGATGATGGTTATAATGACTTTTCACCTATTCCTTTTCGGTTTTTTAACGACTATGTTGCCCGGTTTTACAATTATATTGAGTGTACTGCTGGCTGGACGAATATGATTTTAGATAGAAATAATGGTGATGAGCAGGCTAGCTTTGATAAATTTTATACACTGCTTGATAATTTTCGTTCCATTAATATTTCAAAAATACATAAGTGTGCTTTATCACAGGAACAAATAGACTATCATATTGAAAGCGAGTTTGCTCCAAAGCGTATATTACACAACGATTGCAATCAAATAGAACCGTTATTTATTCAACCGAAAGAAATCTATATGATTGAGCTTTCCAATAATTCAGGCTATCTCTGTATGATAGATGGCTACGGTACAAGCTATTTACATTCTTCTCTTTTAACGAGTAGAGAAGCTGCAATAGAATATTTTAAAAGTAATTTTAGCGGTACCTATCACTGGTATTTAGTGGACGATATACCTGCAAAATTCGATTGGTCATAATAGCCTGTTCGTCTCACGACGAACAGGCTATTTGCTAAAATATATTTATACTATTTCATTCTTTTATCTATTGACCAATAAATGCATCTAAAGCAACGGAAGCCTTTCCATTCTTAGCCCATGCTCCATTCGTGTAACCATTCCACCCGGAATATGCTTCTGGTTCCCAATAGAGCACTCCTAACCCATAGGTACCGGAACCAAGTGCTTTCACCTTTGTGATTAAGCTGGTGATAAAGGTCTTACAGGTTGCTGCAGAGCCATAATCCATTCCACACTCCATAATCATTACCGGCTTTCCATAGGTAGATTTTATCGTACTCATGGTAGTAGCACAAGAGTTGACTAATGAGGAATAGTTACTTGCTGATGCATACAGTGACAAACCTACTACATCAAATTTAGCTCCATTACTTACCAAGCCACCGATGTTCCAGGTGTACAGGCTCGTTTGGTCTCCATTTGAAAGATGCACAATAACTTTTGTACTGCTGCTGGCAGCCTTCACTGCGTTATAGCCTGAAGTAATAAAGTTAGCATACTGCTTCATAGTCGTTGCGCTGGTGGATGCCTTACCATATGGCCAAAGAATACCGTCGTTTGTTTCATTACCAATCTGTGCATAGGTTGGTGTAACTCCAGCTGCTATTAATTGATTCATAACGTACAAGGTATAGTTATATACAGCTGTATATAACTGGTCAACTGTGTAACTTGACCATGCTGCAGGAATCGTTTGCTTTCCGGGATCAGCCCAGGAATCACTGTAATGAAAGTCTACTATTACGCTCAAACCAAGCGCTTTTGCTCTCTTTGCCATATTTACAGTGTTGGTTGTATCACACCAGCCATTACCAGGATCACCGGATGGATTAACAAATACTCTTAATCGTATGGTATTCATACCATAATCATCTCTCAAGATTTTCAAGATATCCGTCTTTACTCCTGCTTTATTATACCAGACATTACCTGCGGCTTCCATTGCCGGAACCCAACTTACATCAGCACCTTTAACAAAGGTCGCTGCTGTTACTTTTGTAGGGGAAGGAATGATGAAAGATGAACAAATAATCGCCAAGCATACTACAAACGCTATAACATTTCTTAACTTTCTTTTTACCATAATCTTACCTCCAACATTATTTTTGATTCGTGTACCTATGTTCCCTCTGAAACAATTACAGTTGCGCAACCGATTGTTCAATATTATTATATTATTAATAAATTATGGCGTCAATGTCATACATGCTTAGAATTTATAGTTTTTATTTGTATATTTCTTACAAATTTTCTTCTATATTCCTAACTTTATTGCTTATTTTATCAATTAAATGCAAATAATGTGTCCAAAGTACTACTAACCGTGCAATAATACCCATTTACAATGATTGACTTCTATTTTCTATAAACGTATAATGATGCCTAAATGGATATCCGAATAAACTATAAGATAAAGAGGTCTATTATGAAAATCCCAAAATTCTTCTACATAATTATTATCTGTTCTATTTTTCTTCTTTTACAGGGCTGCAGTTTCATCCAACACCGACTAAAGTTGCTAGAGCTAGAAGTTAATAGAGCTAAGAAATATAATTTAGAATTAACCAATAATGTTTTAGATTGCTTTAATAAAAAGGATACTGCTGCTCTCAAATCATTGTTATGTGCAAATACTCTGGGTCTTTCAGATATTGACGAACAAATTCAAGCTTGCTTTGACCTTTTTAAGGGCAATGTTATTTCCTTTGATGACGATTTAATGGGGTATGAGGGTGAATCCATAGAGTCTGGACGCACTACTCGACTTGAACGAGCTTGGGATGTGAAAGATATTGTCACAGATGAAGACAAAGAATATGAAATTTATATATACACCTATGTTATTAATGAGAAGGATAAAGACAAGGAAGGTATATCAGACATCACCGTTACCTGTAGTGACGGTACGGAATATAAAATAGGATACCGATGGCCTAGTTATTACACAGATGGCTCTGAATTGTCCTATAAGGCTATAACCGCCTTTAGCGAAAATGACATTGCTGGTCTTAAAGCCATGTTATGCAATAAAACCCTAGATATAGCGGATATTAATGAACAACTTCAAACTGGTATAGAATTTTTTGAAGGCAAAGCTACGATGGGCATGGTTGGTGGCGAAAGTGAAGTTTTTGATAGAGATCACGACTATACTACTACTGTTAATGACGAAGAAATCGTGAAAAACAATGAAGCAATTCGTACCTCTATATCTGTCTTTAACGAGAACATTGAAACAGATTCCGGAAGAATATATTCCTTAGAATTTTACGCCAATCTTCTTTTTTCTGATGATAAAGCATCGGAAGGTATTTCACAAATCATAATTACAGATGAGGCAGGAATACAACAAGTCATTGGAGAAAGAATAGACTAGCAGCAATTATACTATCAATGTTGACATTAAAATTTAAGGAGAGCTTTATGGAAAAGTCGCCACCCCAATAAACCAGAGGTCAGCGACTTTTTTATTTCTTGTAATCATAGACTTTGTAAAGAATTCCTTAAAATCTAATCTTTACTTTACTGTTTGTGAATCAACATTATCTTCTGTTAACGGAAGCGTATTAAGAATCTCTGTTACCTTATCCCACTCCATCCCTACAAATTCAATCATCATGTGACCATTTCCAATTGTCTCACTATCAAAATTTATTTCAGCAATTATATGAAACGTTACCTTATCCTCTAAAATAGAGCAATTAATGCCACCTTTTGTTGTATAGCTAGAGGTTATATAATCATCCTCATCATAATTCAACCTATAAATACTTTGGGGATTTTCAACAGAAGTTTCACTTGGACTAAATGTTACCCAAATATTTTCCTCATAGAAATCTCCGCCATTATATGCATCTGTTAAAAACTCCACCATAATCTCTTTGTAAGAGGACTCCGGAAACTCTGCGTATATAAAACCATCCGTTTCAAGTATATAATTATCATAGAGATAGGAGGGTATTAAATTAGGATATCCCATTTCTGCAAACGCCTCATCTCCGCTTGTCCGTGCATTTTCATAACGATTAGGGTCGGGTATATAACTAGCAGGCACTTTAGTTCCGTCTTCGTGAGTATAATATCCCTCTTCGTCTATTTCTAAGATATTACCATTCATATCAATCGCTGGACCAATCAATTTATTACCGTTGCCAAAGTATTTTTTAACAGCATTCTCTCGGTCAAGTGAAATTATATCATCCTTAATTACATCAACTTCATCTTCTGTCATAATCTGTATCTCACTCTTATAGGATTTTACATAGATTCCTGCTGCCCATACTGTTCCAGCCCCAACTAAGGATAATACAATAACAGCGACAGCTATTTTTGAAATACTATTAGATAAAGCTTTCTGTGAAAATAGATATCCCGTTTGCATCCACCTAGCCCTGGTATTTTTCTTATTAGCGTTTGTATCATGATGTAATATGGAATTAGCTATTGTTTGATCCATGGATGAATCTATAATTGGCTTTGTAATTATCTTTATAAATTCGTTTTCCTTCATTTTACATCCTCCAATTCAATTTTTAATAAATCTCTTCCACGCTTTAATCGCATTTTTACTGCTGATTCTGATAAGGTTAGCATTTGAGAAATTTCAGATATTTTATATCCGACAATATAATGTAGAAGTATCGATGTTTTATACTTCTCTGGTAACCGTATGATGTCTGACATTATTTCTTTCTCTTCTTCCTCACAAAAGTACTCTTCCAACCCTTCCATAGGTACTTTCATCCTGTTCCAAAAACACTTAATATGATTTTTGCATAGATTTATTGTTATCCGTATTAACCATCTTTTTTCATTTTCATCCTGTTCGAATTCCGGAGCGTGATAAAACAATTTGATAAATGCTTCCTGAATTACATCTTCACAATCATATTTATTGCCCATATATGAAAAAGTGATTTGAAAAAGTAAGTTCTTATAAAGGTTATATTTTTCTAATATTTCCTCTTCTGTAATCCATTGCTCACAGTACTGTACATATTCCATCTAATCCCTCCCGTATAATAAGTTTGCAGCCGGCAAATACAATAACTTATCGAGATGCTACAATAGATCCAAATGGATCTTCTTTGGCTAAAGTTACAGCAATTTCTCCTTTCAAATATAAGACAATTCAGAATGAAGTATAGTCACAAGTTCATTCCAAAATAATTAATAAATTGATTACCTTGGTTCCAATCTGGCCAGTTATACATTTCCAATTATAATTGACTTACAATATTCTTAAAAGTATAATTAAGTATAAACAAATTCATTGTACATATTTTCTATTAGTGGCGATTACGAATAAGAATTATTTATATTTTGGAGGCTTTATAAATGAAAAGAGCACTTAAAGATCCTCACCTTTACACTGTATTGGGGCTATTAATATTTACTATTGCTATGACTATACCATTGGAAAATTTTTTTATTGATACAATTCTCATTCCGTTAAGTATTCTAATACAGATAATTGGCGCAATATTAATGGTTAATAACTATATGCATGAGAAAAAAGCTGCAAAATAAGAAGAAACGATTATACTCATGAAACTTAATAAATTCCTAAAAACTTAGGAACTCCCAGGGATTAGGCAATATGTGCATACTGCCCTTTTTTATACAATAACACTTTATTAATATAATTAAGTCAATTTATAATTATGGAGAATGATACTATGGATATAGACATTATTTATGAAATTCCAACAGCACAAGACTATGTAGACCTTCGGTTACGTTCTGGTATGGGTCATAAGGATTTGAAAAGAAGCCATATTGCCTTGGAGAACTCTTTATTCACGGCTTCTATCTATGACGGAGAAACATTAGTCGGGTTCGGTAGAGTGGTTGGCGATGGTGGAATCACCTATATTGTGAGTGATATTATGGTAGATGAAACGTATAGGCGTAAGGGGTTTGCAGACCGAATAATGGAAGCAATCAACCAATACTTTGAAAAAAATACACATGCGGATAGTTATATTTGTTTGATAGCAAACCGTCCTGCAGATTTGCTTTATCAAAAGCATAAATTTGAGTATTTATCGGAAGACAAATGTGGAATGATGAGAAGACAAAACAGTACCAGAAATGAATGAAAATTTTTAGGTAATATTATTAGATACTTTGCTTTAACTTATATTTTGCCATAAAAACAATCTGCTAGATAATAAAAAATTTTTAGGAGGAACGTTACATGTCAAAATATTTGAAGCGTAATATAATTCCATTGTGTTTGGAATGTATTTATATATTTTCTCTTCTTGTTTTTCCAAAGTATATTCTGTATACAAATTTTATCTTCTATTTAGGAATAGCCCTTTATTTTATAATAATAAAAGATTTTTCAATAAAAAGATTAATAGAAAACCTATGCTCTGGAAAAAGGTTTTGGAGAAATGTATTATTTACAGCAATCGCATTGACTTTATCTTTTGTAATTACGAACATAATTATAATGTTATTACCAAATGTAAATGGAGGAATGAGGTTACTGAAAGTACGAAATGGATTTGAATTATTAATCTTTGCACTGTCTACTATAATACTTCCTCCCTTAGCAGAAGAATTATTTTACAGGCAATCGTTAATACAATTTGAACTCAAGAAACAAATCCCTATATTAATTATTATTAGTAGCTTGCTTTTTGCATTAGAACATTCACTTACTCCCTTGGGAATATTAATTGCTATTCTTTGGTCTATCCCACTGACTGCATCCTATATAAAGACCAAAAATGTCTATGTGGTCATTGTTGCACATTTTATTAGTAATTTTATCGTGAATGGGTTAGATGCTATCTCTCTTTTTAATATGATATACTAACAAATGTTGTGTAAATAAATTTAAAATAAAATCTATATCTATAATCGTAAATTAGAGTAGTAACAACTTCGAAAAAGGTGGACAAATATTTTGAAAATATATAAGCTTTGTATTTCTATTATTGCAGTAACCATTGTTTTTTTTGCATGTAAAAGTGTTGATTTAAACATTGAAGCAAACAAACCAAATTCTGAATCTTTACAAGCAGAACAGGAAATTGGCCCTGAAAAAGAGCCTTTAACTGACTTTACTATAGGCCATGGACAAATATTAAGTGATGATGGTATAACGTATGAGATAGATGTAATATTAAAAGATGGCTTTCATTATTATGAAGATGATATGGGGCCGTTCTACGGTGATAATTATAAAGGTATTTATGAAATAGTCTTAAAAAAGGACGGCAATATCATTAACCACCTTGACTTAAGTAAAGATTGGCAAGATAAATATGATGATGAATTGTTTTTTAGTAGAGAATTTGAAATTGAATTAATTGACTATGACAGGGATGGAAATTACGAATTTCTTATAGGCCAGTATTTTAGTAGCAATTTAAATTTATATAAAATGTATCAAGTTAATACCTCCAAAGACGAGCTGATTGCTTTAAAGGATGTGGGTTATTTAAATTTCTCTGGCTACAGAGAAACTGAGAAATTAACTCTTGATGATGATGGAAATTATTATGTAAACGGATATGATAATTCAGAAGGTAAATATTTCAAAATTCCTATATTATTTCAGGATGGCAAAATTACAAGGGGTGAACTTGAATATAATAATGCTATCACCGTTACACCTTAATCTGATTTTATATAGATGTATCTTAAGTTCACAAATATCCTATATAAGACTTTTATCAAATACTTTTTGATAAAATATTATAATATACAATGGGGTGACTAATATTGAGAAAAAGCTATTGCATATTCCTTTTATTTGTTTATCCTCTCCTACTTACGGCTTGTATATAGTTGACAGGGAAAATGGTAAAATTTATATAACTGATTCACATGGGCAACTAATTAGTTCACTTGGAGAAACAGGTGTAAGGGATGGACAGTTCCTTTCTCCTACTGTAATTGGATTCTTGCAAATTTATGTTGCTTGGCTTACAACTATAATTTAGGGCAGTTTATCCAAGAAGATATGGAACCCGTTAAATTAATATTCTTTCAAGTTAGGAGAACTATATATGTGGTGTCATTTTTTATATAACAACAATAAAATTCGTTAGTAATTTTTATAATTTAATTATATTAAACTTATGCATTTAGCATAGGTATTTTTGTTGTATAATAAGGAGTCTACATAATATGAAAATAGATAATAATATTCTTAAATATTACTTGAAAAATGTGATATTTATTACAGGTACCGCGTATGCTGGCAAGTCAACAATGGTTGCTTTATTAGCAGAAAAATATGGATTAATTGAATGTGGAGAGAATTATCACTCCCGAGTATCAGATAAAATAGCGGTGCCAAAGAATCAACCCTATATAAGTTATTTTCAAACAATGAAAGATTGGCAGGAGTTTTTGAATAGGTCACCGGAAGAATACGATCAATGGATCTTAGGTTGCTCAAAGGAAGCAGCTGAGTTTGAAGTAGCTGAACTGATTCGTATATCCCACAATCAAAAAGTAATTGTGGATACGAATATACCTCTTGATGTATTGCACGAAATTGCAGATTACCATCAAGTAGCCGTTATGCTATCCCCACAAGCAATGTCTGTTGAGAAATTTTTTGACCGTGATGATCCTGACAAAGCTTTTCTAAAAGAACAGATTATGCAAGCAGAAAATCCTCAAAAAACAATGGAGAATTTTAAAGCTTGCTTAGCTAAAGTAAATAGTAAAGAGCATTATGAGGAATATGCTAAGAGTGGATTTTTTACATTACTAAGGACTGAAACCACGAGTGACACAAAGGATGAAACTTTAAACATTTTATCAACTCATTTTGGTCTTAATGAAAGGTGTATACATGATTAAAATTAAATAGACCTATGTTCATACACACGAAATGAATTGTGATTCTTACTTCTACAAGATAAAATAAGTTCTTTTACACCCTATTTTTCTTTCCATATATAAATATGTCCCATATACTTTTAAAAGCTCCTTGATTATAATTCAAGGAGCTTTTTATTTACGCGAAGTTAAGGTATCCAATCTTAGCTTTATTAGATACTAACACACTCAAGATAAAGGTATGTCTTAATTAATTTAATTTTAAAAACAGTCTCATTGCATTAATTAAATATATGCTATATTCTGGGGATAAGGAGGTGTTTTATATGGCAAAGGAAGATAAGAAAGATTTTAATGCAATGCTAAATGAAGAAAAGGATATGCCAAAATATGAAATCATAACAGATAAGAAAAGCATTGAAAAGTATGGTGGTAATAAAATGTATTTTGCACCACCCCTTTATTATGACAGAGTAATGAAAATGGTACCCTTTGGTAAAGTAATAACTGTTGGGGAAATCCGCGAGTATTTTGCTAGACAAAATGACGCTGATTTTACTGAACCGATTACAGCTGGTATATTTATTTCTATTGCTGCATGGGCTAGTTATCAACGAAAAGAAAATGAGACACCCTATTGGAGGACCTTAAAAGCAAACGGGGAACTAAATTCAAAATATCCAGGTGGAATTGAAGCGCAAAAAGAAAAGTTAATATCAGAAGGTCATTCTATAATTCAAAAAGGTAGAAAGAATATAACCTACTATGTTAAAGACTATACAGATACGTTACACATATTGTAAAATATAGTTACTTAAATAACCATTATAATTTTACATCGGGAATCCTGCTTTTATTAATCTCCGACCTATAAATCAAAATAGCTTGCCATAAATTAACATATTATTGTATAATAATTGGAACTTAAATACCCAATGTTCTACACATTTATAAAACGGAGGTTCATATGAGAATAGGCGAAGTAGGATTGTTAACAAATGATGTTGTTAAACTTGCAAATTTCTATAAAGCTTTCCTGAGAATTGAGAACGGAAGTAAAGATACTGTCCATCAAACAATTATAGCTGACGAAACTATGTTAACTATTTATAATGATAATTCCATAAAAAATAATAACAATCAGAATATGTGTCTTGCCTTCACTGTGACTGACATTGATGAAGAATATAATAAGCTCATGGATTTAGGTGTTGAAATAATAGAAAAACCCACCACACGCCCCTGGGGAGCCAGAAACATGAGTTTCTATGATCCTGATAGAAACGTAATCTATTTGCGAAGTTTTATAAATTCATAATTCCCTGCCAGGCTACTTTCCTGTAATTCAATATAATGATTATCAAAGAAAACTAAGTTCCTATGAGTCCAATACCGGATATCTACGTTCGACATTTAAAGTAAATGATATTATTAACCTACGGTATTCGAGAGTCAATAAAAAGAATAGAGCTTGTGAAAATAATACATTCGCGCTATATGGAGTCTCTCTTATAATCATTCCTATTGGTCTTTTATTTTTTTCTATTGGTATATTAGGAGTAAGTGAAAACTGTTGTTATATTTTTCATTGATTAAAGGTTAAGATATTCGCATTTTTGCAGAATTAAGCAGTATTAAAATTATGCGAAGCGAACTACTATTAATTTACATGAGTAACATGTGCAGCATTGAGAAAAACAGGTTTATCTGCATGGATAATCCTGTTTTTCTTTATGTCAGAAGAAATACCTTATAAAATGATTAGAGGCCACTTGTAAATGTATATATTTTACATTTCTAATATTACAAATGTAGAATTTGACTTCATCCGACAATAAAAGTATAATTTGAAAAACTGGAAGAAGCACGCTATATTGATAATAAAAAATTATTTAGGAGGAAAAAGAATGAGAACCTATCATTTGTATCAGATTGATTCTTTTACAAAAGAAAAATTCCTTGGAAATCCTGCTGGTGTCATCACCAATGCAGATGGTTTAACAGAATTAGAAATGCAGAAAATTGCAAGGGAACTAAATAATTCGGAGACCGCCTTTCTATTTAGTCCTCTTGACGAATCACATGATGTTCACGTTCGATTTTACACTCCTCAAAAGGAAGTCCCTATTTGTGGACATGCTACCATTGCAGCACATTACGCACGTGCGGTTGAAAATCAGCTTAGCACCATGAGGGTATATCATAAGACTGGAGCTGGTATTTTACCTGTAGATATTCTTCAAACTGGTAATGATTATGAAATAGTTATGACACAGGGTAAAATTTCATTTGGCAATGAGATTACCGGCGATTCACTCGATATACTCGTTCATGCACTTGGCCTAACTATGAGTGATTTGAGGGAGGATTGTCCCGTGTGTGTAGCCTCAACCGGGCATTCCAAAGTAATGATAGGAATTAAAGACATAGCCCAACTTCATACTTTACAGCCTAATATGGAATTACTTACGAAGGTAAGTAACGCAATTGACTGTAATGGTTTTTATGTATTTACCTTACATCCCGAGGAAGAAATTCTAGTTCATGGCAGAATGTTTGCTCCTGCAATTGGAATTATCGAAGACCCTGTTACGGGGAATGCTAATGGCCCACTAGGTGCCTATCTGATTCACTATGGATTATCCAAATATACTGATAATTATTTATCCTTTACCGCTATGCAAGGCGAGGCGATTCATCGAACTGGTACGATGGAAGTTCAAGTAAAAATTGAGAATAGCGAACCAACGGAAGTGAAAATAGTAGGAAATGCAATCATCACATTTTCGACGGATCTAGTATTAGAGTAACTTTATTTAAACAACTTTTCTATTATAGCAATTGACAAAAAGTGGTCCTTCGCTATAATAGTTATATAATGTAAAAAGGTGGTGTGTGTTTGTTATTAATTCTGTAAGATGCATTTATTAAATTATCTAAGACAATCGAGCTGATAGCTTGTTTTTGTTGCACTTAATTATGCCCTACAGAAAATACGTAACTGACATATAGCCTTGGTCTATTGCTGGTATAGTATTTTGCTATACCTTTTTTCTTTTCTGTAGGGTAACTATATGTAATCAGAAAGGGAATAAAAATGAAAAATACGAAATGTAAAAAGTATGATTTAGAATTTATAAATGCAAATATGATGGGACCAAATTCCATGCTAATTTTGGAGAATCTATTAGAAAAGGTATCTTTAAAAAGTAATATGCGTGTTTTAGATTTGGGATGTGGAAATGGCCTTACCTCAATCTTTTTAGCAAAGGAATATGGGGTACAAGTTTTTGCTGTGGATTTGTGGATATCAGCAAGTGATAATTATAAACGCTTTTCTATGATGAATCTAGAAGATAGGATCATTCCAATTCATGCAGATGCCACACAACTACCCTTTGCAGATCAATATTTTGACGCAGTAATTAGCGTGGATGCCTACCATTACTTTGGAAATAATGACACCTATTTCGACACTTACTTATCAAAAGTCTTAAAGCAAGATGCGCTTATTGCTATTGCTGTTCCCGGAATGAAATATAATTTAGATCAAATCCCAGTAGAAATGAAACCACATTGGAGCAAGGAAGCCTTTGCCATGTGGAACTCTTGCAATTGGTGGGAAAAGATAATGTCAAAATCTCGTAACATTAATATTAACAGCATCCAGGAAATGGACTGTTTTAGTGAAGCTTGGCAAGATTGGTTAAAAACAGAAAACAGCTATGCGATTGCTGATAGCCAAATGTTAAAGGCTGACAACGATCGATATATGAACTTAATTTCAATTATAGCAAATAAAAAATAATTAGCCTTGACTCTGCCGTTGGGGAATAGATTACTTTATAATTAAAAACATAGAAATGAGGTAAAGAAATGGACAACTTAGTTAAAATAAGAGATGTATCAACAATGTATGACATTTCGGCACGCACGCTTCGTTACTACGAAGATATGGGTTTAATTACAAGTATTCGAAACAATGATAGCCCTTATCGTATGTACGATGAGACTGCAGTAAAACGCTTGGAACAGATACTAATCCTGCGAAAATTAAATATTAGTATTAAGGATATCCAAAGAGTTTTTAATGCGACTGGCTCTGCTGTAGTTTTAGAAATCCTTGAAAAAAAAGTCAGTAATATTGACGATGAGGTCGCTCTTCTACACGAATTAAAGGACGTTGTTTTGGAATTCATCTATCATATTGAAAATGCGGATTTTAGTAATGACTCTGATGTTAAGCTGCTTTATACAAAAGCAAAGGAAATTGAAAATCACCTAATTAATGTTGATTATACCGGTAATGCTTCCAATGTAAATCGATTATTGGATGTCACTGAAAAATTAAAGAAAGCACCTGAAGTTAGAGTTATTGAGCTACCTAAGTGTCGTATGGCGACCTCCGGCTATGGATCTTTTGATACAATCGTTGGGAAGTTTGATAGTTGGTGGCCTGATTATGATAAAAAAAGAAAAGGTATCTACTTCTCTCCACTGGATTTTATGTGGTTTGAAGCGGATAACATTGTCTGGTGGATGGCTGTTGAAAATGATGCTACCAGTGAAGACTGCGGAGGGTATGATATCATAGACTATGATGGTGGATTATATGCGGCAGCTATGTCCATAGACGGTGATGATGACATCAGCGGCAGAGTAATTGCAGGAATAAAAAAATGGATTTCCTCCAGTGGATTTGAACTGGATGAACGCCCAGCTCATCAAATAATGTGGCACATGGTAAATCCCACAGATGATATTAAAGAGGGGCTAGGATATCATCAACTAGATCTCTATGTTCCGATAAGGTTAAAGCAAATATAATATGGCAATTAATATTTATGTAAGTATCCAACATCTACAACCAAATCAAAAACATACTCAAAACGAACTAAGAAGGGATAATGTATGAACTCAATAATTAAAATAGGTATCATAGGCGACTATGACGGACGTCCATCTCATACAGCAACGGAAGCTGCACTCAAACATAGTGCTAGTAAGTTAGAATTTGAGATTGAATATACGTGGCTGCCAACTCCCACCTTTGATACTACTGTACAAGAACTACATATTTATGATGGATTATGGAGTGCACCCGGCAGTCCTTATAAAAGTATGAACGGTGCACTCAATGCGATTCAATTTGCCAGGGAAAACAATTGCCCCTACCTTGGAACCTGTGGTGGTTTTCAACATGCCGTTATTGAGTTTGGTAGAAATGTCCTGCACTCTGATGCTTTAAGAGATATTAACTTTAACCCCTATCTTCCAAATAATTATATTACCGCTCTCTCCTGCTCGCTGGTTGGACAGGCAAGAAATATCAGCCTTGATAAAACCTGGGGATTATATCACATCTATGGTTGTGCAAAAATAACAGAAAAATATAATTGTAGTTTTGGACTAAATAAAGACTTTCAGAAGATATTAACGGAGCATGGATTTAAAGTAGTTGGTTATGATGAAAACGATGAGGCTCGAATAATGACAATCGAAAATCATCCGTTTTTTATTGCTACCCTCTTCCAACCCCAACTAAGCTCCACCTTGGAAAACCCTCATCCGCTAATTAATGAATATCTACTCTCGGTCAATAAGTTTAAATCTTCTAGATGAAATACCTTCTTGATATAAGATAATTACAAACATTAAAATACATACATTCGTAATTTCATTTGTACGAATTATATGGTATTATTAATTTTAACAATTAATTGTAATTAGAAATGGAGAACGATTATGCTTGAATTTAAATATGATACCCAATTATTACTTGAGGGCGAAAATCTTTCTGAAGATGCAATAAACGACTATATCACAGCAAACCTTGAGGGCGACTGTTTACTTGCGGTAGGCGATGAAGAACTAATTAAAATACATTTTCATACAAATACACCTTGGAAGCTCCTGGAGTATTGTGCTTCTATCGGTGAAATCTATGATATTGTTGTTGAGGACATGGACCGTCAATCAAAAGGTCTTCACGGTTAGGTAATTACCACCTGAAACAATATTTGTAAGTGATATGTTGCTATGTTATTATTAATTAGACAAGACAACATTTTGGAAAAGGAAGTGATTTGACCGATATCGTACTACTGGCTACCAGTAGGAAAATAGACGGAACGAGCTAAAATCATAAGTGAACATGGTGGCTGTTTCACCGAGAAACAGGCTGTTTAGACAGCCTTTGTTTTTGATGTCATGAATGATTTTGCTCTGTAAAAGGTTGATATTTAGCTGCAGAGTATATCTGCAGCTTTTTTTGTGTCTTGTGGAAAATACAAGGAGGATTAAAAATGCTTGAAATTAAACAAATAGTAAACCATGATATGAAAACCCAAATAACCCTCGATATAATGAATGCTCTACCTGATTGGTTTTCACCGCCTGAAGATATCATTCGTAAATCAGAAATTCATAGGGCTTACCCATTCTTTGCTGCCTTTGATGGAGAAAAGGCTGTGGGTTTTGTGACATTAAAGATTCATAATATTTACACTGCTGATATATTTAATATAGGGATATTGCAAGAATATCATAGACAAGGGATAGGTCATCAATTAGTTCAAGAATGTATTTCCTACTGCATGAAAAATTCTTATAAATTTTTGACAGTAAAAACCTTAGATGAATCCGCCAATTATGAGCCCTATAATAGCACTAGGGCGTTTTATCTTAAGGAAGGATTTTATCCATTAGAAGTATTTACATCCATATGGAATGAAGAAAATCCTTGTTTATTTCTACTAAAAGTAATTGAGCTATAAATGCAAAAAAACTTAAGTACAAACCTGAAGTTTGGTATAACACAATGTAAAAGTAATAAATGATAAATTAACTCTAATTTTTCGTATAAATATAGTCATTCTTTATTATTGTATCATTCCCTATAATATGCTAAAATATGCCATAATATTGAAAATACAAAGGAGAAAGCTATGAACAAAATTAGTAAACGTATTTTATCACTAATGCTTATGGCATTGGTAATTGCATCTACTCTGACAATTCCAAGCGCTACTGCACAAGCAAAAGGTGTAACTGATGCCCAATTAAAGAAGGCAATGAATTGTTATCTCAAGATTTTAAAAACGAATCCATATGAAGATATGGAAGGCGGGTTCACCGCAGAGACTTTCCGCTTACAGGATCTTGATAGAGATGGCATACCAGAATTAATCATTAACGGTGAAGCTCCACAGATTTTTTCTTATAATGTAAAAAACGATAAAGTAATGTTTATTTATAATTCTTGGACATATTGCACCTTGTATTATTCCAGCAGCACTAAAAACATCTTATATAAATCCGAATGGAGAGGAAAGATAGATTATATTTTCTCCAAGGTAAATGATACCCAAACAACAGATGAATATAGTGTAATTGAGTCCTTAAAAGAAACCTATACCTATACCGATGGAAAATATGATGAATACGACACTTATAAGCCTAAAAAAGGTTACTATAAGGGTTATTATGGCAGTGAAGATGCTAAACTAATATCAAAAAAGACCCTTGATGCAGTGATTAAAAAATTAGTACCAGATAAGTTCGAACTAAAGACTACCCTCAAGAACAACACTGAAAATCAAAAGAAATATCTGGCTGACCTTAAGACCTTCAAAAAATATGCAGCAAAATAATCTATTCCATCATAAATAATTGGGATTACACAAGCTATAGTTAAAAACAAGAAGATATCGTAGTCTATTGTAAGCTACGATATCTTCTTGTTTTTAAGGAAGCTTGTGCTTTATGCCTCCTTATGATCAACTCAACTCAAAAACTCTTTCAACAATAGCAAGATTATCCTCAATGCTTGTCTCATAGTCTGTCATAATACAGGTATAGCCGAACTCTCGTGCATTTTTAACAACATCAACTGCATTTCTCTATAGATTTCAAATTCTTCAACCTTTTGCTCCGCTGGTGTTCTCAACCATATCTCATCTGTATTCATTGTGTAATAATTTGAAGAATACGTTTTTCCTGCTTCACTAGCTCTTTTTGTGTACTCTTCTAATTTGTCATCTAACTTATAATATTTAAAGTTATGCTTTTTTTATTAACTCAGCAATAGAACTTTTACCGCTGCTGGGAGAACCTCCGATATAATATATCTTTGCCATATTAACCTCCAAGAATTTATATAAAGAATGTGATATTCGCGAAGTTCAGTCAATAATTAAATACTCATTCTGGCCTCTCCTACTCTTTTTTATTGGTATATTATAGCATAATAAGCAATTATGTTCTAGAAACTTCCTTGCGATATAGTTTCTTATCCTTTTCGATGTTATTAGCTCTCAACTTCAATTAATAACTTATAACTTACACCTTACTAATAATATGATATGCTGCTGGAAAATTAAGTTTGTTTCTCTCAATTAATATGATATTATGGTGACAGAAGTAAAGTACCGTTAATAGATACGATAGGTAAATCAAAATAGCAAATGAATTGTTGAGGTAATAATATGGGCGAACTATCACAATTAATAAACATCGGTAAAGAGGTTGAAAGTCAACTTAACCAAGTAGGCATCCATAGCTATGAAGAATTAAGAGCTACAGGAACAGAACAAGCTTGGTTAAAAATACAGGAAATTGATGAATCTGCTTGTATCCATCGATTATTAGGAATAGAGGGTGCTATACAGGGAGTAAAAAAATCTCTATTACCGGAAACCCGTAAAGCGGAATTAAAGCAGTTTTATAATTGGCATAAGAAATAGTCAAACCTAACGTTTACTAGTTACACTTAAGAACTCTTCTCTTCATAATCTTCAATGTTGTCATAAATTCCATGGTTCATTCTAAAGGATGAGCCATTTTTTGCATCTTTCCTAAATAAATTATCAAAAAATTTGTAACCATTTTCAAACATGTTTGTCTAACCGATAGAAGGAAAGGAGGATAGCGGGTGATGGAATTTAAGGAAGTCTATGATTTACACGAAAAACAAGTATATCGATATCTGTTGACTCTATGCCATGATGAACATTTGGCAGAGGAGCTCACACAGGAAACCTTTTTTCGTGCATATCAGCAAATTAAGAACTTTCAAGGAAAATGTAGTCTGTATACTTGGCTCTGTCAAATTTCTCGCAATACACTAATTAATTATCGCAAAAGAAAAGGAAATCAAACCATAGAGTTAGACCCTGATGCTTCTATTGATATTAAAAGTGTTGAACGTTTATTAATTCAAAAAGACCAGGCAATAAAGATACATAAAGCGTTGCATCAAATGAAGGAACCATATAAAGAAGTATTTACACTTAAAGTTTTTGGGGAGCTTAAATATCGCGAAATTGCTGATATCTTTGGTAAAACGGAGGCTTGGGCAAAAGTCACCTACTACCGAGCCAAGGAACAGCTTCTAAAGGAAATGGAGGAAGAAGAATGAAAATATCATGCAGAGTAATTGAAGATATATTACCACTTTATGTAGAGGATTGCTGCAGTGATGAGACAAAACAACTAGTGGAGGAACATCTGTTAGAATGTGACGATTGTAAGGAAAAACAAACGAAGTTAAGTCAACCCGTCTTCTTGTCAAAGGAATTAAATGTTGATGAAAAGCTCTATGCAAAGCATGCGAGAAAAGCCTTTGTTAAATTGCAGCGCAGATTAATTGCTCCTATCCTTATAACTCTCCTTTTACTTATACCACTTACTTGGTTAGGGGTAAATGAAGCGAAAGGAGATGGTATCAGCTATTCCAGCTTAAAATATGCACTTAAGGGTTATGCCTTGCTACATGAGCTTAAGACGGGCGACTATGAGAAGGCCTTTTCTTATCTTGATCTGAAAGCACTCTATGACTGGGAAACGGAATACGAGGAGCCGAGTTTAGATTCAAAGTATCAACTGGTGACCATAGGTGATACATCTTTTTATAT
The DNA here is from genome assembly GCA_023407575.1 of Bacillota bacterium. Lineage (GTDB taxonomy): Bacteria > Bacillota > Clostridia > Lachnospirales > Lachnospiraceae > Mobilitalea. The sequence continues at coordinate 172,527 of JAEYLX010000006.1, forward strand.
TGATGTGGATACCTTTAAGAATGATTACCAACAATACTTAACATATAAGGATGAAGCCTTATTCTGGAAAGCAATCTATCTTAAGAACAACTATATGATTCCTGCTTCAAAAGCCGAATTATATTTGAAGGATGGCGGGGAGGTTAATTGGAAGGATTTTATGGAATATAAAGTTAGTAACGACCTGTATTACATCAATGGACAATATTGCGATTTTAATATCGAGAATGTTGGAACAACTCTCTTTACCGTCATGCCGGAAGACTACTATATCCAGACAAAGGAACAAATAGAAGCTGAGTCCAAGGTATCAAAAGCTATTATTCAACGTTTCATTGATATGAGCTATGAAGGCTATGTTGCAGAATACAAACAACAATGGATTAATAATTTTAATCGTTTAGAAAAACAAGGAGTTACAATTGTCGGATATAAATTGACCATGCTAGATCATGGAGACACCAAATATCAGTTGAATTATAAGTTAAAGCTTAATGACAATGGAGATATAAATAACGATTATGGGCTAACCTTTTTTGCAAATAAAAATGGATTTTATCCAAGTGGTGGAAGTATCTCAGGTGCCTCTATGGAATACGAAAAAATACCGATTATAAGTGCGCTTGACTTTAAGCTAGATGATAATTAAATATTTCCTTAACTATTCCCTTCGCTAAGTTCACTCTTTGTAAATAATAATAGATAAACTCCTATGAATAAGAAAAAAGAATAATCAAATTTACCTTATTTCAAGCGCATATCATTAAGTTAAATAAAAATAGAACATTTACATAAATAAAAAGATGTAAACGTTCTATTTTATCGTTCAAAGGGATTAATGAAATGCCATATTCTTCCGATATAACTTAAAAGGAATCTTTTTGGCTGACACCCATTGTAGGGTTGACTATAGTATATAATAGAGAGGTGAAAAAATATGTCTTTATCTATAAGGGTAAATCATGGTGATGAGCATAATTCAGTTAAGCTAAATACCACAAAGGAAGACCACAAAAATGAGAATAATGGAAATACAATATTCACTGGAAACTTAGGTCAGAAATTTGGAACAAGCAGCCTTATTCAGCAAAAAAAGCAAGATGCCCAAAAACAGGCGATGAAGCTTGTAGGTGATGCCTGGAGCAAAGATCAGAAGGCAGTTTCTAATATCGATGATATGCATCAGCAAAAAGCAGATAAACTTTCAGAGATGCAGGAATCCCTGTTTTACCTTAATGGTATTGAAAAAAGCAAGAATGATCTTAAGGAAGAATATAGTATAGATCCTGAATCTATGGAACAAAAGGACTTGGAACTATTAGAAAAATATCAAAATTATTTAAATGGCTCCGCTTCTTCAAATTTTACTAAAGAGGAAGTCAAGAGACTTAGCGAATTGCAGTATATACCCAGAACAGAATATCAGAATAACGCCCTTGTATTAAATGGTATGGCTGGTGAAATACATAATAAGATTTATGAAGCAAAACAAAAATATGACGGTCTTTCAGCGTCAATTGAAGATGCAATACTGCAACAGTCAAAATCTCAGGATATGATTAAAGCCAATAACGCGTCTGATGAAATACTTGATGCTACAGGGAAAGAGATTCTTGGTATTCTTGTAGAAGAAGTCAAAGAAAATACGGATGAAAAGCTGGAAGAAGATTTGAAAGAAGCACACGAAGCCACAGAGAAACAAGAAGAAAAAGAAAAGAAAATCGAAGATGCAAAAGAAAATCGCCAAGAGCAGGAAAAACTTATTAAAAATGATATGGATGCAGAGCAATTAGAGCTAGATATAAATATACAAAAAAAGACCTCTGATCATATGTCAGAAGCCCAAAAAAAGATTCAGACCATCTTAAAAGAAAATAAATTGATAAATGAAGATTTAAAAGGTATTGAAATTGATTTTAATTTCTAAGTTGTGCCTGAAATATAATTATACAATATAAATAATTTCATTTTTGGGGAAGTGCCTTGTAAGTTCCAATCTTATAAGCTCTTCTCCTTTTTCTCTTATTGTCTGGTTGTAGCAATATTTACCATATCCTCTTCCTGTCATTATATCCTTATCGTATAAGTCAACAGCATTGGGGAAGGCGTCGGTATTTATCATTCTATGAATATAACTATAGGTCATAAATATAACTTCAAAAAATAAATCTTCCTTGACCTTTTGAGATAATGTTTCAGACAGAATATGAAATAATTCGGTGTATAAAACTTCCCAGTTCTCAAGCAAAACGATAGGAGCCACTAATATTCCTACTTTGTAACCAGCTTCCTTTAAACTATTTAATGCTTTTATTCTATGTTCCAAAGAGGAGGTACCAAATTCAACTTTATTAATAATTTCCTGTGGATTAACGCTTATTCTAATTATTGTTCTGCCTCTGTGTTCCAGATTTAATAATGAACTTACCATATCAAACTTAGAAGGAAGTGTTATATATCCTTTTTCATTCTTCCCAAATTTCTCTATTGTCCAATCAAGATTACCAGTAATCGTGTTTTCAAGAACCAAGTCACTATTACTTCCTATTTCAAATGTTAAATCAGTACTACTCTTATTTGAAGTTTTTAACAGTTTATCCATCATCTGCTCTCTATTTACGAAAAGGCGCAGATAGGAACATTTATTATAATTACATACTAAATAGCAGTAAAGACACATTGCACTACATCCTGAAGATGTATATGGTACTATAAATTCAGATGTTTTAGTATTAGGTACATATTTATGAGTCTTTCTGATACCAATCACAATATTCTGCTTCATATTGGCAAACTCACTATTGTGCTTGTTTCTAAGTTCTGGAATGTTATTGTGATTTTCAATTCTAACCCATTCTGCTGTTTTATATTTTTCTACAAGAGTCTTTCCCAGGGAATAATTTAATGCTTCTTCTTCGTAATATATAATATTGGGATTCATTTTCATTCGTCTACCTCCCTTCTTTTATTTTGTCATTCTTCTCTTTAATTTATCCCTATTATGACAATATGCCATCAGTATTGCTGTTTCACTTGTACTTTATGTAAACAAGATAAAACAGCAAGTTCTTTCTCTTCTAATAAAATAAAAAAAGGACGTTTACAGCTCCTTAGCGGATGTAAACGTCCTTTTTGTGCTTTATGCATTCATTGTCTAAATCAATTTATTTCAACTTATTTATAAAATTCCTTAATCTTATCCATTCTTGATGTCATTCCCTGAAACAGTTGATCGACTAATGTTATAGCCACCATAGCTTCCACAACTACAACAGCTCTTGGTACGATAATTGGATCGTGACGTCCTTGTATTTCAATTTCGATATTCTCATTGTCTTTGTTAACTGTCTGCTGACGTCTAGCAATTGATGCCGTTGGTTTTACGGCAGCACGAAGAATTATCTCTGAACCATCGCTAATTCCACCAAGAATACCACCCGCATGATTGCTCTTCTTTTTAATCTCACCATTTTCATCACTGTAAAAAGAGTCATTATTCTCAAGTCCTGTGCTCGCTGCCACTGCAAACCCATCACCAATTTCCACTCCTTTGACAGCGCCAATTGACATAATAGCTTTTGCAAGTGCAGCGTCCAGTTTATCAAAGACCGGTTGTCCAACTCCTGCAGGCATGCCTGTCACAACGCACTCAATGACTCCCCCGGCAGAATTGTGCTCCTCCATCATTCTCTCCAGATACTCTTCCGCTTTTACTGAAGCCTCTAAGTCCGGCATACACAGAGGACTAACACTTATATTATCTTTTTTACAATTTTGATAATCAATAGAAACAGGTCCGATTGATTTTGTATACGAATAGATTGATATCCCAAGTTCCTTCAAAATGTTAGCTGCAATTGCCCCTGCTGCCACTCTGGCTGTGGTTTCACGTCCAGAAGAACGTGCACCACCTCGGTAATCACGAAAGCCATATTTCTGGTCATAGGTATAGTCCGCATGACCTGGGCGATAGTACTTGGCAATGTCAGAATAATCATAGGAACGTTGATTTTCATTAAATACAATAAGGGAGATTGGTGTTCCTGTTGTTCGTCCCTCAAAAGTACCGGATAGAATTTGAAGTCGATCCTCCTCTTTACGGGGGGTGGAATACTTTGTTCTACCAGGCTTTCTTCGATCCAAATATACTTGGATATCCTCTTCCTTTATGGGTAGTCCTGCCGGACAGCCATCGATGACAACCCCTACTCCTGCACCATGGGATTCTCCCCAGGTTGAAATCGCAAAACTATTTCCATATATTGAACCTGCCATAACTTCCTCCTATTAATTCTTCCACTCTAATTTAAGAAGATAGAATGGTCTCTCAAAATCAATTTTTATATATCTTAGCATTAGAGTCCATAATAGTCTACTTATTTTTCCCAGAACAATAAAATTTCAGCAGCAGTTCTACCCTACACTCAATTTTTCCTTATTCTATCTGCTTCGGCAGAACTATTAGATTTTTTAAGATCAATTAACCTCATTCTTTGATAGTTCCTAATTAATACGAAAGAATGGAATTTAAAACCCCAATTTCAATAGTCAATTTTGGCTGGAAGCTCTCGGATTTAAAGTATTTCAATATGGAATATAATAGTTGCTTTCCTTCCGGTCTATCTATTACCTTATCAAAATCACAGGAGCAGACCAGAAGTTTCCCTTGTAATACATTGCATTCAAAAATCAACCCTAACTTATGGTTCCTTTCAAAATTATCAATTGTTTGAACAATTGGAAGAAAATCTATTGGCATATTATCAAGAATGATAGAACGAGAATTGGTAACGATGCTCCACCAGGGATAGGTTGAATATTCTTCACACGGAAAGTCTTCAAATATCGGATGATTGTTATTGATAAGCAAACCCATTGTGCCTACTGGAAGTTTTTTATTCCTTTCTTCTGAGATGTAACGGAACATCGGATAGCACCAAAAATCAGTACAGTAACATCCTTCCATCGAATTCTTTAAATCTTTAAGCTTTGGAATTAATAGTACCTTTTCTCCTTTTTCAAGCAGTTTAATTGCCTCTGCAGATAGCTTTTCGAATATAGTAACCTCATCTCTATGTAACAATATATTCTTAGGATATAGCCACATATCATAATTTTTATAAATCTCGGTTCCTGCTATATTAATGCTTAGAGTTAATTTTTCCATAGACTTAACCTCTGGGAAGTTCAAGCTGATATTGCAAATATCATAGTAGTTTTGTGTGAAATCAGCTGATACTAATGTCTTCCCCTTCTCATACACAGCATTACCTATTTTTAGTTCCCAGATTAAGGTATAATTATGGAGGACAATCGGTCTGTGATAGGATAGTTCAATCTTTGCGTTGAAGTTTTCACCAGAAGTATAATTGTATTTATCAAACCTTGCTAAAAGTACGGCATCAGAGCAAAAACTCCGCCATTCTTCAGGGGAAATAAGCCCTTTAGAGTCCATAAAAGCATCCAATATACCAACTAAAGCAGTTCCCTGTCCTGAAAAGTCCTGTATGTCTAAAATTTGAAAACCAGCTAACTTTTTTGAACGAAAGGCTGCTTCCAACTCTTCTTTATAGCATGCTACGGCAAGTTTACCGGAACAAGTAAAGTACTTTTCAGCCAGATCACCTAATCCTTTTGCGATAAGTCTTTCTTGAAAGGTTTCAAGATTTCTAGCTTTTAAAGATCCGGTATACTTGGAGATTTCTTTGTAATCAGGATAAGTTTCATATTGACCGATTTCGTGAGAAACAACTGGTATCCTCGGTAAAAGCTGCTGCTCGGAGCTTACCGTCTTTACTTTTTTGACGCCTGTTCCATATTGTATTTCAATGGTATCTTCCACATTATCTATAGTATTCTCTTCCAAATTTACAATCGTCGGATAAATTTCTTCATCATAGCTTTTCCTTGTATTGGGTTCAGAAGACTGTACGTGACCTAATGGGGCATCGCACTCTGCATAGGAACCTCTTATAAGCCGATCACGAGAAAATCTAACGCCACAGAAAAAATCCTCCTCTTCTAAAATTACCGGAGTAAATTGAAAGTTATTAGAGCCTTGGGTATATAGATGCCGATTGTCCAAATTTTTATAGGAACGAAGGATTTCTGACAGCCGTTCTTTACTTCCCCACAGCTCGTTACCCAGGGACATCATTGCAAAGGAAGGATGATTCCCAAAGGTATTAAGAATCGCCAATCCTTCTTTAACCAAATATTCCTGTTCCATTTGATTATGATTCTCATAGCTTTCATCCGTTACCGTCCCCCAGAAGGGTAATTCAGGCTCCATATATATGCCGAGTTGATCGGCTGCCTCAAATGCCGCTTCCGGCGGACAACAGGTGTGAAATCTATAGTGATTTATGCCGTAGGCCTTTGATATTCTCATTACCGAAAGCCACTCTTCAAGTGTAGTGGGTGCAAAGCCTGTTTTAGGAAAAATCAGACCATCATGTTTTCCTCGCAGAAAGGTGTTAACTCCATTTATGGTAAATTTTCCGTTACTTGTTTTAAAGTCACGCATACCAAAGGTAACCTCATTAGAATCCAGGAGCAAGCTATCCTCCATTAAATTTATCTTTAACTTATACAAATTAGGCTCATGCTCACTCCAAAGTAAAGCATTTTCTCCAAGTACATAGCTTACATTAATTAGGTTGTTTTGAAAGCTGAATCCTTCTGCTTTTGCACAATGCTTCTTCTCACTGTTATAACTTTCTGCACAAATTGTGAGGATACCTTTTTCCAATCCATTTACTTTTGCTTTTACAGTTACACTCTTATCCATAATGTCTGGATAAAGTTGAATATCGGACAAATAAGCCTTATTATAAATTTGCAGCTCAATTTTACCGGTAATCCCATTCCAATTCGTTTGAGTATCCGGAGAAGTTAAATGACCGCCTTTCGTTAAATATTCCGTATTATCCACCAATATGGTAATGATATGAGGACCGGGAGAAAGGTTTAAAGTAATATCATATATATGTGGTGCGTTTAAGCTATTTCGTGAACCAATCTTTTTACCATCAATCCAAAGAGTAGTTACTCTGGTGCGTTCGAGATAGAGATGACAAAGCTTATCTGTCAGGTCATCTGTAATCTCCAGAGTTTTCTGAAACCATGCATAACCTTCGAATTTATATTCATCGGTTAAATATCCAAGTTCTCTGGCTTCATTCCTTTTTCCCTTTTTCGCATGGGAAGTAGTGTTTGGTAAATTAATAGTGTCCTGAAAGGATGCTGGTAACCCTTTTTTGTCCTCGTCTAATTCGAAAGACCAATTACCGCTTAAATCAATACAATCTAACATAAAAACCTCCCGTATTCTATATACATAACTTATCTTATCCTTTTCTTAGATAAGAGCTAAGTTGTTAAAAATGTTTGTCTTGCAGTTTTTAGATATTAATAAGTGCAAAAACACATTACTGCACCTTCTGTCTACTATATTTTAAATATGACTTTGAATTGTTCCTCTATTTTTTTACAATATGTTTGACATTAATTATCTTTGAATTTTATAATAAATTATAGCCCGTTGGTGATAACCAAACAGATGGGAAACTGCCGTTTTTTGAGCTTGATTTTAATAGTTATAATAACCTTAATAAAATTTTGGAGGGTATAAAAATGATTCGTGAAGTTGAAAACAATGATTTTGATGGACTAATGAGTTTATACATGCAGCTACACAACAATTCTATTCCTGATAAAACTCCCAAGATAATAGACCTGTGGAATAGAATATTAATCGATAAAAACCATCATATTATAGTAGCTCTAGAGGATGAAAAAATCGTATCCTCCTGTGTTTGTGTAATAATTCCTAACCTGACGCATAATCAACAACCCTATGCACTTATTGAAAACGTTATAACGGATGAAAACTATCGCAACCGTGGTCTGGCAACAAAGTGTTTGAACTATGCAAAACAATTGGCTGTAAAAGAAAATTGTTATAAATTAATGCTGCTCACCGGCTCTAAGCTAGAAAGTACCTATCAATTTTACGAAAAATCCGGATATAATATGCAGGATAAAACAGCCTTTATCCAATGGCTCTAAACTATTTTTAGCTTAGCATTAAGTTGCAGAATAATCTACCTATATCTAAATTTTAATCAAGTATTCAAAATGCTCACTTGCTATAATGTTGATAACAAGGAGGTAATTTTATGAATCCTATTAGAAGCATCTTTGACTCTATTGTATTTATTAGCAAAAATATCAGCAGTGAGATTACTCTGAAACAATGCAGTAAGATAGCTGGTATGTCTGTTTCGTATTATATAGATAAGTTTAAGCAAACTATTGGCTTAACACCCCATAAGTATATCATAAAACGTCGTTTGGAAATAAGTACACATTCTCTCCTGGAACATAATCGTATTCTTGATATTGCCTTTGAAACTGGTTATGAAAGCAACGAAGCCTACACAAGGGCATTTCATCATGAATTCGGATTAAGTCCTTCCAAATACCAAGAACTAGGCATACAATGCCCCATTGAAGACTTAAGTGATATTGAGAAAGTTATTGTTTTCTGCCCCGCACCAAAGCATTTGGAATACGACGGGGATCTATACTATTCTGCTTTTAAAGACGTGTATGACTCTGTCATTTTAAAGGGATATTTTGATGTGGATACCCTTGATTACAGGCTGGAAGCAAAGCAGCTCACTGAAAAATATAGTTATGAATATGCACAAATTATTTTAAGTTTAATTGCTGCAGTTAGCACTACTGCTGACCTCTACTCTAAAGTTAATTTAGTAAAACCACTCCCCAAACTGCTTTTCTATTTAATTATGAAAGAATTAATAGAGAACAGATTAATTGACACAGACATTTATACAATTAATACTAAATACAAATTTCAACAATTTATATCTAGCTTATTAGATAATTCTCCCTTGGTGGATTCGGAGCTCTTCACTATTTAAAACAAAATAATATGCAGGCTAAAGGATTGTAAGTTATGACAATAGTTAATAGTAGGATTTTGTTGGCATTTATTAGAAACCATGTTATAATTGGAGAAGTTAATTATAAAAATAATTTTATGGAGGTCCTCTATATGCGGCGAGCTGTTATTCTTGCGTAGCATTGGCTATTGCAAATAATTAAATTAATTTGTTATAGCCACTGCTATTCCTAATAGTTTATTTATTTTAGGAGGGCATGATGAGCTATATTAGAGCAGATAAGGTACTTCCAATTGAAATTATAGAGTTAATTCAAAACTATATTGATGGTGAAAATATTTATATACCAAGAAAAGAAGATAATAAGCAGACCTGGGGCAATGGAACTTGCATTCGGCAGGAATTAAACGAAAGAAATTCCTCTATCTTTGCTGATTATCAACAGGGTATGCAAATATCGGAGTTAGCTGAAAAGTATTATTTATCAGAAAAGAGCATTCAACGTATAATTTTAGAAAAGAAAAAAATAGCATGAGTTAATGAGCTGGTTCCAAATGAACCAGCTCATTCTTTATGTATCTTTTCTATTACGATTCGAGCGTCAAAAGCCTACCTAAACTAAAGGGGATGAATATGACTGTATACATATCCAGATGGCGCAGACCGGCATCTGTGAATTGCCTTATTTTTAGGCAATTCATAGATGGTAAGGCAAGTCCAGATGGATATGTATGCGGGCATATTCATCATTTATAGACTTGATTGGCTTTTGATGTTCGAAGCATATTATCTCTTACCTATTTCACTGTCATCGTTGCTCACAACACTATTCTCTTTGATATAAGCTACAATTTCATCAAATTTAGTAAATGCTAGACCTACATAGCTGTCTGCTGCACCATAGTAGATTGCAATTTTACCTGACTCTGAATCATGAATTGTCGCACAGGGGAATACTACGTTAGAAACAAAACCTCTTTCCTCATACCATTCCTCTGGTGTTAATAGGAAGTTCTCACAACGATATTTTACAATGGAGGGATTCTCTAAATCCAAAATTGCCCCACCAATACTATAGATATAACCATTGCAGGTGCCACTTACACCATGATAGAATAACAACCAGCCTTCGCTCGTTTCAATTGGAGCTGCGCCTCCACCTATCTTTAAGGACTCCCACCATCTGCTTCCTCTGCCCATTACATGTCTGTGCTTACCCCAGTAAACAAGATCCGGACTCTCACTAAGGAAGATATCTCCAAAAGGTGTATGTCCAGTATCGGACGGTCTACTTAGCAAACAGAAATTACCGTCAATCTTTCTTGGAAATAATACTGCATTTCGGTTATAAGGCAGGAATGGGTTTTCCAATCTTACAAAGGTTTTAAAATCCTTTGTTTTAGCCATGCCAATAGCTGCACCGTAGAAGTCCTGACACCAAATGATATAATATGTATCCTCCACTTTTACCAGTCTTGGATCATATGCATACACTGGCATAAAGGGATTCCCCTCTTCATCTACAAATGGAATTTTATTTTCATCAAAATCCCAGTGAATGGCATCTTTACTTCTTCCCATATAGATATATGGCACACCATTGGTCTGCTCACCACGAAATACACCGATGAATTCATCACCGTAAGGCATAACTGCACTATTAAAAATTCTGGCAACTCCTTTTATAGGATTACGTCCTATAATAGGATTTTCTGTATATCTCCAGACAGGGGCATCTTTAAGTCCTGATGGACGTTCCTGCCAAGGAACATTTGGTACCTGAGGAGCAATCATTTTAATCTCGCCCATTATTTTTGCCCTTCCTCCTTTCAGTCAGGGCGGCAAGCCGCCCTGCAATGTCTATTATTATTAGTTAAAGTAGGTATCCAAAGCATCCTGAACCTGTTGTTTATAGGTTTCCTGGAACTGTGCAGGTGTTACTTCTCCTTTGATAAGGGACATCAAGTCATATGTAATGCCAAGCTGGTTCCATAGTTCAAAGGTTTCTCTGCTTCCTACGTCTGCCATAACAGCAAAGTTCTTGTTCTGTAAATCTTCTGTAGATGCTGTAACTGCATACCACCAGAATAAAGTTTCCTCATCATCACGAACTGTTACATCTCCGTCATACCAGTTCCACATGTCATAAAGCACGTTATAAACTTTTTCAGGGTCTTTCACACCTGCAGGAATGATATAATATTCGCCGGCAGATACTTTACCTGCATTTGTTGCCTGATCACCGGATGGACCTACAGGCCATTGAACATATGCTGTGTCAAAGGAAAGTGTATATCCATTAGCACCGCCGTAATCATAATCAGCTTTATCTGCTGCAATCCAGGCTGCGATAGGGAAGAAACCAATGTTACCTTCACGATACTGACCTCTCATGGTTGTTGAATCATCACCACTTTCAAAGTCATAAGGGTAAGCTACATTGTACACATTATAAATATCAGACATCATCTGCAATGCTTCACCAGTCGCTGCAGAGGAAAGTTCCTCTGTCTTAGTTGAAGCCACATGTGCACCATTGCTCATTAATAACTGCTCGAAGGTTTCATTCGTAAATCCGCAATATCCATACTGATCCGTCTGTCCATCACCATCGCTATCCTTTGTTAAAACCTTGCAATATTCAATGAATTTATCCCAGGTCCATTCACCGCGTGCATATAGTTCTCTCGGATCCTCTAAATTGTTATCTGCCAGCATCTGAATATTAAAGCCTAAAGGATAAGTTGCCTCAACTTTTGTTTGTGCATCCACTCTCTTTAATATTGATGCTTTTCCATCGCCTAAATCTAAATAGGTAATGTTCTTCTTTGTTGTAAATATATCACTATCCTCTGGCAGCACTGTCTTTAAATCTGTAGCAAGACCGTTCAGTGCTGCTGGTATACCAAAGGCTAACTCAACCAGATAGATATCGCAATCCGGTGTTCCTGCTAAAATAGAGTTATTAATTGATTCCTGTACCCCTGCATAAGTGAGGTTCTTCCAATAGAACTCTACATTATATCTCTGTTCAATGGCCGCAACATTATCAAATTTCAGATGTGCTATATCCAGACCGGAATAAGACGGATCATCTTCTACTGACTCATTAGAACTATCATAGTATTGCGTCCACCAGGTACCTATATTAATGATTCTCTTCTCATCTGAGCTACCAGTTGGTGCAGTGGTTGCTTGCGGTGTATCATCTTCCGGATCTGTGGTGTTACCATTTACATTACTATTGACATTGCTCGTGTTGTTGCTGCAAGCTGCCAAAGAAAAGACCATCATTAACGCTAAGATAAGAGCTACTACTTTCTTTATATTTCTCATTCTACAATATCCTCCATACTGCTGCTAGGCAGCCCAAATATTGAGCGAAAATCACCCTTTGTGATTTTGCCGGTTGAAATAAATGCTTATGATAACCTGCTTACTTATTTAGCAGGCTGGCCCAAGCCTACGTTGACACTGTAAACTTCCCATGCAGTATCAGATTCACACTGCAACATCGTACCCCATTTTGATTTGTCATCACCACAGAATGCAGCAATTTGCTCATAGGTTACCTGACATATACCATCAAGGTTTGCAGCCTGACCATTGGTGCCGTCGCCAACTCTCATCCAACCAGCTTCTGCCCCTGGCAGTACCAACCACATTTTACCGGATTCACTTGTGTATTTAACAGATATTACAGAGCCTGGCACTAATGCATCTATGATTTCTTGCGGCATTTCAAAACCGTTCTGTGCCCAACCATCTCCTGTACAGGCAAAGCCAGCAAAATCAACATTATTGCTCACCATACTCATAGTAGCTGCTGTACCAACTCTTACGCCATAAACTTCCCAGGCAGTATCAGATTCACACTGTAATCTTGCACCCCAAGTAGATTTATCCTCACCACAGAACCCAGCAATCTGCTCATAGGTGATATAACTCTTACCGTTGTAACTTACAGCAGATCCGTTAGTTCCATCGCCAACTCTCATCCAGCCTGCAGCAGCATCTGGAATTACCAACCACATCTTGCCTGATTCACTTGTATAATTTACCTCTATTACAGAACCAGGAACTAATGCATCAATGATTTCTTGTGGTATATCAAAACCATTCTGTGCCCAAGCATCTCCCTTGCAGGCAAAGCCTGTGAATTCTACTGGATTAGATAAGGTGTATACTGGTGCTTTCATACCAACTTTTACGCTGTAAACCTCCCAGGCACCGGAAGCTTCACACTGTAGCCTTGCACCCCAAGTAGACTTATCTTCTCCACAGAACTGTGCTATTTGTTCATATGTAATCTGTGCAATATTTTTTGAATTATTGATATATGCTTTACTGTTGGTGCCATCTCCAACTCTCATCCAGCCTGCAGTTGCATCTGGAATTACCAACCACATATCACCACTGTCACTGGAGTACTCAATTTCGATTACAGAACCAGGTACCAGTGCATCAATAATTGCTTGTGGTATATCAAATCCATTTTGTGCCCAGGCATCACCAGTACATGCAAAGCCTTCAAAATTCACAGCGTTTGTAACAGCTGCAAGGTTAGAAAGATCTTTACCACTGCTTTCAAATCCTGCCGGAGCTACAAATTGTGCCGAACTGTCTGCTACAATAAGGTTTCCAGAAGCATCTAAGAATCTGATGTTATCGATGTACATGGTAGCATTTCCATTACCTTCCGTTACACCATTGTCTGTCTTTAAAGTTAACATAAAGATATTGCTGGCATCTGCAACAAATTCTTTGCCGGCTTTGAGCTTGGCAATTGCTGTGTTTGGATTTTTGGACTCCAAATATACAGACCAGTCATATTTCGTTTCTTCCAGTTTGGCACCAGTCCAGGTGATAATATTACCGGAAGAAGCACTAAAGTTACCGTTTTCATAAGAGGTTCCAATGGTTGCTTCAATGGTTGCAACCTTAGCAACCTCCGCACCTAAAAGACTGGACGCATCAAATGCTACATAAGGAACTTTACCATCCACATTCTTTACCTGTAATGCTTTACTGCCTTCATAGTCTACAATTGATAGCTCCGAGTTGTCTGCATCTGCTGATTGGGTGTACAAAGCAACAAATCCCGTATTACCATCTTCAAAATTAATACTCACTTCTTTGACTACTACCTCCGGTGTCGCTGGTTCCGGTGAAGGTGTTGCTGCTTCTGTAACTACATTCGTAACCTCATTATCCGTTGGTTTTGCATCATTTTTGCATCCTGCCATAGATATAACCATGGTTCCCACTAGAATGCAGACTAGACATTTTTTGTTCTTCAACTTTTTCCATCCTCCTTTTAATTATTTAGTTTTGTTTCGTACCAGGGGAAGAAAGATCAACCCACAATACCACTTCTCTCCACACCCTCTATAAAGTATCTCTGAAGCAATAGATAGATAATCAATATCGGTAAGACCACCAATAATATGCCGGCACTTAAATACAATTCCTGGATGGAAGTATCCAGAACCTTGTAATTATTTGCGATGGTCGCCTGCAATATCGATATCTTTTTACTGATTACCACATCCTCGCTAATCAGAAATAACTTCGCAAAAAAAGTATCATTGAACTGCCATACCATAGAAAATACTGCTACGGTAATAACAGCCGGAGTAGCGTTTACCAGCATAATCCTAAAATAGGTATACCAGACACCTGCTCCATCTACAAAGGCTGCCTCTTCGATTTCCTTGGGCAGTCCTCGGAAAAATTGGTTAAAGATATAAATATAAAGTCCTGATCTAAGTCCACAGCCAAGTACCGTCATTAAATACATGGGGAACGGTGTCCCCAGCAGATTAACAGAGGACCCGGTTAACGCTGTAAATATCCCAAGTGGATCAAATTGTCTGAAGGTTGTATATAATGGAAACATAATGGTGTGTGCCGGAATAACAATCATAACAATCACACAGCCAAATAATACCTTTTTAAAAGGAAAATCAAATCTTGCAAAACCATAACCTACCATAGAACAGATAAATATTTGCAATGCCATTAAGGATAAGGAATACAAAAGGTTCTTAGCTATGGTCGGAAAGTAATTCAATGCTTCAATTACAATTTGATATCTTTCAAGTGTCGGGAACTGTGGCAGAACATATACCATAGGATTGTAGGCATCTCGATCTGAAGAAATAGAGCTTACAATCATGCCTATGATAGGAGAAAGAATGACATAGCTTACTCCAACCAATATGACCACCTTTAGCAAGGCAATTACCAACTTATTTATTTTGCTCAAAAGTATCTTGCCCTGGTACTTATCCTGGCTTATGGCTTTCATCTTTGTGAGATTATTTTTTACACTTACATGATTTATCATAGTTTGACCTCCAAGTTCTAAGAATGAGTGCGTGCATTCATTTTTAGAACGCATACATCAATGTGAAAGCGTTTTTCTTTCACACTTCTCTATTATGGCGTAATGCGCCATCTTAAAATGTGAGAAAAAAGACTGCAAAATAAGCTGTTAATTGTAGTAGAAGGTTCGTTTCTGTATGAGTCCGCAGATCAGTACAAGAATGAAACAGGTTACTATCGTCGATACCAAACTGAATACACTGCTTAGACCATAATTAAAATCAGTAAATGCCGTTTTATATGCCAGATCTACTACTTCACTTTCTGTAAAGCTATCTACAATCGTATACACCACATTTGTTATAATATGAGGCATTACCATTGGAAAGGTTACCTTCCAGAAGGTCTCATAGCCGGTAGCTCCTTCCATTTTTGATACCTCATACATAGAGCCAGGTATGGACTGCAGTGCCGCTATAAATATAATGATTTGAACACCAGAGGCAGCAATAATGTCATTGATTCGCATAACTGCTAAAATGGTATAATCCAAGAGGCCCATTGGAATACCCAGACTGATAAACATGTCAATTAAAGAGTCAATATTCATGCCGATGGAGCTTCCTACTGGTGATGTTAACATTTCAGCTGCTTGAGAAGATATACCTCCCTGCATCATCTGTGCCGATAGGTCCATAGCCGCCGTAATTGCTCCCGAATTCATAATAATTGGTACAAAGAAGATTGCTCTTACAAGGGTTCTGCCCTTGAATTTTTTGTTAAGAAGGATGGCCATAAACAAACTGAAAAATATAATTAACGGTACATCAATCATATCTATTATGGAGGTTGTTAAGATCTGCTTAAAGGAACCATGTACTTGAAAAGCATATCGAAAGTTCTCAAAGCCAACGTTTGTAAGCTTATAGCCTCCATTTACTGTATCCATACTTAATTCCGAAAGTGCAAAATGTCCCGCCATTACAATGGACTTTACATAAAACACCAGAAACCCGATTAACCAGGGAAGAATGAACAGATACCCCGTCATTTTACGTTTTTGGAGAAGTGTCATTTTCTTCTTGCTTTTCATTCCATCCCCTCCAATCGATAGCTTGTGCCCGGTATTTCGTATCCATCTGTCATTTGCGTCTCATTACCATAGTTAATATAGATAACCACGCCATTGTCGTAAGTAACTTTTCTTACATCATTATCCAGAATTTCATGATTAATTATCCTGGCATCTGTTACATATTTTAACGCTCCATTTACCTGCTGATAAATATCAATGGCTTCCTGCTTCCAAACGCCATAAGTCGTTGAGTAATAACGGCTTAGACCAGTGTTTTTCATTAAACTGGACTCTTTCCAGGTAAACACATAATGAGGAGCTGCACCACTCTCAATCATTTGTAACACCGTTTCTGTCATATCCTTCTTGTCATCATAATTTAATAAATCTGTGGAGTAAGGTATGGAACCGTGAATTATCATCTCATAAAGAGGAATTCGTTCATCCACAATTGGGAATTTATTGTCCTGAGTAGGAACATTAATAATATCTGTGCTGTAAGCAAAACTATATGCATTCGCTCCATTTGTCATAAGCTTCTTGCCGGTACCTTCCAGTACCTCTAACTGCCCCAGTACCACATTAAGTGCAGCATCTCTATCAATAATGTTCGTACGTTTCTTATCAGAATAAACAAAGTTACCTAAATCTCTTACGGAAATACCGCTGATATCGTACTTTTGTATCTTGTTAGCAAATTTGCTGACATACCTTGGTAAAAACTTAGGAGAAAGCAAATCATACATGGTTTCCATGTAGCCAAGACCTGAAGTACTTCTTAAAGTAGCAGGATTTACCTGTCCCATTGCCACAACATAACCTGCTCCATAATACTTGGAGGACTCGGCATTGTAATTATAATCACTGGCTGTAAAGGTAATCTGCTGAAATGCTACATCTGCATATAATCTTCCACCGTTTCCTGTAAGCACATCATTTAATTCTTCCAATCCAGATTTTCCACCCAGTTTTTTAGTAACCTTGATTTTATCCACTGTATTGTGATAGTAGCCTCCATTAAACCAACCTTGTAAATTCATAACCTGATTGGTAATTCCCTGGGCTTTTAAATCCTCTGACATCTGTGCTGCTTCGTCAAAAGAAGTCATAGAAAATGTATGTAAGTATTGCATACCAAGAATATGTGAGGTTTCTTTCACGCCACTGATTACATCATAGTAGAAAGGAATATTCTCTGTTTGGGTTGCTTGGGAAAGGGCTCCCTCTGACACCAGCCTCTCTCTGTAATAATTGGCAAGACCTGCATACTCCTTATATTCCTCTGTTAAGAAGGTATACTTTACTTTAAGGTTTACATCATACATATTGGGTTCCAGAACATATACGTCAGCAGTACTATCACCAAACATTCTAAGGTTATCTGCTGTACGAAGCACAAAGGTCGGATAAGCATAGTTATAATCGTTATATACACCGGAAACTCCTGCTGTAATTAAAGATATACTGGCACCACCTTCAATTGTGGCAAGGATAGAGGAATTTTCTCTGCAAATTCCATATAACGGAAGCTTGGCACTGATGGTATTTTCTGTCGTGGTAAAGTTTGCTGACAACGGATCAATGTCGTAGATATATTGGGCATAAGAAGCCGTTTTCACTTTACCATTATTAAAATTAATTAAAGATCCCGAACCATTCGGTACAACCATATATCCCGTTTCCGTGGTATCAGCTGCTCCCATATAGCGCAGTAATTGGATACGATAGATAAATCCACCGCCATATTCTTCAATCCCGGATACTGGAATTGAAACATTTAATCCATCCTTATCCAGTCTGTATTCCAAAGGGATTTGAAAAGAAATGGGAACTGCCACTTCCACTCCTGCCAGATCCATTTGCTCCTGGTACTCTTCGTCCGTCCAACCGATATTCACCAACCATTCCAGAATCTTTTTAATGGTCTTAGGATTTTTCTGTACAATACCATTCAGCTCTAACATACCATTAACTTTAGAGCTGGTTATATAATATCTTTTAAAAGAAACTCCGTCCTTTTCGGATAGCTTTTTGCAAATATCCTCTAATTTTTCTTCCGTCAGATAAATGGGTATGTTACCAGTTTTACTGGTCTCAAAATCTCCGAGTCTGTAAATATATCTGATACCACCTTCAATACTCTCCGCCGTTACCTGACCTTTTTGAACCGCCATGCTATAGGAATCATAGGTTCCCGATTTTACTTCTTTGTTGTAATAATTTACGATAAATTGAGATTTCAGATAATTCATATTCGTGGCATTTGCCATGCTATCCTCATCTGCATGAATGGGATTCGAATATGTTATCTCTCCATTTCTCTTATCATAAACTGCAACCGTAGCGGTAGCTGTATCGGTATAAAGCTTTAGGTATTCATTTTCACATACCAGTTCCATGCCATTCACATTTGACTTTGTTTCAATTGCCGGATGATACTCGCTGCCTTCTTCGTAGTCATAACTTGTTAAATATTCCTTGTACTTGTTATAAGACAGATAATGTATGTAATAATAAGCGAGATAAATTGCACCTATTACAATACCTATACATAAGATTCCAAGCACAAGCTTTTTTGCCAGACTAAGGGGCAACCGGTTCTTCTTTTCCTTCAAAGACTTCATGCTTTCGCCTCCTAAGTTCTAAAAATAATCTCTGTATAGATACTTTTAAAGAAAGTTACCACCAACCCAAAAAGGTTGGATAAAAGCAATAACAGGAAAATAATAATTAGCATTGCTATAAAGGTAAGGAATAAGGTACCCAAGGTTTTACCCAAGGTATAATTATGTACCTGCATAATGCCAATTAAAATCATAATAACACCATATAGAATACCGACGCCTATCAGCAGCACATAAAAAGCCTGTTCTCCATCTGCTATAAAATTACTAATCAAGGTCCCGGCCGCAAAAACTATAGTAATTGGTATCGTGCCATAGCCCACTGCAATTGCAATGTCTTTCATTCTGCCTTCGCCGCTCATTAAGCAAGTCACTGACCAGTTTCCTACACAGATTAAAAGATAGAAAGCCAACACGCCTATCAGTTCATAATAACTGTCAACGCCTCTGGGATCGGTATCATTTACAATAAAGCTGGCAAGCAGCCGATTTGCAGTAAAACAAAAGGAAAAAATCATAACCATCAGTATTGCAAGGGGTACACTGCCTTTCTCCGCATGGCGTATCCAATAATAGCCGTCCATAGGGTGGGAAATGGTGTAAAACATATAATTCCATTTTTCTTTCGAAAAATATCTTTTTAGAAATCCTTTAACCATTCCAACTTCCCCTTTTCTTTCTATTTCTTATAACCCTTGCTACTTGCAGGATTACGATTAGAATAGCAATTCCTGTTAAGGAATAACTTGCGTTTTCAGTCATAACACTATTTCTATAACGCTTATAAGCAACAGAATAATAATCCCGATTCATTCCCAGTTCCAAGTACTTCATTGCCAGCTTATAGTCCCCTGCCGTCAAATACGCTTTCCCAATCCCTGTATTCGCAAGCTCGTTATTTTCATCCAGTTCCAGTACCCTGCTCCATAAAGCCACGGCGTCTGCTTCATCACCATCGTATCTAAGTGCCACAGCTTCGTTAATCAACTCGCCATATTCTGTTACTTCAAAACAGATTAGCTCTCCTCGATTAGCATCTAAAACTGCTAACCTTCCACCAATATCTTCAATTGCAACTGGTATTGAAAAAGTTCCCTCCTGGGTTCCAAGTCCCCCAAATATGTAGAGAAGATTACCTTCATGGTCATAGGTAAAAATTCGGCCTCTCTTACGATCCAAGCAGGAATAGATTCCATCCTCGCGGTAAACCACATCAGTAAACTGAGAAGGTCCTGAATATTCTGTAGCTCCATGGGTCCAAATATCCCCACCTAAATTAGCGTTGGAGCCTTTTTTTATAACATCTTCTCCCTTGGGATTTAACCTTCTAACTCCCTGTACCCCTGTAGAATCAATGTTGGATGCATATACAAAGCCCTTTGGATCGATATCAATACCAGTAAATTCGGTGGGGATAAATAGTTGCTGCTTGGAGCGTTCTTCTTTGTTCGCTAACCTTTTCCAAAATTTATCCCAAAGACTGATCTCAACTTTAATGGTACCAAAAAAGCTGGAAAAATTACCTCCCGTCTCAAATACCATAATACCTTCAAACATGTTTTGTGCGATGACATACATTCTATCTGCATAGTCAACTGAAACCTTTAACGGTACAAATACATAACCTTCTTCCAAACTATCGGACGTTGGATTTTCTACAATCTTAATTAAAGTTCCATCCTGTTCTAAAACAACAATTCGATGGTTTTGAGAATCCGCAATATAAATTTGATTTTTTTCTGATACACAAACCCCATAGGGTTGATTAAAGGTATCTGTCTTTCCGCTATTTTCAAAGTTTGTAATAATGTTTTCAACTTTTTTAAGATCTTTATCCAACACCACAATTCGATTATTTCCCGTATCTGCTACATAGATTTTACCCTCTGTCGTCTGGCAAAGATCCTGTGGTGTGGCAAAACTCCCAATCTTTTCACCCTGATAGCTTAGGTCCTCACCACGTATCGTTGCAGAAGGAATATAGGCGGCAGGTGTAAAATGAACATATTCCCGATAATCATAATTGTAAGTATCATAGGGAAGCTTTGCTGCCTTTGCTTCTTCTCCGGTGAAAAGCATCAGTAGGATTGCTGTTAGACAAAAGGTTATAGCTCTCTTTAATTTCATCACTCTTCCTCCCATTACTCTTTCATACCGGATGTGGTCATCGTTTCTAAGATATTCTTCTGACAGATTAAGAAGAAGGTAATTGGAACTGCTGCAATAATAAAGGTTACAGCTGCCGCTGCTCCTGCTCTTGCCATTCCGCCGGCAGCAATTTGCTGCAACGCATATTGGAGGGGCTTTAAGCTCTCATCCCGCAAGAAGGTGCTTCCTGTATTCCCCCACATCTGCTGAAATTGGAAAATTGCTAAGGTAAGCCAAGCAGGTCTTACGTTTGGCATTACAATATACCAAAAAGTACGCCATTCGCTTGCTCCATCGAGCCTAGCTGACTCCATCAACGAATCAGGAAGCTGTTCCATGAACTGCTTCATCAAATATAATCCCATACCCATAGAACATGCAGGCAATATCAAAGCCCAGTAACTGTTATTAATATGAAGCCAGGATATAATCATATATTGAGGCGTCTGTGTTACCGTCCAGGAAAACATAATGGAAAGCACAACTAGTTGAAAGAGTAGCTTTTTCCCCGGAAAATCATGCTTAGCCAGGGGATAAGCTGCCAGGGATGCAATGATTACATGCCCTAACATACCTCCGCCAGTTATAATGACGGTATTTAATATGTATCTGGAAAATGGAACCCAGGAATCATTCATTAATGCAAATAAATCTGAAAAATTTTCAAAGGTTGGATTTCTTACAAATATCTTTGGCGGGAACTGATACAACTCATCCAAGGGTTTTAAAAAGTTGTTAACTACCATGATAAGAGGCAGCAGCATTGCCACACCACAGATGGCCATAATAAAAAACAATAAGGAATTACCTGCAAAAGAACGATTAAGTTTCTTTTCCTTAGGCTTAAAGAAGAGTCGTTTGCGTTTTTTCATTATTTACCGACCCTCCTTAATATTTTTTGTACCAGCAAGTTAGTACCGATCATTAACAGGAACAAGATCGTTGCAATTGCGGAGGCATAACCCATTTCAAAACGCACCGTACCATAATCCAGTAAGTGCGTAACTACCGTGGTTCCTGAGTAGTTTACCGAAGGATTACCTGCCAGCTGAATAGAAACGTCCGCTATTGCAAAGGATTGTGTAATCTGCATTACGGCGCCGAACATCAGCTGTGGTTTCATTGACGGCAAGGTTACATACCACAGTTCCTGCCAGCGATTCTTTACCCCATCCAGTGCTGCTGCTTCGTACAAAGATTTATCTACAGTCTGAAGTCCTGCAATAAAAGCTAAAAATCCTGTTCCAAGACTTAACCAAAGCTGCACCACTATCAAAAATGGAAGTACCCATTTTTCGGTTTTCATCCAGATAATTGCTTCATCCAAAATACCAAGTTTCATCAAAAACCCATTTAAGTAACCGTATCGGTCACCGGATAAAATAAGATTCCAAACTACATAAGCGTTACCACAAATACTTGGTGCGTAAAAAACCAAAGTCAGAAAGGCACGCAGCCAACCTTTGAATTCATTTATAATCCAGGCGAATAGTAAGCATAAAAAGTAACTGACCGGTCCTGTAATAACTGCTAATATCAGGGTATTTTTTAGAGACTTTAAGAAAATATCATCCCCAAAAAACAGCTTTATGTAGTTCTTCCAGCCGATAAACTCCGGCACTTCTAGCATATTGTAATAGGTAAAGCTTAATCCTATACTCATAACGACCGGCAGTACCGTGAAAAAGAAAAACATGATGAAGTAAGGTGCAAGCATTAAATAAGAAGCTTTGTTTTTTTTAATCTGATCTCCCAACTTTTGATGTTCCTTATACTCAGCCATTTCTTCGCCTCCCTTACTTTCTTTCGCCATCCAGTTCAAGTTCTTTTCGCTTGTAGTCAATTTCAGCATTAATATAGATTACTTTATCCATAAGCTCTTCCCTCGGTAATGCAGTATCTGGCTTGGTTACTACCGTAAAGAAGGCATTATATACATTACGCCAGGAATAATAACCACCTGGTACCTGTGGAATTCCCTCTGCCCAGGTCATGGATTCCTTTAATGCTTTAAAATCATCAACTGGCCAGGACATATTTAAAAATGCTTCATAGTTTGCCGTAGGAACTCTCGCAGAAGAGCCCATCAGACCTTCCATTTCACGACCATATTGGGTCTGGGTTTCCTCACTGGTCCACCACTTTAAGAACTCCCAGCTTGCATCTGGAATTTCTGTATCTGCCATAATCATACATGCCAGACCGGTACTTGCTACGGAATGATTGACTGTTCCATCCGTCTGTACAGTTCCCGGTATCTGTGTAAAACTCCAGAGTCCAGCAATATCAGGAGCTGATACGGCAAAGTTGTTGTAAGTAGTATAATCAGAAATCATAAGCGGACATTCTCCGGTTCGAAAACGCTCTTCAACGCTGGTTTCCTTATCTAGCTTGTAATCGGTAAAGTACTCACAGAATTCCTTAAATGTATTAACTGCTGTATCTGAATCTAAAGCGGATGCTTCGCCGCCCTCCGTATAATAAGAGCCACCATTTTGATACAACATAGAAGCGAAAGTCTGCTCTGTAGCCCACATACCAAATTCCATCTGATTCTTGGCCAGTACCGTCATAGCAACCTTTACCTCATCCCAGGTAGTGGGTACCTCCAGCCCAATTTCTGCTAATATATCTTTTCGATAGAACATAACCGGATAGGTTATTGTCTCTGGCAATGCGTAGACAGCATCGTCATAGGTAAACTGGGTAGTTGCTGCCTCTGGAAATCTCGAGAGTACATCGTCCGCATCCTCAAATTGGCCTAAATCCAGCACCGCATTTCTTATTCCATAGTTTACTGGCGTGTCATTACCAGTATTCAGTACCGCTCCGGCAATACCACCAGTATTTGCTACCTGTATTGCCACATCCGGCCCTTCTCCCACCAGGGAAGCCTTTAGCAGCGTGGACATATCTACTAACTGAACATTTACCCCAATACCTTTCGCAGTAAAGCTTTCATCGATCAAGGCTTTAATAACATTAGCCTGATCACGTCCTGACCCAACCCATAAAGTAATTGTTTGTTGTTCCTCGTTTGAATCTTCTGTCACACTACCGATACGGTTATAATCAATCACAAAAGAATAGAACAACCGCTTTATTTCAAATATCAACTTAGCAAAGAAGGAATCATTCTCATAAGTAATGGTTTCATCCGGTGAATAGATATTAATTCGGTCAATCTGTAAGGGTTGGCTTATAACCTGTGTTATCCAGTTACCCAAGGCTCTGATATTTATCTTGTAGGTCTTAATAACACGAACGAAATATTCATCGTCTTCAATCAAATCATTCAGCTGATCTCTCATGGTTAAAAGTACGGCTTTTTTATCTGTATTTTTACCTGCGATATCTTCCAGCATTTCAAGTGCAACATTTAACGTATCTCTGGCTACTACTAACTTTCCATTAAGTTCTGGCAGAACAGAAGAAAGCTGATAGTCACGATAGGTATCTGGTTTCACACCGATTACCTTAATTACTTGTCTATAGATACTATTTAGCTGCTGTACAGAATCTTCAACAAGCCCTACTACCTCTGAAAATTCTCCCAGAACGGCTTCCATACGCAACGTATGCTGGCCTTTTTCCAAATAGAAACGATAGGCGTCACCATCTTCCTTGGATAACTCATCTTCTCTCCAGTTCTGACTATATTCGAAAGCATAATCGGACATTTCTTCAAAGGGTACAGATCCATCAATGGAAATACGTCTGGATACGTGAATTCCTCGTGAAAAATTCTGTTTATCATACAAGGAAATGTTGTAATATCCGCTTTCCTGTACCTCAAACTCCCATTCAATCCACTGACCAACCAGTCTCCAGGACTTACCCCCAATGGAATTGTTTAGCAGCTCTTTGGCACTGGAGGGAGAAACAGCGGGTGAGGATGCATCCTGCTGTGGGTAAAGCATCTGTGAAGAGGTCTTCGTAGCATATTCACCCTCTAAGGTAATAACCGCATCCTTTGTATCCTTTGCTCCATTGGCATCCCATTCTGCTTTTACTTCTTCATAGGATTTTGCTGTACCTTCATTGTTAATTACTAACTTGTTAATCAGCATTGGCTCTTTTAATGAAATCATGGATATGGTATGGTTCCCTGCTTCCATATAAATGGAAAGAGCATCCGTTATGTATCCATTACTGTCATACAGGTATCGGCTCTGCCATTCTGGAGTCTCGATGCTTTTGGGCTTAATGTCGTTGCCCTGATTATCCTTTTCCCAGTTTTTCACCAGGATACCAGCTTCATTGATATAGGAATCTTCTACATAACTGGTCCAGACTCTGGGAAATGACAACCTTGCCAGCTCTTCATATGGAAGCTTACCATCTATGAAAATACTTCTTTCAATATCTGAGTTCTTACCTTCTACTGGATAGTAAACAACACAAAAGTTATATAGTCCGCTTTCTGGTATTGTCACCTCAAATTCAACCAAAGAATCCTCACCGGTTAAAACACTTCCACCCTCCATTCCCTCATAATCCGTATAGATTTCTGGAATGGCTTCTACATCGCTCTCTTCATACCTGACATATCCTTCTGCCGGTACTTCGATTACTGTGTTAGGTCGATTAGCATTATCATGCTCTGCCTTGTATTCCTTATAGGAGGGAATAGAAGTATCGATATTGTATGTACTGATAACTTCATCAAATTCGTCCATCAGCATATCTGTCTTGGCATTAGCTTTCGTCGTCCCTAGTTGGAATAGAGGAACTACTATAATAACTACCATGAACAGTGCTTGAATTCTTTTACATATACCCCTATATTTCATACTTACCTCCATAATTGCACTTTATGCCATCACTAATTTTAGTGAAAAAACCTTCAAAGCAGATTCTTCCTGTGTGAATTGTTTTTAATTCACACTCTAAAAGTGATTTGCCCTACACACCCTATTCCTCCGCCAACGGAGGTACTAACACTTTATGCCATCACTAAATTTGATAAATAAAGTCTTAATGTAAATCTGTACGAATTTCATAAGTTGAAAAGTCCGGTAAATTCTCCAGTGTTATAACATCTTCATCTGAATATACTTTCACCATCATGGATTCCTCAGTATATTGCTCACTTAAGGCATAAATTGCACTGTTTTTTGCAACGAATTCACCTTGCCAGGTACACCACAATCCCCACATAGCACCATCTCTTCTTGCAAGATCGGGATCAAACAGACATCCATTTTCCGTTAAATACACTAGCTTTCTCTCCGTACTGTAATTCTTAGCCGCATTCAGATAGGAGGAAGTTTGAGCTGTGTAAACTTTCTCTCCCGGATAAATATCTTCTCCAATAATATCTACATAATCATCTCCCGGGTACCATAAGGCATCCTGTCCATTCCACACCCATATAAGGTTATCCAATCCATATTCCTTGGTTAGTCTTTCATAAAGCAACAGGTATAGCTTCTTATAAGCCTCTGGTCCGGCAGCTCCCCACCAGAACCATCCTCCACTTGCTTCGTGAAGAGGCCTCCAGAGAATTGGTACCCCTTCCTCCTTTAATATAAGAAGCTGCTTAGCAATGGCATCAATATCCTTCATTAGCAGGTCATACCCCTCGGTATCCTCGCCATTCATAATCTTTGCTAAATCTATATTGGTATGTTCTTTATAAAACCCGCTGTACCATTTACCTGTTAGATACTTTGACGGTGCATTCCAATGCCAGCAAAAGGTTACGATTCCACCTTTGTTCCAGAAATCAATCGCATATTCTGTTGAATGGCCCTCACTCCCATTTTCCACTCTGGAAGGCGTGTATTCTATGAAGTCAAGGCCCAGTACTGCAGGTGTCTTTCCTGTAGTCTTTTTTATTACTTGAAATTCTTTTCCGTACTGTCCTGTATCACAAAACTGTCCAGAAAGAAACTTTTTACCATAAATATCGCACAAATAACTGTAAAGCTTTTTTGTTTCCGCCGAGGCATTTGGGTTGCTAAGCTCAGCATTAACCTCATAAATTGACGTATCAATTGGTTCTGAAGTAAGTATTTCTAGATAGTCCAAAATAATCCACCCCCATTGTTTTGAGTAACGTATTTCATGTTCTCCAGATGTCATATAAACTCTGTTTAAATAGGTATCTGTAAAGTTTGTATCCTCCACGTAAACCGTGCCGAGCTGTTCCCCATCTAGTTCAACATAATTATACTTTCCCCCGCCTTTACTTGCGCTTCTGAAGTTTAAGTCGTAGAAACCCTCTTCTGCTATCGTCACTTTAAAGGTACAACTATCCGTATCCTCCTCAAACCCATCTATGTATCCAGTGCCGGAATATCCCTCAAGGGTAGGATTAGATACTGCTTTAACCTTCCCTGAACCTACCGCATTCTCTGCTTCATAGATACCAACTGACTCTGGAACAAAATCACTGCTTACAATCTCTCCCTGATTTCCTTGCTCTTCTTTTGTACTGTTATCATTTCTAGTTGTACAACCAGTAGCTATTAAACTTATCCATACCGCCATTCCGATGCTTATTACTATCCTTCCTTTCGTCATAACACTCCTTTATCTTTGAAAATCCTTCTGTTATGCAATGGTTTCTAAGAAATCAGCAATCCCAATATAGCAAAGGCGGCACCTGTTGAACCTTCCTTCTTTTTGATTTCTATGGTACGCTCTTTCTTATCTTGGGCTACATATACTTCCGTACATTCTCCATAGTCGCCCCAACCATTGGTGAAATCCGCGTCTAAAGTCATTGCATACTCACCATCTACAAAAACCTCATACTGACCTCCCGCACCATTCGTAAACTTTTGGAACATAATACCGATATTGGCCGCTTCTACAGAAAACACGATACTATCTTCTCCGTTTTCTGTACCCCAGTCATTAGGGTAGGTATAACTTATGCTTTTCTTTTCAAAACTACCCCATTTTACCGGCTCTATTTCTGTAGAATCTAAAATAGCAGCCTCCAGATATACTTCCTTGGTTACAGGGGACAGCTCAAAGGGAGTAACCTCCGTTGAAATTGTGTCTAGTTTATTAAAGATACTTGTTAAGTATACTGAAAAGAGTTCACCAATAATCGCATGCCCCCTATCACTGGGATGAATGTCATCCGGTGAAATATCACTCCAGGCAAGGTTGTTTTTATCAACCTCCTCAAGCACTGCATTTCGGTAGCTTATCATTGGAAGTCCATATTGAAAACCGATGTTAGCATCGATATCCTGTGCACTTGTGCCATCCTCCATGGTCATAAACAAGAGCACCACAGCAGGATTGTTCTCATCCTTTAATATACGGCGTACCAAATTATCATAACTTTTTTTATAAAATATATTATTTCCGTCATTTACTGAAAACTCCACCACCACAAAGTCAGGTTCCTGGACCAGTAAGTCCTCATAAACCCTATGTACGCCTAAGTAAGAACTTGTGCCTCCTACTCCCGCATTAATAAACTCTACTTCTGCGTCAGGAAATGTATTCTCCCACCACTTCTTTAATAAGGAGGCATAGCTATTGCTATATTGAGTGGCTGAATACCCTTGTGTAATGGAGCCTCCAATTACACCTATAGTCACCTTTTTCCCATCACGAGCTTTGCGCATGGCTGCAGCTATTCTGGCTAAATCACCTTCCTTATAAGCGGTTGCTCTTTCATACATTTCCTTGGTTAAATAAGTACAGGAGGATAGTAGTTCGTCTAAACTCACTATATTCGCAGCATTTTCTTCATTAACTTTTTCTTTACTACCATCTTCTGTATTTCCTTTTTCTGTATTTCCTTTTTCTGTATTTCCTTTTTCTGTATTTCCTTTTTCTGTATTTCCTTTTTCTGTATTTCCTTTTTCTGTATTTCCTTTTTCTGTATTTCCCTCTTCCATGTTAGGCATATCAGTATTAGTCGCCTCCTTATTGGTCGAATCTATGGTATTTACAGGCATATTTTCCTCTGGCACATTTCTTTTATCGCAGGCTATAAGCAATATTGGAATCCACAGGAGAAAAATCAAAAATACAACTTTTAATCTTCCCATATTTCTTCCCCTAACAACTTGATAAAGTCGGCTAATTCCTCCGACATTTTATCTGCTTCCGATATCCTGATATGTCCATGAGTTCCCACACTATTTTGACTGTATATAAAGTGCAGTACCTTATCATCTGCAATTTCCTGTGTTACTTCTTCAATAGATTTATCCCAAGATAAATCATGCCTTAAAATCGTTGTTGTAAGTATGATTACAGCCTTAGGATAGATAGTTCTAAGCTTGTGTACAAAAGCTTTATAATGATTTCTCCAGTTCTTGGACTCGCTTGAATTATAGTCCACTGCCATGTAATCGTACGGGTGACTATCGTTCTGACCTATTGCAACAATAATAACGTGAGGTATATATCGACTAAAGTCCCATAACTTGATCTCTCCAGCCGCTGAGTTATATTGCAGTTTGTCATAAACACTTTCCATCCCAAGGTAGTCGGGTGCTGCAAACCATCCCGTATGATCTAGCAAGGCGATACCCCCTTGTGCAACATTATGTATCTGTGCCTTTAATTTTCTTGCTGTCATCCAAGCATAAGAATACCAGCTGTTCGAGTATTCGCCCTGATGTTCAGGGTCCTGCTTACCAACATAGTCGATTGCTTCCGATACTTCTCCTGCTGATACCGAATCTCCGTATACTTCTATTCTTCGATGAGGCTTCACCTCTGCTTTAAGAAGTTTAGCGTCCTTCTCTATAAGAAAACCGTATAGCTTAACTGTATGGCAATTATCCATTCTTTTAAATAAAATCAGTGTATGCTCTTTATCCTCTAGCCCTTCTGCTAAAGTTAAGCAAACCTGTCCTTCGCTGGGAAGCTCAATTTTATTCTGCTTTCCATCGATAATAAAACCCAGGAAATTGTTCCACCAGATTCGTTTATTTTCAAGAATCACCTTACAGATTGTACCCGTAAACCGAAAGGTAACACAGGAGCTTGGATATATCAGTATAGGTTCCTCCGGCACATCAAAGTCAATTCTGCCACTGTATTGTAGATTTTCATGGTTTGGTAAAACAAGCCTTTGTCCTTTTTCTATCTGTAGATTTAGGTCCCTCATTTTGTTCTCCCTGTAGGTGTGACGTATTTATCCTTGAATTTCTCTTATTCATTCCACAGTAAAAATGATATTTGTTTTTACTTTTCCTGGCCTTGTAAGAATTCAAGATTTTTTCTAATCAAATTACATCGTTGTTTCACGCATAGTACAGAACGAAGAGGATCCGATGGGGTTTCCCACACATAGTCCATTAACTTATTTATTGTTGTTGTAGCCACATGCAATCTAGTATCGCTGGAGGCATAATATAAATAAACCTCTCCGTTCTCTCTTGCAACTGCACCATTTGAAAAAACAACATTCGATACATCACCCACACGCTCACTGCCCATTGGTGCTAATAACAACCCGGAGGGCTCTGCAATAACAAGCTTTGGGTCCTCAAGTGAGGTGGCAAAGGCATAAAGTACATAGCGAAGTCCTGCTGCTGTATTTCGAACTCCATGTGCGATATGTATCCATCCTTTTTCCGTTTTAATCGGAACAGCACCTGCACCATTTTTTGCTTCAGTCAAGGTGTGATATTTCCTTTTACTGGTCAGAATTTCTTCCTTAATTACAGCATGCTCGATATTATCACACAGACCAAAACCAATACCACCACCAGAACCTGTGTTAATAAAGTCGTCCATAGGTCTTGTGTAAAAGGCATATTTACCATTCACAAACTCTGGATGTAACACTACATTTCTTTGTTGAGGAGAGTTTAAAGTGATTAGATTGTCCAGCCGCTCCCAGGTTTTTAAATCTTTTGTACGAACAATACCTGCTGCTGCCACAGCTGCTGATAAGTCTCCCACTGTCTTATCTTTACTTTCGGAACAGAATACCCCATAAATATATCCATCCTCATGCTTTGTAAGGCGCATGTCGTATACATTAGTTTCCTCCGGGCAAGTATCCTCTAATAAAATTGGGTAATCCCAAAATCGAAATCCATCAATTCCATTATCACTCTCTGCTACACCAAAGAAGGACTTTCTGTCATTACCTTCAATGCGCGCTACCAGATAAAACTTACCATTTAATTCAATTGCGCCGGAGTTCATAACTGCATTCACGCCTAATCGTTCCATAAAGTATGGATTAGTCTCTGGATTTAAGTCATACTTCCAAAATAACGGAATATGCTCCCTTGTTAATACGGGATATTCATATCGATCATAAATACCATTGTAGAAATCAGTCTTTTTATTTTTTCGTTCAATTAAGCCATAATATTTCTCAAGCTCTTCTATGTATTTTGTATTAACCAAGTCTCGCTCTCCTTATCACTTCAAAGCACATTCTACCGTTATGGTACGGACATTTCCAGGGCTCGACCATCGGCTTGCTGCTGACGGCTGTTCCAGTCTCATCCACTTCCCAGAACCATTCACTGCCTTCCCGTTTATCCCAGATATAGTCTTTAATATACTTCCATTGGCTTTCTGCTGCTTTTAGATATTCCACCTTTGATGGGTCCTTCTCATATCCGTTTAAGAAGCCAACCATAGTTTCTGCCTGCACCCACCAAATTCTAAAAGTATTTACTACACCCTTTTCACATTCATTTTTTAAAGAATGACCATCAAAGGCAACCTTATAAATCTGGGCTGTTAAATCCTTTGTAATCGGATATATTTTATCTTTATATGCTTTTTCACCAAGTATCTCCACTCCTCTATCCAAGAGCCAGGCTGTTTCAATATCATGTCCATAGGAATGAAGATCTAAGATTGAATTCATGTTTTTATCAAAAAAGACTTCCTGACGATGAAGTATAGGATTATAGACTTTATCAGTGAAGATATTAATTATCTGTTCTAATTTTCGTTTCACCTCTTTATCCTGTGTAACACGATATAATTCTGTATAGGCTTCAAATACATGAAGTAAGGTATTCATTGTTTTATGTGCAATTATCCCATTCTCGGATAATTTATCATTCTCGATTTCGTGAAATTCCTGATCAAAAGCTTCTAAATATCCTATCTTGTCCTTACACTTTTCTTCTATGATATGAAATAATTCAAACGCCATTTGTAAAGCAGCTTCATCTTTTATTGCGTCATAATAGGAGGATAGTGCATAAATTGCAAAAGCATGATTATAAGTGCATTTAATTGTTTCAGCTGGTGTCCCATCATAGTTAACTGACCAAAAAATACCGCCCTTTACTTTATCCATGCAAAACTCTCTCATAAATTCAAAAGCATGTCTTGCTTCCTCTAACAAGGCTTCGTCCTTTAACACTAGATACGCATTAGCAAAAAACCAGGTAATTCGACTATTTAAGATGCAACCCTTTATGGCTTTTTTATCTATTGTTAAGTCATAATCCATCCATCCATAATATCCACCATTTTCATCATCCCGCAATTTCTTCCAGAAAGGAATGATAACCTTTTCCAAATGTTCTTTTACTTCGTTTACCATCCCTTAACTCCTATCTTTGCATTTCGGTTACTTCACAATAATTATTAGCCACTTAACAAATAGCTAATTAATTAGCTTAATTTTATTTTATATTAATTAAAAATTAAATCATCATCCATTCTTGCATTTTATATTCTAATCTTGATTAATTTATGCAAATATTATATAATAAATACAAAATTTAATGTTTTTTGTACTTTTTATATATATTCGAAATAAAACATCGATATGACAATTACCTTAATTAATCTAATTATAGTATTAAATTATTCTTATTAATAATAAATATAAGCTTATTTCCAGTAATGAGGTTAAAATATTAATTATTTCGAAAGCTAGTTCTATTTTATAATTAATATCAAGCCTTATTTAAAACATGTGAAATAACAAGTTGTCTACTTGTTAAGAATTGGAGGCAGTTATTTGGATATTAATCATGATTTCTTAAGTCTTTTACAAGCAAATACTGTATTATCAAGCAACCTATTGTTTCAAGATTATTTGCCAAAGCCACTTTTCCCACCCGATTCCATAGTAAATAACCTGCCTTTTGTACAGGCATACGGCAATATTTGTTCCACCTACCCTTATTATTATGAGACCTCTGAATTCGATAGTTTTTGCTTAATATATACGGATAGAGGTGCTGGAACATTAAATTATAACAACCACAATTATTCCATCGTTTCGAATACACTCGCTCTTATCGATTGCAGAATCAACCATAAAATTAAAATAAATCAGTCTCCCTGGAATTATAAAATATTTTATATGAAAGGAGATCTCCTCCCTTTTATATACAACACACTAACTGACTATGATCAAAATATTTATACCTTTTCATTAGGTTCCGATATTCCAGATTTAATACAGAAGCTTTATACCCATCTGAATAAGAATCCTGATAATTTCTTTTTACATGCGAAATTAATTAATGAACTTTTATTTGAAATATTAATAGAAAAAAATAGACCAGAAGAAGCTGAAGCTCGCATCCCAAACTATTTGTCTGAAATTAAGCAGGATTTTGATAAAAACTACTGTAACTGTTTTTCTCTGGACAATCTCGAATTACAGTACCCTGTCAGCAAATACCGAATCTGCAGAGAATTTACTGCTCAATATGGAATCTCTCCCATTCAATACTTAAATGCAAGGCGAATAGAGGTTGCAAAAGAGGCTTTACGATACACTGATAAAAAAATTAGTGAAATTGGCAGGATGGTTGGCTTTGATAATGCAAATCATTTTATACGTCTGTTCAAACAAAAAACCGGCGTCACTCCACTAATCTATAGGGAGCAACCGCCGGCAGCAATAAGTATAAAATAATTATATTATTTAATTGAGTTTTGCAACACTGTCCTTGTAAACTATATTTCCTTCTACGATACTTAATCCTGATTTGTATATTTCTCCACTCATTTTTTTCAATAACATATTAATGCTTCTACGCGCCATTTCTTTTACATTAACATCATAAGTGGTTATACCAATATCACAAAGGCCTGGATAAAGGTAGTTATCAAATCCTACAATTGATATATCTTCCGGAATACGATACCCTTTTTCTCTTAAAGCCTTTATCAAAGTACTGGCTGTAAGATCGCAGTTACAGACAAAGGCTGTAGGCATTTTCGCCGGAAAATCAAATTTAAAGCTAGCTACATCCCCGGTTTCCCAATCACGGTCATCAAGTATCCATTCCTCGGAAACCTTTATTCCATGCTCCATCATTGCTTTACAGTATCCAAAATATCTGTCATTAATGCTCCCTGTATAAAGCAGCGTTCCAACATAAGCAATATCCTTATGTCCCATATCAAACAGATAATTCATTAACATATAGGTACCATAATACCCATCTGAAATTACAGCATCACAATTACTGGTTTCATCAAAAAAATCGAGACATTGGATTGGAATACTCTCATCCGATCGAAGATTCTGTATATAACCATTATTTGGCCTGCCTATTAAAATAACACCGTCAACTTTTTTTTCTCTAATCAATTTAGGAAGCACAGAATTCTTCTCATCTTCCATACTGATAACTTCCAGCATTGTAAAACATTCTTTCTGGAATGCTTTTGTAGCAACTTCTTGATATATCTTCCAGTAGAACGATTCATACTCACCAAAGTATCGATCAGGCACAATAATTCCGATATTGTAACTCTCATTCCTTTTCGTGCTTTTCATCACGGCAGGTTGTTTATATCCCATCTGATTCGCGAGTTCTTTAATCTTCTCTCTCATATCCTCGCTGACACCCTTTTGTCCAGATAGCGCTTTTGACACGGTTACTGTGCTTACGCCTAACTCAGATGCGATATTTGCCATCTTCACCTTTTTTGCCATCGAAATTCCCCTATTTAGTTTTTTTAAGTAGTTTTTTACTTTTTTTTAACTATATTCATTTTAATAAAAGGGTATTCCTTTGTCAACAGACATAATAATTAATGTATTCAATTAACAAAACTGCGCGTCATCACTAAGCATTTAGTCCTCAATTGCTATAAGGTGAATTAACTTGCCTTTATAGTCACCCCAAGGATTTTCTATTAAAATGCCGGCGTTCATTAAAGTACTACCGTAATTAATAACTTCTGAACCCTCTATTCTATATTGTTTTTCTGGATTAAGCCCTTTTAAGCGAATTTTTCTGCTATGGCAGTTAGGCCTGTTCATTACCTGAATGAAAGTAACCAAAGCTTCCGACTTATCCTTTGAAATAATTTGCCAACAATCAAACTGATGATTGCTGAAATAAGAGGCAATGCGGTAGTAATCCCCTGTTCTAATCAAATCATTAAACTTATGATACATCTTTATCTGATTCGGAATCATAGCCCTGTCTTCCAACGAAATCTTTGTAACATCCAGTTCATATCCAAAGGTTCCCGCCAGTGCAACATATCCTCTGGTTTCAAACGGCGTATCTCTCCCTACCGTATGGTTAGGGCAATCACTTACATGAGCTCCCATGGCTGATAATGGATATATCATTGCCGTACCTTCCTGTATCGCAAGTCTTTCAATCGCATCCGTATCATCAGAACACCAAATCTGCGGACTATAAAACAACATACCCGCATCGAATCTTGCTCCTCCACCTGAACAATTTTCTAATAAAAGGTATGGGAACTCCTTTGTCAATCTTTCCTGCAATTCATATACTCCAAGTACATAACGGTGATACAGTTCACCTTGTCGGTCGGCAGGAAGCTCCACACCTCCAATATCACTTAGCGGTCTGTTCATATCCCATTTAACATATTCGATATTGGCACCTCTTAATATTGCTGCTATACTTTCATAAATATAATCTACCACTTCTCTTCTTGAGAAGTCCAATACATACTGATTACGGGAAAGTCCGGCTACTCTTCCGGGAACTGATATTGCCCAATCCGGATGGGCTCTGTATAAATCCGAATCCGGTGATATCATTTCCGGTTCAAACCAGATACCAAACTTCATGCCCAATTTGTTTACTTCATCAACAAGATATTTCAGTCCTCCCTGAAGCTTGTCTTCATTAACCACCCAATCCCCTAATGCCATATTGTCACTGCTTCTACTGCCAAACCAGCCATCATCCATAACAAGCATTTCTATCCCCAGGGATGCCGATTCTTTTGCAATACTTATTAATTTTTCGGTATCAAAATTAAAGTAAGTCGCTTCCCAATTATTTATCAAAATCGGACGTTTCTTATCCTTATATTCACCTCTAATTAAATGATTACGGTACAAATCATGAAAGTTTCTGCTCATTCCGCCAATGCCCTCTTCGGAATATGTTAATACCACTTCCGGGGTCTGAAAACTGGCTCCTGATTCTAATTTCCATCTAAAATCATAGGGATTAATACCAATAACAGCTCTAATATTATCAAACTGGCTCATTTCAACACTTGCTAAAAAATTTCCTGAATAAACCAGATTAAATCCATATATCTCGCCCACATCCTGTGTCGTACTCTTAGAAGCTAATGCCATAAAGGGATGATCTTGATGACTGGATTCTCCTCGAATAGAAGAGGTGCTCTGTTTCCCATATCCAACCTGTTTTCTCTGTATATGTCGCTCTCTCGCCCAGGAGCCATGAAGGGTAATTAGGTCAAACTCCAGATTGTCCATGTCCAGGCAAGCAGATAATGCCTTTGTTAAATAAATTTCTTCTGTTCCACTATTTATTATTTTAACGCTTCTGGTAACTGCATCCACCTCTTCAAATACCGTGTAAGTAAGGATCACCTCCAGATTTAAGATACAATCTTTACATAATAGCTCTAAAGTAGTACAAGCTTCTCCACTGCCAAAAGTCGCTGGTAAGCCCTCCAGTGTCGGTTTGCCCGCATATATCTTATGCGAAATATAGCTTAGCTGCAAAGAGGTATGCCCACCAAGAGTCTCAATTGCAATGCAATCTTCTCTGAAGTCACCGATTCCGTGTGTGGAATACTCTGTTGGAAAGCAGTCATAAAAGGATAACCGATCCCGATTATTTCTGGATGGAGTATACGGAGATTCTTCCAGCCTAATCAAGTGCTGTAGGTTATAATCGTCTATTTTTTTACCATAGTAGATATGCCCAACAAAAGCCTCCTCATCAACAATTCCAATGAGATAGCTTGTCTTTGGTGTATCTAGTTTAAATACTCTTTCCTGTTCATCATACATAATTCCCATATTGTACTCTCCTTCTCATTTTAAAACTTTCTTTACTGCTAAAAGGAGCGTTTCCCCTTAATACCAACATATTCTAGGTATCTACGCTACTTTTTTTGACCAAATTATATGACAAATCGGTCAATGATTACTCATTTCTATGTACTTTGTTACTATTTAACTGTGATACTATACTAGTATTACACGGGTCATAATGTCAATATCATAAATTTATAACTATTCAAAACCTAGCTGCATAATTGATAAATTTGCCGTAAAAGCTGCTTTCAGCGAGAGTCAAACAGCTCATTTTCTAATATAAAAAAGTATGAGGTAGCAATATCTTTTCTGTTTCGCTAAAATAGCACTAATTATGATAAAGAAAGGATTAGCTTTTATGACCACCCCTGATTATTTTGCATAGCAAAGGCTATTGCAAATAAATTAAATTCATGTATTAGCCTTTGCATATCCAAAGCTTTATAAGGAGATGCAAAATGAGCTATAAAAGAAAGTTTGAATATAGAATAATTCCCGAGGAATCCTACTCCATCCTTCGTAACTGCCCAACCTGTGGATGTAAGTCAGTTTTTATTAACAGTAATCATTTTCGAGTTAACGCAAATGGAAACCGTATTGATGTATGGCTAATCTATCATTGTGAGAAATGTAAGCATACTTATAATCTTACAATTCATGAAAGACTTAGGCCACAAGACATCTCACCGGAGCATTATTAAAAATTCATGGAAAATAATATTGATCTTGCTGTTGTGTATGGAACAGATAAATCCGTCTTTGCCAAAAACAAGGCTGAAATAGATTATAATAACATGAAATATCAAATTCATTCCTTAAATTCTATTGGTAATATGAAGGATACTTCAATTCGTTTTGAATTAGACGATCTCATAATTATTGAAAATCCCTTTGACTTAAAGATTAGAACTGATAAAATAGTTGCGGAGCTACTACGAACTACACGAAACAAAGAAAAGCAACTAGAAAAAGCCGAAATGATTGTTATTAAGAATAATTCAATAGAACGTAATATTGAAATACTGATTAAAGGAGCTATTAACAATGAATAATAAATATACCATAGTAAAGGCTTATCAGGAGAACTCCTTACTTAGAAGTAGCTTTAATAAACTTGCTGGCGAAACCTTTGCTCTTAATTTTGAGGATTGGTATCAGAATGGATATTGGAAAGATAAATACATCCCTTATTCCATTGTTGATGAGGGTATTGTTGTAGCTAATGTTTCAGCAAATATCATGGATTTTGAGATTAATGGAACTATGAAAAGATATATACAAGTTGGCACCGTTATGACGAAAAGCTCTCATCGTAATCAAGGACTTAGCAGATGCCTAATGGAAGAAGTCCTAAAGGACTATAAAGATAACGTAGATGGAATATTCCTTTTTGCAAATGACAGTGTTCTTGACTTCTATCCAAAGTTTGGTTTTCGTAAAGGAACCGAATACCAGTATACAAAGGATGTAGACGACCAGAATGAATTCTGCGCTGTTCCAACTCCAATGAAGAACAAGGACGACTGGAAGTTACTTGAACAAGCTATTAAAGGTAGTGTATGTAATAGTAGTCTGGATTCTAGATTTAATATGGAGCTTATTATGTTCTATATCACTAAATTCATGAAGAATAATGTATTTTTTATTGAGAGTCAGAATGCTTATGTTATTGCAGAAATCAACGAGGATCAACTTAAGATTTTCAATGTATTTTCACCCGAAACATCAGATTTAGATCAAATCATTAAGTGTTTTGGTCAACGAATTAAAAAGGTAGCACTGGCGTTTACACCCTTAGTTAAGAACAATTACACTAGCACTTTACAAACCAAAGAAGACACTACTCTATTTCTTTTAGGCGAAGATTTTAAGGACTTCGAAGAATATAAAATGATGTTTCCGGAATTAGCCTATGCATAAGAAAGTAACTTATTAATTTCACCTTTTGGAGGAACCCATGTTTGAGAAATTTACCCCTTATCTTTCAAAACCATTATTGTATGCAAATAGTACCAATCAATTTTGGAACGACGACCATATTTCAATAAGCTTATTGGAAGCACATTTAAATACAGATTGGGAGGCAGCAAGTCGCAAAACTGAATTTATTGATAAGTCTGTCTCCTGGATTACAAGTATTGCTCCTCCCTCTTGTTTCAATTCTTTGTTAGATTTAGGCTGTGGACCAGGTTTATATGCGGAAAGATTTCGTACTTCAGGTTATCAGGTTACTGGAATAGATTTTTCGAAACGGTCTATCTCTTATGCGAAGGAACAAACAACAATTAACAACAGCAATATTCAATATTTTTATCAAGATTATCTAACACTCGATTACTTAGATGCTTTTGATATTGTAACATTAATCTACTGTGATTACGGTGTCTTATCAACAATGGATAGAGCTACTCTATTGAGTAAGATTTATAATGCCCTTAAGCCAGGTGGCAAACTTGTCTTAGATGTATTTACACCAAAGCAACACCATGGAAAAGAAGAAAAAAATGACTGGCAATATCATGCAAACGGTGGTTTTTGGAGTAAGCAGAAACATCTTTGTTTAAATTCCTTTTATCGTTATGAGGAAGATAACACTATACTTAACCAAACTGTGGTCATAGAGGACGAAGTCATTAATTGCTATAATATCTGGGAACATTGTTTCACTGCTGAAACCTTGGCTTCTGAATTGCAGAAAGCTGGTTTTGGTAAAATTGATTTGTATAATGATGTTGCGGGTCAGGCTTACTCTACTGATGGCAATATTATGTGTGCTGTTTCTGTAAAATAAAATCCCACCTTAATAATGCACCAAAAAAGGCAGTCTAGATGTAAGGCTGCCTTTAATATAATTTATCTGAAATTATTTAGGTACTCACTTGCCGAGCGATTCATTTCTTTACAAAACTCTGACATATATTTTCTTTTGCAAAAGGCTTGGAGTTTATCTGTGAGATTTGTATCCGTATGTCCTGACTTTTCTTCCCGGCTTTGATGCATGAAACGATGCTCTTCCTGGCTTAACTTCTTATAAGTATTCTCGTACACAATATATTCTTCGTCATATCTGGAGGGCTTTTTACGATTCCTCTGCCCTTCGATTGGATATCCATATACTAACATTGCTGCTGGAAGCACATACTCCGGAAGATTAAGTACCTTTTTTATCTCTTCGTAGTTCTCAATAATATCCCCAATATAACAAGAACCAAGACCTAAGGATTCTGCTGCCACTACAGTATTTTGTGCCGCAATTATCGCATCTGCGCAGGCAAGTAAAATGTCGCCTTCTCCCGGCGTTCTGGGATTGCATCCTTCATAAGTAAATGTATCATACCAACGCTGATAATCTGCTAAAAATACCAAGACTAACGGTGCTTTTGCAATAAAGGGTTGATTGTCACAGAGCACAGCCAACTTTTCCTTTAATTCCTGATCTGTAATATCAAGAATAGAATACAACATCATGTTTCCAGCTGTAGGGGCTTCAAAGGCAGCTTGCAGAATTTCCTTCTTGATACCCTCTTCTATTTCTCTATCCTCAAACACCCTCACTGACTTTCTTTCCTTTATTTGTTTCATCGTTTCATTCATAGACTTTCTCCTTTATCGTATTAAGTTCTAAGTATATTTCAACTCAATCCCACTATTTTCATCCATTGGAAACTATATACTAATATATACCATAGATTGATATTCCTTGTACATAGGCTATACAACTAAATCGTGATATTCAAAGCAAAATCAAGCATACAGCTAACTGTTATATGACATTTACAATTTAACACATTAATCGCTTCTTTTTACATCATTATATACATGGAAAATAAAGTCATGTATCAATTATAATTAAGCTAAACATAGAGCATCATTTGATGGATGAATGGTACGCCTATGAAATCAAAGATAATAGGAGGCTTTACCATGAACTATATATATCTTTATGGACAGATAATGACAACACAAAGTTTTTTATTGTATGATCAATTTCCAAAAGCAGATTGTTATGCTGAAATTCGTGAAAAATATTATCTCTTAGGTGGTGAAACCGGTACAGCAGCGGCTATACTTGCTTCCCTGGGTTCTAATCTTGTTTTAGGAGGAACGCATCTTGGTGAAGAAAATGCATCCCTTATTCTGGACTATTTTAGTAATAAGTCCGTAGATACCAGTAAACTTGTGAATGAAAAAGGTTTTCCAGGTGTCGTGGACCATGTAATAATTGAAAGAGATACCCGTACTGTTTTTGGTCAATTCGGTAAGTATTTTAGCAGAGAGCTTCCCTGGTTTGAGTTACCGGATGAAGATAGCATAAAAAATTGTTCCGTAGTCGGTACTGATCCTTATTTTGGAGAGCAGATTGTTAGCTTATGTCGGAGGTATGAAAAAAAATATGCCACCATTGATTGTGCCTATGATAGCCAGTTAAATAAATACTGTTCTGTAAATGCAATCTCTCACCAGCATCTTAGGGATACTTATCCAAATAAAACAATTCAAGAACTCTATGAGTTTTATACTCAAAATTCAGAGGGATTAATTATTTTTACTTTTGGTGCAAATGAAGTTATGTATGGGCGTAAGGATCAAGAGCCAAAGTATTTCAAACCTTATGCAGTGAACGTTGTAAGTACTCTAGGTGCAGGGGACAGCTTTAAAGCAGGAACCATCTACGCTCTACACATGGATATGGAGGATGATGAGCTTGTTCGCTTTGCTTGTGCAACTGCAGGATGTGCTTGTGAGAACTTCCCTATTCCATTAAATCCCCCTACCTTGGAGAAAATACATAAGCTGCAAAGTCTATAAGATATATCATTAATTCAATACAGCTTTAATATAATAAAATATTTTTCTCCTATGTGACATTATCACAGAATCCAAAATGTATTTAATGTATAACTTAATTATAACATTTATAAAGGAGCTGTTATTATGTCAGTACTAACAATAACCAAGGAAAATTTTGAAAAAGAAGTTTTAAAATCGAAGGAGCCTGTATTACTTGATTTTTGGGCCACCTGGTGTGGACCCTGCAGGATGGTATCCCCCATTATTGATGAAATTGCCGGTGAAGTTTCTAACGTAAAGGTAGGCAAAATTAATGTTGATGAGCAGCACGAATTAGCTTTAGCCTTTAAAGTTATGAGTATACCAACCTTAGCAATCGTAAAGGATGGAAAGGTAGTCCAAAGTTCTGTAGGTGCAAAGCCAAAGGCTGCAATTCTACAAATGATTAACGGATAATCGCTTATGAAAATAATGAAAATTGCGGTAGTTAACAAAAAGAATTGTGTAGCCTGTGGTGCTTGCGCAAGAAAATGTCCCCGAACTGCAATTAAGATTTATCATGGCAGTTATGCTATTGTAGATAAAGCCGCCTGTATTGGTTGTGGAAAATGTTCAAAAGCCTGTCCTGCAGATGCAATCCAAATGGAGGTGCCGGAATGAAAAAGAAGCATTGGAATGATTATCTTTGGATTACATCTGCTGTTTATCTGGCATTGGGATTTTTTAATATACTATTTGCCTGGATTGGTATGCTCTGTTTCTGTATCCCTCTTTTATTTGCTCTTATAGGGGGTAATAAGACTTATTGTAGTCACTATTGTGGCAGAGGGCAGCTATTTGAATTACTTGGAAGTAAACTTTATTTTTCAAAAGGACGCAAGACACCTAACTGGATGAAGCATAGGCTCTTTCGTTATTTGTTCTTACTTTTCTTCCTTACTATGTTTATTATAATGATATGGAATACCTACTTAGTTGCTGCTAATGCCAACTCACTTTCGCAGATTGTTACTTTGTTCTGGTCCATAAAGCTCCCCTGGAATTGGGCATATCATAATGAAATAGGGGGCTTTATAGCTCAATTCTCCTTCGGCTTTTACAGTGTTATGCTAACTTCCACATTACTTGGAGTTATTACCATGATTCTTTACCGACCGAGATCCTGGTGTGTCTACTGCCCTATGGGAACAATGACACAACTCATTTGTAAAGCCAAAAGCTATCATAAAGAATAATATTACAACGTAAGAACAGCTTCCTATGCAAACCATTCGCAGGGGAAGCTGTTTTAGAGTTCTTATAATAATTCCTTTAGCTTTTCCATCTCAACTATACGTAAGCCGCCACGTTTCATTTCTATCAGGCCATCTCTTTCAAATTGTTTCAACATTCTTGAAATAACCTCTCTTGCACTTCCCACATACTTTGCTATTTGTTCGTGAGTCATTTTAATATTATGAGTACTGCTTTTTGTTGCTTCATCAAATAAAAAGGTTGCCAGTCTACGGTCAATTTTCATAAATAGCATCTGCTCTATTGCCCACATAACATCTGAAAAACGATCAACTGCAAGTTTAAGAGAAAAATTTTCTACATATACATTTTTTTCTTGTATTTTTGAGTAGGTATAGGAATTAATCATATAGACTTCTGAATCTACCTCTGCATCAATATATACATCAAATGTTATATTTTTAAGAAGACAGGAAGCAGAAAGGATGCAAATATCACCCGGGCGTAGTCGATATAAGGTAACATCTCTACCATCTTCAGAGAGAATATAGGTACGTAACCCTCCTGATTTCACTAACATAACTCCCACGCAATCATTTAACGCATTGTAGATATTATCACCCTGTGTATAATTAACAAGCGCAATACTTTGCAGGAAATACTCCCTGGTTTCCTCATCAATTTTATCCCAAAATTCAAATGAGTTTTTTATAAATTCCGTATTAATTGTAAGCATGAATAACCTCCTTCGAATTCTTGGAGTAATGCACAAGATATCATTGCTAAATAGATATGTGCCTCATGCTTATTTCATTCTGCTTTACTCAAAGTCTTCCATTATAATTTTGTATAATTTCCTGTAATACTCTTTACAGTTGAACTACTGTCTATGGAAAGTGTTCCATTACAATCTATGCTATCTACCCTGCAATTCGGTCCTATTTTTATATCCTGAGCATTAATGGTATCTACCATGACACCACTTAGCTCTACGGTGGTGGCTTCAATTAATTTGATTTCTGATTTTACGGAATTAATAAATTTTTTAAATCGACTGAAAGACACATGTGTATTAATCTTTATCTGATCACCATAGATTTCTTTTGCAGTTACACAGCCATTTGCATTAAGTACATCTGCATAAATTTCACCGTTAGTACGAATAACACCATCACAGTCAATTCTTTGAGCCTCAATCTTTGTTCCTTCCTTCTCATTAAGGACTCCCTCTACCGTAAGGGTATTGGTCCGAATATTTGCTTTAAAAT
The DNA here is from genome assembly GCA_023407575.1 of Bacillota bacterium. Taxonomy (GTDB): domain Bacteria; phylum Bacillota; class Clostridia; order Lachnospirales; family Lachnospiraceae; genus Mobilitalea. The sequence goes on from JAEYLX010000006.1 coordinate 217,148, forward strand.
CGCAAACGCCTTCACAATATAAAGTCTCTGCTTGTACTTCTCCAGAACAAGTGAATACCCCTTCAATGTGTATATTCTGTGCTTTAATGTCACTGGAGCAGCTGCTTACGCCTTCGATATTCATATTGTCATACTGCCCTCCATTAATTTTACCAATGCCACCCATGTTGAAATTAGACATATTTTCTTTCCTCCCTTCTATTTATGTTTCTAGCTCTTTATAAATAAATGCTTATATTTTAGCTTCATCATATCTGTAATTTCACTCATTGAAACTTGTTCTTTCACTTCAATCTCACTGTCAAAAGCTATTTGCAACTGATTTGGGTAAAAGACTGTATGATATTCTTCACCTACATAGAAAACATTGCAAATTAGACTGACTACCTTTTTACTTCTTGCCGGTACTATACTCCTTTGAAGCAATTCAATTATTTGATTACTGGATAAGCTAAGTCTCTGAGTTGCTTGCGTGATTGCCGCCGCCAGTACAATATCCATTAACTCATAGGCTTCTGTTCCAAATACCTCTGGCATTGACTCCAAAATTACAGGTGAAATCTCATCAATCTGCTCTAAGCTTTTATAAGGAATTCTGTATGAAGTTGCTTCTGGAGACAAAATCTTTGCCAGCTCCTCCAAAGAATAGGAATCCTTCATTTCAAGAATAGAGTGAATTCTACTTAATATTTGCTCTCTTGGGAAGAAGGTTTCCTGCCCCGTATAAGCTGATTGCTTAATAAACCATTCATCCGGTATCAGACGTTCTCTCTTCCATCGATATAGTTGCCCGTAGGATATACCGGTGATTGCAAGCAAGTCTTTTTTAGAAATTAAATTCATAGCATCACCTCCGTAATGTAACATTGTTTTATTCTGTGGTTTAAATGTAACATAACATTGTTTTGTTGTCAACTGAGGTTTATAAATATTTTTATTTTCTTTTTTTAAGAAATTAGTTATACTTAATACATTACATATTTACCTACGAAAGGAATATAAGATGAAAAATGAATTACTTACCATTGGTCCCTTTACTTTATATGGCTATGGTTTAATGATTGCAATCGGTGCCATCTCAGCTTACCTGGTAACCGAATACAGAGCGAAAAAAAAAGGTATGCAATATGAATTAATATTCTCCTTGTTTTGGTGGTGTTTAATCGGTGGTATCATCGGTGCAAAAGTACTTTACATTATTACGCAATTAAAAGATATTATTGCTGACCCAGCCATATTATTAAAAGTATCCGAAGGTTTTGTCGTATATGGCGGTATCATCGGTGGCATTTTTTCCGGTTTTTTATTCTGCAAATTAAAGAAGCTTAACTTTCTGCAATATTTCGATCTTGTTATGCCTTCCATTGCCTTAGCGCAGGGTTTTGGTCGTATGGGCTGTATATTAGCCGGTTGTTGCTATGGTCATGAAACCGATAGTCCTTTTTCACTTACCTTTCATAACTCTTCCTATGCACCAAATGACGTTAGTTTAATTCCTACCCAGCCAATATCAAGTGCTTTAAACTTTCTAAACTTCCTGGCACTAGTCTTAATATCAAGGAGAGTAAAAGCAGATGGACAAGTTGCCGGTTTTTACCTTATCTTCTATAGTGCCGGCCGCTTTATTATCGAATTCTTCCGTGGGGACTTGGAGCGTGGAACTATTGGTGCACTTTCCACTTCTCAATTCATTGCCATTTTCTTATTCATTATCGGCCTTGCAATTGTAATTATAAGAGGCCTTCAGGCTCGTAAGGCAAGTAAAATTACCGAATAGGTTTTCATACACAAAATGTATATAATCAGTAAATGTAAAAGAAGAGGCTATCCCAATAATCTGGGTAGCCTCTTTCTTTACATTATAGTCGATATTACCAAAATCAATTTTACGATTGAGAGTCCAGTTAGAAAACCTGCGGTTATTTCCCTGTTTGGCTCTCTCCAATCAACCTAGAAACAACGGAAGAAAAAGATTCTTCTTAAATTGATGGATTCAAATTCCCAACGATTTCTTCTCCATCGAAATCCCTGAACAAATTGTCTTCCTACAAAGGTTGGGAAGAACCAGAAATCACTGCCATTAATGAGCCACATATAAGTGAATCTATTCACACATCTTTGAAGTTCTCTTGGTCTATTCGGAGGCAAACCACCAGGACCGCCACGTCTGCTTGCACCAAATTGTTCTGGTCCCTGTCCGGGCATGCCCATTGGCCCTCTTTCCATCCCAGGTCCCTCTGGTGTGAAATTAGGTGGTGCGGTTCGTGGCATTTGTCCCATTCCAGGCGCTTCGGGTGGAAAGTCCGGCCCCATACCCCTTTGCATATCTCTCTGCATATCTCTCTGCATATCTCTCTGCATGTCTGATTCAGATCCCCTTCTTTGTCGGCGGGAATCTTCTCTTTCAAATTGCTGGCCGTGCATATCTCTATGATGTCTGGAAGTATCTGTCTGATTTGAATGATATCTATTACTCAATTGATATACCCTTTCTTTTTTCTTGTTCCATAATTATTTTATGAAGAAAAAAAAGAAAGGTGAAAAAAGTTTTATTATGATTTAAATATTCATTCCAATATATGCTTTAATCAGTTTTCTCGTATTATCAAGACCATCCACATGGGTTCTCTCCATTCCATGAGAAGCATGAACACCTTGACCGATTAACCCACCACGGATGTTATTACCTGCTGCAAGAGCGGCAGAAACATCCGAACCATAATGAGGAAAGATGTCTATTACATAATCAATCTGCTTCTCTTTCGCCAATTCAATTAAATGATTAGTTAATTCATAATCATATGGGCCTCTGGAATCCTTTGCACAAATTGTTACTGCAAACTCTGAACCATTTAAATCATCTCCAACAGCTCCCATATCTACAGCGATAAATTCGCTAATCTCTTGTGGTATCCAGCTAGCTCCAAAGCCAACTTCTTCATAGTTACTAATTACCAGTTTAATATTTTTATCTGGTACAAACTGCTCCTCGGACATTTCTTTCAATACTCCTAACAAAACAGCCACGGAAGCCTTATCATCCAAATGACGTGATTTAATAAACCCATTCTCAGTATATCTGAACTGTGCATCAAAGCTTATATAATCACCGTGTTGTATACCAAGAGCAAGAACATCCTCTTTACTTTTAACAGGCTCATCAATACGAACCATCATATTTTTCTCTGCCCGTTCCAGGGTTCTTGCATCATCGAAGGTGTGAACAGAATGGCTTTTCGCTAAAATAGTACCTGTATAATTTCTACCATCTCGCGTGTGTATTTTACAATAGGTTCCCTCAACACTGTGTAAGGTAAACCCACCTACTAAAGTAAGACGAAGCATACCATCCGAATCCACGGAACGTACCATCGCTCCAAGTGTGTCCACATGTGCTGATATACCAACAGTTTCCTCTCCTTTGCCATTAACCTGAATAATTAATCCACCCTTTTGATTGTATTCACCCAGGTATCCCAAGTTTTCTGCTTCGTTCTTTACAAATTCCATAACTTCCTTGGTAAAGCCTGATGGGCTTGGTATATTCACTAAGGTTTCCAGTGTTTTTATAATGTAATCCATTGTTTTCATAAAATCCCTCCATCATTCCTATGCTTTTATGCGTAGTCTTAATTAAATAATTTAACATTAACCTAATTATAATTCAATAAATACAAGAAAACAAGCAAGTACTTTCCACAATTTCTCTTCACAGATTTTTCACTTAAGACACACAAAGAAACCACACTCACCATATATGATGACTTATAAATAATAACCGGAAGGTAGAAATACCAAAGAGAGGATCAACAATGAAAATACGGAAGAAAAACAACAAGCGCAAATCCCCTTTTTCAATTAAAACTAAGATAGTAGCCCTATGTACCTGTTCCATCCTTATTGCTGTATTAGTGACCTTTGTTAATATGGCAAGCTCCAGTAAGAATATCGTTACCAAAAGTAATGAGCTTCTATTAGAAACACTTGCAACCTCCTATCACAGCAATTTAACAGAGAGCCTACGCCAGCTTTCACAGTCAGCAAATTTTATGATGAGCTCTTCTGTCATATCAGAGTTTGCTCAGAGTGGGGATTCCACCTATCAGGAGCAAGTTGCTGAATTATGTACCATGTTTCTATCCTCCAACTCTACTTACGATGATATTAGTATTGTAAATAAGGGTGGTGATGTCCTTTATAGCACGGATTCAACAAAAACAGGCTCAAATCTTGCAAATGAAGATTATTTTACAACAATGGTCTCCACCGGCCTAAGCACACAAGGAGGTGTCTTCACTTCTGAAAGCTCTGATGAACCCAGTGTAACTTTTGCCATTCCACTTCGGAATGATTTGATGATGAATAATACGATGGAAACCGAACAATTATCACCTGATCAATCCTTAAATCAACAGCCCTCACAGCCGGCAGATATGCAGGTGGGCTTAGAAATAAATAACGCTATTGAAGAAACCGCAGTAGAAGAATTCACAGGAGCCATCATTACCTCTGTGAAGGTATCTGCCTTTGATAATATTCTCGCTGACCTAAGCGTTGCAGATTATGAATCTGGTTATGCCTATCTTTTAGATGGTGACGGTAACGTCATCTATCACCCTGATGATAGTGCAATTGGATCAAAGTTCAATATTGAAGAATTGGATAAGTTGTTAACAGAAATTCACTCCCAAACTGGTTCCTCTAATCTTATCACCTATAATGAAAATGGTGTCACAAAATATGCAAGTTACATTACCAACCCAGATAACAATTGGACAATATTAGTTGGTGCTGATGAATCCGAGGTTCTTGATTCCTTAAATGTTGTTGCTACCAATACTTTACTACTAACTGTAATCCTCATCCTTCTTATAAGCTTAGTAGCATATTTGGTAACAGGTACCATAACAAAATCCATTGACAGTATTACCGAACTAATTCATTTAACTGCAGAATTGGATTTTCTCGAGGAACCGTCCAATCAAAAGCTTTTTAAAAGCAGAGACGAAACCGGAGAAATGAGTCGAGCCATTTCAAAAATGCGCGTAGCTCTAAAAGCAATGATTTTGCATATAAGTGAGGTATCAAAGCAAATAAATCATTCTTCTTCCAGTTTAAATGAAATCTCCCTTGCAATGAATGACCATGCAACGGACAATAGTGCCATTGCAGAAGAATTATCCTCCAGCATGGAAGAAACCGCTGCAACGACGGAACAAATCAATGCTGCAATTGAACAAATTAGTAACAATTCCAGCGATATTGCCAATAAAGTTATTCTAGGAGCAAAATTATCCGAAGATATCATTAACCGTGCTGCCGAATTAAAAGCCACCACCACTAAAGCCACTCTAAATACCCAGAAAGTCTATGAAGAGGTTCGTGTAAAGACAGATCTTGCAATGAAGCAAGCTAAGGCTGTAGAAAAAATAAACCTTCTTACTAAAACAATTAAAGATATTGCCAGCCAAACAAATCTACTTGCTTTGAATGCCTCTATTGAAGCAGCCAGAGCGGGTGAAGCCGGTAGCGGCTTTACAGTAGTTGCGCATGAAATTGGTGTTCTTGCAAATCAGTCCACCAAGACGGTAACTAACATTACGGAAACCGTGGAGGAAGTACAGGAAGCAGTTGGTGAAATGGCGAAGTGCCTGGAACAGACCTTAGATTTCCTTGGCAAAAACGTATTGCCAGACTATGATGCTTTCTTAAACACCAGTACAAAATATAATGAAGATGCCGGCGTTATGAGTGATACCATGGACAATATCCAGACGCAGATAGAACAGTTAAATACGAATGTCTTTGACATTGCAAAATCCATTTCTGAAATAAATATTATGATTAATGAATCCTCCAGTGGTGTAAATGACGTTGCAGAAAAGAACACCGAAATCGGTGCGCTGACCAGCCAAACCCAGGAGATGTCTCTTCAAAATGGGGAATTTGCAAAAGGACTACAGGATATCGTAGATAAGTTTAAAATATAAATAATTTAGCATTCATTCCATATGAAAAAGCCAGAAGCAACGAGAAATCGCGCTAGATCTCCCTTTGCTTCTGGCTTTTCGCTTCCTGCTTCATTATCCTTCATAATGTATATGTTAATTGTTTTTTGATTTTTATCCATTACAACTTACTTGATTTCTTTAAATGTGTATTGTCCTTCATACGGATTATAATATACCTTATAAATCATCTTTTCTTGCTCCATACCAGCCAAGACATACCCATAAGACTTACCAAAATAAACTCCCTCATCCATTGGTACAAGCTCCACAGTTTCAAATCTTTCCTGACTTGAAAGTAAAGTTATAGCTTCGTCCACTGTGTTTTTAGGTATAGCAAGTAAAAACATAATCCAATATGCTGGAGTGATAATACATAGCAATAAAAAGGGGGAGTATTTTTTCTTTACTATAGGTCTTTTTGACGTTACTCCATAAATAATCCCAATGCCACAGAGTAAAACTATAGCAATACTTTTAACTTTAAGCGTTGCACCTAAAATAATACCATTATAAAATCTTTGATCCACAATTATTGCAATAATTAATAAGATAAGATTTACTGCTATTAAAAGAATTATTGCCCTGCGCTTTTTATCCATAAACTTACCTCGACGGTTTATTAACCTATATTTCTCGAACTGCTAAGCTTTAACAACAGTTCTAATTTTTTATATTTCTTTAAAATTAAACTTCTTCTCACCACTGGAATAGTCTGCAACTATTTGACCGCTGCCAAAAAGCTTATATTTATAGCTCACTAAGCCTTCCAGTCCTACTGGTCCTCTGGCATGAAGTTTTCCTGTGCTAATTCCAACCTCTGCTCCAAACCCATAGCGGAAGCCATCTGCAAAACGTGTGGAGCAGTTTTGGTATACACTTGCAGAATCCACCATTCTCATAAATAATTCTGCTGCTCCTGAATCTTCCGTAATAATACTATCCGTATGATGTGACCCATAATAATTGATATGATCGATTGCTTCCTCTACTGTCTCAACTGTCTTTACAGAAATAATATAGTTCAAATATTCCGTATGATAATCTTCCTCTTCAACAGGCTTGCAATCTATAATTTGACGGATATCCTCTGTAGCTCGAACCTCAACATCTTTTTCCTTTAACGCCTTCATCAATTCAGGCATAAGATTTCCCACAACATCCTTATGAACCAGTAAAGTTTCCACGGTATTACAAGCAGACACATACTGCGTTTTTGAATCCACTATAATAGGAATTGCTTTATTAATATCAGCGGTTCGATCAACATAGATATGACAGATTCCATCGGCATGACCCATAACTGGAATCTTTGTGTTATTCATAATATATTGAACAAAGGAGTTGGAACCTCTTGGTATAAGTAAATCCACTGACTCGTGGCAGGTTAAAAGTTCCTTGATCTCATTTCTTTCTTCCAATTGCAACATACAGTTTGCTGGAACTCCGACCTTGGTGACAGCCTCGTGTATTACAGTGAATAGTGCCTTATTCGTCTTCATGGCTTCACTTCCGCCTTTTAAAATCACACAATTGCCACTTTTTAGACAGAGCGCAGAAATTTGAACTAAAGCATCCGGTCTCGCTTCAAAAATAATACCAATTACTCCAATTGGGCAACTATCTCTATATAACGTTAAGCCTTCATCCAGTTCTCTGGCAAGCTGTCTCTTATTCAAAGGATCTGGCAGGGCAATCAAATCCTGAATTCCTGTAACTACATCAGCCAATTTCTTTTCATCGAATTTTAATCGACCTAAAACAGATGCAGCAATTCCATCTCTTTTTGCTGCCTCCATATCTTCCTGGTTAGCATTTAAAATCACATCTTTATGGTCGTTAAGGGCATCTATTACAGTTAATAGAGCCTTATTTCTCTCCTCTAGGGATAGCATCTGCAGCTTAGGGCTTGCTAACTTAACTTTTCTAATCTCTTCTTGTATTGTCATCCGCTATTCTCCTTTTCTGCAAGCAAGCTTGCAATACCTCATCCTGTTTTCATTACTACCACATACTTTAATCCTGCACCTCGGTGCAGGTTCCTTACAATAATTTACCATGAATCCCTAGTTAGCACAAGAAAAACTCAAATACAAAGAAAATATTTTAAAGGATATTAAAAAACTTCATATATTTTTGAAGATATCTTCCTAATTGCCTCGTTATCTATTCATGTAACAAGATGGGATCCCTTGCTTCACATAAATTAATTTCAATCACCATGATTTAAAAAGGTAGAAATTGTCTTTTTAATTTTCTTCAAAGTTGAAGACATATCACTTATACTATCGTTATAGAGCTTGTAACGGAAAGGAGGCGGATGTAATTAATAATGATCAATACTATGAATACCTAATAGATACCTATCAAAATTTGATTTATACCATCTGCTTTCGAATTGTAAAGGATTATTTTGAAGCTGAGGACCTCGCTCAAGAAACTTTTCTTTCCGCTTACAAACACCTTTCCACCTTTGATCGACAATATGAAAAAGCCTGGTTAAGCAGAATAGCGACAAATAAATGTTTGGACTACATAAAAAGAGCCGAACGTCAAAGCATACCAACAGAGGACGAATATTTTCACGCACAGCCAAGTATTACTGCTTCACTGGAAGACAAAGTAATGGAAGCTGAAGTAAAGCGACAACTATCGGAACAGTGCGGTAAGCTTAAATCTCCTTATCGGGAAATAGCACTTGATTACTTCTATCGGGAACTGACGGCTGCGGAGATTGCCAATAAAACAGGTAAGAATCTAAAGACTGTACAAACGCAAATATATCGAGCAAGATCTTTATTACAGAAAAAGTATGGAAAGGAGGCATTTGCTCATGAATAAGAGAACGCATATATCAGATCTAGAATTTACAGCAATTCTTCAAGATGATGTAACACCTGTGGAAACAACCGTATTCTTTGAACACATTGCATCCTGTAACTATTGTTCTGAACGTTTTGCCTCTGCTGTAGCTGGGGACCTAATGATAGCTCCAAGGGATCTGAAAACAAATCTGTTAAAAGCAGTTAAAAAACCGGAAGTACAGTTGGAACGTAAAGCCAGAGAAACAGCAAGGCGAGTTAAATTATTTCTTTATAGCTTAAAAGTTGGTGCTGTCACCGTCTTTGCTCTGGCATTACTTATCGTTACTTTGGATTTTTCAAAATCCACTGACATAACAGCTCCTCCTTATGAAGCAAATGTAAATGATATTGAAAACGAGAATACTGATCTATCTTTTACCACTTTTATAAAAAATCAAATGGATACCTTTACACAAAACATGTTTAATTTTTCAAATAAAATAATGAATACGGAGGTTAATTTAGATGACCAAAAAGAAAAGTAGTTTTCTAACATTTTGTTTTTCCTTTTTACCCGGCGCCGGGCAAATGTATATGGGCTTTATGAAACGAGGTATCAGCCTCATGTCTGCCTTTTTCTTTCTGATATTTTTAGCTGTTTTTTTCAACCTTAGTCCTATCTTATTTGCTATGCCAATTATATGGTTCTATGCGTTTTTTGACACCTTTAATCTTCGTGCCTTACCAGATGAGGTTTTTAATTCGGTTCAGGATGATTATCTGTTCTCTATGAAGTTTGCGAAAGAAACCACCAGTTTCTTAGAAGGAAAGTTTCGTAATATCATTGCTTTAACATTAATTTTCTTTGGTGTTTATATCTTATGGTCTAACTTCATTGGTATTTTTGGTTCAATACTTCCTGATGAAATACGCTATGCTTTCTATTCGATAAGCAATAGATTCCCGCAGTTAATCATCAGTATCGCAATTATTGCACTGGGTGTGTACTTGGTACGAGGCAAAAAGAAGGCCTTGGACGCAGAGGAACAGTTTACACTTTTACAAGAGAATGGAGGTTTTAAAAATGACTAAGACTCATCGAGTAGGGACCATCACCCTGGGTGGAATGTTAATTACCTTTGGTACTCTTTTTCTACTTCGTATCTTTGTTACTACCATCTCCTATCATATTATTTTTAAGTTATGGCCAATTATTTTTATCCTGCTAGGAATTGAAGTTTTATTGGCTAACTTTAAACAAAAGGAAGTGACTCTGGTCTATGACAAAACAGCCTTTGCATTAATTATCATTCTCTCCTTTTTTGCGATGGGAATGTCAATTGCTGAATTTGCCATGACTCAAATTAATTATGAACTTATCAATCATATTAATTATTAATTAGCTTTTCCCCATACTAAATTAATAGACTAACTGCAAATAGCAGCTCCACATATCATGTCAGACATATATTTGTCAAAACATATATAAAGGAAGCTGCTATTTGCTTTACTATCACACATATACCTACTCTATTGGAAATAAACTTATCAACTTACATTATCTAAAATAAGAAACACCTGATTCAAATATATACTGATTTTGCTCACCGGCAATATTAATGGCAACTCCATTACCACGTCGTTCGGAATGAGCCATCTTACCAAGGACCCTTCCATCAGGACTTGTAATACCTTCTATCGCATAATAGGAGCCATTCGGGTTATAGTCCACATCCATGGTTGGGTTACCCTGAACATCAACATACTGTGTAGCAATCTGTCCATTTTGCAACAATTTCTTAATCCATTCTTCGCTGGCTACAAAACGTCCTTCTCCATGGGATGCTGGTATGGAATATATTCCTCCAAGTTCAGCTTTCATAAGCCAAGGTGACTTATTGGTAACTACCTTTGTATAAACAGACTTGGATATATGACGTCCAATGCGGTTCATAGCAAGTGTTGGTGAATCCTCCTTCTGTGGAGTGATTTCCCCATATGGCACCAAGCCTAGTTTGATAAGTGCTTGAAAGCCATTGCAAATACCAAGAACAAGTCCATCTCTATGATTAAGCAAGTCGGTTACTGCATCCTTTATCTTTTCATTACGGAATGCTGTTGCAATAAACTTACCTGAGCCATCCGGTTCATCACCTGCTGAAAATCCACCGGGGAACATTAAAATCTGTGCTGATTGAATCCCTTTAGCAAAGGCTTCCACGGAGGTAAGTATATTATCTGCAGAAAGATTTTTAAATACACAGGTTTCAACCTCTGCTCCTGCATTTTCAAATGCCTTTAATGCATCATATTCGCAATTTGTTCCAGGGAACACCGGTATAAACACCTTAGGCTTCGCCACTTTATTCTTGGATACATAGATTTTCTTTGCATCAAACAATTTGCTTTCAATTTCAACTGATTCTATTTCCGTACGGGTTGGATATACCTTTTCAAGGGTTCCCATCCAGGCACTTAATGCTTCCTCTATTGCTATCGAAGTATCACCATATACAAAGGTCTGTTCCTCTGTGATGGTACCAATCACCTTGAACTCCTCAGCGTTAAATCCTGCTTTGCTAAGTGTATCAGCTTCAGCCTTAGAAATCTCTGTAATAATAGAACCATACGTTGGTAAAAACAGCTCTTCTTTCGTAAGATCTAATAGCCTTACGCCAAGCTTATTGCCAAAAGCCATCTTACTTATTGCTTCTGCAACACCGCCAATACCAAGAGCAAATGCAGATACAATCTGACCTTTTTTCATTATATTCGTGATCTTTTCATATAGGTTTTTTACCTGCTCATACTCGGGTAAGCCATATTCATTCTTCTTTATATCAAAGCGAACAAGAACATTGTCTGCCTTCTTTAATTCCGTTGTAACGATATCCTGACTCTTTGCCATATCAACTGCAAAAGATACCAGAGTCGGAGGTACATCAATTTGATCAAAACTTCCTGACATACTATCCTTACCGCCAATGGAAGGAAGTCCCAGCTTAATCTGTGCATCATAGGCACCTAATAGTGCCGCAAAAGGTTGCCCCCAACGACTAGGGTTATCACCCAGTTTCTGAAAGAATTCCTGGAAGGTAAATCGTATTTTACTATAGTCTCCACCTGCTGCTACAATCTTTGCCACGGAAGAAAGTACCGAATAAATAGATCCATGAAAGGGTGACCAGCTGGACAAATACGGATCAAATCCATAGCTCATCATAGATACCGTATCGCATTCACCCTCAAGTACAGGAAGTTTTGCTGTCATCGTCTGAATTGGTGACAACTGATATTTTCCACCAAACGGCATTGTAACAGTCGACGCACCAATGGAGCTGTCAAACATTTCAACAAGTCCTTTTTTCGCACATACATTGAGATTGGATAAAGCCTGTAGCCAAGTTTCTTTCATACTTTCTGTTATATTAATGGCCCCTTTATCCAGGTAATTATCCGCTTGGTCTGGAACATTTATATAGGCATCCGCTTCCTGATGAGCACCGTTGGTATCCAGAAAAGCTCTGGATATATTAACGATCTCTTGTCCTCTCCAATTCATGATAAGCCTTGGAGCTTCCGTAACCTCTGCAACAACCACTGCCTCCAGGTTTTCTTCCTGTGCAAAGGAAAGTAGTGTGTCCATGTCTTTTGGATCAACCACAATTGCCATTCTTTCCTGTGATTCAGAAATTGCAAGCTCTGTACCATCAAGTCCTGCATATTTCTTGGGTACTCTATCCAAATCTATCTTAAGTCCAGCTGCCAACTCACCGATTGCAACTGATACTCCGCCAGCACCAAAGTCATTACATTTCTTGATTAGGCGACTGACTTCTTCTCTTCGAAATAATCTCTGTAATTTACGCTCGGTTGGCGCATTACCCTTTTGAACCTCTGCACCACAAGTATGAATGGAGTCTGTGGTATGGCTCTTGGAAGACCCTGTTGCACCACCACAGCCATCACGTCCGGTACGTCCACCCATGAGAATAATAATATCTCCCGGATCTGAATTCTCACGTATTACGTTTTTTCTGGGGGCTGCACCCATAACAGCTCCGATTTCCATTCTTTTTGCCACATAGTTTGGATGATAAATCTCATCCACAAGTCCAGTTGCAAGACCAATTTGATTTCCATAGGAGCTATATCCCGAGGCTGCACCAGTACATATTTTTCTCTGTGCTAATTTACCAGTTAACGTATCCTTTACAGGAACTGTTGGGTCGCCTGCACCAGTTACCCTCATTGCCTGATATACATATCCTCTTCCTGACAGTGGATCGCGGATTGCACCGCCCAGGCAGGTGGCTGCACCACCAAAAGGTTCTATTTCTGTGGGATGGTTATGAGTCTCATTTTTAAAGAAAACTAACCATTCCTCTGTCTTTCCATCTATGGTTACAGGCACAATAATGGAACATGCATTGATCTCATCGGATACTTCCATGTCCTCAAGCTTGCCTTCTGCTTTTAACTTTTTCATCGCCAATAAAGCAACATCCATTAAAGATACATATTTATCGGCTCTTCCTTGATAGAGCTTTTCACGGTCAGTCAAATAAGCATCATACGCTTCTTTGATTGGTTTCGTATAAAACCCTTCTTCAAATTCAATGTTTTTTAATTCTGTGAGGAAGGTAGTATGACGGCAATGATCTGACCAATAGGTATCAAGAACGCGAATTTCCGTCATAGAAGGGTCTCTTTTTTCTTCGTCTTTATAATAGTTTTGAATAAATATGAAATCTCGGAAAGTCATCGCAAGATTTAAGGAATCATAAAACTCCTTAAGGGTTTCTTCCTGCATGGTTTTAAATCCTTCTATGATTAAAACATCTTCTGGCTCGTCAAAAGCAGTCACCAATGTATTTGGCTTGCTCTCCTGTGCCTCACGAGAATCTACTGGATTGATGCAATATCCTCTAATCTTATTAAATTCTTCCTTTGTAAACTCACCAGACATTACATAAGTAGTTGCGGAGCGAATCACTGGCTCTTCTTTTTCATTTAAAAGCTTTACACATTGCTCCGCAGAGTCTGCCCTCTGATCAAATTGTCCAGGTAAGTACTCTACTGTAAATACACGGTCACCGTTCTCTATTTCAAATGTTTCTTCATACAAAATATCCACCGGAGGTTCTGAAAACACTGTTCCAAGTGCTTTATTATAGATTTGCTCACTGATATTTTCTATATCATAGCGTATTAAAACACGCACGTTATCGAGGTTCTTAACCCCAAGATAGCTGCGCAGCTCAGTTACTAATTCCTTCGCTCTTACAGCATAGGGTGTTTTCTTTTCTACATAAATTCTCTTTACAATGCCCATATGGTTACTCCTTTATGTGTACTCATGACAAGCTTAATTTACTTGCATTATAGCATAGCATAACTTATAATCATAATTAATATATGTTAATCTTTTTATTAGACTTGCTAATCAATTGTATATTTTTTTACTTACAGAATCAATCTAGGGAAGGAAATTACCATGGATATCAATTACGAATTGTATAAGGTTTTCTATCATGTAGCAAAAAGCCTTAGCTTCTCCGAAGCAGCGGATGCTTTATATATTTCTCAATCTGCAGTAAGCCAATCCATAAAGACATTGGAAAAACGCTTAAATCAAACCCTATTTATCCGCAGCACAAAGAGAGTTGCACTAACAAAAGAAGGTGAACTCTTATTAAAACATATTGAACCAGCTATCAATTTAATCAGCCGTGGTGAAAATCAACTCTGTGTAGATCCAAAGAATGGTGTTCAACTTAGAATTGGTGCAAGCGATACCATATGCCGCTACTATCTTGTACCCTTTCTTAATCAATTCCATAAGAAATTCCCAAATATTCATATCAAGGTTACCAATGGAACCTCTTTACAATGTGCAAAACTTTTGGAGCGCAATGAGGTGGATGTTATTGTGACCAACTCTCCAAACAGTGCCTTGAACAATATGATGCAGATTATTCCTGTAAAAGAGTTTCGAGATGTTTTTATTGCAAATGCAGAAGCATTTCCCATCACTGATCGTCTCATTACCTTACAAGAGCTTCAGCAATTCCCTATTTTAATGCTGGATAAGAAATCTACTACAAGTATATTCCTTCATAATTTATTCCTGGAAAGTTCCTTGGATTTAGTGCCTGCTATTGAACTTAGCAGCAACGATCTTCTGATTGACCTAGCCAGAATTGGACTTGGAATTGCATTTGTTCCAGACTTTTGTACTAAGAGTATGGATAATTTATCCGTTATCCATACGAATCAGGATATCCCTGCTCGTCTGCTTGTGGCTGCTTATAATAGTGATATTCCTATCTCTGATGCTGCAAAATTCTTTATTGACAGCTTAGTAGAGGGATAAAAATAAAGTTATAGAGATATTAAAGGGTTGCACATTAATTTGTGTAATCCTTTCTTTCTTCTATAACTTCTGTGATTTAATTCTTTGTATTATGATTAAGAATATTTCTTAGCTTGTAATGTGATATGCTTAAAATAGTCAACGGTAAAGCTCCGGTTATTTAAACTCTTCCAGTCTACCCTGAATTACTTTATTGTAGTTTAATACTTTTCTTTCATATTCCTCATTCATAAATCTAGAGGTAATTAAGAAATCTGCTGTTGCTCTGTTGTTAGCCACTGGAATATCATAAACTGCACTGATACGAAGTAATGCCTTTACATCCGGGTCGTGAGGTTGAGAAGCTAGCGGATCCCAAAAGAATATTACAAAATCAATATTTCCTTCAACAATACGGGAACCAATCTGCTGATCGCCACCTAAAGGACCACTATTGTATGCCTTTACCGGTAATCCAGTTTGATCTACAATTAATCTTGCTGTCGTACCTGTACCACATAGAAAGTGACTTTTTAAAATATCCTTATTTTTTTCCACCCATTCCACTAACTCATGTTTCTTTGTATCATGAGCAATTAATGCAATATGCTTTTGCTTTTTAATACTAAAATTAATATAATCATCGTTTATCATCATATGTTTTTCTCCTTGTTGTTAATTTAAGTTTATACACCTTCATCATATAAGAAAAATTTGACGATTGCAAGTGTCAACTGAAAATTTAGCATAAGCTTCACATTAGTGGTAATAATACCAAAGTAATAATACTGTAAATTTTTTACCAATTATGAAAATAAAGACTTGTATTTTACGGACAGCTTGTTATAATTAAATAACAGTAATAATTCCTATTTCAAGGAGGTAAGTTATGCCAGCTTTTCCAAATCCATTCCAGGGGAATGTAGAGAAGAAAATGACAACAGCAGAATTAATTCAGGCAATCAGACTTAATATTGCCGGAGAACTTGAAGCAATCTATGTTTATGATGCTCATGTACGTGCTACAGACAATGAAATTGCAAAGAAAGTTATTGCAGAAATCCGTGATGAAGAAAAAGCCCATGTAGGTGAATTAATGACTCTTCTTCGTATTCTGGATCCTTCAGAAGCTGAACATTTTGAATCTGGAGAATCAGAAGTGAAAGAAATGCTTGAGGATTTAGGTATTTTAGATACGTTAAATGAATCTCCAGCTATTTCAAAGGATTCGCTAACTGTAGGAAGTTTAATTAAGCACTAGAATTATTTTAGCTATGAAAGGAGCAATATTATGGATTATTTATCTAGAGAAGGTTCTCCTGTAGCAGAAGATTTATGGGGTCAGATTGATGCTACCGTAGTTAAAACTGCACGCAGTATTTTAACCGGAAGGAAATTCCTTCATATCTTTGGGCCACTTGGCATTGGAACCGAAAGCATTACCATTGATGACACAGATGAACTTGACGAAGTATACGAAAGTGGAATAATTACCACCAAAGGTAGAAAATACGTTGAAATTCCAACCTTATTTGATGATTTCACACTTTTCGCTAAGGATTTAGTAAAGAGTAAGCAACTAGGCTTTCCTATAGACTTATCCAAAGCTGCAACTGCTGCTGAAGCCATTGCTAGAAGAGAAGATAATTTTCTATTCTACGGTAATGAAAAACTTGGTTATGAAGGGTTATTAACTGCCGAGGGAGTTAACCATTTAAAGAAATCAGACTGGTCAGCGGGTGAAAATGCATATACGGATATCGTAACCGCTTTAGAATTGCTTGCATCTGATGGTATCTATGGTAATTATGTATTGGTACTCAGCCCTGATTTGAATACCAAATTACAAAGAATTCAACCTGGTACCGGGTTATTGGAGATTGACAGAATCAAGAAAGTTCTGCAGGACCGAGTATATTCAAATTCTGTACTTGGCGCAGGAAAAGCAGTTCTATTATGTTCCGATGAACGTAACATGGATTTAGTAATCGGACAAGATTTATCAACCGCTTATCTGGAACAAAAAGACTTAAATCACAGCTTTAGAATTCTTGAAAGCGTATTACTTAGAATTAAACGTAAACAAGCAATTGTAGTATTTGATTAGTTGCTTAAAAATATAAAGAATATTTAATTTACAAAGCTTACCAACTTTTATACGAAGGATAAAATAGCAGAATAGACTAAGAAAGCGTGCGGTAAAACTACCGCACGCTTTCTTAGTTGAATTATATAGATTATTTGCTAAAATGCTCTAGTCTTTCACTTACCTGCTTCATCATGTCATTATATTTATCAAGCTTCGCTCTTTCCTCCGCTAATTTGCTCTCCGGTGCTTTATTAACAAAGCTTGGATTCGCCAACATTCCGTTTACTCGCTTTAGTTCTCCTTCAAGACGAGCTTTTTCCTTCTGAAGACGTTCAATTTCCTTCTCGATATCCACCAAATCAGCAAACGGAATGTAAATTACCGCTCCTGCAATTACAGTTGAAACAGCATCCTCTGGGATACCAGTTTTATCGCTCTGTACCAGAACTTCGTTTGCAAAACCTAGGGTAGCAAAGAATATTTTACTTGCTGTAAAGATTTCTCTTACTTCACTACTATCGGAAACCACAATGACTGTAGCTTTTCTGCTTGGTAATACATTCATTTCAGTACGAACGTTACGAATGCCTTTTACTGCTTCTTTAATAAGCTCAACTGCTTCTGCTTCTTTGGTATACTCATATGCTTCTTTGTAAACTGGCCAATCCGCAATCATGATGGACTCTGCCTCTGACTGACCAGACATTTCCTGTAAGGAGCAGAAAATTTCTTCTGTTACAAATGGCATATATGGATGTAAAAGTTTTAAAGAAGTAGTTAGAACATGCTTTAAAGTCCACAGAGCTGCTGCCTTTGTCTCATCTGTCTCACTATAAAGTCTTGGCTTCACCATCTCGATGTACCAGTCACAGAACTCTTCCCAGATGAAATCATAAATCTTCTGAACAGCAATGCCCAGATCAAACCCTTCCATGTTCTCAGTAGCTTCCTTTGCAAGGGAATTTACTCTGGATAAAATCCATTTGTCTGCAATTGTTAATAAGCTTTCATCCAGACTTTCTTTAATTTCTGCCTTTTCCAGATTCATCATGATAAAGCGGGAAGCATTCCATACCTTATTTGCAAAATTTCTGCAAGACTCCACTCTTTCCCAGTAAAAACGCATATCGTTGCCAGGTGCATTTCCCATGATTAAACTTAGTCGAAGTGCATCTGCACCGTATTTATCAATTACCTCCAATGGGTCAATTCCGTTACCAAGGGATTTACTCATCTTAAGACCCTTGGAATCACGAACAAGTCCGTGCATTAATACCTTACTAAAGGGTTTTTTGCCTGTATGTGCATATCCCGAGAATATCATACGAAGCACCCAGAAGAAGATAATATCGTATCCGGTAACTAGAACTGAAGTTGGATAGAAATAATCCAAATCCTCTGTTTCATTTGGCCAGCCAAGAGTAGAGAAGGGCCATAGAGCAGAGCTAAACCAGGTATCTAAGGTATCCTCATCCTGCTTAAAGTGAGTATGACCACAACTACTACAGGTCTCAGGTGCCTCCTTAGAAACAGTTACCTCACCACATTTGTCACAGTACCAGGCTGGAATTCTATGTCCCCACCATAACTGTCTGGAAATACACCAGTCTCTGATATTATCAGCCCAATTAAAGTATATTTTATCAAAGCGTTCTGGCACAAATTGAATTTCACCAGACTTAACACTTGAAATTGCAGGTTTAATTAACTCCTCCATCTTAACAAACCATTGTTGTTTAATAAGAGGCTCTACTGTAGTCTTACAACGATCATGCGTACCAACATTATGGGAGTGATCTTCAATCTTCACTAAAAAACCCAGTTCATTAAGCTCGCTAACAATCGCCTTACGGGCCTCATAACGACTCATTCCTACATATTTTCCACCATTTGCATTAATTGTGGCATCATCATTCATAACATTGATTTCAGGAAGATTATGTCTCTTTCCTACTTCAAAGTCATTTGGATCATGTGCTGGTGTTATCTTAACCACACCTGTTCCAAATTCTTTATCTACGTAAGTATCAGCAATAACAGGAATTTCTTTATTCATAAGTGGAAGTAAAACCATCTTGCCAATAAGATGCTGATATCTCTCGTCTTCTGGATGAACTGCTACTGCTGTATCACCAAGCATAGTCTCCGGTCTAGTGGTAGCCACTTCAACATAACCCTCTTCTCCAACAATTGGATACTTAATATGCCAGAAATGACCTGCCTGCTCCTCATGTTCCACCTCTGCATCGGAAATTGTAGTCTTACAAACCGGACACCAGTTAATAATTTTAGATCCCTTATAGATATGACCTTCTTTATGGAGTTTAATGAACACTTCATTAACAGCCTCATTACAACCCTCATCCATGGTAAAACGTTCTCTTTCCCAGTCACAGGAAGAACCTAATTTCTTAAGCTGTGATATAATTCTACCGCCATATTCTTCTTTCCACTCCCAAGCCTTAACAAGGAACTCCTCCCTGGTAAGATCCTCCTTTTGAATTCCTTCTTTTCTCAACATCTCAAGGATCTTAACTTCAGTTGCTATACTGGCATGATCAGTTCCCGGCTGCCAAAGTGCATTATAACCCTGCATTCTCTTAAATCGAATTAAAATATCCTGTAAAGTGTTATCCAGTGCATGCCCCATATGAAGCTGTCCTGTAATGTTTGGAGGTGGGATTACAATAGTAAAAGGTTTCTTACTTCTATCCACCTTTGCATGAAAATATTTCTTCTCCATCCACTTTTCATATTGTTTTTCTTCAATATTTTTTGGGTCATAGGTTTTTGCTAATTCTTTTTCCATCATACTGTTCCTTTCAATTAAAAATAGATTCTTTTTAATCAATTAATAATACTTTCCTTCTTCCTTTTCTGATACAAGGCTTTGCGCAATCGACATCGCTATAATTACACAAAAAAAGGTTCTTCGTCGCAAAGGACGAAGAACCGTGGTACCACCTTTATTTATGGCTTGCGTGTATAAAAGACAAGTCATCTCTTTGTCTGTAACGGGACTTCCCGGTATCACCTACACGCCTTACGGTTTCAGAAATACTGTTCCAGAGCTACCTTCAATAAGCTTGCCTTAGACCACCTTTCAGCCGGTGAGCGGTCCTCTCTGATAAGCTGCCCTTATCTAATCCTCTCCATCAATACATTTAACAATATAATAGTTATATCTTATGCAATGTTTTTCAATCTGTCAAGGGTGTTTTTCTTGTAATGCGTAAACAAAAGCGAGCTTTCTGCTTTTATTGTATTAAAAATTTGCCTAGCTAAACTATTATTTAAAATAAAGGGCAAAATCATAGTACATTGTGCTACTCATATCTGTCTTGCTGGTGTTTACTACAATCCAATAATCACCGCTGGTTAGTAGTTTTTCTAACGTTCTATAATTATATCCATCTACTGTGAGAGTAGTTGTAGTTGCTACCACATTAGAGTTTGCATCAATTATTTTAAAGTCAAAAGTACTAAAGTCAGCTTGCTTATATGGATACCCTGTAATATTAACAACCTTATCACCAGTTACTTTCAAATGATAATAATCCGTATTTACATATTTAAACCAACCTGATACAAAGGTATCTTCATCAATTATCTGCGCAGTCTCCATTGACCAGCTCTTATCAATATTTTCAAAGACATATCGATATTTATCAGCCTTCACATTGGACTTAAAATAATCATCAGGCTTTATAGGTGAAGCAAAACTAACATCCCAACACTGAAATACTTCCACTGCAAAATTAAGATTTTGTCCGTTTATTAGGGTAAAAGTATTCACTCCAACTACTTCACCATAAGCATTAATTAACGGACCACCACTGTTTCCACCTGAGATTGGAGCAGATGTTTGTATATAATTAACCCCATTAGAAACACGGGATGCTGCAGAAATTATACCATCAGAAATAGTTCCTGTTAACCCCTGTGAACTACCCAAAGCATATACCTTATCCCCAGCTGCAACGTCTCCATAATAAGTTCTTAAGTGATCTGTAACTGCATCAATGGATAACCATGCAATATCCAAATCCTTATCATATCCTAAAATGGTTTCAACCGTATATTCATATCCATCACTGGTATAAACTCTAATGTCTGTTGCTCCCTCTATAACATGGTAATTGGTTATAAGGATTCCACTATATACAAAGAAGCCTGACCCAATGACCAAATCACCATCATTTGTTAATACCTCAAGCTCTACTACAGAGGAGATGCTCTTTTTATAAATCTCAGAAGGGCTTAGTTCTTTTGCTTCTGCAGCTCTCTCTTTTGGCTCCTCCACTACTGTTACATTGATAACAAGTTTTTCACTGCTATCTGTGGTGGTAAGAGTAATTGTTGTTGTTCCAACACTATTAGGGGCAATTAACAATGGCAAGGTGTCGCCAGACCAATTACCCCATTGACACCAGGCAATACCCTTGTCAGCCTCTTTGAAGTATATCGTATCTTCGTCTCCAAGGTTTGGCACCTTAATATAGATAATAGTATCGTCATAAATTGTAAGGTCGGTAATTGCTGTTGACATTCTTGCTTCTTTAACTGTAACCTTGGTGGTTATTTTAAGTTTACCTGCAGATGCAGTTACGGTAACTGTTCCCTTTTTTAGTGCTTTAAATTCACCAGTTACACCATCAATTGACGCAAGAGATGTATCAGAAACCTGCCAGGTTACTTTACTATCAGAACCAGTAACAGAAGCTGTAAAAGTATATGTACCACCGACGATAAGACTATCTGTCTTTTTTGTTATCTTAATAACCGGTGTATCAACAGTTACTTTAATTTTGGAGGTATACGACTTTTTGTTCTGTTTCATTGTTATACTTACGGTTGTACTGCCCTTTGCAACTGCTGTAATAACACCTTTATTACTTACTTTAGCTATCTTAGTATTACTGGATTTGTAGGTGACAGTTGCTGTCTTAGATAAGTTGTTAAATTTCACCTGATAGGTTTTATAGCCTACATATAGACTCACTTTGTCCACGGTAGCAGTTGGACTAGATGAGTTAGTTGCTGCCATAGCAATTTCGGTAGTACTTAGAATACCTATCCCCGGAGCGGAAATCGATAAAAGTAAAACCATTATCATACTCAAACATATCTTTTGAATTTTTTTCATAAATACCCTCCATTTGTTAGTAATTACTATCATATTCCAAATTCTTATTGTCTTCAAGAAAAATCACAAATATTTCAAAGATTTATCAAATTTTGTTTCATAAGTTACAATATATCTTATATAAAATAGTTAAATAGATAAGAGTACCTATTCTCCAAAGGTACCCCCATCTAATTTTTCTAGAGATTAATTTTAAATTGACGCAGCATTGCCTCTGCATCCACTTCAGAATCCGGATATTCCCTCATTGTTTTTGTAATTGCCTTCTCTGCTTTTTCCTTTTGCAATGTGTTTAAATCAATTCTTTCTCTAAGTTTCTGTCTGCGAATATTTAAACGATGTCGTACATCAGCCATTTCCTTCCTTTCAAGGATTGCATTACTTTGAAAAATCCATATCTCAGCATCATTTATCATGAATTTTTTTAGCTCTTGTATTAACAATTTATTATAATATTCCAGTAAATCCGTACTTTTTTGATATCGTCTACTCTCATCCTTCAGCTTTACAAACTCTTCCCAATGAGCTTTTAGCTGCTCATAACTATCCACCATGTACTTATTATAGGTGTACTCCAGATAGTTACGGTTATTCACTGCCTTTATCTTGACTTTATTCATTAAAAGAATTTGTCTATTCTGTTTTAAATATAGATATCTATTACTGGAAATGTTCTTCCTTGCTTCCAAAAAGATTACTATCGCGATAATCATCCCCATGAGCACAGTTAACAAAAATGGAAGCGTAAAGTCTGTCTCAGAGTTGGAGGATATAACCACGAACATTATAAACAATCCAATAACTACTAAACTTGCAACAACTGCAATACCTTTTAAGAATGCCTGCTTACTTAATATATCTTCTTGTTCCTCGTCCAACTTTTCTCTTTCTTTATCCAAATGCTCGATATCTTGCTCAATTACTGCTTTGAATTTCTCCGCATCTCTCATGGAGGGAAGTTCTTTGGGTATTTGTAATTCATAGTGTTCAAATAAGCGATAATGCTTGTCAGATATATTTGTGCTTTTGTTATGTTGTTTGTAACGTTCCTTGGTTAAATTATAGATATTACGAGCTGCATCCTCCATCACACCCCTTTGCTCCAGGGGTATTAGATCAATTTTCTGCATATCCGTTAGATAGGAGGTTACGGCTTGATACTCTGCCTTAGCTTCTTCAATCTGCTGATTACTCTCTTGATATAGCTCACAATGCTCCTTTATATAGACTATTCGATCCGAAGGTGACTCTAACCTAGGTGATATACGAGATTTGCTTTTCTCGTCATCCATAATTGGTGAGGCAATCTTTTCATCAAAAACCTTATTCTTTTTCTGCGACTTTCGAAAGAATCCCATGTGCATTCCTTTCTAATTCCATTGGTATCATATGGTGGTTAATGATACTCTATATTAAAGCTGTCTTAGTTTCAGCTTCCAGGACATTATCATTTCTTCTCTTCTTTTATAGTATTGCTCATTTTGCTGCTGTTCTTTCAGTTCTTTTATCTTGTTAAGTTCTTTCATTTGTTTTGACGAATACGCTTGATCTTCAAATATATTTATTTCATCATTAATATGATTTATCACTTCACTGCTCACCTGATAGTCTCTACACTTATCTATAAACTCCTGATCAGCATGAGTTAACTTCAAGCTATAAAGATATTGTTTTAAACTTTCTTCTTTATGGTTTCTCTCAAAGGCTTGCCAAAAATATTTTGAAGCTTCCAATAATCCTGTTAAATTAGCTTTGGTAACAGCAAGGTTATGATAGACATCCCCATATTCCTCAGGCGATAATTCTATGGCATCTTTTGAATGAAGTAGTTTTTCATACTCAACCTCTGCTTCTACAAAACGCCCATTCATAAGGAAATTATCGGCTTTTAACCATATTCTTTTCACCTTTGACATTCCTAATGCTCGGTCCAGTATTTTAAGCATTCCTTTAATTTCTGCTTCGGTATAATAATCTGAGCTGCACATGATTACAGTTATCAGTGTCTTGAGGTCAGCGTGCTGCTTTTTTAATTGTCTTAATTTATTAGCTCTTTCAGGCAGCTTTAATTCCAATTCAATCCAATCAAAGAGCTCCTCCCCTATCATCTCCATTTCAATCAGATAAACATGATGATAAAGAAAAAAGCAAAGTTCTTCAATTGAATAAATTCGTATTCCTCCGGACTGGAATCCAAAGGGTTTGTTTGTTCTTTCGCCACTGCAAAGTATCAGCTTCCCCATGGTTGCTCCTTTAACTATATTTCTATTGTATACTCAATTTCCTCTCCTGTCCCTGGATAAAATTCACCAAAGCCCAGATCTGTTACTTTTATAATTGCTGTTGACCTATCTTTACAATATAATAGCACCTGCCATCTGGTGGTCCTTGCATCAGGCTTGGAAAAATCATCAAGGGAAAGCTTTATTTGTGAAGTCTCCCTTAATAATAGCTTACTCTGTACTAACTCAAGGGCGGTGGCTCCATCCGGTATTACCTCATACTTATTGTTTACCTCATACCAGGTATCCCCAGCATGTAATAGAGTAACCTCTTTGTATTTGTTGTCACAAAATACCCTTAGTCCTAAAGAAGATGTCACCATGTCATCATGAAATAACCTTACACCCAGTAAACAACTGTCCCCAGCGTATTCCTTGGCAGCATAACATGCACCTTTGGAGTACAAACTTTGTCCAACAAATACTCTTCTTCCATTACATAAACTTTTGATTACTGTATCTGCCCATTCACCTTCCAGACCCCTTCCAGTAAAATAAAGCGTACTAATAATCTGTTTATGTAAAACTGTATCCGCAAGGTTGTCTAACTGATACGCTGCTTTCTCTTTATTTCTACGTTGAAGATATTCCTCTATATTCATAGTGAGGTCCTGTTTTTCTAAGCTTGCGAGAATTGGATTACATCGACGATTCATTCTGATTCTATAAAAGTATAGCCCCGTTAAGGAAAAATCAAAAAGTCCCACATCATTCATCCATAAAGTTTTTTCCTGGCTTAGAACATAATAAAGATACGCACTTGCATGACTGATTACCTTGGCTCTTTCCTTATCTATTCCCAATAAACCAAGTGTCTCATATATTCTATTTATAGTATTGGGGTCTGATTCTTCAATTGTTATAACCAGTTTGGTGATTGGCTCTGTAGGGAAGTAATTCTTGACCAACATCAAAACCTTACGAAGATATTTTTCAAGTAATGACACTGCACTAAACTTAGTTTGATAGATCTCTGTTGCCTCATCCTTTTGCAATTTAGCTAACAGATGATTAACTAATAGGCCTTCCCCACTACTTGCACAAGCCATTGCTTCTTCCCCAAACAGCCACTGCTTAGAATCTTTTCTTACACAGAGTGCAGTTGGAATCATTTCTTCTTGGTCTGTTTGCTCCAAAAGACCTATCGTTATGGGTTCATTCGTTTTATAACTATAACAACTTAGCTGTGAATAATCATCGCACAAATCTACTCCAACGATAAGTCTTTTCATTGCATCCATTCGCTGTCTTCCTCCTTATTCTACAGGTTTAAAACATTTATTAATCATATATTCCTGTTTAATATAATTCTCCATAAGCAGTAAGAGGTTTTCATCCTCTTCCTCCAGAGCATGTAACATTTGATTCATCTGATTGTAGTTTGAACCCTCTATTTCAGTAGGTCTGCCCTCTAACTTAAGTTCACCACTTTGTGTCCTAATACTGGCATCCGGTGCTTCTTCTGTAATGTAATATTCAAGGGTTTCAGGGTAAAATAACAAAAATCCTTTACAGTGAATTCCTAATAATACATTGGGTAATCGTTCAACTTTATACGCTTTCTCTTCCTGCCCAGCAATTCTGTAATGAATATATACCTGTTTCCGTGGGTCCGTTAGATAAGTAACAAAACACTGGTTTTGATACTTTTCAGGTATTGGTATTCCATCCCTATAATTTAGAAAGAATGGCAGCAACATGCCCTTTCGAATAAAGCGCAGTACATTAAATTCTGCAAAGGTCTTTTCCTGCTCTGATAAATTATCTTTAAAGGAGCTTGCCTTTAACCATGCAAGGAGACATATCTTATTTTCTTCATAATATAGTTCGTGCTTGATAATTGGCAGCAGCTCTAATTGTAAATCCTTCTTCTGAACAAGGTAACAATAGGATACATAGGTCAAATAAGCACGTACCAGCAAATGATTTCCTATCCCATCATAATAAGAATAAAAAACAGCGAAACTTTCCTCGATTCCATTTTCGGTAAATAAAATCTGGCTCAGCAATCGTTCTTCCAATAAATTAGTATTAAGATCAAATTCCTTTGCAGCTGCCCACAAGGTTAGTAACTGACTATTATCTCCCTGGTAATATTTCATTAAATAACTTAATATGGTTTCATCATATTTTTGATATGTAAATACGGTGTAACACAATTGAACCATTATGGGATGGTATTTGGGTACTTCTTGCAGGTTAAGATAAGCTAAACAGAATTTGACTATGCGTGCTGCTCCTATATCTTCATTGCCAAAGATACTAATTGCCTCCAGTGACTTCTGGAACTGTCCACGTGACATCATCAACTCAATATATTTAGCACGGTCACTCTGACTCATTAACTCGAGGTCAATTGTTTGCAAATAATAATCCAACAGTTCCTCTTGGAAATTCTCATAATAGTATTCGATTAAAGTCTGATAACATTCAGCTATCACATCTTCAGATATCTCTGATAAATTCAGAACCTCACGACGTACTTCAATCGCTTGTGGGCTCTTAATATGATTTCTTCGATAATGATCATATAAATGTAATACGAGCATTGGATGTTCTCTACTTAAATTGCTCGGTTCATAATCTACCAGGTTCATATAAGGTTTCAGGCTATACTCTAAGGTCTCCAGATAGCGTTGTCCAAGATGATCCACTAAGATTATTTGCGCCTCACTGGTAAATAGACTAACTTGTGCCTTACCTTCCAATAGAGGTGTTATTGCTTCCTCTGTTAGTTCCTTATGACGTATGATCACATTACTGATGTTTGGATTAGTACAGCTTACTTCGTATTGATAAAGTACATAGGGTAACAGCTTTGCAGTATCGGAACTGAGTTTATTTTTAGAGAAAAACTCCTTATAGAGAATTGCTAAATCATTACTGATATAATGAGCCTGCAACATATTAAATGCAAAGACTTCAATTTTTTTATAATAGCTTCGGTATATTGTCTCAAAGCTATCTTTATTAACAATAATGTTTGCATAAAGATAAGTCTTTATTTTTTCCGTCATATTACTGTTATAAACATAATAAAGCAACACTTGTTGTGCCAGGGGATTGTGCTTGGTTTTGTCTATGGAATACATATAGTACTCATAGAGTTCCGTAATACGTAGACCCGCTTCCACTCCTTCTTGATACCAAGTAAAATATTTTCCCTCTTTCTTTCTGCCTTTGATTAGCAAGCAGCAAATCGCAGAGAGAATTTCCTTAGATTCATAAACTCTATATAGCTTTGTAAGCCCTTGAAATACTATGGGCTGATACTCCTTCAGCTTATTAGCCAAATATACATACTGTTGTATTGAATCTCTATTTAGCATGTTATTTTTTATACCATAATGAAAGACCTGAATTTCAAAGGGGTTTAACTCCCTAAGTAAATATGGTTCTTCACGGAATGCACAAATTGCTTCATAATAAAGAATTGGGCTATGGCACCCCTTGTCAAATTGATCCTTTATCTCTGCCAACTTCTTAGCTCTATTTTTCTCATAACTTTGGTCTGTTTGAAACAATAACCAAAGGACTCTAAAGTCCTGAAAACCACTTTCATAAATTCTTCTGATATGATTTTCTGCTTGGAAGGTGGTGGTATCTTCCTTGTGACATAGAGCCCTCAAATATAAAAAGCTGGCATAATCTAACAAGGATGTCTTTCTTATCATTACTTCTTCGGATTGCAAATCCGCCAAAAGTTCGTCTGCCAATTTCCTTTTTGAAGCGATAATCGCCAGATGAATGAAAAGAAGTTCCTTTGAGCGGCTGTTTTCCTGTCCAGTGCGTTTATTAATGAAAGCTTGCATTCTTTCCACATATTCGGATATATTAACTTTATTCAATCTGAACCCAAGGTACAATTCTACCATATCAAGTTCAATTTTTTTCTGTTGTCTTGCCTTTATGAAAGCCGAACTCTTATGTTTCCTTCGACATTGGATTGCCACAACAATCGTCTGATATGCTGTTTTAATATAAATATGTCCAAACTGCTTACCATTTTTCATTTCTTTTGCATCAATTGTAAACGAAATCTGATGTGAATTTTCTATAAAGCGATCTGCCCATATAAATTTTTGATCCAGCTTAATAAAATCTGCATCCTTACTGACTTTAATTTCAGTAAAACCCCAGTTACTTTTTGTTAATATAATCTTGTCCGTTATCTGCTCTTGATGAATTTCATACTCTAGATTACTCTTATCAACGGATAAACGAACAACCGCTTTTTTATGTATTGCTATTAAAAACTCCTCTAATGCTTGACTTGTAGACACACCATTAATCAAACTTCGATAGATTTGTTTATTACGTTCATCATTTTCTAATAGGATTTGTTCAAAATCTGCAGACCGGAAAATCTTCTTTGCTTCGGACCAGTCCATTCTAGCCAAATTCGTAAATTGAAACAAATCTTTAATTTTACCTAAGGAAGATTCAAAATAAGGTGGTACTATGTGCATGGAAAAGGGGATGGTCGCTTCCCCACAATCACTAATAATAAGGAAAGAACCATTTAATATTGTCCCTGCTTGTACCCCCTCCGTATCTAATTCATAGGTGATATGATTTTCAATTCCAAGAAAATCAATTTCTTTCAGCTTCACCAGATTATTCGAGGAGTAAACCTTACCCTTCATCTGTCTTTCCTGACTATTACTGATGACAAAATTACCAGTCAGTACTTTCCCCGCATCTTCTACTAAATTAATTCGTTCTGTAGAAAGACACAGCATAGGTTGCTCATATTCAAATTCACCTTTGGAAATAAGACTAATTTTCTCCTTCAATTTATCACCTCTGAGCCATTGCAATTTGGTAAAAATACGCTATAATAATTATAATTCATCGCTAGAAAAAAATCTAGTATCTATCAAAAATCGCCAAAAGTCCTTATTTCTTAGTCGATCAGTTGGCTGTCCACCGCCAATGACCCTATATTTTGTAATTTATGGAGGATTACTATGATTAAACATTCTGACCATTTTCACGGAAGTGATTTAGAAACAATAGAGAAGTTGTACAACATAAAACGAGAGGATATTATTAGTTTTTCTGCAAATGTTAATCCTCTGGGTATATCACCCAAGTTAAAAGCCTCCCTTAGTGACAGAATCGATGCTATTATGAGCTATCCTGATCGGGAATATAGTTCTCTTAGGAAAAAAATAGCCGATTATATTCACACTGATATGGAGAATATTATTGTCGGTAACGGCTCCACCGAGCTAATTTCCCTATTTATTCAGATTAAACATCCCAGTAAAGTTTTAATTATTGGACCAACGTATTCCGAGTATGAGCGCGAAGTATCCTTAGGTGGCGGTCTTACCCGTTACTATCGTCTGGAAGAGGAGAATGACTTTGCACTGGATATTCCCAAATTAGAAGAAGAATTAACCTCTGAAATTGATTTGTTAGCTATCTGTAATCCCAACAACCCAACCTCAACAGCTATTACTAAGAATGACATGAGAAAGATTCTTGATATCTGTAAGCAAAAAGGTATCTTTGTCATGGTGGATGAAACCTATGTGGAGTTTGCGGAGGAGGTATCAAAAATCACTTGTGCTCCACTTACTGCCTATTATAATAATTTGATTATATTGCGAGGTATCTCCAAATTCTTTGCAGCTCCCGGACTTCGCCTTGGTTATGCAGTTTGTGGAAATCCGAATTTATTACGTGAAATAAATCAGAGAAAAAATCCTTGGACCATTAATAGTCTGGCAGCAATTGCTGGTGAAATCATGTTTACTGATGAGGAATATATTAGTCAAACCAGAGAATTGATTGCAAAAGAACGGGACAGAATCTGCGGACTGCTGGATACCTGCAAGAATCTTCGTTATTATAAACCTACAGCAAATTTCATGCTTGTTAAAATATTACGTGAAGATATCACCTCTATGGACTTATTTGAGGCAGCCATCAAGAAAGGGCTTATGATACGAGATTGCTCCACCTTCCCATTTTTAAGCAATAAATTTGTTCGCTTTTGCTTTATGACTCCAGAGGCAAATGATGCCTTACTTCAAGTACTTTTAGAAACTGTAAAATAACTTAAATTGATAATTTGCTTTTGCTTGATAAAATTATCAATTTAAGCTCAATTCATACCATAATATGGAAGTTGCTATTTCGGCGTTGTATAATGAAATCTTATTGATTGTCTTTACACCGTAAAATAGTTTTCTTCCATTTTTTGTGGGGTTATTTCTGATGATTTTTATGCAATATATATAATAATAGTTCATTATAAGCTTGACTATTTTGCTTTAATTGTAACTTTCTTATAACTTTAACGAAATTTTAATTTTTCCCATATTGACACTAATATTTAGTGTGCTATAATACCATTTGATTAGGTGCCTAATTAATTTTTTTATAATCAGGTTTCCATTAAAAAGAGATGTTAAAAACACATCACAATAGGAAAAACTTATGTAAGGAGGAATCGCAACAACAAATGAGAGCTGAAGTTCAAGAACTAATACAAACCTTGCACGAGGTTTTTAAGTCCATCCATCAGCGTTCTTATCACAAAACAGAAAATAAGAATATCTATCCCGGCCAACCCAAAATATTAACCCTGATTAGAAAACAAGAGGGCTTAACCCAGAAGGAATTATCAAAGCTTAGTTTTGTCACACCAGCAACGATTACCGGAATGCTTATTAAACTTGAAGCAAATGGATATGTAAGACGTGTACCTGATGAGGGCGACAAGCGAATTATGCGTGTTTATTTGACCGAGGAAGGTCATAATCTGGCAGCCAGTGGTGAAAAACATATGAAGTGTATACTTGAGAACTTATTTGATGGTTTTGATGACGAAGAACTTCATACCTTCTTAACTCTGACAAAGAAAT
The DNA here is from genome assembly GCA_023407575.1 of Bacillota bacterium. Lineage (GTDB taxonomy): Bacteria > Bacillota > Clostridia > Lachnospirales > Lachnospiraceae > Mobilitalea. Next base: position 248,710 of record JAEYLX010000006.1, read on the forward strand.
TGCAACAAAACCTCTATAAGAACGATAACTAACGATAATTTGTTCATATTACTTGTTCAAATTAAAGGTTATTAAGTAAAATAGTACGATTTTGTTTTACAGTATTGCAAGTAATCTATACTTATTCATAACTTGAAAGGAATAACTTATGTTTAAACTTTTTCGATTTCTAAAAAAGTCGGTTGTGTCCATATTGTTTGTCATAATTCTTCTAGTAATACAGGCAAACAGTGATCTTGCACTCCCATCCTATACCTCCGATATCATTAATACCGGTATTATGAAAAACGGTATTGATAGTCCAGTACCTACCGTAGTAAGAAAGACCGAGTTCGACCGTATTAAATTATTTATGACCTCTGAGGAAGAAAGTATCATTCTCCCTCACTACTCTATTTTAACTTCGGATGGATATTCCGAAAAGGAATGGTCTAATTACCAAAAGGATTATCCTCTACTCAAGTCAGAAGAAATTTATCTTTGGGATGGCAAAGAGGAAGCTGCTCTGACAGATGCTATGGCTATTCCACTGTTCATGCTACTACAGTTTGAAAGCAGCACAGAGGAAGCAATTACAGCAAGACAACAGCTTGTTGATCAGCTTGCACCTGGCTCTGATCAAAAGGATGTTGATATCTTTCGTATTCTATCCATGTTACCAGAAGAAAACTTTACAGCAATTGTTACTCCAATGAGAGAACAGGCTTTGGCTATGCCGGAGATGCTTTTTTCTTCCACCAGTACCGTATATGTGAAAGCAGAATATGAAGCGATTGGTGTAGATGTTGATAAAATGCAGACCGATTACATTCTATATGCTGGTGCTTTGATGCTCGGCTTAGCCTTAATCGGTATGCTCGCTTCCGTTCTGGTAACCTTTTTATCTGCCAGAATTGCTGCTAAAATGGGTCGTGATTTAAGAAGCAATGTATTTAAAAAAGTATTGTCCTTCTCTAACCGCGAAATGGATCAATTCTCCACTGCTTCCTTAATCACTCGCAGCACCAATGATATTCAACAAGTGCAAATGCTGTTGGTTATGCTGATTCGTATTGTTATCTACTCTCCAATCCTTGCAGTTGGCGGTATTTTAAAGGTTCTTCACACAGAATCCTCCATGTCCTGGATATTGGTAGTAGGCGTTGGAGCAATTTTTCTCTTAATAGGAACCTTAATGATTGTAGCTATGCCTAAGTTTAAACAAATGCAAAAGCTTGTTGACCGCATCAATCTGGTAATGAGAGAAATTATTACCGGTCTTCCGGTTATCCGTGCCTTCAGTACGGTGGAACATGAGGAAAAACGTTTTGACAAGGCAAATGTTGATTTAACTAAGAACTCATTATTTGTTAACCGAGTTATGACCTTTATGCTGCCTGTACTTTTTTTAATCATGAACTTGGTTTCCATACTAATTATCTGGGTAAGTGCTGATGGAATTGAAAAGGGTACTGTTCAGGTAGGTGATATGATTGCATTTATTCAATATACCATGCAGATCATTATGTCCTTCCTTATGTTAACTATGATATCCATTATGCTGCCAAGAGCAACCGTTGCCGCAAAACGTATTCAAGAAATCTTATCCACAGAAGTAACAATAAAAGATCCAGCAAAAGAAGAAATCGTTTCTTCTAAAGCAAAGGGCGTTCTGGAATTTAAAAATGTATCCTTCCGATATCCAAATGCAGAGGAAGATGTTCTCTCAGGTATCAGCTTTGTTGCAAAACCTGGTGAAACTACAGCGATTATCGGTAGTACCGGTAGTGGTAAGAGTACTTTAATTAATTTGATTCCAAGGTTCTATGATGTAACCTCCGGTAGCATTCTTCTGGATGGAACAGACATTATGAAAATAAAGCAAAAAACCTTAAGAGATAAACTTGGTTTTATTCCTCAGAAGGGTGTATTGTTCACTGGTACCATTGAATCAAATATTAAGTTTGGTAATCATTTGGCTGCAGAAGAAGTTATGAAGAAGGCCGCAAGAATTGCACAGGCGGAGGACTTCATTGAAGCAATGCCGGAAGGCTATAATGCACCAATTGCACAAGGCGGAACCAATGTATCAGGCGGTCAGAAACAACGTCTCTCCATTGCCAGAGCAATCGCTAAGAATCCTGATGTATACATCTTTGATGATAGCTTTTCTGCTCTGGATTATAAGACAGATGCAAAACTACGTAAAACTCTGAAGGAAGAAATCGGTGACAGCACTGTTCTTATTGTAGCACAACGCATCAGTACCATTATGAATGCGGAACAAATCCTGGTTTTAGAGGATGGACACATTGTTGGCCAGGGAACTCATAAAGAACTATTAAAGAATTGTGAAGTATATCAACAAATAGCATCATCTCAATTATCAAAGGAGGAATTGGATCATGAGTAATGAAGAAATAAAGAAAGAAAATTCTTCCGCCAAGGCAGCACAAAGAAGACGTATGATGGGTCCAGGAGGCCCTCCAGGTATGATGCCGGGAGAAAAGGCGAAAGATTTTAAAGGCACAATGAGAAAACTTATTGCCAGCCTTGCAAAATATAAGTTTGGATTTTTTATTGTATTTTTATTTGCTATTGGCAGTACAATATTTACCATTATTGGACCAACCATTATGGGTGATGCCACCACGAAGATAGTGGAAGGTATTACCAGTAAAATAAAAGGTGGCGAGGGTATTGATTTTGATGCTCTTGGAACTATTTTAATCACCCTGATTATCCTCTATGCAACCAGTGCAGTATTCACTTTTATTCAGGGTCTATTCATGAGTGGTATCTCACAGAAGGTAACCTATCAATTCCGTAAGGATATTTCAGAAAAGGTTCATAGAATTCCAATGAATTATTTTGATACCACTTCCCACGGAGAGATTTTATCCAGAGTAACCAACGATATTGACACTCTTAGTAACAGTTTAAACCAGAGTTTAACTCAATTAATTACCTCTGTGGTCATGATTATTGGTGTACTTATCATGATGTTACGTATCAGTATACCTATGACTTTACTTGCACTTATGATACTGCCAATATCCGGTATTGTCGTTAGTAAGGTTGTTAAGAAATCACAGAAATACTTTAAGCAGCAGCAAGAATATTTAGGTCACGTTAACGGCCAGGTAGAAGAAACCTTTGGCGGCCACAATATTATCAAATTATTCAATAAAGAAGAAGAATCCATTAAAGAGTTTGATGAAAAGAACGCTAAGTTATACGAATCAGCCTGGAAATCCCAGTTCTTATCTGGTTTGATGATGCCAGTCATGATGTTTATTGGTAATATCGGATATGTTGGTGTTGCTATCCTGGGCGGATACTTAGCAATCAATGGCAAAATTAAAATCGGTGAAATTCAATCCTTTTTTCAGTACATCCGACTTTTTACACAACCAATTGGTCAATTAAGCCAGGTGGCAAATATGTTCCAATCCACTGCTGCCGCTGCAGAACGTGTCTTTGAATTCTTAGATCTTGAAGAAGAAGTTCAGACCGTTGAAAACTCTGTATCCAGTGAAGTGATAACCGGTAATGTTGAATTTAAAAATGTTCACTTCGGTTATAACCCTGACAAAATTATTATTAATGATTTCAGTGTAAAGGTTGAAAAGGGACAGAAAATTGCAATTGTTGGCCCTACTGGAGCTGGAAAAACCACCATGGTTAAGTTGCTAATGCGTTTCTATGACATCAATAGTGGTGAGATATTGATTGATGGTCATAATATTCAAGACTTTGATCGCAGTGAACTTAGAAAGCTCTTTGGTATGGTTCTACAGGATACCTGGTTATTCAATGGTTCCATTATGGAGAACATCCGTTATAGTAAGCTCGATGCTACTGATGAAGAGGTAATAAAAGCAGCGAAGGCAGCTCATGTTCATCATTTTATCTCTACCTTACCGGATGGTTATAAAATGGTGCTGAATGAGGAGGCAAGTAACGTATCCCAAGGCCAGAAACAGTTATTGACCATTGCACGAGCTATTCTTGCAGATCCTAAGATTTTGATATTGGATGAGGCAACCAGCTCCGTAGATACAAGAACAGAAATATTAATACAAAAAGCAATGGATACCTTAATGAAGGGAAGAACCAGCTTTATTATTGCTCACCGTTTATCTACTATTCGTGATGCTGATACTATCTTAGTTATGAATGAAGGCGATATCGTTGAGCAGGGTAACCATGAAGAACTTCTTGCGAAAGGCGGCTTCTACGCTAACCTTTACAATTCGCAGTTTGAATTGACGGCATAACATTTTTTCAAAGTATCAAATGCTCAGCTAAATACAGACATCTACAGGATTCCATATACACTATTTAAAAAGTCATGGGAGGATAAGATGAATAGAAATCAGAGCACAGCACTTATTAATCTGACAAGTGAGGAAAAGAAGCAGTTACTCGAGGAGATAAAGTATTATTTCGAAACTGAACGTGATGAAAAACTAGGCATCATAGCCTCTGAAGGTATTCTGGACTTCTTTATGGAGACACTTGGCAAGCAGGTTTATAATAAAGCTCTAGAGGATGCAAAATATTGGTACAGTAAACGTATGGAGGATGTCGAGGCTGACTTCTACACCCTTTATAAGCCAGTTCCATAATTATAATTGACAAGTAAAAATCTAGTTATAAAAAAGGTGACTACTCTCTGGATATTATCCAAAAAGTAATCACCCTTTTTAATTATATAATTATACTCAAAAAGACTCTGTTGCAAATATAACGAGCTTAAGAGAAAAAATATGATAGTTTATCTATTTCACCTCTATCTCACTCTTATATACTTTATTATAAAGGTAAGCTGTAATTACGACTTTTCCTTTTCCCACAGCAGTTACTTTTCCACTGGAGTTAACCGATGCTACTGATCTATCACTGGTTTTCCAGATACATAGAGCGGAACCATTTAATTTAAGATACCTTACATCCCCCACAGATAAGCTTATTTTTTTATCACTTATTGCCAAAGTCTTAAACGTGATATTGTCTTTACTGGCATACTTATAAGCATAAGAATCTTTTTTTCCATAAATAGACGGTTTATTACAATAATCAAATGTACCTTCCTCTATTAAAGCTACATTTTCTGATATTGTAACTTTACCTAATTTACTACAACCATCAAATGCTGTTCCAATCTTCGTAACTGAATATGGTATGGTTACATTAACTAATTT
>JAEYLX010000005.1 GCA_023407575.1 Bacillota bacterium
AGCGTAAAAGATTCATGGGGTAGAGTAACTAGTGCCAATAGAACTATAACTTACATAAGCAGTGAAAGTCCAAATGAAACTGAAGAAGATGTTTCAAGTTTAAATCTAGAATCTAGAACTTCAACTAGACCTGCATCATTATCAGATGTTGTTTTTACAGTAAAAGGTGTTAGATATAGTAATGGTAAAGATGAAAGATTTAAAATTAAATTTGATACTAATAAAAAGCTTATAAAAGTAACAGATATGGACATGCGTATTATGAATACTAATGATGCAGATGAGTACTTTAGATTTGAATTGTATGACTCAAAAATGAATTTAAAGAAAGAAGTTGTAATTAGAGGAAATGAAAGAAGTGAGGCTGCCAATGCTTTAAATAATGTTCCATATGAAATTGGTGATTATATTTATGTTTATCATAAAGAATCACAATCAAAATTATATATGAATGGAGTAACTAATCAAGGTAATGAGAATTATTCTAATGGAGTTCAATTTAAACCTAAAACAGAACGTAGATTTAAAATTACTAATAGTGGATTAGAAATAGTAACTAACACTGCACCAACATTAAATGTTACTGGATTTGAAAATGAAAGTGAAAATTTAAAGAAAACTATAAAAAGAGGAGATACTATAAATTTAATAGAAAATGTAACTTATAGTGATGAATTTGATAGTCAAAATAATATTCCGTTAACTTTATTTACTTCTGAATTTAATAATATGAAGTTAGGTGAACAAACTGTTATTTATGCTGTATCAGATAGTTGGGGTGCAACTACAACTAAAGAAGTTAAAGTAAAAGTAGAACCTAAGAATGATTTAGAGCAAGTTAAATTTAAGTTTTATTCTAAAGGAAGTACTGAAGAGTTATTTAATATGACTATTGATTCTGTAAATCATAAAATAGAAGTTAATAGAGTATCAAATAATAATCAAGCTATAAAAGGATATTCTGGAGCAGCTTTTAAAATTAAGATTATAGATGGAGTCAGTAAAAAAGTTAAAAGAGAAATAGCCATTAGAGGAAATGAAACAGGGTTTTCATCTACATTAGATAGATTAGATGGATATTCATATAATGATGGTGATAGAATTTCAGTTTGGGCATTAAACTCTGAAGATATAAAAATTGATGGTGATAGTAAAATTGAAGATAAGCCTGGTAATGTAAATTATTTAAATGGAATATCTGATAGAGATCATATAGATAATGTTAGATTTGAAATGACTGGTGATAAGTTAAAATATATTCACAATAATGAACCGCAATTCACATTTACAGGTGATTTATCTGTTGTTAGAGGTGAAGAATTGAATGTTACTAGTGGAGTATCTATAAATGATGACCATGATGGAGAAGTTAAGGATTTAAGTACTGTTAAAGTAATAAACTTTGATAAGTATAAGCTAGGAGAGCAAACAGTAACCTATCAATATACAGATAGTTGGGGGAGAACTGGAACTGCAACAAGAAAAGTGACAGTATTACCTAAAAATAAGTTGGAACAAAATTATGTTAAATTTTATACTGATAACACCAATGATTCTATTTTAAAAATTAGTTTTGATGACATCACAGGTAAATTAAAGTTTGAAGATGCTACTACTGGAACAATTAATGGTATAAATGAGGAAGTCATTAGAATAAGAACTTATAGAGATGGAGAGAAGGTTCGTGATTTACCTATAAAGGGTAATGCATCAGGTATTCAAATAAAGAATGCTATAGAAGCCTTAAATATTGATTATAAGTATGGTGATACTATAGAATTTGTATCTACTGATTCAAATAAGTTAAATAGAGTTAGAATATTTGGAGATGTTATTAAAAATACAAATAATAAAGAAGAAGATGCTAGAGAAACTGAACAATTGCCAAGTGAAGGAGATACTTCTTCAAGTGTAAGCAAAAATGGCTATGAAGATGGATTCAAAACAGCTGATGAAATGCAAAATACTAGATTTAAGCTTACTACAGATGGATTGGAAGCTATTTATAATAGTGCTCCTGAGTTTATTGGATTAACTGATTTAAAAGTTATAAAAGGAGAAACACCTGATTTTAAATCTGGAGTTACGGTTAAAGATGATATTGATAATATTAGTATAGATGAAGTAACTATTAACTCAGATGGTTTTAATTCAAATGTAGTTAATGTTTATGGTGTAACTTATACAGTAACTGATAGTTGGGGAAGAACTACTAGTAAGGTAAGGAATGTTAGAGTTGTATCTAAGGTTGAAAATAATATAATATCTCTTGATGGAGATAATAACAATAAATTATTTGAAATAGGTTTTGATACAGTAACAAATAAATTAACATTTAATAAGATAGAATTAAATTCTGAATCAGGAAGTGATTCAACAGTAGGTGGAGGAGCAGAAGAACAATCACCACCTGGTCTAGAAGAAAATAATTCTTTTAGAGTAGCATTAAATGAAAATACTGATAATAAAGTATTTGAAATTAAAGTTTTTAATGAACAAATGACTCAAGTTGGAGTTGCAACTTTAAATAACGATTATAATTATGAAGAGTTTAAAAAGCAATTAGAAAAAATAAATATGTATGAAAGTTATTATGTAAGTTTATGGAGCAAAGAATCTAATAAATTAAAGATTAATGGAAGTGTTAATAAAGATGATTCTAATATTACAGAAGAAAATTATGCTGATGGGATAAACTCTAAAGACCAAATGATCAATGTAAGATTTGAAAGTACAGAAGATGGTCTTAGAGCAGTTTATAACTCAGCACCAGTAATATCAATGTTAACATCATCTACATCAGAAACACAACCACAAGCTATAAATGATTCTATACCTGAATTAACAAGATTTTCTCATTATTTAGGTGAAACTTATAAGTTAACTGAAAATATGAAAGTAACTGATGATAAAGATACCAATATAAGTGTTGAAGATATTACAGCAACTTATGTTAAAAAAGTTGTATCATCAGAAAACACAACTACACCTGAACCATCAGAAGGTTCAAGAACTACATTAGAAAGTGGACAGGAAACTACTGAAGATTCAAGTGGGAATAATGGAACTACAGAAACTGTAAAAAATCCAGTGCCAACTGAAGTAGGAACATACATTGTAACTTATACGGTAACTGATAGTTGGGGACGTGAGTCAAAAGCAACTAGAGAACTAACTATTAAGAATGGTATAGAAAGACATGAAATTACATTTAGAGGACATGAACGTATAGGAAATACTAATAATTATAATGATATAACTGCTTTTAGTTTAAAATTTAATCATATAGAAAATAGTGATAAAGTATCAATTTCTGTTGTAGCTAAAAATAGACCAATTAGTGATAGATATGTTAATAATGGTGGTTTGGAGAATT
>JAEYLX010000021.1 GCA_023407575.1 Bacillota bacterium
GTTGCCATCCTCGTAGCGGTAGGCGGTTTGCTGGGCGCGCTGGACGGTGCTACGCTGCGTACCTATATTGATCAAATGCTGTCCGCAAGGTAATCCGCATTTCTTAACCCGCCCGACGGCGGGTTTGGCATATTAAAAAGTGGCTGTTACAGCCACTTTTTTTGAGAATAAGTATCCGGCGTATAAAAGCTCTTAGAATTCCGATTTCAAGCTTCGGGTAAACAAGCGTTCCAGCGCGTCCCGCACATCCACACTTTCATATAAGGCGGCGTACACCGCCTGGCAGATGGGCAGCTCCACCTGATAGCGTTCGCTCAAAGTCATCAGCGCGCGCACGGTATGCACGCCTTCTGCAAGCTCCTCCATCTTTTCCCCTTTTACAAACGCCTCACCGTAGCTGCGGTTGTGGCTGTAGGCGGAAAACACCGTGGCGCCGTAATCGCCAAGATGGCACAGTCCGTAGGCGGAAAGTTCGCTCCCCCCCATCGCCTGAATGAGACGGCCGACCTCTCTCGTCCCTCTTGATGCGAGCGCGCCCTTGAGTGTGGAAAGGCCCAGCCCATCCAATATGCCCGCCGCGATGCCGATGACGTTCTTTGCAGCGGCGCCGATCTCATTGCCAATCAGGTCGCGTCCGTAATAGAAGCGGATCAGTTCGCTGGAGAACGCGTCCACCAGCGTCTTCGTCACCGCCGCTTCCCCGCTGTCGATCACCATGCAGTTGGGGGTCCCACTGCAAAATTCCTGTACATGCCCGGGCCCAAGCCACACTGCCACATGGCAGGTGGGATGCATATATTCGGCGGCGATCTGCGTCAGCCGCTTGCCCGTGCCAATCTCAACGCCCTTCATGCAGAGCACAAAGGTCTTGTTTGTAAGTGCCATTGCGCGCAGCTCTTCCATAAGCGAGCGGAGGCTTTGTGCGCTGATGGAGATCACAATGGTCTCTGCCGCTGCGGCATCCACGAGCGAGGTTGTAAGCCTGACGCGCTCGTCAAACGTCACCAGGCCATTGGTACGTGTGCGCATGAGCTGCTCCATATGGGGGGATTGCGACCGCCCGTACAGCGTTACCTCATGTCCGATCCTATCCAGATACCATGCAATAAAAGAGCCCCATCTTCCGCAACCAATCACGCCAATCCGCACGATAATCCTCTTTCCTGTTCCTTTGAAGTTTGCGTATGCCGTTTATCAGTATAGCAGATTTTTAATCGCGCGGCAGTAGCCGTTCATTGCAAATGTACAACAGCCTTAAAACGTGGGAATATCCTTCGCAGCGAAGACCACTTACCTCCCCACCACAATCCTCCGCCACAGGTAGCGCATCAGGCCAAGCTCCCTGCGCAGCCGCTCCTCCAGCGCCGCGCTCAACGCGCAGATATTCTCCACATCCTCTTCCAGCGGCGCTATCAGTCCAAACCGCATGCGCATCACGGACCCGCAAACCGCAGCCATATCGTTTGCTCCAAGGCAACGATCCGCCCGGGCGGCGAATGTCACAATGGTATCCCCCGCTTCCTGCCGGACCCCCCAGAACGCAAGCTGGCGTACGATCCTCGCGTAGCATGCGTCCAGACGTTGGCCTATATCCGTATGCTGCCGCTGCATGCGCTTATAATAACGTTTCCCATCGGTCAGCAGCAGTACAACGCGCACGCCCATCCATATGGCAGCCGCCAAAACAAGGGACAACACACTGATGAGCGCAATCTTCAAGCCGGGCGATATGCCGCGATCTTCCGTTACTCCAGCCTGTTCCTGCATTTGTGCAGGGCCGCCCTCCTCCCGCTGCGCGCCGGCGTTACTGGGGCGTTGTGGCTTGATATCGTCATGCTCTAAATCCTGTACGATGGTCGGCTCCAGGAAATCCCAGCCGGTGGCGTCAAAATCCACCCATCCGATTCCCGCAAAGTAAATCTGCGTCCATGCGTGCGCGGTGGCGTTGGTGGCGACATAAGCAAACGACGAATTTGCCTCCGGATCCTGTTTGAGCGCAAAGCCGGTGACATAACGCGCGGGCAGCCCGGAACATCTGGATAGCACCGCCATCGCGCTCGCGTAATACACGCAGTAACCCTTGCGCGTCTCGAGAAAATAATCCACAAAATCCCTTTCCTTCGGCGGCGTCCCGGGGGTGAGGGTGTAAGTGCAGTTTTCACGCAACCAGTGTTCGATGGCGAGCGCCTTTTCATATGGGGTTGTGCAGCCTTGTGTGATCCTCTTGGCGGTTGTGTAAACGGAATCCGGCAAAGACTCGGGCAGTTGCAGATAGTATTCCCTGAGCGGTTCGAAACCCTTATCCTGAGCAGTTGAGGCGACAGCCTCAAGGGATAGCATATTCTTGTCAAATCCCTCCGAGTCTTTATTAAAAATGATCGTTTCGGCTGTATAATGGAGCGATTGATATACTTTTTGGGTAATGAGTTCCGACTGACGGTTGTAATAGATCTGGTAGGCGTCAAAACCCGTCCGCTTAAAGGATTGAAGCATGCCCGCATAAAACACGGTGTTGCCGGGCATATCATGAGAGACATTGAGCGACAGCGAGACTGTGACCTTGTCAAAGAGGTCCTTTGCAGTCTTGCTGCCGTAGGGTTTGTCAAGCCCAAATATCTCGCGGCGATTTGCCTGCCACAAGGGACTTATAAGCCGGTAGCTGCCCATGTTCCCCGCGTCGGACCACCTTGAGCCGTCGTAAGTATCAGATACCGCTCCGGTCAGGCGCGTCGGCAACAT
>JAEYLX010000050.1 GCA_023407575.1 Bacillota bacterium
GCTTGCGTCCCCGCCGCCGGGCACGGCGCAGGAGGCCAGCCGTTCCGGGGTGATGGCGGTGCCGGAGGCGATGATCGTGAGCCGCTCGATGCAGTTCTCCAGTTCGCGGATGTTGCCCGGCCACGTATGGTTCTTGAGGATCTCAAGGGCCGCCTCCGTGAACGTCACCGGGACTTTGCCCATCTCCCCGGCGGCGCGGAGGGCGAAGTGCTCGGCGAGGAGGGGGATGTCTTCCTTGCGTTCCCTGAGCGACGGCATGATGATCGGGTAGACGTTGAGCCGGTAATACAGATCGCGGCGGAACTTCCCTTTTTCAATGGCTTCGACGAGGTTTTGGTTGGTCGCGGCGATGATGCGCACGTCGACCTTTTGCGTGGTGTTGGAGCCGACGGGCTCAATGGCCTTCTCCTGGATGCAGCGCAGGATCTTCGCCTGGAGCGCCAGCGGCATGTCCCCGATTTCGTCGAGGAACAGCGTGCCGCCGTCGGCCTGTGCGAAGCGCCCCTTGCGGTTGCTGGTGGCGCCCGTGAACGCGCCTCTGGCGTGGCCGAACAGCTCGCTTTCGAGGAGCTGTTCGGGGATGGCGGCGCAGTTGATGGTCACGAGGGGGGCTTTGGCCCTCGGGCCGCCGTAGTGGATGGCCTTGGCCACGACTTCCTTGCCGGTGCCGGATTCGCCGGTGATGAGCACGTTGGCACTGCTCGCCGAGACTTCCCTGACGTTGCGCAGCAGGGCGAGGTAGGCCGGGCTTTGCCCGACGAATTGCCCGGCCGAGGCGGTCTGGAGCTGTTCGCGCAGATCCCGGTTGTCCCGCCCGAGCGCGTAATACCGCAGCGCGCTGGCGATGGTGGCTTCGAGGGCGTCGAGTTCGAACGGCTTCACCGTGTAGTCGAACGCCCCTTCCTTGATGATCTCCACAGCCTCCTTGAGCGAGGCGTAGGCGGTCATGATCACCACGGGCAGATCCGGGTTGGCGGCCTTGACCTTTTCCATCAGCTCGCGCCCGCTCAGCCCCGGAAGCCGGAGATCGCTCAGGACGAGGTGCACTTCCCGTTCTTCGAGTACGGCCAGCGCTTCCTCGGCCGTTTCCGCCGTGACCGTGCCGTAGCCCATGTTTTCGAGGGCTACGGCCAGCACTTCCAAAAGGTTCGCTTCGTCGTCGACGATGAGGATTGTATACATGATTCCGCCGTTTGCTGGGACAGCATTGCTTGTGAAATGATATTGGGGTGTTGGGGGGAAGCGCCTTTCCCGGAAAAGCTCCTCCCTCCTCAACCCCGCCGGAACGGAACCCCTCCCTTCCCCTGAAACCGTATGGCTTTCAAAAGGAAGCCGCCTTACCTGTTCAGGCACACGGTAAATACGGTCCCTTCCCCGACCGTGCTTGAGCAGGAGATGCTGCCGCCGTGTTCTTCAATAATGGCATAGGCTTTTGACAGGCCGAGGCCAAGCCCGTTCTTTTTGGTCGAGATGAAGGGCATATGGATTGTGGACAGCAGATTCGGGGGGATGCCGCAGCCCGTGTCCTTGAGTTCGATGCGGATCTGCCCGCCTTCCGCGTACAGGCGCACGGAGAGGGTGCCACCTTGCGGCATGGCGTCCATCGCGTTCAGCCCGAGGTTGAGCAGGACCTGCCGGATCTGGCTCCGCTCGCCGAGGACCCGGTCGTCCTCCGCCTCGTTGGAGAAGCTGTACCGGATGCCGCGCTTGTCCATTTCGGCGGAGCTCAGTTCCGCGATTTCCTGTATCAGCGGGGACAGCGGGAAATATTCGAGTTTCAGCGGCGAGGGCTTGGCGAAGGCCAGGAACTCGGAAATCAGGTTGTTGATGCGGGCCACTTCTTCAACCACGAAGCCGAGCAGCCGGACTTCCCGCGACTTGACGGCGAGGGACGCGAGCACCACTTCGGCGGAGGTCTTGATGACCACGAGGGGGTTGCGGATCTCGTGGGCGAAGCCGAGGGCTATTTCGCCGAGCATACGCGAACGCTCCTGCCGGGCGGACTTGATGCTCTCGTGCCGCATGATTTCCAGCTGCCGCGCCATGACGTTGAAACCGGCGGTCAGCTCGGCGATCTCGTCGTTCCCCCGGACGGGAAGCTGGCAGTCGAGCTTTCCGGCGGCGATGTCGCGCGCGCCCTCGTTGAGCTGGCGGAGGGGGCTTATCAGCCTGCGGGCCAGCACGTACCCGATCCCCGCCGAGAGCAGGGTCCCGAAGATGAAAAAGCCCCAGAACAGCACCGGGCTCGCCAGCCAGCCCCGGAAGGGGAGCAGGAGGGCGGAGGTGACGAACAGCGCCTGGACCTCGCCGTTTTCGCCGCGCGCCACGGCGATCAGGGAATGCGCGCCGGGGGTGTCGTCGGTCCAGTCGGGTTCGGGGATGAAGACGGTTGAGGCCCCTTTCCCGATCTCTTCCAAGGCGCTGCGCGGGATGTGGAAACGCTTGTCCGAGGCCGAAGAATAGACCTGCCGGAATGTGTCGCCCTCCGGCAGGAAGATACGCAGGATCACCGGGCCGCTGGCGCTGCTGTCCGAGTAGTCGATGCTGAACCAGCTGGCAAGCTGGAGGGTACGGACCTTGCCGTCGTCCGCCGTGAATGCCCGTTCGCTCGTGACGGCGACCCGCCGCGTACCGTCGGCCATGAGGACCCAGCTGAACAGGGCGCCGGGATACAGCGGCTCCGCGATCCGGCCTTCGGGCAGGGTGGCGTAGAGCAGCCCCCCCTCCGCGTCCCGGAGCCACAGCGCGTCGATATCCATAAAGGAAAGGGCCGCGGCTTCCCTTTTGTTGAGGGTCGTCTTGCCGTCGAAGCGGGTATCGAGGAGGCGGCTCACGGCCTTGAGGCGCTCGTGCGTTTCCTCGACGCTGTGGCGCATGTAGGTCGTGGCTTCCCCGAGCCAGCGCTCGATGTTCCTGTTCACCACATCGGCGATGAGCTCCGTGGTGATCTTGCTCGCCACCAGCATGGGTATGACCGCCACCAGGACGAAGGCCAGCACCAGCTTGGCGACGAGCGATATCTTCAATCCGCGAAAATACTTCATAACCCGCCCTGAACAGCGTATATTATTAAGGATAACCGGGGGACGGAGACTACCGCATGTTGTGTGGCCCAGCATAGCGCAGCCGCTGGGCGGGGTCTAACACCATTTCCTGTAGCAAGCTCCATTTTTTGTAGCTCGTTTCCTTCATTTTATGTTGCTTCCTCTCGATCCCCGCGGTTTTCGCCGCCTCGCGCCTTTTTTTGCAATCATAGGGGAAGCAATGGCATTCCCCGGATTTCCGGCGCCGTGGCACGCTGTTTGCTTATTTTGGGGAAACAGCCCGGAGTTTCCACATGCATACCGATCACCCCTTCACGGAGAAGCAAGACGTGTTCCAGTTGCCCGATTTCGCGGCGGGGCCGTATTCCGTCATCTGCGATTTCGACGGCACCGTCACGCCGTTCGACGTGACCGACGCGATCCTCGAACGGTTCGCCCGGCCAGCCTGGAAAACCATCGAGGACGAATGGGTGCGGGGTGCCATCTCGGCCCGCCAGTGCATGGAGCGGCAGATCCCGCTCATCGAGGCTCCGCTGGAGCGGCTGGACGCCTTTCTGGACACGGTCCCCGTCACCGGCGGGTTCGTGGAGTTCGTGCGGTACAGCCGCTCGAAAGGCATCCCCCTCGGCATCGTGAGCGACGGCATGGACTACCCCATCAAGCGCATCTTGAACAGGCACGGCCTGCGCCATGTCCCCGTGGTCGCCAACCGCATGGTCTACAGGGAAGGGGCCTACCGCCTCGAATTCCCCTACGGACGCGAAGGCTGCGCTTCCGGGGTGTGCAAGTGCGGCGTTGCCGAGGCCGTCTCGGGGGACGGCAAGACCCTGCTCATCGGAGACGGGCTTTCCGACTGCTGTCTGGCGCGCTCGGCCTCGTTCACGCTGGCCCGGCAGGGCAAGGCCCTGCACCGCCGCTGTGCCGCCGAAGGGTATCCGTATTTCACCTATCTTGATTTCTTCGACATCCTTGAGGCGTTCGGCGCACCCCTGCCGAAGCCCATCGCCGCGCCCGCCGCGGCTCCGGCTGCCTAGGGCGGAGAGCTTTGCCTTTGGAACAAATCCCATTTCGAAGGGGATTGTTTGAACCTGTATCCCTCCCTTCCCCAAGATCTCCGGCCCCTTTCACATTTCACCCCCAACCTGTGGAGAATGTCTTGAAGACCACGAAAGCAGACGAAAAGGCGCTTCTCGAAGCCGAATCCCGGTATTGCTCCTACGGCGACACCGTGCACTATCTGGAACCGGCGAAGCTGTTCGCGGGCTGTAACGGCTCGTTCCTGTACGATTACGAGGACAAGCCCTATCTCGACCTCCAGATGTGGTATTCCGCCGTCAACTTCGGCTATGCCAACCCGCGCCTGAACGATGCCCTGAAGCGCCAGATCGACACGCTGCCGCAGGTCGCCTCCCAGTACCTGCACAAGGAAAAGATCGAACTCGCCGCCATGCTCTGCGAATCCATCAAGGACGCGTGGGGCGAAGAGGGCCGCGTGCATTTCAACGTGGGCGGCTCGCAGGCCATTGAGGACTCCCTCAAGCTCGTGCGCAACGCCTGCGGCGGCAAGAGCCTCATGATCGCCTTCGAGGGCGGCTACCACGGGCGCACGCTCGGCGCGTCGTCCATCACCTCCTCCTACCGCTACCGCCGCCGTTACGGGCACTTCGGGGAACGCGCGCTGTTCGTGCCCTTCCCGTACTGCTTCCGCTGCCCCTACGGCAAGCGCCGCGACGACTGCGGCATGTTCTGCGCCGACCAGTTCGAGCGCCTGTTCGAAACCGAATATTACGGCGTGTGGGACCCCAAGGCCGGGGAAGCCGAATACGCCGCGTTCTATGTGGAATGCATCCAGGGCACGGGCGGCTATGTGATCCCGCCGGACGGCTATTACCCGCGCCTCAAGAAGGTCCTCGACGAGCGCAAGATCATGCTCGTGGACGACGAAATCCAGATGGGCTTCTACCGTACCGGCAAGCTCTGGGGCCTCCAGAATTTCGGCATCACCCCGGACGTGGTGGTCTTCGGCAAGGCCATGACCAACGGCCTGAACCCCCTCGCGGGCATCTGGGCCAAGGAACGGTATATCAATCCGCAGGTGTTCCCCTGCGGCTCCACGCACTCGACCTTTGCCAGCAACCCCCTCGGCACGGCGGTGGCCCTCGAAACCATGCGGATGCTGGCGGAAGAGGACTACGAAACCCGCGTGCGCGAGATGGGCGCCTACTTCCTTGAGGGTCTGCGCGAGCTGAAGTCCCGCTACGCCATCATCGGCGACGTGGACGGCCTCGGCCTTGCCCTGCGCGCCGAAATCTGCGCGGCGGACGGCTTCACCCCCGACAAGGCCATGATGGACCGCATCGTGGACGAGGGCATCAAGGGCGACCTCATGGTCGACGGCAAGCGGTACGGCCTTGTCCTTGACGTGGGCGGCTACTATAAGAACGTGATCACCCTTGCGCCGTCGTTGCACATCACGCGCGAAGAGGTTGATCTTGCCATGCGCCTGCTAGATGAAATCCTGCGCCGCGTGACGAAAAACTGACTTTTGCCGGGCCGGGGGAAACCCCGGTCCGACGACAAGGATTTTCCCTTCTATGCAGAGCCTTGAACGACTCGGCCCTTTCTTCCCGGGGGGGCGCATCGGCTTTTTGCTGGTGCACGGCCTTGCCGGGACGCCCGCCGAAATGAAGATCCTCGGCAAGCGCCTGAACAGGTACGGCTTCACCGTCCTGTGCCCGCAGCTTGCCGGGCATTGCGCCTCGGAAGAGGAGCTCATCACCACCTGCTGGTCGGACTGGTCGCGGAGCGTCGAGGACGCCTTCGACGCGCTCTCGCGGCACATGGACGCCGTATTCGTGGGCGGGCTTTCCGCCGGGGCCGTGCTTTCGCTGCGCCACGCCCAGCGTTATCCGGGGCGGGCTCGGGGGCTGGCCCTCTATTCCACGACCCTGCGGTACGACGGCTGGACCATCCCCAAGCTGAGCTTCCTTCTGCCGCTCATCCTCAAGACGCCCTATTTCGGCAAGCGCTACCGTTTTGAGGAAGCCTTCCCCTACGGCATCATGGACGACAAGCTGCGCGGGCGCATCCTCGCGCAGATGCAGAGCGGGGACGCTGCGGCGGCGGGCTTTACGGCCACGCCCGGCGCGTCGCTGAAACAGCTCTGGGGGCTGGTGGCGGCGGTGAAACGCGATCTGCCGAGCATCAAGACGCCCACGCTCATCGTGCACGCCGGCAACGACGACATCGCCAGCGCGCGCAGCAACGCCCTGTATGTGCGCGACCACATCGGCGGGCCCACGGAACTGCTCCTGCTCGACAGAAGCTACCATATGGTCACCATCGATCAGGAGCGCAACGTGGTGGGCGACGCCACGGCGCGTTTCGCCTGGAATCTGCTTTCCGACGCGGAGCGCGAACGCCTCGCCGCCGTAGCCCGTGAGCCTGTCCCCGCCGCGCCGGAGACCTCTGCGCAAACGCCGGACGCCGCCGCGCCATCTCCCGCTTCCTCGGTTGCGGAAGGGATGGAAAAAGCGGCGGAGGGGGCGGGGCGATGACCGCGCTGATCGTCTTCCTGTGGATCGCCAACATGCTCGTGGACACGGGCGGGCAGCTTTTCTTCAAGGCGGCGGCCAGCGAGCATACCGCCGGGGCGGGCGGCCTCGCGCACTGGAAGCGCATGGCTTCCCGGCCTTGGCTGTGGTTCGGCATCTGCTGCTACGTGCTCGAGTTTTTCGTGTGGATGGCGTTCCTTTCGCAGGTTGAGCTTTCCGTGGGCGTCATGCTCGGCTCGTTCAACATCGTGGTGATCATGCTTGCGGGGCGGCTGTTCTTCAAGGAGAAGCTGACCCGCTGGCGCGTGACCGGCATTTCCCTGATTACGCTCGGGGTGGCCATTGTGGGGGTGGGCGGATGAAGCGTTTTTACATCATCGGCTTCCTCATCCTGATGTCGTTCGATACGTTGAGCCAGATCAGCTTCAAATACGCTTCCACGCAGGCCCTGCCGCTGGAGCTGAGCCCTGACTGGCTCATGCGCCTGTTCCTGAACCCGTGGCTGTACGGGGCCATCGCGGGCTACCTCGGCGCGTTCGTGACGTGGATGACGCTCCTGCGCTATGCCCCGGTGGGGCCGTCGTTCGCGGCTTCGCACCTTGAACTCATCAGCGTGACCCTGTTTTCCGTGTGGCTGTTCAACGAGCCTCTGAACGCCTATAAAATCCTCGGCGGCGTGCTCATCCTGCTCGGCGTCCTGTGTCTGGCGAAAGACGAAAAGGACGACGAAGATGAGGCGGAAGCCGTCCCCGTCCGGGCCGGAGAGTAGTACGTTCTCTTTGAAACGTATCCAGAAACACTGCGGACAAGGATTCGATAAACACAAACGTCTTTGGAAAAGGAGGGATGGGGTTTGAGGAAGGGAGGGAAAAGCCTTTCTTCAGAAAGGTTTTCCCTCCCTTCCCCAACGCCTCTCTGCCATGTTAAAAAGAACTCGCTTCAGGATGCGCGAGCTGCCGCCCACCGCAGGACTGCCCATGCACATGGGGGATTGCTTCCGTGCGCCGGAAAAGCCGTTCACGGCGGGGCTGCGGGACTGGCTCGGCATCCCCGAACCGATCATGGCCTGCTCCGGCACCGCCGCCTTCGTGGTGGCCCTGCGGACGCTGGCCCGCCGCAATCCGGGCCGGAGCCGCGTCGTCGTCCCGGCCTACACCTGCCCGCTCGTCCCGCTGGCCGTGCGGCTTGCCGGTTTGCGGGCCGTGGCGTGCGACACGCTGCCCGGAGGGTTTGGAATCGATCCCGGCGCGCTCGGGCGCTGCTGCGATGAAACCGCGCTCGCCGTGGTCCCCGCGCATCTGGGCGGCAGGGCTTCGGACATTTCCGCCGTCTCCGCCGTGGCCCATGCCTATGGAGCCGTCGTGATCGAGGACGCCGCGCAAGCACTCGGCGCGTCTTTCGGAGGCCGGAGCGTGGGGCTGTCCGGCGACATCGGCTTTTTCAGCCTTGCCGTGGGCAAGGGGCTTACCACGTACGAGGGCGGCGTGCTGTTCAGCCGCGATCCGGACCTGCACGCCGAGCTTCAAGGGACGGCCTCCCGCGTCTTGCGGCCCGGCCTGCTCTGGAACGCCCGGCGCGTCCTTGAACTGTTCGGCTACGCCGTGGCCTACAACCCGGCGCTGCTGCCCTTGGCCTATGGGCGCCCGCTGCGGCGCGAGCTTGACCGGGGCGACGAGATCGCGGCGGTGGGCGACGCCTTCACGCTGGACGACATCCCCCTGCACCGCATGGACGCGCTGCGCCTGCGCGTGGCGGCGAACGCGCTGGAGCGGCTCCCGGCGTTCCTCGAGGCCGGACGTGACCGGGCCGTGCGCCGCGCCGGGATGCTGGAGCGGGCGGGCGCGGAAGTCCTGCGCGACGATCCGGGCGGGGAGGGGGTATGGCCTTTCTTTATGGTCCTCATGCCGGATCGGGACCGGCGGGACCGGGCGCTCGGCGCGCTGTGGCGGTCGGGGCTCGGGGTTTCCAAGCTGTTCGTCCGGGCCTTGCCGGACTATCCGTATCTGGCGGGTGCCGTCGAGGGCGGGCCATGCCCGGCGGCGCGGGATTTGGCGGGCAGGATGCTGACCGTCACCAATACGCACTGGCTGGACGATGCCGCGTTCGCCCGTCTTGCCGGGGAGATATGCCATGCCTGATGCCCGCCATGCCAATCTGCTCGAACCCGAGGCGTTGGTGGAGCTGTTCCTGCGCCACCCGCCGCAGGGCTTTGCCGCCGCTTCCGAAGCGGATCTGCCCGTCTTCGGAACCGATTTCGATCTGCTGACCACGCTGGAACCCGCGATTCTGGCGAAGATCCGCAGTTTTCCCCTGTTCGGGCTGTGGTCGCGCCTGCTGCGTTTCCCGGCCCGTTTCGCCGGGACCACGGCTACCGAATACGCGCCGCTCCCAAAGGGCTTGGAGCCGGGCGAGCTTCTCGACGGCTTCCGCGAGCGCTGTGCCGCCGGGCAATCCCTGCTGATCGTCAAGGACGTGCCGGAAGTTTCCCCGCTGCTGGGTGCAGGGGACAACGAGGCCGCTATGCGGCTGGCCCGGATCGCGCCGGACAAGGGATTCATCGTCGTGGAAGGGCAGGCGCTGGCCTACGTTCCCATCGATTTTTCCAGTACCGACGAATACCTGTCGCGCCTCTCCAAGAGCCGCCGCAAGAACCTGCGCCGCAAGCTGAAGTCGCGCGAACGGCTGGACATCGAAGCCGTGCCGTTGGGGGACGCCCGGTTCGGCAGCCTTGATGTGCTGGAGGAGCTGTACGGCCTCTACCTCG
>JAEYLX010000071.1 GCA_023407575.1 Bacillota bacterium
GCAGTGCGTCCAGAATTTCAGCCGCTTTTTCTCCGTATTTGGTGAAATAGTTGCGCTTCCGAACATTATTGACTCGTTCACGTCTGGTAAGCGGCGGCTGGTCAAATACAATATGACAAATCAGATCAAACGGGTCGAGATCCTGATTGATTTGCTCACAGAGTTCAGAGAACAGAATGCCGTGTTCCTCCATCTCCTTGATAATGGCTTCCTTGCGCTCGGCAGCTCCCCAAGCAGACAGGAAATCATCCAGCGTCGCATACTGATTAAGAACATTTTTCTTGGTATAGTCAATCAGACTTTCTGTAATGAGCTTGCCATCCCGATCCATGTACTGTACCATCTTTTTGAGAATGGTAACCGGCTCTCCGCTGACCATATATTTTTTCTGTGGATTAACTGGCTTCGGGAGCTTGGGTGGAGGATCACCATTGTACCCCTTTGCCGGATCGAAATCCTCATCCTGTTCGCACGGGCCATCGAAATCAGGATCATAGAACAAGCGGGTAACATCACGGAAGTCAAAAATTGTGAAGTAAAGTTTGCCAAGATCCTCACGCACACGAGTACCACGACCGATAATCTGCTTGAACTCAGTCATGGAACGGATATTAGAATCCAAAACGATGAATTTAATCGTCTGAACATCGACACCGGTAGATAGTAACTTGGATGTTGTAACAAGCACAGGATACTGACTCTCTACATTACGGAAATTATCAAGCTGATCGACACCTGCTTCATCATTGGACGTAATTCTCATAACATAGCGTTCATCAACTGCCATCATGTCGGAGTTTTCATTCACCAACGCCCGGCGCATTCTGTCCGCGTGTTCCTGATCGACGCAGAAGAATATGGTTTTGTCCATGCGGCAATTATGCTTTTTCAGGTAATCGGACACTGTCTTTGCAACCAACTTGGTACGCTGTTCAAGAACGATCTTTCTATCAAAATCCAGTGCATTGTAAATCCGGTCATCAATCACTTCGCCGTTGTCATCTGTCTGGCCGGTGTAAGGAACGAATCCTTCTACATCCTTGTCAAAGAACACACGGATAACACGATACGGAGCGAGGTAGCCATCGTTGATACCTTGTTTCAGGGTGTAGGTGTAGACAGGATCTCCAAAGTAGTCAATATTTGAAACTTCCTTGGTTTCTTTTGGCGTTGCAGTAAGACCAATCTGCGTTGCAGCAGAGAAGTATTCCAAAACCTCGCGCCACTGACTATCGGCTTTTGCACTGCCACGATGACACTCATCCACCACAATCAAATCGAAGAACGAGGGGCTGAACTGCTTAAACAAGCTGTTGGCGTCTTCGTCTTCACCGGTTAATCCCTGATACAATCCAAGATAAATTTCGTGGGCCGTATCAAAGTTCTGTTTTGTTACCCATGTCATTTTATCCTTAAAGGGTGCAAAATCATTTGTGAAGGTTTGCGAAATCAAAGCAGTACGGTCTGCAAGAAACAAGATTCTTTTCTTAATTCCCGCATTCCACAAACGCCAGATAATTTGAAATGCTGTATACGTTTTACCTGTACCGGTAGCCATCACCAACAGGACTCGATCCTGACCAGCTGCAATTGCCTCTACAGTCCTGTTGATCGCATTGATCTGATAATACCGAGGTTGCTTATTCGGATTATCTACATAATATGGCTCATCTATAATTTTGCTCTGCGCAGGGCCAATGCAGTTCTGTTCTACATACATTTCCCAAAGAGTTTCAGGTGATGGAAACCCATCGAGAGGAAGAACTGTTTCCCGTTCGCCCTCTTGTATGTAGCGATTATGGAAAACAAATCCATCTCCATTCGACGAAAAAACAAAAGGCACATTCATCATCTGCGCGTAGTTCAATGCCTGCTGCATACCGTCAGACATAGAATGGTTGTTATCCTTTGCTTCAACAATGGCAATTGGTTTATTGGGTTTATAAAAAAGAACATAGTCTGCCTTTAACGGCTTTTCCCGTTTGCAAACCTGCCCACGAGCAATGATGCGCCCGGCGGTAATGGAATACTCCTCTCGCATTTGAGACATTTTATCCCAACCGGACTGTTCGATTGCAGGAGTAATATATTTAGTTCGGATGTCGGCCTCTGATAATGTTTTTTTGTCTATTGCCATATACTCATCCTCCTAAACCCTTATAATCTAATCGAAAAATTTATATTCTTGCCTGTTTACGTCATTGTCTGTCGAATCGACGATTTAGGTAGATTCGTGACAAGGGGTCAGTGCGCCCATTCGCACCCGCGAGATGGAATAGACCCCATTATTTCGAGTTAGAGTCGCTGATATAATCTGCGGCTCATTTTTCATTTTCGGCGGGCTTCTTGATATACCTGCCGTTCTTGATTCTCGCGTCTGCTGGCTTTTCTGCGTCCTCTGGAATCCCCCAGACCGTGCCAATGCGGATGGCACTGGGAACGCGCCCTTCGCCGCACAAAATCTGAATACGGCGGGTGGAGATACCCCAGCGTTCGGCGGTTTGCGCAATTGATAAATACTTCATGGGCAGCACTCCTGTTGCAGTTCAGTTCTGCGTCTGCTTA
>JAEYLX010000065.1 GCA_023407575.1 Bacillota bacterium
GCATAGATGCGTTTTGCGGCAAGGAACTCCGCATCCACCGTAGCGGGATCACATCCATATGCGCAGATGAGTTGCCCCTCTGCGGTCTTATTGGGATTCTTGGCATACTCGGTTCGATCAGCCAAACATTGCGAAACAGATTTCCCTTTGTTTTGGTGCATAGGAATCAGGCGTGTAGTTGCCATGGTTTTCTCCTTGAAACACAAATATGGGAGGCAGCGGTCGGCTGCCTCCCTGTATTGTTATATTGCGGTTACTGCTGCTCTTAAATCATCTATTCTGTCTATCATCCAACTGGCTGCTTTGGGAAACCCGAAGGGTGATATCAGAAATGCTCCAATCAAACCCAAGACTCCCGTCTGCATGTGCCCGACAAGGAGAGCCGCCAACGAAAGCAGGAACAGAATACTCGACAGTACGGACAACATCGCCGCCGAACAAATACAAAAGAAACGGCATACTCCAATAACAATACCCAACGCCAACCGGATAGGCAGCAACAGTATTCTCAACAATCCTCGCATTGTGGGTTCCTCCATTCAGCATGTTTTCAACAGTAGCATACCATCCACAATGCTGTAAGTCCATTTTGTCAGCGAGTTAGAGGACGATATGCTCCTGCTTTCAGATAGAAGCCAACCGGGTAAGGATTTCCCTTGCAGTCTCAAACATATGTTGATGTTTCTGGAACAAATCCTCCAGATCTGCGGCATAGATGTTTCCGGTCTCATGGGCACGCTTTGTCAGCTGATTGAGATTGTTGCTGTCCCGGCGCAGAAGCGTGAACAGCTCCCGCACATCAGATAAGTCAAGGTGAATCACATAACCATCGATGGCCATCTTACGAAAGTAGGCTTCCATATTGGTGGTGCCAAGTTCCTGCATCTTTTGCTGTATCAATTCCTTTTCCTCTGATGTGAGCCGTACCATAACGGGAATATTCCGTTTTCTCCCTGCCATCAGAGTACAACCTCCTGTTTCCTGTGAGCTGCCTGTGAATGCTGCTCCTGATCGGGAACCGCATTGAGCCTTTGCAACACGGAAGGTTTCGGCGCTTTAGCGATCTCGGCTTCCGGTACGCTTTCGGGAAGCCGCTCCGGCGATCGCTTGTCGTCTATGTTCAGCACTGCGTTCAGCTCTGCCAACCGTGCGGCTTTTCGCTGCAGCTCATCCCCCTGTGGAAAGGGCTTGCCCAGCTCTGCTTTTGCAGCTTCCAACTGTGCATAGATATTGTCCAGCCGTTCCTGTACCCCTCGCAAACGTTCAGGCATGGCATTGAGCGCATTCTCCATGCGGATGAGATTACCGCGGGCATCCTTGCCCAATAGTACCTTGTGGGTCATCTGCCCTTTGAGCGTCAGAACAAACTCCCGCCCAAAGTCCTCAACCGTCAGGGACATGGAAAAGCCACGGTAACTTCCAATGGGCACAGGTTCCAAGCCCTTGGCATCCTTGAATGCTTCCAACAGCGCTGCACCCGCATTGTCCTTGTCTGTGAGAATATCGCCTTTGACTTCTATACCCACAAACCCTTCTGCGGGCAGCGGATGGGCAGCAATCATCGCCATGTCCGCTTCCAAGCCAGCTATATGCGCCTTGTTCCACTCGATCTGCTCGGGAAAGGTGCGGAGAATGCTGTCCTCCAAGCGGTATTGCTGGCTCTGAGGATTTGCTTTCATCAGGCGCAGACGGGCAACATCCACATCCAAGTCCATCTTTACCTTGATGCGTTCGTCCCCTGCGCAGAGCGCCTTGATCTCCGCATAGGAAAGAGCGGTTTCGTCGATGTCCTCGCAGGAGCGCACAGGAGATTTACTGGTCATGATCTGAGAGATGAACTTCTGTTTGTTTTCCACCGTCTGCCAAAGGTAAGCATCGAAGGTGGCTTCCGTCACATAGCGGTAGATGTGGACTTGCTCATTGCGATTGCCCTGACGAATAATGCGTCCCGAGCGCTGTTCCAGATCTCCCGGCCTCCACGGGCAGTCCAGGTCATGGAGGGCGATGAGCCGATCCTGCACATTCATACCGGCACCCATTTTGAAGGTGCTGCCAATGAGTACCCGCACCTGTCCCGTGCGAACCTTGGCAAACAGTTCCTTCTTTCGCACTTCGGTGTTGGCTTCATGGATGAAGGCAATCTGTTCTCTTGGGATGCCCATCCGCACCAGCTTTTCCCGAATGTCGTCGTAGATAGAAAAGGGCTGTTCGATCTCGGTTGCATCTTCAAGCAGATTTGTAAGGGCACGAAGCTCTGTTCCGCCTGCGGTCTTGTCGCCACCCTTGTCAGCCTTTGCGGAAGCGCTCTTGGGCGTAGAAATATCGCAGAACACAAGCTGCGTCAGCTTGTCCGCCTGACCTTCCTCCCAAATGCGGTGGATATTGTCCACACACAGATTGACCTTGCTTTCAGGGTCATCGGGCAGATCGGGGTTAATAACTCGCTGATCCAGTCCGAGCTTTCGTCCATCGCTGGTGATTTTCAGCATATTGTCAACGCTCGGTTCCACAATGCCCGCATGAACCTTTGCCGCACGCTCGGACAGTTCCTGTACCATCTCCTGCTGGATGCGGGTGGGCTGCGCCACCACATTGTGATAGACCGGTGTAGGCGTTGGGAGATTAAGCTGATCGGCGGTCTTAATGTCCGCGGCTTCCTTGAACAGCGTCATAAGCTCCGGCAGGTTGAAGAACTTGGCGAAGCGGGTTCTTGCACGATATCCCGTGCCCTCGGGAACGAGTTTGTCAAGATGATTTTTGTAAGTTTTCTAAATTCAAATATTTATCTGCTGAAAAAACGCCTAACATCTCGTGTCGGCATATTTCTTGAAACACCGTATTCAAAGGCTTCTTCGCACTTTCCGATTGCTTCACATTGACAATAAAAGTTGTTTTGCCTATTCGCGTTGTATAAGATAAAGTGTTTTCTTTCATATAGTCCGTTTCTCCTTTTCATAAATTGACTGTGGGGCATTCCGTTTGGAACACCCCACAAATACAGCCTGTTTCATCGGAACATATCAAGAAGTCATTAAGTCGTGAGTATAATGGAAATGGTTATCT
>JAEYLX010000002.1 GCA_023407575.1 Bacillota bacterium
GTCTTGCGGAAAGCGTCCAGCTCACCGATCTCCACCAGCCAGACCCCTTGCAAAAGCTCAGAGGCCTCCTTGCCCTCAAAGGTGCGGATGCTGTCATTAAACCAGCCCCGGCTCATCTTATCCAGCAGGGTGCTCTTGCCAATGCCCTGGGGCCCGGCCAGGATGAGCATGTTGTCATACTTGCTGCCGGGCACCATGGCACGGGTGACGGCGGCGGTGAACGCCTTGCGGGTCACCGCTCTGGTGTAAGGGCTGTCCTCCGCCCCCAAGTAGTCAATGAAAAGGGCGTCCAGGCGGGGCACGCCGTCCCACTTGAGGCTATAGAGGTAGTCCTGTACTTCGTTGAAGGCGTGTTTTGTAGTGTGGAGTGAAAGCGCCCCGTCGATCTTGCCGTTGCCGGTGATGTGGTGGACCTTTTCCATGTACCAGTAGAGGCCGTTGTTGTCATTGTCATCCCAGAGGCGGCGCTTGGCGGAGGCGTTCCACGGAAGAGCGCCCAGCACCTCGCCGCGTCCTGCAAACTGGTTGAGGGCAAACTTGCCCTTGAGCAGCGGGTCATTCTCAAGAATGATCCAAACATTATCAATGGTAGCCTTGGGGAGGCCGGTCTGGCTGTTGATCTCCAGCCGATCCATCCAGTTGGCGGGCTCCGCCTCGTTGGTGGCCTCCACGCCCTCAAAGTCCTTGACAGCCTCCTGGTAGCGTTCCTGGCTCATCAGGGCGGACACATCGGGGTCTTGCGTGGCCAGTTCGCACATGGCACGGTAGGAGGGCAGGCGGTTGGTGGGAGTGCCCGGCTGGGCCTCATCGTCCTTGTCACCAAAGCGATGCAGGCGCACCAGGTCAAAGGCGTTCACCAGCTTGCCGCTGCACGGGTCAGTGGCGTGGTGGGAATAGAGAAACTTGCCGCTGTCGTAGATGACAGCGCCGCCGGTAGTGGAGCCGCCCAGGTAGGTGTAGCGGCCCGGCATACTCTCCACCGGCTCATACATGCCGGGGATGAGTTCACCCATGGCGCGGTAGATGTCATAGGTGCGGCAGAAAGCACCCACAACACCGTTTTTGGCCTCCGGGTCACCCTGCTTGACTGCCAGCTTAGTGGGCAGGTTTTGGGAGCCGGGCACCTGGGGCCAGAGTGTGCAGTCACGCCAGTCCTCATACTGGTCCAGCAGGCCCTTGACGGACAGCAGGGGCTTGTCTTTCCATACATAGATGTATTGGCTGTCTGAACAGCAGCTTGGCCAGTACATCAAGCGCGACACTTCAAACGTTGTCGGGTCACACAGATCAATGCCGATGTATTCAGCCATCTTGCGGGCAATGGGCTCATATTCATCCGCTGAGGCCGTGCGGTCCAGCGGCAGCAGGACACGCAGACGGGGTGCTGCCGGGCTGTGCTTGCGGGTGGAGTACACGCAGTAGCCGCAGCCCAACCCCTCAACACGGCGCAGCGCATCCTCCGTGCCGCCGGATGGGATGTTGTCCAAGTCCAGTGTGATGACATCACGCCCGGTCACATTATTGGCCTTGCGGCGGGGCCCGGACAGCGTACCGGCCAGAAAGCCGCCCACATCCTTGAGGTCATCCTGCTGGGCCTTTTTCATATTCAGATATTCTGCCAGAGGCTCCGTGCCTCTGGCAGGGGTCTGGAGCTTTGCCCACAGCTCAGAGATGAGCAGGGTTTGCGCCTGCCAGACCATAGCCCTCCGGCTGCTGCCGGCGGAGATGGTTATCCTGCGGTCATTTTGCATAGCGCCCCTCCAAACGGTCTGCCAGGCGAGCAAGCTTTTCCCCTTTGATACGATCCACATCAGAGCGGCAGCTGAAGATGATCCGGAGCTGTTCCAACATGATCTCCACGTCCGCTATCTCCTCTGCGATCGCACTTCGGTTTTGAAACCCGCGAATGTTTTTGGAAAGTTCTTTTGTCAGTTCTGCCATCTCTTCCATGCAAACCGTGAGCTGCATTTGCTTTCCATATTGCCTGACCGCCTCCGCATAGAGATCTTTCGGTTTCATTCTCGTCCCCCTTTTTTACTGCAAGCGCGTCATCCCTTCTGTCCGGAAGAGCCCGCAATTTCACCGGCGCAGGCCGCATAACCCGCCAAATCGACGAAACTGTCCAGACTGGAACCAGTGGCGATGCGTGCCACTTTTAACAGCGCCATCATGGCGCCAACATCCTTGGCAGTAATGGGCAGGTTGAACTCCGGGTGAGCCGCACCGAGGTAAATGCTCCAAAACAGGCCGATGGTTCTAAAGTTGTTCTCCGGCGTGCCATAGTCCTGCTCACGCTCACCACAGACGCAACGGCGGGCGGTCTCCAAAATCTCAGCACGATTCATTCAATTCCTCCTTGATGTCATCAAAGCACACCGGAACCAGTGCATGAATCTTGTCCAGCAGGATCAAGGCCACTTCCCGCATCTGCGGATGTGCGGCAGGCGAACACCGCAACTTCAGAAAATGCCTCCACTCTCGAATGTTGGCCGTCATCACCACCTCAGTCTTGAGGCAGGTGGGTAGGACGGCACGGGCCTCTTGCGGGGTACAGCCCCAGTCCAGCAGGTCAAAATATGCCTTTTCAGCCATGCGGCAAGATGTTTTCCAATATATCCAGCCGGGGCTGCCCTCCGTCAGGAAAGAGGGGCGGATGACGGTGATTTCACTGCCAAATGCATCTTTGGAATAGTTGCAATAGCGGGTGGATTCCTGACAGTAAGAAGCCATCCGGTGGCGCACGATCTCATGAGAAACTCCTCGATCACAAAAGAACTTCACCGTGAAGGAACAATGTTCCAGGACCGCTTCATGCCCACGCTTGATGATGCCTTCCACAAACTTGGCGGCGCTGGTATCGGTGATTTTGTCCTCGGATTTGTAGCAGACCCGCCCGCACTGTTCCAATCGCTTCAAAATAGCGGCCCCATCAACCGGGGTGATGAACTCCACGTCAGGCTTGATAATTTTCATTTTTCTCACTCCTTCTTGAAAAATGTGCCCACCCATCCATCAGCGTTGAGCGGCAGACCAGCGGCCCACGGGATGGGCTGACGCATGATGTTGACCACCGTGTCCAGCATGGTGTCCTCATCGGCCCAAGGGGCAATGTCGATGACCACCTCATCATGGATGTGGAACACCACCGGCAGGCCGGATGCCTCCAGGCGCTCAATGGTATCCGCCAGGCAGTCACGGGCAATGGCCTGGACGCAGTTTTCCACCAGCTTGCCGCCGTAGGTTTCGATGCGTTTCCACCGCTTGGTTTTCTGGTCCATGCCCATGTAGGAGATGGAGGGGTTGCCCCATTGGTTTTCACCAATGCCGGGGCTCACATAGTAGAGCTTGCGGCCAGAGGGGAGCTGGATGGTGAAACAGTCGGTGCCCTGGTTGCAGTCGTATTCACGGGCCAGCAGCAGGCCATTGATGCCCACACTGCCGCCCTGGGTGATGACCTGCACAGCGGCGGCGTCCATGGAATACCACAGGTCACGGATGCGCTTGTTGGCTTCACGCCAGCGGCTCACGATGTCCGGCAGGTCCTCCTCCGGGATGCCCATGTCCAGAGCCCCCATATTGATGAGTGCGCCGGTGCTGCCCTGGTAGCCCAGGGCCAGTTCTGCCACCTTGCCCTTCTGCCGGAGTGCATACTCTGGATTGCCCTTTTTGATGAGTTCAATGGGCACGCCGAACATCTGAGAGGCAGAGGCCTCATAGATTTTGCCGTGGGTGCGGAACACCTCCAGCCGCCATTGTTCACCGGCCAGCCAGGAGATGACACGGGCCTCAATGGCGGAAAAGTCAGCGTCAATGAGAACATGATCCTCCGGGGCCACAAATGCGGTGCGGATGAGCTGGCTGAGGGTGTCAGGCACGGAGCCATAGATCAGCCGGAGGGCATCCAGCTTGCGGTGCTCCACCAGTTCACGGGCCAGTGGCAGCGGCTCTGTGTAGGTGCGGGGCAAGTTCTGGACCTGCACCAGGCGGCCTGCCCAGCGTCCTGTCCTGTTCGCCCCATAGAATTGGAGCAGTCCACGGACACGGCCATCCGGGCACACAGCGGCCTCAATAGCGTCATACTTTTTGGTGCTGGTCTTGCCCAGTTCTTGGCGTATCTCAAGCATCCGCTGGACCTGAGGGCTGTTGTCCTCCTTGCCCAGCAGGCGGGCCACGGTGTCCTTGCGAAGATCCGCAAGCTCCTCTCCCATGGCTTCCTGGAGCCACCCAGTGAGCTGTGCCACGCTGTTGGGATTGTCCAGCTTGGAGATGTTCATGGCCTCCTGGATGAGATTTTGGCGGGTCACATTGCCCAGATAGAGGGCACCATTCACCAGATCCATGTCCACGGCCACACCGCGGGCATTGATGATGAGATCCGTTTCCCACTGCTTTTGCACGAAGTCTGGCACAGGGAAAGCGGAGAGCCGCCGCTCAATCTCCATTTCAGTCACAACATCCTGGCGGCAGTATTCTTTGAACAGCTCCCACTTGTCGGTGTCGTGCTGGGGCAGGTTGCGGGTGCGGCCTCCGTTGGCCTTTGTAGGGGTACAGGGGACGCAGAAATAACGGATGAGCGCCTTGCCGGTGTTGAGCTTGCGCTTGTCCTCAGCAAGTCCCAGGGCCTTGCCAGTGGCGTCCAGGCCTGCTGTGTAGCCGCAATAGAGGCCGTGGAACATGGTGCAGCGCCATTGCTCCGGTGGTAAAGAACCCATAAACTTAGACAGACACCCCCATTCAAAGGGGGCGTTGTAGGCGTGCTTGATGTACTCCGGGGAGGTGATGGCCTGGATCAGCCACGGGGGGAGGCGTTCCCCCCGTGCCAGGTCAATGATCTCAACAGGTGCGCCATCCACACTGTACGCAAAGAGCAGGATTTCGAAGTCCGGGCTGGAGATGTACTTTTGCGCCCCGGCCTTAGCAATCGGCACGCTTGAATAGGTTTCAAGGTCAATGCTGAGATGATGCATGATGCACTCCAATTACACGGGCTGGCCGGTGATGGGGTTGATGCCGCCGGTGGTAGTCCAGGGCGCCTGAGCGGCGGGAGCGGCGGGAACCGCAGGCTGGATGCCGTAGGCACCGGGGGTGGCGGGCATCGCCGCACCATAGGCGGGGGTGGCCGCAGGAGTGCCGCCCAGTCCGGCGAAGTCGGAGGCGGCGGATGCCTGGCCGCTCAGGGGCTCCCCGTCACGGGTCTTGAGAACATTGCCCAGACCGCAGCCAATACCCTTGTTGCCGCTGTTGGAGTAGCCGAAGAAACGGACGGTGACACGGCCATACATGCCGCTGTAAATGTCCGCCGGGGACAGTTCGCAGTTGATGTTGTCGATGCCCACCACTTGGGGCTTGTTTTTGGTGGAGGCGGTCATCACCCAATGGCCCTTGCACTCATCGCCAAAGGGCACGCCGGAGGGACGCACTCCATCGCCATCGTAGATGGGCACCTTGAGCATGGGCGGGCGGGTGCCGTTCCACACCTTGGCCAGGGCCTCATTGGCGGCGGCCTGGATGGCAGCGTCAATGTCAGCCTTGGTGGCGGCATCGCTCTTGGGGATGAGCAGAGTGACGGAATACTTGGGCTCACCGCCCTGCTGGGCGGCTCTGGGGGTGGTCAGGTTGGCATAGGAGAGGCGGACCTCACCGGTCAGGACTTTCATGGCATCGTTCTGATACATTTTGTTTTTCTCCTTCACAAGTTTTTGTAGATTTCCTTATAAGCGTTTTGTACTGTACGCTTCAGTGTGTTTCGGCTCAATCGGGGTGCATCCAGCTGCGCCATGATGTTCCTGAAGGAATCACAGGCAGCAAGGCACAGTTGATAATAACCGTCCGCATTGCGTTCCTGCTCCTCCGCACACTCTTTTTGAATTTGTGTTTCGGCTTTCAGCTCTTTGATGTAGTCTGAAAAGCTCAGCGCAGCATCGTTTCCCACCTTCTCACGGATCAGGCGCTCCCACAACGCATCTTTGCCTTTGGTAATAACCTCAACAGATCCGTCATTCAGGTAGACGGTCTCAGCCATCGGCAGCCACCCCCGCAAAATCAGCAGCGGCAGAGTGATATGCTTCGCGCTTATCGGCCTCGAGCGCCAACGTGGGTTTGCCCAGAGGTTTGACCACGAAGCTGCCGAGTTTATCCGCAAATTCCGCTTTGCCCATCAGCTTTTCCATCTCTGTGAGTGTCTTGGGCTTGCGGTCATAGAGCAGGGCTTCATCATACCCGGCAGCAATGGCGGCCTGAATGGCAGCATCCTGATCCGTAAAGGTTCGGATGCTTCGGCCGGCTACCAGCTTCCATCCTTCGATAGGCTTTCCAGCCAGCAGCGTCCGTGTGGCGTAGTCTTCCAGATCTTTGTACCATGCCATCAGCTCCTTGCCACGGATGAGGAGGTCGCCGATCTCTGCATCAGAGAGGAGTGTGGGCGGAGCACCCTGCACAATGCCTCCTGCGGCAACCGTTGCCTCTGCCCGGGCGTTCCACGCACTTGCAGGCACGCAGTCCTTGAAGTCCTCCAATGCAGTGTTGCTGCCGGCACGGGCACGGCACTGCGCCTTTCCGCGGCAAAAACGGCAGTGTTCGCCGGGCACAAATTCTCCCATACCCGAAAAGGCCTTCTGCGCGATGGGCTTAATGCTTTCGCCCCAGGCCAGCAGCTCTTCGACCGTGATGCAATCAGTGCTGTAGCTGTCAAGCCGGGGCTGGTCAATGGACATGCGGACTTGCTTGATGGCATCACCGAACACGGGGGCATAGCGCTTGAGAGCGCCCAGAGCGTAGAGCCGCATCTGCGGGTTGCCCACGGCAGACACCGGGACACCCTTTCCATGCTTGTAGTCCGTGATGCTGAGTGTATTTCCACCGATCATCACATTATCGCAAGTGCCAAATCCTTCCGGTACATAATCGGAGAAGTCCACCCCCACCTCTGCTGCTACGGCAGGCGGGCTGTTGTACAGCATGGCCTGATCTACCAGATGTTCAATATAGAGAGCGCTGGTCTTGTCCATTTCATCGGAATAGAGCGGATCCTTTTTGAGCTTTCCGAGTCGCGCCGCGTAAGTTCGCGCGGGCAGGTTGCTGAATTTTTTCAGGGTTTTAAGCTCACAGATAGCGTGGGCCAAAGTGCCCTCTTTCGCGTACTCGCTGGTGCTTTCCGGCAGCTGCTCCTCGAATCGGGGAGCAGCTGTGCATTTGAGCCAGCGGGATGCAGATGACGCGGACAAAAGCGCGTGTTTTCCAGCCATGAAGAACCTCCTTCAAATCTGCGCGCCCAGAGCCCGCAGCTCTGTTGCGAAAGCGCCGTACTGCTCGGAAGACAGCTGCGTGATCGCCCGGACGCCGAACTTCTCCAGCAGCGCGAGCAGCTGTTCCATCTTGCCCGTATCCACCAGCGACGCACCGGCCTTGGCGATCTGGTCAAGAGTGTGGGTGGGAGCCGTGGTCACGGGAACAGCGGGAGCAGGATCAGTAGGGGCCGCAGGAGCCGGTGCAGGGGTGGGTTGGATAGGGACCACAGAGACGGGCGGTGTGGTGACCGGCACAATGGGGGCAGTGGGGATGGAAGAAGCCTCTGCTGTCGGAACAGACGCATCTTCTTTCACGGCAGATGCATTGGCTGCGCCACGGTTTTCAGCAGGTACAAGCGTCTGAAGTGCATTGAGTACTTCAGGAGTCAGGTCGGCGGCAGTGAGTTCAATACGGATTACCATCGGGTTACCTCCTCTTTCTCTCCATGGATTTCTTTGATAAAGGCTTGCGCGCCAGTACGCCGAGCCTTCTGTTCAACGGATTTATACAGGCGCTTTACTTTCGAATCGCACCAGGGCTTTGGCGGGTCATATAGGACACTTTCCCGTTTCGTGCGCTCTTTGATCTGGTTCTCCAAAGTCATGACGCCATATCCTCTGTACGTCATATCCGTCCAGGCATATGCGATGATGTCCTTGTGCCCTTTCTTACGAAGAAAGTCGATTTGTTCATCTATGACGTGTTCCAACTCGCAGATGGTTATGATTTGACACCTCCCCCTTTTTCGGGGTATACTGAAATTAAAGGTTTTTCTTTTGCCGCTTCGGAACTGGCATTCCGGGCGGCTCTTTCTTTTTTGGCCGCTGCGATGCGGCGGCGCGCCACGCAGGCCGGAAGCTGCAAGGGCTTCAAGCGCACCCGGCACAGCGGGCAGACCGCGCCCTTTTTCGAGCGGTAGGTGGTCACGACTTCGCGGCCGCAGGCCGGGCAGTAGAGGTTCATGAGGCGGTCGGCTCTGTCGGTCATGGCCGTCCCTCCTGTCTGCTGTTGCACGTCAGGCAGGCGCAGGGCTTGCGGCAGCCGCCGCAGGACAGGCACTGCCTGCTTTCGAGCAGGATGCAGCGGGCTCTGAGCGCGATGATCTCCTGCGGGTCCAGGCCGGTGTCCTCGTAGGCGGCGAGGCGGGCGACCAGCTCCTCCTTCTTCGCCGGCGACCAGTGGCCCGTTTTGATGCCGCTGGCGCGTTCGTGGGTCAGGCGGTTCATGCTTCCGCCTCCAGCCACTGTTTTGCGATATACTCGGCAGCCTCGCGCCGGAAGCCGATCAGCTCGTCGCCGCGGGCGGCCATGAGGACGGCGTTGCCGACGATTTCATCGCCAAGCAGCAGCGACATGTCGGTCGCGTTTTCGTTGCGGGGCAGCCCCAGGAGCTTCCCTTCCTCATTGACGATCAGCACGATGTCGTCCACGGGTTCCTGCGCCCAGCCCGGCGACAGCGCCGACGGCACGGTTTCGATGGGGCCTTCCACCATGTCCTGCAAGGATTGGAGCGCCATGGTTCCCCCATCGTCGCAGTGGATCAGGAAATGGGTGTTCCCCGGGGTAATTGCGATCACATACCGGTCGATCATTGGTTCCTCCTTTGCTATCGCGTTTTTTGTGCTAAAATGAACAGGATCACAGGATGTACCTGCCGGGCGCAAAGTCCGGGCTGACGGTCAGCGCCGCCGGTTCAATGGTCAGCTCGGCGATGTTCTCGCACCAGATGTGCCGCTTCGCGCTGCGCTGCGCCTGCTCTGCCCGGCGTTCGGCTTCCGCCTCCCGCCCCAGCCTCTCCACGTAGGCCGCCGCCCACATCGCGCCCATCATGGCCGCGCCGATCAGAATGCCGTTCAACATGTTGTGCTCCTTTCTGGTTGTCGTTTGTTCACTGCAAGCCCATGGTCAGCAGGCGGAAGGTCTCGCGC
>JAEYLX010000013.1 GCA_023407575.1 Bacillota bacterium
TGGAGCCGGAGCTGAAAGCACAGGCGGCAGCTCTCTTTAAGTCCCTCGGAATGGATTTGAGTACGGCAACGGGCATTTTTTATCGACAGGCACTTAGGTGTCATGGACTTCCCTTTGAGGTCAAGGTTGACGAGCCGAACGCTGTAACCTATGCGGCGATGGAAGCGGCAGAAAAAGGAGCGGATATGTATGGTCCGTTTGATAGCGTTGCCGATCTGATGGAGGCACTTAATGCTTAAGCCGGAGTTTTCGGGGCAGTTCAAACGAGATTACAAGCTTGCGATCAAGAGAGGCTGCGATCCGAAGAAGTTGGAGGAAGTGATTAAGATGCTGTGCAGCGAACAACCGTTGCCGGAGGCATATCGGGATCATGCTCTTACCAACTCTAGAAATTATAAGGACATGAGAGAATGTCACATTGAGCCGGACTGGCTGCTGGTCTATAAAATTGTTCGGCAGACCTTGATTTTGAAATTGATAAGGACGGGATCTCATAGCGATCTGTTTTGAGATTAACTCCGGATGAATGCGTGGTGATGATATTTGGCGGGTGTGATAACTGAAATTGCAGCAGAATGTGGTGTGTCTGAACAGGCTGTTCGTGCATGGTGTCGGCGAAACCATGTTGCGAAAGATGCGAAAGGAAGTTTCGCAATCAGCGAAAGCCAAAAAAACGCCATATATCAGCATTATTTAGGCGTTGAGCGAAAGGGAGTTTCGCAACCAGCGAAAGCAAGTTGCGAAACTCCCGAAACCACTTTGATCGCCATGCTGCAGGGAGAATTAGACCGGAAAAGCGAGCAGCTCGCTGTAAAGGACAAGCAGATCGAGGAATTAAATGCAAGGCTGGCGGAGATCAGCTCGGCACTGGTGGCGGCGCAGCAGACCGCACAGGCTGCCCAGGCACTTCATGCCGGAACGATTCAGCAGCAATTAACTTCCGGTGATGTTACGGAGCAGTCGGTAGAACCACCAGTCGAGGCGAGGAACGGGTGGTTACATAGGATTTTGTTTAGGAAATTGTAATGTGAGAAGGGAGAGCATAATGAAAAAAAGTGTATTGCTTTTATTGACACTTACACCAGTTCTTGTCGGCTACTTAATTAACTGGGTGATTTTAGTACCTGTGATTGGGATGCCTATTTTTTATATTGCTCCATTACTTATGCTTGTTTTTTGGTTTTATCTTGGCGGAAAGTATGCGGACAGTACATGGAAAGCGATCCCATCTATATTGATTGCTCATGCGGTAGGGATTGTATCTGTTTTGCTGTATATATGGCAGTTTATATTTGAAACTGACGAAACACGAAATATGGCAATAGCCGTATTTTCGCAAATGTTTTCTGCAGCGACACCAATATATTTGTTTGGGGGAATAGCTCGATTGTTCGAGTCTCAGCCTAATTATGCGGGCAGAGCAACGATGATGGCGATGCAGGTTATAGCAGTTGTTGTTATGATTTTGGTTTTTACTTTCGGTTATATTTGGCAGAAGAGAAAAGCAAAAAAGAGTTGTGAATAAGAGAGGGGGAGCCGTCCGCAGACGGCAGGGGCAGCGCCCCTCCGGAGCTGGCAAAGCAGCAGGCACAAGCCGGCAGTGATGCAGCTCCGGCAACCCCTCCCCCTTTAGGGGCGCAAAGCACTTTCATACCGCTGCACCGATGGGGCGGCGGTGTGAAAGTGCTTTTGCGTTACTTTCTCACCAGAAAGTAACAAAGAGGTTGTTTTCAGCGGAAATTTGTGATAAAATAGAGGACGGAATAACAAGCGGAAAGGGGGCGATTTTATGGGAGTTACGATTTCGGGCATGACAGGTGCAGGGAGCATCCGGCACAATAACCGCAGCTTCTCTGCGGCGAATGTAGACCGGAGCCGGACGGAGCAGAATATCACTTTTTGCAACGAGGATCTGAAGCAGGTCTACCACATGGTTTTTGATGAAGCTCTCGCAGCCTACAACGCAAAGAAAACCAAAACAAGAGATAAGATACCGGACTACTACGAGCATATCCGGCAGAGCAAACAGGAAAAGCTGTTCCATGAAGCGATCTTCCAGATCGGCAACATGAGCGACTGCGGATGCGGTACGCTGGACGGAGAACGGGCGGCGGCAGCTCTGAAAGATTTTGCGGAGTCCTTTGCAGAACGCAACCCCCATCTGCGGGTGTTCAATATGGTGCTGCACATGGACGAGGCAACGCCCCATCTCCATGTCGATTTTATCCCAGTGGCAACGGAGCAGTCAAGAGGACTTTCGACGCGGGTATCTATGAAACAGGCGTTGAAGCAGCAGGGGTTTGTCGGTGTCGGCAAAAAGCAGACTGAATGGGCGGCGTGGATGGAGCGTGAGAAAGAAGCTCTGACGGAGATCGCCCAGAGGCACGATTTTGAAATTATCTCACTCGGCACGAACAGACTGCACATGGACTTGCCGCAGTTCAAGGAAGCGGCGGCGAGGCTGGAGGCTGTGCAGCAGCAGACGGCGGCAGTAGAGCAGGAGGTTGCCGAGCTGGAACGGCAGCGGGAGGCTCTGAAAGGCACTGTAAGGCTCTTAAAGGAGGCGGACAGGGTAAATGTATCCCTGCACGATATTCAGCCGGAAAAGACGCTCACAGGGGCGGTAAAGGGCGTGACGGTGGATCAGGTCGAGCAGCTAAAGAAAATGGCACTGCGCAGCGTGACGGATCGGCACAAGGTGCAGGAGCTGACAGAGGAAAATACCCGTCTGCGGTCACAAGTTCCATCTGTGAAAAAGCGCATGGAAGAAGCGCAGCGGCAGCAGCGGCTTGAACAGGAAAACCGGAGGCTGCGGGACGAAAACTATTATCTGCAATACGAGCTGCAAGAGGAACGCAGCTTCACCGAGCGTCTGACGGACGGCATCGGTCGGATGTTGGACTTTCTGGAAGAACACTTGCCGGAGCGTCTGCGTCCTCTGCTTGAAAAGGCGAGGGAGCTGTTACCCGATCCGGAGATCGGACGGCAGCAGGAGCAACAGCAGCACCAGCGAGGCATGGGCGGCATGGAGCTGTAAAAGAAGCCTGTCAGGATGGCTTGAAAATCTCTTTCGGACAGGCTATAATAATAGGCGTGAAGTGAAAATAAACTCTTTGATAATCTAAGCCCCCTGTAAGGGTATTCCCAAAAAATATTTTTCTCTCTGGAAAGGGAGAAAGTCGGAGGGGAAAAAGGGGGGTGAGCGGAGGGGCGTTGGAAGTGTGGTAAA
>JAEYLX010000047.1 GCA_023407575.1 Bacillota bacterium
TCGTTTCGGTATAGTACGTCAAGCCGATGAAATCCCAGTTGACTTCACCGCCAAGAATAAAGTACCAGCCCGGTGCGCTATACCCCATGTTGCCGGACGCATCCATGTACTGCGCTCCGCCATGCCATGCAATGCCGTTATAGCCGAAATCCACAACGCCATTGTGCACATAGTACCATGTCCCCTGATAGTAAGACAGACCCGTGTAGGCAAAATCCGCTTGACCGCCGGATACATAGTACCACGCGCCGTTATACGGCACCAAGCCGATATAGCTCGTATCGACCACGCCGTTCACATAGTAATACCATGTGCCGTTTTCCTCAACTAAGCCGTTTTCCTTTTCAATGGGTGGTACAACAGGCCCGCTTACCTTCAATCGATACGTATTCTTGATGGAGTCCGGAGTATCGCCAACAGCAAATTTCAGCATTCCATCTTGAACAACCGCTTGGTATATGTTGTCCCCGCCTGAATATACAGAAGATATGTCTACTTTAGATAATTCTTCCGTCATCAGATCATAGCGATATACGGTATCATTTGTGTTGAACCATAACGCACCATTGTCACAGGACATATAGGAATTGACACCCCAGGAGGAGCCCTTCAAGTCTATCCATTTACCTGCAACACTGCTCGCGGCAACCTCTGCTCCCGTCGTCCAGTCCCGCTCTATCAATTGTATGTAATATTTACCGAAGCCCCCCGCGCTCTTATGAGAAAGGTAGTAGGCCGTCGTATTGTCCACCATACCAATAGCAGAATTGCAGGCAGACCAAAACCAGCCCGCGTCATACTTAGTGGACGTACAGTCGTAGTCATCCACCCAGCCGTAATGCCCCGAGCTTTCTGCATCAGCTATCCCTATATCGCTCCGCAGAAAATTCGTATGTAGGGCTTGACCGAGTATGTCATTTACAGGATCATCCCATGTCACATCCACATGATACCAGTCTCCATCGATCTGCACCAAATTCCAAATATGGTTCATCGCCTCACTTGCTGAGGTTGCACACGGAACGCCAGCACGGTTCAGGAGATCCAAGTAGGCCATAGTGTAACCCTGGCAAACGGCGGCTCCATCAACGAGTGCATTATAACTGTTGTAATTCGAATAAGTAAGATCGTATTCCGTATGCTGCGCTAAATAATCATGAAGTACAAGCGCCTTCTGCAGTGACGTCATACTTTCGTTCACACGATTCAACGCGGATGTCACAGCCTCCTCATAAGCAGCAACATCTTCCCTCGAATAGGCTTCGTCATACGGCAAATCATAGCTCAAAATATAGTTGCTGTCTACGGCACAGCTGATAGAGCTCCCCGAATAAAATAATTCGGGATGCCGATTCAAGACATCTGCGATGAATTGAATTCCCTCGGTCCGTGGAATTTTATACTGAATGACATCGACCGTGGTCTCCCAGTTTTTGAATGCGTTGACAATGGCTGTTTCCGCACCTGCATAGTCCGCCACAGAAAGGTATCTGTGCCGAAGACCCACGTTTTCTTTATAATCAGGAAAACCGCCGTACTTGTAGAGATAATTGCTGAGGTCTGCCGAGATTGGAGTATCTCCAACGAGTGCCTCCTCGGAATCTTCCGCGGCTGGAAGGGCTGCCTCCGCAGCAACCGTTGGCCCGAGAGGTGTTTCTTCCGTAGAAGAGTCTTCTTTACCGGCGGCCTTGCCCTCCACAGAAATTCCTTCCTTTGGCGAAAGGTCTTCTTTGAAAGAAGTCGTTTCCCCATTGGAAATCAGCTCATTGGAGCTACCCTTCCCCAGATCAGCTTCCTCCGGTGCAGGTACTTCTGCTTCCACTAACGCTTCCCCTGCGGCGCAGTCACTCTCCACAACTACTTCTTCCGCAAATGCCTGTGCAGGCAGCAGCGTCAGAAGCAGGGAAAGTACGATCAGAATACTGCTCAGTCTCTTTTTCATCGGTACACCTCTATTCTCTTTTATTGTCAGCAGTGTCGAATTCTATATTCCCGCACGCTCATATTGCGTGTATCCTTTTCAGACATAATGGGGCGATCCATTCCCTGCGGCAGCGGCCACGGAATAGCCAACTCCGCGTCATCCCATGCAATGCCGCCGCAATACTCCGGCCGATATGTACCGCTGCACTGATAGGTGAAAATTGTACCGTCCTCCAACGCCATGAAACCATGCGCGAAATCTTCCGGAACGAGAACGGCCTTGTTTTCTTCAGCCGTCAGCAAAAAGGACACCCACTGTCCGAAGGTCTCCGAATTTGGGCGAAGATCCACCGCCACATCGAACAGACTCCCCTTAATTACATGTATCAGCTTTGCCTGCGAATCTACTGTTTGAAAGTGAAGTCCCCTCAGGACCCCTTTATCGGATACGATCTCGCTAGTCTCGTTAAAAATCTGGTCGATCCCGTGCTCTCGATAAGTCTCCTTCTCGTATACTTTTTTGTAGTCGCCGCGAAAGTCTGTAAACAGATGCGGTGTAATTACAAATAATCCCTTGATCTTAGGGTGCTCCTCAAATGTAAATGCCATAAAACCTCTCTCCTGCCATTCTTACCCGTTACCGATACAGGTCAGCCCTGCTGTTTTCCATTGGCAAACAGCAATTTTTTTATTTTTTCCCAAAGTGCAGCGCGCCGCAGGAGCGCAACAGAATAATACACAAGCAGTGATGCACACAGTACATACCCATAATGAACGGCATAACACAAACGCCAATCTTCCGGATATGGCAAGACCCCATACATATACGTCACACTCTGCGAAAGGAAGATCGCCATGCTGAATCTCCCCAGGAAAGCCGTGACCGGCCCGGCAAAAAACCGGTTGACTGCCGTGTCGAAACCCATGGAGATCACAATAAGGCACACAAATATCCCGATCTGAAGCGAATCGTTATGCCCCCTATAAAACTCCATCAGCAGGAGAGACAGGAAAATAAGTGCGATCTGCAGAGATGATGCCATTGTCTGCCCGATTTTTGTCAGCCGCATACCTTTCAGCTTTTGCGCGATCCAATAGCAAAACCCGCCTAAGCACAAACCGGCAATGGCCCGGAAAACGCCCAGTTTGCAGAAGGTAAACTGATTTACCACACCAATATTGCCATTGACAACCATAAAGTACCCATAACAGAATACAGCGATCAGTGGGGCAACGGCGGCGACAAAGGTTTCACGGTATCTTCGCATCAGCGGATATACCGCTATCATCCCAACCATCAGTGCGGAAAGATACCAGCTTGTTCCCACATAGGCATTCGGCGCACTTTGCCCGTTGGCGATCCCGGTCATTGTCAGCAAAAAAAGTTGCGGAATACCCGCTAACAGGTTATAAAAGCCGCGAAATACCCCTGGTTGGGTCTTTACGGTATTAACGGCGAACGCGATTAGCCAGGACACCAAAAAGTACGGAAAAATTCTTTTGAACTTCTTACAGACCACCTCTACGGTGGTTTTTCCGTCAGTGTCCTCTCGCGCTGCAGCGTAAAGGAAAAAGCCGGAAAGAATAAAGAAAAAATCTGTGCCAATATATCCTCCGATCAAAGGAACATGCTCCGGTCCTGTCGGAAGAAGCATAAAGTGATGGCTCACTATGCAAAGAGCAAAAATAAAGCGGCACAATTCAATATAGCCGTTGCGGCCATTCTCTCTCTCTCTCTCTCTTCTCACAGAAACCCTCCATCGCAGCCCTCCGTTAATGGTCTCAAGCGATTTCCCCGATACATTCTATCAGCCCACTCCCTATGGATCGTATCCCGTACTCTCCATTCTCTCATAGGAAATGGTAAGAATATATCTCCGCGCCCATAGCAATGCCATCCGTCAGTGAAACCTCAGGATGCCATCCGCAAGTCGTCAGTTTTTTTGTACTCATAGCTCCGCCGGGCCTTTGTGGAGCCGGCAGAGCCTTATCCGCTTCATTCTTAAACATCAGACAAACGGCAGGGTTTACTTTTACCGCCGCAACGGCAAATTCTTGGATGGACACGAACTCATTTGCTGCGTTATATGCCTCGCCATTCTCCCCATCAAAGAGGCAGGCGAAAATACCGCGGACGACATCTGTCACATAGATCATGGAGCGGTATACATGTCCCGCGGACTGCAAAACGATGGGTTGGTGCTCCGCTACATTTCGAATGATTTCGGAATAGACGCGGTTATCGTTGGGAGAACTTCCGCCATAGACAAACCCAGGGCGGATGATCCGAATAGGACACGCATATTTGCGCCATGCCGCACCGCAAAGAAATTCCGCAGCGCGTTTCCCGTAGGAGTAGGACGCCCGATTAGAGTTCCAATCCTCCGGGCCGCGGAAATCCTCATCGATAACCTCCTGCTTTTCCGTTCCATTCCCGTAAACCGTAAAGCTGCTGACATAGGTCATGCTGACGCAAGGTTTGCGGCGGATAAATGTAATAAGGTTTTCCGTTCCCAGCACATTCGCATTGAAAATACCGACAGGATCCTCATCAAATTGCTGCGCACTGGCACCGCTGGCTGCATGGACAATATAATCAAAAGACTCCTCCACACGGATGGGCTCACAAACATCCTGTACCATGACCCGCAAATCGCTGCGTTTCAGCAATGCACCGTATCTCTGTGCGGCTCTGTCTTGGCTTCGAACCATAAGTGTGATTACATTTCCGTTATGATTCTCATCATTCATACAAAGCAGTGTCAGAACAAGATAGTACATGATAAAGCCGTTACCGCCGGTTATCAGAAAAGATTTTCCCCTTTGCTTTTTTAATGAGTGATTTTGAATCATACGCAGCATGTCCTCATACTGGCTGCTGCAGACCATTTCTTTAACCTTCATCGCTCCACCTCAGAAATCTTCCTTTTCATCAATATAGTAGGTATTCAATCTTTTCTCAGCCTTCTGCGCATTCTTTTTCGTTTCCACTTTTTTATATACACAATAAACCGCTACGATCACCCTGTAGCACATATACCACAGTATACCGGGCCGTTTACTGTATATATCATCAAAATCAGAAAGTGAGATGGACTCGCCGCTGACCCTGACTCGCTCGTCAATAGCCCCTAACGAAAAGCGCCGGTAGTGACAGCTTCGGAATAGTTTTCCCAGAACACGATTTGCTC
Source organism: Bacillota bacterium (assembly GCA_023407575.1). Classification (GTDB taxonomy): domain Bacteria; phylum Bacillota; class Clostridia; order Lachnospirales; family Lachnospiraceae; genus Mobilitalea. Next base: position 5,115 of record JAEYLX010000047.1, read on the forward strand.
TGCTTTTCCCGTAAATGTATTCCCTGTACTCAAAATTGTCCCGAATGACCCGACGGAGAGAATCTTTGCCCATCATGCTGTTTATACCCCAACGGTAAAAACCGATAGGAGAAAGGGTTTGGTATGCTTCGTACTCGTTTTCCAGCCTGTAAAACAGCATCAGATCTCCGGAGATACCATGGCTTTCGTTAAACCCGCCAATGTCTATTACCGCCTGCCTGCGGAACGTACTACCGTTCGTAGGCGCTGCGCCTCCAATATGCGCAAGTACTTTTACATTTGAATGAGTCAAATGATAAACCTTCATATCTATGGGGCAGCTTGCGTAATGCCTGTCAATTTGCGGAACATCCTCTTTGATCTCATCCCTGATAGGGTCATATTCGACCTGTATATAGCTCGCCGCGATAGCCCCTATCGGCCGTTCCTCCGTGTCATACCCACGAATCAATGATCCTATGGTCTTCAGTGCATTGCTCATCAACAGATCGTCATCGTGTAGCATGACGACCCATTCTCCCCGCGCCAGCAGAAAGCAGCGGTTGAAATTATCTCCGACCCAGATATTTTCGGAGTTGCGATAATATAGAATTCTGCTGTCGTTTATTTGACGGACAAGTCGCTCCGTATCATTTTCTTTCCCGTCATCTGCCTCATTGTCTACAATGAGAATGTCCCACAAAAAGTCTGTGGACTGTTGTTTCAACACGGAGTTCAACGCTTCCTTCAGCAGATGAGGCCGCCGATAGGTAGGGATCACAACCGTGACCCAAGGATCCGGGATGATACGTTCATCCCCCCATATCATACGGGATTTCACATGGGCGCATTTGCTGAAACAGTCTTCTTTTGACTCGTAGTTGATCATAAAACACACGTTCCTATCCTGCTAACCGCACAAACAGATCTTTGACTTTTAAAATTGCCTTGCCGAAAAATCCTGCAGACTTTTTATTTCTGGTCACATAGATCCCATACAGCTTCCCTGCAATTCTTTTTGGCATGACAGCCGCGAAAACATATTTCCATTCTGGGGTATCTCCAACTTCTAAAAGCCGAGCTTTATTTTGCTTATAGCGCGCAAGGCAAAAATATCCTTGTGCGCGCTGTCCCAGTAGGGAATGTACATGGAAAGGTTGAATGTCCGGCGTTCTGAAACGGACCGCTGCTCTCTTTGCCGCAGAATAATCCTCCGGCAATCTGTTGACCGCATCATACCAATCATGTCCCCAAATCTGTATAGCATCTCCGCATTCGCAGCGTTTGACAAAAGTATTATCCCCGCAGAAAAAGGTCAGAGATACCAGCAGGCCCATTTGATATTCGCGTTCCGCAATCTCATGCAAGGTGCTTTCCATCAGCCAGTGCGTCCCGTTCCTGCCGCTTGCCGTATGACGCTCCAAGATCGTCGCCGCCAAGGATGTCCTCATAATATATTGACTCGGGTTCGCCAACCGGTTGCTGTTCTCCTCAAAGAAATCCGCAGGCTTCTTATATTGAAGATTTCTCCTGCGGTAGCCGTTGCGGTATAACGCATCTACCATCAACAGGTCTGTCCCATTGCGCAGTGCACAAAGCAACTCATAGTAGCACTCATTGATGGTCGGCACAAAGTCATCATCAAGTACCCATATGTAATCATAGCCCATCCCCAGCCGATAGGCCTCAGCACGCATCTGCACAGAGTCATCGACGGCCATGCGCGAAGCCCGCTGATACGCCAGATTGATAAGCCCGCTGGCCTGGAATCCCCTTACGCAGGCTGCTGTCCTGGCATCATTGCTGCCATCCAAAATGACCCAGTCGATGCCGCACTTCATCATACCCTTCGCGCTGTGGGACAGCATCCTTTCGATCCGCAGTGGGTGAGCCTTCGTGATGGTAACGATCACGATCTTGGTCTTGCGCCGCATACTCTCTCTCATCGCGCAATTGGCGGAGATCTCATCAAAGGAGTATGCCGCCCTACGCCTCACGCAGGAAAGGATCCCCACCAGTTCTTCTGCAGGAATACCGTTCTTCAGATAATAGTCCGCATATGTATAGGCGCATCCTTCTTGCGCAGCGCAGAGGTAAAAATATGCACTTTCAGGCGATATCATCGGCTTGATATGCTTCAAAAGAAGATCCTTTAGATAGTCCAGCGCACACAGCAAATACCCTCTGCCGCATCTTTCGTTCAGCAGGCGGCAGGCGTTTACCGTGTCTATCTGCGGCGCGCTGGCTGACAGGCCTCCGACGGCAGTATCCACCACCAGCTCATGGTCCGTAGCCGCTGCAAGAAATATTGTAAAAAGTTGCGGAAGGAATTGAAGGTTATCACGCCCCTGAAACCCAATCGCGATATCATCCGCCAAATGCCGAGCCATGATCGACAGTGTGTTCTGCAGCATGCTTTCCGTCATAAGGCCAGAGCGGTCAAAAAGCGTACAGCACCATGGATGAATATCGTTCAGTGCTACCATCTTTTCCGTGAAGCACTCGGCATCATACTGTGCCGGTTCATCGATCATGACGGCCACAAGATATCCTTTATCCATCAGCATCCGGCAGTACTCCAAGTCTTCTGTTTCGTCCTCTGATGTGAAAAACATCCGAATAATGTCGACCGTATCCTGAGCCCGTTCCGGAATAGAATCTAAACGTGGACGGCTGTATCTGTCTAGCAGCAATGCAAAAAGCTGTTCTCCATTGCGCTCTGCTCCAGCGGGCAGCCAGGTAGTTTCCCAAATGGTGCAATCCACGCCCGCACTATAGCTGCAAAGCAGGCCGCACTCGACAATATCCACACCGCTTCTTTGCAGAAGGGATCTCGCCGCTCTGATATCGCTCTCGCCAAAACGCCACGCCACCCGCTCGCCGCCAACGCTGAATGTCGTATCGATGACGCGGCATCCCTGTCGTCTGGATATAAAACTATCCATCTTTTGCATTCCTTCCGCTATTCTGCTTTCTTTTTGCCATACGTCTCCAGGACCGCATCGATCTGCTTCTTGTCAAAAATGATCTTATACTTCTGGGGTAAATGGTCCAAGACATAGCTGATCGCATCGTTATCTAAATGCAACTCATGCACCATGTAGGTGGTGCAGCGCGGGTTCGCCTTATGCATGGCCGTGATCAAGAAGGGAATGGAGTAGCCCCAAGCTTCCTGGGCATAGATGTCCTGAATGTAGTTATTGTAGACATGAAGCATCGGCGTCAGATCATATGCCTTGCCATACTGCTCGTTCATATACTTGGCGATCAGTTCCAAATTCAGATTTCCTGCGCCGCGGCCAATACCGTAAACACTGGCATCAATAATAATGTCGCGCTCAAAGTTCTCACGGAGGATCGCCTGTGCCACAGCCATGGCATGCATCATGTTGTTGTGGCCGTGATACCCTATGGATATCCCCTTCGGCAGGTTTTCATCAGCCAAGTGCATATAGTGCAGCAAATCCTCCGGATTATCTGTTCCCCAACTGTCCACCACATAGATTGCCATGGGATTCAGCTCGGAAAAGTGTCGTACCATTGCCACAAATTCCGCCTCGCTGTATTGATTCACGCGTACAGGCTGAACGCAAACTTTGTACCCCTTTTCAACAAGACCTTTGCAATACCGATATCCTTCTTCGAGCGCATCCACTACTCTGCCATCTGGCAAGGTTTTATCCTTCCAAATGATCATTCGGATAATATCAATACCGCTTTCCTCCGCATGCGGGATATTCTCAAGAGGAATTTCGCTAGAAAGCTCACCCATTACAGAGTACAGCAGCCCTTCCTTCTTCTTGCCTACAATCCGCATCGCTGTCGCCGGAGAGGAAAAAACCGTCCTGTCCTTGTTGTCAGGCTCGTTTCGGATAAAGCCCAATTCAAGCATTTCGACATTCGTATTTTCCAGCTGATGCACCATGTCATCAATGGCTTTTTCGCCAAAGGCCCAGTTGTTCAGATACCCTCCATCTCTAAGGGTACAATCAAGTAAGCTTACTTTTCCCATAATTCTTTATCTTCCCTTCATGCACAGTGCTTCACGCACCCCTTCAATGATCCGTTCCGGTGTCAAGCCATAAGCCTCTCGCAGGAACCCTACCGGGCCGGTCTGCCCGAACTGGTCTTCCACGCCCACTCTGACTACAGGAACAGGCTTCGTTCCGCAAACCAATTCCGCAACAGCACTGCCCAAGCCACCAATTACATTGCAATTCTCCGCGGATACGATAGCCCCTGTTTCTGCGGCACACTTCAGAACCAGCGGCTCATCCAACGGCTTGATGGTGACCGGATCCACGACCCGAGCACGGATCCCTTCTTGCCGCAGAGCCTTGGCGGCTTCCAGCGCGGAAGCCACCATGATGCCGGAGGCTATCACGGTGACGTCAGTGCCTTCTGTAAGGACCTTGCCGCACCCCACTTCAAACTCAGTATCCATCAGATAGACATCCGGCATGTTTCGCCTTCCCGTGCGGAAATATGTCACGCCTGACCGATCTTTCGTGTTCCGCAGCAGAGCGTGGAACATGGCCGCATCTGTTACATCGATCACACACGCTTCCGGGATCGCACGGATAATCGCAACGTCCTCAAAGCACATGTGTGTGCCGCCGTTATCGCTGGCCAGTATACCCGCGTCCGTGCCGATCAAATGCACACTCTTATGGGCATAGGCTACGCTCACGGCGATCTGGTCATACGCTCTGCGGGTGACAAATGGCGTAAAGCTGTGCACATACGGTTTGTAACCGGCTAGACATAAGCCTGCCGCAACGGCGACCATATTCCCCTCCTGAATACCACAGTTGTATACTCTGTCAGGCCGTTTTTTCCAAAGATCGGCAGTGTTCAGGCCGCGCATCAGATCCGCATCCAGATAAACGACCTTTTCATCTTCGTTCAACATTTCTTCCATCCATCTGCTGAACAGCCGATTGATGTCCTGTTCCGCCGGGCCGCCGGTATAGCGCAGATTCATCATCTATCCTCTCCTCCCATCATTCTAGCTTCTTCGTCCAATTCTGTAAAAGCCCTCTCCGCTAAGTCTCTCGGAACGCCTATACAGTGATTGTCCGCGATCTGCTCGATACAGGGAATGCCCGCTCCCTTGACCGTGTCAAGTATGACGATGGACGGCTGCCCCTGCGTACTGCGGGCTTCTTCAATGGCGTGATATATCCCAGGGATATCTCTGCCGCCCACCATTTGTACGTGCCAGCCAAAGGAACGAAACTTCGCCTGTATGTCCCCCAATGACATCACGGCATCGTTGGTACCGTCGATCTGCTTTTTATTCCAATCTAAAAACGCGATCAGCTGATCGAGCTTATGATGCGCAGCGAATAAAGCCGCTTCCCAGTTTTGGCCCTCGTCAAGCTCACCATCGCCCAGAATGCAGAACACATTCTTATCATATCCCGACATTTTCGCTCCCAGAGCAAGTCCGCATGCAATGGACAGTCCCTGTCCAAGGCTTCCTGTAGTGGCATCTATGCCAGGTACACGTCTGTCACAATGCCCCGGCAAAGTTGTATTTGCACAATTCAGGGTCGACAGTTTTTCGTAAGGGAAAAAGCCCTTTAATGCCAGCGCAGCATAAATTGCCGGTCCGGAGTGTCCCTTGGAGCAAACCAAATTGTCCCGCTGAGGCCAACTGGGATCTTCCGGACGGACATTCATAACAGCGCCATATAAGACTGCCATCAATTCCGCTAAATCCAGCGTTCCGCCCACATGGCCGCCGCCTTTGGACGAAATCTCGTACATGATTGCTTTACGGATTTCCCACGCAAGTCTTTTCAGTTCAATTTCATTCAACATATTCTTCCCTTTCCTTATCAACTCGTGTGCTTCTCACCGAGGTGCAGAACTTCACATATTATCCAGCCGCGTATAGAGTTCCCTCGGAAGTGCCGGCGATAGATCCTGACAAGGTACTCCCTGCGGAAGTGTCGGATGCAGCGGAGTGTCTTCCTCTATCATAAGCTCGAGTATCAGCGGATTTTTCCCTACCTCAAAGTCTATCGCCGCGTCTGCGTCTGCTGCGTTGATGCGGTGGTATTCGAATCCGTACACCGCTGCGATCGCCTCAAAGTTCGGATAACCATATCCGCTGCTGACCGTGGTGTGAAGAAGGTGCTCTCCGTAACGAGCCTTTTCGCGCTCCATAATCATGCCGGAGGAGCGATTGTTCAGTATCACCACCGTCACCGGTAATTGCTCCTGTGCGATCAGCTGCAGCTCCTGCATATTGAACTGCATTCCCTGATCCCCCACAAAACAAACAGATGGCCTGCGCGCTGCGTAATACGCACCGATTGCCTTAGGAAGCGCAGAGCCAAGCGCGCCGAAGGATCCAGAATACAGAATCCTGTTGCCACAGCAGGCATAAGCGTACGCGGTAGTCACCCAAAAACTGTGATTTCCTACATCACAGGTGAGCGCCGCGTCTTTACCGGCCATATGAATGATCTTCTTTATTATGGCGACCACAGGTATCTCATCCTTGCCCTGCAGGACGTCGCGCAGCCCTTTGCAGACATTAAGCCAGTCATCGCTGCCGGAATAATGCAGATCCTTTTCCTCCAAAGCACGTAAAAAGTCCGCCGTGCCCGCTGCGTATCCCACGCTGTTGGGTATCTCGCGCTCAAGTTCCGCCGCGTCCACTTCAATGCGAACCGTAAATGACCGCTCTACGATAGGCCGAAAGCTCTTTGAATTTGTAGGGAACGCCATTCGATTGCCCATCGCTATGATCAGGTCCGCTTTGCTGAGGATAAAATTGCTGTGCCTAGTAGCGCGGCTTCCTACAAAACCGAAATACTCCTCTGCATTCGGAATGATATCCTGTCCCGCGCGGCTGGAAAGTACGGGGATCTTAAATTCTTTTGCCACCTTTTTCAGGATCCGCACACTGTCTGTGTCCCGCACGCCATTCCCAATTAGAAGCACAGGTCTCTTTGCCATCTGGATCCTTTTTGCCGCATCCTCGGCCGCTTCCGCAGCTTGGCCGGCTTCATGCCGCACGGCGGGCTCACTCTGTAGCTCGACCTCCTGGTTCAAAACTTCGGTGAGAATATCCAAAAAAACCGGTCCTTTTCTGCCAGACACAGCACAGGCATAGGCATGCATTACTTCACGCTGCAGATCCGCAATGCTGTCGACCCGCACAGCATACTTTGTTACCTGCTTTGCTATGCCTACCGTGTCAATCTCCTGATTGTTCAGCACACGCATATGCTCGTTGCGCGCCGTACTCGCATGTGCGGTGAAAAACATCGTAGGGATCGAATCATAGTAAGCATCTGCCATAGCGGTCAGCATATTTGTAAATCCCGGTCCCCGTGTGGCATATGCCACGCCAAGCTTTCCTGTCGTCTGCGCGTATCCGCAGGCTTCATAGGCGCCGCCCTGTTCGTGATAACACAAATGCGGCGTGATCTCCGGCGACCTTTGATCTACGGCGTACAGAAAATCCATAATTACCACACCAGGAATCCCGAAAATATCTGTTACGCCTTTCCCAATCAGGTAATCAATGATCCATGCGGCACCTTTCATTTACACATTCTCCTCTCCTTTTCGGTCACTTTATCTCCATGAATCCAGCTCGTCATCATAAACACGCTGTATTTTCATGAAGTCCGGCGGCAATTTGTCAAACCAGGCAAGATATCCGTCGTCGCAAGCTCTTTTGCCGCCGTTATTGATCTGCCATCCCGCCGGTACACGGCAGCGGAACAGTACCGCCACATTATGTCCCCGCTCTCTAGGAAAAACCTTCTCCTCATCCACACCGCGAATAACGTTCTTTACAGCTATGGGCTTTTCTTCCCATGCAACAACCGTGCCGATCTCGCGCCGCGATGTTTCTTCAATGCAGTGGCGGAAGGTTTCACCGTAATGCATACACCCTCCAGGTATATGCCAGCTGTCTGGATACCAAGGGTCATGTCTGCGAGCAAGCAAAAGCCGGCCCTCCTCATCGGTTATCAGCAGATCCACATTCGCCAAAGGGACCAGTCCTGATATCAGCAGAAACAGTTCCTGCGGCATTCCCTCGTCTCCGTCCAACCGCGCTTCGCGTAGCAGCTCCACCGCCGCCAGCTGCTCAGGCGTTAGCTTCAGCATGAACTTTCTCCTAGGAAATCCTCAATCTCCCGCTCCATCTCACCGGCTACATCGCCGCCGGCCAGCCAAACCCGCGTCCACTGGCAGGTTTTAGCGATGGCTTCGTCAATGTGCCAGCGAGGCTGCCAGCCGAAGGTGGTCTTCAGCTTCGTACTGTCCAGCTTCAGGAAGTTCGCCTCATGCGGCGCGTCAGCCTCTGCCTGATTGACCCAATCAAAGCCCGCGCCCCACTTTTCCTTGAATAGCTCCACCAGCTGACCGGTGGTGACGCAGTCGCAGTCGTCCGGCCCCACGTTATACCAGCCGGCAAGAAGCCCGTCCTCATACTGCCGCTGGGCGATCATCAGATAGGCAAACAACGGCTCCAGCACATGCTGGTACGGTCGGGTGGAGTGGGGGTTCCGCACACCGATGGGTGCGCCCGCCTGCACGGCACGTACACAGTCCGGCACAATACGGTCAGCAGCGAAGTCGCCGCCGCCAATCACGTTTCCGGCGCGGGCAGTGGACACAGCCACGCCGCTGTCGGTGAAGAAGCTGTTGACATAGCTATGGGTCACCAGCTCTGAGCAGGACTTGGAGTTGGAGTAGGGGTCAAAGCCGTCCAACGGCTCATTCTCCCGATACCCCCACGCCCACTCGTTGTTGTGATAGACCTTATCCGTGGTGATATTCACCACGGATTTCACGGGTACCCGTGAAATCCTAACACATTCTAAAATGTTGACCGTACCCATCACATTGGTTTCGTAAGTGTAAGCCGGATTTTTGTAGCTCTCACGGACGATGGGCTGCGCCGCCAGATGCAGTACGATCTCTGGCTGTGCGGCATCGAATGCCGCTTTCAGTGCGGCAAAATCGCGCACATCGCCGATGACCGAGGTCATGTCCTTTTCCACTCCAGAGATGGCAAGCAGGCTCGGTTCAGTGGGTGCGGGCAGGGAGTACCCCGTGACCTCGGCACCAGCCATAGTCAGGATCTTACACAGCCAGCTGCCCTTAAAGCCCGTGTGACCGGTGACAAACACCCGCTTGCCGCGGTAGAAATCCAAATTCATGCCGTCCATCAGTCCGCCCACACTTTCCACGGAGCTTGTCCGCTTGCCCAAAGCTTTTCCAGCATAGCCATTTCTCGCTTGTCATCCATGCATTGCCAGAAACCTCGGTGGGTGTAGGACATCAGCTGCCCCTGCTCTGCCAATGTTTGAAGGGGTGTACGCTCAAATACACAGGCATCGCCGTCCAGCAGGTCAAAAACCTGCGGCTCCAGCACCATATACCCAGCATTGATGAGTGCACCGTCCGCCGCGTTCTTTTCGCGGAAGGAGCGAACGGCGTTATCGCCACCGATGTCCAGCACGCCCTTCTGCTGCTGTTGGATCACCGCTGTCAGCGTGGCCAGCTTGCCGTGCTCGCGGTGAAACTTCAGAAGCTCTGCGATGTTCACATCGCACACACCATCGCCGTAGGTCATCATAAACGGCTCATTCCCCACATACGGCTGGATACGCTTGATGCGCCCGCCGGTCATGGTGTTCAGACCGGTATCCACCACTGTGACCTTCCACGGCTCGGCGTGGTTATTATGTACGGTCATTTCATTCTGACCGTGGGTAAAATCAAAGGTAATGTCACTGGTGTGCAGGAAGTAATCCGCGAACCACTCCTTGATCATGTGCTGCTTGTACCCCGCGCACACAATGAACTCGTTAAAGCCATAGCTGGCGTACTCTTTCATAATGTGCCAGAGAATGGGCATACCGCCGATCTCCACCATGGGCTTGGGCCGGTACTGGGATTCCTCACTGATACGTGTGCCGAATCCACCGGCAAGTAATACAACTTTCACTTGTTCCTCTCCTTATCCTGTTTCTTTGCAATGTAAGCTTTATATAACCAGGGTAAAACTTTCTCTCCAGATCTCGAAATCAACCAAATGACCCAAATCGGCACATCTGAGACTCTCTTGAAGTATACTCTGTATCTCTTTACGTCGGCCAAAGGCAGGTTTCCCGTTGCTTTTAACTTCAAAAAACCCTTCAGAGAAAACAACCGTCCTCTATTCTGTTCCTTGATCACAAACTCCTTCACTGGATTGTAGTATCCCGGCAGTGCATCGACTGCTTCCGGCCACGTCACCGCCCACTGCCACAGCACATCTCTGTTTGTCATCCAAAAGGCTTCCGTACGCTTCGGGTTAACACAATACGCGTTTCTTTTTTGAACAACTGCTGCATGTATTGGTTTCTCGGAAAACAGTCTTAAAAATGCCATCGGAATCCAAAATGCAAAGCTATCCGGTCGTAATACGGGATACTTTGCAGCAGTCTCTTCTATATGCTCACACCGCAGGATGTTTGAGCCAAGCAAGGTCAGCAGCCATCCGCATTCCTTGAAGAAGGTGCAGCTGTCAGTATAGTATTCGACTCCGTCCGCACGCGGTTTCCACACATTAAATTGCGTACTGTCAACTGCAATGTAATCCATATCCTGTGCCATCAGCATTTGTATATCGCCCCAAAGCAGTGCTATATCAAATACCGTGCCATCGCCCGAAAACCAGAGATACTTATATTGATCCATGTACCTCTGACACGCCGTGAAAACCTTCTTATCCAGCGCACGCAAATCGGCCTTATTTCCCTCATATCGATCATAGTGCAGGTATTTCGCTGCTTTTGGATTCTTTGCTGTGAAAGCCTCCACTACGATCCTCGTGTCATCGTTTTCGCTGCTGTCAAAGACTACAACATTTATTTCCCGCGCTGCAAACGCCTCCATCTGCGAAGTAAGGTAGTATTCCACGCATTCCGGGCGATTATAGGTGGGGATAATGAACCCTAACTCTGCTGCCATATAGCCTCCGCGATCACTTTTTTCCGCCTAAAAGGTGTGATAATCTTGACACAGTGACCGTTCCAAGTATGTTGCGAAGTGCCCCCACACCCCATGTCCGCCCCCGGCCAAACACACTGTTTTCTCGTGAGCGTGAACGCCAGCTACCATCCATGTGATGAACTGTTACCGATGCAGCAGGGGGTTTCCCCCACACTTGGCACAATGCATTTGGCGAAAACACTACCTGCGGATAAACCTCTACCCCTTGCAGATTCTGCTTTTTCCCATTGGTCATGAGTCCTTTGCTTTTGCACAATTCTGTCAGCCTAATCACATTGGGCGTACAATTCTCCACACCATTTACGATAAAATGTTCGCCCTTATAAGAATCAAGCATTTCTTCAATAAGATAATGCCCCCTCTCTGCGCCTATTACAGCGGTTGACAACGTGTCGTTCGTTTCAAAGCCAAGAAATGCTTCGCCCTTCAGAAACGGCGTAATTGGTTTGAGCATTTCGATATCGGTATCCAAATAGACTCCGCCATAGTGAAAAAGAACATCCAATCGGCAAAAGTCAGAAACAAACGCCCATTTCCTCGTGCGGTATGCCTCCTCCACATATTCGTTTTTATGGACGTCATAATTATCCTCCGTCCAACAGCGAAAATCATACCCCGGGCAATTACATCTCCATGTTTCGATGTAATTCTGTACCTGCTTCGGTATAGGGTTTCCTCCAAACCAGCAGTAATGGATCGTTTTAGGAATTGGCATATACTCCCTCCTGCGGCATACCCATCAATCCACCTTATATCTATCGCACACCTCTTGCGTTTTGCCGTACATTTTCACTTCGCCGCTGTCCAGCCACAGAACATGGTCGCACATCTCGCGGATCTGATTGAGGCTGTGGCTCACGAACAACACCGTGGTGCCGCCGCTCATCAGCTCCATCATCCGCGCACGGCTCTTGGCCTGGAACGACTCATCGCCCACGGACAGTATCTCGTCCACGATAAGGATCTGCGGATTCACCACCGTCGCCACCGAGAACGCCAGCCGCGCCATCATGCCGCTGGAGTAGTTTCGTATCGGCACGTCAATGAAGTCTCCCAGCTCGGAAAACTCGTGTATCTCGTCGAATTTCCCTTTTAGAAAATCCTCCGTGTAGCCCAAGATCGCGCCGTTGAGGAACACATTCTCTCGCCCCGTCAGGTCGGGGTCGAAGCCGGAGCCAAGCTCCAGCATGGGTACGATGTTCCCGTAACACGTCACGCTGCCCCGCGTAGGCTTCAGGATGCCGGAGATGCACTTGAGCAGCGTGCTCTTGCCGGAGCCGTTGCGCCCGATGATGCCCAGTACCTCGCCCTTATGCACGTCGAAGCTGACGCCCTTCAGTGCCCAGAACTCGTTGGTCTTGATTTTTCCGCGTATCTTCCGCGTAACAAATTCCTTCAACGACAGGATCTTGTCATCCGTCAGCCGAAAGCGCATCGCCACATCCCGGGCGGAAATGGTAATATCGTTTTGCTCCATACTCCACCTCACAGATACAGCACGAATTTATCCTGATTCTTCTTAAACACCCACGCGCCTACTACCAGTGCCGCAATGGCGTACAGCAGGCACTGGGCGTACATGGTCGGCTCCGGTGAAACGCCGTCGATGATGCACGTCCGCACGAAGGTCACGTAGTAGTACAGCGGGTTCAACTCCACGATCGTTTTGATATTTTCCGGCAAGATGGATACTGGGTAGAAGATGGGGGTCAGATACATCCAGATGGTGGTCAGCACACCCCACAAAAACTGAATATCCCGAAAAAACACCATGGCCGCCGACAAAAATAGTCCCATTCCTAAGCAGAACAATGCCAAGCATACAAACACATACAGAGACAAGATATACGCCGGGGTAGGTAGCAATCCAGTTATTAACGCCGCCGCAATCAGCGGGATCATAGAGATCAGCAGGTTGATGAGAGAGGACAGTATCCGGGTCAGCGGATAGATATACTTGGGCACATACACCTTGGTGATAAGGCCGGCGTTGCCTACAATGGAGGTCAGTGCCATGCCGCAGGACTCGGAGAAATAGGTGAAGATCACGTTGCCGCACAGCAGGTAGACAGGAAAATACGGTATGTCGAAGCGGAACAGGTTGGAGAACACCACGTACTGCACCGCCATGTTCAGCAGCGGGTTCAGAAAGCTCCAGAACACGCCCAGCACCGAGCGTTTGTACTTCGCCTTGAAGTCCCGATCCACCAGCTGCTTGATGAGGAACCGGTACTTCTGCACAGCGACAACGGCCTTCACCAGCGCGCTGGGCTTTCCCTGCCGCCAGCGGCTGTATGACCAGAACAGGTACGCCGCCAGCAGCAGCCCAAACGCCGCCGCGAACTCCCAATAATGCAGCCCCGTCCAGATATAGTCCTCGCCACCGGCGGAGAAGCAGAGCGTCCCCGCAGCGGCAGAGCCGTTCAAGTCGAGGGCAAAGCCCTCCGTCTGCGGTGCGGAGGTGTTCATCATCGGGGACACCGCGCTGCCGGGGGTGGAATCCGCCCACACTCGCAGCGTCAGGGGCACATCCACCAGCCCCTCCAAGGGTGTATCGAAGGTCAGCGTGGTCACGCCGCCCTCGGTAATGGCCGCCGCGTCAAAGGTCTGCTGCCCCAGCAGCTCCTCGCCGCGGTACAGCGCCATGGTCACCGTGCCGGCGTTGGTACGATAGTACGCGCCCCACTGGACGGACACGCTCTCCAACCGCTGGATCTTCGCGGCGAACGTCTGCTGTACATATGTCCCCTGCACCAGCTCTATCGTCCCCGCCTCGGCGGCGGGCATGGTCACCTCGCCGCGGGAGCGGCGGAAATGCAGCTGGTCGCCTGCCAGAAAGTAAAACGCGATGATGAGCACCGCGTACACGGCAAAACACAGCGCGAACACGCGCTTCAAATCAAAATGCTGCTTATCTTTTGCTAAAGTCATAGTGCAATCCCTTACTAATTTGATTCACCAACCCGTCGTGACCTCCTCCACCTCCAGCTGCCGTTCGTAGGCCTGCTGGACGAGGAGATCGAAGTTGGCTTCTATGGCCGCCACGGCGGCCTTGTGCAGCTGGCGGAGTGCGCGGACATTGGCTTTCTCGATGGGTATCCGTGCGTCCTGTCCCAGCTTTTGGATATAAACTCCCACCTGCGTACGCATCAGTGGCGAGCCGTTCTTCTGTGTGAAAATCGTACCGGAGCTTCTTCCGATTTGCTTGGCGTACGCCAGCAAATCGGTTTGCAGGCCCTCCGAAAACCGGACGATCTCCCGTTCTTTCACCAGCCGACCGGTCTCTGCGGCCTCCACCGTCACCAACGGCAGGTCAGACACAGACAATCCCGTGGTGGCAAACAGCTTCGCCAGCACATAGCCCCGCCGATCCTCCAAGAGCTTGGCGGTTTGCAGCATCCGCAGGTACTCCTGTCGCGTCAACTCCGGGGCTTCGAACTGGGGAGGGCGAAGCTGGCGGTCTACCTGAAACTCCCGGCAATCCATCGCCTCTAACAGCGCGCTTACAGTGGAAACTCTGCAATTCACCGTTCGGATGGCAAATCCCTCTGCCAGCAGCTGCTCACGCCAGATGGATAATGAGTCCTTCGCAAGAACACCGTCCGGTAAAAAAGCGAGGAATTGCCGCAGGGCTGTCTCGCAGAGATGCAAGCTTGACCCGGTACGGCCTTCTGCATGCAGGATAGACACATAGGCCGTGATCACATCCTCCGTCAGCGTCACGGACGACGCGCTGCGATGGAAAAGTGCCGGGTCTATCTTTGCGCTGTTCGCTCTTCTCCGTGCCATAGTCGCTCCGTTCAAGACATAATTATTAATCTGACGAGCTACTGTCAGAAATGTTCAGTGTTTCGTCAAAATCACAGTGGTAGTGTACCACATTTAGTAGCTAACGTCAAGCAAACGCAACCATTTCACACAATTATGCAGAGCCGATTCGTTGTGTTTTGAATCGGCTTTTCCAGTTATATCCATTTGCGCCTCGCAGCCTTTGCTGTGGGGCGTTTTCATTTCACGGTTTCCAACAAGTTGCACGAAATAATAATTATGCCCACCCGCTGAGCAGACCAAGCCTGTCCAGCTGGCGGGCACTTTCTTTTGCCGTGGACAGCAGGTAGATGTGGGTCGTCTCGATGCTGCTGTGTCCCAGCATATCCGCCAGATGCACCACGTCCCGGCAGGCGGCGTAGAACGTCCGGGCGACCAGCCCCCGCAGGTTGTGGGGAAACACCTTGCGGCGCGCTACCTTCGCCGCCTCGCACAGCTTCTTCATCTCCGCCCAGATGAACCTCCGGGACAGCCCGTTTCCCTTTTTCGTCAGGAATATCTGCCCGTGGACGATGCCACACTTTTTGGCGTATTTCAGCAGCTGCCTTTAAGCTATACATGGGAGACGTGGGCCTTTTGACCGCAAAGTCCGGGCTTTCCCAGCAGACCGTTTTATCCGGCGAGGGGAACACTTTCATGGGCGCTGTCACGGAAAACTATGTAGCTCAGCAGTTGTCCGCAAATGGGCATAACCTCTATTATTGGGAAAGCAACAACACCGCTGAACTGGATTTCGTTCTGCAAAAGGGGAACCAAGTCACGGCCATTGAGGTCAAGAAAGGCGAACACGTCCGTTCCCGCAGTCTCAATCTGTTCATCGGCACCTATCATCCCTCCTGTGCGATACGCCTGTCCCTTAAGAACTTCGGGGAAAAGGATGGCTTGAAATCTGTCCCTCTGTACGCAGCCTTCTGCATTTGACGCTCATCCAAACCAAATCATTACGAAAATAGCTGTTCGGCAATTCATGCCGGGCAGCTATTTCTCTACCCGCTTCCGCCGCTGAGGTCATGGCCCACCATCAGCGCGTAGTGGTTATCCATGGTCAACGGCGCGTTATACAGCGCGGTCAGCAGATATGGCTTCACATGGCGCACGTCGGTAGTATTTTCCCTGATCCGATCCAGTACATACAGCAGATGCGCGCCGGTCAGCTTCAGCAGCCTTGAACGCACTACCTCCGCTGGCAGTTCCTCTCCCGCCACGCGAATGGAGGACTTGGTAGAGCACACGGTATCCAGCATCAGCCCCACCAGCTCGTCCAACCGTGCGCGATCTACCTCTGTATAGCCGACGAGATAATCGTAGTCCACATTGGTCATGATCTGCTCTCGGTATGTCTCCCGCCGCTCCATTCCGCTCTCCTGTATAGGCTTGCCCTTATGAGGAAAGGAAGGGAAGGACTTAGTAGAATCCGTACTTAATATTTCTTTACTTTGTTCTTGTATATTTAATTGCGCGGGATTTTCCTGTTCAGGTTTTCCCAAGACAGGTTTTACCTGTTCAGGAAAAGCCCGTTTAGGTGCGTCACCGGCATTTTCCACCTGAACGGGATTTTCCCGTTTAGGTGCATCTATCCCCCTCGGCTGCTCCAAAATGGTATATTCGATGCCGCCCAGCGTACCGTCCGCATGGCGTTCCCGCTCCCGCACAATGTACCCCGCGCCCTCCAGCTCCCGCACCGTGGCGCAGATGCTGTCCACACCGTCCTTACAGATGTAGGCCAGCCCCCTGGTGGTGTAGTCCCAATCCTCCGGCAGCGACAGCATCAGGGACAACAGGCCCTTTGCCTTCAGCGACAGGGACTTGTCCCGCAGATGGTAATTTGACATGACGGTATAGTTCCGCGTTTTCTCCACCCTGAATACAGCCATGGGCGTTCCTCCTCCCTTATATTTTAATATAGAAAAAGAGACGGTTCACACCGTCTCTTTCTCAGTTTCTATTTGCGTTTTTACTTGATTGCGTCATCAGCGGCTTCATCGCTTTTCTCAATTTCAGCCCTAAAAGACTCTGCCACCGGAGTAAAATTCTTTCTGTCAAAATACTTGGAATTGCAAGCTGCAACGTAGACTGCTTCCGTGATCAAGTTCTGTTTCCACAGGCGCTTCAGCAGGACTAATCCAATGTCACGATCAACTTCTGTCATAGGCGCTCTCCTTCAGAATTGGTAGTATCCCAATTATAACATATCGTGCCTGATACGGACAACCTGTTTCCACTCACACGTTGATTTGCATTTTCTTGAATTCTTTTCAAATAAGATATATATCACAAGAGGAAACCAGCTCTCGCCGGTTTCCTCTTGCTTGTTGTCAAATTTCAGAGTTAAATTGTTCCAAAGCGCCTTTGAATCGGCGGTCATCGGCCACGATTCTGTCTAATATTTGTCTAATAGCAGCCCCGATTTTGGCACCAAATTTGCCAATATCAGGCAATACTGCCGAATACCCTGCAACAGGCAGTTCGATAAAAAATCCTGTATTCATGCGGGTTTGCGGACATTTTGAAGCACGGCGTACTACACGGCACGACCCGAATGTTATAACTCCTAAGCGGGATGTAGCGTGTTCGAGTCACGCCGGGGGTGCCACAAACCCTTACGCCACAAGCGTTTGCGGGTTTTGTGCTTGCTAATAAAAGTTGAATGGTTAGCAAGCATTTTGATTGGTTAGGCCCCTTTTCATTAGCAGGATTTTTGCTAATATTAGCAGAAATTTTCGC
>JAEYLX010000054.1 GCA_023407575.1 Bacillota bacterium
GAAACAAAGAGCAGCATCTGGTTCTTTTGCACTTTTCATATTGTAATTCCTGTATATCCAAAGAATCCTCTGCAACATATCGTTCTAATAGTTCATCGCTTCCGGAAATAATCATATCCCATTTGTCCAAATCAGAAATATCGGTCATGGTTATCTTTGGCGACAGGGAAACCTCCTGCATGACAATCATATCACTGGTAAGTTTATCTTTAATGCTTTGGTAAACACGCCGCAGGTCGATCCCATTTTGGTCTATCTTATTTATAAAGATAATTGTCGGAATGTCCATTTTCTGAAGCGCATGGAATAATATACGGGTTTGTGCCTGTACGCCGTCTTTTGCCGAAATGACTAAAACAGCTCCGTCAAGGACAGATAAAGAGCGGTATGCTTCGGTTAAAAAATCCATATGACCGGGAGTGTCCACGATATTGATTTTATAATCATTCCAGCAAAAAGAAGTAACCGCTGTCTGAATGGTAATTCCGCGCTGCCGTTCCAAAATCATAGTGTCTGTTCTTGTAGTTCCTTTATCCACGTTTCCTTGTTCCGCAATCGCTCCACTGGTGTACAGCAGGCTTTCCGTCAATGTTGTTTTTCCTGCGTCTACATGGGCGAGAATTCCAATATTGATTATTTTCATGTGATTGTCCTCCTTTTACAGCCCCAAAAGGGCATAAAAATCCCCAGCAGTAAAATACTTTTACCACTGGGGATGATAATTTGCGGACATACACATATACAGCATACACCTGTTTGTGAGTGCTGTTTTTGGGGATATGTCAAAATTGATAAGGCAAAAGTATTCTTAAATTGGGTACAAAAAACTAAGCCCCTACAAAAGGGACTATCATAATCCTTTGTTCCCACTATTTGATTATAGTTTTATTTAAGAATACCTTGCCGCATATTTTTTACTCCTTTTCTGGATTAAATCATTGTATCACATCAGTTTTAGGAAAGCAAGTACCTAAAAGAAATTTTTCTTCCCCTTACCCGCCCCGAAAACGCCTTGTAGGGCGTTTCTGGGGCGTTTACAGCCCTTTCTTAAATTCCTCCACCAACAGATCGCTCAAAGCCTGTGATGGGCGTATTTTGACCGTTATATGCCCCTCCGGTACGGTGTCCCACCATTTGCGGATCGTTTTCGGATCAAGTCCGGTGTCCCTATGACAATCGGCCTTGCGTCCCTCTGGATGCTCCTGCCGCCACGCATAGACTTGCGCTTTCTTTTCTTCTGCCCCTTTTCTTCTCCATGTGCCGCCAGGATAATCCACTTCCTGCACCGCCCTTGCTCTTTTCAAATGCTCTTTCTGTGATCTACCATTCCTCTTGTTGCGCTCGATGCGAACATCGGTCAGAGCTTCAATATCGGAAATCGTGAAATTGTAATACTCCTTGTCGTAGGCTTCCAGCGCACTCCGTATATCTTCCTCGGTCAATGCGTTCTCATGCTTCACCATCTGCAGATCATCAAAAGCCTCTTTCATATCCTGCCGGAGCTGCTGCTTCGACACACCGCATTTGTAAGCATAGATAGCAAGGCACATCAAAAAGAAATACCGATGCCCGCCCTTTATCTCTCCGATCTGCCGCAGCCACCAATGGTAGAGCGCATACGGATCATCACCATGCACCTTTCCGGCAATATCCCACTTCTTGCGTCCTTTCTCGCCTCTCACAACAACACGCTCATACCACTCCGGATATGCCTCCCTCGCCTCAGCTCGTGTCATTTTGGATGGGCTGAAAGGCTTATTGACATCCACCCTGTTTTCTGGCTTTGCGTAGGCGTTCAGATAATCCAGCGTTACCCGTTCTCCGGTACGGAAAGCGACCAGCTCCGTCCCATGCTTGTCATTGATGCTGCCCACCATGCGGAAGCTCTGATTGATGGATTGATACTGGATCGCCTTGACCTGCGAAGTGCTGCCATACTCCCATAGCCGGAAAGTGAGGTCATATTTCAGACTTTTAAGCTGAATTTTTATATTCGGGTATAGGTCAATCGGCTGCTGGAAAACATAGTAGATATGCAGCCCTGTCCCCGACAGAACAAGGAAAGTCGGCATCGGCAACCGGCGCACTCGCTCCGGATCGCCGCCAAAGCGCAGAAAGAGGTTGCGCAGCTCGGCAAGACCTACGCCATCCAGATCGAAGATCAGAGCATACATCCGCTGGGCGTTCTCCAGCCTGTTCTCCTTTCTGCGATATGCAAGACCGCTGCACAAAGTAAGGCTGTTCCCCTCGACAAACTCCATGTAATCCTGTTCCCATGTGTCGTTATACATCTTCCTGCGCCGGAGCTTCTTATCCTCGCTCTGTTCGTCCCGATACAGATACACAGCGTTCGGATGGGAAAAATCCGTGTGCCGTTCTCCGGAGTTCTCATTGTCCGGAAACAGCTCTTTATAAAACTCATAGCCTCCGACCTCCGGATATTGTGCGCTCAAATACTCGTAGCAGCCTCGATAATTCTCGGTCATATTACCACCTCACAAAAGAAAAAGTACCAAAAAGAAAATCCGCTGCGGCGGGGATCGCCTGCGGGCGGGAAGGGGGAAAAGGGGGAGCAAAAGAGCGGCGGCTACGCCGCCTTAAAGAGAAAGTCACCTCCCCCTTTTCCCCCTCGCTGCGGGGCATTGAAAGTGCCGCCACTATGGAAAACCCGATGGGTTTACCACAGTGGCTTGGAAAACCTCTAACGAGGTTTACCACACTTCCAACACCCCTCCGCTCACCCCCCTTTTCCCCTCCGACTTTCTCCCTTTCAGAGAGAAAAAATATAGGTTGGGAGTACCCTTACAGGGGGCTTAGATTATCAATACAGCAATTCCCTATTTTCAGTTGTTATTATAGCCTGTCCGAAAGAGATTTTCAAGCCCTCCGGACAGGCTTCTTTTACAGCTCCATGCCGCCCATTCCTCGCTGGTGCTGCTGTTGCTCCTGCTGCTGTCCAATCTCCGGATCGGGCAGCAGCTCCCTCGCCTTTTCAAGCAGAGGACGCAGACGCTCCGGCAAGTGTTCTTCCAAGAAGTCCAGCATCCGACCGATGCCGTCCGTCAGACGCTCGGTGAAGCTGCGTTCCTCCTGCAGCTCGGATTGCAGATAATAGTTTTCATCGCGCAGCCTCCGGTTTTCCTGTTCAAGCCTCTGCTGCCGCTGCGCTTCTTCCAGCCGCTTCTTCATGGACGGCACCTGTGACCGCAGACGGGTGTTTTCCTCCGTCAGCTCCTGTACCTTGTGCCGATCCGTCACGCTGCGCAGTGCCATTTTCTTTAGCTGCTCGACCTGATCCACCGTCACGCCCTTTACTGCCCCTGTGAGCGTCTTTTCCGGCTGAATATCATGCAGGGGTGCATTTACCCTGTCAGCCTCCTTTAAGAGCCGCACAGTGCCTTTCAGAGCGTCCCGCTGCCGTTCCAGCTCAGCAACCTCCCGCTCTACTGCCGCTGTCTGCTGCTGCACCGCTTCCAGCCTCGCAGCCGCTTCCTTGAACTGCGGCAAGTCCATGTGCGGTCTGTTCGTGCCGAGAGAGATAATTTCAAAATCGTGCCGCTGGGCGATCTCCGTCAGAGCTTCTTTCTCCCGTTCCATCCACGCCGCCCATTCGGTCTGCTTTCTGCCGACACCGACAAACCCCTGCTGCTTCAATGCCTGTTTCATAGATACCCTTGTAGAAAGTCCTCTTGACTGCTCCGTTGCCACAGGGATAAAATCGACATGGAGATGGGGCGTTGCCTCGTCCATGTGCAGCACCATATTGAACACCCGCAGATGGGGGTTGCGTTCTGCAAAAGACTCCGCAAAATCTTTCAGAGCTGCCGCCGCCCGTTCTCCGTCCGGCGTACCGCACCCACAGTCGCTCATGTTGCCGATCTGGAAGATCGCTTCATGGAACAGCTTTTCCTGTTTACTCTGCCGGATATGCTCATAGTAGTCCGGTATCTTATCTCTCGTTTTGGTTTTCTTTGCGTTGTAGGCTGCGAGAGCTTCATCAAAGACCATATGATAGACCTGCTTCAGATCCTCGTTGCAGAAAACAATGTTCTGCTCCGTCCGGCTCCGGTCTACATTCGCCGCTGAGAAGCTGCGGTTGTTGTGCCGGATGCTCCCTGCACCTGTCATACCCGAAATCGTAACTCCCATAAAATCGCCCCCTTTCCGCTTATTCTTCCGTCCTCTATTTTATCATAAATTTCCGCTAAAAACAACCTCTTTGTTACTTTCTGGTGAGAAAGTAACGCAAAAGCACTTTCACACCGCCACCCCATCGGTGCAGCGGTGTGAAAGTGCTTTGCGCCCCTAAAGGGGAGGGGTTGCCGGAGCTGCTTCACTGCCGGCTCGTGCCTGCTGCTCTGCCAGCTCCGGAGGGGCGCTGCCCCTGCCGTCTGCGGACGGCTCCCCGACCTTCATCCCACCGATAAACTGAAATTTAATACTCAATGACAATTTTCTTGCACTTCTCGCAGAGCCAAGCCTCCGCAGACGCTCCACCAAAAGGTCCACCGATTGACTTTTCATTGAGTTTGATTGACTTGCCCCCACCAATGTTGAGGGCCGCAATAACTCGTTCTTTTTCGCTCCAATAGACACCATCTCTGCATTGAATACAACCAAGTTGCATTTCTTCACCACAATACGGACATTTCATTTTAATCACCCCTACAAATTCCCGATTTGTCGTTCTGTTTAGTCCCCAAAGAACCTACTAAACCAGCTACGCTTTTGAACCGGTTCTGTCTCACGCTCCGGCTGATCGGCTCCGGACTTGCCGGAAAGAAGCTGCTGATGCATTGTCC
>JAEYLX010000009.1 GCA_023407575.1 Bacillota bacterium
CCTTCAAAAATTAAATCCCCTAGCGCTTCATCTAGTGCAACTCCGTTGAAAACCATGATTTTCAACATTCATCAACACTAAAGTTCCGTAAGTTGGCCTCCGCAGATATTAAACGCTTGGCCCGTAATGTATTCGGATTCCGGGGAAACGAGAAAGGCCACAAGGTGTCCCACGTCTTCCGGAGCTCCCATCCTACCAAAGGGGATGGTTTCGACCATGCGCGCTACTCGCGCTTCCAAAGAGATACCCTGCTCCGCAGCTTCCCGTTCAAAACGGGCCTTGTTGAGCTCCGTATATATTTGCCCGGGGCAGATGGCGTTCGCCCTGATGCCTTCTGCGGCGTACTCCACGGCAAAGCACTTGGTAAGCATGATAAGAGCTGCCTTACTTACTGAATAGGCACTGTATCCCGGCGACGGGCGTTTGCCTGCTCGGGAGGCGATATTGACGATGGAACTTCCCCGCTGCATCATGGGTAAAAGTTTGCGGATCATTTTGAACGGGCCGCCGAGATTGATATCCAGCACTTTCGACCAGGTCCCCTCGTCCATCTCTCCCAAACGGGCACCGGCGGGCATTATCCCCGCATTGTTGACCAGTGCGTGAACCGTCGGGGTGAATCTCCTTATCTGTTCCACGGCCTTTTCCACATCCTGATCGGATGTGATATCAATGGGCACAGGTAAAACGCGTACCCCATAGTTCTCCTGCAGCTTGGCACTGCTTTCACCAAGAAGCGTTGAGGGGAGATCCATGATGACGACATCCATACCGCATGAAGCAAGCGCTTCCGCAATACCAAAACCGATTCCCGCAGGGTGAGCGGCCCCTGTCACAACAGCTGTCTGTTGGGTAGATTCCCAATATGTCTGTACGGCTACTTCCATCGGCTTATTCCCCTTTATTCAGCAGCCTGTTTACACGTGGCTACTGTTTTAATCCGCATGAAAAATGGAATACCCAAGACGGAGATAAGAACAGTGCACTCTCCTATCACAGTCACTCCTTTGCGGGAGGTAGGTGAACGGCACGGCCTTCCGCCGCCAACACGGCCTCTCGCAGGGCTTCGCCCAGGGTAGGATGCCCGTGTATTGTCGCCAGTACTTCATCCGAAGTCGCCTCCATACCGACGGCTAGACAGGCTTCAGAAATTAAATCCGTAGCACGGGGACCATATATATGGACTCCAAGTATTTCCCTATGCGTTTTTCCCACCAGAACTTTAATCACCCCGTTTCCGCCGTTCATGATCAAAGCCCGCCCATTGGCTGCAAGCGGAAACACTCCCACATCATACGCTTTACCTACTCTCTGGGCCGCCTCCTCCGTCAGACCTGTACAAGCCAATTCCGGGCAGGAATATACACAGGAAGGATTGGTTACGGCCTTGAATTCTGCCGAATGGCCAAGCGCATTTTCCGCCGCTACCTCTCCCTGCATGGAAGCGACATGAGCCAAGAGTATCTGACCGGTACAATCCCCGACCGCATACACGCCGCTCCTACTCGTCTCCATATGCATATTGACAAGGATCTGTCCGCGTTCGGTGTCTATGCCGCACGCATCTAAACCGAGAGCTTCCGTATTCGCCTTACGGCCTACACAAAACAGCACGTTTTCACCAATAAGGATCTGTTCACCATTGTCAGCTTCTATATATACTGCGGCTTGTGCCCCCCTGTTTTCAATACGTATAACCTTAGCCCTGGTATGTATCCTCAGGCCTTTCCGTGCGAAATCCGCACGCAGCATCCCAACAAGCTCACCGTCCATCATCGGCAAAATCTCATTTGCCATTTCAACTATATGAACATGGCTCCCCAGCATACTGTATAGCGTTGCCATCTCCACACCGATGACGCCTCCCCCAATGATGATCAAAGAGGCGGGAATGGTGTCCAAACCCAACGCTCCCGTACTGTCGATGCATTGCGGGCAATCAATCCCCGGGATGGGCGGTACGGCTGGTACTGACCCCGAGGCGATAATAATCCGATCAAACGTGAGTATCTGCTCGCCATCCTTAACGTTCACAATAAGTTTTTTTGAATCCAAGAACTGGGCCGTCCCTATAATGACCTTGACGCCATTGGCCCGGAGCAAACCTTGAACCCCACCAATAAGCTTCCTCACTACAGCCGCTTTCCGCCGCTGCATCGCGGTAAAATCAAGTCGTATATCTGTATAGACACCCCATTCTGAAGCGTTCTTGGCCTCATTATATAGTTCCGCACCGTGCAGCAGCGCCTTTGTAGGAATGCAGCCGACATTCAGGCAGGTTCCCCCCAACTGTTCCTTTTCAATCAGTGTGACGTCTGCCCCAAGTTGGGCCGCCCGAATAGCGGCCACATAACCGCCGGGGCCACCGCCAATGACGGCGACCGTCGTTTTTTCTCTCATGATGTCCTCCTTTGTTGTTGGAATATTTCAGCATTGAAACGCTCTGTTCCGAATGCATATACAGAGAGCCATAAACAGAATAATTTATGCAATCACACTCTATTACATGAATAACATTCTTTGGGCCCAATAAGGTGTCAAAGGCAGCCTGTTCTCAGCCGTGTACGAACCAAGGGCGAGCCATCTAGACTTCGGGCCAAAAACACCTCGTCCCCGGTATTCCCGCACAACAGATCGGGGAAAAGGCCTCCAGAGCCAACGCATTCCGTACGGCTCTGTTCCAGCCCCAGCGATCACCTTCTTCACACGGAAGATGCGTTATCAGCACTCGAGACGGCCGCAAGATATGCCGCATGCGTTGACATGCCGTTTTGACGGAAAACCAGGGAAAGGGAATCACCAGTAATGCCGGACAGGGGCAAAGCTCTGCCAGACGTTCCATATTTTCTTCGGAAAAAGCGGCATCCCCGGCAAAGATAATGGAATGCGATCCTTCGACAATAAAAGCCAAATTCAGAATATCGGCATATTGCGGGCCTGCATGACGCAGGGCAACCGCCGTTACGCCCAGTCTCCCTTTGGAAAAGGAAACGGTATGCATAAGCTTCGGTTTTATACTGACAGGGCTGTCCATTTCAGGTGCCAACCGCGCTACTGCGTCGACCACCTGCGGACTGGAATAGACGGGCACATGAGGCCTCTCCAGCACAAAACGCGCAACGAGCCCAGCATCGAAATGATCTTCATGATGATGGGAAATGAGCATCATATCGACACGTTCATAAGGCGGCCCGCCACGAATAATCGTTTGTGCCATATCCAGTGGAATACCTGCATATGGACGTTGTTCACCATTATTCAGGGCATCTATCAGGATGCTGTGTCCATCTATCAGGACATGCAGGCCCATATTGGATAGACAATATACATCCAACCTTCGCTCAACCATCGGAAAATCCGGATTCAAAATTAAATAGGCATTTCAGGATCTCTTCGCGCTTCAGAGTTCCGAAGCACATATCTATTGGCAGACGTGCCAAAGCCTCGTCCACATCCCGCACTTGATAACGAAGCCCGCACAGCTCCTTTGTCACCAAGGCGATATCGCCTCGAGCCATGAAATCTCCGAAGAAGGTGCAGTGCTCTATGATGCCATGCCGAATATCCAGCAGAGCCTCTACACTCCCTCCAGGAAATGTACATTTGTTACGGAAGGAAAAAGGAGGAGTTTCCCCGTAGTTCCAATCCCAGCTCAAATACTTGTTGGAGCGCAACTGCAGTACTGCCAGCTCATCGGCTTCCCGCAATACCAAATTTTGAGAGGAAAACCCTGAAGCCAACTGCCTTTGAAGGCGTTCCATAAAAACCGATACAGAAACATCAGGAAGCCAGTCTTTAATATTGGCAACCCGCGCGCGAACGGATTTTGTGGCTTTTGACTGAAACTTTTCAGGTGTTACGCGAAGCGACCGGGAGAGCACATCCAGATTGACGTCAAAAAGCAATGTTCCGTGGTGAAGGATACGCTTTTTATAAATAGACTGCGCATTGCCGGATACCTTTCTTCCGTGGACGGAAAGATCATTGCGTCCGTCAAGCGTTACGGGAACCCCCATGACATTGAGAGCGGCGGCTATCGGCGCCATGAAGTCCACCATACGTTGACCCGCCACATCTTTCAGCCCAACGATAAAAGAAAAATTGACGTTGTTCAGATCATGATACACTGCACCGCCCCCACTGATACGGCGGATAATGTTGATGCCGTTCGCGGCGGCATAAGATCGGTCAATTTCTTCAGCCGTGTTCTGATTACGCCCTACAACAATCGTATTGTCGTTACGCCACAACAGCAGAACGTCCTCATCCCAACACCTCAAGATATGCTCTTCAACGGCCAGATTGTAATATGGATCTGTACTCTCAAGGCGGTATAACCTCATAACGTCCTCCCACAAGCCCATTCTCAAGCCGTGAAACGATTTCCCCTCACATAAAGCAATATCCATACCGACATCGCCGCCATTCTCTGCTTCATTATTTATATTGTAATTATAGTATGTTATGAGACATAAAAAAGAATATGCCGTCAAACGGACATAGGCTGGGGGGGAGAAAAAATGAAAGCTGTACATTTTTGCTGCACACAACTGTAAAAGAAGATTAACAGTATGCTCCCCTCCCAACGTACGGCAGTTCATATTATGAGTTAATCATTTGAATTTATAAGATATATTATTTTGGTATCATCTTTGCTTTGCCTGTGGCGATTCATAATCCCCATCATTCAACTGGTATTCGGAGGAAATGATGTCGCACGAAACGGACCAAAAGACATTGGCGGAGCAGTTCTATGCCACCATGCTGCGGGCAAGGCGCTTTGAAGAGGAAGCCTTTGAATTCTATAAAAAGGGAATGATGCCCGGCATGGCGCATCTGTACCTGGGAGAGGAAGCCGTAGCGGTCGGCGTGTGTACGGCTCTAAAACCGGAAGACTGTATCGGCAGTACACATCGCGGACATGGCCACCTTGTCGCCCGAGGTGCGGACATGGGGCGCATGATGGCAGAAATTTTGGGCAAAAAAACAGGATATTCCAAAGGGAAAGGCGGCACTATGCACATCATGGCCCGAGACAGGGGGATCTTGGGGGCAAATGGCATTGTGGGCGCGGAGCTCCCCATATCCACCGGTGCGGCCTATGCCTTCAAATTGCGCAAAGAACCCCGCGTGTCCGTTGTCTTCTTCGGGGATGGAGCATCCAATCAGGGCACTTTCCACGAAAGTATCAACATGGCGGCGGCATGGGATCTTCCTATCGTCTATGTCATCGAAAACAACAGGTATGCAATCTCAACCGGATTCACGAGGGTGACCAAGGAACATCGGCTCTCCAACCGTGCCCTGGCATACGGCATCCCGGGAGAAACGGTCGACGGCAATGATGTGTTTGCCGTGTATGAAGCGGCCTCCAAAGCGGTGGAACGTGCCCGGAGAGGTGAGGGCCCGACCCTGCTCGAGTGTCTGACGTACCGCTGGCAAGGGCATAACGTGGGGGATCCCGGCAAATACCGCCCCGACGACGAAGTCGCAGAATGGAAATCCAGAGATCCCCTTAGACTGCTGGAACGTTCCGGCATTCTGTCCGAACAGGAAATTTCCGCCATCCGTTCCGATGTGGAAGCAGAGATCGCCGATATGTGCGCATTCGCCGCAGAAAGCGAATATCCCCCCCTCTCGGAACTCGGTACAGATGTCTTTGTGGATTAGGGCAACTCAACCCGCTCCAGATCCTTTCCATTTTTAAGATATTGCAAAGTCAGGCTCCGGGATATCAGGAAAACATTCCTGCCGCGACTCGAGAAGGCCTTCCGGCTTTGAAAAGACGTTTGTTCAAAGCCAATCTGCTTCAGGTGCTGTTGCCCTATTCTTTTAGACAAGGTTGGTCGATATGAGAGAGCTGTTGTACAAAGACGCCATCCGCGAAGCGATGGATGAAGAACTGGCAAGGGACGAACGCGTATTTCTGATTGGGGAGGACGTCGGCATCTTCGGGGGATCTTTCAAATGCTCCGTCGGATTACGGGACAAGTACGGCGATATGCGGTGCAAGGATGCGCCGATTTCCGAAGCGGGCATCGTGGGAACCGGCGTGGGAGCGGCTATTGTGGGAATGCGCCCCATAGTCGAAATCATGTACGCGGATTTCTTGTTGGTCTGCATGGATCAAATTTGCAATCAGGCCGCCAAAATCAACTATATGTCCGGCGGGCAGATCCACGTGCCTTTGGTGATCCGGACCCCCATGGGTGGCGGGAGAGCCCTTGCCGCACAGCATTCCCAATGCCTGCATGCATGGGTAGCCAATTGCCCCGGGCTCAAGATCGCCCTGCCCTCCACCGCACGGGAAGCCAAGGGACTCCTCAAAAGCGCGATCCGTGATGATAACCCCGTACTGATCTTTGAACACAAAGCCATGTACAACATGAAGTTCGATGATCTGCCCGCTCCGGAAGCCGACGAACTGATCCCGCTCGGTAAGGCCCGCATAGTCTCCGAAGGCTCGGACATCACCGTCGTGTCCTGTTCCCTCATGACCTTGAAATGCGAAAAGGCCGCGATGGAGCTCTCCAAAGAGGGTATCTCCGTCGAACTGATCGACTTGCGCACCATTACGCCGTTGGATACGGGAACCATCATCGATTCCGTCCGGAAAACGGGCCGTCTGCTGGTCGTTGACGAAGGGCACACCAGTTACGGGATCACGGGAGAAATCATCGCCCGGATCATGCCTGACGTGTTCTACTCCCTAGAAGCTCCGGCCCAACGCCTGTGTACGCCAGACATCCCTATCCCCTTCACCCCTCGCCTTGAGCAAGCGATGCAGCCTAACGAGACGACCATCGCCGCCAAAATTCGGGAAATGCTGTAACAACGCGGCATGAAAGGAGCTGTGACATGGCTGAGATCATTGTTATGCCCAAACTCGGTTTCAATCAGGAAGAGGGCGAACTGGTCAAATGGCACAAGCAGGTCGGCAATCCGATCAACAAAGGTGATCTGCTGTTTGAAACCAATACGGATAAAACAACAATGCCGGTGGAAGCCACCCGTGATGGCATCCTCCTGAAAATACTTGTTGCTGAAGGCGAAGCCGTTCCGGTCTTCACGCCCATCGCGGTGGTAGGCGACGCGGGAGAAGATGCTGATGCCGCTCTGTCTGCCGCCGCCATCGGACAGGATGCGCCCGGCCAAGAACCAAATGCGCATACAAACGAAGAGCCAGCCTCAGAAGGCTCACTCGGTTTGGAAGGCTTGAAGGCCTTTCGTCTGTCCCCCAAGGCTCAAAAGCTGATGCGGGACAGGAGGATCGAACCAGCTTGTCTAGCCCTTGTCACCGGAACGGGATTTCAGGGGGGCATCACCGCACGCGATATCCTTCTTTCAGGAGTATTGGAAAATGCCGCTGAACCCAAGAACAGAAGTTCTCCTCTGGCCCGTAAGGTCGCGGAAGAGCATGGCATAGATCTGGCCTCCGTCACGGGAACCGGCATTGCGGGCAAGATCATGTGCACCGATGTGGAACAGGCCATAGCTTCACCCTGCGTCTCGGAAGCACTTTCGGCTCATTCTTTTGTGCCTGCCGGGCCGAAAGTTTTGCGCACCGCACCATACACCGGCCTGCGCAAAATCATAGGCGATCGTTTAAGCCAAAGCCTGTTCACAGCACCGCATCTGTATTTCACGGAAAATGTGGATATGGGAGAATGCTTGGCCTTCCGTAAGCGGATAAACGAACTCCCGGAAAACAAGGTAGCCATGTCCGATCTGCTGATCAAGGCCGTCAGCAAGTCCCTCCAAAAATATCCGAACATCAATGCTTCCCTACATGACGGAACCATCGTCACCTACCAAAGTATCAATATCGGCATGGCGGTAGCGGGAGACAAAGGTCTGATCGTACCCGTTGTCAAGGATACGCAAGAAAAGCCCCTCAGCAAGATCGCCTCCGAAACCCGCGATCTGGTGGAACGGGCTAAATCCGGCACGTTGGTGCCGGAAGAATACTCAGGCGGCACCTTCAGTATCTCCAATTTGGGCATGTTCGGCATAGAAAATTTCACCGCCATCATCAACCCTCCGGAAGCAGCCATTCTGGCCGTCAGCTCCGTCCGGAAAAAGGCTGTGATAACACTGGACGAGCACGGCGAAGACGCCATGGCCATCCGTCCCATGATGTCCATCCAACTATCCGTCGATCATCGGCTTATCGACGGCCTGCTCGCCGTTCAATTCCTCGCCTGCCTTAAGGATCTTCTGGAACATCCGTTGGCGATCGTGCTGTAAACTTCCCGCCATTCCGACAAACACCCTCCTGAGGCGTCGTGCCTGCGGCGAACGCTCGGGAGGGCGTTCATGTTTCCGCCGCTGCAGGTATTCCCTGAACACGAACTCAACAGGGTAAAGAATCGTGTACAACGCAAAGGACATGAACCAGACTCAGCGCT
Source organism: Bacillota bacterium (assembly GCA_023407575.1). Taxonomy (GTDB): domain Bacteria; phylum Bacillota; class Clostridia; order Lachnospirales; family Lachnospiraceae; genus Mobilitalea. Next base: position 8,409 of record JAEYLX010000009.1, read on the forward strand.
TGCAGCTGCGGCATCCACTGTACGTCCTTATCCCCGCTCCAACAGATAGAGATAAAAATAAGGCGACATTCCTTGAGTTGAAACTCCATCAAAAGGCTCCTGTGTCGAACCTTAAACATTTTCATTTTGAAAAAAGAACGACACTGACGCCAAATAGGAATTCAGCACGATCCAATGCGGCGTGAGATCAGATGAAAACAGCGTACTGTTTGACCGAGGGATTGGGAGTATCCAGTATTTTAAGTGCATACCAGCCCTAAAGGGTTTCACCCAGCCGCAACAGAACAGCAAAAAAAACCGCCCTGTACATGTCGGGACGGTTTTTTTGCCTTTGGGGCCACACTTATTATCAGAAGTATCCGAAGAAGTGAGGCAAGAACAAGGATATTTGAGGAACGAAGGTGATGAGCAGAGAACAGAACAGTAAAACAATGATGTAAGGCAAGACCCCCACGGCAACTTTCTCCACCGGTATATTCGCGATACGCGATGAAACGAACAGATTGACTCCGAGTGGTGGCGTCAACAGAGCGATTTCATTGGAAACGACAAGGATAATGCCAAAGTGGATAGGATCTACCCCTACATGGATCACAACGGGGAGCAACACCGGAACCAGAATGATAAGGGTGGCCAACGTTTCCAAAAACATGCCCAAGAGAAAAAGCATAGCCTGAATGAGGAGAAGAATGACATACTTGTCTTGAGAAATGCTGAGAAAGATATTGGCCAGCCGTTGAGGAGCCTGCTCGATGGTAAGGATTTTTCCAAATAACGTGGAAGCCCCCACTATCAGAAGGACAACGCCGCACAGCATTGCCCCTTCAAGAAGGGCTGCATAAATCTTTTTCGCATTCAGGGCGCGGTTGATGACACCACCTACAAACAGCGACCAGATGATTGCGACGATTGAAGCTTCCACCGGAGTGCATATGCCTGAGTATATGGAACCCAAGATGATAAACGGGGTAAGCAGCGAAAAAATATTTCTGAAACAGATCTTCAGAAAGATAACGGCGCTGAATGGAGGAAGCCCCACATCGATGCCCACTTTATCACGTTTGGCAAGAGACCAAGCCGTAAGTATCAAAGCAAAGGCGACGATAAAGCCGGGAATAAAGCCTGCGGTAAACAATCCCGTAATGGATACATTGCCGATGATGCCGTAAATAATGAGTGGATTGCTGGGTGGGATCAGGATGCCCACGGTTCCGCCGGAAGAAGAGACGGACGCCGCGTATTGAGGTGAATACCCCTGGCGCAGCATAGACGGAATCAACAGCGTTCCCACAGCCGCGACCGTCCCCGGCCCCGAACCCGAGATGGCGGCGAAGAAGGTGCAGGCCATGATCGTCGTGATCCCGAGCCCGCCATACATGCGCCCCACCAGCATCTTGACGACATCAATGATTTGCCCCGTTACGCCGCCCTGCTCCATTAAGGTTCCCGCTACGACGAAACAAGGAATAGCCAATAGCGGAAAGGAGTTGAGCCCCTCAAAAAGCGCATTGTGGATAACTGTCAGAGGCAGGCTCGAAAAAACGAACAACGAAATCATGGTCGAGGAAATCAACACCATATAGACAGGTACACCAAACAGCAGGAGTACCACCAGACTGATCAACAAGATGCTAAGCGTATCCATCCGTGTCCTCCTCCCCGACGTTCTTCACCAATGAATACAGCGTCCCTTCCTTTATCCTCCGTAAATAGATCTCTATGATTCGCCAGCTCGTCAGAAGAAACGTACAAGGAATGATCATTTCAACGTGGGCTTTGACAATACCAAGCGTCGGTGAGATTTCAGGGAATTCATAGTTCTCGCGGATAACCTCCCAAGCGTACCATGCAATCATCACATTGAAAGCAACACAAATCATGTCGGATAGGATACGGAAAAACAACCGCATCTTCAGCGGCATTTTCAGGAACTGTGCCGTAATACGCACCTGAGCAAGGCGTTTGGTCGCCAGGCTCATACCGATATACACAGTCCAAATAAAACAATACCTACTCAGCTCTTCAGTCCATGCAAGGGCTGATCCCCAAATCATACGGATGCTGACTTGCAGAGCCAGACAGAGTATCATACCAGCGCACAAGGTTACACACAAATACTCTTCAAAATTAGCATATATTGTCCGGAGCATGGGGTAGGCGACCTCCTGAGTAAAGACGGCGGAAATGCCGACGGCCTCCTGAAGGCACAAGGAGGCCGCCGAAAAAAGAGGGCTACTTCATGGCTTCAAGTGCTTGATCGACAAACTGCTTACCGCCGACCGTATCATAAAACTTGGGCCATACGCTGCGAGCCTTTTCCGCCCACTTGTCCTCATCGGACACGGTGCCTATGACCATACCGCCGTCGATGCATTGCTGAAGCGCCTTGGCATCCTCTTCTTCAGACCACTTCCATTCATACTCAGCAGCTTCCCTGGCTGCGCGAACAAAAAGCTCCCGAGTATCAGGGTCCAGCTTGGCAAACCAGCGCTCGCTCACAAGAATGGGAGCCACCCACAGCATATAGTGGATATCTGTGATGTACTTCTGCACTTCCCAAAATTTGGCGTCACGATTGATCAAGTGTGGATTTTCCTGACCGTCGATAACTCCCTGCTGAAGACCGTTGAAGGTTTCAATCCACGGAAGAGGATGTGGCTCCACTCCCCACGAACGAAACGCGGCAAGCTGTAACTCCACGGGAGGAACGCGCCACTTGAGGCCAGCCATATCGTCGATGGTCTTGATGGGACGTTTGGAATTGGTCAGTACGCGGTAGCCTCCGATCAGCCAACCCAAGGGGCGGGTCTTACTTTGCTCCGTGATGGCTTCATTAAAAGTCTTCATGAATGCCTCATTTCGGAAAAACGTGAAGGCATGCTGCTTTGAAGGAAACATATAAGGAAGGATGACCAACGTAGCTTTCGGAGCAAAAGGTGTCAGATTGCCCGCAGCGAGAACTCCCATCTGGATCTCATTGCTGCGCAGCTGCTTGACGACTGCCTGTTCGTCTCCAAGAACACCTCCCGTGTATAGTTCGCATTTAATCTTGCCATTCGATTCCTTATGGACGATTTCAGCGAGCCGAGCCAGCGGTACCGCCTGCACAGAACCGGGAGGAGTGGAACAGGCAATGCGGACTGTCATGCTTTTGTACTCCTTGGCATGTGAAACACCGCCCAGAACCATACCAAAAGACAATAGCGCAAATATAAGAGCCTTTTTCATGAGTCACTCCTTCATTAAAGATTGTTGGAACTTAGTCCACGCACGCTCCGCATGGAGAGGGCCATTGGAGATGCTTTCCCTGAGAGCCCAAACCGGTTAGATCGGCCGACTGATCCCGCCCAGATGTTCTCTTAGTTTGCAAGGAGTGTTCCCGCGATATGTCCTCCTAAGGTGACAAAAAATATTCAGTTATTTTAATGTATAAAGAAGATAAAAGATCTTATTTTCAGAATGTTGCCCTAAAAAAATGCGGAAAAGCATTCCACTTGTCCGCACGTTGTATATTTCCTCATACAGGCCATGAGTGAGGTGTAATCTCTCCTATACATTTCTCCATTCATGTACGACCAGAAGAACTTCGCCGGATTCCGTACCGCTTGAATTTTCCATACAAAGTAACGCGGGTGATGCCCAACTCCTGTGCTGTCTTGGAGACGTTCCCATTATTCTTCTGTAAAACGGAAAGAAGATAGTTAGCCTCTTGGGACTCCATATAGTCCGAAAGGCTACGACCGTGCGCGGTGACGGGAGAAGGGCTGTCCGGGATGACGTTTTTGCTGACGAGTTCATTTGGTAAATCTTTAATATCAATAACCTTATCCGTGCAATGTATGGAAGCATGTACCAATGCATTGAACAGCTGCCGCACATTGCCCGGCCACTCGTAAACACTCATCGCCCGAGCAGCCTTCTCAGTGAAATCTATGTCCAAATAACCTATCTTGGACAGGATATGTCGCGCCAAAAGCAAAATATCATCTCCCCTTTCGCACAGGGGCGGCATATAAATGCGCAGGGCATTTATCCTATAATAAAGGTCCTCCCGGAAAGTCCCCTCCCCCACCATTGCATTGAGATCTCGGTTAGTTGCCGTAATGAGCCGAAAGTCAACTTTAACAGGTGAAACGGCACCGACCCGAAGGATTTCTTGTTCTTCCAACGCCCGCAACAGCTTGACCTGAGCATGCAACGGAATATCTCCTATTTCATCCAAAAACAGGGTGCCGCCGTTGGCTAGCTCCAACAAGCCCATTTTGCCGCTCTTATGCGCCCCAGAAAAAGCCCCAGGAGCGTAACCGAAAAGTTCCGCTTCAAACAGTTCCGTAGGAACAGCCGCACAGTTGATGGAAACGAATTTCCCTGACGCGTAGGTACTGCCGCTATGCAGGGCTTGAGCGACGAGTTCTTTCCCTGTACCGGTATTTCCACGAATAAGCACGGGATGGGAGTCCGCGGCGTATATCTTGATCTGCCTTTTGATTTCGACGATTTTCCGGCTTTCGCCTACAATGCTGTCGACATTATACCGTGTACAAGATGAATTATTACTTTTATTGTATATTTTCTTTTTCTTCTGAAGCAAATCAATCTTGTCATGCAGTTCCTTGAGCTCATTCGGATCCGTAAACAGGATATGAGACACCATACCGATGACGTCCCCCTGATTGTCACGTACGGGGACACGATTGACCACAAATTTATAATTGTCACCGAATAACGGCAAGGTGCACAAATCGCCGAGTTCTGGTTTGCCGTTTTTGATAACGATAGGGGCCCGTGTCGCGGGATTCAGTTCCGTCAATGGCCGCCCCAAGATGCTCGAAACTTTACCACCAAGTAAAGCCGCATAGCAGGCATTGACTCTGCGAACAATATAATCCGTGTCACAGAATAAAATACCTGAAGGAAGAGCATCTAACACCTGCTGATTCAACGATTCTAATACAGCCAAATCTCGAACCATATGGACGCATCCTCCGTCTTCTAGAAAAAGGATAGGTTCTCATTCTAAATTTCCATAGACTTTTTGTAAATACTGTATGAAATAATGAACAGTTTTTACATATCGATTA
>JAEYLX010000056.1 GCA_023407575.1 Bacillota bacterium
ATGCAGAAGGCCATCACCCGGCACGGCATGCTCGGGTCGATGGGCAGGGTCGGTGCGTGTGGTGACAACGCGGCGATGGAGAGCTTCTTCTCGCTGCTACAGAACAACGTCCTCGACCGTCGATCCTTGTACTGCCCGGAGACGTTGATCGAGCCGCCACGGCCCTGGCGGTCGTGTAGCGACACCACAGTGGTCGTCAGACAAGTGACTGTTTCTGGGCCGGGGCTTCCCTAGGGTGGGTGCATGCCCGTTTGGCAGCCAGCTATCCCGCAAGGGTTGCGCCCCCATCTCCTTTCCTGGGTGGGGTACGACTTCACCAGTACCGACACCGTCCACCACGGGGTTCCCTCGATGGGCGTCACGGTGGTGCTGTCGCTCGGAGAGCCCATCGACTGTGGCTGGCTTCATGGCGACGCGCGGCATCTCTGTGACGTACTAGTCTCCGGCCTGCACACCACTCCGGCTCTGATCCAGTCGAGGGGACGCCAGCAGGGCCTCAAATTGTCGCTCCACCCGCTCTCGACCCGTCGGCTTCTCGGGCTGCCGGCCGGGGAACTGGCCGGCTCGATGGTTGATGTGAATGATCTCTCGTGGCCCAGGCACCTGCTCGACCAGCTGCGGCAGTCAATGTGGCCACGACGGTTCCACCTCTTGGCGGCATTCCTCACCAAGAGGCTCGAGCAGCATCCTCATGCACCGCGCGCAGACCTGGTCGAGGCACTCGCGCGGATCCATCGGACCCGAGGCACGATCCCCATCTCCGGCCTGGCTCAGGACGTTGGCCTGTCCAGACGGCGGCTCTCAAGCCTGTTCGACCTCGAGACCGGTCTCTCGCCCAAGCGGGTGGCGCGCATCGCTCGCTTCACCCATGCCAAAGACTTGGTCCAGCGTGGCGCCCAGCCCTCGGACGTCGCGGCGATGGCCGGCTACAGCGACCAACCGCACCTGTCCCGGGAATGGAAGTCGATGACTGGATGGACGCTGCGCCAGTCGAAGGACGATTTCCCATTGCTTCAAGACACCGACATGCTTCCGGCGTGAGGCTAGAGCCATGACGACACCACAGCTGTTCCACTGCCTGCGCTATACAAACGCCGATCGAGGCATCGACTTCCTCCAAGCCATCGGCTTCACCACCGCCATGATCGTGCGGGATCCTGATGACGCGACCTTGGTGGCCCATGCGCAACTTGCCTGGCGTGACAACGGGGGCATCATGCTCGGCTCTGTTCGGGACGATGACCCGCATTACGGGCCGGGGATCTGCAACCTGGTGGTCGCCAGTGATGAGGACGTGGACAGCCTCTTCGCCGCAGCCCTGGCACACGGCGCGACCACCGTCACGGAGCCCAACGACGCCCCCCACGGAGGGCGCAACGCATGTGTCGCTGACTTCGATGGCCACTGGTGGAACCTCGACTCCTACCCAGGAGCCTGAGCCGGGGAACACCCCTCGACACCGTCATGTGCCACGGCTCACGAGTTCGTGCACATCTCAATGAGCCCTGACCCACACAATCTCGCCGCCCGCGGCGGCAACTGGCCTTCCTGGGCGGCGCATGCCCCCAGGAAGGCCTCGTCATGTCCCACGCGAACGCCGCTCTCACCCCTCGCCACCGCCTGATCGTCGGCCGCTTGGTCGTCGATGACGGCTGGCCGATCAGCCAGGTCGCCGCCAGGTTCCAGGTCTCCTGGCCCACGGTGAAGCGCTGGGCCGACCGCTACCGCACCGGCGAGCCAATGCAGGACAGGTCATCCAGGCCGCATCACTCACCGAACAAGACCAACCAGCAGACTGCCAGGCGCTGCGTCCGTCTTCGCCTGCGACTACGGGAGGGGCCGGTGCAGTTGGCCAGCCGACTTGGGATAGCCCCGTCCACGGTCCACCGCATCCTTACAGACGTGCACTTGAACCGGCTGTCGCACGTCGACCGCGCCACGGGAGAACCGGTGCGCCGTTACGAGCACGATCACCCAGGTTCGATGCTGCACGTCGACGTGAAGAAGCTCGGCAACATTCCCGACAGCGGAGGATGGCGCTACGTCGGGCGGCGACAGGGCGACAAGAACCGGGCCGCTACACCCGACAAGCCGAAGAACAAGCACTACGACCCGTTGATGGGCATGGCTTCCGTCCATACCGTCATCGACGACCACTCCCGCGTCGCCTATGCCGAGATCCACGACGACGAAACCGCCCGCACTGCCACCGCCGTGCTGGTCCGAGCCGTCGAGTGGTTCAACGCCCGCGGCGTCACCGTCGAGCGGGTCCTGTCCGACAACGGCGGCGCGTACCGCTCACACCTGTGGCGCGACACCTGCGCCGAACTCGGTATCCGGCACAAGCGCACCCGGCCCTACAGGCCGCAGACCAACGGGAAAATCGAGCGCTTCCTCCGCACCCTGGCCGACGGATGGGCTTACGCCCGCTGCTACACCTCCGAAGCCGAACGACGGGGCGAGCTGGACGACTGGCTGCACTACTACAACCATCACCGGCCGCACACGGCCTGCGGGAACCTCCCGCCCTTCTCGCGATTGATCAACGTCTCCGGGCAGTACA
>JAEYLX010000067.1 GCA_023407575.1 Bacillota bacterium
CCACCGACAGCTTCGCAGTATTGTTCAGAAATCGTTTCTGGTCTTGTAGGAAAATCTTTTTTCATAATACTCTACTCTCCTAATATTTTTAGATTTTGGCTCTCTTTATTTTACTATTCTACCACAATAAACACGACAACAGTATGTCTTGTTTGTTTGCCGTAGTTTATATAAATTTATTTCGACCCTTGCCCTTTTTCTTTTTCATTCAAATGCCCCTATCTACATTTTTAAGTTATCTCCTTATGCTAAAACATCTAAAATATTTCTTGAAAACTAAAAAATTCAAATTAAGGAACATAGCTATAAATGGACTTTATTTTAAAAATGCACCCACAATTAACGGAGGGCACTGAAAAACTATCGTTTTCAATTAGGTCGATAGAGTACAATTAAAAAAACATTACAAACACTATTTATATTCATCATTTGTAATGTTTTTATTTTCTTCCACTTAACAAAGGACTTTTTCAGTGCCCTCCAAAAATATCGAAGGTTTTTATAATAAATTTATTCCTAATTTACTTTCATCCCATTAATAATTCTGTAATCCGTTGGTGGGGCTACTGGATAAGAAAAATGAATATTGTGAAATTTCCATGTACCATCCTTATATATTAGAACCCCAGTAAATCTTATTGGTCGTATCACTTCGTCTCCAAAATTACCTTCATATAAACATCCAGATATCGTTTTTAACATATGTACAAGTTTATCTTTTGGACTTTCTTCACCAGATAGCATTGTATTAACCTTATTAATACAATTATTATATAGCGTATCATATTTAATTTTTTTATGAAGTACAGCACTTGTTGTTACCCATGCAACATCACCATAAGAAGATATGATTGCATCGTCAATGTCCAGAATGAAATCTCCCCAATACTCCCAATCAATTTGTAATAATTCTTTGATTTCTTCTTTTCCCATGCACCATTCACCGTCTCCAGTTCCAACGACTAATGTATCACTTTCCTCTGATATTAATTCATCAATAAAATTAGGTAGATAGCTTAGATCCCTTTTGGAATAGCCATCTTGAAACCTTTTAAGGGTATTCCTAATTGCGGTTTGTGTGTCTTTATTTACATTTTCTGTTCCAAAGTTTCTTCTTTCATTAACCATATATCGTATAACCTCCAATTACTTATATCTTTTTGTACCACAAGTTTAATTCATAATATAACTATATATTATCTCAAGGGAACACTCAATCATAATTATAAATCGCTCTAATCCTTATATGTTATTTCATAAACTTATCAATAGCATTATTACATGCATTATTAAAATATAGATTTCAATCACTCCCAATTTTAGCCTTAATTCTCCTTACACCAGCCGAAGATGCTCCTTCCTTTAATATAATAAACTTCCCTAATTCAATTGTATTGGAAGCATGAGGACCACCACATATTTCTATGGAATAACCAGGAATCGTGTAAACTTTAACTCTATCACCATACTTATTGTCAAAGATTCCAATTGCTCCAGTTTCTCTGGCTTCATCCAATATCATTTCCTCACCTATCACATCAATACATTTGTTAATAGCTTCGTTAACTATACGTGAGACTTCATTTAGCTCATCTGCAGTTAGTTTTCGGTCAAATGAAAAATCAAATCGTAACCTTTCTTCGGTTATATTGCTACCACGCTGATAAATACCATCACCCAGCACCTTTCTTAACGCACCATTAAGAAGATGTGTAGCAGTATGAAGTCGCGCTGTCTGGATACTGGCATCTGCAAGGCCGCCTTTAAATTTCCCCTCTGCACCTTGTCTTGATTTCTCTTGGTGTTCTTTAAATCTCTGCTCAAAATTAATAATATCTACCTTTATACCACGCTCATCAGCTAATTCCATTGTAAACTCAATAGGAAAACCAAATGTATCATATAGTTTAAATGCAAGTTCTCCGCTCAATAACTCATCCTTTTGTATAAAAGAAAAATATCGTTCTGCCTTCTTTAAACCAGAATCAAGTGTTTTACTGAATAAGTAAGACTCCTTCTCTATTTGTTCTATAATAAAGCTTTGATTCTCCCCAAGCTCACTATATACATCTTTATATTGCTGAATTATCACATTAATCAAATCAAAAAGGATGTTTTCAGGAAAGCCATACTTTTTAATTAGTCTTATCGTTCTTCTAATTAGTCTTCTTAAAATGTAGCCCTGCTCTGTATTAGAAGGTGTAATTCGCTTTGGATCACCCAAGATAAATGCAATAGATCTGGAATGTTCACATATGATCCGAAAGTTTCTTTTAGTTTCCTCTGAATACGGAATATCAGCTAAACTTTTGAGTTTATTCATCACCGGTATAAATAGTTCTGTATCATACACATTATCTTTACCATTCAATATGGTTAAAACTCTTTCCATTCCCATTCCTGTATCAACATTTTTGTTTTGTAGAGGTTCATAGGATCCGTCACTATTTTTATTGTATTCCATAAAAACATTATTCCATATTTCCACGTATTTACCACAGTGACAGGCTGGCCCGCAATCCTTGCAACAAGGCTCTTTTCCCATATCGAAAAATATTTCTGTATCCGGACCACATGGACCTGTCACTCCTGCTGGCCCCCACCAGTTCTCGTCTCCGCCATAAAAAAACATCTGGTTATCTGTTAATCCCTTTGATTTCCATATCTCGGCTGTTTCATCATCCCTTGCAACCATTTCATCGCCGCTAAAAACAGTAACAGCTAATTTTCCTACAGGAATATTCAAGACTGTTGTTAAAAATTCAAAACTTAACGAAATTGTTGTTTCTTTGTAATAGTCTCCCAAAGACCAATTCCCTAACATCTCAAAAAATATAAGATGTGTATCATCACCAACCTCATCAATGTCGCAGGTTCTTATACATTTCTGAACATTAGTCAAACGCTTGCCTTGTGGGTGACTCTCTCCTAATAAGTATGGTACTAACGGGTGCATACCAGCTGTAGTAAATAAAACCGTTGGATCGTTGTCTGGCAGCAAGGAAGCAGAGGCGATTTCACAATGCCCTCTTTCTTTAAAAAATTCGACATACCTTCTCCTTAATTCTTGTGCTGTCATTGTAAAACTCCTCTCTTACTAAATTTTTGTAATAAAAAAGCCCTAAGCTGATTAATTCAGCTTAGGGCGAACTATTATGTCCGTGTTACCACCTAAATTCAAGTATAAAACCTGCACTCTGTTAGTACGGGGCAATTAACTACAATGCCTGATACCAATTTCCTTTTAACGGCGGAATCTCCGATGAAGTCTACTTAGATTACTCTGTTCAATTCATAGCTCCAAGACTGCTTCCATGTTATCTTTGTAAAGATTCGCACCACCATCTTCTCTCTGTGACTCTAATAACATTTACTATTTCTCTTCATAGCCTTTGCTTTTGAAATTAAAATTTATATTATCACCATTCACTTTACTTGTCAAATAGAATTACCAAACTTAATTTGGTCTAATTAATGTAAACTCTTCACCTAACTTAACATATTGATTACCCGCTAAACGTGCAACAGGGTCCAAATTCCTTGTGATAATATAATCATTTTCCTTATCTAAAATAGATTCATCAAGATGATACCCTATAACACGAAGAAAAAAGAAGTCAGTTATAATCTCATCGGCGTCATTTTTAATCGGCATATAATGTTCCAGAACTGTTTCAAATTGCGCCTTTGTTCCTTTGATACGGGGAACACTGACAGTACAGCTGTCCTCAAGAGTTTGGTGAGTAAGTATTAGTTCACTTTCGCCAGAGGGCAAAGAAGTACAGGTTGCATTCATATCCTCCGCAACAATCTGGTCAACTACATGGACAACAGCCTCTTTTGTATCTAAGATATTGCGCGCAGTATCTTTCATTTCGCCGTTTCTACGAAGTGAGGCTATGGTTATAAGCGGTAGTTCATCAGAAACTCCACTATAGAAACTAAAGGGTGCAGCATTTACTACAGAACCATCTGCCGATAGAGTTGTTATCCATGCAATTGGGCGGGGAACAAGGCAGCCAAGTAGATACTTATACTGTTGCTTTTGAGATAAATCACTTGTTTTATAATAAATCATAATTATATAATCTCCTAATTTTTCATATGTCCATTTTAGATGGTAATATTGTTTTTGTCGTCTTTTGGACTACCCAAATAAGTATTAATCATGACTCGTCATATTCTACAATCTTTGAATATCTTTGTAACGGGTACTCACCGTCATGAGCTTCACCGGATAACATCCGTGACATATCACCAACATGCGTAACTCTTGTTGCACCTGCTTTTAATAAGATATTTGATAATTCCTCTCTTTCCTTCTGCCCACACAATAAACCAACCGTCTGTAAATATCCCTTATACCTGTGAAGTCTTGTAATGATATATTTCCTTGGAAGTGATTTGACCCAACAGTTACCGTAAGTGAATGATACCTCAAGTTTTTTATCACTCGAAGCTAGGATACTGCAATTTTCACCATGGTAGACTCTTTTGCCACTTTTATAAGCATCCAGCTCCTGATTATAAATCATAAGCGTAAGCTGTGCCTGAATCCCAACACCTGGAGAAGGATAATCACGAGCCACCTTTTCCAATATTGTAATAAATCTTTCGCTAAAATGATAAATATCAGACTCCTCATGGGTATCAAGATAAATTCCTTGACAGGAGCTGCAAAGAAGCTGCTTTGTACTTAGCATATGATGAGCTAATTCTGTTAATTCTGAATCCATCATCATTCCTTGTTCTGTTATATAAGCAAAGCTGATTTTATGCCCCCACTCTATAATCCGTGTATTCGGTGTTGCTAACTTTCGAACTTCCCTGATTGCCGTATCACCACCCCACACCACAATTGCATCGGCACATTTTGCCATGGTTTGCATACTGGTCAGATCATTAGAAGAGATGTCAAAGACATAGATATAATCTGATAAAACAGGTTCAAGCTTTACTAACTCATTTAGTAATTTTATAGTTAGACCATGATCAGCAGCCGGAAGCTTTAAAATATTGATATTCCCTGCAAGAAGACCTTCTACCACACTGTACGCAGGTAATCCATCAACATTGCCTGCCGCTATGTGAAAAAGCACTCCGAGAGGCATTCTCCTAACACGGATAAAACCATTTCTATGGTCAGTAATAGAAAGCTTTTTATCAGTATCTATATCCAGTTCAAAATTTAGTTTATAGAGCAGGCTTTCTCTTTTAAACATATTTATAGCTGTCTTTATCTGTTCAGTTGTAATATTCCCCTCCGTTATCAACTGCCTGATCAGCTCCTGATAACAACCCGATTCAATCTTAACCGCCAACTGATGACAAGCTTCTACTACAAGCATCGGATTAAGAAAAGGCTTCTGCAGAGTTTTGCACACCCGCTTTTCCAAAGTGGGAAGAATATTAATAATTTCATCAGAAGATAATATACTTCCATTTACTAAAATCATGTCTGCTCCATTCTGTAACATTTATATTTTGCTATTGCTTGTCTAACAGTTCAGCAGCTCCTGCGGCGCAAGTCTTTATATCCCGCACTCCCACTCGTCCAATGATTTCAAAATAAGGTGCTGTAATTCCACACCCACATTCGGCCCCATCATGTAAAATACCCAAGTCGTCCGTCATGACACTGATTAACGGCATACTGTCTAACATTGGTGTCAGCAGGTTTATCAAGCCAATTTCACCATTTTTAACTGGCTGCAGCGTATAGACATCCCGTATAATCACTCTGCTATAGATTGGAATATGAAAATGGTGATTTTTGCAGTCGCAATAAATAATTGGATGCTCAGCTGCACCAAAGAATTCTCGGCAATTTTCTGTTCTTATCCCTAGAACCTCTTCAATTAGGGCATATAAGGTGTTTTTATCGACCTTCTCTGTATAGAACTGTTTCCAGCCTCCTCCCAATAACACCATGGAATCCTTATGGAGCTTTAATTTTACTCCTGAATTTTTAAGCTCCTGAAGTAAAAAATAAGTATAAGCAGGAAATCCGACCAACCTGACTGGAAAGGGCTTTCGACTGTAGCTTATCAGAGCTTTTTTTATTCCCTTAAGGTCAATCTGATATCCATCCGGTGATGATTTTAAAGCATAGCATCGCCTAAGGGCAGGAGCAAAGAAAGTAGCGCCAAAAGCAGTTTTCGAGACTATGGTATGGTTGCTCTTATCAGGCTTATAGCCCAGAATGATATAATTAGTGGGTTTGACAGAAATCAATTTATGATATCTTGCAGTTCGTAGTACCATATATGCTCCATAGTAAAGACCTTTAGTATCAAATCCGATATGACTTTTTGTCCCCTTAGTTCCGGAGGAGGTTGCCTTAATTAGTAACTTATTCATTGGCATTGATTGAAGCTTATGAGATTTTAGATAAAGAGTCGGTATCGCAGGTATCTTAGCAATATCATCAGGTGATATAATCTGATTAACGCTGAATTTTCTACCTGACAGAATAGCAGCATAATCCGAACAGCGCTTCTGATGATACCTTACATTTCTTTTAACAGCATTCATGAACAATTTACCTGTCCCCTGATAATCATAAAGTTTAGAATAAGTAAATAGCTTCCTCCGATAATCCATACTGGTAATCCCTTTCCTATATTGTTGTTCTACGACTTTTCGTAACACTATACTTTACGATACTTTTCTGACAACAATGCATATAATGTTATCCACTTATTCGGTTCTCCTATCTTTCCTACCTCAAAGTATGGAAAGGACTTATCAAGAATGTATTTACCCTCAATATCTTTTTTACTCTCTAACAAGGCTAATGCCCTTTCGCAATTAGGATGATTTGCCCCACCAAGTACAGAAAGACCATATACCGTCATTTGTAAACCAAGCTTCACATGATCAAACGGATAATATGTACCCGCCATTTCATCGATAATTACCTTTTCTGGGTTATCAGAGTGGAAGGCAACGTAATGGTTTACATAAAAGTTTATCAATGATTTAAACTGTGGCAGAATAACACCAATTTTTTTCAACTCCGCCGCAAGTAAAAGGTAGGTTGTCGTTTGTCTGTAGCACCCCATATCTGGAAGCTTTGAGTCGTTTCTTTTTTTCCCTTTGTCCAGGCACCGTATTGAGCCATCTTCCCTTATGGTGGAAAAAGCTAACATTATTTCATCTTTCACCCACTTATGATCATAATACCCAAGAGATACCAAATTTCTTAACAGCAATACTTTGGCACATTTCATACTTAAGTCCAATTTCTTAATGGAACGTTCCATATAATCATCAATAGGAACATCACTGCGTGTTAAGCCTAATTCAGCAAGAGCTAACAAAGCAGTGACATCTTCCCATTTGTTATTTATCTTAAACCTATCCATGATTAACCCAACAACCTGTGATTTCAATAATACATCTTGAGCCATTTTCACATCTGGATTGTCCTTGGGCATATCTAAAAACTCTATCATTGTCCGGTATTTCACCTCTGGGTTTTCGTCCTCAAGCAGCCAATTGATTGCCTTATTCATCGATGTATCTCCTCTTCTTATATTATTATAACTCACGTGCAGTTAAAAAATCCATTACCTTCCTTACATACTAGGTCGGTTTTGAGTAACCGGCATATACCAATAGGAATTAAATTTATGTAAATAGGTTCTAGATCCTTTTGGCATCTGTGTTGCGGCATTAAATATGTTATAGTAGTCAGCTGCACCCATACTGATTGACATTAATCCAAAAATACCCAAAATGGAAAGTGACGGCCAAATAAATGCTAGAGTAAAAGGAATAATCCCTAATATGAGGTTGGGTAGTAATGATAAAAATATATACCTACCTTTACTCATTGTTTCAGGACCAACCACGAATAACATCCCTTGCTTCAAGTTAGTATATAGATAAACATCTTCTTTAAAGCATATTGCATGCAATAATTCGTGCGGGAATAAACATAATAAAGCGAGAAGTCCTCCCCAAAAAATAGAGTCAAAAATAGCATTGCCACAACGTAGATAAAGAATAATACCTAAGGAAATAAGTAATGCAAATGCTATGACATTTCCTATTACCATCATGGATTTCGTATCTTGTGCTTCCTTAAATGGAACTGCGCCGTCCTGGTGTTGTTTTGAGGGTAATGACTCTGGATCTAGATTGTATTTACCTTTATAATGTAATTTCATTCAAGTTTTACTCCTTTCTCCTTTTTATTTTTGATCATAAGGTATAGTAACTTTCTCATACTGATAGTTTCCTGCCTCTACAGTCATGCGACACATTGTAAGCTCCAAATCAAAACGTCTTTTACCACAGCTGCCAGGATTGAGAAATAGTACACCATCCATAACTTCAGCTGAATATTTGTGGGAGTGTCCATAAACCACCACATCCACATTTATTAATTGTTTTGGGATATCTTTCTTATTATGAACGATGAAAAATCTCACACCTTCAATAGTAACTGTGATGCTTTTTGGCAGTGCATCTGCCCAATCCTTATCATTGTTACCACGCACCACATAAGATTCACCCATCTGTTGTATGGTCTCTACTATGCATGGGGTATTGATATCTCCTGCATGGATGGAGCAATTGGCTGCAGCCAGTTCTGTTATGACCTGGTCTCTTAGTAAGCCATGCGTATCCGATAGAATTGCAATGTGTTTCATAAGATCCTCTTTCTTTCACGGAGATAAAAACAGGTAACAGGGTAACCAGTATACGAAGTACCAATGGCATTTATTAACTATTTTATATTACAGTAATTGTAATATCAACATAAACATCTATATTATTCCAAATTATATAGATAAAAGGTAGTCCCGTACTACATAAGTTCCACCATTTTAACATAAAAATAATGTACCCCTTAGAATTAGGGAGTACATTATTTTTTGCTTAATAAATACGATATTTAGTAGAATTATATTTGTTATAGAAAAATGCTTAGGAGTCTTGTTACAAATTATGTATTGATAAAGTAATAAAAAACATTCTGAATTACTTAATGAAGTACCGGATTAGAGCATACTATATGGCCATTAGTACATTTTGTATCCGCGTGGGTACACATGGAATGATTGCCACACACATATCTAGACATAGAGGCTGTGCAATTCGCTGACAAGTTACACCTTCCTAAATCGGCAACCTTAACCATTTGGCAAGGATTTGCTGCTGCAGTCACAATATTTGATACACCAAAAGCACCTGCGACCAATAGTATTGAAGCAAATGCAGTTACAGCAAGTTTCTTAATCTTTTTCTTCATAATTATCTCTCCTTATTATTTTATTTGTAACAATAATATTATACTATTATCAAACCAATCTGTAAATATATGTAAGTTATATTTTTAACAAACTTATAATAAATTTAAATTATATTGGTAATGGTATATTGAAATATATTATAAATAAAAGAAGTAACTATATCCGAAAAACTAATCAAAGCAATAAAAAACAGATAGTTTAAATCGTATGTAAAAACTATATTTACCCTATACTATCCACTCTTTCTTTACGGTAAAATATTGCCGTCCCTAAGATACCTAGCATTAATAGTGTAATGCTTAAGACAAACGGCAGTACTCTTGAAATATCACTAAGTAATCCGGCAATGTAGCCAAAGGGCACACTTACCAGCATAACTACTGTCTGTAGTAACGCCATAATTCCCGAGCGTTCTTCTGGATTAACGTGTATAGCAACCAGCGACTCTCTAAGCGTACTTAGTACTGCAAACCCCAATGCTTCTAGTAATAGTGAAACTAATAGAATCACGTACCCCCATACTCCTGTGTTTGATATTGATATCAACAAAATACAGCTGACAATGGTACATAAAAAGCCTCCATATAACGGCCATTTCAGCTTAGATTGCTTAATCCGGGATATAACCGTAAAGAAAAGCAGGATGGAGAGAATACTTTTCACCATAGGAAATATAGGTAACAACGTATCCGGCACACCAATTCTCCTGGAAGCTATAATTTGCCAAAAGGTCAATCCTATCATACCTACAATCTCAACAAGAACACTAATTACAATAGCAAATTTTGTCCCGCGTGAAGCAAGAATCATATGGATGGCTCCTTTGTAACCACCGAGCATCTCTTTCCAGGACCTTCCCTTTGCTGCTTCACATCTGACCTTACCAATCGCTGTCTCTGTGGATAACTTATACAATAGGAATAATTTAACGGTCATAATTATAAAAGCATTGATATATAGTATACGAATAGCCGGCATTAGAGTCAGCTTTGCAACCAAAATGGATGATATCGGTGCAAAAATTGCAGAGAGATTCCCACAAATGATTACCCAGGAGTAAATATGAGTTATTTTATCCCTTGGTGCATCTTCTACCAGCAGGCAGTCCCAGGATACTGTGGTTACTTTCATAGTACCGTTCAGTAGCGCTGCGACGATAAAAAACCAGAACCCCTGACTGAACGCCCAGATTAGACAGGGAAGACTCCATGCCAGGAAATCAAATACCATAGTACTCAATCTTCGTCCCATCTTATCGATAATAATGCCGGATAAGAATGCAAAAATCATTTGAGAAAACATATAAATTGAAGTTACCAATCCAACTTGTATGTCGTTCATACCAAAGGCTAGCATGTACACCGTAGCATATGGAAGACATAAATTCATTGATAACCCCCACATGGGTTCCGTATAGACACATGCCCGGGGATTACCACGCAGCTCGACTAAAGTTCGAAGTAATTGGTGTTTTAGTAAAATATTTTTCATGGTGTCTCCAATCTCAGTATACTTATTATGTAATGTAATCACAGCAAAAAAATGATTATGATATGCCCATTCATTATACTATTGCACTCACCATATTTCAACGGAATCTCCTATTTCTTTATGTAAATTCATAATATGATTATGCAAAAAGGGAATATCCGAAATAAAAAAATAGCAGTAGAATCTGCTTTTTAGAGTAGATCCTACTGCTTTATAAATTTTGTATGTCAGAATATTTTTATTTTAACATTGGAACAACATAAAAGTTAGCTTTCCATAAAAGATAATCGACTTGTTCCAATAATTTAATCATCGTCCAGGGCACATAAAGTTCCATTAGTCTAATGACGTTCGTAATAATCTCTTAAAGTAGGTTTTAAGCCTAGTTATATCTAAATCTCCACCTTCAAGTATAGGAATCAATATTTACCTTTACATAATTTAATATAAATTCCTCGAGATATTCAAGATTCTTTAAAAAGAAATCCTTTATTTCAGAATCATCACCTGAATAGGTGGACCAAAGATAATGTAGTCGAAATGATATTTTATACTCCCCTAAATTGTGCAATGTATCTTCCATTTTGTCGATATAATTTTTATCACAATTGGCAAACAACATCCATTTATCACTATCACTCTCTTCTATCCATAATATAAGTAATCTCATTTGAATTAAAGGATGATATACCTTTGGTACATTGCCCAAATCAATTTTAAATATATCTGTAAATAATAACTGCTTTCTATTTTGAAATATTAGTCTTATATATAAATCAAGGAACTCACATACTTTATCAAAGGTTAAATCCTCCACATTAATGTCTTTTTTTATTTTCTTATCATATAAAAACACATTTTGTGCTTTTGAAAAACTAAATACAAATAAGACAATAAATATGCTGCTTATTAATAATAAGAGCATCATTGCAATTATGCTAAACAGTTTATCAATATAGGTAACCTCTCTATATAATCCCCACCATAAAAACAAAATAGCTCCAGCAAATAATGATAATCCGATGGTCAAAATATGCCATTTGGTAATTTTTCTCATAATTCCCTGCTTCGTTTATTCTTATAGTAACCATTTATGTCCATCTGGATACATTATTTTCAAGGAATTATTTAACCAATCTTTTTGTTCCTCATTCATTCTACAAAAAGCTAAATCAAAATCCTGCTGATATCCCTCCCGTTCGGTGTCCGTGGATTTATAAAGTAATAGTAATTCAGGTGCTAGATAAGGGATATCATTATTATGTAAAATCGCTTTACTTAACTTTCTCTTCACCTCTGTATTGCGAGCATATAGGAAATCAGTTTCATCCTTATTATTAAAAAGGATCTCCACAAAATTTAACTTTGTTTGTCCAATATGAAAAAATTCAATAGAATTGATCTCTGTTTCATCTGTAGGTGTTATTTTGACCAGCTCACAATCGTTTGTTACACAAAATATATTTCGTTTCTTATACTCTTGTACATTTATATCTGTAATATGGTGAGCCAATCCTCCACCTAACATTTCATATACCTTATAACCCATTGATTGCATATATAAAATTATAGAATTACGGTCCTTCCAATATGCCAGAATATCAATATCTCCATGTTTTCTTGATTCATATCCAAGAAACAAATCAATTGCAAATCCCCCACAGATTGCATATTCAAAGTTCTGACCTTTTAACAATTTAACAGCTTTCTCTAATAATGTATTCATTACTTATCCTCAACTATTAGTATTGTTTTTCTATGCACTTATGGATTTTTTCATTAAATGATAACATAGATAATGTCCTTTTTCAGTTTTAACCTTATGATATTCAATTGGTACATATCCTCTTTTAAGATACATGTCAAACGCAGGTAATGAGGCATCTAGTATTATTTCAGAGTAGTCCTGAAATATGATTTTTTCCAGCTCTTCCATTATAATTGTTCCGTATCCCAATCTCTGATATTGTGGCAGTACAAAAAGTCTATTAATTTCATTTCCAGCTATACTTCCAGTTCCTATAATTTTATCATCATCCTTAATTAAATACACAGATTTATCAGAAATTGCTTTTTTAATTGCTTCATTAGAATGATGGTTAAGGAAAAATTCAACTGCACCTTCGGGATAATACTTTGTATAAATCGTTTCAATTGTATTTCTTACAATATGATTTACTGTAGCCAAATCTTTCATTGTTGCCTTTACTAGTATCATAGTTACCCCAACCCTTTTATTCTTAAAATCAATTATTACTAATTCAATTATTACTTTGCTGCTCATTAACACAATCAATTGCCAATACAACGGCTAGTGCATAAATCTCATCTTGTGGGGATGCGATATCAAGCCCGTAGCTGTCGCCCCAGGTAAACCATTCCTTCTGAATAGATACCACAGTTCTTCCCGCTTGATTTATCTGATATCGATGGTCCCAAAAATCACCCTCCACACTCCAATTAAGACCTTCAATTGAATAACGTGGTTTAAAGAATGTAAACTCTTTTTTAATCTCAGCAACAAGTCCTCCATTTACGAAAACCTCATATCTTGGCATGAAGCTCCATAGTTTTTGTTGAATGAAAGCTTCCTCCTTGCCAAATGCATTTAGTACGTGCAGCTTTTTGCCCCAGGAAAATAGCTCTCCTTCAACGAAATACCGATCAAGCCCACTTTCATCCTTTACAGTAAAACGATCTTTCCAGGAAAACACCTTCTGTTTTATGTATAGTTTCATAACTTCATTCCCCCTATCTAACTATTTAATCTAGATAATTAACTAGCATTCAATGATATAAATATCATATCATATAGACATCATATCACATAAATCTTCCTTGTTTTCTATAACACTATAGTTCCATTGTATATTATGTTATTTAACAAAACATTAAGGTTTTCTAGCCAGTTGCAAAGAAATTGTGTCATAAAGAGTTATTACATTTCCCAATTCTTCAATTGCTCTCTGAATTTCAGCAAAAAATTTTAATCTTGTTTGCTCTTCAATGGCAATATGATCAGAATAAGTACCTAAAAGTGAAACATATTCTTCTGCATTAAAGGTTCTTGTTCTATGATATAGTTTATAATTAATATCGATAAATCCATATTTTTTTGCAATATCAGCACGGTTTTTTGCTGCTTCTTCACTGTATTCAAGGTCACTTAATGTCCCTGGTAGGTATTTCGCATATATTTTTTGTAATGCAATATGGATTTCTTCTCTACCCTTATCCTTAAAGGGGTGATTGGCAAACCTAGCGAAAACTCCACCTGATTTTAACATTTTAAATACCTTAGTATAGCCAATTTCTTCGGGAATCCAATGAAATGCTCTAGCTGAATAAATTAAATCATAGGTATTTTCTATGCACACAAAATCTTGAAAAGGTATATTTACAACGGAAAAGGTCTGATAATCTCTAAATTTTTGCCTTGTAAATTCAGCTAACTTATCACCGATCTCTACCGCTTTTAAAGTACATCCCGTTTTAAGTATTGGCTCAGTTGCTTGACCTGTACCAATTCCTATTTCAAGAACATTGCTTAATTGATTTATTTCCTTGTACAAAAAAATGTCCTGATACAATTCGGGAACATAAGTGGGATTCCATTTATCGTATTCGCTTGCAATAGTGTTAAAAGTCCATTCTAACCCATTCGTTATTGGCATTGTTTGTATCCTCGCCTTTCTGATTTCTACCAAAGAAGTCTACATCCTCGGCTGCTATAGTAATGTAACTAGATTTGACATCATTTTGGACCAATACATGAAATTCAAAGCCCTCTTTAACAAGATATATCTCATTATAAACCCATCTTGAACCTTTCGATTCCTCCAGTTCGAGAATAGTAGCATTGTGAAACACTACTTTATTAATGTTAGAATGACTGCCCTCACAACCAAGCTCCATTACCACATCCTTCCCTTGCTGCTCAAGTGTTTTAATTTCGCGGTCATGAAATCCATAATTTAACTTAATCTTATCTGGTATAAAATTCTCAATACTATTATAATATTTCTGATAGGTATCACTTATATTACAGCATTCTTCTTCTTTTTTCGCGCAGAACTCACTGATTCTGCTATATATACTCTTAGAGGCTTCCTCTAAAGCTAAAACCCTGATATCAGCGACGTCATTAAGAATATCCTTCGGCAAATGCTCACTGAAACGTGTAATAATACTGTCAATTCGCTCCTTAAATTCCCGGCTATTATGTCTCTCATCATAGATAAATGGCACAAATTTGTCTCTAGCTTCTTGTTCCAGACGTAGTATTTCTTGCTGTGTTTTATAAAATTCCTCTTCTGGTAAAGAGGTTTTGGCATCAATAAATTCTCCTTCCGGGCTTACGAAACTGAAATTTAGGAAAGCATCCCTTGGAAATACATCATCTATAGTAAGTTCCGACATTTCCTTACATATTTTTAAATGTTCCATAAGCTTTTTATTATAGAGACATTGATAATAATCCTCTGAGAAGTATTCTGCTTCGGGAGTTACTTTCAATAACATATTCAACTGTGAATCCATTCCCATTACTATCCATTCCTTTGTAAAATACTTCAAAGCTCTACCCCCTTATACTAATTCTAAGAGTTATTGGCAGCGATTACTATATACCAATCTTTTATCACGGATTTCAGGAGTCATTTCACTCAATTAACCCCTCTTCCTTGGAACTATGGATAGATTGGTTTATAGATTCTTCCAGTTCTTTTTCAACAGAATAATAAACTGCATGCTTCAACCATTTGATAAAATCTTTCCAACTAATCAACCTCCATTGTTCCTACCATTTATTTTGCTTGGGCTTACTTATATTCCATTTTATATGACAATGTTTGTAACATCAACACAATTATCTATTTTTTACCAAATGTCTATAGTTTTAATACTTATATCTTTACCTTCGCACCACTTTTCAAAACTGGAATTGCTGCAGCTATAAGTAGCATACCCATAAAAGCTGGAGCAGAATGACCAAGTGACACATAGATTTGACCTCCAAGTATTGGCCCAATTATTCTGGCTAAAGCCTGTATCGATTGACTGCCTCCTTGTATCCTTCCTTGTTCACTGGATTCGGCCGACTTTGAGAGCATGCCATTGAAGGATGGTCCAAAGATTGAATCACCAAACCCAAAGATAAACATTCCTATGATAAGAAATGGATAGTAAGAAAATAAAGCCGAAGCTGCAATCAAACTGTATCCCATAATTTCTGAAACCATTCCAACAACCGTTATCTGTGCATCTCTAAGTCTTAGCAAAAGCTTTGGCATGATGAAACCTTGTGAAATGATATCTTGGATGCCCATAATCGAAAATATTAGTCCAATAATTGCAGGTGTTAAATGAAAGGTATCTATTGTAAATTGTGAAAATACTGCCTGTAAAGATCCGTTGGGTAACCAAATTAAAAACGCTGTGATAAGTAGTCTCTTCAAGTTTTTCATAGATAGAATATTTACCAGCTGTGTGAACGGATTGAGTCTTACAATGGTAATCTTTGTTAATCTATTGCTCTTTTTTAGGCTCTCAGGCATAAAAAAGAAACCAAAAATTACATTCAATAAAGTTATACTTGCACCGAAATACATTGGTGCTGAATAACCAAACTTGGCAATCACCCCTCCTAGGGTTGGGCCAAGTGCCGAACCAACCCCTGCTACCGCACTTATCCAACCAAAGTATTTGGTGCGCTGCTCTCTAGGAGTGATATCTGCAAAATATGCAAAGATGGTACTTATACTTCCTCCTGTGATACCTTCTATAATTCGCCCAGCAAAAAGTACCCATAATGCGCCACCTATACCAAAAACTATGTACCCTATTACTGACCCCAAAAGGCATATTAGTAATAATGGTCGTCGACCAAATCTGTCGCTCAAGGCTCCAAGTCCGGGAGCTGCAAAGAATACACAAACCGCATAGGTAGATGTAAGTAGTGTAACAACAATTGCTTGATGTTCCGGATTAGATACATATGGTTGTACTAAGAACGGTACAACTGGTGCTATGATACTGAAGCCTATACCGCAAAGAAACACGGACATAAGACCAAAGATAAAAGCTTTTTTATCTAAACCTTGTTCTGTATTCTGTTTATTGTGTAAATTCAACCTAGACATTGAATTCCTCCTTAAAATATTTATCATTGTTTCCTTGGAACCAATACACTGTATCATGTTTTTGTTTCCTTGTCAATAAAATGATAAACATAAAAATACAGCCTTCTCAATCGAGTTAGGCTGCATCTAATTTTTTATATATGAGAAATCTAATCTGATTCAATCTCAATCCCTTGTTTCTTTATTTCTTGGTCCAAATGCTGACTATACTTGTCCATGAAGTTAAGCATATTGTCAAATTGCTCCTCAGTTATCTGCTCAAATACGACTTTATCCCTCTCCTGAAACTCTTTATGCAGTTCCTCATGGATGTTATAAACTACTTCCCCCTGATCAGTAAGCCTATAATAGATTTCTTTTTTGTTATCCGGCTTCTGGTAACTTTCAATAATACCTTTTGCTATCAGTTTCTTGGTTATTTTACTCATGGCACTTCTAGTCATATAAAAGGCCCCCGCAAGCTTTGTTACATTGGAATCTGCATTTTGTCCGATGTATTCAATGCAATGTACTTCAGAAGACTTGTAATCTTTAAGACTTTCTTCCATCTTAAATTTATTAAGCCAAACCATTTTGTTAAATAAGTCCCTGAACCCCGATATGACCTGCTCTTCTTTGTCCATTGCTATCCCCCCATTGGTATGTTTACAATATTATAATAAATGTTTGTTTTCAATTCAACACAATTAATAGAATTATTTTTATAGCGCATATAAAAATAGTAAGTATTCTTGTATAATTAGAGATCAATTTAATAAAAACTTGTATTAAGCCAGTATATTAGTTATAATTACACCGTGGAAAATTCTTCCTACGGTGTCTGCTCCACTGTTGAAAGATTTTTTGATATTATACTTTTGGAGGATACTACATGCTTAGGGAAACCGAATTTGAAGAAATATATAACAAGTTACAAAACTATAAATACAACTCTCTGCAATACACAGATTTTGAGGACTGCCCAGATGCCGTAATATTATGTAATAATGATGAACTTATTTTGCTTCAAGATAAATCAAAGGAACCTACCATGCTATATTTTGCGGTAAATGATTTTATGTTGTTAGTTAATGAATTGGAGTCGATACAAGATAGCCTACGATTACATTTTGTTCCACGAGAATTTGCAACAGAACTTGAAAAGCTTGGATTTGTTGAATGGGCAGAATTTGCTGATTACTTCAATTTCAAATTAACTGATACTGCTGCCACTTGTGAAAATGCAAAGAGCCCCGCGTTTCTTACTCAAAAGGAATGTAAGGAAGCCGCTTTGGTATCTAAAAAATGCGCTTTACAGTCCAGAGGCTTTGAAGGTGAAACCGAAGAATGGTTTGGGGAGTGGATTGAGGAAAACAAAGTACTAATCTATCGCGAAAACGACTCCATAGTAGGGTTTTGCTGCGTTTCGATTTACAACGAAGGCACTACCTTATGGGTAAGAGAAATTGCAGTTGACCCTGCTTATCAAGGAACAGGAATAGGCAAAATACTTATGGAACAAGCTATTACATATGGTGCTACGAATGGTGCTGTAAAAGGATTTTTAATGGCCGATATTTTAAATAAAAATGCAATAGGTTTGTATGAAAAATATGGCTTTGCTGCAAAAGATACCTCTGGTGAGCTTCAAATGATTAGACACTAACTATGTAGAGCTGCATAAACAACCAATTTTTCAGGTAGTAAGGAGTGTGCAATATACTTATAAAGTATTGCACACTCTTTTTTTCTATTTACTCTTTATGATAGGAAAAATAAGTGCTTCAAAATATTTTTCTATCTTTTCCGGTGTTTCTTTCATTCCATTATGCATCCACCATTTTACCAACTCAATAAAACTACTAGAGATATGATGGATTAGTAAATCATTTGGTAAAGAATTATCCTTAGTCTCTATATTTAAGATATGAGTAGTGATAAACCGTGAAAAATGTTGTTTCATGTAGTTCCAAAACAAATCACTGCTTTCACTACCTAATATTCCTTTTAGATTTTTTTTATCGTCCTTTAAATGATAAAGAATGTGGACAAGAAGATAGTTTGATTCACCCATATTTCGGGAAAAATCATGGGTTTCTTCCGCTTCAAGATCATCAGAAAAAATATGATTAAATAATTCATAGCATAAAGCCTCTAATAAATCATCTTTCGTTTCAAAATGTGCATAAAATGTGCTCCGACCAATATTTGCCTCATCTATAATATCTTGGATTGTTATCTTTAAATAGTTTTTGGTTAATAAAAGTCGATTAAATGCTTCCATGATTGAAGCACGTGTTTTTTGTACTCGTCTGTCCATTGCTACCCCCAAATCATACAGATTATCAAATTTGTTCCATATCTAACAAAAACGTTTTATTAGTTATTGTAGTAATAACTGGATTCCATCTATAATAATATCGAACACACTGTATGATATCATATATATTGTTTGATTACAAACATATAAAATATATCTATTGAGGGAAACCACATGAGAAATAAAAATTATAATATATCAATATTATGGGCTTTTCTAGCTGCGGTTTTTTATGCAATATGCGCACCTATATCCAAATTGTTACTTAATGAAATACCTGCTACCATGATGGCTGCTTTACTTTATCTTGGAGCTGGGATTGGTATGTCGATAATTTCGATTAATACTAAGTTGAATAAGAGTAAAACGGAAGCAAGTTTATCAAAGAATGATTTACCTTATATAATGGGGATGATTATTTTAGATATTGTAGCTCCGATATTTCTTATGTTCGGGCTATCTTTTTCTTCTCCGGCTAATGTATCTTTGCTAAATAATTTCGAAATTGTTACTACCTCATTAATCGCACTTCTAATATACAAGGAATTCATAAGTCGCAGAGTATGGCTGGGTATTATCTTAGTCACGATTGCAAGTATAATTCTTTCCTTGAATGAAATTAACGATTTAACACTTTCCTACAGTTCACTCTTTGTTATACTTGCATGTTTTTGCTGGGGATTTGAGAATAATTGCACTAAGATGATATCAAAAAAAGATCCAATGCAGATCGTAGTCGTTAAAGGATTGGGCTCGGGTATAATTACCTTAGCAATATCATTCATTTTAGGAGAAACCTCCCAAAGTTTTACCTACATTATTTTGACTATACTATTAGGATTTGTATCTTATGGATTAAGCATCTACTTTTATGTATCTGCACAAAGAGAACTTGGAGCAGCTAGAACCAGTGCTTATTATGCCATAGCTCCCTTCATAGGTGTAGCCATCTCCTTTCTAATTTTTAAAGAGAAACTTACCGTATATTTCATATTATCATTATTAATAATGATCTTTGGCACTTACCTTATATCAACTATAAAAAAAGATAAATCGGATATCTAATTTCTTAAAATAACTTAATCTATTTACATACTTTCGCTCCTACTTTTTTATGTATATATCTATGTTTATTACGAATAATAACTCAAAGATATAAATGTAAAATGAGGTGATTGAATGTTTAAACCAAAAAGAATATTATTTGAAAAAAATGCAAAGGACTATCCCATTGGTTCCTATATTTATCAGAAATTTATTACACAAAATGATGTTGAAATTATCGAATTAAATAAGAATAAAATAAAAGAAAACATTCCCGGGGATACTCCACAGGACTTCCATCAAGAGGGGAAAAACACCCTGGTGGTAGGAATAAAGACTGGATTAAAATTTCAATCCTGTAAGCCCTCTGCTCATTATCAGCTCCCTCTTCTCTCCGGCTGTATCGGTCAATGTCAGTACTGTTATCTTAATACGAATCTGGGCGATAAACCTTATATGAGAGTCAATGTTAACGTAGAGGATATCCTTGAGCAGGCTGACGATTATATAAAAGAAAGACTACCTGAAATAACCATCTTTGAAGGCTCTGCCACCTCTGATCCAGTACCAGTTGAGCCTTATTCTAATTTATTGAAAATGGCTATTGAACATTTTAGTAAATCTTCCAACGGTCGCTTTCGGTTCGTCACGAAATTTACTGATGTGGATACACTTTTAGATATAGATCATCAGGGTCATACGGAGATTCGATTTACTCTTAATACCAATAAGGTAATACAGGATTATGAAAGACGCACCCCTTCTATGGAAAAAAGGATTGAAGCAGCACGCAAAGTAATCGTAGCTGGCTATCCAACAGGTTTTTTGATTGCGCCAGTCTTTCTTTATGAGAATTGGAAAGAGGAATACAAACATCTACTGCTCCGATTAAATGATAGTCTTCCAGACCACCTTCCCCATCCTCTGACCTTTGAGATAATCTCCCACCGCTATACTCCAAAAGCAAAACAAGTCATCTCGGAAATATATCCCGAGAATCAACTACCCATGCAGGAGGAAGAGCGAAGTTTTAAATTTGGTCAATTTGGTTATGGAAAATATGTCTATCCGAAAGAGTCTTTGATTGAAATAAATACATTATTTCAGAGTGAAATTGCAGAGATCTTTAAAAATAGAGATATAGAGATTAAATATATTATCTAACTTACATCTCTGACCAAAACTTAAAGTGATGCCAACTAAATGAATATTTCAGCTAGTTAAACTAGAAAAATTACAAATAGAAAGTGACTCTGAGCCAACCCCCTAAAATAAATATCAGGTATTTACTTTGTCTACTTAGTAACATATCAGACTAATTTATGGGATCAGTTCTGGGTCACCTTCTTTTATTATTCTAAATATAACGTCTTACTTTATTCATGTAATTTATATATTCTTCCCCAAATTGCTCTATGCACCATCTTTCTTCTGAGCGAATAATCCAATGTGCTGATATTTGGAAAACTAATAATATTGCAAATAATATTAAGGACTGTGTAAGGAATACACACCCTAAAAAATATATGAAATACGCTACATAAAGGGGATTACGGGAAAACCGATACAGACCTTTCAGATTAATACCGTTTGCAGCAGGTTTGGCAAAATTAGATATGGAAACAATACACAATAAGATTCCTAGTCCGTATACCACCAACCCCATATGAAACCAGTTTGAATGAAATGAAATCTTAAGGAAACACAATGTTACAAAAAGCAGTAGGTTCGATAGCTGATAAACCAAGTATGCCATCTTTTCATCCCCTATCACTGGCGCATAGAAAGCCGCTCGTTTTAAAGACGCTTTATCCAAAATTCCTAAAAGGCCGAATCTAATTAGTATTAATGGAATTACTGCTAAAAATGCATTCATTGTAACCTCGCTCTCCTAAACAATCTTCTACTCTCAAGAATAATTGTGAATTCACTGCAAAATTCTGCTTTATCCAATTCACTTATAGTATTTATAGATTAACTTCTTAAAGCGAAACATTAACCCTTGATGTTTCTAGTTCTTTACTGCTTTCTTCTAATAGCACCAACGCATGTTTTTGTACTTCCTCAATTTTATCCTCCCAGAAACTATCCGCTGGTACTGATTTACTCTGAAAAAGCTCTAAGGACATCTTACTAATAATTCTATACGCTGCCATTGCATGACTATTGTCAGGATTACTATTATCTGCCTCCCTCAAAATAGCTTTTATTTTTCTATCAATAGGCCAATAAATTAATTCAACCAACTTTGCTCGATATTCTAAATCAACTGATAATAGATTTCTGTAAGTCTTCTTATCATAAGCATGCTGCGCTTCATGTTTTAGAAATGAAATATTAAAAACTTCCTCGCTGCCTTTCTGATAAGCACTTCTTACACAGCATAATGTACCATCATCCTCTGCCCAACCACCGGCTCCACTTTCTCCGAAGGTTAAAAAGTCCAACCAACTTCTCGATATAAATCCATCCATCATGACAACTGTATATAACTCTATACCCGTTGGTAATTCAACCTCATATGTTTCTCTAGTTGAACTCTTCCATATGTAAGGTCCGTAATATCCCTGCGTTTGTCCACCAAGGTACTCATATCCTTCTGCTTTCACAATCTTTAAAACTTCTTCTTCAATGGTTTCATCAACAGATAACTCATCTCTAGAACCGCAAAACAACCATAGCTCTTGAAAAAGTATTTTCTGTGCATCTGCATTCATAATATTGTTCCAAAATACATTGCGATAATAGTTTTGATATATATGGTCAAGCTTTCCCAGGGTTTCATTGTCAGTACGTATATAATCCTGACTCTTTTCAAATAAATCTAAATAGCTTTTCAATATATCTTTCTTATCCTCAAAATTACTAAGATAATCTATAGCTTCATGTAACTGTCCCTTCCCTAGATAAGAACCAAAGATACTCTTGTTAAAATCTATCATTTATCCATCTCCTATCATTTACATAAACAACACTGTACAAAAGTCTTAAGATATGACTTGAGAGTCCCTACTAATTTATTATCCAAATAGTACCTTATAACCGCACCGAATACAATAAAGCAATAGTTGAATTTCTATTGCCATTGCTTTATTGACTATTTCAAGGATGTTATCTACGCTCTATTCATACCCATTTCATCTACACTGATGATTTCACTGAAGGGTCCATACACCTTTTTACCTTTTACCAATTTATAAGGGCGTACTACATACCAATTCAACTTATCTCCTGGACGGAATTTTGAACGCATAAATTGGTTTGTTTTTGTATCTGATAACGGGGTCCATTCTCTAGCCAGCCAGGAGGGGGCAAAATTACTAACAGGATCCAAACGAACATCAATTTGCTTACGATATAATTCGTAACCGTCTGCTCCACTTACAGAATCCCAGGTAAAGATTTCATTATATGCATAGTCTGCCTCAACATATTCAAGTTTTAAATCCAGATTTTTTGCTTTGCTTAGTGAACTATTTTCTCCCTCGGTATAACCACAGTATTTCTTAATATTTGCGACCGTCAACTTATATCCGTTTGCAAATTTATCATCATAGTCACCACCATAATACTTATCAAGCAATTCATCATATTTATACACAGTGATTTTTTTCCCATTATAAGTGTATTCATCTTCGTAATCTGTAATAATTGTATCTCTTAATTCATTCCTCCTGGTTGCCACATGATTTTTAATTGTTATGGAATATTGCGAGAAAAATGGTCCACTGGTATCAATGAAATAATATATTTTCTTTCTGGCATTATAATATAAAGCAGATTTACCTTCACCACCTAAATCCACCAGTTGAACAATTCCATTTTCATAGCTGTATACACCGCTGGAAAAATTACAATTGACAATCATTTCTTTCTGTCCGTTGCCATCTAAATCATAAAACATAAAGTAGGAATCAGCATTTTGCGAGGTAATTATATAATTAGCAACTAGATATTCCCCATATTTATCCAACAAAGTTTTGCTTGATACTGTTGCCGCCAGCCCATGTTGTGTTGGCAAAAGTACAAAAACTAAAATCAATATTAAAACAACTATTTTTTTCATAGTATTTTTCATCTTAATCCTGTTCCTTTCTATATAAAGTCATGCTGTAAAAGCATCTGAAAAGATAATTATGTATTTATCAATATAACAAGGAGTAATAATCTCTGCCAACTTCCGATTGCTCCGTGTATTTATCTTTCTTATCCAGTTTATAGCCCTTCCAAAGACTTTTACTTATGATGCTGGAACGCTTCTCTATCAAATATCCTGCTGCATCAAGATATACCCAGGTTCCATCTGCTTCTACCATGTTCCAGGCCCAACTTTTACCGTTATACGTACCTGTGCAATAATAATTTGGTATATTCATAGAATCGAGCAGATAACTAACGGTAGCTGCACAGGAAACACTTGAATCCAGCCCTGTACTTGTTTGAAGAACTTGTGAAATATAGCCATAACATGTCCAGCTTTGTTTATAATAATTTTTTACATAATAAAGGTAATAGAACAGTGATTGTATATACTCCAGCTTCTTAGAGTCTTTCATTTTATCTGAATCGAGACCATAATCATGAATAAAATCGTACACATATAGCACGGATTTAAGTTCATTACCGGTATATCCATCAAACTTACCAAGTTTTACTGCCTGTACCGGATCGTATAAAGGGGTTGATTTTTCTCCGGTAACATTCACCTGAAAGGTCCGTGTAGTATCAGCGATTTTAACAGTAATAACAGCGGAACCTGCTTTAAATGTCTTTACACAAAAGTATCCTACTAACGTGTCATCAAAATCCGCATGTTTTACTGGTTTTGCTATTGCTATACTGCTGTCAGAGGAAGTAATTGTAATATCTTCTAAAAAAGGATAATAGTAGGGTAGGGATACGTATATCTCTCCTGTATCACCAGCCTCAAGAGATATTTTATCTTCATAAAATCCCGGGAATTGCATGGAAGTGAATTTATAACGACCAATCTTTTTACCATGAAAACTTGCTTCTATCTCAAATTCGCAATCTACATAGGACGTAAAGACAGCTCTTGCTTTATCTACTTTGTCCTTTATGATCTTTGCGCTAGGATTATCTAAAATTTTATAGTCAATGTCAATATAATTCATTACCTCATCATAATCAGATGATTCTGCGTAAATTTCTATAAATCCGCCATTTGTCGTAAGTACGTTCACATCATAATTAACCTCAATACAAGACAAATCCACAACAATAACAATACATTCATAAGTCTTATTATTAATCTTTGCTTTAATGGTTGTGGCACCATATTCTTTTGCTGTGACCTTTCCTGCTTGAGTAACAGTTGCAATTTCCTTATCATCCGAACTCCAAACCGCTTTCTTAGTCGTTCCTTTTATGCTCAACTGTAAGGTCTCTTTGGGTAACAACGCACCTGTTGTTTGACTGATTGACACCGATTCAGCTGCTTGAACTTTATAACTTGAAGTACCAGCATATATTACACTGATTCCCAGTATTAGTCCTACTAACAAATATAATTTTCCCAAGCTTTTCATTTTGTCTCTCCCTTATCTGAATTGTATAATCCTATTTTGAACAAACTTGCTTACCATTATATACTAGTTTGTGACAAAAAGAAACTAATTAAGCCTTTCTCCATCTTATGAGTAATTCGTAGGAAACGTATTAATAATTAAGCGAACTCTATGTTACCAGTTGTCATATATTAATTATGTATTCAATAACTTAAAATCGTTTATTTTTATAATAATTTGTAACTGTTTAGTGAGCCAACAGCGTAGTACCCTTAGATTTGTGGAGCTTGTTTCTGAATAGTTACAATAATATAATAAATACTTTACCCTAATTAATACCAAGTGAAAGGAGGATGATTATGGATTTTACCGCTAGTACCTTTGTTACCTTATTTGCAGCCATTGGATTGCTTGCTCTTATTGTAAGCATTATTACTGAGGTCACAAAAGGTGTTGCTATTCTTTCTAAAATCCCAACAAATCTACAGGTAATCGTGTTATCAATAACACTAACACTGGTGGCATATTTTGCATACATCACGTATAGTGGTTCTGTAATTATATGGTATTATATCGTTGCCGACATTATAGCTGGTTTCACTGTGGCATATGTGACTCTTTATGGATGGGATAAACTTATTGGATTATATAAAAAATTTCGAAATATACCAGTAATTGATATGACTGCAAACTCCACCAATACCTCAAATCTTACGAAAGTCACAGATTCAATTAACACTGTATTGAATAATAATTCATCTTACACTACTGCCAATACAGAACCTGTCAATCAGATTGAAGGCGAAACTGATGAAACATCAACTGCTGAAAGTTCTGATTTCGATACAATTACATCAGATACAGCTAATAACAGTTTGGAGCAAAATGAATCTCCCCCAATTAGTCTTATTGATTCAGCCTTAAACGTTAATGAGAATCAAACAGATAAAACTGACGATACGTTTCCGAATTCATAATCAACTATTAAATAGCTGATAAAATACTACTTATTTATAATTAATAATTTATGATATACCATAAATAAAGCCCTAAGGGTATACATTGCTCCACCTTAGGGCTTTATTCATGACACTTAAAACAACTTGTCATTTTCTTTTATTTGTACTATTTTTTTATTTTAAAAGTAAATCCATTCTTTTTAGCATAGGTTTCAGCATATGTGCCCTTTGCTCCGTAAATTGTTATTTTTCCACTATAGGCAAATGCATTCTCACCAATACTCTTTACGCTTTTTGGTATATAAACGGTCTTTAGCGATTGGTTATTTGCAAATGCATAATCCTCTATAGTTGTCACCTTGCCTGGAATTGTAATTGAGGTAAGCCCTGCAAAATCAAAAGCAGCATACTCAATTGTTGTTAGCTCACTTGGTAGCTTTATTGTACTTAGCGACGTACAGCCCCAGAAGGCTCCATATGGGATTACTTTAATCTTATCTGGTAGCGTAATATTTTTTAGTTTTGTACAATCCATAAACAAAGCATTTGAGAGCGCCGTTACTCCCTTGGGAATAACTATGTTCTCTAGGCTAGTGCATTTACTAAATACTGTTTGGTCAAATGTTTTAAGTGAGCTAGGTAACGTTACCTTTTTTAATGAGGTACAACCAAAAAATGTAGCTGTTCCAATGGTTGTTACTCCTTCAGGTATATTAATTTCTGTAAGGGAAGTACATTCGGTAAATTCATTTGGTCCAATTTCAGTTATATATTTAGGAAGTATTACTTCCTTTAAACTTGAACAACCATAAAAAGTGAAGCCACCAAGAACAGTAATACTATCAGGAATGTTTATTTTCTTTAAGTTGATGCAATTCTCAAATGTTGGTAATCCTATCAGGGTACTTGGAAGCTTAATTGTCTCCATTGTAACATTCGCGGTAAATGCATAATAATTAATACTATCTACTGTTTTAGGTACTACCACATTTTTATCTTTGCCAAGATATTTAAATAAAGAATCATTTTTATAGTACCAATCCCCATAAGTTGACATATCCTTATCGCCAAATCGCTTACGATTTTTACTATGCCACTTTGCAAAATTCTTAAAGAAATCTTTTGAAAGCTCACTTTTAATGACGGTTGCTATTATATTCATGGAAACCGGTCCATTATGTTGCGTTTGTTCTGTTACTCTATCACGAACTTTACGATATTTATCTTTTCCATATTTTTCAATTATATAGCAACTTATGCGATAACCTAGCTTATTCCTATCTAACCCTATGGTATTATAAATAAAAATATCTTCTATATTATCTTCTGTAATTAGATTCTCGTAGTCTGTTACACTACTTTTAGCATCATAATTACTTTTAATCGTTGGATATTCCTTTGATATTAGCTCGGTGTAGTACTCTACAAAACCATCTTCTAAGGTAGCTCCAAAATCACTACCATTCCTCCCCCATACTATTCTTAATAACTCCATAATTATGTTATAACTGGTACCATTCTCCTGATTAAGGTATTGGTCAGTTAAGAACAATCCATATCCACCTGATGAATATATTTGCCGGCCATCACCTATATTAGGTACGACAATTTCAATTCTTTCATGATCAGAATTAATTTTCTTAAGTTCTGATGCTGTATTAAAGTACCCATCCAGCTCCCCATCCATCCCCCAGTATTCTATATCTAAAAAATGTTTGACATAAAACTTATATCCGGTTTCCTTTTCAATAGCATTCATTATTTTATTTAGCAAATCAATTATATTAACCGGTACTTCTATACCCTCATCTAAATATAAAACAAATCTTGTAGTTTCAATGTAGGTTTCCTTTTCTGTCGTATAATACTTGCCTTTCTTTTTACTTAAATCCAAACCTGATTGATAAACTGCTTTGTCCGATCCCTTGGGCGGGACATACTTCGTGGCAGCTTTAGCTATTGATAAATTAGCTGGTTCTATTACTTGAATTGCAAAAGATAATAGAATTAATAATACAACAAACACTCTAATTGCTTTCATATTTCTACTCATGGTTACCCCCGTAAATACGCTATTTTTTATAATTTATTTCCTATTACTTAGCATATATAATTTAACATATTTAGCCAATTCAGTAAAGTAGAATTACTAATCTCATTGACTATCTAATGCATTTGGACTAATATAAATAATTAGAGTTCAATATACAAAATGATGTTATAAAAAGTACTTAATATACACTCGTAACCATTATTACAAATTGACGCTTGGAGGATTACATGAAAAATCATAATTTACATATACATAAGATTGTTAAGATTATATTAATTTCATTCTTTGCTCTCATTTTATTAATGGTAGGAGCCTTTCTTATTTACACCTCTGCATACAGTCATTCGAAAGATGCTGCAAAAAAGGCCCTTGAAAGCAAACAAGTTGCTATAAGTAAACTTGATAATTGTATTACCTTTGGTGATTCCAACTCTGACGTAGGTTTTATCTTCTATCCAGGAGGTAAGGTAGAATACACCGCATATGCTCCTATATTAAAACAAATTGCTTTTGGTAACGTATTCTGCGTTTTACCAAAAATGCCGTTTAACCTGGCTGTTTTTAATACGGATGCAGCACTTGATATTATGAAAGAGTATACACAGATTAAGCATTGGTATATTGGGGGTCATTCCCTAGGCGGAGCCATGGCGGCTAACTTTGCAGCAGCGAATACTGATAAATTCGAAGGTATAATCCTTCTAGCGTCTTACCCTACAAAGGACTTATCCTCAGGCGACCTTCCTGTTCTCTCTATTTATGGACGTAATGATCATGTACTTAATCTAGATAAATATAATAAATACAGGCTCTTAATGCCTACAGAATTTACTGAAGTAATTGTTGAAGGTGGAAATCATGCACAATTTGGAGATTATGGTTTACAAAAAGGAGATGGAGAAGCTACCATATCCCCAGAAGAACAATGGGAAATCACCACAAGAGAAGTTATAAATTTTATTAAAAAATACGAACTGACAACTCCTTAGTTTAAAAAAATTACAGCTTATGCTTCCCAGTCGGTCAATACGGAAAGTATAAGCTGTTCTCTTATTCATGATAAGTGAAACGACTTGTTGTTTCACTTTATTTATTTATTAATATCTAGCTTTATCCAAGTCTTTCCTCCATCTTCGGTTTTCATAAGGTTTTTGTCATCCTCCTCATCCAGAATTGCATAACCTAAAGTAGGAGTTATAAAATTAACCCCATTAGAATTGTTAATTCCATCTTCCATACTCCTATAATTATAGGTCTTTCCACTATCTTTTGAGTAAAATAATCCTCCGTCAATTGGTCCGGCACCATGGTTAAAAGGAATAAATAATGTGTTCTCAGTCATAGCTTCAATATCTTGTGCATAAGGTCTGCAAACTCGTACTTCATTAACCTTCTCCCACTGACTTCCGCCATTTACGGTATGGTATAACTCTCCATTAAAGGTACCATAATTACAAGTAAGCATCCATCCATTTTGTGAATCTGCAAAAGAGATACCTACAGTCCTATTCCACTCGTTAGGATACTCCTTTGAGAATTGCTTACTCCAAGTCTCACCTCCATCCGTGGTATGTAAAATGTATACTGTATAATTCGGTTCGATTAGTGTATTACCCTCTGAAATTTGATTTTGATCAGTCAGGCTTGAAGACTTTACTACCCCACTTACCCAGCCTTCCTTTGCTGTAACAAATTCAAGGTGTTCTGCAATAAAATCTTTCACTGTTAAATTAGATGTAATCCAACTTGACCCTCCGTCTTTTGAACGGTACATTAGACCGTTTATTATTACCTGTATTATTTCATCATTCATTGCCAGGATATCTAAGTCATCTCCATAGATAGCGTCACAGCTGTACTGTACTTCCCAGTTGATTCCTCCATCTATCGTCTTTAATATATGAACCATCGTTGTAACTCCATCTGTCAGCTCTTGATTTCTATCCATTGCCAAAGCCCAACCAACCTCTGAATTTATAAAAGCTACTTTCTGGAGTAGAAAATCGTTATTCTCATATTCATCAAAATGCTTTCCACCATCTTTGGTTCGTATAAGACCAGTGCTGTCCTGAACATTAACCTCATTGTATTTAAATCGGATTACCCATCCATTATTCTCATCCACGAAGTTAAGAGAATATAGATAGTAATCAAAATCTCCCTCTTCTGCAGTTAAACCTATTGTAGGAGAAGGCGTCACACTATCTTTATTATTATCTATAGTATCTTGTGAACGTCCATTTTCAACTAAATTAGTTGAAGTTTCTCCAGAGTCTTTACTTGTACTAACTTGTTCAATTTGATTGGCGTCATCACTAGGCGATTCTCTGAGATACTCCTTGCCTGCAAGAATCACCACACTCAGCAGTACCAGTATTCCAAGTGTTACATACCATCTGTCTTTCATAAATTTCAGCATCCTTCCCAATTCAGACTCCTTTCATAATATAAAGCTATTAGATAAAAGCGAAGCTATAAATATATTATATAGTTTCGCTTTCGCTATTACACTTCACTTACCAATACTTCAACCATTACCACTTTTCATAATGCACACGGTCTGCATTGTATCGATCAACAAATTCGTTACCCTTTCCCTCTGGATAACCAATAGAAATCAATGCAAAAGGTAGTATATGCTCTGGAAGGTCAAACATTTTACGCACCTTCTCTGCCACAATCTCTGCTGTCTGTACACCAAGCCATACACCACCAAGGCCAAGATGAACTGCCTCAAGTAACATGTTTTGAGAAACAGCACCCATGTCCTGTTCCCAAGCAGTTGGCACTCTAAATGTATTTGTATCCGCTAAAAGCACAAAGGTAACACCTGAACTTGCAGTTGGCTTTGCATAAGGAGATACTTCTGACAGTTCCTGAAGCTTTTCCTTATTTTCTATTACAATAAATTCCCAAGGTTGTTGATTGGCTGCTGAAGGTGCCTGCATTGCAGCTCTAAGTATTTTATCAATTTTTTCTGATTCAACCACCTGATCTTTAAATCTACGAACACTTCTACGATTAAATATTTCTTGCATGACAAATTCCTCCTGATGTTAAATTTTTGCTTTCATTACTTATAAAGTTAGAACATGATAATCTGAATTATTGACTTGTATCTATACAATTATATTTACTATAACTTGTCATAGAAATGTTCTAACATTAACATATCAACTTGATGATTATTATCCTCAGTATCTAGATTTCCCAGGTAGGTAATAACTAACTGCTTTTCTGGAAACACATAACAACGTTGACCCAATTTACCACTCATTAGGTACCCCTTAGGCTTTGTCATCCAAAAATAATATCCATAGCCATAGTCCCTATTATCTATTTGTTTTGTAGTAGCTTGTTCAACCCAATTTGGATTTATAAGATTTGCATTCTTCCAAGTACCATTTTGCAAGTATAACTGACCAAATAAGGTTAGTTCATCCACTGTTAATTCCATTCCTGTTGCCCCATTAAAATGCCCCTTTGGGCAGTTACTATAAATGGGTGTTTTAATTCCCAAAGGGTTCAAAAGCTTTGGTTGTAAATAATCCATCACATTTTGCTTAACTACTTTCTCAACGATAACTCCAATCAAGTAAGCCGGTATATTGGAATAAGAAAATTTCTCCCTTTGAACCTCGGTTAAAGGAACTTGAAGTGAATAAGCAATCCAATCCTCACCCTTGGGTCGAAACGGATATCCTAAAACTGACATGGTTAATAATCGTTTTATTGTAATAGATTCCAATGAATCCTTACTATCCTGTGAGCATTTAGTTGGTAAGTCCGCTTCAAAATACTTAAGGATACTATCCTCCAGCCTTAGGTCACTCTCATCCATTGCCATACCTAATGCTGTCGAAGTAAAGCTTTTGGTCACAGAATAAATTGGACGTCTGATATTTGGTGCAAAATCATGCCCTGCAATCAGTTTGCCCTCTTGCATCACTCTAATACTATAGAGTTCAAATCCAGAGTTAGAAATGTCATTAATAAATTGTTTTATCACAGATCGATTATTCTCCTTTAACAGCATTAATTAGTAATTCTACTAAATTTAACAAGAAACACTAAGATATCCAACTATTTCATTTCATCTACTTCAACGGATATTATAGTCCTAATAAATAATAATTACTATATAATTTTATAAATCTATAGTTTCTAATTTCACCACCGTTAAACTGGCGAAAGGCTTTTGCAAAATTCAACTTTTGCAAAAGCCCCTAAGGAAATCTATAAAAAGTAGTTAGTTGGCTACATCCGCATAATATGGTACTATAATAAAATTACCTGTATTGATTACATCGGTTGCCAGTCCATTGCTGTACTTAATCTCTTCTATGTATTGGTTCATATCCACGTATTCTTCACTTATGTATTGGCTAGCGATGCTCCATAAGGAGTCACCCTTCTGTACCTCAATACTTGTAACAAACTTGGCACGTTCAGAAATTCTTTGTGCTGTAACTGTCTTGGTGATAAATCCAACGGAGAAAATAATTGCAAGAACTAAGATAATAGCTCCTATCGTCCAAATTCTCTTTTTATTCATCTGATAATATGCTTGTCCTTCTATTAATATGCTACTTCTATTCATCTCAATTACCTCCTAAATAACTATGATTAATTAACTAATAAATAAATTATAAATTGGAGTAAGGTCACCGGATGTCACTTTAAAAAAATTTTTAAAATTATTATTTATAACCATATTACCACCTGGTTACACTACCGAACATATTATCCGAACATATTATCCGAACATATTATCCGAACATTTGTTTCTTTATTGAGATAATATCAAATTAATATTAGCTTGTCAACACAAAAATCGAACATATATTTTGTTTTGCAAACATTTTTTCGTTTTTCAGAACATAAGTTTTGCATTTGTATTTTACATATGTTATAATGGTGCAAATAGGAAAGGGAGGATAATAATAATTCTTATGGGATATGGTAGAATCAGTAATAAACAAAAAGAAATTTTAGAATATTTGAAGTCCCAGATTATTAATAAGGGATACCCACCGGCTGTTCGAGAGATTTGTGAAGCCGTGAAGTTAAAATCAACCTCATCCGTACACTCTCATCTTGAAACCTTGGAGAAGAATGGCTATATTAGACGTGATCCTTCTAAGCCTCGTGCAATTGAAATTATTGATGATGAATTCAATTTAACCAGACGTGATCTTGTTAATGTACCGATTGTTGGCACCATTACTGCTGGTCAGCCAATTCTTGCGGTTGAGAATATTGATAGTTATTTTCCGATACCAGCAGAATATATGCCCAATGAGGATACGTTCATGCTGAAGGTAAAAGGAAACAGTATGATTAACGTTGGTATTTACAATGGTGATAAGATTTTAGTCCAAAAGCAGTCCCATGCCAAGAATGGCGATTACGTAGTAGCACTTCTAGGGGAAGAGGTTACTGTAAAGACCTTTTATAAAGAAAATGGATTTTATCGATTGCAACCAGAAAATGATACCATGGAACCAATTATTGCAACGGACCTTAATATTCAAGGTAAGGTAATTGGATTATTCCGTATGTTTCAATAACTAGCTACATAGAAAAGATTTACTAATAGTATTTTTATAAAAGAACAAAGGATAGAGAATTCAAGTGATTTACTCAATTGGATTCTTTATCCTTTTCCTTATCTATTACAAGTAAAGCAACATGTCATTTCATCTTACACAGAATTTCTTTGCTTTTGACGTTCAATTCATCTTATGATTTACCAGACAAAAGCCTTGATAAACCAAACCAGATGAATATGGCTGTATTTATATTCAGATGGCGCAGACCGGCCATGTAGAAATTTCCTGATTTTTAGGCAATTTCTACATGGGTAAGGCAAGTCCAGATGAATATAGATACAGTTATATTCATCATCCTTAAGCTTGATTAGCTTTTGCCAGGTAAATCTATCTTATATATTAGTTATCCAGTTGTTCCTTACTAACCAATTTACCATCTCTCCAAATACGCTCAAGGTTATAAAAGAGACGATCTTCTTTAGAAAATACATGAACTACAACATCGCCGTAATCCATCAAAATCCAGCTTGCAGAACGAACACCTTCTATTCTTTTTGGTTCAAAACCATTTCTACCAAGCTTATCTGATACAGAAGCAACTAATGCATCTACCTGGGAAGAGTTAGTACCATTTGCGATAATAAAATAATCTGCAATGATGGAAATGTCTTTAATTTCAATCACCTGAATATCTTCTGCCTTTTTTTCATCCATAGCTTCATAAGCCAGTTTAACCATTAATTTTGAATTGTCCATTGCAATCCCCTTTCATTCACGAGCCTCTATTAACGTCCTATAATACTCATATGCTTCTTCCGACATGTGGTCAATTTCTGCATGAATCCCGTGTAAATAACTTAAAATATTATCGTAAATCATTGTTATTGCATAATCTAAATCCGTATAAGCAGTCCATCTTATAGCTTCGATTCTTGGAAGCGGCTCACGGTAAGGCTCAATATAGTCTGCTGTAAAAATGATTTTATCCAGTAATGTCATATTAGGTCTTCCGGTGGTATGATAGCGAATTGAATTAAGTATCTCCTCATCCTTCACTTCATACTTGCTTTCCGCTAAAACTGCTCCTACTTTTCCATGAAGCAGATAGGGAGAACGTTCTTCCATTTCACTTACTGTAATATTATTCTCTTTACAGTTATCTAATAGCTCCTGATCAGATAAATTTTTGGCGCAATCGTGCAATAAACCTGCAAGACCAGCCTTTTCCACATCATAACCATAGATTGCTGCCAAATCACAAGCAACTTCTTGAACACCAATACTATGCTGAAATCTTGATTTTTTTAATACCCCATCCAAGTTGTCACGTATATATTCTAATGTCATTCTGCCTAAGCCTC
The DNA here is from genome assembly GCA_023407575.1 of Bacillota bacterium. Taxonomy (GTDB): domain Bacteria; phylum Bacillota; class Clostridia; order Lachnospirales; family Lachnospiraceae; genus Mobilitalea. The sequence continues at coordinate 35,691 of JAEYLX010000067.1, forward strand.
CGCGGGGAACATATAAAGCTTGTTCTTTGTAATATAATCTTCAACTGTTGCTGGTATATAATATTTAATCGACTTTCCTCTGGAGATGTTATCTTTAATCTCACTGGAAGAAATCATAAGGGTTGGCATATCAATTATTTCAATCCTTGCATTATATGTGCGTCTTAATAATTCAGCTTGTTGTTCTAATTCCTCTTTGTTCACCTGATCACGACAAGCCGCTGCTATCACACATTTCTCAAAAATGATTTCTGGTGACCACCATTCAGATAAGGAAAACAAAGAATCAGCTCCAACAATAAAATAGTACTGCGTATCAGGATTATCCCGTGTTAAAATTGATAATGTATCCGCAGTATAGGTAGTTCCATCACGTTCCAGTTCCATTTCAGATATGGTGAAATGCGGGTTATCTTGTATGGCTAATAGCAACATTTCTACCCTTTGCTGATCAGTAACATCATGTGGTTTTTGCTTGTGAGGAGGATTTTTCGAAGGAATAAATAGCACTTGATCCAGTTCTAGTTGCTCATAGGTACGTTCGGCGAGAAATAAATGTCCACAATGTACCGGATTAAAGGTACCTCCCATGATACCGACCTTTTTCATACTAATCCTCCCTTTTGCTGAAACTTTGCGCAGCCAACTAATTGTTCTAATTATTCCTCAACAATTTTCTTGGTTTTCTTTTCAACAGGAAGAACTATTTTCTTTTTATCCTTTGATTCTTTATATAAAACTATTTTCTTACCTATTACCTGAACAATTTCTGAATGAGTACGTTCTGATAAAGTACGCGCCAACTCGTTTGGATCATCCATGCAATTTTTTAATACATTGATTTTGATTAATTCTCTTGCTTCCAATGCCTGTGCTACGCCATCGGTAAGTTCTGGCGTAAGGGATGACTTCCCGATTTGATAAATTGGATCTATTGTCATTGCAAGCCCTTTTAGATAAGCTCTTTGCTTCGTTGTCATAGTTATCTCCTCTTATAATATTATTATGATAAGTTCATTAAATAATTTATAGGTAATTAAATTCCTTACTTCATCTTAAAAAGTATTACTTATAGTAATCAAAGCTTAAGCCGTACATACGAACGGTATCACCTTCACTGATTCCAAGCTCCTCTAACTGTTCAAGAATTCCGTTATCCTTTAAGAAATTCTGGAAGAACTCAAAGCCTTTTTCTGAGTCTATATTGGTATATCCAAGCATTCTTTCGATTCTTGGACCTTCAACAACATATACGTCTTCTTCTTTCCATACTTCAAAAGGTAAGTTTGTATCAATCTTATTCTCATGGAAGTATTCTCGTTCAAAGACCACTGGTGCTTGATCCAGGTTATTTAACATACCCTTAACATGATACAGAAGTTCCTTCATACCTTTCCCGCTTACAGCAGAAATGGAAAACACCTGCATTCCCTGTGGTTCAAAGGTATCTTTTAGCTTTTGAACTACTTCTTGAGCATCCTCCTCCAACAATACATCTGTCTTATTAGCAGCAATTACTTGGGGAAGCTTTGCCAGTTCAGGATTATATGCTACAAGCTCTGAATTTATTAAATTAATGTCGTCAATTGGATCTCTTCCCTCGGTAGAAGCAGCATCCACAAGATGGATAATTATCTTAGTTCTCTCAATATGCCTTAAGAATTCGTGTCCAAGACCTAAACCTTCCGATGCACCTTCAATTAATCCGGGGATATCGGCAATAACAAAACCGCCACCCTCCATATCAACTACACCTAGATTAGGACTTAACGTAGTAAAATGATAGTTGCCAATCTTGGGTCTTGCATTTGTTACACGGGATAAAAGAGTAGATTTTCCTACATTCGGAAAGCCTACTAAACCAACATCCGCAATTACCTTAAGTTCTAAGATTACATTCATCTCCTGAGCTTTTTGGCCAGGTTGTGCGTATTTAGGTACTTGCATGGTAGGAGTTGCATAATGTTGATTACCTTTTCCGCCTCTGCCGCCCTTAAGAATTACTTCTCTGGATTTGACTTGAGACATGTCCACTACTACTTTGCCAGTTTCTTTCTCTTTGATAACAGTACCCTGTGGTACCTTAATAATTAAATCATTACCATCTTTTCCATGGCACTTCTTTTTACCACCGCTTTCTCCGTCTTCCGCACTATATTTACGCACGAAGCGAAAATCACTTAACGTATTCAAGCCTTCATCTACTTCAAATATCAGATCTCCGCCTCTGCCACCGTCGCCACCATCCGGACCACCAGCTGGTACAAAGATTTCCTTACGAAAGCTTACATGACCATCTCCGCCTTTACCAGATCTGATATATATTTCTGCTCTATCTGCAAACATTTTAACACCTGTTTCCTCTCTATGATAAAGTTAATGACTAATTGTAATATTAATTTATTCTATTTTCTAAATGCACTCATATGTCCACAGAATATACAATTAGAAACAACCTTTGTTATTATTTCCAAAACCACGTAGGACTATTATAAACGTTCCCTTCTTTCATGACAATAGAAATACTGGAACTGAATTTTCCTATTCATGACAAGTGAAACGACTTGTCGTTTCATCTTGTTTAAAGCCTTATGAATGCAGTTGCCTATGGACTTAATCAGCCTTTAAATTCATAGGTAACTACATTCAAACAATGTACTATCACATAAAAAACCCCAAATTCCGTGCATTTAAGAATTTGGGGTCATTACCGAATAGTTATTCTTATTTCGCTGCTACAGGATAAACACTAGCTTGTTTCTTATCTCTACCCTTACGCTCAAATTTAACAACGCCGTCAACTAAAGCAAATAAAGTATCATCGCCACCACGACCAACGTTAACACCCGGATGGATCTTTGTTCCGCGTTGTCTGTAAAGAATATTTCCTGCAAGAACAAATTGACCGTCTGCTCTCTTCGCGCCTAATCTCTTGGATTCGGAATCTCTACCGTTCTTGGTAGAACCAACACCCTTTTTATGAGCGAAAAATTGAAGGTTCATTCTTAACATGTTCTACACCTCCTAAAATTCTAATTACAAATCAGATCTAAAGTTACTGCTCCTTCACCTGGGTCAGCTTGATATATTTATCGGAATACTCCTCTGCAATTCCCTGTAGCCCAAGAGCTAAAGAGCTAAGTAACAGATTGGTATTCTTGCTGAAGGGTGAATTCACATGAAATTCCATAATTCCTTTTTTCTCATCCTCTTTCAGATCAAACTGATCTGAAGTAAAATTCTCAATCGAATTTATGGTATTGATTACAAGGGCTGATACTGCTGCACATACTACGTCACTGCCATATTCGGCAAAATTAGCATGTCCCGAGAGTTTAAACCCGGTAACCAAATTCTCTGCATTTTTATATATGGATACGCTAATCATATCACATTTCCTTATGCATTGATCTTTTCAATCTTAACCTTGGTATATGGCTGTCTATGTCCATTTTTCTTGTGATATCCAGACTTTCTCTTGTATCTGAAAACAATAACTTTTTTGTTCTTGCCTTCTTCAACAATCGTTGCTGATACAGTTGCGTTAGCTACTGTAGGCTCACCTACAACTAACTTATCGCCCTTGTTTACAGCAAGTACCTGATCAAAAGTATAAGTTGCTCCTTCTACTCCGAGCTTTTCAACTTTAATGATATCGCCTTCCGCTACCTTGTACTGTTTTCCACCAGTTGCAATAATTGCGTACATCTTGGCACCTCCTATTATCATTACTCGCCAACTATGGTGGATGATTTCTCAACACTTAAACCTCGTTGTGCGGCACACTAAAATATGTTAGCATATGCCAAATGCTTTGTCAATCCAATATTTTTACAAAATCGGCACATTTATGATACAAGTACTCACGATATCTACCGCCTGCGCCAGTCCAAGGTGAAATCGCTTGATAGACAAGCTCATATTGCTCCGATATGGGAAATTCTTTGGCTAAAACTTCCTTATGTCCTCTGGAAGAATTCTCCCACAAATTGAAATTACTATTTTGATGAAAGATGTACTTTGGATGATTCTTATGAATGGTATCAAAATATCCCCAGACATCTTTTTTTGACATTTCTGAAAATGAATTTGAATTATAGGCAAGGGTAATTCCTAAGTCAACATTTGAATGCTCCGTGGAAGGAACAAGAATTAATTGATATTCCTTCTGGTCTTCTGATGTTATCTTTCCATCCAATGCCCATTTTATTTTTATTTCTTTTCCAAAAAAGGATGCCGATTTTGAAGTAAAATAGTAATTAATAAATAGTGTTTCCATAAGATCACAAACGATATAACAAAAATCATCTAAAATTTTATTTAAAAAGAAGAATACTCCCCCGTATCCACCACCAATTTCGAATATTGTCGGCCTTGTTTCATCTTTTATCAACTTGCTAATCATTCGTGCATGATAGCTGTGTCTGCAAGAGTTATACATAATTAAGCCTTCCTCTACCATTAGACCAAACGGATTACCAATGTCCGGTATCACTAACTCACTAGCAGGCAAATCACCGCAAAATTCTCGCCAGGTATCGATATCCAGCAAAATATCATTCACCAAACGTTCCTTATATTGTTCATCCTCTATATCAGGTGCAGAGATTCCAAAGGAAATCTCATTTCTAAACAAATTACGAAATAGGGGCACCAATTCTTCCTTATTTCCCTCAGCTAATAATCTTTTATATTTCTGTTGCTTATTTTCCTGTATCCAGGACCATTCTCCGCTTGCACAATCCGTTTTATCGGCGTATTCCTGGTAAGCTTTCAACAATTCCTCTACTATTTTTTCATCCTCGTCATCTATCTTCTCTCTGCAATCAAAAACCCCTTGTAAATGTTCTTGATACAAGGGGTGTATTTTTTGTTCAATTCCTGCAAATGTTAATCTCTTCATAAATTTCTCCATTACAATATGTGCTCTTTATACAAATATGATGTATAAGAGGATAATGGAACAATGAAGGTAAAATTAATTGCAATATTTAATATTTAATAGAAGTTTAAGTGATGTAGCAACAGAAGTCTAAAACATCATTTTAGTCATTCTTAAGATATGGAAGTATAACATCATACAATTGTTCTGAATGGACCACATAACTGTCATGGGTTTCCCCTTCAATAATTTGCAAGGTACTGCCTGGAATGCAATCTGCTATGTACTTTGTATGTTTCTCAACAACCACATCCTTACTCCCAGCAAGAATAACAGTATACGTCTTAATGAGTTTTAGTTCTGCTTCCTCTATATTTGGTTGTGTTAACATTAGATGATATTTAGAATCTCTGGTAAAGGTATAAAATAATCGGATTAACCAGAGGTATTTTGGTTTAATGCCTTTGGGCTTCGTATTGGCTCCACTTATAATAAGCTTGGATAGTAGCTTTGGATAACGAATTGCAATCATTAATCCAAGGATACCTCCATCACTAAAACCATAAAGAATTGGATTATCTATGTTTTGAAGCGAAATAAACTGAACGATATCTTCTGCCATCTGTCCATAATCTAATGTTTGCACTTTACTACTTCTTCCATGTCCTCTGCTGTCAATGGCATAAACTGTATAGTCCTTACTTAACTTTGGGATTAGTTTATCATAAATATCATGCGTCTCTCCATTCCCATGCAATAAAAGAATTGGAGTTCCTTGACCGTTTTTTTCATAGTAGAGTGATACTTCTTTAAGCTGTTGATACATATCAACTCACCTCTCCCTCAGGCTTTCCTAACATACAAACAGGATTAGTTAATCATATTATTTATAATTTAGCCTATTTATATCGTTACCTAACACCTCTATATAGTCTCTTTGTAGTCTCTTGTAGTCTCTTTGTAGTCTCTTTGTATCAGATAGTTAATTCTAGACTGCAATATCACATAGACTCGCCGAAATATATTCCATCAGCTTTTCACTGGATAAGCACAATTGACAACCACGTACTCCAGCACTGATATAAATTTCGTCAAAAAGGATTGCTGTCTCATCCATGTAGGTAGGGAACTTCTTCTTCATACCAATGGGAGAACAACCGCCACGAATATAACCTGTGATGCCTAATAAATCCTTAACATGGAGCATTTCTATCTTCTTGTCACCAATGATTGTAGCTGCCTTTTTTAAATCCAGCTCCATGGTTACTGGAATACAAAAGACCACGTATCCCTTCTTTTCTCCCTTTGCTACGAGTGTTTTGAACACTTGCTCCGGTGGGATTCCAATTAAGCCAGCAACATGTTCCCCTGCGAGATTATTCTCATCCACCTCATATTCAATGGATTTATAGTTAATTCCAGCCTGTTCCAGCAGGCGCATTACATTCGTCTTAACCATTTATTTTTGTACCTCGTTTGATAAGCTGTAAGTTTAAATAGATCATATAAAATGTGTTTCGTATCACATATGCAAAACTTATATTGTGCAAATTAGCAAATCTTAGTATTAAATTGGCTTATGACACTCTAATTAAATTTATCAGCCACTTCTGCCTTAAGATCTTCCATCTGTTCATGTAAAGGCTTACGCACTTTTTTACGTGTCACCTCAACGAGTCCTAGAGCCGTCATATCCACAAGCATTGTCTTGATCGGGTCTTTTTTAAAGTACTCAGCAAGTTCCTCCATCAAAAGGTCTTTATCTTTCTTTAGCTCCATATCGATAAAATCAATGATAATGATACCTGATAGATTTCTTAGTCGAATTTGCTTTGCAATTTCTTTCGCTGCCTCACGATTCACCTTAAGAAAGGTTTCCTGAACCTTTTTCTTACCCGTAACCGCTTTACCTGTATTAACATCGATCACAGTCAGTGCCTCTGTCGGCTGTATCACCAGAGAGCCACCGGACTTTAGCCAAACATAAGGACGTGTAGCTTCATTTAATTTGTCATTCAACCCATAGAGATTGGAAAGGGTAAGAAGTGAATCCTGATAAAGTCGTAACTTATTAATATCTTCAGGCTGATATGAAGTCAGGAAGCTGCTGATATTGGAGTAAAGACTTTCATCATCCGTTATGAACTCATCCACATTTTCGGTATAGCTATCTCTTATATCACAAATATAATTGGGGGGATTTTTATAAATAAGTGAAAATCTATTTTGATGTATCCCGAATTTTCTAATATTTAAATATTCCTGCGTTAAGGTTTCCATTTCCGAAACAATACGTTCCTCTGGTATATAAGCAGCATTAGTTCGGATAATAAACCCATAATCCGGATGTTGATGCCTTCTAGCCAATTCTTTCAGTCGCTTTCGTTCTTTTTCATCCACTATCTTTGAAGAAACTCCAAGGGCTGATTTTCCGTAGGTAAGAGCAACATATTTTCCTGTAAAATTCAGATTAGAGCTAACTACTGGCGCTTTCGTCTTAATATCCTCTTTTACAACCTGAACTAACAGTTCGTCACCAATTTTTACTTTAACTTCTGTTAACTTAAAATCTTCATTAGTGAATTCTTTGTTATTTGCCATAATAGGATATTGATTATCACCCAAGGAATAATAACACATTCTTCCATCTTCTATCTCAATAAATGCCGCATTAATATTTTTTATTATATTCTTCACTTTTCCAAGATAGATATTACCTAAGATGCCTGCCTCTTCCGATGCATTAAGGGACACCTGTACTAAGTCTTTTCCCTCAAAGAACGCAGAAATAATTGCGTTATTCTTACTTGTGATAACCAATTTATTTCCCATTCTAATTCCTCCACTTCGTGCATTTATTATCTAACCAATATCCTTCTATACTAAGATTCACTTAACAAAATCTTTCACAAACTATAAGAGATGAATAGGATTGTATCTATATCCAGATGGCGCAGACCGGTATTGTAGCAAGGCAAGTCCAGATAAATATAGATATTTTCCTATTCATCGATGATAGATTTAATTTGCTTTTGTCGGAGAAGCTTTCTATCTTTCCACCTGGTTAAGCGCTGCAAGTTTTCCAGATTCGCTGTCTTTTGTATAGACCTCTAATCTGTGCACCTGCCAGGAGAACTTCGTATAGGACAGATTATACTCTTCATAAAAGGCTTCCATCACAAGCTCTGGTTTAAGATTAGCACTGCTGCCGGTATCAATCTGCATATAGATCTTGATGCCATTCTCATACTGCTGTGCCACTGTCTCCGTTAATGAAACCTTTGCTGGTTCCTTTACATAGTCCTGAAGCTTTGTAATATATTCTTTTTCATCAAAAGCCACAAAGCTAATCATTGGCTTTATATCTACTTCTGTTTCAGATTTCTTTGTCTTCTTTCCAATTACAATTTCAGATTTCTCATAGAACTTAAGAAATGTCTTTATAAACTCCTCTTGAGTAGCGAAAACAGCATCTGGCTCATATCCATCTTTAAAGGACACTAAATAATCTGCACTAGCCACCAAAGACATAGCAGTTACTGTTCTTGTATTGGCCTCCGGTTCCAATAACGGATGAAAATCAAGAATACGTACTCCTTCTGTAAGGACTGCATTCAGTCTGTCCACCATTACCTGTGGTTCATCACTGGATAAAAGCTGTATATCCAGATACTCTGCATCACTGGTTAACCCAACTCCGAGAGGTGCTGCAAAGGACATAATTTGATGAGGGCTAAACCCCTTTGTATACTCACTATCATAATTTGCTCTACGTAGGGCTTTTTGAAAATAACGCATGACATCTAGGTGACCAATGAATTTCATTGCTCCATATTTTTGAAATTTGATTCTAGCCTTCATTGGTAACTTCCTCCATCACTACAGCTGTAGTATCATTATTTTCCACTACTTCTAACCCTTGTACAAAACAAACTCCACCACCAAATTCCTTCGCACCACAGTTAAAGCAGGCTTGTTTACAGTTTGGTGTTATCTTTTCGTCAACGGCTCTCTTATACTCACGATAAAGGAACTTCTTCGTTACGCCAACATCAATAAAATCCCAAGGGAAGATTTCATCTTCGCTACGTTCTCTACAGTTGTAGAATTCGATTTCAATCCCATTATCTTCAAATGCCTTCATCCATTTATCATAATCAAAATATTCGCCCCAGGAATCATAGAGACAGCCAGCCTGATAAGCATCATAGATTGCTTTGCCAACTCTTCTGTCACCTCTGGCAAATACCCCTTCCAGCTCTGTAAGCTTTGCTTCATGCCAACGATATTTCAAACTCTTTTGATTCAACTGTTCCTTTACTTTATCCTTTAAATAACGTGCCTTTTCAATGAATGCTTCTCCTGTGTCCATGGCAGACCACTGGAACGGAGTAAAGGGTTTTGGAACGAAGAAGGAAGAACTTGCGGTAATACTTACCTTACCATTACGCTGTTCCTTTGGAATTGTATAATATTCTCTGGCAATTCGATCGCAAAGAATTGCAATTCCTTCAATATCCTCCAAGGTTTCTGTAGGAAGACCTAGCATAAAATAGAGTTTAACCTGATTCCAGCCGCTGTTAAAAGCTTTCATCGCACCTGTCAATATAGATTCTTCCGTAAGTCCCTTATTAATAACATCACGAAGCCTCTGGGTTCCAGCTTCCGGCGCAAAGGTCAAACTGCTTTTTCTAATGTCTTGAACCTTACTCATAACATCCAATGAAAAAGCATCAATACGGAGCGAAGGCAAGGAAATGTTAACTCCCTTGGAACCAAACTCTTCAATTAAAAAGTACACCAACTCCTGCAAATGAGAATAATCACTGGAGCTTAGTGAGCTAAGAGAAATTTCTTCATGTCCGGTGGAAGCCAGCATTTCATAAGCACATTTTTTAAGATATTCCAGGCTTCTCTCTCTGGTCGGGCGATATATCATACCCGCCTGACAGAATCTACAGCCTCGTATACAGCCTCGCTGAATTTCAAGAACTACTCGATCCTGTGTTGCCTTGATAAATGGTACCACTGGTTTTGTAGGATAATATGCTTCACTAAGGTTCATTTCCACCTGTTTTCTCACCTTATCCGGCGCAGCAGGATTGTTCTTAGTAAAACTCTTAATTGTTTTATCTTCATTATAAGCAACATCATAAAAAGCAGGTATATACATACCTTCTATCTGTGCCACCATTTCCAAATATTCTTTTCTGGTCTTGCCTTGCTGTTTACTTTCCTTATAGGCATCTAAAAGCTGATCATATACCGTCTCACCTTCTCCGATATAAAAGAAGTCAAAGAAATCAGCGATTGGTTCAGGATTATAGCTGCAAGGACCACCACCGATTACAATTGGATCATTCTCTCCACGATCCTTAGCATAAATTGGTATCTGGGACAACTCTAATACTTGAAGAATATTGGTATAACACATCTCATACTGCAAGGTAATACCCAGAAAATCAAACTCCTTGATTGGGTCTTGACTTTCCAACGCAAATAAAGGAATCTTCTTCTCCCTCATAAGCTTGTCCATATCCGTCCAAGGGGAGTATACTCTCTCACAATAAGTATCGGTTCTTCGATTTATAATATCATATAAAATCTGTATTCCCAGATGCGACATGCCAATTTCATATACATCGGGAAAACACATACAAAAGCGTATATCAACCTTTGCAGGATCTTTCACCTGCATATTAACCTCGCCGCCGATATATCTGGCAGGTTTATCAACTGTTAGTAATATTTCATCCGATAGTGCTAATTTTCTCATTATTCCTCCATAATGCCAAACAGCTTTCGCTTAAATGAAAAAACCGTAAGCGAAGGCCTATTTCGCCTTTTACTAACGGTAATTATAACTTATAAAGTATAAAATATCAACGAACAATATTTCTGTGATATAAAAGTAATAACACTCCTTTATTGCCATTTAGCAAAAAATTAGTGTTATTATATATGTGAGAGAACCGGAAATCGAAGCTCTATTACAAATAAATCTCCCTCCAGATAAGTATTAATACTACCCTTCATTTTCTCTGCCAATATTTTTGTTATGGTTAATCCCAGTCCTGTACTATGGTTATTCCTTGATGAATCACCAGAATAAAAACGGTCAAAGATTAGTTCTAATTCTTTCTCTGTTAGGTTTCCCTTATCATTTTGAAATCTTAAGATGCATTCTTTATTTCCATCAATCTGTTTTATCGTAAATACTTCTGTTGAGTACTTTAAGGCATTTTGAATCAGATTATTGAAGATTCGGTTTAAATATATTTTATCAGCAATCAAATCCGTTTTCTGATCCAGTAACTCTAAATCAACCCGAATATTTTTCTTTTCAAACTCATTAAAATAAGCAACTGCTGTCTCTGCCAATATTGTTTGAACTGTAACAGCTTCCAGCTTAAGGGGATAATCCTCCCCCTCAATTCTGGATAATTCATAGAAGTCCTGAATGAAGCCCTGTAAAACCTTTGCTCTTTTCTTAATGATTTGAAGATATTCCGCCTTCTCTTTCTCCTCCAAATCATCATTTTGTATCAAATCTACGTATCCGAGAATGGACGTTAGAGGTGTACGAAGATCATGGGAGATATTTTCAATTTCCCTTCTTATCTGAATTTCCCTTCTTTGGTACGCAATTCTCTCTTCCTGTCTTGCCAGGTAAAGCTTATTTATCTTTTTTAATAATTGTTCCAGATTTTTATCAAAGGGTATGTCTTTTATCTGCTGGTTTTCTTCCGGAAGTTGTTCAATGAGTGACATTTGTTTGACAGCTGCTTTTATAGAACGAGCTAGGAAGGATAAGCGCAGGACAAGTAGTACGGTCAGAACCAATAAAATAATACTTATATAAATCATCGCCATCCCTCCTCTTATACCTCTTTCTATTATTGTAAAATCAGTTTCTTTATAAATTTCTCATTATTTAACTTATTCTTGGACAATACCAACAATACAATTGTCATTATTAAAACATCTTTGTTTTAATTCTTTATTCTGGTTTTTCCTTCTAGTTCTTTATTCTAGTTCTTTATTCTAGTTCTTCATTCTAGTTCTTTATTCTAGTTCTTTATTCTAGTTCTTTATTCTAGTTCTTTATTCTAGTTCTTCATTCCAGTTCTATATTCCAGTTCTTTATTCCAGTTCTTTATTCCAGTTCTTTATTCTAGTTTTTTATTCTAGTTCTATATTTCAGTTCTATATTTCAGTTCTTTATTCCTTCTTTATTCTAGTTCTTCATTCTAGTTCTATATTCCAGTTCTATATTCTAGTTCTATATTCCAGTTCTATATTCCAGTTCTTCATTCTAGCTCTTCATTCCAGCTCTTCATTCCAGCTCTTCATTCTAGCTCTTCATTCCAGTTCTTCATTCTAGTTCTTCATTCTAGTTCTTCATTCATCTTGTATTCTAATTCACTATTTAATTTATTAATTCTATCTCTTATTTTATCTCTTTCTTTCTAAATATTACATATCCTAACACGATAAAAAATAGTGCCTGTAAAATACCTGCCAGCCAATTATTAAGCATTCCATTGTGTTCCCAGTAATAGATAACCGCCCCTTTCATATCTGCCTTCGTTGCTGAGAGTAAATTCCAGGGGAGTACTTTTGTGATGGTACGAAAGATTTCAAACTTCATTCCTAAGAAATTAAATGCTAATGGCATTGCAAGGATAATTCCAATGGAAGCAGTCATTGCAGCTCCAGTTCCCTCTAGAATAAAGTAAAAGCAATTAGCCACAGTAAGTGAGAATATAAATAGGGGAAGCAGGGCTAAACAAGTTTCAAACATCATATCTAAGTACATCGGACCCGAATTTTCCAGAAGAAGATATGCGCTAGCTACGTGAACTCCTAAAATAATGATAAAAGCAGTTATTGCATAAATTATTTGAATAAACACCTTACCAAAGTATATTGTTCCACGAGGAATTCCATAGGAAACACAGTTTTTAAAGGTATGATTATTGTGTTCATTATTAATAACTGATCCGGCAACCATAATGCACATTAAAAATACAATGACGAAACTACCACAAACGTTACCGATTGCAAATGCAGTATCGGCGTAGGGGAAGGTTGGTTCATTACTTTTTACTAAAGCTAAAACAACATTGGAACTAAACAAAAGTAGAGAACACACTACGATAAACATATAAGTTGATTTGGTATGAAGAATACGATAGATTTCACTTTTTAAGTAATTAAGCATTGGCGTTTCCTCCCACTAATTGAATAAAGTAACTTTCTAGATCAATATCCTTCACAGTCATACTATATAATCCAATTCCGTTATTGACAGCTAACTGACTAATTTTTGCTGGCTGTTCCAGATAACCATACAGATGAATTTCATAGTTCGGTGTTATTTTATAAGAGGTGCAACCAAGTTTTGTCTCTAAAAGTGCAGTCATAGCCTCTACTTTATCAACTTTTAACTCAATATATTTATTATTATCCTTTGATATTTCATCGGCGGATAATTGTCGCAGTAATTTGCCGTTATCAATAAAACCGTAATATGTCGCCAAGTTGGATAATTCTGTTAAAATATGACTGGATATCAATATAGTAATATTTTTTTCTCTGCTTAACTTAATTAAGAGGTTTCTTAATTCAACAATACCAAAGGGATCCAAACCATTAATCGGCTCATCCAGCAATAAAAGCTCTGGTTTATTCATCAGTGCTAATGCCAAGCCAAGTCTTTGTTTCATTCCTAAAGAGAAGCTTTTGTACTTCTTTTTGCCAGTGTCCTGTAATCCAACTTCCTTTAAAACTTCTTTCACACATTCTTTGCCGGGAATTCCACGCTGCAAACGATAGTACTCCAGATTCTGCTCTGCAGTCATGTGTGGAATAAAGCTTGGAATTTCAATAATTGCTCCTATTCTTTTGCGTTGTTCATTTAAATCACTTTGAGAAGTAGCTCCAAAGAGGGATAAGGTTCCTTCGGTTTGAAAAGCCTGACCTGTAACCAATCTTAAAAATGTTGTCTTCCCTGCTCCATTCTTCCCTACGAGTCCATAAATCTCCCCTCGTTTCAGTTCCATATGAACTCCTTCCAGTGCAGTGACCTGGTTATATCTCTTTGTAAGATTTTTCGCTGATAATATAACTTGACTCAAAATATTGCCCCTTTCATATCTGAATATTAATTGCAGGATCTAATTTCATCGACGAGCTTTCGTTACACTCGTCACTCTTTGCTTATCTTCCCTGCTAACAAAGTTCAGTATAGAGCGATTTACTTAAATAGTACTTAATAAATATTAAAGAAAGTATAAAGATGAATTCTCTAAGTCTCAAGCTTAAACCCAATTCCCCACACCGTTTTAATATAAGAATCTTCATCGTATTCCTTAATCTTTTTTCGAATATTACTAATGTGAACGTTAATGGTATTATCCTCACCATAATAGCCTGTTTTCCAGATTTCCTGATACAATAAATCCTTCGTATATACCCGGTCCGGATTTTGTACCAGTAAATGCAAAATATCAAATTCATGAGCAGTTAATGTAATAAGATGGTTGTCCACAAACACTTCACGAGAGTTTATTTTCAATATTAATTTCTTAAATTCCAAATCTTTTTCTTGATTTGAACTCTGTTTATTTCCAATTGTCCTTCGAAGGATCGCTTCTACGCGGGCTAAAATTTCTTCTCGTTCAAAAGGCTTGGTTATATAATCATCCGCCCCTATTTTTAGGGCGTTAACTCTATCCTCTAACGTACTCTTAGCAGAGATTACAAGAATAGGTGTATTAGAATTCTTACTAATTATCGGGATCAATTCCTCCCCCGACATACCTGGAAGCATTAAATCCAGTAACACCATATCGAATGCCTTCATACTTAATAAAAGCTTCGCCTCGGTACCAGAAAAGGCACTGGTTACCTGATATCCTTCTTTACTTAAATAACGGTATAAAATCCGATTAATGTCTTCATTATCTTCAACAATCAGTAGATTTGCGGTCACCATATTCCCCCCTGTTTCTATTCCTAAATTCTCCTAACCAATTTACCACATTTTATATTACAAATCCACTTCTATTTCATATGTCGGTAACCATGACCCTTCTCTTTGTCTGTGATATGAAAAGCTTTCTGCGTAGTTTGATTTACATGTATCGCCTTCTTATCACCTCACATTTAAGTACAAAAATACTTCCCCTTAAAATACAGTTCGTTTTTGAACTTTATTTTAAGAGGAAGCCTATAATATTATGCATTATTATATTATGCCTTATTATTCCAACCATCCTACCAGCCAATTTTCAACTTCCTGTAACGTATCATTTCCTGTTACATGTTCCTGTATCATTGTGTGTGTTATATTACCGACCTTAATTTCAAACTTATCAATTACAAAAATAGTTACAAAAAGCAAGATGGCACAAACCGTTCTTACCATGAGTGAACGAAAGGAGGCAATATCCTGTTCTGACTCCTCTGGATAATCTGTGGCTTTAGCCTTTTGAAAAAGTCCCCATTCCTTTGAGTTATTCTTATCCTCTACCTCGAGGACAGGTGTGTCAGACTCCATATAATTAACATCATAAGCCCTCGAATACACCTGTGAATTACTAAGCTGACGTAAACAAGCTTCCCTTGCCTGCCTTATATATTCTGCTCTTGATAACGTCACTTGGGAATCCCTTCTATGTTCATTGGATACAAGGGGATATTCATCATTGGAAGAACTCTTTCTTCTTCCTTCAGGTATTGAAGCAGTATTCCCCATCACATTGGAAGATTTTTGATCCTCATACAATCTCCCAGTCATAAAAAGATCTTCATTAATATTATTTGATAAGCTCTTTTCTATCTGGTGTACAATTTTATCTTCATTATTTGCAGTATCCATAAGCATCCTCCCAAACATAAGCAAACCATCCGTTCATAAAGCATTTAAGCTTGTTTTCACGATACATTATATTGCTCTGGGTGTCTACTTATGCCTAGTTACTTATGAAGTTGCATTATTTCTTCCTGCTTCTTCCTCGTTTAATATACGCTATGGTATCTGGGGTCTTACAGGAGGTTTCTCCATAATCTATGACAATATCACCAATTCGATTTGCTGCCTTAATAGCTTTCTTTTCTAAATGCTCACTACGAATTCCAATCGCAAGTAAAGCGTTGTGCATTCCTTCTTTCTTACGATTGGCACTCGACTGTATTTCCAGCTCGATAAGCTTTAGCATTTCTTCAAAATATGCTTCATCTCCAATTTTATCATCCATAGCAAATACAGTAACCAGACACCATCCCGCTCGACCAACCCACTCATCCTCTGATAGAATCCATTCCTGTTGTTTTTTATAGGCATATTCAGTTTTTGCAACAATATCGTATACAAACTCATCTAAAAGCCCACTATACGTAATTTCTTTCAACCAAGCATCAATTGTATTCTCATCAAAAGCTTTGGGATTAGCAATCATGGACGCAAGTATTCTTGCGTCTGTATTCCCACTCTCCCATAACTTAATTGCAAGTTCCTGATCCTTTTTAATTTTCTTTTTTAGTACTTTAAAATTAGCATAACTAACCCCAAATAGAGGTTCAGCCGCCCCATGTCTTTTATATATCTTTCTATTTTGCTCCGTCCCAAGCTGTTCAAGGATTTCCATCAGCTCTTTATATTCCATCCAAAACCACCTTTCGCCCATCTATTGCAGGTAAACTAAACGCAAAAACTGTAACCTTTGGGTGCAAAAGCCTTCATAAACCCCTTCACAACCAATAGCCTGAAACGTTTTATGCTCAAAGTTAAGCTTCATCCACCATGCGGTAGCCTACACCGACTTCTGTAATGATATACTTCGGTTCTGCCGGATTTCCTTCGATTTTACGTCTTATATTCGCCATATTAACGCGAAGAGTCTGATTTTCATTCAAATAAGGTCCCCAGATTTCTTTCATAATATAATCATGAGTTAGCACCTTACCTACATTTTTTGATAGCAAAACGATAATCTTATACTCAATCGGTGTTAAGTGCACTTCTTTTTCTTCGATTTTAACGACTCGCCTTTCATAGTCGATACAGAGTCCTCCAATACAAACCTTATTTACAATGGTTTGGGACTCCTTATTAAAAGTCGCATTGTGACGTACCGCTGTTCTAATTCTAGCGAGCAACTCTGAGGTTCCAAAGGGTTTCGTAATGTAATCATCTGCTCCCAGGTCAAGAGCTTCCACCTTTTCTCGCTCAAAACCACGTGCCGATACTACGATTATCGGAATATTACTCCATTCTCGGATTGCTTTAATAACTTCAATTCCGTCAATATCAGGCAATCCGAGGTCCAATAAAATTAAATCCGGGCAATGGCTTGTAGCTAAAGCGATGGCATCCTTTCCTTTTTCAGCTTTCATTACCTGATAGTTATTATGTGTAAGTACTGTAGAAATGAAATTACTGATGGCAATTTCATCCTCTACCAGTAAGATTAACAGATTATTATTCATTGTCTCCTCCCAGTAATGGTAGTGAAAATCGAAAAACTGCTCCGGATTCCGATTGATTGGCAGCTTCAATTTTACCTTGATGTGCATTTATAATAGATTTACAAATGGAAAGCCCTATCCCCATACCCCTTGAAGAATCCGCTGATTTCTTGCCATTATGCGCAAATGCTTCAAATAGATTTGGTAATATCTGATCCGAGATACCTTCTCCATCATCCCTTACCTCAAACATTGCCATATTACCCTCTTTGTATAAAGATACCTCAATGCTGGTCTTATTACCACTATGTTTTATGGCATTTTCAATAAGATTAATCATTACCTGTTCAATTAACGTAGCATCCATCGGTACCATTAAAAGTTCATCGGGAACAGATACATGGATTTTTTGTTCCGGAAAACGTTTCCTCATTCTGCTGATTGCAGCAGCAACAATTTCTTCGGCAGCTTCCGGTGTCTTAGCTACATTTGCTGTATCCTCATTAATACGAGTAACAGATAATAGATTTTCCACCATACGAATCAACCACTGTGAATCATCCTTTATATTATGAAGCAATTTATCCTTGGTGGCTTGATCAAGGGTCTCTTTATTCTCAAGGATTGCAGAGCTGGCCCCAAGGATTCCGGTTAACGGAGTTCTTAAATCATGTGAAATAGCCCGCAATAAATTACTTCGCATTTTCTCCTTTTCTGTATCTATTAGAATTGATCTTTGCTCATCAGAAAGTCGTTGACGCTCCAGCGCCATAGCCACCAAAGAAGCAATGCGACGAAGATAAGTTTTATGATTATGACTAAGTGCCGCCTCATTTTTGCAGGAAATCCCGATAACTCCAAGGACATTTCCTTGAGAAGTGACTGGCATATAATAAGCTGTCGAATTCGTTGAAGTGTCTGTTCCCGCACCAGCCCACTTTTGGTTTACGAATACCCAGTGAGCAACCGCCTTTTCTTCTGGCGAGGAAAGATACTCTGTCTCCAAATCCTCAGGTGCACGTTCTATGATACCCTCCAAACCATTCACCGGATCATTTAAATAGAATATTACGGAACGATCAAAAATCTTCATAATATATTGACTGGTTATACTTACTATATTTTCAAGCCCTCTGGTTACTAATAGTTTCTTATTGATTTCATACAAAACTTCAATTCTCTGCTCCCGGTCCTGTGCAAATTCTGCCTGTGCTTTAATTCGGTTCGTCATTGTACTTGTTATTAACGCAGTTAAGAGCATTACAACAAAGGTAATCGGATAATCCGTCTGTAGAACATCTAAGGTAAAAATAGGTTCCATAAACAGATAATTATCAATTAATACACATAGAATGGAAGAAATAATCCCGTAAATATAACCTGTCGTCATTCTTGAAATTAATAATATGGATAAAATGTAAAGCATGTAGAGGTTCTGACTTCCCAACTCAAAATCAGAAAGAAAGTTAGCAACCAGCGTCGTAACGAGTAAGATACCAAACATTTTAAGTAAATCATACCAGGAAAAGGAAAGGCGTTTACTTAATAAGATTTTACTTTTTCTATTTTTCTTTTTCGTGATACTATCCGGGATAATGTGAATCTCCGTATTATCCAATAAGGAAATTAATTTATCCTCTAAATCAGTTTCAAAGAAACCCTTTAGAGTTTTTTTATTTCTACTTTTACCTATAACGATATTTGTTATCCCTGATAGCTTGGCATACTGGGCGACTGTAGTTGCAATATCGCTTCCATTTAAGGTAGCTATTTCTGCTCCCAACTCTTCTGCTAGTTCTAAGTTGGCCTGAAAACTTTTCTTATACTCCTTGGTATACTTTTCACTCTCGTTATTCTCAATATACAGTACCACCCAGGGAGCATGAAAGGCTTCCGCAAGTCTTGCAGACCAGCGAATACAACGAGCTGAGGAGGGAGAACTACTGATACACACCAATATTTTGGTGCTTGTCCTCTTATCTGCCGGGACGCCTTCATGACTTATTCGGTCCGCAGCTTTACGCATGGCAATTTCACGAAGAAGTCTTAAGGTTTCTCTGGAGGGTATCTTTCGTTCAGCAGCATTCTCTTGTTTTGCTTCAGTACTTCCTGCCTCCTTTTCTAGACGGCGCAGTAATTCATCCGGTTCAATATCAATCAATTTTACCTTATCTGCATGATCAAAAATGTAATCCGGAACAGTTTCTGTCACAAATTCATAGGTAATGCTTTGAACAATATCCATTAAGCTTTCGATATTCTCAACATTTACTGTGGTATAAACATCAATACCAGCATTCAGAAGTTCTTCTATGTCCTGATATCTTTTTCTGTTCCGCACACCAAGTAAGTTGGAATGTTCCAACTCATCCACTAAGATTAATTTAGGTTTACGCTCCAATGCTGCATCCAGGTCAAACTCTTTCTTTCCTTCTTTCGGGTCTCCAATAAGTTTTGAAGGCAGAACAGGACCTTTAAAAAGTGTTGCTGTATCCGTCTTCATATTTGGTTTGATAAAGCCTACGATTACATCAACACCACTTTGATACTGAACCTGTGCATCATCTAATAAAGCATAGGTTTTACCTACACCGGATGCATATCCAAAAAATATTTTCAAATGTCCTCGCTGATTCGATTCAGACCCCTCTGTTTGCCAACTCATTAATTTCTCCTAATATACTTTTATTATTAATATGTAATAAGCGAATACCTTATCAATTTACTTATTGTTTTTCAGATAATGAATTGCCAACTGTGTTCTATGTTCCAAACCTGTCTTTTCTAAAATCGTACTTATATGGTTGCGAACAGTTCCATTGGATAAAAACAAGGTATCACCTATATTCTTATTGGAAAGCCCTTCCGCAATCAGCTTTACAATTTCTAACTCTCTGGGTGTTAAAATAGCCTCATATAAGTTTGCTACCGTGTTTTGATTCATTACCCTTTGACGAATAAATTCCAGTACATCAGCTTGAAATACAGTTCCGCCCGTGTGTATTGCACGAATTGCGGAAAGAATTCGCTGCGCAGGACTATTTTTTAATATATATCCATTTACACCTGCTTTTAAAGCTCGCAGAATAAAATCTGGTTCATCAAAGGTAGTTAGCAACAAAGGTGCTGTGAGATTATTCCTAAGCAGGATGGTTGCTGCCTCGATGCCGTCCATGTTGGGCATACGGATATCAAGAACTGTTACATCCGGAGTTAGACTTTCGCAGAGCTTAACTGCCTCTGTTCCATCTACTGCTACTCCAATAAGTTCCATATCCGCCTGTGTCTCAATAATCATCTTTAATCCTTCGCGAATAATTGCATCATCATCTGCAATAACAATTCGAATCATCCCTAACCTCCTTAAGCACTCCAACCTTTGAATGAAATAGAAAACCACATCCTATTGTAAACTAAAGTACTTTTATATTCACTGATTATACTGATTTAATCAAGTAAAAATAATTTATTAACTGCAAAGCTTGGGTTAATAAGTAAAAATATTTGTTACCTTGAACCCCTTTTCTCCCTTTGTGAAAAAGCATCTTCCCTTTGACATAATTGTTCTTTCCTCGATGGCATCCAGACCAATCCCCTTTTCAAACCTCTCACTAGAAGTTCCATTATCCTTATACTCAACTTTAATAACCTTATTCTTTATCTCTATTTGAAGTTCAAATTCAGAAGCATTGGAGTGTTTTAATACATTAGTCAGACATTCCTTTACATTATCGTGAATGCAAGCCCATACTTCCAGAGAGATCATTTTAAGATCACCGTTCGATGTAAACTTCGTTGATTTATTGTAATTAACCTTAAACTCTTCCAGCATTGCAACAATGTCATTTTTACCTATTAAATAATGCCCAGCTCGTTCCTCCCGTAAGGAGGCTCTGATTTCATCCACACCTTCCCGAAGATTAATGATTGCTTTTTGGATGCTAGCCTCTGATTTATCCGGTTGCTGCTTCAACATCAGCATAGCAGCTTCTAACAATAAGATACTTCCTGAAATACCATGCCCTAATTGATCGTGGATACGGGCTGCAATACGATTTCGTTCTTCAATAGAAACAGTATATTTTAATGTTTTCGTTAAACCTTTTATATCATTAATTTTTTTATTTTGCTCTAGGATAATTATTTTCTGCTCATCATTGGTTACTTTTAAAACAGAATACCTTAATAACAGTATACGACAATATAGAATTAAGACCATTTCAATAAAAGTTAATGTACAAACTGTGTTTCCTGGGAGAAATATAAAAAATGACAGGATTATGGTTGTAGCTAATATGAAATAATACATACTATTATCAATTAAATAATCCAACAACTGAGCAACACATAAAACAAACAGAGGATAAAATATGTCTGACCCCAATGCAAAACAGGCAATTAAAGTGATACCATTGATACCAATGATAATTTTCTTGTTCTCTTTTATAGTAATCGAAATCAAAAATTCAAACACAAAAACGCAGGCAAAACTTAGGGTCGATATTAATACAAACGTAGTATCGGCCTTAGTTGCTTGCGTTATTAAGTAGGATGCAATTAAAGTAACCAATTTTGCTTGAAAGAAAAGTAAAGCCTTTTCCACCTTTTGTACCACCTAACTGCTTTTATAGTGCCTGGCATAGGAAACTGCGCCTAATAGTAGGAAAAGTAACGTAAATAAGGATAGTATTATAATGTGCGGATTAGTATTTGCATGAACATCCTGCTGAAGACTGCGAAAAGCATCCATAAACCAAAACTGGGGCAATATCCTTGATAAATTTTGCATTGCCTTGGGTGCCATATCAATGGGAAAATAAGCTCCACCAAGAATGCAACCTATGGTAGAAAACCCAATTACAATTGATGTCATAGCATTTTTTGATATTAATACTACAGCAACTGCTAAGGAAAAGCAAACAGTAAATACGCTGAATAAGGACATGATTATGATTAATGACGATAAGGGAATGCCTGTTTTAATATCTGAGTATGCTACATATCCACAGAAGATAAAAACCATAATAAAGCAAAGAATTAAACCAAACAATCCTGTTCCCAGAATGTAGTGTAACGGCTTTACCGGAGCTATTTGCACTCTGTTATATAGTCCTTTTAATCTATCATCCAGTATCATAAAATCAAAAACAATACTGATTGCAAATATTATCATTAAGAAAAAGCCAATGGTACTAATAAAACCGAATTTGCCAGCTTCTGCTTCCAGATTCAATGTTACTGCTGCGGTTTGAGTTACTTTTATCGTAGTATTATGATAATCCGTAAGCAGATTTAAAAATGACTGCTCCTCTCCCATGGCTGCCTTAGAAAGCAAATCAATGTTATTAAAGTAATTATTAATATAAGCTTTCATATAAGCAGCATTTTCATAATCATCCAGAGAAGTAACAATAACATTTTCTTTACTGCCTACAGCATACCTTGTCTGCATTCCTTGAGGTACCTCTATTATAATGGATATTTTTCGATCAATCAACTTGGTACTTAACTGATCAAAGGTTTCCTGTTCAATAAGCTGATATTTTAAATCCTTTGCTAAGTAATCTTTAAAATCCTTGGATAATACACTATTATCATAGTCAATTACTCCAACCGAGATTATTTTTTCGCCGATTTGGGACGTCATATTCCCAAATAAATTCAACATAACACATAGCAATATCCCGCAGATTATTGATAATACTAATCCCAATCGGTTACGCTTCATATTAATTTTAGTTAATAAACATATATTTTTCATGTTAAAAACCGTTCCTTTCATTAAAAGTCCATCCTTCTAAATTGAGTCAGCTCAATCCAATTTTCTTACAATCTACTACCTCTCTTCTTGTTTATTCTTAAACAAAAATGCGCCTAGCATTAGGGCTGCAATCATTATAACACCAGCCACAAGAATAATTAGGATAGCCTTCTGGTAATGTCCAAAAACCGTTAAATCATATGCTGCTTGTTGAATTTGATAAATTGGCATGGCTTCTGTCAGGCCAGGAATTTTTAATTCTTTTGAATAAGTACCGCCTAAAAACATCATAGTCCATAGAATGGGAAATAGGATTGCCATCGGGTTTACTTTTATAACTATGCCAATGACTGCTCCAATGGAAATCATACAGAGGGTCACAACCACAAAAAGCATAAACAACAGGATATTACCTCCTGCAGATGAAGCATAATTCGCCTTAAAAATAAACACGCTCACCACCATAAGGATTGTTATCTGTGTAATTGTCTGCGGTATCATACCAAGCATTTTACCAAGGAAAACATGAACTCTATTCTTCGGTGTCAGGATTAATCGATTAATGGTCTTATTCTGTCTCTCACCCATAAACGCACCTGATCCACCCAGAACACTCATAAAGGAAATCATAGCCACCATACTAACTGCATAGTAATCAATCATTGTTCTGTTTACGCCCAAATCCTTCTGCTCTACATAATCCTTTTGTTCTTCTGTGGATTGTAAACTACCTGGCTCTTGAAAAAGTTTAGGATTACTTGCATATACTGCCTGTATCCCTTTACTTGACTGAACAAATCCGCTTAAAATAGCATTTACAGCTTTATTTTTAATGTTGTTATTACCTTCGTAGATTTGAAGCTCTATCGGGCTTCCGGTAAATAATACAACGCAGGTAATCTCATCTTTACCAGCTAGTTCTTTAGACGTTTCCAAACTATCTGTTTTCTGCATCACAATCATAGAATTGTTTTTGCCAAGCTCTTTCACAAATTCCTGTATTGCTGCTTGCCAAAAGCCATCCTCTGTGTCTATTTTGTAGTGAATCTTAATTTCTCCAATGGTTTCTTCTGCCTTATCAAGATTAGAGAGCAGATTTCCCAGAAGAAAAATCATTATGATTGGAAATAGGATTAAAAAGAATAAATTTGTTCTGTCATATAAGAATTCTTTTGTCTCCTTCATTATTATATTAAACATACTATCCTCCATTTTTGTAAATAACAGTGAATTTCAAGGCGAGTTAAATTATAAAGAGCTTTTCTTAAAATAACCAAATACTGTTTCTACACTTTGTAATTATCGCAATTCATGCCCGGTTAAAGTTAAAAACATTGTGTCCAGGTTAGGAACTTCTGTTTTGATATTTTTAATAGGAAGCCCCATGGACAGGACCTGCTGTAAAATAATATTCATCGTATTCTTTTCAATGGAAACATCGATTCGAATCGTGTTATTGTCAATAGCTACGGCTTTCACATCCGGCATTGTACTAAGCTTTTTCTTTAGTTGTGATACTTCCATATCACTGGATAGCTTTGAGTCAAAATAAATGGATTGAACATCCGTTACTAAGGATACTAATTCTGATTTTGTTCCACTTGCCACCATATGCCCTTTGTCAACAATTGCAATTCGGTCACAGATTTCCTCCACCTCATTCATGTAGTGTGAAGTATAGATGACTGTGGTTCCTCGTTCTCTTAGGGTTTGAATGGATTTTAATATGTGCTCTCTTGACTGTGCATCAACCCCAACGGTAGGTTCATCCATAACAATTAATTTAGGAGAATGAGCAATTCCACAGGCAATATTTAATCTGCGTTTCATACCACCGGACATCTGTTTTGGCTTCATCTTCATTCGATCCGATAACCCAACAAAATCTAACGCTTCTTTTGCTGAATTTATTAACTCTGATCCACTA
Source organism: Bacillota bacterium (assembly GCA_023407575.1). GTDB lineage: Bacteria > Bacillota > Clostridia > Lachnospirales > Lachnospiraceae > Mobilitalea. Next base: position 60,735 of record JAEYLX010000067.1, read on the forward strand.
TGCCCATAAAGGGATGCAAAAAACTTAACATTATCTAGAGCGGACAAATGATCATAAACAGCTATATCCTGTGGAACCATACCAATCAATTGCTTTATTTTAATCTTATCCTTTCGGATATCAAAACCATTGATAACAATTTCACCTTTATCAAAATCAGATAAGGTTGTAATAACACTTAAGGTCGTTGATTTTCCTGCCCCATTCGGGCCTAATAATCCAAATATTTCACCCGTTTTAACTTCAAAGCTTAAATTATCAACCGCACACAATTCTCCATAATTCTTCACTAAATTTTTCACTGTAACAAAGTTAGACATAGCATTGCCTCCCGCAATTTTTCTATTTCCACCTGATGTAATATAAATTCATCAAGTTATTCCTTTTTTCTGATACTTCAATCCTACAATATTTATAGGTTATACGGAAGTGACGGATGTTACATCCTAACATGACATTTGTCATTTGTTTAGATACCCGTTCATCCATATGCTCGATTTCGCTTTGCTGCATCTCACAATAGCGTACTACCCTACAGGATTTTATACGATATGTATTCGAAAGCAAGAGATCTTAAAGATTGCATTAAATACTTAAATAGCTGAACTGATTCAATAGTTAAGTATCCATCAATATAACCCTCTGTTTGTTCTTGTAAAATCAGATACTTTCATATATAATGTCTTTAGTTAAATTACGAAAAAGGAAAATGTTGAAAGATATAAGAAATAGAAGCGTTTTCTAAATTTATAAGGAGGAATACCATGTCTACAAATGTTTTTGATATACTAAAAGATCGTGGATTTATTGAGCAATGTACTCACGAGGATGAAGTTCGTGAATTATTAGGAAAGGAATCCGTAACTTTTTATATAGGCTTTGATGCAACTGCTGACAGCTTAACCGCAGGACATTTCCTCACTGTTATGGCAATGATGCATATGCAACGTGCAGGACATAAGCCAATCGCTTTACTTGGTGGTGGTACTACAATGATTGGTGACCCTACTGGTAAATCAGATATGCGTACCCTGATGACAGTAGAAACCATTCAGCATAATGCAGATTGTTTCCAGGCTCAGTTATCAAAATTTGTTGATTTTGAAGATGGTAAGGCAATCATAGCCAATAATGCCGATTGGTTATTAGATCTGAATTATGTAGAGTTTTTAAGAGAGATCGGAATTCATTTCTCTGTAAATAAAATGCTTACAGCTGATTGTTATAAGCAACGTATGGAAAAAGGACTTACCTTCTTTGAGTTCAACTATATGTTAATGCAGTCCTATGATTTCTGGAAGTTGAATAAGTTATATAACTGCTCTCTTCAGTTAGGTGGTAATGATCAATGGTCCAATATTCTGGGCGGTGTTGATTTGATCCGTCGTAAGGAGCAAAAACCAGCTTTCGGCCTTACCTTTAAACTCCTTACTACCAGTGAGGGTGTAAAAATGGGTAAAACCATGAAGGGTGCTGTATGGTTGGATCCAAACAAAACAACACCTTATGAATTCTATCAGTACTGGAGAAACATTGAAGACGTTAAAGTGGAAGAATGCCTTGGCCTTTTAACCTTCCTTCCTATGGACGAAGTAAGAAGACTTGGTGCTTTGAAGGATGCCGAGATCAATCAGGCAAAAGAGGTTCTTGCCTATGAAATAACAAAGATTGTTCATGGTGAAGAAGAAGCTACGAAAGCCATGGAGGCTTCCAAAGCGTTGTTTAGCGGCGGAATGAAATCCGAAGATATTCCGACTACGACCTATGCTGCTTCCCGCTTTGAAGAAGGTATCGATCTAATTACCATGATGCTTGATGCAAAGATGGCTACTTCTCGTTCCGATGCAAGACGTACCATTGAACAAGGCGGAGTTACTGTTAATGAAGTTAAAGTTACTGATTTTGCAAAAGCATTTACAAGCGGTGATTTTGATGCTGATAAAGCATTATTAGTAAAAAAAGGAAAGAAAGCATTTCATCGCTTTATGGCTGAATAAAAATATAGAATGGAGAAATAATCATGCCCTGGTGTCCAAATTGTAAAGCTGAATATCAAGAAGGTTATACTGAATGTTCTGACTGTAAACTCGCGCTAGTTGATGATATCCATAATGAGGAGCTTCTGGTTCCTTTCTTCCAAGCGGAAGAAAAGAAAGTCGCTGAAAAATTAGCACGTTTCTTTGAGTATTCCGATGTAAATTCCTCGGTAAGCTTTGATGAAGTAAATTCTTTATATGTTGTATCCGTTTCTCCTCATCAACAGTTGCAAGCAAAGCAATTATACATGGCATTTTATGAGGTGGAACGTGAACGCCTTGTTCAAGGGCATTCCGAACTTGCTAAATCTAATAAGGCAGGTAAGGACGAAACTAGCGAGGAGGATTTCACTGATGAGGATTTTGAGGACTCCGAATCTGAAGAAACCGATTATTCCACTGATACACCAAGCGATGAAGCGACCGCCTTTGATGATTTGGAAGAACAATCTCCTGCAGCTTATGTTATGAAGGAAGACCAGTACAAAGATTTAAATGGTACGGTTGGCGTATTCCTTGTGACAGGTATCGCCGGTGCTGTCATTGTAATCTTAAATGTAATTGGAGTATTGAATTTCTTAAACTGGTGGTTACCACAAGCAGTCATGGCCGTAATGTTCCTCGCTTTTATCTATGTTGCAGTTACTACGAATCAAAAAGCCAAAAAGATTAAACAAGAAATTGCTGCAGAAAATGCATTAACAAAAGATATTAATGAATGGTTGACTAATCAGATAACGGAAAATTATTTAGTCTCCCTTCATGACGATAATATTTCTGAGGAATTAAATTACCTTAAGAAAATGGATACTATTAAAGAATCCTTACTTAAGGAATTCGGACCACAAAATCTATCTTATTTGGATCGATTAATTGAAGAATATTATAACGAAACCTTTGATCAAATATAAACGAACAAATGTAAACAATCTGTAAATAATAGTGCACTAATTAAATGCCTTGATTTTGGATTTCATCCACTTCAGGGCATTTTTTTGCTTATCTTTTTAATCCATTGTCGACTCTTTATATTTAATTAGTTGACAATGCAAAATGTTGTGCTATACTAATCCAGGAAGTTAAATTCTCATTTGTAACATTACTTTAAAGGATGGTCCCCATGGAACTAAAAGAACAGGTACTCAAGCTATTGGAATCAAATAGAGGAGCTTCGATAAGTGGTGCAAAGCTTGCAAATGAGCTTTTTGTAACCAGAAGCACGATATGGAAAATCATCAAAGTTTTACAAAAGGAAGGTTACTATATTGAAGCCGTTACAAATAAGGGTTACTGTCTTCATACAGGTAATGATATTGTATCCGTTCAGTCCATTACACCCTATTTAACAAGAGCCGCATTGGATTTCACACTGGATGTCAGACAAAGTGTTACTTCAACAAATACGTTAGCTAAGGAAATGGCAGCTAGCGGTGCAAAAGAAGGGACTGTTTTAATTGCTAGGGAACAAACCGCAGGCCGTGGACGAATGGGCAGAAGCTTCTATTCTCCTGACGAAGGTGGCATCTACTTTAGCTTGATTTTAAGACCAAAACTAAGTATTGAAGATTCTCTTTTAATTACTACTAGTGCAGCAGTTGCTGTTACAAAAGCAATTGAGGAAATCGCCGAAGTTCCAGCTACTATTAAATGGGTAAATGATATCTTTGTCCACGAGAAGAAGGTCTGCGGCATACTGACGGAAGCCTCTCTGAATTTTGAAAGTGGTGGTTTGGAATATGCTGTTTTAGGGATAGGTATTAATATAAATACAAAGACATTTCCTAATGAAATAAAAGAAGTTGCAGGTGCTATTTGGGAGGAAAAACCAAACTCCTCTCCCATCACTTCAAAACTTGTTGCCCAAATACTGAATAACCTTGCTGAATATATGATTTCTCCTACAGATAAAACATATCTTGAGGAATATAGAAAGCGTTCCTTTTTGATTGGAAAGCCGATCTTAGTCTATAAAGGCAAGGATGTGCTGTCAGCAAAGGCAATCGATATTGATGATAAGGCTAGATTAATTGTAGAATATGAAGATCAAAGCAGAGAAGCATTACTCTCTGGAGAAGTAAGTGTTAGACCGAATAACCATTGATTTTATATGAAACAAGATATCAGCTTATTTATATATTGCAACTAACAGTCTTTGACATACTATGGGATATTATCAACTTGAAGTTGCAAAATATTTTCACTATTAACTTATTTTTAACGAAAGGAACTGCAAGAAATCTCTTGCAACAGCTCAAAAATGTTTAATTCTAATCAAATGCCTGATTTACCGGCAAAAAAAAGTTCAAAATTTTCATTAAAGCAACTAGTTACCAGTGCCATGTTGACTGCGCTTATCTGCGTTATGGCACAAATATCTATACCTGTTCAACCAATACCTTTTACTTTGTCACTATTTGCAATCTTTGTAACAAGTACCTTGTTAACACCTGTATATGCGGTACTTTCCATTCTCACCTATTTATTGATCGGTGCAATTGGTCTGCCAGTCTTTGCAAGTTTTAAAGGTGGTATCCAAGCACTGGTTGGTCCAACTGGTGGATTTTTAATGGCTTATCCCATCATGGCTTTTATTACTTCCTTTTTTCATACATATGTGAAATTGCCCAAAAAACTTCCAAAGGCATTTACACTTGCAATAGGAATGCTTTTATCCCTAGTGGTTTGCTATCTTTTTGGAGCGGCTTGGTTCACCTTTTCAAATACTAGTGGCTACAATTTCTATGATGCTTTAACCTTATGTGTCTTCCCTTTTATACCCTTTGATATCATTAAAATCATTTTAGCAATTACATCCGGACTCATTATAAAAAACGCATTACGTCCGCTTGATTTTTAATAATAAGTGATTTTATTAATAATTGAATTTAATAGTAATTGTAAAAACGGATTATGGTTTTCAAATCGAAAGCCATAATCCGTTTCTATTATCTCAAAATAAATAATTTATGAAATTGGTGCAAATAAATCCTCAAGCTCTTCTCTTGATAGTGTGTTAATAAATACCTCTTTGGAACTGATAATGGAGTCTGACAGTTCCTTTTTCTTACGTTGTAATTTGTAGATTTTCTCTTCAATGGTACCCTTAGTAATTAATTTCATAACATGAACCTTATTCTGTTGACCGATACGATACGCTCTGTCCGTTGCTTGATCCTCCACTGCTGGATTCCACCAAGGATCATAATGAATTACTGTATCTGCTCCAGTTAGATTAAGTCCTGTACCACCAGCTTTTAAGGATATTAAGAACACCTTACCTTCACCTGCATTAAATCTCTTTACATATTCATTGCGATCTTCTGTTGCAGTTGAACCCTCAAGATAAAAATACGGAATATCCAAATCCTTTAATTCATTCTCAATAAGTCTTAACATTGAGGTAAACTGTGAGAACACTAATATTCTATGATCATTTGCAATCGCCTCTGGAATAACTTCCATGAGAAGATCCAGTTTTCCGCTTCCTCCCTGGTAATTCTCAAGGAAGGTGGACGGATGACAACAAATCTGGCGAAGTCTTGTTAATGCAGCAAGAATCTTCATTCTGCTCTTTTCCACACCATTTTCTTCAATTTCACTATGAAGTTCACTTCTAATATTTTCAAGATAAGATAAATAAACGAGCTTTTGCCCCTCGGACATATCGGTTAACATCTTAGACTCATATTTATCTGGTAATTCTGTCAATACATCCTTCTTCATACGCCTTAATATAAAGGGTTCTATGTGTTGATGCAGATCTAATAATGCCGCAGAATCCTCTTTTAATATAGGTTTTTCATAAACTTCTACGAATCTTGAGTGACTATTCAGGTAATCTGGCATGATGAAATCAAAGATTGACCATAGCTCAGACAGATTATTTTCAATTGGCGTACCCGTGAGGGCAAATCGATGCTTTGCTCTCAGTCGCTTTACCGACTTGGCATTTTGTGAAGAGTCATTTTTTATAAACTGTGCTTCATCAATAAATACGGTATGAAATTCAATTTTTTCATAAAATGTAATATCCCGCCTGATTAAAGGATAGGAGGTGATAAGTACATCATAGTCTTTATATTTTGATATGGCTTCTTGTCGGTCATTGGGATTACCCGTGATAACCATAGCTCTTAGATGGGGAGCAAAATTTTCAATCTCGTCCTGCCAGTTAAAGATTAATGAGGTAGGGCATACAATCAAGGTATGAATACCTTTTTCTGCTTGCACACCAGAAGCAATGTAGACAATTGACTGCAGGGTCTTACCAAGCCCCATATCATCTGCTAAAATACCTCCAAGTTCATTACCAGCGAGGGTCTTTAACCACTTGTATCCTGTCATTTGATATGCTCGTAAGGTAGCAAGAATATTATCCGGCATAACATATTCCGTAGTTGCTGGATTTAAAATCCGCTCTGTCAGTGCAACAAAATCTCGATCACGTTCGAATACATAATCATTATCAGAAAATGCTTTATCCAAATAAACCGCATGCTGTTTTTCTAGTAGCAATAACTCGTTAATATGATTTTTATCACTAACATTGAGAGAATTTAAAATCTGTGAAATCTCTTGTATATTCTTATTCTCAAGATTAATAAAACTACCGCTTTTAAGGCGATAAAACTTTTTCTTAACCTGATAGGAATGCAGCAATTCACGGAGTTCTTCCTTGGGTATCTCATCAAAATTCAAGTCAAGCTCCAGCATATTAAATTCTGAGTTCATGCGAACTCCCGCTTTAAAACTGCCAGGCGAGCGAATTCCTAGTCTTCTAAAGTCTTCTGAATAGAATAACTGTGCAGTTCCTTCCAAATCCATTACTTTACCGGATAAAAACTCATAAATCATATCTTCATCCTTTAATAAGTAAAAGTTCTTATAGGGCACAAAGCCAAGCTTTAGTAACTCGGATATAATGCTATCTTCTCTTTCTCTTTGCCTTACAATAATGTAGGACCCAGCTGCAGCATTTCCAAAAGAATTAAACTCGTATTCACCATATTTATATTTCAATTCCGCTTTAATTCCTGCTTTATATTTATCAAAATAAAGTTTTGCTTCCATATCACAACTAATATATCTACTTTTTAGCTCTTCCGGTACATCAAGCACCATGGTCTCGCTAATCCTTGGTAAAATATGCTCAAGAAAGCTTGTTTTGTTATCTCCACGGAAAACTAGTGGTTCTTTATCCTTGCCTAAGCTATTATAGAAAGGCTTGTAGTTTCTTATAAATTTGCTATCCGGCATATAAATTGAGCCATCAAAGAACAACAATTCACCTGTTTCAGTAATTGGCAGTACTGCTTCCTTACCTTGATAATCTATGGATACAGTATCTTCATCCAGCGTTAGTTGATAAGATATCTTCGGGTTGCCTCTCTGGAAGGTCACATTGGTATATACTTTACCATATAATTCAAGGGTAAATCCATACTCCTTAATAATATCAAAGAGCTTTATTAACATATTCTTCGTAATAAATATCTGGGATTTGGAAAAAATTTTTGAAAAATGAGTACTATCAACTACTTCCTGTATTTCATATATTTCAAGTAAATAATCTAGAACTTTTAACGAAGTAGCATCAAACGTACTTTCTCCGCCAACATATTTAAACTCTTTCCCAAGCACAAAACTTTCTCTATGATAAATGTCTGCTAAAAACTTCTTAACTGTTTGTACTTTATATTTACGATTGCTGCCCCCTCGCAGCGAGATCATCGCTCTTCCACTTTCACCTTTTAATATGGATGGAATACTAACGATTACTTCTAACTGAAATGTCTCACCAATCAGTTGAGTATCCTCCTGGGCAATAAAATAATCCAGCAACGTCATTACTTTACGTTCTTCCGGATTTTTAGACTCTGCCAATAAGGAACGTTCCTGATATTTAAGAACAAATAGCAATGCTGCTACAACATGCTTACAGGCACCCTGATCCTTAAGTCTAGAGGGACAATTACAGTTATAATCAAAGGAACCTTCTTCTTGCTCATCAATAGTAACGGAATAGTTGTAATTACCTTTTACAACCAGTCGATATTGTTTATTGGTATTGGAATAAGCCGCATTAATTATGCGATTCTCCTTATAATATTGCAAACCTCTGGCATATATCGTATCGTTGGAGGCAAGGTTTCGTATTCCTGTACGTGAAATTAAAATCATACATGCACACCTTTCCTAAATTGTATCTGATTATTATAACACATTTAAAAGAAAAAGTGTGAACTATTTTATATAAAAAAGAGAGAGTATTAAAATATTATTCAACACTCTCTCTTTACCATATTAAGTTCATTTTATTCTATGTGGTACATGCTGCCTTTTCATTTTCAAAATGCTTTGATAATTGTCGCAAAGCTCTATTTGGTCTGTACCATTATCGTTTCTATTATTTATCTCACACATAAGTCTCTGGTGGTTTGTACCTTCCTTTCTTAGATTTTTTGAGTAAAAATTCATGCGTTCAATGGAGTATACCAGCCTTTCTTTCGTTCTTTTATATCCTTGCTTTATAACTATATCTTAATAATTTAAATTCTTAATTTAAAATACTTATATTCCAATTCTGAATAAATCTTAATTACTTCTATATTTTATCTTCTTTCCAATTCTATGCTAATACCTTACAATTCTTTATAATATCATTATCTTTATAGTATATAATCTTCTTTGATTCACTCTATCAAATATTTATTAATAATAAGCTAAGTCTTCAATGGACATTACCTCCTATTCTTTCTTATTTTATAAAATAAAAAATTCCTATGTAAATGTTTTGCATCCTTCCTTCACTATAAATTCTTTTCTACTAACATAACTTTCAATTCAATTTTTATTTATTAAATTTGGATTTAGATTTATTTTATGTAAATGCTGCCTTGTACCTTCCTTCCATCTCGTCTAGGTCTAAATCAATTACTTCATCTAATACTATATTTACTGATATTAATAACTCCTTCCATTGAACTTTACTTCTATTTCATTCGTATCTAATAAACAGTTTATCTTTAGATTCTAATTAACTTAAACGTTAAATAATGAAAAAATATTACAATTATGAAATTAACCTATCTATATTAATGATCGACAACTTACATTAAATTGTATATATGATTTTAACTGGGGAAAAAACATTTAACTTTTTGTTTTTAACTTCAGTGCTTTGTAGCTTAATAACTTGTACCTTACTATACTTACTATAATATTTCATTGTATTAATTACTCTTTCTATTAATTCTAACATTAACTTCTTATAACTGATGGGGTATGTCGTCTTATCTTTTCAAGGGAATCATTCCTTTCTAGTTGAATTTGTAAGTTGTTATCTGTTAATTTCTTTTGTATGAGTTGATTTTAACCTGTAAACTTCTATTTGTCAATACTATTTTCTGATAATTTATAATTATTTTTAATATTATTTGTCTTTACTGCTATTTTATGTAAATTAAATATTATTGACACACATTTAACAATATTTAGTCACAGTTTAGACATACAAGATTGGGATGCAATATAAAAGAGAAAGCTTGCTTTCAGATTTATATTGCATCCCAATCTTGTGTTATACATTCATTTTATCTATTGTTTCATTACTTTTTGCGGTAACTTCCACCCAAGCTGGCCGAAAGCCACTTTTAATGCCATTTCTTACAGACTTTAAATTAGACCAGGCAGCACAATAAAAGGGTACCCTGTCTCGCTCCAGAATTTCAATGGCTAAACGGCTCGTAAGCGCTGATGCTATACCATCTCTACGATACTCTGGTAACACGTCAATCCCTATCTGCCACATTGATTCACAATCTGCGGAGCAGCCCGCTAAACCAATCAATTTATTTCCATCGTAGGCTCCAACCCCTAATACATCCAAATGCTTTCTTCTTTTACTTAGAGCATTGCTCCACTCCGGTGTATATAATTCTTCAAAATCACTTTGAAGCAGAACTCTAGTTGTGTAGTTACACTCAAGTTTATGTAAATAATTTATATCTGGAAGAAAATACTCTGCCATGAAGCAGATCTGCATATCATGTTTTTGTAAGGTTTTATTTAATACATATAGGTTAGGGGTCTCAAAACAATGCTCTATTGGGTATTTGCTAATGTAAGCTGAAACCTCCTCTTTAATTTCAAAATTTACAGATGCAACTACATTATTTCCATAGGACGTTAAATCGCAATAAAATGGTTGCTCAAGATAGCTACGGCATTCTGAATTCTTTTCGGATATAACAATAACATTTTCATTTTTCTCAAAATCCTCTTTCTTACAACTTAGGTCAGTCGCTGATTGTTGCATAGCAACCTGTAAAATTTCCTTGTTTGTCATTTAAAGTTCTCCCGTCTTTTTATAAATCAAGCTATTCATTGGAGTTAAGCAGTGTTAATAATTCATTATATAGCTTATTAATTTTAGAATTTCCCCAGTATCCAACATGATATACGTTTCCGCCTATAAAGATATCAGGAACCTCATTAATCATTATCGTCTCCATCCCATAGTTTATTATAAAGGGATTTCCATTGTCTTGAATCGCTTCATCCTTTATAGATTTAAAGCATGCATGATAGGAGTATTTCCCCAGTATATCTTGTAGCTTCTGATATTCTATATCTTTCTTAGTAAAATCATAATTTATAAAATCCGTCTTTGGAATACCATTATTAAAGGAGTGTTCCAAGTAGGTTATGTGTACCTCATTACTTTTAAATAAGTCTTTATCAAAAGGTATCGGCCTTATAATATATAGTACGAAACCTACAGCAACTATGATTAGTGCTACTACAATTTTCTTCATGTAACTATAGACCTCCTTACTTATTTAACTTACCTTCACACGCCCATACTCTTTAAGCATTCCTTCTCACCGTCTCTTGCTTTATAATGTGCTTGTTCTAAATCAATACTATAATAATCCGCAATTCTAATTATCTGTCCAAAGATATCCGCCAACTCATCCCCGATATGTTCATCTATACTATCTGGCATCTCTCCGTTCATTGCATAATACTGCTCTTTCACCATAATCCACTTTGATAAGTCGCCTACTTGTTTTGACAATTCTATCATTGCACCATTAATTCCCCATTGCTTATACTCTACTTTTTCAAATCTCTTATATACCTCTCGATATAACTCAATTGCTTCTTGAAAAGTCATTTCAGCAGCCCCTTTTTTGCGTACTTGCCATTGCACTCCAAACAATGCAATAAAATTCATCTAACTATAAATTCTGTCATTTTCTTTAATAGTTCCGTAGCATAGCATATCCTTACATACTTCCTGGCTCTAGACGCTCATATCATAAAATGCTCTTTTATCATATTTGCCACAACCTCCGCTGATAAATTTGAATTATCAATTTTAATGTAATTATCAAACGGTATTTCACCCTCATTGCTAATACATCGATAACTATTATCATCATTAATAAGCCTTTGTGTAGAACTCTCAATATCTCGTTTTGATGCTTTATGCTTTAAACGATTTTCAGTAATATTTCTTTGTAATCTGATTTCTTGCGTAGTAACAAGCTCTACATAATATACCTCGGCACCTTTATTTCTAAAGATTTCTGATACATGCTCAACATAATCCCAATCTCCCTTATGATCAAAAGCCCACATATAAGTAAAAATTAAACCATAGTTGTCTGTGGACGCAAATTCTTCAAATATAACCTCTCTCCATCTATTTACTGATTTACCATGAAAATAGCCGAATATTTCAATCACTGGCTCAATGGTCATATGGTTATGAAATAATCGTAAATCCGTAATTTTAGTAAGCTCTTGCCCAACGGTCATCTTCCCTACTGATGCATCTCCAATGATAAAAACTAATTTCATATATCTCCTCCAACCAATTATTTTATATGCTATTAATTACATAATACAATAACTACAATTTAGTAATGGTAATATTATACATTGTACATTTATGTATATCAACCATTTAGCTCCTGTTATATTCATTTAGTTAGATTTCACTTTGACAACATGATAAACCGACAAGTCAATTCCTTTGTATGAATAAAAAATACACTATTAAATCCTGAAGATAAACTAGTGTATTTTATGTGGTAACCTTATAAATTATATTTATCTTTTATTTCTTTTGAGCATCTGCATACCCCATATACTTTAATAGATTCAACCGTTTGTTCTAGTAGCTCCAGGGTAACATCCTTCGGAAATATACACAACCCAACAAATGCCACTTTAATTTTAGGTTCGTTATTTTTTATGATCTTTTCAAGTTCTGATTTTGTAAATATTCCAACTCCAACTGAATATTGGTAGCCAAAATTTCCTCTTTGCTCTAAAAGTTTTTTTGAATCATTTTCATGCTTTTCTAGTTGTTTTTTTATCGAAGTCTTTATAAATTCCGTTCTCGTAGCATAATAACCTTCACTAACCAGCAAATCAATGTAACCTAGGTCTACGGTATTAATATTGATGGTGATTTTTTCAGTTGTGTCTACCTTTGCATCATTCATATTGTAATCTCCTTTTATGTTTTTATTTATTATACCATCCGGTAAGATGGTAGTCAACATCCAGATTTAAATATCAATAATAATTTGTATTATATCTATCGCAAATTATCCAAAAGTCAGATTACTGACAAATTTACAAACTGAAGTTAGCATTTTAAACGAAATACCTTTAACGGATTATTATGTCAGCAGCCCCATCAACTTTTAAATAATTTATTTGCAGTTTCTAAGTTTTTGTAATATAATATTTTGTTAGAGGCATGTACCGGAAACCAAAAATATCCTTGGTACTTGTGTCAAACTTAACCATGGGAGGTAACTATGAGACATATTATCAGTCCAACTGATCTTACCGTTTCTGAACTTGATGAACTTCTATTGTTAGCTGAAGAAATCATTCAGGAGCCAAAGAAATTCTCCGAGGTATGCAGGGGAAAAAAGCTAGCTACTTTATTCTATGAACCCAGTACAAGAACCCGTTTAAGCTTTGAAGCTGCCATGTTAAACCTTGGTGGTAACATTCTTGGTTTCTCGTCAGCGGATTCCAGTTCCGCAGCCAAAGGCGAAAGTATTGCCGATACCATCCGTGTTATATCCTCCTATGCAGATATTTGTGCTATCCGCCATCCCAAGGAAGGCGCCCCTCTCGTTGCATCTACCTATTCTTCTATTCCAGTCATTAACGCCGGAGACGGTGGTCATAATCATCCCACTCAAACCTTAACTGATTTGCTGACAATTAAAAATTTAAAGGGCCGGTTACAAAATATAACCGTTGGTTTTTGTGGTGATTTAAAGTTTGGCCGCACGGTACATTCCTTATTGAATGCTTTGGCAAGATATGAAGGAATTAATTTTGTATTAATTTCACCTGAAGAGCTTCGCATTCCTGCTTACTTACGGGATGAGTTATTAATTGCAAATGAAATTCCTTTTGAAGAGACTAAGAATTTGGAATCTGCTCTTCCTAAGTTAGACATTCTTTATATGACGAGAGTACAAAAGGAACGCTTCTTTAACGAGGAAGATTATATTCGTTTAAAGGATATTTACATTCTGGACGAAAAGAAAATGGCTCATGCGAAGGAAGATATGCTAGTTCTGCATCCTCTGCCAAGAGTGAATGAGATTTCAATTGAAGTGGATAATGACCCTAGAGCAGTGTACTTTAAGCAAGCGGAATTTGGCGTCTATGTCAGAATGGCATTAATCATGAAATTATTGGAGGTAGAAGCATGCTAAATATCGGTGTCTTAAATCAGGGCATTGTAATCGATCATATTAAAGCAGGCGGAGCAATGCAAATCTACTCCTATTTAGATCTTGAGAATAAGGATGTCTCCGTTGCTATTATAAAGAATGCCCGCAGTGAGAAAATGGGTAAGAAGGATATTATTAAGATTGAAGGAACTCTTAATGATCTGGACTTAGATATTCTTGGCGCTTTAGATCCAACAATAACAATTGATATCATAGATAATGGTACAATTAAGGAAAAGAAGAACCCTAAGCTGCCAGAGCAGGTAACAAATGTTCTAAAATGCAAGAACCCCAGGTGCATCACCTCTGTGGAACCCGGCTTACATCACAGCTTTAAGTTAACTGACCGTGTGAAAGGGACTTATCGTTGTGTTTACTGTGAGCAGTCCTTCGACCGTAGATAACTACTTACAAAAAACATTTATAAGAACAGCAATAATCAGTGCTGCAGAACATTTCCATACCCTGAGGAACCAAGCATAAAAAAATCTGCTTGTAACTTTCAGGGTATTTTCATATAAATTCTATATTTTTAAGACTATTAAATCTTATCTTGTATACATATTATTAATGCATTTGTACTTCTTCAATGCTTTTTTCATTCTGAGATACATATCATTCTCTCTTACACATTAGCAATATCTTCAACATTAAATTACTTTAATAGAAATAATTCCCTATTTTTATTGTTTTAATTGACATATTTTGTAATAATAGTTATAATTTTAACTATCTTAAGATAACATTAAATATCAAATATATTTGATTAAAATTAAGAAGGTATTAAATCATGCTAAAAAACACTATTAAAAAAACATTCGCAATTGCATTAGCTATTACCCTCTTTTCAATAAATTCAGGTGTTGCAAATGCTGCCGTGCCAAACAATATTGGTCTATATTACACACAAGGTGCTCCAAGTAGTGCCACCTGCCTTTCCAATAGTTTTTCGTTTTATTCTTATGGGAATTCATATTCCACTGTAAACATATCAACGTTTACGGCCTCTGGTCCATACATAAGAACCAGCGATTGGGAATTGCACAGGCGATTATGGAGAAGCCTTCGCTCTTAATTTTAGATGAACCGTTTAACGGATTGGATAAGGAAGGGGTTGAGGTAATGCGAAAGTATTTATCAGATTTAAGGGAGAAGGGAACAACTATTTTAATGTGTTCTCATTCCATGGAAGATATTATGTTGCTATGTGACACTATAGCTGAAATGGACAAGGGAGTTTTGACAAGAATTAAATAATCTCTCCTATACATAAATGAGCCTCAAAAAAGCACCAATCATAATAATGGTTGATGCTTTTTGATAATTATATGATCACTATTCATGTCCAGACAAATACCCAATCCAAAGTGAACCTAACTTCATAGCTCCACGAAACCCCATAAAGGGAGACTCATAAAGGTTAAAGCTACTGGACTCTGTACTTCTTAGAATTTCAATTCCGTAGGTATTCGACTCACTCTTAAGCTTTTTCTTGTCCGCAAGCAGTATACCACCCTTTTCGATGTGAAATCCTACTTCCTTTGCAAATTCACAGATACCCTGGTGTTCCTCGATACCCTTCACCCACAGAATTGCTTTGTCTCTTCGATACTGGGTCCAAGCTTTACAACTTTTTATTACCAGACTCCCTTCTTGGAGCTCTTCTTCTATGAATTTTTCATCTGCTTTTTTACCTAGAATTTTCTCAAGCTGTCTAATCCAGTTTAACGTATCCTCATACCCATAAGGAGCATGATAGAGATAAGGTATTCTATACTCTCTTTCCATCAGCTTAGCTGCTTTTAATCCCTCCTTGCGGAGTACAAGATTAATAGCAGCTTCATCCATATGATAAAGATCATCTACCTTGACTTCACTAGTTAAGATACAGATTGACTCCATATGAAATGCACCTTCCATAATTCGCTTGATTTCACGAGCATCCGAAGCAAATCGGGCGGTATCACAGATACTCCCAAAAATATTGAAATATAGACTTTGCTGCTTGCCTTTTTTTATTTCTTCTTCTATTTCTTCTTTTATCTCTTCATTTATTTCTTCTTTAATTTCTTCTTTAATTTCTTCTTTTATTTCTTCTTTTATTTCTTCTTTTATGACTTCCTTGCAATATTCGCTCTTATATTCTGGGAAATACTTTACCAACTGATAGAGTGCTTCCTCTATTCCCTTACTCTTACCAACTTTAAAATTACCTTCACCAAAGGATAGGATTGGTATTTGGGGATAATTATAGGCCAGCTCATCTTTTATAGCTTCGAGATCGATACCAATCATTTCTGGTACGGACGACGGGAGCAGGAAAATTGCTTTCAGTTCTTTGTCTTCCAATATCTCTTCCACTGCCTTCTCTAACCGCTTTGTTATTCCAAGGGCAATATCCTTTTCATCCAAATGTGTGGTATATAATCGTCCACGATTGGCAATACCTGTCTGGCTCATCCACTTCTCTGCATAGATCATATGACCCATGGAGCCAAACTCCAGGACTGCACCATCCTTAACTAATCCCAGGGTCCAAAGCAGCCCCATTCGACCAGAGGGCTCCGGCATATTCTTATATAATGGCATTCCCTATCCCTCCAATCCTTTTCTTATTAGTTTCATCAGTTTATAACTGCGTTCAAAGCCAAGCAATCTTTGCAGGGACTGCAAGCCTCGATCCTCTATTGTCCTGAACTGCAACGCTTTACCTGCACTTCCCAATGACAGTGTTTTAACAGAACTTTTATTATTAAGTATTTCACTGATATCATCTTTATTTACAACATAAGTTACCTCTGGATCACATCCCGAGGTAAGAATCTCATCCCGCCAGCTTTTCATATATTCATTGTATTCTTCGATATGTAATAGTGTAGGTCTCATTGAAAATGAGCACAGGTAGGCAGCTACTGCCAGGGTATCCGGTAAAATAGCAGTTATTGTAAAGTCAACCCCATTGAAACAACTACTCTCCATTGTATGAAGCTCCATCAGTTTTTCGTAAGCTGGAAAGGCTTCAAACTCTGGCTTTATCTGTAATTTATCAAATAGTTCCTGATATTGTATCCAAATTAAATCAGGGGAATAGCTAATGGTTAGGTTAATATAAGGGATTTGATATTTCTTATATAATTCTTTCGCAAAGGGCAGATAGTACAAAGAAGTTACTATTGTTAACTTTGCTTTTTTTATCTGCGCCAGCTCGTCGATGTGATATCCCAGGTCAAAAATCCTGCATTCATAGTTGTGGTCCAATAAGATACGTTTTAATTCCTCCCCTTCTTCTCCTGAAAGAGGACCTAAAATACCCACCATTTGTTCGGTAGCAACTGCCTGCGGCTCTATTAGCCCGTTTATGGAACCTAGGACTTCATAATAACCTGCTTCATATCCGTTTCTTTTAAAATGTGCCATATCAATGCACACTGCTTTTGCATCGCATTCTAAACTTATTTCCTGTGTAACCTCTTTTATGTCTTCGCCAATCAATGCCGGAATGCAGGTCATAACTACAACAATTGCTTTTGCGCCTTCCTCCACCATTTGAACCAGGGCATCCTTAAGACCGTCTCGACAACCAAATACCACCTCATTGGAGTCAAGTATGTAGGTATAATGCAATTCTCCCTGCTCACCTTTTGGGGAATCCATCACGTATCTGCTGTAGAAGCCGCATTCCGGCATCCCTACCACAAGACTGGATATCCCTTTGATTCTTCCAATGGTTGCAAGTGCCGTATGCATTGGACAATGACAACCTGGAGAAGCCGAATATTTGGATAAACGAATTCCATTGTTGCTATTGATCTGCGATAATTTATTAAACTGAACTCCTTTTTCTTTCACTTTTATCTCCTTTATAGCATCATGGCCAACGTCATATATTGCTGCGTCATTGGACTATCAGGGAACGCACTTACCACTGTTTTCCCTAATGCTTCCGCCTGCTGTACCAGAGGATTTCTTGGTATATGAAAGATCAAATCCGTTTCTATTTCTTTTACAGCCTTTTCCACAAGCTCCAACTCATTCTCAATGTTTTTCGCATTCAGGATGACCCCCTTTAAAGAGGCATATTTTCTCTTGCCAAACATTTTTACTGCATGTGCTATATTCGTAGCTGCATAGAGAGACATCATCTCACCGGATGAAATTATATATACCTCTTCTGCATAACCTCCACGAATTGGCATTGCAAAGCCTCCACAAACCACGTCACCCAAAACATCATAAATTACTACATCCGGTTGGTAGATTTCAAACGCTTCCAGCTCCTCCAATTTCTCAAAGGCAGTTATAATACCCCTTCCAGCACAGCCAACTCCCGGTACAGGTCCTCCTGATTCTACACAAAGAACACCAAGATCGCCTTGATATACAATTTCTTCTAAGGTCAAGTCTTCTTTATCTCTTAACAAATCTAAGACAGTTGAAATTGGCTTGCCTCCAGTCAAATTTCTTGTGGAATCTGCTTTTGGGTCACATCCAATCTGCATTACCTTTTTACCACTCATTGCAAGCGCTGCTGAAAGATTGGATACCGTTGTGGATTTACCAATACCGCCTTTCCCATATATCGCTATTTTCTTCAACTTGCCACCCTCTTCTTGTCTGAATTCTTTTTATTAAGTAATTGATAGGATACCAGGATAGGCTTATTTGTTCTGCTATCTGTTATGATATCAGCATCAATGTCATATACCTTTCGTATGGTATCTTTGCAAATAACCTCATTCGGTGTACCGGAGCATATTATTTCCCCTTGTTTTAAGGCGACTAAAAAATCAGCGTATCTGGATGCCATATTGAGGTCATGCAGTACCATAACAATGGTACACCCATAATCCCTATTTAAGTCCTCTAGCAGTTCCAACACCTCTAGCTGATATGCCATATCCAGGTAGGTAGTAGGCTCATCCAGAAGTATAATATCTGTTTGCTGTGCTAAAGCAAGTGCAATCCAAACTCTCTGCCTCTGACCACCGGATAGATTATCAACTAGGTGATTTCTTATTGAAGTTAACTTTGTAACCTCCAAAGCCCAATCAATAATCTTTCTATCCTCCTCCTTTAATTTACCAAGACCTTTTTGATAAGGGTAACGACCATAGGAAACCACTTCCTCCACTGTTAAACCCTCTGGAGCAGTTGGACATTGGGGTAAAATTGCCATTTTTTTAGCTAATTCCCTGGTGGAAAAATCTTCTATTTTAGTGCCATCCAGATAGATACTTCCCTTTTGAGTTTTCATAATACGTCCCATTGCTTTTAAAAGAGTTGATTTACCGCAGCCATTCGGACCAATAATCGTCGTTATCTTACCAATGGGTATCTCAAGTGTCAGTTGCTCAATTATTTTCAGATCACCATAAGCTACATCAACCTGATTAATCATATAATCTTTCATTACTTGTCTCCTTTTCTTCTACGGTTCTTATTGGAAATTAATAAAAAGATAAAATATGGTGAGCCAACAACTGCTGCCACAATACCTGCGGGTATTTCAGAGGGTTCAATGATGGTTCGCCCAATAGTATCTGCGATTAGAACTAATAATGCGCCGGTAAGGGCACAGGTAGGCAGTAACATTTTGTGTTTTGCTCCTACCAATCTCCTTGCCAGATGTGGACCAATGAGTCCAACAAAGTGAAGACTGCCGCTTATGGTAACAGAAGCTGCTGCCAGAGCCACTGCAGTAAACAGTAATTTCTTTTTCTCACTGGCAACCTTTACACCGATACCAATTGCCATGGGATCACCAAAGCCCAAGACATCCATTTCCTTTGCTTTGAACAGCAGATAGGTAAAGCCTAGTATAATCCAAGGTAGCAATGCAATAATCAACTTCCAATTTGCTCCCCAGATACTACCGGCTTGCCATACTGCAATAAAATCCACCTGATCACTATCCAGCTTTAGAACAATTAAGGTCATTAAGGAGTTAATTCCCGCCTGTATTGCCACACCATTTAATACCAATCGCATTGGATGCAGCCCAGTATTCTTCTGCGTAGACAACAGATAAATCACTACACTGGTAAGTAATGCCCCTAATAGAGAAAATACAGGCAATAGCATGGTTGCTCCCGTAGTTAGGGTTCCATATAAGGTCATAAATACCACAACCACAATACCAGCTCCTGCGTTAATTCCAAGAAGGCCTGGATCAGCTAGAGGATTTCGTGTAATTCCTTGTAGAACACAACCCGACAACGAAAACCCAATTCCGATTAATATGGAAAGAATAATACGCGGAAGGCGAAATTCAAATACAATTAGTTTTTCCTTTGCACTTCCTCCTCCTGTGAGAATTCGAAGTAAATCTGTAAACCCAATGTCCGTGTAACCTGCATTCATACTGACGAACAACATAATGACGAGAAGAAGAAATGCACTAAATAAGGTAATTATAAATCTGCGATTTTTATGTAAATTATTCATACGCCTTCGTTATCCCCTTCCTCTTTCCTTTTGTGCGTAATACAAAAAGATTGGTACACCTACCAGGGAAATCAACGCCCCCAGGGGAATCTCTGCAGGTCGGTTTATGGTCTTAGCAAGATAATCTGCAAATACTACCAAGAGAGCACCTTGAATCGCACTAAGAGGAATCACCCATCGATAATCTGCACCTACCAGAAAACGCACAAAGTGGGGTATCATAATGCCTACGAAGCTAATACTCCCACATAGTGCAAAGGAAGTACCTGATAAGAGGACTACAATTAACGAGCATACCCCCCGGGTTAATCTTGTATTAACTCCAATTCCCATTGCCATTTCTTCCCCTAAATTCATAATGGAGATTTTACGAGATAAACCAAGTGCTATGAGGATGGAAGCAAGAATAACCGGTCCCCCAATCCATAATTGTTTCCAACTGGTTCCTGAAACATTACCCATGGTCCAAAACATAATGTTTTGAGTTGCATTTGCTGTAATAGCAAGCCCTTGACTTAAGGCTGAAAATAAGGTGCTTATGGTTGCACCTGCAAGAACAAGTTTCATAGCTTGATTACCACCAGGTACTAGCTTTCCGATTATTTGAACACAAACAGCACCAAAGGCTGCACCCAAAAATGTTATAATAACAATCATGGAATAGGGTACATTATGAAACAGAATTAGAGCAGCAGCCAAAAACAGCCCTGCTCCTGAACTTAATCCCATTAGACCTGAGTCTGCAAGTGGGTTCTTGGTAATCCCCTGCATAATTGCACCTGCAACTGCTAGAGCCGCACCAATTAGTGCACCTGCCAGAATTCTAGGAATTCTCATATCTCTAACAAGAAGTTGTTGGGAATTACTTGGATCAAAGGCTACAAACGCATCCATTATTGTTTGCAGGGATATGTTTGCCGCTCCACTCATCAGGGATAGTACCATGACTATTACAAGTATAGTTATACTGACAAAAAGAGCAAAGATTGCAATCCTAGTGCGATTCCTTTCCTTTCTATCAGCTTGATAATCAGTTAACATTATGACTTCCTCCAATATGCAGTGTAACTCGGCTGCATTTTACATGATTTAAATATACAACAAACAGATGCAGGCGCACTCCTCCCTGCATCTGTCCATTCTAATACTACCTTTTAAAGGCAGCTCAAAACTCCAAAGAAACAAATTATACTATTCGCCTAATAAAGCATTTGTTATAAAGTCTACTGTGTATACAGTAGCAAGAGGGCTACAAGCATGACCACTTCCATCTAATACATATACATGATCATTTTGAACAGCTTTTAAAGACTGCCATACGGAATTGCTTGTCATTGCTTCATAGATTGCTTCATCACCGTCAAAGACATTTAAGAAAATATAGTCTGGATTCATTTCAACAATTGCTTCCATAGATACCTGCTCAAAATTAGTGGATGTTGTATAACCTTCTGGAACATTTAATCCAAGACCTGTTGCATCATCATATAAATCAGGGCGATATGCACAGTAGTAATTATCTTCACCCATAACAGAGATCTGCATAACTGTTTGACCACTGTATTGTTCTTCTAATTTCACCTTAGCATCCTGAAGCTTTTGATCAACTTCTGCAATAATTTCCTCACCCTTTGCTTCCTTGTTAACAAGCTTCGCAACCTGGCGAACGCTTAATCTCCAGTCCATCTTGGTATCAGGACCAAATACTGCTACGTTAGAAATTTTTTCAAGGTTTTCAATTTCCAGCTGATTAACATCCCATGCCTGTGTTAAGATAACGTCTGGCTCTAATTCGGTAAGTAGTTCTAAGTTAACCTCTTTCTGGCCCATATCTTGTACACTGCTTAAATCATAGCCTTCAAATGCGTCCCAGGTAGCAATGTAGTTTTCTGCACCGGAAGCTGCAATTGGCATGGTATCCAGCAGAATTAAAGTTTCCCAAAGCGGTAAATAATCAACAGCAATCTTAACTGGCTCCTTGTCTAAAACAACATCTCTACCTGCTGCATCCACATAGGTATAAGGATATGTAATTCCAGTACTTGTTTCTTCGACTTCCCCTGCGTCTGTAGAAACTGGTGCCTCGGTTGGTGCTACTGTAGGCTCTACAGTTGTTGTATCTGCAGTATCCTCCTGTGCTGTTGTATCCTTTGCAACATCTTCTGATGTATTCTTACTGCAGGCAACGAACATCATGGATGTCATCACTGTAAGTATTGCTACTGTAATAAAACGTTTCATTCTATTGTTTCTCCTCTTCTGATTATGATAGTCATTATCATTACAGTAAAAGAATATAGCATATATTTCATTAGAAGCAAATGGATAATTTACTAATTAATATGGATTTTTTCCAAACTGATTACGAAAGCTTTTTGGCGAAAGCCCAACATTTTGTTTAAAGATACGGCTAAAATGCAAAGAATCCTCATATCCAACCATCGCAGAAATATCAGATATCGAAAAATCTTCCTCAATTAGAAGTTCTTTGGCTCTCTTTATTTGTGTTTCCACAATATATTTTTTAGGACTAACCCCTATTTTTTTATGGAACTGGTAATAAAATTGCTTTGCATTAAGTCCAAACTCCTCTGCTAATCCGGTTACAAGTATATTCTTATGTAGATTTTTATGTATGTACTCCAGTATTCTTTCCAATGAATCTTTCGGTTGATAATCAGAACGCTCTTCTGAATATGTCAGTACTTTGGAGATAATCTCGTACAGAATTGCCTTTGTGAATAGTAAGCTCTTTCTTCCAGGCTGACGATATTCATTGGCAAGCTTCTCTAATAACTGTAATATTTCACGGTATCGATCGGAAAAGACTTTTAAGGTATACTGTGTGGTTAATAAAGAATTGCTCGTTTTATCCTCATCCAACACACGATAATGCAGCAATATATATTCCCATTCACCGTCTCCCAGGGCTTCTTTATTAATTTCCATACGAGATCCTGCATGAAGAATGGTACCATATTCCAGATTATATTCACTTTCACACAAAGTAAATTTTGCACTTCCCTGTACTGGAAAAACAAATCCACACACACCGTTCATTGTGGTCTGCCCCAAGGCTTTACTCCCCGCAGGAACTTTCACCTGATAAACACCATCCAGCTGAAGATTTGCTTGTGCATACTGTAGCAGTAATTGATTCGTATTCATTTAAAATAATTCTCCCTTATCCTACAAGTTAACTAATCTCTCAATCTCATTCAATTGTTAGCACTTTCTAACACAAGATTATAACATACAAATACTTATTAAGTCAGTAATTTTTTAAAAAACTTCTGCTATATCAAAGTTTTATAGTTTGCAGTTTCCCATTACTTAAAATCCCCCTAAAGTAGCTATTGGTTAAATACCAGGTCTACTTAAGAGGGATTACATAAACAATATCAGTCTAACCTTTGGGGCGAATTAAATATTCCTATATGGCAGAGATATCTTCAAAATTTATTAATTAAAAAGCATACGTCCACCAACCACGTCCCAGTTGATGTCTGTCATAAAATTATGTATATAATCATTTTTATCATCGGCATATTGAAGAAAATATGCATGTTCATACATATCTAGTACAAGCAAAGGTGCTGAATAAGCAATATTTCCAAGATCATGTGAATCTAAACTTATGTTCCGTAGTCTGCTGCTTCGTTGATCATAAGCAAGCACTGCCCATCCTCTACTAGCTTTGGCCGTAGCAATAAAGTCTTCCTGCCAATTTTGGAAATCATTAAAATCCTTTTGAATCTGATCCACCACAGCGTCACTTGGATCCGATGCATTTCCCCCTATATTCTCAAAATACAACTCATGTAATATAACTCCGTCAAGCGCATAGGTTTCGCCCCTCTTTAATTCTCTATAATAACTAAAGGTACTATTGGATTGGTTTCTTTGCGTATCCCCACTTTCGAATATTGCATCAATTTTATTAATATTTGTTACATATCCCTCATACAGTCTCATATGAACATCGAACTGTTCCTTGTTGATAACTGTTATATCATTTGAATAAGTAAAGGGTATCATTTCTATCATTATAAAAACCTCCTTAAGATATACCTATTGTATAAGTTATTAAAGGAACCTTAAAATGTTCGCGTTATAACTTGTACATCTGATATATCTTACGAGGAGGTAAGAGATTTTATGCCTTTATATTAAGAAAATTCATTTATAACTATTTAGAGTTACAAAGTGACCTTCTTTCTTTTAGTCTTCCTTTTCCTGTGGATGCTTATCGTGGTCCGTTTTTTCAATATCCTTATAGGCTAATAAATAATTAACCCCGGAAACTATAATACCACCTCCGACAAAATTACCAACCGCCGCAACAATCAAGTTATAAAAAATATTTCCTAACGTAATTTCAGCTCCACCGAAATAAGCAATAAACAGATAATACATATTTGCTACCACGTGCTCTGTACCACTGATTACAAATACTGTGATCGCAAGCCATACCACGACAACCTTACTGATTTCTTCTTTACAGCTATAAGCTAAGCATACACCTGTACATACTATGATATTACATAGTACCGCGCTGACAAAAAGTTGTCCAAGGGGCATATGTACCTTATGTATTGCCTTTTCAATGACCAGATTCATAACCTGTTCGTTAAAAATTCCTGCTGTCTTTGTAAGGAATGCAATCAACATACCACCAAGTAAATTAGCAGTAAATATTAATATTAGTATTCCAAATATTTTGCGGACACGGGTTCGTTTTGCATATACCGCAGTCATTACCATACAGTCACTGGTAAATAATTCTGCCTGCATCAAAATAATAGCAATAATTCCCACCGGGAAAACCAGTGCTCCAAGAAAGGAACCAAGTCCTGGGTCAGATAAGCTGGCGGAAAGCTTTAAAGCTCCAATAGCTCCAATAGCGATGTACATTCCTGCCAGAATACCTTGTACTAATAAAATGTTAATTGTTTTGTTCGCTTTGTGCTTGCTTTGATATAAAATATATTCTGTCAATGCTTTCGGTCCTGAATATTGTTTCATTAAATCTAAATCCTCTCTTTTTTAAATCCATAGGTAATTACAGAACGTATTACTCAGCCGTTTTATAATTACCTATTATTTTCTTTTATTAAAATAATCCTATAATTCTGCCTGTATCATCTACGTCGATACTTTCCGCTGCTGGTACTTTGGGTAATCCAGGCATTGTCATTACCGTTCCAGTAATTGCAACGATGAACCCCGCACCTG
This sequence comes from Bacillota bacterium, assembly GCA_023407575.1. GTDB lineage: Bacteria > Bacillota > Clostridia > Lachnospirales > Lachnospiraceae > Mobilitalea. The sequence goes on from JAEYLX010000067.1 coordinate 86,227, forward strand.
CAGATACATAAATCTCACGAATATTGATTAAGAAGTCTGTTGGTCTGCCTAATTTTGAAGCATCGTCAGATAAGGAATATTGATTTTTTGCCATACAAATTGGCAGATTACCATAGCCTAACGCCTCTAACTTTTTAATTGCAGTCTCAACAGATGCATCATAGGTAACACCGGATGCACCATATATTTCTTTCGAGATTGTATTTATCTTTTCTTTAATTGATAGGTCTAACGAATAAAGTGGTGTATAATTGCTTTCTTTGTTATTTAAAGTTTCTAATACCTTGTTCGCAAGCTCAATGCCACCTTCTCCACCTTTTTCCCATACCTCACATAAAGCAAAGTCACAGTTACGACGCTCGCAAAAGTTCTTAACATACGCTAACTCTGCATCTGAATCTGTAACAAACCGGTTTAAACTTACCACAATTGGCACACCGTATTTTTGCAGATTTTCAATATGCTTTTCAAGATTTACAATTCCCTTTTCCAGAGCATTCAGATTTTCATTTGATAGCTCTGCTTTTACAACTCCACCATTGTATTTTAAGGCACGAATGGTTGCTACAAGTACTACTGCTGCCGGTTTTACATCAGCCATACGACATTTGATATCAAGGAATTTCTCTGCACCAAGATCTGCACCAAAACCAGCCTCGGTAACTACAACATCTGCCAATTTAAGCGCTGTCTTTGTTGCTCTTACACTGTTACATCCGTGAGCAATGTTCGCAAAAGGTCCCCCATGAATAATGGCAGGAGTATTATCCAGTGTTTGGATAAGATTTGGCTTAAGTGCATCTTTTAATAAGGCTGCCATCGCTCCTACTGCCTTTAATTGTTCAGCAAATACTGGTTCACCCTTGGTATTATAGGCAACTACAATTCGCCCCAGTCTTAGTTTCAAATCTTCCATATCATCAGCCAGACATAAAATCGCCATGATCTCTGATGCAACTGTAATGATAAAATGGTCTTCTCGTACCACACCGTCTGATTTTTTGCCTAAACCAATGACAATATTACGCAGTGCTCTGTCATTCATATCAACGCATCTTTTCCATACAATCTGATTGGTATCAATGTTCAAGATATTCCCCTGTTGTATATGGTTATCTAATAGAGCGGCAAGTAAGTTATTTGCAGAGGTAATCGCATGAAAATCTCCAGTAAAGTGAAGATTCAGGTCCTCCATGGGAACCACTTGGGCATTACCGCCTCCAGCTGCGCCACCCTTTACTCCAAAACAAGGACCCAGGGAAGGTTCTCGAAGTGCGATAACAGAGCGTATGTTCAATTTGCCAAGTGCTTGTCCAAGACCAACTGTCGTGGTGGTTTTACCCTCCCCGGCAGGTGTTGGATTAATGGCAGTGACTAAAACTAACTTGCCATCCTTATTATCTTTTACTCTTTCCCACAATTCATCGGAAAGCTTTGCTTTGTATTTACCATAATACTCTAAATCTTCCTCTGTTATATGAAGTTGCGCTGCAACCTCCTTAATATGCTTGAGTGTAGCTTCCTGAGCAATTTGAATGTCTGACTTCATTCGTGTTCCTGCCTTTCTATGATTTTCACACTAACAGAATAAATATTTTAACTCAAGTTTTCATACCCACCCTATTATACAAGAACAAGACTAAATATGACAAGGAAAATAATTATCAAAAATTACTTGCTTTATAAACCAAAGATAGTATACTATTTTTATTATTCAATTACATAGAAACGTAGGAAATTATCAATTAATTGCAATATTATCCATTTATTGACTATTTATGTCTTGCAGTTAAACAAATTAATTGTTTTAGTGAAAGGATGTTCCCCATGAAATATGATACCGTGATTTTTGATCTGGATGGTACATTACTCAATACCCTCGATGATCTACGCGATAGCCTTAACGATGCCTTAATTCAGAATGGATACTCAATACGAAGCCTTGAGGAAGTAAGGCGTTTTGTTGGTAATGGTGTAAAAAATCTTGTACGTAGATCCCTCCCAGAGACTTCCAGCGAAGAGGAAGTTATAAAGATTATGGATATTTTCCTGGTTCATTATAAGAATAACATGCAGAACAAAACGAGACCCTACAATGGCATCATGGAGCTTTTACTGGATTTGAACCGATATAATTACAAACTTGCCATTGTTTCAAACAAATACGATCCTGCAGTGAAAGCTTTGGCAAAGACATACTTTGGCAACTTATTTCCTGTTGCAATTGGTGAAGCTCCTGACATTAAAAGAAAACCAGCACCGGATAGTATCTTTACCGCTGTGAAAGAACTTGGCTCGGAATTATCCAATACCATATTAGTTGGTGACTCTGAAACAGATGTACAAACAGCTAAAAATGCAGGTATTCCTTGTATCGGCGTTACCTGGGGCTTTCGTAACCGTGAGGTGCTAAGAAGCGAAGGCGCAGATTTCTTAATTGATACTCCTAAGGAAATCCTTACTATTATATAAGAAGCTTTCTAATTACTTATTCATAATAATATCGACAGAGCCGTTAAATACCCTTAGAGGATAAAATCTATAACATAAACAACAGCTTCCCACTACAGTATAATTTAACTGTTAAGGAAGCTGTTTCTTATATTTCGCTATTTACAAATCTCATTTTAAATATAAATCTTTTAAATACTCTTCTTATTAATACATGTTTTATTAATACTCGCCTTATTAATACTCGCCTTATTAATACTCGTCCAAATACTGCTCAAATTGTTCTGGTGACATAAGTACCTTCCTTGGTTTTGTCCCCTCTTCGGGTCCTACAACTCCAGCATCGGATAGCTGATCCATAATTCTAGCCGCACGATTAAAACCAATTTTATAGACTCTTTGTAACATTCCAATGGAAGCCTTGTCCTTTTCAATAATGAATTTACCTGCTTCCGCAAAATATTCGTCTCTTTCATCACCGCTTCCTTGCAGTGAACCTTCTCCTGCTCTGGCATTGTTAATCTTATCATGTACATCATCATTGTAAGTTGCTTCATTGTTATTCTTTTTTAAGAATTCCACTACAGAACTTACTTCTTTGTCGCTGATAAAGGCACCCTGTATACGTACTGGTTTCGGATATCCTGACGGGAAGAACAGCATATCACCTTTTCCTAATAACTTCTCTGCACCTGAACCATCTAAAATTGTTCTTGAATCAATTGCAGAAGATACAGCAAAGGCAATTCTAGAAGGAATATTTGCTTTAATAACACCCGTAATTACATTTACAGATGGTCTTTGTGTTGCAATGATCAGATGTAGTCCAGCTGCTCTTGCTAACTGTGCTAATCGACAGATTGCATCCTCAACTTCGCCAGGTGCTACCATCATAAGATCAGCTAACTCGTCAATAATAATAACGATCTGCGGAAGCTTTTGAAAATTCTCATCCCCAAGATGCTCTACTTCAGCAACTTTCTCATTATAACCCTTTAAGTCCCTAACACCCACATCTGCAAACCTTTTATAACGGTCTGTCATCTCCATAACCGCCCAATTAAGAGCTGCAGAAGCTTTCTTAGGGTCTGTAACCACTGGTATCAGTAAATGAGGTATTCCATTATATACATTTAACTCCACCACTTTTGGATCTACCATAATTAATCTTACATCCGAAGGCTTTGACTTGTACAGAATACTCATAATTAATGTATTAATACAAACTGATTTACCGGAACCAGTGGCACCTGCAATTAATAAATGGGGCATTTTCGCAATATCAGTTACGATACTTTGACCTCCAATATCCTTACCAACTGCAAAAGCAACACCGGAGGGGTGCTCCGCAAAGTCCTTACTTTCAATAATTTCTCTAAAGGTTACCATGGAATTTTCTTTGTTTGGCACCTCAATACCTACTGCTGCTTTTCCCGGAATTGGGGCTTCTATACGGATATCTGCTGCTGCCAGATTGAGTTTAATGTCATCTGCAAGGCTTGTAATCCTACTAACCTTAACACCTTGCTCCGGTTGAAGCTCATACCTGGTTACCGCAGGTCCAACACTTGCATTGGTTATCGTGACATGTACGCCAAAGCTCTCAAAGGTACTCTGAAGCTTCATCGCTGTGTCTTTAAGCTCTTTATCACTCATTCCACCTTTGGATGTTTTTGCTTTTGGAGCACTTAATAAATTCACTGGTGGGAAAATATACTCTTTTTGTTGGCTGGTCTGAGGTATTTCCAGCTTTTCTACATCTGTAGACCCTGCTTTATTTGCAGAAGTTTTTTCAAGTGGAGGGAGGTCTTTCTTTGCTTCTGAGGCTATTGAGGAAATTGGGGGAATTGGTTCCTCTTCTATACTATCCTCTATACTCTCTACAAATGGAACTTCATTATCATCCTCGTCAAAATCTGAAGCTGCATGATTACCGAACTTATGTAACAACTCTTCTTCGTAAGTGAAGGCTGCACCTTCCTCCTCTTCCTTCTTGCTCGAATTAAAAATATGCTGAAATTGAAAGGGTGTTGCCTTGGTTTCAGGTGTTGTCTGCTCTTTTTTTGCTTTCGCATCTTTTAAGGCAACTACATTCTCATTACCATTTGCTGTAGACTGCAATACACTTCCAGAAGGTTTTTTATCTGCGGTAGAAGGATTTAAAAGAAAGGTTTTTGCTGGCCTTCTACCATTATCGGGTTTAAAATATTCCTGACCCGGAAACTCATCCTGTTCCTCTTCTTCTTGACGCATTCTTTGATATTCTTTTCTTTCCTTTAATGAGGCTCTTATTTGCTTACCCACATAGAGAATAAGTGCTTTTCCCGTGATTAAAGTAAGTGCTATCAGCATTATTGCAATCAGAATAACATAGGTAGCCGGAACTTCAAATAAACTGCAAAATAACATTACCAGCATACCACCAAGAATACCGCCTCCATTGTGATTATCTTGCGCATCTGTGAAATATTGCAGAATATGCATATCTGGATCATATTGAGTTGTAATTAATTGCAGGAAGGCAGACAATGCGATAAAAAACACAAGACTGCTCATGATTTTTCTTCCAGCCTTAGGATTTCCCAAGTTAGAAATTCGAAAAGCTGTAATAAAAAATACAACGAAAGGAAGTAGGTACGCCTCAAGACCGATCAATCCAAAAATAAATCCGCTGAACGCCTTACCCACTGCACCGCCTAAATCAAAATTACTTAAAAATAATAGGATGGATATTACCAGTGCAACTACAAGAATAATTTCGTCATGTATCGCACCGGTTTCTTTTATATTCATTTGCTTCACTTTAGCATTGGTTTTTTTTCGTGTATTTGATGTTTTTTTCTTAGTTTGTTGTTTTGGAGCCATTGACTTCAAATTCCTCCTATATATGAAAATATCCCGCAGCATAGCTGCAACTTTATTATATTAATCAATATGTATATTATCTTTTTCATTCCCTCATAATTCAAAAGCTAATTATTCGAATTTATTATACCTTTAAAAAAAACGTTATGCAAGATAAAGTTCCAGTTCAGTAAATATATGGTTTTCCTGGTTTTCCTGGTTTTCCTGGTTTTCCTGCCATGATAAGAATATACAAAAAGAACCCATTTCCATGTTGCTGTGAATCATCAACAATGGAAACAGGCTGCTTTCATTTAATCAAATCCTTTATTTTGCTTTTATACTTTTCCCTGGGACATATTCGTCATTCAGATAATCTTTCATATTAGTAGAATTAATTCGCTCAACCACATATTCCTCACCATTTCTGCGGGTTACGATTCTGCCATTTTGAAGCATGATATCCTTATACTCCTGCGCAGAAGTCTCTTTTGACTGTGATGCACCAGATCTTTTGCTAGGATCGAAGGTTTCCGGGGTTGCATAGATTCGTTCAAGGGGTTTCACTGTGTACAACATCTTGTTTCTCCTCCTTTTTCGCATCAATCATTTCATTTATTTTAGCCAAAGCCTCTTTGATTCCGCCGACCTCATCTATAATTCCTTTCTTCACGGTCTCTTCACCAACTAAAATGGAACCAACATCCTTTGCTAACTGACTGGTATCCAGCATTAAATTACGAAAGCTGTTATAGTCAATTTTGGAATGAGTCACAACAAATTTGATGATACGGTCCTGAATCTTTTCAAAATACTCAAAGGTCTGGGTTACACCAATTACCGTACCGTTCATTCTTACCGGATGAATAATCATCGTGGCTGTAGGTACGATATAACTATAATCAGCTGAAACAGCAAGGGGAACGCCAATGGAATGGGAACCGCCAAGTACTAAGGAAACCGTGGGTTTACTTAAGGAGGAGATCATTTCTGCAATTGCAAGTCCTGCCTCAACATCTCCACCTACCGTATTAATTAGGATAAGCAGTCCATCAATGTCCGTACTATCTTCAATTGCAGCTAGCTGTGGTAAAACATGCTCATATTTCGTGGTTTTATTATGCTGTGGAAGGCATTCATGCCCTTCTATCTCACCAATAATGGATAATAGATGAATTTTATGTTCTCTTTTTCCATTTTCAAGTAAGGTCTGACCATATTCACTAATTTTTTGATCCTTTAAATCCTCATTTTCCTTGGCTACTTTTTCACTTTCTTGACTTTCCTGTGATCGTTTCTCTTTATCGCCTCTACCGTTATCGTCCTGCGTTCTGTCATTTTGAACAATTTCGTCTTTTAGGTTTTCTTTTTGCATGAACTAACCTCGTCTTTCCAACAAAATAAAAACGAAGAATTACAGTTACTTATCTTTTCGACCATACCAAATGCAATTCCTCCAAGTTATTATGTGATAAAGACTGTATTTTATACTGATGCTATGTAACATCAACTCCAATACGAATTCATATTTTTTTCTTCCAATTCTTTAATAAAATTTCGTTTTAACCATAAAAAATATTCTAATTCCTTTAGTATCTGAAGCAACGCTGCACGGTATTCAAACTCTTCTCTAGTCACTGGCAGTTCTTCTTTACGAAAATGTTCCTTAAGTTCTTCTAGTTCCTTTAACAATTCTATTGCATTGTTTCTCTCATGAAAAGAGGCAGCAATACTTTCAATAAACTCTGCGACTGGATAGGTTTGCCTTAATGCTACTGGAATACCTGCGATACTACACATAATATCCTTTAAAACGTTTACTTGAAGTTTACGCATCTCCAGATAGGAAAGCAGATATCTTGTGTCCGTTAAAATTGTATTGCCTGCTTCTTCATATGCACTCTTTAACAACCGATTTAACTTCTTTTCTATCGGTTTAAAATCGAAAAACTGGTAGGTGCTGTTATCTACCTTCTCCTGTACTATCTCCACACCCGGACGATAAACTTCTTTTTCCTTCAGCATTTCGGACAACCCTTGCAGGGATTCCTTGATATCTTCCTCCAAGAAAAGCTGTTCTTGCTGAATTCTTTTCTTATTACTTACCATAAACAGATTCAATCCAATTCCTATAGCCATACCAATGGCAAGTATGCATATTTCATTGATAATTAACCCAAAAGACATATTCTTTTCGATTAAAAAATGAGTCATTAAAACGGCATTCATAGCAATTCCATCCTGCAGTTTAAATAAAATGCATAGAGCTACAAATAAAAATACAAAGCCACCAAATGCAACTGGTGTATACCCACTGACGGTAAAGGAAACATAAGCAACAATGACTGCTAAGACGAATGCTTGAAATCTTTTTAATGCGATTTTTAAGGTATCCTTTTTCGTATTCTGTATTGTTAATAAGGTTATTATTCCTGCGGAAGGACTGTACAATAACCCAAAGCTCTCTGCTAACAGAATTGCGATTGCTGATCCAATTCCAGTTTTAAATAAAAATAATAGATTTACTTTTCGTAATTTTTTAATTGTCTTCACTATATCCCTTCTTTCTTTGTTATAGTATGCCAAAGGTTTTACTCAAATGCAAGGGTTGATAATTGAACCGTAAAAGGTGAGCTGATATGGGTCATTGACTTTGCAGTAATGTAATAACCCCTATCAGCTCACCTTGATTTAATATAGCAATTAACTTGATGAAACAGCTTAATTTCCAAAAACTTTATCTATCTGTATTATATTTATTGGAATAAGAAGGTTCCCCTTCCTCCCATCCAAATACAGCTCTTGCACTTTCTGCTTGTGGGTCATGTTTCACTTTTTTAGAGTGAAATGCTCCATCTTCTTTCTTATTGTTCTTAGTACTTTTCATTTTATTACTCTCAGACATAATCTCTCCTATCCGTCTAACTAGACTAAGCATGCTATCTTTATGAAACCTCCTGGATTATAAATTTCATATTTAGTATGTCAGAATTATGCCATATCATTCTTAAAAAATAAAATTATCCAAATAACGATAGTAGTACCCCTGCAGCTACTGCAGACCCAATAACACCTGCAACATTAGGACCCATTGCATGCATTAATAGGTAATTACCAGGATTTGCTTTTTGACCTTCGATTTGTGATACACGTGCAGCCATAGGAACAGCCGATACACCAGCCGAACCAATCAACGGATTAATTTTACCTTTTGTTATCACACACATGACTTTTCCTATTAATAATCCACCAATCGTACTGAAGATGAATGCAACCAGACCAAGTATTATAATACCTAATGTTTGTGGTTTTAAAAATTCTGTGCCAGTAGCTGTCGCCCCAACAGTTACTCCAAGAAATATAGTTACTATATTAATTAATGCATTCTGTACTGTCTCTGATAATCGCTCGACCACTTTGGATTCTCGAAATAGGTTACCTAGCATTAGCATACCAATTAATGGTGCTACCGATGGTAATAATAAGATACAAAATACCGCTACTGCAATTGGGAAACAAATTTTCTCCAATTTAGATACTGTTCTAAGTTGCTCCATCTGTATCTCTCGTTCCTTTTTTGTTGTAAGTAATTTCATAATAGGTGGTTGAATTAACGGTATTAATGCCATATAAGAATAGGCTGCAATGGCAATTGATAATAGTAGATGTGGTGCAATTCTAGTTGCTAGATAAATTGCAGTGGGTCCATCGGCACCACCGATAATACCGATAGCTGCTGCTTCTTCTGGAGTAAATCCAAACATAATTGCAATAATAAAAGCTATCACTATACCAAACTGTGAACCTGCACCTATAAATAAGCTACAAGGACGAGCAATGAGTGGACCAAAATCCGTCATGGCACCAATGCCCAAAAATATTAAGGAAGGATAAATCCCCTTTTTTACACCTAAATATAGATAATACAGCAGTCCACCAACTCCTTCAGAATCAGAAGGCGCATCCATAATACCAGTTAGTGGTAAATTCGCCAAAAGCATTCCGAATGCAATCGGTAATAGTAATAGCGGTTCAAATTTTTTCCCGATGGCCAAATAAATGAGTACGAATGCAACTATAATCATAACAATAGATTGCCAGGTCAAAGAAGCAAATCCTGAATCTTTAAGTAATTTAGATAATGAATCAAATAGCAAAGCAAGCCCTCCCTTGTATGTATATTAAAGTCTTATTTTTTGCTGTTTACAACGGATCTATGTTCCATTCTATGAATTATGATTGTAAAAACCTTTATAATAGACCATAGAATTCCTAATACTGCAAAAACAACTGCCATTACAAATAATGCAATCAGTATACTTTCTGGTATTGACATTTTTACACCTCATTCCTTACTTTGATATAAAAAAAGAGAACTTCAAAAAGAAGCCCTCCACCCTTTAAGCTTATAACTTGAAACAGTTTACAAAACTGCCAACCGGAATTTTCAATTAATTTTAGCATTCCCCGATTGGACTGTCAATTAATATAAGTTCAAAATTGATGATTATTATATAAGAAATGTAAGTGTTTCCTCTATAAAACTTTATTATCTATACCAGCGTTTAATTATAGTAGTTGATAAAATAACCCTTGTTTTGTACTGTACCATATCAGCATACCATGTCCGCTTTTAGGTATATGAACATTTAAATTCCATTCTGGATACTGTTTCATCATTTGAATACGATCCCCTGTCAAAAACGCAACGAAGGAAATGTAATTCTCTTTCGTCATAGGATGACTGCTTGTTATAAACCAATCTGTTTTCATGTCTTGGATAGATAGCTGATTACTTTCCTCTGCCTTTTTCAAAGCCTGAGCTGTTAGCTTTTTACCACAACAAGTAATTTCTGCAGCTCCCGTACATAAAGAAATATTCTGACAGGTAGGACAGACATAGAACTGTGAATTCTTCATATTACCCATAACAGTATCACTTGCGGATACATCACCTGTTAATAGATTATAGATATCTACACCAAGTAGGTTTGAAAGCTCTGGAACAATTGAAATATCCGGTAGCCCTAAACCGCGTTCCCACTTAGATATAGTTTTATTGCTTACATTTAATTGGTCCCCCAGCTGCTTTTGTGTCAGTCCTTTTTCCTGTCGTAATGCCAGTATAATTTGTCCTACTTTATCATTTTTCATTTTTGTAATTTAGTAACCTCCATAAAACTATTGGGGCAATATCAATGACTCTGGTTTCCAATAGCGTGACCCATCCACTTCTCGTTGTAATAACCCGTAATCTACTAGTTCACGCCTTAAAATGAAATAATCCCCAAAGGTATGCCATGTCTCACAAATAGTATTTACCTCTTTTTCTGTATAATCTCTCCCATCCTCGAATCTTTCTGCCAGATAGGAAAGAGTTGCTAACCTTTTTTTGTTTTTTTGCGATAATTGAGTAATTTTACCTTCTGCATCGAGAAAACTACTGATATCTATTGTTTGTTGCATCGTTACCAACCTCCCCTAACTAATCCTCTTTCTTCTCATTCCACAGTTCCAATAAGGTATTTACTTCTTCTGAAAACTCCTGTTCTGTTTGTGTTTCCGTTTGCTGTATTTCTTCCAGTATTTCAAAAGAAAAAGCAGAAGCCCCATATTGATTCCATTCCGGGAACATAGATTTATCAGGACAAGTATTGGAGGATACAGAGAATAAAAATCTATTTTTAATACCCTGCAGATCTGTTGATGCACGTACCCAATTGCTTGAATTATTATTGCAGCTGATGCGATAAATGCCACCAATACGTAATCTATTTTTATAGGCATCTTTCAGAGCCTTCCTTGTATTTTTCTCCATTCTTTCACCATCCATTTTTTTATACAAATTATCAATAACATTACTTGCTTTGCTATTAAGTTCTTCTAGATTAATGAAATAATTGTAGCTCTTAATCAATAACATTACAATCTACCCTTCGTAGAGTGCTAAATAGTTTAATGCGATTGGTATGAAATATAATCTTCTATTACATAATAAAACGCCACCTATTATTGTGACGTTTTATTATCAATATTTGATTAACCTACTTTAGCAATACCCCATTTACCTTTAATTTTATATTTTAATATGTCTGGTGCCATACCCGATACATTGGTACCATCAAATTTCCAGGTTTTCTTTCCCACTTGATTTCCCTTAGTATCAATTAACTTATAAACGCCTTTATTTCCTACAACTGCAACACCTGACTCTGTAAAATAATTTGCATCCTCATACCCTGTTTTAATTACAGTTTTGCCCGTTTTATCTATATAGGTATATTTTCCATTACTTCCAGCAACACAAGCATATCCATTTCTAAAAATAACTGGACTATACTCTTCATATTTGAACGCTATGACAGTTTTGCCTTTTTTGTCTATTACGCCCCATTTACCATTCTTTTTTACAGTTGCCAAACCATCGTCAAATACGATATAGGAAGCATTACTGTCATGTACGACAAAGTCGTCAAACTGTGCCTTTATCACTGTTTTACCTGTCTTATCAATAAATCCCCATTTACCATCAATTTCTACTGGTGCTAAATTATTGTTAAACGGGCGTGCATCCTCAAATTTATAGGAGATTACCTTTTTATAATTCTTATCTACATACCCCCACAAATAATCACCATCCACATAACTACCTACACACATCAAATCCTGTGTATACCAAAAATATGCTGCTTCAGCAGCAACCCATTTTGTGCTGCCGTCTGTTTTTACTAATGCAACCTTGCCATCTTCCGGTCTGGTATCCGTAATTGTAATACCTTGTGAAAAGCTATAATACAGTCCAGATATTTTATTCTTACCGGATTGCTTTTTGTTTACTTGTGCAGTCGTCAAAGCAATATTACCTTTTTTATCAATATAGTACCCTCCAAGGTTTGCACTATACTCATAATCATCTTCAGAATCTTCTTTTACTACTTTAATTAAAGCTAGTCCATCATGAAAATCTCCAACGGAGTCTATGTATTCCTTCTTGCCTACATATTTTTTATTTGAAAGGTCTATTACTACTTCACCCTTCTCATTTAAATATTTAAAGGTATCACCTTCTTTAACCCATACTAAACCTTCGGAATAATCACCTACAGATTCATAAACTGCTTTTGTAAGATATGTAATTGTTTGTGTTGCAGCTTCTACTGGTATAACTGGAACTATGCTGATTAGTAGCATAATAACTAATGACATTGATAAAATTCTTTTCATAATTTTTTCCCTTTCCCTATTCTGTTTTTCGTTTGTAATTTATCCTTTTCCTTCCCTCCTCCTATTAGTAGCCTATTTCTTCCAGTATAACAGATATTTCGCGATTATAAAACATTTTTATTATATTCAGCGTACCTTAGACTCTTATATCTGAAAGAAAGTAAATTCACATTATTTTGCTTACGAGTCTGTAAGAAAGCAAATTATTATTCACGGGAATTGCTTATTCGTATGGAAATTATACCTTATATATAAATGGCTTTATAATATCAAAAAAGTGTCAGTAAAACTGACACTTTTTAATCGAATGGAATATAAAGTAATATCTTTCTGAAATTAAGGTTCTCGCTCTGTGAAGAATTCAATAAAAGTGTATACTTCGATTATTTTTCAGGCGGATATTCCGTTCTTTCGTTAGGATAGAGGGCAAATCGTCCTTTATCTGCAGGATGAACAGGCTCATCGCTTGCCCAGGGCCATCCTCCAAACCCAGTGCGCTGGTAATCTCGGTAAGCTTGTTGTATTTCTTCTTCCGTATTCATTACAAAGGGTCCATATGCAACCACTGGTTCATCAATTGGTTCTCCATCTAATAGTAATAATCTAGATGTTTTAGAACCGTTTGTGATTTTAGTTTCCCGGTCACCTTTCAAAAAAGCATAGGACTTGCCCGGTAATACCTGCTGTTCTATCTGTACGGAATCGCCTTCATAACAATACAGCCCACGATTCATTGTAGGGGATATACCGGGAAGAGTAATCGTTGCATTTGGCTCCATATCAATGAGCCAAATATTTACGTGATTATTTGGATCATGAGCCCAGGAATCTGGATTTGCATCAAGATATGTTATATCTTTATATGTTCCGTTTATAATTTTTATATTGGTAGCGAATCCATTTTCGTCCTTGTGCGTGATTACTGGAATATTTTCGTTCCAAAGCATTTTATAATAAGGATCAACAAATTTATTTTTCTTAGGTAAGTTAACCCATATTTGAAATAATTCCAGGAAATTTTCTTTTTCTGTGTCAAGTACAGGAAACATTTCTGAGTGCTGCAAACCCTTTCCTGCCGTCATCCACTGTACATCACCGTCACCATATCGACCTGCCAAGGAAAGTCCGTCAGCATGATCTATCATTCCCTTCATGACAACCGTAACTGTTTCAAATCCCCTATGTGGATGATAGGGAAATCCCGGGATGCGATTTCCATGATACATACGATACGGTACATCCTCCCGAAAGTCATTCCCTTTTATTCTTGTACTAATGTAGGAAGTTGGTTCCATTTTGCCATTTCCAGCCGGAAATTTATCTTTATGATGGAAGCCAATAATGTATGGGGATAATACCTGCAATTGAAATCCCAGCTTACCGCTTTTAATGATATTTGATTCCAAGATATCTCCTTTCTATTTCTGCTAGTTTTTTTACTCTAAAGCCTGAAAAGTGCTGTTGCATAAATAGTAATAGACTTATACAACAGCACGTTCTAATTTGATGTTAACGCAAATATTAAAATTTTTCAACCCAATTAGCAAAAGCAGCTACGTAAGTTTTTAGGAAATTCTGAGTACCTTCATTTACAAGATTGCCCTTCTCATCCAGTAATCCCATAACATTTCCGATATATGCTTCTGGTTGCTGCAGTGGATAAACATCCAGGAAAGTTAAGGTCTGTCTTAGGTGGTGATTTGCACCGAAACCTGATATTCCTCCCATGGAAACACTCACAATTCCTGCAGGCTTACCGGACCATACGCTTTGCCCATAAGGTCTAGAGGCAACATCCAAAGCATTTTTTAGCGCAGCTGGTACCGAACGATTATATTCCGGTGTAAAGAAAAGATATGCATCCGAGGACTTTACTTCTTCTCTTAAGCGAGTCCATGATTCAGGTGGATTCCCTTCTAAATCTTCGTTAAACATATCTACTCCATTCAGGTCAATAAACTTTGCCTCATATCCCTCTGGGAGTATGGATGCCACATAATTTGCAATTGACTTATTAAAAGATCCTTTTCTTAAACTACCTACGATAATTCCAATTGTTTTCTTGCTCATAATAGTTCCTCCTTGAATTAAATTAATTTTCTTAAACTATGATTAGTTAAATATAATTTAAAATATCCTACAAATAGATAGGACACTTTCTCCTATTGTAAAAAATAAAGCTACTTAGAACCTGCAAAAACTTTCTTCGACTTATTTGGTTTCTCTCTATTTGTTACTATTATAGTTACAAATACATCGTTTGTCAATAACAAAATTTAATTTTATACAATTTAATTTCAAGATACAAAAAAGCTGATATATCCCCGCCTTTTGCCAGAAACATATCAGCTCCTTCATTAAATCTTATTTTTCATTTTCTACAACTTCAATTTTTCTGATTTCCTTCGTTCTGATTTCCTTGCAGATTTCATTCACAAAAGTATCCAACGATTTCTGACCTTCATCACCTAGGTAACGGCTACGAACGGATACCTTGCCTTCTTCCTCTTCCTTTTGTCCTACTACTAAAAGATAAGGAACACGGTCCAGTCTTGCTTCTCTAATCTTATAACCGATCTTTTCAGCTCTTTCATCAACAGTTACTAAAATGTTATTATTGGCAAGTTCTTCTTTCACCTTTTTCGCATAGTCGTGATACTTCTCGGAGATCGGTAATACACGAACTTGCTCTGGACATAACCAAGTAGGGAACTGCCCAGCATATTTTTCGATTAACCAAGCAAGTGTTCTCTCATAGCACCCCATACTGGTTCTATGGATAATATAAGGACGAACCTTCTCACCGTTCTGGTCAACATAATACATATCGAATTGCTCTGCAATTAAAGCATCCCATTGAATAGTAATCATGGTATCTTCTTTGCCGTAAACATTCTTCGCTTGAATATCTACCTTAGGTCCGTAGAAAGCAGCTTCGCCGTCTTCTTCCTTAAACTCTATACCAAGTTCATTTAATACATTGCGAATTCTGCCTTGCGTTTCTTCCCAGACCTCAGCCGTACCGATATATTTTTCTTTATTATTAGGATCCCATTTGGAAAGACGATAGGTTACATCCTCCTCAAGTCCAAGTGTTTTCAAACAATATCTTGCAAGATCCAAACAACCTTTAAATTCTTCATCCATCTGATCCGGTCTAACAATTAAGTGACCTTCAGAGATTGTAAACTGACGAACACGTGTCAAACCATGCATTTCACCAGAGTCCTCATTACGGAATAGGGTTGATGTCTCGCCATAACGAAGAGGCAGATCTCTATAGGATTTTTGACTTGCTTTGTAAACATAGTACTGGAATGGACAGGTCATTGGACGAAGTGCAAATACTTCCTTATCCACCTTTTCATCTCCAAGAACGAACATACCTGCTTTATAATGATCCCAGTGTCCAGAGATTTTATACAAATCACTCTTTGCCATAAGTGGAGTCTTAGTTCTAACGTAACCACGTCTTTCTTCTTCATCTTCAATCCATCTTTGCATGGTTTGAATGATTTTAGTACCGTTTGGCATTAAGAGTGGAAGTCCCTGACCGATTACATCTACCGTTGTAAATATCCCCATCTCACGTCCAAGCTTATTGTGGTCACGTTTCTTGATGTCTTCAAGATGATTCAAATATTCATCAAGGTCAGCATTCTTGGTATACGCTGTACCATATACTCTGGTAAGCATTTTATTCTTCTCGGAACCTCTCCAATAAGCGCCTGAAGATGATATTAATTTAATTGCCTTAATATTCTTTGTGCTCATTAAGTGAGGTCCAGCACAAAGGTCAACAAAGTCACCCATCTGATAGAAGGAAAGCTCTGCATCCTCTGGAAGGTCTTCTATCAATTCAATTTTGTAAGGCTCACCTTTTTCTTGCATTAAAGCAACAGCTTCTGCACGAGGAAGTGTAAAACGGGTTAGTTCCGCACCTTCTTTAATAATCTTTTTCATTTCCTTTTCAAGCTCGTCGAGAGCTGCTCTATCAAAGGATGGAATGTCAAAATCATAATAAAAACCTGTATCAATGGAAGGTCCGATTGCGAGTTTTGCATTCGGATATAATCTCTTTACTGCTTGAGCAAGCACATGTGAAGTTGTATGACGATATGCACCTCTTCCACCTTCATCGTTGAAGGTTAATATATTTAAATCACTGTCATTTTCAACCAGAGTTCTTAAATCAACCACTTTACCATTTAATTCACCTGCGCAAGCCATTCTTGCTAAGCCTTCACTAATATCGCTTGCTATTTCATACACGGTCAATGACTTGTCGTACTCTTTTACTGATCCATCTTTTAATGTAATCTTCAAATTGAACACCTTTCCTTTCAAAAAAACAAATAATAATATTAATTACAAGGTTAATTACAATAAAAAAACTCCTCGCTTTCGATTAATCCTTGTAATCGAAAGGGACGAGCGTAGCTTCTACGTCGCGGTTCCACCCTTTTTGGTAATATACCCACTTCATTCTGATTGATAACGGAATCACCGGACCGGATTAGGGTCACTCAGAGGTAGTCTTCATATGCTATCCAATAAGATACTTCCACCAAATCATATCTCTCTCTGCAAAGGTTGACATATTACTCGTCTCATCTACGTTTTATATTCATTATATAATCCAATTATAGCATTCCGCTCTTCTTTGTCAAGTAACAATTATTAGATTAAAATTATTAAAAAATTCATAAAATAATATCAAGATAAAATCAACGCCCCAAATCCTAATACATTAAGGGTTGGGACGCTGAATAACGTCATATAAAACCTCCTTTTTTAATGATTTAATCCTAGCATTTAATACGGTTGCACTCTACCAATTCCAGCTAGAAACTACGCAACATGAAGTTGCAACACATAAAATCACAAGAACTTAATCCTTACTAAGTGGTTTTTCCTTTTAGTCGTGATGAATTAAACTTTTTACAAAAGATAAACCATTGTAAGTTATAATTATCTTTTACCTACAATGGTTTTCATTTGTTTATTACTTAGCCGAAGGGAAGAATGGACGTAACGTAGCAGCCACACTACTTACCGGCATTGTCTGTAAAATTATCTTTCCTGGACCAGTTATAACAGTATTAAAGATTCCTTCGCCGCCTAACAGCATATTCTTAACACCAGGAACTGTATGAATATCTATGGAACAGCTTTCTTCCATTGCCGCCAGATAGCCTGTATCCAAAACCATCTGCTGCCCCGGTAATAAATTGTATTCCATAGCATAACCATCAATTTCAATGAACGCTGTACCATTCCCAGTAAGTCTCTGCATAATAAAACCTTCCCCGCCAAATAAACCAGCTCCTAAACGCTTTTGAAAATGTAAGGATAATTCAACACTTGATTCTGAAGCTAAGAAAGCTGACTTCTGTACAATCATTCCATTACCAGGTGAAATATTGAGTGCACGAATGGAACCTGGAAAGCTGGATGCAAAAGCTATCATGCCTTCGCCACCCATTGCAGTATATCTGTTTTGAAACAAAGAATCTCCAGAAAACATTCTTCCTAATGCCTTTCCAATTCCGCCATTTGTTGAGGTTTCCATCTTCATATTGGGGCTCATCCAACTCATTGAACCTCTTTCTGTTAATAAGGTTTCACCTGAATTCACATAACAGGTTACCACTGGCAACGGTTCTCCTACGATTTCATATCTCATATTCTTTCTCCTTTCAAACTCTTCTTATTGTATCTTAATTACTCACTATCATTTGAATCATGTTACTGTTCTATTCCTGTTTTTTATGTCTTTGCTCTATTTTGATTTTCTGTTTGTCTGCTTTGTTTGCCTTCTCTATATCTCTGCTCTGTTTCTCTTCTCTGTTTCTCTTCTCTATTGCCCTTATCTATTGCCCTTATCTATTGCTCTTCTTTATTTCTCTTCTTTATTTCTCTTCTCTAATCCATCCTGTTTTACACTAATATACTAAAGTGCAATTTTCTTTAAATCAACTTCTTTGAGATTCCCTACCAGGGAAATAGATGCCTTTGATAAGTCAAAGTAGCGCTTTGCAAATTCATGAACAGCTTCAAGGGTAACACTCTCGATTCCAGAAAGAACCTCATCAATAGAAACTATTCTACCTCGGTTAATCATCGCCTTACCATTCGAATTCATTCTGCTCTTTGCACTTTCACTACCAAGAATCAATTCTGTCTTAATCTGCTCTTTTGTCATTGAAAGTTCTTCTGCTAATACACCATTTTTCTTCAAATCATTTAAAATCTGTTTTATCTTTTTTATTACTGTTTCTGTCTGTGAAGGATTCATAGCTGCATAGATATGAAAGAGCCCTGTGTCTCGATACGAGCTGCCATAAGAGTAGATGGAGTAGGTTAACCCACTGTTTTCTCTAATCTTTTGGAAGAGTCTTGAATTAATACTGCCTCCAAGAATTGAATTTAGTATCGTCAATATATAACGTTCATTAGACAAATAGGAAATGCTATCAAAGGCAATATTACAATGAAGCTGCTCAATATCTTTATCTTTTTTGCAAATCACCTGATTATAGGTTGGAGCCTCAACTTCAAATCCCTTTTTTTCTGACTGTGCTTTAATAGCAGAAAATTTTTCTTCCAAAAGGGCAATCATCTCTTTCTCATCAAAGCTGCCAGCCAAGGATATTACCATGTTCTCTCCAACATAATAGGTATCGATAAACTCTAAAATTTGTTCTCTGGTTACACTACGAACTATTTTTTTTGTTCCTGAAATCAAATACCCCAAAGGATGATTTTTCCACACTCTTTGCTGGAGCATTTCATGTACTAAATCTTCTGGAGAATCATCATACATATTAATCTCTTCAATGATTACTCCCTTTTCCTTTTTCAGAGACTTTTCATCAATTAGTGAGTTTGTTAACATATCTGAAATAATATCAATTGCAATTGGTAAATGTTCGCTTAGCGTGGTTGAATAATATGATGTACACTCTTTACTCGTAAAAGCATTCATATTACCACCGATTCTTGCCATCTCATCAGCGATTTGCTTTGCAGTACGAGATTTTGTTCCTTTAAAAAGCATATGTTCTATCATATGGGCAATGCCATTATTCTTGTTATTCTCATTCACGGACCCAACTTTAACCCACACACCAAAGGATGCACTTTTTAAATACGGTAGTTTTTCTGTTATAACTGTTATATGATTGGATAATTGCTGAATATTTGTCATCCGGGTCCCTCCCTGTTGTAAATCTTATAATTTTATTTGAATTAATATAATAATTAAAGTGATAGTGCTTGTTCCTTATTCTACCATAATTTATACCTGTAATCAACTGATATGATAGGTGCGTGAGCATCTCCGATTTCGGATACATTTATCAACTTATCTTATAAGTTCTAGCTGTACAAAACTGTAAGGACGCACCAAAGCGGACTGAAGACATGCGTCAGCAGCCCGCTTTTTCTAATCTTGAATACACACCTTATTTTACTTGTGTAAAGGTATACCCTTTCTCTTTTAACAATTCTAAAATACTGCTGCCAGGTGTAAATTGAGTAATATCTAACATGATAAAATATGACTTGCTTCCTTTTTTCTTCATAAGCCCTTCTATATAACCTGCAAATTCGTTGTTACGATAATTAGTATAATTTACTTTAAACTCTTCCAGTAATAGCTTGATAGCGTCATCTGAGTTGTTTTTTGAAAGCAACTCTTTATTTCGTAAATAATCTAAACAAGCTTGAACGTCACCTTTTTTCCAGCTCTCCAATAAGAGCTTTTGCTCCTTCAACTGTTGTGTTGTACCATTCGTATCAAAATATGCTTCAATTGCCTGATTCAATATATATTCCAGAAGTTCAGGTGAAAGCTTGTCAAAAATCTCTGCCTTCTTCTTGCCAGATTCCATATCAAATACAGATTTATTGGAATATTGCGCATAGTTAAGAAGAAAACTATTTATATTCGTTTTATTTAGTTCTGATGTAGTCACCATAATATTAGATTTCGATGTTTCTAAAGATGCAATTAGCAAACTTACAAACCATGGCTTGTAACCACGTATGATATCCTCTGTTACACCAAGTTCTGTCGCCAACTTAACTACCTCTAGATAAGTTTCAGCTGATATATGATCCTTTAAGGAGCTGCCATCTGAGTAAACTGCATATTCCATCAATTGATAGATATTCTTAGCGTTGCTCTGATTATTTTCCGTTACCATAACCTCTGACATTTGTAAAGCCTCAAGTACCGTGCTGCTTAAGGGATAGGTGCTATAGGAGGAATAAGGAATAGTCCCTAATAGATAAACCGTATTACCACCTAAACTTCCTTTCCATAGAAATCCTTTACTACCAATTCCCATTTTATTATAAATACAGGTAATCAGTCTTGTAGCAAATACACTCGCCTGTTCAAGACTACATTTATCTTTTAACTTCTGCTCACCCTTTGCTTCTGTGTAAATACCATTCTCTTTCATAAACCCTAGAACTGTCTTACCCTTTAAGCCTATCACTGTCTTAAACTTATATCCAGCGATTAATTTATAATAGTAGGTCAGCACTTGTTCCACCGTTAATGCCGAGGTCAAGCTTAACGAATCTGATGTTATTAATACTTGATTTGTTGCTTTTAGTTTTTTTCTTATATTACCGATTAAGGCTGTAAGTTGCTTTTTCGTTATTTCCTTTGTCATATCCAGCTCATACCAACTTTCTGGCAATAAACCATAGGATTCTGCTAGTAATAATTCCTTTGCAGCATAACTGGTGAATGTAAATCCAGTAGATGTATTAGCTGCGGATGCTCTACTAGCATCCATATTAAGAGATAGTGTGATAGAGAATATTAGTAAAATAGATAAAATGCGTTTTGACATGTTAGTTTACTCTCCTTGAACAAATTATCTTCTAGCTGCTAAGTGCTTGAACAAGCTGCATGAAGTCCATATTATCATATTATACGTGGGAATATATGTCAATCACAGACTACAGAATTCAGAAAGATAATCATTTTATAGAAAAGATCTTCTGCGACAATAACTTTCTATTTTTCTTAAAATCAATAGCAAGAATTGTACTGTTCTCATAATCAAATCTCTCGTAGCTGCCTGTCATTGGTATATTATAAACATTGGTTTCATAATTTAAATAAGCTGGGGCTGTTAAAACCAGTAAAAGGAGTTCATTTTCCTTAATATTTGTTGTAATCTTTGGAAGCACTTTAGAAAGCAATTGATTCATCTGTAGTATATTCTGTTCTCTTATTTTTGCAAATACTTGTTGAAAAAGTATTTTCTGACTGTTGTTATCTTTGTTTTCATAAGTAGCAGAAGCTTGCATATACGAATATCCCAGCAATTGCTTACCATTTAATAATTGATTTCCCGATTCTTTAAGATAATCTTGTTTTTTGGATTTCCCCATACTCTGATTAATTTCTGTAATATTGGAATTAACTAAATCAAGCTCTTCCTCCTTGACATCAATCACGATACCACCCAATTCATCCACCAATTCAATTACAATATCACTATCCGTGATAATATAACTGTCCAGATTGACTTTAAAGTTTAGATTAATACTTTTTAGTAATAAGTCAGCTCCCCCTATAGCAAAGGCTTGATAAAGCGAGCCATAACCTTCTCCGGGAATCTTTACATATATATCTCTTGCAAAAGAAGTACTAACTGTTTTCTGTGCCTCTTGTAACATTGATATTAATACAAAACTATATGCCTTGTCTTCCTGGCTGGCAGTTAAATCTTTACTTACAAACAATATATTCGTTACATTTTCATTCTCCAGAATCTTTGCATTGTCTGCAATATTATCCTTTATTTCCTGCTCTAATATTTGAAGTTTATCTTCATTCTTTTTGATGCTCTCACTATCCTGATTTATAACAGGGACATCATCTTGCACGCCCTGCTCTTCTTTTGGTATCAAATCACTCACCGTGTCTGTTTCATTAATAATTATATCCTTGTCGTCCATAGTTTCATTCGAAAAATCATCCGTGGTATCTTCGATAGAGTCCTTTGTTATGTCTCCTATCGCAATGGAAGAATCCTTTTCTTCTCCATTGGGCTCTTCATTCGTTTTTGTTCCTAAATATGTCTCATCGACTAAATTAATTTTATTAATATAAGAATGTAGAATGATATAAACTGAAGCTGCACCGATTATTAGTACACCTGCTATGGATAGTAGTGCTATCATAGCAATTCTTTTCACTTTTGACTTTGACCTTATAGTATTCACAACGTCCTCCTCGCGTTCGTCAGCTCACAGGAGTAGTATCGCTAACGTACGATTCATCACCTGGGTATTCTAATACTATAATGTTTACAACAAAGGCTTATTTATCCATTCTATGAAAAGAAATACAACATATTTGCTCGTACAAATTCGCTATTTTTCTACAATTAAGGGTATTTTTACTTCATTTTTACTGAATCCGCATGGCAAGGTAGCGTATGAAGCGATAAAATAGCTGCTCCCAAGCAGATATACTACCTGGAAACAGCCATTCATTTAATTAATTCAATTTAGTCCTGACACTATAAGTTCTGTAAAAGAATTCTAACCTATAAGGAAAACTAATGATTGATTACTGTACATCCTTGATGCTAAAGCTGATTCTGCCCATCTTATCCTGACCAAGGCAAACAACTGTAACAACATCTCCAAGGGTAAGTACATCTTCAACATGTTCAATTCTCTGTTTGCTGATCTTTGAAATGTGAACCATACCTTCTTTACCTGGTGCAAATTCAATGAAGGCACCAAAATCTTTGATGCTAACAACCTTACCAACATACTTCTTGCCTTCTTCAAATTCTGTAACAATCATTCTTACCATTTCAAGTGCTTTTTCTATGCTTGCTTTGTCAACACCACATACGGAAACTGCACCCTCATCAGTGATGTCAATTTTAACACCTGTCTGATCGATAATAGCATTGATGGTCTTTCCTCTTTGACCAACAACTTCACCAATCTTAGAAGGATCAATTTTGATTTGAACAATCTTTGGTGAATAAGGTCCAACCTCTGCTCTAGGTTCGGAAATAACAGGAGCCATAATATCATTTAAAATATAGGTTCTTGCTTCCTTTGTATTATAAATTGCTTTTTCAATAATCTCTCTGGTTAATCCATGAATCTTAATGTCCATTTGAATTGCTGTAATACCCTTATGAGTACCTGCAACCTTAAAGTCCATATCTCCAAAGAAATCTTCTAAGCCTTGGATGTCGGTTAAAAGGATATAGTCGTCATCTGTATCACCAGTAACTAAGCCTACGGAGATACCCGCAACCATACCTTTGATTGGTACACCTGCTGCCATTAAGGATAAGGTAGAAGCACAGATACTACCCTGTGAGGTAGAACCGTTGCTTTCTAATACTTCTGATACAGTACGAATTGCATAAGGGAATTCTTCTTCCGTAGGAAGTACAGGAACTAATGCCTTCTCTGCTAATGCACCATGACCAATTTCACGTCTTCCTGGACCTCTGGAAGGCTTTGTTTCGCCAACAGAATAAGAAGGGAAGTTATAGTGATGCATATATCTCTTTCCTGTTTCATTCTCATCAATACCATCTAATCTCTGTGTCTCAGCTAGCGCGCCAAGTGTAGTAATTGTAAGTACCTGTGTCTGACCACGGGTGAACATACCGGAACCATGGGTTCTTGGTAAGATATCAACTTCAGCTGCAAGCTTTCTAATCTGGTCAACCGCTCTGCCGTCAGGACGTTTTTTATCCTTTAAAATCATCTTACGAACAGTCTTCTTTTGGAATTTATAGATTGCTTCTCCAAGTAATGGAAGCCACTCTGGATGAGTTTCCTCATAACGAGCAACTAATCTTTCTTTAATTTCTTTAATATTGCCTTCTCTAACCTGCTTTTCATCAGTAAATACAGCTACTTCCATAGCTTCAGGAGTAATAAAGCTAACCATATCCTCATATAAATCAGCTGGTGTATCGCAAACAGTATAACTATGCTTTTCCTTACCCACTTCTGCTACAATTGTATCAATAAATTCAATGATTTTCTGATTTAATTCATGAGCAGCAAAGATAGCCTCAATCATTTTATCTTCAGCAAGTTCATTTGCACCAGCCTCGATCATGATTACTTTCTCTTTCGTAGAGGCTACGGTAAGAGTAAGAGTAGATTTTTCTCTCTGAGCTAAGTTAGGATTAAATACTAATTCTCCATCTACCATACCCACGAACGTAGAAGCAGTTGGTCCGTCAAATGGGATGTCAGAAATACTGGTTGCTATTGCAGAACCAAGCATTGCTGTTACTTCTGGTGAGCAATTCTGATCTACACATAATACTAAATTATTTAAGGTTACATCATTTCTGTAATCCTTAGGGAATAAAGGTCTCATAGGACGATCGATTACACGTGAAGTAAGGATTGCGTTCTCTGAAGGCTTGCTTTCTCTTTTGATAAAGCCTCCTGGAATTTTACCTACTGCATATAATTTTTCTTCGTATTCTACACTTAAAGGAAAGAAATCTATTCCATCTCTTGGCTTGTCAGATGCTGTAGCTGTTGATAATACAACCGTGTCACCATAATGCATTAATACAGCACCATTTGCCTGTGCAGCTACTCTTCCTACATCAACGGTCAGAGTTCTTCCGGCTAATTCCATTGAAAAACTTTTGTGCATGTTTTGTTCTCCTTTTTGATGTGTGGAGTTATTTTGTCCACTTAATTATTTATAGAGTCGGAGGCACCGAAACAACTGAAAAACCCACCGAAGGTCTAGCAATCCGATAGCCTTTTCAGAAGTCTCGGGTTGTCCTCCCGTCACTCTAATGCAATATTATACCATTAAAATCACCATAACGCTACTAATATTTTCTAACAGTTTAGCCTAAGCGAATTCGAGCTTATGGCTAAACTGTCGTAGAGGCATAGCATTTTAATAAAATTAATGCTGTATGCCTTTAAGTATCCTCAAAGCTTTATGAATTTAAACATGATATAGGTCAAAATGTAACGATTATGGTGCTTTAATAAAGATAATCTGTTTTATTTTTAGAATATCAAAAACAGCAGATTCCCAAATCTAAGGAGTCTGCTGTTTAACTAAAGTTAATAGAACTTAATTCGATCAACTCTACAATATTAATTCAACACTAACATTCATTTTCAATTGGATTATTAATTAGAGTTGCCGCTTCAAATCCATGTCTATGACCGTCGTTTACACTGGTTAAGGATTCAATGAAATGAACGTGTCTGTTACCCACAGGTACAGCACCACCGGTTCTACCTCTAAACTCATGAAAATGATTCTCATAAAAATCGGTTCTAAAAGCTACTTCATGATAATGATCATTCATTCCACAAGGGATTGCCTCTCCTGTTACAGTTGCAAATCTGTGATTATGAGGATCTTCCTGGTCTGCTATTCTAACACTTCCAACAAGTTCGTGTACATGTCTTTGATCTTCACGCCAGTTATCAGGACATCCGTTGTTGCCATTATTCCCGTTGTTACCATTATTTCCGTTGTTGACATTATTACCATTATTATTGTTAAAACCAAAAGTATTATTATTAAAACCAATATTATTGTTATTAAAATTGCTATTTCTATTTTCCATAGTTTGTACTCCTTACGATATAGTAATTTGACTTAGTCAGCCAGCAATACATCTATCATGTATTCGTAATATTATATGTCGTAAAAAGTATATCCGTGTCATTTTTTAAGAATTAAACTCTATATTTCTACAATGTTTCTTAACCATTTCTTTTTGCGATATCGCAAATACCCTAGAATAGCCTTGTAAACTTCTTCTACCAGTATCATGGCATAAACGATGTAAATTGGTAATTGTAGCACTAATCCTCCTAATACAGCCATTGGAATACCAATGCACCATACACCGGTTACATCTAAGAAAAGAGCAGCCTTTGTATCCCCGCCACTTCGTAAAATCGCAACAATGATTAATGCGTTTAACAATCGTACCGGCATATAAATTGCAAATACCGTTAAACTCCAACGTATGTAGTCTGCCACCTGATCCGAAACTAGATATAGTGAAATGACAACATCCTTAAGGAAAAACGCCAAAACTGCACCGATAATGGATAACCCAAACATCATTACCATGTAATTCTTTGCGTGCTCCTCTGCCTTCTCAAGTTCATTGGCACCTAATTCATTACCTAGTACTACTGCAGCTGCATGACAGATACCAAAGAAAAAGACCATGGCAAGCTGCTCAACAGTATTTGTTATTGTAATTGCATTTGTTGCCTCGGTTGGCATTCTTCCATAAACAACGGAATACATAGTAACCCCAAGCCCCCACATGAATTCATTGGCAATTACCGGAGCTGCTGTATATAAATACTTACGAACAAAAGATTTATTTAAGAAAGGAACACCTTTTTCTTTCGTGTATTTTTGGTGAATAAAATCGCCTACGCCACCGTCTCCTACTTTATGACTATATACCGCAATTAATAGTAAAATCACCTCTAATATTCTGGCAATAACAGTTGCAAGCGCAGATCCAGCTACTCCCATAGCTGGCATTCCAAAATGACCAAAAATAAATACGTAATTTAAAATTACATTAACCACAATGGCAATTGTTGTTATAATAACGGGTAATTTTACGTAGTTCATGCTTCGTAATATTGCCACAAAACAATTTGTAACAGCAGTTAATGGATAACTAAAAGCAATAATGCCAAGGAATATGGCTCCTATTTCTACTTGATTCTGATGTGTTGTTAGTATACCCATCACTTGTTCAGGGAAAAAGATTCCAGACAGGACAAATAGCAGCGAACCACCCACCCCTATCATAATTGATATTCTTAATACTCGTTTGATGCCCAAGAGATCACGGTTTCCATAGTATTGTGATGCCAGGATTGCAGATCCACTGCAAATACCAAACATTAATAATGAGAAGACAAAAAACACCTTATTAGCCAACCCCACTGCCCCAACATAGTCCTGACCAAGTTGTCCAATCATTAATGTATCAACCATATTAAGAATACTACTAAGTAGATTTTGAAGTGCTACCGGCACTGTAATTGCAAAGGTCTTCTTTAAAAAGCTTTTGTCTCTTAATATTCTTTGAATTATTTTCATTTTTTCACCATCAACTTTTACGAAATATAGAACTGAAAAACGCTCGCATATATAACAAAATTCCCCCATTCAAAGGAAATTTTGCTATTATGATAAAAGCTGTCCCACTTTGAGCACTAGGCTTTCAAGTGGGACAGCTCTTTAAACTTTGATATTTACTATTTTCTTAAACCTAAACGTTCAATAAGTGTACGATAACCTTCAATGTCAGTTTTCTTTAAGTATTCAAGTAAACCTCTTCTTTGTCCAACCATCTTAAGAAGACCTCTTCTGGAGTGATGATCTTTCTTATTGCTCTTTAAATGCTCTGTTAACTCTGTAATTCTTGCAGTTAATAATGCAATTTGAACTTCTGGAGATCCTGTATCCTCAGGGTTTCTACCAAAATTCTTGATGATTTCTAATTTCTTTTCTTTGTTAATCATAATAAATTCTCCTTTCGCGATACCGCCTAATACTAAGAATAAGGTCGGAGTGTCCAAAATCTGAGTATTGGCTCTTATTTCACTATGGTATAGTAACACATTCTTATGTTATTGTAAACATTTTTTAGAAAAACATGTACAAATCAGCTGCTTTTCAAAAGTCTTCCTAAAATATCAAGTGTTTGACCATTAGTCACTGTATGTTCAGTAAACTTGGATTTCGTTCAAAAAAATGAATAGCCGCCAAGGTATCTTCTTTCATTCGATCAATTAATTCCTCAACAGAATTAAATTTCAGCTCTGGCCGGAGAAATTCATAAAATACAACCTCCAAAACCTCTCCATATAAATCATCACTGTAATCAATAATGAAAGTTTCAACACCAATAAAGTCATCAGCGCCAACCGTTGGTTTGTAGCCAATATTGGTAACACTTTGATACATAATTCCTTTTATAATGGTTGCAGTTACATAAACGCCTAAAGGTGGTAACAGTTTTACCTTTGCAGGGATCATATTAATGGTTGGCATACCGATTGTTCGGCCAAACCTTCTTCCATGTACTACTTCTGCGGTTATATGATAGGGTTGTCCCAGCATTTCATTTGCTTCTGCAATATCTCCTTGTTTTATAGCTTTTCTAACCAAGGAGCTGCTGATGACCTCATCCTTCAATTCCATCTTATCGCAATCCAGAACTTGATAACCATACATGTTCTCATATTGCTTTAATAGGTCAACATCTCCTCTTCTTTTATAACCAAAACGGAAGTCCTTCCCTACTACAATTACTTTTACATCCAGTTGTTCCACTAAAATATTTTTTATAAAATCCTCTGGCTCCATGCTTCGAGTTTCCGCTGTAAAAGGATAAGAGATTAAAATATCGATTCCCATACGCCTGGCAATTTCAACTTTTTCTTCCTCGGTATAAATTAGTTCAAAATCTTTATCAGAGAATAGATTTCCTGGATGGAGTAAGAAGGTAAACATAACCGAGTTCAGTCCATCTTTTTTGCATTCTAATGCTTTATTAATTAAAACCTGATGACCCAGGTGGAGACCATCAAACTTTCCTAGTGTAACTACTGTATTTTTGAATTTAAAATCTGTACTTCCAGATATATACTCCATTGTGTTCTCCTCTCTGCCAGCTCACGGTGACATTTAAAGGCAGTATAACTTAAGTGTTTAAAATTCGCAATATGTTTTAAGATAAAAACATCTTTACAGGTTTGAACTGTTCCTCCTCTGAATTATATTGATAAATGCCAACAAATAGTTGGTCCGCATCATAAACACGTACCAAATCAGTTAGATTCTCATGAGCTGCTGGCATCAAATGTTCTGATCGAAAGGCATTCCCATTATAGATATATTTATGAAACTCTGGCTGCATATAAACCTTGTCGTAATTCTCAAACATTTGATCTGGGGGTATGATATAAGGTTCTAACTCATTCTGTCTCATCAGTTGCTCTATTTCAGCCAAGGTTAGTGCTTTATCAAGTTTAAAGCTACCTACTGCAGTCCTTTTCAGATATTTCATTGTACCACCACAACCCAGGGTTTCCCCGATATCGTGAAGTAAGGTCCTTATATAAGTACCTTTGCCACAATCCACCACCATAGTTACTTCCTGATCTTTTTCCGAGTAAGCAAGAATTTGAATATCCTTAATGCTTACCTTTCTACGCTCTCGCTCGATTTCCTTTCCCTGTCTAGCCAGCTCATAAAGCCGCTTGCCATCGACCTTAATCGCGGAATACATTGGGGGTAACTGAAGGTATTCTCCTATGTAACTAAGTATAACTTCTTCAATTTCTTTAAACTGCACCTTTACTTCTGCTTGCTTTATAACTGCTCCGGTAATATCCTGAGTATCTGTGGTAATTCCAAGTTTAAGCACTGTCTCATAGGTTTTATCACGATCCGTAATTATATCAACCAGCTTTGTGCCTTTTCCAAGACACACAGGCAGCACACCTACTGCATCCGGGTCAAGTGTACCGGTATGCCCAATCTTCTTCATTTTTAATATACCTCTCATTTTAGCAACTACATCATGAGAGGTATATCCTTTTTCTTTATATACATTTATTATTCCGTTATACACTTCCAGTACTCCTTCGGATGAGAACATCTGATATGAATTAGTCTCTAATATAATTAACAACCCAGAGAACACATAATTACATAATTTCTTTCAATTGAGCCTCAATGTGCGGTGTTAGATTATTAATCACATCATGTACAGAGCCCCGCATAGTGCAACCAGCCGCTTTAATATGACCGCCTCCACCAAAATGAACAGCAATTTTACTCACATTAACTTCGCCATTTGATCTCATACTTACTTTGAATTCATGGAAATCAGTTTCATAGATAAATATTGCAACCTCAGTTCCTTTTGTAACACGAAGCTGATCTATAATTCCATCTAAATCAGAGGAAGCAGCGCCATAATGACTTAACATTTTTCGTGAAATTGAGGAAAACACAACTTTCTTATCGAGAATTAGCATACTTCTCAACAAACATCGTCCTAATATAAGGTTTTGCAGATAGGTTTTAGTATAAAAGGATTCATCAATTAAAGTCGAGGTATTAACACCTTTACTAATTAGTCTACCTGCAATCTGCATTGTCTGCTCTGTTGTATTGGAATGCTTAAATACACCAGTATCATGGATAATCCCAACGTAGAGAGCCGAAGCTATATCCTTAGTAATTACTGCATCCTCCATAAGCGTATAGAGCACTTCACAGGTAGAGGAAGCATCAGCGACAATATGATTTACCATAGCAAATCCCTGATTACTAATATGATGATCTATATTAATTGTCTTTTTTGCGGTATGAAAATATTTCAATGCATTTCCCAATCGATCAATTGCTGCACAGTCAACACTGATAAACACATCATAATGATGTTCTGATTCGTAGGAATGTTTTATCTCATTTACACCATTTAAGAGATTAAATTCATTGCCAAAGGATTCCAAATATACATCTATCCTATCAAACCCAAGTTGTTCTTTATTCTGTAGTAGATACAGATAAAGAGCTGTACAGGAGCCAATACAGTCCCCATCCGGGCGGACATGACCTGCAATTACGATCGACTTTGCGTCTGCTAACTCACCCTTTAAATTAATCATTGTTATTTATCCTCTTCGACAGAAAAATCAGAATCATCTTCATCCTCTTCGTCAACCTCATCTGATTCTATATTTTTATTAACTTCATTAATCAGTTTTGACATATGAGCCCCATACTCAATGGAATTATCAAGTACAAAAGATAGTTCCGGGGTATTACGCAGATTTAATGATTTAGCAAGTTGACCTCTTATAAAAGAAGCTGCACTCTTTAATCCTGCTAAAGTAGACTTTTTAGACTCCTCGTCACCTAGGACACTGATATATACCTTTGCTGTCTTAAGATCAGGTGCTACTTCCACATGAACTACCGAGGTCATTGGATTAATTCTTGGGTCTTTAATTTCTCTGCTGATTAGTATACTTAATTCCTTTTGTACCTCACCATTGATTCTTGTGTTTTTAATACTATTTTTTCTCATAACATTTACCAATACCTTTCCCAAAGACATTTCAAAAACATTTGCCCTTCCAGAAGTTTACTACACCTTATTAGTAAATGCTTCTTTCTGACAAATGCTTTTGATTTGACTATTGAAATCAGTGAAAACTATTCACTGCCTGTTGTTTTATCTTGGTACTTCAGCCATGACATAGAATTCAACTTTATCAAATTCTTTTACATCATTGAACTTTTCAAATACCAGACCGCATTCATATCCCTTATCAACTTCTTTTACATCATCCTGGAATCTCTTTAAGGAAGCGAGAATTCCTTCATAGATTAATGTATTATCTCTGAATATCCTGGTTTTACTGCCTCTAACTACCTTACCGTCAAGTACATAGGATCCTGCAATTGTACCAACACCGGAAGCTTTGAAGGTCATTCTTATTTCTGCATGACCGATAATTCTCTCTTCAAAGATTGGATCTAACATACCCTTCATAGCTGCTTCAATATCATTGATTGCATTGTAAATTACACGATAATGTTTTACATCTACCTTTTCACGATCAGCTGTTTCCTTTGCTGCATTGTCCGGCTTAACATTAAAGCCAATAATGATAGCATTTGAAGCACTTGCAAGAATAACATCGGATTCATTGATGGCACCAACACCGCCATGGATAATTCGAACTGCTACTTCTTTATTACTTAGTTTCATTAAGCTCTGTTTCATTGCTTCAACGGAACCTTGAACATCTGCTTTAATAATTAGGTTTAATTCTTTAATATTACCAGCTTGAATCTGTGAGAACAGACCATCTAAAGATAACTTAGCCTTAGTATCTGCAATGAGCTTTTCTTTACCCTGGGAAAGATATGCTTCTGCAATTGTTCTTGCTTCTTTCTCCGTCGTAACTGCAAGGAAAGTCTCACCTGCATCAGGAACTTCATTTAAACCAAGAATCTCGACAGGTGTTGAAGGTGTAGCTTCTTTTACTCTTCTTCCTTTATCATCCATCATCGCACGAACTTTACCGTAGGAAGAACCTACAGCTACGTTGTCTCCAACATGAAGGGTTCCCTTTTGAACTAAGATAGTCGCAACAGGTCCTCTTCCCTTATCAAGCTGTGCTTCAATAACGATACCTCTAGCATTACGGTTTGGATTAGCCTTCAGTTCACCTATCTCAGCTGTTAAAAGAATCATCTCAAGTAATTGTGGAATACCTTCCTTTGTATGTGCGGATACTGGAACAAAAATGGTATCTCCACCCCAGTCTTCTGCTATTAATTCATACTCAGTAAGCTCTTGTTTTACTCGTTCAATATTAGCACTTGGCTTATCAATTTTATTAATTGCAACAATAATTTGAACACCAGCTGCTTTCGCATGATTAATTGCTTCTATGGTCTGAGGCATAACACCGTCATCCGCAGCTACTACAAGGATTGCTATATCTGTTGATTTAGCACCTCTTTTACGCATGGAAGTAAAAGCTTCATGTCCTGGAGTATCCAGGAAGGTAATATCCTCGCCATTGATTTGAACCATATAAGCACCAATATGCTGTGTAATACCGCCTGCTTCTCTTGAAGTTACGTTTGTTTCTCTAATTGCATCAAGAAGTGAAGTCTTACCATGATCAACATGACCCATAACACAGACAACCGGAGGACGTTTTTCCATATCATCCTGATTTTCATCCTCTTCTTTTAAGAGCTCTTCAACTTCATTAATCTTTTTCTCTTTTTCTGCAATGATTTCATATTCAAGAGCAATTTCTTCTGCTTCTTCAAAGGTAATTTCCTGATTTAGTGTTACAATTTTACCTGCAAGGAAAAGCTTCTTAATTAAAGCTGCAGAAGGTTTCTTCATTTTATCTGCAAGTTCTTTGATGGTTAATACTTCCGGAATAGTAATTACTTTAATATCTTCTTCAACAACTTGAACTACCTTTGGTTGAATAAACTGACCTTTTTTTGGTGCAATTTTAGTTTTGCCATCTGCACCATCATCTCCACGATCAAATACATTCTTCTCTTTATAATTCTTTTCTTTGTTGATTCGATCTCTATTTCTCTTGTTGCTGTTATCATTCTTTTCAGCAACCTTTTTATCTAATATCTGCTGGTCAAATGCCTTACGCTCGCCACCGCTTCTTTGACCGCCGCTTCCTTTTTTACCTGGAGCGCGATTGCCATAGCTTGGCTTATCATCATCATCCTTACCTGAATCTTCAAATCCTCTGGAACCAAATCCTCCTCCAGGTCTCTGATTATTCGGTCTAGAGAAGCCTCCTTGACCACCGCCATAACCACCTGGTCTAGAACCACCCTGTCCTTGGCCAGCACCATATGGTCTGCTGCCGCCTTGACCCTGTGGTCTGTTGCCCTGATAGCCCTGTCCTTGTGGTCTGTTACCCTGATAGCCTTCACCCTGCGGTCTGTTACCTTGGTAACCCTGACCTTGTGGGCGATTTCCTTGATAACCTTCACCCTGTGGGCGATTACCCTGGTAGCCTGTTCTATTGCCTTGGTAACCTTCTCCTTGTGGACGATTACCCTGGTAGCCTGTTCTATTGCCCTGATAGCCTTCACCCTGTGGACGATTGCCTTGGTAACCCTGACCCTGTGGGCGATTACCTTGATAACCTTCACCTTGTGGTCTGTTGCCCTGATAGCCCTGTCCTTGTGGTCTGTTACCCTGATAACCTTCACCCTGTGGTCTGTTGCCTTGGTAACCCTGGCCTTGTGGGCGATTGCCTTGATAACCTTCACCCTGTGGACGATTACCCTGGTAGCCTGTTCTATTGCCTTGATAACCTTCGCCTTGTGGGCGGTTACCCTGATAGCCTTCGCCTTGTGGGCGATTGCCTTGGTAGCCCTGACCCTGTGGGCGATTACCCTGATAACCTTCGCCTTGTGGGCGATTGCCTTGATAACCCTGACCCTGTGGGCGATTGCCTTGATAGCCTTCACCCTGTGGGCGATTACCTTGATAACCCTGCCCTTGTGGGCGATTGCCTTGGTAGCCTTGGCCTTGCGGGCGGTTCCCTTGATAACCCTGACCTTGCGGGCGATTGCCTTGGTAACCTTCTCCTGCTGGTCTTTCTGGTCTGTGACCTTGACCACTCTGTGCAGGTCTTTGACTATCCTGACCCTCAAAAGAAGCTTTCCCTTCGTAAGAAGGTTTCCCCTGTGGTCGGTTATTTGCTGTATATTGACTATGTTCGCCTGATGTTCTTTGTGTGTTTTGTGAACCTTGATATCCTTGACCTTGTTGGCCTTGTTGGCCTTGTCTCATTGTGCCCTGTCCTCCTGCCGGTCTTTGTACCTGTGTATTTTGCTGACCTTGTTCTATTGTAGATGTTGTTCTTATACCACTTTGCTGTACCTGCTTTGTTCCATTTTGTTGACCAACTGGTGGCTTTGGAGAACTTGCTGCAGGTTGATTTACCGACGAAGCCGGTTTCGTCACAGGTGCACTCTCAACAGCTTTCGTATGCGTTGTTGGTTCCTGTTCAGCCTGTGCTTTCACAACTGGCTTAACAGGTGCTTGTTGAGTTTTTTGCGGTGCCGCTGTTTGATTTGTTGGCTTTGGTGCAGGTTTAGACACAGGTTCTGCAGTTGCCTTCACAGCTTGTGAGTGTACTGGTTTATTATCTTTCACAAAATGATTTTTTATGAATTGCGCTTCATTTTCTTCAAGATTACTACTATGTGATTTTTTAACACCAAAACTCTTCTCAATAAAATCTAAGATATCCTTACTTTCTATTGAGCCTTTCGTTTGGCCATTTATGACATTTTTTAACTCAAATACTTTCATTTTTGACATATTATACTTACTACCTCCGTTCATATCACTGCATCATTTTCAGTTGCTTTTCAATTGCGTCCGCTAAGCCCTTGTCAAGCACAGCCAAAGATGCACGAAACTCTTTACCCATTGCATGACCTAGATCGTTTTTCTCACCAAAAAAGTAAATTGGTACATTATAGTAAGTACACATATTGGTAAACATTTTCTTTGTATTGTCAGATGCATCTGCAGCGACAATTACTAAAACTGCTTTATGTTCCTTCACGGCTTTTTCCGTAGAAAATTCACCACTTGCTACTTTGCGGGATTTTGTTGCAATTCCTAGTAAGTTATATACCTTCTTGATTTCCGGATTCAAGCAAAATCATCTCCTTCTCCAGTGTTTCAACCAATTCCTTCGGAATACTGGTTTTAAGTGAACGCTCTAAACCTTTTGTTTTAACTGCTTTTTGTAAACAGCTAAGTGTACAGCAGATATATGCGCCTCTTCCATTTTTTTTACCGGTGGAATCGATGACAATTTCATCCTCAGGTGTCTTTAAAACACGAATTAATTCCTTCTTAGTTTTCATTTCACCACAGCCGGTACACATTCTTAATGGTAATTTTTTCGCCATCTATTATCACATCCTTAATATTACTAAGATCAAAACCCAGCGCTTCAAAATGATGCTATATTTCATGGAAGTATCGCTTTCAGGCGTTTTAATATCCCATGCTCTGAGATTCACTCTTAATATCAATTTTATATCCAGTCAGTTTTGCTGCAAGTCTTGCATTCTGACCTTCTTTACCGATTGCAAGAGATAATTGATAATCAGGAACAATTACTCTGGCACTCTTTTCTGATTCCTCAACAGTAACAGAAACAACCTTTGCAGGACTAAGTGCATTTTCGATTAATTTAGCAGGGTCATTACTCCAGTTGATGATATCAATTTTCTCATTACGTAATTCATGAACAATCGTATTAACTCTTGCACCATTAAGACCGACACATGCACCTACTGCATCAACGTCAGCATTGTTGCTCCATACTGCAATCTTTGTTCTGGAACCCGCTTCTCTGGAAATACTTTTAATCTCTACGGTACCATCCTGAATTTCACTTACTTCCGCTTCAAATAAACGCTTTACAAGTTCAGGATGTGTTCTTGAAACAGTGATTCTTGGACCTTTGGTAGTATCCTTCACTTCAAGTACATAAAGCTTAATACGATCAGTAGGTCTAAATACTTCACCACGCACCTGCTCATTTTCAGTTAATATTGCATCTACTTTACCTAGGTTAATACTTACGTTATTACCTACATAACGTTGAACAATACCAGTTACGATGTCTTTTTCTTTTCCACTGTATTGCGTAAATAGTACTTTTCTCTCTTCTTCACGGATTTTTTGAACAACTACCTGCTTTGCTTTCTGCGCAGCGATACGTCCAAAGTTCTTAGGTGTTACTTCAATTGCAACGATATCACCCAAATCCTTCTTTGCATCCTTCATCTTGGCTTGAGCAAGGCTGATCTGCATAATTGGATCCGTAACCTCTTCCACAACTTCTTTCATGGCATAAACATTAACCTCACCTGTATTACGGTCAATGTTTACTTTAATATTGTCTGCTCTACCATAATTATTTTTACATGCTGCCACCAATGAGTTTTCCAATGCCTCTAGCAAAATATCTTTACTAATATCTTTTTCCTTCTCAATCTGGTTTAAAGCTTCAATGAGTTCCCTGTTCGCATCCATTTTCTTTCCATATCCTCCTTATAGTATATATTTTTGAAACAATCACTAGTTATAGGATTAAATATCCTAATAGTATTGCATACTTTTATGGTTACCTCTGTAAAAGAGTAGCTGCTTATATAATTAACATTAAAAATCAATTGTTAATCGAATCATAGCAATGTCTGATCTTTTTAAGACCAAAGTATCTTCATTTTCTAAAGTAAGTGTAATCGACTCTTGATCAAAATTAGTTAGAATTCCGGTAAAGTCCTTCTGCTTATTGATTGGTTTAAACAGCCTAAGTTCTACCTCTTCACCAATACTTTTTTCAAAATGCTTATCCTTCTTCAACTGTCTTCCAAGACCTGGTGAACTAACTTCTAAGATATAGGAATCCGAAATGTAATCATGCTTATCCAGTAAATCGCTCAACGCCCTGCTGACTAATTCACAATCATCTACAGCAATTCCATTTTCCTTATCAATATAAGCTCTAAGAAACCAGTTTCCACCTTCTCTTACATATTCAACATCATATAATTCAAAATTATTTGCTGCCAAAATTGGTTCCAATAGCTGCTGTGTTCTTCGTTCATAATCTTCGTGCTTTGCCATTTCTATTCCTTCTTTCTTAATCTTATGATAGCACCTTTTTATAGTAAGAGGATGTTCATCCGAAACACTTAATATCCTTAAAGGCTCACTCACTGCAAAAAGTAAGAGTGGACTTTCGTCCACTCCTAATTAGTCTTATCATTTTGTACCTTAGTTATTATATCAAATACAACCAAATATTGCAAGTATTATTTTGTAACAGTTTAGCCATGTAAGTTTTAGATGCAATATGAAGGCGAAAGCTCGCTTTCGAATGCATATTGCATCTAAAACTTGTAGGGCGCTCTGCCCAAGCGAGATTTTGCAAAGTGAAATCGAGCTTGTGGCTAAACTGTTACGTACCAACTAATAACTTTGATTAAACCGATATATCAAATATTATTTTATTATATCAGAAATGAGGAGTAAAACCGTAATACACAAACTTTTTTACAATAACAAGTTTTAATCTAGATTATAAATATCAGGAAACTTAGTATTTAATCATATGAACAAATACATATCAATAATAAAAAGAGTAGAAATCTCTTTCCCCTAAATATGGTGAGCTGTTACTATGGACCATAATAATAATTTCATTGGCACTTTGATGCAAAATCTCATATTCTATATTATATTCTTTATCTACCTTGCCCTCATAGTTTTGGATTACAAAATATAAAAATTCATGTTCTCCAATCTCTAATTCATACCAAGGAAATATAACCTCCCTAGTATCTTTATCATAATTTGGGACATCAATATTTCCTTCGAGCATTTGGAGCCTATGTATTTTGTATCCCTCATCTATCGAAAATACTACTTCCTTAGTTTTCGCATCAAACCTAAAAGAAATTGGATCATGTTGCGATTTTTTGAAGTTACTAACTACAAATACAACAACTGTGATTATAACGATAACAACGAGTACAGATATAACAATTTTCTTATTAATCTTCATAATTATTTACTATCCTTACGTATATTATTGTATAGATAATACCTGCAAGCGATTAATTAAAATTTATATTACAGCGGATATCATACATAGTGGTTGATACTTGTGTTCCAATTGTTCCAATTTTGAGCGTCAGGTAATCATTTGTCAAACGCAATGTAAATGGTGATGGAGTAGTGCAATTATAAGAGTATTTACTTGTCGAAGGATTGGATAAGGATATCGGCATAGTATAATAGAAATGTCGCGATCCACCATCGGAATTTGCAAGGCCGACTAAGTCATTATATAAACCAAAGATTGTGGATATGGTCGGATTAAGTATACTGCCAATTGTTTGTACTGACTTATATCCAAGGCTAACTAAGCTTCCAATACTTGTTGTTGAAGTATTGTCACCAACGCCTTGAATCTCGTAACCACCGAAATACATACTGTTACTTGTACCTGTATTGGTAATATTCACAATAGCAGTCGGCCTAAAGCTCGCCTCGCAAGGATATAACCAATCATCAATAAAGGCATCATAGATATTAACAGCAATTGAATCAATTACCTTTACGTTCATGTAAATTTGGTTGGAACTGTTATAATACATCTGAACACCAACGCGCGCAATACTTGTTCTATATATTGGATACCCACCAAAATAGGTTAGATAACTTCGGTAGATGTTGGTATATGTAAGGCTTGTATCCCTATTATTGGCTTTTGATGTAAGTGTCGAATTTATCGCTGTACACAATGAGTTTAAGGGCTGTAACATTGTGCTTCTGGCAATGTAAATGATGGTATTTCCAGACTCAAATTTAAAACAATTCACGCCATTATAAATCACACTCACTGTATTGAAGCCCGACTTAAGCGTGGAAAAAATAACCTGCATTTTGGAATCATCTAACATAATGGTTGTATACGGTCCATAAATAACGCTAGTGGTAGCTCTTGTCGTGGACAATTCAGAACTCATGGACAAAGGATCTTCGGGCCTATCATTGATAACTAGACCAATTGGTTTATCAACCACAACATCGTCCTCAGTGTAAATATAGTCAGGTATATGAAAGTTATTTGGGACCGAATTTTCTGCCGCAGAAGCGGAAACAGGCATTATTATAACGCTAAATACCATTGCAAATACTACTAATGACACAATCATTTAATAAAACTCATTGACCGCCATTGTATTTGCTATAAACACGACAATATTATCTTTAATAGCTCTGATTAAACCTCTGCAAGAAATCCTTTGTTCTTTGATTTGTCGTATTTGTGAAAACTTCTTGTGGCGTGCCTTGCTCGACAATGACACCTTCATCCATAAAAATCACCCTGTCGGCAACATCTCTGGCAAATGCCATCTCATGCGTAACAATAACCATAGTCATCTTTAAATCTGCCAGGGAACGGATAACCTTAAGAATCTCTCCTGTAAGTTCTGGATCTAAAGCCGAAGTTGGTTCATCAAAAAACAAAATCCTAGGGTTTTGTGCAAGAGCTCTGGCAATTGCAACCCGCTGTTGCTGCCCACCTGACAACTCACATGGATACGCTTCTGCTCGATCAGCCAGATTCATCTTCTCTAGTAATTGCATTGCCTTCTGTTTTGCCTGCTCCTTTTCGATTTTTAATACCTTAATTTGGGGTTCCATAATATTTTTCAATACAGATTTATGTGGAAAAAGATTAAAATTCTGAAATACGAGACCGACATTAAGTGCAATTTCGTGCAACGTCTTTTTGTCCGAATATCCCTCACCTGTAAAGGTATCCACCATTTGCTTTTCACATATTTCAATCTTCCCCTGGTTCACCTGCTCTAATTGTGTTAAACATCGAAGAAGCGTTGATTTACCTGAACCGGATGGTCCAATTATAGCTACTACCTCACCCTCCTTCACCTCTAAGGAAATTCCCTTCAATATTTCTTTATCATCAAATTGTTTTTGTAAGTTCTCTGCTTTGAGTAACATCACTACCTCCAAATCCTTTAACATTAAACAACTTACTACTACGTATATAACTTCAAGCTCAATATTTATTAGTTCTTATAATAATCCATCTTCTTTTCTAGTAATTTAAAGGAAATCTCCACTACGGTATTCATTACAAGATAAAATAATGCCGCCACTAGGATTGGCACTGTGGAAGAAAAGGTCGAGGATGCATTGGAAGCAACTCGAAACACCTCAATGATTCCAATTACTTGTGCAAGCGAAGTATCTTTGACCAAGGTCATCAACTCATTGCCAACAGAAGGTATTACCGTCTTAATTACCTGTGGCAGCACAATGCGAAGAAAGGTCTGTAGTTTTGTATACCCTAACACCTTTGCTGCTTCATACTGTCCCTTTGGTATTGCAGCAATTCCACCTCGAAATATTTCACCAAAATAAGCTGCATAATTAATTGCAAAGGCAAGAATACATGCTGTAAATCGGTCATATAGGCTTACCTCAAATATGTAAAAGGGTCCATACATAAAGAAAATCAGCTGAACCATCAAAGGCGTTCCCCGAAATAACAACTGGTAAATTCTCGTTGGAAAACTAATAAACCAAAGTTTGCTCCTCCTGGCCATTGCAACTATAAACCCTAAAGGTATTGACAGTATTATGGTAAGGAAAAAAATCTTTAAGGTTTCTGATGTTGCTTCAAGCATGTTAGGAAGTAATAGCTCCAAAGGTACATTATCTATAGTCATATCAACACTCCATTCTTAATAGAACTTTGAATTCTTGCTTAAGCTCAAATTCCAGGTGTAAAATATGAGTGTCTATCTATTCTAATGGTGCATCGGGAGAAGACCATCGGAATAAATAGGCACTCATATTCTATTGCAATATCTCACTATAACTCACAACAACTAAATAATTATTTAATTATTGTTATATCAGATCCAAACCATTTGGTTGAAATCTCTGCAACAGTACCGTCTGCTTTCAATTCCTTTAAAGCAGCTTCAACAGCATCACATAATGCTTCATCACCTTTTCTAAAACCAATTGCATACTGGTCAGGAAGTAAAGAACCTTCTATTTTTACCAGATCTTTTCCTGCTGTAATCTTATAATCTGCAACAATAGAGTCGAGTAAAACAGCATCTGAATTTCCGGATTCTAAATCAAGTATTGCCACTTCATAATCACTAAATGGAATTACTTCACCTAAGGATTCCTTAAATACTTTGTTATCCTCGCTGTTAAGTGCATCTTCTGCAGATGAACTGCTTTGCAAAGCCAGCTTCTTACCTTCCATATCCTCAAGACTCTTTATATCACTATCACTTGTAACTACCAAGGATATATCATTTGTCATATATGGCTCTGACATGGTCATACTTTCCCTACGTTCCGGTGTAAGAGAAAGTCCATTCCAGATACAATCAATGTTCTTGGTATTTAACTCATTCTCTTTTGCTTCCCATTCCACAGGTTGAAGTACCAACTCTACCCCAAGCTTGTCACAAACCGCCTTTGCAAGATCAATATCAAATCCTACTATATTATTGTTTTCGTCACGAAAGCCCATTGGAGCAAATGCATCATCTAGGCCAAGAACGAACTTCCCATTGTCTTTTATGTACTGCAAGGACGTATCCTCATCTGAATCATTCTTTTTGCATGCCACCATACTTACAATCATCATTCCGATTATAATTATACTTGCTATTTTTTTCATAAAATCCTCCTATTTTCGCTTCTCTTTATTAGCACTTTACCATACTACCATAGTGATGTAATTATTTCAATTGTTATTTTATAAAATATCAATATTTTTATACAACATATTTTTCTAGATAAACTATATTAAATCCTTATAAATATTGGAAAATTTATATTTCAAAAATCAGTTGACTTATCAACTATTAATTACTATAATTTCACTTATCGAATTGAGAGGATGTGACTGATTGAAAGAAAAACATATTAACCTCACAAAGCTAAACGGAAGTATTTACCGAAGTTCACAGGTATATACTAATGAGGTATTAAAGAAATATCATCTTGGTAGCGGTTCTTATCCGTATTTATTAACCCTATATTATAATGATGGACTTAACCAAAATCAGATTAGCAGGGAACTGGATGTAGATAAAGCAATGTCAACAAGAGTAATTAAAAAACTTATTGCATTGAGCTATATTAGAAGGGAAACTTCCAAAGAGGATAGCCGGGCAAATCAGTTATATCTAACAGATTTGGGTAAATCAATTATTCCAGATATAAAAAAAGAATTATTAAAATGGAATGAGATACTTACCAGTGGACTAAATGATAACGAAAAAGAAGCGTTATTTAATTTACTAAGCATTGTAGTTAAAGACATGAAGAACTATAGAAAACAACAGAAAGTTGAGAAATAAAATGGAACAAAGCACCGAAGTAGTTTATAAAAATAGGATACTAATCTTAATCAATGTTGTGCTAATGACTTTTATGGCTACCTTAGACAGCAGTATTGTTAACGTAGCTTTACCAGAGATGTCAAAACACTTATCGGTGAGCACAGAAGCAATTGCCTGGGTGGTAACCTCGTATTTATTAGTTATTGTAGGAACAATTTTAGTTTTTGGCCGTTTGGGTGATTTAAAAGGCAAAACCAGAATATTTCAACTGGGAATTGTTATTTTCACGATAGGTTCCCTCCTTTGTGGAATCTCGGATTCCTTTGTTGTTCTAATTATTGCCAGAGCTATTCAGGGTCTTGGTGCTGCAGCAACTATGGCTACCAATCAAGGTATTATAACTCATGTCTTTCCAAGTAATGAACGAGGTATGGCTCTTGGTTTCTCCGGTACCTTTGTTGCACTTGGCTCTTTGGCTGGTCCACCATTGGGAGGTTTAATTGTAGATGCCCTTAACTGGAAATTCATTTTTTTAATTAATGTTCCAATCGGTATTATTGTTTATTTATTAGGTTTAAAGATATTACCAAAATCAAAGGTGATCTCCAATGAAAAGCTAGATGTAAAGGGGGCGGTATTGTTTGCTGTATCCATTGTCTCTTTATTCGTATCCCTTATTATTGGTGAAGAACAGGGATATCATCACCCCCTCATAT
Source organism: Bacillota bacterium (assembly GCA_023407575.1). GTDB lineage: Bacteria > Bacillota > Clostridia > Lachnospirales > Lachnospiraceae > Mobilitalea. The sequence goes on from JAEYLX010000067.1 coordinate 130,045, forward strand.
TATCCGGATTTTTCATATTCTTGATAACCTTTCTTATCTTTATCATAGTTGAAAAAAAAACAGAGATACCCTTACTTCAATTGTCACTATTTAAGAATGGGTTATTTACCTTAAGTATCTTTTGTGCCTTCACTTCCTTTATAGCAATCAGTAGCTCAACTATTATTATGCCCTTCTATCTGCAATATACAAAGGCTTACTCTCCATTATTTACCGGCATAATATTAATGGTCTATCCTTCTATTTTAGCTGTAGTTGCACCTGTCAGTGGATATCTTTCTGATAAAATAGGCTCTGAGTTTTTAACCTTTGTCGGATTATCCTTAAATGCTGCTGGATTATTCCTTATGTCTACGTTACATGCGACATCAAGTTTAATTCATCTCATTATGTTTGTAGCTCTTATGTCCATCGGTAACGGTTTATTCCAATCTCCCAATAACTCCTTGATTATGTCCAGTGCTCCAAGACATATGCTAGGAATTTCAGGAAGTATTAATGCTTTAGTTAGAAACCTAGGTATGATCAGCGGTATCTCAATTGCAGTGTTAATACTATATGGTCGTATGAGTCACAAGATAGGGTACAAGGTATCTGACTATGTTGCTGGAAGAGATGATGTATTTATCTATGGTATGAAAGGTGCTTACCTAACTGCTGCCTGCATCTGTTTGTTCGGCGCTGCGTTAACTGCTATACGTTTGATTAGTCGACGAAGAGTACATTCGGAACGTTAGAATTTTAGTCTATAAAAGACAAATCCCTAAGTCGTTTCGCCTGTTATGAATTATTAAAAGCTGTACGTGAAATGCTACCCTTTATTGGGTAATGATTTCATGCACAGCTTTTTTATAATCAGATGATTTCTTGTGTAAAGCAGGATTCCTTATTAATACAAATATAATATTTATCTAGTATTACGTAGTAAATTTTCTTATAAAGCACTATAGATAATTGCTCTAAGTCTTCTTATTAAATCAGGACCCGTACCACCACAGCGTTGGATCATATAAAGCATAACTAAGTTTTCTTTACGGTCTACCATAAAATAATTACCAGCCCAACCATCCCAGCCTAACTCACCAATAGACCCGTTGCTTCCAGCCTTACCTGGGTCCACGAGAATTCTCATTAAGTTACCATAACTATACCCACTAATAGAATCCCAGTTATAGGTATTAGCCTGCTCATTTGTTAGTTGCGGTACACCAAGATAATCCACTGATTTTTTCCCAAGAATACGTACCCCATTATATATACCATCGTTTGCAAGCATTAAGGCAAATTTAGCATAATCTTCAATTGTAGAAACTAAACCTGCCCCAGCAGATTCAAATGCTGGATTTGACTCATAATGATAAAGTCCCAGAAAATAATTGACAAATGGTTGCAGTTGCTTTTTATCTTCCATATAGTCATACATTTGCGCAAAACGCTCCAGCTTTTCAGCAGGAACATAAAAGTCTGTATCAACCATACCAAGGGGAGTAAAAATCTCATCACGAAGAAATTCGCTGAAACGCTTTCCAGAAGCAACTTCAATAACTGCTCCAAGAACATCTGCAGATGCACTGTAATGCCAATGGTCACCTGGTTGGAAGGCTAATGGAACCTGACCAATTCGATTGCAAAACTCTATCGTGTTTAGAGGAGTATCCTGTTCAAACAATCGAGCAGCTTCATCGTATAGAACTCCCATTTGTCGACCCACTTCAAAACTCCCATCGGGATAAACCACACCAGAGGTCATATTTAATAAATCTTGAATAGTAGCTGATCTATTCAAATCCACTAATCCTTTATCCGTCCATACTTTCTGGTTTTTAAATCCCTCAAGATAATCAGATACCGGTGATAAGAGATTAAGCTCCCCTCTTTCAAATAAAATCATTGCTGCAACTGCAGTAACTGGTTTTGTCATTGAAAACATACGATAAATCGTATCTTTCTTCATAGGTTGCTCTTTTTCTATGTTAGCCAGACCATACTCTTTACGAAATACCTGCTTGTTTTCATGTATAACACAAATAGCTGCTCCACTTATCTTCCCATCTACGATTTCCTTATTAATCACATTGCTCAAGTATTCTAATTTTTTAGCTTCCATTGTACACCATCCTACTTTTAATGATATCCTTTTTATTTATTCTGAGTCTATTGTACAATATATCTCTCATTTGTAAAGTAATTAAATTATATATCCCTCTGCAACAAATCAAAGTATCCAGTTACATAAAAAAGAGTCTGCCTCGGCAGACTCTCCACATTAAAGTCATGACTTATAGAAACGACTTTTTAGCTTGTTGTATCGGTATCCATTCTGTTTTCTTTTAGTTCATTATAACTAAGCATCCTGGATTTATATCTTTCCTTAAATAAATTTCTTTCCTCTTCCGTCATGTTCATAAAATCTGCATACTCTAAATCACTTTTATGTAATCTCATCCCACAATGGAGACACACAGCATCTGGCTTTCTTGATACCATTCGAATATTATAACAGGTTGGACATATATATATTCTTAGCATACTGTGATCCTCCTCTTTTGAAGCAAACTTTCATAGAACTAGCATTGATATTATACTATTATAACCTTAAAATGTAAATAAAATACGATTAAGTGTTTAACAACAACTTTTCTTTCTCTTATTTCTTATTATTAGACAAATTACAACATATTATTATCATATAATTCGAGTTTATAGTAATAATTTCCCAATCACGTTCTTATTCTACTACAAAAATGTCGAAATATCAACAGGACTTATCTATTATGACAATAAACTTTACCTATGTTCAGTTCCTTACTATATTTATTTTAATTACGTTCCTATTAAGAACACATGAAGAAATAAATCTAATAAAAGTTTTTATATGTTCATTTTAATCCTTCTAGAGTACATAAGAGGAAACGACAAGTCGTTTCACTTGTCATGAATACTAAAAAAGCAACATGAAATTAATATTCCATGTTGCTTTTTCATTTTAGCAGCTCGTACGGGAATCGAACCCGTGTTTCCGCCGTGAGAGGGCGTTTATATGCTATCATCGAGTATCATGGAGTATTATAAATGTAGGGTTTGGAGTGTTTTTCATAACACATTATCATGCGTTATATTTCTTATACTTAGAAAAAACTTAGAAAAAAAACTGCACTAGATCCATATAATAATTATTTATCTAGTGCAGTTATATGTAATATTTTATATATGCGTTTCCCCCAAATAGTAGCATATTTTTTGAACGACAATCTGCATATCAATAGACAGCTCGCTATATTTTTCAATATCATTGTTTCGATATGCATCTATCATTTCCTTTTGTATTTTAATATATTTCTTATCATTTTGCAAAGCATTTTCACATTTTAATAGAACTTCTTCTTCATGAATATTCCCCATACATTACCTCCTATTAAGTGATATGTGACAGTTTCAATTTAAATAATTTGATATATTTTCCGTTCCTACATAAGCATTCATAATAGATTATAAGAAATGCTTATATTTAGTCGTTTAATGTTGTCTCAAAATTTTCCATATGGTATTATTTTATCATTTCTGTGGGGTGAGACAATGGAATTTGATAGATTAGCATTTGGTAATAGGCTGCTGGAGGCCCGCAAAAATGCGGACTTAAAGCAGACTGATATAAGCAATAAATTAGGTATAAGCCAGCCAGCATACTCCAACTACGAAACTGGTACAACTGATGTTCCCCTGTCGGCTCTTTATAACATTGCATCCATTTTAGATGTATCTGTACTTTGGCTTATGGGTATCGACAATGGTGAATTTAGTCCAGAAGAGATGTTATTAATTGATAACTTCAAAAAATATGTTAAGAGCATCCGTAAATATAAAAAATAATATAAATATTTCTTAGTAATTTTGATTATATATATTTTAGTTGTGATATGTGTGCTGTTTGGCACACCATAGTAAAAATAAAGCCCTTTGTACCATGGAGAATGATACAGGGGCTTGTTTTATGTACGCATATTGCACTCCCCCTTAGTTTATAATTTTATCATTAGTTAATAACGCTTCTACAGCGCCTTGTTACCAATATGGAATATATAATAATAGTCTACTGGGGAATAAACTTTACTTAAATTATACAACAATTTGTCGAAAATTTAACTAAGAAAAATATTCCATTTATTTTGAGTTTCTACCTATTTAATGTTGCAAAAATAAGATATTTTAATATATACATATATTCCCATATATGATATAGTTGTGGCATGGGAGGGGTTTAAATGTCTGATGCAACCAGTGAATTTAATAAAAATTTTGTTAAATCTATTGACCAAATATTAATAGGTGCAGTTCTTTTAATTTTAATTGCAGTTGGCATATTCCTAATTGTATTTTTTTACGAACCATCGAGCGGTATAACTGCAGCTGAATTTAATGCTATAAACACAGGTATGTCATACCGTGATGTAATTAATATTATAGGAGAAGAAGGTACACTGTTTACAAGTGTTGATATAGGCATTGGTGATGAGTTTGCTACTCAAATATTTGTATGGTATGGGAGTAATGGTATTTCTAACGCAAATATTATGTTTCAAGGCGGTAAGGTTGTTTCAAAGGCTCAAATAGGATTAAATTAGGGGGTAATTATGAATATTGATGATAATGAAATAAGCAATAAAAGTCAAATGACTACTCTTGTATTGCTATTATTTTTTGGTTCTTTAGGCTTACATAGGTTTTATGTAAATAAGTATATCACAGGTATTTTATTTATAGTTGTTGGTTGGACTTCTATCGCATTTGATTTATTAGGCTTTGGATTTGATTTTCTATCAAGAATTCTCTTTCTAGCATTTTTATTATTTGATCTTTACGCCATATACTCGGATAGTTTTACAGATAAAAAAGGTAAACTGGTCGTTGGGAAATCTAATGTGCTGGTTTACGAATCTTATGAGGAAAGAGAAAGAATTATTTTTGATGATAGATTAAATAAGATAATGGTAACTTGTCTAGCTTTAGGCTTGTATATAGCATATTTTATGTTAAACAAGTTTGTTTTATAACATTGTCTATAATGTATAGCAAGTCTTATAATTTTCGCTATTTTGTCGTATTTACATATTATTACATTAATGTTAGACTTTACTTGGATGAAATAGAATAGAGATGTTGTTAATAGCCCCATGTATTACCTAACCGGTATACATGGGGCTATTTCTTTTATGCAAATAAATCCTTTAAAGCTTCTTTTTTAAGTAATCCACAGGTAACATCTTTATATTTCATATGCTTGCGGAATGCATTTACTGACAATATGGTAGCTGTTCCCCATATTCCATCAACTACAAGACTAGCATTAATCTTTTTATTAAGAGCTGTTTGTATCGCCTTGGTTACAAATTTGGTGTTTTCACCCTGCTTAAAAGCAGTAGTAAAATTGCCTTTAACCTGGAAGTGAGGACTATCAGGTGTAGTGGTCCAGTTAGCTCCAGCTTCGAAACCGTATTTTTGCATCGTCTTAATTATAATCTGTGTCTGCGGATCCTTTGTATTGTATATAGCTGTCATTTTACCATTTACAACACGTTGAGGAATAACATCAACAGCTTTTCTTGATGTATGTACGCTATTAAGAGTCCAAGTCTTTTGCCCTACTCCCGGATTGCTATATGCCTTTGCAAAGGTACTAGTAATGCCCTTAGCTGTACACTGCGATATAGTTCTGCCTTGACAGTAAAGATAATTTTGCCTTTCTTGTGGGCGGTAGGTTTCTGTTACCAATGGGTTAACACCCTGTGCCTTTATATCTGCAATGGCTAACTCAAGCAAAATTCTTACGAGTCCATTTAATTCTGTTATATCTCTGCAGCTTGTAGTTAAATTACTCATTTCTCCTCCACTTCCGGCAAACCTGCAAAGGATGTAAGTACAGATAAAATACCTGCTAAGGCTGCCGTACTTGCTACTGCCAACCAATTAACTTGTCCTAATGCTGCGGATGTTCCAATTGTAGCAATTGCAGTCTGTGCCACTGTCTTTAATGCTCTGATACCTGCTGCTTTAAACCATTTATAATTCATATACTACCATCCTTTCATAATCCGGCTCCCGCCTTAACTAATATAACAAGTAATCCTATCATTGCTGTAATACACGCACCTGCTATGGCTCTTGTAAGCCACTTATTAGTTTCTCTAAGCTCGTTTATCTGCTGTTGTTGTTGGTCTGATTTCTCCACCGATTTAATGATGTTACGCTGATTTTCGTATACCTGGTCCTTTATCTTATCGTAACTATCAAGCTTAACCTCTATCTTGGTCAAACGGTCAAGTACCTCCCTTTCGAAAGAGCTTTCTCCCATATACTTTTCCTTTCCATTAAAAAGGCGCTCCTTAAGAGCGCCTTAATTAAATTATTATGTATTTTGCGGGTGTGAGATAATAAAATCATATTCATCCTGTGTAATTCTGCCTTTTGTTAGAGCTGCTTGCAACTGCTCTAATGTCATTTGTCCGCTAATCCAAAGCGGTAAATAGATGTTAACCCATATCTGTGCCATGTAATCCTCCTATTCTATCGATAGCATCATGATTGCGTACATTGCATCGTTCACATTGTTAACCAGTACATTTATTCTTTCTTCTGTTGTGGGTTGCGGTGTGGCATTAAGTATTTCGTCTATCTCTTCTTGCGTTAATCCTTCTACCCATTCTGTACCCGTCCATCTTGGGCAATATAATCCTTCCGGGCATATTTTATCTATATAATAAGGATTTGGTGTGCCATCTTCCATTACAGGGAATGCATCTAGTAATACATCCTCTACAAAATAGCCATTACTATCTATCTTTCTGTAAAGCGTCATTATACCTCCTAAACAAAGAAATTAATGCCACTTAGCGAAACAGAAGCATTACTTCCGCTTGTACAAACAACCGTACCATCGGTATTTATAGTTACGTATCCATAGACACCATTAGATACAATCGGATATGTCATAACTTCATCCGGGCGATACCCCACTGGCAACGTAAAGATACTGGTTCCAATAGTACCAGATTTTACAATACCTTTTAAATACACACGACCAATAGAAGATTTTTTATATTTCGCTGTGCGTGTGTCGTATGCTACCCACGCATTTGTTAGTGTAGGTGTAATCCAGTTTTCTTGCGTAATATTAGCCTTATTTTTATTTAAATATATAAATAGATCCTTGTTATTTAACAGTGGGTTTGCAATACCGTTAAACCAGCTATTTGTATATTTTGCTAATAGAACGTCCATCTCCGCCATTGTAGGCTCGTTACCAGCACCGAATATTTTAGTTAAATTTAGTGCGATTACGTATTGTACTTCCATGACAGACCCATTTGCAGCAGCTGTAGAGCTATATATTGTATCTACATTAACTCGTAATGTGGAGGTAAATGGCGCTGTTATATCAATCAAAAAACTAGGCTGATACCAGGTGTTAAGCGTTGGATTACTTAAAATCAAAGCCATATTTTGATATAGCGCACCAGATCCATCTCTGGCCCACAAAAAGAAATAGTTACATGTATGTAAAAGCCTAACTTTTGCTTTTAAATACAACTTATCTCCTGATGAAGGAACATGACTTGTATCCTGATAAACTCGATTGGTCATGCTACTATTACCCCCGGTAGCTGTAAGAATATTGCCACTCGCACTTATTGTACTGTTAAGCGGTATCCAACCAGTAGTATTGCTAAAATCACCGTTGGTTACGTAATTTGTTGCTGCCATGCCTGTGTTGGTTTCCACCGCGGTTAATCTCGGTGCATATGCTGTTTCCTGGGCAAGTAGTTTATTATGTATATCAGTTGCAATTACCTCGTTGTGAAGTACATCTTGTATTTCTCCATCTACAATACTATCCGTAAGAATTTTATAAGGAGTAAATTCTGATCTATTTACTTTTGTTAATAAATCCGTGTTTACCTTAATCCCTGACCATACCTCTGTATGAGACAACGAATCGTCGTTTATACCAAGTTTACCTTGAATAATACCAACCGCTTCGTCTCTTGCGTCCTTGGATTCATCTTCACTTATCTTGGCATTTTCCTCTGATGTTTTTGCAGCGTTTTCACTGTTTTTAGCATTAGTCTCGCTTTCTTTTGCTTCATCTTCGGATTTCTTTGCATTTTCTTCACTAGCTAACGCATTTTGCTTTGATAATAACGCTGACTCTGCGCTTGCTGTAGCACTTGCAGCCATATCAATTGCTGTTTGAGCATCTACTTTTTGTGATTGCATCATGCTAACAATCTGTAAATAAATATCCTCTGTAGGTGCAGGTACAAAGTTCGGATGAGCTCCAGATATCATTTTCACAGATACTTGATTGGTATTAAGTAATGCCCCATTTGCTATACCAAACACGCCTATATATATTGACTTTTTATTCGTTGTTATCTCTGGGGGTATACTGCACTCTGTTACGCCATCTTCCAAGATTATCGGCGTGGCATTTGCACCAGTAGACTGAAACATAACCGTCTTTGTGTACCCGTCCCAAGCAGAATCAAAGGAAAATATACAATCGGTTACATTAACTTCACCGGATACTATTTGATCTGCATTGGTTAACACTAGATTCTTGCCAGTAACTGTAAATATTAATTGCATATCATACCTCCTATGTTAATCCATATCTTCTAAGCAAAGCCAATACTTGGTTTATATATCCGATAATAGTACTGGTTGTTGTTGTGGATGTCGGAAAATCGGATATACCGAGCTTTGTTGCTGGCGTAGTACTAAAAAACCCAAGTGTCGAACCACTATGATAAAACCTAGTAGTTGCTCTTAAGTGAGAAAATTCATTGTAATTGCTAGATGTATTGTGTATCGCATCTCCAGTCCATCCTAAATAAGTGCCTTGTAACGTAGATGTGGTTACATATGATGCATGAGTATGCCCGATAAGTGCATATGTCCCCGCTGCGGAAGATGATGTTAAATAGCTTGATAACGCACTTGTCAATGAAGTATTTGTAACATAATCATTAAGTATAGCTGTAAGTTCATCCTGGGTTAAGATATCTACTGGAATATCTGTATGTAAAGATACTCTGCCAAGTATTATATAAGTCTCTGCCATTGGAGACATCAACACGGTATCATCTATAGCCGGGATGTAACTAGCTAAGTATGAATATTCTTTTTGACTTTGTGTTTCTTCCCCGTAAAAAGTGACTAAAGCGGTTCCATATCCTGTTATTTCCGTAACAGTTGCAAGTTTCATTTTTTCTTCATTTTGCTTCGGTAATAATTCATTAATTTCTACCATAATTCCACCACCTTTTTACATGTATGTGACATCTTGTGTTCTCCGCTTAAATCAATGCTCCATGCCGTTTCAATAACCTTTTCGGTAAAACCTAGCTTTACATTTTTTACGAGTAAACAATCAAGGTTGCTGTGATGTGGCATAACCATTGATTTAAACTGTATGCCTCCGAATACCTGGCTTTTTTCTGTCGCAATCCTTTTTACATATTCGTCCAGGGTGGCTTGGTCTGGTATATCCGTCACAGCTTGTATATCTGTCACTACACGCCCTCTGCTTACTGTAGACAGCTTATTGCTTGCCTTATCATTTACAAAGGCAGAAATTAGGTAATCAGCTTCTGGATTTTGCACATATCGGACAAACTTATTAGGTATTGCAAACGCATCTAACGTCTCAATTGATCCTGGAAGTATAATTGATTTTTCATCCGTTCTATAAGTAAACTCGTAAGCTCTATCCATTGGATTAATGTACTTACGTACCATGCAAAAGCCTTTTTCGTCAAACCAAATCGAGTTATAATTAATCGAATTTAGCAGGTCGTTAAGTATGGTTAGCTTACTTGTGCCTATCTCATATTCTTTGTCTATGCTAAGAGTTAAATCACTATCCTGGATGCTAATTTTTGTAATGCCAGAAGAAAGTATCAATGACCTTATAGCATCTATGTATAAAGTGTCCTTGGCTATAAAATATCTATTATCTACCTTGTCCTCTTTAAGGATTAAGGACTTGTCATAAGCGTCTATATCTCGGTATATGCCACCATCTTGTTCGGTTCTATTAGGTGAGCTTAGTAAGTATATCCCTTGAGCCCATTTAAGCCACGTAGTGCCGATTTTTAGGCAAAGATAAGGTTGCAACCTCTCGGATAAAAAATCTATCTCTTTTTTATCTATGATAGTAAAGCGTGCAGCGCCTTTCATCTCCGCTGTGGAAGTAAACGAAATGGAGCCGTTGACATTGTCAACAGCCCCGATTTTCTTCTCGTTTTTATCTAATAGATCAAATTCAAATTTAACTTCTCGGTTGGTGAGTAATGCATTTTTTACTTGTGCTGCTGTATATCCACTTTGTGCAAGCTCTTGCATGTTACTCCTCCAATCTCGTTAAAACGAAGGATACTATATAACCAAAGGTATCCTCTTGCAAGCCTACGCTCGATATTTCGGCTTTGTAGCTATAGCCATAGTTGTTACGATATAAAAGGGTATTGTAATCATTTACGATGCGTGTAAAGGCATCTAAATCATTATCTTTTATAAAATACTCGTGCCCCTCTCCCTGACTTTTATTTTCCGTCGATTGCAAAACAGGATATTGTCTGCCAGTACAATAGACCTTATACTGTACTCTTGCCAAGGAAATATTTTTACGTTTATCGCTATCTTTTGTTTGATATAGATTAATTAGATCGCTTTGATTATCGTATCCAGATAAGACAACACCGTTAAAAATTATGTTTGAGCTTACTGTGTCGCTGTCTTCGTATCCATCAGTAAGCAAAGCTCTAACAAAATATAAGCTCTCACCTGCAGGTGCAGAATAATCAACATAGGAGTTACTATCTGTAGAGCCTATAAGTTTAAAAGCTTTATCTTTAGATCCTTTTCGGTATATTACCTTTACTATCGTGTCAGCTTCAATGTAAAGCGCGGTAAATAGATCACCTGCATTACATATCAATGTAGGCTTTGTGGGCTTTGTAGCGCTTATGGTAAAATTAGCAACTTGCTCACTACTCCAAAACCCGTAAATATTGCTAACCTGTAAACCTAGTTTGTAAGTGCCGTTATCTATAAAATCAGGTGTTGTATAGGTTCCGTTACTGATTTGTTCACCACTGTTATAAATGACCGTACTGCCTTGATAAATCTTAATAATGAAAAGGTTTTGTTCCTCTGCAGTCCATGTAATGATTGGATGCATACTGTTGCTGATATTTGTTATTATGGGTAATGCAGGTTTTCCGATAGAATAAAAGGGTGCCCACTCACTATATGGTCCTACCTCGTTAAATGCATTATAACAACGTATCCTCCAGCTGTAATCTCCACCGAGTAATGTAGTGGCAGGCATGGAGTATTGATTTACTGTACTAGTGTTAGTAACTGTCGTTGCAGCTCCATCTTCTAACTTATATTGAAAATCGAATTTTGATTGTGTATAGCCATATGTATCCGTAAATTTCCACCTAAATACTATAATATCTGAAGAGTTGACTATTGTATTTATTGGGCTTAATATCTCTGGTGCAGATGGAAGTGTTGCCCCTATTGTAAAGCTCGCAATATCGCTCCAGTCGGTTGTATCTCCGTTGGAATCAGTTATTCTTACTTTCCACTTTACGGTTGCACCATTAGTAAATGTATTGGATGTAATTGTATGATAACTGTTTGTTGTACCTGTTACCTGTGTATTAGTAGCAAAGTTATCCGTGGAATATTGTAGTTGATATGATGCTTGGGTTGTATTCATGAGTGAGTCCGAAAATACCCATGAAAGTTTTATATCGCCTGCTCTATTTCTAGCTGAATTATTAGGTGTTAAATTATTGGGTTTTTCTGGTACATAATCTTCCGTAGTTACTATTAATTTAGGAGCATAGGTTGTTGAACCCTCTTTTGAATAAAAGACACACCCACACATCTTAGACCAGTCGTTCAAGTAGTTATCATCTCTTAGAACAGCGATTACTGCTAGTCCGTCACTGGTTTTTGTAACATTTGTGATATTTATATCTACATATGAACCCTCTTTATAATTCAACATTAAGGAAGAATCGCCAGTGTCCATATTAACCGCGTAGATATTATCAAGTCCAGATTTGGCATTAACAGAATTAAATGTCATTATTGGAAATTCAGCTGTTGTGTATCCCGTTACCCTCCTACCTCTAACTACTATCGAGGATGGGTTAGGATCGTGGCTGTATCCGTCTCTTGCAGATGTAGAACCATCAGCTAGCACTATGTTTAGTAGATACAATCTTAACTTCATGGTCTTAATTACGTCATTCGATGGGATGGATGATATATCAAATGCAACAAAAACTCCTCGGTTTAACAGATTAGCAGATTGATAGCTAGCACCTGCAATTAAATATGATGCACTGTTATAGTTAGTAGTTGGATATTGGCGTGCTGTATATGTATCTGCCAACGCGTTAAAATTCAATGTTTGACTAGCCAAGTCTTAATACCCCCTGTCTATTCCTTTGTTTTAATCCGTTCGCCCATTCTGCTACATCAGTAATTTGTTTTAAATCGTCAATCGGCACAGTAACACTGATATATGTATTACCGCCTATCATGCCTTTACTCTCTGAATTAGCGAATACTTGGCTACCTATTGGTACATTTATTAGCTCTGGCCCCGCTTCACCTACCCACGCCATTCCACCAAAAGCGTTTTTTGTGCCATTGGCATATCCTATGGCTCTTGAAGTAGTTTTTGGTACGTTATTTATAGTGTTCGCTACTTCTGTCGCTCCGTTAATAGCATTTTTCCCCGCATCTTCCGCATCTTTAAGGGCTCCCTTTAGTGCAACAGTACCTCCGACTATTATAGCTATTACAGCTGCTATTGCTAATAGAATTAATAACAGCGGACCCATGCCTGCAGTGGCGACCATACCAGTAGATCCTACAGATATATTTGCTGCAGATAACAATGCTTGTGATGCAGCCACTGTTGAAAATGTTTTTGCCAAACTCATTAGTATAGCTGTTAGCGCTGCAAAGACAACTATACCACTTAAAACAGGCGCAGGAATGCCCGATATTAAATCCACTAATACTTGTAATACAGGCAACAACGCTGTGCCTAATCTAAGTTTAACATTCTCAAATGTGTTGTTAAGCTTATCCATTGAATCTTGAAAGGCTCCGAGATCATTTAGTGTATCTTCACCCATAATTAATCCCATATTTTCAGCTTCTATCCCTAATTCTTTAAGTCTTTGACTTCCGGCTTCTATCAACGGGTTTAGGTCTTTAGCAGATTTACCCATAAGTTGCATTGCTAATGCGTCACGTTCTGTCTCATTCTTTACCTTGCCAAGCGCATCTATTGTCTTATAAAAAACTTCCTCGCTATCAAGAAGGACACCATTATTATCTTTATACCTAACGCCTATCTTTTTAAATGCGTCGTCTAATTCTGTTGTGCCATTTCTTGCGCTATTCATACTCCTGGTTAGTTTAGTAATGGAACCAGTCATTGTTTCAGTTTCAACGTCTAAGAAATCTGAAGCATATTGCATTTTTTGCAACTGGTCTGTTGCTATTCCCGATGTTGAACTTAATTCTAGTAATTCGTCCGCTGTGGCTGCAGCTGAAATTGTGCAACTTCCTAATGCAGTAACCACTGCTCCAATCGTTAATACTGCATTGCCAACACTTTTATCTACCCCATCAAATTTAGAAGCCACTGTTTCTAATGCGGGGCTAACATTTATGCCTAATGACGATGATAATCCTCTTATTGAATCACCGAATGATGTAGTACTTTTGTTTACGGTATCTAGTTTCGATTTATTTTCTTGTAGCTCATTATTATACTTTTGTAAGCTTGCTTGACTGTTAATATAATCTTTATTCAGTTTATCGATTTGTGCACTACTTGCTTTGCCTCCCTCAACAGCTTTATCGTATGCCTGTTTAGCCAGTTCAACTTTTTTTGTCTGTAGTATGATTTGTTGAGTTAACTTGTCTTGTTTTAGAGTAAGCTGGTCTGATTCTGTGGCATATGATTGCATTTCCTCTTTTGTTAATTTAAACTGTGCTTCAAGTATCCCCATCTTACGAGTTATTTCTGAAGCACCGCCATCTAATTGGGAATAATCTAACCCCATTGAAATTACTTTTTTATTTGCCAATCCTTCACCAACCTTCTATTTCGCTCATACTTTGTATATCTCGGATCTCTACAGTTGGGCTAAAATATTTCGACCTGTACTCCTCGTTTTTCATAGCTGCAGCCTGCATCCTGATTTTGTCAGCATACATATCTACCATCTTAACCACATGCGCAAGAGAGCTGCGCCAAAATTCATCCTCTTGCCTGTGCATTTCAATGCAGTAGATGTAATATAAGTAGTCGAAATCAAGATCTACTTCAAACTCTTCACAAACTCCTGCATCATTTTTTTTTGCAGTTCCTGTTGCACCCCAGACTTTACATTCACCATACTTTCATTAAACTCATTCATTATTTCAGTAATAGTCAAAGGACTCATATCAGAGACCAGAGCTAGTGATTGTTCAAAAGTAAAGTCTGTTTGAGAAGTAACAGACGAAAATATTATCTTGGCGCACATCTTTGGTATTGATTTTTCTTTTATTAAATCTTTTAGTCCGTCCCCAATGTCATAAAAACGATATAAAGCCTCAACATCAAATCTTAATGTGAGGCTTTTACCATCCGTGAACTCTAAGTCTATTTCTGTTACTGGTGCTACACATATTTTCTTTTTCATGTTGCCTCCCTTATGCCGGTACAGTGCTTAAATATGTAGCTGCAACAATATCCGTAAAGTCTGGATTAGCTGTGTCAGCCTTGTGTCTAATATCACCATCAAAGGTTCTTGGCATGACCGCTATATCAATCGTATCGGATGCAAATTTCATATTATCGGTTGTTTGTTCTACGCTTTCAGCAAATGGCTTAGCCTTGCACTTAAACAACCACACGTATTCTTTCTTTCCGTTAGACTGTTCAATTTCGTAACCAAAAGCAAATTCTTTTGGTTGGTCATTTTTATTTTCTTTTAAGATACCGCTAGCATATGTATTCCCAAGTATATCTGCTCTGGTTTCGATTAGGATTTTATTTACTTCCATTTTAACCTGTGCGCCAGTCATTTTAGTAGTATCTTCTGTTTTAACCCCGCCACCATACATAATTCCAGATGCGTATACGGGTGTAAATACTACTGTCATTGGATCTCCGAATTTCTTTACAGCTCCACATGTAAAACCAGTGGAATCATCTTTAGTAACTAATGCATAGACCGATTTTGTTATATTAAAACGATTAGCCTTTACGCTTGCTCCTGTTGGCATATTATTCCTCGCTTTCTATTATCATTTCGAAATTAAAGTAAGCATGATGTGTCTTTTTATCACTTTCATAAATATAATCTTTGATCGGATAAGTACATGACCTGTCATTGATTATCGCTTGTTTTATTGCCTTAATTGTATTTTTTTCTTTTACGTTTTTTGTACTATACCAAATATCAACTTGGCATGATGCAATTTCTTGAGTTGCATTGCCACCTCCAAATAAACCGCCTGCTTCATTGTAAATGTGAAAGGTAACGCATGGTATAGCACCAGGCATAGGCTGCGCTAAAACTGGTATCAATGACACTCCACGTAATATATTTTCGAGTTTATCCTCCATCTTGCACCACCTTCGTGACCATTTTGTCTATAAGATCGTTAAACTCATTTTCGGATGCTTTTAAAGCGTTATCAATGAAATGGGTTGCTTTCGAGTCTACAGTTCCATTATTGACAAGATGCCACTTATAACCAGTGTATTTCCCCCCTCTAACTATAGCAACTACCTCTCCGTCATTATCCTTTACAGAGGTTTTTATATCATTTGCCATGTGTATATATGGAGTGGTTCCATCATAGTTTGATTTTCTGTTGGAATCAGTCCGATGTTTTGCTAACTCCGCTATGACATTCGCTTTAATTATTTTTGCGGTCTTATTCATTATGGTTTTTGACTGTTTTTTTACTTCCGTTGGTATTCTGCCTATTTCTTCTTTTATGTTAAACATTACTTCTTCGTAATCAAAAATCACATTCATATGCACCACCTAACTACAAATAAGCTCTGTTACACCATCTTTTGAGTATTCTCTTGATATGGTGTACTTTTGCCCTTTATAATCAACCTGTGTAGCATGTCTTAGCACACCATCACCATCAATATATTTCGTTAGTTCGTATGCAGTAGTACGTATTACAAAAACAATTTGAGGAATATAGTCTGATTGATAAGATAAGCTTATTTCGCTACGCTTAACCGACTCCACATTGCTCCATACCTGCTTATTAACTGTAATAATTTCTGTACCAACTGCCTTATTGGTTATAAGTGTAATTCTCTTGTTGTATTCACCTGGGTTGATATTCTTTTTCATGCGTCACCCCTTTACAACAGATTAATGCAGTGCATGCCTAGTATTGTTTCAACAACCTTATTAACATTGTTTCTTTCAACATACATTGATTTGTTTTCATACATATCCTGGCATAATACCATAAGCGCTATTGTAAAATCCTCATGTTCTTCTATCTGGATATCATCTAGCCCAGTATATGATCTTATATAAGCAGTTGCAGCGGACAGTATAATTTCTAATTCGGTATCTGTATATTCACCCTCATCAAGCCGTAAATAGTCAGCTAGCTTATTAGTATCAACTTCGCTTACTCTCAAAATATCCGCTCCTTTCAAAAAAGGGTGGCTAGTTGCCACCCTCAACAAAACTATGTATTATACGGACATTACAAGAGTAGCAACCTTTTGGTTATCAGTTACTTTAGAGTCAAATTCAAACCAGGCAACAATACCAAGCGCGTGCTGTGTAGCGTATTTTTCTGTCAACACTTGGATTTCAATATTTTCTCGCATGTTAACAGATAAACCAGTATAATCGCCGTAAAGAACCGCTTTAGCTGCTGATGCAATAACTGGCATGTTATCAGAAAGATATACTGGTTTTCCAAGCAGTCTATAAGGGAATTCCCCGGTAACATCATCCTGGAATAAATATCTATTTGTACTATCTTTTAGCTTTTTAATTGCAACAAATGTATTTGGATGCATTGTCCAACATGCATTGCCTTGGTACGCTTGCTTTACTTTTGATTGTAAGTCGATAAGGTTGTCCGCTGAAATTGCAGATACAGAACCTGCATTCAATGTATTGGTTGTTGATAATACTCCAGTTGCAGCACTGGAACCAGATCCTTTTAACAATTCGCCTTCGAGAAAGATTGCAATTTGTTCAGCCATGTAACTAACAACAAAGGAAACAACATCAACTGCAGCATTATTAGCTACGCTCTTACCAATTAGAGTAAGCGCACCTGCTAAATAACCGCCAAGATCAACAGATGTGAACTTACCAGAATCTGCTGTAATTTCTGTGAATTCTGCTTGATATCCAACAGTTACATCATGTGAAGTATTAGCAAGTCCCCATACAGGCACTTTTAGCGTACCCTTTACATTGTACATAGTTGCTTTTGCAAATATAGGACAAATATCCTTTACGGCCTTGATAATTCTGTTTGCAATGGTTGTCGGAATAACAGCACCGTTGTTACCCATGGTCACATTCTGTTCTCCAGCTCTTTCTTCAACAAAAATGCCTGCTTCTTTCTTAATGTAATTTGCAAATGCTCTTTCTTCGGCTTCTGCTACTTCTTCGGTTCTTAATTCCTCTTTTTTATCTTCTGTAACTACTTTTAGCTTTAAATCTCTGGCTCTTTCTTCTCTTGCAATGGTTTCTTCTAGTGCTCTGACCTCGGTTTCTGTTTTATCAAATGCAGCTGTCTCTTCTGCGGTCATCTCTGCTCTATCCTCTGTTTCCATCTTGGTTAAGACAGCTTTCATTGCTGCTATTTTAGCGTTTCTTTCCTCATACAACTTCTTTAATCTCATGCATTTTCTCCTTTTCTGCATTAAAATAAGCCGACTATTTGCCGACTTTTAATTTATTAATCCTATTTTGATATTCTGCTAATTTAGCAGTGTTCTTTGGTTTTTTAAGTAAGTCTGTGATATTAACCTCTGTATCGTCAGCTCTAGTCTCGATTTCTTCCGGTTCATCATCGGCGCGCATCTCTATAGACGTAGCTGCGTAAGCAGGATTTTTATGTAATACAATTGTTACATGGTCTAGATTGAAATCCTTTACCTTTCTTAGAGGTAATTCCCCGGCTCTTTCCTCTATTTTATCGATTATTTTAACCATTCCAAAAGACCAGCCTTTTAACTTACGCTGTTTTGCTGCTTCTACAACCTCTGGATCTGTAATAACCGTTTTCGCTTTTAATCCTACATTATCCTCTCTAAGTTCAAGCGTACCGTCACTTGTTTGGGATAAAACACGCTCTCTGTTGTGGTCTAATGTAGCTTTAATGTTGCCGGACTTCTCTATTGCCCTTTGAAATGCCATAGGTTCGATTACTTCAATCACTCTCTGGCCTTTTGAAGTTATTACGGGTTTACTTTCCCTACCTGGTACATTGACATAACCCTCAATGTGGACTCCATCAGCTCTTATCTCCACTTGCATCTGTATCACCACCTTTCAATTTTGTAATGTCGTTAACTTTATCAGTGTTTGGTGTGTAAACTTCACCTGTTTTTGTGTTATAAAGCACAGAATTAAGGCCTACATTGATCCAGTCTATACCAAAAGGCTCTTTATCCTCCATGTATCTGGCTTCATCTATTTTCATAAAGCCTTTTTCTATGGCGATTCCATAAGCTTCATAACGCTCTTTCATATCGCCTTTTAACATTTCTTTGGTATCGAATGCCCAATAATATTCTGCTTTTTCGGATTCTAAAAGGTAATCCCTATTTAACGCGCACTCAATAGCTCTCAACAATGGCATTATTCCTAATTTAAATGAGTTTTTATATTCCTTTTCTGATGCATTACCTTTAATTACATTTAGTGCAAACAAGAATATTTCGCATATAGCTGCGGAATTTGTTTCCTTATTCTCGTTTAGCTGCATTTCTACAGAAGAATTTGATGCTTCTTGAAACTCTATGCCCTTGTTTAAAATAACAACATTCTCGGAATTGTTACTATAGAGCCTTGCATAGGCTTCTCTAAGTGATTGCATTGCGGGTTCATCTAGTTTACCTTCTGATTTTAAGAAACCTTTGCGGTTACCACCTTTTTTAACAAGGTTTTCTTCAAAAATCAATGTATTATAAACTACGCTAAAGAATAATGCGTTTTCCTCTATAACACTAATTCCTCGACATCCATCCTTTGTATTTCTTAGTATCTTAATGAATTCGTAAGGTTTGTATGGAGCGCCTTGCACCAATATGTTATAGTCTTTAAATATTGGATCAGTGTTTTTTATGTGAGAAATACAGATTTCATCAACATAGTGAACGCTTTCGAATCCACCAAACGAACGATTATTATATGCAAATCCACCTTTTCCAAGGTAATAATCTATAATCATAGCGCGCCAAAATTGAACCGCATCAAGTGTATCCCCTGGATCATCATTTAACAGCCGAACCCTTCTATCGTCTTTGATTTCCTCTATTTTACCGTTATTATCCCTATATAACTTAATAGGCAACATCGAAACGGTATCAGCTGCAAATCTAATGCATCCCTGTACTGTAGGTATACTTAACGCTTCTTTTTTTGTTATAGTGGTTTTTCCTATTAACGCTTGTAACAATGAGTCTTCAAACTCTACCAATCCATTTGCGCGTTCTTCTGGCTCCGCTCTTGCCTTTAAAATATTTGCATTATCCGTTATGTACCCCAAAGCTTTTCCCCTTTCTAATATTGTGCTACAAAGCCGTTATTACCAAAAAGTAATTCTTGCTCTATCAAATATGTGGAGTTAATATTGCCTACTACTTGGTCCACTTTGCCTGCTGATTTCTTTTTATTGACGTATTTATTTTTATTAGTATCCTCTGTGCATCTTGCATTTTGATAATTTTCCTCAAGCATTCGGTTTTCATCATAAAAATATTGCTTGTTTAGTATTTTTTCCTTAAGCCATTTTGTTGAAGAATGTAAAACGCTTGAATGTTGTTTGATTTCAACGCATTCATACCCAGCTGCTTCGAATTTCTGTATAGAACTTAATGCGTTCCACCTGTCATAACCTATCTGAACTATTTTTACACCATACTTCTCCTCTAGACTTAACACATACTTTTCAACTTCAAGATAATCAATAACTTCATTTCCGCAAGCTATACAATCCTTATCTTTGATTAGCTTTTTGTAATCTACCCCTTCTTTTTTGGTCTTTTTATCAATTAGATCAGCAGGGATAAATCCCATTGTTCTTGTATAAAGAATTGCGTCATCTTTATTAGTTCCTTCAAATGTCTTCATATCAACTGATACATTGTCGTCCGACATAGCCAGGTCAAGCCCTAGCCAAACCCTCCTACCTTTCCACCAAGCATCATCCTTTTTGCGTTTACAGACACGTACTTTAGTTATTTCTACATATCCTTCAACGCCTAATCCCTTATATTTAATGTTATTATGCTTGCATAGATAGTTTTCGCGCTTGTTCTCGTAATCAATAGCATCAGTTCTTTTCTCCAGTAATTTCTTAAACACTCTTTTTATATCTATTGTTACTGGATTGCTCTGATAAATGACAAGATCATTTGTCTGCCACTGGTCGTTTACAAGCAAATAATCGTCAGGTTCGTAAAGCAAAGCAAATATTCTTTTATTATCTCTCAAACCATATAATGTTTTCTTTGCTTTATCGGTTTCATCTATCATTACATTGTTGTCATTTGGGTATTCTGTGCTTATTATTATGCCTAGCGCATTTAACAGAGTTATTTGCCCTGACCTCATTGCCTCCACCGGATATGAGTCCATTGCTCCAGCTTCATCCGCTAAAAACGCTGAAGGCAATTTGCCATCCATAGTATCTTCACTATAAGCAAGTGGAGTATATTCGCTATCAGTAAGCATGCATCTGATTTCACTTCTTAGTGTTTTGAATACCGGTTCCAATTCATCACATAATAGCGGGCTGGATTTGATAATTTTTTGAATAGCAATTTGTAATTCTTTCGAAAGTTTTAAATCTGGAGCAACAGAAAAGAACCTAGAAAATCTAGGTTCAGTTAACATTAGCAATATAAATATTACAGCTGAATTAAAAGTTTTGAAATTCTTGCGGGCTATTTTCAACAAAGCAGTTTCATAATACCTTACCTCAATACCGTCATCTTCATCAATCATTTTGGTACAAAACACCGCTGTTATAAAAAGCATTGCATAATTTTCAAGTGATTCATCTAACGGTTTTTTTAAATCAGGGTGTACCATTAATTTCAGCAACTTTATTATTTTATCGTAGGTAGCTTCGTTTATAAATGCTTCATCGTCTTTTCCATCGGATATTAATTTCCATAACTCACATTGCTTTTTCACATATATAGGAACTTTATTGTTTAATTCTTCTAATGCAAATTCACAATATTTATATGCTCTACTATCTTGTATCAATTAATCACCGCCTAATGCCTGCATTAAAGGGTTAGTCTTGCTTTGTGATTTCTTTGGTATACTTCTTAAAGCAGCTGCTATAGTCATTATGTTTTCTTTTTCAATATCGAGAAGCATTTTTCTTTTAGATTGTATTTGTTTATCAATAGATAATTGTTTAGCTATGAATTTGTCTTTATACTCGATGTATTCCAAATATTCTATTGCTCTATCTTCAAACTGCTCTGTGAGTTCTTCGATATCTCTGTCAATCTGGTATATTCGCTCTTCGAAACCTTTACACTCTGCCATAATAATGCAATATCTATTTATAATTCCCTCGTAAATTGCATCGTTTTTATTGATATTTGACAGCAAACTATTCAATCTTTTAAACTCTTTATGAGCTATAGGGTTACTTTTTACTTCTGGCCGTTCCTTTAACTCAACGCCAGTCGCAAGAGCTTCTTCCCCTTGTTTTCTTTGATTTAGTTCTGATTTTGTGCGGTGTGATTTCTTTTCTTTTACTAATACTAAATGTGATTTGGACGGTGTTGGCAATGGAAACTCTCCTTTCAAAAGTTGATGTGGGAATATTTTATTTAAAAGCATCCAGCGTCGGTGTTTTAGAATTTGTATTTTATGGGTTCATAACCCCCGGGGGTATACATTTGAATATTTTTTTTTATTTTTGTAAATACTTGCTGCTCCAATAGGTATAATTCTGCCGTTGCAAGATATACAACCCACTCCATCTAACTGTTTCGGATATATATTTATTTCACCACAGTCATAGCATTCATAAGCAATGTATTTACCGTGTTCTACTTTTTTTGGATTAATACCTCTCTTATTGGGCACCCTATTAATTTTTAGCACTCTCATTCTCTTGCTCCTTTATGATGCTCAACACTACATCCTTTGGTATTTTGCCACACTCCATCATCTCATGATGCATGTCACATCCAGTTATCAAGTTGTCATTATCAAGTCTCTTTTCCCAATCCTCCATTAAAGAAATTGCATGATGAACCGATAAGTTGTTGTAAGTATACTGTTGTCTCGTTCCATATAGCTTACGTATACATATTTGACATAACTGCTTGTCTCTCTCCTTAATCTCTTCTCTCTTATGTTGCCATTCACCTGATGATCTGAACTTATCTATTGCCCTATCTCTTTTAAATCTGCGTTGCCTATCATTGATAGCTGTTTGTTTATTAGGACATATATATTTACTATCATGGATCCTACTGCAATACTTACATGACTTTAACATTAGACTCTCCTGTTAATTATGTAATCCGATAAGTTGCTCTCTGTAATTCCAAATGCCTTATACAATGTATATATAGCTATAAAAGTTATTACAGATGCTATTGCTAATCTAATAAAACATTTTACCTTAACATCTCTATCGTTTGTATCATCGATAATATCCCATTCTCTCCATATCTCCCAACTAAATATACAGAGGATTAACATATTTAAAAACCAACACATACTACCACCTATTTACTTTCTTCTTTGCGATATACCATTAATCCTTTTGGCCCGTAGATATTCTGGTTTACTAATTGAAACATCTTTTCAATATCGCACTCATGTACATATAATTTCCCGTCATCTGAATGAAGTATATTAAACGCGCTTGTTGTGTCAAATGCATCGTACAACCTACATCCTATTGCTATTCTGTCTATATCTTTTGTATTAATATTCATCCCGCTGGTTATATTACTTTTTGCCATATATCCTCCTATCACATACTAACGGTCCCACCACTCCGTATTTTTATTAAGTATGTACACTACCCGCCTTTCGGCTCACCTAAATTGTTGCATACAAAAAGCGCCGATATGATTTTATTTAATCAACCAGCGCCTTTTTATTGAAGTTCGTATTTCTACTTCTTCACTATAGCATATTGTTGAGTGTCTTACTATGTCATGTTTATGTTATTTAAAGCCCTACTGTGAAGTCTATGAGTTTGTTTCCAGCAGTATCCTATGTCCACACATATTTGTTCCCATGTCATGAATTGTATGTACCTTTTATGCAAAATACTGCTCTGTAATCCATCTGGCATTGCTAATATTCTGGCTTCTATGTTAATCATCATTGACATGCATTCATTTCTAAGTTTGATTATTTCTGTTAATAGAACTTCACATTGTACGATGTAGTCAGATAAATCCATCTGCTTGGAGCCTTTCGGCATGTCTGATAATATTTGCGTTTTGGCTGACCTCTTAGACTCAATTAAAGTATCCCTTTGTTCCTCAATAGACCTTAATTTCTTACATTTATTTTCGTACTGCTTCAGATATTCTTTTTTAGTTTCATTATCTGTCATCGGCATCCCCTTCTTTCGCTGCTACACATATAACCACACAAAACATCCCTAGTATTGCACCTATTAACATTCCTAGTATAAACATTACTTTTCATCACCTCTTTTATTTGTATGATATCCCGTCATATCCGGTTGAGATGATAAATCTACTCCGATATAAAAATTACTGGCCAATTTCTTACCATCAATTTTCTTCATAAGTTCATAATCCTCCTGGACTAACTTGCAATCCTTACAAGCGTCTGTATCTTCTTCTCGGCAGCGTATACAACGTTCTGTTCTCATAGGCGACCGCTCCCGTCTTTTTGCTTATTATTTATTTCTATTTTCAATTTTTTAATGCAATCCGGGCAAATATCATTTTTTTTGTTAGTAATTACACCTTTGTATATTAATTCGTATCTGTTATGTAGTTCTATTTTTTCTCCACATATATCACAAACTTTTATATCGCTCATGGTTATCTCCCTTCTACTGCTCCACCTTTAATACTTGCATTATTTACCTTGCTTATTTCTCCTGGATATATAGTGTACGAATACTTAGACATGCAATTACTACATGCTATTATGTTGTCATGCCCTACTCCATTTCCAAACTCAATGTCTTCGGACATGCATGTCGGAAAATTTTTATTATTGGGGCAAGATTCACATAGATTTTCTGTTTTGTCTGTCGTTCTTATTACTCGCATGTTAGGTTATCTCCCTTCTATAAATCAAAATGTGCTTACCAGCTCATGCAACAACGCAATAGGTAATGTTATTATCCATATCAACCCGAATATGATACTCAAAGCAATTAATCCAATAACTATTAATATCCTCTTAAAAAAGTGCAAGTATCCTTTAAATGTCATTAGATCACTATGGTGTTTAATACAATGCGTAATAAATTTCAGGTCGTGCCACCGGCTTATAAACAGTTGATTGTACCATTTACCCTTTGTAACAAAGTTTTTACCACACGTATTACAACTACATCTACTTTCTGTAATCATTTTTCCTCCATTTCTGCAATAAAAAACCACCAACCTTTTATTGGTTAGTGGTCTGTTGTCTATCTTTTAATTGTTTAAATTCCTCCGACGTACCTATATCCGTATACTTTTTTAGCTCACTCGATAAATACCATCCGCCAACTCCTGACAGTACTGCTATAATAGCAAATATATAAATTAACACTTGCTTATCACGCTCCTTTTACATATTATACCACTATCCATTATCCTTAGAGTCTTTTCTCCAATTTTTATACTTACCTGTTTTTACTCTGTTATCGCTGTGTGGCTCGTCTTCATCTATAAACCAATCGCGTCCTATTTTAACAGCGGTTTTATATGACCCTCTCTGCGCTCTTTGCCTTGCTGTTACAGGAGCAATGTTATGTTTAGCTGCGTAATCACTTAGTAATATCTTGCTCATTCTGGTCCTCCAAGGTCTTTTTATATTCTTCGTACCATGCTAAAAATTCGCCATATATTTCTTTTTCTGCGAGTTTTCTTGCATCAACAGCATCCTCCAGCTTATAAAACATCCCTAGATGATATTGCTTGCGCTTGAAATTAATATAGGCCCTATATTTGTTGTACGCTGGCATAAAAGAAACACCATTTACTCCTGTTGCATTGTTCTTATTTGTCTTTCTTCGACCGTCTATCGCGCTAATCAAAGTGCCATCAACGAGCATTTCATTTGTATGTACCACCCTTCCGTGCTCTAACTGTTTATCCCTGTTATGTCCGCATGTCGTAATGGTGCCATTTATGACACGCTCCTTTTTCGTCCAAAACAAGTCTCCACAACTGCACTCACATTTTAATTCATAATACCGTTCGCCTTTTTTATCATAAGCATTACGAACATCATGTATCCTAAATGCATTAATCGTGGTACCTATATAGGTAGTTCTTAGCTTTTTCAAGTATGAATCTGCACGTTCTGGATATTTTTTACCTTTCCCTCTGCAGCTTTGGCATCCATTACTTTTCCCAAGTCTTAATGTGCTAACGCTAATTTCTTTTATTATTCCACATCCCATACACTTAGCTTTTACATACCCACTACGATAATTATCCGCATCGCCTATGACTTTCCATCTGCCGAAAACTTTATTTTCCATTTCAGCATACTTTTTCATATTTCCACCCCTAGCTCGGTTGTTTTGTGGAGAGCCTAAACTCTCCACCATTATTATTACATCTCTATTTTTAATGTCCACCAAGATAAGTCAACTTTGTCAAGTTCAGTTTGGAGTTCTTCCACGGTTTCAATGCTTTCCAATTCTGGCATCTCTGCTTTAGGGTCTTCGTCTAACTGCCAATTGTATTCGTCCTGATTATTTTGTAACCACGCTACTAAATCAACTAATTCTCCGTTTACTAACTCTGTTCTTTTTCCCTCGTTTAACTCTACTAATCTTAACATATCTCTTACCTCCGTTTTAAATTTGTTTTATTTGATATATTCATAATACATCTTTAAAGATGTGATGTCAATAGGTATTTTAGAAATATTTTAAAATATTTTCCACTAACCAATATTCGGTTTTCAATGTGCTATGCAGGAGCCGTTTGCCTGTTGCTCCTACATCTATAACAAATTAACTACGCAATTTCCTCTGAAATTTTCTCTGATATAAATCTGATTAAATCATTCAACAACATGGATTGATTTTTATTGTTACTGACCAATTCCGTAATTTTATTGTTTGGGAAATCCATATTGATATCTTGCAGATATTTTCTAACCATACCTATTTTTTCAGCTTCATCGAGCACTTGGACTTCATGTTTTACGGAAAATCTCCTTAGTAAAGCTTCGTCAATTCTGTCCATTCGGTTAGTAGCCCCGATCACAATAACATCATTTGGTAGTTTATCAAATTCCTGCATGAGGGTAATTGTTATTCGAGCCATTTCTCCACCAGCACCGCCACTAGAACTTGAATTTGACCGTCTGATACTGATACAGTCAATTTCGTCCAACATAAAGACACATGGATTGCTTATTGCAAAAGAAAAAGCTTTGCTAATATTCTTTGATGTGCCACCCAATAAACTATCAACCAAACTCGAAAAATTCATATAGCAGAATGGCAACCCTGTTTTGAATGCTATATATCTTCCGAATGTGGTCTTTCCTGTGCCGCTCTCTCCGTAAAGGAGCGTTGAGTTTATGTAAGGTATACCTATTTCCATAAGTCTCTGATTAACTTTCTGCAACCTAATGATATTTTCATAAACTGCTTTTTCACGCTCTGAAAGATAATATCTTCCCTCCTTAAATGATAACGATACATCTTCTAGAGACAGGAGTCCTTTTAGATCATACGGCAGTTCAATCATATTAGCTCCAGACGATTCCAGAATTGATTTATATTTTTTACAAAACCATTGGTTTTTTTGTGTGGTATCCTCTATTAAGCAAGCAACCGCGCACTTCCTTGCCGACTGAATGTCATTTTCCGTTACTGCTCTTATCAATCTCTGTTGGTTATCTGTTAGTCCCATACACTTTCCTTTCCGCTTATCAGCTAATCAGTTAAGACTTATATCTCTACAATCAGTGCAAAAATATGCAGTCATAATCTCTTTTTTATATCTTACTATTTCACTATCAGTGGTTACTCCGTATGTACATGTAGAGCCTGTATCTATTCTCTTACAACATTCATAACAATCATGTGCCTTCTTTGTTTTCTTTACGGTCTTAAATTTAGTAAACACTACTTATTTCCTTTCCGCTTATTAGCTAATCAATCGAATTCTTCGTCAAAATAGCTATCATCACCGCTATATGGTTCATATATATCCTTTATCCCTAAAATACAATACCCTTCCTGTAACCCAAATTGAGGACAATCCTTTAATACATAAGTTACGGTTTTTCTCAATACTTGACCTGTAAACCCATCCTCAAGTACATTACCTGTATTTCTCCACTCCATGAGTAATAAAGTATCACCTTCTTGATAATTGCGGTCATTTAACCTAATTTCAAATATCTTCTTTCCGCTTTTTACATCACCGAAAAACGGCTGTATTGTTTTTAACTTATGCTCTGTGTGATTCATCTTTTTGACCTCTTCTAGATAATCATCATACTGATCCGCATAAAAATCATCTAACGCAGGGTTTTGACTATTTATCATGTTTTAACCTCTCTGCCTCTATAGGCTATACCGTAGTCTTATTGAAATATCTTTTTATCTGTGTACCAATCCAACGACCCATGGGAACAGCTACGGCATTTCCAATTTGTCTGTATGCATCGCGTTCTGTTCCATAAAAAGTGAACCAGTCTGGAAAACCCTGTAGCCTTGCCCACTCCCTAACAGTGTATGGTCTTACACATATTCCATCTTTAATCAACCTTGTGCTTACGTCTTTTGCATAGTGAGCCACGCATGTTGGCGCAATATCATCTAAAAACGGATCTGAAATTATTGGCTTATCACGATAGCATCCTTCCAATCGTCTCCATACATATTCAGGAATATCAATTTCTGGATTATTTTCTATAATGTCTTTTAATCGCAAAGGATTCGCGTTTGGATATTCAAAGTCAGTAAATGGTTTTCTACTCCCTATGAGTATTAATCTTTTTCTTTCTTGTGGCAGCCACATCTTTGCATTGATCGGACACTCCACTCTCACATAATAATCTGGTAACTTTGTTAATGCTTCCATTACTACTCTAAATTTTTTCATTCCTGGAACATTTTCGACAATATACATTTCAGGCTTTGCAAGTGCTATGTGTCGGAAAAAATGAAGAAATAAATCATCTCCTGTTCTGGTTCCATGAATGTCTGCAATTGTAGAATATTTAGTGCATGGAAAAGTTCCAATGTAAACATCTGCATCTTGCTGATCCAGCACCGTCAGTTTTGTTATATCGGACTGGTTAACCTTGTGTTTAAAATTCATAGACAGTGTCTTACAGCATTTTTCATCAATTTCAAATGATTCCAAGAGTTCAATTCCTGATTCTAATATCCCTAAGTCCATGCCACCTGCGCCTGAAAAATAACTTTTTGCTGTTATCATAATCGCCCTCCTTTTCTTGCTTAATATACATTTACTTACCATTGCAAAACACAAACATCAGCCGTCATAGCAGCCACAAGGTATATCACTATCTTGGTCGTACATGAGACACATTCCTACTTGCGACTTTTCGTACTCAATAAAGTTCTTCCAGCTCCAGTTTCTCCCTAACCCCTTGACAGTTAATAAGTTATCCTTTGCATTATCTTCTATGGCTACGGCTCTATCAAATAGATCAGGGTGTCTTTGTTTTAATTCTTTAATCTCTTGCTTTTTCATCGAGGGGCAGAAGAAACAACTGCTTTTACCTGGTAGCGGTAATCCCTCTTCTAATATCACTTTTTCACAATCCTCTCGGTAATATCCCCAATCTATAAGAGCATAAACCTTTTTATATTTCTTATCTTGTAGGTCAATTACAAAAGCATTGTTTTTCCTTCGTTCCTCCCCCGCATCATAGCCGATATACTTAAATACTTTTTCTTCCTTTTCCCATATTTCCTTACAAGGTTTGTAGTTATTACAGTATTTATCTTGTGGGCCGACTTTGTGCTTAAGAGAGCATTTTTTAAAACCATATGCTATGCTTGGCAATGTTCCACTTTTAAGACATTCATCTTCTAAGGTAAATCTATTTCCATTTTTATCAACATTTTCAACAACTGTAATTTGAGGTAATTCATGTGCGTTAAGCCACTGATTAAAGATATCTATGTATTTGTATGTCTCTGGTCTTTCGGCTCCTGTATCAGCAAACAAGATTAAATCTAT
Organism: Bacillota bacterium; assembly: GCA_023407575.1. Taxonomy (GTDB): domain Bacteria; phylum Bacillota; class Clostridia; order Lachnospirales; family Lachnospiraceae; genus Mobilitalea. The sequence continues at coordinate 159,800 of JAEYLX010000067.1, forward strand.
AGGTATTCCCATGCGATACATCCCTATTATCATTGCGGTGCTATTAGTTCCACCGCCAAAACTTACTATATTCAAAAAATCCCTCCTTAATTGACAAATACTTCTGATTGCAAAATGCAAACATATGTTCTATAATAATATTCGCTAACTTTAATATTGAGGTGAAAATTATGCATGAACCCATAGACACGATATCCTTTTATGGTCCAGACGGACTGTATCCTAAATACTTCGCCGTGGACGGTATTACTTATACTATCGGCGATATAGAACCGCCAAAGCTCGAAAAGTTTGCAGGCTCCCGTGTGTATGTTTTTTGTTGTGTCGTGGAGGTCGGCGGTACCAGCCATAATGTTTATCTTAGATACGATTTACACCTGCACCAGTGGCTACTAAGCGGAGGGAGGACGGATAATGCCTTTTTATATCGAACCAAAAATTCCAGAAATAAAACTCCCTCGGGGGCATGAGGTTTTTGTAATGACTACTACAAACACCAGCGGTAAAATTAGAGTCGACTATATCCGTATTATCGATGATGAAGGGGAAGTCTTTACCTACAAGATTACTTATTCTCATCTCCGCAAGAGGCTACTGAACATCGAAACTTACGATTGCGAATATATCGCAGATAACTTTCTTCGGTATATTACGCTTGTTTTTGACGTTATAAATATGTCATGGGTTATGGGGTAAAGGTAGAGGTTTCCACTTAGTTACATCCCAAGTACTTATTCTTCCTAAGTAACACCATGTGGGTTTTTTATCCTTGCCTCTTCTTTCGTACGTCATTGGTACCGTTTTAAGTGTACCGTCTGGATATTTTATAGTTGCGTTAACATTTCTAAATATTTCTATCTCTCCAAGTTCAGGAAGTCTCTCGCTTACTGGTATCCACCTGTCATTTAGCTGCTGTTCAAGGGCACTTATCGCCAAGCTAATTGCTTTCTCCGTTTCTTTGCATGTAATAAATTTCGTTGTGCTTAATTGCTCTATAGCCTTTTCTATCTCATTCACTTGTATCACCCTCCTTAAGTAACTCTGGATTATCGTGTATATTCCCTATAACTTCGCAAGCCGCCCACATGTTATATAGGTTTTCTTTGTATTTAAGTTTAAATGAGCAAGTATCATCATCCCATACAACAACGGCTATTTTGTTTCCGTATATAACAATGTCGCCTTTGTAAACCTCTTTACCGTTCTTGTCGTGAAGACCTGTGTATTGACCTACGGTTTCGGGTATTACTAAATGACTTTCATTGGTTCCTTTTTCATCTATGTAATAATTAATGCCATCTCTATAAGCTCTATCCTTCCATATTTCTGGCATTGTCCATTCTCGATAAAAGCCATAAACCCACTGGCCATTATCTACTCTCTTACCTCTAAACTTGTATTCATTCATCCTTGACAGCTCCTTTCACATAGTTATCTAAGTCCTCTTGTGCATAAATAACATTATCTTTGCAATTCCTGCACACTTCCAATAATTCATCCGTTCTTTGGTTCTTATAGCCATAGCAGTAATATTGTGGCTTTCCATCTTTGTGCCATTCAATGCTTGCTTTTCCTCGCTCGGCTACTTCGCCTGTCTTCTTTGCTTTGCAAATGGTACTAGACATCCTTAACCTCCTTCGGCTCCGGTATCCCCAAGTGTGGACGCTCGGTAAAAATAGGATTAACCTTGCTTGGTTGTTTTACCATCTGGTTATATACCCTTTGGTTGTTTAGCTTAAATTCGCCGTGGCTTCTTCTGTCTGGATATGCTGCACTTCTTTTCATGTGTTATCCTCAACTTTCGTAAGTCCATCAGCAGCATAACCACCACGGTAATGTTCAAGCATTACACATTCAGTTCCACACAGATCAAATGGTTCACTTGATACAGTAAATACAATGCCTTTCTTGGCACTTGACACCCAGTACTTATCATTCATGATGACTTCATCACCGATTTTTAAATTGCTCATATACTACCTCCTAATTTTGTTTGCGTATATCGCTCTACCCCACAACTAAACATATCTATCTGTGACTTATGGGTCTCTAATCTATTGGTTGCCATATCGTAATATACCTTGTCTATTTCAAAGCCTACACAGTCAAATCCGAGGTTGTGACAGGCTATTAAACTGGATGCGCTACCAACATGAGTATCTAAAATCTTGTCACCCTTTACAGCGTATTTTGATAGTAACCATTCATACAGTGCAACTGGTTTTTGTGTGGGATGGATACGATTTTCTTTATTTTTCATGTTCTGTTGTATCATCCCATGCCAGGTATATGTAAACTGTCTTACTGCAGTATCAAATGATGTCCAAGCAAGCTCACAATCAGCAAAATCATTTTCACCGTTGTTCTTATCCCATACAATCCAACAATGGCTATCGATTGGTATCTTACTAATAAAATGGTTTGCTCCCCATATAATTTGATTCTTAGATACTCTTCTAAGTTCTTCGAAATAATCACCCTCTGGAGCTTTTAAATCATCTCCATGGAAAGCTTTATAATTTTTAGCTGTGGCAAGGTTAGACCTTGTATGGTTCTTGCTACCACTTTCGCCAATTCCATAAGGTACATCTACTATGGCGAGGTCGAAATACTTATCATGGTACTGTCGCATACCCTCCATGCAATCCATGTTGTAAAATCCAAAATCTAACGTTTTAATCCCTCCTTAAAACAGTGGTCTAAATATTCCAATCAATACCGCTTTTACAATACTGTTTCCAGCTTGCTTATAAAGCTGTGTATTACTGGTCTTTTGCATCGTTTCCGCTTCTCGCATTATGGCTATACCGTTTAAATCATCTTTATACTTTTCCATTAGCTGGGTTGCTGCTTCTCTGTCTTGAAGCATAGCGGAGAAGAAATCTAAATCTGTAAAATCCATTAATCTCCAACACTCTCTTGGTGTTAACTTTCGGATTCTATAAGGTGTTTCTATCCGATGCACTCCTGTCTCTGTTGCTGTCAAGGTTTGATTACCTCCTATAATCCTTTATTGAGTAGCTTGCGCTCCCAATCATCTATGTCCTGATCTGTATATTGGTGTTTTAGATGATTGTTAAATTTATTAGGTGCCTTGGGCTGGATAGGTTTAGATTGTTGATAGTCTTGCTTTAATTCAAAGACACCTTTCCATCCGTTCATAATTGATTGATTTATAATTGCTATTTGTACCGATGTGTCATTGCTAAGCTCACTTAGTTTCTTAATCATTAGGTCTATTGCTTTAGGTGTCATAGGCGCTTTCTTTTTTCGGTGCTCTATAAAATCTAAAATAGCTTGATTTAGTAATGGATCATCAACGTAATTTTTTATATTAACTTTAGTTAATATATTGTTATCATTATTCTCATTATTGTTTGTGCTTTTTGGTGTTTCCTCGGTGTTTCCTCGGCGTTTCTTTGGTGTTTCTTTGGTGTTTCTCGAATTCTGAAAATCGCTATATTTTACAATGGTTAGAAGTGTTTCTTTGGTGTTACTATTTTTTTCTATCATGTGTTCCTTTTCGAGCACGCTCAAAAAATCAAAAACTTTCTTCCTTGACCATCCCCATCTATCAGCTAATTTCTTTATGCTGGTTATTCGAGAACCTCTCTTTACATTGGTTATTTGGTTACCATGTAGGAACTCATTATCTTCGTGATTTACTAGTAGAATGAGATCCACCCATGCCTGACCTTTTGTGAACGGCTTATCTTCCCATAACCAGTGCTCGGTTAATTGGCGGCTTATGCTTACCCATCCTTCCACCCGATCACCTACTTTACAATTCTTAATTCGTGGGTATCACCATAAAGCAGAAGAAATATTTTCCTCTTTAATTTAAACACTGGTGTCTCAACCCCTTTTACATCTTCCACGATAATGTTGCTGCCTACCATATATTCAAAATCTGCTTTATACTTTATTGCCGATATAACCTTGCCGTTGTACTTATATTTGGCTTGTAATTCATAAGTTGGCTGTAACCTTAGGTTGTCAATTAAGCCTGCCTTTTCGCTCAATTTAAGCTCTTGGTATCGGTTAGCCTCGGCTTTGCTGTCAAATAAAATACCGTCTATGTAAGTCTTTTTATTCTTGTATTTGTTATAACCCATTTAGCTCCTTTCTCCGGGGCTGTTACACCCCGGAAGGGATAAGAAGGATGTATAAAATGTGTGATATGTTATACTAATTCCTACCCTAATTTGATACACACTGTTATAGCTAAACTCATTAGAGTTAGTTATTGATATATTTTTGTTTCATTCTCTCAAAGGCATCACGAACAGGTTTATTTGAGTCTGTGTTTAACGAGTGATATGTGTATGAATATTCTTCTCCATCAATAATTTCCTGATAATTTCCATATGCGAAATCATATCCATATCCGCAATTTGTACAGTGATAATATTCCTCCTCTGTGCCACGCTCACCTGCGTAATATTCCCTATCTATTTCGGTTTCGCATATAGGACAGTCTATTTTACCTTTCATTACTGCCTCGCTTTCTGTATACATACAAATCCTTATGTTTGTTATATGTAACACTCTCCCTAGTCCATCCAGGGTAATGAATTTTTAAGTAATCCTCTGCTATTCCTCTCATCTCTTGGTTAAAGGAAGAGTTATCTAATAAAGTATGATGCCATCTACAGCCTATTACTCCGTTCTGTAGCACACCTAAACCGCCTTGAGACTTATTTACAATGTGCATAGGATCTAAGATTGACCTATCAGCTGGAAAGGAACCTATCATGTGTATTCCGCGCTGGCAGAAGAAACACCCTTTATCTCTTTCTAGTAATTCTTGCTTGGTCTGCGTACTAAATTGCAGTTCCTTGGTTCGTTTACTCATACGCACCACCTTTCTTTCATGATCCGTAATTCCTCTGGCGGTAAAGTCTCAATATCAAGGTCCTTGCATTCGTTTACTAAGCCATCTATTAGCACGCTCATTTCAAGGGTGTCATAAGTGGATGAGCCATAATAAACTTGCAACTGTATGCCTGTTACTCCATTTACAGTAACTTCTCCGAGGTCACGAACTGTTCTAAATTCTTTCTTGACTCTTTCTACCGCCTTTGGCTTAGCAATTATATGGGTGAATACTCCGTACTTTCCTAACATATCCAGATATAAGTCATCCTTAGATGTGTTAAGCTTGACAGCCATTTTTTGAAGTAAAGTCCACATATAAGCATTTGCATCCTTGGACCGATGCTCACGGAATTTTTTAATCTCTATTTTTAGCTTTTGAAAGAGCTTTAATTTTGGATATTCATCTATAACTAAAGCCCTTTCATTTACTTCTAATGTGATAAGTAATTTCCCAGTGATTATATCTTCGCTTACACCTTTTAAAGTGCCTGTAACCTCCATTACAGTATCCCAGCTTCTTTCTTGCACTTATTACATAGTGCTTTACCTCCACATTTAGCCTTGGATATCTCATAGGCATCTTTAGGAGTATAATGTCTATCTCTCCAATCAAATTCTTTAAAAGGAGTTTTACAAGCTTCACACAAATATTCTTCTTTAGACTTAAGATCATTTGGATTTTTACCTGCTGGAAGTTTAGTTTCTTTAGGCGGGTCAGCGGGTTTATTGTATTTAGTACTGTCTGCATCCCAATAAACATCTGCTCCAATACCTAATTGCTTACAAGATACCGATATGGCGTCAGTAGTAGCCATCTTATAGCATTCATCAGATACATAAAGGCCGTTCTTTTCCTTAGCTACAAACATACTGCCACCAGTCCCATAGATAGGCATAGACCATTGGTCATTAATCTTTATGTATAGCTCTATATCAACAAATGCTGCTATTTCTTCTCCGTGAGACTCTAGCCATTTGTTAACTGTTTTGTAATACCAACCGATACCACAAGGCCCAAATTGTTCAGTAAGAGCCTTAATTCTCCACATAGGGTTAATATCAGTCTTGCCTGACATTCGTCCGCCTTTAATTTCTTTCTTTGCTTCTTTGGGGACAGCTCTGACATTTTCATATATTTCAAGATTACCCATAAGCACCTCCTAAATAGATTGATAATCAACGCCAAGGCTGTTCATATACATTTCAATCTGTTCAAACTCTTCCTTGGTTGCACTAATGGCATATGTCATAACATAAGTGAGACTTGCAGTTGCCTGCTTCTGTATAGCCATTGCATCACGTTCAGCCTTTTCCTTAGCTTCTTGATCTGCCTTAGCCTTAGCTTCAGCTTCTGCCTTGATACGTTCTTCTTTGGCTATGGCTTCGCGCTCTTCCCTACGGATACGCTCACGTTCACGCTCAACGGCTGCTTCATCATCTCTCTTGCGCTTTTCTTCCTGTTCTGCAATAATCTTGCGCTTTTGTTCTTCATATGTATTAATTGTTGTTACAGCCTTAGCAAGGTTAAAGTCAGTCCAGTAACCCATTAGAGCATATTCCTGCCTATCTGATACCATAGACTTAATAACGGTAACCTCATTATTGATACGCTCTGACTTAGCCGTGATTTCCTCTTTGATAGATTTTAAAGAGGTAGCAACATTCTCCCACTTATCATCATAAAAGCTTTCTAAGCCTACCTGGTTGCTAATGTCAGGATACTTCTCCATAACCTCGCAAAATATCGTCTTAATACTTTCAATTTTTTGCAGGCGTTGCTTATCTTCGTATTCTTTTACTTGGTTATCTATCAACCTAACTGGCTCATTAATAATATCTATTAGTTCATTTGCCTGTTTTTCAAAGGCATCATATGGCTTAAGACATTCCTTTTTAACCTCAATCCGTTTATCACTAACAGCCTTAATTATCTTTCTAAGGGTTGCGATATCTTTCTTGCGTTCAGTCTTATTTTCTTCCGTTACATCAAGGTCCTTATATACCTGCATCTGATCGGACAATGCTGTTTTAATCTCTTCAAAGTTGGTAGAGATAACCCCTTGCTGTTGTGTAACTAAAATTTGCAAATCATTCACTTGATTTCCTCGACTTTCTGTGCTATATTGCACTTAGAATATTTACCTTTGGGCTCTAATGGAATGGCCGTTCCTAGAGCTCTTTTTTTGATGTTGCATACATAATCATCAATGCCGATATGGCAAATACTACTATGCCTATAATCCCATGTATGGCTGCTTGCTTAATTGAGATTTCGTCTGCATCCGAAAGCATTGCAACTATGAATAAATAAGCTAAAGATATATAAAAAGCCATGGATACTATACGGTCAAATAGTTTCATACTCTTATACCGGTTATCTCAAAAAATTTATCTGCATCAAAGTTCGGGATATTATGTATAGTACATTTTTGGTTCATCGTTAGTCCGTTCCACCATTCCATGCAACATCCACTTGTATCATTCTCTTTTAAATATCCTCCTGTAGTTTCGTATTCTGGATGGTCTTTCTTTTCTAGTTCTGTCATGTCACTTTCGCAAATCCAATCTGTAGGTCGAAAGTCAATCCGATTGAGTAGATAGTGCGCATCTGACCTTCTCCATTCATCTAAAGTCATATTTGACGGTTTATCAAAGAGCAGTATTTTATGATCTTCTATGTTAAATACGCCAGAGTTCCCATTGCCAGAGTTCCAATCGCCAGAGTTCCTATTGCCAGAGTTCCTATTGCCAGAGTTCCCATTGCCAGAGTTCCTATTGCCAGAGTTTGATAAACCGCTATTGCCTTTACCTGTGTTAACTATAAATAAAAGTTCAGTCCATGGAATTTCTCTGATAATACAGATTTTGTTCGTGCTGCACTTATCTCCTTCTTCTGCAATTTCTCCAAGTGCTTCTATCTCTGCAACCTTGTTGTCAGGATTAAATGTGTAATAGTTAAAGCAATCAGCTGCAACCTTGCAAAAATGGTACCCGCGATTACATAAGCTAGGCTTTTTATCCATTTCGTAGGTTTTGCCTACTTCGTACTGCATATTTCTACAGGTCCAATCAAAATTAAATACTTTATACCCTTTCATCTTCTTACCTCCTCAAATGCAACTTCTTTAAAGAAATCTTTAATGCAATCAGTACATAAATGTACGCCATTCTTTTGAGTCAACTTTTTATCTGTATCACCGCATGCTACGCACTGTAATTTGTACTTAACAGATGGTATGGCTCTTCTTTTTAATCCTACATTCCTAATAATTCCAAATAACATCTTGATTACCTCAACTTTCTATGATATATTACCTTTAGGTTGTTTTGTTTGAGCTCTATGGGATTCGCGGTTCCATTGAGCTCTTAATTTTTTAGTACAGATTTCGCATAAATATATCTCTTGTGGTGTTGTTTTTAATACGCTTACGTTTATTATTTGTTTGCAATGTGTACAACGCATATATCTGTATGACATACCGCACCTCCTAACTACTTACTGGTTTACTCTCCATTTCTTCGAGTGTTTTAGATGCCATTTTGCTAAAATAAGTTCCTGCCAATCCTCCAGGGATTATATTGTAAAGTGAATGGTCATTGCCAAAATATCCAACTACTACGGAAAGCAATGTTAGCGTTACCATGGACCATGTTGTTACTCCGCATACAGCCTTACAAACCTTAAATTTTACATTTCTCATTCTTATACCTCCACTTTTTCGAACATATCTGGATTTAAATAAGCCAAGTCAAAATCAATAATGGTATTTACATACTTCTTTAGTTTTTTGTCGTAGACCTTAGCGTATTTGTAAATTCTTATAGCTCCTTCTTCTCCTACGTATTCAGACACTTTACGTACCCAAAATATTGTTTTGCGGTGCTCTTTAATGATGGATGGTGATATTCCGTAGGTGTCAATTTTTCGTAGGTTACGTTTCATTCGTATGCGGTCTGTTACTTGAAACATAAAAAGCCTCCTTATTTATGCAATTAGCTTTCGGATGTAATCAATTCCTTTTTGATATACAAGGGTTTTATAATTAATGTGTTTTTCACCGTTTGGCTTTGTGTAGCTTTGCATTATCACTCTGAAATATCCTCTATCAATGTAAGTTTGGTATGGAGAATTTTCAGCGTCTAAAACTTTCTTATCTCGTAAAATTTCGAATAATTTATTTCTGCCAATCTTTGTGTTTAGAACCTTTGCAACCTTATCCATTGGAACTGCATCTTTTGAACTAGCTACTTGGTCAAAGAAATCTGCTTTAGGTTTCATTTCTGTAATGAGCTTATCTTTCTGTGCGATAACTTTATCTGCCATCTTTAACGCTCTAGCAAATATTTGCTCCGGTGTATTCCATGCTTTTTCAAGCTGAATGAAGTATGTACGGCACTCCTTGCCTTTCTCTGTGCGTTGTAGCATGCAAATTTCTTTTGCCATGTCAATTGTAAGGTCATAGTCTTCTAATTCTCTTGATACTTCTCGACTGCCCTCAATTTGAACCCGTACTTTTTTCTTCGGAGTTGAATAATCTCTTCCTTCTTCAAAACCATAACCGACATAACGCTCAAACCACTTACTAAACCTTTCAGTACCTGTCAATCCATCCTCTGTAGACAAATAGTCGTATAGGTCTCTCGCTGATACCGTAGGGTTATCAGTTTCATAATTAATTGTTAGTAATTCGTTCAAATAATTCCTCCTTATCTTTTTAATCAAAACCAAAAACACGCTTCTTAATACTTTCTTCACTTTCTTCGCTTACTTTTTTCGTTTGTTCTAACTTCTCTTGTTTTTCGGAATAAAATTGACTCATAGGAATTCGTAATATTGCGCCTAATTTCTTGGTCCCATAAATTTCACCAGACCTTAGTTTTATATAGATGTTGTTAACGCTGCAATTCATGATTCCTGATAGTTGTTTAGGAGTAACCCATTGATCGTTTTTTAGATTTTCTAAGATTTGTATTTTTCTTGATAACTCTTGTTCTTTGATTTCCAGATCGGTAATTCTGTCTTCTATGTTCATACGGCCTCCATTAATTCGCGTTCCGTGCGACATTCTGACTAAAAAAAATTTCAACTGCCTCTACTGGGTCTAGCTCTAAAGTTTTAACTAGTAAATTTGCGTCTTTAATTGTTATGTTCTTTCCACCGCCTTTTAGCTTTCTGTATAATGTAGACCTATCTACACCAAGTGATTTGGCTACCTCACTTATAGGGATGCCTTTTTCTACCATCTTACCCTTTAGCTTTCTAATGTTTACCACATTTTATGCCTCCTTTTTATGTATCGCATTCCGTGCGACTAACTATATAGTAGCACCGCAAATCTTATTTGTCAATACGCTTTTTGCATGAAATGCGAATTATTTTATATTTTTTAATTTTATTGTTGCATATATGCGAATTTGATGATATAATGCCATTGTTGGGGGTGATAAAAATGAGTATTGGACAAAGAATAAACCAAAAAAGAAAAGAATTAGGAATATCTGTAGATGAATTAGCAGATATGCTTGATAAAAACAGAGCTACTATTTACAGATATGAAAGTGATGAAATTGAAAACATGTCATTATCTGTAATTGAGCCTTTGGCAAAAGCACTTCATACTTCTCCTGCTTATCTGCTTGGATGGGAACCAGAAACAATGATCTTAAAAGAAGATTCCCATTACCACACTGAAAACTCTGTAGCAACTCTAGCTAGCTTAGCTCCTCAATTATTAGACATAATCAATCAACTTAATAGTGATAATATTAATAGATTAACCACATACGCGGAAAAATTACTAGATTTACAAAGCGAAGACGAATCCATTAAGTAAATTAAAAGGAAAGGAAACACTTTATGAGTATTCAAACGAAAGAATACACATCAAAGAAAACCGGTAAAACATCAAAAAAGTATTATGCATGCGTATTCGATCCGGTAGCCAACTCCACTATCTGGGGGAAGGGTAAAAGCAAAAGAAAAGAAGCCGTTCAAGACGAGGCTGATATTTTAGAAGACATAGAAAAAGGCACACCAAAAACAAAGGGAAGTATGCTTTTTAAGGATGTAGCTGAAATGTGGTTTGAATCAACAGAAAAGACTTATGCAGAATCTACTTGGAAAGGATATAAGGGTTATTATAATTCCAAGTTATCTGAAGTATTCGGTGGTATAGCTGTTAATAAAATTATCCCAACTCATACGCAGAAATTCAAAAATGCTTTAAGCGAAAAATTTAAACCTGCCACTGTCAATAAAACAATGGACCTTTTTTCTATGATAATGGATTTTGCAATTAAACCATTGCACTTAATTAAATATAACCCTTGTGATGATATCAAAAGAGATAAAGTAGCAAATGCAGAACATAAAACATGGGATGCAAAAACAATCGGATATTTTTTAAATCTGGACGATGTTGTAAATTCTGATTATTATGAAATGTTGGTGCTTTCATTCACAACTGCTCTACGACCAGGTGAGGTATGTGGTGTTTCTGTAAATTCGCTTAAAGGGAACAATATGCTGGCTCTTTATAGAGGTTATAATAAATACGGTAATATAACAGATATGAAAACACCAGGGAGCCACAGGCCATTATCGCTTGAACCATTCGTATATAGTTGTTTAGAATCAAAACTTAAGAAAAAGTCAAATCAAAAAGATGAATATAATAAAAAGATAAAAAACGAAATTCAGAATGGTGGTTCACTTGGTGAGCATGGTTACATTGACAATGATTTTCTTTTTACTTATGAAAATGGTAAGCCGATTACACCTAATAGCTATTCCAGAGCTTACAGAACAATAATTATTAATCATAATAAACGATTAAAAGCGATTGAAGAAGAAAAAGGTAAAATACCTCGCAAAGATTACTATTTGCCACAGATAAGGTTATATGATGGCAGACACAGTTTTGCTACTAATAATATATTGGATGGAGAAAACGCAAAGATAGTTAGCGAAATAATGGGATCTAAGGTTGAGACAATAATGAGAAATTATGTGCACTTAAGTCAAACCACACATCAAACAACATTGACTAAATACTCTGATAAAATATTTAATTTCGATAAGTCAAAGAAGAAAAAGCAAGGATGAATTCCGATAAATTATAATGCATTATCATAGAAAAATGTTTAAAACTTAGAAAAATCCTTAGAAAAAATGGATTTTAACATTTAAAAAAGCCTCTAACAAGTATTATCTAAATGCTTGTAAGTGGCTTTTTATTAGGCTTTCGCCAGTTTTTCATTTTAGCAGCTCGTACGGGAATCGAACCCGTGTTTCCGCCGTGAGAGGGCGGCGTCTTGACCCCTTGACCAACGAGCCTCAAGAACAAAATCTATTGTATACTATGGCAAATAAAAAAGCAAGTACTTTTTATAATATTTTTTAAATTGTTTTATCAATTGACACATTTTAGAAATATCCTTCTAATCTTCTCTCCCAGAGATTCCTGTATATACCTCATTTTACACAACTTATAGTAAAGTGATATTATATAAATTTTGAAAACAGATGAAATTGTTCCTGCAATAGATAATATTTCATCTTGCAGGAACCTCCATCTTTTAATTCTGCTAATTCTACCTCATATGAAAATAAATCCTTAATCTTAAGTCAGGAAATCCAAAAGTGACATTTGATTTGACGCAGGTAAGTCTCCCAACAGACCCATCTTTGCCATTGAATCAACAACAGTGGAACTGACTTTACAGCGTATTTTAAAATCATCTCTGGATAAGAAAGTACCTAATTTCGAAGCTTCCACGACCGCATCAGCTGCTTTTTCACCCAGACCATCAATGGTACTAAGAGAAGGCATTAATTTACCATCTATAATCTGAAAGTCTTGTGCTTTTGCAGTATAGATATCAATAGGCAAGAACTGAAAACCTCTTGCATACATTTCCTGTACAATTCTCATATCCTTAAAGGTATCCTGTTCCTTCTTTGTTAAGATATTACTTCTTCTCTTGTAATCTGCAATATGTAATTCCAACTTCTCTCTTCCCAGACACATAAGCTCATAATTAAAGGCAGACGCTCTTATGGAGAAAAAGGCTGCATAATAAGCCAACGGGTAATAGACCTTAAAATAAGCAATACGGAAGGCCATCATAACATATGCTGCAGCATGTGCCTTGGGGAACATGTACTTAATTTGTTTACAGGACCAGATATACCAGTCCGGTACATTGGAAGCTAACATTGCTTCCTCCATATCGGGAGTTAATCCTTTTCCCTTACGAACACTCTCCATGATTTTAAAGGAGACCCCAGGTTCCACACCGGTAGCAATCAGATAAGTCATAATATCATCCCTGGTACAGATTGCTGTAGCAAGGGTACAGGTACCACTCTGTATCAACGTCTGCGCATTGTTTAGCCATACGTCAGTACCGTGGGATAACCCGGAGATTCGAACCAAATCAGAAAAGGTCTTTGGCTTAGTATCCTTTACCATCTGCATTACGAAATCTGTTCCGAACTCTGGGATACCAAGACATCCAAGTTCACAACCATCCAAATCTTTCGGAGATATCTTAAGAGCGCTTAAATCATGAAACAAACTTAGTACATTTTGTTCATCCAGACTTATTTCTTTCGCATCGATTCCGGTTAAATCCTCTAGTTTACGTATCATGGTCGGATCATCGTGACCGAGAATATCTAGCTTTAATAAATTATGGTCAATCGAATGGTAGTCAAAATGAGTAGTGATTGTGCTTGTGGTCATATCATTGGCAGGTCGTTGTACTGGAGTGAAGGAATAGATGTTTTCACCATGCGGCATTACAACAATACCACCAGGATGCTGACCTGTGGTACGCCTTACTCCAACCAATCCCTGTACAATACGGTCGATCTCCACATTTCGCTTGTGAATTCCTCGTTCTTCATAGTAGTTCTTAACGTATCCAAAGGCAGTCTTATCTGCCAATGTACCAATCGTTCCTGCTCGAAAGGTATGTCCCTTACCAAATAAAACCTCCGTATATTCATGTGCCTTACTTTGGTATTCACCTGAGAAATTAAGATCGATATCAGGTTCTTTATCTCCATAAAAGCCCAGGAAGGTTTCAAAGGGGATATCATGACCATCCTTATTCAGAGTTTCCCCACAGTTAGGACATACTCTGTCAGGCATGTCACAACCGGAGCTGCCTCCGTATTTTTTTACTTCCTCGGAATCAAAATCTGAAAAATGGCAGTGAGAACAAAAATAATGAGGCGCAAGCGGGTTAACCTCTGTGATACCAGCCATAGTCGCAACAAATGAGGAACCAACAGAACCTCTGGAACCAACCAGATAACCATCCTCATTTGATTTCCACACCAGTTTCTGCGCAATAATATACATTACGGCAAAGCCATTATTAATAATTGATTTTAATTCATGCTCTAATCGGGCTTCCACTGGCCCTGGCAATGGCTCACCATACATGGAATGAGCCTTCTCATAGCAGATACTACGTAGGTTTTCTTCCGAGTTTGGTAAAACCGGAGGACATTTATCCGGACGCACCGGTGATATTTTCTCAATTCGACTTGAAATCAAATTAGGGTTTGTAATTACAACTTCTTCAGCCTTAGCTTTCCCAAGGTAGGCGAACTCTTCCAGCATCTCTTCCGTTGTTCGATAATATAAGGCAGCCTGTTCATCCGCATCCTTAAAACCTTTTCCTGCTAAAATAATTCTACGATAAACCTCATCCTCCGGATCAAGAAAATGTACGTCGCAGGTTGCCACCACAGGTTTATTATATTCTTCTCCTAGCGCAACAATCCTTCGATTTAAATCCATTAAATCTTCACGAGAATGAACATCATTTCCATCATTTCGAATTAAAAATTCATTATTGCAAATCGGCTGTATTTCAAGATAGTCATAAAAATTCATCAATCGATCGATGGTTTCATGGGATTGGTTAGATTGTACCGCTCGAAATATCTCCCCAGCTTCACAAGCAGAACCAACAAGAATCCCTTCCCTGCATTCCATCAGCAGGCTTTTCGGAACCTTCGGCCGTTTATTATAGTATTCAATATGGGAAAGGGAAACCATTTTATAAAGATTAACTCTTCCAATGTCATTTTGCGCCAGAAAGATTGCATGCGTAGCTGGCAGTTTCCTGATTGCTTCTGCTGATAATCTCCCCAGCTTATCTATTTCATTCACTCTAAAAACCTCTTTGTCACGTAGCTTATCGCACAATTTCATGAAGATTTCTGAGGTTGCCTTTGCATCATCAACAGCTCTATGGTGATTTTCTAACGAAACACCCAGAGCTTTTGCAACAATGTTTAACTTATATCGGCTTAAATCTGGCAGCAAAATTCTTGCTAATCCAACTGTATCTATTACAGTAGAATCAAGTGTTAGTCCTTGTCGTTGGGCATTCTTAGATATAAATCCAACGTCAAAGGAGGCGTTGTGTGCAACCAGCACACTATCACCACAGAACTCCAGGAACTTAGGCAGTACTTCCTCAATCTTTGGCGCACCTAGCACCATATTATCATTAATTGAAGTTAGCTGTTCAATCTCATAGGGAATGGGGACCTCTGGATTAACAAAGGTGGAATAGGTGTCTGCCACCTGACCCTTCACAACTTTTACTGCTCCAATTTCAATAATTTTATTTGTCGTTGCACTAAAACCAGTAGTTTCTATATCAAATACAACAAAGGTATCCTCCAGACTTTGCCCCTTGCCATTTGTCACTACTTCTTTTATATCATCCACCAAGTATGCTTCCATACCATAAATAATTTTGAACTCCTTGGCTCTTTTCTGTTCATTTTCATCCTTATAATCCTTAGGATTTAATGCATGATTCGCCTCTGGAAAAGACTGAACCACACCATGATCGGTAATTGCAACTGCACTATGTCCCCACTGGAAGGCTCTCTTTACAAATTTCTTGACATCTACCACAGAGTCCATGTCACTCATCATGGTATGTGCATGAAGTTCAACTCTCTTAATTGGTGACATATCCATTCTTGAAGCCGTGAAATCGCTGATTGTCTTAATTCCTACCACTGATCCAATTAAAATATCTCTCTCATAGGTGTCCATCTGTGCAATTCCTTTTAGTAAATAAAAGCCACCTGGTTTTAAGACAGAAGTAAGTTCTTCCATCTCAATGGTTTTAGCATATAGTTTTATCTTAATGGAATCAGTAAAATCCGTAATTATGAACGTAATAATACTCTTGTCGTTTCCTATGTTTCTGGTTTCAGGCTTAATTAACTTTCCTCGAATTACAACTTCACCAATTTCCCCTAGGATGTCACAAATGGGCATGGAATTACCGTCAAAGTTTCTTCCATATATCACAGAAGGATCCGTTGGAAGCTTTCGATAGCCTCCCTTCGCCTTATCATAAACGCTTTTGCCAGGTGCAGCTCCTCGATTAGCCTCGAACTTTCCCGCAGTATCCTTGGAGGCTACAGAGGGTTTCGATACTTCTGCCTTTTGAACAGGTGATGCCTGCTGTTTACCGACTTGTTTTGAAGCTATCGATTGTAATCCCTCAGCTACTATGTTATCATCACTACTAGAACTACCCTCAAAGGACTGATCCGACAAAGCTTCTTCCTTCACCTTCATTTCTGTGAATGATAACATCTGTGCTTGATATTCCTTGGCATGATTTTTCTTTTTTCTATTCTCCTCATATTCAACCTGAACAGTCACCGTATAATCAAAGCGCTCCTGAAATATTGTCTGCAGATAATCCTTTAGCTTCATCATCCTTTCCTGAATCACACAACTTTCCAGGATTCGAATCCTCATGGTTAAATCTTCGATACTAACTTCTGCTGTAGAAAAAAGATGATAAGAAACCACACTGTCTTCTTTAATCTCTTCCAGAATACTATCTCTATACAAAGGATATAAATTTTCTAAATTATATTGTGCCGACAAGTCAAACTGCGGCTTTATTACCGCCTTATTATCTGTATGTAAAAAGAGTTGCCGATTAAGCAATTCTTCCATCCTTTTAATTTGAGTCCTAGTGATTAGACGATTACTTCTGATACAAATATATACATTCTTATTCTGTTTTGACGCCAGTACTTTTACTACATCTACATCACCAAATAGATTCTTTAGCTCCTGATCCGTATTAAGTTGATCAAATGCTTCAAAAAATAGCATTGTCTATTCTCCCTTCAAATCGGTACCATTCTACTTATTCCAGTTGATTAGTTCCTCTCTAAGTACATTTAATAATTGATCCTCCGGTACTTTTCGAACAATCTCGCCCTTTTTCATAAGTAAACCTTCACCTTTGCCTCCTGCGATACCGATATCAGCTTCTCTGGCTTCTCCTGGACCATTTACAGCACAACCCATTACAGCAACTTTGATATCAAGATCAAAACCAGCCACCATTTCTTCCACCTCTGTAGCCAACTGAATTAAATCAATATTTGTTCTTCCGCAGGTTGGGCAGGATACTAACTCTATTCCACCTTTTCGAAGACCTAATGTCTTAAGTACTATCTTTGCAGACTTAATCTCTTCCACCGGATCACCTGTTAAGGAAACTCGAATGGTGTCACCAATTCCCTGATAAAGTATCACACCTAATCCAAGTGCAGACTTGATATTACCTGCATGTACTGTACCTGACTCTGTAATTCCAACATGTAACGGATAGTATGTTTTACTGGCAATTAACTCATGTGCTCTGATGCACATCATTACATCCGAGGACTTAATACTGATTACCAACTGATCATAATCCATGTCCTCGATACGCTTCACTTTATCTAAAGCACTTTCCACCAATCCCTCTGCTGTTACATGACCATATTTTGCAATAATATCTTTTTCAAGAGAACCACTGTTAACACCAACTCTGATTGGGATGCTTCGCTCCTTCGCTACACTTACCACCGCTCTAAGCTTCTCTTCATTCCCTATATTTCCTGGATTGATTCTAATTTTATCAGCACCATTCTCCATGGCAGCAATAGCAAGTCGATAATCAAAATGGATATCTGCTACTAAGGGAATTGATATATTTTTCTTTATTTCAGCAAATGCACTGGCAGCTTCCATGGTAGGAACCGTGCAACGGACAATTTCACATCCTGCTGCTGTCAACCTGTGTATCTGTTCAATGGTTGCTTTTACATCTTCTGTCTTTGTATTTGTCATTGACTGAATTAGAACTGGATTACCTCCGCCAATCACTCTATCTCCAATTTGAATAACCTTTGTATTATTACGGTACATAATATCACCCTTTCTTGCATTCTTTGAACCTCTTTATCCGAACATCCTTATTCGAGTATCCTTATTCGAGCTTCTTTATTTGAGTATCTTTATTTGAGTATCTTTATTTGAGTATCTTTATTTGAGTATCTTTATTTGAGTATCTTTATTTGAGTATCTTTATTTGAGTATCTTTATTTGAGTATCTTTATTTGAGTATCTTTATTGTAACCCTTTGGCTTTCATTTGTAAATGCGATAAAACTATGGAACAGATGCGTTGTTTTACTTTTACCTTTGCGTAATTAGAAAGGTTATGACCTGCTCTGGTCAAAGCCAAAAGCAAGATCATAACCTTTCTTTTAAATATGCATTATCTCATAAGCAAAAACATGTTTATGATCTTGTTGCTCCAATCGGTATTTGCAAGCAAGCTTGCAATATATCATCGAATAAAGATATTCTTGATATCATTAAATAGTACAAACACCATGAGCATCATTAGGAGTACCATACCCACCATATGCACCATTGCCTCTTTTTCTTTTTCCACTGGCTTTCTTCTTACTGCCTCGATTAGTAGGAACACCAATCTGCCACCATCAAGTGCAGGTATGGGAAGTAGATTCATAACACCTAGATTTGCACTAATTAAAATACTAAACTGCACTAAAGATAATAACGTAACACGAATTCCATAGTCCTTAGATTCAGTTACAATGTCTCCAACATAATTAACAATTCCCACTGGTCCTGCAATTTCTTTCACACTTACGCGACCAGTAACCAGATAGAATACACTTTTTAATGTATTAACTATATTCTGCTTTACTTGATAAAAACTATATTCAATCACTTCAAGCGCAGATACTTTCCCATATGTCAAATTGTATTCCAGACCAATCATATAGCTACTTTTATCAAACTTTGGAGTTACCGTAGCTTGAATAGGATTATTCACATCACCATCTCTTACATATGTTAAAGATAATGGTTTATCCTCCAATGGATTTGATTCTAAATAACTGGAGAGCTCTGCCCCAGTGGTAATTTCTATATCGTTAATCTTAACAATTACATCTCCTACTTCAAGTCCCGCCTGCGCCACAGGGTAATCTGTTGATAATCCAACAATCTTTGCAGGGTCACCACTTGGATAAAAATTACATCCAAGCAAATAATAATCCTTTAATACTGGAGTAATATTTACCGTCTGCTCCTCGCCATCCCTTACAAATGTGATTGGTACTGCTTCCTTGGAATAAGGTTTGAAGTAAAGATTATACATGATATCACTACCAAAATGTACAGCGGAACCATTCATTTTAGTTATTACATCTCCTTCTTGTAGAATTCCATCTACCGGTGAACCCTTAACCGTGTGCTCTACAAAAGGCTTATCAACACCGACATTTCCTAAATAAATCAAGGAAAGAACAAAAGCAAAGATAAAGTTAAAAAATGCACCAGCGAAAATAACAGAGAACCTGGCCCATACTCCTTTCTTATGAAATGCTCCCTCATCATCAACGGTCTCATCTTCTCCAAGCATCATACAAGACCCACCAAAAGGCAGTATTTTAAGAGAATATCTGGTTCCCTTATATACATAACTCGCTATTCTTGGTCCCATACCGATTGAAAATTCCGTTACGGTTATGCCATTCTTCTTTGCTAATAAAAAATGTCCTAATTCGTGGATGGTAACTATTACACCTAATATTAATATCGCTACGATTATATTCATTCATTATCCTTTCTTATCCTCTGCGGGTAATTATCTTACTTTCAGAGTTTAGTATAGCTCTTTATAAAATCATATGTTTGTTGTTCCGTATTCAGAATTTCTTCCAGCGATGGACATTCCATCAATTGATGATTGTTCATTGCCTCTTTAATTAATGTTGGAATCATTAAAAATTCAATTTCTTCTCTTAGAAATGCAGCAACTGCCCATTCATTGGCGGCATTATATACCGTTGGCATACTTCCACCAATTCGACCGGCTTCAAAGGCAAGTTTTAGTCCCTCAAAGGTACTAAAATCAGGTTCTTCAAAGTTCAGTTGTTTTAACTTATAAAAATCAACTCGATTATCCTGCATTGGCATACGCTCCGGATAAAACAGTGCATATTGAATTGGAAGTTTCATATCCGGCACACCAAGCTGAGCTATTACACTGCCATCCACATATTCAACCATGGAATGTATAATGCTCTGTGGATGTACCACCACCTGAATATCATCAATATTCACATCAAACAACCAGGCTGCTTCCATTACTTCAAGTCCTTTGTTAACCATGGTCGCAGAGTCTATTGTTATTTTCTGCCCCATTGTCCAGTTTGGATGCTTTAGCGCGTCCTTGGGTGTTTTATTCTCTAGCTCTGCCTTTGTTTTCCCCCGAAACGGACCACCTGAAGCAGTTAATATTATTTTTTGTACCTTTTTTTTATTCTCTCCATTCATTGACTGGAATATTGCAGAATGTTCACTATCCACCGGATAAAGTGAAACATTTTTTTCTTTTATCAGAGGCATAATAAGATGACCTGCTGTAACTAGTGTTTCTTTATTGGCTAAGGCTATGTCTTTTCCTGCTTTAATTGCTTCAATAGTTGGTCTTATTCCAATCATTCCCACCATGGCAGTTACAACAAGTTCTGTTTCCGCATATACTGCACATTCAATTAAACCTTCCATACCAGAAAGTACCTGGACTGGTATATCTTTCACCCTTTCCTTTAGTTGTTCTGCCTTTACCACCTCTGAAACACAGACTAACTTTGGCATAAACTCTCTGATTTGCTTTTCCAGTAATTCGATATTACTTCCGGCACTAAGTACTGTAACCTTTAGTTGATCTCTATGTTCTCGTACAATCTCTAAGGTCTGGGTTCCAATGGAGCCTGTTGACCCTAATACTGCAATTTGCTTCATCTTTAGCCTCCATTTACCCACGTAATAAGACTGTTAAATAGTATACGATGGGTGCAGTAAATATTATGCTGTCAAAACGATCCAAAATACCACCATGCCCTGGAATCAATTTACCATAATCTTTAATTTCATGATTTCTCTTTATTGCAGAGGCAGCCAAGTCGCCAATTTGGGATATAATACTTGAAACAGCACCTATCACTGCAAATGCTAAAATTGGATTAGATACTTCCGTAATATAATCTTTTGCAATAAGTGCATAGATTGCGCCGATAGCAGCCGCTCCAACCACGCCGCCGATACATCCTTCAAGGGATTTTTTTGGGCTTAATACTGGAGCAATTTTATGTTTACCAAACAGCACGCCTACACAATAAGCGCAGGTATCGGATCCCCAAGCTCCAATAAATATCAACCATACAATTAATGCTCCGTCCTCAAGTATTCGAACCTGATAGATATAGGAAAGCATGATACCAACATAGAACAATCCAAGAAACGGAACCGCTATTTGCTCTGTAGAATACTTAGGAAAAGCAAATACATAGTTTGCCATTAACAGCATTAAATAAACAATAAATAACATTAACTGAAACTGCTCTAATTTAAAATATAATAACAGATAGAATGCAATGGTACAAAGATATGCCAATACACCAGGAAGTTCTTTATTTACTTTTACAATTCTACTTAATTCCATTGTACCAATTAGAGATATAACTAATAAGGTGGCAAATAAGATATTTCCACCTAAGACGATAACTCCAATTGCGATTGCTAATAAAATAATACCACTGATTAATCTAGTTCGAAACATATTCCCCTCCATTGATGAACTATAATACAGCTCCGTATTTTCTTGTCCTACTACTGTAATATTCAAATGCTTTTATAAGTTCTTTTTCATCAAAATCCGGCCATAGAACATCTGTAAAATAAAATTCGGTATACGCCAGTTGCCATAATAAAAAGTTAGATAAACGTTGTTCTCCACTGGTACGGATTAATAAATCAGGATCCGGTATTTCTCTGGTATCTAAGTACTGTTCAAATGCTGTTTCATCTATTTGATCTATCTCAGTTTTATTCATTTTAACATCAGCTGCAAGATGTTTAACTGCTCGCAACATCTCATCCCTGCTGCCATAATTAATTGCAACCTGGAACTTTAAGCCTGTATTATTCTTGGACGCTTCTTCCAATTTAACAATACTTTCATTAATTTCTTTGGAAAGCTTTGATCTGTCTCCAAGAACTCGAATGCACATATTATTCTTTGTACTAGTCTTTATACTGGTGTCCAGATAGGTATGAAGTAATTTCATTAATGCGTCTACTTCCTCTTTCGGTCTTTTCCAGTTTTCAGTTGAAAAGGCGTAGACCGTAAGATATTCCACTCCCATTTTATATGCCTTCTCGCATATTTTTTCTACATTTTTACTTCCTTGGGTATGACCATAATTTCTGGGCATCAGCTTCTTTTTCGCCCATCTACCGTTGCCATCCAATATGATAGCTACATGTTTCGGTATCATCAGTTCCTGTTCTTGCATGAGGGTTCTCCCATCCGACCAATAAAATAACATTGGTCTTACCATTTCAAGACAAGGGTGTTTCAAAGGGTATTTCTATTCCTTTCCTAAGAAGGTAATGAAGCATCCCTTTGAACACACCCTATTTGAATAACTAAACTGTAAGAATTTCTTTTGACTTATCTTCTGTTATCTTGTCAATTTCAGCCACATAACGATCAGTAAGTTTTTGAACACTATCTTCTAACCCTTTGAATTCATCTTCAGATATCTCACTTGCCTTATTCTGTTTTTTGAACAGCTCATTGGCATCACGTCTGATATTACGTACGGCAACCTTAGCATTTTCAGACTTTTTCTTTACATCCTTAACCAAATCTTTTCTGCGTTCTTCTGTTAATTCAGGGAACACAAGACGAATTACTTTACCATCATTACTTGGATTTAACCCCAAGTCTGAATTGATGATTGCTTTCTCGATTTCCTTAATCAGCTTGCTTTCCCAAGGTTGAATTTGAATTACTCTTGGTTCCGGTACAGATATATTAGCAACTGACTGAATCGCAGATGGTTGACCATAGTAATCTACTCTAAGTTTATCTAAAAGATGTGGATTTGCTCTACCAGCGCGAATTGTTGAATAATCTTCCTTTAAGTTATCAATGGTCTTCACCATCTTACTATTAAATTGCTCTAACTTTGCGTCCATTTTTCATCCCTCCATTAATATTTGAATATTCTAAACGGTAATATGTGTCCCGTTTGATTCTCCTTTTGCTGCTTTCACTATACTATTTTCTTCCGCTAATCCAAATAAAAGCATTGGCATTTTATTTTCTATGCAGAGTGCTGTTGCAGGAAGATCTATAATTCCTAGTTTTTTATCAAGTATCTCATGTAAAGGAATTCGATCAAACTTTTTAGCTGCCGGGTTTTTCTTAGGATCACTGTCATAAACACCATCAATCGCTCTAGCTGCTAAAATAATATTGCAATCTAACTCAATTGCACGAAGTGAAGTTGCAGTATCAGTTGAAAAATATGGATGTCCAGTACCACCTGCCAGAAAGGCTACTCCACCCTGTTTCATGCAGTCAATCACATCATCTTTTGCAAATAACTTCGTCATGCTGCCACAAGCAAAAGGTGTATAAACCTGTGTTGGAATACCTACAAACCGAAATATTTCAGACACATAGATACAATTCATTACAGTTGCTAACATACCAATTTGGTCTGCTTTTGTTCTATCTATTGTCTCGCTGGTTCTTCCTCTCCAGAAATTTCCACCGCCGATAACTATACTAACCTGGATTCCTTCTTCTACTAATTGTTTTACCTGGTTTGCTACGCCAATGCAGGTTTCTTCACAAAAGCCGGTCTTCTTATCACCCGCCAAAGCTTCCCCACTTAGTTTAAGCAGTACTCTTTCATATGCCTTCATTTTAATTATGCCTCCATGTGGAAATCTTACATTCGAATTGGTTAAGATGAGATTGCTTCACACCTTAACACCTAAAGAATATTCTTAAATAATTTACCACAAAACAACACTTATTACTAGCCTAAATCTAATAAAAATCATTGTTTTATAAAGCTTTCATATATTCCTAAGTTGATTTTGCTTTTCCAACAGTAGTCTTTTTGATTACATTATTTTTCTTCTTAATAGAATTGTTATTGAAACATATTTCTTCTTAATAGTAAGCACAGTAACTGGTACTGTGCTTACTAAATATATCTTTTCAAAATTTCATGCCAAAGTTTATTCGAAAATATTATCTACATCAACTTCGGAGTAACTTAAGGAGCAGAAACCTTCGATAACAGCTCCATTATTAATCTGAACTGATTTTGCTTTAATATTTCCTTTGATTATGGCTGTAGAGTCTACAACAATTGGTCCATTAATATCAATTTCGCCTTTAACCGCACCAGCAATTACGCCAGACGTTGCAAGGATGTCACCAATAATTACTGTCCCAAGTCCAACCTTGACTGTTCCTTCGCTTGTGATACTTCCTTCCAAACGCTCAGTATTAACGTATACTTCTGCTGCTGAAGAGTTACCAATGATTTTACCAGTAATGGAAAGTTTTCCAAGACATTCCACATCTCCTGTAACATTACCCATAATGTCAAGGGAGCCATCGGAAGAAATACTTCCGTTGATTGATGTTCCTTTTGAAATTACAGTTACTTCATCATCACTTACAAGGGAAGACGCTCTTAACTTTGGAGCAACCTTTTCTTTCTCTTCTACGACTGCCTCTTCTTCACTTTCAATCATCGCTTCCAATAATTCTAAATCGATATTATCATCCATATCCTCTTCCTCTTCTTCCTCATTTTCTACTAACTCTTCGAATTCTTCTTCGTTTTGTATAACATTTTCTAAAGCTTCTTCCTCATCTAGTTCATAATCAAAGCTGTCCTCTAAGGAATCTCCGTCTTCCTGTGCAAACTCTTCCAGCCATTCTTTCATTTTCTCATTATCAGATTCTTCATTTGATAACACATCATTCAAATCAAGAGTATTAACCATCTGCTCTTCAGATTCAGTTTCTTCTTCAACTACTGCATCTTTCTGTACAGCTTCGTCATCTGGTAGTAGTTCATTGACAGCTTGAGTTAAATCCTCTTTAAAGTCCTTAAAAAAGCCCATAACAAAACCTCCCTATGTATAGTTACATTTTTACAAACAATTATTTGACTGAATCGGCCTTTATCATCTGAATGGGGGGAACATCCTTATTCAACGGTAGGAGCTCTGCTCCTCCCTGAAGTAAATCATCTAGCAGTGTCGGAAGTGAATCTACGGTTGCTCTCTTTGATTGAGAATCATGTAGTAGAACAATGGATCTCTTTTTGACTTTAACACCACTTAATACATTCTCTACTAATTGTTCCTCAGTATAAGTAACGCCAGTTGCATCACCATTTAATACATTCCAATCAAAATATACCATATCAGCATCGTTAAGGTACTTAATAAAATCCTCAATACCATGTTCGTTCATTTGATTGGCACTTCCCCCTGGAAATCGGTAAATAGAAGGCTTGTATCCAGTAGTATCATATAACAATTTCCATAGTTTTGTAAAGTCCTTATCAAAATCTTTAACTGATTTATAAATCTTATCATACTTGTGTGAATAGGAGTGCATTCCTAATGTATGACCTTCCTCTACAATTCTCTTATACATTTTCTTTGAATGCTCATCCGTTTTTCCTACGACAAAAAAAGTTGCCTTAATTCCATACTCTTTTAAAATATCTAAAATTTCATCTGTGTAAATGCTTGGTCCATCATCAAAGGTAAGATATACTTGTTTATCTTTATAGATACCTTCTTTTATCTCATCCAGTGGTATCGACGTCGGGGAAGGCATTAATGTAGGTACTGTTTGCGTACTCTCTATCTGGTTGGAGGAACTATCATCTATAGGGATAATTACTGATGAAGCATCGGGCATTATTGATGGAGCTATTGTTGGCGCTATGGCAGTTGTTATAATTGGTGCTAGCGTCGGTGTTATGGTTGGTGTTATGGTTATTGATGCAGCAGGTGTTATTATCGGCGTTATACTTATTATTGCCGCTGGATTTATTTTATTAATATCTATTTCAGCTGCATATGCATAATTATTATGGTCAGGTTCCTCTGTACTCATACCATATAAGCTATGTAATTCCGTTATATCTGCTTGCAATTCAATTACTCTAAACCCCAAAAAAATACAACATATCGTTGGAAGCGTAATTAATAAAATAACGGAAATAATAATCCCAATTTTCATTCTTTTAATGCGTTTTCTTTTATTTTCAGCAAGCTTTAATGCATGATTTGTCGTTTCATCTATTGTGTTATTTATATCTCGCAAGTCGTCCACCCCTAGTTTTAGTACTTGCTTAATATTAACATATTTTTAGCTATTTAGCAAAGCCTTATCCTTAAAATCCTTTTAAAACTATGAACATTTCTCCTGTTCTTAAATGATATTTTATTTCACTTTTTAATATTATGACAGGTAACATCAGAAAATCCTCAGTTCATATTGACTGAGGATTTCTTTTATCTAAATTTATATAATTTTTATTTATAACTTTCACCTAGAGATATCGTCTTTTTCGTACCATCCATAAACTCGATTTCTGCAGATTTAAGATACATTTTTCCCGTTGTGTTATTGTAAATTACAGCATCCCAGTAATATGTATTTGTTATTCCGTCTTTAATTGGTCCAGTTATCTTTAAACGTTGAAAATATGTATCTTTAATTTCACAATAGGCCGGATCACCTACTCTATTGTAAAAATAGCAATTTAAATAAATATATTTAATTGTTTTACCAAAATTATTTTGCAACGTAAAATATGGTTCGATGCCACCAACAAAATTAATATCAAAGCTAGCCTCAGTTATATACAATTGTGGTCTTCCTTTAACTGTTACAACGCATTTAACTGTATTACCACCTTTTAATATTCCTGTTACAGTACATGTTCCGGCTTTTACTCCAGTAACCATTCCCTTTTCATTTACCTTAGCTACTTTGTTATTTGAGGAAGACCAAGTTATAGTATTAACCTTCTTTCCACCTTCCCGTACTTTCACATTTATAGTTTTACTATCAGATGTGTATATACTCAATTTTTCGGTAGCTGATATTTTTGTAGCATATAATGGCGTTATCTTTACTTTGCATTTTGCAATATTTCCGCTAGATAATGTCGCTTTAATTGTACATTCCCCTGCTGATATGGCTTTAACTGTGCCATTAGTTGAAACAGTAGCAATTTTTTCATTTGATGTACTCCACGTAATTTTACCACTGTATGACCCTTTAGGTAACCAATCTGCTTTAATTTTTTTTGAACTACCTTCAATAATAGCAACGCTCTCTGGTATCGTTATTTGGTTAGCATACTTAGTTACATTTTTTGTACTAAAAGAATAGTCCAAAAACTCCAAGTCTTCCGTGTCGCCAAAAATTCTTATCGTGTAGTTTCCTTTTTCTAATTCAACCGTTTCAGTCTGTTTTTCACCTTCTAAAATTTCCCAATAATCAATATAATGATTGTATTTATCATTGTATAAGTCAAACACTATACAATTCTCTTCATTATCTGTATCTAAATATTCATCGACTGAAACATATATTGTTAACTTTGTCTTTTCTTTTAAAGAAAATGTATATTTTTGATTTTGCATCAAAAATGTAGTATTAGAAATTCGTTCACCAATCGTAATTTTTGTGGTTGTTTCTGCATAGCATTCCTTTGACTTTGTTAAAATAACACATAAAAATAATGTAAGGAAAAAAAATAGCTGTAATTTAAAATTCCTGCTTTTCATCTGTGAATCCCCCTTAAATAATAGGTATATTTTACCACTCATTAATAACAAAGTAAACTTCATATTTCCTACATCTTATATTTTTCTATTATTAAAATTGTGACTATATCCTATTTATCATGTTATCATCAGAATGAATTCCATAAAAAAACCGCCGAAATTATCTTCGGCGGTAAATCTTATTCTCAAATAATATTACTGTCCCATTTGTCTAGCAACTTCTTCAGCAAAGTTTTCAGACTTCTTCTCAAGACCTTCGCCAGTTTCAAAACGTACGAAACGTTTAACAGCAACTGGTGAACCAACCTGCTTGGAAATGTTAGCAAGATACTGTCCAACAGAAAGCTCGCTATCCTTTACATAAGTCTGGTCAACAAGACAGAACTCTTTTAATTCTTTCTGTAAACGGCCTTCCAGCATCTTCTCAATGATGTTCTCTGGCTTCTTGGAGTTAGAAGGATCATTCATGATCTGTGCTTTTAAGATTTCTTTCTCATGAGCAATGAAGTCAGCAGAGATTTCAGACTGATCAACATACTTAGGAGATAAAGCTGCAATTTGCATTGCAACGTTCTTAGCTGCTTCCTGAACTTCATCGTTGTTAACAGAACTTTCAACATCTACAAGGATACCAATTCTACCACCACCGTGAATGTAGGATACTACAAATCCGTTAGTAGCTTCGATTTTCTCGAATCTTCTGATATTCATGTTCTCGCCAATGATTGCGATCATAGAAGATAATTCTTCCTTAACTGTCTTAGAGTTATCTAAGGACCAAGACTCTGCAAGGAATGTATCAAGATCGCTTGTAGTTGATGTAACTACCTGTGCTGCAACAGCAGCAACAAAATCTCTAAATTTATCATTTTTAGCAACGAAGTCTGTTTCGCTGTTAACTTCAACGATGGATGCAACTTTGCCATCCTCACTTACGTTAGTAGCAACAATACCTTCTGCTGCAATTCTACCAGCTTTCTTTTCAGCTGCTGCAAGTCCTTTTTCTCTTAAGAACTCAACTGCTTTATCCATATCACCTTCAGTAGCTGCAAGAGCTTTCTTGCAATCCATCATTCCAGCTCCGGTCATTTCTCTTAACTCTTTTACCATTCCAGCTGTAACTTCCATATTAACCTCCATCCATGTACTTTAATACATATTTAGTAAGCTCCATGATACTCTGTTTCATGAAGTCTCGTAATATTAAACGAAATGAATTATGCAGTAACTACATCTTCCATAGCTGCTTCATCAGATGCTTCTGAACCAGCAGCATCTGTTAACTGAACGCCTTGATTAGCTTCAATAACAGCATCAGCCATCTTGGAAACGATTAATTTTACAGCTCTGATTGCATCATCATTACCAGGAATTACGAAATCTAATTCTTCAGGATCACAGTTAGTATCAGCAATACCGATAAGAGGAATACCAAGTGTGTGAGCCTCTTGGATACAAATTCTTTCCTTCTTAGGATCTACTACGAAGATAGCATCAGGAATCTTCTTCATGTTCTTGATTCCGCCAAGATTCTTCTCAAGTTTTTCCCATTCTTTCTTTAACTGAATAACTTCTTTTTTAGGAAGAACTTCGAAAGTACCGTCTTCTGACATTCTCTCGATTGCTCTTAATCTATCAACTCTGCTCTTGATGGTCTTGAAGTTAGTTAACATACCACCTAACCATCTCTCATTTACGAAATACATACCAGAACGCTCTGCTTCGGATTTAACTGCATCTTGAGCCTGCTTCTTAGTACCAACGAATAATATAGTACCACCTTCAGCTACCACATTCTTAATAGCTGCATAAGCTTCATCTACCTTACCTACAGATTTCTGTAAATCGATGATGTAGATACCATTTCTCTCTGTGTAGATGTACTCCGCCATTTTAGGATTCCATCTTCTTGTTTGGTGTCCGAAATGCACACCAGCTTCCAATAACTGTTTCATTGAAATAACGCTCATAATTTTACCTCCATTTGGTTGTTTTCTTCCGCATATCTCATTTTCTAATCAGACCTTTTGCTCTTTGGCACCACTGTTAGAATCAATATGCGTGCATTTTGCCTTAAAAATTATATCACACTTACCTAAGCTTGGCAAGTCCTTCTTTTCGTATATTATTTAATTCTATAACTATATTTTAGTTTTCTATTCTTTAATGACTTTATTGGGAAACAGGTTTAATTATTCTTAGTGATGGCATCTACAATATCACCATAAGTACTATTCTCCGGTACTTCATAAGTCCCTACCTGGATTACACTTACTTTGTTCTCAGCAATAAGATATTCATTAAAATCTTTCGCATCCTCTATTAAACCAATCTCTTGCAACAGCTTTGATACTTTATTGGAGGACATTCCTCTTTGAATCGTAAAAGTAACCAGTTTAGTTTTGGGGGTGTCCGTCACCTCTGGCTGTTTTGTTACATTAGGAGCCGTAGTGATGGTCGGTTCCGGAATGACGATTGGGGTCACGGCTAAGGTAGGTGTAATACTTATTGCTGGAGTAGTTTCCGGGGTTACACTGACATTTGGTGCAGCCTCTGGTTCTTCTGTAATTGACGGTTTTTTTATTACTTCTTTTAAATTATTATCAATCTCATCTTCCATTACCATGCCCAGTTTTTCTGCTCGAGCAATAATTTCTTCATCGGTTAAATTCTTTTTTGTATTTGAAATGGACAGAATTAAAGTTGCAAGTAATATTCCAATTCCCAATCCTCTCATGTAATATTTTAACTTCATATCAATTTATACCAAGCCTTTCGAATTACTTCTTGTTCTTAAATAAGTCAATTACCAGTTTAACTTCACCTTGACCAAGTCCTAACAGCTTGGAAATTTCAATTACAGAGTTTCCTTGTGAATATAGTTTTAAGATCTCTGTGTTATTATTTGATCTATTACTTTCATTCATTTCCTGAAATGCTTGATTTGAATTTTGTGTGAACGATTTATTTTCGATTTGTGTAGCCTGTGTTAAAGGTTTTTCTACACTATGATATTTCTTTGCGGCTTGTTCCTTATTGCCAGTTATTTTTGCTTCTATTATATCTTGGACTTTTTTCTTTGACTGATCAATTTCCTTAACTGCTGACTTTAATTCCTTTTCCTTGTCATTTAACATATTGTATAGGAATACGACTTCCTCATGGTTTCTTGAAATCTTTTCTAATATTTGATCTGAATACTCACTTACCGCCATTATTTTTTCATTTGAAAGCTTGCTTAAGCTATCATCCGTTTGAATGATTGCTTCTTCACTAATATCTGATATTATATCTTTTAGTTTGTTTATTAGTTTTTGCTTCTCTTCCTCTTTTAATGATTCATAGGAGAAGTCAAATGTGTTTATTTGTGCTACATTTTTTTGTGCTTTATCAATCTGAAAACAGCTGACTATTATAATGATAATTCCTAAGGCAACTAAGACAATTTCTAATAGACCCATGAAATACTCCATTTCTGACTTAGAATCGAAAAACCAGGATTAAATCCGTATATCAATTCCCTTATTTTTTGGTGGAACAGAAGTACTCTTATCCTTCTTTTCCTCATCTTTTTTTTCTTTTTGCTTTTGTTTGGAGCTTGTATATTGATTATTCCCTTTTTCCTTCGCATCATAACGATATTCTGGGTTTTCTGATTTTGTCAGCTCCTTGGGTTTTGATTGCTGTTTCTCAATCATATCCTTAAAATTTTTATTAGAAACCTCATGCATATACTGTGTTCTCTGGGTTTCCATATGTTTAATTTGTGCCGCTTCTTGAGTTCGAATAATATCAAGTGGTCCCATTGTACACTCCTTATCCTGTATCCGAAGCTTTACGGATAACAACATTATCTTTCGTCTGGTTACTTGCTCTTAGTTCAATGGCGTTATCTTAATGTCTGCTCTATCTCTATGAAATTTACTATGATGTGTTTCATTTCTAATGTAGTGTATTACATTAGAAATAACTAATTTTGTTCCTGGGTATACAACATCATGCACTTTTATCACGCCCGAAGAAGTATTATCCATCTCAACTCTCAAATCATCATATCTCTTTTTTGCTTCTTTTATGGATGTTTCAAGCATGATATTTTGCTGAGTTACTTGTTTCAAATACTCTTTCTTTTCATCAGTAATTTGAACTCCCATGGTTAACTTCTTTCTAAAAATCGCAAGAGCTTGTCCTAACTTTTCTTTATCTGCTATCATAATTGCAAGTTTTTTTTCTATTTCACGAAATTCTTCGACAATTTTAGGATCAATGCCCACTTCAAGAAGTGTCATCGTACCCATAACTGAACCAGCCGTCTTAACAGAGATCATCGATCCTGATCTAATTTCACCTCCGGTAACAAACCCTCGTTTCCCACCTACAATGATATCTCCTTTTGCTGATACCCTGCAATGTAAGATGGATTCCGTAGAAATATATCCGCCCGAAATCACCTCGGAATTTTCTAGAAACTTTGCAATAATATTCCCGTCTGCTCGTAAAATTCCTTTACTCATACCTTGCATACCACGTTTTAGAACAATCTGGCCACCAGCCTCTATATATGCGCCTTCCACAACACCATCCACTTCGACATCGCCTTTTGCACGTATTGAAAATCCGGAAATAACATTGCCGTGAACTACAACATTTCCATCGTACACGATATCTCCTGTGGAGGCATCTACATCTGCTGGAACATCGTAGGTATCAGAAACAAACACTCTACCATCTGTAAGACTAACATGTCCATCAACTTCCGAGAACATTTGCAGTCCATCTGGCGAAATTCTTATTTTATTACCATGTCTCAAAACTTTATTATTTACCTTTAGAGGACGTATAATATTACCGCAGATATCAATTCCCGGTCTTCCCAGGTCGATCGGAGTTAGCGTTGCAAGTAAATCTCCTTTACGGCAATGACTGATCATGTCCAATTGGTGAAAATCAACGGTTCCATCTTCATTTCTCTTTGGTTTTAAGGTTAAATCCGTGTTAAAATGATATGTAATAACTGCATCTTGTCCCTGTTGTGCGGGTGTGGCCTTTGCAATAATGTAATCTGTACAGTAATGACGGTCCATCAAAAACTCCTGGATAACATCTTCTTGCACCCCATATTTTATGCCACTGCGAACTAACGAATTAATAATCTCCTCGCGCTTTAGTGGTTTTCCGTTACCTACCGGTGGATAAAATCTTGCAATTGCATACATTCTCTCTTCCATAATATCAACCGTTACCAATTCATCGTTGGAGGGTATTATACCAGAGCATAGTCTTACTTCTGCAACACCTTGCAACGAGGTAATGGCTCTACCAACTGCTATTTTATCATATTCATAGATTTTCATATCGGTAAGATATTTACTAATTTCATCATAGAAAACAGGACCACCGCCCGCTTCTGCTTCATAAAGCCGAAGATAGGTTCCATCAAACTTTGTAAATAACTCAAAATAACCATTTCTTCCCTTCATAATGCCCCTCCTCTCAAATTGACAACTGTCAGACATTGCGAAAAGAGAAATACAATACATATTTCTCCAATCAACCTTTGCCTATATTCTCTAACAAATGAATTCTTAATAAAACGAATCAACCTGATCCCCATCCAGTATTACTACAGATTCGTAATAAGCTCCATATTATTGCCAAGTTTAAATTTCATTTTTTGTAAAGCTTTGGTATGTAACTGCGAAATTCTTGACTCCGATACCTCTAAAATACGACTTATCTCCTTTAAGGTCAACTCCTCGTAATAGTAAAGTATAATTACCTTCTTTTCTTTCTCAGTTAATGTTTCCAATGCTTTAATTAGTAATTCTTTCAGCTCTTGCTTCTCAACTACTTTATCCGGTTGATCATATTTTGCCGTAAGACTGGGATCAACCTTTGATTCACTTCCCTGGTCAATGAACTCATCCAGTGAAATCACATTAGAGACTTTTGTCTGGCTCTGCCAATTCTCTAATTCCTCCATTGATATTTCGAGCTCGAAAGCAACTTCTTCTTCACTTGCCATGCGACCATACCTTGACTCAAGGTTTTGGTATGCCAAATCAATTTTTCGCTGCTTCTGTCGGATGCTCCTTGGAATCCAATCCATCTTACGAATTTGATCCAGAATTGCACCACGTATTCTTAATGAGGCGTAGGTTTCAAACTTAACACCTTTATTATAATCGAATTTGTCGATTGCATCAATCAGTCCAAAGGTACCATATCCTACAAGGTCATCATACTCAACATGATATCCCAGATACATACTTAAGCGACCTGCTACCAGTTTCACTAATCCTGCATATTCAATTATGATCTTTTCTTGGAGCTCGGGTGTTCTTCTTTTAGTAAAATCTTCCCAGAGCTTAAGTTTGTAATCAGCGTTCATAGTTCCTCCTGAAATTTGCTACCCTTAATAAGCATGTAGCATAGTCAGTCTCCTTGAGTTATACTATATTTTCCTCATCAGAGACAGGTACTTCCTCCAGATCTTCCTCTTGTTTTTTTGCCAATTTTTTAAGACCTATGTGAAGAATGGCTTTCATGATTAAACCAATAATATAAAAAATGATGATTACAAGCAACAATCGCTTTAATGCTGTAACAAGTTCAACCTGATTTACAATGTTAATAATACTAGTTATGGCACCTGCTATGAGCATGATGAATGCCGGAATATATCGTTCTTTCATTAGACCTCCATCTAACTCTAAACAATCTTTTTATCCTTACCAACGGATTTAATTAACAGATCACCTGTTTCAGGATAGAATTCGATTGTTCTACCATAATTATAACCTGTATCCGCGGCTTTAATACTAATCCCTAGCTGTGATAACTTTAATCTGGTTGCTTCGACGTTTCTATCTCCTATACGCATCATATCATTATTATTGCTAAAGGCAAACATCTGTGCTCCACCAGCAATTTTGGCAATTAAAACCCGTCTATCGGCCCCAATTTGTGTCATTCTTTGAATTAAAGCATCTATACCAGTGTCAGCAAATTTCGCTTTATTCTCGTTATTTATAATTTTTGTGCTGTCTGGCAGCATTACGTGTACCATCCCGGCAATTTTTCTTATCGGATCATAGAGAACAATCCCCACACAAGAACCAAGACCAAGTGTTGTAAGTGCATTGGGCGACATACACACATTTAAATCTGCCATCCCAACCTTTATCATCTCGTTCATGTAATCACCCTATAATCCCAATGAAGATAATATTGCTGAATACGAATCAATCGTAGGTATTAATATAAAATATCCATTTACTGCATGACCTTCATCCCCGAATTCCGTCTCGATCAAAAGAGCCTTATCGCCAATTTTTCCAAACTCAATTGCTGGAACACTAAGAATTGCTCCTGCCATATCAATAGCCATATGGGGAACGCTGGAGGTAATTAACATATTTGTTAAGGTTGACAAAGAGGAGAGGTATGCTCCTGCAATAATATTACCTATTTCATTCAAAGCAGACAATTCCATTTCAGAGAACTCGCCTGTAGCTGTCCCATAATCAGAACCAACCAATAGATTTACCAGATGCCTGGAGGCATCCAGATTCATCATAAACATCATCATTCCATCAATTTGGCCTTCCAGAGTAAATAAGATACCAACAACTAAATTTTCAGCTCCGCCAACGATTTCTGATAACTCTTTAAATTCTAGCAAATCTACTTTTGGAACCTTCATATCAAGCTTAGAATTTATCATTTGCGAGAGTGCTGTTGTTGCATTCCCAGCTCCTATATTGCCAATTTCTCTAAGTACGTCAAACTGCATATGATCCATTTCATTTAAATTAATTTCAGGCACTTCGCAAACACCTCACCTTTTATTCTTATTTTGTAACTGTTCAGAACCAAGCAGAATATTTAATAAATTAGCCGTGAAAGCTTGCTTTCTAAGGATAATTTTTAATACAATTGAAACGATAAATCGTTTCAATTGTCATGTATTCATGTTTGGCGAGAGCCAAACAGCGAGGAAACCGCAGGTTTTCGAGCTTGGTTCTGAATAGTTACCTTATTTTTTAATTTATATTTTCTGCTATTTCTTTATATCCTTTGAATTATCCTTATCATAAACAACTGCATTAATGTTAAGAAGATTGATTAATTCATTTTCGTATTTACCAACACCTATACTGAAATTAGCCTTCTCATCTTTTTCATCGTAATTCATTTTCTCAATTGCCTCTGTTGGCAGGGAAATTACTTCTTTCACCTCATCAACAATCAAGCCAACCGGTGCTGCAGAAGCCTCCGGCCTTACAATAATAATACGTGACTTTGTGGTAAAGGAATCTTCCGGCAAACTAAGTTTGCTCCTAAGACTCATAACTGGCACAATTTCACCACGTAGATTAATAACACCTTTAAAATAGGATTGTGCCTTTGGTACTCTGGTTATACTCTGCATTACGATAATATTATCAATCTGTTTAATATCAATGCCATACTGACCATTGTTCAGGTAAGCAACAATATACTGTTTTGTATCAATAACTTCCATCTTAAGCACCTCCTAAACTAATGAATTAACATCTAATATTAAGGCTACCTCGCCATTACCAAGTATTGTAGCACCACTGATGATTCTATAATTCTTAATATATTTACCAATTGACTTAATTACAATCTCTTGTTGACCAATTAATTCATCAACAACCATACCCGCGAGTCTCTCACCTTTTTTTACAATTACAACTAAAAGTTCTTCCGGTTCAACTTCTGCTGGAGTACACTTTAGGACATTACCAAGACGTACAATTGGTACTACATGACCACGTAAATTAATAACCTCTTTGCCCTGAATTGTTTTGATATCTGTACATAGAATATTCTCCACGGTTTGGATACTTCCAAGAGGAAGAGCATATTTCTCATTGCCGATGATTACCATTAACGCTTGAACAATTGCTAGGGTAAGTGGAAGGCGAATAATAAAGTTTGAACCTTCTCCCAGTTTCGTTCTCGCTTCAATCTCTCCGCCAAGTGCTTCAATCTTTGTCTTAACAACGTCAAGTCCAACACCTCTACCAGAAACATCTGTAACCTGCTCTGCTGTTGAAAAGCTTGGCTGGAACAGAATATCAATAATATCCTTGTCCGTCATTAATTCAGCTTGATCTAAAGAAATAGCACCTTTTTCAATTGCTTTTCTCTTAATTTTCTCTGTATTAATACCAGCACCATCATCACGAACTTCAATTACAACGTTGTTTCCGTCCTGATATGCATCCAGATAAATGGAGCCAGTTGGATTCTTTCCTTTTCTTTCTCGCTCTTCATTACTCTCTAGTCCGTGATCAGCAGCATTACGAAGTAAATGCATTAAAGGATCACCAATCTCATCAATAACGGTACGGTCAAGTTCTGTCTCTTCACCGGTCATATATAATTCCATTTCCTTCTCAAGCTTCTTTGATAAGTCTCTGATCATTCTTGGGAAACGGTTTACAACACTTTCAATTGGCACCATTCTTGTCTTCATAACTGATTCATGAAGATTCGTTGTTACTCGTTCCAGGTACTCAATTTGTTCATGGAAATTATTATCAAGTTTAATATCCGAGGTACTGCTGCTGGAAATCAATCCGTTCTTTGCTATGATAAGCTCACTTACTAAATTCATTAAAACATCCAGTTTATCAATATCAACACGAACAGAACGGTTCGCAACTGGTTTCGCTGCGGGTTTTGTAGCAGGAGCATTACTTGCTTTTACTGCTCCGGGATCAACCGCTTGTTTCTGTTGATGTGTTGCTGCTTCGTCCTGCTTAAGCATTGCGGTATACGAAGCCACCTCCGAATCAGATAAGTGAATAAAGTCAGCTACTACTTCTTTTACTTCTGATACATTAGAAGCAACTTTAATAAGCTTGTCCGGTGTCTCCTTGGTAATGATAAAAGCAGAGTATTCAAAATCATACTTTTCATCTTCTAAATCCTGTGCGCTAGGGAACAATTTAATAATTTCACCCATCTCTTCCAGAGTACGGTTAACCATAAATGCTCTTGCACCTTTTAGAACACAGTATTCATGAATATATACGGTGAGACCAATTACATTTAATCCGAGTTGTCCCGCTCGTACAATGGCTTTCTTCTCATGTTCTTCCAGTTTAATTGTTTTGAATTTCAGCTTTTCCTGGTCTGCAGATACAACAGCTACTTTTGGAGTTTCCTTTTCCTTTGGTTCTGCAACAGGTGCCGCTTTACCAAGACCCGCATTTAGAATATCATTTAATGCATTAAGGATATCTTGATTATCATCTTCTCCTTCATTTGCATCGGATTGGATATTTCCTAGATAGGTTTCCAACGCATCCAAGCCTTTAAACAGTATATCCACCAACTGTGAGTTTGCTTTCATATGACCATTTCTGATTTCAGAGAAAACATTCTCCATATCATGTGTTAAGTGCTGCATTCTTTTATAACCCATGGTACCAGACATACCTTTTAAGGAATGTGCTGCACGAAAGATTTCATTTATAGTGTTTTCATTTTCAGGTTCACGTTCCAGAATTAATAAATGTTCATTTAAACTTTGTAAATGTTCTTTTGTTTCTTCAATAAAAATCTCTAGGTATTGGCTTACATCCATTTAATTCACCCCCACATTTTTTATAATTGAATCTGATACTTCATTAAGTGCAACTACTTCGTCCACTAGTCCAGCTTCCTTTACAACCTTGGGCATTCCATAAACAATACTGGTCTCTTCGTTTTGAGCAATTACATAAATATTTTTGTTTTGCATAAGCTGTGATATTCCAGAAGTTCCGTCACCACCCATTCCAGTTAATACTACGCAAGTAATTTGATCAAAGTCGGTGTCTACTAATGATTCATACATGATGTCTGCACAGGGCATTAATCCTTGTCTCGCAGCTTCTTTGGATAAAGAAATTGCATATTGACCACAAGGCTGTTTCTTCAATCTCATTTGAAACCCGCCTTTTGCAATATATACAGTGCCTTTACAAAGTATTTCGCCATCCTCTGCTTCCTTTACGGTCAGTTGACTCAATTCATTCAAACGATCTGCTAAGGATTTTGTAAATCCACCGGGCATATGTTGGACAATTAATACGCTTGCATCCAGATCCTGTGGCAAACTTGGAATAACGACATGGAGAGCTTTTGGTCCACCAGTGGAGCATGCCAATGCAACCAGCTTATTCGCATTTTTAGGCAGTATGTTGGGTAGAACCTTAGGCTTAACCTTGACTTCCTTCTTTACAATGGCTCTCTCCTGTATACTTACCTTTGCAACTACTTTTTCAATCTTAGTTGCAGTTGCCAGTGCACCCAATATTTTATCTGAAAATTGATTACTCTTCACCTCAAGATAACTTTCGGGTTTTGTTACAAAGTCAAATGCACCTAACTCCAAGGCCCTTATTGTCTCTTTGGAATCCCTAATGGCAATTGTACTGACAACAATGACAGTCGCTTTTATATTTTTCATTTGCAATTCAGATAATAATTCGATACCATTCATTCTTGGCATATTAATATCAAGAAGCACTGCATCAAATTCATTGCCTCTATTCTGAAGGATTGTAAGTCCCTCCAAACCATTTCCAGCATATTCTGTAACCTGAAATCTGTCATCTGCATTTATTATATCAGAGAGAACCCTTCTCATAAGTGCAGAGTCATCAATTACTAAAATATTTTTTTTCATTATTCCGGCTTACCTTTCATGAACTACTAGATGACACTTGTAATTATTTATTTCGTCGAATACGATCCTGTTCAAATATGTACTTAATCAGTTCTTCCCTGTCTTTTATTCTCATATCAAGAAATTCAATTCTATTTTCAAATGCGGCATTCTTATCCAATGATTTTATGGAAGCAATCACTTTAGCATTAATCACCAATCGCTTGATGCTGCCAGATACCGCCAAATCCATTCTTACTTTAATTTTATCACCACGTGCCTGTTGTATCGTAGAAAAGAATCTTGCGCCACCACCGCTTACATCTATTACAATTGCTTTCATCCAATTCTTATCATAGCTCTTTAATTGTTCTTTACTTTGCTCTAATTGTTGGATATTCGTTATTTCTTTTTTTATTATTTTTTGCTCTAAAAGTTCCTCATCCAATGGAATAAGTCTATATTCTATGTCCAACAAGCATTCTAATCTAAAATACTGTCGTCTCTGATATTTTTCAAGTTTTGTTACAATTTTGACTACAGTTACCACCGTATTATTTTCTTTATGGTTACCTAGAACTTTGCAATTACATTTATACAAGCCTTGACTTGTATAAAAAAATAAGTTTAAATACTCATCCGTATTAAGCATCAATACTCTACCAAACATAATCGGCGTTGCAATGTGAAGGGTATCCTGATCCATAATTTCAAGCAGCTGACTAACAAAGCTTCTTGCATTATGAAGCGGTGTCTGATCCTTACTCAATGGTTTGATGTCAATTTTGTCGCCTAAGGTTAATACATCCTGAAGCATTTAGTCCCTCCCCAGCATAGATGCTATCATTCACATTTTTCTATTTTTTAATTCTAGAACGAAGTAGATTTGTAAAAAGCTGTGCAATACCAATCTTACGTTGCGGTTGTTGCTGGATATTTTCACATAAAATATCAGCTAATTCGCTAATTGTTTTTGCAAAATCAGATTCTGGATATAGTAAAATCTCTGCTTTCTGTTTCATAACAGCCTTTGAAACCTTAGCATCTTGTGGTACACCTCCAAGATACTCTAACTTAAGATCTAAGAATTTACTTACTACAATACTTAGTTTATCGTATAATTCCTTGCCTTCCTCCAGACTTTCTATTCGGTTAGCAATCATTTTAATTACTGTATCCTGTAAAGAAATATCTTCTTTTCTATTTAAGGTCTTTAACAGAGCATAGGCATCAGTAATTGATGTTGGCTCCGGTGTAGCTACTAGAAGGACCTCTGAACT
This sequence comes from Bacillota bacterium, assembly GCA_023407575.1. Classification (GTDB taxonomy): domain Bacteria; phylum Bacillota; class Clostridia; order Lachnospirales; family Lachnospiraceae; genus Mobilitalea. The sequence continues at coordinate 200,721 of JAEYLX010000067.1, forward strand.
TGCAGCAACAAACTCAATTACCGAGTCAGAAATTCCTGCTCCCGTATCAATAATAATGATATCTGCACGTTCATCCAGTTCAACTAATTTCTGAATTAGATATATGATTTGCTCTTTGGATAGATTTGTTAGCTCCTGGATTCCTGACCCACTGGAAATAAAACCTATCCCCTCTGGACCTTCTGTAATGATATCAGAAAGATTTTTCCCACGAAACATTAAATCTGCCAAATTATATAGAGGCCGTATCCCAAGCATTACTTCGACATTAGCAAGACCAAAATCAGCATCCAATATGATAACTCTGTGTCCCAGCTTTGAAAGAGCAATTGCTAAATTTACAGAGATACTGGATTTACCAACTCCACCCTTACCACTCGTTACCGTTATAACTCTGGCAACATTTCGAGGGGCAGCCTGTTCTTTTATCATTTTTCTTAATTTGTCCGCCTGATCCATTTTACTGCCCCCTTAATAACTGCTTTGCTATACTTTGAGCATCCACTCGTGAAATATCATCCGGTACATTCTGTCCAAACGTAGAATAAGATAAAGGTGCCTCAGTTAACATACGTATATTAAACAGATTTCCAATTGAACTAGTTTCATCAAGTTTTGTAAAGATTAAACTATAATTTAAAATTTCTGAATATGCTTCTGTGATTTTTACCAAGTCTTTGTATTTAGTCGTTGCACTAAGCACGAGGAAAATATCCCTTTCCTCCACTGGAATGGTATTGATCAAAGCTTCAATATCATCTCTCTGTTCCTTATTTCTATGGGACCGTCCTGCAGTATCCACGAACACCAAGTCAAATTCACTATACTCTTCCTTTGCATTCCTCATTTCTTCTTCACTGTAGATAACAGTTAATGGAATTCCCAATATGTTCGCATAGGTTCTTAACTGTTCTACTGCGGCAATTCGATAAGTATCAGCTGTAAGAAATGCAACCTTCAATTTATCATTCACTCTAAATTTAGAAGCAATCTTAGCAATGGTTGTAGTCTTTCCAACACCCGTGGGTCCAATAAAAAATACAAACTTAGGCGTCTTTCCATTTAACTCAATGGTTCTTGGTTGTCCTAATTTTAAAACAATCTTTTGATAAATGCTTGCTAATATATTATCCATGGAAGCATCTTTTTTTAAGCTGCTCTCTACTTCTGTAATAATTTGATTTGCAAATTTCTCATCTACTTCATTTGATATTAATTGATTATAGATTAATTGAATACATGCAAGGTTTTTATTTGATTCCGCTGCTTTTGCATCAGTTTTTTCTTTATTTTCTTTTTCCTTTTCAACCATTTGCTTCTCAATCAAGCTTTGCAGGTTATTCAGTTTAACCTCAATAGCTGAAGGATTTGAGACCGCTAATTCACTCTTTGCCTCCAAATTAAGGTCTGATTCCTCATATATAATATCTGGTAAAATCGGCTTTCTCTGTACGGGTAATGGATTCGCTGCAGATTTATTTCGCTCACTTTTATACGAAATATTATCATCCACAGCAGCAGTTACCTCAACCAATGGCTTACGAAACATCTTGTAAATACCTTTGGGCGAGATTGTCTTAATATTCATTACAATTGCATCCTTACCAAGTTCCTCCCTTGCAAGAATGATTGCTTCTGTTTCATTATTTGCTTGAAATTTTTTAATAATCATTATACTGTCACCATCCCTACAGATTGTAGTTCTACATTAGATTCAATCTCATTGTAAGAAACTACAATTAAATCTTTAAAATAATCCTGTGTCAGACGTTTAAAATACATTCGCACAATAGGAGATGTAATAATAATAGGATTTCTACCTAAATCCTCCAGCTTATGTACTTCATTCTGAACAGATTCAATAATTTCTCTCGTAATTCCAGGATCAAGTGCTAAATAAGACCCTTGCTCTGATTGCTTCACAGATGCCATAATTTCTTGTTCTACTTTTGGGTCCAAAGTAACCACACTCGTCATTTCATGGGAAGGGAAATATTTATTTGAAATTGCTCGCTTCAAACTTTGTCTCGCATATTCGGTTAACACGTCGGAATCTCTAGTGGTGGGTGCATAATCTGCTAACGTCTCAAAAATTGTTACCAAGTCTCGGATTGAAATACCTTCTTTAAGCAAATTCTGAAGTACCTTTTGTATCTCACCGATATTAAGAAGTTTTGGTACAAGTTCAGATACCAGTGTCTGATGTGACTCGGAAATATTATTAACCAGATTTTGCACATCCTGTCTGGTAAGCAGTTCAAAAATATGACTACGAATTATCTCTGTCAAATGTGTTGCAATAATAGAAGGCGGATCAACTACCGTATATCCTAGAGTCTCCGCTCTTTCTCTCTGTCCTTCTGTAATCCAGATAGCCGGTAAATGGAAGGAAGGTTCAAACGTAGGAATACCAGTAATCTCTTCTTCTACATAGCCTGGGTTCATAGCCATGTAGTGATCAAAAAGTATTTCACCCTCGCTAACCTGTATCCCTTTAATTTTAATAATGTATTGATTGGGATTTAGCTGAATATTATCTCGAAGTCGTATGATTGGTACCACGCAACCAAGTTCTATGGCTACCTGTCTTCGAATTAATACCACACGATCCAGTAAATCACCACCCTGATTTGTATCAGCAAGTGGAATAATACCATAACCAAATTCCAATTCAATTGGATCAACTTGTAAAAGCGAGATTACATTTTCTGGTTTTCTAATTTCATTGGCAGATACGTCTTCAGAGGAAACTTCACTCTCTATAGCTCCAACTTCCAATTTATTCGCAATTACTCTACCAGAAATTATAAAAACAAGACCATAAACTGCAAAAACAAGTGCATCTAGTGGAGTAAGAAATCCAAGTACAATCATACTGGCACCAACCATATAAAGTACCTTGGGAATGGAAAATAACTGTTTGATGAGCATATCACCAAAATCAGCTTCTTTTGATGCCTTGGTTACTAAAATACCCGTTGCCAAAGATATCATGAGCGAAGGAATCTGACTTACTAGACCATCACCGATGGTTAGAATAGCGAAATGTTGAAAGGCATCTCCAGCCGCATAGCCAAGTCGTGTCATTCCTACAATTGTTCCACCAGCAATGTTAATAACCGTTATAATCAACCCTGCGATTGCATCACCTTTAACGTACTTTGTTGCACCATCCATAGAACCAAAAAAAGCGGCTTCCTCTTGGATTTTTTCACGACGCAACTTAGCTTCTGTATCGTTAATCGCACCTGTATTAAGATCCGCATCAATCGCCATCTGTTTACCAGGCATCGCATCGAGCGTAAATCTGGCTGTTACTTCAGCAACACGTTCTGAGCCCTTATTAATTACCATGAACTGAACAATGATTAATACGATAAATATGATGATACCAATAACCATATCACCACCACCCACGAACTGACCAAAAGTAGTAATGACATTACCCGGTTCTCCAGTTGAAAGTATTAAACGCAAACTGGATACATTGAGTGAAATACGAAATACCGTGGTAAATAGCAATATGGTCGGAAACGCCGACATCTGAAGTATTTCTTTTGTAAATATGGAATTAAACAATACAACCATCGCAATGGAAATGTTTAAGGCTAACAACAAGTCCAAAATGAAGGAGCTCATTGGTATTATTAAGAAAATAATCGCGGATAAAAGAAATAACCCAACAATTAAATCATTTCTCTTCAAGGATCTAACCTCCTCTTGGAGGTCTCCCTCCATTCTACAAATTTATGTCAAATCAATTAATTCTTTTTATTCAGGCCGTAAACATAGGCTAGCACTTCTGCTGTCATTTGATAAAGTTCCTGTGGAATTTCTGCACCCACCTCCACATTGTAATAAAGCATTCTGGCAAGTGGTTTATTCTCCACAATCTCAATGTGATTCTCTTTCGCAACATCTTTTATCTTCTGAGCCAAGTAATCTGCGCCTTTTGCAAGTAAAATAGGAGCTGAACTTGACTCTCTATCGTATTTAACTGCAGCAGCTAAATGGGTCGGATTAGTTATGACAACATCTGCCTTGGGGAGCTCTTGCATCATTCTTCGCATGGAAGCTTCACGCATTCTTTGTCTAATCTTCCCTTTAATTAGTGGATCTCCTTCGGAATTTTTAAATTCATCCTTTACTTCCTGTTTAGACATCCTCATATCTTTCCTGAATTTTAATTTTTGATATATTAAGTCCGCAAATCCTATGACTAAAAATATCATACTGATTTTCAGTCCAAGATTTATGACGAGATTTCCAATTAATATTATTGCAGGCTCCAAATCCATTTGATAAAACAGCATTAATGTTTTCCATTCATTTTTGAGGGTAGAGTATGCAATATAAGAAATAATTAAAATTTTTATCAATTCTACAATTAAATCAACCATTTTGTCCTTGGACAAAATCTTTTTAAAACCGGATACCGGATTAATTTTATTAAACTTTGGTTTAATAATTTTTAAGGAGACTTCCCACTTTACTTGGAATAATACAACTACAAAGGCTATTATAAAAACTGTTGCAAAGATTGGAAAACAAATGAATAAGATAGAAACTATCGCATCATTAAGAACGGATTGAACCAAAGCAATCGAGAACTCTGTGTCGGCTAATTTAGCCAGATTTTGAAATCCATGCTGATAGGTCTGAATGAACTTCTCTCCCATATAACCAACAAAAATCTTTAATACAATAAATAAGGTCGCTAACCCAGAAGCTGTAATTAATTCTGTACTCTTAGCAACCTGGCCTTCACTTCTGGCATCCGAGAGTTTCTTAGATGTCGGTTCCTCCGTTTTATCTGCACCTTCTGCAAAAAATTGAAGATTATACTTCAAACGATAGGAAGCATATTTAATTTGATCAATTTGTGTCATATACTTCACTCTTTCTTTGAAAAATAATCAAGGAACTAGTGTAGCAGCCTAAGCGAGGAAATTAAAAGCTCTTTCATCTCGTCAAAGATAAAGTTTGCTACGGTCGGAATTAATTCAACTATAAGAACTAGAACAATTAAGCCTACAAAAATCTTAATCTGCAACCCAATTACAAACATATTCATCTGTGGTGCGATTTTTGCCAGTATTGCTAAAATAGTATTAACTACCAGAATAGCAGCATAAACAGGTAATACAATTTGAAACCCTATAATGAAATAATCTGCCAAAAATTTAGCCATTAAATGATAGGTGGCAGGATTTAATGACATCTGCCCTAGGCCTATTACTTGAAAGGAATCGATAATTGCCCTTAAAAAATAATGATGCATATCTGTAATAATCATCATTAGCAGAATTAAATAACCATATACATTAGCGGTTATTGTTGTTTGTATATTCGTAGCTGGATCAAGCTCATTTATCATGGAAAACCCGATTTCCATATCTATTATTTCACCCACAAAAGCTATGATGTGGTAGGCAATGTTAGAAAAAAAGCCCATAATCGCACCAAGTAAGGCTTCCTTGACTACAAACATGCTATAATCCAGTACTCCAACATACTCCGGTGTTGCACTGGGTACAGTGTAAAACAAGATAGCTGCTAAAAATATAGCTAGCCCAGCCTTTACTTGAAATGGCACATTCCTTAATGAAAAAAAAGGAGCCGTTACTAGAAAGCCGGTGATCCTCACAAGTATCAAAAGAAAAGCTTCAAAGTTCTCAATTGAATAGGTCATATATTGTTAATGTAATAACTTAAATTCGTCAGCAACTCAACAAAGAATTCTTTTAACGAATTAAGAATCCAACCTCCAGTTAACATCATAACCAGGAACACTGCAATTAATTTAGGAACAAATGTGAGGGTTTGTTCCTGAATTGAGGTAACCGTTTGTAAAATGCTTATAATTAAACCAACGACCAAAGAAACAACTAGCATAGGTGCAGAAGCTTTAAGAACCAAATACAATGCCTGTCTCGCTATATCAATAACGACTAATTCGCTCATGTTAACCTCCGCTACCTCTTATATCAATTTCAATCGCTAGTAAAATGTCTTTACAAGCTCTCCAATAATCAAATTCCAACCATCTGCCATAATAAACAACAGAATTTTAAACGGCATAGAAATCATTGTGGGTGGTAACATCATCATACCCATGGACATTAAGGTAGAGGCTACTACCATATCTATTACAAGGAACGGTATATAGATAAGAAATCCAATAATAAATGCCTTCCGAAGTTCACTAATAATAAAGGCGGGAATGAGTGCTGACATTGGAATTACATCTTCCTTACCTTCTTCCAGTGTACTAAAATCAAACTTTGCAATCTCCAGAAACAATCTCAAATCCTTCATTTCCGTTTGATCTATCATGAACTCACGCAAAGGCGCAACACCTGCGTCAATCGCTTCTTCCTGTGTTATGGTACCCGCACTTAACGGTTGAATTGCCACTGTATTAATCTGACTAAAAACGGGAGACATGATAAAGTAAGTCAAAAACAATGCCAGTCCGACAATAATCTGATTCGGAGGAGTCGTTTGTGTTCCCAGCGCAGATCTCACAAAATGTAAAACGATTACAATTCTGGTAAATGAAGTCATCATAATCAGAATGGAAGGTGCAAGGCTGATTACTGTCAATACCAAAAGCATCTGCAAAGTTGATGACAAGCCATTTGAATCTTCATCCGTGTTTAGATTGAATTCAAGCGGTCCTAAAGCACCCGATAAATTATTTCCATCCCCTGTTGTATCTGTAATTGTATCATCTATCGTGGTTGCACTTGCGTAATCCGGTTTAAGAAGTACTACAAAGCAAACTGTTAAGATTAATATTACTAGTGCAAACTTTCTTTTTATACTTGTTCTGTCATCTATGTCCATGGATACTAACCTCTACTTATTCAAATGCCGTACCTTATCAAACATCTGTTTAAACGTCTGCTTATCAACGGCATTTGTATTTTTAAATATAATCTCGGCTTCCTCTAATTCTGTAATATACAAAATTGTATCCTTACTAATTGCTAGGACAATATATTTGTTTGCAATCTTAACAATCTGAATTACCTTATTTTGACTCACACGATAAGCATCAATTACTTGAAAATTACTATTCTTCATTTGTCCCATTTTCATACCACCTACGAATTTTGAGGTATAATAACAGGCAATTAAAACCAGAATCAACAAAAAAACCATACCAATTAGCTGAACAAAGTTATCCCATGTACTTGTTTGATTAATAACTCCCTTGGTTGCATCCGATGTAGCGGATGGCGTAGGAGTTATCATCAATTCTGAGATTTTGCCCTGCAATAGAATCATAGTTTTTTCGTGCATAATAAAATCAACCTACCGCTTTCTTTACTGCTTCTAATACTCTGTCTGCCTGGAAGGGTTTCACTATGAAGTCCTTAGCACCAGACTGGATTGATTCAATAACCATTGCCTGTTGTCCCATAGCAGAACACATAATTACATTCGCACCTGGATCAACGGATTTAATCTTCTTTAAAGCCTGAATTCCATCCATCTCAGGCATAGTAATATCCATCATTACTAGGTCAGGCTTTGTTTCCTGATATTTATCCACTGCCTTTAGCCCATTCTCAGCCTCACCCGCTATGAGATACCCATTCTTTGTAAGGATGTCCTTAATCATCATTCTCATAAATGCTGCATCATCGCAAATTAAAATACTTTTTGCCATTTTGATTCTCCTATCTTATTGTGTTTTAGTTGTTTTACAAATTGACCTATGCCTTAGACACATCTCAACGTTATCACTTTTGTTTCGTAATTTCAGTTACTCGAATACCAAAAGCCTCCTCCATTACTACGACTTCACCTTTTGCCACAAATTTCCCATTTACCAAGACATCAATTGGTTCTCCTGCCAATCGATTTAACTCAATAATGGTACCTGGTGTAAAATCAAGTATTTCTTTAATGGACTTACTGGTTCGCCCAAGCTCCACCGTAACCTCTAAAGGAACATCCATTAATAAATCAATGTTCTCTGGTTGTACCATATTGCTCATCATAGGTGTGAATGGAGCAAACTGTACTGATTGAACGTTTACATCCGGCATCTGCGGCATCATATATGGCGTTGCCTGCTGATTTGGATATGGGGCGTATTGCTGCATTTGCGGTTGCATCATTTGTTGCTGCATCATTTGTTGCTGCATCTGCGGCTGCATCTGTGGTGCAGTCTGTGACATTGATGCTTGTGGTTGTACTTTCTTTGCCACATTTTCCATTGGCGGCCTTGTAGGGATATCTGGCTCCATGGTTGTTGCTTGAACAAACTGCTTGTATAGATCTCTTGCAAAATCAAAGGGATATAATTGCATTAGTACACTATCTACCAGGTCACCGATTTCCATATGGAAAGAAACTCGGACAAAATCACCTTTTAGAAATTCAGCAATATTCTCACCGTTCATGTGTTCATATAAATCGACAACTGCTGAAGTAGGAGGACTGATATTAACTCTCTTCTCAAGCATAGAGGAAATTGATGTTGCAGCAGACCCCATCATTTGGTTCATTGCCTCACTGATTGCACTTAGGTGTAACTCCGACAGTTCACCCTCTATGTTGGAGCCATCTCCACCCATCATTAAATCAGTGATTACTTTTACATCTTTTTCTTTTAGAATTAATATGTTATTACCATCAAGCCCATCCTCATAATATATTTGAATAAAAACACAAGGCTTGTCATAACTGTTTAATATATCTTTCCAAGTTGCATATTCAACAACCGGTGTTGTAATATTAACACGCTGATTTACCAAGGAAAACAGTGTTGTTGCTGCTGTTCCCATACTAATATTTGATATTTCTCCAATCGCATCCTTCTCAGCATCTGTTAATTGCTGTGAGCTGCTGACACCGGAAGCTGTATCATCAGAACCCATACCATTTAACAAGGCATTGATTTCTTCTTGAGATAACATACCATCCATAGTCCGTTACTCCTCTCCCCGAATAATTGATGAAATCTTTACTGCATACGAACCTGCGGATGCACCTGGTAACGCGGTAAACTTATTTAAGTTACCTACGTATACCGATAACTCATCCTCTATTTTAGTGTTTAGCTTAATGATATCACCACTTTGCATATTCATAAAATCATTAACAGAAATTGTACTTTTTCCTAACACCGCACGTAACGGTACCTTTGCTTTTGCAATTGCTATTTCAATTACATCCTGATAGGATTTGTCATCATTTAACTGCATTGTAGAGTACCAATACTTTGTATTTAACTTATCAATTACTTTCTCCAAGCATACATAAGGAAGACAGATATTCATCATACCTTCAATATTTCCAATCTTTATATGAAGTGTAACAATCGAAACCATCTCACTTGGAGAAATTATTTGTGCGAATTGCGAATTGGTTTCAATACGCAATAAACGAGGCTGTAATTGAATTACATTCGCCCAAGGCTCACGAAGTAAATTGGTACAAATATTAAAAATTCTTTCAATTATTGTTAACTCGATTTCAGAAAAATCCCTGACTCTATCCAGAGGATAACCTCCTCCACCAAGCATTCTGTCCACAATTGCATATCCAAGATTATCTGCAAGTTCAATTATAATTGTGCCTTCCAGCGGCGCAAAATCAACAATTCCGAGTAGAACTGGGTTAGATAACGCATTGGAAAATTCAGAATATTGAACAGCCTCTGAGCTCATAACCTCTACTTGAACATTTTTTCTTAAATATGCCGGTAAATTAGTGGATAATAACCTGGAATAATGTTCGAAAATAATATTCATTGTACGCAGATGTTCCTTCGAGAATTTGGATGGTCTGGCGAAATCATAATTTTTAACCTGCTTTTCCGACGTCTGCTTATAATCATCTGCATCCAACTCGCCACTACTAAGTGCAGCCAGCAGATTATCTATCTCATTTTGGGATAGGACATCGCCCATTGACATTACCTCCCTGATATACTAGATACATAATAACATAAAAAATTTATAAAATCATCATTTTTCTTGCATACTCATCAAAATTCAACGAGATTGTACTAAGATAGTACTATATTACCAAAGGAAATATTAATTATAAAATCAGATTGAAAAAGATCACTAATCTTGGCTAATACTTTTTCCTTAACCTCATCTTTAACTTCCTGTTTATTATTTAAAATTTCATCCATCGTATAATTGGAGAACTCTAAATTAACAAATTCTTCTATATCGCTATCAAAATCTCCTACCTTTTCAGAAAGCTCAGCATAATCTTTATGTTTACTATTCAAGGATAATGTAACTGATAGTAAAGCATAATGGGCTTTTCCATCAGCTCCCTTTTTAAGATTGATTGTCAATTCACCATCAATCTCATGTTTTACAATATCCAAAACAGTGAGCTCATCGCTATCCGGCGATTCAAGTTCTAAATCAACAATGGATGCTACTTTGTTAACTAGCTTATTTGTACGATTAGCTGATGGAACAATCGTAAATATGAGTAGTCCCGTAAGTATTGTATTGATTAATACAATTGCCATGATAATAATTGTTAGTATATTTTTCCTCACTTCTTATCCCCCTTTATCTTGTGCTACTTAATTCTATTACATTATCTGTAAAAATTGTTATTTCTATGTGTTTATCACGGTTTTTCGTAGCATTTACACTTAATCTTTAGAGTAAAACCACCATCATATCGTCAATCTGCGGCTATAAAAGTATCCTGCTGAATATTTCTTTCTTATAAGCAATTACAAGATTTTTTATTTCCTGTCCCGTCTCTTTTACTATAAACTTTGACCCGGAGGTAAGTGTTATAACCGTATCCGGAGTTTCCTCAACTTTTTCAATAAATTCGGCATTTACGTAAAATTTTGTACCGTTTATTCTGGTGACATTTATCATAACCCTTGACCCTCCTAACAGATTTTTATGAATAATAAGCAAACTATTAATTATTATTTATAAATGGGTGGCAGTTTTACCTGCCACCCATCTAAACTGAAGTATGGCACTTTATTCCCACATCAGCCCAGTGTTATCTCTTTAAATTGATTAGTTCTTCCAACAGGGAATCAGATGTCGTTATTATTCTTGAATTAGCTTGGAAACCTCTTTGTGTAGTAATCATATCTGTAAACTGCTGTGATAAATCTACATTGGACATTTCCAAAACACCTGTCGTTAAACTTCCGCCTCCCTGCGTAGGATCTTGCCCTATTCCATCGAAATCACCTGAGTTTTGTGTCGCTGCAAACATACTGTTTCCTACTGCTTCCAGACCAGCTGGATTAGCAAAGGTTGCAACTGCAATTTGTCCAAGTAATTTACTATCACCATTATCATATTTTCCATATATTTTACCTGAAGCATCAACGCTTACACCAGTCATGTTACCAACCTGCTTACCTGCTCCAGCACCAGTTAAACTACCTTTGTAAGCCTCTAAGGATGAAGAACCGCTGGTTGAAAACATTGTAATGGAAGAAAAATCTACATTAACTGTTGAAAATGGATTATTTTCTCCATCATCAGCATCTGCACTTGCATTAACTAAAAGACCAATACTCTTGCCGCCATTTTCGTCATCACCTACACTAACAAATGCACCGGTTGCACCATTAAAAGTCAGTAATGGTGCATCGTCATTGCTAATGCTTACCGTACCATCCACTTCATTTACTTCAACTGGATATTCTTCTCCACCAAAACTAAAACTTGTAATTGATGATGGTCCATAGGTAATTGTTCCAGTATCCGGATCTACTGTTTTTGTTACAAAAATAGATTGCCCGTCCTCATCTAAGATATCTTTAACTCCGACTCTATAAACATTAGTACCTTCTTCTGTTCCCCATACCCTCATATCAGCGGTATAACTATGGCCCATCTTATCATAGAAGGTCAGGTTAATTGCTTTACCTGTATCCGTTGTATTTGTACCCAACTGTGTATCTTTACTGTCTATATTACCTGTGATATAGGCCTCTGTTGTAGCTTCTGGCTTTGCATATAAATTAGCTGGTGACATAATAGTTAAAGGACTAACTTGACTTGCCACTGTTTTAGTAGAATCTTTCGGATCCACCTGCCATCCCATTACTTTCGCACCGGATGGTGTACATAAATTACCCTGACCATCTACCGCGAAGGAACCAGCTTTTGTGAAATAATTTGAACCGCCGCTATTAACAATAAAGAAGCCGTCGCCTTCAATCATAATATCAAAGGGATTATCTGTTCTTTGTGATGCACCACTTAAAGCGATATTTGCTGTAACTGAAGCAACATTTGCTCCTAAACCTATCTGCATAGCATTACGTCCAGCTGTTCCTGTTGTAGCATTCGGTCCACTGGCACTTTGGGTGGTCTGATAAAACACATCAGAAAAGGTTACTGAACTTGCCTTAAACCCAATTGTATTTACATTTGAAATATTATTACCAATTACGTCCATTTTAGTCTGGTGAACTTTAAGTCCCGATACACCAGAGAATAACGATCTCATCATAACTTTTGACCTCCATTTATGCTTCTATCATTGGTATCCAATCAATCAGTCATGGATACTTAAGCCCCCATTCGGTCCGGCTTGTTACATGATTACAGCACCATCAATATTTGTAAATATCTTATCCTCTGCATCATTCACTGCAGTAATTACCGTATTATTTTTAATATTTACGATAAAGGCAAGATCATCTACCATTACTAAAGATTCATTGATTCCCTTCTCACTTGCTTTTTTTGCTCCACTTTCCAATCTAGCTCTCTGATCATCTGTTAAATCTATGTTCCTGCTTGCTAAACGTTCATTGGCATGCTTTGAAAATTTTAACTCAATATCTTCATTTGCTGCCTGTTTACTTTTAAGTATTTCGCTAAAAGGTGTGGAGTTCATCTGCTTCGCTTGAGTCGACGTATTACTTTTTGTCGCATTCAGCTGCTGCGTCATCTGCTCGATAGAAGGAAATTGATTTACTGGAATGTTCATCGCATCTCCATTCCGCCGTTCCTTCGGCCTATTTTAATCTCTTTTGTTGTATGAATAGCTATTTTGATTTAGACAATATCATCTGAATCATCCTGATCCTTTGGCTGACTATTGTCTGTCGGTACTGCATTTTGAACCTTAAGCGTTACTTTATCTTTTACTGTTGTATAATAAGAATCATTAAATACAACATTAACCTTAAACGTTCCATTCTCAAACTCTTTTAGTGCATCCTTTGAAATTGTTACTTTGTTACCTGATACAGAAACCAGTGAGGAATCAACAATTGTATTATTAATTACTACTGCCACATCATCTGCTACGGTATCACCGGAACCAAGGTTAACTTCAAAAGTTACATCTTTGGGATTTGCACCATCATAATTCAATGTAGTTGCATTTGTTACACCTGGAAGTCCTTTTTCAATAATATAAGTATCATCGATAACACTATCCAGTTTATCTATGCTATAAAGACTACCATTAATAGATAATTGTGCTTTACTTCCTGACATGTTAACAAAATCAACTCGTCCTGTAACATAGGTTGTATTTCCTGAAGTACTTTCCGTCTTTACAATAACACTCTTTCCAACTAAACCAAAGGCTTGAGAGTTTGTCGTTACCGTTCCTAGATTTTGTAATTGTTCAAGTTGTGAAAAGGTTGCAAGCTGTGCAATATATTCCGTATCAGTATTTGGATTTAAAGGGTCCTGATATTTCATCTGAGTAGTTAAAAGCTTTAAAAATGCATCCTTACCCAATTCATTGTTAGAACTCTTCGTTGTTGAGGTTTTCGTTTGTTCCAGCACGCCATCTGTTACTTTATTAATTAAGTCACTCATTCATCTTCTCCTTTCTTTCATAATTAGGAGCTTTATTACACTACTTACTTTAAACCCTAAGCGGTATAGTTTACTTGACTTCCAAGCAACTCTGCCTGTAATTCACTTATTTCATCAAAGGTTTCATTCATCGATAAGGCTTCTTCCAATGTTATTTTTTTGCCCGACGAATTTTCATCAGATGCAGCTTCATTCTGTGAATTATTTTGATTCATTTGTTCAAATGCCTGATTAGAAACTGTTACTTCGATTGCTTCTACTTTAACTCCCTGGTTCTGCAAACTTTCACGAAGGATATGCATTTGACTTTCAATGGCTTCCTTACTAATTTCATTCTGAACAACAAAATGTGCTGTCATAACTCCATTCTTTGACTGAACTGATAAATTAACTTTACCAAGATTTTCAGGGTTAAGCTGCATTTCCATCGAGGTCTGATCCGTAGTCATTGTTATCCGAATACGATCTACAATCTGATTGGCAATGTCTCTCAACTGCGTAATCTGTGTGATAGTTCCATCCATCTCAGTGTTTAACTCTTTTGTAACCTGTACCATCTGATCTACAAAATTTTGAAAATGATTTGTAGACTTAGAATCCTTTTGTTCTTGGTTTGTTCCATCATGCTGCGATGCTAGTCCTGCTTTTTGTGCCACATTTGATTGTACCGCTTGCGAACTTGTTTGGGTGTTACTGTCATCAACTGATTCTGTTTTAACAGATACCGCATCGTTTTCTTCGCTCTTATTTACTACTTGGTGATTAACTTTTACTTGATCATAAGAATCTACGGTCTCTTCTGCATTAGCTTGTTGACTTTGCTCTTCTAACTTACTTTTCAAAAGTAAAGCATCTAACTGTTCTTTCGTTAACGATACGTTTGCGTCAGTTTTCAGCTCTTCAACTTTTTGAAGCAATTCCTGCAACTGTGCAGTAAGTCCTTCGTCAGTAGCAAATGCTAATAAGCTTGTTTGACCATTGGCAGCTAATACAATTTTCTGTAAACCATCCATTGTTAATAAATCAGTTGTTGTCATGCCTTGTTCCTGCAATAATTGATTTAAATTTTCTTCTGTAAGGTTTAACGATTTCATAACAGCGTCAAAAACTGCTTGCAACATACCAAGTGCTTGTTCTTCCAGTTGATTATCTACCTCTTTTACTTCGGTCTCTGGTTGAGTTTCGATTGTCTCATCTTTCGTGGCAGCAGTCTTATCATATTGACTACTATCCTGGGCTTCTTTCACCTCAACCTGTGTCATTGACTCGTCTACTTTTTGATTCTCGTCTGCTACAGAGATCTCTTCCGTAGCTTTCTTCACTTCGGTAGTCTCTTTTTTAAAGTACTTCTTGTTTACAGCATCAGTGGCACTCCCTTGCTCTGATCCACGACTTTTCAAACTTTGGTTCATCAGCAAGTCAAAACTATTACCACTTACTTTCTCTTTGGTATTAACACTTCTTACATCGGTACTAAACGTATTCCCAGACATAAATTTTACACTTTGTGTCATTTTTGGTATTCTCCTTTCTAAATACCTGTAGCTTTTTCGGTATTTGTGTTTATATGATGAAAAGCGATTGCTTTTATCAACAAAATTAATTTGACGATAGTTTTTCTTCGTCCATATCCAACATTTTCTTCGTGATTTTTGCTGCAACTACACTATCCATTTCTGCAAGGATAGCCGCACTCTCCTTCGGCTTCATGCTCAAAAGAATTTGTGCCACTGATTCGACGTCTGCAGACATTGTTTCCATAATCTTAGCTGCTGCTGCAGGATCCATGTTCTTATAAATATCAGCTTTTTCTTTTATTGCATCCGAATATTGAAGCTGTTCAATTACCTGTCGATAAATTTCCTCTGCATTGACAGGATCTATTTCCTCATAATAAGCTTTGTATTCTTCAATATCAGGTGCTGCATCTGCATAAACTACATTCTTATCAAATTCGGCAACTCTTTCTTCAAATGCTTTCTGGTTTTCTTCAAATACTTTTAATCGATCAATCTCTGCCTGAAGGTCTGCTGTATTAGTCCCCTCATCTATATTACTCTTTTGCATCTCAGCAATCGTTGCTTCCAATTCATTAATCTTGGCAACAGCCTGAGCAATTGACGTATAACCGCCCTCTCCCTCAGTTGATGGAGCCAGTCCTTCTGTACCAGGCAATATTTTATTAACAATTGGTACATCCTTTAAAATTGGTTTCAGAACTCCTGATCCAAAGCCTCCAAAATCCATCTTAATCGCAAAACCAAATATAGCGAGCCAGATTACTACTATCATAAGAGCAATAAGAATTGTTAGAATCTTATTCCCCTCTTTTTTCTCTGTTTTGGCTTCCTTATTCTTTTTAGCCATTTAGCTGTCCTCCTCTGAAAGCGTAGGATTACTAAATTGGAAGCTGGTTCGTTCATCGATTTCCTTACGATCCTCTGCTTCCAATTCCAGCAGATATTCATCAAAAGCTTTCTCTTTCAGTCGTTCCTGCGTTTTTCGTTCTACCATAGCGTCATTTAGACGAATCCTGGCAACTTCCAAACGGTGCGCGGCATTCTTTACTGCAATTGCCTGCTGCTTTATATTCATAACCATAATTTCAATGGCATGTTCACACTGCTTTATTTTCAGTAAATCAAGTCTATTCATCCTTAGAGATCGAAGTTCCTCTTCTAAGTCCAACTTTTTCAGTTCAAATTGCTTGAGCTTCTCTTCTTCCTGTGTGAGACGAGTTCTAGCATTCAAATATGCTATTCTCATTTGCTCCTCCATTTTCAATTTTATCTGGAGAAGACTTTCCATTGAATATCTGAATTTTTTCATTATTTATTAAATATCTCCGTAAGCATATTAATTTCTTCTGGAAAATCAAGTTTTAGATTCACATCCTGTTGCAGGAATGCATTCACTTCCTTAATCTTAGAAATTGCATAGTCAATATCGGCATTAGATCCATTTTTGTAAGCGCCGATATTAATTAAATCCTCTGCATCCTGATAAGTTGCAAGTACATTCTTTAGTTTACCTGATACTGATTTATGATCCGATGTCACGATTGAACTCATGCATCTTGAGATACTCTGAAGGATATCAATTGCTGGATAGTGATTTTTATGTCCCAGTTTTCTTGACAACATAATATGCCCATCTAAAATACTTCTTGCTGAATCAGTAATTGGTTCATTAAAATCATCACCATCGACGAGTACCGTATAAAGTCCGGTAATAGACCCATGCTCTGAATTACCCGCTCTTTCTAAAAGCTTAGGCATCTCCGCATAGACACTTGGGGGATAACCTCTGGAAACCGGTGGTTCTCCGCTGGCTAAACCAATTTCTCTCTGCGCCATTGAGAAACGAGTCAGAGAGTCCATCATTAAAAGAACATCTTTCCCCTGATCTCTGAAATATTCAGCAATTGCAGTTGCAGTTTTTGCTGCTTTTTTACGAACTAAGGCTGGTTTATCAGAGGTAGCTACCACTAACACGGAGCGTTTCATACCTTCTTCACCTAGATCTCGTTCAATAAACTCCCGAACTTCTCTACCCCGCTCTCCAATTAATGCAATCACATTAATATCAGCCTTGGTATTTCTTGCAAACATGCCTAAGAGTGTACTCTTTCCAACACCACTTCCTGCAAAAATACCGATTCTCTGCCCCTTACCAACGGTAAGCATAGCATCTACCGCCTTAACACCCAGCGGTAAAACTTCATCAATAATTTTTCGCTTTAATGGATCTGGCGCTGCTGAATCCGCCGGATAAAACATATTACAGAAATGTTCGGTACCATCCAAGGGATTACCTACTCCATCCAACGTTTTTCCAAGCAATGATTCTCCAACTGGAACTTTAAAGGACATGCCAGTATTCTCAACCAGACTGCCTATTCCAACACCTGTCATATCATCATAAGGCATTAGAAGTATTCTATTTTCACGAAATCCGATTACCTCAGCCAGTTTCTTCTGCACTCCATCGGCCCCCGTGATATAACAAACATCATTCAAATTGGCACTTGGACCGGAAGCTTCCAATGTAAGACCAACCATTTTTACAACCTTACCAATTTCCTGTACATAGGATTTATCAAGTAGTTGCCTGTATTTATCGAAATTGATATCGATCATTCTTACCTGCCTTTACTACAATATAGGTTGTTACTTAACTATATCGGATAATATGATTAATTACTGAAGTCCGGCTCTTAAAGAGTTCCCTGCTATGAAATACTGCTCATTAACTTTAAATCCGTAATTAGATTCTGGAGTTGCAGATCCAAACTGCAGTTAATGATTTTACTCTCTGTCTCGATAAAACATTGATTTTTAACCAGCATGTAGTCCTCCACAAGATTAATATCAACTTCACGTCCAATCGCATCCATAAGAAGGTGTTTTCGTTCGTTTAAGTATTCATAATCTTCTTTAGAAACTTTTATCACATATTCCTTCTGTTTATCAAAATCTCTTACTGCACGATTAATAAGATAGAGTATAATATCTTCTTTATCTTTCACAATAACTCCAGTGAGTTTTTCAATTAAACTCGCAATCAGGTCAGCCATAAAAGGCTCTAACGCTTCTACTTTTTCTGTATATGCATTCACCAGCTGTTTTTCTTTCGCAATATATTGTGTTTGCATTTGCTGTAGTTCATTTTTGGCCTTTATATTACCAGCCTCATAACCCTTTCGCTCTGCTTCTGCATAGGCATTCTTTTTTATTTGTTCCGCTTCTATTTTTGCTTGCTCAATTATCTGTGCTGCTTCTATTTTAGATTGTTCCATATTCTCGATACTTATGGCTTGCTGTTCTTCAAGAGAGGGAACTGTCTCCACTACAACCGCTTTAATCCCTTCAACAAAGCCATCGGTAAATCCATCTGTCTGAGGAGGAAATACCGCAAAAATCGAATTCTTATGTTCCTCAATCTCTTTATCAATACGTAAATGAGTATCAATTGTCTTTGCCGCTTCATCGTAGCGTACGGAATACGCTTTAATCATATTAGACAACTATCTCGTCACCTCCGCCTCTCGATATAATAATCTCTGAGGAATCTTCTAATTTTCTAATAATATTAACAATCTTCTGCTGCGCCTCTTCCACATCTTTAAGACGCACAGGTCCCATAAAGTCCATATCCTCTTTTATCATAGCTGCAAGACGTTTTGATAAGTTATTAAATACAACAGTCTGAACTTCTTCATTGGAACCTTTCAGTGCAACAGCAAGTTCGTTGTTATCCACTTCACGAAGAACTCTCTGAATTGATTTATCATCAAGGCTAAGAATATCTTCAAATACAAACATTTTTCTTCTAATCTCATCAGCCAATTCTGGTTCTTCAATTTCAAGTGTTTCCATAATATGCTTCTCTGTACCACGATCCACAGTGTTTAATATCTCTACAATGGAGTCCACACCACCAACAATGGTGTAATCC
This sequence comes from Bacillota bacterium, assembly GCA_023407575.1. Taxonomy (GTDB): domain Bacteria; phylum Bacillota; class Clostridia; order Lachnospirales; family Lachnospiraceae; genus Mobilitalea. The sequence continues at coordinate 219,992 of JAEYLX010000067.1, forward strand.
TGATTTACTAAGGAAGCAAGCTTTCTTTCCAGTACCTTCTCCACTTCTTTAATAACATCCGGTGAAGTACGATCCATCTGAGCAATACGTTTCGCAACATCTGCCTGCTTATCAGGTGCCAAGGACGAGATAATCGTTGATGCCTGGCCAGGAGATAAATAGGACAGGATTAAGGCAATCGTCTGCGGATGTTCATCCTGGATAAAGTTTAATAACTGTGAAGCATCCGTCTTTCGTACAAATTCAAACGGACGAACCTGTAAGGAAGCGGTAAGCTTACCAATAACATCTTTTGCTTTATCAACCCCCAGCGCCTTCTCAAGGAGTTCTTTTGCATAGGCAATACCACCTTCTGCAATATATTGCTGGGCCAGACATATCTCATAAAACTCGTCTAACACCTGATCTTTTGTTGAAGGTGAAATACTTCTTGTATTTGCAATTTCAAGGGTCATTGTTTCAATTTCATCTTCCTTAAGATGCTTAAAAATATTTGCCGAACGCTCGGGACCTAAGGAGATTAATAGTATAGCGGCTTTTTGTATTCCTGAAATATCACTATTCTTAGCCATATAAATACCATGCCTTTCTTAACATCTACAACTTAGCTCCAATCCTCATTCAGCCAATTACGCAGAAGCTGGGCTACCGCCTCAGGCTTCTCATCTACAAATTTCTCTATCATACGACGAACTTCGGATACTTCATTAAATTCAATATCTTCAATTGTCTGATTTTCTTTTGTTGTTGCCAATAACTGTTCCACTGACAGCTCTGGCTCAAGCTCTGTAACCTCAACAGGTCTAACACCACGAAATACTACAAACAATAATAAACCAACAATTAAGACTGCCAAAATAATTTGTAAATAATCAGTCCAACTTTTTGTCACTACTGTTTCCGGAACAAATACTGGTTGTTCAAATGCACTTATTGTAATATTAGCAGCGGCAATACCCGTTGCATTTGAAACCAAAGAAAACAAATCCGCATCTGCTTCAAGTTTAATACGATCACTATTTGCGGCAGCATATTCTTCAAAGGTTGTATTGTCTAATAGACCTTGTGCTTGCAAATCTTCTTCGTGGTAGGTTTTCCCTCTGGTTAAAACAATGGAAATAGAAGAGTTTTCTTTATTCACCACACCTACTTCACGCTCAATATTTGTAACTCTGGAGTTTGGTAAGTATTTATTGTCTTCAATTTCAACGTTACCAGTGGTAGAAGAGGTATCTACACCATAAGTGGTCTCATCGTTCGAATCAGTTCCTGGAGTTCCGCCCGATGCCCCTGCATTCTCGGAGCTGTAGGTATAGCTACTGCTTAAAAGTCCTTGTTCCTGACCATCAGCAGGCAAATATTCCGTAAAAAGCTCCTCTGCTTTATCCATATTAATATCCAAATTCGGCATAATTACTGCGTTTTCAAAGCCATAATTAATCACACCCATATAGAGATTATTAATAAAGGTATTTCTTAAACGTTCCTTAAAATCAGCCATACTGTTGGCACTTCCGGAGTAAAGGTCATCTCCGCCACCGTACAGCAGATTACCATACTGATCGGCTACTTTGATACTATCCGGTTTCTTATTACCAATGACCGCTGAAACAACCTCAGCAATCGTTTGTGCTGTGGAAGTTTTAAAATCATCGTTTATCGTTAGCGTTACACTTGCACTGGTATCTTTTGCTTCGGAGAGAATCGAATCCTGATCTTCACTTGGCAGATAAGTTACCTCTGCATCCTCAATGCCTTCCATTTTCAAGATACTGTTACGGATCTGTTGCTGAAAATAAAGATTCACCTTTAAGGTACGATCATAATTCGTTGTACTTAAACTATTATTAAATAATTCCTCAATTGCAATTCCTGTGGAGGGCATATCGTTACTTGCCATCAAAAAAACTGCATCCGTCTTTTGTTCTGTATCAACATAAATAGTTAAATTATCTTTTCCAACCTTATGTGTTATTCCTTCGTTTTCTAGCAAAGTAACAATATCACTTGCATCTTTTGGAGTTTCAGCACTTGTAAGTTTTTCATATTCTGTCCTTTGCATTAATGTAATTAATAATGCAAAAGCAAGAATAACCACACAAACAACACTGATTATAATCGTCTTCTGCTTTGTGGTATATTTATTCCAAATATCCAAAAGCTTTTTCAGTAATTGCTTCGCTCTATCAGCCATTCCCCTAAACTCCTCTTCGCATGCTTACCTAAATCAAGGTGAAACGACAAGTCGTCTCTCTTGTCATGAATTAAAACTGCAGGTTCATAATCTCTTTATAGGCATCCATTACATTATTCCGTATTGCTACCGTATATTGCAATGCTAAATTAGCTTTCTGTTGAGCAACCTGCAGGTCATGTGTACTGTCCGTAAGACCAAGCGCATAGGAGGTTTCTGCTTCCTGTGCTGCATTTGTATAGTCATTGGTTTCCTTAATTAAATCTAAAGCTGATTGAAAGATACTATCAAAGCCACTTTCACTTTTGCCAACTGCAGTTGACGAATTAACACCCAGTTTACCTAACTGACTAATATTATTAACAGAAGCAATATTCATTCTTAACCTCCATTATGGTGGCCCGCACCATAAACCCTTTATATTTGTCCTTCGCAAGACAATTTGTAATAAAATCTATTTATATAACCTACCTTACTTGCCTACTTCAAGGCCTTTCATCGCCATGTTCTTAGTTGCATTAAATGCAGTCACGTTAGCTTCATAGGATCTGGTTGCATCAATCATATCCGTCATCTCTTGTACAATATTAACATTAGGATAAGTTACATAACCATCTTCATCCGCATCCGGGTGAGAAGGATCGTATACTTTTCGCATTTCTGCATCGGTGTCTTCTACAATTTCAGTTACTTTTACACCGTTGCTTACTCCGCCAGCTGTTTTCATTAGTATATCACCAAATGGTGTGGCATCCTTTTCAGAAAAAACCACGGTTTTTCTTCTATATACATTGCCATCCTCATCTCTGGTGGTGTTCACATTGGCAATGTTCTGTGATATGATATCCAGTCGAAGTCTTTGAGCCGTCATACCACTGGCACTGACATTCATTCCGCTCATTATTGACATATCGATCCCTCCAAACTCATTTCTTTGTCACAATTGTCATTTTATTTTTAATAAACTTTTATCTTAAATAAGTTCTTTTCTTTTTTATCGTGCAAGTACCGCTTTAATCCGGTTAAATTCCTGTGTCATTGAATCTAACAAAGCGTTATATCTAATTTGGTTTTCAGCTAAATTCGCTGATTCTGTATCAATGTCGACATTATTACCATCCAGTCGATAACTGGCTTGCGCATAATCTGTATATACGGTTGCGTCCAATTTATCCAGGTCAGCATCTGCCACTCTTTGATCAAGAGAACCATCTCCCATTAAAGCACTATGAAGATAGGTTTCGAATTGAATGTCCTTACGTTTATATCCAGGGGTGTCCACATTCGCTATATTGTTAACAATTAATTCATTACGTTTCCAGCTTGCATCAGCTGCTTTATCCAGTACGTTAATGTAGTTAAATGCATTAGAGCCAATCATATCATTACTCCTTTCCATCCTATAAACATTATAATAAATATTTCGAAAAACACAAGATGTATTTGAAAAATTAGTAGAATAATACTAAACCTTGTGGAATTATGTAAAAATATAATAGTTCTGTATACCTATTCCAAACACATTAATTCCTAATATTTAGATAAAAAAATATCAACGGTGCTGATATTGGTTTCACTTTCCATATACAAAATGAATTAAAACACTATTTCCTTTGTCATAAATAAAACAAAAGGACTTATAGGAGGTAACTCCCACAAATCCTTTTGCGCTAATAAGTCCTTTTATCATTATGAAATGTGATTCATATTATTTAATTCATCGAATACCACGTCATTTAGAACCCTTATATAAGTTCCCTTCATACCAGAAGATCTAGATTCAATGACACCTGCACTTTCAAATTTGCGAAGGGCATTTACAATTACTGATCTTGTTATTCCAACTCTGTCTGCTATCTTACTGGCAACCAGAATCCCCTCGTTACCCTTTAATTCTTCAAAAATATGGGTAATTGCTTCAAGTTCCGAAAAAGATAAGGTACTAATGGCTGATTTTACAATCTGAACCTTACGATTTTCTTCTGCATTCTCTTCATTCACAGAACGCATCATCTCTAACCCTACTACTGTTGTTCCATATTCACTAAGAATAATATCATCCAATGTGTATTGCAGACCTGATTTGTATAAGAATAAAGTTCCTAATCTCTCACCCGCAATATCAATTGGCGTAATAATTGCATGATAGGTATCTACATTGTCAAACTCAAAACCAAGTGTTCTTAAATTTACATTTTCCTTCGTAGATAAAATATTTAAAAGGCGTTCATTCAAGAGTCCGTCTATATGTCGACCTACAGCGTCTTTAATCAGTTCTTTTATTTCAATGATATCGTTGCGATTTTTTAAACCAAGTACTTTTCCCTTTCGACTAATCACTAAAACATTCGATGCAAGTATTTCGCTCAAAACCACACAGATGTCATTAAAAACAACCTTATGCGAATTATTATTATGCAGTAGATTGTTTATCTTTCTTGTTTTATCCAATAACTGTACGCTCATTCCATAGATCCTCCCGGCTCACTTTTCCCTTATAGCACCCATATATTTATCCACTTAAAGATAGAAACCGTAAGAAACTCCCATTGTGAGTCACTCCGGTCTGCTTTACGCGTTCCCTACGCGCATCTAACAAATTTCATATTATGTAGAAATTTGTTTTCATGAATAAAGGCAATACATTAAGTTATACACTTAATTGTATTACCTTTTAGATTTTATCATAACTTATTCTCAAAAACAATACTCTTTTCTGAGTTTTGACTCACATTAATTGATAATTTCACATTATTTTTGTAATTTTATATACTTATAAATTATTTTAGACAGTATAGAACTTGTTTTATTTCACCATATTTGTTACATTACCACATTTTGGGTTTTCACACACCAATTTATTACCTTTTTCTAAAACAATCCCACCACATTTTTCACAACTGGAACTGGAAGGTTTTTGCCAGGTCATAAAGTCACAATCAGGATTATTTATGCATCCATAGTACTTTCTACCCTTTTTGGTTTTTCTTAATACAATATCACTTCCACAGTTTGGACATGCTACACCGATTTTTTCCAAATATGGTTTTGTATTCTTACAATCAGGAAAACCAGGACAGGCTAAGAACCTACCATGAGGTCCATATTTGACCACCATATTTTTACCACAAAGTTCACATATTTCTTCTGTAACTTCATCATCAATCTGTATCTGGTCAAGTTCAATATGGGCATTATCTACAGCTTCCTTTAAATCCGGGTAGAAATTACTTACAACTGTTTTCCAATTAACGGTACCGTCTTCCACACAGTCAAGCAGTGATTCCATATTCGCTGTAAAGTTAACATCAACAATCGTTGGAAATGCTAATTTCATAATTTTATTTACTGCTTCGCCCATCTCAGTAATATAGAGATTTTTATTTTCTTTCGCTACATATCTTCTGGCAATTAGTGTTGTAATTGTAGGTGCATAGGTACTTGGTCTACCAATACCCCATTCTTCTAAGGTTTTCACCAGCGAAGCTTCCGTATAATGCGCTGGAGGCTGTGTAAAATGCTGACTCTTTAATAATTGAAGTAACGTCAGTGTTTCACCTTCTTTAAGTCCGTCAAAAGCCACACCTGCTTCTTCCTCTTCTTCCTCCTGTGTATAGACGCTCATAAAGCCTTCAAATATTAATTTAGACGCCGATGCGGAAAATCGATAATCGTTTGCTTCTATTTTAATTGTATTGGTTTCATATTTTGCTGACTGCATTCTACTAGCAACAAATCTTTTCCAAATCAGTTGATAAAGTCTAAATTGATCTCTATTTAAAGATTCCTTGATGTCACTCGGGCTAAACTCAATATAGGTTGGACGAATTGCTTCATGCGCATCTTGTATCTTCTTTCCAGTACGACCTTGATTCTCATCAGTCGCAACAAAATCAGCACCGAACTTTAACTTTACGTATTCTTTCGCTGCAGTATCTGCTTCGTCACTGATACGAATAGAATCTGTACGTAAGTAAGTGATTAAACCAACCGTACCATGCCCTTTAATATCCACACCTTCATATAATTGCTGTGCAAGTTGCATGGTTTTTTGGGTAGAATAATTTAGTACTTTGGAAGCTTCCTGCTGTAGAGTACTGGTTGTAAATGGAAGTGGCGCTCTACGAATACGTTCACCACGCTTAATTTCCTTTACACGAAACTCTGCGTTATTAAGATTACTTAAAATTTCATTCATTTCAGCTTCGGAACGAATTTCCTTCTTGGAGGAACTGAATTTAGCCACAAGTGGTTTTTTCTTTCCTTTCAGTTCAAACTCCGCCTCTAAATTCCAATACTCTTCTGGTACAAAGGCATTAATCTCATCTTCTCTATCACAGATGATGCGCAGAGTTACGGATTGCACTCTACCCGCACTTAAGCCTCGTTTTACTTTTTCCCATAAAAGCGGGCTTATTTTATAGCCTACCATACGATCCAGTACTCTTCTTGCTTGTTGTGCATTAACCAATCCCATATCAATTGGTCTTGCCTGCTTGATTGAGGACTTGATTGCATTTTTTGTAATTTCATTGAAACTTATTCTACTGGAATCTTTATCTTCTAATTTTAATGTATGGCTAAGATGCCAGGAGATTGCTTCTCCCTCACGGTCAGGGTCAGTTGCAAGATATACCTTATCTGCCTTCTTCACTTCCTTACGGAGTTTAGCAAGTAAGTCACCCTTTCCTCGTATAGTAATATACTTAGGCTCATAATCATGCTCAATATCAACACCCATTTGACTCTTTGGCAAATCCCTGACATGGCCGTTGGAAGCAAGCACCTCATAATTGGCTCCCAAAAATTTCTTTATGGTCTTGGCTTTCGCCGGTGATTCTACGATAACAAGATTTTTTGGCATATGAAAACCTCATTTCTATGTTAATATAAATAATTATTCCTTTTATTTCAGAAATAAATGCTCTTCTGATTCAATGTATACTATGAAACTCTTTAAAATAATGATACTTACGTAGGAATAATTACCTTGTTTCACAGAAATTTAATTCAACATTATCTCCTGCGCAATATAATAATTCTTCCTCGACTGTTTGATGTAGCCTCTAAGTTCCAGCTGTAATAGCTTTTCCATCAGTATATCAATTGTGAATCCGGTCTCTGAAGCTATATCGTTTACATGTTTCGGCTCCAAACATAGTGAAGCATACACTATTTTCTCATTCAATTCAAGCAGATTATTAATTTTTTTCAAATTTGGTAAAGATTGCTTATGTTCTAAAATATAATCTTCTAAGATATCCTGTGGTTGTGTAACTAATTTTGCCCCCATTTTAATTAAATTATTACAACCTTCGCTTAACTGATCTGTGATTCTCCCAGGTATCGCATAGATGTCCTTTCCTTGTTCTAATCCCATATCAATCGTTATTAAGGAGCCACTTTTATTCTTCGCCTCAACAATTAAAATTCGATCACTTAATGCACTGATTATACGATTACGCATAGGAAAATTTCCTGCAAAGGGTTGAACTCCCGGTCCATATTCAGAGATGATACCTCCACTTTTTTGCATATCCATATATAATCCAATATTTTCTCTTGGATAGCAAATATCGATACCACTGCCTAGAATGCCATAGGTAATTCCCCCGGTATTTAAGCATCCTTCATGAGCATATGCATCAATTCCTCTTGCAAGCCCACTAATAACTGAAATCCCCTCTTTTGCAACCGCCGCTGCAAAATATCTTGCAATCTCTCTTCCGGTGTTAGAACATTCTCTCGCTCCTACAATTGCCAGAATATTTTCTCCTTCCCTTGGTAGCCTCCCCTTATAAAACAGTGAATATGGTGCGTCAAAAATATTTCGCAACTTACAGGGATAAAGCTCGTCCTCCTTAGTTAGATAGGAAATTCCCTTTTCTTTTAGTTTATTATAGTTTTCTATGATTTTTTCTGGAATTCTACTTTCACAGATAGCCGTAATATCACCCTCATTGAATCTGAAATTTCCTGGACAACATTCCTTTTTAAATAATTCCAAATCCTCTTTCTTCGCATGATATATACCTTCTGCACTTTCAAAAACCTGTAAAAGCAGGTTTATTTTCTTAATACCTATTTTATTAATATTACCTAACCAAAAACGATATTCTTCTATAGTCACAATCTTCCTTGCCTTTCTGTGGCACCTGTACCGTATTAACCACAAGCATCCAAACTATGATATACAGGGTTTTGCACTTATTCCCCCCAGTATTTTTGATCCATACTGCGATAACAAATCGCTTCACTGATATGCTTTGTTGATATTTCTTCGCTATCGTCAAGATCTGCAATTGTTCTTGCTACTTTTAAAATTCGATGATATGCTCTGGCACTTAAATTCATTTTAATAAATGCTTCCTCTAAAAGTACTTGTTCTTTTATTTCTAATTTACAGAATTTCTTAATCAAACTAGGTGTTAACTGTGAATTAAAGTATATATTTTGCTTCTTATATCGCTCTAATTGAATCTCCCTTGCTTTACTGACACGTGCTCGAATTCGATTTGAAGTTTCCTGTTTTGATTGGACCTGCAAATCCTTGTAATTCATTTGTAAGGCTTCAATACAAATATCAAAGCGGTCCAAAAGTGGTTGCGATATTCTACCCAAATATCTTTTTACATATGAAATTGAGCAGTTACACCGGTTACGATCTGGATAATATCCGCAACCGCAAGGGTTCATCGCCGCTACAAGCATAAATCCTGCCGGGTAACGGTAGGAACCACTTAACCTCGCAATAGTTACAGCTTTATCCTCCAGTGGTTGACGAAGTACTTCAATGGTATTCTTTTGAAATTCGGGAAGTTCATCCAGGAACAATACACCGTGATGCGCCAAGCTGATTTCACCAGGTCTTGGAGATATTCCGCCACCTACTAAAGCGGTGGTTGTAATGGTATGGTGGGGGTTTCGAAAAGGCCTTGCTGCAATCAAAGCTCTTTTATCCATTAAGCCGGCGATACTATATATCTTAGATAATTCCATACTCTCTTCAAACGAAAGTTCGGGCATAATACTTGGTATTCGTTTTGCCAACATAGTTTTCCCAGAGCCCGGTGGACCAATCATCAGAATGTTATGCATACCCGATACTGCTATTTCAATCGCACGTTTTGCTGCTACCTGCCCTGCCACTTCAGAAAAATCTGGTGCATCGTCCTGTCTCTTTTGTTGAAAAAGCGAATCAACATCCACCTCATCCGCCTTAGGATTCGTTTTTCCGTTTAGCAATTCTACTGCCTCATTAAGACTGTTTACTCCATAAATTTCAATTCCATTTATAACAGCACCTTCAGAAGCATTTTCTTTTGGAACGATACACTTTTTAAATCCCTGCTCTTTTGCACACATAACGATAGGAAGGACTCCATTAACTCTATTCACATTTCCATTTAAGCTGAGTTCTCCGATGATTAAGACATCTTTTAGATGTTCCTCGGATAGATGGCCAAAGGCCGTAAGAATAGCAATTGCTACTGCGAGATCAAAAACAGTTCCTTCTTTGCGAATATCAGCAGGCGATAAATTAATAGTAATTCTTTTTGCGGGTAAGAGATAACCAGAATTCTTAAGGGCTATTCGTACCCTCTCTCTTGCTTCCTTGACCTCCGAACCCAAAAGACCAACCATTTCAAAAATCGGAAGACCATCACTAACATCTGCCTCAACCGATACGATAATACCATCAATACCATGAATTGCAGCACAATACGCTTTGCTAAACATGTATTCTCCTTTCTTGTCTCTCTACACGAAAGGAATCATTTGCTTAAATTAAAGTATACCAAGTTTGGAATTTACTGACAAGCAGGTTTTTATCTTTGTAAATTATGTAGCTTTTTTAGTCAATTGTTATACAACTTAACCAGTGAATTTATGTTAAAATATTGGCCTAAAATAAATCCTTTATAGGTTCCAATTTCTTATTTCACTTTTGTAGCTATCTTTTGTAGCTTATATAATATGAAGAAACTCCTCAATAAATAAATTGTAATTGTACAGAAGGAAATAGATTAAATAGAAATCAGTATGAACGCTTGTTTTCTAATATATTTTTATAAATATAGAAACTTGCTTTCAAAGCATTAGAGTTAGTCAAGTTATGTGCATATAATAAACCAAGATATCTATTCACGATTATGTTCCTCCTATTTGTAATCAAGATAGGATAGGATTCTAGATTGTAATGTCTCATGTAACAGAACGGAATAGTTTATGAAATGGAGGTATTATATGCGCATTTGTGAGCTTAGGGAAAAGGAAGTCATAAACTGCAGAGATTGTATGCGATTAGGCTTCGTTTGTGATATTGAGTTCGATATATGCACTGGCCATATTACACATATTATTGTCCCAGGTCCTTGTAAGGTTTGGGGTATTTTAGGTCGTGACCATGATTATGTAATAAGTTGTGCACATATCAAACAAATTGGAGTCGATATCATCCTTGTAGATATAGATATTGAAAAATGTCTGGTAAAATGCATATAGATCACCAAAGAATTGTAATAAATTTCTTGACCTCATGGAGTTTCTTCCCTTATAATCATAATATACAAGAAAATATCAGAAAATTCTTTATCTTTCGATGGATTTACTGAACCTATTAGGAGGATTTTTTCATGAAATGCCCGTTTTGCAGTAAGGACAACACTAGGGTAATTGATTCTAGACCAGCTGACGAGAATAATTCCATTCGCAGACGTAGACAATGCGATGAATGTAATCGTAGATTTACTACATACGAAAAGGTAGAAACCATCCCCCTTGTCGTGATCAAAAAGGATAATAATCGTGAACCGTATGATCGTTCAAAAATAGAAGCAGGAGTTTTTAGATCTTGTCATAAAAGACCTATTTCCATTGATCAGATTACAGCACTTGTTGATGAAGTAGAAACAATGATTTTTAATCGTGAGGACAAAGAAGTTCCTAGCCACATAATAGGGGAAATCCTTATGAACAAATTAAAAAATCTTGATCCTGTAGCTTATGTAAGGTTCGCATCTGTATATCGTGAATTTAAAGATGTTGAAACTTTTATGGATGAGCTTAAGAAAATATTAGTATATACATAATAACTTTTTTCCATCTAATTATATTAAGCTGCTTCTTCTACTTTTTACGATGATTAAATCGTATCCTCAGTAGATGTAAGCAGCTTATATTATTTACTACCTGGAACTTTAAAGCCAGGCTTTAAATACTTTTCTAATTTAGTATATTCTCTTTCAAATTCCACATGGTCTCCAATATAATGAGGAACGCTTAAGCTGATTCCCATAGAATCAGGTTTATAATAGCTATAAATACCAAAACTATTTTTAGAGTTAATTTGATCCGCCTGCAAAAATCCGCGAAGTAACTCCTCGTCACTAAGACCTGCCAAATAATCTTTTACTGCCTTTCTTAATTCTTCATTGTCATACTCAAATAATATAAAATCCCAGGTTCGAAAATTCTCAACAAATTCTTTATTCAGTTTTACAACATCTTTTAATTGCAGCTTAGTATTCTTATCCTTATCAATATTGGTGGTATAGACTAATTCTGTTGGATAAGCGGAAAAACTGCTATGAAAAGCAGCTCGATACAATACACTAAATATTGCAGAATTATTTACCATCAGCTCATAATTTATATTTAAAATAGTAGGAACAGAGTCAGTAGGAGTCTGCGTGAGCTCTGGAAAAGGTTGAAAGGAATAAATATCTAGTATTCGTTTAAAATCTTCATGGATCAATCTGTTCCATTCACTGATTGCCTTCTCTGTCCCACCACCTACAAAGGTAGGATATCTTGCAACGACTCCATTCTTTTTATAATAGGTAGATGTGATATCCTTCTCATCCGAGGAATTAGATAAAGTTTCAATCACCACCTCATGTTTGTACCCAAAGACAGAGATTGCAAAAAGTATGACTAACACTACAGCAGTTCCAAAGAATAACGTTTGTATCCGAACTATAATTTTATTTTCTTCTCCGTTTATTTTTATTCCCTCGAATATTTTCACAACATTTTTAACTTTATATTTAGTAATCCACTTCATATAGACATTATTTCCCCTACTGCTGGTCTCCTTCATCCTCTCTATATTCTATGCAATGTCCACAAGAAATAATAACAATATGTAACAGTTCAGAACCAAGTGAAAATATATAAGAATTACCCGTGAAAGCTTGCTTTCAAAGGATAATTCTTATATATTTTTGTTTGGCGAAAGCCAAACAGCGAGGAAACCGCAGGTTTTCGCGCTTGGTTCTCATGCATTAAGCATTAAAGAATTACCCGTGAAAGCTTGCTTTCAAGGGATAATTCTTATATATTTTTGTTTGGCGAGAGCCAAACAGCGAGGAAACCACAGGTTTTCGCGCTTGGTTCTTAATATTTACTTTAAAATTATAAAAAAATTACATATAATAGTTATGACTGATTTATATGAGGAGGTTTTATTATGTTATTAGGTGCTTTGGAAGCCGGTGGAACGAAAATGGTCTTAGCAATTGGAGACGAGTTTGGAAATATTAAAGAACAGATTGAAATACCTACAGAAACACCTGAAATAACCATGAAAAAAATAATCGCATATTTTAAAAGCAAATCAATTGAAGCTCTTGGTATTGGAAGTTTTGGTCCAATTGATTTAAATCGTACTTCAAAAACTTATGGATCTATAACCTCCACACCAAAGTTAGCTTGGGTTAATTATGATTTTGTTGGGGTTTTACAAAGAGAACTTAATATTCCAATTGGCTTTGATACAGATGTGAATGCCTCTGCACTGGGTGAAGTAACCTTTGGCTGCATGAAAGGCTTGAACTGTGGACTTTATTTAACAATTGGAACCGGTGTTGGTGCCGGAGTTTATATAAACGGAAGTCTTTTACATGGTATGCTGCATCCCGAAGCTGGACACGTATTAATTAATAGACACGAGAAAGATATGTTTGAAGGGGTATGTCCCTACCATAGCACCTGTCTTGAAGGCCTTGCCAGTGGTCCAGCCATTGAAAAGCGATGGGGACAAAAAGCAGTAGAATTAACAGAAAATGATTCTGTTTGGGAAATGGAAGCTTATTACATAGCACAAGCTCTTATGGGCTACATTCTTACCTTATCACCTAAAAAAATAGTCTTAGGTGGCGGTGTGATGCACCAACTGCAATTATTTCCACTTATTCGGAAGCAAGTAAAACAGCTATTAAATGGATATTTAAACACAAACGAGATGAATAATCTGGAGGACTATATTGTACCTGCATCTTTAGCCGATAACCAAGGAATTATGGGTTGCCTGGAGCTGGCACGCTTAGAACTGAAGCTTTCCTAAATCAAACCATTAAGACTGTTATAAATTATAAAGAAGATGAAGTACGTTGGAAATCAACATGCTCCATCTTCTTTAAGGTTTTACTAAAACCAGATTACTATCCTCTATTCTTCTATCCCTTATTCTTCTATATTTAATTCTTATGTCTTCTATTCATATATCTTCTATTCTTAGTCTTCTATTCTTATGTCTTCTATTCTTATGTCTTCTATTCTCATGTCTTCTACTCTTATGTCTTCTACTCTTATGTCTTTTACTCTTATGTCTTCTACTCTTCTATCTTTTGTCTTAACACCATTGGTAGAATACCACCATGTCGGTAATAATCCACATCCACCTCTGAGTCAAAACGTACAAGAACTTTAAATTCTGTAATTGTATCATCACTACTCCAGGCTGTTACCGTAATTACCTCCCTAGGTTTTACCTGATCTGATATTTTAATCTCAAAGGTCTCTTCTCCTGATAATCCAAGCGTTTCTGCGTTGTCACCTTCCAGGAACTGAAGTGGAAGAACACCCATCATTACTAAATTTGAACGATGAATTCGCTCAAAACTCTCTGCTATGACCGCTTTTACTCCCAACAAATTAGGTCCTTTTGCTGCCCAATCACGGGAAGATCCCATTCCATAGTCTTTACCTGCAATTACAATAAGTCCGGTACCACATTCCTGATATTTCACACAAGCATCATAGATTGGCAGAACTTCCTTGGATGGCCAATGCATCGTAAATCCGCCTTCTGTACCAGGCGCTATTTGATTTCGAATTCGTATATTAGCAAAGGTTCCTCTCATCATTACCTCGTGATTCCCACGCCTGGAACCATAGGTGTTAAAGTCCTTACTGTCTACACCCTGTGCTAATAAGAACCTTCCTGCTGGTGTGTTCTTGCCAATAGAACCAGCTGGAGAAATGTGATCTGTTGTAACCGAGTTTCCAAAAACAGCCAATACTCTCAATCCATTTAAACTACTGATTTTATTCGGGTTCTTCGATAAATTTTGGAAAAACGGTGGTTTTTGTATATAAGTTGAAGCTTCATCAAATTGATATAATTTTTGATCATTTGATTTAATATCATTCCACATCTCATTACTCTTATATATGGAGGCATACTCTTTTTTAAATAATTCTGGTTTAATATATTGAACTACCAACTCCTCAATTTCTTTTGAAGTTGGCCAGATATCATTTAAATAAACCGGAGCTCCATTCCTATCTTCTCCTATTGCATCTCTTGTCAGATCAATATTTACAGTACCTGCCAAGGCATAAGCAACCACAAGAATTGGTGACGCCAAATAATTTGCTTTCACTTGTGAGTGGATTCGTCCTTCAAAATTACGATTACCTGAAAGTACCGAGGTAACGAGTAAATCCTGTTCCGTAATAGCATCTGATATCTCCGGAAGTAACGGCCCCGAATTTCCAATACAAGTTGCACAGCCATATCCGATTACATGAAAACCAAGTTTATCTAAATATTTTTGAAGATCTGCATTTTGTAAATAAGCTGATACTACTTTTGAACCTGGAGCTAGTGAGGTTTTAACATGGGCAGGAACGGATAGCCCTTTTTCAACTGCCTTTTTTGCTAATAGTCCTGCCCCTAACATTACGGTTGGATTAGAGGTATTGGTACAGGAGGTTATGGAAGCAATGACAACAGAACCTGTGGT
Organism: Bacillota bacterium; assembly: GCA_023407575.1. Classification (GTDB taxonomy): domain Bacteria; phylum Bacillota; class Clostridia; order Lachnospirales; family Lachnospiraceae; genus Mobilitalea. Next base: position 235,217 of record JAEYLX010000067.1, read on the forward strand.
CAGGGTACTTTGTCTTCCATCTTTAAGTACAATCTCAGCCCTTTTCACAAATGCATCCTTTGTTAATCCATGTCCTTGATTTCCCATCGGTGCTGTGATCGACTTCACAAATTCTTCCTTCATCTCATCAAGTAATATATAATCCTGGGGGCGCTTTGGACCAGAAAGAGCGGATCGTATTGTACTGAGGTCAAGTTCGATTACCTGTGTATACTCTGCCTCCTCCTCGTAATTCATCAACATAGAATTACGGCTCAAATAGTCCCTTACAACTTTAATATGTTCCTTCGTTCTACCTGTTAATTCAAGGTATCCCAGTGTTTCTTCATCCACGGGGAAGAACCCACAGGTTGCACCGTATTCCGGTGCCATATTTGCAATGGTTGCACGATCTGCTAAGGAAAGCTTTTTCACACCTGTTCCAAAATATTCAACAAAACGACCTACAACTCCTTTCTGCCTTAAAACCTGCGTTACTCGAAGTGCCAGATCTGTTGCACTGGCACCTGCTTTAAGTTCTCCAGTAAGTCGAACTCCGATTACCTCCGGCATAGGAAAATAGGAGGGCTGACCGAGCATACCCGCTTCTGCTTCAATTCCTCCAACACCCCAGCCAAGAACACCAAGTGCATTTATCATTGTAGTATGTGAATCTGTGCCAACCAGAGTATCGGGATAAAGAAGGATACCTTCCTCAACCTCTGCTTCAATCACTACACTTGCCAGATGCTCCAGGTTAACTTGATGAACAATGCCCGTGGAAGGAGGCACGACAGTAAAATGCTCGAAGGCCTTCTGTGCCCAGTTTAAGAATTGATAGCGCTCCTGATTACGTTCAAATTCAAGTTTTTGATTAATATCAAAAGCTTCTGAATTACCATATTGATCAACTTGAACAGAATGGTCAATTACTAGATCTACCGCAACCTCGGGATTAATCTTATGAATGAATTCCGCTAATGTAACATTCTTATCCAACTGATGCTCCTGTACCAAATTTTCTTCCACAATTGCAGCTCTCATGGAAGCAAGATCAAGTACTGCTGGAACACCTGTAAAATCCTGCAGAATAACTCTAGCAGGTTTAAACGGCACCTCTTCTTCGCCTTTTTGTTCTTTACTCCACTTCGCTATTGCTTTAATATGTTCTTCCTTTATATTATATCCGTCGTATTGACGAAGAGCAGATTCCAGTAAGATTCGAATAGAATACGGTAACTTTGCAATTAAACTACCTTTCTTATCCAGTGAATTTATATCATAGAAGATATAGTTTTTCCCATTTGCTTGGTACATACTTTTTGCATTATTTTTTAAATCGTGCATCGGCCTTACCCTCCTAGTTTCCATGATTTTTATCAATTATACTATTCCAAAGCAAATTTGGCAACTACAGCGCTTACTGTTTTCTTTTCTTTACCATACGAAAATGAATTAGCAAGTATACTAGAAAACTGATTACCAGAGGTAAATAGAAATTAATCATGCGACTAAGTATCATTGCGGAGGGTAGTTCCGCTAGGGGGTAAAATTGACCAAATAACATCAAATATGCTTTCTCTGCAATCCCAACAGAGCCTGGCACAGGAACCGCCGCAATTGCTATATTTATCATTGCCTGCCCTGAAATCAAGTCAAGGGCACTGTGTTCCCGATAGCCAAAGCTTAAATACACAAGATAAGCCACCATGTAATAGGCAATCCATTGGAGTAGGGTAAGTATAAAAACCTTAATAAAAAGCTCCGGATGTTTTAATAATACTTTTGATTTTTCATGGTAAGATAAGATAAATGCTTCCATCTTAGCTTTTACTGCTTCTGGTTTTTTAATTATTCTTAATTTCATACATAACTTAAGAATTTTATTGCCTATATATGGTACTACTTTTCCTAAAAACATAAGTGCAATTAATATAAGTGTTAATATTAAAATTACTGCACCGCCTGCTAATAACAGATATTTCATCCAATTCTTTAAATCATTTAACAGCGGATAACGCAGAATTGCAAAAATCCCACCTAAAAACAAGATACCCAGCTGACTAACAAATACCATAAAAAACACTGTAATTGCAGAGATATCTACATGAATTTCATCCTTATTCATATAATATAGTTGAGCGGGTTGTCCACCGGTGGCACCGGGCGTTATAGAACCAAAATAATTACCAACATAGGCATATTCCAGACAATATTTATAGGAAGATGTATGTCCTAAGCTTTTTAAAATCATATAGAAGTTCATAGCCTGACAACCAGCAAATATAAACATCATGCAAATGCCCGCAATTAAATAAAAGGGATGTATTCCTTCGATTACATGAATAATTTCTTTTACCGAATATTCTTTTAATAAAACAGTAAGTGTAATTCCCATTACCACGAATACAAATGCGATACTCCTAATTTGATTCTTACCGCTTATCACCTGAGTTTTCAAATCATCACACCTTTCTGCATTCCCTGCTTATATACTTTCAACTAAATACTCATATAAGTATGCGAAGATAACCCTGTATTTTATTCCACAAAAAAACGAATTAAGCAATGCCTAATTCGTTTTTCATCTTATATTAAACCTTTGGATATTCCATATATATTTTCTTGACATTCTTATAATATGTTCGACCAATCGAGAAAAGCTGACCCTGCTTCATTTTAACAATATTCCCCTTAATTGCTTCAACTTCCTCCAGGTTGACAATTACACTTTGATTAATCTGTAAAAAATTATTCTCTAACCGCCCTATCAGCGAGGTAATTGATTCATACACTGAATGCTTTACAGCTTTCGTAACAATAATACTTTGAGATTTCACCCTCTCAATGTACAGAATCCCGGCTTGACTAATTTTCCTCTTTATATTTTCTTCTGTAATAATTAATGGGACTCTTTGGGATCGATTTTTTAAATCATATACCTGAAGAATTGCTTTTTTAAAAATCCTCTCCATACGCTCCAAATCAATTGGTTTCAGTAGGTAGTTAAAAGCTTCCACCGAAAATGCTTCCAGAGCATATTCTCTATGTGCTGTAATAAAAATAATTATAACTCTAGGATATCTTCTTTGGATTTTAGAAGCTAAAGAGAGTCCATTTAATCCGTTTAAGTCTATATCCAAAAAAACAATATCAACTTCATTATTTTCTATATGCTCAATTACAGTTTCTCCGTTTGTAAAGCCTGTCACATTAGCGTCTAACTTGAATTTTTTAATAAATTCCTCTACATATGTAATATTAATCTTTAGCGCTAAGCCCTCATCGTCACAGACAATCATATTAATTTTCATTGGTAATTCTCCTTTAACTGTCCATTCATTCTTCACTATTACTAAGAAGGTATCAAAATACGAACATGAAAAATCTCATCGTCATAATCGAAATTAACATCTCCATTGTATTTGCTTACAATGTCAGTAATATTCGCCACACCAAGCCCATGTAACCAACTATTTTCTTTACGGGTAACAAATTTTCCTTTCGATAAGTTCGGTCGTAAACTAAATGAATTCTCACATGATATAATACTACCTTCCTCTGTTTTTTGAATCATTAACTGGATATACTTTTTACCACTGGAACTTACGGCAGCTTCAATTGCATTATCTAATAAATTCCCAATTAACGTACACATATCTTTATCTAGCATATTTAAATCGGAATTCAATAACATGCTAGAAAAATCGATATTTTTGTTTTTTGCAATATTCTTTTTAATGTTAATAATAATGGATAGAGCTTTATTACTCGACAAGACTAACTCATTTGCAATCTCCACATCTTCATAAATTGAATTAATATATTCTTCCATATTCTCATATTTTTTAGAAACCAAAAAAGCTTTTATGATGCTAAAATGATTGTTCATATCATGTCTAAGTTTACGCAGCTTATCCGTCACATTAATAATATCATCTTTTTGTTGCATCTCCAATTCATATTGCTGAAGCTTTAATTTCGTCTCCATTTGCTGTTTCGATTTCTTCTCTAGTTGAATTATAATAAAAATAGCATATGTTGTTATAATTACAACAGTTACAAACACAAACAATATAATAAAGTCCAAATCTTGTGCCATGCTTTTTTTATAGCTAAATATATAAATTGTCAATAACACCAAAATCAAATTTAAAAATATTATAATTGAAATCTCATTAAGATAAGAATAATGTATGAATGTTTTTCTTGTACGCTTTTTAATTATCCATTCGAAAAGAAGCTCTGTCAACAATTTACAAATAAATATTATGTAGGTGCTCTTAATATCTTGTAACGCGTCTGCTATTGGAAGATTTAAAAAAACTTTTAATATTAATAACACAATTAAATCAGTTATTGCTAAAACAGCAAAGAAAACAAAAACCATTATTACTTTTTGTAACAAAGGATTTTTATTTAGAACTATAGTTATTATAAAGCAATATGAAATTGTAACTATAGTTCCAATAAACATATAACTCTTTAATTCCGGCAGGTCAAAAATCTGCTTTTTTAGAATTAATATTATGTACATAAAAACAATAGCTAATTTAAGATAATTTTTATTATATTTAAGTTCTAAAACACTATTTAATCTCCAAAAAATAAAACACTCCACGCAGAATATAATATAATAATTAAGTTGAACAACTAGTTCCATCCTCTTATCCTTTGCAAATTATATTAAATGATATTAAATATTGTGAAACAAATATGAGACCAATTTCCTATATAAGTTTCATATTAATTTTACACATTTTTTCTAATTTTGCAAAGAATTTTTGTCAAATTTAAGTACTAATTTGAGAAAATCTAGACATAAAAAAACACGGGTAGCTTTCCAATTCAGGAGAATGCTGCTTTCCGTGTTTTTAAGATATTAACTATGATTTTCTATACTAAATGGTTTCTCATATTTTTTAAAGCGGACTTTTCAAGTCTACTTACCTGTGCCTGTGAAATATTAATTTCCTTTGCAACCTCCATTTGTGTTTTTCCTTCAAAGAACCGAAGCTTTATAATGTTATGTTCTCTTGCTGTTAACTTATCCATAGCTTCCTTTAGTGAGATTTCCTCAATCCAATTCTCTTCCTTATTTTTTTTGTCGCTAACCTGATCCATGATGTACAAAGCATCTCCACCTTCTACATATACTGGATCATATAGTGACACTGGACTTTGAATTGCATCAAGCGCATATACGATATCTTCTTTACTTATCCCAATTTCTGCTGCAATTTCATTGATTGTTGGCTCTTTTTCATTTTTTTTCACCAGAGCTTCCTTTGCATAAATCGCTTTATAGGCTGTATCCCTTAAGGATCTGCTCACTCTTATGGCATTATTGTCCCTTAGATATCTTCGTATTTCACCTATAATCATTGGAACTGCATAGGTTGAAAATTTAACATTTTGGGTTATATCAAAATTATCAATTGCTTTCATTAATCCGATGCAGCCAATCTGAAACAAATCATCCACATTTTCATTGCTGTTGGAGAATCTCTGTATGATTGATAATACCAATCTTAGATTTCCCTTAATGTATAATTCCCTTGCTTCCTTATCCCCAGCCAAAATTTTAAGAAACAATTCTTCCTTTTCACTATTTTTTAATAATGGCAGTTTAGATGTATTAACACCGCATATCTCGACCTTATAAAGAGCCATATCGAAACCTCCGAATCATATCATTTTCATATAGAATGATTCACGTTTTGACTCTTATTTATACGAGTTTAAGAAAAGAATTTATTTCCAATCTATTCGAATCTTACCATTTCTTTTTTTAGTCTTTTAATGATTTTTTTCTCTAATCTTGATATGTAAGATTGAGAAATCCCAAGCAGATCTGCCACTTCCTTTTGAGTACGCTCTACACCATCATCGGTATTTAAGCCAAAGCGTAAGTCTACAATGACTCTTTCTCGATCCGATAACTTAGATAACGCCTTTCGCAGCAGTTTTCGGTCTACCTCTTCCTCGATGTTACGATAAATAACATCCTCTTCGGTTCCAAGGATATCGGACAAGAGTAGTTCATTTCCATCCCAATCTACATTAAGGGGTTCATCAATTGATACTTCAAGTTTGGTTTTATTATTCCGCCTTAAATACATGAGAATTTCATTCTCGATACAACGGGAGGCATAGGTAGCAAGTTTTATATTTTTATCTGGATTATAGGTGTTAATGGCTTTTATTAGTCCTATCGTTCCAATGGAAATCAAATCTTCCACACCAACACCAGTATTATCAAATTTTTTTGCTATGTATACTACAAGACGAAGGTTATGCTCAACTAATATTGCCTTCATTTCGCTGTCTCTTTCTGTTCCTAGCTTCTCAATTACCTCAGCTTCTCTTACCGGGTCCAGGGGAGGAGGTAATATTTCCGCTCCACCAATATAGTGAATTTCTCCCTTATCCCCAAAAAATATCGTCTTTATATTCGGAATCATCCGAAACTGAAGCTTATTTTGAATCGACAATTTTAATAACATTGATAAACCTCCCATAATTTATACACATACCGTCCTCAATTAGATTTTATTGTATCTATTTCGTTGAAATTATCTCGCTAACAAATTCCTTTATGTAGTATGACATGGTAGTCCCCTTTGGAGGATAAGCGATTATCGCATATTGCTGCCGTTACTTTTTCATTGCATATATATTCGCTATCCTTATGGATGAAGACTTGGTCCAGTAGTACCGCGAGCATCATACCCTGCTGTTTCCCGATTGATTGAAAGGGAATAATTCTTACATTTAATTCATGTGCTTTTTCTAAATTCCGCTCACTACCAGAAACTTTTTTACCTTCAAATTCATCTTTTACATAATCAAATTCTTGTTTTAACTCCGGGGTAAATAAATCTTTTAAAACCCCATATTCCATTATTATAACTGGCTTATGTAAGATTGGATCAAATAAACAATTACCAGAATCTAAAAATCCTGTCGTACTAACTTTTTTATTACGATAGGTTAATTCAATCTGGAAAATTTCACGATTATTACTCTGATAGAGTCGGAACAACCGATGAAATAAAATGGTGACAGGAACAATTATGAATATCATTGCAGCTACAAAGACCCATGTAATATCTTGATAAATAATCAACTTACCTATCTTAATTAGATGTATTCTTGTATTGGTGTTATAATAAATTGAATTCATTAATCCACCAATTACATAGGTAAGCAAATACAGAGCAATTAATTGTTTTATAAAATCTAAAAACTTTACTCGTTCAAAAGTGATGAGGAGCATTAGAATCGCTGCAATAACATTTATAATAAAAAAACGGATCACTATATTTAAGCCTGGAAAAATCCCTATGATTACTGCGGCTATTGCACCAACGGCAGCAGCAAGAATTCTTCTTTTAATTGAACTTTTTTTTCGATTTACTATTTTCAACAAAGTAAGAATAATAAAATCCAAGAAAAAGTTCAGAATAAATATAACATCCGGATAAACTTCAAGAAACAAATTTCACCTCCAACAATTTAAGTCCGTTATCCATAGTAAGAAACAATTCTGTCTTGTCTTTAGATGTTAAATGAATTATAACTTGTTTGGTTTCCAATTTATGTCATTTTCTGTTGTGTAAAACGTTGTTTTCATTTACTTTTATTTACAGCAAATGTTAATATACTCGTTTTTTGCACAAAAAAAACTGCCAGATTATTTAAAGTAAAATAATCTGACAGCCTAAATCTCTTATGTAGTAAGATATTGTGACTGCTCAAAAACAACGATTTTATGATGTTTTTTGAAGTTCAAGTTATATTATGTACTTTTAAGGAACGAATCGACATATTATTTATTATGTCTGTTTTTTTGCAAAAACTCTGGAATTTTAATACCACTTGGATCAGTATTCGTATTAACCGGTGATTTTGCAGGTTGACTAACTGGACGTCTATTGGGATCGGTATTAAAATTCGTACTTGGAGTATAACTCGGCTGTGATACCGGCTGGCTAGTTCCTCCATAAACACTGGATGGAGAATACGGTCTGCTCGTACCCATATCTGGTTTAAAGCTAGGTCTCACTCCACCAATTGGATTCGCATGTTTCTTTAAGAAGTCCGGTGTCATGACCTCTCTTGACTTCTGATCAAGTCCTGTTGCAATAACTGTAATAGTTGCAGTATCAGGATTCATGTCATCAAACATTGCACCGAAGATAATATTTGCAGTATCACCCGCTAATTCCTGTACTAAAGTAGCTGCTTCATTTGCTTCAATCAAACTGATGTCACCGGAGATATTAATAATTACATGTGACGCACCTTGGATTGTTGTTTCAAGCAATGGGCTAGTAATTGCTTGCTTAACTGCATCAATACACTTATCATCGCCACTTCCCATACCAATACCAATATGAGCAACTCCTTTATCTTTCATGACGGTTTGAACGTCTGCAAAGTCTAAGTTAATTAAGCCTGGAACATTAATCAGGTCAGTAATACCCTGTACACCCTGCTGTAAAACTTCATCTGCCTTTCTAAGGGCATCTGGCATGGTGGTTCTACGATCTACAATTTCTAATAATTTATCATTTGGTATCACAATCAAGGTATCTACATGCTCTTTCAAACGATCAATACCACTAATAGCGTTAGTCATACGTGTTTTTGCTTCAAAACGGAAAGGTTTCGTTACAATACCAACGGTAAGTATGCCCATATCTTTTGCTATTTGAGCAACGACTGGAGCTGCACCTGTTCCAGTACCGCCACCCATACCACAGGTCACAAATACCATGTCTGCACCTCTAATTAATTCTGCCAATTGCTCATAACTTTCTTCTGCTGCTTTTTGACCGATTTCAGGTTGTGCACCAGCACCAAGTCCTTTGGTAAGCTTTTCTCCAATTTGAATTACCTGTGGTGCTTTACAGTTCTTTAAATGCTGCTTGTCCGTATTCACACACACAAATTCAACACCCTTTATATTCTCTTCTATCATTCGATTAACGGCATTATTACCTGCTCCTCCTACCCCAATAACGAGTATTTTCGCTGTACTATCCGCCTCATTTGTTCTAATTTCAAGCAAGGTCTATTCCTCCTTTTATCGTATTCTCCCTAAATGACTCTATGTATTACCTATTTCTTACACCAGTAATATGTATAAATTCATCTCACCTTTTAGTTCCAATTTTCTTCCAAAACCACATTATAATGGGATTATAACCTGTCCAAATACTATCTGTGGTGTCCATATATTCTACCTTATATGATATCTTTAAATTCCCAAATAATCAAGCAGAATTTTTAAAAAATGTGACATAATTAGGACTTATTCATTACAGTACAATCATCAGATGCATCAGGGTGTTTTCTGTAATATAACCCCATATAATATCTACTTTGGCTTCCCAATTATGTAATCCTTTTCACCATCATAATTACGCATATCAATCGTAAGACTTTTACCCTTTGATTCTTTTAATATATTCTTCAGTTCTGCCAAAGGTTCATCGTAAGTATTTCTTTTCCCTAACAGTATTGTATTATCACCACTTTCCATTGTTACTTCAAAATCATTTTGAAAGCGGATTGAATCAATATCCAGCTCATATAGTTCAATTAACTGGGTAAGGTTTATTATAATATCAAATAACCCTTCCTTCTGCACTATTAGCTTTTTACTTAATACAATCTGTGTGTACTGTAATCCCTTAATTAATGGAATTCCAGGGAGTTTTTCTGCTGTACTTTCAACTACAATACCATCCTTATCAAAATATAGGTACTCTCCCATAAATTCAACACATCCGGCTACCATCTTTTCATATACAAATATGGTAACCGAATGGCTATCATTCATTTTAACCTCAATTTTCTCCACAAAGGGAAGCTTTGGCTGTTCTAAGAATTGATATTTAAAATACAAATACGCTGAATTTCTATCAAGTCCTTCCTTAAAAACAAAATCCTTGATTTGGTCCTCATTATATTGTTTTTCTCCCACTACCTCAATATTTTTCACAGAAAAGAAATTGATAAAAAATAGGATTGGTATACCGATTATGATCAAAAATAACAACACCTTGAGGAAAAAGCGTATTAGTATATTATTTGAATTCTTTCGCTGGTTGTTTGCCATGTTACCTCCAAAGCCTTGTAAATCATTTTCTAATTAATGTTATATATTCTCACTGCAGAATCTGATTTTTGCTCCCAACAGGGAAAGATCCCTGCAGATGTTCTCATAGCCGCGTTCAATAAAAGAGGCATCTTTAATAATTGTCGTCCCCTTCGCAGCAAGCCCTGCCATAACAAGAGCTGCTCCTCCACGCAAATCATGTGCATGCACAATCGTGCCATTTAGCTGTTCTACCCCTGTAATAACAGCCTTGGTGCCACTATCTTCCACACGGATTTTGGCACCCATCTTTTCGAGCTCTCCGGTAATTTTCAAACGAGATTCAAATATTTTCTCGACAATTGTACTCTCACCATTCGCCAAACATAATACCGTTAAAATTTGTGATTGCATATCAGTTGGAAATCCTGGATAGGGTTGAGTGATAAGAAGATTAATCGGATCTGGCCGGTGATTATTACTTACCTTTATCTCATCACCTGATACATCAATTTTACAACCTGCTTTCCTTAACATACGAATAGTCGAATCCAAATGGCTGGTTGGAGCATTCGTAAACATAGCTTTACCTCTGGTCGCAGCAACCGCAGCCATATATGTTCCTGCAACGATTCTGTCTGAAGAAAGATTAAACTCAACATCATGTAGACTCTTAACACCTTCAATTAGAAGAAAGGCAGAGCCCCTTCCACATATCCTTGCACCTGCTTCAATAAGATAGTCACACAGTTCAATAATCTCTGGCTCTCTTGCTGCGTTATAAATTCTGGTAACTCCTTCTGCAAGAACTGCCGTTAAGATAATGTTTTGTGTGGCACCTACACTGGGAAATTCAAGAAAAATATCATTTCCAATAATTTTATTCGTAAAGCAATGTATCATGCTTTGATCTTCTCTTAAGAATTCTTGGGTTACATTAAGTTTTTTTATACCCTCTAAATGTATATCTATTTTTCTTTCACCAATGGAGCATCCGCCTGGATATGCAATGGTTACTTCATGGAAGCGTCCAAGTACAGCTCCCAGATAAAGAATTGAACTTCTCATCTTGCGTACCGACTCTTCTGGTACTTCATAAACGCTGGCTTTACTGCTATCTACAATTAAAGTATTTTCTTCCCAAGAGGTAATACATCCCAGCTCATCTAGTATTTTAACCATATGAACAACGTCGTGAATTTTGGGACAATTCCTTAGTATGGAAACTCCTTTATTCAAAATAGTAGCAGCAATAACCGGTAATGCTGCATTCTTTGAACCTTGTATTTTAAGCACACCATTCAGCTGCTCTCCGCCGACGACCTCTATACTCGACATGGCACACCTCAGATATTGAAGGAAATATACTACACTATATGATTTAAAGCTTGTCCACGTGAATTGCTATCACGAACGGAATTCGTGATAGATAATTTTCAAAAATAAAGTAGACTTTTATGTAAACTATTATATAAGAGGACGAGGACTTTATCGTTCTCCCTTTATTTGATTAGAAACACTAAGTACAATTCCCATTTCAAAAAGAATTACCATAACTGAACTACCTCCATAACTGACGAACGGTAATGGAATACCAGTAGAGGGAATGGAATTCGTTACTACGGCTATATTAATTAATACCTGCGTAGCAATATGTGCCAATACGCCAGTAGCAATTAAACCACCAAATAAATCAATTGAATTTATTGCTATGATAAAAATACGCCATATGAGCAATAAAAACAATAGAATTAGTACGAATGCACCAAAAAGTCCTAGTTCCTCACAAATAACTGAGAAAATCATATCATTATGTGATTCCGGGATAAAACCCAGTTTTTGCATGCTTTCCCCTAGCCCTTTTCCAAAAACTCTACCGGAAGCAATGGCATATAATCCTTGCAATATCTGATAACCCTTTGGTTCTTCTTCTACATTCAGCCAAATCTTAATACGCTCGACTCGGTAGGGAAATAGCAAGATAAAAATTGCACCTGCACCTCCAAAAAGAAAACCCGTTGCAATATAGTAGATTTTCTTTCTACTGGCGATAAAACAGATGGCAACCATAATTACACCTGTTGTTAATGCAGTGGAAAAGTTTTCAACCGCTATTAAAACAATCAGTGGAGCAATGAAAAATACTACCCTCAAAAATCCACGGAATTTATCCAACTTTTTAGGTGCGACATTTACTATGTAAGCAGTAAAGAGAATTACTGCGATCTTTGACAACTCGGAGGGTTGGAATCTTGCCGGACCAATTTCAATCCAACGTTTCGATCCCTTTACTTCACTCGCAAAAAGTAATACCGCAACCTGTAATAACATACAAACAATGTACAAAGCTATAATTGGATTAATTCTTATCACCGGAAGTCTTTTTAATAATAATCGATAGTCAATCTTAGATACAAAAAGCATTACTAAAATTCCAAGGCCAGCAAACAATGCCTGTCGCTCTAAATAAAAGGTTGGATTGCCCAATAACCTCTGTGCATTATAGGAGCTGGTACTATAGATCATAACTAATCCAAAACAGACAAGAAACAGGATAAGAAATAATAGACTATAGTCGTAATAGCTATGCATTCTTTTATTTTCATCTCGTACTGTTCTGCTCATAATAATAACCATGCCTTTCCTGGTATCAATGGGTCATAGCCCTAAGCTACCTAAATCTATAGGATGAATTCATTGGCTTTAAGTCAATGATATTTATAGTTCACTCACATATTTTTTAAATAAATTACCTCGTTCTTCGAAGTCCTTAAACATTCCCCAACTTGCACAAGCCGGTGATAATAGCACAACATCCCCAGCTACAGCAAGTGACTTACTTATGGTAACTGCTTCTTTTAAGGTTTCTGCCATTAAAACTTCTGTAAAGCCATACTTTCGTGCAGTTCTTGCTATCTGCTTCTTTGTCTGACCGATTAAGATTAAATGTTTCACTTTCTTATCAAAGGCTTTCACCCATGCATCAAAGTCAGTTTTTTTATCATATCCGCCTGCAATTAAAATGGTAGGTTGCTGCATCGCTTGAATAGCTTTAATAGAAGCATCCGGATTTGTACCTTTTGAATCATTATAATAGGTTACTCCCTCTATCGTAGTAACATATTCAATTCGGTGCTCCACCGCTTTAAAATTAAGTACTGCTTTCCTTATGTATTCCAACGGAATACCCATCGCCAGTGCAATGCCCACTGCAGCCATAATATTTTCATAATTATGTCTGCCCAGTACATGCAGTTCCTTCACATTGCAAATAAGTATTGCTCCATTTTGATTTGAAAAAAATATTTCATCCTCTTCTAAATATAGTCCCTCTTTCAGGGTTCTTTTGCTACTAAAGAACATGATACCAGCTTTAGCACGCAGAGCCATTTCTCTAAGAGTTTCATCCTCGTAATTAAGAATACAGAGTTCATTGTGCGTCTGGTTTCTAAAAATCTGCTCTTTTGCGGCTATGTAAGCTTCCATTGTATGATGACGATCCAAATGATCCGGAGTTATATTTAATATGGTGCAAATCTTTGGTTTAAAGTCAATTATTGTCTCAAGCTGAAAACTGCTTAGTTCAATTACCACAACTGACTCAGGTGTTGTTTGAAGTGCAATATCACTGTAACAATTACCGATATTACCTACAACATATACCTCGGAAAAAAATGTTTTCATAATCTTTCCCACTAAGGTGGTTGTCGTCGTCTTGCCATTGGTTCCAGTAATACCAATGATTCGACCCTTGGTATAACGGAATGCCAGTTCAATTTCTCCCCATATCGGTATGCTTCTATCTTTCACTCGAAGTATGTCTGGATGGTCGCAAGGAACCCCCGGGCTTATAACTACCAGTTCCACGGTGCTTAAAATTTCATCCGTTAAAACACCAGTCAACAAAAGTCCCTTCCCATTCGAATAGGAATAATCTTCAAAATCATTGCTCATTAGGTTCGTATTACAATCATACAAAAGCACAAAAGCACCAAGTTTCTGTAACAGGTTGGCTGCAGAAATTCCACTTTTAGCTGCACCATAGACCAAGACCTTTTTATTATCTAACTGCATACGCTCCTCCGATTCATTTCCATAAAGAAATGACTTAATTTCATTTTCTTTTTCCTTCGTAGGAGCTAACTTTTGTTAATTAATACCCATGAGTGCTATTAAGCAAAGAATTGTTGTGACAATTGAAAATATTGCTACCACTCTGGTTTCCGACCAGCCGACTAACTCAAAATGGTGATGAATCGGAGCCATTTTAAAGATTCGCTTTCCACCAGTCAGTTTAAAAAATCCAACTTGTAGGATTACGGATAAAACTTCAACTAAATAGATTAAAGCTACAAACAAAATAAATAAAGGCATTTGCAACATATATGCTGTTGCAGCCACAAAACCACCTAAGGCAAGAGATCCCGTATCCCCCATGAATACCTTTGCAGGATATACGTTATATACCAAGAATGCCAATAAACTTCCTGCAACTGCTCCAGTAATTGGTGAGACACCACTCTGCATTCCAATTGCCACTACAGAAAAGAAGGTAGCAATCAATGCAGTAACACTAGATTCCAATCCATCCAGTCCATCCGTAAAATTAGAACCATTTACGGTACCAAGTACAACAATAAAGAAGCTAGGAATAAAAAGATAGGATACATCTAGATACTTTCCACCAGAAAAGGGAATTAACATGGAGGTACCTACATCAGTGAAGTTAATCAGATAATAACATAGGATAGCAGTCACAAGTATCTGTCCTACGAGCTTTTGCCAAGCCCTTAATCCCATGGAACGTTTCATAACCACTTTAATATAATCATCCATAAAACCTATAATACCAAAACCAATGGTTGCAAAAAGTACTGGAATGATTTCTGGATAATCCTTTATATACACCAAAGAAGTAATTGCTATACTTAATACTATGACAATACCACCCATGGTTGGAGTGCCTGATTTTTTTTGATGAGATTGTGGTCCTTCCTCTCGAATATATTGCCCAAATTTAAGCTTTCTCAAAAACGGAATCAATAAAGGGCATAGGATTACGCATACTCCAAACGATATTATAACAGGTAAAACCACACTAAAATCTGAAAAATTCATATGTTATCTCCATTCCGCAGCATTTTAATCTGCACATACATAGTATAAAGTGAGGAATCCTTTCATAACTCCGTCACTCTTATGTAAAAAAATTCTTTTTCATTTGCATCCAAATACTTCGCTTATTATACGTTATCACATTTGAATTGACAACCCAAAATCTATATGGTTTTACTTAATCTTCATAATATAAAATAATATCGCTATCCTTATCCACTGTTTCACCAGGAAGCGGAAATTGCTCCTTTACAGTATCCCCTTCTCCTAAAGCATGTAATTCTCCAAAATCATAAATTTTCAGTAACTCATTTACTTCCTTTTTTGTCTTTCCAATAAAATCCGGAACCTCGAAGGAGCCAATATTAAATTCCTTTACTTCCTCCTCGGTGAAGTTTTTTTCAATACCCAGATAGGGTAGAATGTTATCAAATAACTCTGCAACGACAGGAGCAGCTACCGTACCTCCGTAGTATATTCCAGTAGGTTCATCAATTAGAACCAACGCCATTACCTGTGGATCATTCGCAGGTGCAAAGCCAATAAACGAGGAAATATATTTATTGCTGCTTCTAGGAAGTTTTTCCGAGGTTGCTGTTTTTCCACCAACTCGAAAACCCGGAATATAAGCACGTTGCCCTGTTCCATCGGATACAACTGCTTCCAATAATTGCTTCATTGTCTCCGAGGTTTCCTTTGAGATTGCATTATCTGTTGTTTCATAATCCAAAGCATGGATTTTTGTTCCATCTGCAGATCTTATTTCTACTCCCACATGCGGTGTAACAAGTGTTCCACCATTTACAATAGCACTCGCTGCAGTCATCAACTGTAAGGGAGTTATCTGAAAGGACTGTCCGAAGGACAAGGTAGCAAGCTCAACTGCACCTATAATATCCTTTTTATGCATAATTGAATTAGCTTCACCTGGTAAATCTATTCCGGTTTTTTTGAATAGCCCAAGTTGTTTGTAGTAATCATACATCTTGTCAACGCCTACTCTGGCACCTATTTCCATGAAAACAGGGTTACAGGAATTCATAATTCCTTCTACAAAGGTCTGACTTCCATGACCGCCAACCTTATGGCAGCGGATAATACGATCTTCCACTTTTTTATAGCCTGGGCAGAAAAAGGTATCGGTTAGTTTGACCACACCTTCCTCTAGAGCTGCAGCAGCCGTAATTATCTTAAAGGTTGATCCCGGTTCATAGGTATCGCTGATACTTGCATTACGCCACATTCCATTTAAAGCATTGTTCTTTTGCTCTTGAGTTAACGTTTGCCCAACATAATCATCAGCAACTTCCTCAATTAAAGTGTACGGATCATTCAAATTAAATTCAGGAACATTTACCATCGCTATAATTTCACCGTTTTGGGGGTTCATAACGATTAATTTAACATTGTTCGCATTTTTTGATTCCATAACCTTTAATGCAGCCTGTTCAGCAAAAAGCTGTACATTTACATCTAGACTGGTATACAAATTATTACCGGGCTGGGGTTCAATTCGGTCCTCGGCTGCATTTTCTATTTCTACACCATAAGCAGTGGTAAGAGTAAGAATCGTTCCATCAATTCCTTTTAAATATTTATCATATTTCACTTCCAAACCTATAATACCCTGATTATCACTTCCGGTAAATCCAATTACCTTTGATGCTAATGTATTGTAAGGATAGTAACGCTTATAATCTTCATCGACCATAACACCATCTAAGTCATACTCTCTGATTTTATCGGCAACTTCCTTTGCAACATTGGATTTAATTCTTTCAATGGAGGATTTTTTCTCCACTCTTTTGCGTACAGCTGCCTCACTTAGTCCTAATTCTTTGGAGAGTACTTCAATAACACGTTCCGGCTCCTTTATCTGTTGAAAAATAACAGATATCGTACATACCGGTTTATTAGTGGCAATCAAAACTCCCTTAGCATCAAAAATACTTCCTCTTTCGGCTTTGATTGCTCGCTCTCTTTCATGAAGTGCTTGAGCTCTTTCTGCATATTCTTCTGATTTTACCAGCATCAAATAACCTAATCTGCCAAATAAGGCCAGTGCAACTACTATGACTACTGTCACAACAATTAATATATTTCTTCTATTATAAGTTCTACTTTTTGCCATACTACCATAACCTTGCAACTCTTTTCGTTTCATTCTATTACAAAGGTTATTGCTTTATTCATGGATTACTCTAATACATCGGGATTAAACTCATCTTCCAGGGGGTCACTTCCTGAATTATCCCCTTCTGCCCCATTCTCTGATTCCTGTGATCCATTTGAGTCGCCTCCAGCTTCGGGAACATTATTACTACCACCTGTTTCCTCACCTGTTGCAGGTTGCTGCTCATTTCCAACTTCTCCTGTTTCACCATTCGTATTCCCTTCATTTGAATTTTCTTCATTTGTACTTTGTGAATTTGGATTAGCTGCTTCAGTAGAATTATTGGTATTAGTTGTGGATGGGTCTGTTGTTACTTCGCTCTGATCTAGTAAGTAATCAATTTCACCATCTGGGAAAATTCCCAATGCAGGTAATATTTCTTTTAATATCTTACTTGCGAATTTTGTAGCTATGGAACTATCTGCCTGTTTCTCAACATTTTGAGGCTCGTCTATCATTACGTAGATAACGACTTCGGGATTAATTGCTGGAACACAACCTAAGAAGGAAACAATATAGGTTTTTGATTCTACCGGATGCTTCTGTGCAGTTCCTGTTTTACCACCTACTGCATAACCTTCAACTTTGGCACCACCAGCTGTTCCATTTTCAACGGTTTGATACATATATTCCTGAATAAAATCAGAAGTTTTATCGGAAACAGTCTGTCTTACAAGGACAGGCTCCATTTCTTTGACCGTTACACCACTGTCATTGACAATTTTCTTAACAGCATGAGGTTTGTAATAATTACCTCCATTGACTAGAGATGAGAAAGCACTTGCCAATTGTATCATCGTGCTGTCAAAGGTTTGTCCAAAACTACTGGTTGCAAGCTCTGTAGGATTTAACTTATCATAGGCATGAATAATTCCTGCTGCTTCACCCGGCAGATCTATTCCCGTGGTCTTACCAAAACCAAAGGCAGTTTCATACTGATAGAAAATATCTTTACCTTCTTCTGCAACAATCTGCATCAAAGCATCATTGCAGGAGTACATAAGTGCCTCACCCAGTGTAATTTCACCATGCCCAGCTCTCTTATTGCAGTGGATGTATATTCCACCAACCCATTCACCTCCGTCACATATGTAGGTATGTTCTGGTTCGGAGAGGTTCTCTTCTAGTGCTGCAGCAATTGTAATCGGTTTAAAGGTGGAACCCGGTTCAAATCCACCGGATATAACATCATTTTTCCACAGGGCATTCAATATCTCAGTTTTTTGTTCCGCTGTCATTGAAGCTATTTCTTCCTCGGAATAAATTCCGCTTAAGTCCTGTGGATTATTTAAATCATACTCCTGATTAGATGCCATTCCTAATATCTCACCATTGTTTGGGTCCATTACAAGAACTTCAATGTTCTTACTTCCAAATTCCGTGTTAAACTCTACTATTTTCTCTTGGATAATTCTCTGAACATTGGCATCTATTGTACTCACAACCGTATTACCATTAACCGCTTTTTTAACAATTCGTTCTAAGTTAAGGTTTGCATCATAATATCCATATTCTCTTCCATTTGTTCCGTTGAGCTCTTCATTATAATACTCCTCCAAGCCCCAGAAACCTGTATTATCAGCGGAAGTAAATCCTAAAACATCACTTGCAAGCGTTTTAAAAGGATAGTTTCTTACATATTCTTCTTCAAAACGTACGCCCAGGATTTCTCCATTTTCCTTCATATAATCTTTAAAATTCTGAGCAAGTTCATAATTCACATTTTTTAGCATGGTAACATACTGGTACTTTGGCTTCGTATCCAGAATTTCCTGCACAGTTGCTTCCGTTATCTCAAAGTAATCCTGTAGAGCTTTCATTGTTGGTGCTTGTGCTTCCGGCTTATCATTAAGTGCCAGCGGATCCAGTATTAATCGATACATAAGTACGCTTTGTGCAAGTACGGTTCCGTTTCGATCTGTTATGCTCCCTCTTTTGTAAGGTAGTATGGCACTGGTATAGGACTGTCTGGATAACACCTGCTTTGTATAGCGATCTCCATCCACCTGCATAATGTAGATTAATCTCCCCATTAAGCCAACCATTAACAGAGTAATAGCACAAAATACAAGCAAAAGTCTTGCTTGCATTCGTGAAGTAAAGCTTCTATTCGTTTTACCATATGCTTTTTCCATCGTATCAATCCCCTCATTTTTAGGTTTAGGATTTAATCTGGGATGTCTTCGTATTGTCTGACATATTCCAAATCACTACCTTCATAGGTTATCACTTCATTGTTATTGGGATAAACCATACCAAGTTCCTCAACCGCAATCTTATATACGTAATTTAAGTCATATGCCTGATTAACTGCGGCATAAGCCGCATCATTTTCATTTGTAAGTTTTTTTAGGTCGGACTCGTATGTTCTGATTGATTTCTCCATTTTGCTCACCTCAGTTTGCAACTGAAGAAAACTAACGCACACATATAAAGTCGCTACGATTGCTACAACTAAGACTGCCAAAGATGCAAAGCTCATACTAGACAATCCTCTCGGCTGTCTCTGTACCTGTCTGCGTGGTCTAGGTGCTTCGGTTGGCCGTTCTTCTCTTCTTCTTTCTGGAACAGCATTTAGCTTGCGGACTGTATTGCCCTCAATATAACTTGTCCTATTATTACTATAATATTGTTTCTTTTTTGCCTCCATGCAAGTACCCCTCTTTTCAGTTATTATTACCCTGTAATGTATATTACATTAACCGTTATAACTGCTCCAATTACCAGCCCATTAAGGAATACAAGAGGTTCGCGATGAGAATTCATCAAGCTTTTTCAAATACACGTAATTTTGCGCTCTTTGATCTCTTATTGTATTCCAATTCCTCCATTGTGGGAAGAATGGGTTTTCTGGAAATTATTTTCCCTTTTGAATGGTTTCCACAAATACAGATTGGAAAATTTGGTGGACAAGTACAAGGATCTTCCTGATTCTTAAAGCAAGTCTTCACAATTCTGTCTTCTAAAGAGTGAAATGTTATAATGCATAATCTTCCACCTGGTGACAGAAGATCAATCATATCATTTAAAGTATCCTTAAGTACCTCGAGCTCCTTGTTAAGCTCAATTCGGATTGCTTGAAATGTTCTTTTTGCCGGATGCCCTGTATTCATTCTGATCTTCATAGGGATTGCCGCCTTAATTGCATCCACTAATTCATATGTTGTCTCTAAGGGTTTCTCTTGTCTTCTTCTTACAATGTGTTTTGCTATATTCTTTGCGAAATTATCTTCACCGTAATCACGAATCATTCGAAACAATTCCATCTCTGTATAATTGTTAACAATGTCCTTGGCCGTAAGCTCCATTCTAGTATCCATTCTCATATCCAGAGGTGCATCCTCTTTATAAGAGAAACCTCTTTCCGGTGTATCTAACTGATAGGAAGATACTCCAAGATCGAGTATTATTCCATCTACTTCTGTAATGGATATCTCTTTCAATACCTGCTTCATGTTACAATAATTACTTCTAACGATTGTAATCTTATCTCCAAATTCCTTTAGGCGTTCACTCGCTGCGGCGATAGCAGCCTCATCCTGATCTATCCCAATCAGTCTTCCGGTTGTCAACCCCTTGGCTATTTCAAAGGAATGTCCTCCGCCCCCAAGGGTTCCATCAACGTAGATTCCGTCTTTTTTCACCTTAAGGTTTTCTATTGTTTCTTCTAATAAAACCGATTTATGTTGAAATGCCATTCATATCCTCCTACAGTTCTAGTCACTTGAAACGCTTTAGAAACTAATTCCGTACTGTGACATATGTTCAGCAATTGCATCCACATCATCATAATCGTTATTATTCTCCCAACGTTCCTTGCTCCAGATTTCAATCTTGTTAAGTACACCAACAAAGACGATATCCTTATCTAATCCTGCGCTCTCTCGTAACTTAACAGGTATTAATATTCTTCCCTGCTTGTCCGCTTCACATTCAGCTGCTTTTGCTAAAAAATAGCGCTGTAGCTGTCTTGCTTCCTTCGTTCCCGGTAGTTTTATCAGACCTTCCGAAAATGTTTGCCATTCATTTTTAGGGTACACAAATAAACAACCATCCAGTCCTAGGGTAATAACAAATGTATCCCCGAGTTCTTCTCTAAACTTAGATGGTATGATGATTCTTCCTTTTGTATCAAGTGAGTGATCGTATTCACCCATGAACATATGGCAGCACCCTCTTCATCCTATGCTTGAAGCAATTATAGAAAGTTGTCCCACTTTTATGATTTTTCACTCCACTTTCCACCACTTTGCTCCACTTATGGGTTTATTTTATATTAGAATAGGGAATTAATCAAGTGTAAAATCAAAAAAAATAGCACAGAAACCCTTAATTTACAAGGCTTTCCATGCAATTCCGACAAGTTATTACCACATCTTGTATAGAATTCTAAAATCGAACAAATTATGTCAATATATAGACAAAACAACAGGGTGTGGTAAATAAGTCCCACACCCTGATATTTCCATTGAATATTTATACACTTATAATCTCTTTTTTACTTGTTTCTTTAAGTACAACCTTCTACGTTGATAAACGATACCTATTACAGCAAATAGCACCAGAGCCGCCGAAAGTAATTGAGAAACCGCAAATGGGGTTCCCCATAAAAAAAGCTGATCTGTGCGAAGTCCTTCAATCCAAACTCTACCTAGTCCATAGCCTGCCAAATAAAGTAACATAACTTCGCCATTAAAACGTTTATGCTTTGTATACAAAATTAAGATAATTAATAAACATAGACACCATAAGGATTCATAGAGAAACGTAGGATGGACTTGAATATATTGAATCCCATCAACATTAACAACCTTTTCTCTTAATTCCATAATGCGCTCAAGCGTCAAAGGTTTTCCTTCGTATATCTGTGCAAGCTTTGTATTCGATATGGAGCTTTGAAAAATATTTGAAACTACTCTTCGATCAATCTGCATAGCAAAAATATTGTCTGTATATTTACCAAAAGCTTCACGGTTAAAGAAATTCCCCCATCTACCAATCATTTGACCCGTTATTAAACCGACACAGGCCGTATCAGCCAATAACCAAAAAGAGTATTTTTTGATTCTGGTATAGATGAAAGCTGTAATAATAGCGGTTATAATACCACCATAAATAGCGAGCCCACCAGTTCTAAGGTTAAATATACTTAAGGGACGACTTGCAAATTCATCCCAAGCAAATATCACATAATAGGCTCTTGCACCAATTACAGATGCAATTATTGCATATAAAGCAAAATCCAGATAAATTTCTTTATTTTGACCTGTTCTACCTGCCATCCATTGGGCTACCAACCAACCGCATAGCATGCCAATGCCAATAACAACACCATAGAATGCAATTTGAAATCCAAACACATCAAAACCGCTTGCTATATTTTTTAATTCAATTCCCAGATGCGGAAATATGATATTTGTATTTAACTCCTCCAGCAATTGATCACCGCTTTCTTATACTTATCAGACATTGAATCGGAACAATACTACGTCTCCATCCTGAACCACATATTCCTTACCTTCAGAACGGACAAGACCTTTTTCCTTGGCTGCATTATAATTACCACATTCCACTAAATTATGATAGTTTACAATCTCAGCTCTGATGAAACCTCGTTCAAAATCCGAATGAATTTTTCCCGCCGCTTGTGGTGCCTTGGTTCCAACCTGAATTGTCCATGCTCTGGTCTCCTTGGGTCCAGCAGTCAAATAGCTAATTAGTCCAAGGATATGATAACTCGCTTTAATCAGTTTCTCCAGACCTGACTCATTTAATCCTAATTCCTCTAAGAACATCTTCTTTTCTTCATCATCTAACTCTGCTATCTCTTGCTCAATCTGTGCACTAATTACAAATACTTCAGAATTTTCTTCGCTAGCAAATTCACGAACCTTGGTAACATAAGCATTATTTTCCCCATCATCAGCCAAATCATCTTCTTTTACATTAGCTGCATAGATTACTGGTTTTGCAGTTAAAAGATTTAACTCACCAAAAATTGCTTTTTCTTCATCATCCAGGTCAGTAAAGGTCTTTGCCATAAGCCCTTCTTCTAGATGTGCTTTTAAACGTTGAAGCATCTCTAACTCTTTGGCAAGTGCCTTGTCATTCTTTGCACCTTTTGCAGTTTTTGAAATTCTACGTTCCAAAATTTCAAGATCAGAAAAAATAAGTTCTAAATTAATTGTCTCAATATCTCTTAATGGGTTTACAGACCCATCCACATGTATTACATTGGTATCTTCAAAGCAACGTACCACATGTACAATTGCATCCACTTCTCTAATATTTGATAAAAACTGATTTCCCAGTCCTTCACCCTTACTTGCACCTTTAACCAAGCCTGCAATGTCAACAAATTCAATGGCTGCCGGAACTATTTTTTCTGTGTGATATAAATCTCCCAACACTTTTAGTCTTTCATCTGGAACAGGAACAATTCCAATGTTAGGATCAATTGTACAGAAGGGATAATTCGCTGATTCTGCGCCTGCTTTCGTTAAAGAGTTAAATAATGTACTTTTACCTACGTTAGGTAAACCAACTATACCAAGTTTCATTTGTTTCTTCCTTCCTCGTATTCATTTCAAATAACATAAAACTTTATGATTGCTGTTAGTCCTTTGTTTCCATCACCAGAAGGATACCTTCCTTAAATTCCACACCAGCCAAATCATCTTTAATTACATTACTTACTCCCAGACTGCTTCCAGAAAGTAAAGTATGATTATTTAACGGATATTTACAACCTGATAGGGTTAGTCCAATCACTTTTTCTGTAAATGGTAAGAAGGATACATTGCTGCCAAACTGCAATTTCTTTTCTATCGCAAAACTTTCCTTCTTAAGGTATATCTTATTATTTGTGTCAATTATTGATGCAAAAACCCCCACCTGCAGGGGCAGCATAAGAAGATGAATATTGGCAAAGGTATGATCCAAACGACTTCCTGTAGCACCAATGAGATCAATATGGGTTGGAGTGTGCAACAGTGCCAGCTCTATCGCAATTTCCGTATCCGTCTTATCCTTTTCCGTTGGAAAGGTTTTAATCGGTACAGATAACTCCCGGTATTTTTGAAAAATCTCCTGTGGCACAGAATCAAAGTCCCCAACAATATAATCCAACTTTATACTAAGCTCATCTGCAGCTGCCATACCATTATCTGCTGCAATAATCATATGATACTCATGTATCTGTAACCACTTGTCTAAAAACCCCAAGTCAATATGACCACCTGTAAGAATTAAAATTCTGTTATTCTTCTCCATATATCCTTTCGCTCCTTTTCATCTCATGCAGTATTCTCGGATACCTACAATATATCTAGAGCGTTTCTATTTAATCAAATGCACTTGTTTCTTTTAGTTAAAACGATTAAACTTATCCTGAAACTCAGTTACATTCTCCTTTATATCACCTTTAAATACCGAAGTTCCAGCAACAATAATGTTGGCACCAGCTTCTATCACCTGTTCCACATTTTGAATTGTAATTCCGCCATCTACTTCAATATCAATCTTTTTACCAGCCTTTTCCATCATTTCTCTCATGCTCTCAATCTTTTGCAGCATGGAGGGGATGAAGACCTGTCCGCCAAATCCCGGGTTCACAGACATTATTAAAATCATATCCAACTCATTCAGAACATGTTCCAATACATGAATTGGAGTTGCAGGATTTAAAGAAACTCCTGCTTTCATCCCTAACTCTCTAATACGTGATAATGTTCGATGTAGATGAGGGCAGGTTTCGGCATGTACCGTAAGGATATCTGCACCCGAAGCTTTAAATGCTTCCAAGTATTTATCAGGGTCCTCAATCATTAAATGTACATCAAAAATAAGCTTCGAATTCTTTCTTATCGAAGCTATCACAGGCATTCCAAAGCTTATGCTAGGAACAAATTTTCCATCCATTACATCGATATGAAGGTATTCTACTCCTGTACTTTCCAGTAGAGTAATCTGCTCCCCCAGTTTTGTAAAATCAGCTGCTAAAATCGATGGAGCAAGCTTTATCATATTCATACCAACCTTTCATGTAACCGTAACAATTAACTATAATAGCTAACTTCTTAGTTCAATTTATCAAAATCAATTTAGCATAATACTAACCCCACTAAAATCTAATTCGAATTTGCTCAATTATATTCATTTAGTCTTTATTGTCGTTTCGTATTATTATCGTTTAATATTATTGTCATTTCGTATTATTGTCGTTTAATATTTCTTTTTGTCGTTTAATTCATCATATAGGATAAGATAATTCTCATATCTGATTTTACTGATTTTTTGATCCTTCAAAGCATCCTTAACTCCACAAGAAGGCTCGTTTCGATGGCTGCAACCAATGAAACGACAATTCTCTTCATATTCATGAAATTCAACAAAATAGCTCTTCAAATCATCCTTCTCAATCTGATCAATATAAAGAGAGCTAAAGCCGGGGGTATCCATGACATAGGTATCCCCTTCAATATGAATAAGCTCGGAATGTCTTGTTGTATGTTTTCCGCGCTTTATCTTCTCGCTAATATCACCAGTTTCCATCTTTATCTGTGGTTGAATTAAATTGATAAAGGTAGATTTACCAACTCCGGAAGGCCCAGCAAGTACGGTTGTCTTATCTTTCAGAAGGTCGGTGACTAAATCCACTCCTTCTAAATTTCGCATACTTGTAAAGAGAACTTCATAACCACACTTCTTATAGGCTTCCTTTAACAAACTCATTTCTTTATCCGTAACGATGTCCATCTTATTAAAACACACAATCGTATTGAGGCCTTGCTTTCCCATCATAATTAAAAAGCGATCCAAAAGATTTAAATTAGGATCAGGCTCCGCAGCTGCAAAGATAACCATCGCCTGGTCAATATTTGCAACTGCTGGCCTTATTAATTCATTTTTTCTAGGATATATTTCAACAATAGTGCCCTTGCCCTCTGGCTGGTCATCGGTATCTATCTCCACTTCATCACCAACTAAGGGTTTAATATTCTGATTACGGAATATTCCCTTTGCCTTACATTCATAAGTCATGTGATTATTTGGTGAATGCACATAATAAAATCCAGCGATACCTTTGATAATTCTACCTTTCAAATTAATCCTCCAAAGCTGCAAAAGTCATTTCCCAGGTCATTGGCTCTGTATCACCTGGTATTGTAAATAAATCTCCGTTAACATACATTTTAACTGTACCTGGTGAATTATCAGGTGAAGTGTAATCATTAAAATTATACGGGAACTCTGAAGAGTCTACAAGTCCTGAAAAAATAGTTTCAGGTGCTTCACCGTTCTTTTCCATTTCTAACACGATATCTGCGGAATCACCAAGACCCTCAATATAGTCAAAGGGATTAACATCAATGGTTACTAGTCCAACATATGTTTCATCCACAGGCTCCTCGACTATAGGGGTTACTGTAGGGGTAGCAGTTGTTTTTCCAGTACTGATTGTTATATCGATTGTAGTATTTGAATCAACACTCTGTCCTTTTGATGTACTCTGGTAACTTACCTGGCCCTTAGCATAAATATCAGAGGGTTGATAATCAACAGTACCAATCTTTAAATTAGCCGCTGCTAATTTGTTTTTAGCTTCATTCTCAGTAGCTCCTAAGAGATCTGGGACAGTAACCTTCTTAATCTCTGGTCCGGTACTTACAATGACTTTAACAGTATCTCCCGCTTTAGCCATAGCACCACGTTCTGGTACCGTACTAATAACCTGACCGCTCTCAACCTCATCACTTGGAATCCATTCGTGATCAAGCAGTAATTCTTTTTCCGTTATTTTTTTATCAGCCTGTTCCTCTGTTAAGCCATAAACGTCCGGAACTTCGATAGGCTGCTTGCCTACACTAATGGTAAGTATTACTTTGCTGCCTTTTAAAATCTCACTTTGTTCGGTTGGGTATTGCTTCATAACCTTACCAGCCTCATATTCATCAGAATAATCGTCATTACCCCATTCAATTATAGCATCTGGATCTTTGGCTTTTATTAAGGTCATAGCATCTTCTTTTGTGTATCCTGTTACCTTTGGCAAAACGTAACTTTCTCCAACAGGTACTCCCTGAGTTGGAGCTAGGGTTGGTTCTGGAGAAGGAGTAAGGGTCAATTCCGTATTGATACTGTCATCCGGTGTATCATTCTTACGATTAGAGGTTAAAAACCACGCAACTGCAGAAATAATAACAATCATTAATACCACCGCAGCAACAATCGATCCTATTACAAAAACCTTTTCCACCTTAGAATCCACAGTATCCAGTTCTTCATCGTCTTCCTCTGGAGCTGCAGCTGCAGCTGCAGCTAGATTCTTGGTTGAACGCATATCATCATCCAGAAATGCACCATTCTTAATTTTCCCAATTTCTTCTGAAATATTAATTGTTGGTGAATCCGTTGCAACAAAGGCAGGAATTTGCACAAAGTCTCCATCCGGATTGGTAATTGCTCTTTTTAAATCAGAAATCAACTCAGATGCTGTGTGATATCTTCTTTCTGGTCTTTTCTGCATACATTTTTGTACAATTTTATCAATACTAAAAGGAATTTCCGGATCTAATTCCCGAAGCGGCATAGCTTCCCCCTGAATATGAAGCAGTGCTACGGAAACCGTATTGTCACCTGCAAATGGAACTTTACCGGACAGCATTTCATAAAGAGTAACACCTAAGGAATAGATATCGCTTTTCTCGTCACTATATCCTCCTCTTGCCTGTTCTGGAGAAAGATAATGCACTGATCCCATGGCATTGGAGGTTATGGTATTGGAATTGGTTGCCTTAGCAATACCAAAGTCGGTAACCTTCACCTTTCCATCTCTGGATATAATTATGTTCTGTGGTTTAATATCTCTGTGTATAATATGGTTGTCATGAGCTGCTTCCATACCCTGTGCAATTTGAATGGTAATTCCAACAGCTTCCTTAACTTCAAGTTTACCCTTTCGCTCAATAAATCGCTTTAGTGTAATACCTTCCACCAACTCCATCACAATAAAATGTAAGCCACTGTCATCACCGACATCATATACATTTACAATGTTCGGATGAGATAGACCTGCGGCCGACTGTGCTTCACCTCTAAATTTGTTCACAAAGCTCTTATCACTGGAGTATTCCGGTTTTAATACCTTTATTGCTACAAAACGATTTAATCTCTGGTCTCTGGCCTTATAAACATCCGCCATTCCACCTGATCCTACTTTATCAATCACTTCATAGCGTTCACTGATAAACATACCGGGTTTTAACATCTTAATCACCTCATTCTTCATTCTTTTCCCAAGCATTATAACGACTGCTTGGCCTGATAGAAGAAATACAAAAAAATGTACATTGACTTCTTTTTGATTTCCTCATAAGTGAATTATGTACCATTGATAACCCACTTTGGAACTCTTGCATTTGAAGATACTTTCATTTGCAAGAATTATGAATTATTCATTGCCTCATATTTTAATTAATATAATAGCTATGTTGTCCTTACCGCCATTTTGATTTGCAAGTGAAACTAGGGTTTCCACAGCGGATTGCAAATCTTCCTTCTCTTTAATTATCTGTTCAATCTGTTCATCTTCCAGCATATTGGTGAGTCCATCGGAACATATTAATATATAATCACCCTCTTCAAGGCTCACTTCAAAGAAATCAGGTTCTACTTCTGAATTAGCACCTAATGCTCTTGTTACAACATTCTTATTTGGATGAACTCTAGCTTGTAAACGATCCAACTCACCGGACTTAACCATTGCCTCCACAAGGCTGTGGTCCTCAGTTATTTGCTTCATTTCTTTGCCAATAACATATAGCCTGCTATCCCCAATATTGGCGACATATAAATCATTACCAATGATTGTCGCAGCAACAAAGGTTGTACCCATGCCTTCCAGTTCAATCTGCTCCGTAGCTTTGCTGCGTAGAGCTTTATTTGTCTCTTGTATGGCGTCACTAATGGATGCTATCGGTAATTCATTAACACTTTGTTCTATTTTTTCCTTAAAAAATTCTACACAGAATCTTGAAGCATAATCACCCGCGTTATGTCCTCCCATCCCATCGGCTACAATAAACAAATTAGGTAGTTTACCAATGGCAGCTTCACTGCAAAAGACATAATCCTGGTTTATCCTCCGTCGCTCTCCAATATCAGTTATTGAAAATGCTTTCAAGTCTGCACCTCCTTGTTGTACAACCTTTCAGAGCCTTAAGCGTAACATATCATTACATTTTATCAATATAACTCTTCCGTAGTTGCCCACAGGCAGCGTCAATATCCGCGCCCATTTCTCTTCTTATAGTAACATTTATTCTATTTTTTTCAAGTATATTTTTAAATTTTTGTATCTTTTTGTTCTCTGATTTCCTGTAATCTCTCTCTTTTATGGGGTTTACAGGAATTAAATTAATATGACAATTTAAGCCTTTTACTAGCTTAGAAAGCTCTACTGCATGCTCTTCTTCATCATTTACACCATCCACAAGGCTGTACTCGAAGGTCAATCTTCTTCCAGTTTTATCATAATAACTACGAAATGCATCCAGTACTTCCGACAATTCATATTTTACCGCCACAGGCATCATTGTCTTTCGTATTTCATTGTTAGGTGCATGTAGAGATAATGCGAGTGTAACCTGCAATCCTTCGTCACCAAAGGCTCGAATTTTATCAGGGATTCCACAGGTGGAAACTGTTATATTCCTTGCACTAATGTTTAAACCACCGGCTTCGGTTATCAGTTTAAGGAATTTTACCAAATGTTCGTAATTATCCAATGGTTCTCCGGTTCCCATAACCACAATATTGGATACCCGTTCTCCTGTTAATGCTTGAATTCTATAGATTTGATCCAGCATTTCCGAGGCAGTAAGGTCACGCTCCTTACCTCCGATGGTGGAGGCACAGAATTTACAACCCATGCGACAGCCTACCTGTGAGGAGATACACACACTGTTTCCGTGATGATATTTCATAAGGACACTTTCAATCACCCTATCATCTCTTAGACGAAACAAATACTTAATTGTTCCATCCGAAGCCGAGTGTAAGGAATCAACTACAGAAAGTGCCGCAATCCAAAAATGTTCCTGTAATTTTTGCCTTAAGTCCTTTGAAAGATTTGTCATCTCATCAAAGCTAGTAACTAGTTTAATATGGAGCCATTCGTAAATTTGCTTTGCACGAAACACAGGAAGCCCCATCTCTTTTAGTTCACTCGTTAATTCCTCAATATTCAAGGATTTAATATCTATTTGTTCCATCGTTTTTCCTATTCTAATTGTATAAAAACTAAGTATCTATTTAATTATGTGTCTAATACTTTTATTAATGTTTCTCGTATAATACTCTTATAAGAATTGTAACTTTCACTTAAGATGAAAAGCTTCACTTTCAATACTTCTGTAATATAGGTATCTACTTTTTTAGTATGCGAAAACTTTAAGTTTTAGAACTAACCAAACTAACTCCTCTTTCTACGGAATTTGGCAATAAAGAAGCCATCAGTTGAATGAACACCCTGCAATAGTTGCAAATAACCCTTTGCCGTGGTTTCACTTTTCAGCTTGTCTGGTAAGAAAGCGTCCAAATTCTCCAGCGTAAAATCAAAGTTATCCAAAAACCACTCCATGTTATCAGTATTTTCTCCGTGATTTATCGTACAAGTACTAAACATAAGTACTCCGCCTTCTTTTACATAGCTTTGAATTACACTTAAAATCTTACGTTGTAATTCCACAAGCTCTTTTTGCTGGTTCGGTAAAAATTTATATTTTAGATCCGCCTTCTTCCCGAATACTCCCATTCCACTACAAGGAAGATCGGCAATCACGACATCCGTTTTCCCAACGAGCTCCTCATCCAATACCGAAGCATCCCATACCTTTGTTTGAACATTGGTAAGATCTAATCTCTTTAAATTCTCATTAATTAAACCAACCTTATACTCTGTAAGATCCCTAGCTAAGACGCTATTTGCAGTTTGTGCGGCATGCATCGTTTTACCACCAGGTGCAGCGCAGACATCAACTACCAAATCCTTTTCACAAATACCTGCAACCTCACCTACAAGCATAGAGCTTACATCCTGAACAGTAAAATACCCCTTTTGAAAGGCCTCAAGCTTTTCCAGATAGTCATAATTCTTTATCTTAAAGGCATAAGATAAATAATCACTTTCTTCAACTGTAACCCCTTCAGCTAATAGAATCATATTTAATTCTTGAGGAGTAATCTTTTGCAAATTCGTTCGAATGGTAAGTTCCTTTTCCGTTAATGACGCTGCAAGGATTGTTTCTACTGTAGCAAAGTCATACTGTGTCAAAAGCTCACTTACCAGCCATTGGGGATAAGAGTAACTAATTTCTAAATACTTAATCGGATCCAGCTGCTTATCGGGAAATTTTATATTTGCTTCATTCCTTGTAATATTACGTAATATTCCATTTACAAACCCGGAAAGCTTATCAAAACCTCTCTTTTTTGCTAGTTTTACTGCTTCATTACATACGGCAGAACTCGGAACCTGATCCATATAACGAAGCTGATATACACTCATTCGTAATAGATTTCGAATCATAGGTTTCATTTTTCGTACTGGTAAGGTGGAAAACTGTTCGATTATATAATCAAGTGTTAA
Organism: Bacillota bacterium; assembly: GCA_023407575.1. Taxonomy (GTDB): domain Bacteria; phylum Bacillota; class Clostridia; order Lachnospirales; family Lachnospiraceae; genus Mobilitalea. The sequence continues at coordinate 267,242 of JAEYLX010000067.1, forward strand.
ATACACCTTAACTGTTCCTGTAAATACCCTCGAAAGAAACGCACGCTCCTGTTTTTCGAGCATTTGATAACGCTTAAGAGTTTGATTTTGAATAGTATGACTGAATTTGCCTCCTTCTAGAACTTCTAGAAGCATTTCAAGAACTATCTCGCGTGAATTATAAGACTCAGTCACGTCTTCTTCCTCCAAATAATAGGATTAACCTTAGTAACTGTAATATAGTCGCTGCCGCTGCTGCCACATAGGTTAAAGCTGCAGCATCCAGTACCTTCTTCGATTGTTTTAACTCTTCTCCATATAATATTCCGGTCTCACCAAGAATAGCAATTGCTCTTCTTGAAGCATTGAATTCTACTGGCAATGTTATGATTTGGAAGAGCACAGCTGCTGCAAATAAAAGAATACCTATATTAATTAATAAGGAATTATAGCTTAAAACTATACCAAGTATTATGATTGGCCAAGCAGCCATAGAACCAATATTGGCAACTGGTACCAGTGCACTTCTTAAAGCCAAAGGTGCATAGGCATTTTGATGCTGCATTGCATGCCCGCACTCATGGGCTGCGACGCCTATAGCTGCTAAGGAATTTCGTCCATAAACCGTATCGGATAAACGCAGTACCTTAGATCTTGGATCATAATGATCACTAAGATTGCCGGATACATGTTCAATACGTACATCATAAATACCACAATGATGAAGGATACGTTCCGCTGCCATTGCCCCTGTAATAGAGGATCTGCTGCTTACTTTAGAATATTTTGAAAAAGTTGATCTTACCTTTGCGGAAGCTAATAAGGTAATTACTATACCGATAATAACGAGGATATACGTTGGATCATTGAAGGCACCATAATAATAGCCATAACCCATAAAAATCATTCCTTCCTAACAACCTAAGCACTTGTATTCTTAGGTAAAACTATCAATTAATTTGCTACAGTTACCATTTATACTTATATAATTAGTAACAACATTAACTAGTACTATACTATCCTAGTTTGAGACCTGTTTTCAGTTGATAACCACGCAGGAAAGCCTCTGCTGTCATACGTTTTTTTCCTTCCAGCTGTAATTCCTTGATTACTAAAAGCCCGTCTCCAGCTCTTACAACAAATGCATCTTTTCTTATTTCCATAATTTCACCAGGCTCTGTTGTTTCAGCCTTCAGTTCTTCGTTATCCTCAAACGACTCAACTTTAGCCAACCATATTTTAAGGGTTTTACCCTCTAATATTGTAAATGCACTTGGCCAAGGGTTAAGTCCACGTATCATACGCTCTATTTTCGTCGCTGATTGTGTAAAATCTATTCTTCCCATTTGCTTATCAATTATTTTAACGTAAGTTGCCCCTTCGTTATTTTGAGGTGTACGTACTGCACTTCCATCTTTAATAGATACCAGTGCTTTTACCATGAGTTCTGCACCTAGCTTTGCCATCTTTTCAAATAGACTTCCACCAGTTTCTTCCTCATCAATAGCTAATTTCTCCTGTATAATCATATCTCCTGTATCTATACCAACATCCATATACATGATTGTAATACCGGTCTCCTTCTCACCCTCCAGTATAGAGTACTGAATAGGAGCTGCACCTCGATATTGGGGCAATAGTGATCCATGTACATTGATACAACCAAACGGCGGAATCTCAAGCAGTGCCTTGGGTAAAATTTGTCCAAATGCAGCAACAATTATAACTTCCGGATTAAGCTCTTTTAATAGCTCAAGAAATTCCGGTTCCCTTACTTTTAATGGTTGATATATAGGCAGGTTATGAGAAAGTGCTAATTCCTTAACCGCGGAATAACTTACTTCCTTACCTCTACCTTTTTGTTTATCAGGTTGTGTTACCACCCCGATAATTTCATGTTCCTCTTTGATTAATCTATCTAAAATTGTAGCCGCAAAATCCGGCGTACCCATAAACAATATTCTCATGAGCAACCTTCCTTTCGTATAATATTCAATACTACAATTATTCCACTTCTTCGGTTATATAATTATTACGTAATTCTCCAATTGCAACTTCCGGGTATAAAATTCCATTCAAATGGTCAATCTCGTGGCATAAAGCTCTTGCTTTCAGTTCCACGCCTTCCACAATTATCTCCTCAAATCTTTCATTTAAAGCCTTTACCTTAACATAATTCGGTCTGCAAACGGTTCCAACCTTACCAGGAATACTTAAGCAGCCTTCATCTCCGGTCTGCTCTCCTTCTGTTTCCAATATCTCCGGGTTAATTAGCACAATCGGCTCATCACCTTCTTCAGATACATCAATTACAATAACACGTTTTAAAATTCCAACCTGTGGAGCGGCTAAGCCAACCCCGCCAGCATCATACATAGTATCTATCATATCATTGATTAAAGTAATCAGCTTTCTGTCCACTTCTTTTACTTCCTTACTTACTTTTAAAAGTACGGAATCACCAATCTCTCTAATATTTCTAATTGCCATAACAAACAATCCTCTCTAAACATATTAAATTCAACAGTTAAAAGCCTTATTTTTAAGCCTAATCTACAAACTCAAATTAAATAGAGGCTATTCCTATTCAAAGGAATTATACTATCATACCATAACCTTCCTACCTTAATCAACTAATTCCTAATAGGAACTCATTGGATTAAAGTCGAATTGCAAATTCGTACCAGCAAAATACTCGGAATAATTATAATATCCCTCCAGATAATTTTTTACTTTAATTAAAGTAGTATATTCGGAATGCTTCAGATAGATTACATATCGGAAGATGTCATTTACCTTTGAAATACCTGCCGGTGCTGGTCCAATAAGTTCAACCTCTTCCGCAGGTTCAAAATACATTTTTATTGCCTCTGAAAGATGTTCGGAGGCTTTCCTTGCCTTTTCTTCGTCCTTTGACGTTATAATAAGTAGTAATATATGGGAAGCAGGAGGGTATTTCATTAATCTACGATATAACATCTCCTGCTCAAAAAAGGCTTTATAATCGCCCGTAGCCGCCGTGGTCAGGCTGTAATGCTCTGGATGATAGGTTTGAATGACAACTTCACCGGGCAGGGTGTCTCGCCCAGCTCGTCCTGCTGCCTGACAAAGCAGTTGAAAGGTTCTTTCACTCGCTCTAAAATCTCCTGTATACAGCGATAAATCAGCCGCAAGTATTCCCACAAGGGTGACCTTTGGAAAATCATGGCCTTTTACAATCATCTGTGTCCCAACTAAGATATCAGCCTGATGTTTAGAAAATGCGGCTAACACCTCTTCATGTCCACCTTTCTTTCTGGTGGTATCTGCATCCATTCGAAGTACACGAGCTCCTTGAAATTCCTTTTTTAAAAGTTCCTCCACTTTTTGTGTGCCTGTACCAAAGGCTGCAATATATTTTGATTGGCAGACCGGACAACTCTTTGGCATAGTTTCTTCATGCCCACAATAATGACATTGCAGCTTTCCGTCATTATGAGCAGTTAACGAAACATCACAATGGGGACACTTAACCACATAGCCACAGCTTCTGCAAGAAACAAAACCAGCATACCCACGCCGATTTAAAAATATCATAATTTGCTCCCGCTTATTTAAACGGTCTATCATTAACTCTCTAAGCTTACTACTAAAGATAGATTTATTCTTATTCTTTAGTTCTTCTCGAAGGTCTGTAATCCAAACTACAGGCGGATTTGCTTCCTTGGCACGCCTTGTTAGTTCATATAAAGTTATTTCTCCTTTAATCGCTTTACAGTAGGTTTCTAACGACGGCGTAGCAGAACCAAGAACAACAGCGGAATTCGTCAACTTGGCACGCCAAATTGCCACGTCAACCGCGTGATATTTAGGAACGGTTTCACTTTTATAGCTGTATTCATGCTCCTCATCAACGATAATTAGCCCAAGATTTAGGAATGGTGTAAATAAAGCTGATCTTGGACCAATGATAATATCAATCTCTCCATTTCTGGCACGTGTGCTCTGATCATAGCGCTCTCCTTGGGACATTTTCGAATTCATTATACTAATTCGATCTTGAAATCTTTGATAGAATCGCATTACCGTCTGATAGGTCAGTGCAATTTCCGGTATTAATACAATAACCTGCTGCCCTTTGGCAATTACCGAAGCTATAATTTCCATATAGACTTCTGTCTTACCGCTGCCGGTAATTCCATGAATTAAATAGGTTTTTCGTAATCCCTCCTCATAATCTTTACAAATTCCCATCACTGCTCGCTCTTGCTCTACATTTAAAGTTACTTTTTGCTGGGATATTGTAGTGTTGACTACTGGATTTCTATATAACTCCTCTGAAATAATTCTCATAACCCCTTGCTTTTCCATCCCAGAAATTGTTGTACGTGGAATATTAAGCTTGTTAATAGCTACGTCATAGTTCAGAACATTTTCTCTCATTAATGCTTCTAAAAGCCTTAATTTCGCTTTGTTATTCTTTCTTTGATACTCCACATACAACTGGCTTGCCTCTGCTTTTCCAATCGCCAGCTCTAGGTTTCTTAATTCCTTACGTTTCACTGCCTTTCTAACTGGAATAACAGTTTTTAAGGAATCATTAATAGTACCTCCAAACGTCTCTTTGATCCAATATGCCAACCCAATCAAATGGCTTTCAATCTTAGGAGCATTTTCCGGAATAGAAAGAATAGGTTTAATTAACTCTGGTTGAATCTTAGCTTCTTCTGATAAACCAACAATATATCCTTGTATACTACGATTGCCTTTGCCGAAGGGAACCAAAGCCAAAGCACCAATAACCGCCTTAGGTTGCAACTCCTGTGGGATGGCATACTGAAAGGTCTTATCTAAATTTTCATGGGAGATATCGATAATAATATCTGCATAGACTACCATCCTGTCCTCCTTCGTTGTTATTATCCTTCGTGTATTATAAACTAATCTTATTATTAATTAATCTATCGTACTTTAGAATTACGTTTTTTCTATGAACAACTCATTAAATAGAATTAAAATTATCCTAAATTTATTTTAATCTATAAATCCGTCTATTTACCTTCTAAGATATCAGCAATCAATTCTCTTTCATCCATATGATACTTCACGCCATTTATTTCCTGATAATCTTCATGACCCTTGCCTGCAAGTACGATAACATCGCCTTCCTGTGCGTTATCCATACAATATTTAATGGCTTCTTTACGGTCTATGATTTCTACATATTTACCCGGTCCTTTTTTTACACCTATAATAATGTCATTAATAATTTCCTGTGGTTCTTCTTTTCTCGGGTTATCGGAGGTAACCACCGTAAGATCTGCTAATCTTGAGGACACCTCACCCATTTCAAATCTTCGGTTTCTATCACGGTTTCCTCCGCAACCAAACAGGCAGATAAGACGGGAGGGTTGATATTCCTTCAAGGTAGTTAATAAGCTTTGTAAACTCATTGCATTATGGGCATAGTCAATCATTAAGGTATAGTGATCACTAACTGTAACCAATTCTACTCTACCTCTAACATTGACATGATTCAGTGCTTTTGTAATCTCTTCCTCCTTCACTCCAAAATGCCTGCAAAGGGCTAGTGCGCAAAGAGAATTGTATACATTGAACTTTCCAGGTACATTCATCTTCACACTCATATTCATAAGACCTTCTACCTGATAAGCAATCCCAAGGTAACCAGGTCTTTGCACTAATTCTACATTAGTTGCTCTCACATCTGCTTTATCGGAAAATCCAAAGGTTTCCACCTGACAGGTATGACCTTCGAGAATCTCTTCAGCATGAGAATCATCTATATTAATTAAACCTACTTTACATTGCTTAAATAACTTGCTCTTACATCTTAAATAATCCTCAAAATCCTTATGCTCTGCCCCACCAATATGATCATGCCCTAAATTAGTAAAGATACCATAATCAAACACGAAACCAGACATACGATGCAACATCAGTCCTTGGGAAGATGCTTCCATCACTACACAGTCACAACCTGCCTCCACCATTTCAGCAAAATACTGTTGTGTAAGATAAGATTCCGGTGTTGTATTATTGGAGGGAATTACTTTATCCCCAATAATGGTTTCAATGGTACCAATTAATCCAACCTTCTTCCCTGTATTCTCAAGAATGGACTTAATCATATAGGTTGTAGTCGTTTTACCCTTAGTTCCCGTGATACCAATCGTTGTCAGCTTTTTGGCCGGGTGGTCAAAATATGCTGCAGACATATATGCTAAGGCTGCTCTGGTATTTTCCACTTTAATAATCGTAACAGCCTCTGGAACTTCCACTTCTTTTTCAACAATTACAGCAGTAGCACCTTTTTCAACAACTTCCTTTATAAAATTGTGTCCATCAACCACTGCACCGCTGATACACACAAATACAGAATCCCCAATTACATTTCTTGAGTCATATACTAATGTTGACACATTAGCAGTAATATCTCCTTTTATAACTTTATAATCTAACTCCTTAAGTAATTTCTCCAGCAACATATATGATCCTCCTAAAATTATTTGCACTATCTATTGATTCTTAACTTAAAATACCAATTCTATCACCAGATTCCACCTAATTGTATGTATAGTATGATACTGTATAGCCTTGGCAAACTATAATTTAATCTTACTGATTATCCTATTCCTTTTGATTATCTATCATAACTACCTTATATAATTATAGTGCAAAAATAATCTTTGTAAAGATAAACCTCGATTGTCAAATCGAGGTAGTATGGCCCAATTTTCACCTTACAATCAACCCGAAAAGACTTTTGTACGAGTTTTCTATACAATCTATCATTTTGTATTCAGAATGCGCAAACTTTTACATAAAAAACTCGTGTTTAGTAAAAATACTATACACGAGCTTTATAACGTAAGTACGTAAGTATTATTTCATAAAAATCTTAAATAGTCTTAAATAGTGATTTGCTTCTCGTAACGTATATTAGCTAGTTCACTAATAATTGTAGGGTTCCATTTGACAATAACTAATAGCATATTGGGTTGAATTTATAGATTGTATTATATATTACAATCCATTGCTTCGCATATAATTCATGATTTTATTTACCTCAGCTTTTTTCGCCTTTCCAATATAATAATGTCCTGAAAATCCAACGATAATCGAATTGTATGGATTTTTTTTCTGTTTATCTATATATACGTTAATTTCCTGATCAGTATAATAGGTAGCTTTATAGAACTGATTTGGAGGATCATTTTTTGATTCACCGGAAATTATTAACGATTCAAGTACACCATTCATTAATTGTTTCCGTATATCGTTTCCTGATTTCCATGAGGCAATGGCGTTATTTGACTTTAAATCTGGATCCAGACTCATACAGGCAGTTATATGTTTTTTTATTAACTCTTTCTGTGCTTTATTTATTTTGGTATAGTTCTTGTTCTGTTCATAGATAAATAGAAATGCACATGATATTATTATAATTAAAATCGTAATGATCAGACTTATAATTTTCCATCTTTTCAGCATAATTTAAGTATCCATCCCTCCCAATTGCATTATATTAGCCCTTAGTAAAACTCTTAAACCACTGTATGTATGCGGCTTTACGAGGCAGGATTGCCTCGTTATCACCATAATATATAGAAACGATCAGCTCTTTTTGATATACTTAAGTCTAATTTAGATGCGCAAAAAAACTCATCTTTACAATCCTATTATAAAGTGAATCTTTCGATCAAATAAAATCATGAGTATTGCTCATCTCTACATTATATATATTATTTATAAAATTGGAAATAGGGTAATAAAAATTAGTTATTTACAATCTGTTAATCAATGCAAATTATGCATATATATGGTAATTTGTAGGACTTGCATGATAATTCTATCCGCCTAATCACTCTCCCTATTATCATCTCTACCTTAATCCTCCATGTTTTATATACGGAATTTGGAGAATTTAAGTTAAATAATATAACTCTATTTTACATTATTCACCATTCGTCAAATAGCATTTACTTATTATTCTCGATATTTTGTAAAATCCGCCTGGTGTATAGATTGCTTTTCCTTATTCCGCTTTATCAAGAGACTTTCTTGTTATGAGTTTCGTATTAGGAATATCAGAATATTTAATAAAAACCAGTACTGCCATGTCAATTTCCCTGGACTCTTACTACCTTATACCCTTTTATTTCAAGCTTCTGCCCATCCGTCCAAATTGTTATTGCTCCCACCTTGTTCGTAAGATAATAACTACTACCCTTCTCTATCAATCTATCCAGTAGCTCCTCATGGGGATGGCCATAAGAATTATCCTTGCCACAGGAAATGATAGAAATTATCGGATGAACCAAATCTAACAATTCCTCCTTCGTGGAGTATTTTGATCCATGGTGAGCTACCTTTAAAACCTCATACGTTTCAGGTAGTTTTAATGTTGTATTTCCATAATACGACTGCTGTAGTATATTTATCAGTGCAGTCTCCCCACCTTCTTCTAAATCACCTGTTAAGAGCAGGTCAAATTCTTTATAGTTCAGACTCAACACGGTAGAGTAAGAATTAACCGAGGTTGGTTCAAATTCTGGTGATGGATGAAGACATAGCAATTGCAGTTTATCATCCCTTATGTAATCACCTTTCTTAATATACTGCACAGAAACTCCCTTTGATAATGCCAATTCCTTCAACTCTAAATAAGCAGAATTATTCTCTTTAAGATACTCTTCTTTGAGATATGGAAGTAATAATGTATCTATGTTTATTTGCTCCTCTTCTATCAGCTCTTTAATGCCACTGATGTGATCATTATCAGAATGGGTGACAATCACATAATCTAACCTGCTTATTCCTTGTGAGAGCAAAAATGGTTTTATCCTATATTCACCAACTTTTTTTATACTACTGCTTCCACCATCCACCAGAATGTTTATCCCTGACTCATTTCTCATAAAGATAGAATCCCCCTGACCCACATCTAGAAATGTAACTGCTAATCCATTCCAGGGTTTCGGAATGATAAATATAAGAACTGCCAACGTTGGCAGCAGATATAAAAACTTTGATTTATACTTTTTCACACTAGTAACAAACGCTGTTAAGATAAATGCATATAGTAAAATTGATATGATTGAAGGCTTTCCTAGAGTCATCAAATTATAGGGCAAATTAGCTGCCACTCTGCAAACCCCTTCATAAAACTGTAGGATATAATTCGTAGCTCCTATTAAAAATACCCCTGCTGGCAGATAAATCAGTCCAACGATTCCCGCGAAAATAGAACTTAAGGTTAGAATAGTTACAAATGGGAGTACAAGCAAATTTATAATTAGTCCATAGGTGGGAAACTGGTAAAAATAATAAAGAACAAAAGGCGTTGTGGTTAGCTGTGCACTAAGACTAAGAAATAGACTATTTATGATGGGGTGTTCCAACTTTGTCAGTTTTTTCAATGCCGGATATATGACAGCAATTCCGATAACTGCGCCGTAAGACAGAAGGAACCCTGCGCTAAAGATTTGGAGGGGATTATGTACAAGAATAATGAAAGCACTCAACGCTGTTGCAGAAATCATATCATAGGTCTTTCCAGGTATAGCAGCCAGCAAAAAAATTACCATCATTATCACAGCACGTTGCGTGGAAACACTGAAATTGGTTAAAACACCATAACTGTAGATGAATAGAATGGATAGAATTGTTGCATAGATGCCAGGTACTTTTGACCACCTCATTAATTTATAAACGAACATGCCCAGCAAAGATATATGTAGTCCGGATATTGCCAGCAGATGTGCAATACCATTGTTTTGATAGAGATCTTTAATATCTTCTTGAAGTAGTTGCTTTTCTCCTAAAAGCATAGCAATTAACGCACCTGACTCTTTATCAGATAGTAGTTTTGAATATACATCAACTAATTTTTGCTTTCGTTCAGACAAGAACTGCCTGTACTTAGAATAACCAGGGTCAATCATAGATATTTCATCTGAATACATTTTGAAATCAATATTCTCGATTAAATAATAAAGTTGTTCATTAAATTGACCTGGATTTGATGGAGCTGCGAATTTGATTAGTGTACCCTTGACTTTAATCTGATTACCAATTAAAAAATCAGAGGTATCGGACGAATAAATAAGAAGTTGTTCAGAAAGATAAGAAGTTTTATTATCCACATAAATTTGATTATTCTTTAAATAGATAGCCTTTCCCGTCGGTTTATCTACAATCATTGTAATTTGACCAGTCACCTCACAAGGAAGTTCTTCCTCAAAGATGTTATATACAGCAGGAACCTGAAGTCTTACTTCGGTTACATGAAACCCAACCAGAAAAAAAATAGGAAGACTCCATAAAAATGTATCCAGAAGTTTCTTAGCTTTTTTCCAGCGTATGAAATTAATAAGTAAAAGGATTAAATAGCCAATTAAAATAAACAAGAAAATATAAGGCAGTAAACTATCGTTCCATGCCAGAAATAACCCAGCAAGGTATGCTCCAAGCATCCCCACCATTGGTCGTTTTATCAATAACACCCCTCCGTATCCATATAATATTTATTATAATTATTTTCATGTTGATTATCACTTATTTTATAAATGTGTTATAACCAAATAATTATTAATATCCTCGGTCATAACACATTCCATATAATTATAGATTTTATTCTGTTGTCTTAATTAAATTTAAATTACGTTCAAAGAGTCCGTCAAAATCAATAACATCTCCATAAGTCTCAACCGTTTTACTTTTAATGGTAAATTGAACCTTATTAATATCCGGTAGTTCCACCAATGTATTTACAATTGAGTTAATAGTAACCTCTGGTTTTACATCAAGAACCATATCCAAAAACACTTCGTTAAAGTCAACTGTGCAAATTCCATCACTCTTAGAAATATGAAGTAACTTGGTACCTTCTGGTATTGTACTTAACATTGCAATATTCTTTGGACCTTCTATCAGCTTATTGATAGCCAATTCCTCCAAGGAACTGGTTCCAGTATAATTAATGCTGGTCCCGTAAGCAATGAGGGCATCTCCCTCCTGGTTAGCAAAATACAATTTAACTTTATAATTTGTGTTCGTATTGGTATTATCAACGAAGTCTTCTACCGACATTGAGTCAACAATTTCACCGTCCGAATCAATAAGAGGGCTACCATTCACTTTAAATTGAATGTTTTCTATCATATCTAATTGACCTAAGGTTTTTACAATTGCCGCTCTACTTAAAACTTCTGATATTCCAGATAGCTCATTGTAAGTGGTGTCAAAATTAATTGTAAGACTATTATCATTTAAATCGCAAACATAAGTCAACTTATCTGGTAAAACACTTTTATAAGTAAGGTTTTCCGGTGATTTTTTGATCATATACAGCAACTCATCTACTTGCTCACTTGGCTTTGAACCTATTAATTCATATTCTTCACTAACAAGACCTAATGACTTTGTATCAATATAGTACACATTTATTATAGCTGCATCATCTTTTGTATTTTGATTATTACTACAGCCAGCAAAAAGCCCAATAATAAAGACAAGTAGTAACATGGTTAATTTTTTATACATCATTCCCTCAATTCTACCATTGTTAATGGTATTTCAAACATTTATACTACATAATTCATCGGAATTCTAACATTAAAGGTGGTGCCTTCTCCTTCTTTACTGTACACCTTAATAGCTCCCCGATGCATCTGAATAACATTCTTGGTGATGGATAAACCTAACCCTGTTCCTCCAGTCTCTCTTGATCTCGCCTTATCCACTCGATAGAAACGTTCAAAGATGGAGTCCTGTGCTGATTCCGGAATTCCTATTCCTGAATCAGAAACCTTAACAAAAAAATACTTATGATCTGCATTTAAAGATACTCTAACCCATCCATCCTCAACATTATATTTGATGGCATTCTCAATTAGATTAGAAATAGCAAGTGAGAGTTTAACTTCATCTACTTCGGCGATTACTGGTCGAAAGCTTTCATAAATCATCTCAATGTTCTGTCTTTTCGCAATTGGCCGCAATCTCTTTAGAATTTGCTCTAACAACTCATTGATATTGATCGCAGTTATATTCATATCGCCTGCGGTCTTGTCCAGTTTTACCAAGGACAATAGGTCATTGATAATTTTATTCTCTCTTTCAATTTCATCTGTAATATCCAAAAGAAATTCTCTATATAGTTCAATTGGTGCATCCTCTTGCATAACGAGGGAATCGGCAAGCACCTTGATTGAGGTAATTGGTGTTTTTAATTCATGGGAGACATTCGATACAAACTCCTGTCTTGAGTTCTCAAGCTTTTGCATTTGACTAATCATATGGTTAAAAGAGTCTGATATTTTTTCTATTTCATTGTATCCCTTTATGGATACGCTTTCTTCCAAATATCCATCTGTAATTCGATCAATAGAGTTCACCACATTCGTTAACGGCTTTGTTAAAGTTCCCGAAAAATAGATTGCAAATACAAAAATTAGTACTGCTAATGTAATGGCGAATAAATAAACACGCTCTTCTAAGCTTTCTTTTATAGTTTCAATATCCTTTGTAGAAAAAGTCATCACAATAACACCCATAATTTGCTTATCATTATTATGAGTGATTGGATAGTTTAGTCTTAAGAAATGGGTCTTTCTATCATGAACTGGTTCCGTAGTAATTCCACTTAAACATTGGACTACATCGGAGGAAATCAGAATTTTACCCTCTTCCAAGGAATAAGTGTCATTGACAATATTTAATTTATCACTTACTAAAATAATTCTACCATTATAAATATCTGCAATTCTTGCAATTTCTACCTCAAGGTCAGGATTAACACCTTTTGCCAGGTTTTCACTTTGTCCAATTTTATTGGAAAGATTTTTACCTTGGCTTTTTAACTCCACGGTTTTATTTTGTATTGCTTTATCTTCATAGTTATTTAACAGGACGTAAGTAAAAATAGTCAAAGGAACAACACCCAGTAATATAAATACGACTAGAAGATAAACTCTCATACTATTAAATATTCTTAACTTACTCTTGATTTTGGAAAAAATATCCTACACCCCATTTTGTATGTATATATTTTGGCTCGCTCGGATTGGTTTCAATCTTCTCACGTAATCTACGGATATGAACATCCACAGTTCTAACATCACCTGGGTAATCATATCCCCAGACAATATTCAATAAATTTTCACGACTGTATACCTTGTTTGGATTAAATACCAATAGTTCCAATAGATCAAATTCTTTCGCTGTTAAATTCACTTCCTTACCAGCAATGTGAACCCTTCTGTTCTCACAGTCTATTTTCATATCACCAAAGGTAATAAGCTTTGCTGCTTGGTTACTATTAGAAGACACTTTACTATTACGACGAATAATTGCTTTAATACGTGCTTTAACCTCAAGAATATTAAAAGGTTTTGTAATGTAATCATCTGCACCGTATTCCAGGCCAAGAATTTTATCCATGTCATCACCTTTTGCAGTTAACATGATGATTGGCATCATTGAAAACTCTCTGATCTGCTGGCAAACCTCAAACCCGTTAAATTTAGGAAGCATCACATCTAACAATACTACATCATATTCCTTTTTTTTGGCTGCTTCCAGCGCTTCTTCCCCATCATAGGCACAGTCAACTTCCATACCATCCTGTTCCAGGCTGAAACGAATACCTTTTACAATTAATTTTTCATCATCTACCACAAGTACCTTTTTAGCCATATAAATAACCATACCTTTCTAGGTACCTGCAAACTTTTAGCTGCAGGCATTTATTTATTAAGTGATTGTACAATGCAATTAGCCTTCCTTCTCTCTTGCATTGTACAACCAACAATTATACAAAACTTCACTAATACTACTATAGCGTATCTGGTAGCTAATTTGCAACTATCATATGGGAAATCTGCTGAAATAATCGCTCTTTTATGCCAGGAATATCCATAAGGTTTTCAATTGTTTGAAATTTACCGTTTTTTTCGCGGTATGCAATAATACTATTTGCCTTCGCTTGTCCAATTCCAGATAAACTCATTAGCTCCTCAAGACCAGCAGTATTAATATTAATAAGTGAGGAGGAAGCTTCTTCTGCATTATTCTTTGTAGCTTCTTCTGCATTATTCTTTGTAACTTCTTCTCCCTCAATCCGTTGCTCCAAAGTTAAGCTTTCTAACTCTAATTCACTTAGAACATAAATACGTTGACCATCCTCTACTGACTTCGCCTGGTTGATATAATCAGCTGCCGCTTCCGTCGTTAAACCTCCAGCTAATTCAATGAAATCAACTACTCTTGCTCCTAATTCTGCTTCATAGACCCCAGGATTTACAACTGCTCCACAAACATGAGCATATATTAAAATCTTTTCTTCCATCAAAGACTCCTTACTATCCCCTGCTTCCGAGTCAGCAAACGATAATATTTCTTCCTTTGCATTGGAGGTGGTCTCTGAATCTTTCCCGCTCTCATTTAACTCAAACGTATTTAATATAGCAGTATCCTTCTTCTGAAAAGAACAACTGTAACAAATTCCAGAAATAATAAGAAGTGTCGTAGTTATACCTAATATAATCCATCTTTTTTTCATAATCGTCTTCCTTATGTCCGACGACTTAAAAGTACCCTCTATACTTTTTAAGACTATTTTATTTTACATAATTTGCACATCTATTACAATAGGTAGATTAGCCATAATTTCAAATGAATCATGAACAATTTTCTCGATTCCATTGAAACACCACAATACCTGCTACAATAATTGCTACACCCAGCAGTTTTCTCCACTCAAAGGAAACCTTCTCTGCTCCGCACAACCCAAAAATTTCAATTAAATATGCCACAATAAGCTGTGCTGTTATAATAAACATATTTGCAACCGCTGGCCCAAGATTATCTACACTTTTAATTACAGTGTAGGTGATGAACGCTCCCAATACACCTCCAATTAGCATATATTTGTGATCAATTTTAAACAGGGCGGCAAAATTGCCCTGCCTGCCAGTTACTAACCAAGCGACAATACACACCAGCAGTGCACTAAATTGAACAAAGCTTGCAGATACCCAGATACTTGTTTGCTTTGTAACTCCAGTATTAAGAACTCCCTGCGTGCTCATCAGCGCACCGGATAATATTGCAATAATAAAACCCCACATAGTCATACCAAACCTTTCTTTTTACAATTATCTTTAAGATTACCAGTAAAAGTGTTCTCTATTCAGTATTTTAGGCACTTCTTATACGTAACAATGGAAAAAGCATGGACCACAGCCTACTTAGTGCTGTAATCCATGCTTTTTCTATATTGAATATCGCTTTCCTATGGCTGAAAAGATATCTCTGAATCTCTCAATTATATAAAAACTCTTATTGTCCTTACTTAACCTTACTAAGACACCCCTCCAGAATCTGTATCATCTGATCAATATGCTCTTTTTCTACAATTAAAGGTGGTACAAAGCGCAGTACATTAGCACCAGCTGATATTACAATTAATCCTTGTTGCATTACTGCTGGAATAATATCCTTCACTGGTATGCTAAACTCTAAACCTTGCATCAACCCCAAGCCACGTCTTTTTACTATAATGTCGTATTTCTTTGTAAGCTCCTCCAGCTGTTCCTCCAAATATGGAGCAACTTCTTTCACATGGTTAAGCAGCTGCTTTTCTTCAAATATATCAAATACTTTACTAACTGCTGCTGTCGCAAAAGGATTCCCACCATAGGTGGTGCCATGATCACCAACCTCAAATGCTTGCGCTACTTTTTCCGTTGCTGCAAAGGCACCTACCGGTAACCCACCGCCAAGTGCTTTTGCACTTGTAAGAATGTCCGGCATAATTCCATATTGCTCGAATGCAAACATTGTTCCGGTTCTGCCCATTCCACATTGAATCTCATCAAATATTAGAAGGATATCCTTCTCATCGCAAAGTTTTCGTACCCCTTCTAAAAATTCCTTGGTAGCCGGATATAGCCCGCCTTCTCCTTGTACTGGCTCAACTATAATCGCACTGGTATTGTCTTTAATGAGTGCTTTTACACTGGTTAGATCATTGTATTCAGCAAATACTACGCCTCCAACTAATGGTTCAAAAGCTTCACGGTACTTTTTATTCCCCGTAACACTTAAAGCTCCCATACTCCTTCCGTGAAAAGAGTTTTGCATGGATATAATCTCACTTCCAGTATTTCCATGCTTCTTATAGTAATACTTTCGAGCTAACTTGATTGCTCCTTCAATCGCCTCCGTCCCGCTATTCGTAAAGAAAACCCGATCCATGCCGGATGCCTTGGCAAATTTAGCAGCTGCCTCTATAGCAGGAACTGTGTAGAAGAGATTGGAAGTATGCAAAAGTTTGTCAATCTGTGCCTTTAATGCATCATTATAAGCCTTATCTTGATATCCGAAGGCAAAAACAGCAATACCTGCCGCAAAATCCAGATATTTCTTATCCTTTACATCATATAGATACATACCTTCCCCACGGTCTAATACGATTTGATATCGACTATAGGTCTTCATTAATACTTGATCTGCTTCATCAATATAATGCATCATAATTAATCCTCCTATCTACAGTTCTTCATTTTCAAAGATACTTTCCTTGTCAATAATCGCCGTGCCAATACCTTTATTTGTAAAGAATTCCAGTAATAGGCAATGCTCAATTCTACCATCCAGAATATGTACTCTAGATACTCCGTTACGAACTGCATCCACACAGTTTTTCAATTTTGGAAGCATTCCTCCTCCAATAAATCCACTGTCAAGCAAGTCATCTGCCTTATCCAAAGTTAACACGGAAATTAAGCTATTCTTATCCTTCGGATCCGCATATACCCCCTCAATATCCGTGAGAAAAACTAATTTTTCCGCACCAATTGCAGTAGCTACTGCACAAGCAGCATCATCCGCATTAATATTATAGTTTTGATATTCATCATCAACGCCGATTGGTGCAATTACAGGTACAAAATTATTTTCTATCAGGGTATCAATGAGCTGAGTATTGACTTCTTTAATATTACCCACAAAACCAATATCCTGCCCATTTACATTACGTTTCTCAACCTTTAAGGTACTTCCATCCTTGCCACTAATGCCTACTGCCTTTACGCCAAGCTTCTCCACTAATTGCACAAGATTTTTGTTTACCTTACCCAGAACCATCTCGGCAACTTCCATGGTTGGTGCATCAGTTACCCGAAGCCCTTCTACAAATCTAGATTCATGTCCCATCAACCCCAGCCATTTGGTTATTTCTTTTCCACCCCCATGAACAATGATGGGTTGCATACCAACAAGTTTCAACAGGGCAACATCCTTAATAACATTAAGCTGCAGGTTTTCGTCGAGCATAGCACTTCCGCCATATTTAACTACAACCTTTTTATTGTTAAATTTTTGTATATATGGTAATGCTTCTATGAGTGTCTGTGCTTTAAAGAGAATTTGTTCCATCTGTTCCATAATGACTTCCTTTCTGATTTACGCTAATATTCATTTCTGATATAAACTTGTAAAATATCTTATTTCATGTAACTTAATAAATTGTATTTATTAGGAACGATAATCTGCATTGATTTTTACATAATCATAGGACAAGTCACAGCCCCAGGCGGTTGCTTTCTCATTTCCTGCCTTCAAGTCCGCCACTGCCTTTACTTCTTTTGCTGAAAGGATTTTTGTCGCAAATTCTTCTGAATAATCGGTCGCCATTCCATTTTCCACCAGCTTCAGGACACCATCCGCACTTTCGATCACAAGATCCACCTGTTCTGGATCAAACTCAATGCCAGAATATCCCATTGCACATAGAATTCGTCCCCAGTTTGCATCGTTACCAAACACTGCAGTTTTTACCAGACTTGAGGTTATAATGGATTTGCTAATGATAACAGCATCCTCCTGTGTCTTAGCATTGGTAACGGTAACCTCAAAAAGTTTTGTAGCACCTTCCCCATCCGCTGCCATCTGTTTCGATAAATCTGTTGTCACATAATTTAGAGCCTCGCAAAAAGCTACATAATCTGCATCCTTTTCTGTAATTGTTTTATTTCCAGCCCATCCATTGGCAAGAACGATTAGTGAGTCATTGGTGGAAGTATCTCTGTCTACTGAAACCATGTTAAAGGATTTTTTTACATCAGCACTTAATGCTTCCTGCAAAAGTTCCTTACTTATCGCAATATCTGTAGTAATAACCCCCAACATAGTAGCCATATTGGGGTGAATCATTCCCGAACCCTTTGCCATACCACCCACGTGTACTTCTTTCCCATTCAGCAGAAAGCTAACAGCGGACTCCTTTGAATAAGTATCTGTCGTCATAATTGCCTGTGCGGCAAGTAAACCAGCTTCGGTGCCTTCCTGCAAGTCCTTTGCTAAAAGTTTCACGCCCTCCTCAATAATCTCAATGGGCATTTGCTTCCCGATTACTCCAGTTGACAAGGTATAAACCGCATCTACAGGCAGTTTCATATTATCTGCCACCGCTTTCGCCATTCTTTCATTATTTATATCACCTTCTGCTCCAGTACACGCATTAGCAACACCGCTATTAATAACAACCGCCTGAACAAAAGAGCTATTTTTTGTAATATTAATATCCCATTTTACAGGTGCCGCTTTCACTACATTGGTGGTAAAGGTTCCAGCTCCTACTGCTGGAGTAATAGAATAAACCAATGCCATATCTTTTCTTTTCTTTTTTATTCCTGCATATACACCTGCTGCTTGAAATCCTTTTGCTACTGTTACTCCACCGTCTATTTTTTTCATTATTATTCCCTTCCTTTCTCTTACCTGCAAACGAAACCGCTAGATTTATGTATTTCATTCTATATTTTCTATCTCATGGATCATCCTTAATTATCTATACAGACTGTATAGTAATCCAGATCTTCTCTGTGTTCCCAGCCAAGGCTTCTCCAGAATTGCTTTCCCTTTTCATTTTCCGAATAACACACCAATCCAATTTTAACAATCCCTTCTGCCTTTAATGCCTTGATAACCTCCTCAATCAACTGCCTTCCTATAGATCTTCGTCTATTCCCCTCTTCCACACAGACATGGTAGAGATATCCCCTTCTTCCATCCTGCCCGCATAAAGCAGTTCCAACAATCTTTCCATCTTCCAAAGCAATAAAGCTGGTATTTGGATTTCTCATGATAAATTTTTCAATGCCCTCCTTCGAATCATCAGGATATCTAAGTCCAACTCCCGGTGAATTCGTCCAAAGCGCATGTACTTCCTCATAGTCCTTCGCATTAAAACGACGTATCAAGAACCTCACCCCCTGATAAGATTTTTGACCGTCTTTGCAGGCGGTCAAAAGCTTATAAAAATTATTCATAATTATACATCCAAATTTAAATTTATGCAATACTTAATTTAAACTTTTCATATTAATTCCTTTTTTCAATAGTTCTTCATAGATCCTGGCAATGGGAAATCCTACTATATTATAATAATCTCCTTTTATTTCTTTAATATGAATACCGAACTTACCCTGGATTGCATAAGCACCAGCCTTATCCATTGGTTCCCCTGTAGCAATGTAGTCTCTAATCTGTTCTAAGGAAAGAGGATTCACCTGCACTTTAGTACTAACAGCAAAGGATATCTCATCTTCTACCCTTTGCTGCTTACGAAGAATTATGTGGACTCCTGTATATACTTCATGCTCCTCGTTTGATAACATTTCAAGCATTCGCTGTGCATCCTTTTCATCCTTAGGCTTGCCCAATGCTTCATTCTTATAAAATACCAAGGTATCTGCACCAATAATTAAGGTTTCCTCATATTCGTTTAATTTATTTTCAAAGCATTGTAAAGAAGCCCCCGCTTTCAATTTAGCTAGTGCTTGGACCATTTCTGACGGCACTGTTTCCTCCACCTTTTCTTCTACGTCAGCTGCCATAGCAATAAAATGAACTCCCATGAGCTCCATTATTTCTCTTCTTCTTGGAGAATTTGAAGCTAATATAATTTGATACATATTAATTCCATCCTTTCGTATTAGTACCTCAATTCCATAATTTATACTCTAGTCTTTTCTTTCATTATAATAGTTATCTTTTTTATGTAAAGAGTCTCTATAGTTCTTTGCCACAATATATTATATAAAAATGTATTTTTATACTTTTTTTGAATTTTGTTCTTGCATAATAATGAGATGTGTTGTATATTTAATCAAAAGTAAAACGCTTGTTGGTTCCAAATACTGCATTATATAAGGTAAGGAACCGCAAAACTAATTAGGAGGATGTTAATATGAAGGAGAAAGTAATACTTGCCTATTCCGGAGGACTTGATACTACCGCTATTATTCCTTGGTTGAAAGAAAACTATGATTATGATGTAGTCTGTGTGTGTATTGATGTTGGACAGGGAAATGAACTAGATGGTTTAGAGGAACGTGCGAAACTATCTGGGGCAACCAAACTATATATTGAAGATGTTGTAGACGAATTTGTTAATGATTATGTACTTCCTTGTGTGAAAGCGAATGCGATATATGAAAACAAATATCTGCTTGGTACCTCAATGGCTAGACCTGTTATAGCAAAAAGACTTGTTGAAATTGCACGACTGGAAGGTGCTACCGCTATCTGCCATGGTGCAACCGGCAAGGGCAATGATCAGGTACGTTTTGAATTGACTATTAAAGCACTTGCACCCGACTTAAAAATAATCGCACCCTGGAGAATCTGGACCATGGCTTCTCGTGAGGAGGAGATTGAATATTGCGAAAACCATGGTATTCACTTACCTTTTTCCGCGGACAACAGTTATTCCCGTGACCGTAATCTTTGGCATATCAGTCATGAAGGCCTAGAGCTTGAACTTCCCTCCAGTGCTCCTAATTATGATCATTTGTTAGTACTTGGCGTTTCACCTGAAAATGCTCCTGATGAAGGTGTTACCCTTACTCTTTCCTTTGAAAATGGTATTCCAAAATCCCTGAATGGTAAGGAAATGTCCGCAACAGATATTATAAAGGAATTAAATGACCTTGGCGGAAAGCATGGAATAGGAATCGTTGATATTGTAGAAAATCGTGTGGTTGGTATGAAATCCCGTGGTGTTTATGAAACCCCAGGCGGTACCATATTGTTAGAAGCACATATGCAGCTGGAGGAGTTAATTCTTGATCGTGCTACTCTTTCTGCAAAAAAAGAAGTTGCTAACCGTTTTGCAGATATCGTCTATGAAGGAAAATGGTTTACTCCCTTAAGAGAGGCTTATCAGGCCTTTATCGATGTAACACAGCAATATGTAACTGGTGAAGTAAAATTAAAGCTTTATAAGGGTAATATTATTAAACAAGGCACAACCTCTCCTTACTCCTTATATAATGAAAGTATCGCATCATTTACTACCGGTGAGCTTTATAACCATAAGGATGCAGAAGGTTTTATTAACCTGTTTGGCTTATCCCTTAAGGTACGTGCTATGAAGATAGCTGCCTTAGATAACGAATAACCGCAACAAATCTCCAGCCAAATGTTACTTTCCATGAGGAAGCTAACTTTGCTGGAGATTTTTAAATACCTTATCTAAAAAATCTTTGATTCTACTCTCATATCCATTTGGATTCTTACAATAGCAATCTGCATGTTTTGCCTTCGCCACTAGATAAATTGCTTTATTCCTGGGTTTTGCTTCATACATCTCTTTGGACATATTAGCAGGAACCATACTATCGATCTTACCATGGATGAATAAAATCGGTGTATCCGTCTGCCGAACCACCTTGATTGGTGATACCTGATGAAACCAACAACCATTTCTTATATACATAATTGCGCTTTCTATGGGAATTAAAAATGCTGGCAAATGATAATATTGCTTTAGTTGATGTCGAAGTAACTTATTCAAATCAGAATACGGACAATCTGCTATTACACCTTTTATTCTATCATCAACACCTAAATGCAGCAACACCGTGGCTGCACCCATGGATTCTCCATGGGTAATAATCTTACAGTTATCTCCATATTTTTTGTAACACCAGTCAACCACATTAATTAAATCGTATTTTTCATAAAATCCCATACTAGTCAGTGCTTTACCACTGCTGCCATGATTTCTATGATCATATAGGAGTACATGAAAACCCAGTTTTAAAAACAATTCCATGTATTTTATACTGCCATACCTTGCGTGCCCAAAACCATGACAAAGGATGGCAATTTTTAGCTCTTCATTATCCTCTGCCTCTACTAACTCACAAGACAAGGGATATCCATAATCTGATAGGACGGTAAAATTTTGTTTCTTTCGTTTGTTATATAATTCAAAGTCAAACTTTTTACAGTCCTTCTCCCTCTGAAATCCTTTTTGATAGGGCAATCTACGAGGTTTCACCAATAGATTGGATAATAACCACATAAATTCCATAAACCAAAGAACAATGAAATAAATCATAACCATAACCCTGCCTCTCTAGGTATTCGAAACCTTTGAAAAAAGGATATAAGCTGTAAGCATCTTATATCCTCAGGTCTGTTATTTGTATTTATTCCCAAAACTAAGGCGCTCCATACTCTCGGAAGACATCTTCTTCTCATTTATTAGGAACTACTATAACAATTATATTTTATTCATTCCTTCTATGTTCTTTGATGGTATAAAACTATCGAAGATAAACAGATCGTAATACTTGCCGCTTCTGTCATATTCTTCCTGGGTTTGTATGGTCCAGGCAACTGATTTAACTTTGTACAATTTACGGCATACGGTAAAGGACAGGCTATCCTTATACACATGGTGATATGCAATAAAATCAGGCCTTGCAAGAAAGTTTAGTAACAAATATTTGATTAAAAAGTGCTGAAGGAGATTACCAGTTATTTTTTCTCTAAGGAAATCTGTAGACAGCTGACCACGAACTACCCCGGGTAAATGCTTTTTATACCAGATAAGTGCTAATGTATTAAAGGATTGTATACAATATACCCCCTGATAATCCCTTAGTGTGGCTGCTGTGACCTTACAAAGTCTTGTCGCTATTAACGGTGCTTTTAACTCAATGATAATTGGTACTTTTGTGTTAATCTCTTTTAATACCTGTTCCAATGTGGGTATTTTTTCCCTGGAATGGAAAAGAGTATACTTTTTTAACTCTTCATAGGTCAACTCTGCTACTTTGTTAGATATACCACAAGCTCTCTGCAGATTACGATCATGAAAAACGATTGGCACCAAATCCTTAGTTAACTGTACATCAAGTTCTATTCCATATCCCTTTTCTACTGCTAATCGAAATGCCTTAAGGGAGTTCTCTGGAGCTACGCCTTTGTTATCATGCAAACCTCGGTGCGCATATAGCCATCCATCCAAATGGTTGCTCTTGGGATTATGCTTTAGGTTTGGCATTATAGCTAGTAAATATAGAATAATGAGAACCAAAACAGTACTTATTACAATTAGAAAAGCTGGATTCATAAATACCTCCTTTTCTCACTTACTTTGCATGGTTTGTAAATACATATGCCCCAATACCCACAGCAATGGTTAAATTGAGGGAATCCACCTCCGGTGACTGTGGAATAAAAATACTTGTTCCAAGTTTAGAGAAGGAGGGTTCCAGTCCAGTTGCTTCATTTCCAAATACAAGGGAAAACAGCTTGGATTTTGGGCATTCCTCCAAGGTTAATGTTTTCTCCCCATCCAGCATAAAGGTGAAGATATCATGATTGCCATACTGTGCCTGATATTCCGCAAAGGAGTTAAAATGTTTCAGATTTAGTCGAAATAATGCCCCCATGGAGGAACGGACAGTTTTTGGATGAAACACATCTGCTCCCGGTAAAATAATCGCAATATTATTGATGCCAAACCCTACTGATGTCCTAAGAATTGTTCCCAGGTTTCCCATATTACTTGGATTAACTAATACAATATGTGGCTTATCACCATCAAGCTTACTCTCATATTTATTAAAAATCCCTACTACATAACAATTATCCTTGTCCGACAATTTTGATATTAGCTTTGGATTAATTTCTAAAGTTACTTTCTTCTCCTTACACAATCCCTGAAGATGGTCCATATCAGTAAAGCTGGCATCTGCCAGAACCTTAACCACCTGTTCCGGTTTTGTTTTCAAAAGTTCAAAGGTAGGAAATGCACCTAAACTATAGGAATAATCAGAATCCTTTTTATATGGCTTTATTAATTGGTTGTTATTCGCTGTATTATTAATATCCTGTTTCATTTTAATCCTCCAAAAACATTACAATGATAAGAAAAACCCGTAGATCAAATGTACTTGCTTCCTATAAGTAAGATCTCAAGATCTAACCTATAAGAGCAGTATAACCTCTGCTACGGGTCTAATGTTATAGTTTATTCTGATTGATTGCCGGAATAAACAAGCGCCAGCATGCCTGGTCCTGTATGCGTGCCAATTACAGGTCCAATATTCGTTATAATGACATCTTCAACGACTTGTTTACTGCGGATTAGCTTCTCCAACTCCTGCGCCTGAGCTAAATCATCCCCATGACCAATGATGACCGTCTGATTCGTAAGATCAGTTCCTTCTGTGTGAAGTTTTGTAAATAAATAATCCAGTTCTGCTTTATTTCCCCTGATTTTAGATAGAACCACAAGCTTTCCTGATTCATCGGTACTTAACACTGGTTTAATTTTTAACGCTGTACCAACAAAAGCTTCTATGGAGGAAATTCTACCACCTCTTTTGAGGTAGAATAAATCTTTAACCGTAAACCAATGACGAACCTTAAGCTTATTCTCTTCCACCCAATTCTTAAGCTCTTCCAAATCCATTCCACTCTTCTTTTTTATAGCTGCTTGTAGCACAAGCAGGCCTTCTCCAACAGATGCACATAGAGAGTCTACACAATAAATCTTTTGATTTGGATATTCCTGCGCTAATTCCTGTTTTGCCAATTGTGCAGCTTGAAAGGTTCCACTTAATCCGGAGGAAAAACCTATGTAAATGACATCTTTCCCTGATTTAAGTATATCTCCAAAAAATTCAATGAATTTAATTGGTGTTATTTGTGAGGTATGTGACGTTGCACCATTTTTTAATTTCGAATAAAAGTCAGCTATACTAAGTTCCCTCTCATCTGGATAGTGAGTGTATTCCGCATCATCAATACTTACCCCCATTGGAATTACAGAAATCTCATGTTCTTCAATTATATTAATAGGTAAATCTAATGTTGCATCACTTACAATTACATATTCATTCATCATTATAAACTCCTTATATAATCTCTACGGATTCTCACTATATAACCCCTAACTCCCACGAAAGAAATAACTCGCATTATTCATTTTACTACGATTATGTACTATAAAGCAAGACACAATCCCGGATTTCTAGGATATGTCGACCAAAAATTGTAACAGTTCCGCTATCATTCTAAATATTACAGTATGAGTTCGATAAAGGAATTTCAAATCAGAGTATTTACATTTATCAAACTCATATCATAGACCTGGTTAGGTTGTATTGTTATAAATACTATGTTATAAGAAAATTTGCGACAATCATAACCAAAGGAATTGTTACAATTGAAAAAATAGTCGTTACTGCAAAAAGTTCGGATGCATACAAATAATTCTTATCATATTTCAAGGCAAAGAGGTTGACGCTTGCAGCAGTAGGGCAGGCAGCTGCAAGAATTGAAGTCAGCAGTACAATTCTTTCCATGTCGAATAGGTGGAATAATAATAACATTGCAACAGGAATAAAAATTAACTTCAAAAAAGTCAGATAGAAAATTTTGATTTTGCGGAATAATTTAATTAGGTCTGTTTGAGCTATCGTTACACCGGATACTAACATTGCTAAAGGTGTGTTCATATCTCCCAGATAAGACAACGCTTCAATCATCACATTCGGAAGCATTATCTTACCTACAAAGAATAAAAACCCGCCTAGGGTTGCTAAAATAGAGGGTGATAATAGCGCTTTTATTATCATCTTTTTATCCGTTCTTCCTGACATTGTTATCATGCCATGAGTCCAAATAAATAGATTAAAAATTGTCATGTAGGCTGTTAAATAAAAGACTCCTTCACTTCCTAAAATACCATTTACTAAAGGTATTCCGATAAAGCCACAATTGGAATAAATAATAGCAAAACGCTCTATTACCAGGTCTGGTTTATTATTCTTTTTTCGAACAATGAAACGTGCTGCAAGGATAGCAAAGAAATGCGTTACAGCTGCCATTAGAAAAGAGACTAATAACCCTGATAGTAAATTTGCTTGAAATTCTCTTTGGTAGGAAACAAAGATTAGGATTGGATTGACCAGCACAAGCACCAAATCAGCCAGTTTCTTATTCATTTCATTATCAATCAATTTAGTTTTATAACATACAATACCTGCTAAAATAATAAAAAACATAATCATTATCTGCATAAATGCAGTGACTGCCAAATTCATATATTTCTCTCTTTCCTATGTAATTGCAATATTATGTCAATGAAGCAGCTAAAATAACCTTATTTTATGCCTCGCTAGATATTATGCACTCATTTTCAACTATGTTCAAGATAAAATTAACTTTTTTAAATTTAAGATATAAAAACCAGTAATAAAAAAGTTTGTCTGCTGCATATTTTATTGTATCGGCAAGTCCTTACAATTATGACTATTGGATAGCCTGACTAAGACTCATGCCCTTTGCCTTTGCATGAGCCTTCTTTATGCCTTTCACATATATAATATCGTTTACTTTGGAAAGGAAAAAACCATGGATTATACAACTCTTTTTCTTCTTGCACTTGGTTTATCAGCAGACGCCTTTGCTGTAGCTATTACCAATGGAATTTATCACAATCGTATTTCAAAAAAAGAATGTCTATTAACTGGATTTACGTTTGGATTATTTCAAGGTTTAATGCCAATCATCGGTTATTTCCTGGGTTCCACCTTCTCCGATGTCTTGAATAATTACCATCACTGGATAGCTTTCTTCCTGCTTGGTGCTATCGGGATAAATATGGTTACTGAAGCCATTAAGGAGAGAAAAAATCCCGAAGCCGAGGTTGAGGCAGTGGATATCTTTGCTCCAAGAAATTTAACCCTGCAAGGGATTGCCACCAGCATAGATGCCTTGGCAGCTGGAGTAAGTTTAGCGGTATTAGAAATTAATATTGCTACTTCTGCCCTGCTGATTGGTATCATTACATTTACCTTTTGTACTCTGGGGGTCTACATAGGTAAAATGTGCGGCACCTTATTAGGATATCGCGCAAGACTACTCGGAGGCATTGTGATTATTGGAATTGGGTCTAAAATCTTTATAGAAAACCAATTCCTTGCTTAGAAAAAGTGGAATATGAATATTATGGATTGATAATTTAGCTTTCTTGTATAATAATAAAAGAAAGGTAAATGTTCAGAGATACCTACGGAAAGGAGTTCTTAATGTCATACGAAGCATTTTTCAATAAATTGCCAAGCATAGAAACACAACATCTTATCCTACGTCAAATTTCTGAAAGCGAGGATGACGGCAGAGACAGCCTTGAGTTCATTAATGACTATAGTGTATATCGCTTTTGGGGAATGTATGATGAGTCTAAAGATTTAAATGGCCGTCGTCGCCCCAAGAAAAAAATCAAATTGGATTATCATTATAATGTTACCATGAAGGAATATCGGGCTGGCAGGGAATTATCCTGGTTAATGGAGCTGAAGGACTCCCATAAAGTAATCGGTGAAATTGTTCTATATGATTTTAGATTAAAAAAACAAGCGGATATAGGTTATCGCATTAATAAAGAATATTGGGGAAAAGGTTATGCTCCAGAGGCCGGACAAGCTATGGTTAAGGCAGCCTTTGAATATTTGGATTTGGATCGTCTTCAAATTCGATGCTTTACGAATAATAATGGCTCAATTCGTGTGGCACAAAAACTGGGCTTCACACAAGAAGGTCAAATTCGTGGCGGCGCAATCTTAAATGTAATGACGGATTATTACATCTTTGGTTTATTAAAAAAAGAATATGATTTATTGCCAATTAGTAACGAACTAGTAAAAATAGAAGAAGCCTAGAAAAGGAGTTACCTATTATGAAAAAGGCATTATTTATAGGAGGCACTGGTACCATTAGTACTGCAATAACAGCACTGGCACCTCAATGCGGTTTCGAATTATATTTATTAAATAGAGGAAATAGAAAAGCTCTAGTTCCTGACTCTGTTAAAGTAATTGAAGCTGATATTAATAACGAAGCTGATGTGAGAGAAAAATTAAAGGATTTAAGTTTTGATGTAGTGGCTCAATTTATTGCATTTACACCGGACGCACTCGAGCGAGATGTACGTTTATTCACAGGTAAAACAAAGCAATATATTTTTATCAGTTCCGCATCTGCCTATCAGAAGCCCTTAGCCAGTCCTGTTATAACTGAAAGTACCCCCTTATATAATCCATACTGGGAATATTCTCGTAATAAAATTGCCTGCGAAGACTTCCTTATGGATCAATATAGAAATCATAGTTTCCCAATTACAATTGTTCGACCAAGTCACACCTATGGCGATTCCAGTATCCCATTAGCAATACATGGCAGAAACGGCAATTATAGTGTAATTAATCGAATTAAGCAAGGGAAAAAAGTTATTATTCATGGTGATGGAAGCTCTCTATGGACCTTAACACACAACACAGACTTTGCGAAAGCCTTTGTCGGTTTAATGGGTAATAAGCATGCAATTGGCGAAGCTGTGCAAATTACTTCTGATGAAAGCCTAACCTGGAATCAAATTTATGAGATTATTGGTGATGCGCTGGGTGTCACTCCAAAAATTGTTCATATACCGTCCGATACTTTAGCAAAAGCCCATCCTGACTACCTGGGTGGTTTAATTGGGGATAAAGCAAATTCTGTTATTTTTGACAATACTAAGGTAAAGCGATTAGTTCCAGAATATAAAGCTGTAGTACGATTTGACCAGGGTATCAGACAGACCTTGGCTTATATCGAACAGCATCCAGAGCATCAAGGAGAAGATAAAGAATTTGATGAATGGACGGATAAGATGATAGAAGCATATGAAGCTTTTGAGAAAAATCTTCCCACCTTGTAAATATTGATTCGAGCGTCAGGCTTTAAACTATTGTACCTCATGATTTTAGGTACTAAGAAAGGTTTATTTACTTATGAAAACTCTTTATATTTCAGATTTAGATGGTACTCTCCTACAACCTGATATTACCTTATCCAAGAATACCATAACTACTTTAAACTCACTTATGGAACAAGGTTTGCATTTCTCCGTTGCTACTGCAAGATCCATTGCCTCTATAAAGCATATATTACAAGATGTACAGATTTCCCTGCCAGTGGTCTTAATGAATGGGGTATGTATCTACGACTTAAATAAAGCAGAATATCTTCACATCGAATTCTTACCCAAGCCAAGTGTGGACGCTCTACTTGATTTAATTAAGACAAATCACTTAAAAGGTTTTGTTTATACTATTAAAGATGGTGCCATGTCAACTTATTATGAGGATTTGAGTTATAAAGCTTTAAAGGATTTTTATCAGGAACGGGTAGATCTCTATCAGAAGAAATTTACACAGATTGATGACTTTTCTTTATTGCGTGAAGAACCCATTATTTATTTCTCGTTAATGGACCGGGAAGAAGCTCTTCAGCCTATCTATGAACTATTGAAGTTAATTCCTGATTTGAACTGCACCTTTTACAAAGATAATTACTCACCAGATTTCTGGTATCTTGAGGTATTTAGCAAGAATGCTTCAAAATATCATGCTGTCAAACGTCTACGAGAGATGCTTGGTTACGAGCATGTAGTTTGTTTTGGTGATAATCGTAATGATCTGCCAATGTTCGAAGCAAGCGATACCAGAATTGCAGTTGGTAATGCAGTACCAGAACTTAAAGAGAAAGCTGATTATATTGTTGGTAATAACACCTGTGAAGGGGTTGCTACCTGGTTATCAGAGAACTATAAATAAGATAATTTTGAATATCCTTTGGCTTATTCATCTGGTTTGAAATCATAACTACAACATGAAGTACAATTAAAATATTATATATGTATCTAAAAATCGCTGTATATGATAGACAGTTTCCTACTGTTCTATTCGTATACAGCGATCTTTTATACGTTCCTATAAAATATTTAATTCCTATGTAGGTGTTTTAAACACGAGGTTTTGCACCATCCCGCCTTAATTCCGGATGACCTTCCAAATGTGCAGAGTCGTTAAAGCGTTCTAAATAAAATCGATCTCTTCTCACGTTATAAATCAACTGTGTTATGCTTGTATCTTCCAGAGAAACACCGAACAAAAATCTTCTTGCCTGACTTCGTCCAAACAAAGCTGCTAAGAGAACACGAATGGTACCGCCGTGCGTTACGACAGCAATATTTCCCTTTCCACTTTGGACGATTTCCTGAATTACTGGCATAGCGCGCTCATAAACAAAGGTTCCATTCTCACCTTCTGGATAAGGAATATCTTCAATCAACTTTTGCTGCTCAATTTTAAACTCCCTAAAATGTTCTGAATTATATTCATTTGAATTACCCTCCAGTAACCCAAAAGATATTTCTCTTAATTCTTCTCGTATTTCATGCTCCAGGCCTAAAGTAGCATTCATAACCTCTGCTGTCTGCTTGGCACGAAGCAAATTACTGGAGTATAAGGCGTCAATATTGTAATGCTTTAGGCGTTGTGTTAATAATTCTGTCTGAATACGTCCCTCTTCGGAAAGATCGCCATCAAAATTACACAGATTACTACTCTGTCTACCATGCCTTATTAAATATAGGTTCACCATATTCACCATCATCACCTCATCCTCAGATATCGGTTTATAATTCGTAAAGAATAAATTTTCCTTACACCAACTACTATGAACCTTATTTTACAATCATTTTTATATACTGTCAATCTTATTAGATGAGTGGAGACAGTGCACTTGAACTCTATTAATTCTGGTCCTTCGAATGCTGTTGTTTTAACTCGTAAATTGTCTGATATGTTTGCATTCTGGCAATAAAATCATGTTCTGAAATCAAGCCTGCCTGGTAAGCATATTCTATAATGTAACAAGTGAAAGCAACAAATCGAAAATGTCCAAACAATAAATCAAAACGTTCGGTCTCGAAGTATTTATTTATAATATCCCAATAATGAGTACTTAACTCATTCACTACGTCGCCTGGTTGCTCATGCAATAGCTCATTCAGTTCATCTAGCTTATTTTCAGAAAACAGTCCTTTCAGGTCTGCATCCAGTTGTAAATACTCTTCCTTCATTATTTTATCTCCTCTCGAGGTGTCTACGTCTAAATTCCTGTCCAAATAGTTTACATGATTTCAGACATATTTACAAGCAGCTTTATGTCACTATAGTATTGTATTATATCCGATTACCCTCAATTCTAAGAAAGTACTATGAATTCGATAATTATTTTAGGAAGCCTTTATTAAACTCATTGCATAAACTAGTTAGTCTTTTATTCTAAACTTAGATAACTCATTTTGAAGGCTAATGGAATATCCTTGTAACTCTTCTGAAAATCCAGCTAATTTTTCCATAATTACATTTTGATTTTCAATAGAGGCTCCCATTTCAACAGCAGAAGCAGAGGTTTGTTGTGCTACCGCAGTAATTCCTTGTATGGAATCCAGTGTTACTGCCTTTGATTCTTGCATACTACTTGTACCAGCAATAATACTATCCATGGTTGCCTTCAATCTATTAACATATTGATTAATATCTGCAAAGGCTTTTCCTACATCCTTCAGTGCAAATTCCTCTGCTTCTAGTATTTTATCTGAAGAATTTGCACGATCTAAAGTTTTATTGGTCTGCTGCTGTATTTCTTGAACAATAATTCCAATCTCTTTTGCAGATTCAATGGAACGTTCAGACAGTTTTTTTACCTCTTCTGCTACCACTGAAAAACCTTTGCCAGCTTCACCTGCTCTTGCGGCTTCAATACTCGCATTTAGGGCGAGCAAATTCGTCTGATCCCCAATGTCAGTAATGACCAGCAAAATATTGCTGATATTTTCAATTTTCTTTCCTAATATTTCAACCTCAGTACTAATATCATGAATCAAATCTGCTGTTTCTACAGACTTATTACTTAATTGATCCATAGACTTTATTCCAGCATTCACTAATTGCTTTGTCCCAGTAGAAATTTGATCAATCTCATCAATAGAACTTGTCACACTTGTGATTTTTTCTGATAATAAATCCATCGTTTCTAAACAATGGGTCGAATTTTCAGCTTGCTGTTCCACACCAAGTTCAATCTGTTGTATGGAGAATCCTATTTCTTTGCCAATCATATTAACTTGCTGGCTAGTGTGATTTACCGTTTCCACACCCGTTCTCATTTGGGTGTAAACTTGCTGTGCATTACCAATTAAACCACTTACACTCTCTATCATCTCATTCATGCTATTACTCAAATCAAGAAACTCATCCTTACTTCTAGTGGTAACTTTGAGCGTCAGGTCACCTTTTGCTGCTTGCTGTGTAGTTCGAATAATTCTTTTAATATTACTACCCATATCCGCTGCCATAATGGTTCCTACACCAATTGCAAGAATAGACGCAACTAATACATAGATAATCGTAAGCTGCTTAATATCTTTCGTCTGTTCTCCTATGGTTGTCTCGGGTAATAACGCCAACAGATTACACCCAAGGTTACCAATGGAGCTATAGCATAAAATATGGGGACTAGATTTATAAGTAATGTCCATAAATCCTTCTGTATTAGTTCCCTGCAAAATATCATTATACTCCGTCGAATTTGCTATTAGCTGTTCTTGGGATGCATCGGAAAGCAGCTCCAAAGCCACCTCCGTCCTATCCTGACCAACTAAAATAGCTTTACTGTCTGTTCCAAAATTTAAATCTTTTAAAACATCTGCCATAACTTCATTCATTACTTCAAGGATTAAATAACCAATAAATTCACCTGTTCCTGCATCTGTAATTGGCCTGGTAAAAGTAAGAACTGATTTCCCTTCTCGGGTCTGGTCTATTTTCGACAGGAAGTCACTATGACCTGACCATAGCTTATTTTTTCGTGCTGTTATTTCCGTATAGTCCTTTGATTTTAAATAATCATCATAGGAACTACTGCCAAGGCTGACTGCAGTATTGATAGAGATACTTTGGCCATTTGCTGCAATTAAATAGCCATATTTCACATATTCATTTGAAGAGATACTTGCTTTGAAACTCTTTACCACAGCATCAAAATCCTGGCTTCCATCTTCTGAATTTAAATAATAGTCTATAATATTTTTATCGGTGGATATTCGAAAACTTGTATCTTCCACTGACTTCATTAATAAATTCAAATAATCCGCAGCCTTACCTATTGTTTGAAGCGTGGATTTTTGATATTGGTCCTTTACTGCTGCCGTTGTTCTTTGATAGGATGTAATTCCAAGTACGATGATACAAGTTACCGGCAGTAAAAAAGCCAGTATTAACTTAACTCTCATATTAAAGATTCTTCTTTTTTTCATAGTATTTTCCTCATCTCCCTAGTACCTTCTAATATAAAAATGTATGTAGAACCTATACTTTGCTGCGCAGAGCCCATTTACGCAAATATAATATAGTTAAGAACAAGGGGCAGTGTATAATATTTTCATATCATCATACATGCCCCAGTTATTTTTACCTATTCGTTTAAAATTATGTCTATTAATTATTTACTCTTTTTTCTTGTGATAACGTCAAAGGCAACTGCTAATACAAAGATTACACCTTTTACAACATACTGCCAGGACACATCAATACCCATGATGTTCATACCATTGGTTAAGGACATAATTACTAATGCACCAATAATTGTATTCGTTACACGACCAATACCACCACTAACGGATACACCACCGATATAGGAAGATGCAATTGCATCTAATTCGAAACCAAGTCCAGCCTGTGGTGAAGCAGACCCAAGTCTTGAGGTATATAAAATACCACCGAGTGCTGCTAACATACTTACAGAAGCAAAAGCAAATAAAGTAACCTTTTTAACGTTAACACCAGAAAGTTCTGCTGCCTCAGCATTACCACCAATACCATAAATGTAACGGCCAAGTCTGGTTCTGTTTAACATAAAATGATAAACAAATAATACGAAACCAACAATGACTGCTGTCCAAGGAATACCCTTATAACCAGCTAAAATCCACATGATTACCATGATAATAAGAGAAATGAATAGTACTTTACCAATAGCAATTGGCAGTGAACTTACACTAAAGTTATACTTACGTAAATTTTTTCTTGATTTTATCTGACTAAAGATTACTAAAATAATTGCTGCCAATCCAATCACAAGAGTAAGCTCATGAAAACTACTTTTAATTGGAAGATCTGGAATAAATCCATTTGAAATATTCTTAAATCCTTCACTGTCAACAACGATAGTACCTGTTCCTGCTGTTGTTAAGGATAGTAATCCTCTAAAAATAAACATACCCGCCAGGGTTACAACGAATGCAGGTACACCAACTTTTGCAACAAGGATACCTTGATACAGACCTATTGCACAGCCTGCAGCTAATACAATGGGAATTACTAACCAGGGTGACATTCCGCCCTTCATCATAATTGCAGCAATTGCTCCAAGAAATCCTGCAACATAACCTACGGATAAATCTATATGTTTGATAATAAGGATAACAGTCATACCGATTGCTATAATAGATACATAGCCTGTTTGCTTTATTAAATCACTTAAGTTTCTGGATGATAAGAAAATACCATCTGTTTGTATATTAAAAAATATAAAGATTAAAACCAAGGCAATGTACATTACATAATCTCGTATATTACCCTTTAATAAGCCAAGTAATTCTCTACCCAGCCCTACTCTTTCATTTACAACTTCTCTATTCTCACTCATTGTGTAACCTCCTCCACTCTAGTAGCTAATGCCATAACACTTTGTTCTGTGGCTTCTTCTGCTGATAAACATCCTGTTATTGAGCCTTCGGACATAACATAGACACGATCACTCATACCTAAAACTTCCAGAAGTTCGGATGAAATCATTATTATACTCATTCCCTCTTCAACAAGCTTATTCATCAGAGAATAAATCTCAAATTTAGCACCTACGTCAATACCTCTGGTAGGCTCATCCAGTATTAAGACCTTAGGACCAACAAATAGACATTTTGCTAAAGATACTTTCTGTTGGTTACCACCACTTAAGTTGCCAACTAACTGCTTTATGGAAGGAGCTTTAATATTAATTGATTTTTTATAATCATTTGCTATATTAATTTCTTTATTCTCATTGATGGAAAATCCCTCCGTCAATGCTTCTAGATTGGCTATTGAAATATTATATTTAATGTCCTGAATTAAAACTAATCCATTTCCTTTTCTATCTTCGGATACGTAAGCAACACCTGCTTCTAATGCTTCTTTGGGATGCTTAAAGTTCTTCTTAGCACCTTCCACATAGAGTTCTCCGCTTGTAATTTGATATCTAGGTGTGTTGCCGAAGATACTTAATGCTAATTCAGTACGTCCTGATCCCATCAGACCTGCAATACCTATAATTTCACCTTTACGAACATTTATATTAACGTCATGCAAGATCTCACGATCTAAAACTGGATTACGTACGGTCCAATTTTTAATATCTAAGCAAATGTCTCCGAACTCTTTCTTCTCTCTCTTAGGATAAATGTTTTCAATTTCTCTACCTACCATGTGCTTGATGATTTCCTTCTCAGAAATCTTTTGTTCATTCGCATTCATGGAACAGATGGTGCTACCATCACGGATAACAGTAATTGTATCAGCTACAGATACAACTTCCTTTAATTTATGAGAAATCATAATTGATGTAACGCCAGTTTCCCTAAGCTGTTTTAATAATTCAAGAAGGTTTGCACTATCATCCTCATTCAGAGCAGCCGTTGGTTCGTCCAAAACCAAAAGCTTTACATTCTTGCTAAGAGCCTTTGCAATCTCAACTAATTGTCTTTTTCCAACTGATAAATCTTTAATTTTCATGGAAGGATTAACATCCAGCTTTACCATCTTAAGCATTTCCTGTGCACTTACTATGGTTTGATTCCAGTTAATAACCTTTCCTTCCATAATCTCATGACCAAAATAAATATTTTCATACACACTTAACTCTGGAATTAAGGCTAGCTCTTGATAAATAATAGCTATTCCTTCTGTTTCAGAGTCTGCTATTGATTTAAATCTTTTTTCACTTCCATTGTATATAATATTACCATTGTATGAGCCATGAGGATAAACCCCGGAAAGCACCTTCATCAAAGTCGATTTTCCTGCCCCGTTTTCTCCCACCAAACAATGTATTTCGCCTCTTTCAACCTTGAAATTAACATTGTTTAGAGCCTTGACTCCAGGGAATTCTTTTACTATGTTTTGCATTTCAAGAATATAATCACTCATTACTTATCCTTCCTTCTAAAACAAATTTAATGCGTTGTCTTAAATTCGAGACCGGTTTAAGAATAATAAAGCATTATTTTTAAACCGGTCTCAAGATGACTTAATTTATGAATTTAAACTTATTCTAATCCAGTAAATTTATCAGCTGCATAGTATCCAGAATCGATGAGTTCTTTCTTAACATTATCCTTTGTTACAACTACAGTTGCAGTTTGTTTGGAAGGAACATCAATATTCTGATTGTTATAAGTTGAATCAGTAGCAGGAGTCTTTCCACCAATTACATCAATTGCCATATTCATAGCGTCAGCTGCTAAAGTACGAGTATCTTTGAATACTGTCATGGACTGTTTTCCATCAATGATGTATTGAACGGAAGCTTGCTCTGCATCCTGACCTGTAATGAAGTAACTGGATACGTCTGTATCAGCTGCGAATACGTCAGCGATAGAACGAGCGGTACCATCATTAGGAGCAAGAATGAAACATTGACCCTTATCTGCTGCAGCTGCACTTGTTAAATGAGCTTCTGCTTTGGATTTAGCTTCGTTGAAATCCCAGTTAGTAGTAACCTGACCAATAATCTTGGACATTTCATCACGGGTTAAAGTAGCTTTGTCTTGAAGAGCAATTGCTTCGGAAGAGTTCTTAATTACGAAGGTTCCATCAGCAATCTTAGGCTGTAATTTATTCCAAGCACCTTCAAAGAATAAGAAAGCATTGTTATCTGTTGCTGCACCAGCGTAAAGATATAAAGGAAGACCTGTACCAGATGCATTGTCTACTAAATACTGACCCATAGCTTCACCAACTGCAACGCTATCGAAGGTTACATAATAATCAACTGCATCAGTGTTAGTAATTAAACGGTCATAAGAAATAACTGTGATACCAGCTTCTTTTGCTTCTTCCACAGATGCTGCAGCAGCTGCTGCGTCCTGTGCACAGATGATAAGAACTTTGATACCCTTGGAAATTAAGGTCTCAACATTTGTTTTTTCATTTGCTGAAGAACCCTGGCTAAATAAAACTTCTACTGTATAATCTGTAGAGGAAATAACATCCTCAAATCTTGCCTGATCCTGTAACCATCTAGGCTCGTCCTTTGTAGGTAATACAATACCAACATCAACTTTGCCTTTACCACTATTATCCTTTGGTGTGTCATTGGAACCAACATCATTCTTAGTGCCACAAGCAGCTAAAGATGATACTAGAACTAAGGTTAGTAATACTGCAATAATTTTTTTCATACCCTCAATCCATCCTTCTTATAATTATTTTTTAGGCTTTGTCAAGTAGTCCAACAAAGCTTTGTTACATTAGTATATTACAATATACAAAAATTATTATCAATGGATTGGATTGTTGTACATATTGACTATATTGCTCATTATTTTTAGTTTTTTGCAGTTCTGTAAAATCTTGCTGTTTAAATTTTAAAAAACGAATTATTCCTTATAATTTCCAAATAATTCAAGTTTATTGAACTATTTCGAAGCTATGACTTACCCTGAACAGTTATCATTTATTGTTGTAATTAAGTATTTCCTTATAAAACAACTGCACACAAATTACAATCTCTTGTAATTTGTGTGCAGTTGTTTTTCGTACATTAACAATTCATTTATTTCATTCATTTATGCTTAATTGATACTTTTTTCTTCTGTCTGATAAACATCTTCATATAGATGGAAACCGCCTTTAATAACCGTTTCATCTATATTGTCCTTTGTTACGGCTTGAACATCAATATAGATATATGGAACATCGTAGGTTCCATCATTAATTGTTTCTTGGTCATTAATTTCTTCTCCATTGGCAAGTGCAAGACATACCTCAACCGTCTTCTTTACCAGATTTTTTATAGGTTTATAGATTGTTAGTGCTTGTTTGCCATTCACTATTCTTTGGCAAGCCACCAAATCCGCATCCTGACCTACTACTACCACCTGCTCTGCAATTTGCGCTTCTGATAAAGCATCTATAACGCCCCAAGCCATAGAATCATTTCCACATAGAATCGCTGTAATCTTGTCTCTATTTTCTTTCAACTGGTCTACTACAAAGTCATAGGCACCTTCTCTTTTCCAGCCATCCACCCAGACCTGATCCAGTATCTCTATTTTTTTATCTTCAAGATATGGTTCAAACACGCTCATAGCACCATCATTAATCATTTTGGTATTACTATCGGTTTTATCACCGTTTACAATTAAATACCCTCCTTCGGGTGCATATTCAAGCATATATTGTGCCATTAACTCCCCAACCCTTGTATGATCGAAGGATATATAGACGTCAACATTCGCATTGCTTACTAATCGGTCATAGGAGATTACTGGTACATTTTGATCTTTCGCTGCCTCTACACATCTCGCCTCTACGAAGCAGTCATTGGGGGCAATTACCAGAACATCTATATTTTGCTTTAACATATTTTTAACCTGATCGAACTGAAGATCAGAATCATTATTTGCATTACTAACAATTACACTTATTCCATGCTGCTCTGCCTCTGAAATGAACATCTCCCTATCACGAATCCACCGATCCTCCATCAGTGTTCCCATCGAAAAACCAACGACAATCCCCTCTTCCTCTTTATCGTCTTTAATCTCTGTGCTTTTCTCCTTACAGCCATATAAAGTAATGCTCTGAATGACTATTAGGACAAATATAAATAATTTCTTTCGCAGTAACCTTCTCCCCATAATCCATCCTCCATTCTACCCTTAAGGGTAATTGCATAGCCTTGTCCCCACAGCAAGGCATTTTTTGTTACAGTTCAGCCACAACCTTTTACTCTGAACAGTTCCATGTTTTGTTATGCGGTATACATCTTTTTATATTCACTTGCATTATAACCGGTTGATTTTTTGAAGATTTTCGAGAAATAATTTGGGTCTACGTAACCTACCATAAAGGACACGTCTTTCACCGATAAATCTTCTCTTTTCAATAGCTCCTTGGCTTTATCCATTCGAACCAGCACCATTTTATCAATAAAACTTGTGCCTGTTGAGTTCTTATAAAATCGACTAAAATAATAGGAACTTAAATTAACATACTTTGCAATATCATCCAGAGAAATATCCTCTTGATAATGCTCTTCTATATATTGATCTGCTTTTTCTATAATGGAATTCGCCTTGCTTTGTCTGCTGGCAGCAATTGCTTTTAGTGACTCTTGTAAATAACGCTGTCCAATCAAAAATAATGACTTCTCATCCTTTGCGCTAATAATATCCCCCAGAACACGATAGTCGTCCTTTGCCAATACCTTTTCCCAACGTTTTTCAAAGCCAACAATTAGCCCAATCATCCACTTCTTAATTGTATCGAAATTCATATTTGAATCTGAACTCATACGATCATAGAGTTGTTCAAAGGATAGCTCAACCATCTTATCCTCATTCTCTGATACCCGGGCATAGATTTCAGTTTCAATTAATTGTTCATAGTCACTTTCCAAACCTACATTTTTATCTATGATATCATCCTCATGAAGGATGTGGCTAAACAGATTCTCATTGACTGAATCGCTGGTTTCGAGCACACTTAACGTATGAAGTGCTTCCTGATAGGATTTTTTTGCGTTATTAATGTCTTTGTGATAGCTTCCAATTCCGATATAAATATCTGGATAAAGTCTGGCCGCTCTCTCAATCATTCTCTGTGCAATTTTAACCGATCTTGCCTTTTGATCATAGTCTCCTTCTTCACCATCATCAAAGATATAGACTATAATACGGTTTAACATAATCGGACTTACAATGCAGCCCACAGTTCCCTTGATGATTTTCTTATATTCCTCATACATTTTTTCACCATGGATACCTGCACCGATTTTATTCTCAATGTTATTTCTATTCTTTTGTCCAAACTCCAAGGCCATAACATATCCACCGGTGTTAGAATAGCCAAATAGATTGCAGTAATTTTGCAACTGTGAAGTGTCCTGTCCATACATACATAGGGAATTCATAAAACCAGTTTCCAAAATCGGAATAATCATCTCTAAACGTTCCTGCTGTTCCAGAGTTTCCTTACGTTTGATGTTATTTTGCTCAATTCTATCCAGCACCTTTTGAAAGGTCTCTACGAATTTAGCTTCTTTAACAGGCTTTAATAAATATTCTTCCACCCCTAAAGCAACGGATTCCACCGCATAATCAAAATAATCAAATGCAGAAATAACAATAAAACTAACAGAAGGATCTACTTTTCGAATCTGTCTCATCGCTTCGAGACCATTAATACCTGGCATATTAATATCCATGATTATAATATCAGGATGGTTCTGATAGGATTTTTCAATAGCATCCTTTCCAGACCGTGATTTATCAATTGATTTTATATTTTCAAAATTCTTTAAAATCATATATTCTACCGATTCTACTGCAATCGGTTCATCATCTACGATTAATACCTTGTACATTGTTGTTATCCTTTTAAGCCTTTATTTTTTATCGGCAGTTTTAATATAAAGTTTGTCCTGCCATTACTATAGGTTATGTTCATGACATCCTGCTTCTTATAAAAAAGCCTTAGTCGATTAAGTACATTGTCGATACCAATCCCAGTGGTATGTCCTCTTTTTTCCTGGTTCTTCTCCTTTTTGTACTTTCTGTTCAAAATTAATTTTACAGTTTCATGGGGTATTTCATCACCGGTATTTGAAATTGTAATATAAAGATTATGAACTTCTTTTTTAACACTAACCTCAATTACCCCACCATGTTCCGATTTGCTGATCCCATGAATGTATGCATTTTCTACCAATGGTTGCAGAGTCATACGAGGTAAAATAAAGTTATCGATATCTTCACCTTCCGGTATGTTTAATTGAAAATCAATTATATCTCCAAATCTAGTAATAAGAAGCTTCATGTAGGCTTCTACATTATTCAACTCATCCCCTAAGGTCGCATCATAGTTTAACCCTTTTAGATTATAGCGAAATATTTCCGCAAAATTTTCCAGATACTCACAGGTCACATTATCTCCTTGCAACATTGCAACCTTAGCTCCTATATTAATTGAGTTGAAAATAAAATGCGGATTTACCTGGGACTGTAATGCCAATAATTCCGCCTCATGCAAAGCACTTTTCATTTTAATATTATTTAATTTTTCTTCTGTTAATTTGATTTCCAACCGCTGCTTCTCCTTCAGCTCAT
Source organism: Bacillota bacterium (assembly GCA_023407575.1). GTDB lineage: Bacteria > Bacillota > Clostridia > Lachnospirales > Lachnospiraceae > Mobilitalea. The sequence goes on from JAEYLX010000067.1 coordinate 308,859, forward strand.
TAACAAACGTCTTAATACTCGCTGTCATACTGCTAAAGGTTTGATATAAGATATTAATTTCTCTACTTGCGTTCTGTTCGTGTATGACAACATCAAAGTTACCCTTGGATACTTCCTTTGCATAGGAAGCAAGTTTTGATATCGGTTTCGTAAATTCCAAACTGAAGATTATAATAAGTATGGTAATTAAAATAACTGTCACACCGAACATAAAATAACTAATTGCTGTATTCTTATCAATCTCTCTTTGAATTTGAATATATTGCTTGGCACTTTCGCTCAAGTCGGTACTCATCATATCTTCAATGTATTCACCAATATAGGAATTTTCTTTTACAGCCTGATGATAACCTTCAATATACTTTATTTGTCCCTTACGTTTTTCGATTACAGTCTCATCCAGCACCGCCAAATAATGCGTAATCATACCTGATATATTTTTGATTTTAATTCCTCTTTCGGTATAATCTGAATTCTTTTCAATTCGATTGCTATGCTCTTCTATAGAGTTCTTGTAATCATAAAATGACTGGAGGCTATCCGAGCTTCTTGTAGATAAATAGTCCTCAAAATACATATGAATATTATCCAGCTCATTGTATAGTGTAGTAATATCCTGTGTCTGACTTAACAGCCTGGTCATATCACTCATAATAACATTAGAGGATTTGTAAGTATATACGCCAACTAAAGCGGTAAAGGATATTGCCAGAAAAAAGAAGCCCATTAGCTTTGTACGAAAAGCCATTCCTTTTCTCATTAATTTCATAAGTGACCAAACCTTTCAACACCCTTCTACTAAGGGTCTATTCTGTAACAATGCCTTCCGAATACTCGGCTACATTACTCCGATCTATGGCATGTAAACTAGTACTAATTACGTTACTGATCTGCTCACCTTCTAGCAGCTGGGTCAGAGATTTCACAGTACTATAGCCAATTTCATAAGAATCTGGACTTATTGTACCATAGATTACACCATGTTCAATGAAGTCTAAGGTTTGCGAACTTACTCCATATCCCACGATTTTAATATCACCTACCAAATTATTATCTCTAATAATTTGAGCAATTCCAGAAGTGCATTTTGCATCCATACAGATAATTAAATCTGGCATATCTGCTTTTTCAATAATACTTGAAGTAACCTTCTCTGCCTCAAACATATCTGTATCAATCGTATAAATATTATCTTCTGATATATGCATAGAAGAATAGGAATCAAAGGCATTGTTAATTCCTTCAATAATTAAGTTCTTGAACTCCTTGTCTCCTTCATTCCCTGAATTATTAATGATAACTGCTACATCAGCCTTTCCATTTGCAGCTTCCACCGCCATTTCTCCGGCATAGGTTCCAAGACTGTAATTATTCGTGCCCACTGTAGGGGTATCGGATAGAATGTAATTATTATTTTCATAGGTTAAAATCGCAACGCCCTGTGCTTTAGCAATGTCAACAATTTCTTGGGTTTTCTCTGAATCAACGGCTTGCAGTGCAATCCCGTCCACTCCTGAATTGACGGCCATTTCAACCGTCTTGCTTAAACTTTCGATATCCATCTGCTCCAACGTTACCAGCTCAACATAGACACCAAATTCCTTTTCTGCTTCTTTTGCACCTTCCTCTATATCATTCCAAAAGCTTTCGTTCTTATCCTGCATGATTAATTGAATATGATACTTGGGATTTTCAAGTGTAACCTGCTCTTCTTCCTGCTGCTTTGAATTGACAAATAATCCAGCAAACATAATCAGCAATGTTACTAGCATTGCTGTTAATATACCATATATAATTTTTAACATAAGTCACTTCCTTAATTGCGAGTCATAAAAACAACTATAAATAACGTATCACAAGCTACAAAATATGTAAATTGTGTCTAATCATTACTTTTATTATATTTCATAAAATAACATTTATCAATTGCTATTTAAAGGTATCACAAAAGGTCCTTATTCATATATGCGCTTTCATTTGCAACATATAGGATAAGAACCCTTATTATTTTACTTGTTTAAACTATATTACACTGTTACTTCTTCGTTACTATTTGGCCAATTCCTTCTTACCACTAACTTTAGAAGTGTCATCCGCTTTAAAGGAATCCATGTATTCTTGTTTAGTAAAATATACATTTCCTTCTACTTCCGTATCAATCAGCTGGAAATCTGCTACATCAACATAGATATCTCCTTTAAATTTACCATGTTGAATACTAGCTTGTGGACTTTTTACTGTAAGCTTAGGTGCAGTAAGTGTAAAACGATTGGTAATGTTACGATCCGCATCCTGAGTATATAAAGCAAGTTTTCTTTGTATTACATCTTTGCCCGCTTCATCCTGTTTACCGTTCTTGAATTCACCCTCAAGTACAAGTTCCTTGTCAATTGACATGTCGCTTAAAATTGCTATAATCCAAGTTCCATCCGTGCTAATTGCCTTTAAAAATGCATCTTCCGTATTAACAATAGATGCTGTTGTAACAGCGTCAGTACCACCTGGTGCTTGTGTCGCTGCCGTTGTGGGTGCTGTTGTAGGTGCTGTTGTTGCTGCTGTAGTGGGTGCTTTTGTCGCTGCTGTGGTAGGCGCCTTTGTTGCTGCTGCATTATCGTCGTCATTATTTTTTTTACAACCGGTGAATACAACAGTAAGGATAATTAATAAGATAATCAAAATACGTGCTTTCATATAGAAATCTCCTTTCAAAAATCAGTACTTCTAATTATCTCCAAAAAAACAAATACAATACAAAGAAGGTTTTTTTCTATTATTTATTTTCTACTATTTTAACAAAACTTTGACAATAACATAATTATAGTATTTTTTATTACTAATTCATTTCTTTGAATAGGAAATTTGACTATTATGTAACAAGTCTGTTTTTAAAGAATATGATATTAATAGCAAATAGAAGGGATGTGTCTCCATGCCCATTAAAATATTTATCGACCAAGGTCATAATCCAACTGGATTTCACAATGCTGGAGCAGTCGGGAATGGACTGTTCGAACAAGATGTCACTTACCAGGTTGGTGTTTATCTAGCTAATCTCCTTAATAACGATCCCAGATTTGATGCACGACTATCACGGCCTACTCCAACTACTGTTTTAGGAACCAATAATTCAACTAGCCTCGCTGAGAGGGTACGACTTGCAAACGAATGGCCAGCAGATTATTTTATTAGCATTCATTGCAACGCTAACAATAATCCAGCAGTAAATGGTACTGAGGTATATATTTATCAGTTTAATACACAAGCCCAGTGGATGGCGCAGCAGATTCTAAACGGAATCGTTCAGACTGTTGGAACGAAGAATAATGGGGTACGTTTAAATCCGTCCCTCTATGTTCTGCGCCGTACTCAAATGACCTCCCTGCTTGTTGAACTTGGATATGTTACTAATTCCTCTGATGCACAGAAGCTTGCAAGTAATCAATATGGTTTTGCATATGGAATATATCTTGGGATTATGCGGTATTTTGGATTCGCATAGGAATGATAAATAGTGACTAAGTTACGGAAAGAACGCAGTATGACTTCCCACACACACAGATTGACGGACATCTCACCGGATTTGTTTGCCACAATCGAACATTTTATGTTCGCTATTGGCAAACAAATCCGGTGAGACCTCCGTCAAACAGTGCATTTAGGGAAATCATACTGCGTTCTTTCCTGTCTGTGAGTAAATATATTTAATTACTGGTATTTGTTATCTGAAAGTATAAATAGCAACAAACAAGTATCAATCTAAGTTTATCAACGATAACAATAGAAACTCGTTGAATGTTATTCGTTTAAGTCAATCATGATTTTTTTACATTCCATACAATAAAAGGCTTCTTGTGAAGCAGGAAATAATAAATAATATTTTGCCATTAATACTCCATTTTTTGCTATTGAGTATTTTGTTGGCCCTTTTCTCTTCTCATTACTTGGAGACCAACTCAAGGTATCATATACATCGATTGATCCAGGCTGCATTAGTTTTTTACAATAAGGGCACTCCAATCGTTTTACATCCTTTCTTTTTATTGTCAATAATAATTTATAGTTGTATTTATATAAATTTTGTCTCACCTGTTAATATAAGTATAACACTTATGGATATTACTGTAAAATTACTATTGCAATTTAAGATGTGAAATAAAAGCTTAGGCATTTAATAAAAACATATTGTGGTAAATTCATATGTGGAATACAATAAGGACATTACACAGCTTGATGCTAACACCCTCCATTAAGGTTTTGTACATCTTGTTTCTTATGATGACAAATATATTGATAACGTTGATTGGGATAGCAAAAATTGCAACAAGTAAAATATAGTAATAAAGTAGTTGGCGATTGCTTCTTCTGACTTAGCACAACAAAAAAATAGCTGCACAATTTAATCTATAGAGATTATTATGACAAATTTTCCTATATGTGCGGAATGTTTTATCTGGTGAACTGTTAGAAGAACAATAACATCTCTGACATCATCGACGAAGTTAAAAAGGACATGTTAATTTCTCTATAAGGACTATAGATGTAACTAACAAAATATATAAGGAGTACATATGGCAAAAGTATTACTAACAATAACAGAAAGTAAATGTAGAAGTGGTTATCACAAAGCAGGTGATACCTTTATCGTGGAGGATATATGTCCCCCATTATGCCATGAACTTTGGCATAGCATATATCCTTTTGTGTATGCGTTGCAAAATGGTGCTGACTTGGATTATGGAAAAGATAGAGCGGGTATTTTTGACGCAAAATGTCCGGATGGTGGCCGTGTATGTGTGATTGGTAAACGTATGGACGATTAAGTATTATATGAAATTGTGAAAAAATTTCTCAAGGAAAAGTGTAATAAAAAATCATTGTGCACTCAACAGAAAACTAAAAGTTTTGGTAAATTCCATAATAATATAGAAGAAAATCACCTGATAGATCCTTGGAATAATTATGAAAAATCAGAATTGATTAAGTTTGCAACAGCCTGGTGTGAACCAAATAACATTAAGTTTACGATTAAATAAGAAAGTATTTTAGCTGCAAGCAAATAATAATTCAAATATAGACAACCCGCCCAGTTATAGGCGGGTTGTCTATTAAATTTTGCCAGGTGAGTTAACGAGCATTCTTTACTTCCACTTTTTCAATTCATCATCTGTTGCCAGCACATAATGCTGCCCACTAATATGCTGTTGTATCCCTTTATGATAGTCGATACCACTGGTAGCATAATCATAGGAAACAGATGTACGTTGCTTTTCTACCTTTGGGTTAGGCTGGGGAATTGCAGATAACAGGGATTTTGTATATGGATGGATTGGATTATCAAATATCTCATCCTTGGTGCCTGTTTCCACTAAGTGTCCCAGATGTAACACTCCAATTCGGTCGGATATATATTTTACCATGGACAAATCATGTGCAATGAACAGGTAAGCAGTCTTTGTCTTAACCTGAATGTCCTTCATAAGGTTTACAACCTGTGCCTGAATGGATACATCCAGTGCACTAATTGCCTCATCTGCAATAATAAGGTCTGGGTTCATAATTAACGCTCTTGCAATTCCAATACGCTGTCTCTGTCCACCAGAGAATTGATGTGGATAGCGAGTTGCGTGTTCATGGGATAACCCAACCAAATCAAGCATCTCATATACCTTATCCCTACGCTCCTCTTGGGATTTATAAAGATGATGAATATCCAGACCTTGGGCAATAATATCCATTACTTTCTTTCTGGGATTCAAACATGCCATAGGATCTTGGAAAATCATCTGCATCTTGGTACGTAATAGCTGTGTATCCTTCACTGATAATTTACCCGAAATATTCTGACCATTAAAAACAACATCCCCAGCCGTTGGCTCATATAATCGAATAATGGAACGACCAATGGTAGATTTGCCGCTACCGGATTCACCCACCAAACCGTAGGTCTCACCTGGATTTATTTGAAAACTAACATCATCTACTGCTTTTACTGTAAACTTACGATTGATTCTAAAATACTGTTTTAAACCATTCACTTCTAAGAGAGGCTTATTATTTTCCATTGTCTATCGCCTCCGTTTCTGCCAGTAAGTTTTCAGGTTGCTTTACACTTGTAACTTCTGTAAAGCCCTCTGCTGTGTTTGGAGTTTCTGTTACAATTTTCTTTTCAGAACTTAGATCATATTTTAAATCTTTTAACATAACTTCAATTCTAGCACGAAGCTCACCTGGCATATCTATCTTAGGGGCATCCTCATGCAATAACCATGTCGCCGCATAATGAGTATCCGTGATTTTAAACATCGGAGGTTCTTCCTCAAAATCAATATTCATCGCATATATATTACGAGGTGCAAATGCATCTCCTTTAATCTGATGCAGTAAATTCGGAGGGCTTCCTGGTATTGTGTATAATCTATCATCGGTACTGTTTAAATCAGGCATTGCGGATAATAATCCCCAAGTATATGGATGCTTCGGCTGATAAAAAATCTCATCCGTTGTTCCCTTCTCCACTACCTTCCCTGCATACATAACTGCCACATAATCAGCTACTTTTGCAACAACACCAAGATCATGCGTGATATAGATAACAGAAATACCGGTTTTCTCCTGAATACTCTTAATTAATTCCAAAATCTTTGCTTGTATGGTAACGTCCAGAGCTGTTGTTGGTTCATCACAAATCAGCAGTTCCGGGTCACAAGCAAGTGCTATGGCTATAACAACTCTTTGTCTCATACCACCGGACAATTGATGAGGATAATTTTTCATTCGCTTTTCAGGATCAGTAATTCCAACTAACTCCAGCAGCTCCACAGCCTTTTTATGTGCTTCTTTTTTGGAAGTTTTATAATGATAAATCATTCCTTCCATAATTTGAGCCCCAATAGTCATAGTCGGATTCAAGGAGGTCATCGGATCTTGAAATACCATAGCGATACGTTTTCCATTAATACGGCTTCTCATTTCACGCTTTGTCAGCTTTAATAACTCCACTTCAACTGCCTGACCATCTCTGTCATATTCGAAATGAATGGAACCACTATTAATCTTACCATTGCTGCTTAGAATACCCATAATTGCTTTCACAGTTACCGATTTACCGCTACCGCTTTCGCCAACGATTGCTACTGTTTCACCTTTATGTAAGTCTAAATTCATTCCACGAATGACATTTACTGTACCTGCAGATGTTTGAAATGAGATTGATAAGTCTTTAATTGATAGTATTTTATTATTCTCCATCTCGTACCCCCTACATTTCCTTCATCTTTGGATCGAACGCATCTCTTAAACCATCTGCCATCATATTAAAGCTAAGCATAATAATTGCCAGTACCACTACCGGGAATACAATCATATAGGGATGTGTTGTAAAAGATTTAAAGGCATCACTTATTAAGGAACCAAGAGAAGCTAAAGGTGCCGGCACGCCAAGTCCGATAAAGGCAAGGAAGGCTTCTGTAAAGATTGCATTTGGAATAGAGAACATGGACATAACAATTAATTGTCCAAATATATTAGGAAGAATTTCTTTGAATATGATAAAGAAATTTCTTGCTCCTAAGGTTTTAGATGCCAGAATAAATTCCTGCTCCTTTAATTTTAGTACCTGAGCACGAGCAATTCGACTCATTCCAATCCAACCAGTAATTGCTAAAGCAAGGGTTATTGTGACCAGCCCCGGTTTAAATACTAATATTAACAGGGTTACAATAACCAGCGTGGGTATACCATTTAAAATCTCCGAGAAACGCTGAAGAATCATATCCACTTTACCGCCGAAATAACCGGAGATGAGTCCATATATCATACCAAAACACATATCAACAATAACAGCAACAAGTGCTATATATAAGGAAATTCTCGTTCCGGTCCAGGTTCTGGTGAAGATGTCACGTCCAAGTACGTCCGTACCAAACCAATAATAAATTTTTTCAAGTCCTGTGGTAACAGTTGGATCTTCTGAAACATATTTATTTTGAACGATGTTACCAGTCGAGGTATGCATTTTTTCAGAGCCATCAAAAATCCCCAGATTTTCAACTCCTTGAATTCTTGGTGCTAAATTCTGATGGGCTATGATTTGGGACTGATAGGTGTGTTCTGTCATATTTGGGCCAATCAAAGCCATTAATAGAACTAATATGATAAAAATCAGACCAACTACTGCTCCTTTATTCTTTTTAAAACGTGAGAATATATCGCTCCAATAAGACTTACTAGCATAAATCTCATCAACATATGCTATCTTGTCAGCACCAACAAAGGTAAAATCTTTAGCTGTTAATTGTCTTTTATTATCACTCATGCTGATTCTCCTTTGCAAGTCTTATTCTTGGATCAATGATACCATATAAAATATCTACTACTAACATAATACCGATATACATAACACTATAGATAAAGGTTAAGGCAATAACCACATTGTAATCATTGGATTGAATTGCAGATACCAATAAACTGCCGATTCCAGGGATAGAAAAAAGCTTCTCAATTACCAAACTTCCTGTCATTAAACCAACTACCAGAGGAGCAAGTACCGTAATAACTGGAATTAATGCATTTCTAAGTGCATGCTTGAAAATCAAGGAAAAGCTGTTGATGCCTTTACTTTCTGCTAAAAGCATGTAATCAGAACCTAATACTTCCAGTAATTCTGTTCTGGTAAATCGCGCAACCGTAGCAATGGTAAACATACAGAGTGAAATAGTCGGAAGCACTGATGAATAGAAGGGTGCTTCTGCTCGATACAATAACGGAAACCATTTCAACTCAAAACCCATGCTATAAATTAAAATCATAGCAAATACATAGGACGGTAAGCTGACACCTAATACTGAAATTATAGTGGTAATGGTGTCATAAATTGTATTGTGCTTTAAGGCTGCAATAATTCCTAATATCAATCCTATTAAGGTTCCGATTAAGATTGCCTGTCCACCAATTCTCAGGGAAATTGGCAATCTGCTTTCTAATAAAACAGTGATCGGTGTATTCTTAGAAATGGTATAGGAAACTCCAAAATCACCGGAAAGCATTGCTTGTATGTAGTGAAAAAAGCGTATAATAATAGGCTGATCCAGTCCATATTTTGCATTTAGGAGGGCTTTCTGAGCCTCATTTAATTTCTCGTCGTTAAAGGGTGAGCCAGGCATAAATTCTAACATTAGAAACAATACCAGTAAAATTACAAGTAAGGTTAAGATAGAAATTCCCAATCTCTTTAAAATATATTTTCTCACAAATTCACGCTCCTTACCATATCTGACACCTACAACTTAGTGAGTATCTTTATCGTGAAGAAAGACGCTGTCACCTGTGATACCCACGCCTGACAGCGCCAAACTTCTACTATATGGTTTATTTGTATTTAGTTCTTTGTTGCATTTTTATATATTCTATTAATACCAACGGAGTGGAATTCTATGCCTGCAACACCAGTCTTAATCATAACTGCATCACCTTTTTGGTATACAGGTAAAATTACTGCGTTATCCATAGCAATTTTCTCTGCTTCCTTTAATGCTTCCCATCTTGCTGTAACATCTAGAGCAAGCTCACCATTCTTAGCTGATGCAATGATTGCATCATAATCAGCATTTGACCAGTAACCATAGTTATTAGGGCTACCTGTGGTCCACATATCTAAGTAGGTCATAGGATCTGCATAATCAGGACCCCAACGAGTTAAACCAAGTTCAAACTCACCAGCCTGCATTCTTTCAACACGGTTTTTCTTAGGCATTGTTTCAATATTAATTGTGATACCAGGAAGTGTAGTTTCAACTTCACCCTTGATAAACTGTGCAACATTCATAGCAGATTCTGTATCCTCTACAATCATTGTGTAAGTCAACTCTGTTTTACCGAGTTCTGTCTTTGCTGTTTCCCAATATGCAAGAGCCTGAGCTTTATCTGCAGTAAAATATGTACCTGCTGTTTCACGATAATCCTTACCATCAGGACCTGTTGCTAATTTGGTAGGAACTGCAAAGTCTGCTACGATAGAACCATCTTTTAAAATACTATTAACTACAGCAGCTTTGTCATAAGCAAGCGCAAGGGCTTTACGAAGATTAACATTTTCAAGACCTGCAACCTCCTGATTAGGGGAAATATACCACAGATAACCAGCCATAATATTGGTGAATTCTGGATCTGCCTGGAACTGCTCTACCTGCTCACCAGAAAGTGTGGCTACATCTAAGTCACCATTCTCGTAAGAAAGCATTGCCTGCTGTGAATCTTTAATAACCTGATATTGAATACCACTAAGAGCAACTTTACTTGCATCCCAATAGGTTTCACTCTTAGTTAATGTAATTGCAGTAGCAGCTGGTTCATAAGCAGTAATTGCAAATGGTCCATTGCTAATTACAGTATCAGGGGACGTACCAAAGGTATCGCCTTTCTCTGTAAAGAAGGCTTCATTTACTGGCAAGAAAGAAGGGAATGCCAATAAGGATTCAAAGAATGGAACTGGAACAGTTAGTGTTACTACCAAGGTCTTATCATCCTGTGCGGTTACTCCAAGCTGGTCAACTGGTGTTTCACCAGCGGTAATGGAAGCAGCATTTGTAATACAAGCAATATCTGCGATAAAGGAATATTCACTGGCTACTGCCGGATCAACAAGTCTTCTCCAAGCAAATACGAAGTCATTTGCAGTTACTGGAGTACCATTGGACCACTTAGCATCTCTTAAAGTAAAGGTATAAGTTAAACCATCTTCACTTTTATCAACTTTTTCCGCCATTGCAAGAATAGGTGTACCCGCAGCATCTACAGAATATAAACCTTCTGTGGTTGCAGCGATTACTTCAAAGGATGTACCATCTGTTGCAATTTGTGGATCTAAAGAAGCAACCTCAACGTCGAACTGAACGTTTAATACTTTGCCTCCTGTTGCTGTGCCATCCTTACCTGTATCTCCCTCTGAAGCTGGGGTATCTGTACCTGTAGGTTCATTATTCTTAGAATCATTTGATTCTTTTCCGCAGGCTGCCAGCGATAATACTAACATAATTGCTAGCATCAGAGCAAAAATTTTACTTATTTTCTTCATAAATCTCCTCCTCTATGTATCCTTATAAAATTGGGTAGACTACCAATTTAACACCTTATTAATTTAGTGCAGTAAAGTGTTTTGATAAAAAAATATGGCCAAAAATTATTTGTATTTTTGACCACATTGTCTTATGCCTAACCATAAGTTATTATAGACAGCAACCTAATGCTTTGTCAATACTTTTATTTCATCGGTTTAAAGTATCAATCTAATGATACTTTAAACCGATACTTTGGCAATGCTTCAACGGAATATAAAAGGATAACCTCCTACCAAACTATAGAAAAGAACCAACAACTTTTTTCTCTACAAGGAATGTAAAGTTACAAGTTGTTGGTTCTTGGTTAATTTATATTATTCTGTTTGTCTTAATATTCTTCTCGAATACCAAATTCTGCTGACTCAACCCATTCCTCTGGTCTGGATAACATAATAACTAAGTCCTCAAATAATTTCATGTGCTGCTGTTCCTGATGAATTAAAAATGTATATAACTTTTGATTAACTGGCTCAGTAGTTTTAGTTAATAAATCAAAATATAAATGGATGCTTTTTTCTTCCAAGCCATATGCGATGCGATAAACATCAAGTTGCTTTTCCTTGTTCTGCGGTATGCTTTCCAAATCAGAAAAGACATTCTTTAAATCCATCAACGTACTATCCTGATAAGTGACTGTTTCAGAATTCTTTCTTCTTACCAATAAGTCATAATGTGACTGTTCTTCTTTCGCCAGAAATAAAAATACCTTTTCTAACTCATTTCCCTTGTTTAACTCAGCTTGTTCAAGGTAGTAATCGTGACCATCCTTTTCCATTGCAATTGCATAATCAATTGTGTTCATTATTAACCTCCTTATTTGTACTTAAATAAGATATATTAAGCTTTGTGTACTGCTAAAAGTTAATTTTATATCTTAAAGCAGTAGGGCATTACTTATGATAGGGCTGATTATTTATAATTCTATAGGCACGGTAAATTTGCTCTAATAAAATCATTCTCATTAACTGGTGTGGAAATGTCATCTTGGAAAAACTCAATTTATAATCCGCTCTTTTTAACACCTCTGGTGATAAACCTAACGAGCCTCCTATTATAAAACTAATATGACTTTGTCCCGATACCCCTAAAGACTCTATTTTCTCTGCTAGTTCCTCCGATGCCAACATAGCTCCCTCAATTGCTAACGCAATTACATAGGAATCATCTTTTAAAGCTTTCCGTATTCTCTCGCCTTCTTTTTTTCTAATAATGTCTTCCATTGCAGCGGATGCCTGGTCCGGTGTTTTCTCATCCTGAAGTTCTATAACATCCAATGCACAGTAGCGACTTAACCTTTTTGCATATTCTTCAACACCTAAGGAAAGATATTTTTCCTTCAGTTTACCCACACAGATTAGCGTTATCTTCATTGTCCCTTATTACCTCTGGTTCTTCTCTTAAATATTCATATAACACACCATTTTTAACTAACTTTAGCTTCTCCCCCAAAAATCCACGCTTACGCAATTCCTTCTGAAAATTATAGAGCATAAAACCATGAAAGACAATTAATACATTCTCCTTCGACCAATCAATTCGGTCTAGGAAATCATTAATTCTTTTTTTGGTCTGGCTTCTGGTTTCGGGCTGGCTCTTGGATTTAAAAAACCAAGCAAGTCTTCCACAAACATGCCAAACTTCAAAGGGTAATCTTATCTTATCTGTATGAATAAAAGGTGCATTATCAACTTCTCTTAGTAGCTTATCTATCTTAAGGTTACCACTATAAACCTCTTTTGCAGTTGTAATTGCTCTTGGCAGGTCACTTGCATAGCAGATATCCCATTCTATATCATACATATCGACTTTTTTCTTAATTACTTTTGACACTTCATACTTTTCAGACCATTCACGAAATTCACTGGATGTCATCATTTTCGCATGCGGGCAGTTCACTTTAAAATGTCGTAATAAACCTATTCTCATAACCTTCTCCATTTCTTATTACTTAGTAAATCCCTGGTAGCTGTAAAAATGGAATGTTAATTTTCCAAAAGCAATGGGTTTGTTATCTATTCTATCTTTTTTAGTAAATAAATTCAAGCAAAAGTAAGTAATAATTCCTATCTATTTTCACCATTCCCTCCACTAATTACCTGCAAACAGGCTTGTTGACCAAAGATACCAGGCATTTCCCCTCTGCTGTGTTAACACTATACTTGCAAAAGAAGGCTTTCTCCTTAATATCCTATTAAAATTTTTTATGATTAACCGAAACAAAGTATGGTTACAATTATGTGTTTTTTACATTTATCTACTATTGACATAATTTTGGACCAATTTGTTAACAAAAAGTATTTATTTTATCCATATTTTAATCATATGTTCCCTTTATACTATGAATTAGAAAGTGATATATATTCACTCTCCTCCTCCCTACATTATAAATTAAAAAGAGAGTACACATCGCCTAGGCGGTGTGCACTCTCTTTTATACTGTGGACAAGATATTTTTACTCAAGTTCTGTACCACAGTATGGACAGTAACTCATTCCTATCGCTCCATTCATTGGAAGTATTTTTTTGCAATAGGAGCATCTTCAATATATAAAAATTATAAAAACCCGTTTCATATTCTTTTAATAAAGCCTTCACAATATAAACACATTTAGATTTTATAATATACCCATAGTCAGTGATAAAACACTTTCTACTCCCACCCTATTATACGCTATATTACATGGCTCCCCGGCTGTGTAATAGAAAGAAAGACTACACCGAAGGATAAAACCTTATGTGTAGTCTTTCTTTCTATATTCCTGTATAAAGATCTTTAACGCACTACTTCAAAGGATAGGGTTTTTTCAAGCTGTAGCTAAACTAAGAATTTATATTTCCATTTGCTATGGGATTATATCTAGTTACTTTCAAACATCAATCGAGCCATAGGAGTATGTTAATATATAGTGACAGTTCCGGCGTAATAAACTGTAAAAGAATAGGAATAAATATTATAGCCCGGATAGCTTGCTACAAAGGTAGAACTTACACTGCTGTAGCCGGTAAATGGAAGGGTACCGCTATAAGTTCCATCATCATAATTGTAAGTGGAGTTGGAGATAATTTGCATTATATTTGAGATTACATAATCTGGAACAGAAATTGTATACGGAACGCTGACAGCTACCTCCTTCGTACTTGGTTGCGAGTAGCTTACTACCGTTCCTGTGTAGGTTACACTAAAGGTATAGTTGTATATTGTCATGTCTGGATATATAGCCACCAGAGTCTGTGTCAAAGAGCTTCGTCCTGCATATGGGAGAGTTCCTCTGAAGCTCCCGTCATCGTAATTGTAAGAAGTATTTGCGATTGACTGCAATACTTGATTGATTGCAGTATCAGGTACAGTCACGCTTCGAGGCTCTGTTACAGAAACTATCTTGCTTTCCTCTGCCAAAGCTGTTGAACTATTACCAACAAGTAAAAACAAAAAAGCTAGGACAGAGCATAAAACTAATTTAAATCCGACTTTTCTAAACATAGAATCACTCCTTTACATGGAATAGTAAGCAAATGGAAATCAGATATTTGTGTAAATATCTACCAATAATATATTGTAAATTTTCTCCATTGTCAAGATGTCATTGGACAAGTAGGGAATTAACTAATTACACTTAAAAAGAACAGGGCTTATGCCCTGTTCTACTAGGATATCCTAATTTCATTGATGTCTATTCTTCACCCTCTGTTTCGAGATTCTTATCTACCTTCGCCTGAAGCTTGGTAATTCTAACTTGCTGAGTCATCTTATTTCTGGTTTCAAGTACATCAAACTGATAACCCTCATGTATTAAGGTTACCTGCTCACCATCCATTGGAATTCGATCAATTAAAGAGATTAGCAGACCATTCAAAGTGTCAAAATCCTCGTTCATTAGTCTGATATCTAGCTCATCTTCTAATTCATCCAGCCCTATAGCTCCTTTAACCAGCACGCTATTTTCCTCAATCGCTATAATGTTACTTTCATCCTCATCAAATTCGTCGTCGATATTACCAACAATTTCTTCTAGGAAATCTTCCATTGCCACAAGTCCAGCAGTTTGCCCGTATTCATCAATAACAATTGCCATGTGAATATTCTTAGTTTGCATTTCACTAAATAGTATATGGACATTCATCGTATCAGGAATAAAATATGCTTCTCTTGCAAGGTCTTGCAAAGGTTGTTTTCTTAATTCTTCTGATATGTATGCACTTATGACATCCTTAATATATAGGATACCAATAATATTATCTCGATTGTCCTCATATAAAGGATACCTGGAATACTTCTCTGAAAGCATAAATTGCAAAGCTTCCTCCACTGACATCTCAGAGTTTAAAGCAATAATTCGTTTTTTAGGTGTCATAATATCCTGGGCCTCTTTATCTCCAAGTCCCATAATATTAGATATCATTTCCACTTCTCCAGCATCTAAAACACCTTGTTCCTGACCTTCATTCACCATTGAAATAATTTCTTCCTCGGTCACATTATCCGTCAAATCGAAAGGCTTAATTCCAAATAACCGTAACAAAACATTCATTATTAATTCTAATAACCATGCAATGGGGTAAAAAACTGCACCAAGAAACTTAATAACACCTATTAAAGGATATGCCACTTGTTCAGCATACCTCGTGGCAAATCGCCTTGGAATAATCAACCCAAATAATACTGTGATATAAACCAGTAATATGGTAAATACCACATAAGTTAGTATCTTAAGAACAAATATTGTTGTCCCTGTCCCTTCGTCCGCAAATGCAGTTTCAACTCGTGGAAGAACATAGGAGAAATAAGCCATACCAATTAATATTCCAATGAAATTCTGCACAAGCTCCATTACATTTAAATATCTCGTTGGCTTTTCTACTATTGGCAGCAGCTTTTTCGCTTTTTTAGACCCAGCTTCCGCTTTCTTCTTGACAATGTTGTCATTTACATTACTGATTGCATTTTTTGCACAAACAATGACTGCATTAAACAAAATCAAAAGTAAAATAATTACAATTCCCGATAAGGGATCTCCCTCGTCCATCGTATAATATTCTCTCCTTTTTCGTATCGTATCTATCTATTATAATATGTATCTAGAGAAAAACTGATTATAAGTGCTTTATCAATTTTCTTTAATACATCCCTATCCAAATGACATACCTTTTCTTTCAATCTGGATTTATCAATTGTACGCACCTGCTCCAATAGAATTACTGAATCTTTAACAATTCCGTATTTCTCTGCATCCAGTTCCACATGCGTGGGGAGCTTGGCTTTATTCATTTTTGATGTAATGGCCGCACATATAACGGTTGGACTATGTTTATTACCTGTATCATTCTGAACAATCAGAACCGGCCTGACACCACCCTGTTCAGATCCTACCACTGGCCGCAGATCCGCATAGAAGATATCTCCTCTTTTAATTACCACTCAATTCACACTCCAATATCAGCTTAACCTTATTATTGCCAATTTCTTCGTGTGTATTCCTCACCTTGCATGGTGCATAAAAAAATCTCCAGCATTTCAAAGAAAAATTCAATTTATTTCGTTTTCAACATAAAATCTTGGTATTCTTTTTCCAACAGTGCATACCAATTCATAGGCAAAGGAATGTGACCACTCTGCAAGTTCTTCTGCCATAATACTTGCACCTTGTTCCTGCCCGAGTAACGTTACGACATCTCCCTGTTTAACCTCATCAATATCAGTAACATCCACCATAAATTGATCCATGCAAATTCTTCCAACAATAGGTGCATACTGACCATGTATAATTACTTTGCCACTGTTTGAAAGATTTCTAGAATATCCATCGGCATAGCCAATTGGGATTGTTGCTATTTTCATTTTCTTGCTTGTAATATAGGTAGCTCCGTAGCTAATTCCAGCTCCAGCCTCCACGTCCTTTACAAAAATGACATGGGATTTCATTTCCATGGCTGGAATTAAATTGATTTCATCCTTATTTACCATGTCGGATGGATATATTCCATAAGTAGCTATCCCACAACGTACCATATTAAAATATGCAATTGGGAATTCAATGATACCTGCGCTATTCGCAATATGTTTGATCGGTATAAAAATTTCCTCTTGATCCAGCCAGGAACAGAATTTCTGAAAACGTGCTAATTGATTTTCTGTATAGGTCCGATCCGTTTCATCTGCACATGCAAAATGAGAAAATAATCCTTCAATTTCCAAATTAGGTAGCTCAACAATTTTCTTTATAGCATCAATACTTTCCATTGTATCTGAAAAACCAACCCGATTCATACCCGTATCAAACTTTATATGAACCTTCACAGTTTTGTTCTGCCTGCAGGCTTCCTCTGAAAGAGCTTTTGCCATTTCATATTGAAACACCGTCTGTGAAATGTCGTAAGTAACAACATATTCATATTGCTCCATGGGTGTGTATCCAAGGACTAAAACTGGTTTTGTAATACCAGCTTGTCGAAGTTCCACAGCTTCTTCAATGATAGCAACACCATAAGCATCAACAATTGTACTGTCTCCAATTGCTTTTGCAATTGGAACCGCACCATGACCATAGCCATCTGCCTTGACTATCGTCATTAGCATAACGTTATTCTGAATTTTATTTTTAACTTCTTTTAGGTTATGTCTTATTGCATCTAGATTAACTCGTGCTTGAACCCTATAAGAATTTCGAATATTCTGCGTATTATTTTCTAAATTTATCATTTCAATGCTAGCCTTTCCTGCAAATAACTTTTTCTATGGCATCCACCACATCACTTGCGATTAAGGAATAGACACCTTTCTCCAAGGCTGCTAAGTCTCCTGCTAAACCATGAATATAGGAGGCAAGGCAAACAGCCTCATAGGCTTGCATTCCTTGTGCAAGAAATGCTGCTATTATACCGGTTAGAACATCACCTGTTCCGCCAGTCGCCATTCCATTGTTTCCAGTTACATTGATATACATATCCAATCCACCAGTCACAAAAGACCTGGCATCTTTAATATTGAATATCAACTTACTATTATAAGAACATTGTCTTGCAGTGTCAATTAAATTATTGGAAATATAAGAAACCGGAAGCTCAAGTAATGATGATAACTCTTTTAAGTGTGGCGTAAGTATTGTATTCTCCGGTAAGAGTTGATTAAGATATTCTACACGTTTTAATGCGTCCAACCAACCTTGCTCAGTTACTGCAGCAGTGATTTGTTGATTTAGTGTAATACTAATTCTACTAGATAAGAGTTGGAGAGCATCCGCATCAAGAATGCAAGGAACTTTTGCTTCCTCTAATACATTCTCCAAAAGTTCATTTGAAAAATCAGTTCTCCCAATTCCTGGTCCGATAACAATAACAGACGCCCATGAAAGAGCATCCTGAATATTTTCTAGTGCTATTGTATTATCCATTTCATGGTCATAAGCTGCAAAGAGCGCTTCCGGTAATAGGGTCTGTAATATAATTCGATTGGTGTGAGAAGTCAATATCTTTACTAGCCCTGCTCCGCTTCGATAAGCTGCTTTTGCCGATAAATATGCTGCTCCGCTCATTCCATTACTGCCAGCAATAATAAGTACTTTACCATAACTTCCTTTGTTGCTGTAACTGTGTCTCTTTGGTAGTCTTATTAAATCGTCATGCTCATAATAACTAATTTTATTGGTCAACAATTGCTCTGGTTGGGTTGAAAACCCGATATCTACAAGGGTTACTTTCCCAGTATATTCTGCGCCGGGATATAATAACATCCCAAGCTTTTGATATCCAAAGGTCACTGTTTCGTCGGCTTCCACTGCATGAGATAACACCTTTCCCGTGTCAGCAGAAATCCCTGAAGGTATATCCACAGAATAAATGTAGCTCTGATTGAGATTCATTCGGTCAATAACGGTAGCATATTCACCCGTTACCTCTCTGGTAAGTCCAACACCAAATAAAGCATCAATTAGTATATTATATTCAGGAATCCTGTCTCTGTGTTCGAACACAACACCAATATTCTTTGCCATTTCTAGTTGTATTTTCATAGAGTAGGACCTTTTTTCCTGATCACCAAAAAGAAGTACAGCTACCTGGTAACCTTCCAAATGCAAAAGTCTGCTTGCTGCAATCCCATCTCCACCATTATTACCAGGTCCACAGATAGCCAAAATTCGATCTGATTTCGTAATTCGAGTTTTCATAACAGCCACTAATCCTGTAGCTGCTCGCTCCATAAGTTCAAGTGCAGTAATTCCAGCAACATCAATGGTATAATCATCCACCATTTTCATCTGTTGTGAATTAAAAGCATACCGCATACACTACGCCTCCCCTACCACAAAAGCATTGGCATATTCCTTCACATTACTGATCGATACATGAACTCTCTTAATTTCTCTTGCATTTGCCATCTCCTGTGCTCTTGCAACTAGATTTACATAGGGCTTCCCTTGCTCATCTCGCAATACCTCTACATCAATTGGAGCAAAACCTCGAAAGCCTGTCCCAAACATTTTCGCAACTGCTTCTTTTACAGCAAAATTACCTGCTGCCTTCTTATAGTCCGTACCAATGAACTCAATTTCCTTTTGCGTAAAATATTTTTTTTGAAAAGCTACCCTTTGATAGGCTTTTTCGATCCGATCAATTTCGATTAGATCAACTCCAATTCCGATAATCACATT
This sequence comes from Bacillota bacterium, assembly GCA_023407575.1. Lineage (GTDB taxonomy): Bacteria > Bacillota > Clostridia > Lachnospirales > Lachnospiraceae > Mobilitalea. Next base: position 328,618 of record JAEYLX010000067.1, read on the forward strand.
ATCCTCCCTAGAATTCCTTGTCAAAGGATTCCATTAAATCTGCACCAAGAATATCATGCATATATGTATATATTTTAGAGTTTTTCAACTCTAAATCCTGCTTCAAAAGAATTTTTTTCTTAAGTTCTTCACGAATTTGATTTATCCAAGTTGTAACATCATTAATTTCCTGCTTATTTTTCTCTAGCAAGTCATAAAAAACATGTACACTTTCTGCCATTAATTGCTCATTTACTGCTTTTATTTCATAGGGTAAATCAGCAAGTTCATCCATGGATTTCTCAATCTTTAAATTAATTTCATTGATATAATTCTTATTCTTGTCCAGCTTTTTATCTTTTGCCTTCCCAAGAGCATCAGAACGAATGTCCATATTCTGAACAATTTCTTTCATTAGGTTCGATTTTAATTGTTTTAAATCTTTAATATCATTTACAAGCTTACCCTGTCTTTTTAATAATTCATTTACCTTTTGCTCCAGGTTTTTCATTTCAGGGGTCTTATCCTCCTGTGGAAACAAGTCATGCCACCTGGTGTCTAGCGAAAGAATCGGCAGTTTTTTATTCTTAACAATATTATGAAATTCGTTACGTTTCTCTTTCTTTGCCATATGAGAAATTACGTTTCCTTCCTTTAAATCCCCATCTTACCCTTCCATTTCTCCCTTTCCGGACAAACGATAAGATAGCTTCATTAAGCTTTCTGCAAGATGTACATTTTCCACTGTTACTTCTTTTGGTAAGTTAAGATCCGTTGGTGCAAAGTTCCATATACCCTTTACTCCCCATCTAGCCAGATCAGCAGCTAACGCCGGTGCCTTCGCCTTTGGAACCGTAATTGCTGCAATATCAACTTTATTTATTTTAATATAGTCCTCTAAATCATCATTGGATTTCACAATGATTCCTCTAATTTCTGTACCTATCACCTGAGGACTAATATCAAAGATAGCTTTCACATAAAAACCTCTTCGCTCAAAATCCACATAGTTAGCAAGCGCCTGTCCAAGGTTACCACCACCTATGATAATAACGTTATACTTTGTATCAAGACCAAGGATTTTACCTATTTCAGAATGAAGATATTCCACATTATATCCATAGCCTTGTTGACCGAACCCTCCAAAATTATTTAAATCCTGCCTGATTTGAGAAGCAGTCACCTTCATTTTCTCACTCAGTTCCTTTGACGAAATTCGAACTACATCTTTCTCTAATAAATCTCCTAAATAACGATAGTATCTGGGTAATCTATTAATAACGGCTTTTGAGATTTCTTTTTTATACAATGCTATCCCTCCTAATCTAGTTTCAATACTAACTTAATTATATAGAATTGTTAATAATAAGTCAATGTAATCTAACAGTTACAGTTCAAACCTACTAGACCCTTATCTTTCCTTTCTTTACTTGTTCCTATTCCTATGTTAAAATAAACAGCAAGGTTTACAATAATAGAAAAAAGAATATGGATAAAGGAACAGCAATTCCTTTATCCGATGAAATAAATGAGGTAAAAACAATGATATTAGCATGTAACAACATCAGCAAAGCTTTCGGCACGAATCAGATTTTACAATCTGTTTCCTTTCATATTAATGAAAGAGAAAAAGCTGCAATTGTTGGAATTAACGGTGCAGGAAAATCAACTCTATTGAAAATCATTATGAAAGAAATGTCCGCCGATGAAGGTGAAGTAATTCTAAGCAAGGGAAGTACCATCGGTTATCTGTCCCAGCATCAGAATCTTTCCTCAGATCATTCTATCCATGAGGAAATGCTTACTGTCAAACAAGACATTATAAAACTTGATCAAGATATTAGAACTCTAGAACAGGAAATGAAGCATGCTGACGGTGATAAGCTCAACCAGATGCTTACAACATATACAAGACTGACACATGAATTTGAATTAAAGAATGGATATGCGTATCAAAGCGAAGTAATTGGAATATTAAAAGGTCTGGGTTTTGTCGAAGAGGATTTTGACAAGAAAGTGAATACTCTTTCCGGAGGTCAAAAGACCAGAATTGCTCTTGGCAAACTGCTCTTGTCAAAGCCTGAACTTATTCTTTTGGATGAGCCCACCAACCACCTTGACCTTTTGTCCATTGCGTGGTTAGAAACCTTTTTATTAAATTATAACGGTGCGGTCATTGTTGTTGCTCATGACCGCTATTTCCTTGATAAAGTTGTATCTAAGGTAGTAGAACTTGATCATTCCAAGTGCAGAACCTATGAGGGGAATTATTCAACGTATACCGAAAAAAAAGCTATGATTGAAAGTGCTATGTTGAAGCAGTATTTAAACCAACAACAAGAAATCAAGCATCAGGAAGAGGTAATTGCAAAGCTTCGTTCCTTTAACAGGGAAAAATCCATCAAAAGAGCAGAAAGCCGCGAAAAAATGCTGGATAAAATTGAGCGCGTCGATCGCCCTTTGGAACATAATGAAATGCACTTTAAATTGGAGCCTCAGGTTATTAGTGGTAATGATGTTCTAGGTGTAGCAGGCCTATCCAAATCATATGGTCATCTGACTTTATTTACAGATTTAAACTTTGACATTAAAAGAGGCGAAAAAGTATCCATTATAGGTAATAATGGAACTGGAAAAACTACCATCCTTAAGATTATAAATGGGCAGGTCTCCTCTGATGCTGGTGAAATTAAACTTGGTTCAAAAGTGAAGGTCGGTTATTATGATCAGGAACATCAAGTCTTAGACCCTGAAAAGACTCTATTTGATGAATTGCAGGATACGTATCCCAACTTAGGTAATACTGCTATTCGTAATATACTTGCAGCCTTTCTATTCACAGAGGATGACGTCTATAAGCGAATTAAGGATATTAGTGGTGGCGAGCGTGGTCGTGTATCCCTTGCTAAGCTTATGCTATCAGAGGCTAATTTATTAATCCTCGATGAGCCCACCAACCATTTAGATATTACTTCAAAAGAAATTCTTGAAAATGCAATTAATCATTATAGCGGAACTGTCCTTTACGTTTCCCATGACCGTTATTTTATTAATAAAACAGCCACTCGTATTTTAGATTTAACCCAGCAAACACTCTTAAATTATATTGGCAATTATGATTATTATTTAGAAAAGAAATCAGAGGTGGAGGCTGCTGCTCTAGGTCAAGCAATTGCACAACCTAATTCTTCAAACAGCGGAAAGCCTGGTGCCTTTCCCACTGCTGCTTTTCAGTCTAATACCATTAATCAAAACCCTATCGATAATGATAGTGAAAACAAATTGAACTGGCAGCAACAAAAAGAGGAACAGGCAAAAGCTCGTAAAAGAAAGAATGATTTAAAAAAGGCAGAGGACGAAATCCATCAATTAGAACAGCGAAATGAAGAAATTGATGCTCTTCTGACGAAAGAAGAAATATTCACAAATGTTTCCAAGCTGTTGGAGCTAAATAATGAAAAAAACGCATTAGAAGAAAGACTTCTTACCCTTATGGAATTGTGGGAAGAACTTGCTTCGGAAGAATAAGATTATAGGGTCGATGCAGAGTGTTATTCATATTCCTTCTGCATCAACCCTATATTATTAATAATTATTCAGTACTTTACCTTTATAGTTACAATAACTCTACATCCTTAGCAATAAGGTATTATATTTTATACAACCCCTGATCACTAATGTTTTTAATTGTTTTCATAATATGTTCATGTGCCAGCTCTTCTGCTAAGTTCCCATCTCTTTTTCGAATTGCATCCAGTATAGCAGCATGCTCCTGACTGGATTTTGAAGCCCGATCCGGCACTGCTAACGTAATTTTGCGAATACGTTCTACATATCGATGAAAATCAGATAACACATGATCTAAAATCTTACTTCCAGAGGCTTTATAAATTAAATCATGAAATTTATTGTCCAATTCAACTAATTGTTCATGATGACTGCGTCTTGCATGAAAATCAGATAAATATAAAATCTCTTCTAATGCTTCTATCTGTGCTTCCGTTATATTTTCACATGCCCATCTGGCACAAAGACCTTCCAAATAGGAGCGAATGATATAGATATCATGAATATCCTTGGAGGTTATGCCTGTCACATATGCGCCCTTATTGGGTACCATTGTAACCAGACCTTCTAATTCCAACTGTCTGAGTGCCTCTCTAACAGGGGTTCGGCTAACTCCAAGCTCCTGTCCAATCGTATTTTCTCGAAGCTCTTCATTTTCATGATATTGTCCTGATAAAATATCTTCTCTTAGCTTAGTAAATACTCGCCCGCGTAAAGAATATTTATCAGATCCATCTTTTTGAAGATTAAAATCTTCCAAGGAATTACCTCCTTTATTATCGCCAGCCTTGGAAAGGTATCTTACAGGGCTTCAATGGTTCCCATAAGATACTCTGCAAATTGTGCACCGGTTGCTCCAGTTGCTCTACCTGTGGTTACAACCTTTTTCTCAGTTACAGTACAGATATCAAGTGCACGATATAATTTATCTGCTTCCTTTACATAACCTATATGAGCTAAAAGCATTGCACCTGCACGAATCATACTGCAAGGATCAGCATAGATGTCTCTGCCCTCTTCTACCATTCTAGGTGCAGAACCATGAATAGCCTCAAACATTGCATATTTCTTGCCAATATTCGCACTGCCTGCAGTACCTACACCACCTTGAAATTCCGCTGCTTCATCCGTAATGATGTCGCCATAAAGATTAGGAAGTACAACTACTTGGAAATCCTTCCTTCTCTTCTCATCCACAAGCTTAGCTGTCATGATATCGATATACCAGTCATCTGCTGATATTTCAGGGTATTCCGCTGCAATTTCTTTAAAGATATCTAAAAACTTTCCGTCAGTGGTCTTAATGATATTTGCTTTTGTTACTGCGGTTACTCTGGTCTTTCCATTTGCTTTTGCAAATTCAAAAGCAGTTCTTATAATTCTTTCTGTCCCTTGGGTTGTAGCAACTGTAAAGTCCACACCTAAGTCTTCCGTTACGTGGATGCCTTTACTTCCAACTGCATAAGCTCCTTCGGTATTTTCGCGGTAAAATGTCCAGTCAATGCCCTGTTCTGGAATTCGAACTGGTCTTACATTTGCAAAAAGGTCCAGTTCCTTTCTCATAGCAACATTAGCACTTTCTACATTCGGCCATGGATCGCCTTTTCTGGGTGTCGTTGTAGGTCCCTTTAGAACCACATGGCATTTTTTAATTTCGTCCAAAACTTCAGGGGGAATTGCTGCATTCTCTGCTGCTCTTCTTTCGATGGTTAATCCATCAATTACACGAAATTCTATTTTATTCTCTGCGATATCCTTAGATAGCAGATATTCCAAAATTCTCTGTGCCTGTGAGGTAATTGCAGGTCCAATACCGTCGCCACCGCAAACTCCAATGATTATTTTATCAAGAGTTTTATAATCAATAAAATCACCCTGTGCTTTCATCTCTTCCACTCTTTTAAGCTGACTCTCCAATAATTGTCCAAATCTTTCTTTTGCTGCTTCAATTCTTTCTGCTGAAATCATTCTTCGTACCGTGCCTTTCTGTAAGTTTTATGCATATGGAAACCATGCTTTACCAAGTAACATTGTATTAGGTAAGGCATGGCTTGTCAATTCTAATGTATCTGACTTGTGAGACTAATCTGTGCCTGGTTTGTCAAATTAACATCCAGATCGGCTTCTGCCCTATGTATGATTCGTATTAACTCCTCATCTGTTATAACAGTTACTCGACCCGTTTCATACTCTTCATCCACCCATTCCTTAACCTTAATTACAATTGGATTCGACTTATCCACTGCTTCTTCACCTTTTAACTTAAAAAATGTATTAATCCAGTGAGCAATCCCCGCAAGACCTGATGTATTTGATACTGCAACTAACACCGGACGATTAAGGAACTTTTCTGTATCAAAAATATTATATATTTCTTCGTTCTTTAATAACCCATCCGCATGAATTCCCGCTCTGGTAACATTAAAGTTCTTACCAACAAAGGGAGTTCTAGATGGAACTCTGTATCCAATTTCTCTTTCAAAATATTCTGCAAGCTCTGTAATAACAGTTGTATCCATACCATCCAAGGTACCTTTTAGCTGCGCATATTCAAACACCATTGCCTCTAATGGCGTATTACCAGTTCTTTCCCCTATACCAAACAAGGAACAGTTAACGGAACCCGCACCATATAACCAGGCTGTGGTTGAATTGGATACTGCTTTATAAAAATCATTGTGACCATGCCATTCCAACCATTTGGAGGGAACACCAGCATGATTCATAATACCATATATGATGCCTTGAACACTTCTAGGAATTACGGCACCAGCAAAATTCACTCCATACCCCATAGTATCACAGGCGCGAATTTTAACCGGTAAATTATATTCCTTGCTTAACTTCATAAGCTCGCTGCAGAAAGGAATTACAAAACCATGAATATCGGAACGTGTGATGTCCTCCAGATGGCATCTGGCGGCAATCCCTGTTTCCAAGCATTCTCTTACAACACTCAGATAATGCTGCATCGCTTCCCTTCTTCTCATTTTCATTTTATAAAAGATGTGATAGTCGGAGCAGCTTACCAGTATTCCAGTTTCTTTCATACCAATATCCTTAACTAACTCAAAGTCTTTCTTACTGGCTCTAATCCAGGAAGTCACTTCCGGGAATTCATAACCACGCTCCATACACTTATAGACCGCATCCCTGTCCTTCTTACTATATAAGAAAAATTCGCTTTGTCTGATAATTCCCTTTGGTCCTCCGAGACGATGAAAATAATCATAAATAGTTACAATTTGTTCTGTCGTATAAGGAGCTCTTGACTGCTGTCCATCACGGAAGGTTGTATCCGTAATATAAATATCCTCTGGCAGATTATGAGGAACAATACGATCATTGAAGGCTATCTTGGGTACTTCACAATAAGGAAATAAATTACGAAAGGTATTCGGCTGATCTACATCCACAAGCGGATAAATTGGCTCTTCTACTTGCAACAAATTATTTTGCGGATTAATAAACACTCTTCTCTCATCCATACGGCAGCTCTCCAATCAATAAACAAAATTTGTTTTATTGTATACAATTATACTTGTATTGTCAATAATTTATTCATAATTATTTTTAAATATACATTTTCAAAGGCTATCAGCTGAGCTATGCAAATTTTTGATTTGATATTACGAGAACGTTTCAATAAAGCTTAGGTTGAACTGTTGCTTTAGCAAAACTTACCTTGAACTAATAGAAGAATATACAAAAACACCTTAATGTGAAATACGCTTCAACATTAAGGTGTTCTTTTTAATCGGGTTATATGTGCTTTAATTCCAAGGCACCACGAAATACTGGCACCTAATGATATAAGCAATGCTGGCATTAATTCATAGGTCTGCTGCCCT
>JAEYLX010000017.1 GCA_023407575.1 Bacillota bacterium
AGAAGTTGACTATAGTACCTATTTCTATATCAGATAATTTCATTTCTCTTTAATTATTAAGAAGGTTATCAACTCAAAGTCGTCCAAACCTTTAATTTCTCCATGCAAGGCTGTTGTCTCACCCACAAAGAAAAGGCTCTCAATGTCTGTTTCTTCTTTAATGCTTACGATGCTGTCAATAGCTGTTTGGAGTAATGTGTTGTACTTGGTCATACGACGGCCGTCTTGCGTTTCACGGTTGACCGCAGCACAGAGCACACGGTCATAGTCGTTTTGATTCTTACACAGCGCACGCATGATGTCGAGCAGTTGTTTAGGATGCAGATGGTCGCAAATTACGTCACCATCGTCTGCCAAATAGACCATGTAGAACGGATGCAGTTGATTCTTGCGGTCAATATTAACGGCATTGTTGCGGTTCTTCAGCACAAACATCACGCCCGGTTTCGCCAATTCGGAACCAGCTACCACCGCATTCAATCCGAAAGGTGCATGTTCAATATCCGGATGTTCCTTGACATATTGCAAGAGGTCAAGCCTAAACTCGTTCAATCCCAAATCCATGATGTTGATACCGGTGTCCATATCTTCAATATCCACCACTTCATTCTGCAATTTCTTTAGCTGCCCAAGGCGATATTCCAAATCAGCTTCTTCGCCCATAGAAAGCGGATTGCCGGTACCTGCTGCGGTAAGGATGGTGGCTTTCATTCGGCTTTCGACACGTCCTTTGAGCTGAATATAGTCATCAAGTTCCATATCCGGCCAGTAGTTGACAAGCTGGATTTGCTTGTTCCGGCTACCGATACGGTCGATACGCCCGAAACGCTGGATGATGCGTACGGGATTCCAATGGATGTCGTAATTGATGAGGTAGTCGCAATCTTGTAAGTTTTGCCCCTCACTGATACAATCGGTAGCAATAAGTATATCAATCTCACCTGTGGCATTGGGAAAGAGGGCCGCACGGTCTTTTGATAACGGTGAAAAATAGGTCAGCACATTATTGAACGAAATGGGAAACTTCGGCAATGTGCATCTGCCATCGGTAGAACCGGTGATAAGAGCCGTATCAAGTCCGCAAGTTTCCTTTATCTTCGTGGATAATTGCTCATAGAGATAATTGGCTGTGTCGGCAAATGCCGTAAATATAAGCACTTTCTTGTTTTCTCCGTTTATCGGGTTACTAAATTTATGTTTCAAATCCTCGATAAGCATCTGTAACTTGCTGTCATGTTCGGGCGTAATGTCCTTCAACATCAGCAAGAGCAGGTCTAACCGTTCAAAATCGGCTTCGAGATCGCGTCGCCAACTCACATAGTCCATGTCAGCCAATGAAATCTTCGACTTCTTGGTGGCAAACGGGTCGGTGTCGCCTTCGGATGAGTCCATATCATCAGTGAAAGAAGACACATCAATGGTTGCACCGGAATGTTTCTTGTCGTATGCTTCTATCAGTTCCATTGTCTGCCGAATGTACTCATGAATGCGGTTAAGCGTCAGTCGGAAAGAATTGACCGAACTTTCCAGACGTTTCAACAGGTTGGTGGCCATGAGTTTGCGCAAGCCTTTCTCACGACCGTCAATAGACAGACCTTCACCATCGTAGTCGATACTGTAACCACTACGGGCACAATCGAAGAGATAAAGCGAAGGGGTGTATATGGAAAGATTTAGAGCATTGAGTTGCTCGGCAATATCCTTGAAATTGATGGCATCGCCCAAGTCCGTCAAACGCGGACGGCGAGACAAAGGGGTAAGCCGCTTAGGAAACTCGCCAATATCTTTCGTGTCGTAATACTTGATGATATGGCTACGACTACGTGCGATGGTCACGGCATCGAGCATCTGAAAAAAGTCAAACTGAAGACTTGACAGCAATCGTTCCGTAGTCCGTTCGCTTGGCTCCAACTTAGCCCAACGATTATAGGCAGTCTGAGCAGACTTGAATATGTCGTCAATGTTGCGGTCTAGTTCGAGGGCTTCGTTGATATTCTCCACACGCCCCTCGTATGCCAGTTGTAACTGGTTCTTCAAATCGCCGAATCGGTTGTTGACAGGAGTTGCTGACAGCATGAGTACTTTCGTTTTCACACCCTGACGGATGACACATCGCATCAATCGCTGATAACGGTTCTCCTTGTGGCGGTCTGTTTCTACGAGCGTATCAAAATCCGCTTCATCCTCTTCGTCCACATTACCACCATTGCGGAAGTTGTGGCTTTCGTCAATCACAATCAAGTCATAGTTTCCCCAATTCACATGTTCCAAGTCGAGGCCATTACTCAAACCACGGTCGCGTGAAAGGTCGGAGTGGAAGAGGGTGTCATACCTTAACCGATCGGCAGCTACGGGGTTGTTTTTGTAATTGGCACGGAAAGTCTGCCAGTTGTCATTCAGTTTTTTAGGGCAAAGTACAAGCACCGACTTATTACGGTTCTCGTAATACTTGATAACCGCCAATGCCGTAAAGGTCTTGCCAAGACCTACTGAATCGGCAAGGATGCAACCATTGTATTTTTCCAACTTGTTGATGATAGCCAGCGCAGCATCACGTTGAAAGTTGTAAAGCTTATTCCAAATGACACTGGTCTTGAAGCCCGTGCGCTCATTGGGTAACACATCTTCGCTGATGTCTTCCAAGAACTCGTTGAAAATATTATAAAGTGCGATGAAGTAGATGTATTCTGGAGCATTTTCCTGATATACAGTGTCTATGTACTCCAATATACGCTTCGTTACATCCTCAAACTTCTCATCATTGTTCCACTGCTCATTGAAAATATCCAAGTAGGCACTTGCTGTTGGTGAAGGCAATACATTGACTACATTATATACATTAGCACCACGCTCACATCCCAACTGTGTGGTGGTAAACTCATTGAATGGAATATAAACCTGCTGGGTGTCGTTGTTGATGTGCATAAATCCACCCATCTGTTCTTGCGAAGCATTGGAACGGAATTGCACTTTTCTGCGAATCCAGTCGGCACATTCTTTGGCAATGGCTTTCTGTGACAACTGGTTGCGCAGACGAATTTCAAAGTCCGTACCATACAAATTGCGCTCTCGGTTAAGTTTAGGGATGAAAAACTCTCGTTTCTCTTTCTTTGATTTGTCCTTGATGAAAGTAGGAGATGTGAAAATGAAACGCAATTGTTCCACTTGCTCCAATTCTTCTTTCAATGCTTCGTAGGCATAGATGGAGAATAAAGCCGCAGCAATAGACACAAAAGTACCTTTGGATAACCGTCCTTTGATGTCATCCACTACACGCTCGTTTATATTGTTTATTAATTTGGAATGTTTCATCCTCGTTCTATCAGACCTTAGTTCCGCGGCACTTTACAAAACAATTATTTAAAATACTGAGCAATAAAATATTGCCCAGTACTTTGCCATGTCAGAAGATTCACTTAAATTAGTGTTGCAAAAAAAACATAAGAAATCTTCAACAAGCATGACAAAAATAAGCATAAAATCCGGTAAACTCACTTCTTTTGGAGGGATATTTTCAATTATGGAGCAATTTGATTCTATGCTCTCATCCGTAATCAATTCAACACTTTAGCAGTCCGATGGAAAGCGAACTATTGAAATAACAAGGAATAACATTTTTTTAAGTCACCAATCAGTTTTTCATCTCATTTTGCAACAACATTTCAACCCCCCAAAGCATCTGCTTCAAGCTATCAAGCCGCCACAGCCCATCCCCCTCCCAAAACACCTTCTGAAGTGGGGGTATCTCACTATACGACTGAGGTACCCTAAGTATACGACTGAGGGTATCTAAGTATACGACTGAATAGGGCTCAGTATAGATTTCCCACCCACAGAACCACATCCGGAACAAGCGTTGGCAAAAAAACAGTTTATGGAAATTGGGAAATACCAAGTGAGATTATACCTGATTCGGCGATGAAAGTGCAGCTAAAATCTTCTTGAAACTTCGAGATTCTTGAAGAATCTATCATTCTCAGCAGCTTCCAATCACTCCCTCCAGCGTCTCTCCGTCGGCAAACAGCCTCCCATCCGCCTGCATCATCCGCTTCTTCAGGCGGAACTTCTGCTGGGACACGGAAGCGGGAGACACGGCAATGAGCGTGGCAATCTGTGCATTGCTGAAGTGCAGGCGGATAAGCATGCAGAGCTGGCTGTCGGCAGGCGTAAGCTGGGGAAAGCGCAGGACAAGGCGTTTGGAAGCGCCCTTGTACACTCTGTCAGTAAGCTTCTGCAAGTACTCCCACTGGCTGTC
>JAEYLX010000064.1 GCA_023407575.1 Bacillota bacterium
GACGACATCTATATTTTTAGGGAAGACTTTTTTCCCCGCTCGATGCTCTTTCACCAAGTCTACGATACTCTTTGTATTATAAACGTTTTTATCATATCCGAATCGATCCATATATTGAAGCCAAGCGGTTTGTGCCTCTTTCAATATATCATTCGCAAAGACCGTTCGAAAACGATTCTTCTGTAAACGAACCCAGTGTTCATCGATAACCTCTTGAACCCACGTATTTTGAGGAGATATAGACTTACGATGACATATAAAATCCCCCTCGAATCCTAAATCCATGCCCCCACATCCGGAGAACAGGGACAAGACCCGTAAGCTATCCAACGATTCAATATCCTTTCCACCTCTTTTCATTTCCGATCCTTGCTATATACTATTTTTTATCAAAAGAATCGCAAATCTACAAAAATCACGGGAAAAGCACTAGAATTTATTAGTCTTTGCTCAAAACAATCTTATGCAGGAAATTGTCCTCATAATAATCTACCATATAGATTATCGAATTATCTTCTGTCGCACATCCAGTGTATAGGCCTCTTCCTTTGGGTAACGAATAACGAGCTACCGGATTCCCATCCCAATCAAATTGCTCCAGATACAAGGGATTCGTTTCATCCGTATCTTTCTTTGATTCCCGGTAAACGGCATAGACATACTTGTCACTCGCGAAACAACTGTAATAATAGAGAGGATTATCCGGCGAAGAGGTAGTTTGTAAGGTTTTATCTCCAAATCGGCACATCTTCACATGGTTACCATCAAAGTCAAAGAAAACGATCCGGTCATGAAAGGTAAACGCAAATGCTTCTCGTTTTCTTGAAAAGCTATGCGCCAAATTTCCGATATAGAAAAACCAACCTGCTCCTTCAGCGAACAGGAAAGGTACGGTTCCCTTCACTATAGTATCATTCAAGCTTACCAATCCTATTCCCATTCCATCATTTGAACCTAGACTAACCTGCATCTTGCCATCTCCCATATATAAAGGCTTATCAGGGACTATCTTATTTTCAGGGATTTCAGCCAATTGATCATACTCCTCTAGTTTAAGGGTAGTGGACAAGCTAAAGATCCGATTATTACGTATGTTCCAGACGTAGCAAAGCTTATCGGTCTCTTCCGTGGGTATCATGCGTATATCATTGAACTCATCCGGTCCCTCGCCAAAAGGGGCTAATTGAGCAACCGTTTTATAATCGGGCAAAGAGAGTACATGCAAAAGATAGGCTCCCTCCCGCCACTCAAGGTGTTTAACGATGAGGTAGTTGCCTTTAGCCAATATATTCACTTCCCGAAGCTCGATCTCCAAGTCAATCGGTATCCGCTCAATAGAACGGATCTCCCCTTTCGGGAAATCAGATTTCTCTAGCTGAATGATATTCGACTTCGGTATTTCCGGATACTCCACTCCACCAAGTTGAACTAAATTAACAACTTGAGAATTATTTGATTTCTCATGTCCACATCCTGCCAATAGCAGAATAATTACGGCAATAGCACTAAAAAAGGCAACAATACGCATATCCCTAACTATTATAATATTCTACTTTCAATCCTATTCCCCCGGTTCAAGGCCCGTGACTTACCAAATTATTCCAGAGTCAATACCTAAAGCTTTCATTTTTTTTGGCATTAGCCTTATATTGAATAGTTTGTCAAAGATAGTTCTTAATCACGAAAGAGACAATATCGCAAACAAAAAATGCAAAAAGGCCTCAATAATTATTCAAAATTTATACATCATATACAAGCAAAAGCCATGCATAGAATTATCTCTCTACACATGGCTCTTTTTCACGTACTCTTTTCTTATAGGCAGTTATTCATCTTTGTTTTGGTTCTAAATAAAACATTATGTGTTTCTATATTTTATTATTCCATCATTTCAAAACAAAAGGAACATATACAGAGAGCATCAAATCCGAAAGATGTCCACGACGGCCATTAGCCGGTCCGTTATTGAAATGCTTCAAGGTATTGAAACAGCCATATTGATAAGAAAGGCCGAACTCACAATGCTTGCTTAAACGATATCCCACCTTCGCCATCACGGACAGATCAAACACGGCTTGTGGTTGTACATAAAGCGTAGGAGCGATACCGGCACCCAAATGGAATTTCTTGGCAAAACGCCAATTCCAACTAGCGGCTACGGAGATAGGCATGACAAATTCATCAATCGTCTCAGTACCACCTTTGAATATATGTGAACCACCTTCCATACCTTCGTAAGAAAGATAACGAGAAGACTTGACAGTTTCCATTTTTTGGAATCCCATCGTCATATCCAAGTCATAGAAGAATTTCTGTTCCGGAAGGAATCGGAAGCGATAACCGATCATACTATTCAATTTATAATCGTTCCGATAATCCAAATTCGATTTATCCCCCCAAGTAGTCTCCTTCCAACCGTCCTGCAAAGGGAATCCAACACCAGCACCTACTAATAACCCATGCTCTACTTGAGCGAAAGCTGAAGTTGTTATTAACAATAATAAAAATAAAACTTTTTTCATCGTATTAAATATTTATCCTTCTCTCAGTAGTATTGACGAATAACCCTTAAATGGAATGTCATCGGCTTGAATTTCCAAAGTTCCATTAAGTATCCAAAGAGGTGAATAGGCATTTTTACCACAAATACCTAAATCAATTGTATTTTTACCATAAGCTGCATATTTTAGTTTAAGTGGTTGATCATTACAACTCAAAAATTGCCCATTGTTAGGATTTGTAACACCAAAACCTACACCAGATCCTTTCACTCTATAATCTAAATACACATCTGCATGGTGTTTTTTCCACATCACCTTTTTTTTCTGACTAAGTATTTCACAACTTACTACCCGATATTCTTGATTAGATATCATCCGAGAACCTGTAAATTTAGGAATTGCTCTTGCTTTTACATAATCACCACCAGGTATTTGATATTTAATTTCAGCACAATTCATATCAGATTCAGTTGTGGCTCCATTACTACCATACAATGATATTCCTAATCCAAAATATTCCTCTAAAGATTCATATACAGCAGTATATACAACACTATCTCCAATTAAAAACAATCCTTGCCTATTTACAAAAGGACTATACGTGGAACCTTTTAATTTATAATGCGCAATAAAATCTGTAGAATCATAAGGTTCAAACATGAAAACATCATCATATTTTTGTTTGAATTCTTTAATTTGATGAGCAGGCCAAGGTTGGCTAAGATCTTTCTCATAATTGTCTACAATAAGCTCCTGTTCTTGATCTGCTTCTTGCATAAGTTGCCATTGACTTACGAAACCAGCTCCCGAGAAAATATTATTTATCTCTTCTTCTGACATATCATTCATCTCCCAAAGCATCGCATTAAATACGGAATCATTCTTGAACTGAATACATTTATCTCCCGCATAATCTACAATTTGGAAATCTGCTTCACCAACAAAAGCCTTCGTTTGTAATCCTGTCGTTTCAGCAACCTTAATCAACTCCGCATCATTACTACATGACATCATTAATAAAGTACATGCAGATGCTAAAAGCACTGTCTTTTTGTCCATACATCTAAAATTTAAATTATTTATAAATTAAAAAGACCTTCTGCGTAGTTTTCTGAATCTGATATATAAAGTCCATAAGATCCAGAAGTACATTCATCTAATGAGATAATACTAGAAGAAACATCTTGTGTATCCACTATCTCCTCATAAACGATATTTCCA
>JAEYLX010000023.1 GCA_023407575.1 Bacillota bacterium
GATGTAAATATACTTTCTTCTTATTAAGAAAAAAATATATAAGAAATGTGTATATAAGGAACTGCCCGTTTTATCTGTTCCATGCGTTCCAAAGTCCTGAAACCACTTGATTTTTCAGCATTTATTAGCGGTACAGATGCAATGAAAACGGAACAGACCACCGCAGAAAGGATGTGTTACATAGTGAATGACAAAGACCTTTCCCAACAGGCTAAAGAATACTTTGCCCAAATCAGGAAAACGGATCGTTTGATCAACCGGCTTGATAGCACCATTGCAACCTTGCGTTCCAGCTTGACTTCTACCGGAAGCCAACTGAAACAGGACAAGGTTCAGACTTCAGGCCCCAAGAATACCCTTGAAGAAACCATCACCAAGATCATTGACCTTGAAGCCAAGATCAATGCCCGGATTAATGAACTTGTGAGCATGAAACAGGAAGCGTTCACCATGATCAACCGGATTCCTGACCTTGATCAGCAAAATATTCTGATCGGGCGCTATATTCAGTTGAAAAAATGGGAAGATATTTCTGAAGAACTGAATTATTCTATGCAATGGGTTTTTGAACTTCACGGAAAGGGTTTACTTGCTTTTGCCAAGGCAAACAGCGACTTTCTAAACAACCGAGAAAACCAGAGTGCCACCGGTTCCAAACAGAGTAAAGAATCGGTAGAATAGTAAATAAGAAATTGCGCCTACGGGAAACCGGGGCGCTTTTTCTATGCCTGATGAAAGGGGTGAATACCTATGACACCAAGACAGCGGAAGTTCTGTGATGAATACCTGATCAGCGGCAACGCTACGGATGCGGCAATCAAGGCGGGGTATTCGCCCAAGACCGCAAAGCAGACGGGTTCTGAAAACCTTGCAAAACCTGACTTGAAAGCGTACATCGAAACCGAACTTGAAAAACTTCATTCGGCCAAGATCGCTGATGCTGAAGAAGTCATGAAATACCTGACTTCGGTAATGCGGGGTGAACATACTGAAGAAATCCCGATCCTGTGCGGTGACGGTTGCCAAGAGTTGACGCAGAAAGAGGTTGGAGCCAAAGAAAGGCTAAAGGCCGCTGAATTGATTGGCAAGCGTTATGGTATGTTCACGGACAAGGTAGGTGTGGAAGGGGCCGTTCCGGTGATTATCACGGGGGATGATCAACTTGAAGATTAGCCCACAGGCCAAGCGGGTTCACCTTCCTGAAGTGGTTGGCAAGGGTTACGGAACCTTCTGGAACTTCAAAGGCCGTTACCGGGTGTGTAAGGGAAGCCGTGCTTCTAAAAAATCCAAGACAACGGCCCTGAACATCATCAAACGGATGATGCAATACCCGGAAGCCAATACCCTTGTGGTTCGCAAGGTGTTCAGAACCTTGAAAGATTCCTGTTTCACCGAACTGAAATGGGCAATCAACCGCCTTGGGGTTTCAGCCTATTGGGAAATCAAAGAAAGCCCCCTTGAAATGACCTACCTTCCCACCGGTCAGAAGATTTACTTTCGGGGCCTTGATGATCCCCTGAAGGTCACTTCAATTACAGTTGAAATAGGGTTTTTGTGCTGGTGCTGGATTGAAGAAGCATACGAAATCATGAATGAAGCTGATTTTGATATGCTGGATGAATCCATCCGTGGTGCTATCCCGGAAGAAACCGGCCTGTTCAAGCAAATCACGCTGACATTCAACCCGTGGAACGAAAAGCATTGGATCAGGAAACGCTTCTTCGGGGAGATCACCGGCAAGGATGCCCAAGGGAACCCCACATACAAGTTCCATGATAGCTGGATCAGCCCGGATGGGCAGATTTACGCCACAACCACCAATTACCTGTGTAATGAATGGCTGGACACGGCGGATTTGAAGGTGTTCAACACCATGAAGGAAAACAACCCCCGCCGCTACAAGGTGGCTGGCCTTGGGGGTTGGGGCATTGTGGATGGCCTGATTTTCGATAATTGGCGGGAAGAAGCCTTTGATTATCTGGCTATTTCCAAGAAGCCTGATGTGAAAAGCGCCTTCGGCCTTGACTTCGGTTATACCAACGATCCCACGGCCCTGTTCTGTGGGTTGGTGAGTGAGAAGGAAAGAACCATTTGGGTGTTTGATGAACTGTATGAAAAGGCCCTGACGAACTGGGCAATCTGTGACCGGATCACCGGCATGGGCTACGGCAAGGAACGGATCAAGGCCGATTGTGCCGAACCCAAGAGCATTGATGAATTGCGGGATGCTGGCCTTCATCGTATCAGAGCCGCCCGGAAGGGAAAGGACAGCGTGAACAACGGAATCCAGTACATTCAGGGTTACACCATCATTGTTCATCCCCGATGCGTGAACTTCATCACCGAGATTTCAAACTACACATGGGCAGAAGATAAGTTCGGGGCCAAGATCAATGTTCCCATTGATGATTTCAACCACCTTATGGACGCTATGCGTTACGGGCTGGAAGATATGTTGGTTGGCCCCGCCTTCAGCTTCGACTAATAACATGATAGTAACAAAACACACGAAAAACACACGGTTTCCGTGTGTTTGCGTTTATTAAGCAATGAAGAAAGGCGGTAAGTGAATATGTTTCTGAATAACGCTATGGAGCGTATCAACCGCCTGATCCTTCAGGGTGGGCGAACCGGCATGACTGAAAATCAGTTCTTCGCCGCTGAAATCAAGGAATGGAAGAATAGTCAGCGCCGCAAGGATCAGGTTATGGGTGATCTGTACTATGAAGGACAGCATGACATTCTTCAGCGTCAGCGCACAATCATTGGTGAAAACGGTCAACTTCAGGTGGTGACGAACCTTCCGAACAACCGCCTGATTGATAACCAATATGCCCTGATGGTGGATCAGAAAACCAACTACCTTGTGGGCAAGCCCTTCACCCTGAACTGTCAGGATAAAGGTTATACGGATGCTTTGGGCAAGGTTTTCAACAAACGGTTTTACCGGCTTCTGAAATATGTTTGTGAAGATGCCCTGAACGGTGGCCTTGGTTGGCTTTATCCTTACTACAATGAAGCTGGTGAATTGTCCTTCAAGCATTTCCCGGCCTATGACATTCTTCCTTTTTGGGCTGACGATGATCACACCATCCTTGATTGTGCGATTCGTTACTACACCCAAGAAGTGTGGAACGGCTACCAGAAGGAAAAGGTAGAGAAGGTGGAAATCTTCAAAGCCGATGGCATTTATCGGTATATCTATCAGAATGATATGCTGATTGCCGATGTGGAAGCCGGTGAACACGAAAACTATTTCATGGTTGAGGAAGAAGGCCAAGAACCCAAGGGGTTCAACTGGACAAGGATTCCGCTGGTTCCCTTCAAGTATAACAAGCAGGAAATCCCCCTGATCCGCCGTGTGAAAACCCTTCAGGACGGAATCAACACTATGATTTCCGACTTTGAAAACAATATGCAAGAGGACGCACGGAACACCATTCTGGTTCTGAAGAACTATGACGGTGAAAATCTTGGTGAGTTCCGCCACAACCTTTCCACTTATGGAGCCGTGAAGGTTCGTGAAGATGGCGGGGTTGAAACCCTTCAGGTTGAAATCAATGCAGAGAACTACAAGGGCATTTTGGAACTTCTGAAGAAGTCCTTGATTGAAAATGCCCGTGGCTACGATGCCAAGGATGATCGTTTGAGTGGCAACCCCAATCAGATGAACATTCAATCCATGTATTCTGACATTGACCTTGACGCAAACGGTATGGAAACCGAGTTCCAAGCGGCCTTTGAAGAACTGTTGTGGTTCATCAATCAGGATTTCAGCAACCGGGGCTTGGGCGATTATGAAGGCGCTGAACTTCAGATCGTGTTCAACCGTGACATTCTGATCAATGAAACGGAATCCATTGAAAACTGTTCCAAATCCGTTGGTATTTTGTCCACGGAAACCATTGTGGAACAGCACCCGTGGGTTACGGATGTTGAAGTGGAATTGGCCCGGTTGCGGAAGGAAAAGGAAGAAGCTATGGCACAGGCACAGGAATACGCCGGGGCCTTCCAGACCGGCAACCAGAACCAAGGTGATAATGGTGGGGGCGAATAACCCCCGCTGTTTCACAATATACGCCGGGGCAGACATTGAGTGTGGCGGGGTGCTATTACTCCTACCCGCCAAAGGGTGAAATTCCCTTCCCCGGCCCATCATGGCCCGTTAGTCAAGTGGTTAAGACACCGCCCTTTCACGGCGGTAAC
>JAEYLX010000061.1 GCA_023407575.1 Bacillota bacterium
GCTTAGCTCTCGGGGTCTAGCGGGGGAATTTCTACAGCTTCGCGCGGGGGCGCGAAGCGGAAGCAGAGAGAGGAAAACGAATGGTTAAGGAAATATCCAGAGAATGGAAGACCGGCACCGACGATGACTACTGGGTTCGCACGTGTGCATGGTCTGCTCCCGGTTGCCATCCTACCGGTTGTGGTCTTAAGTTGCACGTTGTTGACGGGAAACTTGTCGGCGTTGAAGGAGATGAGGAACACCCGATTACCCAAGGCCGCCTTTGCGTTCGCTGCCTTGCGCTGAAGGATTACGAATACCATAAAGATCGACTCATCTATCCTATGCGGCGCAATAAGGAAGACCGTGGCCTGGATAAATGGGAACGCATTACGTGGGACGAGGCCTACGATGAGATTGTTGAGAAGACTGAGAAGATTCGCGCTGAATGGGGCGCTCGTTCTCTTGCGGTGTTCGGCGGCACGGGGCGAGAGGCGACCAATTACTACCCTGCTCTGAGCTATGCCGTCTTCCGTACTCCCAATTGCTGTACCGACCTTTCCGGGCAGTCTTGCTACGGCCCTCGTTGCTCGATTGCGAACTTCATTTTGGGCACGGGTTATCCGGAGTTCGATTACGCGCAGTTCCACGCGGATCGATGGGATAATCCCGAGTACAAGCTTTCCGAAGTTCTGGTTCTGTGGGGAAAGGCACCGCTTCAGTCCAACGGTGATGGCCTTTTCGGCCATGCTGTCATCGATATGATGAAACGTGGCACCAAGATTATTTGCGTTGATCCGCGACTAACCTGGCTAACCAGCAAGTCTGCCATTCATCTGCAGCTGCGACCTGGCACCGACGCCATGCTCGGCTTGGCTATGTTGAACGTCATCATCAACGAAGATCTTTACGACCATGATTTTGTGGACAATTGGTGCTTCGGGTTTGAGGAGCTGAAGCAAAGAGTGCAGGAGTACACTCCTGCTCGGGCGGCCGAAGTGTGCTGGATTGAGGAAGACAAAATTATCGGTGCCGCTCGCATGTTCGCAAACGCTGCTACTGGCGCGATTGCATGGGGCGTTGCGATTGAGATGATGTCAAACGGTCCTCAGGTTGCCCAAATTATTCTCGATTTGAATGCGATTACTGGTCGGCTTGATGCTCCGGGCGGTATCGTCATTGGTCCTAAGGCAACTCTGACCGGCAAGTGGCGCTATGAGAATCAGCAGTACGTCGATCCTGTTGACATGGAAGAACGCATCGGTTCCCGGGAGTACCCCGCATCGGCAGCTTCCATGGCCGTTTGTCATGCGGATAGTGTGCTGAACGTTCTTGAGACCGGCAAGCCTTATCCGCTGAAGTTTGCCTGGATTCACTCTACCAACCTGTATGCATGCGGCACTTCGGTTCCTCATCGTTGGTTCGAGGCCATGAAGAAGCTCGACTTCATTGTTGCGTCCGATTTGTTCATGAACCCTACCATTATGGGGTTGGCCGATGTGTTCCTTCCCGTTGCCACCTATCCTGAGCATGATGGTATCGTTCAGCCCCATTTCGGCCGCTGCACGCATTTCTTGGGAGCTATGAACAAAGCTGTTGAATACGGCGAGACGAAATCGGACCTGGAAATTTGTTTTGATTTGGGAAAGCGTCTTACCCCTGAGGCTTGGCCCTGGGATAGTATCACCGATTTTTACAGTTGGATGCTGGAGGACTTCGTCGGTTTCGATTTCGATGAGCTTCGCGCTAAAGATGCATATCAGGCACCGTACACTTACTACAAATACGCTAAAGGCATGTGCCGTGCCGATGGCGAGCCTGGTTTTGAAACCGTTACCGGCTTAGTCGAGCTGAAATCGCTTCAGTTCGGGGCTTGGGGTGACGATCCGCTGCCGTACTACATGGAGCCTCAGTACAGTCCGGTTAGCACTCCTGATTTGGCCAAGGAGTTCCCGTTGGTTCTGACCACCGGGGGGCGGAAATTCACCTCGTTCCATTCCGAGCATCGCCAGATTGAGGTGCTTCGCAATATCGACCCGTGGCCTATTGTCGAAATTCATCCTGAAACTGCGGAGAAATACGGTATCAAGGACGGTCAGTGGGTGGAAATCGAGAACCAGTACGGCAGATGTCGAGAGGTTGCTCGCGTTGCGCCGACGGTTCACCCCGGCGTTATCCATGCTCAACATGGTTGGTGGTATCCGGAGCAAGAGGGCGAGGCTCCAAACTATTTCGGTGTTTGGAAATCGCAGATTAACAACCTTATGCCCCATGAGCATATTGGAAAGCTTGGTCTAGGAGCGCCATACAAGTGTCTTCTGTGCCGTATCCGCCCGGTTATGGGACTTGACGACTAAGCAGAAGGAAGGGAGCAAGAAAAATGGCTAACGCTCTTTTGATTGACCACGAATATTGTACTGGCTGCCGCAGCTGCGAAATCGCTTGTCGTAACGAACACGAGGACACCATCTCTTTGGAGCAGTGGGGAATTCATGTTCACGAAGAAGGTCCTTGGGAGTTGTCGAAAGACAAGTTCGAGTGGGAGTATTATGCGATTCCGACTCATTTGTGCGACCTGTGCGCAGATCGTGTTGCTGAGGGAAAGAAGCCCACATGCGTTCATCACTGTCTTGCGCTGTGCATGGAGTTCGGCACGGCTGAGGAAATGGCGAAGCGCGCCGAGGAGATTGGCCGCAGCGTACTTGTGTACATACCTCGGCAGTAGTTGAGGAAAGTCGCATGGCTTGCTTTCGGGTAGGTGAGCCATGCGGTACCCGTTTGCATCGATTGGAATGAGGTTCGGGGGG
>JAEYLX010000020.1 GCA_023407575.1 Bacillota bacterium
GGGTTCGTCCAATGAATGCGCGCGGCTTCACCCTCATCGAGATCATCGTCACCATCATCCTCATGGCGATCATGGGCTTCATGGCGGCGCAACTCATCGCCACGATCTTGCGCGGAAGCGCTGAAAGCGCCGGGCATATCAAAGATCTGACGGAGGCCACCAGCGCTCTGGAAGAATGCATCGCCTACCTCAACACGGAAGCCATGCAGCAGAAGGCTGCCAGCGACCTCATCACGGATAAAGGCCTCGAAGCTCTTTTGGAAGCCCAAGATAAACGGGAACTATGGCACCCGGACGGCTGCCCGTCCTGCCCCGACAACCTGCTGATCACCGTCAAGCGCGGTTCCGTGGAGCTTTCCCGTGCGTTCTGATGTCCGCGCCCCCGAGCGGGGTTTCACGCTGCTGGAAATCGTCTGCACGCTGGTTATCCTCGGCGTGCTGGGCTCGCTCGTGTTCTCTGGATTCGGCACGGCCCTCACCGGGTATACGCAGATGCGGGAAGTCGGAACGTCGGACATGCAGGCCGAACTGGCTCTCATCCGTCTCCGGAAAGAGCTTGCGGGAGCCGCCGATTTTCCCGGCTCTCCTTTCAAAGACAGCCCTTCCGTCACATTCACGAAGACGGATGGCACGCAGACAACCATCAGCTGCGAAGATACCGGAAGCAAGCTGCTCATCGACGGCCAAATACTCCTCTCGGACGTGGCCTCATGCCGTTTCACCACGAACGGGGCCGGCCCCTCCTACATCGGCATCGTGCTGACCCAGCAACTCGCCGAACGGCAAATCACATGGACGCTTTCCGTCGCCCCCCGCAACACCCCCCTCGCCAAGGATTGAGGTTCCCCATGCAGACGTCACAACGCGGAAGCGTCCTTTTGACCATCATCGGCGGGATCGTCATTCTGGCCCTGCTCGGCATGGTCGCGGTTTCGCTCATGACAGGCTCCGTCATGACCGGGCTGGACGCCAAGGAAACGGTGCAAGCCTCCTACCTCGCCGAATCGGGAAAGGAAATCGTCCGGGTGCAGACGGCGCAACAAAGCGGCGGTGAAATGATGAGCATCGCCCGGCAACTGGAAGAAAGCAGCCGCCAACATAATGGAAAGGGAATTGAGATTGACGGGAAAGGCTTTGTTAAGCTGACACTTTACCCTTCATGGTTCCGATGGTACGAGGACAAATTGCATTTGACGGATTCGGGATGGTATGGCGGGGTTCCCAACGGCAAACGTGAAATGCTGGTGCTCAATCAAAGCGGAGCGATGCGCTATGCTTACGAAAACGGCTTCGGTTCCGAAACGCCCGGCTCAACCGCTGCGGACGTCTACCTGATCGGGAGGGTTCAAGGCGAGAACGGCAGTATCACATACGACACAACGAAACGGACGTTGACGGTCAAGACGACAGCCGATGATCTCAAGTGGTTCCCCGAATATGGAGGCCTGATCGGGCTGGTGCGCCAGCAGGAAAAAGACTCCCAACTCCCTACAAGTACACAAGTCAGCAAACTGCGTTTCACCTATAACAGCAAAAAAACTGATGGTGACGTGCATACCTTCACCGATTTCATTCCGCTCTCGGAAGGCACCATCTCAGAGGACACCTTTAAAGACAAGGATATCGTCCTCGGCCAGTACTTCCGCGTGGTCAGCGAAGCCCAAACCGCCAACGGTGCACGGGCCGCGCTGGTGTGGCATACGAACGGCAGGAGTTCCCTCCGTTTCGCCGGTTCAGGAGGAAGCGAAGAGGGGGGGAACGCCACTGAAAACATTATTGGGGGAAACCTCAGCAGTGAAGAAGATCTCAAAGAACTCTTCGGCCAGCACCTTACGGAGCATAATCTAAATAAAGGCTATACGTTCACGAAATACGGCCCGGATCTGACCGCATTGAGTGTACAAGGTTTTCAGCCGAGCATGCCCAATCATTTTCTCCTCAAAACAACACGCAAAACCAGCACAGACTACTGGTTCGCGGGAATTACCGACAAGACGATTCCCATTGACTCTTTTCAGAAAGAACATGGTGTAATGATACAGATTTCAACCATGATTCATCCTCCAGGCTCTTCAAAAAAGCCTCACTTTTTTGGCGGGCTCCTTTTCAGGACCCATATGCTTCAAGGGAAATCGGCGCTCACTCCGCATGGCGTCTCCGGGCTGGGCATGGGAATCGTTTATGGCTCCATTGAAATCGAGAACTCGGAGAAAGAAGGCTATTACGAGGTTGACGACTGTACTATCAACCCTGCCCTCCTTCCCGGCTTTGAATGGTTTTCCAAAGACTCCAACGACCCGGAAGAGCCTGACGGCTCTTTTCGCATCGCCAAGACAGATTGGGAGCAATACAGCCGTATCTTTGTACAGGGGGTTCCATCTGCCGGACGCAAAATGACCATCAAGCCAACGTTGATTCTCTGGGCATACGATGATGAGGAGCTCAACGATGGGAACGTTTCCGAACCCCCTGATTCTCTTCGCTGCCTTGCCGCCGCCTCTCTGGGACCTAATGACGTGTATTCTCCTCTGTCAACGCCGCTCGATGCTTTCTATTTTACGCGCATCGTCACGCAAGTGCGGGAGCACGAAGGAGATAACAAAATCAGAGCGTGGATAGCCTCCCAACGCCCTCCCAAGTATGGGGTTACCGACTATACGAAATACGACCCTGAAACAAACAATTTCCTCTATTCGTATGATATCGCACATACTCTTGAATTGGGTAAAATTCTTGACGATATCAGAAACGGTTTCAAGGTATCCGAAGGCGCGCTGTGGCCTGTTCTCGATTTCTCTGATGGCGTGGAGCAAAATTTGATGACAGATCGCTTTACGCTCATAGGATGGGACTATGTCAATCCTGAGTTTTCCCGTTTTGAAACGGAAAAGGTTGACGGGCGCTCAAATATCAAAACAACAATCCTCACACAATTCGCTACAGGCGCTGCGTATAACCGCGCGGGCATATTCCAAGGAACCTACACGGAAGATGACGACAAAAATAATATTCCCAGCACCTATAATCTCAACTTCCGAAACTTTGCGGTCGGCATTCCCGGCACCGGCGGTTCCGGTACCGACGATATCCCCGGCCTCACTCCCGGCATCGTCCAGTAACCCATCCCCCAAAAAGCCCCTGTTCCGTCGGGAACAGGGGCTTTTTTCTTGTCGCTGCAACAAGGCGCTATCCATACAGATGGCAACGGGCCAGATGATCCGGCGCGATTTCCCGGAGTTCCGGGGCTTCCTCACGGCAACGGGGCATTGCCTGCGGGCACCGGGGATGGAACGCACACCCGGCGGGCGGCGAAAAGGGGCTCGGCAGTTCACCGGGCAGGAAAGCCCGGATATGCCTCTTTGCAGGATCGTGCACGGGCGCGGCGGCCAAAAGAGCCTTCGTATACGGATGTGCCGCCGAACCGAACAGGGTGTTCCTATCGGCCTGCTCGACGATGCGTCCCAAGTACATGACCGCCACCCGGTCGCTCATATAGCCGACGACCGACAAGTCATGTGAAATGAAGAAATACGTCAGCCCGAAATCAGCCTGTACCTCTTTCAGCAGGTTCAGCACCTGCGCCTGAACCGAGGCGTCGAGGGCCGACACGGCCTCATCGCAGACGACAAGCTCCGGGCGGGTCACCAGTGCCCGTGCAATCGCCACACGCTGCCTCTGGCCGCCGGAAAACTCGTGCGGGTAACGTCCGGCATGTCCGGGCTGCAACCCCACGCGGCGCAGGATTTCGCCCACACGCTCCTGACGCTCCGCCGACGGCG
>JAEYLX010000028.1 GCA_023407575.1 Bacillota bacterium
CATGGTCCATGACGCGAAATGGCGGTACGTCCCGTCACGCCTCAACAGGGAAACCAATGAAATTCTCCTCGACACTGATTCCCGAAACGTATCGCCCTACTCTCTGTATTACCTCATCAGCCTACGGAACACCCCGGACAATACTTTCGACTCCTGCGTCACCAACGTGCCTTTCGGGGATGCCCGCGGCGCGTCAATGCACGAGGACCCCGCGTTCAAGAAAGAAAAACAGATCGAACGATACGTTATCCTGCGTATCCTCGACAAAATACGTCCTGGAGGCTTGGCCTGCCTCGTGTGCCCTATCAATATCGTAGGGGCCAAAGGGAAAAAATGGGAAGAATTCCGCATTGCCGTATCCAAAAAGCGGAATTCCTTGGCGCCCACAAGCTCCCGTCCAAAACGTTCAATGCGCAGGGGACGGATACCGTTGTTGATGTTGTCGTCTTTCGCAAGCACGGGGCCGACTTCCTAACTAGTGTCGGCGAAACACCTTTCGAGGTATTGAAAGCAACCAAAGTCGTCTGGGAGCCCTTTGTGAAGGGGGATTACTGGAAGGGCGGAGGCAAACCGTTCATCATGGGGAGGTACATCCCCAAAGCAGCCGGGGACAGGTGGTCGCGCGAGGAAGTCCAGGGAGAAATCGACTCCACTGCAATCAAACAGAAGCTAGCCCAAAAATTCCATTCCCGCATCGACTGGGAAGCGTTATCACTTGTCGAGCCGATCACCCGTAACTATGGAGAGGGCGACAAGCGAATTATCAATGGCGAGCCTCACACTATGATCGCCGGGGAATGGATAAAGGATGCGATTGATTCAACGCCTACTGCCATCGACCCCAAGAAATACGGTGCCGAATCCCTGGAACAGCTTGAGGGCATCCTTTCCAGCGACAAAGGCGGGCTATCGCTTTCTCTGGAAAACATGTTCTCCATCTATAAATCCTACCCGGCCATACTCTCTCCCTTGCAAAAGGAAGCCGTCGAGTTCGCCATGGGACAGCCCAAGGCACCACTCCGCGAACAGCTCTACCGCGGAGTCATCCTTGGCGGCCTCCTTGCCCGCATGTCCTCCAAATCCGATGCCGGGGAAGATGTGACCGCCGACCGCACGGCACTCCAGGAGTTGGTTGTGGCCGATCTGGAACGCTTCGGGCACCCCAAAAACAACAAGGGCCTCGTGCTGGCCGGAGAAGGTTCGCGGATGTTCGGCCTGTTCAAAAACGCGGTGGATGAACAGGGCAATTTTTCCGATCTGCTTGCGGGAACACTCGACAAATCGAAAAAAGGACAAGCGTATAACCCGGCAGATCCTTACGATATTGTAATCCACCTTTTCGTCCGCGAAGGGCAGGAGGATATTTGGCTTGAAGATGTGCAAAAATCCACCAAGGCGATCCCAAGATAACCTCGCTTGGTGACATCGCGGAGCGTGAAGGCATCGCCATCACCCCGGAAGGCCGCCTCATGCCCATGAACAGATATTGCGCGGGCGATATCTACAAAAAAATGGCGGAATGCGCGCAGGCCATGGCCAACACGGACGATGACCGGCTGAAGGCCAAATTCCAGACTCAGATTGACGAAATGACGCGGCGCCGCATCACAACGAAATCCGAGGACATCGCCTTCGGGATGCGCCACAAGTGGTTTTCCAAGAAATACGTTATCGACTTTCTCCGTGAGAGCGGTTACCGCAATATCGAGTTCGGAAGCGAGAAAGCGGTCGAAGTAACCCGCTATGATGGAACGCTGGAAAAGGAATTCCGATTCACGGCCGACTACGAAAATCCCGATGGAGAATACCGTTCCAGCGATCATGGAGGATTTTACGCCCAGTTCGTCAAATA
The DNA here is from genome assembly GCA_023407575.1 of Bacillota bacterium. Classification (GTDB taxonomy): domain Bacteria; phylum Bacillota; class Clostridia; order Lachnospirales; family Lachnospiraceae; genus Mobilitalea. The sequence continues at coordinate 1,853 of JAEYLX010000028.1, forward strand.
CCTGAATGGCGAAAAAATCAGATCAAATAAGGCAGAGATCAAGCAGGAATACGTCGAAAAGGCGGCATCGCTTGAAGCCCAGTTCAATATCTAGATGCAACAGCACCCGGACATTGACGATCTGACGGAAAAATACAATCGCCAGTTCAATTCCTATGTGGACTTGTATTTTTAACGTAATATTTTGATTTTACATGTATAAAAATATCACTGTAAAAAGTTTCTCCGGTTTGCTCTCCGGTGGTGAATGGGAAGAAGAGAAGGGACTTGACAGGGTAAGTCATTGGCTTACAATCTGCTTATGAAAGATGCACCCATGACCGTAATCGAAACGCAATCCTTTTTGCGGACGGCAAAGGCCCTTGTTTCGGAGGAGGAACGGATGGATCTTATCGCATACCTTGCGGAAAATCCGACTGCCGGTGACATCATGGAAGGGACGGGCGGCGTCAGAAAGGTTCGGTGGGCGCGAAGAGGCGGGGGCAAGAGTGGAGGATTCCGTGTCATCTACTATTACTACTCTGAGGTAATCCCGTTGTTCGCTCTCGCCATGTTCGAAAAAAGCGCAAAGGCCAACCTGAGCGCCGCTGAAAAGAACGAAATGAAAAAGTTGACCGCGATCCTTTCGCAATACTGGAGGAATAAGTAATGAACACTGAAGCACAGACCATTCTTGAAGGGCTCCGGCAGGCTGTTGACATTATGGAAGGTTCTGCCCCGGAAACCGAGTATGTGAAGCACCGTTTTGATCCCGTGCAGGCCCCGGAAACAATCGACGTGCGAAGCATTCGCCAGCGTATGGGGCTTTCACAGGCCGTCTTCGCGTCGGCATTCGGGCTTTC
>JAEYLX010000036.1 GCA_023407575.1 Bacillota bacterium
AGTCGAGAATTGCGAGAACTGGATAGCTGGTAGCTCAGACACACGCCGATTTGGTGCTACGAGAGACCACGTAAACCTGTATATCCACCGACTTAGGAACGCTATCCTCCGTGTCGGTGGATATTGCAAATTTTAGGAGATTTTATGACACCACACGATTGGCTGAATTCTGAGAATACGGTTAAAAGAAGCAAGAAGCCCTATGCGCATTTTGATTTGCGTACCGATATAGGGAAACAGAAATTCTATATCTCAAATTCACATAAAGTGGCCGCGCATGGCTTCTATCCTTTTATTCATTATCAGATCCAGACAATTAAATTCAATAAAACAAAGGGACCGCGAGTAAAAACTCGGGATATTTGTTATGCAGCTCACATTGACCGCTGTATCTACCAGTATTACAGTTTTATGTTGAATGAGCTCTATAACGAAAGGGTTCGAATCGATGGAACATCCGATGTTGCGGTAGCCTATCGTACTGACCTTCATAAAAGTAACATCTATTTTTCGAAACGGGCCTTTGATTATATCAAGGAACTCGGAAGATGTTATGTGATGATTGGCGATTTTACGCATTTCTTCGATAACCTTGACCATGATTATCTGAAACGGCAATGGTGTTCGTTGTTGAAATGCGACCGCTTACCCGATGATCATTACAGCGTGTTTAAAAATGTTACTGCCTACAGTAAGTGGGAACTGACAGATTTGCTCGCTCTCAATGGGCTTAGCGATGACTGGGCTGGACGAAAAAACTTAAATAGTCAAGTGCGTGTCCTTATGCCGAGGCAGTTTAAAGAGAACCGATCCCATATTGTGAAAAATGCAAATCATTATGGGATTCCTCAAGGTTCCCCCATAAGTGCTACTCTCGCCAATGTATATATGCTTGAAGTCGATAAACTTATTAATGATATGATTTTGGGCCTTGGCGGCAAGTATATGCGGTATAGCGACGACTTTATTATCATCCTTCCAGATGTTGCTGAACTCAATGCTGCTGAAGCCTTTGGAAAGATCCATACACTGCTTAAAACTGCACCAAGGCTAACCTTGGAGCAGAGCAAAACTCAATATTTTCATTATGCTGATGGCGAGTTAGAAAATTGCGGAAAACAGTTTCATGCGGAAGCAGATGGCAGCAGTAGATTCATCAATTTCCTTGGTTTTACATTTGACGGCAGACAAGTCTCAATCCGGGCGAAAACAATTTCGAAATATTATTACCGTATGTACCGGAAAGCAAATAACATTGCCAAGGCTGGTGGTTATACACCTGCGGGGAAGCATATCAGTTGTGAAAACCTGTATCGACGCTACTCAGAACGCGGGGCTGATGGAAAACCCGGAAATTTCCTGACATATGTATCACGTGCCGAAAGGGAATATGGTTCCAACGAAGCAATCACGCGTGACACAAAGAGGCATATGCAGAAAATTAGGAAAACTCTTGATGGTAAGAAAAAGAGATAGAAAAGGGGGTGCCTTAAACGTAGCATCCCCCTTCAAATCCAATTTGTTCATATTCTGCGCCGCAATAAACAAGGAACAAGAAAAAACCTCTGAAATTGACTGATTTCAGAGGTTTTTTGTGTAATCCCAACACTATAGACGCCACGAGATTTCGTTGAAACGAGCATTCAAACATGTGAAACTCTATTACCCTTCCTCAGCAATAGTTTTATGTTTCAAAACAAATCCATTTGGCATTGTTTGCAAGACCTTACCAATCGTTCTTTCACGACATCATCTGGTCCAACTATACCAGAAATCAACGGAGATAACGGATCGTGCAAAGAACACAATCGCTCAACTGTTTTTGCACTGTAATTTGCATAACAATATCGACAACCATTTCTACAGGTGTTATACATACCAATATCAATGCTCGCCATGCATCCACACTCTTCCCTTTGATTCTTGTCTTTATCCAGATTCAGTTTACATCCCAATAATTTTTCAAACAATCCACAATCAATGCAGTGTCCATGTGCAATGCCAAACTGCTCTAAGTTAATCTTTTCTGCACAGGATTCAACTATTATATGATACTTTTCCGCGATTGCTACCAGACGCTGTGCTAATTCAAGCATTTCCTTAGTCCCCAGAGGGAGTAAGCCGAACGCTTTCATATTTCCTTGCGTATTGCGGTACATATCCACAAAGCTTATAATGCACTTGTTTGTGTACCCAGATAAGCGTTTTGCTATTTCTTCGAAGTATGTTACATGGTAGTCAACAGTATACTTTTCTGTCAGCAAAATGGGATCATACCGCCAAATAACGCGGTCCGCACCAAGATTTTTTGACAAGTCTCTAAATGCCGGAATGATTATATCATTTTTATTTGGTACATTTGGCTCAATATCTTGGGCATACGAGTTAACAGTAAACTGGAAATAATACATGTATCTATCCAAAATGTGGAGTTTATCCATTATTGGCAAAGGATTTTTTGTCCAAAAAACAATACCATCGACTACTTCGGTTGAGAGAGCGATTTTGCTTATTTGATGGATGTTCATCGGATTTCTTGCATATACAAATCCTTCTTTTATTCGGTTTACAAACCATTCTGAATAATATGAAGGGATGTCTGTACGGCGGCTTGCGCTCACTATCATTCATCATCCCCTCCTATCTCAATCAATAATTGAGCGCTTGTACAAAACTGCCAAGGCTCATACTGGCAATATCTTCTCGCCGTTGCCTCATTCATTGCAACACTTTTTTCATGCCTTGTACCATAACGTTGCGCTTCAACCTGAATGTTTTTATCAAAATAATATTGATCGTAACTCACACGGAATTCTGCCAATTGCAATTTTGTTACAAGGCTCAGAAACAAGTCTCTGCCCATATTATTGCTATTAACATCATTGACCAGAATGACAAACGGCTCCGAAGCATTCTTATGCTTTACAATGCTGTCGATAATCAAATCGAACAACTTATCCACCGCGCATGGACCTTTTGAAACGTACAGCGCTGAAATGATATACTGCAAAACCAGCACATTAATGTCTCCGACCGCAAATTGCTCAAGAAATGTAAATGCATCTTCGGTAGACAAATTGATATATGTAATGTCCGCTGTGGTATATTGTAGCACTTGGTTGTGGATAGATTCCCATAACGGGTTTTTATCAATGCCCCGGTACTCCAATGTTTTACCCGGAGCATTCCTTTGCAAATAGAGTTCAAAAGCCATCAAATCGGGACAGGCACCACAGCCAATCGAAAATATACTGTAATGCTCTATTTCTGCAAGAGCGTCGCTTTTTTGCAATAGATAATAGATTTCTGTAGCATATTTGTACGCATAGTCACACACATAAAAGTTTATTAAATGAGGACAATCGTAAAATTTCTTTCCGTTCGGATGCCGTGATGGATAATGAATTTCTTCAAGGCAGTCTTTACAATTTCTGGAGCAATCACCTGTGTGTAAGCAATCCTCACATCGGGTATTTCTGTGTGCGTTTCTATATTCTGAATCGCAAAAGCTCATTACTCTGTCAATAAGCATTTTCCTTCCCCCAAATTAGCCTGATTGCAAATAGCATTCTTTATACGGGATTGACATTTTTCTTTAAGAATATTATAGCTCAGAGTCACTCTGTTTGCAACCGAATGCGCTTACATGCTTAGGTACCTCACACATTTTACTATTGCGCTTCTGGAGTTTTGAAATATCCTCCCCAAAATGTATAATAGGGAAAACCTGACCCTGCAAGGCTTTACCAAAAGAAGAAACCCGTTTTTCGAAAAAATCATTCAAAAAACGAGTTTCGTTCAATAATAGTTTGACATTTGGGGATTTTTGCAGGAGCGTTTATTAAATGTAAACTCAGGAAACCCTTATACCGCAAGGCTTTCCAAGTAGAAAAGCCCCTCTTTTCGATAAAAATGTTCGAAAAGAGGGGTTCATTCATCTGGTCCGAGTAGAGCGATTCGAACGCTCGGCCTCTTGAACCCAAATCAAGCGCGCTACCAACTGCGCTATACCCGGATATTTGATTTTGAACCATTGTAGCACAAAATTTGTGCGATTGAAAGATTTTTCTGTCTGTGGTCATTTATGTGGTCAAGACCACTTTTGCGCCGTTTTTGGCAATCGGTGGAAATCCCGCAAATGCAGGTGTCACAAGGCTTTGCGGCATTTCGCCTTGCCCCGTCCCGGATACCGCCACGGCACTCCCAAATGTGGCGCCCTACCAACTGGGCTACACCCGGTTATTTCGTTATTTATCCGGCTGGTCGTGTTCCACCAAAGCATCTGCGCTGTACCCGGAGGCGGATTCCGCCAAAGCAGCTGCGCTGCACCCGGAGGCGGATTCCCCCAAGCCAGCTGCGCTGCACCCGGACAGGTGCTTCTCTATTATACCATAACGCGGGAAAAATGCAAGTGGGAATGGCGCGGAAAATGCGGGCGCTTGGAAACCTCTGAATCAACCGGCTGCGGCACTCAGTGGGTCTTTGTCCCAACTTTTCGGTTTGAAAATCTTGGGAACCTCTGATGAAATTGCAAGAGCGGTCAGCGGGGGATTTTGTTCCAAATTGAGGCTTGGGAATTGCAGAAATCCTTTGTGTATTTCAAGGATAAGCCGGGGCAAAAGACCCGCTGAGCGCCGCAGCCGATTGGTTCAGAGGTTTCCAAGTAAAAACGTCCCAATTTCGTG
>JAEYLX010000004.1 GCA_023407575.1 Bacillota bacterium
TTGATTTTCCGTCCCTCTTCATCCACACATACACTTACAATGTGAATATGCGTATTGTACGTATCCCCGTGTTTGTAGGTAATGTATGGCTGCTTGCCATATCCCATTTTCTGCATGTACATTTGTGCCAGTTCTGCCAGCTGTTTATCATCAAGTTTGTCCTCCGGTGCCGGACTGAGTGCGATGTGCAGGACAGGTTTCTCCGTGTTCCTGTTTGCTAGCAGGTAATTTTCAAATGAGAGTAATGCAAGGCGCATGTCCTCGCTTGGTAGCCCCAGGCGGTCTGAAATCATCCGGTTGCCGGAGAGTATTTCAGCCGTTCCTCTCTCCACTTTCTCATGGTTGTAATTCAGTGCCCCGTAGAGGCTGGCTCCATGACTTATTTTTGCAACCATTTCTTTTGGTATTCTTCGGTTAGCGCTATAGTTTTTTTAGTCAGTAGCATCAGTTCAAGTGTCATTTTCTCCAGTTTGTAAAGTAGCGACATCGCACGTTTTTCCCCGAAATTGGTCTTGATGGCGCGTACGACCTGATTGTAGTTGTTACCGACAGCCTGGAATTGTTTGTGAAATTCCGTAAGGCGGATGTAGTAATCCATTGTCGCCTTGTCGATTTTAACCACTTTGATTGTACCTCCGAAGATGGCTTTTTTAATGAAACGTGTTTTGTCTTTTGCTTCTGATGCTGTAACCAGCTTTTCAAACCTCGTGTTCTCTCCGGCATTCAGGCGGAAGCTGTATTTGTAGTCCGCCGGATCGCTTTTGGGCTTTCTGCCTGTTTTCGCTCTCGCTTCTTCTTTCATATTCTTTTGGGTATTGGGTCCATACTCTTTTTCTCATTAGAATTTCCGACTTTGGAGGAAATACCCCGACTGTCAGGTCGGGCAAGTGGTTTTCGTCGGACAGGACACTTCCTGTCGGACGAAAACACAACTTGCTATGTTCATTTGAACATAGAATCCTCCTTCGTCGGATTGCTGCGCGACGTTCACGGCGTGCTGTTGTCCGATGAAGCATGGTTTCCTCCATTGTCTTATTCCGACTTTGCAAAGTTATGAAGGACTAAATGCTTGTGAAATAGAAGTTTATGTGACAAGTGATGACATCTGATGACATGTCATGTCAGGTGAAGCGGATTTTAGTTATTGTATCAAAAATCCGTTCTACTTTTGGCGTGACGCAATGCAGTAAGGGACGGAACGGTACGGTATAAAAAATGCTTTATCAATGCGGTGTCTATGGTAGTGGGACAATACTGTGTATCCCGGTTGAATGTGACGCCGGTCATGTATGGATACGGCACCGTTCCGATGCAATGATACGTAGGCGTATCGATGTCATGAGGCAGCTTTTGTATAGATACAGTCGTGCATAACGAATATTGGCGTATGGCATCAAAGGTACATTCCGTTTTTAGTGTGACGCAAGGCTGCATGTATCGTATCGGTCCGGCACAAGAGAAGTCGTACTGATGTGGTGCAGACTGTGACGGTACAGTACTGTGTACCCCGGTTGGATGCGATACCGCCCATGTATGGAAACAGTGATACACAGCCGTATTCATGCTGCCGTACAGTATTGTGCGGCGTCACTTGATGTAAGGATACAGGCGAAAAGAAAATAAGTCATTAACCCTTAATTTCATGAAGTTATGAAGAAGGAACCTTTATTTGTTGCCCTCAGCAATCAGAAGGGCGGAGTCGGTAAATCAACGTTAACCGTGTTGCTTGCCAGCTATTTCCATTACCATAAGGCAAAGAACGTGCTTGTGGTAGATTGTGACTATCCCCAGCACAGCATGATGACTATGCGTGAATGGGACATAAAAAATGTGGAAAAGACCCCTCGTCTGCAAAGTTTGCTGGTTGAGCAGTTCGGGGATACGGGCAGAAAGGCCTACAACATCCTGGCTTCCACGCCCGAACAGGCCAAGGAAACCGCCTATGGTTTTATAGACCGTTCCGATACCGAATATGACCTTGTCCTTTTGGACCTTCCCGGAACGGTCAATACCACAGGCGTTTTCCAGTCCATCATCAATATGGACTATGTTTTTACCCCGATCACCCAGGAGAGGATGGTCATGCAGAGCAGCATGTCATTTGTCCTGTCGATCCGGGAATATCTGCTTCATCACAAGGGAGTCCCCTTGCGTGATATCCATATGTTCTGGAATAAAATGGACAAGCGCGTCTCCAGGGACTTGTATGACGCTTATATGGAAATCATCCGTTCTTTGGGACTACCTGTATTGAATACGGTTCTTCCGGTTGCGGAGCGTTATAAAAAGGATGTCGGTTTGAACGGGCAGATATTCCGCAGCACCCTGTTTCCGCCTTCCGCCGCCGCTCTGAAAGGAAGCAACCTCGATTTGCTTGCCGCTGAAATGGAAACCATACTCGGACTTTAACCGGACATGACTATGGCAAACAAGAACAGATCCGTCTATAATGTGGACGAGGACGCGCTCAAGCGTATGGTAGCCGGAGATACAACGGCCTTGGAAAAGATAAGGAAACCGGATGAACGGCCGGAAGAAGATGCCGGTGCCTCCGGAGTGTCGGAAGAAAAAGAAAAGAAACCGGATGCCTCCATTGAGAAGAAACCGTTCGCGGGGAAGAAAACACCGCGGGCATACGGCTTTGATGATTACCGGGAACAATTCCTGCAACAGAAACTGACGGGAGCCAGAAGACAGACTTATATACATGATTCACTGTATAAGGTCCTGGCCAGAGTGCTTCCGGTCATTGCACCGGAAATGTCTGTCCCCACATTTGTGAACAGTGTGCTGTCGGACCATCTGAAAAGGTATCAGGATATAATTAACGGAATGTATAATCGGGAAGCGACCCAAAAACCGGTGGAATGGGAACTATAGTTTATTTGTCGATACGCCTTGCCTGTGCCTGTTATATATTATATAAGGTATGTAGGCAGAAAAAGAAGATACGTGAAATTTGCGACCTGCTGTATGCGAAGTTACCTCCCGTAAAACAGAAAGAGCCGGAAAACGTCTTGTCGGAACCGGGCGGCGAATCCGGCGTCATGGGCAGCACCCGTTTTGTCTATCTGGATGAGGATGCCGGAAAGGGCGTTGCCCCCTATATGAGCCAGCCGTTGGAAACGGCTGCGGATTTTATAGGTGAGGAGGAAGATGTCGCTGAGGAAGAAGTGGAATGTAAATTACCGTTGGAGGAGATGAGAATACTGAAAGAGGAACAGGAAGAACTGGACGGAACGTACCCGGTAGTGGATGCCGTCTCACAGGCCGTAACGCCTGATGATCTTGACAATGCCGGCAATGTATTGTTTAAACTGAATGATGCGGACAAGGATGAGGAGAAATCCCTTCGTGCGGCTCTTACCCTGCACACCATCCGGGAAACGGACCTGTTTGAGATTTTTTCCTCCCAGGTCGAGAATAAGAATGTCATCGACAGTCTGATGGGAAAATATCTGGACGGGAACGGGAACCCTCTGCCCGTGCGGAAAATAAAATCTGTCGTACCTGTATCGGACGGTTGGAAGCAATATCTGTGACCTGTCGGGTATACCAAAAACGCATCCCGGAACAAATGCCGGGATGCGTTTTTATTTTTTTGTTTTCCTTACGGCTGTTTTCTTCTATTCCTTATTTCCGGACAATTCGTTGTTGATTAACTCTTTGATCTGTTTTTGTGGAATCAGGTAACTGTATTCGGAAACTCCGATCGGAGCCGTTGAGCCTTGCAAGGCCACTTCCACTTCCACATTGTTCCTGTCCGCACACAATATAATACCGATGGACGGGTTCTCGTCCGGCATCTTTACCTGTCTGTCCAACAGGTTCAGGTAAAAGTTCATTTTCCCCACATATTCAGGTTGGAATGAACCTATTTTTAATTCCAGCGCTATCAGGGACCGGGTACAGCGGTTGAAAAAGAGCATATCCACAAAATACTCCTTATCCTCCAGTACCAGGCGGTACTGGTTCCCGATAAAGCTGAACCCCTTTCCCATTTCGAGCAGGAACGTTTTTATCTTGTCCACGAGCCTTCTTTCCAATTCCAGTTCCAGTATGGGTTTTGTGATTCCCAGGAATTCCAGATTATACCTGCTTTTCAACATTTCCTCCGCCTGTTCCTGTAAACATTCCGGCAGGGTTTCCTTGAAATTATGCAATTTGGGTTGTTCCTCCCTTGTTGAGAAAGCGTCCGCTTTGATATAATTCAGCAGCACATCCCTTGTCCAGCCCAGTTCCGTGCTCCTTGTCGCGTAAAAGTATATTTCTTCCGGGTTCTTGCACTTGCTCATTAACAACAGGTTGTGTCCCCAAGGTAAAACTGCAACGCTCTGTTGCAGTTTCCGACTTTCCCCGCAATATCGTTCATAAAACCGTTTCATTTCCCAGAGGTTCCTCGAAGAAAAGCCCGTAGTTCCGGGAAATTCTTTCTGCAAATCAGAAGCAAGCATTTCCACCACCTGTGCTCCGTATCCTTTGCTCAAATGTTGTGCGGACAGTTCCTTGCCGATGTTCCAATATAATTCCATTGTTGCATTGGTTATCTTGCGTGCAACCTGGATTCTTGAACTTTTGATTTCTGCAACGATGCGCTGCAGAATCTGTTTATAATCATGTTGAACTGTTTCCATTATCCTGTCAGTTTATTTGCCACGAAGATAGCAATAATATTCCGGAAAACATGGAATTGTCCTTTCTTCATAATGTTTCATTGGCATTTCTTCGCTTCTGTTCTTTTGATGGAAAACCGGCTGTTGTAAACGTTTTTTTTGTTTTACGCTTAAGGAAGAAACTTCTTATAAGCTTTGATGCTGTTAATGGAGAATTGACAAGCTCCGGAATTAAATTGCTTTTATCAATAGGTTCTCTGGCAGATATTAACAGGCTTGTTTCTCTTTCAATCGGGCTGAAAGACGACTGCGCTTTGCAAGATATGACATCTGCTGACATTTGTTGCCACCTGATGAAATGTTTGTATCATGGTCTTTTGTCCCCTCCTATATTTGCGTTCGAATTCAAATTTATGTCTCACCTTAAACGATTCTACAATGAGAAAGAGAATCCTTTTTTCAGTGCTTTTCGCGTTTTTCGCGGCCGGCTCTTTTGCGCAGGGGCAGGGGCTTGCTGGCATCAACGAAGCCACGGGCATGCTGACCTCGTATTTCGATCCGGCAACCAAACTGTGCTATGCCATCGGCGCGGTGCTTGGGCTGGTCGGGGGTATCAAGACCTACAGCAAGTTTTCAAGCGGCGATCCCGATACCAGCAAGACGGCGGCCAGCTGGTTTTTCGCCTGTATATTTTTGATTGTGGCCGCCACTATCCTGCGTTCCTTCTTTCTCTAGAGGCTATGGAATACGAGATAAACAAAGGCGCGGGTAATCCTTTGGAGTTCAAGGGCCTGAAATCACAGTACCTTTTTATTTTTGCGGGCGGGCTTGTCGCGGTGCTGCTTGTGGTGGTCATTCTTTATATAGCCGGTGTGAACCAGTGGATATGCATTCCTTTCGGACTCCTGTCCGGTTCGCTGCTGGTCTGGCTGACCTTTCGCCTGAATGCCCGGTATGGTGAACACGGCCTTATGAAGCTGCTGTCGGGGAAACGCCATCCTCGTTATCTGATTCACCGCAGGAGATTATTCCGATTACTGACCAAAAGAAGAAATAAATGAGAAATGTATTGAAAGCGGAAACGCTTCCCGGTTTGTTTCCCGGATGGGGAATATTGGACGCTGTCATTCTGCATCTGGGGAATGAACCGGATGAAAATGGATTGTCGCTGGTACGGAAAGGGGAAAATGTCGGAGCCGACTGGAGAAAACGGGCCTGATTCCGTATGAAGAAGATGAATGAAAGTTTATATACGCAGGGAAGCACTTTTGCATTGGAGGATATTGTGAACTCCGTGCTTGAGGGGGACTGTCTGGAATATATGAGACGGTTTCCTGACAATAGTATGGATATGGTTCTGTGTGACCTTCCTTACGGAACGACCCGGAATAAATGGGACAGTGTTATTCCGCTGTGTGAGTTGTGGAAAGAGTACATGAGGATAGTCAAGGATACGGGGGCGATAGTGCTGACCTCCCAGGGACTGTTTACGGCGGAACTGATGCTTAGTAACCGGAAAATGTTCAGGTATAAACTGGTTTGGGAAAAGTCAAAACCGACCAATTTCCTTAACGCGAAAAGACAGCCCCTTAGAAAATATGAGGACGTATGCGTTTTTTATAAAAGGCGTCCTGTGTATCATCCTCAAATGCTTGAAGGAGTACCTTATGACAAAGGTGTCAGGAAATGTCAGCAGAGCGGAAGTTACGGGGATTTTAGTCCGGTCCGTGTATGTAGTGACGGGAAAAGGTATCCTACGGACATCATATATTTCAAAACTGCTGAAAGCGAGGGGAATGTTATCCATCCTACCCAGAAACCTGTCGCCCTCGGACGGTATCTTGTCAGGACATATACGTCTCCGGGCGGCATTGTGCTGGACAATACTTTTGGAAGCGGCAGTTTTCTTGTTGCGGCTTTGCTGGAAGGGCGCAATTTTGTCGGGATCGAAAGGAACCGGGATGTTGAGCTTTTCAAGGGTGTGAAGGTCGACTGTATTGCCGTGGCAACGGGACGTCTCCGGGAGGCATGGGATAATATGGGTGAAAAGATGAAGTCGTCTGTCAGCATAATCAATCTGATAAGGGATTTTGAGGACAGGACGGTAAATTTTTCCGGGACTTCTGCTGACATCTGACGACATCTGGTGAAACGTTAGTATTACTGTCTATGGCCCCCTTCTATATTTGCGTTCGAATTCAAATTTATGTCTCACTTTAAACGATTCTACAATGAGAAAGAGAATCCTTTTTTCAGTGCTTTTCGCGTTTTTCGCGGCCGGCTCTTTTGCGCAGGGGCAGGGGCTTGCTGGCATCAACGAAGCCACAAGCATGCTGACCTCGTATTTCGATCCGGCAACCAAACTGTGCTATGCCATCGGCGCGGTGCTTGGGCTGGTCGGGGGTATCAAGACCTACAGCAAGTTTTCAAGCGGCGATCCCGACACCAGCAAGACGGCAGCCAGCTGGTTTTTCGCCTGTATATTTTTGATTGTGGCCGCCACTATCCTGCGTTCCTTCTTCCTCTAGGGGCTATGGAATACGAGATAAATAAAGGCGCGGGTAATCCTTT
>JAEYLX010000031.1 GCA_023407575.1 Bacillota bacterium
TCCGTTGCCGCAAGGCGTGTGGGTTCAAATCCCACCTTCAGCACCATTTTTCAGGATTGGAGGAACCGCCCATGAGAAATGCGGACTATTGGCGTGGACGGTTTTCCATCTTGGAGGACAGCGCCCACCGAGAAGCCCAGCGAACTATTCAGGACATGGAAGAACTGTATTTGGATGCCCAGCGTTCAGTTCAGAAGGAAATTGAAAGCTGGTATGCTCGTTTTGCGGTGAACAACCAAATCAGCCTGACCGATGCCCGAAAATGGCTGACCGCTGGACAGCTTGAAGAATTTCATTGGAGCGTTGAACAGTATATCAAGATCGGTGAACAGGCCGGGTTGGATGCGGCATGGCTGAAGAAGCTGGAAAATGCGTCCGCCCGGTTCCACATTTCCCGCCTTGAAGCTGTTCAGACAGGTATTCAGCAACAGCTTGAATTGCTGTACGGCAATCAGGTTGATAGTCTGGATGCCCTGTTGAAGAAAGTTGTGGGCAATGGCTACACCCACACGGCCTTTGAGGTTCAGAAGGGTGTTGGCCTTGGTTGGGATATTACCGGGCTGGATCAGAAGAAACTTGAAACCTTGCTTTCAAAGCCTTGGACAACGGACGGGCGAACCTTCCGGGATCGCTGTTGGCTGAACAAGAATGATTTGGTGGGTTCGGTCAGTAAGAGCCTGACACAAGGGCTTCTTCGGGGTGATTCCCCGTCCAAAATCACCACGGCCATTCAGAAGCAGTTCGGGGTTCATCGGTATAAGGCGGGGCGGTTGGTCAACACCGAAACCACCTATTTCAACGCCGTTGCAACCAAGGAATGTTACAAGGATTTGGATGTTGAAATGGTGGAAATCATTGAAACGCTGGATTCCCATACCTGTTCCATTTGTGGTGGGCTTGATGGTAAGGTGATCCCCATTTCCCAATATGAACCCGGCGTAACCGTGCCGCCCTTCCACCCCAACTGTCGAGGAACCACGGCCCCGGCCATTGATCCCAAGTATGCTGGTGAGAGAGCCGCCCGGAACGCTGATGGGGATGTGTACTATGTTCCCGCCAACATGAAATATGCTGATTGGGTTCAGACCTTCGTGAACGGCGGTTCCAAGACTGGCCTGACCATTGCAACCGGGGCCGGTGTTGCCAAAACGCTTCGTGACTACAACAGCGAGTTTGGAAAGAAGTTCGGCAAAGACCACTATGATCAGATTCGTGACCATGTGGACGCTTGCCCAAGCCCTGACCTTCAGGCTACTTGGGATAAGTACGAAACCAAAATCAAAGTTGCAAAGGCGAACCATCAAGGCGGTGCATACTGTCAGGGCAACAGCATTTATGTGAACATTGACGCTGACGGAAAGGGCCGTTCTTGGAGCGCCCCTTACGCAACCACTTTCCATGAAAGCGGCCACGCCATTGATGGCCTTGCGGCCCAGCTTGGAAGCCCAAATGGGCAATGGCATTTTTCTTCTACCTATAAGGGCGGGGCTTTCCCCCAAACCATCAAGGATGAAGTGAATGATTGGGTGGATCGGATTCTTGCCGACATGAAGGCCCATAAAGATGATTTCCCGTATTGGGTACAAAAAGGCTGGATGTCGCAAAACACCGCTGATTTCTACATCAAGTATGGTGGATTCAAGGTTAAAAAATCCTATGCTTATGCCGCTGTTCAAGCGGAAGTAAAAGCATTGACCCCGTTGCAGTACGGTGATCTTTCTGATATATTGGAAGGTGCTACCCGTGGTAAAATCCGCTGTGGCATTGGTCATGGCGGTGGTTCCTACTGGACAACCCGAACTTATAACGGGATTGATTGGGGCCTTGGAACTGAAGCCTTTGCGGAAATGACTTCCGCAACCATGACTTCCCCGGAAAGTTTAGCAACCATCAAGAAATATCTTCCCAAATCCTATGCCATGTATGAAGATATGTTGAAGGTGATTGCAAATCAGCCGTGAAAGGGGTGTTGAAAAATGGCTGAACTGATTGAACAGTATCTTGAACGATTCCATGAGAACTTCCCCCTGTTCACCCTGATGGGTGTTGAGGAAACGGAAGTGGAAGCCATTATTCAGGATTGTTTGGATAAGGGAACCCCTTACCGGCCACCTGAACTGGATGAAAAATCCCTATATTGATGATCTGACCACCCCGGCCTTTGGCCGGTGGTGGTTTTTTCATACCATTTTCGCCGTTTCCCGGTGGTGGGCGGTAAACAGAACCGGGGAAAATCGTGGTTCCTAACCCACGGTAAAAAAGGATTTGGAGGTAACAACAATGACTAAGGAAAAGCTGTTGGAATGGGGCCTGACTGAAGAACAGGCCGCAAAGGTTATGGAGGGCCTGAACGGTTCCTTCGTCACCAAGGCCCGGTTCAATGAGGTCAATACCGAACTGACCGCCGCCAAGAACACCATCAAAGAGCGTGACACCCAGCTTGAAACGCTGAAGAAGGCTTCTGGTGACACCAAGGCCCTTCAGGATCAGATCACCCAGCTTCAGGCCGATAATAAGAAGAAGGACGATGATCACGCCGCTGAACTGAAGAATCTGAAAATCAGCAATGCGGTTGAACTGGCCCTGACCGGCGCAAAGGCCAAGAATAACACCGCTGTCAAGGCGCTGTTGGTTGATTTCATCGGTAAGGCTGAATTGGCGGAGGATGGAACCGTCAAGGGCCTTGATGATGAAGTCAAGAAGTTGGTGGAAGGCAAGGACACGGCTTTTCTTTTTGAGAAGTCCACCGGCACCAAGTTCAAGGGGGCCAAATCCGCTGAAAAGGGTGATGGTGCTGAAGGCGGCATGACCCTTGAAAAGCTGAAGGCCATGAACCCCTTGGATCGCTACAACTATTCCGTCAACCATCCTGACGAATACAAAGAACTTTATGGAGGTAATGAGTAATGGCAAACACTTGCTACGATAACTTTTTCCTGTCCAACGAAATTGAAGATCAGTACCAGAGCCACCTTGATCTTCAGCAGTTTTGTACCGTGGACAACAATCTGACCGGCGTTGCTGGTATGATTCGCAAGATTCACAAGTACAAGGCCACCGATGGCACCGAAAAGCTGGTTATGGGTGCTGGCAACACCAAGACCATTGAAGCCGGTTATACCGAAAAGGAATACCGGATTCAGATGGCACAGAACCGTTTCCAGTATTATGACGAGGAAGCCATGACCGATCCGATGGTCATTACCACCGGCACCCAGCACGCCGGTACGGATATGTTCAACACCGTGAACGCTGACATTTACGCCGCCTTTAACGAGGCTACCATGACCATCGTGACCACCGCCCTTGGCTTTGATGCCTTTGTGGATGGTGCGGCCATGCTGAATCTGGAAAACCTTGAAGGCGTGACCATTTTCGGCTTCGTCAATCCCGCTGATATGGCGAAACTTCGCAAGGCCCTGAAGGACGATTTGAAGTATGTGGAAGCATACGCCAAGCATGGTTATGTTGGCACCGTGGGCGGTATCAACATTTACACCAAGAAGAACGCCGAAACCGGCAAAGTGGTGATTGCCACCAAGGAAGCTGTTACCCTGTTCAACAAGAAGGGTACGGAAGTGGAACAGGAGCGTGAAGGCAACATCCGCCGCAACACGGTTTATTCCCGCAAGTATTACCTTGCGGCCATGACCAATGAAGCCAAGGCGGTGAAGATCATCACCGGTTCCGCCGCTGTCACCGCTGACACCACGGTTTCCAGCGACAAGACCTATTACGCCGCTTCCGGTATCGGCTATGTGAAGGTCACGCCCGGTTCCGGTGACAACCCCAAGACCAAGGGTTGGTACGAAATCACGGCGGCGTAAGAAAGGCGGTGAACCCCGTTGCGTGATAAAGCGGTTGCAATGCTAACGGCCCTTGGCGTGGCGGGGGCCGCTGATGATCCGTTGTTGGATATGGTTTTGACCAATGTTCAATGGCGGATCAAAAACCTTTCCAACCTTTCCGAAATCCCGGAGGGGTTGGAAAGTCTGGCCGTTTCTATGGCCGTGGGCGAATACCTGAACATGAAGAAGTGTTCTGGACAGCTTGAAGGGTTTGATTTGGATGCGGCGGTGAAATCCATTCAGGAAGGTGACACCAACATTACCTTTGCCCTTGGTGAAGGTAGTTCAACCCCTGAACAGAGGTTGAACAGCCTGATTGATTATCTGATCAACGGGCGCATTGGTGAAATCTACCGTTATAGGCGGTTGGTATGGTAAATAAGGCCGTGCGAATCGCCTTGGAACGGTTGTGGAAGGATCGGTGTTCTATCTTCATCCGTGAGGAAGTCACCGATCCTGTCACCCACCTGACGGATTCTGAAGAAAAGCCGCTTCTTCAGGATCAGCCGTGCAAGCTGTCTTTTGAAACATTAACTTCAAC
>JAEYLX010000063.1 GCA_023407575.1 Bacillota bacterium
TTGTATCTGGATTATTATCCGGCAGTTCGTAACCCCGAAACCATGCAGATGAGCCGTCGGGAATATCTCGGCATCTACATCTATGCCCATCCTAAAAATGAAATGGAACGGGAATTCAACAACGATATGCTAAACAAGGCAGAGGCTATCCGTTGTATCAGAGTGCAATCGCTCATCAATGAAGAGTTCGGTTTCTTAGACAAGACCAAACAGAAAGCCGACTTTCTCGCCTACTTCAAAAAGATGTGCCGAAGCAAAGACCAGAAATGGATGTTTGTCTATCAGCATTTCTACAACTTCGTCAAAGGGCAATGTACCTTCGGCGAAGTGAATGTGGATTTATGTAAGAAGTTCCGTGAGTACCTGTTGAATGCCAAGCAGCTCAAACACAGCAATCGTCCCATATCTCTCAATTCGGCATCCAGCTACTACTCTACTTTCAGAGGATTGTTGAAGATTGCTTACCGAGACAAATGGCTTCGAGAAAACATCAATGACTATCTTGACAAGATTGAACCACAAGATGTGAAGAAAGAATACCTGACACTGGACGAAGTGAAACAACTTGCCGCCACTCCTTGCGACATCCCCGTTCTGAAAGCCGCCTCTTTGTTTGCTTGTATGACAGGTTTACGCATCAGCGATATTCTCAAGCTTCAATGGGAAAATTTTGCCATTGCTCCCGACCAAGGCTATTGCTTGCGTATCAGAACTCAGAAAACCCAAACGGAAGCGACACTCCCCATCAGTTACGAAGCCTACGAACTATGTGGTACGCCCGGCACAGGCAAAGTATTCAAGGACTTGAAACGGAGCATGATTAACTATCCGCTGAAGAACTGGCTCAAAAAGGCAGGAATAACGAAGCCGATAACCTTTCACGGATTTCGTCACTCCTACGCAGTTATCCAAATCTCTTTAGGCACAGATATTTACACAGTCTCAAAGATGCTAACCCACAAGAACGTTTCCACTACTCAAATCTACGCAGATTTAGTCAATGTAAAGAAACGAGAGACAGCCAATAAGATTTCACTGAAATAAATTACAGCTATGAAACGAGGAATCATAACAAACAACGGACATGGCATCCATATTTCTGATGGAGAAGTATGGATGACCGTTTGGGAGATTGCCGACTTGTTCTATACAACAGTTGGATCAATCAATTCTCGTTTAAAAGCAATATTGAAAGCCAATGTCTTAAAGAAGTATGACATCTGCCAATGTATAAAGTTGGAAAATGGGAATAGTGCCGATGTGTATAATCTCAACATGATTATAGCCCTATCCTATCAAATAGACACTGGACATTCTGTTGCATTCAGAAAATGGCTTATCAGTAAAGTTGCCTCCAAACAAAAGGGCATATCTCTCTTTATTCCTATAAGCGCAGCTAACATATACAATTGCTAATACTTTTGCTAAAAGTCCAACTTGGTTTTATTCTACGTTGGACTTTTCTTTTCTATTTTGGCACAGTTGACCTAGAATAATGCTACCTTTTGGTGACAAATGCTGCCACTTTCAGGGAAATGTATTTATACATCTTGCTAATGATATATATTTGCACACAAACGATTAGCATATATTATTATGAAGCAGAAAAAGATAGAACATATTACTTTGAATCTGATTGTTTTCGGGACAATAGCTATCATTGGTGTTTTAGCCCGCCAGACCGTACTTCACTATGGTTGGGATGAGTTCAGCAGCTACCTCATTTTAGTGGTATGCTCCATTATCATGGGAGCTATCTATCTCAATCTGCAAATGGTATTCAGTCAAATTCTTTCGCCAACAATAGAAAAGTGTTTTATGAGATTTGAGTGCTACCGCAATAAGGTTGTGGTAGTTGAAACTCCAATTGCACACGCTGAACTTGTCGAAAGTTCTATTATTTCGGAATCCTGCATTTCAGAACCAAAAATTGAAATAGAAACGACATCTGACACAACAGAAGAAGTTTCTATTTCATCGTGTTCCAAACTCAACGAAGAAGTGGCAGAGCTTCCAAAGGAAGAAGCCACACCTTCTACCATCAACAATATATCCATCGAAGAATCCAATCAGCCAACAGAATACGAGATATTCCGTGCCAACGCTATGGCTGAAAAAGAACGAGCATCGCAAGAAAAGTTAGATAAAGTTCTCTCATATACGAAACAGAACTTGGCTCTCTACCTTAGCGAAACTGATCTCAATCGTCTATGTGGATATATTACGGAATATTACTTATCAGATACTCTGCCTAAAGTTGAGCAGATAAAGGTTGATGCTCAATTAAAAACCATTGACATCATGCACTTTGGTTGGAATATAGGCAAGGCATTCGGTAAGCCACGCTTACTAACAGCTACATTTATAAAGAGAGTATTCGCTCACACTCTCCGTGATTCGGAAATATCCACCATTGAGCGCAAAATGTCACACACGGAATCTGAGTGTAGGATTAAATTAGACAAGAAGATTGCTTAATATCACTTGCCTAATATCTTTCTTAGTTCCTCTATACAAAGCTTACCTTTATGCAACATTGCATGGCAATTAGGACATACTGGAACAAAGCTATTCTCAGGGTCAATTTATGCGGTTCCCCTTTCCGGGTTGAAATGGGAACGATGTGGTGTACATGAATAAATCCTTTACCTAAGTCTCCATACACTTTGCCAAAATCCATTCCACAAACTTGACATATACATCCGTGTTTTTCAATACATTTTTTACGAGCAATAGGATTGCGTTCGTATCTATTGACTAATGCTTGCTGCAAAGAACCCTCATAATATTCTTCTGTGTATATTTTGTTCTGTTTATTGTCTAATAACCAGTATTTTCTTTGAGTATTAACCATATGTTTAGGAGTAATACCCAACCTATCACAAAATCCTAAATATTCATCTTCTAATGCCTGATTAAAAGCCCTTGTATGCCCAATAATACTATCAATAGCTGGAGATGTTTCTCTGCCGTTCTTCCCATTCTTTTTTACCAGATGTGTCAACAAATCATTATTTAGATACCCGACAAATCGACTTGGCGCAAAATGATATTGTCCTTCAGACTTATATACAACGAAATTTGTTCCATTAGCAATAAGACGAACTATATTTTTGTAGTTTTCCTCATTATCATCATTCAGATACGTGTCAACCCGACATAGGTTATTCATAAGTTCCGATATATCTCGGATAATTCTGCCTAATTTTCTCATAATATTCTTTGCACTATAGCGAACAGGTTATCGAGTTGAAAAAGATGGTAGCTGAACTCCAGCCACCGGCATCAGACAAACATGTGTTGGTTGAAATTGAGGATGCTTGCCGTATTATCAGAAAAGCCAAGCCTACCATTTATACATTGGTACGCAAAGGGCTGCTTCCTGCCTATAAAAAAGGCAAAAAACTCTATTTCTACGAAGACGAACTTCTGGCATGGATTGAGAATGGTCGAAGAAAAACTTCCGAGCAAACATACGAAGAGATGCTTGCCAATATGCAAGGCGGTGTCCGTCATAAGCCCAAATCATCCGTGAAACTTTAATCGGTGTGAATATGGATACGTATTCTATTAATCCGGCATCCATCATTGATGAAGCGGTTGATTTGAGTATGCGACTAACGGGTACTGATTTTCCTGTTAGCATATTCCCGACAAAAATCCAACGCATCATCAGCGAGGTTCACGAATGCCATAACTACCCAACCGACTACATTGCCACAGCTATCCTTACGGCAATAGCAGTCGGCATTGGCAACACGCATCTTGCCCAAATCAAACAAGGCTGGGTGGAAAGCCCTATCCTGTATATAGCATTGATTGGACGACCGGGAGCAAACAAGAGCCATCCGCTCAGCTTTGCCATGAAACCGTTTCTTGATTATGATTACAAACAGAATCAAGAATTTGAGAAAATGCTTGCCAAGTACAATGAGCTTATGAGCATGAGCCGCAAAGAACGTGCGGATAGTGGTGAAGAGCAATTCCCACAGGAACCAATTCGTAAACGCTTCTTGATTTCGGATGTAACGCCCGAAGGATTGAGCCTTATTCATGCGCAGAACAAACGAGGTTTATGCTTGTGGGCTGATGAATTGTCCGCTTGGTTCAAGAACTTCAACCGCTACAACAACGGTTCAGAAGAACAATTCTGGTTGTCAGTGTTCAGTGCCAAGACGACTATATCCGACCGCAAGAATGCCAAGAGTTCCATCTTCATCAAGCGACCGTATATTTCGGTTATCGGTACTATCCAAAAGAAAATTCTCAGTGAACTGGCTAAAGGCGAACGTTCCAGTAATGGATTCATTGACCGTATTCTGTTTGTGATGCCCAACCTGCAACAGAAAGCACGTTGGAACGACAAGGAACTGCCAGAGAATATCGAACAAGAATGGAATGCCATTATTGATAAGCTGATACAACAAGAGTATGCCCTCAATGAGTTTGGAGAGATAGAACCGCATATTCTTCTTTTCACGGAAGATGCCAAGAGACGGCTTTACGAATGGCAGCATCACTTCTCAGAGTTGTGCGACCGGGAGACAAACGACACAATCGTGAGTATCTATTGTAAGCTGGAGATATACATTATCCGTTTCTGCCTGATTATCCAATTAGCCCGATGGACTTGTGGAGAGTGTGATAAAACCTATATCGACTTGTTGACGGTAGAACGAGCCATCAAACTGACGGAGTACTTCAAAGAATCCACATTGAGCGTTCAAAACATACTCAATGAAAATGCGCTCAACATCCAACAACAGGCGATAGTCAATCTGCTTCCTCTATCCTTTACAACAGCCCAAGCTATACAAATAGCCGAGCAGAACGGAATGAAGGAACGGACGTTTCAACGCTTTCTCAATGACAATATCGGGATACTGTTCCGCAAAGAGAAACATGGAGAATATTCAAAGATTAATCTGTGACATTTTTGTCGGTTTTGACACTTTCCAAGAGAAAACGACAATAACGACAAAAGTGACACACCAAAAAAGACACATACAATGAGTACACATAGATTCATATTAGAACCCTACAAAGGTATCAGCACTCGGCATTCTTGCCCGAACTGCCACCGCCAAAGATG
>JAEYLX010000018.1 GCA_023407575.1 Bacillota bacterium
TAAGCTATGGGACTGGGGACGTTTAGGACTGGACGGACTGCCAAGACCGGTACATATTAATCACGGCGAACAGGTAATTCAGTGGGATCGTACTACCGAATGGGTGAAAGAGAACTTGGTAAATGCGGTTACCGGGATAAGTGAGGACGAACACAATAAAATCGAAAGAACAGGTCTTCATGAACGAGAATTTATTGAGACCAGAAGATATACCATCACGACAGAGCTTATTCTGGAGAGTGAAGGCAGTGTAAGTACCTGTAACGTAGTAGACGGAGAAGGAGCTATTATCGAAAGCCTGGATGGCAGCTTTGAGCCTTACGAAGTTCATTATGCTGAGACCTTTATTGTACCGGAGAGTGTAAAGCAATTCGTTATTAGACCTCTGGGAGAAGAAGTTAAAATTCTTCGCGCAACAGTAAGATAAAATGCAATAGAAAAGGGATATGTGTAATTTTTTGTAAGAATATAAGAATAAACAGAATAAATGAATCGACTCATACACGTATCAAACTTTTACTCAATCCAATTAATTCAACGTTGACAAAAATA
The DNA here is from genome assembly GCA_023407575.1 of Bacillota bacterium. GTDB lineage: Bacteria > Bacillota > Clostridia > Lachnospirales > Lachnospiraceae > Mobilitalea. The sequence goes on from JAEYLX010000018.1 coordinate 553, forward strand.
GAAGAGTTACCCATAATAAGGCTAGATAATAACATTATAATAATATAGTCAAAGAGTGGAATGAGATATTACAAGTTTACTTGCGAATACTGATTTGAGCAACAAGACTATGAACATGTTTTTTGCTCATGGTATAATCAAAATTGGAATGATGTATTGCATTTTTATCATGCTATACAAAATAATGGAGGCTTTCCCAAATGACGAAATTTAACAACTACAAAACATGCTTGGCTATTATTGTCATTGAGCTGATTATTAACGCAATATGTTATCAATTTCTGCCGGACAGATTAGGTGTTCATTTTAATATATCAGGAGAAGTGGATGGAACTCTGCCACGACTTGGTTTTGTGGTGCTGATGCCATTGCTGTCTTTGGGTTGTATCCTTTATGAGAAGTATGTGAAGCGAGTTTCGGTGACAAAAGCAATAATTACATGCATCCTGTTATTTCTTATCAATGCGGGATTGCTGATAATTAACTTGTAATGGGTTACTTGGAGATATTGCGCCTTGTACATAGAGAAGGAATAAGAATATTAGGGCACAGTGTATAGCCAATGAAGGCTATTATACTGTGCTCATCTGATAGTATCCTGTTCGAGTACTCCAAATAGAAATTGATAGGGATATTGAGTACCGCAAGTAGTGCATTCCACATAATCCCGATGATACCTTTGCTCACGTTTATCATACTGGTAGGACAATAATTCCTGAGTATTCTTTAGCCCGGGAGCATCAGAATCAATGACATAAGAGTATACATAATTTGCTTCATGCCGAAGTACCAGTTCATTTTTATTACAAATAGGACAAATATAATTTCTCTCGTTCATAGTTTAGTGCCTCCATGAAATATTTAAATAATTTTAGAATTAATACAATTTAAACACATTTATATATTAGAATATCTGAATTAAGTAGAAATTAGTTTTTCATATTAAAGCATTTCACAAATTCATTTAGTTTATTCCGATATCCAAAGTTTTAAGAAGCTATATAAATATCATTTTTGTAACAAATCAGAACTAAGTTCAAAACCTGAAGCTTCCTCACTGCTTGGCACTCTCCAAGCTGTATATGCTGTTATTGATATGAAAATAACAAACACAGGGTTAAGACGCCGTTTTCTTTTTCAATGCATATAATGTAATATGATTTTTCACTAGATATATGCTAAGAATTTTGCTGCTTACACCATTAAATGTGAATTATAACCCAGGATACTAAGCTGTTTTTCTGACTCATTCATCACATTTTGAGATGGCACTAGCGCCATAATGGAGATTAATTATGATGTATTCAATTAAAAATAAAAACGTATTTCATATAGAAGAAGAATACTTGAGAAATAGCTATGATGGTTGTGATCAAGATTGGTATCTCAAGCGCTGGCAGCGTATGAGTGGTTGTGGTCCATGTGCAATGACGAATGTTATGCACTATTTTAACTGCAGGTTAGCCGCTAAGCACACCAGGTTTAACCTTTCCAAGGCGGAGTGGCTGGACCGGATGCAGGAGATGTGGGAGTATGTAACACCGACAATTGGAGGTGTATATTCAACAGAAATGTTTAGAAAAGGTGCAGTTCAGTATATTGATAATAAAAAGCTCAACATTAAAATAGAAACTCTGGATATTGAGAAAAATAAGGCTAAGAGACCTGACCCAATTGAGGCTATGAGTTTTTTAATTGAAGGGCTAAAAAAAGATATGCCGATTGCCTTCTTAAATCTGGAGCATGGTACAGTTGAAGCACTGGAGTCCTGGCACTGGGTAACCATCATCTCTTTGGATTATGAGCTTCCTGGTACAACAGCCTTTGTAGAAATCTTAGATGGAGGCAGAATGAAGCGAATTGATATTTTAGAATGGCTGTTGACGACAAAACTTGGCGGCGGATTTGTTCGTTTTGAAGTTTTGTAATTTTTAATGTGAAGGAGTCAGACAACAGTTTGATTCCTTTTTAACGTTCTTGCTTGCACAGGATACATTAATGTGCTATAAAAATTATAAAGTAATGATTCACATCGGAAGGAATCAGGTGAAGCAGATGGGACTGAATGAAACACCGTCATCAGATAGAATACACATAGGCTTTTTTGGAAGAAGAAATGCAGGTAAATCAAGTGTTGTAAATGCTGTTACTGGACAAGACCTTGCAGTGGTGTCCGATGTAAAGGGGACCACCACAGACCCGGTCTATAAGGCAATGGAGCTGTTGCCAATGGGACCTGTCATGATAATTGATACGCCGGGAATTGATGATGAAGGGGAACTTGGAGCCTTAAGAATTCGTAAAACCAAGCAAGTCTTAAATAAGACGGATGTGGCGATCTTAATTGTGGATGCAACCACTGGGTTAAGACCGGAAGACCAAGCGTTAATAAAGCTGTTTGAGGAGAAGAAGTTAGAATATATTATTGTCTATAATAAGAGTGATTTGATTAAAATATACGGTGAGCAAACCAGTAGAATAGAATTAACAAATAAAATAGACTCTACTACGAAAGAAACAAACCGTGCCATCTATGTCAGTGCGAAAGAAAAAACAAACATAGAAGCATTAAAGGAGAAGATTGCAACGTTAGCACCAGTAGATAATCCCAAGCACAGAATCGTTGCGGATTTAATCAATCCCTCGGACTTTGTGGTACTGGTAACGCCCATTGATAAAGCTGCACCGAAGGGTAGACTTATTCTTCCCCAACAGCAGACTATTCGAGATATCTTAGAGGCGGATGCCACAGCCATCGTAGTAAAAGAATATGAGTTAAAGGATACACTGGAGAATTTGGGAAAGAAGCCAAAGCTAGTGATAACTGACAGTCAGGTGTTTGCTAAGGTATCAGCAGATACACCAAAGAATATTATGCTAACCTCCTTTTCCATCCTTTTTGCAAGATACAAGGGGTTACTGGAGGAAGCGGTTAAGGGTGCGGCAGCGATTGAAGCTTTGGAGGATGGAGATACTGTGTTAATATCGGAGGGCTGTACGCATCATCGTCAGTGCGACGATATAGGACAGGTGAAGCTCCCAAGATGGATTAAGAATCACACAGGTAAACAACTTAACTTTGCTTTTACCTCAGGCGGAGAATTCTTTGAAGACTTAACCGCTTATAAACTGATTGTACATTGTGGCGGGTGTATGCTACCCGAGCGAGAAGTACAGTTTCGATTAAAATGTGCAGTGGACCAGCAAGTACCAATCACCAATTATGGAACACTGATTGCTTATATGCAGGGAATTTTAAAGCGCAGTCTGGAACCCTTCCCTCACATTTTAGCAGAGATAGAGGAGTAACTATGCGTAAAGAACAGGACAAGCTGGGAGAGGTATTCCTTGAAGCCGATAAGCTATATGGGATTCAAACCGCCAGGGCTAAAGAGAACTTTGCTCTAAACGATAAGAGAACAAATCTTGACCTAATCTATGCAATTGTTAAAGTCAAAAAGGCGGCAGCCATAACTTATAAAAAGCTTGGTATTGGTAAGCCAGAGGTAGAGGAAGCGATTATTAAGGCTTGCGAGCAAGTCCTGAAAGGAAAGGCTGATGACCAGTTTGTAGTGAATGCCTTGCAGGGCGGGGCTGGGACCTCTACCAATATGAATGTAAATGAGGTATTAGCAAACCTTGCCCTTATAACACTAGGAAAAGAGCCTGGAAGTTACGATATCATACATCCGCTGGATGATGTAAATCGTGGTCAATCCACCAACGATGTCTACCCCACAGCTCTTAGAATTAGCGCAATCGAAAAGCTTCGAACCTTAAGTGAAGCCTGTGCCAAACTGCAGCAGTCTTTACAGGAGAAAGAGAACGAGTTTGATCATATCAGAAAGTTAGGACGAACTGAATTAATGGATGCGGTACCAATTACCCTTGGAGCTGAATTTGGTTCTTATGCTCAAGCAATTGCCAGAGATCGTTGGAGACTTTATAAGGTGGAAGAGCGTCTTAGGCAGGTCAATATTGGTGGAACCGCAGTAGGAGCATCGCACAATGCCCAGCGTAAATACCGCTATGGTATCATAGAAGAGCTAAGAGTTTTAACAGATATTGGGCTTGCGGCTGCTGAATATCCGATGGATATTACCCAGAATAATGATGTGTTTGTAGAAGTATCCGGGTTATTAAAAGCACTTGCGGTTAATCTAATTAAGATTGCCAATGATTTCAGACTGATGAACTCCGGACCCCATGGAGGGTTTGGCGAAATTAAGCTGACGCCAATGCAAATGGGAAGCACCATTATGCCGGGAAAAGTCAATCCAGTCATAGCAGAAATGGTAGTTCAAGTAGGCTTTAAGGTAATTGCAAATGATAGCGCCATTACGACTGCTGCCATGCAGGGAGAATTTGAACTAAATGCATTTTTACCGCTGATTGCCGACTCTTTACTGGAGAGTCTGGCAATACTTGAAGGAGCAGTATTCCTATTTCAATCAAAATGTGTGGATACTCTGCTGCCAAATAAGGAAAGATGTGAAGAATTTCTTGATAAGTCCTATGCTTTTGCTACAGAATATACAGCAAAACTGGGTTACGATGCTGTTGCAAAAGTGATTGAGGAATATCAAGGTGATACCATAAGAATAAAACAAGCATTAGAAATGCACTTTGGAGGAACAGCAAATGAAATACAAGATGATAGCACTGGATTTAGACGGGACCTTGAACAATGACCAGAAGGAAATCTCACAAAAAACAAAAGAGGCACTGATTGCAGTACAAAAGCAAGGTGTAACAGTAGTACTTGCCACAGGAAGACCAACACCTGGATTAAAGAGAGAAAGTGACGCTCTTGAGCTTGAAAAATACAATGGAATTCTTTTGTCCTATAATGGAGGTAAAGTTGTGGATGCCTCTACGAAGGAAGTACTTTACGAGGAAAGCCTTCCAAATGAAGTGGCAGTGAAACTTTTAAAACATATTGAAGACATGCCGGTAACTCCAATCGTTGATGATGGTATCGATTATTATGCTGTTAGCAAGGATGAATTCATGATAGGTTTTGAGAGCAAGTTAAATAACATTGGGATTAAAGAGGTTGAAAATGTGGCAGACGCAGTAGATTTTAATCCTGTAAAAGTATTAATTGCAGCACCCAAGGAGTTATTAGTTCCTGTTATTGAGCAGATCAAAGAACCCTTTCAGAAGGAATTATCCTTCGTACAGTCTACACCATATTTTCTTGAGGCTACCGTGAAAGGGATTAATAAGGCTTCCTCCTTACAGGCAGTTTGTGATAGACTAGAGATTGCTCCTTCAGAGGTAATGGCCTTTGGCGACCAATTAAATGATGTTTCAATGATTAAGTTTGCAGGACTTGGTGTAGCCATGGGAAATGCCTGTGATGGGTTAAAAGAAGTTGCCGATGAGATTACATTATCAAACAATGAAGATGGAATAGCGCATATCTTACATAAGTACTATGATTTAACAGCATGTTAAAAAGGCAAAATCTTAAATTCATTGTATAGAACATGCTTGGAGCTACATAGGATAGACAGTAGGACAGATTTTATGTGATAAGTTAATTTGGGTTACTATATTCCGATTGACAAAGGGTAACTACTAATATAGTACAACAAGACACAGTTCATATTAAAGATGTTGAAACTTTATAAAGGTTAGGGCTATATCTAATATCCATAATCGGAAGGAGACAGGTATCTTACGAATCGTAGGATATCAACAAAACGATGAAGACGAAATTAAGAGGCGATATATTATTGATATTAAAAGGCTTTCTCATAGGTTCATCCATGAGTGTTCCGGGTGTAAGCGGTGGAACAATGGCTATACTTTTAGGAATCTATGATAAGCTCATTGGTGCAATTAGTAATTTTCTAAAAGATATTAAAGGAAATACAATTTTTCTTATTAAGTTTGGTATAGGTTCAGCACTGGGTATTGGTTCCCTGGCCTTTGCAATCAAATGGGCGTTAGAGACCTTTCCGCTGCCAGTATCCTTCTTCTTTTTAGGCGCCGTAATCGGTGGCATTCCTGCACTTTATAAGAAAACGAAACAGAATACTTTTGGTGTATCCTCACTAATTTATTTTTTACTAGGATTAGGAATTGTTATCTCCATAGGATTTATACCAAAGGGTAATTTTGATGTTAGTAACGGATCTGGCCTGGCACATTATGCAATGCTGTTAATCACAGGAATAATCATAGCACTGGCTCTGGTTTTACCTGGAATTAGTACCTCACACATGCTAGTAGTGCTTGGTATGTATGAATCCATGTTACAGGCGATCACAAATTTTGATGTTGTGTATATTGGAATCCTTGGAATTGCTACATTAATTGGAATCTTTTTAATCACAAAACCAATCGAATGGACCATGAACCGTTTTCCTCACCAGACCTATTGGATGATTATTGGGTTTGTACTTGGTTCCACCTCCGAGATTTTTAAAGATATTATCCTTCCGGCAATACCAGCAAATCCAGACATAAGATGGTCGATTTCGGTTATATTAATGTGTATTGTTACCTTTATCATTGGCTGTAAGGCAATTATATCTTTATCAAAATTTTCAAATGATTAATGAACGAGCAGTTGTAGTAGGATGTGTGAATATGCAAATGCTTAAAATAAGGAGTTTTTATCATGATGAATCCAGCTAAAATATTAAAATTAAAGGGTGCCTGGGATAAATTCACCCAAAACCATCCGAAATTCCCAATGTTTATGAATGCAATTCGCAGCCAGGGTATTGAGGAAGGAGCAGTAATTGAAATCATTATAACCTCACCCGAGGGCAAAGCACTTAGCACTAATATTAAGGTATCTCAATCGGATAAAGAGTTATTTACGGAGCTGGTTGAGCTATCTAAGAGTAAATAGTTACATTAAACTTTATTTAAGTTAAATAAGAAGAACTCCTTGGCTGGATGAAATTCGGTCAGGGAGTTCTTTTTATATGTCATAAGATTCTAAAATAAATGATGGATTACCTAAGTTATTAATTTGCTACCATACTTATGGAACTGTATTCATAAGATATAGTATAACTGCAAGACCTTAGAGAATACACTGCTTTAAAGAAGCATTTTAGAGGAGGTCTCGTGTAATCTGTATGTTAAAAGAAGCTGGAGGCAAAGGGAATGAATAATACGAACTATGAGATATCACCGGGGGAATTTCCTTATGAGGTGCAGATTGTTGCCGAAAATCTTATACTACCTTGGGCAATTGATATAAGTGATGATGGTGTCATTTATTTTACGGAACGAGTAGGCAATATAAGGACTATAGAAAATGGTGTCTTAAATCCAGAGCCCATTTATCGTTTTACACCGCCTTTTATAAGTACTGGAGAAGGTGGGCTTATGGGGTTGGCTCTGGATCCGAATTTTCTAGAGAATCATTACCTGTATGTTATGTATACTTATCAGGAGGACAATCAGATATATAGTCAAGTAGTCAGAATGCTTGTAGATGGTCAGACAGCGTCCATAGATAAAGTAATTATAGATAAAATTCCTGCAAGCAGACAGCATAACGGCGGAAGAATTAAAATTGGTCCGGATAATAAGTTATATATTGCCACAGGAGATGGAGGTGTTTCCGAGCGAGCACAGGATTTGAATAGTCTGGCAGGTAAAATCTTAAGATTAGAATTGGATGGAACGATTCCCGCAGACAATCCTTTTCCTAATTCTCCCGTGTATAGTTACGGTCACAGAAATCCACAGGGGTTAACCTGGGGAGAAAATAATATTATGTATGAATCAGAGCATGGGCAGACTGCACATGACGAGATTAATATCATTGTTCCTGGTGGAAACTATGGTTGGCCTTTGGTTGAAGGAAGTGAAACTACAGAAGAGGTCCGGACAATACAACCACTAATTCATAGTGAAAATAATACCTGGGCGCCTTCGGGAATAGCCTATATCAATCAAGGTCCGTGGGCTGGAAGCCTGGTAGTAGGATCTCTTAGAGGAAAGCAATTACTTGTATTTGATTTAGATGAAGCGGGAACCTCAGTAGAAAATATAGAATCCTGGTTGTTTAATGAATATGGTAGGTTGCGTGATGTTTATATTGCGAAAGATCGCACTATCTACATTACCACCAGTAACAGGGAAGTAAGTGGTAATGCCACCCGAGGTGATGATAGAATTATTCGATTACTGCCAAGAATGTAGTATTTATTTTCCAAGAAATAAGTTATAATATCCCTTAGATATATAAGATAGTACAGGTGAAATACATAGGGAAGGTCTTTGGAGAAGGAGCCTTTTACTGGGAATTATCTAAACTAGAACATACAAAAGGGAGAACTATAAATGTGGGCAAAAATAAAAGGATATTTGCTTGTGGGGTTATTGCTGCTTATCACGATGGAATTGACTGGTTGCAGCAACCCGAACAAGGATAAGGATGTGAATAAGGATAAAGTTACTGTTGAACCAACGAAGACAGATACGAATCCCTCTGAAACGGAGATAGATATCGATACGGATTTAGAATCTCAGGAGTGGCCTAAAGAAACAGAAGCGGTAATACCTAAGGATGGAATTGCATTTTCCAGAACAAATTTCTTTTATGCGGAAAGTATTGAGGTAGAGATACTGTCAGGTAAGAACGGAAAAGTCTATTATACCCTGGATGGTGCTAACCCTGATCAAACCGCACAAAAGTATTCAGAAGCCATTGTTCTTGAAGCAAAAGCTACGATGCAAGCAACGGTTATTAAGGCAAAAGCTTTTTTTGAGGATGGGTCAGAATCAGAGATAGTTACTCATACATATTTTGTCGGTCAGGATATGAAGGACCGATTTGATACCTTGGTATTTTCAGTCACAACGGACCCCTATAATTTATACGACTACGAGTATGGCATCTTTGTAGAAGGAAAGCTTAGGGACGATTTTGTGGCTGCAAATCCAGGTGTAGAAATTGTACCAAGTGATCCAGCGAATTTTAATATGCGTGGGAGAGAAAGTGAACGTGAGGTTTATTTAGAAGCATTTTTACCCAATGGGGAGCAAATTATAGGACAGGCAGCAGGAATTAGAACCTATGGTGGCTGGTCCAGAGCAAGAGAACAAAAATCCATTAAATTATTTGCTAGAAAAGAATACGATGAAGAAAACAATAAGTTTCGATATGAATTCTTCCCAGAAAAAACTTCTGCTGATGGGGAAGGAAATGAGCTTGACTCTTTTAAGCAGTTAGTACTTCGTAATTGTGGAAATGATAATGGTTTTGCCTTCATACGGGATGAATTATTTCAAACACTGGCAGGACAGGCAGGGTATCAGGACTATGAGGCAGTCAGACCAGCGGCCCTATTTGTAAATGGGGAATATCGAGGTTTCTTCTGGCTGCATGAAGTCTATGGAGATGAATACTTTGAAGATCATTATGGTGATTACACCGGAAGTTTTGAGGTGTTGGAAGGTGGAGAGCTTTTCAAAGAGCAGGATGCAGATGGTGAGAATTTAAAGGCTGTGGAGGAATATGAAAATCTCTATAATACCTATTCCAATATGGATTTAACCATAGAATCAAACTATCAGGAGCTTAACAAGGTTTTTGATGTGCAAAATTATCTGGAATATTATGCATTACAAATATACATTGGAAACGAGGACTGGCCTCACAATAATTACCGAACCTATCGTTATTATGCTCAGGAGGGAGAAGCCTATGGTGAGGGACCCTTTGATGGTAAGTGGAGGTTTCTGTTGCATGATTTAGATTACAGCTTTGGTATTTATGGCGAAGCGGCTACCAAAAATAATCTAGGTAAATTTATGGGTCTAAATGGTGATATAAGAGATGCATGCCCTTTGTTTGGTCAACTAATGAGAAGAGAAGACTGTAGAGATATATTTATTAAGAAAACGTTGGACCTCCTTAATGGAGCATTTTCGAAAGATAATTTAAGCATAGTTTTAGATGAGATGAATGAGGCTAGGTTCAATGAGCTAAGCCATACATATGATAAATCCTTATTAGAAGATTGGGTATCACCTTTAGATCTTCCTGCAAAAATAGAAGCTATTAAGGGATATGCAAATATACGGGCGAAATTTATAATGAACACCTTTCGTTCCTTTTACAATCTTAGTGAGCCCTATAAGCTAAGTGTGAAGGCGGTGGATGGATGTGAAGTAAAGGTAAATTCCTATCAGACCGCGAAGGATTTTAATGGAAGCTACTATTCTGATATTGAAACTCAACTTATTGCCGTGGTCCCAAAAGGTTCAAATTTTGATTACTGGCTGGTAAATGGTCAAATAATTAAAAATGAAGTATTAACTATTGATCCAAGTATGATTGTAGAGGGAAATGTGGACGTATCCTATGAAATAAAGTGATGTTAAATAGATAGAACCAAGCGTGAAAACCTATGGTTTTCTCGTTGTTCGCCTCTGAACAGTTACAAATTGTGAATAGATTTGACTGACTATGACACACTATCATTAAATATTAGGAGGTGATAATGTGAGCAAACAGTCAAATCAAAGATACCGTAAAGAAATGGAAGAGCAAAACAAGGCAAATCAGTCATCTTCATCCAATACGGAACAGGTGAGTAAACAGGCAAAGATAAACCATGAGTTTAAGGCAAAGAGTGAGAAAACTGAAAGATAAGAAAACTGAAAGATAAGAAAATTGAAAGATAAGAAATTGAAAGATAAGAAAACCGGAAGATAAGAAAACTGAAAGATAAGAAAACCAAAAGATAAGAAAGCCAAAAGATAAGAAAACCGAAAGATAAGAAAACCAAAAAATAAAGAACCAAAAGATAAAAAACCAAAAGATAAAAAACCAAAAGATAAAATACCAAAAGATAAAGAACCAAAAGATAAAAAACCAAAAGATAAAAAACCAAAAGATAAAAAACCAAAAGATAAAAAACCAAAAGATAAAAAACTAAAAGATAAAAAACTAAAAGATAAAAAACTAAAAGATAAGAAACAGGAATATAAAAGAAAAAATAATAGAAGAATCATAAAGAAGAGAAAGGGAAAAGATAAGGAAACACCAAGGGTAATTCTTTGTCTTTTCTCCCTATAATTACTTACGGGGCAAGCTGATGTTGGATTTGTTAATTTAATCTTATGGATGAGTTTGGGGAGAACAGGAGGCTGTTATGAAACTAAAGTATAGCAAGGTTCAGGTAATCATTGAAATTGTAGCAAGTATTATTCTAATTTATATGTTTGCTAATCTCTATTTAAAATGGGATAGTATACCGAATTGGGTTCCTACTCATTATAATGTTTATGGAGAGATTGATGCATGGGGCGATAAGTATAATGTGCTTTTTGTACCAATTATGGGAGCCGGCGTCTATGTTATAATGACTATGGTAACTCTATTCCCATCTATATGGAATATGCCAGTTACGATTACAGAAAGTAATAAGGAAAAGGTATATGGAGCAATGAAGACCATGCTGCTGTTACTAAAGGCTGAAATATTGGGATTGTTTTTATTTATGAATTATAATGTGGTAAGTAGGAAGGTCCTTTCACCTTATTTCCTGATGACGGCTATAGGTATTGTAGCTATAACTATAATATATATTGTTGTTTGGACTATCCGAGTATCAAAGAATTAAAATCAATTACATAAAACAATGGCTGACAGGTAGGCTGGTAATAATTCCAGTTATAGACTGTCAGCCATTTTACTTATGACGGTGGAAAACTAGTATTTACCAAAAAGGCCTATAGTTTCTATAAACAGAATTACTAGGGCGATTACTCTGCCTTACTTCCTGTCCTTGGTTTGCTTCCTGATTATTTTCAGGTCCTATTAAATTTGTTTCAGAAGTTGGAACAGTTTGCTCCGGTACATTGGTAGGGGGTTGATAATCTTGCAAAATTCCAGGATTATTTAAAGTTACAGAATCAGTTACTCTAGTATCATTTCTGTTAGTATCATTTAAGTTCCTAGCATCATTTGCTGTATTTCTTCTACGAAGATCTGGTTGAGCTGGAGTAGTATAAGTTTCCTGATAATCTGCCGCAATAGTCCGTCTGGACTTTCTTTTCTCTGGCTGTCCGGTTAGTAAATCATTATCACTTCCATACGGTTCAAAAGGTAACTTTCTTGGTTCTTTACACTTATCTTTTCCACCGTGATGATCCTTACAATCATCATGTTCTTTACATCCGTGGTGCTCTTTGCAATCATCAGGTTTTTTATCGCCGTGATGGTCATGACAATCTTCATGTTCCTTGCATTCCTTATGATGGCAAAATTTTTCTATGCATAATAGTTTAAATTGGCATAAAACTAATCCAATAAGTAAACCTATTAAGAAGAAAACAATTATAAGAGCTATAAAAACAACAAAGAAATTTGCTTCGGTAAGGATACCTAATATCATAAATCGACACTCCTTTACAAATTATTCTATAATTATATATGCTAAAAAAGGTCGAATGGTGACAGTTAGAGAATTAAAACTTTGATTGACATATATATTGTGGTTGGATATAATTACGATACAATATATAGCGTATAGCTTTATATGGAAGACAAGAATTTTGTCATATTAATATAGATGATAGAGGAAGGCAGGTGTTAACATGAGAAAGCTTTTACAAGAAGCTTTTATTAATCAATATAGCAATTTAGAGACTCCACTAAGTCATATTGGAGAATTTGTTTATCTAAGAACCTATTCACGGTACTTAAAGGATAAAAAGCGGAGAGAAAATTGGCTGGAAACAGTTCTCAGAACCACAGAATATAATATAAATCTGGGCATTTTACATAAGCAAAAGCAGGGGATACCCGTCGACTATGTGGAGGAAGATAAAGAAGCCAAATTGCTATTTGACCATTTGTTCCACCTTAGAACCTTTACATCAGGTAGAACACTGTATATGGGGGGGACGGAGGTAGTTAATCAATATCCGCTGTCCAACTATAATTGTGCATTTACAAACATAGCAACGATGAGAGACTTTGTAGATGTGTTCTATTTATTAATGGTTGGCAGTGGAGTTGGGATACGAATTGATAAGCATCAAATTAAGAAGCTTCCTTATGTTCGAAAGATAAAATTGGAGAGCAGATATGATGAGACAGTACGTAGTATCACTTCAAAGGATGAGATGGAGCACACAAAGCTTTTTATAGATGATAAGGATGGCTCTCAAGGTTTGCTGCTGGTGGGTGATAGTAAAGAAGGCTGGTGCGATGCGCTTGAGACCTATTTTAAGGTGGTTACAGAGGAGCAATATCAGGGAATTTTAGAGCTGACAATTGATTATAGCTATGTAAGACCAGAGGGCGAGCGATTACAACGCTTTGGTGGCAGAGCATCTGGCCACAAGTCCCTTCAACGTATGTTTGAAAAGATTAATAAGGTGTTTGAACGTGGAACCACAGGGCAATTAATCTCTCTGGATATTTTAGATATTGCTACAATTATCAGTGAAAATGTGGTGTCCGGCGGAGTGAGAAGAAGCGCAATGATGGTCATCTGTGATGAGGAGGATGAAGGCGTAATTCAGGCAAAGCGAAATATTTATAAGGTAGTAGATGGGAATTGGATTGAGGATAAGGAAATCTCCCATCGCCGTATGAGTAATAACTCAGTTCTCTACCAGAAAAACCCTTCCTTGGAACGCATACAAGAAATACTTCATTCCATTCGAATTAATGGAGAACCAGGATTTATTAATGGCAGGGAGGCTCATCGAAGGAAGTCTACTTTTGAAGGCTGTAATCCCTGTGGAGAAATTCTTCTCCAGTCAAAGCAGTGCTGTAACCTGACTACAAATAATCTGATGGCTTTTGTTAAAGAGAATGAACTGGACAAAGAAACCTTATTTGACGTAATTAAGCTCTCCACCAGAGTTGCCATACGTATGACTTTGGTAGAAGTAGAATTAGAGGACTGGAATAAGGTTATGCAGGAGGACAGAATCGTTGGGGTTTCCTTAACGGGTATGATGGACATGGTTAATAAAACAAACATGAGCTATGATACGCTTGGCGAGCTGCTGTCGCAGCTTAGGGAAATAGTACATGTGGAAGGCGAACGCTATTCCAAGGAACTTGGCATTCAGCCACCTAAGCTCATGACCACCATAAAGCCAGAGGGGAGTTTATCTACGCTACCCTGTGTAAGCTCCGGGATACACTTCGCTCATTCAGATTATTATATCAGAAGAATCCGTATTGCAGCTTCCGACCCTTTATTTAAGCTAATTGAGCAACAAGGAAGCTACCCTATCTACAATGAGGTAGGACAATCGGACGAAGACTGTTCCATTAAAGTAATTGAGTTTCCGATTAAAGCTCCTAAGGGAAGAACAAAGTATGATGTTGGTGCAATTGAACAATTGGAGTTATATAAGCTGTCCATGCTTCGCTGGTCGGACCATAATTCCTCAATTACGGTACATGTTAGAGATCATGAATGGGAAGAAGTTGCACGTTGGGTTTATGATAATTTTGATTATGTGGTTGGAATTACATTCCTTCCCTTAATGGAGGAAACCTATCCTCTTTTACCCTATGAATGCACCACGAAAGAAGATTATGATAAACGAATACAACAGGTTAAGCCGATCGATTACAATTTGTTAGCCCAGCTGGATGATGAAGACGAACATGATATTATAGATAATGAATGCAGTACAGGAGCATGTCCGATACGATAATATGTAACAACAAGTTATATTAAGAGTTGAGGAGATAACTTCTTCAGAGGAATCCGCATATTGATAGGAGCAGTTAGTAAGATACATTAAACAGAAATAGGAAAAATTGTTATTGACAAAGAAAGAATAAGGAGGCTATAATTGCCATAATATTTACGTAAAGCCTCATTAACCAATTTATTGATGACAAAGGCGTCTTAGAGAAATCTAAGGCGCTTATTTTTATATAACAGGAAATTTCTCTGAATATTGTGTTATATAAAAAGCCCGTTGGTCTTATGACGTGCAGTTAGGAGGAACCATGAGCTTAGAAGTCAGTATTGGTAAACAATATAAGAATTTTACTTTAGCTGTTAATTTTGACACTCAGCAGGCATCAACAGGACTCTTGGGGGCATCCGGGTGTGGGAAGAGCCTTACGTTAAAATGTATTGCAGGAATTGTCACACCGGATAAAGGAAGAATTGTTCTTAACAGCAAGGTGTTATTTGACTCGGAATTAAGGATTAATCTGCCTGCCAGAGAACGTAAAGTAGGGTATATGTTTCAGCAATATGCTCTCTTTCCTAACATGACAGTCAGTGAAAATATCTCAATTGCAGTATCTGGCAAAAAAGATAAAAAAGAAGTTTTGAATAAACTTTTGCAATTATTACAAATTGAAAGGCTGCGAAATAATTACCCCCAGCAGTTATCGGGAGGGGAACAACAGAGGGTTGCCCTTGCAAGAATGCTTGCCTGTGAAGCAAAGGTGCTAATGTTTGATGAGCCTTTTTCAGCACTGGATTCATTTCTAAAAGAGCAATTACAGCAGGAATTGCTAGAAGTACTGGCAGAGTACAGGGGAGAGATTCTAATGGTATCTCATAGCAGAGATGAATTGTATCGTTTCTCTGAAAAGATCGTTATCATTGATAGAGGAAGAATTGTAGAAGAAGGGAAAAAGCAGGACATTTTTAACCATCCAACTTATGTTACCAGTGCAAAGTTAACTGGGTGTAAAAATATATCAAGAATAGTAAAACTATCAGATTATCAAATCAAGGCAATTGATTGGAATGTAATTTTAAGGACGAATTTACCTGTAGATAACGAGGTAAATTTTGTAGGTATAAGAGCACATCACATACAAGCGGCGCAAAATCCGAATGAGGAAAATATGATATCTGTTTCACTGCAAGGTTTTTCGGAAGGACCCTTTGAAAAAAGATTAATCTTGAAGGTATCAACGGAGACAAAGGAGAATAAGTTATGGTGGATTGTACCTAACCCAGTATGGAAAAGAGATTTTGAAGAAAGGATTCCAAATAATATTACGCTTCCAAAAGAGCATCTGCTGTTGCTGAAAAGTATGAATTAGTTAGTTCTAAAATTAATAACTTATGAAAAATGCTTATATAATTGTAAAAAAGATGCTTAACCAATAAATAAAAACGTGTTTTATCTGGGTAAGAATCGATATAAGGGGAATGTGGCATAGTGTAATATGTGCAAAAATATGGAAATGAGATTAGTTAATTTCAACAATTCGATGCATTGAATCACAGATATCCAGATGATAGAATTGCAACTATAAATACCGCTGATGTGAACATAAAAAGAGCTCTATTGGACAGAGACGTCATTACAAGGAAAGTAATGATGTCTTTTTTTATTACTTGTTCCATATGCTCACGGCGGTGCAGCTTATAACATTTTATTTATTTTTAAAGGAGGATATTATATGAGGCAGGTTGCAATTTACGGAAAAGGCGGAATTGGCAAATCAACAACCACACAGAATTTAACAGCGGGCTTAGGAGAAATGGGGAAGAACATCATGATTGTGGGATGTGATCCGAAAGCTGACTCAACAAGATTAATTTTAGGAGGTCTTGCACAGAAAACAGTACTTGATACACTTCGAGAAGAGGGAGAAGACATTGACCTGGATTTCATTTTAAAGAAGGGCTTCGCGGATATTCGTTGCGTAGAATCCGGCGGTCCCGAACCAGGAGTTGGATGTGCTGGCCGTGGTATTATTACATCCATTAATCTGCTGGAACAGTTGGGAGCCTATACGGATGATTTGGATTATGTATTCTATGATGTACTTGGTGACGTTGTTTGTGGAGGCTTTGCAATGCCAATCAGAGAAGGAAAGGCACAGGAAATCTATATTGTAGCTTCCGGCGAAATGATGGCGTTATATGCTGCGAATAACATTTCTAAAGGTATTCAAAAATATGCAAATACTGGCGGAGTAAGGCTTGGGGGTATTATCTGTAATTCCAGAAAAGTAGACGGGGAAGCTGATCTTGTAAGTGCCTTTGCAAAGGAACTGGGTTCCCAGATGATACATTTTGTACCAAGAGATAATATGGTGCAGAGAGCAGAAATTAATAAAAAGACAGTAATTGACTATGACAAAGCAGCTGGTCAGGCAGAGGAATATCGTCAGCTGGCAAGTAAAATTGATGGTAATGATATGTTTGTTATACCAAAGCCCATGAAACAGGAGAGATTAGAAGAGCTGTTAATGGAGCATGGTATTTTAGATATTTAATATAGGGAGGGTTAATTTATGTTACTAATCAGAGCAATTATTCGCCCGGAAAAGGTCGGAATTGTATTATCAGAATTATTATCAGCAGGCTTTCCTGCAGTTACTAAGATGGATGTATATGGACGTGGCAAGCAAAAAGGGGTTAAGGTCGGTGAGGTGTTCTATGATGAGATACCCAAGGAAATGCTTCTTATGGTTGTGGACGATAAGGATAAGGAGGATGTGGTAAAGATTGTTATGAAATATGCCAGAACAGGTGATAATGGTCACTTTGGCGATGGCAGAATCTTTGTCAGTCCAGTGGAAGAGGCCTATACAATTAGTACCAAGAAAAAGGGACTATAACGATAAAGGTTTCAAACAGTTATAAAAGGGCTATAGGATTTAAAAGGGCTATAGGATTTAAAAGGATTGGAGGATTCGAGCATGAAAGAAGTAATGGCGATTGTCAGACAGAATAAAGTGAACCCCACCAAAGAAGCCTTAGCAGAAGCTGGAGTTCCAGCCTTTACCTGCAGAAAGGTGCTTGGAAGGGGAAAGAAACTAATTGATATGACGCTGCTTAGAACTATTGTTGATTCAGGAGAAATACCAGCCACTGAAACGGGAGAGTATTTGTCTGAAACACAGCGTTTAATATCAAAACGAGTATTTACAATGATTGTTGAGGATACCGAGGTGGATAAGGTGGTGCAATCCATCATGGACGTAAATAGTACCGGTAATCCGGGGGATGGAAAGATATTTATCCTTCCGATTTTTGAAAGCTATCGGGTACGTAATGGAGAAACAACCACAGAGGCCTATTAGTACAGTAGATTGGAGGTAGCTATGAATACAATGAATCGGGTGCTGGACCAATACAATTCCAGAGTATATAAAAATCGTAAAGAGCATATGGTGGATGTTAATCACAGTGAAAAAAATGAAATTGCTGCGAATGTACGAACCATACCGGGGATTATTACACAAAGAGGTTGCTGTTATGCAGGCTGTAAGGGTGTTGTGGTTGGACCAATTAAAGATGCTTTTATTATCACCCATGGTCCCATCGGTTGTGCTTATTATTCCTGGGGAACCCGAAGACATAAAGCTAGGACTGAGGATGGAAAGGATAATTATCTGCAATACTGTTTCTCCACTGACTTACAAGAGCCGGATATTGTCTTTGGCGGTGAGAAAAAGCTTAAAAAAGCAATTGAAGAAGCAATGGAATTATTTCATCCAAAAACTATCATGATCTGTTCCACCTGTCCCGTTGGATTAATTGGTGATGATATCCACGCCGTAGCCAAGTGGGCTGAGAAAGAATATGGAATTAAATGCATTGCCTTCAGCTGTGAGGGATACAAAGGGGTCAGCCAGTCCGCAGGCCATCACATTGCGAACAACCAGTTAATTAAATATGTTATTGGTGAAGGTGATAGAAAGATTACAAATAAATTTTCAGTTAATCTTCTAGGTGAATATAACATTGGCGGCGATGGTTGGGAGACAGAACGATTATTGAAGCGGATTGGATATGAAATTGTATCCGTATTTACTGGCGGTGCCAGTATGGAGGATATTGCAAATGCTCACCAAGCAAACTTAAGTGTAGTTCAGTGTCATCGTTCCATTAATTATATTGCAGAATTAATTGAAACAAAATATGGAACACCTTGGATGAAGGTTAACTTTGTTGGTGTGGAAGCAACAATTGAATCACTTAGAAATATGGCTAGATTCTTTGATGATCCGGAGCTTACGGCGAGAACAGAAGCTGTTATTGCGGATGAACTAGACCAAATAGAACAGGAAATGACTTACTATAAAAGCAGGTTAAAAGGGAAAACCGCTGCGATCTATGTAGGTGGTTCCAGAGCACATCACTATCAGTTTCTTCTAAATGATCTGGGGGTTCATACCATTTTAGCTGGTTATGAATTTGGCCATAGGGAGGAATATGAGGGACGTGAGGTAATACCCTTTGTAAAGGTGGATGCTGACAGTAAGAATATTGAATCAATCACTGTACAGCCAGATGCAGAGAAATTCCATGTTTATTTGTCGGAAGAGGAACTTAACCGCTTAAAGGAAGAGAAGTTAATTGATTACTATGGTGGAATGGTCAAGGATATGAAGGATGGCACTTTCATGGTAGATGATTTAAATCACTATGAAACAGAAGAGTTTCTCAAGTTGTTAAAACCAGATATTTTCTTCTCCGGTATCAAAGACAAATACGTAGCTCAAAAAAGCGGTATTTTATCCAGGCAGCTACATTCCTATGATTATAGCGGACCATATTCCTGTTTTCGAGGTGCTGTGATTTTTGCAAGGGATATCGCGATGGGAATTTATGCTCCAGCTTGGAGTTATGTGAAAGCACCTTGGTCAACGACACCAATACTGGAAGGAAGCTTAGGAGGTGAAGAAGCATGTTAGATTATACCACAGCAGTTAAATCAGAACGTAGTGCATTGCGTGTTAACCCTGCAAAGACCTGCCAGCCAGTAGGAGCAATGTATGCTGCACTTGGTGTCCATGAATGTATGCCACACAGCCATGGTTCCCAGGGGTGCTGCGCTTTCCACAGAATGTTTTTAACCCGACATTTTAAAGACCCGGCTATGGCATCTACCAGTTCCTTTACCGAAGGTGCTTCTGTATTCGGTGGTGGTGCAAATTTAAAAACAGCTGCAAAAAATATTTTTGATATCTATAACCCTAAGATTATAGCGGTTCACACGACTTGTCTCTCAGAGACAATTGGTGATGATTTAAATGCATTTATACAGGATATTGATGTACCGGAAGGGAAGTATATGGTGCATTGCAATACACCCAGTTATTATGGTTCCCATGTTACAGGCTTTAGTAATATGGTGGCAGGCTTCATTCGTTACTTGTCAAAGTCTTCCGGCAGAAAAAACAAAAAAGTGGTGTTAATGCCAGGGTTCGTTAATCCGGGAGACATGAGAGAAATAAAGAAACTTACCGAGGCGATGGGTGTGTCCTATACCATGCTGCCGGACACTACTGGAGTTATGGACTCTCCGATGACTGGTAAGTTCGAGCTTTATCCAAGAGGAGGCACAACAGTGGAAGAAATTATTACTCTGGGTGACTCGGCATGTACCTTTGCTTTTGGAAAGGCGGCAAGTGAAGCGCCAGCAGAAACCCTTTCAAAAAAATGTGGAGTTCCTCATACTTTGCTACCCTTGCCTATTGGAATTGGAAGAACAGATGAATATATTGTAGCTCTACAGAACTATACCAAGGAGGCGGTTCCTTACGTTGTGGAAGAGGAAAGAGGGCAGTTGGTAGATATCCTGATTGACATTCATCCCTATACCTATAACAAGAAGGTGGCCATCTTCGGCGATCCTGACACAGTATTAAGTATTGCAGAATTTACTCTTGAGATGGGTATGATTCCAAAATATCTTGTAACCGGGACACCGGGAGATTCCTTTGAAAAAGCAGCGAAAGAACTTTTCACCAAATTTGGAGTAGAGGGTTGTAAGGCAAAGGCATTTGCAGATTTATTTGAATTGCATCAATGGATTAAACAAGAAGGTGTGGATCTTCTCATAGGTGGTACACATGGAAAATACATTGCAAGAGCGGAGGATATACCATTTGTCAGAGCAGGTTTTCCCATTATTGACCGATACATTCATTCTTACTTGCCAATTGTAGGCTATAAGGGTGGTATGAGATTGGCAGAACTAATCATGAATGCACTAATGGATCGACAGGATAGGGATAGTTTAGAGGAAGACTTCGAAATGGTTATGTAGGTAAGATAAGGACTGTGGCAAAGGAAAGTGTGGCAAAGGGGAGGCTGTGTAGAGAAACGAATGAATATTGTCTCCCTTTGCAAAATCCTTGTCTAGGTTTACTTTTGTTACAGTCACTTAGTCTTATAAAGGGAAGTAGTCATTATTTTATCTTTAACCAGAAAGGAAGGATGTCTGTGGAAAATGTAAATGTTCTGGAGGCCAGAAAGAGCTCTATTGTACGTAAGCAGGAGGGCTGCGGTGGTGATGGAATGCGCTGTGATAGTAACAGTGTATCTGGTGCAGTTAGCCAGAGGGCCTGTGTATATTGTGGAGCCAGAGTTGTTCTAAATCCAATCACAGATGCCTTTCATATTGTACATGGTCCCATCGGCTGTGCCAGTTATACCTGGGATATTCGGGGGAGCTTAAGTAGCAAAGGAGACTTGTATCGAAATAGCTTTTCAACTGATTTAAGGGAACAGGATGTTATCTTCGGAGGGGAAAAGCGGTTATCTGCAGCACTTGAGGAAGTAATAACAGAGCATAAGCCAAAGGTTATCTTTGTTTATGCTACCTGCATTGTTGGGGTTATTGGTGATGACGTCGAAGCGGTATGTCAGAGTTTTACGAAGAAATATGGAGTTCAGGTATTACCGGTAAAATCCCCCGGCTTTTCAGGGAATAAGTCCACTGGGTACAAAATGGCTTGTGATGCTATTATGAGACTTTTATCACCCCATAAGCCTGCAAAAAGAGAAGGGATTAATATTCTTGGAGACTTTAATCTGGCAGGGGAGATATGGATAGTCAAGGAGTATCTTAGAATAATGGGAATTCCTGTGATAGCAACAATCACAGGTGATTCCGATTATGATACCTTAATTCAGGCTCCTGCTGCCCGGCTGAATGTGGTACAATGCGCTGGTTCCAGTACCTATCTTGCAAATCGTATGGAAGAAGAGATGGGAATTCCCTATATTAAGATTAGTTTTTATGGAATTGAAGATACTATAAGCTCTTTAATCAGAATTGCAGAAGCACTTGGGAATGAAGATGCTAAACAGAAAGCGATTGAATTCGGTGAGGCAGAGACGGTAAAACTTCAAGGGTTTTTAGCGACTTATCGTAAAAATCTCATTGGCAAAAAAGCTGCAATTTATGTGGGAGGCGGGTTTAAGGCAATTTCTCTCATTCGTCAGTTTCGCTCTCTGGGAATGGAAACTGTGGTGGTAGGTACCCAGACAGGAAAGCCAGAAGACTACGAGATTATTTCTAGTATTGTAGAAAAAGATACTGTTATCTTAGACGATGCAAATCCTGCGGAACTAGAGGCATTTATTAGAGAAAAGGGAGCGGATATCTTAGTGGGTGGAGTAAAAGAGAGACCACTCGCGTATAAGCTAGGTATTGCCTTTTGTGATCATAACCATGAAAGAAAGCATCCATTGTGCGGCTTTGATGGCGTAGTTAATTTTACAAAGGAAATTAATAAGAGTATGAACAGTCCGGTTTGGAACTATGTTCACTCTCGTTTGGAATGAAGGTATAGATTTAAAGGAGGTCTTCATGAGGTCAAAAATAGTTAATCTAAACGTAAATCCATGTAAAATGTGTATGCCAATGGGGGCAATGACAGCAATGAGCGGAATTAAAAAATGTGCATCCATCCTCCATGGTTCACAAGGATGCAGCACCTATATCAGAAGACACATGGCAACACATTATAATGAGCCGATTGACATTGCCTCCTCGTCTCTCACGGAGGAGGGAACGGTATACGGTGGTGAAAAGAATTTGCTTCAGGGGTTAAAAAACCTAATTCAGGTATATCAACCAGAGGTAATTGGCGTTGCTACTACCTGCCTTGCAGAGACAATTGGAGAGGATACTCCGCGTATTATACAAAAGTTCTATAATGAAAATCCGGAATATAGGGAGGTTGCTATTGTAAGTATAGCTACACCGGGTTATGGTGGAACCCAGTTTGAAGGATATTTTTCAGCCCTCTATCATTTGGTAAAAAGTATTCCTATGGATGAAACCCCTAATCATAAAGTTAATGTCATTACCAGTCAGCTATCACCCGCAGATACCCGTTATTTAAAAAATTTATTAGATGCATTTTCAATTAATTATATTTTATTGCCCGATATTTCGGAGAGTTTAGATGGCGGTCATGAACCTGTTTATCAAAAGTTGTCCCAGGCAGGAACGGATATCAGGGATATCAAACGGATGGCAGGAGCGAAGTGCACCATCGAAATCAGTACCTTTGCAGAAGATTTAAAATCACCAGCTGCATATCTAAGGGATACCTATGGAGTTCCAATTCAGAGATGCCATATACCCATGAGCTTAAGAGATAATGACGAACTCCTAAGAATTTTAAAAGAAGTGTCCGGTAATAGGATACCAAAGAGAATTTATAAAGAGAGAAGTCGCTTTCTGGATGCCATGATAGATTCACATAAATACAATGCAGAAGTTAGAGCTGCCATTTATGGCGAACCTGACTTTGTATACAGCGCAGTGAGGTTATGTGTGGAAAATGGAATTGTTCCTCTAATCGCCGCCACAGGAAGTAAGTGTCACAGAATGAAAGAATTACTTACAAAAGAAATAAAATCAGCAGCAGATGTATTTTATATAAAAGAGTTTCGAATTATGGATGACATTGATTTTCAAACACTGGAGGAAACAGCAAAAGAGCTTAAAATTAATCTGTTTCTAGGCAACTCAGATGGAAGACGTATGGCAGAGAGATTAGGCATTCCTTTAGTACGAAGAAGCTTTCCCATTCATGATCGATTGGGCGGACAGAGGCTGCGAAGCCTTGGATATGAAGGAGCTCTTATTCTACTGGACGAAATGACGAATGAAATTCTTAGTCGTAAAGAGACTGGCTTTCGGGAAGAACTTTACAAGAAGTATTATAAGGATACTGCTGCTAAGGACGATCCGATACGCCAGAATAATATTAACCCCAGAGATACTAAACTGTATGATAATAAAAACATCAGAATAAGAAAAGGCAGAAACAATTATATTGGTACCAGAGCGGATAATAAGCAAAAGTGGAACAGTAAAGAAGAAGTACTGACGGTGAAAGAACTGTCAATCGAGGAAAAGACAGCAACCCATCCATGTTATAATTGCGGAGCACATCAATATGCTAGAATGCATTTGGCAATTGCACCAAAATGCAATATAAGCTGTAATTATTGTTTGCGTAAATATGATTGTCCAAATGAAAGCAGGCCAGGAGTTACGACTAAAGTACTGACACCAGAGGAGGCGATACAGAGATATCTAGAGGTAAAGGAAAAGGTTCCTAAGTTATCGGTTGTTGGTATTGCTGGTCCAGGAGATGCACTAGCAAATATGGAGCAGACCAGAGAAACATTATCAGGCATAAGAAAACTTGATCCAGAGATTACCTTCTGTATCTCCACCAATGGATTAATGCTTCCGCAATATGCCAATGAGTTAATTGAACTAGGGGTATCTCATGTAACGGTTACAATGAATGCGGTGGATACAAAGCTTGGAGCTGAAATATACAAATATGTGGACTATATGGGGAACCGGTATTACGGAGAAACAGCCGCAGCAATCCTTTTGTCAAATCAACTGGCAGGAATTAAAATGCTTACTTCAAAAGGAATTATGTGCAAGGTGAATATCGTAATGTTAAAAGGGATTAATGAACATCATATTCCCCAGGTAGTTGCAAAGGTTAAGGAGTTAGGCGGTGTTATGACCAATATCATGCAGTTAATTCCTGTGAAAGGCAGCGTGTTTGAACATCTTCCACTGGTGAATAACAACGAAATAATGGAGATGCGTTCAAAATGCGGGGAAAGCCTCAAGCAAATGTATCATTGCAGACAATGTAGGGCGGATGCTGTTGGTACGCTGGATAACGACCAATCTGTTGAGTTTAACCGTTGCCATAAAGAGATCGATGTGACGAAGAATATTGATTACTCAACAGGAATAGAGAAGCAAATTGTTAGTACAAAAGAGAGTGATAAAACAACAGAGATTGATAAAGCAAGGAAAATTGATGATACAAAAGATATTCTTAATGAGAATATACCTAAAATACATATTGCAGTAGCAACACAGAGTGGCATGATTGTAGATCGTCACTTTGGTCAGGTATCAGAATTCTACATTTATGAATACAAAGCTGGGAATACAGCATTTAAAGAAAGAAGAGTAGTTGATAAATACTGTAGTGGTGTGGATGAGTGCGGGGACCGAGAAGATAAGATGGAACGTATCCTCAAAGCGGTAGCTGATTGTCAGGCAGTAATTGCAATGAGAATTGGGGATGTCCCCCGTACGAAGCTAAACCAAAAGGGAATACGTACCTTTGCTACTTGTGACCGCATTGAGGATTCTATAAAACGTGCTATAGAGGAACTCACGGTGGCTACCTGAAATAGAAATACGTTATTGGTATACCGCTATGTTAGCAACAATATAATTTTAAACTTATAAAATGGGAACTATACGAATTTAGTAAAGGGGGATTTTACTATGGTGGAAGTAAAGCATCACATCTTTATCTGCACAAGCTGCAGAATAAATGGTCAACAGAAGGGTTTTTGCTATTCAAAGGGAGCGGTGGATCTTGTACAAACCTTTATGGAATTAATTGAGGAAAATGATTTATCAAGTGAAGTAATGATTACAAACACAGGCTGTTTTGGCATTTGTGAAAAAGGACCAATAGCAGTTATTTATCCTGAAGGGATATGGTATGGGAATCTGACAGAGGATGATGTGGAGCGAATAGTAGAAGAACATATTGTGAAGGGAAACCCGGTGGCGGAGCTAAGGATTTAAGAAAATAAGTAATATGCACTTAAACAGGTGGAGTGATATGGCAAATCATAGTTACTACTGTATTGGGAAAGGAGGATGGTAGTATAATCCGATTGATTGATAATACCCTAACCATTTTGGAAGATAATCTGCCATCCAAGGAAGATTTGCATGCTTTTTGCGACATGCTATTTACAATCGGTGTAGACATTGTGGAAATTCCTGTTGAGGTATATAAGGTAATGGAGTATCTCCCGGAACATCAAAAATTCATCTTAAATATTGAGTATGTGGATGAGATGATAGAATATCCGGGCTTCTTCCGTTATGTTTGCCGCTATAAGGCGGAGGTAGATAAACTTATTTATGAACTTCAGCTCAATGATATACGAGAAATTGTTAAGCTTAGAACATTGCAAGGCGGAAGAGAATATCGGGTTGTAGGGTTGGACGATCTTATGTGCTATGATTCCTATGAGAAGTTTCTGGAAGAAATACTGCATGGTCTTCCGAACAGCAGTGTAATATTTAATCCTGAAAATACTTATGGCTGCGCTAGCGCCTTGGCAATGCAGTGGGCAGCATATTATGGTAATTATGTAACCACGAGCTTTGCCGGATGTAAGAACAATGCAGCAACAGAGGAAGTACTTATGGCACTGCGCTTAGCAATCCGTCATAAACCGAACCGAGATCTAACGATACTTCCTAGGCTAACAAAGCTATTTGAAGTATTTACAGGTAAAAAGACAGGAAACAGAAAGCCAATCATAGGTAACAATATATTTCAGGTGGAAGCAGGTATCCATGTAGATGCAATTAAGAAAAATCCAGCCACCTATGAAGCTTATGATCCAAAGTTAGTCGGTAAATATACAGAGTTAATCATTGGGAAGCATTCCGGTACCAAGTCGATTGCTTTAAAAATGGAGGAGTTGGGGTTACCGGCTCTTGATAATTCAATTATTGATAAATTGCTTAAGATAATAAAAAATATTTGCACAGAAAATAGAAAAAGTCTTTCCGATGAGGAGTTCATTTATCTGGTGGAGGAGGTGTCAAGAAATGAAGGAAATGAAATACATCGTTGATACGACTCTTAGGGATGGGGAACAAAGTCCTGGAGTTGCACTGAGACCAGAGGATAAGCTAAAGATTGCACTATTGTTGGATGAAATCGGCGTTTATGAAATTGAAGCTGGCACACCAGTCTTAAGTGAGATGGAAGAAGAAAGTATTTACAACATTATTAAACATAAGCAAAAAGCTAAAATCTCTGTTTGGAGTCGAATGAATGTTAATGATGTAAAACGGTCCATCGCCTGCAAACCAGATATCATACATATTGGCACACCGGTATCCTATGTACAGATTTATAGTAAACTAAAGAAGAACAAAACCTGGGTAATGAAAAATGTGTTACAATGCGTTGGCGCTGCTCTCCAGGAGGGCGTTGAAGTAACGGTAGGCCTTGAGGATGCATCTAGGTCGGATATTGGATTCATGTTAAGCTTAATAAAGGAACTTAAGACAGCAGGAGTCAGTACAATTAGAGTGGCGGATACGGTTGGAACCTTGACACCTACCAGGGCAAAAGAGTTAGTGGAGACCATCCGAGCCAATACGGATTTGAAAATTGAAATGCACGTTCACAATGATTTGGGCATGGCAGTTGCCAACTCTCTGATCGGTGCAAAGTCAGGTGCAGATTATATTGATTGTACCTTGTTCGGAATAGGGGAAAGAACGGGTAATTGTAATTTCTATGACTTTCTTCATGCCAGTGAACAGGTCTTTGCTTTTTCTATGAATAAGAAACAGGTAAGAAATATTGAACAATTAGTTTATCAGGAATTAAGTGGTGCACTTTAATAGTGAGTAAAAATAACTTATAATATTCAAACTAATAATATCAACTACGAAACGAATTGAGTAGCTCCCTCTGACATTGACAAGCATATCAATGCTTTTGTTAGCATATGATGTGCTAAGGAAACAGTGTAAGGGGGATTTATTTATGCCAAGTAACGGTGTTGTCATCAAAGAGAGAACCTTAGAACAGGATTTATACTATAAAAATACGAAGGTAATGCATTATAGCATAAAATATCCACATTTTATCTCCGATACCTATCATACGCTTGCTAATAAATTAAATAGTTACTATAGAACCAAGGCAGTAATGTATCAAAGAACCAATATTATGCAGCTATATCAGGAAGCCATGGTGGATTATGAATATTCTATTGCCAATGATTTTCCTGTTCATGAATATGAGGCTGTTACTGAATATACGGTAACATATAATGAGAATTGTATGCTTAGCCTATATTTTGATCAGTATGAATATACCGGCGGTGCTCACGGAAATACAGTTCGTACCTCAGATACCTGGAATTTAGCACAAAGCAAACACGCAGAACTATCAGATTTTTTTCCGGGAAAAAGCAACTATAAAGAATTTATTATAGAGAGTATTATTAACCAGATAAAGCAGCAAGTTAAGGAAAATACCACAATGGTTTTTGATGATTATCCAAAGCTTGTAGCGGAGAACTTTAAACCAAATAATTTTTATTTGTCAAAAGAAGGTGTGGTAATTTATTTTCAGCAATATGACATTGCACCTTATGCATCAGGAATTCTCACTTTCGTAATTCCCTACGGACCAGGTGGAGCTACAGAACCACAATGTCCATAGTTATTAATTTAGCAAAACATAAAAAAGAGATATTAGGTATAAAAATAGCACCCCTGCTTATGTAATGAATCCAGGGCTTAGATAAAATCTAATCTTAGGAGCTCACCAAAGCAGGAGTGCTACTTCGTGTTCAATTAAAATAATTATTCACCACCTGGGCCGCTGCGGCTAGGACCTTTGTCCGGAACCTGAGCATGAGTATCCTTCATGGAACCACTGCTCTTGTTGCTGCTGGACGTAGTACTTTTATTGCTACTAGTCGTGGTGTTCTTGCTATTCTTGTAATTGTTGTCTTTGTTCTTTGCCATAATGATCTCCTTTCTGAGATTTTCAACTATATTATTTCAAGAAAGGAAAAATTTATTCAATTTTATAACTTTTTTAAGAATATTTTTATGGCTGAACAGTTACTCTTTCAAACCTTTAAAAACTGTATTAGATGGTAAGACTACCCATATTTAAACCATTGATGGCTTTTTCATTCTTTTCAATATCATATTTTGCTTTGATTTCTTCATAAAGAGCATTGAATTGTGTATTTTCTTCTGTAGTAATTGCACTCTCAACAGCAGTATCATAGCTTTCGCTGGAGTCATTATCTTTCATACGAACAATATAATAGCCAGTTTCGTCTTCATAGATTTCGCTTACAGCATCGTTTTCCATGCCCATCATCATTTTCTCAAAATCCTCGGAGAAGGTTGTACCACTTTCCAGGAAGTTAGTGTCTTTATAAGTTAATTCTTCTTCATCATCAGCGATTAAGGTTGACCAATCTTCGGTAGTTTTTGCTGCTTCATATACTCCATTAATCTTGTCATATGCTGCAGTTTTCTCTTCGTCAGACAGGGCAACGGTATTGCCTTCCTCATCTGTAGTCTGTGTAGAGATATATAAGTATTCGATATCATATTGTCTGTATTCATCATAATTAATTCCAGCCTTAATAGCAGCATCATCAATGTCAAAGGCATCAATCTTATCCTGACGATAACGAGCACCTAAGGTTGCTTTACTAAGAACATCAGTTAAGTATTTCTCAGTAAAATGATTTTTCTTGATTACAGATTCAGTAAGCTGGCTGTCCAATAATGTAGTAACATTAGTGCTTATGGTTTCTTTTTCTTCCTCTGTTAAAGTATAATCCGCTGAAACAGCTTCTTTGTAAAGAATTTCTGTACTGATTGAAGAATCAATTGCTGCTTGTTTTGCCTGTTCACGAACAGTAGTGCCATTTTCATCAAAGGACATGTCCCAGTATGCGCCACCGCCACCAAACATCTGATCATAGTAATCATATTCTGATTCTATGTTGTAGAAATAGTAAGCTAAATCACTTAATTGATATTTATCATTGTTGATTTTAAAAAGAGTGCTCTCATAGAGCTGATCAAACAATAGACCGCCTACTAGAGCGACTACTAAAATCGCAGCAGTAATAATCCATGGTTTTGATATTTTAGTAATGGGCTTTTGCTGAATGAGCCTGTCCACCTTAACTTTTTTAACTTTCAATTTTTTAGAATTGTTCACCTTTTTGCTACCTCCATAATATTCTCATAGAGTTAATTTTAATCATTTTATAGTATAAGTCAATACATTCATAATAACTTCACAAAGTTATTATTGGGCAAAATAGGAAATCGTTATGAAATCATGAATTTAATGCCATTCTAATTTGAATTGTGGACAAACTATGATATAATACAAAAGATATTACAAAGATAGGAAGGGTGTTACAGATGATTCCAATGAACGGGAAAGCTTTACAGGCTATGGACGAGGTAAATAAGGTTGTAATCGGTAAACGAACGATAATAGGGAAAGTGCTTACGGCAATCTTAGCCAAAGGCCATATTCTACTGGAGGATAATCCCGGAGTAGGTAAAACAACATTGGCATTGGCATTTTCTAAGGCCATGGCCCTTGAGCATCATAGACTACAGTTTACACCGGATGTGTTACCAACCGATGTGGTTGGATATCACCTTTTGGGTAAAGATGGTGAGAGTCAGCAGTATAAACCAGGTGCAATTATGTGTAACCTTTTTTTGGCAGATGAGATCAATCGTACCTCTTCTAAAACACAATCTGCTCTCCTGGAGGTTATGGAAGAAGGAAAAGTAACGGTGGACAGTATTACCAGGGAGGTTCCTAAGCCTTTCGTGGTTATGGCAACACAGAATCCGATTGGTTCTGTTGGAACACAGATGCTACCAGAATCACAGTTAGATCGTTTTATGGTTAAGTTATCCATGGGATATCCGGATATAAAAAGTGAAATTGGTATTTTAAAAGAACGACAAAAAAGCAATCCAATGGAAAAGATAATGCAAGTCGTTGATAAAGATGAATTACTGATGATGCAAAATATGGTGGAGGATGTATATGTTCATGACTCCATTTATGAATATATCACTTTGTTAGTCCAACAAACGAGAGAGAACTCATTAATTGATCTAGGAGTTAGTCCAAGAGGTTCTTTAGCTATTATGAATATGGTAAAAGCTACTGCTTTTTTAAGTAAAAGAGATTATGTGGTGCCCAGTGATGTACAGTATGTTTTTAAAGATGTAACAGCACATCGTATTTTATTAAAACCGAAAGCAAGAATTAATAACGTTACGGTCGAGAATCTCCTAGACGATATCCTTCGTGTAGTACGTGCACCTCGTATCATAACAAGGGAAACCTACTAAACGAAAGGAACGGTTATGCCTATGCTCTGGAGACAATTGCGATACCTGCTTTTGTTAATAGTAGTCGGATTACTAACTATTTTGTATTATACTTATTATATGGGAGTTGTTTTTTTTACAGCTCTTGCATTACCGTTTATCATGTTTGGAATTCTAAGCTATCTATATGGTAGGTTAAGAGTAGGATTAGTAACTACAGCTCATATTGTTAATAAAGGTGAACGAGTACCCATCACGCTATTAATTCACAATCCAAGTGTTTTTCCAATCACAAACATGAAAATATATATTACTTATAGTAATGGTTACTCAAAAGAAAAGCATACGAAGGAATTCTATCTTTCAGTTAATGGAAGATCGAAAACGAATGTGGTGTTTCACCTCTACTCGGAATATGCAGGCAATTTAATTATTAGTATTAAAAGTATTAAGATCTATGATTATTTAAAGTTATTTTCTTTGAGAAAGAAATCAAGAGGAGAAATAAGAGCAGCTGTTTTACCCCGTTATTATGAGCTTGCAGATGACATAGATTTAAGCCGCAATACAATTGTAACGGATAGCGATCAATATTCTACCAAAAAAAGTGGTGATGATCCATCTGAAGTATTTGCCATTCGTGAATATCGCGAAGGAGATCGCTTACAAAGAATTCATTGGAAGTTAAGCACCAAGCAGGGGCAATTAATGATTAAGGAATTCAGCGATCCAATTAATTGTTCTGTGCTGATCTTACTTGATTTAAATACCCCCAAAGGCAAGAATCCACTTTCCTATATGGATGCTTTATTAGAAACTGCCATTTCTATGTCATATACGTTTATTCGTAGAGGGCAGCTTCATTATTTTAGCTGGTATGATAGACAGCAGGAACGATGCCATAGAGTACGAGTAGGGGAGGAGAATGACCTATTTGAAGCGGTGGATGGGTTGCTGCAAGCATTACCATATGAAGCATCTCTGGATGCTTTAAATTCATATATGGCTCAATTTCCTAAAGAAAATTATACTGATCTCTACTATATCAGCGGAGATTTGAAGAGTGAAAACATGACAGCACTTTCCGTATTCAGAGCACAGACCAGGCAGGTTATTCACGTAAATACGAATCAGGATCAAGAAAATGAGAATGGATTGCCAATGGAAATTCATGATAAGTTAAGTGAATTAGGATTACGTTTATGGTCTGTAGATGCTGTATGTGGAAATGATGATATGGAAAAACAAATACAATTTAAAACGGCCTAAATCATAATGACAATTAATTAACAATTATATTAACATAGGGTAAACTGTTTAGTTAGAAGGTAATAGGAAGATTTTAATAGAACTGGTGGTGAAGGAATGAGCAAGCAGCAAAAAGATGGACTTTTCATGGAGTCTGCTGTCTACATGACGGATGAACGAAAACCGGGATTCCCGATTCAGGCACGCATTGTACAATTTTTAGCTATTTTGATAGGTAGCTGGTGTTTTATAGGAGTCTTTAATTATAGCATTGGTCTACCAGTAAGGCAGCTATTTGTAGATGTAGCAATCTTGATTTCATCGATTATCACCTTTATTTTATGTGTGTTTCCAGGAATGAACCTAGTAAAACTGTTTTTTGGTGGAGGAATATATGGACTCTATCTATTCAGCGAATTAGATAGCTTAAAGAATGGGTTTTATATTTTAGAAAACAACTTGCTGGAACGATTATCTGTTTACTACGGCTTTGATGCTATTCAGTATATTGCAAATTATATGACTGCCGGAGAGGATTGTACCAGGCTATTAATTATGATTACGATTCCTATGGTTGCCTGTTTATCCATTGCGATAGTGAGAAATAAAGCAGCTTTAATAGCTGGCATCCTTCTATTTCTGCCCATAACCTTATGCTTTGCAATGGGGTTAATCCCCCCAGAGCATTTTCTAATTGCTTATTTAGCAGTAACGCTTTATATATCGCATTCCAGTTTTCATACGAATAAGGTTTATAACAATGACCAAAAGCAACTGTTGCATCGTATTAATAGCAGTGCTGCCCTTTGGTTATGTGTAATAAGTCTGGTGGCATTCTTCATGATAAGAATTCTGCTGCCAAAGGATCAAGAGAGAGCAGAACAGCAAATAAAGAATACAAGAGATCAAATTCAGACAGCTATGATGAATTTTTCAATTGAAGATGTAACGGATAGAATGTCTGATTTAAAAATATTACCCAAGAAGTATTCAAGTGGTGGGTTAAGTGGTGGAAAATTAGGAACCCAAGGAAAAATAAGATACGATTATGAAGAGCAATTAAAAATCACAGCACCCTTAAGTGCAATAGAATATGGAGTGTATTTAAAAGGGTATGCTGGAGTTATATACACAGGAAATAGCTGGGAGAGTTATCAGACCGGCATGGATAGTATTTGTACATCAGTAATGAATCAATTGCCCAAGGATACGTTTTCCCCCTATAATCAAGTGAGCCAACTATTTTCGGTAAGCAAGTCATCTCAACTGTATATTACTGATGCATTTAACAATGGATTTGCTGGCAGCCTGATGATAATGCCCTTTACAAATTATAAGATGTCAGTGGAATATAACGGAGCGAATGAGGACTATATGTATCTTCCATATTTTACTGACTTAAGTATGAATAATAATATTAAGTATGTAAAGGATTTATATACTGAGGTAAAGGGAAATCAAAAGGTATATGATGTACAATTCTACAATATGGCAAATCTTTATGAAATGTACCTTCAATATCCGGAGAAGGTGGATTTGTTGGAAAGTCTTGGTTCAGGATTAAATGGGTATGGTCTGTATGAGGGCATATACCGAGATTTTGTATATCAAGCATATACGGTTCTCCCAGAAGAAGGTCTTGATATGCTAAGGAACGAATTTTCTCCGCAATGGATGGAGCATCCATCAAACTCGGAGAAGATGGATAAGATTTTATATGTTAAAGATTATTTAGATCAAAATACAAGCTACTCACTTGCGCCGGGGAAACTCCCCAAAGGAAAGGATTTTGTAGAGTATTTTCTATACGAAAATAAAATTGGATACTGTGCTCATTATGCCTCTGCAGCAACGCTAATTCTACGTACAATGGGAATCCCGGCAAGGTATATAGAGGGTTATGCTGTGGGTCCTGAAGATGTAATAAATAGTGCTAAGGAAGAGGAAGTAGAGGAACTTTCAGTTTCTTCTACAGAAGCTTCAAAAGAGGTAACCGTATCAGTGTTGGATTCTAATGCTCATGCATGGGTCGAAATATATTTTGATGGTGTTGGTTGGATTCCAATGGATTTTACTCCCGCATTAGGTCCTAACTTTGGAACACTGGGAGAAGGAGAGGAGGTAAATCCAACTCCTACCACTACGCCGACCGTAAAACCAACTGCTAAACCGACGCCCACAACGCTTCCAAAGAATGAAACACCTACACAGATACCACCCAAACAGAATACTCCTGACCAGCCGGATATTCAGAATAAATCTGGTGTATATGCGGCTGTGATTAATGTGTTAAAGGTATTGTTAGGGGTAGCAAGTGCAACACTTCTGATAATAATTATTTTTTACGTGTATCGTAAAAATAAATTAAATAAATTATGGAACCAAAACGTAAAAGCTATCGTCTTATTTACAAGGATGGAAAAGATTCTAATGGCTTGCCATGCCCTTGGGGAAAAAAGGAATCGACTGGAGGATAATGAAGAGTTTGTAAAACAGAATTGTCCTTATGTAGAGGAAGAGGAATTCTCCTATTGTATGGAGGTTGTCAGAAGGGCTAGATTTGGTAAAGACAGGATATCTGCTACGGAACTGGCATTGGTCGAACAGCAGCACCTGAAGCTTTATGAGTCAGTATTCCGGGATCTTTCACTTGTAAAAAAACTATTCTTGATATTGCAGTTAGCACCTGATATTATAGCATGAAAAACATCTTCATGATTAATGAAAGCGGAATGAGGTATTGCAAGCACGTTTGCAAATGCCGATTGGAGCAACAAGATCATGAACGTGTCTTTGTTCATGATTTGTGATTGAACGTGGTATTAGCGAAATATAATAGAATAGTATATTCACAGTAGTAAATGAATAGTTGTGAAGAGGATGATACAAGTTGGAGGTAAAGCAGTGTTAAAATAATACTGCCTATTTGAAAGGAGACGATTCCACCCGGATGAAATGGAAAGAAAAAATTAACTGGAAGTATTTTCAAATATCGTTATATGTAATAATTACGGTACTCATTATAATTACAATTGGATTACTTTTATGGAATGCACCTGAAGTAATGGATAAGTTGTTAGAGGTGTTGGGCTGGGTAGTAAAGGTTATTAAACCCGTAATTATTGGTTTTGTATTCGCTTATCTTATGGAGCCATTGGTGGTATTTTTTGAGAAACGATATGAGAAATTAAAAAAGTTAAAAGTATTTCGCAGAATTGTAGCCCCAAGAAGTTGGGCAGCAGTTACAGCTTTATTAATCTTTCTTTTAGCTTTGACTGGATTGATATCTTTACTGGTATTTACATTAACAGATCAAATTAGATTGGCTAAGTTAAGTGATATTACTAAACTGGCACAGGGCCTAATGGATAATGTAAATGGGTTGTATAACAGCATACTTAGAGAATTGCAAAAGATGGATTTTCAAGCAGATCAGTTTGAAGGGTATGTGAAAGAAGTCGGTGTTCATGCAATTACAATGTTAAAGAATTTTGTAAACAACACAGTGAACTCTTTTACCAATATCTCTGGATATTTTACAACTTTAATTTTTAGTTTTATTATCGGTTTTTATTTTATATTAGATGGAAGATTGTTTATGGACTATCTTAGAAAGATTAGTACAGCATTATTCACAGAACGTGCAAACGAGAGAATGAAAAGAAATATTAATGACTTAGATAGAGTGTTTTCAGGTTATATCAGAGGACAATTAACGGATGCTATGGTAATGATGCTACTGATTAGT
Organism: Bacillota bacterium; assembly: GCA_023407575.1. Taxonomy (GTDB): domain Bacteria; phylum Bacillota; class Clostridia; order Lachnospirales; family Lachnospiraceae; genus Mobilitalea. The sequence continues at coordinate 36,743 of JAEYLX010000018.1, forward strand.
ATTGTATTAACAATTACTGGTGTTAAGTTTGCAATTATCATTGGTGTATTTGCTGGTATTGGTAACCTTATTCCCTACTTTGGACCAATTGTTGCCTATGTTAGCACAACACTTGTTTGTCTTATCAGTGGTGACATTAAAATCTGGGTTATTTCAATGATTGCTTTGTTAGTAATTCAAGCGATAGATGGTAATTTTATTGGACCTAAGCTACTAAGTCAGTCAATTCAGATTCATCCCCTCATAGTTATTGTATCTTTGATTTTTGGTAGCGCATTGGGAGGGTTTATGGGAATGTTGCTAGCAGTTCCTGTGGGAGCATATCTTAAACTGGTATTTGCTCGTTTTATTAATCATAGGCTAGAACATAAGAATGAGATGAGGAAGGAGTAAAATGAATAATAAATCCGAGAACATCATAGAAGTGAAAAATGTTAAGAAGATATACCGGATGGGAAAGGAACGTATCCTGGCGGTAGATGATGTAAGCTTTACAATAAAAAAGGGTGAGTTTTGCTGCCTTTATGGTGCGTCTGGATCAGGAAAGTCTACTCTGCTTAATCTAATGGCTGGAATTGAGAAGTTATCTGCAGGACAGATTTTAATAAAGGGAAAGAATATTCCTAAGATGAGTGAGAGAGGGTTGGCAAAGTTCCGCCAGAATAATCTGGGTTTTGTATTCCAGTCTTACAATCTTCTTAACACAATGACTGCACTTGAGAATGTGGAGCTTCCTTTAATCTTTAAGCATGTTACTGCAAAGCGCAGAAAAAAGTTGGCAAAGGATATGCTCATTAAAGTAGGGTTGGGTGCAAGACTGAAGCATAAGCCCAAAGAGATGAGTGGTGGTCAGCAGCAAAGAGTTGGTATTGCCAGAGCATTTGTTAGTAGTCCCGAAATCGTATTTGCTGATGAGCCCACAGGTAATCTGGATTCTAAGACTTCAAAAGAGGTTATGGACATCATAAAAAATATGGCCAAGAATAATAAACAGACCATTGTTATGGTAACCCATGATAGAAAGCTTGCCGAGTATGCAGATCGAATCATTCACATTTTGGACGGTAGAATTGAACACATAGAAATCATTAACCATGAGGACACACCGAAAGAGACAGAAAATCCAACACTGGGAGAAGAATTAAAAACAGAAGTCGAAGCAATCATTGATGAAGACTCAAAAATAGAAAATGTAATAAAAAAAGAAGAACGATCTGCTGATGTTGTGGCTGATGTATCCTAAATATAGATAATAAACCACTAAAATATATAAAAAGGAAGGGTATCAGGATGAGAATGAAGAAGGTATTAGCTGCTCTCATAGCGATTGCTATGGTAGTAACAAGTTTTGTAGGAAATAATAATTATATCCAAGCAGCAACTACGGTTGACACAATTAAAGTAAAAGAAAACCCAGAAAATATAGTGAAACCAGGCGAGACAGTACATGTAAAGATGACGATTAATGTAAGTGAATTAATTAGCAAACCCTTGGTTGATATTAGTGATGAAAGTGGATATTTTTCCTTTGGAACACCAGTTTTAAAGATAAATGATAGTACGGTTAATTACTTATATGCAGGTACAGATACGTTTATCGAATTTGATGTGACTGCAAGTGATTATGTTAAGATAGGTACTTATCCTATAAAGATTAAATTTACATATGTACCACCTAGCTACTATGAAGATCAAACACCTTTAGAATGTACAATCTCAACCAAAATAAAGGTTCAGGAAGAGAAGGTTCCGGTTCAGCTAACAGCGAACAATATTAATCTAGATAACTCCAGTATTGGTAATGATACAAACATCTCGATGCTAATTAAGAATGAGGGTGAACTTTCTGCTATGAATGTTTACCTCACAATGGATTTTGGTGATGGAATTGATGGTAAGTATACTGTTAAGAACATTAAAATTGGTGATTTAACAGCAGGGGCTTCAAAGAATATTACTTTACCAATCTCTATTTTTTCTAATGCAGCAACTGGCAGAAGAAAAATAACAGCTAATTTTACATATAAAACAACAGGTGGGGAAGAGAAAACTTCAAAATTTGAAAGTTACATCAACTTGACAACTCCGACGAACACAACGAAGGCACCTAACCTTTCTGTTCAAAATATTGATACAAAGGAAGGTTTAAAATTAAGTCAAACCTTTAAACTTGGTGTGGATTTAAAAAATATTGGTGGTGCTGATGCAAGAAATATTACAGTGACCATAGATGATGCAAGTGCAGGTGTAGGCTCTGAAGGTATATTAAAAGATTATTATACCGCAGGGATATCTGCAGCTTCTATTAAAGCAAGTAAAACCGGTAGCGTTGACATTCCACTTAAAGTATCTAAATATGCCACAGGTGGTTTAAAAGAGATAAAAGTAATTATTAGCTATACGGATACTGCAGGTAATCCATTTACGATAACAGAAAAAACCTATGTTGATGTTGTAACACCAACTCCGACGCCAACGCCAACACCAACCGTACCACCGGAAGGAAGTCCAAACCTTGTTATCAGTAATGTAACCCAGACACCTGCTAGTCCAATTGCAGGTGACAAAGTTGAGTTAACCTTTGAAGTTGAGAATAAAAGTGATGTTGATGCAGAGCTAGTAAAGATATCAACAGAAGGCTTATCCACAACGACCTTTATACCAGTAGAATCAGAACCATATTTATATTATGACAAAATTGAGGCAGGAGAGAAAATCAAGGTATCTCTTGGATTTCTTGTATCCAATAATATAACCGAAGGTTTAAATAGCATCACAGTGAAATGCTCCTATAAAGGTGGAGAAAGTACAGGAGTAATTCCTGTTCGGGACGTAGTTAATGAAGTTGGAGGAATTAGTAAACCAAAATTAATTGTTAGCAAGTATTATACAGATGCAGAGGAACTTCGTGCAGGATCTATTTTTAATTTTACCTTTGATCTATACAATACCAACTCTACAGTTGCAGCAAAGAATATTACAGTAACCATATCTCAACCAGATAACATTTTTACAGTAACACAGGGAAGTAACAGCTTTTTCATTAACAAAATTGATGCAGGAGAAACCGTTACCAATAGTCTGGAAATGAAAGTGAAATCCGATGCAACAACAAAAGCTTATCCAATTGAAATTACCATTGAGTATGAGTATGACGGTGCTGAGCCGAACCCAACAACTGGTGAAATAGGCGAGAGCAAAACAGAAAAATTAAATCTTCAAGCAGTAGAGAACTCCCGTCCAGTGGTTAATAATGTTCAGGTGTATTCCTGGGATGGAGCGGTAACAGTATCTACTCCTGCCACATTGGGATTTGAATTCTACAATATGGGTAAATCACCTCTCAATAATGTTGTTGTTAAAATAGAAGGTGATTTCACAAAATCAGATGGAGATATGCAAATAATTGGTAATGTTGCGGAAGGCACCCCATCTTATGTTGAGTTTGAAGTTATACCAAATATAGAAGGCGTAGCAAATGGTGTAATGCGATTTACCTTTGAAGATAGTAACGGCGATCAGGTGGAGTTTACACAAGACTTCTCTACCACAGTTATGGGGGTACCGATTATTGATCCAGGCCCAACAGATCCAGGAACCGATGTATTTAATCCAGATGGTGGAGTTGCAAAGAAAGAAATTTTACCTTTATGGGCGTTTATAGTGGCTCAAATCGTAATCTTACTATTATTCATACCAATTACAAGAAAAGTTATTATCAATATTTATAAAGGGAGACTTCGTAAACAGGACGAAAAAGATTTATAAAAAGTGAAGTCTGATGAATGGAGGACATTAAGAATATGAATAGTACAGTAGTAAGCAGTAATGTAGCAACCACATCTGTTGCGGTTGCACAAGAACCTAATGTTAAAATAGCAGTACCAGAAAGTACAACGAAAGATGTTAAAATAGCGGTAGAAGAAAATTCATCATCAAATGTTGCAGTATCAGAGCCAGTAGTAACTGATGAAACTTCAACGGATGCAACGACCGAAGAGGTAGCAACAGGTGAGGTGACCACGGATGAAACACCTGTGGATGAAACAGCTCCTGAGGAAGTTGCAACTGATGAAGTTGGAGCAGATGCAAGTGTAACAGACGAAGTAGTAACGGATGAGGCAGCGACAGACACGACTGGAACAGACGATGCATTAGTAGATGAAATGCCTGTGGAAGAAGTAATATCAGACGGGGGTTACATTGACCCTGGCTATACCGGTGAATTTGGTGAAGGTATGTTGGTGGACCCTGGAATGAGTCAGGTAAAAGATCCCCTTCTATCCAACTGGTTTTTTGTAATTGGTATTTCTGTAGCAGTTTTATTTGTAAGTATAGCACTTGGAACCTTACTGGCACGCAGAAAAATTAAAAAAGGAATTGAGATATATGAGGATTGAGGATCTGTTCAAAATGGGCTTAAAGAGTTTGTCTCGCCGAAAAGCCAGAACAATTCTTACAGTCCTAGGCGTTATCATTGGGTTGCTATCCATTATTATTGTTATTTCATTAGGAACTGCTATTGATGCAAACTTTGAATCCCAAGTAATGCAACAAGGTGGAATAACTACAATTACCGTTACGTCTTATGCGGGATACGAAGATGAAAATGGTAATTGGACTAATACGCCCCAGACGTTAGACGATAATTTAATAGAGACATTTAAGGATATTAAACATGTAAGAGCTGTAACACCTATAATTTATAAGAGTGTGCTTCTTACAAGTGGAAAGTATCAGTCTAATGTGTATATGCAAATACTAGATTATGAAGCAATGAAGAATTTTGATTTCCCTGCACTTGAATACGGAGAATATCCGAATGAGGAAGACAGGAGCCCGATGATTTTTGGTTCTACAATGCCATCTTTTTATGATCCTAACTCAAGGATGTGGCAGCAGGTAGATGTTGATATTCAAAAGGAAAAAGTTGTTTTATCCTTCCAAGATTATGCTACAGATCCAAAAAAGAAAGCATTTAGTATGCCATTAACAAATATTGCAAAGATGGTACCAACAAATGGCGATTTTGATTACAATGTTTATATGGATGTGGAATATTTTAAACAAATTTATTTAAAATATTGTAATACCCTATCTTTGGCCGATCGTAAAAATGCAATTAAATCCATTACTGAGTATCAGGAGATTAGACTGAATGTGGATAATGTTAAGAATGTAGTTGATGTACAAGATAAAATTAAGGAGTTAGGTTATCAATCTTATAGCCAGATGCAGTACCTTAATACATTAAAGGATGCTTCTGAGAAACTCCAAATAGTTTTAGGCGCTTTAGGTGTCGTTGTAATGATAGTATCTGCAATTAGTATTGCTAATACGATGGTTATGGCAATCTATGAGCGTACTAAAGAAATTGGTGTAATGAAGGTGCTTGGTTGTACGGTCAGGGATATTCGAAAACTGTTCTTATTTGAAGCGGGTATGATTGGTTTGTTTGGAGGGTTAATTGGAATAGGATTTGGGTATGGAGCCGCTTGGGTTATAAATAAGTATGGAGCTCCAATATTCGGCTCATTAATGTCAGGTGGTTTTTCGGGAGATATGAGTAATACAAAATTCTCCGTTATACCGTTTTATTTACCATTTGCATCACTTGCTTTAGCGGTAGCAGTTGGTCTTGTTTCTGGATATTTCCCGGCTAGAAGAGCAACAAAGATTAGTGCTATTGAGGCAATGAAAACAGAAGGTTAAGAAGAGGTTAACAACTAGAATAATTCATAAATATTACTACGATGGGGGTATCTGAAGGATAGTATTTCAGATATCCTCTTTTTGGCATCAATAAATCAAATTAGCAAAACAGCTGATAATTGCAAGACTTAAAACGTAGTATAACAGGCAAAGAGTACAATAGAGCACCATAAGATACAGATTGGATTTTTAAAAATAATGTGTTATAATGTCCATTATTGATTAAACTGTAACTATTCAGAACTTGGCTCGAAAACCTGAGGTTTTCTCGTTGTTTGGCTCTCGCCAAACTAGGATATAAATAATAATATTTAAAAAGCAAGCTTTCACAGCTAATTTATTAGTATCCCGCTTGGTATTGAATTGTTACAAACTAAGAAAAAAGTAGGTGGATAGGTTGAAAAGCAAAGTTTTTCAGCCGACAAAAAGCACGGAGACGTGCATTTCGCTCATAATTTGTATATCGTAGAAACGGTAGATGGAGGCTAATATGAGATGTAAGGTTTGTGGTAGAGAGAGTCAAAATGAAGGAGCTAATTTTTGCGATTACTGTGGCAATTCATTCCGAGAACAGGGGCAGTCTCCTTATCAGGCAGATCCTAGGCAACAGGATATGCAAAATAATCAAGGATATTATCCCAATACTATGGGAATGCCATATCAGCAGGGAAATCCATTGCAGGGATTTCCGGGACAAGAATATCAGAGACAAGAATATCCACAGAATCAGGAGGACAATAGACCAACGACATTTCTTAACTGGTTAGGTACCTACGGTATTTTGTTTATACCTTTTGTGGGTTGGCTAATATTTTTGATTATGTTGATTGTGTGGTCAGTAAGTGGTAATACACCAACAAGTAAAAAAAATTGGGCAAGAGCTACGCTGATTTTTTCTGTAATTACATTTATAATCTTTGTCGTGTATCTATTTATAGTGATTATGTCAATGGACCCGGAACTTATTAAGCAGATTCAGAGCGGAAGCTTTAATTATGATACTTATAATCAGATATTGCAGCAATATAAGTAAGAATAGCTGATTGAAAAGAATAAAATATATTGTGAGGTTAATAAAATGAGCAAAATTAGAACCAGATTTGCACCAAGTCCTACTGGCAGGATGCATGTGGGCAATTTAAGAACGGCATTATATGAGTATTTAATCGCAAAACATGAGGATGGAACATTTATTTTAAGAATAGAGGACACAGATCAGGAACGTCTTGTGGAAGGCGCGGTAGATATTATCTATCGTACCATTAAGGGTACAGGTCTAATTCATGATGAAGGTCCGGATAAGGACGGAGGTTATGGTCCTTATGTTCAGAGTGAGCGACAGTCAAGTGGTATTTATCTGGAGTATGCGAGGCAATTGGTTGATAAGGGTGCTGCTTATTACTGCTTCTGTACAAAGGACAGACTTGCAACTTTAAAAACTGCAGTTGGCAATTCTCCTGAAGAGGAAGAAGATGGTAAGGATGTTAAGGAAATTACTAAGTATGACAAACATTGTCTGCACCTTACAAAAGAGGAAATAGCAGCGAATTTAGCAGCTAATATTCCTTATGTTATTCGTCAAAACAATCCGACTGACGGATCAACCACCTTTCATGATGCTATTTTTGGAACCATTACAGTAGACAATGAAGAGCTTGATGATATGGTTTTAATTAAGTCCGATGGGTATCCTACCTACAACTTTGCTAATGTAGTAGATGATCATATGATGAAGATTACCCATGTGGTTCGTGGTAATGAATATTTATCCTCTACACCAAAGTATACGAGATTATATCAGGATTTTGGTTGGGACGAGCCAGTTTATGTGCATCTTCCATTGATTACGAATGAAGAACATAAGAAGCTTAGTAAGCGCAGCGGACATTCTTCCTACGAGGACTTATTAGAGCAAGGCTTTGTATCAGAAGCAATTATTAATTTTGTTGCATTACTTGGATGGAGCTCTTCCAACAATACTGAAATAATGTCCCTTGAAGAGTTAATTAAGGAATTTGATTATACTCATATTAATAAAGCACCTGCTGTGTTTGATATTGTTAAATTACGTTGGATGAACGGTGAATACCTTAAGAGTATGGACTTTGAGAAATATTATGAATTAGCGCTTCCTTATATTAAAGAAGTGCTCACTGGAAATATTGATACCAAAAGAGTTGCTGCTTTAGTAAAAACGAGAATAGAAACTCTAGTTGATATTAAGGGAATTATAGATTTCTTTGAAGCACTTCCAGATTATGATATAGAGATGTTTAGTCATAAAAAAATGAAAACAGATGCAGAAAGTTCTTTGCGCGTCCTTACTGATCTTTTGCCAAGATTTGAAGCTCTTGAAGATTACTCTGAAGCTGGAATTGAAGCATTGTTGATGGGCTATATTGCAGAGAAAGAAATTAAGAATGGACAAGGATTATGGCCAGTAAGAACAGCAGTGTCCGGAAAGCAATCCACACCGGGTGGTGCATATGAAATTATGAGCATCTTAGGTAAGGAAGAGAGTATTCGTCGTATTCAAGTTGCAATTAATAAATTAAGTTAGTTAACATCATAATTTGAGTGTCAAAAGATATGTCTTATTTTAACTTCGTTAAATTATGCAATTTAACGAAGTGTGAAAGTGATTGACTTTTGACACTCAAATCCTATCTTAAAATGAAGTAGAATAACTGCTACCAATAATCACATATTACGTTACTAATTTTAAATCTTAGATAACATCTCGAAATTCTATGGAAGTTAGCAAGTTGCCGTCCTTTTGGTATTCTTATAATATTCATATTTTTTATTTTTCTTTATGAAATCCAATCATAGTTAATAACGAATAGAAACTTAAAGATTTATAAGCGTACGTCTAAATTGTTTAATAGTTTAGTGATAAAAATTATAGAAATCATTAGCTTGATAAGTAATGGTTAACTTGCTGTAATTGAAGTTAATATGCAGGATGATTTACAAAAGGAAGGAGGGGAAGAGTATGGACATGAACGAAGCGCAGCTGGAGGCTATGGTTCATGGAGAGGGACCAATGTTAGTTCTTGCTGGACCAGGATCAGGTAAAACTACGGTAATAACGGAGAGAACCAGATATTTGATCCAGAATAATCACATTAAAGAAGACAAAATCTTAGTTATTACTTTTACTAAAGCTGCAGCAACGCATATGAAAGAACGCTTTTTGAGATTAAGAGGAATTAGCCACACCGGAGTAAATTTCGGTACCTTTCATGCAGTATTTTTCACAATACTGAAGTATGCCTATGGTTTCACCGGAGCAAATATTGTAAAAGAAGATGTAAGATATCAATATATGAAAGAGATTATTCATCGGTTAGAGCTGGAATATGAGGATGAGAAGGATTTTATTAATGAATTATTTTCTGAAATCAGTTTAGTAAAAGGAAATCGAATGGAGATTAGCAACTACTACTCTATCTCTTGCTCGGATGAAATATTTCGTGGTATCTATCAGGAGTATGAGAGAAGGTTAAGAAGAGCTAACCTGATAGATTTCGATGATATGCTTACATTAAGCTACCAGTTATTGGCCGAGCGACCGGATATATTAAAGCTGTGGCAGGAGAAATTTCATTACATATTAATTGATGAATTTCAAGATATTAATCTTGTGCAATATGAAATCATTAAAATGTTAGCACTGCCACAAAACAACCTCTTTATAGTAGGGGATGATGATCAGTCCATCTACCGATTTCGTGGTGCGAAGCCCGAAATAATGCTGAACTTTCCCAAAGATTTTCCTGATTGTAAACAGATTGTACTTAATATTAATTATCGCTCTACAAATTATATTTTGGAAGCCTCCAATCGACTTGTAAAATGTAATCAAAATAGATATGAGAAGGTAATTAAGGGAGTAAATGGGCAGGGAAATGAAGTGGTATGTAAGTATTTTAATACCCTGGCAGAAGAAAATCAGGCGATTGTAAGTGAAATACAAAGACTATTAACGGGAGGCATTTCCTTATCCGATATGGTTATCTTGGTCCGTACCACTCATGGTTCTGGGTCCTTACTTCACAAGCTTATGGAATATAACATTCCTTTTCAGATGAGGGATTCCTTACCCAACTTATTCGAGCATTGGATTACTCGAGATATACTAAGTTATATTAAGATAGCAATGGGAAAGACGGAGAGAAGTTTATTTTTGCAGATTATTAATCGACCGAAGAGGTATATCAGCAGAGAAAGCTTTGAAGCACCAGAGGTGGATCTGGATTCTGTAAGGGATTTTTATGAGGACAAAACCTGGGTTCTAGAACGGATCGAGCAATTGGAATATGATCTTTCTATTCTTGGGACGATGAATCCTTATGCAGCAATTAACTATATTAGGCGAGGCATTGGTTATGAGGATTATCTAAAGGAATATGCAGATTATCGAAGAATTAAACCAGAGGAACTAATTGAAGTGTTAGATGAACTTCAGGAAAGCGCAAAGAACTATAAGACCTATAAGGAATGGTTTTCCTACATGGAGGAGTATAAGGATGAGCTAGTACGTCAAGCTGTCGAAAATAAAGAATATAAAAAAGACTGTATTACCATAGCAACCATGCACAGTGCGAAGGGGTTAGAATATCATACGGTATTTATTGCAGATGCGAATGAAGGAATAACTCCTCATAAAAAAGCGGCATTGCCGGCTGATATTGAAGAAGAACGAAGATTGTTCTATGTTGCGATGACGAGAGCAAAGGAATTATTATATATCTACGGTGCAAAAGAAAGGTATAACAAAGTTATGCCCTGGTCACGATTTATAGATGAATTAAAAGACAGCACTAAGGTCGTGAAATAGTTAAGCAATACAAATGAAAAAGGCGTTTTGCATTGCTGCAAACGCCCTTTTGAAATCAAGAAAGAATTATTCTTCTTCCTCTTCCTCTTCTTCGTCATCAAACATGTCATCATAGTCTTGAGAATCTAAAAGCTCTTCGAAAGCATCAGCTACAGCTTCAAATTCATCATCATCATCAATGTTGAGGAGTTCTGGATCTCCGCCATCCTTTTGAATGAAACGATATAAGAAAACATTGTCTTCCTCTTCGCCTTCTTCTGGTTGAAGAGCAATGTATTCCTTGTTATCTACAGTGAAAATGTCTAAAATCATGCAGTTTAACTCTGTACCGTCATCTAATGATAATGTAATTGAATCATGTTCAAATTCGTGATCGTGATCGTGTCCGCAACCGCAGTCGCCGTCGTGATTATGTCCGCCCATAATACTACCTCGCTTTTTCTTTTTTTCAGTGATTTGAATTCTGATGTTACGTTTACTCGTCATTAAGTCTTACCTGTTTCAATCACTTATATACTTATACTTATGTAACTGTTCACTAGCTTCGCAGTTACATATTTCCTTCCCTAATTTACTATGGTTTCGCTAATATTAGAGGGACCTCTAGTAAAAATAGGAATACAAGTAGAATGTATCAGATTAAGGTAAAAAATGCAAGTACTATTCCTTTATTTTGTACAAACAGACTAAGATTGTATTAGTAAAAACGTAGGAAACTATTAGTCTGACTTGGCAGAAGCATAGTGTGGTGGTATACTAAAAAAGACTGCCAGTACTGGTAAGAGTTACTCAAATAAGGAGCGTTATCATGCAGGAAGATAAAAAAATAATAAAAATATCAGTACGAAACCTTGTAGAATTCATCTTGTGCTCTGGAGATTTGGATAATACGAGGTCGAGAAATGCAGCGGACGCCATGCAAGCAGGAAGTAGGATACACCGTAAGTTACAAAAACAAATGGGTGAAAACTACACCGCAGAAGTACCGCTTAGTATCACTGTGCCAGTAATGAGTCAGGAGATTCCCTTTGAGTTAGTCATAGAAGGTAGAGCAGATGGAATCATTATAGATCGAAGTAAAAGAGAAGATATTATTCCGCTATTTCTGGAGGAGGAGCTTCCTCCAGAGGTTGTTATAGATGAAATAAAGGGTATGTACATGGATTTATCCCATTTGCATGCCCCGATTGGTGTACATAGAGCTCAGGCAATGTGTTATGCATATATGTATGCGACAAAACATGATGAGAATAAAATTGGTATTCGTATGACATATTGCAATCTGGAAACAGAATCCATTCGTTACTTTGAGGAGGTCTTTGAATATATATACTTAAAAGAGTGGTTTGATCATCTTATAACAGAGTATGCAAAATGGGCTGCTTGGCAGATACGATGGACAGAGAGGCGCAATCAAGAGATTAAGGCAATGGACTTTCCGTTTTCCTATCGAATGGGTCAAAAGGATTTAGTTACGGGTGTTTATAAAACGATACTTCGTAAAAAGAAATTATTTCTGGAAGCACCTACTGGGGTTGGTAAGACAATCTCAACAGTTTTCCCAACGGTGAAAGCAATGGGAGAGGAATTGGTAGAGAAGATATTCTATCTGACAGCGAAGACAATTACCCGTACTGTCGCGGAGGAAGCCTTCCGTATATTAAATCAAAACGGACTGCCACTAAAGGTGGTTACAATTACTGCCAAGGATAAGGTATGTATACTTGATAAACCAGATTGCAACCCTGGTGCATGTCCAAGAGCTAAAGGGCACTATGATCGTGTAAATGATGCGGTATTTGATTTATTAACAAACGAAAATGAGATTACTCGAGATAACATAGACGAATATGCCGAGAAGCATTGTGTCTGTCCCTTTGAAATGGGACTGGATGCTACTCTATGGGCGGATGCCGTTATCTGCGATTACAATTATGTATTTGATCCAAATGTATATTTAAGACGATTCTTTATGAATGAAAAAAAGAATGACTATGTATTTCTTATAGACGAGGCACATAATTTAGTGGACCGGGCAAGAGAAATGTACAGTGCAATCTTGTATAAGGAAGACTTCCTTGAGGCAAAAAGGCTGATAAAGGATAAGAATGCCAATCTGGCCAGACAGATTGAGTTATGCAACAAGGATCTCCTGGCTATGAAAAGAGATTGTGATGAGTTTGAGATATTGGAACAAATCGATGGATTTTGCTTACATTTAATCGGTATGATGTCTGATTATGAAGCCTTTTTACAGGAGGGCTTTATTACAGAGGGAAAAGATGAACTGCTAAGTCTTTATATGAACATTAGACATTTTTTAAGTATCTATGAGCTATTAGATGATAAATACATGATTTATACGGATTATGAAGAAGAACGATTTCGATTAAAGCTCCAGTGTATGGACCCCTCAAAAAATCTACAGAACTGTATGGAGAGAGGCAGGAGTACCGTACTTTTCTCTGCAACACTTCTTCCTATTAACTATTATATGGAGCAACTAGGCGGGAAAAAGGACGAGGACTATGCTGTTTATGCGCCTTCCTCCTTTCAGGAAGAAAATCGCTTAATTATGATTGGTAATGATGTGAGTACGAAATATACCCGCAGAAATGACAGAGAATATCAGAAAATATATGGTTATATTAAGGATTTTGTTCGTGCAAAAAAGGGAAATTACATGGTGTTTTTCCCTTCCTACCAGATGCTATTAACTATATGGGAATTAGCGAAGGAGGAATTAGATGGAGTTGTGGTTCAAAGCAGTAATATGACCGAGTCAGAACGTGAAACGTTCTTATTAGAGTTCACAGATGACCCGACAGAAAGTAGAATTGGTTTCTGCGTTATGGGAGGAATCTTCAGCGAAGGTATAGATCTAAAGAATGATCGTCTAATCGGGGCTGTTATTGTGGGTACCGGGTTACCTATGGTGTGCAATGAACGTGAACTATTCCGCGGCTACTTTGATCATAGGAATGGAGCAGGCTTTGATTATGCGTATCTTTATTCAGGAATGAACAAAGTTCTTCAGTCGGCAGGACGAGTGATACGAACAAAAGAAGACAGAGGAGCCATTCTTTTATTGGATGAGCGCTTTTCACAAAAACAGTATGTGAACTTGTTCCCAAAAGAATGGTTCCCCAATGTTATTGTAAATCAAGGATCTATGAGAGGATTACTACAGGATTTCTGGAACGAACAAAACCGTTAAAAATGCAATCTTGAATTTCCATATCCATAATGCTGATTATCATTCAGGGCAAAATTTTTACCAGTAAAAGCCTTAAAGATTAAATTAACAAGGAAATAAATTAATACCCCCAAATATCCTCCTATCAGGGCATAGATAATGTCATCAATATCACAACGAGCTGGTATAATAATAATCTGCAGGATTTCTATACTTATTGGAAATAATAATATTGCTAAGAACCGTGTCAAATGCTTTTTGCCACTAAGCAGTAGAGCGACATAAAAACCAAAAGGAAGAAACGGTAGGATTCTAGTAAGCAGATAGGTAAGGATTTCTCCTAGTGAAATATTACCATATAAGTAATCTTCTATCTGTGCAGATATGATACCAAAGGGGAAGAGATTAAAGGAATCAAAAACCTTTGGATACGCCCAAGAGAAAGCATTTGTCGCAAATGCTCCATAGAAAAGAATTCCAAAGTAAAAGGCTAGGAACAGAATAGAGGTATTCCTATAAAAGGTTAGAAAACCTTCCAAGCGAACACCGTATTCTATCATGTACCTTAAAAAGCAATGAAGCAAAGGAATAATCCAATGGAAAGCAGCAATAATTAACATCGCATCTGTATATACCAGCAGAACCTGCACTTTACCAAAGTAAGAGATAAAGGCTATCAAAAGACTGATAAAAAGCGTTAAAACGGAGTACTGAAAGCAGGCTTCATAAGTTGCAGTAACTTGCAAAAGAATGTGACAGCTAATAATAGATAACAAACAAGTAATAGCAAGGATGAGATAAATGCTGTCAAATAAATAATAAGCGATAAATTCTGCCACAATCGTAAGAATACTTAGAAGTATGATTAATGATGAAGTCTGGATGGTGATCCGTCTTTGCATGATAATTCCTTCTTTCTTATAAAATCATTCGTATTTGTTCTGGGATACAAGTAACTTTAATATGCCTGCAAACTGCAGGTACTTCTCCATCAGTGTGAACGGCTGATTCACTATCCATAATTATTTCAATTTCATTACAATGGAAGGATTCAACGCCCTTGTGTTTTACATGTTGCCCAGTAAATATGGTCGGTAGTAAAAATAGTGCTTTTATGTTACTAAGTCCATGAACAAGACATACACTTAGCTTACCATCACAAGGATCGGCATTGGGAGCCATCTTAAGTCCTCCGCCTTCATACATGTGAATCATACTAGAAACTAAAAGAATACGATCAAAGCTTGCTCTTGTTATCCCATCAACCACCACTGTTGCACTCATATGTCTGGCAGTTAATAGTTGCTTGATTGCAATTGCAATATATACAAACTTACCTGCACCAAAACGATTCAAACGTTTCTTTAAGGGGGAGGCTTGGACTTCATTACATACATTTGCATCATAACCCATTCCACTGGAACAGGAGAATTTGCGAGGAGCAGTATCGATATCTTCAAAGGTTATCTTCCCATGGTCTAGATATTTAAATTTAGAAGGGGATAAAATATGATCTAATGCAGTGATGGGATCCTTCGAAATCTTAAGGCTTCTGGCAAGGTCATTACTGGAACCAGAGGGAATATACCCGAGGATTACTTCGGAATAATTATCAATACCATTAATTACTTCATTTAAAGTGCCATCTCCGCCAAGTACCACAAGGTTCTTAATTCCGGGATTCTCCTGGCATATTTGTCTCGTAAGTTCTGTGGCATGTCCCATATATTTAGAAAAAGCTGCGGTATAGGTTACTTCTCTTTTATCCAATTCCTCTTTTACGGTCCACCAGAATCGGATTCCACGTCCGGAGCTTGATTTTGGATTAATTATAAAATAATACATGAATTTACTTCCTTCGTCAAAAGTTATAAATAAATCTTATATGAAAATAAATCTATTGTCAATCATTTGCAGGGTAATATGTACTATATCCATATTGTGTTATAAATAACAAAAATGATAGGTAATCAAGCATAAGATACAGGCACAGAAATGTCCCGTCCTCATACTATATAAAGAAAAGCAAAACTATCATGCTATTCATTTGTTTGTAGCTGTTCAGAGCCAAATATCGAGGAAACCGCAGATTTTTGAATTTGGTTCTAAATAGTTATCATTATTTTATGTAAAGTGAAGGTTTAATATGGATTGAAAAATTCGTGACGGTTACCTTCTACCTAGTTCAATCCTACCTAAGATTCACTTTTAAGAAAGGAAGGCTAATATATGGATAGGCGGAATTATCGTGGTAATACGGGGCGTAGGTCAATGAATATGGATCCCTATAGACCAAATGATCCTATTTGCAGCGACTTAATGAACAATTATACTTCAGAGGACATGTGCGAAAGGGAGGACTTTGATAGAGATAGAGACAGATTTCCTATTGGTATGTGCTACGTTCCTTGGCAGCGCTTTAGAGATCTCTATGAAAATGAATTTGTAGCGCTTGCAAATGGTACCCTATTCAAGGAATTGGATTTAAAATGGTATGGAAGGGGATGCAAGTAGATGGATGGTCGTAGAGAAAAATTAATGGCATGTATTACAGCAATGAGCTTTGTTATGGATGAGCTCAGATTATTTCTTGATACACATCCGATGGACCAGGCTGCACTAGAAGAGTGGGAGAGAACATCAAAGGTTAGAAATGAAGCGGTTTATGAATATACCAATTGTTTTGGACCAATCGAAGCCTATCGTGTTGAAAATGACAACAGCTGGACATGGGTAGAGGAACCTTGGCCATGGGAAGGAAGGTGCTAGTATATGTGGAGTTATGAAAGAAGATTACAGTTTCCAGTTAATATTAGTGAACAGAATCCAAAATTGGCACAGGTTATTATGTCACAGTATGGTGGTCCGGATGGTGAAATCGGAGCATCCCTACGTTATCTGTCACAGCGATATGCAATGCCAAACAGAAAAGTAGCAGGTATTTTAACAGATATCGGAACCGAAGAACTTGCTCACATGGAAATCGTAGGTGCAATTGTTCATCAGTTAACCAGAGATCTGACACCGGAACAAATCGTAGAAGGTGGCTTCCAAAATTACTATGTGGATCATACTTTGGGTGTTTGGCCAATGGCCGCAGGCGGAGTACCATTTTCCTCTACACAGTTTGCAAGTAAAGGTGACCCGATCACTGACTTGGTAGAAGATATGGCAGCAGAGCAGAAAGCTAGAACAACCTATGACAATATTCTTCGTTTAGTTCATGACCATGATGTATGTGAACCTATCAAATTCTTAAGAGAAAGAGAAATCGTTCACTTCCAAAGATTCGGAGAAGCTCTAAGAATAATTCAGGATGAACTTGATTCAAGGAACTTCTACGCATTCAACCCGGCTTTCCCGGCGGATTTATGCAAATAATGTGTCTTTAGCTTAAACAGGAATATTCCGCTTACTGGCGAAGTCCAGAAGCGGGTACATATTGAAGGATAGATTATAAGCCCTTATAAAGCCAGGTGTTTTCAGCAATTAATAAGTCTTCCTGGTGACTCTCGAAGTAATTCATATCAGCGGTGGGTTTATCGCATTTTTTACAAATAGGTTTATTAGAATTGAGAATTATTTCATCGCAATAGATACATTGGGTCTCTTTAAAAATGAAATGTTTATATTCTGTTTTATAAAAATGCTCATACATTCTCCGATCACTATCTGTCATACCATAGGTTTTCGCGCTGTAAAGCCATCTTTCATAGAATTCCTTTGCATATTTAGCGCATTCCAAAGAAATATTAAAAAGATTAGAAATTTCCCTTATATTATGAAGCTTTGAAAAATGTAAAGCCATAGAGGGGCATAAGATATTACTGGCAAATAGGTTTGCTTCTGTCTCATTATCAGTATCTAGTTCAACATGACCCAACTCGTGCATGAGGGAGAAGCGAATCCGCCGGGGAGATTTCTTATCATTGTAATAAATCGTATCCCCTATGGTACACGCATCGGCACTAAGCTCCATACAGGCTTGATATTTGGTTTCAGATAACTGGGAGTATTTAATGCATTGATAGCTCATTTTCGTAAGTACTTCAAAACAATTCAATGGAAGTTCGTTAACTCCGCATTGCTCATATATTGATATAACAGTGTACTTGATTTTGTCATAATCCATGCCTGTTAGCCCTCATCGTCCGATAATATAATCTTTGCCAGCTTCATTTTTTCCTGTGGCGTTAAACCATTCTTACTTCTTGTGTAAATTCGAATCATCTCATCATAGGTAATCTGTGGGTCATTCTTTTTGGTCTCTAAAAGATCGGAATTATTCACTCCTAACCAATTAGCAATTTGTTGAACTTTATCCATACGAGGTAACTTTTGCCCCGTGCACCAATTTGATACGGTGGATGAACTTACTCCAATGAAATCCACCAAATCCTTCTGTGACTTATTTCTATCTTCAAGTAAGTTCGTTAAGTTTCTTGAGAATATCTTTCGGATCTCCTCTTCCGACATATGTGATCCCTCCTTTCCTATATTTATTGCCTTATTATACAGTTTTATTATACAACTAAAAGAGAAAAAATGCAAGCTAAAAGTGAGTAAAATATACTAAAAGCAAAAATAAGTTTAACTTACAGCTTGACAACTAGCTAAAAGAGAGTATAATTTATGATATAGGCAGGAAATATTAGTGAATTAATTGCTGGGGTGAAGGGGAAGTAATTCGTTAAAAGTAGAGAAACAAAGGATATAAAACGTAGGAGATTAATTTAGTAAGTAGCTAAAAAATACGAAATACGAAATACGAAATACGAAATACGAAATACAAAATACAAAATACAAAATACAAAATACAAAATACAAAATACAAAATACAAAATACAAAATACAAAATACAAAATACAAAATACAAAATACAAAATACAAAATACAAAATGCAAAATACAAAATATAAAATACAAAATACAAAATACAAAGTAATAAGTAAAAAAGTAAAGCACTGTGAAGTGCAAAACACTAAGAAGCTATGGTTAGGAATATATATTGTAATAATAGGTCTATTTTAAAATAATAGACATGGATTTTTGTACTCTTTCAGCTATCTAAAAGAGAGCGGTATTACTTGTTATTTTAACTTTCGGAAAACAATCATTGGAAATGTACGAATGAGTAAGTCTATGTATACGGGCTGATAGATTAGAGAGCTTTTCATTAATTTGGGAGAATTTATTGTAGGACAAGTTGTGGGCATAATAAAAAAGGAGGATTTAAATGAAAGAATATGAATTAAACCAATACCGTGCTATTAAAATTGAGATTGAAGATTTAACCTTTCGTATTAAACGTTTAGAAGAGATGGGAATTCCGATGATATCGGATCGAGTGAAGGGATCTTCAAAACACTTTCCATATATAGAGAAACATATTTATATCTCGGGTGTGGATACACAGGCAAATGAAAGACGTAAGAAGTGGATAGATGAATTGCAAAGAAAGCGTAATCAAAAACTGGAAGAACTTTTAGAGATGGAATGTCAAATTCATGATTACATATATACCATAACGGACAGTGAAATTAGGCAGATATTTATTTATCGCTATGTTGACGGTATGTCCCAGGAAGAAATCGGGATGAAGCTGCACATGGACCGAAGTGGAGTTTCCAAGCGTATTACAAAGCAGTTGGGGGAGGGCAAAGTTAAGTGCAAAATGGTGTAAGAGGAAAGTGGAACGCAAATCACAAATAATGCTGTTAGACTGGTAGTATCGAGGGTTGCAGTTTAAAAGCTTAATATAGATAAACCTAGTCTAGTGCAATCATGATTTAAGAAAAGCTATGTGCAGTATTTCTTTAATTATGTTATAATACGCATTGTTTTAACTAAAATTCAATCATCTATAGTAAGATTGAAATGATAGATATTAGGAATGTGCGAGGTGACTTTATGAGTAGTATTACATATAGAAATTTAACACTGGAAGAGTGTAATCGTATAAATGAAATGAACCCATCTCAATATATAGGAAAAGCATGGAGAGAAGTGGATGGGAAACGGCAATTAATAGAAATTAATTACCAGGATTGTGATTGGCCAAATGGATATGAATATCACCACAGCCGTTTAATAGATACAATTATGAATAACGGAAGTGCTATTGGTGCATTTGATACCTATAATAAGTTATTAGGTTTTGTAACAATAAATCGCCAGTTCTTTGGCAAAAGGCATAAGTATGTTTTACTAGATCAATTGTTTATAACATTAGAAAGTAGAAATAAAGGAATAGGTAAAGCATTATTTCTACTTTCTGCAAATGTAGCAAGAGAATGGAAAGCGGATAAACTTTATATTTGTGCAGGCTCAGCAGAGGAAACAATTGCTTTTTATTTTGCAATAGGATGTAAAGAGGCGGAAGAGATAAACAAAGAGCGATACGAAATGGATATAAGAGATTATCAACTGGAATTCTCATTATAGTCTATTTATATAGCATAATATGTTTAAAGTAAAAATAAATAAGTCTTTATATAGGCGGATGCCTCCGCCTATTTTTTATGGATTTATTTAATGGCGCTGAATATAAAATTGATTGAAAAAGTAGTTGGAACACATATCACAAATGAAGCTGTTAAAATAGTAGTATGGAAAGTTGCAGTCATAAAGAATTGCATAGGTAAGCTTTTTATCTAAGTTTTATTAAAAAAGCAGCTGGAACACATATCACAAATAAAGCTGTTAAAATAGTAGTATGGAAAGCTGCAACAAATTAAATAGCTATACCTCCTCCTTTAGATAAACAATTAACATTGGTTGCGTTTGGTGCGCGGGGTTATGTAATCAAGAAGAAATTCAGTGGGTGGGCAAGTGGTTACAATTAATTGTTTCTATTGAAATAAATGCATATATTTAGAACCAAGCTCGAAAACCTACGGTTTCCTTGCTGTTTGGTTCTCGCCTATCATAGTACTTAAAACAGTAGCTTTAGAAAGTAATCTTTCTAAAGCTACTGTTTTAAATATTATGATAGGCTCTGAACTTTACAAATTCCAGCTCCCTTTACGTTATGTAAAAGGAGCTGTGATTTTATATAGAAGATAAAATGCAATGGTCTTTTTCCTGCTTGAAGACGTAAAAGAACAAGGACAGGTACCATATCAGGAGATGGAATACTCGTAAAAAACCGTAGATATAGGAAGGAGAAATTCATGAATTTTTTAGAGGTATTACAAGCACAGGGGTTGTCCGAAAAGCAAATTAGTTCAATTACAGATGCAATGCTTAGCAACAAGATATTCATAACCTATGAGGAAAAGATAGAAGAGCGCTTTTCAAAAATGAAACAGCAAAGAGACAGACTAAGAGCCAGATTAGAATTAATCGAAAAGGCACTTCGTTCGTAATGAGAGAGGAAGTGAAGATGAAGCATGATAGATATAATAAAGGATGCGATTAAAGCAAAGCTAGAGGAGCTATATCCTTCGGGACATACAGTATTCGATGAAGTATTACCGGAGGCATTTACAAAGCCCTCCTTTTTAATCATGTTAACGGAGCAAAGTTATCAAAAGAGCTTGGGGGAGAGATTTTCTAGTGAGGTCTTTTTTGATATCTCCTACTATAGTGATCAACCAGCAAAACGTATGGATTGCATCAGAGTTCAGGAGGAATTGCTACGTGCCTTTGAGGCTGTAGGAACATTTCATGTTAGAAATAAGAAAGCAAAGATAACTGACGATGTGTTGCATTTTACCTTCGATATCCGTTACAGCGAAAGGAAAGAAGAGCTGGCCTCCAGCCTTATGCAGCAAAAAGAGATTAGTATTGTCAACGAATGAGTTAGAATAAAAAAATATAAAGGAGGGTTATCATGTCAGGAACATGGACCAGTCAAAATAAAATTTTACCAGGAGCATATATCAACTTTCTTACCAACGCTCCATTATCCATCACCCCTGGAGATAGGGGAGTTGTAGTATTACTTAAGGAAATGAGTGTTGGCGTAGCCGGTGAAATTTACACCGTAACTGCAACTAATAGCGATTATCCTTCCGGTGTCACAGCGCAGGATAAGCTTCTTGTAAATGAAGCTTTAAAGGGAGCACAAACAGTTCTTGTATATAATTTGGGTACCAGCCACACCTTAGAAGTAGTGGAAACCGCATTAACAAAATTAAAAACTGTACAGTTTAATACTTTATGCTACCCTTACGATTCAACAGAAGTAGCAGCAACGAAAACCGCTATTGTTACTTGGATTGAAGCACTAAGAACAAATGACGGCGTAAAAGCACAGGTAGTTCTGGCAAATCAGACAGCGGATAAAGAAAGTGTAATCAATGTTGGTAACGGTGTGGTATTATCCGATGGTACTACATTGACCGCAGCACAGACAACCGCCTGGGTTGCAGGTGTAACCGCTGGTGCTAATATTAATCAGTCCAATACAGGTAAGCTGTATATGGATGCAGTTGATGTAGCACCAAGAATGACAAAATCCGAAATGGAAGCAGCGATTACAGCTGGTAAATTCATCTTTAAGGTAAATTCTGCTCAGAACGTTAGTGCAGTTTATGATATTAATTCATTGACTACCACGACAGTGGATAAGGGCGAAGTATTTAGAAAGAACAGAGTGATTCGTACTATTGACGGTATTAACAATGATATAGTAGAGATCTTTGAAGCTAATTACGTGGGTAAAGTAAACAATAATGATGATGGCAGATCATTGCTTAGAGCGACCTTAATTGAATATTTTGGTGAACTTTTGAGACTTTCTGCAATTGAGAATTTCACAGAAGAAGATGTGACTGTTTCAGCAGGAATTAGCAATGATGCCGTTGTTATTGAATGTTATGTACAGCCAGTTGACAGTGTAGAGAAAATCTATATCACTGTAAATTTAGCTTAATTAGGAGGGAAAATAAATGGCAAAAAACTATACAAGATTAGCAGATACAATTACAGCGCAAGAAGGAACTGCAATAATTACCATTGGAGGTGTCAATAGAGAATTATTTGAGATTTCCAGCTTAAGAGCGCAGCTCGATATGATCGTACAGGAAAGAAGAATGCTTGGCCATCGAATGACCCAGCATAAAGTGACTGGTGTAACAGGAACAGGATCAGCAACTTTATACTTTATGAATAGTCAACAATTAAAGCAGGCAATTAAATATATCAAAGGTGGTACTCACGAAACCATTAAGTTAAAAGTAAAAAACAATGATCCTCAATCCACAGTTGGAGTACAGGAGGTTGAGTTAAGTAATGTTATTTTCAATACTATCCCTGTTACAGCTTTAGAGGAATCCGACGATCCAATTACTTTTGATTCAGACTTTACCTTTGACGATATTGTGCAGCTGAAGTATTTTAAAACACCAGAAAATTATAGATAGGTAGAATGTAACTGCTCGGAACCATGCAGAATATATAAAAATTAGCCATGAAAGCTTTCTAAGGAAAATTTTTAAAATATTCAAGTGTGGCGAGAGCCAAACAGCGAGGAAACCGAAGGTTTTCGAGCTTGGTTCTAAAAAGTTACCATAATATAATAAATTGTTGGGAGCCTTCAAGGCTCCCTTTATATAAGGAGAGAAAGATATGAGTTCGTTAAATGCGTTTTTACATCCAGTTCAAGTAGAAAATAAAGAAGTTGTAATATCAAAAAGATTCATGGATAATGGCAAGCCTGTTCCATTTGTTATTCGACCAATTACAGAAATGGAAAATAGTCAGTTAATTAAAAAATATACCAGAAAAGATAAAGCAGGCAGAGATACCCTTGACCGAACAGAATATGCGCATGCTTTAGTAGCAAGTGCAGTTGTTTTTCCCGAACTAGCCAATGCAGAGCTTCAAAAAAAATATAATGTTCTGGGTGAAACCTCACTGCTCACAGAAATGCTGAATGTAGGTGAATATGCGGTACTATCCCAAATGGTAAGTGAACTAAGTGGCTTAAATCAGGATATTAACACCGATATGGAAGAAGTAAAAAACGAATAAGGCAAGGTGATGCGGAGTTTGTTTTAACACATTTCGCCTTGCAAAAACTTCATATTCTTCCTTCTACATTATTAAATATGAATCAAAGAGAAAAGGCATTTGTCTACGCGAGTATTCAAATGAGGCTAGAGGAGGAGAAAAAACAGCAAAAGAATCTTAGAACGAAAGGAGGAAGACGTTAAATGATATATCAAAACGATATCTATCCACTGGTAAGTGATATAGTAGATAAATTTAGTGATTTAAATCAATTAGTTAATAATGCTTCTTTCAAGTTAGATACTTTAAACCAAATTTCTAATAACACATCATTTAAATTAGATACTTTAAACCAATTAGTTAATAGTGCATCTTTTAAATTAGATGTTTCAAATCAAATAGCCAGTGCATCTTCGTATAAGTTAGATAGCCTAATACAAATTGGCAATATTTCATCATATAAATTAGATATGTTATATCAGGGTATGGACGAACTAAATACTCACTTAGACATATTGGCCTTAAATGCCATAAACAATGATAACAATAATTTCACACAAATGGCTAATTTATATATAAACGGTGTAAATGCGTTGATTAGTGGGTTAAATACCTGGGATAAGCTGGATAACATAACTTTATTAAATGCATTTTTACTTAAAATGACATCCCAGATCTTTGAAGCTATAAACACTAAAGGTAGTGAAATAAATTCAATTTTGGTTTCTTCAAATGCAGTGGTTGTATCGGCGATTTCAACATTTTATAAAACTTTGATGGGTGAAGTTTTAAAATCAAATAATTATCTACAAAGTTTAGCTGCTATGAACTTAATGGAGGTTAATTTATTAGGAAACATTTCAACTAGTATGATTGGCTTAGGTCAAGGTGGTTCAGGTGGAGAATCAAGTGGTATGCTCGATATAGTAGATGGTATCACAACTGGTCTACTTGTGGAGTCCGCAGCTTCAGCAGCATCTGGTGCAGCAGCGACTGGATTAGCTGTAGCAGGTGCAGTTACTGGGCCTGTTGGGTTGCTAGTTGCGGGATTAGTTTCAGCAGGCTTTTCAATTTATGGTCATTATAAAGAAGGAAAAGAGCAAGAGAAGATAGCAGAGCAACAAGAAGCCGCTAGACTAGAGATGGCCAATAAGCAAGCCGACATGATGAATAATTTGGGCTTTATGCTTGATCCTAATACTAATGCAACAACAAGGGATGAGGCATACAGTAAGATAGTAAATTCAACCTTAGGAACTGAAGGAACGTCAACAACAGGAATGGGTAGTAGTACAACATCTATACCAGACCTTGAAGCAACTTTGCCTGCTATTGAATACTACTCACCACCAGTACAGAAACCCCATCCCATGGAAGAGGGATTACCTGGTTTTGCCCAGTATGATGGACAAACAACATTACCCGTACAAATTGCCAATAACACTATAGATGAATTGTATTTTGACAAGATATATGATGAACCTAGCTCTTCTAACAAAGTAAATAGTATGCTAGATGAAACTGACGTACCCAACTTTGGTGGTAATATTAACAATAACGAGTCAAAAACCGAGCAGCCAGCTATTGCACCGAATATAACAATTAATTTTGGAGATGTTCATGAAACAGTTGATTTAGACGTAGTGGTTGAGTATTTAAGAAAAATCCTCGTGGAAGAAATGGGTAAGACACCAGAAGGAGTATATTATGCGTAAATACACAATATTTTTCAGTAATGATAAAGAAAACCTAACCCTTCGTTTGCCCGTCAATCCTGAAGTATTACAAGTAAATATACAGCAAGAGGTTAGGAAGTTTGAGGTTCTAAAGCAGGGACAAGTAGCTGTTCCAACATTTATGCAACTAAGGGAGTTTGAATTTGATACAGAGTTGCCAAATTCAAGTTTACACTACATAGAAAAACCCGATGATTTCACTGCAGCAGATACGTTTTTGGATACTATACAAAAATGGAGAGAAAGTCTTGAGCCAATTAGATTTATTGCAGGATATTGTGATGAGAAAAATAAGTTTAGTGGTAATGCGATTAATACCTTGGTTTTCATTCATAGTCTGTTACTAAGTGAAAAAGCAGGAGAAGAATCAGATAAATATGCATCCTTTAAGCTGATTGAATATAATCCGTATTCTGTTAATAAAAAGAAGGTGGCTGAGATTAAGCCTTCCAGTACAGGCTTTTATATTGTTAAAAAAGGTGATTGTCTGTGGAATATTGCAAGGAAATATTATAACGATGGAACCAAATTTACAAAGATCTATAATGCCAACAAAAACATTATTAAAAATCCGAAATTAATCTATCCTGGTCAAAAGTTGGTGATTCCTAAATGATAGAGTTTTTAGTTAAAATAAATAACCAATTATTTGATATGAGCCAGTTAGTCACTAAGATAAGATTCAAGGAATCACTTAATAATGGCTGCAGTACCCTTGAGTTTAGTTATATTGACAAGGATTTAGAGATACCAAACGGTAGTGTTATAAGATTTAATTACAATTCAGTTAATTTGTTTTATGGTTATGTTTTTAGCATTAACAGGAATAAAGTAAATGAAATTAAAGTGACAGCTTATGATCAACTAAGATATTGCAAGGTAAAGGATTCGATTGTAGTTAAAGATGATACAGTGACAACCTTAATTAAAAAAATGAGCAGCTGCTTTAATTTGAAAGTAGGTAAGCTAACCGATACGGAATACAAATTACCTACCGACATAGTGGAAAGTTCAACATGGCTTGACATAATTTACGAAGGGTTAGAAAGTACGAAAAAGAATACCCAAAAGAAATATATTTTAAGAGACGAAAATGGTTCAATTTGCCTGCGTGATTTGGAGGTATTAAAGTTGGATTTAATACTGGGAGACAAGAGTCTGGCTTATGATTTCAACTACGCAAAATCTATAGACAATGAGTTTTATAATTATATCAAAATAAGCGTTGGTGAAAATTCTAATTCCGAAGGAAAAATTGTTACAAAAAAAGATACAAAGTCCATTGAAAAATATGGTTTAATTCAATACTACGAGTCCATATATAATTCAAATACCTCCCAAGCCAATGCGAAAGCAGATAACTTATTAAAGACGTATAACAGGGAAAGAGAAACGCTTTCTTTAAGTTGTATAGGTGACATTAGAATAAGAGCTGGCAGCAGTTTTTTTGGGAAAATCGAAGATATAGATTATAACAATAGATTGATAGCAAAGTCAGTTAGTCATGAGTTTATACCTACACATACTATGGAAGTTGAGGCGATGTTATGGTAAATGAGATAAAAGAAATCATCAGGAATTATATGAATAATGCTAAGTTATGTAATTTTACAGTGGGCACAATTGTAGCCGGTGGAATAAGAATTAGTGATAAACTCACCATTCCCAAGGAACTTATTAAAGGAGATTTAATAAATTATGTACTGATAGGAGATAAGGTCAGAGTAATTCGCAATCATGGGGGAAAAGAGTTTTATATCTTAGAGATAATAGATAAACCTTTTCCAACAAAGGGAGCCACGGTAGTCCTTTCTCTTGATGGAGTTAGCAGAGAATATAAAGTAGAGGATGTGAAACTATGATACCAGAAGCAAGCATTGACGGAACTATTTCAACCTCAGAAACAATACAACAGGCAAAGACCTATAAGATAATGGGTAATCGAATTCAGGGCTACATAGATGATAAGGAAGCATTGCAACAGGCGATATATAAAATGTTAAATACTGAAAAATACGAATATCCTATTTATGATTTCTCCTATGGCATAGAACTGGAAAACCTTATTGGGAAGGACCATCTGTTTGTTCAATTAGAACTTTCAAGGAGGATAACAGAGTGTTTGCTAACGGATGAACGTATTGAAAAAGTAGAGAACTTTGCCTTTGATACGAGTGGAGACTCTATTATATGTAGCTTTGATGTAACGAGCATTTATGGACAAAGTACAATTAAAAAGGAGGTGACTATTTAATGTTTGAGGCAATGACTTATGAAAATATATTAGCTAGTATGTTAAGCAAAGTATCAAGTGATATAGATAAAAGAGAAGGCTCAATCATTTATGATGCCTTAGCACCTTGCGCATTTCAATTAGCGCAAACATATTTTTCATTAAGCAACTACATAGATTTGTTTTTTGTTGATACAGCAGTAGGAGAATATCTGGATCGAAATGCAGCAGATTATGGTTTAAGTCGCAAAATTGCGACAAATGCGGTACGAAAAGTGACGACTTCAGGTCCAGTTGCGATAGGGACACGATGGGGGTATAGCGATACTACCTACAAGATAACTGAACTAATCTCTACAAATGTTTATCAAGCAGTCTGTGAACAAAGTGGTAAAGTCGGAAATTTATATTCAGGCATCTTAGATAACATTGATAATGTTACGGGAGTGGAGGCGACTCTTGCCGATATTGTTATTTCAGGTGAAGATGAAGAGCCAGATGAAGAGCTTCGTACAAGAATACAACAATATCTGAATGATCCGATACAGGATGGTAATGTCGCCCAGTATAGAAAGTGGGCTACAGAATATGATGGTATTGGTACAGCAAAAGTATTTCCTCTTTGGAACGGCGGAAATACAGTTAAAATCGCAATTACAAATAGAGCATATCTTCCTGCAGAAACTGCACTGGTAAGCAAGTTTCAAGAATACATAGATCCAAATTCGGAGGGATTAGGAAATGGTGTTGCACCGATTGGAAGCAAGGTTACAGTTACCGGAGGAATAGCGAAACCCATTCATGTTACAGCAAATGTCATACTTGCAGAAGGCTATCTTGAAGCAGAAGGAGCAGAAGAGGCTATAGTTAAATATCTGGCGTCCACCGTTTATGAGAAAAACAGTGTGAGTTATATGCGCGTCGGTAGTATATTACTAGACTGTCCAAGCATAACCGAAATTAACGGACTTACGGTAAATGGAACATCA
Organism: Bacillota bacterium; assembly: GCA_023407575.1. Lineage (GTDB taxonomy): Bacteria > Bacillota > Clostridia > Lachnospirales > Lachnospiraceae > Mobilitalea. The sequence continues at coordinate 65,408 of JAEYLX010000018.1, forward strand.
CAGGATGTAATTTTATCAGGTGAAGATATACCTGTGCTTGGCAGCCTTAATTTAACGGTGGTGACGGTATGATAGATTATATTCGATACATACTGGAGGGCAAAAGCTATCATTTAATAGACAACGGAGATGGTACCTGGAGCAAAGAGGTTGGCACCCCAGAAGTAGGGGGAAATTATTCTCTGACCTTTGAAGTAAGTGAAGCAGGGGTAGTTTCTAAAATAGATAGTTCCGACAGTAGATATGAAACTTACTTAAGTATAATTGAAGATAGTGAACGATGGGTAGATTTAATTAATGATATACCTGATTTTTTGCAGGATATACTAGAGTTTAATGTAATATTTGATATTGAGAATCCAGTGATTAATAAGCTTCATTTTGATACAGAAAAAGTTAAAAATGAAATGTTTATCACAAGTGCTTCAAATGATTCCATAACAAGACTAGAAAAATTCCTGCGAATAAAAGGTCAGGGAACCCTAGAGCAGCGAAAAAGTTATTTAATTTCTTTGTTACAAAAAGGTAAGAAGTTAAACGAACAGAAAATTAAAAATATTGCAAATACCATAACTGGTTCGGATTGTATTATTACCTTTTACGGAGCGGATGATTTAGATAATCCTGAGGAAGGTTTTGGGTTGGTTAAAGTTCAGGTTTTGAGTCCAGATAATAATAAAGACTATAGATACGAAGATATTGCTAGAGCCTTGAAAATATTGGTACCAGGTCATATTAAGCTACTTGTAATCAAGTACTACTCAACTTGGTCAGATATTACATCAGAATATAGTAGTTGGTCAGCAATTAAAGGAGCTGGAAATTGGCAAACAGTTAAAGATTATGTGCCATTCTCTTAATTTACATGAATTATTAATTAGTACTTGTAGGAAGTGTAGTTACTATGGGGATATACAGTAATTCGAGACATACTTATAACAGTAATTAAAAAATGAGCAACGGGGAATAAATTGATTTTCAGATATGAATTAATTGAGAAACAAAAAGAAAGAAAGGTGATTAAATGAAAATAACAAATAATTTAGGCCTTAAAAAAATAGAACTAACGGACAGCCCGCCAGATATAACCGTCCAGGATTCTAACTGGGATTTGATCGATGAAACCTTAAAAGAACATGAGGATGCAATTGGGCAAGTTAATTCACAGTTGGCTACGACAGGGAAAGCCGAAAAAGTAGGAGGTACAGCTTCAGCAATCACCTTAAGTGCTGTAACTCTTAAAGATGGCAGTATTAAAACCTTTATCGCAAAGGCAGACAACAACGCAGTAGCCACTACAATAAATGGTAAGCCATTATATAAGCCTAATACCACAACAGCACCGAAGCTTAAAGCTAACACCGCTGTAACAGTATGGTATGACCTTACTGGTGATTGTTTTTTTATCAAAGCTAGTGCAGGAGGAGGCACCGCTTTACCAAGTGATGTACTAGCACCTAAGACCTTCAGTAATGACGATAATTCCGAAATTATCGGTACAATACCTTCAAAAGCGGCTGCAACTTATACACCGAGTACCACCGAACAAGAAATTGCATCCGGACAGTATCTAAGTGGTAAGCAGACAATTAAGGGAGATGCAAAATTACTACCTGCTAATATTGCAAAAGGTACAACTATTTTTAATGTTACTGGAACACTTGATATAAGACAACTTAATTTTCCCCTATCTATCCAAGACACAACGCCTACGCCAGTAAGAACGGGTCATATATGGGTCAAGTCAGCTACGCTTGCAGCACAAATTACAAAGGTAAAAATATTGGAATCTCTTAACGCCGGAGAAACAGACGGAACGCTAATGTTTATCGTGGGGGATTTAGCTAACCACATTATATCATTCAGTAATACCATTACACCTACAGATGGAAGTAATGATAAAACGGTTAGTATGGCAAATACAACCGATAGTTCTAAAACATGGGATGTTATGTATAAGACAGGAAGTGTTGCTTCAAGTTTTAAAATTCAGACACCTATAGCTTATAGTAAAGTAGGTGGAGTATTAGACATAGAAACGACATATTTTTATAATGGTTCAAGTTGGGTACAACTCTGTCAAAAAGGCACTTATGCAATTACTGCCCCTATAAGTAATTATGCATCAAAAGTCTATAACAAGTTGAATGACGCCCTTACAATAAATACATCTATAACTGGTACAGGTACGTTTGGAGAGGGAACTGGAAGTACTGGTAATTGCACCAGTGTAAGTTCATCTGTTTCAAATGATGGGACATATTTTATACACGGATTTACGCTATTTAAACGAATTGGTGATGTGTATAGTGCTTATTATACCTTTACAGGCACAACTTATAGTGGTTATACAGTTTATGTAAAAGCTATAAAGGTTACAACGAATGGGAACAGATTTTTTGTAGCGTATGTCTATTACGATGGTTCTGGTCAAAATTATTACTTAGCCTCTTTTATTGATAATGGCACTACATTAGTCCAAGAATACATAAGCGCTGTGATATCCACCAGTGTTACGGGTTCTGGTCATACTCATACATTTGATTGTAATATGGATGGAACAATTGTTGCTTATACCTACCCTACAACTACAACTAACAACGGTTGGACTACAAGATTATTTTATTTAAGTGGAGGCACATATGCATCAGGTTCAGCTATCCAAATGTCTAGTACACCTAGTATGTGTTTTAACCCCTATGGAAATCAGTTTGCAATACATTATACAACCTATAATGGTTCGTCAACAAGTTATTATACTTATATATATGACACTGCACTTTCGGCAACAACCCTTACTAATCTACGTCAAATGACAGGGTATCAAACATCATTCTATATAAAAGGATTTCATCCAAGCGGGTATGTACTTATTTGGCATTCAACAAATTCAACAACTCGATATTCCTATAATATAAGCACATCGACACTATCAGTACAAGTATTTCCGTCGACAGTATCATCCACATATACAAAGATATATTTTAGTGTAGATGGTACAAGGTGCATAATAAACGACAGTGGAACAACTTATTACTATTATTCAGTCAGTTTATCTGGGGATGTATTTACCTTTACACAATTAAGTACAGGAATTACTACTTATTATGGACATTGCTATATAATACCAAAATAATAAAAGGAGGTAACCAATGTATTATAGATATGAAATAGTAAACGGAATTTATAAATTATCAGAAAAAAGCGAAACTTTACTAGAGGGAGAAAACGTTGTGTCATGTGACGAAGATATTGACTTGCAGCTCTTTGATGTAACTGTTGGATGGATACAAGATGGTGTTATGCTAAGACACACAAAGAAAATTAAGAGTGACGAAGCAGTAGCTCGCAGACTGTCAGAGATAGATCAAAGACAAGTTGAGGTAGAGCTGGAGACAGATTTCAGGTTGTCAATGCTAGAGCTTGGATTAGCATAGGAAGGAGGGCGATAGGCTATGAATACATACGAAAACATGAAAAAGGTTATTGCTGGTGGAAAGAAAACCGGAGAAGAATTGCTGACAATGTGCGATATATTTTTAATGAATAATCGAATTACACCAGAGCAGTACGCCGAACTAGTCAATCTAATTAATGAGCAATAGGTTACAACTGTGAACGATATAAATGATAGGTTTAGAACACAAATCACAATAGAACCTGCTATAATAGTAATATGGAAAACAATAACTTAGATATAGTACCTAATAAATTCAAGCATCCTCCGGGGTGCTTGAATTTATTACGACAAAAAATCTTACGATGTATAGAACTGGTTGCTCATTTCATAGTAACAGCTTTACATCTCTTATTATAAACTTCTAACATTGATTGAGTTAAGAAACTGGGCATATAAAAACTTAAAGGATAGATAATAATGGGAGTAATAATTAATTGTATAAAAGAACTTACATTATCCCAGTAATAGGAGTTGTGATTTTATATAGAAAATCTCAATGGTCTTTTTCCTGCTTAAAGACGTAAAAGAACAAGGACAGGTACCATATCAAGAGAAGGAATACTCGTAGAAAACCGTAGATATTGGAAAAAGGAATTCATGAATTTTAAAAGTTATTACAAGCATTAGGGTTAGTAAAGTTAATTAATTCAATTATGGATGAAATACATCAAAGCAAAGTATCCATCAAAAGAAGCAAGCTAACATTGCTTCAAATATAAAGAATCAACAGATACAAGTTAAAGAAGGTGGAAAGATTCATGGATGTAAATGAATTAAAAAGTTATTTAAAGGTCACTGACAATGAGGAAAATGATTTAATCGAGGGACTCCAAAAAGCTGCTGAAGAGTTTTTGGCTAACGAAGGTGTACAAGTAAGTTACGACAGGAAGTTGTATTCCTTAGCTGTAAAACTATTAGTAGCACACTGGTATGACAATAGGATGGTGCAAAGTGATAAACCGTATACGAATTTATCTTATAGCCTGGATGCTATTGTCCTGCAATTAAAAGGTTTACCGAATAATACGCCGAGTGCTTAGCCACACCAAGGAGGAATTATGAATGCAGGTAAATTAAAAGAAAAGATATCTATATTAACCCTTAACCAAAATGAAGATACCTATGTATGGACACCAACAATTAGCCTGTGGGCAAAGGTGGAACAGCTAAGACGAGGCAATCTATTTTCAAAAGTTGGTGTGGGTGTTAAAACAATTAAGTTTACAATTCGTGATATTGGTAATCTAACTCTGCATAATGCAATCAGCTGGCAAGGAAAACATTGCTTTATAATTGACATCAACACAATTGATAGCAGGTACTATGAGGTGATAGCAGCACTTATAGACCCAAAGACTTGTAGAGTAGAGCGTACGGGAAATCCAAAATTCGATGACTTAAATCGACCATATTATGAGGAGACTTCAACAATAATCTTTCCAGGATGTCTAATTCCTAAGAAGCAGGATTATATTCAAGGAAAACCAATGGCAGTATCAGAGATTAGATATCTTCTTATAACACACAAAGCTATTGAGCTAAGAGCAGGAGACTTGGTAACCATTGAGAATGCTACATTTACAGTGGCAACCTCCCAAACGCTGAATGAATATAGTAATGAATATGAAATCATAGCTAAGGGGGATGCCTAATGAAAAGTATTGACTTTTCAGAGTTGAAAGGCTTAGGTGAAGAGCTAAAGGCTTTAGCAAAAGAGGTTCCAAGAAAACGCCAGGCACTTCGCGATAAATTAGGCGATATGGAGAAGGACGTCAATGAGAAGTTAAACGACACCCGAACCAACAAAACAGCCATAAATGCTGCGGAATCTAAAGCACTAGCAAAGGTTGAAGATTACATTGATGAAATACTTCAGAAATTGGAGGGATAGAAATAGTTAAGCGAAAAGAAATTTTTACAGCAATAAACAATTTAATTATAGCAAAATTCCCTGAGGCTGCTGTCTACATACAAGCATGTCCCAAGGATTTTTTGCGGCCCTCCTTTCTGCTCGAGTTTGTACGATTAAGTCAAGTCGATATGAGCCGAACTACGGTAGAAAGAACGGCCTATTTTACAATCACATGCTTCTCGCCAGCAGATAGCTATTACCGTTTTAACCCAGAAGATTTGGCAGAGATGCAGGATGGTATCTTTCAAATATTTTCACGAGGATATCTTACAGTTGGTGATAGGTTTATGAAAGCGTTAAGTAGTGTAGGGGGAATGGAGTCAGACAGAGCCTACATAGATTTACAATTTGAATATTCAGATAACAGAACCGAGGAAGAGGAACAAGAACCTCTTATCGCATCGGTTAAAACAAGAATACAGGAGGAATAATTATGAAATTGCCAAGTATTAATATCGTTTTTTCCACAAAAGCTGCAAGTACAATTGCACGTTCCGAAAAAGGAGTTGTGGCGTTAATTCTTAGAGATGTTAACGCGAATGGAGGACATACCTTAACCAGCAGCACTCAGATTCCAGAAAGCTTAGGAGCAGAGAATAAAGCTTATATTGAAAGAGCTTTCACTGGATACATAAACCCACCAAGAAAAGTTATTGTATACGTGTTGACAGCTGATGCTGCAAACTTAACAGATGCATTGACTTATATGGAAACACAAACCTTTGATTATCTTGCTGGACCACAGGATATTACACAGGAGGAATGTACTGCAATTGTAAACTGGATTAAAGCACAAAGAGCTTCAGGCTTTACACCTAAGGCAGTTCTTCCAAATACAGCAGCAGACAGCGAGGCAATCGTGAACTTTACGACAGAAGGAATTACAGATGGGGTAAAAGAATACACAGCTGCGAAATATTGTTCAAGAATTGCTGGTATTATTGCAGGTACACCAATGACTATTTCTTGTACTTATGCAGCTCTGTCAGAGGTTTCAGATGTAGATAGACTTACCAAGGATGAAATGGACGATGCAATTGATTCCGGAGAATTCATTATCTTTTATGATGGTGAAAAGGTGAAGGTTGGTCGTGGAGTTAATTCCCTTCAGACCACAACCCAGGACAAGGGTGAAGCATTTAAGAAGATCAAGATTGTGGAAGCAGTTGACATGATTAGAAAAGACATTAAGGAAACTGTGGAAGATAACTATATTGGTAAATATGCGAACAGTTATGACAACAAATGCTTACTCATTTCAGCTATTAAAGGATATTTAGCTGGCCTTGAGGATAGTGGAATTCTCGAAAGAGAAACCAGTGAAGTAGGCATTGATCTAGGTGAGCAGGAAAGTTATTTACTTAGTATCGGTAAGGATACTTCTGATATGTCAGAAGAGGAAATTAAGACAGCATCAACAGCTGATAAGATTTTCTTAAAGGCAAAAATCACAATACTTGACGCTATTGAAGATATTAATCTTAACATTGCAATTTAAGGAGGATAAACAATATGTTAGCAAATAAAATTATGAGTGGTACCTGGGGCGAAGTATGGCTGAATGGAGATTATGTTTCAGAATGCTATGGCTTACAGGCAAAGATGTCAATGATAAAGGAAGATGTTAATCTATGTGGTAAGATGGCAGTAGATAAAAAGGTTACAGGTATCTCTTATACTGGATCTTTAAAAATTCACAAGGTAAGCAGCCGTATGGCAGCAGCCATTGGTGATAAGATTAAAAGAGGTAAAGATCCACGCTTTACGATTATTTCAAAGTTGGCAGATCCCGATGCTATTGGTTCTGAGCGTGTGGTAATTCGAAATGTATCTTTTGATGATCTTACTCTGGCAGATTGGGAAGTTGCAAAAAAAGGCAGCGTTGAGGCTCCATTCACCTTTACTGATTTTGAATTCATGGATAAAGCGGGGGTATAAAGAATGGATGCGTTAAGTTTACTGTTACGTGCAGAAATACCGAATTTACCTGAAAAGGAATATAAATTAAAAAGGCTCTCCGCTCTCTGCGGAGGGCCTGTTATTTTTAAGCTAAAGGCACTTCCATATAACCGTGCGATTGATTTAACAAAGAATCAACCCGAGGACTTAAGTGTTCATATTGTTTTAGCAGGAACAGTGGAGCCAAACCTGAAAGACTCAGAGCTTATGGCCAAATACAGTGCTATTACACCCGCGGAGCTTGTTAAAAAGATGTTGCTGCCTGGTGAAATTGAGGATCTTTCCAGAGCGATAGAAAAATTAAGCGGTTACCGTGAAGTTACAGTTGAAGAAATTAAAAAAAAATAAATACTGATGCTGAAATTCAAATGTTATTTTATTTGTTTACGAAGCATCACATATTGCCTGGGAATTATTATAATCTTTCAGAAGGTGAAAAGGTTATCATAAGGGCTTTTTTTGAAAAAGAAATGGAGTTAAAACAATTATAAAGCCTAACCAGGCAATTCATAAAGGAGGTTCGATATGGCACGCGATATAAGTATTGCCATAAATGTAAAGGACAATTTCTCCCAGACTATTACATCCATGAGAAATGCAAATCAGAACTTTATTAAAGATTTGTCGGAACTTCAAACAAAAATAGATGGAATAAGCAAAATTAAGACTACAATAAAGGTCGACACAAAAAAGGCCAAAGAAGATATAAAAGATGTAGGAGAGGAATTTCTTAAAACGAATAAAGCATTTGAGAAATTCAATCAAGGAATTGAAAATATAAGTTTTGATAATATCAACCAAGGGGCATCAACACTGGTTGGTAATTTAAAAGAGGCTAAAGCAGGGCTTGAAAATTTCTCACAAACCAACAGCAAAACTGATAATAGTGCGGGAAAAACAAAACTAAGTACAAAGGATGTTCTAAGTAAAGTTGGTGCGTCAGCTGCAAAAGATATAGTAGGGGATGTTGTAGGTGAAGTTGCCACTACTTTTATTGGCAGTGCATATGGAAGTGATGCGGCTACGGTAGCTAGTAGTACCTTGTCCACAGCGGCAATGGGCGCAGCAATTGGAACGTCTATCGCACCAGGTATTGGTACGGCGATTGGAGCACTTGGTGGAGCTGTTTTAGGCTTTATTCAAGGGCAAAATAAGGTCTTTGAAAAAAAGGATGATGCCTTTAAAAGCTATTACAAAGACTTGTATGACAATATATTAAATGATCAGGCGAATACGCTTCAGAATGGATCTGCGGTTGCAGCAAGCAGAGAGTTAGATGAAGTATCTTTTTCCAGACTGCTTGGTGGGGAAAGTAATGCAGAAGGGTTTTTATCTTCTTTGTCAGACTTTGCGATTGCAACACCTTTCTCCTATGATGAGCTGACTACTATAAGTAAAGAGTTAATTTCAAATGGATACAAACAGGAGGAAGTGATTTCTTTACTACAAAATGTGGGGGATGCGGGTACCGCTCTAGGGTTAGGCACAGATCAAGTTAAAACAGTTGCCACAGCTCTTGGTAGTATACAGACAAGTGATTCAGTTACACTTGATGATTTAAATCCTCTCATAGAACAGGGTATTGATGTATGGTCAATTTTATCAGAAAGCTTAAATGATTCAAAAGAGAATGTCATCGACATGGTAAATGATGGACTACTCCCAGGTGCTGAAGCTGCTAAGATGATTTCTGATTATATGGGTAAAGAGTATTCAGGTAGTATGGAACAGCAAGCGCAGACATTTTCTGAGGTTTCAAAATCGTTGCAAGAAGCCCAAGCTGCTATGGATAGTGCCATGGGAGAAGGATATAATGCCACCAGAAGTGCCGGAATGCAAGAGCAGGTTGATTGGCTAAGTGGAGACAGTGGTGAAGAGATGAAGGATGCCTATGATAAAATAGGCCAATGGAAAGCTTCACTTGAAAACAAAAAAGAGCAAACGATGAGAGATGCCGTTGGCTCAGTTATGGATGGTAAGCTTGCAGATAGCTATCAAGAATCTGAACAAAAAGAGGCTCTAGAAGGGCTTATTACAGAATATAAATATGCTCAATCAGACTATTATGATGCTTCAAGATCAGGTGATGAAACAGCGAAACAGCAAGCCTCTGCCGATATGGGCAGAATACTCGCAGAAGCGCAGGCGATAGCAACGAATGAATACAATGGAAGCGATGAGGCACAACTTGCATTAGAGTCAAATTTACAATTAGCAGAAAACATCAAAAACGATTCTGGTTTACAAGATGCTTATTGGGATGCTGGACAGATAATGGGAGAGAAGTTTGCAGCAGGCTTAGCTTCAGTAAAGCCAAATGCATCAGTTGGTACCTCGGGTGAGATCAGTTGGTCATATACAGATAACTATAGAGAAGGGAAGCATAAAGCCTACGGCTTAAGCTACGTCCCCTACAACGATTACCCTGCGATGCTTCACGAAGGAGAAAGAGTACTTACCGCCAGTGAAAATCGCAATTACGGAACAGGAACCCCAGTAAATATTACAGGTAATACCTTTGTAGTTCGACAAGAAAGCGACATAAAAAGCGTCGCAAAAGAGATAGCAAACTTAATTAATCGAGCCTATGTACTGGCAACCTAATAGGAGGTGTTAAGAGTGAGAAAATTCATATTTATGGATACAGAAAAAATAAAAGAAACAATACTTCCGGTAACACCTCCGAGCTTCGAAATGACGCATGGCATTAACATTGAAACAATTAAAATTCATAAGCTTGGTGATGTTACACTTCCTGGATATAGTACCCTCCCGACAATTAAAATTGACTGCATGCTGCCCTCGAAAGACTATACCTTTAATCAACCGGGAGCTAAGTTAGATCCATACTGGTATCTAAATAAATTTATTTATTGGTGCGATAACAATACTATTTTGAGGTTTATTGTATCTGGCACGTCAGTAAATGAGCAGATATTAATATCAGATATCACATATGGGGAAAAAGACGGAACAAATGACGTGTATGTATCCATTAATGCGAGGGGGCACAGAAGTCTTTACAGCAATGAAATCGATAGGACAGGAAATGCAATCAGAGGGGCAGAGAAACAAACGGGAAATGTAATCTATGTAATAAAAAGCGGAGATACCTTAAGTGCAATATGCCGTAAATATTATGGGCAGGCATCCTTATATAATAAACTTGCATCTTATAATGGTATAAGAAATCCGAACTTAATCTATGTCGGACATACCCTTAAGATTCCTGAAAAAAGCATGTTATAAGGAGGAGCGGGGATTATGATTAAGCTATTAATTACAAACAGTAAGGGAACCTTCGATATTTCACAGATGGTTCAAACAGTAAACTGGTCAGGTGATGATCAACAGTGCTCCAGAACCTTAGAAATTGAATTAATATCCTCCTATACCGATAAAAACCTTCCGACTGTAATATGTGAGCTTGGAAATGAAGTAGTATTTAAACAAGATAATCGTATTCTATTCAGCGGATTTGTCTTTGAACGTCAAAAAGATACGGAAAGCAGCATTATCAATATAACCTGTTATGACAGAGGTATTTATTTAAAACGAAATGAATCCACATATAAGTTCACCAACATAACACCGGAAGCAATTGCAAAAAGGATATGTACGGACTTTGACATATCAGTAGGTTCCCTTGCAGCTACGAATGTACCAATAGAGCGTAATTTTATAGGAACAAGTTTGTTTAGTATAATACAGACAGCGTATTTTTTGGCTACGGAAGAGTCGGGGAAAAAGTACCTGATACGCTTTAATGGAACGAAACTTGAGGTCATAGAAAGAAAAGTGACAGACGAAACCATGATAATTGCAGGAGGCATTAATCTAATGTCTGCTTCTACTTCAGAGAGTATTTCGAATATGGTCAATCAGGTTGCAATTTATAATTCTGATGATAAATTAGTTCGGACAGAAAAGGATGATGAGGCAATTAAATCCTATGGATTAATGCAAAGCTATTTAATGCAGCCGGATGACGAAGATGCAACACAGCAGGCAAAGCAGCTTTTAACGGATAATGGAATTAGTCAAAAGATAACGATAAACAATCTTGGTAACATAGCAAATATAGCAGGTGCAGCGGTTGTAATACACGAACCCTACACTGGATTATTTGGGTTGTTTTTTATAGAGAGTGATATTCATACCTGGAAGAATGGTCAGTATTACAATAAGTTAACAGTAAGTTATGAAAAAATAATGGAAAAGCAAGAGGCAGTTAAGTTACCGAACAAAGATGGTAAGTTGACTAGGAAGCCATTACATAGATCAACAGCAAAAGGTATGGAGGTGTAAGGTATGGATAATAACCCATTTTCATCGGTTGTAAAAACAATTCGGGAAGATAATCGGACTCAGAAAAAAGTACACTTTCGTATGGGAACGGTACTATCTGTTGCACCGTTAAAAATAGAGGTAGCAGGTATAGAACAGGACGAGAAAGCACTTCTCAAGAATGATTTAATAACCAGTTTTGCACCAGGTGATCGCTTATTACTTTTTCCCATTGAAGAAGAACAGAGATATATAATCATTTGCAAGGTGGTGAAACCATGAACATATTTCCAATGATACAACCACAGGTATCCGAGACGGTTACAGAACTTAAGTTATATAAAGAAGTAAAATGGGACTTTGAGAATAATTTGCCTGTCTTTAGAAATGGATCACCGGTTATTGTTAGCGGAAAAGATGCAGTTTTGATCTGGGCAAGAAAGGCATTGCAAACCCCTCGATTTCGATATGAGATATACACTTGGGATTATGGATGCGAGGTAGAGTCGTTGATTGGGCACCCATACACAGAGGAATTAAAGCAATCAGAAGCAGCTAGATATGTTAGGGAATGTTTATTAATAAATCCTTATATTATGGGAGTTCACAATATTACAACACAGTTAACGGAAGAGACGCTAAATATTAGCTGTACTATAGAAACATTGTATGGGGAGGTGAATATTGATGTATGAGAATATGGAAGTAGAAGATATTAAAAGTGATATTATTAGTAACATAAAGACCGATATTGATGTTAGGGAAGGCAGCTTTACCAATGATATGATAAGCGCCACCGCCTACGAGATTTGGAAAATGTATCAATCTTTAGATGCAATACTACCCATGATTTATATTGACGAAACATCCGGGATATATATTGATAAGCGATGTGCTGAATATGGAATTACTAGAAAATCTGGTACGAAGGCTACAGCACAATTAACTTTTAATGGAACAAACGGAATTGTCATACCGAAAGGAAAAGTATTTTTAACCAATGAAGGTCTTGAATTTATCTTAGATAATGATATTACGATATTTGGAGGTGCGGCAACCGGAACAGCTACAGCACAAGAGGTAGGTGATAGCTACAATGTGGCAGCAGATACGATCAAAAGACAATTTGTTAATCAAAGTGGTATATCTACTGTGAGTAATACGTTGGCAGCAGGTGGTAATAATCAGGAGACAGATCAGGCGCTTTTAGCAAGGCTTTATAACTTTATGCAAAAACCAGCCACATCTGGAAATGCTAATCAATATAGACAATGGGCCTTAGATGTAACAGGTATTGGGGAAGCAAAAGTATTCCCATTGTGGAATGGGCCGGGAACGGTAAAGGTTGTTATTGTAGATTCTGAAAAACAGCCTGTTACTGTAACTATGGTGAATAATGTAAAAGAATATATTGAGAGTGTTAGACCTATTGGGGCTACTATTACAGTTGTATCAGGGACAGGAAAAATAATAAATAATAAAGCGAAACTAACGATTGCATCGGGATACACGTTACAACAGATCAGTAATTTATTTAAAGAAGCGATTAAGGAATATTTAAAAAACACCGCTTTTAAATCCTCTTACATTAGTTATGCAAAAATCGGTACTATTTTGCTTGGAATAGACGGTGTTGTTGATTACAGCAATTTATTAATTAATGGAGGGACGGCAAATATTTTGCTAAGCGAAGAAGAAGTACCTACATTAGGAATTGTTGAATTGGAGGTATGATATGTTCATTGAAAAGCTTAATAAAAAAATAGATGGCAGCGTCTATGTAATCGAAGAACAAAAAATTATCACAGATGGAAAATTCGAGGGATACCTAGAGCATGATAATGCAAATACCGCAACCATAAAAGTATTTTCTGCATCAAGGCTAACTGGTGAAGAGATAACGAATGTCATTGTATCAGTACCAACTACTACTCCCTGGAAGAGATTTATAAAAATATATTCAGATAAAAATGTAGCCTATATTACCTACGAAACACTAGGAGATACCGTTGAGGCAGAAGATATTAATATACTTCAAGAAACGATTAAGGAACAAAAAGAAGGGCTTGAGCAGTACAAAGCAAAGGGCCATATCTGTGGAGGGACATTTTGAAAGGAGATAAATAATGGCTAGAGAGCAATTAATAACAATTATCCAAGGTATAAAGTCAAATATTCTGGCTGCTGGACTGCAATCAGCAGAGATGGGATTTTGCACAGATACCAAGGAAGTATATATCGGTGACGGCGCTGGTATTAACTTTGTGGGGCGTGCACTTAGCGGTACAGAAGCTGCAAGACCTAATGCCGGTAATGCGGGAAGGCTGTATTATATTACATCTGGGAATAACATGGGGTACCTATATCATGACTCTGGATCAGCATGGGTGAAAATTAATGCGCAGAAGTTAAGCGAAATGACTGGAACCATTGATGATGTAACAGATGGGTCTACTTACGCTAGAGTAAAAAAGACGGATATAACAAACGGACAGGTTAATAAGGTATCGGATGGTACAAATACAAAGACAGCAGCCGAGATTAAGACACATATTGATGATGTTACGAAACACAGAGTAATAAATGATACCGGCACCGCTTCCACTGATTTATGGAGCGCACAAAAAATACAGAATGAAATTGAACTTGCAAAACATAATATTGAACCTCAAGCATCCGTTAAAGATCAGAATTTGGTAACTCCTCCTGCATCTCCTGTAAGCGGTGACCGATATATTATTCCTTCCGGGGCAACGGGAGTTTGGGCAGGAAAAACAAATCAGGTTGCGGAATATACAACCGCATGGGCGTATTATACTCCAACCATTGGTTGGACGTGTTACGTAGATGATGAGCAGAAGGTTTACAGCTGGAATGGATCTGCTTGGGTACGCACTGGCGGAGCCTTGCAGACAGTTACAGCTGGCAATGGTCTTACCGGAGGAGGTCAGGCAGATACGGTTACGCTTAACGTTGGAGCAGGTAACGGTATTATGGTTGATGCTGATACAGTAGCCGCAAAGGCGGGTAAAGGTATTATAGTCAACAGCACTGGCATTGAAGCCGATGTTGATGGTGTTAGCATTATATATGGTGCAAATAGCAAGCTGTCGGTTGGAGCTGTAAGTGGTGGCACTTTTTAAGGAGGGGCTATGGCAAGAAATGCTTTGATACAAATTTTATATGGCCTTGAAATGAATATAGGTACTCTTAATATTGGAGAACTTGGTTATTGTACCGATACTAAAAAACTTTATATTGGTACACCAGCAGGCAATGAATTGTTAGTTGCGGCGCAAACGGTTGGAGATATGCTGAAATCTATCTATGATACAGATAACGACGGGATAGTAGATGCTGCGGAATCTGTACCATGGACAGGAGTGACGGGGAAAAAGGAGTTTCCTGCGTCAACTACCGGACTAGCATCCTTAACAATCCCTCATGGAGTAGCACCTACGACTCCTGTAAATGGTGATATATGGTCTACGGCAAGCGGCATTTTTGTACGAATTAACGGAGTGACACGAACGATAGCTCATACTGCTACATGGAGTACAGTAACACAGGCAGAGGCAGAGGCTGGTATGATTACTACGGAAAGGCTATGGACACCTCAAAGAGTTGTGCAGGCAATTACTGCACAATCTATGCCAAAAGGCCCTTTAACTTGGGGACAGCTTAAGGGGGTTTAATGATATGTCATACGGTAAAAACATATATGGTACATTATCCTATGGAACTAATACGGATAACGAAAATCAAAATGATTTAGGGATTAATTTAATGCAGCATCTACCTCCTATGTATCAAAGATCAAGACAGGTAATTGAGTTACAAGATGGATTAGGCAAACAAGTTAATAATATGTGGTCTGATACCAATGCACTCATAAAACAATGCTTTATTTCGACAAGTACCTGGGGGCTTGACCAGTGGGAAAAGCTATATGGAATACAAACGGATACAAGTAAATCATACGAAATACGCAGGGAAATTTTGCTTGCAAAGTTAAGAGGAGCAGGAACCACTACAAAAGAAAGAATTAAAAATGTGGCTATTGCTTTTTCGGGTGGTGAAGTTGATATCCAAGAGTATACAAACGAACACCGATTTGTTGTACAATTTATAGGCATTAGAGGGATACCTCAAAATATGGCCGGTCTTATAGGTGCACTAGATGAGATAAAGCCAGCTCACCTTGCCTATAGTTTTAAGTATACATATACATCATGGCAGCAAATTAACATGACTTGGAATCAGGCAAAACAAAAAACGTGGGGGAACCTAAGAATATATGAAGGAGAGTGATCTTTTTGCAACAAACATCAAATTATGCTCTAAATAAACCAGAGCAAACTGATACTGTAAATATTGAGAATTTAAATAGCAATTTTGACACCTTGGATGCGGAACTAAAAAAAGTATCTGATAAGGCAAATCTTATTCAAACTGCAGGCGGTACGGGCACGGCTATTACATTGACAAATATTACACTGACCAATGGATTTACAGTAACCTTTGTGGTTTCTGCCAACAATAGCGGAGCAGCAACCACAATAAACACTAAGCCATTCTATAAGCCGGGAGGTACAACGGCACCTAATTTAATAGCAGGGAAAGCAGTCACTGTTTGGTATAGCACAAGCGGTGGCTGTTTTTTTATCAAGGCTAGTGCGGAGGGTGATGCCGTTGCTGCAGACGTGCTAGCAGGAAAGAAGTTCAGCAACGATAATGATACTGGAATTATAGGAACAATGGCGAATAACGGAGCAGTTACGTTAACACCAGGAACTGCAGATCAGCCTATTGCTGTTGGCTATCATAACGGTAATGGTAAAGTGTTAGGTGATACTAAATTAGTGACCGGGAATATAAAAGCTGGTGCTAGTATCTTTGGTGTGGCGGGTAAAGCAAGTATTGTAGATACTGCGGATGCAACAGCGGTTGCAGGAGAGATACTTATCGGGGATTCCGCGTATGTTAACGGATCTAAAATAAATGGTAGTATGCCAAACAATGGAGCTGTCAATCAATCACTAGCTATCAATGGCACATATACAATCCCAACAGGTTATCATAATGGTAGTGGAAAAGTGACGCAAGCATTGACAACAAAAACGGCAGCAACTATTACGCCAGGAACGACAGATCAGACAATAACAGCCGGACAGTATTTAAGTGGTACGCAGACGATTAAAGGTGATGCTAACCTTGTGTCGGCTAATATTGTCAAAGGGAAAACCATATTTAATGTAGCTGGTACATTTGATAATAGATTAATTAATTTTCCGTTATCAATACAGGTTGCAGAACCTACACCTATAAAAGTCGGTCATCTATGGATAAAAAGCACGCGAGGTGACGCAGTTAATTCAATCTCATTTGTTAATTCAATTAATGCAGGCATTCCTGATAATTCACTTATTCTTGAAGTATTTGATACGAGATCTGCTGAATTTAATATTAATCAACAATTAGATATTTTAGCACCTGCAAAATCTGTAAACTTAACCTATTCGGCTAATATTACTGCTAATCATCCATGGAAGGTGGGAGATAATAGCATTGCTACTTTATTTCTTAATAATCCTCGCACGTATATAAAAACGAGTGGTAATTTATATTTGGAGACTGCTTACCTATGGGACGGTACCACATGGCAGATGTTATGTCAAACTGATACCTATATGTTTTTAGGAGTGCAGGATTATGGCGGCGATAGTTCGTATGACTACAACTATTCATGCAATCCAATATATACTTATAATAGAACAGGTGAATCGACATTCATAGAGCATTCAAATTTTACGACTAAAGGTTACAATAAAACGGCACATACAATAAATATATCTGAAAGTACAGGTGAATATATTTTGGTACGGCCACCGAGTCTAGGTTCACCGTTAATTATATACAGGAGAGTTGGTGATGTATTTACGCAATATACATCATTAACAGGAGCTCAATTAACGGAATTATTACCTTCCCCTTACAATAGTTCCACATATTTAGTTTCTTACTTGAATTATTATAATCCGCGGAGTAATAATAGTTGGGGTACAAAAATAACATCAGATGGAAAATACCTTATGGTTTCTTGTGCATGGATTAATCAGACAAGCAGTACAAGTTTGGGGACCGGAACCGTTGGTATAGCTATATTTAAAAATAATGGTGATGGAACATTTAGTTTTACTAATTTAATTTCATTATATTCAGGTACAACCTATGGTTCAGCAAATTTTTCAACCAACTGTAGAGTTAATTTTTCTACAAGCCTTGATTATGGTGTGATAGCGGTAGATTATTCATGGTATAATTATAATAGTTCAGGATCTACATCTTACAATCGTACAGCTGTACTCTTTGGGTCACCCGCAGAAGGATATACAGCTACACAGGTAGTTAATATGGTAGATAGTAGCTACGGTACAGCAATATCGCAAGATGGAAGTTTTTGTGTGTTTACAGATGCAGATTATGCGCAATATAACTCAAGCAACAGTTTTCGTATTAAAGTTTATGCAATAAATAGAGTTACTAAGGGGGTTTCAGTCGCGGGTACATTATGGTCGCGAAGTTATTATTCGTGCTTTTCCCCGCCAATTATAACACCTGATAATTATATATATCTACCGCGACATTCCAATAGTAGTGCGGGAGAGTCACTTTATCTGACAATGGCTAAATATGTAAACGGAGTTTATACACAGTTAGGTGACTACGCGGTAAACATTGGAGGACAAACTATTTATGATAGTGCGGGAAACGGCACACCATATACTTATGTATGCACCGCAATAGCGATTGATCCAAAAAACAATCTTATGTTTCTTGCTCTATGCTACGGTGGAGTAAGAGTATGCAGTATTACCCGAGATAGTACAGGGAAAATAACAGCACTTACACAAGTTACACAAATAAATGAGCCATCAGATATGTCGGGATATATTGATTACGGTCCAATTATATTAACCCCGCAATCTATGTAAGGAGGAGAATAATTATATGTTTTCTTATAAGTATAACGACGAATACATTATAATAGAAAAAAGTGCAATACCGTTGGTGGGAGATAAAGTATGTTTTTCTGATCATGACTTTGATATTCAACTATATGACGTTACGGTAGGGCTTATTGACCAGAATAAGTATATAACTTTATATACGTCACACGCTAAACCATCAGAAGTATTAGCGAAAAATCTAATTATTATGGAAATTAATAGAGCTGCAGCAGAGTTAGACCTTGATTTTCGTTTATCTTTAATAGAGTTAAATATAAATTAAGAAAGGAGAAATACAACCATGAATACATACGAAAACATAAAAAAAGTAATTAACGTTGGCAAGAAAACCAGTGAAGAACTACTATCCATGTGCGACATCTTTCTAATGAACAACCGTATCACATCAGATCAATTCACCGAATTAGTCAACTTAATCAATGCCTAAGCAGCATCCACCACGGATGCTATTTTATTACCCAAATCCAAGGAGCCCTTTCGGGCTCCTTTTATCATATCCATCATAAAAGAAAGGCTGGTTCACCATGAATGAGTGAAGGAGTATTAATTGCAATAATAACATTAGCTGGCAGCGGAATTGGCTCCCTTTGCGGAATTATTGTATCCAGCAGGCTTACGACCTATCGACTGGAGCAACTGGAAAAGAAGGTCGACAAGCATAATACTGTGATTGAACGGACCTATGCAGTGGAGCAGAAATTGGCTGTGCAGGACGAACAAATAAAAGTAGCCAACAACCGGATCGAAGATTTAGAAAAGGAAAAGGTAAGTTAAATGAATTACAACGAAATTTTAATGACAATTATAACATCGGTAGTAATACCATCAATTATTATATTAGGCAAGGCAATTTGCAGAGAGATAGAAGAAAATATTAAGGATAAACAAGTGCAAAAATATCTGTTAATAGCAACTGGATGTATTGCCGATGCCGTAGTAGATACCGCACAAACCTTTATCGACAAGTTACCTGAGGAGGATTGGAATACAGAGACAAAGCAGGAAGCCTTTGCACTAGCTAAGGAAAAAGCGCTTCAGCATCTTGGACTAACAGGAAAGGTAATTTTGGAAGAAATCTTGGGGGATTTTGATGGATGGATCAATACGAAAATTGAAGCCGAGGTTAAGAGATTGGCGGTGAAATAGATGTCTAAATTAACAGGAGTGGAACTGGCAGAACATTGCAAATCCAAATTGGGAACACCATATGTATATGGAGCTAAAGGCAGCTATGGCAAGTTGACACAACCGCATTTAAACAGCCTAATTCTTGCGTATCCCGATATCTTTACAAATATGTATGTTACAAAGGCACGGAGGTTAGTAGGGCAAGTGTGTACGGACTGCTCTGGCCTTATTAGCTGGTACACGAAAAAAATAATTGGTTCGTATCAAATGTATAAAACAGCAATAACAAAAGAAACCATAACAACAGTGGATAAAGCACCAATAGGCGCAGTCTTATGGAGGCCAGGGCATGTGGGTGTTAAAATAGATAATGACTATTGTATTGAAGCAAAAGGCATTGATTACGGAACAGTAAGAACTAAGATATCCAGTGCGAAATTTACCCATTGGCTGCTCTTTGAATACATAAATTATGAAATGCCAATCAGCATTTCAAAAACGCAGAACCCATACAAAGAACCAACAGAGACAATTACAAAAGGCTCCATTGGTGAGGGTGTAAAATGGGTACAATGGGAGTTAAAGGAGGCAGGAATTGAGGTTAAAATTGATGGTGATTGTGGTCCAATAACCTATCAAGCCATTAAAAATTTTCAACAGAGCTGCAAATTAGTGGTAGATGGTAAAGTGGGTCCTAATACGAGAAAAGCATTTACAGTGTAAGAAACACGCTAGTCACGTTTTTTGCGGCAGTTTACAGCCATTAATATCGGGTGTACATGCGCATTTAACAAAGCAAGCTTTGTTAATACTTCACTTTACCTTCGCGTAAATAAAAAAATCCCTCCAAAGTAGTTGGTGTAGTTACAGCATCTACTTTGGAGGGAGGATATTAATCATTACTAACCGAGTATTTTATTCATAATAATAAGAATAATTAACAAAAATCTTATAATCATCTATAGCTGCTTTGTTACCATTTTCCTCTGATGGGAAATCAAAGTCGATATAATCAGTACTTCCTGCTGTTTCAACTTTAGCATAGGTATAATCATAGCCAACTGGCATACCACCTTCGAAAAACACTACTGATACTACAGTAAATTCTGGCTCTGCATCACCAGTATTAGTTACTTCCGCCATGACTTTACCATCAGCTATATTAGAGGTGATTTCTATATCAGATAAGGTACTTACTAGACCTGTCATGATTGCCTCTGCTACATACGAGATCTTATAGCTATCATAAGCAACAGACTTGTAATTGCTGTCATATGGCTCATCAAAAAATAAGGCACATTCTTTGCTCTTTTCAAAATAATAATTACTGTTTGTAGTTTTCCCAACCATCTTTCCTGCTTCATCATAATAGATAGCAGTTGCTGTAAGGCTATAGTCAAAGCCATAATTATTTTTTAATATTACAAATATACCTTTTCCTGTATCTAGTTCTTCCTCTGTACTAAGTTTCTCAATAGCTGTTTTTGTACTAAATACATCCTTAACAGTTACTTTACAGGTGTATTTCTTTCCGGAAACAGCAGCGGTAATTTTAGCGCTACCTTTTTTAATTCCTTTTACAACACCTTTTGTGGATACACTTGCAATCTTTGCATCGCTGGATGACCATTTCACAGTTTTTTTCGTTCCGGTCACCTTCAAGGTGTAGGTCTTGCCTACGTTCAAATTAATATTGGTTTTGTTCAGTTTGACAGTCGCAGCATATGCGCTCTGTACAGGCATAACATTGATGACCAAGAACAGAATGAGTAAAACACTTACTAGTTTCTTCATTAGTACCTCCCACATTTTTGCATAATTTTAATTAATTATATAATATTCGACACCATATGTAAATAAAAAACCCAATATATTCCTCAAAGAGAGATATATAGGGTATTTAATTTCATAGTAGTGAATATTACCTATGACTATTATGCAAAATTAGTAAGACATTTGGTATAGGAAATTGGTACTTATTGTTGACTATGGTTTAAGACCAGAGTTTTCCAAAGCCTTTATCTGTTCTTTATATAAATCAATCATACGACCTTTGATGTAGTCTTTGTTTTCTTCATCCAATCGATGATAATAAGTAATTAATTTTTGCTCATCTGCAGTGTAATCCCCTTTTGATGGGAAGCTGGAGTCTTCACGAATGTCTTCAACTTTAACCGGATTGGTTTGCGTATCTTCATAAGAAATAAGTCCATTCTTGCTATCACTTAATCCCAACAAATAATCAGTGCTAACGCCAAATAGCTGTGAAGCTTTAATTATGGTATCTTCAGTTAGGGAGGCTCTTCCAGTTTCATATTTTGAGATGGCGGCATTTTTCACATGTAAAAGAGAACCCAGGTATTTTTGTGTCCATTTTCTTTCTTCTCTAAGTAATCTTAATCTGTTCATAGTTACCTCTATTCCAGTTCATGTATTCTGCGCATCTAAAATCTTTATCTATGATTACGCAAGTACGATTTTTTGAGTTATAGACTTTCATAATCTTACTTTTTAACCTCATTTGTATAAATAATTATAGTTGGTATTTATCGGGAGTTAAACCGATTTTCCGTATTGGAAAAATAATCAGAAATATTTGTAACTAATTATTGACAATATCTATACAAGACATTAATATACATATAAGAGGGCTGATTTA
This sequence comes from Bacillota bacterium, assembly GCA_023407575.1. Classification (GTDB taxonomy): domain Bacteria; phylum Bacillota; class Clostridia; order Lachnospirales; family Lachnospiraceae; genus Mobilitalea. Next base: position 87,844 of record JAEYLX010000018.1, read on the forward strand.
TGAAATTAATACAACAAAAATATCTTTAAAAGACATAAATTGAATAAAAGTAATAATAAAATAATCGCAACAGTAATAAAAGCCAAACAGAAATAGATATTGTCTGAAAGGAAAAGAAAATAAACTACAATATCACATTTCAATAGAGCATAAGAATTTCTATTTATTCCCCAAACCCCAAAATTACGAAATCCTTCAATTCTTATGCTCTACTGAAAGATGATATGAGATATAAAGAGGAATAAGAAATATTTTAAAATAGCATTTGACAAATTTAAGTTATTATATTACTATTTATACATTAATAAGCGAAACCGTTGAGAAAGAAGAGTAGGCTTTGATACGACATCACAGAGAGTCGCAGTTTGGTGGGATGCGATATGTAGTTTTTAGCTGAATGGGCTTTTGAGGGCAACCCGAATTTTAAGTAGGCGTTGACGGAAACCATAACCGTTATTATCATGGCACATATAGTTGTATGTGAAGGAGTGGTCAGGTGAATTTTATTCACTTGTCAAATTGAGTGGTACCGCGGATTATATTCGTCTCAAGTAAGTTGTTACTTGGGGCTTTTTTTATACCCAAAAACCTTAAAGTAATGACCTACAAAAGTGTACTGCCAATCAGACTGACTGCGATATGGCGAAAACGAACGGTTCTTGTAAGTTTTTAGTAAGCTTCAGTAAATCATTTATTTTTAGTAGGAAAGAGTGAAAATACTTTCACTCGGAAAGAGCCTGCAGAGCAGCCTCTTTCCTTACATTTTAAGATGGCGCGAAGCGCCGAAAGGGAGGCTAATTATGAAAAAAGTTTTAGTGATATGTATGGTAATAGTTTTAGTTCTTGGTCTTATGACCGCATGTGGTAAAAAAGAAGATGGTAAGATTACAATTGGTATTGGACAGTTTGCAGAGCATCCTTCCCTGGATAACTGCAGAGAAGGCTTTCTTGAAGGACTGAAAGAAGCAGGTTATGTAGAAGGTGAGAATTTAGAAGTATTATTTGAAAATGCTCAGGTAGATGGTGGAGTTGCTACACAAATCGCGAATAATTTCGTGGCTAAGAAAGTTGATTTAATCTGTGCAATTGCTACTCCAATGGCACAAAGTTCCTTTGCAGCAGCAAAAGGTACGGATATTCCTGTTATTTTTACCGCAGTAACTGATCCAGTAGCAGCAGAACTTGCAAAAGCAGATAAGACACCAAACGGCAATACAACAGGTACCAGCGATAAGCTTCCAGTTCAAAGCCAGTTAGAGATGATACGTGCAATTCTTCCAGATGCGAAGACCATTGGTATTATGTATAGCACCAGTGAGGTTAATTCTATATCAGCGATTGAAGAATATAAGGCGGCGGCAGCTGATTATGGTTTTGAAATCGTAGAAAGCGGAATAGCAACCTCTGCTGACATACCGCTTGCAGCAGATAATTTATTGGAAAAGGTAGATTGCATTAACAACCTAACAGATAATACAGTCGTAAGTTCACTTCCAATTATTTTAGAAAAAGCAGCTAACAAGAACATACCTGTGTTTGGTAGTGAAGTAGAACAGGTAAAGATAGGATGTCTGGCAACGGTTGGACTTGATTACTTTGACCTTGGTAAACAAACTGGTGCAATGGCGGCTCAAGTTCTAAAGGGAGAAAAGAAAGCCAGCGAGATTAACTTCGAAATCATTGAAGAAGCTTCTTTCTATGGCAATACAGCAGTTGCGGCTAACTTAGGAATTACCTTACCAGAAGACCTTGTAAGCAGTGCAAAGGAAATGTTTGATGCCATAGCAGAATAATAATTATAGGTAATTTATTCAAACTTCGCAGTTAGTAGTTGTTTTTATATTTGAAAAAATCAGCATTTAAGTTAATAACAAAGACTTCATTATAATCTTTTTATGCTGAATAATTTTTTGTGCTGACTTCAATTTACAATGGGTATTCACTAAGAGAAATAACCAATTGTAAATGAAATTTAGTATTAAAAAGACAACAACGAATCCTTTTATCCGAAGCTTTAATCTGATTTTAAAGCACTATTAAAGATTGAACTGCGAAGTTTAAGTAACTTATTGAAATTTGAAATGTAAATATTAACATTTGCAATATAAATACACACTTAGTAAAACCGACTTAAGGAGGGAACAAGATAATGTTGTCTTATATAATAACAATGACAATTGGTGTGATGGAGGAAGGGCTACTCTTTGCTATTATGGCACTGGGTGTCTATATCACCTATCGGATTTTGGATTTTCCTGATCTATCTGTGGATGGGACCTTTCCACTTGGGGGAGTGGTGACAGCAGTTATGATTGTATCAGGAATGAATCCGATACTAACACTGTTTGTCTCCTTCCTGGTCGGAGCATTAGCTGGAGTTTTAACCGGACTTATTCACGTAAAGCTAAAGGTGAGAGATCTATTATCCGGTATCATTATGATGACTGCGCTATATTCCATTAATCTACGCATCGGTGGGAGATCAAATATACCAATCTTCTCGAAGGAAAGTATTTTTGAAAATAGCTTTTTAAGCAAAGTAATACCGGAAGGCTTTCAGGATTATTTAGTGGCTGTCATTCTTTTCATCATCGTTGTGATAATGAAGCTCTTGTTGGATATTTATCTTAAAACCAAGTCAGGCTATCTTTTAAGAGCTGTAGGAGATAATGAAGCTTTAGTAACTTCCTTGGCAAAGGATAAGGGAATGGTAAAGATAGTTGGACTTGCCATTGCAAATGCTTTCGTGGCTTTGGCGGGAAGTATTTATGTACAGAAAGGTGGATTTTTTGAAATCTCCATGGGGACAGGAACGATAGTTATTGGTCTGGCAAGTGTTATTATAGGTGTCAACCTTTTTACTAAAAGGCCATTTCTAAAAGCAGGTGGTAAGTTTCTAAAACTGAAAAAAGACCATACAATTAAGGCGACAACAGCAGTAGTTTTCGGAGCGATCTTATATAAAGCGTGTACTATGATTGCTATTGCGGCAGGCCTTACTTCTACTGATATGAAGCTGATCACGGCAGTATTATTCCTCGCCATATTAGTAATCAGCAATGACCGTAAGAGGAGGGTGAAATCAAATGATAGAACTGCGTAACATTACAAAACACTATAATCCTGGTACGGTCAACGAAATGTGTCTGTTTCTAAACTTTAATTTAACGGTAGAAAAGGGTGAATTTGTCTCGGTGGTCGGAAGCAATGGGTCAGGTAAGACCTCCATGTTAAATATAATCTGCGGAAGTATTTCAACCGACAGCGGTAATATCCTGATTGGAGCAAATGAGATTACTAATATGCCCGAGTATAAGAGACTTAGAAGAATTGGCAGAGTTTATCAAAATCCAGCAATGGGGACCTGTCCAACGATGACAATTCTGGAGAATATGTCTTTGGCAGATAATAAAGGGAATTCCTTTAATCTTAAGCCAGGCACGAATAAAAAAAGAATAGATTTCTACAGAGAAAGCTTGTCCTCCCTTAACCTTGGATTAGAGGATAAAATGAATATTCCGGTAGGCTCACTTTCCGGTGGACAAAGGCAGGCGATGGCTCTGTTAATGGCAACCATGACACCGATTGAAATTCTCATATTAGATGAACATACCGCTGCCCTTGATCCAAAAACTGCAGATATTATTATGGAACTGACAGATAAAGTCGTTAACGAGAAACAGCTAACAACAATTATGGTAACCCATAATCTAAGATATGCAGTGGAATACGGTAACCGTCTTATCATGATGCATCAAGGAAATAGTGTGATTGATAAAGCAGGAGATGAGAAAAAAGCTTTGATAATTGATGATATTCTTGATAAATTCAATCAAATCAGTATTGAGTGTGGAAATTAAGTTCTAATTAGTAAAATGTGATATAGTTGGCATTTGTCCTTAATAAAAGAATAGTTTTAAAAAATACTATAATCCTGGATATTCATATTGCAATTTGAAATTTGTATGCTATACTTGGATTACAAAATTTAATAAGCAGAGTAGAAACATGTGCGTTAAGTGCTGGTTGAACAGGGAGTTGTCAGCTGGACGAAAAGGAAACTTGCGGTACATGATTCGCATCCCGCTGCTACAAACAAGGTCGTCAAATAGATTTTTGATGTTACCTCTTATTGTAGTAAAAGGTCTGCAAAGGAGGTAATTTTTTTATGCGCAAATTGAAAGAGCTTTATGTTTCATCCTTTCTCGAATTAAAAAATACGAGAAATTTAGTTTTAATGGCTATGTTTTTGGCTATCGCTGTGGTTTTAGGTATGACTTTAACATTTTTTATTGTACCAACGTTTAAGTTATCCTTTGTCTATCTGCCAAACAATTTTGCATTTTATTTGTTTGGACCTGCAGCTGGAGCTATCATTGGAGGAGTATCAGATGTACTTAACTTTATACTTAATCCAAAAGCAACTTTTAATCTAGGTATTACTTTATGCGCTGTATTGTCAGGAATTTTATACGGTACTATTTTTTATAAAAAACCGTTTACACTGACTAGGGTTATAGTTGCAAATATTATTAATTTATTTACAATTACTATTTTAAGGACTTATTTCCTTACATTTATTTATGGCGATGGATTTTTAGAACTATTAAAAATCAGAATGCCATTATCTGCTGCTTTTCTTCCAGTAGAAACTGCGCTTTTATATGCATTAGTAAAAGGTGTAGAAGCAACTGGAGTGATTCGGCAGTTAAAAAGAACCGAAAGAGAAGTATAGCATTTTTCTCTGATATTCCTTGACAAGCACCCACAAGCACAATATATTTAACATTGTGTGTTATGGTAAAGGGGTTATGAAATGCTTTAGAGGGGATTTCATAAACCAGCGTTTTGCTGAATTCATAGGAGGAAATGGAATGAAGAATGTATTGGTGGCTCAATCCGGTGGCCCAACTGCTGCAATTAACGCAACTTTAGTTGGTGTATTGCAGGGAGCACGCGAAGGTAAAGAAGTAAGTCGCGTTTACGGAGCAAGAAATGGAATTGAAGGTGCGATTAAGGGAAATGTAATAGATTTAACCGAAATTCTAACTGATGAAACCGCTTTAGAGGAACTTACCCATACACCTTCTTCTGCACTTGGTACCTGCAGATATAAGATGAAGGATTGGAGAGTAAACGAAGAACCTTATCTTAAAATATTAGAAACTTTTAAAAAATATGAAATTAATTGTTTTGTATATATCGGTGGAAATGATTCCATGGATACAGTGAACCAGCTGTCCGCATATTGCAAATTGAAGGACTATGATGTTATGATTATGGGCGCGCCAAAAACCGTTGACAATGATCTTAATCTGACAGACCATTGCCCTGGGTTTGGTTCAGCAGCAAAGTATATTGCGACCACAATATCAGAACTCGCTTGTGATATAGGAGCCTATGATATTCCTGCTGTAACTATTGTTGAGATTATGGGACGTAATGCAGGCTGGCTTACAGCGGCAGCAGCACTTCCAAGATTAAATGATACGCCAGGAGCAGACCTTATCTATTTGTGTGAGAAGCCTTTTGAGATAGCAACCTTTTTAAAGGATGTTCGTGAGCAATTATCGAGGAAGCAGGGAATTCTTGTGGCTGTAAGTGAAGGAATTCATGATAGCGAAGGTGTATATATATCAGAGCATACCTCAAGTGGTGAAGTAGATAACTTTGGACATAAGTACATAGCAGGTGCTGCAATTGCACTGGAACATATAATTCGTAAGGAAATTGGTTGTAAGGTTCGTTCCATTGAACTTAACTTAATGCAAAGATCAGCAGCCCACATAGCAAGTCAATCTGATATATCGGAATCCATTATGCTGGGTAAGACAGCAATTACAAGCGCTCTTACTGGAGAAACAGGAAGAATGGCAGCAGTGAATAGAGTGAGCAATTCTCCTTATCGTGTAGAATATGTAACAGTGCCTGTAAGTGAAGTGGCAAATGCAGAAAAGAAAGTTCCAGAGAATTGGATTACTGAAGATGGTCATGATGTTACAGAAGAGATGATGGAATACCTGAAACCTTTAATTCAAGGTGAAACAGCAATAAAATATAAGAACGGCATACCAGTAATTAAGAAGCTTTATTAAATTTAATATTAATTAACAAAAATGAGGGTGTACATTTTGTACACCCTCATATATTATGAAATTTACACAATCGCACCAAGATGGCATCAAGATACCAACGGCTGTAAAAAGCTGCGAGAAACTCGCATAGCGTGTATTTCTGTTACCAGAATAAATGATCACCTAACTTCACGCTGTTGGACTTATCTGTATAGCCCTTTTTGGCAGCAGACCTATAGGTGTGGAAATAAAGCCTTGTTCCAATGTTATTAGCACCTTCAAGAGCGGCTTTTGCGGCTTTGATGGATAGTAACTGTGAGTTGGAAGTATAGTTACTATAGTTATTCAGCTGTTTCTGCAGGGAACCGCTTTTTGCAACACTAAATTGGCCAGCCTGATAGATAACGGCTTTAATGGAATCAGGATACTTTCGGGATTTCACTCTGTTGAGTACGACATTAGCTACCGCTAATTTTCCCTCGTAGCTTTGAGTACCAGCCTCTGAATGAACTAAGCAGGCTAACAGCATGATATCATCCTTTGTATAACTATAACCATCACCGTATTTAATTTCTGTTTCTTTCTTTGCACGTTCCTCTGCTTTGAGCTGTAAGATTTTCTCTTCTTCTTCCTTTGATACAGCCTCTTTAAAGGTGACTTCAAAGGATATCATCTCTGTCTTTACATAGCCTTCCAGATTCTCATCGTCAATGTGTATGAAGGACCATTCTTCTCCTGCCTCTAGAACAGGATAGGTTTCATTTTGATAAATAACAGTTAGTTTCTTAGATTCAGTCGACTTTGTTTCACGCACATTTAAGCCATCTACTTCTACACAAGCGGTTTGTGTACCGTATTTTTCAATTAATTCTTCATCGGATAAACCTGTCTTAATAAATTCTGCCTTTGCATATCCAGTTACGCTGCCGGATTCAATATAATACCAATCACCTTCGGTTTTAAGAATGGTACAGCCGGAGTCACGATATAATTTACCTAGAACTTCAGCATCAGTGGAAGGTTCCTTACGTATATTTACGTAGTCCTTTGCAATGCAAATTCCAATGTCAGAATAAAGTGCGATTGGTTCTTCCTCTTTTATTTCTATGGTCTCTTTGCTATTGTCTGGGGTCGTACTGGTATCAGCTGCTTCGACAGCTGTTTCTTCAGCTGGAACAACAGTAGAGTCTGCTTCGTTCTCCTTGGTTTTGTCTGCATCTGTATCTGGGGTTAGAGCTTTGTCTTCTGCTTCACTGGTATTATCCTGTTCGGATTGATACTGATCCATTAGTGGGGATTCTGTAGGACCGGGACTATAGGAAAATAATTTGATTTTCCCGTCAACTTCTTCTTGGGTTAATACATTAGAATTCGTTTCAACAACATCCAAATCATCGGAGGTGTTGCCGTCTCTTGTTAATAAAGGTAGCTGTATGTTGAAAATCATGGTCAAACAGAATACGGTTGCAACTACAATCATAGATAGTAAGGCTATTTTGGTTTTATTCATCCTTTTCTCCTTCAAACCGTTTACTTGATATCGCACCTGATATTATATCCCATAGAAATGGTAAAAGCAACTATTTTGCATATAATATGGAAATACATAGAATTAATATACACAATATTACAAATATATACACGATATTACACAAATTATACTAATTAAATGAAAATATATCCAATTATATCCAAGCGAGTATATATGAGCGATATACATTTCATACCAAGGAGCAGCAGAGTAATATCAAGAAAAGCAACTGCTTTTGCAGAATATCTCTAAGAGGTAATCTGAAAAACAATTGCTTTTGCTTATCACAAGTGAAACGACTTGTCATTTCTTCTTGTAATTTTTATAACTATTTATCCTTACTCAGTTTGTGCAAATGCCTTTATGGTCTCCTTAATTCTGGAGGAAACTAATTCCGCTATTTCTGTAGATTTCATGCCTTGATAATCTTCATAGTATAAGGGTGGAAGATAGTGCAGCTGAACAGTGAGCGGCTTTATAGAACTAGTATCAAAGGCTTTGAATGCATCAATTAAGGCAACAGGCACGATGGGACATTTTGCATTCATTGCACTTTTAAAGCTGCCACCTTTAAAGTCTAAAAGATTATTTCCCTTACGAGATCTGGTACCTTCAGCAAATATTAAGAAGTTCTCACCATCTTTTACACGACGAGTCATATTCGTAATTACCTGCATGGATTGTCTGATATCATCACGGTCAATAATCTCAGCTTGTAATAACTGTATTACGTCCTTTAGTAAAATAGTATCTTTCACTTCCTGCTTCATTACTGTCACAAAAGGTCTTTCGTGGGTTTCAAGAAAAGCTAAGGCGTCGAAAAGTCCTTGATGATTTGGGAACATTACATAACCCATTTCAGAAGGCAAGTTTTCAAGACCATGACATTCTATTTTGACCCTACCCCTGCGATTAACTATTTTAACTATCTTGTGAAGATAAGCATATCGGGTAGCGGCATCATATTTGTCAATGTTACATAGCTGCCGGATGTGCAGTAACCAAAAAGGAAGCTGTAACAAGCTGCGAAGGACCATAAGTATAATTCGTTTCATGAATAATTCCTTCCTAAATAAAAGGGTCTGAGAGTTATAAGTAAATTATAATACTCCTCAAACCCTTAATATACAATGGATTGTAACGCTTTTGAACCGCAGATTTTCAAGCTTAATTCTGAGTAGTTACAATAGTATTAATAATAAAAGTTAAATCAATTCATAACCTTTAAGCATTTTTGCACGGCTTGGATGTCTAAGCTTTCTAAGAGCCTTAGCTTCTATCTGACGGATACGTTCACGGGTAACATTGAATTCCTTACCAACCTCCTCCAAGGTGCGGCTTCTTCCGTCCTTTAAACCAAAACGAAGAATGAGCACACGTTGTTCACGGTCGGTCAAAGTGTCAAGTAAACGAGTGATCTGATCCTTTAATATAGAATAAGAAGCAGCGTCTTCAGGACCCATAACAGAGTCATCGCGAATGAAGTCACCTAAGTGGCTGTCATCCTCTTCGCCGATTGGTGTATCAAGAGAAATTGGATCGGCGGAAACCTTCAAGATTTCTCTTACCTTTTCCACAGGAAGATTCATAGCCTCTGCTAATTCCTGATCAGAGGGCTCTCTGCCAAGTGTTTGAAGAAGATTTCTGGATACGCGGTAAGTTTTATTAATAACTTCCGACATATGTACTGGAATACGTATGGTACGAGATTGATCTGCTATCGATCTGGTAATCGCCTGACGAATCCACCAGGTTGCATAGGTACTGAATTTATAACCTTTCGTATAATCAAATTTCTCAACAGCTTTAATTAATCCAAGGTTACCTTCCTGAATAAGGTCAAGGAAGGATAGACCTCTTCCGACATAACGTTTTGCAATACTTACAACAAGTCGTAAATTAGATTCTGCAAGTAGTTGCTTTGCAAGTTCATCACCATCTGCAATTTTCTTTGCAAGCTCCACTTCATCCGACATAGAAAGCAGTGGGTAATTACCAATTTCTTTTAAATATAAGTGAACTGGATCATCTGACATTGTATAGGAAGAAGAAGTGAGTGCCTCAACTTCTGACTGAGCATCTTCAACATCCTCATCAAGCTCCAGCAAAAGTTCATCGTTAGGTTCATCTTCTTCAGAACCACTCAAAACTACAATACTATAAGCCTCAAGTCTTTCATATATTTTATCAATTTGATTATTATCTAAATTCAACTCACTTATGAGTGTATTAACCTTTTCTGCCTCGATAACGCCCTTTTGTCTATTTGCAAAAGCAATCAGCTCCCGAAACTTGTCCTCTAATACATCATGATTTGTTTGATCGTTCATTAAGCATCCTCCATCTTTGGATTTGAAAAATAGCACTAACTAACATTATAACATATCTTTATTAAGAAGGAAACACGAAATATTAAAGGCTTAGCAATAAAAATATGTGGTTAATGACGGGAAAGCCTGTTGTATTTAAGAAGATTATACATTAAGATTACTAGTAATAAGAAAAAAATAGGAAAGGAGTGTGTATCAGAATGAAAAAGCCGGTAGCAGTTTTATCAATTGTGTGTGGTTTTCTTTTAGGAGTTGTTGTTGGATTTTTAATTGCACCTATAAAAAAAGGGATAGAAGTTGGAAATAACTCAGGTAATTCTACAAGTTATAATTACGGAAATGAAGAGAAAGAAAATAAGTAAAGAAGAGGTATAGGACCTATGATTAAGGTCCTATACCTCAAGTTATATTATTATTCCTAGGGAACAAGAGGCATTTGATCAAAGCCTGTCTTAAGGTCATCATATATAGGAATGTAATCACTCATGGTTCCGTTTAAAAATGCATTGTAGGCAGTCATATCAAAATAACCGGTACCAGTGTTATTACCTTCGAATTTAAAATAAATTTTCGCAGGAGTTCCCAATGCTTTTTCCAGGTTATAAGCTCGAATAAGAGGAGAAGGGCGATACATTTTATAGAATTCCTGCACTTCTTCCGGAATATCAATATAGCGGGTGGTACTATCCATTTCCTGCTGAGCAAGCTTTTCACAAAAGACAGGGTATAATTCTTCGACTTTAGAAGGTTTTAAGGTCTCCGGATTTAATAAAGGTGCAGGCTGTTCTTTCATATCAGCCCTAAGATTGTACCACTGTTTTGCATCTGATCCTCCGTCAGATAAAGTCTGTGAGGAATTTTCTTTGACATACGAATTCTCCTTTCAAGGGATAGGTATTACAAGTAGCGCCAAATAGAATGCAGTACCTGTAGTTCCTAAATTGTTTAAATCGGTATAATGCATTGCATAAATTTAAATATAAAAAAAGCTCCTGTCACAGTAAAATTACTGGGACAAAAGCTAAAACTCACTTCTGCGGTACCACCCGGTTTGGTGCATTGCACCCTCTTTATTCATATACTTACCTATATGCTCCCTTGCTAACGGATGGAGGTTCCGTTGGGTATTACTTGACAAATGTCTTTCTTCCCACCCTTGTAAGCCCTTAAATACTGCGTTATTGCTGCAATCACACCCCCTGCAACTCTCTGTTAATAAACATCAATACCTACTATTCTTACTCAACGGTTTATTAAAATGGAATTTATTAACATAAGTATACAGAGACTGACTAAAGATGTCAATCCTATAAATATATTTCCATATTCTTTTGTAATTCTTGCTTAATCTTTTCTTTTAAATGAGAAGGGTTAAGTACTCTTGCTCCAGACCCGAACTGGAGAATCCAACGAACCAGCTCTTCGGTTACGGCAGTATTGCGCATAAAGGTAATACCCGTATCGGTATCTACGATTTCATCCGCCAGATCAGATTCGTACTCTCTAATGTATTTTGCAGTTTGTCCCTCAAATGCAATGATAATTGGTTCTGTTACATTGCTGGACAAATGTATGAATTTGTTCCTATTTCTATTCTGATAATATTCCTCGGGAACCTGAAAGGTCTCTTCTAAAGGAGTGATGGCTTTAATTCTTGATACTCTAAAATCACGAAGATCATTGCGCAGCTCGCAGTATCCAACCACATTCAAAGCACCATCATTGATTAATAGTTCATAAGGGCGAATAATACGTATGGTATCTTCCTCTGAACCAAAGCTACGGTAAATAATACGTGCCTTATTCTTGTTTCTTATTGCAACCTGGAGACGATCCTCTATTTCAGGGCTAATCTCGTCGGCGATATAGTCATTTGTATTAATTGTTAAGAGTCCGTTAAAATGTTTAATGAATTCACGATTAAGATTCGTTGTATTATCAAGAATTTTATGTATCAATTCCTGTGCTTGTCTTCCCATTGTCATATACTGATAAGGTTTTAACAGTTCTAATAAGAAGGAAAGTGAAATTAACTCGGGTGAGGTGAAGGTGATATCTCGAAGTCGAAACTTATCTGCAGTATAATAAGTTTTACCATTGCGCTCTTCCTCCGATATAAAGCAAATGCCAGATAGACTGTCAATGTCTCGTCCAATGGTTTTTTTATCAACAATCACATCCCATTTTTCCAATGAAGCATGAATGTCGCCAATGGTATAGCCACGTTTGTTTTCTGAAAGCAGTAATAGGATGAAAATCTGCCTTTCTGTTTGTGCCATATCCTTCATTTCTTCCCCCAATCCACCAAGTATAATTGGTAATTTAATATATAAAATATCCATTTCTACCTATATATAGGTTGCTATGTAATTTATCATACAATAATAATAAAAATGTTTCAAGTAATGATGTTATTCCTAGTCAAATTAACCCTTGACAATTACAGGGCAAAAATATATAATCAATAAGCGTGTAATTTTTTACATGTTATGTATTTTTCATGCGCTTTTTGTTGATGCTTATAGAGTATCCTTAAAAGCGATAAAAACCACAGAATTCATGAAGTAAGTTTGCTAGGTATTCGAGCATTGACTTGGTACCAGCAGGGCAATTCAAAAGCTAATAATTTTCAGGAGGTGAAAAATTAATGCCCACATTTAACCAGCTAGTAAGAAAAGGCAGACAGACAATGGAAAAGAAATCTACTGCACCTGCTTTACAAAAAGGATTTAACTCCTTAAGTAAAAGAGCTACAGACGTATCCGCTCCTCAGAAGAGAGGTGTTTGTACAGCAGTTAGAACAGCAACTCCTAAGAAGCCTAACTCAGCGCTTCGTAAGATTGCCAGAGTTCGTTTGTCCAACGGAATCGAAGTAACCAGCTATATCCCAGGTGAAGGTCACAACCTTCAGGAGCATAGCGTTGTTCTGATCAGAGGTGGTAGAGTAAAGGATTTACCTGGTACTCGTTATCACATCATCAGAGGTACACTTGATACTGCAGGTGTTGCGAAGAGAAGACAGGCACGTTCTAAATACGGTGCTAAGAGACCTAAAGCAACAGCAGCTAAGAAATAATTTAATTACTAATTCATTGCAATTAAAGTTAGCATGCTAATTCGAGTTGCAGTTAAGGTTAAAGTGCCGGATTAATTTTAGTTTCCATTTGATTTGTATTTCTGTGGGTTACAGGTTATCAAAGCGAGGAGAAACACCTTGCTCAAGGAAAAACGAAGTTAAACTGAGCACGATCACAAATAAGGGTGGATAAAACCACCAATCGTATGTGAGTACCGTTGAATTAATAGACTGACGAATATTATTCGTTAAGTATCGTTAAGGAGGGAAGAAACGTGCCTAGAAAAGGACATATAGCAAAAAGAGATGTTTTACCAGATCCTTTGTACAACAATAAAGTTGTAACAAAGCTTATCAACAACATCATGCTTGACGGTAAGAAGGGAACATCCCAGAAGATCGTTTATGGAGCATTTGATAGAATTGCAGCAAAGACTGGTAAGGATGCCGTTGAGGTATTCGAAGAGGCTATGAATAACATCATGCCTGTACTTGAGGTTAAAGCTAGACGTATCGGTGGTGCAACCTACCAGGTACCAATCGAAGTTAGACCAGAAAGAAGACAAGCGCTTGCTCTTCGTTGGATTACTCTATTTACTCGTAAAAGAGGCGAGAAGACTATGCAGGAGAAGCTTGCAAACGAACTTATGGATGCAGCTAACAACACAGGTGCTTCTGTAAAAAGAAAAGAAGATATGCATAAAATGGCAGATGCTAATAAGGCATTCGCTCACTACAGATGGTAGACAACAGATTTTACGCCTTGCGTAAAACCACGTTGTTATGAATTAAAGACACGATTAATTATCGGTCTTTGTAAATTCAAGTGGAATTTATCATTGCTTAACGGGCATTGGTAAATTCACTTGTTAAGAATTAAGGAGGAATTATCCTTGGCTGGAAGACAATATCCGTTAGAGAAAACTAGAAATATCGGTATTATGGCACATATCGACGCTGGTAAGACAACCCTTACAGAGCGTATTTTGTACTATACCGGTGTTAACTACAAAATTGGTGATACTCATGAAGGTACTGCAACCATGGACTGGATGGCGCAGGAACAAGAAAGAGGTATTACAATAACATCAGCGGCGACAACATGTCATTGGACTCAAGAGTTTGAACACAAGAAAATTCCTGGCGCAGTAGAACATCGTATTAACATTATTGATACCCCTGGACACGTAGATTTCACAGTAGAAGTTGAGCGTTCCTTACGTGTACTTGATAGTGCTGTTGGTGTTTTTTGTGCTAAGGGTGGTGTAGAGCCTCAGTCAGAAACCGTTTGGCGTCAAGCTGACAAATACAACGTACCAAGAATGGCATTTGTTAATAAAATGGACATTTCTGGTGCAGATTTCTACAACGTTGTAAGCATGATTAAAAGCAGATTAGGTAAGAACCCAGTTCCATTGCAATTACCTATCGGCAAAGAAGATACCTTCAAAGGCGTAATTGACTTATTCGAGATGAAAGCTTACCTTTATAAAGATGATAAGGGTGAGGATATCGAAATCGTTGATATTCCTGATGATATGAAGGATCAGGCAGAAGAATACAGAGCAGCTATGATTGAATCCATCTGTGAGACAGATGATGATTTAATTGAGAAGTTCTTAGAAGGTGAAGAGCCTACTACAGAGGAGTTAAAGGCAGCTCTTAGAAGAGCTACCATTTCTACACAGATTATTCCTGTACTTTGTGGTTCTGCTTATAGAAACAAAGGCGTTCAGAAATTACTGGATGCTGTTATCGAATATTTACCTGCACCTACCGATATCGAAGATATCAAGGGTGTGGATGAAGACGGTAACGAAGTTCACAGAAAGTCCTCTGATGAGGAGCCTTTCGCAGCATTAGCATTTAAGATTATGGCCGATCCTTTCGTAGGTAAGCTTGCGTTCTTTAGAGTTTATTCCGGTACCATTAATGCTGGTTCCTACGTATTAAACTCAACAAAGAATAAGAAGGAACGTATTGGACGTATTCTTCAGATGCATGCAAACAAGAGAGAAGACCTTGAAAAAGTATATTCTGGTGATATCGCAGCAGCAGTAGGCTTTAAGACTACTACAACTGGTGATACCATTTGTGATGAAAAGCACCCAGTAATACTTGAATCCATGGTATTCCCTGAACCAGTTATTCACGTTGCTATTGAGCCTAAGACCAAAGCTGGTCAGGATAAGATGGGTGAATCCCTTGCAAAACTTGCAGAAGAAGATCCTACATTCAAGGCTTATACTGACGAAGAAACAGGTCAGACAATTATTGCAGGTATGGGTGAGCTTCACCTTGAAATTATCGTAGATAGACTTCTTCGTGAGTATAAAGTAGAAGCTAACGTTGGTGCACCTCAGGTTGCATACAAAGAAAGCTTTACTAAGACTGTTGAAGTTGATAGTAAGTACGCTAAGCAGTCCGGTGGTCGTGGTCAATACGGTCATTGTAAGGTTCGTTTCGAGCCTATGGATGCAAATGCTGAGAAGACTTATGAATTCGTTAACGCTGTTACTGGTGGTGCTATTCCTAAGGAATACATTCCTGCAGTTGATAACGGTATTCAAGAAGCTACCAAAGCTGGTGTACTTGGCGGTTATCCTGTACTTGGTATTAGAGCTACTTGTTATGATGGTTCTTACCATGAAGTTGACTCCAGTGAAATGGCGTTCAAGATTGCTGGTTCTATGGCATTCAAGGATGCGATGCACAAAGCTGGTGCCGTACTTCTCGAGCCTATCATGAGAGTAGAAGTAACTGTTCCTGAAGATTACATGGGTGATGTTATCGGTGATATCAGCTCCCGTCGTGGTCGTATTGAGGGTACAGAAGATATCAATGGTACTAAATTAATTAGAGGTTTCGTTCCGTTGTCCGAGATGTTTGGATATTCCACAACCCTTCGTTCTAAAACACAGGGTCGTGGTGCATACTCCATGTTCTTTGCTTCCTACGAACCAGTTCCAAAGAATGTTCAAGAAAAGGTATTATCCGCAAAGGGTAAATAACTTAAAATGTTCGTATATCAATTCTTTATGCTTGAAAAAATTTCTAAGTTGAAATATAATAGGGCATATGAGGCAATATATAAACAAGCTCAATAATTGGATTAAGGATACCTTATCCAAGGGCATAAATCATTTGCTTATAAGCATTTATTATTTAAAGGAGGACATTGTAAAATGGCAAAGGCTAAATTTACAAGAAACAAACCACATTGTAATATCGGTACTATCGGTCACGTTGACCATGGTAAAACAACTCTTACAGCTGCAATTACAAAAACTCTTCATGAGAGACTCGGTACTGGTGAAGTTATAGCATTCGATCAGATCGATAAAGCTCCAGAAGAAAAGGCAAGAGGAATCACAATATCTACAGCTCACGTTGAGTATGAGTCAAAAGCTCGTCA
The DNA here is from genome assembly GCA_023407575.1 of Bacillota bacterium. Classification (GTDB taxonomy): domain Bacteria; phylum Bacillota; class Clostridia; order Lachnospirales; family Lachnospiraceae; genus Mobilitalea. The sequence continues at coordinate 104,270 of JAEYLX010000018.1, forward strand.
CTATGCTCACGTTGACTGTCCTGGACATGCTGACTACGTTAAGAACATGATCACAGGTGCTGCTCAGATGGATGGTGCTATCCTCGTTGTAGCTGCTACTGACGGTGTTATGGCTCAGACTAAAGAGCATATCTTACTTTCCCGTCAGGTTGGTGTTCCTTACGTTGTTGTATTCATGAACAAATGTGATATGGTTGATGATGCAGAACTTCTTGAGTTAGTTGAGATGGAAGTTAGAGATTTATTAAATGAATATGAGTTCCCTGGCGATGACACACCAGTTATCCAAGGTTCCGCTCTTAAGGCTCTTGAAGATCCTACCTCTTCTTGGGGAGATAAGATTCTTGAGTTATTTGATGCAGTTGATACATGGATCCCAGATCCAGTTAGAGAGACAGATAAGCCTTTCTTAATGCCTATCGAGGACGTATTCTCCATCACTGGTCGTGGTACTGTTGCTACTGGCCGTGTTGAGCGTGGTGTTCTTCACGTATCTGAAGATGTTGAAATCGTTGGTATCAAAGAAGAGACTCGTAAAGTTGTTTGTACCGGTATCGAAATGTTCCGTAAACTTCTTGATGAGGCTCAGGCTGGTGATAATATCGGCGCACTTCTTCGTGGTGTTCAGAGAACTGAAATCGAAAGAGGACAGGTTCTTTGCAAACCAGGCTCAATCAAGTGCCACAAGAAATTCACAGCTCAGGTTTACGTTTTAACTAAAGAAGAAGGTGGACGTCATACTCCTTTCTTCAATAACTACAGACCACAGTTCTACTTCAGAACAACTGACGTAACTGGCGTTTGTAACTTACCAGAAGGCGTTGAGATGTGTATGCCTGGCGATAACATTGAGATGAACATCGAGTTAATTCATCCAATCGCTATGGAGCAGGGTCTTGGCTTCGCTATCCGTGAGGGTGGTAGAACAGTTGGTTCCGGTAAGGTTGCAACTATTCTTGCTTAATTAATAATAGGTAAAATATATAAAGCCGCAACCCCATTCTTTTGTATGGGGATGCGGCTTTTTTCTGCGTACAATAATAAATCAAATATTATAGTAATCAACCATTCAATTCTATTTAGTTATATTTAGACTGTGCAATCAAATATATTACTAATGATATTATAAATATTATTATAAAAATTATTATTCCTAAAGAATTTAGATTAAATGAAGAGAAAATACCATGGCAAAGAAGTGCCAATCCGAATCCGACAGTCGCAAGCCCCACCAATTTAGTAAATGCTTTTACATTTTCGGGTTTCACATTGGCAGATCGGGCAGCAGCATTCACTAGTTGCATTTTAATAATTACAAATCCAAAAATGATACATAAAACTCCTAACAGAATTAGCGATAAGCTTGTTGCTGACATGATACTACCTCCTAAAAAAATATTTTTAAAAATTACCATATATTTTGAATTTTAAACTCTAAAAATTACAATTAAAACATGGTAATAATATACATTAAGTATATACATAAAGTCAATATCATTCATAGTGCAGTTCCGATATTGGGAGATTTGGTAGAAAATAAAGGGTAAGTTATGTGATTCTTGCATAATTAAAATAATAAGGAAAGGTCCAAATTCCTTTGTGAGAATTTAGTTTTTTTATATGAATTTATAATTAAGTCTTAAGAGTCGATTTAATTCATCCGATATATAAATATGATATCATCACCCATAATTCTATTGATACAAGGAGAAATTCCTTTTATAAGCCAGCTTTTGCGGCATAAATTCATAGTGGTGCTCTTTGCAATTAAGAAAGAACGAGAATTTTGGCGATAAAGCAAATATTTGAAAATTTCCTTTGATAATTCACATAAAAACATATATAATATATTCGTATATGTTTAAGTTGCCGAAGATTGGAAGAGAATATAGATGACTATTTGGATTTGAACAGAACAGGTAAATTCGGCTACTAATTATGAATGTAAATATAGAGGAAGACTTGTTCATGCAGATGCATGGAAAGGAAAGGAGATATATAGAATGTTAGGTAGTGATATCGGTATCGATTTGGGAACAGCAAGTGTTTTAGTATATATAAAAGGGAAGGGCGTTGTGCTAAAAGAGCCATCGGTTGTAGCCTTTGATAGAGATTCTAATAAAATAAAAGCAATAGGTGAAGAAGCCAGATTAATGCTTGGTAGAACACCTGGTAATATAGTTGCTGTACGTCCTTTAAGACAGGGCGTTATTTCTGATTATACTGTTACAGAAAAAATGCTAAAGTACTTCATTGTAAAAGCAGTAGGCAGACAAAGATTTCGTAAGCCAATCATCAGCGTATGCGTTCCTAGTGGTGTAACTGAAGTAGAGAAGAAAGCGGTTGAAGACGCAACCTATGCAGCTGGTGCTAGAGATGTGCATATTATAGAAGAGCCAATTGCAGCTGCAATCGGAGCAGGAATAGACATTACCAGACCTTGCGGTAACATGATTGTAGACATCGGTGGTGGAACTACTGATATCGCGGTTATCTCTTTAGGGGGTACTGTAGTAAGTACCTCAGTTAAAATAGCAGGCGATGATTTTGATGATGCAATTGTCAGATATATGAGAAAGAAACATAACCTTCTGATTGGTGAAAGAACCGCAGAGGATATTAAAATAAAAATTGGTTCTGCATATCGCAGACCTGAATCCGTATCCATGGAGGTTAGAGGCCGTAATCTTGTTACTGGCTTACCTAAGACCATAGCTGTAACTTCTGAAGAAACGGAAGAAGCATTAAAAGAAACAACTTCTCAGATCGTAGAAGCAGTTCATAGCGTATTAGAAAAAACTCCTCCGGAACTCGCAGCAGATATTGCAGATAGAGGTATTGTATTAACCGGCGGCGGATGTTTGTTATATGGATTAGAAGAATTAATCGAATCTAAAACTGGAATAACAACAATGACAGCAGAAGATCCAATGACTGCGGTTGCTATTGGTACTGGTAAATATGTAGAGTTTTTAGCAGGTAAAAGAGATTAATATAAAAGAGATTAATATAAAAGAGATTAATATAAGATAAAGGTTCTATCGTAACTATTCAGAAACAAGCTCGAAAACCTACGGTTTACTCGCTGTTGGCTCTCACCAAACAGATATTTAATAATTATTCTTAGATAACTAGCTTCACGAATGATTTATTAAATGTTCTCCTTGGTTCTGAATTGTTATAAAATTATGGGTACAAAACAGGATAGAGTATCCATTGACGAATCATAATTTGAATAGTAAGCTAGGATGTAGGCTGGAAAGTGAGGTTGATACAATGGTAAGAGGATTATATACGGCATATACAGGCATGTCAAATGAACAGAAAAGGCTGGATATTATCGCAAACAATCTTGCAAATTCAGCAACAGCAGGCTTTAAAGAGGATAGTGTTACAACGCAATCCTTTGATAATCTATTGACTCTAAAGTTAAAGGATTCATCTGAAGCTTACAATGATAGACCGATTGGTAGAATGAGCTTAGGTGTTAAATTAGGTGAGGTTTATACCAACCATGGACAAGGCTCTTTAAGACAAACATCCGGAACATATGATCTTGCATTAGAGGGCAAGGGGTTCTTTACACTTGAGGTTACCGATAAAGCAGGTAATACAGAAACTCAATACACTAGAAATGGATCTTTTACAGTGGCTAGTAGTGGTTTACTTGTAGATGCCAATGGAAATCATGTGATGGGTTCTGGAGGAGAGATTACTATTCCAACAGATGCGTCAGAAGTCAATATAGATACGACAGGAGCAATCTATGCAGATGGTGTCTATGTGGATACCCTGCAGATATCAGATTTTGAAGATTACAAGTACTTAATTAAAGCAAACGATACCATGTATACGGCAATTGATGGAGCTGTAGAGCAGGATGCTGTAGCTACAGTAAGACAAGGATATACAGAGCAATCCAATGTTAATGTAGTAGCTGAAATGGTTGAAATGATCAGCATAACAAGAGCCTATGAAGCAAATCAAAAAGTAATTCAATCAGTGGATAAGACACTTGATCTTGCGGCAAATTCAGTAGGCAGAGTATAAGAGTTAACTTAATAACACTTGTTAACGCGATGGAGGAATAACCTATGATGAGATCCTTGTGGACGGCTGCATCTGGTATGATCAGTCAGCAGATGAATGTAGATACGATTTCTAATAATCTTGCCAATATAAATACTACCGGTTATAAGAAAGAGACCGCTGAGTTTAAGTCTTTATTATACCAGACAATTCAAGAACAGTCCTATGATAATAATGGTGATGCAAAGCCTTATGGTATTCAAGTTGGATTAGGTGTTAGAAATTCCGCAATTACCTCCCAATATACACAAGGGGCAATGAATGAAACTGGTAATGATTTAGATTTTGCAATTCAAGGAAATGGGTTCTTTTCTGTGCAAACTGAAGATGGTGGTGTTGCATATACACGAAATGGATCCTTTCAGTTTACTAAGGGAGTAGATGGAATTACGTTATCTACCTCGGACGGTAATCCTGTACTTGATACTACAGGGGAACATGTGGTTTTGAATGCTAACTATGACTCCTCTGAAATTACTTTTGATGAGAGCGGACAGTTATATTATCCAAATGCAAATGGTTCAGCCACACCAATCGGTATAAGAATTGCTATTTCACAGTTTAACAATCCAAGTGGTTTGCAGAAGATATCCAATAGCCTATTGTTGGAAACAGAGGCTTCGGGTGCAGCCAAGCTCGAATCAGAAGATGCCGGTTTAAAGAAAAGTTCGCTTAAACAGAGATATCTAGAGGCTTCCAACGTTCAAGCAGTGGATGAAATGGTAAACTTAATCGTTGCTCAAAGAGCATACGAAATGAACTCTAAAATAATTACAGCATCAGATGAAATGATGAAACAGGCAAATAACTTGAGATAATAATCGGTTATTGTCTATAATATAGTGAAAAATATCCTGTGAAAGGATGTTGATAATATACTTAGTTAGTTGGTGCATGTAAATGTTTTTATAAAGGCAGGGTGATAGATATGGATGGCTTATCGGGTCTACAATCTCAATCTTATATATCAGCAAATATGTTGAATAACTCTTCAAAAACCAGTGATTTAGAAGCAACACTTAAGAATAAGGACTCCTCGGATGAGGAACTAATGAATGCCTGCAAAAGCTTTGAATCCTATATGCTCGAACAGATCTTTCAGAACATGGAGAAAACCGTGATGAAAGATGAAGAGGAAGAAAATGATTACATGGCTCAGTTCGGCAATAAGCTTTATGAGGAGTATGCTAAAGAAGTAACAGAAAATCAAAGCATTGGATTAGCACAGATGCTTTATGAATCAATGAAACGCAATTCTTAGTAATAGACCTTTCATGTCATTTTAACTGAAATCCAAGTAAAAGGGTGCCAGTTAAAGTGGCATTTTTGTTCTATAACAGGAATTTTTTATACAATACAGATTCAATATCAGGAGGAAACCATGGCTGACATTGTGCAAGGGTATGTCGAACGAATCGTATATCGAAATGACGAAAATGGCTATACCGTTTTAAGCTTACATATGGAAGAGGAAGAATTAACTTGCGTGGGAAGCTTTCCGTTTATAAGCGAAGGAGAATACATCCAGGCGATGGGAAGCTATACCGAACATGCAGTATATGGTGAACAGTTCCTTATAGAAAGCTATGACATGCAGCAGCCAGAGGATTTGTTTTCAGTTGAGAAGTATTTAGGCTCTGGTGCAATAAAAGGTATTGGAGCAGCTTTGGCGGCAAGAATTGTTAAGAAGTTTAAAGAGAAAACCTTTCAAATTATTGAGGAAGAACCGGAGCGACTTGCTGAAATTAAAGGCATTAGTGAGCGGATGGCAAAGGATATCTATCAGCAGTTTGAAGAGAAAAGAGATATGCGTTCTGCAATGCTATTTCTTCAGCAGTATAATATTACAGGTAATTTAGCAGTAAAAATTTTCTCGGAGTACGGACAGAGGATGTATGAGGTATTAAGAGAAAATCCATATCGTTTAGCGGAAGATATTGCAGGAATTGGGTTTAAAACAGCGGATGACATTGCCAGACGTATTGGCATTAATGTTGACTCAGATCATCGTATTAAAGCAGGTATCTTGTATGTACTGCTTCAAGCGAGCAATGATGGACATGTTTATTTACCGGAATTAGAGTTGGTTCAAAGGGCAAAGACCTTGCTGTTATCGGAAGACGAGGCAATCCTTAGGCAGATAACAACGCTTATGCTGGAAAAGAAAATTATGATAGTAGAGCTGGAACAGGAAAAACGAATTTACTCTTCTGTTTATTATTATATGGAACTTGGTATTGCAAGAATGCTTCACGATTTAAATGTACGTTATCCAATTGATACAGAAAAGGTTCGAGGGCGCATAACAGCAATAGAAAATCAGTTTAAGATTGAACTTGAGGAGCAACAAAGGATTGCAGTTTCTGAAGCAGCGGCCAATGGACTAGTAGTGGTTACAGGAGGACCGGGTACTGGTAAAACCACCACGATTAATACAATTATCCGTTTTTTTGAATCAGAGGGGATGGAGTTACTGTTAGCTGCTCCAACAGGAAGAGCAGCAAAAAGAATGACCGAGACCACTGGTTATGAAGCAAGAACAATTCATCGGCTATTAGAGCTTACGAAAATGAGTGATAGTCAGGAGAATAAGTTTAATTTTGAAAGAAATGAACTTAATCCATTGGAAACAGATGTACTGATTATCGATGAGATGTCAATGGTGGATATTAGCTTAATGCATGCTCTTCTTAAGGCGGTGGCAGTAGGTACCAGATTGATTGTTGTAGGTGACGTAAATCAGCTACCAAGTGTTGGACCAGGTAATGTGCTGAAGGATGTAATTAATTCTCATAGCTTTAACGTGGTTAAACTTAATAAAATTTTTCGTCAGGCCGCCGACAGCGACATTATTGTAAATGCACATAAGATTAATGACGGCGAGCATGTGGAGCTTAATAATAAAAGTAAGGACTTTTTCTTTCTTAAAAGAGGAGAGGCCAATGTAATTGCAGCGGTTACCATTAATCTTATTAAAAATAAACTTCCTGGCTATGTAAATGCAACCCCTTATGATATACAGGTCTTAACACCGATGCGAAAGGGTGAACTTGGAGTGGAACGACTAAATCAAGTTCTTCAGCAGGCACTGAATCCGCCTTCCAAAGAGAAAAGAGAAAAGGAATATCATGAAACGATATTTCGTGAAGGTGATAAGGTTATGCAGATTAAGAATAATTATCAGGTGCCGTGGGAAATTAAGAGTAGTTATGGAGTTGTCACCCAGAATGGTATGGGAGTTTTTAATGGGGATGCAGGAATTATCAAAGAGATTAACCTGTTTTCAGAGCATTTACTTGTGGAGTTTGATGAAAGTCGATTAGTTGACTATAGTTTCAGTCAATTGGACGAATTAGAGCTTGCCTATGCAATTACCATTCATAAATCCCAGGGAAGTGAATATCCCGCAGTTGTGTTGCCAATACTGGATGGACCGAGAATTCTCTTCAACCGTAATCTATTATATACAGCTGTAACCAGAGCAAAAAGCTGTGTTACAATTGTAGGAAGTGACCATATGCTTAATTTTATGATTGATAATAAAAGCGAGCAGAGCAGGTATTCTGGATTATGTGATCGTATCAGAGAATTGCGAGTAAAATAATAGTTACAATAATCTAGTGCATTTTTATGGAAAATAGGATATAATGAGAGCAAATAAGTACTGCAGATAAAATATTATATTGGATATAATAAGTTATAACTATATATTATTTATGGAGGAAATAACATTGGCAAATACAACATTAGTAATTATGGCAGCAGGAATGGGTAGTCGTTTTGGAGGTATTAAACAGTTGGAACCAGTTGGACCTAGTGGAGAAATTATAATGGATTACTCCATTTATGATGCAAGGGAAGCAGGATTTGACAAAGTTGTATTTATTATTCGTAAAGATCTAGAGAAAGATTTTAAAGAAATCATTGGGAATCGTATAGAGAAACTTATAAAAGTTGAATATGTTTTTCAAGAGTTGGATGGATTGCCAGAAGGCTTTTCCAAACCAGAGGATAGAACAAAACCTTGGGGAACTGGACAGGCGGTTCTATGTTGTAAAGATGTAGTGAAGGAACCCTTTGCAGTAATTAATGCAGATGATTATTATGGTAAACAGGCATTTAAAATTGTATATGACTTCTTAAATAAACAAGGGTCTCCAGAGAATGAATATTGCATGGCCGGATTTGTTTTAGGGAATACCTTAAGTGAGAACGGTGCAGTTACCAGAGGCGTTTGTGAAGCAAATGATAGAAATGTACTTGTTGATATTGTTGAAACTTCTGGAATAGTTCCGGTGGGTGACCATGCAGAAGCTAAGAATGATGCTGGTGATGTGATTACAATTGATTTGGAAAGCATTGTATCCATGAATATGTGGGGATTTAAAGCTAGCTTATTTGATTACTTAGAGACTGGATTTACGGAGTTTTTGTCTAACTTAGGAGACAATGAATTAAAGAAGGAATATTTGCTTCCGACTGTAGTGGGCAATTTAGTGAAAGAGAATAAGGTAGAGGTAGCTGTTCTTAAATCGACTGACCGCTGGTTTGGGGTTACCTATAAAGAAGATAAAGAAGTTGTTGTCAATTCAATCAGAGCCTTGATTGATCGTGGAGATTATCCAGAGAAACTATTTGCTTAAAGATTAGGAGTAAACATTGTTTCAAACCATCCTTGATATTATATATCCGGTTCGTTGTCCTATCTGTATGGAAATTGTAACACCAAAAGGAAAAAGAATATGCTCGAATTGTAAGGAAAGATTGCCTTATATTCAAGAACCCAGGTGCTTGAAATGCAGTAAACCGCTGGAAGTAGAAGAAAAGGAATATTGCGATGATTGCGAACGCAAAGACCTTCATTTCAACAGGGGATATGCAGTATGGGTATATAATAAAATGATGATGCAATCTATTTCTGCTTTTAAATATAAAAGTAAGAAAGAGTATGCGGCCTTTTATACAGAGGAAATTATTACTCATTATAAGAAGCAATTAGTTAAACTTAATTTGGATGGAATTGTTCCGGTACCGCTTCATCGAACGAAATACAGAGAGAGAGGCTATAATCAAGCCGCTCTTTTGGCAAAAGGCATAGGAGATGAATTAGATATTCCTGTGCTAAATGATTTGTTGATTCGTACAAAGAAGACAGTACCGCAGAAAACCTTAAACGATATGGAGCGCTTGCATAATTTAATGGAAGCATTTCAATATAACAAAAAAACAAAAAGTGTATTTCGCAGTGATTTATCTAGGGTGTTACTCGTTGATGATATCTATACAACAGGCAGTACCATGGAAGCATGTACGAATGTACTGAAAGAAAATGGAATTAAAGAAGTTTATTTTATAGTGCTATGCATAGGAAAAGGCTTTTAGGAGGGAGATACCATGGAAGTAAGAAATTGCAGAGGATGCGGCAGGCTATACAACCATATTTCTGGACCGCCTTTGTGTCCTTCGTGTACAGCCGCTCTGGATACAAAGTTTGAGCAAGTGAAAGAGTATGTTTACGATCATCCTCGTGTAGGAATGCAAGAGGTTGCAGAGGAAATGGAAGTTAGTATAACACAGATTAAGCAATGGATTAGAGAAGAGAGATTATCTTTCGCTGAAGATTCTATGATTGGCTTAGAATGTGAAGGCTGCGGTATTACTATTAAAACGGGACGGTTTTGTAAGGCTTGTAAAGATAAATTAGCGAAAGGCTTAACCAACTTATATCAACCCGAAGCACCGCCCGTTCAAAAAGTGAACCAAGTAAAAGAGGCTCCAAAGATGCAATTCTTAGATAAGAATGGCAATAAAAGAGATTTGCAATAATGTGAAATAGATGAACTTAAGCAGGTATTGTTATGCTAACCGAATTCCATCATCGGTTATCGTGATAGTACCTGCTTTATATAATTTACCTATAGCGCGTTTAAATGCATTTTTACTTAATCTAAATTCAGCTTTTATAGCCTCAGGGCTTGAGGAATCATTAAAGGGTAAAAAGCCATTTGCCGCTTTTAATTTTGTAAGAATTAATTCAGAGTCAGCATCCATTTGTAAATAGGATTTCTCTCTAAGACTTAAATTTAACTTTCCATCCTCGCGTACACTGATTACACGTGCTTTAATGGTATCACCAATTTTCAAAGATGGGAACATTTCGTTTTTGGGAATCATAGCAGAATACTTATTATCAACTGCTACAAACATACCAAAAGAGTCAATTTCTTCATAAATAATGCCGGTAACCAAGTCATCTTTTTTGTAATCAGAATTCGTATTAAGTAATTCGTACACTTTCATAGTCGCACATAAGCGATGGCTTTTATCAAGGTATAAGGTGATTAAAACATTATCACCTTCCTCTACCTTTGCAGTTTGTTCTTTGTAAGGAAGAAGGAGATCCTTCATTAATCCCCAATCCAGGAAGGCTCCAATTTTACTAACTTCTTTTACTTTTAATACGGCTAGGCCACCGATGGTAACAGGTACTTTAACGGTAGTAGCAATTTCACGGTCTTCTGAATCCTTATATAAAAAAACCTCAATCTTATCACCTACAACGGTGCCTTCAGGAGCTTCTTTTATAGGAAGAAGTATGGTATGAGATTTATCTCCTCCGGATTCCCCTAAATAAAATCCGAAATCGGTTTTTTTGGCTACTTCAAGGGTTTGGTATTTGCCTAATTCTATCATATTTAATTCCTTTCATTTTATATAAATTGTTGCAACATTTTTTATTAAACTAAGTCTGCATAGTTGCCACTAAACGCAACGAGTGCATAAGGCTGATAGGCAGAATTAGCTAGGGTTATGGTGATTGAGTCTTTCTCATTGGTTACTAAGGGAATTAGAATATCACCTTCTACAGCTTGAGCTCGATATTCTACACGTAAGGAGGAGACAATATAATTAACTGGAAGGTATTCCTCCGCTATTTTAATGTATTGCCCATTATTCACATGGTTATACGAATCAATGTTGGACCTTTTTACCTCTATTGCAGGGTGCACTTTATAATCACCAGGCATTTCTATTTTTCGATTCATTAACTCCATGGGATAACGAGTAGACATTCCATAACCGGAAGTAATTGCATAATCCTTAGGAATACGGGTAGGTCTTCCTGTCTGTGTATCTACATAAATCCAAATAGAATCTGCAACGGCTAAAACTTCTTTTTCCGGAGTTTCCATGATAAAGTTACGATACCCATAAGCCCCTTCAAAGGCATGCGGCCAGGTGCCAAGCGTGATCGCTTGTCCAAGTACAGCTGGTTGCAATATTTTTAGGTGCCAGGCATTTAATAGCCATACACGGTGACTTGATTGAAGATAAGTTAATCCTCTGTTTAAATCTTCAGATTGAAAGGTACTGCAATCTTGAAAATAATTTATAATTGAGCTGCAAGAAAGTGCTTCTGTTTTATGATTTAATTCACTGTATCGAACTCTGCTATTAAAACTATACATAATATTACGCCTTTCTGTTCTGTTTCCCATGGAAAGTATATCATTATTCCGAATATTTTAATAGCATTTTTTAAACTCTTTCTTCCAAACTTGACATTATAAGTATTTCGTAAAAATGCTGGTATTCTAAGTATATATTTGATATAATATGCTTGTTTGAAAGAGGAGGGATATTTCATTGGACTCGATAGAGTATTATAATCAGAATGCTACTGAGTATTTTGAGCAAACAGTTGATATTGATATGCAGGAGGAATGGGAGCGTTTTACTGAGTTACTGCCAGAAGGAGGCAGTGTTTTAGATCTTGGTTGCGGTTCCGGACGAGATAGTGCTTATTTTATATCATGTGGCTTCGATGTTACTGCTATGGATGCTTCTGAAGAAATGTGTGAGTTAGCCAGCATACATATTGGGCAGGATGTATTGCACCTGACATTTGAAAAGATGGATTTTAATAATGTATTTGATGGCATATGGGCATGCGAGTCCTTAGTGCATGTGCCTGGTAATCAAATAGAAAACATATTGTTTAAGGTAGTTAAGAGTTTGAAGCCAGATGGCATCCTATATATGTCTTTTCACTATAATGATTTTGAAGGTGAACGAGATGGACGATTTTACAAAGATTATAGGGCAAAAGAACTGAAAGAGTTAATCGGACGATTTCCTAATCTTGAATTAATAGAAATCCATAAATACGAGGATACTAGAGAGTACAGTGGGATAACTTGGCTTAGCGCTATTGTTAGAAAGCTTGAAGATGAATAGAAATTACTATAAATAGAAGTTTTATTGCAACAGGATACCTTATGTGAATAATAGAGTAAAGTAATGTTGCTATACAAAAATAAGAATATGACAGTGGATATTCCATTGTCATATTCTTAAATTATATCAAGATATTTAAATATTTATATCGATATTAGAGCCAAGATTTGGCGTAACGGACTGTTCCATCATTTTAATCATACTTTGTCCACTTACTGCCACATTTTCAAGACTTTTTGAAAGAATAGCCATGTCAATTACTGGGTGTATTGCGGTTTGTCCAGAGACAGAGGGCATTGGTAAAGAAGCAATTGTCATAAAGAGTCCTTTCTCATTAGAATGAATATTATAGCTACAATAAGTAATAATGAAGATAATGAATTATCTAGCTAAATTATAGCATATGAGTGTATAGGAAGCAAGAGATGTTAGATGAATGATAAAACCATAGGATTAAAAGGAGGATGTAAGTTATGTTATACGATATTATTGTAATTGGTTCTGGCCCTGCAGGTTTATCCGCTGCAATTTATGCAAAAAGAGCGGAATTAAATTTACTTGTAATTGAAAAGGCTAGTATTAGTGGAGGACAGATTATTAATACCTATGAAGTTGATAATTATCCAGGGATACCGGGAATAGGTGGATTTGAGTTGAGTTTAAAACTTCGAGAACATGCAGATAAATTCGGTGCGACCTTTGTTACAGGAGAGGTAAGCGACTTTTCCTTAGAGGGAGAGATTAAAGTAATTACCTTGGATGATGGTTCAAAGTATGAGTCAAAAAGTGTAGTGATTGCAACAGGTGGAGAGCCACGTCATCTAGGTGTGCCTGGAGAAACAAAGCTATCCGGTATGGGGGTATCTTACTGCGCTACCTGTGATGGTGCCTTCTTTAAGAATAAAACAGTCACTGTCGTTGGTGGTGGAGATGTTGCCATTGAGGACGCAATTTTTCTTGCACGTATCTGTAAGCAGGTTTACGTTGTCCATAGAAGAGATCAATTTAGAGCAGCGAAAAGTATCACCTCAAAATTACTGGAATTAGAAAATGTAACTATTTTATGGGATAGTGTGGTTGAATCAATTGAAGGTGAAGATAAGGTTGAACGAATGATTGTGAAAAATCTTAAGACTGAGGAAGCAACAACCTATGAGGTTGCTGGTGTTTTCATAGCAGTAGGTTATTTGCCTAATTCTGAAGCTTATAAGAAAGTGGTAGCGGTTGATGGAGCTGGCTATATTTTGGCTGGTGAGAACTGTGAAACGAATATTCCCGGAATTTATGCTGCTGGAGACGTAAGAACAAAAGATCTACGACAGATTATAACCGCAGCTTCCGATGGAGCTAATGCGATTACAGCAGTAGAAAAGTACCTAAATCACCTATCTTAATGAGATTTCCTCTAAGCATTGAAATCAGGGGACAATAGAACAAATAATTCTACAGTCTTAGTATGTTTACATTGACACATACTGTCGTATTTGTTATAATAACGACATTAAGTGTAATAAGTTTGTAACATTTAGCACGGATAAGGGGATTGACCTCTAAGCGACACAGGACAATAGTGAATTGATCACTTGCTATACTTTGGAGGATAAATTGATGATAGGGAAACGGGTTCTTAAGACTGTAGTTTTTGCTGCATCATCAGCATTGTTGTTATCTATTCCAACAATGTACGTAAATGCACAAACACAGAATGCTACAGAAGAAGGTATTGCAGGAGTCGCTGCATTATTAGAGACTAGTACACCAGATAATGTAAAGGATGCGTATAAAGCAACCATAGAAATTTTAAGTTTAAAGCCAGAGTCACCTTATGCTAATCTTGGTGTTTCAAAGGCAAATGATTACGTAAATATAAGAAAAGAACCTTCCACAGAGAGTGAAGTCGTTGGTAAATTATATAGAGGTAATGCAACAAATATATTAGAAAAGCTAGATAGCGGCTGGGTAAAGATAGAATCAGGTGAAGTAAAGGGTTATATTGATTCTACATATCTTGCAATTGGTGAAGCAGCTGAATCTATGTTTGATGAATATGCTACCAAGTATGCAACAGTAACTACAACAACATTATTTGTACGTGAGGAGCCAAGTACTGAGGCGAGAAAACTTACAATGATACCAAAAGGCGAAACCTACGTTGTCATTAAGGAACATGATGAATGGGTTGAAATCTTATTAGGTAATGATGATGATACTGGTGAGGAATTTACAGGCTTTGTAAGTAAAGATTATGTGGATATAACCATTGAATTTAAATATGCAATTTCAATTGAAGAAGAGAACAGAATTAAAGCAGAAGAAGCAGAAGCAGTACGTGCAGAAGCAGAACGCAAGCAAAAGCTAGCCGAAGAAAAAGCAGAACGTGAGGAAGCTGATCGCTTGAAAGCAGAGCAGGCAGCACAACAGAAAGCAGAAGAAGCACATAATTCTTCCAGTAATTCCAATAGTTCTTCAAATGATAATAAGGATGAAGAAGAGACAGCTCCTTCGACGGATTCGTCTTCAGCTTCAGAGCTTCGAAGTGAAATTGTAGCTTATGCATTGAAATTTGTGGGTAATCGATATGTTTGGGGTGGTGAAAGCTTGACCAAAGGAGCTGATTGCTCAGGATTTACCCAAGCCATTTACGAAGATTTTGGATATAGAATTCCAAGAGTATCTAGAGATCAAGCGGTTTCAGCTGGTAAGAGCGTAAGTGTAAGCGATATTAAGCCTGGAGATTTGATCTTTTATGCCAACAGCAGAGGTACAGTGAACCATGTTGCAATGTATATAGGAAACGGTATGATAGTTCATGCAGCAAACTCCAGACAGGGTATTATTACATCCAATTACAAGTATAGAGATATTAAGTGTGTTAGAAGAATAATTAATTAATACATATGCGGGTCTTCGTTTATTCGAAGACTCGTTTTGTTTGCTGGAAGATTAATTGTTTTATAGTGTATTAAGTGATGTAATACAAAATTTACATAATAAGATTTTTGTTTGCTTTACTTGATGAATGTGGTAAAATAAATATATAGATAATGTTGACTTGACCTTTAAGGAGGTTCCTATGCAAGAAAGTAATGTGATGGAGCGCAGAAGATACAGAAGATTACCTATCGATCTACATCTGGAAGTGGATGAGGTCTTTAAGCAGGATAATGTTGTGATTAATAATCTGAATGCATCAATAACAGTATTTGATATATCCAGAAGTGGTATAGGGTTTCTTAGCCAAGCAAGTCTTCCTTTGGGATATTATTTTAGAGGTAGAATAAATCTTGAGAACAAAGATTTCTTTTATGTGGTTATTCAGATTGTTAGAGTTGCAGTAGCAGAGGATGATACTTTGGTTTATGGAGCAGAATTTATTGGACTTGCACCTTTTCTTGCGGATAAGGTGGATCACTACGAAAGAATATTGAAATTGTCCTAATAATAAAATAAGTCATTAGAATAACAAGAAGCAGATTGTCGTCGAAAGAATGGATAATCTGCTTCTTGTTATTTGCAAATTCAGTTTTTGTAAGGAATAAATAACAGCAAGTTCATCCATAATAGCCTTGGAATGTTCTGAAAAGCTAGGTATGTAATTGGTTCTAAATATAATTATGTACTGAATACAATGGGAATGGCTATAATAGATGTTAAATTGATTAAATTTGATTTACTATTTACTATTAATAGAGCTTATAAAATTTATCATAAAGACCTATTGACAAACAGTAGCCTGTACAATCTGCACAAAGGGTAAATGCTAAATGGCAAAAAATGGGGATTTAAAGGATATTATTTACAAATCAATAAAAAGTTATCCACAGGAAATAAACCTTATTTTATCATAAAAGAAAGTTATACACGGTTTTATCCACATTATCCACATTGACAAACTACTCTTGTCGCACGACATTTTTAATGTCAATATCGAAAATGCGTTTTGTAAATTTTGATAAATCGTTTTAAAATGTAAAAAAAGGCAAGTTTTTTGCTTGACTACTGAATTGTCGGATAATATTAAAAACCTTGCCGAATTTGAGCAAAATGCAAGGAAAAATATCAAAAAAGCAAAACTAACAAGAAAATAATGTAAGTATTTGTATTTTCGGCATGAAACATGTAACATAAGTGGAAAAATCGGTACAAGCTGGTTAATAAAAACATGTAGCTTGTCACTTCCCAAAGCGTATGGTATAATAATGGTACACATTATATCAATCCTAAGCAAAGTATTGATTTCATATGAGCTTGCAAAATATGATATAATGAAGTTAGCATAGTAGTATCAATGCTAATAAGTTTGACAAAAAGGAGTTGGGCATTATGCGTTATATTATTAGCGGTAAGAATATTGATGTAACAGAAGGCTTAAAAACAGCCGTATACGAAAAGATAGGTAAGCTCGAAAGATATTTTACTCCTGACACTGAAATTCATGTTACACTTAGTGTCGAAAAAGAAAGACAAAAAATAGAAGTAACAATTCCAGTAAAAGGGAACATTATAAGAGCCGAACAAGTTAGTAGTGATATGTATGTATCCATCGATTTAGTGGAAGAGATTATTGAGCGTCAGTTAAGAAAATATAAGAATAAGTTAATTGATCATAAGCAGGCATCCACTAACTTCAATCAGACCTTTATGGAAGATGATTATTACGAAGATGATGCAATTAAAATTGTAAAGACTAAGAAATTTGCTATAAAGCCTATGGATGCGGAAGAGGCGTGTGTTCAAATGGAATTACTTGGACATAACTTTTTTGTATTCCGTAATGCCCACACAGATGAAGTAAATGTTGTCTACAAAAGAAAAGGCAACACCTACGGACTCATTGAGCCTGAATATTAACGTTTAAACGGATTAATCCATAGAAGAATGTCTGGGTCACATGCTTGCATGTGAACCCAGACATTTTTCTATGGATAAGCGTAGCGAAAAGCGAACAAGCTTTAGCTTGTGAGCTTTAATCCGTTTAAATATGAGTAAAATTAAGAAGAAGGTCACATGCTTGCATGTGAACCCAGACATTTTTCTATGGATAAGCGATACCCAGACACCTAAAATTAGGATAAGAAGAGAAATCAGGTGATTATTTCGTCGTTCACTTACATAATCTACCTGAAAATGGTGTATAAATAAAATTAAGTTGAATACTAAGAAATGTAATGTTACAATAATATGTGAACGATTTCTGATCGAATCTGTTATAGCACAGGAGTGAATATAGTATGGGAATAATGGAAAAAGTTTTTGGTACTCACAGTGAGCGTGAGGTGAAGAGAATTTTACCTATTGTAGATAAGATTGAAGCCTTGGAGCCTGAATATAGTAAACTGTCAGACGAAGCATTAAGAGCTAAAACAACAGAATTTAAAAACAGACTTAAAAACGGAGAAACCTTAGATGATTTAATAGTAGAGGCATATGCTACGGTAAGAGAAGGTGCGAAAAGAGCAATAGGCCAGAGAGCTTACCGCGTACAGTTAATTGGTGGAGTAATTCTTCATCAGGGTCGTATTACAGAAATGCGTACTGGTGAAGGAAAGACCTTAACCTCTACATTCCCAGCGTATCTTAATGCACTTGAAGGAAAAGGTGTACATGTTGTAACTGTTAATGATTACTTGGCGAAACGTGACTCGGAATGGATGGGACAAATTCATGGATTTCTTGGCTTAAAGGTTGGTGTAATATTAAACAGTCTTGAAAAAGAAGAACGCCGTGAAGCATATGCTTGTGACATTACCTATGCGACCAACAATGAACTTGGTTTCGATTATCTTCGTGATAACATGGTAATCTATAAAGAACAATTAGTACAACGTGATCTTCATTATGCAATCATCGATGAGGTTGACTCTGTTTTAATCGATGAGGCAAGAACCCCTTTAATTATTTCTGGTCAAAGTGGTAAATCCACAGAGCTATATCGTGTATGCGATATCCTTGCAAGACAGTTGAAAAAAGGTAAAGCAAGTGGTGAGCTTACTAAGATGGCAGCTCTCATGAAGGAAGAAATTGAAGAAACCGGTGATTTTATTGTAAACGAAAAAGAAAAGAATGTTCATTTAACAGATGATGGTGTTAAGAAGGTAGAACGATTCTTCAACTTAGAAAACCTTGCTGACCCAGAGAATCTTGAGATTCAGCATAATATTATCCTTGCACTCCGTGCACATAATTTAATGTTTAGAGATCAGGATTATGTAGTAAAGGATGATGAGGTTTTAATCGTAGACGAGTTCACCGGACGTATTATGCCGGGTAGACGATACAGTGATGGTCTTCATCAGGCAATTGAGGCAAAGGAAAATGTTAAGGTAAAACGCGAAAGCAAAACACTTGCAACGATTACCTTCCAGAACTTCTTCAACAAATATAAGAAAAAGTGTGGTATGACTGGTACCGCGCTGACTGAAGAGAAGGAATTTAGAGAAATCTATGGTATGGACGTTATCGAAGTACCAACCAACCTTCCAGTAGCACGTGTTGATCAACAGGATGCAGTTTATAAAACGAAAAAAGAAAAGCTTCGCGCAATTATTGATGAAATAGTAGAATCCCATCAAAAGGGACAACCGGTTCTTGTAGGAACCATTACAATTGAATCTTCGGAGGAAATCAGCGATATCTTAAAGAAACGTAATATTGTTCACAAGGTGTTGAATGCGAAGTTCCATGAGATGGAAGCGGAAATTGTAGCGGATGCAGGTCAATATGGTGCAGTTACCATTGCAACCAATATGGCTGGCCGTGGTACCGATATTAAGCTTGGCGAAGGTGTAAAAGAAGCTGGTGGTTTAAAGATTATTGGTACGGAAAGACATGAATCAAGACGTATTGATAATCAGTTAAGAGGTCGTGCCGGTCGTCAAGGTGATCCAGGTGAGTCCAGATTCTTTATCTCCCTGGAAGATGATTTAATGCGTTTGTTCGGTTCAGAGCGTCTCGTAGGCATGTTCAATTCCCTAGGTATGCCAGAGGGAGAACAGATTGAACATAAGATGTTATCCAATGCTATTGAGAGAGCACAGAAGAGAATTGAGAATAACAACTATGGTATCAGAAAGAACCTGTTAGAGTATGATCAGGTTAATAATGAGCAGCGTGAGATTATTTATGCAGAACGTAAAAGAGTACTTAACGGAGAAAGCATGCGTGATACCATTTATCGTATGGTTACGGATACCGTTGAGGAAAGTGTTAACACTAGCATAAGTGAAGACGAAAGTCCGGAAGCATGGGATTTCACTGAATTAAAGGAAAAACTACTTCCAATTGTTCCACTTGAAGATATTCAATTTCCAAAAGAACAGCTTAGAGGTATGAAGAAAAATGACCTTATACAGTTGCTGAAGGAAGAGGCTGTTAAGCTTTATGAAGAAAAAGAACTTCAATTCCCTGAAGTAGAACAAATAAGAGAAATAGAGCGAGTTATTTTACTAAGGGTTATTGACCGTAAATGGATGGATCACATTGATGATATGGATCAGCTTCGTCAAGGTATTGGTCTTCAAGCCTATGGTCAGCGTCAACCTGTTGTTGAATATAAGTTCCAGGGCTTTGATATGTTCGATGAAATGATTGGTGCAATACGTGAGGATACCATTAAAGCGTTAATGCATGTTCGTATTGAGCAGAGAGTGGAAAGAGAACAAGTTGCCAAGGTTACCGGTACAAACAGGGACGATAGTGTTGCAAATGCTCCTGTAAAAAGAGCAAGTAAAAAAGTACAGCCGAACGACCTTTGTCCTTGTGGCAGTGGCAGGAAATATAAGCATTGCCATGGTAAAAATGCTTAAGTATTAATTTTGATGAATTTATATACAAAAAATATTGAATTATTATTAATGATAATGTATAATATGAAAAAGAGGTGATTACGTGGTTGAACTAGATCAATACAAGTACACATTATCAACTTATGAGAAACCATTGTCTGAAGTGGGGGATTCACTTTGACCTCGCTAAAAAAAGTGATAGAGTCAAAGAAATAGAACAGACCATGGAAGAGCCTGGCTTTTGGGATAATGCCGATAAAGCACAGGGGTTCATGAAAGAGCTTAAAAACTTAAAAGATACAATAGATGAGTACCAACATTTAACAGTTAGATTTGAAGATGTTCAGACTTTAATTCAGATGGGTTATGAAGAAAATGACGAAAGTCTACTTCCCGAAATAGAAGAAGCTATGGATATTTTCATACAGGATCTGGATCAGTTAAGGCTTCGAACATTGTTGTCCGGTGAATATGATAAGTATAATGCAATACTTACACTTCATGCAGGTGCAGGTGGAACAGAAAGCTGCGACTGGGCTAGTATGCTTTGCCGAATGTATCAGCGATGGGCAGACAAGAAAGGCTTTACCACAGAAATGATTGATTTTCTGGATGGTGAAGAGGCAGGACTTAAATCAGTAACCTTACAAATTAATGGTGTAAATGCATATGGATACTTGAAATCAGAACGAGGAGTTCATCGTCTTGTTCGAATTTCACCCTTTAATGCAGCTG
This sequence comes from Bacillota bacterium, assembly GCA_023407575.1. Classification (GTDB taxonomy): domain Bacteria; phylum Bacillota; class Clostridia; order Lachnospirales; family Lachnospiraceae; genus Mobilitalea. The sequence continues at coordinate 125,116 of JAEYLX010000018.1, forward strand.
GTAAACGTCAAACATCTTTTGTTTCCTGCGATGTAATGCCGGATATAGAAGAGGATATGGGAATTGAAATTAATGATGAGGACTTAAGGATTGATACGTATCGTTCCAGTGGAGCGGGTGGTCAGCACGTTAATAAGACTTCATCAGCAATTCGTATCACACACCTACCAACGAATATTGTGGTTCAGTGTCAGAATGAGCGTTCCCAGTTACAGAATAAAGACAGGGCAATGAAGATGCTGAAAGCTAAGCTGTATTTATTAAAGCAGCAAGAAAATTTGGAGAAGATCTCCGGCATTCGTGGTGAGATAAAAGACATTGCATGGGGGAGTCAAATTAGATCCTATGTTATGCAGCCCTATACCTTAGTTAAAGATCACAGAACCAATGAAGAGGTTGGAAATGCCATTCAGGTATTGGATGGGAATCTGGATCCCTTCATTAATGCTTATTTAAAATGGAGTACACAAAACGTATAACATAGCATATTTCCATAAGGAGGATTACTATGCAGGGAACAAAACAGGCAATATTTATGCTTGGAGATGAAGAGTATGGTTTTGATATTATGGATGTAAATATTATTGAGAAGATAGTTCCTGTAGAGCCTGTAGCCGCACTTCCAAAGAATATTAAAGGTATTATTAGACTTAGAGGAGAAGTGATTCCTGTCTATAGTCTAAGAAGAAAATTCGGTATGGAAGAAGTGGAAGCAGATCTTGATTCTCGTTTTATTCTTACAACCTCCAATGGTATACCCACTGCTTATGAAGTTGATCAGATGAAAGAAATTGTTCAGTTTGAACAGGATCAGATCTTTGAAGTGCCTATGATTTTTGAGGGAAAAGATACTTCCTATATGAAAGCTGTTTCTAATCATCAGGAGCGATTGGTTATTATTATGAACCATGATGGAATTCTGAGTGAAGAGGAACAACTTAAAATGAAGGAGCTCATTAAAAAGGGGTAAGGTGAAGAGGCGGCAACTCTTCACATAAGACGAAATGCTAAGTCTGAACATGAGTGTTTACTGTTCACACAGTTCTGTGCATTTACTGCACAGAACGTAAGAAAATGACTCAGGGGTGCATAAATCTCATCGCCGAAGGCGATTTAGTTGGATTTATGCATGTTACTGGAACGAAATAGCGGGGGTTTCGCTATGGAGTGAACAGTAGCGTTTACTTGCATGGAGAAGGATAAGTTATAAATAATAGATTACTTTTGTGGAATCTATTTATTATAATTGGAGGGAAACCTCCGTGAATAAGAGGAGAATAAGGATATGAAGAAGAGAATGCTAAGTGTTGTAACTATGGCTATTTTAGTTACAGTAATGCTTGCTGGTTGCAAGAAAAAGGATGTTTTAATCGTAGGTACAGAAGCTGGATTTCCTCCTTACGAATATACCGAAGGTACTAAAGTAGTTGGTATTGATATAGACATCGTACAGGCGATTGCTGATGAGATGGGTAAGGAACTGGAAGTTAAGAATATGGACTTTGATGGGGCTTTACTGGCAGTGCAAAATGGCACTGTTGACTTAGTAGCTGCTGGTTTATCAATAACCGAAGACCGTGATAAGCTTATGGATTTTTCCATTGAATATGCTGAGGCAAACGAAGTTATTGTTATAAACAAGGATAATCCTGTCGTTGCAACCGTTGATGCGGAAGGCTTAGCAGATAAGATAATTGGTGTACAGCAAGGTAACACAGCGGATTGGTTTGTTGAAGACAATGTAGCTTATAAAGAAGTAAAACGCTATACAAAATTTGCGCAGGCCGCAGAGGATTTAAAACTTAGCAAGATTGACTGTATTATTATGGATGAATTACCTGCACAGAAATTAATAGCTAGTAATCCAGAATTAGAAGTCATGGATGGTATCTTATTTACTGATAAATATGCACTTGCTGTGGACGAAGGTAATAAGGAATTATTAGATGAAATAAATAAAGTTCTTCAGGATTTAAAGGATAGTGGAAAGATTGAAGAATTTAGTAAGAATCATTTAAATATTGATTAATGTATAAGGTAAGTAATAATTGGAGGCTGTTAGCTACAATGACAGCCTCCATCTTTATGTTTAAGAATGAAAAGATATATAATGTTGACTGTATTAATGCGAAGAGGAAATGTTATTTCACAAGATATTTTATATAATAAATGCAACGTGGAACCCAAAAAATAACTTTGAAAAATATGCTAGTTGTAATTTGAGTAAATATTCATTTATAATAATAAATAAACTAGTTATACATAGAGAAATATATCGATCAAAGGTATAAGTACTTATAATCAGGAGGAATTAAATTGAGTAATATTATTCAGGCATTAAGTGATTTTTTTCAACCGATATACAATGCCGTGGTACCGGAACAACGCTATTTGGCGTATTTAGAAGGTGCAAAAAACACAATTGCCATATCGTTTTTAGCTATTTTACTTGGTATTGGAATCGGTATCATTGTGGCAGTAGCAAAATTCTCGGCGGTGAATTTTAAGGTTAAGTTCTTAAAGCGATTGGTTTTATTTATTTGTAACACTTATATTACCATTATCAGAGGAACGCCGGTAATGTTGCAATTACTTATTATTTATAATTTAATCTTTACCTCAAGATATACAAATGAAATTCTTGTTGCTGCTCTATGTTTTGGTATTAACTCTGGAGCTTACGTTGCTGAAATAATTAGAGCGGGTATTGAATCCATTGATCGTGGACAGATGGAAGCAGGCCGTACACTTGGTCTTAGCCACTTAAAGGTAATGAGGCTAATTATAATGCCCCAGGCTATAAGAAATATTTTACCGGCACTTGGTAACGAGTTCATTGTACTTATTAAGGAAACCTCAGTAGCAGGTGCGATTGCTGTAACAGATATTTTGAAATCTGCGCAATACATTGGTGCAGGTACCTGGGATATACTTCCTCCCTATTATGTTGCCGCAGCAATCTATTTAATTATGGTTCTTGGACTAACTAAATTACTTGCAATATTTGAAAGGAGGCTGGCAAAAGGTGATAACCACTAAAAATTTGTATAAATCATTTGGAGATCATGTTGTTCTCAATGGTATTGATGAAACAATACAAAAAGGAGAAAAGGTGGTTGTAATTGGTCCCTCAGGATCGGGTAAATCCACCTTCCTGCGCTGCCTAAATTTATTAGAGATTCCCACGGATGGCCAAATCTGGTTTGAGGGAATTGAAATTACAGATAAGAATACAGAAATAGATAAAATCAGATGTAAGATGGGAATGGTTTTTCAACAGTTTAATCTGTTCCCGCATCTTTCTGTGTTAGAAAATATCACATTAGCACCAGTTACTCTAAAGATAATGGATAAAAATCAAGCAGAGGAGAAGGCAATTGAACTATTAAAGAGAATAGGTTTAGTTGAGAAAGCCGATGCATATCCGAAACAACTATCAGGTGGTCAAAAGCAGCGTATAGCAATTGTTCGTGCCTTAGCTATGAACCCGGATGTAATGTTGTTTGATGAGCCAACCTCTGCATTAGACCCTGAGATGGTTGGTGAGGTATTGGACTTAATGGCAGAGCTTGCCGATGAAGGAATGACCATGGTGGTGGTTACCCATGAAATGAGATTCGCACAAAAAGTGGGAACCAGAGTTCTCTTCATGGATGAAGGGAAAATAGTAGAGCAGAATACACCGGATAAGTTTTTTGAAAATCCCCAGCATCCTAGATTGATTGAATTCCTTTCTAAAGTACTTTAATAATTATAAGACCCATTGAAAGAGATGCGCTTGTCATTTTAATCAATGGGTTAATTTTTATACAAAAAAGTTTATATTTATCCCGTTGTTACAAGCATTTGTAACAAAGATAGCATTTTTGATTCGAACATGGTAAAATGTTATTGCATTATGAATAATTATATGGTAGTATATCTTCCTAGGAAAGACAGTTGTATCTGACTTGCATACAATAAGAGATTAAGTACGGGAACTTGCATACTACCGCAGGAGGTTCTTAACATATGAATGGAGATCAGTATTTTATTGTAAAGAAAAAGGCAGTACCAGAAGTGCTGTTAAAAGTTGTGGAAGCTAAGAGACTCTTAGATTCCGAAAGAGTTATGACTGTTCAAGAAGCGACAGACGCGGTAGAGATAAGCAGGAGTTCCTTTTATAAATATAGGGATGATATTTTCCCGTTCTATGAGAATACTAGAGGAAAGACCATTACCTTTATGCTACAGATGGATGATAAGCCAGGGCTTTTATCGAAAGTTCTAAATCAGGTTGCCAAGTGTGAGGCTAATATTCTGACCATCCATCAAAGTATTCCGGTAAATGGGATTGCTATGTTAACACTTAGTATTGAAATACTGCCACAGACGGACAGTACCTCTATCTTGATGGAAGCCATCGAAGCAATGGACGGTGTGCATTATGTTAAGCTTGTATCAAGAGAATAAGTGAGTAAAGCTACAAAGCTACCTTTTGGAAATCTAGACCGGGGAATATGATAGATTAGAAGTAATTATTCAGAAACTCCGAGAATCACACAGTGAATTCGAGTGTTTCAGCGACAAAATGGATGGAGGAGCAGTAATGATAAATATTGCAGTCTTAGGATACGGAGTCATTGGGTCAGGTGTTGTAGAAGTGCTTAATACCAATGGTGAAAGTATTAGTAAAAGAGCCGGTGACCAAATCAATGTCAAATATGTACTCGATCTTAGAGAATTTCCAGGCGATCCTATTATGGAAAAGGTAGTTCATGATATAAATATTATATTAGATGATCCAGAAGTTTTAATCGTTTGTGAGCATATGGGAGGAGTAGAACCTGCCCATACTTTCGTAAAGTCAGCACTTTTAAAAGGCAAGAGCGTAGTTACCTCGAACAAAGAATTAGTAGCAAAGCATGGAGCGGAGTTACTTGATCTGGCGAAAGAGAAGGGGCTTAACTTCCTTTTTGAAGCGAGTGTTGGTGGTGGTATTCCAATTATAAGACCTCTGAATCATTCCCTCACAGCAGATGAGATTGTTGAAATTACAGGTATCCTTAATGGAACCACCAACTATATATTATCTAAGATGAGTGAAGAAGGAATGGATTTTCAAACTGCATTATCAACTGCTCAAAAGCTTGGTTATGCAGAGCGTAATCCAGCAGCGGATATCGAGGGTCATGATGCATGTAGAAAGATTGCTATTTTGTCCTCACTTGCTTTTGGAATGCAGGTAGATTTTGAGGATATCTATACAGAAGGCATTTCGCATATTACAGATAAAGACATCCGATATGCAAAGGAACTGAATGCAAGAGTAAAACTTTTTGCTTCCACGATCAGAGACAATGATCAAGTATATGCTATGGTAGCGCCGGTAATGATTAAAGCGAACCATCCTCTTTATAGTGTAAATGATGTGTTTAATGGCATTTTCGTTAAAGGAAATGTAATAGGAGATGTTATGTTCTACGGCAGCGGGGCAGGGAAATTACCAACCGCAAGTGCAGTAGTGGCAGATGTTGTAGATGCAGCAAAACATATTGGTAAGAATATTTGGACATTATGGAGCAGCAGGAAACTTGAACTAACAGATATTAATAAAGTTCAGCATAGATTTTTCATAAGATTAACAGGTAGTAATTTAGAGCAAAAGGAACAGGTGAATAAGCTTTTCGGTACTGTTGAAGAGGTAAAAGTGGTTGGATTAGAAGATGAATTTGCATTTTTAACTCCAGTCATCTCCGAAGAGGAACTTAAGGAGAAAAGAGAGAAGTTGGCTGGAGTTCTTAATATAATACGTATTAGATTCTAGAACATAAACTGGATGAGTGAGTTCAGCTGCGTAGAAAGCATTCAAGTAAAGGTGGCTGGTATTAGCTTATACACAACAGAAAGGAAATGATTCTATGAAATACATTGTTGTTCTTGGCGACGGTATGGCTGATGAACCATTGGCGGTACTGGGGGATAGAACACCTCTGATGGCAGCAGAGACACCCATGTTGGATTTGCTTGCCAAGCAGTCGGAAATTGGACTTGCATATACAATACCAGAAGGAATGAAGCCTGGAAGTGATACAGCTAATCTAGCAGTGTTGGGGTATAACCCCAGGATTTACTATTCAGGACGTTCTCCATTAGAAGCGCTTAGCATTGGTGTGGACCTTAAGGCGACAGACATTGCTCTGCGCTGTAATATTGTTACTTTATCGCAAGATGAGAAACCCTATGAAGAACAAACAATCCTTGACCACAGTTCAGGTGAAATCTCAACAGAAGATGCTGCAATACTAATTGCAGCAGTTCAGAAAGAACTGGAAAATGATATTTATAAATTTTATGTTGGTACCAGTTATAGACACCTTACAGTTTGGGATAAAGGTGAGGTAGTAGAGCTTACACAACCGCATGATATTCTGGGTAAAGTGATTGGAGAGTATCTACCAGAACAGCAAGAATTAAGAGATATGATGAAAAAGAGCTATGAGATCTTAAATCAGCACCCACTTAATATTGCACGAGCGGAAAAAGGCCTTAATAAGGCAAACTCTATTTGGTTTTGGGGAGCGGGTACGAGACCGGCACTAACTTCCTTTGAAGAGAAAAATGGTGTTAAAGGTGCTATGATATCGGCAGTTGATTTATTAAAAGGTATCGCTGTGGGTGCAAGTATGAAGGTAATTGAAGTACCAGGAGCTGACGGAACCTTGCATACCAACTATGAAGGCAAAGCACAGGCTGCGATTGATGTTCTTGTAGAAGAGGATTACGATTATGTATATGTTCATGTTGAAGCGCCCGATGAGATGGGGCATCAGGGACATGTTACTAATAAAGTAAAATCAATTGAATTTCTGGATCAAAGAGTGATTAAGGTTATTATGGAAGGTATGGATAAGGCAGGCGTACCTTATCGTATGTTAGTCATGCCGGATCATCCCACACCAATTCGTTTGCGAACACACACTTGTGAACCTGTACCATATTTACTCTATGACAGTACCAACAAGCTGAATTATAGCTGGAATTACAACGAAGCAGAGGCAAAGGCAAGTGGAAATGTAATAACCGAAGGGTTTACTGTCATTAATAAACTCATATCTGTGTAGAATATATTAGTTATAAGGTTATATTTTCTATCCACAGGTAGAGTGAAACAAATACATAGGATACAGATTACTAAGGATAGTGATGAACAAGGATAAAAAAGTTACAGGTTTACTGTGCGAATAACAATGTATGTAGGAGGCAGCTATGTTAATAGTTAAGAAGTTCGGTGGCACATCCGTTGCCGACAAGGAAAGAATTTTTAATGTTGCCAGGAGAATTACTGAGGAGTATAAAAAAGGCAACGAGGTTGTAGTAGTGCTATCAGCGATGGGAAAGCAAACTGATGTTTTATTAGCACAGGCAAGGGACATTAATCCGAATGCCTCAAAGAGAGAGTTGGATATGTTAATGGTTACAGGAGAGCAGATATCGGTATCATTAATGGCAATGGCCTTAGATGCTTTGGGCGTACCAGCGGTTTCTTTAAATGCTTATCAGGTAGCAATGCATACTACCTCCGTTTATGGCAATGCAAGACTAAAACGCATTGACACGGAGAGAATTCGTAACGAGCTTGAAAGTAAGCGAGTAGTACTTGTTACTGGCTTCCAAGGTGTTAACAAATTTGATGATTACACAACCCTCGGAAGAGGTGGTTCTGATACAACTGCTGTTGCATTGGCTGCAGCTTTACACGCAGATGCCTGTGAGATTTATACAGATGTTGACGGTGTATTTACTGCTGATCCAAGAATTGTGAAGGATGCAAGAAAGCTGGAAGAAATCACTTATGATGAGATGCTTGAGTTAGCATCCTTAGGTGCAGGAGTATTGCATAATCGTTCAGTTGAAATGGCAAAAAAATATGGTGTTCAATTAGTTGTTCGTTCCAGTTTAAATTTATCAGAAGGTACGATTGTTAAGGAGGAAGTTAAGATGGAAAAAATGCTTGTAAGCGGTGTGGCATGTGATAAGAATACAGCGCGCATTGCAGTTATTGGATTAGAGGATCAACCAGGAGTAGCATTTAAGTTATTCAATCACTTAGCAAATCATAATATTAATGTTGATATTATTTTACAGTCGGTTGGAAGAGATGGAACTAAGGATATCAGTTTTACTGTGAAGGAAGATGATTTGGATGAGGCAGTAGCAATTCTTGAGAGACATCAGGAAGGCAGCCTTAAGTGCCAGAAGATAGATGTTGAAAGAGAAGTTGCAAAGGTATCCATTGTAGGAGCTGGTATGATGTCCAACGCAGGCGTTGCTTCTAAGATGTTTGAAGCACTTTATGATGTGGGTATTAACATCAAGATGATTTCTACCTCTGAGATTAGAGTAACTGTTCTGATTGATGAATCACAAGTAGATAGAGCAATGAATGCAGTACATGATAAATTCTTATTAGCATAATAAAGTTAATTTTTTGAGGTGATGGTTGCTGTTGCGATTGTCACCTCTTTTAATTTCCCTGAAGGTAGAGTAAAACGACTTATCGGTTTGTTTTCTGGCATACTACGCTGAAACAGTGTAAATTATCTTGCTGTTACAATTTACTTATACTTTTTTGCTGTGGTATGTAAATTGTAAAAAAGTTGATTTTCAAGTTTTTGGATGGTATGATTACATAGGAAATGCATTCCTTGGAAATGATGAACATGATATGCATTTAAAATGATTTAAGGAGCACGAACATGGATATTCTAAAGCAGATAAAAGAAGAATTGGGAATACGTCTGGAACAGGTAGAAGCTACAGTAAAACTTATTGATGAGGGAAATACCATACCGTTTATTGCCAGATATCGTAAAGAAGTTACTGGTTCTTTGGATGATGAACAGTTAAGAAACCTTCATGAGCGATTACTGTACCTAAGAAATCTTGAGGAAAAAAAGACACAGGTACTAAACAGCATAGAGGAACAGGGTAAACTAACAGAAGAACTTAAGGCACAGATTGTTGCAGCGACAACACTGGTTGTGGTAGAGGATTTATATCGACCATATCGTCCAAAGAGAAGAACAAGGGCAACCATAGCAAAAGAAAAAGGCTTGGATGGTTTAGCCGCTATTATTATAGCGCAGGAAATTAACGAACCGGTAACAGAAGCAGCGAAAGAATATCTTTCTCCAGAGAAGGAGGTTCTTACAGTTGAAGATGCAATTGCTGGAGCTTTGGACATTATTGCAGAGGATATCTCTGATCAAGCAGAACACCGCAGCTATATTCGTGAGCTTACAGCAAAAGAAGGAAAGTTAACATCAACTGCAAAGGATGAGAAACAGCAATCCGTGTATGAGATGTATTATAATTTTGAAGATGGAATTGAAAAATTAGCAGGACATAAAATCCTGGCGATAAATCGTGGTGAAAATGAAAAGATTCTCACAATTAAAATCATAGCTCCGGAAGAAAGAATACTTCGCTATCTTGAGAAAAAGGTAATTCTTAAGGATAACCAGTATACCAATGCTTATCTTAGGACAACCATAGAAGATAGCTATAAAAGACTGATTGCACCTGCAATTGAACGAGAAATTCGTAATGATCTGTCAGAGAAGGCGGAGGATGGGGCGATAAAGGTATTTGGTAAGAATTTGGTACAGCTTCTTATGCAGCCTCCGATTGCCGGACAGGTTGTGCTTGGATGGGACCCGGCATTTCGTACCGGCTGTAAGTTAGCAGTAGTAGATAGTACGGGTAAAGTGCTGGATACTACGGTGATTTATCCAACCGCACCACAGAATAAGGTGGAAGAAGCTAAAATTGTAGTAAAGAGGATGATTGATAAATATAACATTTCTTTAATTTCGGTTGGAAATGGTACAGCGTCCAGAGAATCAGAGATAGTGATAGTGGATTTATTGAAGGAAATTAACAGACCTCTGAAGTATATCATAGTAAATGAAGCAGGAGCTTCCGTATATTCTGCAAGTAAGCTTGCCACAGAGGAATTTCCTAACTTTGACGTAGGTCAGCGAAGCGCAGCTTCAATTGCTAGAAGATTACAAGATCCACTTGCTGAACTTGTTAAGATTGATCCTCAATCCATTGGTGTAGGTCAATATCAGCATGATATGAATCAGAAGAAGCTAAGTGAGGTTCTATCAGGCGTAGTAGAGGATTGTGTAAATAAGGTTGGTGTTGATTTAAATACTGCTTCCGTATCCTTATTGGAGCATGTTTCAGGTGTGAGTAAAGCAATTGCTAAGAATATAGTTTCATATCGTGAGGAGAATGGAAGATTTGATAGCAGAAAAGAACTGCTTAAGGTTCCAAAGTTAGGTCCAAAAGCGTTTGAACAGTGCGCAGGCTTTATGAGAATTACAGGTGGTGATAATCCTTTGGATGCAACGGGTGTTCATCCAGAATCCTACGAAGCAACCCAGAATCTATTAGTAACCCTTGGACTAACCCTGGATGATATTAAAGAGCTGCAGCAAAAGGCACTAAAGCAAAAACAACAGCAGCCAGAAAAGAAGGTTGAGAAAAAGCCAGAGAAGAAACTGGAGAAAAAAGCTACAATTTCAGTAAAAACTCAAGATACCGCTTTTGGCAAGGCTCTTGCTGCAGCAGTAGGTAATGGCATGCCTGTGCAAGAGGCTAAGATAGAAAAGGCGGAACAGGTTACAACTGTTGATCAAAGTGAAGAAATCATAACCATTGGTAAGAAAATTAAAGACAAGCATAAGCTGGCACAGGAACTTGGAGTTGGCGAAATTACATTAACGGATATTATTAAGGAACTTGAAAAACCGGGTAGAGATCCTCGTGATGAAATGCCCAAGCCTATTCTTCGTACCGATGTATTGGAGATGAAGGACCTTACAGAGGGTATGCAGCTTAAGGGAACCGTTCGTAACGTAATTGATTTTGGTGCCTTTGTTGATATAGGTGTACACCAGGATGGACTGGTTCATATTTCACAGCTTTCCGATAAGAAGTTTGTAAAACACCCTCTGGATGTGGTAAGCGTAGGTGATATTGTTGAAGTTAAGGTTCTTACTGTAGATGTGGCTAAGAAGAGGATTCAGCTTACAATGAAGTTATAAGGGAAAAGTGTATCTGATAAAACTAAGTTATAAGAAGATATAACAGTGAACTTAATGGTAACTATGCATATCCTGAAAGCAAAGGTGAGGCGATTATGAGTATTTTATTTGTACTATGTATCCTTGGGGGAATTTTTTGTCTTGTCTATTATGGAAGTATTACTATGTATGCCGGCGTTGGTACAGCCTTTGCGTGGTTTTGGATTTGCGCGGCTATCGGCTTAATCTTGATAGGTATTGTTATAATCTATATAATGAAAAACGAAATTAAATTACCAAGTTTAATTAGGCATATAGTGATAACAATAATAGCGATCGGGGTTTGTTTCGGGTTACTACTAGAAGGGACAATCATTTACCATTCTCAGAAAGAAGCTAAGCCTGGAGTAAAATATCTTATTGTACTCGGAGCGCAAGTTCGAGGTGATAGAATTACAAAGTCTCTTAAGTATAGGCTGGATACAGCCAAAGAGTATCTTAATGCTAATTTAGAGACTAAGGTAATTGTATCAGGTGGACAAGGACCAGGTGAGAACCTGTCGGAGGCAGAAGCAATGAGTCGCTATTTAGTGGAACATGGCATAGATGAAAGTAGGATTATTATGGAAGGAAATTCTACCAATACAGTTGAAAATATTCAATTCAGTAAGAGCCTTCTTCCGAGTGATAATACATCCATTGCAGTTGTGACAAACGGGTTTCATGTTTTTCGATCCATTTGTATTGCAAAAAAACAGGGATTAACAAATGTTCAAGGTTTAGCGGCACCCTCGGATCAAATACTCACAATTAATTATTATGTTAGAGAGGCAGCAGGCGTAATGAAAGACCTCTTATTTGGCAATATTTTGTGATATATCTAGATGAAAGCTCGTATTCTGCACTTTAAAAAATCACCTAGAAAAATATACAATATAAGACTTTGTAAAAACTATTGACATAGGTTAATAGCTGTTATATGATGAGGTTGTAAAAACTTAATAAAGGTAAATCTTCGGGGCAGGGTGAAATTCCCTACCGGCGGTAAAGTCCGCGACTCCTTGTTAATACAAGGATTGATTTGGTGAAATTCCAAAACCGACAGTAAAGTCTGGATGAGAGAAGAAGAATAGTATTATAAGATGGATTATAATCAATTCCCCGATTTCAATTTTAGAAGTCGGGGATTTTTTTGGTTATAAACATACATACTATAGTGTAAATCATCAATCTTATAATACGAATAACCCAAAGAATTTCCTTTGCAATTAAAAAGGAGAGAATAATTATGAAAGCAAATGCAACAGCAACAAATGGTACTTTATTTTCCACGAAACAAACTGTAATTCTAGGTCTCTTTTCGGCACTTTCCTACGTGCTTATGTTTGTTCACCTACCCTATAAGCATTTGGGGTTTTTGGAATTGGAATTCAGTGACATTCCAGCGATTATAGCGGCACTTCAGTTTGGACCATTATCCGGAATTATGATTGAGTTTATTAAAAATCTGATTAAAGCACTGACAGCATCACAAACAGGTATGGTTGGTGAATTGGCAAACTTTTTAATAAGTTGTGCTTTTATCCTTCCAGTAGGAATTTTAAATAAGATAAGAAAATCAAAAGCCATAGAACGTAATAAGACTCAAAATACAGTGAAAGCAAATACAGGTGTAAAAAGTGCAGTAGCAATGGTGGTTATTTTTACAATTGCCACTCTAAGTATGACAATAACCGGAGCGTTGTTAAATTATTTTATCATGATACCTTTATATGCAACCTTATTTGGCGGCTTGGATAATGTGGTTGGTTTGGCGGCTACGACAGTACCGGCGATTAAGGATTTAGGGACTATGGTTATTATTGGTATAACACCGTTTAATATTATCAAAGGTATTATGATATCAGTGGTTGGATATTACACTTATCGATTGACTAAAGGTGTATTATTCCGTTAAATAGAGGAAGAAATTAATCTTCCGGTCCAAGAGATTAGAGTAGCTTATTCAAGATGAAGCGACAGGTAGTTTCACATATACCATCGTTTATATAAGAAGATAGAGTGTTCTTTCTATTCGTAAGGAAAGAGGCTCTATCTTTTTTTGTATATATCTGCTATAATAATGCCGATTACAAAGAGCGTAGCAATAAGATAGATTATGGCCGCAGTTGTTTAGAAAGGCATGATTTTAATATGACAATAGAGAGTTTTAGATCAGACGACACCTATCAATTTGGCCTCCAGTTGGGAAGTAATGCCAAGCCGGGTGAAATCTATTGCCTAAGTGGAGATTTAGGAGTGGGTAAGACTGTTTTTACCCAGGGATTTGCCAAAGGCCTAGGAATATCGGAAGCTGTTAATAGTCCTACCTTTACGATAGTTCAGGAATATGAGGGAGAAAAGCTCCCCTTTTATCACTTTGATGTATACCGCATCTCCGATATTGATGAGATGGAGGAAATCGGATATGAGGATTATTTTTATGGAGAAGGGGTCTGTCTTATTGAATGGGCAGAATTAATTGAGGAGATATTGCCCCAAAAACATACTAATATTACCATTCGAAAGCATTTGGAAAAGGGTTTCGACTATAGAATAATTAACGTTGAAGAGCAATAATCTGAAAAAAGATAGAGAGGGACCACAAGAATGAAGATATTAGCACTTGATAGCTCAGGATTAGTGGCTAGTGTAGCCATTGTGACTGAGGAGTCTGTACTGGCTGAATATACATTAAATTTTAAGAAAACACATTCACAAACCTTACTGCCTATGTTGGATGAAATAGTGAGTAGAGTGGAACTTGACTTAAATCAAATAGATGCAATCGCAATATCCTCCGGACCAGGATCTTTTACCGGACTTCGGATTGGTTCTGCTACAGCGAAGGGACTCGGGTTGGCACTTAATAAGCCCATAATACCAGTACCAACGTTGGAGGGTCTGGCTTATAATTTGTTTGGAACAGAGAAAGTAGTATGCCCAATGATGGATGCTAGACGAAATCAGGTATATACGGGCTTATATGAAGTTCAGGGTGAGGAATTAAACGTTATACATTCACAGACAGCCATTGCGTTGGAAGAAATTCTATCAATTGTAAAAGATTTGAACAGAGAGGTAATATTTCTTGGTGATGGTGCTGATGTCCATAAGGAAGTTATTTCCCGGGAGTTAAAAGAAAAGGCTATATTTGCACCAATGCATTTAAATAAACAAAGAGCTGGTGCCCTTGGAGCGTTAGCAATTCAGTATTATATGAAGAATTTAATTGAGACTGCAACAGAACATGAGCCTGTATATTTAAGACTATCACAGGCAGAGAGAGAACTTGCAGAAAAAAATAGAAGTTGATGGGTCTGGGTGAAAGACATGGTGGGTGATATGTTAATTCGAAGGATGACTGAGGATGATTTAGAACAGGTGGATATAATTGAGCAACAGACATTTTCGGATCCGTGGAGTAAAGAGGATTTTAATAGTTCTCTGAAGGATAGTAACAATGAGTATTTGGTAGCAGAGCATAAAGGAATTGTTGCTGGTTACTGTGGTTACTGGGGAGTTGCTGGAGAAGGTTATATTTATAATGTGGCGGTAAAGGAAGAATTTCGAAATCAGGGAATTGGCCACCAGATGCTTGCCGTACTTCTTGAGAATTCAAAACATAGGGGTATTACCTCACTGACCCTGGAGGTTCGATACTCGAATACACCTGCTATCCATCTTTACGAGAGTCTTGGATTTGAAAAAGCAGGTATACGCAAGGATTTCTATACGAAACCCAATGAGGATGCTGTTATAATGTGGCTAAAACCGATACAGTAATTCCCACTATAAATATGGAGCATAACCGTTTATAATATTCCTAAGAGCAATAAGCTTTTATGAACAAGAGGGGGACGAGTCGTGAAAAGTGCAGATAGAACTGTTAAAAGGACAAAGGTGCCTCTACACTGCAATTCTTGCGGTAAGGAGCTTAAGGTTGAGAATGGAATTCTTAAAGAAGACGCCTTCGAAGCTTCTAAGGAGTGGGGTTATTTCTCAAAGAGGGATATGGAAATACACCATTTTAATCTATGTGAAGAATGTTATGAGGAAATTGTTTCTAAGTTCAGTATTCCAGTTGAAGTTAAGAAGAAGTTGGAAATTTTATAATAAGGCTGAATAAAATAAGAAATAGTACAAATTGCATTTATACGAAACAACATAAGACTACAGCAAGGGTTATCAAATAGATAATTTGCTGTAGTCTTTTTAGTATACTTGCAAATCAAAGGAAGGGTTGACAAAGTACTTACAAACAAAATTGTGGACAAACCAGAGAAACTACTGTTAAAATAAGTGCATATTAAATTGACATTTCGTTAAACCCCTTTGCCCTATAAAGAGTTAGGATAACAGAATAGGGTATAATAAAGGTAGATTATATATAAGGAAGGCATAAAAATGTTAGATGTATGTTTACTTGGTACAAGTGGTATGATGCCGTTACCAGGAAGATGGTTAACTGCATTAATGACCAGATTTAATGGCAGCAGCTTATTAATAGATTGTGGAGAAGGTACACAGATTACAATTAGAGAAAAAGGCTGGAGCTTTCACTCCATTGATATTATATGTTTTACTCATTATCATGGGGATCATATAAGTGGCTTACCCGGCCTTCTGCTTTCTATGGGTAATGCAGAGCGGACCCAGCCAGTTACGTTAATTGGCCCTAAGGGCTTAGAGAGAGTGGTGAATTCACTTAGAGTTATTGCACCCGAGCTCCCATTTGAACTAAAATTTATAGAGCTGTCAGCACAAGAGGAAACCATTGAGATTAACGGCTATAACATTAAAGCTTTTCAGGTAAAGCATAATGTTATTTGCTACGGGTACAGTGTTACTATTAGACGAGGTGGAAGATTCTTTGCTGAGAGGGCCTTAGAAAATCAGATACCTCAAAAGTTTTGGAACCGACTTCAAAAGGGTGATACAATTGTTGATGGAGACATTACTTATACACCCGATATGGTAATCGGACCAGAACGAAAAGGAATTAAAGTGACTTATTGTACGGACTCAAGACCGATTAAAATAATTGCGGATAATGCCAAGGGGTCGGATCTGTTCATTTGCGAAGGTATGTATGGTGAACAAGATAAGGATAATAAGGCAAAAGAGTATAAGCATATGACTTTTTGCGATGCGGCGAGACTCGCCAGAGAAGCTGAAGTTCCAGAATTATGGCTCACTCATTTTAGCCCATCCTTAATTCGTCCTGAAGACTTTATCGGAGAAGCAAAAAAAATATTTAAGAATGCAAAGCTTGGAAAAGATAGAAAAAGTGTTACATTGGAATTTGATAAAGACGAATAATATTTTTCGTAAGAGCCGCAATGCGGTATGATGGAGATAAAATGACAGAGAATACATTAATATTAGCAATAGAAACTTCTTGTGATGAAACGGCTGCAGCAGTTGTAAAAGATGGCAGAGAGGTACTTTCAAATATTATATCCTCCCAGATAGAACTTCATAAGCTATATGGAGGAGTGGTACCGGAGATTGCCTCACGCAAGCATATAGAAAAAATAAATCAGGTAATAGAAGAAGCACTAACGGAAGCTAAGGTAACACTGGAGGATATTACAGCAATCGGCGTAACCTATGGACCGGGTTTAGTTGGGGCATTATTGGTTGGTGTGGCAGAAGCGAAAGCATTAAGCTTTGCAACAAAGAAGCCTCTTGTTGGGGTGCATCATATTGAAGGACATGTATCTGCAAATTATATTGAAAATAAAGAATTAGAGCCCCCTTTCTTATGTTTAATTGTTTCAGGCGGACATACTCATTTGGTCTTAGTTAAAGAGTATGGTGTATATGAAATCATCGGGAGAACCAGGGACGATGCAGCTGGAGAAGCATTTGACAAGGTTGCCAGAGCAATTGGACTTGGATATCCAGGCGGACCAAAGATTGATAAGTTATCAAAAGAAGGAGACAAAAAAGCGATTGCTTTTCCCCGTGCTCAAATCGAAGGGGCTCCCTATGACTTTAGCTTTAGTGGTCTGAAATCTGCTGTATTAAACCATATTAATATATGTGAAATGAAACAGGAAGAAATCAATCGTGCCGATGTTGCTGCTTCTTTTCAAGAAGCGGTAATCGATGTGTTGGTTTCAAAAACAATACAGGCAGCGAAGGACTATGGAATGAAAAAGGTTGCACTAGCCGGAGGTGTGGCTGCTAACTCTTCTCTTAGAGAAGCAATGGCAGCAGCTTGTGCTACAAATAGCCTTTCGTTTTATCACCCCTCACCAATATATTGTACGGATAATGCCGCAATGATTGGTGTAGCAGCCTATTACGAATATAAAAGAGGGGCTAGAGCAGGACTTGACTTAAATGCTGTGCCCAACTTAAAAATAGGTGAAAGATAATAAATTTTATTTAGCTTTAAAAGCTTAGTTATAATTATAGGATAGAATGAGCAATAACGGAGGTTAAATATGGGACATAAGATTACAGCAATTGTGTTGGCTGCTGGACAAGGAACAAGAATGAATACTTCTGTTGCAAAGCAGTTTTTAACATTGCGAGATAAACCTGTTCTATTTTATTCTCTCAGGGCTTTTGAAGAAAGCGAAGTTGATGATATTATCCTGGTCACAGGCAAGGAACAAGTGGAATACTGTAAAAGTATAGTGAAACAGTATGATATGACTAAAGTGTCTTGCATTATCGAAGGTGGAAAAGAACGGTATGATTCTGTTTATCAAGGGTTACTAAATGCAGTTGGGACAAATTATGTTTTAATTCATGATGGGGCAAGACCATTTATTACTGCGAATATGATTAAAGAAATAGTTGAACAGGTTAAGATAAGCAAGGCTTGCTTAATTGGCACCCAGGTGAAAGAAACCATAAAGGTGATTAATTCGGAAGGGTGTGTGATTTCAACTCCTAATCGTGATACTCTATGGGCGGCACAGACTCCCCAGGCCTTTCAATATGATTTAATTATGATGTCCTATCAGAATTTTTATGAAGAACCTGATAAGGAAAGACTAGGAATAACGGATGACGCAATGTTATATGAAGTATATCAAAAAATGCCTGTCAAAATGTTGTTAGGTGATTATAGGAATATTAAATTAACAACTCCAGAGGATTTATTACTGGCGGAAAAGATATTGGATCAGATGAATGAAGGTAAATAAAAAGTAAAGGTAAAGAATTTAAACAATTAAAAATAAAGATTGACAACAGTAAAGAGATAGGGTATACTCAAAACCATTAAAGAATATCTGTATTATAGGTAATGATTTGGAGGGTAAACGATGAGAACAACATTCATGACAATGTGTAATTATATGTGTGGCATGTGTAGCATGTCGATGGAACATATTTACCCGATAAGTGAATGTGATGTTTTAACGTTGATAAAAAAGAGATAACTACTATTTTGAGTCAAGTAAAACTAAGTGCAGGAAGCTTATCAAAGCTATCCTGTTTTTTTATACTATTAACATTGATGCGCTAAAGTGATAAAGACATTGTCTGCTTTTTGAATTGAAGCAATAGTACAGGATAGAATTAATAGAAGTAGTAAGGTAATAAGCTGTACAGATTTACAAAAGTTTGATTTTAGCTGTGAATAATCCATATTATAAAATTGGAATGAAAACACAGAAAAAATAAAAAATTAATAGGAGGCTACATAATGAAAAAAATTATTTCAGTATTATTAGTATTAACCTTAGTAAGCGCAGCACTGGTAGGTTGCGGTAAAAAAGATGGGGAAGACAAAATTATCACTGTAGGCGCAAGCATTACACCTCATGCAGAAATATTAGAGCAGGCAAGAGCAGCAATTGAAGAAGCTGGTTATGAATTAAAGATTGTTGAATATTCGGATTATGTTCAACCAAATGTTGCACTTGATGCAGGGGATCTTGATGCAAACTATTTCCAACACGTACCATATCTTAATTCACAAAATGAAGAAAATGGTACAAAATTAGTATCTGCAGGAATTATTCACTATGAACCAATGGGTATCTATGCTGGTAAAACAACAAGCCTTGATGCTTTAGCTGAAGGCGCTCAAATTGCAGTTCCTAATGATACGACCAACGAAGCAAGAGCGTTATTATTATTAGAAGCACAAGGGCTGATTACATTAAAAGAAGGTGTTGGCCTAAATGCTACAAAGAATGATATAGAAGAAAATCCAAAGAATATAGAAATCATTGAACTTGAAGCAGCACAAATTCCAAGATCTAAGCAGGACGTTGACCTTGCGGTAATTAACGGTAATGTTGCACTAGAAGCAGGATTAAGCGTAGGAACAGATGCACTTGTAGTTGAAGGTAAAGATTCTTTAGCTGCAGAAACATATGGTAATATCATTGCTGTAAAAGAGGGTAATGAAGATAGAAAAGATATCAAAGTTCTTCTAGAGGCTCTTCAGAGTGATGCTGTTAAACAATTTATCAACGACACTTACGACGGTGCAGTAGTACCTAAGTTTTAAGTTAAAGTAAAGGGTTTAACTGTTTCGTAGACTATCTGCATAAAGTGAACACGTAGCTAGTTACAGAGTGATATAAGTTTTAAATAATAGAAAGGCTATTCATTATAAGATGATATTCATCTGTTTTGAATAAGCCTTTTTATATTGCAATATAATAATATGTATATAAGAGGGGCTATAGCTACTACATAGCTTTTTACCAAATTGTACTTAGTAAAGAAATTCTATATTATATAGAAACTTAAATATAAGTAATAAATTTTTTGTTTTTTGCACACACTATGAAATAACTGCTAATCGGTCCGCAATGCCCTTGTTTAAAGGGTTTTATTGCTTTTAAAACAAATAGAACAGAATAATTTAAAACTACTTGACACAGGATATATTAGGTGATATACTAGCAAAGCGACGTTTGGAGAGATGCCCGAGAGGCTTAAGGGGCTGGTCTTGAAAACCAGTGATTCTGCAAGGAACCGTGGGTTCGAATCCCACTCTCTCCGTTCAAAACATATAAGTCATTTGACCTTGTGTTTTTGAAAAGAGGACAAGCATAAATGACAATAAATAACGTTGAACATATTTATCCTTTGGAGAAATACCCAAGAGGCTGAAGGGGCTCCCCTGGAAAGGGAGTAGGTCGTTAATAGCGGCGCGAGGGTTCAAATCCCTCTTTCTCCGTTCTACTTTTTCGATAAAATATTGCTGAAAAAAATAGCAAAAAATAAATTAAAAAAGTAGTTGACAAGAGTGTTGATGCGTGATAAGATACTAAAGCTGGTCGCGAGACACAGCGAAACGCAAAGAACTTAAGAACATGAACCTTGATAATTGAACAGTGAAACAACCCTGAAAATTCTAAAAAACTTGAGTCTTCACATGAGACTCAAAAATAGATTTTTCATTAAGATATGTCAGTGATGATATATCACGAACTGTATTATATACGTAAACCATTTTGTGGTCGCGTATTGATACAACCTAAAAACAGTAAAGATAACAGGATAGCTTGAGCAACTTTAAGAGTTGTAAAAGATGATTAGAAATAATCATTTGGCTAACGTTTATCTGACTGGATCAAAAACTTAAACATGAGAGTTTGATCCTGGCTCAGGATGAACGCTGGCGGCGTGCCTAACACATGCAAGTCGAACGGAGTGTTATGAAGCTTTCGGGC
>JAEYLX010000059.1 GCA_023407575.1 Bacillota bacterium
ATTGTTAGAGTAAAGTTGCATAAATTCAGATATATATCCTCTTATTTTAGATATTACTAAATGTAAATTTCTTTTAGTTCTATTAAATCTAGTTCTATCTCCTAATCTTGGAAATAGTTCTTTATATTCTTTTTTTAATAAACTAAAAAATAATTTCTCTGAGTCAATAGTTAAAAGTTCTCCAACTATACTAATAGTAATTATCTCACTATCTGAAAGTTTGCTATCCTTAATATTACGTCTATTCCTTATACCAATAGGTATAATTTCTTTGTATATATCATCTATAATTACAAAAATATTTGTAAACAAATCTGTTAAATTTTCTAACTCCTGGATATAATAATTATTAAGCTCCAACATCATATAGTAAACCTCCTTTAAATTAGTATTAATAATCTTAGGTTGCTATATTTGTTGGAGTTTTATTATTGAAGAAATTAACTAGCACAACGAGTTACTTTAATATTTACATATGGTATTTCTTTTTTATTTTTTAATATTAGATAATCTCCTTCAATGAATAATATTTTATCTTTAAAATTATTTTTTTGTATAAAATTTGTATACTTTTTATTAAAGTCTATTACTAGTATAGATGATATCTTATTATCTTCTTTTATATCAGTTTTTAATATCAATCTACTAGTTCCATCTTCTTTTATATTTAATTTACTTTTATCAATTTCTATAAATAAATTTATTTTTGTATCTAATACTTCTAATTTCATTAAAACTACCTCTTGTTTACTTAATTGTTTTTTATTTATTAACTAATCTATATTGATATTGCAATTAAAGTCTGTTATACTCTTATAAGAATATTTTTCATAAAGATTATTTATGGTTAGATCCTCGACTGTTCCAGCAGTTGGGGATTTTTTATTTTCTAAATTATTCAAATTTACCTTGTTGACTTTCAAATAATTTTTTTTCTAATTCTTCTGGAGTATAATTCATAAAAGTATTATTTATATTATGAAACCTAGTTTGAATAGAGTTATTAACATTATTTTTATATTTAAAAGTATTCATATTATTATTTAATTGTGGTATACTATTATTATTAGAATTAAAATTATTATTATTTAAACCTTGAGAGTTGCCAGACTCTTGAGGTTTTTTTGCATCTTTTTCTAAATTATTATATATATTTCTTATGTAAGGATAGTCTGTAATTTTATGTTCTTTAGCTATATCTATAGCTATTCTTAATAGATTAATATCCATATTTTTTAATTGTGTTCTTATGCTCTTGGTTAAAACTTGTAAATTTAGTTCATCAGATAATAATTTTTCTATTTCACTTAGTTCAAAATCTACAACTTGTGGGTATCCATTGATTAATATTGTACGTATTTCTTTATTTATTTTGAAATAAGCTTCTGATTTAGATTGTTTTTTTATGTTTTCTCCTTTTATTAGTACTTTCCCTAATGCACCTTTAAGCATTTTGTTAAACTTTGCATTATTAGTTTTATAAATTTTTTTTATAGTTTCTTTGCTATCATTTTTATCAACCTGTTTAAATACAAATTTGCACATTTTAAATAAATCTACTTGATTAAAAGAGAATTCTCCATTATTTCCATCTTTTGATAAATTGGTATCTCTTATATTATTTTCGATTTTTTCTAAAACATAAATATCTTCCAAAGATAATCCTAAATTATATGCTACCTCTTCATTATATTTCATTTTTATCTAATCTTTCCTTTCTTTTATTTTGGACAAATTTTCTTTTTCTCAGCTTTGTTTTTTCTCTCGTTATTAATGTTTTTAATGCTAATTCTTTTAATTCATCTATACTCATGCTTTCTACTTTTTCTTTTAACATATTTTCAACTTGATTTGTATACATTAAAACACCACCTTTGATATAAAGTATATATAAGTAACGTTACTCTGTCAAATAAAAAATTTTATTTTGTAAATATATGTATTTTTTATATTAATACATTACTAACATCTTATCCATAATCAAATATTAGTATTTCCAATACTTGTATCAACTTATCAACATTATCAACAGGTTATTTATCAACATTTATATTTTTAATACTTTCACAATCCAAAAAAAATTGGATTGTGAAAGTATTAAAATAGATGTAAATGTTTAAATTTCAATATATTTCACAATCCAAAAAAAATTGGATTGCACAATCCAAAAAAAATTGGATTATATATTTATATATTTATATATTTATTTTTATATATAAAACAACTAGAAAAAAATTTTATCATCCTGGTATAATTTGCTAGATACTAGACATCTTTTTATTTTACAACTCTAAAAACACCAGTTGCTATACCTATGATATCTACTTGAGATCTATCAAGTACAATAGGTTCCATAAAGTCATTTTCAGGTTGAAATCTAATTTTATCTCCATCTCTAAAAAATCTTTTAACAGTATTTATATAGTCAATTAAAAGAGTTTGGAGCAGATAGAAAGGCTTTAGATGCAACAAGAATACTAAGAGTACCAGGAAGTATAAATTCTAAAAGTGATACAAGAGTTTCGATACTAGAGAAACACGAATATAAGTACACTTTAAGAGAAATACAAAATGAATTTTTACCTGATTTAGATGAGAATAGAAATAAGAAAAAGGGAAGACCAAAGAAAGTAGTTTATATACATAGAGAACGTTCACTTTATCAAAATAGAATATTAGATATAGTAAAATTATGTGAACTAAGAAACTATGATGTAAAAGGTCATAGAGAAATAATATTATTCTTGTATAGATATTATTTATGTTATTTCTATGAAGATGAACAGAGAGCCTTAGAGGACGTTCTAGAACTTAATAAAGAGTTTATACATCCTTTAGGAGAGAAAGAGCTTATAAGGGCAACAGGAAGTGCAGAGAAGGTATTTAAATCAAAGGACAAGCAGTATAAATACAAAAATGAAACACTTATAGATATTTTAGAAATATCAGATTATGAGCAAACTCATATGAAGATTATAATTGGTAAAGAAGAATATAAAAGACGACATAGAATTAGAGAAAAAAATAGATATGTAGAAAAATTAAAATCTCAAGGAAGTGTTTCTGAAAAGGAAAAAATATCACAAAGAAGGCAAAAAATAAAAGCCCTTTTGGCAGAAGGGCTTTTACAAAAAGATATATGTAACTCATTAAATATATCTAAAGATACCTATATTCGCGATAGAAAATTCTTAAAAGAGCAAGGTCTAATATAACCTTGTTCTTTTAGTATTATAAGATAAAAATTGTTGAAATTCAATTAAGTAATTAAATAATAAAAAACAAAAACAATATAGGTAGCAAATTTTCTGCGCTTGTATTATAGGGTACGTAGTACCTGTTACTAAATAGGGGGTGTTTTTGATGGAAGAGAAGAAGTTATGGCAGAAAATAAGTGGTAGTATAACTTTTTATTTAAGTAGTTATGATAGAGAAAAAAGTAATGAAGAATTATTAGAGGATTATTTATTTTTAGTATTACCAAATGATATAGAAGAAGATGGAGTACGTAGGTATTTAGATAAGCAAACATTTAAGTATGTAGAAGTAAGTAAAGAGTTAGAAGAAAAGGCAATAAGTGCATTTATAGAAAGATTAAATAAGAGAAGATCTAAAGAAGAACCGATAGAAAAAGTGGAAGAAAAAAGAGAATATAAAAATAATATATTTGATTTTGAAAGTTATAAAAATGATGGACAGATTAGGAGAAAATAATTTGAAGCATGGAAAAAAATTAACGAGAAAACAAAGAGAAATATTAATAAAAAATGGATATGATTCAGAGGAATGGTTATTAGAAAGACAAACAGAATTAATTATTGTTTATGTAAATAAAAACAATAAAGAGTTAATAACTTTAGAGAAAA
>JAEYLX010000012.1 GCA_023407575.1 Bacillota bacterium
GCCAGCCAGTATAGAGACCGGGCTGGCGACGGGGATCAAGTCCGGTCTTATTCTGTGACTGGCAGCGCCATAACGTCTTTGGTCGTCATAATCTCGGCAAACACATCGGCAACACCAGCTAATGCCGCACGTTGCAGCGCTTTGCGGTCCACCACGCCACCCTGACCATCATCCAGATCGCGTGTTGCTGTCGCATCTTCAGGGATAATCACGTTATAGCCCAGCGGAACAGCGTCACGTGCGGTAGAGGAAATGCACATGTGCGTCATCAGGCCAATGACTATCACCTTTTTGATCCCTTTTTTCTTTAATTGCGCATCCAGATCGGTGCCAACAAAAGAGCTCGGGGTCGCTTTGGTGATAATGGCATCGCGTGCAGAAGGCTGTAGGTCTTGATGGAACTTGGCATAAACAGACCCTTCGGCAAACAGCGGGCTATCCTTTGGCGCTATATGGCGCACGAAGTACACCGGCATCCCCTTTTGATGGGCATAGCTAACCAGCTTTTGACTGTTCTTCAGTACCTTATCTCCATCAGGGATCACCATCTGACCACGAAAATCTTTACCTGCGTAATATTCGTTTTGGATATCCACCACGATTAACGCCGTTTGTGAGGCGGATAAAGACGAAGTCGCCGTTGCGCCTGTCATTGCACGAATGGTTTTGCTATTCGTGCCGGTCGTTTCCTGCGCGCTAGCATAAGTGGAAAAAGTGCTCATCATGCCGATCAGCAATGCTGTACGAAAAAATGGTTTCATCACGCGAACTCCTTCTGTGTTGTGTTCGGGAGCCATTATTCCGCACAGTTGCTTACAGTATGAGTCACCTGGAGAACCAATAACGATACTTTTGGGCCATTATGAGACGACATTTCGTGGTGGAATTTTCTTCTGCAAAACGGCATGCTTCAGCCTTCATCGCCCGGTGGCGGCTACGCCTTACCGGGCCTACAGCCCACGCGGCGGCATCATTCGAAGGCATGTTGATATGGAAATCGTTTTGCGAAATAAATTCAGTTCATTGGGTATGTTGCTGGGAGGAATTGCACTCATTCTCTCAATCGTCCAGTTTTCATTCGGCCCGTTTTCTCCAAAGCCGCCAGCGCTTGAAGTTATGGTTGCTGAGAAGGTTTCGGCTGTAAAACAAGGGATAATTGCGGGGCTAAAGGGGGAGCGGCCTGCTGCACGGACAGAAAAAACAACGGTCGATATCGACCGCATTCTTCTCAATGCCGGGATTATTCTCGCTGTTGTGGCTCTGGGGCTTTCGTTCATCGGAGGGATGTGCAAGGAGAGCCGTTGGGGGATCTCCGGGGCACTTCTTTTCTCAGGGCTAACGCTAATGTTCCATGCTGTGCTACTTGCATTCGGATTGATCGTCGCGGTGCTGTTGCTGTTATTTATTCTCTCTCTGATAACCGGAGGGGCAGTAAGTTGACATTAAAGCCCGGTGGCAGCTACGCCTTACCGGGCCGACAGGTGCTTGAACGTAGGTCGGGTAAGGCGCAGCCGCCACCCGACAAAATCAACGGCGCGATCTCACCACCTGATACCGACGGGTAAAATACTCAAACGGTGCGCTCCACACGTGCACCAGGCGGGTGAACGGGAAGATAAGGAAAATAGTCATCCCCAGCACCAGATGAACGCGGAAGATGGGGGCAACGCCACTCAACATTTCCGATGAGCCGCCCTTAAACGTCACAATTCCCTGCGCCCAGCCGACCAGCTTCATCATCTCGCTTCCGTCAGGATACTGTGCGGAGAAGGGGATGGTGGTCAGCCCCAGAATGCACTGTATCAGCAGGATACTCATGATGATGATATCCGGCGTGGTGGAAGTGGCGCGCACCCGCTGGTTGAACAGGCGGCGAATCAGCAGCATGGACCCGCCAATCAGCGTCAGCACGCCGCAAATCCCCCCAGCAATCATGGCTAACTGCTGCTTAACCGCGACGGGTAAAAACCAGGCATACATCCAGTGCGGAGTTAGCATGCCGAACAGGTGTCCGAAGAAAATCCCCAGGATCCCAATGTGAAACAGGTTAGAGGCCCAGTTCATACCGCGTTTGCTGAGCATCTGGCTCGATGAGGCGCGCCAGGTGTATTGCCCGTAGTCGTAGCGCAACCAGCTGCCGAGGAAAAACACGGTGGCGCAGATGTAGGGGTAAATGTCATAGAAAAAGACGTTCAGGTAATGTGTCATTTTGGGCCTCCGGCGCTGACGTCTACGTACTGCGGCGCGACGTCCTGGCTAAAGCGTCGTTGATAGTGCTGCATCGGCGAGCTGTCGCACGATGTGGCGTTGTCTTCGATAAACTTGACCTGTTCCTCTTCCCAGACGGCGTCCAGCGCCTGGCGGGTATCATCGCGTTTCTCCGTGGCCACCTGTTTCGCCACGCTGTCGCTGGAAAGCCGCGTTCCGGCCAACACCAGCAGGGCATCGAACAGCTGATAATGGGCCACGCCGCGCTGCTTCAGACGCCCGCCAATCAGCGCCAGGATAGGCGCGACGTTCTGCAACCCTTCGCGCGCCTCGTCGTCCGTAACGATGCTTAGGTACTCCAGATAGAGCGGCAGATAGTCCGGCAGTTCGCGGCAGTCAAGCTGTAGCCCGGCTTTCTCATACTGCCCCATGAGGTCAACCATCGCCTGACCGCGATCGCGAGATTCAGCGTGAACATGCTCGAACAGCAGCAGCGAGGTCGCGCGGCCACGTTCAAATACCTCGCACCACTCGGCCTGTTTATCCAGCAGCGGGGCGCTCAGGTGCTGACGGGCAAACGACAGCAGCATGGGGGCGTCCTGCTCAATGAGCGAAAGCGCTTCCTCGCGATTTTCCCACAGAGTCTCATCGGGATACTCAATCAGCAGCGCGATGATTTTGAGGATCTGCATTACTCTCCCTCCCCATGTTCGCGCACCTCGGTGATGTTGATGGCATCAATCCGGCTGCTGTTGAAGAGGTTAAATTTGGTGTCAGAGCCGTGGCAGCCGTCGCCAAAAGTGAAGCCGCAGCCGTTACGTTCCGGGAAGGCATCGCGCGCCATTTCACGGTGGCTGGTGGGGATCACGAAACGATCCTCATAGTTGGCGATGGCCAGATAGCGGTACATCTCTTCAACCTGTTCCACGGTAAGGCCTACCTCCTCAATCGCACGGGTGTCCGTGACGCCTTCTACCGTCTGGGAGCGCTTGTAGTGTCGCATCGCCATCATGCGTTTAAGGGCGCGCAGCACCGGACCGGTATCCCCCGCGCTAAGCATGTTCGCCAGGTACTGTACCGGGATGCGCAGGCTTTCCACCGCAGGCAGGACGCCGTCGCTCTGCGGCAGGCCGCCTGCGTCAGCGTAGGACTGGATCGGTGACAGCGGCGGCACATACCAGACCATCGGCAGGGTGCGGTACTCGGGGTGCAGCGGCAGGGCGAGCTTCCAGTCCATCGCCATTTTGTAGACCGGGGAGCGCTGGGCCGCATCAATCACGTTCTGCGGAATACCCTGTTTCAGCGCTTCTTCAATCACCGCCGGGTCGTTCGGGTTGAGGAACACGTCGCACTGGCGTTCGTAGAGATCGGTTTCATGCTCGGTGCTGGCGGCCTCCTCAATACGGTCCGCGTCATACAGCAGCACGCCGAGATAGCGGATGCGCCCGACGCAGGTTTCCGAGCAGACGGTCGGCTGGCCGGATTCAATGCGCGGGTAGCAGAAGATGCATTTTTCTGACTTGCCGCTCTTCCAGTTGAAGTAGATCTTTTTGTACGGACAACCGCTGATGCACAGACGCCAGCCGCGGCATTTGTCCTGATCAATCAGCACAATGCCGTCCTCTTCGCGCTTGTAAATGGCGCCGCTCGGGCAGGTGGCGACGCAGCTTGGGTTCAGGCAGTGCTCGCACAGGCGCGGCAGGTACATCATGAAGGTCTTTTCGAAGGCGCCGTAGATCTCCTTCTGCACTTGGTCGAAGTTGTAGTCGCGTGAGCGCTTGCTGAACTCCGAACCGAGGATCTCCTCCCAGTTCGGGCCCCACTCGATCTTCTGCATGCGCTCGCCACTGATCAGCGAACGCGGGCGTGCGGTCGGCTGGTGCTGGCTGTCCTTGGCGGTGTGCAGGTTCTGGTAGTCGAAATCGAACGGCTCGTAGTAGTCGTCGATCTGCGGCAGGTCCGGGTTGGCGAAGATCTTGGCCAGCATGCGCCAGCGGCCACCCGCGCGTGGCACCAGCTTGCCGGCGCGGGTGCGCACCCAGCCGCCGTTCCACTTGTCCTGGTTCTCCCATTCCTTCGGGTAGCCGATGCCCGGCTTGGTTTCCACGTTGTTGAACCAGGCGTACTCGACGCCCTCGCGCGAGGTCCAGACGTTCTTGCAGGTGATCGAGCAGGTATGGCAGCCGATGCACTTGTCCAGGTTCAGCACCATCGCGATCTGTGCACGGACCTTCATCACACCACCTCCTTTACAGCTGCAGGTACTGCCTCATCGTCCAGCCAATCGATCTTGTCCATCTTTCGCACGATCACGAACTCGTCGCGGTTGG
The DNA here is from genome assembly GCA_023407575.1 of Bacillota bacterium. Classification (GTDB taxonomy): domain Bacteria; phylum Bacillota; class Clostridia; order Lachnospirales; family Lachnospiraceae; genus Mobilitalea. The sequence continues at coordinate 4,539 of JAEYLX010000012.1, forward strand.
TTCCGCAGGTGCCGTAGTAGTTGAAGCCATAGGCCAGCTGCGCGTAGCCGCCGATCATGTGGGTCGGCTTGAGCACGATGCGGGTCACCGAGTTGTGGATGCCGCCGCGGGTGCCGGAAATCTCCGAGCCCGGCACGTTGATGATGCGTTCCTGCGCGTGGTACATCATCGCCATGCCCGGCATCACGCGCTGGCTGACCACCGCACGCGCGGCGATCGCACCGTTGACGTTGAACAGCTCGATCCAGTCGTTGTCGACGATGCCGGCACTGCGCGCGTCGTCCTCGCTGATCCACACGATCGGACCACCGCGCGACAGCGTCTGCATGATCAGGTTGTCGCTGTAGGTGCTGTGGATGCCCCACTTCTGGTGCGGGGTGATCCAGTTCAGCACGATCTCCTTGTTGCCGTTCGGGCGCTGGTTCAGCAGCGGCTCCACCGTGCGCGTGTTGACGGGCGGGCGATAGCTCATGAAGGCCTCGCCGAAGTCGATCATCCATTCGTGGTCCTGGTAGAACTGCTGGCGACCGGTCACCGTGCGCCACGGAATCAGCTCGTGCACGTTGGTATAGCCGGCGTTGTAGCTGACGTTGTCATCTTCCAGGCCCGACCAGATCGGCGAGGAAATGATCTTGCGCGGCTGTGCCTGGATGTCACGGAAGCGGATCGCCTCGTGCTCCTTGCCCACTGCCAGGTGAGTGTGCTCCCGGCCGGTGAAGGTGCCCAGCGATTCCCACGCCTTCACTGCCACGTGGCCGTTGGTTTCCGGCGCCAGATGCAGGATCACTTCGGCCGCGTCGATCGCGGTCGAGATGGCCGGGCGGCCCTGGCTTACGCCTTCTTCGTGCACGGTGTGGTTCAACTTGCCGAGGAACTCGACCTCGTGCCTGGTATCCCAGCTCATGCCCTTGCCGCCGTTGCCCTGCTTGTCCAGCAGCGGGCCGAGCGAGGTGAACTTGCGGTACAGGTTCGGGTAGTCACGCTCCACCACCGTCATCGACGGCATGGTCTGGCCCGGAATGGCCTCGCACTCGCCCTTCTTCCAGTCGGCCACGCCGAACGGCATGCCCAGCTCGTTGGGGGTGTCGTGCAGGGTCGGCACCAGCACCAGGTCCTTCTCCACGCCCAGCACGCCCGGCGCCATCTCGCTCACGGTGCGGGCCACCTCCTTGAAGATGTCCCAGTCGCTGCGCGATTCCCACGCAGGGTCCACCGCCTTGGACAGCGGGTGGATGAACGGGTGCATGTCCGAGGTGTTGAGGTCGTCCTTCTCGTACCAGGTTGCCGTCGGCAGCACGATGTCCGAGTACAGCGCGGTGGTGCACATGCGGAAGTCGAGCGTGACCAGCAGGTCCAGCTTGCCTTCCGGCGCGTCGTCGCGCCACTTCACCTCCTGCGGCTTCACTGCGCCCATTTCGCCCAGGTCCTTGCCCTGCAGCCCGTGGCGCGTACCCAGCAGGTGCCGCAGCATGTACTCGTGGCCCTTGCCCGAGGAACCGAGCAGGTTCGAGCGCCAGATGAACATCATGCGCGGGTGGTTCTGGCTGGCGTCCGGGTCGGCGAAGGCGAAGTCCAGCGAGCCATCCTTGAACTTGCCCAGCGCGTAGTCCGCCGGGGCCACGCCGGCCGCTTCGGCCTCGCGTACCAACTGCAGCGGGTTGCGGTCCAGCTGCGGGGTGCTCGGCAGCCAGCCCATGCGCACCGCGCGCAGGTTCAGGTCGGCCAGGCTGCCGCTGTACTTGCGGGCATCGGCCAGCGGCGACAGCAGCTCGTCCACCTGCAGCTTCTCGTAACGCCACTGCCCGGTGTTGAAATAGAAGAACGAGGTGCCGTTCATGTGGCGCGGCGGCTTGCTCCAGTCCAGGCCGAACGCGAGCGGCTGCCAGCCGGTCTGCGGGCGCAGCTTCTCCTGGCCCACGTAATGCGCCCAGCCGCCGCCGGTCTGGCCCACGCAACCACACATGATCAGCATGTTGATCAGGCCGCGGTAGTTCATGTCGTTGTGGAACCAGTGGTTCATGCCCGCGCCGACGATGATCATCGAGCGGCCGTGGGTCTTGTCGGCGGTACGCGCGAACTCGCGGGCGATCTCGATCACCTCGGCGCGCGACACGCCGGTGATGCGCTCCTGCCACGCCGGCGTGCCCGGCACCCTGTCATCGAAGCTCGATGCCACGTTGCCGCCGCCAAAGCCACGGTCCACGCCGTACTGGGCCAGCAGCAGGTCGTAGACCGTGGCCACCAGCGTCTCGCCGCCGTCGACCGTGGCCAGGCGGCGCACCGGAATGTTGCGGTCCAGTACGTCTTCGGCCGGTGCGGCGGTCCAGCCGTCGCTTTCAATGCCACCGAAGTACGGGAAGCTCACCGCCTCGATGCCGTCGTTGGCGTCGGACAAGCTCAGGCGCAGGCGCGTGTCGGCGCCATTGCTGGCCTTCTCTTCGATGTTCCAGCGGCCCTTTTCACCCCAGCGGAAACCGATCGAGCCATTGGGCACCACGATCTGGCCGCTGTTCTCGTCGTAGGCCAGGGTCTTCCAGTCCGGGTTGTTGGCTTCACCCAGCCCGCCCAGCTCACTGGCGCGCAGGAAGCGGCCCGCCACCAGGCGGCCATCGTCGCGGCGCTCCAGGCGCACCAGCATCGGCATGTCCGAGTACTGGCGGCAGTAGTCCTGGAAATACTGCGAGGGCGAATCGACATGGAACTCACGCAGGATCACATGGCCGAACGCAAACGCCAGCGCAGCGTCGGTGCCCTGCTTGGGGTGCAGCCAGTGGTCGGTCAGCTTGGCCAGCTCGGAATAGTCCGGGCAGATCGCCACCGTCTTGGTGCCGTTGTAGCGCGCTTCGGTGAAGAAGTGCGCATCGGGCGTACGCGTCTGCGGCACGTTCGAGCCCCAGGCGATGATGTAGCGGCTGTTGTACCAGTCGGCCGATTCGGGCACGTCGGTCTGCTCGCCCCAGATCTGCGGCGAGGCCGGCGGCAGATCGCAGTACCAGTCGTAGAACGACAGGCAGGCGCCGCCCAGCAGCGACAGGTAGCGCGCGCCGGCGGCGTAGGACACCATCGACATCGCCGGAATCGGCGAGAAGCCGACCACGCGGTCCGGGCCGTACTGCTTCACCGTGTACAGATTGGAAGCGGCGATGATCTCGTTGGCCTCTTCCCACTGCAGGCGCACGAAGCCGCCCATGCCGCGGCGGGTCTTGTACGAACGCGCCTTCTCCTTGTCTTCAACAATGCTGGCCCAGGCATCGACCGGGGCCTTGCTCCTGCGCGCTTCGCGCCACAGGCGCAGCAGCGTGCCGCGGATCAGCGGGTACTTCAGCCGGTTGGCGCTGTACAGGTACCAGGAATAGCTGGCGCCACGCGGGCAGCCACGCGGTTCATGGTTGGGCAGGTCCGGACGCGTGCGCGGGTAATCGGTCTGCTGGGTTTCCCAGGTGACCAGGCCGTTCTTGACGTAGATCTTCCAGCTGCAGGAGCCGGTGCAGTTCACCCCATGGGTGGACCGCACGATCTTGTCGTACTGCCAGCGGGCGCGGTAACTGTTTTCCCAGTCGCGGCCCTCGCTCTTGGCAAATCCATGGCCATCGGCAAAGGTCTGGGGGTCACGCTTGAAGAACTGCAAGCGATCGAGGAAATAACTCATCGGGGATCTCCCTTTGCGGACATCGGCATCGTGGCTGTGTGTGTCATCTGGCTGCGGTGCGTTTTCATGTCGTCAGCAGGGTGTCTCGGCACCGCGCCGGTAGTACCACCACCAGGTCACGGCCAGGCAGGTGACATAGAAAACAACGAATCCGTACAGCGCCATGTCGGGGCTGCCGGTCAACGTAATGGACGAGCCGTAGCTCTTGGGAATGAAGAAACCGCCGTAGGCGCCAATCGCACCGGAAAAGCCGACCACCGCAGCCGACTCGATGCTGGCCTGGTGCGCGGCGGTAGCCTTGCCCTCGGCGTTGTCGTTGGCCGACCAGCGCTCATGCAGCGTGCGGAAGATCACCGGGATCATGCGGAAGGTCGTGCCGTTGCCGATGCCACTGAGCACGAACAGCGCCATGAAGCTGAGCAGGAAGCCATGGAAGTTGCCGCCCTGGCCATCGCTGGGCAGGAAGTGCAACACACCGAACACCGCGGCGATCATCAGCGCGAACACCCAGAAGGTCAGGCGTGCGCCACCCCAGCGGTCGGCCATGCTGCCACCCACCGAGCGCATCAGAGCGCCCAGCAGCGGGCCGATGAAGGCGTAGGCCAGCGGGTTCACGTCCGGGAACTGGCTCTTCACCAGCATCGGGAAGCCGGCCGAGAAACCGATGTAGGAACCGAAGGTACCGATGTACAACCAGCACATCAGCCAGTTGTGCTTGCGGCGGAAGATCACCGCCTGCTCGGAGAACGACGAGCGGGCGCTGGTCAGGTCGTTCATGCCGAACCAGGCCGCGATGGCGCACAGCGCGATGGCCGGCACCCAGATGAAGCCGGCGTTCTGCAGGAACAGCGGTGCCCCACCCTCCACCGTGGGCTGCGGTGCACCACCCAGCGCACCGAACACGCCTACAGTGATGACCAGCGGGATCACCGCCTGCGCCACCGACACGCCCACATTGCCCAGGCCAGCGTTCAGGCCCAGCGCCAGGCCCTGCTTCTGCTTGGGATAGAAGAAGGAGATGTTGGACATCGACGATGAGAAGTTCGCGCCACCGAAGCCGCACAGGATCGCGATGGCCACGAACACCCAGTACGGCGTGGCCGGGTCCTGCACCGCAAAGCCGAGCCAGAGCGTCGGCGCCAGCAGCGAGGCGGTCGACAGCGCGGTCCAGCGGCGGCCGCCGAAGATCGGGATCACGAACGAATAGAAGATGCGCAGGGTCGCGCCGGACAGGCTGGGCAGCGCCACCAGCCAGAACAGCTGGTCGGTGCTGAAGTTGAAGCCGATCTTCGGCAGGCTGATCGACACCGCCGAGAACAGCACCCAGACCGAGAAGGCCAGCAGCAGCGAGGGGATCGAAATGACCAGGTTGCGGGTGGCAACCCGCTTGCCGGTGCGCTCCCAATAGCCGGGGTCCTCCGGCGTCCAGTCGCTGATGACGCGACCCGGACGGGCAGTGCTGCGGACAACAGGATCGCTACCGACGGTCATACATGGCTCCAAGGCTGTGGAATGACGTGGGTATTGCTTTCAAGTTGTGACCCGTCGTCGTGCAGCCATTAGGCCGTGCGGCAACTACGACGGGGTTGATCTGGATCAATCAGGGGCCGGTTTTCACCCTGCCCCTGACAAATGTCAAACCGATGAAGCGGTATTGCGGCGCGTGACTCCGCGCTGGCGCACGCTGTCGCGCACGTCCACATCGAACTGCAGCTGAAGCCGGCTGCCATCTTCCAGGGCAATGTCGAATGGCAGGCCATCCCGGCACGGCAGCCGCGCCGCCAAGGCCTCAACCGCCGGGCGCGGCAGCACCAGGCGGCAGAAGGTGCCACCATCGAGCAGCACCGGCCGCTCGCCGCCATGCAGCGACACCGCCATGCCCCAACCCTCGATACCGCCGAAGCGGGTCATGTTCTCGACCGATTCACCGGCCAGCAGGCGCGCCAGTTCGGCCTCGTCCAGGCGAAGCCGTACCGATTGGTCCTGCAACTGCACTTTCATGACGCAACATCCTCCCATTGTTCGGGGGTATTGCAGTTGACCAGCCCGGCCTCGTCAATCGGCGCCAGGGCCACGGAACTCACGCCAAGACGGCGCTGCAGGGCCTGCAGCGAGCGCGGGCCGTCCGGGTCATCCAGCATCGATCCAAGTACGTTGCGGCAAGCATCGTCTATATCCACCAGCATGGGCAGGGGGTGGCCCGCAAAGATCGTGCATGGACCGCGATGGCCGTCACGCAATTGCTGTAGCAATCGCGGCGGCAGCAGCGGTGTATCCACCGGCACCACCCAGGCCGGGCCATCGGGCATGCGCATCGCCACGCTGTAGAGCCCGCCCAGCGGCCCGCAACGTGCCACGCGGTCCGGTATGCCGCCGAACGCCGGGTAATTTCCGCTGACCCAGACCTCGCGTGCGCCAGCCTGCATCAACAGGCCCCGCATGTGTTCCAGCAGCGTGCGCCCCTGCCACGGCAGCAGCGCCTTGTCGCGGCCCATCCGGGTGGACAGGCCACCGGCCAGCACGATGCCGGTGATGCTCATCGCAGTAGAGCCACGCCATGCGTGGCTGCGCCGGCATCAATGTTGATGATCGTGCGCATGGTCATGGGCATCGGCGGGTTCACTGTCCGCGTGGCAGAGGCTGCAGCCCTCGCTCCACGCGCTGTCGCCGTCTTCGTAATGTTCCTGCTTCCAGATCGGGCACTGGTGCTTCACCACCTCGATCAACTGCCGGCAGGCGCGGAACGCCTCGTCACGGTGCGGGCTGCCGGCGGCCACCACCACCGCCACATCGCCGATGCCGAGCCGGCCCTTGGCATGGGCCACATACAGCTTCAGCTTCGGGCCAAACGTCGCCTCGACCTCGGCGGCCAACCGCTTGAACTCGTTCAACACCAGCGGCTCGAACAGGTCGTAGGTGATCCCGGTCACCGGCCGGCCGATGTTGACGTCGCGCACCTTGCCGATGAACACATCGATGCCACCGAAGCCCGGATCGGA
>JAEYLX010000025.1 GCA_023407575.1 Bacillota bacterium
AAACCCTGGCGGCCTGCGGCGCGATCGACATGTGGGGGAATTGCCGGGAGTGGACTTCAACGCCGACGGCACGCGGCAAAACCGTCATGGCGGTAAAGGGAGGCTCCTGGAAGTCACGCCGGACGGAATGCCGTACCGAACAAAAGGAGGAAGGACGGGAAGCCTCCGTCAAAGCCGATGACGTCGGTTTCCGGGTCATCCGCGAGAGTAAGGGACGTACCGGCAGACAGGACGAACGGCGGTAAGAAGCAGTTGACCGGCATTTCCGCAGCTTCCGGACCTCACGACCCGGAAGCCCGTTTGATTTTCACTCCGTTCCGTGGTATATTGTATTAAAATCAGGCATAACACATTGAATGATAAACAAATATCGTTCAGGAGGATATCTTATGACAAAATGGCTGCTGGCCGGAGTCGCGATGATTTCCGCCGTAATCGCCGCTGAACCGCCGAACCGCCAATTCCGGTTCGGAAGTTTTGAAGTGACTGCCGTTCAGGATGCCTCCTCGGCAATGCGGGCCGAACTCTTCCCGGGAATCCCGGGAACCGAGTTCCGCAGGCTGGCCGGTGCGCAGCGGGCTCCCTCCTCCGTCAACGTCTTTGTGCTGAAGCGCGGCGGCAAGCTGATCCTGGTCGACGCCGGCAACGGCGGGAAGCGGGGCGCGATGCTCCGCAAACTTGAACAGGACGGCATTCCCCCGGAAAAAATCGACTGCATCCTGCTGACCCACATGCACGGCGACCACATCGGCGGATTGCTCGGCAGAGACGGAAAGGCCGCCTTCCCCAACGCTGTTGTATATGTTTCCGCGCCGGAACGGGAGTACTGGCAAAGCGCCGCCGGAGCGCGCGGAGAACTGGCCCGGAAAGTGTTGCAGAGCTACGCCGGCCGGGTGAAGGAGTTCCGGTTCGGGGAAGAGGTGCTGTCCGGCGTCAGCGCCCTCGACGCTTCCGGCCACACGCCGGGGCACACCGTATTCGAAACCGATTCGCTGTTGATCGTCGGCGACCTGTTTCACGCCGCCGCAATCCAGATTCCGCGGCCGGAAATTTGCGCGGCCTACGATATGGAGCCGTCCAAAGCGGTACAGGCCCGGCGGCGTTTCTGCGATCTTGCCGCGGCCGCGTCGAAACCGGTCGCCGGAATGCACCTGCCGTATCCCGGTATCGGCCGGATCAGCCGGAATGCGGCGGGATATGTTTATTCGCCTGAAAAGTGAGGCCCTGCCGCAATGCCGCAACCTGATACAGAACAACCGGACCTCTGGGCAGGCCGTTTTCTCGAATACCGGGAGCGGCTGCTCGCGCTGGCCCGGCGAAACCTGAATCCCTTCCTCGCCCGGCGCGTTTCACCGGAGGATGTGGTTCAGGACACATTGTCGGCGGCCTGCGGAAAAATCGATTTCTTTGAAAACAAGCCGGAAATCCCGGTCTATTTCAAGCTGCGGCTCCTGTTGTTTCAGACCGTTGCCGCGCTGGAGCGCAGGCACCTGCAATGCCGGAAACGCGATGCCTGCAAGGAGGTGGAGGTGACGGAGGACGGCGATTGTTCCGCCGCCCGGCTGAACTGGAACCGGTTTGCGGATACCGTAACCGGACCGCTGACCCGGCTCGACCGGCTCGACCGCTATGCGCTGCTCCAGAAGGCGCTTGGCTCGCTGTCGGAAAACGACCGGCAGATTCTCGAACTGCGTCACTTCGACGGGATGTCCAATTCAGAGTGCGCCGAAGTTCTGCACATTGATCCGAAGGCCGCCAGCATCCGCCATGTGCGGGCGCTGCAGCGGCTTCAGAAACAGCTGACCGAATTTACCGAGTTCCGGCCATGACGGAAAACCGCTCTCTCGAAGAACTTGTCGAACAGTTTCTGGAACAGTGCCATTCCGGGAACGCGCCGGAAGTTTCCGCTTTCGCCGCCGCGCATCCCGGACATGCGTCCGAACTGTTGAATCTCCTGCCGCTCGTTCTGGAAATGGAGGGCCTGAATGCCGAAATAACGCGGCGGCTTCCGCATCAGACGTCCGAGGTTCCCGAACTGCCGGATTCCGATTACCGGCTGATCCGCAGGCTCGGCAGCGGCGGAACGGGAGTGGTGTTTGAGGCGCTGCAATTGTCGCTCAACCGAAAAGTGGCCGTCAAGCTGTTGTCACCGCTGCTGCTGAAGGATACCGCCCGGCGCGGCCAGTTTGAAAACGAGGCGCGCGTCATCGCGATGCTCCACCATCCGAACATCGTCAAGGTGTTCGGCGCCGGATGCAGTGCGGAACGCTGTTACTATGCCATGGAGTTCATCGGAGGCAGGGGACTGGACCGGTGTGAATTCAGCGATCCGCGCGAGATCGCCCGGATCGGCCTTCAGGCCGTCCGGGCGCTCGCCTATGCCCACCACTGCGGCATCCTGCACCGGGACATCAAACCGGCGAACCTGCTGCTCGACGAGGCGCGTGAAGTGCATGTCAGCGACTTCGGACTCGCCTTTGTATTGCGCGGCGGCGGTGAAATCGTTGAAAAAGAGGAGGCCCGGAGCGGGACGCTGCGCTACATGTCCCCGGAACGGCTGGCGCACGGAGTCAACACCTTCGCCAGCGATCAGTATTCG
>JAEYLX010000003.1 GCA_023407575.1 Bacillota bacterium
ACGCGTTCATCCCTTCCTGATAATCCTCGCTGTCGTACACCGCGCGGCGCATGCCCTGAATACGCTCGAACTCATCGGAATTCATGGTGTGCGCTTCACCCAGCACGCGAAGTTCTTCTTTGATGACGGCGATGGCCAGCGGTGCTTTTTCCGAGATGTGGTGCGCCATTTGCAGAGTGAAATCTTCCAGTTCCTCGACGGGCACGACATGGTTAAGGATCCCGACCGCCATGGCGCGTTGAGCGGTGATGGGCGAAGCGGTAAAAATCAGCTCTTTCACGATGTGAAAACCAGCGTCGCGGGTCAGGTTGTGGATGCCCACCAGGTTATACGGCACACCGAGGTTGACCGGGGTCATCGAGAAAGTGGAGGTACTGGCTGCAATGATCAGATCGGAACTCATGATCATCTCAAACGCGCCGCCCCAGACGCTGCCTTCGACCATGGAGATCACCGGCTTCGGGTATTTTTGGATCATACGGGTTATCTGACGCAGCGGATCGTCATAGGAGAGCGGATCGCGACGTCCGGTCGGGAGTTCATGAATATCATGCCCGGCAGAAAACACTTTGGCCCCGCTCGGGGCGCGCAGAATGATGCAGCGAATGTCCGCACGATTGAGATCGCTCAGCGCCTGCATCAGATCGTCAATAAACACTTTACTCAGGGCATTGAGCTTGCGGGCGTAATTGAACTCAATAACCGCGACTTTCTGGATGATGACCACGTTGACGTATTGATAAGACATAATGTTCTCTTTATTGAAAGTAATGATGCTGAATAAATTCGCTGATGTGCCGCAGACCGGTGCGTGGCGAAAGATCATTGTTTTTGACGGCCTGTAGCGTCTGCTGGAAATAGCGGTCGAAATCAGTGCGGGCAAACAACAGATGCAGGGCTTCTTCTTCAGCCTGCTGGTGTAACCAGTCCACCGCCTGCTGCTGGCGAACTTTTCCCAGTTTACCGCTGGCGGTCAGGCACGTTTTAAAATCGGTTATTGCTTGCCAGACCTCCTCAATGCCGCGTTTTTCCAGGGCGCTACAGGTTAATACCCGCGGCTGCCACTCGTCATATTTACGACGCAGAATATGCAGGGCGGATTCGTACATATGGCGGGCGATGGCCACGCTGGTATGGTTATCACCGTCGTCCTTATTGATGACGACCAGATCCGCCATTTCCATCAGGCCTTTTTTGATGCCCTGTAAATCGTCGCCACCGCCAGCGATTTGCAGTGAGATAAAGCAATCCACCATGCCTGCGACTTCGGTTTCTGACTGCCCTACGCCGACGGTTTCTACAATCACCACGTCAAAGCCAGCCGCTTCGCACAGCAGCATTAATTCCCGGGCGCGCTGACTGGCACCGCCTAAATGACCGCTGGAAGGGACCGGTCGAATAAACGCAGATTCGGCGCGGGCCAGCTCCGTCATGCGGGTTTTATCGCCAAGAATGCTGCCGCCGCTGACCGGGCTGCTGGGATCGACGGCGATCACCGCTACCCGTAATCCGTGGCGGATAAGCAACATGCCGAATGCTTCCAGGAAAGTGCTTTTGCCCGCGCCCGGCGTACCGGTGATCCCTAAGCGCAGGGCGTTACCGGTGAACGGCATAATCGCGTCCAGCAATTGCGTACTCAGCGGCTGGTGGCGCGGGTGGTTGCTTTCGACCAGCGTCATCGCCTGGGCGAGCGTAGCCCGTTCACCGAGTCGCAAACGACGGACGGTATCTTCAAGCGTGGCGGCGTTAATCATGATGCTGACTGATACGGGTTAACACATCGCGGACGCTGTCGAGCATTGGTGTGCCGGGGCCATAAATGGCTGCCACGCCATGTTCGTGCAGGAAAGCGTAATCCTGCGGCGGAATAACACCTCCTGCTACCACGCAGATATCTTCACGCCCCCATTTTTTGAGTGCGGTAACCAGTTCCGGGATCAGCGTTTTATGGCCGGCGGCCAGCGATGAGGCACCAATCACATGCACATCGTTTTCTACCGCCAGGCGGGCGATCTCTTCCGGTGTGGAGAACATCGGGCTGAGATCGACATCAAAACCGAGATCGGAGTAGGCGCTGGCGATCACCTTCGCACCGCGATCGTGGCCGTCCTGACCCATCTTGGCGATCAGAATACGCGGGCGGCGGCCATTTTCCGCGAGGAACTGTTCGGTTTGCGCAACGATGGTATCGAACTCATCGGCGGATTTATCAGACTGATGATAGCTTTGCGCAATCACTCCGGTGACGCACTGGCTGGGAACCAGATACCGATCAAAAGCGACTTCCAGCGCGTCGGAGATTTCACCCAGCGTGGCGCGAACGCGGGCGGCGTTGACGGCAGCAGCCAGCAGGTTTTCATTATGTTGCGCGGCGTGGGTCAGCGCGGATAGCGCAGTCTTGACGGCATCGTTGTCGCGGGTGGTGCGGATATGTTTCAGCGAGGCAATCTGCTCGTTGCGCACCTTCACGTTGTCGATCTCCAATACCGACGTCTCGTCTTCTTTATCCAGCTTGTACTTATTGACGCCGACGATAACGCGCTTACCCTGGTCGATCAGCGACTGTTCACGCGCGGAAGCTTCTTCGATCATCCGTTTAGGGAGCCCGGCTTCGATCGCTTTCGCCATGCCGCCTGCCTCATCAATCTGTTTGATGATCGTGCGTGCCTGCTTCACGATTTGATCGGTGAGTGACTCGACGTAATACGATCCGGCCAGCGGATCGACGGTGCGGCAGATCTCTGATTCTTCCTGAATGATGATTTGCGTATTACGCGCAATACGGGCGGAGAAATCGGTGGGCAGACCGAGCGCTTCATCAAAGGCGTTGGTATGCAGCGACTGGGTACCGCCAAGCGTAGCGCCGAGTGCTTCAATGGTAGTACGCACCACGTTGTTGTACGGGTCCTGCTCGGTCAGGCTCCAGCCGGACGTCTGGCAGTGGGTACGCAGAGCGAGAGATTTCGGGTTGGTCGCGCCAAAGCTACTGACCGCTTCACTCCACAAATAGCGCGCTGCGCGCAGCATGGCGACGTTCATAAACAGATCCATGCCGATACCGAAGAAGAACGACAGGCGCGGGGCGAAGTCATCAATTTTTAGTCCGGCGGAGAGTGCGGCTTTGATGTATTCAATACCGTCTGCCAGCGTAAACGCTACCTGCTGCACGCAGTTCGCTCCGGCTTCACCCATGTGATAGCCGCTGATGCTGATGGTGTTAAAGCGCGGCATGTTGCCGGAGCACCAGGCGATGATGTCGGCGATAATGCGCATGGACGGTTTTGGTGGATAAATGTAGGTGTTGCGGCACAGGTACTCTTTCAGAATATCGTTCTGAATGGTTCCGGTGAGTTGTTCCGGCGTTACGCCTTGTTCTTCTGCAGCGACGATATAAAACGCCAGCACCGGTAGAACCGCGCCGTTCATGGTCATCGATACCGACATCTTATCCAGCGGGATCTGGTCGAACAGTATCTTCATATCTTCGACGGTATCGATCGCCACGCCCGCTTTGCCGACGTCACCCGCCACGCGCGGGTTGTCAGAGTCATATCCACGATGGGTGGCAAGGTCAAAGGCGACGGAAAGCCCTTTTTGCCCGGCGGCGAGGTTGCGGCGGTAAAAGGCGTTGGACTCTTTGGCGGTAGAGAAACCAGCGTATTGACGAATGGTCCACGGCTGCGCGGTATACATGGTGGCGCGCGGGCCACGCACGTAAGGCGGCAGACCGGGAAGGGTGCCCGTGACTTCCAGATTATCGAGGTCTTCTTCGGTGTACAGCGGCTTGATGGCAATCCCTTCCGCCGTCTGTCTTTCCAGCGACTCGACGGTTTTTTCCCGTCGACTGAGTTCTTTATTGGCGAGTGTTTGCCACTCCTGCACGTTTGCCATTTTTTGCTCCGTATTACGCAATAAGTTGAATCTTTGCGAATACGGTGAGCTTTTTCATTTGGCTTGTCGCCAGCAAAAAATAGCCAACAGGGCGTCGTTTTTTGCCGCGTGGCGTGTTTGATTTTGTGATTTATTTCAAAGACGTGGCGGGAATAGCATGAAAAGAGGGTAAAAGACTTGTCGGCCGGATAGGGCGTTACGCCACCATCCGGCACTCAGAGGTTATGAGCGGTTTAATCCTGACGCAGTACGTTGTGACCATAGGCCAGCAGCGCATCGGTGACGTTGCGCATCATGCGGCTTTCCGGCGCAAAACGGTGCCAGTACAGCATCCGGCGCTGGAACAGGCCCGGCGTTAAGTCGATAAGTTCGCCGCTTTCCAGTTCTTTCTCAATCTGCAAGTGGGGGATCATGCAGCAGGTCGTTCCCTGACGCGCCAATTGAACAAAGGCTTCAGACGAGTTAACGATATGGCACGGCACGCTGCCCGGCGGCAGGTCGAAGTTTTGTTGCAGGAACGCCTGGTGCATATCATCAAGATGGTCAAACGCTACCGCTGGGGCTTTCAGCAGGGCAGAGCGGGTGACGCCGTTAGGGAAATAGCGCTCGGCGAAAGGTTTGGATCCAACAAACAGGTAGTCCAGCGCGCCGAGTTTATCCACCAGGCAGCTTGGCAGCGCCTGATGCTGAATACTCACCGCACCGACCACTTCACCACGACGCAGACGTTCCTGAGTTCGGGTTTCATCCTCAACCTGCAGGTTCAGCCGAATCGGCGAATTTGCCAGTACCGGAGCCAGCGCCGGAAGTAACCAGGTCGCCAGACTGTCGGCGTTCACCGCCAGTGAGAGCAGCAGCGGCGTCGAACCGGTTTGTTCATCACCCAGCCATTCGTCTTCCAGCAGTTCAACCTGACGCAAAAGCGCCAGCAGTTTCTG
>JAEYLX010000052.1 GCA_023407575.1 Bacillota bacterium
ATTCTTTACTCTGTTTCAGATTCTTTTTCATTTTTTCTTAGTTCATCAATAATCTTGAGTGCTTCATTGAAGCAAGCTGCTCGCTCTGGATAACCTCGACTCCTTGCCATATTACGATTCATTACTATTTGGTGGCGTGTTAGCTCACCTTTTTTAAATGCCGAGATGACGTGCTCCGATGTAAACCATTTCATAAAAAACTCCTTATTCAGTTAAAAGAAAAACACCTTGCAAGCCTGACGGCTTCAAAGTGCGTTGATTTTGATTATTTAGAGAAGAATGTTTTCTGTCCCTCTAATACCTATTATTACATATAAAGAAACATTTGTCAATACCTTTTCACAAAAAATCTGATCTTTTTCATGCACTTACATTTTTTCTTAGCTATTCGTGCTCTTCTGTGTAGTGCTATTCTTCATTATTGTCTAAAACGCTCTAAAACGCGTTCTAACGAGATTTTGATAAAAAGCAATACATTCCCTTATGTAATGGCTGTTTAGCTCGCCAGAGGCTTATTTAAGGGGCTTATTTTGTATTTGTTAGGTATATGAAAAGGTGATTGTAGATATAAGATAGAGAGTCACTTTATAAAACGTTCTGTAAAGCCCTGTAGTGAGTTTATTATATGTAGGCAATGCGTTTCTATTCCCTACCCTGCTTAATGCTGTTAGAGAAGCATTTAGACCCCTTATTTTTAATTAATTAAAGTATCCTCTATACACTCCTGTTATGAAACACCTCTGAATCCTTCATAAAACACATTATGACGCAAAGAACACTTTTCTAAGGTGATTCCCTTCCTGAATGCTGTTTCTTGCGTCAAAGAGCTACACAGAGCTTATAAAGCTATTATTAATAATAAAGTAGATAAAGTAAGATAAGTAAGAAGATTAACTAAGATAGATAAGATTAATAAGATCAGAATTCTCTTTCGGTGTCGCCTCTGGCTTTTCCACCGAAAACAATTACACGACTACAGAATGTAGGAAGTGGAATTGTATTGAGGCTTAGTGAAATTACACGAGGAAAGCAGAGTGTAATTGAGCTTTAGCCGCTCTCTCTTCGAGTAATTACACAACTACAGAGAATAACAGAGTTATTAAATGTAGGAGGGTAATTAAGAGTTAGAGAGAGTTAACACGTAAGCAATCAGATGATTGGTTAGGTGATTACTCTTACTGCGCACAGCGCAATAGTATTCCTTCGTGGGCGTTACCGCCAACGATAGTTACACGAAGAAAGTAACGCTTTGCTTTCGGTGTGAGCGGAACGGGCCAGCCACGAAGCCCGAAAGGTAGCGGAGTAAGGCTGCTTGCCAGAGAGTGAAGCTAACGCCGGAAGGCAAAAGATCATATATATAGATATAAAGAATATTATTATTATGATCTAATTAATAATCTAATATAGTTTTATTAATAGTCTTATTGTAGTTCACAGTGACCTACCCCCTAGCTCACTATGACCTACCCCCTAGCTCATAGTGAACTACCCCCTAGCTCACTATGACCTACCGTTACTACCAACTTTCTTACAGAGAGCATTTCAGATAGCTGAATGTAACCTCTCGTTACATCCATTTGTCACATAGCACTCACTCTGTGTAATGCCTTTCTATGTGTGTGCCATAATCCCCCTATATTCCCTGTGTAAATCATAGAATATCCCTAACTTATTCCTGTGTAATTCCATACTAAAAAATCCAATGAAAAGTAGCTTAAAGTGCAATTCTTACTTTCTTCACTTTTACATCACTTTCGCAAAGCCTTGTGTACTGCGGCTTACAGAGCACTATCAGAAATTGTTGGCTAAAAAATGTTCTGCTTGTTTCTGAACGAGTTTTCTCGTTTGTGCAAATTTTAAAATTTATTTTGTTTTTACAGCCTTATTTCGTGTAATGCGTGGCATAGCAAGCCCTTTTCTTGTGTTGTCAAAACATTTGGCAACGTTCAAACATCTGTTTAGAAATGCCAAATTGTTGATCTAACAAATAAACCTGTATAAACAGAACACCATTTAATCTATTCCCCTGTGTATCCATTAGGCATACCAAATGAATACAGCTAAATCGTGTAATATTCCGTACCCATAAGGCTTGAAACAGACCAAATGAATACGGTATACTCATTTGCATTGAAGTAGTGCCAAATCGATACATTAAGAGGATTTTATGAGCAATATCGGTTATAAGCGTGTGAGCACTGTAGATCAGAACACTGATCGCCAGCTTGCAGGAGTAACGCTTGATAAAGTCTTTGAAGATAAGCTGTCAGGTAAAGACACTAACCGTCCAGGATTGCAGGCGTGTTTATCCTATCTGAGAGAAGGCGACACCTTACACGTGCACTCTCTCGACCGTTTAGGACGTAACACCTTAGACATCCTTGCTTTAGTTGAACAACTTAATAATCGAGGTGTGATTGTTCGCTTTCACAAAGAAGGAATCATTGCAGACATTACAAGCGCGATGGGAAAGATGATGCTTACGATGTTGTCGGCAGTGGCAACGTGTGAACGGGAACTGATGCTAGAACGTAAACGAGAAGCGCAAGCCGTCAATCCTACAAAGCGTGGTAAAGGCAAGGCAGTAGATAGGGAAGGTATAAAGAAAGCCCTTTCTGATGGCCTGTCAGTGCGTAAAACAGCCGAGAGCTTTAATGTTGCTCCTTCAACGGTGCAACGTATCAAGAAGGAAGAAGAGGAGGCGTAATGCCTCCTTGATATTTGGGGATTCTGGATTTTCCAGATCGGGGGGCGCTGAAAATCGCGTTAAGCACCTCTCGCAATCTAGCCATAAGGGAAGGGATATAGGTATTTAGATGTATTTATAGCTATTTATGGCTATTTATTTTTTATTTACCTTTATTTAAAAATAACCTTATAAATCAATAAGATACAGAACAATCTGCTTATATTTTAACCAATTAAATCAAGTTTAATACCCTTAAATAACCTAAAAATAGCCTTAAATACCCCAATAATTAATTTTAAGGCTTTCCGTGTTCTCTCCTGCATTATGAAAATGCAAAATAAGGCGCAAAACAAGCTCACAGACGCATTAAACACACATCACCTACACATCCCTATACCGAGTAATGAAAACAGCGTTAGAATGCGTCCTGTTGCGTTCTGGAGATTTTCAGAAATCCTCTCTAAGCCATTTCAACTCACTAAGGAGTTTTCTTTCTTCGTTCTCTCGTTGCTTTCGCTCTAGCCAGGCTTTTCCCTCTGGCGTAGACAGGAACTTACGAGCGTGAATCTTGCGGTTATTCCGTTTGATAGCTGCAATGTTTTTCATCGTGTGCCTCTGTATTCATATGAAAATTAACAAGTTACATACTACACAGGGAGACTACGCATAAAACACAATACAAGTAAAGATACATTTTCAAGACAATAGGAGCCATAAAGCGCCTTTGATGGTTATACCAAAAAATAAGCGCCGTAGGCGTATCCACTAAAAAGGGCTTTTTCACAAAAGCTATGAAGTCTTAGCAGTTCTTCTCTTATCAGGCACCCGTTGTACTCCGGTGGACGAAACCGTGCTAGAGCTTGATTCTTTCCCGATCAAGTTAGGTTTTGAAGAGGTGGGCTTTGATCCACTATTGCACTTAAAACTCTTCCCATCATTTAGCCTGTTTATCCTCTGCGACGTCATCTCGACGTGTAGCATCATTGGACACCGCGCCAGGTGTGGAACATCTTGCTAAGAGTTTTGGTATACGATTTATAGACGGCGGCGCGTCTTCCGGCTTCAAAGGAACTTGTTACGAGGTTGAGCCTGTAAACTACTCGCCACTGTGTGATAACATACCAAAGCCATTAACAAGCACAGTGGCTTTTGTACTTGATAAGGGATTAGTATTTTTCACATACAAAGTTAGCTGGGGTAAGATCCCTAACCACTTGATTTGCGGAAAAATCGTTATTGATTAGTGCTAATGGTGCCGAAGGCCGGACTCGAACCGGCACGTATTTCTACGGTTGATTTTGAATCAACTGCGTCTACCGATTTCGCCACTTCGGCACTGAAGAGGTATGCGGAAAACGTTGTGGATTATACCTG
>JAEYLX010000007.1 GCA_023407575.1 Bacillota bacterium
CCGACGGTCTTCTCCTCCAGACCGGTGTCCAGCCGGATATACCGAACACCGCGATTGCGGCACTCTGCCCGGATCGCCTCTGTGACCAGCTTTGTCATACCCATCCCGGCGAATCTGCGCCGCACGCATCACAGAGATTGCTTTTTCAACCTGATCGAAGTTGATCTTTATCTCACACATAAAACCCTCAAAATTTTCAAACGCATCTTGACAGAAAGCCAAGTGCAGGTACTATTATGAAAATACCACAGGGAAAATCGAAACGCAAGGAGTGGCTTATCATGAATAAAAAGGTACTGATCATTTCCTCCAGTCCCCGCAGGGGCGGCAATTCCGAAACACTGGCAGCGGCGTTTGCCAAGGGCGCACAGGCGGCAGGTCATCAGGTGGAAACCGTGTATCTGCGGGAAATGCAGATCGGCTACTGCAAGGGCTGCTTCGCCTGTCACAAGCTGGGACACTGCGTCCTCAAGGACGACGCCGCGGCGATCACTGCCAAAATGCACGACGCCGATGTGCTGGTGTTCGCAACGCCCGTCTACTATTACTGCGTCAGTGGTCAGCTCAAGACTCTGCTGGATCGTGCCAATCCGCTGTACGACAGCGACTACGCCTTCACGAAAGCCTATCTGCTGGCGACAGCGGCGGAGGACGCGCCGGAGACCTTCGATGGCACGGAGAAGGCCGTGCAGGGCTGGGTGGACTGCTTCCCCCGCTGCACGCTGGCAGGCACGGTGTTCGCAGGCGGCGTGAACGGTGTGGGCGAAATCGCCGGGCATCCCGCACTGGAACAGGCCTATCAGACGGGAAAGGAAGTCCAATAAGATAACATCTGAAGCACTTCCCACAACCGCGCAAATATAGCAAGACCCCAAGCCGTTGCGACACAACGGCTTGGGGTCCTTTTTCATTTGGAAACGGCAGCTTCACTCAATACTTGAGCATGACCGTCCTGCATTCCGATCGGGGACGGTATGGGCAAAGCACGCAGGATCCCTCCATTCATGCCTGCCAGCTCTTCACCTGCTGGTGCAGCCAATCGCACCATGCACCCATTCCTTCGCCGCTCTTGGCGGAGATAGGAAATATCTTCAGATCCGGATTACGCATATGGGCATACGCCACCACCTTGTCCATGTCGAAGTCAAAGTAGGGCAGCACATCGATCTTGTTGATGAGCAGTACATCACAGACGGTGAAAATGAGCGGGTATTTCAGGGGCTTGTCGTGGCCCTCCGGCACGGAGAGGATCATGGCGTTTTTCACCGCGCCTGTGTCAAATTCCGCGGGACACACCAGATTGCCCACATTCTCCAGCACCACCAAGTCCAGATCGTCGGTACTCAGTTCCCGCAGCCCCTGCTCTGTCATGGCTGCGTCCAGATGGCACATCCCGCCGGTGTGGAGCTGGATAGCCCGCGCCCCGGTGTCCGCGATGGCTTTGGCATCCACATCTGAGTCGATATCTGCTTCCATGACACCGATCCTCAGATCGTCCCGCAGCGTCTCAATGGTACGCCGCAGTGTGGTGGTCTTACCGCTGCCGGGCGAGGACATCAGGTTCAGCAGAAACGTTTTATTCTCCTTCAGCTGCTTCCGAACGCGCTCTGCCTCCCTATCGTTATTGGCGAATACACTCTCTTTTACTTCAATGATCTTGTATCGATCCATCATATCGCCTCAATCTCCTTGATATTGATCTCATCGCCCCGAATCAGCCACGTCTCTTCGCTGCCGCAATACGGACAGCTGCGGCCTTGGGGCACGGTGGAATAATCCTGTCCACACTCGCCGCAGTGTGTCACCGCCGGGATAGTTTCGATCCGCAGCTTGGCAGCGGGCATCAGCTCCGTCCGCTTCACCGCCCAGTCCCAGCAGCTCTCCAGCTCGTGGGGAACGGCACCGGATACCTCCCCCAGCTCCAGCGTAACAGAGGCTACATTTTGCAGTCCCTGCTCCTGCCCGACCTGTTGGATGGTCTTGATAACATGAAATACGATCCCCAGCTCGTGCATATCACTTGCTCTTTCTGGCGGCGCGCTTAATTTTGAAATTGCGCTTGATCATATAGGGGAAAATGGCCTTCATCTTGTCCTCACACTTATACATGGTGCTGCACTCCGGATGCTCACGGTGCAGGTGGATGGCGTCGAAGGCACACTTTGTGGTGCAGATTCCGCAGCCGATGCACTTATTGGGGTCTACAATGCTGGCTCCGCAGCCCAAGCAGCGGGCTGTCTCCTTCTTCACCTGCTCCTCGGTAAAGGCTATGCGCTCATCACGGAAGGTCTTGCGCAGAGCTTCATTATACCCGATCTGCTGGCGGGGCGTATTATCGTAGCTGTCCACGGCGATCAGGGCATTTTCCTTATCCAGCTCGATGAACCGGCGGCGGTCACGGCCCACGGTCAGCGTGGCGTGCTGCACCCAGCGATGCAGGGATACCGCACCCTGCTTGCCGGCGGCGATGGCGTCGATGGCAAACTTCTGGCCGGTATAGGCATCACCGCCCACGAAGATATCCGGCTCGGCAGTCTGATAGGTGACAGGATCGGCCTTCACGGTACCGTTGGGGTTAAATTCCACCTTCGTGCCTGCCAGCATTTCCTTCCACTCCACCTTCTGCCCGATGCAGTACAGTACTACGTCACAGGCGGTCTCCTCCGTAACAGCATCGTCAAACCTCGGATCAAAGCGGCCCTCGTCGTTCTTTACAGACAGACACTTGCGGAATCTGATGCCGATGCACTTGCCGTCCTGCTCCATGACAGACGTCTGCCCCCATCCTGCGTGGATGATAATGCCCTCACGCTCGCATTCGCCGCGATCCTCCTCGCCCATGGGCATATCCTCATAGCCCTCCAGACAGTACAGCTCCACGCTGTCCGCGCCGCAGCGCAGGGCGGTGCGTGCGACATCGGCACCGATGTTGCCGCCGCCGATGACCACCACACGGCCGCTCAGCTTGGCGGCAGCTCCGCTGTTCACATGGCGCATAAAGTCGATGCCGGACTGAACACCTTGCGCTTCTCCGCCGGGGATATTCAGCTTACCGCCGGACTGGAGCCCCACAGCCACATAAAAGCCCTTGTAGCCCTCCTCGCGGAGCTGGGCAATGGTGACGTCCTTGCCCACCTCCACGCCGCAGCGGAATTCCACGCCCATCTCCCGCAGCACATCGATCTCCGCCTCCACCACATCTTTTTCCAGCCGGAAGGAGGGGATACCGTTCATCAGCATACCGCCGGGCCGGGCCTCTTTCTCAAACACCGTGGGCCGATAGCCCTTCTCTGCCAGATAGAAGGCGCAGCTCATGCCAGCCGGGCCTGCGCCGATGACGGCGATCTTCTCGCCGAACTCGCCGTCCACCTTGGGGATGACCTTTTCCGGCACAAAGCGGGTGGCGGCATCCAGATCCTGCTGGGCAATGAACCGCTTCACCTCGTCGATGGCCACGGCCTGATCCACCGTGCCGCGGGTGCAGGCATCCTCACACCGCCGGTTACAGATGCGGCCGCATACGGCGGGGAACGGATTCTCCCGCTTGATAAGCTGCAGAGCCTCTCGGTATTTGCCCTGCGCCGCCAGCTTCAGATAGCCCTGTACGGCGATATGAGCGGGGCAGGCGGTCTTGCAGGGCGCGGT
>JAEYLX010000029.1 GCA_023407575.1 Bacillota bacterium
TGTCTGGGGCGGTGGCAGTCTTTACAGAATAAACTGCGAGCACCTCTTTCCAGACCGCACGACTGCCCGACATTTCCAGAACATCATAGGTCGTGCTGCTTTGGATTTCGTCAAGACGGGTATCGTATTCAGCATTGATTTCCCGTACAACGCTCTGCATTGTCATACCGTTTCCAGAGTCCTCGCCCGAAAAGAAAATACCGAACACCGAGCCTGCAATCAAGGCAATCAGACAGATAACAATAATAATCACGACGGCAATCCAACCGCCTGCGGCAATGGCAGCTACAAGCGCCTTGACGCCTGCAATAATCGCTTTAACTGCGGCAATCGTAGCTTTGACTGCCGCTTTCACCGCCGCAACCGTAGCCTTGGCAGTAGCTTTTGCCGCCTGTGCAGCCCTTTGAGCCGCTTTTGCCGAAGCCTTTGCCGCTGCCTTCGTTGCTTTTGCGGTATGCTCGGCTGTTTTGATAGCCACCTTAGAGGTAGCCTGTGCGGTTTTAACGCTTTTCTGAGTGGTCTTGACCGTGCCTTTTGCGGTTGCCTTGACCGTTTTTTCTGTATTTCGGGCGGTGGTCTTGAACGTCTTTTTGCCTTGCTGTCGGGTTTTGATAAACTGAGATTTTGCCCTTTGGGTACTATCGGGAGCAGAAGAACGGCTTGCAGCCCCGTGACGGATCTGCAAGCCGTTATTATTCTGTTCGGCGGCTTTTGCCGCCTTTTTCTGTTTATAGGACGATATTTTATCCTTTGCCTTGCCGATATTTTCCCTTGTTTCCTTGACCGCCTTTTGCCCTTGTTTGTTAAATTGGTGGATACCCTCGTCCTTGATACGGTCAGCTCCGTAGGAAAGCCTGTCGGCGGCATATTCCGTAGCGGAGCTTTTATCAGCATAGCAGCCTTGTTCCGCCTTGTCTTTTGTTTTCGCATAAGCGGACTTCATACGCTCGGTAGCAACGGCGGCTTTATCTATGGTCTTTATCGTGCCTTTGACCGCATCTCTGGTTTTTATATCAGCCATTAAAAGCCTCCTTTCCTTGAAGCGGTACAGATATTAGGCAACCTTTTTTGCCACTACAACAAGTCTGCCGTTTTGTGCGGAGTATTCGCAGGTAGAAAGCGTGATAAGTCTGTCGCCGTATTCGGCGGTCACGCCTGTATCATATAGGGCAAGCTCCTTGCACTTGGCAATATAAGCGTTAAAGGCATTTTCGTCCTCTGTGTCTACAAAATTGTAGTATCGGAAGCCCGCCGAGCTGTACGCAACCGTTTTGAACACGGCAATGATTTCATACTCGCCCTGCTTTGTGAGGGTATCAAAGCAAACTGTCTTGTGTTCCTCGTAAAAATTCTTGCTCTTGTAATTCTCCAATGCGCCGAACATCTTTTGCCCCTTGATGTGATGACCGTAAATAACAAGGTTATCGCTCGTCAATAGGTCGCAGTTTTCCTGCACATACGGCGTACCTAAATCGCTGTACTCCTTTTCAAAACTGTGCTTCAGATAATAATTGGGGGTGTTCGGGGTCTGCATTACGGGATAGTTGATATTCGTGCCGGCAATCGAAAGCCATCCGACCATATCCGTATTTTGCAGATACAGCTCGCCGTATTCCGCAAGCACGGTTTCTTCCTCCGTGAGTAGAACATCGGCAGTTTCGCTTTCGCCTGTCTGTGCCTGTTCCACAACCTCGGCAATTTTCTCAAAGACTTCTTCCTGCTTGCTTTCGTGCGCATAGTGGCTGTAAATACGGAAGCCGCAAAAAGCCGCCGCACCTAACAGGCATACGGCGGCAGCCATACAAATGATTTTTGTGTATTTCTTCATAAGCGTTGTCCTTTCTTATTCTGTTTTAGGGGCAAAAAATAACGCCCACATTTTTTGTGAGCGTTACTGTTGCGATATTGATTTCAGATACAAAATGCGGCATAGAGAGGAACGATTTTTTTATTGTCCTCAAAGCCGAAGTTCTTTGCAGAGAGCTTGATAGCATAAGCGGGCTTGTAGGTGTCCATATAGACCTTTAAGCTCTTGGCTCTGGTGTTATCGGCAGACTTGACCTCAATGGGAATGAGCTGCCCGTCACGCTGGATGATAAAATCAATTTCAGCTCCACGCTCGGACTCCCAATAGTAGGTGTGGTAGCCGTTAATGGTAAGCTGCACATTGACATAGTTCTCCGCCATACCGCCCTTGAAGTCACTGATTTCCTCGACCATATAGAGGATGTCATTGGCGGCTAAATCCTTCTTGGCGCAAAGCAGCCCTAAGTCAGACACATAAATCTTGAACGCATCAATGTCACGGTAGTTTTCAAGCGGCTTTTTGATTTGCTCGACCTTGTAAACCTGTGACACGATACCAGATAAGCAAAGCCACTCAATTGCATTTTCAAATTCGGAAGCCCGTCCGCCTTTCTTAATCAGCTTATATTGAAAACGGGTATTCTTCTTTGAGAGCTGAACGGTTATATTGTCGTAGGCAAGTCTGGTTTTCTTGATTTCATTCAAGTTGTTATACTTGCTCATATCGTTGAGATAGCTTGCAAGTATCGTATCCTGCG
>JAEYLX010000001.1 GCA_023407575.1 Bacillota bacterium
GGATGTCTTAACCTTTGCTTCGCTGACACAGCATTCTTCCGCGATCTCCCGGATGCTCTCTCCATACCAGTAGCGGCGCAAAAAGAACACGCGGGCCTCAGCGCTCTGACGGCGCAGGAAGCCGTTCAGCACCCGGCGCAGCTCTGATGCATCCAGTTCTGTGTCCGGATCACCCTGTCCGGCAACGATCCAGGGTTCCAATTCCTCAAAAGCGTCGGTGAGGGCGGTGCTGCGCTGGGCGGCAGTATTGTAATTGTAGCGGTCCAATGCCAGATTCCGGGTGATGCGGGCCAGATAGGCCCGCAGAGAGCGGGGGCGTTCCGGCGGGATGGCATTCCAGGCACGAAGGTAGGTGTCACTGACACACTCCTCCGTGTCTCTGGGGTCTGTCAGGATCCGCTGGGCCACACTACGGCACAACGCACCATATTTCTTCTGGGCCTGGGTAATGGCTTCCTCGCACCTCTGAAAGAACAGTTGAATGATCTCCTGATCTCCCATGGCGGCTGAAAATTGTGCTTTCTTTGTTTCGATTTGTTCCATAGTGTTTCCCCCGGTACTTGAAGCGGCTTCATCCTATTAGACGGCACCATATCCGTTTTCGTTTCAGTTCTTACAAAGAGAGCCTTGAGGATTTGCTCCGGCGCCATGGTCATCGTTTGCCCTTTTCATCGGCATATGCTTCATCCACGTTCATTTTATTCTTCAGGGCTGTACAGAAGCGATTGAAGGATTTGCGAGTGGAACGGGGCCTGACGCTGGAACAGCTTGCGGAGCAGACCGGGCTTTCCAAGTCCGCCCTCGGCAAATATGAGGCAGACGATTTCAAGGACATCAGCCCATTCAGCATTGTCACGCTGGCGAAGTTCTACGGCGTGTCCACGGACTATCTGCTGGGTATGACAGAAACGAAAAATCACCCAGACACAGAGCTGGACGCTCGCATCTGAGAGATGGCGCGATAGAAGTATTAAGGACGGGGACGTTTAATCACCGACTGCTGTCGGAAATGCTGTGCCACAAAGATTTCCAACGTATGATGTTAGATGCGGAGATCTATGCGGACCGGATTGCAGATATGCGGATCAACGATATGAACGCCATGCTGGAAGCAGTACGGAAGATGGCCTGATGAAGCAGGACGGACAGGACGATCTTGCCACCCGGACATTGGAGCTGGCCCAGGTGCGGGGGGATGACTATTTCGGTCATGTGCTTGCCGACGATCTGAAGGCGATCCTCCGTGACATTCGGGAGGAACACAGCAACGATACCACAACGGCAGACACACCCTCTAATCTGAAAGCGGCAGGGCTGGGCTCTCTGATCGAAGAATAAGCTGACATCGCTGAGTGGGCGGGATTTAACGATTGCTGAAATTGAAGCAGCGGAAGCATAAATCAAGCAGCATTACCGGCGTGGCACAGGCATGAAAGAAGATATGTGAAAAGACGGGCAAGCTGTGGGTGGAGGAGCATTGCAGCTAATGAGACCGCCGCCGGGGGATGGCCGGTCACATACGATGCTTCTCATCTATACGAGCGGGGCAATGGTCACACAGCTTGGGCATGAGACATCCCGATGAGGTGCAGACAGAATATCTGCACCTCATCGGGGTTGTCATATATCTATATACCGGTTTATACACGATCCTGCTGAAACCGATCCAGCCCGCTTCGCAGCAGGGCTGCGGCCGCCTTACCATCACCCGACTCGATATAGCTTGTGAACTGCTCCAGTGTCTCCAAGCACCGGGCCGCGCCCTCCGCGGCAACGTATTCCTGCCAGAAGGCCAGATTGACAGTGGCAAAGGCGTTAAAGATCAGCGGCGTGATGGTGTTGCCGCTGAGGAACGTGATGCCCCGGTGATAGCGGAACAGTGCCTGGGCAAACTCGGCGGTGCTTCGGCAGGAAGCCTCCTCCGCCTGCCGCTGGAGCGCGCGGAGCGCCGCCATATCCGCCGCCGTATGCTGGACAGCCAGCTCCTCCATGGCGGGAGCCTCCAGATAGTACCGCAGCTTCAGGATGCTTAGCGCCGTTTTTCGGTCAGGGATGCCGCCGTGGAAATCCATGATGGCACGCAGTGTCTCCAGACTGCCGGTCTGTGCGTAGTCCGCCACGGTCACGCCCCGGCGGGAGGCAATATTCAAAAAGCCCAAGCGGTGCAGCTCCCGCAGTCCCTCATGTACCACGGTCTTGCTGATTTTCATTTCATCCGCCAGCTCCCGTTCTGTGGGCAGCTTTTCGCCGGGCTGCAGCTGGCCTGATAAAATCATACCCTCCAACTGCTGCACAAACAGCTCCTTAATAGACGGTGCTACGATCTCGCGGAACTCCATACCCATCACTCCTCTGGTCAGACCACGACCATATAATATGATAGCATAACTTTGTGGGAATAGTCAATGGATTTTGCAAACAAAAATTGCTACTATTTCGGTGTATAAATCACGAAATAAGCCGTTTCCGGTCCGAAACAAAGCAGATCGGTCAGGCACACAGATGGAGGAGAGACTATGCGCGATATCAATGGCAGTAAGCCCACCGACTTCCCTCTGGACGAGAATAAGTTACCCTTTGCGATCCCCGATCCTGATCGGCCGCCCCGAAAGAACCTGCTGAAGCTGGGGGCAATGATCACAAACCGCATCGGTCTGAAAACCACCGTGGACGACCCGGAATACTGGGGGCTGGACGGCGTGCTGACCGACGAGATGGTGGACGTGGCACTGAAGATGGGCGTCCGCAAGCCCAAGACCATCGGCCAGATGATGAAGCTGACCAAGATGGAGCGAGAGCCTCTGGAAAAGCTGCTGGATGAAATGTCCTGGCTGGGTCTGCTGGAATACAACTGGGAAAATCTGGACGGCAAGAACCCAAATCACGAAAAACGCTGGATCCTGCCTCTGTTTGTACCCGGCAGTGCCGAGTTCCTGAATATGCGGAAAAGCCAGATCGACGAGCATCCCGAGGTGGCCGCATTCTTTGAGCGAATGACCATGCTGCCGCTGGAGAAGATCACCCCTATGGTGCCTCCCGGAGGCGCTGGTATCGGTATGCACGTCATCCCGGTAGAAAAGGCTATCGAAACGGAAAATGAGGCCATCGGTCTGGAGAAGATCTCCTACTGGCTCCATAAGTACGAGGGAAAGTATGCCAAGAGCATGTGCTCCTGCCGCGCCAGCCGGGAGAAGCTGGGTGAGGGCTGCGGCGACGATGTGGAAAACTGGTGCATTGCTGTGGGCGACATGGCCGACTACGTGGTGGAGACGCAGCGCGGCGCGTACATTACCTATGACGAGGTGATGGAGATCTTTAAAAAGGCGGAGGACAATGGATTTGTCCACCAGATCACCAATATCGACGGTGAGGAGAAGATCTTCGGCATCTGCAACTGCAACGTCAATGTCTGTAATGCCCTGCGTACCAGCCAGATGTTCAACACACCCAATATGTCCCGCAGTGCCTATGTGGCGGCAGTGGAGACGGAGAAGTGCGTGGCCTGCGGCCGCTGTGTGGAGAACTGTCCTGCCGGCGCGGTGAAGCTGGGTCAGAAGCTCTGTACCAAGGATGGCTTTATCGAGTATCCCCGGCAGGAGCTGCCGGATGAGGTGAAGTGGGGTCCGGAGAAGTGGGCCGTTGACTACCGGGACAAGAACCGGGTCAACTGCCACGAAACCGGTACCGCGCCCTGCAAGACCGCCTGCCCCGCTCATATCGCCGTACAGGGCTATCTGAAGCTGGCGGCGCAGGGCAAATACCGAGAGGCTCTGCAGCTTATCAAGCGGGAGAATCCGTTCCCCGCCGTAT
>JAEYLX010000045.1 GCA_023407575.1 Bacillota bacterium
TACTTACGGGAAACCATGATTATACAAATTCTTCTATGCCTTATCGGAATGCTCCTATCACATTGGAAGATGGGGTTTGGGTTGGTGCGAGAGTGGTAGTATGTCCGGGGGTAATCATGCGTAAAAATTCTATTGCTTCCGTGGGCAGTGTGGTAACAAAAAGTACGGAGGTTAATGGTATTTATCAGGGTGTACCTGCGGTAGTGATTAGAAAAAGAAAAGTGTGTGGACAAACAATTTGAGATAGAACATATATGTGTTGTTGTGTAATTTATTTAAAAAAAATAGCACTTCTTATTTATTAACAAATTGCATAAAAAAGGTGTTATGGTGACATCTGTAGTGTTCCTTGCTCATATTGACACACTGTAATGAAAGCATTTTTTTCATATGAGAGGTTAGAGGAAAGATGCACTTTATTTCATGATGAACAAAGATATACTCAAAGTGATAATTTAGATGATTAGGAATTTTCAAAGATAAATTTTATGAAAGTATCTATAATAACGTCGTGCTTTAATCGTGTGGCGACGATTCGTGGTGCCATAGAGAGTGTCTTGGCACAGGATTATAATAACATAGAGTTTATTGTTGTAGATGGGGCGAGTACAGATGGTTCGTTAGAGATCATTAGGGAATATGAAGGTTGTATCTCAACTATTATCTCGGAGCCCGATCATGGAATGTATGAAGCCATCAATAAGGGAATTCGTGTGGCTACAGGTGATGTAATAGGGTTACTGCATTCGGATGATTTTTTCTATAATAATGGGGTGGTAAGCCGTATTGTGGAGCGTATGAAAATCACTCGAGCCGACTTTTTGTATGGAGATGGACTTTTTGTGGATCCTGATAATACTGATAAGGTAGTACGCAATTGGATTGGAGGTAGTTATCGACTTTGGAAAGTACGTCACGGTTGGTTACCACTGCATCCCACCTGTTACATCCGTCGTGAGGTGGTAAATCGTTTAGGACTTTATAACGAAAGCTATAAAATAGCAGCAGATAGCGATTTGTTGTTGCGCTATCTTATTACAGGAGGACTCACGACAACTTATTTAGGGGAGTATATTGTAAAGATGCGTATGGGAGGACTTTCTACTGATAGTGCTAAGCGTAAAAAAATGTGGGATGAGGATATACGGGTGTATGCTTCACACGGTATGGCTCCTACATTGACGAAATTGGAGAAAATGGCATGGAAAGTGCCGCAGTTTGTATTAGCATTGTTGAAAAGATAATAATCACTTTGGTAGTGTAGATAACTGATAGAAAATCAATTGTTATCATGAAATTTTATGAAGAATAATAGAGTTAAATAATAATATGAAGGTATCGTTTTGAGCAGTGTAGAGGAAGTGGACGCACAGGAAAAGAGTAACTAATGAATAGAAGAAGTATTGTTATTACTGGTGGTGCCGGATTTATTGGTAGCCATGTGGTACGTTTATTTGTGAACAAGTATCCCGATTACCATATTATTAACCTGGACAAATTGACTTATGCGGGGAATTTGACTAATCTGAAAGATATAGAGAATAAACCAAACTACACTTTTGTAAAAGCGGATATTTGTGACTTTGAAATGATGCTGAAAATTTTCAAGCAATATCATGTAGATGGAGTCATTCATTTAGCTGCCGAAAGTCACGTGGACCGTAGTATCAGAGATCCGTTTACTTTTGCTCGTACGAATGTTCTTGGCACTCTCTCTTTTTTACAAGCTGCCAGGTTAACTTGGGAGTATCTTCCGGAAGGCTATGAGGGTAAGCGTTTCTATCATATTTCAACTGACGAGGTGTATGGAGCGTTGGGATTGACATACCCGGAAGGAAAGCTCTCGGATATATCAGCACACGAAGTATATGGCGATGAGTTCTTCAAAGAGACAACAAAGTATAATCCACACTCACCCTACTCGGCTTCGAAAGCGAGTAGCGATCACTTTGTACATGCTTTTCACGATACTTATGGTGTGCCGACTATTGTGACCCACTGTTCGAACAACTATGGACCTTATCAGTTTCCTGACAAACTGACTCCGCTGTTTATTAACAATATTCGTCATCGCAAACCGTTACCGGTGTATGGTAAGGGAGAGAATGTGCATGACTGGCTCTATGTGGTAGATCATGCAAGGGCGATAGACGTAATTTTTCACAATGGTAAGGTAGCGGATACATATAATATTGGTGGCTTTAACGAATGGAAGAACATAGATATTATCCATGTGATTATTAAGACTGTAGACCGATTACTGGGTAATCCTGAAGGATACAGTGAGGAGTTGATTACTTATGTAATGGATCACGTGGGATATGGCTTGCGCTACGTCATTGACTCTACGAAACTGAAGAATGAATTAGGCTGGGAGCCTAGTCTGCAGGTTGAAGAGGGTATCGAGAAGACGGTGCAGTGGTATCTGGATAATCAGGAGTGGATGGAAAATGTCACCAGTGGTGCTTACGAGAGCTATTATGAAGGTATATACAAGTCTAAATAGCATATAATAATAACGAAATATGTAGGTCCCTAACTTCATGCTACACACATGAATCCCCTACATTCTGCAGGTTGGGAAAAAATACAGCGGTATATTCCTAATCTGTCCCCTCATATTGGCAAAATGCTGATATGTATTCTAAATATATCAACTGTCTGTGAAGATCGTTGATATATTACTTTTAGAGGGTATGATGTTTGATACTTTATTTCTATTTAAAATTTATAGAAATAAATCCTTTCACTTTTCCTTATACACAAGATAACATCTTCTGTTCCTGAATATAGCTCATCTAAAAGTTTCTTCTATCATAGAATTAAAATCACTGCTAGCTTTGTGTTATAGAATGAAAGCTGTATATTTGTATGCACCATAATTAAAAGGTTGTACATGTATGAGCAATAAAATATATCCTATTGGTATCCAGAACTTCGAGAAAATCCGTCAAGACGGTTATTTCTATGTTGATAAAACGGCCTTGATGTATCAGATGGTAAAGACGGGGAGTTATTACTTTTTGAGTCGTCCGCGCCGTTTTGGAAAGAGTCTGCTGATCTCTACCCTGGAAGCATATTTTCAAGGGAAGAAGGAACTATTTGCTGGACTGATGGTGGAGAAGCTCGAAAAAG
>JAEYLX010000070.1 GCA_023407575.1 Bacillota bacterium
TATTTCATCAACTGTTTAATGGTAACATTAAAAGAACCCGCTGTAAATCCTAAAGGTGAATCTAAGCAAGTTAAATATAATTATAAACCTAGGAATTTGTACCTGTAATTAACTTGCATATTAAAAACACCTTAAGTATGGATAAAAGATATCCAGAACTTAAGGTGAAAATGTATTACTTATAGTTTTTAAATACTATGTGACGAACACGCTCTAGTGCAAATAATAGAACCATACCTATAATTCCAACAGCTATTAATTCACTTGCGCCGATACTTAGCATCATTAAAGGTACTGGTTGCGCTTCACCATAGGCGGCTTTTAGCACCCAAGGAATAACTAAAGCATTCACTACGATAGGTGGAATTGGGACAAGGTACTTGTAACGCCTAAGTGAATAGGAAAGAAGAGCGGCAATTAAGGTCG
Source organism: Bacillota bacterium (assembly GCA_023407575.1). GTDB lineage: Bacteria > Bacillota > Clostridia > Lachnospirales > Lachnospiraceae > Mobilitalea. The sequence continues at coordinate 427 of JAEYLX010000070.1, forward strand.
CCAATGATCCAAAAATCATATCAAGGACATACGCACCTGTAAATATAGCGCTTAAAAAGCAGCCGATTGTGACACCCGGAATGGCAGCAGGTGTAAAGTAAGGAAGGATTGTCAATACCTCGGCAATTCGAAATTGTATTGGACCATAGCTAATTGACTGAAAAATAAGTACCAGCACAGTATAGATGGCAGCAATAACTGCAGCCTCTGTTAGAAATTGAGTCTTTCTTTGTTTCATATGGAATTCTCCTTTAGTTTTGTTTTACGAGTGGAAGGTCTCGAACACTCGGTTTTTATAGCCCAAAGACCTTGTTTTTAGGGCGTTTGCGACTGTTTTAGTATAGCATGAAAATGGGGGTTGTCAAGCGTTGACTCAAGATTTGACTCAACTTTTAGGAAAAAGAGATAAAGCCAGATAAAAGGTGTGGGTTATGGAAAAATAATTGTTAGGGAGCGTACTGATAATGGTGCGCTTCTTTTATTTTACCTCGGTGTCAATAGAGGCATTCATTTTAGTGTCTTGTGGAAGGTCTATATGAATGCGATTACGGAAATTACGGTTTTTGTTATGGAATATATTAATATTGATGAAGCATGAGAATTTATCATATAGGCTTAGAATGGTAATGGTAAATACATTATATTTTTCCGCTATACTCAACAAAACAGTGCGTACATTTCCGGCACATACACCATAGCATTTCACTTTATTCGGCGTTACCATATGTCTGTAACAATTAATGAAAAAGAATAAATGGAGGATATGCAGTATGGCAAGAAAAGAAGCATTAGAAAATGAAATGAAGGAAGAAATGCAGGGACAGGAGGAAACAAAACAACAGGAAATTAGTTTTACCAGCGGAAGTGAAGCAATCCGTTATTATGTGAAACAGAAATTAGGCATTCAGGAGGAATGCACGAAGCAAGAGCTGATTGATTTTGTTAAGGCAAATGCCAAGGAGCCGGAAACATTAACAGAAAATATGTTTACGAATACGTTCCGGGTATTGATTGAGTCCGGTGAAATATTGCAGATCGCAAGGGGCATTTACCGGAAAGGCGGCTCCGGTTCTATTAAAGATAAGGTGGCAGGGATACTGAAAAAAGCGCAGCAGGATATTGCCAAGGTATGCACCGTAAACATCTTAAATATGGGTGAGCAGGAAATGGATATGCTACCATTGGTACAGCAGTGCCTGGCAGCCATGAGTGAAACAGAGAATAAGCTATCCGGTGGAAAAGAGGAAGGCAGGGTGTAAAAACCTTGCTTTCTTTCGTTGGAGGAGTGCGGAGTGGAGAATACACTAAGGCAGTTGGAGGAATTAGGGATTGAGATAGAGAACATAAGGCAGCTGGTATTATTGTGCAGGGATGGCTTTTATAAAAGGAATGTGGTTGAACTGGATACGGCGGAAGGGATTATGGACTGTCTTACTGTATTAGTAGAAAGGCTGTCATCTAAGGTGGACATTATGGTATATGAATTGGAGCGGAAGGAGCTGTTATAAATAAATTTATAGCTTTCGGTAGGAATCAACAATGGATTTAATAATTGATACCTGTTCCGGGGTGAGACCGGAGACATTGATATAATCCGTCCTATCCAGTCCAAGCAGGGAGTCCACAGAAACATTATACAATTCGGCTAATTTTATAACCGTATCCAGATTAGGCTCGTTAACATCCAGCTCATAGCTGCTCAACCGGGATTTGCTGATATGGATACGGTTAGCAGCCTGAATCTGGGAAAGACCTTTTTCAAGACGCATTTTTTTTAACAGTTCGCCAATGGCTCTCATTGCAAAGCACCACCTTTATTTATGATACTCTGATTATAATAAAAATGAGTCGCCTAAAAATGTTCAATATACATCAATACGTCAATAAAACATTGACTTTGCGTGAACGGCATAATAAAATAGACATGGTAAGATATTACATTAAATATACCAACAGGAGGAAAAATTATGTACAGTAGAGGTTTAGGAAAAATGAAAAAGGATAAGTTATACATTGTGATGTTTTCATTAGTCATGTTATTTAGTTTGGTGTCGATTTTACCCACTCATGCAAAAGCAGAGGCTAAATTTACAGAAGCAGAATTAAAAAAAATATACTTTGCTTCATGGAAAGCCGAAGTGGGAAAGCCTGTGACAATATCGGAGAAAGCTTATGGAGATATGAGTTGGGAGTACATGGGTGTGAGTGAACAAAGAAAATATGGGTTAGAATTTAAGGAAGGAAATAACGTTTGGATTGTACAATATGGGGCTGCAAATAAAGTCCTTTTTGTTACTTGTTATTACGATGGAGATTTATATGGATTAAGTGATACATATATGTACGAATATAGGATAAATGGAAAGAGTGAAGTAACTGCTTATGATATCTTTGAAGGGGAAGGCATCAGCCTGATTGGTGATGTTTCCAGTGGTTCATCCGATATAACGGAAGAAGCACAGGTGGAAACGAAGCCGGATAAGGTAGGGGGAACAAAGGCTGTCAATAAAGAAGGAAATAAGCTGTATCTTACATGGAAAGCTGTTACGGATGCGGATGGATACCAGATTGTATATGCAGCAGACAGTAAGTTTACAAAGGACAAAAAGGCTGTTTCCGTAGGTGCCTCGGTATATAAAAAGACCGTAAGCAAGCTGACTAAAAATAAGACCTATTATGTGAAGGTTCGTGCCTACAAGTTGGATGATGCAGGTAAGAAGGTATACGGTTCCTATAGCGCAGTCAGCAAAATAAAGATAACAAAATAGTCAGGAATAATGGTTGCAGGCAGTTACAGGTTTTGCCTGCAACTATTATAAAAGAAGTTGGGTCATAAAAATTAAGCAGGGAGGAACATCAATGTGCAATAGGAGATGTGAAATAGGTAAGCGTTATATGAGAATATTATTGAGCATGGTACTTCTAATATCAGTCATATGTTCCAGTGCTCCGGTTATGGCTGCGACAGATAGTACAGCCAGTCCAGAGAAAACAATATTCAGAAAAAGCCAGGTGACTGATATTGAGGTGATGCATACGTCAGTTTATGGCATATTATTGAATTGGAAGGCTTTAAAATATGCTGATGATTATACTGTTTACCGCGCCAGCACAAAAAATGGTGAATATAAGAATCTTGGTGCAACAGTAATGAAGGCTTATATTGATGAGGATACCAGTCCGGGAAAAACATATTATTATAAGGTTGTTGGCTCTGGCATATTTGATGGAGAACTAACCTATTCAAAGGATTCCGTTATTATAACGGCATCAGCGATACCACAAAAAGTAAGCTTTTCAACCAGCACCGGTACGGATGCTATCAATATCAAAGTTAGCAGGGCTGACATTGTTAGTGGCTATGCAATATATTCCTCGACAAGCAAGGATGGAGAATACGAAAAGCTAACAACGTTAAAACAACAGAATAAAATTACATATAAGGTGACAGGACTGAAAAAGGGAACAACCTATTATTTCAAGGTAAGAGCCTACAGTACAATGAAAGACGGTAAAGTGTATTGGGGGGATTATAGTGCCGTTAAATCCGTGGCATTTGGAGATAGTAATAAACTCGCCCTGTCAAAGGAAAATATTAAAAATTATAAAACGGAAGCTGATAGGGCTGTCCAGATGCTGTTGCAGGATGAAAATTTCTGGAATCCAAACCATGAAAGCTCCATTGACTGGTATGAGATAAAGTCTATTAGCTTTGTTGACTTCGGTCTTAATGGTACTCTTGAATTGGTTGTGAGAAGTTCAACGAATGATGATAACATTAACCATATCAGAGTCTATAATACGTTTTTTGAAGGTTGTGGGTCTCCATATGTATTTGAAAAAGCGGATTATTCTTATGATAATGGCATCAACCTAACATTCAAAGCATATAAAGACAAGAAAAAGAACCAATTTTTTCTGGCTAATGTAAGCTATGACCAGTCAGGGGCATCCGGGCAAATTGGAACACGGGTGAATGAATATTATGCAACCGATAATACTGCGACATGGGAAATGTTAATGGGTTCTTATTACACCCTTAACTATCATAAAGTGGTAGATTATGAAAATGGGTTTATTTTCAAGGAAGATAAAATTTCTGAAAGTGAATATAAAAAGAGCAAAAAGGCATATTTTGACGGCTTAACAGCATTGAGCTTTAAAGAGACAATTGTGCCATACAGCAGTTCTATGTCAGACAGTGAAAAGAAAAAAGCGATCAAGAAAGCCTATGAGGCATTTTACAAATAGACCGGGAGGATGAACGAATGAAGAGGATTAAGATAGGCTTGTTTCTAAAGAAAAAAAGGCTATCTGCAATAGTTGGAATAACCATTATCATAGCAAGTGTAATAGTTATCATTGTAATGTCAGGGAACAAACATAATGAGGACTATGGTGTTTCGAATTCCGTGCCGGAGAATTATGAAACCACACCTGATAGTTATGACAGCAGTACATCTGACACCGAAGGTGATGAAACCATGTCTGATACGGCACTATCTTATTCCTTTGATGAGATTGTGGTAAACGAACCGAAACAGTACAAATCAATTGGTAGGATATCATTCGTGTCGGAGGAAGCAAACTATTATGGTGAGATAACAGTCGGAAGCCGTAGCTATGTAGAAAATAGCGATGAAGAATTTGAAGGCACCTACTCTTTATTTGTATCTGATTCAGGTAGTAGCTCGATAACAGTCAAATCTGTTATAATAGGGTATTATCGGACGAATGTGATCAGGGGAAGCGTAGTAGGAGACGAGGTGGAATATCCGGAGGATGCTGATTGGAGCTGGGGTAACCTGACAAGGTGTGAGGATGGATTTGAAGAAGTTGAAAACATAAGAGGCCTTTCTATAGTCAGGAGCAAGTTAGGAGCAAATGATACTTTCGCTTCAGAGATGAATACACTACTAGCCTGCGTTATTACGGAAGATGAGGCAGTTAGGTATGTACAGGACGGTACACTTCCGGATTGTCTGCAAGGGCTTACAGTGTCAGGACTGGATTCGATTTTTAATAAACAAAATGCTGATAACGTAGAAGGTATTGTTGAAAGCCAGCCTGATCAAATGGAAAACGACGATGAAATAGAAGATACTGACCAAATTGTTGATGAGGCTGAAAATGATAATGATTATTCTGGAGAAGAAGTTAACACAGAATCAGAGCTTGAACAAGGGACTGAAATTGACAATGGCAATGAAGAAAATAACATTGAGGATGTAGAAAGTACAGAAGAGCCAGATGATTTACAGAAAAGCATAACGATTGAAAATGGATACTTTGGACACTATAACCAGAATGCCGGAACAGATGGATATTCCAATGACCCTATCCATTGGGAGGTTATCAATGAAACGGAGTCTGAAATTACGCTTATGGCAACCTATTGCCTTGACGCAGAACCTTATAACGAAGGTGGGCTGGACAGAACATGGAAGGACTGTACATTAAGGGAGTGGTTGAATAATAGCTTTTATGATACCGCCTTTACAGAGGAAGAAAAAAGTGTTATTAAGACAGTATCATTAGATAACGGTGAGCAGGAAGGGACAGAAGATAAGGTTTATTTATTATCCAAAACGGAATTTGAGAATATTAATGACGATCTGAAGATAGCATGGTGTACAGCCTATGCAAAAAACAGAGGATGTTTTGAAAAAGATTATGGGAATTATGCCAGTTATTGGTGGCTACGTTCAAGATGGAATACAAGTGCATACTATGTTGCAGCTAACGGAACTACATCAGCGTTTAATTTAGGAGATAAGCATAGGGGAGTGCGCCCGGTCGTTACGATTGATTTAACAAAAGCGAACTACATAGAATAATATTTGAGTTTACGGTTACCAAAAAGTATAAATTATAGGAATAGTGCCAAAAGGGCTGTGTAAGAGGTTTTTAATACCCACACAGCCCTTTTGGCATTAGTTCCGTAAGGATGTGCCTATTTTGGAGCTGTCCTGTGATATTGAAGTGTATTTATTAAATTGAAAAATGGAGGATGTATATGAAATACGTAGCATATCACAGGACTAGTACGAAAGACCAGCATCTTGACCGGGGAATTAAGGAGCTGACGGAATATTGCAGGGTCAATAACATTCCATTGTACCGTGGAAAGGTTTATACAGACCAGAATACAGGAAAGAACTTCAACCGTCCAACTTACCAGATTGTAAAAAACGAGGTACTGGAATCCGGGGATTGTCTTCTTTTGACAGAAATTGACCGGCTTTCCAGAAATAAGACCGAGACATTAAAGGAGTTGCACTGGATGAGGGAGCAGGGGATTCGGGTAATGATACTTGAAATCCCTACAACGTGTATTGACTACCGGCAATATGACAATGGTATTGCGGCCCTATTGCTAGAGACGGTCAATAAAATGCTGATAGAATTATTTGCCTGTTTAAGTGAGGCAGAGCTTGTGAAGAAGGAAAAACGGCAGAGGGAAGGCATACAGGCTAAAAAGGACAGAGGCGAATGGCAAGATTATGGAAGACCCCGTTTGATGAAGCAGAAGGATTTTAATAAGGAATATGAGGCGGTAAAGAACGGCAGTAAGGGTTCTTTCCAGCTTCTGCGTGAGCTGGGGATTTCAAAGTCCAGCTTCTACCGATACAAGAAAGAAGCAGATAAGCAAGTAAAAACAGCAACCAACTAGCCGTTACCACTGTTACCACACTTTTGTGAAACAGACAGTAAATGGTGTAACTCATTTACTGCCTGTTTCCTGTTTGTTCAGCCATTCGGAAATATAGATTATAACTTAGAAATAAGCCTGTTTGGCAAAATAATATATCGTTCCAAAGGGTACTAGCAGCGCTGGGTGGTCAGGCTGGAAGTTTGGCTTGCGCTGCAAAGGAAAGCATATGGCAAATGCAATGAAAACTGACTGTTAATGAAAGAAAAATATAATGCAACTATCAGGAATGAATGAAGAAATTGAGCCTGATACAGACAGCAGAAAGATATCGGAAGGAACAGCCGAAAGAAGCCTGAAAATAGTATAAATTAATAAGGCTTCCAACTCGAAAGAGAGGCTTACAACCTAGCAGTATTATGAATGATAAGTGAATTAAAATTTTAAAAAAGAAAGGATGATATGCAATGAAAAATGGAACAAGGACATCCATTAACGGTTCAGTCCGTTGCTATGACGCAGACAGGGAGGAAGCAGATTTCGTATCTATCATGCTTGACGTAAACAGTCAGGGTAATTATACAATATCCCCTGACATGGCTAAAAGTCTGTTTGGAAATGCCATGACAGCAGTATTAAGAGGAAATTTATCCAGTAAGACCATAGCTCCTGCAGATCAGGCTAATGGTAAGGCTGTGAGAGCAGACGATAAGTAGGAAGGAGGACAGGGAATGCCTAAGATTAAGCAGAGATATGTAGAGGTTCTACAGAGTAGTGACGGGACACAGCACGTAATGTTCCTACCAACAAATATGGAGCTTTGCAGGTTCATCCTCAGCAAAAAAGCATCATCCACCAAGAATGCCAAGCTGGTCAAATCAATTGAGCAGGCATTTGAGATATATTTTGATGAGGTCATTGGTCAGTAAGATTCCGGTGTGCTAAAGGAAGAAAGACAATGAAATGATGGGTAGGGCAGGTGATGAGGTTTAGGCGCACCTGCCCTATTCCGTTCATTGGATACAACGGGTATTACAGTTAAGTATGAGAGCCTAGCTGTACAATTTTAGACTTTTTGGATAGGAAAAAGAAGGAGGAACAGTAAGATATGGGAAGAATGACAGTTGAAAAAATGAAGGAGATTATTACAGGATACAAAAGCAATAATGTGCTTAATCAGGATACAATAGTTGACAGTAAGTATCACAAGATGCTTAAAGAAGTGAGCAGTGACGGGAGTCCAGCAGCTATAATCAGCTTATTGGCATGTGCATTATGGTTTTATACAGAGGGAGGAAAGGCATATGAGCATATGATTGATAATAGGGAAAAAGCAGAGCTGATCCGTTTGAATAAGCAGGCAGAAGAAAAAATTGAGAAGCTGGAGAAAACGATTGCTACCTATGATAAGGCAAATATACAAAGGGCGAAGGTTGCCAATGGTGAGAAGATAGCATATAGGAAGGATGCAGGGCTTGAGGAAGTAAAAAAGTTATGGAAATCCGGCTGTACCTATCTGCAAATGGCAGAGAAATTAAATATAAGCAGAGCTACCGTGGCGAACAGAATAAAAGAATTGAAGGAGCTTGAGAAACAGGAAAACCAGATAAAAATTTAACTTTCAGTTTAAATCAGCAGTAAAGTAAAAAAGTTTTTTATTTTTGATGTTGCCGGAGCAGAGGGTTTTCCGAGGGGGATGCAGTGGGTGATTTTTATGATACCTTTTCCGGAAAAATTTGATTTCGTGTAATTGATAGGATGGATATAGGATTTTTCTGGACTGATGAAAAACCAAATGGCAGTGAGGGAATAACCGGGAAGCATTTACGAATTTGAAAGGAAGGCATCGGATGAATGAAAAAGGAGTAAAACCAGTAACTTGAAGTTTATACCTTAAGGACTTCCAGTGAGGACATTTTAAAAGTGCATTTTTAAAAAGAGGGGTGAAACGTGCAATGGATTATGCATCCGCAGCTTTGTATTTAAAAAGTATCTATGAGAAAATGAATGAGGACTTTTGGGACGGTGAATTGCCAGATATCACACTGACCATCCAGCAGAAGGAAGCTACCTATGGGCACGTAACTTTATCGGAGGTCTGGATGATAGAAAACAATGGACAGCATGAATTAAATGTGGCTGCTGGTGGTCTGGTTCGCCCCATTGAGAATATCGTTGCAACGATTATGCATGAAAGTGTACACATCTACTGTATGCAAAATGGCATTAAGGATACCAGCAATAATCATGTTTACCATAATAAGAAGTTTAAGGAAATCGCTGAACAGCACGGATTAATCATAGAACGCCATGAAAAATATGGGTATACACCGACAACACCTAGCCAAAAGCTTATTGGATATTGCAGGGAGCAGGGCTTTGAGAATTTGCATCTCTACCGGAGGGAAGAGGGGCAGCCGGTAGGGAAAGGGTTGGGAGGTACGGACGACGGAGACAGTGGGGATGCTGGAGATGGCGGAGCCGGAGCGGCAGCACCGAAACGAAAGGGCAGTACCAGAAAGTACATCTGTTGTGACTGTGGAGTTTCGGTGAGAGCGACAAAAGAGGTTTATATTTTATGTGGATGTTGTATGTCTGTAATGAAAGAAGTGCTGTAGCAGTTCAAAGCAGAAATGACATAAACAGAGAATAATTATTTGTAAAGAGTTTTTGGGACTAATAGAATTGGTTACCGGAGATTGTCTTGTATGAAAAAAACAAAAAAGTGATTATCTGGGCTGATGCAGTATTAACCCGGAGGAAAGGACTGTTTGTAACTATTAATAATTACATAAGGATTTTTGTTGTAAGTTTATATGTTTTAGGCAGTAGAAGGACTGATTTAGTGTGTTTTTTGAAATAATATATATGAATGTGTGTATATGTTGAGATTTTGGGAATGTTCTATGGTTGTTACCACTGTTACCACAAAAGAAGCCATTCACATTAATATGAGCATTAATAAAAAACGCTAGTACACTGTGATTGTAAAATATGCTAATATAGATTTAAAATAATCACAGGGGGATAAGATTGTGGATAGCGATGAAAAAATCCTAATAAGACGGGTAAACTACTTTTTGATAAGAAGACTTTGGAAATTTATGAAAGGCTATGTGGGAAAGGATAGGGAGGGGAACTGGATTAGCTTCTATGATACAATTGGGATCAGAAGAAATACATATACTGCCTTTGTAACAGGAGATGAATTCGATCAAATAGATATAAATAGGAAAAAAAGCAAACTAGAGGAAACAGGTATTAGCTTTGAGGTATTTACCGGAGATAAGTTGATAGAGTTGAGTACAGTACAGGAAAAAGATGTTACTTTAAATGAGTGGAAGCAATATTGTTGGGATAAAAAAACGGTAGAGGCTCTTATCGGGAATAAACTAAAGAAGCATAATAAACTTTGTAAAGGCATAGAACAGAAAATAGAAGAAGCCTTTAAGAGTTTGTCAATAGGATTGCCGATTAATTCCGAACTGTATCGAAGCTACTACTATTTTAAAATGAAAACGCCATTTAATATTAAAGATAGTAGCAGCAAAATATTAGAAGTGATTGGAGTTTTACAACATATACAGGATAAAGATTGGAAGAATGCATCTAATGATGTGTTAGCAACTGCAATAGAATATTTACAGAAGAATATAGAAACAGCATTGATTGTAAAGCGGTACAAAGATAAATTTAAAAAATAAGAACACGGATGTGTTCTTATTTTTTTGCTCCAATGCATTCATGGAGATAATAGAAGCGTTCATATAAAGTGCATATATGCGTTCATTATAATAGGTATATAGGTCACGATTTGGTCAGTCTACGTGCGTTTTACAAATAGGAATTACTTTCATAGAATATGCTTGTAAGGTAGAAATGAAAGAAATAATCCTTACAAGGTAAGCTTACATAGACTGTCATACCATGGCTGACAGACAATCAGATACCAATTATAAAAATTAAAGGAGAGCTTAATATGAACAATATGAAAAGGGATATGAATGCAGTTGAAAAAAATACTAATGGACTAGTAGAGACCAATTACCCATCAGGCAGTCCCTACGCAAAAAAAGAAGAGGCAGACGACTTTGAATTAAACATCCTAAAAAGATTGCTGGATGCTGTTGATTTAATTGAAAATGCAGAAGATATCGTAACAAGAGATTATCTGATAAAACGGTTAAGCCTGACACCGGCAGAGGAAGAAATGATTAAAGGGAACCCAGTCTTTGAGTTTTATAGGTTTCCTGTAATGGACATACCAAGAGAAATGGTTGAATTAGGACGGAGCAGATGCCTGATAAACCATCATTTCGGAGGCAAGGATATGCAGACCGCATTAATTAGGACGAAAAGCCTGACAGAAGTGGATATTACAAAAGGAATGGTTCGCATTCTTCCTATGCCGCAGTGGGGGGAAGAAGGAGGCGTTTACGCTGTCAAGCTGCTGTCGGATGCAGAGAAAAGGATTGAAATTAAACTGGTATTAAAGTATGAGGAAGAAGGTATCTACCAGTACTCTGAGTTCATCACAGTTAAACCTTCTGACCTGACCTTTAGCTATGAAGGAACGGAAGAATTAAAGAAACACTCCGGTAAATTGAAGAAGCTTATGGATTATTCACCGGCGGGAAAAGAGCCACTGGACTATAAGCGGTTATACGTGGCACTATCCTACTTTAATCAAAAGATTAATGTGAGGACGGTCAACAGTGACAAGTGGGATTTTGAAGCCACCTATGGGCTGATTGTAAGAAAGGTCTTTGAACTTGGAAATGCCGGAGTGGGCGAAGATATCATCGGTGATGGCTACTACATATTTACAGCAGAAGAATTGGAGTCAATTGCTAAGGAATCAGGGCGTACCTTAAAAGAATTAATAATGTTTCTGAAGGAAAGGGACTTGCTAGAAACAGACAAGGACAAAAAGACCAGAAACCAAAAAACCACAACAAGGAATGGAATAACGACTAAGTATTACTGTGTCCTGACTAGTGAAAAATTCCGTGAGCGGTATGATACCTATGCGGATATGCTGTCCGTATCGGAGGATGAGTTTAAGAAATGTGAAGAATTGTGTGGAGCAATACTGGGAAATAATGTACCGGCGTTAGAGGCTGAAAAAAAGAGTAAGCCGTCCAAAAAAGCTGTAGTGGCATGGTAGGGAGGGAAGAGACGATGAGAAGGACAAAATATACTGCTGAACAGGATGTAATCATGATTAATACCGAGCAATTAATGAAAAAATTGAACTGCGGATATAAAACCGCAACGATTATTGGGGAAGAAGCAAAGGCTCGAATTTACATAGGGAGGCGTGTCTGGTATAAAGTAACTTTAATTGAAAAGTACTTGGAAAAGATTGCATCTTGAGCTTGACAAGTGAGGAGGTTAGCGTTAACCTCCTCACAAAATAAGAAAGGAAGTGCTAATATGGCTAAAAAATCTAAATTGCAGACGGAGAATCTTCCAAAGGGAATCAGTCCCCGGATAAATGAAAACAGGTATCTTGGAAGAGTGACTTACAAAGGTAAAACCTACATTGAATATGATACGAATGTAGGAAGATTAGAACGGACACTAAATCAGTTACGAAAGGATTTGGAGGCTGGAAAAGATGTCGAAGCAAGAAACCAGACGCTAAATGAATGGTTTGATACGTGGATGAAGGTTTATAAATCGAAAACTGTAAAAATTGGTACATATGAGAATTACCGCAGGCATTATAACTATTATGTGCGTGAAAGCATTGGGAAGAAGAAACTAAAGGATGTTAATATTGATGATATTCAGGGACTGCTCAATTCTTTCTCTGACAGGGGTTTTTCTACGGGAATGATAAAGCTGGTTATAGCAACCTTAAATGGATGTTTTAGAAAAGCAATAATGAAACGGATGCTAGAATTTAATCCAGTAGAGTATGCGGAAATACCTATGGCAAAAGAAAAGAAAGAGAGTTTTGTTTTAACGGTTGAAATGCAAAAAGTATTTATGCTATATGCTAAGGAAAGTTATCTTTACCCATTATTCAAGCTTGGCTTGATGTCAGGAACTAGAAATGGGGAAATCAGGGGATTTTGCTGGCGCGATATTGACCTTGAGAATAGAGAATTGAACGTTAATCACACTATCATATGGATAGAGGGACAAGGCAATTATCTGGATTTACCAAAAACGAAGGCATCTAAACGTAGTATTCCTTTGAATGATGATATGCTTAGCTTGCTTAACGAACTAAAACAAGGTGCAGATGATATGGGATTAGGAGAGCCAGATAATTATGTGTTTTGTCTGCCGGATGGGAAGCCGATATCAAGGTATAGGGTGACAAGTGAACTGAACAGGATACAAGAGAGGATGAAGAAGGAAGGTTATCAGGTAGAGCATTTCACGTGCCATGCACTACGGCATACATATTCGACCCGAGCCACTGAAAAAGGTGTAGAATATCAGAACTTGAAGAAGCTGCTAGGACATTCCCAGCTTTCGATGACAATGGATTTATATAGTCATGTTACTGATGATGTGAAACGTGCAGAGATGAATAAATTAAATGGAGTATTCTAAGGAAAGAGGGCTGGAAACAGTCCTTTTTGTCTAAGGTGGTGTTCTTGTATCCATAATTAAAAAAATGAAATAATTTTGTGAATTTTACATATTGTAATTTATGACAAATAGAGTATACTAAGTATGTAAATATAATATCTTAAATAATAGCGTATATATGTGTGGTATAATAATTATATATGTTATTTGTTATATTTAAACGGAGGGATAATATGGCAACTATTTATGAAACAATTAAATATGATGACTGTCAACGTCCTAAATATACACCTTTTGAGTTAAGCTCTTTAGTAAAAATGAAGAGGCGAGAAGAAAATTTAGATCAGTACAGCTTTGCTGAAAAATATGATGTTGAGGTACAGTCATTGATTGAAATCGAAGAAATCAAGCAAAGCTTTAGTCCAAATCTTTATTTAGCATGCTGTAAAATTTTGAATATGTCTATTGAGGAAATTACCAGCATGGAAGAAGATGATTTATCATGCGCAAGTTTTAGAGCTTTTGCAGACACAGATAATATGCAGAAAACAGTTAATCTGGCTAATTTTTTGTTTAATGAAATTATTATGCAGAAAAGAATAAATGCGATTTAAATAAGAGGTGGTGTACTTATTGACAAATAAATTGACCCCTAAAGAAAAGGATTTTTATTATAAATCAATAATCCCAATTGCAGATGAGGCTAGGAAAGAATTTATGGGGGACTATGAACCTATAAATAACTCATTCGAAACCATCGAGCAATTGGGATTTTTGGTGTTACGCTTTCCTTCGAGAGGTGATAGTGATTTATCTGGATTCTTTATGAGAAAAAGTGAAAACAATTGTATTTATATTAACACAAACCAAACATTAGGGAGACAGTTCACATCAATATGGCATGAATATTATCATTATTATACTAACGATGGGCAAGGATTAAGTTATGTTAGTAAAGTAACAACAGATCCTTCGGAATTTAAAGCAGACACATTTGCAGGGTGTATTCTTATGCCAGAGAAGACGGTTAAGCAGTATATAGAGATTAATAATATTTTATTAAATCGTATTTCATATATTGAGTTAATTAAAATGCAAAATTACTTTAGAGTTAGTCTGGCAGCGTTATTAGTTCGACTTATTCAAATATATCCTAATGAAAAAGATGTGCTTCAACAAAGGTTTGCAATAACGAAAAATAATATAAATGCTATAACAAGATTACAGAATTATACTATGCAAGCTAATGGTGATAGTAGATTGATACAACCCACGAATGAGGTTTATATACCCGAAAGCTTCTACGATAATCTAGAGAACAACCTCAATAATAATAGAATTTCAAAAGAAAAGGCATATGAGCTTCTAAAGGTCATAGAAGAGTTGTTTAATGCAACAGAATGATTTTGCGTATCTTAGTAAATACCCTATATGTGACACTGACATTTGGGTTGATGTCAATTTGGTTCATATAGAGAATTTACTCTTTGATAAATATGATAAATTAATTTTTGCAGATGTGGTTGAAGGAGAAATTTTAAAATTTTCGAAAAACGGTCAATATAATTTTATAGCAAATAATTACTTGTCCTACAGGGATAAAGGAAGAATCATCGTTATAAATCATACTGACTTTTCAGATGAGCTTAGAAAGTTGCTGGAAAAGCAGCTCTTCGATTTGAGTTATGCATACGGATTTAAATTTTCTGATGGGCTGGCCTATATTCCCTATGAAGAACATAAGGGTGAGATAGTATCTGCGATGTATGCCAAACAATTTAACATACCGTTTCTCAAAAGTAACGATGGAACATTTAAGAAGGGTAATGCAGGACAAATGGCTTTTCCTACAGTTGTTGTTAAAAATAGGAGAAAAACATTAGTTGATTTGTTGGAAGAATATGACCAGATCAGTACATATTTTCAAAAAATCTGTGATGAGAGGGAATGTATGAATGAACAGTCTAGGATATACAGTACCGAACCTGCTTCTATGGTTGAAATTCAAAGCTTATTAAATAAGTTTAGGAAACACTGATAAATGGAAATTTGAAAGAGGGACTGGAAACAGTCCTTTTTTCTGACTGCATTTTTGACTCAATTTTCTGACTCAGCTCGGTATTTTTCAGATGAAATCAGATAAAAAGAGATAAAGCTAAAATTCTTAAAAAAGCCTTCATCCATAGGAAGATAAAGGCTGATAGAACTAGATAAAAGAACACTTCCGAAAGTTTTGTTTTACGTGTGGAAGGTCACGAACACACGATTACCCATTGTATAGACCTTGTTTTTAAGGGTTTGCAACTTATTAAGTATAGCATGTGAATGAGATGTGTCAAGTGGCAGACCAATATGAATAAGCCATTGCCCAGCAAATAGATGAATTACAAAACTGTACCTTTTCAAGTAGCAGGATTCCAAGTATAATTGAAAGAAAACAATTTGTCGTAAAACGATGAAATAAAAAGGCGGGAGATATTTTGCGGCGGCATCAAATGTGGGTGTTGACCTTTATGGTTGGAATCAGCATTCTTATAGCGATATATTATAAAATGAACTATACAGAAGTCTTTGCGGTAAAGGGAACCGTGGATATGGAAGACTTAACGGTGCGCAGTAGAGGAGTCCTTCCATTGAACGGGGAGTGGGAATACTACTGGGGTCAGCTTCTGGAACCAGAGGACTTTAACAATGGAGTGGGTGCTCCTTCCTATATGATGGTTCCCGGGAGTTGGAGAAAAGATATTTATGGACGGAAGTATCCGGAATATGGATGTGCTACCTACCGCCTTACCCTGACAAATGTACACCCTGGGGTTATATACGGTTTAAAAAAACAGAGCATTAGAATTGCCAGTAAAATATATATTAATGGAAGCCCTCTTATACAGAGTGGTGTTGTATCAGATTCTGTAGTTGGTGAAGATATGGGGAATACTCCTGGAGCGGCGTACTTTCAGACAGATTCTGAGAAAATTGAGATTATTATACAGGTATCAAGCCATAAAATTTTTGGAGGGGGAATTGCGGAATCTGTTTATTTTGGAGATCAGCAGGAGATGGTATCCTTTTATGCCAGGAATATTATTCTTGATATGCTACCCATTGCCTTTAGCTTTGGAGTGGCAGCGGTGTACCTGATAATTGTTTTGCTAATCCCCGGTTATTATAAAAAGGAAAAGGCAAGTGTCTTTTTCCCAATGGGAGCGGCTTCTCTGGCCTTAATCAATGCAACTCTGGGAGAACGTATCATAAAATATATCCTGCCGGGTATATCGGCGGAAGACCTTTTGAATCTGGAGTCCGTTTTGATTTGTATGGGTATCCTTTCTATTGTAATGGCGATCTATCATCTGGATAAGAAATTTATTTCTAACCTGTGCAGAAACATTATAATTCTGACACAAGGTTTGTTTGCTGTCCTTTATGTGGTTTTACCTGCGGAGACTCCGGGAATCCGAGCGGTATTTATTATTATTGATTTACTTATTATATTTATAATTGAATATCGAGTATTATATTTTTATATAAAAAGGACTGACTTAAGAATTACCCGAATAGAACATGGTTTTCTTCTTCTGGTATTGTATTTTATTGACGTATATTGTATAGACCAGCTGGTCTTTACAAGGGGATTAATTGGGAATGATATGATGTCATTGATATCAAGCGTCCTATATATTTTTGTTTGGGTGCTTTTACTTACTTACAGGTATCATGCTATGTATAAAAAGAATGAGAAATTGACAGTAGCATTGTTGGAAAGTAATTATAACATGGAGAGAGTATCAAACCATGCACAGCGGAGTGAAATTGCATTTTTACAGGCGCAGATAAAACCCCATTTTCTGTTTAACTCCTTAAACAGTATCCTAAGCCTATTCCATACCAATCCCTCAAAGGCTTCTGAACTTCTGTGGCATTTGGCGGAGTTTTTAAAAAGTGCTTTCGACATTGATACGGTATCGGAATTTATCAGGATAGAAAGTGAACTGGAAAGTATCCACTCCTACGTATTCATAGAAAAGACACGGTTTGGGAAAAGGCTGGAGGTGGAGATGAATATTGAGGAATCTTTGAAGAAGGAAAGAATAGTACCATTACTGATTCAGCCCCTAGTAGAAAATGCAATACGTCATGGAGCTTTAAAAAGAGAAGGAGATGGAAGGGTCATATTATCGATTCGAAGGGTTGAGGGATTTGGTGTTGTTACAGTATACGATAACGGTCCGGGTTTTTCGTCTAACAGCCGAGCAAGATTGGATAGTAAAGCGGAGGATATAGGAACAGAGCGGCAAGGAGTCGGACTTGGGAACATCAAGAAGCGATTAATGCATTACTATGGGGAAGAACTGCACATAGAAGAGCAGGAAAAAGGAGTTAAAGTATGGTTTCGATTTCACCTGGAAGAGGAGTGCGGACATGTTAAGGACAGTAATTGTGGATGATGAGATTCTGGTGCTGGACTATTTAAAGGATATATTGATTGAGCAAAAAGTTGAGGTCATCGGAGAATTTACCAATGGCAGAAAAGCTCTTGAACATCTACCGAAGTTAAAGCCTGATATTATATTTCTTGATATAGAAATGCCTGGAATCAATGGTATAGAGCTTGCGACTGAAATAACCGGACGCCTTGACACTGCCAATATTGTTTTTGTGACGGCCTATGACAAGTATGCTGTTGAAGCCTTTAAGCTGAATGCCTTGCATTATATCCTAAAACCACCAAGCAGGGAGGACATTGCGCAGGCTTTGGCAAGAGTAAAAATAGCGGATGAGCTTGTGGCTCCCTTATATAAGAAAATATATGTCCGACTTTTTAGTAAGGTTGCCATACAGGATGGAGCAGGTAATTCTTTATTAAAATGGCCTACCCAGAAGACTGAGGAAATGTTTGCACTATTGATGCTCTATGGAAAGCAGGGAATTGATAAATGGAGTCTGATTGAGAAGCTTTGGCCCTTATCGGAAAAGATTAAAGTAGAAAATACAATGTATACCACCATATACCGTATGAAGAAAGCCTTGCAGGATGCAGGAATTAAGAACATACTCTATAACAAGCTAGGACAGTATTTCTTTTATATGGAAGACGTCTGGTGTGATGCTTTTCAGCTTGATATGCTTTATGAAACCGTTCAGAAAGAATCGGTGCAGGAAGATTATATAAGTGAGCAACTGTTTTTTATTTATCAGGGACCACTGTTTGGAAGCAAGGACTATCTCTGGGGAGAACTGCAAAAGTATGCTTACCAGAATATGTTTGATAAGCTGTGCGATGGGATGGCAAAGGAATATGAGAAAAAAGGAAATAGAGATAAGGCAGAGGAAATTTATATAAATCAGCAATTAAGATGTGAGGAGTAGAATAATTCCCTTATACATAATTAAAGCCTCAGACATGGAAGAAGATCTTCTGTGCCTGAGGTTTTTATATTGAGTCCAAATTTTTATGCGGTAAAAATTATGGCTTTAAAAAATTTGGCATCCTCTGAAGGAATAAGTCGATTCTTGTGAGAATTTTGTGAAAACAGATTGTTATAATCAAATCAACGCAAATTTCAAGCGGATTGACAGTAATAAAAGGAGGAAAATATGAGAAGAAAAATAAAAAGCTGGAGTAAGAGGTTTTTATGCATTATCTTATCTTTGGTAATTCTTAATACCGGGCTTCCACAGTATACAGCTTTGGCAGCTGAGGATTATGAGGTAACAACCATTGCAGGAATTTCATCTCCCGGCTTCGGAGGGGATAATGGACCGGCTAGTTTAGCTGGACTGAACGCACCGAGTGGAGTGGCTGTAGACAACCAGGGTAATCTGTATATAGCAGATACGCTTAACAGTAGAGTGCGCAAAGTGACAGCGGACGGAATTATTACTACAGTAGCGGGAAATGGAACCGCCGGCTATGCAGGAGATGGATACAGTGCAAAAGAGGCTGAACTAAACGACCCAAGGGGAATCGTATTGGACAGTCAGGGAAATCTGTACATAGCAGACAGTAAGAATTATGTAGTCCGCAAAGTGACAACAGATGGAGTTATCAGTACAATAGCCGGAATAGCCGGAAGTTACGGGCACTCAGGAGATGAAGGGCTAGCTGTTGAAGCTATGCTGAAGCAGCCTTTTGGATTAGCAGTGGACAGTCAGGATAACCTTTATATAGCTGATATACAAGATCAGGTAATCCGAAAGGTAACAACAGACGGAAAAATTAGTACGGTTGCAGGGCAGTCTGGAATTGTTGGCTATACAGGAGATGGAGGACCTGCCACTGATGCCCAGTTCCATAACCCCACCGGAGTAGTGGTAGACAATCAGAACAACCTCTATATAGCGGATATGGATAATAATGTAATTCGTAAGGTGACAGCAAGCGGAGTGATAAGTACCATAGCAGGACAGTTTGGAACAAATGGATATGGTGGAGATGGGGGACCAGCTACCCAAGGACTCATAAGAGGCCCTTCCGGCGTGGCATTGGATACCTATGGGAACTTATACATCATAGAGTTTTACAACAATGTACTTCGTAAAGTGACGCCGGAGGGAATTATCAGTACAGTAGTAGGAAATTTCCCGATTTTAGATGCCGGATTTTCTTATCCTTTTGGTTTGGCGGTTGATAACAATGGAGTGTTTTATGTGGCGGATACTGCAAACAGCAAAATAAAGAAAATATCCACTGTTAATTACTCCGCAGCATTGTCACAGGAAGGTGAATACGCTTTCCCAAAGCTTTTGTGGGGGTATAACACGGGAGAAATAGAAAGCAAGACCATAACTGTGACCAATACCGGATCAGGGACTCTAAAAAATCTGAAAATAGCGTTAAGCGGCAGTGGAGCAGGCAGCTTTGAGCTTGGGAGACTTACAAGAACCACATTGGACGATACAAATAAAACTGCTACGTTTACAGTACAGGCGAGAGAATGGCTGGCTTTGGGAACCCATACGGCCACAATAACAGTGTCAGCGGATAAGCTGCAGGACATAAGCTTTACTGTAAAACAGACAGTAGCAGAGGAAATAACAGATGCTGAAACTCCAGAGATTATTAAACAGTCGCAGGATGTCACGGTTGAGGAAGGCAAAGACGCGAATTTTGAGGTGACTGCAACTGTAGAAAAAGGAAATCTGAGCTACCAGTGGTATAAGAATACAACGAACAGCAATACAGGAGGAACTATCATAAGCGGTGCAGTTCAGAATATCTATAAGGCACCGGCTGATAGCCTTAAAGATACCTGGTATTACTGTGTGATAACTAATATGGATACGGAAGCTACAGGAAACAAAACCGCCAGTGTAGCCAGCAATGCTGCCAAAGCTGTAATCCAAGCTTTAACAAATGTGGAACAACCTAACATTATAAAGCATCCCCAGGATGTGACGGTACAAAAAGGGGAAGAAGCGATTTTAAAGGTAACAGCGGCGGTAAGCAAAGGAAGTCTCACTTATCAATGGTACCGCAATACGGAGAACAGTACGGAAGGGGCAGCACCCATAGAGGGAGCGGTACAGGACAGCCATAAGGCAAATACGGACACAGAAGGAAAGATATGGTATTACTGTGTAGTGACCAATACAGATTCTAGTGTTAATGGTAATAAGTCGACGGCAGTAACCACAAGCATTGCTTCTGTAACTGTAAAATCAAAGGAGGAGGCCGCTGTTTATACCGTAACAGTAATAAACGGAAGCGGTGGAGGAAGCTTTTCAGAAAATTCAAGCGTGTCAATTATTGCAAACCCAGCACCGTCAGGAAAGGTGTTTCTTAGATGGATTGCCAATAGTAATGTTACCTTTCAAAATTCTGGATCAGAAAGTACAGTTTTTAAAATGCCAGCAGGAAATGTTACGGTAACAGCTGAGTACAAGAACACACCAACGGTCACACCATCTGAACCTATTACTCCTAATGAGGAAGGGGATAAGGACGAAACTAAGGAAAAGACCATAGAAGTGGTAGAAGCTCCAAAGGGTATCCCTAACACTGGTTTAATCTCAGTAGAAGAGATTGGCAAAGCATTTGACAAGTCGGTGGAAGTTCGATTAAAAGAAGATTCTGCTGCAGAAAAAGAAGTAAGAAATGCTTTGGAAACAGATACAATTGGATTGAATACAGAAACTATGCGGATATTCCCCTTAGATATAAGCTTATATATTAAGGGAACTAATACTAAGGTACAGCCAGCGCAAGGAACTTCCGTTAAAATCACTTGCCCGATTCCTACAGAACTTCTCTCGGTAAAGGAGAAACTGCTAGTAGTGACGGTGACGAGCGGAAAGCTTCAGGTTCTTCCTGTAGAGTTAACAGTTAAAGAAGGGGTAAGCTGCCTTCAGTTTGCAGCAGAACATTTTTCCCCCTATGCCTTTGTAGTAGATAGTGACGGCAGACTGGAAGGCGGATTACAAATAATAGATGATATTATAGTAACAGAGGGGACTCTTACGGATGTTAGTCCTAAGAACTTACCTACTGAGGCAGTAGTGAAATATCATGTATCTACTCCGACCTATATCAGCATTGACAGTGAAGGGAAACTTTTTGCTAAGAAGACTGGAAATGCATTTTATATGACTGCAGTAACCTATGGCGGTAAAACAAAGGTTTATGTGGTAAATGTTGAGGTAAAGAAAACTCAGGGAGGTACCAAGGTAGGCTTTATTCAATATTATGAAGATATCTTTTCATATAAAAATGTTAATTACAGAATTACGAAAAATGCTTCTGATGCAAGTACAGGAGAGGTTGCCGTAGCTAATAATCAGATTAATGCCAAGCTTCCGGTTAAAGTGGTAATACCTGAAACAATTGTCTGGGAAGGAAAGAAATACAAGGTGACATCTATAGATGAAAGTGCCTTCTATAACCAAACAACGATAACCTCGGTTACCATACCAGCTAATGTTAAGGTGATTTCTCCTACGGCCTTTACCTCCTGCAGCCAATTAAAGGAGTTCAAGGTAAACGCAGCGAACAAACAGTATTCAGCAAAAGGTGGTATACTCTTAAACAAGAAGGGAAATGTATTATTGGCTTATCCCTCTGCTTCTGGCACGGTTGTCATCGACAGAGAGATAACGGAAATCGGGAGTTATGCTTTTAGCGTTTGTAAACAATTAAAAGCAGTTGTAATACCCGATACGGTAAAAAGTATTGGAGGCTGTGCTTTTGCCCATTCACATAAACTGGGAAAGGTAGTATTTGAAGGTGGTCAGGTGCCAGCAATGACCTTCCTCTCTGTATTTGAAAGTGTAAAGAGTACTTGTATTTTTCAAGTGCCGATTTCTTCAAGAGAGTTATATGTCCAGGTAATGCAGGATGCATGGTTACCAAAGGACATAGTAATTAAAGGAAAATAACATATAAGCTTTCCCCATACTTAAATAAGGTATTTTTAAGAGTGTCCCAAAAGGAAGTAAAATCACTTTTGGGGCACTCTTGTTGTGTAAGGGGAGAACTAACTCATCAGGCATATTTCTAATAGTCTGATATATCCTGACTTGTTGTCTCTACGGGTAAGATATCTCCCTCGTTATGCTTTTCAGTTGTAGTTTGGTATTTATAATATTGGAAGTATTGCAGTGAGTTATTACCTTCGGTTGTAACGATTATGGTTATTTTGTCAACCAAATCGCCGTTTCCATCCACTTCATTATTGGTATAAAATTCTTTGTGATAAAGAATTTTGCTACCCGTATCCTCCTCAATTGACATAAGAAGTTGATCTACTTCCTCTGAGGTAAAAGATTCTGAATTATAGTCGTCTATATGAAAGGTTGAGAGGGGAGGCTCTATAGAAGTTTCTACGGAGTTTTCTTCCAAGGTGCCAAGCCATTTTACAAAAGAGTTTAAATGCAGAGCAATAATTATAATGGGAACGACAAGGATAAACACTATAACTATTTTATATAGATGGAGTGCAATCTTTTTTTTCTGAACACCGTTTTCAAGGTAAAGTGCTACAGAAGGAGTGTTGTATTTTCCACATGCGGGGCAGATACCATCAAAGCGGTCATAGTTGTACAATTTAGCGCAGTTAACACATTTTAGCAGGACATTCTTTTCTGGAATATCTGCTAAGGTATCCTTTTCTTGCTCTGTGGACTTCTCGTTTTTTAGTAGCTCTTTTTCCTTTCTATCGATGGAACGCCAAATCTGCGAGAAAATAATAAACAGAAACCAGCTGACGCACAAAGCAGCCAAAATCAGACCGTAAGGAGTTTCAATAAAATCACCGGTAGTGAGGGCAGAGAGTATTGTCTCAGAGTCGGTGACAGGCATCATTGTTATTATGTTGATACAAATCAGAATAATACCAATAATCAGGATACCGGAGGCGTTCCATTCCTTGGTTACGTGTTTTTTACTTCTGTGTAATTTGATTGCTTTGGGCTTTCCAAGTAAAAAGCCAAGGATTAACTCAACTAAACTTAAGAAGAACAAGAACTTACGTGACAAGAAAATTCCCTTATCATCAGAAATAAAGGCTCCTATGAATAAAAAAATAACTGAAAAATATAAACTAGAGGCTGAAGATACAACCAGCAGAGGAATCGCTTCTGGCTCCAGGTAAAAGAAGTAGGGCAGAATTAGATTTGTACTAGACAACAGTATAATTAAAGTAGTAAGTAGACAACAGAGTAGATGCATTATATTCTTGAGAGTATTTTTGCTGGTATTCATTCGTGTGTAGTCCTCTTGCTTAATGGTGTTGCCACAGTATATCTAAAGGGTTAAAATCCTATTCTTTTTCATGTAAAGAAAATGTATACCCTTCTCCCGCATCCATGGTAAAAGTACGTAGAATTAAAGGAATATCATACTTTATTATAAATTTTGATTTTGTATCAAGATATACACCATCTCTATTTTCAGATAGAGGTAAGGATGTAGTAATGGTAATCGAATTGTCCTTAATTCTGACTACTTTAAACTCTCTTAAGTAAAAGGAATCTTCTTCTAGTGGTATAACATACGTTTCATTTAATCTAATATTTTCAAAGTCAAATTCCTGATCAGAATCAGCTCCTTGATCTGTCCACGAACCAACGACTAGATGAAGGCTATAATCACTTTCTTTTTTTGAGAAGAGGATGAATAGTATAGTAATAGCAACTACGGCAATAAAACCAGATAGTATTATTTTTTTCATAGGTATACTCCTTCTATTTAGTTTCGCTCAGTCCACATAAATTCTCGATCCAGAGAAGATAACCATTTTGATATGAGGGTTCGACTATTTATATCTTAATGTATATTTTGGTAAATTACCACTTATTTTCTCTGATTTAGATACAAGAATCAATCCTATTGTTGGCTGTTAAGGGTAGTCAGCGGTATACACTGAATGAATAAATTCGTTAAAATAAATGAGGCATAAATACACACGTGGAGAAAGATGAATTTTGCAATTTAGTGCTCACATATCAGCGGAGTATGTATCGATTTGCGTTGGGGATGTTAAGAAATGAGCAGGATGCAGAGGTATTGATAGAAAAATTGTTAAGATGCATAATTAATTAAAAATAAAAGGGGTGGGGACATCCCTTTTTAACATTAAAAAAGGACCACTTAAAAGCGATCCTTCCAGTAGCAGTATTAAATTATGCTATTTGTACGTTTACAGCCTGCATACCACGAGCGCCCTTAGTCACTTCGAATGTTACATTCTGTCCTTCATCTATTGACTTGAAACCATCCATAGCAAGACCTGAGAAATGTACAAATACATCATTGCCCTGCTCATCAGTAATAAATCCAAATCCCTTTTGTGAATTAAACCATTTTACAGTACCTTTATTCATGAAAAGATACCTCCTTAATATTATTATATTTCAATAAAAAACACATACCTCTATAAATCAAAAAATGATCTACGTAAATATGTGAAATCAAATCTTATTTAAAATACCTTGTAACCATAACATGGCAAACAATATTTGTCAATAGAAATATGAAATAAATTTGAATAAGCATGAAAAGCTGGTAACAATCTAATTCAAAGGTTCTCCCCACCGCTTAAAATCCTTAATTGAGATTTGAAACTTATCCAGAATTTTTCCAATAATCTGTATATTCATATCCTCGAGGGTACCAGGCTGGGTGTAGTAAGGTGCTACAGGAGGCATGATAAATCCTCCGGCTTCTGCTACGGTCAGCATATTTCTTAAATGAATGATACTAAGAGGGCTTTCCCTAGGCACAAGCACCAACTTCCTGCGCTCTTTTATGATAACATCTGCTGCACGTAGGAGTAAATTATCAGAGTATCCGCAGGCAATACCTGCTACAGTTTTCATACTGCAAGGAATAATAACCATGCCTTCCGTTTGAAAGGTGCCACTGGCTATCTTTGCACCGTAATTATTAATATCATACGAAAAATCAGCTAACGCCTCTACTTCAGTGAGGTTATAGTTAGTCTCTTGCTCTATTGTCATCTTTGCACCCTTTGAGATTACCAAATGAGTTTCCCAATCAGAGCTGGTTTTCATCATTTGAAGAAGTTTTATGGTAAGGACTGCACCGCTGGCACCACTCATTCCAACGACTAATCTCTTTTTCATAGTATCAGTAAGGTTATTCTGCATGGGTAAGTTCCTCTTTCTATCACTAAAGGTTTTTGGGTTTAAAATATGTGTAAAAACAATTGCTAATTGTTATCTTCAGTGTAATTCCATTTACACATATGATAGGCTAGATAATCAACAGCGACAAATAAGAAAAAGCCAATTACTGCAATGGTGATTATTCCAATATACATTTCAATATAATTAATTCTGGACCAGGCATCCTGAATATAATAGCCAATTCCATAAGTGGTCCCATAACCTTCTACGAAGAATAGTATGGAGAGTGCTGCTCCAAGAGATACCCGAAGGCTGGTTAATAAATTGGGTAGAATGGCAGGCATTGTAACATGATGAATGATTGCCAGTTTATTTGCCCCCACACTTTTTATAACCTGATACATGGACTTATCAATGGTCTGAATGCTGTCACGAACAGAAATGATAACCTGAAAGACTAGAACCAGTACCATAATTACAACTTTTGAGCCATCCCTCATGCCAAGTAGCAGCATAGCAATAGGAAGTAGGGCTGTCTTAGGAATTGGATAGCTAAAATAAATCAGCGGATATAAAATTCGATTGGCTTTTCTGGAATAAGCAAGAAGTATTCCTAGAGGAATACCAATAAGTAGGGATAGGGCTAACCCAACTCCAATTCTTCTTAAGCTATATAAAATATGTATTAACATATGGTCCTTCAAAACCACAGGAAAGCTTTGATAAACCCGAAGGGGATTAGGAATTACAGTGGTATCAGTGAACAGATAGGCAATTAGCCAAATTAAATTTACCGACAAAAATCCCTGTAAAAAGATGATGCATTGCTTTAGTAATTTATTCAAAGGCTTACGTCCTCCCTTAGGCTATCAATTGCTCACGAAGTATTTGCTTTGCCATGAGATAATCCACATGATCTGGATGTAACTCTCCAAAATAGGGGTTGTTCATCTGATATTTGATAGCACCGCCCTGTGGAGCCATAACATAAATGATATTACCCAAGTAAAGGGCTTCTTCTATGCTGTGAGTTACAAGTAAAGTGGTAGGTTTTTGATGTTTCCAAACTTTTAAAAACAATTCTCTGGCTTCTTCTCTTGTAATAGCATCAAGAGCGGAGAAGGGCTCGTCCATTAACAGTAAATCAGGCTTTAAAAGAAAAGCTCTGGCAATGGCAGTTCTTTGGAGTTGCCCTCCGCTTAATTCCTTTGGATATTTTTCAAGGATATGGTGTATGTTGAGCGCTTCATAAATCAAGCTCATTTCCTTATTACTTTCACTATTGCGATATTCCTTGCGGATTTTTAAAGGTAGTTCGCAATTTTCTTTAACGGTCTTCCAGGGGAGTAAGCCATAGTTTTGTGGGATTAACCCTATTTTATGTATTTTTTGATTTAAAGGGCAAAGTTGATTCAGGGCAGCGTATTCAATAGTGCCATTTTCTATCGAGATAGATCCAGCAAGGGCATTGATCAAAGTGGATTTGCCACAACCGGAAGGCCCAAGGACTGCTAGTGACTCTCCCTTCTTTAGTTGAAAGGAAAGATGGCTGATTACCAGATCGGTTGGTTGCTTTGCCTTATAGCGAATGGACAAATCATTGATAATAAGCATAGTTATCCACCTTTCATTTTTATTGAAAATATATCGGCTATTCAAAACCAAGCTCGAAAACCTGAGGTCTCCTCGATGTTTGGCTCTCGTCAAACATGAATACTCATGACAAGTGAAATGACTTGTCGTTTCAGCTTGTATAAAAATTATCCTTAGAAAGCAAGCTTTCACAGCTAATTTATTATATGTTCTGCTTGGTTAGGAACAGTTACAACTTATTCAGAATAAACATCAAATACCAGATTATCATAGGTTAAGTCAGGGCTGCATAGCTCCTTACTACTTGCCCAATTGATGGCGGAAGCCACATCCTCCATTGGAGGTAGTTCACTGGTACGGAAAGGCTCTATGGTTATCTGCCCCTTCATCTCATCAGGATAACCGACTGTCTTAATTACAGTATCTTCATAATTGGAGACGTCAGTTTTGTTAAGATATTCAACAGCCTCATTATAAGCCTTGTATAAATTCTTAACAGCTTCAGATTTATCGTCTAAGAATTTTTTTGTGAAAGCGGATACAGCAGGGTACAGATTAATATCGTTGGCACTGCCCAAATATACTGCACCATCATTTAAGGCAATAGAAGCAAAGGGTTCAGGTAAAAGTCCAAGATCAATTTGGTCATTGCGAAGTAACTCTACTCGATCAGGGATTCGTGGTACAATTTCCTTCACGACTGCATTACTTTCCATAGAATTCTTGTCAAGGATTTGATCCAGAGTGTAGTCAATTAAGGTATTCTGTGATATGGCAATGCTACGTCCTGCAATATCATTAATGGAGGTAATCCCACTGTTCTTGCCAGCTACCAGAACATAGTCTCCATCGGTAATCCCCGTAATTCTTACATCAAAATCAGCATTTTGATACATGCATACGCCGATGTAATCTGTCAATACACCATCAAGTTCTCCTGCAAGAAGTGCCGCATCCCGGTCTTTGGCAGAAGTAAATACCTCGAGCTGTAAATCAAGCTGATACTGATCGGCAAGACCAAGCTCGTTGATCATAACATAAGGGATTACATCGTAAGAGGACATCATTCCAATACGAAGGACGGTTTTTTCGGAAAGAGTTTGTGTATCTTTTCCTTTACAACCGATTAAAAATAAAGCAAGTAAGCTAAATAGTAACAGCAATTGTAGTTTTTTTAACATTGTAGTATACACCTCATTCATTATTTTTACATTATTATTTATAAGATAAAAGCATCAAGTAAACCGCTGATTAGTAGAACAATGCTGATTAACTGATTAATACTATAGGAGGCAATGTTAACATTTGTTAGATTTGTAGGCGAAACCAGACGGTATTCCACTACAAATAAACAGCAAATAATCAGAAGTCCTATCAAGTAGATTACTCCCAGCTGGGCTGCCAGTAAACCAATTACTACGAGACAAATTACGGTTATAATATGAAATAGCATAGCAATTCTTAGGGCATTCTTAACGCCGAATTTGACCGGTATGGAGTGCAGATGATTTGCTTTATCAAAGTCATAATCCTGTGACCCATAAATGATATCAAAGCCTGCAACCCACAGAGTATTGGCTGCACCCATAAACAAAGGGAGAAGACTTAGTTTGCCAGTTACAGCTAGCCAGGCTCCAACGGGAGCACAGGCACAGGTAACGCCTAGAACCAAGTGACAAAGGAACGTAAAACGCTTGCAATAGGAGTAGATAATCATTAAAAATAACGCCACCGGTGATAGGACGAAACAAATCATATTTAATTGATAGGCACCAACCAGCATTAGCAGAAAACAGAGGGCAGTAAAGACAAGGACTTCTTTTTTCTTAAACTCACCCTTAGGTATTTGACGATTTGCGGTTCTCGCATTCTTAGCATCTATTTCCGCATCAATAACTCGATTAATTGCATTGGCACCAGTTCTAGCACCTAAAAGGCAAACCATAATCCAAAATAAAGTTTCTAACTTTGGAAGTCCTCCTGCTGCCAGTAACATGGATAAAAGAGCAAAACTTAATGAAAATATGGTATGGGAGAACATGACCAATTTTCCATAATCCATAATTTTGTGAATAAATTTAGTCAATGTCAATACCATATTGCCTCCATCTTTCGTTTACCTGCTGCTTTATTTCCTGTGACATTTCAATGTCATTTGGCCAGTCTCTGGTTAAGCCCTCTTCTTTCCATTTCTTAGTAGCATCAATGCCAATTTTACCATCAAGTATAAGGAGGTCTCTCTTTGCATCTATATTATTAAAGACCTTCCACATTACCGTTGACAGGTCCTTAGGATTAACATCTCCGTCAACAGCAATCACAAACTTATCAGCATGTTTATTCATATAGTCGGATAAAGTTTCTTTCCCCTGTCCGGGACGGTCCTTGCTTATGGATATAATGTGATAAGTGTTAGTCACTGAGTTCTCTTTTGGCAAAGGTTTTTTACTGGTTGCATCCACACCGAGGCGGTAACCATATAAGGCTTCATTGGAAGAATGATCCAGAGCGTCTAAAGGACCTTCTGCTATTATGAGACTTTTGTCTGCGATTACATGTGTAAGTACAGCGTCACGTACTTGGCTGATATCCTGTACATTAACAGAGTCATCCACTACAATGATTAACTTAGTGTACATCATTTGGCCCATGCCCCAGATACTGTTCATTGTCTTAATGGCAGCACCGGGATATTTTGTCTTAATGGACACAATGGCACAGTTATGAAAGACTCCTTCAAGTGGTAAGTTCATATCCACTAACTCGGGAATGATCATACGAAGCATTGGTAAGAAGATGCGCTCTGTTGCCTTTGCCATGTAACAATCCTCCATCGGAGGTTTTCCAACTACGGTAGCAGGATAAATTGCATCTTTTCTGTGAGTGATACAGGTAACATGAAATCTGGGATAGTAATCTGCCAGTGAATAGTAGCCAGTATGATCGCCAAAGGGCCCTTCCAATACCAGCTCCTCTGCAGGGTCCACATATCCTTCTAAAATGAATTCAGCGCTTGCAGGCACATAAATGTCATTGGTGATGCATTTTACCATTTTGACTCTTGATTTACGCAACCAGCCTGCTAACATCATTTCATCCAGCATAGGGGGAAGTGGGGCGGTAGAAGAATAGGTGATTGCAGGATCACAGCCCAGTGCTACCGATACAGGCATTCTCTTCCCCGACTCCTGATAACCCTTATAGATTTCAGAACCATCCTTATGTTTATGCCAGTGCATACCGGTGCTGGTCTTATCAAAAATTTGCAGTCGATACATTCCCACGTTCTGTCTCTTGGTTTTAATATCCTTTGTAAAGACCAGAGGCAGAGTTACGAATTTACCTGCATCCTCGGGCCAACATTGTAGAACCGGAAGGGTGTCCAAATCCACCTCTCGTTCTATAACCTCCTGACATTTCCCTTTTCTTCTTGATTTCAAAGGGAATACATACAATAGACGTAATAAACGAGGAATGCTTCTTATTAATTTCTTTATGGATAAGTAATTACCTAAATTTAAGTAATCAGTTATCAAGGCACCCAGCTCGTCCAACTCCTTAACACCCAGACCCAGACTCATACGCTTATAACTGCCCATTGCGTTGATTAATACAGGATATTTGGAACCACGTACCTTTTCAAATAATAAGGCTGGTCCATGGGCTTTGGATACTCGATCTGTAATCTCTGTTATTTCAAGATCAGAGGAAACCTCCGTACTAATTCGCTTTAGCTCACCTTGTTGCTCCAACGCTTCTATAAATTTATGAAGATCTTTGTAAGACATTGTAATCCTCCACTGTTACAAAAACTTAGAATTTTAGTGTTAGCTCAAATTCTACATTTAAAAAGCTATTATTTCATACGATACTATATCTGACTTATACTATTTCTAAGTATTTTGCCATATCCTAGTAAAATTGCTATTTATATACTAAATCAGAATGAGTAGTTATTCAATATAAAATTGCTACTGTTAGTACGACAAAAGTAATTTATTTAGACTTCTAAAAATATTATTTTACTCCTTTTACCAAGTGCTGCTGTTTCTATTGAATATTCGAAAAAAAAGGCAACCACCAGGTTTGATATGATCTTCTTTAAGTAAACGTTGGTTATTTACCAAGTCTACATATGGAGAATCATATCATCTGGAGATTGCCTATTTATTAAATGTGTACTATTAATTAAATTCTTTCACTTCAAAGCTTGATATTTTATCAAATGAGATATATTCTTTGACACTGACATAAGGAGCATTACTTGTTGTTTTATTAAACACATAGTAAGCTTTACCGATTCCATTTGATCTATTATCATACCAAGTAAGGAAGTTATCTAAATCATTTATTGATAGTTCATAGCTCTTAAGTCCGCCGTTTGTCATGGTAAGTATAAGAGTTGAGTAAATTCCTTCATGACCAGGAGCTGTGGTTTCTTCTGTTGGGGTAGCAAAAACTTCGTTTGAATTTGAACTTTCTGTATTAGATATAACAGCACTTACAGCATAGTAATAGGTAGTTCCTGGTGTTACACTTGAATCGTTAAAAGTAATGGCGGAACTTCTTGCAATGATTGTGTAAGGACCTCCTGCAGTCGTAGAACGTTTAATGTTATAATAATGAACATTTGTGACAGGAGACCAAGATAAATTGATATTAGTATTCTCAACTGAAGCCGTAAGAGTTGTTTGAGATGGTATAGTTTCCATCATTTCTAATTCACCAATAACAACAGAAATAGAACTGTTTCCATTGGCGGAAATATTTAACCTATATTTATTATATGAGTTGCTATTCTCAAAAGTAAACTCTTTTTTCACGCTAATGGACCAATCTGTAAAATTCACCTTCGTATCAAGAATAACCCAATTACTTATGTTATCATCCCAAGCTTCAAAGGTCCAATCCTTAGGAAGTTCTGCAATGGAGTTAGCCAATTTCCTTGAGGTAATTGTGTATTTAGTTATAGATTTTGCATCTTTAAACTCATAAGCTAACCAACCATTTGGAATACCTTCTATAGAAGCCCATACATTAGGTATAGTAGTATTGTGATCAAATGCATAAAAAGCTTGAAATCCACTGCTATAAATACTACTTGCACTAGCTATTCCACTTGGAGAGGTATTGCTTGTCATAGTAGGTATAACATTTCCGGTATACTGCACATCCGCAGCCAAACTTTTTGAACTATTAATAAAAAATACAGAAACGAATAATAAAATTAAAACAAATAAACCTTTAAACTTTCTCATAAACCTTCCTCCAATTGTATCTTGTAATTTATTTTATGACATCACAAATTATAGAGTTTTATCGTCTGAAGAAACAGTCTATTAATTAACAAATATTCCATGTAAAATTAAGGGTCAACATAATTATCCATTGACTTCAGAAAGACATCCAACCAGAGTAAGATGCCTTTCTAAACTCATCATTGAGAGACAAGAGATAAATAAAACGATAGACATGTCAAGTAAAATACATATTAATTAATTCTTATCGTTGTCCCATTAATCGTAATTGATTTCACCGTCGACCAATCCATTTTTTTAGAAAAACTGAAGATAAAAGTTGCTTTGTCGGAATCAGAAGATCCCCCACCTCCAGAAAACCATTCATCATCAAATTCAACAATCGTATTGTCTTTGGTGGATACTTTAGTTGGATTACTAACAGTTGTTTCAACTCCATTGCTCATAGTCTGTGATTGTGTGGTGTTTGCGTTACCGTCGCTAGTCAAATTATCCTGTTCTGCATAATATTGATAAAATTCACTGTCACTTCCGTCCATAAATTCAAGTAAGATTGAGAAATTTTCAATATTAAATTCCTGATTTTCTATTTTACCCAATAGAGTGAAGCCCAATTCCGAATAGCATAGCTTCTGATACGATACAGAATAACCCTCTATTGTTGGTACGTTAATATCTAATTCAGTTAATGCTAAGGTCTGTGTAATTGGTATTTTTATTTCTTTTGAAATACCTTCCATAGAAAAAGTCAATCTATCCGCTTTATGTCTTACATTCCCTATATTAAAGGAAAAGGAAAAGCATCTGGTATACTCCGTCTGCAATTCTTCAAGTTCTCTAAGACCGTAACCAACGGAGCCCAAGTGACCTAACTTCTTTATAATATCATCAGTTATAAAGGTTTCCTTAGCGTTGGAACTTAAAGCTTCCACAGATATTGTTACAATACCGGTGTAAGAATCACAAACAATCTCGTTAACAGTTAACTTATAATCTTTACTTTCTATACTTTTACCCACTGTAAGTATTTCCGTTTGTGATATACCAAGTAATTCACTGATGGTTTGACGAACAGTCTCATTGGTTGCAGCAAATACGGTAGCACCACTAATGCAAAATATAATGCAGGCGGCAAGAGATGCTTTAAATAGGTGCCTTTGAAAAGGTGATATTAATTTCTTATCCTTCTGCACTTTTGCCATAGTTAATTGGTGTATACGTTTCGTATCTATCTGGTGGGAAGGAGAGTAACTGCCTTCTAAAGGCACATCTTCCAGGTCCAGTTTAACAAATAATTGATGTAAATTAACTTTATGCTTCATAATGATAACCTCCTTTTTCGAATCTTTTCACAAGCTCGCTACGGCCGCGATAGAGTTTTGATTTAATTGTGGAAAGCGGTAATTCAAATAACTTTGCAATATCAATTAATTTATAATTCCAAAAATAATAAGCCAGTAAAATATCCTTATCCGGATAATCAAACCTTAAGATGGTTTCACGTAGGAATTCTAATTGTTCCTTCTGTATAAGCTGTTCATCCATACCATCTGAAATTAGGACAAGAATGTCTTCGTCTAAAGGTTCTTCATCACGGGTGTGAGTTAATCGTGTCTTTGTCATATTTCTTGCTATCTGTGCAAGGTATGGTTTTAGGCTATCTGTCTCAATCAGACTTTCCCGTCTTTTCCATACGGCATAAAATACATCTGATGCAATTTCCTCCACATCCTGTGCGGATAAAAGCTGACCACCAATTCTCATAATTATAGTAACAATATAAGAAGTGTAGCGTTGCATCAAAGCCTCCAGAGCCTTCTCTTTATTTAATTTCAATTTTTTTATGATTGTACAATCTCCCATTCATATCCTCCTTTCAACTATCAATACCACAATTCAGTGAAAAAAGTTTCATGTTTTGCAAGAATTTCTTTTATTTAATCCTATCACAAACAGGGTTATAATGGTATTAATTGACTTTTAATATGGATATGTAACGCCTTTAATGCCAAAGACTTGTACCTATTTTGGTGGGATATGTTGGAAGTAAAAATCAATATATGTTATAATTATTGATAGGTATAAACTTAAACTTAAAGGAGAGTGTAGTGATGAAAATCGGAGCACAGGTATATGTGAAAAACAGCTTTGAAGCAGTAGAACGATATTGTGATGCCTTTGGTGCAAAAATTGGTTTAAATTTTACAACACCGGAAAATACGTATGCACATTGTGAGCTAATGGTAAATGACCAGTTATTTATGGCGGTCAGTGAAGCACCGGAGGATTGTGAACGCACAAAAGGACAGGCCTGGCAGACCACTGCCTTTAATGTTTATGAAATGGGTAGTGAAGAGGCTGTCCGACACGCCTTTGAAGTATTGAGTGAGGGAGGAACAGTAATTCATTCCTTGGGACCGGTGGAATGGAATAATTACTGCGCGGATGTTGTAGATAAATTCGGTGTATTTTGGTGGATTGCTATTTAGTCAGACTTGTCTAATCAAATGTAGTAGACTATAGTAAGGGTAGATTGTTAGGACTCATATAAAGACAGAGGTGATAAATGAAGCTGGAAAGGTT
This sequence comes from Bacillota bacterium, assembly GCA_023407575.1. Taxonomy (GTDB): domain Bacteria; phylum Bacillota; class Clostridia; order Lachnospirales; family Lachnospiraceae; genus Mobilitalea. Next base: position 35,647 of record JAEYLX010000070.1, read on the forward strand.
ACTTGCAATCATAGTATTGCTGCTTAACAAAAAGCTAGTTAGTGCAAAAGAGCTTGCTGAATATTTTGAAGTATCTCAAAGAACGATTTATCGTGATATGGATACAATTAATCAGGCAGGCATTCCGATTGTTTCTTATATGGGTGCAGAAGGCGGGTTTGGGATATTAGAGAATTATAAGCTAAGTAAGAATTTTTTGGATGATTATGAAATTAATTCTCTAATTACAGCCTTAAAAAATATAAATGATACAGTTAATAATAAAAAAATCTCTCACACCATAGAGAAGTTAAAGAATATAAAGCCAGAGGAAAGTAAGAAGAGTGGTACTAATACGATTCCTATTAATATTGATTATAATAATTGGAATAGCAATAATACCGATAAGGATAAAGTAAAAAATCTAAATAATGCAATCTATGAGAAAAGAATGGTTGTTTTTGACTATATAAATACAAAAGGAGAATATACACATCGCTCTGTGGAGCCTCTTTCGCTTCTGTTAAAAGACTTTTCGTGGTATTTGCAAGGTTATTGTAAGGATAAGCAGGATTATAGGTTGTTTAAGCTAAAAAGGATGCACAGAGTTAAGATGACCAAAGAATTTTTTACCAGAGAGGCACCGCCCTTAGAAGCTTTGGATTACTTGGAGGAATGGTATAAAGATAAGACATTAATCAATATAATTCTAAAGTTTGAGGCTAACACCAGAGCAAAAATTGCGGACAGTTTTAACGAAGAGCAAATACAATTCTTTGAGGATGGGACTGGTGAGGTTCATTTTACAGCTCCAGAGGATGATTGGTTATTTAGTTTAATTCTTGGATTTGGTTGTCAGGTAGAAGTTGTTGAACCACCGTACTTAAGAGCACTAGTTAGGAAAAAGGCTGACGAAATCAGTAATATTTATAAAGAATAGTTAGCAGACTCGGCTTTTAGGGGTATTACTATATCTTTGAATAAATAAGGTGAAAGCACAAGACTTTCATTTGTTATAAATTAAAAGAGTAAGTATGACAGGCAGCTGTCATACTTACTCTTTTATACTAAGACAAAACCTAAAGGAGGCTAACGTATGATTGAGATTCCAGAGTCTTATGTCCTTGTGGATCAAATTAACAAGGAGTTGAAAGGAAAAAGAATAAAGGAAGCAAGGGCGAATCATAGTCCGCATACTTTCGCAATGTATTCCGGTAATCCGTCAGAATACAATAATAAACTGGCTGGCAAAAGGATATTTGGTGCGGATATCTATAGTGGAAGCGTTAGGATAAAAGCAGAAGATATGATTCTGTTGATAACAACACCAATAAGATTTCATAAGCAAAATGGCAAATTACCTTTAAAACATCAGCTTTTTATTGAATTTGAAGATGCAACTTTCATAACGTGCACAATCCAGATGTGGGGATCATTATTCTGCTTTAAAGAAGGAGATAACAATGGTATACCAAAGGAGTACAAGATTAATCCTAATCCATCCCCATTGGAGGAAGCTTTTAACGAAGAATATTTTACAGCGCTAATTCAAAGGGAAAAGCTTACATCCCTTTCACTAAAGGCATTTCTTACAACGGAACAGCGCATTACTGGACTTGGTAATGGTGCTGCTCAAGATATTTTGTTTCATGCTGGATTTCATCCCAAGCGAAAAGTGTCTACTTTGCAGGACACGGAATGGAACAACCTGTACAAGACGGTGAAAAGAGTACTTACAGAGATGTATCACAAGGGTGGAAGGGATACGGAATATGATTTATACGGAAGCAAGGGAGGTTATAGAACAATTTTAAGTAAAAATACAGTGAATCAACCCTGTCCGGTATGTCATACAGTAATTAAAAAAGAAAGCTACTTGGGAGGTAGTATTTATATTTGTGAAAAGTGTCAAGGAGTATACTCTTAATATAACGATCATTAAAAAGAGGGCATCAGTCCTCTTTTTATTATGTGTACGAAGGGAAAGTATTTAATAAATCTTTCTATTACTTAAAATAAATATTTTCATACAATGCAACTATTTTGCAATACTAGTAATCTAATAGATAGACAACAACAAATGAAGTAAGCTTAAAATACAAAACCTTGTGTCCGCGGCACAAAGTTTATAAATAGATAGAAAGGTATGATTATTAGAATGAAAAACATTATGGAAGACCTAATTGAGAATTATCTAATTAGAAATTATGATAAATATTATCGATTGGCTTATAGTTATGTGCATAATGAGACGGATGCTATGGATATTGTTCAAGAAGGCGCCTACAAAGCAATCCTTAGAAGTGAAACCTTGAAAAATCCTGATTATGCAAATACCTGGATCTATCGCATTATGATTAACGAAGCTTTGGCTTTTATAAAGAAGCATAAAAAAGACTCCTATGATATATCCGCCGTAGATATTTCGCAGTCAGACCATTATATAGATTATGACTTGGAGAGGGCTATAGATAACCTGAATGCCACAGATAAGACAATTATAATTTTAAAGTTCTATGAGGAGTATACGTTGGAAGAAATAGCAGATATGACAGGTGAAAAGCTAAATACGGTGAAGAGCAGAATGTATCGCACCCTGAAAAAACTACAAATAAGTCTAGAAGAATAAGGAGATTAAAAATGCAAAATAAAAGAAAAATAGAGGAATTAAAGGAGCAGTATAGCGCAGTAAAAGCACCATATAAAGGATTAGAAGAAGTACATAAGAGCATAAGTTTAGCAAAAGTTGAGAAAAGACACAGGAATAAATTATATAAGTTTAAGGTAGGTGGCAGTGCAATTGCGGCAGCAGCGCTTCTCTTAGTAGTGTTACCAAATGCAAATAGTAAAATTGCAGAAGCAATGGGTGATATACCAATCCTGGGAGGCATTGTGCGTGTTGTAACCATTGATAAATATGTGTTTGATAATGGAAATAGTAAAGCAAATATTGAGGTGCCTCAAATTGAAAACATGGATAACACAATAACAGGGAATACAGATACAGATAGCACAAATTCCGAGAATAACAATTCAAATGCTATTAATGAGACCAATCAAGAGATTATTGACTACACTGATCTATTGGTAAAACAGTTTGAAAAAGAAGTTGGGGATTCTTCCGATATGCATAAAGAACTGGATGTATCCTGGGAAGTAGTTACAGATACAGAGAAATGGTTTACCCTCAGAATTAATGTTCTTGAAGTACAGGCAAGTGGTTATGAGTATAGTAAGTTCTATCATTTTAATAAAAAGACAGGTGAAATAGCAACCTTAAGTAATTTGTTCAAAGCAGATGCAGACTATGTCGGAGTCATCAGTGAGAATATTAAGGAACAAATGAGAAATCAAATAAAGAACGATGATAAAATGTACTTTATTGATACAGAGGATGGGCTAGATAACTTTGAAGCAATTAAGCCTGACCAAAACTTTTACTTTAATGCTGACAATGAGCTTGTGATTGCTTTTGACGAGTATGAAGTTGCGCCTGGGTATATGGGTAGAGTTGAGTTTGTTATTGATGATAGCGTCATAAGTAGTATATTAAAGTAAATTATAGTTTGTCTCACATCAAAAGCTGCTGCCAATAATTTGGCAGCAGCTTTTATAGTTAGTTATTGTGCGATTTAACAGAATTAAGTTGTAGGCAGGGTTTTGACAATCTAATATAAGTTTATTTAAATTAAGAAAATATAATCTATAGACGTAACTTTTATGTAAAAGGTATAATGTTTACATAATCTGTACAAAAGGAGCTTTGTCTATGTCAACCATATTAATTATTGAAGATAATGACAATATACGTACTGAGGTTTCTAATTACTTTATGAGCCATGGCTTCTATACCTTATGCCCGGAAGAATTTAGTCACCTGGAGCAACTGATAGCCAAGACAGACGCTGTGCTTCTGGACATCAATTTATTTGAAGAAGATGGTTTTCAGATCTGCAAAAGAATTAGAGAAATATCACAGGTTCCAATACTTTTCGTTACAGGGCGTGATCAGGAGGCGGACGAGCTGCGAGCAATGGAACTTGGCGGAGATGATTATGTCAGAAAACCCTATAGCCTGCCAGTTCTTCTTGCTAAGGTAAAACGTATGCTGGAGAGAGGGAACGTCAGCTATATGGAAGAACTGACTTTTGGAGAAGCCTGTCTTAACATTGTAAAAGGCCAGTTAAGAATAAAAGAAGTACTAATTGAACTTTCAAAAAATGAAATAAAACTTCTGTCCTGCCTGTTCCTCAATCAGGACCGAATTGTTTCCAGAGAGGAATTTATAGAGTTTTTGTGGGAAAATAAGTTTTATGTAGATGAGAATATATTTCATGTTAACTTATCAAGGTTAAGAAAGCGGTTGTCTGATTTTGGCTATTCTGATTTTATTGAGACAATTCCCAAAGAAGGATATCGATTACGCAAGGAGGATGCTAATGAGTTTCTTTGATTATCTCTACGAAAAGCTATCACTTCTTTTCGTTCACATATTTTCGGCTCTTGCCTTAGTGATTTTTTTAAAGCTGCTGGGGGTATCAAATAGTGCAGTTGCTCTGATTTTGGTAAGCTGGGTGATTATCCTAAGTATCTGCCTGGCGGTTAACTTCTTGGGTATTAAGAAAAGGCAGAGCTCAATTCTTCGACTTCTTGACGGAATAGATCAGAAATATCTGATTACTGAAGTAATGGATAAACCTACAACCCAATTGGAGAAGGTATATGATACCCTGCTTCGGCAAGGAACGAAATCCATGCTGGAGGAAGTGGGTAAATCCAGAGATGGACAGAACTCTTATAAGGAATATATAGAAAAATGGATTCATGAAATCAAGACGCCAATTACAGCAATTTCACTTATTTGCGCCAATTATGAGACAGATGAAACAAAAAGAATTTCGCAGGAGCTTCAAAGGATCTATTATCTGGTGGAGCAAACCCTTTACTATGCCAGAAGTGAGACGGTGGAACAGGATTATTTTATTAAACAAATTCGTCTACTTGATGTGGTTCAGTCGGTTATCTTGCAGCAAAAAGCTTCCTTAATTGAGCATAAGTTTTCAGTACAGGTAGAAGAAACCGAGGATATAGTGTGGACAGATGAAAAGTGGCTGGGATACATTTTAAATCAGATAATAACAAATGCGATTAAGTATCAGAATGAAGATTCCCCTCGTTTAAATATCTATTCTAGTCAGAGTAAAGAAGGTATCTATCTGTCCATTAAAGATAATGGAATTGGTATTACAGAATTTGATCTTCCAAGAATTTTCGAGAAAGGCTTTACAGGTTCTGATCGAAAGAACAAACAAGCAACTGGTATCGGGTTGTATCTATGTAAGAAGCTATGTGATAAGCTCGGATTGTCTATAACTGCAAAATCTAATAAAAATGTATTTACTGAAATAACCATCTTTTTTCCCATTGGAAATTTAACTGCAGAGATATCTGCTGGACTTACAAAAGTGTAAGTAAAATTTAGAGTAACTATCTGCTATATTAGTTTCATCAGGAGATAATCGAAGAATTAACGAACATCCTCCTATTTATAGAAGAAAGGACATAATCTTTGTCTGCAATTAAATTTGCAGAGACTAAGAAAGGTATGGCTAATATATGGAGACATTACTAAGAGTTGATAAGGTAGAGAAGTATTATGGATCAAAATCTGTTATTACAAAAGCAATTAATAGAATCTCCTTTGAGGTAAAGGAGGGAGAATTCGTAGGAATTATGGGAGCTTCAGGCAGTGGTAAAACAACTCTTCTAAATTGTATTGCAACCATTGATGCGGTAAGTGCAGGGCATATTTATTTGGATGGAGCAGATATCACCACACTGAAGGATAAGGGACTTGCACTCTTTAGGCAAAAGAACTTAGGCTTTATTTTTCAGGATTTTAATCTACTGGACACGTTAACCTTAGAAGAAAACATTGCTTTGGCACCTACAATTGCGAAAGAGAACTTATCAGGAATAGAAAAGAGGATTAATGAAATATCTGCCAGGCTGGGTATTAAAGAGCTTTTATCTAAATTCCCATATGAGGTTTCTGGTGGAGAAAGACAACGATGTGCCTGCGCCAGAGCGCTAATTAACCAGCCAAAAATAATCCTTGCCGATGAACCAACCGGTGCGCTGGATTCTAAATCAGCTGGTATACTCTTAAATACCCTAACCAGTATGAATGACATATTTGGTGCAACGATACTTATGGTTACCCATGACGTATTCTCTGCTAGTTATTGTAAGAGGATTTTATTTCTAAAGGATGGAAAGTTATTTAGTGAAATCCAAAGAGGGAAAGAAAGTCGTAAGGAATTCTTTCAGGAAATCTTAGATACTGTTACCTTATTAGGAGGTGAGGATTCCCATGCTTTCTAAACTGGCACTGCGTAATGCAAAACGTTCCGCAAAGGATTACAGTATCTACCTATTAACAGTAACCTTGATTTTCTCCCTACTTTATGCTTTTAACCTGATTATATACTCAGAGGATATTCAGATGCTTAATAAAATGATGAATTCCATGAAGTATACAATTATACTTGCTTCTGTTTTTATTGTATTTGTCTGTGCCTGGATGGTCCACTATATGAATCAATTTATGCTGCAAAGAAGAAGCAGGGAATTTGGTATTTATATGACCTTGGGAATCAGTAACCGGGCAATATCAAAGCTGTTTCTTAGGGAAAATACACTTATGGGTGCTATATCCTTTTTACTTAGTTTGGTAATGGGAACCTTTTTATATCAGTTTTTGACTGTAATCATAATGAATATATTTGAAGCAAATTATAGGGTAAAAATAACATTTTCCTATGAAGCACTTTCCCTGACCTTACTTTATCTGGTGCTAATCTACGCCTTCTCCCTACTACGTTCAAAAAGCAGATTACATAAAATGAAAATTCATGACCTTTTATACGCGGATAAGAAAAACGAAACCATGAAATTTAAATCTACCAAGGGAAGTCTGCTTTTGTTCGCGCTATCCATTTTGTCAGCAATTATTGGAGGCAGACTGTTATGGTATGTATTTTCAGACGGGGACAGTAACATTTCACCACTAAGAATTGGTATCGTATTCTTATTATGTACCTTTAGTAACTTTGGGTTTTATATTTCTTTATCTTCAATTTTATGTAAAACATTTATTGGGAACAAGAAACTTAAATATCACAAAGGACTGTTCTTATTAATAAGAAGCTTGTCAGGAAAAATGAACACCATGAGAATCACTCTTGGAACCCTAGGAATTATACTGACTTTGACCATGACAGCTTTTTCAGTTGCTATTTTATTTAAGGGATATTTTGATACGCAGGTGGATGCAATGATGCCCTTTGACATCATGTTTAGCAGTGAAGTAGAAGGCCGTGATTTTGAGGAATATCAGGAGTACCTTCAGGAAAACTTTGAGATAAAAGAGGAATGGCGTTATTCTATTTATTTTAGCGGCAGCAGAGGCCTCTATGATTTACTGGAGGGAACCCCAATGGGAGGCTCCTACTACGAGGATGATACGGTAATGGCTTACAGTGATTACAAACGGCTTCGCAAAATGTTAGGATATCAGGAAGTGGGTTTGCAAGAAGGTTACTTTATTGTTCAAGGTAGTGCAAAGGTAGAGGAAGTAATTCATAAGGTTCGTGATTTCAATCTGAACTTTGATGGTAAGACTTTTCAGTATCAGGAAACCAGAACTGAGGACTTTGCTTTATATGGAATTAACGGTGCTTATTATATAATAATTCTTCCGGATGAGATGGTACAGTCCATGGAGGTAAGAGAGAACATTTTAGCAATTGATACCACAGAAGAAACCACGGCACAGGATTATGAGGAATTAAAGGCATATAACAGTTTTCATAAAAAAGAAGTAAAAAACGGGAACTATAGTTTACTTGAAGATGATATCAATGTAAAAGGAGCCCTACAATCAGAAAATCGAACGTACTTTACAATCATTACGTTCTCCTTATTCTATCTGGGCTTAGTATTTGTATGTGTTGCAGCAGCAATACTATCTGTTCAGCAGTTAAGTGATGCTGCACAGTATAAATTCAGATATAAAATACTACACAACTTAGGAATGGAACGGCAACGAATGGATTTCTTTATACTAAAGCAGTTACTATTTTACTTTGGCTTTCCAATTTTGCTGCCAGTGATATTCAGTATCTTTATTACGGCTTGCATTAATCAATTGTTCGAAGCCTTCTTTACGGGAATGCTGTTATCGTCCTTAGCTACCTCTGTAGGAGTATTCTTACTTATCTATTGCCTTTACTTTGTCGCTACTTGGATTGGCTTTCGAAAGAGTGTGCTGGAAGAGGCAAGGTAAGGCTATGTAAGTATCAGAAAAGCTAATGTGGTTCGTTAACTTCAAAAATATAATTCTCAAATGTAGTTTTTATATTTTTGTCAAAGCATAAGTCTCCTCTTTTTTAAATCCATAATTTACAATTAGTTCAGAAAGCTTAACCCAGATTTAACAAAAATAGGCAAATATTTAACCTTTGTGTGATATTAGATTTCACATTGGAATCGCTATAATGAATACGTAAACAGAGAACAGCAAATTTCAAGCAGGGAAAGAAATTGTGCTGTAAATAAAAAATTAGATTAGGAGCGATCTCATGAAGAAATTATTATCGTTAATTTTGTTAGTAGCAGTAATGTTCTCAAACATTACATATGCACCAAAGACTGCTGAAGCGGCAGAAATAACAGGAACAGTTGTATTATCCGGTTCAACCTCAGTTAATCCACTAATTCAGGCTCTTGCAGAAGCTTTTATGGCAAAATATCCAGGAATCAAAATTGTTGAACAGAATGTTACTGGTTCCGGCGCTGGTATTACAGATGCAAAAGATTCAAAAGTTGATTTTGGTATGTCGAGTAGAGACTTAACAAGTGCGGAAGCAGAAGTTTTAAATAAAGTTCAGATTTGTCTGGATGGACTTGCAGTTGTTGTTAACAAAAGCAACCCAATTAATGAAGTAACTCCTGCTCAATTATATAAAATATTTACCAGAGATACGGCAGCAGTAAATTGGAATCAGATTAGCGGTTCCTATACCACAAGTGTTAAAATTGCTCCTTTCGGACGTGAAGCTGGTTCTGGTACCAGAAGCTGTTTTGAAGATTTCTTCAAAGTAGATTATGGCACAGCACTTCCAAGCGGATATGATGCAAATCTTGATGGCTCTCTTGCAAGTACAGGTGTTATGCAGACCTCCGTACAGAATAACTCAGGAGCAATTGGTTACATGTCACTTGGAGATATGGATGAAACCAAAGTAAAGGCGTTAAAAGTTGAGGGTGTTGAACCTTCGAAATATACCGTAGCAGATGGTTCTTATGCAATCAAAAGACCTTTCTTGCTTGTCTCTAACAAGAAAAAAGCAACTACCCCTGCAGCTCAAGCTTTCTTAGATTATATTGCAAGTGCTGATGGTCAGAAGGTTATTGATAAGATGGGCTTTGTTAAGAACAATCTTGTAAAAATTAAAGCAACTGATATTACTTTAAGAAGTACTTCCGTTACAATTATGCCAGGTAATAAATATTCTTTAACACCCGTTATTGTTCCTGAAGATGCTAGTAACCAGACTTTAACTTTTATTAGTTCAAATCCAAGTGTAGCAACTGTTACTGCAACAGGTATGGTTACCGCAGTCGGTGAAGGAACTGCAACCATCACAGCATATACCAAAGATGGTTCTGGAATTAATAAGAGCTGTAAGGTAACAGTTTCCTATCCAGTTAGCAGTGTTAAGTTAAATAAAACCAGCGCTAAATTACAAGTTGGTAAGACCCTTGCATTAAAAGCTACGATCGAACCATCCTATGCAACAAATCCTGCAGTAACCTGGAAGTCTTCTAATACATCAATCGCAACTGTTTCTGCAACAGGAGTTGTAACTGCTAAGAAGGCAGGTAGTGTTACCATCACTGTTACCACCAAAGATGGCAAATATACTGCAACCAGCAAGATCACCGTATCTAAGTAAGATTAGATAAAAGGACTTGGTTTTCGATAGTACTGGGAGTTAGATAAATAGAGTGAATTTGTTATAAAGTTTGGCTAAAGCTGGGAAAGAACGTATAGATGCTATACATTCTTTTCCCTTTAGTCGTATAAAATGCTAATACTGTTTCAAAGGAGAAGTTATGAAAAAGCAAAAAACACAGCTATACAATCAAATATTTAAGGGAATTGTTTTCTTCTTTGCGCTAATTACAATTATTTCGGTTGTTCTTATTGGAGCCTTTATGATTGCCAATGGAGGTCCAAGTATTCTTAAGGTGGGACTTAAAGAGTTTTTATTTGGATCCATATGGAATTCTGCCAATGAACCTCCCCAATATGGGATACTAGCCTTTATTCTGTCGTCTTTCGTCGTGACGTTTTTTACTATACTATTTGCAGTTCCGATTTCTATTCTGGTAGCGTTGGCAATTGGACAACTGGTACCAAAGAGATTGGGTTCTATTTTGCGTTCTATTGTAAGTTTATTGGCGGGTATTCCCTCTGTTATTTATGGATTCCTTGGATTAATCTTTATTGTTCCTTTTGTTCAGAAAATATTTAATCTTTCCTCCGGACTAACTATGCTATCAGCGGTCATTGTCCTAATCATTATGACATTGCCCACAATTATTAGTGTAAGTGAAACCAGTATTAATGCAGTGGATCGTACTTATCTGGATGCAGCCTATGCGTTGGGAGTGCGAAAAGAGTATGCACTCTTTACCATAATTTTGCCGGCAGCAAAGTCGGGAATTATGGCAGCAGTACTGCTGGGTGTGGGTAGAGCTATAGGTGAAACCATGGCAGTTATAATGGTGGCAGGTAACATTCCTCAAATGCCATCTCTACTTAAGCCGGTTCGTTTTTTGACAACGGCAATTGTTACGGAGATGTCCTATGCGACCGAACAGACAAGAGGTGTATTAATTGGAATTGGTCTAGTACTTTTTGTGTTCGTATTTATTATCAATTCCATCTTTCATATTCTAATAAAGAAGGCAGGGAATGTGAATTAATAAAAGCATGAAATCACATTGTAAATGGAGGATTAAATGAATAAAACAATATATGATAAACAAATACGCCCTGGTATTATAGCTGTACGTGCTTTGATTTATACGGTCACTGCTGCAGTGATTGCACTTGTTCTTAGTATTATTACCTTTTTAATAATAAAAGGACTGCCCTATCTTAGCTTAGAGTTCTTAACCACAGCACCATCGCGATTAAATGAAACCTATGGAATTGCACCAATGATAATAAATACCTTATATGTAGTATTGATTACTCTTCTTATATCAATCCCCCTTGGAATAGGGACAGCCATCTATCTTGCGGAGTATTCAAAGCCGGGCAAGCTAATTTCCGCCTTTCGCTTCTCAATAGAAATACTCGCGGGAATTCCTTCGATTGTATATGGTTTATTTGGTCTGGCATTCTTTGTTAATACCTTAAGAATTGGTAGCGGAAGCGGATCAATGTTAGCTGGTGCACTTACCTGTGCTTTAATCGTCTTACCAACGATGATACGAACCACGGAGGAAGCTCTACTGCAAGTAAATCCTACCTACCGGGAAGCCGCCTTTTCTTTAGGTGCTTCAAAGTTACATATTATTCGAACGGTATTGCTTCCCTGTGCATTGCCTGGAATTGTTGTTGCTGTAATTCTAAGCATAGGTAGAATTGTGAGTGAATCTGCAGCACTTCTCTATACGGCTGGTGTTGATTATACAATGCCTACCAACTATGTAAAACATATTACAGAACCAGGTGCGGGGCTTACGGTACAGCTTTACTTATATGCCACAGAGGGAGGCGCGCCAGATTGGGTACCTTATGCTATGGCGGCAATTTTAATGATTCTGGTTTTTATTATTAACCTGTCTGCCAATCTGATTGCGGGAATATTTAAAAAGAAAGTGAGTCTTCATGCATGAGTATGTTTACAATAAATAACTTGAATTTATATTATGGTGAGAAACAAGCATTAAACAATGTGAATATGGAGATAGAAAAGAATGAAATTACTGCATTCATTGGTCCATCCGGTTGCGGGAAGTCCACATTTTTACGTGTACTTAATAGAATGAATGATACAATTTCAAATTGTAATACCACCGGAGAAGTGATTTTTGATGATGTCAATATTTATAGCCAGAATATTGATCCTATGTTAATACGCAAAAAGATTGGAATGGTATTTCAAAAACCAAACCCATTTCCAATGAGTATTTATGACAACATAGTCTATGCACCAAGTTATCATGGGAAGAAGAAAAGTGAGCTGGATAAAATTGTAGAAAACAGTTTAAAAGCAGCAGCACTTTGGGATGAGGTTAAGGATTGTCTCAAAAAAAGCGCAACAGCTCTATCGGGTGGGCAGCAGCAGAGACTTTGCATTGCAAGAACCATGGCACTACAACCAGAAGTAATTTTACTGGATGAAGCCACCAGCGCACTGGACCCAATCTCTACCTACAAAATAGAAGAATTATTGGGCGAGCTTAAAAAAAGCTACACAGTTATTATAGTGACTCATAATATGCAGCAGGCGTCTCGTATAGCGGATAAAACAGCATTTTTTCTATTGGGTGATTTAATTGAATATGACTTAACCAAAAACATTTTTACAAACCCAAAGCATCAGAAAACACAAGATTATGTTAGTGGACACTTTGGTTAAATCTCTGCAAGACAGAGGGAAAGCCAACTGGCTTCAGGTTCACTGAGCCTCGTTGGCTTTAAAGGGGAGAGTTATGAAAAAAAATCTATGTAAACTTTAGTTGTTAGCTAGTAGAAGCCAGTCACCACTGCTGCGGTTGTGGCTTCAGTTATGATATGTTTATAGTATATGCGGTAAATGTGTCTAAACTATGCAGAATTCGTTAATGTTTTGTGTATAAATAATTAGCATTTCATGAGAGTTTCGTACATATTTTATATCATAGGAAATATTATAGAATTCCCTATGATATAAAAGCCCTTCGGGCTAATGGTGCGCAGCTACGCGCGTGGTACAAAAGTTGTGCATTAAAAGTATTTGAACGCAAGAGTGTATGATGCACACGTTTGTTCTAGTGGACGGAATAAGTTAAGAAAGGAGAAGGCAGAGTGGAAATCTTATCAAGATATGTAGTGGTTGTCGTTCTGGCAATCTGTTTATGCCTTGGATATGTGATTAAAAACAGCATTTCCTTTATTCCGAATAAATACATCCCGCTCATCATGGCAGTCGTTGGTACTATTCTTAATGTGTGGATTAACGGGTGGACATTTACACCGGAGATTTTACTTGGCGGTATGGCAAGTGGTCTTGCCAGCACAGGAACTTATGAGATGATTCGAAATATTGTAGATAAAAAAGATACAGCGGATAGTACGGTGGGCAACCAGATCATGAATAATTAGCCAGTAGTATACATATGTGAACAGAAAAGAGAGTTGCTGTAGGCAGACTACAGGCAGCTTTCTTTTTTTGTATATAAGGTTTCATTTTGAGCCAACTTGAAAAGAAATGAACAATATATGAACGGAAAATAGAGATATGTCAACAGTAGTAGTAAAATTGTAATAGAATAAATGTTCGGTAGTAAGCTTGCGAGATAAACTATTATTTGATAAAATAGCTATTATATTATAAGATCATGAACCTGATTTGCGTTCTTGATATATAACAAGGAGGAACAGATGAAATTCATACATATTGCAGATGTTCATCTAGGTGCCGTTCCGGATTCTAATCAAGCTTGGGGGGTACTTCGGGAGAAAGAAATCTGGAGCAGTTTTCAAAATATAATAAACATATGTAACGAAGAAGAAGTAGATTTGCTACTTATTGCAGGAGATCTGTTCCATAAACAACCGTTACTTAGGGAGTTAAAGGAAGTAAATTATCACCTTAGTAAGCTAAAAACCACAAAGGTCGTTATGATGGCAGGAAATCATGATTATATCAGTCCAAGATCACAGTATCAGGACTTTGTTTGGGATGAAAAGGTTTATATGTTTTTAAGTACATCCCTGGGTGCGGTAACTTTGCCTGATCTTAATGTCACGGTTTATGGGTTGAGTTATGGTAGCCGCGATATTACGGAGCCTATGTATGATTTTGTTCGTCCTAAGGATAAAGGGGAAATTAATATATTGCTGGCACACGGCGGAGACGAAAAGAACATTCCAATGAACCGCAAGAAAATACTGGAGTCCGGATTTGATTATATTGCACTGGGACATATTCATAAACCAGAACTAATACACGAAAGAATGGCTTACAGCGGTTCCTTGGAACCGATGGATAGGAATGAAACAGGAGCTAGAGGGTATATCAAAGGAGAGATTTGCAATGAACAAGAGGCAAGAAGAATAACCCTTCAGTTTATGCCAAGTTCAACGAGAGAATATAAGAACATTACGCTTAAGGTAAATCAGGAGACCACAAATGGATCCCTCCTAGATGATGCAAGAGAAATAGTTCGAAGCCTGGGAAATCAACATATTTATTCATTTTGTATTGAAGGAATTAGGGATGAAGAGCTTCAAATTAATAGAGAAGCTTTAAAAGAGCTGGGAAACATTCTTGAAGTTATAGATAATAGCATCCCTGATTATGATTTTGATGCCTTATATCTGGAGAATTCAGATAATATGATAGGACAATTTATTAAAAGAATTCGGGAGCATACAGGGGCAAATGATCTGGGAAAGGAGAATGGGGACAGTAAAATAGTGAAGGAAGAAGTTACAAAGAAAGCCTTGTACTATGGAATAGAAGCATTGTTAGGTGCTAAGAATTAGCTGGAAAGGGTAAGGAAATGCTGATTAAGAAACTGAAACTAAATTATTTTGGTCATTTTCATAACCGTGAAATAGAATTAAAGCCGGGAATTAACTTAATCTATGGCGAAAATGAAGCAGGTAAATCCACAATACATGCGTTTATTAAGGGAATGTTATTTGGAATTGAACGCATGAGAGGAAGAGGGTCCGCTTCTAAGGAGGATACCTATACCAGATATCTACCTTGGAGCTATCCCGGTGCCTATGAAGGAAGTATGGATATTGTTCTTGAAGGGAAAGAATATCGTTTGCAAAGAAGTTTTCATGCAAATAGTAAGAGCTTTACCGTGTTGGATTTGTCGACTGGTCGTGAAATTAAGTTAAGGGAAGGCCTGATTAGCGAGTTAGTTCCAGGATTGACGGAATCTATTTATAAGAATACCGTTAGTATTGAACAATTGAAAGCTTCCACTGACCAGGAACTAGCGTCGCAGGTTCGTAATTATATTACGAATCTTTCGGTTACAAAAAGCAAGGAGATTGATGTTGCTAAAGCATTTAATATATTAAATAACAAGAGAAAACAGTTGGATCTGACAAAGTATCAGGAAGAAATGAAAGCGATACAGCTGGATATGGAAGACGAATTGCAAAAGGAAAAGAAGATGGATGAGCTATCCTTGCAAAGAAGAGAGTTACTTCATCAAGAGCAACAGTTGAAAGCAGAACGGGACAACCTTACCTCTACTGAAAAGAAGGAAGCAGATAGAATGGAGTTGCTTCCTGCCATTTTAGAAAAGTACAATAATTATGAAACCTATAGAAGACAAGCAGAAGATGTAGGATTGCAGGAACAGGAGCTGAATAATAAGATTTTTCAGTGGGAGAAAGATCTTCCTTTGATTGAGATTTTTATAGAGGATAGTAAAGTGGCAGAAAGGCTTTATCGGCTGCAAAAGGATATGGAGAATCAGCAACAAGAGTTTAAAGGAGTGAAAGAAACGGCTTTGGAAACCAAACAGAGAAACAGCAGTATGATTCTTTGTTTCAGTGTCCTCGGGGCAATTATTGTGCTACTTGTAAGCGGCATGGAGATACTTGGGATTGGTTTAGCGATTGGAGTGTTATTGCTTGGAGGTGTGTTCTTCTGGATGAGTAGTCATGCTGGTGGCAAAGCACTTGCACAGCAGAAACGGAAAGAGAAAGAACTCAATACTAAACGATCTGATACAATGAAGAAAATAAATGAAATATGTAAGAAGCATCAGGTTAAATCAGTAGAGGAATTACTCAATAAACAAGAAGAGATAAGAAAAAATCAGTATGCCATGGAGCATGCAGAAGATCAGAAAAAAACCCTGGAAAAGCAAAGGTCAATGTTAGAAGATAGATGTGATCTTCTTTATGAGACAATAATGAAATATATGCAGAATTTCATTTCAGCAGAGGAACTTACTTCGGAAGCCATCCAAAGGCTCCGGGAAGAGATTAATCGGCGAAGGTCATTGCTACAGGGAAAAGTTTCAGAGATTAATCGAAAGCTGGAGGAGTATAAACTCCAAAGAGAAAAGATTATCTGGGAAGTAAACGCTCTGGAAGGCAATGAGGAGCAGTTATTAAAAAACAAAGATCGCCTTACTGATTTGGAGCGGATGATGAAGGAAGGCATAGTAGAGCAGGAAGCGGTAAAACTTGCTCTATCTACAATACAGGAGTTGAGTACCGATATTCATGATAGCTTTGGAGAAAAACTCAATCAGTCTGTTTCGGATATAATTCGCGAGGTTACAGGTGGAAGATATAATGATCTTAAAATAGATGAAAAGCTTGAGGTTAAAGTGGGTTATAATGGCAATTATCATATGCTGGATCGCCTAAGTGCAGGAACAATGGATCAGGTATATTTTGCACTTCGCCTTGCAGTTGCGGATTTATTGCTCGAGAATAAAAGTATGCCGTTGCTTTTTGATGATAGTTTTGCACTTTATGATGAGACGAGAGTAAGAGCGTCTTTAAATAAAATATCGGATAGGGAACAAGTGGTATTATTTACCTGTCATAAAAGGGAGAAAGAATTATTGGAAGAACAGAATATTCCATACCATTTTATTGACCTATCGTATTAATTATAAGGATTGAACATTGTTCAGGGTGGAGGTTGAGAATGCCCAAACAAAAAAAGAATAATAAGAAAGAAAATGAAAAGAAAACAAAAAAAAGAGCTGGTAACAAAAGTAGGTTAGTCCTGCAAATTGTATCTCTATGCCTTCTTATGGTAATAGCGATAGGACTTTTCTATTTCTATCAGGTCTATGGTAAGATGATCTTAAAGCTTCAGGCAGAAGCAAAGCAGAAGGTAAGCACTTCTTCGAGTGATACCTTTAAAGACGATCAGACCAGTTTGGTCTATGATGTACAAGGGAATTTGATTTCTACACTAAGGACGGAAAAGGATGTATACTATCTTTCCTATCAGGAAATTCCAGCCACTGTAATTGATGCTATGTTGGTATCGGAAGACCGTAATTTTCTACAGCATGATGGAGTGGATTACTTGGCAAATATCCGAGCCGCCATAGCTTTGATCAAGCACAAAGGTGAAATTACACAAGGAGCCAGTACAATTACTCAGCAGCTAGCCCGTAATGTTTTTTTAACTCATAAGGTAACTTATGAAAGAAAGCTGGAAGAAATATTTATAGCACAGGAATTAGAGAAAAAGTATAGTAAAACTGATATTTTAGAATTTTACTTTAATGAAATCTATTTTGCTAACGGTTACTATGGAATTCAGGCGGCAGCAAAAGGATATTTTGGTGAAGGCGTGTCCTCACTAAGCATGTCACAGCTGGTATTTTTATGTTCGATACCCAACAATCCAAATCTTTATAATCCCGTAACGAATATGAATAACACCCTGAAGCGTAGAGATCGTATCTTGGATCAAATGTATGAAGCAGGAATTATCAATCAAAGGAATTATCAACTAGCACTTAAAGAAGAGATCGTACTAAATCGAACAAAATTAGAGAAGCAGAACTATGTTGAAACCTATACTTATTACAGTGCAATTCGAGCTTTAATGAAAAAACAGGGATTTGAGTTTCGTAATAAATTTGAAGATGAAGCTGATAAAGAAGCCTACAATGCAGCCTACGATGAATTATATTTTAGTTGCCAAAAGGATTTGTATAGTAAGGGATATCGTATTTATACCTCCATTGATTTAGAAAAGCAGCAGCTGTTACAAGAATCAGTAGATAATGCTCTGGTAAAATTTACAGAGGTGAATGAAGAGGGCGTGTATAAATTGCAGGCAGCTTCCGTTTGTATCGACAATGATACCGGTAGAGTAGTTGCTATTGTTGGAGGAAGAGAACAGGACCTCGGAGGGTATACTCTCAACCGGGCATATCAGAGTTTCCGCCAACCAGGTAGTGCAATTAAGCCACTTATTGTTTATACGCCCATCTTTGAGCGTGGATATACTCCAGACAGTATTGTTGAAGATATATACAGTAAAGATGGTCCTAAGAATGCGGATAAACAGTATGCGGGTGAAATAAAATTACAAAAGGCAATTGAAGCATCAAAAAATACAGTAGCCTGGAAGCTTTTTGAGGAATTAACACCACAGGTAGGGTTGGATTACTTACTTAGAATGAATTTTGCTAAAATATCAGAGAGTGATTACATCCCTGCAGCTGCACTTGGGGGATTAACCGTTGGTGCAAGCTCTGTTGAAATGGCAGCAGGTTATGCGGCAATTGAGAATGATGGTTTTTATCGTGAGCCAACTTGTATTATAAGAATTATGGATTCACAAGGAGAAGAGGTTGTTGGAGAAACAATCGATGAAAAACAGATTTATAAGACAGAAGCGGCAAGGATTATGACAGAGACCTTAACTGGGGTAATGAAAAAAGGAACGGGAAAGGGTCTTGGTCTCTCTAATACAATAAGTGCAGGTAAAACTGGTACCACGAATGATCAAAAGGACGGATGGTTCGTTGGCTATACTCCTTATTATACCACCAGTGTATGGGTTGGGTATGATTTGCCCAAAGCGTTGTCTGATTTAAGAGGTGCCTCCTATCCGGGTAGCATCTGGCATAATTTTATGGAACAGGTGCATACAATCTCTATGACAAAGGACTTCTTATTCTATGATTGGAGACCACAGGAAGAACAAAGCGAAGTTCCGGAAGAAGAAAATACGGAAGAAGTTGATTCTGATGAGAACGTTACAGAAGAGAATGTAGTAGAACCAGAGATACCCGAGGAAGAAATAAGCAACAATGAGGAAGAAATCGAAACAGAAGCACCAGATAGTGATACTAATCCAGAGGATAGTTTAGAAGAAGAGGGTAATTATCAGGAGGATGGTTCAGAAGATGGACTTGATCCAGAAGAAATCGATTCGGAAGATAATAGTTCAGAAGGAGAAGAAACACCAGAGGAAGGAACCAACCCTGAAACTATTGATGGTCTTGAGAGGGATGAAACCACTGACACTGCAATTTTAGAGGGTGAAGGCGCTTCCGAGGGAGAGGGCTTAATTGATGATAATTTTATTAAAGAAGGTCAGGAAGAGATTCTGAATTAGTAGATCTAGGAATGCAAATACTTAATTAGGAATAAAAACGAGAGAGGAGGATTAACTTGAAAAATGGCATTTATTTGAATGATTCCATACATGGGTTGATTTCCTTAACGGAATATGAAAGAAGAATTGTTTCAACCATTGGATTTAATCGCCTTCATGATGTATATCAGAATTCTACGTTATATCTTACGTTTCCAACGAATCGAACCAAACGATTTGAACACTCCATTGGAACAATGAAACTTTGTTCTGATATGTTTTTCCAATCGTTACTGAATACCACGGATTCAACGTTAAAGGAATTTTTTGATATATTTGATAAGGAATATGCTAATATTTTAGATAGCTTAGGACAGCAAACAGAGGTATGTGCAGATAAATTAGGTGGTAGGCTACCAAGGGAAATTCCCTGGATTGAACTGGATAAGCTGCGACATTCGCTAATACCGAATAATATTCCAGATCATTACAATATGATACATCTTATTCTCATTCAATCAATTCGGGCAGCAGCCTTACTACATGATATCGGACATCCTCCATTTAGTCATATCGTAGAGTTTGCTTTGAAGGATGTTTACCTGGAATATAAAGAGAAAGTAAACATTGAAAAAGAGAATACAAAAGAATTTGTTGATATTATGTCGAAATACTTCGAGGGTAATAAGAAATTACATGAGCAAATGGGCGACGAAATCAGTGAGGGTATTTTGAGTAAAATTATTGTAGCAACTTCAGAAGATTCATCAAACTACAATGAAAATTTATTTGAACTATTGGTACTAGAAAGTGTAAAAAGGATTTTTGCTGAAGAAGGGGCATTCAGATATCTTCATAGAATTATCGATTCTAGCTTAGATGGAGATCGTTTGGATTACGTTACAAGGGATGTAATTAATTCTGGGAAAGATTCAGGCAAAATTGAATATAGCAGAATTATTAATGATATGCAGTTGTTTGTGAAAAACGGAGATATTCTATTTTGTGTTCCCTTAAAAGCGGTTACTTCTGTTGAGGACTTTGTAAAGCGCAGATATAATAGCTATAAGGATATTGTTTATCATCATAGAGTCATTCAATCTGATTATATTCTCGAAGGAATTGTAAAAGATTTGGTCATAAAATATTTGATGGAAGAAGGATTGGAAAAGCAGCAGGACAATGAGATATTAATTCCATTTGATATTTCGGGACTTTGGTTCCCCTTGGGCGATAAAAAGTCAGCAATAAAAGCAAATGCACTTTCCCAGTGGAATGATTCCTGGCTGACCACAGTACTTAGACAGATTTATTATACAGAATATTATCATAATAAAGATATTATGGAAGGAACCAGAGACTTCGTATTAGCACAAAGGTTAGCTGAATTATTGCGCAGCAGTAAGCGGTATCATTCGTTAATTAAGCGGAGTGAGAATTTTAAGGTTATCGACGATGCTGTGAAGCTTGAAATAATGAAACGAAGGGATGACATAAAAGCATCCCTGATGAAGGAAAATAAACTTTTTACTCAGGGAAAATCCACAGAATTAATTCTTCAAATGTTAGAGAACGTGACAAAAAATTCTTCTGGGTTTGTATTATCCTTTATTACAAGACATAGTAAGGACATGAATATTTCGAGCTTTGAGCAGAACGTCAGTGATATTGTTCGAGAAGAAACGGATCACATTGTTACCAGCCTTAATCTTAAGGCTTATGATACGGTTACTTTATTTAAAAGGATTTCAATAGGATTAGATTACCCAATTTATTTTTATAATCATAAGGGAGCAATTTGCACCCTAAAAGATATTAGCGGGATTGCTGATATTTTACAGCTTGATTCTGATTACCTACCAGTCTTCTATATTTATATTTTAGTAAAGGATGAGGCTGGAATTATAAAGGATATAAGAGAAGAAGTGTTAAATGCAATTGGGAAACGTATTGGTATTGAAATCGTGAACAATGTTCTCGTATAAAATATATAATATTTAATAAAAAAGATGTTGAAAAAAAAGATATTGAAAAAGATATTGAAAAAGATATTGAAAAGAAAATGTTGCATTAATATTTATATTGCAGGGATATTTAACTAAAAGAGCGAATATTAACTTCTATGTACACTGCTAATTGGTGTGAAAGAGAAGTTAATATTCGCTCTTATAAATCAAATTCTTATATACTGATTCTTATATTCTATAATTTATTCTGCCAAATCAGCTGCATAATGACCCTGTTTGTACTCTTGCATAATATTTTGAATTCGTGCAACAGGATTAAGAAGACCACTAATGCTATCATCATGATTTAATGTATCAATAATCAAGGCTACATATTTACTCATATCTACATTGATATACCAAGGCTTTGTTAAAAGCTCAGGTGTTTGATAGATAAGATTGGTAGTAAGGATACCGTGAATTAAACCACTTTCATATGCTTCATCAATTTTAGCAAATCCATTGGTGAATAAACCAAACGTGGAGGCAACAAAGATTCTGCCTGCATTTCTCTTCTTTAACTCATGTGCAACATCCAATACGCTTTCCCCGGAAGAAATCATATCATCAACGATTAAAACATCTTTTCCTTCGATATCTGTGCCTAGGAACTCATGTGCTACAATTGGATTACGTCCGTTCACAATCTTAGTGAAGTCACGTCTCTTATAGAACATACCCATATCAAGACCTAATACGTTAGCATAATAAACTGCTCTTGACATTCCACCTTCATCCGGGCTGATGATCATCATATGTTCCGCATCAAGTTTAAGATCAGGTACATTATGAAGCAATGCTTTGATAAATTGATAATTAGGAGCTACGGTTTCAAGGCTGGATAGAGGGATGGCATTTTGAACTCTTGGGTCATGTGCATCAAAGGTAATGATACTGTCAACACCCATCTGGGTCAATTCTTGAAGAGCAAGAGCACAGTCAAGAGACTCTCTGGAACTTCTTCTATGTTGTCTGCCTTCATACAGGTAAGGCATAATAACTGTTATTCTTCTAGCTTTTCCACCAACTGCGGCAATAATTCTTTTTAAATCCTGATAATGGTCATCGGGTGACATATGATTGAGATGTCCGGATACAGTATAAGTTAAGCTGTAATTTGTAACATCTACCAACAGGTACAAATCAACACCTCGAACGGATTCTTTGATTTGACCTTTTGCTTCGCCAGTGCCGAATCGTGGGCAGCAAGCCTTTAATAAAAATGAATCTCTTTGATAGCCGGAAAAAGCAATCGTACCTTTGTGCTCGCTCTCTCTGGCATCGCGCCATTCAACTAAATAGTCATTCACGCGTTGTCCTAAGGAATTACTGCTTTCTAGCGCAATAATACCCAGAGGTCCTACAGGAATTGTTTCAACAATTTTCTCGTGCTTTGACATGAAATGTCCCTCCATGAATTTAAAGAATTGGTTTCAAAAGCCATTAAAGTTATACCATTATTACCATTGATTCGTCAAGACGATTTTCGACATTTATTATTGATTAGTACTATTGACCGCCTTATGTAGACGAATGTCCTTGCCGATAATACGATGAATATTATAGCTGCTTACAATTCGAGAAAAGATACGTTCTCCATAATTGGTATTAATATTTGTTAAGGACAAATTCGTTGAAATTACCGTGGACTTACGTCTTAACAAGCGCTCGTTTATGATAAGATATAATTGAGAATTTGTAAAAGCATTATTAAGCTCGGTTCCAAGATCATCAATAATTAGTAAATCACAGGTTAAAATATACTCAAACTGGTTGGAAGCCTCATAAGAATAATCTTCATCACGGCTAAATTTATATTTTTCAAGAATATCGTATAAGCGAAAAGCAGTGAGATAGATAACGGTGTTCCCGCGGTCTAACAACTCCTTTGCTATGCAATTTGCAAGAAAAGTTTTTCCGACACCCGTGTTGCCCAACAAAAGCATGTTCTCGTGCTGTTTATTGAAATGACGAATAAAATTCTTACAGCTGGCAACTACTTTTTGCATATTGGAAAGAGGTGAAAGCCCAAGGGTTTCATCCGTGTAATCATCGGAATAATAAGTGAAGGAAAAATTGCTAAAATTCTCATTGGAAAGTATGCTTTTAATATTGGAGCCAGAGTACAATAAATCGGAGATGGCTTGTTTAAAGCAGTTGCATTTTTCGTTATTAACATATCCCGTATCCTTGCATTTATTGCAATGATAGGGCATGTCCAAATAATCTGCGGGATAATCATGCTTTATCAACAATTCCTGTTGTTGTTGCTTTAACTGGTGAGAATGTTCTCGAAGAATTGCAAGTGCACTATCATCGCCATATAAAGCTAAGCGGCCACTCTGTGCTGATACCTTGATTATTTCCTCTTCCAGTGCTTTTAATTCCGGAATTTGCTCATATGCTTCTTTTATTCGTTTGTCCTGTATATGCTTGTTTTTTAAACGACGGCTGTCATATTCCCGCAATATCTGATTGTACTGCTCATTCTTCAATGCCACTTTGTTTTCCTCCATTAATTAATCAACGGCATGGTTCACAAAATTCGAAACCTATAAGCCTTTATTCAAAAGCTTCTTTTCCAGTTCAGCATAGTCTTGTGCTGTGTAAGTCCTTTGAGGAAACTGATTAAACTTGTTTGGTGTAGGTTTAGCCATCGTTGTAACCTTGCTTGCCTCACTCGCTTTATTTCCTTTTGAAAAATCTTCATCGACTTTTGCAATGTCAGCCTGAGTTTTCACGTTTTTCTTAAACCAGGTTTCTAAAATTTTATCCGTATACTTAAAATCTGGTTTTTGTGTCCTTAATAAAGTGCGGTTACAGGCTTCTTCAATGATATCATCAGCAAAACCGTATACCTCAACCCATTTTGTTATGTACTGGCGTTCAATTTGACCGGGTGCACGTTTAAGGCCAAAAGCTTTGTTAACAACATTAAAGTGATCGTTGTAAACAGTAGTTGCTTCCTTTGCCTTTTCCTCGGTATCAATACCTTCTTCGGCCCAACTGATTGCCACGGTCTCTATGTAGGAAGCATTTTTCTTGCCCTTTGAAACACAGTATTCATAAAGGAACATGATTAACTCTGGCTTAAAGTGTAATTCCTCGTAGAGGTAAAGAATAAGTTGAAGATCCATTGGTTTTAACAAGCGATCCAGATAGATCTCAACAATATGTAACACCCAATTAATCTCATCATTATTCCTAAGCTCGATAAGTTGTTCTGGAGAATAATTTGGACGTGTGGCGGGCTTTTTCTCCGTGGTGACAGTTACTGCAATTTCATCTGTTTGCTGTTCTGGCGCAGGAGTAACTAGCGGTACAGTTCTATTTTGAAATTTACTTAAATCAACCAAGTGAATAGAGATAATATCCTTTTGATCATTACGAATCAGAGTAAGGAGCTGCAGTTTTTCCCAATAAGATAGGGCACGCAGGATATCCTTCTCCGTATCTTCTAAACGATCGGCAATGGAGGAAATGGATAATTCGGGGTGGTTGCCTAAAAAGCAGCGCAGAAGATATAAATAAACCTTAACATACGCCCCGTTTGCAGATGGCATAAATTGATCAATGAAGATGTTCGGCACGATAGTAACATCAGATACGCCTTCAGCATGTAATGATATATTACTCATAAAATACCTCCTAAATATAGCTGGCAAAATGATGCCAGCAACATTATAGCATAGATAATTTCATCTGCAAATAGCCTATTTTCAGGGGTTTGGCCATATTTATCCAACGTGGATAATGTGGATAAAGTGGATGGGATACAAGTCAAATGATGTAAAAAAATGTAAAATAAACAAGAACATAAGTAAAATCAAGCCTTGTTAAATTCTAAACACTGTGTTTACAGAAGAATAGTTCGACAAAAAAATATCCACAGCAGTTATCAAGCAAATTGTTGATAAAACTGTGGATAATGTGGATAACTACAATCCTAGAAGATTTTCTCCCACGGAAACAATGTCTCCGGCACCCATAGTTATCAACAGGTCACCGTTCATACAATTTTGTAATAAAAAGTTTTCAATCTCATCAAAAGAGCTAAAATGATATACTTCCTTACCTAATTTTTCTAATTCTCCTAGTAAATCCTTAGAAGATATGTCTCCTGGGTTCTTTTCACGTGCAGCATAGATGTCTGCAAGCACTATTTTGTCAGCATATGACAAGGCTTCTGCGAATTCCGTCAAATGCTGTTTTGTACGGGAGTAAGTATGTGGTTGGAACACACACCATAGCTTATTATGGGGATAAAATTTAGCTGCAGTTAAGGTGGCAACAACTTCTGTGGGGTGGTGTGCATAATCATCGATGATGGATATACCGCCAATTTCCCCTTTATATTCAAAGCGTCGTTTTGAATTGTTAAAAGAAAGCATAGCTTTTTTTATTGTTTCCATTGAAACACCAATCTGCAGAGCGAGACCGATAACGGGAAGGCAATTTGATACATTATGAATACCAATGGCGTTTAATTCAATGCGATCAACATATTTCCCCTTAATATAGAAGTCAAAGCTGCTGATACACTCACGACTAATCTCAATTCGATCAGCTGCATAGTCATATGCTTTTATGGAAGTACGGTGCTTGGAATCAATAATTCCATAGGAGAAGACTTCACAATCTAAGTCTTTAATAAGCTCTTCATAACGGTCAATTTCACCATTAATAAATAATTGACCATCCTTAGGTATTCGCTTAGCAAAGGTATGGAAGGAATGATAAATATCATCCAGATCTTTAAAGAAGTCCAGGTGATCTTCATCCACATTTAAGATGATGGCGCGCTTTGGATAAAACTCATGATAGGTATTGGTGTATTCACATGCTTCTATAATAAAGTGTTCCGATTTACCCATTCGAATATTTCCACCGATGACATCAAGCATGCCACCTACAGAAATAGTTGGATCTAATTCAGCATCCATAAAGACTTGTGAAACCATGGATGTAGTTGTTGTTTTCCCGTGAGTACCAGATATGGTAACTGCATTATCATAATTAAGCATTAACTGTCCAATCATTTCAGCACGGGAAAGCATTGGAAGATTAAGACGTTTTACTTCCATAAATTCCTCATTATCTTCCGATATGGCCGCGGTATAAACAACAACTTCAATATCAGAAGTTATATTCGAAGCTCTCTGTCCTAAGTAGAAGGTAATTCCTAAAGAGCTTAAATGGTCGGTAATACTGCTGTAATGTGCGTCCGAACCACTAATAACAAAATCAAGGGTATGTAAATATTCAGCAAATCCACTCATGCTTATTCCGCCGATACCAATAAAATGCATCCGGCAGGGCTTATTAAAATCAATTTTATACATATTCAACCTCCACGATGCCGGTAAAGCATCTTCATCAAATAACTAACTGATATTATAACCCATTTTACTTAAATTACAACATTAATTACAAGATTAAAATCCTTAAGCTATCAGAATCGTGCATAAAGATACGATAATAGACAGTAAGAATTCATAGCCATTATATTCAGAATATAAAGTATGTGTACCCGAAAACATAAGGAATTAACGAAATAAAGTAAGCTACTTGACAAAAAGGAAATGGAATTAATAGAAAATGGTAAGAAATCTGCAAAAATTTGTTATTTTTTCGTAAATATTATTCACATTTTGTAATAAATATGTTATAATAGCGCTATCTAAACACAAAGAATAAATAGTAAGGGAACTGAAGGTATTATTCAGTGGGGTAACTTGTAACTTGTAATTTGAATCAGTTTAGTACTGATCATTACTAAAACGAACGATAATATGGACAGAAGGGGGATCATTCCATGCAAATTACCGACGTACGCGTACGTAAGGTGAGTAAGGAAGGCAAGATGAAGGCTGTTGTTTCAATCACACTTGATAACGAGTTCGTAGTTCACGATATCAAGGTTATTGAAGGCGATAAGGGTTTATTTATTGCTATGCCTAGCAGAAAAGCTGGAGACGGCGAATATCGCGATATTGCTCATCCTATCAATTCGGACACAAGAGATAAGATTCAAAAGATTATCCTTGAAAAGTACGAAATTGCGGCTTTAGAATCAGAAGAAGTACAAGCGTAAAAACTAAGAGAAGAGTACAAAAACAGCAGCGTCAGGGCTGCTTTTTTTGTTCCGTCATGTTTTCATTTATCAGTTTACATCAAGTCTCCCAAGGATTATAATAAAACAGTTAAAAATAATAAAGGTAGGGTGTATTTATGAAAGAAACCTTGCGTACAAAATGCAATTTAATTGCAGAGAATTATCAGGATTTGGCAAAGGTATTAAAATGGAATAGCTCATCCAATCTAAGATTTGGTGCATTCCTTTATACCCTGCATGGAAAAAAAGTTGACGCAGATGCAATTATTCGTTGTCGAACGATAATTAAGGAAAATACAGGCATATTATCTCAGTTTAAGGATATAACATACTTTATTACTTCTGTTATACTATCTCTTCAAGATAATCCAGGTGCCGTTTTTTCGAGCATCTTAAAGGTTTATGAGGCATTGAAACAAGAAAAGCTGCATTCTTCTCCTTATCTTGTATTGGCGGCAACATCAATTGCAATTCAGGCAGAACCTTATGATTATACACGAATTGCTGCGTCGACGAAAAACATTTATACAGCTATGAAAAAGGAGCATAAAATATTAACTTCTTCGGATGACTATGGCTTTGCGGCACTTCTTGCAATTCAAGATAAACCAATTCCAGAGGTGATTAAAGAAGTGGAAACTTGCTATAGGATTTTAAAACAAGATTTTATTAGTTCTAATTCACTACAAGCTTTATCACAGGTGTTGTCCTTCAGTACAGAGGATGCGGAAATAAAATGCAAGAAAGTAGTGGATTTATATCGTGCCTTAAAAGTAAGGAAATGTAAATTGGGAATTGGAATTGAATTATCTTTTTTAGGTATAGCAGCATTAATTGATATAGATATTAATCAATTAGCGGACGAAATA
Source organism: Bacillota bacterium (assembly GCA_023407575.1). GTDB lineage: Bacteria > Bacillota > Clostridia > Lachnospirales > Lachnospiraceae > Mobilitalea. The sequence goes on from JAEYLX010000070.1 coordinate 64,016, forward strand.
GCTGAATTTCATGAATACTTAAAATATAAAAAGGGATTTGGCCCCTGGTCGGTAACAAAGCCAGAAAGAGTGATGCTTGCAACAGCTATTTTATGTTTGGAATATATAGAGGATGTAGAATATAATAAAGTTAAAATGACAATATCAAATAATATTACAGGAATACTGATTGCACAGCAGATGGCAGCAATAGCATCTGCGTCGGCAGCAGTTGCTGCAGCTTCAGCCGCATCAAGCTAAGAAGTTAATTTTGTAATAATCTACATTACTGCGATAAATAGGAGTTCTTAAGAAAGGTTTTGTTATGTACATTATAGTAGGTTTAGGAAATCCAACTGATAAATATCAGGCTACAAGACATAATATTGGTTGGGATGCAATTACTAAAGTATCCGATGACTATCGTATATCATTGGATACGAAAAAACATAAGGCAATTTGCGGAAAAGGTTCTATTGAAGGAGAAAAAGTGGTTCTTGCTCAGCCCATTACTTATATGAACTTAAGCGGTGAGAGTGTTCGTGAGTTAATGGATTTTTATAAGGTTACACCCAGTGAAATTATAATTATCTATGATGATATCAGCCTGGAAGTTGGCCAGCTTCGAATTCGTAAGAAGGGAAGTGCTGGCGGGCACAATGGGATTAAGAGCATCATCAGTCATCTTGGCACCGATGAATTTCCAAGAATTAAAGTGGGGGTTGGCGATAAACCCAAGGATTGGGATCTTGCAGATTATGTTCTGTCAAGATTTCAGGCGGCAGAGCAACCAACGATACGAGAGGCGTTGAAAGATACTTCCGATGCCTGCAAAATGATTATCACGGCAGGGATTGATGCTGCGATGAATCAATATAATAGAAAAAAATAATAGTTTTAAAATAGGAGGATGTCATTTTGAAAACCTTCAGCGCACCCTTGATGGAATTAAAAGAATTTAATGATATCAGGGAGAACATTATAACGAGAACCCTGCCGGTACAAGTTACCGGCTGTATTGATTCCCAAAAATGCCACTTAATCCATGGCTTAAGTGAAGGATTTAAATATAAGGTAATTGTCACTTATAACGATTTAAAGGCCAAGGAAATCTATGAGGATTATAGACTATATGATAAAGAAGTTTTTCTATATCCCTCAAAAGACATTATATTCTATAGTGCAGATATACATGGAAATGCCATTGTCAGAGAACGTTTGAAAGTTCTTCGTAAGATAATTGAAAAGAAAGCCGCGACAATCATTGTTTCACTGGAAGGTGGAATGGATCGTATCCTTCCTTTACAGATGATAAAGGAACGAATTATTAAGATTACAGCGGAGTCAGTAATTAAATTGCAAGAATTTAGTGCTGCTTTAATCCACCTGGGATATGAAAGGCAGGCGCAGGTGGAATCTCCAGGTGATTTTGCTGTTAGGGGAGGTATCATAGATATTTTTCCTCTAACCGAAGAGGTTCCTTATCGTGTCGAGCTATGGGGCGATGAAATAGATTCTATTCGTACCTTTGATATTAGCAGTCAACGTTCCATTGAACAGGTTGAGGGTCTGACGATATATCCAGCGACAGAAATCATTCTTGACGATAAGAGAAGAAAAGCAGGAATTCAAAAACTAGAGGATGAGGAAAAGAAATACTATAAAGGCCTTAGAGACCAGTTTAAAACAGAAGAAGCTGCTCGAATACATCAAATTATTGGAGAATTCAAAGAGAATCTTGAAACCTATCAGGGTTCGGTAGCAATGGAAAGTTATATTAATTATTTTTATGAACAGACGGTAAGTTTTTTTCAGTATTTTGATCAAGAAGAAACTTTGTTCTTTCTAGATGAGCCAGGTAGACTGGTGGAAAAGGGAGAAGCGGTTGAAACAGAGTTTCGAGAAGGTATGATTGGCCGTATTGAGAAGGGATATATTCTTCCGGGACAGATTGATGTAATCTTTAGCTATAAGGAAGCAATGGGCTTTCTGGCAAATAGAAATTCTATACTTATCAGTACCATGGAAGTTAAGAATAATTTTTATACACCCAAGAGGAAGTACGACTTTACAGTTCAGACAGTAGCTTCTTATCACAAGAACTTTGAAGTGTTGGTAAAAGATCTAGAGCGTTGGAAGAAGAACAAATATCGAGTAGTCCTTCTTTCTGGTTCAAGGTCGAGAGCGATGCGTTTAAGTGATGATCTTAGAGAATATAATCTTAGTGCTTTCTATTCAGAAGATATGGACCGAGTGCTCCAACCCGGAGAGATTATGGTGGCATATGGGAACCTTAGAAGGGGATTTGAATATCCATTAATTAAGTTAGTGGTAATCTCGGAAAGTGATATCTTTGGTTCAGAGAAAAAGAAGAAGAGAAAGAAAACCTCCTATGAGGGAAATAAGATTCATAGCTTTACTGACCTGGCACCAGGTGATTATATTGTTCATGAAAACCATGGTCTTGGTATCTATAAAGGTATTGAAAAAATAGAAGTTGATAAGGTAACAAAGGATTATATCAAAATTGAATATGGCGGTGGAGGCGTGTTGTATATTCTTGCAACAGGCCTTGATGTGATACAAAAATATTCTGGTTCTGAAGGTAGAAAACCGAAACTGAATAAGCTAAATTCCATTGAGTGGAAGAATACCAAATCAAAAGTCAAAGGTGCAGTGCGCGAGGTGGCAAAGGATTTGGTGGCGCTTTATGCCCAAAGACAGGAGAAGATAGGTTTCCAGTTTGGTCCGGACACTGTATGGCAGAAGGAGTTTGAAGAAGCATTTCCCTATGATGAGACAGAAGATCAGCTAAACGCAATTGAGGCAACCAAAAAAGATATGGAAAGCAAACGTATTATGGATCGTCTAATCTGTGGTGACGTAGGTTATGGTAAAACAGAAATTGCAATTCGTGCCGCCTTTAAAGCTGTTTCCGATGGAAAGCAGGTGGTTATTCTTGTGCCTACAACCATCTTAGCACAGCAACATTATAATACAATGGTTCAACGAATGATGGATTTCCCGGTAAGTATTGATGTGTTGTCACGTTTTCGAAGTGCAGCTGAACAAAAGAAGACAATAGAACGAATTAAAAAAGGCAGCCTCGATATAATCGTAGGAACCCATAGAGTATTGTCACAGGATGTGAAGTTTAAGAATCTCGGATTGTTAATCATAGATGAAGAACAACGTTTTGGTGTTGGACATAAAGAGAAGATGAAGCTATTAAAGAAAGATGTGGATGTTCTGACGCTTACAGCGACTCCAATTCCTAGAACTCTGCATATGAGCTTAGTCGGAATTCGTGATATGAGTGTACTTGACGAACCTCCTGTGGACCGTCTTCCAATTCAGACCTATGTATTAGAACATAATGAAGAGATAATACGTGAGGCCATCACCAGAGAGTTGGCAAGGGAAGGTCAGGTTTATTATGTTTATAACCGTGTAAATGGTATTGATGAGATTGCTAATACCGTTGCAAAACTGGTTCCAGATGCAAATGTTGCCTTTGCTCATGGGCAAATGAATGAACATACCCTAGAGAAAATTATGTTCGATTTTATCTCTGGAGAAATTGACGTGCTCGTTTCTACTACAATTATTGAAACAGGTTTGGATATCTCAAATGTTAATACAATTATTATTGACGATGCTGACAGACTGGGCTTATCACAGCTCTATCAGCTTAGGGGGCGTGTAGGACGTTCTAATCGAACCTCCTATGCATTTTTGATGTACAAAAGGGATAAGATGCTTCGTGAGATTGCGGAGAAGAGATTACATGCCATCAAGGAATTCACCGAGCTTGGGTCTGGCTTCAAAATAGCGATGCGAGATCTTGAAATCAGAGGTGCGGGTAACTTGTTAGGCGAAGAACAAAGCGGTCATATGGAAGCAGTGGGATATGATCTATATTGTAAGATGCTTAATGAAGCTGTGAAAGCAATGAAAGGTAATGATCTGAACGAAGAGACTTACGAAACGACTGTGGACATGGACATGGATGCCTACATTCCTTCTACTTATATTAAAAATGAAATTCAGAAGCTGGATATCTATAAGCGTATTGCAGAAATAGAGAATCAGGAAGAAATGATGGATATGCAGGAAGAGTTGGTGGATCGCTTTGGAGATTTGCCAAACGCTGTAAATAACCTTTTAAATATTGCACTACTTAAGGCTGTCTGCCACAGAGTATATATCGTAGGCCTAGTTCATAAAGAGAACGAAGTCAAGCTTATGATGTACCCGAAAGCAAAGCTTGCAGTAGAAAAAATACCTGAGCTTGTATTAAAACACAAAAATAAATTGAAGCTGATACCTCAGGCAAATCCTTATTTTGTATATCAATTACCAGGCACTCCGAAGGGGAAAATGGATGCCTTAGCAGTTTTTGATCATCTGATGAAGCTATTAGAAGACTTCAAACTGTTAATTCAGCAACAAAATTCTGATAAGTAAGGGGTTAAGAATATAAATTTGGGTAGACTTAAGCTACTTAATAGTATAGTTGGGATAAAATATTAATCTAAAATAATTTCATTACGAATATGAGAACTATTATATAGAGCTGAAATAAAATACAGCTGGAAAGGGGACAGGCATGAAAAGAGGTTGGAAGTTGGTACACATAGTACCAATCGTATTAATCGTAATGCTGCTATCTGCTTGTAAAGGCGGAGCGGAGCGCAATGAGCTTACAAATTATATTGGGAAGAGTGTGTCTACCTTTGAGCGAAAGTCAGGAATTGATTTAAGTGAGTTAAGTAGCGGTGTATACCAAAAAGAGGGGGTTATTCAAGTTATGACCTCAGGAAAAGAGGTATCTGCAGTTACCCTGCTGGAGAAGGCAGAAAAATATAAAGTGTTTGGTGTTACCATCGGAATGAAGAAAGAAGAAGCAGATGGGTTGTTGGTGGATAGCTTTGGTACAGAAATTGCAAAGAAATTCAGCGCAGATCAGTCTACGGTTACCTATTCTTATCTAAAAGATGAAAATGAATTATATATTACTTACGATAGTTCACAAGAAACTGTACTTGAAATTTCGTATTATAAGAGTGCTGCTCCTAAGCAGAAGGAAGACGATGTCTCGGTTAGTTCTGGAAATCTGATGGTTAGCATTGGGGATACCAGAGTTTATTATAATGAGGCTATGGTTTACCTTAAGTTAGCACAAGAAAAGTATGAGAAGGAATATGGAAAGGGTGTCTGGCAAGCAGATATTCTTGGAAATGGAAATACCTTTGGCAGTATGCTAAAGGAAGAAGTGATACATCAATTAACAGAACTAAAGATAATTAAGGCAGAGGCACTGAAAAAGGAAATTAATTTAACAGAGGAAGAGCTTGCAGAAGCTGCCTCTTACGCAAAAGATCATTTTGAGAGTCTAGCACAGGAAGAAATTGACCAGTATCTTATTACAAAGGAGCTTTTAACAGAGGTTTATTCGGATAACCTTTTAGCTAGTAAAATGTTTGAAATGGAAACAATTAATGTAGATAATAATGTGTCGGAAGAAGCTGCAAAGCAGATTACTGTTCAGGATATTGTAGTTTACAGTAGTCATTTTGACTTAAAGGGCAATAAAGTTACTCTTTCAGAGGAAGAGAAGGCAGATGCCTATGAAAAAATTCAAAACCTTGCAGAGCAGGCAAAGGAAACAACAGATTTCCTTACTTTTGCAGAAGCGAATTCTGAAGCGGATACCATTGAGTATACCTTTGGAAAAGGAGAGGCACCAAAAGAATATGGAGATGTATTTGAACAAGCAGCTTTGCAATTAAAGACCGGAGAAGTAAGTGATATTATTGTAACTGAGAATGGCTGGCATATTATCTATTGTGTTTCGGATTATAATGAAGATGCAACAATTCAGGTGAAAGAGAGAATTATTGGTGAACGTCGTAATGAGATGTTTATGGAGATATTTTCAGAGTGGTCAGAAGATTATGATGTGGTAATTAATGAAGAGGCCTGGAATAAGATAAGCTTTGAAGATTAAATTGATCTAGATAACTAAAGAATATTAGTGCATATATAATCATCTGGACTTGCCTTACCACCGAACGGTTACTGAAAAGATAGTAACCGTTCGGTGCCGGTCTGCGCCATCTGATTATATATGCACTAATATTCTCCATAGGTATCGTATAATATAATTGAAGTATGAATTCGATATTATATTGCAAGCTCGACGAGAAAGAAGAAAGAACTGGTATAAACGATTAGATCAAAAATTGGAATTGAATATTGAATAAAACGATTGTCTAAAAGCATAAATAATGAGCTTGCTTATAAAGCTGGTGTTTATATTTGTAATATAAGATAATAAAGGGTGTCTATTATCAGTTATGAAAGGGAGGGTATAAGATGTGTGGTAGATATAATTTTATGGTTGAAGAAGATGATGAGATTATGGAAATTCTTCAGAAGTTGAATGAAAAATATCAGAATGCACAAACGACAACTGGAGAAGTATTTCCCACCAATCAGGCTCCGATTATTGTTAAGGAAGCTAAATCTATTACGCCCACGTTAAGTGCCTGGGGTTATCCTAAGTTTGATGGGAAAGGCGTAATTATCAATGCCAGATCCGAGTCGGCTTTTGAAAAGAAGACCTTTCGTGACAGTCTTTTAACTCGTCGGTGTATCATTCCCTCCACTGGATTTTATGAATGGGACAAACAGAAGAGAAAACATTTCTTCCGACTTGAGCACACGAACGCACTTTATATGGCCGGTTTATATTCCGTTTTTAAGGGTGAAATGCGCTACGTTGTGCTTACTACCAATGCCAACGCATCCATGGAAGGAATTCATGAGCGAATGCCTTTAATTATACCAAAAGAGAATATGGAATCATGGATTTTAGAGGATAATAAAACGAATTATTTCCTTCATACAACGCCACCAAAGCTTAGCGTAGCTGTAGTGTAAGTTAATATTTATAACGGAGATACTAGATTGCAAGGGTCTACTATTATAATTAAATATAAAATAAATAGTATAAAATGGATAATTTTTTTCTGTGAATAACGGGAAAGGGTTGTCCATTTTTAATAGGACTTTATTACTTAGTCATGAATCTTTTGTTTACATATCTTGTAATTTTATACGAATTATTGTAGAATAATAGTGTAATTTTATACAGTATTATAGAAATATCCTATGAGTGAGAGGAAATCAAAAACGGGTGAGACAATATGAGATTAAATAATTACAAGGTGAGAACAAAAGTAATTTTACTTGCAGCGGTTTTATTATTAGTGGCGTCGTTAATGGCTGGCATGTCTATAATAAATCAATCAAAGACGATGGATAGGAATTTAAAAGTATTAGAAGAAAGTATTCGTACAGATTTTGATAATAATATTAAAGAGCAGGTAGAAAGTGTCGTATCGTTAATAAATACTATTTATACCAAGTATGAAAATGGTGAATATACGCTGGAAGAAGCGGAGAAGATAGCAGCTGATTATGTAAGAGAATTACGTTATGGTAATGGTGGGTATTTTTGGATTGATACTTATGAAGGTCTTAACATTGTTTGCTTAGGAAAGGATACGGTTGAAGGAAAGAATCGATTTAATGATAAGGATGTAAATGATTTTTTAATGATCCAAGCAATTATCGAGGCAGGACGAAAGGGAGGCGGTTATACAGATTATTGGTATCCTAAGGCTGGTGAAACCGAAGCTTCTCCAAAGAGAGGATATAGTTTAGCCTTTGAACCCTTTGAATGGGTAATTGGAACAGGAAATTATACAGATCATATTGATACCTACATTGCATCAATCGCTGAACAGGAGGAGAAAGAGGCAAGGGGTAATATTATAGAGTTTATAGTAATATTTACAATATCCTTGGTTTTAGCGATCTTTGTTACAATCTATCTAACATTAAACTTAAATAAGTCCTTCAAAGCGATTAGTACATACTTTAAAACTCTTGCAACTGGTGATTTTACTGTTAAGTTACCAGAGAAATATCTTGCCAGAAAAGATGATTTTGGAGTTTTAGCAAACGAAATTGAAGTTATGAAGGGTTCAGTAGGACACTTGGTAAAAAGCTCAAAATCAGCAGCGGATGGAATTGTTGATGTTGTAGGGCACATTACAAGTAATATAAAGGTATTAAATTCTAACATTGAAGATTTAGCGGCTACGTCCCAGGAGTTGGCAGCAGGAATGCAGGAAACTGCCGCATCGGCACAGGTAATGTCAACAACTTCAGCAGAGATTGAAGTAGCGACCAAATCAATTGCAACCAAGTCACAGGAAGCGGCGCTTCAGGTGATTGAGATTAGCAAACGAGCAAAAAATAATAAGAAAGAAATTCATTTATCTCAAGGTAAGGCGGAACAAATAGGGGAAGAGATAGAGCATAAACTGGAACAAGCATTGGAGCAGGCACAGGTAGTATCTCAAATCAATGTTTTGACAGAAACAATTATGAAAATAACTGCCAAAACAAGATTACTGGCTCTGAACGCTTCCATTGAAGCGGCAAGAGCAGGTGAGAGTGGTAAAGGATTTGCTGTGGTAGCAGATGAGATAAGTGCCTTAGCGACACAATCCAGAGATGCAGTTACACGAATTCAAGAGGTTACCGAGGATGTGACCGTAGCCATGACCAATTTATCAGATAGCTCAAAGGCCCTTTTAGATTTTGTATCTAAGGATGTTTCTGAAAGCTTTTCTAATATCCTTAACGTTGCAGAAGCTTATAGCAGTGATGCTGTATATATGGATGAGCTAATCACAGATTTTAGTGCCACTGCAGAAGAACTTTTAGCAGGTATTGAAAATATTATGACAGCAGTAAATGAAGTGGCACAAGCATCTACGGAAGGTGCAACGGGAACAGGAGATATTGCAATAAAGATTTCAGATATTACGAATTTGTCTGCGGAAGTTTCACAGCAGGCAGCAATTTCTAAGAGTAATTCAGATTTCTTGAAGCGGGAGATCTCTAATTTTAAACTAGATAGATAATACTTAATTATGATCATAAACCAAACTTAAAATAATCCGACAAGTGAAACGACAAGTCGTTTCACTTGTCATGAATAAACAGCTTAGGACAATAACATATTACGTTATTGTCCTAAGCTGCTCTATTTTTCCCCAGTATAAGGTTGATTTGCGAGATCAATTATTACTATGTCACAAAGTTTAGCAAGCTTAAGTTGTAGAAACAATGGTTTATGCAGATTTGCCTTTTATTTTTGCGGATTTATTTTTTTGCAGAAAAATCGACACAAATATCTAGTGAATCTGCAGGATCAATTGATATCTTTTTTAGGTATGTTACTATCAAGGCATAATGATGAGTGGAGAAAAAGAGAGTTGGACAAGATTATTCAAAAGCTACTGAATAAACTCAATAAAGATGACTATTTTACAGAGGTTCAAATCGAACAGATTAAATACTCTTCGTTGGTAATCTGGGGAGATACGTCTAAATTTCTAATCCTATTAATTTTATTTTCTCTGTTAGGATTTTGGCAGGAGTACTTATATGCATTTTTTACAACGACGTTGCTTCGTATTCATATTGGAGGCAAACACTATGATACTTATCTGAGTTGCCTTTTATTCTCTACTGGATACTTTTCTCTTTTGATTTATTTGACATTGGTTTTTCCACAACAGTATTATAGTTATTTGCTATTACTGGCTATTGCAATTGCTATAGTTTTACTGTTGATAGCTCCAAGGATATCTAATAAAAGTGGACGAAATTTAAAGAAGAATATAACAGAGATAAAACGAAATATTATAGTTCTAATTACTACCTATTTAGTTATTTCTATAATAATAAAAGAACCAATATTTTTAATTGGTCCTTTTACAATTATATTACAAACTGTTCAATTATTAACGATGAAAGGAGGAAGCTACTATGAAATCAGGAAAGAAATTAAACTTCATACGTAATATTCTTAGCTTATTACTTTTAGTTGCACCTATAATCGCGACACAATCAGCATCAATTTATTTGTGGGGTGAACCTGAAGTGCCTGAATCACTGCGCAACTAATAATGACAAATTTTTGCAACAATCTTACTTAAAGTGGTATCATAGTAAAAATCTATGGTACCCTTTTTATGCTCCAGCATTTTCTTCAATTTATGGAGGCCAATACCGCGTGGCGCATTTCCTTTCGTGGTATATCCATAACTAAAATAATTATTAATTTCAGCTACACTAACATAATGATAAGTATTTCGGACTTCAAAAATATTGATTCCGTTATCACGATCAATAAGAAGGTCGAGCTCTCCTTCAATATGCATGTTTTCAATCGCTTCAATGGCATTATCTATGAGAATGCCATACATTTCTACTAATTGATGGGAGTTATAGCTTGAAGTCATCGTAAAATCTTGAATGGTCAATTTAACCTTAATTTCTTTGTTCTTAATTTCTAACATTTTACTATAAAGAAAGGCACTGATAATTTTATTATCTAATTTAAGAAGATCCTTCCAAATATTATTACTATTAATCTCATCAATGTAATCTTCAATTGATTTTTCTGTGAAGGCCTCGTCTCTTTTCATAGCTAGAATAGTCTGTATTTGATTGTGGTAATCATGTTGCTTTCCACGAATTTCCTCAATCATATCATCAATAATTGGGAAATAGGTATCATAGATGGCCAACTTTTCTTTATAATTACGACTTACAAAGCCTTCTCGTAAAATGACAGTATTAATAACAATGGCAAAGAGTACAACTAATATAATTTCAAGAATTACATTAGTAATATTGCTGACATCAATATACCACAAGATGGTTATTCCATAGGAAAGCACAAAAGATGCAGTCATTATCACACTAAAAACTGGATTTCGTTCCTCAATAAATATATCAAATAAAGAGAAGGGTACAAAACGTGTTAGTACTAATACCAAACCCAGGCATACTACTTGAGAAAGTAGTCCATTGCTAAAGGTATACTCCATATTCCCCAATATCTGGTTAAGCATTACAACCCCGGCTAATTGTAGAACAATCATCATTAAGGAAATAGTAAAATATATCATAGCGCAAGAGGCAATATTCTTAGCTTGATTAACATAAAAATATAAGTATAATGCCACAATACTTATAATTGTACATAGCATATGGGATATAATATCACTTAAGTGAAGAAAGTTAACTAATGCAATGAGAACAGAGGCGACAACAATATATAGAATTATCGGAATAATTCGTATTCTCAGAGTTTTTTTAATACTATGAACAAAAAGTAACGTCATAACATAATCAAATAATGTTAATACAATTGTTTGAAGATTTCCCATTAAATTTGAGCACCCACCTTTTTTTTATAACTTACACCAATGGGTATACTGTCTGTTAACCCTTTCAAATAGATACAATTACTGAGCATATCAACTTTTTCAATATGTTCACGATTCACCAAAAAGGACTGATGAATCTGTATGAAATGTGAAGGTAGCTCTTTTGCAAACTGGCTTATGTTCATGGATTTATACTTTATTTCTTCATACTGTGTCCGAATAATAATTCTGCGGCTGCGGCTTTCTATCAATAGGATATCCTTCAAGTTTACACGTTGTTTTAAACCTTTGAAATCTAAGGTCAGATAATTAGGTTCTTCATTTAATTGATCAAAGTAATCAATCATAATCTTAGTCATAATATCAGTTATGGTCTTTTTCGTATAGGGCTTTAATATGTAATCATAGCAGTGAACATCATGAAAAGCCTCTAATTCTTTCGTGCGCATCCCTGTTATAAAAACGATGGGGGTAAACTGATATTTTTTTATGGTACGTATTTCCTTTGCTAACTCAATTCCACTACCGTCTAACAGTTGTATATCAATAAAAAATGCACCAATATCTTCCTGGTTTACAATTTTTATTGCTTCAGATCTTTTATCCGTGCTGTGTATCGTTATACCAGAATTATACTTAAGCGCACTTTCAACCAAATAATTTCTCTGATCACGGTTATCTTCAACAATTAATAATGAGCGAATGGTAGACACTCCTTTTCTGCGCTATAGTTTATTTTAGGCAGTACTAAAATACTACTTAGTTGCATTATAACATGATATGACTTTATATTGTAATATTTCTTTTAATTTATTATTTTTCGACATATTGAATAGAAATTGTTAGTATTCCTCCTCTTTACCACAAACATTAGTTCTGATATAATTGGTTTAAAGGAGAATGCGAGTATGGGCAACTTAGTTTTTCATATCGATGTTAATTCAGCATTTCTAAGTTGGGAAGCTGTTTATCGCCTTCAGGTATTGGGGGAAAAGGATGATTTGCGTGAAATTGCTTCCGCAGTGGGAGGAGATGCAAAGAAGAGACATGGGATTATTCTTGCCAAGTCTCCTTCAGCAAAAATGTATGGGGTAAGAACCGGAGAAAGTATCAGCAATGCACTTAAACTATGTCCGGAGCTGGTATTGGTACCACCTCGCCATGATTTGTATGAGATTAATTCAAGGGCATTTGTAGAGATACTTAAAGAATTTTCACCTTGTGTGGAACAGTGCTCGATTGATGAAGCTTATTGTGATATGAGCGGTACCTTAGGGCTATATGGTTCTGCTATAGAGGCAGCAAATCTAATTAAAGATAAGATCTATCAGAAGTTGGGATTTACCGTAAATGTTGGTATTTCCTCTAATAAAGTACTTGCAAAGATGGCTTCTGATTTTAAAAAGCCCAATAGGGTGCATACACTGTTTCCGAATGAAATTGAGCAAAAGCTCTGGAAACTCCCGGTGGAGGAGTTGTTTTACGTTGGACGTTCAACAAAGAAGAAGTTAAATGAACTAGGAATTCGCACCATTGGAGAACTGGCAAAGACGGATCTAAATATTCTTCGTTCTCATTTTAAAAAGTACGCAGATGTAATCCATTCCTTTGCAAACGGGATTGATATATCTTTGGTATCTGAAGAAAGTTCACCGAATAAGGGCTATGGCAATTCAACCACCACTTCCTTCGATGTGGACAAGGAAGATGTTGCAAAGATGGTTTTACTATCTCTATGCGAGAAGACGGCAGCCAGATTACGAGCAGATGCAGTAAAGGCTACGGTAGTAGCGGTAGAGCTTGTTAACTTTGAGTTTCACCGTACTACACACCAAGCAACGCTGCTTAGTGCAACCAATACTACAAATGAAATTCATAGGGCGGCTTGCCGCTTGTTTGATGAATTGTGGGATGGAACCCCAATACGTAAACTTGGAGTGCATACCAGCAAGGTTGTTAGCAATGAGAGCAGTAGCCAATTGAATTTATTTGATATGAATCAAAATGAAAAGCTTTCAAAACTTGATACAGCAGTGGATGAAGTAAGGGAGCGATTTGGTAAAAATGCGATTTTTAGGGCCAGCTTCTTAAATAAAAAGGAGTGAGCGGAGTTTCTTGCTATTATGTTGATAAATGAATATAATAGACATAATGGTTAAGTAGTATGATTAGAGTGTCAAAAGCCAATCTAGTCTATCAATGATGTAAAAAACAATCACCATTATGACAAGAAGGATTCTAGGAGAATAACAATGAGCAAGTCTAAATCTAGTGCGGTAAATATAAATATGGATGAAGTGATGAATCAGCTTTTTGAAGGTGATTGTTTAGAATATATGAATAAAATACCGGACGGCAGTGTTGATATGATTTTATGTGATTTGCCCTATGGAATGACACAAAATGAATGGGATTCCTATATTCCCCTAGATAGATTGTGGAATCAATACAACCGTATCATTAAAACGAATGGGGCAATTGTCTTAACCTCCAATGGGATATTTACAGCAAAATTAATTTTAAGTCAGCCCAATATATATAAATACAAATGGGTTTGGGAGAAATCCAAACCTACAAACTTTTTGAATGCAAAAAAACAGCCCTTGAGAAAGCACGAGGATGTCTGTGTGTTTTATAAAAAGCAACCCACCTATCATCCTCAAATGACTGAGGGAAAACCTTATGATAAGGGAATTAGAAAGAATCAGTTGAGCGGGAACTATGGAGATTTTGAACCGGTGCATGTTGCAAGTGAAGGGGAGAGATACCCTACGGATATCATCTATGTTAAAACTGCTGAATCGGAAGGTGTGGTTTTGCATCCTACACAGAAGCCCATTGAGCTGGGAAGGTATATGATTAGAACCTATACAAACCCGGGAGATGTTATTCTTGATAATACCTTTGGAAGTGGTTCGTTCCTAGTGGCAGCCTTAATGGAGGGAAGAAACTTCATTGGCATTGAGAAAAATGAAAATGTAGCTCTTTTCAAACGGGAAGAAATTGATTATATAGAGGTAGCCAAAAACAGACTTTCACAAGCCTGGATTAATTTGGATAAAAAAACAAAAAAACATATAAAGTTACAGAATTTGATTGCAGAATTTGAGCAAAGGTAGATGAAATTATGGGAACAATAATTAGACGAAATGAGAGAAGTTGGGCTATCGAAATTATTACTCAGATTAATCTAATGTTACAAGGGATAAATATCAGGTTGAAACGTGCTGGCGGTGAAAATTCTTTGTCGGTTAATAAAAAAAGTATGTTCCCAGATGTCCTGCTTTTTGAGGATGAGGCACAGTCTAAGCCCTTACAGGGTTGGGAGCTTAAGATGCCTGATGTGCTTATAACGGATGAGGCTTTTATCAAGGATGCTACCAGAAAAGCAATTGCACTTGGACTAAATAGTTTTGTTATATGGAATTTCACCTATGGCAAATTGTATATAAAAGGGACAGATCATAAATTTCATGAAGAAAAAGTATGGACTGGAACAGACATTATAAGAACTAGAGAAGATGTTAATACACATAAACATCTATGGATTCCAATTATTAGAGAGATTATTATGTCGGTCAATGATTATTTGGTAAATGGGAAAATTACAATTGCTCCAATTACTGAGGTCGTGACCGATCATCTTATGACGGAGCTAATTCAGAGAAATAAGGGCTTAGTTGCAGAAAACCTTCAGGCAAAAGCTAATAGTAGTATGGTTATGGAAAGAAAATTGAAGGTTTGGTGGAATACCTTTCATGAGGAGTATGATAAAGATGAAACCAATCTCTACTTCGCATATGCTAAGACGATATTGCTAAATTGGACCAATCGAATATTATTTGCTAATTTAATCAGAAGGTATCATAACTGTGCCGACCTAATAAAGAATATTGATAATTCAACTTCACCGGAGGAAGGCAATGATATTATCAATGAGATTATTAAGCAGGGCGATTTTTTTAACGTGTTTAAAAAGATTGACTTTAATGAGCTGTTACCGGAAGATACCTGGATTGATATTATAGATTACAATCAATTTTTGTATCATAATCAGATTCAAAATATAGACCAAAGTGTTTTGCAGGATTTATTAGAGGGAACAGTTAACGTATCAAAACGTGAAATGAGAGGACAGTATTCCACTCCATTTTGGTTAGCAGATTTTTTATGTCAAATTACAGTTGAAAATTGGACAGGACATTGCGCTGATTTTTGTTCCGGAACAGGAACAATTGCAAAGGCAATTATAGATAATAAAAAGATGAGACTGCGATTGGCAGAAGCTACCTTTGACACGACGTGGATATCAGATAAATCAGCTTATCCGTTGCAGATATCAAATATTGCGCTTACGAATATTGATTCCTTAAATATTCCAATTAAATTATTTCAATCAGATATTTTTGAGCTGGAAGTGGGTAAGCCGGTTACGATAAAAAGTCCGGTAGATGGAGCAGATATCAACGTGATAATACCACCACTAAGTGCGGTCATATCTAACTTACCCTTTGTGAAATACAATAATATATCTGTGGATGAGCATGATTACATTAAGAGATATAATGATTTAATTGAAGAAAAGACTGAAATTTCTTTTAAATTAGGTAAAACAGATCTTTACACCTATATACCTTTTAAGGTACATGAGCTTTTAGACGTAAACGGCAGATTGGGAATTGTGATATCTAATTCCTGGTTAGGTACAGAGATAGGGAAGAAATTCTTTCAGGCTTTACTTTATTTTTATAATTTACGTACAATTGTACTAAGTAACACTGGACGATGGTTTGAAAATGCAGAGGTTGTAACTACGTTATTGGTTATGGAAAAGAAAGAAATTTCACAACCAGAGGAAAACAACTTAATTGACTTTTGCCTGACGCAAAAGGACCTTAAGCATCTAAGTGAAGCTGATTTGGATAACTTAATCAATACTATAGTGTTGAGGGAAGAAGTGGATGACACCCTGATTATGTTAAAGAGCTATTCATTAAGCAAAATTACTGCAATTCAAGAAAAAGGAATTTCTTTAAATGCTTTATTTCATAATGTCTCGTGGATAGAAGAGCTTGAAGAGAAATTAATACCAATCAGTAAGATTTTAACCATCAAAAGAGGGGAAAGACGTGGTTGGAATGATTTGTTCTATCCCTCAGAGGGACATGGAATTGAGTCAGAATATATAAAGCCGGTATTAAAGAATCCGGCGAATTTAAAGTCATATAGTGCAGCAACAGATATAGAAGCCTTTTGCTGTCAAATACCAAAAGAGAAGCTACAAGAAATAGGACATCTGGGTGCTTTTCACTGGATAAGTAAGTTTGAAAACATTACAAATGGTACTGGAATAGCATTGCCTATTGCTCTAAATAGATCAGGTAGTCTTTGGTATGGGATGGAGGATGATACAAAAGCTGATTTCGTTACAGCCTTAAATCCCAACAAGCGGCTTTTTGTGGCGAAGTTTGAGGAAAGCACCTTTGTTGATCAACGTTTTACAAGGTTACTTAAAAAAGCTGCGGATGAGGACCTGGATCTTATCCATGCGCTTCTGAATTCTATTTATGGAATGTTTGCCATTGAGGCTATTGGTTTTGGACGAGGCCTAGGAGTATTAGATGCCAGTAGCTCTAACTTTAAACAAATTTATATGATAAATCCCGATGAGATAGATGAAAGTCAACGAGATGAAATAAAAAAGCTATTTAATAAACTTAAAGGCAGAAATGTTTATGACACAGAGATTGAGTTGAACGATTCGGATAGAGAGCTGTTTGACCGAAAAGTTTTGCAAGCAATTGGTAAGGAATATGTATATGATGACATCAAAAAATCGCTGTTGTCGATGCAAAGAACCAGATTAATGGTTCGATAAAAAAATTAAATGAGTAACCAGGACGGATAAACACTGGAATCTTTATACGAAATAACAGGTATCAAACTGTGCTTAATGTGTTTGCTTCATACGTTCTTCGCTGGCTTGAAAGTAAGTATCATCAATTTCAATGCCAAGGAATCGTCTGTTTAATTCTCTGGCAGCTACTCCGGTAGATGCCACACCCATAAATAGATCAAGAACCAGATCATTTTCTTTGCTTGCAATGGAGATGATCTGTTTTAATATGGACAAAGGCTTTTGCGTCGGATGCTTTGGGGATTTTAAACGTTCCTTACCCATACAGATTGGGCTTTCTATGAAATTGTGCATTTGATTTTGCTTTGAAAAATTCCAGGTATGTCCCTTATTCCACATGCAAACGATTAGTTCGCAGCTATTTAAGAAAGAGGATTTGCGAATATTGGGTACGGGGTTAGTCTTGTGCCACACCATAAATTGAAAGGTATCAAACTCTTTATCAAAGACCTCATGCCATTTGCCAATTAAGTTATAGCTAGTAAACAAAAAGATGTTACCTGTAGGAGATAGAATTCTCTTAAATTCCTTCAGGAAATCAACTGGTGCTAACTCTCTTAAATCCCATTCAGCAAGATCATTGTTAATCTCACTTCTCCATTGAAAGCTCATATTACCGGTAGAATATTTAGCTAGATTATAAGGGGGATCGCAAAGTATAAGCTCAATACTGCCAGTAGGGATTTTCGTCAACTGCTCTATGCAGTCGCCGTGCAGCAGAAGATATTTGTCTATGGATGAGATATCTATCATAGGTTAACTCCTCTCATTTATTTAGCTGACTGAGAATTGTGTACAAGTGGTGCGCTGATATTTATCTATGGAATGTACTTTACATTATATATTAAATAGGAAATAATTACAATATTTTAAAATATGAGGAAATATCATGTTGATCCAGATAAGTAAAGAGATTTATTGCTTCATCTTGTTTATGTATAAATAGACAGTTTGAAATACGACTATTTGTTGGTTATTAATAAAAGAGGAAGCCATTCTCTTTTGGAAAAGAAGGCTTCCTCTCTCTTTGTGTCAGCTATTAGGGGATATAGTACTCAACAAACAATTGAAATACATTTTGTGAGGTGACAGATTTAATGCAGTTAGTAAATTGTTTGTCATAGGTGTTATTTCTACCGGAGCCTGTGGGAATTTTAGCAGCATATACCTTATCCATAATGCGATATACAATATCAGAACCATACATATCCTGCAAGAACTGAGTAAAGTGATAGCCCACTAATGCGGCATTAGTTCCTGTGGCATTTAGGTAATAAGCTTCAAAATTTTTTTTGTTATCCTCTGTGAGGAAGCTAAAATTGGTGGAGTACATAATATCGATATAGTCTCTGCCATTCGAATCTATATGTGCTACAGATAGGGCATCTAAGGTCCTTTTTGCTAAAGTTGTTGCATTTCCTTCGGACCAGGTTTCAAAACGTTGACCGTAATGTGCCTGTGTAGACTCATAAAAACGAACCATTTCATGTATGGTCAAATAATAATCATAGAAATAATCTAAATTGAAACAGGTGGAGTCAAGGAGGATATAGTTATTGTAGTTCGTAGTTGTGGTATCAGGAAGCTTTATGATTAGCTGCCGATTCCAGTTCTTACTGGGGAGGTAAGTATTTAGACCAATTTTCTGTACTGCGGTTATCATAGAAAGTAGCTTGGTTTCATAGTCTGTGGGCAGGGTTATATTTTGGGTATTATCAAAGAATACAAGTGAATTATTTATACCCTTATTACTTTTAGCAATATTAAAATTACAGTTAGACGAGGTCAACTCCCAATAAGGGCTTTTCAGTACAGCAGTAATTCTCTGATAGCTACCTGCATAGTCTGGATTGCTATAGGTGCCAGTATTTAAAAACTTACGGAAAAAAGTGTAGGAGGAAGTTACATTTTCAAGAGATATCTTCATATAATCCGCAACTACGAAATATTGACGAGCGTATCCATCCGAGGAATAAACCCAACTGATTTGCTGGAAGGATAGCTTTGTATTGCTGGTAATTAATCTGGGAAGAACGGGTGTAAAATCAAGTACTAGATTTTTAGCCTCGCCAGTAATAATTAGTTTAACAGCGTTGGGGAAGTTCATTAGAAATTCATTTCCATTTGTTTTCATTTCCCCTATAAGATAACCATTTTTATCATAGGCTTGTAAGGTAACAGAGGTGTCACAATTACCACTGCCATAGATACCGTTACTTGGAAGTCCGTAGGAAGTATAAGTGGATAGTACTTCGGATAGATTAAGAACCTGACGATTTGTGGTTTGAGTAATTGTATAGCTGGCTTCGACATTTTTAATATCCGTATAAGTTGAATCTTTTGAAATACTGGGTTTAACAGATATATTTATATCGTTATAATTACCCTGATTATTGTCCGGAATATAACCGTCGAAATTTGTTATATTTTTAATATCAGGTAAACTATTGATTCTACTGTACTTGTTATAGACTACTACGCCACAGTAGCCTAAGTTGGTATAGGAGGAATTGTTACTGGTGTTATAATATTGATAGTTAACCAGAGTGCTTAGAGTTGCACTATGTATACTATTATAGTTAGAATTAACGCTTTGTTTATATTCTGATGTTAAGGTTTGAGTTGTAGTGCGATTGGTTGAGCTATTATAATCATAAAAATAATAAGTTTTTGAATTTCTAATATACACATTTTTATCCTGACCAAGGGATAGGGTTAAGCCATTCTTTCCTTTTCGATCAGAAACAGTTTGATAGGTTAAGCCAAGAGCGATGGAAATTGGTTTTGCCTTAACCATAATGTATTTGCCACCAGTTAAGAATGCAACATCATCATAAGCAACATAGCTACCATTTGGAAGACCAACTAATACAAGATAATCATCCGCTTTTTCTCTATCATAAGTATAGTTGTCAAACCAGTCCCACCAGTAATCATAATTCTTAGACTGATTTTTAGCTGATGCCGTGCTAGGTGGAACGGCTGATACAATAAGTGCTGTAGTTAGAAGTAAAGCAAATAATGTGTGAAGAAACTTCTTCATAAAGGAAACTCCTTTCAAAATAGAATAATATTATTTGACAGAATGTATTTTTAAAGAACCATTCTTTGGTAGGAGTTATTTAAGACATGGGTTGCCTGTCATATTAGCATAATTATATTTACAAAATATGGCAATCCTATGATAATTTTCTGATAAAAGTATGTCAAAGCTAATATTACTTGTACTTTTTTATTAGTTAATGCAAATAATGATTCTGATTATGAGCAACAAAAAAGAATAACAACTTCCAATGATACTGCTAAGGGAAATGTTATTCTTTCTTTATATTAAATGAACTAAAGGGACACATTTTAATTGTTTTCTTAATTCACCGTCCGGTTAAGATTATTCATATTTCTTCTCTAATGCTGCTACTAAGTCAATATAATACTGCTGTGTACCTTTTGCGGTTGCTTCCGCTTCAAACTTCTCAGTCTCTTCGTTTACCTTACTTAGAATTTCAGGAGCAAGTTGACGTTCTGCAAAGGTATAAACAACAGAGTCTTCTTTCTCGATATGACGTTTTAGAAGATGGGTGTAGCTAATTGCATTTGCAATTACATCAAGTTTACTTACCTCGTCGCCGCTTTTAACACGAAGAAGAGCTTCGTTCATTTCCTGAATGTATAATCGTCCCATATCATGTTCCACAAGCATACCGTGAGTAATCAGTTTATTGCCAAGAGGACCAAGATGAGTCACCATTTCATTAAACAAGAGTTTTTCTTCCTTGCCATGGTGATGTGCATCCGCATAGTTACGGATGAAGTCAGTCATTTTAGCAAAATCCTCGTACTGTATTTCTTCTCCCTTTAAAATGCCATAGCATGCTTTTCGCACTACTTCGAGCATCCTTAGGATGTAGGTATGTTCCTCTATCATAAGTTTAATACTATCCATCGATTCATCCTCCTTATAATATTTTGCAATCAAAGCTTCGATATAAATAAATACTAATTTATTATAATAACCAAGTCAACTTAATGCATGTCATTCTCGTTCTTATAATGCAATAATGCGATAAGTATCTTCCTGTGGCTTTTCAAATCCGTAACCAAGTTCTGTAATTAATGCCTCCAGCCAAGCATCTCTTAACTCGTAATAGACATTAATATCTCCAGATACTTCCTCCCAATATGGACTATGAACACAAAGAGTTCTTTGCCAGCTAACCTCGTCACTGCTTTGCTTTAAAACGCGATTCGCATGATCACAGGGCATTCCATCCAGGAGATTGTCGGTGATTGCTTTGTAGATGCCAGTTGCATCCAAAAGGTATTCCTTTAAGGTGATTGCGAGATTTCTTCCATTATTAATAACAATTGCTTTCATAGATGCTTTCAGATCAGGATTTGTGTTAAGAAGCTTTGTTATGCTATAAGCATATTTATATTCTACCTGTGAAACACGTTCCTGTAACCAACCATGAATATTGCCGGTATCAATCATTTCTTCCAGAGGTTTGTTCTCGAATTCACCATAAAGGCTGTTACATTCTGCTTCCAGTGGGAGCTGCTGTTTGTCGGCAAGTACGTAAAGCTCGTCCACGATTGCCTGCTGTTGTTGAATTTTATTGTATAACCAGTAATGAATGGGTCCTAAAAATGCGCTCATAATCTGCCTCCTATGTTGCTGTGCATTTCCATAGAAAGCAGCAGCGTATCATATTATTTAAAAATCTACCGGATGTATTATAGTGTATCTCATCCGGTAGATTTGCCTATTTCCTTGAGAATTATGCTAAAAATAACTCTATATCATCTTCTACAGTTCCAATACCTGCAATACCGAAGTTTTCAACAAGAACCTTTGCTACATTAGGAGAAAGGAATGCTGGTAATGTAGGTCCTAAGTGAATGTTCTTAACACCTAAGTGTAAGAGTGCAAGAAGAACGATAACTGCCTTCTGCTCATACCATGCGATGTTAAAGGCGATTGGTAGCTCATTGATATCCTGAAGTTCAAATACTTCTTTGAGTTTTAATGCTATTAAAGCAAGGGAGTAGGAGTCATTACACTGACCTGCATCTAACACTCTTGGAATACCACCGATATCACCTAAATCTAGCTTGTTGTATTTGTATTTTGCACAACCAGCGGTAAGGATTACAGTATCCTTAGGAAGTGCCTTTGCAAATTCGGTATAGTAATTTCTTGATTTATGACGACCGTCACAACCAGCCATTACAAAGAATTTCTTGATTGCACCGGACTTAACTGCGCCAACTACAGCATCTGCTAATGCAAGTACCTGATTGTGTGCAAAACCACCGATGATTTCTCCTTTTTCAATTTGAGTAGGAGCAGCACAAGTCTTTGCGAGTTCGATAATCTCTGAGAAGTCCTTGTGACCATTCTCGTCACGTTCAATGTGTGTACAACCAGAGATACCAGTTGCACCAGTAGTAAATAATCTAGCTTTATAGGAAGCAGCTGGAGGTACCACACAGTTGGTAGTCATTAAGATTGGTCCGTTAAAGCTTTCGAATTCTTCCTTCTGTTTCCACCATGCGTTACCATAGTTACCTACAAAGTTATCATATTTCTTAAATGCAGGATAGTAGTGAGCTGGAAGCATTTCGGAGTGAGTGTATACATCCACGCCTGTGCCCTGTGTCTGCTCAAGTAACTGCTCAAGGTCTCTTAAATCATGACCGGAGATAAGGATACCAGGTTTTGTGCTAACGCCAATGTTAACCTTTGTGATTTCAGGATTACCATAAGTACCAGTATTGGCTGCATCAAGAAGAGCCATACCGTCTACACCGAATTTACCGGTTTCTAAGGTGAGTGCTACTAAATCATTTGCATCTAAGCTGTTATCTAAAGTTGCAGCAAGTGCTCTCTGCATAAATTCGCTAACTTCCGCACTGTCATATTTTAATTCGTTTGCATGCTTCATGTAAGCAGCAAGACCCTTAATACCATATATGATAAGCTCTCTTAAGCTTCTTACATCTTCATTTTCAGTTGCAAGAACGCCAACCTTAGTGGACTTTGCATCGAATTCTTCTCTTGTGGAAGCTGTCCAGATTGCTGCTTCTGGTAAGCTTGCTTTGTCAGTAACCTTTGCAAGTAATTCGTCTTTAATAGCAAGGGTTTCTACAACACGTGTATAAAAAACTTCATCATCAAAGTTTGCGTTTGTTATAGTTGAGAACATATTAATTGTAACATAGTGATTAACATCAGCAGAGATATCCTCGCCTTGTTTTCTAAGAGCGGTTGTTACTGCGCTTAAGCCTTTTGTAGTATAGATTAATAAATCCTGCATTCTGGATAAATCCGGTGTCTTACCACAAACACCAATTTGTGTACAGCCTGTGCAGCCTGCAGCTTCCTGACACTGATAACAAAACATCTTATTTTCCATCTTGAATATCTCCTTTATTCATATCATTTTTATTCATGACAAGTGAAACATTTATGTTTCATCTTGTTTACGCCAATGTACCCGTATATCAATGGAGTCTTTCTTCCAGTTGACTTTCTCGGAACAAGATGAGTATAATACAAATAAAAACAGAAAAGTGTAGCTGCAGCTACAAAGATGAAAAGTTTAATAATTTTTTTATTACCCATAGCTTTGCCAGCTTTGTTTAACTAGAAGAATACCTGAAACCAAAGTTTATATAAGAAGAAACCTAGCAGTATATGTAATAAACAAGTATGATACAAAAAGGAGAGTTTTATGGAACAGTATTATGACATACTTAAAAAATGTCCTTTATTTCGCCGTATTGATGAAAATGACATGGAATCCTTGATGGGCTGTCTTAATGTTAAGGTAAAAAGCTTCGAAGCAGATGAATATATATTCTTTGCAGGAGATGAAATAAATGCGATTGGAATTGTTTTGCAGGGAATGATAGAAATCATGAAAGAGAATTTATCCGGCAATAAACACATTGTAGCTTTTCTTGGGACTTCCGACATGTTTGCAGAGGGCATTGTATGTACGGAGCGTAGGATTTCACCAGTAACTGTGCGAATGAAAGAAGCCGGAAAGATATTGTTTATTCCTTATGAAAGAATCATTAAGTCTTGTGGAAACAGCTGCAATTTTCATATTAGCTTAATACAAAGTATGATGGTGGTCCTTGGTGAGAGAAATGTAAGATTGAATCGTAAGCTGGAACTGCTTACCTTTAAGGGGATGAGAGAAAAGATAGCCAGCTATCTTTTAGGGGAATCAAATGAACGAGGCAGCAATATGTTTCAGATTATGCTAAATCGCACCGAGCTTTCAGATTATCTTAATGTATCTAGGACCTCTATGTGCAGAGAGCTTGCAAGGATGAAGGATGAGGGTCTGATTGACTTTTATGGAAACAGTTTTAAATTAATTAATAAGGATGCTTTAGCCCAATGTTTAGAGTAAGGCAGTAGAAGAATTTAATTGTAATCCATGTCACGATATCTGATAAAGGAAGTATTACTTCAAGAAATGTGTAGAATTGTAAACAAATCAGGAAGAATAAGGAAGATTTTTGGTTTATAATTGAGATAATTGTAGATAAATGGTATGATGGAATCGTTTGAGTGCAAAGAATAGGAGGTATGAGTATGCTGAAAAAGAGAAAATTAATTGGAGTTATTGTCTCTGAAGTAGAGGAACTTTATCAGCAGAAGCTATTAAAGGGAATTATAACCCAATGCTATTCCCTAGATTATGATGTAGCTATTTTCTCAACCTTTATTCGCAATACAGATTTACCCGAGTATAAGATTGGTGAAAAGAATATTTATCAATTAATTAACTTTGATTTATTTGATGGAATTCTTGTTGCTGGGGTAACCTTAGCCATGCCGAATCTTAAGCAGGAGATTGAACAGCTGCTATTAAAGAAGTGCAAATGTCCAGTGTTGTATATCGACCTGTACTCAGAGCATTTTCCTTTTATTTATACAGATGACAGAAAAGCTTCTGAGCAAATAACGGACCATTTAATTGATTGTCACAAATATAAAAAGATTTATTGCCTGGCAGCTGACCCAGGCACTGCGGCAACAATAAGCCGTGTAGCAGGCTTTAAGGATTCACTTTTAAAACATAATATAGAAGTGAAGGAAAGCATGATCTCTTATGATGGTGATTATTACTATTGCGGAGGAGAGGCTTTTGCAAGAAAAATAATTAATAATGAAATAGAAAGACCCGAGGCAATTGTGTGTATTAATGACTATATGGCGATCGGCTTAGTAAACGAGCTCGAAAAGAATGGCATTCATGTACCGGAAGATATTGCAGTTACAGGTTATGATGCAACCGAGGAAGCAGCACTTTCTCGTACTGTTATAACTACCTACTCACCTCCAGTCAAGCAAACAGGTGTAAATGCAGTTTGTGAATTATCTAGAATAATGACTGGGGTATCCCCACAACCCTGCAATATGAAATCCAGCCGAATTAATATTGGAAGAAGCTGTGGCTGCAATGACATGGAGTTCATGAAACGAAGTGTAATTCATCGATTAAAGAACAAATCAGAGGATTATAAAAGACTTTTAGAAAGCCACATGACAGAGACGCTTACGGCTGTTTCGAGTTTGGAAGACTGTCTCTCTTATTTCAGCCGTTTTCTTTACTTAATAAAGGATTACTCTGACTACTACTTATGCCTATGCCATAATTGGGATGGAAGCGTACATAATTATAGTGAAGAAGATAGCTATATAAGAACGGGGTATACCTCTAAAGTAACTCTTGCAATGGCAAGTGAAAATAGAAATGTACTGGATAGTAATATTACGTTTGAAGCTAAGAATTTAATACCGGATCTATGGAAGGATAGGGAGAAACCCAAGGCATATTATATTACCCCAATGCATTTTAACGATCGAACCATTGGATATTCCGTACTCTCCTATGGGGAAAAGGTTCAAGCCTTTGATATTACTTATAGAAATTGGAGCTGTAACGTAATGAATGCCCTGGAATATAACAGGGCACATAGAAAGTTATATCGTTCTTCCTTCCGTGATGTATTGACTGGTATCTATAACCGAAGCGGATTTAATCAAAATCTTCCAGAATTAATTCACGAAGTAATCAGCCAAAAGAAAAAGCTGGCAATTGTAATGGCGGATATGGATAACCTAAAGGATGTCAATGATAGCTTTGGACATAAGGAAGGAGATAATATTATCTCTGTAGTGGCGGGAGCTTTTCAAAGCTGTTGCAAAGACAATGATATCTGTGCACGTATTGGTGGAGATGAATTTTTATTCGCTGGGGTTGTAGATGAAGGAGCTGAACGCGGAGAAGAAATGATGGAAGCCGTAAGACAGTATATCAGTGCCTATAACTTGAAATCCAAGAAACCTTATCAAATTGAAATTAGTATGGGAGCTTGTAGTGACTATATAGCTGGTAAAGAGGATATGGATCGTATGCTTGATACCGCAGATCAAGAAATGTATATGAATAAAGCGCAGAATAAGAAGAGACGAGCAATGTTGGGTTGATAGTTAAATAATTGGTATCGAAAAGGGTAAATAATAGTTTTGTAACTACACGGTTTGTCGGTGTGAGAGCAAACAATTATTTACCCTTATATTCACAACAAGTTAAAAGACTTGTTGTGTCATATAATTTAGACGATAGCTTGAAACAGCCACTATTTATCTGCCATATCTTTTAAAGTATCACCAGCCAGTCGGTATACAGTCCAGTCGCTCATAGGTTCGGCTCCTAACGATAAGTAAAAATCTATGCTGGGCTTATTCCAGTCCAGACACCACCATTCCAGTCGGCCGCAACCGTGTTCCATTGCAATTTGTGACAGTTTTTTCAAAAGGGACTTACCATATCCATAACCTCTATATTCAGGTTTCACATACAGATCTTCCAGATATAGACCAGATCGGCCTAAAAAGGTAGAAAAGTTATGAAAGAATAAAGCAAAGCCCACTTCAGTCCCCTCTTTCATCGCAAATATTACTTCTGCTTTTTTCTTATGGAATAACCATTCGTCTAGTAACTCCTCTGTTGCAATTACTTCATTAAGCATTTTTTCATATTCAGCTAAGTCTTTAATAAATTGAAGAATTAGTGGGATATCTGATTTATTAGCATATCGAAAAGTCAAGCTCATTCTTGTAACTCCTTTATGAAATAATATTTTAATTTAACAAGATGATATCAAAACATAAATAAGCTATCAACAAAAAGTTAGTCAGATTAACAAAAGGATTGTATTTATCATAGGTTTGTTATAAGATACAAACGAAAAGAACGTATAGTAAAGTGTTATTATATTACAGTAAGAAAGGACCATTTGATATGAAGGAGAAAGCAGGGGCGCACACTCATATTGACTCAGAGGGTAAGGAATATTCACATAGTCATGATTCCGGACATGGGCACAAACATAGTCATAAGAGCACCAAGGCAGTATTAGATCGCTTATCCCGGGCGAGCGGACATCTGGATTCTGTAAAACGAATGGTTGCGGAAGGAAAAGATTGCAGTGAGGTGTTAATTCAGCTATCGGCAGTGATTGCAGCTCTTAATAACACAGGAAAAGTAATTCTGAAAGATCACATAGAACATTGCATCGTAGATGCGGTAGAATCCGGTGATGCAGAAACAATTAAGAATTTAAATGTAGCGATAGATCGTTTTATTAAATAAATAATATTTTATATCCCCCCCTACGGCTTGTACAAATCTCAATAAAGCTTATAATTAGAATGGTTTAAAAGGTAATAGCAGGATAAAGGTTAAATAATTGGAGATATTGCTAATTACCAGCAGAAAGTAGGATTAGGGAGGAACAAGATTATGCATATGGCAGACGCATTGATTGCACCTGCAGTCGCAGCGACCATGTATGTTGCATCCACTGGGGCAGCAGCAGTTTCGGTTAAGAAGGTTAGATTAGAACAGGATATTAAAAAGATTCCGATCATGGGAGTTATGTCTGCATTTGTTTTTGCAGGACAAATGATTAACTTCACCATACCGGGGACTGGTTCTAGTGGACATCTATGCGGTGGTCTATTATTATCCATATTACTTGGACCTTATGCTGGCTTTTTATCAATGATATCAATATTAGCTATTCAAGCACTTCTATTTGCAGATGGAGGTATCCTTGCACTTGGAAGTAATGTATGGAATATGGCATTTTATGCGTGCTTTATAGGTTACGCGCTGATTTATAAACCATTAATGAAAAGGAATATGAATAAGGGAAGAATAATGCTAGTCAGTATCCTTGCAAGTGTGATTAGTCTTCAACTGGGAGCTTTCAGTGTTACACTTCAGACCCTTGCCTCTGGAATAACAGAACTTTCTTTTGGACAATTTTTGATGTTTATGCAACCAATTCATTTGGCAATTGGAGCAGTGGAAGGTGTAATTACCGGTGCGGTGGTAATCTTTATTCAGAGTACAAGACCGGAGCTATTAACCAAGGAAAAGGTTGAAAATAAGCTTGGGTTTAAGCAGGTTATTGCAATATTGACTGTACTTGTGGTAGTTATCGGTGGGGGTGTATCCTTAGTAGCCTCTGGCAATCCAGACGGCCTTGAATGGTCAATTGAAAATGTTACAGGGAGTGCAGAGTTAGAGCCACAGAGCCAACATGCCAATATAATAGAGAATGCCGCGGATATTCAAGAAAAGACAGCACTACTTCCAGACTATGCATTTAAAAATAATGATACCGTACTTGGAACCAGTTTCTCTGGTATTGTTGGAGCGGGAATTGTAGCCATGGTCAGCTTGGGCTGCCTTGCATTGATTAGACTGTTTAAGAAAAAAGACTTTGTAAAATAAGGGTTTAGATAAGACAATATTTGAAATAAAATGAAAGATATTAAGTAATACAAATAAATGGGTAGATTCTTAATCATAGAATCTACCCGATTTTACATGAAGATATAGTTATACCTATAAATTTGTTAAGGTCTATATCAGTTATTTATATTTTAAGGAAGGCATAAAAAGCGATGAGTAAGATAAGTGATGCGATGTATGAGATTGTGGAAATGGATGAGCTGGCGGAAAAGAAAACGTTAATTCATCAGCTTCACCCACTGACAAAGCTAATAATTACAATTCTATATATTACGCTGGTGGTATCTTTTAACAAATATGATATGATGGGCTTGTTACCCATGCTATTATATCCTGTAATCGTATTTTACCTTTCGAACTTATCTATAAAAACAGCCTTAAAAAAATTAAGATATGTACTGCCTGTCATATGTTTCATAGGTGTTTTCAATCCATTTTTTGATCATAGTGTAATGTTAAATATAAATGGCTTAATTATTACTGGTGGTATTATATCAATGATAACTTTAATTCTTAAGGGCATCTATACCTTGCTGGCGGCATTTTTATTAATAGCAACAACGGGGATAGAACGTCTATGCTATGCTCTTAGACTTTTGCATATACCAAGTATCTTAGTTACACAGATTTTACTGGTCTATCGATATATTATGGTATTGATGAAGGAAGCAAATGCAATTATGGAAGCCTATTCTATGAGAGCACCCAAAGAAAAGGGTATCAGGTACCGAGTCTGGGGATCTTTACTGGGTCAGCTTTTGCTTCGAAGCCTGGGAAGAGCAGAGAATTTGTATGATAGTATGTTGTTACGGGGATTTAAAGGGGAATTTTATTATGGAAAAGAGCAGAAATTTGATCGATATGACTATGGGTACTTTTTGCTGTGGCTAATAATATTGGTGGGACTTCGACTGTTATATGTTTTTTATTAAATGAAACAAGAATTAAGGATAAAACAGTGTTTATGTATGGTTACAAGATAGAATGTAGAAAAAGGTTGGTTGAATAAAATGAATCAGTGTTTTTTAAAATGCAATAATATATCATTTTCCTATGAGAAGGATAGGGATATATTAAAAAACGTCTCCTTTTGTGCTGATACACAGGAGTCTATCGGCTTAATTGGTGCCAATGGTGTTGGTAAATCAACCTTACTTCGTATTCTTGTTGGCCTTGAGCTTAATTTCGAAGGTGAAGTATTGGTAGATCAAGTTCCAGTGAATAAGAAAAATCTGTCACAGATTCGAGCAAACCTAGGTTATCTATTCCAGGATTCTGAAAATCAATTATTTACACCAAGTGTATATCAGGATGTCGCCTTTGCCCTGCAAAATAGCAACCTTGACCAAAAGTTAATTGAAGAGAGAGTGATGGAAGCACTTGCAACAGTCAATATTGGACATCTTAAAGAAAATAAAGTGTATAAGCTATCGGGTGGGGAGAAGAAGCTTGCTTCCATTGCAACAATACTTGCAATGCAGCCTAAGATTCTATTAATGGATGAGCCGACCATAGCTCTGGACCCTAAAAACAGGCGTACACTGATTAATGCACTAAACAAGCTAAATCACCTTAAGATTATCGCATCCCATGATCTTGATATGGTACTGGAAACCTGCAGCCGTGTAATTCTGTTATCGGAAGGTCAAATTGTTGCGGATGATGCGGCAGAGAAGATTTTAACGAATCAGCAGCTCCTTGAAAAACACGGACTGGAATTGCCGCTTTGCATGGGGAGAAGGTAATAAATTAGTGGTTAGGATTTTGAGGGGTTACAGTGTCAAGATACTTGCATAACAAGAGAGTATCATCAGCTTGTAATGAGAAAAACGTGTAATATGTGGATTAATTACGCAGATTTCGCATTGCATGTGGATAATACTCTCTTAGTAGATACAAGTGAAACTACTTGCCACTTCTACCTGCTTAATTGGTTAAGATAAGGATCAACGAAGATCTAGAGATCTAAACAGTTGCAAAAATAGCCTTCAGGTCTTCTGCTGGAGTTGTTATATGCTTTAATTTATATTTATTAACAAGAAGCTGTAGAACGTTAGGGCTTAAGAAAGCAGGAAGTGTTGGTCCCAAGTGAATGTTTTTTACATCCAGGTAAAGAAGTGCTAATAAGACTGCCACAGCTTTTTGCTCATACCAGGAGATGATTAGGGATAGGGGAAGGTCGTTGATACCACACTGAAAAGCTTCCGAAAGAGCCAGGGCTACCCTAACTGCAGAATATGAATCATTGCACTGTCCAACATCCAGTAATCTAGGCAACCCGCCTAATTCACCAAATTCTAAATGATTGAAGCGATATTTGCCGCAGGCAAGCGTAAGGATGATACAATCCTTTGGAAGTGACTGTGCAAATTCAGTATAATAGTTTCTTCCAGGTCTCGCACCATCACAGCCTCCTATTAAGAAGAAACGTCTTAAATCCCCGTTCTTTACAGCAGTAATAATGGTTTCTGCATTACTTAAGATTGCATTATGCCCAAAGCCCACCGTAATTTCTTTTGGAGTTTCGTCTTCTGCAAAACCACCTAATTCAATAGCTTTTTCTATAATACTGCTAAAATCTTTTGTATTGTCTTTTTTTCTATGAATATGAGCAATGTCATCAAAACCAACCACACTTGTTGTATATAAACGATCTTTATAGGACTCCTGTGGGGTCATAAGACAATTGGTAGTCATTAAAATACATCCGGGCAGATTATCAAATTCCTTTTGTTGGTTTTGCCAGGCTGTACCAAAGTTACCTACCAAATGAGGATATTTCTTTAAAGCCTCATATCCATGGGAAGGTAGCATTTCACTATGAGTATAAATGTTAACACCTGTACCGTCTGTTTGTTCCAGCAGTAATTCCAAATCATATAGATCATGTCCGGAGACTACAATGAAAGGCCCTTTTACTCGTCTTACATTAACTTTATGAGGAGAAGGACTCGTAAAATGTTCATTATTGGCTTTATCAAGAATTGCCATTGCGCCAACCGCCATTTTGCCGGTTTCCAGCATCAGTGTTACTAATTCGTCAAGGCTTAAGGAATCGTCTGTTATTGCAGCTAAAGCTTTAATATAGAAGTGGTCAACATCAGGGTCAGAATAATTAATAGCTCTTGCTTGATGTGTATAGGCAGCCATACCTTTTAAACCGTATTTAATGGTTTCTCTTACCGAGCGAACATCATCATCTAAGGACTGGTCAAACATGATACCAGCCATTCTGGCATCCTCTAAGATTTCTTCTCTACTGGTGCCTAGCTTATAGGTTGCCTCGTGAGCAGTAATATTTTTCTTGGCTTCAGCTCTAATTTCATCCTTAAGCTTTTGGGATTGCTTCAGCATTGCCATATGCTGTTCTTCATTAAAATTTACATTTGTAAGAGTAGTAAAAAGTGCATCTTCGATAAATCTAACATAATTCTCTGGGACACTCTGATTTCTTTTTAAGAGCTCATTACCATATAAAGCAATGCCTTTTGCTTGATAGACCAGTAAGTCTTGCAGAGCTGCAATTACAGGCGTTTTTCCACAGACGCCTTTTTGGGTACAACCTTTTCCTCCAGCAGTCTGTTCACATTGATAACAGAACATTTGATTTTGCATAACTTCCTCCTAATGGTTACTATAATAAGTATTAGTCGCCAATGCAGGTGATAATTGGCTTATTTTTACTCATGCATAAGTTATGTCCAATTTACACTGTGAATAGTCGTAATTTAAAAACTAATTTAAAATTCTATATAGAAAAAGGGCTGTAACAACAACCCCTATAAATAATTTGAATAATATAAATGGTTCTAAACATTTCGTTCTTGAAATTGCATGGAAAAGCCACCACTTTTAACATCTAATTGGTCTAGAATCGTATCTTTAATTTCCACGTTACTAAGTCTTTTCACGGTACCATAGGGTTGTTTTAGTGAAAGCTTCTCCCCTTTTCCCGTAATCACCCATAGAACGTGATAGCCTCTTGGAAGTGCTTTTAAATGAGCTTCCCCTTTTCCGTCAGTGAAATATATTAATAAGTTAACTTTATTTTTATTGGCATACTCAAAGACAGGGTTGAATTTTGTGCTTCCTCTGGCGCTGATTCGGTCTTTTATATCTTTTATTGTCTTAACGGTATACTCTCGCCGTATTTCATTATCACATTCAAGTACAGTAATCTGATTATTGTAGTTTTTAACAATACCAAGAACTTCTTTCAAGGCCTGATGAAATTCCTCTTTACTAATGCTTCCGCTAATATCAATAGCTACGACTACATTTGCTTTATGACTTCGAAGTTCACCTCTTAAGTCCAGTCGTTCTGGTTGGCGTCTGCTTCTTCTGGTTACAGTCTTTTTCCTATTGCTTTCAACCGTGCCCATTAAGCGTTTTAGATACAGATACCAGGGAAGTTCGCTGTTGCTATTCTTAAGTGTGGAAATTAGATTCTTAATATAAGAGGGAAGTTCACCCTTTTCTGCCACGGTAGCTGCCTTCTTTGTAAACTCCTGTAAAGTCTGTTCCTCCAGGTTGCTTGACTCCATCCACAAATCATGTGTTGTGAGGGCACTAAAAGCAGTAGCAAGTACCTCATTATTCTTATTGAACACATTATCTTCCGGGGCTTGAAGAGGCAGGACAGTTTGTAATTTGTCTGCATAATATTCAAAGGGTGCAAAAGGTTCAAGGTTTAAATTATAATTCTTATTAACTTCATCTAACGTAACAGCATAAGGTGGAAGGTGATCTAGATATTTATTAACGACAAGATCCATGGCTATATTGATTACCAGGGGACTGTACCTTTCCTTAAGTGCTTTTGCCCTAACCAAATGCAGGGATAGGATATGGAGTATTTCGTGTTTGATGCAGGCTTCCATTTGCTTCAAGTTAAGCTCTAAAAAAAGGAGAGGATTAAAGGATAGGACATATTGTGCTCTTTTAAAGTTAACAGCAGTAGGGCCATTGACATCGAACCTTAATTCCCTGGCCATCTGGAATACAAAATATCCATAGAAATTATCTCTATCCTCCATTAATCTTAGGTTAACGCTATCTATTAAAGCGAAAAAATTCCTTTCAAAGTCCTCCGGCATGGTTACCTCAAACTTTGAAGCCAAATGACTTGTCTTATGAAAGGTACGAGCTAGCTTTCTGGTTTGAATAAGCAATAAATCTCTCTGACGTTCAAAAGTAGTTTCCAAGTAATATCACCTGCCATAACCGTAGGATTCAAAAAACAATTCTACAAAAACTTCATTCTCAATAGCGTATTTGTATATTTCTCTGTAACTATTTTTTATGTCCTTCATAATGCCAATTCTTAAGTCTACTGGATAGGCCTTTAAAAACTCAAGTAATCTGGGAATAGAAAGTTCTGCCGCTAGAGGGGATTGCTTTAAATTAGCTTCTAAGGCTTTTAAAATATTTTTCGCAGAGAGATAAAGTCTGGTATGGGTTTCCTGTTGAATTCTGACTAGAACAGTTTCTGTTAACTCCCTTTCAAAAATATCTCCATAGGAAAGAAGGGGACTGTGTTCAGCATCCACAAAACTAAGAAACTCTTCCGCTATCAGTTTTCCGACATTACCTTTCAATACATTTAAAAATACCGACCTTGGAATAGAATCCTTCTTTTCCTTATAGTTGATATACGTCTTTGAAATACGTTCATAGCTTCTTGGAGTTGCACTGATACCATCTTCTTCAGTTTTATGCAAGTATTCCGGATAGGTGGCAATAAACTCAACTACTTTTTGTTCAAGACTGGAATCGATTGCCCAGGATAACCATTGCAGATAATCGGGTTCCATGAAAAGCCATACAAATCTATTTTCCTGAGCAGCATCCATATCCACCACCTGATAATTAAAATCGCCACCGTATTTGCTGGACGGATTCATAGCAGCAAGTATCTTTACAGTTTCGGGTAATTGATAGCCATTAATCTCACGATTTAGGATTAGGTTCATCAGCTCCTGTTGTACGGTATGTTCACAACGGTTGAGCTCATCAATAAATAAAAGAACGGTGTTACCTATTCGAAGTTCCTCATCAATTTGTCTTAGTTTATTGTGAACCGCATATACGGTAGTTTTTCTTTCCAATTTAACTCCTAAATCATTCATTTCAAAATAGGATTCTACCGTTGGAAGTCCACCTATTTCCCCTTCTTTTAGGAGATTACCATCAATTACAATTAAGCTCCAATTATTTTCTTTTGCTAATTCCTTAGCTAAAGCGGTTTTTCCAATGCCACTCTCTCCAACAATTAATGGTACTTCACCAGTGGATAGAACTAAATCAACGCTGTTTAAGGTATCTGTAAAATTCATATCAATAACCATGCCTTTCTCATTGCCTGCAATTTAGAGGTGCAGGCGTGTTGTTATCTGAACGCAAGAGTGTCCAATTCCCTCTTTTGCTTTATAGTAATTTCAGCTTTTCATCTACTGTTATTTTCTTGGCTCTTTTGCTGCCGTATTGATAAATAAAAGATAGTTTGTCTATTTGGTTTATTATAGTACAATCTGTAATACTTAGATTCAAGAAGTCTCGTACATATTTTTCCTCAACATCTTCCCGGGATAATACTGCTCTTAGAGTGTCTTCTAATTCGTCTTTTGTGATGTTTTCTTTAATATATTTAAGAATTAGTATATTTACTTTTAAAAAGGATAATAGCCTGTTCTTATCATTATTATCTACGAATTTAATTGACTCTTCATTATGAAGGATAGCAATAAGCTCTGCCTTGTAGGAAGGGGAAGAGATTAATCTTATTGCTTCAGAATTAATCGTCACAGCCTCAATCTGCGTATTCTCACTAGGAGCTTTGATGAATTTTATTGCATCGTAATTATTTCTTACGGCGAGTAATTGTAACTCTTCACTTGGGTTTGATACATATTTAATTGCCCAACCTGCTTGATGGATAGCCAACCGAATTACTTCCTCCGTTGGAGCTTTGAGGTATTGCAGGTTAACCCAACCAGCCTCAACGGCTTTTATCATCATGGAGTCTGTGGGGCTTTTAATAAATTTAATTGCATGAGCATTATTGTCTAAAGCGGTTTCTTGAATCGTAGTTGTTGGATTATCAATATATTCTAACAAAAGTCCATTTTTCTGAACAGCAATTAATTGCATTTCCTCGGTAGGATTGGAAATGGACGCAAGTGCATAGGGGTTTTTCTTTATTAATTCAATCGGATTTAACGCTTCCATTTTGTAAATGCCACTTTCTAATAGATTTTGTATCCATTGTATCACTAGATTACAATAAGGTCTATAAAACATGGTAAATTGCTAGGATTTAAATCCTGGTCAGGAGTTAGGGGTGTAAAATGATATTTAAAACTTACCAGGCTTAGATTTTAATGTCACAAGGAGCAATATCCAGGCTGAATGACCTTGAATAACTTATATAATTAACTTTTAAAAAGAGATACAATTAATGATTGACATTTCTGGCTACCCTTGGTAACATATCTAACATATAATACATATTAATGATATATGCAACATATGATTTGGTGTAAAACACTTTTACATACGAAGTAGTGAACTGACACAGGGTGGATACATAATTGTGACAGAAGAGCAAAAGTAAATAAAAATGAAATATGTGCATGAGAATGAATCAACATAATGTTTTTAAGGGAGGATAATCTATGAAATCAGTTTTAAAAAGAGCTACCGTGGGAATTATTGCTTTGGCTCTCGTTCTTACTACGTTATTCGATGTAACCGCTTCAGCAGCTTCACAATATTCGGGAGCTTATCCCTGGAGTAAGGTTAAGGGGGGAACCACCGGAGATTATATCGCAGACTCATACTATAACGTATCTTCAGGTCATGTTTTTGAATCAGTAACGCAAGAACGTCTGCTGGATATCTTAAGCAGCAAAGGTAATTACTACATCGTATTTGCAAGCCCTAAGAACTCATCCAGTCAAGCGGCTATCAGTGCTATTAATGCACAGGCAAAAAAAGATGGAATTACTAAAATTTATCACTTTGATCCATTTGTTGATGGTGACCAAATTGACATCACAGACAAAGATACCGTTTTTAAGACTTCAAATGGAACTTCCTTAAATCAATTATGGACCAGAATAACAGAGTTACTTCCAGATGCTGAACCAATCACAAGTTATGTATCCAGTGACACTTTACTTTTCTCCTTTAACAGAGAGAGCGCTTCAAAAATCAGTGCATCTTTCAACGTAAAAGCAAATGCAGGATTTGACCAAACAGCTGCGGCTGAAGGCATTGCCAAAGTATTTCGTGGGGGCAGCAGTGAAGGCAGTGTTGTTTCCTCCAGCGTAAGAAGTGATTTTGATTTCTTTAAGAGAGTATATAATGCTTCAGCAAC
Organism: Bacillota bacterium; assembly: GCA_023407575.1. Lineage (GTDB taxonomy): Bacteria > Bacillota > Clostridia > Lachnospirales > Lachnospiraceae > Mobilitalea. The sequence goes on from JAEYLX010000070.1 coordinate 101,459, forward strand.
TTATTTCAATTACAATGGTGGTGTTCCAGATGCACAAGGTAACAGAACTGGTGCTACAACCACAGAGATATTTACAGATGCAGATGAAGACGGATTTGTATTCCATCAAGTAAACTTTGTTGAACTTGTTAACATCTTAAATTCTCCTGGTGAACATGTGATTTTCTTTGGAGCTTCCTGGTGCCATAACACACAGGCAATCATCGGTAGTGTTGCAAAAAAGGCTAAAGAATACGGACATAAGACAGTTTATGTATATGACACAACGGTAGGTAACCAGTTAACCTTTGGAACTGGTGCTGACATTGATAAAGTAACAGCCTCCTCCAGTGCCTTTAATTCACGAAATAGTGTTAATACAACCACAGGCAATGGTAATATCAGTTATCTTTATGGTGAGCTTGCGAAATACTTAGGAAACTTCACCACAGAAAATAACTCCAAGCAAAACAACAGCATTTCCTATTATCCAAATGGTGATTTAGATGGTGCAGCAACAGCAACAGCCCCATGGTTAACCGGAACTGATTTAAATGCCAGACGTTTACAGCTTCCATTCTTGATTAGCTTTAATAAAGATAAAGCTGACCCTGTAACAAAACAATGGTTACACAAAAATGTAGCAAACGACGGAACTTATACAGAATACATGCTTGAACTTGCTTGGGTTCTAAAGACTCCAAATGCATTAACAGCAGCAGGTGCTGTAGATGGTCTTACTAAAGTTGATTTTGCAAGTGAAGCAGTGCAAGCGTTAGACGATGTACTTAAGTTAGATAGCAGTGTATCTCTTTCCCAAACTGACGCATATACCTTCCCAGCGACTACAGCTGATTATGCAGACCAAGAGGCATTTAGTGTAACAGTTAAAAATGAAGGTGGTTCTACCGGTAAACTTACTGTAGCATTATCCGGAACAGGAAGTGACAGCTTTACACTTTCTAAAACTTCAATTGATAGTTTGTTATTAGGAGACAGTGCTTCCTTTACAATTACTCCAAAGACAGGACTTACAGCTGGAACCTATACAGCAACTGTAACTGTTAGTGGTAGCAATGGTATATCAGAAACTTTTGATGTAAGCTTTACTGTTAATGCAGAAGAGGTGGCTGAAGAAGTATCAGAAGAGCCTGTAAGCACTGACGTTGAGGAAGATATAGACACAGTTGAGCCTGTAGATCAGCCAGTAGTTGATGAAGAAGTGGCTGAAGAGGAAGTGACTGGAGAAGAAGTAGTTGACGAAGAGATAGTTGTTGAAATACCTAAGACTGGTGAAACTGGTTCCAGTGCAATTTGGCTATTACTTGGTGCCGCATCAACAATGGCAGCCGGAATTTATGTAACTACTAAAAAACGTACGATCAAAACAAAATAATCAATAAGCATTAAATAATATTTATGATTTAAATATGAGCTTTGGAACGATAAAGGTTAGAAGAAAATCAAGTCGAAAGACAGAAGATTAGACTATAGATATCAGGAAATGCACAATGCGTTTCCTGATATTTCCTTGAAACTAGTTATTGTAATTGTCCTTAGGAACAGGGAAAGGGAACAAAGAGTGAATAGATTTTATAAATCCATCACTTTGTGTAGGAATGGAGAAAAATATGAATATTGATTGGCTATCCGCAGCAGCCTTGGCTGTTGTTCTTATATTTTATGTTATTATTTATAAATTGCAGAAAAAAGAAGTTAATTTTACCTATATTATATTAGGTTCCTTGGTAGTAGGGCTTGTGGTTGGATTTTTCTTCTCCGGTCATACCTCCTGGGTTATGCCGATTGGAAAAATCTACATTAGCACGTTGAATGCTATTGTTAGTCCATTAATTATTGTATCAATTCTTAGCAGTATAACCTCTTTGGGTTCAACAGCACAGTTAAAGGGTATCGGTGTCCGCTCTATTTTTTGGCTAATGATAACAACATTATTAGCGATACTTCTATCTGTTGGTTTAGGTTTGACTTTTGGTATCGGTCAGAACTCTTATCTTTCCTTAAATGGATTGGATGCACAAACCTTTGAAAGTAAGGTGGTACCATTTACACAGGTATTGGTTGGTTTCTTCCCTCGTAATATTGTTAGTGATATAGCGGAAGAAAACATTATTCCTATGATATTATTTACCGTTTTAATTGCGGTATCTTATGTAGTAGTAGCAAGTAAAAACCGTGCTAAAGTGGTTATTTTTAAAAACTTTGTTGAAGCGGTGAAAGAAATTATATTTACAGCGGTGGATTTTATCATTGGTCTAACTCCTTACGCTGTTTTGGCACTGATTGTAACAGCTACAGGAAACGGTTTTAACCGTTCAGGCATTATGTGGTCTCTATTGGTTCTACTTATTGTATCCTTTATAGCCTTTGTCATTGATACATGGGTAATCAATGCAGTATTAATTAAAGCATTTGCAAAGGTTAGCCCTATAAAGTTTTTCCGCAAAATCGTACCGGCACAGGTTGTAGGATTTTCCACACAATCCAGTGCAGGAACCTTACCTATTACAACAGGTATCTTAACAAAGAAAATTGGAGTAGATGCTAAAGTAGCTAATTTTACAGCACCACTGGGAACAACAATTGGTATGCCAGGATGTGCCGGAATCTGGCCAGTTTTAGTTGCTATTTATGGCATACATGGTTTGGGTATTAATTATGGAGTAAAAGATTACGTTTTATTAATAGTAATTAGCTTATTCGTTTCTCTTGGAACAGCAGGAGTACCTGGAACTGCAACAATTACTACAGCAAGTGTTTTGACTGCAATGGGCTTGCCATTGGAACTTATTGTACTTACGATTCCTATTTCCGCTATTGCTGATACAGGTCGTACTGCCACCAATATAACTGGTGCTATTGTAGCTTCTACCATTGTTGGACGTCAGGAAAACAGTTTAAATGATAACATCTTTAACGATATTGAGACCTATGATTCCAGTGAGGATGAGGGAAATGGCGGTAGCAGTAACGATAATAATGGCGATAGTAAGGAAGAGGTAGCTACGACAACGGACGGGGAGGTACCTGTTGGAGCCGGATGTAGAATATAAGACTGAGGTTAATCAATCGTATATAGATACTTTCAAATGGTTTATAACCACCTCTGATTAAGAAAGGAAAAGGGAGATTTGATGATAACAAAAATTTTGAGTAAAAAACAATATAAAGTAAAGATAAAAAACGCAGCAAGAATAGGATTTTCCCTTATGGTTGCCTTTACCTTAACACTCGCTACACCAATTGGACTTCAAAAGGCATCTGCAGCTCCGCTGGAAGACTGCGATCTGGATGGCTTCGATGATGCTACGGGTGTTCCTGTTCCATGGCCCGGTTATGATGAAACAAAAGGGGATACTCCCGAAGGTCCTGGTGGTAGTGTAGCCCCTACCACAGCACCAAGTAGTTCTAACAATAATACTTCTGGAACTACAAGCGGTGGAACTACAGGCAGCACGAGTGGAAGCACCAACAATACAAGTGATAATTCCAGCAATACATCAAGTAATAGCACATCAGGCAATACGAACAATACTACAGCATCAGGAAGTACGAACACTTCCGGGAACAATGCTTCAAGTAACACCAATACCTCCACATCAGGAAGTAAAAACAATACCTCCTCCGGAAGCAAGAATACAACAACTTCCGGAAACACTAGCACCAAAGGAAATACAACAACAAGTAATACCAACACTTCAAGTAACAGCAACACATCAAATAATACTTCTACAAGTGGTAGTAAGAATACTGCTTCAGGAAGTTCCAATAATACCTCTGCGGGTAGTGCTAATACTCCTGCTTCTGATAGTACATCTACACCTACGGAAAGCACAACGAATACATCAACAAGTAATTCGAATGGCTCAACCTCCAACAGTGGAGGTAGTGATAATAGTTCTAGCAATACAACTGACAATGTGGATTCCGTTACAACTGATAATGGAGAGGTAGTTTCTACTGATCCGAATGCAGTGACTGATGATGCCACAGAAAGTACAGACCCTACCACAGTTGATGGTCAGGCAGAAGCTCCACAGAATGAAAATGAACAGGCAGCAGTAGGTTCAGAAACAGAATTCACTGAGGATGGCAGCGTTGTTGCTGAAGATATTAGCTCTATTATTAATACAAAGGGAGCGTTACAAATAACTGAGACAACAGGAAGTCTTATTCATGTTGGAAGTTCAGTTGTCATTACCGGTACTGGATTTATAGGGAATCTTGATAACCTGGAGATTGAAATTCATTCTGATGGAAGACAGTTAGGTAATGTAACCTCCTTAGAGGATGGTTCTTTTGAAGCTCAAGTTAACATTCCTGAAGATCTGGCAACCGGAGCACATCACATTGTAGTTCTTTATCAAGGTCAAGAAATTACAAGCCAATTAATCGAAGTCGGACCGAAAGCAGCAGACAGTTTCATAGAAGCACTTACAGTAGGCTTTACGAAGGACAATAAGGGTCTGCTTCCTGGTCTTGTAATATTAGCAGGACTGTTAGGATTAGGTGCCTTGGTTTTTGTGGGCAGTGTGGTAGTAAAAAGTGGAAAGAAGTAAAGCAAAGAAGTAAAGTAAAGTAAAGTAAAGTAAAGTAGTAAAGCAAAGAAGAAAAAACATAGAAGTTAACATTGAAGTGTCAGATATATTGATATATGTTATTTAGATGTTAAAATAAGTTGCTTTCATGAGTATTAGAAAACTATTGATATTAAAAATTAAAGAAATTATCTTTTGTGATGTCAAAGGATGAGCGTATGAATTAAGAAGGCTTAAAGTACGAATAGAGAACGAATAGAGAAATCCATTAGGGGGGGTCTCTATTCGTTCTTTTAGGATATAACTATTTCTTCTTAACAGGGAAGCAAACTTCAGTTACCAACTCATCGGGGTTGTTGGTTTGTGCTGGACTCACATGATAGATGGTAAACATCGCGCCATTAAAATCATAATTATTGTCCCTTACCCAATTAGCAACTGCAAGATTCACAGAGGTAAGCTGGGCATAACTTCCTTTGTAGGTGGCAGAAGCAATTTGAACAGCAGGAACGGTTTTAAATATAACATACTCAGTGTCTTGATAATTGCCCTGCACTGAAATCTGAATCTCAACATCCGGATCTATATCCTTGTGTTCTGTATCATGAAAAACAGCAATGGTATTACAAGGGTTCGCGTATTGTACATTCTGTGGAGCTAACTCCTTCATAAGCTGCTCCCAAAGGATACCTTCTTTCTCATATGAGGGTATAATTTTTCTTAGGCTTGCCACATATCTTTGTGGCATCTCTGTAAGTATTACTGTGTGTTCCATTCCATTCTCATCCTTTCCAATTAGGTTAATGGTTGTTTCAAGAAGGAGTAGTTGTTGGCTGATGCTTTCTTTCTGCTCGTTTATTTCTGCTTGCTTTAAAAGAAGATACTTTTTGAAAGCGTGTGGATCATGGTAGGTTTTTAGTATTTCAGCTGTTACTGACAGACTGAACCCCATATCCTTTAACGCTCGTATTTTGCTGGCAAGAGGTAGTTGTACTTCGCTGTAATACCGATATCCAGTAAAGTCATCCACGCTTTCCGGAACCAGCAAACCAAGTTCATCATAATGCCTCAGCATACGAATACTAATTCTTGATAGTTTTGAAAAATCTCCTATTTTTAACATGATTTATTTCCTCACATATGTGTTTTTCTTGAGCTCATTTACAGTATAGAGTATACCATAATGGTAGAGTCAATAGGTTTTTTTGCAAATAAAAATTTAATACATTTTGTTATATTCGTAGGTGAAAAAACTTGTCGAAAATTAGGAATTAGCATACAATAATACTAAGTAGACAAATGAAAGAGAGTTGTGAAATAATTCATAATGAAGAAAATTTTAAGAAATAAGATTTATATTAATGCGTTTAAGTTGATTTTTCATAATATCATATCCCTATTAATAGGTCAGGGTGGATTGCTTCTGTTGTTCTTTGCAGTCCTGACGCCACTTATATCGTATATTTATCATTTTACATTAAAGGTTACGGGCTTTCGTTATGTCACAGTGCATAATATGGGAAGCTTCTTGTTAAATCCCGTATCCATCCTTATGTTAATCTTATTATTTTATATAATTGGATTATTTCTACTGATTGAAATATACTACCTCATTATTTTCTTTGGACAATTGGAGGAGCAAAAGAAGGTAAAGGTATATTGGGTTGTTTTACAAGCCTTGTATAAGGTTCTTTTAAGTTTACCCAAGGGGAATATCAGATTAATACCTGCGGCCTGGAGTACTCTCTGCATCTTTAACTTACCTTTATTTGCCTTTGTTCTATATAAAAACCGCATGATTCGTTTTGTGGCAGACGAGGTTCCAGATAATATTTTCAGGTTATTCATCTTCGTTATCATCATTGGTCTAATATGTCTTCTCTTATTTAGGAGGGCATTTATTTATCATAACTTTTTGCTGGAAAATAAGACTTATCCCGAAGCTTCTAAGTTGGGGAAAGATAGAAAAGCAAATAAACCTCTACGGACATTTCTATATTTTATAGGGTGGAACTTTTTTATTCTGCTTGTGGTTGCTGCTCTGTACTTGTTTATTACAGCGGTCACTATGATATTTGTTTCGGGCACTTTTGATAAGCAAAAGGCAATCACCATGTTTATTTTCCTCAATGAAAATATGCAGGTTTATCTGATAACTTTTATATTTCTTATTTGTACTATTGGTAATCTGGCCTTATATACTCATTTATTTTACTTCTTTCAATTAAAGACAGATGAAAATGTAGAACTACCTGAGAACCTATCCTTTTATAAAAATAATATAAAAACCAGATCCTTTAAGAAGGTGTTAATAACAACCTTATTAATATTGGTTGCAATTAACCTATATTTCTTTGCAAAGATCTTAAGAAATGGTTCTCCTCTGGAATATATGAACCTGGATAATCTTAAAGTGACTTCTCACCGAGGCTTCTCTCATGACATACCGGAGAATACAATCCCGGCAATTGATAAAGCAATTGACGAGGGAGCGGATTATGTGGAAGTAGATGTGAGAGTGACAAAGGACGGAGTTCCAGTTCTGCTTCATGACAGCAGTTTAAAACGGACCACGGGGTTAAAAAAGAATATATATGATACGACATATGAGGAAGTGGCAGAGCTGGACGCTGGTGTATGGATGGATGAGAGCTTTGCTGGTACCAAAATACCAACACTGCAGGAGGTTCTGGAAAATTGTAAAGGTAGAGTATTGCTCAATCTGGATCTTAAATATCGAAACGAAGAGGAAGGGCTGACAGAGAAGGTCGTTGCCTTGATTGAAGAGTATGAAATGGTGTGGCAGTGTGTTATCACCTCCACCAGTTTAAAATGTCTAGAAGAGGTAAAGGAGTTAAACCCTGATATAAGAACAGGATACATCACCTATCAGCTCTATTCAGGGTTGATTGAGAATGAAGCAGTAGACTTCTTCAGTATGAAGTCCAACCTGATAACTAAGAACATTCTTGGGACTATACATGATAATGGCAAGGAGCTCATTGTGTGGACGGTGAATTCTAAAACAGAGATAGAGCGTCTTAGAAGAATTGGAGTGGACAATATCATTACCGATAATCCAGCTTATGCGAAGCAGGTGCTGTATCAGAGCGAGTCGGATTGGTATTTTGTGACGTTGTTGAAGATTATGCGGGAGTAGGGTGGGAGCATAGTCGGGAATTTGCATAAAATAGAAAGTTATTTGAATGATACTAAAGCGTTTGTTTATATAATTATCCATGTAAATACAAATAGCCATCGGTTGAATATATCGGTGGCTATTTGTATTAGTCTGTATTATCTATATTTTTCAATATACATCATTTACATAAATTTTTACAGGCTTTATTAATTAATAATAATCATTGCATCATAGGAGTATTATTCCAATTTCATTATATATAATTCCTTATAATGTATATTTTGTGATTCGTATGCCTCAAACGCTATTGTTGATAGATATAATAAAATGTATCGTTAATAGTAGGAGTACAGGAGGAAGTTACATAAAATGAATGATGTTTCTAAGATAATTGGGGATAGAATAAGAATATTAAGAAATAGTAAAGGTCTTAGCATAGAAGAATTAGCTCATAGAGCAGATATCAGTAATACGCACTTAGGGCATATAGAGCGTGGAGATAGAAGCCCTACAGTAGAAATGTTGGGAAAAATAGTTGTTGCTCTTGATATTTCATTTGTGGATTTATTTAATGATTTGCCAATGCCTAAGGGTGAAAATGATAATGTGTTATCGCTACTGATTAATAGGCTAAATACCTTAAACGTCAGTGAACAGAAAATTGTATTAGATATAATTGAAAATCTGTTTAAATTGGCGAAAAGTCAATTATAAGATAAAGGAAGTTTTCAGTAATAACTGTCAGCTTCCTTTTTTATTTGCTGTAGTTAAAGGGATGCTTATAAGGAATAATAATTAAAAACGGTTAATTATAAGTAGTATATTTAATTGACTGTTATGTAAAAATATGTTATTCTTTAGTAGCAGGGGGTTACATAGTTTCTAAATCAACACTTCTATAGTTATGCTCCCATCACAGAATTATTGATTTATAAATTTTAGACCGAACCTATGTAACCTCTTGTAAACTATTTTATTCCCCAGTACATCTGAAAAGCCAAGAGCATGAAAAGGAAAGAGACTGTATCTATTAGGAGGTAGCAGTCTTTTTTCTTGTAACAAAAAGAAGAAATTGAGTGGGATAGGATTAGCTTTATTTGTAGCTCTTTTGTTTAGAATATAGCGGACTATAGTATTTGATATTATTTATGGGATATATACTAAATGGCTAATTGAATAAAAATCTGATAAATGAATAATAACTGCTGTAACATGGTGATTTTCTTAGGCATAAACTTCTTCCTTTTAAAATAAATACTCATTAGACTGTTGTAATTTCTCACAGAATTCTAACGAGTATTTTACAAATAAGTATTAGAGGATAAAGGCGTTGTTAAGTACCAAGAGTCAGAAAAAAAGATTTAAACCGGTTGATGCTAATTATATAAAAGTAGATGCATCAGATAAATTGGATATGATGTTATTGGATAAGTCATATGAAATAATGCATAAAGTTGGAAATAAGTTATTTGAATTAAAGAGAGCCTGATTTCTCGAGGAATATTGAAATAGTCAGCAATGAAAAAGATAAAGCTGAACAAACTTATAACCACATTACATACGAGTATTATAATCTTAAACGGCATAAAAGTAATGGAAACAGATTATCATAGATAATAAAACAAAATAACAACTAACAGTTGATTGAACAACAAATGATTGTTTGTTGATGTTAATTCCTTTACATTTTATAATATAGCTACAAGTGCTTGTAAAAATTATTATAAGAACGGAGGAATGTTTGTGGTTATAAAAATAGGTGAAAAAATAAGGGAATTGCGAAAAAAGGCTGATGTTAATCAGGAAAGATTTGCAGAATATTTAGGTGTTACGGCGCAAGCTGTGAGCAAATGGGAAGTCGAGGGCTGTTATCCTGATATAGAGCTTCTTCCGTCAATCGCGAATTTTTTCAATGTAAGTATTGATGAACTGATGTGTTTTGATGTTATGAAAAATCAGGAAAAGATTGATATGATTATTAAACAAGCGGGGCCTGAGAGGAGCAAAAATTGGTTTGATGGCACAATAATTGAAATGCTTAGAAACGCTGTTCAGGAATATCCGAATAACTACGATTTGTTGTACTGTCTTGCGAAAACTTTATGTTTTACCAAAAAGTCAGAAAAAGAGAAACAGAATAATATACGAGAATCTATATCAATTTGCACACGTATTTTGAGTGATTGCGCAGATGACAATTTACGTTTTCGTTCGCTTCAAGTTCTTGCACGTGGTTATAAAGATATAGGTGAAAAAGAAAAAGCTGTTGAAACAGCAAACAGATTGCCACTTGCACGTGATTCGCGAGATATGGTGCTTCCAGAAATACTTGACGGTGAAGCGAAATCTAATCAGATTGTTCAAAATATATGGATGTTATCGGATATGTTTGAATATTTAATTGAAAATCTTGCAAACACCAAATATATGGATAATTCAGAAAAGAGAGTAGAACTGTTTAAAAAGCTCGTAAGTATTGAAGAAATACTGCACGAAAATAATGATTATATTTATGAAACATTAAGGTTACGAGCAGTTTATTATTGGCTTTCTGAAGATTATTTAAAACTGAAAGATTATGACAAAGCGCTTGACTGTATAGAACAGTTTGCAAAATATAGCGTAAAATATGACACTCTACCGGAAGTATCAACGTACACATCGATTATTTTTCAAGGACAGACCTGTCCTAAAAATAAGGACCTTGATATAAAATCTACGGCGTCAGGCTCAAAAGAATACTTAGTATCAAGAGAAATTTTTGCTCCGGTACGCAAACACGTAAGATTTAAGGCAGTTATAACTGAACTTGAAAAACATATAAAATAAGTATTTAGCATGACACTTTATCTTTTCCGGTTACAGCATAATTAGTTTCATTATATAGACCAACTGGAATGAATAAAAAATTGTATTTCATTATTTAGTTCATGCAAGGCGGTAGTGGCAAGCGGAAGCGCGCCAAGAGTTTATCTGTAACTACAAATTTCTGCACTAAAAAAGCGATTAAGCAAGTTATTATACTTAATCGCTTTTTTCATTTAGTCAAAATAAACTGTTAGAGCAAATCGCCTATAAAATAGACAGGGTTCTAAGTGCAGTTGAGGGGACTTGAACCCCTACCCAGTTACCCGGACTAGAACCTGAATCTAGCGCGTATGCCAATTCCGCCACAACTGCATGTATATTTCGTGTTTACGGCACGAACTTGATTATATCACAGTGACTAGGCAATTTCAACTAAAATATTAAGCCATATAGCAATATTATCCTCTATAATTCAAGCTCTTTATTTAATACAAATAATACCAATAAACAAAAATATGCATGACTGAAAGTCTACATATAACTTTAGTAATATAATCCAATATCTTAAGAAAAAGTCTTGACATCTTTGCTTTAGCGTATTAAAATAACTAAAGTATTCCTCGATAGCTCAATGGTAGAGCACACGGCTGTTAACCGTGGGGTTGTAGGTTCGAGCCCTACTCGGGGAGTTATTTTTTTATCAAGACGCAGTGATTGTGCGTCTTATTTTTTTGCATAAATATTTCTTGTTTCGGAAAATATAAGTATCAAATCGGTACAATAATATGTTTTTGTAGAAAAGAGGTAAATATGCAGACAATCTGGAAAGAAAATGGAGTATTTGATGGAAATGCTAAGGAACGAGGAGAATCCTTATGGGTACAAAAACATATTAGATATGACGGGCAGAAAACGGAAAAACCACATCGTCCCGAATTACAGGGAGACATTAGTCCAGAAGTTGCAGTAATAGGTGCCGGACTTGCCGGAGTTCTCACTGCTTATTTCCTTCAGCAGAAGGGTATTTCAGTAGCTCTAATAGAATGTAAGGAAACGGGAAGTGGAATTACAGGTAACACTACGGCTAAGATTTCTTCCCAACATGGTCTGATTTATCATAAGCTTATGACTTATAAGGGTGAAGAATTGGCGTGGGAATATGCCGCAGGCAATCAGAAGGCGATTGAGATGTTTGAGGAAATTATTAATGAAGAGAAGATAGATTGTGATTTTCAAACATTACCAGCTTATTTATATACCTTACAGGATGATGGTAAGCTTCGAAAAGAGGTAGATGCCGCAAGAAAATTAGGATTACCCGCAGTTCTGACAAAAGAAACGACTCTTCCTTTTCAGGTTAAGTCCGCAATGCGTTTTGATCGTCAAGCCCAGTTTCATCCGCTTAAGTTTATTGATGGTATAGCAAAGAAACTTACAATTTATGAAAATACAAGAGTAACCGAAATTTGTAGTGATGGTTTAATCATAACAGACAAAGGCAGAGTGAATGCTAAAAGCATTGTTATTACAACTCATTACCCCTTTATCAATGCTCCGGGGTATTATTTCTTTAAAATGCATCAAGAAAGACAATATGTTGCTGCCATACTAGGTGAGGACATTGAGAATAAGGCACGTCTAGATGGTATGTATTTGGATGCAGACCCAAATGGTTTTTCATTTCGTAATTATAAGGAATATCTACTACTTGGTGGAGGAAAGCATAGAACGGGTGAGACAAAACCGCTGGATGCCTATGCAAAACTAGAGGAAGCTGCTAGGCGGTGGTACCCAAATTCTAATATTAAATACACATGGTCTAATCAGGATTGTATGACACCTGACTCCATCCCTTATATCGGCAGATATTCTGTTAATACGCCAAATATCTATGTGGCTACGGGATTTAATAAATGGGGAATGACAACCTCTATGTTAGCAGCAATGATTATTACAGATAAAATCATGGGGCGTAAAAATGTCTATCATAAGGTGTTTAATCCACGTAGGTTATTCTTCTCTGGAAGCAAAGTATTTGTAAAAGACGCTGCTATAATTTCTAAAAGTCTCTTAGTAGAGCATCTGAAAATTACCAAGGATAAATTAAAAGATATTGAGCCAGGAAAAGCAGGTATTATAAGCAAAGATGGACAGAAGGTAGGCGTTTATCGTGATTTAAATCAGCGATATTATTTTATCTCTACGAAATGTCCACATTTGGGCTGTAGTTTAGAGTGGAATCCAAATGAACTTACCTGGGATTGCCCTTGTCATGGTTCGCGTTTTGATTATCATGGTAAATTAATTAGTAATCCAGCTATGAGGGATGTGTTTGATGCCTGTGTCAGAAAGAAGAAAGAGTAGTATGCATTAACGTATTATATAGGCTGGATAAACTCTATAAATATATTAAATACTAGAACGATTACAGGATATAGTTACAAAGGAACAATCTGTAAGAGAAGGATATATAAATAAGCAGACTTCAAAATAATTATAAAAAAGTGACATAACTTAAAAAAATATGTTGCAATCACTATTAGTTCTTGTTATAATATAATTCGTTCGCTGGACATTACTAGTGAACAAATCAGTATAAATCAATGAAATAATTGACTGATTAATAGGGTTTTGCAGTCGTGGCGGAATTGGCATACGCGCTAGACTAAGGATCTAGTCCGGGTTTCTGGGTAGGGGTTCAAGTCCCCTCGACTGCAGTAAGTACACTTGAAAACACTACATCTGTGGTGTTTTTTTGTTTTGTTATAAGTTGGATTATTATTCCTCACCGCGCTAGATTTTAGTTAATTAATTTAGTTAATCTAGTGCGATGAAAGGATGATGTTATGAAAAAGATTTCTATGAAAGTTAATCTGGAAGATATGTCTATTAAGGATGCATTTAATATTTATATTCGGAAATGCATCGTCAAAAATTTATCCAAACAAACAATTACTACTTACAAAGTCCACTATGCTGTATTTGAGAAGTATTATGGAACAGAGACTTTAATAGTTAATATTGAGGAGAATATGATTGATAATTTTATTTTGTATCTTCGAGATAATAACGAATGCAATGACGTTATTATAAATTCATATTTAAGAACGATTAGAGCCTTTTTATATTTCCTTATGGATGCAGGATATATAGATAAGTTTACAATCCACATTACTAAAGTTGACAAGAAACTCAAACCGACATATACAGAGGATGAATTAAAGCTGCTTTTAAAAAAGCCGAATGTTAAAAAGTGTGACTTTATTGAATACCGTATGTGGGTGTTTTCGAATTATTTATTAGGTACAGGGAATAGGATATCATCAGCCTTAAATCTCTTAATATGTGATATAGATTTCGGTTGTGACGCACAGACACCATCTAGGAAAACAGCCGTTAGCTATTCGGAGGAAACGAAGGCAAGCGTAGAAAATCGTAAGAAAATAAATAAGGCTATAAGCAGTTATGATCTACTGGTACAACAGTTAAACAGCCTAGTAACCCACTCCTTCGGTGTTTATAAGACCGACGCAAAACAGCCTGACGGTACAGTTATATATTACATGCATGATAAACCTACGCTAGAGACTTCGGTGAAAATATGGAAACAAACAATAGATGCTTTTGCAGTAAGTACAGATGGAGGTGTAACTTATACCGCCGGATTTGACGTTGAAGGAAATGCAGTTGTTAATTTTTTGTCAGCTATTGGTATAAATGCAGATTGGGTAAGACTTGGTAAGTTATTATCAACATCCGGAGCAACTTTAATTGACATGGAAAAAGGCATTGCAAACTCCGACAACTTCGGAGCTGCTGATAATGTAGCTAATGGATACCCATTAAAGATACCATTTAACATAGATGCTAATGTTTCCGAAATCAACCAAGTATTGCTTAAATGGACCATAGATAAATTTAGAACCTACTCAACTACTGCTTCAAGCGGAGGAGGTACAAGCACAACAAGTGCTACCGGCGAATCTATGATCGTGGTAAGTCCGCTAACCGGTAATTTTTCAACAGAAGTAGCTGGTGGAAAATCCACAAGCACCGGACCTAAGGCAGCATTAAGTGGAGGATCTCATACTCATACTTATTCAGTAGATGACCATAGCCACAATTTTAGTGTAAATCACGGTCACATCGCTTTTGATAACGGACATAGTCATAGTTTTTCAACTCCATCCCATACACACGGATTGAATTTTGGAATAATGGAAACGAGTGTTTCGGGCAACACAATAGAAATATATATAGACGATGTTTTACGTGCAACCGCAAATGACACTCAAGGCATTGTTAATCTTACAACATGGATAACAACCCCGGGATGGCATCTGATAGAAATGAGATCAACTACATTAAAACGAATATCAGCGCAAATCAGTATAAAGTCTTATATACATATGTAAGGAGGATGCTTATAGATGAGTAGGCAGGAGATTAAGAATTTAAAGCAAAAATATCCTGATCTATGTATATTAAAGTAGTTGGTATGCCTAGTATATATAAGGTGACTCCTTAGTAAAAGTAAGTACATCAAGTACGGTATAGCCTAAAAGCCGAATATGGGTAAAAAGGCCAATATAAACACGACAAAAACAAAAACTAAAACACAAGTCGTAACCACTTTTTCGAGCTTACTAAGAGGTTCATATCCTGGTATTGGATTGTTACAATAGATACAGCAACCTTTGTGTATTTGTAAAATTTCTTTACAATATGGGCAGAGTCTAACACGGTAAGCATAAATGTTAATAATAGCACCTCCTTAGTAAATTAAATTTTAACATAGATTTAATTATGCAACCTTCCAAGTACAGGGTCAAATAACTCAAAATAAATAACAATTGATAAAACGAAGATAATACTTGCAATTAATAAACCCATATATAGCTTACGATGTTTTTCGAATTGATCTTCTATAGGATAACAGCAATTAGCGCAATGATTGTTTTTTAATCGTAAAGGATGACCACAAAAAGGGCACATGGGAACTCTGTACATGATAAAACCTCCTTAGTAAATGTAAAGTAAGTATAGTATAAATTGGTAGATTATTCAAGATTCAGCTAGCAACCATAGCGAATATAGGAATATTTTGTAGCACATTGACAATTGAATATTGATAGTTGGTAAAATATATGATACAATATGGATAAAATTGTACGAAAGAGGAAAATTATGATAAATAATATTATAATATTTTTATCCGGTATTGCTTTTCAAAATATAATGCTTTGTATTACAGCAATTATTACTGTTACAATTTATTACAACCAAATGATAGAAAAAAGGAAAACAGCATATAGAATAATATATCTTCAAATACAATCAATAAAAGAGAATTCAGAAAAAATTAGGGATTGCTTTGAATCAAAAATTAAATTTGATGTTGATAATTTTTGGGAAACTATTAATATACTTGAATTTAATGAATGGAACAAGTACAATCATTATTTTTATCATGGGTTAACTAGCGGTGAATTTCAAAGCATAAGTAATTATTATAACCATGCATCATCTATGGACGGGTCATATAGAGAAATTAGAAACGCCACACTGTATATTTTTAATGAATTCTACGGAAAAAACTCAAACAACTCGAATGATTCAACAGTTTGTAATATTACTGTACCAGGGACGATGTCAAATGCAATTATAAAGCAATATGATCGATTAAAAGAGATGGAGAAATGCTTACCACTGGAAAAGTTAAAAAAATATTAATTATAAAATATAAAGCTACCAACTATCAATATTGATATGATACCTCTTAAGTAGACAAGAGAAATAACAAAAATCTTGGACTTGTCAACATTTTTTAGACACAAAGTTAGGTTAATTTTATGAGTTTTCTCGCTCAAACTGTGCAGGAGAAATATAACCCAGTGCAGAATGCATGCGCTTCGTATTATAGCATAGTTCAATATATTTAAAAATTTCCATTTGAGCTTGTTCTGGTGTTTCAAATCTAGCATCCAGAATAAGCTCTCTTTTTAAGGTTCGATAGAAAGACTCCATCATTGCATTATCATAGGGGTTCCC
>JAEYLX010000032.1 GCA_023407575.1 Bacillota bacterium
ATAAAGAACACGCTGTCTCATTGGATCAGATTGATCTTAAGAATATGTATGTGTTTCATCAGATGGTTAAGCATGGTGTTTTCATAAAATGTAAAAACGGCAAATATTATGTTAACAATCATAAAGGCTTGCAATATAAATCAAGAAAACCGGGTGTTTCTTTGATTGTGATGGTGCTTATATTAGCAATCATATATTTATTAGGTGAAGTCTTTGGGTAATAAGCAGCAAAAGTGCTTTATAAGCAGTAATGATTAGTAGCAAAAGTGCTTCAAAAACTGTTAGTAGGCAAGATTGTAAGATTTTATGTAAACAAAAATTCTTGACACATATTCATAAAAATGCTATAAATATAACACAGCGAGTAATGTTGAACATGTAAATCCAGTTGTTCAACATTACTCGCTTTTTGTCGTTTAAAAAATATTAAATTACTGGAGGTTTTTATGCCAAAAACAAAAACACAAGAACTCGTATTCAGCATCCTCATGGTCGTAATCATGGTTTATTTCATGACAGTGTATAATCTGGCCATAATGAAAGGACTTAGTTATTCAATTTTTCTTCAAGCATTTCTAGGAATGTGGGTAGAAGTAATCGCAGCATTTTTAGCACAAAAATTTATAGCTGGTCCAATCTCTAAAAAAGTAGCATTTCAGATATTTAAATCAGGGATTGATAAACCTGTTTTTATTACTGTCGCAATATCCTGCTTTACAGTATGTATCATGGCACCAATCATGACCTTAATTGTAACTCTCTTACATAATGGATTAGTGATTGATTTACCGTTGTTATGGTTACCAAAGCTTATTCAGAACTTTCTTTATGCCTTATGCATACAGTTATTTTATGTAGGACCGTTGGTAAGATTTGTATTTCGAACGATTTTTAGGAAGCAGTTAGAATTAACGTCAATTCCTAATCCAGTCTCTGAAAGCTAAAGTCTTGGTCTATTTGTATTTAATATCAAGTGATATGTCGCTGTTGAAATTCTCTACAGGATTTATTCTTTATAAAATAGAGATACCATCCCACGCTAAAGACCAGTACAAAGGCGATAGGAAGAATTAACTTTATAAAAATAACATGTAATAGACTAGTATATATGTCTCCAAAAGCTACCTTCTGGCTAAAGTTAACATTGAAGATAAATATTATAGTTATACTGCTTATAAGCACAATGGAACGAAAGAATAAATATGCTTTTGATATTGTTAACATATGTTTATGAAGCTTAAAGCAAACGAACGCGGTAAACGGAATAGAGAGAATATAAAGGATTGCAATATAAATAAAACAGGTACGAATAACAGGTGCTTGCCATAGATTGTTATAGGCAGGTATAATATAAATGAAAGCCTGATAAATATCAACAGCAATTAACATAAAAATAAATAATAAAATAAATCCCCTACTCTCTTCCGTATACTCGAATTGTTTTCTGAAGTCCTCCATATCAAATCCCCCTCGTATTAACAGAATAATCAATAGTTAAAATAATAACATACCATAATTATTATGTAAATAATGGAAATTAGACATATAATGCATTAATAAATTTATAATCGTTTCTTAATTTACTAAGGATTTTAATCTGTTATAATATATAAAAATGCGTATGGAAATATTAAACTTAATTAAGCGTATTAGGAGGAAGTAATTTGAGAAAGGTTCTTATCAGTTTTGTAACTTTAATTATTCTTGGAGTAATAGGATTTATTTATTATTATCTAGCCCTTCCAGCAATCAATATTCATTCACACGGCTTTTGGTGGTTTATTGTAATTGCACTTTTTGTGGTAACAACAGTGATAGGTGTAGCATCCTACACTGGCAAGCAAAACAAAGGGAAGTCCAGTAGAATAAAAGAAATAATATTTCAATTATTTTGTTGTGGTTCTATCCTTTTACTGCTCATTTATTTCGTGGGGATGTTCTTATCTTCACCAGTTATCAATGCCAAGAAGTATCAAAAGCTATTAACAATAAGTGATCGAAATTACACAGATGATATTAAGGAAATTTCCTATAAGGATATTCCTATTCTAGACAAAGATTCTGCTATTTTACTTGGTTCGAGAAAAATGGGTAGCATTCCAGAATATGTATCACAGTTTGAAGTAGCTGATATTTACACACAGATTAATTATCAAGAGTCTCCGGTTAGGGTTACACCTTTAAAATACGGAAGTATCTTCAAATGGTTATCCAATCGCTCCCAAGGGATACCTGCTTATATGAAAATTGATATGACTACCCAACAGGTGGAATTGGTTAAATTAGCAGAGGGATTAAAATACTCTGAGTTCGAACATTTTGGAAGAAATATTTATAGACATTTACGTTTTAACTATCCAACTTATATTTTTGATGACATTAACTTTGAAATTGGTGAGGATGGGATACCTTATTGGATTTGTCCTGTGAAGGAATATACCATTGGATTGTTCGGAGGAAAGACCATAGGTAGAGTGGTTGTTGTGAATGCTGTAACTGGTGAGTTAGCAGACTACAGTGTAGAAGAAGTACCGGATTGGGTGGATAAGGTTTATTCAGCTGATTTATTGATTTCCCTATATGATTACTATGGTACCTTAAAACATGGATATTGGAATTCAGTGTTTGGTCAAAGAGACGCATTACAAACCACCGATGGCTATAACTATATCGCCATGGAGGATAGTGTATGGGTATATACTGGTGTAACCTCTGTAGGTGCAGATGAATCCAATATTGGCTTTGTACTAATGAATCAGAGAACTTCTGAAACAAGATTTTATTCTGTAGCGGGAGCGGAAGAGTATTCTGCGATGGCATCTGCAGAAGGACAGGTACAACATTTGGGCTATAAGGCAACTTTCCCATTACTTTTAAATATTGGTGGGGAACCGACATATTTCATTGCACTGAAGGATGAAGCTGGATTGGTTAAGAAGTATGCCATGGTTAATATTGCGCAGTATCAGATTGTTGCAATTGGCGACACAGTTAATGAATGTGAAAAAGTTTATCTTAACTTAATGAATTCCAGTGGTGTTACGGTAACTGATACTTCAAAATACCTGGATGCTACTGGGATCATAGAAAAGATTGTAGACAATGTAGTAGAAGGGAATACACATTATCTTATCTTATTAGAAAACAATGAAGAAATATTTGATGTAATGGTAAATGATTTTGTTTCAATCATTAAGTATAATATCGGAGATAAAATTACCTTTACCTATACCCAAGGTGCAGAATCGAATACAGTACTTGACATTAAATAATATTTCATAAGATAATGGTAATATAAAATTAGTTGTACGGGGGATAAAAATGAACTGGATTAATTTATTTGGGTTTATTATTGTACTTTTAATGTTGGTACCCAATATGATTTATTATAAAAAGAACTCTACATTTACAAATAAATGTAAGAGTAAGGTAATGAATACGGTAGAACAGTTAGGCAGATATGGTTCAATGCTATGGATGGTTGCCCCTTTCGGTCAGAAAGAATTAGGGTTTCATTCAAAGGTAGAGTTCGCAATATGGCTGATCGTCATGCCAATCTTAGTTTTAATGTATTTGATACTTTGGGGTATTTACTTTAAGAAAACCAGTTTTATTTTATCCATGTCTCTTGCTATAATTCCTAGTATTATTTTTATCTCACAGGGTTACTTTTTAAGACATGGGGCACTATTGTTGTTTGGTGTGTTATTTGCAGTAGGGCATATCTATGTGACCTATATAAACGCCAAGGAGAACAGGTAGTAATATAATTATAATAATTGTGCCATATATATTCTAATATAGAAAGGCGTGTAGAAAACTTTGAAAGGTTTTCTACACGCCTTTAATAGTTATGATATAACCCTTATTAGCGAACGGGGTTACAGTAATCTGGCTACAGTTATTGACTTATTGTTTTAGAAAAAACTGAGAGAAATCAAGGCTTTTAACAATATTATTTAAAAACCAGATTTGAGATTGTAAAGGTAACTTCAATCTTCTTTGGTTTATCAACTTTTGTTATATTTAGTACATGATTAATATTATCTGTTTTAACTTCCTTTACAGAGGAACCGTCCCAAGCGTTGAGTGGATCATTCGTATCCATAATACCGGAGGTCTTAATTGCCGATTTTGCTTTCTTCTGTGTAATAGTTAAAGGAACTCCATCTACTAATATTTTATCATACTTAATATCGCAGGATACCAACGCAGATTTATTGGATTTTCCTAAAGTGACAGCATGGTCCTTAATATATATCGCTCCAAAATCATTAAGGGAAGTAACACCTGCTTTTAATGCTGCTTTTGATAGGTTGGAAGCACAGTCAAAGGTAACGGTATATTGACCATTCTTAGTTATGGTAATAGGTTTACCAGACTCGTTACTATAATAGTTGTGAGCTCTATCAGAATAATATACATTAAGTGCAACGGTTAATTGATTGCTGGATTCAACAACGCTTTCTTTCACAGTTACAGATACTGTTTTCGTCAAACCATTGGACGAAGTTATGGTAATTGTAGCTTTACCTACCTTAACGCCCACTATTTTACCAAGTGTGGATACGGAAGCTATAGATTCATCAGATGATCTATAGGTAACATAGTCATCAGTTTTGGAAGGGGCAAGACTAGTTTTAATGAAAAGATAACTACCTTCATTTACCTGATAGGATGTTTTATCTGTTGTGATTGAAGTGGCAGGTTTGGAGGATTTCTTAGCATTAACGATTATTGTTACCTCTTTTTTTACAGAACCACTTCTGGTGGAGGCAGTTAAGGTAGTCGTACCGATACCTCTGGCTCTTACCTGACCATTATATACGGTTGCAATACTGGAATCTGCTGATTTCCATACAACAGTATCATTCGTATTACTTGGAGCTACAGTAACATCAATTTTCTGGCTATCTCCAATGGACATTGTAAGTGAACTGTTGCTTAAAGTTAAATCAGTAATCTTTTTAATAGTAGGACTTTTAACGATTTCGGAGGAATCTTCCTTGCTCAAAGGATAGGAAGTACCACGAAGTGCTGCATTAATAAGGTCTGGATACACTTCCTTTAAAGTTGCTCGATCAAAAAGGGTCATATTGTAATCCGAAGGTTGTTTAGAAAGATCGTAATCTCCTGCATCCCAAGCTACGGCAACAACGCCATATCGAGCGCAAGCCTTAGTCATAACCTCATAATAATAAGCACGCTCAGCGGTATTATTCTTATTCGCTGCACCATATTCACCAAGGATAACAGGAATACCCTTTGAGGTGAAGCTGGTGTAGAGTTTTTTTACTTTATTGATTACACCATTTGCATTTATATTAGAGAATTTTGTGGTGTTCATACTTGTTACAAGTCCGAATGCATAATCGTACTCATGAACGGACAGGAACAATCTGTTTTTTACCGTATCTGTGGGTAACTGGAATCCTAAAGCTGCATTGGTAGTATTATCAATATTTGTATAGCGTCCAGGAACAGAAAGCCATCTTTGTGCATTGTTAGATCCAGTGGAACGAACAACATTAATAAAGATTTGATTTAAGTTCTTGATTACCATAAGATCCTTGTCAACAGTTGATTCACCGCCACCAGTAATTTCATTCATGGATTCAAAAATAAGGTGTTCGTCATAATCTTTGAACTTAACTGCAATGTTTCTCCATACATGTTCAAACTTCTCATAAACAGGATCAATATCTTCTTTGGCAACATTTAGCCAACCCATCTGTTCGGCACCATCATGATGTACGTTTATTATAACATACATATCCTCAGAGATTGCATAATCAACAATATCCTGAACACGACTAATCCAGGAATCTTTAATGGCATAGTTATTTGAATCATCGATAAAGTTTCCATAGGTTACAGGGATACGAATGGTATTGAAACCAGTGTCATGTACTTTTTTAATTAATGCTTTTGTAGTTACATTACTCTGCCATACTGTCTCACCAGGAGTGAAGGTGGTATGCCCATCCATGGTATTACCTAAATTCCAGCCAGTACCCATCTCATCCACTATTTGATCTACAGTAAGGCTGCGAAAGATTTGAGGATTAGCAGCTTCCTTTGAAGTTACAAACATTAGGCTTGCCTTAGCCTTTTCCAGTGCATCTCTGGCAGAAGTAAGGCTTTTATCGGTAACGTTTTTCTTAGTATAGGTAGCTTTCGCGGTTTTTAATTCTTTCTGGAAAGCCGTCCAACAGGTTGAAGTATATTCCGACTTAACCAAGTTACTACAGTAGGTGATTGTGTTTTTTAATAATGTTTTAGGTGCTGTTGCGGCATCGACAAAGCTATTTGCAGGAAATAACGTCACCAGTAAAGCAAAAGCACAGAGAAGAGAAATAACTTTCTTCCATTCTAATCTTTTAAAATTCTTTAACATAAATACCTCCTATTATTAATTGTCATAATCGTATAAAAAGATGGGTGTGGGTGTATCTATGTTCAGATGGCGCAGACCGGCAAACCTTATTTGTGTTTTTCAAATAAAGTTTGGTAAGGCAAGTCCAGATGAATATAGATACACCCACACCCATCTTTCTCTAACACCCAATTTTTAGTATAATATATTTACTAAACAAATTCTATGACAAGGCGGACATGTTTTAGCACGAAAGTGACACTGGTTAACTATCAGCCAATAAAAATCAAATATTGACATACACAGCAATAGAAAAATTATTTATAAAAATTATAATAAAATAAGATGAGATAAGCAGAAGCTTTTGGCTATTTCATACATATGGAATCAATAGGAGAAAAGAGATTTCAAAGAAAAATTGTAAGAGTTGCTTAAATGAAAGCAGGAGGTGTTGTTGTTTTGAAATATGGATATTTTGATAATGACAAAAGGGAATATGTGATTAATCGGCTGGATTTGCCAACTTCATGGACGAACTATCTGGGTGTAAAGGATATGTGTGCGGTGGTTAATCATACAGCTGGGGGCTATATGTTTTATAAATCACCAGAATATCATCGTGTCACACGTTTTCGTGCAAACAGTGTACCAATGGATCGTCCGGGACATTATGTATATTTACGTGATGATGAAAGCGGGGATTATTGGAGTGTATCCTGGCAGCCGGTTGGGAAATCATTTGAGGAAGCAAAGTATCAGTGCAGACATGGTCTTTCTTATTCAAAATATTCTTGTGATTATAATGAAATTGAGGCTGAACAAACCTTATTTATACCAATAGAAGATTCCGTAGAGTTATGGGATGTAAAGCTTAAAAATAAGGATACAAAACCAAGAAAGATTAGTATATTCTCTTATCTTGAATTTTCCTATCATCATATCGATATGGATAACCGTAATTTTCAGATGAGCAATTATGCAGCTGGGTCTTCTTATGCAGAGGGTATCATTGAGCATGATTTATTCTATGAGGAGTTTGGGTATCAATATTTCACCTCTAATTTTGAACCAGATAGCTTTGATTGTCTTCGTGATAAGTTTATTGGACTCTATCATACAGAAAGCAATCCGGCAGCAGTGGAAAAAGGAATCTGTGGCGGAACCTTTGAAAAGGGTAATAATCACTGTGGTTCCTTACATAAGAAGCTTGTTCTGCAACCTGGTGAAGAAGTTAGAATTATCTTCATGCTTGGAGAAGGCAACAGAGAAGCAGGAAAGAAGATACGTAATAAGTATTCAGAACTTCGTAATGTAGATCAGGCATTTCAGCAGTTAGCAGATTTCTGGAATACTAAATTAAATAAATTACAGATTCAAACCCCTAATGAAGGTATGAATACGTTAATTAATACCTGGACGTTATATCAAGCAGAAATTAATATCATGTTCTCGAGATTTGCTTCCTTTATTGAAGTAGGTGGAAGAACTGGTCTTGGTTACCGTGATACGTCACAGGATTCCATGACAGTACCACATTCCAATCCTGCAAAATGTAAGCAGCGTATTGTTGAGCTCCTTCGTGCCTTAGTATCCAGCGGTTACGGACTTCATTTATTCCAACCCGAATGGTTTGAGCCGAATAATGATTTAAAGCCCTTCAAGTCACCCACGGTAATTCCTACACCGAATAAGGATGATATGATTCATGGCATTGATCAGGCTTGCTCTGATGATGCACTCTGGCTAGTAAGCTCCATTGTTGAATATGTGAAGGAAACAGGTGAATTTGAGTTCTTAGATGAGACTATTACCTATGCTGATGGTGGCAGTGGCTCTGTTTATGAGCATATGACTAAAATTCTTGACTTCTCCGGCGAACAGGTTGGTATGACAGGGATTTGTAAAGGGCTTCGTGCGGACTGGAATGACTGTCTCAATCTTGGCGGTGGTGAAAGTGCTATGGTTTCCTTCTTGCACTACTGGGCACTTGGTAATTTCTTAGAGGTTGCAAGGTACTTAGGTAGAACTGAAGATATTAGCCACTATAGTGCTATGATGGACAGAGTAAAAGAAGTATGTGATAAGGAACTATGGGATAAGGAATGGTATATCAGAGGAATTACAAAGAACGGCAAGAAGATTGGAACCATGGAGGATAAGGAAGGTAAGATTCACCTGGAATCCAATGCATGGGCGGTACTTTCCGGTGTTGCCACAGAGGAAAAAGGTATTCAGGCAATGGACTCCATTGATGAACACTTATTCACTCCTTACGGAATTATGTTGAATGGTCCTTCCTATACCGTACCGGATGATGATATTGGATTTATTACAAGAGTATATCCAGGACTTAAGGAAAATGGAGCTGTATTCAGCCATCCAAATCCTTGGGCGTGGGCAGCAGAATGTAAACTGGGACGTGGGGATCGTGCGATGAAGTTCTATGATGCGTTATCACCTTATAACCAGAATGACCTGATCGAAATTCGTGAAGCAGAACCATATTCCTACTGTCAGTTTATCATGGGAAAAGAGCACACTGCTTTTGGTCGAGCAAGACATCCTTTTATGACAGGGACAGGTGGCTGGGCATATTTCTCTGCAACAAGATATATTCTGGGTGTTCGTCCACAGTTTGAGGAATTATTAATTGATCCCTGTATTCCAGCTGACTGGAGTGGTTTTACAGTTAGCCGTGAATGGCGTGGAGCAAATTACAAAATTACAGTTCTTAACCCGGATGGTGTTATGAAAGGTGTTAAGGAGATTAAAATAAACGGCAAAATAACAGACAAAATTATGGTTCAGCCAAGTGGCTCACAGAATGAAATAACAGTGGTCATGGGGAAATAAGGAGGCATCGTATGATTAAATTTGGTACCGGTGGTTGGAGAGCAATCATAGGCGATGAGTTTACAAAGACAAACATTCAGATTCTATCCAAGGCATTGGCTACAAAAATGAAGGATGAGGGTTTAGCAGAGAAAGGAATTGTACTTGGCTATGACCGACGTTTCCTTTCAAAGGAAGCAATGAGATGGGCAGCAGAGGTTTTTGCAGCAGAAGGAATTAAATCTTATTTGATTAATAAATCTTCTCCAACGCCTTTAATCATGTATTTTGTTATGAAATATGATTATCCTTATGGCATGATGATTACTGCTAGTCATAACCCTGCAATTTATAACGGGATTAAGGTATTTACCCAAGGTGGCAGAGATGCAGATGAGTTCCAGACCCAGGAAATTGAAGACTATATCAGTCATACGGAAGATACGGGTATTAACACATTGGAATACTGCAAAGCTCTTAATGCAGAGTTAGTATATGAAATTAATCCGATGAACGAGTACATTGATAATATTATTGAAGAAGTGGATATGCAGGCAATCAGGGACTGTGGACTTAGAATAGCATTAGATCCCATGTATGGTGTAAGTGAAACTTCTCTTAGAACCATTTTACTCACAGCCAGATGTGAGGTGGCAATCATTCATGATAGACATGATACCTTGTTCGGTGGAAAGTTGCCATCCCCATCAGCAGCTACCCTTCGAAGCCTGCAAAATTATGTAATCGACCATCATAGTGATATTGGTATTGCAACGGATGGAGATGCTGATCGAATTGGTGTTATTGATGATAATGGAAAGTTCCTTCATCCTAATGATATCCTGGTACTCCTGTATTACTATCTTTCTAAATATAAGGGGTGGCGTGGTCCGGCAGTTCGTAATATAGCAACCACTCATTTACTGGATAAGGTAGCTGAAAGCTTTGGAGAGAAATGCTATGAGGTTCCAGTTGGATTTAAACATATTTCTGCTAAAATGAATGAAACCAATGCAATCATAGGAGGAGAATCTTCCGGCGGATTAACGGTACGCGGTCATATCAAAGGCAAGGATGGCGTATATGCAGCAGCACTATTGGTAGAAATGATAGCAGTAATCGGAAAGAAGCTGTCTGAAATCTATGCAGATATCGTGGCTGAATACGGCACTTACTATATGGAAGAAAAGGATTATTCCTTTAGCCAGGAGAAAAAGGTTGAGATTTTTCAGAAGCTTATGCTAGACAAGTTAATTCCTGAACTACCCTTTGAGGTAACAAAGATATCTTATCTGGATGGGTGTAAAATTTGTTTTGAAAATGGTGGATGGGTGATTGCACGTTTTTCTGGTACAGAACCTTTGCTGCGTATTTTCTGCGAGATGCCGGATGCAGAGTCTGCAAAACAGATATGTGATATCTTCGAGGAATTTCTAGAACTATATAATAATTGTTAGTAAGCTGGTATAAATTATGCTATAATTAAGTGGGTTATCCGATAACGATAACCCATTTTTTATATAATAGAAAATCCTTAAATATTCTATTATGTAAAAAAGCCCTGTAGACTAATGATGCGCAGCTACACGCGGAATAAGCTTTGCATGAAAAGTTATAGAACGCGAGAGTGTGCGATGCATACTTTTGTTCAATGATATATGATTTCTTAAAACACCGTATTGTACGATGGTGTTTCATAATATAAGAAAGTAAATGATAGTATCATTATTATATTAAAACCTTATTACGTGGAGGTATTTAGATGAAGAAAAGTGTTTCCCTTAGAAGACGTCTTTTGTTCCTGGTGGTGGCTCTATGGATGTTTCCAGTTATTTTTATTTATTCCTTTATGACGATTTCATACCGTCATGACATTATAAAGAAAACTAAAATATTAATGGAAGAGAGCCTTAAGAACTTTACTTATTTTAATGCGCAGCGTATTGAGGAAGCAATTGATGCATCTAAGAATACCTCTTATGAACAAATAATAGAAAAGGCATGGCTTAAATATCAAAAGGAAAAGATGACAAAGTCAGAGCTATATCGTGAGATTACAGGTAACCTCACCAGCAAATATTATAACAATAGTCGGTATGAAATTGCGGTATTTTATCTGGAAGAGGAGCCGGATCGAATTTATTATACAAAGCAAAAGGAAAGTAACTATATAGACATCTATAAAAATGAAGTTGCAAAAGCTGCGCAGGAAATCACTGAGATGGATTCCTCAGATGCACATGTGAGAGTAATTAATGGCAGAATATACATCATACGAAATCTATATACTTTAACAAATTATACGAAGTTTGGAACTCTGGTTCTGGAGCTGAACAAAAATAAGTTGATTGATGGTATCTCTTTAAACAAAGACTATGAATTCGCTTTCTATATTAATGACACTTCCTCGAGAATCTCTTTTGATAATAAACTCCTGGAAGAGAACAGGAGCGGAATATTAAATAAATTGACAGAGGTCTATTCGGTTAGCAACAACCGAAAAACGATAGAGGCTAAGGACCTCAATTATCAAGGCATGATCTATCAGCAGAAATTTGATGACTTTCATTTTGGTGCAATTATGGTAGCGGATGAGACGGTAATTTTCTCTGAATTGACTAATTTATATTTTGTAATGGTTTTTATTATGTTAATTGTAATTCCTATTTTTATTTATATGTTGTATTTCGTTTCTCATCATATCAGTAAGCCTATGAGCCGCATGATTGATGCAGCTAAAACCTTAGAAGCAGGTGATATCGGAAAGCAAATTTCTGGAAGTGCTATGCCGAATAAAGAATTTGATGTTTTGCAGGTATCCTTTAATCAGATGTCTTCAAGAATTAAGTATCTTTTTGATTATGCCTATAGTGAGAAGCTTGCCAGAAAGGATGCAAAAATTATTGCCTTACAATCACAGATAAACCCGCATTTCTTAAACAATACGTTGGAAATGATGAATTGGCAGGCGAGAATGGCTGGAGATGTTGCAGTTTCGAAGATGATAGAAGCACTGGGTACCCTTCTAAATTATAGTATGGATAGAAGCAATAAAAAGCTCATTAATCTATCGGAAGAGCTTCGTTGCGTGGATGCGTATTGCTATATTATTTCCATGCGCTTTGGGAAGCGTTTAAAGATAGAAAAGGAAGTAGATGAAAGTCTGTTACAGGTACAAGTTCCACAACTAATCCTGCAGCCTCTAATTGAAAATGCTGTGGTACATGGAGTGGAGACTATAAAAACAGGTACCATACAGATTAAAGTATGGAAAGACGCTGAAAATGCCGTACTTCAAATTATAAATACCGGTAGATCTATGAATAGTGAGGATATAAGTCGTGTGGAGGCAATCTTAAGTGGAACCTACGAACAAAGTATTGAAGAAAAGACAGCACATAAGTCAATGGGTATTCGAAACGTAAACGAAAGAATTAAGTTAATTTACGGTGAAGAATATGGATTGACAATTCTTCCGCTTGGAGAGAATGAAACTGCTTCTACAATTATGATACCTTTAGAGTATGATGATAATAAGGAAAATACAAAAGGACCAGACATTTTTTAGCAGTTCAGAAATCCATAACAAAAATAAACAATAATATTGCATTATTTTGTTTTTAAGATAGCAAGAATAAACAAATAATGTCAAGTTGAACTAAAGTAATTTGTGTATCATGTATTTATAATATAAGTATCCCAAGAGATGATAAGTTTCTCTTTTGGACATCTATATTATAATTTTAGGAGGGTATATTATGAAAAAAATGAAAAAAGTATTATCCGTGTTGCTTGTATTTGCACTTGTAATGTCATTTACTGCATGTGCTAAGAACGAGGGTAATGCCGGTACCAAAACAGAAGATACTTCCAAAGACGATGCAACAAAAGCTCCAACTGATGCTCCTGTAGCTACAGAGCCAGCGGGGAATAATCCTGTTACTTTAACAACAGTTTCCATGTATGGTGGTACAGATGCAAATGCTGGAAATTATCAAGCAATTAATGAACAGTTAATGAAAGATTATGACTACATAACAATTGAAGATGATTCCCAATCTGCTGATCAGGATTGGAAAACAAAAATCGCAGCTGACTTCGCAGTTGGCAACGAACCAGACGTTATCCAATACTTTACAGATGCAAATGCAAGTGATGTTTTAGCTGCAGACAAATTTGTAACAGTAGATGAAATCAAAGCAGTATATCCTGAATATGCTGGAGATACCCTTGACTCTGCACTTGCAGCATCCTCTAATCCAGATGGAGTTTCCAGAGCAGTTCCTACTACAGGATATTGGGAAGGTCTTTTTGTAAATAAGGACTTATTTGATCAATATCAGTTAGAACTTCCTACTGATTGGGATAAATTATTAAAGGCAATCGATGTATTCAAACAGAATGATATCGTTCCTATCGCAGTTTCTTTAAATAACGTTCCTCATTACTGGATTGAGTTCTTAATGCTTGCAGCAGCAGGTCCTGATGGATATACATCTGTTCCAGAAACAGCTCCAGAAGACTGGTGCAAAGGACTTGATTTATTCAAGACTTTAAGAGATTTAGGTGCATTCCCTGTTGATACAGATACAATTGACAATGATTTTGCTGGTGAAATGTTTAAGAATAAGCAAGCAGCTATGCAGTTAGATGGTTCCTGGTATGCTGGTGGTATTCCTGATCAAGACAATACCGTTCTTGTTTCCTTCCCTACCGTTCCAGGTGGCAAGGCAGAAGCTGGCTTTATCGTTGGCGGTATCTCCTCTGGTTTCTATATCACTAAGAAAGCTTGGGAAGATCCAGACAAGAGAGACGCAGCAGTTAAATTTGTTATGGCACATACCTCTTCCGCAGCAGTTCAGGTATACTGGAATGGTAATGGTCAGGCAGCAGCTGCTGTAACAGCAGTAGATAACATGACTCCACTTGGTATTTCCGGTATGGAATACAGCCAGGCAGCTAAAACTATCAGTTCTCCTACAGATTCAAGAATCAGCCAGGAAGCTTATAACACTTTAGTTGCAGGTATTGTTGATGTTTCTACAGGCGCTAAAACTTCAAAAGAATTACTTGATGAAGTTCTTGCTTTAAACGCTAAATAAGGAAAACTAGTATAATCTATACAGAACTAAGCTTGAAAACCTATGGTTTCTTCGCTGTAGAGCTCTGAACGGATGCAAAATAAAAACTCGAAAGGGAGAGGGGATCAGTTTTCCCCCTCTCCCTTTTATAAGGATAAGGACAGGAAGGGCGAGATAATAATGCTATATAAGAAAAAATCACCGTTATTTATATTTTTGATACCAGGCTTATTGTTAATGACTATATTTTTATATGAGCCATTTATAGAAAATATAATTAATAGCTTTTACGATATGAAATCAGTAATACAGCTTCCAGGACAGGAATGGAAGTTTATTGGTTATGAGAATTATGAAAAACTATTTTCTGATCCTAAGGTAAAAATAGCAATATTAAATTCCTTAAAGATGATGGTATTATCCGTTGTATTCCAAGTAGGGATAGCATTTATATTAGCAGTTCTTGTTGGACTGATTAAAAAGGGACAGCATATATTCCGTACTATTTATTTCTTTCCTATCGTTATATCAGCAACAGCAATCGGTTTACTTTTCAAACTTTTCTATAACTATAGCGGTGGTATGTTAAATCAGCTATTAAAAATATTAGATATGAAACCCTTTAACTGGCTATCTGTGGAAACAGCCTTTGCAATGATTTCTGTTCCTATTCTGTGGAGTTATGTCGGCTTTTACTTTGTAATTATTTTAACTGGATTAAATGCTATTTCAGATGATATCTATGAAGCAGCAGCTATTGACGGCTGCCCAAGATGGAAGCAAGTATTTTATATCACTATTCCATTACTTCGTGGTGTTCTTTGTACCTGTATTACTCTTGCAGTAACCGGTGCACTTAAGGTTTTCGATTTACCATGGGTAATCGTTCCCAAGGGGGCTCCTCAAGGTGTGACTCATTTCCTTGGTACTTACATGTATGAGCAGACATTTACCATTAGTAATATTGACTACGGTTCAACAATAGCCTTCTTAATTGTAATCTTAGGTGTTATTGTCTCTAAGGCAGTATCAAAGATTATGAGACCGGATGCTAATCTGTAATCATTAAGGCAATGATTGAAACTAAGCATTGCCAACTTTTAAGGAATGGAGAAAATTATGTCTGTTAAAACAAGAAGAAAACAAAGTAGTTTTAAGATTTCTGATATTTTTATTTACCTGGTATTAATCCTTTGGGGAGCAACAACTATATTCCCTTTTCTATGGATTATTAATAACTCCTTTAAACCATCGAGAGAGGTTATCAATTCCTCCTTTACACTGCCGGCCGATTTTACTTGGAGTAATTATTTAAATGCCTTCGATAATCTAAATATTTTAGTAGCTTATAAGAATAGTTTGCTGATATCCGGAAGCGTTACAATTGCAGTTATGATTTTAGCTGCAATGATGGCTTTTGCACTGACAAGATATCAGTTTAGAGGCAAGGAAATTATCATGGCCTTTATCATGGCAAGTTTGATGTTTCCGGCTTTCTCAACAATCATACCAGTATTTAGAATGATGTCTCAATTTAAATTAATTAATCATAATATAGCAGTTATTCTACCACAGATTGCAGGTAACTTAAGCTTTGCAGCAGTCGTAATGATTGGATATATGCGTGGCCTTCCACTTGAGATGGAAGAGGCGGCTTATATGGAAGGCGCTAAAGTTAGGCAGGTATTTACTCGTATCATAATACCGCTATCAAAACCTTCGTTGGCAACCGTGGCTATTTTCACTTTCTTATGGTCCTACAATGACTTATTTACACAGTTAATTATGATTCGTAGACGTGCAATGTATCCGGTATGTGCCCTGTTAAATGAGATTAGCTCCAAGTACGGTACCGATTATGGCTTAATGGCATCCTCTATCGCAATCATTATTATCCCAGTGTTAATTGTTTACATTTTCTTGCAGAAAAACATTATCAAAGGTTTGACAGCTGGAGCATTAAAAGGTTAGAATCAACTTAATTGAAATGTAGCAGAATAGGGGAAGATCGCAGATGTATAAGGTCGTAATAATTGATGATGAGCCAATCATTGTGGAAGGGATTTCAAGAATGATTTCCTGGGAGAACTTTAAGTGTAAAATTGTTGCTACCGCAAATGATGGAATGGAAGGAACGGAGATTATACATAAATATACTCCGGATATTGTTATTACGGATATTGCTATGCCCGATATGGATGGGTTAGCTATGATCGCGGGCGTAAAATCACAGTTACCGGATATGGAAATTAGTATTTTAACTGGTTACCGTGAATTTGAATTTGCGCAAAAAGCGATCAATCTGGGGGTTACCAGATTCTTATTAAAACCCTCTAATTTAGAGGAAATAGAAGAAGCTATATCAGCAATGATTAAGAAGCTTCAAGAAAATGGGATTAGCCCAGATTCTGATGCAAGAAACCAGCAGGATTTGGAACGAATGGATAATGAGGCTAGTAATTTCATTGTAACGAATGCAATCCGTTATATGGAACACAACTATATGCATAAGATTTCCCTTTCTGAAGTTGCAGAGAAAACCTATGTTAGTCAGTGGCATTTGAGTAAGTTATTAAATCGCAATCTTGGACAGAATTTTTCTGAAATATTAAATAATATTCGCATAAAGGAAGCACAGAAACTACTAAGAAATCCCTCTCTTCGCATTGGTGACATTGCTGAACGGGTTGGGTTTATGGATATGGCGCACTTTTCTAGGGTATTTAAAAAAAGTGTGGGCATTTCTGCAAATGAATATCGCAATTCTATTTCACAAAAGGATATCGAAGTACAAATAGAGAAATGAGAGTGAAATCATGTCTATTTCAGTGAAGAGAAAGAGTAAAGAAGCAAGAGCTAATCACCGAGGGAATGGTTTTGGTATTCATGGAATTAAGGTGAAATTGTTGTTCTCCTTTCTTCTTCCGGTAATTAGCATTATGGCACTGGGTGCACTGTCGTATCAGAAGGCACTGAATGGAATTATATCAAATTATAAAGATGCGGTAAGTGATACGGTGGATACCACAGGCAAATACTTTGACCTGGGCTTTCAGTCCATAGAAGCCTCGGCAAATCAATTAGCCGTAGGTGATAATATGAAGGATCCAAAGGAGTATGGTTCCTATAAAAGTATACATAAATCCATCATTGCGAATCTGACAGCGAATAAATTTATGAGCAATATCCATATATTTTCAAAGGATGGTGTAGCAATTTCAACAAAAACTGGTGCAAGGAAGGAAGATATTTATTCGGACTTTGTAACATCAGAAACAGTAAGCCTTTTCGGAGAGGATAAGGATAGTATTTGGGTTGGGAGACATGAAAATATTGACGAAGTATTCAAGCTGGATGCTTCAAAGTATGGTCTCTCCCTAATAAAGCAAATGAGAGCTACGAGTGGGTTCTCGCAAACTGGAAACGATGTAATTGGTTATATTGTTATGGATATAAAACCAGAAATAATTCTGGAAACACTAAACAGCTTTACCTGGGGTGAGGGAAGCATTACTTCATTTATTACCAGTGATGGCAGGGAATGGAATTCAGTAACAAAGGATGCCGCACTGTTTACTACGCAAATGTTCTATAAGAACACACAAAATAGCATAGAACCAAGTGGTGTTGACTATGTACAATATGAGGGCAAGGAGTATTTATATCTATATTCAAGAATTCAAACCTCTGGAGCCATGATCTGTGGACTGATTCCGAAAGAACTTATTATAAAACAAGCAGATGACATTAAAATAATTACTATAATTATGGTAATCATAACTTCGATTGCAGCTATATTATTAGGAAGTTTCATGTCCTCAAGAATTGGAAGTGCAACTCATAAAATGGTAGGTGTATTAAAAAAGGCATCGGAAGGCAATCTGACCGCTCAACTTAGTATCCATGGAAAAGATGAATTATCGTATCTTTCAGAACAACTGAATCACATGTTTTCACGCATGCGAGGACTACTGGAAAAGGTTGCAACAGTTGGAACACAGGTATCTGACTCTACCACGAATGTGAGCCATACCACAGAGGAATTAATAAAGGCTGCAAATGAGTTAACAGTAGCAATTAATGAAATTGAAAAAGGGATGGAAAATCAAGCTTCAGATACAGAAAGCTGTCTAAAGCAGATGGAAACCTTATCGGAAAAAGTAAATCAGGTAAATTGCAGTACCAGTAAAATAAATACTATTTCCCAAGAAGCAAAACTAGTTACCGGAAATGGAATTATGCTGGTGGAAGACTTAAATCAAAAGTCCCAGGCTACCAATGAGATTACCAAATCTGTAATTCAAAACATTGAATGTTTAGAAATTGAATCCAACTCAATTTCTGAAATACTTGGTGTAATAAAAGATATTGCACAGCAAACGAACTTACTGTCGCTGAATGCTTCCATAGAAGCAGCGAGGGCAGGAGAGGCTGGCAAAGGCTTTGCCGTTGTTGCGGATGCAGTTCGCGAACTTGCCGATCAGTCCTTACAAGCATCAGTAAAAATTCAAAGTATTATACAAGGGATTCAGGAACGAACGAAGCTAACGTTTACATCCGCAAAAGAGGCGGAAGGATTCCTTCTCTTACAGGGAGAAGCTTTGGAAAAAACAATTCAAGCTTTTGGTGATGTTAATTTCCATGTAGAAAAGCTTACACATACGGTAGAGGGAATTACTTCTGAGGTTAGTGCAATTGAGCAAGTTAAGAATAGTACATTAAATGCAATGACAGATATTTCAGCAGTTGCGCAGCAGACCGTGGCAGTAACAGAAGAAATGAAGACAACCGCTAAGTCGCAGATGTTTGCAGTTCAAAAACTGAATGAGACAGTAAACAGACTGTCTGGTAATACTTCAGATTTTGGAGAAGCTGTTAATACCTTTCGATTTTAAGCTATTATAATATTCTTTGGAAGTGTTAATAGCTTTGAAGAGAGTGTCAAAAGTCAATTTTGACTATATAGATGATTATTTGTGCATATAGCTTCATTAAACAAATTTTACTAGAGCATTTGAAAATCTAATCAACTTAAAACTTTTCAAATTTTGAATAGAAAGAATGAAAAAAATGATAATTAAAAACGCAATGATTTATAAAGAAAATGGTGAATTTGAAGTGGGAGATATCCTCCTGTCTCAGGACCAAATTCAGGATGTAAGATTTGGCAGTAATAACTTTAATAGTACCCAAGTGCTAGCAGAAGAAAATGTGCTTGAGGCAGAAGGTCTATATGTAATTCCGGGATTAACGGATGTTCATTTTCACGGCTGTGCTGGCTATGATTTTTGTGATGGAACACAGGAAGCGTTGAAGGCTATTACAGAGTATGAGGCTTTTCACGGGGTAACTACAATTTGCCCAGCAACGATGACGTTACCAGAGAATCAGATTGCTGATATCTGTAAAAATGCAGCAGGCTACGAAAACAGTCGAGGAGCAATCCTTGCTGGAATTCATATGGAAGGGCCTTATTTATCCGAGAAGAAGAAAGGCGCTCAAAATGCAGCTTATTTACATAAGCCTGACATAGATATGTATCATCGCTTGCAAGAGATTTCGGGTAACTTATTTCGTATTGTCAGCATTGCGCCGGAAGAAGAAGGAGCAATGGAATTTATAGAAAAGCTTAAGGAGGAAGTAGTAATTTCGTTAGCACATACAACTGCTAAGTATGAGATTGCTAATGAAGCCTTTCAAAAAGGTGCGAGTCATGTAACCCATTTATACAATGCAATGCCACCATTACATCATAGAGATCCAGCCGTAATCGGTGCTGCTTTTGACAATAAGCAGGTTAGTGTTGAAATAATTTGTGACGGAATACACTTGCATCCTAGTGTAATACGAGCTACTTTTCAATTATTTGGAGAAGATAGAGTTATCTTAGTTAGTGATAGTATGATGGCAACCGGATTAGAAGACGGCAACTATTCCCTGGGAGGACAGGACGTTAAGGTAACTGGAAAGAAAGCTACTCTTCAGGATGGAACCATTGCCGGGTCTGCGACTAATTTATTGGATTGTATGAAGTATGCGGTGAAAGAGTGTGGAATTCCACTTGAAACAGCAGTTAAAACAGTTGCTGTTAACCCTGCTAAGAAAATTGGAATTTATGAGAAGTATGGAAGCATAACAGCAGGAAAAGCAGCAAATCTTGTACTGCTAGATAAGAACTTAAATGCAAAACATGTAATTTTACGAGGAGTTATTATCCGGTAATACGAATTACAGATAAAGGAGTTTTAGAATGAGAATTTATAAAGCAACTGATTATAATGATATGAGCCGTAAAGCAGCTAACATAATATCTGCTCAGATTATCCTAAAGCCGGATTGTGTTCTAGGATTGGCAACCGGTTCGTCACC
This sequence comes from Bacillota bacterium, assembly GCA_023407575.1. Classification (GTDB taxonomy): domain Bacteria; phylum Bacillota; class Clostridia; order Lachnospirales; family Lachnospiraceae; genus Mobilitalea. Next base: position 20,659 of record JAEYLX010000032.1, read on the forward strand.
CATAGGTATTTATAAGCAATTAATTGAATGGTATCACAAGGGTGATTTGAATTTCAGCGAAGTAAAAACTGTGAACTTGGATGAATACAAGGGTGTAAGTGATGATAATCCACAAAGCTATCATTACTTTATGAATTATAATTTTTTTCAGCACATTAACATAGATACAAAAAATACGAATTTACCAAACGGACTAGCCCTTGATACAGAACAAGAATGTGAACGCTTCAATGAAGTGATAACACAGCTTGGCGGTATTGACCTTCAATTATTAGGAATTGGACATAATGGACATATTGGTTTTAATGAACCAGGAGAATCCTTTGAGAAAGGTACGCATTGTGTAGAACTAACACTCTCTACGCTAGAGGCAAATTCTCGTTTGTTCGGTGAAGGGGAACAGATGCCGACACATGCTTACACCATGGGCATTAAGACAATTATGTTAGCGAAAAAAATACTACTTGTAGTCAGTGGAGAAGAGAAGGCTGAAATTCTGGCGAAGGCTTTAACCGGACCAATTACACCAAGTGTCCCAGCTTCCATACTTCAGCTGCATCCGGATTTTACTGTGGTGGTGGATGCCAAAGCAGCTAAGTATCTGGAAGAGAGTATGTTTACAGTTGGAACAATATAGTTTTGTATGAGGCTTCATAGGCATATTTAGTACGTTTATTTACGCAATAAAAGATTAAGTGAAAAATGAGCAGAGCTTTATAGCCTGCTCATTTGCCGTATTATGGTTTTGCTAGTCTGTTAAGGTACATCATTTTTATAAAGACATCTTCTTTCTCGGAATATTTTGTATTTCCCATTATAAGTAATTTTATTGGATAGTTGCATTGATATATGATAGAATTAATTATGATTCACAATTAGTGTTATGAATGTTTTAAATGAAAATTATAAGTACATAAAGGATAATAAGGATGACACTAAATAACTATGCCGAGGAAGTGCGTGAGTTTCTGTCAAAGATGAATTCAGATAATGAAAATAATAAGCAAAAAATTGAAGGGCTAAGTGAAGAGTTTACTCTGCAATCAGCTATAATAGAATCGGACATGCCAAGTGGATTTTATTAAAAGAATAGAGAGTTATGGTGATACATAGAAAATATCAAAAGAGAAGGGTGGAACTAAATGGCTTCTTGGGTTACTCATTTAATAATAGCGGATAGTGTAATGAAACAATGCCCTGAATTGGATAGACGTGGGTTTTGCGTGGGGAATATTGCACCAGACTGTAATGTAGAGAATGAAGACTGGACATCTTACACACCACCACGAGAGGTTACTCATTGGATGAGCAGTGAAAGAAAAATTGCCTCTGATTGCGATTCATTCTGCACTGAATATATACATAATCGTAAAAATGAAATTGGCTCACATGAACAATATTCATTTCTGCTGGGATATTATGTACATTTAATTATAGATGCAGCGTATCAATGGTATATACGTGATGATAAAAGAGTTATGGATACATGGGAAAGAATAAATGCAGATATAAATTTGCGTGCACGTGCAAAGGGATATCCTCAAGATTGGGATTCAGTTAAACTATTAATATCACAAAGTGAACGTATGCATGAAATTTACTCTATGGAAGCAGAGTATCTGCGAGATAATCCTTCGTCGGGATATTTGACTGAAATCCTACCTTTAAAGGAGTTCCCGGATTATATTGATTATTTACCCAAAGGATGTATTGTACGGAAAATTGGTATCATGGGGTATGTACCAGAGGTGGATGGAAATCTAATTAATCCCATAGCAATATCCAGAGATGAATTTAGTACTTTCGTTGATAATACAACTTCGCTCGTTGTGAGCAAATTGGTAAATATGCTCTAACTATAATGATTTGATCATTATGAAATTGATGATAAAAAAAGGATAGACGGGGGATGTTATTGTGGCATTTAAAGATTTTTTTAAAGAATTTCAAAATATTAAAGTTTCTAATGAAATTTTATTGAGACAAGTAATTCCAGATCAAGATGCATTAGATTTTTATAACATATATATAGACGAGGAAGCATTTAAATATTTTGGTGGTTATAAAAAACCAGGCAAATACGATGACAACTTTCAAAAGTTACTTATTAGTCGCATTCGTAACTTTACTAGTGGTAATGATTATTCCTGGAATATTGTATATAATAATAAGGTGATAGGTCAAATTCAATTATTTAATTTTCAAAATTCAAATACTTGTGTCGAAGTTGGATTTTTTATTAAGAGAGAATATTGGAACAGAGGCATTAATACTTCTGTATTAAAAGAAGTATGCCGGTTTGCTATTCAAACGATGAAAATCAAACGAATCGAAGCACATGTACATATTAATAATATTGGTTCGCAAAAAACATTGGAAAAGGCCGGTTTTCAAAAGGAAGGCATATTAAGACAACGATTTGAAATCGGGAAAAGGTATGAAGATTGTTATATGTATTCCTTACTTTATTCTGATTAAAAAAGTACAAAATATAGGCACTACTATGAGCATATAAATTATCAACACTTCCTATAATTAAATAGTATGAGTAAGAAATAGATTATACATCGATTTTATCTAAATGAGCCTTATAGAATCTTGCTTCAAAAGTTTCACTTCCATCAAACTTGCTATATTCACCAGCATGATCAAAAACCAATCCACATTTCTCCATGACTTTTCCAGATGCAATGTTATCTGCTGCATAATTGGAACTAAAATCTCTGGCTCCAAAATTATCATAAACATACTTTATCATGCATTGGGTAGCTTCTGTTGCAAAGCCCATATTCCAACAGTCATATCGAAGGTTGTAGCCAAAATCCCAGGCTGATTTTTCAGAACTGTAACCAATATCGCCACTGCCGATTAAAAGATTATTTTGTTTAAGTACAAAACCAAAATGGTAGGTTTCATCGTCTGATTCCACGGATAAAAGCCAGTTCCTTACATCCTCTACATTCGTATAGGTTTTGTAGGGCATATATTTTGTTACTCGCGGGTCACTTACCCATTGAAAGACCGCCTCTGCATCCAAGGTGGTAAGCGGTCTTAGAATTAATCGCGCAGTCTCTAAAATTGGTACATCCATAGTTGCTCCTCCTCAAGATATGTAATGTAACAATAATAATATATAAATCCGTAATTTACTATACAAATATTGGCGGGAAATACATTAAAGTAAAAATATAATAAGTAAAAATATATTAAGTAAAAATATAATAAGTAAAATATATTAAGGGAAAATATAATAAAAGAAAAATATAATAAAAGAAAAAGTAAGGCCACAGAAAAACAGATATATTATATTAATAGAAAACTATTAAGCAAAGTTAAGAGCAGATAAATATATCTTACTCAAAAAAGAGCAGATATGAAACTAATGTATCAAACAAAGTTCACATACCTACTCGTTTATTTTCACAAAGGTAAAGAATAGCATCCATAAAGCTGTATATTGTTAGTTACGAACGCATCTGCGATACTAACGGCTGTAAACAACCGCGAGAAACTTGTAGCGTGTTTCTTACAATTTGCATTATAAGGAACTTATTAATAAATCATTTACTATCTCTATAACGGGAATACACTCTTTATTAGTCGCCATTTGCGAGATAAAGTTCATCTGGCTATCCAGCTTTCTCAGATCTAAACCGTCTCTCCTATCATAGTTACCGTCAGGGTTGAGAATACGTCCTTTTACATTGTCCTCAAGCATAAAATTAAGTTGCTGTATAATCTGTTCTTTGATATATGAATTATAGATAGGGCAGGCTAATTCTACCCTTCTGGAGGTGTTACGTGTCATCATATCAGCAGAGGAAATGTACATTTTCGTAGCCTCATTCTTACCAAAGAGGTAAATTCGGGAGTGTTCCAGAAATCTTCCTACAATACTAATCACGGTGATGTTATCCGTTTTTTCTGGTATTCCAGGAAGCAGACAGCAGATACCTCGGATAATTAGTTTGATTTCCACGCCAGCGTTGGAGGCATCAGAAAGTTTTTTTATAATGTCCTTATCTGTTAAGGAATTGGATTTTATAATAATGCCACAATCCTCGCCACGCTCTGCCTTAAGAATTTCGTCATCCATCATGTTTAATAGATTATTCTTTAGTGAGTTTGGAGCCACTAGAAAGTGATTATATTCTCCATTTAGATTAGAGATGGACATATTCTGAAAGAAGAGCATTGCATCCTGACCAATCTTTTTATCTGCGGTGATTAAAGATAAGTCCGTGTAGAGCTTGGCGGTTTTCTCATTATAATTACCCGTACCAATTTGAGTAATGTAATTAATAATACCATGATCTCGCCTGGTAATTAGACAGATCTTAGAATGCACTTTAAAACCTTCAAAACCATAAATTACGTGGCAGCCCGCTTCCTCAAGTCTCTCTGCCCATTCAATATTATTTTGTTCATCAAACCTTGCTTTCAGCTCCATAAGCACAGTGACCTCTTTATTGTTTTCAGCAGCTGCGCAAAGGTATTCAATGAGCCTGGAGTTGTTGGATACGCGGTATATTGTGATTTTAATGGAAAGCACATTTGGATCTGTAGCACTTTCCTTTAATAAATGAAAAAATGGTTCCATTTGATGATAAGGATAAAACAATAAGATATCTTCCGACTTACAATAATCGGTAACGCTTTCATTTTTCTTCAGGTTTGCAGGATAGGACTGATCAAAGGCAGAATAACAAAGCTGTTCCTTTTGAATCTTAGAGAAACGATTATTTAACTGAAAAGCATATCCCATTGCCAAAGGAGCCTTGCTGGTAAAAATCTGATCTTTTTCCAGATGTAATTTGTCCAAAAGAAACATGGTCATAACTTTATTCAATCGGCCTTGAACCTCTAAACGAACGGGCAAGAGGCGACCTCGCTTTTTTAGAATTTTTTTCATATGCTCTCTATAATTATCATCTATTTCAAAGGCATCATCATCAATACTGATATCTGCATTTCTTGTGACAGAAATAATAGCAGTATTTTCAATTTTATACATGCTGAAAATATCTTTCAGGTAATATTGTAAGATTTTTTCTGTCATAACATAACGGAATTCATCACCTGGAATTAGGATATATTTTGGTAAGGTTTTAGATACTGGTACCAAACCAAACTTCGTGTCAGTATCGGAAAAGATACAGAAAATGTACAACTCTTTATTAACAAGATGAGGGAAAGGATGTCTGGAGTTGATAACTTGAGGAGATAAGATAGGTAGCAAATATTCCTTATAATACTTTTCAATGTGTTTTTTTTCGTGCTTTGTCAGCTCGTTCATTTCAAGATTATATATTTGAGACTCTCGAAGTCGGTTTTCCACAGACTGAAAAACCACATCTCTATTTTTATAGAGAGAAGCGGTTTTTTTGAATATTTTGTCAAGCTGTTGTTTGGGTGTCATACCGGTTTTATTATCAAAATTTCCGTTTTCCAATAAAGCAAGGTCAGTTAAGCTACCAACCCGTATCATATAAAATTCATCCAAATTGCTGGTGAAAATAGATACAAATTTTAATTGCTCATAAATTGGGACATTCTCATCCTGGGCCTCTTCTAAGATACGCTCATTAAAGGTCAGCCAGGATAATTCCCGGTTCTGCATATATTTGCTAGATTTTTCATCCTGGGAATGCATTCCGTTTATTCTCCTTTAATAATTCTTTCGTATAAGTAGCCTTCACGAATACCATATTTACTCACCAGGATATTCTGGATTCCAAAATAATCCACGATGGTATCTGCAATAATCATACCAGGTACAATGGTATGAATTCGATCAGGTATGTTTCTTAGCAACGGTGACAGGGTTGTCCTATGGCTGTTTTTGATGGATCTTAATATTTCTTTTATATGCACAGTGTCTATTTCCATGTTATCGTTTGGTTTATTATAAATACTGTTATTTAATTTTAGAATTCCTCTAATTGTACCACCAACACCGCAAAGGGTGTAAATGGGATCCTTATCGATAGGTAGAGCTGAAATATAGCTTAGTACTGTTTGTCTTATGTTTTCTCTTTCCACTGGTTTAGGAATAATCTTTTTCACATGTTTTACATACATATTTAAGGAACCAATGGGAATGCTGGTTGCGTATTTTATTGTTTTGTCTTCAAAAAGAACAAGTTCCGTACTGCCACCCCCAATGTCAACAATGATGCCAGATTCTACGTTAAGGCACTTTGTCGTACCTAAAAAGTCCAGCATTGCCTCTTCATCACCAGAAAGTAATTCAACTTCATAATCGGTGTTATGCTTGATTGCCTCAATTACTTCCTTTGTATTAACAATGTTTCTAAGGGAGGCAGTGGCAAAAATATGAACGTTATTACTTTCCACCTGAAGATTATGAATCAGAGTCAAAAAATCATTTAAAATACTACTGGCTTTTTCAATTCCTTTATCACTTAACTTTTCATTTTCAACATAGTTAACCAACCCGGCCATTTCTTTCTTTTCCAGCAACGTTCTTGCATAATCATCCTGATGCTCATAGACACATAATCGAATTGTATTTGAACCTAAATCAATAATTGCACTTTTCATAAATACGCACCTCCAATATTAGTTTACGTAAATTAATTTATAATTATCAGTATAAACGAAAGAAGCAATTAGGAAGTTAAATCCATGTATTAATTTGGAGAATTTTCTGTAAAATATGATGTGATTTGTTGAATTATAAATTTTCACTAGGCAATATATAGCTATTCAATAGGAGCGAGAAAAATTGGGAGCTACCCGAAAGTAAAATGCTGTTGTTTCATTTGCAGAATAAGTGGTACAATTATTTTAGTTTTATTTAAGAAATAACTTTTGAATAATTGCAACATTAAGACATGTGAATTATCAATAACAATATTAATTATATTTTGAAAGGTGAAGATACCTACTTATGAAAATATTCCATATATCTGATTTACATATTGGCAAACAACTCCACTATTATAATTTATGTGAGAATCAATTACGCATTCTTAAGCAAATTGTGGATCAGGCGAGACAGGAAAAACCCACAGCAATCATCATTGCGGGAGATATTTATGATAAAACAATACCTTCGGCAGAAGCCTATATGATATTTAATCAATTTTTGATGGATTTGTCAGAAATTAAGCCCTCAATACCTGTTATGATTATCGCTGGCAATCATGATTCAGCAGAACGGCTTAATTATGCAAGTTCCTTCCTGGAGAAGCACCATATCTACATATCGGTGTTACCTCCGCAAAAAGAGGACGAATTTTTAAAGAAAATTGTGTTAGAGGACGAGCATGGTGAGGTGAATTTCTATCTATTGCCCTTCACAAAGCCAGGGTATGTTAGACATTTATTTGAAGCGGGAGTAATTAGCACCTATGATACGGCGATTTCTGCCCTTATTAAACGTGAAAATATTGATTATAACCAGAGAAATATACTGATTTCGCACCAATTTTACATATCGGGATCTAGTATACCAGAGACTTGTGAATCAGAGCAGGTATATATATCTGTAGGAGGCATTGACAGTGTGGAGGTTAGTCACATTAAGAACTTTGATTACGTCGCACTGGGGCATCTTCATGGTCAGCAGCACATCGGTGAAAGTCATATCATTTATTGTGGAACACCTTTAAAATACTCCATTAGTGAAGAAAAACATGAGAAATGCATTGTCATGGTAACTGTAGGAGAGAAAAACTCTGAAATAAGGATAGATAGGTTACCTCTATGCCCAGAGCAGGAGGTAAGGAAGCTGAAAGGAACCTTAAGAGAGATTATTGCTGCTGCAAAGGAAGATAACTGTCACGACTATGTAAGTATTACCTTAACGGATGAGACAGAGTTATACAGACCCAAGGATCAATTGGAGGAGCACTACGATCATATTCTTGAGGTAAGAATAGAAAACAGTAGGACCAAGGCGCAACTGGAACCTTTCGCTGGTGAGGCATCTGTCTTAGAACCCTTTGAAGCCTTTAAGGAATTCTATCAGGAAATGCATGGGGTGGAGTTAAATGAGGAAGAAGAAATGATAATTGCTGATATTATCCATAAAGTGAAGGAGGCAGACGAATAATGAAACCGATTTATATAAAAATGTCCGCCTTTGGTTCTTATGCATCAGAGGAAACAGTTGAATTTGTTGAAGTAAATCAAGGTATTTTCTTGATCACAGGGGATACTGGGGCAGGAAAGACAACAATTTTTGATGCAATTACGTATGCGCTCTATGATGAGACCAGTGGAGGCAGGAGAAATGGTGAGATGATGCGAAGTCAATTTGCCAAAGAGGACATCCCAACCTTTGTAGAACTTAAATTCAACTACAATAATGAAATCTATGTAATTAAACGTTCTCCAAAGCAAAATAGATTAAGTAAGAAGAAAAACAAAGATGGTGAGTATACCATAACGGTGGAACAACCAAACGTGGAATTAATCCTTCCAGACGGATTACCCTACAGAGGCAAAAGCAGAGAAACGAATCAAAGGATTGTTGAAATTGTTGGGTTGGATGTAAACCAATTCACTCAAATTGCAATGATTGCCCAAGGGGAGTTCTTGAAACTTCTTCATGCACCTTCCAAAGAAAGAAAAGAAATATTTTCAAAAATATTTAATACTAGAATCTTTTGGAAAATGGAAGAAGAGCTTCGAACACGGTCAAAAGATTTGTGGGTTCAATTAGAGGATAATAAGAAAGCAATTGTTCGGGAACTTGAGAATGTACAGCATATTAAAGATAGCGTGTATCAAGAACTTTGGGCAACCTCCCCACGTTTTCTTGAGAGTAATTATGATAAGTTAACAGAGCTTGTGGCTTTGATGATAGCGGAAGCAAAGGCAAAGGAGGAAGAGATTAACCTTGCCTTAAGTACGAAGCAAAAAGAAAGTGACCGCCTATTAGCTGAACTCAATCAGGCAAAAGAACTGAATGAATTATTTGCTTCATTAAAGATTGTGGAAGATAAAAAGTTTGAACTGGATGCTGTTTCGAATGAAATGTTGTTGCTTAAGGACAAGATAGAGTCAGCACAAAAGGCAGCAGTCGTATTGCCCAAAGAGGACACTTTGATAGCGAAGGAAAAGGAAGTTACAGAATGTAGCCGGCGAAACACAGATTTAACGGAACTATTAGAACAAGAGAAAGAAAAGCTCACTATGCAAAATACTGTGAAATTAGCTGCTGAAGAGAGCCATCTTTCTGAAAGTAGTAAACTGAATCCTCAAATTAATCGCATTAGAGAACAATTACCAAAGTATGAAGAATTGGAGCAGAAGGTAAGTGAGAGAAAGGAACTTGGGATTCAAAAATCAGAGGCTGATTCTAAACTTATAAAAATCAATAATAGAATTAATCTCTCAAAAGAAAGACAGGCACAGATAGGTAAGGAGCAAGAGAACTTAAAGAATGTGTCAGAGCAGATACATAATTTATTACATGCCGTTGATCTTCTTACTGCAAGAAGAGATGCCTTGGAGGGACTAATCATTAGCCATGGGACTATGATAAACCACCAAGCGATGTTGGAAAGAGAAGAAGCAAGCTATCAGAGCTATAAAGAAACGGTTGCTGATTTAACAAATCAATATGAGTTGAAATATCATCAATTTATTGAAGGACAAGCAGGTCTCCTAGCTGAAAAGCTTATGGAAGGAGAACCTTGTCCTGTCTGTGGAGCCACCTCTCATCCACACAAAACAATGAAATCAGAGGTACTGGTTAATCAAAGTGAGCTAAGCTTAGCTAAGAAGGAGCTGGATAATGCAATGATTCAGCAAAATGTGAAGAGGGACTCTTTACAAGAAGTCAAGGAGGAGTATCTAAAGAGCAAAAGCTTGGTAGAGCATGAAGTAAATAAGGTTCTTGAAGCTGGGTTTTTCAGTATTGCTTTGACCGAAGAATTACTATTATCAAACTTAATGGAATGTAAACAACAACTTGAGGTTGAAGTAAAGAAGTTATCGGAGGCTAAACTGCAAAAGCAGAGATATGAGAAAAACGAGGAAGAAAACAAGCAGTTAGCAAATGCATTAGAAAATCTAGAGACTGAAAAAGAAGCTGAGAGTCGATTGGTTCAAGAGATTGACAAAAAGTTAGCTGCTGCAGAAGCGGTACTTAAAAACCTAAAGAATAGTCTGCTGTATGAGAGTAATCACGAGGCTGTAAATGTACTAAGAGTAATGGAAGGTCAGCTGAAAGAGTTAGAACAAAGTCGAACAGAAGCTGTGGAAGTTTACCAGCAAGTAGAGCGTCAGGTTATGGAGCTGCAAGGTAAGCTTAAAATAGAGGAAGAAAATTTAGTCCGGCTGACACTGGCGAAAAACCAAGCAGAAATGGACTATATAAGTGAGATTCAGAAACAAGGCTTTTCAAATGATGCAGAATACCATGTGGCAATCCTAGCGCCACAGCAGTTGAAGGAGCATGGAGAGAGATACCAAAACTACCTTAGGGCAGTAGAGGTCAATGCGAACAATCTCAATATATATCGCAAACAAACAGCTGGTAAAAATGTGGTTGCAACAGTGGATCTGGAAGAGAATCGAATCCAGCTGGAAGAAGAAAAGCAACAATTAATGAAAGAGAGCAACCAGGTGTATGGAATTAGAGACTATGACGAAAGAATATACATGGAAGTGTGTAGCTTATATAAGCAAAGAGAAGGTCTTACAAGAGATTACACTGTTATTAAAAGACTGGATGCCACTGCTAACGGTAAATTGAGCCAGAAGCATATTAATTTTCAAACCTATATTCAAAGAAGATATTTCAACCTTATTTTACGAGAGGCAAACAAGCGATTGTTTACAATGTCGGGTGGTCAGTTTATCTTAAAGTGCAAAGATGTTGACGAACTATCCGGTCAGGGAGAGGTGGGACTGGATCTCGATATTTATAGTATGGTTAACGACCAGACCCGTGATGTAAAGACCTTATCCGGAGGGGAGTCTTTTATAGCAGCACTGGCTATGGCACTCGGTATGGCGGATATAATTCAAAACGCAGCAGGTAAAATCCACATCGACACCATGTTTATAGATGAAGGCTTTGGATCCTTAAGTGATGAAGCTAGAATGCAGGCAATTCATATTCTCCATGAACTATCCGGTGGTAACAGATTAGTCGGTATCATATCCCATGTGACGGAGTTAAAGGCACAGATTGGAACAAAGTTGATTGTAACCAAAGGCGAAAAGGGAAGTAAGGTTAGATGGGAGATAGGGGAATAGGGAATTTATCTAGGGAAGTCGTATCACGAATGTATTTAAAGATATAATAATCTATTTTTATAGTGTTGTTATTTATTAATTTAGATACAAGGATAAAGTTTAGGGGATTAGACTTTTCAGAGAAAACAACAAAAATAATCATGATAATGTATGGTATTGTTTTAACTGCGGTGATAATATATTTCGTTTTATTATTTATTATAAGATAAAAATATTAAAGATATAAAATATGACACAACAGAAGTAGGTCTGCATTTAATCTGCTTTTGTTGTGTTATATTTTATCCTTTTATGTTCTAAATCATCCACCCGCTACCTGATTCCGATACTGACTCGGAGTTAACGCAAACAGCTTACGAAACTGTCTCGTAAAGTAATTACTATCATTAAATCCACTTTCATAGGCTACCTCAGAGATGGTCATATTTGATTCCTTTAAGAGTAAGCAGGCATGCTGCATTCTTAGGGTTAAGATATAGTTACCCGGAGTAGTCTGATAAGTAAGATTAAAGATGCGGGTAAAATGCCGTACAGACAGATTAGATTTCGCTGCCAGCCGTTCAATCGTAATGTCTTCTTTATAGTGTCGTTCAATGTAAGAAAGTGATTTTGCAATGTTAATCACATCCTCCTTCACATCAAAGGAGGTTAGACTATAGGCTCTGGACAAGAGCACCACCAGCATCATGAACTGAGAATTCAAAAATGTTTTCCAACCATATTTCTTATGCTCATATTCTTGTATCATTCTAGCAATAATTCGATGAACTTCTTCAAAATCATCCAGTGGTAATTTTAATCGACTTTGAAAGCTGCGTTCCATAGTAAAGTAAGGCTCGATTACAAATAAAGCATGAAAACCAGCCAGTTTACGAATATCAAGATCAGAGGACTGTAATTGATCCGGACGATACATTATATTACAGATACGAAAATCATAAGCATTATCATAACCATGGGAGGTATTGTTACTTATAACAAATACATCCCCTTTTTTTATGAAATAAGCCTCCTTATCAACTCTGTGCATAGCGGTGCCATTTAATACAATGACGAGTTCGCTAAAATCTGCATGGGTGTGCATATACAAATCTTCTTCATGGAACCCATATTGGATATTAAAGGGGTAATTGGTATCCTGTGTAAAATATCTTAAGTACATCGTTTCCATAAAAATGACATCCTTTCATTGTGTCCGGATTGTGCTAATTTATGTCCTGTTAATTATAGAGAATATTAAGCTTTCATATTACACTATAAGCACTATAGCAAATTTATGATGAGTATTCAAGGAGGTTTTTTATGCCTAATCCATATCTTCCTGGTTGGGAGTATATCCCAGACGGAGAACCACGAGTTTTTGGTGATCGAGTATATATTTACGGTTCACATGATAGTGCCGGTTCAGATAAATTCTGTGATTACAAGTTAAAGGTGTGGTCCGCACCTAAGGATAATTTAAATAACTGGACCTGCCATGGTGTAAGCTTTCAGACAAGAGATGATGACGGAAAAATAAGTGATACACCGTGGACCGAAGGTGAGTTATATGCACCCGATGTGGTTGAAAAAGACGGAAAGTATTATTTATATGCCTACCTTTTCTACACAAAAGGATGTGTTGGTGTCAGTGATAGACCGGAAGGTCCATTTGAATTATTGTCCCAATATAAAGTACCAGAGAATTCACCTAAGTTATTAGATGAATCAGTATTTGTTGACCCGGGTGTACTCGTAGATGATGATGGCAGAGTTTATATTTATTGTGGCTTTGAAGGCTCTTATATGGCTGAAATTAATGCGGACAATATGTATGAGATAATCGATGGAACGTTCCAATTGGACATTATCCCTACCAGTGAGCCATATCGATTTTTTGAAGCTTGTTCTCCAAGAAAAGTTGGGGATACCTATTACATGATTTATTCGCCGAATCCTGGCAGCAGATTGGTATATGCTACCTCCAAATCACCAACAGGACCCTTTGATTACAGAGGAATTCTGGTAGATAACGGAGTAGATTATCCAGGTGGTAACAATCATGGTTCCATTTGTAATATCGATGGAAAGTGGTATATTTTCTATCACCGCATGACCAATGGAAGCATTATGTCCAGACGTGCCTGTGTAGAGCGTATAGAAATGCAGCCGGATGGAAGTTTTAATCAAGTAGAAATGACTTCCCTTGGCTTTGAGGAATCTCTTTCACCTTACGAGATAACACCTGCTGATCTGGCTTGTGTTCTAAAAGGGGATTGCCTTATTACTGAAAAAAATGTCTTTTCAAGATTAGTTACGAACATAACGGATGGTAGTATTATCGGCTATAAGTATTACGACTTTGGTGAAGATTACAGTAGTAACTCTATGGAATTCAGTGCACAGATTAATGGTTTGGGCTGTAAGGCTAAAATGAAAATCTTACTGGACAGTTATGAGGATGGCAAAGAAATTGGTTGTGTTGAAATTGGACCTGATAGTGGTGTAGTAACTTCTAAAATAGAGAAGGTTACTGGAAGGCACGCAGTTTATTTCAAGATCGAGCATGGCTTTGGAGGATATTTTACTGATATGTTCAAAGGAAGACATTTGTTTGAACTGGTATCCTTCGTATTTATGAAGTAGGTAGTTATTAAGATAACTATAGATAAGAGTAATTAATAAGGGGTAAATGTGAAGAAAAATTCTAAAGTGCTTAAGTATACTACCTAAGAATTTCAATACTTCACATAAGTAAGAACAATTTATATGTTTTTATTGTTAGAAGGAGGATGTATATGAAAAAATGGACAAAGAAACTGACCTGTATGGTAATGATTTGCATTACAGTTTCAGCAATTGTATTTACTGGGTGTGGAAGTAAAAAACAGGAGCAACCAATTGAACTGACAATATATTCACAGTTAGCCAATTATAGTGGAGAACAAGTTGGTTGGTTTGCAAAGGTTTTACTTGATAAGTTTAATGTCAAGGTGACCATTGTAAATGATGCAGATGGAGTATTTGTAACTCGAATGGAATCCGGTAATTTAGGTGATATTATTATGTTTGGAAGCGATAGTGGTAATTATATAGAGGCGATTGACAAGGGTATGCTTTTTGATTGGAATGAAGAAGACCTTTTGACAGAATATGGTCCCTATATTAAAGAGAATATGCCAAAGGCTTTAGAGAAAAATCAAGGCTTAAGTCCGGACGGAAAACTGTATGGTTATGGTCTGGGAGTTGCTTCCTCACCAGATGACCATGGTTCCACCATCTATCATCCTGATGTACGCTTTGATTTATATAGAGATCTTGGTTTCCCTAAGGTTGAAACTTTAGAGGATTGGATTGATGTCCTGGCTCAAATGAAGGAAATCTGTCCGACTTCAGATTCTGGACATGAAACCTATGGGGTTTCGTTATTTAGTGACTGGGATGGCAACATGGTTATGTTTGTAAAGGCTACGGCTGCCTTATATGGATATGAAGAACTAGGAACTGGTTTATATGACGTCCAGAATCAGACCTGGCAGGATTGTCTCGCAGAGGATGGGTTATATTTGAGATGCTTGCGTTTTTACAATCAATTATTTCAAAAAGGCTTACTTGATCCTGACTCTATGACACAGGGAGCGGATGGAGCACAGGAGGATTATACAGGCGGTGTAGCTTTCTTCAATATTTTTAATTACGCTGGTTCCATGCAATATAATATTCCAGAGCATTTAGAAGCAGGAAAGGCAATGTATCCTGTTGTCATGGAGGATCAAAAGACCTTAATGTCTGGACTTAATGTATATGGCAGTGCCAGAGTAGTCACAATCGGTGCCAAAACCCAATATCCAGAGCTTTGCATGGAGATTATTAACTGGTTAAGTACACCAGAAGGTCAAATGACAAATGGCTATGGGCCACAGGGTGTTACTTGGGATTATGACGAAAATAAAAAGATTTACCTAACAGAATTAGGATTAAAGACAATCACTGACCAGGATACGGCAATGACTGGGGATTATACAGGCGCATATCGTGATGGTACCAATCAGATGAATTTTCAAGCTTGGAACGTTGATGCTTCTAATCCTGACTCAGATGGAGAAAGTTATAACTATCGCTCCTGGGCAAGCTATAATGCGACCCAAAAATATGACATATTGGATGAATGGAGAGTATGGTCAGGTGTTACGACACAGGATGAGTATCTAAGTGCGAACAATAAAGCGGTTGCGGTTGGAACCAGCTTCTCTGAATCTCAGAGAGATGATGATATGGAAGTTAAGTGGCAGCAAGTTACGGGTGTAATTCGTGATTATTCCTGGCGAGCTATCTATGCTAAGAGCGATGATGAATTTAACAGTATTGTTCAGGAAATGATAGAGAAAGCAAAGGGTTACAATTACGATGATGTTGCAGACTTTTACAGAAATGAAGCAGTTAGAAGAAAAGCAGCAGAAGATTTAGTTTTAAACTAAGGACTATGTAATATGGCACATGAGTAAAAATATAAGAGAAGGCATTCTAGAATTAATTTTTCAATCCCAGAATGCCTTCTCTTCTTTTATTCATGACAAGTGAAGTTAAATAACTTGCCTTCTCTTCCAGCTATTATATAACAGGCATAATGTATTAACAGCGTCCAACACGTTATCTGACACCAAATAAGGTTCTGCAGGTTCCCATAACTTTCGGCCAATAGTCAAACTGTCGTTACAGCCACCTGTTTTTACCAGGATACTTCTAATATCCGTATTACTTCCAAGTAACATATCACTTTCGCCCATATCTCCAATAATGTAACTGCTGTCTATATTTTCTATGTAAAAAATTAAAATTAATTACTTCCACTTCTTATAGAGTTCTGCAATTACCTGTTCAATAGGCGCTTTCTTTATTTCTATATCTTTAATTCCATCCATCTCAGATAATCGTCCAAGCAGCATTTTAATTGGGGTTTTTGTAAGGTCAACTTCATATTCAAACACCCCGTTTTCGCCGGATAGTTGTCGGCCTTCCTTTAACTCCATAAATGCATTGTCAGAGGATATGATAAAACGAGTCAAATTTCCCGTGATATCTCGAAGACCATCAAAGCTACCATCATATACGACATTACCATTTGCAACCATTAATATACGTTGGGCCATTTCCTCAAGATCATCCATATCATGGCTGGTAACTACGATAGTAACACCATTCTCACGGTTAATCTTTTTAAGAAAGTCTATCATTTGTCGCTTTGCAACAACATCAAGACCCAAGGTAGGCTCATCCAGTAAGATGATTTCTGGTGAGTGTAGTAGCATCATAGCAAGATCTGCTTTCATTCGCTGACCAAGAGATAGCTCACGGGCAAAGGTTTTCATCAGTTCACTGATGTCCAGTAGCTCAATTACCATTTCAAGATTTCGTTTATAAACGGCATCTGGTACATTCCAGACCACCTTCTTCCATTCAAAGCTTTGTGATACGGGATGGTCCCACCACAATTCTGTACGGTTACCGAATAAGATACCTAACCTTGACATTAGATGTAAGCGGTCCTTATCGGGTGATTTACCCAGAACCGATATCGAACCGCTTGTTGGTTGCAGCATTCCAGCCAAGAGCTTCATCGTGGTACTTTTTCCTGCTCCATTTGGTCCGGCATAAGCTACGAATTCCCCTGGTTTAATTGAGAATGAGACATTATCAAGAGCAGAGATTATTTTCTTTTGAGGTTTCAATAAGTTTTTTATAAGATCCTTACCAGCATTTTCGCGCTGCCATTGGGTAAAAACTTTAGTTACACCTGTAACATTAACTGCGGTGTCCGCCGGATACATATCGATTAATTCCTTTTTTGACATAGTATTTAAATCCTTTCTTAAAAAAATATGTTGCTGTTAGCGTTAGTAATACAGCAAATACTAAGGGATATAAGCTTACTAGTGTAGAAGCTTTGCCCAATATAATCATAGTTGGAAGCCAAGCCAATAGACCTGCGGGGAAAATAGTTAAAAGAGGCAGCTTCATGTATAGAGGCATACCGGATAATGGAAAGGTTGAGGTATATTGTGCGTTGTAAATTACAGAACTTGAGATTTCCTCACATTGCACCGGTGCATAAAAAGCGAGGCTGGATACAAGGTAGGAGATAGCCACCGTAATTATCATACTGACGAGCACATTGCCAAGTAGGGCTGGTATCCACCACCAGGGTAAGGTAATAGACAGGTTGCAGGCAGCGACTACCATTAGAATTATCCCAGATATTAAGTTACTGGAACTTGTAAATGGAAATATGCCAATTGTGAGCTGGACACTATAAGGCAATGGCATAAGGAACATATGCTCCCATTGGCCACGGCCGATTATTCTGCTGGGATACAAAGCATTGCAGCCACCCATAATAAGTAATGCACCCATAACAATATTTCCATAAGCTAACATAAAAAGTATTTCAAATTTATCTAAGCCTCCAATACCTCCAAACTTCCAGGCCAGTAAAAAGATACCGGAAATGGAAGACACATTGGCACATAGATCGGATATTATGACTAGGAGCATGAATTTGGTATCTCGAAGGAGGGAAGCAAAATCCATTTTTGCATAGATACCTAGAAGTTTTAAATAACGTTGAAAAGTCATTTTATCCACCGAAACTCACCATCCTTTCCTTTGATTTTCTAAACCAGATAGTTGTGAAACACCAAATAACAAGATTCCAAACTACTTGTGTTGAAATTACCTGAACAGGACTGGAAGTGCCAATAAATAATGACAAAGGAGCACCACCCAAGCTGCCGAAAGGTTGATAACTGATCCAGCGGTCAAGCCCAAAAGGTAATATTTTAAATGGAATTACGGTACCAGAGAAAAAGGATATTACAGCCGTTCGAATTACCATTGCTAACCAGGATACATTTCTAAGTCTCACAATTATACAGAAGAACATAAATTCAAAAGCAAATCCCAGAGAGACACATAGGAGCAGTGATGGGTAGAACCAAAGGGTATCAGGAATAATCTGTACACCAAACATTGGTGCTATAATTGCCATTGGTAAAGAAAATAATAGTAAGGTTGGCACCCATTCACCAATTGTACGGGATATTACCTGACCATATACAGACATGGGGCGACTAAATAAGGCTGTACATTTACTATTAAAATCCCAGTCACTCATGAAACTTCTGACGATGAGTAAATCAGTTAGTAAGGCA
This sequence comes from Bacillota bacterium, assembly GCA_023407575.1. Classification (GTDB taxonomy): domain Bacteria; phylum Bacillota; class Clostridia; order Lachnospirales; family Lachnospiraceae; genus Mobilitalea. The sequence goes on from JAEYLX010000032.1 coordinate 39,084, forward strand.
TTAACATAAGTATAGCTTAGTAGTTGATTTAAACTCATCCCAGAATCAACACCGTTATTAACAACAATGCGCCAGATAAACATCAAAGGGATAAGATAGATAACCTTTAGAAGTATTTGAGGTAGTAGATATATAATTCCGCCATTGGTTTGACCACTTATGGCCGTTTGCGCAGTTTTAAAATATTTATTTATTAACATAGTAACTCTCCATTCTTAAGAAATATTCAATTTAGTATAAGTACTAATTTGATATTTGAAAAATCGTAATTTTTCAACTTAACTCCTTTAAATTTGGGCATAAAAATGCCCTGTGCAGATTATTTTGACTGCACAGGGCGACCAAATACAAAGGAGCTAATTTAAGCTACTTTTTTATGTGGTGACAGGCATTCAAAACAATCTTTTTTGTAAAAAAGGGCATACTTATCCCCTGACCTGGCAAATAATGCTGAAAGCTGATGGTTAGCTTTTGCCAAAAGGGTAGAGTTATCCCTGGAGCTCATTATTTTAAATGCATACCAACGTACTATGTCACTGCCTGGAAATAATTCTTTTGCACGATTTATACTAGATTGTTTCATACCGTTCACCACCTTTCCGCTCAAGATTTTTAGTTATTATAGCATACGGAAGGTAACATTACAAGTAGGAGGATATAACAGCTGCTTATCAAGGTAAGTAACTTAATGGCTTAAAGTTCATTTAAGGTAAGAATGTTATAGTAATAATAGATTAGCTAATGTAACAGTAAAGGTATCATTTGATAATGTAAACATTTTCTTATATAATAGTGGGAAGACAGGTTGGGAGGCCAAAACAATGAGAATATTACTAGCCGAGGATGAAAAGGAAATGTCCAACGCTCTGGTGGCAATATTTAAGCACAATAACTATTCCGTAGATGCGGTTTACGATGGGCAGGATGCCTATGACTATGGACTTAGTGATAATTATGACGTGATAATCCTTGATATTATGATGCCAAAACTAAATGGCATAGAGGTTCTTGAAAAGCTTCGTAAGGAGGGAATTCATACACCAATCTTAATGTTGACAGCAAAGTCCCAGATTGAAGATAGAATTATTGGACTCGATAAAGGTGCAGATGATTACCTAAGTAAGCCCTTTGCCATGGGAGAATTACTTGCCAGAGTCCGTGCTATGGGTAGAAGAAAAGCAGAGTTTTTACCAAACTTGATTACCGTTGGTAATATTAGCTTAAATAAAGAAACGTACGAACTATCCAGTGAACAGGGTAACATTAGATTAGGCAATAAAGAATTTCAAATGCTGGAAATGATGATGAGTAACCCCAAGCGGCTAATTTCTACTGAGCAATTTATGGATCGTATCTGGGGATATGATGCAGAAGCAGAAATGAACGTGGTATGGGTTTACATCTCGTATTTAAGAAGAAAGTTAGAGAGTCTGGGAGCAAATATAAAAATTAAAGCAGTTCGTGGTTCAGGTTATGGTTTGGAGGAGACATCATGATCAAAAAGCTTCAACGAAAATTCGTTATAATTACGATGGCTTCACTTCTGGGAGTCTTACTATTTCTAGTTGGAGCAATTAATATATTAAATATCTATCAAATGAACAGTAAGATTAACGAATCTCTTTCCTATCTGGCAGAGAATGAGGGTAGATTTCCTAGGTTTGACAAAGATATGATTCCGAAAAAAGGAGATCCACTATTTCGGTTTGAACCAAACGAAGAAACACCCTTTCAAACCAGATATTTTGTTGTATACATGGACGGAGATAAGACAGTAGGAAATATTGACACGGGACATATTGCTGCAGTAAGCTCACAGGATGCCAGAGAATTAGCGGAAAAGGTAATGGAACATAGTGCTAGTAGTGGCTTTGAAGATATCTATAAATATAGAATTGTAGAGAGCGATGATGGATATATGATTATCTTCATTGATTGTAGGGATAAATTGCAAACAACCGAAGAAATATTTGCAATCTCCTGTGCAGTTGCTTTCAGTGTTCTTGTACTGATGTTCTTATTAGTATCCATATTATCTAAAAAGGCAATGAAACCTTTTATAGAAAATGCTGAAAAACAAAAGCTCTTTATTACCGATGCCGGACATGAAATTAAGACCCCTTTAGCAATAATATCTGCAAATGCAGATGTTTTAGAATTAACAACAGGTCAGAATGAGTGGATTAACAGCATCCGCAACCAGACCACAAGACTTGACCAGTTGGTTAAGAATCTACTGATGCTTTCAAAAATGGAAGAAGAGCAGATTAAATTATCTTTTCAGGAGTTTGATTTAAGTGCGGCGGTTATGCGGATTGCAGAATCATTTTCCGCTTTAGCACAGGCACGTAATAAAAAGTTATCCATCTATATTCAACCGGATGTGTATCTCAATGGTGATATAGGAAGTATTGAACAACTTGTATCGACCTTAATGGATAATGCTATTAAATATTCCGATGATGAGGGAAATATAAAGATTTCGCTTACCACTGGGAAAAAGGGCAAAAAACTTGAAGTTTATAATACCACAGGTGAGATTGCTGTTCAAAATTTAGATAAGCTTTTTGATCGCTTTTATCGAATGGATAGTTCAAGATCTCGTGAAAGCGGAGGATATGGCATTGGACTTTCCATTGCAAAATCCATTGTTGAAGCTCATAACGGAAAAATATCTGTTAAGAGCGAGGATCAACATTCCATTTGTTTTACTGTGCGTCTTCCTTAAAATTCATATCGTGGGCAATATCCCGTTATCTTTTCTATTTGAAAGATAACGGGATATTTTATAGTTAACTCAAGCTTTGCAGTACAATCTTCTTATTCACTAAAATATTAATTTAATTAAGCAAAAATAAATTATTAGCTGTGAAGTTTGAATGATTAATAATTTCATTACTATTTAAATGTAAAATTAAATGTAAAAATTTAACGTAGAAATTAAACGTAGAAATTAAACGTAGAAATTAAACGTGAAAATTAAACGTGAAAATTAAACGTAAAAATTAAACGTAAAAATAAGACGTGAAAATTAAACGTAAAAATTAAACATGAAAATTAAACGTGATAATTAAGTGTGAAAATTAAGTGTGAAAAGTAATTTAAATTTAAGTAAAAAGTTTTTTTGTACTTTAAGGTTCCTTTTAAGTTGGTCCTATATAATGAACATAGAAATTGAAAGTTGTTGTAAACGAAAGCAGCTGTCTTTCAAGAATAAAAGAAAAGAGGTCAAGAAGGATGGGCAATTATCAGGAAACCTTTAAGCGCTATGAATTAAAATACTTACTGTCAGATAATCAGTACCAGCTCTTACGTCAAAGGCTGTCAGATAAACTTAAAATCGATCACTATGGGGTAACAACAATTTGTAATATTTATTTTGATACACCAGAAAAACGATTAATAAAAACCTCGTTAGAAAAACCAATTTATAAAGAAAAACTCAGGTTAAGAAGCTATGGTACACCAGGATTAGAGGATACAGTCTTTGTTGAACTAAAGAAAAAATACAAGGGTATTGTTTATAAAAGAAGAGAACGAATGGAACTTTTAAAATCACAGAATTATCTCTATGATGGGCAGCCCTTAATGAAGGAAACACAGATTACAAAGGAAATTGATTGGTTTATTAAGAACTACCCTAATCTGGAACCTTCGATGTATATCTCCTATGACCGTATTGCCATGTATGGGATGGAGGATTCTAATCTTCGAGTGACCTTTGATAGCAATATACTTTGGAGAGAAGAGGATTTATGGCTAGGTAGTGGTCCTTATGGAAATGCCATATTACAGCCGGGGCAGCAGTTAATGGAGATTAAGATACCTGGAACAATGCCAATTTGGTTAGCACATATTTTGGATGAGCTAAACATATATCCGTCATCCTTTTCCAAATACGGTAAAGCGTTTCTTAAATCAATAGAACAGCCACACGGAGAGAAAAAATTAAGACAATTTAAAGGAGAGAAAAAATATGCTTAATTCAATTATTACAACTACTTTTTCAATAGAAAGCTTTTTAATATGTATGGCGGCATCTCTTATACTTGGAGGAATATTAGCCTACGTACATTACCGCTTCAATAACAGCAGCAAGGGTTTCATTATGACAATTGCAATCTTACCGGCAATTGTACAAATGGTAATATTACTGGTTAACGGTAACTTGGGTACAGGAATTGCTGTAATGGGTGCCTTTAGTCTTGTTCGTTTTCGTTCCATACCCGGTAGTGCAAAGGAAATCAGCAGCATTTTTATGGCAATGGCAATTGGTTTAGCAACTGGCACCGGATATATTGTAGCAGCAGTATTATTTGCTGTAATTGTTGGTGGAGCATATCTTCTATATAACCTTACCAGTTTTGGTGAGAAAAAGCAGAAAGAGAAGGAACTTAGAATTACTATTCCGGAAGGAATGAATTATATGGAAATATTCAATGATATTTTTAAAGAATATACCATAAAGGCAGAATTAATTAGAGCAAAGACCTCCAATATGGGTAGTTTATATAAATTGATTTATCAGGTGACTATGAAGGATCCAATGAAAGAAAAAGAATTTTTAGATGAGCTTCGCTGTAGAAATGGTAATCTAGAGATTAGCTGCGGTAAGATTTCCAACGAAGTGTATGAGCTTTAATGAGTAGCACTAGGTAATGAGTGTAGATTTTGATAGTTATTTGAAAGGAGTAACAAGATATGTGGAAAAAAATAAGATATATTATGATAATTGTAGTGATAACCTCACTAATATTAACCGGATGTAGTTCGGTAAGCAATAAGGTGGATACAAATGTAGCAACTGAGGAGGAAGAACAGACCACACAAAATGAAGGATCATCAACCATAGCAACACAAACATCCTCTGAAGTGGTGGTTGATACAGAGTTTTCAGCAAAGGATCTGGAAATTGGTTATGATGAAAGTGTTGCGACGAACATAACACTAAAGGATAATGCAATTGAAATTACTGGTACAGGAGCGGTTGCAGATCAGTCAACACTTACAATTCAAGAAGAAGGAACCTATATTTTATCAGGTACTTTAACAGATGGACAAATTATTGTTGATACAGCGGATACGGCAAAGGTCAGACTTGTATTAAAAGGTGTGGATATTCATTCTGCTGATAGCGCTGCTATCTATGTTAAGAATGCTGATAAGGTGTTTATTACCCTTGATAAAGATACCACAAATACGTTATCGGATACAGCAAATTATGTTCAGACGGATGAGAATAACGTTGATGGCGTAATATTTAGTAAAGTAGATCTTACCTTTAATGGGGAAGGAACTCTTAAAGTTATAGGTAGCTATAAGCATGGTATTGTATCAAAAGACGATTTAGTTTTCACTGGAGGTATTTATGATATTCAAGCCGTTAAGGATACGATTAATGGAAAGGATAGCGTAAAAATTAAAGACGGAACATTTACTCTTAATGCAGAAACAGGGAATGGGATTCAATCTAAGCACGATGAGGATGTTACAAAAGGTTATGTTTATATTGCAGGTGGCACAATTACGGTTGCCAGCTCTGTAGAGGGAATTGAAGGGACAGCAATTGTAATAGAAGGTGGTAACATCGATATTACTGCTTCAGACGATGGTCTTAACTCTTCTAGCGGAGTAACAGAAACCACCACTACCTCTGATTCCGTATCGACTGATGGGGAACAGAGCACAACGGTATTACTTTCAACTACAGAGAATGAGCAACCTCAAATGCCACAAACCGACGGTACCACACCCACATTCCCAGATGATGGCACCCTTCCGGAAGTTCCCAGTGATGGTAGTTTTCCTGAAGCACCGAGCGATGGTTCTTTCCCGACCTTTCCTAACAACGGAACCGATGGTTCTACCACAGATGACAGCACCCAAGGAAACCGTGGAAATGGCTTTGGAGGCAATGGGATGCAAGGTGGTATGGGCGGTGGAGAATTTGAAAACAACGCTAATTGCTACATCATGATTACCGGAGGTACCATTAATATAAATGCAGCAGGTGATGGCATTGACTCCAATGGCTCCGTTTATATTAGCGGAGGTACCATTACCGTAAGTGGTCCAACAGATAGTGGAAATGCTGGCTTTGACTATAATGGAAATGCTAATATTACAGGTGGAACTGTAGTAATTGCAGGAAGTTCTGGAATGGCACAAGGATTTTCAGATACATCTACACAGTATTCCTTCCTTCATAATTTTTCTTCATCAATAGCAGCTGGTACTGAAATCGTTGTAACGGATGATACAGGAAAAGAAATTATCTCCTATGTAGCAGAAAAAGAGTTTAATTCTGTTGTAGTAAGTTCACCTGATTTGGCAAATGGTAAGACATATACACTAACGAGCGGAGACCAAACTGCTGAGGTCACACTTAGTTCAGTAGCAACTTCAAGCGGAGAACAATCCGGAGGTTTCGGTGGAGGTGGAATGAGAGGTAATAAAGGCGGTATGCAAAGACCATAATTGCCTCCAAGTATATATTTTCTAATAGTTCAATCCTTAATTTGTTTATTGCATAGTTCGAAAGCGGTAGAATTTAATTAAAAATGCATACTAATACCTAGCCCCCATCCAAGTTTTGTAGGACGGGGGCTTTAAAATTGTGAAGCAGTTATTGGTTCTCTTATTTAAATAGTAACACTTATTTAACTAAAACTTAATGAATTTGACTATAAATCGACATCTTTTTGTTTTATAATGGTGGCATGAATTGAAAACTGTGCTTTTTTAAGTAGAATGTAGGTGTAAAATGAGTAGAAAAAAGAGTAAAAAAAATACAGCTAGTAAAATTAGGAATTTTTTAATCGCGTTTGCTAGTGTAGGAATTATACTGCCACTGGTGATATTATATTTATACCCTCTTCAATACTATAAGGACCATTTTTATAAGAATACCAGTATTAATGGCATTGATACTTCTAATATGACTGTTGAGGAAGCAGAAGCATTAATAACCGAGGAAGTAAGGGATTATAAAATTACTTTGGTGGGTAGGAATGGTATTAGTGACACCATACTTGGCGGTGAAATTAATTTACATATGGTATATGAAGGAAGCATTCTTCAATTATTACAGCAGCAGGATGTTGCAAAATGGCCGCTTAATATAAGGAAGTCACATGATTTGAAGATTAATACGATGCTGGAATATGATGAGAGTCTACTAGAGAAAAAATATAATAAGCTCACTTTATTTGAGGAAGCAAATATAATTGAACCCACCAATGCTACAATTTCAGAGTATGGTGAGAATGGATACGAAATCGTCCCAGAAGATCCAGGAGCTAAAATTAACAAAGACGAACTATATCCACAATTACAACAGGCTATACTTACCCTGGCTCCAACTCTGGTGATAGAGGACACCGGCAACTATGCAAAACCTGAAAAAACCTCTGAATATCCGGATTTAGCTAATGCATTTAATAAAATGAAAGATCTGACCAGTGCGGTTATTACCTATGAATTTGGAGATGACACCGAGGTTTTAGATGGAAAAACCATCAGTAATTGGGTTACGATTGATGACAATTACAAGGTAGAATTCAATGAAGAAGGAATTAAAGAATATGTTGATTATATTGGCAAGACCTATAATTCCTTTGGTAGAGCAAGAACCTTTAAAACCACTTATGGAGATACCATTGAGGTTAAGGGCGGAGACTATGGCTGGTGGTTGAATCGACCAGAAGAAGTTAAAGAATTAACGCAGCTGATTAAAGACGGAGAAACAGTGACTAAGACACCTGTTTATTTCCAGACAGCACAGCAATATGGTAAGGATGACATTGGTAATACCTACGTGGAGGTTAATTTAACGGCACAGCATCTATATTTCTATAAGGACGGTGTACTTGTGGTGGAGTCAGATTTTGTATCTGGCAATGTATCCAAGAATTATTCTACACCAGTAGGTACTTATCCAGTTCAATATAAAGAAAACGATGCAGTATTAGTAGGCGAGGATTATCAAACACCGGTAAAATACTGGATGCCTTTTAATCGAAATATAGGATTTCATGATGCTAACTGGAGAAATAAATTTGGTGAGGATATTTACTTAACCAAAGGCTCCCATGGCTGTATCAATATGCCACCAGCAGCAGCAAAAACGATGTTTGCTGAAATAAAGCGAGGAGTGGCAGTCGTTGTATATGAATTGCCCGGAACTGAAAATTACGACGTTGATAGAGATAAGGATAAAGATAAAGGCAACAAAGATATAACACAGGAAGCAAATACATCGGAAGAGAATACAGACGATCCCTCCCAAGACGCTTCCAATTAATTAAAAACACTTTGAACCAATAAATTTTCCTAATACGACACCGCCTAAGCTTAGAAATAAGTTAAGGGCGGTGTTTATAATTGCCAAGGTATATTTGGAAGCATAGAACAGGCTGATGGTTTCGTAACTAAAGGTTGAAAAGGTAGTCAACCCTCCAAGGATTCCTGTAGTAAGGAATAGCTTCATATTTTCTGAAATTAAGTTAGTGGTTGTAAACACTTCAAGAATGATACCGATAAGAAGTGCACCTACAACATTTACAACCAGTGTCCCATAAGGAAACTGGCTACCAAACCATTTTGTACAATATTGAGATACCAGGTACCTGGAAGCTGCTCCAAGGAAACCACCTATCCCGACAACCATAATTTTATCCATAATCATTACTCCTAATTAAAATTTACGCGAAGGTAAAGTGAAGTATCTAACAAAGCTTGCTTTGTTAGGTACGAACGCACCCGCGATAACCAGAAAAACAAGCGAAGCGAGTTTTGATGGTTTACGCGAAGGTAAAGTGAAGTATCTAACAAAGCTTGCTTTGTAAGATACGAACGCACCCGCGATAACCAGAAAAACAAGCGAAGCGAGTTTTAATGGTTTACGCGAAGGTAAAGTGAAGTATCTACAAAGCTTGCTTTGTAAGATACGAGGTATTCTCTAAGATATTATAAGTCTTTATATATTAGGAAGCAAGATGGTTTTAAGGTTTAATGTGGGCGTACAATGGGGGTATTATCATTAATAAAATTATAACAAATAAGTATTTAATAAAGGATTGAAACCAATATAATTTCAGCGCATAATTTGGGAATAAATTACAAAATTAATAATAATTATCATTATTAAAGTATCGCTTGAATATTTAAAATTGTTGGTATAGAATTGAATTAGATTTTCAAACGACTAAGGAGGTTTTGAAATGAAAGGTACTGTAGTTTCAACTTGGGTTGATTCTTGTAGAGTGTTATTTGGAAAAAGTGTGGTAGACGAAGCATTAAAAGAATATAAATTGCAGACAGACGTTGTTTTTTCTCCACTGGAGGATGTAGAAGACCGTGTTGCACTTGGAGTAGTTGATCATATAGGTAAATTAGTAGGAAAAAGTCATGAAGAAATATGGAAGATAATGGGCGAGCAAAATATTATTACGTTCAGCAAAAACTATCCTGGTTTCTTCCGCCACGAATCAGCGTATCAATTTTTAAAATCCATGAATGATGTTCATGTTATTGTAATGAAACGCTTTCGAGGAGCGAAACCTCCAATCCTTGATGTAGTACCGATATCATCACACGAGATTAAATTTATTTATCGTTCAAAAAGGGGAATGAATTACTATCTCTTAGGTTTGATTAGTGGGGTATCACAGTATTTTAAAGAAAATATCAAAATTGAGGTACTTAATAATGATCCTAGTGAGTTTCAAATGAAACTTACCTTTGAGAACGAAATCCAATATACAAAGAAATATATTATTAATAAAGCGCTTTCTTTTGGATTTATTAAAAATACAGCCCTTAAAACTACAATATTGAATACAATCCTAGTAACAATAGGAGCACTAATTCTAGTTCCAGACAAATTAACAGCGATACCAATCGGTGTAATTACTGGTTTAGCGTCAGCTTTATCCGCGTACGTTTTACATCGACCACAGAAATTACTAAAAAAAGAACTTGAGAAACTAGCAGGCAGTGATTTTGTAGAATATCTTGTAGTAAAATCAGGTGATGAGTACGAAGCAATCATGGAACAAGTGAATGAAATCAAGAGGAGTGTTCAAAAGGACTTTATTGGGTTCAATGCAATTGTCGATGAGATGTATACCTTTAATCATTCAGTTACAGATATAGCAAAAACCATGCAAGAAACCTCGGATGATATCACGAGTGTTCTTGATGAGGTGGCTGTTGCTGCAACAACACAGGCAGAAGATACAGAGCATTCAGTTACTATTTTAAATGACAGTATTTTAAGTGTTACCCGAATTTCTGATGAAAGCCAGGACAATAAGAGCAAAATTGAAAAAGCCATGAGTAGACTTGAAACCAGCTTCCACAATGTTCATGAAACTACCAATGAGATTAATAATGTCTTGGACAAGTTCAATATCATTCGTACAAACAGTGATCAACTTCGTAAGAATGCAGCAGGGATTACTCAGATTGTTTTAATTGTATCTTCTATTGCTAAGCAGATTAATTTGTTAGCATTAAATGCTTCTATTGAGGCAGCTAGAGCAGGAGATGCAGGTAAAGGTTTTGCAGTAGTTGCTGAGGAAGTCCGTAGATTATCGGTTGAAACTAATAAGGCAGTGGATGAAATTAATAAGAGCTTAACCGAATTTGTTGAAAGTATTGGCGGTGTAGTAAGTGATATCGATACACAATACGGTGTACTTGAAAAGGAAAGTCTTAAGCTTACGGATGCTGTTAATACATCAAATAAAGCAAATAAGAATCTTAAATCAGTATCAGACCTTATGATTCAAACCTCACAGGAGCTAAAAGTTGAGGCGGATAATATTACCTCTATCTTTGATAATATGCATAGTCTTGCAGCAATTGCAGAAGAGAATTCAGCGGCTACTGAAGAAGCAAGCTCCAATGTAGCAATCTACATGGATCAAATCAATGAATTAACGAATCAAATCGGAATTTTTGATTTAATGATTAAGAACTTCCAGGAAGACTTAAGCAAATATAAGATTTAAAGATATTATGTAAAAACACATGATATTGGCACTTAGTGCCAGCGATGCGCGCTCACTTCGTTCAGCGCTGATATATTATCTGCCGACATGATATCATGTATTATATATGTAAAGATAAAAAGGCTAAGAGTAAAAAATTACTCTCAGCCTTTTTATCTTGATCGAATACAATATGCCATTTCAGTTGCTTGTATATAATTGTGCCTTGACTCATATGTATGAATGAGATGAGTTGGAGTTGTAAGTGTAATGAACTCCAGGTTTTACAGTTAACATGAAAGGCATGATGACGAGTATGAATGTATTCCCAATGTTAATGGCAATTTTAGCAGGAATTTTTACAACCATTGAAGCTAGCATTAATTCACAGTTGGGGAGGTATGTTACCCCTGCTGTTGCAACCTTACATAGTTTAATCACTGGCACAACAGTATTCTTAATTATTAATATCGTAAATGGCAGCATCGTAAAGTATCAAAAAATTACTCAAGTGAGCCCAGTTTGGCTGATTGGAGGTGTTTTTGGCGCTTTTATTATATATTTGTCCTCAAAGGCAATCCCCTTTCTAGGTATTTCAAATACCTTAATCTTGTTGCTGACAGGCGAATTGTTATGTGGGCTTTTGATTGATGCGTTAATACTGAATCATGCCATTAGTGTTCGTAAAATGTTAGGACTTGTACTATTTCTGGTTGGAACAATTGTTTATCTCCAAGAAAAATAAATAGGATAAAAGATTTATAAATTAACTATGGAATTCTAATGGAAGTTAAGGTAGAATATAATAACAATAATCATTACTATATTTTATTTAATGAAGGAGAACTTCCATGAATATTCAAATAAAGAAAAGAAATGGCACATTTGAGGCCTTAAGTGTTGACAAAACTAAGAAGATGGTTGCCTATGCTTGTGAAGGATTAGCTGGATGTAGTCCAATGGAACTTGAAATGGATTCCAATATTCAGTTCCGCGATGGTATGAGCACAAAAGAAATTCAAAAAATATTAATACAAACAGCAATTGAAAAAGTAATTCAGTCCACGAAGGATAATAGTGGAAATACAATCAAAAAGACAAATATCAACTGGCAGTACGTTGCAGCAAGATTACTGATCTCAGATTTGTACAAGGAAGCAGCTATTAATCGAGGCTATCGACACTTTGGTTATGGAGATTTCCTGTCACTGGTGGAACGTTTGGTAGAACAAAAGCATTATGGGGAATATCTCTTAACAGAATACACCCAGGAAGAGATAGAGGAGTTAGGGGATTGTATTAAGTCGGAAAGAGATCTCTTATTTAATTATGAAGGACTTAAGCTATTGTCAGATCGCTATTTAGTAAGAAGCTTTGATGGAGAAGTCTTTGAATTACCACAGGAACGTTTTCTTGTGATAGCGATGCATCTTGCTATTCCAGAAGGAGAACACAAGGTTGAATATGCAAAGAAATTCTATGACATCCTAAGTGGGCTTAAGATGACAACGGCAACCCCGACCCTTGCCGGTGCTGGAACTCCTTTTCATCAGCTAAGCAGTTGCTTTATCTCTGTGGTGGGGGACAACCTCTGGTCAATCTATGATGTGAATCAAAAGTTCTCCAGTGTATCGAAGCATGGTGGAGCGTTAGGAATTTACACTGGAAAGATCAGAGCATTAAATAGTGAAATTCGTGGTCATAAAAATGCCTCCGGTGGGGTTATCCCTTGGATTCGTCTTTACAATGATACTGCCGTTGCAGTAGATCAGCTGGGAAGAAGAAAAGGTGGTGCAGCAATCACACTTGATATTTGGCATAAAGATATTTATGAGTTCCTGGATTTAAGGACAAACAATGGAGATGATAGAAGAAAAGCACATGATATCTTTCCATCCGTAAGTATTCCTGACTTGTTCATGGAGCGTCTGGAAACACGAGGAGAATGGTCCTTGTTTGATCCGTATCAGGTACATAAGGTACTGGGCTATCATTTAGAGGATTTCTATGATGAAGAGAAATCAGGAGAGTTTACAAAACGATATTTAGCCTGTGAAGCCTGTGAGGCTTTAGATAGAGTTACAGTTACAGCATTGGATGTGATGAAAAAAATTATGAAGAGTGCCGCAGAGACGGGAACACCATTTGTTTTCTTTCGAGATACTGTAAATAGAGCGAATCCCAATAAACATGCGGGAATGATTTATGCCTCTAATCTTTGCCATGAGATTGCACAAAATGTGAGTGAATCAACTTTATTAGAGGAAGAAATTGTACCTGTAGGTGATCATGTGGAAGTAGTGAAACGCCTGCAATCCGGTGATATGGTAACCTGTAATCTGAATTCCATTAATTTAGGACGCGTAAGCTATGAGGAATTAAAGGAGACTGTACCCTTGCAGATTAGAATGCTGGATAACGTAATTACGCTAAATCAATTTCCGGTTGCAGAGGCAAGGATAACAGGGGATAAGTACCGAGCAATCGGCTTAGGGACCAGCGGATACCATCATTATCTTGTAAACCAGAGGATTGCCTGGGAGAGCGAGGCACATTTTACGGAAGCAGATCGATTATTTGAGGAAATAGCGTATCAGGCAATAAAGTCTTCCATGGAGCTGGCAAAGGAAAAAGGCTCTTACCCAGCCTTTGAAGGGTCCGAGTGGCAAACAGGGAAATACTTTGAACGCAGAGGATATGAATCCGAGAGATGGCTGAAATTAAAGGAAGATGTAAAGAAATACGGATTACGAAACGGATATATTACAGCAGTTGCTCCTACGGGAAGTACCTCTAATATTGCTGGAACCACAGCAGGCATTGATCCAATCTTTAAGAAATTTTTCATTGAAGAGAAGAAGGGAAGCTTTACACCTAAGGCAGCACCTGATTTAAATGATGAGAATTTCTGGCTATATAAAGAAGCACACCATATTAATCAGCAATATAGCATTAAGGCATGTGGAATCCGTCAACGACATATTGATCAGGCACAATCCTTTAACTTATACATCACCCCAGAGGTGAAAGCGAAAGAAATACTTGACTTATATCTGTCAGCATGGAAAAATGGATTAAAGACCATTTATTATGTAAGAAATCAATCCCTTGAAATGGATGAATGTACAAGCTGTTCCAGCTAAATTAAAAAGGAAAGTACATGTTTATCATTAAATAGAGTATTCTAATAACTGGAATGCTCAGAAGAATAATTAATACCAAGGAAGTAAGGAGAACTATAGTATGATGATAAAAAAGAAGATATTTAATGAGCAAGGAGTTCGTGGAACCGAGTCTATGATTAACGGAAACACCACCAATCTTAGAGAATGGAATCGTATCAAGTATACTTGGGCAAACACTTTTTACCGTACCATGCTTAATAATTTCTGGATTCCAGAAGAAATTTCACTAAATGAAGATATTAAGCAATTCCCGCTTTTAACAGATGGGGAAAGAAATGCCTTTGATAAGATTATATCCTTTTTGAACTTTCTTGACTCCGTTCAAACAGAAAACCTGCCTAATTTATCCAGGTATATCACCTCTGCAGAGATATCTTCTTTACTTAACATTCAAGCATTTCAGGAAGAGATACATGCACAAAGTTATTCCTATATCCTTGATACCGTAACGAATCCAGTAACCAGAGATAAAATCTATGATGAATGGCGCGAGGATAAGAAATTATTAGCGCGTAATCAATATATAGCAAATATATATCAAACCTTTAACGAAGAACCTACACTTGATAATTTTATCAGAGTAGTTGTTGCTAATTATATTTTGGAAGGGATTTATTTCTACTCAGGCTTTAGTTTCTTTTACACCTTGGCAAGACAAGGAAAGATGACTGCCACCAGTACGATTTTTAAATACATTAACCGAGACGAAGTTACCCATTTGGTTTTATTTCAAAATATCATTAAGGAACTGAGAAGTGAAAATCCAGAGCTGTTTTCTGCAAAAGTCGTAGAGGAAATCAGGGAAATGATGAGAGTTGGTGTGGAGCATGAAATCAGCTGGGGCCAATATGTAACAAATAATGAAATCTTGGGGATCAATGATGTTTTAATAGAGCGTTATATTAAATATCTCTCGAATCAAAGACTTAAGGCGATTGGTATTGAGGAACTTTATCCTGAAATCACAGATAATCCCATGGCATGGATTGATGGCTTTTCTAATATCAATCAAACCAAGACCGATTTCTTTGAAGCAAAAGTAACGAATTATACCAAGGCTGCTGCTTTTGATTTTGAAGATTTGGAATAAAAATAATAATTTTAAGGCTTATCTAGGGAGAGTTTTGGTCTCTATCTTAGATAAGCCTTTTTTATAATTATCTATCTAACACAGCACGATTTAATTTTATTTTCAATTCGTCTGATATTTCCACAAGTGGGAGTCTTACTTCAGGGCTTTCGATTAAGCCGAGTTCTTTTAAGCAATATTTGATAGGGCAAGGATTTGGTTCTTTAAATAAGAGTGGTATGAATTCGGAAAGTTGCTTCCAGGTAGAGAAGGCAGCATTCATATCGTTTTCTTTTATATGCTTATAAACCTCTAAGAAGAGTTCTGTTTTTAGATGAGCAGATGCCAATATGCCTCCCTGACCGCCTAAGGCTAGGGTTGAGTAGAATAAGTTATCTTCTCCAGTGAGTATGCTAAAGTCTTTTGGAGGGTTCATGAGTAAGGACTGTGTTTGAGTAAAGTTACCACTAGCGTCTTTTATCCCAACAATATTCTCTATTTCTGCCAGTTTATATACAGTTTCATTTTCAATATTCACACCAGTACGATAAGGAATATTATATAGTACAATATTAAGCTTTGTTTGCTCAGCAATGCTCTTAAAGTGTGCATAAATACCTTCCTGATTTGGACGGTTATAATAAGGACAGACAGAAAGAATACCCTGAATGTCATAATACTCTGCTATTTCCACTTTCTTATTTACTCTTGCGGTATAATTGCCGCCAACGCCAACATATACTGGAACGCGACCATTCACGTATTCCATTGTTTTTTCAATCATATCTTCAAACTCGAAATCACTTAATACAGGAATCTCGCCTGTAGTTCCGAGGGGGATAATACCATGAATACCTTTGCTAATATAATGATCAATTAAGTTCTTATAGGATTGACAATCTATTTTATCATTTTTAAATGGTGTAATAATTGGTAGCCAGATACCGGTTGGGTTCATTTAGGTCCTCCATTCTGCAAAGGATGAGGAATTTGTTGAAAGCGCAAATTCGCATGTGAAAACTAAGAAATCTTCACACTATCCTTTTAATTACATTTGAATACAGTTTACTTCTAATACTATATTACATGACATTATTTAATAAAAATAGAATTATAATGCTTTCAATATTGCATATTATGCTATATAATGATGAGAGCATAAAACAAAATGACGAATACGAAGTATTTACAATGCTTATTAAACTTTCATCATGCAATGTTTCAAGAAGGGAGGCTGGCGATTGAACGGGTTTGAAAAACTTGGTTATCTGGAAGACGACTTTAAAATATTTCATATCAACGACAGGCAGAGAAAAGACTTTGATTTTCACTATCATGATTTCAATAAAATAATGATATTGCTTAGCGGTAATATTAATTACACGATTGAGGGTAAGAATTATATGCTTAAGCCCTATGATATTGTTCTCGTCAACGCAGGTGAAATACACCGACCCTCCATACTTGATAATTCAGCTTATGAAAGAATCATAATATATGTGTCTACCCAATTCATAAGTAAATATAAAGGGGAAGAGTATGACCTTGGCTATTGTTTTGAACGAGCAAATAAGGAAGATTCCAACGTGCTTAGAGTTGCATCCATGGAAAAAAGCAAGCTCTATCAGGTTTGTCAGGAATTAGAGCACTCTTTTGAAGATCAGGCGTATGCCAAGGAGCTTTATCAAAAAATCTTATTTTTGGAATTCCTAATTCAATTAAATCGAACAGCAATATCAAATCATATTAATTACCTGGATTCTGCAAATGCAAATAGTAAGCTGATTAAAATTATAGAGTATATTAATGAACATCTAACGGAAGAATTAAGCATTGATGTTCTGGCAGATCAATTCTATCTAAGCAGGTACTATCTAATGCACTTTTTTAAAGAAGAAACCGGATATACAATAGGTAATTATATTACAGAAAAGCGGCTTTTGCTTGCAAAGAGCATGGTTCAGAACGGAAGTACGATTACAGAAGCCTGCTTTCAAAGCGGTTTCAAAAATTACTCCACCTTTTCCAGAGCCTTTAAAAAAGCCTTTCGAACAATACCTCGCAATGCAGTGTTTATAGATTAAAACTTATTTGGTAGAGAGATGTTACATAGATTTCAGAACAGCAACACATTATGAACATACAATTAACACAATTTACGTATAAGATAAGGTTCATAAGTGGAGTAACAGCACGTAAAAGATACTTATGAGTGAGATAGGAGTTCTAGTGCATATGAAGAATTTTATTACAAAACCATACCGCTATGCGATAGTATTTAGTTTGCTATTAATATTGTCCGTGATTTTTATACTTTTGGACACCTTTGTCATACCCAAATCCTATCAAGCTATCGTACCGGAGCAAAATACAGTTGATTCAGGAATCGATAAGGCAAACACTGGAGAAGACTCTGGAACTTATGATATAGATGGTGAGCTAGCCGATGAGAATACAACAGATGAGAAGGATGAGCTATCCCAGCAAGACAATACAAACAAGGATTCTGTAATTACCACCGATTCCTATGAGGACTCAAATATTAAAATTAAGATTAGCACGATACGTGCTTACGAATCCAATGTTTACATAGCTGATATTGAGGTTTCAGATGTTTCTTATTTAAAAACTGCACTGGCAGGTGATGTCTTTGGTCGTAATATCAAGGACTCAACTTCACAAATTGCAGAAGACCATCAGGCGATATTTGCGATAAACGGAGATTTCTATGGATTTCGTGATTATGGATATGTGCTTCGTAATGGTGTTCTTTACCGTGATGTAGCAGGTGATGCAGAGGCTTTATTAATTGATAACGAGGGAGATTTTTCTATAATGGAAGAATCTGATTTTAACTCAAGTAACATAGACTATTCCTCCCTGTGGCAGATACTGTCCTTTGGACCAGCATTAATAAAGGAAGGAGAGGTAGTAGTTGACAGTAATACTGAAGTTTCAAGATCGATGTCAAGTAATCCTAGAACCGCAATTGGTGAAATCTCTCCATTGCACTATATTATAGTTGTTTCAGATGGACGAACCGATGAAAGTGCGGGGCTATCCCTGCTGGAACTAGCACAGGTATTTGCAGATCAAGGCTGTGTTACAGCTTACAATTTAGATGGTGGCGGATCTTCAACCATGTATTTTAATGGTAAGATTGTAAATGTACCTACGGATGGCAGAACTATGAAAGAAAGAGAGGTAAGTGATATTGTTTACATTGGATATTAAAGAGCATAAAAAAATATTGATAACTTACCTTGTAGTTACTGTTGTTGCAATTGTAGTTGATCGTATTTATACCATCTTTGGACATGGAGTTTATTCAGCAGCAATGTCTTTAATGTTTCTATATCCCTTAATAGCTGGAGTAGTCTATTTTGTGTTATTCGTGTTATTATTAAAAAAGGCTCATCTTTCCTTTGGTTTTCGTTTATTTAAAAACTTATATGCATCCATGGTTACGCTACTAACTGTGCGGAGCTTTTTGCAGGGAATCTTTGAAATAGCAGGTACAAATTCTCCATATTTAATGTATTATTATTACCTTAGCGCAATAATGGCTGGAAGCTGTTTTATGCTTGTTCTATGGTTTACGAAGCAGAGTTTTACCAGGAAAATAAATAAAAGATAATTGTACAGTCAGTAAGGTGTAAAAGACTGTGTTGTAATATTCATTTGATGGGTATTTGCAGCACAGTTTTTTTGTTATACCTTACATACTGCTAAAAAGTCAGCATTAATTCCATTTGTATTATAATACGAAAAAATCCAAGAAAGTCATATTTTAGCCACAAAAAAGCCATAAAGTTCCTTTAGCATATGCAATGACAAGGGTTTCTACCAACGATTTGATAATAGAGTCAAGTTATGGAACTATTGACGGATACTCGTAAACGACAACATTGCAAATGGAGAGGATAACCTGATGAAAAAAATATTTGCCAAGTATGTACTATTAACTCTGTTTTTGCTATGCTTTTCTGGTCTGTACATAAGTACTGCAGAAGCGAGTGTAGTAACAACACCAACGCCAACAGTGACACCAACGGTAACTCCGCCCGTGGTTGAAAAGATTTCATATCAGATTGCAATTACAAAAATGCCTTCTAAAACAGTATATTCCAAAGGGGATAAGCTGAATTTTTCTGATATGGTGGTGGAAAGCTACTATACAGATGGAACTAGTGCCATAATTACAGATTATAGCATACAAAATTATTATCCGGATCAGATTGGACAACAGACTGTATTTATTTCGTATCAAAACCAAATGGCAATACTACAGATTATGGTGGTACCAGCTACAGTAAAAAATATTACTACGACCTATCATGATACGTTAACGCTGACATTGTCCTGGGATGCTATTCCAGGTGCATTGCGTTATGAAATATATGAACAGGATGCAGCAACTGGGTTTTTTAACCTGGCATCAGTTAGTGACATAAATAGTATTACCTTGAGTGCCATGGCAGGAACAGTACATAAATATCAAATATGTGTAGTAGAAATGTCAGGAGGTTATGAATATCGTGGTCCTATGTCAGATACCTACACAACAGCGACAAATCCAGATGCTGTTACGGGTCTGATTGTAACCGGAACTTCGACCAACTCCATTTCCTTAAGCTGGAATGCAGTTGCAAATGCAACTGGATATCAGATTTACCGCAGCAATGCTTCAGAAAATAAATATACCTTAATTGGAACATCGGCAACCACAACCTATGTGAGTGATAAGTTAACTTCTGGTAAGAGTTATAATTATAAGGTATGCGCTTTTTCTATCAATGAGAGTTACACCGGCGGGTATTCCAATGTAGTGGATACCAGTACCAATCCCGCAAAAGTCTCCTTAAAGTTTAAGACAGGTGAACAGAAGATTCGAATGACCTGGACAGGTGTGACTGGCGCAACCGCATATGATATTTATTTTGGGGATGCAGTGAAGGGTTATACGCTGATAACAACTCAAAAAGGTGGCAGCAGCTCCTATACTTATCTTGTAGAGGGACTTACATTAGGTAATACCTATTCTTTTTATGCGGTTGCAAGACGTGACTACAATGGTATTTCCTATAATAGTGTAACCTATGATGTTCAGACAACTCTAATCTCACTGTTAGAACCTACCAGTGTAATAGGTAAGTTGTTTCCCTTAAAGAAGGATTTCTTAAATTCAGTTGCTTATCAGACCATTCCGTTCTTTAAGAAATATATCAATTATTCAAAAAGCTATGCAATACCTGGATTAGTAACCACCAATGTCGGAGGTTTTTCCAGTACGACCATGTGTCCACAGGGATTGACCTTTGCTGAAAATTATTTATTAATGTCTGCCTATGATTTAACGGGCGTAGAGAATTCAGTTATCTATGTGATTGATAAAAATACAAAAGCACTATTATCAACGCTAGTTTTACCCTCTAAACCACATTTAGGCGGGCTTGCTTATGATGGTGTTAATCTTTGGTTAACGACTGGATCCAAGTTAGCTGCTATTCCATATACAGATATTGTTGCAGCGGCTAATAGTAAAGCAACTTATACTTATGTAAATTATAAAACAACGGTTTCTCTAGGTATAACAGCATCCTTTGCAACTTTTTACAGGGATAAATTATGGGTAGGGACTTATGATGAATTGAAATCAACAAATCTATATAGTTATACCATTCAAAATAAGGACACTATGCCAACCCTTACAAGAGTAAACACAATGGTAATGCCGACCAGAGTACAAGGAATTGCTTTCTCACAAAAAGGTACCATGTTTGTTTCAAGGTCCTGTCAGCTTTACAAAGGTCTCCGTGGGTATATGCGACAAATTGATGTATATAAGCCTGCTTTTAGTAAGACGGTAAAAGGAGTGATACCTTTAGGAGAGCCAATTAACATCGTAAGTATGCCCTCCATGAACGAAGGAATTGCAATTGATGGAGATTATCTATACGTAACCTTTGAGTCTGCTGCCTTTGATAAAGCAAGTTATAAAATGGATATGATTACTGCTTTCAGAGCAACTAATGTTGCACTTAAGAATGTTACGGAGGAAGAAGTAATTACTAATTTAAAAAAGTAAATTTGAACTAAATATCATAGAATACAACAAAAGCATTATCATTTATCCCATTATAAGTGATGATGCTTTTTTGTATACTAAGGGTATAAGGTTTTGTAATTTATAGAAATGGAAATTAAGAAAGTGAAAAGAGCATTAATAAATTAGACATATATTTATGAAGTCACAGGTAATTAGAAAGGCATGGTAATTATGCAAGAAAATAAAAAGACAGAAATGATACCCTATCAATATCGGCATGCTTCCGTTCCTGGCGGAGGATTTGTAACGGGCTTTTGCTTTCATCCAAAGCAAGCAGATATTTTATATGCAAGAACAGATATTGGTGGTGTTTATCGTTTTGATTTTAAACAACAGGAATGGATTTCACTCATGGATCATGTTACAGCACTGGAAAAATGGGAGAGTTATCCGCTTTCCATTGCTCTTGATTCTTCTAACCCCTCCTGGTTATATGTTGTGGCAGGGAATTTAAAACAGAACTACCTTTGCAGATCGAAAGATTATGGGAATAATTTCGAATATTACACATTACCTGCTTCTGTCCATGGAAATGCTCCTGGGCGTGGGACAGGGGAACGGCTTCAAGTTGATCCGCATAATTCGAGTATTCTTTATTTTGGATCACAGAGTGAAGGTCTATTGATTTCTGAAGATTACGGTGAACATTTTAAACCTCTCTCGGTAAATACTAAGGAAGGCAATACAGAGAAAAACCTGGCTTTTGTGTGGGTAGACCCAAGGTCATTGAAAGCTGACCGGTGTCAAACCATCATAGTTTCAACCTCGGGAAAAGAAAATTCACCCGGAGGCAATTATCGAGGTCCCAGCCTTTATCTTTCTATAGATGCGGGAAAAACGTTTAACATAATGCCGGGACAACCTGGTGCCGGTGATTTTGGAGCATATCCGGGATTTGTTGGTCAAAGGATTGCACGCTCCGGTGATTATGTTTTTGTTACAATGGCAGCTACAGAAAGGGAAGGACACGGTTGGAACAGCTACGCCTGTGACTCTGGTGGTCGAGAGAGAGGTTGTATTATTCGATATGAACTTACGGAACAAGGAGAGTTACAGGGATATGAACTCATAACCCCCGATTTATCCTTTATACAACCTATGGAGGGGGATATTTGTAACTTTGCCGGATTTGGAGGAATTGATGCTGCTGAGCCTGCTGGTCATTTAATTTGCTCCACCCAGTGTTGTGAAAAGGGAGATGCGGTTCTATTTTCAGAGGATTACGGATTGCATTGGAAACCGATTTTATACCGTCTAAGCATAGGGGAAATAGACTTCGGTCAAGTGCCATATATGAAGCCAGAGTATAACAATAACGATAGCTTAATTCATTGGATGTCAGATATTAAAATTGACCCTTTCTGCTCTGACCGAGTGTTCTTTAACACAGGTACAGGGATTTTTACCTCCAATGATTTGTTAAACACTAAGAATAATCTATCTGTGCATTGGGAACCTTGCTGTAAAGGGTTAGAAGAGACCGTACATTTAAATGTATATAGCCCGCCAAAGGGTGATGTTCAGCTAATCGATATCGTAGGAGACTTGGGAGCGTTTGCATTTGCTGATTTAACCAAACCTGCGGAGAATTCTTTTGCAGACGAAAAACATCACCGTTATATTACCTGTCTTTGTGCGGATTATACTGATGAGGAGCCAAGATTTGTTGCGGTTTGTGCCCGGGGTAATTGGATAGGTAAAACAACCGGAGGATTAATCTGGTCTGAGGATCAATGTAAGACGTTTCGAAGGCTTGCTGATCCATATGGAATTAGTAAGCGTATCGACAAGTTGATTGATGAAATCAGGAAGCCCAATACCAATTCCGGCTGGACCGCAATTTCCTCTGATGGGAGGACACTCGTATGGTGCGTAGGGGAAAGATTCTCCTTACCGATAGAGGCAGTGGTTTTCACTGAGAATTTGGGCGAAACCTGGCAGCAGTCTCGTATTTTTGATCTTCAAGGTAAGGTGCTAACGGGAGAAAATTGTACGATTAAAGTGTTTTCTGATCGTGTGGATCCAGAGGTATTCTATGGATTTGGTGAAGAATCTAATATGTATATTAGCACAGACAAAGCCAGAAGCTTTTATCAGGTTAAGGTGCCAGATTATTTTCCTAAGCTTGAACTAGCTGGTATTGATGGGAAGATGTCTGTTGAAATTCGGATGGAAACTGGAAAGACAGGAGTGGCGTGGATTTCTTTAGGTAAAGGTGGACTTTGGAGAATTATCTTCGATAAGCAAAAACGAACAGCAGAATTCTATCGTATCAGTAAAGAAAAGGATATTATTTTTCGTCAGGGTATGGGAAAAGCCGCACCGAATAGTTTATACAACACGCTTTATGTGAATGGGATTATCAATGGAGATTACGGTTTTTATAGGTCTGTTAATGAAGGTGAAACCTGGCAGAGAATTAATACAAGTAAGCAGATGTATGGCGATATCAGAAGTATTATAGGTGACCCCCGTCGCTTTGGACGATTTTATCTCGCCACAGGGTCCAGAGGAGTTCTGTGGGGAGAACCCTTGCCAAACATGGATATCAATAAAGTATCCTTAGAAAGCAAGTTTTCAAAGCAAATTTATTAATAGTCTGCTTAGATCGGAACAGTTACAGTTTAACATAGAAAGGTAGAGGTATATATGAGATACGAGAAAAATGGAAATAGACTGATTTGCTATCAAGGAGAGGCAGTTCTTTGGATTGAACCTTGGGGCGATAATTCTCTTCGAGTTCGAATGACAAAAGAAGCTTACATGGATCAGAAGGATTGGGCATTAACAGAGCAGATTGTTCCTGGTAAAGCAGAGATAGTTATGGAAGAAGTTGAGGTATTAGAGCCTTGGTATCGGACAGCTCCAGAAGGACATGTTCAAAAGATAACCATTGCAAGCATTCGTAATGGTAAGATTACGGCTAAGTTTAATATTGAAGGTTGGCTTTCTTTTGAAAATGAGAAAGGCGAGATACTTACACAGGAATATTGGCGTAATCGAGCAAGAATTGATCGATATGCAGTACCAATAGGTATTAGTGCCAGAGAATTAAAGCCTATTACAGGTACTTCGGATTATCGCTTGACTGCGCGATTTGAGGCGTTTGAGGGTGAGAAGATTTTTGGTATGGGGCAATATCAGGAGGGTAATCTGGATAAAAAAGGTGCAATACTTGAACTCGCCCAGAGAAATTCACAGGCAAGTGTACCCTTTATGGTATCCAGTCGAGGTTATGGATATTTGTGGAATAATCCAGCAATCGGAACAGCAAGCTTTGGAACGAATAAGACAGAATGGATTGCTGAAAATACCAAGAAGATGGACTATTGGATTACCGCAGGGGAAACACCGGCAGAGATTGTGGCACAGTATGCAGACGTAACTGGCAAAGTACCAATGATGCCGGAATATGGACTGGGATTTTGGCAGTGTAAGCTTCGTTATCGCAATCAGGAAGAGCTGCTGGCGGTTGCAAGGGAACATAAACGACGTGGTCTGCCTATGGATGTTATTGTAATAGATTTCTTTCACTGGACGAAGCAGGGAGATTTTAAATTTGACCCAATCGATTGGCCGGACCCGGATGGAATGGTTGAGGAGTTAAAGAGTTTGGGAATTGAACTTATGGTCTCTGTATGGCCAACGATTGACGCAACCTCTGAAAACCGTGAGAAGATGGCGGCAGAAGGCATGTTGGTTAAGTTTGATCGAGGTCTCGGTATTAATATGAACTGGATGGGAGAGACCGCCTTCTTTGATGCAACACATCCAGAAGCCAGAAAGTATGTCTGGGACCGTTGCAAAGAGAATTATTTCAAGAAGGGTATCCGCATCTTCTGGCTTGATGAGGCAGAACCGGAGTATGGACCGTATGATTTTGATATTTACCGCTATTATCTGGGACCTGCACTATCCTGTAGCAATATTTACCCTGCGCTTTATTCCAAAGCTTATTACGACGGAATGAAGGAAGAAGGAATGGAGCAAATTGTTAATCTGGTTCGTTGTGCCTGGGCAGGTAGCCAACGCTATGGAGCCTTGGTTTGGTCAGGAGATATTCATTCTTCGTTCCGTGCATTAAGAGAGCAGCTTCAAGCAGGCTTAAATGTTGGTCTAGCAGGTATCCCCTGGTGGACAACTGATATCGGTGGATTTATCGGCGGAGACATTACAGATAAGAAGTTCCAGGAACTATTAATCCGCTGGTTTGAATGGGCAGTTTTCTGTCCAGTTACAAGATTACACGGCGAACGCCCTCCGTTCCACCCACTGAAAGAGGAATTTAGAAACAATGTGAGACAATTTTCCTCCGGTCAGGATAATGAGGTTTGGAGCTATGGGGAAGAGAATTATGAGATAATGTCCAAATACTTATTCATGAGAGAACGTCTTCGTCCTTATACCAGAAAGCTCATGAAAGAAGCCCATGTTAAAGGTCACCCGCTAATGAGAACAATGTTCTTTGAGTTCCCAGAGGATACGGAATGCTGGCAACAAACCGACCAATATATGTTTGGTTCTGAAATACTTGTGGCACCGGTGATGGAAGAAGGAGTGCGAGAAAGAAATGTATATCTGCCAACAGGTGTAACTTGGATAAATGCATACACAGGAGAAACGGTAGAAGGTGGACAGACCATAAAAGTGGCAGCACCTCTTGAGGTAATACCTTTATTTACAAAGAAGGGTTTTGATATAGAATTGTATGTAAAATGATATGCAGGGGTGAAATGTAAGATTTATGTAGTGAACTATAGAAAGTGCAAAAGAAGTAGTAAAGAAGTAGCAAAGAAGTAGCGAAGAAGTAGTAATGATGTAGTATAAAGGTCAGAGTGTTAGTTCCTGGTGGAAAGAGCGAACATTATGTTCGAGCATGCCATACGGAATTAACACTCTGTTTATTTATATAACAAGAAATTCCTTCAAATTTATATTATAAAAGTCCTTTGAGTTAATGTGGGCATACGCCCAAGGAACAAAACTGCACATTAAAGTAGTTAAACGCAAGAGTGTGCATAGCATACTTTGTGCCTTAAGTAGACTGGTTATATTAAGGCATAGTTCTTGCAACCGAAAAAAGGTAGTTTGCAATTCCTATATAGTCAGCATCACCATTAGACAGTTTCCTCTGCAGCACTGCCCACAGAGCATTCCATAGGGTGACTACATATGTCATTTGCTCCAAACCTGCAAGTTTTTCCGCATCACATTCTCCAAAGTAAAGAATAAGAAACTCTTCTTTCTGTTCTTTCGTATAGGGCATACAGATAATTGCTAAATCAAAAAATATATCACCCATACCACTGTATTCCCAATCAATCAGCCTAAGGGTAGCAGTATCCAAAAAGTTATTGGGAAAGGGATCATTATGACACAAACCTAAACAGGTGGCTAGTTTTTTGTGTCGCTCTTTTTGAATACTCGCCATTTTAAATACTAAATTTTCAATGTCTTCCGGCAATTCTAGATTATTTTTATGAGCAAATTCTATTCTGTCGTAAATATCTTTATAGGGAGAAAAAGAAAAAGGAATCGCTGGCAGCTGGTGAATTTGTTTCATAACATTGGCTATTCTCTTTAGATTTTCCGGAAGGGCAGTATCCTTATCCTCCCACTTTGCGCCGTTAATATAGCGAGTAATCATATTACCTGTTTCTGTGGAAAAATAGACAATATCTGCTCCGACCCCTATATCAGCTGCTGCTTTCATTGCAGTATATTCTGCTTGTCTGTCTATTCCTAATTCGTAGGAATTCTTTCGTGCCAAACGGACGATATACTCACAATGATCAACAGTTACCTTGTAATTTGCATTGGTCAATCCATCTTTTTGAAAATCTGCTTGTATCTCATAGCTTGACTCTGGAAAAACTTCCTTTAGTAAAGAATTTAATATGTCATTCATACGTGCCTCTCTTTCAGCATCCTTTTGCTTGTTGTAACTATTTATGAACGGCATCTGCGCCATAGCTCCGTTAATAGATAACATAACTAGAGAATATCAGATAAACATATGACAGTACATGCAGATACTTATAACAATTTTGTACTATTCTAACTTTATGAAATAGTGATAAGTAAATATTTACGAAATAATCACAAGTCTATTATCGTTGAAAAATAATAAAAAACAACGCCCGTAAGTTGGCGTTGTTTTGCATTACATTATTATAGTTCATCTACGGCCATCTTCAGCTGTTCCATGGCTTGTTTTATAATCTCTCTTGGACAAGCAATATTAATTCGCTCAAAACCTTCTCCTTCCGGTCCGAAGATGTGACCGGCATCAAGCCATAACTTTGCAGAATGAACAATTAGCTGCTCCATCTGTTTCTTATCTAAGCCTAATTCATTAAAGTCCAGCCAAACTAAATATGTTCCTTCAGGCTCAATTAACTTAACCTTTGGTAAATTAGTTTTTATAAAGTCTCTGATATAATTAAGATTTTCAAATAAATATTCTTTTAACTCACTTAACCATGTTTCTCCATATTCATACGCTGCCTTGCTGGCTACGAGTCCAAGTGTGTTACACTGGCTATAACCACTGGATTTTAATTCCTTCCGATATTTGCTGCGAATGGTATCATTCTTAATAAATATATTTGAAACCTGTAATCCAGCCAAATTAAATGTTTTACTTGGAGCAGTACATATAATGGAGTTATTAGCAAACTCTTCTGACAAACTGGCGAAAACATGGTGCTGATAACCGGGATAAGTAAAGTCACAGTGAATCTCATCTGAGACTACAAGTACTTTATGTTTTAAACAGATTTCTCCAAGTTGAATTAATTCGTCCTTTGACCATACACGGCCAACTGGGTTCTGTGGATTACACAAAATGAAGAGTTTGATCTTTTCTTCAATAATCTTTTGTTCAAAATCCTCAAAGTCCATTTTATATATCCCGTCCTTATAAATGAGGGGATTTACAATAATACGACGATTATTTGTCAGGATGGATTCGGAAAAGGGGTAATATACGGGACGTTGAATTAATACACCATCACCTTCCCTGGTGAAGGCTCTAATAGCCAAGGTCAGTGCAAATACCACACCGGGTGTTTTTACCAACCACTGTTCTTCGATATCCCAATTGAAATGTTTATAAAACCATTCGTGTACAACTTCAAAATAGTCTTTTTTTACATCACTATAGCCAAAGATTCCATGCGCAACGGCATTTTGAATAGCACTTAAAACTTCGGTAGGAACCTGAAAATCCATATCTGCTACCCAAAGAGGCAGAATGTCAGAGGGTTTACCACGTTCCACTGCAAAATCATATTTAATAGAATTTGTATTCTTTCGATCAATTATATTATTAAAATCATATACCATTAGATGACTCCAATCTATTATGAGATATGTTTACGCTTATAGTAAGATGAGATAATGTTACAATTATGTGAATTATTCCAGAGTATTTAATCCAGAAAAGCTTGCTCTAAATCCTGTAATAAATCTTCAATATCCTCAATACCTACAGAGAGGCGAAGCAATCTGTTGTTAATTCCTTTTTCTTCTCGTTCCTGTTCGGTTAAATCTGCATGTGTCTGCAGCATAGGATAAGTCATAAGACTTTCAACTCCACCAAGACTTTCCGCATATTGAATTACCTGCACCTTTTGCAGCAGTTTTACGGCGGTAGCTTCACAATCTGTATGGAAGGATATCATACTGCCAGAACCTGAGGATTGCTTCTTGTTTATTTCATAACCAGGATGGGAAGGTAATCCGATATAATACACAGTTTTCACCTTGTCCTGTTTTGTAAGCCAGTCAGCGATAATAACAGCATTCTTTTGCTGTTGTTCCATACGGATTGCCAGAGTCTTAATGCCTCTTAGAATTAACCAACTATCAAAGGCAGGAAGCCCAGCGCCTGTGGTTTTACTAATATAGCGTATTTTTTCAGCCAAATCCACGTTTGCAAGCACTAAAAAACCAGCAAGAGTGTCATTATGTCCACCTAGATATTTGGTTCCACTGTGCATGATGATATCAGCACCGATTGTAATGGGATGTTGGAAATACGGTGTCAGGAAGGTGTTGTCAACAATAAAGAGTAAACCATGTTCCTTTGCGATTTTAGCTGCCTGATGCAAATCAGTAACATTCATCATAGGATTCGTTGGTGTTTCTACATAGATTGCTTTTGTATTACCCTTGATATGAGAGATAATTTGGTCAGCATCATTGGTATCCAAATAGTCCACCTGAATTCCGTTTTTTGAATTTATAGCATTAAAAAGTCGAATAGTACCACCGTATAAGTCGTTGGTAGCAATAATATGGTCACCGGGTTGGAATAATTCCATGAGAGCATTCATTGCAGCCATGCCGGAAGAAAACGCAACTGCTTCCACGCCTCCTTCTAAAGAAGCCACAACCTTTTCAAGTTGTTCACGGGTTGGGTTCTGGGACCTGGAATAGTCATAGCCTGTACTTTGTCCTACATCTGGATGGGCAAAGGTAGCACTTTGATAGATAGGAAAACTGATTGCTCCGGTATTATCGGTGGTTCTCTTTTCATTGTTACCATGGATGCATTTTGTGTTAAAATGATATTTCATGTAATTAACCTTCTTTCCTAGTGATTACAAAACAATCTTTATACATTATACCAAAACCAACAATATTACCTGGAACTTCTAAAATCCAGGCAGGGGAGTGGAGTAATCAGACTTGTTTAAGGGTGGAACTAAAATAATACTATTCATACCGTATAAGTATAATTTATAGAATTATAATATAACAGTTTTTATTTTTCAAGCATCATAAGTAAAAATTATATAGTAATGAAATTGGATGATGGCATCAGCTTCAATATTTATAAGTACTTTCAACCAAGTTGGCAAACGTTTGCTCTTTTTTGCTGTATTATATGAGAGATGTAATATAATAGTCTTAAAAATATAAATGAAATCATTCTTCAACAAATACAACATGGTCTGAAATGAGTTATATGAAATATCCCCGCTTGTAATTTGGAACTACAATCCGTCCGTAGGTGAAATAAATAGGGATGAATTAATAATTGATTTAGAATACTATAAATCAATTTCCCCATATATATTTCATAAATACAATGACCGTTCAGTGTAAGAATTTTTTAGTTAAAATTGACCCAACAAATAAGTT
This sequence comes from Bacillota bacterium, assembly GCA_023407575.1. GTDB lineage: Bacteria > Bacillota > Clostridia > Lachnospirales > Lachnospiraceae > Mobilitalea. Next base: position 69,591 of record JAEYLX010000032.1, read on the forward strand.
TCTTATATTTCCAATATATAAAGCATTGAGGCTGAACTGTTATAAATCTTCTATATTTTCTGTGGTAAAATCTCAAAAATTGTTGTAATATCTATAAAGTAGTATTTAGTCGAATTATCTTAAAGTTACCAGCTGAATACAAGTTGACAAAATACGAAAACCAAAATAATATATAAAACAGATATGTAATATATGTTATAGCGTGATAAATTGACAAGTGAGGTGCTATATGAAAAATCCATTAGCCTATCAATCAACGGAATATGACTGCGGACCAACCTCGATGCTAAATGCAGTCAATTATTTATTTCATAGAAAAGATATTTCTCCGGATGTTATCAAAAGCATAATGCTTTATAGCTTGGACAGCTATAATAAAAAGGGAGAAGCATATAAAAGCGGTACCACAGGTATGGCAATGATGTTTCTCTCCAACTGGCTGAATCAATTTGGTAAGGTAAAAAAGTGGCCAATTGAAGCAGAGGTACTGCAGGGCGAAGAAATTCAAATCAGTCAAAATAGTAAGATTGCAGTATGTCTGGGTCAGGGTGGAGTGGTAGTTGCACGTGTTATGCTGGGTTGCTGGCATTATGTGTTATTAACTGGTATTGATAAAGAATATGTATACTTGTTTGATCCCTACTATAGAATGAAACCATTTACGGATGAAGATATTATTATGGTTAAGGACCAGCCAACAAAAATGAATCGTAAAGTGAAGCATCACATTCTTAATGCTGAGGGTTCTGGTCATTATGCTCTTGGTAAAAAGGAAGGACGGGAATGCGTACTTTTATACAATACTACAACACGAATTACGATGGAGAATATTGAGTACTTTATCTAGATTTTTAGTAGATGGAATTATTAATAACTAATAACATAATAAAGCTTAAAATGAATACGACTAAGGTATTCTGCATATTATAAAAAGAAAGAGTGTTATCCATAGTTTAAACATAGGTAACACTCTTTCTTCCAGTTAGTTAAGATAAATTAATAAATTATTACTTGTGGAATAACGTACAGCAATAGAAATTTAATAAGGATTAAATTAATGTTTGATACATTCTAAATAAAGAACATTAAATTATGATCTGCTTTATGCTTTTCGGTTTCAGAAACCAAATCATAAAGGGTGACTTTCTGTAACATAGCTTTCACGACATCGTCAAGTGGATTATAGAGAGCTTCTCGAACAGCAGCTTCAATTTCAGGGGCTTTTTCCTTAATTGTTTCTTCCGTATGTTCAAATAAGGAGGTTTCCACAGAAGATAAGATGTCATAAGCGGTGATATTCTTAGTGTCCTTTGCTAACTGATAGCCTCCCTGCGATCCCTTAATGGAATTAACAATACCTCCGCGCTTTAATAAGGAAAATACCTGTTCCAAATATATTTTAGAAATATCAAGCTTTTCAGAGATACTAATCAGAGTGATATATTCGTTCTTATTACCTGACCCAGCCATGTGGATGGTAGCCGCAAGTGCATAACGGCTTTTTGCTGAAATTCTCAAATGAATCCTCCATTCTTATGAAAAGTACAACTTTGGATATACTATGTGAGAAATGATTTTTACTCACACTAACCATCTTTTCATACTTTATTAATATGTATTTTATCATAAGTGATTTGGACGATATTGTCAATAGCTGATCAAAGAAGGGGAAAGGTGAAATGCTAGATTTATCAAGGAATATAGCTAAATCATACTATTTTAATAGGTTAGCAAAAAATGTTCAAAAAGTTGTTGACATTTACCAATGACTGTAATAAGATAATACTAAACATAGTAATCATATATGAAATATAAACAGAATAAATGGAGGATATCATATGGCAAAGATTTATAAGAGTTTAACAGAACTCGTGGGTAAAACCCCACTATTGGAATTATCAAACTATCAGAAGAAGAACCAGTTAGAAGCAGCTGTAATTGCAAAACTTGAATATTATAATCCAGCTGGCAGTGTAAAAGACAGAATTGCGAAAGCAATGATTGATGATGCAGAAGCAAAAGGCAAGTTAAATGCAGACACTGTTATCATTGAGCCAACTAGTGGTAATACAGGAATTGGTTTAGCCTCCGTTGCAGCAGCAAGAGGTTATCGTTTAATTCTTACTATGCCAGAGACTATGAGTATTGAAAGAAGAAATCTTTTAAAAGCATACGGTGCTGAGCTTGTACTTACCGAAGGTGCAAAGGGTATGAAAGGTGCAATTGCAAGAGCAAATGAACTTGCAGAAGAAATTCCAAACTCTTTTATTCCTGGACAGTTTGACAATCCTGCAAATCCAGCAGTTCATAAAGCAACCACTGGACCAGAGATTTGGGAAGATACAGATGGAGAGGTTGATATCTTTGTAGCAGGTATTGGTACAGGTGGAACAATTACTGGTGCTGGAGAATTCCTTAAATCTAAAAATCCTAATCTTAAGATTGTAGCAGTAGAGCCTTTTGATTCTCCAATCTTATCCGAAGGCAAAGCCGGCCCTCATAAAATTCAGGGTATTGGTGCTGGTTTCGTACCACAGGTATTAAATACAGCAGTCTTTGATGAAATTGTAAAGGTTAAAAATGAAGATGCATTTGCAGTAGGAAGAGAATTATCGAAAGCAGAGGGCTTACTTGTAGGTATTTCCTCTGGTGCAGCATTATGGGCAGCAACTGAAGTTGCAAAACGTCCTGAAAATAAGGGTAAGAAAATTGTTGTTATTCTCCCTGATACAGGTGAGCGTTATCTGTCTACAGCACTTTTCTCTGAATAATTACAATAAAAGCAAATTGCTTAGTAGTTTATTATAGTAGAGAGCGAATGTCAGCGCATTCGATCATATAGTTAAGGAGCTCACTTACCATGAGCTCCTTAATTTATGATATTTACAAAGTTGTATTCAAAGAGTAAAATATGGATAGAACTTTGTACTAATTATTAGGAGGAAAGGTAATGCCGAAAGTTAGAATAATCGCAGATAGTACTTGCGATTTATCAGAGGAACTAATTCGTAGGTACGATATAACGATCGTTCCGCTTAATATTGTTTTAGATATGAAAAGTTATCTAGATGGGATAGAGATTACTCCGGATGAGATTTATGAATGGGCAGATAGAAATAATGCTACGCCTAAAACAGCAGCTCCCAGTATGGGCTATCTCATAGAAGTTCTACAGCCATTTGTAAAAGCACAGGAGGATATCATCTTTTTTGGCATTTCTGAGGATATGTCTGTTACTTGTCAAAGTGTACGTATGGTTGCAGAAGAACTATCCTATAATAAGATATGGGTAATAAATTCACAGAATTTATCTACAGGTATAGGGTTGCAGGTTTTACGTGCAGCGGAGTATGCGTTAAAAGGGATGTCAGTAGAAGAAATTGTCTATGAGATTGAGGCAAAGCGCAGTGAAGTCAGGGCATCATTTGTGATTGATACCTTAACCTATTTGCATAGGGGAGGACGTTGCAATTCGGTAACCGCACTGGTAGGTAATGCTTTAAAGTTAAAGCCTATGATTGCTGTACAACAGGGTAAGATGGGAGTTGCAAAAAAATATCGTGGCAAACAGCCGGCTGTGATACGAAACTATTTTAATGATTTAAAAGAGCAATTAATAAAAGCTGATCCGACCAGAGTATTTATCACTCATTCTGGTATTGATGCAGCAATTTTAAAAGAAACTTATGACAGTCTGGATAATCTAAGTTATTTTAAAGAAATCTGTATTACCAGAGCCGGTGGTGTGGTTTCCAGTCATTGTGGACCCAATACACTGGGAATATTGTTTTATGATTCAGATAATAGAACTATAATATAATTCTTGACAATGGCGGCAAAGAATTCACATCGATATTCTTTGCTGTTGCTATCTGTAAATATTTATAAAACAAAGCTATAAAGAAAAACAATGCTCAGAACCAAGGTACGAAAAAGCGAGCACTAGTGCTTGATTTTGAATTGCTATAATGTATGGTATTGTACAGGAAGAATCCTGTATTAGAAAGGAAGAATCAAATGGAAATTAGTAGAGATAAAGTTGTAATTATCGGTGCAGGTCAAGTAGGTGCAACAGTTGCATTTAGTTTGGTGGTGCAGGAAGTATGTGCAGAAATCGTTTTAATTGATATGAATGAAACAAAGGCAATTGGCGAGGCAAATGATATCAAACATGGGATAGAGTATTTTGGAAGAAATGTAAAGGTTGAAGCTGGAACCTACGCAGATTGCAAGGATGCTGATATTGTGGTACTCACTGCCTCTGCACCTTATAGTGGTGAACAAAATAGGATACAGATGATGGACAAATCCGCAAGTATAGTTCGTTCCATAGTTCCTCAGGTTATGGCAAGTGGATTTGATGGGATTTTCGTAGTGGTAACCAATCCTGTAGATATCATTTCTTATATGGTATATCAACTATCAGGACTTCCAAAGAATCAGATTATAGGAACAGGAACTGCTATAGAGACCTCAAGATTAAAGCAGTTAATTGGGCAGACCCTAAGCATTGATCCAAGAAATGTAGAAGCCCTTGCCCTTGGAGAACATGGAGATTCTTTATTTGTTCCTTGGAGTATTGCAAGAGCAGGCGGTAAAAATCTGCGTGAAATTATAAAGGATAATCCAGAATACTCATCTATTGACTTGGCACAGTTGGAAGATCAAACTAGAAAAGCTGGATTTGATGTGTTGAATAAAAAGGGCAATACACAATACGGAATTGCTACAATAGCAACAGGAATTATTAGAGCGGTACTTCGTGATGAATACCGTGCGGCACCTGTTTCAACCTTACTGGAAGGGGAATATGGTATTACGGATGCTTTTATAGGCGTTCCGGCTATCCTCAATCGGTATGGGGTTGTGGATGTTGTAGAGCTACATTTAGAGGAAGAAGAACAAAAGAAACTTAACGCTTCTGTAGCAGTAATTAAAGAAAATATTAAGAAACTAGGCTTATAAAATTGAAGAAATAGTAACAGGAAACAGGGAGGAGCTATGATAAATAAAGATAGGCTGGTAAAAGAGTTTTGTGATTTGGTGGCGATTGATTCTGTGTCATTTCAGGAAAGAGAAATGGCAGATGTACTGAAGAAAAAGTTGGAAGATCTGGGTTTTCAAGTGAGTGAGGACCAATCAGGTGAGATTTATCAAGGAAACTGTGGTAATGTCTATGGTTATTTAGAAGGAGAACTAGAGGGTGATCCGTTGCTTTTTTCCTCCCATATGGATACCGTTGTACCTGGCATTAGCAAAAAGGCAATTATTAGAGAAGATGGGACGATTACCAGCGATGGAACAACAGTACTCGGTGCGGATGATTTATCCGGAGTCGCATCCATTCTGGAAGCAATTCGATCCATTAAGGAGCAGGGGCTAGCACACAGAAGCATAGAAGTTTTATTTACCATAGCGGAAGAGGTTTATATCAAAGGGAGTGAGGTATATGATTTCAGTGCAATTAAGGCAAAAGAAGCTTATGTACTGGACCTCGATGGACCAGTGGGTACTGCTGCAATTAAGGCACCAACCCTGGTAGCTTTCACTGCTGATCTCACTGGAAAAGCTGCGCATGCTGGATTTGCCCCGGAAGAAGGAATTCATGCGATTAAGGTAGCAGCGGAGGCAATTGCTCAACTAAGGCAAGGACGTATTGATGAAGAAACAACGGTTAATGTTGGTACCATTCAAGGAGGCAAAGGTAGAAATATTGTGCCGGAATTCTGTACAGTACAAGGAGAAGTAAGAAGCTTAAGTCACGAGAAAGCACTTGCTCAGGCAGAAAACATTAACAAGGTATTTGAAGCGGCAGCAGAAAAATACGGTGCAACACTCTCCTATACCACTTCTTTTGGATGTATCGCTTATGAGGTTCCGACCTCACATCCAGTTATTCAAAGATTTGAAAAGGTATGTAGTGATCTGGAATATAATGTTAATCTGATTCAGACCTTTGGCGGTAGTGATAACAACAATTTCTTACGAAATTCAGTAACTGGAATAGTATTGTCCTGTGGTATGAATAAGGTGCATTCTGTGAATGAATACACCCATGTGGACGAATTGGATCGCTGCAGTAATATTGTGTTTGGCTTAATGACCAGCAAGGAGTAAGAAAAGGAAATGCGTTTTAATCGACTGTGATTAAAGAGTTGAAAGGATTATTGGCAATGATATAAAGGGTTGAAGGATTATTGGCAATAAATAAAGTGTAGTAAATTACTAAGCAGAATTAATTATGATTTAAAATGTTATAGGGAGGTTAATTATGTCTTTATTAAATAAAGAAGCTGAAATTAAAATGATAGAAGAACTCACCAGGGCAAAAGGAGTTTCTGGGTTTGAAGATGAGGTTGTGAAGGTGATACGCAACTACTCAGAGGGTCTGGGAACTATCAAAGAGGACAGTCTTCGTAATTTGTATGTTTATAGAAAGGGTAATACAGGCAATCGTCCCATCGTGCAACTGGATTCTCATAGTGATGAAGTTGGATTTATGGTTCAAGCCATTAAGTCAAATGGTACTCTGCAAATTATACCGATCGGCAGTTGGGTACCTTATAATATTCCAGCACATAAGGTATGGGTAAGAAATTCAGACGGTGAATATATTAGCGGAATTGTCGGTAGTAAACCACCACATTATATGAGTGAAGCTGACAAAAAGGCTAATTTAGAGATGAATCATTTCTTTATAGATGTGGGAGCCAGCTCTTTTGAGGAAGCTGTGAATGACTATAAGTTAAGAATAGGAGAACCTGTAGTTCCCTGTGCAGATTTTGAATATAATGACAAACAGGGAATTATGATGGGTAAGGCATTTGATAACCGCCTTGGTTGCGCGGGAGCTATTAGTACTTTAAAGGCTCTTGCAAATGAGGAACTTAAGGTTGATATAGTATCTGGATTTGCTTCTCAAGAAGAAGTAGGTGCCAGAGGAGCAATTGTAACAACAAGAGTAATTAAACCAGATTTGGCGATATGCTTTGAAGGCTGCCCCGCAGACGATACCTTTCTGGGAACCTATGAGATGCAGACTGTTTTAAAGAAGGGACCAATGCTAAGACACATTGATGCCAGAATGATAACCAATCCTCGTTATCAACGTTTTACCTTAGATTTAGCGAAAAGAAAAGGTGTTCAGGTTCAGGAAGCAGTTAGATCTATGGGGTCTACCAATGGAGGTTCAATCCATATTTCTAATTCAGGTATTCCAACCATCGTAATCGGAGCGCCGGTAAGATATGCACATACCCATCATGGAATATCAAGTTATTTTGATTATGAGAGCAGCGTTAAGTTAGCTTATGAGTTGCTTAAGGAATTGGATGCGGATATCATAAGTGGATTTTAATTAAAAGTCTATGCAATCAATATAAGAATGTGTAATTATAAAGGGGTTATTGTAAAAAGATAACTATGTAGAAAAGGGAGTATATATCTTTCCATCTGTGTATGGAAGATAGGCACTCCCTTTTCGTCACTATAATAGTCTTATATAACAATTCTTTATATCACCATTCATATATTTCTTTGAAAGAACTTGTGACTTCATCACAAAGTCTAGCTCCGATATCTGAATTCTGCATTACTACAATTCCGGAACCATCAGCAGGGCAAAATACCATATTTGAATGATAAGCAAAATTTGAACCGCCATGTCCAAAGGTTAATCCTTTTTTACTTTGGTTAACAGCAAGACCTAATCCATAGGGTGAATTTTCATATGCTTTTGTAGTCATTAACTGGGCTGTATTTTGCTTAAGCAAGGTGCTTTCGCTTTTTAAGGCTTTCATTATTTCAATGCCAAAGCGTGCAAGGTCTGACGGCGTGGTCCACAAACCTGCTGCTGATAATTCCGGCATTATATTATTGCCTCCTGGTAATTGTAAGTTATGATGATTATACCCAAAAGCAATTTGACTTAATTTATCTTTTGACAGAGGTTGCATATAAGTGCTATACACCATAGAGAAAGGGGATAAAACTAAGTCATTCATCAAATCACAAAAATTAAGTTTACAGACATCCGTAACAATTTTTTGTGCTAGAATATACCCTCCCCCAGAGTATTGATATCCTGCTTCAGGAGGTTTTATTAACTTTAATTTTAGATTATTAGAAGGGAATACTCCGGTTAATATTTGTTGAACCGTGGGTATTTTTTGTCCCTGCTGATAACCTGCAAAGCCATGAGGATTCAAACCAGCATGATGACTTAAGAGCTGTCTCAAAGTGATTTTATGGTTTTGGTTATCATAGGTCGGCACTTTATAACCGATAAGATATTCAGAAATGTCCGTATCTAAATCAAGGGTTCCGCTTTCAATTAAACGCAGAACAGCAGCAGCAAATACAGGCTTACTAATGGATCCTGCTTGAAAAAGTGTATTCGTCGTAACCTTTTCTTTTGTCGCTCTTCGTTTTACTCCGTGAACATAGGTATCAAGAATATCATAGTTCTCTATTACTGCTATGCTGATTGCAGATGTATGGTATTCTTTCATGCGTTCAGTAAGAGTTATGCCATCATAATGTTTTTTATTCTCGATAATATCTGATATTTTACTCATGCCTAACCCCCTTTAGTTGCTCCATTCGGCATTTGCAAGAAATCCTGCAATACCTTATTCTGCTTTTTATTATACCATAATTTGATTAAATTGTATTAACTTATATGTATAAATCGGGCTGTCGTTCCTGGAATATGATATTGAACTTCTCATTGCCAGTATATAGTTACGCCACAGTTATTTCATTTTAAATAGGTTGACAATTTCAATTAGGGAATGTATATTAATATAATAATATGTATAAATATACATGGTAATTTATAGTTTCTATCATAATCAACATTGATATGGAGATTCAGAAATAAATTTAATGAGGTGAGAGAATGAAAAAAGTATTTGTAGATGGCTTAAGCGGAACAACTGGGCTTAAAATTCACGAGAGGCTGGCATTATATGAAGAATTGGAAATGATTACAATAGATTATGAAAAACGTAGAGATGCTAAGGAAAGAGCAAAGTGCTTAAATGAAGCTGATATCGTGTTTTTATGCTTGCCAGATGAGGCAGCCAAAGAAGCAGTAAGTCTTGTAACTAATACGAATACGAGAATAATCGATGCAAGTACTGCCTATAGAACTTCTGAAGATTGGACTTATGGACTTCCCGAATTATCAAAGCTGCATCGGGAGGCAGTAAAGGATAGTAAGAGAGTAAGTAACCCGGGCTGTCATGCTACTGCTTTTATTTTAGGAGTTTATCCACTCCTTGCAAATAAGATAATGTCACCTGATTATCCTATAACCTGTCAGAGCTTAACTGGCTATAGTGGTGGTGGAAAACCTTTAATTGAGAAGTATGAGTCGGAGGAAGGAAAGAATGAGTATACCAAAGCTCCGAGACCTTATGGTTTAAGCTTAAACCATAAGCATTTACCTGAAATGACAAAGCATTCTTTATTAAAGGAAGCGCCAGTGTTCGTTCCGATACTGGGAAATAATTATAAAGGTCTTGCTGTTTTAACATCAATTCATACAAAGCGGCTGGCTAAAAAAATGACTGCAAAAAATCTTCATGAAATTCTAAGTGAGCATTATCTGAATGAGAGATTTGTTAAAGTTATGCCATTTGCAGATGATTCTGTACTTTTTGATGGTGCAGTAGATATTACTGCCTGCAACGATACAAATAGCGCAGAGATATTCGTTTTTGGCAATGAGGCCAGGGAGAGTGCAGTTATCCTCACAAGACTTGATAACCTTGGCAAAGGTGCTTCAGGAGCCGCCATTCAAAATATGAATATCATGCTTGGCTTTGAGGAAAATCTACATTTATCAATCTAGCAGTCTTAACTGAATATCCATAAGCAAAATATCATTAAGTAAAATATCCATAAGTAAAATATCCCTCAAGAAAAATAGTTTAAGTCGCTATAAAGAGATCGACAACAATCTATTCTTGAGGGATATTTTATATCTATTATTTATATCTATCATTTTATATATCTACCATCTCTTAGTAGTTTTCATTACAAGTAAAATGTAAATGTTTTAACTTCCTTTTATACCTCCGCGAATGAAAGGTCTCGGCTAAGGAACAGAATTTGTCAACCATGCATACCAGAAAGGCTTCTTTACTGCGAGGATATCTTCGAAATGTTAAGGGCCACATATGATGTTCAATAATATCAGCTTCCGTCGCGTTTAAGGTAACGAGTTTACTAGCATTATCCAGTGCACATCTGGCATGAGAAAAACCATGTAATCTATGACTGTGATGTGGAATATGCCAGTCATATAAGTAGAAGTCGTGTAGCATTGCACCACGAATTAGGCTTTTATAATTGAAATGACCAGGTAATGCTTTTGCCATACGGTAACTGCAATAAGCGACCATTAGGCAATGTTCAAAAGTTGAAGTATCACCATGCTGTACATATTGGTGCATATCATGTAATTGCTTATATTGAAGTAATTCTTTGATGATGTCTTTGAATTCCTGTGCTATTTCAGGCGTTATTACAGAAGGAGATGAATTCATCTGTAGGTCCTTTCTGTTATAGTAGTTTTATTGACTATGCATTTTCCGCGGGTTGTTCTGCTTCAAGCTTCCTCATCATTTCGTGAAGACCATCCAGTAATCCTTTTGAGTACTCAGGTGTAAGATCTAAGGTGCAGATAAGGCTAACCGGAAAATTAGCAGCCTCCAACTTAAATGCGTGTCCTTTCTCTGTTAATAGGATAAATACATTACGTTCATCACAGGAGCTTCTAGAGCGTTTAATATATTGTAGAGCTTCTAGTTTTTTTAACATAGGGGTTAGTGTACCTGAATCAAGATATAATCGTTTTCCCAAATCCTTTACTGTAATATTATCCTCTTCCCATAAGGCCATCATAATAATATAACCTGTATAAGTAAGGCCAAAAGGATCTAATAAAGGTTTATATTTTTTTATAATTTCTTTGGAACATACATATAATGAAAAACAGAGCTGATTTTCCAACCTAAGCATTTCATTGCAGTCTCCTCTGGATAGATTAATCAGGTCTGTGTTGTTAGTTTGGTCATTTACTTCCATTTTGTAGCCTCGCTTTCCTTTTTAACAAAACCATACAATTACTTTTATCTATGTCAAGTGAAACGATTTGTTGTTTCATCCGGTTTTATATGACTATAATTGTTGAATTAACATCTTTTTATCCATTGTAAGCAGTTATTAAAAAAATGTCAATCAAAGTATTGACAAATACAATTTATTATAATACAATTCAATTGTAAACAATTTAAATTAATTTTTATTACATATACATAAATGGAGCAAAATCTCCAAATGTTAATTATTACAGTATGCGTTAGGAAAGGAATAATAATTATGTCAAAGAATTTTAAAGAGGTTATTGAGAACCGTAGATCATTTTATGCTATTTCAAAAGAGTCACCAGTATCAGAGAAAGAAATCCAAGAAATTGTAGAACATTCTGTTAAATACGTACCATCTAGCTTTAACTCACAGAGTGCAAGAGCTGTTGTATTGTTTGGGGCACAACATGATAAGTTATGGGATACAACGACAGAAGTATTAAGAAAAATTGTACCGGCAGATTCCTTTGCATCAACTGCGGAGAAAATGAATGCTTTTAAGAGTGGTTTTGGAACTGTTCTATTCTTTGAAGATCAGGCTGTTGTAGAAGGACTACAGGCACAGTTTGAATTATACAAGGATAATTTCCCGATTTGGTCTCTTGAATCCTCCGGTATGCTACAATTCACAGTTTGGGCAGCTTTAGAGGAAGCAGGTCTTGGAGCATCCTTGCAGCACTATAACCCACTGATTGATGAGCAGGTAAGTGCAGAATGGAAGTTACCAGCAAGCTGGAAGCTATTAGGACAGATGCCATTTGGTAAGCCGGTGGCACAACCTGGAGAGAAGGCATTCTCACCAGTAAGCGATAGAGTAAAAGTATTTTCATAAGAAAGATAATTATATTGTAAACATAACCTTGTATATTAAGAAAGGTTAGCTGCAATATAATTAATATAAATATAGGAGGGCGGATATCCGTCCTTCTTTTTTCGTCGTCAATATAACAGAGTTCAAAATCAACTCTTTTTTCCAATTTGCAAATTATTCTTTTCTATTTCTAGAATTCTTGTTATAATCAAGAAAGCAAAATGTTAAAAGGAGGGTATGACAGTGGAACTTCGTGATGAAAAATATTATGTATATGTTACGTTTTTTACGACGAATACCTATATGGGAAAATTGATTCGTTTTTCTACGCGCAATCAGTATAGCCATGTTACGATTTCTTTTGATGCATCTTTAAGCAAAATGTACTCCTTTGCCCGTTATCATGTTAATTCTCCTATTTCAGGAGGATTTGTAGTAGAAGAGCCTGAACGATATTTAAACAATAATGGAGATGTTCAAATAAAATTATGTAAAATACCATTAGAAAAAGACGAATACCATAGAATGGTAAAAGAGTTTACTTATTTTCAGGAAAATAAAGAGCAAATGCTTTATAATACGTTGAATGCAGTTCTGTCTCTTCTTAAAATAAAGTTAGACATGAAGGATTCTTATACCTGTTTGGAGTTTGTGACTTACCTGCTGCATATGAATAACATTCATGCTATAAGGGAATTGGAACGAAGACTTGATCAATATTTGGTATACACAGGTAGTTTTCGAGAAATAGTGAAGAAGAAGAGAGAAGCAAATAAAGAAGACGAATACTTTATGAAGCGCCATCGAATTGGTGTAGTTACGGATACTGTATTTCATTTTCAAAAGATAATGCTCCGGCTAATAAGAGCATAAACTCCTTTTATATAGAAAAAATCTTATCGAGATACCAAAGATAAAAGAAAGGAAGCGATTTATGAATCAAGCATACATATATGACTCAAAGTTAGGTAAAATATTGATAGCAGAAGATGGGAATGGTGTTAGTAAAGTAAGTATATTAACCGACCCTGTACTTTCTGATATGACGTCAGAATATATTCACCAAGACACAACCTATCAATTAATGGAGACACCTTTGTTAAAGGAAGCTTCCATGCAGCTTAATGAGTATTTTGAAGGAAAACGAACGGAATTTAGTATTAAATTGAATCCAAAGGGTACAGAATTTCAAAAGAAGGTTTGGGAGGCATTAACCACCATTCCATATGGAGAAACCCGTAGCTATATACAGATTGCAAAGCAAATTGGCAACGAAAAGGCAAGCAGGGCAGTTGGAAGTGCAAACCATAATAATCCAATCCCTTATATCATTCCTTGTCATCGTGTCATTGGAGCAAACGGAAAGCTTGTCGGATATGCTTATGGATTATCTATGAAAGAAAAACTGTTAAAGATGGAACAAGAAAGGAAGAATGCACATGAATAAGGAATGGTCTTTGGACGTCCTATACAAAGGTTATGAGGATGAGAATTATAAAAAAGATAAGGAATTACTGCCACAAATCATAAAGGAAATGGCAGATTTTAGTGAAACCTTAACTACAGTAGAAAATGAGGAAGAAGCTTTAAATAAGGCGATTGATTATATGGAGCAGTTTCAGCGCTTGGGACAGAAACTAGGAGATTATATTTCTTTTCTCCAGTCTGTAAATACCTCGGATTCTCAAACTGCAAATGAGATGAATAATTTTGAAAAACAAATTAGCTTATCTACAAAACCCCTTGCAGTTCTTACAAAATTTATTGCCCGAATTGAACATCCAGAAGCTTACTACGATAAAAATCCTAAACTCAAGGAATATGATTATTTATTATCAGAACTTAAAAAAGAGGCAGAACATTTATTAAGTGATGAGGTAGAAGAGGTAGTTGCTAAGCTTAATATCTCTGCAGCTTCAGCTTGGGGAAATATGCAAAGTTTCCTTACATCTTCACTGGAAGTGGAATACCGTGATAGCGTGATAACACTTTCTGAAGTAAGAAATAAAGCATATGAAGAAGATGCGAATGTAAGAAAAGATGCTTTTGTTGCAGAAGTGAAGGCACTCGAAAAGATTAAGGATGCCATCAGTTATTCTTTAAATAATATAAAGACACAGGTGAATACCATCAGTGATTTAAGAAAATATGAGTCTCCTTTAGATATGACACTTATAAAATCCAAGATGAAAAGAGGAACCTTGGAGGCACTTCTTGAGGCAATTCGTGAGTATTTACCAGCTTTCCATAGATATTTAAAACAAAAGGCGAAGCTTCTTGGTCATGAAGGTGGGCTCCCTTGGTATGATTTATTTGCACCTATGGGAGAAAGTAACAGAACGTTTAGCACAGAAGAATCTAAAGAATATTTATTAAAACATTTTAGTAAATTTTCTAAAGATCTTGCCGACATGGTGGAAGAAGCTTATGACAAAGAGTGGATTGATTTCTTCCCTAGAAAAGGTAAAGTAGGTGGAGCTTACTGTGCGAACTTGCCTTATGTGAAACAGAGTAGAATACTTACGAACTTTACTGGATCCTTAAGTGATGTAGTAACTCTAGCGCATGAGTTAGGTCATGCATACCATGGATTTAACATTCAAGAGCATTTACCATTAAATTGTGATTACAGCATGCCAGTTGCAGAAACAGCATCTACCTTTAATGAAGCACTTATTATGGAGGCTGCTATTAACGAAGCAGAAGGTAAGGAGAAGGCTGCTCTTATTGAAAGTCAGCTACAGGATTTTACACAGATTATCTGTGATATCTATTCCAGATATTTATTTGAATCCGAAGTATTTGAAAAATCCAAAACTGGTTTCTTATTCGCTGATGAGTTAAAAGAGATTATGATACAAGCACAGAAAACAGCTTATGGAGATGGACTGGATCACGACCAATTACATCCATATATGTGGGTACTCAAGGGACATTATTATTCGGATGCAGTAAGTTTCTATAACTTCCCATATGCTTTTGGTGGATTATTTGCACGTGGTCTTTATGAGAAATATAAATCCGAAGGTGAAAGCTTTGTACCAAAATACAAAGAATTATTAAGGTCAACTACCATTAAGAGTGTGGAAGATACTGCACTTGTAGCTGGTATAAATCTTGAAGATCCACAATTCTGGAGAACTAGTTTAAAATCAGTGGAAGGCCTAATTGATCAATATATTGAGCTAACAAAATAAAATTGTAAAATAAAATATGAGCTTCAAAATGAGTTTTTACTTGTTTTGAAGCTTTTTTATATTATAGGAAATTGCTGGTTTCATTACTTGTGTTATGTAATTTCGAGAATTAACAGATATAGATTCAAACAATTTCAAAATGAAACTGTATGATAATAACGAAATGGGCAGAATAAGGAAGAAAAATATCACATAAAAGTATAAAAGCATCAAATACTATAAATGTAACATTAATAAGTCAAATGAGTCTTATATAGTAGAGTTAAGCTCATAAGATTTTAAGTTATATATTTTAAGAAAGGAGCAAAGACATGACTTTGATTAATCAAGAACCAGAGCTTCCAGTTGGCTTAGGTATGCGCATGGCGCTTGATATGAAAGCGATGACTAAATTTGCGAATTTATCCGAAGAGGAGAAAAAGCAGTTAATCAACTATGTAGAAGGTTCGACAACAGGCGAGGAAGCTAAGAATAGAATTTCAGAAGTAATCAGTAATCTTCATAATGGGGAGTCCTTCCGGTAATAGCCGGAGATGGGAATTTAGTTTGAGAATACCAATTACATCCTAATAACGGTTTTAAATAAAATAATAGTAAGCGGAAATAATAACAACTATACGTAGGAAAAGTAAAACGGACTGTTGCAAAAGAATACTTTTGTAGCGGTCCGTTTAAATGCATCCATATATATTTAGTTTAAAGCTTTTATTACAAAATCATTCTAGCTTATCTTTCTGTACCCATAAAGAATAGAGCAACAGTACCAGGACCAGAATGTGCTCCGATGGTAGGACTTACAAAATGGATTAAGTTTTCTTTAATTCCAAAACGTTCTTGAACAAGGTCAGCAACGAACTGTGCATCTTCAAGACAATCACCGTGACTAATAAATACGATTTCATTTTGAGTATTATCTTCTTTCACGCGCACTTCCATCTGATCAACTAATGCGGTCAGAGCTTTTTTCCTACCTCTTACATTGTGTAAGGGAATAAGCTTACCATCATTGTTCACATAGAGAATTGGTTTTACATTAATTAAGGTACCAATAATTGCACTAGCCTTGGAAACTCTTCCACCACGATGCAAGTGAAAAAGGTCGTCTACAGTGAAGAGGTGGCATAGATTAAGTTTGTTTTGTTCCAACCATTCTGCTGCTTCCTCAATCGTTGAACCATTTTCTTTTAGCTGGACTGCCTTATGTACCAGCAAACCTTCACCAAGTGAAGCACAAAGGGAATCAATGACAATGATTTTTGCATCTTTACGTTCGTCGCAGAGTTCTCTGGCTACCGTAGCTGCAACAGAACAACTACCACTAAGAGCGGAGGAAAAGGCGATGTGCAAAACATCATAACCTTGTTCTAATAATCCAGTAAAGATTGTTCTGGCATGTTCGGGATTTACTGCCATAGTAGTAGGAAGAGCACCTTGTCTCATAATATTATAAAATTCGGTCGGTGTTAATTTGTTTTCATCTCCGTAAATAGTTCCATTTAAATTGTAATATAAGGGCAGGAGGCTAACGTTATGCTTCTGCAAATAATCTTCCGGTAAATCGGAAGTGGTATCAGTCGTAATGATAAAGTTCTTCATTGCTTTTGTCAGTCCTTTCTTTTTGATTATTATATAATCTTAATCAAAAGATTACTACCTCTTATTTAGGTAGTAATGATAACGATATGTCACATTATAACATACTATAAATGCTTGTTTCAATATGTATTATACCATAATAAGGAACATATTTTTGCAACAGTTGAGCCATAATGGATTTATCTCTTTAATTTAGCTTTTATAACAGTTTAGCCCTACAAGATTTTGATACAATAAACATGTGAAAGCGTGCTTTCCCCTGCTTATTGAAATTTTATAACAGTTTAGCCATAAGCTCAATTCCGCTTCGCTGCATTTCGCTTAAGCAGAGCGCCCTACAAGGTTATACTACAGTAAGCATTTGAAAGCAAGCTTTCCCCTGCTTATTGTAGTATAATCTTGCATGGCTAAACTGTTATAAAAAACTCTTTTCTTATTTGGATTATTATGCTATAATATGTAGAAGTAAAACGATGCTAAGGAGGCAAATCATGAAGCATATCAAGACTTTGAACACAAGAAACCTCAAAGATACCTTGAAAAAGGGTGGTTGTGGAGAGTGTCAAACATCATGTCAGTCAGCTTGCAAGACATCCTGCACAGTTGGCAATCAGAGCTGTGAAAACAAATAGTTGAATGTACATAGAAGGTGACATAAGTCACCACGGAATGCACTATCTGAATCTGGTTCAGCATTTACATGAAATGACGAAACTGAAGGTGTCTTAAGATGAATGTGTGTCTTGAGGCACCTTTTGTATCATTTTGGGGCTGTCTTAAAATGTTCTTGGATATTTACCGAGGATCTTTTAAGTCAGTCCCCATTCGTTGTGAAATAAAAGCATTTTAATCATGCGTACCGAAAGGTCGCGAGTTCTGCATTTATTTGCAGTATAGTTAGGGAGGAATAACTGTGGTTTACCAATTTAAAAGTAATGGATTTAATATCGTATTGGATGTAAATAGCGGTATGATCCATGTTGTTGATGACTTGGCATATGATATCATAGGTCTTTATGAGAAGAACAGTAAAGGGGATATAATCACCGCAATGGTGGAGAAATATTCCTGTCCAGAGCATATGGCTAAGATAACGGACAATCAGGAAGACTTTACGGAGAATATTGAAGCTCTTGTGAATCAGATTCAAGAGGTAATTGGAGATATTGAGGAACTTGTAAAAGACGGTGCTCTGTTTACAAAGGATCTTTATGAGGAGTACATTAGGGATTTCAAACAACGTTCCACTGTCGTAAAGGCACTTTGCTTACATATTGCCCATGACTGTAACCTTGCCTGCAAATACTGTTTTGCAGAGGAAGGAGAGTATAAAGGTCATCGCGAGCTTATGAGTTATGAAGTTGGTAAACAAGCGATAGATTTCTTGATTGCAAATTCTGGCAAACGTAGAAACCTTGAAATAGATTTCTTTGGTGGTGAACCGCTGATGAATTTCCAGGTAGTAAAGGACCTGGTAGCCTACGGAAGAAGTCTGGAAGAAGCCAATAATAAAAAGTTCCGTTTCACCTTAACAACCAACGGTGTTCTGTTAAATGATGATGTTATGGAATTTGCCAACAAAGAGATGAGCAATGTTGTTCTTAGTATCGATGGACGTAAGGAAGTCAATGACCGTATGCGTCCAAGCAGGAACGGAAAAGGCAGTTATGATTTGATTGTACCTAGATATCAAAAACTTGCTGAAAGCAGAAACCAAACAAATTATTATGTAAGAGGTACTTTTACACATAATAATTTAGATTTCAGCGAAGATGTAAAACACCTTGCTGATCTTGGTTTTAAACAGATATCGGTAGAACCTGTTGTTGCCTTGCCAGAGGATTCCTACTCAATTACAGAAGAGGATCTTCCTAGATTATTTGAAGAATATGATAAATTGGCTCAGCTGATTTTAGAATACAAGAAAGAAGGAAAGGATTTTAACTTCTTTCATTTTATGATTGATTTATCTGGTGGACCATGTGTTGCAAAACGTTTATCCGGATGCGGTTCAGGTACGGAATATTTGGCAGTAACACCTTGGGGAGACTTATATCCCTGTCATCAGTTCGTAGGTGAAGCAGAGTTTTTGATGGGAAATGTCTATGAAGGTGTAAAAACACCGGAGTTAAGAGATGAGTTTAAACTCTGTAATGTGTATTCCAAAGAAAAGTGTAAGAACTGCTTTGCAAAATTCTACTGTAGCGGTGGATGTTCTGCGAACTCCTTTAAGTTCCACGGTGATATTAACAATACCTATGATATTGGCTGTGAACTAATGAAAAAACGTGTGGAATGCTCCATCATGATACAAGCTGCAATGGCTGAGTAAGTTGAAAATCAAAAATTTTCAATTGTAAAATTAGTGCAGTTGTTCAATTTACCGTGTTTTGTAGCAGGTTCATGAGGGGATAATATAGGGGGCTTCATGGAAAATTGGGTTTTAAAGAATAAAAAGGCAGACTTTAATCTCATTATGCAGGAATGTAATGTAAGTGAAGTTATTGCAAGGTGCCTTGTAAATAGAGGGCTGGAGTCTACAAAAGATATGAAGGCCTTTTTATATCCGGAATTAGAAGAACTATACCATTATAGCTTGATGAAGGATATGAAAAAGGCAACAGATCTTTTGGCAGATAGGATATTAAAAGGTAAACATATTCGTATCATAGGGGATTATGATGTGGATGGAGTAATATCAACCTATATCCTATTTCAAACCCTGTCAAAACTAGGTGCTAAGGTGGATTATGAAATACCGGATCGGATTAAGGACGGGTATGGTATCAATTCCAGAATTGTAGAAGCTGCCCATCAGGATCAGGTCGATACCTTACTTACCTGCGATAATGGTATTGCTGCCATGGAACAGGTAGAATTAGCAAAAAGTCTGCAAATGACCGTTGTCATCACAGATCATCATAGTTTGGTACAAACGCCGGAGGGAGAAATTCTTCTACCGGTAGCAGATGCCATAATAAATACGAAGCGAATTGATTGCCAATATCCTTTTAAAGGCTTATGTGGCGCAGCAATTGCTTATAAACTATGTATCTCGCTGGTGCAGCAATTGAACTTAGCAGATGGTGAAGAATTTCTCCTTGAGCTAATGTCCTATGTAGCAATTGCAACTGTTTGTGATGTTATGGATTTGATAGAAGAGAATCGCATTATTGTTCATCATGGACTTAGGCTTTTAAAGAAAACTAAAAATCTTGGGCTGTTGGCACTTATGGAAGCAAGTAAAGTCGATATCACGCAACTTTCTGCCTTTCATTTAGGATTTGTTATTGGACCATGTCTAAATGCTTCTGGAAGATTAGATACTGCTAAAAAGGGTTTGGAACTACTGCTTTCTAAAACAAAAGCAGATGCGGTCACCTTGGCTACAGAGGTTAGAGCTTTAAATGACCTGCGTAAAGATATGACGGCACAAAATGTAGATAAAGCAATTGAGTTAATAGAAAACAGTGAATTGAAGAACGATAAAGTATTGGTGGTCTTATTAGAGGATTGTCATGAAAGTATCGCAGGAATAATTGCAGGAAGAATAAGAGAGAAATATAGTAGACCTTCCATTATTTTAACTGCAGGAGATCATTGTATCAAGGGTTCCGGACGCTCCATGGAAGCATACAATATGGTAGCAGAGTTGCAAAAGTGCGGCGAACTCTTTATTAAGATGGGCGGTCATCCGATGGCAGCCGGCTTATCCATTTTACCAGAAAATGTGGAGGTATTAAGAACAGTACTTAACACCAATACCACATTGACCTGGGAGATGTTAGTTCCTAAGGTGACCATAGATATTCATCTTCCGCTGGGCTTTATTAATGAGGAACTGGTAGAAGAACTAAGACTGTTAGAACCCTTTGGTAAAGCCAATGAGAAACCGCTCTTTGCAGTGAAAGATTTAAAGATAAAATCTGTTTTTATCATTGGTAAAAACGCCAGTGGTTTAAGATTAAGAGTAGAAAATCAGTACGGTAGAGAACTGGATGCTGTTTATTTTGGAAATGTGAATGATTTTTTTGAATACATTGGGAATACTTATGGAAGTCAGGAAGCAGAAAAGCTTAAGACTGGACGTGGATTTAGTGGAACCATATCAGTGACATATTTCCCTAAAATAAATGAGTACAATGGCTTTAGAAGCATTCAACTCATGATTCAGAACTATCGATAACATCTAAAAAAGGGGAAAATGAGAACTTTAGCAACGACGAAATACTGATTTTTAAATCGATTTATGAAATATTCTTTACGTAATATGAAATATAGTGATATAATTAGCATCAAATCAATATTTTTGTAATCCAATAGAATGAGTTAACATGGGTTGGTTTGAGAAAAGTCGAGAAAGGCATGGTTTTATAGAATGAAAAAGATAGAAGAATATGTGAGAAGTATACCAGATTTTCCGGAGCCAGGAATTGTTTTCCGTGATGTAACAAGTATTTTACAGGATAAGGATGGGTTAAGACTTGCAATTGATCAGATGCAAGAGCTTTTAGTTGGTCTTGATATTGATGTAATCGCTGGACCAGAATCCAGAGGCTTTATTTTTGGTGTGCCAATTGCTTATAATTTAAATAAACCCTTTATTCCAATTCGTAAAAAAGGTAAATTACCTTGTGAAACAATTTCTATGGATTATGATCTTGAGTATGGAAAGGCTACAATTGAAATGCACAAAGATGCAATTAAGCCTGGCCAAAAAGTAGTTATTGTGGACGATTTAATTGCTACTGGTGGTACAATCGAAGCAATTACTAAGTTAATTGAATCCTTAGGCGGTGAAGTTGTTAAGATTATCTTCCTTATGGAATTAAAAGGCTTAGAAGGTCGTAAAAAGCTTGATGGCTATGACGTTGAGGCTGTAATTCAATATGAAGGCAAGTAATTAAGAGAATTAATACAACGATTTCTTATAGTAAGGTTATATTAAGTGCCATGTGCAATAATGGAGGTTTAACTATGGAGGAACATAAAGAATTCGCAGGAAATGAATATGATTATAGTGCAGATGCAAACGTACCTGCTGATTTTACTGCGCCTGAAATTCTTTATAAAGAATTGATTGATAAAATAAAGAGCTATCACCCTTCTGCAGATATTTCGTTAGTGGAGAAAGCTTATCAGCTTGCTGATAATGCCCACAAGGATCAATTGCGTAAATCTGGTGAGCCTTATATCATCCATCCTCTTTGTGTAGCCAATATTCTTGCAGATTTAGAACTTGATAAGGAAACCATTATAGCAGGTATCCTGCATGATGTGGTTGAAGATACAGTGTTAACCAATGAACAGATTACTGCTATGTTTTCCGAGGAGATTGCACTCCTGGTGGATGGCGTAACAAAGTTGACACAGTTAAATATGGATAAAATAGAGCTTCAAGCCGAGAATCTTAGAAAAATGTTTCTTGCCATGGCAAAGGATATCCGTGTTATTTTAATAAAACTTGCTGACCGCCTGCATAACATGAGAACATTAAAATTTATGGTTCCCGAAAAGCAGAAAGAAAAAGCAAGAGAGACCATGGATATTTATGCTCCAATTGCACAGAGGCTTGGTATCAGTAAGATCAAGATAGAGCTTGATGATCTTTCTCTAAAGTATCTTGAACCAGAGGTATACAAGGATCTTTCGGATAAAATCGCAACAAAGAGAAGTGAAAGACAGGCTTATATTGATAGCATTGTGGATGAAGTAAGAGAGCATGTGGAAGCTGCAGGCATTCAAGCTAAGATTGATGGTCGTATTAAACATTTCTTTAGTATTTATAAAAAGATGGTAAATCAAAATAAGACACTGGAGCAGATCTTTGACTTATTTGCAGTACGAATTGTTGTGGATTCTGTTAAGGATTGCTATGCGGCACTCGGTGTAATACATGAAATGTATAAGCCGATTCCTGGACGTTTTAAAGATTACATTGCCATGCCAAAGCCCAATATGTATCAGTCTCTGCATACAACCTTAATTGGACCTCAAGGTGCTCCCTTCGAAATACAAATTCGTACTTATGACATGCACCGTACCGCGGAATTTGGTATTGCAGCTCATTGGAAATATAAAGAGGGGCAAGACGGTAAGGATAACCCTGAAAAGGCAGAAGAAGAGAAATTAACCTGGCTTCGTCAAGTCCTGGAATGGCAAAGAGACATGTCAGATAACAAGGAATTCTTAAGTCTGATTAAAAGTGACTTTGATCTCTTTTCCGACAGTGTATATGCTTTTACTCCGACGGGAGATGTCAAAACTCTGCCTGCAGGCTCTAACCCTATAGATTTTGCCTATAGCATTCATAGTGCTGTGGGTAATAAGATGGTAGGAGCCAGGGTAAATAATAAACTTGTTCCGATTGATTACGTAATTCAAAATGGTGATCGTATTGAAATCATGACTTCACAGAATTCGAAAGGTCCAAGTAGAGACTGGTTATCCATTGTAAAGAGTACACAGGCAAAGAATAAGATAAACAACTGGTTTAAGTCTGAATTAAAAGATGATAACATTACCAGAGGTAAGGAACTAATTGTTGCTTACTGCAAAGCGAAGGCAATTGTACTTAGCGATTTGATGAAACCTGATTTTACTGGTGTTGTCATGCGCAAATATGGCTTCCGTGACTGGGACTCAGTGCTGGCAGCTGTAGGGCATGGTGGTCTAAAAGAAGGTCAGATTGTTAATAAACTGCTGGAAGAATATAAAAAGAAGAATAAAAAAGAAATTACGGATGATAATGTTCTCGAAACCATTGCTGATATTAAAGAAAGAACTCCTAAAAAGAAATCAAAAAGTGGTATTGTTGTTGAAGGTATCCATGATGTAGCAGTCCGTTTTTCAAAATGCTGCAGTCCGGTTCCAGGGGATGAAATTGTTGGTTTTGTTACCAGAGGCAGAGGTGTATCTATCCATCGAACCGATTGTATTAATATTATTAATGTAGCAGAAGAAGATCGTGCACGTTTGATTGATGCAGAGTGGAATGAGGCAGATGGAAAAACTAACGGCGGAGTATACAGTGCGGAGATCAAAATCTTTGCAAATAACCGAAGCGGTGTGTTAGTGGATATCTCTAAAGTTCTTACTGAGAATAAAATTGATGTATTATCGATGAATGTACGAACCAGTAAACAGGGTACGGCGACAATTAGTATTGGCTTTGAAATTCATGGAAAAGAACAATTAAATGAGATCATATCAAAAATACGTAATGTGGAAAGTATTCTTGATATTGAGAGAACCGCAGGCTAAATACAATAGTTAGAAAGGTATGAGGATTATGAGCGGCATTTTAGTAAAAACCTTGGTACTTGGTGCCTTGCAGACCAACTGTTCTGTGGTGAGTCAGACAGAGACCAAGGAAGCGATTGTATTTGATCCGGCAGATCATGCCGATTTAATTGAACAATATTTAAAGTCGAATGACCTAGTGTGTAAAGCAATCCTTCTCACACATGGTCATTTCGACCATATATTGGCGGCAAGAGAACTTGCGGCGATAACAGGTGCAGCAATCTATGCACAGGAAGAGGAAGCTGCTTTGCTTGCCAATCCAAACTTAAATCTGTCGTTAAGGTTTTCTGGTAAGGAATGCAGTCTAACTCCTGATAGTTTGTTAGGGGATGGGCAAAGACTGGATATAGCTGGATTTCGTATTCAGGTAATTCATACTCCAGGTCATACCCAAGGTGGTGCGTGCTATCACTTTATAGACCATGGTGTTTTAATTAGCGGAGATACTTTATTTCTTGAAGAGATTGGCAGAGCTGATTTACCGACAGGTGACTTCACAACATTAATAGAATCGATAAAGACAAAACTAATGTTACTGGAGGATTCGGTGGTTGCCTATCCTGGCCATGGACCCTCGACGACCATAGGTCATGAAAGAGTTAACAATAGTTATCTCAAGCTGTAAGGGTAGATGGGAGGTAAAACGTATTATTACTATAGTTCTATCTGATAAAACATATGAAAATGATGTCTATCCTCTTTTTAAAGCTTTTTTTCCTTTAGAGGTAATTAAGGTGTATTCCAAAGAGGAGGACACTAAAGCAGAGGATTTTAAAATAGTAAAATCAAAAGAAGTGGCTTCTCAAATAATTCAACTAACTATTTTAGAAGATAAGTTAATTATAGAGGGAAGTAGCTCGGGTATTCAGACCGCGGATTATGAAATTCCAGCAGGACTTCCTAAGCCCTTATACAAGAACGCTCTGAAAAGAATTCTATATACAGTATTATCGGACTACTGCAAAAAGACTTTGCCCTGGGGTATCTTAACTGGAATTCGTCCCACAAAGTTAGTATATGAAATGTTGGATCAGGAATTAAGTGAATCTGATATTCTTGATAAGATGCAAAAGGAATATCTCTGCTCAATAACTAAGACTAAGTTAAGTATTCAAATAGCCAAAAGAGAACGACAACTACTAAAGGAGATGGACTATCAAAATGGGTATAGTATTTATATCGGAATACCTTTTTGTCCAACCACTTGTCTTTATTGCTCTTTTACTTCCTACTCCGCAGTTAAATTTGCTAACCTTATCGAGGATTATCTTAATGCGTTAGAAAAAGAGATTCGCTATGCTGCTACCTGTCTTTTGAATAAAAAGCTTACAACCGTTTATATTGGAGGTGGAACGCCAACTACCTTAAGTGCTGATCAGTTGGAACGCCTATTGAAACTTGTGAAAACAAGTTTTAACTTTACCCAGGTGAAAGAATTCTGCGTAGAGGCTGGAAGACCGGATAGTATCACGAGAGAAAAGCTTCAGGTTCTAAAGGACTATGGTGTTGATCGAATCAGTATTAATCCGCAAAGTATGCAACAAAGGACATTAGATATCATAGGCAGACAGCATTCAATTGAAGAAGTAAGACATGCCTTTTCTTTAGCAAGAGAGGTTGGGCATTCAAATATAAATATGGATATTATCATTGGTTTGCCAGGAGAAAATCCAGAGGATGTAACGGATACCCTTCGACAGATAAGAGAACTGAATCCGGAAGGGCTTACAGTTCATACTCTTGCTTTAAAAAGGGCGGCAAGATTAAACACAGAAAAAGAAAACTATTCTGAACTAAAAGCCACCGATGTTCCATTTATGTTAGAAAAGACGGTAGAGCATACGACGGAAAACGGTTATTATCCTTATTACCTATATAGACAGAAGAATATGGAAGAGAACCTTGAGAATACAGGATACTCCAAATATGGTAAAGAAGGCCTTTATAACATTCTGATTATGGAGGAAAAACAGACAATTCTGGCACTTGGTGCAGGTGCAATGTCCAAGTTTGTATTCCATGCAGAGAATCGAATTGAACGTGTGGACAATGTAAAAAGTGTTACTGATTATATCAGTCGAATTGATGAGATGATATCACGTAAGCAGAAATTTCTTGAAAATAATGAAGAACTGTTGTAATGTGAATAAAATGGATTGAACGGAGGAATAGAACATGATTACACAAAGACCAAAAGGTACGCAGGACTGGTATGGTGCTAACATGCATAAGCGTACAGTAATCGAAGCAGCTGCCAGGAAGATTTGTAAGGCATATAACATAAAGGAAATTATTACACCTGCTTTTGAACATACAATTCTTTTTCAAAGAGGTGTTGGTGAAACCACGGATGTAGTTCAAAAGGAAATGTATACCTTTGATGACAAAGGAAATCGTAGCATATCCCTAAAGCCGGAAGGTACTGCCGGTGCAGTGCGTGCTTATTTGGAAAATAGTTTATATGCAGAAAGTCAGCCAACCAAATTATTTTATTTTACACAGGCATTTCGTTATGAAAATCCTCAAAATGGTCGTCTTCGTCAACATCATCAGTTTGGTATTGAATTCTTTGGCTCCGCGAGTCCTATGGCAGAACTTGAATTGATTACCTTATTGAATGAATTTATGAAGGAATTAGGCATTAAAGGAGCAAAACTTCATATTAACAGCATCGGATGCAGTGAATGCAGAAAGACTTACAATGAAGCACTTCTGTCCTATCTTAAGAAACATGAGGATCAGCTCTGTTCTACCTGCAAGGAAAGAATGCTTAAGAATCCACTTCGTGTTCTTGATTGTAAAGTACCTTCCTGTAAAGTGATTATGAAAGATGCACCTCGAACCATTGAATATTTGGACGAGGAATGTAGTCAGCACTTTGAGGAGCTAAAGGGATTATTAGAGCAAATGAACATTCCTTATGAAGTGGATACAGGGATTGTTAGAGGTCTGGATTATTATACAAAGACCGTATTTGAATTTGTAAATGAAGAGGGCTTCACCATCTGCGGTGGGGGAAGATACGACAATCTAATTCATGAAATAGATGAAAAGCAGGACATTCCTGCCGTTGGATTTGGTTTTGGTATTGAACGTATGATTAACGAGCTGGCGGCTGAAGGAGTAGAACTTGAGAAAGAGCCAGAAGTTGCCTTATATGTAGGTATCCTAGGCAAGGAGGCAAAAGCTGCTGCCTTCCAAATAGTTAGAGAGCTTCGCCAGATTGGAGTCATAGTTGAAACTGATTATATGGATCGTAGTGTAAAAGCGCAGATGAAATATGCGAACAAAATCGGAGCTAAGAATACGGTGATAATTGGTGCAGATGAATTAGCGAATAATAAAGCGAATATTAAAAACATGGAGACCGGAGAGCAAACGGAGGTTTCCTTAGATAAAATAGCTGAGTATTTTATCTAACTAGAGCTTAGTAATTGTAAGTATATAGTGTAATCGAAAGCAAAGTCCAGAGAATCATAGTAGATTGATTCTCTGGACTTTTTTGCATGGCTAAACTGTTACAAAATATGTTCCGACAATAAAGAATTTTTGTTGACAAAAGGCAGCGGCATTCATATAATATAGACAGATGTAAGTGATTACTACGGTAGGTGGATAAAATGGGATATAGTTTATTACATAGGAAAGAAAGGTTAATATTAACCACGATTGAACTTATTGATGAAATTGGAATTCAGAAGCTTACGACCAGGGAAATTGCCAAAAGAGAAGGGGTGTCGGAAGCTACAATTTTCAGGCATTATGCTAGTAAGAATGAGCTTTTAATTGGTGTATTGGATTATTTTACCCAATATGATGCAGACCTTCTTCAAACGGCTAAGATGAGAGAATTAAAACCTTTGGAGGCATTAAAGTTCATTATTAATTCTTACGCAGAGTATTATGAAAATTACCCTGCAATAACTTCAATTCTACAGATCTTTGATGTTTTACGTTATGAAGCTGATCTGTCAGAGAAGGTATTGGTAATACAGCAGGAAAGAACAGCAATACTTACCCAATTGATTGAAGCAGCTGTAAATGATGGAAAATTAAAAAATACCACTAAGCCACAAGCATTAGCAGTTATGCTATCAGGTTTCATTCGAGAGTTGTGTTTTAATTGGAGACTGAACCAATGTACCTACTCTTTAAGAGATAAAACTCAAGAAGTGTTTGAACTAATTGAGGAAGGGTTTCTCAATAAAGAATAGAATGTAATGCTCAATAAGATATAAGGCTTTTACACGGTATTAAGAATTATAAGTGATTTTAGATTTTGTAATATAAGTAAGGTTAATGGGAGGTGTATCAATGTCAGAACAGTTTACAAATGAGCCATTACTGGATATGTTTCTATTCGAAACGGAACAGCTTTTGGAACAGTTGGAACAGTCGATTTTAAATAACGAAAAAGATAATGACTTTGGAGAAGCAGCAATTAATGAAATCTTTCGAATTATGCATACAATTAAGGGTTCAGCTGCAATGATGTTGTTTGACAATATTGCTAAAGTTGCTCACTCCATAGAAGATATATTTTTTTCTTTGCGAAAGGAAAAACCAGCAACATTGGATTATTCAGTGCTATCAGATTTGGTGCTGGAAGGTGTCGACTTTATTAAAGTTGAAGTTGAAAAGATTAAGAGCGGTAATCCAGCTGACGGTACCTCGGAGGAGCTTTTGGAGTCAATGAAGAAGTATCTGCTTGGGATGAAGCAGGAAGTAGCAAAACCGTCCGCTGCAGAACCAAAGGTGAAGGAAGAAAAACATCAGTATTACATTGGTCAACTAAGACAAAAGCAAAGTACAGAGCAAAATACCTTTAAAGCAACGATACGATTTGATGAAGGCTGTGAGATGGAGAATATACGTGCCTATACAGTCATTCACAACCTCACAGGAATAGCAACGGAACTAAGTTATTTTCCCTCCGACATAATTGACAGTGATGAGAGTATTTTTGTTATAAGAGAGAATGGTTTTCAAATTTATATTAAGACAGAGTATGATTATCAAAAACTTTATGAACATTTAAATCAGACCATATTCTTAAAAGATTTAGAACTAATCCAGGTCAGTGAGGAAGCAGAGAACTTAATTCCAATTATAGAATCAGTAAAAGAAACGGTCTCACAGGAAGCCTGGAGGGAAGAAAAGAGCAAAGCTAATTCGTCAGAAATGAAAGACAAGATAGAGAAAGAAGTCGCTAATGCAAATGTAGCACAAAGTATTATAAGCGTTAGTGTTTCCAAGCTGGACAAGCTAATGGATCTTGTTGGAGAAATGGTAATTGCAGAAGCTATGGTGGTCCAAAACCCGGATTTAGATGGATTGTCTCTAGATAACTTTAAAAAGGCATCCAGGCAACTAAGTAAAATAACCTCAGATATTCAAGATATGGTTATGTCAATACGAATGGTTCCATTGTCAGCTACCTTTAATAAAATGCATCGAATTGTCCGTGATATGAATAAAAAGCTTGGCAAGGAAGTGCAGCTGGAAATCCTAGGTGAAGAAACAGAGGTTGACAAGAATATAATAGAGCATATTTCTGACCCGTTAATGCATCTAGTTCGAAACGCAATTGATCACGGGATAGAGTTACCGCAGGATAGGCTGAACAAAGGCAAATCAAAAAATGGCACGGTACTCCTTGAGGCAAAAAATGCAGGAAGCGATGTCCACATCTTAATACGTGATGATGGTAAGGGATTGGATAAAGAAAAGATTTTAAAGAAAGCTAGAGAAAATAATCTAATTTACAAGAACGAAGATGACATGACGGATAAAGAAATTTTTAACCTAATTCTACTCCCTGGTTTTTCAACAAATGAGAATGTTACTGAATTCTCAGGAAGAGGAGTAGGAATGGACGTTGTTAGTAAAAACATTGAATCTGTTGGAGGAACACTTTCCGTAGAGAGTGTTGCAAACAAGGGCAGTGTATTTCTTCTTAAAATTCCACTAACCTTGGCAATCATCGATGGTATGAATATAAAAGTAGGAAAGGCAAGATATACCCTTCCGACCATAGCCATAAAGGAATCCTTCCGACCGAAGCCAAAAGATATTTTAATTGATCCGGATGGTAATGAAATGATCATGGTAAGGGGACAGTGTTATTTAATTAAGAGACTGCACGAGATGTTCAAGGTGGAGACGTCTGTTACCAACTTTGATGAAGGAATTCTCATCATGCTTGAGCAGGATGGAAAAACGGTTTGTATTTTTGCGGACGAATTAATAGGTCAACAGCAGGTTGTAGTCAAAGCGCTTCCTAATTATATTCGAAATCTTAAAAGAGTGAAAGAACTAGCTGGTTGTACGCTGTTGGGGGATGGAAGTATTAGCCTTATATTAGATGTGGCGCAAATGGTTGGTAGATAGAAAAGTTAGAAATTCAAAACAATAAAAGATAGTAATATACAGTTTGAGGTACAAAAAAGGAGGAAGTAGAATGGAGGACATCTTAAGTACAACGGTGGAGTTAGAAGAAGATACCCAGAAGGATCGGTATCTGACCTTCCTAATTGGTAATGAATGTTATGGTATTGATATTAGCTTTGTAACTGAAATAATAGGGATTCAAGCAATTACAGAAATACCCGAGCTACCAGAATATGTGAGAGGGATTATTAACCTACGAGGTAAGATTATCCCTGTTATGGATGTAAGAATGAGATTTAAGAAAGAAAAAAAAGAGTATAGTGATAGGACCTGCATTATAGTGGTTGATATTAAAGATATTTCCATTGGCTTAATTGTAGATAGTGTTTCGGAAGTAACGACTATCTTAGAACAGGATATTGTAGATCCTCCACAAGTCAATAAAGCCGTAAATAATAAGTATATTAAGAAAATTGGAAAAAATGGCAGTGATGTTAAACTTCTTCTGGACTGTGAAAAGCTCCTGACGGAGAACGAATTGGAAGCTTTAAGCGAGGTACAATAAGCTCTATTTAAAAAGAATGAAATATTAATACATAATAAAAGAGACATAGATCAAATAATCTATTGTAATACCCAGTCTGATAAAATGATAACAGGAGGAATTAAGGATGAAGTTTAATAACTTGAAGATTAAAACAAAATTACTGTCTTGCTTTATTGCAATGGCAATATTTACAGGAGCTGTGGGAGCTGTAGGGGTTTTTAATATGAGCCATATGTACAATAATACGAAGTCGATGTACGAGGAGTACTTTATACCTGCACAGGATTTAAGTACGGTTCAAGTGCAATTAGAGCAGATACGTGCTCTACATATTTATTTACTATATGACCCGGATTTAAGTAAACAACAGGATCGTTTAGATCAAATTCAACAAAAAGTAGAAAGTGATAATGCTTTGCTTGATAAGTTTGAAAAAACCATAACAGCAGATGGTGAAGATAGAAAAATGTATGATAAGGCAGTAGCAAGTCTTAATATCTACCGTGAAGAGAGAACGAAAAATCTTGATTTAATCATTAATGGTAATACTGAAGAAGCTGTTGCAACACTATCCTTAGTAACCAAATCCAGAGAACAGGCAGCTGCGGATTTTCAGGAGTTAATAAATTATAATATGAGCTCCTCCAAAGAGAAATTGGACTCAATAAAAGATAGCTATGATAAACTGGTGATTGTAATGACGGTTATTTTAGTAATTGCAATAGCAATTGCATTAGCGCTTGGGTTTGCCATTTCCAGCTTAATTAGTAAGCCAATTAAAAAGATGGTAAATGCCGCAGATAAGCTTGCATTAGGTGATGTAAATGCTAATCTGGATATCAACAGTAAGGATGAAATCGGAAGTTTGGCAAAATCCTTTAATACGATGATTGATAATATCAGAGATCAGGCTCGTACTACAGAACGAATTGCGGATGGAGACTTAACAGTAGAAGTGGCAGTACGTTCAGAAAATGATTTACTGGGTAAGAAATTATCCCAAATGGTACAAAATAATAACGAAGTTTTATCAAATATAGCGACAGCTTCTGAACAGGTGGCTGTTGGCGCAAGACAGGTATCAGATTCCAGCTTAGCTCTATCCCAGGGGGCATCAGAACAGGCTAGTTCCGTAGAAGAGTTAACAGCATCCTTACAGGAAATTGCTTCCCAAACAGAAATTAATGCACAGAATGCAAATCAAGCCAATGAACTTTCAGAAAATGCAAAAGTAAATGCTGTGGATGGAAATAGTCAGATGAAAGAAATGTTGAAGGCGATGAAAGAGATTAATGAATCTTCAGCAAATATTTCAAAAGTTATTAAGGTAATTGATGATATTGCATTCCAGACCAATATATTAGCACTGAATGCGGCAGTGGAGGCTGCACGAGCAGGGCAACATGGCAAAGGGTTTGCAGTTGTTGCAGAAGAAGTTCGAAATCTTGCAGCACGTTCTGCAAATGCAGCAAAAGAAACGACTGATATGATTGCAGGTTCTATTAAGAAGGCAGAAGATGGAACAAAAATTGCCCAGGATACCGCCAATGCACTTGATAAGATTGTAGTTGGAATTGAAAAAGTAGCTGATTTAGTTAGTAACATCGCGGTGGCTTCCAATGAACAAGCAATGGGAATTTCACAGATTAATCAAGGAATTATGCAAGTATCCAATGTTGTTCAAACGAATTCAGCTACCTCTGAAGAAAGTGCATCCGCAAGCGAGGAACTTTCAAGCCAGGCTGCTTTACTTAAGGATACGGTTAGTAAATTTAAATTAAAATCAACCACAAAAAGTTATGGTAATTATGAAAATATTAGCCCTGAAGTATTAATGATGCTGGAGAATATGAATGCTCATAAGAAAGATGCAGGTTATATAGACTTAGGTACTCATAAAGAATCCACAACAAAACCTCAAATTATCTTAAGTGATAAAGAATTTGGAAAATACTAAACATTAATCTATTTAAAATATTATTATCCATATCATACAATTGGTGAAATTCTGAATTTTTTACCAACTAGGTATTGCATTAGAATTGGTATCAATTGTATGATATAGATAGAATGGATATTACTTACAAGGGAGGGGCTGCCAATGATTACGATAACAAAAAAGGAATTTGAGCAATTGGCTGCTTTTATTAAAAGCAATTATGGCATTCATTTGAAAGCGGAAAAAGAGTCCTTGGTGATGGGCAGACTTCAAAATGTATTAATACAGAATGGTTTCAAAAGTTTTACCGAATATTATGATTACATTGTTTCAGATAAAACGCAAACAGCAGTGACGGTATTGCTTAATAAAATAACCACCAATCATACTTTTTTTATGAGAGAAGCCGATCATTTTAACTACTTCAGTACAACTGTACTTCCTCTATTATCAAATAAGATTACAAATCATGATTTAAGAGTTTGGTGTGCCGGATGTTCGTCAGGGGAAGAACCCTATACGCTGGCAATGTTAATAGACGAGTTTTTTGGAAAAGACAAATTATATTGGGATACTAAGATATTAGCCACCGATATCTCCAGTAAGGTACTGGAGGAGGCTACCAATGGTGTTTATAATAATAAAGATATTGAGACGCTTCCTTCTAAATGGAAGTTGAACTACATAAAACGGAAAAATGAATTAGAATCAGAATTTACAGCAAAGATTAAAGATGAGGTTATCTTTAGAAAGTTTAATTTAATGGAACCAGTTTTCCCTTTTAAAAAGAAATTTCATATAATCTTTTGCCGTAATGTAATGATTTATTTTGATGATAGAACAAAACGTGATTTGGTACGCAAATTCAGTGATTCTTTGGAGCATGGAGGATATTTATTTATCGGCCATTCAGAATCCCTGGGGCGTGATGAGACAGACTTAAAGTATATAATGCCTGCAGTGTACCGTAAAATCTAAGAGAGGTGAAGTAATGGATGCAAAAGAGAATTAAAGTACTCATTGTTGATGATAGTATACTGTTTCGAGAAGTTCTGCTAAGAGGGTTGAGCTCGGACCCTTTCATCGAAGTAGTTGCAACAGCAGGTGACCCTTTTGAAGCAAGGGATCAAATTCTTAAATATGAACCCGATGTTGTGACCTGTGACGTGGAGATGCCAAAAATGAACGGGTTGGAATTTGTCCAAAGGCTGATGCCGCAATATCCTCTCCCAATTATCGTTGTCAGCGCATTGTCGTCAGCAGTATTTGATGCAATGAATGCAGGGGCAATCGACTTTGTAGGTAAGCCCAATATGTCCTCAAAAACCAGTGTGGAAAGCTTTATCTATGACTTAATAGGTAAGGTTAAAATCGCAGCAAATGCAAAAATTCAGGGCAAAATAAATAGTGTGGTTAATCAAATTGATGCAAGTAAAGGAGCTAATCCGAATAAGATAATTGCTTTAGGCGCATCCACAGGAGGCACGGAAGCTATTTATAGTATCTTAAAGCAGTTACCTAAAGATATACCGGGAATCGTTATCGTACAACATATCCCACCGAATTTTTCCCGTATGTTTGCTGAAAGATTGAACACCACCACAAACCTTGAAGTGAAGGAAGCCAAAACAGGGGATTATTTAGAAAATGGTAAAGTCTTGATAGCGCCAGGCGATCAACATATGATTATAAAAAAAATTGGTGAAAGATATAAGGTAGAATGTTTCTACGGCGAGAAGGTGAATGGTCATTGCCCTTCTGTAGATGTTTTATTTGAATCTGTGGCAAAAGAGGCAGGGAAAAATGCCATCGGTGTTATCTTAACAGGAATGGGTTATGATGGTGCGAAAGGACTTTTGGCAATGAGAAGAAACGGGGCCAGAACCATAGGACAAGATGAAAAGTCAAGTGTTGTCTATGGGATGCCTAAGGTTGCCTATAATATAGGTGGTGTGGAAAAACAAGTTAGTTTGGAAGGAATAGCACACAAGATGTATTCCTTAGCCTGTGAGTAGCAATCCTATCGGTTAGTTTTAACAGAGAATAAGAAAGGTTAAGATACCAATGAGTAATATGTTAAAGGAGTGGAAGATGGTGCCATCTTCCATATTAGCAAGTATAGGGGATGGAATTATTGTCTTGGATATGGCAGGTATTATTCAGTACATGAATT
The DNA here is from genome assembly GCA_023407575.1 of Bacillota bacterium. Taxonomy (GTDB): domain Bacteria; phylum Bacillota; class Clostridia; order Lachnospirales; family Lachnospiraceae; genus Mobilitalea. Next base: position 104,705 of record JAEYLX010000032.1, read on the forward strand.
CAGCGGCAGAGAATATTTTACAGACCCAAGCAAACAACATAATTGGCAGGGTGTTTAATGAGCTATATCCTTCCTATGTCACTACAAGCAATCAGGTGAGTTCGAATCCATTTGAATATTTGCTGAACTTGGGACAGAACCCGCTTTCGACAGATCATTTGACAATTAAACTGGACCATTTACAAGATAAATATATAGCGGTAACATGCTCCATGATAGACATTGGGGAGAACAATTCCACTGGAATCGTGGTTGTATTTCATGATGTAACATTACAGAAGCAACACGAACTTAGTCAGTCGAATGAAAATAATAATCTAAACAATATAATAGATTATGCACCCTATGGAATGGTAATTGTAGATGAAGAAGTTGCAATTATACGGGCAAATGAAACGTTTGTTGACTTTATAAATTTGGATAAAGATGAATTCCTAGGCAAACGATTTGGAGATACCATTAACTGTGTTGGGTGTAAAGATAGTAAGGGAGGTTGCGGTACTGGTCATAACTGCAAATTCTGTGATGTAAGAAATGCTGTCAATAGAGCCTATCGTAAAAATGAACCTACTATTAATGTTGAGACGAAAGTATGTTACTTGGTAAAAGAACAGGAAGTGGAGGCTTGGTTTCGGTTAAGTGTAAATCCAATCATGCTCGATGGTGTAAAGCGTGTTGCTGTAACACTTGTGGATATTAGTAAGAATAAACTTCAAGAGCTTAACGCAAAAGAAGCGATTGATTATCTTGCAAACATTCACAATCAACTACCCTTTAATATTTGGCTTGCGGATGAAAGTTTTAATTGGAAGTACTCAAATAAGGAATTGGATATCATTACGGAAGCTTTTTTTAATGTTAATTCCAACAATAGTTGGATAGAATTTGCCAGTCCTGGTGAGGTAGAGACATTTTGGAGTACAATTAACTCGTCCATCGAGGACAAAAGTTCCTTTAATTTAGAAGTTCGAGTTCGACAACAAGGTAACGGACATCAATGGGGACTTATTTCAGGAGTTCCTTACTTTAATGATGGTAAATTTGCAGGATTTATTGGGTCCAGTTATAACATTACAGAACGTAAGGATGCCGAGGAGGACTTAAAACGATATCAGACCTTACTTATATCAGCCAAAGAAGCTGCAGAAGCAGCAAATAAGGCGAAAAGTGAGTTTCTTGCGAATATGAGTCATGAAATTCGTACTCCGATTAATGGAATTGTAGGAATGATTGATCTTACACTTTTAACGAATATTAATGAGGAACAGCGAGACAATTTAGTAACAGCAAAAGCTTGTGCAAATTCATTGACAACGATTGTGAATGACGTACTGGATTTTTCTAAAATCGAAGCAGGTAAAATGACGCTGGCCAAGCAAAACTTTAGTCTTAGAAACTTAATAGATGAAGTAATTAGAACCCACTTACCAAGAGTTAGGGACAAAGGTTTGGAGTTGGAATATACACTTCCGTCATCCTTACCTGAATTTTTAGTAGGAGATTCCAACCGTTTAAAGCAAATCTTAAATAATCTCATTAGTAATGCTGTCAAATTTACGGAACAAGGTGATGTAACAGTTGCAGTTAAAAATCTAGGTATGACAAGTGAAGAAGCAACAATAAGATTTATGGTTACTGACACAGGAATTGGAATATCAAAAGAAAATATATCCAAGCTGTTTTATAGCTTTTCACAAATTGAAAACACCTATACAAAGAAATATGCCGGAACAGGCTTAGGGTTAGTAATTTCTAAGCAATTGGTGGAAATGATGGGTGGGAGAATTGATATGGAGAGTGAACTTGGCAAGGGCAGTAAGTTCTACTTTACCGTTAAATTTAAGATTGGAAAACCAGAACAACAAACTAAGACAATTACGCATAATTTTGAAAAAACAGAAAGAGCCTTACAAATTCTATTGGCAGAAGATGATCCGGTAAATCAGAAGGTTATTCGAAAGATGCTACTTGAAAAGGGACATGAGGTTAGTACGGCGGACAATGGAAAAGAAGTCCTTTCCAGCTATGAGAAGAATAAGTATGATGCGATTTTAATGGATATTCAGATGCCTGTGATGAATGGAATTGAAGCAACCAAGAATATTCGTAAGATAGAATCAGGTAAGCAAAGAACACCGATTATAGCATTGACTGCCTATGCATTGCCAGGTGATAGGGAAAGATTCTTAAGTATGGGAATGGATGCTTATGTAACGAAGCCGATTCATATGGAAGAATTGTTCCAGGCAATAGACCGTTTAACTGCTTATAATGAAGATAGTATCCCGCAAAACATTTTACTTGGAGAGAATGGTGAAATTATTTATTCCTTTGAAACGGAGAAACCTCTGGCTCACTATGATACCCCTGCTATTGATGAAATCATGGAAAAGATAAAACTGTTAACTGCAATGAAAGACGAAATCGATATTGAACGAGCAGAGCTCATTGCAAATCAAATTAAGAAGATGTCGATCAAATACGAAATGATCGATATTAAGGATACAGCTTTTAAAATTGAGCTAGCTGCAAGACGTGACAATTGGCTAGAGGTGAGTCGCTGTATTGATCGTATTAACCAAGAAATAGAAATATATAAGTTGTCAGAAAAATGAGATGGAGAATAATACTAACAAAGGAAAAAACGTTAAAACGAGATAGGAGGACCATATGAGAATACTAATAGCGGAAGACGACATGACAAGCAGAAAATTTTTATTTAAATTTCTCTCAACCTATGGAGAATGTGATATAGTAGTAGATGGATTGGAGGCCTTAGATGCGGTCCTGATCTCTATGAAGGAGAATAAGCTTTATGATTTGATTTGCCTTGACATCATGATGCCAAAGGTGGATGGAGTCAAAGTGTTAAAGCATATTAAGGAGTTGGAGAAGCAGAAAGGAATCCTGGCAGAAAAACGCTCCAAGATTATTATGACCACAGCGCTGGCTGAAGCGCAATTTGTACAGAACGCGTTTGAAATAGGATGTGATGCATATGCTGCGAAACCAATTGACACTGATAAGCTTGTTGAGGTATTAATTAAGTTGGGACTTATACAAAATCAATAATTGTATGCCGATAAAACGGCAAATGGAGGTTAAGATGGTTAAACATGTAGTTAGTTGGAATTATGCAGAAGGGTTTACAGCAGAAGAAAATCAAAGTCATGCATTACAAATAAAGCAGGAATTAGAACAACTTAAATCTTTAATTCCTGGTATTGTATCTTTGGAGGTGTTTCTTAATCCGTTGGAAGCTTCTTCGGACAAGGATATTCTTTTAGATAGCGTATTTGAGAGCGAAGCTGCTTTGCAAGCATATGTTGTTCATACTGAACATGTTAGAGTTGGAACTAATTTTGTGAAACCCTTTACAAGAAATCGTAGCTGTATCGATGTGGTTTATGGAGAATAAATGTATCAGTTATTTGTAATTTGAAGCCAAGAATGTTTATAAAAAGAGCGAATTTGACTTTTTCTGTGGATAAGTTGGTTCGCTCTACTTTTTGTAGTAAAAATCTATGGACAGAACCCTTAAAATGAATTAAAATATATTGCATTGAATTGATAAGTTAAGAAGAATTTTGTTAACTTAGATAAGTATAAAGGAGATGGAAACGAACATGGCAGAATCAATGAAAGGTTATAAAAGAAGCCACCGTTGTACCGAGATTTCCAATAAAAATGTTGGAGAAACCGTTACAGTTATGGGATGGGTTCAAAAGAGCAGAAATAAGGGCGGCATTATCTTTGTGGATCTTAGAGATCGTTCCGGTCTTTTGCAAATCATTTTTGAGGAGAGCGATTGCGGTAATGTTAATTTTGCAAAAGCAGAAAAGCTTAGAAGTGAATTTGTTATTGCAGTGGTAGGAAAAGTTGAGGCGCGTTCCGGTGCTGTAAATGAAAACCTTGCAACAGGTGATGTTGAAATTCGTGCAACTGATCTTCGTATTTTATCCGAAGCAGATACACCTCCTTTCCAAATAGAAGAGAATTCAAAAACAAAGGAAGACTTAAGATTAAAGTACAGATATCTTGATCTTAGAAGACCTGATTTACAAAGGAATATGATCTTACGCAGTAAGGTAGCAACTGTAACAAGACAGTTCCTTGCTGACGAAGGATTTTTAGAAATTGAAACACCTGTATTAACAAAGAGCACACCGGAAGGTGCCAGGGATTATCTGGTACCAAGCCGTGTACATCCGGGTAATTTCTTTGCTTTGCCACAATCACCACAGATCTTTAAACAGTTGTTAATGTGTGCTGGCTATGATCGTTATTTCCAAATCGTAAAGTGTTTCCGTGATGAGGACCTCAGAGCAGACAGACAGCCGGAATTCACACAGATCGATATGGAATTATCCTTTGTTGATGTAGAGGATGTACTTGAGGTTAATGAGCGTCTTCTTCATAAGATGTTTAAAGAGAGTATCGGAATTGATATTCCTTTGCCAATTCAAAGAATGACCTATGCAGAGGCAATGGATCGTTATGGTTCTGATAAGCCGGATGTACGTTTTGGATTCGAATTAAAGAATGTATCAGAGGTTGTTAAGGATTGTGGCTTCAGCGTATTCACAGGTGCTCTTGCAAAAGGTGGATCAGTTCGTGGTATTAATGCAGAAGGACAAGCTGAAATGCCAAGAAAGAAAATAGATGCATTGGTAGATTTCGTTAAGGACTATGGCGCAAAAGGCCTTGCATACCTTGCAATTGATGCAGAAGGTTCTTACAAATCATCCTTCGCAAAGTTCCTTACCGAAGAAGAATTAACTGCACTTGTTACAGCAATGGGAGGTAAGCCGGGAGATTTATTACTATTTGCTGCTGACGAAGATGATACGGTATTTGCATCCCTAGGCGCTTTAAGAGTTGAGTTAGCTAAAAATCTTGGACTTCTTCGTAAAGATGATTATAAATTCCTTTGGGTTACAGAGTTTCCTTTATTAGAGTACTCAAAAGAAGAAGGAAGATTCACAGCAAAACATCATCCTTTCACCATGCCAATGGATGAAGACTTAGAACTGCTTAATACGGATCCTGCAAAAGTTAGAGCTAAGGCGTATGATATTACCTTAAATGGTACAGAAATCGGTGGCGGTTCGGTAAGAATTTTCCAGAGTGATGTACAGGAAAAAATGTTTGAGGTACTGGGCTTTACAAAGGAAGCAGCCTATGATAGATTTGGATTCCTTTTAAATGCTTTCAAGTACGGTGTTCCTCCACATGCTGGACTTGCATATGGACTCGATCGTTTAGTTATGTTAATGGCAAAAGAGGATAGTATCCGTGACGTAATTGCTTTCCCTAAGGTGAAGGATGCTTCCTGTTTAATGACCGAGGCACCTAATCTTGTTGAGGCAAAACAGTTAAAGGAACTGGGCATTGATCTTTCAGGAGAAGAGAATCCGATATGGAATTAACTTTTGAAATTGCTTTAATACTCTATATCCTGGTTATGAGTGTGGTTGGATTTACCATGATGGGAATAGATAAGAGCAGAGCAATCAAGAGGCAATGGCGCATTTCAGAGCAAACCTTAATAATAACTTCCTTCCTTGGTGGAGGAATAGGGTCCTTTCTAGGAATGTTAGTGTTTCATCATAAGACGAAGCACACAAAATTTATTATATTGCTTCCAATTTCAGCAATTCTTGTTATTGGTCTCATTTATATAATTTTGTTATAAAAAAGGTCTAGTTTACCATTATTCCTTATTATGTCGACAAATAATGTTTGACATGATTAGGAAAGAGTGTTATCATAAAGTTGTTGTTGGGAATCAGCAACGAGATTATATATTTTGGAGGAATTTTTCATGAACAAAGGTACAGTTAAGTGGTTCAACAACCAAAAAGGATTTGGATTTATCTCTGACGAGCAGGGTAATGATGTATTCGTACACTACAGCGGTCTTAACATGGATGGCTTTAAGTCTTTAGAAGAAGGCCAAGAAGTTGAGTTCGAAGTAGTTCAGGGAGCTAAGGGTCCTCAGGCAACTAACGTAACAAGAGTATAATCAATGTTGGGTTTACAGTGTACCTTTTTCTAAACTATAAATTTTTTATACGAATAATTTATAAAGAAATAGTGTTATATTGTTTGAGACGATTGATTAAAGGCTATCCATTGGTTTTCCAATGGATAGCCTTTTTTGCAGGTAATAAAAAATGTCCCATAACTTTAATTAGGAGTTTTAATTCTAGATAAAGTTATGGGACATTTTTATTGGTTATAAAGTTTATTTACAATGTAATAAACAGGTTTGAAGAGAAGTAAAGCTAAAAAAAAGTTGAAAATACCATGAACAATGTCAAAGTAAATTCCATTTATCCAACTGACGATACCTGCATTTATTCCACTAATAGCTATAATAGTGAAGGAATAAAAGACTCCAAAGCTAAGTCCGAAAAAACCTGAGATTATCGCCCAATAAAATGGGTTTCTGATTTTTCTAAAAATTCTTGCAATAAAAAACAATATTGTCCATACATAGAAGTAAAAAAACCACCAGGTACCCATACCAAATATAAATCCTTCTACAATTACAAAAGTATAAATGATATATAGAGTTCGATATCCAAATATCAAAGTATAAATAATAATTAATAAAGATACAGGTTCAATGCCTGGTAGAAAATTTCTAATCTCTTTTGATATGATTAGGATAGTACTCATCATAGCAAGAACAGTAATATCACGGATTGGAATGCGAGACTTAGAAGGCCGGAGAATTGGGCTTTCTTTAATATCCTGTGGTAAGAGTGATTTCATAATGATCTCCATCAGCTATCATTGTATCATCAACACCAGTAGAGAGCATCTCACCAGATTTTGTGAAGTTCCACCATTCCTGCTTAGAATCATCGACAACACGACCATTCACTTCTGTAACGAACAATCCATACTCTGATTCAGAACCTTTCACAAGATCTTTTTCCTCAAGTGCTTGGCGAAGTGATTCAGCATCTGTGTTTATAATAAATTCTTCTGTGCTTTCATCTGGAATAACTACTTCAACAACAATATCCTTAGCACCCTTTTGTGCCTCAGGTTTAAATTGGGTGTAAATTATAAACATAGCAGCAATTACTAAAACAAAAGCTGCACAGGAAAGTACTACCTTCCATAAGTTTTTATTATTTTTCATATCTATTAACTCCTTTCGTTTTGCGATTTTACACGTAAAATATGTATTTGGTGCATAAAAAAATCCCTTAACCTAGATTTAAGGATAAAGGACAACTTGGAGAAACACATTACGCGTAAATAATAGGCGTAGTAGCTCCTTATTGTACCTTTGTCCAACCCTCGTGGAACCTTTGGTACCGGAATAAGCAGGTCTTCTGACTCTTGAATCATTATTTGCTTTCTATCTTCCCAGTGTTGGACTTGATATGTTTTTATAAACCAGTGATAGAACAAGATAAACTTGTGAAAGCAAACTCCTCAATTACAGCGGCGAGACCGTACAGGCATGGAACCTGTTTCCCTATTATGTCAAATGTTTTAACATCATACTTAAACACAGATATTAAATATTTAACCACTTAATCCGTTTGTAGTTTTTCATGCGGTCTTAGTATAGCATTGAAGCTTTACGGTGTCAACAAAGGGTGCTCAGAAATTCTTATTTGCTATTTTATAGTAATATGCTATAATTGTAAGCTAAGATGTCTATATTTAATGAGGAGTAGAAAGAAAAATGAAGATTACGCAAAAATCATTTGGTAAAACTGCGCAGGGGATTGAAACAACATTATTTACATTAACGAATGCAAATGGGATGACAGTATCCTTTACTGATTTTGGAGCAAATATTGTCAGTATAATCGTTCCAGATTCACAGGGAAAGGTTGCAGATATAAATCTAGGGTATAATGGTATTGTAGGTTATGATGGTGAGAATGCACCTGGTTTTGGTTCTCTTATTGGAAGAAACGCAAATCGTATTGCTGATGCTAAATTTGAGTTAAACGGGAAAGTTTATGAGCTCGAAAAGAATGATGGTACGAATAATCTACATGCGGGTAGTACGAGCTACAATAAGTATATGTATGAAACAGAAGTATATGAAGATGAGGATGTTATTAGTGTTGAGTTTTCAAGATTAAGTCCACATATGGAACAAGGATTTCCGGGTAATCTTGATATTACAGTAACCTATAGCTTAACAGAGAACAATGAATTAGTCTTAGAGTATCATGCTGTATCGGATCGCGATACAATTGTTAACTTAACAAATCACTCTTATTTTAATCTTGCGGGTCACAATTCAGGTGATGTTTTGAATCATAAGCTTTGGTTAAAGGCGTCTCAGTTTACGCCTACAGACGATAGATTGATTCCCACAGGACAACTGCTGGAAGTTAAGGGAACACCAATGGACTTTACTACTTTTAAGACAATCGGACAAGATATCAATGCGGATTATGAGCCTCTAAAAATAGCAGGTGGATATGACCATAATTATGTACTAGATATTAGCGGGACTGAAGTTGAGAGAGTTGCAGAGTTAATTGAAGAAACAAGTGGCAGAAAAATGGAAGTCTTTACAGATCTTCCAGGTATGCAATTATATACTGGTAACTTCTTAAATCCAGGTCCAAATTGTAAAGATGATGCAGAGTATCATAAGAGAAGCGGTATTTGTTTTGAAACACAATACTTCCCTAATTCCTGTAATACACCTGCATTTCCATCCTGCATGTTAAAAGCGGGTAAAGAATTAGATACTGTTACCATTTATAAGTTTTCAACTATATCATAATTATAACTTGAAAAGTTACTACTAATAATAAAGAATCGGACATTCATTTTCAGGAATGTCCGATTTTCTTTAACATGACAACTGAATCAGTCGTTCATCTTATCTTTTTATTCATTTAGTTCCGTAGATTCTATCACCTGCATCACCTAAGCCAGGAAGGATATAACCTTTTTCATTTAATCTCTCATCAAGACTTCCAATGTAAACATCAACATCAGGATGAGCCTTTGTAAATCTTTCCACACCCTCAGGTGCTGCGATTAGGCAAAGAAAATGAATTTTTGTAATACCTCTAGCTTTTAATAAAGTAATAGCAGCTGAAGCAGATCCACCGGTAGCAAGCATTGGATCAACAACATAAATCTCACGCTCATCTGCATCGGTTGGGAGTTTGCAAAAATATTCAACTGGTTCTAGAGTCTCTTCATTTCTATATAATCCAACATGTCCCACTTTTGCGCTAGGAATAAGGTTTAAGATACCATCTGCCATATGAAGACCTGCACGAAGAATAGGAACAATACAGAGCTTTTTGCCAGCAATTTCTTTGGCAATAGTCTTCACAAGAGGAGTTTCGATCTCGATATCTGCAAGTTGAAGATTTCTTGTAGCTTCATAGCAGATAAGCATTGCAACTTCGGATACTAAATCTCTAAATTCCTTCGTTGATGTTGTCTTACGTCTCATAATACCTAACTTGTGCTGAATTAACGGATGGTCCATGATAGTAACGTTTGCCATTATTATACCTCCTGAGTGTATTCTTTAAATTTCTACCGAACATTATAACAAAAAGTTGAGCTATAGGAAAGCTTTAATTTAACGAATTTTAAATATAAGGTATTATTTTCATTTTTTCTGTTGATTTATGTCCTAAGTTGTGTAAAACTTATCATATCCATCTTAGGTAGTAATCATGTAAACAGAATAATATGGCTTTATCAAAATACAAAAACTACCTGATTTAGGGTGAATAGCAACAAAAATATGAACAGACCATATATTAGAACATGAACGCAATTTGTATTTTTGAACTTATTGATATAATTCATATTTTTAGAAAAGCTAACGTGATGTATAGAAAAAAGCAAAAAAATAAGACAGATATAACTGTCCTGCTTCATCTCTACTTTGATATTAATTATTTTTCTCTTTATGAAAGAGGAGAAGCCCGGTAGAGGGGGGAGGGTAGCTGCCGGGCTTATTTTATGAAAAAAATTATCTTATTAGCTTTTCAAGGTGTAGATAAGATTAAGTTTTATTACTTATCTTGATTATGATTATAAAAGACATATATGTTTATAGTATGGATATATTATGAACATTCTGTTAATAATTAAGGTCGATTTTGTGTCATAGAAGTAGGTCAATAATTTTGTGTAAAAAGCCATTTTTGTTAAATACCTTGAAGATTTATTATATTTAAAACGTTCTATTTAAAAAGATAGTTATTTTAACCATTGGTAACATCAATTGCAGAGGTTTATTTTCTGTCCTCGGCGAATAATAGTAGTATAGATAGTTAAAAAGTATATTGCTACGGTCCAAATGTTAGTTTTGATTTAACTCTAATGGTTCCTTTAAATATAAGTAAACAGAATAAAGACTGGGAATAGGTGATTCTATGTCAAACGTATTTAAAAAATTAATTAGTAAAGAGCTGGGCGAAACAAATTATAAACGCTATTTTTCCTTTGTAAAAAAGAATGTAGAAGAAAAAGTAGGCAGCAGTAGTCAAACAGTTTTTAATGATATGTATGAAAAATTGAAATATAGGGATATTAAAGCGATTACAAAAATGCACCATAGATTAAATGATACTATGTTATTGGCGTTTCGAATTAGCAGAAACTTTTTTCTGGCGTTCATATTTTATCTGGGGGCATGTATTTATTTAATTGCAAAGGATTTACAGCCGGAGCTTACCATAGTTGCACTAATATTGATGAGTGTATGCTTCGTATATAAAACCTACGAATTTGTAACAAATAAATTTTGTTATATTGATGCGCAAATTGTGTTAGTTTATAAAGCGGTATTAGATCGGATTATTGTAAATGAGAATAAAACAACACAACAGAAGTAAAAATGATAGTAATGAAATTTGAACAAAGGATATTAACTTTGGAAAGGGATTTTCTCATGAACATTTTTGATATAATGGGACCAATCATGGTTGGACCATCAAGCTCACATACCGCGGGAGCAGTAAGAATTGGTTATACAGCTAGACAGATATTAAGGGAAGAAGTAAGCTATGCAGATATCTATTTGCATGGCTCTTTCTTAGCCACAGGTAAAGGACATGGAACAGATAAAGCACTTGTTGCTGGATTACTTGGTATGTTGCCTGATGACGAGAGAATTCCCTATAGCTACGAGGTGGCATCACAGCTAGGTATGAGATATCATTTTTCAGGTATTGAGCTTCGTAATGCTCATCCCAACTCAGTATTAATGAAATTACAGGGCAGGGATGGAGGAACAGTCGATATTCTTGCTTCCTCCATTGGTGGTGGACAGATTTTAATAAATGAAATAGATGGTGTAGAAGCTGATATAAGTGCCAGTTATCCTACCTTAATTGTTCACAATGTAGATCAACCAGGGTTGGTGTCGCAGGTGACCTCTATCCTTGGGAAGAGAGAAGTGAATATCGGTACAATGCGTATTAATCGTGATAAACGAGGTGGACACGCTGTTATGATAATAGAATGTGATCAAGAAGTACCGGAGGAAGCATTGGTTGAGCTGAAAGAGGCTAAGGGTATTACAAAGGTTACATATTTAAGTATTGTGAAGGTAACTAAGTAACCAAGCTTTCGGTCTTAAAGTACAGTTAAAGGTATGCATTTTGACATGGGCTTTTGTAATGTATAATATCTGCTTAAAAGTGGAGGTAAGAATGAGCTTTCGATCAATAGAAGAAATAATCAATCAAGGTAATACAGCCAATCAATCTTTTTGGGAAACAATTCTGGCGGATGATATGGAGGAAAGGATGGTTACTGCGCAAGAGTCCTTTCAACAAATGAAGCAGCTATATCTGACTATGAAAGCCTCGGACAAAGCCTATGATAAGAATCTGAAATCTTCTAGTGGATTAGTTGGTGGCGATGGAGAAAAGATGAATCAGGCTGTTCGAGAGAATAAAGTAATTGGAGGACCATTCCTGGGGGACGTAATAGCAAAGGCTTTAAAAATGGGTGAGTCCAATGCCTGTATGAAAAAAATAGTTGCGGCACCTACAGCAGGAGCATGTGGGGTGTTGCCAGCGGTACTACTGACATACGAAGAAAAAAATGAAGTACCTCTTGAGCGAATGGTAGAAGCCATGTATGTCGCTTCTGGTGTGGGTGAGGTGATTGCAGCAAGAGCATTTATATCAGGAGCAGCAGGTGGCTGTCAGGCAGAAATTGGATCTGCAAGTGCAATGGCAGCAGGCGCACTTGCTTACTTAAATGGAGGTAGTGCAGAAAGTATTGGTCATGCAGCAGCAATGTCACTAAAAAATTTGCTTGGGTTAGTATGTGATACTGTAGGTGGATTAGTCGAAGTCCCTTGTGTCAAACGTAATGTAGTAGGTGCTGTAAATGCAATAGCCTGTGCAGATATGGCTGTGGCAGGGATCTGTAGTAGGATACCAGTGGATGAGGTAATTGATGCTATGAGAGATATCGGGGAATCCTTACCAAGGACTTTACGTGAAACGGGTGAAGGCGGTCTTGGTGCTACACCAACAGGCCAGGAAATCATGGCTGCGATTATGAGTGAAAATGAATAAAAATGATTTGTAGCTGTCAAGCATTAAATAATTAGATAATCAAAGGTTTTTGAGCGTTATTCTAAATAGTTATAATGATTTTAGGTAAACAGGATATTTACATCACCGGTTAGAACAATGATGATGAGATATCCTGTTTTTATGACATGATTTACTAACATTAATTTAATGTTTAGAATAAGAAACGAGCAGTTCTTAATATACTATAGTAAGACAATATAATGATGTGGTGACGCTATGGGATGGAAAGATAAGCTGGAAATTAACCCCGAACCTAGAAAGGATGAGGTAAAGTTATCCAGTGGAACAATGTTCGTAAAGATAGGAATTATTGTTCTAAGTATTATTGCAATTGTTGGATTTGGCATAAAGGTTATTCCAGGTGCGGTAACGGTATCAAAAATAAGTGGACGTAGTGATCTTCCCATTTATTGTGTAAATACAATAGATCAAAAAGTATCTTTAAGCTTCGATGCAGCCTGGGGAGATGACGATATTAATAAGATATTAGATATTTTACAAGAATATAAAATTAAGGCCACTTTCTTTATGACTGGGGAATGGGTGAGTCAATACCCCAAAGCAGTGAAGGCTATTGCAAAAGCTGGGCATGATCTAGGTAATCACAGCGAAAATCATGAGCAAATGTCCCGGCTCTCTGATAAAGAATGCCTAAGTGAAATTATGCAGGTACATGATAAAGTAAAAGAACTAACTGGTATTCAGATGAATCTATTTCGTGCACCTTATGGTGACTATAACAATACAGTGATGGAAACAGCCAGAGAATGCGGGTATCATACGATTCAGTGGAGCATTGACAGCTTGGATTGGAAGGATTATGGCGTAGATAGTATTCTTAATAGAGTGCTAAAGAATAAAGATTTGGAGAATGGATCGATTATCTTATTACACAGTGGTACGAAGTATACAGCGGATACCCTTGAGCTATTAATTGTAGGATTACAGGATCTGGGCTATGAGATTGTACCGGTATCGGAATTGATATATACTGGGAAATATGCGGTGGATCATACTGGGAAGCAGTTTCAGAAGTGATAAAAAAGCTATCATTGGTATCTTTATTCAGGTTAAATCTAAACTGATAATTTGTAAACTGTAGGGGTGTGAAATTTACTTATTTCACACCCCTACAGTAAGTTTCTATTGCTCTATCCTACTTTTACCTTTGGTTATTATATTTTTAAATTAGCTCTACTATACTTTTTATTTTGTTCCACTTACAATGGAATAGTAAGCATTGGAAGTAATACGATATACTAAAGAATAGAAAACGGCAAATATAACGACACTAATTCCAGCAGTTGTCAATAGTAATGGGAGATTTCTAAGGTTAAATAGCATCAATAATCGTCGTATCATTGGGAATGCAAAGGATAAATGCATAACCGCAGCCGCTAAAGGCATAAAAAATACAGTTAACATTTGAGAATTTATATTTTTCTTTATATCCTTCTTTGACATACCAACTTTTTGCATGATATCAAATCTGGATTGATCCTCGAAGCCTTCTGAAATCTGCTTATAATAGATAATCAATACAGTGGCGAATATGAATACAATACTAAGCATAATTCCGATAAAGAAAAGTCCACCATAGGTACTGTAGAAATCACTACGATTTTCTTCAATACTTTCAACAAAACTAGAATATATAAAACTTTCTGCGTTCTCTTCTATAGCAATATTACGAAATAATTCACTTATCTGGGTTTTCAAATCCATTTCTTTTGCAGCAGATTCTTCTGTGTTAAAGCTATAATACCAGTGAAGCCTTAACCTGTTATTGTTGTAATCGTCTTTTATATCAAGGATATTACTTAGATTATGTTCCAAATCAGGCAATACAACAATAACAGAGGGAATTACATTCATTGCCATATCACCACTTCCTACAAAATCATCTATTTTACCAGCAATTGCAAAGGTTGCACCGCTCTTTAGTGTAAAGGTATTGTAATTGTATTCCGTTCTTACCGTACCGAGGAGAATCTGGTCTGCTTCCAATACCTGGTTTTCTCCCATAACTCGGTTATAATCTTCTAAAGGTATAAAATATATCTGCCGTAACTCATCAAAATTCTCTGTATTAAACTCATTAGAATTTACTTCCACATCTAAAATTCCATCCATAATCGAACCTGTAATACTTGCTGTCCTATAATCTAATACATCAATTGGATTTACATGATTATCATTGATAAGTTGCTCTAGTTTTCCACGAAGGAAATCTATCTTGTCGTAGCTTAAATCCTCAATGGAATTAACTGCTATATCCGATGCAATATCCCGGGGGTAACGTTTATGAAGACTATCTTCTGAACCAAAATACAGACATGCAGAACCTGTAATCATTACAAGTACCATTGTACCAAGAATACAGATGGAGGCTAAGCCGGCACCATTTCTCTTCATACGATAAACCATGGAAGATACGGATATAAAATGATTTGGGTTATAATAATATCCTTTGTTCTTCTGAAGAATACGGCAGAATAGTACGGAACCTGCAATAAAGATTAAATAGGTTCCTAGGATTACCATAACGACTGCTATAAAGAACCATATTAAAGCAGATAATGGAGATTCAATAGTAACTGCAATATAATAAGCGCCTCCTAATAATATAAAACCTAATACTCCAAAGATCCAATTTGCTTTTGGTGGTTTTTCACCAACATTTTCGCTATGTAGCAGTGCCACAGGATTAGCAAGATGTACCTGGCGTAATCCATTTATTAATATAATGATAAATATAACGCAAAATAAAATAATACTCTGTGTTATAGCTTCTTTCGACACATAAAAATCATAACTGATATCTCCGTAGATAATATTTACAAGTCCCAGTTCTGCAAATTTTGACAGAATAATGCCCATAATTAAGCCGATTGCCAGGGAAAATGCACCAATCATAATAGTTTCCCATAAAAGAATACGCCCAATATTAAACTTACCCATACCAAGTATGTTATATAAACCAAATTCTTTCTTACGTCCCCGTAACAGAAAGGAATTGGTGTAAAATAGAAAGATAACAGCAAAAATGCCTATAACCAAACTACCAAATCTCATAATTAGCTTAAGATCGGAACCTCCCCTCATCTGATTAAGAATTGGAGTATAAGAAAGAAAAGAAATAATATAAAACATCATAACCATCCCTACGCAGGTTAAGATATAAGGAAAGTAGAGTTTTTTGTTTTTACAAACTCCAAGAATGGCTAATTTAGGATAAAAAGCAAACTTCATTATTTTTCACCACCTGTCATAAGAATGGTCAGTGTATCTGTAATTTTTTGATACATTTGTTCATTATTCGAATTACCACGATAGATTTGGTGAAATACTTCCCCGTCCTTTATAAACAATACACGATTGGCATGGCTTGCAGCTTTAACAGAATGAGTTACCATAAGGATAGTCTGACCATTTTTATTAATCAAACTAAATAGCCTTAATAATTCATCGGTTGATTTAGAATCTAAGGCACCTGTTGGTTCATCAGCTAAAATCAACTTAGGATTGGTAATTAAAGCACGTGCTACAGCTACTCTTTGCTTTTGCCCACCAGATACTTCGTAGGGATACTTTTTAAGTAAACTTGTAATTCCTAATTGTTCAGCAATAGGAAGCAAGCGTTTGTGCATTTCCTCATAGTTCTTATTCGCTAATACCAACGGTAAATATATATTATCTTCTAAGGAAAAGGTATCTAAAAGATTAAAATCTTGAAATACGAATCCTAAATTATCTCTACGAAATGCGGATACCAAGGATTCTTTGATTTTAGTTAAATCTTTTCCATCCAAATTAACAATACCAGCGGTTGGTTTGTCAAGAGCAGCTAAAATATTAAGTAAAGTCGTCTTACCTGAACCGGATTCACCCATGATTGCTACATATTCACCTTGTTCAACACTAAAGGTAACATTTTTTAACGCTTCAACTTTATTTCCTCCAAAACGGGTGGTATATATCTTTTTTAGCCCATTCACTTCTAATATACTCATAATAACCTCCATCAAAAAATGCTTTCTTTTCAATCTATCATCCTAGCTGATTTCTATAAGTATTGTAACAAAAGAGAGAATTGTAACACCATCGAATCGGCTTACAATTCCCCCTCTATTTCTTACATTTTTGTTAGATTCTTATTCATGCTCAATTTTTTCATGAGATAAATCAATCTGTACCAGAGTTCCTTCATCTAAGACAGAATTGATATGAATTCGATGGCCAAGGTTTTTACATACTCGTTTACAAAGATATAATCCAATGCCACTAGCTTTCTTATCACTGCGACCATTAAAGCCTGTATAGCCTTTATCAAAAACACGGGGGATATCTTCTGGAGAGATTCCTATGCCAGTATCTTGAATACAGAGAAGTTTTGGTTCCTTCATAAATACAGTGACACTACCCGTTTGGGTATATTTTAAGGCATTCGATAACAATTGTTCTATAACAAAAGATAACCATTTTTCATCAGTTATAACCACTGTATTTAAAGGTTCGTAAATAAGCTGTATTTTACGATTAATGAACTCACCTGCAAATTTTTTTACAGCTTCTTTTACTATCTGATCTAAGTCATATTCACGAAAGATATAATCAGTTGTATCTGACCCCAATCTAAGAAACATGAGTACCATGTCTACATATTGCTCAATCCGAGTCATATCCAGAGATATTTTTCGAGATAAGCTACTATCCTCGTTTTGCAACCAAAGTCTTATGGAGGAAATCGGTGTTTTTATCTGATGAGCCCATACGGTATAGTATTCTATCATATCAAAATAGCGAAGGTTCATGTTATCCTCAAATTGTTTCTTTTCTTCCCAAAGCAAATGAAGGATACGTTGATAATTCTCATCCGTTATGCTCTTTGCCGGAGGCAGTAAGTTCATGGTTACATCGGACAACTTCTTAATTTCCTGCAATTGATGATAAACCAGCCGACTTCTATAAAAATCATATAAAAAATATACCAATGCTAACAGAATACATAGAGTAGTTGGATAAATTACTGCTTTAAGGGGCAGGTGATATAAGAAAAAGGAGGTACCAAAAATGATTGCAGATATAAAATAGATAATGATAATTTCCCTCTTATGCTTTAAATAGGTTAAAAAAAAGCTCATCCCTATGTCCTTTCCAGTTAAGTATCTATCATATAACCAACACCAAATTTTGTTGTTATAAATTCATTAAGTCCCGCAGAGTCTAGCTTTTTTCGTAATCTTCCTACATTTACGGTTAAGGTATTTTCATCTACAAAGCTATCCGTTTCCCACAGTTGTTCCATAAGACGTTCACGGCTAACAACCTTTCCTTTGTTTTCCAGAAGACTTAGTAGAATGCGGTACTCGTTCTTCGTTAATGGTATCTTTTCATTTTGATACGTTAAAGTAGTATCTCCCGTATGCAGTAGAGCACCACGATGCTCAATCACTGGTACAGCGGATGCAAAATCATAAGTACGGCGTAATAAAGCTTGTATTTTAGCGATAAGAACACTTTGGTCAAAGGGTTTTGCAATAAAATCATCTGCCCCCATATTCATAGCCATAACAATACTCATATTATCAGCGGCAGAAGATATGAATATAATAGGTACCTTTGATACTTTACGTATTTCAGTACACCAATAATAACCATTATAAAAAGGAAGGGAGATATCAAGCAAGACTAAGTGTGGGTCACTTTCAGCTAGCTCACTCAACACATTACGAAAGTTCAGAATACACTTTGCCTCTATATTCCATTTCATAGCTTGTTCTTTTATAGCCTCCGCAATTCCCATATCATCTTCAATAATTAGTATGCGATACATAGATTCTCCTAAATTTTTAACATTAAAGGGTTGATGTAATAGCCTTCTATGGGTGATTATAACAAGTTTTTCTATTTATTTCAATTATAGGAAGAGAAGAGAAGCTTTTGGTTATTGATTTATACTATATTTACAATTTAATGTATACCTAACTTTAACGTTGAATATGCATACAATTTATGATAAAATTATGTAAAAAATAAATTGTATGGAGATGTTGTATGACGATTAATATACCGATTAATAACCCCATGTCCTGGAAACCGGATAAGTCCTCCTTGAAACGACCAATTTATTCTTCTTTGGCAGCATTAATGGAGCAGGATATTGCTAAAGGTATTCTGACTTCAGGAACAAAGCTTCCGCCACAAAGAGAGCTGGCAGATTATATGGGTATTAATTTTACTACAATCACTCGTACTTATAAATTATGTGAACAAAAAGGTTTAATTTACGCCATAGCAGGAAGTGGTACCTTCATTTCTCCCAGTGGAAATGAAACAGTTACGGCTCCAGTAGATAATGCCATGCAAGAAACAATGGGGCAGAATAATAAAAGAGTACTTAGAGCAATGGAAACACAGAAGAAGCTTCTTGAGACATCAAAACAATTAATTATTAATAATGGCTACAACAATGTTACGGTTAGTGAGATTTGCTCGAGATGCCATGTGGCAAAGGGAACCTTTTACACATATTTTGACTCCAAAAAGGATATTGTTAGTAGGATTCTGGCAGATATTAACCACGATATGTTTGATGGAAAAGTATGGGCTGATTCAATGACTGCAAGGGAGCAATTTGATGAATATATTGATGAATATATGCATTCAATTGAAAATCAGGGAGTTGATTTTGCAAGGGTATTTTTAACTATAATCATTAGTAAAGAATATAACGAGGAAATGGTAGCAGCTAATCTCCATGAAGATACCATGTATCAGATTATTGACAGGGGAAAGCAACGGGGGGAGTTTCGAAGAGATTTGGCAACTGAAACTATTTATAAGTATCTTCGAGGATTTCTTTTTGGTATTATAATGGACTGGTGCTATGACTATAATAAATACTCCATCGTGGAACAGGGCAGTGAGGCGGCAAAATTCTTTTTGGATACGATCAGCGAGAAATAAAATAAGCAAACAAATGTAAATAATGTAAACAAACATTTAAAAAGATTGTTTACATTATTTTTTTGATTTTTATTGACAAAATATTAACAAGGTTGTATCATATTCATTGACCGTGGTCAATGAATATATTCAAACTAACAAATTATATGGAAAAAGTTTAAAGGAAGGAATAAAATGAATAAAAAATTATTTCTTGTTATTTTAATGCTGTCTGGATTGCTTATTACGCTTTATGGCTGTGGGAAGAGCGAAAGCAATTGGAATGATGGCGAATATGAAGGTACTGCAGAAGGCTTACATGGTGAAATAGGAGTTAAGGTGATTGTTGAGAAAGGAGAAATCTCAAAGATTGACATTTTGTCTCAGAATGAAACAGAGGGCTTATCTGACGTAGCTCTGGAGCAGATTCCTAAGAACATTATTGATAAACAGAGCACAGAGGTAGATACCGTAAGCGGTGCAACAGAGAGCTCTAATGCAATTATTGCAGCTGTTGAGAATGCACTAAGCAACGCAGAAAAATAAAACCAGTATTTAGTGTACGAAGCAATGTAGAAATACATACAGTTAAAGGGAAAAGTATAACAAAGGGAAAAGTATAACAAAGGGTAAAGTGGAAGCAGGAGGAACGTTATGATACATAAGAGAAGTAAAAAGTATATTGGTATATTATTAATCATAGCACTAATTGCAGTATCCTTTAGCGGATGCGCAACGAAAAGTGAAAATTATGATGTAGTGGTTATTGGTGCAGGAGCAGCAGGTATGGCGGCTGCGATTGAGGCTGCAGAGACAGGAGCTAAGGTTGCTGTTATCGAAAAAATGCCTATGGTAGGCGGAAGCACAATATTATCTGCAGGTATTATCTATGGAACAGGATCAGAGCTACATAATCAGGCAGAGGTACAGGATTCCGTAGATGAATTGGTGGCTTATTGGAGCGAAAGAGCAGAAGGAAAGGCAGATGAAGCCTTACTAAGAACCGTCGCAGAAAAATCGGGTGATACCATCAATTGGCTTACTAATACAATTGGTGTTCAATTTAATGGACCATTTCCTGCAGGAACCAGCCCGGTATCCAGAGCAGTTATGGCAGCTGAAGGCGGCAATGGAATCATAGCTCCCATGAAGAAATATGCAGAGAGTAAGAATGTTGAATTCTTTTTGGAGACAAGTGCTACGGAACTAATTACAAATAAAAAGGGTGAGGTAACAGGAGTTAAAGCAATAGGTAAAGACGATAAGAAGCTTACCTTTAAGGCAAAATCAGTTATTCTTGCAACAGGAGGGTTTGACCGAAGCGAGGATTTAATGCAGAAATATGCGGCAGAAGCGGTAGGCGAGTTTACTTATGTTGCAGTAGGAAATACGGGTGACGGTCTGGTTATGGCAGAGAAGGTTAATGCGGGTATTGTCGGAAATGGTAGTGTAATCGGTTTTAAAGGTGTGGAAGGAGAGTTAAATGCGGAATCTGAAATAAGCTCTCTTATGTGGAGTCCCTATCTTCTTGTAAACAAAGAAGGTAAGAGATTCGTTAATGAATCCTCAGATTATCCAATTATCCATGAGGCATTATTAAAGCAGGAAGACCTGAGAGCACTTTTAGTCTTTGATGCTACTACATATAATCCATTATTAGACCAGGCTGTTGAAAAAGGAGAGGCTTATGTTGCTGATTCATTGGAAGAATTGGCGGAGTTGAGCGGTGTGAATAAAGAAGCATTCCTGGATACGGTTGAGGAATATAACCAAATGATAGATAATGGTGAGGATACCCTATTTGGTAAAGCTCTTACCGAGCAAACGAAAATTGAAACCTCAAAATTCTATGGAGTTAAAATTATAGCAGCATCTATCGGTACAATGACAGGTATAAAGATTGACACAGAGGCACATGTACTTGATAACAGTGGTAATATCATACCTAACTTGTATGCGGCTGGGGAGGTAGCCAACGGAGAATTTTTCTATAAGGTTTATCCTGCAAGCGGTACATCCATACAGATGTCTTTAAGCTTAGGAAGAATTGCTGGTGAAAACGCATCCAAAAGCTTAGAAAAGTAAAGGATAGGAAGGATCATGCAAGTCCAGAAGTATGATACAGTAAGTATCACATAGACTAATTAAATTAAATATAAAAATGCAATAACGCTTCCTTAGTAATGTTACAAGATATCTTTCTTACTAAGTGAAGCGTTATTTTTATAATATAAAGTCTAAAATGAGCAAACACCATTTTTATCTACAGGGCTACTTCCGTTAAGTAAGATTTAAGTGCATATATTTTCATTCATGGATTATGGAAAAGCCTGTTAGGATTATGAATTATTTGTATAATAGCTCAAAAATAATGAAATGTTAATAAATTTTACACAAAAATTATGCTATAATAAAAATATTGCCTAAAAAGTCATACATTGTTTCGAACTTAACAAACATTGAAAAAAGCTTAACAAAGAATGCAGTCAAATATAGATTGTAGCTTAACAATGAATGTAACTAAAAATTACGAAAATGAATGTGTTTTGAAAAAAATGTAACTCAGCAGAGGCAAAAAATACTTACTTGGATTGAAGTTAATATAGTAGGTTTAATTTCAGGAATAGTAAAGAAAGAAGGCAGACTTATATGGGTAAATCAACATTTCCCGGGGGAATCCATACTTACGATGGTAAAGAGTTGTCCATGGATAAACCCACAACAGTCCTATTACCTAAGGGCGAATTGGTATTTCCGTTATCCCAGCATATTGGTGCACCCGCTAAGCCAGTCGTTGTAAAGGGCGATAAGGTACTTGTGGGACAAAAAATTGCGGAAGCTTCCGGTTTTGTATCCTCCAATATTCATAGTTCCGTATCAGGAACAGTGAAAATGCTGGAAAAAAGGTTAACAGTTCAAGGAAATATGGTCGATTCTATAATAATTGAAAATGATCATGAATATCTCAAAGTAGATGGCTTTGGGGTGGAAAGGGATTATATTAGACTTTCCAAAGATGAAATTAGAAATTATGTAAAAGAGGCAGGTATAGTAGGCCTAGGTGGTGCGGGTTTCCCAACCCATATAAAATTGACACCAAAGGATGACACTAAAATTGATTATGTCATTGTTAACGCGGCTGAATGCGAGCCTTACTTAACTTCAGATTATCGTATGTTATTAGAAGAGCCAGAGAAGTTAATCAGCGGCTTAAAGATTATATTACGTCTCTTCGATAAGGCGAAGGGTATCATTGCGATTGAAGATAATAAACTGCAAGCGATTGAAAAGATACAAGGATTAACGGCTCATGAAGATAACATTAAAGTTCATATCTTAAAGACGAAATATCCTCAGGGTGGTGAACGCCAACTGGTATATGCAGTGACAGGAAGAAAATTGAATTCCAAAAAGCTGCCCTCCGATGTAGGCTGTGTTGTAGATAATGTTGATACAGTCATTGCAATCTATCAAGCTGTGGCAATGAGCATGCCGTTGATTCGTAAAATCATTACTGTATCTGGAGATGCAATACAAAACCCATGTAATTTCAATGTTGCTACAGGCATCGACTATTCGGAGTTACTGGAGGCAGCTGGTGGATTTATAGAACGGCCAATGAAAATTATTTCCGGTGGACCTATGATGGGAAATGCTATGTATAACTGTAATGTACCGGTGACAAAGGTATCATCTGCATTTCTTGGATTACTTAAGGATACTGCTGCAGTGGAGGAATCACCATGTATCCGATGTGGAAAATGTATTACTGTATGTCCCCTTCAGTTAATGCCCTTCGAACTGGCGGCACTTAGTAACCGAAGGGATGAAGATGGCTTTGTAAAACACGATGGTATGGAATGTTGTGGCTGTGGCTGCTGCTCCTATATATGCCCGGCAAAACGAAGCTTATCCCAGTCCATCATGCAGGCTAGAGCCAGTGTCATGGCTAAGAAAAAGAAGGCATAGCAGCATGAATTAATTGCAACGGTTTTGATATTAACATAGAAAGAGGTGTAAATTTTGAGTAATTTATTTCATGTATCGGCAGCTCCCCATAACAGGAGCTCCATTACTACGAGAAATATAATGCAGGATGTTGCCATAGCCTTAGTTCCTGCAGGTTTATTCGGTGTTTACAATTTTGGTATCCATGCACTTATGGTTACTGCGGTGACAGTATTAGCCTGTGTAATAACAGAAGTTTTATATTGTAAATATATGAAAAAGGTTTCAACAGTGGGAGATTACAGTGCGGTGGTAACGGGTATTCTCTTAGCCTATAATCTTCCTTCAGGTTTTCCCTTATGGATGGCGGTAATCGGTGGTGTATTTGCAATACTGGTAGTAAAAATGCTATTTGGAGGTATCGGTCAGAATTTTATGAATCCTGCTCTTGCAGCCAGAGCATTTCTATTAATCAGCTTTCCAACAAGAATGACAGATTTTGCTGTTGAGAGGATCGCATCCCCCGGAGCTCTTGATTACATAAAGAATGGTTTTATGGTAGTGGATGGTGTATCAGGAGCTACTCCGTTAGCTGCATTAAAGGTCGGAGAGTCTGTGGATCTTTATAAAGTGTTAATCGGACATGTTGGTGGGACCATCGGTGAAACCAGCGTGATAGCCATTTTGATCGGTGCTGTTTATCTAGTGGCTAAAAAAGTAATATCTTTAAGAATTCCTTTAACCTATATAGCGACAGTCGGCGTGTTTGCTGCACTTTTTGGGGGGAATGGAATGGATATGAACTTTCTGCTCGGGCATGTTCTAGGCGGAGGACTTCTGCTTGGAGCCTTCTTTATGGCGACGGATTATGTAACCAGTCCAATTACTGCAAAGGGACAGATTATCTTCGGTATCCTTCTCGGATTACTCACAGGACTGTTCAGGCTTTTAGGCGGCAGTGGCGAGGGAGTGTCCTATGCAATCATCTTCGGTAACTTGTTAGTACCATTAATTGATAAGGTTACACGCCAGATGTCCTTTGGAAAGGAGCGCACCATTGTTGAAAAGTAAAGCGAAATCTACTTTAATTATTGATGCATTTGCATTATTTTTAATTACATTAGTATCAGGATTGGCACTTAGCTATGTCTTTGAAATCACGAAAGCCCCCATTGCAGAACAGCAGGAGTCAAAGAGGCAAAAAGCAAATCAGGCAGTATTTACATCTGCCAGTACGTTTGAGACAGATGAGGAGCTCATGAGTCTTGTTGCAAGTACAGACTTAACAACCTTAAGTTCGGAATATAACGGTATTGCCATTGACCAAATCAATATGGCGATTGATAGCCAGGGAGAGTTGCTGGGATATAATATTATGGTAACCACAACCCAAAGCTACAAAGATTATATTACTCTTGTTGTTGGATACTCAATGAATGGAGTAATACAGGGAATTGAGTTTACAACCATAACAGAAACGGCTGGTCTTGGTATGAATGCACAGAAACCAGACTATCTTGTTCAGTATCTGAACAAGAACGTGGTTAAGTTTGCAGTTACAAAGACTGGTGCTACCTCCGAGGAGCAGATTGATGCACTCAGCGGTGCTACCATAACCTCAAGAGCAGTAACAAATGCGGTTAATGCAGGAATAGGCTTTATCCAGCAAAACGCAAAGGATTTTGGAGGTGGAGAGTAATGAATAAATATGTAGAACGTTTACACAACGGAATTATGAAAGAAAACCCTACACTTATTATGATGCTGGGTCTATGTCCAACCTTGGCCGTAACTACCTCTGGTAA
The DNA here is from genome assembly GCA_023407575.1 of Bacillota bacterium. GTDB lineage: Bacteria > Bacillota > Clostridia > Lachnospirales > Lachnospiraceae > Mobilitalea. The sequence continues at coordinate 129,987 of JAEYLX010000032.1, forward strand.
TAATGGTCTGTACATGGGATTAACTACGACAGTGGTACTGGCTGCTTCAAATCTTCTAATTTCTGCTATACGAAAAGCAATACCTGATAAGGTTCGTATCCCAGCTTATATTGTTGTGGTAGCATCCTTGGTTACTATCGTTCAGCTTTTGTTAGAAGCTTACCTGCCGGTAGTCAATGAATTATTGGGTATCTATATTCCTCTTATCGTTGTTAACTGTATCATTCTTGGAAGAGCAGAATCCTATGCGGCTAAGAATTCCACTGGGTTAGCTCTCTTTGATGGTATTGGAATGGGCCTGGGTTTTGCCGTGGCATTGACTCTTCTCGGTTCCTTCCGTGAAATTTTGGGTGCAGGAACTATCTTCGGGGTTCGGGTAACCCCGGATGCTTTTGAACCCATTACCATATTTATTCTTGCACCGGGAGCACTGCTTACCCTGGCGATTCTGACAGCAATACAGAACAAGTTAAAACTGCCTTCCGCAACAAACGGATCATCAAAGAATAGTATCGGCTGTGGCGGGGAATGCTCCACCTGCGGTGGAAGTATCTGTACAACGAACCGTAAGTCCATAACTGCAAAGGAAGTGACAGCAGTGAAGAGTGATTCCAGGACAAATACAACAACAGCTACGAATCAGGGAAAGGATGAGTAATCGAGATGAAAGAAATGATTATGATAATTATTGGATCAGCCCTTGTCAATAATGTGGTTTTAAGCCAGTTCCTAGGGTTATGTCCTTTCATTGGTGTATCAAAGAAAACGGGTACGGCAGCAGGAATGGGCGGTGCGGTAATCTTTGTTATTACAGTTGCATCAGCACTGTGCAGCATTATTTATCAATTAATTCTGGTGCCCTTTGATATGGAGTATTTACAGACAATCGTGTTTATCCTGGTTATCGCTAGTTTAGTACAATTTGTAGAGCTTTTACTTAAGAAATATAGTCGTGCACTTTACAGTGCTCTTGGCGTATACCTGCCCTTAATTACCACCAACTGCGCTGTTCTCGGTGTTGCACTGATAAATGTTAATAAGGGCTATAGCCTACTAAATAGTATTATTAATGGATTTGGAGCTGCTGCAGGGTTTACCATAGCAATTATCATTATGGCAGGTATACGGGAGCGGATTGAATTTAATGATGTCCCAAAAGCATTTCAAGGTTCCCCTATTGTGTTGGTTACTGCAAGTCTTATCGCGATTGCTTTCTTTGGATTTGCTGGACTAAGTCTATAGAAGGGAGGATTGATAATGGTGAATGGAATAATAACGGCAAGTGAATTTTTAAGTTCCCTCGTAAGTGTATACGGAGCTGTCAGTGTTCAGGGCGTAGCAGTTGCAACAGCTATTGTAGCAGGAGTGGGACTATTTATCGGGTTATTTCTGGGCTTTGCTGCGAAGACTTTTGCAGTAGAGGTTGATGAAAGAGAGCAGCGGGTTCGTGAATTACTTCCAGGTGCCAATTGTGGTGGATGTGGTTTTCCAGGCTGCGATGGGCTTGCAAGTGCGATTGCCAGGGGCGAGGCTCCTGCTGATGCCTGTCCAGTTGCCAGTAAAGTAGCCCACAAAAGTATTTCTGAAGTGATGGGATCAGTGATTGGAGAAACGGAACGTAAGGTCGCTTATGTAAAATGTGCTGGAACCTGTGACAAGACCCAGGTGAAATATGAATACTACGGTGTACAGGATTGTAATAAGGCTGCCATGGTTCCAGGTAAAGGAAATAAGAAATGTAGCTATGGCTGTATGGGCTTTGGCTCTTGTGTAAAGGTATGTGCATTTGATGCTATTCATATTATCAATGGTATCGCTGTAGTGGATAAGGATAAGTGTACCGGTTGCAGTTCCTGCACGAAGCAATGTCCGAACATACTGATAGAAATGGTGCCAGCTACAGCAAGACATCTGGTAACCTGCAGCTCTTATGATAAGGGTAAGGACGTTAAAGCAGCTTGCTCTGCAGGTTGTATCGGCTGTAAGCTCTGCGTAAAGGCATGTGCTTATGATGCAATTACAGTTGATAACAACTTAGCATATATTAATTACAACAAATGTACCAATTGTGGCAAATGTGCTGCCGTATGTCCTGTAAAAGTTATTGAGGTACAACCAGAAGAAAACCTACTAAAGTTGAGCAGTTAATACCGGTTGTTATATAAGCTTGAAATAAATAATGAAAATGGGATGTTGAAAGGACAGTTATAGGTACAGCTAAAGGTTCAGCTAAAAGAACAGGGACTATATTAGAGCTTTCCGAGATGCACTGTCAATCTGTGCGTGGAAGCTAGTATAACCCCTGTTCTTTTTATCTGGAATATTTTTACAACAATCTTTTCGTGCTATAGTATAACTAGATGAATTTTGCCGTCATCTATTAGTTTTATTCGATTGCCCTCTACTCGTTCGCCGTCAAGTATTAATTCCTCCGTAGTCAGTACACCCTTGCTTCTGCTTTCAATTTGAATATCATATAGAGCAGTTCCATACTTATATTGAATAGAATAATTCCCAAAGTTGGCTGGCGTTGCAGGGTCAATAATAAGATAACCTTCGTCTTTCCTAATTCCTAAAAACCAGTTTACCAACCCTTGATACATCCAACCAGCAGAGCCGGTATACCAACTCCAACCACCCCTTCCGGTATAAGGTGCACTTAAGGAGATATCGGCTATCATTACATAGGGTTCCTTTTCGTACTTAAGTGCGTCCCTCCGATGGGAAGTTATATGAATTGGATTTAGCATGGTAAATTGGGTGTAAGCCATGTGATAATCCTTGATCATGGTATTTGCTATTGCCAGCCATACTGCTGCATGGGTGTATTGACCGCCATTTTCGCGAATACCTGGATAATAGTTCTTAATATACCCGGGATTATTGTTTGTCTTATCAAAGGGAGGAGCAAGTAATAAGGAGATCCCATCCTCTTCTTTAACTAAATAGCGATTTGTCGAGCGAAGTGCTGACAAGGCTCTATCTTTTCTGGCTCCCTTTGATATAACGCTCCAGGACTGACTTATGGAATCTATTCGACATTCATCGCTTTCCTTTGAACCAAGCTTTGTCTGATCGTCATAGAAAGCTCTTAAATACCATTCACCATCCCAGGTATTTTCCTCAATATTAATTCTAAGCGTTTCTCTTTTTTGCTCAAGTTCCTTTGCAAACTCCAAGTCCTTCTCTTGATAGCAAAGAGGTATAAAGTCCCCAATTAATGTATAGAGAAACCAGCCTAACCATACACTTTCACCTGTTCCCTTGATTCCTACTTCGTTCATGCCGTCATTCCAATCACCACCGCCCATAAGAGGCAGCCCATGAACTCCAAGTTTTGTGAAGAGAATTGTTTTCTTGCAATGTTCGTATATTGTGCCTATCATATCTGATTCTTCGGGAGTGAACATTACATCATGTTGATTTTCTTCCAACAAGGGTCCTTTCAGGTATGGAACTTTATCTTGCAGGATAGAATAGTCCCCGGTACCTCGAATATAGGCAGCAGTGGAATAAGGCAGCCACAACAGGTCATCCGATATCCTCGTTCGAACTCCAATTCCCATAGGAGGATGCCACCAGTGCTGAACATCACCCTCCTCAAATTGCCTGCTGGCAGCAATATGAATTTGCTTTTTTAACATATCCGGTGCCGTATAAAGTAGAGCAAGTGCATCCTGAAGCTGATCCCGGTAGCCATAAGCTCCGCCACATTGATAGAAGGCAGCTCTTGCATTTATCCTGCAAGAAATTGTTTGATACAATAGCCACCCATTTACCATAATGTCAATGGCTCGATCGCTTGTCTGAACCTGAATTGTTCCTAAGGTATCTTCCCAGTAATTCTTTACTTGGTTAAGTGCCAAGCTGACATTTGATATGTCCTTATACTTATATCTTAGTTTACTTATCTCTTTAAAATCATCACTTTGACCTAGACCAAAGATTACTGTTTTACATTCTCCTGGTTTAATGGCAATTGATACCTGTATGGTACCGCAGGCATCATAGCATACACCAGTATGGTTCGACAATTTAATATCCAGTCCTCGAGGATTTAAGATTCCTCCTTTTAGACCAAAGAATTCTTGTCTATCTCCGGTGTATCCGGTTATCATTTCACTGGAGAAAATAAAAGCGTTATGTTTATGAAAATTATAATTATAGATACTTTTTGCACTTAAATATTCATGTTCATTACTATAATCAGACAAAATATACGGATTCGTCTGGTCTCTTAAGGCACCGAGTACCCATTCCACATAATAGGTAAGACTCAAATACCTTTCTCTGTCAGAGATATTGGTTAGCTTAAGCTCCCATAGTTTTACCGGTTCCTCCAGTGGAGTGAATACAGTTAGTTCCTGGGTAATGTTTTCTTCTTCATGATGAAATATGGAATAGCCAAAACCATGCCTTACCCGATAGGTTCCCCGGTCCGTTCTTCCAAGTGACATGGGTGTCATAACTTTTCCCGTTACTTCATCTTTTATGTAAATAGCCTCAGAGGCTTTATCACTCACCGGGTCATTTGACCAGGGAGTAATCTTATTTTCTCTGCTGTTTCCGGCCCAGGTAAATCCGGCGCCAGATTCAGATACGAAAAATCCGAAGTTTTTATTTGCTATTACATTAATCCAGGGGGCAGGAGGTTTATTGTTTCCCTCCAACAGAATTTCATATTCTTTTCCCTTTTCAACAAAACCACCAAAACCATTGAAAAATTCATATTCTGTCTCTGGTGCAAGAGGTGGAGATGTTGTATTGTTATCATTTTTTAGTATATTGAGAGAATTCATTATGTTCACCAACCTTTCATTTTACCTGCTTAGTATAGATTACAGGTTTAATATTTGCTAAATTTAAAAACCTAAGTTCAAAAAATTACATTTAATATGTAATATTAATGAATTCCACTCCTTAGGAGTAATCTTCAGATTTTACTTCTTTTGAATTTTCTTTAACGTTTCTAAAGATAATACCGGTCTTCTCAGAGAAAACAACTCTTGCAACGGTAAAGAGTAAATCCAGTTCGGCGGGTATCATCTGATAAGCATGAAGTATGAAGAGACTTGGTTTTTCTCGACTTGCATCATATATCTTAAGGGAGCTGGTCATATCATTTAGCAAATCTGTTAGTTCCTGCATATATCCATGCTTTGCTTCGCTCAAAATGATGAGGTCTACCTTAAGGTGGTTAATTCTATAATACTCATATGCTTTTAGTACATTCTTTATAATTCCAGTATCCTCAATGGATTTTACTCTTAAAAGCAAGACTGGGTTGTCGCCGGACACACCAAATTTCCATAAGAAGCTCTGGTTTTTCCAATTCCTCCTGATATTTTCAACTGGTCCTCTGTAATAGCTTGAAGGATAAAAGATTGGACTTATTAAATCCTGGAAGGCATTCAGCTGCGGTCTGGTAATATCAAGATATTTAAGCTCAATTTCACTTTGCAATTTAAACTTTTTAAGAATATCATCAATACGATAGGTAACACTCAGTTCTTCACTGATTCTTACTGCTTCCTCCTTACTGTTGCATACGCCAGTAATAAAGGAGATGCTTGCAGTTTCATCCACACCTAAGGTTATATTTACCCTTAAGCTCATAATTGGATCATTACAAAATCCTGTGTTATTCGAAAGTATTATGCTATGTACTACTGCATCCGGGTTTTGAAGGGTGTTGTTCCGACCTATAAACTTAAGTCGGTCATTTTCATACTCTACATGTTTAATTAGGTTCACCTGAGGCTTAACCATATGCATAATGTAGGGGTTTCCACCACCTTTACCACCACGCCTCCTGGATAAAAATACTGACTGTTCTTCTAAAAACTCGCTCTCTATGAAGAGCTTATTAAAAGCAGGATGACTTAACTCGGCCAGATAGCTATCTCCAACTACTTCAATATAACTAGTGATTTCGATTTGTTTTTCATCCTTACCGTTATTTGTTAGTGTAAGCTTACGAATTTCTAAGTTATGATCTGGTGATAAACTAACGGTGGTATGTGAAGAAATATCACCGTCTGTTCTCTTGAATTCCGCCTGATGTGGAGAAAATACTGCTTGATATTCATCAGGGTCTTTCTTAGTCGGGTTGTAGGTAGCACTCCAATACTCACCAGAGTTAAGCTCTTTAATATAAATATAATTACCGGTGTTTGCATAGAGATCTGCTCGCCAGCGATAAAGCATCGTATCATCGTAACTACTGAAACCATCTCCATCTGAAGTAATCATAAGGGCATATTTATTATTGGATAGATAGCTGGCAACCGGTATTTTAGGAGCTACTTTATTAACATATCGATTACTTAAAACATCTTCTTTAAAATGCATTTTTTCCAGTCTAATGGTATATCCCTTTTTAGCAATTGAAATAAAATGAGATTGACGTTTCTCCTCCAGCAACACCTCGGTGGCTTTTACAATTGACTCGGTATGAAATCTTTTTCTCATGATGCCATCGTTTAGAAAATTATTAATTGCTACGAGATTCATACCTTGATGATGTGCCATATAAGATTTTACAATACAGTAAGGTGCCATAGTCACCGAATCAGGACTGTTAAAATCAATTGCTTCATAATAGCCGTATACACCAAAGGCACCTAGATTAGTCATTCGCTTTAGATTTATAAAACATTCCTCTGGGTTGTAATCCAGTGCTAAAATTGTAGCATAGGGAGCTACTACTAAGGAATTTTTTAGAGCAGGTTGTAGTCGCAGCTGTGGAACGCCAAAAGCTTTATACTGGTAATTAGAATCCAAATCAAAACGATAATATTGGGATTCAGAAATACCCCAAGGGATGTCCATACGCTTTCCATATTTTATTTGCTTTAATACCGCTGCTTTGGAGGTCTGTGCAAAGACAGAGCCATCATACTCCTTCATAACAAGATTTGGCATGAGATATTCAAACATGGTACCACTCCAGGAAACAAAACATGGGAAGCCCTTGACCATTGTAAGTGGTCTTCCCAGCTTATACCAATGTTTCAAAGGAACGGCGCCTTTAGCCACGGCAACAAAACTTGTTAGTGAAGATTCGGAGGCCATTAAATCATAACAGCCCTTATCTAAGGTACCTGCTGCCACGTGATATCCAATGTGAAACAGCATTCGCTTTTCATTGTATAAAAAGTTAAAATCCACATTTTCTAGAAGATCATCTACGATATAAGTAAGTCTTTCTATTCTTTCTATCATAGCTTTAGCTTCTTTATTACTACTTAATGCCAGCAGCTTTAAAGAGGGTTTTACGAAGAAAGGAATTTCACTTAGTTTAAAACGGTCTGCTTCATTTATTATTAATTCTATATTTCGAAATAGTTCTCTAATCCAGGCTGAATTTTCAATTGGAAGTTGTTCTTTATTAATTAAATGCTCTCTTATTTTGGAAAGGTCCTCTATCAATTCACCAATGGTGGAGTAGTCATCTTTGATATCAGTATCACTATCACAGAGTTTAATGGAATGCCTGATTTCTTCAATCAAACTCTCGGGGAATATTGGGGTTTCAATTTGCTCTAAAAGTCCATTTTTAAGAGCGATTAGATGCCCCAGAAAGTTTCCGCTGTCAACGGTTGAAATATATTCAGGACTTAGTACGTTAAGATTGTAAATATGATACCAATTGTAAAGGTGTCCCCTCCATTTTGGTAGCTTAACCACTGTAGTTAATAAATTTTCAATTTGTTCTATTGTGGAGCCTATGGTTTCATAACCGAAATCCCTTGCTGATAGAATGGAAAGAAACTGGAGCCCAATGTTTGTAGGTGATGTTTTATCACTGACTTTTTCAACATGTGCAATCTGATAATTATCTGGACATAGCCAGTTGTTTTCCTTGGTGCTGTGATCTTTAAAAAATCTCCAGGTTCTGCGAGCGGTCTCTAAAAGTAACTCTTTCTGCTCTGATTGTTCCAAGTGTGAAGTATGTTTCCTTGGCTGACTTATGTAATAAGCAATAAGATAAGAGAAACTCCAAGTAAGTGTGATTACTGCAAATAGTACAAGTCCGAAAGTGGGGGCTTCCTTTGTAACCAACAAGGCCAAGAGAACAACAGCTGGAAGAAGAGAAGACCACATATGAAGGAAGTAGCCTTTCTTTGTATTGGTAATAGAAGCATCAACAGCTTCAGAAGCATTCCACTTTAATAAATCTTTTTTACTTACAACTACTCTAAAAAGTGTTCTAATTATGGCATCTGTTGCTATATAGGCTCTATAAGGTAGAAGTACAAATTCCAGAAATGCTCGTTCAAATATGACTTTGATATCCTTAAATAATCCCTTATATACTATGGCAAGCATTGGTCTTTTTATCTTTTGTGTAATTATTGCAACTAATAAGGTGACTAGTGTTAGCAGATCCGAAAAGAAAACCAAGGGCAACCATAAATAATAAGTATTTGGTAATATAGCTAAGTTTAATAAGATGATGAGTAGCTTACTCATAGGTACCATACTACGTCTTAAATTATCAAACATTTTCCATTTGGATATAGCGTTCATGGTTCTTCCATTGGGGGTTTTACCTTTAAACAACCAAGGTAACAGCTGCCAGTCACCCCTAATCCATCTATGTTCTCTTTTGGTAAAGGAAAGAACACTGCTGGGGAAGGTGTCCATTATTTTGACACTACTGGAAAAGGCAGTTCTAACATAACAGCTTTCCAGTAAGTCGTGACTTAAAATACTGTTCTCAGGTATGGTATTGTCTAAAATACGATGAAAGGCTTCAATATCATAGATACCCTTTCCGGTATATACTCCTTCTTTAAAAATATCCTGATAGATATCGGATATTACGGATGAGTAATGAGCTAAGCCAGATTCACCTCCAAATATTTCGGGGAAACGACTACTTTTCTTATCAACAATATGATTTCGTATGGTGGGTTGAATAATTCCATAGCCTTCAACCACCTTTCTACTTATCGGATTAATGACGGGCTTATTCAGTGGATGATCAATCAAGCCTACAAATTTAGCAGCATTGTCACGAATAAGATTGGAGTCAGCATCTAAGGTAATAACATACTTAAAGGTATCCAGTAATTGTTTATCACACAATAAGGTAGAGAAACTCGTATTTTCTTTTCTATTTCCACGAAGTAAACTGTTGAACTCCTCTAACTTTCCTCTTTTACGCTCCCAGCACATGTAGCAGCCTTCTGATTTATTCCACTTACGGCTTCTGATAAACAGGGAGAACTTCTGATGATCGGAGGGATAAAGCTCGTTAAGATCATGAACCCGATTGATAAGTGCCTGTCTTAGAACTTGATCTTTTGGCATAATAAGTTTTGGAGCGTCTTCAAAATCTACCAGAAGAGCAAAATACAGGTTGGCTTGTCGGTTTGCTAAATAATGCTTTTCAAGTCGGTCCAGGTACTCACTACATTGCTCCTTTGAATTAACAATTACAGGCATTACTACGAAGGTTCTGGCTGTGTTAGGAATATCCTGCAGATAATCCAGAGAGGGTAGCTTCTTTACTGGAAGTCTTCTAGTAAAAATATGATTGGTTATTTCTAAAGCTATACCAATGAGCAGTGGAAGAGTAATTACTAAAACAATTATGTATGAGGATATAGAGTCAATGTTTCCGAACGCTTTTATCATGTAACTGATAAAAAAGCAAAGGGAAATAAGAATTAAAAGTGCACTTGAAAAATATAAAAATCCTCTAATATTATGTCTTTTTCTTAATTTTTTAGGTATCGGCTTATCTAATATTTTTGCCTTCAATAGAGCTTGTCCATTTTCTAAAAGGTAAGCTCCCACATGTCTTGAACCATTTAAATCCTTTCTTCCGTCCATAGCTAGTGCCAGACAGGCTTCTGCTATTTCATGTTCTTCTATTTTATATTTTAGTGATAGTTTTACGATTTCACCGCGATAGATTCCTCTGCTTTCCGAATCCATTTTAGAATAAACCCCATCTGGGTCCTTTGATAAGATTCGTTCCAAAGTAGAAAACTCGCCAAAGAACCTTTCTTCATCAACTTCGTTAATTTCCCGCAGACTAGAGATGAAGGCATGCATAGTTGACTCAAGGAAGGATTCAAGTTTGCCTTCTTCTGAAAATACTCTAGAAGGCATAAAGTGCTTTCCCTTAATTTTAAAATGGTAGGACACATATCTTTGTATTGCTTCATCTTCAAAAGACATGCTTCTCAAAAGATAAATGACATGTGCATGGAAGGAATAGTTATTTTTACAGTCTGAATCTATATCACAAAGCAAAGAGGTAATATCCGGTAGACCCTGCCCCATTACTAACTTGTCCTTTACGAATTTATCAGCTTTTGATTTAATCTTTATGATATGAACAACATCTTCTGACACGTCAATAATACTCTCTAACAGGCACAAGCCAATCATTTCAGGCAGGACCCATATTTCTTTGTCGGTTAATGAAATTTCTTTTTGATAGGAATTCATCATTATTGAAATATTTGTCTCGTCCAGATGTCCTCCAGAAAGGGCTACCATCTTCTTAGCAACCACATAAATTCGTGGATAGCCTCGGTATTCCTTGGTCTGAAGGATTGGAAGAACCTCATAACTTGTTCCAGAAATTCTTACTTTTTTAATCTCCCGATACATCATTTGAAAATTATCAAATAGCCAACGGGCAGCAGGTATTAAAGATATAATATCCGAAGATATTTCAGATATATTTTTTCTAATACGTTTTAATCTTTTGTAAGCTATCTTGTTAGAGTCAACTAACACAAAGTTAAAACGAAGGAGCTTAACCTTCTTATGGCTTTCAGATAATTTAGCCATCTGTTGCTCCCAGTCACGATGCCCTAGATTGTCCGCGGAACTTGTGAAATCTGGAGGGAGATGATCTCTAAATCTAAAATGTATAAACCGATAATAGATAATAAATAGTATGAAGAATATAAATATTGTTAATAGTGAAACTGTAAATTCTGGCAACGAATTAATCAGATAATTTGATAATGTTTCTTTTGGCTGGGATAACATTTCGTTCACTTCCTTTCTTTTTGGTACAATATTTGGTATTTTTACATTATACTACCATGATTTACAAATTGCCAGATATTTTATAAAGAAATACATTGTATTTAAACAATAGCTGTTTATATAATGTTTGCGCGTTTGATATCACATATTTAATTTGTAGAATTAGTTAAAATTAGGATGATTGAAAGCTATAGACGCTAGGGATAAGGCAGAGTATTTGAGGAGTTATTGTATAGATCTATAATTAACAAATTAGGGTGAATATAAATGTTTATTATATAATTTAATTATTAAATAAATAATGAATTTAATGTAACTAATTTACAAAAAAACAGATAAATGTGCATTTGTTGTAAAAAACTTATAATTTTAATATAAATCACTTATGGATAAAAGACTTTAAAAAACCGAGAAACGGCTGATTTAGGTCTTTTTTGTATATTTTAACAAAAATTAATAGAGATATATGTAAAAAAAGATACTGCTTTGAGACATTGTAAAAATTGACGAAAATAAGAAGAATTACCTAGTGCTTTATTGACAAAAGTACTATTTAATTATATACTTTTATTGAATTAAATAGTGAAACAATACAATATACAATTAAGTTAAGAGATTCAGGGTATTTTCAAGAAAGGAGTATATAAGAGAAGAGAGGTATTAGTTGCAAATCAAAGTTTATTAGTGGTGGGGTGTATTTTTATGGGTAAAAAAGAAATAAAAGAGAAGGATGCCATTGATACTTTTTTATCCAGCAGTTTTGCTGCGAACATGTGGCGGTATCGGTTAACGATACATGGGTAGGTATATGAGAAAAAATTTTAAGAAGGCAGTAGCATTAGGGTTGACAGTTGCATTAGTAATAGGCTCGTTAAAAGGGTTAAATACGGACTCTGTTGCCTATGCATCAGAAGAAACTACAGTATTATCAGATAGTGATTTGACCACAGCATATACAGAAACAGCAGTGAATCATGTAACAGTTCACGATCCTTCGATTGTATATGACGGCAATGGTACCTATTATATTTTTGGCTCCCATATGGCATGGGCAAGATCGACAGATTTAATAAACTGGACCACCTTTACCAATAATATTAATACAGATTTCGCTAATCTCTTCGCTGCTAACATAACCTGGGCTGCAATGGGTGATAGTGTATATGCAGCATCAGGAAATTTATGGGCTCCGGATGTAATATTCAATGATACCATTGGCAAGTGGTGTATGTATATGAGTATTAATGGATGTTCATGGAATTCATCTATAGCGATGCTGACAGCTGACACACTGGATGGTGATTGGACTTATGCGGGTACGGTTATATACTCTGGATTTACAGAATCAGCTTATAATCATGATTTTACCTATACTGATTATGATGAAGTAACTGGCGATGCAGCACTTCCCGCAAGATACATACAAGCGGCATATACTTGCAAGGATGGTACGACAACCACGGCTACAACTACCTGGAACAGAAGCACAGGGGCACACGCAATTGACCCAGGTGTTTTCTATGGACAAGATGGTAAGTTATACATGGCGTATGGCTCCTGGTCTGGAGGTATATATATTATTGAACTGGATGAGGCATCCGGTTTAAGAGATACTGGCGTTACATATAATTATGTTCTAAACTCCTCGGATCCATATATGGGTATTAAACTAGCTGGTGGATATCAGACCTCAGGTGAAGCATCCTATATTGAATACATAGATGGATACTATTATATGTTTGTGACAAATGGTGGTCTTGTTGCAAATGGTGGATACAATATGAGAGTATACAGATCGAATAATCCTACTGGACCTTATACAGATGTTTCCGGACAGTCACCAATGTATATAACAGGTACTACGAATACAAATAGCGATGTCGGAACAAGACTCATGTCGTATTACAAATGGAATTATCAGAAATTTGCTCAGGTTGCACAGGGACATAACTCAGCAATTGTAGGACCGGATGGAAAAGCCTTTCTCGTCTACCATACAAGAACGAACGATGGTACAGAGGGGCATAGTGTTAGAGTTCATCAGCTATTTACCACGGAAAATCATAACCTTGTGGCTGCTCCATTTGAATATAATGGAGAGACAATATCCTCATTAGGATATTCAGCATCCGAGGTTGTTGGTACTTACGAAGTAATTATACAGAAGCAGAATATCGATTATGCAAACCTGGAGTATTGTGCAGGAGTTGAGATTACTTTAAAGGAAGATGGTACTATCAGCGGTGCTTATTCTGGTACATGGACTATGGTGAATGGCAAACCTTATTGCAATCTTACAATTGGTGGTGTTTCTTATGAAGGTGTCTTTGCAGAGCAGACTATGGAAGGCACCAATATAAATACAATGTGTTTTACCGCAGTAAGTGGGAACGATGTATGTATATGGGGAGCAAAATACCCTTCGGCACAAGCTGCTATTGCGATGACAAATAGCAATATGTCGATTGTAACGGATGCATACTCTAATATCTCCCTGCCATCGGCCGGATTATATGGAACAGCAATTAACTGGTCGTCATCTGAACCATTAATAATTTCAAATAATGGAATAGTAACTGCTCCATCAGAGGATACGAATGTAATACTCACAGCTACAATATCAAAGGAAAGTTTTTCTTATCAGAAGCAGTTTACTGTATTGGTACATAAAGCCATAACGAGTTATAGTCAGATACAGCTGATCGCATCAGCATTTGTAGGGAATCCTCAAGATTTATCCACAAGATTAGATGGTAGCCTTTCCATAGCCAATCCGTACTATAATAATGCAGATATCGATTATGCAAAAGGTGTTAAGATTAAATTTGATGTTGAGTCAACAGGAACGAATAAAGTACTGGCAACCATTCTTTCCTTTATGGGAAATGAGGGTGGAAATGGAAGATTGTATTATACTCCGGGGTCCTATTTGGGATATAATGCAACTGGTGGTTATTTTGATGCTAATATGCGTGATTATGGTTTGGTAACGGATTATATTGGTACGGCTAAATCAACGATAACAATTTCGCTTACATCTTCTGGTTTTGAAGTAGAGGTAAATGGTGTAAAAGCATATGACCAAACGATAACTAGTAATGCTGCAACGGGTTCAGGCACTATAACAGATTATTATAATGTGTTATCTTGGCTAACGTCTACAGCGGATAAAGTGTATTTTGGCAAGGGTTCCTGGTGGGGAGCGGCAGGATATGATGAAGCTTTATGCAAAATAAGTAATGTGTATTTTTATGCTTATTTGATGAAGCCAGATACGAATGAAACACACACCTATTCAGAAGATTATAATATGTCATCCGCAATTGAAAATTATTGGACATCGTTAAATCTGCAGACAGGACTCGCATTTGCTAACCGCAGAGATACACAAAAGCAGTTTGCACAGTTTACCGTATCCGGAACATCAGGAACCAGAGGGGCGGTATCAGCTTTTCCTGTAGCAGGTCAAGTAACTGGAAAATATACTGTAATGGCTGATGTTAATCTCAATGCAGCAAATGCATCTGGAATTGAAAATCAATTTGCAATTACAAATTCTGCACGAGCTTATACCTCCAGTAATGTAAATTATGGAGTGGCTTCAGGATATATTATTAAATTATCAGCTTTAGCAAATACAACAACCTGGTCAATTAATGGTGGACAAGGGACCGTTAATATTCCAAGATCAACTTGGGTTAATATAAAAGCTTTTGTAGATACAACAGCCGGGACGGCGCTTTTAAAAATAACCAACAAGCTAACGGGTGCAATTTTATACTCCGGTACAGTTACAGTGAGCGGAACAGGTACTTTACAGGGATTATATTTCATGGGGGGACGTACAACCTCTGTTCTTAGAGTGGATAATATTATTGTTGACCAGTCTGTTGATGGGATACCAACCAGCGAAATAGATTTATCTTCTTATAACGTAACACTAGATTCAGAGTCTTATACCTATAGTGGATCTGCTAAGTTGCCTGCTATCTCAGTTAGCAATGGTAGTGTAACACTGACGGAAGGTATTGATTATGCAGTAACCTATAGTAATAATATTAATGCGGGAACTGTAATTGTGAATATAATCGGTATGCTTAATTATACCGGTACAATTACAAAAACATTTACTATAACGGCAAGAAACTCGTCGGCTTTAAGCGTGACCTTAGGTACTTCCACCTATACTTATGATGGGCTAGCGAAGACGCCAACAGTAACTGTAAAAGATGGACAAGTTCCAGTAGCAGCGAGTAATTATACCATTGATTATGCAAATAACAACAACGTAGGAACTGCAACAGCTGCAATAACACTGCGCAATGATTACAGTGGTACCTTAACAAAAACTTTTACAATTACACCGAAAGCGGCATCTGGATTAGCCGTAACTGTAAATGAAACCTCGTTATCTTATGATGGAACACCTAAGCTTCCAGAGGTTACCGTAAAAGATGGATCAACTACACTTGTGAAAGGCATTGATTATTCAGTAAGTTATCTGAACAACATAAATGCAGGTACAGCATCTGTTATTGTTACAGGTTTAGGGAACTATACAGGTACAATGACGAAAACCTTTACTATTGATAAGAAGCTGGTATCAGGTATTACGATCATATTAAGTGAACCGACGCAAACATATGATGGAACAGCAAAGCTTCCATCAGTTATCGTTATGGATAGTCTAACCACTCTTGCATCAGGCATTGATTACACGGTTTCTTATAGTAATAATACCGAAGTTGGAACAGCCGCTGTAATGATTACTGGTGAAGGAAACTATACAGGCACAGCAATAGAAAATTTCACAATTTCTCCCAAGGATGTAACTGCATTGAATGTGGCTATAAGCGATTATGTTTACCTGTATGATGGAACTGCAAAGACTCCAGAGGTAAGTGTATTCGATGGGGGAATAACCTTGGTAGAAGGAACGGACTATGAATTGTCCTATGCAGATAATACAGCTATAGGTAATGCCGTAGTTACAATAATCGGCTTAGGTAATTATACAGGCAGTGCCACAAAGAATTTTTCAATCATTAACAATGATATTTCTGCATTTACCATAAACATGGAGACCACAACCTTTGTCTATGATGGAACAGCAAAAACTCCAGAGGTATCCGTACTTATCGGAACAGATCTATTGGAGGAAGGAACAGATTATACTGTACTTTACTCAAATAATATTAATAAAGGTACTGCAACAGTAACAATTACAGGAATTGGAGAATATGTAGGAACAGCGATACAATCCTTTGCAATTACTGCAAAGGAAGCAACTTACTTATCCGTATCGCTAATTACCTCAACTTATACTTACGATGGTAGTGAGAAAACACCTGCGGTAACTGTAATGGATGGAATCGTAGCCTTAGCGGAAGAAACGGATTATACGGTTTCCTATAGTAACAATATTAATATAGGAGTTGGCATTATAACCATTACAGGAAAAGGCAATTATACAGGTGCAACGACACAGACCTTTACGATTACAGGAAAATCAGTGTCATTATTAACCTTATCCTTGGAGACATATAGCTATACCTATGATGGAACATCGAAAAACCCAGCTGTTACAGTGAAAGATGGAGAAGTTCTATTAGTAGCAGGAACGGATTATACTATTTCTTACTATAATAATGTGAGTTCAGGTACAGCTTCTGTTATAATTACAGGAAAAGGAAGTTACATAGGTACAAAATCAGTTACCTATACGATTTCATCTAAATCAGTATCTCAATTAACGATGTCTTTAGGAGCTACGAATTTCCTTTATGATGGGACAGCAAAGACCCCATCTGTTGCACTAAAGGATGGCGCAAGAACATTATCTGTTGGCACAGATTATAGCGTGACCTATGATAATAATGTAAAAGCAGGAATTGCATCGGTTTCTGTCATAGGAAACGGAAATTATACAGGAACCATGACACAATCCTTTGTAATTGCGGGTAAGGGCATATCTACATTAGCAATTCAATTGGAAAAAGCAAACTATACTTATGATGGAAATACCAAAACCCCTGCTGTAGCAGTAAAAGATGGAACAATCACTTTAGTTAACGGGACAGATTATACATTATCTTATACGAATAATAAAAATGTGGGAGCAGCAACTGTAACAGTTAGTGGAATAGGCAACTATACTGGGACAGCCACACAGACCTTTGCAATTACTGGGAAGTCTACAAGTTTGTTATCAGTAGTTTTGGGAACCTTAAGCTATACATATGACGGAACTGCAAAAACTCCAACCGTAATTGTTAAAGATGGTGCAAAAACCTTGGCGGAAGGAACTGATTATACAATAAACTATAAAGATAATACTAAGGTTGGAACTGCAACGGTAATAATAACGGGAGCAGGCAATTATACTGGTTCAACAAAGCAGACCTATACAATTACTGCAATGTCAATATCTAAAGCAACACTTACCTTGAAGGAAGCTACATATACTTACACTGGAAAAGCAATTAAACCAGAAGTAGAAGTAATAAGTGGAACAATGACTTTAACACAAGGGAAGGATTATACAATTACCTACACAGATAATATTAAACCTGGAAAAGCAACAGTGAAGATTACGGGGAAAGGAAATTATTCCGGAACTCTTTCAAAAACCTTTACAATTCAAGCCAAAAGTCCAAAGGTATCTCTGAAAGCTGGAACAAAATCAGTTAATATAAAATGGGATAAGGTAGCTGGAGCGACAGGGTATGTGGTTTATATGGCAACATCAGCCACAGGAAGCTATACTAAGATATATACAGCTGATAAATCGACTTTTAGCTACAAAAAAACTGGTTTAACTTCTAAGAAAACTTATTACTTTAAAATTGTGGCAATTACAAAATCTGATTCAAAAACAGTTTATAGCGAAGCTGCAGTTATTAGTATACAAACAAAGTAAGAGGTGTATAGTTGAGTTATTAAGATAATTTAGAACACAATAAAAAACAACTTCACTATTTAATGGTGAGGTTGTTTTTTTAAAAACCACTAAAAGAAACTATCTAGGATAGTGATAAAAACTTGTTATTATGTTAAAATAAAAAGTACTTGTATAATATATTTCCAAAGAATAGTGGGAGATAGATATGAAAAAACAAATATGGGAAGAAGACAAGAAAGATCTGCATAAATGGCAGAGTTTAACTAAACTATGGGTAGTTATTGGTTTAATGTATATATTTTTAGGGAGTAATATAATTGATGCAAGAGTGGTTGCGAAGATAATAGCGAGAGTGGATAGCTTTAATTATTCATCTAAAGAGCTGATACAATCTACAAGTATTCCGGGAATTGGGGATTCCTCTGAGAGCATATCTAATATAAATGAGTTTTGGGGGATTAACAATCAATATAATATAGCATATAGCGGGGAGAAATATGTTTATATATGCATCATAAATGAAAAGATGGTATTGCAGAAAACATTAACGATAAAAAAGGATTTACCCATTGTTGGAAATGTCATTCAAGATAAAATAGGGAATTATTACGTTGTCTTTGGAAAATATGATGAGGCTGATATTAAGAAGGATCAAAAGGCTGGATCAGCAATTGTTATGTCGGTTGTAAAGTATGACAGTTCGGGAAAATTGTTGAAAAAGGTATCTTATATAGGCAGTGAGACCAAGCCCTTTGAGGATATTGGAGAAGGAACGAAAGAACCTTTTCGATATGGTAACTGTGACATAATTATTGATAAAGATGGCGTGCTTGTATGCAGATACAGCAGATTAATGTATAACGAATATAGTTCGAGTCACGCGCTGTACATAGATACAAAGACAATGTCAAAACTCAATTATGTTGCTCCAATGAATAGTGGTACAGGACAGAAGGTAATTGCTACCACGGATGGCGGTTATCTTATGGCAGAATCCAGGTATACTGGAGGTCGTGGATTTACGATTTCAAGAGTTTATCCAAATACTTCGGATTTGACTGTTATTCCCAGTTTTACATCTTTCCATTATAGAAACGGTAATATTTATCACAGCACGTATGCGTCTATCGGAGGTATTGTTGAATGTACCAATGGTTTTGCTTTGTCAGGAGTATCGGAAAAAACATTGTCCTACACTATGGCAAAGGATGCTTATTTTAATGAGTCACGAAATTTGTTTTTACAGGTATTTTCGAAAGACTTTACATCTGAATCCACGAATAAGAAAGAAGTACAGCTTTTGCAAGGTGATATTAGGTCGCCGAACGATACCTATATTGATGTCGGAGGAGGCTGTGAGGAAGGAGCGAAGGACTACGGTGTGCTTTGGCTTACGAACTATACAGGGAAGTATTATGCTTCTAATCCTAAAATGATTACAATGGGTAAAGATAAGTTGCTTTTTATGTGGGAAAAGAAATTATATTCCGTTGAAGAGGGAGATCAATATGTAACAAGTTATTACATGGTTGTCTCAAGTACTGGAGTAATTATTATCCCAGAGACAGAGATACAGGGGATAAAACTGACAGCTTTTGGTGAACCAACATATCGTAACGGTTATGCTTATTGGACTACGAGTGACGGTGAAACAAATAAGTTTGACGTGCATAGGTTGACGATAGGAGAGACAACTGCAGGAGTTACAAAAGTAGAAGCCCTGTCAATTGCTAAGAACGATATTATAGTGAAGGCAGGACAAGTTTCAAAGCTAAATATAAAAGTACTGCCAGAGGATGCTGATAATAAGAGGCTGATGTATAGTTATGATACGACTGGCTCTATAAGTATCAATGAGGATGGTTATGTCACGGTCCTTACTCAAGGCAATACCGAAGTATCTGTTTGGTCTGAGGATAATCCAGAGGCTATATTAACTTTAAACATAATTTCAACAGATAATGCACCGAAGAATTTAAAAGCTAAATTAATCTATAAGGGAGATAAAACCTCGGTGAAACTTACTTGGACAAAAACAGCGCTTTATCCAAGGTATATTATTTATCGTTCTACAAATAAAAAAATGGGATTTATAAAGATTGGATCTACTGATAACTGTGAGTATTATGATACTGCTTTGAAAAACAATAAAACCTATTATTATCAGGTTAAGTCCTCTGATTTTCCATGGACAGATGAGAAAAATTATAATCCTTTGAGCAATATAGTAAGTATCTATATCCTGCCGCAGTGAGGATTTTAAAGTTTAGATTAGCATAAAATGATTTAGGAGATTTGTATGTACATAAAAAAATCTTTAATTATACTTATTATAATTGTATTCGTGTTATCATTGGTGAGTAACTCAAAAGCAATATATGCACAAGAAGCAGTTGCTCCAGTGAAAGACCTAAAAGTTCTAATAATTGAAATTAATCCTTATTTAAAGTCCAAAAAGATGAAAGTAACAGATTATTTTAATACATTTGGATTGAATTTAAGTTTGAAATCCTCTGTAAAGTCTATACAAGGAGACTTTGTAATGGGATCAAATGGGGTAGTAAACTGTAAAATTGTTGGTGTAGAATATTTGAACGAATTTCCTACTTACACAAAGAAGATCACACTTTCGCATATAGACAAATCAGGCAAAGAAATTATAACAGGAAAAGATTATAAATTGGATGAGACTACTTATTTAGATATATTCAGGAATGGTTGGAATGGTTGGTGGGATAATGTAAACACAGCAAGACTAGAAGGAATAGATAATCCGTATTATTTTGATTATAATTATATTCTAAATAAATATAACTTAGTTGAACGCAAAAATGCCAAGGAATTTGACATGGTTTGGGTATTTAGCATTGATATGGTTAGTATGCGGGAAACTAGCATGGTTGGCCGAAGTGCGTTTGATGTGAATGGCGCTACCATATATGCAGATTGCGATAACTTTGTAATTGCTGGATTTAATTTTACTCGATCGGATAGCGCATTTGAATGTATTGGACATTATGCTGAAGCTATGTTAAATAATGTCTATCAGGTGAGCGATGAAGCTTATAATAAACAGCTGTCCTTTACATCATATAATGAGCTAAATACCTGGCAAAAATTCTACTTATGCTTGAACAAAGCACCAGTAAATGTGAAAGAATATGGGGTGGGCCAAGTTCATTTTGCACCAAATAGTACAAGTGATTATGACTGGGAAAATCAAACGCCGGTTATAAGTACCTGGATCGACTGGAAAAATAATTATCCAAAATTAACAGGAGAAACGGCTGAATTCACAGCTAATACATATTTTAAAGAGGGAATGACAGCAAATCAAGCACATAAAAGATGGTGGTTTAGCTTGATGCCCCACCACCAAGGACGTGATGCCAATGGATATTCCCATAATTGGTGGGACTATATCCTTTCATTAGATTATGTAACTAGTATTGGTACTTCAAATAAATATTTTGAAAAGAATGCAATGGATAAGTATAAAAAGACAATACTACTTGAAACGGGGGATATTATTACTGACTTAAAATTTACTTTAAATTACAAGTCCGGTAAATCAAAAGATTTTATTGTTAATAAAAAATATAATTATGTTACAAGTAGTAATAATAAAGTTATATCAATAATAGATGGGAAGATTAAAGCATTAGCAACAGGTAGTGCGTTAATTAAGCTCAAATATGATGGGCGAGAAAACTATTATAAGATAACGGTTGTTAAAGAAAAAAAGGCATGTCTTATAAACGTAAATAAAAACAAATAAGAATAAATGAACACAGCGCCTTCAGTAAAAGTGGCGTTGTGTTTCATTTTACATTTAAGGTAAATTTCACTAATTTATAACAAAAACATGTACGTTTTATCCAATAATAATTGGTAGGATAAAGCTGTTACTACATTGTTAAAAATAGGAGGAATAGGAATGAGATTATCAAGAAATGGTAAAAAAGTAATTAGCTTTGGTTTGGTTTCTCTATTTGTTGCAAGTAGCTTTTCCGCTTTGTCCTTTGCTGAAGAAAATGAAAAAGTACTTTTACCTATTGATATGGAATGGAGTTACAATGATGAAGGAATTGATCTAGGTACAGAATGGATAAAAGAGGATTACGATACTACTGATTGGAAAACAGGAGTTGCTCCGATAGGCTTTGGAGATGCTGTTTCTGAAACGAATCCTGATGTTTTACTTGGAACTGAAATTGGTTATGGTGATGATGAAGATAATAAGTATATGACGACCTATGCAGTAACTAAAATTGAGCTGGAATCCTTGGAAGGCTTTGAAGCCTTAGAAATCTATGTACATGTTGATGATGGTGCCGTGGTATATTTTAATGGACAAGAAGCGTTTCGAAAAGGAATTGATGTGGAAGAGGAAGTGAATTTCAATACTCCTGCTAAATTCTCTAAAAAAGAAGAAATATTTTATTTGCCAGTTGAACTGTTACAGGCCGGAGTTAATACCATATCAGCAGAAATACATCAGGATGGCGGTGACAGCTCTGATTTATGGTTTGAAATGAGTATTACCGGGTTAAAGGAAGCACCTGAAATTATAGACTATACTAAAACTCCAATCCCAAACACAGAGGTTGAGGTGGGTAATGTATCCAGAGTTGTGGTTTCTATGAAGGGTGATACTAAGACAGAAAAGGGTTTTACCTGGTATACATCACAGGCATCTGCTAATAGCGACCTTCAGATAATAGAAAAAACAGATTTGGAAGAACCTGATTTTAGTAAGGCATTAACATTTACAGGCACATATTCAAGATCAACAAATGCTCCCGAATATGTGGTGCATAAGGCAGATGCTACGGGATTAGAGGCTGGTATGGAATATCAATTTAGAGTAGGTGACGCTTCACTTAATCTTTGGAGTGATACTGGCAGTTTCAAAACAGCAGATGAGGATGGGAAATTTACTTTCATTGATTTGGCAGATACGCAGGCGAAAACTGAGATAGAAGCAGAGTTATCAGCGGATACCTTTGAAAAAGCCAGTGATACAGTAAAAGATTCCGAATTTATCATAATTAATGGAGATATTGTAGATGCAGGCATTATTGAAGAGCAATGGGGATGGGTTTTGGATGCGGCAGATGGCACCTTATTAAATACAACCTTGGTAGGTGTTGCTGGTAACCATGATGAAGATCCTATGTCCTTCATTGAGCATTTTAACTTAGACACACCAGCAGGCTCATCAATTGAAACTGGAGCATACTATTCCTATAACTATGAAAATACGCATTTTATCGTTCTGAATAATAATGAAGATTCAGAAGAATTCCGTAATTTTTCAGTAGATCAAATTAATTGGTTAAAGGAAGATGTAGCGATTGCGAATGCAGATGAGAATATCGATTGGATTATTGCTGTAATGCATAAAGGTCCGTATACCACCTCCAACCATGCGACGGACGAGGATATTATGGGAGCAAACGGTGTAAGAGAAATAGTTCCTTCCCTTTTTTATGAGTTAGGAATTGATTTGGTATTACAAGGACACGATCATATTTATGCACGTACTAAACCTATTGCTAATGGTGTGGCTGTTGACACAGAAAAAGTAGTTGGTGAATATAATGGCATTCAGGTAGAATACTCAGTTAATACGGAAGGAACCGTTTATATGATACCAAGTACAGCAGGTCCGAAGGTTTATTATAAGAATACTGAAATTGAGCAGGAATATTATGATCTGTTTGAAGTGGCCAATGAAAACAGTGCAGCTATATATGGTCCAGATCCAAGTGATTCGTCCAGACCAGTACGGAGTCAGATTCAGACATTTGCAGAGTTTAATATTGATGGGGACAAGCTCACTGCTATTGTATATGAAATAGATCAAAGTAAAAATGATGGTGAACCTTATGTACTTGACAGTTTTGGGTTAATGAATACGGCGGAAGTGGAAACAGTTGAAATACCTAAAACTGGTGTGAAATCTACCGGAATTATATTTGCTGTTGGTTCTGTTCTTGCTTTACTAGGTGCAATTATATTGAATAACAAAAAAGTAACGAAGGCATAAAACATTTGTTAAAAGCCTTTAGAAAGACGCCATTGGAGAGTAACCGATGGCGTCTTTTTACTGAGCTAATAAACATATCATGCTGGTTTCCTATGAACAGACTCTAATTCTCCAAGGGGATTACTGACTGTCTTTCTGTAATTTCCACATCCAATATAATTCTTCTTTGTGCTACAGTTCCAGTGTCAATTTGCTCCATAAGAAGCTCAAAGGCGCATTCAGCCTTTGCAGCGATGTTTTGTGATATTGTAGTCAGCTTGGGGCTGGGGTAAATAGCACTCTCGATATTATCAAAGCCAACAATCGATAGATCTTTTGGGATAACATATCCATTCCTGCGTGCACCTTCCATAATACCGATGGCCATAATATCTGCAGACGCAAGAACGGCAGTGATTTCACCCCTGCGTTCACTGAGTTCACGTCCCACTGCAACGCCAGTGTCATAGATTGGCATAGCGGTATATACAAAAGAGTCCTGAAAATCAATATTTGATTCTTTTAACGCAGTTTTGTAACCTTTAAAGCGTTGGTTAACGACACTATCCACTTCCTCTGATTCAATCGGGCCAACAAAGGCAATATTTCTATGTCCCATACTAATGAGATATTTTGTGGCAATGTATCCACCTTTAAAATCATTAATACCAACACTTAAAATATCTGGAATATTAGAATAACTATCCAGAAAAACCATTGGTAAATCGTTGTGTGCAATAATTTTATTCACTATTTTATCGTAATGAGGAAGTAGAAAAATTGCACCATCCATATTCCAGGTTTTAAGCAGATTTGAAACATCAGAGGCACTGCTGACAGAACGAATCATTGCATAGTAGCCTTTCCGTCTTACTGAATGTTCCACAACACCAATTAACTCACTTAAATAGGGATCTCGGAAAAAGTTATAATCGCCTCCGCCGAGAGGGATGATGACACCTATAATCTTTGTAGATTTTACAGCTAAACTTTTCGCAGAAAGGTTTGGAACATAATGTTTCTTCTTAATTAATTCATTGATTAGCTCTATATTCTTTTCCGAAACCCTGGCATGATTACCGTTGATAACATTATAGACAGTCATTACGCTGACGCCTGCTTCAGCAGCAATTTCTTTAATAATCGACATATTAGACCCCTCCATAACTTCTATTATTATCTATTTCTTGACAAATTGCAAGTGAGAAGCGTTCCGGTAAACTATTTAGAACTAATTCAAAGAAGCATTTTACCTGGGTTTGATTTATTAAAGTAAACCGATAAACTTATATGCTGTAATTATTTGTAATATCATATTTGAATATAACATATTTATAAGGCCTAAGTAAAATTGTTTTACCCCGATACATTAAAAGTTACTATAAAACTCCGAAATAGCAATAAAATATATTGACAATGCACAAAAATGATGCTACGCTAACAAAGGTATACCGATAAACCTAAATTATAGTCAAAACGCGGGAGGATATGAAATGAAGAAATTATTAGTAGTTTTACTAGTTATTACCATGATTTTCTCAATGACAGCATGTAAAAAGCAAGTGACAGCAAAATTTGAAGACGACCTGAAATGGGACGATGCAAAGCAAGAATATGTATTTGAAAAAGATGCAAAATTAACATTCTGGCACGACAACGAAGCATATGCAACAAAAATTATTGAACTTTGGAATGCAAAGTATCCTGATGTTGAATTAACCTATCAAAACGTTGGCTCCACCGATACAGCAGAAAAGATGAAACTTGATGGTCCTGCTGGATTGGGAGCAGATGTTGTATACATACCTCATAACAGTGTTGTTGATATGAGAGAAGCTGGTTTGTTATTTCAGCTTCCGGAAAGAGATGAGACTTACTTTAAATCTATTATGCAGGATTCTGCAACAGCTGTAACTTTATACGAAGATAATATGTTTGCAGTTCCCTCCAGTGTAGAAAATATTGCGTTGGTATATAACAAGCAGATTTTAGCTGCGTTACCTACAATTCCTACAGTACTTAATCTAACGGCTACTAATTTATTGGAGCAGGTGGAAAGAGAAGAAATTTATCTTGAAGAATTATTTGCAGGTGTTGCAGCTTGGGGAAATAATTTTGCAGGTACAGGAGCAGAAATTCCATATCTTTCTGATCGTTTTGAGAGCGAGGGTGAAGAAGGTGCTGCAGCTGAAGATAAGCATACAATTCTTGCATATCAGTTGTATGATGCCTATCACAATTATTTCTTATTAACCAGAGACGGTTATAGAGTATTTGGTGAGGATAATAACGATCCAACGAAATTTGACATAACATCACCAGAAGTTACCGCGTCCATCAAATCCGTAACTGGAGATTGGTATGGAAATAAAGATGGTTCTACATTATTCCCTGGTTTAGCAACTATTCAGGACATGGGATGGGATCAAGGTCCAGCTCGTTTCCAAAAGGGGCAATTAGCAATGACCATTAGTGGTCCTTGGGTAATTTCAGATATTAATAAGAATTTTACTACCTGGGCTGAAACAGGGAAATTTGGTGTAACAGCAGATACAAAGGTTTCTGATTTGTATGGTGCAATTAAATTACCTAGATTTAATAATGATCAACAGCCTATTACCTTCTCCGGTGTACAGGTAACTGGTATGAATATATATACGGATTATCCGAATGCAACAATGAATTTGATGAGATTTTTAACCAGTCAAGAAGTAATGAATGTTATTTATAGCAGCTTGGGCAAGATTCCAGCAGTTAAAGATTCTTCAACAGTTCCAGGATTAAATGAAGATATTATCAGTCAGGGCTTTTTAAGTCAGGCTGCTTTCTCCCATGCAATGCCTGTAATCCAGGAAGGTAATTACATGTGGGATCCTCTTCGTGATGTATGGACCAATATCTTTGATGAAAAGATGACCATTGAAGACGCACAAGCAAAATCCTTACAGGATTATGAAAATATTATTGCGAATTCAGGAAAGGCCGCTGAATAACAAATAACGAGCTTGGTTTAAAACAAGAGGGTATTGTAGAACGTTCCTATGGAGTGTTTTGCAATACCCACTCTCAAAAATAAGGAGATTTAATCCTATGGGGAATAAAAAGAAAAATAAATGGTGGCAGAAATTTATTGGTCAGCAAATGACACTTGCTGGTTGGCTATCCTTTTTTGTTTTCGGATTGGGCCAGATAAAAAATAAGCAGAAAGGGAAAGCGCTGTTTTTCTTCAGCTTTCAATTCGTATATGTATTAGTAGAGATTCTTACCAGTTCCATCATAAATCCTGGAGTTCCAGGGCAACCAGAGTATTGGGGATACGGATTTTTTAGAAAGGGAATCCATGGCTTTATTACCTTGGGAAATACAACTGGCGGAAGATTCCGTGATAATTCGCCAGTTATGATGATTGAGGGAATTATAGCCATTTTCTTGCTGCTTATCCTGGTGGTAGTCTGGCTGTTGAATATGAAAGATGCCAATGAAAGCTATTTAAGTTATAAGAAGACAGGTATTATCCAGTCGTCAAAAGAGTTTTATAAAGAGGTATTTGAAACTGGTTTTGCTTATGTAGTAAGTGCACCTGCTTTATTTTTACTAATGTTCGTTACTATCTTACCTATTATCTTTGCTTTTTTAACTGCTTTTACCAACTGGGATGCCTATCATAGTCCCCCAGCTGATTTAATTGATTGGGTTGGCTTTGCTAACTTTACACAGATACTTAAGCTTCCGGGCTGGAGAAGTACATTTTTTGGAGTAGCCAGTTGGACAGTGATATGGGCTGTTCTTTCAACGTTTACAACCTTCTTTGGAGGTTTACTGGTAGCGCTTGTTATAAACAACAAACGAGTGGTATTTAAGAAGGTTTGGCGTACAATTTTAATTTTACCCTGGGCAATACCCAGTATGGTATCCTTGTTGGTATTCAAAAACTTTTTGAATCAGACCTATGGTCCTTTAAATAGAATGCTGGAAGCCAATATACCGTGGCTGAACGATGCTGTAATTGCGAAAATAACCTTGGTTGTCATTAATTTCTGGTTGGGCGTGCCTTATTTTATGATGCTTATGACAGGAATTTTAACAAGTTTTGATAAAACCTTATACGAAGCCGCAAAAGTAGATGGAGCAAACGCGGGTCAAAGTTTTAGAAAAATTACCTTTCCTATTTTGTTCTCACAGGTAAAGCCACTGTTGATTATGTCTTTTGCAGGTAATTTTAATAACTTTGGTGTGGTATTCTTCCTAACTGGAGGTGGTCCAAGAAATGTAGCCTATGAATATGCAAATCATACGGATATTCTAATTACCTGGATTTATAAAATGACCAAAGATTTTCAAATGTACAATATGGCCTCAGTCATGTCAATTATCATATTCCTGCTAATCGGAGGCATTTCAACCTGGAACTTTTTACGAAGTGATGCTTTTAAGGAGGACAATTAATATGGGACAACGCCACAAACGCAACAATACCATGTCTATAACAGATCGTATCAAAGATGTTCTAGCTTATATAGGAATTTATGCTTTATTGATAGTTTTAGCTATATCCATATTGTATCCTGTTATTTGGATTGTGGGATCAGCCTTTAATCCAGGATCTTCCCTGGCTTCGGTATCTGCAATTCCTAAGCATCCAACTTTTAATAATTTTATTCGATTATTTAAGGAAACGGATTACGAGCGATGGTATTTAAATACATTATCCATAGCTATTCTTAATATGACAGTATCCGTTGTTCTTGTAGGAACCATGGGATATATTTTTGCAAGATTAAAGTTTGCAGGTAAGAAAATTGGTCTGCTGTCCATTTTAATATTGCAGATGTTCCCGTCTTTCATGGGTATGATTGCAATCTATGTATTCTTTTTAAATTTTGGACTACTTAATCAACCTTTGGCACTGGTAATTATTTATTCAGCAGGTCAAATTCCCTATAATACCTGGCTAATCAAAGGTTACCTTAAAAATGTCTCTACCTCACTGGATGAAGCAGCACAGATTGATGGAGCAAGCAAGTTGCAGATTTATACGAAAATTATTTTGCCAATTATGTTCCCGATTTTGACCTTTGTAGCGATTACTCAATTTATGGCACCCTGGTTTGACTATATTCTGCCTAGCTTTTTGATTTCATCTACGGAGAGAAAGACGTTAGCTGTGGGACTATATGAATTAATTAATACACAGACAAATACAAACTTTACAATGTTTGCAGCTGGTGCAGTATTAGTAGCAGCACCGATTGCAATTCTATATCTGTTCCTTCAGAGATTTTTAATTGATGGATTAAGCGCAGGAGCTAATAAGGAATAGTTACAATTTTATCAACAATGGAAAGGACGGACACTTTGGATAAGAGTCATGATAGGAATCCAAGTCCTCTTTGTAAACAGAAGAACACAGTAAGAGGCGAGTTTTATAGATTTACAATACTAACTCCGTACCTGATACGCATGGAATATGACGAAATGGGTATTTTTGAAGATCATGCAACACAATCCGTGATTTTTAGAGATTTTGAGGTGCAAGAATTTCAAGTCATAGAAAAGAGTGACAGCCTTCAGATTATAACAGAAGCGGTTCATATCCTCTATGATAAAAAGAGATTTTCAAAGAACGGCTTAACAGTAAAGGTTAGAAATAATTTGACAGCTTATCATAGTAGCTGGAATTACTCGGAACCCGTTAATGATTTAAAGGGAACCGCCAGAACTCTGGATGGAATAGATGGAGAAACAGAATTAGAGAATGGTGTTATATCACCAAATGGATTTTCAATCATTGATGATAGCCATTCGTTTCTTATCAAAGAGGACGGTTGGCTGGAACAAAGAAGAAAAGATGTTATTGATATTTATTTCTTTGGCTATGGCAGGAATTATAAACTGTGTCTAAAAGACTTCTATCGGTTAACTGGCGAAACACCTCTTCTGCCCAAGTATGCTTTGGGAAATTGGTGGAGCAGATTTTATCGTTATACGGAACAGTCCTATCGAACTTTAATCGATAGATTTGAAGAGGAGAAGCTTCCTTTTACAGTTGCAGTTATGGATATGGACTGGCATTTGACGAATATTGATCCAAAGCTAGGCAGCGGATGGACCGGATATACCTGGAATAAAGACTTTTTTCCAAACCCGGAAGACTTTATGAGCTGGCTTCATGAGAGAGGATTAAGAATTACATTAAATGTACATCCGGCAGAGGGTGTTCGTGCACATGAGGAAATGTATTTGGCAATGGCAGAGGAGTTGGAAGTAGACAGTACAAATGAAATTCCAATTACCTTTGACATTACCAATCAGGATTTTTTAAAGGCGTATTTCAAATATTTGCATCATGGTAATGAAAAGAAGGGTGTGGATTTTTGGTGGATTGACTGGCAGCAGGGAAAGGACTCCAAGGTTGAGGGGTTAGACCCTCTTTGGATGCTAAATCATTTTCATTTTCTGGATTTGCAAAGAAACGGAAAACGAGCCTTAATATTATCCAGATACGCAGGAATAGGGAGCCATCGCTATCCCATCGGGTTTTCGGGGGATTCCATAATTTCCTGGGAGAGCCTTAAATTCCAACCCTATTTTACGGCTACAGCCTCTAACATTGGCTTTGGCTGGTGGAGCCATGATATAGGCGGACATATGAATGGGATACGAGATGATGAACTGGCTACCAGATGGTTACAATTTGGAGTGTTCTCGCCGATCATGAGGCTGCATAGCTCCGGAAGTATGTTTAACGGTAAAGAGCCTTGGCGATACAATGATATTGCACATGCAGTAATGAACCGTTTTTTACAATTACGACATCAGCTGCTGCCTTATGTTTATACGATGAACCATAGAAGCAGTGTGGAGGGAGAGCCACTGATACAGCCAATGTATTATCAATACCCCAATAATGCTGAGGCCTATGAGGTAGGAAATCAATATTATTTTGGTAGTGAACTCATCGTAGCACCAATTACGGAAAAGCTTGATTTGTCTCTAAATCTTGCAAAGGTTAAGGTGTGGTTGCCAGAAGGTAACTATATGGATTTCTTTCAGGGCATAATTTACGAAGGAAATCGGTATATGGAACTGTATCGAGGATTGGATAACATCCCTGTTCTGGCAAAAGCAGGTGGTATTATTCCTTTGAATGGAGTTAGCGAAATTCTTAATGATCTAAACAATCCAAAGGTACTGGAAATTAAAATATTTGCGGGTGATGATGGACAATTTTGTCTTTACGAGGATGATGGAGAAAGTTTGGAATATAAAAAAGGAGCATTTGTAAAGACAACAATGCTACTTGATTGGCAGAATCAAAAGTGTTTTAAAATCAATGCTGCTGATGGTCAACTGGGACTGATACCCGAAAGCAGGAACTACAAACTAAAATTTATTGGATTTCAAGATTGTGAAGATATTAAGGTCACCTTAGGTGATACTATAATTCATTATACTAGGAATTATGAAGTGAATTCCAATTTATTAGAGATTACTGTAGAGAATGTGGATGTTACAAAAGAGCTCTTGGTGCAATTTGAAAAAATGGAGATATGCAGAAATAAGGTAGAAGATAATTTACTGCATTTTTTAGATCAGGCACAGATTGAGTTTCAGCTAAAAGAGAAGATCTATCATATATTTAAGAAAAATTCTACTACCTCAAAAATGATAGCAGAACTATATTCGATGAATATTAATCAGAACTTGTTTGGTGCTCTATGTGAAATTTTACTTGCTAGTTAACAACAAGTTAGTAGTTCAGATTTATGACACCGTTGGAAGGAGAAAATAATGGAATTATCATCAATATTTCATAAGGCGGGCAGTAATTATGCATATGCTTATAACGATAAAACACTTCATATAAAGTTACAAACAAAAGCAAATGATGTGGAAGAAGTGGTTTTAGTTTTTGGAGATCCTTATGATTTTAGAGAAGAAAAGGAAACAGAAGGGGACTCCAGATGGAATTGGTTTATACAATATCGAAAGATGGAGAAAGTGGGAACGGACGGTGTTCATGATTTCTGGTTTCTTGACGCAGAGCCGGATTTAAGAAGAATGAGGTATGCTTTCAGGCTGGAAAGCAAGGGAGAGCAATATTTGTATGGGGAACGAAAGATTCACAAAGTTACCGGTGAGGATGATTCTAATTTAACGGATCAGAAGAATTTCTTTGCATTCCCATTCATTAATTCCATTGACATCTACAAGGCGCCGGATTGGGTTAAGGATACTATTTGGTATCAAATATTTCCAGAACGTTTTGCGAATGGTGATAGAACCAATGATCCTGATAATGTAAAAAACTGGGAGGAACCATTATCTTCTTCTGGAGACTTTTATGGTGGAGACCTACAGGGAGTCATTGACCATTTGGATTATTTAGAAGAGCTGGGCATCAATGGTATATATTTTACACCAATTTTTCAGTCTAACTCAAATCATAAATATGATACCATTGATTATTTGTCTGTAGACCCTCACTTTGGGGATAAGGAAAAGTTAAAGGAATTAGTAGACAAGGCCCATAAAAAGGGCATTCGTGTAATGCTGGACATTGTGTTTAACCATAGCGGATTCTATTTTGAAAAATTCCAGGACGTAGTTGAGAAAGGTGAGTCATCTCCCTATAAAGATTGGTTTCACATTCATAAATTCCCGGTTTATGACAGGAAGGATGGATTAAGTTCCTCCAAGGAATTGAATTTTGATACCTTTGCTTACACACCAAGTATGCCTAAATTAAACACAGAGAATGAAGAAATGAAAGAATATCTGCTGAATGTAATACGTTATTGGAGTGATGAGGCTTCTATTGATGGTTGGAGACTGGATGTAGCAAACGAAGTGGATCATCAATTCTGGAGAGATTTCCGTAAGGTTGCAAAGGAGAAAAATCCAGAAGTTTATATTGTCGGTGAAGTATGGCATGATGCAAACCCCTGGCTCGGTGGAGATCAATTTGATGCGGTTATGAATTATCCTTTGAATGATGCTGTTCTTGGCTTTTTTGCCAAAGGGGAGATGAATTCGACAGAATTTGAACAGGAAGTAATCCGTACGAATTTCTATTATCCTCAAAGTGTTAATAATCATATGTATAACTTATTAGACAGCCATGACACCCCAAGATTTTTGCATCAAGCAGGTGAAAACAAAGAACTGTTAAAGCTTGCCTATGTATTTATGATGACACATACAGGAGCTCCTTCCATTTATTATGGAAATGAGGTCGGGATGACGGGAAATCAGGATCCTGACTGTCGCCGTCCAATGCGTTGGAAAACAGAGGATCAGGATTTAGAGCTCTTGTCATTTATGAAACAGTTAATAAGAATTAGAAAAGAGCACAAAGTATTAAGAGATAAGGGTGAATTACACTTTTATAAGTCAGAGAATCCGGATGTTCTTATTTATCAAAGGGCATCAGAAATAGAGAACTATGTTATAGTAATGAATCGTTCTTATCAAAGCCAGAACTTCCGATTACCGAGTGAAATTCAAGGTCTCAATTTCATAGATTTATGGGTAAATCAGCAGGTTGTACTTAATAACGAAATGGAATTAAAACCTTATGAGTTTATGGTTTTACAACAAATAAATTAGGAAAATGCGTATCTGTGGTTAGAGTGTCAAAAGTCAATAAACACTCTAACCATCTATAGAAAGCTTAAATATGTTACAAAATGATAGGGAGGTTTTAAGAAGTGGATAGAAAATCTGTAGAATCCCTTGCGAATTCAGTTAGAAAGGGTGGTATCTTAGTGCACCCGACTTCATTCTCGGGTTTATATGGAATTGGAGATTTAGGGGCATATGCATATCAATTCGTTGATTTCCTTGCAGAGGCTGGGCAGTCACTTTGGCAGGTATTACCGTTGGGGCCAACAGGGTATGGGGATTCCCCCTACCAGTCTTTTTCGTCTTTTGCTGGTCAGCCATTAATAATTAGTCCGGAGCTTTTAGGCGACATGGGGCTACTGACAGAACAAGAATTAGAGCCCAGAAATTGGGAGCCGACTAAAATAGATTTTGGTCCAGTAATTGAGTATAAGTTAGGGCTTCTTCGTAAGGCTTATGAACACTTTGAGACTATGAACAATGCTAAAATGGTAGAGGAGTTTGAGTCGTTTTGCCAACAACAGAAGGAGTGGTTGGAGGATTATTCCCTGTTTATGGCAGTTAAGGATGCCCATGGTGGTGTTATGTGGTGCCAATGGGCTTTGGAAATTGCATTTCCAACACAGGAGGCAAGAGAGAGGTGGAGAGATAAACTAAAAAGTGAAGTAAGGTATTATTCCTTTGTACAGTTTATTTTCTATAAACAGTGGTTTGATCTTAAAGCATATGCAAATACCAAAGGCATCTCTATTATTGGAGATATTCCGATTTTTACTGCCTTCGACAGTGCAGATGTTTGGGGAAACAAGGAATTATTCTATTTGGATAAGGAAGGCTATCCGGTTGTGGTTGCAGGAGTGCCACCCGACTATTTTTCGGAAACAGGACAATTGTGGGGAAATCCTCTCTATGATTGGGAAGTACATAAAGCACAGGAGTTTAAGTGGTGGGTCAAAAGAGTTAAATATACTCTAACTATGGTGGATTGTCTACGAATCGATCATTTTAGAGGCTTTGAGGCCTACTATGCGATTCCGTATGGAGCTGAAAATGCAATACAGGGGGAATGGCGCAAAGGACCATATAAAGACTTGTTTTATGCAATACAGAAGGAACTTGGCGAGGAACTTCCTATTATTGCGGAGGACCTTGGTGTAATCACGCCGGAGGTAACCGAACTAAGAGATCATTTTAAGCTTCCAGGAATGAAAATCCTGCAGTTTGGATTCGACAATACCGAGGAAAATCCTTTTCTGCCACATCACTACATACCGAGAACCGTATGCTATACGGGGACTCATGATAATGATACAACCCTTGGATGGTATTTAAAAGCAGCAAAGGATTGTCAGGACAAAGTGGAGGGTTATATGAAGGCGACCAGGTCAACGGTTTCCTGGGATTTTATTCGCACCTGTTATGCGTCAGTGTCGGAGATGGCAATAGTTCCTCTACAGGATGTTATGGGACTGGACAGTTCTGCCCGCATGAATACACCAGGAACCACAAGCAATAATTGGCAGTGGAGATATCTTCCTGAAATGTTAGATATGGAACTTGCTAAAAAGCTACGAGATATTAGTATTATGTATGGTCGCACGAATGGAACTAGAGGTGACATATGAAAAAGGAAAGAATATACCGATGGGTGGCGATTCTTATGATTCTATCTATATTACCAGGTTGTGCACCTTCTAAAGATAAAGTAAGCGTACCGAAATGGTCTGACAATGCAACTATCTATGAAGTGAATATTCGTCAGTATACGGAGGAAGGCACCTTTAAAGCTTTTGAGGAGCACTTACCCAGACTGAAGGAAATGGGTGTTAAAATTCTTTGGTTCATGCCGATCTATCCGATTTCCAGTACCAAAAGACTCGGAAGCTTAGGTTCCTATTATGCAATTGCAGATTATCAGGAGATTAATCCGGAGTTTGGAACAAAAGAGGATTTTGAACATTTAGTGAAAGCCTGCCATGAGATGGGATTTAAAGTAATCCTTGACTGGGTTGCAAATCACACTGGGTGGGATAATGCTTGGATTTCAGAAAATCCAGATTGGTATACTAAGAATGCACAGGGTGAGATTATCTATCCTGAAACCTGGGAAGATGTTGCGGATTTAAATTTTGACAATGAGAAGCTGCAAAAAGCGATGATAAAAGCCATGACCTATTGGGTAAAGGAATTTGATGTGGATGGCTATCGCTGTGATTATGCGGGGGGAGTACCTCTGGAGTTCTGGGAAAAAGCGCGAACAAAACTGGAAAGAATTAAACCAGTTTATATGTTAGCTGAGGATGATAAATCCCTGGCATTAATGAAATATGCTTTTAATTCTAACTATGGTTGGAGCTTATATCACGATTTAAACAGTATTGCCAAGGGAACTAAAAAGGCGGATAGTTTGACAAGTTATTTTAAGAATGATGTTAAAAACTATCCAGAGGGGACTTATCCTTTGAATTTTATTGATAATCATGATGAGAATTCCTGGAATGGCACTGTAGAAGAGAGAATGGGTGTTGCTCAGCAAGCAATGCTGGCACTGATTTTTACAGCACCTGGTATGCCCTTGCTCTATTCAGGGCAGGAGGTTAATCTCGACCATAGGCTAGAATTCTTTGATAAGGACGAGATTATATGGGAAGATTTTCAGAATGAAGAGCTATTGACCAAGTTAATCCATTTAAAGCTGGAGCATCCAGCCTTATGGAATGGTAACGCGGGAGGAGAAATAACTTTTCTGGAGTCCTCCAGTGAACGTGTTCTAGTCTATGAACGTCAAAAGGATGAGGATCGTATTGTTGTATTATTAAATCTGTCAGACAAAGCAGCTGATGTTACGTTTAAGCTCGAAAGTGAATTTGAAGGAATAGAATTAATGACAGCAGAGAGTATATCTATGTCAGCAGGTGAAAATGAAATGTCCCTAGAACCTTGGGAGTATGTTGTAATTAGTAAGTAAAAGCTTATAGGTAATTATAGTAATTTATTGGCCGTTTATTGATGATATTTCGGTATCTTATTAAGCGGCTTTTTTATGCAAAAATTATTTTTTACTATTTTAGGCTTTACATTAGAGGAACAATATGGTATATTGCCTTAGTAGGAATTGTAAATTAACTGAAAAGAAAGGAGACGTTGCAATGAGATTTAGTAATATTTTATCAAACAAACTAACAATAAAAAATCAAAAACAGAATAATTACAAAATGAATTATGCTAAGATTGCTATATCTCCAGAATTTCACAAAATGGAATTCACAGGTAGATTATAGATAAAATACGATAGCATGTATTCAGATGCTATCGGCGATCATATAGAATAATTAATGAGCCGATTATTGGTGATATCTAGGTATCACATTAAGAGGCTCTTTTTTTGTGCGTTTATATGTAATAACAGGAGGAATAAAGAAATGGCCATATATAGAGAGGCAGTTTGTATTAATTATATCGCGTTAGGACAATGTAATAAGGGGAGGGAAGCCTGTCATGAGCATTACTGTCAAAAATGCGACAAGTATTATCCCAGAGCAAAAGCGATAAATAAGAATAAGAAAAAGCGAAAATTAGATAATAATAAAAAATTAGGTGAATTAAAGGATTATGTTAGAAATAATAACTTTTGGTTCAGATAGGATGAATTTATGCAAAGTATAGAAGGAAAGTATAACACAGCCAAGGTCTTTACTGAAATTGTAGAGGAAACTGCACTGGAACAGATTAGAACCTTGTGCAATCAGGAATTTATAAAAGCTTCAAAAATTAGAATTATGCCAGATGTTCATGCTGGTGCCGGGTGTACCATTGGAACAACAATGACCCTACAAGATTCGGTGGTTCCGAATCTTGTAGGTGTAGATATCGGATGTGGGATGGAGACAATTCAAATTAAGAATTCTCATATCGAAGTGCAGAAGCTGGATAAGCTTATTTATGAAAGAATTCCATCTGGCTTTAATGTAAGATCAACAGCACACAGATATAATGACGAAATAGATTTGAATGCCTTAAGATGCAAGACAGATGCGAAGATTAACCTGGATAGAGCAGTGAAATCTTTAGGAACTCTAGGTGGAGGGAATCATTTCATTGAAGCCAATAAAGATGAAGACGGTAATATCTTTCTTGTAATTCACTCTGGTTCTCGTCATCTTGGTTTGGAAGTTGCGAATTATTATCAGGACCAAGCTTATAAGTCTCTGAATGGTAATACCAAGGCAGACGAAATTCAACTAATAGCTGAATATAAGAAAGCTGGCAGGGATAAGGAAATTCAGACAGCAGTTAATGAGCTGAAGAAATTGGTACGAACAGAGATTCCAAAGTCACTTGCTTACTTATCGGGTCAGCTGATGGAAGACTATATTCATGATATGAGATTGGTACAAAGATTTGCTTTACTAAATAGAAAAGCAATGATGGAGGAGATTGTCAAGGGATTAAAGCTAAAGGTAGAAGAAGAATTTACAACAATTCATAATTATATTGATACTGATGCAATGATACTAAGAAAAGGTGCGGTTTCTGCTAAGAAAGGGGAAACCCTGCTAATTCCTATTAATATGAGGGACGGTTCGCTAATTTGTGTTGGTAAGGGGAATGAGGATTGGAACAATTCTGCTCCCCATGGGGCAGGAAGACTTATGTCCAGGATAAAGGCTAAGAATACCTTTACAGTGTCAGAATTTAAGAAAGAGATGAATGGAATTTACACTACATCTGTTAATAAGGATACTTTGGATGAATGTCCAATGGCATACAAGAGTATGGAGGATATCGTTAACAACATAGGAGACACAGCAGAAGTTGTTAAAATTATAAAGCCAATCTATAACTTTAAGGCAGGGGATGAATAACTGAAGTATTAAGATTTACTGATCCTTATGACTATATAACTACCATTATATGTAAAAAATATTGTAATTAGTTTGTAATTGTAATAATATTTACATGACCAATGCAATCATAATTGGCACTGATATAAATGTCTGTATTAGTTAAGGTTATTGAGATGGAGGGTGTAATGAAGGGGATTTATATAAATATTCAAAGGATGATATTATCAGTTATAATTATAATATTGCTTTTAGTTTTTTTTCCATCTCAAATATCGTTTACTTATGCCGCAACAGAAACCTATAATAATTATAACTACGCAGTAAGAGGCAACGAAGTTACGATAGTCAATTACACCGGAAAGAGAGCAGAGCTGACCATACCATCCTATATTAGAGGAAAGAAAGTAACTGCAATTGAAGATAAAGCATTTGCCAACAATGCGTCACTTACAAAAATCACGATACCGTCCAGTGTTATAAGGTTAGGGGAAGGTGCATTTTCATATTGTACTAAACTAAAGACAATTAACCTATCAAATAAGTTACAGTCGATGGGTAATGAAGTATTCCGTAGTTGTACTAGTTTAGAGAACATAACCTTACCTGATACGCTAGAAAGCCTATCAAAATATGCTTTTAGTAATTGTACTAATTTATCAAAGATAACACTACCATCGAGAATTACCAGTATACCAGAAGGATGTTTTAGCTATTGTAAGTTAACCTCTATTAAGCTACCAGATCGTGTGGCCTCAATAGAATTTGAAGCCTTTAATGGTTGCAGTGAAATATCTGAGATTAATGTACCTGAAAAGCTCACTTATCTTGGTGACGGGGCATTCGCTGGCTGCAGTAAGCTAAAATCCTATGTCGTACCAGAAACTATGACAGAAATATATTCTTATACTTTCCATAATTGCTCTAGCTTAAAGAAAGTATTGGTTCCATCAACAATAACTTCGGTTGGAAGTTATGCATTTGCAGGCTGCAGTAGCCTGAAGGAAATCCAACTCCCGGATAGCGTCAATCAGATAGGCTACTATGCGTTCTATGATTGCAGATCATTAAAAACAATAAATATTCCCAAGGGTATTACAACGATAAATGTAGGAAGCTTTAAAAATTGTTCTGGTTTGGAGCAGATTACTCTGCCGGATTCGATTACTTTAATAGAGGGAGATGCATTTTCGGGGTGCAAGAAGCTGGTAACCAATCTGCCAGCCAACTTAGTGAAAATTAATTATTGTGCATTCCTGGATTGTGAGAGTTTAAAGCAGATAATACTTCCTGAAGGTGTAACGATGGTAGCTAGGCTTGCCTTCAATAATTGCATAAGTGCTACAGAAATTGACATCAATAGTAAAATGAAATCCTTAGCGAAGAATGCATTTGATGGATGTACCAGCGTTCAGAGAGTAACTATACCAGATAATATAAAGGATTTTCCGTATTTTGCTGACAGTATTTCTTTGAATGAAATTAAGATTAGCGAGAAGCACCCGTATTTTACTTTAATCGATGGGGTTGTCTTTAATAATGATAAGTCTACGCTTGTACGTTATACTTCTGCAAAATCCGATACCTCCTACCAGATACCCGATACGGTAACCACCATTGGAGATTATGCATTTTCTGGTCTGTCAGTAATTAAAAAAATAATAATTCCAGATACCGTAACAACACTGGGAAAAGGAATCTTTTATGGTGCTTCAAGTATGGAAAGTGTTACATTGCCAACAGGAATAACCAAAATTCCAGCATATACTTTCTATGGCACCAATTTAAAAAAAGTAGTGTTATCCAATAAAGTAAAGAAAATAGGGAGCCTGGCTTATGGTAATTGTAAAGACTTAAAGAGTATTACCCTACCCGCATCCGTTACCAGCTTGGGCGAAAACAATGTAATTGGAACCTATAATCCGTTTTATGGATGCAGTTCACTGAAAGAATTCATTTTGAATAAGAAAAATAACGCCTATACGGTTGTCGATGGTGTGCTTTATAAGAAAGAGAAAAACTCTAACGTTTGTTTGCTTAGTTATCCTCCAGCAAAAACAGAGACCATCTTTAAAATACCAGAAAGTGTTACGCGCATCTCAGGTAATGCTTTCTATAAGTGCGATAATCTAAAAAAGCTTTACTTACCCAAGAACTTAAAAGGTGTGTACGACTATTTTAATAATTGCTCCAATTTGAAGATTATGGTTCCTGCTTCTATAACGGCTTTTAATTTGTCAGCGTGTTTACCAGATTTACCTATATTTAATAAATGTACGAATTGCTATCTTTATGTTAGAGAAGGTTCAGCAGCGTACACTTACTGCAAGAAGAATGAAATCCCATATAAAATCTGGAACTGATAATATGCTCTTAAGGAGATAATGCAGTAATTAAATAGGAGATTACTTAATGGTTGACTAGCATATGTATCAAAATTTATTAACTAAAGGGTATAAAAAACTATTTGATATAAAAAGGCACACAATATTTAAATTATTAACTATCTATGGTAATATATTCAAAAGGAATTATTTATTTTGAATATATTACTGGGAGGTACGAAGGATGAAGTCTAACAGGACAAAAAACAAAAGTGAGAACCCCAATAAGCAATGCGGCTGGTTCAGAAAGCCATTATTAGTATTCAGCTTAACAGTCGGTTTCTTGCTTAGTACAACGGTTAACACAAGGGTGGAAGCAAAGGATGTCGCTAAGGTTGAAGATTTCAGCTTTACTACAACCGAAAAGACACCATCTACCATCAATTCAGATATAGATTTCCCTTATGGAAAGGTATCTGAAATTAATGAATTCTGGGGTGTGAATAATCAATACTACATAGCCTATAGTGGTAAAAATACAGTTTATATCAGCATACTAAGTGAGCAGATGAAACTACAAAAGACCCTGGAGATTAAAAAGGACTTACCATTGGTGGGGAATGTAGTACAAGATCAGACGGGAAATTTTTATATTATCTATGGAAAATATGATACAGCTGATATGGAAACAGATGCAACTGCAGGGTCTGCAGTTGTTATAACAGTTGTTCAATATAGCAGTGAAGGAAAAGAACTAAAGAAGTTATCTTACACTGGTATTGAAACTAGTGTATTTAACGATAAAGGTTATGGAACAAAGGAACCTTTTAATTTTGGGAATTGTGATGTATTAATTGATTCTAAGGGTATCTTAGTTTGTCGATATGGCAGAGTTATGTATAATAAGCACCAATCAAGCCACACCCTTTATATTGATACAAATACAATGACAAAGTTAAAATATCTTTCACCCTATACCAGTCATTCCATTGGGCAGAAGGTAATTGCCACCAGTGATGGGAGCTATCTAATGGTGGACCGAGGGGATGCATTTGATCGAGGGTATCAAGTTCATAAGGTAAATCAGTATACTAAGGATATATGGTCTATACCAAACTTTATTTCCTTCCATTTCAGAAACGGGTATATCTACCAGACTACTTATTCAGTTCTTGGAGGTCTGGCAGAGTGTTCCAATGGTTATGCGCTTTCTGGAGTGTCCGAGAAAACACTATCCTATGAAACAGCTTCTGACCCTAACTATAATGAATCGCGTAATTTGTTCTTACAGGTATTTTCTAAAAACTTTACCTCCAATTCTTCTAATCAGGCAAATGTCCAACTTTTGTCCGGAGATACCAGAAAAGCGGAAGGCACCTTCGTAGATACAACTGGTGGTTGTGAAGCAGGAGCGGTGGACTACGGTGTTCTTTGGCTTACCAATTATACAGGTAATTACTATGCTTCCAACCCTAAAATGATATCCATTGGGAATGATCAGCTTCTATTTATGTGGGAGAAGAAATTGTATTCTCGTGACGATTATGACCATTATATAACCAGCTGTTATATGGTGGTTTCAAGTACTGGAGAAATTGTTATTCCAGAAACTGAACTGCAGGATGTTTATCTAACGACTTTTGGCGAGCCAACTTATAAGGATGGATATGTATATTGGACCACCAGTGATGGAAAGTCTAAGAAATTGGTGATGCATAGGTTAGCCGTTGGTAAAACTATAAAAGGCACGACTAAGGTAGAAACCATATCAACAAATAAAACTAAATTAACAATTAGCGCAGGTCAGAAAACAAAATTAGACATTAAATTTTATCCAGCAAATGCAGATAATAAAAAACTTGGATATAAAGATTATGATGGTAATGTAAGCATTAGTGAAGATGGTTATATAACTGTACTGAACCAAGGCTATACTGAAGTTGAGATATGGTCAAAGGATAGACCGGGGGCTAAAGTAATATTACAAATCACCACATTAGATAATGCTCCTAAAAATTTAAAAGCCTCTACGGGTTATACTGATTATTATGACGAATATGCAGTTAAGCTGACTTGGAAGAAAACCGCGTTGAATCAAGAGTATGATATTTATAGATCTACAAAAAAGAACAGTGGATTTGTACTAATCGATTCGGTAGAAGACTGTGAATATTATGATACTAGTATTAAAACAGGGAAAACTTATTATTATAAGGTGAAAACTTCAGATTCTGTCTGGCTTGAGGATGCAACAAATCCGATGAGTAATACTACAAGTATATATATACTATCATCAGTCAAGTATGCAAAGGCAAAAAAATTAAGTAGTACCTCTGTGCAAATCAGCTGGACTAAACTTAGTGGTGCTACTGGTTATGAAATATTTTTATATGATGATATGAAAGAGGATTATAAGTTAATAAAGACAATTTCTTCTAATTCGACTTTGAATTATAAGAAAACCGGTTTGAAAAAAGGGTATACGTACTACTTCTCTATTCGTGCATATCGAACCATAAATGGAGTTAAATATTATAGTGAACCAAAAGGATGCTATATTAGATTGTAGTTTTAAGTAAGTGTAGAAAGGAGAACGCTATGTATCGCATTAGATATCCCAACTAATCTTTAGCCCGACCACCACCAATTCCTTATATGATTTTGCAATGTTGAAAATTATATAAGGAGAATTAACATGATTAATAACAAAAATAAATGGCTTTTATATATAATCAATTTTTTCCAAAACCTCATTCCAGCCTATGTGATAGAGCGTTTATTCTATCAGGAGAGAGGAATGACAGTGCAGATGGTTGTATATTGTGAAATCGTTTATGCAATAGCCATTCTACTATTTGAAATTCCATCAGGAGTTCTTGCTGATAAGATAGGTAGAAAAAAGTTGATTGTTATCAGTTGTATACTGCAGTGTTTTGAATTCTTTGCCTTGATTTTTGCTAATACCTTTTGGCACTTTGCAATTATTACCTTTAGTTCTGGAATAGGATATGCTCTTAGTAGTGGGGCGTTTAATGCTTTACTCTATGATTCCTTGAAAAGTGTTAAAAGGGAGAGTGAATTTGAACGTATTTGCGGAACTATGAACGCAATGGAGTTCGCCGCAGCATTAATTGCTGCATTGTGTGGTGGCTATTTAGCTTTTCGATTTGGTTTTACATTTAATTATTGGCTTTCATCTGGTTGTGCATTGATAACGGTTATAGTTTCTTTATTACTTTACGAGCCACTAACACAGGTTAAAGTGGAACATAGGATAACCTATTGTCAAATAATTACCACTGCATTTTCATTTTTTAGATCAAATATCAATGCCTTTAAAATATGTATGAATGCGATTGTTATTGCTGCATGTGTGGTTTATATTGATGAGTTCTGGCAGTTGTACCTGGAACACATATCGTTTCCTGTTATATATTTCGGAATTGTATTGTCGATAATATGTGTAGGCAGTATATTAGGGTCCATGCTTTCAACTAAGTTACTAAAATATATGAAAAGAACGAATATATTAATTGGTGCTTATTTTATATGTGGCTTTTGCATTTTAATAGCGGCTATTGTTCAGAGTATTGTAGGCATTTTTGGATTAGTTGTGGCAATTAGTATGGCAGCATTAATTAATCCATTAGCAATGGGATATCTCCATCATCATGCTGATGATGAGGCAAGAGCAACAATTGAATCAATATCGTCGCTACTAGAACGAATGTTTAGTATTGTTTTAGGACTATTCTTTGGTTCTGTAGCAACTAAAATTAATATAGTAGCAGGATTTTGGGTAATCGGTATATTTGTTATAATAATAGCAGTGGTATTTACTGTTGTATTTCATTCGAAGAGGTTTTCGGATTAAAATAAAGGCTTATGTCAAATAGCGAATTAACTATTTGACATAAGCCTTTCAAGCTGTTGACATTACTAATTAATTGTATTTGACTTCGTTATTTTTTGTCATAATAAAAAATTTATGATTTCAGGTACTGTAGATATGGCGAAAGAATATAGAAATCCTATGCACC
This sequence comes from Bacillota bacterium, assembly GCA_023407575.1. Lineage (GTDB taxonomy): Bacteria > Bacillota > Clostridia > Lachnospirales > Lachnospiraceae > Mobilitalea. Next base: position 174,770 of record JAEYLX010000032.1, read on the forward strand.
ACATAATAGGAGCATTTAAAGGATGTGCAATAGGTTCTGTTGTAGCATTCATATCTGCTTCGCTTGTATTCTTTATTGGATTATTCGGATAAGACAATCTGCTAAGGTTTCACATAACTAATAGCTCATTTGTGAATGCCATGTTATAATAGGAGAGTAGGAATAGGTACTAAAAAAGTATTAGGCTATCATTTAAGTCAGTTATACCTGACAGGTGATGGATAATATTTATTGTAAAATGGGTTAGGGGTTTATTATGTTGGATTATATTCAAACCTACTATATTGATATGGAATATGGTAGGGCTTTTATTATTACACAGGTTAGTTTTGTGGTCTTTGGGATTCTACTACTTAATGACCTTGTTTTTTCTTTCAAAGCAATCTTTAAAAAAATAATTGAAATACTACTGTGGTTAATAGGATTTATCATATTCAGTAGTTATTATCATAGAATACTGGACTCATATTTCTTATATTTGATACCATATGGACTTTTTCTTCTTCTGTATGCAAGGGTTTCCAGTAAATATAGTGTAGCAACAAGAATTTTAAGAAGTTTTATGTTTGGATCTTCGTTCATCCTTATTCTTTCCATATCAAAATCTTTTGGTGTAATGGGTGAGGCAAGCAATATTGCATTTATACAAAACATCGATTTGACTTCGATTACCTCTGTGTTAGGCTTTATTTTTACTACATTTTTTTTACATAAATTTAGTACAGAATCCTTTCGGTATGTACCTGACTTTAGTATATTTCTAATGGTAGCTATCTCAATTTTTAGTTGTCTAACCCACTTCACCTTCACTTACTTTATCTATGATACAGGGTATAAAACAGAGACTTATAATGCATTAATCTGCATCATTTTTTGGGTTTTGGAAATGATGGCATACTATATGTGTTATTCTGTTGCCTCTGAATACTCACAAAATGTGGATTTAATGGCGATGCAGCATAAAGCTGAAGTCGATAAAGAGGTTTATCGATTTTCAAAGCAAAATTATGAGGAAATGAGTTCCTTAAGGCATGAAATAAAAAATCATAAAGCATATATGCTTTCCTTGCTGCAGAACAATGAGTATGAAAAGCTGGAGGAGTATTTTCAAGATAGTGTGGCAGAGACTTCAGAGTTATTTCAATTTATTGATTGTGGAAATGTAGTTATTAACAACATTATTAATTATGAAATTACAAAGGCAAAAGCGTATGGAGTTACAATTGAAACAAAGATTGTAGTACCGGAGGAGTTACCCTTCAGAGAAACAGACCTATGCAGTTTATTATCTAATTTGCTGGATAATGCAATAGAAGCTTGTAATATGCAGAACAAGAGAGAAAAAATAGTTCAATTTAAAATTTGGCAGGACAACCATTATTTATTTATGAAGGTTGAAAATCCAATTGACGATTTTATTTCAAAGAAGGAACGGTTATCTCTTAAGACGACAAAGCTGAATAGCAATACACATGGATATGGAACAAAGGTTATTCATATGATTGTAGACCGTTATAAGGGATATGTAAAATATGAAATACAGGAGGAGCATTTTGTAGCAGAGGTAATGCTAATGTCTGTATTAAAAAACGGAAGTAGTAAAAATGCGTAACAGAGGTAATGCTGATGTCTGTATTGAAGAACGGAAGTAGTAAAATGCGTAGCAGAGATAATGCTGATGTCTGTTATTGAAAAACGGTAGCAGTAAAAATGTGTAGGAGAGGTAATAGATGAATAAGCTAAGAATAGCTGCCTGTGATGATAATAAAATAGCCTTAGATATGATTGCAAATGCTGTGAAAAACTATTTTATTCTGCAGGACTATGAAGTTGAGATAGAGACTTTTACAGAAGTAAATTCAATTAGAAGGAGGTTAACGGAAACAGAATTTCATTTGCTGCTTTTAGACATTGATATGCCGGTTATGGATGGCATTTCAATGGGCAAAGAGCTGCGAAATCATGGCTATCATACAAGTATTATATTTGTTTCCAATCGCGAGGATAAAGTCTTTGCAGCTTTGAAGGTGAAACCGGATGGATTTATAAGAAAGAGTCATATTCTGGAGGATATTCCAGAGGTGCTTGCAACCTATTTGCAAACGCATCATGAGAATATTACTCAGAGCCTGATTATTGAAAGCAGAGATCAATTAAAGGTAATTCCTTATAATGAGATATTATATATTGAAGGGAATAAAAAATCCCAATTGATATACGCAGAGAATAAGGGAGAACCTGTACCTATAAGAACAACGATGCAGGAATTGGAGAAAGAATTAGAACCCCTTGGATTTATAAGAATTCATAAAGGATATTTAGTTAACTATAAACATATTCAAATAATAGGTGATACCGAAATAGTAATAGATGATGATAAAAAGCTTCCAATTAGCAGAAGAAAGCTGCAGGAGGTTAAATCAAGGTTTCTTGATTTAATGCAAAGCAAAGGAATTATTGTGCTAAAGTAATTTTAAATAGCAATTCTACGATAGGTCGGACAATTTTTTAAATATTAACAGCAGGCTTTGTTTTTGGCGTATTTGTTTCAATATTATTTATTTGAAATAAATACGCTAATTCAATGACCTGCTCTTTTTTGTGCAAGATTTCGTATAATGCTTACCACTCATGCCTTTATAACTGCCGTTTGTTCCTATGAAATGTTATTTACCTTTCCTGGAATACCGGTTGTTGCTATGTTATTGAAGGAGGCATTGGGGATAGCTTAAACTCTGATTGTGTTTTAGCTATAGATGAGTTTTAAAAATCAAAGGAAAATATGTGCAATTTACATGGATAATTGATTCGAATTAAAAGTCATTTAAACAATAGATACAGATTTTGCAATGTGAATTACAGGTTATGCTGAAAATGTGCACAAAAAATGAAATCTGATATATTGAAAAACGTATTAATCAATTTCATGTAAGGAGGAAATGAAAATGAAAGAGGAGGTAAGTGAATATTATGGCAGTTAAGAAATCAAAGAAAGGGTTAAACGGAAGGATTGTTCTGGCAGTGCTTGTCGTAATTGCGATTGTTTTCAACAGCGTTATGGTGATTAACTATGATACAGTTGCAGCAAAGTATGGCAAAATATCTACGAAAAACATCGACCGTGCTTTTACTCTGGCGGAAGGTACTGAAGTGAATACCAACTTAGAAGGTGAGGGAGCAACCCTACTTTATAATAAGGATAACACATTGCCTTTAAATGAGAGTAAAGTTACCATTCTTGGCGCTAGTTCACATAACTATGTACAGGGAGGAACAGGTTCTGCAGGTGGTCGTGACGACTCTAACACTGCAATGATGGATAAAGCATTTTCAAACGCTGGTATCGATTATAATAAAACAGCTTGGACCTGGCTTGATAATGCCCTTGGTAACGGTGCCAATATACATAACGGTTCTGTGAATGCAGAATATCTTGCTTCAGGTGACCCGGCGGTAGAATACAACTGGACGTCTTATCAGCAAATTCATGAGTTTAGCATCGCTACTTATGAGCAATTTGTAACACCGGAAGTAATTGGTGATTATGGCGACATAGCGGTTGTTACCTTTGCTCGTTCTGGTGCAGAAGGAGCTTCGCCATCTCTGGATTATGATGGCAATAAAGATACAACAACTGGACGTACTTATCTGGAGCTGGATGATAATGAGATAGCCTTACTTAAGTTCTGTAAGGAAAATTTCAAGTCTACGGTTGTATTAATTAATTCAGCGGTACCAATCGAAACTGGTTTCGTCAGCAATGCAGATTTTAATGTAGGTGCTGTTCTTTGGATTGGTCATCCTGGTGAAGCAGGTATGTATGGTGTTGCCAATATTCTTAGTGGCAAAACAAATCCATCCGGTCACTTGGTTGATACTTGGACTTATGATATGTCCACCAACCCTACGTTCTATTCGGCAAATGACCAGACCTATTCCAATATTACAATGCAATCAAAGAATAAATACTATGAGTACAACGAAGGTGTTTATGTAGGTTATCGCTACTATGAAACGGCGGATGCAACAGGGTATTTTGATAGTGAAGTATTCCAAAGTACAAAGTTTAAGGGTAACCTTTCTGAAGGTAAATATTTTGCGGATTTAGAAGTAAACGGTACCTTTGAAGCACAAAAAGCAGCAGGTCCACAAGCAAACTACGCAGGTTACGAAGAAGTAGTTCAATTCCCCTTTGGTTATGGTCTTTCCTATACTTCCTTTACTCAGAAGATAAAGAAAGAGGATATTGCATTAGAGGAGCATGGTCAGAACTCTATAACGGTAACAGTTGAGAATACGGGAAGTGTTGCTGGTAAGAGTGTTGTTCAGCTATATATGCAGGCTCCGTATAATCAAGACTCCTCGTTAGGTATTTCCGGTGTTGGTCTTGAAAAATCCCAAGTAATATTAATTGGTTTTGATAAGACAGATATTCTGGAGCCAGGCGATAAACAAGACTTAACCATTGAATTCTCTACGGATGATCTTGCAACTTTTGATCAGTTTGGCCAGGGCTGCTATGTATTAGAACAGGGAGATTATACCTTCCACGTATCACCAAATGCTCATGGCTGGGCAAATGAAGATACCTATGGAGTGAACTATGATAGCACAACTGTTAGCCTTGCAGGTTCCATTATTTACAGTGAAGCTGGTGCAGGCGCTCGCGTTAGTACAATGAACGGCGTTACTGCTACGGAAGATATTGCTGCGGTTAATGCAATGAATGATATTACTGCCGGAGACGGTTCTATGCTCGTTAACGGTGGAGCTTCAGGTACATACACTCTCGGATACTTATCCAGAAATAATTTTGGTGCAGGTATGGCTGAAATCATGACCTATCAATCGGATGACTTAACAGGCGTTTACAGTGGTAATGGCTATGTCTGGTCAGCAGATGGCAAAGGTACAACACCAGTTGTGACTGGTGATATACAGGGACAGAGAAAAGCTGGAGATGTGGTAAAAGAGGCAATTGAGACAACACCCAAGAGTCTGGAGAATTCCAGCGGTGTATCAGCAGGGATGGAATACAATTACCAAAGTATTTTAGCAGAGGGTATTACTTTTGGTGACGGCTCTACCTCCAAGTTACTTTATGGTTATGGTAATGATGCATATATTAATCAGGAGTATACCCGCGATGGATTATTATCCAGTGATGAAAGTTATCTTAATGCAGAAAGCGGTGTTACAATCGCTTGGAACGAAATCTATTATGTAGCCCTAGATTCTGAAGGAGTAACCGTAAAGGATACTGATGGTTATGTAAAGATTTATGATACAGAAGCTGCTGCAAATGCAGAAGGCAGTGGAACAAAATTACAAGTAGATCATATGGCTGGTGTTCTATCTGATGATTATACTCGTTGGGATAAGTTGACCAACATGCTTTCCTTTAAGGAAGCAGACGACTTGATGGGGGAGAACGGCTGGCATACATATGGAGCAGAGAGCGTAGGAAAGAAATTCTCACTTGCTGTGGATGGACCTGGTGAAGCCGGCAATGCACAGAATGCAGACTGTACATGGTGGCCATGTGCGGTTATCATTGCAGCAACCTGGAATACTGATCTTGCAGTAGAGCAGGGTGTAGCCTATGGTCATCAAGACTTGTTAAATAATACACCGTATTGTTATGCACCTGCTATGAACACACATAGAACTCCTTTTGGTGGTCGTGATTTCGAGTACTATTCTGAAGATGGTTTTATCGCCGGTGTTATAGGTGGTCATGTAGTTCAGGGCTTACAGTCCACAGGTATGCATGTATTTATTAAACATTATGCATTAAATGATTCAGATACAAACCGTGGTGGTGTTAATACTTGGGCAGATGAAATGTCCATTCGTGAGATCTATGCAAAACCTTACGAAATTAGTACAAAGTACTTTAATGCTGACGGCATCATGGGATCATTAAATAGTATGGGTATGGCTTGGGCACATACAGGCTTCTATATCACGATGACTCGTGATGAGTGGGGCTGGAATGGTATGCTGATTACAGATGGTGACGGCTCTGCCAGTGACGTATACAATCACTTCTCCTTCTGGACGATAGCTGCTCAGGGTGGTATTTTAGGCAGTGGTGATTTGTCTTCCAATACTGCTTATGCAACCATTGGGACGGATGGAGCAGGTGCTTCCAACTATACTGTTTACATGCTTCACAATATAGCACGTAATGCGCTTTATCAATATAGCCATAACATCGATAAGTTGAATGCAGCCACCACATTTATTCCAAACACAGTATTACCTAAGATTATTCTTGGTGCTGGTAATGGTGTACTTCTACTTGGTATCCTAGGAGCCTTACTTACAGTAATAGTTTCTGGTAGAAAGAACAAGAAAGCGTAATTACCTTCTAGTTAGCTGGGAGCAGATTGGCTCCCGGTGTACTTTAAATAATAAGTGAGCAAATGAGGTAAAAATGAAAAATTCTGATTGGCATTCGTGCCATCATGGAGGTAAAAATGAAAAAATTTGGTAAAGCAATATATTGCGCTATGGTGCTAGCGATGAGCGTTGGATTAATGACTGGGTGTGGTGATAAAAATACCAGTACAGCACCGGATAATTTTACCTTTAATACAACAGATGGAACATTTTCCTTTGACACCGTAGATAAGGCGGAAACCTATCTGGTGGGAGTTAGTAAAGTTCTAAATGATACTACAGGTGCAGCGTTACAAAGCATTAATGGCGCAGTTGAAATAACAAGAGCAGATGGAAGTACCAGCCATATCTGGTCAGAACAATCAGGCTCTAATGCAGGGTTGGCAGACAGTGATAATGATGGAAAAGTAAATGGAACGGTAATCTTTCGTGAATTTTCTTCCTCTGCAACAACAGTAGGCGCAGTAATGTCAATGGATCAGCTTCCGTTAGGTCACTACATAGCACAAGCCATGGCTGCTTCCAATGATAAACTTCCTGACACAGAGCCAGCGCTTTATGAATTTACAATTGGCGGTACACTGGCGGCACCCTCTGGCTTTACAGCATTAATTAATGAAGAGGGCTATATGGAGATTAGTGCGCCAAGCAACTATTATCTTAGCTGTCTTACAAAAACCGGTATGCCGGATAAAATGAAATTTGAAATAAAGGATGGCTCTACAACAGTTGAAACGATTGAGATAGATGATTTTTCCTATACAAATACCGTACTTGGACCAGCCAAGTCATTTACCTTTAAAAATAATATGGTAAAAACTACTACACAACTGGATTTAAGTAAGATCTATAGTGTAACAGTAACTGCAATCGGTGATGGGGATCAGATAAAGGATTCCTCTGCAGAAGCCTATATAGCAAGTACAACACCTGCAATTGAGTTTGCATCAAAATTTGATACTACAGGCTCTGCAACCGCAGGCGATTATAGTTTGGCATTAACTCTTGGACTTGATGCCGAGGGAAATGCAACCTATGCGGTAACTGCATCAGTTAATAATACTGTGATCCTTAGAGAAAGTGGTACCTATACCACAGAAGCCGCAATTGAATTACTTGATGAGCAAAACACTTACGCAGAAAATGCATCCATCAGCTTCACCACCACACAGACGGATGCCAGTGCCGCTATCCTTGATGGCAAGACACTCTTGGTAACCAAGGGTGAAAGCGCAGGCGGTTGGGGGCAACCGGCAAAGACCACCTACAATTTAACTGGAACCGGCTTCTCCTTAGAGGGTATCACTTTTGATTTTGCTGTTTCTGCTGGGGGTGGTGGCGGATTTCCCGGTTAAAGGATAGACGAGTAGGTATAAAACTAATCACGAAGACATGTATCAATTAAGTACTAACAAGAGGCTGTTATAAAATATAAGAATTTATTAACAGCCTCATATTAATCTGTAATATGAAAAGTTATGGTGAGAAAAGTGAAAGTTTTTGCTTACAAAGAATGTACCTGGATTTCAAATAAAATTCATACTGGTACAAACATTAGATGCGCAGAAATCGTTCACAGAATGGAGAAATAAATGAACGAAAACGAATTTACTCAAATGGAGACGATTGAAATAGAAACAGGTGGAGAGCCGAGTGGTCTTTCCAGATTATTAAATAGATACTTTCACCATTTAGATCGAGGGGGTACTTTAAAAGGAGAAGTAATGGCAGGCATTACTTTATTCTTTTTATCTATTTGCATGATATTTATGAATATGCAGATCGTAGCAAGTGCCATTAATGGTAATGTTGAGCTTCGTACTGCCCCTGCTGATCCTGTTAATATAGCGGCAGCTTCTACTTATGCACAGATTTATGTGGGCTCAATTTTAATTGCTTTTATAGGAAGTTTAGTAATTGGCTTAGTAGCAAGATTACCTTTTGCACAGCTTTCCACAATGGGCTTAGCAAGTTCGATGTTAAGTTTAGTCGGTACACAAGCAGGTCTGTCCTATTATAATTTACTGTTTATTAATCTTATAGCAGCAATTATTTATAGTGCAGTGGTTGGCATTCCGGTTATCAGAGAATATGTATATAAAGCACTTCCAAATTCTGTTCGAAAGGCACTTCCTGTCACAGTAGGATTAATGATTGCCTACATAGCGCTTCAAATGAGTGGGATTGTTTCCACATCAAAAATTGGCTTAGGTAATAGGAATAGCCAGAACATAAATATAATAACTGGCTTAACTGCCTTTTCCAGTGAAAGAAAATTAGCGTTCTATGCTTTGATTAGTATAGTTTTAGCAATTCTAATATATGGCTTATTTAAATTCTTTAAGCGTAAGCACCCAGTGTTTTGGTCACTTATTGGAGGTACGGTTATCTTCATTCTTGCGAATGGGTTACTTATTGGTTTTGATGTTGCAAACACAGAATCTTTTCTTAACTTCGGACGTATATGGATGGCTGCTGCATCACAAGCTAGTCCGGATACACCCTTTGGAGACAGCTATTTAACATATTTTGGTGCGGCCTTAAGTGCTATCTTCTCTAATTTAGGACATGTTTTAACAAAAGGAGCAGATTTTTCTGCTTACAGCGGTAATACAATAACTTTGGTGATAAGTGGGATACTTTGCTATGTTTTTGTTGGTATGTATGATACAGAAGGTACGCTTTTAGCAGCGAAACCTTCCTTAAATAAAGATTCTAATGAAGCAGGAAAGGTAGACTTTGACAATCAAAAAGGGATTCGTACGGCGCAGCTTTGTAATGCGGGTATGAATGTAATTGCTCCATTCTTTGGGGTTGGCGGAGTATCTGTTAGTAAGTCTTCTTTGTCTGCTGCAGAGGATAACGGCAAATCAGGTCTTGTACCAATTATTGCAAGTATCGGTTTTTTAATTTCCTTATTCATAATGGCATTTCCGGTATTGTTTGCAACTACTACATATCCTGTGGGCAGCATGAATCAGTGGAATTACAATGCTTATGGCAATGGTGGATTTGTTTATCTAATGCAAGGAGCATCCTTTGGAATTGCCGACGCAGTCATGGTTTGTGTAGGGCTTTCCACGCTTCGGGGATTAAAGAATGTAAATTGGAAGGATATCACAGAGATTATTCCAGTAATAGTTACGATTGTTATGTCGGTAGTGCTTTTAAATCTTGCCTTTGGTATTGCAAGTGGTGTCATTCTGTTCTGCCTGACCAAATTACTATCGTTTCGCAAGAGTAGTTTACGTGAAATTGGAATCCCAACCGCAATATTATCAGTATTAATGGTTATTATGTTGTTTTTAATGTAATTGGTTATTGAATTGGATATTAATTCAGGAGAAGTACAATGATTAAGATTGCCATAGTCGAAGATGACCTAAAGTATATTCAGCAATTATCGGAATATGTAAGAAGATATGCCGTAGAAAACCAGGAGAATATAGATATTAAAATCTTTTCTGATGGCATTGACATTGTTGATGATTATAAGGCAGATTACGATATCATTTTCATGGATATTCAAATGAAGATAATGGATGGTATGAAAGCTGCTCAGAATATTCGGAAAATGGATGAAAATGTTATCCTTATATTTATAACGAATATGGCACAATATGCAATCCAGGGGTATTCGGTAAACGCTATGGATTTTGTATTAAAACCTCTTTCTTATTTTGCTTTTGCAGAAGAGTTGGCAAAGGCGATTCGCAGATTAAAAGAACGAACCCAGGCTTATCTTACAATCAAGCAAGAGACAGGGATGATTCGTTTGGAGGTCACACAGATTACATACATCGAAAGTTTAGGACATAAGGTGTTGATTCATGTCAAGAACAATGCTTATGAAGCCATAGGAACCATGAAGAGCATGGAACAGCATATGACAAAATATAAGTTCTTCCGGTGCAATAGTGGTTATATTGTTAATTTAAGATATGTAGAAAGTGTTGAGCAAAATATAGTGATTGTTTCTGGACAAAAGCTTCAGATTAGCCGTCCCAGGAAGAAATATTTTATGGATGCGCTAACCGATTATGTTGGAGGGTGAAGTAATTAGAGAGGCAGGGATATTCATATGACGGTTACACCGGATATACCAAGGTTATACACTGCACTTGCTGAATGGTCGGCATGTTTGGTTTATATCCTGATTATGAGAAAACGCTTTACCGGGATTAAACTTATCTTTCTCATTGGTGGGATGTTCCTGTTGCAGTGCGCCTTGCAGCTTCTAAATGGTGCACTTCCATTAGCATTATGGATACCGGGTATGGTAGCAGCGATGATACTCATGTACCTTAATATCTATTCCTGCTGTGATATGTCTCTGCTGGATGCAGGAGCTTGTTGTGCAAGAGCCTTTGTACTGGCTGAATTTGTTGCTTCCTTTGAATGGCAGATCTATATTTTCTTTGCAGAGAGAGGCTTCACAGCTACATGGATTTCCGTGGTCTTTCTACTGCTATTTTGCTGTGTGGTATACTCCATAATCTATTTGCTGGAAAGCCGCCATATGCAAAAAGGCAGAAATCTTGGAGTCACAAATAGGGAAGTATTTAGTTCTGTATTAATTGCATTGGCAGCCTTTAGCATGAGTAATATTAGCTTTATATATCAGAACACTCCTTTTAGTGCAGATATGGGAATGGGAATGTTATATATTCGAACCTTAGTTGATTTTGCAGGTTTTGTTATGCTATTTGCACAGCAGGATAAGTGGCAGGAGCTGCATACACGTCAGGAGCTAGATGCTATTAATTACATTTTAAAACAACAGTATGAACAGTACCAGTTATCCAGAGATAACATTGAACTGCTCAACCGTAAATATCATGATATGAAGCATCAAATAAGTGTGATACGAGCGGAACTGGATCCCATGAAAAAAGAAGCCTATCTGGAAGAAATGGATTCTGGTATCAGGCTATACGAAGCACAGAATAAAACGGGAAATAGTGTTTTAGATACAATACTTACCAGTAAAAGTATGTATTGCGTACAGCATGATATTAATTTTACCTGTGTGGCCGACGGCAGTCTGTTGGATTTTATGGAGGTGATGGATCTTTGTACTGTGTTTGGAAATGTCCTGGATAATGCCATTGAAAGTGTAGAACAACTTCGTGATCCTAACTTACGTTTAATTCGTGCGGCTGTGTTTGCACAGAACAATTTTTTAATGATCAGAGTTGAAAATTATTGTGAAACAGAACTTACCATGGACAATGGATTTCCGGTAACGACCAAAGGAGATAAGCGCTATCATGGCTATGGAATCAAAAGTATGCGATATACAATTGAGAAGTATGAAGGGACCTTGACCATACATACCGAGAATCATTGGTTTACATTAAGAATCCTTATACCTATTCACCATAAGTTACTATAACAAATATACAAATTTAGTAACTTCATTAAAACTCACACCAAAACCATTTGACGATAAAGAACTGTTATTCTATAATCTGATATAGAACAACAGTTCTTTTAGTTCATGACAAGTGAAACGACTTGTCGTTTCATCTTGTTTATTCTAAGGGAGAAGAAAATGTATGAAAATAAGATGTGTTTGGGAACACAATGGAGACGATTCAATCCTGTATTCAGATAATTACATAGGTGCGTTTACAAGAGGGCAAACAAAGGAAGTGGCTTTGAAAAAAATGCAGGCAGAAGTAAAATCATATATAAATTGGAAAGGAGAAACGGCACCAGAATCGTTAATACCAGAGATTGTACAGCAGAAAGAAAGCACATTACAAGTTTGTGATGCAGATTCAGATGTACTGTTTGAAGAGGAAATTAAACCTTTATCCAATAATGAATATATACAGTTAAAAAAGTTGGCTTTGAAATCTGCTATAGATTTTTTGAGTCTGTATAATGAAATTCCTGATAAAAACAAGAGTGTTTTACCTAAAAGGGTAACCTTTTATGGTGATGTTCCTAGAACTGCAAATGAGATGTATGAACATACGAAAAATGTAAATTCCTATTATTTTGGTGAAATAGGCGTTAAAGTAAATAATAATGGAACGATCTATGAGTGCAGAAAAAGGGGGTTCGAACGATTGGAACAATACCCTGATTTCTTGGAGAATAACGTTATTACAGGAAGCTATGGAGAATTGTGGTCACTTAGAAAAGTATTACGGCGTTTTATTTGGCATGATAGAATACATGCAAAGGCAATGTATAAAATGGCACTAAAAACGTTTGATAAAGAGTCTATTGATAATGTATTTAAATTTGTATTGTGATTAAACACTTTTTATAAATTAGCACCCTATTCTGATATGTCTCCTGTCAAGTAGAAAGGGTGCTAATTATGTTATAAAGTTAACTAAACAGTTATTCTAGAACGATTTTTTTTAACTAATAATTTCACTAATTCTGATTTTTCTGTATTTAACTTGTGATAATCCAGTTGTTTCATTTGGAGATAACTGGTTCAACAATTCTTGTTTTCATTAGAAATTCTTGCATTCTTTTCCTCCATACATGATTCAATAAGTATCAGATACATATTATGCTCGAAAAAATACAGATTGTGACAGAAAGATACAAAAAGAAGATTAAAGTGATATGATGTAATAGATTTTATTGTTGTCATAACTTATAGAACAACAAATGGAGGAAAAGATGAATAAATTATTAGCTGGACCTATGGAGTTATGGAGAAATTATAAGGAGAAGCATCCGAACATAGCGCAATTTCTTGTTTTTTTTATGTTAAGCAATGGTATTACTGTACTGCAAATGTTTTTAATGCCAGTATTAAAGGGGGTTTTTGGACACACTGGTCTTGTAGAAACAAGTTTTCAGGTATTTCAGGTGGGTCGTAATTTTGATGGAAGTGACTACTTTGTATTTAATTATGCGGCTGGCTCAATCTCCTCCGGCGGCGGTGGTGGATTAGCATATTTCTTAGCAGTACAGATTACGTTAGGTATTGCACAAATTATTAACTTCTTTGCACAGAGAAATATTACGTTCAAATCCAACAGCAATATCTGGAGAGCAGCATTTTGGTATGTAATTGCATATATTCTCATTTCCATTGGTGCGGCAGCACTTCAAGGATTATATAAAGCACCGATCTATAACTTATTTATGAATACCTGGGGAATGGGCTCTCTTGGTGAAACAATTGCAGACTTTATGACTATGATTATTAACTGCGCAATTTCCTTCTGGGTGTTCTTCCCGATCTTTAAGATAATATTTAAGCAGGAAGAGACGAAATAATTTGCAAGAGGATGTGGATATATGAAATTATTATCAATTGTTATACCTTGTTATAACTCACAGGCATATATGAGAAAGTGTATCGAGTCCTTATTGCCAGGGGGAGAGCTTGTTGAATTACTGATTGTAAATGATGGATCAGCGGATAATACAGGAGCAATTGCAGACGAATATGCAATTAATTATCCTACCATTGTGAAAGCAATTCATCAGTTAAATGGTGGACATGGAGAAGCAGTCAACGCTGGAATACGTAATGCCACCGGAATTTATTTTAAAGTTGTTGATAGCGATGATTGGGTGGAGGAAGAGGCATATGCAAAAATACTTGCAACCCTTCAAATACTAATACAGAATAACAATCAAGTAGATATGTTGGTAAGCAACTATGTTTATGAAAAAGAAGGGGCAATACATAAGAGAGTAATACATTATGATAATGTGCTACCTGAAGGTTGTGTCTTTACCTGGAAAGAGATCGGTCATTTTAGAAAAGGACAGTATATTTTAATGCATTCGGTGATTTATCGACTGCAATTACTAAAAGATTGTGGACTCCAATTACCGAAGCATACCTTTTATGTGGATAACTTATATGTTTTTGTTCCTTTACCCTATGTTAATAGTATTTACTATGTAAATGTTGATTTCTACCGTTATTATATTGGGCGTGAGGATCAATCTGTGAACGAAAAGATAATGATCAGCCGTATTGACCAGCAGATTAGAGTGAATAAATTAATGATGGAACTGGTAGATATTCATAGTGTATCAAACTCAAACAGGCGCAGATATATGATGAATTATCTTGAAATAATCACCGTGGTATCCACCATATTAATGATTCGTTCCGGAACTGAAGAAAATCTAAGTAAAAAGCAGGAACTGTGGCAATATATAAAAGAAAATGATATCAAATTATACTATAGATTAAGGCGTGGAATAATGGGCTTTACCGTTAATCTTCCGGGAAGGGCCGGACAGAAAATATCTCTGGCTGCCTACAAACTATCACAACGGGTAGTAGGTTTTAACTGATTTAGCTTTTTAACTTATCCTGCATAAACTTTCCTTAAAAAAATGCTGCCAATAGGGCAGTATTTTTTTAAATACTTCATTATCCAAAGATTTTTCCTTTCATTAGGTCTTTTAGATTACTTTGTTCCTGGTCACGATATTGGGTCGGAGTCATGCCAGTCTCTTTCTTAAATAATTTTGAAAAGTAGAAATACTGTGTATAACCTACTTTTTCGCAGATAAATGAAATTGGTTCGTTGGTTTTTGCTAATAAATCCTTTGCATAATTAATACGTAAGTCCTTAATGTAATTGGTGAAAGTGGTATCAAGTTCACGTTTAAAGACCTGACTTAAATAACTCGGATTTATGGTATAGCTTTGACAGATTTCTTGAAAGGAAAGTGGCGCAGTATAGTTGTTATTAATATAATCAATGATCTTTTTAAAGGTATTATTCTTAATTAAATCCATATTAATCGTATTGCACACTTGGTTTGTATTTCCCAAAAAAGTAATAAGGTATTGAAAAAGGTTTGAGATATCTTTAAAGGCTCTAAGTAGTTCTGCGGGGGAGCGTAGCTGATCTTCAAAGTAATTACCTTCCAATCGATAAAGCATGGACATACAAATGTTATAAATCATAATTACATCCTCAAGAGTCCGATGTTCAGGGGGATATAGGGTTTCGTAGTTTTTTAATATATTTATTACATTTCGTGTATTATTCTTACTGGTTTCAGCAATCAAAAGATCCACATAATCATTGTTTGTTTCTATGGAGGGAACAGCAAAGGTTGCCTTTGTTATGTCAATGGGATACAGATAATAAGCGTAAATACAATTTAGCAGCTTCTTGATATCTTTACAAAAGTTCTGATTTAGATAAGAGGGCATATAACAATAGTTTTGTATCTTTTCACGTAAAAACATCTGTTTAATGCGCTGGCTAAATCCGATGCTTCCTACAAATTCATTATCCTCAATAATATAGATATAGGTGTCGAGTTCATAATGTATCTTATAATAATGAACATATCCGTCCAGTTCCGTATGAATGTCCTTAATGCTGGCAGCAAGGGTTATTTTACTAACGCAGTTCTTTTGCACCGTCAGATGATTAGTGAAACGAGTAATGTTAGCTTCTGTAGGGGTATGCAGCATGGAGTGAAAAAGTGTATCAAAATAGAATTCCTCTTCTTCCAAGGTAGCACTGACTTGCTCTAATATTGTCAGAATTTCTTCGTCTTCTAAGGGTTTGAGACAATAATTCACGGCACCAAGATTTAATGCTTTTTTAGCATAGGAGAATTCTTCGTGTCCACTGATTATTACAAATTTAATCTGAGGTTGAATTTTATGGACAGCCTCCATTAACTGTAATCCATCCATTTCTGGCATTCGAATGTCCGTAAAAACTAAGTCTGGTTTCAACAATAAAATTTGCTCCAGCGCTTCCAGACTGCTTTGAAAAGTTGCAATTACCTCAAAGTCTGTAGCACCCCAATCGAACGCCAGGGTAAGACTATTGAGTACCATTTTTTCATCATCTACTAATACAACATGATAGCTCATGAGAAACTCCTTTCTGGTCCGCGTACGGGTAAGGTTACAGTAAAAGTGGTACCATCTTTTTCACTGCTTTTTACGGATAAGCCATACTCATTACCATAGAGCAAACGTATTCGTTCATTTACATTATAAATACCAATGCCCTGGGTTGCATTTTGTGAACTTGGGGTAGAAGTTTTTAAAAGTAGGTTACGAATTTCTTCAAGTTTCTCTGCAGCAATGGGCGACCCAGTATTATTTATATTAATTATAAAAGTAGTTTCATCACAGGTGGCAGAAAGAAGTAGTTTGGAGGATTCAAAGGTACCTTCAATGCCATGTACAATTGCATTTTCTATGAGAGGTTGAAGAATCATTTTTGGAATAATGAGGTCATAGCAATGCGGGTTAATATTATATTCTACATAGAACCGATCTTCAAAACGCATTTTTTGAATGCTGATATAATTCTTTACAATCTTGATTTCATCTTCAAAGGGTACATTGTCACTGCCTTTTATACTGTATTTGAAAATTGTAGCCAAGGATTTGGTTGCAGCAACTATTTCCGGTTGTTTTTGTTCTGCTGCAATTCCTTTGATACACTCTAAGGTATTGTATAAGAAGTGAGGATTTATCTGACTGCGAAGATGGATTAGTTCCGCTTGCTTTTTCTCAATCTCTATCTTATATAAGTTGTTATTTGCTGAAAGAAGGGTATGTGTTAGGGAATCTATTTGCTCCAGCATCTCATTGGTTTCCTTAGAGACAATAGTAATCTCCTTATAGCCTTCCAAGTAAATATGCCGTTTCAAATCACCCAAGTCGCCGCGTTTCAAAGAAGAAATAAAATGAACCAACTTATAAAGAGGTGTAATAATATTAATGATCAAAAGTATCCAAATAATAAGAACGGTGACGGTTACTAAAAGAATCATCATACGATAAAAGTTCTGTATACCTAAGGGACCATAAATTGCATCTTCTTGTTCGATTACGGATACAATGGTTAAGCCGCAGTCTTCTACCTTTGTTAATTGATAAGCTTCCTTGGTCAGATCTGATAAGGAGGGAAGTTCAGTATCGGTATTTGCCCAAAAAATCTGTTTTGCATTATCCATAAGATAAAAGGCTGAGTTGGTTTTATTATAATTGTGGTTATTTTGATCCAGGAAGGCGGTATCATTTAAAACTAGGTATACATCACCAATTTTCTCATTCACTTTTATATAGGTACTGATGGAATTAATGGGATAGTGAATAACAAAATAATTATTATCCAGGGTTGAGTTATGCAGTAAAGAGCTTAAGCCAATTGAATTCATATCCGTATACTGTTCCGGAAGTTCATAATCGGTATCGATGAGAGAATATTGGTTACCTTTCTTATCACGAATTACAATATCAAGAATGTGTGGATTTAGAGACATAATACTTGTAAGGTTTGTAATCATCTGACGATAATAAGGATATTTGGCTTCACTTACGGTATCTAAAAGAAAATTCTGAACATCAGCGTGGTAAGAAATAAATTGAATGATTTTGGACAAAAAGGAGTAATTAGAAATAATCGTTTTCTCTAGTTGATAACTAATTTCTTTTGTATATTCCGTACTCTTATTTTCATAGATTTTCTGTGTTGTATGACCATAAATAAGAAGAAAGCAAGTAAAGATGATAATGGTGATTAATGTAAGGATAATGATTTGAGTAAATAGTCGTAACTGTTTAAACCTTTTTATCATACTTACCTCCATTATGGACGTTTGCTTGCTTTCTCGGAATGAAATAGTTCTAGGTTGATTTTATCATATTTTATGTCTACTGTATAGCAGAATGGGATCTATACGCCAGAGGCGTTACCAGCTGTAACAATTTTTTCCCAGAAATTGCAGGCTGGGAGATGTTGTGGTGCATCTGGATCAAATAAAACTCTAGGTTCTTCTAATTCTTCAATTACTGAAATTTTACCATCTAAATATTGTTTAATTCTTTTTCGTGTGGATTCTAATCTTGTGATAACTCCGCCAAAACGGATGTCTACAACCTCAAACCCGAAAGGCTTATTCTCTTCAAACCATAATTCTTCCCGATAATCCTTTAGAGTCTGCAACAACAAAATACAGCTGGGGATATCCTGTTCCAAAATGAGTTTAAATGCATATTTATCCTTCTGGTGATATGCCTGATGAAGTTTAGTTCCCAAAGGTGCTTTAATAGAAAGTATCTCTGCAAGAGTGCAATAATAGTTTAAAAGTAAATTACCTGCTCTGGCATAGGGATGTAACTGTTCGGTCATTTCTCTATAGTATGTTCCTAGATTGAAATCTTTTAACTGTCCGTCAAAGAGGGCTACCAATGGATCTTGATAGAGACAGTATTTCGACGGATTAGGTACATCGACGCCGTTTGTCGGTATTTTGGGGTGAGAATCCAAACCATCAATTAGCATATAAGCTTCGTAGGGGATACCAGTTAAGAAATTAAGTCTTTCTTTATAGGAAGCCATATCGAGTGATGCTGCATATCCTAGTTCCGCAAAATATAGGACAGAGGGAAGGCCTGCAAAATGAGGTGTTTCTGCACCTGAATCCTGCCACATGGTGCAAAGAGCATTTTTAATTTGAACATTTTTAGCAGCACCGAGTCCTGCTTTTGTAGTGTCGAAAGCTTGTGTAAAGTTTGGTACGAGGCCATTCCAAGTCCAGCCACCACCAGCAAACCAGCACCCCTTATCCATCTGATGATGTAAACGAAGGAATTTCTCATAGAAGTTAATATCGTGATGATAATAGTCCCAATAAGTAAGGTGAAGCTTGTCGGAAGGTAATGTAACATGGCTTAGATCCAATCCATCTGGCATATCATAATAATCACCGGAAGGAGAATTAATACGGAAGAACATATCGCTCCAAATAATACTTTCTAATTCTAATTCATCACAGATTGATTGCACTCGATTAAGATGTGTCATCATGAGTTCTTCTCTATTTTGAAATCCATTCTCGTGAAGATACTTTCCCAGTCCCAGGTAGTGGGCTTCGTCCATACCAAGGTGGATTCGTTTGCTACGGAAGGGTTCGCTGGCTGAAGTAATAATACTTTGAAGGAATTCAATCACCTCTGGGGATTCTACATATAGAATATCCTCGGTATCTCGAAGATATGCCATTGCATTCCAGCGAAGTGCACATCTTAGATGTGCAAGGGTTTGAATACAGGGAATAATCTCTATGCCAAACAGATCAGCATAGTCATCACATTCTTTTAATTCTGTTTTTGTAAATTTACCTCGATAAGCACCAAAGTAGGGATAATTTTCTACCTCATAGGTGTCCTCAGTATAGAGCATTAATACATTCATACCAACGCTTGCGAGGAAGCGAATATATCGTTTTATAGAATCAACCGTAAGGACAGCATTTCTGGAACAATCCAGCATAACACCAAAGGAGTCAAAGAAAACCTCTCTGGTTATTGCAAAGGGTTTTAATTCAAAGGAGTTGTTTAACTTTTGAAGCAAAAGCATAAAGCAAAGGTAAAAATGTATTTTTTCTTTGCAATAGAAGGTTGCGGTAGTACCATCAAAGTTAACAGAAAGCTGATTATTTGATGTGAAAATAACCTCCAAGGTTATAGTAAGGTTAACCTTTGAAGGGGAATAGGAAGTTAATAATTCTTGAATTCCCTCCTGATATTGCTTTGTTGATTCAGAGAAAAGAAACATATGTAATACCCCATTTCGTAATAATAGTAAGGTTATAGATACGTAACTCAAACTTTCAGGTAAATATTATTACTTTCTCTGATAAATCAGTATTTAAGTGAATGAGAAAAATACACTGTGTCCATTTTGCACTGACTTTAAAGTTTGAGTACTTAAGATTATTATAGAGGTATAAATCCATGGAAATCAAGCGGTTTTGTATTTTTACAGTATTATATAAAGAGAGGTTATGAGGTATCTTCAAAAGCTTAAAATACATAAATACAGGACATATTTAACTAATAAGAAGGCATATTGAAGAAGTGGTAAATTGTTATATAATAATATTAAGAATGCGCAGTTTTGAAAAGATTACAGCAAGTACTTCATTCAGTAATTGAAATTGATTTTTCAAGCAATATTTAAGCTCTTGTACTGCGAAGTTTGAGTGAATAGTAATATATTTGAAATGTTAAGGCTTTAGCTGGAGATATAGGAGGAAACCGTTTATGGATAAGGCAATAAGAAACCTATTAAAATGGAGTATGATTCTTACCGCGATAGTATGTTCAATCATTATTATATATTTAATGGTTAGTTATACAACTCATTTTAACGACAAAGCTTTGTCATCAGAAGATGGGGACGATGACAGAAAAGACAGGATTACCATTAGTATAGGAATGTGGGATATTGGGCAGCAATTAATCGAGGATGAAGTGCTGTCAGCAATAGAAGACAAGCTAGATATAAAGTTGATACCGGTGAATGTAAACTATACCAATTGGACTCAGGAATATCAGAAAATGGCTGCCTCCCATAGCCTTCCGGATATAATCGTTCACGATATTGTTGGTTCTGCCACCTATTCTGCCTGGTTATCACAGAATATTATTCGTTCACTTCCCAATGATTTAAGTGCCTATCCAAACTTTGAGGAGTATATGGGTTCGGAATATATTCAGAACTTTAAAGAAAAGGACGGAGGACTATATTTTGTTCCAAGACTAACATATCCAGAGGAAAGCTTATGGGCGTTGGATCGCTGTATTATACTGCGTAAGGACTGGTTGGAAGCCTTGAACATGGAAGTGCCACAAAACGACGAGGAATTCAAAGAAGTCCTCGAAGCCTTTGCAAAGTCAGATTTTGATGGTGATGGCATTGAAAATACCATAGGTCTGGCGACAGAAAATATGAATACCCTGGAAGCTGTTTATCTTAGTGTGTTTCCTGAATTGTCTAATGTGGAACGCGGATGGATGAAGGAGGACGGAAAATGGATACCGGTATATGCTTCGAAGAAAACCGGAGATGCATTAGCCTATACCAAAGAACTATACGACAGAGGATTGTTGGATAAACAATTTCCTTACCGAACCTTACAAGAAGCTTTCTCACTATTTACAGAAGGAAAAAGCGGTGCCTTCTGCTGTCAGTATTTTAATCTAATAAAGTATTGGAATGAGAATGGATATAAGGACAACATTCTCGATAAGATTGTCGTAATGAAACCCTGGGCAGCAGAGGATGGGAACACTTATTCCTTTACCTCAAGCCTCCATTGGTCAGAAATCTATTTCAATGCTAAAGTAGATGATAATAAAATGAATAAAATATTAGAGCTATTTGATTATCTTTTATCAGAAGAAGCAAAGGAATTATTCTATCATGGCGGAGATCAGCAGTGGATGGATAACAATCCTTCCATTGATGCTTTATCGACCTTAGTTAGTTGGAATCAGCAAAATTTTTATGAAAAGGAACCATCAATAGTTAAGATTTACGGAGAAAAGAATATAAATTATGCTGTTGAATTAATGGATTGGTATCAAAATAATACGAAGACCGTTCAATATAACAATATCATAACTTTTATGAGTACACCCTCCAAGCTTCTCCTGCCAACTTATCAGGAAATCAAAGATGATATGATTCAAACCATTATGGGGAAGGAAGCTGCGGATCAAACGTGGAGTGAAGTACTAGAGAAGTATCGTAGTGAAACACCTCTAGAGGCTGCAATTAATGAAGTAACAGAGCAGGCTGACCTTCTGGGGATTGAAGAATATACTTACTGAAAAAATGAATAATAGTAAATCTTCTAGCTCTTAAAATTAACCTCAAATGCTGATTGGACATCCGGCATTTGAGGTTAATTAACAATTGAAGAAAATATACTGTCAGCATTATTTTAACAATAGATTTTGTAAAGTGGTACATATGTCCTTATCAACATAATATTTGTCTTTACCAATGGATATTTCTTCTGACTGTAAACCAATATCTATAGTTTGTTTACTTGTTATAATTTTTAGATACATCTGACCATATTTTTGTATTTTGTCATTGGATGGAGATAATTCTAACGAAGCTAATTCCTTATAGACATTGGATATCATTTTTGAATCTGTGATCTTATGTGTTGTATCATTTTCCATATAGTTAATTTCAATGATATCATTATAAATATCTTTAGTAAAAATATCGTTATTATATTTAATTTTTGATGTATTTTTGCTACATCCAATTAACACTATGACTGTCACAAAACATAAACAATAAAAGATATATTTCTTCTTCATTTTCATTTTCTCCTTAACCAATAGTATGCTTAATTATTTAATATACTGTTTCTTTCCAAGTAAATGTATACCCAGAATATGAGAAATCAAATGATACTAAGCTAACGGATGGAATAACTAAGTATGTAGTTGAACTACCACCTAATCCGGTACCAGGATTATAGAACTGCACTGTATTATTAGAAGTTGAGTACCCTACGATTAATACCATATGCCCCATAGATAAGTTAGATGTTAAAGCGCCCACAACAATAGGCTTTTTTGACGTTCCAATATTAGATACAATAGTACTAAATGGTATTGTTGACGTTGATTTACTATAAGTTTGTGATCCATAGGTATTTAAAGCTGTTTTAGTATTATCCAGCGTACCTCCACTCATGTAGCCAATATTTAAATATGTTGCAAGATCTTCAGCAGTATACTTTATATAACCAGCACGATAATTTATAGCAGTTGCAGCACAAGCTGACCAACATAAATTATAACCATTTTGCGTAACTGCATAGGAGGAAAAAGCAAGTTGTTTTGCATATGAAGTATCTATAAGAAATCCCGGAGTGTATCCATATATGTTCTCAACTTTTAAACGATTTGAATCATCAATAATTAAGTCTGTATACGGATCTACTTCTTCTATATCTGAATTATCATTAATAAATGTAGCTTTTTTCTCATCATATGAAATATTAATAAAGGAATTATGATAGTCGCCTTGGGATGTATATTGTGAAGATATACTCATTATAGCTTCTTGTTCATCTTTTGTTTCTGCATATAAAACACCATCATATGAATACAAAATTACGCTATCATTAGAAGTTTCAGCGAGTTCATCCAGATACTCTGCTTCATTTTTGGCTATACTAGCAGACCATTTGTTATTATTATCTTTCATAACTGATAGAATCAAAACAATATCATTGTTTACAATTACTGGATAATTATATTTTTCCGAATCATCAATTATGCCATCGTGCTGTACATTAAATATAGTATAAGAATCACCGAGTGTATAATTATCTAATCTAATATCATTATTTACACCATAGAAATTTGGGTTTTTTACCACATTTGTCAGTAAATCAACGATTACATTTCTTGCATATTCATCTGCAGTATTAGGTGACTTTTTAGAGAGAAATGTTATTTCTTTGTCTTTTTTTATAGTAGGTTCTAAAGACTTGGCAAAAACGGGATTGAAATTAATCATCAAAGTTATAGCTAATGTAATTGAAACAGTTTGCATTATTTTTTTTCGCATAGAATATATCTCCTTTATGTATGGTTAATGTTTTATAGTAAAATTCTTTACACTAGTGTTTTAAAATTATACCAAAAAATACATATATATGTCAATACTTGTAATTGATATACTTTAGTGATTCATACACCTTACACTTGATTTTATATACTTCTATCAAAATAGGGGCAAAAATTAAGATATCATAGTTATCAACCAAATTCTTGGTTATATAAACGTTATAATTGAAAAAGGATATTCAACTTAGTTAATATCAAAGAATAATTTATTTGCCTAGAAAAAGCTGGTTTAATTGTTTTCGTGATCATATACTTTACACAAATTTATAAGACAATTATAAGAATTAAATCATAATTATATAATCTTAATCTGTGATTTAATAAAGAGACAAGTATTTGCTATTTGTGCCTTCGTATTAAAGCATTCCGCTTTTGCAAAGGCTCTTTTTATGTAAATATATACTGTGATTATATTTTCTCTTTGGTCTTATCAATCGCTCAAAGAGAAAGCATATTTATATAAAGCCGCTCCATACCAAGACTTCATAAAAAATACTACAATGCAGATAGGTAATTGAGAAACACGAAAGGCTACAATTATTATAGAAATCTTAGTTTCTCAACTATCAAACGAAAGAATTGATTTATAAGTATTAGCTTATCAAAAAATTAAGCGGAGGTTGAGGTATGAAAAAGAGATTACTTAGTGTGTTACTTGTTGTAGCAATGGTAGTATCGGGGTTTACCGGTTGTGCGAAGAATAATACACCGAAAGATGTAACACCAAATCCGACAAAGTCAGCGGGAGAAACAGGTACAGATGACAATGCAGATTCAGAAACACCATCAAGTAGCTTGAGCGGTAAAATTGTGTATTGGTCCATGTGGCAGGAGACAGAACCACAAGCGGAAATATTAAAAAATGCGATTGCAAGATTTGAAACTGCTAATCCGAATTGTAAGGTTACCGTGGAATGGAAGGGTAGAACCATTAGTGATTTATTATTACCGGCTTTAGAATCCGGTACTCAAATTGATATTTTTGATACTGACCCAGCAAAGATTTATAGTGCTGACCCTGGCAAGCTTCTGGATTTAGGAGACTTTTATGCTTCTGAATCAGCACAAGGAACGCTAGTGAAAGATTCCATATTAGAAGGCCTTGTTAACTGGGATGAAGCATTAGGCGCTGAAGTTGGATTAACTGGATATCATTCAGTACCTTATGCTCCTTATGTAATGAGCTGGTTTTATAACAAAGAACATTTTGCGAAAGCTGGTATTGAGGCTGTTCCAACAACCTTTGAGGAATTAGCTTCTGCCTGTGAAAAGTTAAAGGCAGCAGGCTATACACCAATTACAATTGATGATGTATATATGTCTTTAATCTATGGTTACATACTACAAAGAGCAATTGGCTCTGAAAATACCTATGCACTTTCTGATAGCAACTCTGCAGAGTTTAAAGCATTATGGGAAGATCCCAAGGTAATGGAAGTTCTTACGTTAATTGAAGACTTTGCAGCAAAAGGTTATTTTTCAGATTATATTGATACCAACATATATCCAGCAGGCCAGGCAGAATTTGCTTTAGGCAATGCTTCAATGACAGTGAATGGTACCTGGCTCCCGGCAGAAGTTGGTGATATTGCAGGCGAAGAATTCCAGTGGGGGGAATTTGCAACACCTACCCTAACAGGTAGTTCAGTTCCGATTACTGAGAATACCATTGGCGGTCAGGCATTTATGGTGAGCAATGCAACACAGAATAAAGATGCAGTTTATGAATTACTTAGAGCCTTCATTTCTGATGAGACACAGAAGGAATTTTCTGAAAAAGGCTTAGTTCCATGTTCTAATGGTGCG
This sequence comes from Bacillota bacterium, assembly GCA_023407575.1. Classification (GTDB taxonomy): domain Bacteria; phylum Bacillota; class Clostridia; order Lachnospirales; family Lachnospiraceae; genus Mobilitalea. The sequence goes on from JAEYLX010000032.1 coordinate 200,415, forward strand.
GAGTGGCCAGCAAATGTTGCAGAACAAAAGGATATGGTTTCAAAATTAACCGCAAATGTTAATTATGCGGCGGGTGTAGAAACAGATTTTGGTCTTTCCGTAATGCAGACAGAAATTACAAAAGTAATTGGTGGAGATCAAAGCGCGGCTGAATGTTTAGCCAATATCAAAAGCCAAATCAAGTAGAATTAGTTAGATGATATGGAGGCTGTTGCAAGTGTAAGATATAAAAAGAAAAGAGTGAATACTAACTTTGCACTTTTCTTCGATGTCATCATTTGCAACGGCCCTTTTGGAAGGAGGGGTTACTCATGAAAAAAGGCGAACGCAAAATGAAAGCGGCTTTTATTCTCCCTATTATTGTTGTTTATCTTATATTTTTTCTTTATCCAACGCTTCGTACTTTATATATGTCTTTCTTTGAGACAAAAACCTTATCAGCTGCGGCGAGTACCTGGAAATTTGTTGGGTTTGATAATTACAAATTCTTATTAGGTAATGATATGTTTCAATCGGCATATCGGAACATTATGATGATCCTGGTAATAGGAGGAGTAGCTGTATTTGTTATTGCACTATTTTTTGCTACAGTAATGCAAGGGAAATTCAAGGGTAAGAAATTCTTTAAAGCAATGATATATCTGCCGAATATTATAACACCCATAGCACTTGCCTTTATGTGGACACAATACATTTTCAGTAATAATTTTGGACTGTTTAAAAAAATGTTCACCGCACTTGGATTAGAAAGCTTGGCTAATATTCCCTGGACAAATCAAAGTACCGCCTTTTGGGCAATGTTAATTGCCTTCTGCTATGGTTCCGTGGGATATTATATGATTATATATATGGCTGCAATGGAGCAGATTCCACAGGAATATTATGAGAGTGCTGCCATTGATGGAGCTAAAAAAAGTCATATCTTTTTTAGAATCACCTTACCTCTTTTAAAAGAATCTACTAAGACCTGTCTGATCTTTTGGTCCAGCGGTGCCATAAACTTTTTCTTGTGGTCCCGTGTTTTTGGAGCCAATCCTTTAGCAGAAAGTACATTGGTTCCAGCCAGCTATATGTATACCCTTGCCTTTGGCGCCGGGCATGCAAGAGGCAGCGGTTCCCTGCAAGTTGGTCCAGCCGCAGCTATCGGTGTGATTTTAACCCTGTCAATTGTAGCGGTGTATCTGCTGGTTTACTTAATCTTTGGTAATGAGAAACGGAAGGGTTAAATGGGAGGTATTCTATGAAAAGTTTTAGAAAAAAATTTCGTAATTTTAATCTTTTGCATTGTATCGGCAGGGTAATTATTGTATTGTGGGTATTATTCACATTTGTTGCAGTGGGCTGGGTTGTTGGTGCATCCTTAAGTACAACGAAAGAAATATTCTCGGATAGTGTTCTTAAATCAGGGATGCACTTTGAAAACTATGCAAGAGTATTTAAAACCTACAATGTATTTAAATACTTCTTTAACAGTTTGTTCTATACAGCGCTTGGATGTGCAGGAGTTGTTCTGCTTATGGCACCTGCTTCTTATGTGATGGCGAACTACTCTTTTCCGGGAAAGAATTTGTTGCGAGGTGCCTACGTATCCACCATGGGTATTCCAGGAATTATGCTTATGATTCCACTTTTTATGATAGTCAGCAGATTGCATTTGAATAATTCCCCTGCGGCATTGATACTAATCTATATTTTTATTTGTGCACCTTTCACGTTATTCTATCTGTTCGGGTTCTTCTCCTCACTGCCGAAGAGTGTGCAAGAGGCAGCATTATTGGAGGGGTGTTCCCATATGAAAGCCTTTTGGAAGGTGGTATTTCCACTTGCACAGCCAGGAATCATAACTGTGACAATCTTCAATTTTATCAGCCTCTGGAATGAGTATATGTGGGCATTAATCTTTGCAAGTACGGATGATAGAAAAACCTTATCATTAGGATTGCAGGCAATTGTTGAAGGTATGAGAAGTACAGGGGACTGGTCAGCGTTATTTGCCGCAATTATGATTATTGTACTGCCGACCTTTGTACTTTATATCCTGTTGTCGGAGAAGATTATGTCAGGTATTACGGGAGGAGCAGTAAAGGAATAAAGGATAATCAATATTTAATATATAAGATGAGACGACAAGTCGTTTCGCTCGTTCTGAATTATTATAATTGGGAGACAATATAGATGCTTAAAATAAATAGAGCTTCAGTGTTTCGTAATTAGTTAAAATAATGTAAAAGTAAAAAGGAGTTAAGAAACCATGTATCCAGTGAAATGCATCTCAAAGATAGAGGAATTATCGGAATGTCCAATCTTTCCAATCGATCAGTACCAATGGACAAAGGAATACAGACCGAAAGCCTTTGGACAAATGGCATTACTAAATGACGCTGAAATCATAATAAAAATGACAGCACTCGAGAGTAATCCCCTAAGAAGATATACAGAGGATGAGGACCCGGTATATAAAGATAGTGCGATGGAGGCTTTTCTTAATTTCAACCCTACTTTAAAAAACGATTATTTTAACTTTGAAATAAATGCAAATGGCGCAATGTTAAGTGGCTTTGGTGAAAATCGAAAGAGGCAGCGGGTATGGCAGTTAACACCTTACCGTGCCAGCTGTGAGGCGAAAATATATGAGGAATCCTGGGAAGTATTACTTAGAGTACCAATGAACCTAATCAAAGAAATGTATGAAAAAAACTCCTTACAAAAAGGGGATATCATCACCTGTAACTTCTTTAAGATTAGTGAGGATCCCTCGATTGAGCATTATGCCAGCTATGCACCGATTGACAGCTCCACACCAAATTTTCATCTTTATGAGTTTTTCCACAGTGCCATGATAGAATAATGAGTTAAAGTGTTAAATAATGTGAAACTGTATTATTTGTAGATACAATTTATATAGTTTCAGCATTTCACAATTATATAATTTATTAATTATATAGGGAGACATATCCATGAAACTATATCAGACAAAAGACTATAAAGAAATGAGCAGAAAAGTAGCCAATATTATCTCAGCACAAGTTATTATGAAACCCAATTGTGTACTTGGACTTGCAACAGGATCTACACCCATCGCAATCTATAAACAACTTATCGAATGGTATAACAAAGGAGATATAGATTTTAACGAGGTTAAGACAGTTAACCTGGATGAGTATAAGGGATTAGCTCCGTATAATAAACAAAGCTATCATTACTTTATGAAGATGAACTTATTTCGATATGTAAATATTCAGGAAGAAAATATCCATATTCCCAACGGGTTAGAAATTGATTCAAATGCAGAGTGCACAAGGTATGATACTGTAATTCGTAACCTGGGAGGAATTGACCTGCAGTTACTTGGGCTGGGACATAATGGACATATTGGTTTTAATGAACCAGAAGAATCCTTTGAAAAGGAAACCCATTGTGTGGCATTGACAAAAAGTACTTTGGAAGCAAATTCCCGTTTGTTTGAGCATGGCGAAACGGTGCCGGCTTTTGCATATACCATGGGAATTAAATCAATTATGCAATCAAAGAAGATTGTGTTGGCGGTAAGCGGTGCAGATAAGGCAGACATTTTAAGAATTGCATTAACGGGTCCGGTTACTCCGGCAGTTCCAGCTTCTATATTACAGCTTCATCCTGACTTTACAGTTGTTGCAGATGAAGCAGCGCTATCAAAGGTAGAGTTGGATAACATTGTTCTTTAGCATTAGGATTAGTTAAAGAATTAAAACTAAGCTCAATGACTTAAGGAGAGTTGTATTCGTTCGCTTTTGTGCAGATTGTGCTTATGATTAATTTGAGGTTTTTCTTGAAAAGGGAGGCTTATTAGAATGGAACCTGTATTAGTGATAATGGCAGCAGGAATGGGAAGCAGATATGGTGGGATGAAGCAAATTGACCCAGTGGATGATAGAGGTCATATTATTATGGATTTCTCCATTTATGACGCCATAAGAGCTGGATTTAAAAATGTTGTGTTTATTATAAAACCAGAAATAGAAGAGGAATTTAAAAAGGTTATTGGAAATCGCATCAGTAAGAAAGTAAATGTTCAGTATGTGTATCAAAAAATAAATTATTTACCGGAAGGGTATCAAGCGCCTGCTGGAAGAGTGAAACCCTGGGGTACAGGGCACGCCGTATTAAGTTGTTTAGAAGTCGTAAAGGGACCCTTTGCAGTAATTAATGCGGATGACTATTATGGAGTAACTGCATATAAAGCAATCTATGATTTCCTAACAGCGACTCCACAGGATGACCAATCCCGTTATGCAATGGTGGGCTATCAACTGGAGAATACCTTAACGGAACATGGTCATGTAGCCAGAGGAGTTTGTGAAATCACAGAGGATGGATATTTAAAGGATATTTGTGAGAGAACAAGAATTGAGCAATATAAATCTGGAGCCGGATATACAGAGGATGAGGGCAAAACCTGGGTTACGATACCAAAAGATAGCATTGTCTCTATGAATATGTGGGGCTTTTCTTCAAGTATACTTAAGGAATTAGAAGAAAGGTTTAAAACCTTCCTAAGTAAGGAAGTACAGCAAAATACATTAAAGGCTGAGTACTTTTTACCCATGGTGGTAGGAGAATTGATAAGGGAAGAAAAAGCGACGGTGGAGGTCCTTAAGTCCGAAGATAAATGGTATGGAGTTACCTATAAAGAAGACAAGGAAGCGGTAGTAACAGCCATTACTAAGTTAAAAGAGCAAGGATTATATCCGGAAGAATTCTAAAAATTAGAAAATTACAAAACTCAAAATTTGTAAGAATAGTATAAATAACGAATACCGTTTTAGAGTGGAAGTGAGAGGATATCATTATGACAAGAGAGGGATATTGTGCAAAAATTGAGGAAGCAATCTGTCACCTTGATTTTAAAGGAACGTTGATCGATTATGAACGGTATGGGCATGGTCATATTAATGATACCTTTGTTGTACGATTTATACAGGAGGATCAAAGTATCCTTCGCTATATATTACAGAGAATGAATCATGAAACCTTTCATCGGCCGGACCAGTTAATGAAAAATATAGCCGGTGTGACGGGATTTTTAAGAAAAAAGATTATATTAAACAAAGGTGACGTTAATCGGGAGACCATGAATATCATCGCCACAAAGGATGGAAATACCTATTATAGAGATAGTATCGGTTCCTATTGGAGAGCGTATTTATTTATAGAGGATGCCACTTGTTTTGATCTGGTGGAAAAACCGGAGGATTTCTATCAAAGTGCCATAGCCTTTGGACGGTTTCAGGAGCTATTAGCGGACTATCCGGCAGATACCTTATTTGAGACTATCAAGGATTTTCACAATACTCCGGCTCGCCTTGATAATTTAAGAAAAGCGGTGGAAAAGGATATCCTGGGCAGAGTCAAAGAGGTAACTGCGGAAATAGAGTTTGCACTCCAAAGGGAAGAATTCATACATACCTTAATGGACTTATATGAGGCAGGAAAGCTCCCGCTAAAGGTAACGCATAATGATACAAAATTGAATAACATTATGATTGATAATAAATCAGGGGAAGCAATCTGTGTGATTGATTTGGATACGGTTATGCCGGGATTTTCGGTGACTGATTTTGGTGACTCTATTCGTTTTGGAGCAAGTACCGGAGCGGAGGATGAACCTGATTTAAGTAAAGTCAATTTTGATCTTAAGCTTTACGAGATTTATACTAAGGGATTCCTGGAGGGCTGTAATGGAAGTCTTAGCGAAACAGAGCGAGCAATGCTTCCGGTAGGAGCAAAGATGATGACACTGGAATGCGGGATACGTTTCCTAACAGACTATCTGCAGGGGGATACCTACTTTAGAACACACAGAGAAGGTCATAACCTGGACAGAGCCAGAACACAGTTTAAGTTGGTGGCAGACATGGAACAGCACTGGAAGGAAATGATAACAATCGTTAATAAATACCGTTAGGAGTGAATGCTATGGCAATTTTAGTTACGGGTGGTGCCGGATATATAGGGAGCCATACCTGCCTGGAGTTATTAAGAAAAGGATATGAGGTTATCGTAGTTGATAACTTATGTAATTCTTCCGAGGAGTCTCTGGAAAGAGTGAAAAAAATAGCCGGCAGGTCTCTGACCTTTTATAAGTTCAATATAGAAGATAAGGAAAAATTAAGGATAGTATTTGAGCGAGAAAAAATAGAAGCAGTGATTCATTTTGCAGCTTTAAAAGCAGTAGGCGAATCTGTTCAGAAACCATTGGAATATTACTATAACAATTTAATATCAACATTGATACTGTGTGAGGTTATGAAAGAATTTCAGGTAAGGAAGCTGGTATTTAGTTCCTCTGCAACGGTATATGGTAATCCCCATACAGTGCCCATTAAGGAGGATTTTCCGCTGTCCGTTACTAATCCTTATGGAAGAACTAAGTTAATGATAGAAGAAATATTAAGGGACTTAGCGGTAACTGACAGCGAATGGAAGATCGTCCTATTGCGGTATTTTAATCCGATCGGTGCGGATAAGAGCGGTCTGATTGGAGAAGATCCGCTTGGTATTCCGAATAATTTGGTTCCATACATTACGCAGGTAGCAGTAGGCAAATTAAAGGAACTGCAGATATTCGGGAATGATTATGAAACAAAAGACGGCAGCGGGGTAAGGGATTATATCCATGTTACTGACCTTGCGATTGGCCATGTGAAAGCAATTGAGAAGCTGGATAAACTAGAAGGTGTAAAAACCTATAATCTTGGGACGGGTAAAGGCTACAGTGTATTAGAGATGGTTGCGGCATTTTCAGATGTTTGCAAAAAACCGATTCCTTACGTTGTAAAGCCAAGGAGATCAGGTGATATTGCAGCCTGCTATGCGGATCCGGGACTGGCAAGGGAGGAGCTTGGATTTATAGCGGAAAGAGATCTTGCACAAATGTGTGAAGATGCTTATCGCTGGCAGTGTAATAATCCGAACGGGTATCGTAAGTAAGACGTATAATATAAATAGTAAAGAATGAATATAGCATCCTAAAATACTGATTGAAAACAGTAGATTTTAGAATGCTATATCTTTTTTTATACAATTATTATTCTTCACATGGATAGAAATTTGTTATTGTAAGCCTACATTTTAATGAATTTGTTCCTTTTAATGTGATACGGATACAGAAGCCTGATTCATTTTTCTATACGCCTGTGGCAATATATTGGTAGTTCTTTTAAATACCTGTGAAAAGTAACTTGGTGAAGAAAACCCAACAATTTGGGAAATTGAAGACAAGGAATAGTTGGTACTTGTAAGGAGATGCTTGCTTTCATCAATGCGCCTCTTAATCAAATAATTGATTGGCGAAGTTCCGAATTGTTTTGTAAAGTTATGCGCAAAATAGTACTTATTTAAGTGTACTAGAGAACTTAAAGTATCAATTGTAATATTCTCACTAAAGTGATCTTCAATATATTTTTTTGCAATACTGCATTCTCTTGTCATACCTGCTTCAGTTGCTATGGAAATCTTAAATGCATCATTACGAAGAATGGATGTAAAAATGATATTTAATAAGTTCTGGCACACAAAGTCGCGATATGGTTGATCGTGTTTCATTTCTTGTGCAAGTGAATTAAAGTAAAGATGCAGGTCAGATTTAAGTGCAGAGCCGTCTAAGAGAATACAGCCACGGTCCTCTGTCTGAAACCGAATTCCTTCTACCCCCAACACAATATATTCCAAGGGCTTGGAAGGGTTTGAAATTTCGGTATGTACAATAGTAGGATTTAAGATAATAAGATCATTAGCCTTTACATTAAGAATATCCGCTTCTGCAGAAAACTTTCCGGTTCCATTGGTGATATAAAAGAACTCAGTGAAATTATGAGAGTGAGGTAGACTTATCCAGTCATTTCCGTATTTTGATATTGCTACATAAAGTAAAGTAACGTGAATTGCCTGATTGTCATGCTTGCCACCAAGGGTAAAAGTATAGGAAAGAGTGGAGTCCTCTTTATGAATCATAAAGGCTTCACGTTCATTTTCGATATTAAAATTATAACGGTTATTGCTCATATCTTCTCCTTTTGTCTATGTGAAAATTGTACATAAATAATAAAAATGATATTATTATTTGTTTAATGTGTCTATTATACAGCAATATATATAAAGAAGAAAGCAATATTTCTATTGTTTATAAAATTAATTACGGTATACTACATACATAATCGTTAAGGAGGATAAATATATGAAAAAAATTGTTAGTATTTTCTTGGTATTTGTATTGATGATTAGTTCTTTTGCCGGTTGTGCGAAAAAGGATGAAACGAATACTGGTGCGAATGCAACACCTGGTGTAACTTCAACACCTGACAAAGAGGATAACACCGATGTTACAATTAAGGTAGCAGCAATTGAAACAGCGTATGGAGCGGATATGTGGACAAAGGTTAGTGAAGCCTTTACCGCAAAGACAGGAATAAAAGTCGAGCTTACAACGGACAAATCCTTAGAGGATGTTATTGGTGCAGGAATGAAAGCGGGAGATTATCCTGATGTTGTTCATTTAGCTACCGGTCGTCCGGCAGCTTTGACAGAAACATTAATGAAAGAAAATGGTTTAGAAGATATCACAGATGTTTTAGGTATGACAGTTCCGGGCGAGGATAAGAAGGTTAGCGATAAGATTGCAGGCGGTTTTACAGAATCTTCTTTAACAAATCCTTATAATGACGGAAAGACCTACATGGCACCTATGTTTTACAGCCCATGCGGGTTGTTCTTCAACAAAGGCTTATTTGCAGAAAAAGGCTGGACAGTTCCAACAAGCTGGGATGAGATGTGGGAATTGGGAGATAAAGCAAAAGCAGAAGGCATTGCATTATTTGCATATCCGACAGCAGGATACTTTGATGCATTCTTCTACGGTCTTCTGTATGAAGTGGGCGGTGCAGAGTTCTTCCAAAAAGCTACTACTTATACAGAAGGTATCTGGGATACAGCAGAAGCAAACCAGGCATTTGACATTGTTGAGAAGTTAGCTTCCTATACAGAAAAATCAGTTCCTTCCAATGCAAACAACGATAACTACCTGAAAAACCAGCAGCTGATCTTAGATAACAAAGCATTATTTATGCCAAATGGTACCTGGGTTGTTGGTGAGATGCAGGATGCTCCTCGTGCAGACGGTTTTGAGTGGGGCTTCACCGCACTTCCTGCAGTTACCACAGGCGGAGATGCTTATTCCTATACCTGGTTTGAGCAGTTATGGATTCCGGCAGCAGCGGAGAATAAAGACGCAGCAAAGCAATTCGTAGCATATATGTATTCTGATGAAGCAGCCCAGATCTTTGCAGAATCCGGTGCTATTCAGCCAATTGTTGGATTTGCTGACAAATTAGAAGGCGACAACAAGATGTTCTATAGCATCTATGATAATGGTGCTAAGGCAGCTTTAGGAAGTTTTGCTACAACAGACCCTGTGGAGGGTGTAAGCTTTGCAGATACTGTATTTGGAACAGTCAACTCCTTAGTAAGCGGGGATAAAACAAAGGATCAGTGGATTGAATCAATTAAAAAAGACAGTGACCTGCTCCGTGCTGCATTAAAATAGTAAAGTACAAATAGCACACTTTGTAGTACCAGAAAGCCGATTATAAACGGTGAGTAGCATCCGGACTCACCGTTTTTTTAACAGGAGACAAGTTTGAAAGTAAACTTTCAAACTCACTTATTAAGGCCTATTTACTTTTTGAATAGGTCATCAAAAAGTGAAAGGCATGGGATAGGCATGAAAAATAAAGGGAAATCATTATTTATATTATTTTGTGTAACACCGGCAGTTATTTTGTATGCAATCTTTATGATTATACCAACAATTAATATCTTTAAAATGTCACTTTACAAATGGGGTGGATATTCACCGAATAAAACCTTTGTAGCATTTGATAATTTTAAGAAGCTTGCACAGGACATGAAGTTTTTACAGTCCTTTGAAAATACGGTGCTATTAATTGTTATTGTCAGTGTTATTACCATAGCGGTTGCCCTTTTCTTTGCGGCAATCTTAACCAGAGAAAAAATTGCAGGACAGAATTTCTTCCGCATTGTTTTTTATATACCAAATATTTTATCCATAGTTATTATCAGTGCTATTTTTAGTGCGATTCTGGATTCAAAAAATGGATTACTTAACAGTATTCTGGCTCTTTTTCGAGACAAGGGAAGTGAACCGATTTATTGGCTGGGAGACCAGAAAATTGTTATATTTTCAATTGCGATGGCAATGATATGGCAGGCGATTGGGTATTACATGGTTATGTACATGGCCAGTATGGCAAGTGTTCCGGAAAGTGTATACGAAAGTGCCGGTATTGAAGGCGCCAGCCGCATCCGTCAGTTCTTTAGTCTGACGATCCCATTAATATGGACGAATATCAGAACGACCTTAACGTTCTTTATCATAAGCAGTATCAATCTTAGTTTTATGCTGGTAAAGGCAATGACGAGCGGCGGACCGGACGGTAGTACAGAGGTGTTCTTAAGCTATATGTATAAACAAGCCTACACCAATTCCAGCTACGGATATGGTATGGCAATTGGTGTTGTAGTATTCTTGTTCTCCTTTGCGTTAAGTGGAATTGTGAACCTGATTACCAAGCGCGAATCAATAGAATTGTAGGAGGGGGAATCTATGCATAAACTTCCATTAAAAAAATTAATTATCTATATTGTATTATCAATTTTAGCAATATCAATTATTGTACCCGTAGGTTGGGTATTTATAGCTTCCATTAAGCAGAATAATGAGTTTTACGGCAGTCCCTGGAAACTTCCGCAAACCTTCTATTTTCAGAACTTTATCGATGCCTGGGGCAGCGCACATATGGGTGAATATATGCTGAACAGTGTGATTGTTACCGTGTTGGCCCTGACTGTCCTTTTAGTTGTTGCTTTGCCGGCAGCCTATTGCCTTAGCCGGTTTAAGTTCAGATTGCGTAAAATCTTAAATATCCTTTTTATGGCTGGTCTGTTTATCAATGTTAACTACATTGTGGTTCCAATCTTTCTGATGTTTATTGATGCGGATAAGATGCTGAAAAGCTGGGGACTCTCTCCATTTTTCTTGAATAACATTTATGTTCTGGCAATTGTTTATGCAGCCACGGCGCTTCCTTTTACCATCTATTTATTGTCCGGCTATTTTGTAACAATACCAAGAACTTATGAGGAAGCAGCATATATAGACGGAAGCAGCTATTTTAGGACGATGATCAAGGTTATATTGCCGATGGCAAGACCAAGTATTATTACCGTAATCCTGTTCAACTTCTTATCTTTTTGGAATGAGTACATTATAGCAATAACGATGTTAACAGACCCCAAGGGGGCAAAGACACTTCCGGTCGGTCTGATGAACCTGATGAAAGCGCAGAATGCTGCTGCCCAATATGGGCGTATGTATGCAGGGCTTGTTCTGGTCATGCTGCCGACATTGATACTTTATATTATAGTGCAAAAGAAACTGACACAGGGGATGACCCTTGGTGGTTTGAAGGAATAGGCTTGCAGGACTTTAAGAAAGGCTGGTTATGGGATGGAAAATAAGATGAAAATACTGGCAGTGACTCTAAAATGCATCTGTCTTGTCGTTTGCCTTGGCCTGGTTATTGTCGGGCAAAGGAGTGTAGGGTATCAGGGGTTATTCACCATGATGGCAGGCTTATGGGGAATATTGTTATTGCTGCATCTTTATAATAGAAAATACAAATAAAGTATGTGAAAAAGAATATGCACCGGGAGGATTGTGTAATACACAGTCTTTCTTAGCTGCACGTAAAATTAGATTAAAGGGCGTTAAAACGCCGGAATGGCGGTAGATATGAATACGAGCACCATGTTAACAGGAAGGGTTACAATACCAACAGACATTGATGTTGTTCCGGAAACAATTGAGTTGTTTCATAGATGGGGAGCTGATGCCATTCGTGATTGTGACGGTACTGCTTATCCTGAAGAATTAAAGGCTGTTTCAGCAAAAGTATACAGCACCTATTACACAACCCGTAAGGATAATGAGTGGGCGAAGGCAAATCCTGAAGAAGTACAGCAATGTTATATTATGACCTCTTTTTACACAGCGGTAGAAAATAATCTGCGTATCCCCCTGCTGAAGGGAATCGCAGCGGACCTTATGAAGGTGAATGATTATGATGATAAAACACGTTGGTGGGAAGTCATTGACCGCAGTACCGGTAAGATAGTTTCCACAGAGAATTGGGGTTATGAGAAAGAGACGGGAGAAGTCATAATTACAGATTGTCTTCCGTTTCACAATTATACAGTCAGCTTTCTGGCATATCTTATCTGGGACCCGGTACATATGTATAATGCTGTTACCAACGATTGGAAGGATGTAGAACATCAGATTACCTTTGATGTAAGGCAGCCGAAAACAAAGGATTATACCATGCGTCGTCTTCGTAAGTTTCTGGATGAGCATCCTTATGTAGACGTCATCCGTTACACAACATTTTTCCACCAGTTTACCTTAATCTTTGATGAGCTGATGCGTGAAAAGTATGTGGACTGGTATGGCTACTCTGCCTCAGTGTCTCCTTATATCCTGGAACAGTTTGAGAGAGAGGTAGGTTATACCTTCCGACCGGAATTTATTGTTGATCAGGGTTATTATAATAATCAGTATCGTATTCCAAGCAAAGAGTTCAAAGATTTCCAGGCATTTCAGAGACGTGAAGTGGCAAAGTTAGCAAAGGAGATGGTTGACATCACCCATGAATACGGCAAGGAAGCTATGATGTTCCTGGGAGATCACTGGATAGGAACAGAGCCGTTTATGGAAGAATTTAAGACCTTGGGTCTGGATGCAGTGGTTGGAAGTGTAGGAAATGGCAGCACACTTCGACTCATCAGTGATATTTCTGGTGTAAAATATACCGAAGGAAGACTTCTGCCTTATTTCTTCCCTGATACTTTTTATGAAGGAGGAGATCCTGTTAAGGAGGCTAAAATAAACTGGGTTACCGCAAGACGGGCGATTCTTAGAAAACCCATTGATCGAATCGGCTACGGCGGTTATTTGAAACTGGCCTGTCAATTCCCGGAGTTTATTGATTATGTGGAATCCATTTGCCAGGAATTTCGTGAGCTGTATGAAAATATCAAGGGGACAACACCTTACTGTACGAAACGGGTGGCAGTGTTAAATAGTTGGGGAAAAATGCGTGCTTGGGGAGCCCATATGGTACATCATGCATTATATCAGAAACAGAATTATAGTTATGCGGGAGTAATTGAAGCGTTAAGCGGAACGCCATTTGAAGTATCGTTTATTAATTTCGACGATATAAGAAATGATAGTGACCTATTAAAGAATATTGATGTAATTATTAACGTAGGTGATGGAGACACGGCACATACCGGCGGAGAAGCCTGGGAAGATGCGGTGGTGTCAAGCGCAATCCGTCAGTTCGTTTATGAGGGAGGAGGCTTAATTGGTATTGGTGAGCCTACAGGGCACCAGTATCAGGGCCGTTATATCCAGCTGGCAAATGTCTTCGGTATAGAAAAGGAAACAGGATTTACTTTAAATTACGATAAATACAACTGGGATAGTGTCAACGGACACTTTATTACCGAAGACTGTACCAAAGAAGTGGATTTCGGTGAGGGTAAGAAAAATATGTACGCTTTAGACGGCGCTGCAGTTCTTGTTCAAAAAGACAAGGAAGTTCAGATGGCAGTCAATGAATTTGGCAAGGGAAGAAGTGTTTATATCAGCGGACTCCCCTATAGCTTTGAAAATAGCAGAGTTCTTTACCGCAGCATTCTATGGAGTACGCACAAGGAAGAAAGCTTAAACAAGTGGTTCTCCAGTAATTATAATGTGGAAGTACATGCTTATGTGAAGAATAACAAGTATTGCGTGGTAAATAACACCTATGAACCGCAAACAACAACCATTTACCGAGGAGATTCCAGTTGCTTTGATCTTGAGTTAAAAGCGAATGAAATCATTTGGTATGAGATATCGAAGCAGTAAGGAGAGTACGGCAATGATAATTTATAAAGCTTCAGATTATCAGGATATGAGTAGAAAGGCAGCAAATATCATATCTGCTCATATTATTTTAAAGCAGGATAGTGTATTGGGACTGGCAACCGGCTCTACTCCGCTAGGAATATATCGTCAGCTGATTGATTGGTATAGAAAAGGAGACTTGGATTTTTCAAAAGTAAAAACTGTTAATTTAGACGAATACAAGGGGCTGACTCCGGATAACCGTCAAAGTTATCATTATTTCATGAATCATAATTTGTTTGACCATATAAATATAGAGAAACAAAATACGTTCTTTCCCAATGGAGCCAATGAGGATAGTGAAGCCGAATGCAGCAGATTTAATGCGATCATAGATCAAGTAGGCGGTATCGACCTTCAGCTTCTTGGGTTAGGCCATAATGGTCACATTGGTTTTAATGAACCCAGTGACAGCTTTGAAAAAGGAACTCATTGTGTTGCATTAACGAAGAGTACTTTGGAAGCAAATTCCCGTCTGTTTGAGGATGGGGAAACGGTGCCAGCCTTCGCATATACCATGGGAATTAAATCAATTATGCAAGCAAAGAAGATTGTTCTGGCAGTAAGTGGTGCAGATAAGGCGGATATTTTATGCAGCGCACTGCTTGGTCCGGTAACACCGGCAGTTCCGGCTTCTATTTTACAGCTTCATCCGGACTTTACGGTGGTTGCGGATGAGGCAGCGCTTTCAAAGGTAGAGTTGGATAACATTTTTCTTTAGCATTAGGATTAACTAAAGTATTAAAACTAAGCTCAATGACTTTAAGGAAAGTTGTATTCGTTCACTTTTGTGCAGATTGTGCTTATGATTAATTTACATTTACAGTTTTTCTTGAAAAGGGAGGCTTATAAGAATGGAACCTGTATTAGTAATAATGGCAGCAGGAATGGGAAGCAGATATGGCGGGATGAAACAAATTGATCCGGTGGATGATTGCGGTCATATTATTATGGACTTCTCCATCTATGATGCCATAAGAGCCGGGTTTAAAAATGTTGTGTTTATTATTAAACCTGAAATAGAAGAGGAATTCAAAAGAGTAATTGGAGACCGAATTAGTAAAAAAGTAAAGGTGCAGTATGTTTTTCAGCAAATAGACCGCTTGCCCAAGGGGTATCAAGTTCCGGCCGGGAGAGTGAAACCCTGGGGAACAGGACACGCTATTTTAAGTTGTATAGGAGCAGTAAACGGACCCTTTGCAGTAATTAATGCGGATGACTATTATGGAGTAACGGCATATAAAGCAATATATAAATTCTTAACAGCAGCCAGGGAAAATGACCAATCTCGTTATGCTATGGTGGGCTACCAACTGGAGAATACCTTAACGGAACATGGTCATGTTGCCAGAGGAGTTTGTGAAGTCACAGAGGGAGGATATTTAAAGGATATCTGTGAGAGAACAAGAATAGAACAATATGAGTCTGGAGCCAGATATACAGAAGATGAGGGCAAGACCTGGGTCGCAATACCAAAGGACAGCATTGTTTCCATGAATATGTGGGGCTTTTCATCCGGTATACTTAAGGAATTGGAAGAAAGATTTGAAGCCTTCTTAAGTAAGGAAGCCAAGCAAAATCCATTAAAGGCAGAGTATTTCTTGCCAATGGTGGTAGGTGAATTGATAAGGCAACAAAAAACTACGGTTGAGGTTCTTAAGTCCGAAGATAAGTGGTATGGAGTTACCTATAAAGAAGATAAAGAAGCGGTAGTAACAGCCATTGCTAAGTTAAAAGAACAAGGGTTGTATCCACAAGAATTTTAAGTACTAGACAGTGAAACTCAAAACTTTCGTTGTCTATACTAATGTAAAAGCTGTTTGTTTCGCGATTATCTAAATGAGAGGATATCATTATGACAAGAGAGGGATATTGTGCAAAGATTGAAGAAGCAATCTGTCACATTGATTTTAAAGGAACTTTAATCGATTATGAACGTTATGGACAGGGTCATATTAATGATACCTTTGTTGTACGATTTATACAGGAGGATCAAAGTATCCTTCGTTATATATTGCAGAGAATGAATCATGAGACCTTTCATCGTCCGGACCAGTTAATGAAAAATATTGCCGGGGTGACATCTTTTCTAAGAAAGAAGATCCTACTGAACCAGGGTGATGTGAATCGGGAGACCATGAATATCATCGCCACAAAGGATGGAAATACCTATTATAGAGATAGTATCGGTTCCTATTGGAGAGCGTATTTATTCATAGAAGATGCTATTTGTTTTGATCAGGTGGAAAAACCCGAGGATTTCTATCAAAGTGCCATAGCCTTTGGACGATTTCAGCAGCTATTAGCGGATTATCCGGCGGATACCTTATTTGAGACCATTAAGGATTTTCACAATACGCCGGTACGTCTTGACAATCTAAGAAAAGCGATAGAGAATAATAGTGCAGACAGAGTAAAAGAGGTAACTGCGGAGATAGAGTTTGCACTCCAAAGGGAAGAATTCATTCATACCTTAATGGACTTATATGAGGCAGGAAAGCTCCCGCTAAAGGTAACGCATAATGATACAAAATTAAATAATATTATGATTGATAATAAATCAGGAAAAGCAATCTGTGTGATTGATTTGGATACGGTTATGCCGGGATTTTCGGTGACTGATTTTGGTGACTCTATTCGTTTTGGAGCAAGTACCGGTGCAGAGGATGAACCTGATTTAAGTAAAGTCAATTTTGATCTGGAGCTTTATGAGAGTTATACCAGGGGGTTTCTAGAGGGCTGTAATGGAAGTCTTAGCGAAACAGAGCGAGCAATGCTTCCGGTAGGAGCAAAGATGATGACCCTGGAATGCGGGATACGTTTTCTAACAGACTATCTGCAGGGAGATACCTACTTTAGAACTCATCGAGAGGGTCATAATCTGGACAGAGCCAGAACACAGTTTAAATTGGTAGCAGACATGGAACAGCACTGGGAGAAAATGATTGCAGTTGTTAATAAATATCGTTAGGAGTGGATGCAATGGCTATCTTAGTTACAGGTGGTGCCGGTTATATTGGAAGTCATACATGTGTGGAACTATTAAACCAGGGTTATGAAGTAGTTGTAGTTGATAATCTTAGTAATTCCAGTGAAGAAGCATTGGAAAGAGTGAAAAAAATTACAGGGAAGAATCTTACCTTTTATAAGGCGGATTTATTAGACAAAGACGCACTGGATGAAATCTTTGAGGGAGAAGTAATTGAAGGAGTAATTCATTTTGCAGGATTAAAGGCGGTAGGTGAATCTGTTCAAAAGCCTTTGGAGTACTATCATAATAACATTACGGGAACTTTAATCCTATGTGAGGTGATGCGGGAACATAAGGTGAAGAATATTGTGTTCAGTTCCTCCGCAACCGTATATGGAACGCCGAATTCAGTACCCATCAAAGAAGATTTTCCGCTTTCCACAACGAATCCTTATGGTTCCACAAAACTTATGCTGGAAAGAATATTATCAGACTTACATACAGCGGATTCTGACTGGAACGTAATTCTGCTTCGATATTTTAATCCAATCGGTGCACATTCCAGCGGCAGCATTGGGGAAGACCCAAAAGGAATACCTAATAATTTAGTGCCTTACATTACACAAGTTGCTGTCGGCAAGTTAGACCACCTTAATGTCTATGGAAATGATTACGATACCCTTGATGGCACGGGAGTGCGTGATTATATTCATGTCGTAGATTTAGCACTTGGACATATAAAGGCACTTAAAAAAATAAAAGAAAACAAAGGTGTACTGGTTTATAACTTAGGTACTGGCAATGGCTACAGTGTGTTACAAGTGGTAGATAGCTTTGAAAGGGTATCCGGGAATACAATAAATTATGTTATTCAGCCTAGGCGAGCCGGTGATATCGGAGTATGTTATGCCGATGTTACGAAAGCCAAGGAAGAGCTGCACTGGGAGGCAACACGCGGATTAAATGAGATGTGTGAGGATTCCTGGAGATGGCAAAGAAGCAACCCAAGTGGGTATGATGATAGTATTAAATAGAACCTTCAAAGTATTATAAAAAAATGAGCGCAAAATGCGCTCATTTTTTGTGTTCTGTATTTAATTGAAAATTGTAGATTACATATTAGTGTAACCTATTTTCATTACGGAATTGGTTAGGCGAGAGATTATTATATTTTCTAAATGTTTTACTAAAATAATTTCCGCAGGAAAAGCCACATTTTAAACTGATTTCGTTAATGGATAAATTAGTATTAATCAATAATTGTAAAGCATTCTGCATTCTAATATTAGTTAAATACTTAATTGGATTTATCCCGGTCTCTTTTGTGAATTCCCTTGTAAAATGACTTAAGGAAATTCCTAATTGGTCGGATAAAGCGTGAATACCTTCAAGGTTCGCAAACTCATTATGCATATATTCAAGAGCAAATCTTGTTTTTGCAGAATACTTATCTTGATTATAAGCAACTGTTTTACATAGAAGGGATAGGAAATAGAATATAATTTCGTTGCCGGCAAAGGGTTGCAGTTTCATTCCATTATTTAGATTTTCCTGTAGTTTTAGCAGGTATTGTATAACACTACTACTTTGCTCCAACTTTAAAACTTTGCCGGTTTTCTGTACTATTTTATCATAATAGGCTTCAACAGCAGTTCCTTCAAAATGAATATATAGAAGCTCCCAGCCCTCGCACTTTGCATTATGAGGAAAATAGTATTTTTCATTATCAGGAATTTTAACAAAGAAAGCCTGACCTGGCTCAATTCGATATACAGTATCCCTGGTTTCAAAGATACCATAGCCTTTTAAAGTATATTGAAATAAATACCCCTGAATATTTCTATCATTATTATCAAAATAGTAGTCTGATGAATTTCGATATTCTATGCCCATATCCTTTAGATCGAAGGGCGGGTACGAGAATTCATCGAAGGAGGGGAAATAGAAGGTTTGCAATTTATAGGACATCAAAAAATCACCTCTTTTATCAAATTAACGTTCTTGAGAAGTAGTAGATTCCCAAGTATACTAAGTATTATATCATGTAAAAAACATAGGATATAGGCACATCGTGCCAGTGCGGCACGCTTCTTTACTCGGTGCAGATATAGTATCTGTCTATATTATATCATAAATATAAGCTGCGTTTATGATATTTTTGCTCAAATCGGTATTTGCATGTAAGCTTGCAATAACTCATAATGCTTTTGGTAATCAGAGAAATCGAGGAAATCAAAATAGTATTAGTTTTTAGATATTTATAGTATTAGAAGTACATTAAAGTCGTAGATAGTAAGTCTATATGATAGGAGGAGATTTATGAATAAAAACAAATGTGCATTAACCCCGCCTATGGGTTGGAACAGTTGGGATTGTTACGGTGCATCGGTGACTGAGGATATATTAAGAGGAAATGCAGATTATATGGCAAAGAATTTAAAAGAATTTGGTTGGGAGTACATCGTATGTGATATTCAGTGGTATGAACCAAAAGCAAAGTCGACAGAGTATAACCACTTCTATCCTTTGGCAATGGATGAATTTTCACGACTGATACCGGCTGTGAACCGCTTTCCTTCCTCTGCAGAGGGACAAGGGTTTCAGCCAATCAGTGAGTATGTACATAGCCTTGGGTTAAAGTTTGGTATTCATATTATGAGGGGGATTCCACGGCAAGCTGTTCATGCAGCGGTACCTATAAAAGGAAGCACTGCAACCGCCAGAGATATTGCACAAAGCTATTCTATTTGTTCCTGGAATACGGATATGTATGGTGTCAATCCTGATGCAGAAGGCGCACAGGAATATTACAATTCTTTGTTTGAATTATATGCCGAGTGGGGAGTGGATTTTGTTAAAGTTGATGATATTTGTAATACGGAATACAAACCGCATGAGCCATATTCTGCCAGACGAGAAATAGAGATGATAAGGATGGCTATCAATCATTGTGGCAGAGACATGGTTCTAAGTCTATCCCCTGGTCCTGCTATTTTGGAGGAAGAGTCACACCTTAGTCAACATGCAAATATGTGGAGAATTACAGGTGACTTTTGGGATAATTGGCCACAGCTCTTCCATATGTTTGAAAAATGCAATGCCTGGAGCCCTTATGTAAAAGAAGGCTGCTGGCCGGATTGTGACATGCTCCCAATTGGGCATATTGGTGTTAATACACCTGGTCATGATATGCATGCTCGGTTCACTAACTTTACAAAGGATGAACAAGTTACAATGATGACCCTATGGTGTATCTTCAGATCACCGTTGATGGTAGGGGCAGAACTACGAGATAATGATGATTGGACGTTATCCTTATTAACGAATCCAGAGGTGCTGCGACTCCTAAAGTATTCCAAGGGAGCTAAGCAAATGCTTCGAACAGATGATAGCGTAGTATGGATGAGTGAGGATGAGGATGGAAGCAAATATGTTGCAATTTTTAATACCTCAAGTAAACAGAGCTATCTAGAAAGCACCTTTATTGAACTGGGACTGGAGGGACAATATCAGGCAAGGGATTTGTGGGCACACGAAGAAATGGGAACCATTAGTGAAAGCGTTGGAGTAGATGTTAACCTTCATGGAGCACGTATGCTTAAGCTAACGAAAGTACAATAATTGAGTTTAATAGTAGAGAAATATAGAGGTTTATTTAATGATGAAGAACCTTGTAAATTTTGCTGATTCAGAATGGCTTGCACATATTAGTGCAAGCCACTGATACTTTTAGTAGCGGCGTTCATCTTTACCCATATCAATAACCCATATACTTTATATTATCCCTTGATATATGATTAATTTATCATTTTTCTTGTAAAGGCTTTCTTATATTGCAAAGGGGTAATACCTTCAATAGTTTTAAACGTCTTCATATAATATTTCTCATCGGTAAAACCGCTTGAGAAAGCAGCTTCTTTGATTGAAATATTATAATTCACAAGCATTGACTTCGATATATCAATACGTGTTTTATTCATGTAAGAGATAAGAGATATACCAGTATTTTGTTTAAATATCGTGGAAAGATAGTCTGCGTTATAATTAAATTCATATGCAATTTCTGCTACTGTAATCGGACGGTAGTAATTAGCTTTAATCCATTCCATTATCATTAAAATTTTTGGTGATATCTTGTTTTTAATATTAAAATGCATTTCTATAAATTCCTGTGAAATTTCCATGAGTAGTAAACTTAGAGCATAGTCTATCATTGGATTTATGTGAATAACATCTTGTCTTGATAAGTCAAGCAATTGATTGAATAGTAAGGTAGCACGTTGGGTAGGAGATATTTGACCGGACAAAGGTAAAATATAGTGTTCAGTGGCTGAAGCTTGTAATGTTTTTTCTGATAAAAGCTTTACAAGATCATTTTCACCTAGAACGGATACGGTATTGGGAAAGAGAAAATGAACCCATAAATACGATAATTTACTAGGGGAGGACTTGAAACCATAATGTTCTGCATTTGCTTTTAGAAATAGATATTCATTCGGACCTAAACTGTAATTAACACCACTCTGAGAAATATATAAAGTACCTTCTTTCACCATTATCAATACATAAAGCTCAAAATTGCGTCTATGATGAAGAAAGTTATTTTTACTAATGAGATTTCCACTGGAATGATATTTGAGTGGAGATGTAGTTGATGATAGTAGATATTGTGTATTCATATAAGAATAAAACACCTCGTTATATACAATTATTATTTGAGTCCAGTAGATTAACTGGTTGTTATCAATTACTATTATAGGTAATTGAAGTCTGAAAGTCTATGCAATTTTATTGATTGTGTTTCTTTCATAACGACCGGATATAATTTGGCATTAGCAGTATAGAAAGCATTTGAAAAATCTAAGAAATAGACACCTTTTATAATCTTCTATAAGTTGATTTAAATAAAACTGAAATCTAAACTAATAGATAGATAGTGAGCTTATTTTGTAGCATTGCTTATGAAAAGGGCTATTTAAATTACAAGCTCTGGAAGTAATTAATTTATGTGACAAATAGCTCATGCAAGAAACCCTTCTATAGCTCAATATTACTACCAATGAAGTAAAAAATATTATGAATTCGAGGTGAGGAGATGTTAAGAACTATGAGTAAAGAACATGTAAAGCTATTACCAAGTATCTTTAAAGAAAGATTTGATCTTAATCGCCAATATTTATTAAGTCTCAAAAATAACGGATTACTTCAAAATTTCTATTTAGAAGCCGGAATCATATTGCCGGGATTACAAGTATTACATAATCCGGATACGGACGAAATTCATTGGGGATGGGACGCACCTACTTGCCAGTTGCGGGGACATTTTTTAGGGCATTGGTTATCAGCGGCAGCTTCTATTTATGCATCAGAGGAAGACTATGAAATAAAAGCCAAGCTGGATCAAATCATAGAGGAGCTTGCTAGATGTCAAGAATTAAATGGGGGAGAATGGATAGGTTCCATACCGGAGAAATATTTTAAAAAGCTTGAAAAATCACAGCATGTATGGTCACCCCAGTATGTAATGCATAAAACAATTATGGGTCTGACAGATGCCTACATAGTCGCAGGAAATAAGAAGGCTTTATTAATACTTGATAAGTTGAGTGACTGGTATATTAGATGGATTGATGATATGCAGAAAAAAGGCTCAGATGCTATTTATAGCGGTGAAGAAGCTGGTATGCTGGAAACCTGGTTAACTATTTATGAAGCAACCGGAAATGAAAAATATAGGGAGCTTGCAAAGGTCTATAGTAATTCGGGATTATTTAAAGGTCTGGAAAATGGCAAAGATGTACTAAGTAACTGCCATGTAAATGCTAGTATTCCATGGGCACATGGTGCGGCTAAGCTGTATGAAATCACCAAAGAGGAAAAATGGAGAAACATAACCGAAGCATTTTGGAAAAATGCTGTTACAGATCGAGGATACTATTGTACAGGTGGGCATGGTTCCGGAGAATATTGGACACATCCAAATAAGCTGGGGCATTTTTTAAGTGATACAAATCAAGAATTTTGCACAGTTTATAATATGGTAAGATTGGCTATGTATCTCTATACCTGGACGAAGGATACTTCCTATGCTGATTATATAGAAAAGAATTTATACAATGGCTTGCTTGCACAGCAGAATATGCACACAGGGATGCCAACCTATTTTTTGCCACTTAGGGCGGGAAGTACAAAAAAATGGGGTACGAAGACCCGTGATTTCTGGTGCTGTCATGGAACAATGGTTCAGGCACAGTCCATGTACAATTCCATTATATATTTTGAAGATAAGGACAGACTTTTTATAAGTCAGTATATACCTTCGGAAATAAAGTGGAAGTGTAATAATACAGATATTACAGTCGGGCAGACAGTTGATATGAAAGGTTATAATGAACTTGCCCTTTTTGATGAAAGAGATGAAAGCCAGATGTCCAGGTGGTCACTGATTTTTAAAGTGAACGGTAAGAAGACCGAATTCACACTTTCTTTTAGAGTGCCTGAATGGGTAAAAGATAAGCCAATTGTTTGTATTGATAATGGAACATATGAATATGAAATGGAAGATGGCTATATTAACATTACTAGAGAATGGACTGAGAATGAATTGAAGCTGTACTTCCCTTGTGGGTTAACAACTATTCCATTACCAGACATGCCCACTACTTATGCAGTTATGGAAGGACCAATTGTATTAGCGGGTCTTTGTGATAGTGAGAAACAGTTAGTCGGAGATTATAATAACCCGTTAGAATTTCTGATGCCGCAGTACGAACATAAATATCAGATATTTCCATGGAAGCAAGGTGCGTATAAGACAATAAATCAAGTGCAGAATATAAATTTTATGCCGTTATATGAAATAACAGATGAAAAGTACTCCGTTTATTTTAACCTTGTGCAAGATTAGTTGATAAATAGTGATTTCTTTGGATACAGTATTGCGTTTCAGTTGGAGTCCTAAGTAAATGGTGATAATGCAATCTGACGGTGATGGATCAGCAATATTATCATAGCAATTTTATAGTAACAACCTAATTCTATTACTTGGTAAAAAAGAAGGATGTCCTGTAGCATATAATAGGGCATCCTTCTTTTCATGGGAACTGACTCACGTTATCAATAACTCCAAACAGCTAAAAAAACTCGCGTTGCGTTTTTCTTCCGGTTGCCTGTTCATAACAAGTGAAACGACCTGACGTTTCATCTTGTTGCTGAGAACTAATGAGTTTTTATTTTACAACAGGAACTCTTATTACACTTACAGAGTATTTCGGTGCAGAATAAGAGAAGTTATTATTAATAATAATTGTAGAATCTATTATTGTGACTTTTTCTGGATCGGTAGAAGTATTCATATCTCCAGCGTCATTAGCTGCAAGAACAGAAACAATAGCAGTTTCTGATGCTAAGGAAATTTCATTCAATTGAATCAGAACATTTTGTTGTGTGTCGGAAACGTTCACCACTTTGATAATCATATCACCGGTATCATCCACACCTACAACCTGATAGACAGCATCAACTTTTGGTATGGTATATTTAATTAATCCTTTACCGTCCAAATAGCATTCAATAGAATTTTCATTAACGACAATTTTTATTTCATAAGACTTCCCGGTTTCCACCTTTAGATTAGTAACAGTGGAAGCGATTTGTCCGCTTTTTGAACCACCTGAGATCTGTTCTAAACAAGATACGGTATTGTTCCACCCACCAATATTCCAATGAAAATAATTATTCTCGTCTTTCACGGCAAAGGGAATAAGAAATCCCTCACTGCCGGATAATTTGGTGGCAGTCATTGTCAATGTGTAATTCGTCCAGCTGGCGTCGCCCACGAAGGAAACATCACCAGTTATTGTATTTCTTGGATTAGAGGTGTTGGTTTGGGTCATTTGTCCATCTTTGTAAGCCCAGGTCCCAGCTATCTGTGTAAAGGAATCAGTGCTGTCGGTGTTAAAGTTTTCAGAGTAAAGAACCTCTTTTGTTTCATTACTAATAATCTTAACATCATCAAAGGTAGCGGAGGTCATCCAGGTACCGATACCGACTTTACCTGAAATACTGCTTTCAGTTTCAGTGGAGGAGGTTTTACTTAACTCTGATTTTATTACTTGTTTGCTTTGATTTGTTGAGAACAACTGCTGTACATAATAGTTTGCAGATTTCCAGAGCATATCATTTTGAAACCAAATCATATCAGGTGACCATTGATAGGAGGTACTGTTTCCAAAGAGTGGTGCATAGGAAGCCAGTTTTACAATATCTCCGTTGCGTTCTAAACCTGTCATGTAAGCAGCCTCTGCAAGTGCAGCTTCGGTGTTATTTGATTTAGCAGCATATTCACCCAGGAAAACAGGGGTACTTGATCGGTCATAGGTATCATAACGATTGGTATTAGTTAAAAACCAGCTAGGTACATTATAATAATGCTCATCTACCAAACCTGCATAATCGGTTCCATATAAATTAATTTTATTCCAGGCAAATCGATCGGAAGAAGATGGGCCATTTGCTACAATTAGCTCAATATTACCATAAAGTTCTGGATTATCAATCTTTGCCTGGCCGAAAGCATTTTTAAACTCTTCGTAACGGCTATAATAGTCATTGCTCCACTGTTCATTACCTATACCAATGTAGGTAAGGTCAAAAGGCTCTCTATGGCCCATTGCAATACGAATGGCACCCCATTTTGTATTCTCATCCCCTTTGCAGAATTCCACAAGATCCAGTGCATCTTGAATATATTGCTCAAATTCAGGCGAGCCTATTTCTGCTGCTTGTGCCGGAGTTCCGACTGACCTGGTACCTTGGATTAGACAGGAAAGACCTGCATTTACAATGGGAACGGGTGCTGCATTTATATCTTCACATAATAAGAAGTACTCGTAAAAACCCAATCCGTAACTCATATAGTAAGGGTGAGCGGTTGCATTGTTTTGATCTCCCCATAAGTTTTCCCCTTGTGGTCTGGTTGCTACATCTCCATAGGTTACCTGACCATTGATAATAAATTCTAATCCATTGCCAATAGAATCCTTCCAGTTGTAGGCATTCTCTAAGGTTTCTCCTTCTACCACACAACCACCGGGAAATCGCAGGAATTTAGGAGATAAATCCTCCAAGGCTTGAGCTAAATCGTTCCGAAGACCATTTTCTCGTCCTTTATAGGTGCTCTCTGGGAATAATGAAATCATATCCATGTCAACAGAGCCTTCCTTAATCAGTACAAATAACTTTAGACCCTCTGAAATTGTAGCTGAGGAGGTTATATTAGCTTCGTATTTTGCCCAGTTAGACCCTATCCCTGTAATCGTGGCATCTCCATAGATGGTTCCATCATTGTCTTTCAGTTGAAGTGTAACTACACCGTTATACCCTGTGGAGGATTTAAAATACCCGCTGAAGTTATAGGTAGCATCTTTCACTATAGATAATCCATCTAGAAATCCAACATTTCCTATACCACCTAAAGTACTTGATGGATTGCCGATACGAGCATACTGAGGGTTGTTTTCATTCAGATAACTTTTATCAGTACTACCATCCAGGATGTCTAATGTAACACTTTCTGTAGCTACCCATCCGTGAATTCCTCCTCTTGTGGCTAAAGAACCATACTCAAAGGAACGATTTTTAATCAGCTCTGCGTAAAGTCCCCCATCTGCAGCAAAATTAATATCTTCTAAAAATAAACCGTAAAGAAGACTGCTGATTTCATAGCTTTCCGAGCCATTGACAACTAAAGAATAATCAAAATCCCCAGATAGCTGGACTGTCTGCGTTGGTTCAGGGGGATTAGAAACCTCTGCATTATCGAGGTCAGGAATTAAATTCTCTTCCTGCTTATTTTTACAAGCGCTGGTGAATAATATCAGGCAGAAAAGTAGATTACATAGAAAAATCAATTTTATTATTTTATTCATACACTCCTCCTAAGTATTAATAGTTAATTCAAATATATAATATTTTAATATATAATGAAATAAAAAGCAATCGAGATATTGACTTTATATTTATTACTCGGTTATAATAACTATAAAAAATTAGAAATGATAATGAAAATTTATAATATTTACTAAAATAGAAGGGGTTAATGTTGAAGAATGGATAAACTGAAAAAACCACTGAGAATGGATTTGTTAAAGGAATTAATATGGTCATTTATAGTTTCGCTCGTTACATTTGTGTACATTATGCTTTTTCTTTTAATCATTTCCTTTGTATTTCAATCGATGTTAGACCTTAAACTAATTACAATGTTATATGTAGCAATTGCTGGCTCCATAATTATGTTTGTGTATCGAATAATAAAGAGTATTCGACGCCTTACCTCCAATTAGTAATTAGAGGAGTAATGCAGTTTGATTTAGCCAGGCACTATAGCGATATTTTCAATCTTTGACTTGTCGCAGGTATCCTTCTGTGGATGGAATCGTGCTGTCGTGCTATATGGATAATTTTATAAGATCCATTATGAGTGTAGGGGTTGAATAATTCGACACATTATTTTTTATTATTATGTAAATAGATTATATTATAATAACCTGGTACGTAAATTAAATTGCATGTCCCAGATGTTGAAAATTATCTGATGAATGGAGAGAATAGGATGATTACAAGAAATGTTATGTATATGTACTATATCCCTAAAGAAAAGTGCTTATATACTTTTAATATCATGTTTAAAGAATTTGTAGATGTAATAAAATCTATTAATGTACTATTATTAAAGTCCGAATCTACAAGTGGGGAACATCATCTTAAATCTGGATTTGATTTTGTTAGATCTGAGGAATTAAATGAACTTACTGAAGAAAATGTTTATACTTTTGGAGATTTTTGCTGGGTTGATTTTGATAACGTTGATTCCTTAGATAATATGAGTCCTAATGATATTGCAGAGCTATTATATCTAGGTCATATGATGATACCTTTAAAATCAGCTGAATTTACAAATTTAAAAAATAGGTTTGCATATCTTGCTCATGATGATGGTTGGTATAATAAGCTTTATATTAATAACGAGGAAGATTTACTTAATATAATCTCGAAAATAATTCCTTATAAAGTAGATATTTTAGATGATTTAAATCAAGAAATTGTTAACGAATTATTTGATAAAGTGCAAAAAGGGCTACTAATAAATTTTGATAATAAAATAGTAACAGAGGGTAAACTTGAAATACCATTCTACACGGTAGGTCGGTTTGATGACATGGATAAATGTTATCATACGTTATCTGAAATTATTATGAAAAATGAAAGAAGTAAAGGTTGGCTAGTCTATGATAATGAATGGGAAATTAATCCATACTAAATTAATAGAATAATAATTTAGTATCAATATCCTGAATTTCTGGAAGCTTACATGCCATGGGATTTTATAATTCAAAAGAAATGCTGATAGCCAACCCTTAAGAATAACAGAAGGTTGGCTATTTTAATAGATACTGACATATTTGATGGATACTATGCTTTTTATGCTGTTATGATACGTTCTTTTATTTCATCAATTTTACTCTAGAGTTCTCTGACTGTTGCCCTTATTCTTTTGCATTATCACGGTAAAATGCTTTTACTCGAATAGCCTGATTATGATCACCAAAATCTTCCCCAAATAACGTTAAACCTCCGCAATTTGCAGTATCTTTCGGTACCTCCAAACGAAATGTAATATTGCTGGAATAATCAATCTCGAGATCTTCTATGGTAGTTTTGGAAATCTGGCTACTGCCATCCATAAAGGTTCCATCAGAATTAATAATTAAAGTCTTAAGTAGACCATATTGATTTAAACGCTCCGGCCACCATAAAGGGTTAAGGAAGCCTTTTCTTGAACCATAATCTCCGGGACTAACCCACATACCCAAGGATGTTCCATTAATAGAAAAATAAATATCGGAGGGATAATCCTCGTTAAATTCAGGACATTCGGAACAGATTTCAAACGAAATCTGAAGCTCGGATAATGTTTGCCCTGCAATTAAATGGTTAGGTAGATTGTATTCAATAAATCCATTCGCAAACCACAAGATACCAGCGTCGAAACGTTCTGGGAACATGAAATATCTTCTGTCATCCAGTTCTCCAATTATCTTCTTTACAGTAGCTAAACCACAGGTAGGGTTTATCTTAAAATTATTAAAATATCCAATGCGAATATCATCCTGATAGAAGTCACGTGTTTCTTTAATAGGTGCCAAATCAATCATTAATCTATCATGGCGAGGACGAACTATTTTCATTGTACCACGTTTGCCTGCGGTGGTACGAATTTTTACGAGCCCTGCCTTTTCAAGCTTGCTTACATGCATTGAGATTGCACTATTTGTTAAATTAAGGGCTTCTGCAAGGTCATTCATACTGAGCTGATCATCCTCGTAAATAAGCTCCATTATCTTCAGACGCATGGGAGTGCTTAAAGCCTTTAACACCTCTTCAGCATCCTGTATGGATTTAAAATATAGCATAATACCTCCTATGAAAAAACTATTTGAATTTTCGTTTCTTTATTAAATTAAATAATTAATCGATATTTGCTGTGAATATGTAAAAACGTGTAAAATAACGGTTATAAATAGCAAATACCCTATAAGAAATGTAATATATTTTACCATAAATATCAAGTGAAATTTAATAAAACATAGGAATATTATAGTGTTTCTCATTGTTGAAGTCAATAATTAATTAATGCAATAAAAAGTTCAAAAATTGCTTCAGGATAATTCATATAAACTATTGACGAATGAATAAAAACATAGTAACTTATACTTAAGGTTAATTAAAAAATTTAGTAATTCATTATTTAGTTAAATAAATAGATGGGAGGCAACAATAACAATGATTAGGTTAAATATTAATACTAAGAGGAAGTTAGGGCACATTAATAAGGAGATATATGGACATTTTTCAGAACATCTTGGCCGATGCATTTATGAAGGCTTGTATGTAGGTGATAATTCGGATATTCCTAATACCAATGGTATGAGAAATGATGTGGTAGCAGCATTAAAGGAGATCAAAATACCAGTACTTCGCTGGCCGGGTGGATGCTTCGCAGATGAATATCACTGGAGAGATGGTATCGGTCCGAAAGAAACACGTAAGAGGATGATCAATACGCACTGGGGTGGTGTTTTAGAAGATAATAGCTTTGGCACCCATGAGTTTATGGAGCTGTGCCGTCAGCTGGAGTGTAAAGCCTATATAAATGGTAATGTGGGTAGCGGAACTGTTCAGGAGATGTCGGAATGGGTGGAATATCTAACCTTTGACGGGGTTTCTCCAATGGCAGAACTGAGAGCAAAGAATGGTCATCCAGAACCCTGGAAGGTTGATTACTTTGCTGTTGGTAATGAGAACTGGGGCTGCGGTGGTAATATGACACCTGAGTATTATGCAAATGAATATCGTAGATACCAGACCTTTGTTAGAAACTATAATCAAGAAGCACCGATTTATAAAGTAGCTTGTGGCGCGAACGTGGATGATTACGAATGGACAAAAGTTGTTCTTGAAACAACGCATAAGCATGCACCTTCCTTCTTACATGGTTTTATGAATGGGCTGTCTCTACATTATTATACACATCCAGAAGGCTGGGAAGTGAAGGGAAGCGCAACCGATTTTGATGAAAAGGTTTGGTATAAGACCCTAAGCAAGACGCTATATATGGAGACCTTAATTCATCGTCATGGTGCAATTATGGATCAGTATGATCCTGATAAAATCATTGGAATGATTGTTGATGAATGGGGAACTTGGTTTACCTGTGAACCTGGTACCAATCCTGGCTTCTTATATCAGCAAAACACCATGAGAGATGCTTTGGTTGCCGGTATTAACTTGAATATCTTCAACAAGCATTGTGATAGGGTTAAGATGGCCAATATAGCACAAATCGTAAATGTTCTTCAAGCAATTATTTTGACAGAGGGTGAGAAGATGATTTTGACTCCAACCTATCATGTATTTAATCTTTACAAGCACCACCAGGATGCAGAGCTTCTTGAGAGTAATATCGAGACGCAGAATATCGGACTGGAAGAACAATTTATGGTACCTAATTTACATGAATCAGTTTCAGTTGCTAAGGATGGCAAGGTGCATATTACAATTAACAACCTTTCAATTACAGAGGATTATGAGGTGGAAAGCAGTCTGCTAGATACGCTCGTGAAATCTGCCAGAGGTTCAATTTTAACTGGTGATATGAAAGCTTATAATACCTTTGAGGAACAGAATAAAGTGACTACAAAAGAGTACGACCAATTTAAGATTGCAGATAATAAGGTTATATTTACAATTCCAGCGTGCAGTGTATTGCATCTGGAACTGGAAGTGGAATAAATCGTAATAGGAAAAGCGGTAGTGGAGGGAATGTTTATGAAACGAGCAATGGTTGTTATTGTAGTTTGCTTTAATATGTTATTACTTTCATCCTGTAGCAACACGAGCAGAGAAACGGAACCAAATCAGACATCAGAGGTAACAAATACACCCACTTCATCAGCTGAAGAAGCTACTGTAACAAAGACTCCAAGTGTAACAACTGCACCAGTGATCACTGTGGAAATGACGAAAGAAGAGGAAGAGGAATTGTTCAATCAGATTATTGCAAGTACGCCTATTAAAGCAAAAGTACCGGTAACCTATAACTTCACCGATGTATCGGTACACGATCCTTCCATTGTAGAAGTGGATGGAACCTACTACATATTTGGATCCCATCTGGCAGTAGCCAAGACTACGGATTTAATGAACTGGACCTTGGTTGATTCCGGGGTTAAGAAAAATAATAAAGTAATACCGAATGCAATGAGTGAGATGTCGGAGGCATTTACCTGGGCGCAGACTAATACCTTCTGGGCACCTGATGTTATTCAGCTGGAAGACGGCAGATTTTACTATTACTATTGCAACTGTGAAGGCAGCAAGCCGTTGGCGGCACTGGGCGTTGCTGTTTCGGATAATATTGAAGGGCCCTATAAGGACTTGGGAGTTATTTTAAAATCTGGTCAGAATTCGGATACTCTCGATGAAAATGGTGATATTTATGACGCAACCATCGAGCCAAATGTGGTAGATCCCTGCGTGTTCTATGACAATGAGGGTAAGCTTTGGATGATGTATGGCTCTTATAGTGGAGGTATTTATATCCTTGAACTGGACAAAAAGACTGGAATGCCTTTAGAAAAGGGTTATGGAAAGAAACTTCTGGGTGAAAATCATTTAAGAATTGAAGGAGCCTTTGTTCAATATAGCAAGGAAACAGACTATTATTACATGTTCTTATCCTTTGGAGGATTAACAGCAGATGGAGCCTATAATATTAGAGTTGCCCGTTCAAAGAGTCCAGACGGTCCTTACTATGATGCACAAGGTAACGATATGATTGACTGCAAAGGACCTGCGGGCTCCTTCTTTGATGATGCAGCAGCAGATGATTTCGGTACAAAGCTTATGGGTAACTATCATTGGAATGCAATTGATGGAGAAGAAGCCAGAAATGGAAATGCTCCTGGATATGTTTCTCCTGGACACAATTCAACAGTCTATGATGAGAAAAATGGAAAGTATTTTCTGGTCTTCCATACCAGATTTGAGGGGAATGGTGAAAACCATGAGGTCAGAGTTCACCAAATGTTTTTGAATGAGGATGGCTGGTTTGTTGTGGCTCCTTATCGGTATGTAGGCGAAACGATAGATACTTATACCGAAGCGGAGATCCCAGGTGCTTATAAAGTAATCAATCATCAGCTTGATATCTCGGCGGAGGTTAAGAATTCTGTGAATGTGGTTTTAAGAGAAGATCATTCTGTAATCGGAGATTGGCACGGTACCTGGGAGCTGAAGGGTGACAATACCTGTATTCTTACCATTGACGGTATAGAATATAAAGGTGTTTTCCTAAAGCAATGGGATGAGGTTAATTTGAAAAATGTTATGACCTTTACGGTTCAGTCCTTGGAAGGTAAATCTATCTGGGGAAGTGGCTATAAGGCGTTGGATGAGTAATTAATTTGCTTTCAATGTTATTCTATAAAAAATAGGAGTAAACGAAATCTATCGTTTACTCCTATTTTTATTTATGATAAGTGCAATCAATTATCATTTCATCATTTAAACTTATTTTTTACTTCCCATAACACATAGATCGCTGCCCTGTGCGGTAAAGGTCATAACCAATTTGTGATCTGTTTCAGTTGCCTGCTTAAGAAATACACCCTTACACTCTACTCCATCAATGGTAATCGACATATTAGGCGAACCCTCCTGATACTCCCAGATTCCCGTTGCATCACCGGATACAGTTCCATCGCTGTACAAAGTAATATTTTTTGTAGGATTAATACCGATTTCTTTACCACTAACCATCTGATAAAACATGGTAGGATGAATCGTAACAAACTCATATTCACCTACGACAACCTTCTTATCATAGCCTGTAGCAGAGATAGTCTCACCTGAATATTCGTAAGGTGCAGACACCAACCAACCATCCTCATTCACAAACAACTGATATACGTTAACCTGATGGGCTTCTGCGTTAGAAGGCGTGTCACTTTTTATAAACCTTGTATGATATACCATATACATCCTACCGTCATCATCAAGCAGGAGCGAATTATGACCTTGTGCTGTACGAGTAACAGCATTTCCTGAAAATTTGTAGGAACCCATAATTCTTACACCATTGGTTGAACTTAGGTTGTTAGCTGATTCCGTATAAACAGAAGATAATCCGTTTTCATCCACATAGGGACCGTAAATATTATCAGACCGGAAGACCCTCATTTGATAACCACCCTGTGCAGTTAAACCACCATAGGTTATGAACATGTAATAGTAATCACCGAACTTATTGATGTAGCAGCCTTCTCCTGATACTGCATGGCCACCGGCTAATTTATAACCATAGTATTGGTCAGACTCATTTTCAACTGTGGTATAGGTATAGGTATAATCTCTTAATCCAGTACTGCCATCCAACTTTAGCATATAGATTCCACCAAACCAAGAACCAAAGGACATCCAGAGATTGCCTTCTTCATCATAACGCACATTCGGGTCAATCGCATTAATTTTGGTATCTGAAGTGGATTGATAACGATTAATATCTGCACCATCTCCTAATACCTGATATACATCAGTTTTCTCTACTGGTTTGTCAGTTACATTAAAACCAGAGTATACCACCGGACCCACATAGGTATATGGACCCTGAATATCATCAGCAGTCAGAAGTACAATGGCGGAGCTCCAGTTATCGCCATTCACACTCATATACATACAGTACTTATTCATCTCTTTATTAAAGATAACATCCGGTGCCCAGAGATTTCCTCCAACATTCGGGTTTGTGGGTGTCTTACACCATTCCTCCCAGATTGTTCCGAATATAGTAGCATAGCTGCTATTAATGTTGTTATAAAACGGTTCCCAGTTCATTAGATCATCACTTTTTGCCCAGGCCATATGTGATCCGAATACATAATAGGAGCCGTTTGCCTTTACAATGGAGGGATCATGCACTGTCACTTTTGTTAAATTAACATCTGCATATTCATCGGGCAATTCTTCAAATACCTCTGGAGTTACTGTAGCGGGTGGAACACTTGGTACTGCAGTCGCTGTTATATTTTCGTTCTCAATTCCATTTGAACCTTTTTCTTTTGCACACCCTGTTAAAGCTATGGAAGCAGCTGTAATTACGATGAAGCATAATGGCATTAACTTCAGTTTTCTCATAATGTCATCCTCTCTTGGTACTTTAATTAATATAAAACTCTTGTTTATTTCATTATATACTGTTTTGTTTCGTTTTTCAACTAATGTTTATAAATAAATGAAGGACAATAATTTAACACCTAGCTGTTCCATACGAAATAATATAATCTGCTTTGACTTCATGTAAAAATACCAATTAGATATATGAAACATTCCTATTATTGTACCTATATATATAAGCCAATAATTAACAAAAACAAGAAACTATATAAATTATATAAAAACATCCTTATGACGGCTTGACGTTTTCATCAATATGTAGTAAATTATAATTAAAGTTAATTAAATAATTAATCAATTCAACATCAGCTTAAACAAAGGAGAGCATCATGGTTAGATTGAATATAGATCCAACGGCTAAAAAAGGACGTATTAACAGTGAAATCTATGGACATTTTTCAGAACATCTTGGTAGATGTATCTACGAAGGCATTTTTGTAGGAGAGAATTCAGAGATCCCTAATACGAACGGAATGAGAAACGATGTAGTGAAGGCTTTAAGGGATATTAAGATACCAGTACTTCGCTGGCCGGGTGGCTGCTTTGCAGATGAGTACCATTGGAAAGATGGGATTGGACCCAAAGAAACTCGTAAAAAAATGATCAACACCCACTGGGGCGGTGTTCTGGAAGATAACAGCTTTGGTACGCATGAATTCATGGAACTTTGCAAACAGTTGGATTGTAAAGCTTATATTAATGGCAATGTTGGCAGCGGAACTGTTCAGGAAATGTCAGAATGGGTGGAATACCTTACCTATGATGGATTATCTCCGATGACAGAGTTAAGAGCGAAGAATGGTCATCCCGAACCTTGGAAGGTGGATTATTTTGCTGTAGGTAATGAGAATTGGGGATGTGGTGGTAATATGACACCAGAGTATTATGGGAATGAATATCGCAGATACCAGACTTTTGTTAGAAACTATAACCACGAAGCGCCGATCTATAAGGTGGCCTGTGGAGCCAATGTAGATGATTATGAATGGACCAGAGGAGTGCTTGAGACAACGCACAGACATGCACCGGATTTCTTTCATGGGTTTATGCAGGGCTTATCACTTCATTATTATACACATCCTGAAGGTTGGATGGAAAAAGGCAGCGCTACTGATTTTGATGAGAAGGTATGGTATAAAACCTTAAGTAAAACCTTATATATGGAGACTTTAATCAATCGTCACGGCGCAATTATGGACGAATTCGATCCAAAGAAAGCCATAGGAATGATTGTTGATGAATGGGGCACCTGGTTTACCTGTGAGCCTGGCACCAATCCTGGCTTTTTATATCAACAGAACACCATAAGAGATGCATTGGTAGCTGGTATTAATTTAAATATTTTCAATAAACACTGTGACCGTGTAAAGATGGCTAATATAGCCCAAATAGTAAATGTTCTTCAGTCGGTTATTCTGACAGAAGGTGAGAAGATGGTATTAACACCTACGTATCATGTATTTCATATGTATCAACATCATCAGGAGTCAGAGCTGTTGGAAAGCAGAGTTGAGTCAAGGACCATTGGCTTAGAAGATGAATTCATGGTTCCTAATCTTCATGAATCTGTATCCATGGACAAGAATGGCAAAGTACATATAACCTTAAATAATCTTTCAGCTACAGAAAGTTATGAGATTGAAGGGGTTCTATTTGAATCAAAGGTTAAATCAGTAAAAGGGACGATTCTAACTGGTAACATGCAGGCTTACAATACCTTTGAAAATCCGGAGAATGTAACGACGAAAGAGTTTGCAACAGATTCGGTAAACGGTAATAAGGTTATATTTACAATTCCAGCTTGCAGTGTACTTCACCTGGAACTTGAGTTGGAATAAAGTGTTAGGAATATTAGTTACAGTGATGATAGAAAGGAGTGTAGGTTGGTATTATTTTATAATAATGCAACCTACAAGGTCATTATGTTAAAGAAGTGTTCAACTCGTATTATAGCTGCCGCGCTGTCCATCTTGATTGGCTTTAGCAGCATTCCAATGCAAACGAAAGCTGCAGAGAGTGATGAGACATCCAGTTCCAGTACATATAATATGAATTCCTTTGTGAATGAGTCAATGGATTCTAATTATTCGAATGTAAGTAAGCGCTATACAGCACCGCTTTATGAAGGAAACCCATATGAAATTATAATTGATCAGGCGTTTAAGTCTGGCAGTGCTGTTATAACCACGGATAATCATGACTATAAAAATTCGGTTGTGCAGATGGGAATAGATGACACGGTGACATTTACCATTGATGTTCCTAAAACGGGACAATATTTTTATCGATTTGACTATCTGTCCAATGATGAATCCATGTTGCCCATCGAGATATCTATGAAGTTGAATGGAGAGTATCCTTTTTACGAAACCAGACGTTTACTGTTTGAAGCTACCTGGATTTCCAAAGAAGAAAAATCCTATGACCGTTATGATAATGAAATAGTAACTCTGCCTGATAAAAAAATACAATGGGAAACCAAATATCTTATGGATGCCAGCTACAGACGGTCTACGCCTCTTATCCTGGAACTGCAGAAAGGACAAAACGAGGTTACGCTGGAGGTTTCAGAAGGAAATGTATTGCTTGGTAATATGTATTTGGAAAAGGTTGCAGAAATTCCGGAGTATACCTCTTCTGAAGAAGCTATAGGTAATGAATTGATCGTACTACAAGGTGAAGATTATACTTATCGCAATGATTCGTCAATCCGTTCTGTAGCAGAATATGATACAGCAGTTGCGCCTTATAATACATCTGATACACGCCTCAACACCATTGATCGAGATTCCTTTAAAGATGCAGGACAGAAGGTTACTTATGAATTTAATGTGGAGAAGGCAGGTTATTATAACCTAGCTCTTAATTATATTCAAACAGATAAGAGCGGGTTCCCCGTTTTTGTTGATGTAGCAGTGGATGGAAGTATACCGAATACGGCATTTTCTGCTTATCCGTTTAATTATACTACAGAGTATAAGACAAGTACCTTAAAAGATGATAATAAGAATAACCTTAGCTTATATCTCGAGGAAGGCAACCATACCATTTCCTTTACCATTAACATTGCTAACACTCGTGAGGTGTTAGAGGGTGTTAGTAAAATCATGGGTGAGATTAATGATCTTTCCTTGGAGATTACAAAGGTGGCTGGTACAAATAAAGATAAATACAGAGATTTAAAGATAGAAAAATACATACCAAATGTTCAGGCTACCATCTATGGCTGGGCAGATGAACTTGATTCCTTATACGATAGCATGAAGATATATTCACCCAAGAAAGGTGAGATTGCTGTTTTCAGCTCCATCAGCATTGCTTCCACACAATTAAGAAGCTTTGCTAAGGACCCAAGTGAGATGCCAGAACGTGTAGCCGAGTTATCTACCAGTATGAATTCCATTACGACTCAATTAGCCAATCTGCTTAGTCAGGTTAATAAGAATAAGTTGGGAATTGATCGGATTTATTTGTATCAGAATAGTGCAGAACTTCCAAAGAAGGTTGGGTTCTTTAAAAATTTGTTCTATAGTATTAAACGTTTCTTCACTTCATTTTTTGATCAAACCTATTCTACCTCCAATGTGAATGAAGATCATATACAGGTATGGGTTAACTATCCCAGACAGTATCTGGAGATTATGCAAAAAATGATTGATGAGAAGTTTACACCTGAAACAGGAATTCAGGTAGATTTGTCCCTGATGCCAGATGCGAAAAAACTGGTATTAGCGAATGCCGCTGGTAATGCTCCTGATGTTGCAGATGGTGTCAACTATGCAATAGAGCCATATGATTTGGCTATTCGTGGTGCTACAAAAAACTTAGCAGAGTTCGAGGATTTTAAAGAAGTTGCCAGTCAGTATGAACCTGGGTTTTTAATCCCCTCTACAATTGATGGTGGTATATACTCACTTCCTGAAACAATGAATTTCTGGGTACTCTTCTATAGAAAAGATGTACTTGATAAATTAGGACTTGAAGTACCGGATACGATGGAGGATGTCATTGATATGCTTCCTGAACTTCAGATGAGAGGTTTAAATTTCTATTATCCGACTGCAGGTATGATAGCAATGAGAAATTTCCAGGGTACAACTCCATTATTATTCCAGAACGGAGCGACTCTTTATGGTGAATATGCAGGTGATACAACCTTAAATAGCGAAGCAGCGATTAAAGGTATAACGCAGTTAACAGAGCTTTTTACCATATATGATTTACCTGTATCTATCCCTAATTTTTATCAGCATTTTAGAAGTGGTGATTTACCAATAGGAATTGCGGATTTCAACGTATATAGTATGCTGATCAATGCAGCTCCAGAAATTGCAGATTCCTGGGACATTTCTGTAATGCCGGGAATAGAGGATGAAAACGGTAATGTTCTTCGTTACAGTGCTGGTGGGGCAAACAGTACAATCTTATTTAAATCCACCGAGGAAAGAGAAGCTAAGGCTTGGGAATATATGAAATGGTGGGCCTCTGCTGAAGTACAGGCTGAATTTGGTCAGACACTTCAAATGGCTTATGGCGATGATTATATGTGGCCAACTGCTAATTTGGAAGCCTTCGAAGCATTACCTTGGAATACTCAGGATAAGCAGGTTATTGTTGATCAGTCCAAATGGGTACTGGAATCACCAAGAATTCTTGGTACCTATATGCTGGAACGAGAATACAGTAATGCATTTAATAATATCGTAGTAGACGGTATGACCTTGAGGACAAGAATTGATAGAGCGGTTAAGGACATTAACCGTGAAACAGAGCGAAAGCTTGAGGAATTTGGATACAATAAGGATGGCAAAGTAATTACGCCATATAAGGTTCCTACGATAGATACCGTTAATGAAATTCTTGGTAATACGAACTAATGGGGGATTAACAATGAAACATAAAGCTTCAATCGGCAGAAGAGAATATAGGAATCGCAATGGATATATCTTCTTGTTTCCTTATGCACTCTTGTTTGCAATATTTATTCTGATCCCCGTAGTCATTGCAATCGGATTATCCTTTACCAATTTTAATGCAATAGAAGCTCCGGGATTTTCAGGCTTTCTAAACTATATTAATTTAATTACAAAAGATTCAGTGTTTATGCAATATGTCCTTCCTAATACGGTGCAATATGCTCTCATTGTAGGACCGGGTGGATATGTGCTCTCCTTTATTGTTGCCTGGGCACTGTCCCAGCTGACAAAAAAGACTAGAACTATATTAGCTCTGATCTTGTACTCACCAAGTATGACCGGTGGCGTTGCCATGATGGTTCTGTGGAAAGTAATGTTCTCAGGTGACCAGACCGGATATATTAACAGTTGGCTAATGAAGCTTGGAATCATTCATGATCCGATTATCTGGTTGGTGGATGGCAGATATCTGCTTCCGATCGTAATCATTATTGGTTTATGGAGCAGTATGGGTGTAGGCTTTTTAGCAATACTCGCAGGTATCTTGAATTCAGATGAAACCTTATATGAAGCAGCAGCGATTGACGGAGTAAAGAACCGTTTCCAGGAGATGATTTATATCACCATTCCTACCATGAAGCCACAGATGCTTTTTGCTGCAGTTATGTCCATTGTAGGTGCATTTCAGATGGGTATCATCAGCACGCAGTTAGCTGGTAATCCGACACCGGGTTATTATGGACAATTAATCGTAAATCATATAGAGGATTATGGATTTATCCGATATGAAATGGGTTACGCTGCGGCAGTTTCCGTTGTATTACTTGGAATTATTTATTTATTCTCCAGTATTTCAAAAAGACTATTCCATGAAGATTAGGAGGGAGATTCAGTATGGCATATAAGGGTAACCGAATCAATCCTAACAGGTTTGAAAAAGGTCAAATTAAAATAATTATTATGTTATTACCTTTGGTATTATTTATGGGGCTTCCGATTGTTTTTATTATTAATCATGCCTTTAAGCCCATGGAAGAATTATTCGCATTTCCACCAAAGTTTTTCGTAACACATCCTACCTTGGATAATTTCACCAAGCTGTTTAAGCTGTCAAGAACCTCTGGTATACCTATGAGCCGTTATGTATTTAATAGCTTAATAGTTACTGGAACGGTAGTATTTTCTTCGATTGTTTTATCGACAGCAGCAGGCTTCGCATTATCAAAGCTTAAGTTCAAAGGAAAGTTTGCGATGATGAATATTAATCAGGCAGCCCTGATGTTTGTACCAGTAGCGGTAATGATACCGAGATATCTGACCGTAAATATGTTAGGGCTGACCAATACATATTTTTCTCATATTCTACCTTTGATTCCATTGCCGGTGGCGCTTTTCCTGGTAAAGCAGTTCATTGATCAGGTGCCGGATTCCTTAATTGAGGCTGCCTATATCGATGGTGCGAATGATTTTAAGGTGTATTTTAAAATCATTATTCCAATGATCAAGCCTGCAATTGCGACAGCAGCAATTTTGGTATTCCAACAGGTATGGGCGAATTTGGAAACATCAAATTTTTATGTTAATGACGAAGGATTAAAAACATTAGGATTTTACATGAATACACTGGCAACTCAAACAGATATTTCCAGCGGTGTGAATATTGCCGGGCAAGGTTTGGCAGCAGCAGCTTTACTGATTATGTTTATACCTAACTTAATCCTGTTTATCGTACTGCAAAATAGTATCATGAACACTATGGCGCATTCAGGTATTAAATAATCAGGAGAGAAGGAGGGAAATCCTCCAAAAAGCATGGAGGATTATATAAAAATGAGAAAATTTCCAAAGCTTCTGGTAAGTATATTTGTTATTTGCGTCGTTTTGTCAACTTTGACCATGAATACTCAGGTAGCATTTGCAGAGGTTCCTTATAAAACCTATACACATACTGGTTATGGCTATTTAACAGAAACACAGGCAGCCTATGTTCCGGGAACCTCAATTTCAAAAATTGGTGACACCTCAATCATTGGTGCAAAGGATATGGCAATTACTGAGGATGGAGAAATTTATATTGCGGATACTGGAAACAAAAGAGTTCTTGTATCTGATCTTCAAGGTAATTATATAAAAGAATTCGGTGCAGATGTTCTTATGAATCCCTGCGGGATCTATGTTACCAAAGATAAACTAACTTATATAGCGGACCGTGATGCAAAAAAAATATTTGTATTTGATACAGAGGGTAAAGTTGTTAATGAATATGGGAAGCCAAATCATCCGTTGTATGGAGATGAAATGGATTTCATGCCATTAAAAATTGTCGTAAATGACGCGGGGATTATGTTTATCATCTGCGAAGCTAATATGAATGGTATTGTGCAGATTAGTCCCACGGAGGGTGGAACCTTTTTAGGATACTTTGGTACCAACTATACCACTTTGTCAATAATTAATAAGTTTAAGAGTATAGTAAGTACTGATGCACAGAAAGCAAAAAAGGTAAGTAATAAACCTGCAACACCTGATAATCTTGCAATAGATGAGAAAGGTCTCATTTACACCGTAACCCGAGGGAAACAGAGCGACAATCAGGAAAGTACAGATGATAACGAGTTGAAAAGACTTAATATAGCAGGTAAGAATATCATTGATCCTGATCAATGGGATGGACTTCCAGTTGCTGTTGCTGCAGGTAATCATGATAATGTTTATATGGTATCCCAACTAGGCTATGTTTACGAATTTAGTAATGAAGGAGAAATGCTGTTTGTATTTGGTGGAAGTGACGATGGAAAGCAGCGTGTGGGTCTGAGTAAGAAGACGGAAGCAATCAGTGTAGATAAGAACGACAACATCTATATTCTGGACTCGGATATGAACAAAATTCAAGTGTATCAACCCACCGAGTTTACCGGTTTACTGCACAAAGCTTTATATCTGTATTCGAAAGGCAGATACACAGAAAGTAAAGAGCCTTTAGAAGAAATATTAAAGATTAATAGTACCTTTGCTTATTCAAATAAAGCAATGGGTCGTGCACTACTTCAGGAAGATAATTATTCCGAAGCAATGAAATTTGCCAAGCTGTCTTATGACTATACTACT
The DNA here is from genome assembly GCA_023407575.1 of Bacillota bacterium. Lineage (GTDB taxonomy): Bacteria > Bacillota > Clostridia > Lachnospirales > Lachnospiraceae > Mobilitalea. Next base: position 243,274 of record JAEYLX010000032.1, read on the forward strand.
TATTCTGATTCTTTTTGGGAAATTCGTAACATTTGGATTAGTAATTACCTTATTCCTGTCGTAGCAGCTATCCTAGTATTACTGATTTTCCTAAGAATCCTTAAGAGACTTCATAAGAAATTCGGTATATTTAATAGTGCTAATGAACAGATAGCAAAGATTAAGAGAGTACCAGTGGTCTCCCGGGTAAGGTATAGCCTTTACTTCATGAAACATCCAATTGATGGTTCTTACGGAGTAAGGTGGGAGGGAAAAGCCTCGTATCTAAGTGCTAATATTCTATTAGCAGTGTTTATCGCAATTAATGTAATTTATAAATATTATAGTGGCTTTTTATATAAGCCATCTATTGAGGGTTATTATAGCGTACTATCTGATATCGGAACGGTGTTAATTGCATTTATGATATTAATAGGCTGTAACTATTTGATCTGTACCATTAATGATGGAGAAGGCTCCTTTAAGCAAATTTATTGTGCCTTTGTTTATTGTCTTACTCCCTATATCATTTTCCAACCCGTTGTATTTTTACTTACACATGTTTTTACAATTAATGAGAAATTTTTAATTCAAGCTCCTGGGCAATTTATCATTGCATGGATTGTAATCTTAATCATCATTACAATTAAAGAAATTAATAACATAACCTTGAAGGAAACAGCGAAAGTAATCGCTTTAACCTTCTTTGCAGTTTTAATTGTACTGTTAGTGGTATTTGTCCTGTATCTCCTATGGTCACAGGTTTTAGACTTTATTCAGGCAATTGGCGGAGAGGCGGTGCATCGACTTGGATTCTAAAAGAACAACTACAATTTTTAAAAAGATTTTAATAAAGTTCATTCCTTTTGTAATAATAGTCGTACTTATCGTAGCTGCAGTTATTGCACAGAAGGTAAATGAGAATAAGAAGACCGTTACATATCCAGGTAAGCAGGAGATTAACTATCCTACTGAAAATGCCAGCCAATATAGTAATACCTTAGTAGCGAAAAATGAAGCTTACGAGCTTTATCTGGATGGACCAACGCTATCCATAACCTTGAAGGATAAAGAAACCGGAGAGGAACTGAAATCCTCTGTTCAAAGCGATGAAGCTGGAATTAATAAACAGTGGCAGGGTTTTATGAGGTCAGGTATTGTTCTGGATGTGATAGACGGTAAAGGAAAGAATGATCAGAAACAAGCAGATTTAATTAATGATAAAACAAGTATTTCGATTGAAGAAATTGAAAATGGCTTTCATGCATATGTATCATTTCTTGATTATGAGTTTTACTTTGAAGTATATGTAACCTTAGAGGGTGACTCTCTGAATGTTGAGGTACCCGATGCTTCAATTATAGAAAATCGTACAAAATATGCCACGGACGATTTAAATAAGGAATATTATATTGGTGCAATTAATATATTTCCGTTCCTCGGAAGTTCTCATCTGGGAGATACACCAGGTTATATGTTGCTTCCTGATGGCAATGGCTCTTTGATTTATTTAAACGATAAGGAGCATAAAATTACCGGTGGATTTTCCAGAATGTATTACGGTGATGATATCGGTTTTAGAGAAACGGAAGTAGTAAACTTGTTAGACGGTTATCTGGATACAGTAAATGACGAAGAGAATCTTATGGCTCCTATTTTTGGATTGGTTCATACAGAGGATAAAATAGGTTACTTGGGTATTATTGAAAGCGGAGCGGAAAGAGCCAGCTTGGAAGCTTATCCAAACGGAGTCAAAATTGATTATAACCGAATCTATCCTAAGTTCATCCTTAGAAAGGTATATGTTCAGCCCACCAACAATAGCAATTCAGGAAGTGTTAAAGAGGTGGAAGAAGATAGATCACATAGTGATATTAAAGTGAAATATTGCTTTGTAAATGGTGATTCTGCCAATTATAGCGGTTTAGCTAACCGGTATCGTGATTACTTATTACAGGATAGCGGGCTTACGGTGAAGGACAACGGTTACAATACCAGAGTAGACTTCTTGGGAGTAGAACGAGAAAATGGGCTTTTGTCTAAAAGTACCGTCACCATGACTACTACGGAGGATATTAGCAATATTTATAAGGATTTAGAAACAGCAGGCGTAACTAATTTGCTTTCCCTGTATAAAGGTTGGCAAGCTGGTGGTTTGTACGATCTTCCAGTTAAGAGTTATAAAGCAGATAGTGTGATTGGTGGAACGAAAGCTCTGACTAAGCTTATGAAGGAAGTGAATGATTCCGGTAAACAGTTATACCTGTATCAGGATGCATTACGTATTAATCCTGATGAAAACAAGACAGCATCAAAATTCAATGTAGTAAAGAGAGTGAATAAAAGGTTATATACACAATGGTCCTATGCAGAGGTGTATGACGAGTTCTTGTATCTAACGCCAGCCAGAAGTGATTACTTTATGGATATATTAAAGAAGGATTATTCAGAAAAAGGTATCAAAGATATTTCCTTAGCGGGCATCACGAATAACCTATATTCCTATAGTTATGACAGTAAGTATTATTCCAGGAAGGATACCATGACGCAGTATATAGATACCGTATCAGGAATGGATCAGGATTTTGATCTGGTGTTAAGACAGCCAAATGCCTACTTGTGGAATTATACCGATGCATATCTTGATATGCCGGTTAGTTCATCAACTTATAATTTTCAGGATGAAGAAATACCGTTTTTATCCATGGTATTAAAAGGTGTTATGCCAATGTATTCTGAATATGTGAATTTTGAAGCAAATAAGCAGGAATATATATTGAAGCTCATTGAAGCAGGCATCTATCCCTCCTACTATATTACGAAAGAGGATTCCTCGAAGCTTATTTATACCAATTCAGCAGATGTTTATAGCTCCAAATATTCAACATATAAAGAGGATATTATCAAATATACGGAAGAGCTTAAGCAGATAAATGATACGATTAAGGATTCATTTATCATAAAGCATGAACGTCTTGAGAATGGTGTTACTGTGGTTAGCTATGATAATGGAATCAAAATTTATATTAATTACAGTAAGAATGACCAAACCGTTGACGGTTATCTGATTAATGCGATGGCGTATAAGGTAGGTGAAGCTAAATGAGTAAAAAGCAAAAAATAAAAAAGCTTAAGATTGGAAAAATAGAAAGAAGAGAAGCAAGAGTGGGTTATTTATTCATATCCCCCTGGTTGATTGGCGTAATAATATTTTTAATTAAACCATTGCTTGAATCCTTCCAATACAGTCTGGCGGTTATTAAAATCACGCCGAAGGGTATGTTAGCGACATTTACCGGTTTTGGTAATTACACAGATATTATGATGAGGGATCCTGATTTTCCCTTCATGTTGGGATCGTATTTCATTAAAACTCTGATTTCAGCGCCGGTAATCGTAGTATTTGCACTTCTTATTGCGATGTTGTTGAATGGAAAGATTAGAATGAAAGGCTTTTTCCGTCTGATTTTCTTCCTGCCGGTTATCATTGTAAGTGGTCCTGTTATGAATTTATTGTCCAATCAGGGAGCAGCAGCAATTCCAGCACTTAATAACCTTGGAATACAAGATGCACTTGAAACGTTTCTATATCCTTGGATGGCAGAGACAATAACAGAATTATTTCAAAATATGATTATGGTTTTGTGGTATTCCGGTGTCCAGATTCTGATATTTTTATCAGCTCTCCAAAAGATTGATAGTTCCTTATATGAGGCAGCTAAGATCGATGGAGGTTCAGGCTGGGAGTGCTTTTGGAAGATTACAATGCCTACCATTAAGCCAATGATCTTGTTAAATGCAGTTTATTCCATTATCTTTTTGTCGAATAATGAGCAGAACAGCATAATTACCGCTATTCAGCAGGCTATGTTTGCCGGCAATAAGGGTTATGGCTACGCAGCTGCAATGGCATGGGCATATTCTGTAGTTGTTACAGCGCTGGTGAGTGTTGTTGCAGTAGTTCTACTTACAAGAAAAGATGCTTATGACAAGATGGTTAAGAACTTTAAGAAGGAAAGCAAGAAGCAAGCCAGAGCGCTAAGGACAGCAAGAAGGAGGGGAAAGTCAAATGCAGCTAGGATTGAAAAACACAAAAACAAAGCGGACTAAATATAGCAAAGAAGTCTATAAGAATAAACTACATAAATTATTAATGGGCTCTAGAGAGAAAGACGGGCTGTTAAAGCAAATCGTTGTGTATGCCTTACTCATCTGCATTGGCTTTGTATATCTTTTTCCGATTTTATTTATGATAAGTCGTAGCTTTATGAGTCTGGATGATTTGTTGGATTCGTCCATCAGTTGGATACCCAGTAGACTTTACCTTGATAATTACATTCAATCAGCAAAAAGTATGCAATATCTAACGACCTTTTTTAAGAGTGTTATAATCACCTGCTTACCAACGGTTATTAATGTTGTCATGTGTTCGATTATTGGGTATGGATTTGCACGCTTTGAATTTCGGTTTAAGAAATTATTCATGGCAATATTGATCTTTTCTTATATACTTCCTTCACAGATCACTATGATGCCTACCTATGTACTTTTTCATAACCTAAAACTTACGAATACCCTATGGTCATTTATATTACCATCTGTTTTTGGCCAGGGCTTGAATGCACCAATTTTTATATTAATTTTTTATCAATTTTTTAAGCAAGTACCTAAGGTATTGATTGAAGCAGCCCATATTGACGGAGCAGGTTATTTTAGATCTTTCCTTAGAATATCTATTCCATCAGCAGTACCTGCAATTATTACAGTATTCTTGTTCTCGATTGTTTGGTATTGGAATGAGTCTTATTTAACACAGCTGTATATTTCCGGGTATACCTCTGACAAGGGTTATTGGACTACCCTTTTAATACAGCTTAAGGAGTTCGATGTGAACTATGGTAACTTCCAAAGAATGGCTATGCAGGGTACTGCACAGGACAACAATGAATCAATTCGAATGGCAGCTACAATGTTAAGTATTGGTCCAGTGTTAATTATGTATTTTATCATGCAGAGATTCTTTGTTGAGAGTATCGATCGTACAGGTATTACAGGTGAATAATCATTTATGACGAATAAATGATATTTCATAAATATTACAGGGTAAAAACACCCTGCAATGAAAAATATTAATCTATTGGAGGAGGATATTATGAAGAAACTAATAAGTTTATTAATGACCCTTGTATTGTGCGTGTCTTTCTTATCAGGCTGTGTTTTTGGCGGCAATGATAACAAGGGAAACACAACTACCCCAGAAGTTACACAGGGTGCAACAACCGATGGATCATCAAATGAAGGAACTACAGCACCAACAGATGCCGCAGCAGTTGATGAATCAGGTTTACCACCTATGACCACTGAGGAAATCACATTAACTTACATGAACTTTGATAGTGATGTTCTTACACAGGAATTAGCTAAAAAATTCATGGAGAAATATCCAAACATTAAAGTTGAATCTACCTATGTGGTAGTTGGGGATTATGAAACTACGCTTACCAACTTAATTGCAGCAGGCACAATGCCAGATGCCTTTATGTTTGGTAACGCTGACTATGCACTTTCTAATAAACTACTATATGATATGACAGATTTATGGAATGCAGATCCAGAGAATCAGAACATAATGCCTACCATTAATGAGTTAGCTGTTGGTACCTATGACTCTGGTAGACAATGGGCTGCTCCTATAAAATACTTCCCTAGTGCTATCTATATTGACCGCACTTTAATGGAAACACTTAATCAGCCAATGCCTGCTACAAACTGGACCTGGGCTGAGATGATTCAATTAGTTAAGGATACAACTGATAAGACAGCGTCACCTGCTTACTATGGTATTGGTGGTAATATCAGACTTGACAGCTTGTATGGTATTGCAGCATCCCAGACGATTAAAGGCGAGTTTGGCTGGGATGGAACTGGCTTTGATTTAGGAATATGGGCAGTTGGTGAGCAGGAACAAGCGGATCTTAAACTAAATGGTTATGTTGCACCAAATGTAGATACCATTGATATGCAAAACTGGTTAGGTGATTCTACAGCTTGGGCAGGCTCCAGCGGTCGTGTTGCATTGATGGCAGAGTCTTACTGGACCTACATGAATCTTTGGAATACGGATGAATATAAGACAGATTTGAATATTAATTACGTACCATATCCAGTTCCTTCCGTAGAGAAAGTGGATGGCGTAGCAAATGCAGTTGCAACATTGGATATGGGAGGTATCTCTGCATCTACAGAGCACCCAAGAGAAGCATATGAATTATTAAAATTCATGGGTTGGGGTGCAGATGGCTGGAAGGCTAAATTAGAAATCTATCAGAATGAAAGCATTACAAATGCAGCTGGTGCTCCTTTAATTAGAGATGCTATGCCGGTACCGCTCACTTTGGATGAAGAAGTTTGGGCTGGTTACAGAGCATTATATCCTACCGATGAAGTTGACGGACCTTACTGGGATAATTATTTTGCAGCTATTACCAGACCTGTTCCTTATGGTTGGATGAGTATTGCCGGATACTGGAACTTCTGTGTGGATTACTTTAATAGTATCAATATTCATCAGCAGGTAGATACAGGCAAGGCAAAGGCTGCTGATTATGCAGACGAAGCAACAGCACAGGCAAATGAGTTCCATAAGCAAGCAATGAAAGAATACTTCAACATTGACTGGGAGCCTACAAATTAGGAACCTATCTTAGACATAAGGGTAGGTAATCAGAACCAGGCTCGGAAACCTGTGGTTTCCTCGCTGTTTGGCTCTCGCCAAACAAAAATATATAACATATTATCCTTAGAAAGCAAGCTTTCACGGCTAATCTGTTATATATTTTGATTGGTTCTTAGAGGGTATTATATAAAGGTAGGTAATCAGAACCAGGCTCGGAAACCTGTGGTTTCCTCGCTGTTTGGCTCTCGCCAAACAAAAATATATAACATATTATCCTTAGAAAGCAAGCTTTCACGGCTAATCTGCTATATATTTTGATTGGTTCTGATTGGTTACATGTTATTCTGTCGAGTGAGACATTAAAAAGAAATGAGGAATTGTACAATGGATCAACAATTAAAACAAAATAACAACGTCTGGATTATGCAGAGAGCTGACCCATATGTATATCGGCATAGTGATGGTGCGTATTATTTTACAGCTTCCGTACCCTCCTATGACAGAATAATATTAAGAAAATCTGATACACTATACGGCTTAGTTGAGGCTGAAGAAGTTACCATCTGGACAAAACATGATAAGGGAATAATGAGTTGTCATATCTGGGCTCCTGAAATTTATTATTTAGATAACAAATGGTATGTTTATTTTGCTGCTGGTGATGTGGATGATATCTGGGCAATTAGACCATACGTGATCGAGTGTTCAGGAGACGATCCGCTGTGTGGTACTTGGACTGAGTGTGGGAAAATGCAGCGTGCAGATGATGATGAATTTTCTTTTGAAGCATTCTCCTTGGATGCAACTGTCTTTGAGAATAAAGGCAAGCGGTATTTTGTCTGGGCGGAAAAGGTAGGTGTCGGTAAAATGATATCGAACCTGTACATAGCAGAGATGGAAACTCCAACAAAGCTTAAAACAAAACAAATACTATTATCAACACCTGACTATGATTGGGAAAGAGTTGAATTTTGGGTGAATGAAGGACCAGCTGTTCTTAAAAAGCATGGTAAAATACATTTGACGTATTCTGCAAGTGCAACAGGTGCATGCTATTGTGTTGGAATGCTTACAGCGGATGAAAATGCAGATCTATTAGACCCTGCATCTTGGGTGAAAGAACGCAATCCTGTATTAAGTACAGATGCCGATCAATCTGTGTTCGGACCAGGCCATAATTGTTTCACCACAACAGAGGATGGTAAGGATATTATGATTTACCATGCAAGGCCTTATGAAGAAATTGCTGGGAACCCATTATATGATCCAAATCGACATGCTCGCATCCTTGAAGTACTTTGGGATTCTAATCGTAAACCCAGATTTGAATTTTAGTCATATATTTTTTGAATTTTTTATAATTAAGTATTAAGTTTAATAATATGAAATAAGATTAACATTATGGATGTGTTACGCATATTGTCAATATATGTTCTATTTAGTGCGTATTTTACAAAAACATAGAAAGATACAATGGATAAAAGCAAAAAAATTACCTATTTTGCGATTATATCACTTGACGTTTTGTTCAAAATGTAGTATCTTATAATTATTAAATAAATAGTTTAATAGTTAAGTAAATAGTTTATTAAAATTATAGGGAGGTATTTAGTATGTTTAAGAAAAGTGTTATGGCAGTTATGTTAGCAGTAGGTTTGATTGTATCTTCAAGTGCAGTTGCATTTGCAGCACAGTCCGAGACTATTGAAGGTTTAGGCTGGTGGCCAGCTGATGGAGCACCTAAATCAACAGCTGTAGCTTTACCTGATGGTGGTTCAGTTGAATTTACTCTTGATGTAGCAGAAGCTACAGATCCTGCTGATACATATGCAGCAGTTTGTGTTGAAGTATCTGACGGAACTAATTACTACACAACTACTTCAGATGGAGATTGCTGGGGATATCTTGATGGTGTAACAGAAATAGGGAAAGTTATTAAAGATACAGGTAAAGCAGGTTTATTAAAAGGTGGATCTTATGATGCTGTAGTTACTCGTGATGGTTCTAATTTTACCGTAACATATACAGATAAGGCTACTGGCGAAGCTATATTTGGTACTTTATATTTTACAGCAGCAGATGGTGTGACCTTTACAGATCCTACTGTTTATGTTATGGTTCAAGTAGGAACAATGACAGTAACAGTTGCAGAGGATGCAGCAGCACCAGCAGAAACTACAGAAGCTGAACCTACAGCAACAACTGACGTTCCAAAGACTGGCGAAGTTTACTATGCAGCAGCATTTGGCCTTGGAATTTTAGCATTTGGCGCAGCAGCATTAAAGTTAAGAAGAAAAGCACAGTAATTAAATATATATAAATCATCTTATAAAATTTATTTATAAATAAAGAACAGGAAGAAACTTGCATTGCTTGTTTCTTCCTGTTTTTGTTGTAACGAAAAAATATTGACTTCGATAGTTGTAAATAAAAATTCTAAAATTACAATTTTTTTTCATTACTACAGTATGTTCGTTTTTTGTTCGGTTTTATGAAAACCATATTTTTCATATACCCAGTAAGGATATTAAGTATCAAATAGAAATCGTTTGTTATAACTGTTACGATAACTTGTGGGAGATAGACCAGTATATTTTTTAAAGGCATTACTAAAATGATGTACATCGTGAAAGCCAATATCATAGGCAATCTGAGCAATTGTTTTGTTCGTATCGGATAGTTCTGCTTTTGCATGATCCATTTTTACTAATAATAGGTATTGTTTAATTGAAATACCTGATTGCTTTCGAAAGAAGGTGGTTAGGTATTTTTTGTTGTAGCCAAAATAGGAAGCAATCTCGTCCATAGTAATACTTGAGTTGATATGTAACTTAATAAAGTCGCAAATATCATGATAAAGTTGCTTCTTAATATGATCTTCCCCATATTTTTTAAACACATCGCTTTGATTGGCCAACTCGGCAAGGACTGCTGAAGCTAGATAATTATTTAGGGTTACTTCACGGTAACGCTTATCAGAATCTTGTAATTGTTTCATCATAATTATAATGCGTTCTATTGAATTTAGAGTTCCCGTTTCGGGGATTAGCAAATGACCACGCACATATTCGTGGCGGTCAGGTTCAATGCTCTGTAATTCTAGCTCATTGGAATTATCATTGTAAGTAAAGTGTAACCAATAAAAGCTGCAATTAGAGGATTTATATCCATATTGACGATTTGTTGGACCCATTAATATATATTGACCTTTGTTGATTTTATACTGATTTAATTCATCTGCAATGTATAGAATACCTTCGGTTACAACCATTAACTCAAAGTCTTGCAAACGCCTTTCTAAATGGGTCCAATCAGGTGATGGTGATTGGAATTTTCCACACCAGCGGTAATTAAATAATTTTGTGATATCAAAATTATAGATTAACATAGAATAACACCCCCTTATGAACAGACTATATAAATTATGATAAATAAATTACAATGCAACATAGCTACGTTATATCACAGTTGAATTTTAATTTATATATTTTTATTAATAATTTTATTACTAAGATTTTATTATGGTATAGAAATATCATAGTGCAAATGTGAAAAAATTGCAAAGAGTAATTAACGTGATATTTAGTCTTTGTTTACGATATAATTCAAGCGTTATAGGAGAGTTGGATTGGAATGAAATATTAATATATTTATAATAAAATAACTTTTTTACACCATAACATACCTTTTTGCATTTATTGAAAATCTTAGAATTGCTATACTTAATATAAAGAAATGCGGGAATAAGAGTGAAAGAAAAATTACTTTCGGGTATTGTTTGTGCTGCTGTTAGCGGCGGAATAGGAGAAAAGATGAAATCATCTAATGCGAATCAAATGAATGGAGTTAATCTGACTAATTTAACAGACTTTGAGCTAAAGGATGTATTGCTACTGGATGCTTATTATGTAAATGCTACGAAAAAAGAGATAGAATACCTGCTAAGTTTTGATATAGATAAACTTCTTGCGGGGTTTCGTGAGATTGCTGGTGTGGATACCGGAGGAAGTGAGCGTTATCCAGGGTGGGAAACTTCTTTAATCGGAGGACACACCCTTGGACATTATCTGTCTGCATGTGTTCAAGCGTATCAGAGCAAGAATTCAACATCAGTAGAGCAAGAAAAATTTCATAGAATCATAGAATATATAGTTAGCGGTTTAAGGGAGTGTCAGGAGGTTAGTGGAACTGGTTTTTTGTTTGGGGCTACAATTATTGATACGAATAATGTAGAAGCACAGTTTGATAATGTGGAGAATAATCAAACGAATATTTTCACCCATGCTTGGGTACCTTGGTACACCATGCATAAAACTTTGGCAGGTATTATATGTGTGGCGCAAACAAAGGTTAGCAAATCGGATCAGGTAGCCCAGGAAGCTTTGAAAGTAGCAATTCGATTAGGAGATTGGATCTATCAAAGAGTGAGCCGCTGGTCAGAGGCAACAAGAAATACTGTTCTTGCAATAGAATACGGTGGAATGAATGATTGTCTTTATGACTTGTACCAGCTGACGAGTGAGGAGAGGTTTGCAGAGGCAGCGCATGCATTTGATCAGACGACTCTTTTCGAGAAGGTTTTAACTGGAAAAACAGGCGATAATTGCTTAAAAGATCTGCATGCGAATACCACAATACCAAAATTTCTAGGTGCTTTAAACAGATATATATCTTTTACAGACATATTAGGGAGTGAAGTTGATGTATATCTGGAATATGCTAAGGTGTTTTGGGAAAATGTTCTACACAACCACACCTATATCACAGGAGGTAACAGTGAATGGGAACATTTTGGACATGATGAAATTCTTGATGCAGAAAGAACGAATTGTAACTGTGAAACCTGTAATGTGTTTAATATATTAAAACTAACAAAAAAACTATATAAGATAACAGGGGAAATGAAATATGCGGATTATTATGAAAAGGCTTTTCTTAATTCAATCATGTCTTCGCAGAATCCCTCCACAGGTATGACAACTTATTTCCAGCCTATGGATACTGGATATTTTAAAGTATTCGGTGAGGAATTTAATAAGTTCTGGTGCTGTACCGGTACTGGGATGGAGAATTTCACAAAGCTAGGTGAGTGTTTCTATTATAAGAAAGGTAACATTCTAGTTGTAAATCAGTATATTAGTTCTGCAGTGGCCTGGGAGGAGCAAAAGCTTACGTTAACTCAGAACTCGCAAATTCCAGTTGGAGAGAGCATATTAGTTACAATAGAGACGCAGGAAAATATGGAAGCAGATATTGTAATTGCTTTCCGTCTCCCTTATTGGTTGTCATCAAACGCAAAGATTTTCTTGAATGATGAGGGTTATGATTATGTTGAACAGGAAGGATATGCTTTAGTAGAAGGGCCATTTAGAAATAGAACAGCAATAAAGATTATATTACCTATGGAGATGCAGGCAGAGTTATTGCCAGATGGGGAAGGTGTACTAGGTTTTCGCTTCGGACCTGTGGTGCTTAGTGCTTTACTTGGAACCACGGATTTGATTTCCACTACAACGGGTATTGACGTTACAATTCCAAAGACTAAGTTAATTGAAACCCAATATAACAAAACTGGCGACGAAACCATAGTTGTTGAAGCTGAATCATTAGAATGGTTTATAGATAATGTGAACGAATATTTCGTAAGAGATACTGATACAGAAGAATTGGCTTTCCGAATGGTAAAGACGGATGCTAATCTTACCTTTGTACCTCATTATTCACAGTACAGAGAGAGGTACGGTATCTATTGGAAGATTGTTGCCGATAAGGAAAGGTTGGAATCAGCGGAAGAATTAAAGCAAATTAATGGGAAATCCATACGAAATCGTCTGGATACGGTACAACCGGGATACGGTCAATATGAGAATGATGAGCTTCATAATATGCAAGAATATGGTACCGGATCTACAGGTGATACCTCGGTGGGCACTTCTAGATATGCAAATGCAGAGGGTGGGTTCTCATATCGAATGCTTGTTGATATAGTAAATGGTACAAAGCTCATCGCAACCTTGAAGAAAGAGGATAATGGAAGGACACTAAAAGTAAAGGCAGGAAACGTAGTCGTATTTGATCAGGTACTAAACTCAATGGATGATACTGAGGAATATGAGATATTGATTGAGCTTCCAAGAAAAGTATTATTAGAGCAAAGCGAGATTTTGTCTGTTAATGGTGAGGAGTTAAATGTTATTACAATTTTCTTTGAAGGTGCAACGAGTGAGGCTTCTGCAAGGATTTGCAAATTTCTATACACTGTAAAAAAAGTAAGTGAAAGATAGATACAGAGGTTATTTAGGTAAAAGGCTTGTATTTGAGAGAATACAAGCCTTTTGTGTTAGTATCAGCAGTCAGTATTTTCTATAGATAGAGGAGCTTTCAGTAGTAATCTGATTTTATTTCATAATGTACCTACTATTATACATTTACTAACTTCTTCCCGGATGATAAAATTAGCCTAAGGATTCTTGTGATATAATTTCAAAGCAATTAATTATGTTCGGGAAAGGGTGTAGGAATATGTATCGTGTAATGCTTGTAGATGATGAACCATGGACCTTAAAGGGAATTCAGGAGACTTTTAGATGGGACAATTATGGATTAAATGTAGTAGGTGCTTATGAATCTGCTACTTTGGCTTTACAGGAGATATTAGAGAAAAAACCTGATGTCGTTTTTACAGATATTCGTATGCCGGTTTTGAACGGTATGGAGTTATTGAATGAGATAAGAAAGCACGGACTCGATATTGAGGTAATTATTATTAGTGGCTTTGGTCAATTTGATTATGCGCAAGAAGCTATTCGACAAGGGGCTTTTGATTATGTATTAAAACCAGTGGATGAAGAGGAAACCGATATCTTGTTGGAGCGCCTGAGGAAAAGATTGGACCATAAGCTGGAAGAAAAGAATAAACGAATGATTGAAATGATTATCGATGAGCCAAAAGAAATCAAACCTGAGCAGTATGGATTACATAGCAAATTTCCGCATTATCAGGTTATAGTGATGAATGGAATCGTTGAGGTCGGTATAAAGGACTTTTTAAACATATCTCAAAACTTAGAATACGTGGATATTACTATGTCCAATAAAGTATATTATATCATTAATTGTGAGAATGATTTGTCTGACAACATAAAAGGACAAGGTTTTTCTGTGACTTTTGGTATAAGCAAATTATCCAATTATATAGAGGATATACCTGATTTAATTACACAAGCGTCTATTGCAGCATCTAGTTTGTTTATAACTAATAAAATAGATGCTTACTCGTATCAGGAAACACAATCACAAAAGCTGATACCCTATATAATAAGAGTTACAAAGATATTAAATGAAGGACAGCTGGTGGATTTTACTAAATTGATTGAAGAGATACCACAGATGTTTCTTGAGAAAAACTACAGTGTTGAAGATTTGTGTTATTTATGGAATCGAATCATCATGCATATCGAGTTGATTGCTCCAAGTAAGTTTCAAAATTCCATGTTAGATTTATGTGAGTGGCAGCAGCTGGAATCCAAATATGAAGGCATTACAGCCATGTGTCATACGCTGCTTGATGAAGCACAGTATATCTTTGGGCATACGGAATTTGAGATGGAGGAGGATGAATTAAGAAGCTCTAATTTTAAAAAGATATTAAAATACTTAAATAAGAATTTTGATCAACAAATAAAACTAAAGGACCTGTCCCAAATGTTTTATGTAAATAAAAATTACGCATGTTTTCTATTTAAAAGATATACAGGAATGACTTATTCAGAATATTTGAATAAAATTCGCATGGAACACGCTAAGAAATTGCTGGTAACGACTTCTTATACCATTGCTGAAATATCCGAGAAAGCAGGGTATGTGGACTATTTTTATTTTTGCAAGTTATTTAAAAAAACTTATGGAGCAACACCTACACAATATAGGCAGAAGCCAATTGAAATGGTTGATTAACCAAAACGGAGGTTAACTGTGAAATGATTAATAAACTAAAAAACATGGGTCTTCGCAATCAGCTAGTTATTTTATTTGTCTTTTGTATTGCCATTATTCTTATTACTCAATTATTCTATAATATTACGATGTTTAGAAGGCAGAATAATGAGAGTGCCGAGAAATGTTATACCACAATACAACAGACCAATACATTGATTAATCAGGCATTGGATCGAGTGTCGTCCATCGGAAAATCTATCGTTCTTAATGAATTTACCCAAGAATTGCTGGATTTAAATAACTCAAATAGCAGTAATATTAAGAGAAGAAGTGATTTAATCGACATCCTTCATAACTACAATAAAAATATTATTAACGCAAATGATATTTTAATTGATATTGTTGTTGTAGATGACAAGAATACGATTATATCTATTACGAATCAATTCAGCTATGCATCCTATAAGAAATTACTTACAGATTATGATATTAAAAATCTGACACAGAGCATGTATATTACAAATCTTGCATTGGAACCTAAAATTTATTCTAATAAAAGCTTTGCGTATGTACTTCCTATCTACTATACCTCCGGAGACTTTAATGAAGTAAATAAGAAACTGGGGACATGTATTTTGTGGGTAAAAAACTCATTAATGTTTGAGGTTGTGGATTCAACAGCAGCCACCGAAGGAGCTACGGTGCTTATTACCGATGGTAATGGTTATATCATGGCTTTAAATTCCGACTATACTTCGGATGAAATAAATAATGAAATTGGAACTATGATTTTAAATCATAAAATAGGTGGACAGTCAGATATTCAAACAATGAATTTCATGGGACGTGAAAGCTTTGTCCTAATTAATAAGCAGGAGACCACTGGATGGAATTCAATCAATATTGTGCCCACAAGAGAGGTTTTTCGGGACTCATCAAAAACCTTTTACTGGGGGATAGGAGTTTCAATCTTTTCCATAATTATTGTGTTTGTATTTGGTTTTATTATGACGAACAGCATAACCAGACCGTTAGATCAAATTACAGAAGCCCTTGATAAAATCGGTAATGAGAACAGGAAGCATAGAATTGTTGTTACAGAGCAAAATGAGTTTGGAATTATAGCTGATCGAATCAACACGATGCTTGATAATATCTATAGTTTAGACCGACGCATTTTCGATATGACCTCCCAGCTATATGAAAAGGAATTATTACAGAAGGAAGCAGAAATGCTGACTTTGCAAAGTCAAATAAATCCGCACTTCTTATATAATACGTTGGAATGCATCCGCTCAATTGCTGTGGTTTACAAGATAAAAGAAATTCAAGTCATAACTACAAGCATGGCGAAGATTTTCAGGTATAGTATAAAGGGTGGGAAGGTTACAACCATCAAAAAAGAATTAGATTCCCTGGAGGACTATTACAAGATAGTATCCATCCGTTATAATGAGAGACTAGTTATGCATATAGATACAGATGAAATCATGTATCCATTTAGCATGCTTAAGATGTCCTTACAGCCGGTAATCGAAAATACGGTAAACTACTGTCTGGAAGCCACGGAAAAGAAAGTAACCGTAAATGTACATGGCTATATGGATGGCGAGTTTGGTATCATAAAAATAACGGATAATGGAGTGGGAATAGATTCGGAAAAAGTACAGGAAATTAATGAAACCTTCATGAAATCACCAAACGATAGTTTCTATGATTTAGATAAGGCAAAAAGCAGTATTGGATTATCAAATATTAATCTGCGAATCAAACTCCACTATGGAGAAGATTGTGGGTTAAGCATCGAAAGTACTAAAGGCTTAGGAACAACCGTGACAATAAAAATCAGACTACAGATGGAACTGTAGGTTAATCCAAACAGTTTAAAAAAACCGTTGGAAGTAACTTAAAAATAGAGGAAAGGGCGTATATTACCTTCCAGAAATGCACTGTTTGACGGACAGGTTGCCTATTTGTATGACATAAGCGAACATTTGTGTTCGATGAAATGGCATACAAATAGGCAATCTGTCCGTTAATCTGTGTGTGAGGAAGGTAATATACGCCCTTTCCTCGATAGAGACCTTCATGCAACGGTTTCAAGAATTTGTTATCTGATTTTAACACCAAAACAACAAACTTCATTACATTTTCCACCTTTCGTTTTTCAAATATAATAAAAATCGACAAGGAGGAAATGACATGAGCAATATGAAAATGAAGGCAATAAGTTCACCCAAAAAATTGCCGTATCGGGAAAGAATGAAAAGGCTGCGAAGAGAGATGTGGCATTATAGAAAGTTATATCCATTAATGATCTTTGGTGTTGTGTTTTTTGCAGTGTTCGCCTATGCACCGATGTATGGAATACAGTTGGCATTTAAAGATTATTCCATAGCAAAAGGAATTACAGGCAGTGAATGGGTAAATTTTGATAACTTTAAAATCTTATTTGGTAGAGCGGAATTTTGGAATGCCATTAAAAATACAATTGTAATTTCATTGTTGAAGCTGGTGTTTACCTTCCCGGTGCCAATACTTCTTGCAATTGGTTTAAATGAATTGGTATCTAATAAGCTAAAGAGAACTCTACAGGTTATCTTTACATTACCACATTTCTTATCCTGGGTAACTATCGCAGGCATTATGCTAGCTTTATTTGCTACTGATGGTGCTATTAATGGTATGTTAGAAGCAGTTGGGGGTTCCTCTATTAAGTGGTTAAGTAGTGGAATAGTATTTCGAATAATTCTAATCTTTACAACAATTTGGAAGGAAGCCGGTTGGTCCTGCATTATATACATGGCAGCTATTGCTTCTATAGATCCATCCTTATACGAGAGTGCTAAGATTGACGGTGCAAATCGTCTAAAATGTGCGCTTCACATCACCTGGCCTTCCATTATGGGAACAGCGGCAATTTTACTGATCTTACAGGTGGGTAATGCTCTAAATGGTGATTTTGATCAGATCTTTAACCTGTATAATCCAACCGTTTATAGTACGGCGGATATTATTGATACCTATATATATCGTATATCCTTTGTACAGTCAGCAGATTATAGCTTAAGCACAGCGGTAGGACTATTCAAGGGAGTTACCAATTGTGTTCTTTTACTGGTCGCTAATTTCGTTATTGGTAAATTTGACAAAGATGCCAAGCTTATATAAGGAGAAACAATGAAAAATATTATCAGTCCTTCTGTAAATAAACGTAAAAAAATAAAAAAGCCGAAGCTATCCAGCATAATTATCATTGTGTTGCTATGCTTCTATGGATTAATTATACTTTATCCTTTTTACAGCAGTTTTCTGACTTCCATTGTACCCTATGGAGTGGCTGTAAAAAATAAGTTCTTATTATATCCACCGGAACTGGATTTCAGTTCCTATCAGTTCATCTTTAGCTGGAAGTCTCTTTTATATGGGTTTAGAACAACCTTTATTATTGTATTGCTGGGGGTACCATATAACTTATTTCTTACAGTAACGATGGCATATGTACTCTCAAAGCCTATTCCGGGTAGAAAAATAGTGAACTTCTTTGTAGTATTTACTATGTTTTTTCAAGGTGGATTAATTCCAGGATACCTATTAATTAAAAACATGGGACTTATAGATAATTATGCTGCTATGATACTTCCCTTTGGTATCAGCATTATGAATATGATGATTATGAGATCTTATTTCCAAGGGCTTCCGGAAGAAATGCGGGAAGCTGCAAAGATTGACGGTGCAGGAGAAATAATGATACTGGTAAAAATTGCATTGCCACTATCAAAACCGATGCTTGCAACGATTGCTTTGTATTACGGAGTAGATCGCTGGAATGAATGGTACAACGGAATGCTGTTTATGAGAACAGTAGAAAAATGGCCACTGCAGCTGCACATTAGAAATATGATACAGTCCATTAGTTCCGTAGTATCTCAAATACCAGAAAGTGTGAGGCCCAATGCTTATCCAACGGGTATTCAGATGGCTGGTATTATAATAACGATATTACCGGTTGCAATTATTTACCCTTTTTTACAAAAATACTTTGTTAAAGGCTTAACCCTTGGTGGAGTTAAGGGGTAACAGAAAATATTTCATTTTAGAAAATTAAGATTGTATAGAAGAATGAATTGAAGAATGAATTGAAGAATGAAAAGAAAAATGAAAAGAAGATTTTTAAATAGAAAATTAATTAATTTTGTTAATACAATTTTATTTGGAGGTAAGGTATGAAATCAAGAAGAGCTTATATGGTTGCACCAAGAAATATTGAATTACGAGAAGTTGATGTAATAAATGGACCGGACGAAGTATTAGTTAAGGTAGAAGTTTGTGGTCTTTGCAATTGGGAATTAAATCATTGGAAGGGGCATATCAACGACTATCCGCTTACGGTTGGACATGAGTGTGGCGGAGTTGTTATTGCTGTGGGAGAAAATGTAACGAATTTTAAAGAAGGAGACCTTGTAACCGCTTTATTACCTAATATGGATGGTTTCTCCGATTATGTAGCTTTTCATAAAACCAAATGTGTTAAGCTGTCACCAGAAGTTAATCCAATCCATACCTTCGGGGAACCTTTAAAATGTATCGTAACCGTAGTTAGAGCGGCTGCACCGGAATGTGGAGATTATGGTTTAATTATGGGCTGTGGCGCAATGGGGTTATGGTGCATTCAAGCTCTGTCGGGTAATTTACTTTCCGGGTTAATCGCAGTTGACATCGATGATGAGAAATTAAACCTTGCTAAGGAGTTTGGCGCAGCATATACCATTAATCCATTAAAGCAGGATGTAGTAAGCACTGTTGCTGAAATTACTGGCGGTCACATGGTGGATTTTGCAATCGATGGCACCGGAAGTCCTAAGACAGTGAATACTTCCATGCAGAGCCTTAGAAAGGGCAAAGGAAGATTAGTTCTCATGAGCTCTTATGAAAGTGAAGCAGCCTTTGATTATCAGGCAGCAATGGAAAAATCCATTGAGGTAAGGGTTGCACATGGACTGTACTCCAATGATGAAATGGATGATATGAGACGTGCAGCAGCTTGTTTGAACAACGGTACCTTTGCTATGGATAAGTTGATCAGTCATACATTTAAACTGGAAAATATTCAACAAGCCTTTGAAACTTTAGAACAAAAGCCACAGGGCTTTTTAAAGGGTATCGTTATTCCGGGAGAGCTAAAATGAATAAATTAAAAATTGGTATTATCGGCTGTGGCAATATCAGTGGTATATATGCTAAAAATTGCACACAGGTCTTTCATAATCTTGAAGTGGTTGCTTGTGCAGATTTAGTGCTAGACAAGGCAATCCAACTGGCAAAGGAGTATAACATTCCAAAGGCATGTTCCGTGGATGAACTCATAGAATCTCCTGAAGTTGACCTTGTGTTAAATCTTACGATTCCTGCTACCCATGCAGAAATTAGCCTGAAAGCTTTAGAGGCAGGAAAACATGTATATTCTGAAAAACCGTTAGCGATTACTCGTGAAGACGGACAAAAGCTTTTAGAAAAGGCAAACGAAAAAGGCTTAATGATTGGTTGTGCACCGGATACTTTCCTGGGAGGCAGTATTCAAACCTGTAGAAAATTACTGGAGGATGGTTGGATTGGAGAACCAGTGGGAGTGACTGCTTTCATGATGGGAGTTGGTCCAGAAACCTGGCATGCTAACCCGGATTTCTTCTACCAATCAGGTGCTGGCCCGTTGTTTGATATGGGACCATATTATTTAAATGCAATGATCAACTTCTTCGGACCAATTAAAAGAATAAGCGGAACTGCCAATCGTAGTTTCCCTAGTAGAACCATCACCACAGATCATCGCTTTGGTGAAAAAATACCTTGTGAGGTTCCAACACATATAGCAAGTGTTCTTGATTTTGAATCTGGACCGGTTGGAAATATGATTATGACCTTTGATACTTGGGGTAACAAGTTGCCATTTATTGAGATATATGGTAGTGAAGGTACGATTAATGTACCTGATCCAAATTATTTTGGTGGTCCAATTTATTATAAGAAAAAAGGAGCAGCAGATTGGAGCGAGATACCGCAATTATTTGGGTATGTGGACAACAGTAGAGGAATTGGTATTGCCGATATGGTGCAGAGTCTAAAAAAGGGTGTTAAGAACAGAGCCAGTGGCGAAATGGCCTTCCATGTTCTTGATATCATGCAGGGTATTTATGATGCCTCTGAAAGTGGAACCTATTATAAACCTGTTAGTACCTGCAGTCGTCCCGAAGCACTTCCACTAGGGTTTCTTAGCTTCATAGAATAAATATAAACTTCATGCAGTGGAAGGGAGTTAATCTTGAAGAATTTTGGATCAAAGACAGTAGGAATTTTATTTAGTGAACAAGTAGAGAATACAGTAAATAAAGCAGTAATCATAGCTGCAATTAATCGAATCATGGAGCAGTATGACATAAGAATTGAGGTAAAAAATATATGCGCCGAGACTCTTTTAGAAGCGGGTGATTTAGATGATAATTCTACAAAACCGGAACTCCTGGTTAATCTCCTCGGACCCTATTACCCAGAGGAAGGACTAGGGGAGCTCCTAAGATATTATCAAAGAGGAGGCAGTCTCTTCAATATCGGAGTGAAACCATTTAGTGTCCCTTATATTAAGAAGGATGATAAGCTAAGTTATTTTGAAGAGTCCAATGATGCACCCCGTGCTTTTCGTGTACTAGATGAATATGTAAGTACCGGATCAATGGGGGAAGGGCATACTCTTGATGTATTGGATTCACGCTATGAATTTCTTCGTGAAATGTATACAGCCGGAGAATTCACTGATATGGAGGAGACCTATGGAGTGAACTATCATTTCGGTTCCACAGCAGAAGAAACCGTGGATTGGCCCGATGAGGTTGGAGATATAGAGGCTAAGCTTATTACCATCTGCGGTTGGAGAGATGAGAACCATAGGCTTTTATCTGTACCCATTACAAAAGTGATACATAGGTCGAGCGGAGACTTTACTTTACTTAATTTCACTCCAAGAAAAATGAATTATTATAATTCAGAGGCTGGAATTAAGTTTTTATCTGAACTAATCTTTCGCGAGCTTTTAGATAGTGTTTCGTTAACGATATCCTCTGAATATGCCAGATATACAGAGGAGGAAACTCCGAATCTTACAGTTGATATTCGCTTTAAAAATGCGAGCTATAATGCCTCGCAACAATATGTACTTACAGTTAGTCTCCTTCATCAGCATAACCATGAACTGATTAACGAATATTCCTATGAAGATATCAATAATTCTGGTGATATCTATGCCAGGTTCCTGCAACTAGAGAACTTAGCAGAAGGTTTTTACCGGGTTGAGGCGGAATTGAGGACCAGTGGAATAACTCTGGCAAAGGATGTTACAGGCTTCTATAAATTATCCAATGAAACTATAAGTAAGGTAACGAAGGAATTTAAACCACTTACCATAGATACAAATAAATCCACGGATTTTTGTATACAGGAGGATAAGATATATCCAATCCATGGTACAACATATTTTACAACGGATGTTTATCGAAATTGTTTTACCAGTTTAAATGTTCATCTTTGTGACCAGGAGATGCACACAATTAAGGAAATGGGTTTTAATCTGATACGTACTGGAATTTGGCAGAAATATAATAAGTTTTATGAAGACGAAGGAAGTATCAAGGAAGTATCTCTTCGTGCACTGGACGCATTCTTTTTCACTGCTGCACGACATGGGCTGCCGGTTCAATTTGTTCTTGGTGCTTATGTGTTTAATCACTGGAATCGCAAGCAATGCCCAATACATAATCCAGAAGCCAGGGAAAAGACGATCATAGCATTTAGTTCCTTTGCCAAGCGGTTTGGAAACTGGTCCAATGTTTCTGTGGATGCCATTAACGAACCCTCCTATTCCATCCCGGGTAGATGGACAACTGCCAGACCATCGGGAGATGAATATGAGAGAATACATTTCGTTCAATGGTTAAAGGAGAAATATAACAACGATATTACGCTTCTAAGAAAAGTTTGGGGTGTGGCAGCCGTGACTTATACTACGTTTGAAGACATTAATGTACCCACTTTGGAGCAGTTTAGCAGAGGTTATGATAGAAAGGATGTTTACCATAATTACGCTATGACTGCTGATTTTAATAGCTTTGCCCGAGAATCCTATAGCGGATGGGTAGCAGATCTTCGCCACGCAGTTAAAAGTGTTAACCCTAATATGTTATTCATGATGGGCAGGGATGAAAGTTTGCGGGTTCCTTCCCAGCAATACGAAGTATATCAAGGACATTTTGATATGGTTAATTGGCATCAATGGCATGAGGATTCGGCAATATTTGCAGAATATTTCTTGAATCGTGTAAGAGGAATTCCTTGCTGTGCACAAGAATTAGGTGTCTATCATTATGACGACCTGCGGGGAAATATGAGAATGACTGAGCAGGAATACGCCCAGGTACTGGAAAGAAAATTATTATACTCCTTTGGTAACTGGGTACAATGGCAATTAAATAGTGACGCTAATATGTTGGATAACTGCGAGATAGCGCTAGGGCTTCTTAGAGCGGATAAGTCGGAAACTTCTCACATGAAGATAACAAGACTTTTGACTTTTATTGAAGAAAAAATGGCTGGTTATATGAGCGGAAGACAGGAAGAAAAAGTGGAAATACTGACAATACATCCTTCCTCCTTATATTATTCGGCAGACAGTCGTTTCGCAAAAAGAGGTATATTTAATTCCTTGTTTGCTTTGCATTACCATTTGAAAATGCAATCGGATTTGGTTCTTGAAGAATGTTTTAAGGAGGATAATTTAACACAGATCGGAAATCCAAAGTTAATTATCTTCCCTGCAGCGCAGATGCTGACAGAGGAAACCTGGAACCTGTTAGTTAAATATATGAAAGCTGGTAAGACAGTATTGATTTCTGGTTGTGCAGAGCTTAATCAATATGGAAGTTACTGCAATCGATTTGAGCAGCTTGGAATAAAGACTGAAGTTTGTAACAGTAACAGTGTTGAAAGAATTAAAATCGATGAAACAACCTATTATACCAGTTTTCGTGAGTGTGTAGGATTTATGAATCCTTCTAAAGTATTAAATAAAGTTATTTATACAAAGGATAGAGAAAATAAAGTTCAAGTTTTTTCTATTGGATTAGGAAAATTAATTCATTGTCCAATAGCTCTTGAAATCGGTGATTCCCTGGAAGTAGTCGCAAAACTGTACGAGTTTGCATTGAAAGAAGCTGGTGTTAGTAATCAGATTTGCTGTGTAACGGATAAAGAGGTAAATCCAAGTATTTTAATCTATCCAATCGCATATCAAGATTGTACGCTGTACACCCTTGTAAATGAAGGGGAAGATTCCTCGATTTCCTTTACGGATCTCGCAACGGGTACTAAGGTTAAGGCTTTTGTTAAGGGACAAAGAGGTGCAAAACTTTGGATTGATAAAAACGGTGAATTGCTGGGAGCATATATGAATGACCTGCTGATGGTTAATGATAATGAAATCAATCCCAACGGTGACATCTCATTTTTTATAGAGAATGGACAAATACATTATAGTAATGAAGTGCGAAAAATGCCAAGGTAAGGCAGTAACATGGACTAGAAAGGAATTGATTTTTCGAGGTCCTGTAAATAAAGATAAGTATTCCTGCAACCTAAAGGTTGTAGGTACCCAGAAAGGCATGGTTGTATAAATGAGCAATGTAAAAATTATAGGCGAAGCATTAAAAAATATTCCTTGGCAGGAAAGAAAAGCTGATGATACAAGCGTTATATGGCGACACACGGAAAATCCAATTATTGATTGGAACCCAACACCAAGCACCGCAAGAGTATTTAACAGTGCAGTGGTTCCGTTCGGTGATGGATTTGCAGGAGTCTTTCGTGCGGACCACAAGCATGGGAAAGCAATGCTGCACGTTGGCCATAGTAAGGATGGACTTAAATGGGATATTACGGATGAAGAGATTCAATGGAAGGATGAAAGTGGTCAGCCCTATCAACCAACCTATGCGTATGATCCAAGAGTGGTAAAACTTGAGGATACCTATTACGTCGTTTGGTGTACAGAGTTTGGTGGACCTACCCTTGGACTTGGTATGACAAAAGATTTTAAGGAATTCACTCGTCTGGAAAATACCTTTGTTCCCTTTAATCGTAATGGAGTATTATTCCCTAGAAAAATTAATGACAAGTATATGCTGCTTAGTAGACCAAGTGATAGTGGACATACTCCTTTCGGTGATATATTCCTTAGTGAAAGCCCTGATTTAGTGCATTGGGGAAAACATAGAAGGGTGATGACCAGAGGTGGTTCCGGTTGGTGGCAGGGATTAAAAATTGGTGCCGGACCTATTCCGATTGAGACCACAGAAGGTTGGCTCTTAATTTACCATGGCGTTTCAGGAACTTGTAACGGCTATGTTTATAGTATCGGAGCTGCACTTTTAGACCTTGATTGTCCTTCCAAGGTGTTATATCGTACCAGAGATTATATTCTGACGCCAGAGAAAGCTTATGAAACAGTTGGCTTTGTACCAAATGTATGCTTCCCTTGCGCAACTCTGTGTGATGCAGAAACCGGCAGAATAACTGTGTATTACGGTGCCGCAGATACCTATGTTGCAGTGGCTTACACCAGAGTCGAAGAGTTAATTGAATATATCAAGAATAATTCCGAATTACTTTCAGGAGATGCTGTGGAATTCAGATAAATAGGAGTTTTCACCATCTGATTTTTACACCAAAAATACTGACTACATCACATTCCTTTTCTATTATTAATACGCTATAATTAGCTCAAGAGGTCAGATAATAATGAATTTTGTCACATTATGACAGTTTTTTACTGTCGTGAAAACGGTTTTGATTAGAAACTTAAGTTAGAAACTAATCAAATCACACTTATAACAATAAGCCTCTTTTGAGGCAGTTGTAAATAAATTTAAATCAAAAAAGGAGGATTTTTGTGAAAAATTTAAGAAGAATTATCTCAGCTATCTTAGTACTTATCATGGTTACAAGCGCATTTACAGCATGCTCCAGTAATAAAGAAAAAGATAGTACCGATCCAGGTAAAACGGATGGCACTGTAAAAGAGGATGGTGGAACTACTGGGGAAACAGAGAATCCATACGCTGATAAAATAACCTTTACTATGAGTGCAATTGATGCGGAAAAAGCAGGTTTAACTGAAAATGGGGAAGTTGCTGCTAATTTCAAATGGTTATGTGATACCTTTAATGTAGATTTTGATTTTTGGCCTCTTACCTGGTCCAATTATGTAGATCAGACTCGTATGTGGATTAACTCTGATTCAGCTCCAGACATTATGATGTTAGACGTTGCACCTACTCGTTACAGTGAATACCTTGAATGGGTAGATGCTGGATTACTTAGAGCATATGATCTTGATACTTATCCAAATCTTAAGGCAGCCTTTGATAACATGGTGACTGGTAAGAAATTTGCTGTAGATAATAAGCTTTATGCCTGGCCAGCAGCAATGGACACCAGCAAATACAACTTTTCAATTCCACAAGGCTATATCTATCGTAAAGATTGGGCAAAATCCGTTGGTTTATACAAAGAAGACAACATCTATACCTGGGATGAGTGGTTAACCCTTGTTGAAACTGTTATTGCTAAGGATCCAGGCCAAAATGGTGCTAAGAACACCATCGGTATTCTTACCGGTGCAAGCTGGGCATTCCCTAAATACATCACCGGGTCCATTGCTCCTTATTTAGTATCCTTTGAACAGGCAGCTGATGGTACCTGGAACTGGGGGGCAGCTTCCGCTAATAGCCTTGAGGCAGTAAAGACAACAAAGGATTTATATGACAGAGGTATCATCTGGGCGGATCAACCGATGGTTCAGGATGGTGATGCAGTGAATAACTTTGCAGCGGGTAAACTTTTTGCAGCAACAGCATATAACACAACTGTTGGTGAAATGGATAAGATTAGAAAGACCTTTGAAGATGCAAATGCTGATATTAATTCTCAGGAAGCAATGGATTTAGCATTTGTAAAAGGAGCAGATGGTAAGTTCCTTACCTGGCAGACCAATGACCAATGGTCGCAAACTGCAATGAGCCATAGCATTTCAGATGAGAAAGCAGCTAGATGGCAGGCAGTTCTTGATTACTTAGTATCTGATGAAGGTTACTATTTCCGTAATTATGGTATCAAGGATGTTGATTGGAAATATGAAGGCGAAGAAGTTGTTTGTTTATGGAAACAAGATGAAAACGGTGAATTTATTAATCCATACAGCAATGGTACTTGGCCATGGGCTCGTACCGGTGGTAACAGTGATGCGTTTGCATTAATCAGTCCTTCCTATCCTCAATGGGAACGTGATATTTATCTTAATGCAATGGAAATCTTCAGCGATGAAAGCCAGACCACAATTATTCCTGTAAATGCTGATTTCTCCTTCTACACTTCTGAATCTTACGCAAATGCTACTTCAGGTCTAGAGAATGAAACCTATACAAAGATAGCAGAATTATTAACCTCAAAAGACATTGAAGCAGATTGGACTGCTTGGGTAAACCAGAAGCTTCCAGAAGTTCAATCCGCATTGGAAGAGCTTAATACAAATGTAAAGTAAGGTTAGAGTTACAAACAAGGAACAACAAATCAATACAATGAATTATTTAAGGGAACTCATTCATTGGGTTCCCTTATTAAAAAGACAGCATTCTGATTAAGCGTCAAAAGCCAAGTTGTAAATCGACTTTTGACATCTTAATGATATAGAAAATAGCGCAGATTGGAGAAAAGTATGAATTTTCATGGTAAGGGTATGTATCAGTGGGATACCTGGTACTGCAAAAAGAAGGATACAGAGGAAGTTCATGCTTTCTATCTTCAGGATCTAAGACCAGAAAGTGAGCGTTCT
This sequence comes from Bacillota bacterium, assembly GCA_023407575.1. Classification (GTDB taxonomy): domain Bacteria; phylum Bacillota; class Clostridia; order Lachnospirales; family Lachnospiraceae; genus Mobilitalea. The sequence goes on from JAEYLX010000032.1 coordinate 270,798, forward strand.
CGATTTGAAGCAGATAGCCTGGGGCATGCGGTATCCTATAACTTACTGGATTGGGAAGAACTGCCGTCTGCAATAACACCGGAACCTGTGGGTGAAACAGGTGATTTGACCAATTGGACTGGATCTACGTTGGAACATGAAGGTAAGTATTATATGTTCTATACCATAAGATCATCTTCCAGTGATGGTAAACATCAATACATTGGTCTGGCAACCAGCGAGGATATGTACCAATGGGAAAAGTATAGCGGCAATCCGATACTTTCACCTGATCCACGCTGGTACAACACCTTACAGAATACTTCTATCAATAACATAATGGATTGCCGTGATTTAATGGTAGTTAAGCATGATAAGCGTCCCGGTTATTATGGCGTATATGCTACCAGAATACCCACGGAAGAGTTACCTGAAGGTGCCGTGTTTGCAGGTGCTTATACAGAAGACCTTATTCATTGGGAGCAAACACCTCCCATATTACACTCGAAACAAAATCAATACTCCATCGTTGAGATGCCGGACTTGTTTGAGTTCGAAGGCAAATGGTATCTCACTTGGTTAGAAGATACCTCTTATGGAAAAAGAGAAATACTTAGAGATATGTTTTTAACCAGTGGAACCGTATATGCAGTAGCTGATAAATTAGAAGGTCCCTACCTAGAACCCGAAGACAATATTTTGATTGCATCGATGGGCTTTAATGGTTTAAGTTGCCGTACGGTTGATTTTAAAGGAAAGAAATATGTTATATATACCATGGCAGAACGTGTGAAGGAAAATGATACAAAACACACTTTTGGTGCTTTGGCTCTGCCAAAAGAAATTAAGGTAATAGAAGGAAAACTTTCTGCTTGCATTGCAACTGATTTACTACAGGAGAAGCTGCGAGAGTATCTGATAGCATCAGATAAATTACCAGAGCAAATGAAATTTTATAATTGCCATGAAACCCCTGGGAGATGGAAGGAAGATAATAACGCCATCTTTGGAAGTGTTCGAACAACCTGGGCCAGGTACACCGTTGATGTCAAAACGGATAATTTCCTATATTCGGCTAATGTTACCGTAACAAATGGGGTGGCAGCAGGATTATTAATCAGACAGGGTGAGAATAAATCAGGTGGAGTGGCTTTGCTTGATTATAAACGTCAGCTACTAATGTTCTGTACGGTCCCTAGATTCCAAATCGTTGATATGCGTAAATTAAAACTTGAGTTTGGAAGGTCCTATCATCTGCAAGTGATTGGAAATGACAAATTCATTGAAGTGTATGTGGATAGCGTTCTGATGCTCCAGTTTGTTTGGTATTTCTCTTTTGAAGGAAGACTTGGAATGCTGCTTGATAGAGCAGAGGGAAGTTTTGATAACATCAGTGCGCAGAGACTGGAGATAAATTAAGAATAAGAGAACAACTGATAATAAGAGAACAATTGATAATAAGAGAACAACTGATAATAAGAGAACAATTGATAATAAGAGAATAACTGATAATAAGAGAACAATTGATAATAAGAGAATAACTGATAATAAGAGAACAACTGATAATAAGAGAACAACTAGGAATAAGAGAACAACTAAGAATAAGAAAACAACTGATAATAAAATAACTGATAATTATAGAGGAACCAAAGTATGTAGTAGATAATAAAACTTTAGAGAAACACTAATACGTATGGGAATGGAGCTAAGTATGATTTCAATAAATCGGTTACAGAACAAAGTAATAGAAATATACCTTACAAACAATGTGAAAATAGAAAATCCATTTTGGGATATTGAAATAAAAGCGATTTTTTGCCATAAAGAGCAACAAATAAATCAAACAGTTACTGGTTTTTATAATGGGATTGATGAAAATGGAGAGCATTCCTGGATAATCAGATGGAGGCCGATTACAGCAGGAGCTTGGAGTTGTAAGCTGGAGTCAAATTCTTGGTTGGAGGGATTTGAAGATGAAGTCGAACTTGAGATTGCCGAGGTAGAACTCAACAACAAAGGTATTCTTAAAGTGGATAATACCAAGGACTGGAAATTCTACTTTGAGAATGGAGAACCGTTTTTCCTGTTAGGAGACACCATGTACAATCTTTTTGGTGCTTATTCTTGTGGAATCGATGTCAAGTCAATCTTACAAAAGCGCAAACAGCAAGGGGTAAACTACCTACGGGTACGCATGCAAAATAGTTCTTTTCATTCTCCTGTGTATAGCAGCTGGATAAATAAGGATTGCTGGCCTTGGGGCGGAACTGCACAGTGGCCGGATTTTAAGAGTTTTAACCTGAATTATTTTAAAGCGGTGGACGATGTTATGCAAATTGCTTCAGAACTGGAAATTGGATTAGAAGTTATCTTTGAGGCTTGGATGTTAGAATTTCCGTTCAACGACCGTGCAAGATTCATCCCGGAATATGAGGAACTTTGGTTTCAATATATTATAGCAAGATATAGTGCTTATCCTTGCGTATATATCTGGTGTCCCGCTAACGAGTATGAATTCTATCCCGAGGGTACTGCAAAATACCATTCCGAAGCAGACCGTTTTATGAAACGTATGACGAAGTTTATAAGGGAAAATGATCCTTACAAGCACCCTATTGGCGTACATAACTGGGGCGAAGAGACAAGTCCGCTGACAAATAGAATGAGTAATGTTCGGGATTTGGAAGTCTATCTGGTACAGACGGCTTGGGTGAAAGAATTATATAAACCGGGAGCTGATATTGAACTCTGTGCTCATTTGGAAGAGCAGATACAACAGTTGGTACCAATTCAGGATAGGGCGACAATGCTAAGTGAATTTGGATATGAGTTGACAGACGGACAAAGTACAGTGGATGCACATGAATTATTAAATCATCATCACACCAGAAGAGGTCAATGGAGAGCCGGATTTGCCGGTTATCCGGTAGTACATGGATTTAATAATACGTGGGGGCCGCATATGAATATTGCAACGGATTCCAGAGGTGCGGATTACCTAATTCATTATGCACGGTTTATGACTGGAGATATAAAGTTTTATGAGATGAAGCCAAATAGAAATATCCTAATTAAGTTAAGCGGAGAAAAAGGGGAAACCCAACCAGTTTGCCTTAGTAACAGAGATGGTTCCGTTGTTGCAATCTATTACCCCGTCCAAGGAGAATGTGAACTCAATCTGACAGGTCCATTTAATGAATATTCCTATTACTGGTATAACCCTTGCAATGGTGCAAAAACAGAGCCAGAGAGTTGTTCTGGTCAATGCTTTGTAACACCTGAAGCTGACAGGAGAAAAGATTGGGTATTAGTAATTAAAAGGTTAGAAACAAGTAGAAACATATAAATGGAGGTGCTCCTATGATTATAGATTCACATGCTCATTTAGGCTATGACTTTGTGTTTGATGAAGAAGCAACGGAAGATAGTTTACTTCATTATTATAAAAAGTATAAGGTGGATGGAGCAATTGTCCAGCCTTTCATCAATCGGCCTTATATTAAGAACACTACAGATATTCATAATCGTATCTATGAATTTAGTAAAAATACTACTGGTACTCAAATATGGGGAATGGCTTCCATTAATCCTCATTTTACACCAGAGGACTATGAGAAGGAAGCGAGACGCTGTGTTGAGGAACTAGGTTTTGTTGCTCTTAAAATTACTCCAATTGCACATGCGGTACATCCTTCTTCTAAAGACGGATTACATGTGTTTGAAGTGGCAAAAAGCTTAAAGGTCCCGGTTATGGTTCATACCGGTGCAGGAGCTCCCTTTTCTGATCCGGTCAGCCTAATCAAGGCACTCACTGCTTTTAAGGATGTGAAAGTTATACTGGCACATGGAGGCTCGGATGCTTTTTTTCAGCAGGCTTTGTATCTCGCTTCAAGTTTTGAAAATGTATATGTGGAACCAAGTTGGCTAAGCATACTTAATCTTAGAAAATTAATTGAAACCATTGGGGTATCTAGGGTTATGTTTTCGTCGGACCATGCCATCAATGTACCTGTGGAATTAATAAAATATAGAACACTGCTAGAGGATGAGGAAAACCTTGAAAGAGTATTGTCGGGGACAGCGATAGAAGTGTTCAACCTGAAACCGAAGGTTAAAGGCTAATTTCTGCCTAGAGTGATAAGTAGATTTGTTATTATGCAGAAAGGTATCTATTTCATATGAGATTAGGAATTGGTTCATATACGTTTACCTGGGCGATTGGTATTCCTGGTTATCCCGTACCTAAAAGGAAACTGACTGCACTGGATTTAATACAAAAAGCAGTTGAATTAAAGGTTCAGGTAGTTCAAATCTGTGATAATTTGCCTTTACATTTATTGACTCCCAGGGAACTTCTGGAATTAAAAGAGGCTGCAGAGAAAGCAGAGATTACGATAGAAGTCGGGACTAAGGGAATTGAGCCCAGCCATCTAAGAGGTTATCTAAAGATAGCAAAGTTTTTAAACTCAGATGTATTAAGAGTGATACTACATAAAGAGAATGGAATTCTTGATATTGAAGAAGCGCTAATAACGCTAAAACAAGTTATTCCGGATTTAGAAAACTTTGATATTAGATTGGCCATTGAAAATCATGAAAGACACAGTGTGAAAGAACTGGCATATCTGGTGAAGCAGTTGGATAGCAGATATGTAGGCATTTGCCTCGATACGGTGAATTCCTTTGGAGCACTGGAAGCTCCGGAACAAGTTATTACAGAGCTTGCGCCTTATGTTATTAACCTGCATTACAAGGACTTTATCATAAGACGCATTGACAGTATGCTGGGGTTTGAAATCTTAGGAAGCCCAGCAGGGCAGGGATTGCTGGACTGTAGGAAATTAAAGCAGCACCTAGTGGAAAGAGGAAGGGATTGTAACGTGATTCTGGAACTTTGGACTCCGTTCTCAGATTCAGTGGAACAGACAATAGAACGGGAAAATCTATGGGCGAAAGAGAGTATTGAGTACTTGAAGAAGTGGATTAGTGAAAGCAAAGTTTATTAAGAAGTGGATTAGTTAAAATAAAGGTTATAAAGATATGGATTGGTTAAACAAAGTTTGCAAAAAAGCGGATTAGAAAAGGGAGGATATTAAGAGTATGGATGGAAGAAAAACAACAATAACGGTTATTGGAGCAGGTGGCAAAATGGGGTGTCGGATTTCTGATAACCTGGTGAAATTTGATTATAACCTATTCTTTTGCGAAAAAGGTGAAGCAGGCATTGAAAGATTAATGGATAGAGGCTTGGTAGTAACCTCGATAGAGGAGGCAGTTACAAAAAGCAAAGTTGTAATATTAGCCGTGCCCGATGCAAAAATCAATGAGATATCTGGGTTTGTGGTACCAATGCTTACACCGGATACAACGGTAATTCTGCTTGATCCGGCAGCCGCATATGCAGGTGAGCTAGCGATGAGAGAAGATTGTACCTTTGTGGTAACCCATCCTTGTCATCCAGAGTTGTTCTATGAGCAAAAGACGGAAGCAGCTAAGAAAGATTTCTTTGGAGGAATTGCAGCGGAACAGGACATTGTAATTGCAAAGGTTCAGGGCAAGGATGAATTATTAGAGTTAGCAGAAAAGATCTGTATAGAAATGTTCCAGCCAGTGAAAAACTGCCACAGAATTACAGTGGAGCAGATGGCGTTATTAGAACCGGCGGCAGCAGAAGTTGTAATTGCAGCGGCAGCAACTTTAATGAAGGAGTCACTAGATGAGGTGGTAAGAAGAGGTGTACCTGAAGCAGCTGCAAGAGCATTTTTACTTGGACATACACAGATACCTTTAGCTATTGCTTTTGGGGCAATTGGATCTCCTTTCTCCGATGGTGCAAAAGTTGCTATTCGTGTCGGTTATGAAAAAGTATTTAAGGAAACTTGGAAGGAAGTATTTGAACCTGAGGTTGTGAAAGAAACTGTTAATAAAATGCTCCATCCACAAAAGTAGTAGGAAGGCGAAGGGTGACCTATGAAGAAATTTGCAGTAATTGGCTGTGGCTATTGGTCAACATATCAAATAGCCGGTTGGATGGAAGTTGGAGGCGTGGAGTTAGTTGCTGTTTATAATAGAACACGCACAAATGCAGAAAGAATAGCAAATAAATTCGGTGTAACTAAAATCTATGACTCCGCAGAAGAGTTGTTTCATAATGAAGAATTAGATTTTGTAGATATCATAACTGATGTTGATACTCATGAGAAATTTACTGCAATGGCTGCTCAGTATGGCGTTCCTGTTATCTGTCAGAAGCCAATGGCTCCAAATTATGATGCAGCAGAAAGAATGGTAAAGGTATGTCAGGAAGCCAAGGTTCCTCTTATGATTCACGATAATTGGAGATGGCAGTATCCAATCAGAGAAGTGAAAAAGAGACTGGAGGAGGGGTGTATTGGTAAGCCTTTCAGAGCACGTGTTACCTATAGTAATAGCTTCCCTGTGTTTGAAAATCAACCATTTCTTGCTGAACTGGAGCAATTTATCCTGACAGATATGGGTACTCATATATTTGATACTGTTAGATTTCTATTTGGAGAAGCGAAAAGTATCTATTGTCAGACAGCTACCATACATAAGAGCATTAAAGGTGAAGATGTTGCTACCTGCGCTTTAAAAATGGAAAGCGGACTGCATTGCAGTGTAGAACTTTCTTATACTTCCAAAGTCGAGCAAGATTGCTTCCCTGAGACTTTTCTTATGATTGAAGGGGAAGAAGGCTCCCTAGAACTTGCTCCTCATGGGTGGGTACGAACCACCACAAAAGAGGGTACCCACTCGGTCAGAATTATAACTCCCTACTATGAATGGGTCGATAGGAGATATTATCTAAGTCAGACAGCTACCATAGAGGCAAATAGAGACTTCCTGAAAGCTATAAAGGGTGAAAAAGAGGCGGAAACCACAGGTGAAGATAATTTAAAGACTTTAAGAATAGTCTATGCAGCTTATGAATCGGCAGAGAAAGATATGTTAATCCATTTATAGCGTTAGATTAGAGAGACTTAGTTGATTAGTGTGTAGAGAGAGAAAACTACAAATGCATGAGACATTAAGATATAAAGATATAAAGATATAAAGATATAAAAAGATAAAAAGATAAAAAGATAAAAGATATAAGATTTAGTTGACGTAAATAATTGTCACATTTTAAATCATGACTAAAATGTGATGGAAGGAGTCGAGAAAATGAGTTCTTTTGGAAGCTTTATTAATAATGGTGAAGAATACATAATAACAGATTTGAATACACCAAGGCCATTATTGAATTATGCCTGGAATAATAAATTCTTATCAGGAATTAATCATTTTGGTGGTGGAGTAGGAGCGTATGGTGGGAGAGCTGCAAGTTATATTGACCCCAATGGCAAAGGAAGATGCAGCATACTTCGTGATGGCGGCAGATATTTCTATATAAAAGAAAACGATACTTTATGGAATCCAGGCTGGTATCCAGTGAAAACTCCTTTGGACAGCTATCAATGTACCCATGGACCTGGTTATTCCATTGTTGAAGGGAAATTAAATGGGCTGTCTGTAAAAGCAGTGGTTTTTGTTAATGAGGATCAACCGGTTGAAATCTGGACAATAACCTTAAAAAATGAAACAGACAGTGCAAAGGACTTTAAAATCTATTTTGCCTGTGACTTTCTATTAGAGGGGTATGCCAGATACAGTGATTATAATTCTTATGTATTTAGTGAATTTGATGAAGGACATAATCTTCTACTTTGTTGCAACGAAGCACAGGAACGTCCACATGATTGGTTTAATGGATTTGTTGCCTCGGATCACAAGGTTTCCGGTTTTGAAAGCAGTAGAAAAGCATTCCTTGGTAGATATGGAAGTTTTGAAAATCCGCTGGGTCTAAGGGAAGAACAATTAACCAATAGTATAGCAGCCTGTGAGCAGATGGTTGGTGTACTGGAGCATAGCTTTCATTTAGAACCGGGTGAAGAAGTTACCTATCATAATCTACTTGGAGCAGCGGATGAAATGAAGACTGCAATTGAGATAACTGAAGTATTATTTGCTTCTGGTAAGATAGAAAAAGACTTTAATCATTTAAAGACTGAAAAACGAAAAATCTTTGATGCTAATTATGTAGTGACCCCAGATGATAAAATCAATTACATAGCAAATGCCTGGGTGAAACAACAGGTACAGTTATGCGCTGAGGTTGGCCGTGATACAGGGAAAGGTTTTCGTGATCAGTTACAGGATGCTTGGGCAATTGCTGCCTTTAATCCTGAATTATCAAAAGAAAAAATTATTGAAACCTTACGGTATCAGTATAAGGATGGCAGATGCGTTCGTGGCTGGCTACCACTTGACCATCATATCTATTCCGATGGTCCGACCTGGATTGCGCCAACCATCAATGCCTATTTAAAAGAAACAGGAGATACAGCCTTTTTAGATACCCTGGTACCTTATCTGGATGGGGGTGAGGATACTGTATGGGGACATATTCTTACTGCTGCCAGATATTCTTCCGAGGATTTAGGAGAGCATGGTCTTGTGCTTGCTCATGATGGTGACTGGAATGATTCCTTAAATGGTATTGGTACCGGCGGTAAGGGTGAAAGTGTTTGGACTTCCATTGCACTATGTTATGCGCTACAAAATACTGCGGAAATAGCAAGAGAAGTTTACGAGGATAAAGCAGTCGAAGAAGAAATGATCGCCAGAGAAGAAAGAATGAAAAAGACCATTAATCAGGAAGCTTGGGATGGTGATTGGTATTTAGCTGCTTATAATGATTTAGGCAATGCAGTTGGAACAAATACGGAAAAGGAAGGGAAAATATATCTGAACAGTCAGACTTGGGCAATTCTTTCGAAGGTGGTAGATGGAGATAGGCTTTCCAAATGTCTAAAAGCGATTGATACTTATTTAGATTCGGATTTTGGACCCTTAACTTTATTCCCAGCTTACCGAAAATATCAACCTAATATAGGAAGACTAAGTAGCTTTGTACCCGGCATATGGGAAAACTCGACCCCTTACTGCCATGGTGGTGTATTTAAGGTTGTTGCTGACTGTATTGAGGGAAGAGGAGATATTGCATATGAGACCTTAAGTAAAATCTTACCTGACAGTGATAAGAATCCCTCTACACATTCTGGATGTGAACCCTATGCCTTAACTAATATGTATCTAGGACCGGAGAATCCCAGAGCAGGTGAGACGATGTTTGCTTGGGTTACAGGTACTGCAGGCTGGGTATACCGTGCAGTTACACAATATATGATGGGCTTCTTCCCGGGTTATAAAACAATTACTCTGGACCCTTGTATTCCTTCCGATTGGAAGCAATTAAGCTTTAAGCGGACCTTCCGTAACAGCGTATATCATATTGAAATAGTGAATAAGAACGGTAAACAAAAAGGTGTTTCAAAGTTGACCGTGGATCATAAGGTGGTTAATGGAAATATAATACCAATTTTCCAAGATGGTGCTTCTCATTCTATACAAATTGAATTGTAAGATGTAAAATTATTGTAAGGATATAGAATTATTTACGGATTACATAACAGGAGGTACAGAATGAAAATATTAAATTTTGGATCCATCAACATTGATCATGTTTATCAGATTCCTCATTTTCTGAAACCAGGAGAAACACTAGCTTCCACACAGTATCAATGCTTTCCCGGTGGAAAGGGTCTAAATCAATCAATCGCTTTGGCGAAGGCAGGATCTTACGTATATCATGCTGGAAAAGTTGGAGTAAATGCAGAATTGGTTATGCAAGCTTTACAGGAAGGTGGCGTTGATACATCTCTTATTAATAGCAAAGGAACGGCTACTGGGCATGCAATTATTCAAGTAGACCCTAAGGGTGAGAATTGTATCCTATTATTTGGAGGAAGCAATCTGGAGATTACAACACAGGATATTGATACCGTCCTTGCAACAATCTCCGAAGATTATATACTTGTATTACAAAATGAAATTAGTAATCTTGAATATCTTCTGCATGAAGCGGCGAAAACAGGCATTAAAGTAGCGCTCAATCCGTCCCCAATTGATGAGAAATTAAAAACAATGGATTTTTCAGGTGTTACTTGGCTGATTCTAAATGAAACCGAAGGTTTTGAGCTTAGTGGTGAAAGCCAGGCGGAGAAAATAATTGAAAAATTATCAACCAAATATCCGGGGTTAAGAATAATACTTACTCTTGGTGAAAAAGGTGCTATTTATAAATATAAAGACCAAGAATATACCCAACCAATCTTTCCGACTAAGGTAAAGGATACTACGGCAGCAGGAGATACATTTTCAGGGTATTTCATAAGTGCAATTGCGGAAGGAGTAGAAGTGCAAAGTGCCTTAAAAATGGCGGCTATGGCCTCTTCAATTACTGTTTCGAGAGAGGGAGCAAGTATTTCTATTCCAACCAGAGAAGAGGTAGAAAATAAGCTAAAGGGATTATAACCCAGAAAGAATAATTGATTAAAGTGATGAAAAACTTTTCATATAGAAAAAGCCTTGTGAACTCGAATATTCGCTTACTTACACCAAGGTGATATAAAATATAGTCTTATAAGTAACCGTAAGAAGTCGTTGTCACTCTTTTTAAGATTGTATTGTAAAACCATGGATTTACATAGTTGTACTTGAAAGGAGATCTGAAAATGAATCAAGAAGAAATGCTGCGGAAATTGAAAAAACCCAAGGGAAGGGTTGATGTAGTAATAGATACGGATACCTTTAATGAAATAGACGACCAGTTTGCATTATCCTATTTAATAAAGTCTGAAGATAAGCTGAATTTAAAAGCAATCTATGCAGCACCATTTTTTAACGAAAAATCCACTGGACCAGAAGATGGAATGGAGAAGAGTTATGATGAAATTATGCATCTGCTGGAGCTTATGGATAGGGAAGGTTATAAAAGCATTACCTTTAAAGGTTCACGGGCCTACCTTCCCAATGAACAACAGCCAGTGGATTCGCCAGCTGCACGAAATCTCATTGAACTTGCGATGGCAAGAAAGGATGAGGACCCACTTTATGTCATTGCAATCGGAGCAATTACCAATGTGGCTTCTGCAATACTATTAGAGCCTAAAATAGTAGACAAAATTGTTCTGATTTGGCTGGGTGGTCATGCTCACGATTGGCCCAGGAACAACGAATTCAACTTAATTCAAGATATTGCAGCAGCAAGAATCGTATTTGGATGTGGAGTACCACTGGTGCAGCTGCCTTGTTTGGGAGTGGTTTCCAGCTTCACCACAACGGAGCACGAGTTAAAGTATTGGTTAAAAAACAGGAACAAGCTATGTGATTACTTGTTAGCAGCAACAATTAAGGAAGCTGAATCGATGGAAGAAAGTACTTGTTGGAGTCGCGTAATTTGGGATGTAACAGCAGTTGCCTGGTTGCTGGAGGACGAAGGTAAGTTTATGAATGATCGGTTAGTGCATAGTCCAATACCTGAGTATGATGATTATTATGCCTTTAGTAAATCCAGACATTTAATAAAATATGTATATGAAATCCGAAGAGACTTTTTGTTTGAACATTTATTTAAAACCTTAATTAAATAGAAGTGAATGTAAAACGATTAAACATAGAACAGCAGAAAGTAGAAAACGAATGCATGTAGCTAAAAGCAAATCTTATGGATTAAGAATATCTAAGGGAGAAAGCTCATGGAAGTTTGAACCTGTAGTTTTGTAATATAATCTTATATCAGAAAGGATTACACCTTAGTATGAAGGAATATGATGATTTTGCAGTTCAAAGAATGAATGCGGAAAAACATGTAATAAAACTGGGAGTTTTAGAAGTGGAAGTGAAATCACTTCCAGATGGAACTACAGACAGACTGGATGCAAAAGAACTAAAGGAAATAATAGAGAATCCAGGCTGGAAAGAAGAACCTACTTTGGAACAAATTCGTGATTCCATGGGTTGTTTTAATTACAATCTAAATTCTGTAGAAATATATACCGGATATCAATTAATAGAAACTTCCTATGGATTGGTACCAGTGTGGTCTTATTTTCCTAGAAAGACTCGGAGAGATAAGACAAGAAAAGCATACCTGTATCTTCATGGTGGTGGCTTTTTTGGAGGTTCTGTATTTGCGGTGGAAAATCAATGCAGACTTATCGCGGAATTAGCAAATTGTGTTGTCTTTAACATCGACTATGCCCTTGCTCCAGATCAACCATATCCAGCAGCAGGAACTCAGATATATGAAATTCTAAAATATGTGTATGAGCATGCACAGGAACTTGGAGTTGACAAGGAAAAAATTGCAATCGGTGGAGACAGTGCAGGCGGTAATCTTTCTGCAGCATGTGCCCAGATGGATAGAGATTTTGGAACCAACTATCTAAAACTTCAGACTTTAATTTATCCGAAATTAACATTTACCAATTATAAATTACCGGGTTATGCAAGAAATGAGGAAGCATTTACTATAATTGAGGAGCAAAAGCAATATTTGCCGGGATTAATTCATCTCGGAAGTGATCAAGAAAATGCTGACAGTGAAAAAATGTATATTCAAGGCAAGGAAGATGTAACACATCCTTATATCAGTCCAGCCTTTGGAGAGAAGACAGGTCTTTGTAAAACACTTCTTTTACTGGCAGAATATGATGGACTGCGTTTGGAAGGCGAATTCTACGCAGGGCTATTACAGAAAGCAGGAGTTCCAGTTCGCATTGTTCAGTATAAAGGCATGAGGCATGCTTACTATGATAAAATAGGAATTCTTCCTCAAACAGAAGATACAATCATTGAAATAGCAGATGAAATTAAGAAGATGTAAATTACTATAATTAAATATAATTTATGTAATTTAACTACCTTGCTTTGCATGATAGCGACAGGCTTGAATATGGTGGTTTCTACTGATTTCAAATAGCATTTTGTTAGTAAATTTAACTGGCTGTTGCAAAAGATACTTGCAACAGCCTTTATCAAATTTGATTATTTTCGTTTTGTTTTACCATTCAGCAATGGAACCATCCTCATGGCGCCATACAGGGTTCTTCCAGCTATGGGGATTCGCTGCTTCTTCAAAAATCAATTCTTTATTAACTTCAACACCAAGTCCTGGTAGCTTGGGCATATCTACATAACCATCTTTAAAAGCAAAATCTTCTTTGTTATGAATATAATCCAGTACACTTTTACCTACATTATAGTGAATTCCCATACTTTGCTCTTGTATCACAGCGTTATGGCAGGTAGCATCTACTTGCAGGCAGGCTGCAAGTGCTATTGGTCCAAGGGGACAATGAGGAGCTAGAGCTACGTCGTAAGCTTCAGCCATAGAAGCTATCTTTTTCACTTCTGTAATTCCGCCTGCATGGGATAAGTCTGGCTGTATAATATCTACACCACCGATTTGAAGAAGGCGTTTGAAGTCATATTTTGAATAAAGACGTTCGCCAGTGGCAATTGGGATGTTGCAAGCAGCTGCAATCTCCGGGAAATATTCCATTTGCTCACATAAAACTGGTTCTTCGATGAACATAGGATCAAACTCTTCCAGTTTCTTGGCAAGAACTTTAGCCATTGGCTTATGAACTCTACCATGGAAATCGATCGCAATACCAAAGTATTTACCACAAGCTTCTCGAATGGCTGCGACACGTTCCAATACGGCATCTACTTTATCATAGCTGTCAATATACTGTAATTCATCCGTAGCATTCATCTTAATTGCTGTGAAACCAGCATCCATTTTCTCTTTGGCAGCAGCGCCTACATTGCTTGGACGATCACCGCCTATCCAGGAATAAACACGGATTTTAGTTCTGCAAGCTCCGCCCATTAATTCATAAACGGGAGCATTCAGTGCTTTGCCCTTGATGTCCCATAAGGCTTGATCGATACCGGCAATCGCACTCATCAAAATACCGCCACCACGATAAAAGCCAGCACGGTAAAGTGTATTCCAGATGTCTTCAATTTGAAGTGGATTAGTACCAATCAGATAAGAAGACATTTCTTGAACACAGGCTTGTACAGTTGCAGCATGTCCCTCTAATACAGGTTCACCCCAGCCGGTGATTCCTGCATCTGTTTGTATTTCGACAAAACACCATCTGGGTCTTACGAGATATGTTTCAATTGATGTAATTTTCATGTAGTAAACCTCCTATTATTATCTGTCAACAGATTTAACAAGTTCGGAAATATATTGTGTTGCAGCATTCCAGTTATTTGCTTCCACATATTCTTTTGGTATTAAATTGCTGCCAATACCAACACCGATGAAGCCGTTCTGAAAAAACTCGGATATGTTTGATGCGGTAACTCCACCGACAGCCACATAATCGGTATCGTCAAAAGGTCCTTTGAGGCTTTGAATATAGTTTAGTGGAAGAGTTGCTGCGGGAAAAAGCTTGAAAATCTTGTAGCCAAAGTTATAGCAGATATCCACATCTGTGGGAGTCATAACGCCTGGCAGTATTGGTATGTCATTTTTCTTTGCAAATTCTAATATGGAACGATTGGTGGAAGGTGTCAGGAGAAATTGAGCACCTGCCTCCATGGCTTCCTCTGCACGCTCCAGAGTTGTAACGGTACCGGCACCAATAAGGGCGTCAGCTCCGAAGAGAGAACGAAGCAGTCTTATTTGTTTCATCGCATCTGTGGAATTGCTAGCTACTTCAAAAGCTTTAATGCCGCCATCGAATACTGCTTTTGCGTAATCGGTGGTCTGCTTCAGGGGGAGCTGGCGAATAATTGATATGATTGGATTTTTCTTAATTATGTGCTGCATGTATGAACCTGCCTTCCTGTAAATTAGCTAAGATTATAATTGTTAGCAATATCCTGTAGTTTTGTTAAAACCGGGTAACCATCGATATCGCCGTAGGTTTCAGTGGCAAGTGCACCAACAATTCCACCATACAGACCACAGGTTTTAATATCTTTGCCCTCGAGAATCCCATGAAGAAATCCGGCGTTAAACCCATCACCAGCTCCTACAGGATCAACACTTTTACAAGGAATTGGCTCAATAAAATGCTGTTCGTTTCTTGAACAAACCCAAGCTCCGGTGGAGCCATTTTTAATTGCAATATACTGGACTCTAGGATGGGAGAATATGGTCTCAATAATTGTTTGAACATCATCTGTATCATATAGTTGTGCTGCTTCATTTAATCCCAGTAAAACGATATCAGAATTGCTGATTATCTTTTTTAGTTTCGGACGATAATCATTGTCCTGCCAAAGCTTTAATCGGATATTAGGGTCAAAGCTGACAAGAATATGATTGGCATGAGCTGTCTCTATAGCGGTATTAACATATTCATTACAATCTTCACTTAGGATAGGTGTGATTCCGGTAATGTGAAGCACTTTAGCAGATTTTAAATAGTCTAGATCAATATCTGTTTTTGATAAATATGTAGCGGCTGAGTTTTCACGATAATAGGATACTTCAGTTGCATCTTCATTATTGGGCTGTTTAAACATGATTCCAGAGGAATGACGTGTGTCGGTTGTAACGCGGGAGGTATCAACACCTTCCTTGTGAATGGTGTTTAATATATACTCGCCAAAGCTATCCTTACCCAGTCGGCTGATCCAGCCGGCAGTATGACCGAGACGAGCAACGCCTATGGCTGTATTGCTTTCGGCACCTGCAATCCGTAAATGAAAGCAGGGGGCCTTTCGTATCGGTAAGCCGCCTTCTGGTGAAAAGGCGGCCATTGTTTCCCCTATGGTAATTAGATCAGGCATAAAATTCCTCCTTGTGTATAAAAAATTAGCTAGATTATGTCAATTTATCAAAGTCAACAGGTATGGTTTTTAAAATGGTTTCAATTTTGTTTTTCGCATTTAACAGCAAATGTTGAATTAATTCAGCTTTTTCCGTGGTATAACGGAAGGTTGGAAGTGCAACACTGATAGCAGCAACAATTTTGTTGTTTTGTCTTATGGGGATAGCAATACATCTTATAAATAGATTCGATTCTTCCACCTCGTATGCAAAACCACATTGATTAGCTGAAGTTAACTGATCATACAATAAGGAATAATCAGTAACTGTATGCTCTGTAAGTGCTTTAAGACCTTCAGGATACAAACGTCTTAGGTCACTTAAGGAATGATCCATTAATAAAGCCTTCCCTAATCCGGTGCCATAGGCTGGTATACTGCGACCAACAGAGGAAATCATTCGAATAGGTTCTGGTGAATCGATTTTTGCAAGATAAATCGTATCGCCATTGCTTAATACTGCAAAGTGGCTGGCTTCGACACATACATTCGTAATGTTTTGCAGCTCGTGAACAATTTCATTCATTATATTAAAGTTGTCTAGGTAAGCACTGCCGATTTTATATGCTGTCACTCCAATAGCATAACGACCGCTGTTAACCTCTAAAGAAAGATAGTTCCTATCTAATAAGGTATGAAGTATAGGAAACAAGCTGCTTTTTGGCGCATCGATTTTAGATGCAATCTCAGTTAAGGTATAACCCTGGCTGTTACCATTTGAAATTAGTTCTAAGATATCAAGTACTCGGCTGGTGGAACGGTGATCCACTTTTTCTGCCATTTGAAACCCTCCCGTGTTCTATTTTATTGTTATTAGGTGAACGTAATACTTATATACGAATTTACTAAATCGTAACATTCTGTAATGTGTTTGTCAATGTCAAATGTGTTATTTGTCTAAATACTTACAAAAAATAGACCATAAAAGTTGAAATAGTAAATATTTTATCTAAAAAAACCGATTATTACCCTTGTCAAAATAAAATACCTATGCTACAATGGGTTCACGCCAAAGTTCTTAATTACATATTGAGTTCGTATATACGAACAGAGGTGAAGCAAAAGCAAATTATTATATGTATAGGAGGATTAAGTATGAAAAAAAGATTTCTTGCTATTACTATCCTAAGTGTATTGCTTACAACTGCATTAGTAGGCTGTTCCAAAGGTAGTACCCCAGACAAGGACAATGATTCAAATTCAAACCAAGGTTCAGAGCCTACAAAAATAACTGTATGGGCATGGGACGATAACTATAATATCCCTATCATGCAGCTGGCTGGTGAATATTACAGCGAAGAAAATCCTAATGTTACAGTTGAAGTAATCAGTCTTGCAAAAGAGGATGTTTATACTAAACTTCAAACAGGATTAACTGCAGGTGGAAGCGGTTTGCCAGATATTGTTCTTATGGAGGATTATGTTTCTGGTAAGTATCTTAAGACCTTTAAAGGAAGTTTTGCAGATTTAACAGATACCGTAGATTATTCCAATTTCCTTGACTTCAAAGTAGATGCAGTAAGTTATGATGGTAAACAATATGGCGTACCGCTTGATACTGGTGCATCCGTATTATTTTACCGTACGGACTTAATTCAGCAGGCTGGCTATACTGATGCCGATATGCAAGATTTGACTTGGGAGAAATTCATTGAAATAGGTAAAGCTGTGAAAGATAAAACTGGCTCAAGTATGATTGTAGAAATGGCTGCAAACAAAACAACCTTACTTCGTTCCATGATGCAATCAGTTGGTCAGTGGTATTTTGATGCAAACGGCGAAATTAATATTGCGAATAATATTGCTTTAGAAAAAGGATTTGCGTTAATTAAAGAAATGAAAGACAGCGGTATCTTATTTGAAGCAGAAGGTACTGGTGATCGTGCAGGTGCGCTTAATAATGGTACTGTTGCTAGTATTATTAATGGACCCTGGATGGCTTCTACGATTAAAGCGGCAGAAGACCAGTCTGGTCTGTGGAGAATAGCTTCTACACCTAGATTCAGTGATATTGATGGAGCTGTTAATGCTTCTAACTTAGGCGGATCTTCCTGGTATGTACTTGATTCCTCTAAAAATAAGGAAGCTGCAGCAGATTTATTAAGTAAAGTATACGCATCAAATACAAAATTTTATGAAGATATCATGCTTGCACACGCTTGCGTATCAGGTTATACACCTGCTTTAAGTGGTCCTGCTTTTGATACAGAAGATGAGTATTTTGGTGGACAAAAGATTTATTCCATCTTTGCTGATACTCTGGCTAAAGTACCAGGCGTTAATTACGGTGGTTATGTTGCTGAAGCAAATGATGCTGTTACAGCAGCTTTCTCCGGTGTATTAACAAGTGATGCAGATATTAAGACTGCGCTGGGTGATGCAGAGGCACAGCTTAAGAATCAGTTAGGCAGATAATAAATATGGATTAACCGGAATGACAATAACTTCTGTCATTCCGGTTAATATAAGTACATGACAACATAATATTCGAATAATGCGAAGTTTGTTGTATACGGGCAGGTAATCTAAAATGCTGAATAGGAAGTGAAAGTATGAAAAAAAGAACAAAAACATTAATTAATTATAATGCTTACGGCTGGTTTTTTGTATCCTTTGCTGTTGTGTTATTCTGTGTATTTACCATTTATCCGGCGATCGAATCGATATGGCTATCCTTTCAGACTTTTGATGAAGGCGCATTTCGTTTTTCGGGACTTGATAACTTCAAGCGAATGCTGGGAGACAAGTTGTTTCTAAAATCAATGGGAAATACATTTATATTTTTAATTATTCAAGTACCCATTATGAAGTTGTTGGCACTTGCTTTCGCTTCAATGCTAAATAGTCCTAAGTTAAAAATGAAAGGGATTTTACGTACCAGTATTTTCCTTCCTTGTGTTACAAGTTTGGTTGCTTATTCGGTATTATTTAAAATGATGTTCTCCCAGAATGGTCTTATCAACCACGCCTTACAAACCCTTGGAGTTATGGGCGAATCAATTCAGTGGTTACAAGATCCAATTTGGGCTAAAGCAATTATTATGATAGCGTTAACCTGGCGTTGGACTGGGTATGATGTTATCTTCTTGTTGGCGGCTATGCAAAATATACCGGCTGAAACGTATGAAGCAGCTCGAGTTGATGGTGCAAACGCTTGGCATACGTTCTGGAAGATTACAATACCACAATTAAAACCTACTTTACTTCTGACGATAATCATGTCCACCAACGGAACCCTGCAGCTTTTTGATGAGCCAATGAATATTACCATGGGTGGACCAGCAAATGAAACCTTAACGATGTCCCAGTACATTTACAATCAATCCTTTGTATATTCACCTAATCTAGGCTATGCTTCCACCTTATCCTATGTAATTGTATTCATTATGATTATACTGGCGATTATACAATTTAGAATTACGGGGGATGATGCAAAATGAAAAACAAATCTTCTTTTAACATAACAACTACAAAAGTAAATAGAGTTATTACTTATCTTATTTTGATTTTAGCAGCCTTGGTTTCGGTTTTTCCTTTCTTCTGGATGCTCGTTGGCTCGACGAACAACAGTGCTGATATTACCCTGGGTAGTTTGTCCTTTGGCTCTGTATTAGGGGAGAACTGGAATAATCTAGTGGAAAAGGCGTCCATATTACGAATTTTTGTAAACTCTACAAAAGTAACTGTAATTTATACCTTTTTATCCGTATTAATATGTTCCATGGCTGGTTATGGATTTGAAAAATATCGGAGTAGAGCAAGAAATATTGTTTATTCTCTGTTTTTATTATCAATGATGATTCCGTTTGCTTCACAGATGATTCCCCTCTTTAAAATGATGAGTAAATGGAATCTGTTGGATACACATACGGCAGTTATTATACCTACCTTGGCAATGCCCTTTTTGGTTTTCTTTTTCCGCCAAAGCTTTATATCCTTTCCTACTGAAATCATTGAAGCGGCTAGAATTGATGGAGCCCACGAGTTAAAGATATTCTTTCGATTGGTAATTCCACCAATGAAAGCTACCTTTGCGGCAGGTATTATTTATGCCTTTATGAAACAGTGGAATAATTACTTGTGGCCGTTAATTGTTCTGCAAACCAATGAACAAAAGACCTTTACATTATTGCTGTCTTCCTTATCCTCGGCATACTTTGTTGATTATGGACAGCTTATGCTGGGTATTGTTATAGCTACGATACCTATCTTGTTTGTGTTTTTAACAATGCAGAAGTACTTTGTAACCGGTATTGTCGGATCATCGAAATAATAAGGAGTAATATATATGCGCGAATATCATTTACAGGCAAAAGAAATCAAGAACCCGATTTATAAGGCTCCAATAGACATGGAAGGTGTTAATCCGTCGGGCAATCATGTATACTTCACCAACTACTATATGATGCAAAATGATAAACCTTATTTCGCAATCTGTGGAGAAGCTCATTTTTCCAGAATGGAAGAACGGCATTGGGAAGATGAAATTATAAAGATGAAAATGGGTGGTCTGAATATCATTGCCACTTATGTATTTTGGATCCATCATGAAGAAATAGAAGGTGTTTTTGATTGGGAAGGCAATAAGAACTTGAGGAAATTTGTACAGCTATGCCAGAAACATAAGATGCAAATTATCCTTAGGATTGGACCTTTTGACCATGGCGAATGTCGTAATGGCGGATACCCTGACTGGCTGTATGGACGTCCCTTTGATTTGAGAAGCAATGCACCTGAATATTTAAGCTATACTCAAAAGTGGTTCCATGCCATTGGCGAGCAAGTTAAGGGATTCCTGTTCAAGGATGATGGTCCGATTGTCGGTATACAGATAGAAAATGAGTATGAACATGCCTCCGCTCCTTGGGAAATGACTACGGAAAACAGTAAAGAATGGGTTGTCAGTGGTTCAGAGGGAGCAAGTCATATGCAAAAGCTCAAGGACATTGCAATGGAAGAGGGCTTAATTGCACCAATCTATACTTCCACTGCCTGGGGTGGTTCCTGCGCACCTGTTGAGGTGGTTTTCCCTTTATGGGGTGGTTATGCCTTCAGACCTTGGATGTTTTACGGAGATATGAAAGAGCATCCGGCTACTGCAGAGTATTTAATGAATGATTTTCACAATAATGCCTCACCACAATACTATAATTTTGATCCGGAATATGCGAAGGAGGATTTCCCTTTTGCTTGTTGTGAAATGGGTGGAGGAATGACTGTCTTCTATCAGTACAGATTTAAATTGCCCTATGAAAGTGTTGGTGCAATGGCAGCGGTAAAGGTGGCGAGTGGCTGTAACTTCCTTGGATATTATATGTACCATGGTGGCACCAATCCTCATGGTAAAACTGTGCCTTATCTGAATGAAAATGCAGTTCCAAAGTTCTCTTATGACTATCAGGCTGCAATTGGTGAATTTGGTCAGCTTCGCGACAGCTATAAGTATCTTAAATTACAGCATTTATTCTATAAGAATTTTGAAGAGTTGGTCTGCAGTACTAAGACTGTCTTATCTCCTGAGGCGGCAGTACAAAAACCAGAGGACACCGATACCCTTCGTTATGCAGTTCGTATCAACGAAGAGGGAAAAGGTTTCTTGTTCATCAATAATTATCAGGATCATGCAGAGGTACACGATCAAAAAGATTTCGTAATTTCCATGTCCTTAGATAGTGGAGATATCCGTTTTCCGGAGACAGGAACGCTTAATCTGGCTGCCAATGCCAACGCAATTCTTCCGTTAAATGTAGATTTGAATGGTATTACATTGAAATATGCAACTGCCCAGCTTATTAGTAAGCTTACACATAAGAATGAAATTTATTACTTCTTCCACACAATTCCGGGTATGCGCTGTGAATATAACATTCCGACGAAGGTAGTTAAAGAGGTTCGTGGTGGTGTTAAACAGACAGATTCCATCGTTGAGGTAAAGTCTGATGTGCACACTACAATTATATGTGAAAACGAGAAGGGGCAAAGAATTAATATCTGTACCATACCGATTCAGGATGCTATGAACTTCTGGCAATATGAGGAGGATGGAGTGGAACGAGTTATTATCTCTGAAGAGACTGTATTACCAGGCGAGAAGGATATTAGACTTGAGTGCCGCGGAGACAAAGAAAAGGTTCTGGTAAAAGTGTTCCCTCCTACTGTTGTAACCAGTGTGGATAAAATAGTTGATACCATGGATTCTGAAGGTGTATTTGAAGTATATAAAATTGAGCTTTCACAGCCAGAAGTTAAAATCAATGTTGAGGACAGAAGTACCATTAATAAAGAGGGAGCAAGGGAATTAAAGCGACCTGTTGTTGGCAGTCCAATCACCTCAACTAAGGTAGTAAATGCAAGGGTAGAAATAAAGCTCGACCCTCAAAGTTTTGAGGGGATGAAACAATTGCTGCTTCGAGTGGATTATATTGGAGATATCGGCTATGCATTTATTAATGGAAAAATGATTCATGATAATTTCTGCAATGATGACACCTGGGAATTAGACTTAATGCCTTATCGAGAAGAAGTAATTAAGCATGGATTGTATATTTATATTTCACCGCAAAAGAAGGGGTCTAAGGTACACAGTGACTCTGAGATGGCAGCGAGATTCGAAAGTTCGGAAGAACAAATTGCTGATATCTATGGTATCGAGGCGGTTGGTATCTATGATACTTCCATTATCATGACGGACAAGTAAATAAGTTTTACCTTAACATCTTAATAAAATCCTTAAGCAGGTTGTATAAGTTGATTAATGAGTTTGGGAAATGATAAATAAGATTAATGAGGAGTGAAACGGCCTGTCGTTTCATCATGCATAAGAAAACTAGGGCGAGCTTACAAGTTGGCCCTAGTTTTCTTATATAATACATTGGAGGTTTTTATGCAATCAAAGGAAAAAGGAGTATTGCCCTCATCGGAGTTATTTTTCTCCAGCCCGAGCAATCAGGCAAAAAGTTTATTCTTTTATGTAACCTGTACGGGATACTTTATGTATGAGGATTCTTATATACTTAGCAGAGAAAATTACAATAGTTTTCTGATAATGCATATAACCAAAGGAAGTGTGAGAATACAGTATGAGAATATCTCCTATGTGGCGAAAAAAGGGGATACAGTGTTGATTAACTGTCATGCTCCTCATAGTTATTCCTCCTTGGGTGATTTTAATGCTCTGTGGTTTCATTTTGATGGAGTAAATGCTGGGTCGTTTTATAAGGAACTTAGTGTATTATATAACTCGATTGTTGTATCTAAAAACTCGAGTGAAATTGTAAACCGAATATATAAAATATATAATTATTATAAATCGGGAAAGAAGTTCCCGGAGGCTATACAATCCGCGTATATTGCCAGAATTTTAGGAGAATTTTTTACAACGCCGTGGATGGCTGTTTCGGATAACGATAGTATGGTTGATAAAGTAGTTAATCATATTGAAGAGAACTATGAACAGGAGTTATCGGTAAGGGAACTGTCAAAGGTGGCGGGGTTAAGTGAATTCTACTTCTCACGTATATTTAAAAAACAAACAGGCTTTACAATTCATGAATACATTATTAAGACAAGAGTGGTAAATGCGAAGGAATTATTAAGATCAACTAATTTAAGTCTTCGTGAAATTGCTTATCAATGTGGCTTCTCCAATGAATCCAGCTTTTGCAATACCTTTAAGAGGATAACTGATATGACTCCGGGAAGTTTCAGGAGTATGGATATTTAAAGGATAGATAAGAGCAATATTTTATAATGATAGGGCAGGTTCAACTAATGTTTTCTTGCAGTCGCTTAATTATAATCTACATATAGCTACTGATTTTTATAATTGATTGGAGGAGATATGTATGTTAAGCAAAGCGATAAATGTACTGGATAATGAGGTTATGATGTGGGAAGAGAAAGTTGTTCTCCCTACCTATGAAGTTGGAAGCCCCGATAAAAATCCGATGTTTTTAGAAAAACGAGTATATCAAGGTAGTTCTGGAAAGGTTTATCCTTATCCTGTGATTGATAAAATTTATGATAAGAAGGTTAATAAGACATACAGTGCTGTATATCTGGAGAATAAATAT
Organism: Bacillota bacterium; assembly: GCA_023407575.1. Lineage (GTDB taxonomy): Bacteria > Bacillota > Clostridia > Lachnospirales > Lachnospiraceae > Mobilitalea. The sequence goes on from JAEYLX010000032.1 coordinate 294,611, forward strand.
CTACATATTATGATTTTGCCTGAACTTGGTGGTAGAATCCAAAGAGCCTTGGATAAAACAAATAACTATGATTTTGTCTACTATAATGAAGTGATAAAACCCGCCCTTGTAGGTCTTGCTGGCCCATGGATTTCCGGAGGTATTGAATTTAACTGGCCGCAGCATCACAGACCTAGCACTTATTCGCCGGTAGATTACTATTTGCAGGAAAACGAGGATGGCAGCAAAACTGTCTGGGTGAACGAGATAGATCCGATGTATGGTACCAAAGGAATGGCTGGTTTTACCTTATATCCGGATAAGGCATATTTAGAGATAAAGGGGCAGTTATATAATCGTACCAATTTGGCACAGACCTTCCTTTGGTGGGCAAATCCTGCTATACCCGCCAATGAGCACACGGTGTCGGTGTTTCCGCCTGATGTTCATGCGGTTTATGATCATGGTAAGCGGGATGTTTCGACTTTCCCGATTGCAACTGGTACCTACTATAAAATGGACTATTCTGCAGGAGTTGACATCTCCAGATATAAAAATATCCCGGTACCCACTTCCTACATGGCTTATCGTTCTGATTATGACTTTGTGGGAGGATATGATAATCGACTAAAAGCTGGTATATTACACGTGGCTGATCATCATGTTTCGCCCGGTAAAAAGCAGTGGACTTGGGGGAATGGAGATTTTGGTCAGGCTTGGGATCGTAATCTGACTGATGAAAATGGGCCTTATATTGAATTGATGACAGGAGTATACACGGATAATCAACCTGATTTTACCTGGTTAAAGCCCTTTGAAGAAAAGACCTTTCAGCAGTATTTTATGCCCTATAAGGAAGTGGGTCAGGTAAAGGTAGCGAATAAAGATATTGCGCTGAGTCTTACAGTAACGGAAAAAGGGGAGAGTAATAATTACGCAGACGTATGTATCTATGCAACAGGCTTGTTTTGCGAGGTGGACATAAAACTAACTGATAAGAGGGGAAAGGTTTATCATAGTGGCAGAGCCACTATTTCGCCGAAGGATATCTATAAGGCAGCGGTGGCGGTTGGAAATCTGCACGAAAAGGAGCTGGTCTTAATTGTAAGGGATAAGGAGGGGCGCCTGCTAATTCAATTTGATCCAAGGTTGGAAGAAGAAATCGAAATACCTGAACCGGCGATACCTGTGCTTATGCCGGAGCAGGTGGAAAGTTTGGAAGAGCTTTATTTGATTGGATTACATATTGAACAATACCGACATGCCACCTATGATCCTGATCCTTACTATTTGGAAGGACTTAAACGTGATGGCACGGACATCAGATTAAATACAGCCTATGGAACCTTATTGCTTCGAAGAGGGCAATTTGAAGAAAGTGAAAAGTATCTGAAAGAAGCGGTTAAGAAGTTGCAGATGCGCAATCCCAATCCCTACGATTCGGAAGCAATGTATCAGTTGGGGTTATCGTATTTTTACAGAAGAAGATTTGTGGAGGCTTATAAGCAATTTCGAAAAGCTGCCTGGAGTAAGGAACAACAGGAGAATTCCTATTATTATAGCGCGGTCATAGAATGCCTGAATCAAAATTACGAAAAGGCAATGGAATTAATGGAATTAAGCCTGATTAAAAATAGTCATAACATGAAAGCAAGAGGTTTGAAATGTAGTTTATTGAGACTTGCCAATAGAAACGAAGCGGCAAAAGCTTATATTGCGGAAAGTTTAGCAATAGATAAGTTTGATTTCCGCATCGGGTATGAACAAGTTCTGTTAGAACGAAACCTTAAGTGCGATATCTCATCAAACGGTACTATGCCTACTACTCTGGCTATCTTGTGTAAGCAGATGAGAAATCAGGTGAATACCTATCTTGAATATGCCAACGATTATGCAGAAGCAGGCTTTTATAAAGAAGCTATTGCATTGCTGAAAGAATGTAACAGTATGCATCCGATGCTTAAATACTATGAAGCGTATTATACTTATTTAATTGGTGAGGAGCAGACCTCTGAAAACTGCCTTAAGGAAGCGGCAGTCAGACCATCATTGTATTGCTTCCCCAATAAATTAGCAGATATTGCGGTGCTGCATTATGCAATAAATAAGAATACAAAGGATGATAAAGCGTGTTATTATCTGGGGAATCTTATGTATGACAGGAAACAATATGATCAAGCCTTTGAACTCTTTTTGAGAGCAACAGAAATAAATGTTAATTTTGCTACTGCTCATAGAAATCTTGCTCTGATTTATTTTAATAAGAAACTGGATAAGGAACAGGCAAGACTTAGGATGGAACAGGCTTTCCGCCTTGATACTACAGATGCCAGAATATTATTGGAATTGGACCAGTTATATAAGAAGTGTGGTGTTGGTGTTGAAGAAAGGATAAAGATATATGAAGAACATTTGGAACTGGTGCTTGAAAGAGATGATCTCTATACAGAATACGTCACCTTGCATAATCTGTCAGGTAATTATGAAACAGCCCTGGGATTAATCGGGGAGCATAAGTTCCACCCTTGGGAAGGTGGAGAAGGGAAAATCTCCAGTCAGTACGTTACTTCACTCACACAGCTGGCCAGACTGAAATTACAAAGTGAAGAATTAGCCTCGGAAGATGTAAACCTTGCAATATCCTATCTGGAAGAAGCTCTTACCTATCCGGAAAATCTGGGGGAAGGTAAACTGGCAGGAACACATGACAACAATATTCATTATTATTTGGGTTGTGCCTATGAGCTTCTGGGTGACACAGATAAAGCAAAGGACCACTATAAAATAGCCACTGCCGGTATAACAGAGCCGGCAGGGATGATGTTTTACAATGACCAGCCTGCTGATATGCTTCTGTATCAGGGTTTGGCTCATGTTAAGTTAAATGAGGCAGAGTCAGCAGACGCAAAATTCAAAAAATTAATCTCCTACGGAGAAGGTCACCTGGAGGATGAAGTTAAAATTGATTTCTTTGCGGTATCGCTACCAGATTTTTTGATATTTGATGAGGACCTGGATAAAAAGAATAGAGCGCACTGTCATTATTTGATTGGGCTTGGAAATTATGGGCTTGGTAATCTGATGAGGGCATCAGAGGAGTTTGATAAAGCCTGGGAACTTGATAAATCCAATTGTGGTGTAGCTGTTCATAGAAGGTACTTATAAAGAATGTTTCTATGTAAGATATAATATTTTACATATTACAAATTGATTTGTTAACAAAAAGAGAGCAAAGACAAATTTACGAAAAAGTGTATTTTGTCTCTGCTCTCTTTTTGTTGCAGGCTCCTACACTAGTAGGATTAATTGTCAGTTATTCAATATCATATCCTGTTCTAACGCTGGAATACCACTAATGCACGAGGAGGTTTAAAACCGAAAATAATGAAGAGCGTTATAATAGGATATGTTGTTAATAAGCGTACCTAAGGTTTTGTAGTCTGGTGGATATTCTCCGTTCTCAACCCAAGTTCCAAATAAATCACATAGGATACGGCGGAAATATTCATGTCTGGGATAGGAGAGGAAGCTTCTTGAATCGGTTAGCATTCCGACAAAACCAGCAAGAAGTCCTATATTAGCTAGTGAGGTTAATTGCTCGATCATTCCGCTTTTATGATCATTAAACCACCAGGCGCTTCCATGCTGTATCTTTCCCTGGATGGTAGAATCCTGAAAACAGCCAATAATACTGTCGATTACAGCATTATCAGAAGGATTTAAACTGTAGATAATTGTTTTGGGTAAACTATCTGTAGCGTGCAGTGCATTTAAAAGTTCGGACATCTGATTAGACGGCGCGTTATTATTAATGCAGTCATATCCGGTATTCGGTCCAAGCTTCTGATAAGCAGATGTATTATTATCTCTTTTACAGCCGTAATGTAGCTGCATTGCCCAGTCAAGTTCATGATATATTTTTCCCATGGAAATTAGAAAAGCTGTCTTAAATTGCTTGATTTCCAGTTTTGTAAGGGAAATATCCTGAAGGCGCTTTTTGAATATCTCGTTAATGGTCTTTTCTGATGTGGGTTCGTACATAATATAATCCAACGCGTGATCCGAAATACGGCAGTTTCTATCGTTGTAATAATCGATGCGATTTCTTAAGGCTTTTAGGAGGGAAGAAAAACTATTGATCTTTACTCCGGCCTTCTTTTCTAACTTTTCCAGATAGGATAAATACTCTGACTGTTCCAAATTCATAGCCTTATCCGGCCTCCAAGTAGGGAAAACCTTAACATCAAAGGAAGTGTCCTCTGCAATTTTTTGATGCCATTCCAAATCATCAATGGGATCATCTGTTGTGCAAATATGTGTAACATTGGAGCTTTTAATGATATTCCTTGCACTCAGGGATGGGTCAGCAAGCTTTGCATTACAGTGCTGCCATACTTCTTCTGCGGTATCCTTATTAAGAAAACCATGAAAATCAAAGTAACGCTGCAGTTCCAGGTGGCTCCAATGATATAAGGGGTTTCCGATACATAAGGATAAGGTTTCTGCCCATTTCACGAACTTCTCCTTATCAGGTGCATCGCCGGTTATGTAATATTCATCAACGCCATTTGCTCTCATTAAACGCCATTTGTAATGATCTCCTCCCAACCAAACCTGCGTTATGTTATCAAATTTGCGATCAGTAGCAATTTCCATAGGGTCTATGTGGCAATGGTAGTCAATAACAGGGAGCTTCTTCGCATAATTGTGATATAAGGTTTTAGCGGTTTCTGTTGATAAAAGAAAATCGTGATCTAAAAATTGTTTCAAGTTTTCCTCCTTAATGTTGCAATATTATAGTAATTATTTAAAAACGAGTGGTGCCTCGTTTTACAATCTCGGCAGAAAAAACGGTTTTTAAGGGTACCTGCTGACCTTGCAGAACGCCCATTAGAGTTGTAACACAATTGCTGCTCACGGCTTCTAATTTATTATCAATAGATGTTAATTCAGGATCGCTGCATTCTGAGATTATGGAGTTGTTATAGCCAATTACGGATAGTTGGTCTGGAACAACTATTTTATTTTGCTTTGCAAACTTTAATACGCTGATTGCAAGGCTGTCATCAGAGGTCATAATAGCATCAAATGTAAGGGCTTTCATATAAATACTGTTAAGGTGGTTGGCAACCTCGGTAATTGTTCCGTCAATGTATTGTACATAGGGGGTGTTCTTGATTGGCTTACTATCTGGATTGACTGCTGCGAGATAACCAGATAATTTCTTTTGTCCGCTGTAAGAATTGGCGTTGTATAAATACATTATGTTCTTGCAACCGCTATTTTGTAAGGCTTTTGTTGCTTCATACACTGCCTGGTAGTCGTCACAAAGTGTGCAATATATATTTTCTCCACTCAAAGCACCGTTAATTATCATAATGGGAGCGGTCTTCGCGGCTTCTTTAATATATTGATTCTTTTCGTTATCTGCTTCTACGAAATTGGAACCAACAAGTATAATGGCATCCGTGTGTTTGGAGAGGAGAAGGTTCATGTAATATTGCTTTTCTTTCACATCATAACCGGTGCAGCATAAAAAAGCATCATAGCCATTACGTCTCAGTTCTTGTTCAATTAAGAATATTGCTTTTGCGACATAGGGATCTGAAGAATCTGCACACATGATTCCTACTATTTTCATGGTTTTCAGCCCTAACCCTCTGGCAAAGGCATTTGGAGTGTAATCGCATTCTTCTATTACATCTAACACTTTCTGTTTTGTTTTCTCGCTGACATAAGAATTGCCGTTAATTACACGGGAGACGGTGGCAATGGATACGCCGGCTTTCTTTGATATATCGTATATATTCATATTGAGGTACCTCTTTTTTGACTGATATTATACAAATTAGTGTAAAACAAGTTACTTTATATTACAAGATAAATCGTAATAATTGTTACAATAATGTGTAAATACTTACATATCGCATTATACAACATTGATATAATAATTACAATATAAACATTTTATAAATACAAATTCAACAAAACAAATGTCTAATTTGAGGAATATTAATAAAAAGTGCTCAAATAACTATTGACGAAAAGGAGATTATAGGATAACATGTTAATGAAAGTGCTTACATACGTTTTTCTTATTCTGATTTTATTCATAGCAAGTGGGGCTTGTTTATGAAAAAATAAATATATTAAAGGAGAGAAAAAGATGAAAAAAATCATTGCATTATTGTTAACGCTGGTTATGGTATTTTCTTTAGCGGCATGTGCAAAGGATAATGCGGAAACAAGCAAAGATGCAGATCCTTCAAAAGATCAGGTGGAGGCTACTGATGCACCTGAACCAACGACAGCTCCGGAGACACCGGTAGATGAAGCTGATACACCGGAACCAGTTACAATCAAATTTTCTTGGTGGGGTGGGGACACAAGACATACGGCAACCTTAGCAGCTGTTGAGAAGTTTATGGAAACATATCCTTACATAACAGTTGAAACACAGTATGGTGCCTGGACTGATTGGGAAACCAACATGGCAACAGCATTTTCTACAAAGACAGCTCCTGATGTTAATCAAATTAACTGGAACTGGATTACCTCTTTTAGTTCAGACGGTAGTGTATTTGCAGATCTAAATCAATATTCTGATATTATCAAACTGGATGCATATGATCAAAGTGCTTTGGATCAATGTACCCTGGCTGGAGAGTTACAAGCAATTCCGGTATCCTTATCTGGTAGAATCTTTTATTGGAATAAAGCAACTTTTGACTTAGCGGGAATTGCTACACCTACTTCTTTAGAAGAGCTATATGCAGCTGGTGAAACCTTCAAGACGGTTCTCGGAGAGGATTATTATCCACTGGGAATTAATGAATATGACAGAATGATTCTTATGGTATATTATCTTGAATCCGTATATGGCAAACCTTGGGTTGCTGATAATGCACTTCAATATACCGCGGAAGAAATTAAAGCTGGTTTAGAATTCTTTAAAACGTTAGAAGAAAAGCATGTAATACCTACCATCGAAACAATTATCGGTGATGGTGCAGAGTCTATGGATAAAAATCCTAAATGGATTGAAGGAAAATATGCAGGAATTTTTGAATGGGATTCCTCTGCTGCTAAATTTAAGTCTGCATTAGCAGATGGTGGCGCTGGATTTATGGTTGGCGAGTATTTTAAAGATATGGGAACATATCAGGGTGGCTTCTCCAAGGTTTCCTTAGGTTTTGCGATTACTGAAACTACACAGCATCCAAAGGAAAGTGCTATGTTAATCAACTTCTTGTTAAATGAACAAGCAGGTGTTGAGATTATGGCAGCCGAAAGAGGTATTCCTTTGAATCAGAATGCATTAGCTATCTGTACAGAAAAAGCATTGCTTGATCCAACGGTTGCTGAAGCAAATGGTAAGGTGTTGGCATGGACTTCCTTCCCATTAGATCCTAAGTTTGAAGCTGCTGAATTAAAGAATCAACCGGACGGAATTTACTGGGATGTTATGAGTGGATTTAGTTATGGTGATTACTCAATCGATGATGCGGCCCAGACCTTAATAGATGGAATAACTTCCGTATATTCAAATTAAGTAACTATTCAGAACCCAAGCTCGAAAACCTGCGGTTTCCTCGCTGTTTGGCTCTGAACATTTATAAAACGAATAGATATTTTAGTAGGAGCTGGTTTGAGGTTATAAGGACTTAACCTTAGACCAGCCCTCTTAGTGCTTTTATAAGCAAATGTTATAAACTGACTTTGTTACTATTGGGGAACATAAAGGAGATAAGGAATGGAGCATTTCGTCATAGCTCGGTTTATAAGAAAATACTTAGATACGTACAAGAATTACAAGGATTTCTGGAACTATGAGGACGGCTGTGTGTTGATTGGCTGTGCACAATTATATGAGGCAACCAAGGATGATTACTATAAGGATTTTGTGATTAAATACATAGATAACTTTGTTGGTGCAGATGGCAGTATTCGGACCTTTGAAAAAGAGAACTATAATATAGATAATATTAATACGGGGAAAGCATTGCATTTTTTATATGAAGTAACGGGAGAAGAAAAATACCGTTTGGCAATTGATACAGTATATGACCAGTTAAAGACACACCCCAGAACCCAATGCGGTAACTTCTGGCATAAAAAGATATATCCCAATCAGATTTGGTTGGATGGACTTTATATGGCGCAGCCCTTTTTGATGGCTTATGAACTAAACTATAATAATGGTGTTGGGTGTAAAGACGTTATAAATCAGTTTAATAATGTTAGATTATACTTATACAACAGTGAAAAGGAGTTATATTATCACGCTTTCGATGAAGCAAAAATACAAAGCTGGGCTAATAAGGTAACTGGTCAGTCTCCAAATTTTTGGCTTCGTTCGGTGGGGTGGTATCTTATGGCGCTTATTGATACGGTAAGTGAACTAATACGATTGGATTCGAGTAAGGCTTCAGAAGAATACAACATATTAGTAAATCTTTATAAAGAAGCGATAAATGGTATCTTAAAATACCAGGATAAAGAGAGTAAATTATTTTATCAAATCATTGATAAAGATAACATAGAGGGTAATTACTTAGAAACCTCCGGTACAGCAATGATAGGGTATTCCATTATGAAGGGCTGTAACTTAGGTGTGCTTAAAAAGGAGGATTACAAAAAGTTAGGGGAGGAAATTTTCATAGAATTAGCTGGTAGGAAGCTAATTCAAAAGGAGGAAGACCTTTATCTGTGCGATATCTGTTCCGTTGCAGGTCTTGGTCCGGGAAAAGAAAGAGATGGCAGTATTGCATATTATTTATCAGAGAAGGTAGTATGCGATGATCCCAAAGGGGTTGGGGCATTTCTGATGGCATATTCGCAGTGGTTAATGCTTCAAAAAGATGATATGGGGGTATCTTATGGCAAAGAATAGTGCAAATGTCACACCAGTAATCCAAAATAATAATTCTTTAAAAAAGATGTACAAACGTAATGTAGGGTTCTTCTTTATCCTTCCGTGGCTAATCGGATTTATTGTATTTAAATTATATCCGTTCGGCTCTTCGTTGGCTTATAGCTTCACGGATTATCAATTGTTTGACGGAATAAAAGAAGTTGGTTTTATGAATTACCTGCATATTTTTAAAACGGATAAGATTATGAAGGCGTTTGAAGTAACTTTTAAATATGCCTTTATTACAGTTCCATTTAAACTAATTGTGTCACTGTTCATTGCTTACATATTAAATTTTAAACTTAGAGGAGTAAATTTCTTTCGAACTGCCTATTATATTCCATCCATCCTTGGCGGTTCCGTAGCAATCGCAGTGCTATGGAAAGCGCTATTTCGAGATGATGGATTAATCAATAGTGTTCTTGAATTTGTTGGTGTGGAAGGTCCCAAATGGCTTAGTGATCCCTCCTATTCTTTGTTTATTATTTGTTTGCTTCGTGTTTGGCAATTTGGATCGGCCATGGTTATCTTTTTAGCTGCGTTAAAAGGAGTCCCACAGGATCTTTATGAAGCGGCTGCTATTGATGGAGCAGGAAAATGGCGTCAGTTCTTTAAAATTACAGTTCCGATTATAACACCGGTTATCTTCTATAATTTAGTAACGCAGTTATGTCAAGCCTTCCAGGAGTTCAACGGTCCTTACATTATTACGCAGGGAGGACCAAGAAATTCGACTACCTTAATCTCTCTTTTAGTATATAACAATGCATTTGAACGATATGAGATGGGTATGGCAAGTGCAATGGCTTGGCTAATGTTTGTTATTGTAATGACATTTACGATAGTAGCCTTTATAAGCCAAAAATATTGGGTTTACTATGATGATGAGAGGAGGTAGCAGGGCATGCAATACGGAAAAAAGAAATCGTTAAATACAATCCTTCGGTATATAGTTCTGGTGTTGGTTGGATTTGTAATGGTATACCCGCTCCTATGGATGATAAGTGCTACCTTTAAAAGTAACAGTGAGATTTTCAGTGGAATAGGACTAATTCCTAAACAGGTAAGCTTTGACGGATATAAAGAAGCAGTAAAAAGCTATAGCGGCCAAATTGACATTTTAAAAGCTATGATTAATACCTATAAATTTGTTATACCAAAAGTTATTTTTACCGTAATTTCGGCAACAGTTACGGCTTATGGATTTGGTCGATTCCGCTTTAGAGGACGTAATTTATTATTTGCATTACTGATGTCTACTTTATTCCTGCCACAGGTTGTTTTAAATGTTCCGCAGTATATTTTATTCAACAAGTTTGGATGGATTGATTCGAACCTTTATCTAGCATTAATTGTACCTACTTTATTCGCTGTGGACACTTACTTTGTTTTTATGCTGGTGCAGTTCATGAGAACGATTCCAAAAGAACTGGAAGAAGCAGCGAAAATTGACGGTTGTAATGTAGTACAGATTTTAATTAAGGTTATTTCTCCATTATTAAAACCGGCAATCGTGTCTTGCGCTCTGTTCCAATTTATGTGGTCCTCCAACGATTACATGGGGCCGCTGCTTTATGTTAAGACACCAACAAATTATCCGGCAGCAATTTTTGTTAAGATTTCAATGGATGCAGATGCTGGTTTTGCCTGGAACAGGGTTCTGGCGGTATCCTTGATATCCATTATCCCTTCCTTAATTATATTCTTTGCAGCGCAGAGAACCTTTGTGGATGGTATTCAGGCTGGTGGTGTGAAAGGATAAACGAAGCTTTTGCATATTCATTACTAACCCTTACTCGCCCTATACTTGTATAGGGCGAATATATTACACAAAGGTTATATTACGCAAAGGTAAAGTGTGAAATGCCTGGGTTACTTTTCTGTTATCAACAATCGGAAGAAACTCAAGTAACGTGGTTCTTCTAGGTTTAAAGAAAAAACAAGGGAATGGAGTTTACTATGAGCAACAATTATTTGAATATACTTGAGTTCGAAAAGTTAAGCGATGAAGGCAGAGATTGGACTTTAGCTTTTGAAGAAGCGATAGCAGCCCTTAAGGAAAAAGGGGGAGGCACCATCTTTGTTCCCGCTGGAGTTTACTCCACTAGATCCATTGAGTTGAAAAGCCATATGACCCTTTATCTGGAGGTAGGTGCTGTAATTGAATTTAAAGATGATTATGAGAACTACCCCTTGGTGGAGGTGGAATTTGAAGGCATTAACGGACAAATGTATCGGCCATTAATCTATGCCTACAAGGCAGAAAAGGTTGCAGTTTGTGGAAGAGGATGTCTGAATGGGAACGGGCAGCGTGCATGGAAGGAAATGAATATTCTAGCATATAAACGACCGTATCTTATTTGCTTTCAGGAATGTGTTGAAGTTCAAATAGAACAGGTTACACTAATTAACTCCCCTGTCTGGACCATTCATCCCTTGCATTGTGATAATGTCCTTATTAAGGGAGTTACCATAAAAAATCCGCCAGACTCACCTAACACAGATGGTATTAATCCAAATGGCTGCAGTAATGTACGTATTTCGGATTGCTTTATTGATGTGGGGGATGACTGTATTGCCATCAAAGCAGGGACAGAACTTACAATGAATAAAAGGCCATGCGAAAATATTACAATATCCAATTGTAACATGATTCATGGTCACGGTGGAATTGTAATTGGCAGCGAAATGAGTGGCAGCATTAGAAATGTCACTGTCTCCAACTGTGTATTTCAAGACACAGACCGAGGAATACGTCTGAAAACAAGACGTAAACGAGGTGGAGCTATGGAACAGCTTATATTCAACAATATTATTATGGATAAGGTACTTTGTCCTTTTGTATTCAACATGTATTACTGTTGTGGAACGGACGAGCAAGATAGACATGTATGGGATAAGGCTCCTTATGCAATTGATGACGGAACGCCAGGGATACGTAATCTGCTTATAAGTAATGTAATAGCCACCAATGTAACTGCTGCGGCTGGATTTATGTATGGATTATCAGAACAATACATAGAGAATATAACCTTTTCGAACTGTAGTATTAGTATGGATACTAACGGGGAAGCTGGGATGCCCGATATGTTGACACATATGGAACCAATGAAGGCAGCAGGCTTCTTTATAAGAAATGCTAAAAATATTGTATTTCATAATGTAAAAATTCGGAAGTCACTTGGAAAAGAAATTGATATGGATGAAACAGTAGAGTTAAAGTTGATGAATTAGAGATAAGGAATTAGAGATAAGGAATTAGAGATAAGGAATTAAAGATAAGGAATTAAAGAGAAAGAATTAAAGAGAAGGAATTAAAGAGAAAGAATAAAAAATTAAAGATAAAAAATTAAAGATAAAGAACTAGAGAAAAAGAATGAAAAATACTGAATTAAGGATGCAGTATAAATAATGCAGAAAACTAGGACTAATGAAAATTGATAAATGATAAATGAGGTGAAATATGCAAATTTTGAATGGAACCATTTCAAATTCAAAGGAACGACCAATTAAAGTGGTACAGTTTGGGGAAGGTAATTTTTTAAGAGCCTTTGTAGATTATATGATAGATGTGGCAAATGATAAGGGATTATTTGATGGATCAATTGTAGTTTTAAAACCAATAGAATTTGGTAACCTAGATAGATTTAAAGAACAAGACTGTAAGTATACGGTAACCTTACGTGGAAAGCAGGAGGGCAGAGAAGTTGTGAGCAATCGAATTATAACTTCTGTAAAGGAAGCGGTAAGTATCTATGAGCAATATAATACTTATATGGAGCTGGCAAAATTGGATACCTTGCGCTTCGTAGTCTCTAATACAACAGAAGCTGGTATTGTGTTTCATGAAAACGATTTATTTGAGGATATTCCTCCGCGTACCTTTCCAGCAAAACTAACAAAATTTCTATATGAAAGATATCTTACCTTTTCAGGAAACCTGGAGAAAGGGTTAATTATTTTACCGGTAGAGCTAATCGATGATAATGGTATTGTGTTAAAGGAATGCATTTTTAAATACGTAGACCTTTGGAAGATGGAAGAGGGTTTTCTTCACTGGTTACAGGAGGCATGTGTGTTCTGTAGTACACTTGTGGATCGAATTGTTACTGGTTATCCCTTTGAGGAAGCTCCAGATATCTGGCAGCAGCTGGGATATCAGGATAATTTACTTGTTACAGCCGAGCCATTTGGACTTTGGGTGATTGAAAGTGATAAAGATATTCGTGATGAGTTACCCCTTGATAAAGCTGGTATGCCTGTTATATTTACAAATAATCAGACGCCCTACAAGCAAAGAAAGGTTCGTATTCTAAATGGTGCACATACAGCCTTTGCGCTAGCTTCCTTTCTAGCGGGTAATAATTATGTAGGGGAATCCATGCAGGATGAAAGTATCAGAAAATTTATGACTTCCGTCATCTATGAGGAGGTAATTCCAACACTTACACTTCCAAAACAGGAACTATTGGATTTTGCTAACTCAGTAATTGAACGATTTGAAAATCCCTATATTAAGCATTCTTTATTATCCATTTCCTTAAATTCGACCTCGAAATGGAGAGCTCGCTGTCTGCCTAGTTTGTTAGAATACATAAGGATAAATAAAACATTACCAAAACATCTGGTATTTTCAATTGCTGCATTATTGCGCTTTTATAGTAGTGAGGATTTAAAGGAAAATTGCCTTATTGGCGGCAGAAGTGGTGATTCCTATGAAATAAAGGATGATAAATTTGTTCTGGAATTTTTTGCAGAGAATTCAAAGCTTCCAGTTGATATATTTGTTAGAGCTTACTTGGGTAATACTTTAATCCACGGACTGGATTTAACGCAAATTCCTGATTTGAGTGAAAAAGTAACCGAATATCTCATAAATATCAATTCAGTGGGTATGAGAAATGCAATTGAGCTACTTTAAGTTGTGATAGAATGGAGGGTCAATATGCAAGATTTTCTAAGGATTCATGAGGCTGATAACGTGTCCATAGCACTAAAGCCTCTGACGCGTGGGACGATTGTTGAGATTGATAGAAAAGAAATAATACTTCTGGAGGATATACCTCAAGGTCATAAATTTGCCATTACACCTATTTTGGAGGGTGAGGATATAATCAAGTACGGGTATAAGATTGGTACAGCATTAAAAACACTGGAGCCTGGTACTTGGATTCATGTACATAATGTAAAAACAGGTCTTGGTGACGTTTTAGAATACTCTTATCAGCCAGTGGAGCCAGTCCTGACATCCAATGAAGAATCAACGTTTCAGGGGTATCGTCGTACTAACGGGAAGATAGGGGTTCGCAATGAAATCTGGCTGATACCAACTGTGGGATGTATGAATAACGTAATAACCACCCTTGAGAAAATGGTACAAAATAAAATTACTGGTTCGATTGAAGCTATATCAGCATTTCCGCATCCCTATGGCTGTTCACAGATGGGAGATGATCAGGAAAATACACTAAAAATTCTTGCTGACTTAATCAATCATCCCAATGCTGGAGGAGTCCTTGTGCTTGGACTTGGCTGTGAAAATTGTAATATTAATGTATTGAAAAAACAGCTAGGCGATTATGATTCAAACAGAGTGAAATTTTTATCAGCACAGGATTGCGAAGATGAAATAGAAGAAGGAATTCACCTTATTGAGGAATTGATTGGTTATGCTGCAACATTTGAACGAGAAAGGATTAGTACCAGAGAGTTAGTTGTAGGATTAAAGTGCGGTGGTTCAGATGGACTTTCTGGAATTACAGCCAATCCTGCGGTTGGTAGATTCTCCGACCTATTAATCTCAAAGGGTGGAACAACAATCCTAACGGAAGTCCCTGAAATGTTTGGAGCAGAGACAATTTTAATGAATCGGTGTACAAATGAAGAAATCTTCCTGCAGACAGTGGAGCTGATTAATGATTTTAAAAATTATTATAAACAGCATAATCAAACAATATATGAGAATCCTTCGCCCGGAAATAAAAATGGAGGAATTACTACCCTTGAGGATAAATCCTTAGGATGCACACAAAAGTCAGGAAATGCAACAGTAAATGGTGTATTAAAGTATGGGGAGTCAGTGCAGAGGAAGGGGTTAAACCTCCTTAGTGCACCAGGAAATGACCTCGTAGCTTCCACTGCGCTTGCTGCGTCGGGAGCTCATATTGTACTATTCACGACTGGAAGAGGCACTCCTTTTGCTTCCCCTGTTCCTACTGTTAAAATTTCAAGTAATTCACAACTCTTTGAGAAAAAACTAAACTGGATTGACTTTAACGCTGGAAAGATGCTTGAAACTGGCTCGCTGGAGGAGGTTGGCCGTGAATTATTTGACTACGTACTAGAGGTGGCTTCTGGGAGAAAAGTGAAAGCAGAGGAAGCAGGTTATCACGATATGGCCATTTTTAAACAGGGTGTTACCTTGTAGATTAAAGTTAGGAATTTTCCATAAATGGTCGGAAGGCGGTGGAGGATGCAGATAGGAATTCGGCTACACGATACAGCTGAACTTTCATTGGAACAGCGATTGGCAACAATTAAGCAACAGGGCTTCACCTGTGCGCATTTGGCACTTACAAAGGTGATAAATGATTTTCCGGTGACTTCAGCTACTTTAACACCTGGATATGCAATGTATCTAAAAAAACTATTTCAACGGTATGAGATTGATATCGCAGTTCTAGGGTGTTATTTAAATTTGGCGGAAGCAGATGCTTCCCATAGAGAAGGTGTATTAAGTACCTATAAGGCACATATTCGATTTGCAAGTATATTGGGTTGTGGAGTCGTAGGGACAGAAACACCATTTTCGGTTAGTAATAGAAAAGAAGCTAGTACGGAAGCAGCAATGCAAACGATGTTGGAAAATTTAAAAGAGATTGTTGGCTATGCAGAGACAATGGGTGTTATCCTAGCGATAGAACCAGTTAGTACGCATCTGGTAGCGACACCTAAGCTAGCCAGACTAGTATTAAATAAGATTAATTCTCCTAATCTGCAGATCATATTTGATCCGGTAAATTTATTGGGAATGGATAATTACTTGGAACAGACAGAAGTTATGGAAGAAGCTATTGACTTACTAGGGGATGAGGTTGCTGTGGTTCATATGAAGGATTTTGTAATACAGGAGGGAAGAATGGTTGCGGTGGCAGCAGGTTCGGGTAATCTCGTTTACGAACCAATTCTTAGGTTTATAAAAACACAAAAACCCATGATTCACTGTACTCTTGAAAATACGAGACCTGCGAATGCAGTTCAAGCGAGAAATTATATAAAATCACTATGGGAAAAAGCCTAATATAAGATAATCGTCATTGCTCTAAATAGGAAAGAAGGTGAGGCATATGAAAAATACCAGGGACATAGTTTCAGATATCATAATTGCCTATATCGGTGGTGGCAGCAGGGGATGGGCATGGACTTTGATGTCAGATCTTGCAAACGAGCCGGGGATGAGTGGAAATGTAAGGCTGTACGATATTGATTTTCAAGCAGCAAAGAATAATGAAATCATTGGAAATAAATACTCCCAATTGGACGCTTGCGTAGGAAAGTGGAATTACATAGCTGTCGAAACCTTAGAAGAGGCTTTGGCAGGAGCTGATTTTGTAGTTATTTCTATTTTACCTGGAACCTTTAAAGAGATGGCATCCGATGTTCATGAACCTGAAAAGTATGGGATTTATCAGTCGGTTGGAGATACTACAGGACCAGGTGGTATAATTCGAGCACTAAGGACAATACCAATGATCGCAAAGATCGGGGAAAAGATTAAGAATATCGCACCAGAGGCTTGGGTGATTAACTACACCAATCCCATGTCACTTTGTATTAAAACTCTGTATCATGTATTCCCGCAGATTAAAGCTTTTGGGTGTTGTCATGAGGTATTTGGAACACAAAAGGTACTGGCAGAGATTTGTTCCAAAATACTTGCAGAACAAGAAATAGCAGATACTAAAATACATCGGTCAGACATCCATGTTAATGTATTCGGTATTAATCATTTTACGTGGTTTAATGAAGCTAGTTATAAGGATTTTGATCTTTTTCCTATATGGAAAGAATATATTGACCAGCATTTTGAAGAGGGATTTCAGGAGGAAGATAATCACTGGGCAAACGCTTCCTTTGAATGTGCGCATAGAGTTAAGTTTGATTTATTTCGAAGGTATGGTTTCATAGCAGCAGCTGGTGATCGACACTTGGCAGAATTTATGCCAGGAGGAGAGTATCTGAAAAACCCAGATACTGTAAGGGGATGGAAATTTGGACTGACAACTGTTGACTGGCGTATACAGGATCTTGAGCATCGATTAAACAAAAGTAAGAGATTAATGACTGGGGAAGAAGAGATATCCTTAGACAAATCAGGAGAAGAAGGAACGTTACTGATAAAAGCACTTCTAGGAATGGGAAGAGTAATCAGTAATGTGAATATTCCTAACCATGGACAGATCACTAATCTTCCATTAAGTACAGTTGTTGAGACGAATGCGATATTTTCAAGAAATAGCATAAAAACAGTTATGGTTGGTAAAGTACCAGAGAATATTCTTGAATTACTTCAACCACATGTTAGGAATCAGGATTTTATTCTTAAGGCTGCGATGGAGTGTAGGAAAGACCTCGTTCTTACAGCGTTTAAAGATGATCCGTTGGTTAAAGCAATGAGTCTTTCAGAGAAGCAAATGAACGCATTGATTGATACTATGCTGCTTAATACAAAGTGCTATCTACCAAAGGGGTGGAGTATATAAAATTAAAAAATAGAGAAGGAATGGGTACTGTTATTTCGGATTATCCATTCCTTCTTTATTTATGAATTACAAAGTATAATATTTATCATTTCGTTGGTAGTATAACTTGTCATCTTGCTGGTTAAGTCACGTGTATCATACTGGTCAGCTTATTTTGCTATGTTTACTTATATTATCTTTGCACGCGACCAGAAGCGTCGCCTCCAGCTAGTGCCAGGACTTCCTCCACAGAAACCTGATTAAAATCACCCTCAATACTATGCTTTAAACAGCTTGCAGCAACGGCGAATTCAATTACTTTTTGTGAATCAAAGTTGTTGAGCATGGAGTGAATTAGACCTCCTCCGAAGGAATCTCCACCACCCACACGGTCAACGATATGCATGAGATATTGCTTGCTAAAATAAAAATTATCTCCGTCATAGAGCATGCCTGACCAATTGTTATCGTTGGCTGATAAGGATTCTCGCAAGGTAATTGCTACCTTTTGAAATCCAAATTGATCCACTAATCTCCTGGCTACCTCTTTATAGCCATCGCGATTGACTTTGCCAGTTGTAACATCGGTGTCGGTTGCTTTGATTCCAAATACATCACTGGCATCCTCTTCGTTGGCAATGCAGACGTCTACATAGTTACAGAGCTCACTCATTATCTTACCAGCTTTTTCTTTGGACCATAATTTTTTTCTGTAATTTAAATCGCAGCTTATGGTAATACCCTTTTCTTTAGCTATTTTACACGCTGTAAGACAAATTTCTGCCACATTATCCCCGAGGGCTGGTGTTATTCCGGTAAAGTGAAACCAGTCAGCATCCTGAAAGATGGAGTCCCAATCAAAATCAGCAGAAGCAGAAGTTGATATTGAGGAAGCAGCACGATCATAAATTACTTTTGAGGCTCTTTGACTTGCTCCTTTTTCCAGAAAATAGATACCAACACGTTCGCCCCCACGAGCTATATGTGTGGTATCAACCCCGTAACGCCGCAAGGAATTAATAGCTGCTTGACCGATTTCATGCTTCGGAAGTTTCGTAACAAAGGCTGCATTATGACCAAAATTGGCAAGTGAGACAGCAACGTTTGCTTCTCCGCCACCAAAGGTTGCTCCGTATTGTTCTGCCTGTACAAAACGATAATAGCCTTCCGGGGCAAGCCTTAACATAATTTCACCAAAGGTAATAATTTTTTTTGACATGAATCATCCTCCTTATATGTTATGTAATGAAATGTGACACTTATAAAGCTATATCTTTTTGGTAAATGGTTATGTGCATATGGTAACCAAAGTATAAACTAACATTTGTCATAGAACTACTTTTGAAGTAAATGGATTGCAAATCCGCCATATTCATCCACCAGGTACACAGCTTTCAGGTTATTCTTCTCATCTAACTTAGCTGTATTTTGATCAAAGCTAAGACCACGCATTTCCAGATGGTGGATTGCACGATGGATATAGTTGGTTTGAATAGCGATATGTCCGTGGGTGCCAAGGTAAGGTGATTTCATAACTTCAATGGAGCTTCCTATGAAAATTGAACTATTACCTACTTTTGATTTACAGCCCAGTATATTTTCAAGTGTAGAAGCCAAAGTGCTTGCCTCTGTTTCTTCCTTTGTATTAATACCAATATGAGCCAGATCAAAACCAAGCATAGAGCTTACTGCTTCCTTTGTTAAGGTAGTAATGCCTTCAAAATTACCTTCCTTAATCAAATCATTATTTACCATCCAGCTGCCGCCACAGGCAATTATTTTATTAAAGTCAAGATATGTAGTTAGGTTTTTAGCAGTGATACCTCCGGTGGGCATAAATTTAACTTTATTGTAAGGCGCAGCCAGAGCTTTAATCATTGAAATACCCCCGCTTGCTTCTGCAGGAAAGAATTTAACAACTTCAAGTCCACATTCCAGAGCTTGCTCAATATCACTTGGGTTAGTACAGCCTGGAACTATGGTTATGTCGTTATCTACACAATATTTTACTACTTTTGGGTTTAAACCGGGACTGACAATGAATTTTGCACCAGCATCTATTGCGCGGTCCGCCTGTTCGATTGTTAGAATAGTGCCTGCGCCTACCAACATATCGGGATATAATTTAGTTATGCTTCGTATGGATTCTTCAGCAGCTTCGGTTCGAAAGGTTATTTCAGCACAGGGAAGACCACCATCACAAAGGGCTTTTGCAAGCGGTGCAGCATCTTCTACTTTATCAAGAGCAATAACCGGTACAATACCTAATTTAGAGACCTTTTCTAATATTTTATTCATGTTACTAACCCTCCTGTTGTTTCACTATATGAAACACTGTTTCACAATAAGATACATTAAGTATAGTGTTAACGGATATTTCTGTCAAGAATTTTTCACTTCACTGATTGATTAAAAGGACTAAGGAGTTTAGAAATTATATTTGGTCTAACTATGAAATAACCATCTATGTAACTTAATATTTACAGGAGGTAGATTGAAATATACCGTGGATACTGTTAAACTATTTATATTTCTATAAAGAGAAATTTAAGGAAAGGTAATTATGATGCCAATGGATATGGATAATACAATTAAAAATCCGGTACAGTCTGCGGAGCGTATATTTGGGGTTTTAGAAACCCTTGCTGAAACTGGACCGATTGGACTGATAGAATTAAGTACTAAGCTGGGTTTGCATAAGAGCACGGCTCATAGATTGCTTATGTCCCTTATTAGTATGGGTTATGCCATACAGGAAACAGAGACGGGGAAATATAAACTAACCTTTAAAGTAGTGGAATTATCAGAGAAAATATTATCCAAAGTGGATATTGTTTCATTGGTTCACCCTTTATTAGCGGAGCTGGCTAATGAGGTAAGAGAAACGGTTCATTTTGTTCAGAGAAGAGGAACAGAAGTTTTTTATTTGGACAAGGTTTCACCCTTATACCCACAGGAAAGCGCAATACGTATGGCTTCGCAGGTTGGGCTGGCAAGACCTCTTTATTGTTCGGCGGTGGGAAAAGCTATCCTCGCAGAAATGAAACAGGAAGAAATAGAATATATTTGGAATCACAGCAGGATTGAGAAAAAAACGGAATATACAATTACAACACTTTCTAAATTGCAGCAGGAATTAGATGAAGTTAAAAGGAATGGTTTTGCAATAGATAATGAAGAGAATGAGGTTGGCGTAAGGTGTATTGCAGCTTGTGTGACAAACCATAATGGAATACCGAATAATGCATTTAGTATTTCAGCCCCAGCAGGGCGTATGACTGAAGAACGAATTCAGCTATTAGCTAAGAATATATTAAAAACAAAAGATGATATTAAAAAGGTTCTGGGGCATTAATTGCTCCCAGAACCTTTTAAGTTGTGAACTGCGCATATTTCTTTGGTGAAATACCAACAGCCTTTGTAAAGGACTTTAAAAAATTGCTATAATCATTAAAGCCACACTCCTCGCAGGCATCCTTTACGGCTGCACCTTCGGTCAACAGGGATTTTGCGAGTGTAATTCGTTTTGCAACAATGTACTTATTAATTGTTGTACCAGTAGCTGACTTAAATATTCTGCATAGGTAAGAGGAACTCAAGAAAAAATGTTCGGATAATTCTTCAATAGTCAGGGAACTTCGAATGTTTTGGTTAATATACGAGAGGATACTATCTACCTGTGGATGACCCGAGATTTGGTCCTCTGGTAATTCTTTCAGTGAGTTTTTATAATAAATTTTATTGAGAAACACCATTAACTCGGTAAATGCTGCTTGTTCAAGCAAATCCATACCATAACCAGAAGAATCGCAGATCATATGAATATAATAGTGAAAACGTTTCTGCTCCTCCACGCTAAGGGAGAGTTTATGTTCGCAGCCCTGATTACGATGTAAAAAACAGTAACTTAAATCGGTGACAGGTGTTGATAGTTTTTTTAGATAATCTGGATGAATGGATAAGACGATGCGTTCATGAATTTCTTGATCTATCTGAGTTAAATGATGACTCTCATATTGATTGACGAAAAAAATATCTCCAGGTTGAATATTATAAAACCGATTGTCTATGAGAAATTGTTTACCACCTGTGATGGAAAAATAGATTTCATAACAATCATGAATATGCATACCCATGGTTTTCTCATCATTATAAAGACGTGCAAAAGCAAAGGTCTGATGTTCCATACAGGAATCCATGGCAGCTTTACAGGAATTAAGTAGTTTCATAGGACCTCACTTTCTAGTTGATGTACATAACGGATTAATTCACAAGTAGTAAATTTATATACTAAGTCAGCTTACTTACTATATTACTATATTGTTCAAAAAATGCAATATTTCTAGCAATAAATCACAAGAAAAAGAAAATTGTGGTGTGTTATGATGGAGAGGAACAAGGTAACTGTTTATGGATTAATAAGAGAAAGGAAGTAATCCCATGGAGATTAGATATGCAGCAGCCCCGAAGGACGTAAAAGGCTATACGACAGAACGTTTAAGAGAAGAGTTTCTAATTCAGAATCTATTTGTGCCCGGTGAAATTAAGATGGTTTACAGTTATGTAGATCGTATCATAACTGGAGCAGCGGTTCCCTTGGAGCCAATAGAATTAACTGCAGGAGTTGAGATCCGTGCAGAATATTTTCTGGAGAGAAGAGAATTGGGTATTATTAATATTGGAGGACCGGGACTAATAACGATTGATAATACGGAATATCCTATTGAAACGAAGGAAGGAATGTATATTGGAAAGGGAACAAAGAAAGTTACCTTTGCCAGTAAGGATAATTCGAACCCCGCAAAATTTTATTTTAATAGTGCGCCAGCTCATAAAGAATATAAGACAGTACATATTAAGCTTCAAGGTGAGCCGAAAGACAATGTGGTTATCATTAAAGATGAGAATAAGGTGGCGTTAGGAAGTCTGGAGGAATCTAATCGTAGAACAATTAATAAATATATTTTGCCAGGCCAGGTGGAAAGCTGTCAGTTAGTGATGGGTATGACGAAACTTGAACCTGGAAGTGTTTGGAATACAATGCCCTGCCATACACATGACAGGAGGATGGAGGTTTATCTATATTTTGATATACCAGAGAATGCAGTGGTAATGCATTTTATGGGAGAACCGGTGCAGACCCGGCATGTTGTGGTCAGAAATGAACAGGCTGTGATTTCTCCAAGTTGGTCAATTCATTCTGGATGTGGTTCACAAGCTTATACCTTTATCTGGGGTATGGTTGGTGAAAATCAGGCTTTCAGTGATATGGATCATGTAGATATGAAGGATTTAGTTTAGTATTGCTCGGAATCCTCGGGTTACAAGCTTAATTCGAAACAGTAAGGTAATTTAGATGAAAGGATGAGGAAAAGAATGGATATTTTAAATGGATTTTCACTGAAAGGGAAGGTTGCTTTAATAACAGGCGCCTCCTATGGAATCGGCTTTTCAATTGCAGGTGCATATGCAGCAGCTGGAGCTACAATTGTATTTAATGATCTAAAACAGGAATTTGTGGACAAAGGATTAACAGCCTATAAGGAAGCCGGAATCGATGCAAAAGGATATGTTTGTGATGTTACCAATGAAGATCAGGTAAATGCTATGGTTGCACAGATCGAACATGAAGTAGGAATCATTGATATTCTAGTAAATAATGCTGGCATTATTAAACGTATACCGATGTGCGAAATGTCGGCAGCAGATTTTAGACAGGTCATAGATGTGGACTTAAATGCTCCGTTTATTGTATCAAAAGCAGTTATTCCCAGCATGATTAAAAAAGGACATGGGAAAATTATCAATGTGTGCTCTATGATGAGCGAATTAGGCAGGGAGACAGTATCTGCTTATGCAGCAGCAAAAGGTGGATTGAAAATGTTGACCAAGAACATAGCCTCTGAATACGGTGAATTTAATATTCAGTGCAATGGTATTGGACCAGGATATATAGCAACTCCCCAAACAGAACCTTTACGAGAAATTCAACCGGATGGTTCAAAACATCCGTTTGATCAGTTTATTATTGCGAAGACACCCGCAGCAAGGTGGGGAACACCGGAGGATTTAAATGGGCCGGCTATCTTTTTAGCTTCTG
Source organism: Bacillota bacterium (assembly GCA_023407575.1). GTDB lineage: Bacteria > Bacillota > Clostridia > Lachnospirales > Lachnospiraceae > Mobilitalea. The sequence continues at coordinate 318,345 of JAEYLX010000032.1, forward strand.
AAGCTTCGGATTTTGTAAATGGACATATCCTATATGTGGATGGCGGTATCCTTGCATATATCGGCAAACAACCCAAATAATTTTACCATATTACTATCAAATCACTTCATTCTAAGTATTTATAGGAATCGTAGACGCTTGGATAATTGTCTGAAAAAACTGATATTGCATACGCTATTGCTTTTACTAGGAACAAGTCAGACATTTCAAGCTGTGTGTGACCTTTCATATCAAACCATATATGCCATATCAGGTAATTGTTAAGATATTTTGTAGCCACTTCATTAAATCTCCATGATTATTTTAGCTTAGGGGTAACTATTGATTCTTTGTATGATGTAATTCGATGGATGCCGCAAATGTCTGCAGATTTACGTACAAAAAACAGTGATTTACATAAAGACGTAAGTAGGAATAAGTAACTTTTTATGAAAATAAGTAGGATATCGCAATTGATGAAGAATTGCTTTCTATTGTAATTTAGACAGTAGCATCAAGAAGTTGCTTTAAAAAACATAAAAGTCAAGGAGATAACCAATGAAACTGTTTATTGATACTGCAAATGTCGAGGATATCAGGAAAGCAAATGATTTAGGTGTTATATGTGGAGTAACAACCAACCCCTCTCTAATAGCGAAGGAGGGCAGAAATTTTTCGGAGGTAATTGCAGAAATTGCATCAATTGTGGATGGACCAATTAGCGGTGAAGTGAAGGCAACCACTGTTATAGCTGCGGATATGGTAGCAGAAGGCAGAGAAATTGCTAAAATTCATCCCAATATGGTAGTTAAGATTCCGATGACCCTGGAAGGTTTAAAAGCAACAAAGATTTTAGCAAGTGAAGGAATTAAAACGAATGTTACCCTTATCTTTACTGCAAATCAGGCTCTCTTGGCTGCAAGAGCAGGTGCTACTTATGTTTCTCCTTTTGTAGGACGTCTGGATGATATATCACAACCAGGAGTTAATTTGATTCAGACAATTTCAGAAATTTTTAATATTTATGATATAAAGTCGGAAATAATTGCAGCAAGCATAAGAAACCCGATTCACTTAACAGAGTGCGCTTTAGCAGGCGCTGATATTGCAACGATTCCCTATAGCGTTATTGAGCAAAGTGTTAAGCACCCATTAACTACAGAAGGTATTGAGAAGTTTATCAAAGACTACAAAGCAGCCTTTGGTGAATAACTGGCAGAATAGTTAAGATAAAGAGCATGTACCTAGTAGTTGAAAACTAGGACATGCTCTATTCGTTTTTATAAGGTCAAATGTGGTCCTTTTGAATTACGAACTTGAAGTCCGGTTATTTCTTCTGCGGTGGTTGACTCTGTAGAGACATCACAAACTAAGGTGTTATCTGATAGAACGGCTACACGGTCACATATTCCCATAATCTCATCTATATCAGAGGAGATATAGATAATGCCCGCTTTTTTCTTCGTCATATCACTAATGAAGTTATAAATATCAATCTTGCTGGCAATATCAATTCCTCGGGTGGGTTCATCCAATATGAAAATCTTCGCACGACTCATTAACCATTTGGCAAAGATCGCCTTCTGCAGGCTTCCACCGCTGTAGGAAAGTATGCTTTTGCTACGCGTTACTGGCACATTAATTTTAGTGATGTAGTCTTTAACGGTTTGTTTCATATAATCATAGTTTATAATTTCATTTCTTGAAAATCGCCTTAGGGATGGAAATGCTACGTTTTCATCTGTATTCATTTCTTTAAAGATGGAATCTTCAAAATGATTTTCCGGCATCATGGCGATACCATTTTGAATGGCTACCCGTGGACTGCTTATCTCGACTAGCTTACCATTAAGGTAGATCTGTCCGGTGTATTTGGTCATGCCAAAGAGACAATTGGCTAGCAAAGTTCTACCAGAACCGGCAAGTCCAGTGATTCCAAGGATTTCACCTTCTCTTAGCTGTAAATTTATATTCGCTAACTTATCTTCAAAGCCCAGATTATCTACGGAAAGAATAATTCTTCCTTTTTTAACAATCATTTTGGGATAACGTTCTTTGGTATTGTTACCCGTAAGTAACTGTATAATCTCTTGTTCACAGGTTTCTTTTATAATCTTGGTTCCTGCTAAAGTTCCGTCTTTAATAATTGTTATCCGGTCTCCGATTGCCATAACATCATCGATACGGTGGGTAATATAAAAGACTCCTGCGCCTCGTTTCTTAATACTGTTTACAATATGGTAGAGAAGCTCACGTTCACTTGGAGTTAGTGCAGCAGAAGGCTCGTCCAAAATTACAACTTTAGCATCAGAGATGTAGGCTTTACAGAATTCGATCATCTGTCTCTGGGCTAAACCGAGGTTTCTGACGGTATCCTCAGTTTTGATTGGCAGATTTAATTCGTTGATTAAATCTAAAAATTGCCTATTTAATTTTTCGTAATCAATGGAATGTAATAATTTATTTTTGTAAGGAAGTTTGTGAAAGAATAGGTTCTCTGCAACACTTAGATCTTCAATAAGTGTGGAGTATTGTTGGATGAAAATAAGTTCGTTAGCGGAATAAAGGAAGGGTTTTTTTGGTTTTACTAACTCCCCGTCAAAGTAGATTTCTCCAGAATCAGGCTGAATCATTCCACTAATTAATTCCATCAATTTGCTCTTCCCAGAACCATTCTCCCCCATAATCATATGGACTTCCCTGGGGAACAAGGTAATATTGACATCGCGTATCTTGAAATTAGATACTGCCAAATTAATATTCTTTAACTCAAGCAATGGACTATTCAAAGGAAACCTCCTGAAAATGGTTAGTTTTCGTATACATCAATGGATGTAAATAGCGGGACATTGTTACTGTAGATATAATTCTTGTACTTATCTTCAAGTTTTGAGTCAGTCAGAATCCGGTGAGCAATATTTAAATTTCCAACGCGGTAAAGTGATTTCGTACCAAAATAATTAGAGGGACAAACGACTGTGACGGAGTCGGCAAGTTTGATTGCTTGCTGTATCAGAGTGGCTTTTTTTGTGCTGGATACTGTCATGCCTACTGTCTCGCTAAAACCGTCTATTTCAATGAAAATATGATCGAAAGAAAAGTTTTTTAAGTTATCAATTGTCATTTGACCATAGAGTGCATTCTCATCAAGATCTCCGCCCAGTAAAATCAGGTTATTTGTGGGTGAATGTGCAAAGGCAGAGGCAATTAGCATATCGTTGGTTACAACTGTCAGGTTACTATGGGAAGTAAGTGCCTTAGCAATAAAGGTGTTCACAGTGCCATTGGTAAGCATGATAGCATCACCGTCATTTACCAGATAAAGTGCAGTGTCAGCAATTTCCTGATAGGATTGTATATCTTTGATTTCTTCGGTGCTTTCCCAAATGGTATCTTCAACATAATCATGAAGAACGGCACCGCCATGGGTACGTTTTAAAAATCCTTCATTCTCAAGCTTCTCCAGATCCCGGCGGATGGTAACTTCTGTAACATCAAGCATTTCACTTAACTTTGTTACAGAGGCTTTGTGATCTTTTATTAAAATGTTCTTTATTATTCGAATTCTTTCGATTGCAAACATATTCGTTTCCCATCTTTTAATATAGTCAGAGGTTTAGTGATTTTGAATTCCTAACGTTATAATACATGAATCCTATGAAAATACAATAACCGACGTTAATTTATTATTACTATATTACCATGTATTTCTTTAAAAGACTATATGGTAATGCTTAATATATTGTAAAAAATTCTATAAAGGAAATCGTAGATGAGATATATTTATGGCTTTTTTAAAGCTTATTAAATAGATGTCACCAATAGATATGTCAAAGATGCATAATAATAATAAAAAAAAGTTCAATTTATTGTTGACATTTATTAATAGTGGTGATACTATTCAAATATACAAACAGAAACGAAACATAAAACGAACATAAACGAAAACAAAAACAAGAAATCATAGTGAATGGGTTTACTAATTGCTTCGGTGTTAACTGTAGTAAAATAACAGTTTGGCATATATCTACAAAAAATATTATATTTTATGGGAGGGTTTTATGAAAAAAAACGTATTGGGTATTAGAAAAGCATTATCATTATTACTGTTTCTTGTGATGACAGTGTCCCTATTAACAGCCTGCGGTTCTGCAAATGGCGCAAAAGAACCAGCAAAAGACACACCTACTGACGCACCAAAAGCAGAAGTTACGAAACCAGCAACAGATCCAGCTACAGAAGAAACTGGAGATGGTCAATACATAGGTATTTCGATGCCAACAAAATCCAGTGAACGTTGGATTAAAGATGGTGCAGCAATGAAAGAGATTCTTGAAGGAAAAGGCTACACTGTTGATCTTCAATATGCAGAGGATGATATCCCAACACAGAAATCTCAAATTGAAAACATGATTACCAAAGGCGCAAAGGTTCTGGTTATCGCAGCAATTGATGGTTCAACACTTTCTGATACACTTGATTCCGCAGCATCTAGCGGTGTTAAAATTATTTCCTATGACCGTTTACTTGTTAACACAGATGCAGTTTCCTACTATGCAACCTTTGATAACAGACGTGTAGGTCAGCAGCAAGCAGAATCACTTATGGAAGGTATTAAGAAGCTAAAAGGTGAGGCACCTTATAACATTGAGTTATTTGCAGGTTCCCCTGATGATACTAACTCCTTCTATTTCTTCCAGGGTGCTATGGATGTATTACAGCCACTCATCGATGATGGCACTGTAGTGGTTCCTTCCGGTCAGTTAACACAGGACGAAGTTGGTACTTTAAGATGGGACGGAGCAGTAGCACAAGCTCGTATGGATGCAATTCTTGCAGCTAATTATACTGATGGAAAGAAATTAAGTGGTGTATTATCTCCATATGACGGTATCTCCAGAGGTATTTTATCTTCTTTAACAGCATTTGGCTTAACAGGTGCTGATACACCAGTAGTAACCGGTCAGGATGCAGAAGCAGCTTCCATTAAATTAATTATATCAGGTGATCAGTACTCCACAATTTTGAAAGATACTCGTGAACTTGCTAAAGTGGCAGCAGGCATGGTGGATGCGGTTCTTTCCGGAACTGAACCAGAAATCAATGATACCGAAACCTATGATAACAATGTAAAGATCGTTCCTTCTTATTTATTAGAGCCATTTATTGTAACCGCAGATAATTATCAGGAATTAGTTATGGATTCTGGATACCTGAAACCAGAAGACATCAAATAATACAGATTTGACTCAACTGCCAAAATGTCGGTTAGTAGAACAAAGCTAACCGATATTTTGGTATCAAGTATTTATAAGACGTCATAAATCAAATTGTAGCGCTGATGCTAAAGGAGTGAAAATATGGAACAATATGCATTGGAAATGAAGAACATTACAAAAACGTTTCCTGGCGTCAAAGCTCTTGATAACGTTAACTTGAAGGTAAAGCCTCGCCAAATCCATGCACTTGTTGGTGAAAATGGAGCAGGAAAATCTACCTTAATGAATGTCTTAAGTGGTGTTTATCCGCATGGAACCTATGAAGGAGATATCGTTATTGATGGGCAGGTATGTTCATTTAAGAACATCAAAGATAGCGAAGCAAAGGGAGTTGCTATCATTCATCAGGAATTGGCACTGATTCCCCAGCTTTCAATTGCAGAAAATGTTTTTCTCTGTAATGAACAAACAGATTTTGGTGCTGTCATCAATTGGGATAAAACACGGACTAAAACTCTTGAGATGATGAAAAAGGTTGGCCTGCATGAACATATTGATACAAGAATTCAAGATATTGGTATGGGCAAACAGCAGCTGGTTGAGATTATCAAAGCATTAGCCAAAGATGTCAAGATATTAATACTTGATGAACCTACAGCAGCTTTGAATGACGATGATTCAAAGCATTTGCTGGATTTGCTATTAGAACTAAGGGATGTTGGTATAACCAGCATTATTATTTCTCACAAATTAAATGAAGTGACTAGGGTTGCAGACGAGATTACGGTTATTCGTGATGGTAAAACCATTGAAACCATTGTTAAGGGAGTCGATGAGATTACGGAAGGAAGAATTATCAAAGGAATGGTTGGACGAGATCTTGTAGATCGTTTTCCAAAAAGAAATCATGCAATTGGTGAAATATGTTTTGAAGTAAAAAATTGGAGTGCCTATGATTCAAAGGATGAATCTAAACTTGTTTTGAAAGATATTAGCATTAATACCAGAAAAGGCGAAGTGGTTGGTCTTGCTGGATTAATGGGCGCAGGTCGAACAGAGTTTGCCATGAGTATATTTGGAAGATCCTTTGGAAAGAAAATAGAAGGAAAGATTTTTAAAGACGGTAAGGAAATACATATTAGGAATGTAAGTGATGCGATAAAACATGGAATAGCTTATACAACTGAGGACAGAAAGAGTGCCGGACTTGTATTAATTGATAGTATTAAACGTAATATAAGCTTAACAGCCTTTAAAAAAATCAGTAAAGGTATTGTGATTGACGAGAATGAAGAAATCAAGGTTGCGGAGGATTTCAGATCTAAACTAAGAATAAAATCTTCCAGTATTCTTCAAAAGACAGGTAACTTATCTGGTGGAAATCAGCAGAAGGTTGTATTTAGCAAGTGGATTTTCTCAGATCCTGATGTATTAATTTTAGATGAACCTACACGAGGGATTGATGTTGGTGCAAAATATGAGATATATTCTGTAATTAATGAATTAACGGCCAATGGAAAAACGATCATATTAATATCATCTGAGTTACCTGAAATATTGGGGATGAGTGACAGAGTTTATGTCATGAATGAAGGAAGAATTGTTGGGGAGTTAAATGCTGAAGAAGCTTCGCAGGTTAACATAATGAACTGTATAATGCAAAGTCATCAGGAGGTAAATCATGAATAATAAGGTAGGTACCTTGTTAAAGGGGAATATTCGCCAATATGTAATGGTTATTGCATTGGTAATTGTTATTGTATTATTTCAAGTTACGACTAATGGTGTATTACTAAAACCATTGAATGTCTCAAACCTAATATCACAGAATGCATATATTTTGATTCTAGCAATCGGTATGCTCTTATGTATTTTGACTGGTGGTAATGTAGACTTGTCGGTTGGTTCTGTAGCAGGCTTTGTTGGTGCTATTTCAGCAATTATGATGCTTAAATGGAATGTACCAGTGCTTCCAACGATTATTGTATCACTGTTACTGGGACTCTTAATTGGATGCTGGCAAGGTTTTTGGATTGCATATGTTGGAGTTCCGGCTTTTATAGCTACATTGGCAGGTATGTTAATCTTTAGAGGACTCACCCTGGTTGTGCTTCAGGGTACAAGCTTGGCACCACTACCAGCTGGCTATACCTTTTTAGCGTCAGGATTTCTTCCTAGTATGGGAATTGTTGGCGGGCATAATCTATTAGCTATTTTATTGGGTATTGTAGCGTCTATTCTTTATATAATCAAAGAACTGAGCAGTAGAAAAAATAAAAAGAGATATGGTTTTGAAGTAAGCCCATATGCAGTGTTTATCCCACAGGTAATTGGTATCGTGGTAGTGATTAACGCATTTACATATTCACTATCTTCTTATAAAGGTATTCCAATGGTATTGGTTATTGTTATTGTCCTAGTATTAATTTATTCCTTTATAACAATGAAGACAATACCAGGAAGACATATCTATGCCTTTGGTGGTAATGCAAAAGCAGCTCAATTATCCGGTGTAAATACCAAGAAAGTTATGTTCTGGGTATATGCTAACATGGGTGTTATGGCAGCGCTGGCAGGTATTATTTTTACAGGAAGACTTAATTCTGCTACACCAAAAGCTGGTGTTAACTTTGAGCTGGATGCAATCGCTGCCTGTTTTATCGGCGGTGCATCAACCTCCGGTGGTGTTGGAACAATAGTCGGAGCGATGGTGGGTGGTCTATTAATGGGTGTCTTAAACAATGGTATGTCAATTATGGGTATCAGTATTGATTGGCAACAGACCATTAAAGGCTTCGTATTACTATCTGCAGTTGCCTTTGACGTATATTCCAAATCTAAATCAAAATAATAATTGCACTAATATTTTGTAAGGACAATTAAAAAGAGTACTGCAATCCTAATCTAAGGGAAGCAGTACTCTTTTAATCTTTAAATTTATTAGAAGGTTTGTTAATTTAATAAGCTGGGTCACAACGTACAGTTGATATATATTCTTAATTGAGCAGAGCTGCTCTATTCAATTAATATATTTTAGTTCGATTTTATCAAGATTGCGTAAAACCAATTAGATAGCCAATTAATAAAACACATCCGTACAGTTTTTCTTAATAACAGTTCCGATATTCTTACCTTTGACGATATTAAAAATTACATTTTTTTCTTTTCCATCATATAAATACATAGTAACACCAAATTCCTCTGCTAACATAAATGCTGATAAATCGCATGCTTTAATCTTATTAGAAACACAAGTATTGTAGCTTACCTGTTGATATCTTTTTGCATTTTTATTAAAACGTGGGTCTAAATCATATACTCCGTCTATATTCTTCGCCATTAACAACATATCTGCTTCAATTTCAATTGCTTTTTGTACTGCTGGATAGTCAGTAGCTACAAATGGATTGCATAATTTATAATAAATTAAATTGAGTTATTCAGTTTATTGAAACTTGATATAATTACGCGAAATGTATACAATAGATATTAGGTTGTCCGACACAATATTGAGAGGAAGGTACTTCATGGGAGTATTTGATAGAAAAAAAATAGATGTAAAGAAGGTAGTGAATCAGGATAAGGTAGCCATTTATATAGATTACAGTAAATTAAAAAAAGAGAATGATTTTATTTCGTCTTTTTTTCAGGAGTTCAATTTGAATAAAGATATGTTTGTATTAATTAATACAAATATGTTTTATAGCGAGGAAAAGATTAATATAGACGCTGTTGTTGAGAAGATCAAAAATGAACTTGATAGCAAAGAAGTACAGTATGAGGAAATTGTAATAAAAAAGAACAATGATATGCTGGTATTTGGATTTGCAATTAAAAAGTCAGATAAAGTCAATACTTATCAAATCGGTATGAGAGTAGCAGCAGGTGAATTTAAAAAGGTTGAAGAAATAGTTAACATTTACAATCATTTTTGCTATGTTATCAATCAACCTATGGATGCAGAGGAACTATCTAAGAAGTTTCATGAGGTTCGTGGAGAATATGAGGAGCTGAATCAATGGTTTGGACTAGGTTTTTATGTTAACCATGTTTTACAAAAGATTAGTGTAACTTGTAATAAAGAACTCGTTGCATTTGCAGAAGAGAAAATTAATAAGTTAGCCGAGAGATATAAATAAAGAAAAAACATCTTATTATCAGGGGGAATAGTATGCAGGATCTTGAATGTGGATTTTGTAATCTGGTAAAAGGCTTACCTACACAGCAGGAGCAACTTAACATTATCTATGAGTCTGATAATGTTATTGCTTTTCATTCAACCATGCCATTTGCCGAAGTACATATTATAGTAATAACAAAACGTCATATTCCTACTATTTTTGATTTAGCAGTCGAAGATGATGAACTTAAATTAGAATTTTTGTCGGTTATCAAAATTGCATCACAAGAAGTCATTAATTTAAAAGGTGCATGTAAAGTAGAAATGTACTTAGGGGAGTTCCAACAGATGAAACACCTGCATTGCCATGTTATTTATGATTCAGGTATTGATTAAAACCAATTAATAAAAATGATACACAAGTATTCAACTGTTTTCAGTAAACGGCTATTAAGACACGTATTTTTATCTATATCTTTATTTTCATTAAAATTAGGTAAAGATATATTAATAAAGCGGAGAATTATTGCTTGACTCAAAAAGAATAATAACAACTATTAATTATGAAATAGCCTTAATAACAAAAAATACCTATAAACAAATACTTAGTAGATTTGTTTATAGGTGTTTTTTTTGATTAATTGAATTTATATCTATTATAGGGAACACTTAAGTTACATAAAAAGTAGTAGAACTAAAAAATCATGTCCTTGACAATGGAATAAAATAGTATATAATTATAGTTAATCGATTAACAGAATTATTAATATTTTAATGTAAAAGTATTTAATAATAAGGAATAATCAATTAATTAATCGATTAAGTATATTTAAATCTCTATATAATCCATTTTGAAATATTTATGGATGAATATGTTCAATTTTGAAAGGAGAAAAGGTATGAGTAAAATGAAAAAGAAATTAGTTGGGGTAGTAGTATTAGCAATGGTGATGAGCTTTGTATTAAGTGTTCCTGCATTTGCAGAAGAAACATTTACCGTGCACGCAAATGTTGCAAGTGATTGGGGAACACCAGCTATATGGGCATGGTCAGACCCTGATTTAGTAAATGTATTTGAGGCATGGCCAGGACAACAGTTAGTAGCAGAAGAAGGTAAAGATGGTTGGTTCTCTTACTCTATTCCTACCTGGGCTAATTGTGTAATCATCAATGACAATGGTGCTGGAAAACAAACACTAAATCTTCCTGTTGAAGCAAAAGAAGTGTGGATTACAGTTACAGCTGATAACGCTGAAGTGGTTTATGAAGCTCCAGCAGGTTATGCTGCTGCAGAAGTAACAGAGGAAGCTGTTGTTGAAGATACAACTGCTGTTGATACTGCAACAGAAGAGACCACAGAAGAAGCTACAACTGATGTTCCTAAGACCGGTGTTGCTGACTTTATGTACTTATATATGGGGCTTGCTGGATTATCAGGTGCAGGGTACCTAGTTATTAAGAAAAACAGAGCTAAATAATAAATGTAAAACATGATACATTATCAATAATAAAAATAGTTAATGCAGGATAAGTAAAATTTTATATGTTCTTACTTATCTAAAAAGCCGTAGGACTTAAAGTCCTGCGGCTTTTCGATTGTTGATTAGCTAATATTTCATGATTCTTATGGATATAAGGCTCGAGTTATTGCTTATTCGTAAACTCTATTTTCCCTCTTTAATTGACTGACCAGCGTGGAATATTTAATGGTAGGGATAGCAAATAAAATTGCTATAGTTAGCATAAATATTCTAGTCAACCACATCATAGGTGCAGATATAGAAGATATATTTGGTAGGAAGGTCATGATTATTAAACCAAGAACCATAAAAACCGCCCAAATATAAGCTTGTTTCACCGATTTATAAAGATACAATTTATCTTGAAGGTCAGTGTGAAGATTAAATGGATGTCCATCTCTCTTTTTTTCTAATATTATTAGCTCTTTATTATATCCTCCAGGTGAGGTACTAATTTGACCCATACCCTTTACATAAGGCCGCCATCTTACTTTTCCAAAAGAGAAATTTAGGTTTATATTTTTTGTAAAAGTACGAAAGTTCATTTCTTCAAGAAACTGACGGTATTTCTTGGACTCGGAATACTTCCTGTCTCCTGCATACTCTACCGCATATACATATTCATCAGGGGTACAAGGTTCAAAGGAATAGAGTATCTTGCCACACTTCTTTAGCCGATACCCTTGAGCTGCCATGCGGTTTAACCAATGTGCTTGACCATCCAGAAAATCAAAAAAATATCGAAAAACTATCTTACTCATTTGTTTTCCCTTTCCCTTTCAATAATAGTGGAGGCTAGATCCATAACTTCATCAAGACGTTTTAGTTCTTCCTTTGCTTTCTCTTTTCCAATACCTGTTATTACATACTGTTTTTTCTTACTGTCAGCTTCATTATCAATGGGAATAATCCACTTTTTCTTAACTAAGGTATTAATCGCACCATATAAGGTACCAGCACCTAATGAAACTCGTCCATTTGTTTCTCTTTCAATAAATTGCATAATACCGTAGCCATGGTTTGGTTGATATACAGCTAACATTACTAGAAAGGTTGTTTCTGTGAGAGCACCACCTTTTATATACTCTCTTATAAAAATCACTCCTAACTATTACGTTTACTGTAATATATCATTAAACGTAATAAATGTCAATAAATAACTAATTGTATTTACTGAAATATGGTAATACTTCTTGATTTAAAATTAGAAAAGTGCAATAATTCCTGTAAATGGAAATAAAATCGTATTTGGCAGTAAAATGGTTACCTAAGAAAAAATTTAAATAAAAATGTAATTATCATTGACTTTTCAATCTGATTGAATTACTATGTCTTTGAACATAGTATACATATAAAATAAGTATGTAATAGAGGAGGTGCTATATGCAAGAGATTTTAGATTATATTATGCTCAATTGGAGAAATATCTTGAAGCTGGTTTGGCAGCATATTGATATTAGCCTGATTTCTATTATCTTTGCAATGATTATAGCAATTCCGCTGGGTATTTTTAGTACACGATGTAGTAGCCTGACAAAGCTGTTTAAGAGTGTATTTGGAACACTAAGAGTTATACCAAGTCTTGCAATTTTAATACTTTGCATACCAATTATGGGAACGGGAATGAAACCTGCTGTAACAGCCTTAGCAGTTCTTGCAATTCCACCTATTTTGATTAATACTACGCTGGCATTTAAAACCTTACCGGCTCCAGTACTGGAAACTGCATTTGCAATGGGAATGGGAAAGTGGCGAACCTTTTTTACAGTAAAATTTCCATTAGCCTTTCCACTGATATTTGCAGGAATTAAAACTGCAGTAGTTGAAGTAATTGCCAGTGCTACCTTAGCCGCTTATATTGGGGCAGGAGGACTTGGAAGCCTTATTTTTACAGGGTTAGGGTTAATGAGAACGGATCTGTTAATTATAGGGGGCGGCTCCGTAGGCTTACTCTCGCTTTTCGCTGGTTTCTTACTCAATTTGCTGGACCATAGAATTACAAGATATAAAAAAGTAAGTTAATGAAAGATGCAATATAAATATTTCGCCTGATTAGGCCAAGGAGGACTACTTTATGAAAAAGAATATTCTTAGAAAGATATCACTTGCACTGATAGTTGTTTTAGTTTTAACATCCTTTATCGCTTGTTCAAATAAATCAGATACAGCGGATAAGGATACCGACAAATCAGGTACTACCGATGATTCCACTACACCATCAAAGGATACAGTAATTAAAATTGGGTCAAAGGATTTTACAGAAAATCTAATTCTTGCGGAATTATATGCACTTGCACTTGAGGATAAGGGATTTGAGGTTGAGCGAGTGTTTAATCTTGCAAGCGCCGTAGTACATACAACTCTAGTAAGTGGTGATATTGATTTATATCCAGAATATACAGGTACAGGATTACTCTCTATTCTGAAACTTCCTTTGGAAACTGATCCGCAGAAGGTGTATGATACGGTAAAGGCTGAATATGAGACACAATTTAATCTGGTATGGCTGGATTATGCGCAAGCAAATGACGGTCAAGGACTTGTTATTACCACAAAGGCATCTGACGAATATGGAATTAAGACAATCTCTGATTTACAGAAGAATGCGGATAAATTGAGATTTGCTTCCCAGGGTGAATTCGATACCAGAGACGATGGTATTCCGGCATTAACCGCAACCTATGGCGAATTTAATTGGAAGTCCTCCAATGTATATGACAACGGTTTGAAATATGAAGTATTAAAGAATGATGAAGCAGATGTAGCTGTTGCTTATACAACAGAGGGGCAATTGGTTGATACAACCTTTACATTATTAGAAGATGATAAATATGTATGGCCTCCCTATAATATTGCTCCAGTTGTCAGCAAAGCTGCTTTAGATGCTAATCCAGAAATTGCAGATATTCTGAATGCTATCAATGCAAAAATCGATACGAAGACAATTACTTCTTTAAATGCCAAGGTAGATGTAGACAAAGAGGAATATGAGGAAGTTGCAAAGGAGTTTTACGACTCGGTTAAATAATTCCAACGATTCAGAACCAAGCTCGAAAACCTATGGTTTTCTTGTTGTTTGGCTCTCGCCAAACATATTTATAAAAATTATCCTTAGAAAGCAAGCTTTCAAGGCCAATTTTTATAAGTATGCTTGGTTCTGAACTTGTTACAAGTAATCTATGGAGGCTGACATAAATGGTAAACCAGTCATTTGTTCAAAAATTCCAGGTGCCTGAGACGGCGTATCCTGTAATTAATCGGATGTTTACGCAGAAGGAAATTGATTTTGTAGTAGCAATTAAGAAAGAGGTATTTTCAAATAGAGACGTGGAAGAACTGGGAGTGGAGGAAGCGAATCTTTTTATTAAAAGCTGCTACAAAAGAGGGATAATATCAATAGTTGATGAAATCAAGGAGACATATAAAATATCGGATTTCTATGGAAGACTTGATATATTCTCAATATCTGAAACGGATACCTATCGAAGTTTTACAAAAGAAGAAAGAAAAGCCCTGGATGAATGGTACTTTGACGAATATTATAACGGACTGGAGCAAGATCCTAATGTTCGGCCTACGCAGGATGAGATTCTTCCTCTGGATGAAGTATTATCCTTTATAGATAAACAGGAGCGGGCGGTATATCTTAATTATTGTGATTGCAGAAGCTTGAGTGGTGATTGTGGTATGCCGACGAAAACCTGTATTACGTACAGAAATGGTATCAACTCCTTTGTACATCGGGGTTTATCCGAAGAGATTACCAAGGAGGCAGCAAAGGAAATCGTTACTTTGGCTGATAAGACGGGCCTAATGCATACCGTTAATCCCAATGGAATCTGTAATTGTTGTAATGACTGCTGTTACTTGTTTCGAGCACAAAAAAGGCGTGATAGTGCTGGCTTTTGGCCCAAAACGGATCATGTGATAGAGTTAGATAATAATAAATGCATTTCCTGTGGCAAATGCGTAAGAACCTGTCATTTTAAGGTATTTGAAAAGGACGGAGTTGTACGTGCTGATCAGTATAAATGTATTGGCTGTGGAATCTGTGTCAGAGTATGCCCGGTAGGCGCATTACAATTGGTGAAAACATTAATTTGATTGTAGGTATGACAGGAAAGTGAATTTTAGAAAATTCACTCTGCAAAAAGTAGGGCTTAGCTTTAATTTTGCAGACAATGAGAAAGGCAAGGTTATTTGTATGAGTATAGCTGCTGAATTTATTAATATTAATAAACATTTCCCCAAGTCCAATTATAAAGCACTCGATAACATTAATATCAGTATCGAGGAGGGAGAGTTAATTACCATACTTGGAACCTCGGGCTGTGGGAAAACAACCTTATTAAAAATGGTAAATAGAATTTATGAGCCTGATAGCGGTGAGATCAAATTATTTGGTCAGGATATTAAAGAGATGGATCCCGTTAAGCTTAGAAGAAGCATTGGCTATGTAATTCAGCAGGTAGGCTTATTTCCTCATATGACAATCTATAATAATATTGCTACCGTTCCAAAGATACTTGGTTGGGATAAGACTAGAATTCGTAATAGAGTGGAAGAACTGTTTGAACTAGTTAACCTGGATTACAAGGAGTTTAAGGATAGATATCCTGCTCAATTATCCGGTGGGCAGCAGCAGAGAATCGGGCTTGCCAGAGCCTTGGCTGCAGACCCTTCTTTAATGTTACTGGATGAACCTTTTGGAGCTATTGATGCCATTAATAGAGAGAAACTTCAGGACGAATTAATAC
Source organism: Bacillota bacterium (assembly GCA_023407575.1). GTDB lineage: Bacteria > Bacillota > Clostridia > Lachnospirales > Lachnospiraceae > Mobilitalea. The sequence continues at coordinate 333,940 of JAEYLX010000032.1, forward strand.
GAATTCATGTAGCGTCCAAGAAGACATTCTTATTTGTAACACATGATATCAATGAGGCTTTTAAACTTGGTACAAAAGTTTTAATAATGGATAGCGGTCACGTGAAGCAATTTGCAACACCTTCAGAGATTATTAAAAATCCTGCAGATGAATTTGTTCAAACCTTGATACGTTCTGCCAGTAAGCAATATTTTGATACGGATGGAGGAGGGATATAATGCTTGCCTACTTTTCCAAGTATCATGATAAATTATTTACGGCGTTATTTGAACATTTAAAACTGGTGGGAACTACTCTGCTTATATCTGTTGTTCTGGCTTTTGTAATTACATTGATTATTGTAAGATCACAATTTTTATCTAATATAATAATACAAATATTTGGGGTGGTGTATTCCATCCCCAGTTTAGCATTGTTCTCTCTGCTTATTCCAGTTATGGGCATCGGTCCGAATACAGCCATTTTCGTACTGGTATTGTATAATCAGTTTTTACTGCTTCGCAATAATATTGCAGGATTACGAGGTGTAGATCCAGCAGTACTGGAGGTGGCAAAGGGAATGGGGATGAGTGAGTGGCAGAGATTAATTAAAGTACAGATACCACTTGCCTTACCGGTAATTATGGCAGGAATCCATCTTGCAATTATCTCTACGATTGGAATTGCTACCATTGCAGCCACCATCCATGCAGGTGGGCTTGGAAGAATTTTATTTGACGGGCTTAGAACCATGAACTCTAATAAGATCATCTGGGGTACTATTTTCTGTGCAGGTATTGCCTGGATAGCGGATATCTTATTGCGATTACTTGAAAAAATACTATACAAAAAGGTAGGATATCAGAATGAGCTATGAAGCATTTAAAGACAATTCACTTGGCTTTTCAACCAGACAGTTACATGCAGGCTATAATCCCGCAGAGCATTACCGCTCGAAAGCAGTCCCGATTTATCAGACAGCAGCCTTTGAACTGGGGGATTTTGATCGATGCACACGTTTGTTTGAATATTCCGAAGAAGGACATTCCTATGTAAGATTTTCAAATCCTACCAATGATGTTCTTGAAAAGAGAATTACCTCCTTAGAGGGTGGCAGTGCAGCATTGTCTTTAAGTTCCGGTATGGCGGCAATCTCGAATACCTTTTTAAATATTGCAAGAGCTGGGGATGAAATCGTTGCTGTTCAGACCTTATATGGAGGAAGTACCACCTTATTAAATAAAATACTACCTGAATACGGTATTCAGGGACGTTTTGTGGAAGATGAAAATGATATAGAATCTTATAAGAAGGTCATCAATGAGAAGACCAAGGCGATCTATATTGAAAGTCTTGGTAATCCCGGAATGAATATTGTTGATATTGAAGCAATTGCTAATCTGGCTCATGAGAATGGAATACCACTAATAATCGATAATACCTTTGCTACCCCGTACTTATTGAATGCCTTTGATTATGGTGCGGATATCATCTGTTATTCAGCCACAAAATATCTGTCCGGACATGGTACCATTATCGTTGGTTTAGTGGTTGAAAAGGGTGGATTTAATTGGTTGAACGGAAAGTTCCCGCAGTTTGAAGAATTTTATGAGGAGTATAAGAATTCCATTGGTGAGGAAGAGTTAAATAGATCGATATTTACCAAAAGACTAAGAATTCGTTATTTGACCGATCTTGGATCACATCTTTCCCCCACCACAGCCTTCTATCTATTACAAGGTATGGAGACTTTGTCCCTTCGTATGGACCGTCACACTCAGAATGCACAGAAGGTTGCGGAGTTCTTAAGCACACATCCACAGGTTCTGGAAGTGAACTATCCTGGACTACCGGGAAGTCCATATTATCAATTAGCGAAGAAATACTTTCCCAAAGGACCAGGTGCCATCCTATCCATAAGACTAAAGGGTGGACTTGAGGCAGCGAAGAGAGTATTAGAGAAGGTTAGAGTTTTTGATTATATGGTTAATGTGGGTGACGCAAAATCTTTAATCGTACATTCCGCTACCTCCACTCATTTTGGTCAGGATGCCAAACAAAGAGAGAAGGCAGGGGTGTATGAGGATACCTTACGCATATCAGTTGGAATAGAGGATGCCGAGGATTTAATAGCAGATTTAAAACAAGCCCTGGAGAACTAATGGGAGTAGGGGTTAAATGTCACCGATGTAATACAATTTCAATTCCTCCTAAAGCAGAATTTTAGGAGGAATTTTTAATATCATTACCCCATATTTTTCGAGTTCATATATACCACTTGATTCCTTACCGGTAATTAAGTCTATCACCGGTTTCTTAATGTTTATCTCAATAGAGTGCGGCATGTAGTTGAGAATAAATGCATAGCCTTGGGTATCGCTAGTTCTAATTGATAACTCGGCTTCTCTCGGTAGTTCGAATAATTCCTGAAAAGGCGTGGCGAAGTTTAGCTTCCTTAAGATACTTTCAGCGGTTTTTGCACTGAATCCAGCACCGTAATAATAAGCAGTTCCCTTACCAAGGTTATTAGCTATCAAAGCTGGTTCACCGTCATAGTAGTTTCCTTTGAAGGTAGCCAGAACTCTTGCACCTTCCAGGGATTCTAAAATATCATTGAATACTGGAGCTTCAAGCTCTTCCCCATCCCATAGTGCATATACATCATCATCACCGGGACTTAGGTGAGTGTAATCGATTACTCTTACACCGCAGAGTTCGGAGGCAAAACCCGGCATTGGATGCATGGGACATCTGCCATACTGGTCTTTATAACCAGTTCGAGCACCCATGATTAAAACTCCACCCTGCTCCACATAAGCCTTTAATAAAGAAGCAGTTTCCGCACTTAGAATTGTGGCATGAGGATAGATGAGGAGCTTGTACTTGTTTAAATCCTTGAGTGAGGTTTTCGTAGCAGGATTGTTCTGTAAATATAGAAAATCTAATGGTGTATGAGTTAATTGAGCAGCAGTAAACCATCCATTGTCGCTATATTCATCCAGTGGGCCATGCCATTTATCCTGTTCACCGTCCCATATATTATCGTAATCTTTTACCAAAGCAATTTCTGCCTGATACCTAGTGCCTGCAATTTCTGAAAGTCTTTGAAAATCATCCCGAATAGTTCTTAATTCTAAAATCCTCCTATTAGGTTGGTTGGAATAGTCATTTATACCATGCCAATATATTTCTGTTCCGATCCAACAGGTTCTCCATCTAAAATAACTAATGAAGTCAGCACCATGAGCGATGGATTGAAAAGTCCATAGTCTCATTTGGCCTGGCTTAGGTGCGGGTTGCTTCATACGAGAATCCCAACCACCGGCGCCGGACTGTTGCTCCATTATACCAAAGCAGGGGGAGATAGATCTGGTTCTGGTCAGGGACCAAGAGTTTCTTCGATCATTGAGATTACCAGGCTTTTTTGGCTCCGTCCAGGTATCGAAAGCAAAGTTTGGATAAGAATCATAGGTGATAAAGTCAAGTGCCAACTGGGTCATCTCATGAGAGTCCACATGTCCGAAGATACCGTTTGTTGTGATAAATTGATGCTCCGGTTTATATCTTTTAATTATATCCGCTTGCATTTTACAAAAATGGATGGTGCTATGTGAGATAAACCGCTTTTCTTCCAGAGCCAGATGAGGATTTATTGTATTGAGATAAGTTGGGCGAGTCAGATAAATTTCTTCCCAGGAGGTATAGGTTTGATTCCAGAAGGTTGTTCCCATACAAGAATTTAATTCATCTAAGGTCTTAAATTTCTCTTTAAGGTAGATGCGAAAGGCAGCATGATCGGAATCTGAATAAAATACATCCTTTTCACAGTTTAATTCATTGTCAATCTGCCAGCCGATAATTGTAGGGTGGGAGCAATAATGTGAGGCTAGCATTTCCACGATTCTTGCAGTTAATTCCTGATAAACAGGAGAGTTATAGGTATAATGCCGACGCATACCGTGACGATATAAAGTACCCTCCAAATTTGCATTTAGAACTTCAGGATATTTGTGGGTTAGCCAAGACGGCGGAGTTGCAGTAGGAGTACAAAAAATCACTTTCATTCCCTTTTTACTCGCAAGAGCTAGAAAACGGTCAAAGAACTCAAAGGTAAATTCTCCTTCCAAAGGCTCAAATTTATTCCAGGCAAATTCAGCAATTCTTATCACTTCAATACCAAGCTCGAGCATACGTTCCAGGTCATCTTCCCAGAGTTCTTCTGGCCAGTGTTCCGGATAGTAACAAACCCCTAAAGTTAACTTACTCATGTTCATAGACTTCTCAGATGGATGACTAATTGTAGTTGACATATTCTTCTCCTTATGTTTATTTTGAATTAAATTATTGCAATTCTATGATAGCACAATTTCTTGTAGAAACGTGAAGTTTTTCATTTGAGTTGTATCAAAAAAGGAGTACCCATCACAGAACGCCTTTGTTGTTGTGATGGGTACTCCTTTTAGTAGACTTCTTTTAAAGTTATTGTTTTGTAAGATTATTTCACATTAGCATAATACTTTGCAACGACATCCCAGTTAATAATGTCAAGAAATGCTTTTACATGATCTGCACGTAAATTCTTGTATTTGAGGTAGTAGGCATGTTCCCATACGTCGACACCAAGGATTGGAAACCATTCGCCATTGCTTTCCATAATGGGGTTGTCCTGATTAGGGCTGGAGGAAACTTTTAATTCACCGCTTTTATTCGCTGATAACCATGCCCAACCGGAACCAAATCTTGTAACAGCTGCGGTAGTCAATTTTTCTTTTAAGGATGCAAGATCGCCGAAGGTATATCCGATTTGTTTTGCCAAATCACCAGAAGGTGCGCTGCTTCCGCCAGGGGTAAGAGTATCAAAGTATAGGTTATGATTATAGAATCCACCGCCGTTATTCTTTACAGCATTTCTTTGAGCCTCATCTTTAATATCAGATAGATGTGTAAAAATATCCTCGATAGATGAGTCGGATAATTCAGGTAATTTCTCAATTGCTGCATTTAAATTAGCTGTATAGGCAGCATGGTGTTTTGAATAATGTGTAACCATGGTTAATTCATCAATGTGGGGCTCCAGTGCATCAAAATTATAATTTAATTCTACTTGTTTAAACATAATGTTATCTCCTTTTAATATAGATTTTCAAAATTTATAAGATAATATGCTTTAAATAGCATCTATACTTCTGGCTATATTATTGCACAATAAATGGCAATATACAAGAGTAAACACACAATTTAAAATTAAATAATAAATTAACAATAAATAAATGCAATTTAATACAATACAAACATTATATTTCAGAGGATTTGCTCAAAGCAGTAAATAGATTGTTAAACATAATACAAAAAAGATGCCAATCGTTACTGTTGTACATAAGCCAAGCGATGGATTTATCAGCGGACTGATAAATTAACCATAAAAAGGGAGGAAATAAATACTTATTGGTTATCCTGCTGCATACACCATTTGATCCATTCATCATCTAATAAGGTATTTTTATTGTAGCTTAAGGGATAGGTTGTTGGATATTCGGAAACGCTTAACTTTACATCAGGATTTGTTCCATAAATAGAGGTTTCTCGGCCGTCAACATTAAAGGCTGCTTCAATATCCATACGAAACATTAACCCGCTATTGGGTAGTGCGAAAGTCATTGGACTTATAAAAATATTTCCCCAGCCTAAGGTACTTGTTCCAACGACAGTACCAAGGTTTAGCTCTCTTACAGCAGTTACATAGGAATCCGCTGCTGATAAAGTATCACTATCAGTTAAGATATAAAGCTGTCCATCAAAGGAGTAGGTGTTTTTAGGTGTAAAACTTTTTGTGATTTCATAAATGTTCCAACTCTTAGCAGAATACCCTTCAAGGTCTATCTTATTAATATCAGTTATATGGTTAGCCTTTTTATCTAATAAATCATTACTATAAATGAAACGATAAGCAGGATAGCGCAATCCAAAGGTCTTAAAGAAATTCTTTCTTACCGCCGTGGTTTGAGTATATTCCGCAGATTCCTTAAGGAATGGTCGTGTTAACAATTCAGTCCAATAGGTAGGTTCTCCTCCTATATTGCCACGTAAATCAAGGATTAATTTATCCAAAAGAGGATTAGTTTCAAAGTAATCCTGCAAGGTGACTTGGTCAGAGTCAATAAACTGCTGTTCTAAGGAATTTATTTTAATATACCCGGTAGACTTATCTAAAGTTGTAAGAAAGATATTACCTGTGGGATATAGTTTTGAAACGTCTTCAGGCGGAAAACCGGGTATCTTAGGAAGCAGTATTTGCACAGTACCACCGTTTAGTAGTGCGAATTCAGCAGGCCATCCTCCTTCATTACTTCCAGGATCTTTGATAAAAATAGGACTGCTGTACACTTTGTTATTATCTTCATCAAAACGTAAAGGGGTAATATCTTGCAAGGTTTTCACATATTCATCCACAGGCTGATTATTCACGGTTGTTAGAATAGAATTTGCAGGTATAGTGACATCACCTAAGGTATACGTAGTACTGACAATGTAGGAACCATTAACGTATGTAATATCGATATCAGAATGATAATATATATTCAGTTTTGAAAGTTCGTTTTTCCAGTAGTTCATCTTCAAATACGCATCTTTTGGTATATCTAAGGTGTAACTGGAGTAAAGGTCGTAGGTTGGAAAGACAATACCGCCGTGCCCTGCCTGTCTTAAAAGTTCGGTATATTCAATGAATAGCCTAAGAAATTCTTCATTGTTCGTTGTTCGTTTAGCCTTGTTTATATACTCGTCTGCGAGCGTATTAATATCTTTTAGTTGTTTTGTACTGACTAAGGCATCATTAAAGGGGTATATGTCCGCCACATACTTTGTAAGTGCCTTAAAATCCTCTTCTTTTTGCTTGGAGGAAAGTTCCTTTACAGCCAATGGAGTATCTGGCAAATATACTTTAAGATGGATTGTCAGGTAAACTAGATATAGTAAGGCCAATGCAAATAGGGTTGTAAGTAATATAAGAATTGCTTTTAAGATTTTTTTCTTTCGATACATCTTCGGAATTCCCCTTCAGTTATTGTCATTTAAGTACATTACGAATGCTATAAGTCACATTAACAGATTGTATCACATACGAAATGGAATGTAATTAGAAAAGGTATATTTTAGCTAAACTTATTTCTATCAACATTGCTGTTCTGTGGTATAATACAAACTGAAACAGGATTAACTTATACATATTACACAAAGAAAAATGCTGTTGCTAATTGTGATGATGGGAGAGATGCATATGAAAATGAGGTTTAAACTGCTGATTTTTTGCCTGGCGAGTACCATATTCGCTTTAGTGCTCCAAACGGTATTATTTCAAAAGGCATCTTCAAATTTAATCTATGCACAGGAAAAGGAGCAAAGCAATAGCTCCCTTAGAAACATGCAAAATGAGGTGTATACCTTTATTAAATCAATAGAAAGTAATTTAATCGAAATTTATAATGAGGATGATTTTCAACGGGCCTTAAAAAATGATACTGAGGTTGAGCTCCTCCGGGAGGATTATTATCGCCTAGCTTATAACATTGCCACAGGTGAATTTGAAACCTCGGATGGCGTGGTGGCATTGTATATCTATAATATAAAGAATGAGATTGTCTCTACCTATCGAAGAGCTGCAACTCCAAAACATAATTATCCGGTGGACATTTACGAGAATGTAGAGAAATATAACTCACAGCGCGTCTTGGATTATATTAATTCGGATGACACAACAATGATGATATCCAGTTATTATAATGAACACAGAGAAACGGATATTACCCGTTTTATTTTAAAGATATATGATAACACCAATACAAAAAATAAAATTGGGTACATCGTATGTGACTTAGATAGTAAAGTAGTAAAAAACATTATGTCAAAATACTATGATAAGGATGAGATGAAGGTATGGCTTCAGCCCATGGGGGATAGACAGATTGCTGCTGTAGGTAAATTAGAGGATGCAAATAAAACCTATTATTCTGACGTTACCCTAAGCATTCAGGAGGGAACCTTAAAAACCACAGAAGAGCTTGGGAAAAATATGCCGATTTTATTCCAGGTGGATCAGGATAAGTATAATTTGTCTGCCTATTCCCTTATGCCACAAGCCTTATTGGAGCAGAATCAGAAAGCTCTGACACAGAATTTGATTCTAATTGTGGCAATTATGAGTATTTTAATTACGCTGGTATCCGTTTTTATTACCAGCGGTATTACACGACCACTGGAGCATCTCACACAAACAATTGCGAAAATTAGATCCGGTAACATGAATCAAAGGGTACAGAATAAGAATAAAGACGAGATAGGAAAGCTGGGGCAGGATTTTAATGAGATGCTGGATGAGATTGAACGCCTGATCAGCCATGAGTATGAGACAAAACTGTTATTGAACAGAGCAGAATATAAAGCGCTTCAGGCACAGATTAACCCGCACTTCTTATACAATACGCTGGATACTATGAGCAGTATTGCAAGCATTAATAATTGTTCCATAGTAAGTGAATTATGCCAGTCTTTAGCAAGCATTTTCCGTTACAGCTTGGATTTTAAGCATCCGTATTCTACAGTAGCAAAAGAGATAGTGCATCTTAAAAATTACATCTACGTTATGAATGTACGCATGGGTGAAGGTGTGGAATATCAGTTTAACATTCGTGATGAAATTTTACAGGATTCTATTCCAAGAATCTCAATACAGCCCATACTGGAGAACGCATTAAAGCATGGACTGCGAAATAAACGCGGAGAAAAGAAAATAAGTGTGGAAGCCTATACCCAGGATAACATGCTCCAGGTGGTAGTCAAGGACAATGGAATTGGAATGGATGCAGCATTAATGAACGAAAGACTGAAAGAAAATGATGTTGATGCTGTAGAGACAGGGACCTCTATTGGGCTGTTTAACATTAATGCCAGACTAAAGATGTTATATGGAAAGGATTTTGGTCTGCGTATCGAGAGTGAACCTGGGGAAGGAACCAGTGTGTATCTGGTAATACCAAGATTAAGTGTGGATGAGGTGGGGACATGACAGAAATAACGTATAAAGTATTAATCGCAGATGATGAATATTGGACACGGGAAAAGCTGCGCACAATGATTGACTGGAAGCAGTATAATATTGAATTTCTGGATCCTGCTGTAGACGGTGAAGATGTTCTGAAAAAGATTGAAGAGAATATGCCGGATATTCTCATCACCGACATTAACATGCCCTTTATTGACGGAGTTGAACTGATTAAAATTGTCAAAGAGAAATATCCTGCAATTGTTGTATTTGTAATTAGTGGATATGATGACTTTGACTTTGTAAAGAGTACCTTACTCAATGGTGCTATTAATTATATGTTAAAGCCAGTCACAAAAATAGATTTAGTAAATACCCTATCCAAGTCCCTGGAGATTATCAGTAGTAGAATTAAACTCCAGAAAGAGCAGGAGGAACAGAGCCTGCAAATATTAAAGGCAGCCTCCTCGATGAAGGATAGGGAGTTAAGTCTTTTGGTGGAGAAAGAAGAAGCCAGATATTCCCCTGTGGTAATGATGAATAGTAATTTTGACTTTGCCGGTTATAGTTTGATCTTAATAAAAATTCATAACCTAAGTGAATTGACTACGGAGTATGGGTATGATATCAACCTATTATCTTACTGGGTGAAAAAGCAGATAAGAGATTTAACAGGGTTAGATAATCTTCTTATTTTTAACTATATCTATCGTTCAAATGAATTTATCATCATAACTGAATTAGAGAATTCAAAGCTTAGAAGAATGGCAGTAGCCCTGGAGAAATATTTCAACAATAAAATGAAAGCACCAGTCAGTATCGTTATTAGTGAGCATTCCTACTCTATAGAAAGTATTCATACAGCCTATATTCAAAGTGTATCCATGCTGATGACCAGAAGATATAAGAATAGCAGTGTTGTGTTGTTTTGTGAGAAGGATGATCCAGAGCTGCATAAGGATGTAAAGAACTGCCTTACAGAAGAGCAGGAGAATAGCTTAAAGAGCTTTTTAAATAATAAGAATCAGGCAGGCATAATAAAGCTAATTTTTGATACAATCGGACTCGGTAAGGGAAAGGTCCAGGAGTGGAGTTATTTAGAGGTAAAACAGACGGTAAAAAGAATTTGTAATGTCATTATGGAACACCAACTTTCCAGTAGAACCCATAAAGAAATTATGGAATTGGAAAGCTTAACGGAACTGGTAAACCGAACCGTAGAGTATTTAAATATTGACCATTTGCAAGAGGCACTGGAAGAAATGATTGATTATACCATTGACCTTAGAAAGGATGAGATAAATTCCTCCATACGCGATGTGGTAAAAAGTGCGATTAAATATATCGACCAGAACTATTTTGAGGACTTATCTCTTGCATCACTTGCAGGACAATTTAATGTGGAAAGCTCCTATTTCTCTAAAATATTTCGTCAGGAAACCAGTGATAATTTAATGCTTTATATTGCAAAGAAGAGAATGAATAAATGCGTGGAATATATGGAGGATGCAAAGATTAGCTTAACCGAAATAGCCTTTATGGTGGGATATGATGATTATTCTTACTTTAATAGGGTTTTTCGCAAAATGATGGGGAGCAGTCCGAGTGAATATCGCAACGAAGTGATGCTTAAGAAGTAGGAGGACACAGGATGAAAAAGGGTATCGGCGCAGTTTTGCTCATGATAAGTCTAGTCATTATCCTTTATCTGTTTAATTATGAAGACCAAGCTAATGTAAGTCCTTCCAAAGACGAGGATGTAATTGTACTTACAGTTCTTGCCGGGCAATCTACGACAGATGCTGGAATTGAAGATATGATAGATGGGGCCTTAGCCGCCAAGTTTCCTAAGGTTAAACTTGAGTGGGAATGCGTGGACTGGGGAGAGAAATTTAATGTACAGATGCAGGCAAGGTTTGCCTCAGGAGATATCCCGGATCTGATTATTGGAAAGGCACAGGATGTAATGGCTTATTCCAGTAGTGGGAATCTCTCACCCATTCCACTTACTTGTGCACAGAAGATTGAGGAACAGGCACTTTCTGCTGTGTCAGTTGATGGAATTGTGTATGGTATTCCTCTGAATTCTATCTACCAGGGAGTTATCTATAATAAGAGTATGTTTGAGCAATATGGAATAGAAGTACCCTCTACACTGGAGGAGCTTAATGAAGTGGTAGCTACCTTTAAAAAGAAGGGTGTTACACCCTTTGCAACCCATTTTTCCCAGAGTTGGCAGATTGGCAATATGACAATGCAGTTCCTTACCAATGATTTATTTAATGTAACACCCAACTGGGGAGATAAATTTAGAGAGGAAGAGGTTGGTTTTCAAGATAATGAAGTGATTGAGCATTGTATGCTGCAAAATAAATACATTCTTGATAATTCCTGGCTGGATGCCTTGTACATTGATCAATACGAATGTGACAAGCGATTCATGGAGGGGGAAGCAGCAATGTATCTTACCGGAATCTGGTCTCTGCAGTCGGTGAATGACCAGAAAGAAAAGGACCATTATGGCATCTTTCCTTATCCCAATCTAACTGGAGATGCCAAGTTAATCAGAGAAACTAATATTACCTTTATGAAGAGCAATACCAATAAGAACAGTGAATTAGTAGACGAAATTCTTGAAGAGCTGGTAGGGAATAATCAATTAATTAAGGAAATACTTGATTTTACCCAGACCTATTCCTCGATTAAAGATATAAAACCTGAGTTTAGTTATAGCATTGATGAAGATGTGAAGAGATATGAAGAAAGCCATCAAGTGGTAGAAGTAACAAACGGTAATAATCAGCTTATTTGGAATTATCAGAACAATGTTGCTCTTAAGCAGCAGGAATGGCTGCAGGGGCAGATTACCTTGGATGAAGTAATGGAATATGCAGACTATAGGAGACAGGAAAGTAGTAATCGGTAATGGACAGAACGGAGATAACAATGTTTACGAAGGTAAAAGGATATCTTAAGAAACTTACTATTAAACGTAAATTACTTTTAATTAATTTAGCTTTGGCAATATTACCAGTCGCAATCTTTGGTGTATTAGTTACGCAGTTATACGAGGATTCTGTGGATAAACGAACCAGACAGAGTGTGGGGGATTCCAGTATGGTGATCTCGGACCGAATTACTAGAATCCTAAAGGATACTGAGAACTGCTCCAATTATTTGACGGTTAATATTAATAAGGTTTTGGATAAGAAGGATGAAACAAAGAAAATAACCCTGGCAGAACAGAAGGCAATTACGAATGAGTTATATGTTGCTAAGATTGTTTTTGATGAAATTGATTCCATTGCCTTTATGGATACTGATAACAAAGTATTTGTCTCAGATAACACACTTTTAACGGATGTGGACAAGATTAAATCCTCTCCACAGTTAGCAGAGTTGAAGGAGACCAGTGGTAAGTCTATATGGTTTCCCAGTGAGGCAAGAGATTTCCTAGTGCAAGATTCTACGGTTCCGGTATTAACACTGGGCAAAAAGGTATTAAAAATAAATACAGGTGAAACGCTAGGCTACATTTTTGTAAATGTGGATATTAGTGCTATCGAGACGATTTTAACGAATCAACTCATTAACTATCGCTTAGAAGATAATTATGGAAGTATAATCAGCTCTGTGGTGTCCTCCAAGTATATTGATAAACCTGCTATAGAAGAGTTGTTAATGAAAACAGACAAAAATCAGATTAAAGGTTATCTAGGTAGAAAATATTATATCTCACGTTATGAAGTAGTTGGTTATGGCTGGCAGTTAAAAGGTGTAACTGATTTAAATGAATTCAATGTGGAGGCAAGAAATATTCTTTACCTCGCTATTGGGATTGCCCTAGCAGCTATTCTTCTGGAAATGTCCCTATCCAATTATTTATCAAGAATTATTACTGTTCCGTTGTTAAAGTTGAAAAATGGTGCGGATGAAATTGCTGGTGGTAATATGAAGCTTCGTTTTCATTTTAAAAATTTTGATGAGATAGGGCAACTGGGGAATAGCTTTAACTATATGACAGAGCAGGTTCAGGAGCTGTTGGTAAAAGTCGATTATGAAGCCCGAAAGAAGCAGGAATATGAATTAGCGCTGCTACACGAACAGGTAAAGCCGCATTTTTTATATAATAGCTTAGATATTGTAATTAAATTATCGGAGATGAACAGGCATCAAGAGTCCAGAAGAGCCATACGAAGACTGGCAGACTATTACAGGAATTCACTGTCCGATAGCAAGAAAATAATTACCATAGGTCAGGAGATTAAGATTGTTGAGGACTATCTGGAGCTACAGAAAATCCGCTATCAGGATCTCTTTACTTATGATGTGCAAATTGAAGAAGAAATTCTGCCTATGTTAATTCCCAAGCTAACCCTTCAGCCTCTGGTGGAGAATGCCATTTATCATGGATTAAAGTATAAGGAAGGTATGGGATTACTAAGAATTACAGGTAGTAAGGCATCGGAGGGTATTAAACTATCTGTAATCGACAATGGAGCTGGCATGAAAGAGCCAGAAATGGAAAGTATCTTGCAAAATCAACCGGAAGGTCATTTTGGTGTTTATAGTGTAAATCACCGAATTAAATTGTTCTTTGGTGAAAAGTATGGTGTTGCCGTTTATAGTGAAATTACAAAGGGGACAACCATAGACATTTTGCTGCCTGCAACAGAAACAATGGAGGAGTGGAGTAATGATTAAGATAATGATTGTGGATGATATGCCTGTTTACCGGGAATATCTTAGGAGCTTCATAGATTGGAAATCCTATGGCTTTGAGGTTTGCTGTGAGGCTAGGGATGGAAAGGAAGCACTGGAATTATATGAGGTGCATCAACCGGACATTATATTAGCAGATATCGTCATGCCTTATATGAATGGACTTGAGCTTTCCGAACATCTTATTAGAGAAAATGCAGATGTCTCAATCATTTTAATTACAGGCAACAGCGAGTTTGAGTATGCCAGAAAGGCAGTGAAGCTGGGGGTTTGTGACTATATTGTAAAGCCCTTTGAAAAGGAAGAATTAATTATATCTTTATTAAAATTACAGGATAACATCAACCGTTTATTAGAGGAACAGAATGAACAGGATGAATTAAGAAAAGAACATAGAGAACAGCTTCTGCGTCAGTATATCTATACGAAAAGTGCAGAGGGAAATAATCTGGCGGATAAGATGAAGCCATTTACTTATCCATACTTTCTTGTGGTTACAGTTCGTATTAATCTATACGAAAATAAGGTAGAACCTGAGGAGATTTTAAAATGGAAAGAGGTTCTTTCATCGTTATTGCATAACATGCTGCAGATTGATGGAACTAAGGATATATTCCATGATTTCGAAGGGAATATCGTTACAATTCTTAATTTTAAGGGAAAAGAGGCCCTGGAAGCATATGGTGGATATGAATTTGAGGATATCATAAAATTAGCAAAGGAACACATTGGTTTTGATTTATCAGTAGGAATTAGTGATTACTGTTATCAGTCCAGTCAACTTAGAAATGCGTATTATCAGACGATACAGGCATTAAGTAATTCCTATGCAGAACAGAATTCTAAGATACATGATTATAAAAAGCTGCTCTTAGGAGGAAATAATGAATTTTATTCCTGGAACCTAATGGAGGAGATTAATAATTATTTAGAAGTACTGGATTATGATCGTATTCAAAAGCAAATGCTGGAGGAACTGGATCGAATAAAAGAATATGAGAATACGGAATACGCTGACATGATTTATATGAGCCTCTTAAGTGTTTTATTTTCCTATATTGTAAAGGTGGGAAGAAGTATTGATGACATATTTGGAAAGGGGTTTCATCCCTATTCCAGAATCAATAATGAAAACTCTTATGTTGGTAAGCGAAGTTTTATCTGGGAATGTTATAAAAAAGTAATTGATTACCAATTAGAGCATATAGATACAAAATCGTCGCAGATTGCAAAACAGGCGAAGGCTTATATTAAAGATAACTATCAGAACCCGGGCTTATCCATATCGGACATATCAAAAGAGCTATTGGTAAACCAAACCTATTTGAGGAGAATGTTTAAAGATGAATATCAGATGACAATCAGTGATTATATCACCAAATATCGAATGGAAATTGCAAAGGAACGTATTAAGAAGGAAAATTGTAAGTTGTCCTACATTTCCTTTGAAGTCGGATTTAATGACACCAGTTATTTTAGCAAATGTTTTAAAAAATATTTTGGATATTTGCCGAGTGATATTATAAATAAACAATAAATTTTGAAAAATACCAATGTATTTTGGATATTCCGTAGGAATAATGAAATAGAAATCATATAATTTACTCATCAAAAAGGAATAATGCAGTAAGAAGTGATGGAATTGACGGAAAAAACAGTCATATTGCATAACGTGAGTTGCTTCGGTTATTCGAACTTGATAGCAGATGAAATTACATTTGCGAAGTAATAGTTTAAGGAGTAAGTAGGTTGAAAAGAAAACATTTTTCAGCCGGCAAAAAGCACGGAGCGTGCTTTTCGCTAATTATATGAGCTGCCTGTAGGCAGCATGGAGGTTAATATGAAAAAAGTTACGGCTCTTGTATTAAGTATTGTTCTCTGTTTCACCATGTTAGTAGGATGTTCCAAGTCAGACGACAAAAAAGAGGATACAACCAAACCAACCGATGCAGCAGCAACTTCAGCGCCAGACGTAACAGAGGCAGCATTACCAGAGGGAGTGTTATCAAATGAGGAGGCAACCTTGAGCATCTATGCACAGTATGCAGATGATGATACCAAGATTCCTTATGACTATGCAGTGGAGGAGCTGAAGAAGGCTTATCCTAATGTAACATTAAAATTAGAAGTGCAAGCACAGGATGATGGCCAGAAGTTGATGACTTATGCAGCAACCGGCAATTTACCAGACATTTATCAGGTTGCATTAGCACAGATTGAGAACTTTAAAGAGTCTGGTAATATTATGGTTTTAAATGATATCGCTAAAGAAACAGGTTTTACAGATAAGGTTTTTGAGAGTGCAAGCAACATCCTCTATAATTCGGACGGTAATATTTATGCTTTCCCTTATGCAGGTAATGAGTACGTAGTATGGTATTACAATAAAGCAATTTTTGAGCAGTATAATGTTGAAGTTCCAACAACCTATGAGGAACTTTTAACAGCTATTAAGACATTCAATGACAATGGTATCACACCGATGTCCATCTTTGGTTCCGAAGGTTGGATTACAGCAGCATTTTATGATGTTCTTGCAACCAGATGGGATTCTGGCGGTATAGCTAAGTTAGATAATGGTGAAGGAACAGCCAATGAAGATGCTTATGTGAAGGCAGCAGAGATGATGAATACCCTTGTAAAAGCAGGCATTTTCCAGGATAGTGCGTCTACATCAAACTATGATCAGGCATCCCAGATGTTTTTAAATGGAGAATCTGCAATGTTCTTAAACGGTCAGTGGTACATGACAGATGCAACAACAACGTTAGGAGATAATGTAGATTGGATGTATTATCCTTCCTATGATGCGGCGTCTTATGAAGCAGGCAAGAATGTATGGTCCGGCGGTGGTGCAGCAGCTGGTTATGCAGTTAATCCTAATTCCGAGCACGCAGAACTTGCAGCCAAGGTTGCAGCTTTTATTTCTGAAAAATATTGTGAAGCAAAGGTTATGTATCGTGGAACTCCATTGGTAGCTCTTGATGTGGCAGTGGAACCGGAAACAGAATTTCCTCCAATGATGAAGAAGCTTCAAGCGGAGTTACCTAACATAACGAGTATTACTAAGTTTGACTGGCATTTAACTAATGCAACCTTTAAGACAGCACTTGAAGATCAGACAAAGTATCTTTTGGTTGAAGACTATACGCCAAGTGAGTTTATCACAGAACTTGAGAATGGATTAGCTCAATAATTAAAATAGAACCTGAATAGCAGAATTAGCAAATAATCGGAGCCGCCATACAAGGCAACCCTTAGTATGGTGGCTCTATCTATAAGAATAATTAGAAAAGGGGACCATATAGTGAAGAAATTTTATTCAAATAAGCTTGCAATTATACTGTTTGCCTTGCCTGCTCTCGCTGTATTTACATTAATGGTATTTTATCCAATCGTGCAAGTCTTTGTGAAAAGCTTCTATGAATGGAATGGACTTGGGAGCGGTACCTTCCTTGGATTTGAGAATTATACAAGACTGTTTAAAGATACAGTCTTCCAACTTTCGAATAAAAATGCATTAATATTTGCATTAATTATAACCGTCTTTCAAATGTCCCTGGCTACAATCTTTGCACTGGTCGTATCAAACAAAAGAACCAAGGGCAGAGATTTCTTACGAGTGACCTATTTCATACCTGTAGTTTTATCAGTGACCGTAGTTTGTCAACTATGGCTTGCTATCTTAAACTCTGACTCGGGATTATTAAATAATCTCTTTAAGGTACTCGGAATGGAGTATCAACAGAAGTGGTTATCCGATCGACACACTGCAATCTATGTGATTGCTTTCGTAAATGCCTGGCAGTGGATGGGCTATCAATTTGCTTTGATGATGGCTGGAATTAAGTCGATACCCGATGATTATTATGAGGCTGCTAGAATTGACGGGGCGTCCACTTTACTTGCGCACCTGAAGGTTACAATACCGCTGTTAAAGGAAACCTATAAGATATGCCTTACCATATCATTAACAGGTGGTATCAAAGCCTTTACCGAAATGTTCATTATGACAAAAGGCGGACCGGGCAATGCCACCTATACGTTAACTTATTTAATGTATAAAGCAGCCTTTAGAGAATTTAGATATGGTTATGCAATGGCATCAGCAAGTATCCTTGTATTGCAATGTCTCGTTGTAATTCTGGTAATCAATTGGTTATTTCGCGATAAAGAAGAGGGGAGGGAAGCCAAGTGGAACAGAAAATTAAAAAGAGCAAATTAAAGAATGAAAAATTAAGAAATGACAGATTAAATAGTGAAATATCGATAAGTTCTGGACAGATATTTGGAAAAATTGGTGCTTTGTTGTTTCGCATTTTCTGTTGGATTTATGCGGCTTTCTCACTCTATCCTGTAATCTGGTTGTTATTCTATTCCTTTAAAAATAACAGTGAGATATTTGTAACCAATCCCTTTGGATTTCCAACGACCTTACATCTGGAGAATTATGTGAAGGCCTGGTCACAGTATAGTGTACCGACCTACTTCTTAAACAGCTTAATCGTAAGTATTATAACGGTTATTTTAACAGTTTCGATGGCACTTTTATTCTCCTACGCAACAGCTCGTATGCAGTGGAGAGGAAGAAATATTGCTAAGGTATACATTGCTCTTGGTATGTTCATTCCTGTGCAGGCAATTCTAATTCCGGTAGCAAAGCTTGTGAATAACTTAGGGTTAGATATCAGTAATATCGGTATTATATTGGTATACACTGCTATCAACATATCCTTTGCATCCTTGGTCTATTATGGTTCCTTAAAGGGGCTTCCGGTGGAACTTGAAGAAGCAGCTTGTATGGATGGAGCTAATATCTTTGTCTGCTTTTTCCGTATCATCGTCCCTTTGGTAAAACCTGCAACGGCAACACTTGTAATCTATACCTTTTTAAATGCCTGGAATGAATTTAATCTAGCTAATGTATTAATTTCAGACGAGAAATTAAAGACCCTGCCACTTGGTTTGTTATTTCTCCAAGGTACCTTTACCACTGACTGGGGTGCTATGGGTGCAACAATGGTTATTGCTAGTCTTCCTACAATAATCTTATATGTTGTATTCAGCAAACAGGTGGAAAGTGCAATGACGATTGGGGGAGCTGTTAAGGGATAGGCTGGGGAATTTGATATAACTAAAATATAGGTTGTGAAAAGAATATGTGTATATCTATCATTCATCTGGACTTGCCTTACCAACAAGGATTGCAAAAAGGCTTTGCAATCCTTGTTGCCGGTCTGCGCCAGCTGAATAATAAATACACACATATTCTTTTGCTTTAGTTCTTGTATATTACTGCTAGTAGGTATAATGTAACATCCTCAAAACATGTAATAGTTACGAAATGGCTGAAAGCAAAGAACAAGTTACAAGACATGTAATAGTTAAAGATATACGGTTGAAAGCATGGAACAGTTGCATAGCTATATTAGTTATATGATTAATGACTAAAAGTAATTAATAGCTACAAGATATGCAATAGTCGAGTAATATGATTGAAATGCAAGGAACGGAACTAAGACATATAGATAAAAAAGCCTTTATCAAGTAAATGGATGAAGAAGTTTGCTGCCGGAGAAAACTAGTATACTTAGAATAATGTATTTCTGGTGAAGAGGGACGGATAAAAGTTTATCATATCAGTTAAATAAGAGAAGGAGAGCTACGATTATGATATATGTTAATGAGAAAGATAATGTTTTTCATGGACAAACGAAAAATACCTCTTATATTTTTCGTATAAGGGATGGAAGATATCTGGAGCAATTATTCTATGGTAGAAGGTTGAAACAGTCACCTTATACCGGGGCTCTTTACGAGAAGTTCGCCACAGGTTATGGCAATAGTAATGTGACACCAAGTAATTCTAAATTAACACTGGATAATTTATGTCTGGAGTACTCCTTTTCAGGAACAGGAGATTACAGACACCTGCCCTTAACTTTACAGGTGCCAGATTATGGCTTCTCTAATAATTTTCTATACGAAGGATATCGCACCTATGAAGGCATATATGAAGAAAATGAGCAAACGGGGATGCCCTTTGCTAAGCAGAATAAAAGTATAAATAAAGATGAGGTGTACACCTTGGATATTACCTTAAAGGATTCGGTATACCCGATGTACCTACATCTTATCTATAGCTTTTTCTATGACTGTGATGTGGTAACACGAAGAGTGAAGCTGGAAAATCGCTGTGAGGCATCAGTAAGGGTAGAAAAGGTAATGAGTATGATGCTGGACCTGCCAGGCAAGGATTATACGCTGCACACCTTTGATGGCCTATGGATTAGAGAGAGACAGGAGAATAAAAAGAAATTGATTTCAGGCCTGTATGTTAATGATTCAACCACTGGCAGCAGTTCTAATCGCCATAATCCCTTTATTATGCTTACAAGGGAGCATGCTACCCAAGAGTCAGGGGATTGTATTGGTTGTAATCTAATCTATTCGGGGAATCATTATGAGGCGGTGGAAGTATCTCCTTATGGGAAGCTACGAATTATGACAGGTATTAACCCACATCAATTTAGTTGGGAGTTAAAAGCTGGACAGGACTTCTATACACCGGAAGCAGTTCTTACCTTTAGCAGTAAGGGCATGAACGGAATGTCTCACAATATGCATCAATTTGTCAACCATCACATTATTTCTGCTGATTGGGCTTATAAAGAAAGACCCATCTTAATTAATAACTGGGAAGCGACTTATTTTGATTTTAATGCTGGAAAACTTTTGGAAATTGCGAAAGAAGCCAAAGGATTGGGTATGGAAATGCTTGTTCTGGATGATGGCTGGTTTTCCAATCGCTCCAATGATTCGTCCTCCTTAGGTGACTGGACAGTGAATGAGGAGAAGCTTGATGGCTCTCTGAAAAAATTTACTGAGCAGATTCTTGAAGTAGGACTTAAATTTGGTCTGTGGTTTGAACCAGAAATGATTAGCAAAATAAGTAATTTATACGAAATGCATCCTGATTGGGCAGTGAAAGCACCTGATCGTGAGGCTTATGTGGGAAGAAACCAATATGTACTTGATTTAACTAGACCAGATGTTGTTAATTATATTGTTGGAGTTGTTTCTAATGTACTAAAAAGTGCACCTATTGAGTATGTCAAATGGGATATGAACCGTCATTTGTCCGATGCATATTCAGCAAGTTTGGGACGAAATCAAGGAGAGTTTTATCATCGTTATATCCTTGGTTTGTATGATATGATGCAGCAAATTACGAAGGCATTCCCGGAAATTTTATTTGAGGGCTGTTCCGCTGGAGGTAATCGGTTTGACCTTGGTATTTTAGCCTATATGCCACAAATCTGGACCTCGGATAATACAGACGCAAACCAAAGAACTCATATTCAACAGGGAACCTCCTATGGGTATCCATTATCGACCATGACAGCGCATGTAAGTGCTGTTCCGAACCACCAAACCCTTCGAACTACCTCTATTGAAACTAGATTTCATGTTGCGTGTTTTGGAGTGTTGGGCTATGAAATTGATATAACTAAATTGACTGAAGCTGAGAAAACAGCAATTAAGGACCAGATTATATTTTATAAACAGTACCGAAGTCTATTCCAGTTTGGAACCTTTTATAGACTACACTCAGATGATAATCAGGTAATTTGGCAGGTACTTTCCGAGGACAGAAAAGAAGCAGTTCTTATTCACTATCAAAGATTGGCACCAACAAATCCGGCAAGTGATATTTTGAAAATGACAGACCTGCTGCCAGAGGACTTATATGAGGTTAAATCACGAAGGCAGTATCTGGAGCAGTATCAGGAAGGAGATAATATACCTACAAGTGAGATGGAAGAGTATCAAGGTTTTGGAGATATGCTAATAAATGCTGGTATCAAATTGTCGCAGCAATATTCTGGAGCGGGTATTCAAGAGGGGATTAGAATTATGGGCGATTTTGGTACGAGAGTGTATGTAGTGAAGAGTAGCCAGAAATAGTTAAAAATAGATTGTTAAAAGTTATATTATTGATGTTGACAAGATGGTGGAAAAAATAGTGGAAAAAATAGATAGAGCAAGCAGTAATTATCACGCTTTTAAAATGGGATAGATTACTCCTTGCTCGATTTTATATAGTATAATGAAAAGTTGTTTGAATTTTTTAGTTGCTTCTTGCAATGTCATCCAAACTTTTAGAATGTTATATTCTAACATAGAAGTTGTCAATCGTTAATTGCTTCAATACCAAGTTGCTTTAACTTCTCAAGATGATCTAACATGTTTTGTAATACTTCAGGTGAGTGAGCCTCCCAGTCCAAAACCTCGCCTACAACTCGTAATGGTTGTTGCGTACGGTAAGATCTTGTCGGGTTCCCGAGAAATTTCTTGTCTGTCAAATTTGGATCATTCTCGAAGCTGCCAGTGGGTTCTACTTGATATATCCGACCGGGTGTGTCACCAACTGCTAGTTCAGCTCCCCATATAGCTGCATCCAATGTTGCGGTTAGGTAGACAAAGTTAGCCTTTTTTTGACTGCCATAATTAGAGCTGAAGCCTGGTTCCAACAAGTCCCCTGACTTCAAGTCAGCTTTTGTGCCATGATAAAATGGTCCTGAGTCTAATATAATGCCATTCTGCAATCCGGTCAGGTTCTCATTATTTGTTTCAAGCGAATCATTTTTATTCATGCACGGTCCTCCTTAAAAAATCAAAGTTGCTTATGTACATTGTTTATAAATATATTTGGAAATATACATTTGTGAAATATTAAAAAGTTTTCATAAGGTATTATTTCTTAGGTTGAATTTAAAATTGACTATTTTAATACATTCTCATATAACTTTTTTAAGGTGAAATGAATACTATTAAAGTTGTTAATATTTCATTGCATGAATTTGGAATTAATCTGTTACCTTCATTACCTTTATATTCAATGCCCCCTTGTTTCAGGTTTATCGTTCTTAGTTATGATTTATGAAATAAAAATGCTTATTACAGAAATATTTTTACTTGAAATGTTTTTTGTATTTGGTATAACTTGAAATAGATATTGTTATATTCGCACATAAAATTGTAATCGTGCACCAAAATAGTGTAATGTCCATCCCGATATCCGTTTTGTTAGCCTTTGCATATCTAAGATTTATTACAGAAATAACAATTGCAATTAAGCAAATAATTACTGAAAAAATAGAAATAATTAATGATATTTTATCGTGTTTAATTTTATTCATAAGATACCCTCCAAGATTAAATTGTTAGTGCGTGGATTTATTTCTTAATTCAAACTTTTATATTCCAAAATGTATTACATATTTACTATCCTTTTTAGCATTAAAAAGTAGTTCCTTTAACAATAATAGTTCAGTATTGTTAAAAATTATATCTATCATAGAATTAAGAGATTCTGGTGGTATCAAAGTAATACCCCAATATGCTAATCCTTTACCTGGAACATCAATTGAATGCCAGTAAAAGTCAATATCTGATAGTTGAGGCAGGAGAGGTTCTATGAAAGCATCATCGATGGTAATGCAGTTGTATTTTTCGGGCTCATATTGATCAAATCGTTTACCTTTCAGAGACTCACTTTGCATAATTCCAAATGCATGTCTAGGCATCCTTATTACCTCCAGATAATACTATGCTAAATGTGACTACAACTCCATTCTCTTTAACATCAATTAAAAGAGGAGTATGTAATTATTTACATTAAAATGTTATATTCTATAAGCTAAAGTTATAATCATAATACTAAATATTTTTTTAATATTTCTACTAACATTTGTTTTACTTCATCAATTTTAGAAGGAATGGTAAAAACATAAAAAGCAACATTTGAATAGTTTTCATCAAATCTTCTTTCAGGCATAATCCTTTTTAGTTCAATATTTCCGTCTTTTTCTGAATTGATGTAAAATTCAGATTTATCGCTCATTGCATAAAATTTATTTGACCTTTTGATAATAAATAAATCACCGGGTTCTAATTCACATTTTTCGATAAGCTCGGATGTAACATTGGACAAATTTTGATTTTGTATTAATTTTAATATTCCATTTCTTTCTCTATCATCAAAATATTCTTTGTTATACATAAAGGTATTAAATTCAAAAATAGTTTTCCAAAGTGGTTTTAGGAATTTTCTTTCTAATAATTGTGACAGTATTTTTTTTGAGTATATTGACGTAGTATTAGAATATTCCTTATTGAGAATTACTCTTATATCGTCATCTGAAACATATTCCTCGGTTATTGCTTCACATGAAAAATAGTTTTTAAGTAATATTTTATTTTTTGATTTATCATTATCTTTATTACTTAAATGGGTAATTGCTGTATTGTAAAGGAAATCAGTATATACAACAATATGGTGATTATATAGCCATAAGTAAAGAAAATCACGACAGTCTATAATACTTACTACACTTGATATCCCAACTGAAGAATATGCAATCTTTTTCATAGAGTCTATTGTTATAGAATACAGTAGTCTTTCTAAGTTGATATTTGGAGCAACGCCTCCAGTCATAAAGTTATCTCTAATCAAATAATCAATTTTATCAACATCTATAGAATTAGAATTTAAAATCTCTATAACTAAATTCTTGTTCCACATGTCAATATTACCATATTTGCTTCCAGTAATAATTCGAAAAATATAATATATATCTAAAGATATTTCATTAGATTTAAATATTTGATTAAGTATTTCCTTGAAATTTTTGGCAATAACATAGCATGACATTAGTTCATGAAGTGAACCATTTATAAAAGTACTTTCATCATCAGTATTTAATAGTGATTTTATTTTAGCAATTATATCATTTTTATCAAAAAATGCTTCTCCAACATGCGACATAGGTGCATGACCAATATCATGTAATAATGATGCATATTGTAAATGTAATTTATCGCTTTTAAATTCTGCAACCTTTCCAAGTGATACGATTTTATGTTCCAAAACGCTTAAAAATCTCATTGCTAGATGCATTACCCCTAAAGAGTGTTCAAATCTAGTGTGATTAGCTGATGTCCCTCCATACAATGAAAAATGCTTATTGACCCTTAAATACTAGCTTATAGTAAAAACTACATTTATATCTATTGCTAAAATATTCTTATTTAAGATTATTTTACAATAGATTACATAATATTACTATAACAATTATTTACTTTACTATTATTAGTTATTAAAAAATGAGTGGATGGTTAAGTAATAAATTTCTTCAAAAAGTTCAAAAAAGTGCAACTCGATTTTCAAAATAGTCCTACTTTCGTTGGAATAAAAAAAGCTACAATTAGCGTAGCAACAAAACAATATTTCAAGAGAGAGGGTAAATTTTATGAAAAGAAAACTGGTTAGCCTTTTACTTGCATTAACAATGACCACAGCGTTATTCACCGCATGTGGAAGCAGCAACAAGACGGACAAGGATACCACAGGAGAGACTCCTACGAAGGCTGTTACGGACACGGAAGAACCTAAAAGCGAGGAACCGGCAGAGAAAGTAACACTTACAGTTTTGGCAGGTCAATCTACCACAGATGCAGGTATCGAGGACTTAATTGATGCAGCATTAGCCAAAAAGTACCCAAATATTACTTTAGAATGGGAATGCGTTGATTGGGGTAACGATTTCCAACCTAAGATGCAGCAGTATATGCAGTCCGGTCTTCCTGATATCATGATAGGTAAGGCACAGGACGTTAAGACCTATACCTCACAGGGGATTTTAGGTGAAATTAATAGTGAATACACTGGTAGAGTATTAGATGCAGCCAACACCAATGTATCTGTTGATGGTAAGGTCTATGGACTTGTTTATAACGCGTTATATCAAGGTGTTTACTATAATAAAGATATGTTTGCTGAGAATGGCTGGTCCGTTCCTACAACACTTGCTGAACTTCAGGCAATTATTGATGATTGCAAGGCTAAGGGTATTACCCCATTTGCAAGCCATATGGTGGATACCTGGTCAATTGGTAATGTTACTATGCAATTCGCTATGAACGATGTATTTAATAATGACCCTACCTGGGGTGATAAGTTCAGAACAGGTGAGACTAGTTTCATAAATTCGAAAGAATTCCAGAATGCTTATAGCTATAATAAATTAATATTTGATAATACATATACAGATACATTTTCGACAGAACAGACAGATTGTGATGCAAGAATGGTATTAGGGGAAGCTGCAATGAAGGTGTCCGGTTCCTGGTCCATTCAGAACTTCTTAGATATTGATGAGAACTTTAATTTTGGTATCTTCCCGTTCCCTAATCAAACTGGTGATTCCAAATTAATCTTTGAGCCTAACATTACAGTTATGACAAGCGCTGCCAGCAAGAATCAGGAAGCTATTAATTGCGTATTGGATATATTAACAGGTGACAAAGAACTTGCGGTAGAAATCTATGACTACACGAAGACTGCACCTATGTTAAAAGATGTGACACCTACCTTTACGAATCCTAGCCAGTCGGATATTGATACCTATGCGGCAGCAGGAAAGATTGTAGACGTAACCCTTGGTAATAACCAGTTAGTATGGGGGGGCTTCCAGGAGGAAAATGCAAAGGATATCGCAGCTTGGTTACAGGGGGATGAGACCTTTGAAGATGCTCTTGCTGCTTCGGATGGCAGAGTGGATGCAAGTAGTGCCAACTAATTAAACCTTAATAGACACAATTTCATAAATACAAAAAATCGTGAATTCAAAACATAGGGCTGCCATTCTGCGCAGCCCTATCCTATCAGGCGTCGAGGTTTCTCTTGGGCCAACATAAAAGGAGTTAAAAAGATGAGCAGACAGAAAAAGGCTAATTGGGATAAAGTTGTTTTTAGGCAGTACTTTCTGCTGGTGTTGCCAGGGTTAGTCATATTTACAATAGGGCTTATTATTCCTATGTTATTGGCTGTAAGATATTCCTTTACCAGCTGGGATGGTATGACGAAGGTGAAGCCATTTGTGGGATTTGAGAATTATATTAACTTATTGGGTGACTCGGATTTTCGTAATGCCTGGTGGTTTACTATTAAGTTTACCATCGGTAATACAGTGATTCAAAATGTACTTGCTTTATTATTTGCAATGGCACTAGATCGTGGAATTAAGGCACAGAAGCTATATCGAACAGCATTCTTTGTTCCCTGCTTAATTAGTGCGGTCATCGTTGGTTTCGTGTGGCTTCGAATGTTTTCCAATGTATTGCCTGCTATTAATGATATCTTAGGTACCAATATTAACTTCTTGTTATTTGGAGATGGTGATACCGTCTTATCAGGACTTTTAATCGCAAATAACTGGCAGTGGATTGGCTATTGGATGCTAATTTATCTGGCAGGGCTTCAATCCATCCCAACAGAATTATATGAAGCAGCAAGAGTTGATGGGGCAGGAGCTATCAGAAGATTTCGAAATGTAACAATACCAATGTTAGCACCAGCTATTACAATTTGTGTGGTTGGAATTACAACAGGTTCCTTAAAGGTGTATGACTTACTGGTTTCTTCCACTAAGGGTGGACCTGGCAGAGCATCAACTTCAATAATTTATCAGACCTATACAACAGCAATTAATGGAAGACAATATGGATATGGTTCTGCTATGTCAGTTACCCTTGTCATTGTGTTACTGCTGGTTGCATTGATACAAGTAAAAGGTCTTAAGAGTAAGGAGGTTCAGGCATAATGGAAACAGTGAAAAGACGGAAGAAAGAAAAGGATTATACTGTGAATCAACCCTATACCAAAAGCACCTTTATTCTTCAAATCTTAATGACCATAATTGCGATTATATTCATTGCACCTATTTTTATTGTCATCAATTATTCTTTTAAAACTAAGAAAGAGTTATATCTAAGCAGTCCTCTTTCCTTACCGGAAACACTTAACTTTGATAATTATACTAAGGCATTTCAGAAGCTGGATATGGTAATTACCTTTACGAATACCCTGCTTTATACGGTCATTAGTGTTCTGATTCTTGCGCTATTATGTGGGGTGACTGCTTGGGCGATTGCGCGTTGTAAGCATAAGTTTTTTAAATTCCTCTATGTATACTTTATCGTTGGAATTTTAATTCCATATCAAGCACTGTTTCTACCTATTTATATAATAGGTTTTAATTTAAAACTTACGAATACAAGATACGGCATTATCTTTATGTATATAGCTACAACAATTTCATTTGGTGTTTTCTTGATGACCAGTTTTATGTCAACAGTACCGGTGGAGCTTGAAGAAGCAGCAAGAATTGATGGTTGTTCCATTATTAAGACCTATTTTAAAATAGTATTTCCCTTACTAAAACCAGCCATGGCAACATTGATTATTATGCAGTCCTTCCAGATTTGGAATGACTATCTTCTGGCCAGCCTTTTTGTTAGCAAAAAGCAATTAAAAACGCTGACAGTAGCAATACAATCCTTATTCTCTGCTCAAACCAGTGATTATACGACGGCGATGGCTGCCATTGTAATATCCATACTGCCCATTGCAATTTTATTTATCAGTTTACAGAAATACTTTATTAAAGGAATGACAGTGGGGGCAGTCAAAGGGTAGGTGGATTTATGAGGGACGGAATATGAGTGCATATATAATCATCTGGACTCGCCTTACCAAACAATGGTTGATAAGTACGTTCAACCATTGTTTACCGGTCTTCGCCATCTGATCATATATGCACTCATATTCCTGGTTTTCTCCACTATTTTAGTAATCCAAACCAATCTGAGAAGAGGACGTAAAAGATAAAGGATAAAGGATAAAAGATAAAGGATAAAGGATAAAAGATAAAGGATAAAAGATAAAGGATAAAAGATAAAGGATAGAAGGTAAAAGATAAAAATAAAAGATAAAAATAAAAGATAAAAAAAAATAAAAAGATATAAGAGTAATGATAAAAGAAAATAAAAATAAGAATAGTGAATACTGGATTGTGAAGAAAGGGAGCGAACATGGCAGTTTCAATTTTGAAGAAGTACTCTTTTAAGGATACGGATGTTGTATATATGATTGATTCGCAGACGAAGAATGTTGGGCTGATGTTATTGCCGGAAGGGATGGAACCGGTTGATTGGGAGCAGAAAAAACAGATGGTTGATTCGCTCGTGCAGATAAAGATAGCCGGAGATGTTTATCCCGGAGCCTATGCCGGTGGGGTTACCATGCGGCAGGGGGAATCTACCTTTTGCCTGACCTATGAACAACAAGATGTAATCTCCTTTGAGGATAGAGAGGAAGTTATTACAACTCTAATTGATCAGCGCGGATATAAAGTAGAGCATCATTTGCAACTTTTTAAGGATAGTGAGTGCGTTGAGACCTATAACGTTTTTCATAATCTAAGCATGAAAGAAGTTACTCTTGAGATGATATCGAGTTTCTCATTGGGAGGAATTACTCCTTTTACAATTGGAGATGCTTATGACACCATAAAGGTACATCGAATTCGAAGTGTTTGGAGCATGGAAGGACGACTGGAAAGTACCAGCTTAGAGGATTTGCAATTAGAACCCTCCTGGGCAGGACATGCGGTTAGGTCAGAACGATTTGGTCAGGTGGGTTCTATGGCAGTTAATCGCTATTTTCCGTTCTTAGTGATAGAGGACCAGAAGAAGGATGTATTCTGGGGAGCTCAACTTGCACATAATGCTTCCTGGCAGATGGAAATTTATCGTAAGGATGATGGGGTTGCAATATCCGGAGGACTGGCAGACCGTGAATTCGGTCATTGGATGAAAACAATTACACCGGGTGGGTTATTTACCACACCTACTGCAATTATTACAGTATGCAAGGGTGGTGGCGTGGATAGTACTGCTCAAAAACTGACGAAGAGTGGAAATCGCTTTTTAAAGAATTTGCCTGAAAGTGAACAAGAACTTCCCATTATATTTAATGAGTATTGCACTACCTGGGGATGTCCTTCCCATGAGAATATCTCACAAATTCTAAGTAAGATTAAGGACGTAGGTATTGAATATTTCGTAATTGACTGTGGTTGGTATAAAGAAGAGGGAATTCCTTGGGACATTGCCATGGGAGACTATAAGGTATCGGAAGTATTATTCCCCAAGGGACTTGATAAAACAGTAGAGTTAATCAGAGACTATAACATGAAGCCAGGTATCTGGTTTGAGATTGAGAATGTTGGCTCTGCTGCCAAAGCGTATCAATTAGAAGAACACCTGTTAAAAAGAGATGGTAAGGTACTAACAACCTCCATGAGGCGTTTTTGGGATATGAAAGATCCCTGGGTGCAGGAATATCTGTCAGAGAGAGTAATTGGTCTATTAAGAAAGTATAAGTTTGAATATATGAAGCTTGATTACAACGAGACCATTGGACTTGGTTGTGACGGTGCAGAATCCTTGGGCGAAGGCCTAAGACAGAATATGGAGGCATCCTATCAATTCCTTGATAAGATAAAAGAGGAAGTACCGGGGATTATCCTTGAGAACTGTGCATCAGGTGGCCATCGTTTGGAGCCGTTGATGATGAGAGCCTGTAGTATGGCATCATTTTCAGATGCTCATGAGTGTCAGGAAATTCCTGTGATTGCAGCTAATTTACACCGAGTAATCCTTCCACAGCAGAGTCAGATTTGGGCAGTGATTCGGAAGGAAGATGATTTAAAAAGAATTGCGTATTCCATTACGAATACATTCCTTGGTCGAATGTGTTTTTCCGGAGACGTGATTGATCTTGAGGAGGCACAGTGGGATGTGATTAAGAAGGGAATAGCTTTTTACCAGAGGATAGTTCCTATTATACGAGAGGGGCATACCTTATGGTTTGGTACAACTGCAAAAAGTTATCGTCATTTAGAGGGCTGGCAGGGTGTATTACGTATGGGTAATAATGGCGATGCATATGCTGTGTTTCATATCTTCGATAATCAAAGGAATAACGAGAAGTGTAGAATTGAGCTACCCAAGAATACATCATACGAGATAAGTCATATATACTCTGATAATGAAGTTACAGTGAAATTATCAAAGAACTTCTTAACCTATCAGCCTACTGATAACTGGAAAGCGGTGGCTATTTATTTAAGAACAATAAAATAATGGAATAATCAAGTTGAGATGTATTACCTTCTGGCTTATAGTGCTGGTCGGAATACATCTTTTTCTGTTAGAAATTAATGGAATAAAGATGTATTTACCATTTTTTGTGCTATAATATTATTATGTATTCAATATCATTTTCAATGAAGGGGAGCAGCTTGCATATGACAAATCATAACGAGATCAATGGGGATCTTTCTATGGATGTTTACAAAAGAATTATTGAGAATATGAAGGAAGCAGTTGTATTTGTTAGTGGGGGAAATATTCAGTATGCCAATGCGTCATTTAAAAGAATGTTTGGTAACAATTCAACAAATTTACAGGGAATTGATATTGGTGATCTTATTCTGATACATACTGCTCCAGCAGATCAGGTATCAAATTCCTATTATGGTATTGGAATAACATTGGAGGGTAAGAGGTTTGATCTTGAATTTGATATAATTGAAGGAAAAGAAAAGGATAACAGAATTTATATTTTACGAGATATTTCAGAGATGAAAATCTTATCTCATCAACTTCTTCAAGAGAGAAATCTTAACAGTGCAATTATTAACACGCTTCCGACCTTTCTAGTTATGATTAACACAGATGGCACCATCCGGTATATGAATTATTATATGCAAAATATGATTGGCAAGAGCATGCAGGAATTGCAGTACCTCAACTATGTGGATAATTTTGTTTGTGCTGAAGACAGGCAAAGTGTAGGAGAGCTATTCAAAGAGATACAAAACAAGAAAATATCGCACTACATTTCACAGAATAAAATACTTTGTAAAGACGGAGTAATTCGCTTAGTGGAATGGTATTCCTGTTCCGTATTAAATGTACAGGAAGAGGTTGAGTGTTTCTTTAGCATTGGTATTGACATTACGGAAAAAAACTATATTATGAAAGAGCTGTTTCATCAATTAACCGAAGCAGAAATACTATCACATAATTTAAGAGCAGTTTTTGACAATTCACAGGATATGATATGGTCCGTTGACCCTGAATTTAAAATGCAGGTCTATAATAAGACCTTAAAGGAATTTATATATAGCACCTACGGGACTATCGTTTGTGTTAATGCAAAACTAGAGGATATTATGCCAGAAATAGGTGTTATTTCTTGGACAAATATGTATCTCAAAGCCATAAAGGACGGTGCTTTTTACACAGATTATAGGACAATTAAAGGTAATCGATACTTAAAGCTATACATTACACCAATTTATAAGAATAATAATTTGATTTCCATTTCTGTCTATGCAAATGATGTTACAGAACTGATGTTAATCGAAATTGAGCTAAAAAAAAATGAATATAGATTAAAGGAAGCTCAACGAATTTCAAAGACGGGACACTGGGAATATGATTTAATCACCCAGGAATTTAAATTATCAGATGAAATGATTCGTATGATTGAATGGAAGGATACAGAAGTAACCTTCTCTTCCTTATTGCAGGTTATACACCCAGAGGATCGAAGCTTTGTAATTAAGGTACACGACGAATTCATTAGAACCAAAGAAATCGGTACCTTCGAGTGTAGATTGCTGCTGGAATCTGGTAAAATTATTTACATCAGGCATAATTACTTTTATCAGATTGATGATAATCAGTTACCTATATGCTATTTGGGAACCCTTCAGGATATATCGGAGCAAAAGTTGATTGAAGAGGAAATTCTTCAATTAAACAAGGTGCTGGAAGATAAAGTTCAGGAACGAACCTTGGAGTTAATACGTGTGAATTCCCAACTGGAAGAATTAAATGCAGGCTTGGAGGAAGAGATTCAAGAACGTATTAAGTTAGAAAGAGAATTAAATGAGGCAAGAGATGCTGCGGAACGATCAAGTCAATATAAGAGTGAATTTCTTGCTAATATGAGTCATGAGATTCGAACACCTCTCAATGCAGTGATTGGGTTCTAT
This sequence comes from Bacillota bacterium, assembly GCA_023407575.1. Classification (GTDB taxonomy): domain Bacteria; phylum Bacillota; class Clostridia; order Lachnospirales; family Lachnospiraceae; genus Mobilitalea. Next base: position 366,652 of record JAEYLX010000032.1, read on the forward strand.
CATCTCCTTAAAAATACAAGTTTATCGGATAAGCAATTGGATTATCTAATAAAATCAGAGATATCAGCACAGAATTTATTAAATACCATTGATGATATTTTGGATTTTTCTAAGATCGAGGCTAATCGGATTGAACTTGAGTACACACATTTTGATATTCGTAAAATACTCCATAACGTAGAGAGTATTATGAAACCCAAAGCTTTTGAAAAAGTAATTGATTTAAGTATCAGCGTGGATGAGAGGATACCTTCTATTCTAGTTGGAGATCCAAACCGAATGAATCAGATTGTGTTAAACTTAGCAAACAATGCTGTGAAATTTACTCATAGCGGTGGAGTTCATATTAGTTTAATCCTAGTGTCAAAGACTTTGAAAAAGGCACTTATACGGATAGCAGTAAAAGATACCGGGATTGGTATGAGTCAGGAGCAGATAGATAAGATCTTTAACCCATTTTCACAAGGGGATACTACAATAACCAGAAAGTATGGGGGGACTGGTCTTGGGTTATCCATTTGCAAAAGCCTGGCCGATCTAATGGGAGGAGAGATTTCAGCCTCCAGCGAGTTAGGGCATGGCAGCGTATTTTATTTTGAAGCGGAATTTGATTATGAGAACAGAGATCAATATGAAGAGACAGTGATACAGGAATCTCAACTGAAGTTTCAGTTTGTGAACACGAAAGCGTTATTAGTGGAAGATAATAAAATAAATCAACAGGTTTCCTACGAAATGATGAATCAAGCTGGAATAGAAGTAGATACTGCAGAAGATGGAATGGAAGCGCTTAAAATGTTAGAAGCGGGTAACATCTATGATATTATATTAATGGACCTGCACATGCCGATACTTAATGGTTATGATACCTCCATGCGGATTCGATGCTTTGATCAAAGCACACCAATTATTGCAATGTCTGCGGATATTGTAAAAGGTGTGAGTAAGCAGGTATGGAAGGCCGGTATGAATGAGTATATTTCAAAACCGTTTAATCCGGTCAATATGTTAATGTTAATCAAGAAAATGATTGGTAAAGATAAGACGATAGAAGCATTGGATGAGATAGCAGCTACAGCAGATAACAGCCAAGAATCAAAAACAGAAATATATAGTAGGAACCTCCATGTTCTTCCAGAAGTCCTTCCCGGATTAGAAATTGCAGAAGCACTTGTACGAATTAATGGAAAACCAGAGATTTATTGCAAATTACTGCAATTTTTCTTATCGGATCATGCCAATTTTATATCGGATTTGAAGACAGCAATAAACAACAATGACCTAGAACTATCGATTAGATTGGCTCATACCTTAAAAGGGAGTTCAGCTAATATTGGTGCCGTTGGCGTATCAGTGCTTGCAGAGCAAATTCAGCATGGATTAGAAACACAGAAGTATAATTACAACATTGATAAGGATGCACTATTAATTATAGAGGAATTAGAAGTTGTAAAAAAATCTATCCAAACATTATTATTGAAGGACTTTAACATATCGCACAATAAAGAAACTACTAACCCACAGCTTCGTATAGAGCTTATGCGTTTGGGAGAATTAATAAAACTAAACGATTTTGACTCTATTGAAGTATTTGAACACTTGAAAAATGACTTAGAGAAAGCATTTGATTCAGCAATAGTGAATGATTTGCAAAAGGTACTTGTACAATTCCAATGGTCGAAAGCTTATAAAATAATTAGTAAGCTATATTAATTTACATATTTGGAGGGTATACATAAGATGAGAGATAGTTCTAGGGAGTTTGAAATACTAATTGTTGATGATACTCCTAGCCAAATTCACCTTGTTGCAATGATTTTAAAAGAGGCTGGTTATAAGGTGAGGGTATTGGTAGAAGGAAGTCGGCTATTTGAAGTAATAGAAAATAAAGTCCCTGACTTGATTTTAATGGATATTATGATGCCTGAGATCAATGGGATTGATTTGTGTAGAAGGATTAAAAATAATTCTTTATACAAATCTATCCCAGTTATATTTTTAACTGCAATTACGGATAGTGAGATAATCATCAATGCTTTTTCAGCAGGAGCACAGGATTATGTTTCCAAACCAGTAAACCCTAAGGAACTATTAGCTAGAGTAGATGTACATGTGCAGCTTAAATGCAAAACAGAGAATCTTGAAGAGGCATATAAAGAGATTGAGAGCTTTAATCATATGGTGTGTCATGATTTAAAATCACCTCTCTGGGCTATTAAGAATCTAATTAATTTTATTAATGATGATATGGCTGTTACAGAAGAAAATTCAACAAAACGATTTATGCAGGCATTGGGAGAAAAGGCCTCTGAGGCCATCCTTTTAATTGAAAAACTATCCGACCTTTCTAAAGTCTCCAGTGACCCGCTGGTGAAAGAGTGGATAGCAATCCATGATGTATTTGAGGAAGTGTATCAGACCTTATTGGACGAAAATGTAGGTAGAACAATTGAGATGCAAATTGATCCCATGCCAGAAGTTTATGCGGACAGATTACTTATTAAGCAGGTAGTATACAATGCGGTTTCCAATGCGTTTAAATATACGAGTAAAATTTCAAACACTGAAATTAAAATAATTTATTCAGAAGAAAAGAATGAACATGTCTATAAAATAATAGATAATGGTGTGGGTTTTTCAATGAAGAATGCAGAAAAGCTATTCACCATGTTCTACCGATTGCATTCAAAAAAAGATTATGATGGTGCCGGTACTGGTCTTGCTATTGCAAAAAAAATAATCAAGAGACATCATGGCAGAGTGTGGGTGGAATCTGAAGTTAATCGCGGAACTAATTTTTCTTTCACCTTACCAAAGTAAGTCTTTCTGAACTCAGAGGGAAAAACGCCGGTATAGTCTCGGTAAAGCTTACTAAAATATTCTGCATCCTTGTATCCTAAAAGCTCACTTATTTCGTAAGTTTTGTAATGCTTATCTGTTAAAAGAATTGTAGCATATTCTAGTTTTGCCCTGGTACAAAACTGTAAAAAGCTTTCTCCGGTATTGGCTTTAAATAAGCGTCCTAGATAGTCACTGTTATAGTTTAAACGCAAAGCCACTTTCTCTAAGGTTATTTTTTTACCTAACTTTGAAAGGACCTCTGAACACATTCTATAAATAACGTCGTCGGAAGTGCTTAAATGAAATCGTTGAATAAAATCAGATATATGAAGAAACTCCATTCGGATAATTTCTGTTATTTTTGATTCACTATTATTTGAAATAATGCGATCTTTCGTAAATTCACTTGGCTGATAAAGCTTCTTAATAAATGGATGTTTATTAAGGAGTTTTTCTTCTGTATTTCTGATTAACTTCTCAAACATCACTCCAAGTTTAAAATAATCATTGTCGTACATGGCTAAATGATACTTTATGAGCTGTTCAATATAGAGGTCAACCTCTTGTGGAGAATTATATAATACTGAAAATATGGTGTCCTCATAATTGGTAATAAGTCCAAAATCGAGCTTTTCAATTAACACTTGCTCGAGCTTTTCTTTTATATTACGGGTTTTGGCTTTTTCTTCAATGTCTAGTTTAATTTGTTGTAGTAAAGAGGTTATCTTATCCTTAGCAATGGGTTTCACCAGATAATCAAAAGCATCATATTTAATACCCTTTCTGGCATACTCAAAGTCACTGTGTGTACTAACAAGAACAACAGTGGTATCAAGTCCCCGCTCTCTTATTTCCTGTAACAATCGTATGCCATCCATAACTGGCATTCGGATATCAGTAATAATTGCATCGAAGTTTTGCTCCTCTAAAGCCTGCAAGGCTTCTTCGCCATTTTCGCACTCGGCATTAACAACAAAATCCTGATCACATTCCCTAAGCATCTTGATTAGAGCATATCGTTGTGTCCACTCATCATCCACAAGTAAAAGTTTATACATATTAATTAACCTCATTTTCCCAATATAGCTATATATCGACATTTTTGGTATTAAACATTACATAATGTAGGCTTTTTCGGGGTAATTCGTCTTCTTTCTCCCATTTATGGTATTGAATAGTTTTTGTAATATAAGGTTTGTTGTTAAAACAACCTAAATATTGATAAATACTTCCATTTGAAATTTAATCAGTATATGCAACGTAGAAAAAAGGAGGAGGTGAAAAAATTGTCAGAGAAATTTTTAAATGATCCTATGTTGGATATGTACTTATTTGAAACAAATCAAAACATTGAACAGTTGGAACAATCAATTTTATCCGGTGAAAAACACAGTGTTCTTACAATAGAAGATGTAAATGATATTTTTCGTGTCATGCATACGATAAAAGGTTCTTCCGCAATGATGCTTTTTAATAATATTGCTTCAATGGCTCACGCAATGGAAGATTTGTTTTACTTTCTTCGTGAAGAAAAACCAATACATCTTAATTATTCGATCCTATCAGATTTAGTTCTTGAAGGGGTTGACTTTATAAAAATTGAACTAATAAAAATTACAAATACGGGAAGTTGTGATGGAGATGCGAGTAGCTTAATTGAACGTATTAAATCCTATTTAGCATCCCTACGAAAGGATAATTTTAAAGACAGCCCGGTAAAAAGAGATTTGACTTCCATTATGCAGCAATATTATCTGACCCATGAAATGAGTGTGTCCAATGCAACCATGAAAGGATATAAAGCCACATTTCATTTTGACATAGGGTGTGAAATGGAGAATCTAAGAGCCTACAATATTGTACATAATGTGAAAGAAATTACGGAAGAGTTCTATTATGTTCCCAGTGATATTATTGAAAATGATGACAGTATCTTGACCATAAGGACAAAGGGGTTTCAATTATATCTAAAGACCGTATTAACAAAGCAGGAAGTAAATGATTTTTTTATGAAAACACTCTTCTTGAAAAGTCTGGAAATTGTCGAACTTGGTGAGGACGTTGATTTTAGTCATCCATTTCAAGTGAGTGGTTTTGCTATAGAACAGCCTATTAAGGTACCAAATCTAAATAGTGGATTGGAGGAGAATAAAGAAGTTGATAATCCCCATACACAACAAAACATAATAAGTGTACAGGTAGCTAAACTAGATAAACTAATGGATTTGATGGGTGAGATGGTAATTGCGGAAGCAATGGTAACCCAAAATCCGGATCTGCAGGATTTAAGATTAGAGAATTTCTACAAGGCAGCACGCCAGCTTCGTAAAATCACAAATGAAGTACAAGATATGGTCATGTCAATCCGTATGGTACCATTGTCTGCAACCTTTCATAAAATGCACCGAATAGTTCGAGATATGAGCAAAAAGTTAAATAAAGAAGTTCAGTTAAAGCTCTTGGGAGAAGAAACCGAGGTAGATAAAAAAATAATTGAGCATATTTCCGACCCCCTGATGCACCTGGTTCGTAATTCTATTGATCATGGAATTGGTACCGTTGAAGATAGGCTTCTTAAAGGGAAAACCAGTTATGGATTAATTACTTTAGAAGCAAAGAATTCAGGCAGTGATGTAATCATTAGTATAAAGGATGATGGGAAGGGTTTAAACAAAGAAAGAATTCTAGCTAAAGCAAGAGAAAATGGAATATTAACAAAACCAGAAGATGATATGACGGATCGGGATATTTTTAATCTGATTTTTCTTCCAGGCTTTTCTACAAAAGACAATGTTTCAGAATTTTCCGGTAGAGGAGTTGGGATGGATGTTGTAATTAGGAATATTGAGGCTGTTGGAGGAAGTATATCGGTAGATAGTAAGGAGGATGTGGGAACTACAACAATATTAAAGATACCGCTTACACTTGCAATTATTGATGGAATGAATATATCAGTGGGAGCAGCCAGATATACTTTGCCCACGAATTCAATTAAAGAATCCTTCCGTCCGAAAGAAAATCAGATTATTATTGACCCAGATGGCAGTGAAATGATTATGGTGCGAGGTCAATGTTATCCAATCCTTCGTTTACATAAATTATATGGTGTGGAGACCATAATAACGGACATTTCTAAAGGGATTCTTATTATGGTGGAACAGGATGGGAAAAGTTTATGCTTGCTTGCAGATGAACTTAAGGGGCAGCAACAGGTGGTAGTAAAAGCACTTCCTAATTATATAAAGAAAACAAAGAGAATCGAAGGGTTAGCAGGATGTACGTTACTTGGAGATGGAAGTATCAGTTTAATTTTAAATATCAGCGGATTATTGGGTATGAAAGCATAAGTTGTTCAGTATAGAAAGGGGTAATGGAATGTCACAAACAGTAATTCAGGAAGAAGTTGAACAGGAAGAGGATACGCAAAAAGGAAAATATCTGACCTTCTCCATGGGGAACGAGACCTACGGTATGGAAATACGGTATGTAACAGAAATTATTGGAATTCAACCAATTACTGAAGTACCAGAGCTTCCAAAATATATTAGAGGCATTATTAATTTAAGGGGAAAAATTATTCCTGTAATGGATGTGCGGTTAAGGTTTAAAAAAGAGTATCTAGAATACAATGACAGAACCTGTATTGTGGTTATTGATACAAGTGATATGTCAATTGGATTAATTGTTGATGGTGTTTCAGAAGTGTTAGCTATTTCGGAGGATGAGATTGTTGCGCCCCCGGATATTAATAAAAACAGCCAAAAGTATATTAAAGCAATAGGGAAAACAGGAAGTGAAGTTAAACTTTTATTAGATTGTGAGAAATTATTAAGCGATAATGAAATAGAGAGCTTAAGTAATGTGGGTTAAATACTGTTACTAAGGAGGAAATAGTAATGAAATGGTTTTACAATTTAAAGATAGCTGCAAAATTACTAATAGGATTTATCGTGGTAGCTGCGCTTGCTGGACTTATTGGTGTATATGGGATTATAAATTTAAGAATGGTCAATGAAAATGATACAAAGCTTTATGAGGAAAATTTAATGGGCATAGCTAACATTAGTTCGTTAAGTAATGACTTTATCAGTGTAAGAATGGTTATGAGAGATCTTATCATGAATCTTGACGAAACAGATAAATCAAAGTATGTCGATAGTGTAAACGAATACTTAGAAGATTTTGATATTGTTATGACCGAATATGAGGTAAGGATAACTTCTAAGGAGGACAGAGATAATTTTAATGAAGTGGCTTCCTTGATGGAACCCTATAAAGCAGCAGTGGAAGAAATTATTGACGCTGCTTTAGCAGGCAACAATGAGGCAGATGTGACTGCATTATTTCAGGCTGCTGGGCCTTTGGGAGATTCGGTAGATAAAATTCTTGATTCTATGACTCTATGGAATGAAACCCAAGCAAAAGAACGATCGGAGAGCAATGATGCATCTGCAGCTTCTGCGTCATTCCTTATGATACTCATTGTGATTGTAGTGGTAATTCTATCTATATTTCTTGGGGCTTTTATTAGCATGATTATAAGTAAACCAGTCAAAGAGCTCACAGGGATTGCAGAAAAGCTAGCGCTTGGAGATGTTAACATAAGGGTAGAAGCTAAAACGACGGACGAAATTGGTCTATTGATGATATCGTTTGGTAAGATGATCGCCAATATCCGTGAACAAGCAGAAGTTGTAGAAAGGATTGCTTCTGGTGATTTGACAGCTCAGATTGAAGTAAAATCGCAGGAAGATTTACTAGGTAAAAAGTTAAACGAAATGCTGAGGATGAATAATGAAATTCTAAATAATATAAATTCAGCAGCAGAACAGGTGGCTTCCGGTTCCAAACAGGTTTCTGATTCCAGCATAGCTCTATCACAAGGTGCAACAGAACAAGCCAGCTCAATTGAGGAGCTTACTGCATCCATAGAGGAAATATCAACCCAGACAAGGCAAAATGCTGAGTATGCAAACCAAGCAAATTCCTTGGCTGAAACTGCCAGAGCGAATGCGGTACAGGGTAATGGTCAGATGGGTGAAATGTTAAAGGCGATGACAGAAATTAATGAATCCTCTGCAAGTATTTCAAAAATAATTAAAGTAATTGATGAAATTGCCTTTCAAACAAACATTCTTGCGCTTAATGCTGCGGTAGAAGCTGCTCGAGCAGGACAACATGGTAAGGGCTTTGCCGTGGTAGCAGAGGAGGTTAGAAATCTTGCTGCCCGCTCTGCAAATGCTGCAAAAGAAACAACGGATATGATTGAAGGCTCTATCAAAAAAGTAGAGGGAGGAACAAGGATAGCCAATGAAACAGCGGAAGCATTAAGCAAAATTGTTGATGGAGTGGCCAAAGTGGCGAATCTTGTAAGTGATATTACATCTGCATCCAATGAGCAGGCAGCAGCGATTACACAGGTAAATCAAGGAATTATGCAGGTATCACAGGTGGTACAGACAAATTCAGCAACCTCCCAGGAAAGTGCAGCAGCAAGTGAAGAACTCTCCAGCCAGGCCGATCTACTAAAGGATCAGGTGAGTCGATTTAAATTAAAGAAGGAAACAAAAGCAAATTCCTATCGTAGATTTGATGAATTGGATCCTGAGGTTATTAAATTACTAGATGATATTAGCTATAAAAACAGTATAACAAACCCCACAGACGTTAATCTCAACAAAGGGAAAAAATCTTTGGTTAAAATTGATTTAAGTGATAAAGAGTTTGGTAAATATTAGTTTTAATTATTAACTGACTGACGAGTTAATGTATCTATTCCCCAGCATAAGGGCTGTAAAAGCTCCATTATAACTCATAAGAAGGTAGGTTAAAAAAATGCAAATGAAATACAATCCAAGACTTTTAGCAACGGCAATGTCCTCAATTGGTGACGGTGTTATTATAACTGACTGGCGAGGACATGTACAATACATGAATGAATCTGGCATTGCACTAACGGGCTGGACCAACAGAGAGGTAATTGATAAACCCTTTGAAGAAATATTTCGTTTAGTTAATTTCTATAACAGAGAAAGCTTGTTAAGTCCAATTAAGGCAGTGCTACAAGAAAACAAAACAGTAGGGTTACAAAATAATTCTGCCTTAGTTACGAAGACGGGTAAATTATTATTTGTCTCTGCAAGCTGTTCACCTCTAAAGGATGCCAACAACCTTACAGAAGGAGCAGTAATCGTATTTCGCGATATTAGCCGTATCAAGAATATGGAGCAGGAAATCCACAGAGAAAAGAATAATTTAAAGAATGTACTGGAAGCACTTCCTACGGGGATTCTGGTGATTGATAGTAAGTCAGTAATCCAATGGTCCAATAAACCTGCACAGGAAATATTTGAGAACAATAACAGTTTTGTGGGGAATCGCTTTGGAGATGCTACTAATTGTAAAAACAGCTTTGAAAAAGGTTGTGGAAAAGGGAAAAAATGCAGGCTTTGCAATATTAATAGGAGTATAAAGAAAGTATTGCGAGAAGGTACACCAAACAAAGATAGTGTGTTTTTTCACTCTGTAATGGACCAGGAAATTCAAAAAGATTATTGGCTTAAAATTAATTTTATACCATTAACCTCTAAGAATGAACATCAAATTATTATTGCATTTGACAATATAACGGAACAGAAAAAATATGAGGATAATTTACAAAAGGGCAAGGAGACGGCAGAAGCAGCCAATAAAATTAAAAGTGAGTTCTTAGCAAATATGAGCCATGAGATTCGTACACCTCTAAATGGTATTATTGGTATGCTTGACTTGCTATTAATGTCTTCATTAAATACGGAACAATTAGAGAATGTTAATATGGCAAGATACAGCGCAAGCTCTCTGCTTAAAATTATGAATGACATTCTAGATTTTTCAAAAATTGAAGCTGGTAAACTTATGATTGATACAATTAACTTTAAAACATCAAAACTCTTAGAAGATGTTGTTAAAATTCATTCAAAGCTTGCCAAGAATAAAGGATTAAATTTAGAACTGGAAATTTATCCAGAGGTACCAAAGTATCTAAATGGAGATCCTGATCGTATACGGCAGGTACTCAATAATTTAATATCAAACGCAATTAAATTTACTCCGAAAGGCAAAGTAACAGTTGCAGTTTCTTTATTGGAGAGAAATCATAAAGCTGTGAAATTAAAGTTTCATGTGATAGATACTGGGATAGGAGTGTCTAGAGACAAGGTTGATCTTCTCTTTCAAAGATTTAGCCAGGTAGATGGAACCATTACACGTAAATATGGAGGGACTGGACTGGGACTTGTAATATGTAAGCAGCTCATAGAAATGATGAATGGTGAGATTGGCGTTGTAAGTGAAAACAATAGAGGGAGTACATTCTATTTTATACTACCCTTTGAAATTGGTCATCGCACTAGCAATATAAAAGAAACACAAGGTAATAAGGACCGGATGGAATCAATAATACAGCAAGAGGATATAAATTTGGACGGTCAGGAACTGATACCTATACATAATGGTAGCTCTGACCACGAAATAAAATATAATGGTGTAAAAATGAGTAAAAGTGGAGAGCTGTTATTCATACACGAAGAAAAAAGTAGTTTTAATAAAGATATGGTCATGGAGCTTATTGAACTAGAGGAAGCTATCTTAAATTTACAATTTAGTATAGAAAATAGTTATAACCATATTGAAGAAAATGCAATTACGGTAAAAAAACTTGCTATTATGTTAAATGCAGTAGAAATTCGTGATTATGCGTTTAAAATTGAACTTGCTGCAAGAAAATACGCTTGGACTACAGCAGAAGAGTATTTTAAAAAATTAAGTAATGAATACGAAGAAATGAAAAAGTGACAGGGATATATAGTTCGCAGTTTTAGGAATGGAGATTATTATGAGAATACTTATTGCAGAAGATGATTTAGTTAGCAGGAATTTTATGCTAAAGTTCTTTTCCAGATATGGTGATTGTGATTTAGTAGTAGATGGATTGGAAACGATTGATGCATTTTTAATGTCGTTAAAGGAGGAAGCACCCTACCACCTGATCTGCCTGGATATCATGATGCCGAAAGTAGATGGAATTAAAACACTCAAGGCAATTAGAGAATTCGAGAGACAACATGGAATTGTGCAGGAGGACCGAACAAAAGTTATTATGACAACTGCTCTTGCTGAAACACAAATAGTACATGCAGCTTTTGACTATGGATGCCATGCTTATGCCACGAAACCTGTAGATACACGAAAACTTACGGAGGTTTTAGAAAAGCTTGGATTCATATTATTAGAATGAGGTTGAAAATGAAAATTTTATATTTGATGCTTAGTTGGGTACATCAATTGTTGGAGATCAAGCAGGAGTTTATTCCAAGGCGCGTAGCGATTAGAGTTGCAGGAATTTATGCTCTTAGTGGTATTCTTTGGATACTATTATCGGATAAGCTCTTGGAATTGCTTGTGAAGGATGTACAGACGATGGCACGAATTAACTTGATTAAGGGATGGGTCTATGTGCTTTTTACTGCTGTACTAATCTTTGGGTTGGTATATGTAGCTCTAAAGCGTATTAATCAGGATAGAATTAAGCTTGATGCCAATTATCAAGAGGTAACAGCAACTTATGAAGAATTAGAAGCGACTTATGAAGAGTTAACAGCTTCGGAAGAAGAAATCAGGCAACAGTATGATTTGTTAATGGATAGCCAATCTAAACTTGCCGAGAGTGAACGAAGATATCAAGAATATCAGGAACAATTACACTACTTGGCGTATCACGATACCCTAACGAAGTTGCCCAACAGGCTTTCTTTTGATCAAGATAATAGTGAGATGGGGAGTAAGGAGCCAGACAGTTTAATTGCAGTATGCTATGTTGATATTGACAATTTTAAATTAATCAATGATACCTGGGGACATAATTTTGGAGATCAGTTAATTGGGGTGCTTAGCACCAGAATAAGCTCATTTATTACATATAGTGATTTAATTTACAGGCTGGGTGGAGACGAATTTATTCTTGTACTCAAAGGAGCTAAGAATCTGGAAGAAATTAAAATACAAGCTAAGAAAATTCTAGAAAGCTTGGAAGAACCCTTTTACATTTTTAACAATGTGATTCATATTAGTATCAGTATAGGGATTGCCTTATACCCGGAACATGGTAAGGATAGTGATGAACTATTGCGATGTGCGGATATTGCTATGTATAAAGCAAAGGCAGCAGGAGGCAATAGCTTTGTGGTATATACCAGCGGAATGCAGGAAGATATTCAGAAGAGAATGCTAATTGAAAAGCATTTATATGGTGCATTGGAAGATGAGGAATTTGAATTATATTATCAACCTCAATTAGATATTTCAAGTAATAAAATAACTGGAATTGAAGCTTTGCTGCGATGGAGAAATAAAGAATTGGGCTTTGTATCTCCCCTGCAATTTATTGGGATTGCCGAAGAAACACAATTAATCATACCCATTGGTAAATGGGTTTTAAAACAATCCTGCGCCTTTATAAAAAAGTTGCAGGAACAAGGACATTCAGATATTACAATATCGGTTAATGTATCAATTCTACAATTGACTCAAAGTGATTTTATTGATTGTGTGCTTCAAATTTTGGATGAATATCAGTTGAATCCGGAATGTCTGGAATTAGAAATTACAGAATCAATTCTTATGGAATCTTATGACATGATAAAGGATAAGTTAACAGTTCTTTATGAGAAAGGTATTAAAATAGCTTTAGATGACTTTGGAACAGGTTATTCTTCTTTGAATTACTTATTGCAGTTACCAATTAATACCCTTAAGATTGATAAAACATTTGTTGATGGCATCACTCTGGAGTTGAAAAATAAGCAATTGACCGGGCAAATAGTAATGATTGGTCGCAGCATGGGATTGAATGTGGTGGCAGAAGGTGTTGAGACCAAGGAGCAGTTCAATTACTTAAAGCAAAATAACTGTGATAAAATTCAAGGGTTCTTATATAGTAAACCATTACCAGAGAAAGAACTGGAAGTTTTACTACATAGTAATAACTAACAGTAAAGTGATAGTGATAATTAGTCCTTATAGAGCTTATGATAATTTAAGCCAAAGAACTTAATTTTAGGTAGCTAGTTAATGTTGACATAAATTCCCCAGTAGAAGGGCATTGCAAAAGCTGAATATTTGCAATGCCCTTAAAGTTATGTTAAAGATATCAAAGCTTAGTAATTGCTACACGCCAAACCTCTGGCCCCTCCTCAAGGTACTCCCAATCAAAGCCTTTCTTTATCTCTATAATAAATTGATAATGAAGTGGGCGTGGATCATGATCGTTGATGAGTTGCATTTTCTCTCCTGCTTGTAAACCGAAGAATGTATCAAAAATAACAGGATGCTTATCCTTAGGTTCGTATTGTGTGGCATCAACTGTTGCTGCGAAATTATACATATGTAAGTCTCCTTTTCTGTAGGTTTGACTTAATTATAATTTGGAGGGTGGGTTATTTCTGTGACTGAAATCAAATTTATTAAATATTATTTCTTAACTTTAGGTATGAAACATGGAGAGCACTATTAGTAAAATTCTTATCTGAGAACGGTCTTTCAGAAACTGGCAGCAGAGTTCATTGGCATGATTGTGGCAGCAGGAGCTGCAGTATTAGCAGGAATTGTATTAGTTATAGTTCAAAAGAATAAGAAAAATAAGTGATAAGTAGAAGTAATTATTAATAAATATTGGAAATAATGGAATTTATATGTTATACTATGTTTAATAAATAGACAAAAATATACATGGGAGGAAGCTACATGCGAATTAAAATGTTTACGGGAAGAATGAATCCTGCCGGTGATAAAGACTATATAGAAGATCAAGTGAATAATTTCATAAACGGAAAAAAGGTCATTGACATCAAACAATCCTTATCAACAGAAGTAACTGGGGATGAAGCCCCATATCATTTACTTGTAGTAACTGTTCTGTATGTATAAAATAAAGCATCCTTCGAGGTGCTTTTAAATTAGCTACCTAGTATCCTTTAGGAGGATAAATTCATGATTCAGAATCCGATTTTAAAAGGCTTTCATCCAGACCCAAGTATGATTTATGTAAATGGAACCTTTTACATAGCAAATTCAACCTTCGAGTATTTCCCAGGAGTATCCATCTCTGCTTCAGAGGATTTAATAAACTGGAGAAGATTAAAAGCGCCTCTTGATACGACACAGTTACTAGATATGAAAGGTAACCCAAAATCCGGAGGTATTTGGGCACCCTGCCTTACCTATGCAGACGACTATTTCTATTTAGTGTTCACTGATGTTAAAAGTTGGTCCGATGGACCGTTTAAGGATACTCCTAACTTCATTACGAAAGCAAAAAGCATTGACGGTCCCTGGAGTGAACCTGTTTATATCAACAGTTCGGGTTTTGATCCATCACTTTTTCATGATGAAGATGGTAAAAAATACATCGTAAATATGGAGTGGGACTATAGAGAAGAAGGTGCAGCTCAATTTACAGGGATACTACTAACAGAAATTGATTCAATTACATTTGAAAAGGTTAGTGAAACCAGGAAGATATTTTGGGGATCAGAACTTGGACTTGTAGAAGGGCCACATCTATATAAAATAAATGGCTATTATTATCTGATTACAGCCGAAGGTGGAACCTCGTACAATCATGCTGTAACAGTGGCTAGATCAAAACAAATTAACGGTCCCTATGAATTGCATCCGAATCAACATTTGGTGACCACGAAGGATGCACCTGACGCAGCTTTACAGAAAACAGGTCACGGTAGCATATGTCAATCAGCGGATGGCCGCTGGTGGTTGGCATTTCTTTGTGGAAGACATATTGATGACACGATGAGCTGTATCTTAGGAAGAGAAACTGGTATTGCAGAGATAATGTGGGAGAATGATTGGCCATATTTGATGGATAAAACATTAGTTCCATCTTTAAATCAGAGGGGGATTATTGAGGAAGCACAGTTGAAGCCGATGGATAGATCCTATCAATTTGACAGTGAGCAATTTCAGGCAGACTTTATGTCCTTGCGTGTTCCAGCAAAATATGAACTCTTATCCGGCAATACCTTAAGGTTATTCGGAAAAGAGTCACTGGTTTCAAGAAATTATCAGAACATGTTGGTTCGAAGACAGACTTCATTTTACTTTGAAGCAGAAACCAGTGTTTGTGTATACCGTGAAAGCTTTCAGGTGATGGCAGGTTTATTGTATCGCTACGACGAGGAAAACCAGTACTATCTAAGAGTAGCTTACAATGAAAAGAAAAAGGATTTTACCCTTGGTATCCTCTCCTTTGATCATGGGAAGTTCAACCTACCACTTGGTAAAAATGAAATACCAGTAGGGAAAGGATTCGTTAAATTAAAAATTACTGTGGAGGGCACGAGAGGCTACTACTCCTATTCTCTTAAGGATGAGGAATGGCAAGATATACTTATAGATGGTAGCTTATATGAAATAGATCCAAGAAAGCTTTCTGATGAATATGCGACTCCTTATGGATTTACTGGTGCTTTTATCGGTATAAGTTGCCAGGATTTTGAGAATTCGAAAGAGTTTGCAGATTTCAATTCCTTTGTATATAAGGAGTTCGAAAGTAAGGATTAATGTAGTTAATAATATTAAATCACAAGGTTTATTTAATTTAGCAAGATAAAAGATGCACCAGCTCCTGGCAACCGTTGATACGATTACCAGGAGCTGGTGCATTTTATGTTTCCTGCAATATGTTATGTGGCAGACAATTAAGATAAAGATTGTTAGCTAGTTTATAATAAATAAACATAAGCAAAGTAGAATTCTCCTGATAGGAAGGAGATAGTCCAAAGTACAGCAAAAACTTTAACGATGGTGGAATGGAATTTGTTCTTTGGATTTTTACGATGATTAATCATACGTTCCACAAGCAATACGAATTCCACCAAAACTACAATTGAAGCAATGATGCCGTGTATTATGATATATACTAACAGCCATCCCGTGAAATCTGCTTGACTATCGGTAAATTTATCACCTAGTAATCGATTCAGCAAATAAAGAACAGAAACACTTAAATCTATTACAAGGGTAATTGCTGCCACTAATGAGTGGTGCTTCCATTTCTTGATTCCGCCAATGAGTGCATAAGCAAATAGCACAGCCAGCGGTAAAAGTATGATTGAGTGGATTATGCTAATTAAAGGTGCATTTCCCATACATTATCCTCCTAATGAAGCTGATATGTTCATTAACAGCGATATGATAATACATTAAAACAGGTATTAATTTATAAAGCTGTTTTCTTTCAGTTGCATGATAGCACGAAATAAGTCGAATTACAATGGCAAAAAACACCGTAATCTAACACACAGTTACTTTGATATTTGGCTGGAGGTGGACTCCCGTATGATGAGTTCAGTATCCAGAAGAATGGATCTGGTCGCAAAGCCTGGATTGTTGATTTTTTCTAATAACATCTCACATGCGGAAAAACCCATTTGGAATTTAGGCTGACTAACTGTTGTTATAGTGGGAGAGAACATGGAGGATAAATCAATATTATCAAAACCAACTACCGTAATATCTTTTGGTACATTATAACGATACCGCTTAGCGGCACGTATTACAGCAGCAGCCAGGGTATCAGAAGAGGTAAAGAAGGCATTAGGGATAACTTCAGCAGTCAGTAGCTGACAAGTAGCAGCATAAGCCATGTCATAATTAACTTCTGGCAGCTGAATTAACCAGTTCTTTGGAATGATTAAATCTGCGTTACTTAGTGCATCTAGAAAACCACTACGACGGTCTCTGGCATATTTGTAGGTAAGTGGTCCATTGAGAAAGGCAATTTTATTTTTCCCACTGGCAATCAAATAGTTAGTAGCATTTAAGGCGGCAGTATAATCATCAATACTGACATAGGGAATCTCTGATTCGTGGTTGTATTCACAGCATTGAACAATGGGAAGGAGATTATTTAATTGATGCAATAACTCGGAAGATATTTGATTTAAGAGGATTACCCCCGCTGCATGCACACGCCTTATTAAATTATGAAATTCGTTAATAGAACCATGATCAAGCGGGGATTGACTAATTAATAGATGACAACCATGGGCTTTTGCAGAAGTGGTTGCTCCTCTTATCACTTCAGTATAAAAAATATTATTTATGTTTGGAATATTTAAAATAATGACAGGCTGGTCTGCTTGCTTGGGATTTATTGTCTCTGGAAGACTTACTCCAAGCTGCTTCATCGCAGCCTCCACCTGTTTCAATGTATCTTCCTTCACAAGTTCTCTGTGATTGATAACCCGAGATACAGTGGCAGGAGATACCCCTGCTTGGTCTGCTATCTGTTGAACTGTAATTTTATGAAATGAAGTCATACAATACTCCTTATTGTTTTCTGTAATACGATGTTTATCTCTACTTTAACTGATACCTGTTAAAATATCAATTAATTCTGAAATGAATATGAAAAGTTTTCAGAAATACAATATAGTAAATATAAATAATATACAAAAATAAACTTAATTAATTAGAGTAAACAATGAAAATTGCACAATTAAGGTGGCCTGATTGAAAGCTAACAACATAAATGGTATAATTATTTCAGAAATATAATTACTATTCATATGCAATTGAGTTTTAGTCGCAGCTTAGGAATATAGGCAAAGAATGGATTATTGTTAAGGAGGACATTATGAAGTTGGGGTTCGTTAGCTCAATACTGGGAGATTGGAATTTTGAAGAAATGATTGATATAGCGAGTGATATGGGATATGGCTGTGTCGAAGTGGCATGCTGGCCGATGGTGAAGGCAGAGCGAAGGTATGCTGGTATTAGCCATATAGATGTTGTCAATCTTACTGATGAAAAGGTACTTTACATACAGGACTACTGCAGTAATAAGAAGATTGAAATATCCTCTCTAGCTTTTTATCCCAATACGATGGATGGAAATCTAGATAAGAGAAAAGAGAACATAGAACATCTGTATAAAGTTATTGATGCCAGTGTGAAACTTGGTATCAATATGGTAACTACCTTTCTTGGCAGGGATCAAAGTAAGTCAGTAGAAGAAAACCTGGAGCTTGTTAAGGAAATCTGGCCGCCTATAGTAAATTATGCAGAAGCAAAGGGAGTTAAAATTGCAATTGAAAACTGTCCAATGTTATTTGATGAAGGACAGTGGCCTGGTGGACAAAATCTGATGACAACACCTTATATCTGGAGGAAGGTATTTGAAATTATACCAAATAGTAATTTTGGAATAAATTATGACCCCTCTCATTTTGTATGGCAAATGATAGATTATATTAAACCCATTTATGAATTTAAGGATAGAATTTTTCACATCCATTTTAAGGATATTAAGATAATGAAGGAAGAGTTGGAAAAGGTTGGAACTATGGCGTATCCGTTACAGTACATGCAACCTAAATTGCCAGGTCTGGGAGATGTGAATTGGGGAAATTACGTTTCAGCTTTAACAGATATACGTTATGATGGGTATGCATGTATTGAAGTAGAAGATAGAGCTTTTGAGTCTTCCAATGAAAGAATTCTAGATAGCTTAATATTGTCAAAAAAATATATGGAGCAGTTTGTAATCTGAAATAGTAAATGGCGACAATGACTTAAGCTCTAATAAAATTCCTATAAGTTTAAATAAATAGAATGTGTAGCTTTTAAAGAATATGCTCCTAAAAGGTTTTATTAAAATCCTTCTAGGAGCATGTTTTATGTAAATTGGCTATAAGTTTGTATACAGTGAGAAAACCATAGGTTTTCGTGATTGGTTCTGAATGGTTTTCATAATTATGTTAAACGAAATAATTTTATCCTGGGGGAGAATTTTTGTGATTCGCATTCTTTTATAGTATAAACTTATCTATTAATTTCTTTAGGTCAAGAACTTGATCATCTATCTCAGTGCTATTTTGATTGATGTTTGTCATTGCTGCTAATACCTGCTGAGTTGCTGCAGAGGTTTCTTGTGTGCTTGCAGCATATTCTTGAGAAATAGCGGATACATTCGTACTGAATTCACTAATGATGGAACGACTCTGATCTATGGACAAGGAAACTCTTTCCAGAGAGGATATCTCAGAGTTGATTACATTTATGTATTTAACAATGGTATCATATTTACTCTTAGTTATATTAATACTTTCTGTTTGCAGTAACACGGCATGTTCGACCTCTTTGCTTTGATTACTTGCAGTATTAATATTTTGCTTGATTTCATTCAGCATATGGTCAATTAGTGCAGTGGAATCCTTAGCTTGTTCCGAAAGCTTATGTATCTCATCTGCAATGACAGAAAATCCTCTGCCGGCTTCCCCTGCTCTTGCAGCTTCTATTGCGGCATTTAAGGAAATTAAGTTGATCTGCTCAGCAATGGCTGAAATAATAGCGGTTGCTTCCACAATCTGTGCAGCATTTTGATTTGCAGTAGCGATTGTTTTAAAGTTGGATTGAAATGTAGTCTGATTCTTTGTGTTGATTTCATCCAAATGATGAACGGTAGTAAGTCCTTCCTGGATAACGGTCATAATTCCAGAGGCATTATGCGATAATTGTTTTGTACTTGTGGTACTGGTTTGTACGATTTCTCCTAAACGGTTGATTTCACTTGCCAGCTGCTGTGTATCCTCAGCCTGGGTAGCTGCACCTTCTGCAATTTCATTAATGGTTTTTGATATTTCAACCACAGCATTTGTTACCTCGTCAGAGGTAAGCTTCATACTCTCGGAGGAATTTGATAAGGAAGAGGAAGTGTTTAGTATATTCGAGGTAATGTCTCGTAAGGAATGTACCAAATAGTTCACAGATTGAGATAAGGTTCCTAGTTCATCCTTGCTATTGATATGATGAGGAGTAATTGACAAGTCATTGGCAGCAAGGGAGTTCATGTTAGCAGTCAGGGCTTTTATGTTGGATCTTATGAAATTAACTAAGTAGAGACTGAAGGCACCCATTAGTACGGAGGCGATTGCAAATAAAAGAACAATTTCACGGATGGAGGCTTTAATATGATTTTCCATATCGGTCTGGGACTTTACGCTATATTCCTCAAGTATCTCTGACATGGTTTTTATTTCATCCCGGATACCTTCAAACATGGCATTCTTCGCTATGATAAAGCCTTTACCGGTGCTTGGATCGTAGGCTGCCTGCCATTCCTTAAATTGGTTCGTAAATTGTTCATATAAGTGTGACATGGTTAATTGTTTTTTTGAATGCTTGAATTCGGAATATAGTTCTGTGTTGGATTTAATATTTATAATTACATCTTCAATGTTCTTAGTGATAGAAGCGCAATTATCATTATAATCTTTTAGGTAACGGTCTTTCGTTTGTTGATCAAAGGATTCTCCTGCTTCAACTAAGGTTCTTTCTGCAAGGGTCGCCTTATAAAAGTCTCGATCAGCTTTTAGCAGTAAGGTAGAATTTACATAAAGGGTATCATAATAGGTTGATTCTGCTTGTTTGTTCAACTGATTCATTTGATATGAGAATTGAAAAAGAATATATAATAATGCAACAAATATCGGTAAAATCATTAGCCACAGCTTTGTGGCAATTTTTCTGTTTCTAATTAGGTTCATAATCCTTCTCCTTGGTATCTTAATTAATAGTTAATAGACTTGCTCGTTTGAATTTGTAAATCCCCGTAAACTGAATATGTCAAGTCACATGCTTTGGTTTGTTTAATTCATCGCGAAGGTTTTAGTAAATAGGTAAAATATAGTCGTAATTACCTATAGATACTTTAGTGTGAAAACAGGTATGCCTTTTCCTGGGAAAAAGGCATACCTGTGTCTATATTTGTTGATTTGGGACTAATTTACTATTCTTTGTCAGTTATTTTTACCCAACCTTCTTTTTGGCTGCTTTCAAAGATTTTCTCACACAGAATCATCTCATGAAGACCATCTTTAAAGGTGGCGTGCTCATGTTCACCATTGGGATTTCCAATGCTGCCATAAACACTTTTAAAGCATTGTTTAAAGGCGTCTGGGAATCCTTCCAGATGACCAAAAGGATAAGCGATTAATGGTTTAGTATCTGGGTGAACAGTACCTAACCCTTTTTCAATAAAAGCATTGTAGCTATCTCGATTGCCAACAACCAGGGCATTGCAGTTCTCACTATTCCACTGTGCAGATTTATTATATCCGCCAACTAATAAATCAATCGAAACTGATTTACCAGCGATAACCTGTGAAAAGAAGGCACTTCCTTTTGCTCCGTTGCTAAAACGGAACATTACACTTGCATTATCCTCTGTATCAATTGGAACATCCTCATAATCCTCATCCTTAAATTTCTCTTTAGAGAAGGCAAGAACAACACCCTTAGGTTTCTTGCGGTTTTTATGAATAGTTGAGAAATCAGCATTTACCTCTACGATTTTTTGACCGGTTACATATTCCGCTAAGTCCATCCAGTGGGAACCGATATCGGATACAGCACGAGTTCTACCGGATTCAGTAGAATTTAAACGCCAGCTGTAATCAGTGTTATATAATAGCCAGTCCTGAGTATAGCTTCCGGTAATAGAGAAGATTTCACCAAGCTCACCGTCTTTTATGATGTTCTTCAGATGATTGTTCATTGGATAGAAACGATTATGGAAGTTAATTGCGGCTACGAGACCCTTTTCCTCAGCTTTTGCAGTAAGTGCTCTTGCTTCCTCAATTGAAGTACACATAGGTTTCTCACATAGAACATTTACATTGCGATCCATTGCATACATAGCAATATCATAGTGAGTATTGTTAGGGGTGCAGATATGAATCATATCAAGATTCATAGTATCAATCATTTCTTTATAGTCTGCAAAATAATGTGGCACATTTAGTTCTTCTGCTGTTTTATCGGCATTAAATTTATCTGCCAAAGCAACAACTTCAACATTGCCAAGACGTCTTAGGGTTTCAATGTGTACCTTACCGATAAACCCAGTTCCAATAATTCCTGCTCTGAAAATTCTCATAATAACCTCCATCTGCCGCTATAGCGGCAAAATTCTTATTTTAAATTAAATTGACTGGTAAAGAGTTCGTATTGTTCTTTCCATAACTCAATATTTTGTGGATAATATTCTGTAACAGGGAAGGAGCGGGAGATAATTTCTCTGCCTTCCTCAATAGTCTTAATCTGTTTATTGGCTACTAACTGAACCAGAATGTTACCAAGAGCAGTGGCTTCAACCGGACCAGCAGCAACAAAACAATTACAAGCATTTGCGGTAAACTGGCACATTAATTTACTTTGGGAACCTCCACCAACAATGTTGATGATGCCGAATTCAGTTCCGGTCAGCTTTTGAAGATTGTTTATATTCCAGAAGTACTTTAGAGCTAAGCTTTCATAAACACAACGAGCCATTTCTCCAATGGATTCTGGAGATGATTGATACAGGTTTTTGCAATATTCTTTTAATTTTGCTGCCATATTGCCCGGCGAATAGAAAACTTCATCATCTACGTCAATTACATACTGAAAGGGTGTTGCTGCTTCGGCAAGTTCCTCAAGCTCTGTATAGCTATAAGCTTGTCCCAACGCCTTGAACTCAGCACGGATTTCCTGAAGAATCCAAGTACCCATGACATTATGAAGGAGTCGGTGATGGCCTTCATAGCCACCTTCATTTGCTATATTAAAATGATATCCAAAATTATTAATAATAGGCTTCTGCACTTCTGTACCCACAAGAGCCCAGGTTCCGCAGCTGATGATGGCGCAGTTTTTGTTAAAAGGAGAAGCTAAAAATGCAGAAGCAGTGTCATGCTCGCAAACGGATACAATATCAAAACCTTTGGTTTTGTATTCGTTATTAAACTCTTTACTAGTATGAGCATTAATTGTACCAGGTTGTACGAGATCTGCAAAAAGCTCTTGGGGAATCTGGAATTTGTCTAAAATTTCCTGATTCCAGGTATTAATATTGTAGTCAAAGAGCTGACTTACAGATGCAAGAGTGTACTCAGTTGTTTGTTTACCGGACAAGAAGTATATTAGCAGGTCGGGAACGAATAAGAGTTTATTTCCGTGCTTAAATAGGTAGGACTGGTCATCAAGGTTCATAGCAGCTAACTGCAGGAGAGTATTAAAGAGAGCATTCTGATTGCCATTAATCTTATATAGTTGATCAGGAGACATAATGTCATATATTTTGCTCATATGCCTTTTCGTGCGTTCATCACGGTAACTGTGCACCTGAGTTAACAGATCTCCGTTTGGAGCTATAATAGAAAAGTCATTACAGAAGCTATCAATCCCAATTGAAGTTATGTTGTCCTCGGTACATTCAATTGCAGTTGTAATTCCCTTGCACATTTCTTTGTATATTTGCAATATATCCCAATATAGACCGCCATTAATTGAAGTAGCACAGTGATCAAATCTATTCAGAGTTCTTACTTCCAAAAGGTTATCGGAAAGAACGCCTAGTACAACTTTTCCACCGCTTCCACCTAAATCAAATGCTAAAACATTCATATAGATCTCCATTCTGTCATCGTTTACTTAAGCCATCAATATCTGTGTTTTTGTAATTTTAGAAAAATTCAAATAAGCCATATCACTATTTGAGTCAGTAATCAGATAATCAATATCTGCAAAGGAACCAAGATAAACAGGACCAATTTGTTTGAATTTCGAATAATCCGCGAGTAAAAATACTTCCTGTGAACTCTTGATCAATGTTTTCTTGATATCAATTTCCTGAATTCCCGAGTCGGTAATTTGTGTCTCGGAGATAATACCAGTACAAGAGATAAAGGATTTGTTTGGGAAATACTGCTGTGCATTTTTAATGGTAGTATTCCCAAAGATGGATAAATTGGTATTCTTAAAAATTCCACCCAAGCACACAATGGTATGATGTGGGCTTAAGTTCTTTGAACATTCAAGCAGAAATTGAATCGAGTTAGTCAAAATAGTAACTTGAATGTCGGCTGGTATATACTGATATAAATAAATGCAGGTTGAACTGTTATCGATAAAAATAGTGTCTTCGTGTTCAATATAGGAGGCAGCAAGTTTACAAATTGCCTGTTTTTCCGCTACATGCCAGAAGGAACGCTCCGCAACAGGAGTTTCACTAGATGCATTGTAGGGCTTTGTTTGTGATGTCGGACTGGAAGTAATTAGTTCACCTGGCAGATTGGGTAGTATAGCTCCACCATGGGTCCGTTTCAACATGCCTGCTTTTTCTAAATCATTAAGATCTCGACGTATGGTCTCTTTAGAGGTTTGAAATATATTTGCCAATTCACTGACATCAATACGTCCCATGCTATTCAGTTGACTAATTATTTTTGTTTGACGTTCTTCAATATACATAGTAATGATATCCTTTTGTAGGGTTTAAGCCCTATGAATTAGTATGGATTAAATAGCATTTCTTGTAATGGTGCAGAAGGCGTCACATTCGATACGTTCCAGCATGCTATATGCATGATAAATACTTGGTCCGGATACAACAACACCATGCATAGGTAGAATAACACCAATTGGTTTTTTAACTGCTAATTCTCTATGTTCTTCAAAATAGTTGTATATGTTTTGGGAAAGCTCAGGGGTATAGGCTTTGGTATATTCGATACATCCTACATATCCACGACCCATAGTTGCTTCAGTTACATTAGGAATAGGCTTGCCCTGTGCAACAAAAGGCATACAGTAGAAGGGATGTGCATGAATGGTACAAGCGATTTCCTTGAAATTACTTAAAATAAGAACATGCATTAGACCTTCGCGAGAAAGTTTACCGGTTCCTTCAATAATATTTTCTTCATAATCTATTAGTATAATATCTTCAGGTTCGAGTTCGCAATGTTTTTCTTCTGACATTAATGAAGGGCTGATTAATATTCTATTTTCATCCACACGAACAGCAAAATTTCCGCCTGCCGCATTGGTGAGACGTCTTTCCCACATTAATTTTGCTACTTTGCACATTTCTTTACGCATTTCTATATAAGATAAATTACTCATGATATTTTCCTTCTTTCTTAATTAAGCTTTGTTATGTCTACCAATGGAATTAATTCACTGGCACGTACTTTGTCAAATCCCACAGAGGAGGTGGATTCAGCTGTAGCAGCAGAGATGGCTGTGGCTAATTTTAAAGTGTCCTCAAAGGAATAGTTTTCAGTAATTCCATATATAATTCCTGATAAGAAACAATCACCGCAACCAATGGTATTTTTCACATCTACCTGAGGAGATTTAATTCTATAAATGCCTTCTGGAGTTTTAACAATGGAGCCATCGCCACCCAGTGAAACAGCAATGACTTCGATATTGTATTTATCAAGAGAATGAATGGCAAGAATGATATCCTCATCATTTAAAAGCTCTTTTCCATATAAGGTGGAGAGTTCGTCCTGATTTGGTTTTATTAAATAAGGGGACTCTTCAATGCAGTTAGTTAATGTAGGACCACTGGCGTCCAGAAAGAATTTAACCTTCAAGTGTTTTAAGCGTTTCATAATCGTGTTATAGACATAGGGGTCATAACAGTTGGTTGCATCACCTGATAAGATAACATAATCGCCTTCTTTAACTGTTTCCTGTAATAATGCTATCAGCTCTTCAATATCATTCTGGTTTAAATCTACTCCTCTTGAAGATATCGTTGAACAATCACCAGTTTCTTCTATAATAAGGTAATTCGTTCTGCTGTTTTCCTCTTGGTTGTTTCTATGTAGAAATTTCACATTAACACCGGAGGCTTCTAATAATAGAAGAATGTCTTTTCCGGTCTTCCCGTGTACAATACCCAGAGCATTATTGTCCAGACCTAAGGATTTTAAGTTAATGGATACATGTGTACCTTTACCACCTAAGGAATCCTGTGAGTATTGCAACCGATTTGTGATATTCTTCTTAAATTCATTTAAAAACAGAAGTTTATCGACAGCAGGATTGAGAGTTACTGTGTGTATCATTGGTTCTCCTTTCTATATAATATGTGTATTTGGTTCCGTATGCACATATGTTTTGTTTTTATATATGGATACTATCACAAAACGGTCACAAAAGCAACATTATTTTTTGGTATTGTGTATATGTAACATAAACGGTCATAATGTTATATGAAATATTACTAAAAATCATAAGTTTTTGCATTTAGTAGTTGTAATTATTTCGAATAGGTGATAAAATACAAACATAAACAAAAACAAATACACAGACGTTTTTAAACAGGAGGTAACAAAATGTCATACCAAGAAACATTACTTCAACCAATTAATATCGGACCAAGAGTAGCTCCAAACCGCTTCTTTATTCAGGCAATGGAATGTAACTCCGAGGATGAAACAGGTAATCCTTCAGAGGAAACAACCAGCCGTTACATAGAGTTAGCGAAAGGTGGTGCTGGTTTAATTTCATTAGAAGCAATTACTGTGACTAGAGAAAGCCGCGCAAGAGACAATCAGCTTACAATTATGCCACAGAATGAAAAACCACTGACCGAGTTTGTGAAAAGAGTTCATGAAGCAAATGCACAGTCCCTGCTGGTATTTCAGTTAACTCATTCTGGCGAGATCTCAAATCCTGCTTTCTCAAGAAGAGTAACTCCTAATCCATTGCCAGGTTACGGCGGTGATCTTCTTACAGAAGAAGATGTGGCAAGAATTATGGACAGTTATGTTACAGCCGCAAAGATAGCCTACAGTGCAGGCGCTGATGGTATTGACTTAAAATTATCTCATGGTTACTTAGGCTGCCAGATGATTCGTCCTCACAATAATAGACAATGGAAATACGGCGGAAGCTGGGAGAATAGAAGCAGATTTGCATTTGAATTAATCGAGAGAATTCGTAAAGAAGTACCGGATAAGAACTTTATTATTGGTTCCAAAATATCAGCTTGGGAAGGATTCCCCGGTGGCTTTGGTACAGAGGGTCCAGGATCACCTATCATGGATTTAACAGAGCCAATCAAGTTAATCCAAGGCTTAGAGGAAAGAGGAGCCAGCTACATTATTCAGTCAGCGGGCAGCCCTTCTATTACAATCAGCTTAACACAGGTAGACAAGCATATTCCTTATTATGCATATCTTCATCAGTATTGGGCGAAGGAATTTAAGAAAGCCCTTAAGCCTGAAACAGTAGTAATTGGATCTAACTTCTCCGTATTTAGAAATGGAAAGAATGACTTATGTGCAGTTGAACCTGGTCAGAGTGATATTCTTAACTATGGTGCATGGTGTGTTGAGAATAATGTTACAGATATGATTGGTTTAGGAAGACAATCCTTTGCAGATCCATATCTTCCAGCTAAATTAGCACAGGGTAATGACAAAGATATTAAGTATTGCCGTTTATGTGATGCATGTCTTGAATTACTTATTCAGCAAAGTAAGGTAGGATGTTGTGTTTATGATAAGGATGCAGCAGCAGAGTTAGTTGAAACACGTAGAGTAAAAGGCAAATTAAAACAAAGTCATACATAATAACAGATTGATTGTTGTAGTAAAAGAACTAATAAATAAAGAATTATATAAATAGCTCTGTTTCAGATGTTTGAAGTTTTCTAATACATTTTAAGAATTATTAATTTTTAATAAGCTTAGTTGGTTGAATTCAGTTCAAGTTATTGCAGCAGGGCTATTCTTATATAAGAAAAAATATTGGGAGGATACAAACAATGAAGAAAAGGATGTTATCAATTTTATTAATGCTTGTAGTAATGACAGCATTAGTTACCGGTTGTGCAAAAAATGATACAAAAGACACTGGTAAAACAGGTACTGACACAAATACGACGAATGAGGATAAGACTACTCCTGCACCAGATGACACAACGGCATCCAAGGATGGCATTATAGGAATTTCTTTACCAGCAGCTGATCATGGCTGGATTGCAGGCGCAATCTTCTATGCACAGGAAAAGGTAAAGGCACTTGGTTTAGAAGAAGGAACTGGTTATAAGATTCTTACTTCTGAAAACGTTAATGATCAAGCAAATGATATTGAAGAGTTAATCTCCTTAGGATGTACTTCTATTGTATTGTTACCTCACAATGATGAAGTTTCCGTTGCAGCACAGAAAATTATGGATGCAGGAATTAATTTAGTTGTTTTTGACCGTAAGATTAGTGGTGATTATACTGCATATCTTGCTGGTAATAATGCAGCGATTGGTACTTTAGGTGCAAAATATATTGGAGATGCTTTAGGCGGAAAAGGTATTGTAGCAGTTATGTCAGCTCCTAGTGTTGGTTCTGTAAGTATTGAACGTACGGATGCTTTCAAGGCTGAAATGGCAGCAAGCTATCCTGATATGCAGTTAATTGAAGTTACAGCAGGCGGATTTACCCAAGAAGCAGGTTTAACTATGGCTTCCGATATGTTAGTAGCTAATCCACAGATTGACGCTGTGTTCTCAATTGATGATGAGCCTTCTTTAGGTATTCTTCAGGCAATTAAAGAATCTGGCAGAACAGATATCAAATACATCTCCGGTGGTGGCGGTGCACAGTCCTGGTACGCAAAGATTCAAGGTGAGACAGATATTAAATGTTTCACAGAAACTTACAGCCCAGCTATGATTGGTGATACTATTCAGGTTGCATATGATATTCAGAAGGGAAAAGAATATCAGAAAGACACAATTCTTGAGCCACTTACGATAGACTCTGCAAATGTTGCAGACTATATCAATGCTGATTCACCATACTAATAATAATAATTAAAATATTACCTGGGATATTTTAATATCCCAGGTATTTTTAACAGAGGTGGTCTAGATGGACAAACACATAGTAAAAATGAAGAATATAACAAAATCCTTTAGCGGAAATCGCGTCCTTCATGGTGTGGATTTTGAATTAGAAAAAGGTAGTATTCATGCATTGTTGGGTGAAAACGGGACCGGAAAGACAACATTAATGAACATCCTTGGTGGAGTCATTCCCGGTGACGACGGCCATATTACGATTGGTAATTTGGAAAAAGAAGTTTATTCGGCATTTGGTAGAAATCACAGCATAGCTTTTATCCATCAGGAGTTAACACTTATCAATGATCTAAGTGTTTGTGAGAATTTGTTTTTGGGTTGTGAACGAAAGAAGAACGGGCTGTTAGATAAGAAGACAATGTATCAAAAATCAAAGGAAATCTTAGAAAAAATGGAGATTATCCTGGATCCTAACACCTTAGTTGAAAATATTGATGCTTCTTATAAACAGGTGGTTGAGATTGCACGAGCTTTGATGAAAGAAGCCAGGGTAATCATTATGGATGAACCTACAACAGCCTTGACAAATATTGAGATTGAAAACGTGTTTAAAATAATGCGTAGACTAAGAGATCAGGGTGTAAGTTTTATTTTTATTTCTCATAAACTCAATGAAGTTATCGAGGTATGCGATCATTATACGGTCATGAGAGATGGTAATGTTATCAGCACAGGTGAAGTTAGTGGAGTGACAGAGAACATGTTAGCAAGCTTTATGGTGGGTAAAGACTTGTCCAACAACGATGTTTATACAACAAGGACAATCGGAAATGAAGTATTATCCGTTAAGAAATTGGCTAGAGAAAGAGAGTTTAAAGACATCGACTTTCATATTAATAAAGGAGAAATTGTTGGCTTTACAGGGCTTCTTGGGGACGGCCGTTTTGAGCTGTTTCATACAATTTATGGTTGTCGCAAGGATTACCAGGGTGACGTACTTATTAATGGGAAAGTATGCAAAATGAATTGTCCTGAAAAAGCGCATAAAAATAAGATCTCTTATTTACCAAGAAACCGTAAGGAAAACGGTATTATAAAGGATCTTAGTGTTGGCGAGAATATGACAATTTCAATTATCAGAAGATTTCAAAAGCTTTGTAAGATAAATACGAAGAAAGAAAAAGAATTCCACACTGACTATGTAAAAAAGTTAAATATTAAAATAAATAATCTGAAAGATTTAATTATCAGTCTTTCAGGTGGTAACCAGCAAAAAGTAATTTTAGCAAGGGCATTAAGCTCAAATCCAGATCTGGTAATCCTTGACAATCCAACACAAGGTGTGGATGTCGGAGCAAAGCTGGAGATATACAAAATTATTATGGAACTGGCAAAACAGGGTACAAGTTTTATTGTTTTATCCAGTGAAGCACAGGAAGTAATGACACTAAGTGATCGAATTTATGTCATGTACCATGGTGAGATACGACATGAATTCACACATGAAGACGCGAATGAAGAAAATATTATGATTATTGCAACAGGAGGAAGTATATGAGTGCAATTGTAAACCCAGAAAAAAGCAAAGTACATAAAGCAGTTACTTCAAAGGATTGGAAAAAATGGGCTGGTAATAATAGTGCGTTAATTGCATTTGTTGTGTTATTAGTATTATCAGTAATCTTACAAGGCAGTATGTTCCTATCTGTAAATAACATCCTTAATATTTTAAGAAACAACTCAGTTATCGGTATCATTGCCCTTGGTATGACGTTAATCATTATAACCGGAGGAATTGACTTATCTGTAGGTGCACAATTAGCGTTTATAGGTGTTGTAATCCTTACTATTTTTAATAGTACCCAAAGTTTATTTGTTACCATTCTTGTAGGTATAGGCACTGCATTAGTATTGGGACTTATTACAGGCGTTTTAGTTTCTAAATTTAAGATACCACCCTTTATAACTACCCTTGGAAGCTTAACTATCTACCGTTCTGTGGCACAGTACTTCCTAAATGGCGGAGGATTAACTGCTTCTGGAGACCATACCAAAAGCTACATAGCAATCTCTAATACTAATTTATTTGGTGTTATTCCAATGCCTATTGTTATTTGGTTTGTCTGCGTTATTGTAGTTCTGTTCATCATGAAGCATACTGCAATTGGTAGACATATCTATGCAGTAGGAAGTAATGAAAAAGCAGCTTCTCTCTCTGCAATTAATGTTACCAAAGTAAAATGCTTTGCTTACATGGCCTCCGCAGTATTGGTATTAATCGCTACCATCGTTGAGACCTCAAGACTTGGAAGTATTAACTCAGCTTCTTCTGGTAATAAATACGAAATGGATGCAATAGCAGCAGCAGTAATTGGCGGAACCAGTATGTCAGGTGGTAAAGGTAAAATTGCCTTCACTGTACTCGGTACCTTAACCCTTGGTATTATCAATAACATGATGAACTTGCTGGGTGTGGATTCCTTCCTGGTTGGTGCAGTAAAAGGTGGAATTATTGTAGTGGCAGTTCTGTTACAGATGAGTCTTAATAAAGAGAGATAGAAGCGAAAGTTTTTCAAAACTTTCACTCATAAAGTTCGTGCTTACCTAACCATAACGAGGAAGTACACGTTTGGCACAAACTTTGTATGCCCATAAAACATGGGTAGGAATGAGGAAAAAATGACAAAAAAAATATCACCTTCCCTCATGTGTTTGGATCTTGCGGAGACAATGGATGCAATAAAAATCATGGAAAACGAACAAATTGAATACTTACATATGGATGTAATGGATGGAGTTTTTGTTCCTAATATCATGTTGGGAAAGCATTATATTGATCAGATTAGAAGCATGACGAAGATTCCGCTGGACATTCATTTGATGATTGTAAATCCAGAGCAAAAAATAGAATGGTTTGATATTCGAGAAGGGGATAGAATTACAATTCACGTGGAAAGCACCTATCAAATTAATAAAACCCTTAAGCTGATAAAAGAGAAAGGTGCAATCCCTGCAATAGCACTGAATCCAGAGACTCCTCTTTCTGTTCTGGACTATCTTTTAAATCAAATCGGTGGTGTTTTACTCATGACGGTCAATCCCGGTTATGCAGGGCAGCCATTGGTGGAGGGAATGCTGGATAAGCTAAGAGAATTAAGAGATTATCTTGATGGAAAAGGATATCCGAATATTTCAATTGGTGTTGATGGTAATGTAAGCTTTGAAAATGCGAGGATCATGTCAAACAAAGGGGCAGATCTTTTTGTAGCAGGATCCTCAAGCATCTTCTGTGATAAAAAGAATATTTCAAAAAATATTAGTAAACTTCGCGAAGCAATAGATATTTAGTCTAAATCTTGCGATATGATAACATCAATATTATAATTGTTAAGGTAGGCATAATTACTTTGAGTTGCCTTACTATCGGTAATGATATGATTAATGTCATGGAAGGAAGATAAGTATATTTGACCGTTCTTTTCAAATTTTGTATGATCAGCCAGCACAAATCTTTCTCGGGACCGTTCAATCATCAGTTTTTTAATATCAACTTCCTGGATACTCGAATCAGTCAGCATTCGGTCTGGTGAAATACCGGTACAGGATAAGAACACCTTGTTGGGATAGTAAACCTTTGCATTGTGTAAAGTCATATTACCGTGGATGGATAGATTTGTTGGTTTGAACATTCCCCCTAGACATATGTAAGAATGATTAGGGTTGTTTAATTGAGCGGAATGCATTAAAAAGGGTATGGAATTGGTAATAAAGGTAACTTGAAGGTTTTGTGGGACATATTGTGCTAAGTAGATAGTGGTAGAACTATTATCAACAAATACATTATCATCATTTTGAATAAAGGAAGCCGCTTTTTTACAGATTGCCTGCTTTTCTTGAAAGTTGGTAAACTCACGAACATTCACAGGAGGCTCTGGTACACTTGGTTGAACAATCTGTTTTGTTTCCACAGGAATTGCACCACCATGAGTACGAACCAATAAGCCCTTATCCTCAAGTTCGCGAAGATCACGACGTATGGTTTCTTTTGAGGATTCAAAATATTTTGCCAATTCTATTATGTTAATACTACCGTGTTTCTGTAATAGATTTAATATCTCTGCTTTACGTTCGATCGTGTACATGATTAACTCCCCTAGGTTTATATTTACGCAAAGGTAATGTGAAGTACCAACAAAGATTTGCTTTGTTGGATACAAACGCACCCGCGATAACCAGAAAAACACGTATTATGTGTTTTGAACGGTTATAATTAATAATAGCATAATTTTTTAAAAGGTCAAGAAAGTGCATTCATTTTTCCAATATTATTAAAACTCGACATCATATGATGTTAATTCAGGAGGTTAAGTGTGAAAGAAAACACTTTCACACTGTGGTGCATTCTGCGAAGGAATGCAAGCACTCATTCAAAAAATTAGGAGGCAAATTATGAATTTGGGATTTTTTACAGCAAACTTTACCGAAAAACCGTTAGAAGAAGTGGTAAAATTAGTATCCGCCTATGGTTATGAAACCTTGGAAATACCTGCTTATGAAGGAAATGGACAGCTCGAAACAAAAGACGTAATTAAAGGAAATACAGCAAAAGATATTAGAAAAATGGTAGCTGGCTATGATATGAGAATCCAGGCCTTAAGTAATCATTCTGATTCCTTTTTAATTATGGGACCAACCGGAAAGGATACCGACTTTATTTATAAAGGGACTCCGGAAGAGAAAATAAAGCATGGTACAGAAAGTTTAATTCGTACCGCACAGGCAGCAAATGCACTTGAGGTTCCGATTGTTGTTGGTTATCCGGGAGTTGAAAACTGGGGCAGATTCTTCTTCTTCCCTTACGGTGAAGGCTGGAAGGAATACGAGCAACAGTTTGTAGAAAGATTTACACCTATCCTTGATAAATTTCACGAGTATGGTGTTAAGTTTGCAATTGAAATTCATCCAAATAGTTTTATCTATGATATTCATACCGCAGAAAGAGCGTTAGAGCTTGTAAATTACCATCCAGCCCTTGGTTATAACTTTGACCCCGCTAACACCATGTATCTTATGATTGATCCTGCCATTGTAATTGACCGCTTAAAGGATAGAATCTTCCACGTACATGCAAAGGATGCGGAGCTGGCATCCCATAACCTGCCAACGGGTGGAACCTTAATGCATGGAGATATGGCAGCACTGAACCATACCTATCGTTTCAGAATTCCAGGTTGGGGACAAGTTGACTGGAAACGTGTTATCACAGAATTATCCATGGTAGGCTATACTGGTTCCTTAAGCTACGAGCATGAGGATGTTACCATGAGTCGTATGGATGGTGTTGAGAAGGTAGCTGCTTTCTTAAAACCTTTAATGATTAAGAACCCATATGAAGGCAGAAAAGATAAGTTATTCAACAAAGAACTGTAGAAGATATAAAATACACATTGCGAAATCAGTTACTACCGAATATGATAGAACATATCGGTTAGTTACTGGTTTCGCATTCGTTCTATAGAAAAGGAGTATTCCATGGACTGTGATTTACACATTCATACAATAAATTCGGATGGATCAATGTCAGTAAAGGATGTTGTATACTATGCTTATAAAAGTGGGATTAAAAACATAGCAATCAGCGATCATGATACCTTAGCAGGAGTTGCGGAGGCAGTGGAATTAGGAAAACAATTAGGGGTGAGAGTAATCCCTGCAGTTGAAATGTCAGTGTTAGATAAAAAGCGAAATAGACCCGTTCACGTTCTATGCTATTTTCCGCAAAACACTGATTTGTTAAATTCATTTCTACAGAAAACCCTGGACAGCAGAAGAAATCAAAAACTTGAGATGATAGAAAAAATACAAAAAATTTACCCTTTATTGGAGTTAGAGCATATTAATCGTTATGCTAAGAATAGTCAGTCCATCTATGAATCCCATATCATGCAGTCTTTATGTGATTTAGGATATAGTAATGTAGTAATCGGAAAGTTGATGGTGGATTTAATTTCAAAAAAGGGTAGTTGTTATGTACCAACGAATTATTCCAGCGTGGAAGAAATGCTGGTTGTAATAGAGAAAGTAAAGGGAGTCGTTGTTATCGCTCATCCAGAAGAATATGATTCGTTTGAACTTGCTGAAGAATTGGCGCAGGCAGGTAGAATCGATGGATTAGAATTAGATCATCCCAGGAACGGGGAAGAGAGCAGAAGAAGGATTAAGGAACTTGCAGCAGCTTACAACTTAATCCTAACAGGTGGCAGTGACTTCCATGGTCAATACACCAAACAGCCACATCCCCTTGGGAGTTATGGTTGCGACGAAAAAGTACTTGAACAAATGGAAGAGATAATTAAAATGAAATAATGTAATGAATCATATATCCCAGCTTCCGTATGGCATTTTACAAGGAATTTATGGATTGACCTTTTTTTGATAAATCCAGAATATAATAAGGGTAGTATGGTTCCATATTTACTATTTGTGATTTACTCCGGTATTATGGCTATTGGCATAACCATATGGGGAATTCATTCAATAAAAAGAGACAGTGTTGCAAATTATTAATATGTATTCTTATAAATAATATCATAGAAATATAATGGGAAGAACGGATAAATATCCTTTACTCAAGGAGGTATTTATCCGTTCTTAACTTGTGAACAATATATATTTTGAGGGGAGAGAGCATAGTAATCGCCTTTTACAAGGCATTAGTTAATTTTTAGATACTATTTTATAGTGATTACACCTGTGGGACAGTTATCACAGGCCTCCTGTGCATCCGCTTCATCCTCTGCTGCTACAACATCAACATAGGCCTCTGCAACATCGTCGCAATTCATACGAAAAACATTTGGACAAGTATCTACACAGAGACCACAAGAAATACAGCCATTTCCATCAACATGCGCTTTCATAAACATCCTCCTTTTAATTCAACCAATCTAGGATATATCCTTTAATTTAACTCTATTATATTATCTAATATATTGTTTTGCTGTAGCTATAGCAACAAATTAATTATTATTTTAAATACTTTATGACTAGATTTTAATATAATAGTTGGTGCTCTCCAAAGTATTATGGAATAATTTATTACGAAGGGCTTACAGTTTGTTTAAACATGACTTACATAAGACAGTGGGACTTCCATAATTCCAAATCCATTCCTTTTAGTACCAGTCTTTTTATCAACCTCCACAAGAACTGATAAATAGCCATTGTCTGATGGAACCAAACAAAAGTCATAGTGAATTTCCCTCCACATACCTTGCTCATTACATTCCGTATCAATTATAGATAGTTCGATACAGTACAAATCCTTCCTTCTCCATTTAAATTCTTCTTTATAAGAGCCGGATAATATGCTATTACTTATCGTCCTTCCGTTTCCATTAGCTTCAAATTCCCATACTTCGTTCGTTATATTATTAAAACTACCTTCACTGGATGTCCAACGCCCAATTAAATCATATCTAAACGTGTTCTTTAATTCTTCTACTATCATAATACAACCTCCATGTAATCATTTTATATCCTTTTAGGAAGCATAAAATGTTAATATTAAACTTTTAAATGGTAATATTATACATTGAATAATAGCAATAAACAATTCCAATTAACCTATGATAAGCTAACAATATTGTTCTTGACAAATATACTTTACTCTGCTAAACTGAGTGAAATTAATAAATGGCTATGAAGAGAAGAAGTAGATATTAACAATAGCTCAGAGAGAAGATGGTTGGTGCGAATCTTTATGGAGTTAATATCGAAGCAGTCTTGGAGCTTTGAACCGAACAGTGTTTACTTAGTAGGCTTCAACGTAAATCCTACGTTACAAGGATACAGTATGATAGTACTGGCAAAGTGCAGAGATTTCTCTGAATTTAGGTGGTAACACGGATGAATACATTCGCCCTAAACGTTTTATAACGTTTAGGGCTTTTTTCGTATCAAAGTAATACATTCGCGACCTTTAGTCATTCATTATTTGTAACTGTTCAGAACCAAGGAGAATATTTAATAAATTAGCCGTGAAAGCTTGCTTTCTAAGGATTATTTTTAACAAGATGAAACGACAAATCGTTTCACTTGTCATGTATTACTGTTTGGCGAGAGCCAAACAGCGAGGAAACCGCAGGTTTTCGAGCTTGGTTCTGAATAGTTGCAGTTATTTTAAAATCATGGTTTATATATGAAAAGGAGAGTTCATATGAAAGTATTTGAAAAATCAACAAGGCTGGATAATGTTTGCTATGATATCAGAGGGGCGGTTATGGATGAAGCCAACAGAATGATTACTGCAGGAGAAGAAGTTTTAAAGTTGAACATTGGCAATCCTGCACCCTTTGGTTTTCGTGCTCCAGACCAATTAATTAAGGTAATGACGGATAGATTAACAGAGGTGGAGGGCTACTCTGATTCTAAGGGATTAATGTCGGCAAGAGTTGCCATTGCAAACTACTGTAGAAAAAAAGGAATTCCAAATGTAACGGTGGAGGATATCTATACTGGTAACGGAGTCAGCGAATTAATTACACTATCCATGCAAGGACTTTTAAACTATGGAGATGAAATTCTTGTACCCATACCGGATTATCCTCTTTGGACGGCATCTGTTACATTAGCAGGAGGTAATGCAGTTCATTATCTCTGTGATGAACAAGCAGAGTGGTATCCGGATATTCAAGATATTAGAAAGAAGATTACTTCAAAGACAAGAGGTATTGTAGTAATAAATCCGAATAACCCCACCGGTGCTCTATATCCCAAGGAAGTTCTGACAGAAATCGTAGAGGTAGCAAGAGAGTACGGATTAATTATTTTTGCTGATGAAATTTATGACCGACTGGTGATGGATGGGGAGGAGCATGTAGCAATTGCTTCCTTAGCACCTGACTTGTTGACCATCAGTTTTAATGGTTTATCGAAATCTCATTTGATTGCTGGTTATCGCTGTGGGTGGATGTGCTTAGCTGGGGATAAATCACGTGCAAAAGGATATATTGAGGGATTAAATTTATTATCGTCCATGAGACTGTGTTCTAACGTACCTGCACAATCAGTAATCGAGTTGGCGCTAAACATGACGGATGAGACTGATCAACTGCTGTTAAAAGGTGGACGTATCTTCGAGCAGAGGGAATACATTTATAATGCTTTGAATGATATTCCGGGAGTGACTGCAGTAAAACCGAAAGCAGCCTTCTACATTTTCCCTAAGCTTGATATTAAGAAATTTAAGATAACGAATGACGAGAAGTTTGTATTGGACTTTTTAGTAGATAAAAAAATCTTACTAACACACGGTGGTGGTTTCCACTGGGAAACACCGGATCATTTCCGTATTGTTTATCTTCCAGAAATGCAGCAGCTGAAACAGGCAGCTGATTCCTTAAAGGATTTCCTATCCTATTATGTACAGAGATAAGTATTCTGTTATCTGTACTAAAATAGACATTAAGCCTTGTATTTATTAATATAATTATAATAAATTCCAAGAATATGATACTTATAGTTAATATAATAAGTATAGATTGGGGGCAGAATGCATGATATACACCGTAACTTTAAATCCGTCATTGGATTACATTGTCCAACTGCAGGATTTTCAAATAGGAAGTTTGAATCTTGCAAAAGAAGAGCATATTGTTCCAGGTGGTAAGGGGATTAACGTATCTTTAGTTCTTAAAAATCTTGGGATTGAAAGTACAGCACTGGGATTCATCGCAGGTTTTTCTGGTGTTGAACTGGAACGAAATCTGCAGGAAAGAGGGATTGCAACTAACTTTGTTACTGCTGGGACAGGATTAACTAGAATCAATGTTAAAATTAAAGCGAAGGAAGAAAGTGAAATCAACGCGCAAGGTCCTAGAATCAATCGTAAGGAATTGTTTGCAATGTTAGAAACTTTGGAGCTCCTTCAGGATGGTGATGTACTTGTGCTTGCAGGAAGCATACCGAAAATGCTTCCCAATACCATATATCGAACAATCCTTGAGAAACTCCAGGGTCGAAAAATTAAAATAGTTGTGGATACTACCAAGGAATTGCTTCGACATGTGTTACACTATAAACCCTTCTTAATTAAACCCAATCAACAGGAACTAAGTGAAATTGCCGGAAAAGAACTCTATTATATCGAGGATATTCTGGAGCAGGCGAAAAAGCTTTCCAGACTCGGGGCACAGAATGTCTTAGTTTCCATGGCGGGTGAGGGGGCAGTTTTGCTTACGGATCAAGGTGATACCATGTATTCAAAGGCACCGAAGGGTGCATTGGTGAATTCTGTGGGGGCAGGAGATTCCATGGTTGCAGGTTTCATTGCAGGTTATTTAACCACGAATGATTATAAGGAAGCGTTTAAAATGGGAGTAAGCGCTGGCAGTGCAAGTGCATTCTCAAAAGAACTTGCAACAAAAGAACAGATAGATCGAATCTATAGTAGTGTGTGGGTTGAGTAAAGTTTCATAAAGAAAACAACAGGCTATTCGGCTGTAACAGATTACTTTTAAATCTGTTACAGCCGAATAGCCTGTTGTTTTCTTATTAAAGGATGAGACATTTATATTT
The DNA here is from genome assembly GCA_023407575.1 of Bacillota bacterium. Lineage (GTDB taxonomy): Bacteria > Bacillota > Clostridia > Lachnospirales > Lachnospiraceae > Mobilitalea. The sequence continues at coordinate 405,770 of JAEYLX010000032.1, forward strand.
TCAGACATAAATACTGTGAATTACTTATTTAGCAAATACGATGGAGTCAATTTTTGTAGTGACAGGTTTTGATAAGATCCAGGTATTAGTAGCACTATCATCATAGTAGAAGATAGCTCCCTTACTTGGGTCACTACCAAATATTGTTGCCCAAGCTGCATTAATGGAATCCTGTGATGCGCTCTTTTTAATCATCCCATTTTTAACTGGTGTATATTGATAATACTCACCAAATTTCTGATAAATAACTTCAGAAATTGTATTAGGCCAGTTAGAACTCTGTACACGATTAATTACTGCGCCACCTACACCAAGCTTTGCCTGATAAGATTCGCCGCCTGCTTCAGCTTCAATTAATCTAGCTAACAAATCAACCTCTGCCGAAGTATATTTGATTACATGATCATAGCCCTTCATAGGTTTAACACCAGGAATAACTAACTTTTGTCCTGTTGTTACTGAATCATTCCACTTGTTGTTTGCTGTTCTTAGAGCAGATAGGGTAACCCCATACTTTGTAGCTATTTTATATAAAGTTTCCCCTGTTACTACTTTGTGTTTATGCACTGGAATGTATAGTTTCTGCGCTGGCTTAAGAGCAGTTGTCTTAAGGTTATTATGCAACTTGATAGTGCTAGTTGAGATCTTGAAGCGCTGACTGATCTTGGTTAATGTATCATTTGATTTTACCGTGTAGGCACTTGCTGTCGTAACTGGTTGAATCAATAAGATACATAATGCGATTGCTAAAGTACTTTTTACTCGTTTCATAGGAACCTCCTTTGTTTCCATTGGTGATTAAGTTACTACGACACAGGTATATTCTATCGCAGGATAGTACTTTAGTTCTATAGATGATTGGTGGAAATCAAGGAATCAAAAGAGAATATGGGAATACAATTCCAAGAAGGTCAATGAATGGTAGATGAATATTTATATAAAGCTCCTAATTGAAAATAGAAAGTTGTAAAGTAAAATAGGAGCCTTAGCAAAGATATTTCCTATGACAGTAAGGGGCTTCCCTAAAGTAATGGAATATAATTTGCAAGACTCCTGAATTTACTATTTTATAATAAAACTATGAAAAAATATAATTTGAGATCGATTTATTCACTTCTTAGAGCTACCACTGGATCTTTCTTTGCAGCAATCTTAGAAGGGATAAGACCAGCAATTAGTGTAAGAACCATGCTAATAATTATTAATATGATTCCTCCTGCTGGTGGAAGAGCTGCCTCTACACCATTAATGCCAGATAGGGCTTTGATGAGCACATTGATAGGTAAGTTAAGTAATACCGTTACGATAATACCTAAACTACCAGATACAAAACCAACAATCATGGTCTCAGCGTTGAACACTCGTGAAATATCCTTCTTGGAAGCACCAATGGAACGTAGAATACCGATTTCCTTAGTACGTTCTAATACAGAAATATAGGTAATGATACCAATCATGATGGAGGAAACCACAAGGGAAATACCCACGAAGGCAATTAATACATAGGAAATCACATTAATTATGGAACTGACAGAGGACATCATTAATCCCACCAGATCAGTATAATTAATTGCATATTCATCTTTTCCTGCATCCGTCATTTCTTTATTATAAGCCTCTATACTATTTGAAATTGCTTCTTTCTCATCAAAGCTGGCAGCATAAATATTAATGGTATCTGGTTTGTCTAAGTCTACAACTCCAAGAAGTTCAAGATTTCCTTCATAAGTTGCATCTGTATCAGCCTTTGCTAACTGGGCTGAAAACATTTCAAGGATTTGCTCTTCAGTCATAGTCTTCATATATTCTGCCATCTGTGCCTGTGAGGCTTGGTCCAAGGTGGCGATATAAGCAGTGACATCGTCCATAGTTACCGTAGCTTCTTCTGTACCAGTCTTAAACTCAATACCGGTGAATACATCTGTTTCAGGATTTGCAAGCTGCTGTTTCACAATTTCTTTCTCGTTGGTGGTGTTGATTACATATTCTGTTAACGCGTGGGTATATCCAACTGCACCAGTGATGGAGGTAGAAACTGCATCTTCGTTAGGACGAACAATACCAACTACTTTAAGGTCTATGCCTTGGTTTAACAAATTAGTCATATAAGCAAGGTCATCGCGCATATCCTTCCAAGCGCCAGTCTCGTCTGCTTGATGATAATAATCCGTAGGAAGCACTAGCTTATAAGTCATAGCAAGAATGTCTTCATAGCTGTAGCTGGAGCTTTCCGTCTCAAAGGTTTCACCCTTCATAGCTGCAGCCATAATTTCTTCTGCTTCGGCGGGGTCCTTTAACCCTAAGGAATACATTACCATGTCACTAATCTCATTGTTTTGATCAACAATTAAAATGATTTCGTTATAGGACTCCGGCCATCTACCAGAAATAACATCGTATTGGGAATTTAACAAGTCTTGATTTCCCAGAAGTTCAGACCATACCTCTAGCCCTGAACCAAACATAGATGACATTGGTGAATTCATGGAGCTAGGACTACCATACATTGCATCAAATAATTTGCTGGGATTTATTTGTTGTACACCCTTTGAAGTATCAGGCATATAAACATTTAAATCGAGATTATATCCGTATTGAACAGCGCTGATGTGATTTGAAATCTCATTTTCTGGATCTTCAAGGTGCTGTTTAAAGGATTCCAGGTTATTGGTTTGAATTTCTGCTAACATAGTGTTCATCATATCAAACATAATAGTATTGGAGTAAACCTTATCCAGAGAATGATCACCTTTACGATCTGCATTATCCGACATGGAGGATAATAAGCTGGTCATATCAATGGTTTCTGATTCAATACTGATCGGATAAGAGGATAAAGTATCCTCTTGCACCTTGTCAATGTAGACCTGAATACCATTAGATAAGGATAGGATTAGAGCAATACCGATGATACCGATGCTGCCTGCAAAAGCAGTCATAAAGGTTCTGGTTTTCTTGGTCATTAGATTGTTTAAGGATAAGGATAGGGCAGTGAAAAACGACATGGAGGTTTTACCCATTGATGTTTTTTTCTCTGCTTTTGCTTTCTTTTTATGTTCTGGTTTTGCAGTTGTGTACTCTGCAACCTCATAAGGATTTGAATCATTTACTATGTTACCATCAAAAAGTCGGATAATTCTGCTGGAGTATTCTTTTGCCAGATCAGGATTATGAGTTACCATAATAATGAGTCGTTCCTTTGAGATATCTTTCAGGATTTCCATGATCTGTACACTGGTCTCAGAGTCCAAAGCACCAGTTGGTTCATCAGCTAATAGAATTTCGGGATTATTAACAAGCGCACGAGCAATTGCCACTCGCTGCATCTGACCACCAGACATCTGTGTGGGTTTCTTTTTAATCTGATCGGCAAGACCTACCTTTGTGAGAGCATCAATGGCTCTCTGTCTGCGCTCTGACTTTGATACACCGGATAAGGTCATTGCAAGCTCAACGTTAGAGAGTACGCTTTGATGAGGAATCAGATTATAGTTTTGGAATACAAAACCGATGGAGTGATTACGGTAGCTATCCCAATCGCTGTCCTTAAACTCCTTGGTGGATCTACCATCAATGGATAAATCCCCGCTGGTATAACGGTCAAGACCGCCAATAATATTTAAAAGTGTGGTTTTACCGCAACCGGAGGGTCCAAGAATTGATACAAATTCATTTTTACGAAATTCAATATTGATTTCCTTTAAGGCTTTGACAGTGGTATCGCCTGCCTTATAGTCCTTAAAGACATTCTTAAGCTTAAGCATCTAATGTGCCCCTTTCCATAATAATAGGGGGAGTATAATCGCCCTTTATAAACTGAATATTAACAAAAGCATACTTTATGAAAAGTTAATAAATTATTCCAATGGGTATGTCTGGCTCTTCGGTAGGTAAAATGGTATGATTTGAGTATGAAATGGTTTAATTCAGCGGAAAAATTTAGACAATATTATTTAACATGTGATAAAATTACATTAAGAAATACAGGGAGGTTCTTATGTTTCATATTATGGTCGTAGAGGATGACTTTCATACAAGGAAACTAATGAAGGCTGTACTCGAACAGAATGGCTATGAGGTATTTCTTGCCGGGAATGGGCAGGAGGGCCTTGTACTATTGGATAAGGTTCAAGTGGACTTAATCGTTTTGGATATCATGATGCCACAGATGGATGGGTATGAATTTACAGAGCTGCTTCGGAGTGCAGGCTGGGAAATTCCAATCCTCATGGTGACTGCCAGAGAAACTCCGATGGATATAAAGAAAGGTTTTCTCGTAGGAACGGATGATTATATGGTAAAACCCGTAGATGAAGAGGAAATGTTATTACGAATTGCTGCTCTCCTTAGGAGAATGAAGATTGCTAACGAACATAAATTGGTCATTGGAAGGACAACACTTAACTATGATGAATTAATCATAACAGATGGGAGTAATACGCAGGAACTGCCTAAGAAAGAATTCATGCTTATATATAAATTGCTATCCTATCCTGGTAAAATCTTTACGAGAAGACAGTTGATGGACGAGCTTTGGTCCATGGACAGTGATTCCGATGAAAGGACGGTTGATGTCCATATCAATCGATTAAGGGAGCGTTTCAAAGAGAATGAAGATGTTGATATTATTACGGTAAGGGGACTTGGTTATAAAGCGGTGAAGAAAGGATGAAGGGATGAATAAGCTACGAACATTAAACGTGATTATGGTATTCTTCGTGCTTGCAATCATGGTATTGTCTGGGCTAATGACGATAATTTGCCTACTCTTCCTTTATGTTATTGGAGTGCTGCCCAATAGTCACCTTGGATTATACTTAATGCCGATAATTAGTCTGGGTGTCAGTATTATTCTGGGAACGCTGATTACAATCATCGTAAGTAAAAAAATCTTAAGACCTATGCATGATTTAATTGAGGCTACACAAATAGTTTCAAAAGGAGATTTTACAGTTCGAGTAAGGGAAATAAAGCAAGATAATGAGCTTGGAGTGCTAATAAAAAGCTTTAATATAATGGCAAAAGAATTAGGTGGAATAGAAATCTTTCGCCAGAATTTCATTAATAATTTTTCTCACGAATTTAAGACACCTATTGTATCCATCCGTGGTTTTGCAAAGCAATTACAAAAGGAATCCTTGACACAGGAACAAAGAAAAGAATATACCGACATTATCATAACAGAGTCAGAAAGACTAACGAATATGTCAGCAAATATCCTGCTTTTAACTCGGTTTGAGAATCAACAAATTGTTATTGATAGAAAAGAGTTCTATCTGGATGAGCAGCTTCGAAAATGTGTCTTAATATTAGAAAAGCAATGGAGCAGGAAAAGAATCGACTTTCAGCTTAATTTGGAAGAGGCGATTTACTATACCAATGAAGAGATGTTATCCCATGTCTGGATGAATTTAATTTCAAACGCGATTAAATTCAGTTATCCTGAATCAACGATAATCATTAGTTGCAGATCAGAGGATGAGAAAAATATTATAGTTGAAATAACTGACCAAGGCATAGGAATTACTCAAGAAACTATGGGACATATCTTTGATAAGTTCTATCAGGGGGACAAATCCCATATATTAGAAGGCAATGGATTGGGACTATCTATCGTAAAACGAATTGTAGAGTTATGTCAGGGGGATATTTCAGTCAAAAGTGAGAAGGAAAAGGGAACGACCTTTCAGATTATATTACCACTGCAAAGGTAAAATCAATAGTAGAGCAGAGGGATTACATTATTTGTGATTTCTGGTTGTGAAAAGGAGGATTTATGAAAAGAGTAGGAGCATTAATTTGTATGGTACTGTTACTGAGCAGTATACTGGCACCGGTACAGGCAGCTACGTCGAAGAAGGATACAAAAGCACCCGTGATTACAAATACAAATCCGGTCAATTATGCTACAAATGTAATGGTGGAAAGTACTTTATTAATTCGTTTTAATGAAACAGTGAAAAAAGGGAAGAATATAGCTAAAATTACATTAAAGGAAGAGGAAACTAAGAAAATAACCTTTACCTATGAAATTAGCGATAAATTTATTAAGATTAAACCAAAAACTTCATTAAAGTATAACACATCCTATACTGTGACAATACCCGCAGCAGCATTAAATGATGCAGCAGGTAATTCCTTAGCCAAAGCATATACCTTTCAATTCATAACAGAAGCAGATCCAACCAAGACAGTTAAATCAACAACTGACAGCACGGATATAAAGTATGTAATTGAACTTGAGGTATCCATGAAGGAATTATTAAATGAATCAATGTTGACCTATGTAGAGCAGATGCTAAAGAAGATGGGAATTAATGCGAAATTCAAGGATTTTGATATAGTTTTACCAACGGTAACCCCCAAACCGACCACAGGAGCTAAGAAATAAAACAGGTTGGAAGTGACAATAACATGATTAGCCCAACAAAAGCCAATCGAGTCTGTCAATGATGAATATAACGGTATCTATATTCATCTGGACTTGCCTTACCATTACATGAATTATCTTAAAGAAGGATAATTCATGTAATGCCGGTCTGCGCCATCTGAATATAAATACAGTTATATTCCTCTCTTTTAGTTTGAGTAGGCTTTTGTTGGACAAATCATGATATCCTCGTAGCCTTGTTTTGATACAGAAGTCCTTAAATTAACTTGACAAGGAACTTTCGCATCATATATCATAACCATTAAGAAGATAAGTGGCACAACGAGCTTGTATTGTTACAGGGTTCGTTGTGCTAATTCATGACAACACATTTTACGCGATGGTAAAGTTTGTTCCGTTGCGTAAAATTTTTGTGCGTTTAAAGTAGATGAAATATAGCATACTGTTGACATGATTAAAACGAGTAGAAGATACATTAGTTTGGAGGATTTATTTTGAGTAATTATGCTGAAGAGATAAAGAAAAGACGTACCTTTGCAATCATATCGCATCCGGATGCAGGTAAGACAACACTAACAGAAAAGCTTCTTTTATATGGTGGAGCAATTAATCTGGCTGGTTCCGTAAAAGGGAAAAAAACAGAAAGACATGCTGTATCGGACTGGATGGAGATTGAAAAACAGCGTGGTATCTCCGTAACCTCATCTGTAATGCAATTTAACTATGGAGACTACTGCATTAACATATTGGATACACCGGGACATCAGGATTTCTCCGAGGATACCTATCGTACCCTGATGGCGGCTGATTCCGCTGTCATGGTAATTGATGCTTCGAAAGGTGTTGAGAATCAGACGAAAAAGTTGTTCAAGGTATGTGTTATGCGAAATATACCGATCTTTACCTTTATTAATAAGTTGGATCGTGAAGCAAGGGATACCTTTGAGCTTCTGGATGATATTGAAACGGTATTGGGTATACGTACCTGTCCAATGAATTGGCCAATTGGCTCTGGTAAGAATTTTAAAGGTGTTTATGATCGTAAATCTAAGCATATTTCACGCTTTTATGCTGCTAATAACGGACAAAAGGAAGTAGATACCATTGAGGTAGAGCTGGGTGATCCAGGGCTTGATGCTTTAATCGGTAAGGATAATCATGATATCTTAACTGAAGAAATTGAGTTAATTGACGGTGCAAGCAGTGAGTTTGATATAGATGAAGTTTTATCCGGTAAGCTGACTCCTGTATTTTTTGGTTCAGCATTAACTAACTTCGGAGTAGAAGCATTCTTAGAACAATATTTGGATATGACAACTTCCCCACTACCTAGAAATTCTTCCGAGGGAAAAATTGATCCATTGACCAATGAGTTTTCCGCTTTTGTATTTAAAATTCAAGCGAATATGAATAAAGCACATAGAGATAGAATTGCCTTTATGAGAATTTGCTCTGGTAAATTCTCTGCCGGTATGGAAGTAAATCATGTGCAGGGAAATAAGAAAATCAGATTATCCCAGCCACAACAGTTAATGGCTTCCGAGCGAACCATAATTGAAGAAGCGTATGCTGGAGATATTATCGGTGTATTTGATCCCGGTATCTTTTCCATTGGTGATACCCTTTGTTCCGCTGACCAGAAATTTACCTATGAAGGTATTCCGACGTTCTCACCGGAACATTTTGCAAAAATACGACAAGTTGATACCATGAAGAGAAAACAATTCTTAAAAGGTATTTCCCAGATTGCACAGGAAGGTGCAATTCAGATCTTCCAGGAGTATAACACTGGTATGGAAGAGATTATTGTTGGTGTTGTTGGTGTTCTGCAATTTGATGTGCTGAAATTCCGTCTGGAATCAGAGTACGGTGTAGAAATTCGTATGGAGACTTTAGGTTATGAATATATCCGTTGGATTGAAAATAAGAATATCGATGTAACTAAATTAAGTGTGTCTTCGGATACAAAGAAAATTAAAGATTTAAAGGGCAACCCATTACTTTTATTTGTAAATCGCTGGAGCATTCAGATGGCGCTGGACCGTAACAAGGAGCTGGTATTGTCCGAATTTGGAAACGCATAAGATAAGATAAGATAATAATAAGATAAGATAATAGATAGAAAGAAAAGAAGGAAGAACAGTGCATTTAGGAAAGCATGTTTTTCCTTCTTTTCTCTTTCGGTATTAAGTTTTATTTTCTGCTAACACAATTAAGAAGACATAATTTCTTTAATTGATATCTTCTTTATTCTTACAGCGTAAGAAAACATAATTATTTCATATATAAGTACGAAGGAGATAAGTACGATTAGTAAGGCTTTAAAATCAAAATGATATTCTGGGATATTCGCTAATGATTTGGAATATAACCAAAGCATCGTTTTTAATAAACCATACTGATAGAGGGTTCCTATTACAAAACCTAGATAAGCAATAGGTCTGTATCCATTCAAGATTGCATCACTGCATTCACGTGATGAATAACCGAATATCCCCATCATAGAAATCGCTTGGATATTGGCCTTTACAACAGTTGAAATAGCCAAAAACAAAGTCGTACAAGCCAAAATAAGACCGATAACAATTATTATGACTGTAAACATTGTACTTGATAATTCATCCATACTAAAGGACATTTGCATCATAGATGAATAGCAAAACGAGGCAAAAGCAATAAAGAAAATAAGGGAAGCTCGACTTTTTACAGTACTATGCTTTAACTCTTGTAAAAATGTCATTTCTGTAGATTGTTGTTTTTTCTGCTTAACTTTCTTAAATGTTATTTTGCTTTGTCCTTTCAGTAATTGTAATACCGGAGATTTCAGCTTATGATAACTATAAACAACTGCAAGCAAAGCAAATGTAATGGTCGGCAAAACAACCAAGTATAATCCTAATTCAATATTAAAGTGCAGGGGTATTGCTGGAAGTAAGGAGTCTTCGTTCATAACCTTATAGAAGGTCGGCATTAATGCAAAGGAGGAACAAAAGCCTAAAGCTGAGCCTATAAAAATACTGCACCCAAACACCCAAAATCCTTTTGCTATTCTAAAATTTGAATACCCCAGTGCTTTCAAAATACCTAATTCTTTTTTATGAACATCGATATAATGCTTAATGTAGAAAAACAACATGATAACAGATGTTAATAGTAAACAACCACCGCTTACAGTACTTGTAACCTTTCCCATTAAAACCTGTGCATCATAGAATGCCATGATAGCTTCTGTGGTAATTAATCCTTTTACTTGGGCAATATCAATATTGAAATTTAAAAACAACGTACAAACAAAAACAGCACAGCAAGAGATTACGGAAACTCCTATAAGTTTAGCTGCATCTTTAAAGCGAACTATCATACGGTCACCATCCTATCTCATAAGCAGATTTTTGGTCTTCATTGGAATAAATTTCAATGATTTTACCGCTGTTCATTTTGATCACTGTAGTTGCCATTTCTGCAATATTGGTATTATGAGTTACCATAACAATTGAAAAATGGTATTCCTTTTGAAGTTTGGATATGTAATTTAAAACTAACCTGCCGGTCTCTTCATCCAGTGCTCCTGTTGGCTCATCTAAAAATAGTACCTTTGGCTTTTTTGCTAAAGCTCTGGCTACCGAAACTCTTTGCTGTTCTCCGCCACTAAGTTCACTGGGGAATTTATTTGTTTTGTCTCCGAGTCCAACCGCTTCTATTATCTGCCTATATTCACGGTTTCCTGTCAGATCGGCTCCCATTTTTACATTCTTATCCACATTCATATTAGTAAGCAAATAATACTGCTGGAAGATGAAACCAATATTCTTTTTCCGAAAAAGCGTTAATTTTGCATCGGATAAGGCGGTTATGTCTTCTGAATCATATAGAATTGTTCCGCTGTCCGGTCGTTCAAGGCCAGATATTACATTAAGTAAGGTTGATTTTCCGGAACCGGAGGGACCCAATATAACAGTGAAATCTTCCTCCTTCATGTCGAGGGTGATACCCTTTAATACAAAGAAGGAATTATCCTTACTTCCATAGGATTTGGTTATATTATTAATCTTAATCATTACTTTTCACCTGCTTTCATCCTTTGCAGAATACTTCTGCATACATCATCTAACATAATACTTATTTCAGCTTCTTCAAACTGACATACCCCAGTTGCGTACAGTGTTGCAATACCGTGGGTAAATATCCATAAATATTGATAAACCTTTCTTGCATTTGTATCATCTAATCCGTATTCTTTTTTTACCGTACCTAATATTTTATTACTGTTTTCATCTATCATGGAAAGAACATCTGCAAGTTCAGGTACTGCTTTGCTCTCTGTCATAAACAACAGATGAAACAATTTAGGTTCAAATTTTGCAAATTGGATATAAGCCTTTCCAACACCCTTAAATGGATTTGGTTCAGCAAGCCCTTTTGCAACATATTGATTATAAAGTGTTCTTGCTCCCAGAATTGTTTTATTCTGTACTTCCTCCATATTCTGAAATACAGTAAAAATTGGTCTGGCTGAGCTATTCATCTTTGCCCCAAGTCTTCTGGCCGTAAGTGCAGTTATTCCCTCTCTTCTTGTAATTTCTAAGGCTGCCGAAATAACCTCATCCTCCGTAAATTTTTGCTTTGGTGGCATTTCATTCCCTCCGTTTGAAAACACTTGTTATGCAACATATGTTTTATTATATGTATCTCCTGCTATACTGTCAATTATCTCTTTTGTTAAAAAGTGGGATTAGAAAAAATTTCTCTATAAACTTCTTTAAAAACAAAAGAGAGCAGGATTTTTTGGTTACTTGTTTGGAAGTAATACGTATTCGTATTGACACGATAGGGATTAATTGTATAATGAAAATATTATATTTTATGGATTATTAATACGAGGTAATATTTATTTTAATAAGGATTTAAAAACGAGGTGTAATAAGTATGGTAAGAGAATATAAATAAAGGAGAACAATGCTATGACATTAAATTTCCATATGCCTACTAAAGTCCTTATGATGGATGACTGTATTAGGCAGAATGCTCATCTGCTGAGGGAATTTGGACAAACAGCCCTGATTGTTACTGGGGCTAATTCTGCAAAAAAGAATGGATCTTTGCAGGACATAACAGATGCTCTAAAAACACAGGAAATGGATTACATATTATATGATAAGGTTATGAATAATCCAACTGTGGCATGTGTTTATGAAGGGGCAGAATTGGCAAAAAGACATAAGGTGGATTTTGTAATTGGAATTGGGGGAGGGTCCCCAATGGATGCAGCAAAAGCAATTGCTTTGCTGGCAGCACAGGACCTTGCGGAAGAAGATCTTTTTAAAGGACAGTATGAGGATAAAGTACTTCCTATAATTCTCGTACCTACAACAGCAGGTACCGGCTCGGAAGTGACCCAGTATTCCATTTTGACCAATGTTGCTTCACAAACAAAGACAAGCATTGCATCTCCTTTGATTTTTCCTAAACTCGCTTTGTTGGATGCAAAATACATGAAAGACTTATCTATGGACATTACAATTAATACTGCAATTGATGCAATGTCCCATGCAATTGAGGGCATGCTAAGTGTGAGATCCACCGAGATAAGTAATATGATAGCTGGTGAAAGTCTGAAAAAGTTAGTTTCCTGTCTAAAGTATCTTTCCCCAGAGTATTCCCTTAGCAGCAACAATCTGACCATTGATGTACGTGAGAAACTACTATATGGTTCCATGCTGGCAGGAGTAGTCATCGCACATACTGGTACGACAGCGGTTCATGCTATGGGGTATAGTCTTACCTATTTTAGAAATATAGACCATGGTAGAGCAAATGGATTGTTATTACCAAGTTTCATGAGATTTGTTATGAAAAGCAATCCTGAACTAGTCAAAAAAATACTTACCGCTATAAGCTTGGATACAATTGATGAGTTTGAGGCATTGTTCTTACGACTGCTTGGAGAGCGGGAGACTATATCTGAGCAAGAGATAGAACGCTTTACTTCCATTGCTATTAATGCAAGGAATATTATGAATTCAAGGGTTGTTCCAGATAGACAGGACCTTGTACAAATTTTTACTAGAAGTATGCAAAGTTAAGGGAAAAGCTGCATATAATACGAAGGAAGCTGCCCAAATACATATTGACAAGCAGGAGACCTGCTGTTATTATCTTAGTTGAAATGGGCAAAGATGTTCCTTATTGGGATATTTTGTCCATTTTTGTTTTAATAGGAGAGAATGCGAAATATAAAATTTGGTATACACTGGTTATGGAATGCTAAAGCTACTAAGACTAACGATACATTGAGGATTGAAGGAGAAGATTGAAAATAATAATTTTTCAATCAGTGAATTTGTGCTAATACCCAAATTCATAGTGCTGTAACAGAATGGAGGATTAATATGAATAAGTATACAAAAAAAGATATATTACGAATGGTAGAGGAAGATGATGTTGAATTTATCCGACTACAGTTTACCGATATGTTTGGCAATTTAAAAAATGTTGCAATAACAATTAGTCAACTGGAAAGAGCTTTGAATAATGAGTGTATGTTTGATGGCTCCTCCATCGAAGGATTTGCGAAAATTGAAGACTCTGATATGTATCTGCACCCAGATTTAGATACTTATGTAACCTTTCCCTGGAGACCACAGCAGGGGAAAGTTGCACGTTTGATTTGTGATGTGTATACAGCTGAAAATAAACCTTTTGAAGGTGACCCAAGATACATTTTAAAGAAAGTACTTAGTGAAGCAAAAGAATTAGGGTATACGATTAACGTAGGTCCGGAATTGGAATTCTTTTTATTTAATTTAGACGAAAACGGACAGCCAACTACAGTTACACATGAAAAGGCAGGATACTTTGATCTTGGACCTTTGGATTCTGGTGAGAATGCAAGACGTGACATGGTACTTACCCTCGAAGAAATGGAAATTGCAATTGAGGCCTCCCATCATGAAGTTGCACCAGCTCAACACGAGATTGATATAAAATATGACGATGCTCTTACCAGTGCGGATAAGATTATGTCTTTTAAACTTGTTGCACGTACCATAGCAAAACGTCATGGACTCCATGCAACCTTCCTTCCTAAGCCTAAGTTTGGTGTGGATGGATCAGGCATGCATGTAAATATCTCACTTGAGAAGGATGGAAAAAATATATTTGCAGACCCCGAAGGTAAGCTTGGTTTAAGCCAGGAAGCGTATCAATTTATGGCTGGAGTTATGGAACATATTGAAGGAATGACCGTAATAACAAATCCGTTGATAAATTCCTATAAGAGACTAGTTCCAAACTTTGAAGCACCAGTTTATATTGCCTGGTCAGCTTCTAATCGCAGCCCTTTAATTCGTATCCCTGCAGGCAGAGGTTCCTCAACAAGAGTGGAACTTAGATTCCCTGATTCTGCAGCAAATCCTTATATGACACTGGCAGTTTGTATCGCTGCAGGTCTTGAAGGAATAAAGAATAAAATGACTGCACCTGATAGTGTCGACAAAAATATTTTTTCTTTATCTGATAAGGAAAGAGATGACTTAGGCATTAGAAGATTACCAGTTAACTTGCAGGAAGCAGTAAAACATCTTGAAAAGGATGATTTTGTTAAGAGTGTTCTGGGTGAACACATTAGCAGAGAATATGTTGAAATTAAGAAGAAAGAGTGGGAGGATTACTGCAACCAGATTTCACAATGGGAGCTGGATCAATACCTATATCGGATTTAATCTGAATCATCACTTAATAATCTAATAACGGGGAGAGGTGATCAGATTTGTTTAGTATCATAGTTGGCTTTCCAAAATTGGAAGATGCTAATAATATAAAGAATGTATTGACCAGAAATGGTTTTTCAGTAAGCGAAGCATGTACACTTGGTGCGCAGGTGATTACCTTGGCAAATGATCTGGATGAGGGCATTGTAGTATGTGGCTATCGATTTTCAGATATGCACTACAGTGAGTTAAACAACTATTTACCAAAGGGATTTGAGATGCTCTTAATTGCTTCACCCGAGAAACTGCAAGATCGCCAGAACAGTAATATTGTGTGTTTACCGATGCCAATCAAATCCCATGATTTATTAAATACCTTGCAGCTAATGACTTACCAGTATCAAAGGCGAAAGAAGAAAGAAAAAGAGAGACCAAAGCAAAGAACCGAAGAAGAAAAAGCATTAATACAAAAGGCAAAAATTCTTCTAATGGATCGAAATAACATGTCAGAAGAAGAAGCACATCGTTATCTGCAGAAGACAAGTATGGACAGTGGTACGAATCTTGTAGAAATGTCTGAAATGGTATTGAAAATGTTTATCTCTTAATAAATCCTAAAATACAAAACTTCAAATATTAGCTAAAGGAGCAATAGCATTATATGCAATCAACAAAGCATTATAATGCTATTTTTATTAAATAATGTCTTTTATACTTAAGAAAAAGTATAGAAGCTAAGTTATGAATGTATTTTGGGACTTTACCACAAGAAAGGTTTTTGCTATAATGCATTCAATATCTCATAGCTTAGCAGTGTGAATTATTGAAAATATATTAATATGATTCACACTCATTATAAGAATGGAGGGTATTTATGAAATTTACGAAACTACATGGTTGTGGTAACGATTATGTTTATGTGGATTGTACGAAAGAAAAACTTAATAATATTGAGGAAACAGCCATTAAAGTGAGTGATCGACATTTTGGTATTGGATCTGATGGATTAATCCTAATTGAAACCTCGGAAGTTGCAGATTTCAAAATGGATATGTATAATAATGATGGTTCCAGAGGTAAGATGTGTGGGAATGGAATTCGTTGTGTGGCGAAATATGTTTATGATAAGGGATTAACTGATAAAACAAAGATTACAGTTGAAACTTTAAGTGGAATAAAAGAGCTTGCACTAACGGTGAAAGAAGGAAAAGTTACTGAAGTAACTGTGGATATGGGAATGCCAATCACAAAAGCCTCTTTAATTCCTGTTATCACTGATAAAGAGACATTAATAAAGGAACCCATCATAGTTTTTGGGCAGGATTATGAGATTACCTGTGTATCCATGGGAAATCCTCACGCTGTTGTATTCGTCGAGGATGTTAAGTCCTTGCCTTTAGATAAAATCGGACCGGGATTCGAGAAAAATGAGATTTTTCCTGATCGTGTGAACACCGAGTTTATACGAGTAATTGACCGCAATACCTTAGAAATGCGTGTTTGGGAGCGTGGTTCAGGGGAGACACTGGCATGCGGAACCGGAGCTTGTGCCAGTGCTGTAGCTAGTATTCTTAATGGTTTAACAGAGGATGAGGTTACGGTAAAGTTATTAGGCGGAGATTTAAAAATCCGCTATGACAGAGAATTAAATACTGTATTTATGACTGGACCTGCTGCAAAAGTATTTGATGGTGAAATTGATCTATAAAGAATGGACGTCCCTAAGATTTTCTATCGATGATAAGTTAGAGTTTCAAGCGGAAAGGTTCAATCATTAAGATAAAGTAAAGGCTTACTCGCCAAGAAAGGTAAGGTTATCTATGTTTAAAATTAATGAGAATTACTTGAAGTTACCAGGCAGCTATCTCTTCTCTACCATTGGAAAAAAGGTAAAAGAGTTCAGTGCAGCTAATCCTGATAAGAAAATTATACGTCTTGGTATTGGAGATGTAACCCTTCCGCTTGTGCCAGCTGTTATATCAGCACTTCATACTTCTGTTGATGAAATGGCTTTAAAAGAAACCTTCAAAGGTTATGCACCTGATCTTGGCTATGAATTCTTACGTCAGGCGATTGCGGAACAAGATTACAAGTCCCGTGGTGTAACAATTGCTATTGATGAAATATTCGTAAGTGATGGAGCAAAAAGCGATTCTGCAAATATACAGGAGATTTTCGGAGAAGATAATAAAATTGCGGTTTGTGACCCGGTTTATCCTGTTTATGTAGATTCCAATGTAATGGCTGGAAGAACTGGAACCTATAACCCGGAAACATGGAAATGGAGTAATGTAATTTACATGCCCTGTACCAAGGAAAATCAGTTTGCACCAGAACTACCGGAGGAAACACCGGACTTAATCTATTTATGTTTCCCCAACAATCCTACTGGGTCAACAATTTCAAAGGATGCCTTACAAAAATGGGTGGACTATGCAAATAAGGTTGGTGCTGTTATTATCTATGATGCAGCATATGAAGCATACATTAGTGAAGAAGAGGTACCTCACACAATTTATGAATGTGAAGGTGCAAAAACCTGTGCAATTGAGCTTCGCAGCTATTCAAAGAATGCTGGGTTTACAGGTACAAGACTTGGCTTTACCGTAATTCCCAAGGAACTGAAATGCGGAGATGTATCCTTAAATAGCCTTTGGGCAAGACGCCATGGTACAAAGTTTAATGGGGCTCCTTACATCATTCAGGCCGCAGGTGCTGCAATATATACAGAAGAGGGCAGAAAACAGACAAAAGAGCAAATTGCTTATTATATGAACAATGCCAGATTAATCAGAGAAGGCTTACAAAGTGCAGGTTTCACAGTATCTGGTGGTGTAAACGCACCTTATATCTGGATGGAGACACCAAAGGGAATGACCTCTTGGGATTTCTTTGATCATTTATTAGAAAAAGTAAATGTTGTTGGAACACCTGGTTCAGGCTTTGGACCTAGTGGTGAAGGGTATTTTAGATTAACTTCTTTTGGAAGTTATGAGAGTACGCTTGAGGCAATTGAGAGAATTAAAAAAATGTAAGAAGAGTGTGAAGAAATATTCTAAGGTATTGAAGTATACCCCTAAGAAATTCTTCCAAGTGTCGTTGTACCGTAGAAATCGGTAGAATAGGAGTAAAAATGAAAAAAATAATGGAAATATCAGGTATGAGCTGTGGTCATTGCCAAGCAAGAGTAGAAAAAGTTTTAAATGAACTAGATGGAGTTCAGGCAAAGGTCGATTTAAAAAAGAACATAGCAGTAGTTCAATTATCAAAAGAAGTTTCAGATGATGTTTTAAAAGCAACTGTAACAGAAGCAGGTTATGAAGTTGGTGCTATTTCTGTGAAAAAGGGATTATTTTCATAAAAAATATTATAGGATAATAGGTAGAGTATCTGATTGTTTTTTCTAAAATCGGATACTCTATTTTTATTACATTTTATCTATGCTAATTTTGTTCTGTGCTATGTCAAGGTGCGTTGTATAGTAGCAAAATGAAGTTTATGACTAAATTGTTACATGTTTTTTAAGGTTTATTTAATCATTTGGATTGCGATTGATTAAATATGGCTAAGGTGATATACTAATTCAAGAAAAATGGTATTTTTATGGAGATCTGGAGGAATTAAGTCGTGATTTATCCAAATAACATAGAAGATGGTAAAAAAATTGGAGTAACAGCAACCTCTGCAGGCTTTGATTCAGAGGTTGATTATAGACGTCTTGATAATGGAATAAGACATTTTAATGAGAGAGGATATCCCGTTATCACTACGGACAATGTCAGGAAATGTTACAAGGGCAGAAGTACCGATGGATTAACAAGAGCATTAGAATTAATGCAGCTATATGAAGATAAAACAGTTGGATCAATAATCGCAGCAAGTGGAGGAGATTATTTGGTCGAAATGCTTCCGCATATTAATTTTGATGTGATTAAGAATAATCCAAAATGGATACAGGGGTATTCCGATATAACAGGGTTATTGTTTACAATCACAACAAACTTGGATATGGCAACCCTGTACGCAAATAATTTCAGTACCTTTGGAATGGAGCACTGGCATAGTTCTTTAACCGATAATCTTCAAATATTAGAAGGTAAGGATATTATTCAAAATAGCTTTGACTTCTTTCAGGATGGTTATAAGGAACGTATCAATGGTCTTGAGGAATTTGTGCTTGAAAAAGTGGTACGATGGGTCAATCTTTATCCAGAGAATTATGAAAATAAAGAAGAAATTACCCTGCATGGCCGTGTGATTGGCGGATGTCTGGACGTTTTGCTAAATTTGGTTGGAACCCGCTTTGATAAGACAAAGGAATTTATAAACCAATACAAGGAAGATGGTATTGTTTGGTTTCTGGAAAGCTTTGACCTGGGGAGCGAAGCATTAATTCGAGGTCTATGGCAATTGAAGGAGGCTGGATGGTTTGAACATAGTATTGGTTTTATATTTGGAAGACCTGCCATGTATCATACCGATACAGATACCAATTATGAAGAGGCCATAAGAACGGTACTGGGTGATAAGCTACCCATTATTTTAGAAGCAGATATTGGACATAAGCCACCACAAATGACAATAATAAATGGGGCCATCGTAACAATAAAAAGTTGTAATGGAAAAGGTACTATTTTATTCGAAAGAGGGTAATAATTAATGGCAAGGGATAATATTTCAAATCGTGACGATAATTATGATGATAGCACGAATCAGGAGGGTATCCATATTTCAACGGATAAGTTCATAAATAATGATGATCTGAATATAGATACGTTAAAGGAGCAAGTAGAAGAAATTCTTATGGAAGACAGACAGGGAATGAATGGGGATTTGAAGTCAGGTAGTAATGTGAATAGTAATCAGGAAAATAATAAGCCCATCGATAGTAATAAATCAATGTTTCAGGGATTACAAAAGAAATTAAAGGATAGTTGGCAAGCATACCTTAATTTATCAGGCAGTAATTTTATTTTTCCAATTTTATTTCTTGTTGGGACAATATTTTATCTCGAGATAACACTCCACCTGCTGCTCTATCGCTCACTTGACAATAAAGTTATATTTCCAATATTACTTGGAATACCTTATGCAATAATCATTGGAATATTAACGGGTCTATTCTATGCAAAGTTAAACAAAGTACTTCTTTGGGTAGTAACGGCGGCAATATGCTTCCTATTCAATGTGCAATTAATTTATTTTTCTATCTTTAAGGTTTATTTTTCGTTTCAATCGCTTGGCATGGCAAGTGACGCTGTAACGAATTTTGGTGAGCAGATAATTATATCCGTGAAGCAAAATATAGCGGGTGTATTCCTGTTAATAATTCCAATTATTATATTGGCATTTATCACAAAGCAAATGGATTATAAGAGGAGAGGAATTAAAGAACAGTTAATTCTCCTTGGCTCTGCCGGAGTTGTTCAAATAATAGCTATGTTAATGCTTTTAACCTTTGGCAAAGCTGATTATAGCCCGTATGATTTGTATTTTAATTCAAAAGTACCTGATTTGGCTGGAGAACAGCTTGGGCTTACGACGATGACCAGGATGGATCTTTCAAGAATATTCTACGATCAGGAAGGTCTGGATTTGGATGGTAGTGTTGTGCAGCTTCCAACTCCAACTCCAAAGCCTACAAAAGCACCGGTCAATCCCAATGATGTAACACCAGTAGCAGATCCTACTCCTACGCCTATACCAATTGATACCTCGCCTAATGTAATGGACATTGATTTTAATGCTCTTGCAGCGGCAGAGGATAATGATACAATAAAATCTTTACATGAGTATTTTGCAAATGTTACGCCTACCAACAAGAATGAATATACAGGAATGTTTGAGGGATATAATCTGATTATGTTGACTGCAGAAGGATTTTCAATGCATGCAATTAGTAAGGAGAAAACCCCAACACTTTATAAATTAACACATGAAGGCTTTGTGTTCAATGATTTCTATACAGCCTTATGGCAGACCAGTACCAGTGATGGTGAATTTGTTGCAATGAATGGTATCATACCAATTGGAACTCGAAGCATGTACCATGGTAGAAATAATTTATGGCCATTTTCTTTAGGTAATCAATTTGATTTGTTAGGTGTTAAGAGTAAGGCATACCATGCACACACCTATGATTACTATCAAAGAGATTTGACCCATCCTAACCTTGGTTATGTTTATAAGGGCAAAGGAAATGGACTTGTATTAGAAAATCCTGATATTTGGCCGGAATCCGATTTGGAAATGATTAATGCTTCCGTAGATGAATACATCAATGAAGATCGATTCCATGTATATTATATGACTGTTAGTGGTCATATGAATTATTCCTTTACCGGTAATATGATGTCCTATAAAAATCGTGAATTGGTAGCTGACTTGCCATATTCAGACGATGTAAAAGCCTATATTTCCTGCCAGATAGAGCTGGATAAAGCCTTAGCGCAGTTAATTAAGAAATTAGAAGAAGCTGGTGTGGCAGATAAGACTGTAATTGCATTAAGTGCGGATCATTATCCTTACGGATGGGAAAAAGAAAAGTATGATGAGCTTGCAGGACATGAGATAGAGCCTAATTTCGAAATTTACCGTAACAGTTTTATTCTTTGGACTCCTAGTATGAAGGAAACAGTTGTAATTGATGAACCATGTTCCAGTATGGATATTCTTCCAACCTTATCTAATCTGTTTGGGTTAGAATATGATTCCAGACTTCTAATGGGGCAGGATATTTTATCGGATGCACCACCACTGGTGGTATTATCAAACCGCAGCTATATTACAGATTTGGTGAAATATAATTCGTCTACAGGCGAAGTAATCAAGCTAACAGATGATCCGTTACCAGAGAATTATATTGAGAACATGACTAAAATTGTAAAGAATAAGTTTACAGTATCAGAGAAAATACTGTCGAAAAACTATTACAGTTATGTATTTCCTGATTATCCAAAGCTGGATGTTTGGAAAACCAATAAGTAATGAGTATTACTTATAAAGTAATACAGATAAAAAGAATTGAATATTTATACTTGCTTTTCAAAAAACAATATGCTAATATAAGTCAAATGAAAAGCATAATAAAGAATCGGCTATGAAAGAGACTTTATTCTACCGAAGAATCGAACGACAGGAATGGTGAGCCACCGACTGAGAGCACACCTGAGAGGATAAGTAGAGTACGGAACACTCTGGAGCCCGTGAATTGAACGAAGAGTAGGTTTGCGCGTGGCACGCGTTAAGTGCATACAGAACCAAGTTCTGTAGAAAGCTGGAGAGCTAAAGCTCTCAATGCGGGTGGTACCGCGGGAATTCGATTTCTCGTCCCGAAGAATATGATTGAATAAATCGTATTCTTCGGGACTTTTTTGCGTAAAAGCAAAAGTGAATAAATTCGTATACACAAAATGATATAGGGCTGATAAAAGCTGCAAGGAATTTGCATTCCTATTTTGTTGTATCACAGATAACAGCGGTCTCGTTTATAAAATAATTAATTTGGTATTAAGATACGATGGAGGTATAGGAATGGAGTTTATCACAGGAATTGAGAAAAAAGAAACCAGTGAGATTAGTGAAATCCTTGGTGGCCAGTTGGATGGAAGTGTGAAATTAAATGGTTATATTCATACCATTCGAGATATGGGCGAAGTAGCATTTGTAGTTTTAAGAAAGAGTGAAGGTTTGGTTCAATGTGTTTTTGAAGCTGGTGTAACAGGATGCCAGTTAAAGGACATAAAGGAAGGAATGACCGTTGAAGTGGTAGGTTTTCTTCATCCAGAGGAAAGAGCACCTCATGGCTTTGAAGTAAGACTGACCAATGTAACCGTACTGACTTCACCACAGGAAGGAACTATGCTACCACTTCCGATTTCAAAGTGGAAGATGAAAACCTCCTTAGAAACCAAACTTACCTATCGTCCCATTTCCTTAAGAAACATTAGAGAAAGAGCGGTATTTAAGATTCAAGAAGGTATTGTAAGAGGCTTCCGTGATTTCTTGTTCTCCCAAGGTTTTACCGAAGTACGTACACCTAAGATTGTAGCTGGTAATGCCGAAGGCGGAGCCAATGTATTTAAGTTAGAGTACTTTGGAAGCAAAGCTTTCTTAGCACAGAGTCCACAGTTCTATAAGCAAACATTAGTAGGCGTGTATGATAGAGTTTTTGAAGCTGCTCCTGTATTTCGTGCAGAAAAGCATAATACTACCAGACATTTAAATGAATATACCAGTTTGGACTTTGAGATGGGATATATTAAAGGTTTTGAAGATATTATGGCAATGGAAACAGAGATGCTTCGTTATGTATTTAAGTTCTTAAATAGCAGTTATGCAAATGAGTTAAAGATACTTGGAGTGGAACTGCCAGAACTTGATAAAATCCCAGCTGTTCGATTTGATGAAGCAAAGGTTCTTGTATCTGATAAGTATGATCGTAAGATTAAAAATCCATATGATCTTGAACCAGAGGAAGAAGTGCTAATTGGTAAGTACTTCAAGGAAGAATGTGATAGTGATTTTGTATTTGTAACGCATTATCCTTCGAAAAAGAGACCATTTTACGCAATGGATGATCCAACTGACACAAAGTTCACGTTAAGCTTTGACCTATTATATAAGGGTATGGAAATTACAACAGGTGGACAGAGAATTCATGATTATGAAGAGCAGGTAGCTAAAATGGTGGCGAGAGGCATGAATCCAGAGGATTTTACAAACTTCTTAATGATACACAAACATGGAATGCCAAAGCATGGTGGATTAGGAATCGGACTTGAGCGTCTGACCATGAAGCTGTTGAATGAACATAATGTTCGTGAAACTGCATTGTTTCCTAGAGATGTATCCCGTTTGGAGCCATAGGATAATAACAATGCCATAAGATAATAACAATAAATTCGTTTGTTATATTAGGATTAGCAGAGAATTAAACTATCAAGCAGTACTAAAGTAGATGGAATAGATATAATTTCCGAGTTGAAGAATAGACAGATGTTGATAAGAATGAATAAAAATGTTTTAGAAAGGCAGGTAACGCCATGAGAATTACAGAGGAAACCGTAGATTATGTTGCAGCTTTAGCAAAACTCTCCGTATCAGCGGAAGAAAAGCAAAATGTTGCAAGTGAACTGGACCGAATCTTAGACTATATTGAAACAATGAATGGTCTTGATACAGAAGGGATAGAACCTATGTCCCATGTTCTTCCAGTAAAAAATGTGTTTCGTGAAGATGTTGTGACGAATACAGACAATAGAGTGGAATTATTAAAGAATGCTCCAAAACAAAAGGATGGCAGCTTCGCAGTGCCAAAAACCGTGGAATAAACGTGAAGATAAGACTACTCATTACATTGTTTTGAACTGTAGTTTAGATACAGAATATGAGTTGGTTTTTATAAAATGGAGGGTTATATATGATAGATTTAACGTCAATGACTGCGCTTGAACTGGGCAAGAAAATTAAAGCCAAAGAAATCACGGTTGCCGAAGCAGTAAAAGCACAGCTTGAGATTATTAAAGAGAGAGATAAAGATTATCATTGTTATATAACGGTTTTAGAGGATGATGCCTACGCACAAGCGGAAGCAGTTCAACAGCGAATTGATGCTGGCGAATTAGAAGATTCACCTCTTGCCGGAGTACCAATGGCAGTAAAGGATAATATATGTACCAAGGGTGTTAAAACCACTTGTGCATCAAAGATTCTTTATAATTTTGAACCTATTTATGATGCAACTGTAATAGATAAGTTAAAAAAAGCAGGAGCAATCATCATCGGTAAAACGAATATGGATGAGTTTGCAATGGGAAGTACCACCGAGACTTCACATTTTGGAGAGACAAAAAATCCTTGGGATACCAGTAAGGTTCCCGGCGGCTCCAGTGGTGGTTCTGCAGCAGCTGTTGCAGCAGAAGAAGCCTTTTATGCACTTGGTTCCGATACAGGCGGCTCCATTCGTCAGCCTGCCAGCTATTGCGGCGTTACTGGAATTAAGCCAACCTATGGAACGGTTTCTCGTTATGGATTAATTGCTTATGCTTCCTCCTTAGATCAGATTGGTACCTTCGCAAGAAATGTATCCGATTGTGCAGCAGCACTTGAAGTAATCTCCGGACAGGATGAAAAGGATTCCACCTGTGCAGCTACAGAGAGTTATCAATATACAAAAGCTCTTGTGGATGATGTCAAGGGAATGCGAATTGGTATTCCGAAGGATTATCTCGGAGCAGGTCTTGAAGCAGATGTTAAGACAAAAATCTTTGAAGCGGCAGAGATTCTAAGACAGAAGGGTGCAATTGTAGAGGAGTTCGAACTTCATAGTGTTGATTTCGCAGTTCCTTCCTATTATGTAATCGCCTGTGCAGAAGCAAGCTCCAACCTTTCCCGTTTCGATGGTGTAAAATATGGTTATCGTGATCCTAAAGCAGAAGGTCTTCAGGAAGTTTATAAGCTCACCAGAAGCGAAGGCTTTGGCAGCGAGGTAAAACGAAGAATGATGATTGGTGCCTTTGTTCTAAGCTCTGGATACTATGATGCATTTTATAATAAGTCACTTAAGGTTAGATCGATCATCAATGATGGTTTTCAAAAAGCCTTTGAAAAATATGATGTTATCCTCGGACCTACCGCACCTGAAACAGCACCGGGTCTTGGAGAAAGCTTATCCGATCCTTTAAAAATGTACTTATCCGATATTTACACAGTTTCTGTTAACCTTGCAGGACTTCCCGCAATCAGCCTCCCTTGCGGGAAAGATTCCAAGGGCTTACCGGTTGGGTTACAGTTAATTGGAAAGCATTTTGGCGAAATGGATATCATCCGCGCGGCATATAGCTTTGAACAGGCACTCAAATATGAAAGACCTGCATCAATCCTTGCAGCAGGAAAGGAGGCATAACCATGAGAGCATATGAAACCGTAATAGGACTTGAAGTACACGTGGAGCTAGCCACCAAATCTAAAATCTTTTGTGGCTGTACCACCCAATTTGGTGGGGACCCCAATACACATGTATGCCCGGTTTGTTCTGGTATGCCAGGAACACTTCCGGTATTAAATAAACAAGTAGTTGAATTTGCTATGGCAGCAGGCCTTGCACTTAATTGTACTATCACACAGAAATGTAAGTTTGACCGTAAGAATTATTTCTATCCTGACCTTCCAAAGGCGTATCAGATTTCACAGCTTTATCTTCCGATCTGCAGAGATGGAGGCATTGAAATTGAAACTGAGTCAGGTAAAAAGACAGTACGTTTACACGAAATCCATATGGAAGAGGATGCGGGTAAATTAGTGCATGACCCTTGGGAAGATTGTACGTTAGTTGATTATAATCGTTGTGGTGTACCACTGATTGAAATTGTAAGTGAACCTGACATGAGATCAGCCGAAGAGGTAATTGCCTACTTAGAAAAACTAAGATTAATTCTTCAATACCTTGGGGTATCCGATTGTAAGATGCAAGAGGGTTCCCTGCGTGCCGATATCAACCTTTCCGTTCGTGAGGTAGGAGCGAAAGAGTTCGGAACCAGAACAGAAATGAAGAATATGAACTCCTTTAAAGCAATTGCAAGAGCAATTGAAGGAGAGCGTAAACGTCAAATTGAGTTAATCGAAGATGGTAAAAAAGTAATTCAGGAAACCAGACGTTGGGATGATAATAAGGATACCAGTTTTGCAATGCGTTCCAAAGAGGATGCACAGGATTACCGTTACTTCCCCGAACCAGATCTTCCACCCATTGAGATTAGTGATGAATGGCTATTGTCCATAAAAAAACGCCAACCTGAGCTTCGTGATGAGAAGATGCAGCGTTATGAGAAGGAATTTGATATTCCAACCTATGATGCTTCCATTATTACAGGATCTAAGCATCTTGCTGACCTGTTTGAAGAAACAGTGGCAATTTGTGGCAAGCCGAAGGAAGTTTCCAACTGGTTAATGGTTGAAACCATGCGTTTATTAAAGGAACAGGAAATGGAGCCGGAAGCAATCAGCTTCACACCTGCACAGCTTTCTGCATTAATTATGTTAGTGGATGGTAACAAGATCAATCGTACCGTTGCAAAGGAAGTATTTGAAAAAATCTTCAAGGAAAATGTTGATCCTCAAGAATACGTGGAGAAGCACGGACTAGGTATGGTTAATGATGATGGGCTTCTTCGTACTACCATTGAAAAGATTGTTGCAGACAGCCCACAGTCCGTAGCCGATTATAAGAGTGGTAAAGTAAAAGCCATGGGCTTTATCGTCGGTCAGACCATGAAAGAAATGAAGGGTAAAGCAGATCCGGGGATGGTTAATCAGATCGTGAAAGAAATCCTGGATCAACAATAAATACAGCACTGCTATGTACTTGTAAACCACATAGCTGCTTACTGTGATAGAGTATATAAGTCTGGAATGCCTCATAAGTTGGGCAATCCAGACTTTTTTGCCTTTATTACTGAAACAATAAAACGAGCTTGAAAGATAATCGTTGTAAAAAAACAATATTTGGATTAAAGTGATAATATATTACAAATATGCTGAGATGATTTCTTGTAAAAGCAATAACATTAGTAGGAATTGTATTGTTAAAGATGTTAAAACACATAGAGTTTAGGATATGGGAAAGAATATACCTGTATGGTTACGGTTAAGTGATGTCCAGTAACTAACCCCCTGTTTTGCTGTATTGATATTTTTAAGCCACACTGACGCAAAAATAGATGGAGAATATTGTGAAACTCAAATATTCTCCATATTGTATAACTGAAATTCTTAAGTTATAATGGAGACATACAGTTTTACTAAAGAATAAGATATTCATGAGATAGTATGGAGGATTACGATGGAAGAGAGAAGAAAATCTAGACGATTACCGGCAACAATGTCATTGGAGATACTTAATTTGTATAAGCAGGATAATGTTCAGGTAAGTGATTTAAATGCACCAATTGAAGTAATTAATATTTCAAGAGAAGGTATAGGCTTTATTTCTGAAAGTGTTCTACCACTGGGGTACTATTTCAATGCAAATATCAGCTTAGGAGACAATGGTGATACCCTTCATACTGTGGTTGAGATTATCCGTAGTCAGGCGTTAGAGGATAAAAAGACACTATATGGCTGTGAGTTTGTTGGAATGGCTACCGTCTTAGGTTATATCTTCGATGAATATGAAGAGAAGATAGACCAAAATACAGAAGAATAAAATGAAGTAAGAATGACATAGAGTAAAATTCTATAGAAAAGACCTAAACAGATGTAAATAAATTTGTTTAGGTCTTCTCTATTCCTTGAGGGAAGCTACTTATTGATATCTATTCTTAAATTACTAAGGTTGATTAGAGTGTCAAAAGCCTTCCTAACTGAAAGAGATGAATAAGACTGTATTTATATCCAGATGGCGCAGACCGGCATCTATGAATTGCCTTCTTTTAGGTAATTCATAGAATGGTAAGGCAAGTCCAGATGGATATAAATACAGTCTTATTCATCATATATAGACTGGATTGGCTTTTGACACTCTAATCAAGGTTTATGTTTTATATATCATGTTCTGATATCAAACGAATAACGCTTAACAGCATCCGATTGAAGGGAATCCTCCAGTGTACTGCTAATTATATCAGGACTAATTGTTTCCTGATGAATACTTGCTGTAACACGATACCCCTTTGTTTCTAAAGCTTCGGTCAGTGAAGGCAGATTAGCTCTTA
This sequence comes from Bacillota bacterium, assembly GCA_023407575.1. Classification (GTDB taxonomy): domain Bacteria; phylum Bacillota; class Clostridia; order Lachnospirales; family Lachnospiraceae; genus Mobilitalea. The sequence continues at coordinate 433,582 of JAEYLX010000032.1, forward strand.
ATAGGTTGCAGGAAGCTTCGTTTTCCATATGAAAGGAAACCTGTAACATATCACGTGTCATGGAAAGCTTAATATTCATGGAACCTAGATTGGTCATATCTAAATGAATAAGGACACTAAGGGGTTCATCGCTTAAAGCGGTGGATTTTTTTCTAGTCATTACATAAAGATCAGCATGACTTAGCTGTTCTTTAAACTGAACGGGGATTGGTAGATAGGTAAATACATTTTGAAAATCCCTTAATAGTCCTACGGTGTTTTGCAAATTCTGAACAGGTTCCTGCAGCGAGCGGACATCAGCATTCTCTTCCATATTCCTTAGAAGATGATGAATGGAACCAAGATCCTTTTCGACCTGTTGATATAAGTTGTTAACTTCCTCTTGCAGAGCAACTTTTTCCGGTGTAAGTGTCCAGCGTTGTAATAATGCTGCTTCAAGTAGTTTGGCATATAGAGGTGTTTTAAGCAATTGCAGAGTATTCGTATCCCCCTTCTGCAAGGAAGATTGAATAAAGCCTAGAACCTCCTTTGTAGAGATAGTTCCCTCCAATAGTTGTTGCTTTTTGGAAGTATCCATTGGCAGTTCTGAAAGAAGGTCTGCGATTTGGGATTGCTCTGAAGGCCCTAGAAGTTCCTTTAGCAAGGGCAGTGTTTTACCCGGATTTATAGGATTACCACCGGGGACTTCGATCAGGGTATTTGTTGAAGCTGCCTCGGAGGGAGCATTATTTATTAAAGATTGATTACCAATGGTGGTTTGATTTTGTGTTGTCGCCGCAGTTTGATCTATATTGCTGGTATCTTCAGGATATAATAGGTTAATTAGGCTCTGATTTGTATTTAGTAAGGTTGCTCTAAGTGCGGAACCTGCTGAACCAGAGGGTTGTAAGGCAAAAGGTTGACTTGTTTCTAAGTTAGTATTAACAATAGAATTTTCAGCACTCATAGCGGAGGAGGAACTAGGAGTAGTTGCAGTGAACAACTCAGTTATTTTTTTTGCTGTCTGATTTATCTGGTTAGTGAGCTGAGCTGAACCTTTCAGTAACTCATTTATTTGATTTAGATTACTTAAAGTTAAGGGTATGTTATTTTTATGCATAAAAATCAATGTTGCAGGTGATGACTCTGTACCTGCTTGTGAAAGGCGAATAAAGTTTTGTAAAGTGGTGGTATCAATTGGTAATTGATGCTTCAGCATTTCACTTACTAGTAAGCGATTCCGTTCCGTGTTAGGCAACATTGCAGCATTTAAGGCTTTTATTATCATTGCATCATTAATAGCTAGTGCATTTTCAGGACGAAATGATAAGAGAATTTGATTTAAACTATTTTCGGATACGAGGAAGCTAGCTTGCTGCCCGATGGATAAAGGAATATTTCCAGTTAACTTTGCAGATATAATCTGATTACCTGGTTCTATTTGGATTTTAACTTCCTGATAGCGAAGATCAACAATTTGACCCTTTATAATTTGACCTTCCTTTAAGGGAGGCATGGACTTATCATCATTAATAGAATGCAGGGCAGCAGATTTTGCCTTAGCGCCTTCTATATTAGAGGATTTTGTCTTACTCTGCTGTGCAGTTCTTAATTTGTTCGAGATATCCATAGCATTCGCCTCCTTTCTGTGTTTGCGTGACTATTTTATTGAATTGCAGTCTAATGTATATATCGGCAAATAAAACTAATTTATTAACCTTAATACAAGGGTGTAAAAACTTTAAATTATTAATGAAAAAACGGAGATTACCTTATATAAATAGGTTTATTCCATTAATATTCTAATAAAATAATGTAATTACAAAAAAAGTTAATCAATTTACTTGCATTCTAGAATAAACTATTATATAATCAGTTCAAATAAAAACGAAGGCGTTTTTAGACTTTAATTAGGAAGTCTAAAGGCGCTTTTTTTCGTTATTTCGAAGGTGAATGAAGTATCAAATTGGCGTTGTCAAATATAGAAGCAAATAAGTTTCCTAAGAGAGCGTCATACTAATTTAAAAATTGTTACTGCTAAATAAAATAAAGGAAGAGGAATGCATATGAGCGAAAAAAGAAGAGAGGAAATTACACAGGTTCCAGAGGGATTATATGATCCAAGATTTGAACATGATAATTGCGGTATTGGTGCAGTAGTACACATGAAAGGTCTTAAAACCCATGAAACTGTTGAGAATGCCTTAAAGATTGTTGAGAATTTAGAGCACCGTGCCGGTAAAGATGCCCATGGGCAGACTGGTGATGGCGTTGGTATTCTCCTTCAGATATCCCATAAATTCTTTTCGAAAGTAACAAAACCACTGGGATTTGAACTTGGTGGTGAACGTGATTACGGCGTTGGTATGTTCTTCTTCCCACAAGATGAATTAAGCAGAAACCAAGCTAAGAAAATGTTTGAGATCGTAGTGGAAAAAGAAGGCTTGAAATTCTTAGGTTGGAGAGAGGTTCCAATTGAACCACAGACCTTGGGAGAAAGAGCAATTGAATGTATGCCACACATTTTGCAGTGCTTCATTAAGAAGCCTGCGAATGTAGCAAAGGGTGTGGATTTTGACCGCAAGCTTTTCATAGCAAGACGAGTTTTTGAACAAAGTAATGATAATACCTATGTGGTTTCTTTATCCAGCCGTACCATTGTATATAAAGGTATGTTTTTAGTAAAACAATTACGCCTCTTCTTTGGGGATTTACAGGATGAAGCATATGAGAGTGCCATTGCAATTGTACACTCCAGATTCTCTACCAACACCAATCCCAGCTGGCAAAGAGCGCATCCAAACCGTTTAATCGTCCATAATGGTGAAATAAATACAATTCGCGGTAATGCGGATAAGATGTTAGCAAGAGAGGAGACCATGGAATCTGTGCATCTCAAAGGGGAGCTGCATAAGGTTTTGCCGGTAGTCAATGTTGAAGGTTCCGACTCGGCAATGCTCGATAATACCTTGGAGTTTTTGGTTATGAGCGGCATGGATCTGCCACTTGCTGTAATGATTACAATTCCAGAACCCTGGAGTAATGATTCTGCCATCAGCAGAGAGAAAAGTGATTTCTACCAGTATTATGCAACGATGATGGAGCCTTGGGATGGACCTGCGTCTATTCTTTTCTCCGACGGTGACATTATGGGAGCAGTACTTGACCGTAACGGCCTGCGACCTTCCCGTTATTATATTACAAATGATGATTATTTGGTGCTTTCTTCAGAGGTTGGTGTTCTTGACATACCAGCGGATAAGATTGTGAAGAAGGAAAGACTTCGTCCCGGTAAGATGCTTTTAGTGGATACTGTTAAGGGCAAATTAATTGATGATGAGGATTTAAAGAATAGCTATGCCAATCGTAGACCTTACGGAGAGTGGCTAGATCAAAACCTTGTTATGCTAAAGAGCCTTCACATTCCTAATAAAAAGGTAATTGAGTACACAGACGAGGAACTTGCGAGACTTCAAAAGGCGTTTGGATATACCTATGAGGATTATCGAACTACAATTCTTCCTATGGCCAGCAGTGGACAGGAAGCAGTTGCAGCTATGGGTGCAGATTCACCAATACCGGTATTATCCTCCAGTAACCCTCCGTTGTTTAACTATTTCAAGCAGTTATTTGCACAGGTAACCAATCCTCCAATTGATGCAATTCGTGAAGAGATTGTTACAGCAACCTCCGTATATATTGGCGAAGATGGCAATATTCTTGAAGAAAATGCAGAGAACTGTAAGGTATTAAAGGTAAACAATCCAATTTTAACAAATACAGATTTATTAAAAATTCGCTACTCTAAAATACCTGGGTTTAAGGTTGAGGTTATTCCTATGATTTATTATAAGAATACTTCACTGGAGAAGGCGATTGATCACTTATGTGTGGAAGCAGACCGTTCCTATAAAGAAGGTGCTAATATTCTTATCCTTTCCGACCGTGGTGTGGATGAGAATCACGTTGCTATTCCTTCCTTACTGGCAGTATCTGCATTGCAGCAGCATCTCGTTCGTACCAGAAAAAGAACAGCCCTTGCTATGATTGTAGAAAGTGCGGAGCCAAGAGATGTACATCATTTCGCTTGTTTATTAGGTTATGGCGCATGTGCGGTTAACCCTTATCTGGCACAGGAAACCATCCGTCAATTAATAGATAATAATATGCTGGATAAAGATTATTATGCAGCAGTAGATGATTATAACAAAGCAGTAATTAAAGGCATTGTAAAGATTGCTTCCAAAATGGGTATTTCAACCATTCAGTCTTATCAAGGTTCCAAGATTTTTGAAGCAATTGGTATCTGCAAAGAAGTAATTGATAAGTATTTTACTGAAACAGTAAGCCGTGTTGGTGGTATTACGTTAAAAGAAATGGAAAAACAGGTAGACACCTTACATTCCAAGGCTTTTGATCCACTGGGCTTAGATTTGGATCTTACACTGGATAGCAATGGTTCTCATAAACTGCGCAGCGGTAAAGAGGAGCATTTGTATAATCCACAAACCATACATTTGCTACAGCAGTCCACCAGAACAGGTAATTATGAGCTGTTTAAGGAATACTCCAAACAGTTGACCAAAGAACAGGAAAGAGTTCATTTAAGAGGACTTCTGGAGATGAGCTATCCGGAAGAGGGTATCTCTGTGGAGGAAGTTGAGAGTGTAGACTCTATCGTTAAGCGTTTTAAAACAGGAGCGATGTCCTATGGTTCTATCTCTAAAGAAGCTCATGAGGCTCTTGCCATTGCCATGAACCGTCTGGGTGGTAAGTCCAACAGCGGTGAGGGTGGTGAATCACTGGAACGTCTTAAGTTAGGCGAGGATGGACTGAATAAATGCTCTGCAATTAAACAGGTAGCTTCCGGACGTTTTGGTGTTACAAGTGAATATTTAGTAAGCGCAAGAGAAATTCAAATAAAGATGGCACAGGGTGCAAAACCCGGTGAAGGTGGTCAGCTACCAGCAGAAAAGGTATATCCTTGGATTGCAAAGACCAGACATTCAACACCAGGTGTTGGATTAATTTCTCCACCACCACATCATGATATTTATTCCATCGAAGATTTAGCACAATTAATCTTTGACCTTAAGAATGCAAATAAAAACGCAAGAATTTCAGTTAAGCTAGTATCAGAAGCAGGTGTTGGTACCATTGCTGCCGGTGTTGCAAAAGCTGGTGCAGGAGTTATCCTGATTTCCGGTTATGATGGTGGTACAGGTGCAGCTCCAAGAACCTCTATTTATAACGCAGGTCTCCCTTGGGAATTAGGCCTTGCAGAGACACATCAAACGCTGATAATGAACGGACTTCGTAATAAAGTAGTAATTGAGACAGACGGTAAGCTGATGACTGGTCGTGACGTTGTAATTGCAGCATTACTTGGTGCTGAAGAATTTGGTTTTGCAACGGCTCCACTTGTAACGCTTGGCTGTGTCATGATGAGAGTGTGTAATTTGGATACCTGTCCTGTGGGCGTAGCAACACAGAACCCTGAACTTCGTAAAAAGTTTGCAGGTAAGCCAGAATACGTTGAAAACTTCATGCGCTTTGTGGCACAGGAATTACGTGAATACATGGCTCTGCTTGGCATTCGCAATGTGGATGACTTAATCGGCCGTACAGATTTATTAAAAGTTAAGGCATCAGCAAAGGATGACCCAAGAGCAAGCTTAGTAGATTTAAGTAAGGTATTGAATAATCCATTTATAGAAAAAGGTGAAGGCGTACATTTCGACGCGGAAATGATCTATGACTTTGAGCTGGAGAAATCCATTGATGAGAAGGTTCTCCTTAAGAAATTCAAGTTAGGCGAAAAGCATGGTCAGAAAGTGAAGCTTCCAATCTCCAATACGGATCGTACCTTTGGAACCATTCTTGGTTCAGAGCTTACCAGAAAGTTTGGAACCGGTCTCAAGGATGACAGTTATGTGATTGAGGCAACAGGAAGCGGTGGACAGAGCTTTGGTGCATTTATTCCTAAGGGTCTTACCATTGCACTGGAAGGTGATAGTAATGATTACTTCGGTAAAGGCCTCTCAGGTGGTAAATTAATCGCATTTCCTCCGAAGTCCAGTACCTTCAAAGCAGATGAAAATATTATCATAGGTAACGTAGCCTTATATGGTGCCACCAGTGGTAAAGCATTTATCAACGGTGTGGCAGGAGAACGTTTCTGTGTGCGTAATTCAGGTGCGTTGGCAGTTGTTGAAGGTGTTGGCGATCATGGTTGTGAATATATGACCGGTGGTAGAGTCGTAGTTCTTGGTAAGACTGGAAAGAACTTTGCAGCTGGTATGAGCGGTGGTATTGCTTATGTTTTGGATGAGCAAAGTGACCTTTATAAGAAACTGAATAAAGGTATGATTGCCTTTGAAGCAGTGACAGAGAAATATGATGTGATTGAGCTGAAAGAGATGATTACCGAACATGTAAAAAACACAAACTCTGCAAAAGGTAAGTTGATTCTGGAGAATTTCGCAGATTACCTACCAAAGTTTAAAAAGATTATACCTCATGACTATAGACGTATGCTGCTTACCATTGTACAGATGGAAGAAAAGGGACTTAGCAGTGAACAGGCACAGATTGAAGCGTTCTTTGCGAATACGCGTGGTTAATTTTCAATTTGCATAGGAAGCAAAAACGTAGTCTTGGTAAATTATTAAAGAGGTTAGAGTGAAAGTAATACACTTTCACTCGGAAAGATCCCACTGGAGGGTTCTTTCATAATTTTGCAATGGAGGTAAGTAGTATGGGAAAACCAACAGGATTTATGGAATATGTTAGAACAGAAACCGCTGCAGAAGCACCATTAGATAGAATCAAGCATTTTGATGAATTCCATCAGCCACTTTCTATGGAAGATAGAAAATGTCAGGGTGGAAGATGTATGGAATGTGGTGTTCCCTTCTGTCAGTCAGGTATGATTATCGGTGGTATGGCTTCGGGTTGTCCGCTGAAGAATTTAATACCCGAATGGAATGATTCCTTATATAGAGGAAATATGAAGCAAGCCTTAGCAAGGCTTATGAAAACAAATAATTTTCCGGAGTTTACCGGGCGTGTATGCCCGGCTCCCTGTGAAGCAGCCTGTACTTGTGGCTTAAATGGAGATCCGGTGACCATTAAAGATAATGAATATGCAATAGCTGAATATGGCTATGAGGCTGGTTATATTACAGCCAATCCTCCGTCACTTCGCACAGGCAAGACGGTTGCTGTTATTGGTTCAGGACCGGCAGGACTGGCAGCAGCAGACCAGTTAAATAAAAGAGGTCATAGTGTAACTGTATTCGAACGTTCAGATCGTGTTGGCGGTCTGATGATGTATGGCATACCGAACATGAAGTTAGAAAAGCATGTGATAGAACGCCGTGTTGATATTATGAAGCAGGAAGGTGTAGCCTTTGTAACATCTGCAAATGTAGGTGAAAATTACAAGGCAGAGGATATATTACAAGAGTACGACAGTGTAATTCTTGCTTGTGGAGCTTCGAATCCAAGAGATATTAAAGCACCAGGCAGAGAAGCGAAAGGTATCTACTTTGCAGTGGATTTCCTGAAGTCTGCTACAAAGGATTTACTAGATGCAGGAACGACTACTGTTGCTCATATGGATTCATTTACACTAAGTGCAAAGGATAAGAAGGTATTGGTTATTGGTGGTGGTGATACCGGTAACGACTGTGTCGGTACCTCCATTCGTCAGGGTGCAGCTTCGGTACTACAGCTTGAAATGATGCCAAAAGCTCCGGATAAGAGAGCAGAGAACAATCCTTGGCCGGAATGGCCAAAAATCTGCAAGACCGATTATGGTCAGCAGGAAGCGGCAGCAGTGTTTGGCAATGACCCAAGACTTTATCAATCAACAGTGAAAGAATTTATCGCAGATGAGAACGGTAATCTTTGCAAGGTTATTATTGTTCGTCTGGAGAGCAAGTTTGATGAAGCTACCAAACGTATGAATATGGTAGAGGTTGCTGGAAGTGAGCAGGAGCTTGAGATTGATCTTGTACTGATTGCGGCAGGTTTTCTTGGTACCCAGGCCTATATTGCAGAGGCGTTTGGCTTAGACCTTGATGGCAGAACGAATGTTAAGACGGAAGTTGATAGATACCAGACTAATGTAGATAAGGTGTTTACCGCAGGTGATATGCGTCGTGGACAGTCGTTAGTTGTATGGGCTATTTGGGAAGGTCGACAGGTGGCGAAGGCTGTGGATGCTAGTTTGATGGGGTATAGTAATTTGTAAGAGATTGATGGTCGCATAGGCAATGGTAGGTTCTATGAGTGATGAAGCCAGAAATATGGTTGAATAAAGAATTTAGTTTGGTCTTTTTAATGCTAACATTAATTGATAGGTTTAGCTGAATTAATCGAGCGTTATTAAAAAGGTATATGGCTAGGGTTATAATAATTAAAAATCCTACAGCCCAATTTTTATACGGATTGTTGGATTTATTGTATAGAAGATAATGTAAGCCACCAGCTACGATTGAGTTTGAATAGATAGAAGAAACGCTACAACCCAGTAAAATCAATGGTTGTAGCGTTTTTACTTTTACTGTGATTCTAGTTTGATTCTAAAAAATGTTTTTACCTATGTTTGATATATGCAATTTGTAATTAAGTTTAATTCTTGTTCTTCAAGTGAACAAGTTAATAGAGTAGTAGATTCTTTAACAACACCAAAATAAAAATCATTAGTGCAATCTCTAATAAAATTTGCGTCATCAGAAACAGGAATAAACAATAATCCATTTTGATATAGTTTTAAGCATATTATATCGAAATTATTAAATTCGAAAATTTTATAGTATTTATCTTTACACATATTTTCGATAGTTAATTTTGCTGTGGCATATGGACGATCACAGTAGACGTAATACTTACGCTTACTATAATTTAATAATCTAACCAGTTGAGGGTTGTTTTCGATAGCTTTATATGAAACTACTATTGGATAAGAGGTTGATTTTAAAATCTTTTGGAATTTAGATTTACTTATATAATCTCCAAAAATGTTTTTTGTAGGATGTGAAAAATATAAAATCATAATATTTCCACTTTTAACATAATAGGGAACTTTAATATGAATCTTATTTTTTATAGTATATAAAAAGTCATCAAATGTTCCCCCAACAAAACAGATGGATGGGGGGAGTTTAATAGTAGTCCATTCATATGACGTAAAGGTTGTAGGAATAGTATATTCATCAATTTGCTCTAAGTCTATGTATTTAGGGTGAATAGTTGATAAATAATTATTTATTTCCTGAAAATGGGTAGAACTTTGACAAATTTGCAATATATAAGATGTTAAATTGTTAACTAAAGATGCTCTTGAATCAATATCGGATGCACTCCAATCAGTTTCTATTGAATGTAGATAGTTTGTTAATGCATTATGATCTTTTAAAGCATCTTGCAACTCTACTAATTTTTTTTCGAATAAGTTGTCTGGTGTTTCTTTTTCAATAAAATAAGATTTTATTGTATTTTTACTCCATGTAGAGACGGGAATGTTTTCTATTTGGTTATTCATAGCATACAATGCAGTACGGTATATAAAGAATGCAAGTTCTTCAACTGAATATTTTGTTTGTTGGAAAATAGGTATCATTTTCTTTAAATATTCATAAGTTAATGGATTCTTAAATTTTTCAGACATGATTCTTTTGAAAAATAACGCTTCATCTTTGCTATATTTATAAATGTATAAATTTTCCCATAATTCAGATAATCCTTCTTGAACATTTAAGCAATATGTATGAATTGTTTCAGGAATATAATAAAATGAATTGTCAATTAATTTTGAAATATGGTTAAAGTAGTATTCAAATCCCCCCCAACGTGTTTGCAAAGTAAGCAGCATATGTATAGATTCATGCAATTTGGTTCTAGTGCTACTTTCGTCCGTGGAATTAGCAAGAATATTAAAAAGAGTATAATTGTCATTATCATATTTTCCAAGAATTTCGTTATCCATTATTCACCCCTTAGAAGCTTATTTTATAGAAATTATCTTTTTGGATGATTACTTTATTATCGATCAATTTTGAAATAATTTTATCAAAAATAGAGTTATTCATTGTACAGATGCCACTAGAGTTAAATGTACAATGAAAGTGATTATTAAAGCATTCATTATTAGGATTGAAATTAGAAAAGGCTCTAATTCTTGATCCTTTTTTAGAACATTCAATCGCAACACAGAATTCTCCATTTTCTTCAGATAATTTGTAAAAACAGTTTTTTAATTCTATCAGAGATGGAATAATTGGAACTCCTATACTATCCATGGAGGTACCATGTAAGTGGCTTTGAACTAATGTTTCAAAAAATATACCCACAAGCAAAAGAGTACTTTTTTTGATTTTTAATGAGTAGGTGGTTGTAGGGATTATTTTATTATAACCACTATTTTCTACTCTTTTAGTAGTTTGAGAATATATTTCATCACTATCTAAAATCGTATTTTCGTTGCTACATAATTCAAGAAAATCTATAATTTGATCATTTTTAAAATAGAGTAATAAAAGTTGCTCTATTTCATCGTAAGAATCTCCTTGATATTCAACATATTCGTTCATGGACTCAGTCCTCCTCAAATCTTTTGTTTTATAAAACTATAATTCCTTCAGATCTTTTTTTATTACCAAATTACTATCCACCAAGCTCTGTTTAATCCTCTCACACATTTCCATTAATTCTGCTACTTCAGCATTATATTCCTCAACACTTGAGAACTCGTCCTTGGAATCAATAGTCTTTTGCAAAGCAGCTTTTGCCTGTGCCCATTTTGACAATCTTTCATTTATTTGCGGATGATTGAATCGTAAAGTCAAAGTCTTAGGATCAATCATACCTTTGCTATTTTTCTTTCCCTGAAGTTCTACATCTACCTGCTCGTCCATCTTAAAAATAAGGGACAGCACATCTGAAACTGTTTCTATATCAAAAGCCATAAACAAATTAATGCTTATACCAAGTGCATTGGCAATTTTAAGAAGCTGGTCAGGTTTTGGATTCCTGTCACCGGCTTCGTATTTTCTTATGGTCACTTCATTAATACCGCCTGCAAGTTCTCCAAGCATTTTTTGAGAAATGCTACGCATGGTTCGGTAAGTCTTTATTTTTTCTCCAACCGTCATGTAAAAACTCCTTTCAAAATCATTTTACAGATAGAACACAAAAGTATCTGTGAGATACAATTGTATTCTATCACGCCATATATAGAAAAGAAACAAAAACTTAAAAAAATTATTGTGGTTGTGAAATCGTAATTTTCAATGCCTACCAATTATAAGAGACATTTCTACAGTTGTTTTAAAATTAAAAATATTTTTGTTGAAATACGCCCCAATAGGCGTTTTATTTGCATACCTAAGTAGAGGGGCATTTTGGGAGGTGATGATAAATATGGATCTGAGAAAAATTGATTCTAAAAAGAGTTAACAAGAAACAAATGTATCTGATAGATGCAGGCATATTGTGATATTGAGGATGAATGGTGAAAGATATGTTTGGAAATATTGTGCAGGGGTATTTGAAGAAGGGATATAATCTGGCAACAGCGAAGATAATGGCGAGGGAGTTTTTTCGGTATGAGGGGTGAAAAATTAGGCTTATAGAATGATTATATTAAAATTGTATATCAGAGATTATGGAATAAATATTTAGTAACATATTTGATTTTGATTGATAATAATATTAATAAGAGTTATAATTTAATTAGGATCCAGTAATCGAATTTAACAATCTGGATCCTTAACTATAAAGGCAAGGAGGTAAAAATATGTTTTTATGGAATGATTTTAAATTAGATAATATCTCAAACATACCTAATTCAAAAGAGCAACTTATTAAGATTATTCAAATTTTTGAAAATAAGTCCTATAGCATTACAGAAATTAAAAATCTTAAATTATATGAAAAATATGAAACAACTGAAGAGTCTTTTAGAAAAACATTAAATCACAGTAATAGAATAGGTATATTGAATAAAAATGAAGAGAAATATATGTTATCTTTAGAAACACAAAGTCTTTTAACACAGAAGAAAAAATTAGATGACTATATACTATATTTAGTTAAGAAAAATTTAGAAATGTATAAAGTATGTAGTATAATAGTGCTTTTATTACGAATTTTTTCAGGTTCGGTGAAATCTAAAACCTTTTATTCTGTATTTGCATTGGTGGGTAAAAATCGAAAAGATGAAAGCGCACAAGCAACTGTTGGTAGAAACCTAAGGTCTTATTTTTCACTGTTAAAGATGGCAGGTGTTATCGAACGTAACGGTGATCGAATTACTTTGACAAACAAGCATATAAATGAATTTATTTATAAAGGTGTTACACCAATTGATATGTATTTTAATTCTGATATAGTAAATGTAAAATTATTGGCTAAGTATATTAATAATTTTTTTGACAAAGATGTTGTGGCAAAAATATTAACTTGTGTGTCAACTTATGAGTGGGAAAATTATATATGGACAAAAAGTAGTCTTTATAAAAATCAAGGAGAAATTGAAAATTTATTTGGTGAATATATTATGACTTTAATGTTTAAAAAGGAGGGAAAAAATGAGTAATAATGTACATGAGTATTTAAAAACTGCATTAGATAGAACAGTTCCGATTTCTGATCCAAATTATATTATTGGTGAAGATGAGAACATAAAAGAATTTGAAACTTGGATAAAAAGTGCTAACGCAGACAATCAAGGTTTATTGGGTTCGGTAATATTAGGACAAGTGGGTAATGGTAAGACACATTTTCTTAGGTTTGTTAGAAAGGAATTTAATAAAGATAATTATAATGCCGTTGGAATTTATATTCCCAATATGTTTGTTGGAGGACCCTTGGTAGATGCTTTAAACAGTATTTATGAGTTACTTTTTACTAGTCCAACAAATCGAGCATTAACAGAATATTATGATTTATGGATTCGTTTTTATGATACAAAAGGACAAACCTTAGATAAATATGGTAACAATGAAATTATTAGATACCTTTTAAACGCTAGTAATAAAGAAGAAAGCGAATTGGTGTTGGATTACTTCTCTAATAAACAACTTTTTCCGGATCAGTTGAAATTTTTGAGAAACAAATTCGGAGCGAAGAAACGTTTTATTACAAATGAAAATGATTTTTCTCAAGCTATATGTGATGCATTAGAGTTTATACAAATAGTAACTGAAAAGGTAATAATACTATTTTTTGATGAGGTTGATAAAGTGTACTCAGCTGAAACAAATTCATCATGTATAACAATGGTAGGTAGAAAAATATTGTCTGCATATAGATCACTTTTTGATGCCTTGAATATGAGAAAAATAAAAGGAATAATTGCTGTAGGTGCTACTCCAGAAGCTTGGGATATTTTGTCTACACAAACAGCATTTGAACGTAGATTTAAAGACCGCATAATAAAACTAAAAGTTCCTAAATCAAAGGAAGATTGTTTTAAATTTATTATCGAAAGACTAAAGGAAATAAATTACATTGTTTCGGATGATGATGTAAATATTTTAAAAGAGATAATTGGAAAACTCAGCGAAGAAAGAACAAAAACATGGGCTGATGTTATTTCAAATATGAGATCTTCTAATCAGAGCAAACAAATATCTACTGTTGATGATCCTATTGAAATAATATTAGAAATTTTAGATAACTCAATTGTACCATTGAGTTGGACTGAAATTCTTGAAAAAAGTGATACTTTGTATAATATATATCCTAAAGGTCAACCAACAAAGATTCTGAAGAAGCTGGAAAATGAAGGGGTTATAAAAATTAATTCCACTCAGCCAAAAACATATGAATCCATTGCTAAAAAGGAGGACTATGCAGATGCCTGACTTAGCAACTGATAATAATGGACGTTATGGGGATTCGTATAAATCAAAGCATATTATGGTGAGGATTTCTACAATGCTTGGTGATAATTCTCTAGATGAAGTTATCGGCGAAGAATATTATCGAGATGTAAAGGAATGTCTAGATATAATGGATATTGAATATCCTGTAACAGCAATAGGTATTCTTGGGAGAGCCATAGAGTTATGTACAAAAGAATATTTTAAAGAAAAAGTAAAGAATAAAACTACTTTTCAAATAAACACTGCCAATTTACCAATCACCACAATAAGGAAGTATTTTTGCGGATCAGATAGTAAACAAGCCGATCGATTGAAGTTGCTTAATCAACAAGAAGTAACAAAAAATGGTAACAAGTTAAAACTTAAACGAAAACTTTTAAAAGATGATTCTTATAATACTTTATTAGCAATCAAAGATGCAAGGAATGATGCTTTCCATGGTTGTAATAATATTGATGAATATAATCAATTAGAATCTAAGGCGTTTGTATTAATAGAGTTAGGAATTATTATATTAGTTTCATTAATAAAAGAAATCAATATGTGCCATCAAAGTTGATGTTTATCATAAATGAATCTATATGAATTTACTAACTAGTTTGATAAAAGCATATAAAAAGGAGATGGGTAGGATGATTACGAATCACGATGCAGAAGTTATTGGGGAAATTGCTGATTATAATACATTGACGCAAGTTACTGCTGCGTATACAGTTTATGAAAAATTATGTACAAAAAAACCGATATCAAAACGAGATTTTTTTAAAGAATTTGGAGATAATTTGGAAAGCTTCAAAAAGATATTTGCTGAAGATATTGGCGAGTAATTGTAAGAAAGACTCGGTATTTAAAATCTAAAAATCAGAGTTTGCTAAAGTATTTCGAATTAAGGATATCAGACAATATCTGAAACAGACGGATGAGCTATAATTAACATTTTATTCAAGTGAAAAAGACATTTTTATAAATGAACATAGCTTGAAAAAGCCAACCAATTTGTTGGTATTAACAAGATTGCTCTGATTCTATTTTGATTCTGAAATTCTTCTACGCCACATTGAATATAAAATAATACACGGAATTCAGCGATTTATAAACACTAAACAGAAACAAATGCATCTGCAAAATGATTCTAGGCGCTGAGTTTGAGTGATATCTTGAAAAATAGAAGCCAGTATTTATGCACATTGAAAAAAAATTGTTTAGTGAATGGCAACGGCAACATTTTGGTAAAGTTTGATACCTACTCAAAGAATAAATTTTATATTGCATAGAAAGCCTTACTGATTTTCAGATGAAAAACTGAATATCGGTAAGGTTATTTTTATGCTCATTTCTTTTTTTTCTAGCTTCTTTTGATTCTTGTTTCTCATCTTTTTCAATTCCTGCAGCATATCATTAAGTTCATCCGAAGGGACTTTAGCCTAACGAAGTGCCGTATCCAGCTCTGGATACTTATACCGCCATTTGTCATACTCATCTTTGGAGATTTCTCCTTTTTCCAGTTTGGAAGCTTCCAACTGCAATGCGTGGAGTACATAGAAGTGTAGGTAGAATGTTATAAAATGGAGGAATTACAAATTGAGCAAATGAAAAAGGTACAGGGAGTAACAGACCAGCTAAAGGCAGAAAATCAAATGTTATGGGGCGGAAAAATGAATAATATCCGGAGATCGCGGAGGAGGTTGTATTAAATTAATTAATATATTGCAAAATTGATATTTCTCGCACCACTGGTGCGAGATTTCAAGCAGGGCTGAAAGAGACAGGAATGATACGATAAAGCATAGCATTCCCATCTCTTTTGGTGAATAAATTAAAGGTTTTCTTTAATGATAATTAACTTATTTTCATAGCATTCTACACGAATATTGGAGCCAATGGAAAAACCAAACTGCTCAACCCACTTACCTTGTAGAATGATTTGTGATACAGGGAGCGTGTTGTTTTGCGTAGTAGCATAAACTTTTAATTTGTGAGTGCAGGGGCTATAGGGAAGGGGTGCTTCTGCCACGACACATAAATTTGCTGAATGACTTTCAAATACCTTGAAGATTCTTGCAAACATGGTATCTTGACCTAACTTGCAAGGTGTGTAAAAGTCTGGGGATTCAGCTTGCTTGACAATATGATCAACTTCGTGGAAAAGGATTTGTCTATGCTGGTGTAAAAACTCTGATAACATCCAAAAATTGTTGAGCTGATAAAGCATGTCGGTAATGGAATAGAACTCTGTTCTTTTCAATGCATTGTGGGAATAAAAGTTTTCAAAATCAGCATCGTTTGACATCATAAGAAAGCGAAAGTTTTCGATAAAGCTACGCTGTTCAGTATTTGTTTTTAGACTATGAAATTCTTTTGAAATATAATGGATTAAATCTTGTGCAGCATTCATATTGTTTCCTCCTTAAAATCACTAAAGAATGTGTTAATACACTTATTAGTTTGATAATACACCTTTGAGTGGTAAATGTCAAGAAGATAATCACTATTATGTGTGAAAATACATTTTTCATTGATAAATCACATGTTTCAGTGTATAATTCAAAATGTATAAATGGAGGATTTTATTATGGCAATGTCTAAAAAAATCAGAACTGTACTATTAGAAAGAGATATGACGATAAAGGAATTAGCAGAAAAAATTGGAACTAACGGTAATAACCTTAGTAATAAATTGTCGCGTGATAATTTCCCGGAAAAAGAATTACGGGAGATAGCAGAAGCATTGGATTGTGATTTTGATGGGATTTTTACTTTGAGGGATAGCGGTAAGACGATATAATAGCATTTTTATAGTAATAGAGAGAATTTTAGAAGTTTGGGTAAATATTCTATTCAATCTCAAAAATATGCAAACAGGCAAAAAATAACAAAAATATATTTATAGGTAGATTATAAAAAAAACAACATATCATAAAACAATAAAGATTACAAGAATAATTCATTGGAATTTTGGTGAATTTTGTAAGCAAAAGGATGGAATACTATGTACAAACACACTAATTACTTTAAAATATATGGTAGAATAATGCAATTTAATAAAAATAAAAAAGAACCATTTCATAGGTGGTACCCTTTTGTTGAGGGGTATTCTAGAGAATTTATTCAATCAATTATTAATGAAATGGGTAGGACTAACTTGGTGTGTTTGGAACCTTTCTCTGGAAGTGGAACAACTGCTTTGGAATTACAAAATTATGGAATACCTTGCTTTGCTTTTGAAGTTAATCCGCTGATGTATCTCATAACAAGGGTAAAATTAGAAAAAGGTTATGATATTAATAAATTTAATTATTGGCACAATTATATTTTAAAAAAACGAACAAGTATAAATGCAGAGTTAGTGACAGAGTTTACTACACTATATCAAGGCGAAGGCAAGGAAAAATGGAACTATAATACGAATGTTGGTATTGCTGTTGAAAAATTGAGACTGTCAATAGAATCCATTTCAGAAGACATATATAAGGAATTATTTAAAGTTGCGCTTGCTGCAATTTTGCTAGATGTAAGTAATTTATATAGAAATGGAAAATGTTTGTCATATAAAAAGAAGTGGCAAGAAAGAATAATAGGACAAGAAGATGTTTTTGCTAGATATGATAATAAGGTAATTAATGAACTAAAATATGATATAGAAAATTTGATTAATCAATCAAAACAATTCAATAAAGGGCGGTTGTTTAATGAGGATTCAAGGTCAGGAATTACAAATAAAATAGAAGATAATTCTATTGATTTAGTTATTACCTCTCCGCCATATTTGAATTCAAGAGATTATACAGATACATATATGCTAGAATTAAAAACACTTGGTTTTACCAAAAATAGTAATGAAATTAAAGAATTGAGAGGAAAAACTCTTAGATCACATGTTCAGATTAAATGGAAAGATAAAACAAGTATTAACAACAAAATATTGCAGGATACATTAGAGCAGTTGGTGGATGCGTCAAAAAATATTGAAAAATGGAACGATTCTATTATTGATATGATAAGATTATATTTTGTAGATATACAAAATATATTTAATGTTATTTACAAAAAGATGAAATATAATGGAAGGATTTATTTTAATGTATCAAATTCAGCTTATTTTAATGTACTAATTAATACATTAGATATATGCGCTTCTATAGCTGAAGATGAAGGTTTTAAAGTAGTGGAAATTCGAGATGCACGAAAACTCAAAACAAGCCCTCAGCAGAAAGAAAAGATAGGAAAACTATTAGAAGGAGTGATAGTTTTGGAAAAATAAACTTATAGGAGTGAAATCATGGAAATTAATTATTGCCTGCCAAAAATAAAGGAATTGCATATATATAATTACGATTTATATAAATGTCCTATAGACATAGTATTTTCTTCAAAATTAAACTTAGTATTTGGGACAAACGGTCTGGGAAAAACGACATTGCTAAACATATTGCAATATTCAATAATTGGACCTTATACCGGGCAAGTAAAGTCTCGGAATTGGAAAGAACAACAGAAGTTGCGGAGACCAATGTATGATAAAAATTATTTTAGAAATAGAATGAATAATAAGGATGAATATGCAGAAGTGAAAGTTGTTTATACCTTGGGCGATGACTTGTATGAAGTGTGGCACAGTTTGTATGAATATCGGTTAAAAAAATTGTATATAAATCAGAGTGAAATTTATGGTGACGATACAAATTATGAAACTTATGAGAAAAAATATTTTGGGCAGACGGGGGAAAACTTAAGTGGTTATTTAATTGATGAATATCATAGAAATATAGAAAAATCCTCGAATTTCCCAGATATAAATTCATATATATTAATGATTACAGAAATGATGTTTTTTACAGAGTCAAGAGATTTTGCTTTTTGGAAACAGGATTTGTGTAAATCTATATTGAGTAAATTTATGCCAAAAGGTAAATATTTTGAGTATGACGAGATTCAAAAACTGGTAAAAAAATATGATAGTCAAGCAAGATTAAAATCATACAAAATGTCAATGATAAAGGATTTTTTAGGAGAAGATTTTTCCGAAAAAGTGGATGAAAATTTACAGTATTCGTTAGAAGATCTGCAAAAAGTAAATTTACAAGTCGATTTGGTTCGAGGAAGAGTTGAAAAAATTGAAAAAGATTTAAACACTAATGAGAAAGAAAAAACGCAGAATAGAATAGAAAGTGAGCATGTAAATAAAAATCTTTTGAACATAGAAAAGAAATGGTATGAAAATATTTTTCCAGATTCATATCAAGGAATGTTTAATCGTTATGTACCGAGCATACTATCAGGTAAGTGTCCTTTCTGCGGAACAGAACATTTAGATGTAAAAATAGATGTTGAAACATGTTTTTACTGCAAAAAAACTGTTAAAACAAAGGAAAAGAAAGATTTGAGTATCCTTGAGATTGAAAAGAAAAATTTAGAATTTGAAAGAAAGAGGTTGCAGAATAATTTTGAATTACTCAAAAAGGATAATACAAATATTAGAAAAAATTTAAGAGAAGAAGAAACAGAATTACATGCTTTGATTGAAAATCAACAAAAAATTAAAAAAAGTATGGATATAAAAAGCAATGATAATATTGCCAAATATCAAAAATTGGAATTTGAAAAGCAAGAGTTTACAAATTTATATTTGGAAGCAAAAGAAAAAGAGCAAGCACTGGCTTTGGAAATAGATGAACGTATAAAAGATGTTTTTCAAGAATATAGTAAAACATTTAAGAAGTATGCATATTCATTTTTGGGAAATGATAAAAGCATAGAGTTACAATTAGTTGGAAATGCAGATGATTCTTTTTTTAAATTTTATTTAAATGGAGCTTTAAGAGAATCAGAGGATTCATTATCTGAATCACAACGAATATTTGTTGATATGGCATATAGACTTGCAACATTAGAATTTTTTCATAAAGATTCATACTTTTTGAGCGAAACGCCAGATAGTACACTAGACTTTTTGTTTGAGGAAAATGCTGTTAAGACTTTTGCTTATTTTATTGATTCCGGCAATACTTTATTTATGTCAGCAAATGCTAGAAATAGTAAATTGACTAATAAATTAGTTGAAAAATATTACAATGACTATAAACTTGTAAATTTACTAGAAATATCCAACTTAGCTGGTCAGCGAATGCAAGAAGTAAAGCAGTTAGAAATATATGATTTTTTGGAGGAGCCAAAATGATAGAAAAATTGGAGTATTATATTTGTCTTTTTTTATATGCACTAAAAGAAAAAGAATGTATATCAAAAAATACACTTTTTAGATATGTTTATATATTTGACGTTGTAAATGATTATTTGGGAAATTTTGAAAAAATAAATGACGAAATCATACTTGATAAGGATATGGGTTTAGGAAATGTTGTAGAACTGACAGAAGCTTTAAATGAAATTAATAGAAGAAATTATATTACCATTAATGGGGCTGTAGTTTCAGTCGAAAACGAATTGATTCTTTATATTGATAATATTTTTCAATCCGAAAAGGTACAAAACGATTTAAATAAAATTATGTACTTTGTTGGAATTGTATCTTCTTATAATGAAGATGTTATATTATCTGCTTTCTTCAATGATCCAAATGTAGAGAACGCAATAACAAGAGGGAAAAAAGACATTGAATTATATGACAATAAGCTAAAGAAATTATTAGAAGAATTTGAAAAAATAGCTAATGAAAATAAAGTTGGTAAGCTCGATAAATATGATGTATTTTCTAGCTGGTTAGATTATGTATTTGAAGAATACCTACAGGAGAAGAATTCTTATGAATAAAGATTTATTTCTTGCTAAAGCAAGTGAAACAAATTGCTTTATAAGTGAAAGTAAAATATTGTCACAGCTTGCTAGTTTAGGAAAAGCGGTTATAATTAGTATGGACAAGTTGGAAAATTTTAATTTATATTTCTTGCAAATAAAAGAAGAAATTGAGAAGTTGAAAAGAGCACAGTTATATCATATTGTAATTAAAAATAATGGGCAATGTGATATTCAGGAATGGGGTAGTAGGAATGTAAGTGAATCAACTATAATTAACATAGTTGTTAATAAATTTAAAGATTACAATGGATATTGTTTTGTGGTAGATGAGGGTATGCAATATTTATTTGTTAATGGTAAAATTGATGACAGGGTTAAAGCTTGTTTGCTAAAAACAAAATCAATGCAAGAAAAACTTGAAATTTTAAAGCCGGTCTCCAAAATTAAAGAAGTATTTGCACATTTTATTATAGAATGTGGCTATAACAACGATTATTATAATAGGTGTTTTGATAATTTATCGGGCAAAGTCAAAAAAGAGATTAAAGAACAAGAACTCAGAAACCTATTATTACATTACCTATCTTGGAATATGCGTGGGGAAGTGAGTGTGGAATTCTGCACTGATTATGTAAATGATGAGGAATCGGTGGATATTTATATTAATGATGGAAGACAAAGAGCGATAATAGAAGTAAAATTTGCTCTTCCTAAGAAATACTATGCTGGTTCTACAAACTATAGTATTACAAAAAGAATTGGTGATGGAATAAAGCAGCTAGATAAATATGCAATGCATCTATCTAAAGATGCTCGATTAGTCGATTATGGATATGTTTATATGTTTTACATAAGTGATTTGAAAAAAGAGACTTTAAAAGCACGTATTGATCAGAAAGTTAATGAAATATTATCCGAAGTTTCAAATGAGTTACATTCAATCTTCGAAGGGGTTGAAGTCAATGATATGAAATGTTGGGGAAATGCCTCTTAAATACATATTATAAACATATTAATTCTTTACGCAACATTAAGAAGGTTATCTATAAAATATTTGTGGCAGCACTTTGGCAACAAAAAATCAGTAAGTCAAAATAAACTATGTAATTAAAATAAAACACCAGCATTAAAAGTACGAAAACAAAACATAAATGTTTAGTTTTGCCGAGTTTGAGTGGCATGAAGCAACGATACAACCTAGTAAAATCAAGTGTAATAGTGTTATTATTTTGCTTTAGCTATAGCTATATTTAAATGCTTTCTTGCTACAACTATAAACTAAAATAATCCAAAAAACTGTAGCATTATCAAGACTTGTACGGTATAATATTGTATAAGTTAATAAAACAAGATTGCTTATTTGTATAAGTGCAAATAACATAAAGTTAGGGAAATATGAACGAAAAAGGTTATATTCCACCATATACAATAACAGATAAGACAGTTAATTTAATTTCTGTTATTACTGAAATAATAACCAAAATAACGTTAAATGACAATATGAGCAACAACCCAAGACTTCGATGGGATAATCGTATTCGCACAATTCATGCTTCTTTAGCAATTGAGAATAATTCCTTATCTCTAGATCAGGTGACAGATATTATCAATGGAATAAGAATTCTTGGGTCACCAGATGAGATATGCGAGGTAAGGAATGCTTTTGAAGCATACAATAAGCTGTTAGAGCTTAATCCGTATTCCATTAAGGATATGTTGCTAGCTCATAAAGTTCTAATGAATGAATTAACGAAAGAGGTAGGAACATTTCGAAGTGGTGGTGTAGGTGTATTTGCGGGAGACCAGTTGGTTCATATGGCACCATCTGCAAATCAGGTTCCTCATCTGATAAAAGAATTAGTAGATTGGGCAAAAAAAGCAGAAGTACATCCACTGATAAAAAGTTGTGTATTTCATTATGAATTTGAATTTATTCACCCATTTGCAGACGGCAATGGAAGAATGGGACGAATGTGGCAGACACTATTGCTATATAATTGGAAATCTCTATTTGGCTGGCTTCCAATAGAAACATTAATTAGAGAGAGGCAAGATGAATATTACAAAGTGCTTGGTAAATGTGATCAAAGTGCTGATTCTGGAAAATTTGTGGAGTTTTTATTAAAAGCCATTTATGACACCTTATGTGAAATTTCTGATAGCGAACAAGTCGTAGAACAAGTATCCGAACAAGTTGAAAAGTTATTAGTGGTTATTGGGGGTAAAGAATATTCAACTAAGGAGCTTATGGAATTATTGGGATTAAAACATCGACCAACATTTAGAGATAACTATTTGTTGCCAGCTATAGAACGTGGATATATTATAATGACGATACCTGATAAGCCTAATAGTAGTAAGCAGAAATATAAAAAGGTGAAGAATATTATTAAATAGATGCAAAATCTTTTCCAAGTTCAGATTTTATTAAGCTTAGTTGTCTTAGGTGCTTCTCCAATATAATCTAAAAAGAAAATAACCTATCCAATTTCCAAAGGACAGGTTATTTTCTTTTCAATTACTTCGGTGTAATTCCATCAACTTTCCAATGTCCATCTTCTTGAACCAATGAAATACTTCCCTTGAAAGTAAATAATTTTGAAGTATCTTTTTCTGCTTGAACCTGTATAGTAAAATCAAAGCGTTTACCTCCTGCAACCGCATCTTCAGGCTCTAATTCAATAGACGAAACTTTGAGGTCAGAGTTTTCCTCATAGGCAATTTTTGATGCTGTTAAAGCGACTCGACTAGAAAGAAAACTAGTATAACCGTTATCTGTTACTTGCTCCCCGTACTTCTTCTGAAGATAATCAAAAAGCATTTCATTATTTTCCGAGCTCTGTGAAAGAGCATTTGTTAGGTTTTCATAATCTTGTATAGTAGCACCATATGTTTTTGTAAGAACCAACTTAGCAACAGTTTCGTGTTCATTAGCTTTCGATTTTTGTAAAAATATTAATAATACAAGGGTTATTGATATAACGATTATGAATGTCACTAAAATAATTACTATGTAAAATAATCTTGATTTTTTCATTTCTTTCTCCTCCATATGAATTATTCCCTAATTGTACCCTTATCAGAAATTAAAATAATCGTATTAATATGAAAAAAGTATTTGTAATTATCCATATGTATTTATAAAGTACGATAGTAAATATATGTATATCATAGCTTGATATGTAAAATATTACAATGGTAAAAGTATTAAAAGTCTATTAGAAAACAAGCCTTCATTAAATACATAGTATAAATATATGTAAAATATAATTATTTACAAAAACCTACTTGACAGGAAATGGTAAGCGTGATATAATCTTTAACATACTAAACATATATGAAATATAGAGTTTGACTTTGGAGGGTATGTAATGACTAGCAAAACAATCCGCAGTGCATCAGAGCTAATGTCCTGTAGCGCATCTACCATGTGTATGATGTGTTGTTTTTGTTGTCATTCTATTCACATACCTACCTAAGTTGAATTTTAACGTTTGCACGAGATAAGGCGTGGTTCGGAGAAATTCGGAACCACGCTTTTTCTTTTTCCTGGATTTCAGACTTAACTTTCTTTCCGAAACAGCTTTAGGTATTTATACGATAGATACAGGTCTGGAGTTTCATGATTATCTAAAATTAAGTGACAAAAAAGGAGGATATGGCAATGAGTGAATTTCAAGCTGTTACTGACACACCCTATATTAAGATTCTGGAGCTTACGAAATCCTTTACCGTTAGGCAAGAGAGTTTGGAAGTTCTTAAGGGGATTTCGCTGTCCATATCAAAAGGTGACATTTATGGAATTATCGGACTGTCAGGTGCGGGTAAATCTACACTTGCGAGATGTATTAATAGACTTGAAACGCCAGACTCTGGTCGAATTATTATAGATGGTATTGACCTGACAGCCCTTACGGAACGGGAGCTTCGGATACAACGGCAGCGAATCGGTATGATTTTTCAGACCTTTAACCTATTCGATGCAAAGACTGTTTATGATAACATCGCCTATCCACTTGCAATCCGTGGTGTAAAAAAGGCAGAGCGTGACAAACGGGTCAAGGAGATTGCGGAGGTTGTGGGTTTACAGGAGAAGTTATCCGCTTATCCGGGAGGACTTTCCGGCGGACAGAAACAGCGAGTGGGGATTGCCAGAGCACTGGCGAATAACCCAGATGTACTGATAAGTGATGAGGCAACAAGCGCTCTTGATCCACAGACCACATTCAGTATCCTGGAGTTGCTGCGTGACATCAATAAAACGTTTGGTTTGACGATATTGTTAATTACTCATGAACTGGATGTTCTTAGATATACCACCAACAATATGGCGGTATTGGAAGACGGAATTATAAGCGAAAAAGGGCGAACGAAAGATATTTTCGCTAACCCTAACAGTACGACTGGAAAGATATTTTTGAAGGTATATTCCGAATTGCAGGATGGCTATGTTGAGGGAGGTACTAGTATATGAGTTTATTGAACACCCCATTCTGGGAGGTGGTCAAAGCTTCCTTTGATCCGAAGGTTTGGAAAGAAATCTGGCCTGCTACGTTGGAAACTCTTTATATGACCCTCATTGCCTCTCTGGTTACGTTATTTTTTGGACTGTTTCTGGGTATTATATTAACTTTTACTGACAAAGAGGGTTTACGTCCGGTCGTTCCATTTAATGCGACATTGGGTGGGATTATCAACTGCCTTCGGTCGTTACCGCAAATGATAATGATTATACTTATGATACCAGTCGCACGTTTGGTATTTGGTCGCTCCTATGGTATTAATTCTTGTATCCTTGCTCTTGCAGCTTCTTGTATTCCAATGTATGCCCGTATCGTTCAAAGCAGTTTGCTGGAAATAGCCAAAGGGAAGATTGAAGCAGCGAAATCAGTGGGTTCTACCAATTTTCAAATAATCATACATATACTTTTGCCGGAGACACTCCCTTCTCTAATACGAGGATTTACAGTCGCAGTGATTGCAATTATTTCTATGACAGCGCTTGCTGGAAGTTTTGGAGCAGGTGGAATCGGTGACATTGCAGTAAGGTTTGGATTTCAAAGGTTTCAGCATGATACTCTGTTTGCCTGTGTATACATACTAATCATCATAGTACAGCTTATCCAATTAGCCGGAGACTTCATTTCTAAACTGATATTAAAGAAGAGACATTTAATTTAATAATTGATTTAAATGTCAAAAGCATATTGGGAATGAACTTTGTTTTATATCACAGGATGTAAACTATATTGTGGGAATGGATGAACTATATAATTAATAGCTTTTGACCCTAAAATCAAAATTACTAGTTGAGAGAAGAATGGAGGATATTATGCCAAAAGTAAATTTAACGCTGCCCGCTGTACAAATACGCGAGATACGTCTGAATTCAGTTACGGGTTTCCAGGGAAGTGCCAAGGAGCTTGTCGAAAGCTCCAGGTGCGGTGTGAAAGACAGAAACAGGACCTTTAGCCAATGCTTGGGGTGTTCAACCTCGCAAGCGGCATGTATGACAATCCTTGTACAGGA
Organism: Bacillota bacterium; assembly: GCA_023407575.1. Classification (GTDB taxonomy): domain Bacteria; phylum Bacillota; class Clostridia; order Lachnospirales; family Lachnospiraceae; genus Mobilitalea. The sequence goes on from JAEYLX010000032.1 coordinate 459,741, forward strand.
TGCAGCTGTCATTAGCCATGGACCAGTTGGATGTTCTTCCTGCTTCCACGAGTATGCGTTTACCTACCGAGTAAATTCTCCCCTTCGCAATATTGAAAATCCTACGCAGCGAAAGATATTTTCAACTAATTTGCAAGAGAAAGATACGGTATACGGGGGCAATACGAAATTAGCGATAAGTATCCGAGAAGTGTATGAGCGAGCATTGCCCAACGTAATCTTTGTTCTCACAACCTGTGCGGCGGGAATTATTGGCGATGATGTGGAGAGCGTCTGTGATGAAGCGGAAGAGGAACTTGACATTCCTGTAGTTGCTATCTTTTGCGAAGGGTTTCGTTCTAAAGTTTGGACGACGGGTTTTGATGCGAGCTATCACGGAATAGCCAGAAAACTCATTTCTCCTGCTCGTGAGAGGCGAAATATCATTAATGTCATTAACTTTTGGGGAAGTGATATTTTCAAGGAGTGGTTTGCACCCTTTGGAGTAATCCCGAATTATATAACACCCTACTCTACGTTGGAAGACCTGAAATGGTCCTCCGAAGCAGTTGGAACAATACAGGCCTGTTCGACCCTCGGTTCTTATCTTGGGGCAGCCTTAGAACAGGAATTTGGCGTACCGGAAATCCCCACTGCGCCACCTTATGGTATAGCACAGACTGACCGTTGGTTTCGTGCTCTTGGTAAACTATTAGGTCAAGAAGCTGTGGCTGAAAGCATTATTGTTCAAAAGAAGCAGGAATATTTAACTAAGATTGAAGAACTGAGGGAGAAGTTAAAAGGTAAAACCGCTTACGTTACAGCTGGTGCTGCTCATGGGCATGCATTACTTGATATTTTAGGTGAGCTGGGGATGGAAGCAAAAGGTGCATCTATTTTTCATCATGACCCTCTTTATGACAGTGATCGTGAGGAGAACGATCAGCTGGCACAACGCGTGGCTGATTTCGGTGATGTTCCAAACTTCAGTATTTGTAACAAGCAGGAGTTTGAACTTGTCAATACACTGAACCGCATTCGTCCCGACTTACTACTTGCCAGACATGGAGGTATGACCCTTTGGGGAGCGAAGCTTGGAATCCCCTCCTTATTAATCGGAGATGAGCACTATGGTATGGGATATGAGGGGATTGTGAATTATGGAGAACGAATCCTGGAGACTCTCGACAATGATGAATTTGTCAAGAACCTGGAGAAACATGCCGTTAATCCTTATAGCAAATGGTGGTTAGAGCAATCACCATATACATTCTTACAAGGAGGAGCGAAATAGTGAGTGGAATCATTGAACAAGAGCGTTATACCTGTGCGATTGGAGCACTGCAAAGTGTTGTTGCCATCCCGAAAGCGGTACCAATACTACACTCGGGACCCGGCTGTGGCAATATGATTCAGGGATTTTTTGAACGTGCCACAGGTTATGCAGGAGGCAGTACAGCACCTTGTACCAATTTCACCGAGAGGGATGTAGTATTTGGGGGAATCGACAGACTAAGGCAAATAGTTGCTAATACATATAAGGTACTTGACACAGATTTACAGGTGGTAATGACTGGTTGTACAGCGGGAATTGTTGGCGATGACATTGAATCGCTGGTGCAAGAATTTCAAGAGAAAGGAAAGCCCATTGTTGCAGTGGAAACGGCAGGCTTTAAGTGTAATAACTATGAAGCACACAGTCTGGTAGTAAATGCAATTATTGATCAGTATGTTAGTTTGTTTGAAGCTGATAACCAAGCACGGAGTGAGAAAAATACAGTTAATTTATTTGCTTCACTTCCCTATCAAGACCCCTTCTGGAAGGGGAACCTTGCTGAATACAAACGTCTCTTAGAGGGGTTAGGACTGAAGGTGAATGTCTTATTCGGGCACAAATCAGAGGGTGTAAGGGAATGGCAGAGCATACCACGTGCTAATTTTAATATTCTGGTTTCGCCCTGGTATGGCTTGCCAATTACAGAGCATCTGAAACACAAATACGGGCAACCATACACACAGTTTCCATATATACCAATCGGTGCCAACGAAACAGAGCATTTTCTTAGGCAAGTGATAATCTTTGCACAGGAGCAGGGAGCAGAAATTGATGTAACTATAGCGGAGGATTTTATTAGCAGAGAGAACAAGGCTTATTATGAGGAAATAGATAATCTTGCTACTTTCCTGCTGGAATTCCGATATGGATTACCAAACCATGTCCATGTAATTCATGATGCGGGATATGTTGTAGGCTTATCGAAATTCTTGCTTCATGAAGTGGGTATTGTTCCAAAAGAGCAATTTATAATAGATGGTACTCCAGAAAAATTTAAAGCACAGATTGCAGAGCATTTAGCTAGTATATCGGATAAAAAAGTAGTACCTCTTACCTTCGAACCGGATGCAGGAAAGGTGCAGAATACCCTTAGAAAACTATCGTACAATGGTCGAGGATTAATCATCGGCAGTGGTTGGGATAAGGAACTCGCCAGAGAGAAAAATTACGACTTCTTGTCTGCAGCAGTACCTACTCCATATCGACTGGTGCTAACCACAAACTATGTGGGATTTAGCGGTGGCCTTCGCGTGATAGAAGATATTTATAATACTGTATTGGGGACTTACCGATGAGAATTGCATTTGCCAGCATAGATGGTTCCAGTATAGACCAGCACTTCGGTTCTGCAAGGTACTGGCAGATATATGATATTCAGGTTGATTCGTTTACGCATATCACGATGCGCAAAACAGGAGCTAAATGCCAGGGGAACTGTGAAGGTGGCTTCGAGCATCTCTTCGAGGTACTTAAGGATTGCGACGCAGTGTTTGTCGTAAGGATTGGCCAAGGTGCTGCAGCATTTATGATATCAAAGGGGATACGAGTGTTTGAAGCAATAGGTTCTGTGGAAGATATTATCGCTGAATTGCAAAGGAGCGATTTTGTAGAGTAATACCAGGAGGAACGAGAAACCCGGCACATCGTTTACGCAGGATAAAGCTACATGAAATACTTGAAATAAATTTTATAATGCATTTATTAAGTACGTTAGATAAAGGAGGTGGTTTAAATATGTGTAGCGACTGTGAAGCTATACCGGCATGTACCAAGAACATTTTGAAAGGAGCCTATAATGGCAAATCAAACAGAACAGGCATACGCGTATCGCTTCGATACGCAAAGAATTCGTGCGGGATACGAGCCGAAGGATCACAACTACGCAGTATCACCGCCTATCTACCAAACCGCTTCTTATGACTTCAGGGATGTAGAGAACGCTGCAAATCTTTTTGGATTACGGGAGGTAGGTAATCTCTACACCCGCATTGGTAATCCCACGGTGGCAGTGTTGGAAGAGCGAGTGAAGACGCTGGATGGAGCAAAAGGTGCCATTGCCCTTGCATCAGGGATGGCGGCAATCAGTTATACCCTTCTGAATCTTGCAGAGGGTGGGGGAAGAATTCTGGTATCTCCATATCTTTACGGCGGAAGTGCGGATAGCTTTAAGAAAATATATCCTAAGTTTGGGATACATTTTGATATTGCTAAAAACATCTTAAATCCTGAAAAGTTGGCAGATGAAATCGGACCGGATACCAAGGCAATCTTTGTGGAAAGTATAGCGAATCCCAATACAGTATTGTTAGACATCGACGCAATTGCCAAGGTCGCACATGAACACGGTATCCCGCTTGTGATTGACAATACGGTTGCCACACCGTATCTTTTCAATCCAATTGCACATGGGGCGGATATTGTAGTATATTCTTCAACCAAGGGATTGAACGGACATGGCAATGCTATATCGGGTCTAGTGCTGGAGGGTGGAAATTTCGATTGGAAGAGTGAAAAGTTTCCGCAGTTTTCAGAGAAGTATTATACCTTAAGGGATATAGACGGTAATCACCGTACCTTTACAGAAGTATTCCCCGAGATACCATTTGTCAGCCGTATTAGATTTAACTATCTAAACTACTTTGGAGCAGCGCTTGGTCCCTTTGATGCTTACCTGGCAATTATCGGGCTGGAAACCTTATCAGAGCGTTTAGCAAAACAAAGCCGTAATGCATCAATACTCTCGGAGTATCTGGAAGCACACGAATTAGTAGAGTGGGTACGGTATCCTGGGCTGAAAAGCAGTCCCTACCATGAGCTATATAAGCGTGATTATCCCAACGGAGCAGGTGGGATTCTTGCCTTTGGCTTTAAGGGAACCCAGGAGCAACGAGAGAAATTTCTGAATTCTGTGAAGCTGTTCCATTATCATGTCAACATTGGTGATGCCCGTTCCTTGATTGTTAATTCACCACAGACAACGCATAGCGAATTGGAGAACGAAGAAAAGATAATTGCCGACATTCCCGAGAACCTGATCCGTATATCGGCAGGACTGGAAGACCCGGCAGACTTAATCGAGGATTTGGAGCAGGCATTTGAAGCCACCCAAAATTAAATTGGGGGAAGAGTGAAAAAAAACACTTTCACTCGGAAAGAAACCGCTAGCGGAATCTTTCATTATATTTTGAGATGGCGCAAAGCGCCATGAAGGAGGTAATCATGAAAAATCTTAAGACATTATTTGGCACGGTTGCAGTTACCCTTGCGTTAACTACTGTGCTTACTGCTTGTGACTCAAGCAAACCAGCATCTACCGAAAACGCTACACCAACACCTGTAGCAGCAACGAATGTGGAAATTAAAGGAATTGTTGACCTCGTTCCTCACAGTGAACTGGTTAACCATGTGATAGACGAACTAGCAGCAGAAGGTGTTACGGTTACTCTGGTATCCACCGCCGCAGATGAAACTACCAACGAGCGTACAGAGGCTGGTGAGGTTGATTTTAACTTCTTTCAGCATTTCCCATACTTAAGTGAATGGAATGAAGCCAATGGCGGACATTTAATCAATGTTGGAGATATCCATGTGGAACCTATCAGCGCTTATTCTGATAAGTATGCAACCACGGAGGAAATACCTGACAATGCTAAAATAGCAATTCCCAATAATGCCACCAATGAATACCGTGCTTTGCGTATCCTTGAGGCAGCAGGCTTCATTAAATTAAATGATTCTGCGAACCAGAACCTCAAAGCATCTCTTGCTGATGTAGCAGAATATTTGAAACCTGTGGAGCTCATTGAACTCGATGCTGCTACAATCATTCCGACGAAAGATGATTTTGACGTATTCATTACTAATGTGAACAAAGCGTTGGAAGCGGGAATAACCTCCACAGTTCTCTTCAAGGAAGGTGAGGATTCTCCTTACGCTAACATAGTTGCCGTACGCAGTGACCTTGCTGCTGACAAGAGAGCAGCTGTAGATAAGTTGGTTCAGGTACTTCAATCTGATGAGACCCGCAACTACATTTTAGAAACTTATAATGGCAAAGTTATTCCAGCAAAATTAGGTGGTGACAATGTAAGTACAGACAACACCAGTACAGACAATACAAGTACAGCAACAGAAATCTCCTATCCAGTAGCTGTTGACCCAACAACTGTTACCGAATTCAAATATGGTAAGATTCAAATTCCAGGCAAGAGTGGCGCACTTTGCGGAATTCCAATCTACATTGCTTATGAAAAAGGCTTCTTTGCATCTGCAGGCTTTGATGTGGAACTGATTGCTGCTGATACAGAAACCCGTAAGATTGGTCTTAACAATGGAACAATTCCAGTTGTAAATGGTGACTTCCAGTTCTTCCAGTCCATTGAAAATGGTGTAAATGTAAGCGTTGTTGAGGGATTACACAAAGGATGTATTAAATTCCTTGTAAAAGCAGATTCAGACATAAAGACAGTAGCAGACTTAAAAGGTAAGAAGATAGGTATTGACGAAGTGGGTGGTACACCTCACCAGGTTGCTGCACTCTGGCTTGAAAAAGCAGGAATCTCTGCTGACCAGGCAAAGAAAGAAGTAACGTTCCTGCCTTTTGAAGAAGGTAATCTTGAAGTGGAAGCTTTACGTTCCGGAGATATTGATGTAGCCGCTTTATGGGATCCATTTGCATCCGTTCAGGAAGCAACCGGTGAATACCGTGTTATCTTTGACCTTGCCACCGATCCATTATTTGCGGATCATTATTGCTGCTTTTTATATGCTTCTAATAAGTGGATAGAAGAGAAACCGGAACAGGTTGCAGCTCTCCTTCGTGCTTATCGTGCAGCAGAGGATTGGATTGCTAACAATGCAGAAGAAGCAGTACAAATCGTTATTGATAAGAAATATTCAGCAGTGGATGACAAAAAGGAACTTGCCGTTGAATTAGTTAAGCACTATGCTTTCCCGGCACTTCACAATCATGGAACTGCAGAGTATAACGTTGCAGGCGATGTTGAGTATTTTGCACAGCAATTATACGACATAGGTTACTTAAATACGAAACCAGAGGATTTTGTTAAGCAAGCATATTATAACACTGACTTAACCCTTGGACAGTAAGTAGTATTAAATAATGTGAGGCGAGAGTGTAGGATCAAGAGTGGAAGGAGAAACAATGAATGCCTAGTTTAATTCATATGTTGTCTCAGAGATGTAAATCCTACATCCTCGCCCCTTTGTGAAACGGAGAATGATTGCAATGAAAATATCTAACTTGCGATTTTTACTTTTAGCAGCGTTTGGGATAGCTGGATTTGCTGTGGCAATCGTAATCAATGTTGTTGTCCCCCAAGTCGCCGACGTGAAAATAATTGACTATGAAATAGGTAACTTTACTCTTAATTTTAATGAGTTGTATCGGCTCGTGGTTGGAGGAATTATTCTCCTACTTCTGCTCACTGCGGTTTATGCGTTTTTCAACGAAGACAGAAGGGTAAAATTTGTCCGCAAAGCTCCATTCCGCTTTGTGTTAGGGCTTGCCCTAGCTTTGTGGGATATATTCGGCACAAAATATCTGCTCCTGCCACAGCCGTTTTTTCCAGGACCTGCTAAAATTACGGAAGCATTTCTGTTGGAAAGCGGGTTTATTCTGGAAAACACGCTCTATTCCCTTAGGCTTTATGCCTTTGGCTTTACAGCGGGGGTATTGTTCGGTGTAGGGAGCGGAATTCTGATTGGTTGGTTCCCTAAGGTGTATTATTGGGTGAGCCCAGTATTGAAAATAACTGGTGTTATCCCGGCAGTTGCCTGGATGCCTTTTGCATTAACCCTTGCCCCGACACCATTTTCGGCAGCAGTATTTCTTATGGTGATGTGTGCCTGGTTTCCAATTGCATCCTTCACTGCCCAGGGGGTACAGTCTACCGCCAAGGTACATTTTGAAGTTGCCAAGACCCTTGGTGCAAATACCGCACATCTTGTGTTTCGAGTAGCTATCCCTCATGCAATGCCACAGATTTTTGGCGGTATTGGTATGGCGAACGGTTTTATGTTTACCACACTTGTTATGGCAGAGATGATGGGGCAACCGGGGGGACTGGGGTATTACATTAACCTGTCCAGAGTCTGGTCAGCTTATTATAAGGTACTTGCAGCCATTATCATAATGGCGGTGTTATTCTCGATTATTCTTAAAATAATATCTCTGGTGCAAGTACGTGTATTGCGTTGGCAGAAAGGATTGGTGAAATGATGGATACCGTACTTGAAGTTTTGGGTGTCAACCGCACCTATGCAGACGACAAAGAAAACATTGTAGATGCTCTTTATGATATAAATCTTTCTGTTAATCGAGGAGAATTCCTGACGTTTATCGGTTCCAGCGGTTGTGGAAAAACAACGCTTCTGCGGTTAATTGCTGGACTTGATGAACCGCAAAGTGGCAAGCTCCTCCTGGATGGAAAGGAAATACATGGCACAAATCCAGATCGCGGGTATGTGGTTCAGCAAGGTGGATTGTTTCCGTGGTCCACAGTGGAACAGAATATTTCGTTCGGATTGAAGGTACGCGGAAAATATGCTGGTCGAAAAGCAAATGTTCAGAAATATATTAATCTTATCGGGCTTGAGGGCTTTGAAAAATCCTTTCCGCATCAAATAAGCGGAGGTATGGCGCAACGTGTAGCTATTGCCCGTGCGCTCATTAACGAACCGGAAATCTTATTACTGGATGAACCCATGGGTGCACTTGATAGTTTTACCCGCGCAGACATACAGGATAAACTGTTGGAACTGCGGAAAGAGAGCGGAGCAACTATGCTTTTGGTAACCCATGATGTGGATGAAGCAATTTATTTATCAGACCGTATTGTCATTATGACTCCTCGACCGGGTAAAATTAATAGCATTTTGGAAGTAAAGCTGCCACATCCAAGGCAACGCAGCAGCGCAGAGTTTTTATCCTTACGTCGAGATATTCTAGAAATGCTGCAACTGGCAAACACGCAACCACAACCGGAATACACAATTTAAAGGAGAACGCTTATGCCAATCAGACAAATAGCCATATATGGCAAAGGGGGTATCGGTAAGTCTACCACTACTCAAAATCTTACCGCAGGACTTGCTGAAGGTGGTAAAAAAATTATGGTGGTAGGGTGTGACCCTAAAGCTGACTCTACACGCCTCCTGCTGGGTACACTTGCACAAAGAACGGTGCTCGACACCCTGCGTGAGACAGGAGATGATGTGGAACTTAGTAAAATTATGCGCGAGGGTTTCGGAGACATTAAATGCGTGGAATCAGGTGGACCAGAACCAGGTGTTGGCTGTGCGGGTCGAGGAATTATAACCTCGATTGGTTTACTGGAACAACTTGGTGCATATACGGAAGACCTTGACTATGTATTCTATGATGTACTCGGCGATGTTGTATGTGGTGGTTTTGCTATGCCCATCCGTGAAGGAAAAGCACAGGAAATATACATCGTGGCAAGCGGTGAAATGATGGCTCTTTACGCTGCCAATAACATTGCAAAAGGTGTTGCAAAATATGCAGCAAAAGGCGGTGTACGCCTTGGTGGAATCATCTGTAACAGCCGAAATGTTGATCGTGAAATAGAGCTATTAAAAGCATTCTCAGAGGAACTTGGAACACAACTGATTTACTTCGTACCCCGTGACAATGTGGTTCAGAGAGCGGAAATCAATCGTAAAACTGTAATTCAATATGATCCAAAGGCATCACAAGCACAGGAATACCGTAATTTGGCGAAAGCTATAGATGAGAATAAGATGTTCACCATTCCAAAGCCAATGTCACAGGAAAGGTTGGAGGAAATTCTACTTGAATTTGGCTTAATGGAGGGCATTGAGGGGGATTATCGGATATAAACCGATCAGGGAATCAGTTAAAAAGATACGAGACTAATGTAATATATAATTAATATAGATACGTAAAAACAGAAAGGAACGGAAGCAACTTCAAACATACAGATTGGCTGATATCAATAAACAGATAGATAACTTTCAATCGGTATAGTTAGACGTTGTTCTTCGTTCCTTTTTATATACAGAAAGGCAAAATGAAACGATTTGTCATATCAACTTGTTGTTATACTGAGGGTATAAAAAGTCCCATTTCTTTAGGAATATTAATAGAACCTTCACTTTGTCTTATCTCTTCAAGACTCTATCCGACCATCCCATTGTGCTCCCGTACCGCAACCTAATTCAAGAATGCGGCAACCGGGTTTTAATTGGTATTGCTCAAAAAACCAGTCATGTACAGAAATTTTACTTGTGCTATATTTTGTGTGAAGTGTTATTCGATTGCTTAGATTTTTATCATTTGAATATTGCTCCAAAACATTGTTTAGATTGCTTAAAAATGACATTAATAATACACCTCCACTAGCTTATTAATATATAATAAAGCAGGAAATTTATTGAAATTATTTTAAAAACAATTATACTTTTAATTAGAAGATAAAACAATATAAGAACAAAGTTCTTGTATAGTAGTCTATGTTTAAAAGATATAGTAACAACACCTTAGAGAGCGTCTATTGTTGAAGGTACTTATGAATAAGAGGGAGCGCAATTATGAAGAAGATTGTAGCATTCGTTAGTCTTTTTACACTTTTATTAGCATCATGTTCTTTGAAGTCTAATAACCAAAAGGATTTTGTTGAAACGCCAACAGTAATTCCTACCGAAATACAATCCTTATCGCCAACTACAATTCCAACTCCACCAGCTATATTACCAACGCAAACAACCACATTGCCAACGCAAACAGCGTCTTCTGTTGTAAATAACTTAGATGGCAGTGTTCAACTTGACCTTAAAGATACAGCTACAGTTGTAATTAAAAGTATATCGAATAGCCAGGGTATTGTAATATCTGGAAGATATGATGTAAATCAGTTAGTAAAAAGCTTTACCAAATTTAAAGCATATGACAAAAGTAATGAATATGTGAATCAATACGATTATTCCCTCAGCTTTCTTTCAAAAGAGGGAGGAGAGTTAGTAACAATAAAGATATTCACAAACAAAATCATATCCATCAATGATAAACTTTATTTTGATGAAGATGATCAAATCGGAATGAATGATATCAGAAAGTTGTATATTAAGAAGATAAAGAGTTCGTTTAAAAATAATGACGCTGGTTTTGAGTTAAATGGAATAGCTTATTCACTAAAAGATAGAGATAAGAGAATAACTTCGCTAGAGGAAAGCTTTTTACTATCAAAAGAGTATACAGAGCCCAAAGTTCTGTTAATAGGAAATTCAGAAATGAATGAGAGTTATTTAGGTGTTTTTGATGTAGAAAAGCTGGATTATGTGGTAGATACTTTCGGCACTAATATTATTTGGAAGGACGATCCCGCAAATAGCCTTGTCTATGTACATGATAATACAGTATGCAATATACAGGGAAATGTTATTTTTGAAAATAAGGAGCAAGATTATCATATTTCTTCTGTGGAATTTGATGAAGAGTTTTATACTGGTGTAGTAATTACTTTAAAGAATTCAAATAATAAAACCAAGAAAATAAAAAGGTTAAATTATTATTTGGTGAAGGATGAAGAGTATATAAGGGAACAGATATCCTTAGGCTTAGTAAATACAGTAAGTGAGTTTGAAGCTGACCTGACACAGGATGGTATCCTGGAGAAACTCAAAATATCGAAACTAAGTGCAGAAGATTTTGTGATTTTAGAAGTAGTTGACAGCGCAGATAATATTCTGTTAATGGAGCAGGCACATACATCTCATGTAGGGTGGAATTCCATATATTTGTGTGAAATTGATGGTCAAGATTACCTCTTTTTATTTAATCCCTATTCCAGTACAGGACTTGCAGAGTTTATTTTTTCAGTATATCGATTAAATCCAACAGGAACCCTTTCTATCTTGGATAGTGGTTATTATTGCTTCAATTATGGAGCAAGAACGAAAGAAGACGCTTTTGATGAAGATAAATTTAAATCTTTTGCGGACAAAGTGAATTACTATTTGGATAAAAGTTATCTGTTAATTAGTACAGAGAATGGAGAACTGATTTATAGTACAGCAGAGAATAAGATTACAGATTTTGAAATTTATCAAACAGATAAATGGTTAAAGGTTACAAAATCGCTTCTGTTCTGACAATTAACGTATTAATGTAATAAAAGGAGAGAACAAAGGAAATAATAAGAAGACTCTTTTGGTTTAGACGTTTTGTATAAATATAGTTATCAATTTTAGTCACATTTTTACCAATACTTTTAATCTGAATTGCACAAGGTTAAAAAAATAACATAAATAATTGTGTATATTTCATAATAAAATGTGAGATTAAAAGTGATAACTATTATCATTTCCTATTGAAAAAAATAGCAAAAAAGATTATTATTAAATAGTAGATAAAATTGATGATTACAACAGTTGTAATCTTTTTAAATGATGCCGCGTGTGCGGTGTATGGAGGCTTAATATGAGACAAGAATGGTATGAATTTGATCCAGGCAGTTGGATGACCTATGTAAATGTTCGTAGCTTTATCCAACATAACTACACTCCTTATGAAGGTGATGACTCTTTCTTGGTAAAACCAACCAAGAGAACCACTGAACTTTGGGAGAAGACAATGGAATTAATGAAGGAAGAGACAAAGAAAGGCATCATTGATGCAGAGACTTCACATCCTTCAACAATAACAACATTCGGACCAGGATATTTAGATAAGGATAGAGAATTAATCGTAGGTTTTCAGACTGATAAGCCTTTGAAAAGAGGTATCATGCCAAACGGTGGTATCCGTGTGGTTAAGAGTGCTTTAGAATCCTATGGATACACACTTGATGCAAAGACAGAAGAAATCTATTCCGAAAATCGTAAAACACACAATGATGGTGTATTCGATGCTTATACAGATGCAATGAAGAAAGCAAGACATACTGGTATTATCACCGGTCTGCCAGATGCTTATGGTCGTGGTAGAATTATCGGCGATTATCGTAGAGTTGCACTTTACGGTGTTGACTTCTTAATTGAAGAGAAGGTACAGGAGAAGAAATTACTTGAGATTCCAATTCTTGAATCTCCTGATATCCGCTTAAGAGAAGAAATATCAGAGCAAATCAAAGCTTTAAAACAGTTGAAGAAGATGGCTCAAAGCTATGGTTATGATATCAGTAACCCAGCGTCTAACTCCTTTGAAGCAACACAGTGGACTTATTTTGCTTACCTTGGTGCAATCAAGGAGCAGGATGGTGCTGCAATGAGTCTTGGTAGAGTTTCTACCTTCCTTGATATTTATTATGAGAGAGATTTAAGAAATGGTAAGATAACAGAAGAAGAAGTACAGGAGCTGATGGATCAGTTTGTTATGAAGCTTCGTATGGTTCGTTTCCTTCGTACACCTTCCTATAATGACCTTTTCTCCGGCGATCCTACTTGGGTAACAGAAACCATCGGTGGTATGGGTCTTGACGGTAGAACTTTAGTAACTAAGAGCAGTTTCCGTGTACTTCATACACTTTATAACCTCGGTCCTGCCCCAGAACCAAACCTAACAGTATTATGGTCAATCTTCCTTCCAGAACCTTTCAAGAAGTTCTGTTCCAAGGTATCCATTGATACCAGCTCCATTCAGTATGAGAGTGATGATATCATGAGAGATGCCTGGGGAGATGATTATGGTATTGCTTGTTGTGTATCTGCAATGCGTATTGGTAAACAGATGCAGTTCTTCGGTGCTCGTGCAAACCTTGCAAAGGCACTTCTTTACGCAATCAACGGCGGTAAGGATGAGATTTATGGTGAACAAATAGCACCTATGTTTGCACCAATCACAGGCGATTATCTTGATTATGATGAAGTAATGTCAAAGTTTGACCAGACCATGGAATGGTTAGCAGAATTATATATTAATACCTTAAATGTTATTCACTATATGCATGATAAGTACAATTACGAGAGATTACAGATGGCACTTCATGATATCAACATCCTTCGTACTCAGGCTTGTGGTATTGCTGGTCTTTCCGTTGTAGCTGACTCATTATCAGCAATTAAATACGCTAAGGTTAAAGTAATCCGTAATGAAGCTGGGCTTGCCGTAGATTATGAAATCGAAGGTGAGTATCCTGCCTTTGGTAATAATGATGATCGTGTTGATCAGATTGCAATTGATTTAGTGAAGCAGTTCATGAATAAATTACGTAAAGTAAAGACATATCGTGAAGCTAAGCATACCTTATCCGTACTGACTATTACCTCTAATGTTGTTTATGGTAAGAAAACTGGTAATACACCAGATGGACGTAAAGCAGGTGAACCTTTTGCACCAGGTGCAAATCCAATGCATGGAAGAGATAAGAAAGGTGCGGTTGCATCTATGTTATCCGTAGCTAAACTTCCTTATAAGCATGCAGAAGATGGTATTTCTTATACCTTCTCCATGGTACCAAAGGCATTAGGTAAGAATCTTGACGAACGTGTTGACAATCTTACAAGCTTACTCGATGGATTCTTCCATAACAAGGGCCATCACATCAATGTTAATATTTTTGATCGTGAAACCTTACTTGATGCTATGGAACATCCAGAATTATATCCACAGCTTACAATCCGTGTTTCCGGATATGCGGTTAATTTCATTCGACTTAGCAGAGAGCAACAGTTAGACGTTATCAATCGTACGTTCCACGAAAGATAGGATGTGGCTCATTAGAAATAGAATAGAAGTTTGCAATCTAATTGACACACACATAGATATTCCAGTACCTATAAGCTTAAGGTTTGCTTTTCTAGAAAGGCTGGTGTAATTATGAGCGTTGTTGGACGAATACATTCACTCGAAAGTTTTGGAACTGTTGACGGACCTGGCATCCGGTTTGTAGTATTTATGCAGGGATGTCCACTTAGATGTCAATTCTGTCATAACCCGGATACTTGGGACGTCAGTAAAGGTTCCACTTATGATAGTGAGAAATTAGCAGCTGAAATATTAAAATATAAATCCTATATGGACTTTTCCGGTGGAGGGGTAACCTTCACTGGAGGAGAACCTTTATTACAGGCAAATTTTATTATTGAGGTCTGCAAAATACTAAAGAAACATAAGATTTCAATTGCCATCGATACCTCGGGTTATATCTTCAATGATATGGTAAAAGAAGTACTTGAATATACGGATATTGTTTTATTGGATATTAAAAATTATGATCCAAGGGTATATGAAAAGGTTACAGGAGTAGCACTTTCTCCAACTTTAGCCTTTTTAGATTATTTAAAGGAAAACAATATTACAACTTGGATTCGCTATGTTCTTGTTCCAAATCTGACCGATAATCTGGATAGTATTAGGAAGTTATCAGCGCATTTGGATAATTACCCTAATGTTACTAAGATTGAGCTATTACCTTTCCACAAGATGGGTGAATATAAATGGAAGGAAATGGGGTTAGAATATCAACTAGCAGATACAAAAGAGCCAAGTAAGGAATTACTGGCACAGGTGAAAGAAATATTTAAAGCCAATGGTAAGACTGTTTCATCAAATGTTTAATAGGTAGGATTGGATTATTGCAAGAAGTGAGGTTATGGTATGAAACCTATCATAGCAATTCCCCTGGGAGACCCAGCTGGGATTGGACCAGAAATCATAGTGAAAGCACTTGCAAATGAGGAAGTTCAAAGGAAAGCACATTGCATTGTAGTTGGTGATCGCAGGATTATTGAAAATGCATTGAGTTTTACTGGAATTAATTTAAGAATAAATACCCTGCAAAACCCCGATGACGGCGACTATCGTGAGGGTATACTTAATCTTATCGACTTAAACAATGTTGCTATGGAAGAATATCACATTGGTGAAATAAGTGGAATGTGCGGCAGAGCCGCCTTTGAATATATACAAAAGAGTATAGAGCTTGCTAACAATAAATTGGTTTCAGCGGTAGCAACAACACCAATTAATAAAGAATCACTGAAAGCAGGCAAAATTGACTTCATCGGTCATACAGAGATCTTTGGAGCTTTAACAGACACGAAAGACCCGCTTACCATGTTTGAAGTTAGAGGCTTAAGAGTATTCTTTCTTTCGAGGCATGTTTCCTTAAAGAATGCCTGTGATCTTGTTACCAAGGATAGGATTAAGTCCTGTGTAAAGAGATGTAAAAGTATGCTTCAGCAACTAGGAGTTACCGAAGGTACTATGGCAGTTGCTGGACTTAACCCACATAGTGGTGAACACGGATTATTTGGTGATGAAGAAGTTAACCATGTAATACCTGCTGTTAAGGAATTGCAGGAAGAAGGATTTAATGTTGTTGGACCAATTGGTGCAGATTCCGTTTTTCATCTAGCCTTGAAGGGACATTATAATAGTGTTTTATCTCTATACCATGATCAGGGACACATAGCTACTAAGACCTTGGATTTTGACAGAACCATCGCAATTACTGGTGGGTTACCCTTTTTGAGAACCTCAGTAGATCATGGCACTGCTATGGATATTGCAGGAAAAGGGATAGCAAGCGAAATCAGTATGGTGGAAGCAATCTTATTGGCGGCGAAGTATTCAATTCATTATAATTAAATATATAAAATGATAGATAGGAATGAGCAGTTATGACGGGAAAGATTTAGTCATAAGGTTCGTTCCTATTATTATTTTATAACAGTTTAGCGAAGCATAATTGAGATTGTGGCGAACTGTTACATTATTTTAGTATATAATGTATATTTATGTTGAAAAGCGTAAAAAAATGAGATATTATTTAGTGTAATATAGTAAAGTAAAAGAACAAAGTAAAGGCAGGGATAAAGACACATGAAAAAGATAAAAACCAAATTATTAGTGTCATTTATGATAATATTGATTGTAATAATAAGCCTTGTTTCCTTCATTTCAATAAGTACGGGAAAAAACTTAATCACGAAAGAAGTTCAGAGGACAGTCAAGCTTTTAGCTGCGGATGAAGCTAAAATAATGGAAAGTAAAATGGATTCCTTGACTTTAGAGCTAAGTACTCTTGCCCATACGGAGGCACTATTATCAAATGATCTTGAAGTACAGCTAGAAGCATTAAGAGGCCAGATGGAATATTCACAATACATAGCACTTGCAATTGTACAATCAGATGGAACCGCTTATTATAACGATGGTACTGAAGCAATGTTGGCAAGTCGATCCTACATACAAAAAGCTTGGACAGGAGTTGCAAATATATCAGATGTAATTATAAGTTCAGTGACAGGAAAACCGGTTATCATGGTCGCTGTTCCTGTAATAAAAGATGATAAAATTACTGCTGTATTAATTGGACGAAAAGATGCAGGTACACTTAGTAGCTTTGTTCTTGATGGAGGATTTGGAGAAGAGGGATATGCATATATTATTAATAATGTAGGACAATTTATTGCACATCCTGATGAAGAGATGGTAAAAGGATTAATTAATCCAGTTAAAATAGTTGCAGCAGTTCCAGAAATTAAAGAGAAGATGACAGAAGAGGAATTAAAAGCAGCCCAAGAAAAGTATAAATCCTTTGCTGAGGCAGAAAGAATAATGCTTAGGGAAGATAATGGATTTGTAAACTATGACTTTAGCGGCTATAGTGTATATGCTGGTTTCTCAAAAATAAAGGGTACAGATTGGATTTATGTTGTAACTGCGAAAGCAGATGAAGTTCTATCTGCAAACAACGATATGCAGAATAAAATGTTACTATATGCACCAATTTGTTTACTGTTTGCAATGATATTTGTATACCTGGTTGGAACTATTATATCAAAACCAATTGTTAGATTGGCTAAGATCTCGGATAGTATTGCACAACTTGATATGTCAGCAGATGTACCTGATAAATATCAAAAACTGAAGGATGAGAATGGTACACTGGCAAGGTCTATGCAAAGTATTACCACAAGCTTACGAGCAATTATTGGCGAGATTACAGATTCCTCCATACAATTAACATCAACAGCACAAGAACTTACAGCAACAACAGAACAATCAGCAACTGCTTCAGAAGAAGTATCACGTACGGTGGAAGAGATAGCAAAAGGTGCGTCAGAACAGGCAGCAAATACAGAAAAAGGTTCTTTACAGGCAATTAATCTTGGTGAAATGATTGAGCAGAATGAAGATTATATGGATAATATGAACCTGGCTTCAGATAAAATTGTAGGAGTTGTAGCAGATGGTTTAATAGAGATTGATCGACTTTCTGATATTTCGCAGGAAAGTAGTAATGCCATTAGAGAAATTTATGACATTATACAAAAGACCAACGAGAGTACGGCTCAAATTGGAGAAGCAAGTACAGTAATTGCTTCAATTGCAGATCAGACTAACTTACTTTCTCTGAACGCATCAATCGAAGCAGCAAAGGCGGGAGAAGCAGGAAGAGGATTTGCTGTGGTTGCAGCTGAAATTAAGAAACTTGCTGGGCAATCAGCAAATTCTACAACCCATATTAACGATATTGTTAGTCAGTTACAGGAAGTGGTATTAAGAGCTGTAAATGCGATGGAAAGAGTACATGCAATATCCAAAGAGCAAAGTGAAAGTGTTAGCAATACAAAGCAAAAATATGTTTTGATTAAGGAAGCAACAGAAGGAACTGGAAAAGCAATGGAGCAATTAAATGCTTCTGGTAAAGAAATGCTGAATGCCAAGGATGATATTATGGAGATGATTCAAGCATTATCAGCAATTGCAGAGGAGAATGCGGCAAGTACGCAGGAGGCTTCTTCAGCAATGTTAGAGCAAAGTACCTCTCTTGACGAAATTGCAAAATCCAGTGAGCGTTTAGCAGCATTAGCTGTCAGTCTTCAGGAGATTATTTTACGCTTCAAGCTTTAACTACTAGTATCGGAGAAGGACAATGAAGATTTTTTTAATCAGACATGGGCAAACAAACTGGAACCTGGAAGGTAGATTTCAAGGTAGAGAAGATATTCCCCTTAACGACTTTGGCATGGAACAGGCTAAAGAATGTGGCAATGCGATTAAATCAAGCAAGTTTAAAGCTGTAATTACCAGTCCTCTAAAACGTGCAAAAAAAACAGCAGAGATAATAGCGCAGTATACAGAGGTCGATAAGGTCATTGTTGAGGAGGGTATTACGGAAAGAGATTTTTCTAAAGTATCCGGAATGACACCTGCGGAGAGAGAAGCTTTCTATGCCACAGGTGAGATGGATGACAAAGAACCTTGGGAAGACTTGTGTAAACGAATGGTAGCTAACCTTAAAAAGTATGCAAATCAATATAAGAACGGTAATATAGTTATGGTTTCCCATGGGGCTTCTATTAATAGTGTGCTGTCTGTATTAAGTAATGGAAATACCGGTTCAGGTAAGATAATATTAAAGAACACCTGCATTAATATTATTAATTATAAAGACGGTGAGCTGACACTGGAAGAATACAATCTTACTCCTAAGGAGTATCTCGAACTGGGATTAGCTTTTAATTAAAGTAATTAAAATTAAATATCATTTTGAAATTAGAAAGTTCAAATTGTTGCTAATATTAGCTTCGATTTGAACTTTTTTAATGTGTCTTTAATTAATTTAATCAATCACTCACTTGAAATGTCTGGAATAATAAGGTAAGATTATTTATTAATATGACATATTTATAAGCTGATTTCTTAATTTCGTTGAACATTTAATTGGATTACAGTATATATCTACCGAAGAACAGGTCTATTTAAACCATGTATATTAGGGAGGGGAGTCTGGAGATGAAGCAGAATAAGAATTTTACAATGTATTGGATGATCGGTGTCAGTGCCATCTTGACTATTCCATTAGCAGTAATCCTATATAATAGAGTACAGTTAAGTAGTTTAGCCATAACGGCTATCATTATGGGGATATTTTTGGTCTTATTTTTTTCAATTATGGTACTGTATAAGAGTATTTTTAAAGTTTCTGTTCAGGAAATCACTCAAGAGGATAAGGTAACTGAACTAGATAGCTTATATTATCATCTGGAGGACCAAATAAAGTTATTTAGAAATGAACAGCTTGTTAGTCGAATAAAGAGACTACTAAATCAAATTCAGATTTTTAAGAGGCGTAAAAAAGTCTTATCCCAATTAATAGATGTTAAAATGGACATGAAAGGGGATAGTTCTTTGTCGGGGCTGATACCTGCGGTGGAAAAAGCGATGTTGGTACATGTCCAAATGTTTATAAACAGGTTGGAAATTTTTGATGAATATGGTCTACCAGAGAACATTATTAAAAATATTAACTTTTTGGAAGAGCAAATAATTAAAAACAATAATATTTTAAACGATTTTGAGACTTTAATAACAGAAATATCCAGGATGAACGAGAAAAATGTAGACTCTGATATGACCAGGTTAAAAGATGTTGTAAATGCGATGCAAAGTCTTAGGTTAGAAGATGATGAAGTGGATGAGCTTGCAAAAAAATACAATCATTAATAGGAGGATTTTAAATGGAACGGGGAAATATTGTTAAATTTATTGTTGGTATTGTAGTTGTATTCTTAATAGTATTAGTAGTGATATCCAGTTTAGGAAAAGGGAAAAATGGTTTAGGCAATGATTTGGAGGCATATAATAACAAGACGATAACAGAGAAAATAGATTATTTAAAAGAAGAAATTACAGTTAATACAGGGAATCCTAGAAAAGCATCGGTAGAACTTGCTGCAGCTTCCTTATATGATGAGTTGCCAGAGATTGATAAATATCCATTAGTTGTAGAAGGTTACGGTGATATTAATATTGAAATCTTTGCCAGCCCAGAAAAAGCTGGTAGTGATAAAGATGGTTGGATTGTAGATGTTGCAAAAGAATTTAATAACAAGAACTTTGATTATCAAGGAAGAACCATATCAGTTTCAATACGAAATGTAGCTTCTGGATTAGCTGCTGATTATATTATATCTGGAAAATATGTTCCGGAAGGATTTACTCCTTCTTCTAAGCTATGGGGAGATTTAATTACCGCACAGGGTGGAAAAGTAGATATTGTTGCAGATCGTTTAGTGGGTAATGTAGCGGGTATTCTTGTGAAGGAAGATACGAAGAAAAAACTGGAAGAAACCTATGGAAAAGCAGATATGGTGGCAGTTATAAAAGCGGTGGCAGCAAATGAGATGATTATGGGATATACCAATCCCCTCGCTAGTTCCACTGGTTTGAATTTCTTATTAAGTACACTTCATTTTTATGATTCTTCAAATTTATTAAGTGATACAGCTAAAACTGGATTTACTTCCTTTCAAAATAATGTTCCTTATGTCGCTTATACCACTATACAGATGCGTGAAGGTGCTGCATCCGGTAAGCTGGAAGGAATGGTGATGGAGTATCAGACTTATCGTAACGATAAAGAATTATCAAAATATGAATTTATTCCTTTTGGTATACGTCACGATAACCCAATCTATGCTGTTGGTACCTTAGAAGAGGATAGGAAAGCAGCTCTTGAGAGCTTTACGGAGTATTGCTTAGATAATAAGGCGCAGTCATTAGCGAAGGAATACGGCTTTAATGGCTTGGATGATTATAAAGGTGAAAACATTGATGTGAGCGGTGCAGAGGTACTTCAAGCTCAACAGCTTTGGAAGGATAATAAGGATGGTGGAAAAGATATTACTGCAGTCTTTGTTGCAGATGTGAGTGGAAGTATGGATGGTGATCCCATCAGTCAATTAAAAAAGAGTTTAATTAATGGAGCACAGTATATAAAAGATAACAATTATATTGGCTTAGTAAGTTATAGCTCTGATGTTACGATTGAAGTTCCCATCGGCAAATTCAATCTTAATCAGAGAGCATATTTCCAAGGTGCGGTAGAGGATTTTCAGGCAGCTGGAGAAACAGCTACCTATGATGGAATTACAATTGCTGTTCAGATGTTGTTAGAGGCTAAGGAGAAGAATCCGAATACTAAGCTTATGTTATTCCTATTAAGCGATGGTGAAACAACAGAGGGACATTCCTTGGATTATGTACAGTCAGTAATTGAGGAAAGTGGTATACCAGTATATACCATTGGTTATAATGCGAATATTGATGCACTGCAGACTATTTCTAATATTAATGAAGCGTCCTCAATCAATGCGGATTCTGATGATGTAATTTATAAAATAAAGAGTTTATTTAATGCACAGATGTAAGAGAAAGAACAGGTAACATTGTGGGTGAGTTATGATGAAAAAACGTATGGGATGTCAAAGGAGTAAAATTTATATTTTTATAATTTTGGCATTTATTCTAACTGCTTGTTCAAAATCTGAGGATAGCTTTAGCAGAGGAGTATCAGAAGTAATTACTCCAACAACAATTACTCCAACATCAATCGCTGCGAAAGTTGATGTAGAGAGAGAAACTCTGCGGGTAAATGAAAATAAGGGAGAGAGTAATTACACAGAATTAAAAGATCCCATAAAAGAAGTTGTTGAGGATTTTATTATCAATCCTCCAGAAATTGATGAAGACATAGCTATTATGCTGGTTAAAGGGAATTTTGAGGAGAAGGAAAATAGAAATTTTGAGGTAACCTCCACAGAAATATTCTATAATGTAAAATATTATATTATTACGGTTACTGGTAAAGCTGAATCGGCAGAGTATCCAATTGATGTATTTGCAATTAGCTCTGTAGCAGATTATATACATCTAAATATGTTTTATGACAAAGATAAGATGGAATATGTGGAATATTTGGGTACTCCTTGGTTTGCATGTAAAACCTCGCCGGATGGGAACTTTCGTATGGAAAGCATCGGAATGTATATGGATGGACCAAGTGGACTTCATGCATTGAAAGAGATGAGAATGATTGACACTAAAACAGGGGATGTTCTTTGGAGCGGTGAGAGTCTATTGCTAAATAACTTCATCTGGTCATCGGATAGTCGGTTTGTTTCTATTCAGCAAGGAGGCAGAACCTGGATATCGTCAAGGGTCATTGATACCAAAGATATGAGTATAATCAAGCTTCCGGAGGTTGAAGATATATTAATAATTGACACAACACAACCTAAGGCTATGGAAGGTTATACAGAATTTAGTACTGGTAAGTGGATAAATGATACAAGAATAAGTGTTGATTTTGAATGGACTGCTAATACAGGCGACGAAGTCCATGGAAGGTATGAATATGATGTTTTAACTCATGAAATAGAGTTATCTGGAATAAGTGATTAAGGGATTTGTAAGAGACATTGTTATAACGTATTTTATAGGATTAATAATTACAAATTGACTATATTACTAATTAAAAGAAATTTTAGATAGGACAAATATAAAGTTTAGAAGAAAAAGGTCTTTCAATCACAGAAATGTGATTGAAAGACCTTTTTCTTTTTTCTTGACGTTTTCTTGACACTATACTAAATCAAATTGACACCTCCTTGATTTCTTTTTTGTTATGATAAACTTATATTAACGAATGCATTGCTGGATGAGGTTGAGCTATTGGTTAAAGTTAATTTAAGAAAAGGGGTAAGAAGAATGGAAGTTGTTTTAGTATTATGTGCCGGAATAGGCTTAGCTTTACTTGTATACTTATTCTATGTTTTGTTTCGAGGTGAAAATTTATGAAAATTATTATACTTCAAGATATTTTATTTCTGTGTATTTTGGTAGGAGTTTCTATTCCATTAGGAATTTATATGAATAAAGTAATGAGTGGACATAAGGTATTCTTAACTCGTGTACTGGCGCCTGTAGAAATTAGAATTTATAAGCTAATGGGTACTACGGTCAATGAGGAGATGAATGCGAAAAGATATACCCTTTCGGTAATCTTTTTTAGTTTCCTTGGTTTAGTGTTCCTATGGCTATTACAAATATTTCAAGGTTTTTTACCCTTTAATCCTGAAAATATTCAAGGAACCAGCTGGGACTTGGCGTTTAATACTGCCGCAAGTTTTGTTTCCAATACGAATTGGCAGGCCTATTCAGGAGAAACAGGGTTGTCCTACCTAACCCAGTTCTTAGGGCTTACGGTTCAGAATTTTGTATCAGCAGCAACCGGTGCTGCGGTGCTATTTGCACTCATTCGTGGGATAATAATAAGAGAAAAGAAGACGTTAGGGAACTTCTGGGTGGATTTGACGAAGATAACGCTGTATGTACTTCTTCCATTGTCGTTAATTCTTGCACTGCTCCTGGTATCCCAGGGAGTGGTTCAATCCTTCTCCTCCTATACAGATATAATTCAACTGGAAAGCGGTGCAGGAGCTACAGTTCCACTTGGACCCGCAGCAAGTCAGATTGCAATTAAACAACTGGGAACGAACGGTGGAGGTTTCTTTGGGGCTAATTCGGCTTTTCCTTTGGAAAATCCAACAGCCTTTTCTAATTTATTGCAGTTATTGTCCATCCTTTTAATTCCCGCTGCCTTATGTGTATCCTTTGGAAAAGCGGTAAAGGACGCAAAGCAAGGCAAGGCAATTTATATCGTCATGATGATTTTGTTCATAATATCGTTAGCTTCAGTAACCGCCAGTGAACAGTATTTAGCACCAGACTATAAAGGCGTAATTCATAGTGCCAATATGGAAGGAAAGGAAGTTATTCACGGAATAGGAACCTCGTCCTTGTGGGCGACAGCTACTACAGCCGCCTCTAACGGTTCTGTTAATGCCATGCATGACAGCTTTACTCCTCTTGGTGGGTTGGTAATGATGTTTCTTATGCAGCTGGGTGAGATTGTCTTTGGCGGTATAGGCAGCGGCTTATATGGAATGTTGGCATTTGTCCTGCTTACCGTATTTATAGCGGGGTTAATGGTGGGCAGGACTCCAGAATATCTTGGCAAAAAGGTGGAACCTTTTGATATGAAAATGGTATGTTTGATTATTCTGGTACCTCCGTTAGTAACATTATTTGGTACAGCAGTTACAGTAATGGTGCCGGAAGCTGCCTCCTGGTTAACGAATTCCGGCGCTCATGGTTTCTCTGAAATCTTATATGCCTTTTCCTCCCTGGGGAACAACAATGGCAGTGCTTTTGCAGGTTATAAGGCTAATACGGTCTTTACCAATATAATAGGCGGAATTATTATGCTGTTGGCTCGCTTTATCCCCATGGTTGCAACTATCTATTTGGCTGGGAATATGGCTCATAAGAAGACGGTTGCTGAGAGTGAAGGAACCTTATCGACAAGTAATGTCATGTTTATTGGGCTTTTAATCGGAGTAATTTTAATCCTTGGGGCGCTAAGCTTTTTACCAGCACTCGCGCTTGGGCCAATTGCTGATTATGTGACAATGAGATAGATAGGCGGAATGGAGATAATTATGGAGAATAATACAAAAAATAAAGTATTTAAGGATGCACTTATACAATCCCTTATAAAGCTTGATCCACGGATCCAAGTAAAAAATCCCGTTATGCTGGTGGTGTACATTGGTGCTATTATGACTACCTGCCTTTACTTTCTTTCTTTTACCGGGATGAAGGATGAGAAAAGTGGATATATTTTAGCAATCTCACTCGTCTTGTGGTTTACGGTTCTTTTTGCAAATTTTGCAGAAGCAATTGCTCAAGGGCGGGGACGTGCTCAAGCCAACACCTTGAGAAAGGCTCGTAAGGATGTAATGGCAAGAAAACTCAAATCAGTTTATAATTATGAAGAGTATAGTGAAGTTCTTTCTGCAGATTTAAGAAGAGGGGACATTGTATATGTAAGAGCCGGTGAGCAAATACCCATGGACGGCGAAGTAATTGAAGGGGCGGCCTCGGTGGATGAAAGCGCAATTACAGGTGAATCTGCTCCGGTTATTCGCGAATCCGGTGGTGACCGTAGTGCGGTGACAGGCGGTACTGTGCTGGTATCAGACTGGCTGGTAATAAAGGTAACAGCGGAAGCAGGGGAAAGCTTTCTTGATAAAATGATATCAATGGTAGAAGGTGCAGCCAGAAAAAAGACCCCTAATGAAATTGCCCTGCAAATCTTACTGGTAACCTTTACAATAATATTTCTTGTAGTTACCGGAACCTTACTTCCTTTTTCTGATTTTGCAAGCCAACAGGCAGGTGCTGGTGCAGCCATCTCAATAACCAATGTAATTGCACTTCTTGTATGTCTGGCACCCACTACCATAGGAGCATTGCTATCTTCCATTGGTATCGCGGGTATGAGCCGATTAAATCAGGCGAATGTCCTGGCAATGAGCGGGCGGGCAATTGAGGCTGCAGGGGATGTAGATGTATTATTACTGGATAAGACTGGAACAATTACCCTGGGTAATCGTCAGGCAAGTGAGTTTCTTCCAGTTAGTGGTGTGTCGGAACAGGAATTGGCAGATGCAGCACAACTGTCCTCTCTTGCAGATGAAACAGCGGAAGGCAGGAGTATCGTAATTTTAGCGAAAGAAAAATTTGGCTTTCGAGGCAGAGAGCTTTCCAAGTTAAATGCAACCTTTGTGGAGTTTACTGCTAAGACCAGAATGAGTGGTATCGATTTTCAAGGGGAAGCCATAAGAAAAGGTGCAGCAGAGGCGATAAAAGCTTATGTGCTAGAAAAAGGCGGTGCTTATCCCCCAGAGTGCGAACAGATTGTAAAACAGATTGCGGGCCTTGGTGGTACTCCTTTAGTAGTAGCGAAAAATAGCAGAGTACTTGGTGTGGTCTATCTAAAGGATATCGTTAAGAATGGAGTTAAAGAACGGTTTGAAGATTTACGCAAAATGGGTATTAAGACGATTATGATAACAGGTGACAATCCTATGACAGCTGCTGCCATCGCTGCAGAGGCAGGAGTGGATGACTTTTTGGCAGAGGCGACACCGGAAGCAAAACTGGAACTGATCAGAGATTATCAAGCGAAGGGACATTTAGTCGCAATGACTGGTGACGGCACCAATGATGCTCCAGCATTGGCACAGGCGGATGTTGCTGTGGCAATGAACACAGGTACACAGGCTGCAAAAGAAGCGGGCAATATGGTAGACCTGGATTCCAGCCCAACGAAGCTAATTGATATTGTTCGAATTGGAAAACAGCTGCTCATGACCAGAGGAGCCCTTACAACCTTCAGTGTGGCAAATGATGTGGCTAAGTATTTTGCCATTATTCCCGTGTTATTCTTTGGCATCTACCCAGGACTTGGAATATTGAATTTTATGGGGTTAACCAGTACGAAAACAGCAATTTTATCAGCAATTATTTATAATGCACTCATTATTATTGCTTTAATCCCTTTGGCCCTTCGAGGAGTCAAGTACCGTGAACTGCCAGCGGGACAATTGCTCAAAAGGAATATGTTGATTTATGGTCTGGGTGGAATTGTTGCACCCTTTATTGCAATCAAACTAATTGATATGTTACTGACTGTCTGTGGAATTGTGTAGCTGATATATTAGTACCAACAGGGAGGAATTTATGATAAAAATTTTAAAACCAGCACTTATATTATTTGGAATAATGACATTATTGTGTGGAGTATTTTATACGGCAGCAGTCACTGGTGTTGCACAACTTCTATTGCCAAATCAAGCAAATGGAAGTATTATAACCGCAAGGACAGAGGCAGGAACTGAAGAGGCTTACGGGTCTGCTCTCCTTGGTCAGGTATTTACTGAGTCAGAATATTTGATTGGAAGACCGCTTGGTACGACAAATCTTTCACCTGTAAGCACGGAACAAAAGGAACTGGTTCAAGAGAGAGTCGATTGGTGGCATGCCTTCGATTATACGAATTCAATAGAGATTCCATTGGATTTAGTCACTGCTTCAGGAAGCGGAGTAGACCCTAATATTTCTCCGGAAGCAGCGGAGTATCAGGTGAAACGTATTGCAAAAGAGAGAAATATAAGTGAAACAAGGGTAAGAGAAGTTATAAAAGAGTATACAACCGGACGATTTCTTGGTTTTTGGGGTGAACCGGTGGTTAATGTATTAAAGGTTAATCTGACCTTAGATGGTCTAGTGATAAAATGATGATAGATTACCAAGGAGCGTAGCAAATCGATATCCATAAATGCGGAAATAAGGTGGTGTACATTATGAATCAGTTTGAGCAGCGACCCAATCCAGATACAATACTGGGAGAAATCAAGGCACAGCGTACAATTAGCATTGGTAAATTAAAAATATTTTTTGGGTATGCGGCAGGTGTAGGTAAAACTTATGCTATGCTGGACGAAGCACAGGAACAACTACACTCTGGCAGAGATGTGTTAGTAGGTTATGTGGAACCTCATACCAGGCCGGAGACCATGCAGCTGATGCAGGGCTTACCAATGTTGCCGTCAAAGACAATATATTATCGGAATATCGAACTTAAGGAATTTGATTTAGAGGAAGCTTTGAGGCGCAGACCAGAGATTATTCTTGTGGATGAACTGGCACATACCAATGCCGAAGGTGTAAGGAATAGAAAACGCTATCAGGATATTGAGGAATTACTGAATGCGGGTATTGATGTATATACAACGGTAAATGTTCAGCATATGGAAAGCCTGAATGATGTGATAGAAAATATTACGAAGATTAAAGTTAAGGAGACGGTACCTGATTATATCTTTGAGCGTGCTGATAAAATCAAGTTGATTGACCTTGAGCCGGATGAGTTGCTAAGGCGTCTGGAAGGAGGTAAAATATATAAACAGGAGCGTGCGGAAACAGCGGTTCATAATTTTTTTACCCGTGAAAATTTAACATTACTTCGTGAAATAGCAATGCGTAAGGCTGCGGACAGAATAAGTTATGATAATCAGAATGAGAGACATCTTTCTGAAAAAATGGCAAATACGAAAATGCTGGTCTGCATTTCACCTTCACCTTCCTCGGCCAGATGTATCCGGTGGACTGCAAGGGCTGCGAATGCCTTTCATGCACATTGGATGGCTCTTTATGTAGAGAGAACCGAGAACGACCATCTTACCATAGAGCAGCAGAAAATAATTCGTGAGAATATGGATTTAGCTGAGAAGTTAGGAGCGGAAATCGTTACGGTTACCGGTGATGACATTGCAATATCAGTATCAGAGTATGCAAAGCAAACAGGCATTACTAATATTGTAGTTGGAAAGAGTCAAAACAGAAAGACTCTAAAAAGTTTATTTGAAACAGATTTTGAGGATAGATTGATTGCAAATGTACCAAGCATTGAAGTGCATATCATTCCTGATAACAAGGTTAGCCGTGATTATAAAAAACCTCGAAAAGCAATACAGAGGAAAGGAATTAATTTCTCCTGGAGTGATTTTGCTAAAATGACGGTGTTACTTGGGGCAGTCACCTTGTTTACCTTGGTACTTAGAAGACTGAATATTGGGAATCAAAATATTATTATGGCGTATATTCTTGGAGTTTTGGTGATCTCCAGAGTTACCGGAGGACATATCTACGGTATTATTGCCTCGATATTTAGTGTCCTGATCTTTAATTATTTCTTTGTGGAACCGTACTATACCTTTAATGCAATACAAGTTGGCTATCCTGTTACTTTCCTGTTCATGCTTTTAGCTGCAATTTTCACAAGTACTTTAACCGTAAGAATTAAGACTCAAGCGAAGTTAGCAGTTCAAAGAGAAAGGCGGACTAAGGTATTATATGAAATTAATAAGAAATTACTTGCAACCCGGGGACTTGAGAATATAGTAGAGCTTACAAATGATTATATAGGGAACCTATTCCAGCGATCAGTTATTTTCTTTGCTGCTGACCCAGAGCAGGGCGAGGAGGGCAGCGTTATTCAAGCGGAAAATGATGTAGCTGCAGAGTTTTTAAATTCTGCGGATGAGAAAGCTGTGGCACACTGGGTTTTCCTTAATCAAAAGCGAGCAGGTGCTGGAACTGATACACTGATGGGTGCCGGGGCATTCTATATGCCTGTACTTTCCCAGGGCAGAACACTTGCGGTAATCGGTGTTTCCCGATCCAAAGGAGTATTGGACCATAACACCAGATTATTTTTACGAATGATTGCTTCCTTGGTAGCGATGGCTCTGGAGAGACAGCATTTGTCTGATGAGCAGAGAGAAATTATTGTTGAGGCAGAGAAAGAAAAGATGAGGAGTAATCTTTTACGCGCTATCGCGCATGATCTTCGAACTCCACTCGCCGGAATCTTAGGTGCTAGTTCTGCAATCCGTGAAAATAAGAGCAATCTTGATGAGGCTACACGGGAAAAACTAAATACGGACATTCAAGAGGAGGCCCAATGGCTCATTCGAATGGTTGAGAATCTGTTATCAGTAACCAGAATTAAGGAAAGTGCCTCAAAGGTTACAAAAAGTCCGGAGGCAGCTGAGGAAGTTATTGCAGAAGCAGTAAGCCGCATTAAAAATAGATTTCCCCAGCATACTATTTTGGTTAAGGTTCCGGAGGATTTATTAGAGGTTGCAATGGATGGAACACTAATTGTTCAGGTCTTAATTAATCTATTGGAGAATGCAATCAAGCATTCACCAACGGATGAACCGGTAGAAGTTGTCTTAAAAAAATTCGGTACAGACGCTGTCTTTGAAGTAATCGATCATGGAAAGGGAATTGCGGAAGAGGATTTCCCATATCTTTTTACCAGTTATGTTCCCAACGGAAACAAAAGTGCGGACTCCTCTAGAGGTATGGGGATTGGTTTATCAATATGTATGACAATTATAAAGGCACATAATGGAACAATGGAAGCGAGTAATCGAAAAGAGGGCGGTGCACTCTTTCAATTCTCCTTACCAATCGAAGGGAGTGAGGCATAATGGAACTAAAACCAATGGTACTGGTTATCGAAGATGAAAATGCCATTAGTAATTTTATAACAGCAATTTTAAATTTAAATGGATATCAAGTTATGAAATCAACTACGGGTAAGGAAGGTCTTTCCATGGTTGCAGCTTATTCCCCTGACCTAATTCTTTTAGATATGGGGTTACCGGATATCGACGGTATGGAAATCTTAAGAAGCATACGGGAGTGGTCAAAAATACCAGTCGTAATCGTATCGGCAAGGGGACATGAGCGAGAGAAAGTTGCAGCGCTTGATTTAGGTGCTGATGATTATATTGTCAAGCCCTTTGGAACCTCGGAACTTCTTGCAAGAATACGCACCGCATTACGTCACAGTCCTCAAAGTCTAGGGATTGAAGCAAATGGTAGTGATAAGTTTAATGTAGGTGAATTGGAGGTCGACTATCGCAAAAGATTAGTACAGCTGCAGGGAAAAGTAGTGCATTTAACTCCGGTGGAATATAAAATATTGGCGCTGTTAGCAAAGAATACTGGCAAGGTGCTGACGCATGATTTCATTAAGCGAGAGATATGGGGATTATATGCTGGTGATAGTCACACTTTGCGGGTTAATATGGCTAATATTCGAAGAAAGATAGAAGTTAATCCGGGAGAACCACAATATATAATTACAGAGATGGGAGTGGGTTATCGGATGGTGGAGGAATTATTATAGTAATTATTGACAAACCATAGATATGGGACTATAATTATTAATCCTTACAAATAAATATTAACCACGGGTTTTCTTGGCAAAATCCAAGGAAAAAAGTGTACCTTTCATGGTACGCCGTCGCTTGGCAAGATATTTGAAAAAATATTACTACCAGGAGGAAATTCATATGATTGAGGTCAAACACCTCTCTAAGACGTTTCGCGTCAATCGGCGTAATGCCGGATTTTCTGAAGCGTTCAAAGCTCTGTTTCACAGGGAATTTGAATGCATCAAAGCACTCGACGACATTTCATTTCAGATTATGGATGGTGAGATGGTTGGGTATATCGGTCCAAACGGTGCGGGCAAGAGCAGTACAATTAAAGTACTAAGCGGAATCCTTACACCGGATCAAGGAAGCTGCATCATCAATGGAAGAATTCCATGGAAGGAACGTACCGCTCATGTAGGTGAGATTGGAGTTGTATTCGGACAACGTTCCCAGCTATGGTGGGATGTTCCCGTTATTGATTCCTTTGAGCTTCTTCGTGATATCTATCGTATTCCAATTCAGCTTTACAACAACAATCTGGAGGAGTTAGTAACGTTACTTCATCTGGAACAAATTATTCGAACGCCGGCAAGACAACTCTCGCTGGGACAGCGAATGCGCTGTGAAATTGCAGCATCACTCCTACACAGTCCTAAAATTTTATTTCTGGATGAGCCAACCATCGGGTTGGATGCTATCTCCAAAATAGCGGTCAGAGATTTTATACTGGAACGAAATCGCACACATAAGACTACAGTTATTTTGACTACCCATGATATGCAGGATATTGAAACCTTAACGAAACGAATTATTTTAATCGGAAAAGGCAACATCCTTATGGATGGTAATCTTGAAGATATTAAGAAACAATTTTCAAGAAATAAAAGACTTACAGTAGAATATATGGGTGAGCTGGTGGATACCTGTGAAGGAATGTCAATTATTTCATCAAGCAGTGGACTGACTACCTTTGATATTGATTTAAATCAAATCTCTGTCTCCGAGGCAATTCATTGTATCTCAAAACAGGTGGAAGTTGCTGATATCTCCGTTGAGGGAGCGGCAATTGATGAAGTTGTTGCAAAACTTTATCAACAATATCAGATATAATTTGCTTCTTTGAAAAAAGAGGTTATTTTTTGTGAGCAATTTTATCGAGAAGTTCAGCTACGTAAAATCTAGCTTATAGCTGAACTGTTACAATCGAATTATAAAGGCTTATTAACACTTACCTAAAAGGAGAAATGTGACATGAGCATAGAAAAGGTTATTCATAAGTATCAAAAGTACTTATCATTTTTTCGTATGCGTTTTATTGCGGGATTGCAATATAGGGCAGCAGCATTGGCGGGAATCGCGACTCAATTTATGTGGGGAGCACTGCAGCTACTTATGTTCCGAGCATTTTATGAGGTGAATCCAGATGCTTTTCCAATGAGCAGAGAGGCTTTGGCTTCTTATATCTGGCTTCAGCAGGCATTACTTGCTTTATTCATGGCATGGTTTTATGAGAATGAAATCTTTCAAAGTATTATTGATGGCGGGGTGTCCTATGAGTTATGCAGACCGGCAGATATCTATGACCTATGGTTCGTACGGAGTATGGCGAATAGAATTTCGAAAGCAGTGCTTCGATGCTTGCCCATCTTAGTTGTAGCAGCGTTCTTACCTAAGCCGTATCATATGGCGCTTCCGGTATCAACGATAGCTGGTTTATGGTTTGTAATCACAGGAATACTAGCTTTTTTAAATGTTGTAGCTTTCTGTATGTTGGTCTATATATCAACTTTTTATACTTATTCGGCAACCGGTGTAAGACTAATATCTGTATCTATTGTAGAGTTTTTTGCTGGTGCAGTTGTACCTCTTCCCTTCTTACCGGAGGGTGTAAGAAAAGTGGTAGAACTACTTCCGTTTGCTTCTATGCAAAATGTACCGCTTCGAATCTATTCGGGAGACATTTCGGGTATAGAAGTGTACCAAAAGGCTGGGATACAGGTTTTCTGGATTGTTGTGTTAGTATGGATTGGCAAGAAAATAACAGCTTCTGCTTTAAAAAGAATCGTCGTACAGGGAGGCTAAGGGGAATAATGAAATTATATCTTAGATTTTTTATAATGAATTTAAAGGCTGCAATGCAGTACAAGGTGTCCTTTTTCTTGACACTGCTGGGAAACTTTCTGGTATCTTTTAATGTGTTTCTAGGAGTGTTATTTATGTTTTATCGTTTTGATGAGGTAAAAGGCTATCGATTCCATGAGGTTGTACTTTGCTTTGCAACCGTATTAATGTCATATACCATTGCGGAAGTATTCATGCGTGGCTTTGATATGTTTGCATCTACCATTGGAAATGGAGAATTTGATCGTATCCTGCTTCGGCCAAGGAGCAGCATGCTTCAAATTGTAATGGGTAAAATGGAGTTTACTCGAATTGGGAGAGTGCTGCAATCCTTGGTGATGTTTGTATATGGTATGCATAAATCCGAAATAGAATGGAATTTTGAAAGAATCCTGACCTTAATAATTATGGTTCTTGGAGGTGCTGTTATCTTTGGCTGTCTCTTTATCATTTATGCTGGATTTTGTTTCTTCACCCTGGAGGGCTTGGAATTTATGAATATTCTTACAGATGGAGCCCGGGAGTATGGAAAGTATCCATTGGATGTCTATGGTAAAGTCATTTTTCGGTTTTGTACTTTTATAGTACCCTACACCTTGTTTCAATATTATCCATTTCTTTATCTAACGGGAAGAGTGGACCAGAAGATATATATGCTATATCCAATCTTAGGCTGTTGGTTTTTGATACCAAGCTATCTGTTTTGGAGACTGGGAATCAGACATTATAAATCGACTGGGTCATAAGGTTCACCAATTTGCATATTACTTTTTAGGTTTAACCTGGTTATGCAAATTAATATATAATTCTCGTAATGCTAATGGCCCTCTTAATTAATATAAAATATGTGAACTGATGAACTAACACAGGAGGTAAAATAATGAAAGATGTTAACACGGACTTAACAATACAACCACCAACCGCTGATGCTCAAAAAGAACGTCAAAAAGAAGAACTTCATTTGGAAAAGTGTGTAAGGATAATTGAACATAATATTGATGACTATATGCAAAGAGTCAAGGATATGAGCGCAGAAACAAAGGAACTCTACGACAATTATAGATCGAATAATCCTGAGCTGCACAATGATCTTGTAATAGGACTGGATATGAAAATGATGACAGAACGAACCCTGAATAAAAATCTGTTGGCTTTGAGAAAACCTTATTTTGGTCGTATCGACTATCAGGATATGGATGATAACAAACATTACTCTCTATATCTTGGGAAGAATGGTATTCGTAAAAGTGTATCGGAAAGTATGATTATAGACTGGAGAGCACCTATCTCCAGTGTTTACTATGATAGCGATATCGGAGAAAGCTCTTATCAAACGCCCTTTGGTGAGGAGGTAGTAGTCAATTTAAATCTGAAAAGAACTTATGAAATTGAAAACAGTAAATTAATTGATTACTACGACTCTGAAGTTATCACCAATGATGATTTCCTGACCAAGTATTTAAGTAAGAATAAGGAAGTGGTGCTGGGTGAAATTATTGCGACGATTCAGAAGGAGCAAAATACAATTATTCGAGATACGCCCTGGCATAGTGTCATTGTTCAAGGAGTTGCAGGCAGTGGAAAAACCACTGTTGCAATGCATCGTATTTCTTACATTTTATATAATTTTAAGGATAAGTTTAAACCGGATGAGTTCTATATTATTGGCAGTAATAAAATGCTTCTTAATTACATTACTGGTGTACTGCCGAATTTAGATGTCTATAATGTCAATCAGATGACAATGGAGGAATTCCTGCTTACATTACTTGATAAAGATTTTAATTTGAAGAAAGGTAAATATTCTTTAAGCAATAGCTTTTTAAAACATCAACCCAAGCTGGATACCAAATTGCATTCAAGCCTCAGACAATGGAAGGGGTCCATAGAGTTTATGAAGCTATTAATTCCTTTTATGGAGCGATATGAACGACGTTCTGTGGCTTCTGATGATGTTGTATATCGAGGAAAAGTCATTTATTCTAAGGAAGAAATATTATATCTGCTGGATTTCTTTCAAGATAAACCCCTTCAGGAAAAGATTGATATGCTGAATAAGAGGCTTATCAACAAGGTTTCCACACTGAACGAAACG
This sequence comes from Bacillota bacterium, assembly GCA_023407575.1. Taxonomy (GTDB): domain Bacteria; phylum Bacillota; class Clostridia; order Lachnospirales; family Lachnospiraceae; genus Mobilitalea. The sequence continues at coordinate 494,708 of JAEYLX010000032.1, forward strand.
GAGATGAAGCGAAAGGAAGAAATCAGAGCAGAGGTCAATAAGTTCCGTACTCATTTTGGAATGAGAAACCAGAAGCTAAAGTTAATGGAAATATACGAAAGCTTTCTAATGAGCTTAATTAGTGAACGTAATATATATAGAGAGCAGCAGCTACAGATACCGGAGGAAGCGGTTATACAGCTCTTATTGCAGGAACTACATCAAAAGAAAGTGGATCTTTATGATTTAGTCATGTTGACTTATATTAAGAAAAGACTGAAACAGACCATAGACTTCGAATATGTAAGACATATTGTAATTGATGAGGCACAGGATTTTGGTGTAATTGTTTATCACCTGCTTCGTAAGATATTTACTACCTGCACTTATACTATTATGGGAGATATTACACAGAATATCAATTACGACAGTGGTATGAATGACTGGGAGACGTTACGCAGTGAGGTGTTTGACTCTAAAAAGGATGCTTTTTATCTATTGGCAAAAAGTTATCGTAATACAGTTGAGATATCTGAATATGCCAGCAGGGTTTTAAGAAAATGTACCTTTAAGACCTATGATATTGAACCGATTATCCGGCACGGGAATGAGGTTAAGATAACGAAGTTAGCAAGTGAACAAGAGATGGTCACGATGGTAGTGGATACGATAAAACAAATACAGGCATCTGGATATGATACCATAGCCATTATCTGTCGGAGTGTGGAAGAGACGTTACGAGTAAAGAATCTAGTAAGCCCACAGGTAGGAATTGCACAGCTCGAAGAAAATATTGAGGATATGACCTTTAAAAATGGTATTATGGTGCTTCCAATTCATATGACAAAGGGTTTGGAGTTCGATTCAGTAATTCTTTGGAATCCAAGTCACGAGAGTTATCCAGTGAGTGATGAAGCTGCCAAGCTTTTATATGTGGCAATCACCCGTGCACTTCATGAACTTTATGTTGTGTATGAAGATACGCTTTCTGGACTGTTATTATAGGGTCTGTCACTTAACTGTTGTTAATAACAAGAATATTTAATAAATTTAATGGAGTGGCTACAAAATATCATAACAATTATCGATGAGACGACAAATGTTTAATTGTAGAACATATTAATTAAATTAATTATTGTAATTAAGGGTCAATAATAAAGGAGGATTATAATGGAACTACATGATAAACTGAAAACCATAAAATCGAAAGAAGACTTTATTACATTTTTAAAAGAACTTGAAAATGACTGTTTAAGTAACAGCTCAGAATGGGAAAATACAACCATAAATGAATACTTAAATTCTATATCGGGTTGGCTGGAGGATGTCTTGGTCGATGAAAGTAAGATTAATTGGGAACAACCTCAATGGTCTACGATTGCACTACTATTCTACATGGGAAAAATCTATGAATAAAAATTAGGCATATGACATGGCGGATTAATGAAATTAGAGGGGATTCCGCCATGTTTCCTATGGCTTTAAATAGTTAGAAGGGACAGACCGGGTTATTGTATCAATATTATAAATAATTCAATTAATTCATGTTTTTCGGCTTGACAAAAGAACTTGTACTAGATATAATAAAACTACTTTCGAAAGGGATCTTAGCTCAGCTGGGAGAGCATCTGCCTTACAAGCAGAGGGTCATAGGTTCGAGCCCTATAGGTCCCATTTTCATGCAAAAGCATGAGATTTGTATTTTAACACAATATGGCGAAGTAGCTCAGCTGGCGAGAGCATGCGGTTCATACCCGCAGTGTCGGCGGTTCAAATCCGTCCTTCGCTACTATAGTAAAAGCAAGCAGCAGTGATGAAAATCACTGTTGTTTTTTTGTACTGGTCTGTTCTGGGATTTTGTTATATAATAGGAATGTTGTTAAACAATTGAGTTATTAATGTTTAAATTATAGATGATATTCGTATCAATAAGAATACTAAATGACTAAGCTTTCATAATACATCTAAATGTTATTTTACAGGATTATGACTTTTATATTCCTGAATGTTTTTAATCGTTTTAGTGTATTATAGGCTGGTGAATGAAGGAGGACTTACATCATGAGAGTTGGATCAGGTTATGATGTTCATAAATTAGTTGAGGGTCGAGAATTAATCCTCGGAGGAATTACTATCCCATATGAAAAAGGGTTGCTGGGGCATTCGGATGCAGATGTATTGGTACATGCGATCATGGATGCACTGCTGGGAGCTGCTGCTTTGGGCGATATCGGAAAGCATTTTCCTGATACAGATGAAACCTATAAAGGTGCATCGAGCATTGTGCTTTTAAAAAGAGTGAAGGAATTATTGAATGAAAAGCTGTATATGATTGAGAATATTGATGCGACAATCATAGCACAGAAACCAAAGCTTGCACCCTATATGGATCAGATGAAGCAATCCATTGCTGAAGCTTTGGAGCTGGAAGAGGATCGGGTGAATATTAAAGCTACAACGGAAGAAGGCCTGGGCTTTACTGGAGCAAGTCTTGGAATTGCCTCTAATGCAGTGTGTTTATTAGAATCTATGTTGAATTATCAATATGATGCAACACCAAAAAGCAGTTCAGGCTGTAGTGGTTGCGGCGGATGTCCTAAAAGATAATTAAGTTGACAAAAGTTTCATGCTTGCATACAATAAGCATAGAATATTTTTAAATGCTATGAACGGAAAAGTACCTTATAGAGTAGTAACAGAGATAGAATGTCATCGGCTGAAAGCATTCTTTACGAGGATATGAGGGAAGTGCATCCGGGAGCAGGTTCGGTGAGGGTATACTTATACTTAGCTGGACACGGTTACAGCCGTTATCTGTTTGAGATATAGCCTTAATATGAGGGCTATAAGTAGAGTGGAACCGCGTATTAACCGCCTCTAATTTTAGAGGCGGTTTTTTTATATAGTTTTACATTTTATTAATAAAGCATTTTAGAAAGTAGAAAGAAGATTTCAAACATTACTTATTTTGAAATGAAATATGTTCAATCTACATATGATAGAGTTACAAAGGATCAGTTACACTAAGTTAATCAAGCATACAGTTAATAATCATCACATTTAGTTTTATTTATTCTTCATATACAGGGGGTCTATTATGGGTTTTATTAAATATGTCAAAGAAGAAATGCAGATCATTAAAGATCGAGATCCTGCTATTAAAACACCTTTGGAGGTATTTTTATACCCTAGTTTTCGTGCAATCATTCGTTATCGTATTGCACATCGGTTATACTTAAAGAAACATTATTTTCTGGCAAGATGGTTTTCGCAAAGAACTGTTAGAAAAACTGGAATAGAAATACATCCCGGAGCGACAATTGGCAAAGGTTTGTTTATTGATCATGGTCATGGAGTAGTTATTGGCGAAACCGCTATTGTTGGTGACAATGTTACCTTATATCAAGGGGTTACTCTTGGTGGAACCGGCAAGGAAAAAGGAAAGCGTCACCCTACCGTTGCTAATAATGTTATGATTAGTGCTGGAGCAAAGATATTAGGTTCTTTTACCATTGGAGAGAACTCTAAAATTGGAGCGGGTTCAGTGGTTTTACAGGAGGTTCCTCCGAATTCTACTGTAGTTGGGGTTCCCGGAAGAGTTGTAAAACGCAATGATGTTAAGATTCCAAGAGATGAACTTGATCAGGTTCATTTACCAGACCCTGTGCTTAGGGAGATAAATATTCTAAAGAATGAGAATATTTGCTTGAGAAATGAAGTGAAAATGCTATATGATAAGTTAGAGCTTATTGAAAACACCTTGGATCAAAATGAGATTGAAGTAGATAAAGATGAAGCCATTAGAATAGCAAATAACAGAGAAGAGATAATAAAAGCAACAGCTCAAATTGAAACCTGGGATGATTGGACAATTTAATTAAAATTGATTAAAATAAGATTTAAGATATAATAAAAGTAAGAATGACAGAACCTGCTGCTATAGGTGGTTGGATGGAGGAAATTATGAAAATATACAATACGTTATCACAGAAAAAGGAAGAATTCATTCCTTTGGAGGAGGGAAAGGTTCGCATGTATGTGTGCGGTCCTACCGTTTACAATTTCATTCATATTGGAAATGCGAGACCAGTTATTATTTTTGATACGTTAAGAAGATATTTTGAATATACAGGTTATGATGTTAATTATGTTTCTAACTTTACGGATGTTGACGATAAGATAATTAAAAAAGCAAATGAAGAGGGTGTTAGTCCTTCAGAGATATCAGAGCGTTATATTAAAGAGTTTCGCGCTGATATGGATGCACTGAATGTTTGTGAAGCTACTTGTCATCCTAAGGCAACACAGGAAATTGATGGTATGATTGAGATGATCTCTGACCTGATTGAGAAAGGTCATGCCTATGAAAAGAATGGAACGGTGTATTTTAGAACCAGAAGCTTTAAAGATTACGGTAAATTGTCAAAGAAGAAGATTGATGATTTAGAGGCGGGTATTCGTATTGCTGTAAGCGAAGAAAAGGAAGACCCTATGGACTTTGTGCTATGGAAACCTAAGAAGGAGGGAGAACCCTCCTGGCCATCACCCTGGAGTGATGGACGTCCAGGCTGGCACATAGAATGTTCCGTTATGAGTCGTAAATATCTTGGAGAACAGATTGATATTCACGCTGGTGGAGAGGACTTAGTATTCCCTCACCATGAGAATGAGATTGCCCAGAGCGAAGCTGCAAATGGCAAGGAATTTGCGAGATATTGGATGCACAATGCTTTTCTAAACATTGATAATAAGAAAATGTCCAAATCCACAGGTAATTTCTTCACAGTACGTGAAATTTGTGATCAATATGACCCACAGGTAATTCGTTTCTTTATGCTAAATTCACATTACCGTAGCCCCTTAAATTTTAGCAGAGATTTAGTTGAATCAGCAAAGAATGCATTAACCAGAATACTTACCAGTATCGGGCAGCTGGAGCATTTGTTAGAAAATGATTTATTAACCGAAGAGAAAAATTCTTCGAAGGAACAGCAATTATTAATGGAAGCAGAAGCATTGGATAAGAAGTATATAGATGCAATGGATGATGATCTGAACACAGCAGACGCAGTGGCAGCAATTTTTGAACTTGTAAAGCTTGCCAACACCAATTGCTCCTCACAAAGCAGTAAGGAATTCGTTCAGTACATGAAAGATAAACTGGTTAAGCTCTGCAGTATTCTTGGTCTTGAAACGAAGAAAGAAGAAGAGCTGCTGGATGCTGATATTGAAAAATTGATTGAGGATAGACAGGCAGCAAGAAAGAATAAGGACTTTGCAAGATCGGATGAAATCCGTAATCTGTTATTAGAAAAGGGAATTATTCTTGAAGATACAAGAGAGGGTGTTAGATGGAAACGCAGCTAAATAACGAGAAAAGTTTTAAAGGATTACATCAATATATTAATGCATTTTATCATCTGCCTGATACGGATATCAAATCCTATTCACCATTAACACTAGCATTTATCGGAGATTCTATATTTGATCTCATCATTCGTACAAGTGTTGTAGAAGGTGGGAATGCTCCGGTGAATAAGCTTCACAAACGTGCGGCGAAATTGGTACAAGCAGCATCTCAGGCTGACCTTTATCATATTATTAAAGAGCAGTTGACGGAAGAAGAGACCGCTGTTTTTAAAAGAGGGCGTAATGCAAAGTCCTTTACCTCTGCAAAGAATGCAGGAGTCATAGAATATCGTACAGCAACTGGGTTAGAGGCGTTAATGGGATATTTGTATTTAACCGATCAAATGGAGCGATTAATGGAGTTGTTAAAACCACAAATTGATAAACTTACTGGTGGGGAGCCTTCACAAAGTTAAATAGTGCTTTTTTATAATGGCTTATCGCTAATAAAATGTATCTTGGAATAAAATGACTTATAGTTTATAGAATTGAGACTGACGTAGGAATAGATGAAATCATCCGAAGACAGTCTCATTTTTATGTTTTGGCAAGTGAAATGACCAGTCGACTTGTTATATTAACAAAGGTAATTAGATGCTCATTTACATATAATTTATATTTAATTGGAACTCATTAACAGTTTTTTGCGTCTAATTCATATAGATAAAGCAATATTTAATTGAAGTAATAAGGGAGGTACTTTGTGGCTGTACACAAAGTTTAAAGGAGCCAGGAAAGGGACGGGTGTTTTATGAAAAAAAGATTGATAAGTTTAGTTAGTTTCATGATTATTGTTACCTTACTTACCGCATGTAGCGCAACAAAAGAAAAGGCAGATATGAGTACAGATAGTTTAAACTTTGATACAAATATGCAAGTTGGTTTTACATCTGGAAATCAGGCTGCGGAAGCCCCAGAATCAACAGCTGAATTGTATAGTACTTCTGGTAGTGTTATTAGTGAATCAAAAGCTGGAACTAATATTAATAACGATGGGGCTTTGTCAAGTACAATGCCAACTGGTGAGACAGTTATACAGTCCCAAGATAAGATAATAAAAACTTTTTATATGGACGTAGAGACCCAGGAATTCGACAGTCTTGTGACCAAAATTAACTATGACATTAAACGTCTGAATGGGTATGTAGAGAAATCCAATCTAAGAGGAAAAGGGTATTATAATAACGAAAGTGTACAAAGCGGAAGTATTATTGCAAGAATTCCAAGTGATCAGGTGGATGAATTCATTACAACAGTTAGCGAGAATGAGAATGCGAATGTAGTAAGTCAAGAAGAATCCAGTAAAAACGTATCCTTGGAATACATTGAAGCAGAAAGTCACTTAGAAACTCTTAAGATAGAGCAGGAACGTTTATTTGCAATTCTTGAAAAGGAAGAAAGCTTAGATAATATTATAACATTAGAGAGTCGTCTAAGCTCAATTAGATATGAGCTGCAGGATTATGAGACCAAGCTAAGATATTATGATAATCAAGTATCGTATAGTACAGTTACCTTGAACCTGCAGGAGGTTAGAAAGCTGACAATCGTATCAGAGGAAACGCCAAGTGTTGCCAGCAGAATTAAAAATGGATTTGGTGATACCATTTATAATTTGAGTGAAGGTGGTAAGAATTTCCTTGTATGGTTTGTAGTTAACCTGCCTTATTTAATCATCTGGGGCATTGTTCTTACAATTGCAGCTCTTATTGTTAGAAAAGGCTGGAAAAGGAGTACTGCAAGAAAGGAAGCCAATCTACCATCCAGATCAGCAATGGATTTATTAAAAGATAATAAAAAATCTTTATTAGAAGACGAGGATGATCAAGCAGATAATTAATGAAAAAGAAGCGAAATACAACTAGAGAATTACTTATCTGACAAGAGAATACACGAAATAACGTAATAGATGGATTAATCAAAGAAAACAACAAGTTATCATGGCGAATACTGCTATACTAATAAAATGGAATAATAAGTAAATAAATGTTATACTATCCACGTCGAAGAAAACAATCTCTTTTATAACAGTGTTAAACGATTACTATTCGCTGAAACCAGTTGATTGAAAGCACTGTTTGAAAGAGCAGTAAGGAGATTACTTCATGTCGTGGATAGTATTATGTTTAAGCTCAATTTTGTTATTTTTACCGTCGACAAAGGATCAAATGAAGCTGCTTACTTACAGCAACATGAGTGAAAATATTACTATTACATCAGAAAACGTACTTACGAATATGGAAGCACTGGATATGGTAAAAGAACAGTATGCGAGTAATTTTGAAAAGGTAGAGCTATCTGATACGATAGGGGAATATTACTATCGTTTACCATTTGCGGATTACTATCTATTTTATGAGGGTGAGGGTGCTACCAAGGACGAGTATATGTTTCATTTATACGAGTTTGTAGTGGACGATCCTGAAACTTCCATTGGACATACAGTAACCTATGGTTGGTATACCGTTAATAAGATAACCCAGGAAATCAAAGATCAAACGGTGGAATAAGATTGATATAGCTATAATGAAATTGTAGCCCATTTTGCACTGGAAAAACGAAGATAGCTTAACACCATACGTACACTTTGATCGACGATTAAGGCAATCCATGCACCATAAAGTCCAAATCCTGCTGGGAAGCATAGAAACCAGGTAAGAAAAGGTCGGACAAGTGCTACACTGACCAAAGAAGTAATGGCAACAAAATTAGTATCACCAGCACCTCGAAGGCATCCATTCATTACTACCTGTGAGGTCTGCATATGCGTTCCAAGTGCAGCTAATATCATGATATGTGCACCAAGGAGTAGAACTTCAGGTTCGTTGCTAAAAGGAGAAACAAGTAAATTTCGTCCGAAGATAAAGACGAAAAATACAAAAGTAGATATAATAAAAGCAAGGCGTTGACCGGTTTTTCCATAAATAATGGATAAATCCGGTCTTTTTGCACCCATATTTTGGCCTACCAATGCTGAGGCAGCTATGGACAAGCCATCACCAAAGCAGAAGGAAAGTGTTAAAATATTCATGCAAATTAAATGTGTTGTATATTCAATAGTACCAAGTCTAGCGACGATTCCGGCATAAGCAAGGAATCCAATTCGTAGAAAAACCTGTTCTACGAAGGCACTACCACTTACTTTTGTGATGGGATTAAGTAAAGACTTTGTAAGTTTCCAGCCTGCTTTCATATGCAGAGTTAAATAAGCATTCTTACGAAGGAGTGTAAAAAGAGAGATGGAAAAGGCAGCAAATGCACCGAGAGTAGTCGCGGTTGCAGAACCTTTTATACCCATTCTAGGGAAGAATCCAATACCGTTAATGAGTAAGAAGTTAAAGATAATGTTAATGAGATTACTTATAACATTAGTCCACATTGATATTCGAGCTTTACCACAGCCTCTTTGTGCTGCATTGATAGTAAGATTTAACGCTTGAAAGGGGATGCTTATCATTAACACTTTAAAATAGACTAAAGCATTAGGAAGATAAGACTGATCCGCACCAGCTAATAACAGAATAGGAGTAGCAAATAGATAACCTAGAATAGCCATAAGGAAAGAGGAGATTGTGCAAAGTAGGATACCGACTCGAAGCGTTTTATTGGCACCTAATTGATCTTCTTGACCCTTTCGTCTGGCAATGACGGCTGTAATTCCTGTGTTTAACGAGAAAATCATTGCAAGAAGTACAAATTTTGGTTGGTTTGTAATTCCTACTGCAGCAATTGCACCTAATCCCAGATTACTTACCATCATGGTGTCTACGATACCAATTAACGCAACAAGAAGGGCTTCTAGAGCAGAGGGCCATGCTATCTTTAAAAAATTTCTATATATAATACGGGAGGTAGGGATATCCCCCATGACTTGTTCTTGTTTTAACATATTTTGAGCAGAAAATAAGTTGACTAATTTCAAGTAGAACACTCCTTTCCTTTTGTACCGTTATAAATAGATGAAATACATAGGAAATTTAATATATGTAAAATTAAATATTTTGTAATTTCAAGATACCACTAAGGTACATTTTATCACTTCTTTTTAAAAAATCAACCAAAGGAAAGGAATTTGTATAGATAATATCCATTTGATACATCATATGGATGAGACAAAGTCAGATTGCCTAATTTATCAAAATATGCTAAAATTAGTATTGAGACTGCTGAGAAATGTAATCAATCTATTCTTTTCTTATAAAATCTTTTATCTGACAGTCCAAACTAAAAAATATAAAAGAGTGTAAAATATTAATAAGTCACTTAAACCAATACAAGGAGGAGTTACACATGTCTACACCACACAACGAAGCAAAAGCAGGAGAAATTGCAAAAACAGTCCTTATGCCGGGAGATCCGTTAAGAGCTAAATTCATAGCAGAACAGTATTTGGAGGATGTGGTTTGCTTTAATCAGGTAAGAAACATGCTTGGATTTACAGGAACCTATAAAGGTAAAAAAGTATCGGTAATGGGAGGCGGTATGGGTATGCCGTCCATCGGTATCTATTCCTATGAGCTTTATAATTTCTATGATGTTGATAACATTATAAGAATTGGCTCCGCAGGAGGAATTGCTGAAGATATTAAACTTCGTGACATTGTAATTGGTATGGGTGCATCCACCAATTCTGATTTTGCAAGACAATATCAGCTTCCGGGAACCTATGCTCCAATTGCAGATTTCTCCTTACTGCGTAAGGCTGTGGAAACAGCTGACAAGTTGAACATTAAGACTGTAGTTGGTAATGTCTTATCTTCCGATACCTTCTATGATGACAATAAAGATGCCAATGCTTTATGGCGCAAGATGAATGTATTGGCTGTTGAAATGGAAGCAGCAGCTCTTTACATGAATGCAGCAAGAGCAAATAAAAAGGCACTCTGCATTTTAACAATTTCTGATCATGTATTTACTGGTGAATCATTATCAGCAGAAGATAGACAGTTGACCTTCCGTGATATGATGGAAATTGCTTTAGAGATTGCTTAAAAAGAGAGGTAGATTTTATGGAGAAACAAGTAATATTTGAAAAAGTAGATCATACATTATTAACCCAGACTGCAACTTGGGAAGAAATAAAAGAGATATGTGATGATGCCATCACTTATCAGGTGGCTTCTGTATGTATTCCTCCTTCTTTTGTAAAGCAGGTGAAGGAACATGTAAAGGATAAAATGGCAGTATGTACCGTTATCGGTTTCCCGAATGGTTATAATACCACAGCAGTTAAGGTATTTGAGACTAAGGATGCCATTGCAAACGGTGCCGATGAAATTGATATGGTAATTAATATCGGACACTTAAAAGATAAGAAATATGATATTATTGAAAAAGAGATTAAAGAACTGAAAGCAGCTTGCGGTAGCCACATTCTTAAAGTTATCATTGAAACCTGTTTATTAACAGACGAAGAGAAAATTAAAATGTGTGAGCTCGTAACAAATGCTGGAGCTGACTTTATTAAGACTTCAACAGGTTTTTCAAAGTCAGGTGCAACCTTTGAGGATGTAGATTTATTTGCTAAGCATGTGGGAAAAGAAGTCAGAATTAAGGCAGCAGGCGGGATTTCCAGCTTTGCAGATGCTGAGAAATTTATTGAACTTGGTGCAACAAGACTTGGTACCAGCAGAATTGTTAAACTCGCTAAAAACCAGGAAGGCTCTGGATACTAAGGAGTAGTAGATAAGTTAATCTACAAAATTGTGGTGACACCCAAATTTGCAATAAATCGGAAGAATGGAGAGTTTAAGATGGAACAGAATAGACAGTCAGATGATATGCAAGTGAATAGTCTTATTACACAGGAAAAAGGGGAGTTAATTACCCAAACGGATATAGTAACCAGATCTGTTGTTAAAAATTTGATCAGAGCTGCCATAGAGGGAATGGGTCATGCATATGCACCTTATTCTAATCAACATGTAGGTGCGGCACTTTTAACCGCAGAGGAAGAGATATATAATGGCTGCAATGTTGAAAATGCAGCATTTGGACCTACAAATTGTGCAGAGCGTACCGCAGTATTTAAGGCAATTAGTGAAGGAAAAAGAAAGTTTGTAGCAATTGCAGTCGTTGGTGGCAGAAAAGGTATCATACAGGATTTCTTTCCTCCCTGTGGAGTTTGCAGGCAGGTACTAAGAGAGTTTGTAGATCCAAAGAGCTTTTTGGTTATACTGGCGAGGTCGGAAGAAGATTATGCAATCTACTCCTTGGAGTCCCTGTTGCCCCTTAGCTTTGGACCCGACTATATGTAAAAAAGATATTTGCATATAAAAAGTATCAAAAGTAAACCTATGACGTTTTAACTTGTCATAGGTTTATTTTTATTGTTCCAGGTCTTGACAAATACAGGTCGAATGCATTAGACTAGCCGTATAGTCTAATGCATTCGACCTGTATTCATAACAAGTATAAGAAATCCTCATTTTATCTTGTTACGAACTTAAAATTGCAGGAGGCAAAACCAAGCAGGATTGGAGGATTTATGGAGAGTATAAAAATATTTGATGCAGAATATCGTTTTATGTGTCTGGTTTGGGAGAAGGAACCCATTAACTCAACAGATTTAGTGAAGTTATGCGAAGAAGAATTTGGATGGAAGAAGTCCACAACCTATTCCGTGATCAAACGGCTCTCAGAAAGAGGAGCACTAATAAATGAAAATGCAGTTGTATCAGCTCTGGTTACACGTCTGCAAGTTCAGAAATATGAGAGTGAGCAAGTGCTGGAAAAGACCTTTAACAACTCACTTCCAAGCTTTATTACAGCATTTTTACAGGATAAAAAACTTACACATGAGGAGGCAGAGCAGATCAAAAAAATGATTGAGGAGGCTACGAAATGAGTAATGGGTTTATAACGATACTGAACTTAAGCTTAAGTGGCGGTTGCGTGGCACTGATTGTCATATTTCTTCGTTTGTTTCTAAAGAAAGCACCGAAAAAATATTCTTATGTACTCTGGGCAGTGGTATTCGTTCGGCTTATCTGCCCATTTACCATAGAACTTCCTGTTAAGACAGTTCCAATCAGACCTCAATCAATTTCCGGGGATATGGTATCTTCTCCTAATCCCTCCATTCAGAGTGGTATCCCTTCTATTGATAATGTTGTGAATTCTGTAATTGAGAGAACTCTTCCACCTGTGCAGACTGGAGTTAGCAGTAATCCAATTCAGGTTTGGTTGGCAGTTGGAGAATTTTTTTGGCTCATCGGAATACTTGCTTTGTTACTATATGGAGGGTTGAGTTATATGCGTTTGTATAAGCGTGTAAGTACAGCTATTCGAATTAGAGATAATATTTTTGAGACTGATCGAATTACGACACCTTTTGTTCTAGGTGTTTTTAATCCTAAAATATACATTCCTATTGGTCTAAGTGAAAAAGAATTAGAGTTTATTATATTGCATGAGCAGACGCATATAAAACGATATGACTATTTAATAAAACCGATTGCGTTTATCATTGTAACAATTCATTGGTTTAATCCTTTGGTATGGATATCCTATTTTCTATTAGCAAAAGACATTGAGCTCTCTGCTGATGAATATGTTATGAAGCAATCCACTACAGATATTCGAGGTGATTATTCTATAACCTTACTCTCTTTGTCAGCAAAAAAGAGTGGACTATTAAGTCCACTTGCCTTTGGAGAAACAGGAGTAAAAGAAAGAATTAAAAATGTTTTAAAATATAAAAAACCTGCATTCTGGATTAGCACAGTGACTGTAATAGTGATTATAGCTTCAAGTATATTCTTAATGACTAGTTTAAAGGAAAAAGCAGTGGAAACAGAGCAAAATCCAATGGTACCTACTGTCGAAAGCAATATAAATCCAAATAGCACGGCTGTCAGTGCTACACCTGGCATTACACCTATAACATCAGATACCTTGTACAAACGTGTAAAGATAACCTTTACCTCTGATTTAATGGAGGAAGGAGGCGTAACCGAGTTTGAGACCACGGATATCCCTACAGTTTCATACATTTACTCTTCCATTGATTCCAGTCTAGTACCTTCAAATGAGACGGATTTAAATAACAATAACACCCTGCAGTTTGTTATTGAGCTATCAGGAAATATTGGTGGGTTCAGCTGTGGGCTTTATTACAACACCTTATATGACAAAGCCTATTTGGTGAATAATGGTGGGCTGTACGAAGCCTCAACGAACTTTGCGCGTTCTATTGCTTCTTATTTTGAGAATGTAAATCTTGCACTCCGCATCAACGATGAGAAAGCGGTGGAGCTTTTCGCAGAATACGGATGGACATTGGATTATCAAATCAATGTAATGAAAAACAAACTGAATGAGATTAGGACTTTATCTGCTTTCAATCCGAATGCATATTATTTTGCTTATAACAACGAGTTGTCAAAGGATATTGGATTAGATATGAGTAAGTATTCTGATACGGGTGAAATCGATGTAGAGATCTATAGAATCAGAGAAAGTATGCCAGAGGAATTCTATCCAATTCAGAATGCAAGGGGTATTGTCATAAAAAATGGAAATGAAATTATTGGCGCATTTATAAGCGCAGGAAGACATAGTGCATTTAATTCGTGCAGTTTAAAAGGGAATAGTTTTGAGAAGGTAACCGGACTTACACTGAACGAATGGATTACGAAGGTGGTAACAGCTGACCAAGTGGAAAGCAGGTTAGCTAAGCTGACACCGGAGCAGGTAATTGAGGAGTATTTTAGTGCCTTGGATCAAAAAGATGAGAAAGTGGCACTTTCTTGTATTTATAAAGCTGCACAAATAGAGCATCTGACTGCTAATATGCCAAACGAGGAATTATTTATTGAGAGTAGTTATCTACCTCTTTCTGGTTCAATTTGGGGAGCAAAGTCTGTTTTTGACAATTTGAAATCAGCTAAATTGATAGAAGTTAAACTATTAGATGGTACAAAGTCAAGCTCGTTAACCTATCGAGTTACGATGGATATTCAATATAATCAGGAGGAGGTGATTAGTAGTGGCGAGCAAAATTGGGACTTTACCATGGTTTTTGAATCACCACAGACGGGATGGAAAATCGTTGGGGTTGGACATTAATTTAAATTACCTCCACCATATCAACCATAAGAAGTAAATCATGTATTCCCAGTGTAATAATGTAATGTAACCATCAGTTGCAAAAAAGAACTTAATGGTTGATAGAGACTCTTTCAATCATCTGATAAAATGATAGTTATTAATTTAACTGTTTGATGATAGGGGAATAATGGAATAAAAATCCCTTCGAGAAAGGTTAAAATGGATTGGATTGATTGAATGGAGGTAAATAATGAAACTATCAGAAAAAATTTTGTTTTTACGAAAAGAAAAGGGATATACACAGGAAAAACTTGCAGAATTATGCAGCGTGAGCAGACAGGCAATAACAAAATGGGAGACAGATATTGCGCTTCCGGAAACAGACAAAATAATCTTATTAAGCAAGCTGTTTCAAGTATCGATTGATGTTTTGTTAAAGGATGAATTACTTGTAGCCGGGGTAAAAGAAGTTTCAACTTGTGGAAACAGTAGGATAGAGAAAAATCAGGCAGCATTGTATGAAGGTGTTTTGATAAAAGAAAGCATTAGTGATGAGAACATGATAGATTTAATGATAATTAATAAAGTTGAGCTATGGAAAACCAATTGGAAACCCAAGTATTGGACAGTACTATATTTTACTTCAAAACATTATGATTTTCCCGAACGTATATCTAAAGTAATGATAGCAAGTGATAATACCAAGGAAAACTGGTTCGTGGATTTTAAATCAGGAAATATAAAATATATTGTATTTAAAGATTTAGTACTAAAATACACAATAGGAAATAAGGAAGAAAGAATACAGGTGTGTAACAAATGTCGTGAACTTGGAATACCGGATGAACAAATGGATTGGTCCGAATAAGTAAGCCAGCAGGCTTATTAATAGAATCCTTTTCTTCTATTAGTTTTTGTTATGAATGAATATACCATAATTCGGTTATTTATACTTCCAAATTAAAATATGTTATGTTATACTAAAGCAAGCTCTGAAAGCAAGTGATAAAACCGGAAAGGAAATAAGAACAATGTACTCATTTGATGATGTAAAAACATTTGATCCTGAATTAGCAGAAGCAATAACCCTTGAAATTGGAAGACAGAACAGTCATATTGAATTAATTGCTTCCGAAAATTTTGTTAGTAAGGCAGTAATGGCAGCAATGGGAAGTCAATTAACTAACAAATATGCAGAGGGGTATCCTGCAAAGAGATATTATGGTGGCTGTGAATTTGTTGATTTGGCAGAGAATTTAGCAATTGAAAGAGCAAAAGAATTATTTGGATGTACCTATGCCAATGTTCAACCGCATTCCGGAGCACAGGCAAATATGGCAGTATTTTTTGCATTATTACAGCCAGGTGATACTGTTCTTGGTATGAACCTTGCACATGGCGGTCATTTAACACATGGCAGCCCGGTTAATATGAGCGGCAGCTACTACAAAATTATTCCTTACGGCGTAAATGAACAGGGATTTATTGATTATGATAATTTAAGAAAGCTGGCACACGAAAGCAAGCCAAAGTTAATAATTGCCGGAGCAAGTGCTTATGCTAGAAAGATAGATTTTAAGACTTTCCGTGAAATTGCGGATGAGGTTGGTGCAATATTAATGGTGGATATGGCTCATATAGCTGGCCTGGTTGCAGGTGGATACCATGAAAGTCCAATTCCATATGCACATGTAACTACAACTACTACTCATAAGACCTTAAGAGGTCCAAGAGGCGGTATGATCTTATCCAGTGCTGAATTTGCGGAAGAATATAAGTTAAATAAGGCAGTTTTCCCTGGTATTCAAGGTGGACCGTTGATGCATGTAATTGCTGCAAAGGCAGTATGCTTTAAAGAAGCACTCGATCCAAGCTTTAAGGATTATGCAAGACGAATTATAGAGAACGCACAAGCTCTTGCAAATGGTTTAATTAAGAGAGGTTTTCATCTTGTATCTGGAGGTACTGATAACCACTTAATGTTGGTGGACCTACAAAACATGGGTGTAACCGGTAAGGATACTGAGAAACTTCTTGATGCGGCTAATATTACCTGTAACAAGAATACTGTTCCTAACGATCCTGCTTCTCCATTTGTGACCAGTGGTATCCGTCTGGGTACAGCAGCAGTAACCACCAGAGGAATGAATACCGAGGATATGGATGTAATTGCTGAAGCTATTTATTTGCTGGTTAAGGATGTGGAAACTAATAAGGACAAAGCGATGGCAATGGTTAAGGAATTAACCGATAAGTATCCGCTTTATTAATAGTTTATAAATATAATTTACGTAGATATATTTTCATAGAATAGATATTAAAGCTTTTCAAAATCATAGATTTTGAAAAGCTTTTTTAGATTACCAATAAATATCCCAATGCATTGAATAAATTGTAAAAAAATGATAAAATATCAAAAATTTAATGGTTAACAACCTCCTCCTGCGCCACAATTAAATACCGTCTGACATAAATGCCCATATTACTGTCCCAAGCCCATTCCCAAGTCATAGAACCTGTTGCATATCCTAAACAATTATAGCTAGTTGTTGCTACATCACTATAAGACCATGTCCATGAAATGCTGTCATAGAAACTATTAGGATTGACTAGTGCAAAAGCAGCTGATGATATTGATGTTAAAGAAAATACAACAGCAAATTGTAACATTCAGCAAGATTTTGATATAATATGCATTCGAATGCAAGCTTTGTTCTTGATATTGTCTTAAAAGCTTACTTGGCTGAACAGTTACAAGAATTAAGAAGAAGCTGTATTATAACTAAAAATAGTGATTTTGTAGTGATTTTTATGTTACCTTAGAAAATATGAATAACTAGTTTATTTATGAATAGGTAGGGTGAAGAATACAAATAAATTAGTTTGCATTTTATAATATAAGAACATAATGAGAAAGGGGACAAGTTATGTCATATCGCTTATTACTAGTAGATGATGAACCTGATATACTTCAGTTATTAAAAGACTATTTTGAATTACAGGGCTATGGTATCCTATTAGCCAATAACGGAATGGAAGCAGTGGAAAAGGCAGAATTATCACCGGATTTAATACTGCTGGATATCCAGATGCCCGGAATGGATGGGCTGGAGGTATGCAAAAGAATTCGCAGTCATATCACCTGCCCTATTTTATTTCTTACCGCAAAGGTAACAGACCATGATAAAATAAATGGATTGATGATTGGTGGGGACGATTATATTGTGAAACCCTTTCATATAGATGAGCTGGGGGCAAGGGTTGCAGCTCATTTACGCAGAGAAACAAGAAATTCTAAGAAAGAAGTGATTAAGTTCCTGGGGGAGCTAACACTGAACTTTCAGGAACGCTGTGTCTATTATAAAGACGAGGATATCGGACTTACCAGAACTGAATTTGATATACTGGAATATCTATGTCTGAATCGAGGACAAGTATTTAGCAAGGAAAGAATCTATGAAAAGCTCTGGGGTTATGACAGCGAAGGTGATAGCAATATTATAACAGAGCACATACGCAGGGTTCGTATGAAGCTTTCAAAATTCACAGATCAAAGTCTCATAGAGACCGTATGGGGAGTGGGCTATAAATGGATTGGATAGAGGAAAAGATAGAAAATTTAAAACAAAGGTTTCGCAATCTTTCAATAAGAAAAGCATTGGCTGTTTACATAGTCCTGACAATTGCTATCGTGGTTATTTTATATACACTTACAATAGGAGTATGTGAACGATGGGATAGAATTATATGGTCCAAGTATTATAATATTCTTAAAATGGATAATCAAAATATTAATTTCGTCTATTATCAGGATTTATCCATGGTTACAGGGAAGGACAAATTTTTTGTACAGCTCATCGATTTTATTCAGACCTGGAGTATTTTTATCTATTCCTTAGCTGGTATCATTGGGATACCATATTTGTTCTATCATAATAAATTGAGAACACCATTTCGTATCTTAAGTGAGGCAATGAATAAGATAGGTAAGAACGAGCTGGATACGCCAATTTATTATGAAGGTAAGGATGAAATGAGTAGGTTATGTCAGTCCTTTGACTATATGAGAAAACAGATGATACTTAATAATCAGGAAATGTGGGATGTTATGGAGGAACAGAAGCGACTTAACGCTGCCTTTGCACATGATCTGCGGACGCCACTAACGGTACTGCGTGGATATACTGATTTTTTAAATCTATATGTACCCGAAGGAAAGATTGATGAGGAAAAACTTATGTCCACCCTTTCTTTAATGTCAAATCAATTACAAAGGCTGGAGCAATATAGCAATACAATGAAGAGCATAAATTCTCTTGAAGAGCTGCCAGTTAATAAAGCAATATTAGATAGGAATGAGCTGGCTGTTAAGATAAACGAAATGCTTGCTATATTAAAGGGAGAAAAAATAGTAAAAGTTACAATTCAAGAACCTTTAATAAATTTAACAAAAGAATTATTATTGGATGAAAACATCTTTATGGAGGTATTTGAAAATATAATTTCAAATGCTTTTCGATATTCAAAAACGGAGATTGAGGTTATTTTGTCCTTCGATATAGTTAAGCAGCAGGTTTTATTATCTGTAGCAGATGATGGCAAAGGGTTAACAGGAAAGGAACTTTTAATGGCTACAAAACCTTACTATACGGGGGAAGACCAAAACTCAAAGCATTTTGGAATTGGTTTATATATATGTAAATTACTTTGTGAAAAACATGGTGGGTATCTATCTATTACAAATCGTATGGAGCAGGGAGCAGTTATTACAGCAGCTTTTTCAATCGAAAAGGTTATATAACTTAAATTGCAAAATTATGTAATAAAAATAGGTTATAAAAACACATTTTATTTAATCCAAATAATTTTATAAATATAATTACTGTAGAGAAAATATAGAGAAACATATTTTATCCTAATTATAAAGGTGAGATATTACAAGATAGTTATTAGGAATTCTGTAACTACTTGTAATCACCCAAATAAGACTAGAAAGGATATCACAATGTCAACAGAAATCGTAATTCAAAGTTTAAATCAGTATTATGGGAAAAAACAAGCACTTAATCAAGTTAATCTAAAGATTGAAGCTGGAATGTTTGGTTTACTTGGAAGAAATGGTGCAGGTAAGACCACTTTAATGAAAGTACTGGCAACCTTATTACCAAAGACCGAAGGGAATATCTCCGTCTGTGGAATTCCAATCAAAAATGAAAGGGAGATTCGTAGAATTATAGGTTATCTGCCACAGGATTTCTCTATGTATGCGAATATGTCAGTATATGAAGCGATGGATTATCTTGGGGTATTGTCCGGACTAAGTAAAAAGGAAAGAAAAGAAAGAATCCCTGTACTGCTTCAGAAGGTCAATCTGGTGAAGGAAAAGAAAAGAAAGGTAAAAGCTCTTTCTGGAGGTATGAAACGCCGACTTGGCATAGCACAAGCAATTATGCATGATCCCAAAGTATTAATTGTAGATGAACCAACCGCTGGTCTTGACCCAGAGGAACGAGTGAGATTTCGTAATTTATTAAGTGAAATCGCACAGGACCGAATCGTATTACTTTCCACTCATATCGTTGGAGATATCGAAGCAACCTGTGAGAAAATAGCAATCCTTGAGGATGGTCAAATCATTTACCATGGAACTGTGGTCTCCATGTTAGAGGCAGCAAAGGACAAGATATATTCAGCAGAAATCAGTTCCGTAGAATTACCGAAGTTGAAAGAACAATATCCAATCACTAGCATGCTTACACAAAGCAATAAACTTATTGTACGTTTTATCGCTGAAAATAAACCCTTTCAAAACGCTGTTTCCTGTGAAGCTAATGTTGAGGATGCTTATATGTATCTACTTCAGGTAAAGCGAGGTGAAAAGGTATGTTTCTAGAGCTCTTTCTAAAGGAATGCAAGCAAACCCTTAAAAGTTTGACCTACATCATAATTATCGCTTGTATGTTACTTTTTTATCTTAGCCAGATGGGAGATATGGCACTGATTGAAAAACCTGTACAGGGTCAGGAGGATTATGGGTTTACCTATAGTGAGGACCCGCAGGTGATGATGCAAAATGCAGTAAGTAAATTGGCTTTAGAATTCTGTCAAAATACATACTCCACCTATCCAATCGGATTCTATAAAAAAGTTACACTTAGTGTAAAAGACCAAAGTAAAATGGAAGAAATAATAACTGAAATTACAGGAATAAATGCAAAAGAAATAGAAAAGGAAGTAAATGACTTTTTAAATAGCGTGACAGAATTTACGATGAACGTACAGATTGGAGTACCGGTGAAGGAAGGAATGGATTTTAACCATTTCATGAGTTTAATGGAGGAAGCAGATGAACTGTTAGGAGGAGGTTCTAACTACAACGAGACCTATATTCGTACCAGCAGCCTAACGCCGATGACTTATGAACAAGCCTTGGACAAATACAATGAAATAGTTGATAAGGACCGTTTATCAGGTGCTTATGCGAGAATATTCTCGGATTATTTAGGGATCGTACTTGCTATTTTACCAGTATTTTTATCAGTAACCAGAGGCTTAAGAGATCGCAGAGCTAGAGCACAGGAAGTTATCTATAGTAGAAAGGCATCCTCTTTTTGTATTTTGACAAGCAGATATTTGTCTATGGTGGTAATGCTAATTGTTCCGGTGTTATTAATATCACTCATACCTTTTTCAGAATGCCTGTATTATGCCAACAGCCAGGGAATCAATATTGATCATTTTGCATTTGTAAAGTATATATTCGGTTGGTTGCTTCCAACCATGCTTGCATCCTTGTCCGTAGGTGTTGTTATTACAGAATTAACAAACTCAGCGTTGGCTATCCTAATTCAAGCAGGCTGGTGGTTTATTAGCTTGTTTACAGGCATGAGTGCTATGTTTGGTGGTTATGGATGGAATTTAATCCCTAGACACAATGATGTAGGAATGTACGATGTATTCCATGATAATTTTACAACCTTAGTTATGAATAGAACGGGATATTTTATTTTAGCAATTGTTATGCTGTTTGCCTCCGTAGCTTTGTTTGACTTGAGAAGAAAGGGGAAGTTAAAGGTTGGAAAGGTTATTAAAAATCGTAAAAGTAAATCTGAAGATTAGCTTGTTACCTCATATGCTTATTGCTCTATTGCTGCTACTTATATCACCACTACTTATGGGAATAGAGAATTTGGATTCCGTCAGTACGGCCCTGGTACTTGAGCGATATGTGGCTTTTATCGGGATTATCTTACTGACACCGATATATTTGGCTGAACAGAATAAGGAGATAAGAGATCTGGTTAGCACGAAATACATCTCCTTATCTGCTGTATATCTAATTCGCTTAGTTATTGTGATGATTACCTTTATTCTCTTAATAGGGACCTATATAGTTATCTTAAGGCATAATAATTGTGAATTTCCAGAACTTTATTTTTTTCTTGGTACGGTGGCAGAAGCCGTATTCTTAGGCGGGATAGGGTTTTGTATTTACAGCCTGTTTGATCAAATAGCGATTGCTTACCTGGCACCAATTATGTATTATTTAATGTCACTAACAGGTGGGAAGCAGCTACTGAACAACTTCTATTTGTTTTCCATGGTGAATGAAAGCTATAAGGAAAAGATATGGCTGGCAATTGCTGGGGGAGTGTTGATAATGGTAGGGCTTTTATTTCCATATATTCGAAGGAAGATTAGCTGGCTGCCTAGTAAATTTGTGACGGATAAAGTTACTTAATCTTTAGAATCATTAACATTGAAATCACCTATAGTCATATATTGTATTAAGATATAGCCCTATGAGGTTCAGATAATGATTATCCATGTTGTTCAAAAGGATGAAAATATAAATTCTATTGCTGAAATGTATGGGAAGGATACTGAGCGGTTAATTCAGGAAAACGGAATAATTAACCCGGACAATCTGGCCTTGGGTCAGACTATTGTTATAGTTGAAGCAAAGGAACTTTATAAGGTTGAGGAAGGAGATACCCTGGCTAGTATTGCAGAGAAGAAAGGAATATCTGTTTTACAGCTGTTGAGGAACAATCCTTATATTATTAATCGTGAATTTATATATCCCGGAGAGAGCTTAGTGATTCAATTTCAGGATGAAAAAATTATGAAAATAGCAACAAACGGTTATGTTTTTCCCCACGTTGAGTTAAATATTCTGGAAAAGAACTTATTGTTTCTGACCTACGTATCTATTTTTAGCTATTTTGCAACAGCAGATGGAAGTATCGAAGACATAGATGATATTGATATCATTGAGCTGGCAAGAATGTATGGTGTTGCTCCGGTTATGATAATATCTTTTACAGAAGAAGCTGAGGATGCAAGGAGTGAAATTGTCCATAATATATTAACAGATGAATTCTCTAAAAAGCGGTTCATCGATAATATTTATACAATCGTACAGCAAAAGGGTTATGAAGCGATTAATCTCAGCTTTACTTATATACGGACAGAGGATGTCACGTATTTCGAAAATTTCATTGTCGAAATCTCGGAACGGTTTCATAGGGAGGGGATTGAAGTTTTTGTTACCTTTACTCCAAGAACCTTTGAGCTAAACTCGGAAACACTTTCAAAGGAAGTGGAATACTCGTTAATTAACAAAAGTGTGGATGAAATTTATATACTAAGTTATGATTGGGCTTCAGAGACTAGCATGATGGCTGTAACTACACCCTTTTACTTTGTCAGAAGCGTTATGGAATTGTTTACAAGCCGTATACCCCCAGAAAAGATTATGATGGGGGCTACAACAATCGGATATCTGTGGCAGCTTCCGTATTTTGAGGGTATTTCAAAAACGAATTCAATTAATTATAATAATGCTATTTTACTGGCTAGTGAAACGAGTTCGACGATTTATTACAATGAGGAAAACGTATCCTCCTATTTTTATTATTCTAATCCTAATCTGCATTTGGTTTACTTTCGGGATGCAAGAGGGTTTGTAGCCTATAATCAAATGATGCCTGATTTTGGACTACATGGCATTGCCCTATGGAATGTTATGTATGACATTACACAGATCTTCTTTATATTGAATACACAGTATGAAATTGAGAATTTAGCAGAATAACCATTTGTCTATGAAATCACACCGCTATAATTATATCGTTAGTTATGCGGTGTGTTCTTTTTGTAATAAAGAACTATCAACTAAAGGCTGCCCTTGAAGGACAGCCTCGACTAAAGTAAATTAAATATATACGTTTATTGCTGAATGAAAAAATAGATGTATAACTGATTTCTGACATTGTAATTAAAATTTTATCTTTTCCATAAGTCCTTTTTCTAACATCCTAGCTAAATTTTTGGAACTGAAGATAATAGCTACAATGAAGATTCCTGTAATACAGGTGTATTTCACAATCTTGGGAACATCTACGTTAACGGTTACATTAATATTTGGTTCCTGCTCACTTTTACAACAATCTTTTGATGACATTTCATATCCCTCTCTTTCTTAAAATCCTAATTCCTCACCAACAAGAATTACCTTAATTCTTCCCGGTATCTTTGATTTTCTTGTTATTACTATTTCACAACAGATACAATCCTCCACCAAACAGTTTGCACACCTGCCAATTTCAGCACAGGGAGTCTTTAAATCGAGTCTGACACAGTTGGGAGGAGAAGCCATATTCTGAACCCGGTTGATACCTGCTGTAACATCTGTAACTATTTTGTTCATCCCGGCAATAATGATTACATTCTTTGGTCCAGTTATAAGGCAGGCAACACGATTGCCACCGCCGTCAATATTTACAAGTTGCCCATCTTGGGTAATAGCATTGGAACTCATGAAATAATAGTCAGCCGTAACTGCTTTCCCGTACATCTGGGATTTCTCCTCTGGAGTAGTAGCAGACATTCGGTCATAAATTATGTAGTCGGAATCGAACAACTCGTCAAATATGCCAATTTCATTCAAGGTTTCGGAACCTCCCCAGGAGATGGAGCAACCCGGAGTTAGAAATCTTTTTGCAGTAAGTAAGGCGTCTTCTCGATTATCACAATAATAACCTTCAATCCCTCTTTTGTTGAACTTTTCAATAATGGTATCGGCTAGATTCTCATAATAAACCTTTTTCGGTGACATGATACTCCTCCCTTGTATTAAATTGTACTTTACTAAGATGCTTATATGCATGAAATAAAGATATTTTGAATAAAAGGTACAAAAAAGTGTGTTGCGAACTAACTGTGTATTTTATCTCAATACGATCGATTAAGTTGTGCGAATCGACGAAATGCTTATCAAAAGCTGGCATATAAAAGCTGTATCTATTACTATTATCTTATACAGTTGTATTTCTTAATAAAACAAATTCCAATACCTCCAGGACCAGTATAAGTTCCAATGGTTACACCAATTTGAAATACGGGATAGGTAATCCTGCGGCCAATGATTTGCTCCAACTGGGTTTGCAAATAATTTGCATCATCAGAAGTGGTGGCATTGGCGATACAAAAATCATAATCACTCATATGCTCTCGGGTTTCATTAAAGTATTCCTGCATCATAAATAAAAGTTTATCAAGGGATTTTCTGCGGCCTCTTATTTTGGAATAGGGGATTAATTCACCCTCTTTCAATTGAATAAGCGGTTTTAAATCAAGGATATCTCCAGCTAGCGAAGCAGCCTTACCAATTCGTCTGCCCTTAGCAAGATATTCCAGCGTATCTACGGTAAACATTATTCTTGTCGTTGGCTTTATGGCTTGTAGTCTTTCAACTACTTCCTCCAAAGAGAAATCAGCCTTCTTCATATAGGCAGTTTGTAATAACAGCATTCCTTCTCCGCCAGTGGCTTGAATGCTATCTATAATCTGCAGATTAGCTTCAGGATACTGCTCTTCAAGAATTAGTTTTGCGTTAACAGCGGACTGGTAGGACCCACTAAAATTCTGGGTGAGGCAAATACAAAGTACATCCTTATTATCATTCAACGCCTCTTTAAATTTATTTATATAATCTTGAACAGTGGGAAGAGAAGTTGAAGGTGTAACGTGTCCTAACTCAAGCTTTTTATAAAACTCTTCCTTTGTAATATCTTCATTTTCTTTATAATAAACATCCCGATCAAAGCTTACATAATAGGGGATTAAGCGGATATTATACTCTTTTAATAAGCTGTCCGGCAAATCACAAGAGGAATCTGCAAATATTTGATATTCTTTCATAAAGTTTTTCCTTTCGTAATGAAAACGTGGTATATAAATTTGCATTAGCCTTATCTAGTATTTGCAACATACAAACAAAAAACACGTAATTATCTTAGGTTAGATAGTAATATAACTAGAAATATTGTAAACGATTGTATTAAATTATTCAAGCATGCAGAAATATTTTCGTTCCTTTTGCCTTTTGTACATGGTATAATCGTAGGGATGAACAGATTTGGAACGGATTTGTTCTGTAAAGCTAGGAAAAGGTTGGGAAGAAATGTCGAAAAGTTTATACATAGCAGAGAAACCAAGTGTCGCCAATGAATTTGCAAAGGCACTTAAAATAAACGGCAAGAAAAAAGATGGTTATATCGAGTCAGAAGAAGCGATTGTAACCTGGTGTGTAGGTCATCTGGTAACGATGAGTTATCCGGAGGAATACAATCCTGCCCTGAAAAAATGGAGCATGGAGACGTTGCCATTTCTACCAAAGGAATATAAATACGAAGTAATTCCAAATGTAAAGAAACAGTTTTCAATTGTTAAAGAGCTCTTAACGCGTAAGGATGTAGATACAATCTACGTATGTACTGACTCCGGACGAGAAGGAGAATATATCTATCGTTTGGTGGATCAGGAAGCAAAGGTTGCAAAGTCCAAAGCAAGAAAGCGTGTCTGGATTGACTCACAGACCGAAGAGGAGATTCTAAGAGGAATCAAAGAAGCAAAGCCTTTATCAGATTACGATAATCTATCAAGTGCCGCCTATCTGCGTGCGCAGGAGGATTATTTGATGGGTATTAACTTTTCAAGAATACTTACGCTTAAGTATGGAAGTGAAGTTCAAAAGTTATTAAATTCACAGAAGTGGACAGCCATATCTGTAGGTCGAGTGATGACCTGTGTTCTTGGTATGGTGGTTCGAAGAGAACGTGAGATTAGAAGCTTTGTAAAAACTCCCTTTTATAGAGTATTAAGTGGACTTGAAGTGCAGGATAAGGAATTTCAAGCAGAATTTCGAGCGGTGGAAGGATCGAAATATTATAACACGCCACTATTATATAAGGAAAATGGATTTGCGGAGAAAACGTCTGCAATTAAGATGATTCAAGACCTTGCTGAAGAACATCCAACAATGAATGACGATGGAACTTGGACAGCCAAGGAAAGTCCCGAGGGAATGGAGGAGCTGAAAGCAGAAGTCATACAGCTTGAAAAGAAAAAGGAAACCAAGAATCCTCCCTTACTTTATAACCTTGCCGAGTTGCAGAATGACTGTGCTAGATTCTTTAAAATTAGTCCGGATGAGACCCTAAAGATTACTCAGGAACTATATGAGAAGAAGATGGTTACCTATCCAAGAACGGATGCCAGAGTACTTTCCACAGCGGTTTCAAAAGAAATCTATAAGAATATAAAAGGCTTACAAAATCTTAATCAATTCTCAGGCTTTGTGACTGAGATTTTGGAGCAGGGCAGCTACAAGAATATAGCAAAGACACGTTATGTGAATGATAGCCAAATTACAGATCACTATGCAATTATTCCAACTGGACAGGGTACGAATGCTTTAGGCTCATTGCCACCTACAACCTTTAAGGTGTACGAAACTATTGTAAAGCGTTTCTTAAGTATATTCTTTCCGGCAGCAGAGTATAGAAAGATTAGTGTTGTTACGAAGATTCAAACTGAGAGCTTCTTTGCATCCTTTCGTATGCTGGAAAAAGAAGGATATCTAAAAGTGTTGGGAAGAGGTAATGACAAACCACAAAATACCAGTAAAACGAATACGGATACAGCCGAAGCTGGCAAGGATGAGAACGACTCCCAGGAAGAAGATAATTCAGACCAGGACTTATTGCAGGTAATCAGTACCTTGAAAAAGGGAATGTTACTTCCAGTAAAACAGTTAATCTTAAAAGAGGGTGAAACAGCACCTCCTAAGAGATATAATTCCGGTGCCTTAATTCTTGCTATGGAAAATGCGGGACAGCTGATTGAGGATGAGGAACTGCGTGCACAAATTAAGGGTAGTGGTATTGGTACCAGTGCAACTCGTGCGGAAATATTAAATAAACTGGTCAAGATTACATACCTTAGTTTGAATAAAAAGACACAGATTATTACACCAACATTACTAGGTGAGCTAATCTTTGATGTGGTAAATACTTCTATTAAATCATTACTCAATGCAGAACTTACAGCAAGCTGGGAAAAGGGATTGACCTATGTAGCAGACGGGCAGATTACCAAGGAGGAATACTCCCAGAAGCTGGACGGCTTTGTTGCAAGAATGGTAGATGGTGTAAAAAAACTGAATAATCAAGCAGCGCTTGGAAGGTATTTTGGGGAAGTGTCGGGATTTTATAAAAATAAATAAATTGCGAACTAGTAAGTATTGCAAAAGCAAACAAAAATTAGAGGTAACTGGAGCAATTAAAGTTACCTCTTCTGCCATTTAAATTCCTTACGTTTACATTCTACAGAAGTAGTATTTGACTTTGAGCTTTAGTTATGATAGCATATAGGTGGTTCGACTGGCTACAAAGGGCGAATTGTATAAATTTTCATCAACTGATTAACATATGGGGGGTGAGGTTCATAGAATAAGAGTAGGATATGAATTCATAATCAACCGTAACTAATAACGAGATCAACCCAGGATCTTTCTAACAGAAATGTTTAAATTAGCGCCATGCACCTCTTTGGGGATATTTTAGAGGTTGACGAGGAAGAGAGTCATCGAAATCTTCGGCGGATGCTCTCTCATGCAATTGGGCATGTGATATGACGGAAAAACCATAGGTAACTATGTAACAAAGACGTCATAACCAACTATGAATTAGGGATAATTTTGACCTCCTAATGCGAGTGAGGCTTAATTATTCTGAGAATTCACAAAATTTAATTATTGATTTTTTCTCTTTTTATAACTTAATTAAGAGAGTTAGTTTATTGTTGTCATTTTTAGCTTTTAGGCGAAAAAAGGCTTGGATTTTTATGCGAATTTTTGCGCAAATTAAATATTAGGAGGATTTATTATGTGTGGTATCGTTGGATATATAGGTAAAGAACAAGCAGCTCCAATTTTATTAGAAGGTTTATCAAAGTTAGAATATAGAGGTTATGATTCCGCAGGCCTTGCGATTCATGATGGAACAAAACTGTCAATTGCAAAATGTAAGGGTAGATTAAAAGCCTTAAGTGATGTAACAAAAGAAGGAACAACGGTAGAAGGTACGGTAGGCATTGGTCATACAAGATGGGCGACTCACGGAGCGCCATCAGATACCAATTCCCATCCACATTTGAATACCAATGAGTCAATTGCGGTAGTTCACAATGGAATAATTGAGAATTATGTTAAGATAAAAAATCGTTTGCTTGATAAGGGGTATAGCTTTCAAAGCCAAACCGATACAGAAGTAGTGGTACAGCTCTTAGACTATTATTATAAAGGGGATGCTCTTGCTGCAATCGCTAAGGTTATGACTAAGCTGGATGGCTCCTATGCACTTGGAATCGTATTTAAGGATCGTCCGGAAGAGTTTTATGCAGTTCGTAAAGATAGCCCTTTAATCGTAGGTGTTTCTGAAAATGGTAATTTTATTGCCTCCGATGTTCCTGCAATTTTAAAGCATACCAGAAATGTTTATTATATCGAAAATGGTGAAATTGTTCACTTAACCAGAGATAAGGTTAGTTTTTATAACTCTGACCAGGAACCAATTGAAAAAGAAATGAAGACTGTGGAATGGGACATTGCTGCTGCAGAAAAGGGTGGATATGAGCATTTCATGTTAAAGGAAATTCATGAGCAGCCTAAGGCAGTACGAGATACTATTAATCCAAGAATACGTGAAAATGATATTGTAATTGATGAACTCAACATGAGCAATGAAGATATTAAAAAATTAAGAAAAATCTATATTGTAGCTTGTGGTTCCGCTTATCACGCTGGTATGACTGGAAAATATGTCATTGAGGATTTAGCTAGAATACCGGTGGAAGTAGACCTTGCATCAGAGTTTCGTTATCGTAATCCTATTTTAGAAGAGGGTACTTTGACCATAATTATAAGCCAGTCCGGTGAAACAGCAGATTCCCTTGCCGCACTTCGTGAAGCAAAAAGACATGGAGCAAAGGTGCTTGGAATTATCAATGTTGTTGGAAGTTCTATTGCAAGAGAAGCAGATAATGTAATGTATACCTGGGCTGGTCCTGAGATTGCGGTTGCTACAACAAAGGCATATTCTACCCAAATTGCATCGTTATACTTACTGGCAATGCATTTTGCTAAGGTTCGTAATACACTGACGGAAGATAAGTTTGCTTCTTTACTAAAAGATTTAAAAAAGCTACCTGAGCAAATTCAGTTAATCTTAGATAAAAGCATCACACAACTTCAATATATTGCATCAAAGTTTGTAGCGGTTAAGGATACTTTCTTTATAGGAAGAGGTATTGACTATACAACAGCAATGGAAGGTACCTTAAAGCTGAAAGAAATCTCCTATATTCATGCTGAGGCATTTGCTGCTGGTGAATTAAAGCATGGGCCAATTGCATTAATCGAAGAAGGCACTATGGTTGCAGCCATCCTGACCCAGGAAGAATTATTTAAGAAAACTGTGAGCAATATTGTAGAAGTTCAGTCAAGAGGTGCTTTTGTTCTTGCCATAGCAAATGAAGGAAATGAAGATGCGGTTAACTGCTCTGATCTTGCAGTCTTTATCCCTGCAACTGATCCGCATTTTACGACCTCACTGGCAGTCGTACCATTACAAATATTATCTTACTACGTATCTATTGAAAAGGGCTTAGATCTTGATAAGCCAAGGAATCTGGCTAAATCAGTAACCGTGGAATAAGCGGCTAAAGCTGTGGTTAAATACTACATTCTACTAGATTGTTTTAAAGATTAATTAAAAAAGCTTGTGTACAGCAATCCTGTTATACACAAGCTTTTTACATAAACTAGTGATTTACTGTAAATATAGATCTTTATTACGCTCTGACAGAAGATGGTTTTCTACATGCTAGAATGCTAAGGCATTAGCAAATGGAATCACATTGAAAGTCACTGGGCGGTTTGCTATAATGTGGTTATAATTATTAATCGGAGGACGAACAATATGTCGGAAAAACTTACAAATGCTTTTCTGCTTAATTTAAATGAAACAATTGCTGCTAATCTTTTTGAAGGTACAACATATCCCTGGGAGGTGCTTAGTAAGATTGGGGAGGGAATACTTAAGATAGGTGAGAACTTATCACCGGAAGAGTATGATAAACGTGATGATAATGTATGGATTGCAAAAACAGCAAAGGTAGCACCAACAGCCGCTATCATTGGACCTACAATCATTGGTAAAGAAGCAGAGATTAGACACTGTGCCTATATTAGAGGTAATGCAATTGTTGGAGAAGGTGCGGTTGTAGGTAATTCCACAGAACTTAAGAATGTTATACTGTTCAATAAGGTACAGGTACCTCATTATAATTATGTTGGCGATTCAATTTTGGGCTATAAAGCTCATATGGGAGCAGGAGCAATTACCTCCAATGTGAAGTCAGATAAAACCAAAGTAACTGTTCAATCAGAAGAACAAAAGCATGAGACGGGGCTTAAGAAATTTGGTGCAATTCTTGGAGATAATGTTGAGGTTGGCTGTAATAGCGTATTAAATCCTGGAACTGTTGTTGGTAGAAATGCAAATATCTACCCGTTATCTATGGTTAGAGGCTTTGTTCCAGAGGCAAGTATATATAAAAAAGTTGGCGAAATTGTTACGAAGTATTAAAAGTAAAAAAGAGGTAATAGGAATTAATCCTGTTACCTCTTTTTTATACGAAGGATTGTCCATTCCCAGTATAATCGAATGTTTTTGTAATAACTACATATAGGAAATAATATTATTACATATGTAATTATATTATTTACAAATTCTTTGTGGAGGAATTGTATATGCCTAAAATAATACTTAATGCAGGACATGGAGGCAGTGATCCAGGACTTATATATAACGACCGAAAAGAAAAAAATGATAACCTGAATTTGGCATTTGCAGTTGGTAATATTCTACAAGGATATGGATATGATGTGTTCTACACCAGGACGGATGATTCCTTTATTTCTCCTGTAGATAGAGCAATTGCTGCAAATGAGCAAGGAGGAGATTTACTGGTGAATATTCATCGTGGTTCAAGCCCTTTTGAGAATACTATTAGTGGAGCTAGAGCATTGATATCAAGAAATGATGGACTGAATGTAGTAGCAGCAGAAAATATATTGCGTAACCTGGAACAAGTAGGGTTTCGCAGTTATGGTATAAGTCCTCGTGACATTTATCTTCAGCAAAATGTAAATATGCCAGCCCTTGAAATTATTGTCGGTTATATGAACTCGGATGCAGATAATGAACGATTTGATACCAGGTTCAATGATATCGCAAATGCGATAGCGAATGGCATAGTGGAGACATTTCAGAATGTATAAATATGATTTGCTATTTTCAAGCTAATACAGCTGTTCTCTTGGGTTATTCAAACAGATCAGTAAGTTTTACATAAAAAAATAAATTAACTATGGACTTATCAAATATTTTATGCGAAAATATGTTAGGTATGCAACGTGGGTTGAAATGTAATGTTTGTCAATCCATGGGTGTAGATTTTATTGTTTGATTGTACAATAAAATCCTATAAGGGAGAATAGTCTCCCGCAATATGCAGCGAACTATTGTGCTATACCCCTGTATGGCACAATGGACAGGTGAGCTGCGTTGTTTGCTGTTATTTTCTTAACAAGAAAAGACATGCGATACTATGTAGATATTGAAAGGAGTTTCAAACATGACTTATTCACATGAAGTTCAATTGATGTGTCCGGTTACTCAGGGTGTTCATCATGGAGCAGCACCAATCCCTCAAGAAGCAAGATGGGTACAAGCTAAGGAAATTAAAGATATCTCCGGTTTAACTCATGGCGTGGGCTGGTGTGCACCACAGCAAGGTACTTGTAAATTAACTCTCAACGTTAAGGATGGAATTATTCAAGAAGCATTAGTTGAGACAGTAGGATGTTCTGGTATGACTCATTCTGCAGCTATGGCATCTGAAATTCTTCCTGGCCTTACAATTTTAGAGGCATTAAATACTGACTTAGTATGTGATGCTATCAATGTAGCGATGAGAGAATTATTCTTACAGATTGCTTATGGTAGAACTCAAAGTGCTTTCTCAGAGGACGGGCTTCCAATCGGTGCAGGTCTTGAGGATTTAGGTAAGGGGCTTCGTAGCATGGTTGGTACCATGTATGGAACACTTGAAAAAGGTCCTCGTTATCTTGAGATGACAGACGGTTATGTAACTGGTCTTGCTCTTGATGATAACAGTGAGATTATCGGTTACCAATTCGTTAACTTCGGTAAGATGATGGACTTCATCAAAAAAGGTGATGATGCCAATACAGCATACGAGAAGTCAAAAGGCCAATATGGTCGTGTGGCTGATGCAGTTAAAATCATCGACCCTAGACACGAATAGTGAAGGAGGATACATACAATGGCTTTATTTGAATCATATGATAGAAGAATAAATCAAATCAATGCTGCATTAAACAGCTACGGCATTGCTTCCATTGAAGAGGCTGAGCAGATCACCAAGGATGCAGGACTTGATGTTTACAATATGGTAAAGGGAATTCAACCTATTTGTTTTGAGAATGCATCTTGGGCATACATAGTAGGTGCAGCAATTGCAATCAAGAAAGATGCAAGAAAAGCTGCTGACGCAGCAGCAGCAATCGGTGAAGGGTTACAGGCGTTCTGTATTCCGGGATCTGTTGCTGATCAGAGAAAAGTTGGTTTAGGCCATGGTAATCTTGGTAAAATGTTATTAGAAGAGACTACCGAATGTTTCTGCTTCTTAGCAGGACATGAGTCCTTTGCAGCTGCTGAAGGTGCAATCGGTATTGCACAGTCAGCGAACAAGGTTAGACAAAAACCTTTAAGAGTAATCTTAAATGGTCTTGGTAAAGATGCAGCACAAATCATCTCCCGTATCAACGGCTTTACTCATGTTGAAACACAGATGGATTATTATACAGGTGAGGTTAAGGAAGTATCCCGCAAGGCATACTCCACTGGCCTTAGAGCAGCAGTTAATTGTTATGGTGCTAATGATGTTACAGAAGGCGTTGCAATCATGCATAAGGAAGGTGTAGACGTTTCCATTACAGGTAACTCCACTAACCCTACCAGATTCCAGCATCCAGTAGCTGGTACCTACAAGAAAGAATGCGTTGATCAGGGTAAGAAATACTTCTCCGTTGCTTCCGGTGGTGGTACAGGTAGAACACTTCATCCTGATAACATGGGAGCAGGTCCTGCTTCCTATGGTATGACAGATACTATGGGTAGAATGCACTCCGATGCACAGTTTGCAGGTTCTTCTTCTGTTCCGGCTCACGTTGAAATGATGGGTCTTATCGGCGCAGGAAACAATCCTATGGTTGGCATGACTGTGGCTGTAGCGGTTTCCTTACAGGAAGCAGCAGAAGCTGGTAAGTTCTAAGAAACGAATATAGATATAATATAATTCTCTATAAAAAAGGATTTCTCAAGTCAATATACGATTTGATGTGACCCCTAAAAGTTAGACTTTAATGCGAAGTGGATTTTTGGACTTGTCAACATTTTTTAGACACAAAGTTAGGTTAATTTTATGAGTTTTCTCGCTCAAACTGTGCAGGAGAAATATAACCCAGTGCAGAATGCATGCGCTTCGTATTATAGTATAGTTCAATATATTTAAAAATTTCCATTTGAGCTTGTTCTGGTGTTTCAAATCTAGCATCCAGAATAAGCTCTCTTTTTAAGGTTCGATAGAAAGACTCCATCATTGCATTATCATAGGGGTTCCC
>JAEYLX010000035.1 GCA_023407575.1 Bacillota bacterium
CAAACCCTATATTAATCACATTACGGTGACATATAGGGTTTCTTAATTACTAAATTTCTTCTTTCTATTTATCCCAAAGACAATATATCATGAATGGAATATAATGTAAACTCGGTAATAAGACGAAATATTATAGCAAATCAATATATATTGCACAAAAGAAATTACGTATAACCTGAATGGGGTTATACCTATTCAAGCCCAATGCCAACTGCACCTATTAACAATATGCGTCGCGTGCTTCAATACGGCACATCGGTAATAGATCCAGATAAGGCCCTGATGGGTGTGGCTAACTATGCCTATGACTGGCCGTTGCCCTATGTGAAAGGAACGACCAGGGCACAATCTATGAGTAATCAAGAGGCAATCAGACGGGCAGCACAGTACAATGCAGTAATCTTATTTGACGAGTTAACCCAGTCTCCAAGTTACTTCTATACCAATGAAGAGGGAATACAGCATGTGGTATGGTTTGATGATGTAAGAAGTATGAATTCAAAACTTCGCTTAATACCCGAGTTTGGGTTACGTGGTGGCGGTGTTTGGCAGATTATGAACTTCTTCCCCGGTCTCTGGATGGTAGCAGATAATATTTTTACAATTGAAAAGGTATAAATAGGAGACTCCATCCTTTTTGTTTACAAACTATAGGTCAAAGCTTATAATTAATAAGTAAGTCTATTCTATAACATAAGAGATGGAGTAACTATATGTCAGAAAAGTTGTTGAAGGAAATAGTAAGTTGGGTAATTGTGGTAGTTCTAGCTTTTGGTTTAGCGCAGTTTATTACAAAGGTCATTGTTTTGAAAGTTGAGGTTCCATCTGGCTCCATGGAAAATACAATTATGATTGGTGACAGAGTGGTAGCATCACGACAGGCATATTTATTTCAGGATCCAAAGCGAGGGGATATTGTCGTATTCCCTTTTCCAGATGATGAAAGTATAGATTATATTAAGAGAATTATTGGTTTGCCAGGCGAAACAATAGAAGGAAAAGATGGATTGGTTTATATTAATGGAGAAGCGTTAGAAGAAACTTATGTCATGGAAGAGTTAAGTAACGATTTCGGACCTTTTGAAATACCAGAGGATGGCTATTTCATGATGGGAGATAATAGAGGAGTTTCTGAAGATGCCAGGTATTGGACCAATAAATTCGTAGAGCGTGATAAGATTAAAGGAAAAGCATTGTTTAAATATCCTGACTTTACTTGGTTTAGAAAAATAAAATAGATTGATTAATTGATTTTAAAAGTAGATATCATACAGTAGATTTTCAACAGGTAAAATATGCTTCGCTTGTGTTGGACAGTAAAACTGTTTACTCCAAGCGGAGCATATTTTATGGGGGGAAAAACCGAAAATCAGTTAATAATTAAGTTAATTAAGCTTCTTTGCTTAGATAGTCCTCATTTATCTTAAGAACCTGTGTCATTGCGACTAAACCAGGTGCACCGATGGTGTTTCTACGATTTACGCAGGAGGAAAGACTAATTGCATCATAAATATCCTTTTCAAAGATTGGGCTTATATTTTGATATTGCTCCAGCGACATATCACTAAGTGAAAGGTTTTCTGATATACAGAAAAGCACTAACTGTCCGATGATGGAATGGGCATCACGAAAGGGAACACCTTTATTAACTAAGTAGTCTGCGGCATCTGTTGCATTAGTAAACCCGCCCATAGCACTTTCTGCCATATTCTCTTTATGAAACTTCGTAGTAGCTATCATACCAGTAAATAATGCAAGGCAGCCTTTTACGGTATCAATTGCATCAAAAGTGAATTCCTTATCCTCCTGCATATCTTTATTATAAGCCAGAGGAAGACCTTTCATTACCGTTAATAAAGAAACTAAAGATCCATAAACACGGCCTGTTTTACCTCTAACCAGCTCTGCGATATCAGGGTTTTTCTTTTGTGGCATGATGCTGGAACCAGTGGAATAAGCATCATCCAGTTCCACAAAGCGGTATTCATTGCTGTTCCAAAGAATGATTTCCTCACTAAAACGGCTTAAATGCATCATTATCGTTGAAAGAGCACTAAGTAATTCTATAAGATAGTCACGATCTGATACGCTATCCATACTATTTAGAGTCGGCCCATCAAAAGATAGTAACTGAGCAGTATAATCTCGATCCAAGGGGTAGGTGGTTCCTGCTAGAGCGCCACTTCCCAAAGGAGATAGATTTAATCTTTTTTCAATATCATGTAATCTGGAGCGATCTCTCTTAAACATTTCAAAATATGCTCCAATATGATGAGAAAGAGTTACAGGCTGCGCCTTTTGTAAATGAGTAAAGCCAGGCATATAGGTATCGAGATTTGATTTCATGATTTCATGCAAAGTTAATAGTAAAGATTTGAGTAGCTCGTCAATTTCATTGATTTCCTGTCTGGTATAAAGTTTCATATCAAGAGCTACCTGATCGTTACGACTTCTTCCGGTATGAAGTTTTTTACCTGCATCACCAATTCGATTAATTAGGTGAGACTCGACAAAGCTATGAATATCTTCATAAGTAGAATCTATTTCAAGAATATTATGACTGATATCCTCCAGGATACCATTTAACCCTTGTTTAATTAAGTCACATTCTTCAGAAGAAATGATACCCTGCTTTGCCAACATAGTAACATGAGCAATACTTCCTTGAATATCTTGTTGATAGAACTTTTGATCAAAGGAGATGGAGGCATTAAAATTATGCACTAACTGATTGGTTTCCTTTGTAAAACGTCCTCCCCATAATTTCATCTGTAGCACCTCGTTTCTATTCATGTAAGTTATACTTTACTAGTAGTTTATATGTAATTATTGCTTGAGTTTCAGTGTAAGTATATACAGTCAGTAACTGGATGGGTTAATTATAATTATAACAGTGAAATATCTTATAACTTATCTATTTCACAAATTATGATTTTATAAATATATTTATCTATTGTATCTTATAATTTAAAAATATTCAAGAAGTATTTATATTTATTCATTTTAAAAGCGTGAAATCTGGTAAAAGCTAAGAAAAAGTAAAAAATGAAACCGAATAATAAAGAAATATTAGTCTTTTAAGAACATATCTAGTGTAATGGTCTTATAAGCTATAAAAAAAAGAGCAGAAAGTAATATCTGATATACATGTATACAGATGTTACATCTTGCTCTTCTTATAGTTAGATTAAGTAAATTAATACACTATCTGCGGCCTTTTGCTGTGTTCAAATGAAAGGAATACATGTGGTGTGTGTACATTTACAAAGTTACTTCAATTTTATAGTTGATATAAAGTTGTATATTTTTCTTTAAGATACGCCACAAAATAATCTGCATTAAATTTCTCGCCACAAACAGACATTAATATCTCATTAGTATTTTTTACGGCTCCCAGTTTGTGGATATGCTCACCTAGATAGTCACGGATTGGTAAAAGATTACCCTCACGTAGGTACTCATCAAGAGGCATTTTTTCCTTCATACAAGCATGAATTTGGCTCGCAACCGCACTACCTATTGCGTAAGATGGGAAATATCCAAATTCACCCCAAGACCAGTGGGTATCCTGAAGAACGCCTTCGGAATCAGTGGACGGTGTAATACCCATGTATTCCTGATATTTTTGGTTCCATACAGTTGGAAGTTCTTCCACAGTTACTTCATCAGCAAAAATCATTTTTTCTACTTCATAACGAATAATAATATGAAGGCAATAGCTTAATTCATCTGCTTCAGTTCGAATTAAGCTTGGCTGTGCTTTATTAATTCCTCTGATAAACTG
Organism: Bacillota bacterium; assembly: GCA_023407575.1. GTDB lineage: Bacteria > Bacillota > Clostridia > Lachnospirales > Lachnospiraceae > Mobilitalea. The sequence continues at coordinate 3,785 of JAEYLX010000035.1, forward strand.
ATCTATGGAGACGTTACTTAAATTTTCAGGGTAGGTAGCAACCAATTTATCGTAAATAGGGGTCCAAAATTCTTTGCTGCGACCGATAATGTTCTCATAGAATCTGGACTGTGATTCGTGCATACCCATGGAAGCACCACCGCCTACTAAGGTTTGAGTGATGGAATTATCAATGTTCATTTCATAAATGGCATGACCACTTTCATGAATCATTGAGAACATAGCACTTTCTAAATTATCCTCGATGTAACGGCTTGTGATACGTACGTCATGATTGTGAAGATTGGTGGTAAAGGGATGTGCACTTTCTGCTATTACACCACGATTAAAGTCAAAACCAACATATCCGGCAAGGTATTTACAGAATTCCCGTTGCTTATCAACATTATAAGAAAGATAATTATAACCCTTGTCAACGGAGTCAGCAATTTTTGATACTTCCTTGAGCAATGGAACTATCTCTTTCTTTACTTTGTCAAAGAACTCATCGAGCTCTTCAATCAAAAAGCACTCATCAAAATCTCCAAGAAGAACTTCATAGGGTTTTTTATCATCCTTTAAACGATATTTTGCAAATTTTTTCTTATACTCTATAATCTGTTTTAAATAAGGGGCAAAGTCTTCATAACGATTGTCTTTTTTTGCTTTGGACCATTTTCTACTGGAAATAGAGGTCAATTCATTGAATGCACGGTATTCCTCTGGAGGAATACTCTCTAGTTGATCGTAGGTTTTCGCAAGTTCTCTAACAATAGCTTTTTCAGTTTCTGTTAGTTCCTTTTGTTCTTTTTCCTCTTGAAGTTTTTTCAGTAGTTTTCTTACGTCATCATTAATAAGGCTCTTCATATACTCATCAGATAGTACACCAATAACCTTAGAGGTGTATTCAGCAGCTTCAAAGGGAGCGCTGGTTTGGTCATCCCACTCAAATAAGGTACGTGCGGATTGAAACGCCATGGTTTTTTCCAGATAAGGTTGTAATTTTTCAAATGTTTTACTCATAAGTTCTCCTTCCATTTCTATTATATCGATTATTGCAAAGCTTAAACAAAGATATTTTGGAAAGCTTTACCTAATTCATAACAAGTGAAACGACATGGTGTTTCCTCTTGTTTCTTTCAAACATAGTATAACAATATTCTAATCAGTTAGCAATTTAATCTATTTATATATTTGAAGTTATGCAAAAAATGTGTATTTAAAAGCAAGCTTTTTTTCAGATGATTTCTAATTATTTTAGGACTAAACTGTTACGGAATATTGTATTAATTCAATAAAAATTCAGATTACTATTGATTGAAATCGAAATATTAGATAAAATAGGTGTATCCTACCATATTCTACTGCATCTTACAAATTTTATAAATTAAAATTGGATGCAAAATGGTAGGATAGATAGAAGATGTAGTAATTTTATCCGCATAGGTTCCAGATAGAAGAGTATAATATATATGATATTTGTCATCTTTTTGGACGATTGCGTTTAGTTTGATCAAACATAATTTATTTAATGAAAGGAAAGAATTTATTATGAAAAATTTAGTAATTGAAAAAGTGATAGGAAGAGAAATTCTAGATTCCAGAGGCAATCCTACAGTTGAGGCAGAGGTTTTTCTTGCAGATGGTAGCATGGGACGAGCAGCAGTTCCTTCTGGTGCATCAACTGGAGCATTTGAAGCAGTCGAACTTCGTGACGGTGATAAGAACAGATACCTGGGAACAGGTGTTAGAAAAGCGGTAGATAACGTTAATCAATTGATCGCAAAAGAAATCGTTGGTATGGAAGCAACACAGCAGACAGAAATTGATGCTAAGATGCTTGCTCTTGATGGTACTGATAATAAAGGTAAACTTGGAGCGAACGCAATCTTAAGTGTTTCTTTAGCAGTAGCTAAGGCAGCAGCAGCTTCCTTAAAACAGCCACTTTATCGTTATCTGGGTGGTGTAAATGCGAAAACTCTTCCAGTGCCAATGATGAATATTATCAATGGTGGAAAGCACGCAGATTCCAGTCTAAATATTCAGGAATTCATGATTATGCCAGTTGGCGCAACCAGCTTTTCTGAAGCTTTAGAGCATAGTACAACTGTTTTCCATACACTTAAGAAACTATTGAAGAACGATGGTTTTGTAACAGCTGTTGGTGACGAAGGTGGTTTTGCACCTAAGTTTAACAGTGATACACAGGCTCTTGATTATATTGTAAAAGCAATTGAAGCAGCTGGATATCTTCCAGGTGAAGACTTCTATATTGCAATTGATGCTGCTGCTACAGAAATGTATGATGAAGCAAAGAAGGCTGGCAGAGAAGGTGATTACCTGTTCTGGAAATCCGGTGAATATAAGACAGTTGAGCAAATGGTTGATTTCTGGGAAGAAGTTTGCAATAAATACCCTGTCATTTCCTTAGAAGATGGTTTGTCAGAAGAGGATTGGAAGGGCTGGAAACTGTTAACAGAACGTTTAGGCAATAAGATTCAGCTCGTGGGCGATGATCTTTTTGTTACTAATACAACTCGTGTGAAAGAAGGTATTAAGCAAGGTATTTCTAACTCTGTATTAATTAAGTTTAATCAGATTGGTTCCCTAACAGAGACATTAGATGCAATCGAGATGGCTAAGAATAATCGATGGACAGCAGTAGTTTCTCATCGTTCTGGTGAAACAGAGGATGTTACTCTTGCTGATATCGCAGTAGCAACCAATGCTGGACAGATTAAAACAGGTGCACCTTCCAGAACAGATCGTGTTGCAAAATACAACCAGTTACTTCGTATAGAACAAGAACTTGGATGTAATGCAAGATATCTTGGAAAAGATGCTTTTAAGGTGTTCTAATTATATAATTTAGATATCAAGAGACTATGGGTAAGTATAATCATCTGGACTTGCCTTACTAAAAAAGGATTGCCAATTATATTGGCAATCCTTTTTTGACAGTATGCGCCTGCTGAATATATACACCTATCGTCTTTGCTATAACAACCTAATTATTCTACGTTATATGGATCAGCGTGGCTGGGGTAGATAAGCTTGGGTTGATACTGCAAGAGCATGTCCCAACTATCTTCAATAACAAAGTCGTTATAAGCCTCCTTTAAATAGAAGGAAGGGAGGTCACCAGTAAAGGCACATTCATTAGGCAGTACAAGGCTGACACTATCATCGCTATGGCCAGGTGTAGTAATTAATTCTCCATGGATTCCGATTTCTTCAAAGAAACGGGAACTACTATCATCGGTTAAAATAAGAGCCTGGGTCGGTATGATATCTTTGTAGTTGGCTTTCCAATTCTTTTTGTAAAAAAGGTTCAACTTGTTCATATAGGGGTATTGTTCTTCGTGAATGACTAGGGTAATACCTAAATCGCAAAGGTTTTGTGTAAGTCCTGCATGGTCAGGATGAAAATGAGTTATTAGTAGATAATTGATTTCATTTATTTGAATTGACTGCTGGTTTAATAACTGTAGTAAATTAGAAAATGTGTCTGGCAAACCAGTGTCTATCATTAACCAACCTTTGTCTAAGGGCAATAGATAGCAGTTTGTGTGATTATTTGTTACTTGAAGAACTCTCATTGTTACACCTCATTTATACAAAGAAAATCATATATCGTGTAAGATACATTTATCTTTAAATATATTTAATATAGTTTTATGTTTACTTAATAACCGGTTAGATATTAGTGATTGATGTATAAAAAGCTGTACCCCAAGGTACAGCTTAAAATGCTATTTTTATCATTCGTGCTTTAGCTCGAAGGGAGCATCTGTTTTACACCGGTAGGCTTTAATAATATTCCCGGTAACTTTGCGAAAAACCTTCTCTACGTTTAAGTCGGGGTCCCATACATATGGCATTCTATCATACATAGAATTACGGTCCCACATACTATCATCATATGGAGTAACCGGGGTTTTATTATTATCAGAGTTAGGATTCACACCAGCACCTCACAAATAAGATTAATAACCTTATAGGTATTCCAATATGGTTATTGCTATCTCTAACTATATAACGAATCAATACAGATTTCAAGTAGCACTAATTCTCTAGACTAAAAATATTTTATTACTTCAGCTATTCATTTTTTTTGAAAGCAAACTTTTTTTGAGCCTCTACTATAATAATGGGAACAAAGGAAAGAAGTAAGGTAATTGCCCATTGTCTATTATCTAAAGGCACAACCTGAAATATATTGGATAATGGTGTAATCATAATTACTGAAACCTGAAGTAGGGCACAAATAATGAAAGAGATTACAAGCTTACGATTTGAGAATAATCCTATTTCAGATAGGGAATGTTCACTTCTCATATTAAAGGAATGGAAAAGCTGGGATAAACTTAGGACGGCAAAGGCCATTGTTCTGCCAACCCATGGGGTGACTGAACCGTTGGCTATACTATCAGGCATATGCATGATGCTTTTAGCAGATGGCAAATCATACATATGATAACCAATCATAAAGGCAAGGAGTGCCAAGGAGCCAATCATGATACCTTCTAATATTATTTTAGCTGCAAGACCATCTGCAAACATTCCTTTACTGGCTGAAATTGGTTTCTTCTTCATGATATCTTTATCTGTTGGTTCTACTCCAAGTGAAATAGCAGGGAGAGAATCTGTCACAAGATTAACCCAAAGCAGCTGTACAGCAACAAGTGGAGTAGGCAAGCCTAAGAAAATAGCTACAAAGATCGTTAGTATTTCACCAATATTACTGGAAAGAAGAAAATGCACCGCTTTTTTGATATTGTCATAGATACCACGACCTTCTTTAACCGCGGAGACAATGGTTGCAAAATTATCATCAGTAAGCACCATGTCGGCAGCATTCTTTGCTACGTCAGTACCGGATATACCCATAGCACAACCAATATCAGCTGCATTTAGAGCAGGGGCATCATTTACACCATCCCCTGTCATGGCAACCACATTCCCACGACTTTGAAATGCTTTAACAATACGTACCTTATGTTCTGGAGAAACTCTTGCAAAAACGCGATAACGATCTATACTTTCTACTAATTCCTCATTACTCATACGGTTTAGCATATCTCCAGTGATTGCTTCCTCACCCTCAGAGAGAATACCCAGTTCTTTTGCAATTGCCTTTGCTGTAAGAACATGGTCACCTGTAATCATAACCGGGCGGATTCCTGCCTGACGACAGAGTGCAACAGCATCTCTTACTTCAGGTCTAGGTGGATCAATCATGCCAATTAAACCCACAAAAGTGAGTCCGGCCTCCAGCTGATTAGCAGGTATCTTATTGCTTTGCGTAGGTAAATTCTTATAGGCTACAGCAATTACCCTCAAAGCCTTTCCGGTCATTTCATTATTAAGAGCGGTGAGTTTGCTTCTTTCCTTATTAGTAAGTGGATATTGCTTTCCATCATAATAGTATTGAGTACAGAGCTGGAGTAAAAAATCAAAGGCACCTTTTGTAATACTTCGGTAATTCTGGTCAAAAGAGCCATGGACGGTTGTCATTAATTTACGAGTTGAATCAAAAGGTATTTCATGTACTCTTTTATAGGTACGATCTAAATTAAGTTTATTTGAACCAGTATGATAAGCAGCAAGTACAAGTGCCTTCTCTGTGGGTTCTCCGGTAATGTTAATCGTTTGTTTATCAAGTTCTAGAATTGCATCATTGCAAAGAGCAGCATGTGATAAAAGGAAGGAACCAAAGTCACTTTTAAACTCTTCTTTTCCTTGAATAGAGGAAATTTGAGTTACAGTCATTACATTCTGTGTCAGTGTTCCAGTTTTATCAGAACAAATAACAGTAGCACTACCCAGTGTTTCAACCGCTGGAAGCTTACGAATAACTGCATTTTTCTTAGCCATACGCATAACGCCTAAAGAGAGCATAATGGTTACAATAGCAGGCAAACCTTCTGGAATTGCGGCCACCGCTAGACTTACAGAAGTCATAAACATCTCAAAGATACCAACATTCTTGAATAAGCCCATTACAAAAATAATTGCGCAGATGATAAGTGCAGCGATACCTAATACTTTACCTGTATCAGCCAAGCGCTTTTGTAAAGGAGTCATGGGCGTTTCTTCATTAATGATTAAAGAAGCAATATGGCCTACTTGAGTATTCATGCCTATGTCGGTGACAACTGCAATTCCCCTTCCATAGGAGATACTGCTGCCAGACATGACAAGATTAATACGATCACCAAGACCTGTATCAGGAACGAGGACTACTTCGGCTGATTTCTCCACAGGGTGGGACTCCCCGGTTAAGGAAGACTCCTCGACTTTCAAATTCATAGCATTGACTAACCTTGCATCAGCTGGAACATAGTTTCCGGTTTCTAACAAAATGATATCACCCGGCACTAAATCTTCCGCATTAATCTGACTCACTTTGCCTTCTCGTAGTACATGAGCTGTCTGAGCAGACAATTTTTTTAAAGATTCTAATGCTTTTTCAGCTCTTGCTTCCTGGGCAAGACCTAAGGTAGCATTGACTGTAATAATGATTAGTATAATGATTGGATCGACGTAGTCGGGTTCACCTTCCATGTAAGAAACTAAAAAAGATAGGATAGCAGCAAATATTAATATAATAATCATAAAATCAGCAAATTGAGCGAAAAACTTTAATATGAGCGGCTTTCCTTTTTTTGCTGTTAGCATGTTCTTTCCATAGATAAGTTGTCGATCTTTAGCCTCTTTAGTGGATAATCCTTTGTCCCGTGAACCCTCCAGTTTTTTTAATGTTTCTTCAACGGATAAACTGTGCCAATTCATTGCGTCACTCCCGGTATGGTCAATCTTCTTTAAATTATATGAGAGAGACAGGGGAATATGATTAGGAATAGCTATAGATAGTCTGACAAGGAACAGAATGATTTGAGACTCAAAAGCCAATGGAGTCTACAAATGATAAATAAGACCGCATATATAGTAAATATTGACACCAAATGTGAATTTAAAAAAAGAATTTTACATTTACAAAATAGAAAAATGGAGTATAATACAACAAGTAACGTTATATACATAAACAGGATTTTACAATAAAACCAACGTATAGACTCTGAATTTGAGGTGCAGAATGGAAAAATCACTAACTAGAGATATGACCAGCGGTTCGCCGGCTAAACTAATTTTAAAATTTTCAGTACCAATGTTGATTGGTAATTTGTTTCAACAGTTTTACTATTTGATAGATTCAATTATTGTAGGTAAAGTTATTGGTAGTGAGGCACTTGCTGCTGTAGGAGCAACTGGCTCACTTGTATTTTTAATATTGGGACTTACCTTCGGTCTTTCAGCAGGTATATCAATTGTAATTAGTCAGTATTTTGGTGCTCAGGACTATGAAAACGTCAAAAAGGGTTTTGCTACAGCAACCTATGTAGTTATTATAGTATCAACAATTATGGGTATCATAGGTTTCTTTTCAAGCCGATGGTTACTAGAGCTTTTGAATACTCCAGATACGATAATTGTCCAAGCCGACCAGTTTATGAAAATTACCTTTGCAGGTATTCTTGGTGTTTCCTGTTACAACGGAATGGCAGCAATACTTCGAGCTCTTGGAGATTCAGTAACTCCTTTAAAATTTCTTGCATTAGCTTGTCTTATTAATATCGGTCTTGACTTTTTATTCTTATTAGTATTTCATTGGGGTGTTGCAGGGGTGGCATTTGCTACTGTTTTAGCACAGATTATTTCTGCTATTTGCTGTGTGGCGTATGCCTTAGCCAAGGTAAAAATACTTCGAATGCCGCTAAAAGAGTTTAAACCGCATAAGGAAATATTGAAAAAGTGTTTAAAACTGGGATTACCGGTGGCACTTCAAAACTCTCTTGTATCAATATCAATGATGGCGCTACAAGGAGTTATCAATAGTTATGATGATATCGTAATCGCTGCATACACAGTAGTAAATCGAATTGAACAATTAGTGTTATTACCAGGGATGTCCCTTGGTGCAGCTCTTGCGGCTTACGCTGGTCAGAATGTAGGCGCAGGCAGAGTGGATAGAGCAAGACAAGGTTATAAATCTGCAGCTCGTATTATAATCATATTTAGTCTATGTATGCTTCCAGTTATGTATTTTGGAGGAGAATATGTTATTCGGCTCTTTACGAAGAAAGAGGACTTTGAAGTAGTAGTTATTGGTATGCATGCAGTAAGAATAACTTGTTTCTTTTATTCCGCAGTTGGAATGATATTTGTCTCAAGAAACTTCTTAAGTGGAACAGGCGATATCGCAATTCCAATGGTTATGGGTATTACCGAGGTTATATGTAGAGTTGTACTAGCAAATGTATTAACTATATACTTTGGATATTATGGTATTTGGTGGGCAACAGGAATCAACTGGGTGATTACTTCAATCGTCGGTATTGCAAGAGAAGCCTCGGGTAAATGGCAGCAGAAGTCACTTATTCAGAGAGCATAGCCTCTTTAACAGCTGATTTTATTTTTCTTCTCTTTTTAATCTTCTTATAAATAATGTGAAGAATAAGTGTAGTTAGGCAGACGATAAGAACAGGTATTAAATTGTGTTTATACCTTTCGTAGTATACAGCAACATTTTTATAGTTCTCCCTAAGCATATAACCAAGACCAATTAATAAAGTATTCCATACCGTAATGCCGATTGCAGAAGCGCCAAAGTAGGTCATAGGATTAAGCTTTGAAGCTCCTGCAATCAGTGCAATATAGGTACGAATTAAAGGGATAACTCTTCCGATACACACAGCTGCAGAACCATGGTTAAGAAAGGGTCGATTAGCAGCATCAATTCCTTTCTTCATTTTCGGAAATTTCTTTCCAATGGCATTTAGAATGGTGCCACCTCCGAACCAACCAATGGTAAAGCAAAATCCAGTTCCAATTAGACCAGCAGCTATACTAAGAGGAAGGATTACAAAGAAATTTGTATGATTTGCAGAGGCAACTGCACCGCAAAAGGGAAGAACAATTTCACTGGATACTGGAAAACAGGCATATTCCAGCATTATTATAATAAACATGGCGACTAAACCGTAATCAGAAATAAGATTTGTTAATGTATTCATCAGAACCTCTAACAGCTTTAATATAAATAATTATATTCCAGCTGTTCTTTTTTCATACTTGAGATACTTTCTTAACAGTTCTGTCATAAGCTTGAATTCATTATTTATATAATAATTCAGCATAAGCTTGATTTCATTATTTAAATATCAATTCAGCTATAAACTTGATTTCGCTTCTCTGTAAATTCTATATATTTCAATGTAATTTAATAATTCCATCTATCATATTGGAAATAATTATGTTAATATTGATATGCTAATACCCATATTTACAAACTTATAATGAAAATAGGGGAGGTTAACTTATGAAAGTTATTACTAAATTTTCAAAAAGTGATTTATGGCGTATTCCTAATTTACTTTGCTATATTCGCTTTTTATTAATACCAGTGTTTGTAGTGCTTTATATGAAAGCAAATCAACCGAAAGAGTATTTGCAAGCTGCTGGAATTGTGTTCTTATCAGGTCTCACAGATTTCTTAGACGGGTTTATTGCTCGGCGGTTCGATATGATAACTGAACTTGGAAAATTGATTGATCCTCTTGCGGATAAGCTAACACAGGCAGCCTTAATTTTTGTTCTTGTTATTAAAATTGAATGGATGTTTCTGCTATTAATCCTTTTTGTGATTATGCAATTATTTATGTTGGTAGCAGGAATTGTAATGTTAAAGAAGGGCACAAAATTAAATGGTGCCAAATGGTTTGGTAAGGTATCAACCATGGTGTTTTATGCGGTTATGTTATTCTTAGTTGCAATACCAACTTTAGCTCAGGATGTTAAAAATGTTTTGATGCTAGTATGCGGAGGATTTTTGTTACTCTCATTTCTAATGTATATAAACGAATATAGAATGCTCTATTATACAGTAAAAAAGCCTGTCGTTTAACGACAGGCTTTAACTTTTGATATTTTATCTCACTTTACAAGGTCCAGTACTCGCTCTTTGAATGAATTTAGCACGAAGCAAGAGCTTGCTAATGGTTATATTATGAATTAGTCCATCTAATAAAAGAAAGGCACTTTTTCCTAAATCAGTACGGTCCTGCCTGATGGTTGTAAGGGAAGGAGATAACTGTGAGGCTATTGGTAAATCATCAAAACCTACCACACTAACATCCTCCGGAACCTTTAAACCTAATTTTTGAAGCTCTATACATACCCCGGTAGCAATCAAATCGCTGGCACACATTATAGCTGTGGCGCCATTGTTTATAAAGCCTGGTACGTGGTATTTTGCACAGTCTGGAACGTAATAACCATACTCCATTAATTCTTCCTTTGCCTCGATACCATACTTTGCCAGGCTTGTAACGAAGGATTGTTGGCGTTGTTCAGAAACCATGGAATTCTTAGAACCGTTAAGGAAGGCAATCTTTGTATGTCCAAGTGAATGAAGATGTGAAACAGCTAGATCAATTCCTTCGAAGCTGTCTGTGCCTACATAACCAACATGATTGTTACCTTCTATATAATTATCAAGTAGAACGGTTGGAACAGTAGTTTTACTAAGTTGCTGTACCCAATCATCATGAAGTGCAAAACCAAGTAGAAAGGCTCCACTATAACCATTTTTCAACATGTAGGTATCAAATTTTTCTGCAGTTTGCATATTCAGGTTAGTTGGAACTACGGATACGTCCCAGTGCCTTCTAGCAGCTGATAATTTGAAGCCTACAATAATTTCATAACCAAACTGTTCAATATTTTCATAATCCATATTTTCAATAAAAATACAGACCTTTCTAGTTCCAGTTGATTTCATTTTCTTAGAAGCATACCCCATCTCAACAGCAGTATCTAAAACAAGCTGTCTCATATCCGCGCTGATATCGCTAGCACCGTTTAGCCCCTTAGACACAGTGCTTACTGCTATTCCTAGCTTATTCGCAATATCTTTAATTGTAGCCATGTTTCTCCTCCCCAGCTAATTCATTTGTTAAATTATTCTCAGTATAAACCCAAGTTTATGCAAATACAACATAAGTTTGAGTTTTTGACTTTTGTCACAGAATTGCATAGTAGATTTTATGCATATTTATATTATTTTGTCAAATGACATAAAGTGATTTTTATTAAAGCGATTAAAATAATTCGAATTCACTTAAAAATTTTCGAAAAATATTTAGTAAACCCACTAAATTCAAGCTTTTCAACATATTATTTCAACTTAAATATATTTAATTATTTTGTCATATATTGCGGCAGTAGTTAAAATTGACAAATAAAGCAAAGAATAAAGCGAGGCAGCTATATATAATTACTATAAAAGCTAAAATTCATGTTGACAAAGCAGGGTGATAATGGTATTCTTAGTATATAATTTCGAAAATTACCGAAAAACATAAAATATACACAAGGAATGCAGAATACATAAACATGCGTAAGAATGAAGAACATAGTAATATGCAGTGCAATTTTTGTTGGTGATTTTATATTTATTTTGATTTGCATATTGATTATGTTATGGAGTGGTTAAGTGAATGAGTGAAATTAAACAAGAGTTAGAACGTGGTGCGGGGCTATTAATGCCGATCAGTGCATTACCATCAAATTATGGAATTGGTACCTTGGGAGAGGAAAGTTATCGATTTGCTGATTTTTTAAAGCGAAGTGGTATTAAGTATTGGCAGGTACTGCCGATTGGACCTACAAGTTTTGGTGATAGTCCTTATCAATCTTTTTCGGCTTTTGCAGGTAATCCTTATTTCATTGATTTAGATTATCTAGTACAGGAAAAATTATTGGACAAAAATGAGATAGAAGACTTGCAGTGGCAACAAACGGAAGATTGTGTTGACTATGCAACAATTTATCAAAATCGCTTTGTAGTACTCAAAAAAGCATTTCAAAGAAGTGAACATGCTAAATTAAATGAATTTAAAGAATTTTGTGAATTAAATGCCTTCTGGTTAACGGATTATTGTCTTTATATGGCTGTGAAGGAACGCTTTAATAATAGAGAATGGTTATTGTGGGACGAGGGAATAAAACTACGCGACCCGCAAGAGCTTGAAAGATATAGCAAAGAACTGAAAGAAGAGATTAAATTCTGGGAGTTCTGTCAATTTAAGTTTAGTCAACAATGGAATAAGTTAAAGAATTATGTAAATAAACTGGGAATTCAGATGATTGGTGATATTCCGCTATATGTATCCTCTGATAGTTCCGATGTTTGGGTACACGGTGATTTGTTTGAACTGGATGAAAGAAAAAATCCAATTAATGTAGCAGGGGTTCCACCGGATGCCTTTTCAGCAGATGGACAACGTTGGGGTAATCCCTTATATCGCTGGGATGTAATGGAACAACAGGATTATTCCTGGTGGAGACAACGAATGAAGGCGTCTGCAGATCTTTATGACATCATTCGTATTGATCATTTTATCGGTGTAGTTAATTTTTATTCTATTCCGGCTGCTTCACAATCGGCAGTGGTTGGTGAGTGGAGAGTTGGACCGGGAGAGAAGTTAGTTAGAATTATAAAAGAATCAATTGGTAATGCAAAAATTATAGCAGAAGATCTTGGAGTAGTGACACAGAAGGTTAGAGACCTAATTCAGGCATCTGGTTTCCCGGGTATGAAAATTCTGGAGTTTGGATTAGATGGTCCAGGAAATCATGAATATCTTCCTCATAACTATAAAACAACCAATTTGGTGGCATATACAGGAACTCATGATAATGAAACCTTGATGGGTTATCTGGGTGGCAAGACAGACAAAGAGCTAGAATTTGCACTTCAATACTTTGATGTTGAAAGTAAAGAAGAACTTCCATATGCGATTATAAGATCACTATATGCAAGTATTGCAGATATCGTAATCGTTCAAATGCAGGATTTATTAAAGCTAGATAATAAAGCGAGAATGAACTTCCCGTCAACGATAGGCGGAAATTGGCAATGGCGTATTACCAAAGAACAATACCTGGAACTTAGAGAAGAGCTTCTCTATCAGTATTCCTGTTTATTTGCTCGAAGGAGTTAATGGTTAAGCTGTAGTCAAATACGAAATAAGTTAAGCTGCCATACGCGGCGGAATGGAGTTAGTATGGAAAATAATTTTAAATCAAATGTTATCACAATTCTTGATCTGGACTATGGAGTTGGCATTAGGGAAGCGAGTACCATGCAGCTTTACAATGCAGTATCTAAAGCAGCAATGAAAAGTCTTACAAAAGAAAGTGGCTTAGATGCACCGGGAAAGAAAGTTTGTTATCTCTCAGCAGAGTTTTTAATTGGTCGACTGGTATACAGTAACCTCTACAATATGGGCTTGTTTCATCAATTCAGTGAATTGATGAGTGAAAACAATCTGGATATTCGCATCTTTGAAGATATTGAGGATGCAGCTCTTGGTAATGGTGGCTTAGGCCGTCTTGCAGCATGTTTCTTAGATTCAGGTGCAACCATTGGAATAACGTTAAATGGCTATGGAATTCGATATAAATACGGCTTATTTAAACAATACTTTGAAGATGGTTTTCAAAAAGAGATCCCAGATGATTGGCAGAGCTTTGGTGATCCCTGGTCAGTCCGTAAGGAAGAGGAAAAGGTTCGTATCGATTACAAGAACCAGTCCGTGTATGCAGTACCATATGATACCCCGGTAATTGGATACGGTGAAAAGACAGTTAATACTTTACGTTTATGGCAGGCAGAGCCACTGGAAAGCTTTAACTTTGAATTATTTAATGAGCAAAAATATGACAAAGCCAACAAGAATAAGAATGAAGCAGAAGCAATCAGCAGTTTATTATATCCTAACGATAATACGGATGAAGGTAAGAAGCTTAGATTAAAGCAAGAATATTTCTTCTCCGCAGCGACACTTCAAGATATTCTTGCAAGATATAAAAAGAAATTTGGCGGAGATTTTACTCAATTCTCCTCCGAATATGCAATTCAGTTAAATGATACTCATCCTGTAGTTGCTATTCCAGAGTTAATTCGACTTTTAATGGAAAATGAGAAATTAACTTTTGCTAAGGCACTTCGTATAGCAAAAGAAACCTTTGCCTATACCAACCATACGGTTATGGCAGAAGCCTTGGAAAAGTGGAATGCAAGCTTATTTAAAGCAGTTATCCCTGGAGTTTATAAATATGTTGTTATGCTTCAGAAAGCACTTGTTAAGGAGTTAAAGGCTTTTGGTAAGGAAACAGATGAAGAGCAGAAGATTTATAACATTATAGATGGTAACACCATCCACATGGCAAGACTTGCAATTTATGCCAGCCATTCCACCAATGGTGTTGCAAAGCTTCATACAGAGATTTTAAAGAATGATGCATTAAAAGAGTGGTATGAGATTTATCCAGATCGCTTTAATAATAAAACGAACGGTATTACCCAGCGAAGATGGTTAGCGCTTGCTAATATGGAGCTATCTGGATTTATTACAGATAAAATAGGAAACTCCTGGATTACTGATTTGGATCGATTAAAGGATCTTGAGAAGTTTGCTAATGATAAGAATGTGATTAAGCAATTTGGTGATATTAAGCGTATTAAAAAGAGACAACTTTCAGAGTATATTCTAAAACAGGAAGGCATTCAGTTAAATCCTGAATTTATCTTTGATATTCAGGTTAAGAGACTTCACGAATATAAACGCCAGTTGTTAAATGCTTTTTCTATCTTAGATATTTATTTTGGATTAAAAGATGGAAGAATTAAGGAGTTTAACCCTACTGCATTTATCTTTGGAGCAAAAGCAGCACCAGGATATTTCAGAGCAAAGGGAATTATTAAATTCATTAATGAAATTGCAAAGCTGATAGAAAATGATCCGGAAGTAAATGATAAATTACAAGTTATCTTTGTTCATAACTACAATGTATCTTATGCAGAAAAGCTTACACCAGCAGCAGATATTTCAGAGCAGACTTCCACAGCCGGAACAGAGGCCTCTGGAACAGGTAACATGAAATTCATGTTAAATGGTGCGGTGACACTTGGTACCTTTGATGGTGCTAACGTTGAAATTGTGGAGCAGGCTGGAGAAGAGAACAATTATATCTTCGGTGCAAGAGTAGAAGACATAGAGAAGATTAAAGATTCTTATAATGCAAAGGATATTTATGAGAAGAATCCTAGAATCAAAAAGGTTCTGGATACTTTAGTAGATGGTACCTTCAGTGATGGTGGAACAGGCATGTTTGCTGAACTATATAACTCCATTTTAGAAGGTGCTCACTGGCACAAGCCAGATCACTACTTCCTGTTATTAGATTTCCTTCCTTATTGCGAAGCGAAGCTGAAAGCAAATAAAGACTATTCGGATACTTATGAATTCCGAAGAAAGTGTTTCTTTAATACTGCAAATGCAGGTAAATTCTCCAGCGATCGTACCATAAGAGATTATGCAAACGAGGTTTGGAAGTAAAGTATTTTATTCTAATGGAATTCATATGCACCTAGGCATATTTATTCAAGCGGGAGATTATCCCGTATACATGGCAAGTGATTGCCGCTCTATAATGTTACCGGGTTTCAAGCATGAGACTTAGGAAAATGCAAAAAAGGAAAGAGGTAGAGATTATGAAAAAAGTATCAAGACTTATGGCGCTACTTATGGTTACTTTATTAGTAATCAGCAGTTTCGCAGCATGTGGCAAAAAGGATGATAAAACTCCTGAGAACACAAATCCAACCAAAGGAGCTGAGGCAACAACAGCACCTACAACAGCACCTGTTGCTGAAGTAGAAGATGTAACTTTAAAGGTTTGGGCTCCAGAAAACCAGATTCAACCAGGTACAATTGATAGCATGTGTCAGTCCTTCGCAGCTTTACATCCAGAATGGAACATCACATGGGAAGTTGTAACACAGGGTGAAGATACAGCAAAAGATGAGATTTTAAAAGACGTAACAGCAGCTGGCGACGTATTCTTCTTTGCTAATGACCAGTTAAGAGAACTTGTAAATGCAGGTGCAATTGCAAGACTTGGTGGTTCTACAGAAGAAATGGTTAAAACAACTATGGCTGAAGCAGTAGTTGATACTGTAACTGTTGATGATGCAATCTATGCAATTCCTTTCACACACAATACATTCTTTATGTACTATGATAAATCCCTTTTAACAGCTGATGATGTTAAATCAGTAGAATCCATTTTGGCAAAAGAAACAGCAGATGATGTATATAATTTCTATTTTGAGTCTGCAGGAGGTTGGAAATTAGGTGCATGGTATTATGGTGCAGGCCTTACAATCTACGGGGATAGCGCAACTGATTTTGCAGCAGGAGCTAACTGGAATAACCCTACAGGTGTAGCAGTTACAAATTATTTAATTGACTTAATTCACAACCCTAAGACTGCTTATGATGGTGATATTTCAGTTTCAGAGTTAGCAGCAGCTCACAGAATTGGTGCTTGGTTTGACGGTTCTTGGAATTATCAATTATACAAAGATGCATTAGGCGATGATTTAGGCTTAGCCGTTATTCCTACTTTTGAAGTAGAAGGTACAACACATCAGTTAAAAGGTTTTTATGGTTCAAAAGCAATCGGTGTTAATGCACAGGCTAAGAACATGGCAGCAGCTGTTGCATTTGCAGCATATTTAGGTGGAGAAGAGATGCAGGTTCAGCGTTTTACTGAAACTGGGCAGGTTCCTACTAACTTAACAGCTGGTGAATCTGCAGAGGTTCAGGCTGACGAAGTAGCTAAGGTTATCGTTGCAGAAGTAAACACAGCATCTGTTATGCAGCCTACCAGTGCAGAATTCAGCTCCAGATACTGGACAAATGCTGGCGCAATCCCAACTGAAATTAAGAGTGGTGATTTAAACAAAGACAATGTACAGGAAAAACTTGATACGTTTGTATCTACAATGGCTGTTCAATAATTGACAATTTGTTTGACGAGAGCCAAACAGTGAGGAAACCGCAGGTTTTCGAGCTTGGTTCTGAATATTTACAGTAGGATTATAGTAGAAGCGGGATGTTCCTGCAATTTTGGGCATTCCGTTTCTAGCATAAAAATAGTGACAATTTAGTTATTCTGGTTAAAATAAATCAGTAAATAACTGTATAAGATCACGTTACAGTTACAGGAATGGTATCTATTTCTATTAAGTATGATGTGAATGGGATAGGTATTCGTTCATAGAAAGACGAGGAGGAAGATTATGGCCGGAAATAAGAAAAATAACTTCAATCTACCGGCAAAGTCAGGCAGTTATGGTTTTGGTAGAGCATTCATATCAGGGAATGCAGTTACTAAATTATCTGCATTAGTCTTTGGCTTGGGCAATATCCTTCATAAACAGATCATACGTGGACTTTTATATCTTGCTTTGGAATGTGCCTACGTAATATTTATGATTAACTTTGGTATCGGAGCAATCAGAGATCTATTTACGTTAGGAACTAAGGTTCAGGAAGAAGTTTTTAATGAAGCAAAGCAGGTTTATGAATATATATCTGGAGACAATTCCATGCTTTGTTTGCTTTATGGGGTTGTGACTCTGTTTGTTACCTTATTTTTTATACTAATACTAACATCATCAGTGAAAAGTGCATATGACACCCAGTTAAAAATTAAAAATGGGAAGAAAGTACCTACTTTTATGGATGACCTTTCTTCCTTAAAACATGAAAAGCTTCAAACTACGCTACTCTTTTTTCCGATTACAGGAGTGATTATATTTAGCATAGTACCTTTAGTATTCAATATTTTAATCGCTTTTACCAGCTATGACAGAAATCATCAGACGCCCGGTAATTTATTTGACTGGGTAGGTCTTGCTAATTTTAGTGAAATGTTTAAGTCGGGAGGAATCCTTGCTAATACCTTATGGCCTGTCCTGCAATGGACCTTTATTTGGGCAATCTTTGCAACAGTCACCTGTTACTTCTTGGGATTATTGCTAGCAATTGTAATTAATCGTGAGGGAACCAGATTCAAAGGCTTCTGGAGATTTATCTTTGTATTATCCATCGCAGTCCCTCAATTCGTATCATTATTGACTATGAGAACTATTTTTAGTGCAAATGGACCGGTTAATGTTATTTTACGCCATTTAGAATTTATTGGACCTAGAGAATCAGTACTTTTCTTTGCAGATCCTACTCTGGCTAAAATAACAATCATTTGTATTAATATTTGGATAGGTGTACCATTTACCATGCTTACGACTACTGGTATTTTAAATAATATACCAAAGGATTTATATGAAGCTGCTAAGGTGGATGGCGCCAATGCTGTTGTTACCTTCTTTAAAATCACAATGCCCTACATGCTGTTTATTATGACACCTACTTTGATTACAGCCTTTGTAGGAAATATTAATAACTTTAATGTTATCTTCCTGCTAACAGGTGGTGGTCCGGAATCCTTAGAGTATTATTCGGCGGGAAAAACAGATCTTTTGGTTACTTGGTTATATAAGTTGACGTTAACAAACAAGGACTATAACCTTGGAGCAGTAATTGGTATTATTGTCTTCGTGATTATGGCTACCTTATCCTTGTTAGCATATCGTAAAACATCATCCTATAAAGATGAGGAGGCTTTTCAATAATGAATAAGAAGAATAGCAGCGGAAAAACAAAGCGTTTTATTGTGAATACAATTGTTCATGTTAGTCTTGCAATTGCCGCAATCATATGGATACTACCAATATTTTTCGCTTTTTTAACCTCCTTTAGAGAGGAAAGCGGGCAAGCTAAAAGCTATATTTTTCCAAAAAGCTACACCTTGGATAATTATAAAAATCTCTTTACTAACAAAGGAACGCTTGATTTTCCACAGTGGTTTATTAACACGCTTTTAGTAGCGATTGTAAGTTGCTTATTATCAGCATTCTTTGTGTTGTGCGTATCCTATGTAATGTCAAGATTAAGATTTCGCATGCGTAAAAAGATGATGAATATTGCATTAATCCTAGGCATGTTCCCAAACTTCTTATCAATGATTGCAGTGTATTATATTTTAAAGGGCTTTGGTTTTATGGAAGTAGGACAGTTAAAATTAGTAGCACTGGTAATGGTTTATTCAGGAGGAGCAGGATTGGGATTTTATATTGCTAAGGGCTTTTTTGATACTATACCTAAGACCATTGATGAAGCAGCCTTTATTGATGGAGCAACCAAATGGGACGTATTTCGAAAAATTACAATCCCCTTATCAAAACCTATTATCGTATATACTTTGTTAACCAGTTTTATGGGACCTTGGATTGACTATATTTTTGCAAAGGTTATTCTTGGTCAGGACAGACAATATTATACGGTTGCCATCGGTTTATGGACAATGCTTGAGAAAGAGTTTATAGAGTATTATTATACAACCTTCTTTGCAGGCTGTATTATTATATCTATACCAATTGCAATATTATTTTTATTTACTCAAAAATTCTATGCGGCTGGTGTATCAGGAGCTGTAAAGGGATAATATAAAAGATAGAATTAAAAGATCATTTAAAATACGAATATATGACTACTTAGAGGAAAGCTTTGATAAATTAAGGCTTTCCTCTTGAAGAAGTTAGGGGGGGGGACTCCTAAAAATCAAGGAGGAACCATCCAAAAATCATGGAGGGTATGGTATGCAAAAAAAACTTACAGGTATTTTATGCTTTGTTTTAGTAGTTTCGTTATTACTTATAGGGTGTAATTCTGGAAACAATGGAGATTCTTCGAATGGTACTGGCAATTTAACACCAACTGTTACAGAGCCAACCGTTACACAACCAACAGAGGAGAATACGGATGCTGCTGACGGAGATAGCGTCGTAGATAATTATCCGTATATCCAAGAGCTTAATATAATCGATGACAATTATAGAAATTATTATGAGATCTTTGTATATTCCTTCTGTGACAGTAATGGAGACGGAATTGGTGATATGCAGGGTATTATATCAAAACTAGATTATATTAGTGATATGGGCTTTAATGGTATCTGGCTTATGCCGATAATGCCTTCCCCAACTTACCACAAGTATGATGTAACAGATTATTATGCCATTGATCCAGCGTATGGAACACTCGAGGATTTTCAAAAGCTGATTGAAGAATGTCACAATAGAAATATTAAATTAATTATAGATTATGTGTTTAATCATAGTTCAGCAAAGCATCCCTGGTTTACGGATGCAGTCACATATCTTAAAGGGTTAGAAGAGAACCAGGAACCTGATCCAAGCGTATGCCCTTCTGTGGAATACTATCATTTTACAAAAGAAACGAATGGTAAGGCAGGATATTACAAAGTTGCAGGCACGGATTATTATTATGAAGGGGTTTTCTGGGATCAGATGCCTGATTTGGCTTTAGAGTCGGCAGCACTTAGAAGTGAACTTGAACATATTACAAAGTATTGGCTGGATATGGGTGTGGATGGCTTCCGTCTAGATGCGATCAAAGAATACTATACAGGTGAGACAGGCAAGAATGTAGAAGTATTGCAATGGTTTTCTGATTATGTCAAGAGTGTAAAGCCTGATGCTTTTGTTGTTGGTGAATGTTGGGATGCAGCGTCTATCATTGCTTCTTATTATGAAAGTGGATTAACGAGTATGTTTAACTATCCATTAGCACAATATAACGGCATTATTGTATCTTCCGTACGTAAGCTTGGAACCTCTAATGCAAAAACCTTTGCTAATTCTATATTAGATTTAGATGCAAGATATCTTGCATCTAATCCAGACTATATTGATTCACCTTTCTTAAGTAACCATGATAATACCCGTGTTTCAGCGCAATGTGTTAACGATGAAAATCAGATGAAAATGTCTGCAGGTGTATTACTTACCTTAAAGGGTAGTCCCTTCGTTTATTATGGTGAAGAAATTGGCATGAATAGCATGGGAGATAAGGACGAGAATAAGAGACTCCCCATGAACTGGTCAACAACTGATACTACGGGAACTACGACAGCTCCAGCTGGAGCGGATGAAGTAGAGCAGAAGTTTGCTCCCTTGGATGAACAGTTAAAGAATCCGCTTTCTCTTGTAAATTATTATAAACGTGCGCTTCGTATTAGAAATGAGAATCCTGAAATTGCACGTGGAGATAATAGTGTGGTTGAGAGCTTGGCAACAAATGACGTCTGCGCTTTTGTGAGAGAGTACGAAGGAAGTAAAGTGGTTATTGTTTATAATATGAATAAAGAAACAGCCACACAGGTGGATCTATCTACAGCAGGACTTGACAGTATGAATATCAGAGGATATTTAACTGTTGATGGAAGCGAAGTTACTTTAACTGACGGAATATTAGATATGCCACTGTATTCTATTGTAATATTAAAATAGTTAGTAACAGTTCAGAAGCAAGCGGAATAGTAAGAAATTAGTTGTGAAAGCTTGTTTACTAAGGATAATTTTTAATATTTGTTTGACGAGAGACAAGCAGCGAAGACGAAGGTTTCTAGTTTGGTTCGGAATAATTAAATAATTTAATATAAGAAGTAATTTAGATTAAAAAGTCAATACACATTTATAATAGGGGGCTGCTGCAAAATTATAATACTGCAGCAGCTCATCCTATAATTTTGGCAGAAACGGAGAAAAACATGAAATTTATCTATGGAAAGCATGAGTGGAATACACTGGAGAGAGGACAGGAGAATTGTTATCTTCTAAGCAATGGTCTTGGAGGTTTCTCTTCAACTACAATTCTAGGATCTGTAGCCCGAAATGATCATGCCTTATTTATGGCTTGTACCACGGCTCCAAACCATCGTTATCATATGATTAGCCGCTTAGATGAGAAGCTTCAAATAGAAGGAAAGGAGATCGTTATTTCCAGTCAGGAATTTGTGAACCATACAAAGAATCAAGCAGGCTATCGTTATTTGCAGCAGTTTAATTTTGATGTATTTCCCAATTGGATATTTCAATATGATGGAATTGAAATAAAAAAGACAATCGTTATGCGCCACGAAGAAAATACACTTGCAATACGCTACATCCTTGAGAATAGAATGGGAAAAGCAGTGCAATTTAAAATAATTCCACAGCTTCAATTTACTCCAAAGGGCGAGGTTATATCAGAGACTCAAGATTTCTATTTAAATAACAATTGTATTGAAAGCAATGGGTTGAAGTTGTATTACCAAACAGATGCCAATACAATAAGCTATCCTACGGAAGGTGTTAAGGATCTGTATTATGCCTATGATGCAAGGGATGGTAGAGATTCCATAGGCAGAGCAGCTCATAATCATGAATTAATAATTGAACTCCCTCCCAATGATTGTACGATATGCGATTTGATTTATAGTATGGAACCAATAGATTTAACTTATGAGGCAATAAGAGATGAAGAAAAGGATCGTATCAGTAAAATCATAAATCAAGCAGGAATTACAGATGAAATCGGAAAGCAGCTGGTATTTAGTGCCGATCAGTTTATTGTGCAGCGGGAATCAACTGGTGGAAAATCAATTATGGCAGGTTATCCTTTCTTTGCCGATTGGGGTAGGGATACAATGATTGCCATGGTGGGCTGTTGTATCTCAACACGAAGATTTGAGGATGCAAAAAGTATTTTTAGAACCTTCATGAAGTATTGTAATAAAGGGCTTATGCCTAATATGTTCCCGGAAGGTGGGAATGATCCAATCTATAATACGGTGGATGCATCTTTATTATTTGTTGCAGCGGTGTATGAATACTATATAGAAAGTAAGGATACCGAGTTTATAAAAGAAGCATATCCTGTAATTGCGGACATTCTTCAATGGTATAAAGCAGGAACAGATTTTCATATCAAGATGGACGAGGATTACCTAATTGAGGCGGGAAGTGGCTTGGAACAGGTTACCTGGATGGATGTACGCTTTGATGAGATTCTTCCGACACCAAGACATGGCAAACCAGTTGAGATAAATGCTTACTGGTATAATGCAATAAAAATTGCAGCAGTTTTCGCAGATATAATGGGAGAAGAGAGACAAAGATATGAAGAGCTTGCTGAAAATGTAAAGAAAAGCTTTTGCAATGAGTTTTGGAATGAAGCAGAGGGTTGTCTTAAAGATGTAGTATCTGGGGAAGCAGCGGACTTACAAATCCGTTGTAATCAGATTTGGGCAGTTTCAGTGCCTTTTGGGATGTTGGACCGGGAGAAAGAATTACAGGTAGTTAATAAGGTGTTTGAGAAGCTTTATACGCCTTATGGATTGCGTACATTAAATAAGGAAGATGATAGTTTCAAACCCAGCTATGGTGGAAGTCTTTTTAAACGTGATATGGCTTATCATCAAGGCACTGTATGGCCATTTCCAATGGGTGGTTATTATCTAGCTTACCTAAAAGTCCATAAAGGGTCTAAAGAAGCAATATGCAAGGTGAAAGAGCAACTTGAAGTACTAATCGCATGTATGAGAGAAGGTTGTGTAGGACAGATTGCTGAGATATACGACGGGGAGACACCCACAATCTCACAGGGCTGCTACGCACAGGCTTGGAGTGTCAGCGAAATATTACGAGTATATGCGGAACTTGAGAAGCTAAATAAATAAGATGAAACAAGAGGCTATGTTTTGGATAGCATACAGAAAGAGACCGTTGCACAACGGTCTCTTTCTGTATGCTAAGAGTTAAATAGAGTTATTTTGCTTGGTTAGACATAACCTTTTTAATCATTTCAAACTGTTGTTTTTCTTTTTGGTTCATATTTCTTGTTAGTAAATCTATCATAAGACTACTTTCTTCCTTTGTAAAAGTTAAATTCTGTTGCTGCAACCTTTTATTTGTGTTCATTAATAGAGGTACTAATTTATCCATAGATTTTCCCTCAGACTCTTTAATTAAGTCCAATAATACAGCCATTTTTCTCGGATCAATATTCTTTAGCTTTGGGTTGTTGCTCCAGGAAGTATCAGTCATCTTCATGCTCCTTTTCCATAGTCTTGCTATTATTATCATATGACATGGTATTTAAAAGCATGCTAATGTTTTCAAAAGTTGATTTTTGTTCTGGAGGTACCATATTCTTTAACATCTCAAACATCATATTATTTTGACTAGTTGAGGAAGAGGAAGCCTTGGGAGATTCATCTTTTGGGGCTTCGGACTGAGATGCGTAGGAATCTGTATTATAGGAAAATGCCGAATTATCCTCATTATTATTATCATAAGAAAAGTTCGTATCATTTTGATAACTTTGATTTTCATTTGAACTATCGGAAGAAAAATTCTTAAAAGCTTCAAAGATTGACTCGAAATTACTATTGGAAAAATTACCAGTGACATTATCTGTATCATCACCATTTGGAGAATCATTAAAATTAAAACCTCCGAATTCCTGCATGGTTCTCATGGTTTCCATCATTGAATTATACATATCAAACATACGCTTCATTTGAAAGAAATTAAGAAAGCGATCTACAAATTCTCGTTCCTTAAGGGAACATAAAGGTCTAATAGCGTTTAATAATCCTTCAAAATCAATTTTTGTACCAGCGAGACCTAAAGCAGCCACTTCCTTAGGGTTTCTTAAAGATCTCATGGTACCCATAAGATCAAAGACCTTAACAAACATCTCAATAAAACCCTTGTTTTTTGTTTCAAAATAAGGCATAGCGGCTTTCATAATCTCTGAAGTGTGTAACAGGTCCTGGTCTGCCATAGTTTCTCCCATTATACATACTCATAATAGTATATTCAGAGAGAGAATGAAAAATGAGCTTAATACCAAAGTAGGCCGACCTATTCCGGATAGTTTAAATGTTCCTCATCAATCTTATATAGTATTTCCTCCAGATATTGCTTCGCATAGTGTTTCGCAAGAGGTAAATTCATGTCGGAGTAATTACCGCAATTCACTGCGGTAGCTCCAGGAATATCCCCTTCAAAGTCACGGACAAATTCAAACATTTCTACAATAAGAGGATATACATCCTTAGAAGTGTAATCACCACCTAATAAGAGATAAAAACCAGTACGGCAGCCCATTGGGCCAAAATACACAATCTTATCTTCGTATTTCTCGTGATTACGAAGGAAAGTTGCACCAAGATGCTCTATGGTATGCATCTCACCTGTTTGCATCACAGGATCAAAATTAGGACGAGTCATACGCAAATCAAAGGTTGTAATTATTTCATTGCCAATTTTATCTTGTCTGGATACATAGACACCTCTTAATAATTTCATATGATCAATTGTAAAACTTGCTATTTGCTTCATAGTTTACCCTACCTTTATATTTTTGTTTTACCATAACACGAATCATGGATTTCTTCAATTCTTACTTAATGAATTTCATTCTTACTTTATAATAGATATAAATTAACTTGATTTATATGCTATAGATATAAAGAAAATACTATCATATTTTATTTGACAAAACAACGGTTTACGTGTAAAACCTTGACGAATTCTCTGCACCTTGATATTATAATTTTATGGTAAATTTTTGTAATTAGGAGTGTTGATTACTTTGATAATTGGAATTTGTGACGATGAAGCCGCCATTCGGGATGGGATTGTTAAGCTTTGTATAGAGTATCGTATATCTAATATATGTGAAATTGTGACGTTGTGCTTTTCTTCAGGAGAAGAACTGCTGGCGTATGATAAACCAATTGATATTCTCTTTCTGGATATTCAAATGAAAGGTATGAATGGGTTACGGGTTGCGGAGCAAATAAGAAAAACTGATGATAGTTTGATTATTATTTTCTTAACAGGTTTTAAAGGTTACATGCAGGCAGGATATAGAGTTAGGGCATTTAGATATCTATTAAAACCTGCTAAGCAAGAGGAATTTACACGTACACTTACGGAGGCAATTCGCGACATAACAAAAAATAAAAAAGCGATTGTTGGTTTAGACGGAGAAACCATATATCTTAAGTTAAAGGACATCATTTATATAGAGTACATTAATCGACGGACTGTAGTACGTACAAAAAAATCTACCTACGAAAGTTATATGACAATGAATGAGTGGATGAAATTACTCGATACAGGTGATTTCTTTCGAGTACATAAAGCATATATCGTGAACATGGAGTACATTGAAGAAATTAACAAAGAAGTATTATTAGAAAATGGTGAAAAGGTTGAGATTGCGATACGACAGATGGCAAAATTAAAAAAGGCCTGTAAAGAATACAGAAGAAGGAATGCAAGGTAAGGAGAAAATTATGAAAGAGGTTCTATATTGCTTTTTTGCTTATCTCTCGGATTTGATAAAAATATGGATGGTTCTTTGGGGAATCATGAGTTTTAAATTTACAAAAAAATACAAATCTTATGTAATCTTTACAGGTCTGCAATGCATCATAATCTATGCATCTGCGATATATTATAATAAAAATCTGGATAGTACAGCTATTTTATGGACAGCGATGTTAATTATTTTTACGAGTCTATATTTTGAAGGTAAATTTTTTAAGAAATTAATTTATATAATTTTAGCATATACCTTTGTTTTATTCATAGATGCTTGTCTAATAGTAGTTATTGCATTATTTACAGATAAGAATGGAAACGATTATGTTAAGGAATTCATTAATATCTTTTTTTATAGTGCCTTAAATATTACTATTATAGCTTTTTTTATTTTAATTAAAAGATTCTTCTTTAAATCAATAAATCAAGTATGCATATCGAAGCGAATATTTGTCCTTCTCTTTGCGGGAGTATTAACTGGAGTTATGATTCTTGCTGCATTTTCTACACAGAAAAATGCTGATATGCCTTTAACTGGGAGAAAGCTGGTAATTATCGTAACTATCATTGCTATCGTTGCTTATAATATCGCATGCATCATGATGATTATAATAACAGAGTCCCGAGATAACTATAGGACATTATCAATTATTAGTCAGAATATAATTGAATCTCAACAACAATATTATTCTTTAGTAAATGAGAAACAACAGGAAATGCGTAGTATAAGACATGAGATGAGAAACCATTTATCTTGTATCTATGGGCTTTATCAGTCAGAAAAGACAAATGAGATGGAACAATATTTAAAAGGATTAATTGATACATCTTTTGATGCAGAGACTTTATTAGACACAGGCAACGATATTGTAAATGCGATATTAAATGACGCACAAAGTAAATGCAGAAAAGATAATATTGTTTTTCGACTAGAAGGAACCTTTCCACATCCACTGTACCTTTCCACTATGGATTTATGCGCTATCTTTGCCAATACAGTTTCAAATGCTGTTGAAGCAATACAACGAATAGAAGATAGAAACTGGGAAAAAACAGAATTTATAGATATTCATATTCGTAGTTTTAAAGAGGATTTGTACGTAGAAATAATAAATCCGATGGATAGGAATATAAAAATTGATGTAAAAAACCTTACTACTTCAAAAAGAAATAAAGAAGAACATGGATATGGAGTAAAGAACATAATACACAGCGTAAATAAATATCAGGGCATTGTTGATTATAAAATAATTAATGAAAAAATGATATTAGAAATGGAGTTAAAAAATATACCAGAAATCATTAAATAAATTATACAACTGAGAAATATTCTAATTCCAATTTAAAGCAAAAATTAAAAAACGACGTTCATGCAGGAAAAAACGACGTTCATGTTGTGGCAAATTGATAGGACCTTGTTACTATGCTATAAAAAGCATGTAACAAGGTCTTTTTTTTAAGCAAATACTCATGAACGCTTGATTTCTATATAAGCTTTTTTTTCAATTAAAGGAGTGATTAGAAAATGTTGTATTTTATTTGGTGTATGATTTCTAACATTTTTTGAAAGTATCTATTGGGGAATAAATACTTTGTCTGATTCGAAAGAATCAAAAATAAGGTGCCTGGATTAATTTCCAGGCATTCTTACTTATGCAAAGGTAAAGAGAAGTATCCGTAAACATTATTTTGCTTGATATAAACACACACGTGATACCAACGGTTTATACAGCCGCGAGAAACTTTAAGCTAAGCTGAAGCTAAGATAGAAAGGATTTTATGAGGTTGCAAAAAAAATTTTTTGATTTAATTATTTACAAAAATAGAACAAAATATTTAGTGGTACTCTTATCAATAATTATAGGCTATATAGCAGCTACATTTTTTACGGTTTATATTGATAATGTACTTCTTATTTATACAAGAGATAAATTTCCACAGTATCATCAGGTATACAATAACATTCGAGCATTGTTTGTCGTATCTTTGGTGATTTTTTCTGGATACCAATATTACAATGTTATGAAGATAAGCCAGCAGGGGTATGTTATATTTTTTATTAACGGTGCTACTAGGTGGCAGATTCGTATTCTAATTATTATTCAGATATTATTTTTACTTATCATAACTATTTCTATTGGATTATTCATAGGATATCATTTCAGCTGCATTTTGTTAAATTATGCAGAGAGTATGTTAGTAGATACAAGTTTCGGGTCCACGTTAAATTCTGAAAATTCATTTTCTCTAATCTCAATAATAATAAGTAGTATTATTATAGTTCTTGCCGTTGACATGGACAGGACGCTATGGAAATCGGTTGACATTGCAAATAGAAAGAGGCATTATATTAGTTAAAGATGATATGATGGTTGTGTTCTATGTTCATGATATAATCTTTAATAAATAGTAAGGAACGGATGATATGGTAGACAGTATTATTTTCGACTTGGATGGGACTCTTTGGGATTCTACAAAAGAAGTTGCAATTGTATTTAATCAGATTTTAAGTGAACATTATCCAGAAGTAACGGATGAAGTAACAGCTGAGCGACTTCAAAGTTTATTTGGACTACCCCTAGATGTTATCGCAGTAAAATTATTTCAAAGTGTGAACGAAGAGCATGCCATAAAGGTGATGCAGCATTGTTGCGATTCTGAATGCGAGTATTTGGCACAACATGGAGCTACTCTCTATGAGGGACTTGAAGACGCGCTAAAGGAACTTTCTACGAAGTATAAATTATATATAGTTAGCAATTGTCAGGAAGGATATATACAATGCTTCTTTCAGGCATATCCACATCTTGAAAAGTACTTTTTAGATTATGAGTATCCAGGCAGAAGTGGTAAGCTTAAGGCAGACAATATCCGCATGATAGTTGAGCGAAATGGGCTTACATGCCCTATGTATGTAGGTGATACCTTAGGAGATGCAAAGGCTTCTAAAGAGGCAGGTGTGCCATTTATATTTGCTCGGTATGGCTTTGGTGAGGTAGAAGATTATGTTACAGAGATAGATGCTCTAAGCGATTTAGTCAAATATTTAAGATAAGCAGAGTAGCTATGAAATTAATAGCTATTCACATAACAGTCTGCACATATTTAGCTCCAGAGTACTAAGTAAAGATTGACATTTTTCTGCTTTCTTTATATATTGAAATAGATAGATTTATGCAGGGATACCTTATTACAATACCTGACTACTTAATAGGATGTGAAAGAATGTTAGACGGAAAAAAATCAATATTTAGCGGAATGCAGGCAACTGGATCCTTGACCTTGGGTAATTATCTTGGTGCCTTAAAAAATTGGGTGGAGCTTGAGAATGAATATGAATGCTTTTACTGTGTGGTTGATATGCACTCTATTACAGTCAGACAAGATCCCGCAGAACTTCGTAAGAAAGCAAGAGCATTACTTACCTTATACCTTGCAGCAGGATTAAATCCGGATAAGAATTGTATTTACTATCAATCCCATGTATCCGGTCACGCAGAGCTTGCATGGATTTTAAATTGCTTTACCTATATGGGTGAATTAAATCGTATGACTCAATTTAAGGATAAATCTGCCAAGCATACGGATAATATAAATGCTGGTTTATATACGTACCCAGTTTTAATGGCGGCAGATATTTTACTGTTCCAGGCGGATGTTGTTCCTGTTGGTTCTGATCAGAAGCAGCATTTAGAGATCGCTCGCGATATTGCACAGCGCTTTAACTCAATTTATGGGGATGTATTCACAATACCAGAAGCACATATTGCAAAGCAAGGTGCACGTATCATGAGCCTTCAAGAGCCAGACAAGAAGATGTCCAAATCTGATGAGAATTTAAATGCAAGCATTTATCTCATGGATGATAGGGATACTATTATTCGTAAATTTAAAAGAGCTGTAACAGATTCTGATAATCAGATTAGATTTTCCGATGATAAACCGGGCATTAAAAATCTGATGGAAATCTATGGACTGGCTACAGGAAAAACAATAGTTGATATTGAAACGGAATTTGCTAATTCAGGATATGGTGATTTTAAATTAGCTGTAGGTGAATCTGTAGCTGATCTGTTAGCACCATTGCAGACCAGATATGAGGAGCTTTCTAAGAATAAAGACTATGTTGATGGTATCATTAAGGCAAATGCTGATAAAGCAAATTACTACGCTACAAAGACCTTACGCAAGGTTCAAAAGAAGGTAGGATTTCCAGAACGAATTAGATAATTACCAGGGTGGCTTTATGCCACCTTGTTTCTTTATGCAACAGGGGTAATTAAGACCGTAAAGTAATTATTGAATTCTTTATAACAAAGAGATTTTAGAATTTAAACTGTTGCACATAAATAAGCTATAAAGAAATGAGAATGGAAAGGATATCGGTCATGAAAATTGTTTTTATGGAAACTGACACACTTGGTCAAGATGTAGATTTAACGCTCTTTGACAATTTAGGAGAGATAGTGAAATACCCTTGTTCTGATGAGGCACTAAACTCTGATAGAGTGATAGATGCGGATGTAATCATTGTTAATAAAATTCCAATGAATGAAAGGACTCTTCATAAAGCAAAGAATTTAAAGTTAATCTGCATTACTGGAACTGGTACAAACATTGTGGATTTTGATTATACCAACGCAAAGGGTATTGCAGTAGCTAATGTAAAAGGTTATTCCACCCAATCAGTTGTTCAACATACCTTTGCACTGTTCTTTTATGTTTTTGAAAAGTTAAGTTATTATGATAACTTTGTAAAAGCTGGTGACTATATTCGCTCTGATATCTTTAGTCACTTTGTGACGAAATTTCATGAGCTTGCAGGAAAGACCTGGGGTATTATTGGGTTAGGAGATATTGGTAGGGGAGTGGCAGAGATAGCGAAAGCATTCGGTTGCAATATCATTTATTATTCAACCTCTGGTAAAAACAATAATTCATCCTATCAGCAGGTTGATCTAGATACCTTATTAAAAGAATCAGATGTTATTTCCATCCATGCTCCGCTTAATACAGCTACAAGGGATTTAATTGGTGAAGAGGAACTTCGTAAGATGAAAGAGAGTGCAATACTTCTTAATCTCGGACGTGGACCAATTGTGAATGAACAAGCATTGACGAAAGCCCTAAGAGAAAATTGGATTGGTGGAGCTGGGCTTGATGTGCTAACTCGTGAGCCAATGGCAGCGGATAATCCTTTAATTGAAATTCAAGACAGTACGAAACTTATCATAACTCCACATATTGCTTGGGCTACTGTTGAAGCCAGACAGAGAGTGACAGAAGAAGTGTATAAGAATATTGAAGCATATCAAAAAGGTGAGCAACGTAATATCGTTATAGAATAGGTATCTTGATTAACAGCTAAAAAGAAGGTGATAACTGCAAATATTTCATTGCAGCTACCACCTTCTTTTTATATTATCTGTCTATAATGGCTAAAGTATATATAACCGTTACGTTTACTCGTTTATACCTGACTTCGCTTCATTCCACTTATCGATATAGAGGGATTCCATTTCTTCTCCAAGATAGCGGAAAGTCTGGCAATTGTCCAGTGTAGATTGCTCAGGGAAGGCTACAAGACTATTTTTAATATCTTCATCTGTAATTATTTCTCTAGCAGCCTTATTCGGTGTGGAATACGTAATATATTCAAAATTCTTTAATGCAATTTCAGGATCGCACATAAAGTTAATAAAGGCTTCTGCATTTTCTTTATTTCTGTTGTTCTTAGGAATTACCCAGCCATCAATCCATACGTTGGAGCCTTCCTTTGGAACTACATACTCAAGATCAGGGTTTTCGCGTTGCGTATATATTGCTTCTCCAGAATATATAACACCAAGTGCAGCCTCTTTACCAATCATCTTATCACGAACTTGATCTACAACATATGCTTGAACGAGAGGATATTGTGAAGCAAGTAAATCCTTTGCTTCTTCAAGCTGTGTTTCGTCCGTGGTATTAATGTCATAGCCTAAGTAGGAGAGGGCAATCATAAAAGCATCACGAACACTGTCTATCATTAAGATATCGCCAGAGTATTTTTCATCAAATAATGCGCTCCAGCTGTCAATTGGTCCATCTACCAGGGTCTTGTTATATAAAATTCCGACCGTTCCCCAGCAGTAAGGGACACTGTATTTATTGCCCGGGTCAAAATTTTCAGCGCTCTTTAAATTCGTAGGGTCAATATTTTTAATATTAGGGACATTATCAAAATTAATCTCTGTTAGTAAATCCTCGTCAATCATCTTTTGAATCATATAGTCGGAAGGACATACCACATCATACTGTACTGCACCGGATTGGATTTTTGCATACATATCCTCATTCTGTTCAAATTCATCATAGACAACCTCAATTCCAGTTTCCTCTTCAAACAAATCAAGGACGTCTTCATCAATGTATTCACCCCAATTATACACATATACTTTTTCTTTGCTTTCTTTACTGCAGGCAGAAAGAAGACTGACTGACAGAAGAAGTATAGCTAGTAATAAAATTATTTTCTTCATCGTAGTTACCTCCGTTTATTTTAATTATAACTTTCGCATTGGTGTGTTCTTATCAGCGCTTCTACGATTAATAAAGATGAGCAGTATTAATACGGTTAGAAACATTAAAGTAGACAATGCGTAAATCTCCGGTTTGATACCTTTTCGCACTTCCGTATAAATCTTAGTGGATAAAGTGTTGATTTCAGGACCTTTCGTAAAATGTGTGATTACGAAGTCATCTAGTGACATAGTAAAAGCTAAAAAGAAACCGGATATTACACCAGGAAAGATATCTGGCAGTATTACCTTAAAGAAAGCGTAGAACGGAGAAGCTCCAAGATCCTGCGCAGCCTCAAAGGTATGAGGGTTTAACTGTTTTAATTTTGGCATTACACTTAATATAACATAGGGTATATTAAAGGTAATATGTGCCAGCAATACGCTGAAAAATCCAAGGGTAAAGTTTAAAGCCACAAAGATTAACATCAAGGAAATACCAGTTACAATATCCGCATTTAACATAGGGATATTAGTAATACCCAGTAAAACTGTTCGTGGTGTTCTCTTCATGCTGTTAATTGCAATTGCTGCAGCTGTACCAATGATGGTAGCAATGAGTGCAGAGGAGAAGGCAATGATTAAGGTTGTCGTAAGTGCTGACATAATATCCTCATTGCGAAATAACTCCTGATACCAGTGGAAGGTGAAACCTCCCCATTTAGATCTTGATTTTGATTGATTAAAGGAGAGTACAATCAGAATAAGAATTGGAGCATATAAAAACAATATAATAAGGCCCACATAGAAGCGGCTAAATATTTTCTTTACCATAGATTGCCGCCCTCATTTCCTTTATCATATTTTGATAGGACTGCCATACTAATTAGAACAAAAATCATTAAAACAAGGGAAAGACCAGAACCAGCATGCCAATTATTGACCTTACTAAATTGTTGTTCAATCACATTACCGATTAATAAAATCTTACTACCGCCAAGAATGGTTGAGATAACAAAGGTGGTCAAAGAGGGAACGAATACCATTGTTATACCGCTGACAACGCCAGGAAGTGTAAGCGGGAAAATAATCTTACGAAAGGTCTGGCTATTGCTCGCACCAAGATCTCTAGCTGCATTTACAACATCTTTATCAATCTTAATTAAAACATTGTAGATAGGAAGTACCATAAAAGGCAGGAAGTTGTAAACCATACCAAGGATAATAGCTGACGGAGTATTAATAATATTTAGTGTTGGCAGATGTAAAAAGGTAAGGATATTATTAAGAACACCAGTCTTTTCAAGGATATTCTGCCAAGCAATAGTTCTTAATAAGAAGTTCATCCACATGGGAAGAATAATAATTAATACAATAAAACTATTACTCTTCATATTGGAGTTATTAAGAATTAGTGCCAGAGGGTAGGCAAGTATTAAACAAATGATGGTACTTATTATGGAAAGCTCTAAGGCAAGAAATAAAGCTTTTCGATTAACAGGATCAGCAATGAGTGCGATATTATTTAAGGTAAAGGTGCCTTCCTTTGATATTAATCCGTAATATACGATCATAATTAGTGGAATTATAATAAAACCTGCCATCCAAATAAGGTAGGGAAAAGAAAGCCACTTCACACTCATGGCACGAGGCATATGCAATCCATGCTCTGTGGATTTTTCTGATTGGGTTTTAAGCTTATGATTAATCTTCATAGGACTTTCACTCCTATTCTTCTAAAATTTCTGTAAAATGTCGTTCTTATT
Organism: Bacillota bacterium; assembly: GCA_023407575.1. Taxonomy (GTDB): domain Bacteria; phylum Bacillota; class Clostridia; order Lachnospirales; family Lachnospiraceae; genus Mobilitalea. Next base: position 38,248 of record JAEYLX010000035.1, read on the forward strand.
CGCTTATTTCTGCAGCCTGTTCATCCTCAGAAGCGGGTTTATTCATAATCTGAATATCAAAAGGATCTACCTTAATACCAACCTCACTGCCAACAGGGGATAGGTCAGTGGAATGCACTAACCATTCTCTGCCGTTTGCATGAACTTCCATCTCATAATGGACACCCTTGAAGAGGAGAGAGGTTACGCGTCCTTTAATAATTCCATCTTCAGGTTTTACCAGGTCAATATCTTCAGGACGTATTACAACATCCACAGGTTTATTTTTTCCAAAGCCAATATCAACACAAGGAAAATTAGCACCTAAAATATTTACCAGCTTATCCTCCATCATAATTGATGGAATGATATTACTGTCACCGATAAAGTCTGCGACGAAGGCATTCTCCGGTTCATTATAGATTTTCTCTGGAGTACCTATTTGTTGGATATATCCCTGATTCATAACTACGATGGTATCAGACATGGTTAAGGCTTCTTCCTGATCGTGAGTAACATAAACAAAGGTAATACCAAGCTCATTCTTTAAACGAATCAATTCATATTGCATATCCTGACGAAGCTTAAGATCAAGGGCACCAAGTGGTTCATCCAGTAGAAGAACCTTAGGCTCATTAACGATGGCTCTGGCAATAGCAATACGCTGTTGCTGCCCACCACTTAGGGAATCTGGTATACGATTTTCAAAACCATCCAAATTAACAAGTTTGAGGGCATATTTTATTTTATCTTGAATATAAGCATTTGATTTTTTCTTAATCTTTAAACCAAATGCAATATTCTCTGCTATGGTCATATGTGTGAATAGAGCGTATTTTTGAAACACGGTATTTAACTGACGAGAATTGGGAGCTAATTTCGTAATATCTCTACCCTCAAAAATAACCTGTCCTTTATCCGGTGTTTCAAAACCACCTATAATACGAAGGGTAGTTGTTTTACCACAACCGGATGGACCTAACAGGGTCACGAATTCATTTTCACGAATATATAAGTTTAAATCATCCAGTACGATGTTCTCACCATAGGATTTTGTAATGTTCATCAAATTAATTAATTTATTATCCGTCATCGGTATTCCTCCTTTAGTTATTAAAAGCTGGGAGGCGTGGATACCCATAAAAGAGTGGCGCCTGTCTTTTCGGAAGCTGTGATATAATGCTGCTTGTTAGCAGTAAAATAAAAGGATTCACCCTTTTTCACCTTGTAGGTACGGTTTCCAATATGTAGGGTGATACTTCCGTTCAAAATGTACCCGAATTCCTCACCTTCGTGCGGGTTGTCCGGATAGGTGGAACCATTAACATCTAAAGTTAGCAGAATTGGTTCCATTATATTTTTCTGAGCATTGGGAATAATCCACTTTACCTCATTCTTAAGCTCAGTATCATACTTTTCAAAATAATCTGATTTTTTAAAAACTACCTGTTCCGCTGTAGTTCCACTGAAGAACTCTTCAAGATTGGTTCCAAGGCACTGTAGTATATCTACCAAAGTCGCTATGGAGGGAGAAGTTAAATCTCTTTCCAGCTGGGAGATGAAGCCTTTGGATAACTCAGCTCTGTCTGCAAGCTCCTCTTGTGTGAGGCTTTTCTGGATGCGTAGTTCTTTGATTTTTGATCCTATATTCATTGAGCGCGTCCTTTCAAATTCTTACTGAGAATAAACTAAAAGTTTAGTTACGCTAAACAGCAAACAATATAAATTATACTTATAATATTCATGTTGTCAACAACTTTCTACATAGAATCAGGTTAAATTTATCTAGAGCAAATACAAGGATTCTTAATGTATATTTACTAGAAAAGAGATAGCTGTAGGATCAAATACTTTATATTTATAAAGTACAGTTTATAATTAAGCAAAAATTATGTTTTTACAAAACAATAGAAAGGAAATGTTTGGTATGATATGTTTATTTATAATGGAATGAGAATATTTTGTGATGAATATTAAAAAGGGGATATGAAAATGAAAACAATGTTGAAACTTATGCGAATGCAGAGAATAAAAGTTAGTGTTAATTAAAATGGAGATTCAATTGTTTTTAGGTCATTTCTTAAAAAATAATCATATATTAAAATGAAAACATAATTCTGAGGCACAAGATGCGTAAACAGTTTTTTGCTTCCGGTATGCGCTCCGGCTTTCAATATGACAGTAACAACTATGGATTAAATCAATCAAAAAGAACTACCAATGAAGGAAGTAATAAAAGTATGAATAGAAGTAAAGTAGATGATGACTTAGTGATTGAAGAAAATACAGTCTATGAGATTGATAGAGAGTGTTACGACAGAATAAGTAAACAAAGAAAACGTAAGAATCAGGAAAGAAGAAATATTTAATTAAAAAAGTAAAAAAAAGATTAATGGGAGATAGATAATTTAAATTTATATATTGCTTGAAAGGAAGTAAAGAAAGAAGTATTTAATATAGAAGAAACATGTCTTCCTCATCTAGGGCTGGCAAAGCATAAATGAGGAAGACGTTTACGAATAGAGGTAACTGGAGAAATCAAATTATATTATTTTAAGGGGATAATGCATGTTCCTGTTACATAAAAAAAGAAAAAGCTGCTTTCGCAGCTTTTTCTTTGGGTTAGAAGTTAGTCAGAAAAAGATTTTTAGCAGAAGCCGAAGCCGTTACCGCCACCACAGCAGCAGAGGAGAAGAATGATAATCAATATACTTCCGCAGCCACCACCGTCAGAACTGCAGCCGCCTCCAAAACCGCCACCGAATCCGAAACCGTTACCGCCACCACAGCAGCATAATAACAATACGAGGATTAAAATCCAACTACAATCATTACCACTTCTTCCACTGTCGCAATGGGTTGCTTGTAAATCACTCATTGTATGTTCCTCCTAATAATAATTACAATGTATCATATGAAGTTTAGCTTGACTGATTTCCTACTTTTTAAAGTAATTATAGAAAAATTTGTAAACATTATTATAAATAATTTATATTTCTGTAGCTTGAGTGACATAATATATAAAAAATGTAGCTATAGCTACATTTGGCAAAATGAAAAGCAATTATAATAAAAAATATAAGAAATATATGCTTTATTTCCCTAATTACTTTCCAAAGGAAAAGACATAGAGAAGGTCAGGATTTAAAGTTAAATAATTATAAATAAAAAACATGAGAAGGAGAATAGTATGGAGAAAGAAAATCAAAGTAAAATGAAGAACATAGAAGTAGGAAAGGTACTAAGATTAGAAGAAGAGCTTAGTTATCAGAGTGGGCAAGTAGTAAGCAAGACACTGGTTCAGAATAAGAATGTTAGTGTAACTTTATTTTCATTTGACAAAGGAGAAGAAATCAGTTCACATTCTTCTGACGGTGATGCAATGGTGACAGTACTGGATGGCAAAGGTAGATTTACAATAGGTGATGAGGTGTTCTATTTAAGTAAAGGTGAAACAATTTTAATGCCTAATCATGTGCCTCATGCTGTATATGGTGAAGAGCAGTTCAAAATGCAGCTTACTGTAATATTTTGATAAAAATACAAATTTCATTGCTGATATTACATGGGATTTACAACCCTTCTATGATAAGATTTCATTCGAAATCAATTAATAGGAGGGTTTTTTATGAAAAAAATGATTGTATTAATAATAATGTTATTGTTAGTATTTCAAGGTTGTTCGGCGAATAAGAAAACAAGTGGTGAAAACATCATGATTACAACAACGCCTGCAATAACTCAATCTGCACCAACATTGACGGTGAGTCCGGTACCAGCAACTCCTACACCTCGTCCACTCGTATTACCGGTGCTAACAAATGATGCAGGAAAGGTTATGATACAAACGGTCTCTTCATCAATTACCTATCCTACTACCTCTTTTATCATTACATCTGTTAGTGGTGAAAAAATAGTAGTAGATGGTACGGAGATGCCGAAAAAGACTATTCTTGACATTAACCCTGCAGCTATAATAAGCACGCATGATCATCCAGACCATAATGATGCAGTATTTGTTAAGTCTAATCCCAATGCACAGGTATTAAAATATAAGGAAGGCGAAATACAGACGAATGATTTCCATATATATTCAGTTAAGGCATCCCATAAGGGAGATGTAATTACAGGAACCAATTACATCATGGTAATTGAGGTGGATGGATTACGAATTGCACATATGGGAGATATTGGACAGACAGAAATGACAAAAGAACAGTTGGAGGCCATGGGGGAAATTGACATTGCCTTCATGCAGTTTGACAATAGTTATTCTGATATGAATATGGAAAATATGAAAGGATTTCATTTAATTGAACAAGTAAATCCTAAAATTATTATCCCAACACATTATACAGCGGAGGACATTACAAAATTAGGTGAGTTATATGGTGATGTAAAAGAATTGGAGAATCTAATAGAAATTTCAAAAGAGGATTTGCCTGAGGACACATTAAAGGTATACCATATGACAAATACTTTGCGATACAGGTAACTAGGTATACATGTAGATATAGGTAAGAATTTATAAACTTAGATACAAATAACTAATCTACATATATTTACAAAGCACTTGCCTACCGTTATAATTTTAACATTACTATAATTATAAGGATGGCAGGTGCTTTTACTGTGTTTCAAACTCTTGGGTTTCAATATTATATTGGATATACATTTCCAGCTTCAGTAAGAACAAGTCTGTTAGAGCTAAAACATGAAGAAGCGAAGGATTATTATAAGATAATTTATATCAAACAGGGACCCTGTCATTTCTTACTGAATGACAAAGAGTTCATATTAACAGGGGCTAGTGTTATTTGTTTAAATGAGAGGGACCATATAGATTTTCTTGACATTCGTGAAAATGAAGTAAGTATTTTATGGTTTAAACCATACCTTTTAAATGGGTTATTCTCGTTTGAAAGTATAAATAGTACAGAGGTGATGTTTACCTCCACAGAATATCAGGACATACATTTTTTAAGACAATTTTTACATGAAGCAAAGAATGCAATGAAAATTTTATCCTTACATACCATAGATTCCACCACAATTGAGACAAAATTACATTTAACCTGGGAGCTGCTTAAGATGCAGAATACAAATAGGTGGCCCTGCAGAAGCAGATCATATATTTTAGAAATATTATTTTGTCTTGCCAGGCAGGAAGAGGATGAATATATGGCTAATTCCCTGATTCTTTATGATGGTGGTTCACGACTTGCCATTGATGTAATTTATTATCTGCAGACCTGCTATAACAAAAAGATAACCATAGAAAGGCTGGCAGAAGAGTTTCATACAAACAGAACCACCTTATTAACAGATTTTAAAAAATATACCGGGCAATCCATTAACAGTTATCTCATACAATTGAGGGTAATGATGGCCAGTGCCATGCTTAGGGACACGGAACTTTGCATTGAAGAAATATGCGAAAGAACAGGTTTTAGCGATATAAGCTACTTTAGTAAATTATTTAAGAAGAAGGTAAATTATACTCCGTCAGAATATCGTAAAATTAATCATAAAACTTGAAAGTATAATGGTAAAGCTGTCAGAATAGTATATAGAAAAAACATTGGAGCATTGCTATGGTAGATAAGCAAAAAGTCCAAGTGATAATTCATTGCGAAGAATTTGAAAAACGGCAGTCATTTTTCGAGAATATATGTAATATTAAATATAAACTACCGATGATTAATGCCTATGTTATTGAAGTAGATGAGGATCAATTACAAAAATTGAAAAGGATGGATGGAGTCCTTGACATGGAAGTCGATACTCATATTACAGCCCAGATGAATCGAGTTGGTGAAGTTATTGAAAGCAGTTGGGCCCATGAAAGAGGATACTATGGCAAAGGTGTTGGCGTAGCAATCGTCGATACAGGCATTGCTTTGCATAAGGATTTTTATGAAAGCAGGAATAGAGTTACTGCTTTTGTAGACTTCATTAATCATAGAACGGAGCCCTACGATGACAATGGGCACGGCACGCATGTTGCAGGGATCATCGGAGGAAGTGGTTACTCCTCAAAAGGAAAGTATAAAGGGGTTGCTCCTGATTGCAATTTTATTGGAGTAAAGGTTTTGGATCATCGAGGTGACGGTAACATCTCTGATGTACTGGCAGGGTTACAATGGATTATGGATAATCGTAAGAAATATAATATTAGAGTAGTAAATATATCCGTGGGAACTTCTGCAAAAGATAACTTGGATGAAAATTCGCTGTTAGTACAGGGGGTTAATGCAGTTTGGGATAGCGGAATTGTTGTTGTGGTGGCAGCAGGGAACAATGGCCCAGGGCCAATGTCAATCTCAACACCTGGAATCAGCAGAAAAGTTATTACGGTAGGTTCTTCGGATGATAGTGTGGCAGTAGAGGTATTTGGAAGTGGTCGGTCAAAAGATTATTCAGGAAGAGGGCCAACGCCATTCTGTATTAAAAAACCAGATATTGTTGCTCCGGGTTCAAATATAATTTCCTGTAATATTAGTCGTTATTCCAGTAGAAGTAAGAATGGAGAACTTAGGTTAACAAGCAGTGATTCGCCGATGATGTATACGGTGAAGAGTGGTACCTCAATGGCAACACCAGTAGTATCCGGTGCGATTGCGTTACTTTTAGCTGCTAAACCTAATTTGACAAATCGCGAGGTGAAATTAAAACTGCGTGATTGTGCAGTGGATTTGGGACAGCATTGGGAAAAACAAGGCTGGGGGTTACTCAATATTAGAAAACTTTTAGAGTAATGTGAAGAATGGGGTGACAATAAGTCACCCTTTTTATTTTACAACAAGTAATCCAATTATAATTAAATTAAATGCTTGTTATAGTTTTGCCATATGCTTGATGTTGCTTTGGCAAAATGTCTTACAGGGCTGAATTATTACCCTAAATCAAATTAGTTTAATAAATTTACAAATTAATATTGAAATATATGTTAAAAAGAATTATAATATTTTATGGAATAGGCAGTCGGCATTTTATAGACAATAAGCCTATAAGATTCAGAGTTTTAAATCAAAATACGAAAAGAAGGAATTCATTTATAAGGAGGAAAAATACATGTCTTTTTTTAACATTGGTAAAATTGAGTTCGAAGGACCTCAAAGCAAAAATTTACTGTCATTCAAGTATTATAATCCAGAGGAAGTAGTAATGGGTAAAACCATGAAGGAGCAATTACGTTTTGCCATGTCCTACTGGCATACACTTACTTATATGGGTAGCGATCCATTCGGTGGTGCTACCATGTATCGTGACTGGGATAATACAGAGGATGCGATGAAGAGAGCAAAGGATAGAGTTCGTGCTGCTTTCGAATTTATGGAAAAAATGCAAATTCCTTTCTTCTGTTTCCATGATCAGGATATTGCTCCACGTGCTGCTACCTTAGAAGAGACCAATAAGAGACTTGATGAAATCGTAGTAGTTATTAAAGAAGAAATGGCTCGTACTGGAATTAAATGTTTATGGGGTACCACTAATGCCTTCACTGATGACAAATTCGTACATGGTGCAGGTACTTCCTGTAATGCTACAGTATTTGCTTATGCTGCAGCACAGATTAAAAAAGCTATGGAAATCACCAAAGAATTAGGTGGTGAAAATTATGTATTCTGGGGTGGTCGAGAAGGTTATGAGACACTACTTAATACAGATACAGGTTTAGAATTAGATAACCTTGCAAGATTACTTCAGATGGCTGTTGATTATGCAAAAGAAATCGGCTTCACTGGTCAATTCTTAATCGAGCCTAAGCCAAAGGAACCTACAAAACATCAGTATGATTTCGATGCTGCTACTGTACTTTCCTTCCTTAGAAAGTATAACTTACAGGATTACTTCAAGTTAAATATTGAAGCAAACCATGCAACTTTGGCACAGCATACCTTCCAGCATGAATTAAACATGAGTAGAATTAATGGCGCTCTTGGCAGCGTAGATGCAAATACTGGTGATCCTATGCTTGGCTGGGATACCGATCAGTTCCCTACTAACGTATACGACACAACATTGGCTATGTATGAAATCCTTTTGGATGGTGGTTTAACTAAGGGCGGTCTTAACTTTGACTCTAAAGTTCGTCGTGCATCTTTCCAGGATGATGATTTGTTCTATGCTTACATTGCAGGTATGGATGCATTCGCTAAGGGCTTAAAGGTTGCAGCTAAACTTATTGAAGACGGAGCGCTTGAGAATTTCAAGAAGGATCGTTATGCAAGCTACAGCGAAGGACTTGGAAAAGACATTGTTGAGGGTAAAATCGGTTTTAAGGAACTTGAGGCATATGCTCTTAAGAATGGTACTACACCTAACACATCCGGTAGACAGGAAATGCTTGAGAGTCTCTTAAATCAATATATCTTAGAAACCAAATAATTATTTTTATAAAATTAGAATTTAAGATTTAAATAGAAACGTTAGAACAGCTTTCTTACTGCACTTATGTGCAGAGGAAGGCTGTTTTTATGTAATTAATTGATAAATATAATCGAGTCCTATAATAATGTTATTTATTATATTAAAGTCGTGTATTCAGTAACTGTAAATTAATCATTTGTAATTGAATAAAAAAATAAATTTTACCGAAACTTAAGGATAGATATTAACAGTTTAGCCATAGCTCGATTTATTTCGCAGATCTCGCTTTGGCAGAGAGCCTTACAAGTTTATACTACAACAGGTATTTGGAAGCAAGCTTTTTCTTCCGATTGTAGTTTAAGCCTGTAGCACGGAACTGTTAAAAAAATTATAACTTATAAGTCTTTATGACTTGAGATTGTTATAAAATTATGGTATATTATCCATATTAAGACATGTCTTAATATACTTTTTAAATGGAGGTATCATATGAAGAAATATGAATGTACTGCTTGTGGATACATTTATGATGAAGCATTAGGCGATCCTGATAGCGGGATTGCACCCGGAACGAAATGGGAAGATATACCGGATGATTGGGTATGCCCTCTGTGCGGAGTTAGCAAAGAAGAATTCCAGGAAGTTTAATTAAAAAAGAATGCGAGACTGTCTTATCAACTCCAACTTAGGAGCTGAATAAGGCAGTTTTTACATATAAGAGCAACTACTTGTAAGATTAAAGAATGTAGACCTCTGTAAGAAACTAAGAGTAAGCTGTTAGATTAAAGAAGGTAGATATCCATGAGAAAATCATATCGTGTATCCCTTATGGTTTACTTACTATATAAAATACATTGACATAGAAGTTATTAGGAATTATGATAATACTATTGTCGTAATTTGAGACACAGGTATGAGGTGAAAGAATGATTTATTTAGACTATGCAGCGAATACCCCCGTGGATCCAGAGGTAATGCGCTGTTTTGTTGATTATAATACAGGCTATATTGCAAATCCGAATTCTTCCCATATTTTAGGACGAGAAGCAAAGGGTAAGCTGGATCGTATTACAGAACACTTAGCCGATTTACTGGGAGTTAAGCCATCAGAGATAATTTATACCTCAGGTGCAAGTGAGGCTAACAACCTTGCAATTAAAGGTCTTGTTCAGGCGTATCGTCATAATGGAAAGCACATTATCTCGACTTGCTTGGAACACCCTTCCGTTAGCGGGGCATTCACCTACTTACAGTCCTTGGGTTATGAAATTGACTTAGTTGATATTACAAGCGATGGGGTGGTGGATCTTCAACACTTAAAGGAATTACTTCGAAATGATACTGTTTTAGTGTCTGTTTGCAGTGTTGACAGTGAACTCGGTGTTAGTCAACCGATTGAAGAAATGGGAGAAATCCTTCGTAATTATCCAAACTGCTTTTTCCATACAGATGCAACCCAAGCGATTGGAAAAATACCTGTTGCAGTAAAGTCTGTAGATTGCTTGACGTTTACACCACATAAGTTTTTTGGCTTGAATGGTTGCGGAGTATTAATTAAAAGGGATGAGGTAGTATTAAGCCCGCTTATTCATGGAGGAACAAGTACTACGATTTACAGAAGTGGTACACCGGCACTTGCTTTGGCAGCCTCGATAGATAAAGCATTAGAAATAGCATTAGGGAAACAAAAGGAACGCCTAGCTTGGGTAAGCGATTTAAATGAAGATCTAAAAAAGAGTTTAGTAACGTATAAGAAAGTACGAATTAATAGTACAAAATATTCGGTACCACATATCTTAAACCTAAGTGTTCAAGGTGTGAAAGGTACTATTTTTCAGGAAGCGTTGGAACAGGAAGGGGTATGTATCTCTGTGAAATCCGCTTGTTCCGTACCAGGTTCTCCATCAAGACCAGTATATGCTGTTTCGAAAGATAAGAAGAATGCCATGTGTTCCTTTCGTATTAGCATGAGTCATGTAACCACAAAAGAGGAGCTGGATTATTTCATGAAAGCATTTGATAAATGCTATCAAAGACTAACCGTGAGCTAAGAATATTATAGATTTAGAAAGTGAAAAGAGAATGGAACGTTATCAGGAAATAGAAAGAAGTATAATAACAACATATAGAAAACCATTGTGGAAAAAATTCATCAATGGTGTAAACGATTATAAGTTAATTGAAGAGGGTGACAAGATTGGCGTTTGTATCTCTGGTGGAAAGGATTCCATGCTTCTGGCAAAATTAATGCAGGAAGTACAAAGACACGGCAAAATTCCCTTTGAAATGGAATTTATTGTTATGGATCCGGGATATAATGAAATTAACAGACAGACAATTATTAATAATGCAAAGCTGTTAAATATTCCAATTGATATTTTTGATACTCAAATATATGACATTGTGGCAGGAGTGGATGAATCCCCCTGTTATCTCTGTGCCAGAATGCGAAGAGGTTATCTTTATAAAAGAGCGCAGGCACTGGGCTGTAATAAAATAGCTTTGGGTCATCATTTTGATGATGTCATTGAGACAATTTTAATGGGAATGCTTTATGGCGGTCAAATACAGACTATGATGCCAAAGCTTCACAGCACCAATCATCCCGGAATGCAGTTAATTCGTCCAATGTATCTTGTGAAAGAAGCAGATATTCTTAATTGGAAGAACTATCATGAACTTCAGTTTATTCAATGCGCTTGTCGACTGACTGAGAACTGTACTCTATGTGATAATGGAGGCGGTGGTTCTAAGAGACAGGAGATGAAAGGGCTTATTAAGAGATTCCGTCAAACAAATCCTAGTATTGATATGAATATCTTTAGAAGTGTTCACGATGTTAACTTAAGTACTATTATTGGTTATCATGATAAAAAGATGACTTACAATTTCTTAGATGATTATGACCAGAAGGGAGCACCAGAATGTTAAACCAATTTTCAAGAACCCAGTTAATGTTTGGTGCTGAGGGCATGGAAAAGCTTCAAAATGCTAGAGTTGCCGTATTTGGTATAGGAGGAGTCGGTGGTTATACAGTGGAAGCGCTGGCTCGAGGCGGAATTGGAAGCTTAGATTTAATTGATGATGATAAAGTATGCATGACCAATATCAATAGACAGTTGATTGCAACAAGAAAAACGGTTGGTAAATATAAAGTAGATGTGATGAAGGATCGTGTTCTTGAAATCAATCCTAAAGCAAATGTTACCACACATCAGTGTTTCTACTCTGCAGAAACAGCGGATCAATTTGATTTTTCACAATATGATTACATTGTAGATGCCATTGATACAGTCTCTGCGAAAATAGAAATGGTACTTCGTGCACAAGCGAAAAATATCCCTATTATCAGCTGTATGGGTGCAGGTAATAAATTTGACCCCACTAAATTTGAAGTAGCGGATATTTATAAAACCTCCGTATGCCCTTTAGCGAAGGTAATGAGAAGAGAGCTTAAGCTGCGTGGTGTGAAGAAGTTAAAGGTTGTATATACCAAAGAACTACCACATAAGCCTTTAGAGGATATGTCCTTAAGCTGTAAAACGAATTGTATTTGTCCACCCGGTGCTACCAGTAAATGTACTGTAAAGCGTCAAATACCAGGCAGCAATTCCTTTGTTCCTGCAACGGCAGGATTAATTCTTGCAGGAGAAGTAATTAAAGATTTAAGCGGAATTAATAAGAAATAATCAGACTGTAACAGCTTGCTGACTTTTAACACCTGAAGCAATAATAGGAAGCTAACATTTCTAACATAGAAGCAGCATCCTATGTTAAGAAATTAATACAAGGGAGGAAGCTTAACCATGGTTGGATTAGGAACGCTAGTAAATATTGTAACAATTGTCATTGGCTCCCTTATTGGTATTCTATTCAATGGAGGATTAAAACCCAAACTTCAAGAAACCATAATGAACGGGTTAGGATTATCCGTTATGTTTGTTGGACTTAGCGGTGCACTTCAAGGGCTGTTTGTAGTGGATGGGCAAGGCCTTAAGACGGAAAACATGATGTTAATGATAGTGTCTCTGGCAATCGGCGCACTGGTAGGTGAATTAATTGACATCGAGGCAAAACTTGACCGTGTTGGCGAGTTACTCAAAACAGTGCTTCGCGTGAAAGGCGAAAAGGGTCAGAATTTTGTGGAAGGCTTTGTGAGTTCCTCCCTTCTATTTTGTGTAGGTGCAATGGCTATCATTGGCTCTTTAAACGATGGGTTATCAGGTGACACCTCCATGCTCTTTGCAAAATCTATCATTGATGGATTTAGTGCCATTATTTTTGCTTCGACATTAGGAATTGGCGTTTTATTTTCCATAATACCTCTAGGTATTTATCAAGGAGGAATCACAATTTCTGCCAAATTCATTGAACCATATTTATCAGATCAGTTAATTAGTAATATATCTTTAATTGGGTCCATTCTAATCTTTGGTATTGGTATCAATATGATTTTTGGTAAAAAGATAAAGTGTGGTAATTTACTGCCCGCAGTTCTGGTTCCGGTTGTATATGAGTGCATTAAAGCACTATTCTAGATGAAATAACTTAATATGACCTTAGTCGACAGTAGATAATAGCATTGCTGCTGAAAGAAGTAAGAAATGTATATATTATGTTACATACTGCGATATTTAATACAATACAATTTGTAAAAATATTACAATTGATATTGACCTTCCCTGCTATCGTCTTATAATTAGAGTACGTGTTCAAATAGAACAGGCTTTAATTGTAGGGGGTAACCAATGCAGGACGTTTTAAAGAAAGTTGTCAATATTATAAAGTTAATGGTAGTTGGTATTACAATTCTATTTATAGGTTTTATAATAATAAACTCTTCTGTAACAGAAGGGCAGCAGACCTATGAATTAATGCCAGCATTGCTTATATCATTAGGTGCCAGTATTTCGTGGTGCCTTGGAATTAAAGCACATATAACCCGATTAAAAAGAACACCTTAATGTTGAAGCGTATTT
>JAEYLX010000044.1 GCA_023407575.1 Bacillota bacterium
TTACATACCTGCCTGTCGTGCGGAAACGAGTATAAGGACAATATCGTCGCCGCTACGGGACACGATTACGAAACGGAAGTCGTCCGCGCTCCGCATTGCGAAACGGAAGGGGAAAGAAAATTCCACTGCCGTAAGTGCGAGAAAGAATACTATTCGGATATTCCTGCAACGGGGCATAACTACGAACTCACGGGAACGGAAGAAGTAAACGGCGAAAATATCCGTACTTACGTTTGCACGAACTGCGGAGCGATTACCACGCAGAATATGGGCGAGCAGTATGAACAGGTATCTTCGTATATCGGATATTTGTTCGGTCAATATCAGCCTTATATGTGGTGGGTACTCTTGGCAACCGCAGGCGTATGGAGCATCGTGATGGGCGTATTCTTTGCGATTGCGCAGAAGAACGAAGATAAAGAAAAGGCTCGGAAAATGATTAAAAATTACGTCATTGGACTTGTCGTTATCTTTGCTATTCTCGTTGCTTGTCCGTATCTTGTAAAAGGAATCGCGGCGTTGATTGCCGGGTAAACGATGAAAAGGAGTTCCGAGAGAGTGTTCTCAGTAATATTTTCTCGGAATTTTCTAAAATTTATGGAATTGTCATAATATTACTCTTGACTTTTTAGGTAAACCGTAGTATCATATAAGCGAGGGTAGAGCATAATATATCTATGAAAGGAGGTTAAGTCTATGTTTGCCGAAAGAGTTAAAAGCAGCTTTGCTACGAACGAACCCATATATACGGAAGAAATCATCGGGCTTTTCCCCGATTATTCAAGACCGCAGATATTCAGGTTTATCAAAGAAGCAGAAGAAAAAAAGGAAATCGTCAACTTCGCAAAAGGAATATATTATATCCCGCGTAAAACGTTTATCGGTTTGTCTACGATAACGGCAGATACGGTAATAGCTCGCAGGTATTTGAAATGGAACGACGAAGTGTTTGGAATATACGGCGGGTTAAAGTTACAGAATATGTTTTCTGTGACGACGCAAGTTCCTAATATCTATGAAATCGTATCGAACAACGAATCTGCAAAGCGCAGAGAAGTGAAGATGGACGGCAGAACGTTTATTTTGCGGAAATCGCGTTTCGAGATTAACAGGGACAATGCAAATGCCTATATGATTATGGAACTGTTCAACGATTTGAACGGCGAGAAAATCGACGAGTTTGCGAAAAAAAGGTTGATTGACTTTATGCGAGAAAGAGGCGTTACGAAAGAGCAGTTGATTGGCGTAGCAATGAAATTTCCTGCAAAAGCGTTAAAGAATCTGATGGGGAGCAATATATTAAATGAGGTTGCATAAGAATAAAGACGATTTTACCGAAGCGGTACAGGCGGTAAGTAGAGGGTTAAATATTTCGCCCGCGCTTATCGAAAAAGATTACTACGTTACGTTGGTGTTGAAAAGAATAAACGAAGAGATTTCCGGACTTATTTTTAAGGGCGGAACGTCGCTTTCCAAATGTCATAAGGCAATCAACAGGTTTTCGGAAGATATAGACTTAACGCTTGACAGCGAACACCTTACGGAAGGGCAAAGAAAGATAGTTAAACCGACGATTGTAAAAATCTGCGAAGAACTCGGACTGACAATTAACAACCTTGAAAACACGCGAAGCAGAAGGGATTATAACTGCTATCAGATAAGTTATCCGCTTTTGTTTGAGAACGATGAGATTGATCCTGTCATCAAGGCGGAAACGGTATTTATACAGGAATGTTATCCGGAAGAAGTGAAACAGGCGGATTCTCTTATCGGAGAATGGTTGAAAGCGAACGGTTTTACAAAACAAGCGGAAGAATACGGGCTTCTTTCTTTCGATATTCACGTCCAAACAATGGAAAGGACGCTTGTAGACAAAGTGTTTGCGTTGTGCGATTATATGCTTTTGGACGATATGCAAAAGCATTCCCGTCATATTTACGACATATATCAATTGCTTGGAAGAGTGGAATTAAACGAAGAGTTCCGCGCGCTTATACATAGAGTCAGGGAGGATCGGAAATATCACTCGCTATGTGTATCGGCGCAGAATAACGCAGACATTCCTGCTTTGCTTGAACAAGTGATAGAAACAGAGTGTTATAAAAAGGACTATGAAGAACATACGCGGACGATGTTGTATACACCTTGCAATTATGAAGAAGCAATTACGGGGCTTAAAAAAATAATCGACAGCGGAATGTTCGGAAAAGACGAGGAATACGAAAAAAATACGGTACATATATCCGTTTCGTCGGCGTCGAAGATTGCGAGTTATAAGGAGTACAGAATATTTGCAATGCCGGAGCACGATAAGTACGGAGATTATGCATATAAGATTCCGAATAAGTTTATTAGCATTAACCGAAGCGAAAAGGCGATTGTATTTCATTTACCGAAAGACTATGTGGTCAGACTGAAAAATGGCAGGACAAATCAAACCGCTGAATTGACGGTAACGGAGTTTGTCGCCGAGGTGGCGGGCAAAGACGAAAGCGCATACGGTATGAAAATAATTCGTCCGAGTCAAACTGCGAACGGTGGCAATACTCCTAAAAAAAAGAAAACAGATTTCAATTCAAAGTAATAAAATATATACAGGTATAAGGAACGTTCTTCGGAGCGTTCCTTTTCTATGCCGAAAATGCGCTAAAACTATGCAAATATCAATAGTTTTAGTGCAAAATCGGTTTTACGGACAGATTCTGAAAATATTTTATGAAAAGTGGTCAAAACAGCTTGACAAATACAGATTCGGATGCTATCGTATTGATACGA